>NZ_JANUFI010000001.1:0-4588025 GCF_024807915.1 Enterobacter sp. SLBN-59
TGCAGGTTACCGTACGTCTGCCGCATAAGCTGCTCTGCTACGTTACCTTCTCTATTTTCTGCATTATGGGGACCTATTTTGGCCTCCATATCGAAGACTCTATTGCCAACACGCGCGCTATCGGCGCGGTGATGGGCGGGCTGCTGGGCGGTCCCGTCGTCGGTGGGCTTGTCGGCTTAACCGGGGGTCTGCATCGCTATTCCATGGGCGGAATGACGGCGCTGAGCTGTATGATCTCGACGATCGTGGAAGGGCTGCTCGGCGGCCTGGTGCACAGCTACATGATCAAACGCGGCCGCCCGGATAAAGTCTTTAGCCCGCTTACCGCCGGTGCCATTACCTTTGTGGCCGAAGTGGCGCAGATGGCGATCATTCTGCTCATTGCCCGTCCGTTTGAAGATGCGCTGCACCTGGTCAGCAGCATTGCCGCCCCAATGATGGTCACCAACACCGTGGGTGCGGCGCTGTTTATGCGCATTCTGCTCGACAAGCGCGCCATGTTTGAGAAGTACACCTCGGCGTTTTCCGCCACGGCGCTAAAGGTCGCCGCCTCGACCGAAGGGATCCTGCGCCAGGGGTTTAACGAAGAGAACAGCATGAAGGTCGCGCAGGTGCTTTACAAGGAGCTGGATATCGGCGCGGTGGCCATAACCGACCGCGAGCGGCTGCTGGCCTTTACCGGCACAGGGGACGATCACCATCTGCCGGGTAGACCGATCTCCTCAGCCTATACGCTGCGCGCCATTGAAACCGGTGAGGTGGTGTATGCCGACGGTAACGAAGTGCCTTACCGCTGTTCGCTGCATCCGCAGTGCAAGCTGGGCTCCACGCTGGTGATTCCGCTGCGCGGGGAAAATCAGCGGGTGATGGGGACTATCAAGCTGTATGAGGCCAAAAACCGTCTGTTCAGCTCCATCAACCGCACGCTGGGGGAGGGGATAGCCCAGCTGCTGTCCGCGCAAATCCTCGCCGGGCAGTATGAGCGGCAGAAAGCCCTGCTGACGCAGTCCGAAATTAAGCTGCTGCACGCTCAGGTCAACCCGCATTTCCTGTTTAATGCCCTCAACACGCTCAAAGCGGTGATCCGCCGCGACAGCGATCAGGCCGCGCAGCTGGTGCAGTTTCTGTCGACCTTTTTCCGTAAGAACCTGAAACGGCCGTCTGAGATCGTGACCCTCGCCGATGAGATTGAGCACGTGAATGCCTATCTACAGATCGAGCAGGCGCGTTTCCAGTCGCGCCTGCAGGTGTCGCTCTCCGTTCCGGACGAGCTGGCGTATCAGCATCTCCCGGCCTTTACCCTGCAGCCTATTGTCGAAAACGCCATTAAACACGGCACGTCACAGCTTCTGGGAACGGGGGAGATAACCATTGCCGCCAGCCGTTTCAACCACCATCTGGTGCTGGATATTGAAGATAATGCCGGGCTTTACCAGCCTTCCGCCTCGGGCGGTTTAGGGATGAGCCTGGTGGATAAACGCCTGCGCGCCCATTTTGGCGACGACTGCGGCATTACCGTCGCCTGTGAGCCAGACCGATTTACCCGTATTACCGTACGACTGCCGCTGGAGGAAAACGCATGTTAAGAGTGCTGATTGTGGATGACGAGCCGCTGGCACGAGAAAACCTGCGCGTTCTGCTGCAGGAGCAGCCCGATATTGAGATTGTGGGGGAGTGCGCGAACGCCATTGAGGCCATCGGCGCGGTGCACAAGCTGCGCCCGGACGTGCTGTTCCTCGATATTCAGATGCCCCGCATCAGCGGGCTGGAGATGGTCGGCATGCTCGACCCGGCGCATCGCCCCTATATCGTGTTTCTGACGGCGTTCGACGAATATGCCGTTAAGGCCTTTGAGGAGCACGCGTTTGACTATTTGCTCAAGCCGATCGAAGAGAAGCGTCTGGAAAAAACGCTCACCCGTTTACGCCAGGAGCGAACCGTACAGGACGTCACGCTGCTGCCGGAAAACCAGCAGCCGCTGAAGTTTATCCCCTGCACCGGGCACAGCCGGATTTATCTTCTGCAGATGGATGATGTGGCGTTTGTCAGCAGCCGCCTGAGCGGGGTATTTGTCACCAGCGCGGAAGGGAACGAAGGGTTTACCGAGCTGACCCTGCGCACGCTGGAGAGCCGCACGCCGCTGATCCGCTGCCACCGCCAGTATCTGGTGAACATGGCGCACCTGAAGGAGATCCGCCTGGAAGATAACGGCCAGGCCGAGCTGGTGCTGCGTGCCGGGCAAACGGTACCCGTCAGCCGTCGCTATCTCAAGAGTTTGAAAGAGGCGATTGGCCTGTAAAGCTGGTACACTGCGCGCCATTGCATCATCGACATTCGAAGGCTCTATGCTAAGTAACGATATTCTTCGTAGCCTGCGCTACACCCTGAAAGCAACCAATAACGACATGGTGCGCATTCTTGCGCTGTCGGACATGGAATCCACTTCTGCCGGTTTCGATACCTGGATGACCAAAGAAGATGAAGAGGGCTTCGTTCGCTGCCCGGACATCATTCTGTCGGGTTTCCTGAACGGTCTGATTTACGATAAGCGTGGCAAAGATCCGGCCGCGCCGGAGCTGGCGCTGGAGCGTCGCGTGAACAACAACACGGTGCTGAAAAAGCTGCGCATCGCGTTCTCGCTGAAAACGGACGATATTGTGGCGATCATGACGGAGCAAAAATACCGCGTATCCGTACCGGAAGTGACCGCCATGATGCGCGCGCCGGATCATAAAAACTACCGCGAGTGCGGCGATCAGTTTCTGCGTAACTTCCTGCGCGGGCTGACCCACCGGGTGCATCACCCGAAGGTGTAAAGGCGGTAGGGGGCGGCCTGATGCCCTCACCCCGACCCTCTCCCACGGGGAGAGGGAGAAAACAAAACGCCATAAAAAAAGCCGGAGATTATCTCCGGCTTTTTTGTTATTTCACCTGCTGGCCAGGCTTCGCGCCTTCGTCAGGGCTTAACAGGAAGATATCTTTCCCGCCGGGGCCTGCGGCCATCACCATCCCTTCAGAGATGCCGAAGCGCATTTTGCGCGGCGCCAGGTTCGCCACCATCACGGTCTGACGACCGATCAGCACCTGCGGATCCGGGTAGGCTGAACGGATGCCGGAGAAGACGTTACGCTTCTCGCCGCCCAGATCCAGCGTCAGGCGCAGCAGCTTGTCAGAACCTTCCACGAATTCCGCGTTTTCGATCAGCGCCACGCGCAGGTCGACTTTGGCGAAATCGTCAAAGGTAATGGTCTCCTGAATCGGATCGTCTGCCAGCGGGCCGGTCACCGGTGCCGCAGCCGCTTTAACCTCTTCTTTAGACGCTTCCACCAGGGCTTCAACCTGCTTCATCTCGATGCGGTTGTACAGCGCCTTGAAGGTGTTCACCTTGTGGCCGAGCAGCGGCTGCGCCATGGCATCCCAGGTCAGTTCGGTGTTCAGGAACGCTTCAGCGCGGGATGCCAGCTGCGGCAGAACCGGCTTCAGGTACGTCATCAGCACGCGGAACAGGTTGATGCCCATGGAGCAGATGGCCTGCAGATCGGCATCGCGACCTTCCTGTTTGGCGACAACCCACGGTGCCTGTTCGTCCACATAGCGGTTTGCCAGGTCGGCCAGGGCCATGATTTCGCGCACGGCTTTACCGAACTCACGGGTTTCCCAGGCTTCGCCAATGGTGGCTGCCGCGTCGGTAAAGGTTTTGTACAGGGCAGGGTCAGCCAGTTCAGCCGCCATCACGCCGTCAAAACGCTTGGCGATAAAGCCCGCGTTACGGGAGGCCAGGTTTACCACCTTGTTGACGATGTCCGCGTTCACGCGCTGCACGAAATCTTCCAGGTTCAGGTCGATATCGTCGATGCGGGAAGAGAGCTTCGCGGTGTAGTAGTAGCGCAGGCTGTCCGCGTCGAAGTGGTTCAGCCAGGTGCTGGCCTTAATGAACGTCCCGCGAGACTTGGACATCTTCGCGCCGTTCACCGTCACGTAGCCGTGAACGAACAGGTTGGTTGGCTTGCGGAAGTTGCTGCCTTCCAGCATCGCCGGCCAGAACAGGCTGTGGAAGTAAACGATGTCTTTACCGATGAAGTGATACAGCTCGGCCGTGGAATCTTTCTTCCAGTATTCGTCGAAGCTGACGGTGTCGCCACGCTTGTCGCACAGGTTTTTGAAGGAGCCCATGTAGCCGATTGGCGCGTCCAGCCAGACGTAGAAATATTTGCCCGGCGCGTTCGGGATTTCAAAGCCGAAGTACGGCGCATCGCGGGAGATATCCCACTGCTGCAGGCCGGATTCGAACCACTCCTGCATTTTGTTCGCCACCTGTTCCTGCAGCGCGCCGCTGCGGGTCCACGCCTGCAGCATTTCGCTGAAGGACGGCAGGTCGAAGAAGAAGTGCTCGGAGTCACGCATGACGGGCGTTGCGCCGGAAACCACGGATTTCGGCTCGATAAGCTCGGTCGGGCTGTAGGTCGCGCCGCACACTTCGCAGTTATCGCCGTACTGGTCCGGGGATTTACATTTCGGGCAGGTGCCTTTGACGAAACGGTCCGGCAGGAACATGCCTTTTTCCGGATCGTACAGCTGAGAGATGGTGCGGTTTTTGATAAAACCGTTCTCTTTCAGACGGGTGTAGATCAGCTCCGACAGTTCGCGGTTTTCGTCGCTGTGCGTGGAGTGATAGTTGTCATAGCTGATGTCAAAGCCAGCAAAATCAGTCTGATGCTCCTGACTCATTTCGGCAATCATCTGCTCCGGGGAGATCCCCAGCTGCTGCGCTTTCAGCATGATCGGCGTGCCGTGAGCATCGTCCGCACAGATGAAGTTAACCTCGTGGCCGCGCATTCGCTGGTAACGGACCCAGACATCAGCCTGGATATGCTCCAGCATGTGGCCGAGGTGGATTGAGCCGTTGGCGTACGGGAGTGCGCACGTTACCAGAATTTTCTTCGCGACTTGAGTCATAGTAGGCATTACTTCTTTTAACTGTGAAAAGGGTTTTTGATGTTACCCGAAAGGTAATAACTACGCCAAGTGATAAGGGCATTAATCCATAAATGAATAATTGTTACCTCTGGGGTAAACTTGGTAATTACACGTCTTTTTTCAGAACAACTACAAAGGAGTCGGGATGAGTTCTCAATCCCAGGCCAAATCACCGGAAGCCTTACGAGCAATGGTCGCCGGGACGCTGGCTAACTTTCAGCATCCAACCCTGAAGCACAATCTCACTACGCTGAAAGCGTTACACCACGTTGCCTGGCTGGACGATACCCTGCACATTGAGCTGCAGATGCCGTTCGTCTGGACCAGCGCTTTTGACGCGCTGAAAGAGCAGACCAGCTCTGAGCTGCTGCGTATTACCGGTGCGAAGGCGATCGACTGGAAGCTGAGCCACAGCATCGCCACGCTGAAGCGCGTGAAAAACCAGCCTGGCGTGAACGGCGTGAAAAATATCATTGCCGTCAGCTCGGGCAAGGGCGGGGTAGGGAAATCTTCTACCGCCGTTAACCTGGCGCTCGCGCTGGCAGCGGAAGGGGCAAAGGTCGGTATTCTGGATGCGGATATCTACGGTCCGTCTATTCCTAACATGCTGGGCGCGGAAAACCAGCGCCCCACCTCGCCGGACGGGACCCACATGGCGCCAATTATGGCGCACGGTCTGGCGACCAACTCCATCGGTTACCTGGTGACTGACGATAACGCCATGGTCTGGCGCGGCCCGATGGCCAGCAAAGCGCTGCTGCAGATGCTGCAGGAGACGATGTGGCCGGATCTGGATTATCTGGTGCTGGACATGCCGCCGGGCACCGGTGACATTCAGCTGACGCTGGCGCAGAACATTCCGGTCACGGGGGCGGTCGTCGTGACTACGCCGCAGGATATCGCGCTGATTGACGCCAAAAAAGGCATCGTGATGTTCGAGAAGGTGGAAGTGCCGGTGCTCGGTATCGTCGAGAACATGAGCGTGCACATCTGCAGCAACTGCGGTCACCACGAACCTATCTTCGGTACGGGTGGTGCAGAAAAACTGGCCGCGAAGTATCACACCCAGCTGCTGGGGCAGATGCCGCTGCACATTACCCTGCGTGAAGATCTGGACAGCGGAAAGCCCACGGTTGTCAGCCGTCCGGACAGCGAATTTGCGGAAATGTATCGCCAGCTGGCGGGACGCGTTGCGGCGCAGCTCTACTGGCAGGGCGAAATCATCCCGGGGGAAATCGCGTTCCGCGCGGTGTAATTCCTCAGCTCCTAATTGCCGGGTGGCGCTTCGCTTACCCGGCCTACAAATGGCACCATCACGTAGGTCGGGTAAGGCGAAGCCGCCACCCGACTTTAACTCAACCGATAGTGCATCAAATAATACTCTCCGTCCGGAGAATTACCCGTCGCCTCTATGTGCCAGCCGTGTCGCTGGTAAAACGCAATAGCCTGCGCATTCTTCACCAGACACTTAAGCGAACCCGTACTGGTAAAAGTCTTCTGTACGTGTTCAAGCAACTCATGCCCGACGCCCATGCTCTGATATTGCGGATCGACAAACAGGTTGTGCAGGAAATTATCGTTCGTCCAGACGGAGGCAAAACCCAGGCGATGACCGTTCTGAACAGCAACCCAAATCACTTCGTCGCAGGTTGCCGCGTCAAAGTCTTCAAGCTGCCAGTCCGCGCTGTCCAGCCATGGCCAGGCTTCACGCCGGGCGTGGAGGTAGAGCGTGCGCAGGAAAGGGCGGTCGCTTTCCTGCCAGGGGCGAATCAGAATTGCGTTAGCGGTGATAGAAAATATCTCCATTGTAGGCTTTGTAGATCTTGCCATCAGCATCGCCGATCAGCACGTAGTTCTCACCCATGTAGGTCCAGTGGGTTCCGGCATCCGGAGCCGGCAGGTTACGCAGCTGATACTGTTTGATGGTGTACTCCGGCGTTTGGTACTGCGCCGGCGCCGTGTCGCCAATCTTGAATTTCGTAAAGTCAGCGATGAACTCTTGTTCTTCATAGGCCTTGATGCCCGATGGCGCAGCGGCCGTTTGCGGGGCAGCGAATGCGGATCCCGCCAGAGACAGTAATACACCCAGAAGCAGCAATTTACGCTTAGCCATTTTTTCTCCAGTGATATCGTTACAGATACTTTTCGTCTGCAGGTCGTGCAAAGCGGAGCAGACAGTCCATTTTAAGTATCAACGCAGGGTATGTTTGAGAAAAAATGTAACAAAAGTGGACGGTTTTGTGTAGTCAAACTGGATGATGTTTATCATTGTGGTGAATATTTTCTGTGTAATGTATTTTTAATATTTATTATTTCATTCATCAATTCTAAAAATAACTTTCTAAGTCAAAATTGGACTTCTATACGAATGCTTTCTCACTCAACAAGATTTAATATCGTCGTCGGGTGAAACGTACTCACTTACTTTTTAGAAGACTGAGTATTCTCATTGTTTTTACTAGAGAGCTGATGGGTTGCGGTTAATTATGCCATAAACTCATGTTAAGGAAAATAAATAATTAAATTTCATGGTGTTAGCTCGAATCTCTTTGCAGGTTTAACAATAAACATAACGTTAAAAAACTAATATTTATATAAATGAAAAATATAACTGCATTTTCTCTTTTATTTCTTACTGTTAGTCAGTTGGCAGGGTGTGTTTTTTCCTCAGGTCAGAACTTAAGCGTATCCGGGAAAAAAGTCATTTCTGTGGAAGAGAACAATTATCAGCTTGATAAGCGCGTGGAGATTTTTCCACTGACGCCGGGATTAATTGAAAAACTACTTCCGACCGTGTCGAAATCTCAGGCAAATCCTAATCTGGATGAGCAGATCAAAAACTGGGAATACCGTATTGGCACAGGCGACATCCTGACGGTCACCGTCTGGGATCACCCTGAATTAACGACGCCCGCGGGACAATATCGTAGTGCGAGCGATGCCGGCAACTGGGTCAACGCCGATGGTACGCTCTTTTATCCCTACGTCGGTAAGCTGCGGGTGGCGGGAAAAACGGTTTCACAGGTACGTGAAGAGATTACATCTCGACTGGATAAAGTCATTGAGAGCCCGCAGGTGGACGTCAGCGTTGCCGCCTTCCGTTCCCAAAAAGCCTATGTCACCGGAGAGGTCGAAAAATCAGGCCAGCAACCCATAACCAATATTCCGCTGACGGTGATGGATGCGGTTAACGCCGCTGGCGGTCTTTCTGCGGATGCCGACTGGCGTAACGTCGTGCTGACGCATGATGGCAAGGACTCCCGCCTTTCGCTCTATGCACTGATGCAGCATGGCGATTTGATGCAAAATAAGCTGCTTTATTCGGGCGATATCCTGTTTATTCCCCGAAACGACGCGCTGAAAGTGTTCGTGATGGGCGAGGTGGTTAAACAGAGCACGCTTAAGATGGATCGTAGCGGCATGACGCTGGCCGAAGCCCTGGGCAATGCCGGTGGGCTTAACCAAAATATGGCTGATGCAACCGGCATTTTTGTTATCAGGCAGGTAACGGAAAAAGGCGACACGGGCAAAATTGCCAACATCTATCAACTCAATGCGGAAGATGCCTCAGCCATGGTGCTGGGTACGGAATTCCAGCTGGAACCGTATGACATTGTCTACGTCACCACGGCACCGTTATCACGCTGGAATCGCGTGATCTCCCAGCTGGTGCCTACCATCAGCGGCGTCCATGACCTGACCGAAACCGTTCGTTACATCAGATCGTGGCCGCAGTAATGTTCCAGTCAATCTTAGTGGTCTGCACCGGCAATATTTGCCGTTCACCGATTGGTGAGCGGCTGTTGCGACAGCAATTACCCGGCAAGCAGGTGAACTCGGCAGGTATTTTGGGGCTTGAGGGGCATCCGGCGGATGCGGCTGCGCAGGCTGTGGCCCGGCGTCATGGCGTTTCGCTGGAGGGGCATATTGCCCGCAAGGTGACGCGTAACCTGTTGCAACAAGCCGATTTGATCCTGGTGATGGGGCCGGAACACCTCCGTTTCATTGCCACAATGGCCCCGGAGAACCGGGGAAAATCGCTGCTCTTTGGACAATGGCTGGACATCAGGGACATTCCCGACCCTTACAACAAAAGTCGTGAAGCCTATGAATATGTTTTCGAGCAATTGGGAAAAGCCAGTCAGGAATGGGCTCGTCGTTTGAGTCAATAAGGAATGATGCCGTTATGTCGTCTTCTAAATCAGAGAAATATAAGGCTGCGACACCGCAGAATAATGAGATCGATCTTCTTCAGTTGCTTGCTGAGATGTTTGATCACCGGATGACGATCGCGTGTGTCACGCTCCTGCTCACGGTATGTGCGGGGATATATGCGTTCAGCGCCACGCCAGTTTATCAGGCTGATGCCCTGATACAGGTTGAAGCGAAGCAGAATAACTCACTGCTCAAGAACCTGACTCCGTTCGGGCCCGATCTCTCACCTGACGTCGCGCCGGAACTTTTACTCCTTAAATCACGGATGATCCTGGGAGAAACCATCGATCAATTAGGGTTGACGTACTACGTCAGGCGGCGCGTGTTTCCCGTCATCGGGCCTTTGTTAGAATACGTGCAGGGACGTAAATCCGCTGAAATAACGATCGGCGCGCTGACTATTCCCCTTCTGGAAGGTAAGCCACAAACGCTTTTACTCACCGTACGGGAAAAAGGGCGATATCGTCTTGAGGGAAAAACGCTTGAAGCAGACGGCATCGTGGGGAAAACGCTGGTTAAAAATGGATTATCGCTTCTGGTGACATCCCTCAGCGCGGAACCAGGCACCCAATTTACCCTCGAAACCGTCTCAAGGCTTGACGCCATCAACGCCATTCAGAACAGGCTTACGGTTGTTGAGTCGGCGAAACAGAGCGGCATGATCGCATTAACGTTAATGGGTGAAGACCCCGCCAGGATCGCCACGGTACTTAATACCATTACTGAAAATTTTCTCAGCCAGAATATTGCGCGCCAGGAAGCGAAAGATTCCCGCAGCCTCACGTTCTTACAGGAGCAATTACCTAAGATCAGCCGGGAGCTGGATGAATCCGAAGCGAGACTGAATGCCTACAGAGAGCAACGCGATTCTGTCGACTTATCTCTGGAGGCAAAGTCAGTGCTTGATCAGGTGGTTAACGTGGAAAACCAGCTTAACGAACTGACGTTTCGCGAAGCAGAGGTTTCCCAGCTTTTCAAAAAGGACCATCCCACCTACCGTGCCTTGCGGGAGAAGAAACAAACGCTTGAGCGGGAGCGTGCGCGCCTGAATAACCGCGTCTCATCCATGCCTTCCACGCAGCAGGAAATCTTGCGCCTGAGTCGTGACGTTGAATCCGGGCGTACCATATATCTGCAGCTGCTGACGCGTCAGCAAGAGCTGAGTATATCGCGCTCCAGCGCTATCGGGAACGTGCGGATCATTGACCCCGCCATGACGCAGCCAGAGCCGATCAAACCGCGCAAAGCGCTAATTATCGTACTGGGTATGCTGATGGGGTTGATGCTCTCTGCCGGCATGGTTTTAATGCGCTCAGCCTTTAATCGGGGCATTACCTCGTCTGAACAACTGGAAGTGCAGGGGATACCGCTTCTGGCGACGCTTCCGCGCTCGGTGTGGCTCTGGAAAAAAACGCACCTGCGCAGGAAAACCCTGTTTGCTTCCCGATGGAAGCACAGGACGTCGAATGTTCCTTTTTTGCCCGTTGACCGCCCGGCAGATATGTTTGTCGAGGCGGTGCGCGGGCTGCGCACCAGTCTGCATTTTACCATGATGGATGCCACAAACCGGATCGTCGTAGTGTCTGGCCCCACGCAGGACTGCGGAAAGACGCTGGTCAGTACTTCACTGGCGTCGATTGCCGCTCAGGCCGGACAGCGAGTGCTGTTTATTGACGCTGATATGCGCAAGGGATATGTCCACAGTGTTTTCCAACTGCGCAATCATCGGGGATTATCCTGCGTGCTCGGAGGAGCCGTTGAGTGGCAGGAGGCGGTTCAACGCGTTGAAAAAGGCGGTTTTGATGTATTGACCTGCGGACCCCAACCTTCACATCCCGTTGAGCTGCTCATGAGTGAACGCTTCCAGGCCGTAATGTCGCAGATAGACAAACTGTATGACATCGTGATTGTCGACACCCCACCCGTGCTTGCCGTAACGGATGCCTTGCTGATAGCCAGAGCAGCGGCGACCACGCTTCTGGTCGCCCGCTTTGGTAAAACCAGCGTCAAGGAGATCGAGAACTGCCTGAAGCGTCTGCAGCAGATGGGTGTGCAGGTGAATGGCGCGATCCTCAATGATATCGTGAAATCGGCTGCGCTCTATTACAACTCGGGATATAGCCATTACGACTACGGTTATACCCAGGAGTAAACCTGACGCGACATTTCTTTACAGCGTGATGGCGTATTGCCCGTTAAGATGACCTTCGTTAAAACATGAGGTCACAATGGATAACCGCAAAATCAGTCGACTGCGCCGCTGGGTGCGGGAAGGGATCATATTCGTTCTGCTGACGCTGGCCGTAGTGTGGGGTGTTGATCGGTACCGAAAACCGACACTCCCCGCCAGTTTTAGTGCAACACCGATGCAGAGCATCGACGGCAATATTCACGATATCGCGGCGCTGAGCCAGGAACGCCCGCTGCTGATTTACGTCTGGGCCACCTGGTGCAGCATATGCCGTTACACGACGCCTTCCGTTAATCAGCTGGCAGAAGAAGGCGGGAACGTGGTGAGTATTGCCATGCGTTCCGGCGATAACGCAAAGCTTGCGCGCTGGGTTGAAAAGAAACAGCTGAAAATGCTGGTGATCAACGATGAAAACGGTGCGTTGTCGCAGCAGTGGCAGGTGAGCGTAACGCCGACGCTGGTCATTGTGTCGAAGGGTAATGTGGTCAGCACCACGACGGGCTGGACGAGCTACTGGGGTTTAAAATTAAGGATGTGGTGGGCAGGCGTTTAAAAATAACCCCTCTCCCGGCGGAAGAGGGGTGCTGTATTACTTAGCCAGAACTTCCTGCGCGGTGCGCTCAACCAGAGACAGCAGGATTTTAATATCTTCCAGCGTCACGGTTGGGTTCAGCAGCGTCAGCTTCAGGCAGGTGACGCCGTTGTGCTCGGTCACACCAACGTTCGCACGGCCGGATTCCAGCAGCGCATCACCAATTTTCTGGTTCAGCAGGGCGATGCCCGCGTCATCCATCTGCACCTGTCCGCGGAAGCGGAACAGAACGCTTGCCAGCTGTGGCTGCATAACCAGTTCCAGAGCAGGCTGCTCTTTCACGTAGGCCGCAACCTGCTGCGCCAGGGTCACGCCGTGATCGATGATCGCCGCGTATTGCTCCTGCCCCAGCGCTTCCAGGCTCATCCACAGCTTCAGCGCGTCAAAACGACGGGTGGTCTGCAGAGATTTTGACACCAGGTTAGGCACGCCGGCTTCTTCGTCGAACTCGGAGTTCAGGTAGGCCGCCTGATAGCGCATCAGCTCATAGTGACGCGCTTCTTTCAGCAGGAACGCGCCGCAGCTGATGGTCTGGAAGAACTGCTTGTGGAAGTCCAGAGTGACGGAATCCACCAGCTCGATGCCGTCCAGGTAGTGACGATACTGCTCAGACATCAGCAGCGCGCCGCCCCAGGCCGCATCAACGTGTACCCAGATGTTCTGCTTCGCGGCCAGCTCTGCAATCGCACGCAGCGGGTCGATAGCACCGGCATCGGTGGTACCTGCCGTTGCGACGATCGCCAGAATCTGCTCGCCGTTCGCGTTGCACTGTTCGATTTTCGCCGCCAGATCGGTCAGATCCATGCGGGAGAATTCGTCCGTTTTCACCTGCACGACGGACTGGTAGCCCAGACCCATCAGCGCCATGTTTTTCTGCACGGAGAAGTGTGCGTTTTCAGAGCACAGTACGCGAATTTTGCGCAGATCGCCGACCAGGCCGTCCTGCTGAACGGAGTGACCCTGACGCGCGAAGAACGCATCGCGAGCCAGCATCAGGCCCATCAGGTTGCTCTGGGTGCCGCCGCTGGTGAAGACACCTGCGTCGCCGGCCTGATAACCCACGCGGGTACGCAGCCACTCGATCAGTTTGATCTCGATAATGGTTGCGGACGGGCTTTGATCCCAGGAGTCCATACTCTGGTTAGTAGCGTTGATCAGCACTTCCGCCGCCTGGCTTACCACCAGGCTTGGGCAGTGCAGGTGCGCCACACACTGCGGGTGATGAACGGACAAGCTGTCTTTCAGGAAGAACTCCACGGCGCGTTCAATCGCCGCTTCGTTGCCCAGCCCTTTCGGGTTGAAATCCAGCTTAATACGGTCGCGCAGCTCTGCGACCGTTTTGCCCTGGTACATCTCAGGCTGTTTCAGCCACTGCATCACAGCCTGAGTGCTTTGTTCGATCGCCTGCTGGTAAGCTTCAATGCTCTGCGCAGAGGAGAACAAAATTGGGTTTGAATCAGACATCGTAATCAATAACTCCGGTTACGCCGGGCGAACGCCCGCAGCAAGCAGTGCCTGCTCAAATTTATCCAGGAAGATTTTCAGCTCTTCGTCGCTGATCAGCAGAGACGGCAGCAGACGCAGAACGATACCGTTACGGCCGCCGCGCTCCAGAATCAGACCGGCTTCGAAGCACTTCTTCTGAATCAGTGCAGACAGCTCGCCGTCGCCCGGGAAGCAGCCCATGTGGTCAGCGGCTTCGTGTGGCTTAACGATCTCAATACCGATCATCATGCCCAGACCGCGCACGTGGCCGATAACAGGATAGCGTTTCGCCATCTCTTTCAGCTGGCCTTTCAGCCATTCGCCCTGAGCGGCAACTTTGCCCGCGATGTTCTGATCTTTCAGGATTTTCAGCGTCGTCAGGCCGGTCGCCATCGCCAGCTGGTTGCCGCGGAAGGTACCGGTGTGGTGACCTGGTGCCCATGCGTCAAACTGCTTTTTAATACCGAGAACGGCCAGCGGCAGACCGCCACCTACGGCTTTAGACATCACGATGATGTCTGGCTCAATGCCCGCATGCTCGAAGGCGAAGAATTTACCGGTACGGGCAAAGCCAGCCTGAACTTCGTCGAGGATCAGCAGAATGCCGTGTTCCTGAGTCACTTTACGGATGCGCTGCAGCCACTCAGCCGGAGCCGGGTTCACGCCGCCTTCGCCCTGAACGGCTTCCAGAATCACCGCAGCAGGTTTACGCACGCCGCTTTCAACGTCGTTGATCAGGTTATCGAAGTAGTACGTCAGCGCTTTCACGCCCGCTTCACCACCGATACCCAGCGGGCAACGGTACTCGTGCGGGTAAGGCATGAACTGCACTTCTGGCATCATACCGTCTACCGCTTCTTTCGGAGACAGGTTGCCGGTCACAGACAGCGCGCCGTGGGTCATACCGTGGTAACCACCAGAGAAGCTGATGATACCGCTACGACCGGTCACTTTTTTCGCCAGCTTCAGCGCCGCTTCAACGGCGTCAGCACCGGATGGACCGGTGAACTGCAGGCAGTACTCTTTGCCCTGACCAGGCAGCAGAGAGAGCAGGTATTCAGAAAACGCGTCTTTCAGAGGCGTAGTCAGATCCAGGGTATGTAACGGCAAGCCGCTGGTAATGACATTTTGGATGCTTTTCAGCACATCAGGATGGTTATGGCCAAGCGCAAGGGTCCCTGCGCCTGCTAAACAGTCAAGGTATTCTTTATTATCTGCATCGGTGATCCACACGCCTTCTGCTTTAGTGATGGCTAAAGGCAGTTTGCGCGGATAACTCCTGACGTTAGATTCAAACTCGGCCTGACGGGCCAGATAGGTTTCGTTGCTTTTGTGGGCATCTACGGTGTCAATACGGACTTTATCCGTCATCATATCACTCCTACAACCGCCGCTTCGTTATGAGCCACGATTGAATAAAAAGTTAAAAAACAGATGGGGGCCTGAAAAAAACGCCGCCAATATAGAGCCTTTTGCCACGGGGCTCAATGGTTAATTTGTTTACTGTTTTGTGACATGGCGCTCAGGGGAGGGGATATCCCCTTTTTAAGAAAGAAAATTGCACTTTATGGTAAAGAAAAACAGACTGTTACGTGTGTTCTGCCCTGACTGTAAATTCATAAAAAAGAGTGTGACAAATCGTGCCATTCGCTGACCGAAAAGGAGGCAGACTGCCTCCTTGTTCGCTTTATTTCTGCGACACCTGCAAAATGCCGTGGTTACGCCCCGTCGTCTTATTCCAGGACGCCGCCGTAATGCCGTTCTCATCAATGCTTAGCGATATAACAAAACCATTACCGTGAATCTCATAGAAATGAGCATTCAGACGCTGAACGGTGGCCTTTTTGCCGTTAATGGTGGCGTTAAAAAAGCCATTTGAAATCGTGGCGTTAACCGCATCCGATGTAAAAGTGGTTTCACGCAAAGGGTCGTGGCCCGCAGCTGTTGCGTGCTGCGCCGCATTTTGGGCTTTTGTTTTGTGGATATCACAAGAGCCGTCATTCGCGTTCATCTCAGTACATCCTGAACGTTCTAATTGAGCACGATAGTGCGCGTTAATCGCATGAGCCGGTGTTGTCGCTACCGTCAACATCAGTGCAATCCATATTAATTGAGTTTTCATGGCTAAACTTTTGTCCACCTTATAAAACGCACAGATAATAGGAGACGTACATCATGCCGATCCAAATACCGACGCCAATGAGCATCAGATACAGGGTCGCTGAAATAATGATATGTCTGAGCATGTTTTTTCTGTCATCGCTATTCTTGCCGGAGGCAATCAGGGTATTAACTTAATGGCGTAAGTTAATAATGCTTAAGTTGTATTTCGTTAAAAGCCCATTCCGACGCCAACTGACGCTCCCATATTATTGGCGGTATCATCAGAGAAGCTCACTTTCGCGATCACATGTGAACTAAAGTTAACGGATGCCCCAACGGCAAGGGCGCTTTCACTATTGTATGTGGCTCCGCCAGCAGAGAACATAACATGCTGATTCGTTTGTACCTGCGGTAATCCTGCCATCGCCATGGCACCTGAAATGCCGGCATTAGCTTGCTTCTTATTATTATCTACTTCATCGTGCAGTGATTTAAATTGCTGGTTGGTATTATTATTCATTGCCTGTAACGTCTGTTTCGTTGCCAGCAGATCCTGAGCGGTAGCGGTAACCGCCTGGGTATTATTAGCCACTTTAGTTTGTGTTGCTGCGTCTACCTGCATGTGCGTCACGGTGGTCGTCACGCCATCTTTGCCATCTACGCCGTTAGTGGGTTTAGGAGCACTTTCCAGGCTATCAAGACGGTTATCTTGCACTTTGTTAACGTTTTCCATATTGATAATTTCTGTGCCGTTCGTCATGACGCCCTGTAAAGCCGCATCGCTTTTTTGATTGGCGGTATCTGCAAGCGCGCCAGCAAGCAAGGCTTTTTGGTAAGCGTCATTTGTGGCTTGCTCAATAACCAAAACACCTAATTTAGTGGATTGAAGGTCGCTATCCACCTGCGTTAAGCGATTTTCAGTTGAGAGATCGCGAGCAATGCTATCGACCCTGTTTTGCGTAATTTGGTCTTGATGGTCATTCACAATATCTGTGATTGATGCGTCATCCCAAACGGCAGCAGCAGCGTTGGTAATATTCATGGCGCTACCGGCGACCACCCCAAATATAAAAACAGAAATAACAGATTTATTGAAAATTTTCATTCGAAGGACTCACATCATTAACGTATTAAAAAACAAAATTAATCAGAACAGTTTTGGCTTTAGTGGCATGTGGATATCTGTATTTCCATATCTCAATACAGGATATTCAATGCCCGGACCTTTTTTAGTAGCGTGAATAAACTATCGATTAAACCCAAATTGATGATTTTGATCTAAATCATAAATGATATGAATAAATGAAAGGGCAGGGTGCGGTATCGAGGAGGTTTATTTAATGTATACATTAACTTATGGATTATGCGATAAATCCAGGGGAGCGTTAAGCTATTGATCAAAGTACAAATGTTTAATAGAGTTAAATAAATTAATACTGTCTTATTCTTTCATGCGAAAGAAGTTTCCCTATCTTATAAAAGCGTAATGAGCACGTAATAAAAAATAAAAATAATAGTCTCAGTAAAAGTACGTAATAAAGTTTTTCAATAACGTATTAACAATTACTGAACCAGAATTAACTAAAGCGTAATAAATGTTGGCAAATAACGGGAAAGAGCGCCTGGAGATTTCCGCGGTGACAACGGCGTGATAAATCGAAACTCCTTGCGCCTGGCCTGGGGGCGCGGTTACACTACATAACGTTAATGATTTTTATAACTCACTGTTTTAAAAGTATTTTGACTCGGGGTGCCCTTCTTTGTGAAGGCTGAGAAATACCCGTATTACCTGATCTGGATAATGCCAGCGTAGTCCTGGCAATTATCCAAGATATAAATCAAAGACTTATCTGCGATTTTCGAACCGTTTTGTTTAGCCGATCACATCGAGGCTCACGAAATGGGACACCAGACCATACGCCACACCATTAAACGTAACGGGGTTTATTACGTTCGTTTTCGCCTGCCTGATAATAAGTTTTTCCGTAAGTCGTTAGAGACTGACAGCCACACCCAGGCGCAGTTGCTCATGTCTTTTGCTTCTCCTGTAATTCCACTGGTTCAACGTGGAACCATCCAACCGGATCACTTCGGTAAGCGTCTTTCTGAGTATGGCAATAGCCTGAAGCAGCAGAATGAACAATGGCTGGCACAACAATTTCTCAGTGAAGAACGGCGCAATCTTCAGCCGATAGTTGTTCAGGAATACCACGAGGTTGTTGCGCCTTCAGAAGATGAGGAAGAACAAACAGAAGCACAGTCAAAGGATGTGTTAACACTGGCTGGCGCTTGGAATATGTACAAAAAGGAAAAAGCCCAAAACTGGACGAAGGCAATTTCACAGGCTAATGAGCGCTTTATGGAAGTCATGTTCATTGTCCTCGGTGCATCAACAGACGTAACGACGATAACCAAGCAGGACATCAAGCAGGTGATGGAAGTTGTTGAAAACTTGCCAAAGCGTGTTGTGCAGCCTTATCGGTCAATGACGGTTCAGCAATTGATCGAGTGTGATGATGTGCCACCTGAAGATTTGGTTGGCGCTGAGTCTATCCACAAACATTTGAAGATTTACAAATCGCTGTTCAAAACCTTCCTGACTGACAATAAAGATATTTTGGAGAAGTCTCCGACTGATGGAGTGGTCGCCTCACCATCTAAAGCAAGGTTTGGTGCATATAGCGCAGCAGAAATGAGAAAGTTTGTGGGGTGGGCGCTCAAGCAGCCTGACGGGTGGCAGAAGTGGATCACTCTTTTGTTGGCGTATACGGGAGCCAGAAGAGGGGAGATCGCCAAGCTGGAGAAATCACAGATCAAATTTGATGAAGATAGCCAGCGGCACTATCTCCTGATCGCGGAAGGAGGGCAGGGGAAAACCGAAAACGCTACAAGGCAGGTGGCGATCCATCCCAAACTGATCGAGTGGGGTTTCCTTGATTTTGTTAACCGCCAATGGAAAGAGAAAATCTTCTCGCCTGTGTCGGGTAAGAACATGCCGAAGATAGGCAAAGTTTTAGCGGATGTCCGCGATCAACTTGGCATCCCGTATCTTGATGACTATGGACAACGGCGTCTAGTTCACAGTTTCCGGCATACCATGATTTCAACCTGTTTAGCTGGCTGGGTTGGCAACTTAGCGCACTTGCAGCAGGTTGTAGGGCATGAGAAAAGCGGGGTAGGGATCACTAGAAGATACTTACATATTTTTCCTCTGAAAACTGTGTGTTACGTCATTGATGGATTGTGTTGGAATGGCTAATAATTTGGGTGATGTCATAGTTTTACTGAATTTTCAGTGATATAAATCATGTAAAAATAAGGTGTTCTACGTAAGGTTATTTTTCTATACACAGCTAGCATAAAGGATTAATAATGTTTATTAAAAAACTGAAGATAGAAAATTTTAAAGGGTATCACGGAGAAGATAATGAGTTGGAATTCAATATCCCTGATGGAGAAACGGAAGGTAGTGGACTTAATATATTTGTGGGTGAAAACAACGCCGGAAAATCCACTATATTTGAAATCATAGACTTTATTAAGGATGGAACCAAAAAGAACATTGAGGATCTTATATGTAAATCAGACCCGGCTAATATAGCTGAGAAGCTTTCAGCCGAGCTAACCTTCACTGGAAATTTATCAGAAGTAATTGCCGCTCATGTACAAGCTAATAAAGTTGCAGCATTCACCTCGCATGTTTTTGAGGACGAGGGTGTTAATTATTTCAGAGTGAAGAGGTGCAGTGAGATAGGGGAGAAGAAAATATTATTTTGGAACGGAAATGAATTTGTTAACCCAAGTGGTATAGATGCCCCATTTAAGAAGTTTTATGATAATAACTTCATTTGGGCTGATACAAACCCAAGCAATGAAGCAAAGTTTGGCTCTACAACTATATGTGGTTCGCTTCTAAAAGAAATAGCTTTAGGCCATATTGAAACGGATGAGTATAGAGCGTTTTCTGAGCAATACCATCGCGTATTCAATCATCCTGAATCAGAGTTGAGACAGAAAATATTATTAGTCGAAAATCAAGTTAAAGAAGTTTTCTCATCTCAGTTTGGTATGGCAGATATTTCTTTCATTTTTGAAGAGTTGCAGGTAGAGAATTTCTTCAAAACTATTTCCATCATGATTGATGATGGAGTTAATGTCCCAATGGGAGAAAAGGGGCATGGTATGCAAAGGGCTCTAGCCTTATCATTACTTCAGGTGTACGCTGAGATAACGTGTAATGCACATGGTGCGGGAATTAGTAAACCATTTTATCTTTTCATTGACGAACCTGAAATATGTCTTCATCCTTCAGGGCAGCAAAAGCTTTTAGAAGCTTTAATGATTATCTCCAAAAGTAGACAGGTTTTTGTTACAACGCATTCTCCTTTCCTTTTATCCTCCCCTTATCTTAAAAACATCGGTCTGTTTGTTTTCAAAAAAGAGAATAACAAAAATGTTGTCGAAAGGGCTGATACTTCTCCATGGTTCCCTTGGTCTCCATCGTGGGGGGAGATTAATTTCAAAGCATACAATTTAGCAACCGTTGAATTGCATAATGAATTATATGGTTATTTGCAGGAGAAAAACTCCTGTCCAAGCGAAAAAACAATGGAGCAATGGCTAAATTCAAAGGGAATTGCGTTTGATAAAGAATGGGTTAAAGAGTTTAAAGGTGCGGCACAACCGCCAGCGGATACTACATTACAAACATTCATCCGTAATCATATACACCACCCAGAGAATGTTACAATGCAATCTCATCGCTATACACAACAAGAATTACTAACTTCAATCCAACAAATGGTTGGGCTTCTATAAAGAAAAAGGCGAGCCGTTTGGCTCGCCTTTTAATATTAATTTAATAACTTGCGCTTTTTAGATAATAGTACGCTTAAAGCATATTCAAATCCGTGTTGCGCCTCTAGACGGCATAGGGTGATATTACAGATCCCCAACTCCTTACACAGCGCCTTTCTGTTAATTACCTCCGCCGCGCCAGATACATAGACTTGACCAGCGCCGGGGATATTGATTGAAACTTTCATGTGTTACCTCAGTGTAAAAGTAAAAATGAATATAACCGGATGAGATAACCCCCAGCCGATACCCAAAGGGCGCGACCGGGAGCATTCTGCATTACTTCAGCTTGACGTTCAGCGTGTAGTTCGGGCGCAGGTTCAGAGGGATGAAGCTCGCCTCCTGGTGAATGGTCACCATGCCGTAACGGTCAGTCATTACTTTCTGGTAGAACGGACTGATCACGCCTTTCGCGGCAATGTCCTGATTGCGGGAAGCCGGGCCGTGAACCAGTTTGAACGGGTTACGGTCAGCGCCGTTAAACTTAGGAACGAACAGGCCGGAACCTTCCGCGATTTCGTAGCGGTCATCGTCCGCCAGAATGAAAGTAATGTTGCCAATGCTGAAGGAGTCATAACCCGCCGTGTTAACCGGGATCAGAGCGCCTTTTGCAGCTTCCGCCACTTTGTTGGTAATCAGGCTGGTTACTTCCGGGTGGCTCGCCAGGACGTCATATAGATCCGGGGAGCAGAAGCAATAGAAGCGATCCAGATAGGATCGGCTCGCGCCGTACTCTTTAACCAACATGCGGCGAATCTTCGCAAGCTGTGCATAGACGTTAGCGCCTGCTGATCCGTCCAGCTCAAAATCCAGCGGGGCAGTACCAAACACAGCGTTAAAATCTACGTCGCCGTCGTCAGTCTTAGCCGCTTTCGCTTCCTGTTTGAACAGGGCGCGGGCCAGCGTACTTTCAACCGTTTCTAGGTGATGGTTACGCATACGGATAGCTTTAGACGCGATCACTTCAGAAATAGCCGCAACCTGATCCGGGTTAGCCGGGCTGATCAGACCTTGCCAATCAGCGGTTTTTACGTCCGCTTCGGTGGCGTAGTGTGGGATCTCCTGGTCACGCAACAGAGGCTTATCCATTTTGATGGAGTTAACTTCGGTGCCGTAGCGGGCTACCTGTTCCAGTTCGGAGACTTGACTCTCTACGATGTCCAGAACTTGAGCGTTTGGAGTGGTGGAGTTAACACCGGAGAAGATACCCAGATCAGTGATCAGGTAATTGCCTGCTGGCATGTTTTTAATAGCTGTAACAGTATCCAGCGCTTCAAACTGTTTAAAATCAATAGCCATTGTGTGATTTCCTTATGCTTTGAAGTAATCGGCGTTAACTGCCAGGCGAATATCACCGGAGGCTGTCAGCGCTTCCAGTGCGGCTTTTTTGCTCGCGGCGTCTTTAGCACGTAGGGCAAAATCGGTAATCACAACATGGCGATCCACGATAACCAGCGTTTTAGGCTTGCCATCGGCGGACATATTAGAAAGGTTGATGATCGGCTTGCCAGCGTCAGCGGCTGAGGAGTCGAATAGGGCAAAAGTTTTGCTGTCCAGAATGTCACCGCAAAAAACGTCAGCAGGCAGTGACGGGGCGGTGACTTCGGTACGGTCAAACAGGCTGGAGGCGTAATTCACGATTACGTCGCCTTGCGTTACCGGGTAGCGCTCGGAAGTTTTCATAAAGGTTTTCCTTATGGAGGGTTTTAGACGTGGGAGAGACCACAGGTGATCCGGCGTTGCACCGGATATCAGGACAGCCAGAACGGCGGGCCGGAATGGGTTGGAAGATGGGAGGCCGCGGGGTGAATAGAAGAGGGCGGCATCATGCCGCCCTTTCTAATCTGGCTCTCTCTCACCCTCTCAGGGTGGGGGGAGGTGTAACCTCTTTTTTGTGGTTACTCATCCGCCAGCGTCACGGGAGCAACCGCCAGCCGTTGGACAAATAACCACAAAAAAGAACCCGGAAGGAGAAACCGGGATGAAGGAAATGTAACTTACTGCCTGATCACTTTTTTCCTGTGTAGCCTCAGAGCCTTACATGATTTGCTTTCATGGTTCAGCAAAGAAGCCACAGAGGAAAACGGGCGACCTGAATACGCCCGGAAACCATCGACACAAATCAACAGTTTATCGTTGAGACCAGGTAACCAGCCCGGCCCAACTGTGACCCCGTGGAGGGTCGCTACAATCGAGGAGATCGCTTGTATTCTGAAGAGCCGCAGTTAGCGACGCTTTAGAATAGGGCCTGTGGCGCAAGCCCTATGATTAGAGGCGTTTTGAATCGTAGGAGAAACTACAATCGGCGGAACTTGAGGAGAGGACCGCACACAAAGCATTCTGGCAAGTGGAGTTGAAAGAACACTTTGGGTGAGGGCCGGGGCGGGGGAGAAGTCCGCCCGGCTCACTCAGTACAGACCCACAGGGGCTGGCTAAAGCACACGTTAATGAAAGTTCTGTACAGGTGCGGGGCGGTAAGCTGCAAAACGGTAATTTCGATATGCTCACCACATCCCATACCATGTATAATAGTTTAACACGAATGATTATCATTTGCAATAAAAGTTAATTGCATTTCGTGGTTCGATGTGTTAATGGCGCGTTGCGGGCACTCCCACAGGTTGTACGTGGAAACGATAATTACAGGGGAGATCCCGGCAGATTCCCGGGGAGATTCCACAGGGTTGGAGTAGTCCCACAGGAGAGGGCCACAGGAGCACAGAATCAACGCTGCGGCGTTTTCTTGGGGTAAGATGATAAATGACCTTGCTATAGTGGCGGACGCGCTGGAGAGCTTCAAAGGAGGTTGTAGAGGGTGGAGGGGTTGTTGATTGATTATTGAACAGGTGGAACAGGGGTTGTGTTGGCTCTTTGACAATATGACCATGTAGCCCTGAAAGGCACACTAAACAATAATAGATATATAAGACCTCGCTACGCTCGCCCTTCGGGTCTGTCTTATTGATCTTATATAATAACTTCATTCAATAACTAATTGTTTACACAATTAATCATTTCACTAGTTATTATATGCTCTTGAAACCTTCTCGCCCCTCCGGGCTTACCAGGTTTTAGGCCGTTGGCCTGTTTTCCCACAATGTGGAGTCTCGCCTGCGTGGCTCACTCCCGGGGGCGGTGTCTGATTTCTTGACAGCGGGTGTAAAGGATTTTGACAGCAGATGTCTGAATTCTTGACACAATAAGATTAATTATAAAACTAATCCATAACACTAACACCCAGGGCAAGGTCAAGATCTTTAAGGGAGTGTTAGAGATTGATTAAAGGTTAAGTGATTTGTCTCTTTGGGCAGGCTACGCCCAACGGGTTAGCCTCCTTTTGGGCAATGCAGAATAGAAAGCGCAAAGCGCCTTTCTTTTCTGCCTTTGGGATAGTGACATCTGGGCGGCGGGGTGGGGTCCCCGGCCCGGTACAGCGTACAGAACCACAATCTACAGGAACCCACCTAAACGCGCCGCTGTGGCGCTCTCCCATACGTAGACAAAGAAACACCCTATAAACGCCCTCCGGCGCTCTGAGAGCCTTACAGGGGGGGTGAGCATTTAGCACAATAAACAACCGAATGCAAGCGAATGTAAAAATATTCTTGCATTTTCATGCAAAATAGTGTAAAATAAATACTGTGATGTGGCAGTTAGTTTGATACACAAATTCCCATCATAATATAACACACCTAACCGGAGAGTGCAATGAGTATTTACCTTGATGTTGAAAAAATGGTTGAACGTATCGATCAGCGTGATTTGAGTCGCTCAACTCTTCAGGGACAACGTAGCCGATTCAAAGCCGCCGGGCGTACCGCTGAAGCGGAAGCAATCGGCAAGGCTCTGGAGATGACCAGATCCAGCGCCTCTAGCGTCCTCCGCCAGTCTCAGCGCCTCGCAGGGAAAATTACAGAGATGGACACAGAGAAGGCAATAGAGCTTAAAGCAACTGTTTCGCTGTTCGCTTCCAAGTCTACAGACATGCAAGCCTCCATTGTGCTGGCGTTCCAATCCCTCTTTGAGGCTAAAGGCGTCCCGATGGAATACGACGAAGTGATGGTCTTTATCATGCTGCAAGCGGCGGATCAGTTTGAGCGTATCACCGGAGAGCTTCCCGTTATCGTTCACTAATTATTCATTTACTTTTTGGAGAGGAAACAATGAGCAAATATCAGCCTTATGCAGATTTGAGTGATTCCCCTGTGTTGTCAGCGTATGCACAACAGACGATTAACCAGTTGGACCCCACCCTGTACGATGACATTTACGAAATGTTGACGCAGGTTAGCCCCTCCAAGTTGGTGACGATTGGCAACCCGGCGATCATCGCCCCGGCGTCATGGTGGGGTGATTGGTTCGGCCTCAACCTCACCGCTGTGCATATCGCAGAATTACAGGAGGTTTAATTATGAACGGTCTAACTATCCCGTTTGAACATTTCCAGACCAACAAGATCGCCGGGGTAAATTTCACTCCTGTGATGAAACTTGTTTATTTCTTTCTTGATGCCAATAAGGATCTGGACGGAGTTATTCATATTTCCCAAACGGATCTCGCGAATATGGTTGGCGTCACTCGCCCAACAATAGGAAAGGTGATTAAGAGTCTAAAAGAAATGGGCTTGTTGGCGAAATCTGAACAGGTAGCGGGCAATGATATCCTGAATTACAAGACATTACCTATTCGGCAATATGGGCATGGTTACAGCAAATAAGGGGGTTTTATGAAAATCGACTTCCCGAAAGAACAAGCCGATCAGTTATATGCACTGGTAAGGGCGGGCGGAGGCGCTCCCCATACCATCGTTAAACAGGCGTTAGCCGCCTACCTTGAAAACCACCCTCTTTTAGTCGCTTCCGCAGAAGGAAAACAGCAAGATGAACGCAGTAAGTAACGGATTTGTAATGTTGGCTAATGACCTCCTCAACCTGGAGAAGGTCGCCGGGAAGACTTTCACCGGAAACATGAAGATCACCTATAGCCTGATCCAGGGTTATGAGAAGAGCGGCAAGATCGCCTACTTCTCACAGGAGGCTCTAAAACGTCAATTAGGCGTTACCCGTCAAACCGTAATCAAATTGCTAAAAGACATGATAGAGATGGGCCTGATTAACAAGACCGGGCAGATCGGCGGCAAGACTTGCCGTTACACAGTTAACCCGATCACCCCGGAAATGGCGGGAACCCCTGAAGCCGCCAAACCTGAAGTAACCAAACCAACCGCAGCACCCCAACCGAAGGAGACCGTAGAGAATGCAGGAAGTAACCAGCCTGGAATTGTTAAGTGTGGATCTGACAGCGTACATAGAAGCCGCCCGGCGTCGTCTGGAGCTTCTCCTGTGGACCACAGCGGGGGCGCTGTTCGTCCCGCTCCTGTCCCTGTGCCAGTAGAGCAGGGGGCCGCAAATGATGATTTACGCAACCCTGTTATTAATTATGTGGCTGGCTCTAATGTGATGATGGTCAATGGCTTGCCTGTTGAATATCTGGAGCCAGAAGAAAGCGCCGTTGACCAGTTTGGTGATGCTTTCTAAAAATCTGCGATTGATTTCCCACAAATAACACTCTACACAAAACCCCCGCGCTTTACAACCCTCTGGAGACTCTCGCATGAATGAATTTATTACAACCAAATTCAAAGGCTTATCCTCTGAGGAAGAGGCCACAGTTAACGCACTGGCTGAGAAATTGGCAGCAAACAAGCCCCGCAGGATCATGGATGAGAGCCACTTAACCCCGGATCAAATCCTGAAGATCAAGCGGGCCTGTATTCAGGGCCACAGCGCTAAAGCCATCCAAGCGGCCTTTAACGTGTCGCTGGCTTACGTCCTGAGAGTAAAGCGCTCCCACAACCCTATGAAGTACCAGAAGACCCCGCTCACCTTGCCAGAAAAGGCAGTGTTGGCCCAGCAGATGGACGCCGATAATTTGAGCGTGGATAAAATGGCGGAACTTCTGGGGATCAACAGTAAGATGGTTTCCCTACTTCTTACCCAACCTTCACCCCGTTACCTGGTGGAGCAAATGCTCCCGTATGACCAAGTGTTACAGAACCTCCGCAGCGCCCGCTACGTGGAAAGCCCTGTATACAAAAAAGGGACGAGTATGCGCCGTGTGCGACTGATCGTTTCTGAAGCTCGTCAGCAGGCCCGCCAGGCAATCATTAAATCCCGGTAATTATGCCCAACCCAACGGAATGGGGTCTTAAGGATTATTTAGGCTCCAAACTGGTTAAGCGTCAGACAAGACTCTCTAACTTTCTCGCCTCACTCCTCTACATCCCCTTTAAGCCCGCCTCCCTCTTCCTGTGGGGTGTGGTAATCACTTTACTTGTAAGGACCCTCTCACATGGAAGCATTTAAGAACCTCCTCAATCAGTTGGAAATTCAGAAGGCAGAACAGCGCCAGCGGGAAGCCCAAGAGGCAACCAAACAGAACGAACTCCGCAAGGCACAGGCCGATCTGTCACTGGATGAGGCTATCGCTCTGTACTCCACACAGTTGGTAGCCTCCACCGGGGCCGCAGACAGCGCCCAGAAGGGCCGCGCCATTAAGAGCCGGGGAATTGCTCTGTGTCACAAGGATCAGGGATTCAGCGCCAACGGTCGCCCGGTCTCTCTCCTGACCAAATCCGCAGACCTGCCAGCAGGTCACCGCCGGGTAATCATTAACAAGGCAGCAGGGCGCACCCTGAAGGCCACCAAACTGGAAGGGGATGAATAATGGCAGGTGGAAACGTGATTGTTACGAAAACGACGAACCGGGTAACTTTTGAGACCGACCGTGGAAGCTATCAGCGCACCGTTGACCGTATCAAACAGGTGGGGAAAGAGTGGGACAAAGTAGCGTCCAAGATGAAACCGCTACGCCTCAAGTTTGAGGAAAACGCCTACACCAAGATCCGCCGCAAACAGCAGGACGCCGCCGCAAAAGCAGCACTGGCAGAAGCCAAAGCCAAAGCGGCAGCAGACGCCAAAGCAGCCAAAGCACAGATCGCAGCGGAGCGTAAGATCCAGACAATCCGCGCTAAAGCTATCCGCTTCAGCACTTCAGCCGCTAACGCCAACGTTACCCCGGCCCAACGTGCTGGACACCTCCAGGAGTTTGGACAGCTTACCCGCCAGTATCACGCCGGGGCTATGGCATTGCAGGAATATAACGCCCGTGTGTCAAAACTTCAGCAAACCATGCGCCAACAAGGCCGGGTAGGCATGAGGGGAGCCACAATTCCAGTAACCGCCAAAGTTAACAAACTGGACACCTCCATGATCGAGGGTGCAGGCGGGGCGATCACCATTGCCGCAACTGTGGCGCTGAGCGGCAAGATCATGACCACCGGACAGGATTTTGAATCCGCGCTTTCTGGTCTGACAGCGATCACCGGTTCCACAGATAAGGCCGCTAAAGAGTTTGATTATCTCCGTGATCAATCCAACCGTTTGGGGCTGGATCTCCTCAAGACTTCCCGTGATTACACTCAGTTTGCCGCCGCTGTTGGTGACAAGCTCCCTAAAGACCAGATGCGATCCATCTTTGAGGGTGCCAGTGAATGGGGCCTTGTTACAGGTGCTTCAGCCGATGAAGCCAGCCGCGCTTTGAAAAGTTTGAATCAGATGATGTCTAAGGGAACGGTAATGAGTGAAGAACTCAAAGGCCAGTTGTCCGAAGCTCTCCCGGGTGCTGTGGGTCTGTTCGTTAAGGCTCTCAACCAGATGAAAGGGACAACCAACCTTACAGAAAAGGATCTGTTTGACCTGATGCAACAAGGGAAGCTGTTCTCTAAGGACATCCTCCCGGAAGTGGCTAAACAGATGAAAGCCGCAGCTCGTAACGGCGGCGCTCTGGATAAGGCTATGAAGTCCAACCGGGCAAGCTGGCAGCGCCTGCAAACCAGTATGCAGAACGCGATGAACATCTTCTTTGCTTCTGGCTTCGGCAACGAATTAACCAGCGCTTTCGACGCTATCAGCGCCGCTGTTAACGGCTCTGGTGGGGCCTTTGAGATGTTCGGGCATATTGCCGGGAAAATCGTTGAGGGTGCCACAGATGCGTTTACAGAGTTGCATGACACTGTGATCCTGACCTTCCGCATTATTGAGTATTACGCCAGCAAGATGGGGATCACTGGTGAGCAGCTTAAAGCCTGGGGCGAAATGGCAGCATACGCCGCCGGGGTGGCTATGTTCGCCGGGTCTATCTGGAAGTTGGGCGGGGCCTTTAAATGGTTGTTGACCATGCTTAACCCACTAACCAAATTACTGGGGGTCATGAAAGGGATCGCCGCTATTGGTGGCATTGAAGCCGCTACAACTGGCGGATCTGGTGGGGAAGGTAAAGAGAAGCCAAACAAACCGGGCCGGGGTCCAAAAGTTGGTAAGGCCGGGGGCCTTGCGGCTCTCTTTGGCGGTCCTGTTGGCTGGGGCATTGCGATCGGTTCGGTAGGTGGGGATTATGCCTGGGATAAAGTCATGGACGCTAACGACGCCATGTATGGACAGGACACCACCGCCGGGGGCAATCTGAAGAAAGATAGCCCGCTGGGTAAACTGTGGGATTTCCTCCATAGTCCAGACCTTCCGACTAATCCAGACTTTGCCAAACCAGCAGATAAAACAGGGTGGGTAAGCTCTTACTCCAATCCAACTTATGTACCTCCTACGCCGACGATTACAGCGCCACAGCTTAAAGTTGATATGGCAGGTAATCCACTGATGACGCCGCCAGCGTGGCTAAACCAGCCGCTAAACGTGAACGTTAATGTGAAAGTGCAGGATGGACAGGTTAAGGATCTGGTACGCTCTGAAGTTGAGAGCAATAATCAGCAGGCTTTCAACATGCTAATGCAGGGCGGGCCGAACTAACCACGTTTGACACCCCCAACCACAGGCCCCCGGCTAACCCCCGGCGGGCCTTTTTGTTATCTGTAACCATGAAATCAACACTTTGCTAACCCCCTAAATAAATGGCTTTAAATCCGTTTAAATATGTGGTAAAGGGCGATCAAATGGATTGTATACCCGGTAAAAGAATCAGTTTTAGCTCAAAAAGCAATCAATTCTGTAACTAGTGGGACTCCCCCAGCGCCTCTAACTACTTGTTTTTGTGGTTAATTAATTATCATTACAAAGTGCAAGTGTGTAGCATTTTACATGCTTAACCCCAAAATTATTTTTCTGGGGAAAACTTCGAACACAAATGAGATCGATTATCACTTGAGAATTGATTCTCAATCCCTCTTTCGAGTGCGACTCATTCCCATCTACAGGGGCGGTAGCCACCGCCCTAAACCCTTTTTGTGTTTTTGCCACAAGAAAGGGCCTGAAGAGGCGGACGCCTCAAAAGGGGAGTTTATGGGGTTAGTGCGTGGAAGTTATCCACAGGAAAAGGGCGTTACTCACAGGCAGATCAGTTTTACAGTTTACTCTGTGGAATGGCTCCCGGATGGGTACAGAAGAGCCACAGTTATGGGGCGTACACAGCGCCCGGGAGGCGGACCCATTGAAAGGGTACAGGTCTAACCTGTTTCGCATATGTTAAAAAGATGCGTGTAACGGTCATTATGTTAAATAGGTCCTAAATTACGTATGAAAATTGAACAGATGGGCAAGGCGTTTTTTCAAAAATCTCTTGTAAGCTCATATGCTGGCCTCTAAGGAGTCGTAAGTGCTGACATGTAGGGTGGTATAGGGAGACGGGAGATAACGCCATAGCGGCGCTTACAGATAGCCATTCCGGCGGGGTGTCCTGATATTTTCAAAACATCGGATAGGCCCCGGGGGGCGGGGTGTTTGGGTGCCTGGCTGGTCTGCCCAAACAAAGAAGATATTTTTCCCCAAAAAAGGACAGCATTCACCTCATTTTCTGCCCATGTATAGCCTCGGTTGGAGGAGACTCAAGAGCAAACATAACCACCGGGTTAATCCCGGCTTTTTTATAACAATTTTTCAACCTTGTGAAACGGGACTGATTTGAAAAGGTATCCTTGAACTCCCCAAATACCAACCTCCTGTAGAAGGTCGAGATACTGTCTGCTTTCTACGCCTTCCACCACTATCTTATCGCAGTACCGCTTTATATTTTTTATCAATAGAGGAAATGTGGGTTTATCAATTTGTTCATTAAAGAAATGACGGTCAATCTTCACCGCTTCGAAGTAACCCTCAAGCAGGCTGGCAACATTTGCATTTCCGGCTCCCAGATCATCCAGCCACAGTGAGTTAACACCCTGACATAATGATTTCAGAATCGGACTTTTAAGCCCTTGTTCAATACCGGGAAACTCTTCTGAAACTTCAAGTTTGATAAATGGCATGGAACTGACTGTTAGCTGTAACAAACCGTCATGCCTTAAGAGTGTCGCCATATCGTAGTCAACATTGAGCGAGCAGAACAACCCGTGATGTTCGAACCAGTCCTGCTTACTGGCTATGACCCCAAACTGTTTGTAGAGAAAAAGGCGTTTCTGATCGAAATCCCATCCTGAAATGACAAACGCTGGGTGAAGGGGTCGTTTGGACTCTGAGACAAACCGCGTAAGAAGTTCGACTCCTAACAACTTACCTTCAAGGTTCATGATGGGTTCAGCAATGAATTCAGAGTGCATGTTACGTTCCAGTTGAGTGATAACTGCCTGATAATGCACCTTTAAAAATTATTGATCAATAATAGCGATCAATAATCAAATAATGATCGATAAAAACGATAGATGTATCTTTTTGAAATGTAATGATAATTTATTTTTAAGATTAATCTTGTGTTGAGAAACAAGAGCAGGTCTTTTTCATCACATTCATATCTACGGATTCGAAAACGACGAAAGATCACAACTAAACGAGGCTGGGGAAACCCGGCCTTTTTGTCGTTTGAATGTGGGACACAACGTGGGACACAAACTGGGACACAGAGCATTTTTTATGGTTGAGTCTTTGGCTTTCCGCTGGCATGATCCAGAACAGGGATTAACGGGACGTTAATCGCAAGCTTTTGATTTTGTTTTATTTGACTCGGGGTGCCCTTCTTTGTGAAGGCTGAGAAATACCCGTATTACCTGATCTGGATAATGCCAGCGTAGGGAAGTCAGATGCCTTCCAGGTCATCGCTTCTTCACGCAAGGCAGGAGCGAAACCATGCAGCCTGACCTGCTTGATTTACACGTTTTACACCACTTCCGAACCCGTTCTCCGCTGACCCACTGTATGACCAACGATGTCGTACAGACCTTTACGGCCAACGTTTTGCTGGCGCTTGGCGCCTCACCCGCGATGGTGATTGAGGCCGAAGAGGCTGAACAGTTTGCCGCGATTGCCGATGCGCTGCTGATTAACGTTGGCACGCTGACCTCGCCGCGCGCCCAGTCGATGCGTCGGGCAATAGAAAGCGCGGTGGCGGCAGGCAAGCCCTGGACGCTGGACCCGGTTGCTGCGGGCGCCCTGACGTTCCGCACCCGTTTTTGCCATCAAATCCTTGCTCTGAAACCAGCCGCCATTCGCGGCAATGCCTCCGAGATTCTGGCCCTTGCCGGAATGAGCGCGGGCGGGCGCGGCGTCGATACAACCGATACCGCAGCCAGCGCGGTGCCTGCTGCGCAGGCGCTGGCTCGCCAGACCAATGCCGTTGTGGTCGTCACCGGCGAGGTGGATTACATCACCGACGGACAACGCACACGCACGGTAACGGGCGGCGATCCGTTGATGACGCGCGTAGTGGGAACGGGATGCGCGCTTTCTGCCGTTGTGGCGGCGAGCTGCTCGCTACCGGGCGACCGGATGGATAATGTCGCTGCCGCCTGCGGATGGATGAAGCGGGCCGGAACGGTGGCCGTTGCGCAGTCACGCGGGCCTGGCAGTTTTGCCAGCGCGTTTCTGGATGCGCTCTATACGCTGGAGGAGCAGGCATGAAGCGGATTAACGCCCTGACCATTGCCGGCACCGATCCCAGCGGTGGCGCGGGTATCCAGGCCGATCTCAAAACCTTCTCGGCCCTTGGCGCGTACGGCTGCTCGGTCATTACCGCGCTGGTGGCGCAAAACACGCGCGGCGTGCAGTCGGTCTACCGTATCGAGCCGGATTTTGTTGCCGCGCAGCTGGATTCAGTGTTCAGCGATGTGCGCATCGATACCACCAAGATCGGCATGCTGGCGGAGACGGATATTGTGGAGGCGGTGGCCGAGCGGCTTAAACGCTATCAGGTGCAAAACGTGGTGCTGGATACCGTCATGCTGGCAAAAAGCGGCGACCCGCTGCTCTCCACCTCCGCCGTGGAGACGCTGCGTACAAAGTTACTGCCGCAGGTGGCGCTTATCACGCCCAATCTGCCGGAAGCCGCCGCGCTGTTAGGCACATCGCATGCGCAAACTGAACGCGAGATGAAAGCGCAGGGAAACGCGCTGCTGGCGATGGGCTGCGGGGCGGTGCTGATGAAGGGCGGTCATCTGGATGATGCTGAAAGCCCGGACTGGCTCTTTACCCGCGACGGCGAAGTACGCTTTACCGCGCCGCGCGTGCAGACCAAAAACACCCACGGCACGGGCTGTACGCTCTCCGCCGCGCTGGCGGCGCTGCGCCCGCGGCATGAAGGCTGGGCCGATACGGTGCGCGAAGCGAAAAACTGGCTCTCGGCGGCGCTGGCAAAAGCCGATACTCTGGAAGTGGGTCACGGTATTGGGCCGGTTCATCATTTTCATGCATGGTGGTAACCCAGTATACTGGCAAGAAACACCACGCCTGAGAAAACAGAGATGGAACAAGCGCATACCCGGTTAATCGCTCAACTGAATGAACGGATCGCCGCGCCTGACAACACGCCGCTGTACCTGAAATTTGCCGAAACGGTAAAAAACGCGGTGCGCAGCGGGGTGCTGGAGCACGGGAATATTTTGCCCGGCGAGCGCGATCTGAGCCAGTTAACCGGTGTGTCGCGCATCACCGTACGAAAGGCGATGCAGGCGCTGGAGGAAGAGGGCGTAGTTACGCGCTCTCGTGGCTACGGCACGCAAATCAACAATATCTTTGAATATTCGCTGAAAGAGGCGCGCGGTTTTTCCCAGCAGGTAGTGCTGCGCGGCCAAAAGCCTAATACGCTGTGGGTCAACAAGCGGGTGGTGAAGTGCCCGGAAGAGGTCGCAAACCATCTGTCGGTCCCTCCGGACAGCGAGGTCTTTTTGCTCAAGCGCATTCGCTATGTGGATGACGATGCGGTGTCGATTGAAGAGTCCTGGGTGCCGGTTGGCCTCATTCCCGATCCGGATGCGATTGGCATTTCGCTGTACGATTACTTCCGTAGTCAGAATATTTTCCCGCAGCGCACCCGTTCACGGGTTAGCGCCCGCATGCCGGACAGCGAGTTTCAGGCGCACATTAAGATGGACGAAAAAATACCGGTGCTGGTGATCAAGCAGGTCGCGCTTGACCAACAGCACCGGCCGATTGAGTACAGCATCAGCTACTGTCGCAGCGATCTATACGTCTTTGTGTGCGAGGAGTAGCGCCTCGCGAGTCGGGGCGCAGTCCCCGCCGCGGTGGCTGACTACCCAGGACGCCACGGCATTCCCCAGCAGAACGGCGTCTGCCAGTGGCCATCCCGCCGCCAGCCCGGCAAGCGTGCCGCCCGCGTGGCTGTCGCCAGCGCCAATGGTGTCCACAACCGTCGCCGGGAACGCCGGAACAACGCCCGCATCGTCGCCGTCATACCACGCGGCACCGTCTTTATCATGACGCACAATCAGCGCGGCGCCGAAGCGCTGCTGCCACTCCGCACCCAGGTTGTCAGCCGCTACGCCCAGTCGTTCGGCTGCGATCTCTGCTTCCTGACGATTAAGCGACACGATCGGCCTGCAGGCCATAATCCGCGCCATCAGCGCGTCGGGGATATCCGCGATGCGGGGACCGAAATCGATAAATGCCGTCACGTCCTGCAACCCCTCCAGCCAGCGCGTCAGCAGCTCGCCGCACGGCGAGGCCAGCTGATAGCCGGATAAGTAGACCAGGCTGTTCGACGGGATGTTAAGCACATCAAGCCAGCTCTGCTGCCACTGGTTCTCCACGCCGCTAAAGGACATGAAGGTGCGCTCTCCGTCTGGCTCCACCAGCGCCAGGCACCAGCCGTTATCGCCGGTTTCGGCCGCAATGGCGCTGTGCAGATCCTGCTTCGCCATGGCGTTGCGAATAATATCCGCCCAGACGCCGTGACCGACGGGCAGGGCGTTTTGCGACGCAATGCCGAGCCGTTTCAGAGCGATGGCAATGTTTAGCGCGCAGCCGCCAATATTCACGCCCTGCTGTTTGAGTTCGATATCGCACCCGCGCCAGGGCAGGGCGTAGGCGTCGGCGATGACGTCAATCACCGCCGCGCCCAGCACCGTCACCGGCCGCGCGGCGTGCAGGGTGTCGAGACGTTGGGCAAACGAATTCATACGCCCTCCCTTTGCTCCCGGTAGTGCAGCAGTTTCTCGCAATAGTGGCCGAAATCGAGCCGGTTGACGGCGTCGAGCTCGGCTTTGAGCGCCGGGTCAATCGCCTGCACGCCGTGGAGCGCGCCGCAGATGGCCGTCGCCATCGCGCCAATGGTGTCGGTATCGCCGCCCAGGTTGGCGCATAAAATGGCGCAGCGGTTTGGGTCGGTTCCCGCCAGTTCGACCATCGCAATGGCCGCCGGAACGGACTCAATGGTGCTGGTTCCGGCCCCCACGAGCTGGTAAACCTGCTCGCTGGCGGACTCAACCCCGTTGGCTTCCCGCACGGTCTTAAGCGCCAGCTCAATACGTGCCGCCAGCGATGCGCTGAAGGTGGTGGTTTTCGCCTCCTGCGCATAGCGGGCGATACCCGGCAGCGCATCGACGATGTTCTGCCAGCTTTCGCCGTCGATAGCGCGGGAAACCGCCCAGGCAATCACCACCGCGCCGGCAATGGCGAGGTCCGATTTATGGGTCGGGCTGGAGGCCAGCGCCACCTGCTCAACAAAGTGTTCCAGACGCGTGGCCGGGAGCAGGCAGCCCAGCGGGGAGGCGCGCATCGCTGCCCCGTTAGTCACGCCGTTGTTGTCCAGTTCGCTAACCGGCTTGCCGTCGCGAATCGCGTTAAGCGCGATTTTGGAGGTCGGGCCGAGCACGTTCTTATTAAACGCGTCAAAATCGAGCGCCCAGCGCAGAATATGCTTGCCGATAACGTCCGCGTTAATCTCCCCGTCGCACTCGACGATCGCATCCGCCAGGCACAGCGCCATTGAGGTATCGTCGGTGAACTCTGCCTGTTTGAAATAGCAGGCCGCATTATTCTCTGCCGGGCCGGGTAAAAAGCGGTCGATCCAGCCGAAATGCGCCTTGACGCGCTTTCTCGGCCACAGCTCCGACGGCATACCCATCGCATCCCCTAACGCCTGCCCGTAAAGGGCACCGAGAATACGTTCTTGTTTCATTTAACTTCCCCTTGTGTCAGCGCGGCATCGCCATCAACCACCGCAATGGCGGCGATCTCTTTATCCGATTCGCGGAAAAACAGCATAAACAGCACGGCAATCACGGCAATCATGATTGCACCAAACGTCCACATTCCGGCCCAGTTGAAGGTCAGCCCATTCACCGGCTCTTTGTATGCGAACATTTTTTCCATCATCACGCCGCCCAGGCGGTAACCCAGCAGGCTACCAAAGCCCTGACAGCACAGCGTAATCAGGCCCTGCGCGGCGGTGCGCATGTGCACCGGCGCTTTTTTGTCCACGTAGATGTACGCGGTGACGTAATAGAAGTCGTAGCTCACGCCGTGCAGCAGAATGCCGAGGAACAGCAGGGCGTAGGTGAAGTACTGTTCCGCTCCGCCGTAAACAAAGAACCCGTAGCGGATGGCGGCGGTAATCAGGCCCAGCAGTAAGACCTTCTTAATACCAAAGCGTTTGGTAAAGAACGGCAGGGCGAGCATAAAGAAGATTTCGGAGAATTGGCCGAGCGTCATCCAGCCGGTGGCGTTTTTCATCCCCACTTCGGTGAGATAGCCGTTGGCGAAGATGTAATAGAAGGCCAGCGGCATGGCGAACAGGAACGAGCAGAAGAAGAACACCAGGAAGTTTCTGTCGCGCAGCAGGATCAGCGCGTCCAGCCCGAGCATCACTTTGAAATCCAGCTTGCCGGTGCTTTTCGGCGGCGTATTCGGCAGGAACAGGGCAAAGACGCCGAGCAGGGCGGAGCTGGCTGCCGTCATCAGCAGCGGGATGTTGGTGTCGGAAATATCGCTGTAGCCCAGCATCTGCGGCAGGAAACCGCACGCCAGCCCGGAGGCGATCCAGCCGATGGTACCCATCACGCGGATGCGCGGGAAATCGGCCTCAACGTCGTCCACGTTGGCAAAGGCGATACTGTTGGTCAGCGCGATGGTCGGCATATAGGTCAGGGAGTAAACCAGCAGCAGCGGGAAGAAGGTGCTGAACTGGGTTTGCTGCGCGGCTAAGTACATCAGAATGGCTCCGGCGAACATCAGCACTGACAGCACTTTCTGCGCGGCGAAGAAGCGGTCCGTCAGCGAGCCGACCAGAATCGGGGAGAGGATCGCGGCAATAGCGGTACAGGCGTAAGACCAGCCGATTTCCCCGGCGGTAAAACCGCTTTTGCTCAGCCACAGCCACAGCGGCACAAACCACGCGCCCCAGATAAACCATTCAACAAACATCATGAATGACAGTTGGACTTTCGTTTTCATTTTTTAATCCTGCATGTCAGAGAGGGTACGCCTTTAACATACCACTCAATAATACCTTTTAAATACCTTTGTGGCGATTGTTTGATCAATGTAACAGTTTTGTTGTACACGAATCGAGCCAGCAGATTGTGCTGAAAAAAAAAGCAAAGAGTGGAAAATCTGTTAAGTCGGTACCAGGCTTAGTCTGCCCATAAAAGATGGGACTGGATAAACACACACCGACACGACGTCGGACTTACGGGAGTATCACATGACTGATATTGCGCAGTTGCTTGGCAAAGACGCCGACAGCCTTTTACAGCATCGTTGTATGACCATTCCAGCCGACCAGCTGTATCTGCCTGGTCACGACTACGTTGACCGCGTGATGATCGATAACAACCGTCCGCCTGCGGTCCTGCGAAATATGCAGACGCTCTACAACACCGGGCGGCTCGGCGGCACCGGGTATCTCTCTATTCTGCCGGTGGACCAGGGCGTGGAACACTCTGCGGGCGCCTCTTTTGCGGCAAACCCGCTCTACTTCGATCCGAAGAACATTGTTGAGCTGGCGATTGAAGCGGGCTGTAACTGCGTGGCGTCTACCTACGGCGTGCTGGCCTCGGTTTCGCGTCGCTATGCCCACCGCATTCCGTTCCTTGTGAAGCTGAACCATAACGAAACTCTTAGCTACCCAACCGAATATGACCAGACCCTCTACGCCAGCGTCGAGCAGGCGTTCAACATGGGCGCGGTGGCGGTAGGGGCGACGATTTACTTCGGCTCCGAACAGTCCCGTCGTCAGATTGAAGAGATCTCCGCGGCGTTTGAGCGCGCGCACGAGCTGGGCATGGTCACCGTGCTGTGGGCATATCTGCGCAACAACGCGTTCAAGAAAGACGGCGTGGATTACCATGTATCCGCCGACCTGACCGGGCAGGCGAACCACCTGGCGGCGACCATCGGCGCGGATATCGTGAAGCAGAAAATGGCCGAGAATAATGGCGGCTACAAAGCGGTGAACTTTGGCTACACCGATGACCGCGTTTACAGCAAGCTGACCAGCGATAACCCGATCGACCTGGTGCGCTACCAGCTGGCGAACTGCTACATGGGCCGCGCGGGGCTGATCAACTCCGGCGGCGCGGCGGGCGGTGATACCGACCTGTCAGACGCGGTGCGTACGGCGGTGATCAACAAACGCGCGGGCGGCATGGGGCTGATCCTTGGCCGTAAGGCGTTTAAGAAATCGATGGCCGACGGCGTGAAGCTGATCAATGCGGTTCAGGACGTCTATCTGGACAGCAAAGTCACGATTGCCTGACGGCTCCATCTCCCTCTCCCCGATAAGAGAGGGTTGGGTGAGGGCATCATTGCTCACCGTGTGATACATCAGCGCAAAAGCACGCAGTCCGGCGGTAGCCGGCACTGCAGCGCGCCGGGCAACACCTCAATGCGGAACTGCGTTCCGCTCAGCGGCTCTCCGTCGAGGTTAAAGGTCATCCCGTGCGGCGCATTCACTTCAAACCACGCCGATTTCCCGGCGATGATATTTGGACTCTCTTCCGGCTGCGTCAGCGTGGTAAACAGCGCGGGCAGCAGGCCGTCGCCCGTGAAAATACGCAGCTGGAGCTGACCGTCATTGATCAGCGCCTCCGGGCAGAGCTGCTGTCCGCCGCCCGCCTGACGCCCGTTGCCAATCCCAATCACCAGCGCATCACCCTGCCACTGAAAATCCTCGCCGCGAATTTCGCAGCGGTCAGGCTTGAGGGTGTCCATGCGCATCAGGCCGTGGATCAGGTATGACACGCCGCCCAGCGCCGCCTTCAGCTTTTCCGGCGTTTCGCTGGTGATGCGCGTGCCAAACCCGCCCGTCGCCATATTGATAAAGCAGGTTTTATCATTCACCTGCGCAATATCCACAGCGGTGGCCTTGCCGAGGATCGCCAGCTGGAGCGCTTTCTCCAGCTCTTCCGGGATCCCGGCGCTGGTGGCAAAATCATTGGCGGTGCCGAGCGGTAAAATACCCATCACCGGCCGGTTTGCCGGGGGCAGGTCGATAAGCGCTGACGCAATCTCATTGATGGTGCCATCGCCGCCGCCGGAAATGATGGTGCTGACGCCAAGCCCGAGGGCTTCATTGATATAGCGTGCCGCGTCGCCTTTTTCCCACGTCACCCTGACGTGAATGCGCGCGCCGTCATCGCGCAAACCCTGAATTGCCTGACGCAACAGATCGTTGCCCGCGCTTTTGCCATTGAGAATCAATAAACTGTCTGGATAGGTTGCCATCCGCGCTGCTCCCTTTTTTAGCGTTAGTAAGAGTGTATAGCAGAGAGGAAAAAAGCGGGTAAGAACAGGATGAAAGGAACAAAATATGCCCGAAAGCGCGTTACACTCCAGCGATGATAGTAACGTAATCACAGGAAAGTGATGATGAATAAAATTTTGGTAAGCGCGTGCCTGATGGGCTTTAAGGTTCGTTATAACGGAAGTGAAAAAGCGCGAATGAACGAGCTGCTCGCTCGCTGGCAGCAGGAAAAGCGTCTGGTGATCCACTGCCCTGAACTTGCGGCCGGGATGCCTGTCCCTCGTCCTCCGGCAGAGATTATGTCCGCTGATGGCAAAGACGTAATGCACGGGCAAGCCAGAATTAGTGAAAATACAGGGCAGGATGTGACTGAGCAGTATCAGCTTGCAGCCTGGCTCGCGCTACGCGCTGCTCAGGAGTCGGGGTGTAGCGCAGCGCTATTAACCGATGGCAGCCCCACGTGCGGCAGTCAGTTTATTTATGACGGATCTTTTCGCGGGATCCATAAAGCGGGGAGGGGTGTGGCTGCATCGTTGCTCGCAGAGCATGGGATAACCGTGTTCTCTGAGGGGCAAATCGACGAGCTTATTGCCTGGATTGAGGAGAGAGAAGGCAAAAAATAAGCCCGCGTAAGGGAGATTACGCAGGCTAAGGAGGTGGTTCCTGGTACAGCTAGCATTTATGGGTTATGTTTTTCAGCGGGGGGATAATACCCGTATTGAACGAAGCGGTATGTGATCCGATTCTAAGAATTATCCCAGCGCGAAAAAATTTCCCTGATTAACTATTTGCCGTGCGGGTTTCGGGTGCTTTCACCGTTGAAGTTACGCATCAGCAGCGCAAACTTCAGCTCCACCTCTTCCGGAACCGGCAGCCATACGGTATGCCCGTCGCCCGGCGCCACGTCAATCGCCTCGCCTTTGCCGTTTTCCAGATGCTCCAGCGTAAAGTTCATGTTGCCCTGCGGGGTCATCAGCTCCAGGCTGTCGCCTTTGGTGAACTTGTTTTTCACCGCGACGGCCGCCAGCGCGCCTTTGCGCTCGCCGGTAAAGTCACCGACAAACTGCTGGCGCTCGGAAACGGAGTAGCCGTGCTCGTAGTTCTGGTAGTCATCGTGAGTATGACGACGCAGGAAGCCCTCGGTATAGCCGCGGTGCGCCAGGCCTTCCAGGGTTTTCAGCAGGCTGGTATCGAACGGTTTACCGGCCGCCGCATCGTCGATGGCTTTGCGGTACACCTGTGCGGTACGCGCGCAGTAGTAATAGGATTTGGTGCGGCCTTCGATCTTCAGGGAGTGCACGCCCATCTGCGTCAGACGCTCGACGTGGGCGATGGCGCGCAGATCTTTCGAGTTCATGATGTAGGTGCCGTGCTCGTCTTCAAAGGCGGTCATGTACTCGCCCGGACGTTTGGCTTCTTCAATCATAAACACGCTGTCGGTTGGCGCGCCGATGCCCAGCGTCGGCTCAACGTTGGTTACCGGAATAGGCTCGTGCTTGTGCACGATATTACCGACGTCATCCTCTTTGCCTTCCTGGACGTTATATTCCCAGCGGCAGGCGTTGGTGCAGGTGCCCTGGTTCGGGTCGCGCTTGTTGATATAGCCGGAGAGCAGGCAGCGGCCGGAGTAGGCCATGCACAGCGCGCCGTGAACGAAGATTTCGATTTCCATATCCGGCACCTGGGTGCGGATCTCTTCGATCTCTTCCAAAGAAAGCTCGCGGGACAGGATGACGCGGGTCAGCCCCATCTGCTTCCAGAATTTCACCGTTGCCCAGTTGACGGCGTTAGCCTGTACGGAGAGGTGAATATCCATCTCCGGGAAATTCTCCCGAACCAGCATGATTAAACCCGGGTCCGACATGATCAGCGCGTCCGGCCCCATATCCACCACCGGCTTCAGGTCGCGGATAAACGTTTTCAGCTTGGCGTTGTGCGGCGCGATGTTCACGACCACGTAGAATTTTTTGCCCAGGGCATGCGCTTCGTTGATGCCGAGCTGCAGGTTCTCGTGGTTGAATTCGTTGTTGCGCACGCGCAGCGAGTAGCGCGGCTGGCCCGCATAAACGGCGTCGGCACCATAGGCGAAAGCGTAACGCATATTTTGCAGCGTTCCCGCCGGGGAAAGGAGTTCCGGTTTAAACATGTTTGTTCTCGTTCTGATGACAGGTCAGATCCGCGTGCACCAGGTGCAGCGGTAAGGGGAGATCCCCCACTTTAAGGGCGGGCATTGTAGCGCCGCGGGGCAGGGAGGTAAAGCGTCGAGTCGTATCACCGCCCATCCGGCGTGTACGCATATTTTTAGGTATTGTCTTTACCATCTGGCTTGAAAGACCGAGGCAATGCCGTTTCCCGCTTTCAGTACAAGCGTGGACTGAACGTCATTGCTTTTGCTTAATTCGAATCAACCAGATACAGGAAAACTAACTGATATTGAGATCGTGTATAACTTTTGAGCGTCATCAAGTCGTCTGTTCAGGAACCTATCTGAATACGTAGCTTGATTAATGAAGAGAAAAAGACGGAATCTGTTTATGAACCGTTACCATTTGTCAGGGGAAGAGTATGGCGAGGCTGGATTTCTGTGAACTTGCTTCTGCAAGCGCAGATACTGCAGATAGCGACCAATTTGAGAAGTTCGCAAAAATATTCATGGAAAAAATTTTGGGAGGGATTGTAACTAAAGGCCCAAGCCGGGGGGCGGATGGTGGCATAGATATACGGGTTGAGTTTGATATTGCCGGATGTCGAATTGCCAAACTTGTTAGCTGCAAACACTACGCTCCTTCTAAAAAGTCCGTTGGTCGCAGTGATGAAGAGGACATTCAGGACAGACTTGCTGAATTTGAATGTGATGAGTTTGTTGGATTTTATTCCACAATTGCATCGTCCGGACTTGAGCAAAAACTGGAGCGACTGAAAGCTAAAAAAGGGATTTTGTACCAGATTTATAATTCAGAGGATATTGAAACCTTATTACTGGAAAATCATGCGGGCTTTCAGTTAGCAAAGCGTTTTTTTCCTCGTTCAGTACAAAATATATTACCACAATTTATTGCTCTACTGCCCACCTTCACATCCTGTGACGCAGTGCGTCATTCTTCAGGTTGGATAGTCCCGGATTTTTATAGTGACTACGAGCCACGTGTCTACGCCTGTAATGCTAATTTAGCTGCACAGTATGCAAATGAGAAGGCGATGAATGATATCCATGAACCTATGTTCTTGCAGGCATGGAAAGATGCCGTTCATATGTTTTCAGATTATTTCATTATCCCTGCTGCCGGTATTAACAGTGTAAGCAATATTAATGAATTACCACCGGACTGGGATACTTCAGACGATATAATAAATTTATCCGCCGGGAAACGATGGGCACTTTTGGCTATCTGGAGTTTTTTTGATGATAAAAAGGTTAATGCTATTTTGAAGAAAATGCATAAACATCCTTCTCAGCAAGATTTGAACGTTATTAGCTTCGCTTTCCTGGCGATGATAACTGGCACCGAGCGTCGCGATGTATTAGCGCGACTTTTTGCTTATGCTACACCTTTTCGTTCCTGGTAAGGCCACAGTTTTAATGTCTGGAGTCTCTGCCCCGCAGTGCTGCGGGGCAATATTCTCACATTATCCTGCACGCATCCGCTTCCCAGCGATACCCCACGCCATACACCGCGCGGATAAACGACTGCTCGGCGTCTAGCGCCTCCAGCTTGCGGCGCAGGTTTTTGATGTGGCTGTCGATGGTGCGGTCGGTCACGACGCGGTAATCGTCATACAGGTGGTTCAGCAGCTGCTCGCGGGAGAACACTTTTCCCGGCTCGTGGGAGAGGGTTTTCAGCAGGCGGAACTCCGCAGGCGTCAGGTCCAGCAGCTTGCTGCGCCAGCTCGCCTGGAAGCGGCTTTCGTCGACAATTAGCGGGCTTTCGGCATCGAGCACCTGAAGCTCGCGCTGCGGCCTGCAGCGGCGGAGAATGGTTTTCACGCGGGCGACCACTTCACGCGGGCTGTAGGGCTTGCAGATGTAATCGTCCGCGCCAATTTCGAGCCCCAGCAGGCGGTCAATCTCTTCAATTTTGGCGGTGACCATGACGATCGGCACGTCGGAGAAGCGACGAATTTCCCGGCACAGGGTCAGACCGTCAACGCCCGGCAGCATCAAATCCAGCAGGATCAGATCCGGCGGGGTCTGGCGCACGTATGCCAGCACTTTATCGCCGTGACTGATCAGCGAAGGGGCGTAGCTGGCCGCACGTAAATAGTCGATCAGCAGCTGCCCAAGCTTCGGCTCGTCTTCCACAATCAAAATGCGCGGCGTGTTTTCGTCAATCGGTAACTCGGTCATACTTCTCTCGATAAATCCCGTTCCAGAGGTAACTCTACTGTAATGCTAACCCCGCCAAAAGGCGAATGGGCGGCGCGGATCGTGCCATTATGCGCCTCGACGATGTTAACGCAAATCGCCAGCCCCAGTCCGGAACCGCCGCTGGCGCGGTTACGGGAGCCTTCGGTACGGTAGAAACGTTCAAACAGTTTTTCCAGCTGCGCGTCCTGCACGCCGGGGGCGGAATCCGCGAAGGTAAGGGCAAAGCGCCCGTTTTCCTGCCTGCCGGAGATATGCAGCCCGCCGCCGCTGTCGGTGTAGCGCAGGCTGTTTTCCAGCAGGTTATTGAACAGCTGCATCAGCCGGTCTTTGTCGCCAAACACCACCGCGCTGTCCGGCAGGGAGAGATCGATTTTCAGGTTGCGGCTGGCAAACCGCTCGCGGAAGGCGCCGCTGATCACTTCCAGAATATTAATCACGTCCACCGGCGCCTTCTGGTAGGCCAGCGCGCCTTCGTCGGACATGGAGAGCTGGTGGAGATCGTCCACCAGCTTGGTGAGCGTGCCCACCTCCGCCTGCAGAGAGGCCACCGAATCAGGCGTAAACTGGCGCACGCCGTCCTGGATGGCCTCTAGCTCGCCGCGCAGCACCGCCAGCGGCGTGCGCAGCTCGTGGGAGATATCGGCCATAAAGTCGCGGCGCATCTGCTGGTTCTTCTCCAGCGTGCTGGCAAGCTGGTTAAAATCCTGCGCCAGCTTGCCCAGTTCGTCCTGGCTGCGGGTATCGACGCGGGTGGTAAAATCCCCGGCGGCCAGCTTGTGCGTGCCTTCCACCAGTCTTTTCACCGGGGCGAGCAGACCGCGCGCCAGCGGGAAGGTGGCGAGCGCGGCGAGCAGGGTGGAGAGGGCGACAATCAGCCAGCTTGTCCGGCGCTGCTGACGGTCAAAGTTGATGTCGGTGTTGCGCGTCAGGCGCTCCACCGGAGAGGCGATAACCCAGCCGACCGTCGCGTTGTTGACTTTGATCGCACGACGGGTGCCGTCCGGCGGGATCGGCGCACGCGGACCCACCAGCGTGCGCATGTCCTGGTCAATCACCCAGAACTGGGTGCGCCAGCCGTGCGGCGGCATGCCCGGCCCCGGGCGATCGTCACCGGTATCGTGCTCCAGCGAGCGCAGGATCTGGAAAATAAAGCGGTCGTTATTGCGCAGAAAACGCCAGTTGCCGTGCTGGGCGTACTGTTCACTCAGCGCATCGCTTAAGCCCTGTAAACGCTGTTCATTGCCATGCTTGATGTAATCAATAAAACCGCGCTCAAAGCTGATCCGCACCGCCCAGTGCATGGTGATCAGCAGGACGATACAGGTGGCAAATATCGCCACGAAGAGCTTGCCGGTAATGCCCGGACGCCAGAATTTCATGAGCCACTCCTTTTGCCGCGCCTAATCACGACGTTCTTGCTGGTATCATCCGGCACTCTGGCGAAGATGAAAGCGGGCAGGGCGATGATGACCGCCATGCTTAAATAGGTATACAAAAAGACCTGATGCGCCACCGGCGTGTCGACGCTGAGGTGGTGCTGGCCGTACATGCCGAGCAGTAAACCCGCGATGGTCACCCCGACGCTCATCGAGAGCTGCATGATCATCGACAGCAGGCTATTGCCGCTGCTCGCCAGATCGTCCGGCAGATCCTTCAGCGTCAGGGTATTCATCGACGAGAAGCGCATGGAGTTGACGATCCCCTGGCAGAACAGCACCAGCGGCAGAACGTAGTACCAGCCCATCAGCGCCACGGCCATAAACAGCAGGCTCACCAGCGCAAGCCCCAGCGTGGCGGTCACCAGCACGTGACGATAGCCAAAGCGGTTCACCACCTGCACCACGATGCGCTTCATTCCCATGCTGCCGAGCACCATCGGGATCATCATCAGGCCCGCGTGGAACGGCGAAAATCCCATTCCGATTTGCAGGAAAACGGGCGTCATAAACGGCAGCATGCCGCTGCCGACGCGCCCGGCGAAGCTGCCAAACAGGCCAAGGCGATAGGTGGGGTTTTTAAACAAGCTCAGGTTGAACAGCGCCTTATCGTTACCTCTGGCATGCCGCAGATACCACAGAATGGCGGTGATGCCGATAACGACCAGCATCCCCAGCGTCAGGGGCGAAATGCCGAGCCCCTTTTGCCCGTCGAGCGCCAGGGTCAGCGTGGCCATGCCCGCCGCCAGCATGATAAAGCCGAAGAAATCAAAGCGCCGCGTCTGCATTTTGTAGTTCGGCATCAGCGTCAGGGTGGCGATGGCGCCGATGATGCCAACAGGAAGATTGATTAAGAAGATCCAGTGCCAGGAGGCGTACTCCACCAGAATGCCGCCGAGCGCCGGGCCCAGCAGCGGACCCACCTGACCGGGCAGGGTCACAAAGGTCATCGCCGCCATGTACTGCTCGCGCGGCACGATCTTCATCACCGTTAGCCGCCCGACGGGCACCATCATCGCCCCGCCGACGCCCTGCAGCACGCGTGCCATCACCAGCTGGTCGAGGGTGTTGGCCTGGGCGCAAAACAGCGAGCCGGTGGTAAATAGCACGATGGCGGTAAAGAAGATATTGCGCACGCCCACTTTGTCCGCCAGCCAGCCGCTGGCTGGCAGCATGACGGCTACCGTCAGCACGTAGGAGACAATCACCATATGCATATGCAGCGGGCTCTCCCCCAGGCTTTTTGCCATTGAGGGGAGGGCGGTGTTGACGATGGTCGTATCCAGCGACTGCATAAAGAAGCCGAAAGCGACTATCCAAAGCTGCCAGCGAACGTTAGCGGGGAGATCGGTCATTTACTCGGTCACCGTGGTTCTGTTTTTACGCGAAAAGCGCAGCCGCAGGCGGTCGAAGAACAGATAGACCACCGGCGTGGTGTACAGCGTCAGCAGCTGGCTCATGACCAGGCCGCCGACGATGGTGATCCCCAGCGGCTGGCGCAGCTCTGAGCCGTCGCCGCCCGAGATAACCAGCGGCAGCGCGCCAAACAGCGCCGCCAGGGTGGTCATCATGATCGGCCTAAAACGCAGCAGGCAGGCCTGGAAGATGGCCTCTTCCGGCGACAGATTGCCGTTGCGCTGGGCGTCCAGGGCGAAATCCACCATCATGATCGCGTTTTTCTTCACGATGCCGATCAACAGCATGATCCCAATGAGCGCGATCAGGCTGAACGGCGCGCCGAACAGCTCCAGCGCCAGCAGCGCCCCAACGCCCGCCGAGGGCAGCGTCGAGAGAATGGTCAGCGGGTGAACGTAGCTCTCATACAGCACGCCCAGCACAATATAAACCGTGGCGATGGCGGCCAGAATCAAAATCACCTGCGAGTTCATCGTCTCCTGGAACACCTGCGCGGTGCCGGCAAAGCTGCCGCGCACGGTGGACGGCACGCCAAGCTGCGTCATCGCGCGGTTGATTGCGTCGCTGGCTTCAGAAAGCGACGAACCGGCGGGCAGGTTAAAGGAGATGGTCGACGCCGCCGAAAGCCCCTGATGGTTCACCGACAGCGGCGCGTTGGCAGGCTGCCAGCTGGCAAAATAGGAGAGCGGAATCGCCTTGCCGTCGTTGTTAATCACAAACATTTTGTCCAGAGCGCTGATGTCCTGGGTGTAGCGCGGGTCAACTTCCATTACCACCTTGTACTGGTTCATCGGCTGGTAGATGGTGGAGATCTCGCGCTGGCCGAAGGCGTTGTTCAGCAGGCTGTTGGCGGCTTCAACGTTAATGCCCAGACGCGACATGGTTTCACGGTCGTAGGTCAGGGCCATCTCGGCGCCGTTGTCCTGCTGATCGGAGTTGACGTCCGCCAGCTCCGGCAGGGCGGCCAGCGCCTTGCGGATCTTCGGCTCCCACTCGCGCAGGGCGGCTAAATCGTCCGACAGCAACGTGTACTGATAGCTGGCGTTCGCCTGACGGCCGCCGACGCGGATATCCTGAACGGCCATCAAAAACAGGTTTGCCCCCGGCTCTTTGGCGAGCTTCACCCGCAGACGGTCAATCACCTGCTGGGCGGTTTCGTTGCGCTCGCCGCGCGGTTTCAGGGTAATAAACATCATCCCGCTGTTAACGCGTGACCCGCCGGTAAAGCCGGTGACGTTATCCACGGCTTTGTCTTCACGAATGATCTTCATAAAGTCCTGCAGCTTGCCGCGCATCGCCTGGAACGAAATGCTCTGGTCCGCCTGAATCCCCCCCATCAGCACGCCGGTGTCCTGCTCCGGGAAGAAGGTTTTCGGGATGGTGATGTACATCCAGACGTTCAGCCCAATGGTGGCGATAAGCACCAGGCCGACCAGCCGGGTATGGTTCAGCACCCACTTCAGCGATTTGCCGTAGCCTTCCTGCATCGCCATCAGGAGGCGACCAAAGCCTTTGCGGCGCGGCTGCGAATGCGGTTTGCTGCGCTTGAGCATCCAGCCGCACATCATCGGCGTCAGCGTTAAGGAGATCGCCAGCGAAATGCCGATGGCGACGGAGAGGGTGACGGCGAACTCGCGCAGCAGCCGGCCCGGCAGCCCGCCCATCAGCAGCAGCGGCAGGAATACCGCCACCAGCGACAGGCTCATGGAGAGCACCGTAAAGCCCACCTCGCGCGTGCCCTGCAGCGCGGCCTGCAGCGGCTTCACGCCCGCTTCCAGGTGGCGGGAAATGTTTTCCAGCACCACGATGGCGTCATCCACCACGAAGCCCGTCGCTATCGTCAGGGCCATCAGCGACAGGTTGTTGAGGCTAAACCCGCACAGGTACATGGCGGCAAAGGTACCGATCAGCGAGACCGGCACGGCCACCGCCGGAATAAGCGTCGCGCGGCCGGATCGCAGGAACAGGAAGACCACCAGGATCACCAGCGCGACGGAGATAATCAGCGTTTGCTCCACCTCTTCAAGCGAGGCGCGAATGGTCGGGGAGCGATCCTGGGCAATTTGCAGATCGATTGCTGCCGGGATGGTCTCCTGCAGGTCCGGAAGACGGGCGCGAATGCTGTTCACCGTCTCAATAATGTTCGCTTCCGGCAGCTTGCGGATCATCAGCAGAATGGCCGGCTTCGCGTTGGTCATCCCGGCGTTACGCACGTCCTGCACCGAGTCGGTGACGCTGGCAACGTCGCTCAAGCGCACCGCCGCGCCGTTGTTGTAGTGAATAATGAGCGGCTGATATTCCGCGGCGGTTTTCAGCTCGTCGTTGGTGTGGATCTGCCAGCGGTGGCTACCGTCCTCAATCGCCCCCTGCGGCTTGCGGACGTTGGCCGTGCTGATGGCGGAGCGCACGTCATCCAGCGACACGCCCTGGTTGAACAGCGCCTGCGGGTTTAGGCCTACGCGCACGGCGGGCAGGGAGCTCCCGCCGACGCTCACGTCACCGACGCCGTTAATTTGTGAGATGGTCTGCGCCAGCTGGGTAGACGCAAAGTCGTAAAGCTGCCCCTGCGAGTACGTATCGGAGGTCAGCGTCAGGATCATGATCGGCGCATCGGACGGGTTGGCCTTGCGGTAGGTTGGGCGGCTCGGCATCCCGCTCGGCAGCAGGCTTTGTGCGGCGTTGATGGCCGCCTGCACGTCGCGCGCCGCACCGTTAATATCCCGGTCGAAGCTGAACTCCAGAATGATGCGCGTGCTGCCCAGCGAGCTGCTGGAGGTCATCTCGTTGACCCCCGCAATCCGCCCGAGCGAGCGCTCCAGCGGCGTGGCAACCGACGAGGCCATGGTCTCCGGTGACGCGCCCGGCAGCGAGGCGCTGACCATGATCACCGGGAAATCCACCTGCGGCAGAGGCGCTACCGGCAGCAGCCGGAAGCCCAGCACGCCGCAGAGGGTAATGGCGAGCGAGATTAAAAGCGTCGCCACCGGGCGATAAATGAAGAGGGCGAAAAACTTCACTTATGCCTCCTCTTCACGTTTCGGGAAGCGGCTTTTGGTCCACAGCGCCAGGCGGTCAAACAGCAGGTAGATAACCGGCGTGGTGAAGAGCGTGAGCACCTGGCTCACCAGCAGACCGCCGACCATGCCGATACCCAGCGGACGGCGCAGCTCCGCGCCAACGCCGGTGCTGAGCATCAGCGGCAGCGCGCCCAGCAGGGCGGCCAGCGTGGTCATCAGGATTGGACGAAAACGCAGCAGACAGGCCTGGAAGATGGCGTCGCGCGGCGACATGCCCTGCTCGCGCTCGGCGGCCAGGGCGAAGTCGATCATCATGATGGCGTTTTTCTTCACGATCCCGATAAGCAGGATAATGCCGATGATGGCAATGACGTCCAGCTCGCTGCCCGCCAGCATCAGTGCCAGCAGCGCCCCCACGCCCGCCGTCGGCAGGGTAGAGAGGATGGTGATCGGGTGGATAAAGCTTTCGTACAGCACGCCGAGCACGATGTACATCGCCACGACCGCCGCGACGATAAGCCAGATGGTGTTACCCAGCGCGGCCTGAAACGCCAGCGTGCTGCCCTGGAACTGGGTCTGAATATCGGACGGGAAGCTGAGCTCTTTTTCAGCAGCCTGAATGGCCTCCACCGCTTCGCCGAGAGAATAATTGTCCGGCACGTTGAAGGAGATGGTGGTGGACGGGAACTGATCCAGATGGTTAATCGACAGCGGGGTATAGCGTTCTTCCACCGTGGCGATAGCGCTCAGCGGCACAATGCCGCCGTCTTTGCTGGTCAGGCGCACCGAGTCCAGCCCCGCCAGTCCGGGCGTGTTCTCAGTGTTGTGCTCCAGCACCACGCGATACTGGTTCGCCTGGGTGTAGATGGTGGAGATCAGGCGCTGACCAAAGGCGTTATAGAGCGCGTTGTCCACGTCCGACATGGTAATGCCCAGACGGCTGGCGGTATCGCGGTTGACGTTCACGTACGCCGCCAGCCCTTTGTCCTGCCAGTCGCTGCTGACGTCGGCAAGCTGCGGCAGGGTGTTAAGCTTATTTACCAGCTGCGGCACCCAGGTGCTGAGCGCGTCCAGCGAGGTGGCCTGAAGCGTGAACTGGTACTGCGTGCGGCTGACCTGGGTATCAATGGTCAAATCCTGAATGGGCTGCAGGTAAAGCTCAACGCCCGGCACGCGCGTAACGGCGTTTTGCAGACGCTCAATGACGGCGTTGACGCGATCGTCGCGTTCATCCAGCGGCTTAAGGTTGATCTGCAGACGCGCGCTGTTGAGCGACGGGTTGGTGCCGTCGACGCCCACGTACGAGGTCAGGCTCTCCACCGCCGGATCTTTCATGACGATCTCAGACACCTGCTGCTGGCGCTGGGCCATACTGGCGAAGGAGACCGACTGCGGGGCCTGAAGCGTGCCCTGAATAATGCCGTTGTCCTGAATCGGGAAGAAGCCTTTCGGAATGAAAATCCACAGCATCACGCTGAGCGCCAGGGTTCCCAGCGCCACGCCAAGCGTGGCCCACGGATGGTTCAGAACTTTCGCCAGCACGCGGCCGTAGGCGGCAATAATCCGCTCGAACATGCGCTCGGAGGCGCGCGAGAATCGGTTTTGCTTGCGCAGGGACTCGTGGCTCAGCATACGGGCGCACATCATCGGCGTCAGGGTCAGCGACACCACGGCGGAGATCAAAATGGCGACCGCCAGCGTCACGGCAAACTCGCGGAACAGACGCCCGACGATATCGCCCATAAACAGCAGCGGGATCAGCACCGCAATCAGCGAGAAGGTCAGCGAGATAATGGTAAAGCCGATTTCGCCCGCGCCCTTCAGCGCCGCCGCCAGCGGCTTTTCGCCTTTCTCGATATAGCGCGAAATGTTCTCGATAACGACGATGGCGTCATCCACCACGAACCCGGTGGCGATGGTGAGCGCCATCAGCGTCAGGTTGTTAATCGAAAAATCGAGGAACACCATCACCGCAAAGGTCCCGACCAGCGAGAGCGGCACGGCGACGGCGGGAATAATGGTGGCCGGAACGTTACGCAGGAACAGATAGATGATCATGACCACCAGCGCAATCGCCAGCATCAGCTCAAACTGGGTGTCGGTGACCGACGCGCGAATGTTCGTGGTCCGGTCGGAAAGCACCTTCACGCTGACCGATTTCGGCAGGCTTTCGATCAGCTGCGGCAGCATGGTGCGGATGCTGTCGGCGGTTTCGATGATGTTAGCGCCCGGCTGGCGCTGCACGTTCATCACGATCGCCTGCTGCCTGTTGGCCCAGGCGCCGAGCCAGCTGTTTTCGGCACCTTGCTCCACGGTCGCCACGTCGCCCAGACGCACCGGGGCGCCGTTCTGGTAAGCAATAATCAGCTGACGGTATTCATCGGCGGACTGCATCTGATCGTTGGCAGAGAGCGTCACGGCGCGGGTAGGGCCGTCCAGCGAGCCTTTTGCCGAGTTAACGTTGGCGCTGCTGATGGCGGTGCGGATGGTTTCGCTGGTCAGCCCCAGCGCGGCAATCGCCTGCGCGTTAAGCTTCACGCGTACGGCGGGGCGTTGGCCGCCCGCCAGGGTGACGAGGCCGACGCCGGAGACCTGAGAAATTTTCTGCGCCACGCGCGTTTCGACCATGTCTTCGACCTGGGTCATCGGCATGGCGGAGGAGGTGACGGCCAGCGTCATGATCGGCGGATCCGCCGGGTTCACCTTGCTGTAGACCGGCGGGTTGGGCAGGTCGGACGGCAGCAGGTTGGTGGCTGCGTTGATGGCGGCCTGCACCTCCTGCTCGGCGACGTCCAGCGACAGCGTCAGCTGGAACTGCAGCGTCACGACGGATGCCCCGCCGGAACTCTGGGAGGACATCTGTTTTAGCCCGGACATCTGGCCGAACTGGCGCTCCAGCGGAGCGGTAATGGCGGACGTCACCACGTCCGGGCTGGCCCCTGGATAGAGTGTGACAACCTGAATCGTTGGGTAATCCACCTCCGGTAGCGCCGACACGGGCAGGAAGCGATAGCCGATAATCCCGGCGAGCAGGATCGCCACCATCAGCAGCGTGGTGGCGACAGGACGGAGGATAAACAGGCGTGACGGCCCGCCTGTAGAGCCTGGGGGCATAACCTGCATCAGGATTTCTCTCCCTGTTTCGCAGGTTCAACCACTTCCACTTTAGCCCCTTCGGTCAGACGGTCAATGCCGTCGGTGACCACGCGGTCGCCTGCGGAAAGGCCTGCGGCGATGACCACCGTCTGGCTGTCCTGGATACCGGTTTTCACCAGGTGCTTGCTGACCTTATTGTCGCTGTTAAGTACCCAGACGAAGTTACCTTCGTTACCCATCTGCAGGGCAGCCGTTGGGATCACCACCGCGTTCTCTTCGGTGGCGACCAGCATGCGCGCGTTGACGAACTGGTTCGGGAAGAGGGCATCGTCCTGATTGTTAAAGCGCGCCTTCAGCTTGATGGTGCCGGTGGTGGTGTCGATCTGGTTATCCAGACTGAGCAGGGAACCTTCGCTCAGCTTCTGCCTGTTGCTGCGGTCCCAGGCTTCCACCACCAGACCTTTACCGGCTTTTTGCGCCTGCACCACGGTCGCGATTTCGCTTTCCGGCAGGGTAAAGACTAAATCAATCGGGTGAGTCTGGGTGATCACCACGATGCCCGTGGTGTCGCCGCTGGAGATCTGGTTGCCGATATCGACCTGCTTCAGGCCCACGCGCCCGTCAATCGGCGCGGTGATGCGGCTCCAGTCCAGCTGCAGCTGTGCGCTGGCCACGGCGGCTTCGTCGGCTTTGATGGTGCCCTGCGTTTCGCTGACCAGCGACTGCTGGGTATCCAGCTCCTGACGAGACACGAGGTTGGTTTTCACCAGCTGCTGGTAGCGGGCCAAATCGCGACGGGCGTTAGCGAGCGTGGCTTTGTCTTTCGCGAGCTGCCCCTGCGCCTGGGCGAGGGCGACCTTAAACTGGCTCGGGTCGATTTCCGCCAGTAAATCACCGGCTTTGACCTGCTGACCTTCCTGGAAATGAATGGCCATCAGTTGACCGTCGACGCGGCTGCGCACCGTCACGGTGTTGGCGGCGGTAATGGTCCCAAGGCCCGTTAGATAGCGAGGAACGGCTTTATTCACTGCCGTCGCCGCCTGTACCGGCGCCAGCGCGCCGCCGCGCATGCCGTGACGCCCTCCGCCTGCCGGGCGCTGTGCCTGACTACTGGCACCAGCGGGGGCGGCGGAGTTCGCGGATTGACTGTGCCAGTACCAGGCGGCGGCAAGGACCACCACAATGATGCCAGCGGCGATTGCCCAGCGGGATTTGTTACTGCCTTTCATCGTTATACGTTCTCATCCTGAAGACTTCGGGGAATGATACTAGTTTAGTCAGCTAACACAGCGGAAAAATGGAGGAAATATGGAAGACTGTCAGGAATGGTCTGAGTGTGGCGATCTTTTTAGCCGGGTGGCGCTTCGCTTACCCGGCCTACGGTTCGAGGATTTTGTAGGCCGGGTAAGGCGAAGCCGCCACCCGGCATAACCGCACTAGCTAAACATCACCTGCGCCCAGCGCGCCAGCCCGGCGGTGACGGAGCCAAAGTCATCCCCACCGGCAATCGGAATGCCCGGCAGCTGTTCCGCCAGCGCTTTCTTGATCAGCGGCGAACGGGCGCTCCCTCCGGTCAGGTAAATCACGTCCGGCTTCTCTTTGCCGTTCTCCAGCGCCAGCTGCACCTGCTCCAGAATACGCTGCAGCGGCTGCGCGAGCGCCGCCTCCAGCCCGTCCTGCGAAATCGCGGTGGCCAGTTCGTCGCTGATAAACGGCAAGGAAACCGCATGCTCAGCGCGATCGGAAAGGGCAATTTTGCTCTCTTCGGCAGTCCGCACCACGCGATAGCTCAGGCGCTGACGCCACACTTTATACAGCAGGGCGACTTTTTCGGCGTCCTGCGCGTCGCGCACCAGATCGTTCAGGAAGCGGCCGTTCGCGGTGCTGTAAAAATCACTTTGCGCAGGCACATCGTTGATGGCAATCGCGTTCCACCACGGCAGGATCGGCAGGGCGATGCCTTTTTCGGTTTGCCCGCCCATGCCGAGCAGCGGCATCAGGCTCTTGAATGCCAGCGCGATATCGAGATCGTTACCGCCTACGCGGCAGCCGCTGTGCCCGAGCAGGCTATTTTCACGATCGCGACGGTTATGCCACTGCGGCCCCATCAGCAGCAGCGAGCAGTCCGTGGTGCCCCCGCCGATATCCACGACTAACACGCGCTTCTCTTCCGTCAGCGTGGCTTCAAAATCCAGCCCCGCCGCAACCGGCTCGTACTGGAACACCACGTTGCGGAAGCCTGCCCGGTGCGCCGCGCGTTCAAGGATCCCCTGCGCCTGCTGGTTGGCCTCGTCGCCGCCCAGCCCCTGGAAGTTGATCGGGCGGCCAATGACCGCCTGGGTAATCGCATCGGAGACCTGCGTCTGCGCCTGAGTGCGAATATGCAGCATCATCGCGCACACCAGGTCTTCGAACATCGCCACCTGCTGCGGCTTCAGGCCGCTGGCGCCGAGGAAGGATTTTGGCGACTTAACGAAGTAAACCTCTTCAGGATCTTCAATGTAGTGCCCGAGCGAAGAGAGGCCGAACTGCACGCTGGACGGCGTAACGTCGATGTCTTCCTCGCGGTTAAAGCTGACCGCCCGGCGCAGCAGCGCCTGGGTCTCCGCCGCCGTGGCCGGAACCTGATGGTGGCGGAACAGCCATTCGCTTACCGCTTCACGCGTCGGCGCGCAGAGCATTGACGGCAGCAGCGTGCTCTCTTTTTCCATTTTCAGAAGCTGTGGCTGCCCGTGTTGCATAATCGCAACCGAGCAGTTTGCCGTACCGTAGTCGAATCCAATAAACACGATTAATCCCCATGCCAGTGAGAAGGGGCGAGACTTTAACGAAATGTCCGCATGGCGACAACAGGAATATGAAAGCAAGGCAATACAAGGTCTTTCCGTTTATGCTGATATACCCGTCATACTTCAAGTTGCAGGTGTGTTGGCTGCGCTCGCTCACCCCAGTCACATAGTTATCTATGCTCCTGGGGATTCGCTCTCTTGCCGCCTTCCTGCAACTCGAATTATTTAGGGTATAAGAATGAAAAAGGAGCAACGATGTACACCCTGAACTGGCAACCCCCTTACGACTGGCAGTGGATGTTTGGCTTTCTCGGCGCGCGTGCGGTGACGGGCATCGAAACCGTCACCCACGACTACTACGAGCGCAGTTTTGCCTGCGAAGGGCATCAGGGGATATTTCGCGTCACGCCGGATATCGCCACCCATACGCTGACCGTGACGCTCAGCCCGGGGTTAATCCCGGTTGCGCAGACGTGCCTTGAACGCATCGAACGCCTGTTCGATCTCGCCTGCAACCCGCAGCATATCGCGGATACGCTGGGCGATCTCGGTGCTGCCCGGCCAGGCTTGCGTTTGCCGGGGGCGATGGACGCGTACGAGCAGGGCGTCCGGGCGATCCTCGGGCAGCTGGTGAGCGTGGCGATGGCGGCGAAACTGACGTCGCGCGTGGTGGCGCTGTGCGGCGAACCGATCGCGGAGTGTCCGGGGTATCTCTGTTTCCCCACGCCGGACGCGCTGGCGGCAGCGGACCCGCTGGCGCTGAAAGCGTTGGGCATGCCGGTAAAACGCGCGGAGTCGTTAATTCACCTGGCGCAGTCGGTCATCGACGGGACGTTTCCGCTTTTCCCACCCGAGAATATTGAGGCCGGGATGAAGGCGCTACAGCAGCGGCCGGGGATAGGGCGCTGGACGGCAAACTACCTGGCCCTGCGCGGCTGGCAGGCGAAAGATGTCTTTCTGCCGGATGATTATCTGATTAAGCAACGCTTTGCCGGGATGACGCCCGCGCAGATTCGGCGTTATGCCGAACGCTGGCAGCCGTGGCGCTCTTACGCGCTGCTGCACATCTGGTATACCGACGGCTGGACGCCGTCAGTTGATGGCGAAATAGCTGGTGTTGAGCAGTAGATCCAGCGGCTGCGGCTCGGCGATGGTGTCGCCATAGATGAAATCAATGCCGATGCCGGAGAGCGTATCCATCATGATGGGCTGATTGCACGGGCCCGCGATGGTTTTCATCCCCAGACGCTGGGCGTGGCCCTGCACAATGGTCACCATCATCTCATCCATCAGGTTGCCATACACGTTGCTTACCACCTCTGCGTCCAGCATCAGATAGTCGGCCATATTGGCGGTCAGGTGGGTGAAGACGTTCATGTCGCGGCCTACCTGGCTGAAGATCACGCGGCAGCCCGCCTGGCGAAGCTTTTGCAGACTCCGCTGCAGGTTTTTATCCGGGCTACACACCACGTCGGCAGAGATAACCAGATGCAGGAGACGACCCGGCATCGGGCTTTTATCCAGCAGGTCGAGAAGCTCATCGACCAGCGTTACGCTGGCTAAACCGGCCTCAGAAAGCGGCAGCGCCACCCCCATGCCTTTACTGGCGACCTGTGCGGCAGAGGCGCGGAAAAACTCATTAAAAATACGTCTGTCGAGGGCGTGCAAAAGCTCAGGCTCGGCCAGACCCGAGCGGAAGGCATGCTCTTCCTGGACTTCGCCCTGGCTGGTCCACAGGCGTAACGAGAGCAGCCAGAAATTACTGCTTTCCGGGATGCGCGGGGAGGCGACGCTGCGGGCAATCATCATCAGGTGATTGTCTTTAATCATGTGCCACTGTTCATCAAGCGACATCATGCTGCGCGTGTTGTGATCCCGCTCCTGCTGGGGTTCGTAAACCGTCACCATGCCGCGCCCGCTGTTTTTCGAGGCATAACAGGCGATATCGGCCTGCGACATCACCTCCGACGCCTGATGGTTATTTTCATCAATCAGCGTGATGCCTGCGCTGGCGCCGATCCGGTGCAGGCGGCCTTCCCACATAAAGTGATAGTCATTGATCGTGTGGATCAGGCGCCCGGCGATATAGCGCGCGCTTTCAATATTGCAGTCCGGCAGCAGTAACCCGAACTCATCTCCGCCCAGACGCGCCAGCACGTCGCTGGAGCGGAGCATGGTCAACATCAGGGAAGAGAGTTCCCGCAGCAGGGCATCGCCCGCCGCATGGCCTGCCGTATCGTTGACGGCTTTGAAGCGATCGAGATCGATAAAGACCAGAGCGTGACGCTGGCGCGTTTCGCGAACGGTCTGCAGGAGGCGTTTAAGATGATTTTCGAAGCTGACCCGGTTTGCCAGATGGGTCAGGGCATCGTGGGAGGCGCTATAGCTCAGCTGACGCAGCATTTTGCGCGACTCGGTTACGTCCTGAATCACGATAACCGAGCCAATATTCTGCCCGTCCAGCGTGCTGAGCGGCGTAATGCTGTAGTGAATATCAAAATTCCCGCCGGTCCGGCAGTTCAGCACCACGTCCTGATCGATATCGGAACGGGACATATCGCCGCTGTGAATATTCTCCATCAGCGGCCCTTTTTCACCAAAGGTGATGTGCAACACCTTGAGGATCGGCTGGCCGATAGCCTCGGTCTGCAGCCAGCCGCTCATTTTCTCGGCTACCGGGTTCATGAAGGTGACGTTCATGTTGATATCGGTGCACAGCACCGCTTCACCGATAGAATCGAGGGTGATGTGCAGACGCTCTTTTTCCTGGAAGAGGGCCTCGTTGAGCTGCTTCACCTCTGTCATGTCCATGTTGATCCCGAGCAGCCGTTCGACTTCACCCTGCTTATTGAGCACCCGGTTCGCCAGGGAGCGAATGTGGCGCACGCCTTCCTTCACGCGGATGCGGAATTCCAGCTTAAACGGCAGACGGGAAATCAGCGAGTCCCGCAGTACCTGCTCAGCGTGGGCACGATCTTCCGGCAGCATCGTGTCATGCCAGAGCTGCCAGGTAGGCTTGATGTGCGGCGGGATTTCATACAGCTCAAACATCCGCTTGTCCCAGCTGATAATGTCTGGCTCCAGATCCCACTCCCAGATGCCGATGCCGCCCGCCTCGTTAGCCAGCGTAATGCGCTCCATCAGGCGTTTGTTGACCCACTCGGTCTGCTTTAGATCGTTAATGTCTTCAATCTGGGCGATAAAATAGAGCGGCGAGCCGTCGGCATGGCGCACGACGGAGACGGCAAGGAGCGCCCAGACCACTTCCCCGTCGCGAGTGTAATAGCGCTTCTCAAGGGTATAGGTATTGATATCGCCGTTGACCAGCTGTTCGAGCTGTTCCAGGTCGGTGTGCAGATCTTCCGGCCAGGTAAGCTGCTGGAAGGTCAGCGACTGGAGCTCCGTCTGGCTGTAACCGAGGAAATTGCACAGCGCCTTGTTAGCCTGCAGCCATTTGCCCTCAATGCTGACCAGCGCCATACCGATGGCGGAATACTCCATCGCATTGCGGAAACGCTCCTCGCTTTCGGTGATGTGTTTGCGCTCGGCGCGGAAGGCGTACATCACCATGGTCATCACGTTGGCAGGCAGGAGCAGCATCAGGAACGGCAGCCAGGGGGCGTTCAGCATCGCCCCGACGTGCTGGGTTGTGAGCGCCACAGGATTTCGGGCAATCATCAGCGACACAACCATCACGGTGACCAGAAACACCAGGAACGCTTCCATTCGCGGCAAGCGCACGGCGCTCCACATAAGCAAAACGATAACGCAGGTGAAAGGCCACGGCAGCCAGGTGATGGCTGCCCAGCTGAGGGCCAGCGTTACGGCCAGCGTGGTCAGGGTTTCCAGCAGCAGTCTCGGGTCACGGTGGCGCAGCAGATAATGCGGTTTAAACAACAGCCCCAACGGTACCACCGCCAGCGCGCCGATGGCTTCGGACAGCACCCAGACGAAGAAATTACGCAGGGGTTCAGGGCCGGGAGCCAGTAGGGACACCAGCAAGCCGCCCACCAGCGGCGGGATCACCGCGCTGCCGATGGCCACGCGGATCCAGTCATTCAGATTCTGCAGCGGGTTGTACCACGGGAGCAATTTGCGCAGCAATAGCGCACCGGTAAAGGCTTCAACCACGTTAATCGAGGTGTAGGTGAGGCTTATCGATCCCCACGAAAACAGCATCCAGGTGGCCAGAATATTGCCAAACGAACAGGCCAGGGCAATTCCCGGCCACATTTTTCCTGCATGGCGGTAAAACGCCACCATCATAATGGCGGTGGGGAACCAGAGCGGGGCCAGCAGGGTGCCGAACCGGGTAAGCTCCAGGGAAAATAAGGTAAAGATAAAGGTGACCAGGCCCAGACAGACAAGTCGTATTAAAGGATGTGGGGTGGTAACCAAAACCCGCTGGTATTGTTTATTCATTACCGCTTTATCCAGAGACGCCATGCCGTCAGGGAAGATGTCCGAACGCGTGAATTTGATAATTTGGTTTATGCTAGTACAAACAATTTACAATTCATATGGTGACCGCTCAGAATTTGACACCACAGACTTATTAAATAGAGGCTCCGTGAAAAAAAACGGTTAAACGCTGAAAAAACGTTCATTTAAATTTCACTCAGGGAATAAGACGTCACTTTTCGGCCAGTCTCGCAGAACCTGTGCTTTCGACTGGTATCACGCCCGCGAAATCCCTATAATTGCCGCGTTTGACGCTCCGGCGTCGTCCTTCCTTAACATCCAGGTTAATCAGGTCGCTAAATTTATGACTGATAAGTCTCATCAATGCGTCATTATAGGCATCGCCGGCGCATCGGCTTCAGGTAAAAGTCTAATTGCCAGTACGCTTTATCGCGAACTGCGTGAACAAGTAGGTGATGAGCATATCGGCGTCATTCCCGAAGACAGCTATTACAAAGATCAATCCCATCTGTCGATGGAAGAACGCGTCAAAACCAACTATGACCACCCAAATGCAATGGATCACAGCTTGCTGTTCCAGCATTTAGAAGCGCTTAAGAGCGGCCAGGCGATTGAGCTGCCCGTTTACAGTTACGTAGAACACACCCGCACCCGGGAAACCATCCGCATCGAGCCGAAAAAGGTCATTATCCTTGAAGGCATCCTGCTGCTGACCGACGCCCGCCTGCGTGAATCCATGAACTTCTCGATTTTCGTCGATACCCCGCTGGATATCTGCCTGATGCGCCGCATCAAGCGTGACGTGAATGAACGCGGCCGTTCGATGGACTCCGTCATGGCGCAATATCAGAAAACGGTCCGCCCGATGTTCCTGCAGTTTATTGAGCCATCCAAACAATACGCCGATATCATCGTGCCGCGCGGGGGTAAAAACCGCATTGCTATTGATATCTTAAAAGCGAAAATCAGCCAGTTTTTTGAATAACCCGCGTGAATTGTGTACCGTTCAGAGATAACCTGGTTTTACCCTGAGCGCTTACCGCCTCAGGGTACGATGCATGAAAGGAGAAAGTGGCATGCGTCTTTGCGATCGCGATATTGAAGCCTGGCTGGATGAAGGCCGTTTGTCTATTACCCCGCGCCCACCCGTTGAGCGTATCAATGGCGTGACCGTTGATGTCCGCCTGGGGAATAAATTCCGCACCTTTAGTGGCCACACTGCGCCGTTCATTGACCTCAGCGGGCCGAAGGACGAAGTCAGCGCCGCGCTCGATCGCGTGATGAGTGACGAAATCGTAATTGATGAAGGCGAAGCTTTTTATCTGCATCCGGGTGAACTGGCCCTGGCGGTGACGTTTGAATCCGTCACCTTACCTCCGGACCTGGTCGGCTGGCTTGATGGTCGTTCTTCGCTGGCGCGACTGGGGCTGATGGTTCACGTGACCGCGCACCGTATCGATCCAGGCTGGTCGGGGCGTATCGTGCTGGAATTCTTCAATGCCGGTAAATTGCCGCTGGCGCTGCGTCCGGGCATGATGATCGGCGCGTTAAGCTTTGAACCGCTGTCAGGCCCGGCAGATCGTCCTTATAACCGTCGGCAGGACGCAAAATATCGCGACCAGCAGGGCGCGGTTGCCAGCCGTATTGATAAAGACTGATCGTTAGCCCATTGAGGATGCCATGAGAAGAGTTCTGACGACGCTGATGATTTTGCTGGTGGTGCTGGTGGCTGGCCTTTCGGCGTTGGTTCTGCTGGTTAACCCCAACGATTTCCGCGCTTACATGGTGCGGCAGGTCGAGGCGCGCAGTGGTTATCAACTGAAGCTTGACGGGCCGCTGCGCTGGCACGTCTGGCCGCAGCTCAGCATTCTCTCTGGCCGCATGTCGCTCACGGCACCGGGGGCGTCCCAGCCGCTGGTGTCCGCAGACAACATGCGCCTCGATGTGGCGCTGATCCCGCTCATTTCCCATCAGCTGCAGGTTAAGCAGGTGATGCTGAAAGGCGCGGTGATTCAGCTCACCCCGCAAACCGAAGCCGTGCGTGATGCCAGTGCGCCGGTTGCGCCGCGCGAAAATACTCTGCCCGATGAACCGTCCGATACCGGCTGGTCCTTTGATATCGGCAAGCTGAAAGTTGCCGACAGCGTGTTGGTTTTCCAGCATGAGCACCAGGAGCAGGTGACCATTCGCAACATTAACCTGCAGATGGAACAGGATGCTCACCATCTTGCGTCGCTGGAATTTAGCGGGCGCGTGAACCGCGATCAGCGCGATTTGACCCTGTCGCTGAATGCTAATGTGAACGCCTCGGACTACCCGCATCAGCTCACGGCCGACATCCAGCAGCTGAACTGGCAGCTGACGGGTGCCGATCTCCCCTCCCAGGGAATAACCGGGCAGGGAACGCTGCAGGCCGTGTGGCGCGAAGAGCAAAAGCAGCTCGAGCTGGATAATCTCAACCTGCAGGCAAATGACAGTAGCCTGAAGGGGCAGGCGAGCGTCACGCTCGAAGAGAAGCCGAAGTGGGTGCTGAATCTGCAGTTTGACAAGCTCAATCTGGAAAACCTGCTGCCGCCTCTGCCGGCCAGCGCCACGGACAACGATGCTACCCAGACGGGGCAAAGCCAGGCACCGGCATCACGTCCGGTTATCTCGTCTAATCTCGATCAGCCTGACTATAACGCTCTGCGCGGATTCACGGCGGATATTCTGCTGAAAGCCAATAGCCTGCGCTGGCGCGGCATTGATTTTACCGACGTGAGCAGCCAGATGTTTAACCATAACGGTTTGCTGGTGATCTCCGAACTGAGCGGGAAGATGGGCGCAGGAAACCTCTCGCTGCCCGGCACGCTGGACGTCCGTAAAGACGCTGCCAGCGCCGAATTCCAGCCGCGTCTCGACAACGTTGAGATAGGCACCATCCTGAACGCGTTCAACTATCCGATATCCCTGACGGGGCAGTTGACGCTCGCGGGTGACTTCTCAGGCACGAAAATTGATGCCGATGCTTTCCGCCGCGAGTGGCAGGGGCAGGCGCATCTTGATCTGAAGAATTCCCGTATGGAAGGGCTTAACTTCCAGCAGCTGGTGCAGCAGGCGGTTGAGCGCAGCAGCGATGTGAAGGCCCAGGATAACTACGACAGCGCCACGCGCCTCGACAGCTTCACCGCGGACCTGACGCTGGACAACGGACAACTTACTCTCAACGGAATGCAGGGCGCCTCTTCACTGTTATCCATGACCGGTGAAGGTAAGCTGGATCTGGTTAAAGAGACGGCGGACACGCGCTTTAACGTGCGGGTACTTTCCGGCTGGCAGGGTGAAAGCAAGCTCATCGACTTCCTGAAAGAGACGCCGGTCCCGCTGACCGTATACGGCAAATGGCAGGCCCTGAATTACAGCCTGCAGGTGGATCAGATCCTGCGCAAGCATCTGCAGGATGAAGCGAAACGTCGGCTTAGCGGCTGGGCGGATCGTAATAAAGATTCACAGGACGGTAAGGACGTGAAGAAGCTGCTGGATAAGCTTTGATGTCGTTGCGCCGGGTGGCGGCTTCGCCTTACCCGGCCTACAAAAGCCTGTACCGTAGGCCCGGTAAGCGCAGCGCCACCGGGCTTTTTTAAACCTCAAAATCCAGCTCTTCCTCATCCCGCAGCGGAATGAGCTGAACCTTTTGCACGCGATGGTTTTCAATCTGCAGCGTTTTGAGCAGATAGTCGCCCACCTGAACCTCTTCTCCCGGCTGCGGGATACGCTGCAAATACTCCATCAGCAGGCCGGCAATCGTGTGATATTCCCGTTTTTCATCCAGCGGCAGCGGCACGTATTGCACCAGGTCTTCCAGCGGCATGTGGCCGTTAGCCGTCCACGACCCGTCTGCGTTTTTCTGAATGTCATGGCGGGCGTCAATCTCATCCACCTCGTTAGGCAGATTACCGGCAATGGTTTCCATGACGTCGCTGAGCGTGACCAGCCCTTCCACCGAACCAAACTCATCCACCACAAAGGCAAAGTGCGTGCGCGCGTTACGGAATTGCTCAAGGGCGGAAAGCAGCGGTAGCCCCTCAGGGAAGACCAGCGGCTGGCGCACCAGAACGCGCAGGTTGAGCGCCTCGCCGTGAAGCTGCTGCTGGAGCAGGTCAATAACGTGCACCACGCCCAGCAGCTCCTCTTCCTCTTCACCGCCGGTCACCACCACGCGGGTGTGCTGGTTTTTATCCAGCAGGGCGCGAATGTGCTCTTCCGGTGCCGTCAGGTCGATATGCTCAATGTCGTGCCGCGAGGTCATGATGCTGCTGACCGTCCGCTGATTCAGATTAAGCACCCGCTCGATCATACGTCGTTCCTGCGGGTCGAAGATCGGCCCGTCGCTGCGATCGGCCAGCATGGCGGAGGATTCGGCATCCAGCTCCGCATCCTCTTTCTTACCGCTTAGCAGGCGCATAACCGTGTCGGCCGTGCGCTGACGCAGGGTCTGATTCGCGGACAGGAAGCGGCGGCGGTTAAATATCGCCAGCTGGTTGAGCGCTTCAATCATGACGGAGAAGCCGATGGCGGCGTACAGGTAGCCTTTCGGAATATGGAAGCCAAAACCATCGGCCACCAGGCTAAAGCCAATCATCAGCAGGAAGCTCAGGCAGAGGATCACGATAGTCGGGTGACTGTTCACAAAGCGGGTCAGCGCCTTGCTGGCCATCACCATCAGCGTGATGGCAATGATCACCGCGGCCATCATCACCGCAAGGTGGTCGACCATCCCGACGGCGGTGATCACCGAGTCGAGGGAGAAGACCGCATCCAGCACCACGATTTGCGCCACCACCGGCCAGAATTTCGCTCCGCGGCGCTGGGTTGGGTTCTCGCTGTCTTTACCCTCCAGCCGCTCGTTGAGCTCCACCGTGGCTTTGAACAGCAGGAACAACCCGCCGAAGAGCATGATCAGATCGCGGGCGCTAAAACTCAGGCCGTGAACGGAGAACAGAGGCTGAGTGAGCGTCACCAGCCAGGAGATAGAGGCCAGCAGCAGTAACCGCATCACCATCGCCAGCAGCAGACCCGTCACGCGCGCGCGGTCGCGCTGGGAAGGGGGCAGTTTTTCAGCGAGGATGGCGATAAAGACCAGATTATCAATCCCGAGCACCAGCTCGATGACGACCAGCGTAACCAGCCCGGCCCAGATTGAGGGATCGGCAATCCATTCCATAGTAATAGCAATACCTTCTGTTATATGACGAATGTCACACTTCGATCATGGATAAAGCTGGGGGAAATTGCAATGCCGGGCTGAGATTTCTCTTAATACGACGGGTAAAAAAGAGAGCATTCTCAATAGGGTGTAAATAAGCGAAATACGTATATTTAATTACAAGGAATGCATTTTAGGATATATCGCAGGTGATGATTTTTACTCTCATTTTGTCAATATAAAGAAATTCCTAAAAGGTCAAAAATTTGCTCTTAATATTAATCTTAAAAACCGATATTAGGACAGTTGTCTCCTTGCCTGCTATTAGGTTAGCTGCAACAATTCTCCCAGCATCAAATGTTAAATCTCGGTGTTGCTATTAATGTTCGGTCTTCAGGGATGGTTATTCATTATCCGTCGGGTTTCTCAAGCGACTGATATATTTCCAGAAGACCTTGCTCAAGAGGGTGTCTATCCATAACACATTGTTTAGTCAGTGGATTGGTAACTGAAAGCCAAGGGCGGTAGCGTGCCTGAAAGCGTGTGAATCAGCCTCGATTATTCTGTCAATAGCCAATGGATGAATAAGCTTTTTTTAGGACTGATGCCAGTTATATTTCTATTTGATTAACTGCATGCTGAAACCCAATACGACTCGAGCTTATTTAAATTGCACAGGATAATTACTCTGCCAAAGTGATAAATAATCAATGATGAAATCCAAAATGAAATTGATGCCATTATTGGTGTCTGTGACCTTGATGAGTGGTTGCACGGTCTTTCCCGGCAGCAATATGTCAACAATGGGTAAGGATGTGATCAAGCAACAGGATGCCGATTTTGATCTCGACAAAATGGTGAATGTTTATCCGCTTACGCCTCGTCTGGTCGAACAATTACGTCCACGTCCGAATGTTGCCCAGCCGAATATGTCGCTGGACCAGGAAATTGCGTCCTACCAGTACCGCGTGGGGCCGGGTGACGTGATCAACGTGACCGTCTGGGACCACCCTGAACTGACCACGCCAGCGGGCCAGTACCGTAGCTCAAGCGATACCGGTAACTGGGTGCAGTCAGATGGCACCATGTTCTATCCCTACATTGGTAAAGTCCATGTTGCAGGCAAAACGCTTGCCGAGATCCGTAGTGATATTACCGGCCGCTTAGCGCAGTACATCGCCGATCCGCAGGTGGACGTTAATATCGCCGCATTCCGCTCGCAAAAAGCCTATATCTCCGGCCAGGTGAACAAATCCGGCCAGCAGGCCATCACCAACGTTCCTCTGACCGTCCTGGATGCCATCAACGCCGCGGGCGGGTTAACCGACGGCGCCGACTGGCGCAACGTGGTGCTCACCCACAACGGGAAGGAGCAGCGCATTTCGCTGCAGGCGCTGATGCAAAACGGCGATCTGACCCAGAACCGCCTGCTCTATCCGGGCGACATTCTCTACGTGCCGCGCAATGACGATCTGAAAGTCTTCGTGATGGGTGAAGTGAAGAAACAGAGCACCCTCAAAATGGACTTCAGCGGTATGACGCTGACCGAAGCGCTGGGCAATGCTGAGGGTATCGATCTGACGACCTCTAACGCGACCGGTATCTTCGTTATCCGTCCGCTGAAAGGTGAGGGCAGTGCGAAAGGCAAGATTGCCAACATCTACCAGCTGGATATGTCCGATGCGACCTCTCTGGTGATGGCAACGGAGTTCCGTCTCCAGCCATACGATGTGGTGTATGTCACCACCGCGCCGGTTGCCCGCTGGAACCGTCTGATCAACCAGTTGCTGCCAACCATCAGTGGCGTTCGCTACATGACGGATACGGCGCGCGACATTCATACCTGGTAATCCGCGATGTTTAACAAAATTCTGGTGGTATGCGTGGGGAACATTTGCCGTTCCCCTACGGCTGAACGGTTGTTGAAACACTACCAGCCCGAACTGACCGTTGATTCGGCAGGGCTGGGTGCACTGGTCGGTAAGGGTGCCGATGAGCGCGCAACGAGCGTGGCGCGGGATCATCACCTCTCTCTCGACGGCCACGTGGCCCGCCAGGTCACTGGCCGCATGTGCCGGGAGTATGACCTGATCCTGACGATGGAAAAACGCCATATTCATGCGCTGTGCGATATCGCTCCGGAGATGCGCGGCAAGGTGATGCTGTTTGGTCACTGGGACAATGAACGTGAAATCCCCGATCCGTATCGCAAAAGCCATGAGGCCTTTGAGGCGGTTTACACCTTACTTGACCAGTCTGCCCAACAGTGGGCGCAGGCACTGAAAGTTCAGCAGGGATAACAATGACAGAAAAAACAAGACCTTCTGCCGCCCCGACTTCGGGCAGTGATGAAATTGATATTGGGCGCCTGGTCGGCACTGTTGTAGAGGCAAAGTGGTGGGTGCTGGGCATTACCGCCGTGTTCGCCGCGGCGGCCGTCGTCTATACGCTGTTCGCCACCCCTATCTACAGCGCCGATGCGCTGGTGCAGATCGAGCAGAATACCGGCAACTCGCTGGTGCAGGACATTGGTTCCGCGCTGGCGAACAAGCCGCCGGCATCCGACGCCGAAATTCAGCTCATCCAGTCACGCCTGGTGCTGGGTAAAACGGTTCACGACCTCGGGCTCGATATCTCCGTCACCAAAAATACCTTCCCAGTCTTTGGTGCCGGCTGGGATCGGCTGATGGGGCGCAACAACGACACGGTGAAAGTCACTGACTTCGTGTTGCCAAAAGGGGCAGGCGATCAGACGTTTACCCTGACGGTGCTTGGCCCTAAACAGTATCAGCTAACCAGCGACGCTGGTTTTAGCGCCCGCGGCGAAGTGGGGCAGATGCTGACCAAAGACGGCGTCAGCATGATGGTCAGCGCGATTAACGCCCAGGAGGGCGGCGAATTCACCGTCACCAAATTCTCCACCCTGGGGATGATCAACAATCTGCAAAACAACCTGACCGTCACCGAAAACGGTAAGGACACCGGCGTGCTGAGCATGACCTTTACCGGTGAAGATAAGGATCAAATCCGCGACATCCTGAACAGCATTACCCGCAACTATCTTGAGCAGAACGTTGAGCGTAAGTCGGCGGAAGCGGCGAAAAGCCTGGCCTTCCTCGCGAAACAGCTCCCGGAAGTGCGCGCTCATCTGGATGATGCCGAGAACAAGCTGAACGCCTATCGTCAGGATAAAGACTCCGTTGACCTGCCGCTGGAGGCGAAATCGGTCCTCGATTCGATGGTCAACATTGATGCGCAGCTCAACGAGCTGACCTTCAAAGAGGCGGAGATTTCCAAGCTTTATACCAAACGTCACCCGGCCTACCGCACGCTGCTGGAGAAACGCCGTACCCTGGAAGAGGAGAATGCGAAGCTCAATGACCGCGTGACCGCGATGCCGAAAACGCAGCAGGAGATCGTGCGTCTGACCCGCGACGTGGAGTCAGGACAGCAGGTTTACATGCAGCTGCTGAACAAGCAGCAGGAGCTGAAAATCACCGAAGCCAGTACCGTCGGTGACGTACGCATCGTCGACCCGGCCATTACCCAGCCTGGCGTGCTGAAGCCGAAGAAAGCGCTGATTATTCTCGGCAGCATTATTCTCGGCCTGATGCTCTCCATCGTGGGCGTGCTGCTGCGTTCCCTGTTCAACCGCGGTATCGAAAGCCCGCAGGTGCTGGAAGAGAGCGGTATCAACGTCTATGCCAGCATTCCGCTGTCCGAGTGGCAAAAATCCCGCGACAGCGTCAAAACCATCAAGGGCGTCAAGCGTTACAAACAGAGCCAGCTTCTGGCGGTGGGTAACCCGACCGACCTCGCCATCGAAGCGATCCGTAGCCTGCGTACCAGTCTGCACTTCGCCATGATGCAGGCCAAAAACAACGTCCTGATGTTAACCGGCGTGAGCCCGTCAATCGGTAAAACCTTCGTCTGCGCCAACCTGGCGGCGGTGGTCAGCCAGACCAACAAGCGCGTGCTGCTGATCGACTGCGATATGCGTAAGGGCTACACCCACGAGCTGCTGGGCACCAATAACGTGAACGGTCTGTCGGAAATCCTGCTCGGCAAAGGTGAAATCAGCCAGAGCGCGAAACCCACAACGGTGCCGAAATTTGACCTGATCCCACGCGGTCAGGTGCCGCCTAACCCGTCCGAGCTGCTGATGAGCGAACGCTTTACCGAGCTGGTGGAGTGGGCGAGCAAAAATTACGACCTGGTGCTGATCGATACGCCGCCAATTCTGGCCGTGACCGACGCAGCGGTTGTTGGCCGCCACGCTGGCACCACGCTGATGGTGGCGCGTTACGCGGTCAACACCCTGAAAGAGGTGGAAACCAGCCTGAGCCGCTTCGAGCAGAACGGGATTGAGGTGAAAGGGGTGATCCTGAACTCCATCTTCCGCCGCGCGACCGGGTACCAGGATTACGGCTATTACGAGTACGAATATAAGTCTGACAGTAAATAACAAAACACACCCCACACCCCTCACCCTAACCCTCTCCCCAAAGGGGAGAGGGGACTGTTCGGTGCTGGATGTGGGGGACGAACGTAATGATAACCACTGGCTGCCTTTCACCCTCTCCCCTTTGGGGAGAGGGCCGGGGTGAGGGGAAAAGATGACCACACAACGCCCTTTAGTTTCAATCTATATGCCGACATGGAATCGTCAGCAGCTGGCGATCCGCGCAATCAAATCCGTCCTGCGACAGGATTACGATAACTGGGAGCTGATCATCGTTGATGACTGCTCTTCCTCGTATGAACAGCTGCAAAAGTTTGTGACTGACCTCAACGACCCGCGGGTGGTCTATACGCATAACGCCATTAACTCCGGCGCATGCGCGGTGCGTAATCAGGCGATTATGCAGGCCAAAGGGCAGTATCTGACCGGGATCGACGACGATGACGAATGGACGCCGAACCGCCTGTCTATCTTCCTGTCGCATAAAGAACAGCTGGTCACGCACGCTTTCCTGTATGCCAACGACTATGTCTGCCAGGGCGAGGTTTACTCGCAGCCCGCGAGTCTGCCGCTGTACCCGAAATCGCCGTATTCTCGCCGCCTGTTCTACAAGCGCAACATTATTGGTAACCAGGTCTTCACCTGGGCGTGGCGTTTCAAAGAGTGCCTGTTCGATACCGAACTCAAGGCCGCGCAGGATTACGATATCTTCCTGCGCATGGTGGTGGAATACGGCGAGCCGTGGAAAGTGGAAGAGGCCACGCAGATCCTGCACATCAACCACGGGGAGATGCAAATCACCTCCTCGCCGAAGAAATTCTCCGGCTACTTCCATTTTTACCGCAAGCACAAGGACAAGTTTGACCGTGCCAGCCGTAAATATCAGCTCTTTACCCTCTATCAGATCCGCAATAAGCGCATGAACTGGCGCACGCTGCTGACGCTACTGTCCGTGCGTAACGGCAAGCGCCTGGCTGATGGACTTCGGGGGAAATAATGTTTCTGGAAGATTGCCGCGCTAACAGCTGGAGCCTGCGTCCGTGCTGCATGGTTCTGGCGTACCGCATCGCGCACTTTTGCTCGGTGTGGCGTAAGAAAAACGTGCTGAACAATATCTGGGCGGCACCCGTGCTGGTGTTGTACCGCATCATCACCGAATGCTTTTTTGGCTATGAAATTCAGGCCGCTGCCACCATTGGCCGCCGCTTTACCATCCATCACGGCTATGCGGTGGTGATCAACAAGTTTGTGGTCGCCGGGGATGATTTCACCATTCGTCATGCGGTCACCATTGGCAACCGCGGGCCTGACAGCCTGGCCTGCCCGGTCATCGGCAATAACGTCGAGCTGGGCGCGAACGTGGTGATCGTCGGTGACATTACGATTGGTAATAACGTCACGATTGGTGCTGGCAGCGTGGTGCTGGACAGCATTCCGGATAACGCGCTGGTGGTGGGAGAAAAAGCCCGCGTGAAGGTGATTAAATGAACATTCTGCAATTTAACGTACGCCTCGCAGAAGGCGGAGCGGCAGGCGTGGCCCTGGATCTGCACCAGCGCGCGCTGCAAAAAGGACTTCAGTCTCGGTTTATTTACGGCTACGGCAAAGGCGGCAAGAAAAGCGTCAGCCACGATAACTTCCCTCAGGTGCACAAGCACACGCCGCGTCTGACCTCGATGGCCAACATTGCGCTGTTCCGTCTGTTTAACCGCGACCTGTTTGGCAACCTGAACAATCTTTACCGCACGGTTACCCGCACCGCGGGCCCGGTTGTGCTGCATTTTCACGTTCTGCACAGCTACTGGCTGAATCTGGAAGAGGTGGTGGCGTTTTGTCAGAAGGTGCAGGCCCACAAGCCCGACACCCGCTTTGTGTGGACGCTGCACGATCACTGGAGCGTGACCGGACGCTGCGCGTTTACCGACGGCTGCGAAGGCTGGAAAGATAACTGCCAGAAGTGCCCGACGTTAAGCAACTACCCGCCGGTGAAGGTGGATCGAGCGCATCAGCTGGTGGCCGGAAAGCGTCAGCTGTTCCGCGACATGCTCTCGCTCGGCTGTACGTTTATCTCTCCGAGCCAGCACGTGGCGGATGCCTTCAACAGCCTGTACGGGGCAGGGCGCTGTCAGATTATCAACAACGGCATCGACGTGGCGACGGAAGCCATTCTTGCCGAGCTAACCCCGGTGGCCGAAACCGCGGGCAAACCGAAAATCGCTATCGTTGCGCATGATCTGCGTTACGACGGTAAAACCAACCAGCAGCTGGTACGCGACATGATGGCGCTGGGTGACAAGATAGAGCTTCACACCTTCGGCAAGTTTTCACCGTTCGAAGGGGCCAACGTGGTGAACCACGGGTTTGAGACTGACAAGCGCAAGCTGATGAGCGCGCTGAATGAAATGGACGCCCTGGTGTTCAGCTCCCGCGTGGATAACTACCCGCTGATCCTCTGCGAGGCGCTCTCTATCGGCGTGCCGGTGATTGCCACCCACAGCGATGCGGCGCGCGAAGTGCTGGAAAAGTCCGGCGGGAAAACCTTCACGGAGCAGGAGGTTCTGCCGCTGGTACAGCTGCCGAAGGCGCAGATTGCTGAGATCGTTTTTGGCACTGACCTGGAATCGTTCCGCAACCGCAGCCGCAAGGCCTACAGTGGACAACAGATGCTGGAGGAATATGTCTCGTTCTATCAGAATCTGTAGTTATCTGCTGCTGCCGCTGATCTACCTGCTGGTCAACGTCAAAATTGCCCAGCTCGGCGAAAGCTTCCCGATAACCATCGTGACCTTCCTGCCCGTTCTGCTTCTGCTGTATGTCGATAAAATCAACCTCAAGAAGCTGATGATTGCCTTAGGGCTGGGCACGGGCCTGACGCTGTTTAACTACATCTTTGGCCAGTCGCTGGATGCGAGTAAATACGTCACCTCGACCATGCTGTTTGTTTATATTGTTATTATTATCGGAATGGTCTGGAGTATTCGGTTTAAAACTATTTCCCCGCACAATTATCGGAAAATCCTTAGGTTCTTTTATATTGCCGTTGCGTTAATTGTTATGCTTGCCGCACTGGAGATGGCGCAAATTATTCTCACCGGCGGCAGCAGCCTGATGGAGATAATTTCGAAATATCTCATTTACAGTAACAGCTATGTATTGAACTTCATCAAGTTTGGCGGGAAGCGTACTACGGCCCTCTATTTTGAACCGGCGTTTTTCGCTCTGGCGTTAATCTCAATTTGGCTCAGCATCAAACAGTTTGGTATCAAAACGCCTAAGACCGATGCTATGATTCTTGCAGGAATTGTTCTGTCTGGATCGTTCTCAGGGGTAATGACATTTATCCTGTTTTACCTGCTGGAGTGGGCGTTCCAGTACCTGAACAAAGATGCGATTAAGAAAAAACTGCCGCTGGCGATTATCTCCCTGACGGTATTTATGGTAGGCGTGGTATTTGCCTTCCCGTACATCTCAGAACGTCTGGGTGATTTGGGAACGGAAGGGTCTTCGTCCTATTATCGCATCATTGGGCCACTGGTGATGGTGGGTTATTCCTTAACCCATATTGATGGGGTAGTAAGATTCGGCTCACTTTACGAATATGTTGCATCATTCGGAATCTTTAACGGTGCGGATGTCGGTAAAACCATAGACAATGGTCTGTATCTGTTAATTATTTATTTTTCGTGGTTCGCCGTACTGTTGACCCTGTGGTATCTGTTTAAAGTTTTCAAAATGATGATTAACGCGTTTGGTGATAACCAGAACTTTCGCGTTCAGCTTTATCTGTTTACTCCGGTGTCGCTCTTTTTTACCGGGTCAATATTTAGCCCGGAATATGCTTTCTTGATTGTCTGTCCGTTTATTCTGCGCAAGGCGCTCAATATTACGAACGTATGACGAAATGAGGTGATTTATGTTTCTTAGCGTCATTACTGTCGCTTTTCGTAATTACGAAGGGGTGGTAAAAACCTGGCGCTCGCTGCGCAACCTGGCGCGCGATCCAAGCCTCACCTTTGAGTGGATTGTGGTCGACGGCGGCTCGAACGATGGCACGGCGGAGTTTCTGGAAAAACTCAACGGTGAGTTCAACTTACGCTACATCAGCGAGAAAGATAAAGGCATCTACGATGCGATGAATAAAGGCATCAGCATGGCGCAAGGCCGTTATGCCATCTTCCTGAACTCGGGCGACATTTTCCATGAAGACGTGGCGCTGTTTGCCCGTCAGCTGGCTCGCCAGAAAGAGGACGCCATGTATATTGGCGATGCGCTGCTCGATTTTGGCGACGGACATAAAGTGTGCCGCAGCGCGAAGCCAGGCTGGTATATCTACCACAGCCTGCCGGCCAGCCATCAGGCCATTTTCTTCCCGGTAAAAGGTCTCAAAAAACAGCCTTACGATTTGCAGTATAAAGTGTCTTCCGATTATGCGCTGGCAGCCAGCCTGTATAAATCAGGTTACCCGTTCCGTCGAATTAAAGGGCTGGTGTCTGAATTCTCCATGGGCGGCGTGTCAACGTCTAATAATCTGGAATTGTGCCAGGATGCCAAAAACGTACAGCGTAAAATATTACGCGTGCCGGGGTTCTGGGCGGAATTGTCTTATTTATTACGCCTGCGTACCACAGGCAAAACGAAAACCTTATATAACAAAGCCTGAATATAAGGAAACGCAATGCAGGATTTAAAAGGTTTCTCCGTGCCGAAAGGTTTTCGGGGCGGGAACGGTATTAAGGTACAGCTGTGGTGGGCCGTTCAGGCAACGTTATTTGCCTGGTCGCCGCAAATAATGTACCGCTGGAGAGCTTTTTTATTGCGCCTGTTTGGCGCAAAAATCGGAAAAAACGTAGTCATCCGACCTTCTGTGAAAATTACCTATCCGTGGAAATTAACGCTGGGAGATTACGCATGGGTTGGGGATGACGCGGTGTTATATACCCTTGGCGAAATAACGATTGGCGCAAATTCGGTGGTTTCACAGAAGTGTTATTTGTGCACCGGCAGCCACGATTTTATGAGTCAGCATTTTGATATTACCGCTTCGCCTGTTGCGATAGGTGAAAAATGTTGGCTGGCAACGGATGTTTTTGTTGCACCGGGTGTTTCTGTTGGCGATGGCACGGTAGTCGGTGCCCGCAGCAGCGTTTTTAAATCGCTACCGGCAAATAAAGTTTGCCGTGGCAACCCCGCAGTGGTGATACGCGAACGCGTTGAAACTGATTAAATTCATAAGTAGAGGAATATAAACATGTCTAAAGTCGCTCTCATCACCGGCGTTACCGGGCAGGATGGTTCTTACCTGGCAGAGTTCCTGCTGGAAAAAGGGTATGAAGTACACGGTATTAAACGTCGTGCGTCTTCTTTCAACACCGAACGTGTGGATCATATTTATCAGGATCCTCACGCGGCGAACCCGAAATTCCATCTGCACTACGGCGACCTGACCGATACTTCCAACCTGACCCGTATCCTGCAGGAAGTACAGCCGGATGAAGTCTACAACCTGGGCGCGATGAGCCACGTAGCGGTCTCCTTCGAATCCCCGGAATACACCGCTGACGTTGATGCCATGGGTACGCTGCGTCTGCTGGAAGCAATCCGCTTCCTCGGCCTCGAGAAGAAAACTCGCTTCTATCAGGCATCCACCTCTGAGCTTTACGGTCTGGTACAGGAAATCCCACAGAAAGAGACCACGCCGTTCTACCCGCGCTCTCCGTATGCGGTAGCAAAACTGTACGCCTACTGGATCACCGTTAACTACCGTGAATCCTACGGCATGTACGCCTGTAACGGCATCCTGTTCAACCACGAATCTCCGCGTCGCGGCGAAACCTTCGTGACCCGTAAAATCACCCGCGCTATCGCCAACATCGCGCAGGGTCTGGAGTCTTGCCTGCACCTCGGCAACATGGATTCCCTGCGTGACTGGGGCCATGCCAAAGACTACGTGAAAATGCAGTGGATGATGCTGCAGCAGGAACAGCCAGAAGACTTCGTGATTGCGACCGGCGTGCAGTACTCCGTTCGTCAGTTCGTTGAAATGGCCGCGGCACAGCTGGGCATCAAGCTGCGCTTCGAAGGTACCGGCGTGGAAGAGAAAGGTATCGTGGTTTCCGTGACCGGCCACGACGCTCCGGGCGTGAAGCCAGGCGACGTGATTGTCCAGGTTGACCCGCGCTACTTCCGTCCTGCTGAAGTGGAAACCCTGCTGGGCGACCCAACCAAAGCGCACGAGAAGCTGGGCTGGAAACCAGAAATCACTCTGCAGGAGATGGTTTCCGAGATGGTAGCCAAAGATCTTGAAGCAGCGAAAAAACACTCCCTGCTCAAGTCTCATGGCTACGAGGTTGCCATCGCGCTGGAGTCCTGAGAATGACAAAACAACGTATTTTTGTCGCCGGTCATCGCGGAATGGTGGGTTCCGCGATTGTTCGCCAGCTGGAGCAGCGCGGTGACGTCGAAGTGGTTGTCCGCACGCGCGACGAGCTGAACCTGCTCGACAGCCGTGCGGTACAGGACTTCTTTGCTAACGAACGCATTGACCAGGTGTATCTGGCGGCGGCGAAGGTGGGCGGCATTGTCGCTAACAACACCTACCCGGCGGATTTCATCTACGAAAACATGATGATCGAGAGCAACATCATTCACGCGGCGCATCTGCACAACGTGAATAAGCTGCTGTTCCTCGGATCGTCCTGTATTTACCCGAAAATGGCGAAACAGCCGATCGCCGAGAGCGAACTGCTGCAGGGCACGCTTGAAGCGACCAACGAGCCGTACGCGATTGCCAAGATTGCCGGGATCAAGCTGTGCGAGTCCTACAACCGTCAGTACAACCGCGACTATCGTTCGGTGATGCCGACCAACCTGTACGGACCGCACGACAACTTCCACCCGAGCAACTCGCACGTGATCCCGGCGCTGCTGCGCCGCTTCCACGAGGCGACCGCCGAGAACGCGCCGGACGTGGTGGTGTGGGGCAGCGGTACGCCGATGCGTGAATTCCTGCACGTGGACGACATGGCTGCCGCCAGCATTCACGTGATGGAGCTGGATCGCGAGGTGTGGCAGGAGAACACCGAGCCGATGCTGTCGCACATCAACGTCGGTACCGGCGTGGACTGCACCATTCGCGAGCTGGCGCAAACCATCGCGCAGGTAGTGGGCTACAAAGGCCGCGTGGTGTTTGACGCGACGAAACCGGACGGCACGCCGCGCAAGCTGCTGGACGTGACCCGTCTGCATCAGCTGGGCTGGTATCACGAGGTGTCACTGGAGCAGGGGCTGGCCAGTACCTACCAGTGGTTCCTGGAAAACCAGCACCGCTTCCGGGGGTAACGATGTTTTTAAGTCAGGAAGATTTTGCCACGGTAGTGCGTTCGACTCCGCTCATCTCAATTGATTTGATCGTGGAGAACGAACGCGGCGAGTTCTTGCTGGGGAAACGAACCAACCGTCCTGCACAGGGCTTCTGGTTCGTGCCCGGCGGGCGCGTGCAGAAGGATGAGACGCTCAGCGATGCGTTTGAGCGTCTCACTCTGGCGGAACTGGGCCTGCAGCTGCCGATGGCAGCGGGCCAGTTTTACGGGGTCTGGCAGCACTTCTATGACGATAACTTTTCAGGCACCGGGTTCACCACGCACTACATCGTGCTGGGGTTCCGCCTGAAGGTGAGTGAGGCAGACCTGCGTCTGCCTGATTCTCAGCATGACGACTACCGCTGGCAGACGCCAGAGGCGCTGCTTGCCAGCGACAATGTGCATGACAACAGTCGTGCCTATTTCCTGGCCGAACGTCAGGCCGAGGTGCCGGGCATATGAAGATCCTCGTATACGGAATCAACTACTCGCCGGAATTAACCGGCATCGGTAAATATACCGGCGAGATGGTCGAGTGGATGGCGAGCCAGGGACATGACGTGCGGGTCATTACCGCGCCGCCGTACTACCCGGAGTGGAAAGTCGGGGAGCGCTACTCAAGCTGGCGCTACCGTCGCGAAGAGGGCGCAGCGACCGTCTGGCGCTGCCCGCTGTATGTGCCTAAGCAGCCCTCGACGCTGAAGCGGTTAATTCATCTGGGCAGCTTTGCCCTGAGCAGTTTCTTCCCGCTGATGGCGCAGCGTCGCTGGAAGCCGGATCGCATCATCGGCGTGGTGCCGACGCTGTTTTGCACGCCGGGCATGCGCCTGCTGGGCAAACTCTCCGGCGCGCGCACTCTGCTGCACATTCAGGATTATGAAGTTGACGCCATGCTGGGCCTGGGGATGGCAGGCAAAAGCAAGGGCGGCAAGGTGGCGAAGCTCGCCAGCGCGTTTGAGCGCAGCGGCCTGCACAACGTGGATTACGTCTCGACTATCTCGCGCTCGATGATGAATAAGGCGCAGGAGAAGGGCGTTCCGGCAGAGAAGGTGATCTTCTTCCCGAACTGGTCCGAAGTGGCGCGTTTTCGCGATGTAACTGAGCAAGACGCTCAGGCCCTGCGCGCGCAGCTCGGTTTGCCTGAAGATCAAAAAATCATTCTTTACTCAGGCAACATCGGCGAAAAGCAGGGGCTGGAAAGCGTGATTGAAGCGGCCCAGCTGCTGAGTGAACATCCGTGGACGTTTGTGATTGTCGGGCAGGGCGGTGGAAAGGCGCGGCTGGAAAAAATGGCCGGGGAACGCGGCCTGACCAACGTGAAATTTTTCCCGCTTCAGTCTTACGAGACATTGCCTGCGCTGCTGAAGATGGGCGACTGCCATCTGGTGGTCCAAAAACGCGGCGCCGCGGACGCGGTGCTGCCGTCCAAGCTGACCAACATTCTGGCAGTGGGCGGTAACGCGGTGATCACGGCAGAAGCCGAAACAGAATTAGGCCAGCTGTGCGACAGCTATCCGGGTATTGCCGTGTGCGTGGAGCCGGAATCGGTCCCGGCGCTGGTAACCGGAATTGAGAAGGCACTTGCCATGCCAAAAGTGAACACGGTGGCACGTGAATATGCCGAACGCACGCTCGAGAAAGAGAACGTGCTGAGCCAATTTATTGCAGATATACGGGGATAAATCATGAGTCAAACCACTTTGTATCCGGTTGTGATGGCTGGTGGCTCTGGTAGCCGGTTGTGGCCGCTGTCCCGCGTGCTCTATCCAAAACAGTTCCTCTGCCTGAAAGGGGATCTCACCATGCTGCAGACGACGGTAAACCGTCTGCACGGCGTGGAGTGTGAAAGCCCGGTGGTGATTTGTAACGAACAGCACCGCTTTATTGTTGCCGAGCAGCTGCGCCAGCTGAATAAGCTCACCGAAAATATCATCCTGGAGCCTGCCGGACGCAACACCGCGCCTGCGATCGCCCTGGCGGCGCTGGCGGCAAAACGCAGCAGCCCGGACTGTGACCCGCTGATGCTGGTCCTGGCGGCAGACCACGTTATCCAGCAGGAAGACGCGTTCCGCGACGCGGTGCGTGCGGCGATCCCTTACGCCGAGAGCGGCAAGCTGGTGACCTTCGGCATCGTGCCGGATCTGCCGGAAACCGGCTATGGCTATATTCGTCGCGGCAGCGTGACGCCGGGTGAAGGCGACAGCGTGGCGTTTGACGTGGCGCAGTTTGTTGAAAAACCGAATCTGGAAACCGCGCAGGCGTATGTCGCCAGCGGAGAGTATTACTGGAACAGCGGGATGTTCCTGTTCCGCGCCGGACGCTATCTGGAAGAGCTGCGCAAATACCGCCCGGATATTCTGGATGCCTGCGAGAAAGCGATGGCGGTGGTGGACCCGGATCTCGACTTCATCCGCGTGGATGAAGAGGCGTTCCTCGCCTGCCCGGAAGAGTCCATTGACTATGCGGTGATGGAACGCACGGCGGATGCCGTCGTGGTACCGATGGATGCGGGCTGGAGCGATGTCGGCTCCTGGTCCTCCCTGTGGGAGATCAGCGCCCATACCCCGGAGGGTAACGTCCACCACGGCGATGTTATTAGCCACAAAACGGAAAACAGCTACGTCTACGCCGAATCCGGCCTGGTGACCACGGTCGGGGTGAAGGATCTGGTGGTTGTCCAGACCAAGGACGCCGTGCTGATTGCCGACCGTAACGCCGTGCAGGACGTTAAAAAAGTGGTGGAGCAGATCAAGGCCGATGGCCGCCACGAGCACCATATTCACCGCGAAGTGTACCGTCCGTGGGGGAAATATGACTCCATCGACTCCGGTGACCGCTATCAGGTGAAACGCATCACCGTGAAGCCGGGCGAGGGGCTGTCGGTGCAGATGCACCATCACCGCGCCGAGCACTGGGTGGTGGTTGCGGGTACCGCTAAAGTCACCATCGACGGTGAAGTCAAATTGCTGGGTGAAAATGAGTCCATTTATATTCCGCTGGGGGCGACGCACTGCCTGGAGAACCCGGGGAAAATTCCTCTCGACTTAATTGAGGTGCGCTCCGGCTCGTATCTGGAAGAGGACGATATCGTGCGCTTTCAGGACCGCTACGGGCGGGTGTAGCACTCTGCATTATGCCCGGTGGCGCTGCGCTTACCGGGCCTGCGAATGACAAAAAAATCAATTTGGCCATTACGTGGTCAGGGCCGACTGTTGCCTGAAAAAGGGGTCATCATGGAAAAATTAACCTGTTTTAAAGCCTACGATATTCGCGGCAAGCTGGGCGAAGAGCTGAATGAAGATATCGCGTGGCGCATTGGCCGCGCGTACGGCGAATATTTAAAACCGCAGACCATTGTGCTGGGCGGCGACGTGCGTCTGACCAGTGAATCCCTCAAGCTGGCCCTGGCGAAAGGGCTGCAGGACGCGGGCGTGGACGTGCTGGATATCGGCCTTTCCGGGACCGAGGAGATTTACTTTGCCACCTTCCACCTGGGCGTGGACGGCGGTATCGAAGTGACGGCCAGCCACAACCCGATGGACTACAACGGGATGAAGCTGGTGCGCAAGGGCGCCCGTCCTATCAGCGGCGACACCGGCCTGCGCGACGTGCAGCGCCTGGCGGAAGCCAACGACTTCCCGCCGGTGAACGACGCGAAGCGCGGCAGCTACAAAAAAATCAACCTGCAGAAAGAGTACATCGACCACCTGCTGGGCTACATCAACGTGGCGAACCTCAAGCCGCTGAAGCTGGTCATCAACTCCGGTAACGGCGCGGCCGGCCCGGTGGTGGACGCGCTGGAAGCCCGTTTTAAGGCGCTGAACGTGCCGGTCACCTTCGTCAAGGTGCACAACACCCCGGACGGCAACTTCCCGAACGGTATTCCTAACCCGCTGCTGCCGGAGTGCCGCGACGACACCCGCAACGCGGTGATTGAGCACGGCGCGGACATGGGCATCGCCTTTGACGGTGACTTCGACCGCTGCTTCCTGTTCGACGAGAAAGGGCAGTTCATCGAGGGCTACTACATTGTCGGCCTGCTGGCGGAAGCGTTCCTCGAGAAAAACCCGGGCGCGAAAATCATCCATGACCCGCGACTTTCCTGGAACACCGTCGACGTGGTCTCCGCGGCGGGCGGCACGCCGGTGATGTCCAAAACCGGCCACGCCTTCATCAAAGAGCGTATGCGCGAAGAAGACGCCATCTACGGCGGCGAGATGAGCGCCCACCACTACTTCCGTGATTTTGCCTACTGCGACAGCGGGATGATCCCGTGGCTGCTGGTGACCGAGCTGCTGTGCCTGAAGGGACAGACGCTGGGCGAGCTGGTGCGCGACCGCATGGCGGCGTTCCCGGCGAGCGGGGAGATCAACAGCAAGCTGGCGCAGCCGGCCGAGGCCATTGCCCGCGTGGAGCAGCACTTTGCGATCCACGCGCTGGAAATTGACCGTACGGACGGCATCAGCATGGCGTTCCCGCAGTGGCGCTTTAACCTGCGCTCGTCCAACACCGAGCCGGTGGTGCGCCTGAACGTGGAGTCCCGTGCTGACACGGCGCTGATGGAAGCCCGAACGAAGGACATTCTGGCGCTGTTGAATCAGTAATAATTGCCCCTCCCGGCGGGAGGGGGAACCGAATACAGGAACAACGATGACGAATCTAAAAAAACGCGAACGAGCGAGAACGAATGCATCGTTAATCTCTATGGTGCAGCGTTTTTCTGATATCACCATCATGGTCGGTGGATTGTGGGCGGTGTGTCGGATCGGCGGGCTGCCGTTCTTATATATGCATCTGCTGATGGCTCTCATTGCGCTGGTCGTGTTTCAGATGATCGGCGGGATGACCGATTTCTACCGCTCGTGGCGCGGCGTGAAAATGACCACCGAACTGATGCTGTTGCTGCAGAACTGGACCCTGAGTCTGATCTTCAGCGCAGGCCTGGTGGCCTTCAGCCATGATTTTGATAATCGCCTCGTCACCTATCTCTGCTGGTATTTGATCACCAGCGTCGGCATGGTGGTGTGCCGTTCCCTGATCCGCTTCGGCGCGGGCTGGCTGCGTAACCGCGGTTATAACCGTCGCTTCGTTGCGGTAGCGGGCGATCTTCCGGTTGGTAAGGTTCTGCTCGACAGCTTCCGCAAAGAGCCGTGGTTAGGGTTTGAAGTGGTCGGGATTTACCACGACGCGAAGCCGGGCGGCGTGCCGTCGGACTGGGCGGGCAATTACGAACAGCTTATTGAAGACGCGAAAGCCGGTAAAATTCACAACGTTTACATCGCTATGCAGATGAGAGACGAATCCCGCATTAAGCAACTGATGCGCGAGCTGGCGGACACCACCTGTTCGGTGATCCTGATCCCGGACGTCTTTACCTTCAACATCCTCCATTCACGCATTGAAGAAGTGAACGGCGTGCCGGTGGTACCGCTGTACGACACCCCGCTGTCGGGCATTAACCGCGTGCTGAAGCGCGCGGAAGATATCGTGCTCTCTTCGCTGATTTTACTGCTCATCTCCCCGGTGCTGTGCTGCATTGCCCTCGCGGTGAAGCTGAGCTCTCCCGGCCCGGTTATCTTCCGCCAGACCCGCTACGGTATGGACGGTAAGCCGATTATGGTGTGGAAATTCCGCTCCATGAAGGTGATGGAAAACGACAAGGTGGTGACCCAGGCAACGCAGAACGATCCGCGCGTCACCCGCGTGGGGAACTTCCTGCGCCGCACCTCGCTGGACGAGCTGCCGCAGTTTATCAACGTCTTCACCGGCGGCATGTCGATTGTTGGCCCGCGTCCGCACGCGGTGGCGCACAACGAGCAGTACCGCTCGCTGATTGAAGGCTACATGCTGCGCCATAAGGTGAAGCCGGGCATTACCGGCTGGGCGCAGATCAACGGCTGGCGCGGCGAAACCGACACGCTGGAAAAAATGGAAAAACGTATCGAATTCGATCTGGAGTACATCCGTGAATGGAGTATCTGGTTCGATATCAAGATTGTTTTTCTGACCATCTTCAAAGGTTTCGTGAACAAAGCGGCGTACTAAGATGAGCTTACGTGAAAAAACCATCAGCGGGGCGAAGTGGTCAGCGATGGCGACCATCGTCATCATTGGCCTCGGTCTGGTGCAGATGACCGTGCTGGCGCGCATTATTGATAATCACCAGTTCGGCCTTTTGACCGTCTCGCTGGTGATTATCGCGCTGGCCGATACGCTGTCTGATTTTGGTATCGCCAACTCGATTATCCAGCGCAAAGAGATCAGCCATCTTGAGCTGACCACGCTCTACTGGCTGAACGTGGGGCTGGGTATTTTCGTGTTCGTGCTGGTGTTCCTGCTGAGCGACACCATCGCCAGCGTGCTGCACAACCCGGATCTGGCTCCGCTGATGCGCACGCTGTCGTTTGCTTTCGTGGTGATCCCGCACGGGCAGCAGTTCCGCGCGCTGATGCAGAAAGAGCTGGAGTTCAACAAGATCGGCATGATCGAGACCAGCGCGGTGCTGGCGGGCTTTACCTTCACCGTGGTGAGCGCCCATTTCTGGCCGCTGGCGATGACCGCTATCCTCGGATACCTGGTTAACTCTGCCGTGCGTACGCTGCTGTTCGGCTACTTTGGCCGCAAGATCTACCGTCCCGGGCTGCATTTCTCTCTCGCATCCGTCTCGTCCAACCTGCGCTTTGGCGCGTGGCTGACGGCGGACAGCATTATCAACTATGTGAATACCAACCTGTCGACGCTGGTGCTGGCGCGTATTCTTGGCGCGAGCGTGGCGGGGGGCTACAACCTGGCCTACAACGTCGCGGTGGTGCCGCCGATGAAGCTGAACCCGATAATCACCCGCGTGCTGTTCCCGGCCTTCGCCAAGATCCAGGACGACACCGAGAAGCTGCGCGTTAACTTCTACAAGCTGCTTTCCGTGGTGGGGATCATTAACTTCCCGGTGCTGCTGGGGCTGATGGTGGTTTCCAGCAACTTCGTGCCGCTAGTGTTTGGCGAGAAGTGGAACGGCATCATCCCGATCCTGCAGCTGCTGTGCGTGGTGGGGCTGCTGCGCTCCGTGGGGAATCCGATTGGTTCCCTGCTGATGGCAAAAGCGCGCGTCGACATTAGCTTTAAGTTCAACGTGTTCAAAACCTTCCTGTTTATTCCGGCGATTATCGTCGGCGGGCATATGGCGGGCGCCATCGGCGTCACGCTGGGCTTCCTGCTGGTGCAGATAATCAATACCGTTCTGAGCTACTTCATCATGATCAAGCCGGTGCTGGGCTCCAGCTACCGTCAGTACATCCTGAGCCTGTGGCTGCCGTTCTATCTCTCGTTGCCGACCCTGGCGGTGAGCTACGGCCTGGGCATCATCCTCAGCGGTCACCTGCCGCTGGCCGCGCTGCTGGCGGTACAGGTTGCCGCGGGCGCGCTGGCATTTGGCGTGATGATTGTGCTGTCACGCAATGCGCTGGTGGTGGAGATGAAGCGCCAGTTTTGCCGTAACGAAAAAATGAAAACGCTGCTTCGCGCAGGCTAGTTATTTAAGAGGCCATTATGAAATTATTAATTCTTGGCAACCATACCTGCGGCAACCGTGGCGACAGCGCCATCCTGCGCGGTTTACTGGATGCAATTAACACCCTTAAGCCTGAGACTGAAGTGGACGTGATGAGCCGTTATCCGGTCAGCTCATCCTGGTTACTGAACCGCCCGGTGATGGGCGACCCGCTCTATAGCCAGATGAAACAGCATAACAACGCCGCGGGCGTGATGGGCCGCGTGAAGAAAGTGCTGCGCCGTCGCTACCAGCACCAGGTGCTGCTTTCCCGCGTGACCGATACCGGCAAGCTGCGCAATATCGCTATCGCGCAGGGCTTTACCGATTTTGTCCGTCTGCTGTCCGGCTACGACGCCATTATCCAGGTCGGCGGTTCGTTCTTCGTCGATCTCTACGGCGTGCCGCAGTTTGAGCATGCGCTCTGCACCTTTATGGCGAAAAAGCCGCTGTTTATGATTGGCCACAGCGTCGGGCCATTCCAGGATCCGCAGTTTAACCAGCTCGCAAACTACGTGTTCGGCCACTGCGACGCGCTGATCCTGCGCGAGTCGGTCAGCCTCGACATGATGAAGCGCAGCGAAATTGACACCTCAAAAGTTGAGCACGGCGTGGACACCGCGTGGCTGGTGGATCACCAGGACGACAGCTTCCAGCCGAGCTACGCGGTGCAGCACTGGCTCGACGTGGCGGCGAAACAGAAAACCGTCGCGATTACCCTGCGCGAGCTGGCGCCCTTCGATAAGCGTTTAGGTACGACCCAGGCGGCGTATGAGAAAGCCTTCGCCGACGTGGTGAACCGCGTGCTGGACAGCGGGTACCAGGTGCTGGCGCTCTCCACCTGCACCGGCATCGACAGCTACAACAAAGACGACCGTATGGTGGCGCTGAACCTGCGCAATCTGGTGAACGATCCGTCCCGCTATCACGTGGTGATGGACGAACTTAACGATCTGGAGATGGGCAAGCTGCTCTCCGCCTGCGACCTGACCGTCGGCACGCGCCTGCACTCCGCCATTATCTCCATGAACTTTGGCACGCCGGCCATTGCCATCAACTACGAACACAAATCAGCAGGCATCATGCAGCAGCTCGGTATGCCGGAAATGGCCGTGGATATCCGTCATCTGCTCGATGGTTCGCTCGGTGCGATGGTGGGCGACACGCTCGGCCAGCTGCCTGCGATCAATGAACGCCTGGCGGTGGCGGTGAAAGCCGAGCGCGAGAAGGGCATTGGGATGGTGAAATCGGTACTTGACCGCGTACGGGAGGGGAAATGAAGGTTGGTTTCTTCTTACTGAAATTTCCGCTGTCGTCTGAAACGTTTGTCCTGAACCAAATCACCGCGTTTATCGATATGGGATATGACGTGGAGATTATCGCCCTGCAAAAGGGCGATACCAAAAATACCCATGCGGCGTATGCCCAGTATGGGCTGGAGGCGAAAACCCGCTGGCTGCAGGATGAGCCTTCCGGGAGACTGAGTAAGCTGCGCCACCGGGCCAGCCAGACCTTGCGCGGGATCCACCGCGCGTCGACGTGGCGAGCGCTGAATGTTTCCCGCTATGGTTCCGAATCCCGCAATCTGATCCTCTCGGCCATCTGCGGGCAAACCGCGCAGCCGTATCGTGCCGACGTGTTTATCGCCCACTTTGGCCCGGCGGGCGTCACCGCCGCGAAGCTGCGCGAGCTGGGCGTGATTGACGGCAAAATTGCGACCATCTTCCACGGTATCGATATCTCCAGCCGCGAAGTGCTGAACCACTACACGCCGGAGTATCAGCAGCTGTTCAGGCGCGGCGACATGATGCTGCCTATCAGCGACCTGTGGGCCGGACGCCTGAAAAACATGGGCTGCCCGGGAGAGAAAATTGCCGTTTCGCGTATGGGCGTGGACTTAACGCGCTTCACTCGCCGTCCTGTCAAGGTGCCGGGAAAACCGCTGCAGATCATCTCCGTTGCTCGCCTGACCGAGAAGAAAGGCCTGCATGTGGCCATTGAAGCCTGCCGCCAGCTGAAAGCGCGCGGGGTGGATTTCCACTATCGCATTCTCGGCATTGGGCCGTGGGAGCGTCGTCTGCGCACGCTTATCGAACAGTATCAGCTGGAGGATGTCGTAGAAATGCCGGGCTTCAAGCCGAGCCACGAGGTCAAGGCCATGCTCGACGAGGCTGATGTCTTTCTGCTGCCTTCCGTAACGGGCGCAGATGGCGATATGGAAGGCATTCCGGTGGCGCTGATGGAGGCGATGGCCGTAGGTATTCCGGTGGTATCAACCCTGCACAGCGGGATCCCGGAGCTGATTAAGTCTGACCATTCCGGCTGGCTGGTGCCGGAGAATAACGCGATGGCCCTTGCGGACCGATTAGCAGCCTTCAGCGATATTGACCAGCAGGCACTGGAGCCCGTGCTCCAGAACGCCCGACAAAAAGTGGAAACCGATTTTAACCAGCAGGTGATTAACCGCCAGTTAGCGAGCCTGCTGCAAACGTTGTAACGCCGAGGATGTATGCTGAAAAAGATTACCCGACGCACCTTTGTTTCTTCTCTCTCCGTTCTGGCGGCCACGCCGCTGCTGTCGTCACGCATCGCGCGGGCGGCAAGCGGCAGAACGGTCTCTGTTAATCAGTACAATAACAACGACTGGATTGCCGCCTTTAAGCAGGCGTTCAATGACGGCGACACCGTCGTGGTCCCTGCCGGGCTTACCTGCGAAAACATCAATACCGGTATTTTCATTCCCGACGGTAAAACCCTGCTGATCCGCGGGGCGTTAACCGGCAACGGGCGCGGCCGCTTTGTTTTGCAGGAAGGCAGCAAAGTGATAGGCGAAGGTGCTGGCCGCACGGAGAACATTACGCTCGACGTTCGCGGCTCTGACTGCGTTATCAAAGGGCTGGCCATGAGCGGTTTTGGCCCGGTGACGCAGATCTACATCGGCGGCAAGAAACCGAGCGTAATGCGCAATTTGCTGATTGATAACATCAGCGTAAGCCAGGCCAACTACGCCATCCTGCGCCAGGGTTTCCACAACCAGGTGGACGGTGCCCGCATCACCAACAGCAAATTTAGCCATCTCCAGGGGGATGCGATCGAGTGGAACGTTGCCATCAACGATCGCAATATCCTGATCTCTGACCATGTCATCGACAACATCAACTGCACCAACGGCAAGATCAACTGGGGCATCGGCATTGGCCTCGCCGGCAGCACCTACGATAACGACTATCCGGAGAAGCAAACCGTCAAGAACTTCGTGGTGGCAAACATCACCGGCAGCAACTGTCGCCAGCTGGTGCACGTTGAAAACGGTAAACATTTTGTTATCCGCAATATTAAGGCCAAAAATATAACTCCCGACTTCAGTAAAAAGGCGGGAATAGACAACGCCACGGTGGCCATTTATGGCTGTGATAATTTCATTATTGATAATGTCGACATGGTGAACAGTGCCGGAATGTTAATCGGCTATGGGGTGATAAAAGGCGATTATTTGTCCATCCCGCAGAACTTCAAGCTCAACAATATTCATCTCGATAATCGTCAGCTTGCGTATAAATTGCGCGGAATACAGATTTCATCCGGTAACGCCACCTCGTTTGTGGCGATAACCAACGTGGAGATGCAGCGGGCGACGCTTGAACTGCACAACAAGCCGCAGCATCTTTTTTTACGCAACATCAATGTGATGCAGGAAGCCGCTGTGGGGCCCGCCCTGAAGATCAACTTCGACCTGCGCAAGGATGTGCGGGGTAAATTCATGGCGAAAGACGAGACGTTGCTGTCGCTGGCGAACATAAAAGCAGTGAATGAGAAGGGGCAAAGCTCGGTCGATATTGACCGGGTCGACCAGCAGGTAGTGAATGTGGAAAGGCTTAACTTTGCGCTTCCGCACAGATAATCGACAATCATCAGTTTTGAGACTATTCCTGGCATAAAAGCGCGATCTAATCAGATTACAACTACAGAAATTTGTGATGCTAAGGCGTAACATTGCCCAAGGATTACGGCAAATCATGCTGGCGAAAACAGGTTTAAGAGCTATAATTCGTCAACCATTTTAAGGTGGAAGAAATAATGATTAATTTGAAAGCAGTCATTCCGGTAGCAGGCTTGGGCATGCATATGCTGCCAGCCACAAAAGCCATTCCTAAAGAGATGCTGCCGATCGTCGACAAGCCAATGATTCAGTACATTGTCGATGAGATTGTTGCTGCAGGGATCAAAGAAATCGTCCTGGTTACGCACTCCTCCAAGAATGCGGTAGAAAACCACTTCGACACCTCTTACGAACTCGAAGCGCTGCTTGAGCAGCGCGTCAAACGCCAGCTGCTGGCGGAAGTGCAGTCTATTTGCCCGCCGGGCGTGACCATCATGAACGTGCGTCAGGCGCAGCCGCTGGGCCTGGGCCACTCTATCCTGTGTGCTCGTCCGGTTGTGGGTGATAACCCATTCATTGTTGTTCTTCCGGACATCATCATCGATACCGCTTCTGCCGATCCGCTGCGTTACAACCTGGCGGCAATGGTGGCGCGTTTCAATGAAACCGGCCGTAGCCAGGTGCTGGCGAAACGCATGAAGGGCGATCTCTCCGAGTACTCCGTTATCCAGACTAAAGAACCGCTGGAAACGGAAGGGCAGGTGAGCCGCATCGTTGAGTTCATCGAAAAACCGGATCAACCACAGACGCTGGACTCAGACCTGATGGCGGTTGGCCGTTATGTTCTGAACGCTGATATCTGGGCAGAGCTGGAAAAAACTGAGCCAGGCGCCTGGGATCGTATTCAGCTGACTGACGCGATTGCCGAACTGGCGAAAAAACAGTCTGTTGACGCGATGCTGATGACCGGCGACAGCTATGACTGCGGTAAGAAAATGGGGTATATGCAGGCGTTCGTGAACTATGGGCTGCGTAACTTGAAGGAAGGGGCGAAGTTCAGAACCCGTATTGAGAAGTTGCTCGCAAACGGCTGATATTCCTGCAACGTCTTGAACAAGCGGCAGTCATTATTTTGGTGTATTGAGATATAGCCAAAATGATGACTGCCGTTTTTTATTATTAATCCTATGATTACATAGAGTTACAGGGTTTAAATCTGGATCGCTTTGTAGCGATTTGTGCTTGTTTCTGAGGTCGTTTAGGACGACAATTAACGCCAGTTTTTTGTCTGGATCCAGACAAAAAAATCATTTAATCGGAGATCGCTCAGTGCACTGGTAGCTGTTAAGCCAGGGGCGGTAGCGTGCTCAATTTCTGAAACCGTCAATAAATGCTCAGGTTTCAGAACGCCAGTATCCAGACATATATAAGACGGAACAGATAACGTGAAAATTCTTGTGACGGGCGGGGCCGGCTTTATCGGCTCAGCGGTTGTACGACATATTATTAAAAATACCCAGGACGACGTCGTCAACGTGGATAAGCTGACCTATGCCGGCAACCTTGAGTCGCTTAGTGAAGTCAGCGACAGCGATCGATATGCTTTTGAGCATGCGGATATTTGCGATAAAGACGCCATGGATCGCATTTTCGCAAAACATAAGCCTGATGCGGTGATGCACCTGGCCGCCGAAAGTCACGTCGATCGTTCTATTACCGGCCCGGCTGCGTTTATCGAAACCAATATCGTCGGCACTTATGTACTGCTGGAAGCCGCTCGTGCTTACTGGTCAACGTTGGATGAGCAGGCGAAGAAAGCGTTTCGTTTCCACCACATCTCAACCGATGAAGTGTATGGTGATTTGCCGCATCCTGATGAGCATCCGGCATCAGCTGAGCTGCCACTCTTCACTGAAACTACCGCGTATGCTCCTAGCAGCCCGTATTCGGCGTCGAAAGCCTCCAGCGACCATTTGGTTCGTGCCTGGCTGCGTACTTACGGTTTCCCGACTATCGTCACCAACTGTTCGAATAACTATGGCCCGTACCATTTCCCGGAAAAACTGATCCCACTGGTTATCCTAAATGCGCTGGACGGAAAAGCTCTGCCTATTTACGGCAAGGGTGACCAGATTCGTGACTGGCTGTATGTAGAAGATCACGCGCGCGCACTCTATACCGTTGTTACTCAGGGGAAACCGGGCGAGACATACAATATCGGTGGGCATAACGAGAAGCAGAACCTGGACGTAGTCCATACGATTTGCGATCTGCTTGATGAGATTGTGCCTAAAGAAGAGTCTTATCGCGATCAGATTATGTATGTTGCTGACCGTCCGGGCCATGACCGTCGCTATGCGATTGATGCCGATAAGATTAGCCAGACGTTAGGCTGGAAGCCTGAGGAAACTTTCGAGAGCGGGATCCGTAAAACGGTGGAGTGGTACTTAAATAATACTGAGTGGTGCCGTCGTGTTCAGGATGGTAGCTATCAACGTGAACGTTTAGGATTAGAATAATATGAAAGGTATCATTCTTGCAGGTGGATCAGGTACTCGACTTTATCCTATAACGATGGGCATATCTAAGCAGTTACTCCCTGTTTACGACAAGCCAATGATTTATTATCCACTATCAGTGCTTATGCTAGCTGGTATCAAGGATATTTTAATTATTACTACCCCTGAAGATCAGCAAGGATTTGTCAGACTGTTAGGCGATGGCAGTCAATTTGGTGTTAATCTATCCTTTACTGTACAGCCTTCGCCGGATGGGTTAGCGCAAGCATTTATAATTGGCGAGAAGTTTATTGGTAAAGACCCGGTATGCCTTGTTCTGGGGGATAACATCTTCTTTGGCCAGGGCTTTACACCAAAATTAAGAAGCGCAGCAGAGCGTAACTCGGGGGCGACAGTTTTTGGTTATCAAGTTATGGACCCCGAACGTTTTGGCGTTGTTGAATTTGACAGCAATTTCAAAGCACTAAGTATTGAAGAAAAACCCTCACATCCGAAATCAAACTGGGCAGTTACCGGGTTATATTTCTATGATAATAATGTTGTAGACATTGCTAAAACAATCAAACCATCCGCGCGAGGTGAGATTGAAATCACCTCAGTAAATGAAGTCTATCTCAATAATAACTTATTAACCGTTGAGTTATTGGGACGTGGTTTTGCATGGCTTGATACCGGAACACACGATAGCTTGATTGAAGCGGGCAGTTTTGTCGAAACGGTTCAAAAGCGCCAGGGGATGATGGTTGCCTGTCCAGAAGAGATCGCATGGCGTAATGGTTGGTTAAGTGATGATGAACTTTTAGCGCTAGGAACAAAGCTAAGTAAAAATTCTTATGGGCAATATTTAATCAAATTAGCGAGCCGTATATGAAAGTCGAACTTATCCCTTTACAAATTCATGGTGATGAACGGGGTTCATTAGTATCGTTAGAAAGGAATTCTAATATACCCTTTGATATCAGACGCGTATATTACATTTTCGACACTGAAAATGGGGTTACGCGTGGATATCATGCGCATAAAAAACTCATGCAAATGGCCATCGTTCTGAAAGGATCCTGCGATTTTATTTTAGATGACGGAAATGAAAGAATTTCTATCACTTTAAATAATCCTGCTCAAGGTTTACTGATTAACTCGTTCATTTGGCGAGAAATGAAAAACTTCACTCCCGATTGTGTACTGATGATATTAGCAGACAATGAATATGATGAGTCTGATTATATCAGGGATTATGATCAGTTCCGGTCGATGGCAAAATAAATGTTCATACATAAATTAAGCGATGTGCAGTCCGCTAATATTGGTGAGAATACGCGAGTATGGCAATTCTCGGTAATTTTAAAAGATGCAGTCATTGGTAATGATTGTAATATTTGTGCTCATACCTTGATCGAAAATGATGTCATAATAGGCGATCGAGTGACCATCAAATCTGGTGTGTATATTTGGGATGGTATAACAATTGAGGACGATGTATTTATTGGCCCCTGTGTTGCATTTACAAATGATAAAAAGCCGCGTTCAAAAGTTTACCCCGAAAAATTTTCGAGTATCCTGGTAAAAAAAGGGGCTTCTATTGGTGCTAATGCCACTATTCTTCCGGGAATCGTGATAGGTGAAGGTGCGATGGTTGGCGCAGGGGCTGTAGTAACGAAGGATGTACCGGCAAATACGACAGTTGTTGGCAATCCTGCAAGAATATTATTGGAGAAGTAATAATGGTTGACTTTCTGAACTTAAAAAAAATCAATAATCGATATGAAAGCGAACTTAAAGAGGCATGTTCACGGGTTATTGACTCCGGCTGGTATATAATGGGTGCGGAACTTGTCAATTTTGAAAAAGAATATGCAAAATGGTGTGGTGTAAAACACGCTATTGGCGTTGCTAATGGTTTAGATGCGCTGATTTTAGTACTTCGTGCCTGGAAAGAGTTGGGAAAACTGAATGATGGTGATGAGGTTATAGTTCCTGCTAATACATATATTGCCTCTATCTTAGCCATCACCCAAAACCAACTGACACCGATTCTTGTAGAACCCGATCCTTCAACATTTAATCTGAGTGTGGAAGGGGTTAGAAAAGCGATTACTGGTAAAACAAAAGCGATTTTACCTGTGCATTTATATGGAAGAATCTCGCCAATGAAAGGGATTATGGAGATTGCTTTTGAATATGATTTACTCGTGCTTGAAGACTGTGCTCAGTCTCATGGTGCGATAATTGACGGGCAAAAATGTGGCTCCTGGGGGCATGCAGCAGGTTTCAGTTTCTATCCGGGAAAAAATCTGGGCGCGCTCGGTGATGCAGGTGCGATAACAACTAACGATGATAACTTAGCGCAGGTTCTTGTTGCACTACGTAATTATGGTTCGCATGTAAAATATCAGAATAAATATAAAGGTATTAATAGCCGATTAGATGAAATCCAGGCTGCAATGCTTTCGGTTAAATTAAAATATCTGGATGATGATATTTCACGCCGTAGATATATTGCTGAAAAATATTTAACATCTATTAACCATCCTGATGTCATTCTTCCAGCTCTTGATGCTCAGCAAGAGCACGTCTGGCATTTGTTTGTCATTAAAACAAATCACAGAGACTCGTTGAAGAAATATTTGGATAGTAATAATGTTCAAACCCTTGTTCATTATCCTCTGCCGCCACATCACCAGATTGCATATGAGGAACTGAAACATTTGGATTTACCTGTTTCAGAATCACTTCATAACAGCGTATTATCTTTGCCGATGGATCCGACAATGACAGAGGCAGATATTGAGTATGTGATTAAAACAATAAATGGATGGTTGCTTTGAGTTTTGCAAAAGTAACGATACTAAGTGGTGTAATTACCTGTTTTAGGCTTGCATGTGGTCTAATAATATCAAAAGTTGTTGCTATTTATACAGGCCCGGCAGGTATTTCGAATCTGGGACAGTTACAGAACTTTGTAACCTTTATTAATGGGTTTATCTCATCCCAGGTTTCACAGGGTGTTAATCGCTATTCGGCTGAGCATAAGGACAATTATGAAAATGCTAAGCCCTACTGGCGGGCTGCAATAAAGCTTTCAACGATAGCCTGTTGTTTTATAATGTGCCTGGGGATTCTTTCCTCAGGTCATTTGGCTGAGTATCTTTTCCATAATAAAGAGTTTTACTGGCTTATAATTTTAGCATTGATGGTATTACCGCTAAATATTATAAATAGTATTTTTTTAGGTGTATTGAATGGGCTAGGTGATCACAATAAATTTTTCCTGGCAAATATTTTTTCCATTGCTTCATCCGTTATATCCATGACCGGCCTTGTCTATTTTTTGGGGCTTAAAGGTGCACTTATTTCAGCCGCTTTAAATAATGCAGTTGCCGGCTTTTGGTTAATAGTTTTTATATTTAAAAAACCATGGTTTAAATTCAAGTATTGGTATGGTACGACCCCTCGAGAGCAAGTTAATGAGATGGGTAAGTACTTTGCAATGGGCATAATTGGTGCCTTAACAGGTCCGATTTCCCTGATTGTTGTCAGAACTCTGTTGACAAATAATTTTTCGTTAGAATATTCAGGGTATTGGCAGGCCGTTAGTAAAATATCAGAAGCCTATCTTGCGGTGTTAACCACTGCTATGACGGTTTATTATTTTCCTAAAACGGCTGCAGCGAAAACACTCTCTGACCATTTAAGCATATTGAAAACAGGTGCACGACTTGTTGTACCTCTTTCTCTTGTGATGGCGTTAGGTATTTTCTATTTAAAAGACTTTATTATAAGTTTTTTATTCACAAAGGATTTTCAACGTGCTGGCGTTCTTTTTTTGTATCAGAATATAGGCGATTTTTTCAGGATTTGTAGTTGGCTCTTCGCAACTATTCTACTGGCGAAAGGATACTTTGTGATAAATGCGACGTTAGAAGTATCATTCGCCCTTCTGTATCCTTTATTAGTTAAATTGCTTATCTCCATTTATGGGTTTGAAGGGGTAACCCTGGCATATTGTTCAACGTATTTTATTTATCTCATTGCTACTGCAATAATTTATTTGTGGCATATAAAATATAAAGTGAGTTAATGGAATGAGGATTACACCCGAAGACTTGAGCGTTATTATTCCGGCATACAATGAAGAAGCAAATATTCTAACTATTCTGAAAACCCTTGATAAGCAGTCTTTGGAGGGGTTTAGCGTCATTGTCGTTGACGATGGTTCACTGGACAATACAGCTGCTCTCGTAGAAATGTATGAACCGAAGCAGTTTAGCCTTCAATTACTCAAGCAAGACAATAAGGGTGCCGCACAGGCTAGGGAAACTGCTATTCGCTATTCCAAATCGAAATATATTGCAGTAATCGATAGTGATGACAGCTTAGCTGAGGATTCTCTGGAAAAAGCATTTAAACCTTTAGTCTCTGAACCCTCCCATGATATTTCCTTATTTAATTTGAATTATGTTGACTCTATAGATAAAAACGTCACAACTAAGTTTATTTGTTATACTCCTAACAAAAAATTGAAAGGCTCGGAAGTTTTTTCAAATTGTATTAGGTCATGGGGAGTGCATGCGTTTGGTATTTATAATAGAAATATAATTTTAACAGCATACGAATCATATAATACTTTGAATAAAGAGTGCGTTAATTACCTTAATAATGATGAGGTGATTTCACGCATCTCTTTTGATTTAGCTAATACTATCTTTTTATCCGATGGTGATTATTTTTTTGTAAACAATACTAACTCAACAACGCGCAGAATCAACCATAATTATTATAAAGTAATGCATAATGCTTTCTTTCTATTAAATTATATTGAACATAAAACTAATTCGCAAAACAAAAGTATACTAATTAACGATGCGTATGCTTTAATTATCAGTACTATATGGGGCGTGTCGGTTAGATATTTTAAGTGGTATAAGTCGCTTACATCGAGTAAGAGAGCAGAATGGCACTCAATGATAAGCCATTCAGTAAAATCTGTTATTCGCGATCTGAAAGTTAGAAATATGGTCGTCACGAAAAAAAACAAATTACAATTAATTTTATTAGGTATTATATTTTAATATGGATGCTATTTTAGTTACGATAATCGTTGCAAGTTATAATGCAGAAAAATATATTGTTGAAACCTTGGATTCCTGCATTAATCAAACTTACAAATCAATTCAGATAATTATAGCAGATGACAACTCAAAGGATAACAGCGTCCAGATTATTGAAAATTGGCTCAATGAAAAAAGAATATCACACCCTCATATTGAGTGCCTGTTGATCAAAAATGAGACCAATAAAGGTACAACGGCTAACTTTAACAGCGCGATTAAACACGTTAAAGGGCAGTGGATTAAATGTATAGGATCAGATGATATTTTGATTGCTACCTCTATCAGTGAATTTATTGAAAGAGTACAACGGGTACCTTCTAATGAAAATTATGGTGCATTCTTTACTTATTTTGAAACCTTTGGAACAGATGTCACTACACCAGATAAGTACCCGCTACCTTGGACAAGAGATGTTTGTAAGATGGCACCTTCTAACATCAAAAAAAATCTAGCAAACATCCACTTTAATAATTTGGCACCTGGTGCATTTATAAATCATAAATACCTGATCACGTTTGATGAGCGGTATCGATTACTTGAGGATTTACCTTTTTGGTTAAAACTTATAAATAATGATATACAGACAGGTTTCTTTGATTTTACAAGCGTTAAGTATCGGGTGCATGATGCGCAAGCCACATCCAGAAACTCAACTATAAATGTTCATCTTTATAATGATTTACTGTTAGTAAATGAGACCAGGTTAAAAGATAAACATTATATTGGCTATTTGCATAATAAATTAAATTTATACATTTCCTTTAATAATGTGCGTGCTTTCAAATATATCAAAGCAATGAACCCTGTTCAGGTTATAATAACTCTTTATGAAAAGGTTCGTAGATAATGTTTATACTAATGAACGTTATCCCTTTGTTAATTCTTTCGCTAATATGGGGAAGGTTTAATACAGGCTCTAAAAACATTCTTAGAATGATTATTTGGATTGTTTTAGTTTTCTCTTTTACAACTTTTTATATTAATGGCGTAGACTGGAGTATTTATTATACGCGGTTCATAAATGATGAAGAACTGTATTTAGCATTTGAGCCAGGGTTTGTTATTTACCTTAAAACCTTGCTGTTTATTGCAAACAATAACTTTGGGTATGCAATAATGCTATTTTACGCTCTGGCGTTTGCATTGCTAGGATATAATTTAAAAAAAATTAAAATAAATGAACCTCTTTTTATTGCCGCTTTGTTGATTGTTTTTGGGTATACATTAATATTAGAACAACTACGCCAATTTATTGCCTGCATCATAGTCTTTGCGGCAATAATAAACTATTCACTTAATAAATCATTGTTGCGGCTAATTGTAGGTGTAATCATCGCTGCTACAATGCATGTCTCAGCATTGATAATTATACCAGCGATTTTTTTATGCAAATTAAAGAGTAGAAAACTATTCATTTCGGTAACAGTTGCATCTATCTCTTTATTTGCCTTCTTGCTTATCTTTGGTGTGAAAATAATAATTTTACTTGCTCAAGTGAATTTCGCATTTAGAAAGATACTTTTTTATATTGAGCAGAATCCTATCTCGATACAGTTTGGATGGTTAAATCTACTAGTTCTGCTCTTCGTTGTTTTTTATGTTTCCTATTCTTATCAGATTGAGAAGAATGAAAGCTTGAGATTATTAAATCGATTTATTTTTGTTGGCGCTGTTATTTATCTTTATAGCGGGGCGATAACGTTCTTAACCAGGGTTACCTTCTATTTTATCTTTGTGGCAATTTTTATCTTTTCACTGTGTGCAAGAGAAAATTATAGACGGATTTTTGAGGTTAAAAGCTATAACACGCTGTTCCTTAATTTATATTTCTTTGTCTTTTTAACGTTTTGCTTCTTGTCATATTTCCGTAACCCTTCCGCTCCAGTATCTTTTGGCAATATGAATTATCATATCGCGACATTATTTGATGAAAGAGAAATAGGAAGAATAGCCAACGGTGTTCTGGGCGATGCGCTTAATGGAGAATCAAATAATGTGCAAAAATAAACTGCTATTCGTTATCACTGGACTGGGTCTTGGTGGTGCGGAACGGCAATTGTGCATCCTGGCTGATAAGTTTTATCAACGTGGGTATGATGTCATGATTGTCTCCTTAAATGGAGAGACAGTCGTACGCCCCGAAGAAAAAAACATCAAAATCCTTAATTTGAATTTAAAGAAGAGCCCGCTCTCGTTTTTTAAAGTGATATTCCACTGTCGAAAAATACTCAAAGAATATCAGCCTTCTGTTGTTCATAGCCATATGTTTCATGCAAATCTCTTAATGAGATTAGTCGGTTTTTTATTTAAAAAGAGTTATAAACTTGTTTGTACCGCTCACAGTAAAAATGAAGGCGGCGCATTACGAATGTTCATTTATCGTCTTACTGATAAATTTGCAGATGTAAATACTAATGTGAGTAGAGAGGCTCTGGATGAATTTATTCGTAATAAGGCTTTTTCAAAATCGAAGTCCGAGGTAGTATACAACGGTATTGACGTAGATAAATTTGATTATAACGCCGAGAGCAGGACATCTATCAGACATCAGCTAAATATTGATGACAAAGAAAAAGTCATTCTTGCAGTTGGACGACTAACCCCAGCAAAAGATTACCCTAATCTCATTAACGCTTTTAATATACTGCCGGATGATTTTAGGTTAATTATCATCGGCGAGGGGGAGTTGCGTAATGATATTGAGCGACATATTAATCGTTTAAACTTAACATCGCGAGTAACCTTGCTTGGTAGCATTGATTCAGTCAATGATTATTATTCTGCATGTGATTTATTTGTACTGTCATCTGAATGGGAAGGATTCGGATTAGTTGTTGCAGAAGCGATGGCCTGTAAATGCATTGCTGTATGTACAGATGCTGGCGGAGTGAAAGAGGTGATAGGTAATCCTCAGTACGTTGTACCTGTTTCAAATTTCCAGGCTTTGTCTGATAAAATAATTGAGATATGTGAATTAAATACTGAGCAAAAAAAGATTATTAGAAATCAAAACCGTAACCATATTGTAAAGAATTTTTCCATTACATCTGTGGTGGATCGTTGGTTAAGTATTTACAAAACACAACAGGTTGATAAATGAAAATTTTGCTCATAGGGAATCAATCTAGCACCATTATTCTTTTTAGAAAAAAATTGATTGAACAACTTGTGACCAGAGGAATTAAGGTTCACGTCCTTGTTATGGATAATGACAGAGGAAATTTTCAAACGATATCAATGTTTGGTGCTATGCCTGAGCAATATGATTTTTCACGGTCAGGAATGAATCCACTTTCAGATCTAATTAACACGGTTGCATTGTCAAAAAAGATCCGACATATTAATCCTGATGTTGTTTTTTGTTTTTTTCCAAAGCCGGTAATTTTTGGCACTCTGGCAGCAAAACTTGCTGGTGTCAAAAATATCTATAATCTTCTTGAAGGGTTAGGCTTCTGCTATACCGCTCATTTCAAAAAGGATTCGTTTAAAAAGAGGTTGCTAAAGGCAATACAGACTTTTTTATATAAGTTAACTTTGCCCCGAGCTAAAAAAGTGCTTTTCCTAAATCACGACGATTATCAAGACTTAGTAGTACAAAATAATATCGAAATTTCTGATTTTGAGGTAATTGGCGGCATTGGTGTCGATCTTAATGATTATTCTTATAATAAACCAAAAACGGATACTATACATTTTGGAATGGTATCCCGCTTATTGGTTGAAAAAGGCGTCAGAGAGTTTGTTCAGGCCGCAAAAATCGTTAAATCTAAATTTCCTCAAGTGAGATTTAGTATCGCTGGCGCTATAGATGACAATCCAGGTGGTATTACTCGAGACCAACTTAACAGTTGGGAAAACGAAGGTCATGTTGAGTTTTTAGGCCAGATATCAGATGTAAAAAGCTATCTCAATGATCTAAGTGTTTTTGTGTTACCTTCTTATCGTGAAGGCATTCCACGTAGTACTCAAGAGGCCATGTCTATTGGCCGTGCGATTATTACTACTGACGTTCCCGGCTGTCGTGAAACGATCGTCCACGGTATAAATGGGTTGATGGTTCCACCTTGGGACGTTGAAGCACTTGCAAGTGCAATGACTTCTGTCATTAATAATTCAGATCAGATAGTATCAATGGGTATAGAAAGTCGCCGCATTGCGGAAGCGAAATTTGATGATAAAGCTGCTACAGAGAAATTAATTAATATCTTAATTGCGCATGATTAAATCTTGTAATATATTAATCTGGCACTAAATAAGCTCTGCATTATTGCTGTTCTTATACTAATGATTATTAACTGATAATTAAGGTCAGAAATTATATGGCTATTCTTGTTACAGGCGGAGTTGGTTACATAGGTTCTCATACTGTGTTAACACTGCTTGAAAATAGTGAAAAAGTTATAATACTGGATAACTTATCAAACTCTTCTTTAGAATCATTGAACAGAATAAAATCTATCACAGGCATTGAACCTGTTTTTTATCAGGGTGATATTTTAGATAGTACACTTTTGCAAAAAATATTTTCTAAGCATAGCATAACTGATGTCATTCACTTTGCTGGTCTTAAGTCAGTTGGCGAATCTGTATCACAGCCCCTTAAATATTATGAGGTAAATATTTTAGGAAGTCTGTGCTTATTGGGTGAAATGCTCAAGGCAGGAGTTAAAAATTTCATTTTTAGTTCGTCCGCTACGGTTTACGGTGAACCAGAAACCATTCCATTAACAGAATCTTGTCGGACCGGAGGAACAACGAATCCTTACGGCACATCAAAATTGATGGTCGAAAAAATTCTTATCGATTTAGCAATTGCCCATCCGTCATTTAATATCACTATTCTGAGATATTTCAATCCTGTTGGCGCGCATCCATCAGGTCTTATTGGTGAAGATCCTAACGGTATTCCTAACAATCTTATGCCTTATATCTGCCAGGTCGCCATTGGTAAACGCGAACGGCTTTCGATTTATGGTAATGATTATCAGACGAAAGATGGTACCGGTGTTCGTGACTTTATTCACGTTATGGATCTTGCCGAAGGTCATGTGGCTGCATTAAAACGCCGAAACGATGCATCTAATCTCAATATTTATAATCTCGGAACAGGAAAAGGTTATTCTGTGCTCGAACTTTTGGATGCGTTCAAACGAGTGACAACACTTTCAGTACCCTATGTGTTTGCCTCAAGACGTCAGGGCGATATTGCTGAATGTTGGTCAGATCCTTCTAAAGCACGTGATGAGCTCGGCTGGACGGCTCAACGGGATCTCGAGGATATGGTCCGGGATGCATGGAACTGGCAGCAAAAGAACCCTAACGGCTTCAAAAATAATTGATAGTAAAAGAGCATCTTACGCCACCAGTAAATATTATTGGATTTCTGCATCCTGAGTTAACATAAGTCCAACATTGAACTGCGTGATGATTCGCAGCTACCACACCTGACAGGAGTATGTAATGTCCAAACAACAGATCGGCGTCGTCGGTATGGCAGTGATGGGGCGCAACCTGGCGCTCAACATCGAAAGCCGTGGTTATACCGTCTCCGTTTTCAACCGCTCCCGTGATAAGACCGAAGAAGTGATTGCCGAGAACCCAGGCAAGAAACTGGTTCCTTTCTATACGGTGAAAGAGTTCGTTGAATCTCTGGAAACGCCTCGTCGTATCCTGTTAATGGTGAAAGCAGGCGCAGGTACCGATGCAGCTATCGACTCCCTGAAGCCTTACCTTGAAAAAGGTGACATCATCATTGATGGCGGTAACACCTTCTTCCAGGACACCATTCGTCGTAACCGTGAGCTGTCTGCTGAAGGCTTCAATTTCATCGGTACCGGTGTATCTGGTGGTGAAGAGGGCGCACTGAAGGGCCCATCCATCATGCCTGGTGGACAGAAAGAAGCATACGAACTGGTTGCGCCTATTCTGACTAAAATCGCTGCCGTTGCCGAAGATGGCGAGCCGTGTGTGACTTATATCGGTCCGGACGGTGCTGGTCACTATGTCAAAATGGTGCACAACGGCATCGAATACGGCGACATGCAGCTGATTGCTGAGGCTTATTCCCTGCTGAAAGGCGGTCTGAACCTTTCCAATGAAGAACTCGCGGAAACTTTCACCGAGTGGAACAAAGGCGAGCTGAACAGCTATCTGATCGACATCACCAAAGATATCTTCACGAAGAAAGATGAAGAGGGTAAATACCTGGTTGATGTGATTCTGGATGAAGCTGCGAACAAAGGTACCGGTAAATGGACCAGCCAGAGCTCTCTGGATCTGGGCGAACCGCTGTCTCTGATCACCGAATCCGTCTTCGCGCGTTACATCTCTTCCCTGAAAGAGCAGCGCGTCGCGGCATCTAAAGTGCTGTCTGGTCCGCAGGCTAAACCAGCGGGTGATAAAGCCGAATTCGTTGAAAAAGTGCGTCGTGCACTGTACCTGGGTAAAATCGTTTCTTACGCCCAGGGCTTCTCTCAGCTGCGTGCGGCGTCAGACGAGAACAACTGGGATCTGAACTACGGTGAGATCGCGAAGATCTTCCGCGCGGGTTGCATCATTCGTGCGCAGTTCCTGCAGAAAATCACCGATGCCTATGCTGAAAACGCCGGTATCGCCAACCTGCTGCTGGCACCGTACTTCAAGAAAATTGCGGATGAATATCAGCAGGCGCTGCGTGACGTGGTTGCCTACGCTGTCCAGAACGGTATCCCGGTTCCGACCTTCTCTGCTGCAGTAGCCTACTATGACAGCTACCGTGCTGCTGTGCTGCCAGCTAACCTGATTCAGGCACAGCGTGACTACTTCGGTGCGCATACTTACAAACGTACCGATAAAGAAGGCGTGTTCCATACCGAATGGATGGAATAAGTTAACTCACTCGCTGTAATCAAAACCCGGAGCTTGTCTCCGGGTTTTTTTATGCAAAAAGTGTCGCCTGTTATTCGAAGTAGTCTGAATCTCGCCCCGCTCGTAGTGATTACTCCTGGTTTGCCTTGACAGTTCAGTTTGCCAGGAGGTACAAAGCCCAACAGTTATGTTTATCGCGATGGTCTGGCGGCCATCAGTACAGTTAACTCACAGAAGTCATTAGCGAATGAAAATAACAATCTCCGGAACAGGGTATGTCGGTCTTTCTAACGGCATTCTGATTGCCCAGAATCATGAAGTGGTTGCGCTGGATATCGTGCAGGCCAAAGTGGATATGCTCAATCAGAAAAAATCGCCGATTGTGGATAAAGAAATCCAGGACTATCTCAGCAATAAATCGCTGAATTTCCGCGCCACGACAGATAAAGAAGATGCATACCGCGATGCGGATTACGTCATCATTGCGACGCCTACTGACTACGATCCTAAAACTAATTACTTCAACACCTCAACTGTAGAAGCGGTGATTAAAGACGTTATCGCGATCAACCCTGACGCGGTGATGGTCATTAAATCGACCATTCCTGTCGGTTTTACCAAATCCATTAAAGAAAAGTTTGGTATTGATAATATCTTCTTCTCGCCGGAATTCCTGCGTGAGGGCAGAGCGCTTTACGATAACCTCCATCCTTCGCGAATCGTCATTGGCGAACGTTCTGAGCGTGCTGAACGTTTTGCTGCGCTGCTTCAGGAAGGCGCAGTGAAGAAAGATATTCAGGTGCTGTTCACCGACTCCACCGAAGCTGAGGCGATTAAGCTATTCGCGAATACCTACCTGGCAATGCGGGTAGCTTATTTCAATGAGCTGGACAGCTACGCAGAGAGTCTTGGCCTGAATACCCGCCAGATTATTGAAGGTGTGTGTCTCGACCCGCGTATTGGCAACCACTACAACAACCCGTCATTTGGCTACGGCGGCTATTGCCTGCCAAAAGATACTAAACAATTGCTGGCAAACTATCAGGCTGTGCCGAACAACCTCATTTCGGCGATTGTTGACGCTAACCGTACACGTAAAGATTTCATCTCCGATTCCATCCTTGCGCGTCAACCGAAAGTGGTCGGCGTATACCGTCTGATAATGAAGAGTGGCTCCGATAATTTCCGCGCCTCTTCCATTCAGGGGATCATGAAGCGCATTAAGGCGAAAGGGGTTGAGGTTGTAATCTATGAGCCTGCCATGCCGGACGATCAGTTCTTCAATTCCCGGGTGATCCGCGATCTGGATGCCTTTAAGAAAGAAGCCGATGTCATCATTTCAAACCGCATGGCGGAAGAGCTGGCTGACGTGGCGGATAAGGTTTACACCCGCGATCTGTTTGGTAGCGACTGATTCTCTGCGTTATTTTGTAAAAAACCCGGCTGAATTGCCGGGTTTTTTATTTTCAAACCTTGTAGAAATCGCGGTACCAGCCGACGAAGTTCTTCACCCCATCTTTAACCGAGGTTTGCGGTTTAAATCCGATCACCTCATAAAGCGCCTGGGTATCGGCACTGGTTTCCAGAACATCGCCTGGCTGAAGAGGCAGCATGTTTTTCTCTGCTTTTTTACCCAGCGCGTCTTCCAGGGCGGTAATGTAATCCATCAGTTCGACTGGCGAGCTGTTACCGATGTTGTAGACCCGGTAAGGCGCGGAACTGGTTGCCGGGGAGCCGGTCTCAACGGTCCAGTTTGTGTCTGACTGAGGAATAACATCCTGCAGACGAATAATTGCTTCAGCGATGTCATCAATGTACGTGAAGTCGCGCTTCATTTTACCGTAGTTATAGACATCGATGCTTTTGCCCTCAATGATCGCCTTAGTAAACTTAAATAGCGCCATGTCCGGACGTCCCCACGGACCGTATACGGTGAAGAAGCGCAGGCCGGTGGTCGGCAAGTTGTACAGATGCGAATAGGTGTGCGACATCAGCTCATTGGCTTTTTTGGTCGCGGCATAGAGTGAGACCGGGTGATCCACGGAATCGTCAGTGGAGAAGGGCATCTTGCGGTTGAGGCCGTATACGGAGCTGGACGAGGCATAAAGCAGATGCTGCACGTTATTATGGCGGCAGCCTTCCAGCACGTTGAGATGGCCGATAAGGTTGGCATCTGCATACGCGTGAGGGTTTTCAAGAGAGTAGCGTACACCCGCCTGCGCGGCCAGATGAATCACACGATCAAACTTCTCACTGGCGAAAAGCGTGGCCATACCTTCCCGGTCAGCTAATTCCAGCTTGTGGAAGGTGAAACTCTCAGATTTTAACAGTTCCAGGCGCGCCAGCTTCAGGTTGACATCGTAGTATTCATTGAGGTTATCGATACCAACAACCTGATGACCCGCCTCAAGGAGGCGTTTACTGACATTCGCACCGATAAAACCTGCAGCGCCCGTGACTAAAAATTTCATAGCTTCCCTCATAAACCCTATTCTATAGATGCCGTAACGCATCACATGGCGTCTATGATAGCGCGAAGGGTGTAAGTTACATAACCCATCTTTCCGATATTACTCATCGGATTCTTATAGAAAAATCGCCAGTAATGGATAAACTATACAAACAAAATTATGTTTGCCCTTTTTTATCAGTTAGGGATTGTATGACGCAAAATAACAATAGCCAGGTCAGCCGAGGCAATGACCCGGAGCAAATTGATTTACTTGATTTAATGCTGCAGCTGTGGCGTGGGAAGTGGGTGATAGCAGCCTTTGTTGTTGTTTGTATCGCCCTGGCAATTGGATATTTATCCGTTGCAAAAGAAAAGTGGACCTCTAGCGCAATTATTGCACAACCTGACGCAGCTCAGATTGCCAGCTATTCTAATGCGTTGAATATCCTGTATGGTACCGCCGCACCTACAATGAATGACAACCAAACGCGTGCTATCGGCCGTTTTAGCGCCTCATTCTCGGCGTTGTCGCAGGCGCTTGAAAACCAGGCTGTACCTGAAAAACTGACGATTGAGCCCAAGGTTAAAGACCAGCCATTCCCGTTAATTGTATCGTATACCAGTTCATCGGCAGAAGCCGCGCAAAAGCAGCTAGCGCAGTACATTCAGCAGGTTGATGAGCAAACGGCTAAAGAACTCGCCGCTGACCTTAATGACAATATTAAGGAGCAGATAAAGACCCTGAACGATTCTCTGAAAAACCAGGAGAAGGTCGCTCAGGAGCAAAAAGATCTGCGTATCAAACAGATTGCTGAGGCACTCAAGAACGCTGAAGCGGCGAAAATTACCTCGCCTCAGCTTCAGCAAACCCAGGAGGTGACTCAGGAAACATTGTTCCTTCTGGGAAGTGAGGGGCTGAAATCAATGATTGACAACGAAGCTTCTCTCCCGTTGGTCTTTCCCAGAGCTTATTACCAGACCAGGCGAAATCTGCTGGACATCCAGAATCTGAGCGTTAACCCAGACTCGATCCACGTTTACCGTTATGTCATGAAGCCGGAACTCCCTGTGCGTCGTGACAGCCCGAAAAAAGCAATTACTCTTATTCTTGCTGTACTGCTGGGCGGGTTGCTTGGTTCCGGTTTTGTGCTTGGCCGCAGCGCATTGCGCAACTACAAACCAAAAGTCTGATTTGCAGATAAAAAAAACCGGGGATATTCCCCGGTTTTTTTATTTGTGACGTTTGCGAAGATTCTCTATCACCGCCGTCAAATCCAGCTCCTGATCCTGCAGCAGCACCAGCAGGTGATACATCAAATCAGACGCTTCATTCGTCAGCTCCTCGCGGTCATGCACGGTTGCGGCCAGCGCCGTCTCAACGCCTTCTTCTCCAACCTTCTGTGCGATGCGCTTTGTTCCGCTGGCGTACAGCTTCGCGGTGTAGGAACTTTCAGGATCCGCCGTTTTACGCTCTGCCAGCAGCTGTTCCAGTTGATACAGGAACAACCACTGGTGGCTCGCCTCGCCGAAGCAGCTGCTGGTGCCCTTATGGCAGGTTGGGCCGATTGGGTTTGCCAGCACCAGCAGGGTGTCGTTATCGCAGTCAGGCGTTATGCTCACTGCATTCAGGAAATGACCCGAGGTTTCGCCTTTGGTCCACAGGCGCTGTTTCGTGCGCGAGTAGAAGGTCACTTTGCCGCTGTCGATCGTTTTCGCCAGCGCGTCCTGGTTCATATACCCCAGCATCAACACTTCGCCTGAGACGGCATGCTGGACAACCACCGGCAGTAACCCGTCAGTTTTTTCCCAGTCCAGCTGCGCCTGTTGTTGCTCTGTTAACATACCCTGATCTCCACGCCCTGGTCGGCCAGGTACGTTTTTAACTCACCAATATTAATAATCTGTTTGTGGAACACGGACGCGGCCAGCGCGCCGTCCACGTTCGCATCGCGGAAGGCTTCAAGAAAGTGTTCCATGGTGCCCGCGCCGCCGGAGGCGATCAGCGGAACGTGGCAGACCGCACGGACTTTTTTCAGCTGCTCGAGGTCATACCCGTTACGCACGCCGTCCTGGTTCATCATGTTGAGGACAATTTCGCCCGCGCCACGCTTCTGCACTTCCTGCACCCAGTCGAGCGTTTCCCACTGCGTCACGCGCGTGCGGCTTTCATCTCCGGTGTACTGGTTCACGTGGTACTTGCCCGTTGCGGCGTCATACCAGGTGTCGATCCCAACCACAATACACTGCACGCCAAAACGATCGGCGAGGCGGGTGATCAGCTCCGGGTCGGCCAGGGCAGGGGAGTTAATCGAAATCTTGTCGGCGCCAAACGAGAGAATTTTGGCCGCGTCGTCTGCGGACTTAATCCCGCCCGCCACGCAGAACGGAATGTCGATCACTTCCGCCACGCGTGCCACCCAGCTTTTGTCGACCACGCGGCCATCGCTGGACGCGGTAATATCGTAGAACACCAGCTCGTCTGCGCCTTCATCAGCATAGCGTTTTGCCAGCGGAACGATGTCGCCAATGATCTCGTGGTTGCGGAACTGCACGCCTTTCACGACCTGGCCGTCACGTACGTCCAGGCAAGGGATTATCCGTTTTGCCAGCATTGAATCGCCTCCGTCACAGTAAATTTACCTTCCAGCAGGGCCCGACCCACAATCACACCCTTCACACCGGTACCGCGCAGCGCGGCCACGTCGCCTATATCACCAATTCCGCCCGAAGACTGGAACGCTACCTGCGGATACCGTGCGCAGACCTCTTCATACAGCGAGACGTTAGAGCCCGCCAGCGTTCCGTCCCGGGAGATGTCCGTACACAACACGTGCTTCAGGCCAACGGGGAGATAGATATCGACCAATTCTTCCAGCGTCACGCCGGAGTTTTCCTGCCAGCCGCTCACGGCAACCTGCTTATTACCCTGTTCGTCAATACGCACGTCCAGCGCCAGCACCAGGGCATCGGCACCAAAGCGGCGGAACCAGCCTTTCACTGTCTCAGGATCTTTCACGGCGGTTGAACCCACCACCACGCGGGCCACGCCAGCGTCCAGCAGCGCCGCGACGTCATCTTCCGTACGCACGCCGCCGCCGACCTGGACGGGCACATCAACGCCCGCAACAAGTTGTTTTAGCAGTGGGATCTGGCGCTTCGCCGGATCTTTCGCGCCCGTCAAATCCACCAGGTGCAGTACCTGCGCACCCTGAGCGGCATAACCCTGCAGACGCGGCAGCGGGTCGTTTCCGTAGTCGCGCTGCTGGCCGTAATCGCCCTGATGCAGACGGACAACCGTACCGTCAATTAAATCTAACGCGGGAATAATCATCACATCTCCAGGAAGTTTTTCAGCAGCTGCGCGCCCGCGGCGCCAGAGCGCTCCGGGTGAAACTGTACGCCGAAGAAATTGTCTTTCTGTACGGCCGCCGTAAACGCCTCGCCGTAGGTGCACTGGGCGATCGTATTCACGTTCACCGGCATGGCGTAGCTGTGCACGAAGTAAAAATACGCGCCGTCTTCGATGCCGCGAAATAGCCTGTCGCCCGCTTTGGCGTAGACGCGGTTCCAGCCCATATGCGGCAGAGGCAGGCCGCGATCGGTCATTTTCGGCACGTCTTCATCAATAATGCCCAGCAGGTCAACGCCGTTGCTCTCTTCGCTGCGGCGGCCCAGGATCTGCATGCCCAGACAAATGCCCAGTACCGGTTGGGTACAGGCTTTGATCAGGTCGACCAGCTCGCGTTCGCGAATCTGATCCATCGCCGCCTGCGCGGTGCCCACGCCCGGTAAAAAGAGTTTGTCGGCGCGCAGCACCACGTCCGGGTCACGGCTTACCACCGGCTCATAGCCGTGGCGCGCAATCGCCGATTTGACGGAGTTCAGGTTGGCGCATCCGGTATCCAGAATGACCACGTTCATTACAGCACTCCTTTCGATGAAGGCAGGGCGTCACCTTCCACGCGAATTGCCTGGCGCAGGGTACGGCCAAAGGCTTTAAAGAGACTCTCCACGCGGTGGTGGTCGTTCTTGCCCTTGGTCTTCAGGTGCAGCGTCAGGCCCATGGTGTAGGACAAGGAGCGGAAGAAGTGCTCCACCATTTCGGTGCTCAGATCGCCCACGCGCTGGTAGGTGAAATCAGCTTTGTATTCCAGGTGCGGACGGCCGGAGATGTCCATCGCGCAGCGCGCCAGACACTCGTCCATCGGCAGGACAAAGCCGAAACGGTTAATGCCGCGCTTGTCGCCGAGCGCCAGCTTCAGGGCTTCACCCAGCGCCAGGCCGGTATCTTCCACGGTGTGGTGATCGTCTATGTAGAGATCGCCTTTTACCGTAATTTCCATGCGGAAACCGCCGTGGGTGGCAATCTGGTCCAGCATGTGATCGAAGAAACCGACGCCGGTGTGGATCTTGCTGCCGCCTTCACGGTCCAGCCAGACCTTCACATCAATCTGCGTCTCTTTGGTGTTGCGCTCTACGTGGGAATAGCGGTCGCGCTTTGTCAGCTGCTCGCCAATCTTCGCCCAGTTAAGGTTGTTGCGATCGTAGCGCAGCCCCGCGATGCCCATGTTTTCCGCCAGCGTGATATCGGTGATGCGATCGCCGATGACATAGCTGTTGGTTTTATCCAGCGCATCTTCAGCCAGGTAGTGCTCTACCAGCTTCACCTTTGGCTTACGGCAGTCACACTCGTCGGCCGGCATGTGCGGGCAAATCAGCACTTCATCAAATACCACGCCCTGAGAGGTCAGCACCTGCATCATCAGATTATGCGGGCCGTCAAAGTCCGCCTGCGGGAAGCTGTCGGTACCCAGACCATCCTGGTTGGTGATCATCACCAGCTTAAAGCCTGCTTTTTGCAGCTTAAGCAGCACCGGGATCACGTCCGGTTCAAAAGCCAGCTTGTCGAATCGGTCGACCTGAAAATCGGCTGGTGGCTCCGAAATAAGGGTGCCGTCACGATCGATGAAAAGGATCTTCTGGGTCATACTTTCTCCGCTTTCAGGGCGTCAATCACGCGCTGGCTCTCTGCATGGGTGCCTACGGTAATGCGCAGGCAGCCGCTCAGAGAAGGTTGTTTATTCTGGTCTCGTAAGATAATGCCCTGATCCCATAAAGATTTAAATACGGCACTCGATGCGGTGAAGCGCACCAGGATGTAGTTAGTTTCCGAGTCGAATACCTGCTCCACGCAAGGGATATCCTTCAGGGCGGTCACCAGATACTGACGTTCCTCCAGAATTTGCGCCACGCGCTCGCGCATCGCGTTGATCCCCTGAGGCGTTAGCGCCTGTGCCGCAATATCGGCAACCGGCGTTGAGAGCGGGTACGGGGCGATCACTTTCAGCAGCAGGTCGATGACCTCTTTATTCGCCAGCGTAAAGCCGCAGCGCAGACCCGCAAGGGCAAAGGCTTTCGACAGCGTGCGCAGCACCACCAGGTGCGGATACTCTTCCAGCCAGCCTGCCAGCGTCGCCTGTGGGCAGAACTCGATGTAGGCTTCGTCGGCAACCACCAGCGCTTTACCGCGCGTCATCTCCAGCAGGGTGCGGATATCCTGCGGGTTGATAATCTGTCCGGTCGGATTGTTCGGGCTACAGACGAACACCACTTTTACCCCATCGAGATTGTCGGCGATCCCCTGAAGATCCAGCTGCCAGTTCTCCAGCGCCTGCACGTTGCGACACGCTACGCCGAAGGTTTCCGCGCTGACGCTGTACATGCCGTAGGTAGGCTGGCAGTACATCACCGCATCTTTGCCCGGCTCGCAGAAGGCGCGGATCAGCAGTTCAATGCCCTCATCCGCGCCGCGGCTGACCAGCACCTGCTCCGGCTTCACGCCCGCGTACTGCGCGTAGTTTTCAATCACCGCTTTCGGCTGACATTCCGGATAGCGGTTCAGCGTTTGCTGCGACAGTTCGAACTGCACCGCCGTCGGGAATTCGTTGGCGTTCAGCCAGACATCCCCTTTACCGCCCAGACGACGCGCCGACTGGTAAGGCGTCAGGCGACGGACATTTTCGCGGGCTAACTCTTCAATGTTCATGCTTGCTCCTTCAGGGCTGCAACGCGCAGCGTAACGGCATTTTTGTGGGCGGTCAGCCGCTCGGCGGCAGCCAGGGTTTCAATAGTAGACGCCAGTGACGCAAACCCTTCGCGGGAGAGCTCCTGCACGGTCATGCGTTTCTGGAAATCCGCCAGGCCCAGGCTCGAACAGGTTGAGGTGTAGCCATACGTGGGCAGCACGTGGTTGGTGCCGGAGGCGTAATCGCCCGCGGACTCCGGTGACCAGTCGCCGAGGAACACCGAGCCCGCGCTGGTAATGCTGTCAACCAGATCGCGCGCGTTGCGGGTCTGAATGATCAGGTGCTCCGGGCCGTACTGGTTGGAGATGGTAATACACTGGTCCAGGTCGCGCGCCACAATGAGGCGGCTGGCCGCTAGCGCCTGACGTGCCGTGTCGGCGCGGGGCAGGTCGGCAAGCTGGCGCTCAACGGCTTCGCCCACGCGTTTCGCCATATCGGCGTCCGGCGTTAGCAGGATGACCTGCGAGTCCGGGCCGTGTTCCGCCTGAGAAAGCAGGTCGGAGGCCACGAAGTCCGGCGTTGCGCCGCTGTCGGCAATCACCAGCACTTCAGACGGGCCGGCAGGCATATCGATGGCCGCGCCGTCCAGACGCTGGCTGACCTGTCGCTTGGCTTCGGTCACGTACGCATTGCCCGGGCCAAAAATTTTGTCGACCTTCGGAATGGATTCCGTGCCGAACGCCAGTGCCGAAATCGCCTGCGCGCCGCCCACTTTATAGACCGCCTGCACGCCGCAGAGCTTCGCCGCATAGAGGATCTCGTCGGCAATCGGTGGCGGTGAGCACAGCACCACTTTCTGACACCCGGCAATTCGCGCGGGTGTCGCCAGCATCAGTACGGTGGAGAAAAGCGGGGCAGAGCCGCCAGGGATATAGAGGCCAACGGACGCAACCGGGCGCGTGACCTGCTGGCAACGCACGCCGGGCAGGGTTTCGACATCCACGGTCTGCAGCTTTTGCGCGGTGTGGAAGGTATCAATGTTTTTCACCGCGATGGCCATCGCCTGCTTGATATCGTCACCCAGACGATTGCTGGCATCAATGATTTCCTGCTCGGTAACCTGTAATGCACCGACTTCCGTCTTGTCAAACTTCGCGCTGTATTCACGCAGCGCGTCATCGCCACGGGCTTTGACGTTATCCAGGATCTCCGCCACGGTGCGTGAGATGCTCTCAGAGGCGGAAATCGCCGGGCGCATCAGTAGCTCGCGCTGCTGTGCGTCGCTACAGGTATTCCAGTCGATGATTGTGTTAAAGCTCATGGCCATTACTCCATCATCTTCTCAATAGGCAGCACCAGGATGGAGCTTGCGCCCAGCGCCTTCAGTTTTTCCATGGTTTCCCAGAACAGGGTTTCGCTGCTCACCATGTGCATCGCCACGCGCTGCTGATCGCCCGCCAGAGGCAGGATGGTTGGACGCTCAGCGCCCGGCAGCAGGGCAATCACTTCATCCAGACGCTCGGTTGGGGCGTGCATCATGATGTATTTGGACTCACGAGCCTGAATCACGCCCTGAATGCGGGTCAGCAGCTTGTCGATCAGCTGCTGCTTGGCGTCGGCCATGTCGCCGTCGCGCTGAATCAGGCACGCTTTAGAGCGGTAGATCACTTCTACTTCGCGCAGACCGTTGGCTTCCAGCGTCGCGCCGGTAGAGACGAGGTCACAGATGGCGTCCGCCAGACCCGCACGCGGCGCCACTTCAACGGAGCCGTTCAGCAGACAGGATTTAAACTGCACGCCTTTCTGGTCGAGATAACGCTTTAACAGGTGAGGGTAAGAGGTGGCGATACGTTTGCCGTTCAGCGCGGCCGGGCCGTCCCACGCTTCGTCAACCGGCGTAGCCAGGGACAGGCGGCAGCCGCCGAAGTCCAGACGACGGAGGGTGAAGTAACGCGGATCTTCACCCTGCGCGCGGCGGGTCAGCAGCTCTTCTTCCAGCACGTTTTCCCCGATAATGCCGAGGTCAACGACGCCATCCATGACCAGGCCGGGAATATCGTCATCACGCACGCGCAGAATGTCGATGGGCATGTTTTCAGCCAGAGCAATCAGGCGCTGGGTGTGCAGGTTAATTTTAATCCCGCAGCGGGCCAGCAGTTCGCGTGAGTCATCGCTCAAACGGCCTGATTTTTGAATAGCTATGCGTAAGCGTGAGTTATCTAACATTCTTTATTCCTCGTTAACCTGTTTTAACCTGCCTGAATTTGGTCCAAAAAAAAGCCCCCGGAAGAAGATCTTCCGGGGGCTTTTTCATGCGTTCATGCACCACTGGAAGATCCAAACGTCTTCCAGCACACATCGCCTGAAAGACTAGTCAGGATGATGGTGATGATGGTGGTGTTTAAATTGAACGCGTGTCATATAAATTCTCGATGAATGCTTATTCATTTGATGTCTTTTAACCTAAACCAGTTGTACGACATATTGCAAGGGCTTTTTTTGATCATTAATTCATTTCATATTGATGCTATGAATTGTGTGTTCTGCCGGGCTGGCGTAGCCTTATAAAAGACGAGTGAGAGTCAGGAGAATTCGCATGAAAAAGGTCGCGATTGTCGGTTTAGGGTGGCTGGGAATGCCGCTGGCGATGTCATTAGCCGCGAAAGGCTGGCAGGTGACCGGGAGCAAAACCACGGCGGATGGGGTAGAGGCAGCGCGCATGTGCGGTATTGATGGCGTTGAGCTGCGCCTTGAACCGGAGCTGGTGTGTGATGCTGACGATCTGGACACGCTGATGAACGTCGATGCGCTGGTGATCACGCTCCCCGCGCGGCGCAGTGGCCCGGGCGAGTCGTTTTATCTGCAGGCGATGCAGGAGATCGTCGACAGCGCGCTGGCGCACCATGTTCCGCGCATCATTTTTACCAGCTCGACGTCGGTGTATGGCGAAGTTGAGGGCGTGGTGAAAGAGAGTTCCGAGCGCCGTCCCGTGACGGCGAGCGGTCAGGTTCTGAAAGAGCTGGAAGACTGGCTGCATAATCTTCCCGGCACGCAGGTCGATATCGTACGTCTGGCGGGGCTGGTGGGCCCTGGCCGCCATCCGGGACGCTTTTTTGCCGGTAAGTCTGCGCCAGACGGCCAGCATGTCGTCAATCTTGTGCATCTTGACGATGTTGTTGCTGCGATTGAGCTACTCTTACAGGCTCCGAAAGGTGGACACATCTATAATATATGTGCACCTTCTCATCCGGCACGCAGCACGTTTTACCCGCTGATGGCACGTCAGCTGGGTCTGGCTCCGCCGGTTTTTGGTGAGGCAAAGGATGACAGCAAAGGCAAAATTGTTGATGGCAATCGCATTTGTCATGAGCTGGGGTTTGAGTATCAGTATCCCGATCCGCTGGTGATGCCCATGGAATAAGACCCGCAGCGGAGACGATCGCGCACCAGAAGGGGGCGAGCATGAAACCGCTGCTGGATGTTCTTATTATTCTGGATGCTCTGGAAAAAGAGGGGAGCTTTGCCGCTGCGTCAGCAAAGCTCTACAAAACCCCATCTGCGTTGAGCTATACCGTTCAAAAACTGGAAAGCGATCTCAATATCCAGATCCTCGATCGCTCCGGGCACCGCGCACGTTTTACCCGAACAGGACAGATGCTGCTGGAAAAAGGTCGTGAAGTCCTCCATACCGTTCGTGAACTCGAAAAACAGGCCGTAAAACTTCATCAGGGTTGGGAAAACGAGCTGGTTATTGGCGTGGATGATACCTTTCCGTTTTCTCTCCTGACGCCGCTGATTGAAGCCTTCTATCAACACCACAGCGTGACCCGGCTTATCTTTATCAACGGCGTGCTGGGTGGCTCCTGGGATGCCTTAACGCAGGGCAGGGCGGATATCTTTGTCGGTGCACTCCATGAGCCTCCCCAGCTGAGTGATTTTGGTTTTGTCCGGCTGGGCGTGCTGGAGCAGGTATTTGCCGTGGCGCCCCATCACCCGCTGGCTCAGGAACCCGAGCCGCTTAACCGTCGCGTGATTAAAGGCTATCGCGCCATCGTGGTCGGGGACAGCTCTCGTCCGGAATGCTCGGTCTCCTCGCAGCTGCTTGATGAGCAGGAGGCCATTACCGTTTTCGACTTTAAAACCAAGCTGGAACTGCAAATAAGCGGCCTGGGCTGCGGCTATTTACCGCGCTATCTGGCGCAGCGGTTTATTGACAGCGGCGCGCTTGTTGAAAAACAGGTACTTGCTCAAAGCAGTAATGAATCGGTGTGGGTAGGCTGGAATGAACAAACTGCCGGGCTTGCAAGCGCCTGGTGGCGAGACGAGATTTTAGCAAATAGTGCTATCGCCGCCGTTTACTCTCAGCCCAGCGTCCAGAAATCAGCCAGTTAGTAAAAAGAAAATTGTCCCATGCTTTGCAAAGTATTGCCTTTTGTATCCGATGTGGGGCAAAATGCCGCCGCTGCAACCAAATGAATAATCGACGATATAAAAGGCGTCGGTTATTTTTTTTTGCATGTACGAAACGAAACTAAAAACCAAGAGGCCGGGCTTCGTACCGGATAGATATTTACTAAAATCCGACAGTTGTTGTCGCTGAGGAAGAAAGAAATGGGGCAATTTTTCGCTTACGTGGCGGTTATCACCGTAAAGGAGAATAACTATGTCGCATAACGCAACTCCAAACACCTCTCGCGTGGAATTACGTAAAACGCTTACGTTGATTCCGGTTGTTATGATGGGCCTTGCCTATATGCAACCGATGACGCTGTTCGATACATTCGGTATCGTATCAGGCCTCACAGACGGTCATGTGCCGACGGCTTATGGCTTCGCGCTGATTGCGATCCTCTTTACCGCGCTGAGCTACGGTAAACTGGTGCGTCGCTATCCGTCTGCTGGTTCCGCCTACACCTATGCCCAGAAATCCATCAGCCCGACTGTTGGCTTTATGGTGGGCTGGTCTTCGCTGCTCGACTACCTGTTCGCGCCGATGATCAACATTCTGCTGGCAAAAATTTATTTTGAAGCGCTGGTGCCGTCGATTCCATCCTGGATGTTCGTCGTGGCGCTGGTGGCCTTTATGACCGCCTTTAACCTGCGCAGCATTAAGTCCGTTGCCAACTTTAACTCCGTTATCGTTGTGCTTCAGGTTGTCCTGATTGCCGTTATTCTTGGCATGGTGATTTACGGTGTGTTCCACGGCGAAGGCGCCGGCACTCTGGCGAGCAGCAAGCCGTTCTGGTCTGGTGATGCCCATGTGATCCCGATGATTACCGGGGCAACCATTCTGTGCTTCTCCTTTACCGGTTTTGACGGCATCAGCAACCTGTCTGAAGAAACGAAAGACGCAGAGCGCGTGATCCCTCGCGCCATCTTCCTGACGGCGCTGATTGGCGGTCTGATCTTTATTTTCTCGACCTATTTCCTGCAGCTGTACTTCCCGGATATCTCCCGCTTCAAGGATCCGGATGCGTCTCAGCCGGAAATCATGCTCTATGTGGCGGGTAAAGCGTTCCAGGTTGGCGCGCTGATCTTCTCCACCATTACCGTACTGGCGTCCGGTATGGCCGCGCATGCAGGCGTTGCGCGTCTGATGTACGTGATGGGCCGCGATGGCGTATTCCCGAAAAGCTTCTTCGGCTACGTTCATCCAACCTGGCGTACCCCGGCGATGAACATCATCCTGGTCGGTGCCATTGCGCTTCTGGCGATTAACTTTGACCTGGTGATGGCAACGGCGCTGATTAACTTCGGTGCGCTGGTGGCGTTCACCTTTGTTAACCTGTCGGTTATCTCTCAGTTCTGGATCCGTGAAAAGCGCAACAAGACGCTGAAAGATCACTTCCAGTATCTGTTCCTGCCGATGTGCGGTGCCCTGACCGTGGGCGCGCTGTGGGTTAACCTGGAAGAGAGCTCTATGGTGCTTGGCCTGATTTGGGCGGGTATCGGCCTGATTTACCTGGCCTGCGTCACGAAGAGCTTCCGTAACCCGGTTCCTCAGTACGAAGACGTCGCGTAATGACTCGCCGGGTGGCGCTAGCGCTTGCCCGGCCTACAAAACGACACACCCGTTGGCCTGTGCCAGCGGGCAAAAAAAGCCGGAGACATCGCCTCCGGCTTTTTTTATACCCCTCGCTCAGACAATCTCTTGAGCGTACTGGAACAGGGATTTCAACAGCGCCTGTTTCTCAGCATTCCCCTCATACTGGCCATAAAGCATTTCCAGCTCCTGGGCATAGCTATTAAGGAACTCAGGGGTAAAGACATTGCGACGATGCTGCAGCCAGCGATCCTGCTCTGCCTCGTCCAGCGTGCCGGGGAAATTACGCGCGCGGTAGTTAAACATCAGCTTTTCGATGCGTTTATCGGCGAAAGTAATATCCAGCGCCGGTAAGTTACGCGGCTCGGTTTGCAGAACGATATTCATCGCCGCGCGGTCGGCATCGCTGAAGAAGCCGTTGTAGAGCTGGGCATCCACGTTTTCAGACGGCACGAACGGCTCCGCCTCGGCAAAGATGGCGACCACTTTCTCGCGCACCTGCGGGTTATCGCGCAGCACTTTCAGGTTATCTAGGCAGCGCTGACGGTTAATGCCCAGTCTGTCCGCATCTTCCGGGCGCAGCGTATTCGCCTGCGCGAGTACCGGACATTTATTGATATGCACCAGTTTGACCGGCACCGCGGGCAGATCGCCGAGTTCATTTTTCGGAGTATAAAGCCGTTCGCGCAGGCTATCGCTGTCGAGCTCCAGCAGCGGCGAAATATCGCCGGCTAAATCCACCATGATGACCGCATTACGGTTGTCCGGATGCCAGGCCAGCGGGGCGACCCAGCTGGTATTACCGCGCCAGGCACCAAACATGCCGGAAATATGCACCAGGGGTTTCATCTGCGGCACGTCGATAAGGGTCATCAGCTTCTGCTTGCTGCGGTGGCTCAGCAGATACTCAAACAGCCGGGGCTGCGCGTTTTTCACCAGCTTCGCCATGGCAATGGTGGCATAGACGTCCGCCATCGCGTCGTGGGCATTGCTGTGCTCGATGCCGTTGGCGCGCGTCAGGTGTTCCAGCCGGAAGCTGGTCAGCCCTTCCTCATTTTCCGGCCAGTTAATGCCCTCAGGACGCAGGGCATAACAGGCGCGCATGATGTCGAGCAAATCCCAGCGTGAATTGCGGTTCTGCCAGCTCCAGGCATAGGGATCGTAGAAGTTGCGATAGAAGATGTTGCGCGTTACTTCGTCATCGAAGCGGATGTTGTTGTAACCGACCACGCAGGTATTGGGGACGGTAAACAGATCGTGGATGCGTCGGGCGAATTCTGCCTCGTTAACGCCTTTCTCGCGCGCTTCCTGAGGCGTGATCCCGGTGACCATGACCGCCCCGGGCTGCGGCAGGTAGTCATCAGCCGGCTTGCAGTAAAAGACCTCAGGCTCGCCAATAATGTTGAATTCGTCGTCGGTACGGATGGCGGCAAACTGCGCCGGTCGGTCCAGCGCCGGGTGTGTGCCAAAGGTTTCGTAGTCATGGAATAAAAAAGTCGGGCGAGCGGCAGAGTCAGACACCAGTAATACCATCCTGTTAAAAAATGACGTCACTATGGTAAACGATCGTGCGGTTCAGACCGAATAAAAAGCACCGCCGTGACGCAAATTTGCGCGCCAGCTTCAGAGAAAAACCTGTGCTCTGTCACATTTTTTTGCAATTAAGCCAGGTAACGACATCAGAACTCCCGTAAAAAGGTCATCGATTTTTAATGACCTGAGGATATACCGTTGAAACGCCGTCTGTTTATTGCTGTTTCTTTACTCGCTTCGAGTGTCTCATCTGCTTTTGCGGCCGAACCACTGGATTTTTCGCCGCAGCCTCCGGCCATTCAGGCTGGCTCCTGGGTGCTGATGGACTACACGACTGGTCAGATCTTAACGGCGGGCAACGAACATCAACAACGTAATCCGGCGAGCCTGACCAAGCTGATGACGGGGTATGTGGTTGATCGGGCCATTGATAGCCATCGCATTACGCCGGACGACATTGTTACCGTCGGGCGTGACGCGTGGGCAAAAGGCAACCCGGTTTTTGACGGCTCATCGCTGATGTTCCTGAAAGAGGGCGATCGCGTCTCCGTGCGTGATTTAAGCCGCGGTCTGATTGTCGATTCCGGCAACGACGCCTGCGTGGCGCTGGCCGATCACGTGGCGGGCGGTCAGCCGCAGTTTGTGAAGATGATGAACGACTACGTGCAGAAGCTGAACCTGCGCGATACGCACTTTGAAACCGTCCACGGGCTGGACGCGCCGGGCCAGCACAGCTCGGCCTATGACCTGGCCGTACTCTCCCGGGCCATCATTCACGGCGAGCCTGAGTTTTATCATATGTACAGCGAAAAGAGCCTGACCTGGAACGGGATCACCCAGCAAAACCGTAACGGCCTGCTGTGGGATAAAACCATGAACGTGGACGGGCTTAAAACGGGGCACACCTCGGGGGCGGGCTTTAACCTGATTGCGTCCGCCGTTGACGGCCAGCGCCGTTTAATCGCGGTGGTGATGGGGGCGGACAGCCCGAAAGGCCGTGAGGACCAGGCCCGAAAACTGTTGCACTGGGGGCAGCAGAACTTCGATACGGTGCAAATCCTGCATAGCGGTAAAAAAGTGGGGACAGAGCGTATCTGGTACGGCGATAAGGAGCAGGTGAAACTGGGCACCGACCAGGACTTCTGGCTGGCCTTGCCGAAAGCGGAAGTGCCGAACATCAAAGCCAAATACGTGCTGGATAAAAAAGAGCTGGAAGCGCCGATTGCTGCGCATCAGCGGGTCGGGGAGATCCAGCTCTATGACCGTGACAAGGTGGTGGCGCACTGGCCGCTGGTGACGCTGGAAGCCGTTGATAAGGGCGGACTGTTCTCTCGCGTGAGCGATTATCTCCACCACACGCTTTAACCGCTGATGGGCAGACTGGCAGGGTTGCGAGTCTGCTCACATAATAAACACTCCTCGTTTGCCGATAATAGTAATCCAGCTTTATAGTGTATAAATATACAGTAATAAATGGAGGCAGCATGGACTACAGCATCAAGCAGCAACAGAAACGTAAGATTGCCGGTTTTCATTTGGTCGGACCGTGGGAACAAACGGTTAAACAGGGCTTTGAACAGCTGGTGATGTGGGTGGACGGGCGCCACATTGAGCCGCTGGAGTGGGTTGCGGTCTACTACGATAACCCCGATGAGGTCCCGGCAGAAAAACTGCGCTGCGATACGGCCGTTACGGTGCCGGACGATTTCGTTATCCCGGAAAACAGCGAAGGCGTCATGATGACGGAAATCGCGGCCGGGGATTATGCCGTGGCGACGGCGCGCGTGGAAAACTACGACTTCGCCACGCCGTGGTATCAGTTCTTCAACTCTCTGCTGCAGGACAATAAGTACCAGATGGCGCTTAAACCCTGCTTCGAACGCTATCTCAATGACGGCAATGCAGACGGCTACTGGGATATCGAAATGTATATCGCGGTAGAGCATAAAACGGCTTAAGCCTGCTAAATGAAGGGTTTTTCAGCCGGGGGCGATCCGACCGGCTGAAAACACAGTACAATTGTGATTTGCCGTGTAGCTGGAGAGCGGGTGTGCGTCCCGACAAATCATTAACCCCTTTTGAAATTCGGTTGTACAAACATTACCGCGTGGTGCACGGGTGTCGCATCGCGCTGGCGTTCGTATTGACGTTTGTACTGGTCCGTTTGCTTGATGTTCCGGAAGGGACGTGGCCGCTGATCACCCTGGTGGTGGTGATGGGGCCCATCTCGTTTTGGGGGAACGTTGTTCCGCGCGCCTTTGAGCGAATTGGCGGGACGGTTTTAGGCTCGGCCCTTGGGCTTATTGCCCTGAAGCTGGAGCTCATCTCATTTCCCGTGATGCTGGCATGGTGCGGGGCCGCCATGTTCCTGTGCGGCTGGCTGGCGTTGGGCAAAAGACCGTATCAGGCCTTGCTGATTGGGATTACTCTCGCGGTGGTTGTCGGTGCGCCCGCCGGGGATATGACCACCGCGCTGTGGCGAAGCGGGGATGTCATCCTGGGGTCACTGCTGGCCATGCTCTTCACCGGTATCTGGCCGCAGCGCGCTTTTCTGCACTGGCGTATTCAGATGGCGAACTACGTCACCGCCTTTAACCGCGTCTATCAGGCCGGTTTTTCTCCGAATCTGGTCGAGCGTCCCCGGCTGGAAAAGCATCTGCAAACGATCCTCAGCGACGTGGTCAAAATGCGCGGCCTGATCACGCCCGCCAGCAAAGAAACCCGTATTCAGAAATCGATTTTCGAAGCCATCCAGACGGTAAGCCGCAATCTGGTCTGCATGCTTGAACTGCAAATCAACGCCCACTGGGCCTCGCGTCCCAGCCATCTGTTGATGCTTAACGCGCAGACTCTCAAAGAGACCCAGCAGATGACGCAGCAAACGCTGTTGACCATCGCCCATGCGCTCTATGAAGGGAACCCGCAGCCGATACTGGCCAACAGCGAGCGGCTGAATGAGATCGTCGCGGAGCTGAAGCAGTTAATCAATGAACGCCAGAGCGATAACGTTGCGGAAACGCCTATTCATGGCTACGTCTGGCTGAGCATGGAACTGGCGCGGCAGCTTGAGCTGTTATCGCACCTTATTTGCCGGGCGCTGCGCAAATAAAAGGCGTATGTGACGGCTGCTGCTTCGATTCAGCAGCAATTGGGGTTATGATAGCTTTAAACGATATACTCATTGTCATTCGCAGCCGCTGTCAGTAAGGTTATTGTTACAACGGTTGCCTTAACGAATCCGAATCTCACATTATCAGGGGTGTAAAAATGGAAACTACCAAGCCTTCGTTCCAGGATGTTCTGGAATTCGTCCGCCTGTTCCGCCGCAAAAACAAGCTGCAGCGTGAAATCCAGGACGTTGAGAAGAAGATCCGTGACAACCAGAAACGTGTTCTGCTGCTCGACAACCTGAGCGACTACATCAAGCCAGGTATGAGCGTTGAAGCTATTCAGGGCATCATCGCCAGCATGAAGAGCGACTATGAAGACCGCGTTGATGACTACATCATCAAAAACGCTGAGCTGTCCAAAGAGCGTCGCGACATCTCTAAAAAGCTGAAAGTGATGGGCGAAATCAAAAACGGCGAAGCAAAAAGCGAGTAATCGCAGCGAATAGTGAAAAAGGCTCCCTGGTGACAGAGAGCCTTTTTTTATGACTCAGAACGCGGCTGTAGCTGATAAATCCAGGCCTGAACCTGCTTGCCTTCAAGGGTGGTCACCGTGACCTCAACCCGATCGTAGCCGTCTTCAAATTCGTCCAGCATTTGCCAGTGTGCGGCAAGGTTATCCGAGATAAACAGATAGCCTTCGACGCGGGGGCCGTCAGGGTGGAGCACAATTCCCGGGAAGTCCGCCGCGGCGCCCCAGCCGCGTTCGTAAAACGTGCCGGATACGGAACCGGCCAGCCATTCGCCGCCGATGTCTTCAAGAATATGCGCATTAGAGTGGCCCGGGCGCAGCGTGCCGTAGACAAACAGAGCGTTCATTTTCCCTCATCCGCAAAGCAAAAAGCCTGCTTTAAAAGCAGGCTTTTTAAATTTGGCTCCTCTGACTGGACTCGAACCAGTGACATACGGATTAACAGTCCGCCGTTCTACCGACTGAACTACAGAGGAATCGTTGTGGAGGCTTATCTTAGCGGCGAAAAAACTTTTGTCAAACCTGATCTTAGGGAAAATCGACTGATTGCTGATTCTGTCGTCAGTTTGTTGTAAATCCACACATCTTTTTCTGGAAAATACTTTGCAGGATTAGCATTTGTCCCCCATCATTTGAAATGGAGTTTCAACTTTTCTCGCTAAGGTCCATTTTGAACGTCACTGCCTCCTTACGCCAGGCGATAATGCGCACGCCATGGTATGCAAAACGTAAAAGCTATCGTGTCCTGTTCTGGCGTGAAATCACCCCCCTTGCCGTGCCTATCTTCCTGGAAAATACCTGCGTTCTGCTGATGGGGGTTTTGAGCACCTTCCTGGTGAGCTGGCTGGGTAAAGAGGCGATGGCTGGGGTTGGGCTGGCGGACAGTTTTAACATGGTGGTGATCTCGTTCTTTGCCGCCATAGACCTCGGGACGACGGTGGTGGTGGCCTTTAGCCTCGGCAAGCTTGATCCCAAACGTGCACGCGAGGCGGCCCGCCAGTCGCTGATGATCATGACCATTTTTTCGATCGTTCTGGCGGCGGTGATCCACTATTTCGGTAAAGAGATTATCGATTTTGTCGCCGGGGAGGCGACGAACGAGGTTAAAGACCTGGCGCTGACCTATCTGGAAATGACCGTCTTAAGCTATCCGGCGGCGGCCATTGCGCTGATTGGCAGCGGTGCGCTGCGCGGGGCGGGCAACACCAAAATTCCGCTGCTGATCAACGGCGGGATGAATATCCTGAATATCATTATCAGCAGCGTGCTGATCTACGGCGTGTTCTCGTGGGAGGGGCTGGGGTTCGTCGGTGCCGGACTGGGGTTAACCATTTCACGTTATATCGGTGCGGCAGCCATCATCGGGGTGCTGATGGCGGGGATTACTCCCTCGCTGCGTCTGACGCTAAAAAGCTATTTCCGCCCCTTTAATTTCGCCATTATCTGGGAAGTGATGGGCATCGGCATTCCCGCGAGCATTGAATCGGTCTTGTTCAACGGCGGGAAGCTGCTCACGCAGATGTTTGTCGCCGGGATGGGCACCGACGTTATCGCCGGTAACTTTATCGCCTTCTCTATTGCCTCGCTGATTAACCTGCCGGGTAACGCGCTGGGTTCAGCATCGACCATTATTACGGGTAAACGGCTCGGGAAAGGGCAGATAGGCCAGGCGGAGAGGCAGCTGCGGCACGTGTTCTGGCTGTCGACCATTGGGTTGACGCTGATCGCCTGGGGAACCGCGCCGTTTGCCGGGCTGATGGCCTCGTTCTATACCCACGAAGATGACGTTAAAGAGGTCGTTAAGATCCTCATCTGGCTCAACGCGGCCTTTATGCCCATCTGGGCGGCCTCATGGGTATTACCCGCCGGGCTGAAAGGGGCGCGCGATGCCCGCTTTGCGATGTGGGTATCGATGCTCGGCATGTGGGGATGTCGCGTTGTCGCGGGGTATACGCTCGGGGTGATGCTTGGATGGGGTGTGGTCGGCGTCTGGCTGGGGATGTTCCTCGACTGGGCCGTGCGGGGTGCGCTGTTCTACTGGCGGATGGTCAGCGGACGCTGGCTGTGGAAATATCCGCGAAAAAATGCCTGACAATTGCGCGAAGTGGAGAATAATTCGGCAAACGATCGGAAATGTGCATTCTGCCTTTGACATCCCGGGGGAGCATCGATAATATGCGCCCCGTTCACACGATTCCTCTGTAGTTCAGTCGGTAGAACGGCGGACTGTTAATCCGTATGTCACTGGTTCGAGTCCAGTCAGAGGAGCCAAATTTGAAAAGCCTGCTTTTAAAGCAGGCTTTTTGCTTTTCTGCGCAAGGTAAATGCAAAACGGCAACCTTGTTGCCGTTTTTAGTGTGTGCACCCTCTCCCGTGGGAGAGGGTTGGGGTGAGGGCACCAGCCCGCACAATGCACTATCGATCCAAACCAATCGGCGCCGTCGCCTCAACCAGCCACTCACGCGCTTCGCTATTCACCAGAGGTGAGAGCGCCTCGCGTACCTGCCGGTGATACGCATCCAGCCACTGCTTTTCCTGCTCGCTCAGCAGATGCAGCTCAACCTGACTTAAGTCGATCGGGATCAGCGTCAGCGAGGCAAATTTGCAGAAACCCGGACGGCTCTCCACAATCTCCACCTGGTTTTCAATACGAATACCGTGGCTATCGCCCAGATAGTAGCCTGGCTCGATAGTCATGATATTGCCCGCCACCAGCGGCCACGGGTTAACCTTTTTGGCGATGCGATGCGGGTTCTCGTGGATCAGCAGCTGGTGCCCCACGCCGTGTCCCGTGCCGTGATCGTAATCCAGCCCCATCTCCCACAGCGGGCGACGCGCAAACGCATCCAACTGATGCCCCTGAGTCCCAGAAGGGAACTGCAGGGTAATGAGCGACAGGAAGCCTCTCAGCACGGCAGTGTAGTGCAGGCGCTGCTGCGGATCGACGTTACCCCACGCCAGCGTGCGCGTGGCATCGGTGGTGCCGTTAGCATACTGGCCGCCGGAATCGTTCAGGTAAAAATGGTCATGACCGATGGGCTTATTGCTGGCCTCGCTCGAATGGTAGTGGCACATCGCCGCATTGCTCGAAGAGGCGGAGATGGTTGCAAAACTCTGCTCGATGAACCCGGGCTGCTGCTGACGGAACGCAAGCTGCTGCGCCTGCGCGTCCAGCTCGGTGAGCGGTTGTCCTGCCGCCTCGCGCAGCGGCACTTCGCGGCTCAGCCAGGCGAGGAAGTTGACCCACGCGGCCCCGTCCCGGTGATGGCACTCGCGATAGCCTGCCAGCTCGACCGGGTTTTTAGTCGCTTTCATCAGGGTGATGGGATCGGTCCGCCAGACAATTTCTCCCCGTGGCTCAATGGCGAAGCGCAGGGCAACCGGCGCGGAATCGGCATCAATCATCACCCGTTTGCCTACGGCAATCTGCTGGCAGCGTTCAATAAAGGTATCCTGCGGCGCAATGGTGAACGCATTGCGCACATCGTCAGGCAGGGCGCTGGGCTTATTGTCGTTAACAAACCACTCAACGTGACCGTCACGACCGAGAAGGGCAAAGGAGAGCGGTACAGGGCTGTAAGGGATATCCGCACCGCGGACGTTTAACAGCCAGGCGATGTTATCCGGCAGGGTGACGGCGAGATAATCGGCATTGTTTGTGGCCAGCACGGCGGCGACGCGCTGACGTTTGTCCGCGCTGCGTTCGCCGCTGTGTTCAACCGGCATCTCACGGATAAGCCCCGCCGGTGCGGCAGGGCGATCGGTCCATAGCGTGTCAAACGGCGAGGCCTTCAGCGGCACCAGCTCGCACGGCGTGGCAGACAGTTGCTCAAACTCCGCGTTGGTCATCAGCAGCGCGTCAAAACCGATGCGCGTTCCTGCCTCAACGTTTTCTGCCAGCCATTCTGCCAGCGGCTCGTTGTGCAGGTGGTGGATCTCAACCTCATCCGTATTGACCTGAACGCGCGCCTGAACCTGATAGCGCCCGTCGACGAACAGCAGCGCTTTGTTTTTCAGCACCAGCGCCACGCCGGCCGAACCGTCAAAGCCCGTCAGCCAGGCCAGCTTTTCGTCGTAAGGCGCGCAGTATTCGCTCTGCCAGGCATCCGCGCGCGGGACGATCATCCCGTCGAGATGGCTGGCCTCAAGCCAGTGGCGCAGGGCAGAGAGCGGTGATGTGCTGGACATTGTTTTTCCTTATCGTGATTAGCGGAACGGCGGCTCGTTGAAGGTGCGCAGCTTGCGGGAATGGAGCCTGTCACCTTCAGCCCGCAGCAAATCAATGGCGCGAATACCAATCTGCAGATGCTCGGAGATTGCCCCTTCGTAGAAACGGTTGGCCTGGCCCGGCAGCTTAATTTCACCGTGCAGCGGCTTATCGGAGACGCACAGCAGCGTGCCGTAAGGAACGCGGAAGCGATACCCCTGCGCGGCAATGGTGGCGCTCTCCATATCGATCGCCACCGCGCGACTCAGGTTGAACCGCAGCGCGGAGGCGGAGTAGCGCAGCTCCCAGTTGCGGTCATCCGTTGTGACGACCGTGCCGGTGCGCAGGCGCTGTTTAACCTCTTCCCCCGGCATACCGCTGACCTCTTTGGTGGCGTCATAAAGCGCGCGCTGTACTTCGGCGATGCTCGGGATTGGGATATCCGGCGGCAGGACCGCATCAAGCACGTGGTCATCGCGCAGATAGGCGTGGGCCAGCACGTAGTCGCCAATCAGCTGGCTTTCGCGCAGGCCGCCGCAGTGGCCAATCATCAGCCACACGTCCGGGCGCAGTACCGCCAGATGGTCGCAGATGGTCTTGGCATTTGACGGGCCAACGCCGATGTTAATCAGCGTGATGCCCTGGCCGTCGGCGGTGATCAGGTGCCAGGCGGGCATCTGGTGCTTTTTCCACGCCAGGTCGGAGATCGCCTGCTCGGGCGCTTCGGTTTCAGCGGTGATCCAGATCCCGCCCGCGCAGGACAGCGCGATATACGGGCTCTCCGGGTCGAGGATCTGGCTGCAGCCCCAGCGGACAAACTCGTCGACGTAGCGGGTATAGTTGGTAAAGAGCACGAACGGCTGGAAATGTTCGACTGGCGTACCGGTGTAGTGGCGCAGGCGCGCCAGAGAGAAATCGACCCGTCGGGCATCAAAGTGCGACAGGGGAGAAAATTCTGCCGGGTGATAAATCCCGTCGGCCGTCTCATCGCCAATCTGGGAAAGTTCCGTCGTCGGGAAGTGGCGGGTCAGCCCCGCGCTCATGGAGCGGTCAAGGGTTAACGCCGAACCGTCAATCACGTACGGATACGGGATCTCATGCTGCGAGGGCTCAACGGCAATGTGCGCGCCGTAATCCTGGTACAGCAGCGTAAGCTGTTCTTCCAGATACGGGCGGAACAGCGCAGGGCGGGTGACGGTGGTGCTGTAGCAGCCGGAGTGGGTAAAGCGCGCGTAGGCGCGGGTTTTGGGATTACTGCTGGCGCTGCCGTCCCAGGTCACAGAGAGCGATGGATAAACAAAAAGGCCCTCGGTTCTGGCCTTTTGGTCGGGAAGTTTCCCTGTTTCGATATATTCGCTGATGGCGCCGCGCAGCGCGTTGACGGACTGTTCATACAGCGCGTCGAGTTTTTCCAGCGCCTGAGCCGGGGTCAGGCTGGAGCCCTTATTATTCATCTCTGTCTCCTTGTTCCACAGGTGTGCGACTCTACCCGATAGTATGTCACACGCCCGTGAAACAAAAGGGAGATCAGCCGTGGCTTGTCTCTTTCATCAGCAGCGCCGTCGCCGCCGACAGCAGGCAGCCGGCCAGCAGATAAATCGCCACGCTGTGCCAGTTGCCGCCGGAGAAGGTCACCAGCGCGGCGGCAATAAACGGCGTAAATCCGCCACCGACCACGCTTGCCACCTGGTAGCCCACGCCCGCGCCGCTGTAGCGGTAGCTTGCGCCAAACAGTTCGGTGAACATCGGCTGCTGCACGCAGACCACCATATCGTGAGCGATGTTGGCGAGCATGATGGCGAAGAAGACAATCCAGAAGATCGACTGCGCCTCGAGCGCCATAAAGAACGGCCAGGCGCTGAGGGTACCAATCAGCGCCCCGGTGATGTAGACGCGACGGCGGCCAAACCTGTCCGCCAGCCAGGCGAAGCAGGGGATAGTCAGACAGCTGATCCCGCCGACCAGCAGGCCAATATTCAGGAACAGCTCGCGCGGCAGACCGAGGTTCTGCGTCGAGTAGTTCAGGGCAAACGCGGTGACGATATACATCGTCAGCAGCTCGCACAGGCGCAGGGCGATAATTTTCAGAAAAGCGCCAGGGTGCTGAACCAGCGCTTCCATCACAGGCAGACGCTTTTTGGCGAGCGGTTTTTCCAGCTGTTGTTTTTCAAACTCAGCCGACTCCTCCATCCCGTTGCGGATCCACAGCGCGGCGATGACCAGCACGATGCTGAAGATGAACGGAATGCGCCAGCCCCAGCTCAGGAACTGCTCGTCGGTGGTGAGCTGGCTGATTAGCGATACCAGCCCGGTGGAAAGCAGAAGGCCCACGCCGTACCCGACCTGTACGCCGCTGCTGTAAAACGATTTCTTATTTTTCGGCGCGCTCTCTACGGACAGCAGCGCCGCACCGCCCCATTCGCCGCCTACGGCGAAGCCCTGGATGGCGCGCAGGGTGACCAGCAGTACCGGTGCCCACCAGCCAATGATGGAAAACGAAGGGAGAATACCAATCAGCGCGGTGGCGATCCCCATCATCCAGACGGTGAGCATCAGCATGCGCTTGCGGCCCAGGCGGTCGCCGAAGTGGCCGAAGATCACACCGCCCAGCGGGCGAAACAGAAAGCCGACGCCGAAAGTGGCAAACGCGGCAAGCGTGCCCATCGCAGGGCTGACCTGGGGAAAAAACTCGCGGTTAAACACCAGGGCGGCAGTGATGCCGTAAAGCAGAAAATCATACCAGTCGACGACGGCACCCGCGAAGCTGCCTAAGGCTGCGCGGCGGGCACGATTGAGCGAAGGTGTCTCCTCGTTGGGACGATCGGAGATGAGGGTGGAGTCCATAGTTGTCCTGTCCGTACTGATTTTTTAATTATTGGTATAAGAAAAGGTCACTCACGTTGCGCCCGTCATATAAACGGAACCTATGAGACTAACGCGACAGAACGCCTGAGAAAACGTTTTTATCTTTCCGGATGGTGCTGAATAAATAAATTTCATCCCCGCCTGCAGCGAGATAATTGTGTCTTCTGGCTCCGTTAAAGGCTGAATGGTTTACAGTAATAGTGACCGCTGCGTAAGTTAAGCTGAGGGAATAACGATGCAACGCACCTTTTCGGCATTCTGGATGGTCCTGTTTTTATTCGTCGCACCGCTTCATGCGGAGCCCAACGTCTATGGTGAACAGCGTATCAGCGGCTGGTGGAATGCGCTGACGGATGATATTTCGCAAACCTGGGAAGAGCCCCAACGTTACGACCTGTACCTGCCGTTTCTGAGCTGGCACGCTCGCTTTATGTACGACAAAGAAAAAACCGACAATTACAATGAAATGCCGTGGGGCGGCGGGCTGGGCGTTTCCCGCTATAACGAAGAGGGCAACTGGAGCGCGCTGTTCGCGATGATGTTCAAGGACTCGCATAACGAATGGCAGCCCGCGATGGGCTATGGCTGGGAGAAGGGCTGGTATCTGGATGATGCCAAAGATTTCCGTCTTGGGCTCGGTGCCGCGGCGGGCATCACGGCGCGAGATGATTTTGCAAACTATGTCCCGCTACCGTTCATCTTCCCGCTGTTTTCGGCCGGGTATAAGCGCGTTACCGTCCAGTTCACCTATATTCCAGGAACCTATAACAACGGCAACGTGCTCTTTGCCTGGCTGCGCTTGGGCTTTTAAAGGGTGATCACCTTTTTTGCCACGGCGTTAGACAATACCAGCATGGAGAACAGAACTGAGGTGACGAAGGTGAGCACAATCAGCGCCAGCTTCATACCGAGAGAGGTCACCGGTATCAGCGCCGTCAGCAGATGAAACACCGAGTAGTGCACAATATACACGCCGGTCATCGTTTTGCTGATGGCGGCCAGAATGGACTCCTTAAATTCAGCATTGCGGCGAAATCGCACGCCGTTCGCCGCAATCACCAGCGCGATGATTAAAATGTAAATCTGCGAGCCGGTGAGAATAAAGGCGTTTCTGTCCGCCTTGAACAGCGCGAAGAAGAAATGGCGCTCGTAAAACCAGGTGAAGAGGTAGATAAACGGGATGGCGACGACCGCCGCCCTGACGACATTTTTACGGCTAATCCACTCGGCAATTTTCGGGTCGCAAAAGAGTTGCCCCGTCAGATAAAACAGCAGCCACGTCCACAGCCGATACTGCGGTGAAAGAGAAAGGACGTGCGTTCCAGGATAGAGCGCCGACAGCAGATCGTATCCGTAGGAAAAGAGCAGCAGGGCGGCAATCGCGCCGCAGAACAGCGCTCGCCGCTGGCTAAGCCACTCCACCACCGGGTGGAAGGTGTAAATCACCACAAAGGCGAACACGAACCAGGGCTGGATTAAATACCCGCGCTGATAGGGCTCCCACAGGTAGTAGATCGTTATCCAGAACAGAAAAACAATCACCAGACTTTTAATTTTACCCAGCTGCCAGCGGGTGCCGTGCCGTGATTGTCCGTCGAGATAGCCCGCAACGACAAAAAACAGCGGTGTGGCGATCGTCGAAATAAAGGTTAAAAATCCCAGGATCCAGTGATAGTCATAATCATAATGATCCCAGGTGTTGTAGATGGTAAAGAAGGTCACCGCCGTCATACAGCCCAGCGTCTTGATAATGTTCAGCCCTGTCGCATTCATTGTTGTTTGGCTTCGTCCTTACGATGGAAACACGCATAGATCACGGGGAGTACCAGCAGCGTCAGGATTGTAGCAAACCCCAGTCCAAACATAATCACAACGGCCATGCTCTGGAAGAAAACGTCCAGCAGCAGCGGAGCCAGGCCAAGTACGGTCGTGAACGCGGTGAGCAGGATGGGGCGCAGACGTGAGGTCGCGGCGTACACGATCGCGCTGTGCTGATCCTGTTGCGTTTTCTGCTGTTCGATCTCTTCCACCAGCACGATGCCGTTGCGGATGAGCATTCCGCTCAGGCTCAGCAGACCAATCAGCGCCATAAAGCCAAAGGGAATGCCGGTAAGTAAAAATCCCGGCGTCACGCCAATCAGCGCCAGCGGTACGGTCAGCCAGATAGCGACCGCATTTTTTACCGAGCTGAACATCAGCACCGTAATGACAAACATCACCAGATACCCGAGAGGTAGCGTAGTGAATAGCCCCTGCTGCGCTTCGCTGGAGTTTTCCGCGTCGCCCCCCCACTCGATGCTGTAGCCGTGTGGCAGGGGAAGGGCATCTACTTGCGGCTTCACCCGGGCGAGAATGTCCCCGGAGGTTTGCTGGCTCAGCGGGTCCGGGTCCGTCTGCACCGTCAGCACCCGCGAGCGGTCGCGTCGAAGGATGAGCGGATCTTCCCACTCCAGCGAGAAGCGGCTGACGACGTTACTCAGCGGGATATACTGCTGCCGCGTCTGGCTCCAGACCAGCACGTTGTTCAGGTGACTGGCGTCCAGCCGTTCGCTCTCAGGCGGGCGCACCACGACCGGGAGCAGGTCGCTGCCTTCCCGATACAGCCCCGCCCGGCTGCCGGAAAAGTTCATCTCCAGCGCGTTGTCAACGTCCTGCTTATCTACGCCAAGCTCGCGGCCCAGGGCGGCAACGTACTGTGGGCGGATCACCTTGCTGCGGTTTTGCCAGTCGTTCCTGACGCTGCCCGTGGCCGGGTCGCGCGTGAGGATATCGTCCACCTGGCTGGCAATCAGGCGCAGCCGGTCAGGGTCGGGGCCTTTAATGCGCACCTCAATGGCGCTATCGCCGGAGGGGCCAAACATCACGCGTTTGGTGCTGGCGTTGACCTGCGGATAGTTTCGCGCGATGTACTCGTCCACGTGGCGCGTCAGGGCGGAGATGTTGCGCTGGTCGTCCATGCGCACCATGATCTGCGCATAGTTGCTGTACTGGCGCTGTCCGCTGTAGGTCAGAATAAAGCGCATACTTCCCTGACCAATGGTTGAGACGGTGGTCTCCACGCCAGGCTGGCCGTTAATGGTTTTTTCGATATCGCCGGTCATTTTCTCAGTCCACTTGATATCGGTACCGTAGGGTAACCACAGGTCGACAAAGAAAATGGGCGTATTAGACGACGGGAAAAAGTTTTGCCGTACGGCGCCGAAGCCCCAGACAGACGCTGCCAGCAGCGCAGCCATCACAATGAGCGTCGGTGCCTTATGATGCAACAGCGTGTTAAGCAGGCGCTGGTAGGCGCGGTAGAGTCGTTTATCGTAAGGGTCTGATTCGTCGGTTTTATCGGGCGCGCTGTCGTTTTTAAACAACCACCACTTAATCAGCACCGGGGTGAGGGTGAGCGCCGAAAACCAGCTCAGCATCAGGGAAATCAGCAGCACCTGGAACAGGGATTTACAGTATTCCCCGGTGGAATCCTGCGACAGCCCGATAGGGGCAAACGCCAGGATGGCAATCACCGTCGCCCCCAGCAGCGGCAGGGCGGAGCGGCGGATGATGTAGTTTACGGCGGTTAACAGCGGGGAGCCCTGCTGTCGGGCAATCAATACCCCTTCGACAATCACGATGGCGTTATCCACCAGCATGCTGAGGGCGATAATCAGCGCCCCAAGCGAGATGCGCTGTAGCTCAATGCCACACAGATACATAATCAGCAGCGTGCCCAGCACGTTAAGGGCGAGAGAAACCGCAATGATGATCCCGCTGCGTACGCCCATAAAAATCAGCAGCACGCCGATGACAATCGCCAGCGCCATCAGGAAGTTAATAATAAAACCGTTAACAGAGTGGCCCACTTCGGCTGCCTGATCGTAAAACAGGTCTATCCGTATGCCGGCCGGTTTTTCCGCCGACATCTGGTTTAGCTTCGCCTCCAGCGCGTGGCCCACGTCGATCACGTTTACCCCGGGAATAAACGAGACGCCCATCGTGACGGCTTTTTTGCCGTTGGCATGGTAGATACTGGCTGGCGATTCGTTCAGCCCGCGCGACAGCGTGGCGATATCCCGCAGACGCGTCGCCGCCCCGGTGCCGGAAGGCGTGATGATGAGATCCGCCAGTTCATCAAGATTCCCGAACTCGCCGGTCGGGTGCAGGCGAATGGATTCGGTGCCGGAGGTGATTTCTCCTGCGCTGGAAACAACGTTAAGTCTGCTGAGCAGGGCGGAAAGCTGGTTCAGCGTAATGCCGCGCGCGGCCATTTTGCTCAGGGAGATATCAATGTTGACCTGCTGGCTAATCGCCCCACCGATGGCGACCTTCGCAACCCCGGGGACCAGAATTAACTCGCGGCGAAGCTGCTCCGCGTATCTCACCAGTTCAGGGTTACTGAATTCATCCCCGGAAATGGCGAAGAAGAAGCCGAACACGTCGCCGAAATCGTCATTCACAAAGGGCGTGACGACGCCGGGCGGGAACTGACGCGAGGCATCACCCACGCGGCGGCGCAGTTCATCCCAAATCTGCGGCAGCTCGTTCGAGTGATAGCGTGACGCGATGTTAACGGTGATTTGCGACAGACCGTTTGACGAGATAGAGCTGACGTTATCCAGATAAGGCAGCTGCTGAAGGGCATTCTCCAGCGGAAGCGTCACCTCTTCTTCCACCTGCTGAGCGGATGCGCCGGGGTAGTGGGTGACCACCACTGCGGTTTTGATGGTAAAGGCGGGATCTTCCAGCCTGCCGATATTCAACAGGGCGAAAATCCCCCCGATGCCCAGCAGCAGGATCGTTAGCCAGACGCGAACGGGGTTATTGATAAATTGACGAGAGATATCCATTACAGTCCCCGTTCACGCGTCCAGATACGCACCGGCTGATTAGCATGCAGCTCCCCAACGCCTGCGGCCACCACGCGTTCGCCCGCCTTAAGCCCGCTGGTGATCACCACGCCTTCAGTACTCACTTGTCCCACGCTGACCTTGCGGTCTTCAAGATGGAGCGCGTCGCCTTCGCCCGTTACGACCCAGACGTGCGGCTCATTGCGCGGGCTGTTGTCCGGGTTAAAGACTGCCTCAACCGGTACGACCAGCGCCTGAGCGCCCGCGCCCGCCGGGAGGTTGGTTAAATTGATGGTCACCGTACCGCTTACGCCACCGACGGCGGGAAAATCATCTGGCCGCGGCATGGTGAGTATCACCTGCCAGGTCAGGGTATTGCTGTCGCTGCTGCCCGAGTGCTCTTTGTAGACGGCGGTAAATTCACGATCCGGAATGGCGTTAATTCGCACCACGGGGCGATACTGCGCGTTGCGGATATCAAAGGTCTTAAACAGGTTTTCGGGGATACTGAACACCACGTCAAGCAGGTCGGTGCGGGTTAACGTGGCAATGGGCTGTCCGGGGGACACCACCTGATGGTTTCGGACATGTACGCTGGCCGCCGTCCCGCTGAAGGGGGCGACGAGCGTCATCTGATTCAGCTCTTCCCGGGCAATCTGCAGCGCCGCATTCGCCGAATCTCGGTTCGCACGCTGCACGTCCATTTCCGCTTTCGAAATCGCCTGCCGGCCCGCCAGCGTCTGGAAGCGATCGAACTGCCTCTGGGCCAGCGTCGCCGCCGTTTGTCTGTCGTTAACCCGCTGCTGGGCTTCACGGGCGTTCAGTCTGGCAAGCTGTTGCCCCTGCTTGATGGCTGCGCCCTGACGCACATCCAGCGCTTCAATTTGACCTGCGCGCTTGAAGGAAAGGTCTGTGGCATCGCCCGATTCAATGCGGGCGGGGAAAACGCGCTGCTGGGCGTGACCGGGAACCGTCACCTCCGCCACTTTTACCATCCTGGGAAGGGGAGAGTCTTGCTTCGGTTTCGGGTCGCACGCCGTGAGCGTTAACAAAACGAACGGTAAAAGAGAGAGGTAGCGGTTCACTGTATTCCCCTAATAAATAACTGTTTTATTTATTCCATAACCTGGACAGGGGTGACACTATTCTGCCAGAACAGTGACGACCATATAGGTAAATAAACCAATCGCCGTGCTGGCGATAATGGCAAGCGCAATAAACATACCCAGACGGATCAGGCTTAAACCATACATACATTCCTCCATGAGCCGGAAGCGGTAGCTGACTATGAGCATAGTCGGCGAAAAGATAAATGTTAAATAACCATTATCAGTGGGGAAGCGCTAAACCTGATATTCCTGTGCTACGTTTAATGTTAATCATCTTTTTTTTCCGTAACTGGCATTAAGGGCAACCCCCTGCATTTAATGCGTTTTTTTGCTTCATTCACTCTCGTGTTGGTTATAAAAAGGATGCTCGATATGTATAAAAACATTCTCGTTCCGGTGGATGTCTACGAGACAAGCCTGGCGGATAAAGCGTTGCAGCATGCACAGTTTCTGGCGCAAAGCGCATCGGGTGACATTCATTTGCTGCACGTCATGCCCAAATTTTCAGCCGAACTGACGCGTGGTTTTATTTCAGATGCGCGCAAAATGGATGAATATATGATTAATAATTCGAAAGAAAAGCTGTCTGACCTGGTCAAAAAAGTAAATTTGCCAGAAGAGCGTGTTCATCTCCACGTCCGTAGCGGGAATGTTCGTGATGAGGTTATTAAGCTGGCGGATGAACTTACCGTCGGCGCGATTATTGTCGGCTCGCGAAATCCAAATATTCAAACCCATTTGTTAGGATCGGAGGCGGCAAGTATTGTTCGTTACGCACATGTTCCTGTTTTCGTTATTCGTTAATTACAGAGAAGCAAGGTGATTTCTGAATAGAACCTGAGGAAGGAACGATGAAAACAGGAAAACCTGAACGTCCGTATTATCAACAAACCGTTGATGAAACCCTGTCGAATATTCACTCCACACTGGAAGGCCTTAGCGGCACAGAGGCATCAGCCCGACTTCAGCAGCACGGTGAGAATGCGTTACCGCAAAAAAAGGGCAAACCTGCCTGGCTGCGCTTCCTGGCGCATTTTAACGACGTATTGATTTACGTTCTGCTGGTGGCCGCGTTGCTTAAGCTCTTCATGGGCCACTGGGTAGACATGTTTGTGATCCTTGGGGTTGCCATCATTAACGCGCTGATTGGCCATATCCAGGAGAGCAATGCTGAAAAATCGCTGCAGAGCATTCGCAATATGCTCTCCAGCGAAGCCGTGGTGGTACGACAGGGGAATCATGAAACGATCCCCACCACGGCGCTGGTCCCGGGAGATATCGTGGTGATCCGCGCCGGGGATCGTATCCCTGCGGACCTGCGCGTGATTGAAGCGCATAACCTTCGCGTGGAGGAGGCCATCCTGACCGGCGAATCCACCGTTGTTGAGAAAAACAGCGATGCGTTAAGCGGGGAACTGCCCTTAGGTGACCGGTATAATCTGCTCTACTCAGGCACTACCGTTAGCTCCGGCGGCGGTAAAGGCGTGGTGGTGGCAACCGGGGGCGAGACCGAGCTGGGCCACATCAATCAGATGATGTCCGACATTGAAAAACACCGCACGCCGCTGATGGTGCAGATGGATAAGCTCGGTAAGACCATCTTCATCACTATCCTGGTGATGATGGTGGCGCTGTTTGTCTTTAGCCTCCTGTTCCGGGATATGCCAGTTTCAGAACTGGTGCTGTCGCTTATTAGCCTCGCCGTTGCCGCCGTGCCGGAAGGCCTGCCGGCCATCATTTCCATCATCCTTTCGCTTGGCGTACAGGCCATGGCGCGTCGCAAGGCTATCATTCGCAAGCTGCCTACGGTGGAAACGCTGGGGGCGATGACGGTCATCTGCTCGGATAAAACCGGCACCCTGACGATGAATGAAATGACGGTCAAAGCGGTGATTACCGCTGACACGACCTATCGCGTAGAGGGCGACAGCTACGAACCGGTGGGGAATATTCACCCCGTAGATGACCCGACGCCCGTCAGCGTGACGCAGGGTTCCCTGCTGGAACGCTACCTGCGCACCATTGACCTCTGTAATGACAGCCAGCTGATCAAAGACGAGCAGGGGCTGTGGAAAATCACCGGGGGGCCAACCGAGGGCGCGCTGAAGGTGCTGGCGGCGAAAATCCCGCTCCCACCGGTCGACACCGAAATGCGCAGTAAAATCCCGTTTGATTCGCAGTATAAATACATGTCCACGCTGTACCGGCTGGGCGATGAAGAGGTGATTTTAATCACCGGCGCGCCGGACGTCCTGTTCCGCCTCTGCCAGTACCAGCAGACGAATGACGGACTGCAGCCGTTCGATCAGCCTTACTGGGAAGGGAAGATTGAAGAGTATGCCCGGGAAGGTCTGCGCATGGTGGCCGCGGCCTGGAAACCTGCCCGCGAGGGGCAACGCGAGCTGGATCACCCGGACCTGCATGACGGCGTGATCCTGCTGGGTATCGCAGGAATGATGGATCCGCCGCGTCCGGAGGCCATTACCGCCATTGCCGACTGTCTGCAGGCCGGGATCCGCGTGAAAATGATCACCGGTGACCACCCGCAAACGGCCATGAGCATTGGGCAAATGTTGGGGATTGGTAACGCCGCAAGCGCTATCACCGGACGTGAGCTGGAGGCGATGGACGATCGTCAGCTGAGCGACGCCGCACAGCAGTACGATATTTTCGCCCGAACCAGCCCGGAGGATAAATTCCGCCTTGTGCAGGCTCTGCAAAGTAAACAGGAAGTCGTGGGCATGACCGGGGATGGCGTAAATGATGCCCCCGCGCTCAAGCGGGCGGATGTGGGTATCGCCATGGGGATTAAGGGGACTGAAGTGACCAAGGAAGCCGCCGACATGGTGTTAACGGATGACAACTTTGCCACCATTGCCAGCGCGGTGCACGAGGGACGCCGGGTTTACGATAACCTGAAAAAGACCATTCTGTTCGTTATCCCCAGCAACATCGCGCAGGCCCTGCTGATTATCATCGCGCTGCTGGCGGGGAACCTGATCCCGCTGACGCCGGTCCTGATCCTGTGGATGAACATGGCGACGTCGGCAACGCTGTCGTTTGGCCTGGCGTTTGAAGCGGGTGAGAAGGACATCATGAACCGGCCACCGCGCAAGGCGAATCTCCATGTGATGGACGGCTATGCCATCTGGCGCGTGGTGTTTGTCGGTCTGATGATTGCCATCAGCGCCTTCGTGCTGGAAGCCTGGCTACAGCCGCGCGGCTATTCGGCAGAATTTATCCGCACCGTGCTGCTGCAAACCCTGGTCACTGCGCAGTGGTTCTACATGCTCAACTGCCGCGTTAATGACGGCTTCTCGCTGAGCAAAGGCCTGCTGGCGAACAAAGGGATTTGGATCGTGAGCGGCGTACTGCTGGCGCTACAGCTTCTTATCATTTACGCACCGTTCATGCAGATGCTGTTTGGCACCGAAGCGCTGCCGTTCCGCTACTGGGTCATCACCTTCCTGATTGGTTTTGTGATGTTCCTTATTGTCGAGGCGGAGAAAGTGCTGACGCGCAGGTGGCGCAAAACCGAGGCGTGATAGCGTAAACTGAGAAAGCCTGCCTGAGTCCGGGCTTTCTCTTTTTTGAGCGCAGAAAACTATGATTCGACTTACCTGGTTCGTCCTTACGCTGTGTGCCGCTGTACCCGGTGCGTTTGCCGTAACCTATACGCTTCCGCCGGAAGGCAGTCGTCTGGTGGGTACCCCGATTATCATCACCGTTCCCGAAGGCAACACGCTGCCTCTGGAAGCCTTTGCCGCGCAGCACGGGCAGGGGCTGAGCAACCTGCTGGAAGCAAACCCGGGCGTGGATCCTTTTTTGCCCAAACCCGGCACCCGGCTGGTGATACCCCAGCAGCTGATTTTGCCTGACACCGTCCGCGAGGGCATTATCGTCAATGCGGCAGAAATGCGCCTTTACTATTACCCGCCAGGCGGTAACACCGTTGAAGTGCTGCCCATCGGCATCGGTCAGGCCGGGCGTGAAACCCCGCGTAACTGGGTGACGGCCGTTGAGCGTAAGCAGGAGGGGCCAACCTGGTCTCCAACGCCGAATACGCGCCGTGCCTATGCGGCAGAAGGGAAAACGCTGCCGGCATTCGTGCCCGCCGGGCCGGATAACCCGATGGGGCTGTATGCGATTTATATCGGCAGGCTGTATGCCATTCACGGCACAAACTCGAATTTCGGCATCGGGCTGCGGGTGAGCCAGGGCTGTATCCGTCTGCGTAATAACGACATCAAGTATCTTTTCGATAATGTTCCCGTAGGCACCCGCGTGCAGCTTATCGATCGGCCCGTAAAGATGACCACGGAGCCGGACGGCAGCCGCTGGGTGGAAGTTCACGAGCCATTATCACGTAACCGTGCGGAATTTGAGTCAACCCGGAAAGTGCCGCTGCCTATTTCAGCCGCGCAGCGAACGCAGTTGATAAACGAGGGCGCGGGCGCTGAACTGGAACGGCGGTCGGGAATGCCGGTTAAGATTGGCATGTGAAGGGATAGCGCGGGCTGGTGCCCTCACCCCAGCCCTCTCCCGCGGGAGAGGGTGCAAACACTAAAAACGGCAACCCGGTTGCCGTTTTGCATTTACCTTGCGCAGAAAAGCAAAAAGCCTGCTTTAAAAGCAGGCTTTTCAAATTTGGCTCCTCTGACTGGACTCGAACCAGTGACATACGGATTAACAGTCCGCCGTTCTACCGACTGAACTACAGAGGAATCGTGTGAACGGGGCGCATATTATCGACCTGCGTTCGCCTTGTCAAAGGGTGGATCAACGCCTTTTGATCGTTTGCTGACAAAATCGGCAAAGTGATGTTTTTGGCAGCGGAATGCACCGTCATGGTGCGGGTATACCCCTAATGGGGCAGATCATAAACTGCTGTTTCGGTAATAAAACCCCCCTCCATGATTAGGTTTCCTTATTTTCAGGCGCTTAGCGAACAATTTAGACCGCCTGGTAAAAGTGGCATTCATATTGCAAAACCTGTTCAACAACGACAGCCGGTTCCGGCACAGCATTTCGAACAGGGGGCAAAATGAACTTAAGACGACTGAAATACTTCGTAAAAATCGTCGATATCGGCAGCCTGACTCAAGCGGCAGAAGTGCTGCATATCGCGCAGCCCGCGCTGAGCCAGCAGGTGGCTACTCTGGAAGGCGAGATGGATCAGCAGCTGTTGATCCGCACCAAACGCGGCGTCACGCCAACGGAAGCAGGCAAGATCCTGTATACCCATGCGCGCACCATCCTTCGCCAGTGTGAACAGGCGCAGCTGGCGGTAAATAACGTGGGCCAGACCCTGAGCGGGCACGTGTCTATCGGCCTGGCGCCGGGAACGGCCGCGTCCTCTATTACCATGCCGCTGCTGCAGGCCGTTCGCGCCGAGCTGCCTGAAGTGCTGGTGTACCTGCACGAAAACAGCGGTTCCGTGCTGAATGACAAACTGCTCAACGGCCAGCTGGATATGGCGGTCCTTTACGATCGCTCCCCGGTCGCCGGCATCACCAGCCAGCCGCTGCTGAAAGAAGATCTCTATCTCGTGGGCACCCGCGACTGTCCGGGCCAGAGCGTAGACCTTACCGCCGTGGCAGAGATGAACCTTTATCTGCCGCGCGACTACAGCGCCGTGCGCGTGCGCGTGGACGAAGCGTTCTCCCTGCGCCGCCTGACGGCCAAAATCATCGGCGAAATTGACTCAATCTCCACGCTCACCGCGGCCATTGCCAGCGGAATGGGGGTGACGGTTCTGCCGGAATCCGCAGCACGCTCGCTGTGCAGCGCGGCGAACGGCTGGATGGCGCGGATCACCACGCCTTCGATGAGCCTGCCGCTGTCGCTGAACATGTCTGCACGCGGTTCGCTGTCGCCGCAGGCGCAGGCGGTAAAAGAGATTTTGATGTCGCTGGTCAGCAAGCCGTCGCTTGAGAACCGTGAACTCCAGCTCGTGAGCTGATATTCCATAAAAGCATAAGATGCTGGTTTTTATTATTTGTTCTGCAGCGCGGCTGACTCTAACAATAGAGCTATGTCAGATGCGCCGGAGTGAATCGTGAATTTCCAGCAACTTAAAATTATCCGTGAGGCGGCCAGGCGGGACTACAACCTGACCGAGGTCGCCAATATGCTTTATACCTCTCAGTCCGGCGTCAGCCGCCACATCCGCGAGCTGGAAGAGGAGCTGGGCATAGAGATCTTTATCCGTCGCGGCAAGCGGCTGCTCGGCATGACGGAGCCGGGTAAGGCTTTGCTCACCATCGCTGAGCGGATCCTCAACGAGGCAAGCAACGTGCGTCGTCTGGCGGATCTCTTTACCAATGACGCCTCGGGCGTACTCACCATCGCCACCACCCACACCCAGGCGCGCTACAGCCTGCCGCCGGTGATTAAAGCGTTCCGCGAACTTTTCCCCGACGTCCGTCTGGAGCTCATCCAGGGCACGCCGCAGGAAATTGAAGTGCTGCTGCAAAACGGTGGGGCGGATATCGGCATTGCCAGCGAACGCCTGAGCAACGACCCGCTGCTGGTGGCCTTTCCCTGGTTCCGCTGGTACCACAGCCTGTTACTCCCGGTCGATCATCCGCTGAATCAGGTTTCCCCTCTGACGCTGGAAGACGTTGCGAAATGGCCGCTGATCACCTACCGCCAGGGGATCACCGGACGCTCGCGCATAGACGAGGCCTTCAACCGCAAAGGGCTAACGCCGGACGTGGTGCTGAGCGCGCAGGATTCTGACGTGATCAAAACCTACGTCGAGCTGGGTCTGGGCATTGGTCTGGTGGCGGAACAGTCCAGCGGAGAACGCGAGGACGGGAACCTGGTGCGTCTTGATACGCGTCATCTGTTCGACGCAAACACCGTATGGCTTGGCCTGAAGCGCGGGCAGCTGCAGCGCAACTACGTGTGGCGCTTTATCGAACTCTGTAACGCCGGGCTGTCGGTGGATGAGATTAAACGCCAGGTGATGGAGCCGGAAGAAGTGGCGATTGATTATCAGATTTAGGTGCTGGTTTGTCCGGTAGCGCTGCGCTGACCGGGCTCATCGCTTAGCTGAACGGATATTTTTTAAAGACCGCCTGTGATTCGAATGATTCGGTAACCGCCTGAATCTCTCTAAAATCCGCTGCGTTAACGACGTGCGGGATCATCGACTGAATAAACGTCCAGACAACCGTGCTCGTGACGGCAACCTGATCGGGAACGGCGGAGGCCGGACGCGTCTCCAGCAAGGCATTCCATTCCCTGCAGGCCGCCAGCAGCTGGGTGGTAATGCGATCGACCCATAAAGCGTGCTGCTTTTCCACCGGGCGCTGGTTGTGCTCATACACATTTTGCACGGCTTTCTCCGCGGCGGCGAGGATAAAACCCAGCGTCTGAATATCGTTTGCCAGCGCATCCGGCGCGACGGGCAGAAGTCTCCGCTCGGGTGTGGCCTGAGCCTCGAAATAATTCAGTATCAGCGACGAGTCCATCAAACGTATTCCGTTATCCAGAATCAGCGTGGGCGCTTTTACCGCGGGGTTGATTCGGGAGAACGCGTCGAAGGTGCTGAATACCGACAGCGGCTGACTTTCAAACTCAACGCCATAAAGTTCAAGGGAAATCGCCACGCGCCGTACATAAGGTGAATCCATAATGCCAACAAGCTTAATCATCGTTGCCGTTTTCCTGTCTCTGTGAAATAACGCGTCATTGAAGAGGATGAACAAACAGTACAATACAAACTTCCTGGCGAATATCTTCAGTATCTTACCGTAAAGGTTAGTATTACTGACATGTGGGCAAGTTGCCGTTATACATCCAGCGCGGATAAGGAAGTGCTTTCATGTCGGATTTTCCACCCATTGCCAGTTTGCGAAGCTTTGAAGCCGTCGCCCGTCTTGGCAGCGTGACGCTGGCGGCGAAAGAGCTCCACGTTACCCATTCCGCAATCAGCCAGCAGATCAAAGTGCTGGAGGAGATGGTGGGCGTAAAGCTCTTTATCCGTCAGGGACGCGGGGTGCAGATTAACGAAGAAGGGCGGCTCTATGCCTTACAGGTACGCGAGGCGTTGAACCATATCGCAGATGCCACCCGGCTTGTACAGGTGAAGCCGAGAAAGCAGGAGCTGACGCTGGCGATGGTGCCGTCTTTTGGATGCCACTGGCTGTTGCCGCGTCTGGAACGCTTTCGGGCGAAATATCCACTTATCACTCTTCGGATCCAGGCCAGCCTGACGGTCACCAGCCTGCAGCAGGAAGGAACAGACATCGCGATACGGATGGGGAAGGGAAACTGGGAAGGGAGTGAAAGCCAGTACCTTTTTTCCGATGAGCTTATTGTGGTGGCCGCACCCGGCTATAACGACGGTGTGCTGCCCGCTACGCCGGCTGAGATTGCAAAAAGTCATATTATTTTTTCCATGGAGTCGTGGAAAACGTGGTGCGTAAATGCGGGGCTGGAGAAAGAGATCGTGCCTGGCGGTTTATGCATTAACGACTCGAATTTAATTATCGAAGCCGTTCGGCTCGGGAAAGGCATCGCGCTGGAGCGCCGCTCTCTGGTTCAGGATGCCATCACCCGGGGCGAGCTGGTCCAGCTAACCTCAATTACCGCGCCGTATCCCTGGCCTTACTGGCTGGTGAAAGCGCAGTCAACGGAGACGAAGCCCGAGGTGGCTCTTTTTGTCGCGTGGCTGGATGAGGAAGTGGCGGCCTGGCGGCAGTTGCTGGGCTGCTGAACTTTTTCCGATTCTGCTCGTAACAAAATGAATATCCAACAAGGGATACATAGAATTACTCCGGCACGCATTCAGTATTTCCGTAACCCCACAAGATTCTGCTTTTCCATCTCAGCATAATCATCGCTATAGCTTTGCATGTATATAGCTTTTGATCTATATTGGATGGGAGGTCTTGTGTGGGCAATTAACACGACGGACAGGTTTGATCGCTGGTTCACTTCGCTTGACGATACCGAACGCGCCAGCGTACTTGCAGCACTGCTTGTTTTGCGAGAGAAGGGGCCGGGTTTATCGAGACCCTACGCTGATACGCTTAAAGGCTCTCGTCACAGCAACATGAAAGAGCTACGTATTCAGAGTAAGGGCGATCCCTTGCGGGCATTTTTCGCCTTTGATCCAAACCGCACGGGTATCGTGCTTTGTGCGGGCAATAAGGTCGGCAATGAAAGGCTATTCTACGATGAGATGCTTCTCGTTGCTGACCGGGAATTCACTCACTGGCTGAATAGATTAAAAGAGAGGGAATAGCGCGATGGGAAGAACCCTTGAGCAGCTTATAGCGGATGAAAAGCAGGAGGTTGTCGCCAGCGCTCAGGCGATAGCAACGGATATTTTGCTCAACATTCATCTTGCTGAGTTACGCGAGAAAGTACAAAAAACGCAGGTAGAAATGGCGCAGGCGTTGGGTATCAGGCAACCTACCGTTGCGGTAATGGAAAAGCCCGGGCGCGATTTGAAACTCTCTTCTCTCAAGCGCTACGTTGAGGCGGCGGGCGGAAAGCTGCGGCTTGATGTGGAGCTGCCGGACGGCTCGCACTATGAGTTTGTGCTGTAGGGCAGAAAAGCATAAAGCCTGCTTCAAAACCGCCAGCATGACCGTCACTCGGCGGTGATGAGCGAATAGATGCAGTTACTTATTTGTAGAAGTGGGGACATGCTGCTGCATCAATTCAACGATCCAATCAATAAAAACGCGCAGTTTGGCGTTAACGTGGCGGTTCGGCGGAAAGGCCAGGTACAGAGGCATTGGGTTAATACGCCAGTCTTCAAATAGCGGAATCAAGGAGCCACAAGCCTGATGTGCTGCCGCCATATAAACGGGTAGTGCAATCACGCCTAATCCCGCGAGCCCGGCTTCGAGGTAGGCATTACCATCATCCACTGCAAGCACGTAGCTGCCCGTGATTTCAATATGTTCGCTCTCACCGTGCAGTACCAGAGGATCAACCTTGCCGGTGCGTGAGGACAAGAATCCCACTATGCGATGGTCCGTGTTTTCCAGCTCTCGCGGATGCGCAGGTGCGCCGAGGCGTTCCACATAGCTCGGTGCGACGTAAACACCGATTTGCAAATCGCCGACATGGCGTGCGATCAGGGACTGGTCGTTGATTTCACCGCCGCGCACGACGCAATCCACGTTGTCGCCGATCAGATCCACCACCCGGTCACTCACGCCCATGTCGAACTGGATATCAGGGTAGCGCGCGTGAAAAGCCGGTAGCGCGGGCACCAGCACCAGGCGGGCGAGAGGAGTGGGCACGTCCACCCGTAGTCGCCCCCGGGGCATCATCGTTGCACTGGACAGGCTGTTTTCAGCATCTTCCATGTCCGCCAGCAGGCGGATGACGCGCTCGTAGTAGACCGCGCCATCAGGAGTCACACCGAGCCTGCGGGTGGTGCGGTGGAGCAGCTTGACGCGCAGGCGCGCTTCCAGCTGCTGAATAAGCTGCGTCACCGTGGTTTTACTCATATGAAGCGTTTGGGCAGCCTTGGTGAAACTGCCTGCCTCCACCACGCGAGCAAAGGCGCGCATCGCATCGAAACGATCCATCCCAAGTCCTCTCTTTTCACCGATTGTTTGGATATTACAAACAATGATGGACAAAGTCGCTTGTTTATCCGCCCGATCCGACACCTGTAAAGTGTCTTTATGTTCACCGGGCAGATTTCGCCCCATTACAGAGGCACAAACATGACAACACGCGAAGCCGTTTTTCCCTTCGGTCGGCAGGCGCTCTACGAGCGCAACCGGTATTCACCCGCCATCAAATCTAACGGCTTCCTGTTTGTTTCGGGACAGGTTGGTAGCCGGGAGGATGGTTCGCCTGAAGAGGATCTCAACGCGCAGATCCGGCTGGCATTCGATAACCTTAATGCTGTTCTTGCGGCTGCGGGCTGCACGTTCGATGACGTGGTTGACGTTACCCTCTTTGTCGTCGATCCCGAGTCAAACCTCGACGCTATCTGGAGTATCCTGCCAGAATATTGGGGGGAAGCGCCTTACCCTACGTTGACCGGGATCGGCGTGACGTGGCTGTACGGATTCCAGTTTGAGATTAAGGTGATTGCCAGGCTGCCCTGAGCGTTACGGGTCTTTCCGACGGTCAAAAGACAATACAGCGGGCGCAGCTCCGATCCGGAAGCCGCCTCGCATTTCGTTTATCCGATTCGCCATAATCCTTTGAACCGCAAAAACAGTTTTCTATTATCAGCCTTCTTAGTTCCGCGCTTCGTTCCCGCCTGCACTGCCCTTCGATGGATAACGGCTTTATGGACACCTAAATACGAAAAGGAAATCACCATGAATCTGATGAATAATTGTGCACTTCCCGCCATGAATGTTATATTAAAATATAATATCCGGAGGTGCGCTATGTATACAACTCGTCTGAAAAAGGTCGGCGGATCCATCATGCTGGCGGTTCCTCCCGCCGTGCTGAAAACGCTGGAACTGTCGACGGACAGCGAAGTCGGCATGACCATTAATAATGGCTGCCTGATTATTGAACCCCAGAAGCGGCCTCACTATTCGCTTGAGGAACTGCTGGCGCAGTGCGATCCGCACGCTGAAATGAGCGAAGAGGAGCGGGAATGGATCGATGCGCCTGCGGTGGGCAGGGAGATCCTGTAAATGGACAGAGGGGAAATCTGGCTTGTTTCACTGGATCCGATTGCTGGCCACGAGCAAAGTGGAAAACGTCCGGTTCTTATCGTATCGAAGGCATCGTTTAACAAGCTGACCCGGTTACCGGTAGTGGTTCCCGTCACCAGCGGCGGAAACTTTGCACGTACGGCAGGTTTCACCGTTTCACTGGAAGGGGCGGGAACAACAACAACGGGCGTTATTCGCTGCGACCAGCCCAGAACCATTGATATGGCTGCCCGGAACGGCATGCGGCTGGAACGCATACCTGACGCCGTTGTAAATGAAGTGCTTGCCAGGCTGGATGCGATTCTGAATTAACATCAGTGACGCAGAAAAGCAAAAAGCCTGCTTCAAAAGCAGGCTTTTCAAATTTGGCTCCTCTGACTGGACTCGAACCAGTGACATACGGATTAACAGTCCGCCGTTCTACCGACTGAACTACAGAGGAATCGTGTGAACGGGGCGAATATTATCGACCTGCGTTCACCTTGTCAAAGGGGGAAATTAAACTTTTCGTTCGTTTGCCGACAATTTCAGCAAATCGCTGATTTTATAGCAAATTCGCGTTGAAATTACACAGCAAAATGCGCCGCCCGCAGGCGGCGCGCAGGATCAGAACAGTACGGAGTAGTTCAGACCAAACGTACGTCCGCGGCCTTTATAGGTATACAGCCCCGGTGCGCCGTAGGTTGGGCTATACAGCCCCGGTGCGCGCTGGCCCCAGGCGGTGGTGTAGTCTTTGTCCAGCAGGTTTTCCACGCTGAAGCTGACCTTGCCCACCGGCAGGGCGTAGCTGCCCAGGAAGTCGACCGTGTTATAGCCATCGATCTTCTTGCCGTCGGAGTCTGACACGTCAAAGGTCTGCGTGCTCTGTACGCGCAGGGTCCAGTCGCCCGGCGCCCAGTTGACCCATGCGCTGGCTTTCGACGGGCTGGCGCTGTCAACCGTCAGCTTCTCCCATTTCCCGTTTTCGCGCGTTTCAGACTTGATGGCGTTAAAGTTCGCACCGGTGCTCCAGTCGCTGTCGGTGAAGAAATAGTCCACCTGACCTTCCACCCCGTAGATACGACGCTTGTCGTCTTCCAGGTTGATGGTCATATCCGTCTTGTTGATGGTGATGGTTTTATTCGAGAGCGAGTAATACGCCGCGACCTGCGTGCGCAGGTTATCGCCGGTATAGCGCCAGCCCAGCTCATAAGCGTTGACCTTGATACCGTCCAGCGTCGAGTCGTTCACGTTGACGCTGTTCAGCAGGCGATAGTGACCGTTGCTGAGCTGATAGGTGCCGGAGCCGTAGTACTTCGCCAGGTCCGGAATTTCGAAGCCCTGGGAGAAGTTAAACCACAGCTGCTGCTGTTCGGTCAGGCGACCGAGGATCCCGGCGTTAAACAGGAAGTTGTTGTAATCGGTTTTCCCGCCCGGCACCGCGTCGGCGGAGGTGGCTTTCCCGGTGGCGATGGCCTGCTGCTGGGTATAACCGACAAAGTCGTCCACCTTGTTTTCGGTGTACTGATAACGCACGCCGCCGCTCAGGGTGATGGCGTCAATGTCGTAGCTGGCCTGCAGGAACGGGGCGAGGTTGGTGATGCTGTAGCCCGGGTAACGGCCCACGTTGTAGGCGTTATCCAGCTCCATGCCGCCGCTCGCCGCGGCCTTGCTCAGGTTAAAGAACTGCTGGTTGGCATCGAAGGTTTCGTGGTCGGCATCCACACCCCAGGTCAGCGTTAAATCGTCCACCGGCTTGCTGTTCAGCGTCAGCTTGCCGCCGTAAAAATCGGTTTTCTGCTGGGACGCGCCGATGCTGCTCACCACGCCTTTGGTCAGGGTCGGGAACGGATAATAGGTCAGGCTCTCGTCGCGATAGTAAATCTGTGCGACCAGATCCTGGCCCCAGAAATCGGTATTGGAGTACTGCAGGTTAATCAGATGGCGCTCGGTGCCCGGTACGCGGTCAGAATCAAGATTATCTTTGTTGTACGCGGTCGCATCGCCTGTTACCGCCGAGAAGTTTTTCCCGAGATACAGCCCATGCTTGCCGTCGGACTCGCTCTTGTAGTACTGGGTCGTCAGCTGCAGCTGCTGACGATCGTCAATGTTGATGGTGCCTGTGCCCATCACATCTATACGGTCGGAATACTGGAGGCCGGTCTGGGTGTTATCGATAATCACCTCGTTGCCTTTGCCGTCATACCAGCCGCCGTAGCGCTGATACGACACCGACAGACGACCGGAGGCGTTGTCGTTACCGCCGCTTACGGCTGCCGACACGTTCTCATCGCGATCGTTGTGGCTGTTAAACCCGCTCTTTGCCCCGGTCTGGAACTCCACTTCGGTCTCCGGCTGGCCCTTTTTGGTGACGATGTTCACCAGGCCGCCGGTGCTGCCGCCGCCGTAGAGCGAGGTGGCGCCGGAGATCACTTCGATACGGTCAATGTTGAACGGATCGATAGAGTCCAGCTGGCGGCTGTCGCTGCGGGACGAGTTCAGGCGAACGCCGTCCACCATCACCATCATGGAGCGGCCGCGCAGGTTCATGCCGTAGTTGGTACGGCCCTGGCTGCTGACGTCCATACCTGGGATCAGCTGTGCCAGCACTTCTTTAATCTCTTTCCCGCCCTGAACCTGCTGCTCAATTTCAGCCCGTTCAATGACCCAGGTGGTCTGCGCCATCTCCGCCACGCTGCGGTGCGCGCGGCTGGCGGAGACCACGATATTTTCTTCCTTTTGTTCTTCCGCCCACGCAGAGGTAGAAAGCATTGCAAGCAAGCAAGGATTTAAAACCCAAAGATGAGAACGTTTCATTGTTATGTTGATCCTGATTGTGTGTGTCAGTACTCGGTGGTTTTTGCTAACGATTTAAAAACCGGGCTGTTCTCCGGGCTGGTGGTGCTGCGCCAGTGGATAACGCCGGGTGTGGTAGCCAGCTCAAACGGCTCGTCGGCGTGCGCGCGATTAAGAATTCGCGCCGCGCGCCAGGCCATCAGGCTGAGCTGGGGTTCGGCAATGCCGAGACGGTGCATCCCGGCATTCACGGCGAACAGGCGGTTGCTCTGCGGGCCGTCCCATTCGAGGGTGAAATCGTTGTTAATGCAGAAGGCTTCGTCCGTATCCAGATGCAGGCGGTGAGACAGCGGCGCGAGGAACGCGGGCTGCACGGCGCGGTAGCCGGTGGCGAAAATCACCACGTCGCTCTCCAGCTGCTCGCGGCCGCCGTCGAGGTGATGCTGAATGCTCAGGCGATGGCCGTTTTCCTGGCGCGTCAGCGCCGTCACCGAGCGGGACGGCAGGAGATGCGCCCAGGGTTTTTCACGCAGCACTTCGAAGCGGTGGTACATGGCGCGGTAAATCGCCAGCAGGGACTCGGTGGTGATCCCGTCGGACGTCATCTTCTGCTCGTGCAGCATCTGCCGACGGGCCTCTTCACCCAGCGTGGAGAAGCTGTCCACGTACTCCGGCGTGAAATACTCGTTGGCAAAGGCGGCTTCATCCAGCGCATTATAGTTATTGCGGCGTGATACCCAGTTCAGGCTCAGCGGCTGGCCCCATTCGCCGCGGAAGATATTCAAAAACAGGTCGGCGCCGCTCTGGCCGCCGCCGACGACGGTGACGCGCTTGCCCGCGAGATCCGGCGTGCGCAGCATCATCTCGCTGGCGTGGAAGCAGGTATCGTCCTGCGCGGTAACGCAGTCAGGCAGGTTGATCTGTTTGCCAATCCCCACGCAGACGTGGCGCGCCAGGAAACGGTCGCGCTGGGTCACCACCTCAAACAGGCCGCTTTTCTCATCAAAGCTCACCTGCTGTACCTGCTGGCTGAAGGCGAGGTTGGTAAGGTTTTCCGCCGCCCAGCACAGGTAGTCCGCAAACTCTTCGCGGGAGACGGTGCGCTGCTCGGTAGTCAGGAAGCGGTAGAACTTTTTGCGCTGCACCAGGTAGTTCAGGAAGCTGTGGCGGTTGGTTGGCTCCACGGCGCTGACCAGATCCTTCAGGAAGCTGGTCTGCATGTGGCAGTCCGGCACCATCATTCCCGGGTGCCAGGAGAAGTGCGGTTTACGCTCAAGGAACAGCGAGCTAAAGCCGTCCAGCCCTTCGGCCAGAGCGGCGATGCTGAGGTTAAACGGGCCAATACCAATGCCGATGAAATCATAGGTTTTCATTGCGCTGACTCCCGGGAGGCGAGAAAAAGAGGGTTATCAAGGTCGGTGACATAGTTCGGCAGCATGCGGCTGCCGCCGTCGTGTTCGGAGAAGGTCAGTTTGACCGGGTTGAGGATCACGCGAATAATCTGCGGCTTGAAGAGATCGAATTTGGCGAAGCGTTCTGCCAGATCCGGGTGCGCCGCCATATAACCCCGTAAGACCCCGGCCAGAATCTGGTAGAAACGCGTTTCGCTCACGCCGCATTGCAGCGTGAGGCGCGAGATAAAGCGCAGCACCGTCACAAAATTACCGGTTTGCAGGTCGTGAATAATGTAATCCGCGCTCAGGCGCGCCGTGACGGCCTTCACCTGCTCCGGCAGGCTCCGGGCCTGCGGGAAATCCTCATCCACCAGGCGCATATCGCCCTGGAAATCTTTCAGCAGAATGCGCTGCGGGACGTAATCCTTCATCACCAGCGTCACGTTCTGGCCGTGGGCGATCAGCGCCACGCCGTAGCGGCAGAGCAGGTGATAGAACGGGATCACCGTTGCCTCAAACAGCTTTTCAAGCCACGCGTCGGCGCTTAGCCCCGAGCGTTTAATCCACGCGTCGATCAGCGGGCGCCCGGCATTGTCGGTTTCCATCAGCGCCGCCATCAGCACCGCCTGTTCACCGTCTTCTACATAACAGGACGGATTCTCGCGCCAGATCACCCCCAGCATCTCCTGATAGCGGTAGGGCGCTTTCGGCAATGCGGCATAGCCCTGATGCGACAGATAACCGGCGGCGGGTTCGCCAAGCACCTGAGCACCGGAGCGGATCAGCGTGGCGTCGGTAGCGAACTGCTGCTGCAGCCAGCGCGAAGCCAGCGGCCCGGCGGCAATGTACTTGCCCGGGATGCCGCGATAGCAGGAGGTGTTGTAGATGGTCAGCGGAAGCTTGATGTCATACGGCGCGCGACGGCTGGCGTTAGTGAGCGTGCGCAGGGACTGCTGCGCCTGATACTCGTCGCCAAATTCGCCCAGCTCAACCATCTCACCGCGCGCCAGCTGCGCCAGGAAATGAACGGCGATCTTCTGCTGCCACTGCCACGGGTGCAGCGGCACCGGCAGCCAGCCGTCGTTGAGACCCAGCGCGTGCCAGCGGGCGTCAAAGCGGGCGCGCTCGGCGTTGTCCATGGCGCTGGCCAGCAGGGCGCTGATATCGCAATCGGCGTCGCTGCTCCAGACCAGATGCTCCCGCTGAACGGCGACCCAGTGCAGGCGAAAACGTCCGCGATACTCAGGCGCGTACTGACGCAGCGCGTCCAGGCCCCAGCCGCGGCGACCTTTGTTGAAAATAAACTTCGGGTGACCGCTCATCAGACACTGTAATTCGTCCGGGTCGAGGTGGATCAGCGCGTCCGCGTCCAGCGCTTCACGGGCCTGCAGCAGCTGCATGTCGCCGCGCAGCGTGGCGTAGAGATCTTCCATATGCTCTGCCGTTTGCGCGTCGCTCATCTCCAGCACTTTCGCCAGCTGCAGCAGCGCGCGTTCCGCTTCCACGGCATCGCCGCTGGCGGCGATCAGGCTGTCCGGGTCGATATGCAGCCAGCCCCAGATCCCGCGCATGGCGCAAAACTGCCATGTTTCGCTGCCCATGGCGATGCGCCAGCCGTCCGACGAAACCGGCTCAGCGCGCAGGGTGCGTTCGTACTCAAGCTCGGCGAGGATCTTCGCCACCATCTCGCGGTTCACTTTCTGCCAGAGCGCGTTCACAGTTCCACCTCGCTGAAGAAGCGGTGGCGCTGGCTCATGATGAGGCGCGAGCGCTTGTGCGGGAAGTCGAACTCTTTCACCGTGTCGAAACCGGCGGAGGCCAGATGGCGGAACAGGCGCTGGTTGTCGAAGCGCGGCTCGGCGACGATACGCGCGGTGCGCGGTTCATCGAGATAAAGATAATGGCTCAGGCCGCGCAGCCAGCTGCGGATGTACTGCGCGCCGCGCCAGTTCTCTTCGCCCACCAGCATGTGCAGCCCGCGGTCAAATGGCTGCCAGCGGTAGTGGCGGCCAATGCGGTCTTCTGGCGCCCAGTAGAGCTCAAAATAGCCGAACGGCTGGTCGTCGAAGCAGCCGATAACCGGGTAGCAGTAGGTCGAGTCAAGCTGACGGCGCAGGTAGCTTTCCTGCTCGGCCTGCGGGCCCGCCATCTCCCAGAAGGCGTTCACGCGCGGGTTGTTCATCCAGCGCGTAAAGCGCTCGCCGTCCAGCGCCACGTCGACCACGCGGAAGCTGAGGGTGCGCTTAATTTGCGGATCGTAGCGACGGTATACTTCGCCCTGCGGGCGGTGAGGACGCAGCGGGAAGTACAGCTGACGGCTCTCATCAAACTGCATCCCGCCGCTGGCCTGCGGCCGTTCGCCTTTCAGCCACAGCGGCAGCTGCCAGAAGGTTTCGCGTGCCAGATAGTCCCCGTGGGCCAGGCTAAACAGCGCCTGCGCCTGGGGTTCATCCTGCCAGGTTGCCCAGGTCAGGGTAACGCCGGTCAGCGCGGGCGCGGCAACAAACAGCTGATCGAGTGCTTCGACCAGCCAGCCGTCCGGGATCCCATTCAGACGCTCGAGCACCGCGCTGCCGTCGAGACCCAACGTCAGCGGCAGCGCGCGATCCGTTGCGGTGCAGCGAAAGCCGTAGCCGGAATGGACGATATTCGCGATTGCCATTACGCCTTCTCCTTGTAAAACGGGTTGCTAAAGTCGAAATAGATCACCGCCGGATCGACGATGGTGTTTTCATTGCGATCGTGCAGGTAGCAGAAGAAGTTGCCTTTGCAGTTCCAGGTCGGGCTGTCGAGCACGTAGTCGAGGCAGCGGGTCTGCTTCGCCGTGCGGCGCAGTTCGGCCAGCGCGTGGCGCACGCGGGACATCAGGTTCTCCTCGCTGTCGAAACCGGCGGCGGCGAGGGCGGCGGTGACGGCAAGGGTAGAGTTCAGCAGCAGGTAATAAGGGAAGTAGCGCAGCAGCTGGCTCTCACCGAAGCGGTTTTCCACCTCGGTTTCGCCCGCTGAATTCAGCCACGCGTCGGCCCCTTCGGTCCACGCGCTGCCCTGGCAGTCGCGGTAGATCAGCCCGACGGGGAAATCCTGCTGCATCTCAACGAGGATATTTTGCTGGTGCGCCAGCAGGACCAGGCCGTAGTCCGCCTCGGCGCTGAACAGCGGGAGCAACACGCGGTCGCAATAGGCGTCCAGCCAGCAGCGGGCGGCCTTGGCGAGGGGTAAATCCAGACGCTGGCTCAGACGGCGCACCGCGGAGGCCAGCAGGCTGTCGCCGCCGTCCGGCGCGGCCTGGGTCAGGCTCACCAGCACGTTGGTCTGGGTGTCTGGCGTATCGAACAGCAGATTGACGCGCAGGGCCATCAGGCTCTCATCCTGAATAACGCCGCTTTCGTCACGCAGCCCCGCCCAGCCGTCCTCCTGCATCACGCGCATGGTCGGGTAGCGGGCCTGTAATTCTTGCCAGCGTTCCGTTTTCGCCAGGCGCGCCAGGCGCATTCCGCGCTTAACTTCTTTGACCGACAGCGTGCGCACGGAGTTGGTCAGGCGCACGCTGAGGGAGAACTTAATCATGTCGCTGTTGGTTTCGCTGTACAGCGAGCGGGACGAGCTGGTGGGCAGCCACTGCGCGCCCGCTTCGCCCAGATCCTGCAATGCACCGTTTTCCGCCAGACGCTGGCACCAGTCCTGCTCCAGCAGAAAGTCGGCCTGCCACGGATGCATCGGCAGCAGCCAGCGGGTGTCGGTGAAGTGGCCGAGCAGCTCAGGCGCGCTCTGGGCCGCGAAGCGCAGCAGGCGCTCACGCAGGGAGACGTTCAGGCTGTCGCCGGCAACGAGCGCGCTCTCAACGGCAAACCAGCGCAGCGGGAAGCGGGAGGCGAAATCAGGAAGATAGCGACGCGCCTCTGTTTCGTTGAACGGCTCGTGCGACTTCGGCGCCGGGTGAAACGCGTGGCCGACCAGCAGCGCCTGTTCCGCTTCAGCAAACGTCAGTGGCTTATCGCGCAGGTTTACCCAGCCGTGGCGGAGATCGATCGCCTGCCAGGTGTGGGCATGGCTTTCGAGAACGCGCTGCTTAAAACGCGCCAGCGTATCGGCATCCAGCGAGCCTTTTACTGACGGTTTTTCAAGAATTAAATCAACCAGTTGATCAAATGTGACGGCGTCACCGTCATCACTGTTGCTCTGAAGAAGCGTGGCCGGGAAACGGTACTGATGATGCTGGGTGGGAGAGAAATAGCGTACCGGAACCCGAAGCGCCTGGGTTTGGGACAGCGGGATATGAATGTTCGGTAACGCATCCGCAGCGGTAGCGGGGAGATAGCGCCAGTCCTTCGTTTCGCGCAACAGGGCGTTCAAAAAACACTGGGCTGCAACGTCTGTACCGGCAGAGCGGGGCAGAGCACGCATATATGTACCTCATTCCATGATTGATAATAATTCTCGTTATGATATTCATTCTGTTTACAGTCGCAACCATTTTTGCAATATTTGTTTTCATAAACTTCATGATTTCCACACATTTATTGACACTATGTTCACATTCTCATGCGCGCTGACTCAGAAACATTGACCGAAAAGGTCACCTCAAAAGCCAACTGGCCCCTGGCGCTATGTGCGGGTTTATTAGGTATCGGGCAAAACGGCCTGCTGGTGATGCTCCCGCAGCTGGTGACCCTGACCGGGCTGTCGCTTTCGGTCTGGGCCGGTCTGCTGATGTTCGGATCCATGCTCTTTTTACCGGCCTCGCCCTGGTGGGGACGCCAGAGCGAGCGGCGGGGATGTAAGGCCGTGATGGTGGCCTCGCTGAGCGGCTATCTGGCCAGTTTCGCCGTCATGGCGCTGGTGGTCTGGGCGATGGCGGCCGGAAGGCTGGATACCGTCTGGGGACTGGCGGGACTGATTCTTTCACGTCTGCTTTACGGACTAACGGTCTCGGGGCTGGTGCCTGCGGCCCAGACGTGGGCTATTCAGCGTGCGGGGCTGGAGAAAAGAATGGCGGCGCTGGCGACGATAAGCTCCGGCCTCAGCTGCGGACGTCTGCTCGGCCCGCCGCTGGCGGCGCTAATGCTTAGCGTCAGCCCGGTCGCGCCGCTCTGGCTGATGGCGATCGCGCCGTTAATCGCGCTGCTGCTGGTGCTTCGCGAAGCCGCAGACCCGCCGCTGCCGCCGGTGGCGCACCAGGCGACCCGCCTGCAGGCCTCGATGCTGCCGTTCCTGCTGCTGGCGCTGCTGCTGGCGGCGCTGGTCAGCCTGATGCAGCTTGGCCTGTCACCGCATCTTAGCCCTCTGCTGGAGGGCAACGCCCGGGAAATCAGCCATCATGTTGCGCTTCTGCTGAGCCTGGCCGCGCTGGCCACGCTCGCGGCGCAGTTTCTGGTGGTCCGCCCGCAGCATTTCACTCCGGTGACGTTGCTCTGCATCGCGGCGGTGTTAATGGTTGCAGGGCTTGGGCTGATGACCGTCGCCGGTTTAACGCTGTTCTACGTGGGGATTGTTATCACTTCACTCGGGGCGGCGATGGCCACGCCGGGCTACCAGCTTCTGCTGAACGACAGGCTGACCACCGGGAAAGGGGCGGGCGTCATCGCCACCAGCCACACGTTAGGCTACGGCGTCAGCGCGCTGCTGGTGCCTGTGGTGACGCGCTTTTACGGCGAGCAGTCTTTGACGGTGGCCGCATGGGGAATGGCAGTGTTGTTTTTAGCGTTGAGCATAGGGGTACGGTCAACCGAGCGGACCCCTTCTGAAAAGCCTTAATGGATCTGGCGGGAGGAATGGCCGCCAGACTCCTCATTTTGCCGCAGACGCTGGAGCGGATCCTGCTGATAAAACTGGCAGAAACGCTGCCACAGCGCCGGGAAGCGGGGCGCGAAGAGCTCGGGCGCGCTGAAGAAATATTCCGAGAGCACCGCAAAGCACTCGGCCGGGTCGGTTGCCGCATAGGCGTCAATGCTGGCCGCGCTTTCGCCCACCAGGTCTATTTCATCCTGGATGTTATCCATCGCCGCGTGCAGATCGTGCTCCCAGCCCGCCACTTCGCGAAGCGGGATCAGCGGAACTCCGCTGGCGCGATCGCCGTTGCGGGTATCGAGCTTATGCGCCACTTCATGGATAACCAGATTAAAACCGGACGCATCGAACGAGTCCTGAATGTCGAGCCAGTTGAGGATAATCGGCCCCTGCTGCCAGCTTTGTCCGGACTGCACCACGCGCTGGTTGTGCACCAGCCCAATGTCATCTTCCCACTCGTCATCGACGATAAAGGGGGCCGGATAGATCAGCACTTCGTGGAAACCGTCCAGCCACTCGATACCCAATTCCAGCACCGGCAGACAGAAAAGCAGGGCGATGCGCGCGTTTTTCAGGGGATCGAGTTCGAAACCCTGCAGTGGAACCAGGCGTTTTTGCTGTAAAAAACGATCCGCCAGCTGAACCAGTTTCGCTTGTTCATCCGGCTTAAGATTAGCCAGAACAGGGATCGTCAGCGCGTCATCCCATGGCAGCGCCATATCCCGGCCAGCTTCATTCGTTTTCCAGGGCCACTTTATCATCGCTTTGCTCGCAAACTCGTCACTTGAACAAAAATGGGAAAGTCAGGTTTGGTTAAGATGCCAGAAAATCGCTCATTGCGACAATTCCAGCCTGAATAAACTATCATTCGTACGTAGCGGTGGGTAGCGGTTTACGGGCATCACCTTCATTTTGTGAAGTCTGTCGTAGCCTGCATCCACCGGTCTGGTGAAGAAATCAGTACGGTATTGAAAAGATGAGCGATTTCAAAGGTAACAAGCAGGACCTGCCCAGCCGGGCGTGCGCGCACTGCCAGCGGCCCATGACGTGGCGCAAGAAATGGGCGAAATGCTGGGATGAGGTCAAATACTGTTCTGAACGTTGTCGCAGGAGCCACCGTTGACCGAACTGCGTCTGATCCTGGGCGATCAGCTTAATCCGCACCACAGCTGGTTTGATGCCTGTAATCCAAATATCATTTACGTGATGCTGGAGCTGCGGGCCGAAACCGCGTACGTGCTTCACCACGCTCAGAAAGTGATCGCCATTTTTGCGGCCATGCGCGCGTTTGCCTCTGCGTTAAAAGAGAAGGGGCATCGGGTGAGGTATGTCCGGCTCTCTGACGACTCAAACCGCGGCGCGCTGGAAGACAATCTCAACGCGCTTGTCGCGCATTACGGCGCCGACAGGGTGATATGGCAGGAGCCCGACGAATGGCGCCTGGACACGCAGCTGCAGGCGTGGGCGAAAGCGGCGTCCGTCGAAACGGCCTGCGTCAGCAGCGAGCATTTCTTCACCACCCGTGAACAGGTGAGCGCGTTCTTTGCGACGCGCAAAAGCTGGCGAATGGAGTACTTTTACCGGGAAATTCGTCGTCAGCACGGCGTACTGTTAACCTCAGAAGGCGAGCCGGAAGGGGGAAAATGGAATTATGATGCTGAAAATCGCAAGCGCTGGTCCGGCGAGCCGCCCGCGCCGGAGGATTCGCGTCCGCGCCACGATTATTCAGCCTTATGGGCGGAGATCCAGTTCTGCGGCGTAAACACCTTCGGCGAACCGCAGGCCGGGAATTTTCGCTGGCCGCTCAACCGTTCGGAAGCTAAAGCCAGGCTGGATGAATTTATCGCTCGCGTGCTCCCGCAGTTCGGCGCCTGGCAGGACGCGATGCACGCTGAGGAGCCTTTTCTGTTCCACTCGTTAATTTCATTCGCGCTGAACACCAAAATGCTTAATCCCCGGGATGTGGTGGCTGCCGCCCAGCAGGCATGGCGTTCGGGCCATGCGCCGCTGCCTGCCGTCGAAGGGTTTATCCGACAAATTCTCGGCTGGCGGGAGTACGTGCGTGGGATCTACTGGTCGCAGATGCCGGGCTATCGGAAGCTGAATGCCTTAGACCAGCACGCCCCGCTGCCGGACTGGTTCTGGACCGGCAGGACGCAGATGCGCTGCCTGGCGCATGCCGTTGGACAGTCGCTCACCGAGGCTTACGCCCACCATATCCAGCGCCTGATGGTCATCGGGAACTTTAGCCTGCTCAGCGGCCTGTCGCCGCAGGCGGTTCATGAATGGTATCTGGGGGTCTATATTGATGCCTTTGAATGGGTGGAGCTGCCCAATACCCTTGGCATGAGCCAGTTTGGCGATGGCGGGTTGCTGGCCAGTAAACCCTACGTCTCGAGCGCGTCGTATATTCATAAGATGAGTAATTACTGTCAGGGGTGCCGGTATCAACACAGCCAGCGTACCGGAGAGCTGGCGTGCCCCTTCAATGCCCTTTACTGGGATTTCTTTGCGCGCAACCAGGCGCGTCTGGGTAACAATCCCCGCCTGGGCATTGTCTTTAAACAGCTTGCGGACATGAAGGAAGAGGAGCGGCAGGCCATTGCCGATCGCGCCGGGTATATTCGCCTGCATCTCAACGAGCTCTGACGTATTTCACCACCGCGCCGGTTGCGGCGGGTTAATAAGACGCTATTATTTTTGACTTTGTTGCGTATTCCCTGACAGGACATCCAGACGCTATGCCCGTGAATTTTGACCTTAACGATCTTTATGCTTTCAGAGCGTTAGTGGAATACGGTAACTTCCGTGTCGCTGCTGAATCTATCTGCTTATCCCAGTCGGCGCTGAGCCGCAAGATTGAAAAGCTGGAAGCCGCGCTGGGAAACCGGCTGTTTGACCGTACCACCCGCCGCGTGTCCTTAACGTTATACGGGCAAAACTTTGCTGAACGCTCCGCGCAGCTGCTCGACAACGTTGAGTCAATGCTGGCGGATGTCGATAAGGTCAGTGAAGAGCGGACGGGGCTGATCACGGTTGCCACGGTGCCGTCCGCCGCCTGTTACTTTATGCCCGATGTGATCCGTCGTTTTCAGTCTCGCTATCCGCGGGTTCGCATTAAGCTCATCGACAGCAGCGCGGGGAATGTGATTGACGCCGTGGCCCGAAGCCAGGCGGATTTTGGTATCTGCTTCGCAGGAAACCTGCCGTCTGACATCGAATTTTTCCCGCTGGTGGAGGATGTCTATGTCGCGGCGTGCCGAAAGGATCACCCCCTGGCGCAGAAGAGTCATCTGACGTGGCAGGCCTTTTACCAGCAGGATTATATCTCCCTCGATAAAACGTCAGGCAACCGTAACCTGCTCGATCGGATGCTGGGGGATATCGTTCCCGAACGCCCCAGCGTCTGCGAAACGCGCCACGTTACCACGATGCTCGGTATGGTAGAGGCGGGGATCGGCATTGCTGCCGTTCCCGCCATGTCGATGCCGACGTCAGAGCACACGCTGTTGACGCATCTGCCGCTGGTGGCGCCGGAAGTGAAACGCACCGTGGGGCTTATCCGGCGCCGGGGGCGCATCCAGTCCTACATTGCGGCTGAACTGGAAAAGCAGATCACCGAGCAGTATCGCCGGACGTAACGGGGATCATCCCGGTCTTCTGGATGACGGCCCTGGAGGGCGGTGAGGCGAGATAGGTCAGCAGCGCTTTCCCCTCCGCGGGATGTTCTGCGTGACGGGTGACCGCACCCGCGAAGCGCGTGATGTACTGCAGATTATCCGGGATTTTCCCGATAAAGGTGACGCCCTGAACCGGCAGCAGCTCGCTGACCTGCTGGAAACCGACGGCGTATTTTCCTTTCGCCACTTCTGAGGCGACCGGGATACGCTCGACCATTGTCGCTTTACCCGCCACTTCTTTTTCGATCCCCATTTTTTTGAACAACGTCTGGCTGACGTACCTGCCGCTGGCGCTGTCAGAGTAGGCGATGGAGCTGGCCTGCAGCAGCGTTTTGCGCAGAGCCGCCTCGCTGCTGATATCAGGGACATCCGCCCCTTTTTTTACCACCATGCCAACGGGGGAGTCCGCAAGTTCGGTTCGCGAACCCGGCTGGGTCTGGCCGGCTTTTTCGAGCTTCTCCAGCGCATCGCCCACCATAATCACCACGTCGGCTTTCTCGCCGCGCGCCAGTCGGTTTGGGATCGCCTGCGGCGTAGCGCCCATTGAGGGGCCGGGGATAATCACGATTTTATCCCCGGTCCGGCGTTCATAGTCCGGGGCCAGCTTTTCCAGGGCAGCCTTGAAGCCGCCTGAAATCATGACCTTTACGTCCTGGGCACAGGCATTAACGCTCAGGAGCGTCAGCACCAGCGCGCTGGCGGTATAGCGATAAGTGCGTTTCATACTGCCCCCTGTGACTTGACGGTATTTTGCAGCGATACCGCGCGGCGGCGGTAGAGGTAGAGCGTGGCCAGCAGGGCGCACACGGCAGCGAAACTCATCCAGTAGCCAGGCGAGGCTTTGTCACCGGTGTATTCAATCAGCGCGGTGGACATGACCGGGGTAAAGCCGCCAAAGACCGCCGTTGCCAGGCTGTAAGCCAGAGAGAACCCCGCCACGCGCACTTCAGCAGGCATAATCTCCGTCAGGGCCGGGATCATCGCGCCGTTGTACAGGCCGTAAAGGAAGGAGAGCCACAGCAGCACGCTCAGCATCATGGAGAAGCTGGGCGCGCTCGCCAGCAGCGTCAGGGCAGGGTAGCTGGTCGCCAGCGCCAGCAGTGCCATGGCAATCAGCACCGGCTTGCGCCCGAAGCGATCCGACAGCGCGCCGCCCACCGGCAGCCAGATGAAGTTAGAAATCGCCACCAGGAGCGTGACCAGCAGGCTGTCCGAGGCGCTGAGCATCAGCACCTTTTTGCCAAAGGTGGGGGCGTAGACGGTGATCAGGTAGAACGCGGTGGTGGTCATCGCCACCATCAGCATGCCTGCGACCACAACCTGCCAGTTGCCAAGGAGCGTTTTAAAGACCTGACGCATCTCCAGATGCTGGCGGCGCGCGCTGAACTCTTCCGTCTCCTCCAGCTTGCGGCGCAGGAAAAAGATAAACGGCACGATTAAGCAGCCGAACAGGAAGGGGATGCGCCAGCCCCATTCGCGAATGGCGCTCTCCTCCATCAGGGCATTCAGGGCAAAGCCCATCGCCGCGGCGACCATAATGGCGACCTGCTGGCTGCCGGACTGCCAGCTGGTGTAAAACCCTTTGCGGCCCGGCGTGGCGATTTCAGCCAGATAAACCGAGACGCCTCCAAGTTCCGCACCGGCGGAAAAGCCCTGCAGCAGACGGCCCGTCAGCACCAGCATCGGCGCCCACAGACCGATGCTTTGATAAGAGGGGATAAGCACGATCAGGAACGTCCCCGCCGCCATGATGGAAAGCGTGACGATTAGCCCCTTTCTGCGACCTACCTTGTCGATATATGCGCCAAGCACAATGGCACCGATGGGGCGCATCAAAAAGCCCGCGCCGAAGACGGCGAAGGTCATCATCAGCGACGCAAATTCACTGCTCGCCGGGAAGAACGTGTGGGCGATGTAGGTGGCATAGAAGCCGAACAGAAAGAAATCAAACTGCTCAAGAAAGTTGCCGGACGTCACGCGGAGTATGGCGCCCGCTTTCGAGCGTACGGTTGCAGGTGAGGTTGAGGAAAACATGGTTATCTCCAGTTTATTGTTGACGTTTTACGCGTCTGTTTTTGAAAACTGGATCAGGATGAGGAAATAGATAAGCGCAAATGCCGCATCGGCTGATGCACGTTTTGCATGAATAGCCTTCGCGGGATCAATACAATTAATGACAACAATAACTTAACAATTAATTGATTTTTTATTCACCACTTTTTGCTAAGTGGCTGATATCACGGTTTTGTGACATGACGCAGGCGCATGTCTGTCTGCGACTGCCGGGCAGCGTTGCGCCACCCGGCCTGTCTCAACCTAGCGCTGTGAACAACCCGCGCACTGTTTGTTCTGGATCTGCTGGAAGAAATCGTTGCCTTTGTCATCCACCAGGATAAACGCCGGGAAGTTCTCGACTTCAATTTTCCAGATGGCTTCCATTCCCAGCTCCGGATACGCGACGCATTCCAGGCTCTTAATGCTGTTTTGCGCCAGCACCGCTGCCGGGCCGCCAATGCTCCCCAGGTAGAAGCCGCCGTGTTTATGGCAGGCGTCGGTTACCTGCTGGCTGCGGTTGCCTTTCGCCAGCATGATCATGCTCGCGCCGTGGGATTGCAGTAAGTCCACATACGAGTCCATACGGCCAGCCGTGGTCGGGCCGAGTGAGCCAGAGGCGTAGCCTTCCGGCGTTTTGGCCGGGCCTGCGTAGTAGATCGGATGGTCTTTAACGTACTGCGGCAGTTCTTCACCGTTGTCGAGCAGCTCTTTCAGCTTCGCGTGGGCAATATCGCGCGCCACGATGATGGTACCGTTCAGCGACAGGCGGGTAGAGACCGGGTGCGCGGAAAGCTGCGCCAGGATCTCATTCATCGGCTTGTTCAGATTGATGCTCACCACGTCGCCTTCACCCTGCTGACGCAGTGATTCAGGAATATACTGACCCGGATTGTGTTCCAGCTTCTCAATCCAGATCCCGTCGCGGTTGATCTTCGCTTTAATGTTGCGGTCTGCGGAGCAGGAGACACCCATGCCGATTGGGCAGGAGGCGCCGTGGCGCGGCAGGCGGATCACGCGGATATCGTGGGCGAAGTATTTACCGCCGAACTGCGCGCCGAGGCCGAGGTTCTGCGCTTCCTGGAGCAGTTCCTGTTCGAGCTGAACGTCGCGGAACGCCTGGCCGTGTTCGTTACCTTCCGTCGGCAGCGCGTCGTAGTAGCGCGTGGAAGCGAGCTTCACGGTTTTCAGCGTGGCTTCCGCTGACGTTCCGCCAATCACAAACGCGATATGGTAAGGCGGGCAGGCCGCAGTGCCCAGGGTGCGCATCTTCTCAACCAGGTAGTTTTTCAGCTTCGCCGGGGTGATCAGCGCTTTGGTTTCCTGATAGAGGTAGGTTTTGTTGGCAGAACCGCCGCCTTTTGCCATGCACAGGAATTTGTATTCGTCCCCGTCCACGCTGTAGAGATCGATCTGCGCGGGCAGGTTGGTGCCGGTATTCACCTCTTTATACATGTCCAGCGCCGCATTCTGCGAGTAGCGCAGGTTATCTTCAATGTAGGTGTTGTACACGCCCTGGCTCAGCGCCGCTTCGTCACCGCCGCCGGTCCAGACGCGCTGGCCTTTTTTACCCATGATGATCGCGGTGCCGGTATCCTGGCAGGTTGGCAGCACGCCTTTTGCGGCAATTTCAGAGTTACGCAGGAACTGCAGGGCAACGTATTTGTCGTTCTGGCTGGCTTCCGGATCGTTGAGAATGGCGGCAACCTGCTTCTGGTGGGAAGGACGCAGCATAAACGCGGCATCGTGGAAGGCCTGCTGCGCCAGCAGGGTCAGGGCTTCCGGCTCCACTTTCAGCACTTCCTGACCGTCGAATTCGGCAACGGAAACGTGCTCTTTGGTCAGCAGGTAGTATTCGGTGTCGTCATGGGAAAGAGGGAAGGGGTTCTGGTAGATAAACGGTTTGTTTGACATAGCGTATTGCTCCACAAAAATAAAACCGCCGGAGGAGAAGTCCGGCGGTCAGGAATCAGAACATCATGGACATCCACGGATAACCAATCAGCAGCAGGGCCGCCAGGAAGATGGCACCGAAGATGGTGCCGAGGCGCCAGTAGTCTTTGGTTGGCAGGTAGCCGCTACCATAGTAAATCGGGCTTGGGCCAGTACCGTACGGGGTGATGATCCCCATGACGCCCAGCGAGGTCACCATCAGCAGAACGAACACTTCCATATTCATGCCCGGGATGGTGGAGGCGATGGTCAGCATCGCTGGCAGCAGCGCCGTGGTGTGCGCGGTGGTGCTGGCAAACAGGTAGTGCAGCAGGTAGAACGCCAGCAGCAGGACGACGGTCGCCACGCCCGGAGAGATACCGCTCATCAACAGACCGCCTTCTTTACCTAACCAGCTGATAAAGCCGGTAGAGGAGAGGCCATCCGCCAGTGCCACCAGGGTGGCGAACCAGACGAAGGTGTTCCATGCGGCCTTGTTACCGGTGATATCGTTCCATTCCAGCACGCCGGTCCACAGCATCAGACCGACGATGAGCAGGGCTGCCATGGCAGGCTCAATCCACGCGGCGGCGAAGATCCACATCAGCAGCGCACAGCACACGAACACCAGCAGCAGAATTTCATTGCGGGACAGTTTGCCGAGTTTTTCCAGCTCACGGGTCGCCCACAGCGGCACTTCGTTATTCACTTTGACTTCAGGTGGGTAGAACCAGTAGGCCAGCAGCGGCATGGCCAGAATCAGCAGGATACCCAGCGGCAGGAAGGCGAGGAACCAGGTGCCCCAGGAGATATCAATCCCAACCGTACTTTTCACCAGCGCCAGGGCCAGCAGGTTTGGCGCGAGGGCGGAGAGGAACATTGAGCTAGTGATACAGGCTGCGGTGATCGCCACCCACATCAGGTATGAACCAATCTTACGCGCGCTTGGGTCATTAGGTTTTGAACCGTACAGCGGCGGCAGGTTAGCGATAATCGGGTAGATGGTCCCGCCGCTGCGCGCGGTGTTGGACGGGGTGAACGGTGCCAGCAGCAGGTCAGCAAACGTGATGGCGTAACCGAGCGTCAGGCTGCGACGGCCGAGATACTTCACCAGAATCAGCGCCAGACGGCGGCCGAAGCGGGTTTTGTCATAGCCAGCGGCGAACATAAAGGCACCGAAAATCAGCCAGACGGTAGAGTTACCAAACCCGCTCACCGCCCACTTAAAGGAGGCGCCCGCCAGCTTGAATTTCGGGTCAGCCAGCTGATCGGGGCTGAACAGCACCCACTGGCTGCACAGGGCGATGGCAACCACGCCGGTCAGGCCGATCACCGCACCCGGCAGCGGTTCGAAGATCAGACCGACGATCACGCCGACAAAGATGGCGAAGTAGTGCCATGCGTAAGGCGGCAAGCCTTCAGGAACGGGAACAAACAGCAGCAGTACGGCGACGATGACGGGTAGCGCCATCATCAGCAATCGTTTTGCGTTTCCATTTGATGCCTGGTTCGCCACAGGGGGCGTTACAGCAGTTTTTGTATTCATAGTTTCACGTCTTAAGTTGTCAAAAATTCGGTCGCACTGAAAAAGCACTTTCTTAAGTTTCTTTGCTTTTTTTAGTTATTAAAGGTGCTTTCCTGTATTTTCAGTAATAGCGATTTAACGCGTTTTCGTGTGCGTTAAATTAAAAAATGATGATGTTTTTATATTGCGCTTTTGAATGCCATAACTATTGATCGCGATCAAAAAAATAGAATTGCAGCGTTATTTTTATGCTTTTATTAATAACCACTCTGGCGTATGTGGTTATTGCCTGTTTTTTGCGTGTTTTTTATCATTTCTTTAACAATATAGATTTTGGTGTCATTGTAATATATTGTTTTTATTGATTTTGTATGTGTTAAGGTGAATTGGTTTTACCATTAATCATTTAACGAATTTTAAATTATTGTGAATGGCTGAATTACAATCGCTAACACCAATGTGTTATTTGTGTTATCGCAGGGATTAAATAGTTTTTTAACTAACGTAATAACTTTAGAAACTAAAAAAATCATTATATTAATATCATGACATCGGCAAATAACGACGAAATAAAAAATCAATCCGATAACGAATTCTTAATTTTTAAAAGTTTGGAGTTTCTATTATGAGCACTAACGAACGCATTCTTAGCCCCTTCACATTACCGAATGGCACTGAACTGAAAAACCGTTTGTTAATGGCCCCTATGACAACCTGTACCGGCTATTTTGACGGCACCGTCACCAGAGAGCTGGTGGAGTACTATCGGGCCCGTTCCGGCAGCATTGGCACCATCATTGTGGAGTGTTGCTTCGTCGACGATCTCGGTCTCGCCTTCCCGGGTGCCATCGGTATTGATAATGACGAGAAAATTGCCGGGCTGGCGAAAATCGCGGAGGCCATCAAATCCAAAGGATCTAAGGCGCTGCTGCAGATCTACCACGGCGGCCGCATGGTCGATCCAAAACTGATTGGTGGCCGTACCCCGGTTGGCCCGAGCGCCGTAGCCGCGCCGCGTGAAGGTGCCGCAACGCCGGTTGCTCTGACCGCTGAAGAAGTGGAAGGCATGATCGGCAAGTTTGGTGAGGCGGTGCGCCGCGCCATCCAGGCCGGTTTCGACGGTGTGGAAATCCACGGGGCGAACACCTATCTGATTCAGCAGTTCTACTCCCCGAATTCAAACCAGCGCGACGACGAGTGGGGCGGCAGCCGCGATAACCGCGCGAAGTTCCCGCTGGCGGTGCTGGACATTACCCACAAAATGGTGCGCCAGTACGCGGACGACGCGTTTATTATCGGCTACCGCTTCTCCCCTGAAGAGATGGAAGTTCCGGGCATCCGCTTTGACGACACCATGTATCTGCTGGAAAAACTGGCGGCGCGCGGCGTGGACTATCTGCACTTCTCCGTCGGCGCGACCCTGCGTCCTTCCATCGTCGACACCCAGGATCCCACCCCGCTTATCGAAAAATACTGCGCGATGCGTTCTGAAACGCTGGCGCAGGTTCCGGTCATGGGCGTGGGCGGCGTGGTGAATGCTTCTGATGTGAATGAAGCGCTGGACCACGGTTACGACCTGATTGCCGTTGGCCGCGCCACCATCGCTTATCCGGACTGGACAGACCGCATTGCGGCCGGGGAAAGCCTGGAGCTGTTTATGGACAGTACCCAGCGCGAGGCGTTGAGTATTCCTGAACCGCTGTGGCGCTTCTCGCTGGTGGAAGCGATGATCCGCGACATGAGCATGGGCGAATCCAAATTCAAACCGGGTACCTTTGCTGAGAAGGTGCAGGATGACGCTAACGAACTGGTGATTAACGTCAGTCTGGAAACTGACCGCATTGCGGACATCGAGCTGGCCTCCGGCCCGAGCGAAGACGTTGAGTTTGTGACCAGCTTTGAAGAGATCCGTACCCGCATTCTGGACGCCAATACCCCGCACGTGGATGCCATCACCGGCGCAACCAGCCAGAGTGAAGCGGTGAAGAAAGCGGTCTCTAAAGCGATGCTGAAATCCAGCAAAGCGCTGGCCGCGGAAGAGGGCGTTGACCCGAACGAAACCCGCAGCGTGGACGTGGTCGTTGTCGGCAGCGGTGGCGCCGGTCTGGCGGCGGCGATCCAGGCTCACGACGAAGGCGCGAGCGTGCTGATTGTCGAGAAAATGCCGACCATCGGCGGGAACACCATTAAAGCCTCTGCCGGTATGAACGCCGCCGAAACCCGCTTCCAGCGCGTGAAGGGCATTCAGGACAGCAAAGAGCTGTTCTATCAGGAAAGCCTGAAAGGCGGCGGCAACAAGAACAACCCGGAACTGCTGCGTCGCTTCGTCGAAAACGCGCCGCAGGCAATTGAGTGGCTGGCCACGCGCGGCATCATGCTGAACGACATCACCACTACCGGCGGGATGAGCATCGACCGTACTCACCGTCCAAAAGACGGTTCAGCAGTAGGCGGCTACCTGATCAGCGGCCTGGTGCGTAACGTCAACAAACGCAACATCGAGGTGATGCTGGATACCTCCGTCAGCGACATTATCTTTGAGAACGGTGAAGTGACCGGCGTACGCCTGACTACCGAAGAGAACGAAACCGTCACCGTGGCAACCAAAAGCGTGATTGTCGCCACCGGCGGCTTCAGCGCTAACAGCCAGATGGTGGTGAAATACCGTCCTGATCTGGAAGGGTTCGTTACCACCAACCACAAAGGGGCAACCGGCGGCGGCATCGCGCTGCTGGAGCGCATCGGTGCTGGCACCGTGGATATGGGCGAAATCCAAATTCACCCAACCGTTGAGCAGAAAACCTCGTACCTGATTTCCGAATCTATTCGCGGCGGCGGGGCGATTCTGGTTAATCAGAAAGGGGAGCGCTTCTACAACGAAATGTCGACCCGCGATAAGGTCTCGGCGTCAATCATCGCGCTGCCGGAGAAATACGCATACATCGTCTTTGATGAGCACGTGCGTGCCAAAAACAAAGCCGCGGATGAGTACATCGCGAAAGGTTTCGTGACCAGCGCCAGCTCGCCAAAAGCCCTGGCTGAAGCGCTGGGGATGGATCACCACGCTTTCCTCGCGACGCTGGAACGTTACAACGGCTTCGTTGAAAAACAGCACGATGACGATTTTGGCCGTACTACCGCGCTGCGTGCGCCTATCAACGAAGGGCCGTTCTACGCCATTCAGATTGCACCGGGCGTGCACCACACCATGGGCGGCGTGACCATCAACACCGAAACCTGCGTGCTGGACAGCAACCACAACGTGCTGCCAGGGGCGTTTGCGGCCGGTGAAGTGGTCGGCGGGATCCACGGCGGTAACCGTATCGGCGGTAACGCAGTGGCAGATATCATTATTTTTGGTACGCTTGCAGGACATCAGGCGGCTATGCGTTCGAAAAAGAGGTAAGGCACCTGTTTCCCAGGCCGGATACGCCCAGCGCTATCCGGCATTTTCCCCGGCGGCGCGGTGCTGGCCGGGGCTACATCTGAGGACTCCAGCCATGCCTGATAGCCATCGCGTTTACAGCTACTCCGCCGTCCTGATGGGCTCACCCATTCTCCTGAAACTCTTCTCCCACGACGAAGCCCTCGCGTCCCGCGTGTTTCGCCTGATCAAACAGTACGAAGATCTGCTCACCGTTAACCGCGCGCACTCGCAGGTGATGGACATCAACCATGCGGCTGGCCAGCATCCGGTTACCGTCAGCCGGCCGGTATTTGAGCTGATCCGCTGTGCAAAAGCGGCAAGCCTGTTCGGGGACAGCGCCTTTAACCTGGCGATAGGTCCGCTGGTGAAGCGCTGGAAAATTGGCTTTCAGGGGGACAGCGTTCCGCCTGCCGATGAAATCGCGTCGCTGCTGGCGATAACCCGTCCTGAAGATGTCATTCTTGATGAGGCCAGCAGCAGCGTGTTCTTGACCAGAGCGGGGATGGAGATCGATCTGGGGGCCATTGCCAAAGGCTATATCGCCGACAGGGTGCGTGATTACCTGCATAAAGAGGGCGCTGAGCTGGGGCTGATCAACCTCGGCGGAAACATTCAGACGTTAGGCTCGCCGGAAGGGGGCTGGAGCGTGGGGCTGAAAAAACCGTTCGCCGGTGATGCGCTGATCGGCACGATGACCGTAGAGAACCTCTCCGTCGTGACGTCGGGAACGTACGAGCGCTACTTTGAGCAAAACGGCAAGCGCTATCACCATATTCTCGATCCGCGCACCGGGTATCCGCTGGACAACGAGCTGGACAGCGTAACGATTGTTTCGAAGGACTCCATCGACGGCGATATCTGGACCACGCTGATGTACGGCATGGGCGTAGAGAAGGGCTGTGCCGCCCTGCGCGCGCGCCCCGATATTGAAGCTATCTTTGTGACCAAAACAAAAGAAGTGGTGTTCTCTTCAGCACACCACTTCCGCTTTACTCTGCTGGATAACGACTACCGCGTTACTGACAGTATTGCTTGAGCAGGCCGGTCTGCTCCGGCTGGAGACGGTAGCGATACACCGGACGGCCGGTGGCACCGTAGTGAATGCTGGTGAACAGAATGTTGATTTGCGCGAGCCAAATCAGGTACTTGCGGCAGGACACGCGCGAGATATTGACCGCGCTTGCAAGGTCATCGGTAGAAAATTCCGTCTCCGGGTGAGCGTCAATCCACTGGCAAATCGTGCGCAGCGTTTGCGGCGTTAACCCCTTTGGCAGCTTTTTACTGTCCGCCAGTTCCGGCGCCCCGCCGTGGATCAGCCGGTCGACGTCGGCCTGCTCATAATACTGGTGCGAACCCATCAGGCTATGCTTTGCCTTCCAGCCGTTCAGCGCCTCTTCAAAGCGTGGGAACTGGAACGGCTTGATCAGATAATCCACCACGCCGTAGTGGATGGAGGTCTGGATCGTGGCGGCATCTGCAGCCGACGAGATCATAATCACATCGATTGGGCGACCGGATGCGCGAATAACGGGCAGCAGATCCAGCCCGTTATCCTGCTGCATATAGACATCCAGCAGCACCAGGTCGACAGGCTGCCCGGGGTTATTAATGATGGCCTCGGCCTGGTTTAGCGTGGAGGCGATGCCGCAGCAGCTAAAACCTTCAACACGGTTGACATACAGACGGTTGAGGTCGGCTACCATGGCGTCATCATCGACAATTAATACATTTATCACGCGATATTCCTCTCGCTATCCCAGGGGATGTGAACAAAAAATTGGGTAAATACGCCTGGCTCAGACTCGACGCTGATATCGCCGCCGAGGTTCTGGATTTGCTGGCGAGCAAGGAACAGCCCAACGCCGCGGTTTTCACCTTTTGTTGAGAAGCCCTTTGTAAAAATAGCCTCCAGCTGAGCGGGTTCAATGCCGGGGCCATCGTCGCTGACTTCGCAGCTGAGCCAGCCATTCTGATAATGCAGCAGCAGGCCGATCTCACCTTCCTGCTGTCCTTCCATCGCGTCGAGCGCGTTTTCAATGAGGTTACCCAGCACGGTGATCAGCACCGCGACCTGCTCTTCGCTCGCGGTATCCGGTATCTGGCATTCATCCGCCAGCGTCAGGGTGACGCCCGCTTCTTTCGCCCGATTGATTTTACCCAGCAGGAACCCGGCAATCACCGGGGATTTTACCTTGCTCTGTATCGTACCGATATCCGTCTGGTAATTATGTGCCGTCTGAATGATGTACTCTTCCAGCTTGTCGTAGCGCTTCATGTGCAGCAGGCCCAGGATCACGTGCAGTTTATTCATAAACTCGTGCGTGTGGCTGCGCAGGGCGTCGACGTAGTTGACCATGCCATCAATACGCTGCATCAGCTGGCTGATTTCCGTTTTATCACGGAAGGTGGTGATGGCGCCGATCACCCGATCCTGACTTTTAACGGGCACCATGTTGCACAGCAATAGACGCCCGTTACAGCTGATCTCCTGATCCTGGCGCGCGACGCCCGTCTTTGAGACTTCGCGCAGGCTGGCCAGCAGGGGGGCGCTGGCATTTTCGGTCTGCTTGCCGGAAGGGAGAAGCAATATTTCTCTGGCGGTCTGGTTGATCATCGTCACGCGCCCGTGAATATCGACGGCCAGCACCCCCTCGCGAAGCGACTGCAGCATCGCCTGACGCTGTTCGAACAAGGCGGAAATTTCGTAAGGTTCGAGCCCGAACAGGATGCGTTTCAGTACCCGCACCAGACCCCAAATCGCCATGGAGCTCATAAAAATACTGAATAAAATGGTCCAGACGGCGTTTAGCCGCCCGCGAGCGATCTGCTCTTCAACCTTTTTCAGGGAGATACCTACCGCCACCACGCCGATCTGCTCGTGCTGGCCGTCGTAGACTGGGGTGAAGACGCGAAGCGCTTCGGCGAGCGCACCCCGGTTTACCGATACGTTCTCTTTGCCTTCAAGCGCGGGAGTTAAATCGTCACCGATAAAATGCAGCCCCAGCAGCGCCTCGTTCGGGTGAGAGTAGCGGATCCCGCGCATATCGGTTACCACGGTGAACAGCAGATCGTTTCGTTTCGTCACCGCCTGGGCGATGGGCTGAATAATATTCTCCTGCGGTGCCTGCATCAGGCCGCGCTGGATCTCCGGGCTGTTTGCCAGCGTTCTGGCAATACCCAGAGCCGTATCTTTTACATCATCGCGGGTCGCCCGGGTGATTTGCACGGAGTAGAGCGCAAAAACCACCAGCAGCACAGAGGCAATAATCGCGCACACCATCAGCGTGACCAGGGTGTTCAGCTTCATGGGGCGCTTGCGCGTCGGAAGGAAAGGCTGCAAATCGCTCATCAACACTCCGCGATGATTAAGAAAGGGGTAATTATCGCCGATGACGCGCTTTTCTTAAAGCCATGTAAAGGCGTGGATTTGGTCCTCTTTTCGTGACCCTCCTCGCAGGTCATCTATATAAAACACTTTATAGTGTGTGGGTACTCATAATAAGGAGGCTGTTTATGAGCGTTATGCTTACCGGTTCGGTCAAGGAAAGACGGCACGCCAGCACGATGAATATTGATAGATTGTCCACGCTGGACATGCTGAAAGTCATTCACCAGGATGATGCACTCATTTCTGCTGCGATTACCCCCTGTTTAAATATTATTGCCCGCGTGGTGGACAACGCCGCCGCGACGCTCAGCCACGGCGGTCGCCTGATCGTCGTTGGCGCGGGGCCGTCAGGGCGCGTAGCGCAACAGATTGCCGATGAATATGCGCCGGGCAAAACCCCTGTAATGGCCGTTACGGCACAAGAAGGGGAAGGGAGCTACGAGCGCGGCGTTGCCGATCTGCAGGCCATCAAGTTTGGTGAACACGATATGATGCTGGCCGTGACCGGCAGCGGAAAAACGCCGTGGGTCTGGGGGGCAATGCGACATGCGTGGTCGCTGGGTTCAGCGGTCGCTATTGTTACCGGTGATGCGCAAAGCGAAGCCGCGCAGCTGGCGAGCATGGTTATCGCTCCGGAGCTGGGGGCCGACGTCGTCGCAGGCTATATCAACACCAAAGCGGGGATCGCGCAAAAAATGATCCTCTCGATGATTGCCACCGGGCTGGCCGTCCGAACCGGACGGGTTTACAGCAACCTGCGCGTGGATCTTGAGGCAAGCACGACCAAATGGGCTGAACGGCAAATCGCCATTGTGATGGAAGCGGGGGGATGCACACGGGCCGAGGCAAAAGCCGCGCTGGAGAGCTGTAACCATAACTGTAAAACGGCGGTACTGATGGTGCTGACGGGGCTGGATGCATGGAAAGCCCATGAGCTGCTGGCGCAGAATAACGGGTTTATCCGCGTGGCGCTGCAGGAAGCGCCGTAATAGAGATAGTGAAGAAATAAAAAAGGCCGCAATTGCGGCCTTTGGTATTTTGGGGATTAGAACTGGTAAACAATACCCATAGCAAACTGATCGTCAGTTGCGTTGCCAGTGATGGCACCGTCTTCTTCGTCCAGCAGGTTAAATTTATAGGCAGTATAAACGTTCATATTTTTATTGAAGTAGTACCAAGTACCCATTTCAATATAATTTACGCGGTCAGCGTCAACGCCTTTATAACCATTGCGGGCATACAGGTCTTTACCCTGTGAGTATACGTAGCCCAGGGATGGACGCAGACCAAAGTCGAATTGATACTGAACAACGGCTTCCACGTTTTGGGTTTTATTGGCGAAGGCATTGTATCCAACTTTAGTCATATTACGGGTTTCACCGTACATCACCGCAGCATAAACGTTGTTTGCATCATATTTTGCAGACAGAGACCAAACTTCCGCTGTATCGCCATAACCGTCAGCAGTCTGCTCATCGGTACGGTCGGATTTACCGTACACGCCAACGAAACCAAAGCCATCAATGTTATAATTCAAAGACATGCTGTAACCATCACCATTCGCTTTGAATTCATTGCGGTTATCGTTTTTACCCTGGTACTGTACAGCAAAGTTAAGACCTTCAACCATGCCGAAGAAATCGGTGTTACGGTAAGTCGCAACGCCGTTGGTACGCTGTGTCATAAAGTTATCAGTGGCAGCCCATGAGTCTCCGCCCCATTCAACCAGCATATCGGTATACGCCGCGCCGTCATAAGCCACGCCGTAATTGCGGCCATAATCGAATGAGCCGTAGTCTGCGAATTTCAGACCCGCGAAGGCCAGACGTGTACTTTCGTCCTGCTCACCTTCAGGTGTGCTGGCGTCAATGTTATATTCAAACTGGCCGTAACCGGTCAGTTCGTTATTGATCTGTGTTTCGCCTTTCACACCAAAACGGGCATATGAAGTATCTTCATTTTCACTGTTGCTTGTGTCAGTGTCCGACCAGATACGTTCACCTACCATCTTGCCGTAGAAATCAACTTTGTTGCCGTTTTTGTTGTACATTTCAGCCGCATTGGCTGCGCCTGCCATTAATAACGCGGGTACCACAATTGCCAGAACTTTTCTTTTCATTATATATTCCCTTCAAACATAATTTATATGAATATATGTAATCACCCTCCGCAATTACAGGCTTGATACTATTCCAGGAAGTGTTATTTAGTTTCAAAAATAAATGTAATTAAATCCTATGAAATATTGCCAAACATTTCTATTAATCTCTTTATTTTTCTGCTGAATTAATTCATTGAATTTATACGGTGTAATTATTATTAAGTATTTCGTGGCTCTATTTTTAAATTGATTTAATTCGTCTATGTTATAATTCATGCACTTTTAAACAACAGGATATGACGATGGAACTTGCCCGGTGGCAGCAGCGATTTGAGCGCTGGCTTGAGGAAAACCACAGCACCGACGATACCGCACATGATATTTCGCATTTTCGTCGGGTCTGGATGACGGCGCAAAAAATCATGGCTGATCAGGCGGTGGAGCCGCTGGTGATCCTGACCGCATGCTATTTCCACGATATTGTCAGCCTGCCGAAAAACCATCCCGAACGCGGCCGGTCATCCCAGATGGCAGCGCGCAGGACGTGTGACATTCTGCGCCGCGACTTCCCTGAGTTTCCGCCAGAGCACGCAGCCGCCGTTGCGCACGCGATTGAGGCGCACAGCTTCAGCGCCGGGATTGCGCCACAGAGCATGGAAGCTAAAATTGTGCAGGACGCAGACCGGCTGGAAGCGTTAGGCGCGATCGGCCTGGCGCGCGTCTTTGCCGTCTCGGGCGCGCTGGGCGTGCCGCTTTTTGATGCAGACGATCCCTTTGCCGATGCGCGTATCCTTGATGACCGTGCGTTTGCCCTCGACCATTTTCAGACCAAGCTGCTGCGATTGCCTGATACAATGCAAACGGAAATGGGCCGCGAGCTGGCACGCCACAATGCCGATTTCCTGATCCAGTTTATGGCGAAACTCAGTGCCGAATTACACGGCGACTGCATCGGGCTGGATAGCCAGGTGTTGAGCCGCTTCCGTCGCAGTTTGCGCAACTGAACTGTGGTAATCTGTTCCCAGTCTTTACTCTCCGGTTAAAAGAATGCAGGAAAATCTATCAGTGACAGAGCCCGCGCCCGAGCTGGCTGAGAAATCAACGGCAACGGTGCAGGCGTTGCTGCACCAGCTGTTGGATATCTATGATGCTAAAACGCTGGCCAATATGCTGGTGGCGCACGGCGAGAGCCACTGGAGCCCGGCGATCCTTAAGCGTCTGCTGACCAGCGAACGCGCAGGGCGTCGCCTGAGTGAAGGCGAGTTTCGTTATCTGCAAAACCTGCTTCCGCGTCCTCCTGCCGCGCATCCGAACTATGCCTTCCGCTTTATCGATCTGTTTGCCGGTATCGGCGGTATCCGACACGGTTTTGAAGCTATCGGCGGACAGTGCGTGTTTACCAGCGAGTGGAACAAGCATGCCGTCCGGACCTACAAGGCCAACTGGTACTGCGATCCGCACGAGCACCAGTTCAACGCGGATATCCGCGATGTCACCCTGAGCCATAAAAGCGGCGTGAGCGATGAACAGGCCGCCGAGCACATCCGCCAGACGATCCCGGCGCATGACGTGCTGCTGGCCGGCTTCCCGTGTCAGCCCTTCTCGCTGGCCGGTGTCTCCAAAAAGAATGCCTTTGGACGTGCCCACGGCTTTGCCTGCGATACCCAGGGAACGCTGTTTTTTGATGTGGCGCGCATTATTGACGCCCGTCGCCCGGCCATCTTTGTGCTGGAAAACGTCAAAAATCTAAAGAGCCACGACGGCGGAAAAACCTTCCGCATTATTATGCAGACCCTGGATGAGCTGGGTTATGACGTGGCCGACTCGCAGGACATGGGCGCGGACGATCCTAAAATCATTGATGGGAAACATTTTCTGCCCCAGCATCGCGAACGTATCGTGCTGGTGGGTTTCCGCCGCGACCTCAATCTCAAGGGGAATTTCACCCTTCGTGATATTCCGTCTTTGTATCCCGAGCGTCGTCCTACCGTTGCCGATCTGCTGGAACCTGTCGTTGACGCGAAATTTATCCTTACCCCGGTGCTGTGGAAATACCTCTACCGCTATGCCAAGAAACATCAGGCGAAGGGCAACGGCTTCGGTTTTGGGATGGTAAACCCCAACGATCCGCACAGCGTGACCCGTACGTTGTCCGCTCGCTACTATAAGGATGGGGCAGAGATCCTGATCGACAGAGGCTGGGACAAGGCGCTGGGTGAAAAAGATTTCGACGATCCGCACAACCAGCGTCACCGGCCGCGACGCTTAACGCCGCGGGAATGCGCCCGGTTGATGGGATTTGAGACCCCGCAGGGTTACCGCTTCCGCATTCCGGTTTCGGATACCCAGGCGTACCGCCAGTTTGGTAACTCGGTGGTGGTTCCCGCGTTCGCCGCCGTGGCAAAACTGCTGGCCTCGCGCATCAGACAGGCGGTGGCACTCCGTCAGGGTGAGGCCGTCAATGACGGATGTTCACGATAAGGCCACGCGCAGCAAAAATATGCGTGCCATCGGCACCCGTGACACCGCCATCGAAAAGCGCCTGGCCGGGCTGCTGACGCAGGCGGGGTTTGATTTCCGCTTGCAGGATCCCGCGCTTGCGGGTCGCCCGGATTTCGTCATCGACGCCTGGCAGTGCATCATCTTTACCCACGGCTGTTTCTGGCATCACCACGACTGCTATCTGTTTAAAGTCCCCGCGACGCGCACCGATTTCTGGCTGGATAAAATTGGCAAGAACGTCGAGCGCGACAGACGGGATCTCACCGCGCTGATTGCGCAGGGCTGGCGGGTGCTGATCGTCTGGGAGTGTGCGCTGAGAGGCAGATTAAAACTGAACGATACCGATCTGACCGAGCGGCTGGAGGAGTGGATCTGCGGCGGCGGCCAGACCGCGCAGATCGACACGCAGGGTATTCACCTGCTTACGGTTTCTCCACCTCGCAAGGCGTGAGCACCGGTTTTGCGGGCAGTAAATATTTGCCCAGGGTGACCAGCACGACGGCAAAAACAATCACTCCTAATGCCAGCCATTCAACGGAAGAGAGCGTTTCTCCCCCCAATCCCGTCCCGAGCAGCACGGCCACGACCGGGTTGACGTAGGCATAGCTGGTGGCGACTGCCGGGGAGACATTGCGGATCAGGAACATATAGGCGTTAATGGCGATGATGGAACCAAACAGCGCCAGGTAGCCTACCGCCAGAAAGCCCGACAGCGGCGGCAGGGTCGTCAACTTTTCTCCCGTCAGCGTGGAGGCGAGCAGCAGTACAATCCCGGCGGCGAGCATCTCAATCGCGCCCGCCATCATGCCGGTCGGCAGTTCGATACGCGAACCGTAGACGGAACCAAACGCCCAGCTCATCGAGCCAATCAGAATGATGATTGCGCCCCACGGATTCCCGCTCAGGTTACCGCCGCTGTTCAGCAGAATGATGCCGGCAAGGCCAATACCAATCCCCAGCCATTCCAGCTTGCGGGTGCGGATACCAAAAAGACGGCTAAAGCAGAGTGTAAACAGCGGTACGGTGGCAACGACCACGGCGGCGATCCCGGACGGTACGTTCTGGTGCTCGGCAATCGTTACAAACCCATTCCCCACCGCCAGCAGCAGCAGGCCGATCAGGGCGGCATTCAGCATCGGGCGCAGCGGGGGAAGCTTATGCCCGCGCAGCAGCAGGAAGGCCAGCAGCAGCACGCCAGCCGAGAGAAAGCGGACGCCCGCCATCATCAGTGGCGGCCAGCTTTCCACGCCGATGCGAATGACAAAGTAGGTTGAGCCCCAGATGATATACAGCGAAAAGAGTGCCCCAATGAGCGGTAGCAATTGCCGGAAACGCATAATCCCTCACGACGAAATAAAAAGGTCGCTGATAGTAAACGCGAAAACTATCTCGCTGGCGAGCCCTTTAATTGTATGGCAGATGTGAATTTTTTGTTGACGTGAGGTGGGTGTTTCCGGGTTTGCGCTTTTGCTCCATACTATTCACCTAATTACCAAAAAATGAAGGATTAAGATTTTGGCAGGAAGTAGCTTATTAACATTGCTGGATGATATTGCGACCTTACTGGATGACATTTCAGTGATGGGGAAACTGGCGGCGAAAAAAACCGCAGGCGTGCTGGGAGATGATTTATCGCTTAACGCCCAACAGGTGAGTGGGGTAAGGGCTAACCGTGAACTGCCGGTGGTGTGGGGCGTTGCAAAAGGCTCCTTCCTGAATAAGGTGATTCTGGTCCCGCTGGCGCTGCTGATCAGCGCGTTTATTCCCTGGGCCATCACGCCGCTGCTGATGATTGGCGGGGCGTTTCTCTGCTTCGAGGGCGTAGAGAAGGTCCTGCACTCCTTTAGCGCGCGCAAGCAGAGCGATACGCCGGAGATGCGCCAGCAGCGTCTTGAAGCGCTGGCCGCTCAGGATCCGAAAACCTTCGAGCGCGATAAGGTCAAAGGCGCTATTCGGACCGACTTTATCCTGTCCGCAGAGATTGTCGCCATTACGCTGGGTATCGTGTCTGACGCGCCGCTCCTGAATCAGGTTCTGATCCTCTCCGGCATCGCCATTCTGGTCACGGTCGGCGTCTACGGCCTGGTGGGTCTGATCGTCAAGCTGGATGATATCGGCTACTGGCTGGAGGAGAAATCGAGCGCGGTGGCAAGAGGCATCGGCAAAAGCCTGCTGGTGCTGGCTCCGTGGCTGATGAAGAGTTTGTCGGTGGTGGGCACGCTGGCGATGTTCCTCGTGGGCGGCGGGATCGTGGTGCACGGTATCGCGCCGCTGCACCATGCTATCGAACATTTTTCCTCGGCGCAGGGGGCCGTTGTCGCGGCGATTCTGCCCACGCTGCTGAATCTGGTGCTGGGCTTCATCATTGGCGCTATCGTGGTCGCGGCGGTGAAGCTGGTTGAAAAAATTCGCGGCACGTCGCACTAATTGTTACCCGTTATGGGGTGCAAAAAGACCATTCCTCGTCTAAATTGAAACAGTTTCACCCTGATACAGGAGGCAGGTATGGTCTTTTTGGTCAGTGATGAAGTTAAGCCTAAGAAGGGCGGCCCACGTATGATTGTCACCGGGTATTCCAGCGGAATGGTGGAATGTCGGTGGCACGATGGCTATGGCATCAAGCGGGAAGCATTTCGTGAAGATGAGCTTCAGCCGGGGGACGGGCAGCACCAGCGGGACAAGGCTTAATCACATAACGCCCGGCTTTGCCGGGCGTTTTTATCTCCAGTACCGGGTGTAAGGCAGCGATCAGGGAGTGTGTGTGCAGCGCGATACCTTTGTTGTAAGACAATCTTTTTTGCAATGGCTGCATAAGCGTAGCAATCCGGGGTTGATTGTTAATCTCTGTTTCCTGGTTGTTCTGGTATTTTCGACTCTACTGACCTGGCGTGAAGTGGTGGTACTGGAAGAAGCGTACATCTCCAGCCAGCGTAACCATCTGGATACGGTGGCCAGTTCGCTGGACAGGCAGCTGCAGAACAGCGTCGACAGGATGCTGTTGTTCCGTCAGGGCATGCATGATGCGATCCAGACGCCGCTGGCATTTGATGTACTCCAGAATGCGGTGTCACGCTTTAGCTCAGTCCGCATGCTCCCCACCTGGCAGCTTGCCGTTGATAAAAAACGCACCCTTCCCATTAACGGTGTCTCGGATGCCTTCGTCGAGAAAACCACGTTTCTGAATCGTGACGCCGAACGCCTCAGCCACGAGATTTCTGCCACGCTCGAAGTGGGGTATCTGCTCAGGCTGGCGTCGTCCAGAGCACAAACGGAAGCGCGCGTGATCTACGTCTCCCGCGCCGGGTTTTTCATTTCCACCGATACGCCGGACCAGGCGGGCGACATTACCTCCCGCTATTACCATCTTGTCACGCAGTCCTGGTTTACCCAGCAGTCAGAGCGGAACAATCGCGCTCGCGCGGTGCGCTGGTTCATCTCCACCCCCTCATCCTGGACCAATGATGAACGAATGATCACCGCCAGCGTCCCCATCTATTTCGATCATTACTGGTATGGCGTCGTGGCGATGGATTTTACGTTGGGCACCATGCAGCGCCTGCTGGCCGATGCGACGGAAGACCGAACGGAAGGGGAGTATCAGCTGTACGATACCCGGCTCAATATGATCGCCACCTCTGCCCATACGGAAAACGCGGTTAACCATTTTGACGAACGCGAAACGGCGCAGATTGCGCAGGCGATTGAGCACGCCACCGGCGGCGGGATCCGCCTCGGAAGCCGTTTTGTGAGCTGGGAACGACTCGATCACTTCGACGGCGTTGTCCTGCGGATCCACACCCTGCACGAAGGGGTACAGGACGACTTCGGCAGCATCAGTATCGTGCTGGCGCTGATGTGGGCGCTCTTTACCGCCATGCTGTTGATCTCGTGGCTGGTGATCCGCCGCATGGTGAGTAACATGTACACGCTTCAGCACTCGCTCCAGTGGCAGGCCTGGCATGATCCGCTTACCCGGCTGAATAATCGCGGCGCGCTGTTCGACCGCGCAAAATTGCTGGCGGAAACCTGTCGCCAGCAGTCGCTGCCGTTCTCGGTGATTCAGATCGATCTCGACCATTTTAAAAATATCAACGACCGCTTCGGCCATCAGGCCGGAGATAAAGTGCTCTCCCACACGGCAGGGCTGATTGCCAGCGCGTTACGCAAGAATGATGTGGCAGGGCGCGTAGGCGGGGAAGAGTTTTGCGTCGTCCTGCCGGGGATCGGTCTGGAGGAGGCGAGAAGCGTCGCGGACCGTATACGTTGCCGGATCAACAGTAAGGAGATCCTGGTGAAGAAGAGCACGACCCTGCGCGTCAGCGCGTCGCTGGGGGTCAGCAGCGCGGATGAAGCGGGTAACTACGAGTTTGAACAGCTGCAGTCCGTGGCGGACGTCCGGCTGTATCAGGCCAAACAGAGCGGGCGTAACCGGGTCGTCTGGCGGGATTAGGAGAGGAAGTGATCCAGCCCCTCCTGCCAGCCCGCCGGGCCGGGCTGCCGGGTGTGATAAACCCGGGCAGGGTTATCGTCCCGTAGCGTGATGCCCTGGCGGTTAATGCCCTTAATCACCACCGCGAAGTCAACGCTGTCGAGCAGCGGCGCATCATTGGGACCGTCGCCGAGCCCCAGCGTGGTGGGTTCAATCTCTTCCAGCTCGCGGTATTGCTCAATCAGCCAGTTCACCGCAACGTCTTTGCCGCAGCGGGCGTCCAGAACATGCCAGAAGCGTGCGCCCTGCAGGCATTTCAGGCCGACATTCGCCAGCTCCTCTTCAAACTGGACCAGTTTCTCGTCGGTATCGCGCCAGATGAGCGTGACGGACGCTTCATGCTTGCGGGCAAGCGCCGAACGGTAGCGCGTCAGGCCGGTCCACTCGCTGATAACGTGCTCATCCACGTCGTCAAAGGTAGTGAATTTATAGCCCGTCTGCAGGCGAATTTGTTCGATTCGCGGGCGAATATCCCGGTGCGTCATCCCCCTTATCTGGCGCTGAACCTTATCCCAGCGCACGTCAGGCTGAATCACCGCGCCGTTCTCGGCAATAAAAGGCAAGCCTTCCAGCCCCAGATCCAGCTGGAGATCGAGCATCTCTGCCGCGGTCTTGCTGCTGCAAAGAATAACCGGAACCTGATTATCCAGCAGCCTGTCCAGCCAGGGCATGGCGGGTTGCCACTCATAGGTGTGAATATCCAGCAGTGAACCATCCAGGTCAGAGAAAATCAGCAATGTATCCCGCAGTGAAGGCATAGCGACTCCTGGTAACAGATGCGTCTCGCTCTAAGAAAATTCCTAAAAAATAATGAAGGCGAAAACCGGAGAAAAGAGGAATGCTCCTGGCAAACCCGCATTCGGCGTGTGTTATTGCTCATAACAAAAAGCATTATGTTAAAAATATTATATTCATCGTAAGAATATATGCTTGTCAGCCAAATTCGTTGGGGATAGTGTGGCATGTACATCAGATTTCCTGGTGTAACGAATTTTCAAGTGCTTCTTGCATAAGCAAGTTTTGATCCCGGTCATCCCCATGGCCGGGATTTTTTTCGCCCTACCGATTGGCTTCAGACACGCTAAAGTCGTGAATATCAAGCTCGAAGGCCTCCGCCAGCTCGCGATAGGTGTGATAATCCCTTCCGTTGACAATGACGCGGTCCGAATTGTCGTCCGACCGGCGGACTTCTGACTCACTGATCTCATTGATGGCGGCCAGCAGGGCATCGACATCCACCTCGACTTCGCGCTTGATGGTGTCGCTGTACTCTTTATCGGTCTTCATTACGGGGTTCCTCTTTCAGCCGTGTCCAACGGTAAGTATAGACTGTGTATAAAAACGCCAATCACGCCGGGCGGCGATGTGCGTTTTTGCGTTTTGTTCTACACTGGCTCAAAACCAGAGGAGGAATGTATGAAGGTCAACGATCGGGTAACCGTTAAAACGGACGGTGGGCCGCGCCGCCCGGGTGTGGTGTTGGCAATTGAAGAGTTTAGCGAAGGCACAATGTACCTGGTATCGCTTGAAGACTACCCGCTCGGCATCTGGTTTTTTAACGAACTGGGACATCCGGACGGTATTTTTGTCGAGAAGGCGGAGTAGCACGGCGTCGGGTAGCACATCGCGTGCCCGACAACCTTTCCAGAAGCAAAAATCTCTGGCCAGGCCAGAGATCAAAGGTAGGGTGCACAGGTCTTAAGCGACTAACGCATGTTGACGAAAATCCCGTTCGTCACATTATCGGTCAGGCGTACCACGTGGTAGATCACTTGCTTATTATGCGTTTTAATTTTCCTTTTAATATTTCCTTTGTGTGACGAAACGGTTTTCGCTTTAATATTCATCTGGTCAGAGATCTGAATAGTTCCTTGTCCCGCCATCCACATTCGCAGCATACTTGATTCAGTCCTGCTTAATGATAGGGTGGGTAAGTTAACCGCTCCTACATTTTTAACTTCTTTATTCAAATAATCACCCAGAATGTCATCCAGCGACTCGGGTTTAATCGATTTAGAACTGATCAATAAATTTTTACGGACCAACAAATACTCATCGAAATGGATATTCGCGATCGCCATAAAAACAATAAACAGGGTTTTTGGATGCTGATTAATGATTTGCTTAATGTGCTGACTGTTGGCTGGATCGTGAATGAAACAGTCCTCATTAATAAACACCACGCCTGGTTTTAGTTCGTCACAAGCGGCTGCGAGTTCGTCAACGGTGTGTGCATCGTTGATGTCTCTCTTTCTTACCCCTCTGCTTGCCAGGTACCCGGTTAACCCTAGCCGGGTGTAGCTGCATAAATCCATAATGATCGTTGACATGGCATACCCTCACTCAATGCGTAACGATAATTCACCATCTGCCTGAGAGCTCAAAACAGCCATACGGGATGGAAAAAAATAATAAACCTGTGAGCATGACAAAGACTTTCAGGCGGACTCACTATCCCGTAAAGTTACGTATAATTTGCCAGGAATCTTCTTAAAGTAAAGTAAATATTAAGTATTGTGAGATGGTTAGAAACAATTAAACCGCGTCAGATATATCCTGGAAGATGTTTTACGCGTTTTATTTTAGGAATATCCTCAGAAAGACAATAGCAACAGTGAGGGCTATTATTTACGTGGCAGCTCGCTGACAATATCCGCTAACAGGTTGAATATCTCGCCGAATAAATGTTCACAGAAGGGAGCGATAAGTGGCATCAGTAATGACATTAATAAAATCCCAACCGTCAGCGTCAGCGGAAAACCAATGACAAACACCGAAAGCTGCGGCGCCATTCGGTTGAGTAAACCTAACGCCAGGTTGACGGTCAGCAGCAGGGTGATGATCGGCAGCGCCAGCATCAGCCCGTTGAGGAAAATCAGCCCCGCAGCGCGGGTAAGCGCGAGGAAAGCGTTGCTGTTCACCGGATTTTCGCCAATCGGCAGCGTATGGAACGTATCCACCAGCATGGAGATAAGCCAGAGATGGCCGTTGAACGACAGGAACAGCAGCATGGCGAGCAGATCGATAATACGCGCCAGCACGGGCATGTTGAGATGACTGCCAGGGTCAACAAACGTGGCGAACGATAGCCCCATCTGCAGGCCGATCAGTTCCCCTGCGGTACGCACCGCGGCAAAGGCGAGCTGCATGGTAAAGCCGACGGCGACGCCAATCATCACCTGCTGCAGGGCCACCCACACCGCGTTCGCCGAGAAGATCGGAATATCCACGGGGGGAAGAGAGGGCGCGACGATAATGGAGATGATAATACCCAGCCCCACCTTGACGCGCTTGGGTATCGATTTCTCACTGAGAATCGGGGCGGTGGATATCAGCGCCATGATGCGCAGCATCGGCCAAAAATAGACGCCGAGCCACTGAACCCACTGGTCGCTGGTGAAGTGCAGCATCGTCAGGTCAGCCGATGATGTACGGCAGATTGGTAAACAGGTTGCGCATATAGTCCAGCAACAGGTTCAGCATCCACGGCCCGGCCACGATAATCGCCACGAACACGGCGATGATTTTCGGGATGAACGACAGCGTCATTTCGTTAATCTGCGTGGCGGCCTGCAGGATACTGATAATCAGACCGGTAACCAGCGCGACAAGCAGCAGCGGCGCGGCAACGGCAATCGCGATTTTCATCGCTTCCGTGCCCATCATCATGACCGATTCGGGTGTCATTGCCGTTCCTTAACTGTAGAAACTCTGCGCCAGCGAACTGACCAGCAGCTGCCAGCCGTCGACCAGTACAAAGAGCATGATCTTAAAGGGCAGGGCAATGGTCGCGGGCGGCACCATCATCATCCCGAGCGCCATCAGGACGCTGGCGATCACCAGGTCGATAATCAGGAACGGAATAAAGATGGTAAAGCCAATCTGGAACGCGGTTTTCAGCTCGCTGGTGACATAGGCAGGCAGAAGAATACGCATTGGCACCGCTTCCGGTCCCTGCATCTCGCCGGTGTTGGACAGGCGGGCAAAGAGGGCCAGGTCGGCTTCGCGCGTCTGGCGCAGCATAAATTCCCGCAGCGGCTGCGCGCCTTTATCCAGCGCCTCCTGCATGGAGATTTTGTCTTCGCTGAACGGCTGATAGGCGTCGGTATAAATCTTATCGATCACCGGCGACATAATGAAAAAGGTCAAAAACAGCGCCAGCCCCAGCAGAACCTGGTTTGGCGGCGCGGAAGGGGTTCCCAGCGCGTTTCGCAGCAGACCAAAGACGATGATGATGCGGGTAAAGCTGGTCATCATCAGCAGGATGGCCGGAATAAACGTCAGCGAGGTGATGAAGACCAGCGTCTGCACCGGAAGCGACCAGCTTTGTCCGCCGCCCGCGAGAGGGGTGGAGACCAGACCGGGCAGCTGTGCATAGACCGCGGGAGCAAACAGGCCAACGCCCGCAAGCGTCAGGGATAACAAACGGCGCATCAGGATCTCCCGGAACGCTTAAGCAAACTCTTCATGACGGACTGAAAATCCGCAGGGGCGTCTGCGCGCTCGTCCACCACAACAGGGGCGGGCGGCAGCTTATGTAATACGCTGATGTTTGAGGCCGTGACGCCCAGGACCAGACGCGCATCGTCTACCTCGACGATGACCACGCGCTCGCGTGGACCCAGCGTGGTGCTGGCGCTGACCTTCAGGCCGCGGGCACCGGCGGTTTTACCCGCCAGGCCAAAGCGTTTCGCCAGCCAGGCGGCGATAAGAATAAAGGCAATAATACCGAACAATGCCCCGCTCACCTGGAGCAGAGGCGAGCCGGGAACGGCAGAAGGCTGTGATATTGTTGCCTGGGTTTTCATGCTTAACGGCTCAGACGACGCATACGTTCAGACGGGGTAATGATGTCGGTGATGCGTACGCCGTATTTATCGGCAACCACCACCACTTCACCCTGGGCAATCAGATAACCGTTGATCAGAATATCCAGCGGCTCGCCGGCCAGACCGTCAAGGGCCACCACGGAACCCTGCGTCAGGCGCAGCAGCTCTTTAATGGTCATGCGGGTGCGTCCCAGCTCAACGGTCAGCTTAACCGGGATATCCATAATCAGGTCGATGTCCTGCAGCGTGCCGCTGACGTCACCGCCGCCGAGCTGCTGGAATACGGCATCCGCTGCACTTTTGGCCGGGGGTGCTTTTTGCTCGTTTAACGCGTCAGCCCACAGATCGTCCAGTGCTCCGCTGTTCTCATCGGACGGATTGTTCATGTCACTCATTTGGGCTGTTCCTCATTCAGCGAATTCAAAATCGGGTTGATCAAGTGCTCAACGCGTAACGCATACTGACCGTTAATCGTGCCGTACTGGCTTGTCAGCACGGGGACACCATCCACATGGGCAATAATGCGGTCGGGTTTTTCTATCGGCAAAACATCGCCGGGTTGTAATTTCAGGATCTGAGATAACCGCAGCGGGATATCGGCGAAGCTCGCCACCAGCTCAAGCTGCGAATGCTGGACCTGGCGGACCAGGTTTTCACGCCAGTTCTGATCTTCGTTGCGGGAGTTCTCCAGCGGCGGGTTCACCAGCAGCTCGCGCAGCGGTTCGATCATGCTGAACGGCAGGCAGATGTTGAACTCGCCGGTCAGGTTACCGATCTCCACGTGGAACGGCGTGTTAACGACGATATCGTTCGGGGAGGTGGTGATATTGGTAAATTTCACCTGCATCTCAGAACGGACGTACTCCACTTCCAGCGGGTTAATCGCTTTCCACGCGTCGCTGTAAGATTCCAGCGCCAGCTTCAGCATGCGGTTAATGACGCGCTGTTCGGTGTGGGTGAATTCACGACCTTCTACTTTGGTCGGGAAACGCCCGTCGCCGCCGAACAGGTTATCCACCGCGATGAACACCAGGCTTGGCGAAAACACCACCAGACCGGTGCCGCGCAGCGGCTTCAGATGAATCAGGTTAAGGTTGGTTGGCACCGGCAGGTTGCGGGCAAACTCATGATAAGGCTGAATGCGGATCGCACCGACCGTAATATCCGGGCTACGACGCAGCAGGTTAAACAGCCCCATACGGAACTGACGTGCAAAACGTTCGTTAATGATCTCCAGCGCCTGCAGACGTTCACGTACCACGCGACGCTGGGTATTCGGGTCATAGGGACGAATATCGCTATCGCCGCCAATACCCGGTTTAGGATCATCATTGTTATCGCTGTCGCCGTTGAGCAGCGCATCGATTTCTGCCTGAGAAAGAATACTGTCGCCCATGTCGTTACCGCAGAATGAATGCTGTATACAGAACGTCAGTGACTTCCTGCTTAGGTTGGCCGTTTACCAGCGGGGTCGCCAGCGTTTGTTTAATGGCGTCGACCAGCTTTTGCTTACCCACATCGGTAGCCAGCGCCGAAGCGTCCTGACGAGAGAACAGCAGCAGAAGGCGGCTACGCACTTCAGGAAGGTAATCGTTCAGACGTGAACGGGTGGCTTCATCTTTCAGGCGCAGCGTAATGCCAACATAAAGCACGCGATCCGCATCACCCAGATTGACGGTGAAGGTATCCAGCGGGAAGAACACTGGAGCCGGCGGAGGCGGTGCTTCAGCTTTGGCTGCAGCGGTGGTCGGTTCCTGCTGCATACGCCAGTAACTATAGCCCGCGGTAGCGCAGGCGGCGAGCGTGATCAACACCAGCAGCGGGATCCAGATGGAACGCTTACTTTTTTTGGTGATAGCGGAGTCAGTCATCTGATACGAGCTTCCTGTTTCGGTACAGCTTAATAAGGTGATTATCCCGTGTCCTGCTGTCGTCAAAGCGTGGAAAAGACGGGGATAATCACGCTACCTCTGGCGTTTAGGCGAAGATGTCTACGGCACTATTACCGCGCGCTGCGGACTGCAGGGCGGCAGGAACAGGCAGTAACTCATCGGTCTCTTCATTAAAACCGCCGGTGTTGCCGGAACGCGAAGCCTGGTGCTGCTGCTGGGACGAGGACTGCTGCTGCCCGGCGAAGCTCTCGCTGCTGACGCTGCTCTGCGCAAGCTGAATGCCGTTTTCCGCCAGTGAGGTCCGCAGTACCGGCAGCGCGGCTTCCAGTGCCGCACGAACATGGCTGTGCGCAGAGACCATCTGCAGCTGGGCCTGGTTATCATCCAGCTTAAGCGAAATTTGCACCTGACCCAGATCTTCCGGGTGCAGGCGCAGCTCTGCCGTCTGCTGGCCCTGCTTAGTGAACAGGGTGATGTGCTGGCTCAGGGACTGCTGCCATTCGTGGGTCCCCAGAGGCTGGCTTAATACCGGCGCGCTGGCGACGGTGGCGGCCGTCTGACTGGTCGCATGGCTGGACATAATCGGTGCCAGAGTAGCTGTTGGTGATGATGATGAAGACGAACTGGCGAGCTCCTGCTTCTCTGCCGCCGCGGCTACGGCCGGTGTAGCAGGCGCGTTGCCCTGCAGGGCCGGCTCGTGATTTTTCACCTGGTTCTGATAAGGCGTAGCACTCTGCGCTTTATCGTGGCTTCCCGCAGACGCGTTCAGGGACGGTTGGCCCGCGCCGTTTGAAAGCATCGCGGAATTCAGCGTTGAGGTGGCGGAAACGCCCTCACTGCCTGCCGCGCGAGAGGCGGTAGTTTGCTGCTGGTGCGGCAGCATCGCCATCAGGGCGCTTAATCCGGCCAGCTCTTCTTCGCTCAGCTCGCTTTTACCGTCATCTTTGCTGTTCGCCGCATTGAGCGTCTTCAGCGCGTCGCCCTTGGACAGCGGCACCAGCCCGGAAACCAGCGTATCAAGCGACGTGACGGGCAACGTTTCATCGCCGTTCAGCGCGGTCTGGCGCGAGAGCAGGTCGGCGATTTTGGCCTGCAGGGTGGTATCCCCTTTGGCGTCCTGAGCCACTTTTGACAGCTTACTGCCGGCGGCTTTCAGGTCAGCCAGGGTCAGCGGCGCATCTTTGCCCTTGCCCGTTGCGTCCGAGAGGGCGCCCGCCAGCAGAGAGAGAAAGTCCTGTGCACCGTCGGTGCCTTTCCCCGTTTGCGTGCCGCCTGACAGGTCGCTGTCGCTCATCAGCAGTTGTTGCAGTGTGATCATTCCGGTTTCCTCATTGATGCGCGCTGGGCAAACTCATCCATTTTCTTCTGATCCAGACGGTTTTCCGCCAGGGTCGTTGCCGCGATCTGTCTGTCCTGTAAAGTCTGCCAGGCCTGCAGTCGCTGCTTCTTCTCGCGCCAGAAATTCAGCGCGGTATCGACTTTCTGGGTCCACTGGTTAAGCTGCTGGCGATGCTGATCTATCGCCTTCTCCAGCGTCTGGATAAACTGCTGATAGTTAATCCAGCGCTGGCTGCCAATGCCCTGTGTCATATCGGTATTGAGGTTGGTGCGATATTCATGCTGATAGTCGATCAACATCTTCAACTGTTCTTCAGCCTGCTGGCACCCGCGTCGCATTGCGCCTAGCTGCAATGCGGCATCATCAACTTCTTTTTCAGCCAGATCTTTCAGCGTTGATAACGCGCTGTTTTGCGCCATGACCTTCGCCCTCCACCTGTGTTACACCTGCGGGAAAATCAGCTCCAGTGCCTGAATTGAATCTTCCCAGTCGGCGCGTTCAAAAATGCCTTGTTGCAAAAATGCCTCCAGCTGCGGCCACAGGCTAATCGCCTTGTCGAGCATCGGGTCGCTGCCTTTGGCATACGCCCCCACGCTGACCAGATCGCGGTTGCGCTGGAAGCTGGAAAGCAGTTGTTTGAAGTTACGCACGCGGGCGTAGTGCTTCTCGGTTATCAGCGCCGTCATTGCGCGGCTGATAGAGGCTTCAATATCGATGGCCGGGTAGTGCCCGGCTTCGGCCAGACGGCGCGACAGCACAATATGACCGTCAAGGATCGCGCGCGCGGAGTCGGCAATCGGGTCCTGCTGGTCATCGCCTTCCGTCAGTACCGTATAGAACGCGGTGATGGAGCCGCCGCCGCTGATGCCGTTCCCCGCGCGTTCCACCAGCGCAGGGAGTTTGGCGAATACCGAAGGCGGGTAGCCTTTGGTCGCCGGTGGCTCACCGATGGCCAAGGCGATTTCACGCTGCGCCATCGCGTAACGGGTCAGGGAATCCATGATCAGCAGCACGTGCTTGCCGCGGTCACGAAAATCTTCGGCGATACGGGTGGCATATGCGGCACCCTGCATGCGCAGCAGCGGCGACACGTCTGCCGGTGCGGCGATCACCACCGAGCGGGCGCGGCCTTCCGCACCCAGAATGTTTTCAATAAAGTCTTTTACTTCACGACCACGTTCGCCGATCAGCCCCACGACGATCACGTCGGCCTGGGTATAGCGCGCCATCATGCCGAGCAGGACGGATTTACCTACGCCTGAGCCGGCGAACAGGCCCATACGTTGTCCACGTCCCACGGTCAGCAGGGCGTTAATCGGGCGCACGCCGGTATCCAGCACATGCTCGATAGGGGTACGCTGCAGGGGGTTGAACGGTTGGGTGATCAGCGCGCCGGTTTCGGTTGTGTCCGGGGAGGGCAGTCCGTCGAGCGGTTTCCCGCTGCCGTCCAGCACGCGGCCCAGCAGGGCAGGACCGAGCGGCAGCTGTTTCCCGCTTTGCAGCCCATCGCCAGAAATATTTTTGGCATACACGCGCGCGCCGGGCAGAATGCCTTCCACCTCTTCAAGCGGCATCAGGAACAGGCGCTGGCCGTTAAATCCGACCACTTCGCTTTCAACTTCACGCGTTTCCAGACCATCCTGACGCTCAATGACGCAGGTCGCGCCCAGCGGAAGCTGCAGGCCGGTGGCTTCGAGAACCAGGCCGGTGGCGCGCGTCAGTCGCCCATAACGACGAACAGATGGCAGTTGCGCCATCTTCGTCTCAAAGTTGTCGAGCGTGGTGAGCCAGCGGGTGAGGCGCGCGGTCATCAGACGACTCCCGGTGCCGCCAGGCGGCACAGTTCCTGCCAGCGGGTGGCGACGCTGGCATCCAGATCGCCTTCATCGGCAGAGACTTTGCAGCCGCCGTGATGTAGCGACGGGTCGCCGCGCAGACGCCAGCCGTGCAGGTTAAGCGTCGCGCCCAGGCTCTCTTCAACGCGCTGCAGGTCGTCCGGATGGACGCGCAGCTGAGGTTTCCCGCTGAACAGCGGCTCCTGCTGAAGCAGACCCTGAATTTGTTTGATCAGCGCGGTGTTATCCACCACGGGCGTCTGGCCGATGACCTGACGCGCGGCTTCCAGCGCCATCTGCATCAGTCGCGAGGCAATCACGCTGTCCAGCGCGTCCAGGGTGTGCTGGAACTCGCTGACCAGCTGCTGCATGCGGGCATGGATCGGCGCCTGCTGCTGGCGCGCCTGATCGATACCGTGCTCTAACCCTTTCGCCAGACCTTCCTGATACCCCTGCTCGTGGCCTTTCTGGCGGCCTTCGTTCAGACCGGCGTTATAGCCCTGCTCGTGCGCCTGCATTTGCAGCTGCGCCAGCATCTGGGCCTGCTGCTCCTCTTCGGTCAGCTCGGGCTGCTCGACGTCCGGGTCAAGCTCTTCGGTTGCGATGACGGCCGGCGTGAACTCGGAGAGGGGAGGCGCCAGATCGTCCGGCGTCCAGCGCTTCCAGGGCAGCTCATTAGACATAGGTGTCGTCTCCGCTGCCAATCACCATCTCGCCGGTTTCCGCCAGACGACGAACAATAAGCAGAATGGCTTTCTGTTCGTTTTCCACCTGAGACAGACGAACCGGGCCGCGGTTGGCAAGGTCGTCGCGCAGGATATCGGCCGCACGCTGAGACATGTTGCGCAGGAACTTCTCGCGCAGCGGCTGCTCGGCGCCTTTGAGGGCGATAAGCAGCGACTCGGAATCCACTTCCTGGAGCAGGCGCTGGATGCTGCGGTCGTCCACTTCCACGAGGTTTTCGAACAGGAACATCTCGTCGATGATTTTCTGTGCCAGCTCGCCGTCGAATTCGCGAACCGCCGTAATGACGGCCTCTTCCTGCTGCGTTTTCATCAGGTTGATGATTTCCGCCGCCGTTCTCACGCCGCCCATTTTGCTGCGCTTGAGGTTCTGACCGTCGAGCAGGTTGTTCAGCACTTCGGTCAGCTCCGCCAGCGCGGCCGGCTGGACGCCGCCGAAGGTCGCGATACGCAGCATCACATCGTGACGCAGGCGCTCTTCGAACAGCGCCAGAATATCGGCAGCCTGACCACGTTTGAGGTGGACAAGGATGGTGGCGATAATCTGCGGGTGCTCGTCGCGAATAAGGTCGGCGGCACTCTGCGGCTCCATAAAGTTGAGCGTTTCGATACCGCTGGCGGTATCGCGCGTTTCCAGAATGTCTTCCAGCAGGCTGGAGGCACGCTCTTCGCCCAGCGCCTTGACCAGCACGGAGCGCAGGTAGTCGTTGGCGTTGATGTTAAGCGCGGCAAACTGTTCCGCTTCCTGTTCAAACTCTGCCAGCACTTCGGTCAGCTGCTTGTTGGAGATCTGACGCACGTTGGCCATGGCCGCACTGAGAATTTGCACTTCTCGCTGGGAGAGGTGTTTAAACACCTCTGCCGCACGATCTTCGCCAATGGTCATCAGCAGGATGACGCTTTTATCGGTGCCCGTAAGCGTATTACTCATGTTCGTTACCCATCCACTGGCGGATGACCAGCGCCACGACGCGCGGATCGTTATCTGACATTTCGCGAATGCGCTGGCTCATGACCTCAGCGCCCATGCGCTGGTTAGCACGACGCTGCTGTATCTGTTCATCTTTGCTGAGGCGCACTTCAACCGCTTCTTCCGTTTCCTGACGCGTGTTCATCTGCTCGCGAGCCGCTTTTTCGGCTTCAGCACGGCGCTGGAGCTGCGGACGAACGCCCTTACGCCACAGCAGCCACGCGACAATCAGCACCAGCAGCCAGCGTCCTGCGGACATCAGCTGGTCGATAAACGCCTGCTGTTGCCAGAACGGCAGTTCACCGCCGGTCTCATCAACCGAGTTGAACGGTGAGTTCACCACGTTGAGGGTATCGCCGCGCTTCTCGGAGTAACCCATCGCTTCACGGGTCAGGTTTTCAATCTGCTTCATCTGCTCGGCAGTCAACGGCAGCGGTTTGCCGTCCGCCAGCGTTTTGTAGTTCACCACTACCGCAACGGAAAGACGCTGAATATCGCCCACGTTCAGTTTAGTGTGGCGAATCGTCCGATCCACTTCGTAGTTCGTGGTTTCGTTACGGCTGCTGGTGCGCGGACCGGCGTTATTGGTCGTTGAGGTGGTCTGCTGATTATTTTGCTGACCGTTCTGCTGATTGGCCGGCGGCGTAGAAATCGGTGCCGCGTTAGCCGGGGCAGGCTGGTTAGACAGCGCGCCCGGCACGCCGCCCGGGTAGGCACCGCCGACCTGCTCGTTCGAATTGATCTGGCGTGAACGCATCACCGCCTGAGCCGCATCGCCGTTCGGGCTGTACTGCTCTTCAGTTTGTTCTTTGTTCGCGAAGTCGATCTGTGCGGTTACCTGCGCGTGCACGTTGCTGTTACCCACGACCGGGCCGAGGATGGCTTCAATACGGCGCTGGAGTCGGCTTTCGACATCGGCGGCATACTTCAGCTGCGCATCATTCAGATCGCGACCGGCGGTATTGGACTGCGTCAGCAGGTGACCGCTTTGGTCAACCAGCGTCACGTTACCCGGCGGCAGACCGGCAACGGCGCTGGAAACGAGGTGCGTCACCGCGCTGATTTGCCCTTCGTCCAGCGCGCGGCCGGGTTCAAGGTTCACGGTAACGGAAGCTGAAGGTGATTTCTGTTCGCGGACAAATAAAGAAGGTTTAGGCATCGCCAGGTGCACGCGGGCACTTTTCACCGGGCCTAATGTTTCAATGGTGCGGGCCAGTTCACCTTCCAGCGCACGCTGGTAGTTCACCTGCTCGCTGAACTGGCTGATACCGAATTTTTCCTGATCCAGCAGCTCAAAGCCAACGGCACCGCCTTTCGGCAGCCCCTGCTGAGCCAGACGCAGACGCAGCTCGTGCACCTTATCAGCCGGGACCTCCAGCGCACCGCCATTATCGGCAAAGCGATAAGGGATGTTCATCTGGGTAAGCTGGGTGACGATGGCGCCGCCATCCTGATCGGAAAGGTTGCTGTAGAGCGTCCGGTAATCAGGGCTTTTCGCCCACAGGACCATCGCTACAAGGATCGCAATTGCGGCAGCGCCTGCCACGATCAACGGGATTTTAGGATTCGCGCGAAGGCGGTTCATCCACTCGAGTGATTTATTCTGCGGCGCTGTCGATGCTGTTGCACTCATTGCGCACCTCTTAAATCCTGGTGGTTTACGTTATTCGTGTAGAGAAACAAAACTGACTCCCGGGTCGGCAAACACGACAAAAGTTCCATATTGATGGCCCTGCCATTATTTGATGATTCGTGATTTTCTATGCGTCAAATAACCTGGTTTTTTCATGCTATTTACCGCCATTATCTTATTGACAAGCTGTTAGTCTTGACCGCGTAAAAAACCATCCAGGGGAGAGTCATGGCTATACAGGGCATTGAAGGGGTAATCAGTCAGTTGCAGGCAACGGCGATGACGGCCCGTAATCAGAATGTGGCAGATCAGCAGCCGAGCATCAGCTTCGCGGGGCAACTGCATGCCGCTCTTGACCGTATCAGTGATACCCAGACCGCAGCACGCACTCAGGCAGAAAAGTTCACCCTCGGTGAGCCGGGCGTGGCGCTGAATGATGTGATGACCGATTTGCAAAAAGCCTCGGTTTCCCTGCAGATGGGGATCCAGGTGCGTAACAAGCTGGTGTCTGCGTATCAGGAAGTCATGGGGATGCAGGTTTAATACCTGTCGATCTTCGCTGGCAGCCGCAGCGCTTTAATGCCACAATATTTTTTTCTTCGAATGCAGGAAAGATGATGAAAAAAATAGCAATTGCTGGCGCGCTGCTGGCACTGACCGGGTGCGTTCAGGTCGATAACTATAACGACGTGATCAAGCATCCTGTCCCGGCGCATCTGGCGGGATACTGGCAGTCGAAAGGGCCGCAGAGCAACATGGTCAGCCCGAAGGCGATTGCCACGCTGGTGGTGACGGAAGAGGGCGATACGCTGGACTGCCGTCAGTGGCAGCGCGTGATTGCCGTGCCGGGTAAAATCATGCTGCATTCAGACAGTTATTACAACGTGACGCGTAAGCTGGATATCTATCCGCTGGAGCGCGATGGCTCGACGCTGAAGTATGACGGGCTGGAGCTGCAGAAAGTCGACCGTCCAACGGCTGAGTGTGCTGATTACCTGAGCAAGAATCCGCTCGAGAGTAAACTACCCTAAGGGTAAACGCAAAACGGCAACCTCGTTGCCGTTTTTGGTGTTTGCGCCCTCTCCCTGTGGGAGAGGGACGGGGTGAGGGCATCAGGCCGCACGTTTCCCGTTCTACAGCGCATCCTCTATCACCCAAACGCTGACGCTTCCCCCATTACAGGTAAACGTCCCTTCGCCATCCGCCGCCGTGGTGATGGTTTCTTCGCGATTGCCGAGAAAATCCCGCCACGTTTTGTTGCCGTAGTTTTCCCCAAGACAAATCACTTTTTCACCATCATCCCCGTTCGACATCACCACCACGCAGCCGGGATCGTCATCGGTGCCGCTGCGGCTGAAAGCGATGCAGTTAGGATGGTCGAAAAACAGCGTTTGCACGCCATGGGCAAAACGCTGGCGCGCGAGGATCAGCTCGTGAAGCTGCACAATGACCGGCATATCAATATGGTACGTTTCACCGTCGCCTCCCGCGTCGTCATAGCTGGCGCCGAAGAGATCCGGATAAAAGACGCTCGGCACGCCATTTTCCCGCAGCAGGATCAGCGCGTACGCCAGCGGTTTAAACCAGGCTTCGACCGGTGCTTCCAGCGCCTGCAAAGGCTGGGTGTCGTGGTTCGCGACGAGGGTGACCGCATGAAACGGATCGGCTTCCACCAGGGTACCGGTGAAGATTTGGCTCATGTCGTAATCCCGGCCCTGACGTGACGCCTCGTGGAATTTCATCTGCAGAGGGGCATCAAAGAGCATGGTTTTGCCTTCGACCTGGTCAATATAGGCCTGAAGTTTATCCACCTCATGGGACCAGTATTCCGCCACGATAAACAGCGGCTGGTCGGCGACTTCCTGGACGTGCTCAATCCACTCTTTGTAAAACCAGGCGGGAATATGCTTGACGGCGTCCAGACGAAAACCGTCGCAGCGCGTCTGTTCCATGACCCAGCGGGCCCAGTATTTGATCTCCTCGGTCACGGCGTGATTGCGAAAGTCGATATTTTCGCCCATCAGGTAGTCGAAGTTGCCCATCTCATCATCAACCTGATCGTTCCAGCCTTCGCCGGTGTAGTCGTTGACGATTTTAAAGATGCCATCTTCATCGGGGTTTTCAATATGGTCGACGCCGCTGAAGCATTTGTAGTCCCAGATAAACTGAGAGTACTGCCCGGCCCGGGCTGGGAAGGTGTAGCGAGTCCAGGCTTCGCATTCAATGACCTCGTCATCGATTTGCGTGCGGTCCTGTTCGTTCACGCGCTGAACGCGCACGGGCTCTTTTTCATCGGCGCCCATTTTGTGGTTGACCACCACGTCCAGCAGCACGGCAATGTCGTTGCTTTTAAGGGCATCAATAGCCTCCAGCAGCTGCGCCTTGTCGCCGTATTTCGTGGCGATACTGCCTTTCTGGTCAAACTCGCCAAGATCGAACAGGTCATAGGTGTCATAGCCGACAGAATACCCGCCGGATGCCCCTTTACAGGCGGGCGGCAGCCAGATCATGTTGATGCCGATTTCGTTAAGATTGGGAGCTAACGCCGTGACCTCTCGCCACAATTCACCGCCAGCAGGGTAGTACCAGTGAAAACATTGTAACAGGGTGGGGTTTTTCATCATCCTTGCTCCAGAAGCCATTGGCAGACTTCTGGAGTATGGATGAAGAAATCATAGTTGTGTGTCGCGGGTCAAACTTTCTGGATAAAGAATATTCCCTGACAGCTTTCCATAGGTAGACGTGATGGATTGCTGTTTGCCGGTTTGATCAATCAGATTACGCAGTTCGTCCATGCGGACCTTCAGCAGTGCCTTTAGCGCATTCTCGTTTTCAAGGATCATTTCCAGCAGCGCACGCGCTTGCTCAACCTGAGCCGGAGGGCATGACATGATGGGCGTTTGAGATATCTTTTCCACCAGTTGAACATAATGCATTTCCTGCTCGATAAGCGCATCCCATTGACCAGAATGTGCGAGATTTAGCATAGCAATGCTCTGAGCATGTAACGCCTGCCAGTGGCTAAGCGCTGCGCTGGGATTATTCATCAAAATTATCCTGAAATAGAGGACGCATTGGGGCCGATTTGCTTCCACGCATCCGCAATGTTGTTTAATAAACCCTCGACTTCAACAATTGCGTCTACGTCGTTACTGACATTCGCCAGCAACAAACGTCGAACCATATATTCGTACAAGGAGGCAAGATTACCGGACAACTCGCTCTCAACCTCCATGTTCAGTCCTGCTTTTAAACCGTTGTCGATGATATTGATGGCTTTCGTTAACGCTTCGCCTTTCTCACGAATTTGTCCGGCTTCCATGAACAAACGCGCGCGAACAAGGGCGCTATGCGCCCCGTCGAATAACATGACAATCAGCTGGTGTGGACTGGCATTCATGACTGCGCTTTCGACTCCTATCTGCTGATAGGATTGAACACCAGAGGTCTTATACATATCCACTCCTGAAGGCTACGACTATTTTTGTGAGAACTGTTGGGTCAGGTAGTTGGCTGTATTGGTCATTTTGGTGACTAATACGTCCAGACTGGTGAACTGGGTTTTGTAACGCGCCATGGTGGCATCAATAGTGGCTTCCATAGCATCGTAACGCTCACCCAGAGTTTTTAGCGTTTTGTTGATCCCGTCTTTCGCGTTCTGGATCACCCCGGCGCTGCCGGTACTGGTGCTGAGCATGGTGGTCAGCGTGTTGTTCATCTGAGTGGCCATACCGGTTTTCTTGCCGTCACCGACAAAATACTGCTGTACGGCGTTCGGGTTCTCGGTCAGCGCTTTTTTCAGCTTATCGGTATCGACTTTCAGGTTACCGACGGTACCGTCAGAACCTTTTACCGGGTCCTGGGTAATTCCCAGTTGGGCCATGATCTGTACCGAGCCGCTCTGCACTTCGGTCAGCAGGCCGCGCAGCTGAGACTGGATCCCGCGCACGTTTGCATCACCAACAAGTGCCCCGTTGCTGGCTGACTGGCTGCCGGCGCCTGCATCAACCGGAACATACTTCGTCAGGCTGTTAATGGTGGACTGCAGCGAGTTATACGCCGTGACCCAGTCGGTGATCGCCTTCTGGTTAGCATCCGTTGCGCGAGTCACCTCTAATGTTTCATCTGCCTTGCTTTCTGCTTTCAGCGAGAAAGTCACGCCAGGCAGGGCATCGGTAATGGTATTCGTCTGGCGCTCAATCGAAATGCTGTTCACTACCACAATTGCGTTTTGAGCTCCGGTGTTAACCGTCAGTGCGCCCGTTTTTGTGGTGGAGTTGTAACCAATTGCGTTTTGCAGCTTATCGTCGCCAGTGACGCTGATCGTCATTTCACCATCCGTACCGGTGGTTTTAGATGACAGCATCAGGCGGTAATCACCGTCTTTCGCTTTAATGACGCTGGCGGTGACGTTGCCGTTCGCTTTATTAATGGCGCTCGCAATCCCGGCCAGAGACGTATCGCCATCCGCCAGGGTGACCTCTAAAGGCGTTTTCGTGCCCGGCTGGGTGATGGTGATTTTACGCGTCGTACCTGTCGTATCGCCCAGCAAATCCGTGTTGTTTGCATAGGAGCCGGTAGTCAGTGCCTGCGCCTTTGCAACCTGGTTGACGTTGACAACAAAGGAACCCACGGACGCGTCTGCCGTTGTCGTGGCGGTAAAGGCCGTGTTGGTGCTGCTAACGGACGTTGAGTTCCAGGTGGTTGCTTTACCCAGCGCAGCGGTCGCAGTCTGCAGCGATGTCATGGCGCTCTGCAGTTTGCCGTAAGCGCTTAACTGTGCGTTATACGTTGATTGCTGGGAAGTAATCGTCGTCAGCTTGGTTCTTTCTGCTGCATCCAACTGATTATATAAATCCCCGAGTCCTGCAGAACCTATCCCGAGGTTACTGATAGTAGCCATGCATATTTTCCTTAAAATACGAAAGTAGTTCAGGACTCTTATCGGCCTCTCAACGTAAAAGTTTACGATGGTGAGAAAAAAATAATCCAAAGAATAGGCACGTCCTGGCGGGGTAAATGAAAGGATTGCACTTTAGGGTCATTATCCGTGCATTGAAAACACGAATAAGTGTGTGCCTTTTTTGTCATCTCTTTGCGCGTTAAAAAAGCATAAATAATAACGCTCTGATGGACCTTAATTGATTTTTTAAAAATAAAATGATTAAAAATCAGCGTGTTGTAATTTTTTCAAAATTGATTCTAAAGTCTTTTGGGGACCCGTCGATAACCTTGTTGACGGTGAGAGACGCTGTGAGTGTTAGGCACCGGACCTAAAACCCAATTTTTGAAGGAAACAAAATTATGGCAGTTATCAATACTAACCTGTTGTCCCTGACCACTCAGAACAACCTGAACAAATCTCAGTCTTCTCTGGGCACTGCTATCGAGCGTCTGTCCTCCGGTCTGCGTATTAACAGCGCGAAAGACGATGCTGCTGGCCAGGCGATTGCAAACCGCATGACCGCTCAGATTAAAGGCATGAACCAGGCTGCGCGTAACGCCAACGACGGTATCTCCATGGCGCAGACTGCTGAAGGTTCTCTGAACGAAATCAACAACAACTTGCAGCGCGTTCGTGAACTGGCTGTTCAGGCAAGCAACGGCACCAACAGCACCTCTGACCTGGCCTCTCTGCAGGATGAAGTTACCGCGCGTCTGAATGAAATCAACCGCGTTGCAGGCAAAACTGATTTCAACGGCATCAAACTGCTGGACGGCACTGCAGGTACTGCTGGTGTGGTTAAAATTCAGGTTGGCGTGAACGACGGCGACACCATCGATCTGGACCTGAGCGGTGCAAAAGCTGACACCACGACTCTGGGTGTTGCTGCTATCGACCTGAAAACTATGACCGCTACCGACCTGGGCACCATCGACGCAGCTATCGCTAAAGTTGATAAAGCACGTTCTGGTCTGGGTGCTGTGCAGAACCGTTTCACTTCTGCAATCAACAACCTGAACAACACCTCAACTAACCTGTCTGCTGCTCAGTCCCGTATCCAGGACGCTGACTACGCAACTGAAGTTTCCAATATGTCCCGCGCGCAGATCCTGCAGCAGGCTGGTACTTCTGTTCTGTCTCAGGCAAACCAGGTTCCACAGACCGTTCTGTCTCTGCTGCGTTAATTTTACGCGTGAAACCCCGCTTCGGCGGGGTTTTTTTATCTCTGCTATTTGAGAATCCGCCTGTGAAACAAATCAGTGTCACTCAACCAAAGCTGGTCGCAGATTTTTCATGTGTCGGTGGGGAATGCCGTGAACATTGTTGTCAGGGCTGGACCATCGCGTTTGATAAATCCTCCGTTAATCGCTATCTGAACAGTAAAAATGCCGCTATTCGTCAGACGGCGAAAACGGCGATAAAAGTCACCAAAAAAAACTATGACCACTGGGGTGAAGTGATTTTCCATACGGAAAGTAAAAACTGCCCGTTTATGGATACGGAAAAACTCTGTTCTGTTCATAGCGCCATGGGCATCCAGGCCTTAAGCCCAACCTGTACGTCGTTTCCGCGGACAAACCGGGTCTATAAAAATGAAATCGAAAAATCGCTGAACCTCTCGTGTCCGGAAGTGACCCGACTTCTGTTGAACGATCGGGAGTCTATGTCGTTGATGGAATCTGTCATTGTTCAGCAGGACGTCAATAATGCGCCGATGATTGATTTAAAGGCAAAGGTCATCAATCTCTTCTGCCAGAATATTTTCAGCGTTGAGGGCGTCAGCGTTGAAGAACAGGTTTACGCCGTGGTGAAATTCCTCATGGTGGCGGAAAAACTCGATAATCTCGAAGAGAATATTAGCACGCTCGAAACGGTCTATTTCTCGCTGGTTAACGAACTGGTGAGCGGTAAAATCAAAACGGAATTAGGCGGATTTAATCAGAACTACAGCCTGAAATTCGCGTTAATTTCGCTCATCCAGAGCTACTTCACGAAGAAAGTGACAGCCCGCGGTGGTGCGGTATTAAACCGTTATTTTACTCAGCTTTATCAACAATTTGAGACTGCGGGTGACACCGTGCCGGCAGAGAAGGTCATGGAGAACATCGAGTCCGTCTGGCGCGATGTGGCGGGCAGTTACCTGGCGACCCATGACCATTTATTCAAGAACTTTTTTAAATACAAACTCTGGGAGCAGGGCTTCCCGCAGAACAATGGCCGCAGCATGTTGAATAACCTTTATTTAATCGTTGCGGAGTTCTATTTCCTTAAAACGTTACTTGCCGGTCAGGCGATCGTGGCGGGGAAAATTGAACAAGATAATATTATTGATGTTATTTACAGCTTCCACTCCCTTAGCCAGCATAATCAGGAAGCGGGAAAGCTCTTTCATCAACATATAGATAGCGTCAAACTGGGCGACGATCTTTCATTGTTACAACTGTTAATTTAGCCAGAAAAGTTGCCCCTGTTGTGGGCAACCTCAGAATAACCTCACTTTATCCCCCTTTTTCATCCAATTGAACGCCCTGCAGAATCGGATAATCATGCCGATAACTCAACTAACGCAGGGCTGTTTATCGTGAATTCACTCTATACCGCTGAAGGTGTAATGGATAAACACTCGCTGTGGCAGCGTTATGTCCCGCTGGTGCGTCACGAAGCATTGCGCCTCCAGGTGCGCTTGCCGGCGAGCGTGGAACTCGACGATCTGCTACAGGCGGGCGGTATCGGGTTATTGAATGCAGTTGACCGATACGACGCTCTGCAAGGAACGGCATTTACGACTTACGCAGTTCAGCGTATTCGTGGTGCGATGCTGGACGAGCTGCGCAGCCGCGACTGGGTGCCGCGCAGTGTTCGCCGCAACGCGCGCGAAGTGGCGCATGCGATGGGGCAGCTGGAACAGGAACTGGGACGTAACGCAACGGAAACCGAAGTGGCGGAGCGTCTTGGCATTGCTGTTGAAGAGTATCGTCAGATGTTGCTCGATACCAATAATAGCCAACTCTTCTCTTATGACGAGTGGCGCGAAGAGCATGGCGATAGCATCGAGCTGGTGACGGACGAGCACCAGCATGAAAACCCGTTACACCATTTAATGGAAGGGAATTTACGCCAGCGCGTCATGGAGGCTATTGAAGCTCTGCCTGAACGCGAACAGCTGGTATTGACCCTTTATTACCAGGAAGAGCTTAACCTCAAAGAGATTGGCGCTGTTCTGGAGGTGGGAGAGTCGCGGGTGAGCCAGCTGCACAGCCAGGCCATTAAACGCTTACGAACCAAGCTGGGTAAGTTATAGGTGATTGATTCACCTGAAAAATGCCGCACAACGTATTGACAACCAGGAGTTATCATGACGGTGCAGCAATCTAAAAGACGGCCTTTAAGCCGCTACCTGAAAGACTTTAAACACAGCCAGACGCATTGCGCCCACTGTAACAAGTTACTCGATCGTATCACGCTGGTTCGCCGGGGCGAAATCGTCAATAAGATTGCGATTTCGCGTCTCGACACGTTGATGGACGAAGCAGCATGGCTCGAAGAGCAAAAAGAGTGGGTGGCGCTTTGCCGTTTCTGTGGGGATCTCCACTGCAAAGAGCAAAGCGACTTCTTCGACATTATCGGCTTCAAGCAGTTCCTGTTTGAACAAACGGAGATGAGCCACGGCACCGTTCGCGAATATGTGGTTCGCCTGCGCCGCCTTGGGCAACATCTGACCGTAAACAATATCTCTCGCGATCTGCTGAAAACCGGTTATCTGGATGAAAATCTGGAGCCGTGGCTGCCTGCGACCAGCACCAACAACTACCGAATTGCGCTGCGCAAGTATGCGCAATACAAGGTACAAATGCCCGGTGCCATAAAGCAGAAAGCCCACGCCGGAACAACTTCTGATATATATTAAAAAAGAATAAGATGTAGCGCAGTCGCCTTTGACGTTACAGGCGATTTCTCTACACTACGTAAAAATTCCACTATATCGGGGTATTTATGAAATTTGCACTTCTGGGTCGTCAGGCGCTGATGGGTGTTATGGCCGTTGCGCTGGTTGCGGGCATGAGCGTGAAAACGTTCGCCGCTGAAAACCTGCTGAATAAAGTAAAAGAGCGCGGTACGCTGCTGGTCGGGCTGGAAGGAACCTATCCTCCGTTCAGCTTCCAGGGCGATGACGGTAAGCTGACCGGTTTTGAAGTGGAGTTTGCTGAAGAGCTGGCGAAGCACCTCGGCGTTAAAGCGTCACTGAAACCGACCAAATGGGACGGTATGCTGGCCTCGCTGGATTCCAAACGTATTGATGTGGTGATTAATCAGGTGACCATTTCTGACGAGCGTAAGAAGAAATATGACTTCTCTACGCCGTACACCGTGTCCGGTATTCAGGCGCTGGTGAAGAAAGGCAACGAAGGCGGAATTAAAACTGCCGCGGACCTGAAAGGGAAGAAAGTCGGTGTCGGTCTGGGTACCAACTACGAAGAGTGGCTGCGCCAGAACGTGCAGGGCGTGGATATCCGCACCTATGATGATGACCCGACGAAATACCAGGATTTGCGCGTGGGCCGTATCGACGCCATTCTGGTTGACCGCCTGGCAGCGCTGGATCTGGTGAAGAAAACCAACAATACCCTGGCGGTAGCGGGTGATGCGTTCTCTCGTCAGGAATCAGGCGTTGCCGTTCGTAAAGGTAACGAAGACCTGGTCAAAGCGATTGATTCCGCGATTGCTGACATGCAAAAAGACGGCAGCCTGAAGGCGCTCTCCGAGAAGTGGTTCGGTGCAGACGTCACCAAATAAGTCTTTGACGTAAAAAAAGGCGCTTTTAAAAGCGCCTTTTTTATTTCTTTCGCGTCTGCGTGCATAATGAAAAATATCGCATTTTGTCAGAGTTACCGGAGAACCCATGTCACTACAGAATTTAACGCGCTTTCCCCGCCTGGAGTTCATCGGCGCGCCGACGCCGCTGGAGTACCTGCCGCGATTTTCTGATTATTTAGGGCGCGATATTTTTATTAAGCGTGACGACGTGACGCCGATGGCGATGGGGGGCAATAAGCTGCGCAAGCTGGAGTTTCTGGCGGCTGATGCACTGCGCGAAGGCGCGGATACGCTCATTACTGCCGGTGCTATCCAGTCCAACCACGTTCGTCAGACGGCGGCAGTGGCGGCAAAGCTCGGGCTCCACTGCGTGGCATTGCTGGAAAACCCGATTGGCACGCGGGCAGAAAACTATCTTACCAACGGTAACCGCCTGCTGCTGGATCTGTTTAACGTGCAGGTCGAAATGGTGGATGCGTTGACCGACCCGACCGCCCAGCTCGACGAGCTGGCGACGCGTCTGGAAGCGCAGGGGTTCCGCCCCTACGTTGTCCCCGTCGGCGGTTCGAACGCGCTGGGCGCGCTGGGGTATGTGGAGAGTGCGCTGGAAATCGCGCAGCAGTGCGAGGGCGCGGTAAGCCTCTCCTCCGTGGTTGTTGCGTCCGGCAGTGCGGGCACGCATGCCGGGCTGGCGGTGGGGCTGGAACAATTGCTGCCGGACGTCGAACTGATTGGTGTGACGGTGTCCCGCAGCGTCGCGGATCAGAAGCCGAAAGTGGTCACTTTACAACAGGCGGTAGCCGCGCAGCTGGAGCTGAAGGCAAAGGCCGATATTCTGCTCTGGGACGACTATTTTGCGCCGGGTTACGGCACGCCTAACGAAGAGGGCATGGAGGCGGTGAAGCTGCTGGCGCGCCTCGAGGGGATACTGCTCGATCCGGTCTATACCGGCAAAGCGATGGCCGGACTGATTGACGGCATTGCGCAGAAACGCTTTAAGGATGAAGGGCCGATTTTATTTGTCCATACCGGCGGGGCGCCTGCGCTGTTTGCCTACCATCCTCATGTCTAAAAATCAGGTCGAAAAATAATAATGCAAGAAAGTATTCAACTGGTTATTGATTCTCTGCCGTATCTGCTGAAAGGTGCGGTATTTACGTTACAGCTCAGTATCGGCGGGATGTTCTTCGGGCTGGTGCTGGGATTTGTGCTGGCATTAATGCGCATGTCACCCATCCTGCCGGTACGCTGGCTGGCGCGCTTTTATATCTCCGTATTTCGCGGCACGCCGCTTATCGCCCAGCTCTTTATGATTTACTACGGCTTGCCGCAGTTTGGTATCGAGCTGGACCCGATCCCCGCAGCGATGATTGGTCTGTCGCTCAATACCGCGGCGTACACCTCTGAAACCCTGCGAGCGGCGATCTCCTCCATTGACAAAGGGCAGTGGGAGGCGGCGGCCAGTATCGGGATGACGCCATGGCAGACGCTGCGTCGGGCCATTCTGCCGCAGGCTGCGCGCGTGGCGCTTCCACCGCTCAGCAACAGCTTCATTAGCCTGGTGAAAGATACGTCCCTGGCGGCAACGATTCAGGTACCGGAACTGTTCCGTCAGGCGCAGCTCATTACTTCGCGCACGCTTGAAGTCTTTACCATGTATCTGGCCGCCTCGCTGATTTACTGGGTGATGGCGACGGTGCTGTCTGCTCTGCAAAACTACTTCGAAAACCAGCTTAACCGCCAGGAGCGTGATCCAAAATGAGTGCTATCGACGTCAAAAACCTGGTGAAAAAATTCCACGGTCAAACGGTGCTCCACGGAATCGATCTTGAAGTCGGGCAGGGTGAAGTGGTGGCGATTATCGGACCAAGCGGTTCGGGAAAAACGACGCTGCTGCGCAGTATTAACCTGCTTGAACAGCCGGAAGGCGGCACTATTCGGGTAGGGGAGATAACGATTGATACCGGGAAATCCATTAGCCAGCAGAAAGGGTTAATTCGCCGCCTGCGCCAGCATGTCGGCTTCGTTTTCCAGAGCTTTAATCTCTTCCCGCACCGTACGGTGCTGGAGAACATTATTGAAGGACCGGTCATTGTAAAAGGTGAATCGAAAGAGGACGCGACGGCGCGCGCGCGCGAACTGCTCGCTAAAGTCGGGCTGGCGGGGAAAGAGACCAGCTATCCGCGCCGTCTGTCGGGCGGGCAACAGCAGCGCGTGGCGATAGCGCGCGCGCTGGCTATGCGCCCTGACGTGATCCTTTTTGATGAACCGACCTCTGCGCTCGATCCGGAACTGGTGGGTGAGGTGCTTAACACCATTCGCCAGCTGGCGCAGGAAAAACGGACGATGGTGATCGTGACGCATGAAATGAGCTTTGCACGCGATGTGGCTGACAGAGCCATCTTCATGGATCAGGGGCGGATTGTGGAGCAAGGGCCAGCGAAAAGCCTGTTCGCTAATCCTCAGCAGCCGCGAACCCGTCAGTTCCTTGAAAAATTCCTGATGCAGTAGCATTTTTGCACTAATTTGCTCCAGAAATTTAGGCTGGAGCAAATTATTCTCCCTTCGGGGGCAGTCGTTTGTTTTTTTATTCCATCCGGCCCGGATAAACCTTATCAATAGTAAAGTTAATTGTGCTAATGCCGATATTTTGTAGTTAGAAAAAAGTTTTATGTGTTAGGTTATATTCACCATAATAATGATTATCTTTTCAGAGGCTTCATTTAGTAAGTATGAAGGATTCAGACTTTTTCACCTGGCGACGGGATTGCTCCCTCCGGTTTCAGGAATTGACCTGTGTCGACGAGGTATATCAGGAATTACAGCGACAAACTCAGACGCTTGAATTCGATTGTTACTCGCTCTGCGTGCGCCATCCCGTGCCGTTTACCCGGCCTAAGATCTCTGTGCATACCACTTACCCAAAGCAGTGGATGGCGCAATATCAATCCGCGAACTATTTCGCTATTGATCCCGTCTTAAAGCCGGAGAATTTCATTCAGGGTCATTTACCCTGGACAGACGCATTATTCGCTGACGCGCAGGAATTATGGCACAGCGCGCAGGACCACGGTTTACGCGAGGGAATAACGCAGTGTCTGATGTTGCCTAATCATGCGCTCGGCTTCCTGTCTGTTTCCCGTACTAGTGTACTGGAAGGGCCGTTTGCCCGTGAGGAAATAGAACTGCGGTTGCAAATGCTGGTGCAAATGGCCTTAACTTCTCTGGTGCGTTTTGAAGATGAGATGGTCATGCCACCTGAAATGAAATTCAGCAAACGCGAGCGCGAAATTCTGAAATGGACTGCGGAAGGGAAGACATCAGCGGAAATAGCGATCATTCTCTCTATCTCAGAGAATACCGTTAACTTCCATCAGAAAAATATGCAGAAGAAATTCAACGCGCCTAACAAAACCCAGATTGCGTGCTACGCGGCGGCAACGGGACTGATCTGACGGGATAATACGTTCTGCGTGACAGACGAGCAAACGGCTGAATGCACTGCATCCAGCCGTTTTTTGTTACTGGCGGTAGGCTTGTTTGATTTGCTTAACGGTGTTAGCAAATACCGCAGATTCAGCCTGGTCTTCCATCTCCGCGATTTGTTTTTCCATTTTAATGATCACACGACCGGCATCCGCCTGGCCCATCGCCTGCAGCATCAGCGTCAGCAGTGCTTTCAGGCAGTTTACTTCCTGTGCCAGTTCCTGGTTATTCTCCGCAGTGGCAAATTCAGGTGTGCTCATTTATTTTCCTCATTATTTAACGGCGCTAAAGCGCGACGACGAAAGTCAAGGCGGCGGAGTATACCACAAGCTGAAGCAAAAAATGCAGCGGTTGTTTTTCGTACTTTTACGTGGATGTTTAATTGCGTAAACAGAACGCACCGGTAAACTAAACCGCCGTGAAAGGCTATTAATTGTTTATGCCCGGTTCGCTTGCCGTTAATTATTGTTACAAAAATTTGAGATCTGTTTTTTTGCAGGAAAAGCCTGAAAGTTTTTTGTAACTTTTTGAATACAGATGCTTAAAAAAAGCTGCAAAAGCCCTGAATGCATGGTCTCTCTTTCCACGTACTGTACAGCCTAATTTCCAAAAACGAGAGCAAAATCGAATAGCCGGTTTTTTAACGTTTTAATCTTGCGAGGAAAACCGTTAATATAAACCAAATTATCACTCAGTAGCGTTATCCCTATTCTGGAGACATTTCCTTTGATCAACGTCCTTCTTGTTGATGACCACGAACTGGTGCGCGCAGGGATACGACGCATTCTTGAAGATATTAAAGGTATTAAAGTTGCCGGTGAAGCGTGCTGCGGCGAAGATGCGGTAAAATGGTGCCGCACAAACTCGGCCGATGTGGTACTGATGGATATGAACATGCCCGGTATCGGTGGCCTTGAAGCAACACGCAAAATCGCGCGTACCTTTGTTGATACCAAAGTCATCATGCTGACCGTGCATACCGAAAACCCACTGCCCGCGAAAGTGATGCAGGCGGGCGCAGCGGGCTACCTGAGTAAAGGTGCTGCGCCGCAGGAAGTCGTCAATGCAATCCGTTCCGTGTTTGCCGGACAGCGCTACATAGCGTCCGACATTGCCCAGCAGATGGCGCTGAGTCAGATTGAGCCCGAAAAAACCGAATCACCGTTTGCCAGTTTGTCCGAGCGTGAATTGCAGATTATGCTGATGATCACCAAAGGTCAGAAGGTGAATGAGATCTCGGAGCAGCTGAATCTCAGCCCGAAAACGGTGAACAGCTATCGTTACCGGATGTTCAGTAAACTGAACATTCATGGTGACGTTGAACTGACGCACCTGGCCATCCGGCACGGTTTGTGTAATGCGGAGACGTTGTTAAGTCAGTGAGTGATGTGTTCGATTCAAAAGCATTTCTGAAAACCGTAACCAGCCAGCCTGGCGTCTATCGCATGTATGACGCTGGCGGTACGGTTATCTACGTGGGGAAGGCAAAAGATCTTAAAAAACGCCTCTCCAGCTATTTTCGCAGTAACCTGGCCTCCCGAAAGACCGAAGCGCTGGTCTCACTCATTCAGAATATTGATGTCACCGTCACGCACACCGAGACAGAAGCGCTGCTGCTTGAGCACAACTATATTAAGCTCTACCAGCCACGCTATAACGTCCTGCTGCGTGATGATAAGTCCTACCCGTTTATTTTTCTGAGCGGCGACACCCACCCGCGCCTCGCGATGCACCGCGGTGCAAAACACGCTAAGGGAGAATACTTCGGGCCGTTCCCTAACGGCTATGCCGTGCGTGAAACGCTGGCGCTGCTGCAAAAAATCTTCCCTATCCGCCAGTGTGAAAACAGCGTTTACCGTAACCGCTCTCGCCCGTGCCTGCAGTACCAGATTGGACGCTGCCTGGGGCCCTGCGTGGAAGGGCTGGTAAGTGAAGAAGAGTATGCCCAGCAGGTGGATTACGTGCGCCTGTTCTTAGCCGGAAAAGACGATCAGGTCTTAACGCAGCTGATCGCGCGGATGGAAAAAGCCAGCGCCGCACTCGAGTTCGAAGAGGCCGCGCGTATCCGCGACCAAATCCAGGCGGTGCGCAGAGTCACTGAGAAACAGTTTGTCTCGAATACCGGTGACGATCTCGACGTCATCGGCGTAGCCTTTGACGCCGGGATGGCCTGCGTGCACGTGCTGTTTATTCGCCAGGGCAAAGTGCTCGGCAGCCGCAGCTATTTCCCGAAAGTGCCCGGCGGTACTGAACTGGGTGAAGTGGTGGAAACCTTTGTCGGCCAGTTCTATCTGCAGGGGAGCCAGATGCGCACGCTGCCTTCTGAGATCCTGCTCGATTTTAATCTTGACGATAAAACCCTGCTGGCCGATTCGCTCTCTGAACTGGCGGGCCGCCGGGTGAATGTACAAACCAAACCGCGCGGCGATCGTGCACGTTATCTTAAGCTGGCGCGAACCAACGCGGCGACGGCACTCACCACTAAGCTGTCGCAGCAGTCGACGGTCAACCAGCGTTTAACGGCCCTGGCGACGCTGCTGAAGCTTCCGGAAGTGAAACGGATGGAGTGTTTCGACATCAGTCACACGATGGGAGAACAGACGGTGGCCTCCTGCGTGGTGTTTGATGCGAATGGCCCACTGCGCGCCGAGTATCGCCGCTACAACATCACCGGGATCACGCCGGGCGATGACTATGCGGCCATGAATCAGGTGCTGCGTCGTCGTTATGGTAAAGCCATAGAAGAGAGCAAAATTCCGGATGTGATCCTGATTGACGGCGGGAAAGGGCAGCTCGGCCAGGCGAAAGCGGTATTTGAATCGCTTGATGTCAGCTGGGATAAAAACCATCCGCTGCTGCTGGGTGTTGCAAAAGGGGCCGATCGTAAGGCCGGTCTGGAGACATTGTTCTTCGAGCCGGAAGGCGAGGGCTTCAGCCTGCCGCCGGACTCCCCGGCGCTGCACGTCATCCAGCATATTCGCGATGAATCACACGATCATGCCATCAGCGGTCACCGCAAAAAACGGGCGAAGGTGAAAAATACCAGTAGCCTGGAAACGATCGAAGGCGTGGGGCCAAAACGTCGCCAGATGCTGCTGAAATATATGGGCGGATTGCAAGGATTACTCAACGCCAGCATGGAGGAAATTGCAAAAGTGCCGGGTATTTCGCAAGGGCTGGCAGAAAAGATCTACTACTCGTTGAAACATTGAGGGCTCTGTAGCAACATAGAGCTAAATTTTACTGACAACAAACAGTTACCGTCATTATGCAATTTAATATCCCTACGTTGCTCACTCTCTTTCGTGTTGTACTCATCCCTTTCTTTGTACTGGCGTTTTACCTGCCGGTCGTCTGGGCACCTTTCGCCTGCGCATTGATCTTCCTGATCGCAGCGGTCACCGACTGGTTTGATGGCTATCTGGCGCGCCGCTGGAATCAAAGCACCCGTTTCGGTGCCTTCCTCGATCCGGTGGCAGACAAAGTGATGGTCGCTATCGCCATGGTGCTGGTAGCCGAGCACTATCATACCTGGTGGGTGACGCTGCCCGCGGCAACCATGATCGGCCGCGAGATCATTATCTCTGCGCTGCGCGAATGGATGGCGGAACTGGGCAAACGCAGCAGCGTGGCGGTCTCGTGGATTGGTAAAGTCAAAACGACGGCGCAGATGGCGGCGCTGGTCTGGATGCTCTGGCGTCCGAACGCCTGGGTTGAGTGGGCGGGAATTGGTCTGCTGTGGGTGGCGGTAGTGCTGACGCTGTGGTCCATGCTGCAATATTTGAACGCTGCGCGCGGGGATTTGCTTGATCAGTGATCGTTTCGCCGTAATTTTCAGCAAACGATCCAGGGATGCAAAAAATAACGTTGACTCATAACGTCATATCAGTAGAATGCAACGCATCGAACGGCGGCACAGCAAGCCGGACGATAATGAAATCAAGTGGTTAGAAGTTTACTTGATGACATGCGGGAATAGCTCAGTTGGTAGAGCACGACCTTGCCAAGGTCGGGGTCGCGAGTTCGAGTCTCGTTTCCCGCTCCAGATTAAAGACATGCGCAGTAGCGGGTGTCAGTTTGAAAAGTTTTACGGCGCGTTAGCAAAGCGGTTATGTAGCGGATTGCAAATCCGTCTAGTCCGGTTCGACTCCGGAACGCGCCTCCACTTTCTTCCCTGGCCGGATGGTGGAATCGGTAGACACAAGGGATTTAAAATCCCTCGGCGTTCGCGCTGTGTGGGTTCAAGTCCCACTCCGGCTACCATGGGAAACAAAGAATAATCAAAGCAATAAGCAGTGTCGTATAAACCACCGAAAGGTGGTTTTTTTATTTTCTGATTTCGCTCTCCGATTATTATTCCAGCTTTTCGCAAGTACAGCCAGGCGATTACATCATCGCGTCTACATATCTTTATGTTACCCCGATACTGCAACGCGATTGGCGTGTGGAATAAGGGTATTATATAAGCATATCAGGTATGGATAAGTGGCATGATGTTGGCGACAGGATGGATCGGGAGAATGGAATGGGAGGGCAACCCTCCCGATTCGTTATTTTGCGAATAAACAATCTCGTCCAGAAGGAGCACCCATTACTCGGATCATTTTTTTACAAATAACAGTGACCTGCTGTCCTTTTTTCATTGCTGCAGCAGTAGCCTTTTCTGAGTTTTCCATCTCCATTCGTGCAGGCATGAACTGGTTGTCTGTTTGTAAGCCGATGATAATTGAGTCTGTAAAATCTTTATCAATCGACTGAACAACTCCCTTGACTGCGATGAGCTTACCTTTCATGTTTTCATCGGTTGCAACTTCATTTTCTTCATAAGCTTTAAAAAGCTGCCTTGCGGAGGTTGTAAACACTTCTTTTTGCGGTACTGACTCTTGCGTATCCGCAACTGATGCAGAAGACGAAGTCGCGCCTGCTTCAGATTTGTCGTTTTTACCGACGATATATCCCAGAACCATCAAAGCAATAAAAATATAGAAAATCCATTTAATAAATTTCTTCATGTAATCACCTGTTAGCTAATAGTTTTGCTGTGTAAGTAATGTGAGGTTTTCACCTTATTACTTTATCGCATAAGGATGCTTATTGCCTATAAAAAGGATTTACGCGAGTAAATTATTTTATCCTTTTTCAAGGAAAGCATTGTTGTGATATCCCAAAAAGGGGAGCTTAAGACTGCTGACAAAGTATCTTTTTGCGTTCCTCCCGCTGGAGCTACGCTTGCTCGGGCCTACAATAAATAGTGCGATTTATTGATATAGTTTTGGCTTAGAGGAGAAGAAGCGCAGCGACACACGTCATGAAAGGCAGCTGAATCGCCGATGTTAAACAGTATAAAGGTGATTCGATGGCGCATGAACATCGTGTAGTCAAACCCCGCCCAAATACGCCTTCCTCACCTCCTGATTTCCCAGCAGCTCCTCGCCGCTGCCGCTCAGCCGGATCTGCCCGTTAACCATCACATACCCGCGGTCGGAAAGCTTCAGCGCGTGATGCGCATTCTGCTCCACCAGAAAGATGGTCATGCCGTTGCGGGCCAGCTCGCGCAGCGTCTGGAAGATCTGTTTCACCACAATCGGCGCCAGACCGAGGCTCGGTTCATCCAGCAGCAGCAGCTTCGGACGGCTCATCAGCGCCCGGGCGATCGCCAGCATCTGCTGCTCTCCGCCGGACATGGTCATCGCGCGCTGCTTGCGTCGCTCCTTGAGGCGAGGGAAGAGGTCGAACATGGTTTGCATATCCTCAGCGGCAAACTGGCTGCCGATGGGGATGGTCCCCATCAGCAGGTTCTCTTCAACGGTCATATCCGGGAAAATTCGTCTGCCTTCCGGCGCCTGCGCGATGCCGCCGGACGCGACGTAGTGGGTGGATTTATGGCTGATATCTTCACCGCCGAAAAGGATCTGTCCGCTGCGAATGCGGGGCTGGCCAAAGATGGACATCAGCAATGTCGATTTACCCGCGCCGTTTGCGCCAATCAGCGCCACGGTTTCACCTTTATTGACTTCGAGGGAAACCTGTTTAAGCGCCTGAATGGCGCCATAAAACACATCCACCTCGCGAAATGCCAGCAGCGGTTCGCTCATAGGTTGACCTCGCTTTCATCCGTACCCAGGTAGGCGGCAATGACCTTTTCATCATGCTGGATCTGCTCGGGTTTTCCCCTGGCAATAACATCCCCGTGGTCGAGCACGATAATGTCGTCCGAAATCTCCATCACCATCCCCATATCATGCTCAATCAGTAATACCGTGATGTCATGATGATCCCGCAGAAAACGAATAATGCTGCTGAGCTTATGCGTTTCAACCGGGTTAAGCCCGGCGGCGGGTTCATCCAGACAGATCATTTCCGGCCCGGTGCACATTGCTCGCGCAATTTCCAGACGCCGCTGCTGGCCGTACGACATCTCTCCCGCCAGGCGATTGGCGCACTCCACCAGATCCACCACTTCCAGCCAGTAGAAGGCCCTGTCCAGGGCGTCGTTTTCCGCCCGCCGGTATGCCGGCGTATTTAAGATCCCGGCGAGCAGATTGCGGTTAACGCGCATATGCTGCGCAACCAGCAGGTTTTCCACGACAGACATCTCGCGAAAAAGACGGATATTTTGAAACGTGCGGGCCAGCCCTGCGCGGTTGACCAGATGCGTTCCGCCAAACATTTTGTAGAACAGACGCTGCCCGAACTGCGCGGGGTTAATCCAGTCACCCGGCTGGAATTTTTGTCCAAGCACCTGAATAACGTTGGTCGTTCTATGGCGGGTATTAAATAAAATGTTGCCGCCGGAGGCCCTGTAGAAGCCCGTCAGGCAGTTAAACACGGTTGTTTTTCCCGCCCCGTTTGGCCCAATAAGGGCGGTAATTGAGCCACGCTGTACGTCCAGGTTGACGTCGTTTAGCGCCTTAATTCCGCCGAAGTGCATCATCAGATGTTCAACGCGTAATATCGTTCCGTTCATGGTGCGACACCCTTACGCACGGCGAACCCGCTGCGGTTAATGCGGATCAAACCGCGCGGACGCCAGATCATCATCACCACCATGAGCATGCCAAACAGCAGGACGCGGTACTCGGCAAAACTGCGCAGCAGTTCCGGCGTTACGGTGAGCACAAAAGCGGCCAGCACTACGCCAAGCGTCGAGCCCATACCGCCCAGGACCACGATGGCGAGGATCAGCGCCGATTCAAAGAACGTGAAGGAGGTCGGGTTCACGAACCCCTGATAGGTGGCGAAGAACACCCCGGCAATCCCTGCGGTCGATGCGCCCAGCGTAAAGGCCGACAGCTTAACCAGAACATGATTTAACCCCATCGAGCGGCAGGCAATTTCGTCTTCACGCAGGGCTTCCCACGCCCGACCAATCGGCATCCGCGTCAGGCGGTGCTTGATATAGAGCACCAGCATCACCACCAGGAACAGCACCGCGTAGATAAAAATAAACTTCATGTTCGGGTTGTAGGTCAGGTGGAAAAATTCGTGGAAGGGCACGCCGCCTTCTTTCGCGCGTCGCCCAAATTCCAGACCGAAAAAGGTGGGGGGAGGGGCCGACACGCCGTTTGGTCCGCCGGTGAAGGTCAGCCAGTTGTTCAGTATCAGACGAATGATCTCCCCGAACCCGAGTGTGACGATGGCCAGATAGTCACCGTGCATGCGCAGTACCGGGAAACCGAGCAGGGCGCCTGCGGCGGCGGCCATGATTGCCGCCAGCGGCAGCATGCTCCAGAAACCTAAGCCGAGATACTGGTATCCCAGCGCCAGACCGTACGCCCCAATTGCGTAGAACGCGACATATCCCAGATCCAGCAGGCCGGCCAGACCCACGACGATGTTCAGCCCCAGACCGAGAAGCACGTAGATCAGCCCGAGAATGGCGACGGTCAGCACATATTTCGTGGCGACAAACGGAAAGCAAATCGCAAGAGCAATTACCAGAGGAATAATCCAGCGCATGCGGCTTTTGTATTCCGGTGGCCGGACATATACGCCCGCGCTATCGGCTTCGAAGCGTGCCTGGAAACGGGCGCCCGCGGCGGTACCTAAAAAGGCGCTCAGCAGAAAACGCCCGAGCATGACGATGCCGACCATCCAGGCCAGCCGCTGCCCGGCGAAGTTAAAGCTGTAACCGTCCAGCACCACGCCCGCAATGGGGCCGAAAATAATCAGCGCAATCAGCCCGGAAAAAATCGCGTCCAGAATGCAGCGTTTAAGTGAAAAACCGTGTGATGTCATCATTCTCTCCCTCACACTTTGGCCACAAACGGGCGCCCAAGAAGGCCCTGGGGACGGAAAATCAGGATCATGACCAGCAGGCCGAACGAAAAGACATCTTTATAGTCCGAGTTCACCATGCCCGAGAACTGGGCTTCCGCCACGCCCAGGATAAGGCCACCGAGCATGGCGCCGGGGAGGGAGCCGATGCCGCCGAGTACCGCCGCGGTAAAGGCTTTAATGCCGATCACGAACCCGACGTAGAAATCAAAGGTGCCGTAATTCATGGTGATCAACACCCCCGCCAGACCGGCCATCGCCGCGCCGATGACAAAGACCAGCGAAATAATCCGGTCGGTGTTAATGCCCAGAATGGAGGCCATCTTACGATCCTGCTGTACCGCGCGGCACATCCGGCCCAGCCGGGTATGGTTGATAATCCAGGTGAGCACCAGCATGCCGGCAAACGATGCAACCAAAATAAACACTTTGGTGTAGGTTATCTGCACGAAGCCGTCGCCCAGATGCAGGCGAATCACGCCGTCCAGCATGGTCGGCACCCCTTGCTGACGCGGACCCTGGCTCAGCTGCGCGTAGTTTTGCAGGATAAGCGACATCCCGATGGCGGAGATCAGCGGCGCCAGGCGCGTGGAGTTGCGCAGCGGCTTGTAGGCGATACGCTCGATGGTCCAGCCGTACACCCCGGTAACCACAATGGTGAACACCAGCGTACCCAGAATCAGCAGCGGGAACGACTGCAGACCGAAGAACGAGAGCAGCGCCAGACCAATGGCGCAGAGATAGGCGGAAATCATATACACTTCGCCGTGGGCGAAATTGATCATCCCGATAATGCCGTACACCATGGTGTAGCCGATGGCGATTAAACCGTAGACGGAGCCCAGCGTTAAGCCATTGATTAACTGTTGCAGGAAGAATGTACTCATCTTAGCGCGCTCGTTTTATAGGCTGCGCGATGCGCGCAGCCTGATGTTTATTACGCGCCGACGGGCAGGCCCGCCGACGTTGAGCGTGACTCCGTCCCGTTACTGCACTTCCTTATATTTGCCTTTGTCGTCCCACTGGTACACCACATAGTCAGACACTTTCAGATCGCCTTTGCTGTCCCAGGCTTTTTTGCCCATCACCGTGTCGACGGAATTGGCTTTCAGCCACTCGCTGGCTTTGGCGGAGTCCTTGCCGCCGGTGGCCTTGAAGGCTGCGGCAATGGCCTGTACGGAGGCATAGGAGTAAAGGGTGTAACCTTCCGGCTCGAATTTACCGGCGCGGAATTTCTCAATAACCGCTTTACCGTCCGGGATCAGGCGCGGATCTTTACCGAAGGTCATGTAAATGCCGTTCGTGTATTGCGGGCCCCCCGCGGCGGTCACCATCTCTTCGTTGACAATGCAGTCGCCGGAGAAGAATTTCGCCTGCACGCCCTGTTCACGCATCTGGCGAACCAGCGGACCGGCTTCCGGGTGACAGCCACCGAAGAACACGACGTCCGGTTTTTGCGCGCCGATCTTGGTCACCAGCGCGTTAAAGTCTTTTTCACCGCGGGATAACCCCTCATACATCACATCCTGAACCCCGCGTTTCGCCAGCGCCGCTTTGGTGGCGTCAGCCAGACCCTGACCATAGGTGTCTTTATCGTGAATAATCACCACGCGCTTGGCTTTCAGCTTGTCGATGATGAAGTCGCTGGCAACCTGACCCTGCTGATCGTCGCGTCCGCACATGCGGAACATGTCGCTCATGCCGCGTTCGGTGATCAACGGGTTAGTTGAGCCGGGGGTAATCGCAATAATGCCCGCATCGCTATACACCTCGGAGGCGGGCATTGTGGAAGAGGAGCAGAAATGGCCGACCACGGCGTTGACTTTATCCTGGTCAACTAAACGGTTGGCGACGGCCACGGCCTGCTTGGGCTCGCAGGCATCATCCCCCTGAACCAGTTTGATCTTCTCGCCGTTAATGCCGCCTGCGGCATTAATGTCTTCAGCGGCCTGCGTTGCGCCGTGCCAGTACTGATCGCCATAGGTGGCATTCGGACCCGTGAACGGCCCGGCCACGCCAATCACAATATCTGCCCGGGCGGAAAACGCCGTCACCAGGCAACCGGCCAACACAAGAGAAAGAGGACTTCTGATTAATTTCAGCGACATTATTATGTTCCTTAGCAAAGAGGTTTTTGCACCACGGCGTAAACCCGAACGCCCGACGGCGCAGCCAATCCGAAACACGAGCAAGAACAAAATGCACTAAACGAACAAGATACAGACGGCATCCTGCATATTACGGCGAGATTTCCCTGCGCAGAGGCGCGCGAAGAACGTTAAGCAAAAACGTTGCCAGAATGGTTAACCCATTGACGGGCATGCGACATGTTTGAGTATAGAGCGCCGCATTATGCCGCCTTGCGGGAGGAGAAGAAATTACAGCGGAGATCACATATCGTTAACAATAAAGCCCATAAGTTGTGCAAAGGTCACGATTTGCACGTTTTTGCAGCAATAAAGACCTAAACTTCAGCCCGGAGAGGCGTGAGTTATGTGTTAGGATCGTTTCCTTTTGCAGGAGTGTCAGCGATGACTGAAGGCCCATTGAATGAAAGCGAAATGGCGTGGCTTGAAGAGACGTTAATGTCTTACGGTCATGATGACGCGTCCGTGATTGACGTGTCCGAACTGGACGGCATGCTTACCGCAGTGCTTTCCGGTCCTGTTGTCGTTGAGCCAGATGCCTGGCTGGTGGCGGTGTGGGGTGGCGAGAAGTACATTCCGCGCTGGAAAAACGATCGTGAGATGAACCGTTTTATCGATCTCTGCTTTAAGCATATGAACGATATTGCCGAGCGCCTGAGCGAGTACCCGGATCAGTTTGAACCGATGTTTGGTTATAACGACGTGGATGGTGAGAGCTATACCGTGGTGGAAGAGTGGTGCTATGGCTATATGCGCGGCGTGGCGCTGACGGACTGGTCAGCCCTGCCGGAAGCCCTGAAGGCCGATCTTGACGTGATTGCCCTGCACGGGACGGAAGAGAACAGCGAAAAGCTGGATGAACTGTCCGAAGAGGAGTATATCGCCAGCATCGAAAGCATCCAGCCTGCGGCACTGCGTTTATATCAGTACTGGGTTAACAACCCGCAGCAGCCGGAAGTGAAGAAGCCGACGGTGAACGGCACGAAGGTCGGGCGTAACGATCCGTGTCCTTGCGGCAGCGGGAAGAAGTTTAAGAGCTGCTGTTTGCACTGATAAAAAAAGGGGCTGATGATAGCCCCTTTTTTATTTAACCCACTTCCGGCAGTATCCCGGCTGCAATCAATACCTGCACCAGAATAATCACCACCCCACAGCCAAACACAACGCACAGCAGCGGTTTTCCTCCCGCCACGCGATATCCCTGCTGAGGATGCTGCTGGCGGCTCTTCCACGCCAGCAGGGAAGGGAGCAGCAGGGCCAGGATTGAGAGCGCCACCCCTGCGTAGCCCAGCGCCATCACAAACCCGCGTGGGTAAAACAGCGCAAAAGCGAGCGGCGGCAGGAAGGTGATGGCACCCGTCTGCAACCGTCCAGCCGCGGTATTGCGACGCTGGAACAGGTCGGCCAGATAATCAAACAGGCCGAGCGCCACGCCCAGGAACGAGGTTGCCAGCGCCAGGTCGGCAAACAGGTGTACCGCCAGCTCCACGTGCGGGGAGGTAACAACCTCGCGCAGTGCCAGCAGAAAACCGTTCAGGCCAGCGTGTTGCGCCATCAGCCCAATAAAGGTCGAAGAGTCAATGCTGCCCAGCGTCACCAGCTGCCAGAAAATATAGGCGATCAGCGGGATCGCGCTGCCGATTACAAAGACGCGACGCAGCTTGCGGATATCGCCGTTCATATAGCTGACGATGCTCGGCACGCTGCCGTGGAAGCCAAACGAGGTGAAAATGACCGGGATCGCGGAGAGCGCCAGCCCTTTTTCCAGCGGCAGCGTCAGCAGGTTGACCTTGTGCACGTGCGGCGCCAGCAGCACCAGCATGACGATCAGGAAGAGAATTTTGGCGCTGAACAGAAAGCGGTTAAACAGATCGACCAGCGATGTCCCCACGCAGACCACGCCGCCGCCGATGAGCGCAAAGAAGATAGCCCCCGTCGCCGGAGTAATGTCAGAGCCAAACCAGTCGTTGACGCTGGAGGCGATGAGTTCCCCGGCGCCGCTGATATAGGCGGCGGTCAGGGCGTACATCAGGAACATCATGCTAAAGCCGGTTATCCACTGGCCGTAGCGTCCCAGATAGCGCGCCGCAAGCGAACCCAGACCGGTGTCGGCGGGCACGTGCTGGTAAACCTCAAGCAGCAGCAGGGCGGTGTAGCACATCAGCGCCCAGAGCGTACCCAGCAGCAGCAGGGTCATGCCAAATCCCACGCCCGCGGCTGCCAGGGGCATTGCCAGCATTCCTGCGCCAATCGTCGTTCCGGCGACGATAAAAATACTTCCCAGGGTTCTGTTTCTCACGCTTTCCTCTACAAAGATGCTTAACCGCGACAAAATCTGCGGCGCAGAGTAAGGGAAAAGCCGTAATTCGTCAAATCACCGTTACAAGTAGTGTAATGAATTATTTACGAAGTACTGGAGCTCTGACCCTTTTTAGGCGCAGGCCTACTTCATAAGGGCAATGTTGCCAGGCGACATTCCGGCGTAACGTAAACAATAAATATAAATTATCAAATTAAGTGAGGGTTTTATGGCTGAGGAGAATCCCTTCACCGCGGCATGGAGCCGGGGAGGCAACCTGTTGTGCCATGGCCACTGGATAATTAGCTGGCAGAACCAGCCCCTGATACTTCCCGAGTCCCGCCGCGAAAAGGATATGGGCACCTGGGCAATCTACTCGGTTATCGATCCTGAAGACGAAACCTTTGCGCAAGGCTTACAGGAAGATGAGTGGATCGTTGAGAATGTCGACTGGTTAACGGATATGTTCTTCGAGGTGGGGATTCCGCTGGAGACGTCCAGCTACCGCTATTTTTACAAGGCGGTGAATCCCCATGACTGGCGCTGCACCAGCTGCGCCGGGTGTATGTAAATTAACGCGGTGCCGGAAACCGGCACCGCGCTGAAATTAATTCTGCGTATCGAGAGTGGAAAGTTCTTTATCAATAAAGTAAAGACCTTCGCCGGATTTCCCCACCAGAGATAATTTATCCAGTACGGATTTAAACAGCTTCTCTTCTTCGTGTTGCTCAGCGACGTACCACTGCAGGAAATTAAAGGTTGGGTAATCCTGGCTGGTCATTGCGGCATGAACCAGTTCGTTAATTTTCTGCGTGATCAGCTGCTCGTGCTCGTAGGTGGCGCGGAAAAGTTCATCGAGAGAATTATACTCGGCAAAGGGGGACGTCACGGTTTCAATGCGCGGCAGGCTGCCCGTATCCGTAAGATAATCAAACAGACGCTGCATGTGGGTCATCTCTTCCTGAGCGTGACGACGCAGAAACGCGGCTGCACCTTCGAAGCTGTGGTAGCTGCACCAGGCGCTCATCTGCTGGTAGAGCAGGGATGAAAAAAGCTCAAGGTTCATTTGTGCGTTGAGCTTGTCGATCATTTCAGTTTTCAGCATGGTGACGCTCCGGATTATTATTTCTGGTTCACAATGAGCGACACTATAATTTGTTATTTAATTATTTGCAAAACGTAAAATTTTTATTTTATTTATTTAAAATACGAATGGGAATAAAACGCATTGGCGATTTTTATAATTTATTAATGAGAATTGTTTTTGTTCGTAATGAAATATACTGCCAGCAAACGCTGGCAGGGTTGATTAATACCAGGGGTTATTTGACTTAGGGTTAACGGCGTAACCCATACATTTATACTGGATAGTCACGCTCTCGTTCAGGCACAAAGAGCCGCTCGTCAGGGTGCAGGTTTTGATGGGCTGACCATAGGCTGAGGCGGTGGCATACCCCATGCTCTGACACGCTTTTGCCGCCGTGCCGTTATTCACATACTCATCGGAATACGCATTTTGCAGCGCTGCCTGGCCGTAATCGAGGCGGACGATGCCGTTCGGCGCGTCGAGGCTGCTGACTTCAGCCTGGCGGTTGATACTACACCCCGCGAGCAGCAGGATTGTGCCGGCTACAATGACTCTTTTCATGGTTCGCTCTGAGTGGATGGAAATACCTTATCGTACCCGCAGATGCCCGCTGCAATGCCTGGAATAGCCGGACAATCTGCCCTCACTCTTCGCAACGGGTCAGAGGGGAGTGCTATCAGGACAACCTCTTATAAAAATGTGATGAGAATCACAAAATGATTGATTTTTGTGATAATGGTCATATTATAAGCACGTTGACAATAAAGTTGTATAACAAGTTAATGGAGCATCATCGTGAAACTGCGCAAAATCCTGAAAAGCATGTGGGCCAATTACTGCCGCACGTTCAAAGACGTGCCGCCAGGCGCCATGTTCTGATAAAAAAACCTGCTTCGGCGGGTTTTTTTGTACCTGCAGGTGATGAAGGGAAGATGTCAGGGGGCGTGTTTTGCTACTATGGCGGCCTTTAAATAAGGAGAAAGCCCATGTCACAAAACCTGAGCGCCGATCAGGAACTGGTCTCTGACGTTGTCGCCTGTCAGCTGGTTATCAAACAAATCCTTGATGTTCTGGACGTGATTGCGCCGGTTGAAGTGCGCGAGAAGATGTCTACGCAGCTGAAAAAGATCGATTTCGCTAGCCATCCTGCTGCCGCTGACCCGGTTACGCTTCGTGCGATCCAGAAAGCTATCGCGCTGATTGAGCTGCGATTCACGCCGCAGGGTGAGTCCCACTAAAGCAGGGGTAGGGGCGACGGCACGTGTCGCCCTTTGAAGCGGTTAAAAGAACGTCTGGACCAGCAGGTAGCTCGCCGCGCACGCGCAGCTTACCCCAATCAGCCCCGGCAGAATAAAGCTGTGGTTGATGATAAATTTGCCGATGCGGGTGGTGCCTGAACGGTCAAAGCCGATGCAGGCCAAATCACTTGGATAGGTCGGCAGGACAAAATAGCCGTAGGACGCCGGGAAAAAGGCGATCAGCATTTTCGGGTCGATGCCCAGCATGAGGCCCATAGGCGCAACGGCCGTCAGCGCAGCCGCCTGGCTGTTCACCAGTTTTGATACCAGAAACAGCACAATGGCATACGTCCACGGGTGGCTCTTCACCACGCCTTCCAGCGCAAGCTTTAACTCGTCGAGATGCGCCTGAAAAAAGGTATCGCTCATCCACGCCACGCCGAACACCGAGAAGATCGCGACCATACCGGCCTTAAACACCGCGCCGTTGGAAATGGCCGACGCATTAACCTTACAGGCCATCAGCATCACGGCGCCCGCAATTAACATCATCATCTGAATGACAAGGTTCATCGACAGCGCCGTCATTTTGCCTTTCACCTCAAAGGAGGGGCGCAGGTCAGGGAATGCCCCCAGCAAAACGACCACGGCAATACCGGCAAAGAAAATCCACGTGGACCAGTAGGCCTGTTTAGGGAAACGCTGATTCATTAACGTCTCCGTTCCGCCGTAGATAAACTCGCGCTGCTTAGGATCTTTCAGCTTTTCCTGAAACTCTATGTCGTCAACCAAATCTTTCCCACGGCGTAAACTCCACAGGGCCGCGATGGCTACGCCGAAGAGCGAAGCGGGAACCGACACGGCGAGAATTTCCAGGATCCCCCACGCGTGGCCGATCCCATGCTGGGCCGCCAGGATAGACACCAGCGACACAACGGCAACGGAAACGGGGGAAGCCGTGATCGCCATCTGTGACGCGACCGATGCCACGGCCATGGGGCGCTCGGGGCGGATCCCTTTTTTCAGGGCGATATCCGCAATGATGGGGAACATGGTGTAGACCACATGCCCAGTGCCGCACAGAAAGGTCAGCATCCAGGTGGTGAAAGGGGCGAGCAGGGTGATGTGCTGCGGGTGTTTGCGCAGCAGACGTTCGGCAAACTGCATCATGACGTTGAGGCCGCCCGCAGTCTGCAGCGTAGCCGCACAGCCAATCACCGCAAGGATGGTCAGCATAACGTCAACCGGCGGTTTACCCGGTTGCAGACCAAAGACAAAACATAAAATAAAAAGACCAATACCGCTGATTAACCCAAGCCCCATACCGCCGAAACGCGTACCCGTCAGCAGGCAGAGGAGAATGACAACAAACTCAATGGTGATCATGATGCTCCCTCGTCAATGATTATGTAACTAAATAAATCATCACACGTTGTGTGGTTAATCATTGGGAGCCAGATCTGATTTGTTAAATTTCAGCAAAAGCAGAAGGTTGGAGATAGGATGGGGGCCTGCTCCCTGGGACGGAAGCAGGCCAAAAACTCAGTGGTGCTGCACCGCCACAATGTCGAGCAGATGACGGTCGGTTTGCTCAGGACATAAACCCGCCTGTTGCGCATTATGGATCTCATCCGCCAGCGTCTTCAGCAGCATTCCATCCTGCTGCTGCTCTTTGTCCATATCACGTAAGAATTTGAGGGTTGTAATATCCTGCTGCGCTTTGGCTTCATCGGCAAGTTTGCTGAGCGTGCTGCAGCGTTGCTCGTACTCTTCAAGCGTTTTCTGAAACAGTTCTTCCAGGCAAGAGTAGTTTTCGTTGATCCCATCAAGGGCTTTAACGACAGGATTTGCCCCTGCGGCTTTCAGAAAGTTAAAGACACGCATCATATGGGTGACGTTACTTTGCGCCTGAGAGCGAAAGAATGTGGCAGACCCCGTAAGACTATTCTCGGCACACCACGCGCTTAAGTGAAGGTGCAGGTTAGAGGCGTAGAACTCAAGGTTCATCTGCGCGTTAAGTTTTTGCATCATCGTTTGGGTAGCCATACTCATATCCTTATTGACTGTGGGACGTGATGTCCGTTGCGTAACCTGAGCGCCAGGCAAATACGAAGAGAAGAGCAGAAATAGACATTCTGCCGTGACCGAAGTCGACCGAAATTCACTTCCTGTGTTCGATATAAATAAGCATACCCTTGTATTGGGTCTAAGAAAACTCTTAATCAGACTATATTTACCATACATTACAAAGTTTAATATAGTACAGAAATACAATTAGCTCGCCATGAATTGAATGTGACTTAATGGACTAATAATTAACGATTTTTATCGTGATGACACACTGTTACTCTTTCGAAAATATTAAGTTGGAATATTACTCCGGGAAAAGGAAAAATACGGATTAATCATTTCTAATATATGATGTGTCAATAAAATTGCGCTAAATCAAATTCTGCGGAATAACGTTTTTTCAGGTGCGTTGTACATTCGTGATGAAAAACATGTTGAACCCCTTAACGCCAGGTGCCGTTTTGCCCGCTGAAAGGCATCAGGGATATCTTGGCTAATCTTATGGATAATTCTGCTTAACCCCCTTCCATTTGTCTGACAAATCCTGCCTTTTTTATGTCATTTTTCGCTGAATTTATGTACGCAATTACTGTAATTCTGCGGTGTGATGGGGCTCTCTTATGGATGATTAATTTCCCGCTAAAACTATCACCAGCAATAACGCTTATGACGAGGTAAGCGCTAATGCCTTGTTTTAAGTCCGATTAAATAAGAAGCACGCACTTATTCCCTACAGAAAAGATTGCTAAAGCTGGAGTTTACCATGCACAAATTTACTAAAGCGCTGGCGGCCATCGGTCTGGCTGCCGTTATGTCACAATCCGCTATCGCTGAGAATTTAAAACTCGGTTTTTTGGTAAAACAGCCCGAAGAGCCCTGGTTCCAGACTGAGTGGAAATTCGCAGATAAAGCCGGGAAAGATTTAGGTTTTGAAGTCATTAAAATCGCCGTGCCTGACGGCGAAAAAACCCTGAACGCCATCGACAGCCTGGCGGCCAGCGGTGCAAAAGGTTTCGTTATCTGTACTCCGGATCCAAAGCTGGGGTCGGCAATCGCGGCGAAAGCGCGCGGTTACGATATGAAGGTCATCGCGGTTGACGATCAGTTCGTTAATGCCAAAGGCAAGCCGATGGACACCGTCCCGCTGGTCATGATGGCGGCGACCAAAATCGGCGAACGCCAGGGCCAGGAACTCTATAAAGAGATGCAAAAGCGCGGCTGGGATGTCAAAGAGACCGCGGTGATGGCTATCACGGCTGACGAGCTGGACACCGCCCGTCGTCGTACTACCGGTTCAATGGATGCGCTGAAAGCGGCTGGCTTCCCGGAAAAACAGATCTATAAAGTCCCAACCAAATCCAACGATATCCCGGGCGCTTTCGACGCCGCGAACTCTATGCTTGTCCAGCATCCGGAGGTCAAACACTGGCTGGTGGTCGGCATGAACGACAACACCGTGCTGGGCGGGGTGCGCGCGACGGAAGGCCAGGGCTTCAAAGCGCCTGACGTGATCGGGATTGGCATCAACGGCGTTGACGCCGTCAGCGAGCTGTCCAAAGCGCAGGCTACCGGCTTCTACGGTTCTCTTCTGCCGAGCCCGGACGTTCACGGCTACAAATCCAGTGAGATGCTCTACAACTGGGTAACCAAAGGGGCCGAACCGCCGAAATTTACTGAAGTGACCGACGTGGTGCTGATTACCCGCGACAACTTCAAAGAGGAGCTGGCGAAAAAAGGGCTGGGCGGTAAGTAATACGCTGTGATTGTGCCCCTCATGCATCGTGAGGGGCCAGACGTACACACTACAGGAATCACGGAGACGTTATGCGACAGTCTGATCCGTATCTCTCTTTTCGCGGCATCGGGAAAACTTTCCCCGGTGTTAACGCGCTGACCGATATCAGCTTCGACTGCTATGCCGGCCAGGTTCACGCCCTGATGGGGGAAAACGGCGCGGGGAAATCCACGCTGTTGAAGATCCTCAGCGGCAACTACGCGCCTACGACCGGCACGCTGGCCATTCGCGGCGAAGAGGTGGCGTTTGCCGATACCACGGCGGCGCTCAATGCCGGGGTGGCGATCATCTATCAGGAGCTGCACCTCATTCCCGAGATGACCGTGGCGGAAAACATCTATTTAGGACAGCTCCCGCACAAAGGCGGTGTGGTAAATCGTTCGCTACTTAATTATGAAGCGGGGCTGCAGCTTAAACACCTGGGTCTGGACGTCGATCCCCAGACGCCGCTGAAATATCTCTCCATCGGCCAGTGGCAGATGGTTGAAATTGCCAAGGCGCTGGCGCGTAACGCCAGAATTATCGCCTTCGATGAGCCCACCAGTTCGCTCTCTGCGCGTGAAATTGAAAATCTGTTCCGCGTGATCCGCGAATTGCGTCAGGAAGGCCGTACGATTTTGTATGTCTCGCACCGCATGGAAGAGATATTTGCCCTGAGCGACGCCATCACCGTCTTTAAAGACGGGCGCTATGTGCGCACCTTTACCGACATGCAGCAGGTTAACCATGACCAGCTTGTTCAGGCGATGGTTGGACGCGAGCTGGGTGATATTTATCACTGGCAGCCGCGTCAGTACGGCCCTGAACGTCTGCGTCTGGACAGCGTCAAAGCGCCGGGCGTGCGCACGCCGATTTCGTTATCCGTTCGCAGCGGCGAAATTGTCGGCCTGTTTGGTCTGGTGGGGGCGGGGCGCAGTGAATTAATGAAAGGCCTGTTCGGGGGGACCCGAATTACCGATGGGCAGGTTTCTATTGATGGCGAACGGGTCGATATCCAGAAACCGGCCCACGCGATCAGGGCGGGCATGATGCTCTGCCCGGAAGACCGTAAAGCCGAGGGGATTATTCCGGTGCATTCGGTACGCGACAACATCAATATTTCCGCTCGCCGCAAGTTTATTCGCGCAGGCTGCCTGATAAACGATGGCTGGGAGTCGAGCAACGCCGACCACCATATTCGCTCGCTGAATATTAAAACGCCGGGTCCGGAACAGCTGATCATGAATCTGTCAGGCGGAAACCAGCAGAAGGCGATTTTAGGCCGCTGGCTGTCGGAAGATATGAAGGTCATTTTGCTGGATGAGCCGACGCGCGGTATCGATGTGGGGGCAAAACACGAGATTTATAACGTGATCTATGAGCTGGCAAAACGCGGCGTGGCGGTGCTCTTCGCCTCCAGCGATCTGCCGGAGGTGCTTGGCGTGGCCGACCGCATTGTGGTGATGCGTGAAGGCGAAATTGCCGGTGAATTGCTTCATGAACAGGCGAATGAACAACAGGCGTTGAACCTCGCCATGCCTAAAGTCAGCCAGGCTGTCGCCTGAGTAAGGAGTTAATGATGTCCTCTGTTACTACATCCGGAGCGCCGAAGTCGAAGTCGGCGCTGAGTTTTGGACGTATCTGGGATCAGTACGGCATGCTGGTGGTCTTTGCCGCACTGTTCCTCGCCTGCGCGATCTTTGTTCCTAATTTTGCCACCTTCATTAATATGAAGGGGCTGGGGCTGGCCATTTCCATGTCCGGGATGGTGGCCTGCGGGATGCTGTTCTGCCTGGCCTCCGGCGATTTTGACCTGTCGGTGGCGTCGGTGATTGCCTGTGCGGGCGTCACGACGGCAGTGGTAATCAACATGACGGAGAGCCTGTGGATTGGCGTTCTCGCCGGTCTGCTACTCGGCGTCATCAGCGGTCTGGTGAACGGTTTTGTTATCGCACGCCTGAAGATTAACGCTCTGATCACCACGCTTGCGACGATGCAAATTGTCCGCGGGCTGGCCTATATCATCTCCGACGGTAAAGCGGTGGGGATTGAAGACGAGCGCTTCTTTACCCTGGGTTACGCCAACTGGCTGGGGCTGCCTGCGCCAATCTGGCTGACCGTGGCCTGCCTGATCCTGTTCGGCTTCCTGCTCAACCGGACCACCTTTGGCCGCAATACGCTGGCGATTGGCGGTAACGAAGAGGCCGCCCGTCTGGCCGGGGTGCCGGTGGTTCGAACCAAGATTATTATCTTCGTGCTCTCAGGGCTGGTTTCTGCCGCCGCGGGGATTATCCTGGCTTCGCGTATGACCAGCGGCCAGCCGATGACCTCTATTGGTTACGAGCTGATCGTCATTTCTGCCTGCGTTTTAGGGGGCGTTTCCCTCAAGGGCGGCATCGGAAAAATCTCATATGTGGTGGCCGGTATCCTGATTTTAGGCACGGTGGAGAACGCCATGAACCTGCTGAATATTTCGCCGTTCTCGCAGTACGTCGTGCGTGGTCTGATCCTGCTGGCAGCCGTGATTTTCGACCGTTACAAGCAAAAAGCGAAGCGTACCCTGTAACCCGTTTTCCCGACTTTTATTGCTCAACTTATAACCATAGTTGACCCCTTAACCGCCCCGCCAGTAAAACTGGCGGGGCGGTTGTCAAATGGCGAGCGACGTCACACTGTCTATACTTACATGGCTATGAAAGAGGTAAAGGCGTTTACCTCTCGTAAACCGTAAGGAGGAAAAGGGTGGCTGACATGTTAACCGCACCGCCTGTACTGCCCGGACACTATGCTTTCTTTTTCGATCTCGACGGCACGCTCGCCGGGATAAAACCGCACCCTGACCAGGTGTCTATTCCGGATGCGGTGTTACAGGATTTGCATCAGCTCTCGCTCATGAACGAGGGAGCACTGGCATTGATATCAGGGCGCTCAATGGCCGAGCTGGATACGCTCGCCAGTCCTTACCACTTTCCGCTGGCCGGTGTGCACGGAGCGGAGCGCCGCGACATCCATGATCACACGCATATCGTTTCACTCCCCGACGCACTCACGCAAACGCTCCAGAAGCAGCTTTCTGCTGCGCTGGAAGCGCTGCCTGGCACCGAGCTGGAAGCCAAAGGCATGGCCTTTGCCCTGCATTATCGTCAGGCGCCGCAGCATGAGGAGGCCGTGCTTGCGCTGGCTCAGACGGTAGCGGATGCCCATCCACAGCTGGCGTTGCAGCCCGGCAAATGCGTCGTGGAGTTAAAACCGAAAGGGATTAATAAAGGCGCGGCCATCGCCGCGTTTATGGCGTCGCCGCCTTTCCAGGGGCGAACGCCTGTTTTCATTGGGGATGACCTGACCGACGAGGCCGGGTTTCGCGTGGTGAATCAGGCCGGAGGGATCGCCGTCAAGGTGGGGCCTGGTGACACGGTTGCCGAATGGCGGCTGGCGGATGTCGCCAGCGTCTGGCAGTGGATATCTGACATCGCTAACCAGCAACAACAACAAATAGCGCAAAGCAAAGGGGGAAACCATTATGGGTCGCTTAGTCGTCGTCTCTAACCGAATCGCACCGCCTGACGATAAAAAAGCCAGCGCGGGTGGCCTGGCGGTAGGGGTGTTAGGTGCCTTAAAAGCCGCTGGCGGGCTGTGGTTTGGCTGGAGTGGAGAAATCAGTGAAGAAGAGAAACCGCTCAAAAAGGTGACGCGCGGAAACATTACGTGGGCTTCATTTGCATTGAAAGAGAAAGACTATGATGAGTATTACTCGCAGTTCTCAAATGCCGTCCTGTGGCCTGCGTTCCACTATCGTCTTGATCTGGTCAAATTCCAGCGTGAATCCTTCGAAGGCTACTCGCGCGTAAATGCGCTGCTGGCGGATAAACTGCTGCCATTAATAGAGGAAGACGATATTTTATGGATCCACGATTATCACCTGCTGCCCTTCGCGAGAGAGCTGCGAAAGAGGGGGGTGAATAATCGGATTGGCTTCTTCCTGCACATTCCTTTCCCGACGCCGGAAATTTTTACCGCGCTGCCGCCGCATGAAGAGCTGCTGGAGGCGCTGTGCGATTACGATTTGCTGGGCTTCCAGACCGAAAATGACCGCCTCGCGTTCCTTGACTCCGTGTCTGGCAAAGCGCGTCTGGTGACCAAAGGCGGGAAAACCCATACGGCTTGGGGAAAAACCTTCCACACCGAGGTCTATCCAATAGGGATTGAACCTGACGAAATCGCGGAGCAGGCTTCTGGCCCGCTGCCGCCGAAGCTGGCGCAGCTTAAGAATGAACTCAAGCACGTGAAAAATATCTTCTCGGTTGAGCGTCTTGATTATTCCAAAGGGCTGCCGGAACGCTTCCTGGCGTATGAAACGCTGCTGGATAAATACCCGCAGCATCACGGGAAAATTCGCTATACCCAGATTGCGCCGACGTCGCGCGGTGAGGTTCAGGCCTATCAGGATATTCGCCACCAGCTGGAGACAGAAGCAGGGCGCATTAATGGCCGCTACGGGCAGCTGGGCTGGACGCCGCTGTTTTACCTGAATCAACACTTTGACCGTAAGATCCTGATGAAGGTCTTCCGCTATGCGGACGTTGGGCTGGTCACGCCGCTGCGCGACGGGATGAATCTGGTGGCGAAAGAGTATGTGGCGGCCCAGGATCCTGCCGACCCGGGTGTTCTGGTGCTTTCCCAGTTTGCCGGAGCCGCAAATGAGCTCACGTCGGCGCTCATCGTTAACCCTTATGACAGGGATGACGTGGCGAACGCGCTGAATCGCGCCCTGACAATGCCGCTCACGGAACGTATTTCCCGCCATGCTGACATGATGGAGACGATCCGGAAGAACGATATTAACCACTGGCAGGCGCGTTTTATTCAGGATCTCCGGAATATCGCTCCGCAAAGCCATGAAGGCGATCTGCAAAAAAAGATCGCGACCTTCCCTAAACTCGCCTGATTTACTGCTGGGGGGTTAATGCCCCCCAAGCGGCACTAACAGCACATCGACCTGGCTCGACGCGACAATAGATTTCGCCGCGCAGGCTGCCCGCGATAAAAAGCTGTGGTTATGGTTTCCGCAAATCACTAAATCTATATTTTGTCTGCGACACATATCGAGAATATGGGCGTTAAGTTCCCCGGTCGCAATAACAGTTTCATAAACAGGATATTGTGCCTTTTCCACTAATTCGCGCAGAAATTGCTGCGTTTCTTCCTGCAGAACCTCGCGAATATCCTCCAGCATGGGGGCTGCCAGCTGATTATACATCTCCGGCTCTGCGGCGAGGGTGATGAGGCTGATGCGGGCATTGTGGGGTCTGGCAATGGAAACTGCCCGGGCGACGAGCTGATGGCTTTCGGGGGAAACTGCTACGGAAACAAGAAGATGGGAGTAACTCATGGCGCACTCCTTAGATGTCTGAAAGACAGCGTTTAACCACCTTTACCGCGAAATCTCCGGTTCCGCAAGAGCAGATTACGACATTAGTGTGAAGCTTATCATAATTATTCATTAATTATTCTTATAAGAAGAATAACTGAAAAATGCGCCTAAATGAAAAAAATTAACAACTTAACGTAAATCACACAAATTCACGCTTTGACTGTTAAATCGTTTTGACCCGTTACAAACTCATTTCGAATGATCACGTCCTGAAACATCTTTTTTGTGCTACCTGCATAACTATATGTTTTTTCACGGTAAGAAAAATGTTTCCAGGAGAGGGGCATGATGTAAATGTTTCCGCGCGGCGCTTACGGCATGAAAAGCACGTTGCATGCCAGTTTGGATCACCCTTCTGCATGAGTATTCGTCAATTAAGAATACAAAACAGTACCAATTGGCTAAATTTCGAACAAATTACAAGTCATACTGATGGATTTATGGGTCATATTCACTTAAATTGTGTGACGTGGATCACATTTTTTTTAAATTTGAGGGTGGCTGGATTGTATGTGTCAAAACTGACGAGTAGAGTTTGCGTCGAATTAGGAAAAATCTTAGTTATTTGTAAGAAATGATAAATCATGTAAGAGACGCATTCGCGGTTTCTCTCTTACGGTTTCAGTGAATACAAACCTAAATTCAACTATGCATTTAGCCTTTTCTTTTTTATACCGGGTGATTTCCCGGCGACATCACGGGGTGCGGTCTTTCCGCATAAAAATAATAGTTGGTTATTCGGGATGGGAACAATGCATACATCCGAGTTGCTAAAACATATCTATGACATCAATTTGTCGTATTTACTGCTCGCGCAGCGTTTGATTAGTCAGGACAAGGCGTCCGCGATGTTTCGTCTGGGTATTAACGAAGAAATGGCAACCATGCTGGGCGGCTTAACCCTCCCGCAGATGGTTAAACTGGCTGAAACGAATCAACTGGTTTGCCAGTTCCGTTTCGATGATTCACAGACAATAACGCGTCTGACGCAGGAATCCCGTGTGGACGATCTTCAACAGATCCATACCGGTATTCTTCTTTCCACTCGCTTGCTTAACGAAATCAGCCAGCCTGATGACGTAGCCCGTAAGAAAAGGGCCTAGCAATGAGCGAGAAAAGCATTGTTCAGGAAGCGCGTGACATACAGTTGGCCATGGAGCTGATTACACTGGGTGCTCGTTTACAAATGCTGGAAAGCGAGACTCAGCTGAGCCGTGGTCGTCTCATCAAACTGTACAAAGAGTTACGTGGTAGTCCCCCGCCGAAAGGCATGCTGCCGTTTTCTACCGACTGGTTTATGACGTGGGAGCAGAATATTCATGCTTCCATGTTCTGTAATGCCTGGCAGTATCTTCTCAAAACCGGTTTGTGTAGCGGCGTTGACGCCGTGATCAAAGCGTACAAACTTTACCTTGAACAATGCCCACAGCAGGAAGAAGGCCCTCTGCTGGCGCTGACCCGCGCATGGACGCTGGTGCGTTTTGTTGAGAGCGGAATGCTTGAACTGTCTCGCTGCAACTGCTGCGACGGCAATTTTATTACCCATGCTCATCAACCTGCAGGCAGCTTCGCCTGTAGTTTATGTCAGCCTCCATCCCGCGCAGTAAAAAGACGTAAACTTTCCCGGGATGCTGCCGATATTATTCCACAACTGCTGGATGAACAGATCGAACAAGCTGTTTAACCCGAACGTGTGGGAAAGATTCCAGCAGCGGTAAGCAATTACCGCTGCTTTTTTTTACCCCGCAAACGGTAAACGCTGCGAGCTGGACGTCCTTGCCATAGTCACTAGCGGAAGGATGATGTCGTGCTTATCTTATTAGGTTACCTGGTAGTTCTCGGTACAGTTTTCGGCGGTTACATGATGACCGGCGGGCACCTTGGAGCACTCTATCAACCGGCTGAACTTATTATCATCGGCGGTGCAGGGGTAGGGGCTTTTATCGTTGGTAACAACGGTAAATCGATCAAGGGCACGCTGAAAGCGATTCCGTTGCTGTTCCGTCGCTCGAAATACACCAAAAGCATGTATATGGATCTGCTGGCACTGCTCTATCGCCTGATGGCGAAGTCGCGTCAGCAGGGCATGTTCTCGCTTGAACGGGATATTGAAAACCCGAAAGAGAGCGAAATTTTTGCCAGCTATCCGCGAATTCTTGCTGATGCCATGATGCTGGATTTCATCGTCGACTATCTGCGACTCATCATCAGCGGCAACATGAACACCTTCGAAATCGAAGCGCTGATGGACGAAGAGATCGAAACCCACGAAAGCGAATCTGAAGTGCCGGCCAACAGCCTGGCGCTGGTCGGCGACTCGCTTCCGGCATTCGGTATCGTTGCCGCGGTAATGGGCGTGGTTCACGCCCTGGCCTCGGCAGACCGTCCGGCAGCCGAGCTGGGCGCGCTGATTGCCCATGCGATGGTGGGGACTTTCCTCGGTATTTTGCTGGCGTACGGCTTCATCTCTCCGCTGGCAAGCGTTCTGCGCCAGAAGAGCGCGGAAACCACCAAAATGATGCAGTGCGTGAAGATCACGCTGCTCTCTAACCTCAACGGTTACGCGCCACCGATCGCGGTTGAGTTTGGCCGTAAAACGCTTTACTCCAGCGAGCGTCCGTCGTTTATCGAGCTTGAAGAACACGTGCGTGCGGTGAAAAATCCAAACCAACAGACGACAACTGAGGACGCATGAAAAACCAGTCCCATCCGATCGTCATCGTAAAAAAACGCAAGCACAAGGGCGGCGGGCATGGCGCACACGGCTCGTGGAAAATTGCGTACGCCGACTTTATGACCGCAATGATGGCGTTCTTTCTGGTGATGTGGCTGATCTCCATCTCCAGCCCAAAAGAACTGATCCAGATTGCCGAATATTTCCGTACGCCGCTGGCAACGGCGGTGGCCGGTGGGCCGCGTATCTCTAACAGCGAAAGCCCGATCCCGGGCGGCGGCGATGATTACACCCAGCAGAAGGGTGAGGTGAAAAAAGAGCCGAACATCGACGAGCTGAAAAGAAAGATGGAGCAGGCGCGTCTGAAGAAACTACGGGGCGATCTCGATCAGCTTATTGAAGCGGATCCGAAGCTGCGCGCGCTGCGCCCGCATCTGAAGATCGACCTGGTGCAGGAAGGGCTGCGTATTCAGATTATCGACAGCCAGAACCGCCCAATGTTTAAAACCGGGAGTGCGGAAGTCGAACCGTACATGCGCGATATTCTGCGTGCCATTGCACCGGTGCTGAACGGCATTCCTAACCGAATCAGCCTGTCAGGACACACGGATGATTTCCCGTACGCCAGTGGGGAGAAGGGATACAGCAACTGGGAGCTTTCTGCCGATCGTGCCAACGCCTCGCGTCGCGAGCTGGTGGTAGGTGGGCTTGATGATGGCAAGGTACTGCGCGTAGTCGGCATGGCCGCAACCATGCGCGTTTCCGACCGCGGGCCGGATGATGCCATCAACCGTCGTATCAGTCTTTTAGTGCTGAACCAGCAGGCGGAGCAGGCCATCCTGCATGAAAACGCCGAAAGTCAGAATGAGTCACTGGACGATTTAAAACAGCCTGGGGCCGTACCTTCGGCTGCCGTTCCAACATCGCCACCAGCCAATCCGAGGTGATAGCGTGAGCATGGATATTAGCGATTTTTACCAAACATTCTTTGATGAAGCCGACGAATTGTTGGCCGATATGGAGCAACACTTGCTCGATTTGGTGCCCGAAGCACCGGACTCCGAGCAGCTCAATGCCATCTTCCGTGCGGCGCACTCTATTAAAGGCGGAGCCGGAACGTTTGGATTTACCATCCTGCAGGAAACGACCCATTTAATGGAAAACCTGCTTGATGAAGCACGACGCGGTGAGATGCAGCTCAATACCGACATTATCAACCTGTTTTTGGAAACCAAAGATATTATGCAGGAACAGCTCGACGCCTATAAAAGTTCGGCAGAGCCTGATGCCGCCAGCTTTGAATACATCTGCAACGCGCTGCGCCAGCTCGCCCTGGAAGCAAAAGGTGAGGTCGCTGCAGCCGTTGTCCCTGCGGCGAAACTGAGCGTTGTCGATGCGGTTGCTGCCGACGAGGCCGCGCCAGCCGCTGCACAAGCGGGCAAACTGCGCGTTGTGCTGTCACGTCTCAAAGAGAATGAAGTTAACCTGCTGGAAGAAGAGCTGGGTAACCTGGCGAAGTTAAGCAACGTGGTAAAAGGCAAAGACAGCCTTGCCGCGACGCTTGATGACGGTATTGGCCAGGACGATATCGTGGCGGTACTGTGCTTTGTGATTGAAGCTGACCAGATCGCCTTCGAAACCGAAACGCCCGCGGTTGACGCCCCTGCCGCTGCGGAAGAGGTGGCCGCTGTCGCTCAGGCCGCCGCACCGGCTGTGGCTCCTGCGGCTCCGGCGCTGAAGGCCGTGCCAAAAGAGGCCGCGGCACCTGGCCGTGGTGAAAAGCCTGCCGCGCGCTCCAGCGAGTCAACCAGTATTCGCGTTGCCGTTGAGAAGGTCGACCAGCTGATTAACCTGGTTGGCGAACTGGTGATCACCCAGTCGATGCTGGCCCAGCGTTCTAACGAACTGGACCCGGTCACGCACGGCGATCTGATCACCAGCATGGGCCAGCTGCAGCGTAACGCCCGCGACCTGCAGGAATCGGTCATGTCCATCCGTATGATGCCGATGGAATATGTCTTCAGCCGCTTCCCGCGTCTGGTTCGCGACCTTGCCAGCAAGCTGAATAAACAGATTGAACTAACCCTGATGGGCAGCTCAACCGAACTGGATAAGAGCCTGATCGAGCGCATTATCGACCCGTTAACGCACCTGGTGCGTAACAGCCTCGACCACGGTATCGAACTGCCGGAAAACCGCATTGCCGCCGGAAAATCCCCGGTCGGTAACCTGATCCTCTCTGCTGAACACCAGGGCGGGAATATCTGCATCGAAGTGACCGACGACGGCGCGGGTCTTAACCGCGAGCGCATCCTTGCAAAAGCGATTTCGCAGGGGATGGCTGTCAATGAAAACATGACCGACGAAGAAGTGGGCATGCTCATCTTCGCGCCGGGCTTCTCTACCGCGGAGCAGGTGACCGACGTGTCCGGACGCGGTGTGGGCATGGACGTGGTGAAACGTAACATCCAGGAGATGGGCGGCCACGTTGAGATCCAGTCTAAACAGGGTTCCGGCACCACCATTCGCATCCTGCTGCCGCTGACGCTGGCGATCCTCGACGGCATGTCAGTCAAAGTGGCGGACGAAGTCTTTATCCTGCCGCTGAACGCCGTAATGGAATCCCTGCAGCCGCGTGAAGAAGATCTGCATCCGCTGGCGGGCGGCGAGCGCGTTCTCGAAGTGCGCGGTGAGTACCTGCCGCTGGTTGAGCTGTGGAAAGTGTTTGAAGTGGACGGGGCGAAGACAGAGGCCACGCAGGGCATCGTTGTGATCCTGCAAAGCGCGGGCCGTCGCTACGCGCTGCTGGTCGATCAGCTGATTGGTCAGCACCAGGTGGTAGTGAAGAACCTCGAAAGCAACTACCGCAAAGTGCCGGGTATTTCTGCCGCCACCATTCTGGGTGATGGTAGCGTGGCGCTGATCGTCGATGTGTCGGCGCTTCAGGGATTAAATCGTGAACAACGTGTGGCGTACACAGCCGCCTGATTAAGTAGAAGGTAATAACATGACCGGTATGAGTAATGTAACGAAACTGGCGGGCGAGCCATCAGGGCAGGAATTCCTGGTATTCACTTTAGGCGATGAGGAGTACGGCATCGATATCCTGAAAGTGCAGGAAATCCGTGGTTACGACCAGGTTACCCGCATCGCTAACACGCCTGCTTTTATTAAAGGTGTCACCAACCTGCGTGGCGTCATTGTGCCAATCGTGGACCTGCGCGTGAAGTTCAGCCAGGGCGACGTTGATTACGACGACAACACCGTGGTGATCGTTCTGAATCTGGGGCAGCGCGTGGTAGGTATCGTGGTGGACGGCGTATCTGATGTGCTTTCCCTGACCTCTGACCAAATTCGTCCTGCGCCGGAGTTTGCGGTCACGCTGTCGACCGAATACCTGACCGGCCTGGGCGCGCTCGGCGAGCGTATGCTGATTCTGGTGAACATCGAGAAGCTGCTGAACAGCGATGAGATGGCGCTGCTGGATATCGCCGCGAGTCACGTAGCGTAGGTAAATGCAAAACGGCAACCCAGGTTGCCGTTTTTTGTGTTTGCTTCCTCTCCCTGTGGGAGAGGGCAGGGGTGAGGGCATCAGGCCTCACCCTTTTTTTCACCTTACGCTTCCTGCTTTACCAGCTCAGCTTCAGCTTCCGCTTCCCGCGCGCCTTCATTCTGCGACAGCATCGCGGTCGCAATACCATTCCCCAGCACGTTAATTGCGGAACGGCCCATGTCCAGGAAGTGGTCGATCCCCATCAGCAGCAGAATACCCGCCACCGGAATATTAAAGCTCGGAATGGTTGCTGCCAGCACCACCAGTGAAGAACGCGGTACGCCGGCAATCCCTTTCGACGCCAGCATCAGGGTCAGCATCAGCACCGTCACTTCAGAGAAGCTCAGGTGAATGTTGTACGCCTGAGCGATAAACATCGAGGCGAAAGAGCAGTACACCATCGAACCCACCAGGTTGAAGGAGTAGCCAATCGGCAGAACGAAAGAGGCGATGTTGCGCGAGCAGCCAAAACGCTCCAGCTGTTCCAGCGTTTTCGGGTAGGCGGCTTCAGAGCTGCTGGTGGTAAACGCCACCAGGACCGGATCTTTCAGCATGCTGACCAAGCGAAACACCTCTTTTTTCAGCACCATGTAGCCCACGGCCAGCAGCACCATGCAGGTAAGAAGAATGGCAACATAGTAGCCGCCAATAAAGGAGGCGTAGTTCAGCAGAATGCCGAGACCCTGCGTGGCAATGACGGATGAAATCGCCGCGAAAATGGCCAGCGGAGCAACGTACATCACGTAACCCGTTACCTTCAGCATGATATGGGAAACCACATCCAGCGCGGCCACCAGCGGCGCGTTGAATTTCTGCCCCAGCGACGCGCCGCCGATGCCGAAGAACATTGAGAACACCACAATCTGCAGGATCTCATTGTTCGACATCGCCCCCGCGATACTGGTTGGAATGGTGTGCGACAGGAACGCTTTCAGCGTCATGCCGCCAACGGCCAGGCCGGTATCCACCGCTTCTGTCGGAACCGTCAGGTTCAGACCGCTTCCCGGATGCTCCAGCGTGACGATAAACAGGCCAACCAGAATAGAGAGCACGGATGAGCTGATAAACCACACCATCGCTTTGCCGCCAACGCGGCCAATGGTGGAGGTTTCGCCCAGCTTCATAATGCCGACGGTGAGCGTGCTGAAGACCAAGGGTGCAATGACCATTTTGATCAGACGGAGGAAAATATCGGTCAGAAGGGTAATATTATCCGACCAGGCTTTGATGGTATCCGCAGATGCGTACTCATGAATTGCTGCCCCTGAAAGAATACCCGCCAGCATGAATATCACGATGAAGAGTGTGAGTTTGTTTGCACTTGCCACGAAAAAAGACCCTCTATGCGCTTCAGATGTAGCCCGCGTCGATACATATAAATTTTTTATTACGATGCGGGAAATTATTCGGCACATAAATTGACGCAAAGTGTTGGGGGATACAACTCCTTTTTAATTTTTATTAATTTTGTTGTTAATGCGTCGACGATATATTGTGATCGTAGTCACATTTTAATGGATATATTCTCCCCGTATAGAATAAAATTGCTGCCTGAATTAATTTAACTTTCTGTTATTTATAAGAAAATTGAGTCAATAAGACATATGCCTTATGCGTTAAGGGTCGGGTGGTCGAAGCGATATCCGTAAACTAAATTCTCAATAACCCCCTCAGAGGAACGTTAAGCGGGGCTAACATCTTGAACGACAAAAATAAAATGTGGCAAGGGAACGGAGACGTCTTCTGGAGGGGGGTAAATGAAAAGAAAACTTCTTTTGATCTGCGCAGGCACCTTACTGGCTGCGACAACGGCCCATCAGGCGCTGGCCGTCACCAGCAGCGGCACCATCGGTGCAACGCTGACGCTGACAAACGGGTGTCTGATAAACGGCTCGCCCGCGCAGAGTGGTATTAACTTCGGTACGCTCGATTTCGGTACCCATCCGGCAACCTTTTCCACGCTTACGACGCAGCTGAGCGGCGCCAGCGGCGGAAACACCTTCACCATTCAATGTACGACCGCCAGCTATACGGTCGCGATCACCGGTAATACCCACTCCACCGCGCCCGGCTCCGTTGTCGGTTCGCCGGGCACGCCTGAACGCTATCTGGTGAATACGGCCAACGCGGCACAGGGCGTGGCTTACAGCCTGTACAGCGACAGCGGGTTTAACACCGTGATTGCCAATAACGCCGCGCTGCCGATCGCGTCTACGGCCGGAGGGGTGGACAGTTACACCCTCTACGGACGGATTACCGGCGGCGGTAACAGCGTGACGGTCGTTCCGGGAACCTACACCGACACGATTAACGTCAGCGTCACCTACTAGTCCCGAACCGCCATGAAGGCATCTCTCACAGGTCTGCGCAAACGCGCAGAGGGACGCGTGCAGCCTTTTTTCGCGCTGATCGTCGGATTGCTCACGATGCCCACGGCGGATGCGGTGACATCCCAGTCGTTTAAGGTCAGCGCGACGATTGTCCCGGGATGCGCGGTGGCCACCGGTAGCGGAGGGCTTCTCGGTACGCTGGATTTTGGCAGCCATAACGGCGTCGAGAGCGCGCCGGTGAGCACCCGCTTTGTGCCAAACGGGGCGTTGTCTATTGCCTGTACGCCAGGCGTGGCGCTGAGCATGAGCATTAATGGCGGTCAAAATTATTCATCCGTTCGCCGCATGAAGCGCGCGAACGGCGTCGATATGGTGCCATACCGGCTCTACAGCAGCAGCTCGCTGGCCGCAAACAGCGAAATTGGCGTCAACCAGGCGATAGCGGTGACCTATACCAACAGTAATAACATCGCGCTGCCGCTTTTTGGCGTGGCGCTACTGACCGGGTTTAGCCCGGCGGGAACCTATTCCGATCAGCTCACCGTGACCTTGTCATGGTAATAAAGGGAGAGTGTTGATGAAGCCATTTTTCAGACCGGTTTGTCTGGCGGGCGCGTTGGGAATGGCGGCAACCGGCCAGGCGCAGGCGGCGGCCACCATCCTGCTCTGGCCCATCGATCCCTGGCTTGCTGCGGACGCCAACGCCACGGAACTGTGGATCCAGAACCAGGGAAACAGCGCCACGACGATGCAGGTCCGCATCGTGCGCTGGAAGCAGGAGGACGGACACGAGCGCTATACCGCGCAGCAGGACGTGGTCGCCAGCCCGCCCATCGTCACGATTGGCACAGGCAACAAGCAGCTTATTCGCCTTATCAAACAGGCTTCAGTTCCCGCAGGGGTCGAACAGGCCTATCGCATTATCGTCGATGAAATTCCCCAGCCAGATGCCAAAGCTGAACCCGCCATCGGCCTGAAATTGCAGATGCGTTACTCCATCCCTCTGTTCGTATATGGACAGGGGATCCCGACCATCAAAGAGGGCGCGCATCACGCGCTGGCGGAGACCCAAAACCTGAGCTGGCGGGTGACGCAGGCGGAGGGAAAGCCTGCGCTGGAGGTCAAAAATCGGGGTGATGTCCACGTCAGGCTGAGCCAGGTGGCGCTGGAGCAGGGAGGTCAGAAACGCACGGTGGCGGAGGGATTGCTGGGTTACGTCCTGCCGGGCAGCACCCGCAGCTGGCCTATACCCGCTGGCGTTCGTCAGCCAGAGCGGATGAGCGCGCAGATTAATGCCAGGGACGAACAATGGCAGTCGACGCCCGTCAACTGAAGCCGGCGATGATGATACTGCTATGCGTCAGTTCAGCGACTCTGGCCGGGCCCGGCGACGACAGTTTACCGCCGCCTCCCCAGGCACAGGCGATAAATGATGAAGCGGTTTTCCAGCTGGCCATCGTGGTCAATCACTACGATACCGGCCTGGTCGTGCCCGTGACGCAGCGTAAAGGCGCTTTCTTTATCTCCAGCGCCGATTTGCTGCGCGCGGGGCTGCCCCCGGCGCACGTTCCCACCGGCGAGGTAAATCTCTCCTCGCTTGCTCAGGTTCGGGTGGAGTACGACAGCGCCGCGCAGCGCCTGCTGCTTAACGTTCCCCGCGACTGGGTGACGGCCCGCGTGACGCCTTTCAGCGCGCAAGCGGCGCAGGCCAAACCGCACTACGGGCGCGGGGCGCTGCTGAATTACGATCTCTACACCAACCACACGGAACATATCGGCGGTCAGGCGTCGATCTGGCATGAGTTCCGCTACTTCAACGAAAACGGCTCGTTTTCCTCGACCGGTTACGCGCGGGAAAATTTCACCGGTAACGACGGCCAGCAGGAAGGGTATGTCCGCTATGACACGACCCTGCTGTTCACCAACGAAGATGACGCGATGAGCTGGAGCGCCGGGGACGTGATCAGCGATGCCCTGAACTGGAGCTCCAGCGTGCGGATGGGGGGGATAAGCGTCGGGCGGGATTTTTCCCTGCGTCCTGACCTGGTGACATGGCCGCTGCCCGAGTTCGCGGGGGAAGCCGCGGTACCCACTTCGGTCGATCTTTTTATCAACGGCTATCGCTCCGGCTCAACCCAGCTTCAGCCGGGCCCCTTCACCCTGACTAATCTGCCCTATATCAACGGCGCCGGGGATGCGGTGCTGGTCACGACGGATGCGCTGGGGCGCCAGGTAAGCACCACGCTACCGTTTTACGTCACCAGCGACCTGCTCAAACAAGGGCTGAGCGACGGCGCCGTGACGCTCGGCAGCCTGCGGCGTAATTACGGTATCAAGAATTTTGACTACGGTCCGGCAGCCGGCAGCGGCTCGTATCGCTACGGGATGACGGACTGGCTAACCCTCGAGGGCCACGCGGAAGGGGCGCAGGAGCTGGCGCTGGGCGGCGCGGGGACGGTGATAAAACTCGGCCAGTTCGGCGTGGTGAATACCTCTTACTCGCAAAGCCGCATGCGCGGTGATGCGGGCGGGCAAATCAACTGGGGTTATCAGTACAGTACCAGCGAGTTTAGCGTCGCCACCCAGCACACGCGTCGCGACCGCGGCTTTGGCAATCTGGCCCTTTACGATCAGCCGACGGTGTATGACGAAAACGATAAGCCCATCGCCAGCTTTAGCCGTAATACGGACCAGTATTCGCTGACCTTCAATCTGGGACGGTACGGCAACATCGGTGCGGCCTGGATCGGCGTGGAGAGTTTTGACAGCCAAAAAACCGAGCTGCTCAATCTCTCCTGGAGCCGAAACCTGTGGGGAGCGAGCAGTATTTACCTGGCCGGCAGCCGGGATCGGCAGCGGGGAGACTGGACGGTCGCGCTGTCGCTGCAGGTGCCGCTGGGGGCGCGCGACAGCGTTGCCGTCACCGTTGAAAACACCCCGGATGCAGGCAGTACCCAGCGCATTAACTACAACCACTCCATGCCTTCTGACGGTGGGTTCAGCTGGAACATGGCCTGGGCCAACCAGTCAAGATCCAGTGATTATCAACAGGGTACGCTGGGCTGGCGCAATAACAACATCGAGCTGCAGGGCGGCGGCTATGGCGAAAGGGATACCATGACCTGGTGGGGCGAGGCGATGGGCGCCGTTGTGCTGATGGACGGCGAGCTGTTCGCGGCGAATAAGATCAACGATGCGTTTGTGGTCATCAGTACCGACGGCCACCCGGACGTGCCCGTCAGCTATGAGAACCAGCCCGTCGGTAAAACCAATAACAACGGCTACCTGCTGGTCAGCGGGGTGTCGGCGTATTACCCGGCAAGCTACCGGATTGATACTTTGAATCTCCCGGCGGATACCCGTCTGAAAGAGACCGAGCGGCGGATCGCGATTCGGCGCCACAGCGGCTATCTGGTCGATTTCCCGATGGAGCAGGAGAGGGTGGCAAGCGTTATTCTGCATGACGCGCGCGGGAAGGCGTTGCCGGTGGGAAGCCAGGTTCGACGCGCCTCGCGCAGCAATGCGGTGGTGGGGTATGACGGCATCGCCTGGCTGGAAAATCTCAGCGATGTGAACCCGCTGGAGGTGATCGCACCTGACGGGAGGCGCTGTAAGACTACCCTGACCGTGGGGGCCAATCCGGAGCACAAGCTGAAAACCTACGGGCCGCTGGTTTGCCGGGAGGAGCCATGACGCGCCTGCTGCTATTCATCCTGCTGCTGTTCTCCGGCGGCGGCTGGGCGGCGTGTACCGTCAGTACGGTTAATGCGTCGTTTGGCAGCGTCACCTCGTTCGCGCTTAGCGGAACCGGAGAAGTTCAAACCACCGGCACGCTGGTGGTGGCCTGCGATGCCGTGCTGAATCTGCTGACCAGCGACTCGGTAACGCTGACCTACACCGCGGCATCTGTCTCGGGCAGCAGCCGGGCCACGATGAAACGCACGGATAATGCGGCCATCACCGACGTGATCCCCACCCGGCTGTGCGGATTATCGGGATGCGCGAGCAGCAGCGAGGTACAGATAAGTAAATCGTATACCTGGAGCGGGAGTACCCTGCTGGGGTTGCTGGGGTCAAAGCAGTACAACATTCCGCTCTATTTCCGCACCGTCGCCGGGCAAAACGTCACTGCCGGGCCATATCAGGTGCAGTTAACCTTCAGCATTAACTACAGCGTCTGCTCCGTGGGCGCGCTTGGCATTTGCACAATCAATCAGACGGGAACCGCGACAACCACCATCCTGCTGGATATGACCGTTACCAACGACTGCAGCGCCATGACCACGCCAGATGTGAACTTCAACAGCGCGCCGCTGGTGCAAAGTTTCCCCACCGTCTCGCAGGCGATTGCCGTCACCTGTACCAAAGGAAGTTCGTATACCATCGGCATTAATAACGGTGCCAACGCGCTGAACAACGTGCGGCGGATGGTGAGCGGCAGCAACGCCATGAGCTACGACATCTATAAGGAAGCCACCGGTAACCGCTGGGGCGGCAGCGGCAGCGAGCGCTGGTCCAGCGCGGTATCGTCCCAGGTCAGTACCGACGGTTTACTGCGCACCTACAACTACACCGCGAAAGTCCTGACCAATCAGGCCACGCCGCCCGCCGGAACCTACACCGACACGCTGATTGTCGACGTGGCGTTTTAACCCCGCGCTTTTCCCTTTCGCAAATGTAAAGTTCCTGTGGGCTGTGCCGATAACACCGTTAATAAATCTATGAGAAGGTGTTGTATGTTGAACCGTATCCGCGTTGTCACAATGCTCATGATGGTGCTGGTCATTTTCGCACTTCTTCAGCTCATCTCCGGCGGGCTTTTTTTCTCGTCATTAAAACAGAACCAGGACAGCTTCGCGGCCTCGAACGATCTCCGCCTGCAGCAGAGTGAACTCACGTCGACGTGGGATCTGATGCTGCAAACGCGCATCAACCTGAGCCGCTCGTCCGCGCGCATGATGATGGACCCCAACAATCAGCAGAGCAGCGCGAAAACCGATCTGTTGAAAAATGCCCGTGCCACCCTCGCTGACGCCGCGAAACATTACGACGCCTTCAAAAAGATCGCCCCGCAGCCTGCTATGGAGCAGGTGAGCCAGAATATCGATGAAAAATACAATGCCTACCATACCGGCCTGACAGAGCTGATTCAGTTCCTGGAGAGCGGCAATATGGACGCCTATTTCGCGCAGCCAACGCAGGGGATGCAAAACGCACTCGGCGCGGCGCTGGGGGAATACGCGAAGGTCAGTGGCGATCTCTATCACTCGGCCTTTACGGCAAGCCAGAATGACTACCGCTTTGCAAAATGGCAGATGGCCGTGATGGCGCTGGCGCTGGTCATTGTGCTGGTCGCGGTCTGGTACGGCATTCGCCATATCCTGCTGAACCCTCTCGGCCGCGTCATTGCCCACATTCGTGAAATTGCCGGCGGTGACCTGACCAAAACGCTGACCGTTTCCGGGCGCAATGAGATCACCGAGCTGGCAAACAGCGTTGACCATATGCAGCGTTCGTTAATCGAAACCGTTGCCAACGTACGTAACGGGTCGGAGGCTATCTACACCGGCACCAGCGAAATTGCGATGGGGAATAACGACCTCTCTTCTCGTACCGAGCAGCAGGCGTCCGCCCTGGAAGAGACGGCCGCCAGCATGGAGCAGCTCACCGCGACCGTGAAGCAGAACGCCGATAACGCCCGCCAGGCGTCTCAGCTGGCGGAAAGCGCCTCCGAGACGGCACAGCGCGGCGGCCGCGTGGTGGATGGCGTGGTGAAAACCATGCACGAAATCGCCGACAGCTCGAAGAAAATCGCCGACATCATCAGCGTTATCGACGGCATTGCCTTCCAGACCAACATTCTGGCGCTGAACGCCGCCGTGGAAGCGGCGCGCGCGGGTGAACAGGGGCGCGGGTTTGCCGTGGTGGCCGGGGAAGTACGCAACCTGGCCAGCCGCAGCGCCAACGCGGCCAAAGAGATCAAGTCCCTGATTGAAGATTCCGTCTCCCGCGTGGATACCGGCTCCGTGCTGGTGGAAAGCGCCGGGGAGACCATGAATGACATCGTGAATGCCGTCACCCGCGTGACGGACATCATGGGTGAAATCGCCTCTGCGTCCGATGAGCAGAGTCGTGGTATCGACCAGGTTGCTCTGGCGGTATCGGAAATGGATCGCGTGACACAGCAAAACGCCGCGCTGGTGCAGGAGTCCGCTGCGGCAGCCGCTGCTCTGGAAGACCAGGCGAGCCGTCTGAAGATGGCCGTCTCGGCGTTTCGTCTCGCTTCACTCGCTGGAAACACGGTCACCCCGCAGGCGACGTATCGCGTGCCAGCCGCTGAATCGGCTGTAAACCGTACGCGCACCGCGACGACCGGACAAGATGAAAACTGGGAAACATTTTGACTGACAATTAAACCGCGGCTGCTTGCCGCTTGATGGGAGCGTGGATGTTAAATCGTATTCGTATCTCGACCACACTGTTTTTGATTCTGATCCTTTGCGGTGTGTTGCAGGTTGGCAGTAACGGGTTGTCTTTTTGGGCGTTTCGCGATGGCTATCAGAATTTGCAGGAAGTTGAGGCTAGTAATCAGCAGCGCTCCGCACTGGCACAAACGCGTGCCGTGCTGTTGCAGGCAAGCACTGCGCTGAACAAGGCGGGAACCTTAACCGCGCTGAGTTATCCGCCGGATGACATTAAAGCGCTGATGGCGACCGCGCGCGACAGTCTGAAGCAGGCTGACGCACAGTTTAAAGCCTTTACGGCGCAGGCCGCCGACAGTGAGAAAGAGAAAGCGCTGAAGGCCGCCATGAAGACGAACTTTGAGCAGTGGTACAGCGATCTGGACCACCAGGCGACGTGGCTTGAGAACAACCAGCTTTCGGACTTTATGACTGCACCGGTTCAGGCGTCTCAGGCGGCGTTTGACGGCAGCTTTAACGCGTGGCAGCAGGATATTAACCAGTCTGTTCAGCGTGCCGGTGACCAGAGTCGTCAAAGCTATCACATGTCGGGCGTCATCTTTGCCGTGGTGGTGATCCTGGCAGGGCTGCTGACCGGCGGGGCGCTGCTCTGGTCGCGCAGAATGATCGTGCAGCCGCTGGCGATTATCAGCAGCCACTTCGACAGCATTGCGAAAGGGGACCTGGCGCGTCCGGTGGCGGTGTTCGGCAAGAACGAAATTTCGGCGATCTTTGCCAGCCTGAAGGCGATGCAGGGATCGCTGCGGGAAACGGTGAGCGACGTGCGGCAGGGCAGTTATGCCATGCACACCGGGATCTCTGAGATTGCGGCGGGCAACAACGATCTCTCGTCCCGCACCGAGCAGCAGGCGGCCTCGCTGGCGCAGACGGCGGCCAGCATGGAGCAGTTAACCGCGACGGTAAGCCAGAACGCCGATAACGCGCGTCAGGCGTCTGACCTGTCAAAACAGGCGGCGATGACGGCGAAGAAAGGCGGCGACCAGGCGTCCCATGTCGCCAGCACCATGCAGGAGATTGCCACCAGCTCGCAGAAAATTGGTGACATCATCAGCGTGATTGACGGTATCGCCTTCCAGACCAACATTCTGGCGCTGAATGCCGCCGTGGAAGCGGCGCGCGCCGGTGAGCAAGGGCGCGGGTTTGCGGTGGTGGCGGGGGAAGTACGTAACCTGGCGAGCCGCAGCGCCAACGCGGCGAAAGAAATTAAGGTCCTGATCGAAGAGTCGGTTTCGCGCGTTCAGCAGGGCTCAACGCTGGTGGATACGGCGGCGAAAACCATGCACGAGATCGTCACCTCCGTGACGCGGGTGAACGACATCATGGGCGAGATTGCCTCTGCGTCGGATGAACAGCGCCGCGGGATTGAGCAGGTTGCCCAGGCCGTCAGCCAGATGGATCAGGTGACGCAACAGAACGCCTCGTTAGTTGAGGAAGCGGCAGCGGCAACCGATCAGCTGGCCAGCCAGGCGGATCGTCTGACCGGACTGGTCGCGGTATTTAATGTGAAAGAGCACGTTGAAGCAGTAACAGAAGTCGGGCGGTCGCAGGCCGTGCCAGTTGTATCCTGAATGTAATTAAGAAGGCGCTATGACATCACCAATGCCCCCTGGGCAAACGTCATTATTGTTGCAGATGACACAGCGCCTCGCGCTGTCCGACGCGCATTTTCGTCGGATATGTCAGTTAATCTACCAGCGTGCGGGGATCGTGCTTGCGGATCATAAGCGGGACATGGTCTACAACCGTCTGGTGCGGCGCTTGCGTACGCTGGGGCTGGATGATTTTGGCCGCTATCTGAGCATGCTCGAGGCGAACCAGAACAGCGCAGAGTGGCAGGCTTTTATTAACTCGTTAACCACCAACCTGACGGCGTTTTTCCGTGAAGCTCACCACTTCCCGGTCCTGGCCGAGCACGCCCGCCGTCGCACCGGGGAGTATCGCGTATGGAGCGCGGCCGCCTCGACGGGTGAAGAGCCGTACTCGCTGGCGATCACCCTTGCTGACACCCTGGGCATGACGCCCGGACGCTGGAAAGTCTACGCCAGCGATATCGATACCGAGGTGCTGGAGAAGGCGCGTAACGGCGTGTATCGCCAGGATGAACTGAAAACGCTGTCGCCGCAGCAGCTGCAGCGTTATTTCATGCGCGGCACGGGCCCGCATGAAGGCCTGGTGCGCGTACGCCAGGAGCTGGCGAACTGCGTCGAATTCGCGCCCGTTAACCTGCTGGATAAGCAGTACAACGTGCCGGGGCCGTTCGATGCCATTTTTTGCCGTAACGTCATGATCTATTTTGATAAAACGACGCAACAGGACATTTTGCGTCGGTTTGTTCCGTTGCTCAAGCCTGACGGTTTACTGTTTGCCGGGCACTCGGAAAACTTCAGCAACCTCGCGCGTGAGTTTAGCCTGCGTGGGCAAACGGTATATGCGCTGAGTAAGGAAAAAGCATGAGTAAAATCAGGGTGTTGTCTGTCGATGATTCAGCGCTGATGCGTCAGATCATGACTGAAATTATCAATAGCCACAGCGACATGGAGATGGTGGCGACTGCGCCCGATCCTCTGGTAGCGCGGGATTTAATTAAAAAATATAACCCCGACGTGCTAACGCTGGATGTCGAGATGCCGCGCATGGATGGCATAGATTTCCTCGAAAAATTAATGCGCCTTCGGCCCATGCCGGTGGTGATGGTCTCTTCCCTGACCGGAAAAGGATCGGAAATCACCCTGCGCGCGCTGGAGCTGGGGGCGGTGGATTTTGTCACCAAACCGCAGCTCGGCATTCGCGAAGGGATGCTGGCCTACAGCGAAATGATTGCGGAGAAGATCCGCACCGCGTCGCGGGCGAAGCTTGCTGCCCATACGCCATTGGCCGCGCCTGCGACCCTGAAGGCCGGTCCCTTACTCAGCTCGGAAAAACTGCTGGTTATTGGGGCGTCAACCGGAGGAACAGAGGCAATTCGTCATGTACTCCAGCCATTGCCGCTTTCAAGTCCGGGTATTCTGATCACTCAGCATATGCCGCCAGGCTTTACCCGTTCGTTCGCCGAACGCCTGAACAAGCTGTGCCAGATCAGCGTGAAGGAGGCGGAAGACGGCGAGCGCGTGCTCCCGGGACATGCCTATATCGCCCCGGGCGACAAGCATATGGAGCTGTCGCGCAGCGGCGCTAACTATCAAATCAAAATTCATGACGGACCGCCGGTCAACCGGCACCGTCCGTCGGTGGATGTGCTGTTTCATTCGGTGGCGAAACATGCGGGGCGCAACGCCGTTGGGGTGATCCTGACGGGGATGGGCAACGATGGTGCCGCCGGAATGCTTGCAATGCACCAGGCTGGCGCCTGGACGATTGCGCAGAATGAAGCAAGTTGTGTGGTGTTCGGCATGCCGCGCGAGGCCATCAATATGGGTGGCGTGAGCGAAGTGGTCGATCTTAGCCAGGTAAGCCAGCAGATGCTGGCGAAAATCAGTGCCGGACAGGCAATACGTATTTGACTCAGGAGTATTATTTTATGGCGGATAAAGAGCTTAAGTTTTTGGTTGTGGATGACTTTTCCACCATGCGTCGCATCGTGCGCAACCTGCTGAAAGAGCTGGGCTTCAACAACGTTGAAGAAGCAGAAGACGGCGTTGATGCGCTGAACAAACTGCAGGCTGGCGGGTTTGGTTTTGTTATCTCCGACTGGAACATGCCAAACATGGACGGTCTGGAACTGCTGAAAACCATTCGTGCCGATGCCGGAATGGCGTCTATGCCGGTTCTGATGGTTACTGCAGAAGCGAAAAAAGAGAACATCATTGCCGCTGCACAGGCGGGCGCAAGCGGCTATGTGGTGAAGCCATTCACCGCGGCAACCCTGGAAGAGAAGCTCGGTAAGATCTTCGAGAAACTCGGCATGTGAGGTGATGGAAATGTTGCAACCTGCTATGAAACCCGTTGAAGAACACTCGCCGAGCGATATTATCGTCCGCATCGGCAGCCTGACGCGCATGCTGCGTGACAGCCTGCGTGAGCTGGGTCTGGATCAGGCGATTGCCGAAGCGGCGGAAGCCATTCCTGATGCCCGCGATCGTCTGGACTATGTTGTGCAGATGACCGCTCAGGCCGCGGAACGTGCGCTGAACAGCGTTGAAGCGTCACAGCCGCACCAGGATGCGATGGAAAAGGGGGCGAAAGCGCTGAGCAAACGCTGGGACGAGTGGTTTGAGAACCCTATCGAGCTGGCGGATGCCCGTGAGCTGGTGACGGATACCCGTCAGTACCTGGGTGATGTGCCGGGGCACACCAGCTTCACCAACGCTCAGCTGCTGGACATCATGATGGCGCAGGATTTCCAGGACCTGACCGGTCAGGTGATCAAGCGCATGATGGATGTTATTCAGGAGATTGAGCGTCAGCTGCTGATGGTTCTGCTGGAGAACATCCCTGAACCTGCAGCCCGTCCAAAACGTGAGAACGAAAGCCTGCTCAATGGTCCACAGCTCGACGCCAGCAAGGCGGGCGTTGTGGCAAGCCAGGATCAGGTAGACGATCTGCTCGATAGCCTCGGCTTCTGATTGTTCTGATTACCCTCAGGCTGCGGCGTCAACCTGAGGGTAGTTCGGTTAGCGAAGATCCATCTTCACCGTCACGTTACCTTCAAAGCGGCCCGGGGCCGGAGAGGCATTGGTCGTGCTGACCGGTACAGCCTGAATTTTGACCACACCGTTTCCCTGCGCGTCCATCGTCACCGGAAACTCATAGGTCCCGTCCAGCGCGACGTTCTGACTGTGTTCATCATATACACGCACCCCGAGATCGTCTCTGTCCAGAAGTTTTGCAATGTACGGCGTACTGCTGTCCGCGACCCCCTGATCTGCGGTCAGCGTGAGCTTTATCCGGTCCGTGTTTCCCACTGCGTTATCATCACAGTGGTAGGCAATATCGACGTTTTTGATGGCATAACGTTTTGGCGGTTGCCCCTTGATGACGAATTGCTTGCTGACGATGCTGCCGAACTCAACCTCAATGGTGCTGCCTTCGTTGATAACGCAGCTTAGCGGCGCAGAAAGCGTGCCGCTAAACCAGATATCAGAGACCTGATCTGCCTGCCCGGGATCGCAGCTTCCCCCCGAGCCGAAATAAAGACAGGCATAGTTTTGCGCGACGATCGTCGAAGGGATCACCTCTTGACCCAGGATGGGTTTTTTAATGTGAAGAAGGATCGCCACGACGTTCCAGCGGAAATTACGCTTTACTGTAGCGGCGTTGCTCGGCTGGGTGCCACTACTGCAAACGTTGGCATCTCCCTCCGTTTTGGCGAGTGCATTCTCGCTAGTGTTACGCATATTAGCTCTGGACGTCGGGTATTCATTGACAGCTATCGGGGTCAAAGAAGTGCCGTCCGGAGAGTTGATTGCATCCGCATAGGCGGTGATATCGGCATCGATCTTTTCTGTCAAATAGCCGTATCCGCTTGTTCCCGGTTTCAACGGGCTTCCGGCGAAGGTTTTTTCATAAACCATGCTCGAAGAAAATATATTCCCGGGACAGCTGCAGTTGGCCACTATCACCGGGCCATTGCCGACCAGATGATTTGGCACATCATAGTCATGATTGGCGATATTTTCGCTGGATGAAAACTCATGATCGAACGTCGTGGTGTAGGCTTGCGGCGCACCGAAGCAGTCATGAAGTAAAGTCGCGGCCATGCTCGGGCTGGTTGCGGTCAGGCTCAGTGCCGTGGCCAATGAAGCCCAGACGGCCCGTTTCTTGAATATAGTTGTCATGTGCTTATTCCTGCTGACAAAGCTCGCTAACCGAGCGAATACCGTTAGGGCTTTCGGTTTGGTTGGCTGACTGTTGCGTAATGCTGGCGCGGCACTGTTGGCCCGTGCCGTTGCCCCACTTCACGGTGAGCTGCGCGGTCTCTCCAATGCCTGACAGATAGACGGTGCTGGTTTCATCGACAATGCCGCTCATCACCGGGTCGCTACTGGTCGCGATGGCGCCGAACGGAACGGGGAGACCGTTTGGACGCTTCAGGGTGATCAGCATCCGGTAGCCTGTGTGGGCATCAAATCTGGCCAGCACCGCCGCGTTGCGCGAAGGAATGACGGTGATGGCGGTATCGCTGCTGTCCACATTTTCCGGCAGGCTCGAGGTATCAATACGAATATTGTTCTCCTGGTACGGAGTGAGTGATGGAATGACCGCATTACCCTGCCAGTCGGTCTGAATACCCCGCTGGTTCAGGAAACGGACGCCGGAAGCATCGTTGGCGTTGACGATAGCAAACTGGCTTCCTAAAGGTTGAGCCAGCGTGATGCCCTGAGGATGGGCAACAATACCGCCGCTAATGCCGTAGTTAAGCTGCTGAGAGTGATCGGTGGAAGCGTAATATCCGGCGCTCAGATTGGCGTATTGCGAGCGGTAGCTGCCATAGACGCTGCTGATATCTTCCCCGTCGTGGTTGGAGTGGCTCTGCTGCAACGAGTAGCTCAGACGCTCATCCTCCAGAAGCGTGCCGTTGAGGCCCACGTTTTGCCGCGTATAGCCATTTTTAGTGTTGCTGATGTTGTAGCTACTCCAGGCGCGTGGCAGCCATCTGGCGAGAGGAATGCTAAATCCCAAAGAGACCATCCTGTCAGACTCGTCGCCGTTGGTTTTGCTGTACGTATAGGCAATGTGATAGCTCGTGCCGGCAACAACGGTATTGAATCCCAGAGACAGGCTGCGCTCTTTTTTAGAGGTGCCCCAGTAATCCTGCTGATAACCGTTAAGATACAGACTCACCCCAGCAACGGTTTGGCTAACGCTGGCCTGAATGCGGTTGCGTTTATTGTAACGAAACAGCAGATCGTCTTCGTTGCCGTCACGCTTCTGGTTGGCGTCGGCAAAGCTGTAATATCCGCGGCTGGAGTATCGGTAGCTGCCGAGGCTGAAGTTAGTATCGGTCGAATCCAGCTTACCGGTATAAAGCAAACGCCATGACTGGCCGGTATGCTGGCTGTTATCGTCAAGCCGGGTGTCGGCGATGGTTACGTCAGCGGACAGCGAGCCCAGCGGCCCGAGCGCCAGACCGGCACCGGTATTGGCTGCGTTATAGTCTTTCGAGAGCGTCAGCCCTCCAAACCAGGTGAGAAGGTTATTTAAACCGTAAATCATGCTTCCCTGGAAAAAATCGGGTTCCTTTTGGTCGCTCCCGCTTTCAGCACGATAACGGCCTGCTGTCATTTCGTACTTCATTCGCCCTGGCCGCAGCATAACCGCGATACTGGAGTAGGGCTGCGTAAAGTGATGCTCGGTGCCGTCAGCCTCTTTCACCGTAACGTCCAGATCGCCGCTGTTGGTCGTGGAGTAGAGATCGTCGATTTCGAACGCGCCCGGCGCGACATTTTGCTGATAGATGAGGTAGCCATTCTGGCGCACCGAGACTTCCGCATTTGAACTGGCGATGCCGCGTATGACAGGGGCATAGCCGCGTTGGCTGTAGGGAAGCATCTCTTCATCCGACGCAAGGTTAACGCCCCGGTACTGTAAGCTATCAAATACCTCGCCCCGCGTGTTGCTTTCTCCGGCCGTGAACTGTGCCTTGAGGGCGTCAACGTCATGCTGGAGGAAGGTATTGATGTTTTCCCACAGGTTTTCATTCTCTGAATTGCTCCACGTTGAATAGTTGCGCACTCGCCAGCCACCCATGTTGGCGCCGGTGCGCAAATTCAGATACTGACTGGTGGCGCTGTTGTCGCCGCTCTCCTTATTTTTTGATCCTGAGAAAGCGTAGTCACTGAACAACACGGGAACACCGTCGTCCCAGCGCGAAGGATCGATGTAATCGCGACCGGTACTTCTTAACGCGGCCTGAGGAATACTCAACGCTAATGTCATGTTTGAAAAATCAAGCCGCGCGGAGGCCTGGGGGATATAGTTGCTGATATCTTTAGGCAAAGCCTTATTGGCGGGTAACGCAAGCAAGGCGGGATACTGGTCGATAGCAACCCCCCATGCCCGCAGCATATCCGGTGTGAGCTGCGGTATCAGTGACCCTTCCGGCGAGCTGACGTAAGCGATACTGGTGGTGCTCAGGCGGTGTTCGTTCACCTGCACTCGTGAAGAATAGGTGCCGGGTAGCTGAGCATTCGACTTTGAAAAGAGTGAAAGGTCGATATCCTGCTGGGCCAGCATGTCTCCTTCAAGCGATGAGGGAGAGAAACGATACTCACGGGCCAGCGTCGAGAAGCTCGCGATGAGCAAGACACCGCCAAGGCAGCGAAGAAGCGGATTCGGTCTAAAGAGCCGCTCGTATGACATATCATTACGTCCTGTCATCATCGCGGTCTTTTATTCCTGCGCCAGGGTGGCGGTGTATTTTTCGGAAGCATTGCCATAATCGGTTATGCAGCGCCAGGTGACGCTCGTCCCCTGAGCATTGTCAGGGAGAGGAATGTCAGCGTGGAATTTAGGGGCAACCATGTCGGCTTTCTCCACTTTGTGCACTCCCAGCGCAAGTGAATCAAAGACGCTGTAGAACGCCCCCTCGTTGATGACAGTGAGCTGTTGACCATGACGCGCGAAGCGCAGGTTTTTGCAGGATTCAGAGGGCGTACCGCTCAGTCCGACAGGGCGCCAGAACAGTTTCAGACGCGTTTTATAGATTAACCGCAGGACGTTTTTGTCTCCCTCATCCGTAGCCGTGGCAGGAACGGTTCGTACGTTCATATAGAACAGAGACTCTTTATCGCCTGCTAAGGTTGTCCCGTTCCAGGTAATACGCAGGCTTTGCTCTTTTTGCGGATCGAGCCGAAAGAGAGGCGGTGTCACGATAAACGGTCCGTGCGTTTTACCATCACCTGTATCCGTCCATGACTGTATTAACCATGGAAGCTCTTTATCATTATTTTGTAAGGGCAGGGCAACTTCCTTTTTCGCGGCATCGTAGATTATGCGTGTGCGACCGATCTGAATACCTGCTGCGTGACAAAAGGTGCTCGCAATAACAGGAATGCATAATAAGACCCGGAGTAAAATGCGCATGGTGAAACCTTTAATAAAGGAGGTTGAAGGGAAATGATAATAGTCCGAGTCCGGACTATTATCAGATCATGACTCCTTAAATGTCATGACGCCTAAATATATATATTATGAATATCAGTAATGCGTTTGTTAACGGTAAAGAATATTTACCGTCATATCAGCATCTGCCGGACCGGCGGTAACCGCATCTGCAAATGATTTATAGCGGGCATTAAAATCAGCTTTAATCGTATCTTCGGATTTTGTCGCCAGTTCGATATAGATTTGCCCTTCAGCGCCATCCATCGTGATGAGCTTATCATCTTTACCCGCCGGGCTGACGGCAATGCCGATACCGGTGGCCGCGGTTTCGCCCGTGGTGGTAATTTTACTGACGTCCAGCAGCGTTTTGGTCTTGGTCAGGGTCGTTGGGCCGTTAAAGGTCAGCTGAACAGCCGGAAGCCCAGCGCTTGTTAACGGGCAGTTCGCCAGCGTAATGGAGAACTCCGTAAGTGCGGTCTCCTTCCCAACGGTATTAAACAATGATGTAGGATAGGTACCCAGTGGTATAGTACTGTCCGTGCCGTCGTCACCCTGAATGGTGCAGCTTGATTCGATAATTTCACCCGTGAAATGAATTGTGCCAGCATTCATTTCTGCGGCGAAACCATTCATCGACAGTGTTGCAAGGGCTAAGCCCGCAATAATATTCTTTTTGAAATCCATATTAAATGTCCCTTTAAGTAAAAAGAAATATCTGGCATACATTTTGCTTTCTGGTGAAAAGTAAATTATGTCGTATGAAATTATAACATTTAATTTTCTGCTGGTAAGGTAGTCTCAGGATTAATGTTATATAGATTTATCCATTTTTGGATTATGTGGGGGAATGATTTATATGGTTTCGATTGCTGTGAATTATTGAATTTACATAGTTATATCATTCCTGCAATACCAGGTAGTTAAAATCGACGGTTATGTTAATTTTTTTTCGGGATGTTTTAGAGTGAATTTTCTTTAAAACTGCGCTTAATTCATTTTGTAATATGAAACACATCACAAAAGCTGGAGAATGTTCGTTCGAACATTCCTTACCCTTTTTTCCCTAGCCCGAATTGCAGAGTGGGGGCTTAAACAGGATAAAAAGACCCGGTTATAGGGGTTTTTCAGCCCATTGATGAAAGGCGGTGCTGGCATGATACCCGTGACGTAATGGGCTGAGCATGCACTGTGGCAGAAGAGAACGACGACAAAACGGAAGCCCCCACACCCCACCGACTAGAAAAAGCGCGTGAGGAAGGGCAGATCCCCCGATCCCGAGAATTGACCTCCCTGCTGATCCTTATCGTAGGGGTGTGCATTATCTGGTGGGGCGGGGAGTCGCTCGCCCGCAAGCTGGCGGGAATGTTGTCCACCGGCTTACGTTTTGACCACAGCATGGTCAACGATCCGAATCTGATCCTCAGCCAGATTATTCAGCTTATTAAAGGGGCCATGGTCGCGCTGCTGCCCCTGATAACCGGGGTCGTGCTGGTCGCGCTGGTCTCTCCGGTGATGCTCGGCGGCCTGGTTTTTAGTGCCAAATCGCTGCAACCGAAATTTTCCAAACTGAACCCGCTGCCGGGTATCGCGAAAATGTTCTCTGCGCAGACCGGGGCTGAGCTGCTCAAAGCCGTTCTCAAATCGGTGCTGATGGGCAGTTCCGCAGGCTTTTACCTCTGGTACCACTGGCCGGAAATGATGCGTCTTATCAGCGAATCGCCGCTCACCGCGATGAGCAACGCGCTGAATCTGGTTGGGCTTTGCGCGCTGCTGGTGGTGCTCAGCATTATCCCGATGGTGGGTTTTGACGTGATCTTCCAGCTTTATACCCATTTTAAAAAGCTGCGCATGTCGCGTCAGGATATCCGTGACGAATATAAGCAGATGGAAGGTGACCCGCACGTGAAAGGGCGCATCCGCCAGATGCAGCGTGCCGCCGCCCGTCGCCGGATGATGGACGATGTGCCGAAGGCCGACGTCATCGTCACCAACCCGACACACTATTCCGTTGCGCTGCGCTATGACGAAAACAAAATGAGCGCGCCGAAAGTCGTTGCGAAAGGGGCGGGGCTGATCGCACTGCGTATCCGGGAAATTGGCACGGAAAACCGCGTACCGATCCTGGAAGCCCCTCCGCTGGCGCGTGCCCTGTACCGCCATGCGGATATCGGACAACAGATCCCGGGACAACTCTACGCCGCCGTGGCGGAAGTGCTGGCCTGGGTGTGGCAGTTGAAGCGCTGGCGTCTGGCTGGCGGTCAACGGCCTGTGAAACCTGAAAACCTTCCGGTGCCTGCCGCGCTGGATTTTATGAACGAGAAGGACACTGATGGCTAATCTGGTGGCAATGTTGCGCCTGCCCGGCAACCTGAAATCGACCCAATGGCAAATCCTTGCCGGGCCGATTCTGATCCTGCTAATTCTGTCGATGATGGTACTGCCGCTCCCGGCGTTCATCCTCGATCTGCTTTTCACTTTCAACATTGCGCTGTCCATTATGGTGCTGCTGGTGGCGATGTTCACCCAGCGTACCCTGGAGTTCGCCGCGTTCCCGACCATTCTGCTGTTTACCACCTTGCTCCGACTGGCGCTGAACGTGGCGTCCACGCGTATCATCCTGATGGAAGGTCATACCGGTGCGGCAGCGGCAGGTAAAGTGGTGGAGGCGTTCGGCCACTTCCTGGTAGGCGGCAATTTCGCTATCGGTATCGTGGTGTTCGTTATCCTCGTTATCATCAACTTTATGGTTATCACCAAAGGTGCAGGGCGTATCGCGGAAGTGGGCGCGCGTTTTGTGCTGGACGGGATGCCGGGCAAACAGATGGCGATCGACGCCGACCTGAACGCCGGCCTTATTGCCGAAGATGAAGCCAAAAAACGCCGTTCGGAAGTGACGCAGGAGGCGGACTTCTACGGCTCCATGGACGGTGCGAGTAAGTTTGTGCGCGGTGACGCCATCGCAGGCATTCTGATCATGGTGATTAACGTGGTCGGCGGCCTGCTGGTCGGGGTATTGCAGCACGGGATGGACATGGGCCACGCGGCGGAAAGTTATACGCTGCTGACCATTGGTGACGGTCTGGTTGCGCAGATCCCGGCGCTGGTTATCTCTACTGCGGCGGGTGTGATTGTGACCCGCGTGAGTACCGATCAGGACGTTGGCGAGCAGATGGTGGGCCAGCTCTTCAGCAACCCGCGCGTTATGCTGCTGGCCGCTGCCGTTCTGGGTTTGCTCGGCCTGGTGCCGGGGATGCCAAACCTGGTATTCCTGCTGTTTACGGCGGGTCTGCTGGGGCTTGCCTGGTGGATGCGTGGCCGTGAAATCAAACCGGCAGCGGAACCTGTTCAGGTAAAAATGCCGGAAAATACCCAGGCCGTCGAAGCGACCTGGAACGACGTTCAGCTGGAAGATTCCCTGGGAATGGAAGTGGGCTATCGCCTGATTCCGATGGTCGATTTCCAGCAGGATGGCGAGCTGCTTGGCCGTATCCGCAGTATCCGTAAAAAATTCGCCCAGGATATGGGCTTCCTGCCGCCGGTTGTACACATCCGCGACAATATGGACCTGCCGCCCGCGCGCTACCGCATTCTCATGAAAGGGGTCGAAATTGGCAGCGGTGATGCCTATCCGGGCCGCTGGCTGGCGATTAACCCGGGCACCGCCGCAGGCACGCTGCCGGGCGAGCAAACCATCGATCCGGCCTTTGGCTTGGCCGCTATCTGGATTGAAAGTGCCCTGAAAGAGCAGGCGCAAATCCAGGGCTATACGGTTGTTGAAGCCAGTACCGTGGTGGCGACCCATCTTAATCACCTGATCGGGCAATTCTCGGCAGAGCTGTTTGGCCGTCAGGAAGCGCAGCAGCTGCTTGACCGCGTCACGCAGGAGATGCCGAAGCTGACGGAAGATCTGGTCCCGGGCGTGGTGACTTTAACCACGCTGCACAAGGTGCTGCAAAACCTGCTCGAAGAGAAAGTGCCGATCCGCGATATGCGCACCATTCTCGAAACCCTTGCCGAGCATGCGCCGATACAAAGCGATCCGCACGAGCTGACGGCGGTGGTACGCGTGGCGCTGGGTCGTGCGATCACCCAGCAGTGGTTCCCGGGAACCGGAGAAGTGCAGGTCATTGGCCTCGATACGCCGCTTGAACGCCTGCTGCTGCAGGCCCTGCAGGGCGGGGGCGGCCTGGAGCCGGGCCTGGCGGACCGTCTGCTGGCGCAAACGCAGGAGGCGCTGGCGCGCCAGGAGATGCTGGGCGCGCCGCCGGTGCTGCTGGTGAACCATGCGCTGCGTCCGCTGCTGTCGCGCTTCCTGCGTCGTAGCCTGAACCAGCTGGTCGTGCTGTCGAATATGGAGCTGTCGGATAACCGTCACATCCGCATGACCGCGACGATCGGAGGAAAATAATGCGTAAATGGCTCTGGATTTTGTTCTTCCCGCTGGCGGCGCACGCTGCCGGGGAAGGCACCTGGCAGGCAAGCAGCATGGGAGTGACCCTCAGCAACCGGGGCGTTGCTATGTCATCTAACCCGCTGTCGCCTTCTGAAGGCGTTTCCGGTCAGATGGGCCTTGTGGTCTGGAATTACCGGCTGATTGGCCCAACGCCCGCAGGGCTGCGGGTGCGCCTCTGTTCTCAGACGCGCTGCACGGAAATCGATGGCGAAAATGGCACGACACAGGCGTTCAACGGCGTACCGGCCATTGAACCTTTGCGTTTCATCTGGGAAGTGCCGGGCGGGGGACGTTTAATCCCGGCGCTGAAAGTACAGAGTAATTCTGTCATCGTGAACTACCGCTAACACCCTGCCTTTTCACCAGCCATCAGCAATTTTGATGGCTGGCTCTCAAAACTGACCTCACCTTTTGATCAAATAGAAACGCTGTTTTATAAATCAGTGACGCGCGTGACGGTACTCTTTGCATTATTGCCATTGACCCTCTTAGTGATGGCAGAAACAGAAAGGTATCAACCGGTCGATGCATTTACTGTAGCCGTCTAAAAGCTCCCGGAAGACGCTTGCTTGCAGGGAGTCTCCCAAAACTGATTAGGGGTGACGGCAATGAGAACACGTAAAATTGGGCTCGCAAATTATCTCGCTTACGGGTCAGGCGATTTCCTCGGGGCGGGTACCACCGCCCTGACGGCGGCCTGGCTTTTATATTTTTATACCACCTTCTGCGGGCTCTCACCGATCGAAGCAACGTTTATCTTTGCCGCTGCAAGGGTGCTGGATGCCGTCGTTAGCCCGTTAATGGGCTTTTTAACCGATAACTTTGGGACAACCTGGCTCGGTAAGCGCTTCGGCCGTCGTAAGTTTTTTATCCTGCTGGGGATTCCGTGCGTGTTCAGCTACTCGCTGATGTGGGTTGGGGACATGAGCTTCTGGTACTACCTGCTGACCTATCTGGTGTTTGATATTGTCTACACCATGATTCTGGTGCCGTACGAAACGCTGGTACCGGAAATGACCGATGACTTTAAACAGAAAACCAAGTTCTCCGGGGCGCGTATCTCAATGGCGCAGATGTCCGCCATTCTGGCCTCCTTCCTGCCGGGGATCCTGTTAACCCACTTCGGGAAAGAAAACGCCATCTCCTTCTTCTACGCAAGCCTGGTCTTCTCCTTGCTCTGCGCCCTGATGCTAACCTTCGTCTGGTTCTTTACCTGGGAACGCCCGCGCGAAGAGTGGTCAGAAGCGGCGCTGCGTGCTGAAGAAGAGAAGAAGAAGCTGACGCTGGGGCAGAGCCTCAACCGCCTGATCGTTGAGTTAAGCTCCACGCTGCGCATCAAGATTTTCCGTCAGCATCTGGGCATGTACCTTGGCGGCTATATCGCGCAGGACGTGTTTAATGCGGTATTCACCTACTACGTGGTGTTCGTGCTGATGCAGGAAGCGTCAATGGCGTCCAATCTGCTGGGCACGATGGCTATTTTCCAGTTCTTTGCGGTTATCGCCATGATCCCGCTGTGCATCCGTTTCGGGCCTGCACCGTCCTACCGCATGGTCGTGGTGCTGTTTGGTCTGGCGTCTCTCTCTTACGCCATGCTCTATTACGCGGGCCTGAGCGACGTCTACGCTCTGCTGTTGCTGATCTCAGCGATTGCCGGTCTCGGTCGCGGCGGTATCAACTACGTGCCGTGGAACACCTATACCTACATTGCTGACGTGGATGAAGCGATCACCGGCCAGCGCCGCGAAGGGATCTTCGCGGGCATCATGACCCTGACCCGTAAGGCGTCACAGGCCGGTGCGGTGATGCTGGTGGGCATCGTGATGCAGATGTCCGGCTTTGTCAGCGGCCAGAAAGTGCAGCCTGCGGAAGTGAGCCACACCATTTTGACGATCCTGAGCGTGGGCACGATCCTGGTGCTGTTCTGCGGCTTCCTCGTTTCCCTGCGCTTCAGGCTCAATTTGCAGACCCACAGCACGCTGCGCGAGGAGACCGCGAAAATGCGTGAGTGTGGTCATGCGATGCCTGAGTCAGCGACGCCACACGCCCGCGCCACCGTCGAGATGCTGGCCGGTATGCCTTATGAGTCACTGTGGGGCAATAACAACATCGGTTATCTGAATCGCAATAAGCCAGCGGCACCCTCGCTGAAGGATCGCGCGGTACTGAATTCGACATACAACAGAGGTTAAGATGATGAAAGTTTGGCCTGTCAAACATAGCCCGTTATTACGTCAGCCAGAGCGCTTTATCGCCCGGGACGAACTGAAATCGCTGATTCAAAAGGTGACGCATAGCCTGGTCAATATCCACGACAAAACGGGTGAATTTTTGCTGCGGCTGGACGACGGGCGCGTGATCGACACTAAAGGCTGGGCCGGATGGGAGTGGACGCACGGCGTTGGCCTGTACGGTATCTGGCAATATTACTGCCAGACCGGCGACGAAGGTATGCGAGACATCATCGACAGCTGGTTTGCTGACCGCTTTGCGGAAGGCGCGACCACCAAAAACGTGAATACCATGTCGCCGTTCCTGACGCTGGCTTATCGCTACGAAGAGACCAAAAATCAGGCCTGGCGGCCGTGGCTGGAAAGCTGGGCGGAATGGGCGATGGCCGAGATGCCGCGCACGCAACACGGCGGGATGCAGCACATCACCCTGGCGGAAGAAAACCATCAACAGATGTGGGATGACACGCTGATGATGACGGTGCTGCCGCTGGCGAAAATCGGCAAGCTGCTCAACAAACCGGAATACGTTGAAGAGGCGGTGTATCAGTTCCTGCTGCACGTGCAGAACCTGATGGACCGGGAGACCGGGCTGTGGTTCCACGGCTGGAGCTACGACGGCAACCATAACTTTGCCCGTGCCCGCTGGGCGCGCGGCAACAGCTGGCTCACCATCGCGATCCCGGACTTCCTTGAGCTTGTGGATCTGCCGGAAAACAGCGCCGTGCGCCGCTACCTGGTGCAGGTATTGAATGCGCAGATTGCCGCGCTGGCGAAATATCAGGACGACAGCGGGCTATGGCATACGCTGCTCGACGATCCACATTCTTATCTTGAGGCGTCCGCGACGGCAGGGTTTGCCTACGGCATTCTGAAAGCCGTGCGCAAGCGCTACGTTGGCGCGGAGTATGCCGGAGTGGCAGGAAAAGCGATTCGCGGTATCGTCAAAAATATTTCGCCGGAAGGCGAGCTGTTGCAAACGTCGTTCGGCACGGGCATGGGCAGCGATCTTGAGTTTTATCGCCAGATCCCGCTGACGTCGATGCCGTACGGGCAGGCGATGGCGATACTGTGTCTGACGGAGTATTTGCGGAAATACTTTTGAACCTGCGGATATCCCCGGTGGCGCTGCGCTTACCGGGGCTACAAAACAAAACCCGGCTTGCGCCGGGTTTTTTGTATTACATGCGTTCTACGGTTTCGATACCCAGGGTATCCAGACCCAGCTTCAGGGTCTTCGCCGTGAGCTGCGCCAGCTTCAGGCGGCTGTTGCGGACCGATTCGTTTTCCGCAGACAGAATAGGGCAGTGCTCGTAGAAGCCGGAGAACAGACCCGCCAGATCGTACAGGTAAGCACACATCACGTGCGGCGTGCCGTCACGCGCGACAACCGTCAGCGTCTCTTCAAACTGCAGCAGGCGCGCCGCCAGCTGTGCTTCACGATCTTCCGTGATGGTCACTGTCGCATTCGCCAGTACGTTTTCATCAATGTTCGCCTTACGGAACACCGAGAGCACGCGGGTGTAGGCATACTGCATGTAAGGCGCCGTGTTGCCCTCAAACGCCAGCATGTTATCCCAGTCGAAGATATAGTCGGTGGTACGGTTCTTGGAGAGATCCGCGTATTTCACCGCACCGATACCCACGGCGTTGGCCAGTTTTTCCAGCTCATCGGCAGACATGTCCGGGTTCTTTTCAGCCACCAGACGGCGGGCGCGTTCCAGCGCTTCGTCCAGCAGGTCGGACAGCTTCACGGTACCGCCCGCACGGGTTTTGAACGGCTTGCCGTCTTTACCCAGCATCATGCCGAACATGTGGTGTTCCAGCGGCACGCAATCCGGCACGTAACCGGCTTTACGCACGATGGTCCACGCCTGCATCAGGTGCTGGTGCTGACGGGAGTCGATGTAGTACAGCACGCGGTCAGCATGCAGCGTCTCGTAACGGTATTTCGCACAGGCGATGTCAGTGGTGGTGTAGAGGTAGCCGCCATCCTTTTTCTGGATGATCACGCCCATCGGTTCACCTTCCTTGTTTTTATACTCATCAAGGAACACCACCGTTGCGCCTTCGCTCTCTACCGCCAGGTTTTTCGCTTTCAGGTCAGCCACAATGCCGGGCAGCATTGGGTTATAGAGGCTTTCACCCATCACGTCGTCACGGGTCAGGGTGACGTTCAGACGGTTATAGGTCAGCTGGTTCTGCGACATGGTTATGTCGACAAGCTTGCGCCACATCTCGAGGAAGTATTGGTCGCCACCCTGCAGTTTAACCACGTAGCTGCGCGCGCGCTCGGCAAAGGCTTCGTCTTCGTCGTAGTGTTTTTTGGCTTCGCGGTAGAACCCTTCCAGGTCCGCCAGCGCCATTTCACCCGCGTTTTCCTGCTGCTGTTTTTCCAGGTAAGCAATCAGCATGCCGAACTGGGTACCCCAGTCGCCCACGTGGTTCGCGCGGATCACCTTGTGACCGAGGAACTCGAGCGTGCGCACTGCGGCATCACCGATGATGGTGGAGCGCAGGTGGCCAACGTGCATCTCTTTCGCCACGTTCGGCGCAGAGTAGTCGATCACGACGGTCTGCGCCTCCGGCTGGGAAACGCCTAGACGGTCAGATTTCAGGGCCGCGTCAACGTGGCTTGCCAGGAATGCAGGCTCAAGGAAGATGTTGATAAAGCCCGGACCGGCGATTTCGGTTTTGCTGGCAATGCCGGAAAGATCCAGATGCGTCAGTACCTGCTCAGCGAGCTGTCGCGGCGGCATGCCCAGTTTTTTAGCCACTGCCATCACGCCATTAGCCTGATAGTCGCCAAACTGTACTTTTGCTGACTGACGAACCTGCGGTTCGCAATCCGCAGGTGCGCCTGCGGCAATCAGTGCCTGACTGACTTTTTCGGAGAGAAGAGCCTGAATATTCACCTGGATACCTTACGTTTTTGATGCGGGCTTACAGCCGCCCGCGCCAGTTAAAGAATTTAGGGCGGGAGTATACTGCAAATGCCCTCTGGCGTCAGCATTGCGGGGCCTGAAGATTGCTCAGAATCCAGGCGGTGAAGGTGTGCATAATCATGCAGTCGCAAAAAGCCGGATTCTGCGGTTGGTCAAAACAGGGCAACAGAGTAAATTAGCGGCTTTGCGACATGAAAAGAGAGTGACTTATGGCGAACTGGCAATCCATTGACGAACTGCATGATATTTCCGCAGATTTACCGCGCTTCACCCAGGCGTTCACAGAACTTGCCACCCGTCTTGGTCTGGATATCGCGCCGCTTGAGGCCGATCACATCTCTTTGCGCTGTCATCAGAATGCCACGGCCGAGCGCTGGCGTCGCGGGTTCGAACGGTGCGGCGAATTGCTCTCCGAGAACATCATCAATGGTCGCCCCATTTGCCTGTTCAAACTGCATGAACCGGTTAACGTGGCGCACTGGCAATTCAGCGTGGTTGAGCTGCCGTGGCCGGGCGAGAAACGCTATCCGCACGAAGGCTGGGAGCATATCGAAATAGTCCTGCCGGGTGAGCCGGAAACGTTGAATGCGCGCGCGCTGGCCCTGCTTTCTGACGAAGGCTTAAGCAAGCCGGGGATTTTTGTGAAGACGAGTTCACCCAAAGGCGAGCGCGAGCGGTTACCTAACCCGACGCTGGCCGTTACGGACGGACAGGTCACGGTGAAGTTTCATCCGTGGACCATTGAGCAGATCGTTGCCAGCGAAGCGTAAGAGATGTGAGTTCACGCCGGGACTGAAAACGGACGGCGTGGCATGATGTTTCGTTTAGTGGAATTTCAGGAGGATTAAATGGCGCTGCTGGAGATTTGTTGTTACAGCGTGGAGTGTGCCGTGACCGCGCAAAAGCACGGGGCTGACCGCATTGAACTGTGTGCGGCACCCAAGGAGGGCGGGCTGACGCCGTCTTACGGCGTGTTGAAGTCTGCCCGTCAGGCCGTCACCATTCCCGTTCATCCGATTATTCGTCCGCGCGGCGGTGATTTTTGTTACACGGCGGGCGAGTTCAGTGCCATGCTTGATGATATCGCACTCGTTCGGGACCTGGGGTTTCCAGGGCTGGTGACCGGCCTGCTGGATGAAGACGGCAATATCGATATACCGCGCATGCGTCAGATTATGAGCGCCGCGCAGGGGCTGGCCGTCACTTTTCATCGCGCATTTGATATGTGTAAAGATCCGCTTCAGGCCTTTGAAACGCTTGGAGAACTTGGCGTGGCGCGCATCCTGACATCGGGTCAGCAGGCGTCAGCTGAAAAAGGACTGCAATTAATTACGGAACTAAAAGCACATTCCGGTGTTCCAATAATAATGGCGGGTGCGGGAGTCCGCGCCAGCAATCTGGAACGGTTTTTAAACGCAGGGGTAGAAGAGCTGCACAGCTCCGCGGGTAAATGGATACCTTCGCCCATGCGTTATCGCAATACAGGATTGTCAATGTCGACGGATGCTGAAGCGGATGAGTATTCACGCTATGGCGTAGAGGGAGAGTCGGTTGCGGAAATGAAGTCGCTGATTGAGCGCCATCACGTGTAGCAACGTACCGATTTTTACCGCGCATCATGTCGCCCAATATGATGCTTGCTTGTACCAGGCCCCTGCAATTTCAACAGGGGCCTTTTTTTATCCCCTAACCCTAACCCTCTCCCCATAGGGGAGAGGGGACGGCTCGGTGCGGTTTTTCTCCCTCGCCCCTATGGGGAGAGGGCCGGGGTGAGGGGAAAACTACGGCTTCGTCGCAATCAACACCGCACGCATCGGGGCCGGATAGCCTTCGATGGTTTTGCTGTGGTCGGCAGGGTCGAGGAACTGCTCCAGCGATTCGGTGATCATCCAGTCGGTGCGGCGCTGTTCCTCAATTGAGGTCACGCTGACGTCGGCAATCCGCACATCCACAAACCCGCACTTCTCCAGCCAGTTCTTCAGCGCCAGCGCGGAAGGGATGAAGTAAACGTTGCGCATCTGCGCGTAGCGATCGCCCGGGACCAGAACGGCATGTTCATCGCCTTCAATCACCAGCGTTTCCAGCACCAGCTCGCCGCCGCTGACCAGCTGATCCTTCAGCTGCCACAGGTGTTCAAGCGGGGAACGACGGTGGTACAGCACGCCCATGGAGAAGACGGTATCAAAGGCTTTCAGGGCAGGCAGTTGTTCAATGCCCAGCGGCAGCAGGTGCGCGCGCTGGTCGTTACCCAGCAGCTTACGCACCGCTTCAAACTGGCACAGGAACAGCTGCATAGGGTCAATACCTACCGCCAGATGCGCCCCCGCACCAATCATGCGCCACATGTGGTAACCGCTGCCGCAGCCCACGTCCAGAATGGTACGTCCGGTCAGGTCGGAAAGGTGGGGCAGCACGCGATCCCATTTCCAGTCCGAGCGCCATTCGGTATTGATGTTCACGCCGTAAAGTGAAAACGGCCCTTTGCGCCACGGCATCAGGTTACGCATCAGCGTTTCGATGCGGTTGATCTGCCCGGCCGGGAGCGGCTCTTCACTCTCGGCGGTTACGCTGTGGAGAAGATCCAGACGATGTGGGGTCAGTTCGGGCAGATACTCCACCGCGTTTGACCACTGCTTTAACAGGCCGTGCTGCTGATCGCGCTGCCAGGCGGCAATCTGCGCGGGCAAGGTTTCCAGCCAGTGGGAAAGCTGGTTTTTGGCAATCAGCTGATAGAAGTTGCTGAATTCGATCATGCGGATTCTCCCGCTTTCAGCGCCACCAGAGAGCCAAAGTTAAAGCACTGGAACCACAGTTCGCTGTGCTCAAAACCGGCTTTGCTCAGACGCGCTTTGTGGGTTTCTACGGAATCCGTCAGCATCACGTTTTCGAGCATGCTGCGCTTCTGGCTGATCTCCAGCTCGCTGTAGCCGTTCGCCCGTTTGAAATCGTGGTGCATATTGAACAGCAGTTCGCCAACCTCGGCATCTTCGAAGCTGAATTTCTCCGAGAGCACCAGCGCGCCGCCGGGATTCAGCCCCTGATAAATTTTGTCCAGCAGCAACTGGCGGTCTTCAGGCACCAGGAACTGCAAGGTGAAATTCAGCACCACCATCGAGGCGTTATTGATCTCAATCTCGCGGATATCGCCTTCCACCACGTCGACCGGAACAGGGGCTTTATACGCGTCAATGTGGCGACGGCAGCGCTCAACCATCGCCGGGGAGTTATCGACGGCAATGATTCGGCAGCCTTCGTGGTGAACGTTACGACGAACCGACAGCGTTGCCGCGCCGAGCGAGCAGCCCAGGTCATAGACCTGCGTGCCGGGTTGAACGAAGCGCTCAGCCAGCATGCCGATCATAGAGATAATATTGGAATAACCGGGAACAGAGCGCTGGATCATATCCGGGAAGACTTCGGCTACCCGTTCATCGAAGGTCCAGTCGCCCAGGCTGGCGATAGGCGCGGAAAAAAGCGTGTCGCGATCTGACATAACGTAAAAATCCGGGAAAAATAAAGTGGCGTATTGTGCGCTAATGGAGGGAGAAAACCAACTCCCACGGCATATACCACAGGTTAGCCAGCACCATCAGCAAAAGCGAACACCAGGTCGCACTCATGCCGGAACGACGCCAGCGGATTAAGCGGTGGTGAAAACCGTAATAGTGCATCAGGCGGCCAGCAATAAGAAGCAGGCCACAGATGTGCACCATCCAGGTTTCTGCGCCATTCATCTCCATAAAAAGCAGCAGGATTAAGGCTGCGGGGATGTATTCGACCGCGTTGCCATGAATGCGGATAGCACTTTGTAGCTCGGAAAACCCGCCGTCACCGTAAGAGACGCGGTACAGCGTTCTGAGGCGCACAACATCAAATGAAAACTTAATCAGCAGTAATGCACCTAACACCGCATACAGCGCGCTGACCATACAAACTCCCTGTTTTTGGCAGATGGCACTTCACTATGATAGGGGGTGATATCAGAAAAGAGAAGATTGTTGTGGGATGGAAGGGGCGCTGCCCACGGACGGCACCGCAGCCTGCAAGGCCTGCCACAGAGCATCGACCAGTTCGGGCGCCTGGGCGATATCCGGCGTGTGCAAAAAGAGATACGGCGTGGTGGTGTGTTCCCACTTCGCTAACGTTTGCAGCCAGACGGCGAACATCGCCTGATTTTGCTGCATGTTATCGCTGCCGATAAACCTGACCATTGGGTTATGCGCGGTCACGATGGCGTGGACCGGCACTTTGGGTTTTTTACGCTGAGCTTCAACGATGGCTTCGCTATGGGGGACAGCGCTGTGCACCGGCCGGCTATCGAGGATCACCCGGTTAACGGAACGCTCAAGCAGGCCGCGATTGAGCGCTTTTTCTGCTTCGCCCTTCGCAAAAAATTCAGGATGCCTGACTTCAACGCCGTAGGCGAATTCACGGGGCAGGGCATCCAGGAACTGCCAGAGCGCAGGTAAATCGCGCGGGCCAAACGTGGCGGGCAGCTGGATCCAGTACTGACCGATGCGGTTCGCCAGCGGCGACATGCGCGTAAAAAACTCTTCGGTCAAATCCCCGCAGTTGCGCAGCGCGGCCTGATGGGAAATGGTGGCCGGAAACTTAAAGCAGAAGCGGAAGTCGTCGGTCGTTTGTTCCCGCCAGCGCGTAACAATCTCGGCTTTGGGGAGCGCATACAGGGTGGTGTTACCCTCGACGCAGTTGAAGTGCCGGGCATATTCCTCAAGGCTGGTGATGCCAAGGCGCACCCATTTCGGGTGCGACCACTGGGGCAGGCCCACGTACATCATAGCGCGCTGACAATCTCATCCGTGCTGCGCACGCGGCCGATGCGCGGGAAGATATGGGTCATGCTGCCCTGGTGCTGTTCAGCGGAGGCCGCGCTGCAGGCATCTTCGGCAATCACCAGGTTAAAGCCCAGCTCCCACGCGTTGCGGGCGGTAGACTCCACGCCGATGTTGGTGGAAATGCCGCACAGGATGATGGTGTCGATGCCGCGACGGCGGAGCTGCAGCTCGAGATCGGTACCGTAAAATGCACCCCACTGGCGTTTGGTCACTTCGATGTCGCTGTCGCGTTTGCCGAGTGCGGCCGGGTACGTCCACCAGTTTTCAGGCAGGGCGCGTGCGGAAGCCTTTGCATCAACGGGCTGTTTTAACGCTTCGGCGTAATCAGCGGACCAGCCGACGCGCACCATGACAACAGGCGCACCGCTGGCACGACATGTTTCCGCCAGGCGAGCTGCGCGGCTGACCACATCATCCGCGGTATGCGGGCCGCCGGCGAAGGGCAGAATGCCTTCCTGTAAATCAATCACGACAAGTGCGGTTTTACTGGCATCAAGTGTTAACATCGTTACTCCCGTTAAATGAATCACTTCCGGACACCATACGACGTGATGGCCTGTTCCTGGGCGGATAATTTTGTTAATTTTTGTGAGAATGCGCAATAAGAGTGCAGCAAACGACCGCCTGGCCGTGGTTCGCTCTTATCGTCCGGCGGAATTTCCAGTATAATAGCCGCCTTTTTTCATCCAGTTGTGACATACAGAAAGCTGCGACATAGTAGCCTGCATACCAGGCGACATTTAGCCTGCGGCTAATTAAGGGATATCTCATGCGTACAGAATATTGCGGGCAGCTGCGTCAGTCCCACGTCGGACAGCAGGTCACCCTGTGTGGTTGGGTCAATCGTCGTCGTGATCTTGGTAGCCTTATCTTCATCGATATGCGCGACCGCGAAGGTATCGTCCAGGTGTTCTTCGACCCGGATCGCGCAGATGCGTTGAAGCTGGCCTCTGAGCTGCGTAATGAGTTCTGCATTCAGGTTACCGGCACCGTGCGCGCGCGTGACGAGAAAAACGTCAACGCCGACATGGCAACGGGCGCCATCGAAGTGCTGGCGTCCGATCTGGTGATCATCAACCGTGCAGAAGCGCTGCCGCTGGACTCCAACCACGTCAACACTGAAGAAGCGCGTCTGAAATACCGCTACCTGGATCTGCGTCGTCCGGAAATGGCTCAGCGCCTGAAAACCCGTGCGAAAATCACCAGCCTGGTGCGTCGCTTTATGGATGACCACGGTTTCCTCGACATCGAAACCCCAATGCTGACCAAAGCCACGCCGGAAGGCGCGCGCGATTACCTGGTCCCATCCCGCGTTCATAAAGGCAAATTCTACGCGCTGCCGCAGTCTCCACAGCTGTTCAAACAGCTGCTGATGATGTCCGGCTTCGATCGCTACTATCAGATCGTGAAATGCTTCCGCGACGAAGATCTGCGCGCTGACCGCCAGCCAGAATTTACCCAGATCGATGTGGAAACCTCCTTCATGACCGCCGAGCAGGTGCGTGAAGTGATGGAAGCTCTGGTGCGTAGCCTGTGGAACGACGTGAAAGGCGTTGAGCTGGGCGATTTCCCTATCATGACCTTCGCTGAAGCCGAGCGTCGTTACGGCTCTGACAAACCAGACCTGCGTAACCCGATGGAGCTGGTGGACGTAGCAGACCTGGTGAAAGGCGTTGAGTTTGCCGTCTTCGCTGGCCCGGCTAACGATCCTAAAGGCCGTGTGGCCGCCCTGCGTGTACCGGGCGGTGCGGCACTGAGCCGCAAGCAGATCGACGACTACGGCAACTTCATCAAGATCTACGGTGCGAAAGGTCTGGCCTATATTAAAGTGACCGAGCGTGCGAAAGGTCTGGAAGGCATCACCAGCCCGGTAGCGAAATTCCTTAACGCGGACATCGTGGAAGCGATCCTTGAGCGCACTGGCGCGCAGGACGGCGACATGATCTTCTTCGGCGCAGACAACAAGAAAGTCGTGGCGGATGCGATGGGCGCGCTGCGTCTGAAGCTCGGCAAAGACCTGAGCCTGACCGACGAAAACAAATGGGCGCCGCTGTGGGTTATCGACTTCCCAATGTTTGAAGACGACGGTGAAGGCGGCCTGACCGCAATGCACCACCCGTTCACCTCGCCAAAAGACATGACGGCGGCAGAGCTGAAAGCGGCACCGGAAGATGCGGTCGCCAACGCTTATGACATGGTCATCAACGGCTACGAAGTGGGCGGCGGTTCCGTGCGTATTCACAGCGGCGAAATGCAGCAGACCGTGTTCGGCATTCTGGGCATCAACGAGCAGGAGCAGCGCGAGAAGTTCGGCTTCCTGCTGGACGCCCTGAAATACGGTACGCCCCCGCACGCGGGCCTGGCCTTCGGTCTTGACCGACTGACCATGCTGCTGACCGGCACCGATAACATTCGTGATGTTATTGCCTTCCCGAAAACCACTGCCGCAGCGTGTCTGATGACCGAGGCGCCAAGCTTTGCCAACCCGGCCTCTCTGGCCGAGCTGGGCATTGAAGTGGTGAAGAAGGAAGAGAAAAACTGATATGGCATATAAGCTTCCCGTTTCGGTCCTGGTGGTCATTTATGCAGAAGACACGAAGCGGGTGCTGATGTTGCAGCGGCGCGATGACCCTGATTTCTGGCAGTCGGTTACCGGCAGTCTGGAAGAGGGGGAAACCGCGTCGCAGGCCGCCGCGCGCGAAGTAAAGGAAGAGGTCACCATTGACGTTGCCCGCGAGCAACTGACCCTGAAGGACTGCCAGCGCACGGTGGAGTTTGAAATTTTTAGCCATTTACGTCATCGCTACGCGCCGGGTACCGAGCGCAATACGGAGTCGTGGTTCTGTCTCGCGCTCCCCCATGAACGGGAGATCGTGTTTACCGAACACCTGACCTACCGCTGGGTGAATGCGGCGGATGCCGCCGCACTGACCAAGTCGTGGAGCAACCGGCAGGCGATTGAAGAATTTGTAATTAACGCAGCCTGAGAAGGCGCGATTTTTGGAGAACTTTTTATGGCAGGTCATAGTAAGTGGGCCAACACCAAACACCGCAAAGCGGCACAGGATGCCAAGCGCGGTAAGATCTTTACCAAAATCATTCGCGAGCTGGTGACAGCAGCGCGTCTGGGCGGCGGCGACCCGGCATCTAACCCGCGTCTGCGCGCGGCGGTAGATAAAGCGCTGTCTAACAACATGACGCGCGACACCCTGAACCGTGCAATCGCACGTGGCGTGGGCGGTGATGAAGACGCGAACATGGAAACCATCATTTATGAAGGTTACGGCCCTGGCGGTACTGCGGTGATGGTTGAGTGTCTGTCCGACAACCGTAACCGTACCGTTGCGGAAGTGCGCCACGCGTTCACCAAAACCGGTGGCAACCTGGGCACTGACGGTTCCGTTGCTTACCTGTTCAGCAAAAAAGGCGTCATCTCCTTCGAGAAAGGCGACGAAGATGCGATCATGGAAGCGGCGCTGGAAGCCGGTGCGGAAGACGTGGTGACCTTCGATGACGGTGCTATCGACGTTTATACCGCGTGGGAAGAGATGGGTGCCGTGCGCGACGCGCTGGAAGCGGCTGGCCTGAAAGCGGACAACGCTGAAGTGTCCATGATCCCGTCCACCAAAGCGGACATGGATGCGGAAACGGCACCGAAACTGCTGCGTCTGATCGACATGCTCGAAGACTGCGACGACGTGCAGGAAGTGTACCACAACGGTGAAATCTCTGATGAGGTTGCAGCGACTCTCTGATGAGAGCCTGTAAACCGTTTACGGGAGACGCGTGATGTCGATTATTCTCGGGATTGACCCAGGCTCACGCGTCACCGGTTATGGCGTTATCCGTCAGGTGGGACGCCAGTTAACCTACCTGGGCAGCGGCTGTATTCGCACCAAAGTGGACGATCTTCCTTCGCGCCTGAAGCTCATTTATGCGGGCGTGTCGGAGATCATCACCCAGTTTCAGCCGGACTATTTCGCCATCGAGCAGGTCTTTATGGCGAAAAACGCCGATTCAGCGCTAAAGCTCGGTCAGGCGCGCGGTGTCGCCATCGTCGCTGCCGTGAACCAGGATTTGCCGGTATTCGAATACGCGGCACGTCAGGTCAAGCAGACGGTGGTGGGCATTGGGAGCGCGGAGAAAAGCCAGGTGCAGCATATGGTGCGTACCCTGCTGAAGCTTCCCGCGAACCCGCAGGCCGACGCCGCGGATGCGCTGGCGATTGCGATTACCCACTGTCACGTCAGCCAGAACGCGATGCAAATGAGCGAGTCGCGGCTCAATCTGGCGCGAGGCAGGTTACGATAATCAGAAATCAGGCTGGATAAACATCCAGCCTTTTTTTATTATGTCGGCAGTTAATTTCTCCCAGAACGCAGGAGCGTCACGTGATAGGCAGACTCAGAGGCATCATCATTGAAAAACAGCCCCCGTTAGTGCTGCTGGAAGTGGGTGGCGTGGGCTATGAAGTCCATATGCCGATGACCTGCTTCTACGAGCTGCCGGACGCGGGCAAAGAGGCGATTGTCTTTACCCAGTTTGTGGTGCGTGAAGATGCCCAACTGCTTTACGGATTCAATAACAAGCAGGAACGCACCCTGTTCCGCGAGCTGATTAAAACCAACGGCGTCGGTCCGAAGCTGGCGCTGGCGATTTTGTCCGGCATGTCGGCACCACAGTTCGTGAATGCCGTTGAGCGCGAAGATCCTGCGGCGCTGATTAAGCTTCCGGGCATTGGTAAGAAAACCGCCGAGCGCCTGATTGTCGAGATGAAAGACCGCTTTAAAGGTCTGCATGGCGATCTGTTCACTCCGGCTGCCGATTTGGTACTGACCTCTCCCGGTGGCCCTGCGACGGATGATGACGCCGAGCAGGAAGCGGTTGCCGCGCTGGTGGCGCTGGGCTATAAACCTCAGGAGGCCAGCCGTATGGTGAGCAAAATTGCCAAACCGGACGCCAGCAGTGAAACCCTGATTCGTGAAGCGCTGCGCGCTGCATTGTGAGGTAAAGGATGATTGAAGCAGACCGCCTGGTGTCGGCAGGCACTATTCAGGCAGATGACGTGGTGGATCGCGCGATCCGCCCAAAACTGCTTGATGAGTATATCGGCCAGCCGCAGGTTCGTTCCCAGATGGAGATTTTCATCCAGGCGGCAAAGCTGCGCGGCGATGCGCTCGATCACCTGCTTATTTTTGGCCCTCCCGGTTTAGGCAAAACCACGCTGGCGAATATCGTTGCCAATGAAATGGGCGTCAACCTGCGCACCACCTCCGGCCCCGTGTTGGAGAAGGCGGGCGATCTCGCGGCGATGTTGACCAACCTCGAACCGCATGACGTGCTGTTTATCGATGAGATCCACCGCCTGTCGCCGGTGGTGGAGGAAGTGCTCTATCCGGCGATGGAAGATTACCAGCTGGATATCATGATCGGTGAAGGCCCGGCCGCGCGCTCCATCAAAATCGATCTGCCGCCCTTTACCCTGATTGGCGCCACCACCCGCGCCGGGTCGTTGACCTCTCCGCTGCGCGACCGTTTCGGCATCGTGCAGCGTCTCGAGTTTTACCAGGTGGCGGACCTCCAGCACATCGTTGGCCGTAGCGCCCGCTATATGGGGCTCGAAATGAGCGAAGAGGGCGCGTTTGAAGTGGCGAAGCGTTCCCGCGGTACGCCACGTATCGCCAACCGCCTGCTGCGCCGCGTGCGTGACTTTGCCGAGGTGAAGCACGATGGCTCGATTTCCGCGGAGATCGCCGCTCAGGCGCTGGATATGCTGAACGTCGATGCTGAAGGCTTTGACTACATGGACCGTAAACTGCTGCTGGCGGTGCTGGATAAGTTCTTTGGCGGCCCTGTCGGGCTGGATAACCTGGCGGCGGCAATCGGTGAAGAGCGTGAGACGATTGAAGATGTGCTGGAGCCGTATCTGATCCAGCAGGGCTTCCTGCAACGCACCCCGCGTGGACGTATGGCAACGGTGCGGGCGTGGAATCATTTCGGCATTACGCCACCGGCAATGCCGTAATGTTTTGTTCCCTCTCCCCGAGGGAGAGGGCCACGGTGAGGGCTTCAGCGCCCTCCATGTTAATTCGCGGTCTTCTTCATCATACTGAAGATAAACAGCACCGCCGCACTTAGCACCACTGACGGCCCCGCAGGCGTGTCATAAAACGCCGAGAACGTTAACCCACCCGTTACCGCAATCATTCCGATAATCACGGCTACGCCAGCCATCTGCTCCGGCGTACGGGCAAAACGACGCGCCGTGGCGGCTGGGATGATCAGCAGCGACGTAATGATCAGCGCGCCGACAAACTTCATTGCGACACCAATCGTTAACGCCGTCACGAGCATCAGCAGCAGTTTTACGCGCTGCAGCTTCACGCCGTCGACAAATGCCAGATCCGGACTGACGGTCATGGCCAGTAAATTCCGCCACTGCCAGAGCAGAATAGCGAGCACCACCACCACGCCAACGGCGATAGCGATGAGATCTTCCGGCGTCACGGCCAGCAGGTCGCCGAAGAGGTAGGCCATCAGATCCACGCGGATGTTCGACATCAGGCTGACCACCACCAGGCCCAGAGACAGGGCACTGTGCGCCATAATGCCAAGCAGCGTATCAATGGCGAGGTGAGGGCGTTTTTCGAGCCAGACCAGACCGGCGGCCAGCAGCAGCGTGACCACAATCACCGCGTAGAAGGGGTTCACATCCAGCAGCAGACCAAAGGCAACGCCCAGCAGAGACGCATGCGCCAGGGTATCGCCAAAATAGGACATTCTGCGCCAGACAACAAACGAGCCGAGCGGGCCCGCGGCGCAGGCAAGCATAATCCCGGCCAGCCAGCCGGGCAGTAACAGTTCAATCATGAGTGTCCATTTCCCCGACGCAGTACGATTCGTCCCTGTAAATCATGGCGATGATTATGATGATGACGGTAAATACCCAGCTGTTCAGCGCCGCGTGGGCCGAACATGGAGATAAACTCCGGGTGCATTGACACCACTTCAGGCGTACCGGAGCAGCAGATATGGTGGTTGAGGCACAGCACTTCGTCGGTTTTTGCCATCACCAGATGCAGGTCGTGCGACACCATCAGCACGGCGCAATCAAGCTCCCGACGGAGCTGGTCGATCAAATCATAAAGCGCAACCTGACCATTCACATCCACACCCTGAGTTGGTTCATCCAGTACCAGCAGCTGCGGGCTGCTCAGCAGCGCGCGGGCAAGTAAAACACGCTGAGTTTCACCGCCGGACAGTTTTTGCAGCGGCGCATCGACAAGATGGCCCGCCTGCACGCGTTTCAGCGCCGGGAGAATATCGGCTTTACGGGTGCCGGGGCGCAGACGCAGGAAACGGCTGACCGTCAGCGGCAGCGTTGCGTCGAGATGAAGTTTTTGCGGCACATAGCCAATACGCAATTTTTCCTCGCGCTTAATCACGCCTTCATCGGGTGCGACCAGACCCAGCACCACGCGCACCAGGGTGGATTTGCCTGCGCCATTGGGGCCGAGCAGCGTCAGAATTTTGCCGGGCTTCAGATCGAGCGACACGTCAGAGAGGACGCGGCGCTGCCCGAATGAGACCGAAATATTTTCAAGAGAAACCAATGTCGTCATGTCATTTTAAGCTTGAAGAAGTCAACGAATGTTATAATATCACATTCCACGCATTCACTACGATGATTAGTCGCATTATGTTACATAAAAATACGCTTCTTTTCGCAGCATTATCCGCTGCTCTTTGGGGTACAACCGCACAAGATGTTAACGCTGCGGTTGTCGCTTCGCTTAAACCACTCGGATTCATCGCGTCGGCCATTGCCGACGGGGTAACGGAAACCCAGGTTCTGCTCCCTGATGGTGCATCTGAGCATGACTATTCCCTGCGCCCGTCAGATGTAAAACGCTTACAAAACGCGGACTTAGTCGTCTGGATTGGTCCTGAAATGGAAGCGTTTATGCAAAAGTCAGCAAAACAGGTTGCTGGCGAAAAACAGGTCGCGATTGCCGAACTCTCCGGCGTGAAACCGTTGCTCATGAAAGGGGCGGATGACGACGGCGACGAACATGACCATCATGCCGCAGACGGCGAAAAAGGTGATGGAGATCACCATCACGGCGAGTACAACATGCATCTTTGGTTATCCCCAGAGATAGCGCGGCTTTCAGCGGTTGCAATCCACGACAAATTAGTGGAACTTATGCCGCAAAGTCGAGCCAAACTAGACGCCAACCTGAAGGATTTTGAGGCACAATTAGCCGCAACCGATAAGCAGGTTGGTAATGAGCTCGCACCGTTGAAAGGTAAAGGGTATTTCGTTTTTCATGACGCCTACGGCTATTACGAAAAACACTACGGTTTGACCCCACTGGGCCACTTCACCGTCAACCCTGAAATTCAGCCTGGTGCGCAGCGTTTACATGAAATCAGAACACAGTTGGTTGAGCAAAAAGCGACATGCGTTTTTGCTGAGCCACAGTTCAGGCCAGCGGTCGTAGAAGCCGTGGCCAGGGGAACATCCGTGCGCATGGGAACCCTTGACCCGCTAGGTACGAATATCCAGTTGAGCAAAGCGAGCTATTCGCAGTTCCTCAGCCAACTGGCGAACCAGTATGCGAGCTGCCTGAAAGGAGATTAACGAGGAAGTGAATACGTGCAACAGATAGCCCGCTCTGTCGCCCTGGCATTTAACAATCTGCCACGACCCCACCGCGTTATGCTGGGGTCGCTTACAGTTCTCACCTTAGCGGTCGCCGTCTGGCGGCCCTATGTTTACCACCCGAGTTCTGCCCCTATCATTAAAACCATTGAGCTTGAAAAGAGCGAAATCCGTTCTTTGCTGCCTGAAGCCAGTGAGCCTATCGACCAGGCGGCTCAGGAAGATGAAGCCATCCCGCAGGATGAGCTGGACGATAAAACCGAGAACGAGGCGGGTATCCACGAATATGTTGTCTCTACCGGGGATACGCTGAGCAGCGTGCTGAACCAGTACGGCATCGACATGGGCAATATCAGCCAGCTGGCGGCTGCGGATAAAGATCTTCGTAACCTGAAAATCGGACAACAGCTCTCCTGGACTTTAACGGCGGATGGCGATCTCCAGCGTCTGACCTGGGAAATGTCCCGCCGCGAAACCCGCACCTACGATCGCACTGCAAACGGTTTCAAAATGACCAGCGAAATGCAGAAGGGTGACTGGGTTAACAGCGTTCTGAAAGGTACCGTGGGCGCGAGCTTTGTCTCCAGCGCGCGCGATGCAGGCCTGACCAGCGCTGAAATCAGCTCGGTGATCAAAGCCATGCAGTGGCAGATGGATTTCCGCAAGCTGAAGAAGGGCGATGAGTTCTCCGTCCTGATGTCCCGCGAAATGCTGGACGGCAAGCGCGAGCAAAGCCAGCTGTTGGGCGTACGTCTGCGCTCCGAAGGCAAAGATTACTACGCAATTCGTGCCGAAGACGGTAAGTTCTATGACCGCAGCGGTACGGGCCTTGCGAAAGGCTTCCTGCGCTTCCCGACGGCAAAACAGTTCCGCGTCTCCTCGAACTTTAACCCGCGTCGTCTGAACCCTGTAACCGGGCGCGTCGCGCCGCACCGTGGCGTTGACTTTGCCATGCCGCAGGGCACGCCGGTACTGGCGGTTGGCGATGGTGAAGTGGTGGTGGCCAAGCGTAGCGGTGCCGCCGGATATTATGTCGCGGTACGTCATGGTCGTACTTATACGACCCGCTATATGCACCTGCGTAAGCTGCTGGTGAAGCCGGGCCAGAAGGTGAAGCGTGGTGACCGTATCGCGATCTCCGGCAATACCGGACGCTCTACCGGCCCGCACCTGCACTATGAAGTGTGGATCAACCAGCAGGCCGTGAACCCGCTGACGGCGAAACTGCCGCGCACCGAAGGCCTGACAGGTAAAGATCGTACTGATTATCTGGCGCAGGTGAAAGAGGTGATGCCGCAGCTGAGCTTAAACTAAGCCCTCTGTTTTTGTTAAAAAAGCCGGCGCACACTGACGCCGGCTTTTTCTTTTGTGCGTGGACGACTGCCTCGCTACACTATCTGAATAAAATTTTGCGTCATCAGACCCTGGATCCAGCATGGAAACCAAAAAAAACAATATTGAATACATTCCTGAGTTTGAAAAATCCTTCCGCCATCCGCGCAACTGGGGCGCCTGGCTTGGTGTCTACGCCTTTGCGGGGATGGCGATGCTGCCTGCCTCTGTTCGCGATCCCGTTCTGGGGAAAATTGGCCGTCTGGCCGGGCGTTTAGGCAAGAGCGCCCGCCGCCGCGCGCAGATCAACCTCTATTACTGTTTTCCTGAGAAAAGCGACGCCGAGCGCGAGGCAATCATTGATGAGATGTATACCACCGCGCCGCAGGCAATGGCGATGATGGCGGAACTGGCGCTGAAAGGGCCGGATAAAATCGTCGATCGCGTTGACTGGAAAGGGCTGGACATCATCGAGGAGATGCGCCGCAATGACGAGAAAGTCATTTTCCTTGTTCCCCACGGCTGGGGCGTTGATATTCCGGCGATGCTGATGGCGTCTCAGGGCCAGAAAATGGCGGCGATGTTCCATAACCAGGGAAATAAAATCTACGATTTTGTCTGGAATACGGTGCGTCGTCGTTTTGGCGGACGTTTGCATGCGCGTAACGATGGCATTAAGCCCTTCATTCAGTCGGTGCGTCAGGGGTACTGGGGCTACTATCTGCCGGATCAGGACCACGGCCCAGAGCACAGCGAGTTTGTCGATTTCTTTGCGACCTATAAAGCGACGCTCCCCGCGATTGGTCGCCTGATGAAAGTCTGTCGTGCCCGCGTGATCCCGCTGTTCCCGGTCTATGACGGCAAAACGCATCGCCTGAGTATTGAGGTCCGTCCGCCGATGGATGATCTGCTGACCGCGGACGACCACACCATTGCGCGTCGAATGAACGAAGAGGTGGAAATCCTGGTGGGGCCGCATGCCGAACAGTACACGTGGATCCTGAAGCTGCTTAAAACGCGTAAGCCGGGTGAAACTGAGCCCTATAAACGCAAAGAGCTTTATCCGCGGAAATAATAAAAGCCCTCTCCATCTGGAGAGGGCTTTTTAACACAGACATTATTACTCGACGGTCATAACGCGCGTGGTGTTGGTTGAGCCGATGGTGCTCATCACGTCGCCCTGGGTCACAATGACGATATCACCGGACACCAGATAGCCTTTGTCGCGCAGCAGGTTTACGGCATCGTGCGCCGCAGCTACGCCGTCACTGGTGCTGTCGAAGTGAACCGGCGTCACGCCGCGGTACAGCGCCGTCAGGTTCAGGGTACGTTCGTGACGGGACATGGCGAAGATCGGCAGACCAGAGCTGATACGAGAGGTCATCAGCGCGGTGCGGCCAGATTCGGTCATGGTGATGATCGCGGTAACGCCCTTCAGATGGTTTGCCGCATACATCGCAGACATCGCAATCGCTTCTTCCACGTTGTCAAACTGCACGTCCAGACGGTGTTTAGAAACGTTGATGCTTGGGATCTTTTCAGCGCCCAGGCAGACGCGCGCCATGGCGGCCACGGTTTCTGCCGGATACTGGCCCGCAGCGGTTTCCGCAGAGAGCATCACCGCATCGGTACCGTCCAGCACGGCGTTCGCCACGTCCATGACTTCTGCACGGGTTGGCATTGGGTTGGTGATCATCGATTCCATCATCTGAGTGGCGGTGATCACCGCGCGGTTCAGCTGACGTGCGCGACGAATCAGCGCTTTCTGGATCCCTACCAGCTCAGGGTCGCCAATCTCCACGCCCAGGTCACCGCGCGCAACCATTACCACGTCGGACGCGAGGATCACATCGTCCATGGCATCCTGATCGCAAACGGCTTCCGCTCGTTCAACTTTCGCGACGATTTTAGCATCGCAGCCTGCATCACGCGCCAGACGACGCGCATAGTTCAGATCTTCGCCGCAGCGCGGGAAGGAGACAGCCAGGTAGTCAACGCCGATCAGCGCAGCCGTCACGATGTCCGCTTTGTCTTTATCGGTAAGCGCTTCTGCAGAGAGGCCGCCACCCAGTTTGTTGATGCCTTTATTGTTGGAGAGCGGGCCGCCGACGGTGACTTCGGTGAACACTTTCATGCCCTGAACTTCCAGCACCTTCAGCTGTACGCGACCGTCGTCGAGCAGCAGGATATCGCCTGGCACCACGTCAGCCGGCAGGCCTTTATAGTCGATACCGACTTTCTCTTTATCGCCTTCGCCTTTGCCCAGGTTGGCATCAAGCAGGAATTTGTCGCCGATATTGAGGAAAACCTTACCCTCTTTAAAGGTCGATACACGAATTTTTGGACCCTGCAAATCGCCGAGGATAGCAACGTGGCGGCCCAGTTTGGCTGCGATTTCACGCACTTTATCGGCACGTAATTTATGGTCTTCTGGCGTACCGTGAGAGAAGTTCATACGCACCACGTTGGCGCCGGCGGCGATAATTTTCTCAAGATTATTATCGCGGTCGGTGGCCGGGCCTAAGGTGGTTACGATCTTGGTTCTGCGAAGCCTTCTGGACATGTAATACTCCGTTGACTGAAACAACTTTGGTGTTGCGTGAACATTGAATCGGCCTTCATCTGCTGCAAGGCAGCGGAGAGGGGACCGAATGCCGTAAATCGTTACATCGTAATTATTGGTTACGTCTTCGTTATCAACTATCAGGGAACATCGCTCTTTATAAGCAATTCTTTATCAAAACGCGATTCCTTCAGCGCTTCCTTGACCCGCTTCAAGTTATCCCGGAATTTTGCGCCCCGACGCAAGGTAAAACCGGTTGCCAGCACGTCAATCACGGTGAGCTGCGCCAGTCGGGAGACCATCGGCATATAAATGTCGGTGTCTTCCGGCACGTCGAGAGTGATCGCCAGCGTCGCTTCACGCGCCAGCGGCGTACCTGCCGTGGTGAGGGCAATCACCATGGCATCGTTTTCACGGGCCAGCTGTGCCAGCTCTACCTGACTCTTGGTGCGGCCAGTGTGCGAAATCAGTACCACGACGTCATCTTCACTGCAATTCATACAGCTCATGCGTTGCAGCACAATGTCATCGGAATAAATAACCGGGACGTTAAAGCGGAAAAATTTATTCATGGCGTCATGCGCCACGGCGGCCGACGACCCGAGACCAAAGAACGCAATCCGCTTGGCCTGGGTGAGCAAATCCACCGCGCGATTCACGGAACTCATGTCAAGAGACTGGCGCACGTGGTCAAGCGAAGCCATGGCCGATTCAAAAATTTTCGCGGTATAGGCATCAACGCTGTCGTCTTCATCCACATTACGATTAACATATGGGGTGCCGTTAGCCAGACTTTGTGCCAGATGCAGTTTAAAATCAGGAAAGCCGCGCGTTTCCAGGCTGCGGCAAAAGCGATTGACCGTCGGTTCGCTAACACCCGCTTCCTGTGCCAGAGCGGCGATGCTTGAATGAATCGCCTGAGCGGGGGAGGCGAGAATGACCTCGGCCACTTTTCGCTCGGATTTGCTAAGGTGTTCCAGTTGAAACTGGATTTTTTCCAGCATGTTCATGTTAACAGGACGCTCATGGGTGTAAACGATTTCATAAATTGATGAAATCGTGATTCGATTTAGCCGATATTACCCTTGTGGCTTCCATTAAGGGTAACAATCGACAAGATAATGTTGTTGTTTTTTTTCATTACTTGATCGGTGTCGGGTTTTGCTGTGACCCCGTTGCGCAAAGAAACGACGGTTGTTGCGTCATTGCGCCGTCGTAATCCTCCAAAGGGGGAAAAATCGCGTTATCGCACGCGACGATAAGCGCTAATGGTTTCGGGAATGACGTAAAAGCAGTACAGTGCATTGTAATAAAATTACAACGATACCTGGCAGAAGTACCAGGTGATCCAACTGAGGAGAATGACATGGCGGTAACGCAAACAGCCCAGGCATGTGACCTGGTCATTTTCGGCGCGAAAGGCGACCTTGCACGCCGAAAATTGCTGCCTTCCCTGTATCAACTGGAGAAAGCGGGCCAAATTCATCCGGATACCCGTATCCTGGGTGTCGGGCGCGCCGACTGGGATAAGGACGCTTATACCAAAGTCGTCCGCGAGGCGCTCGAAACTTTCATGAAGGAAAAAATTGATGAAAGTTTGTGGGATACCCTGAGTGGACGCCTCGATTTCTGCAACCTGGACGTCAACGACGTCAGCGCGTTTACCCGCTTAGGCGCGATGCTGGATCAGAAAAACCGTGTCACCATTAACTATTTCGCCATGCCGCCAAGCACCTTCGGCGCCATCTGCAAAGGTCTGGGTGAAGCCAAACTGAACGCCAAACCGGCGCGCGTCGTGATGGAAAAGCCGCTGGGTACGTCGCTGGCAACCTCGCGTGAAATCAACGACCAGGTGGGCGAGTTCTTTGAAGAGTGCCAGGTCTACCGTATCGACCACTATCTCGGTAAAGAGACGGTACTGAACCTGCTGGCGCTGCGTTTCGCTAACTCCCTGTTTGTGAATAACTGGGACAACCGCACTATCGACCACGTGGAAATCACCGTGGCGGAAGAGGTGGGGATTGAAGGTCGCTGGGGTTACTTTGACCAGGCCGGTCAGATGCGCGACATGATCCAGAACCACCTGCTGCAAATTCTGTGCATGATTGCCATGTCTCCACCGTCTGACCTGACGGCTGACAGCATCCGTGATGCAAAAGTGAAAGTGCTGAAGTCACTGCGCCGCATCGATCGCTCCAACGTGCGTGAGAAGACCGTCCGCGGCCAGTACACCGCCGGGTTTGCGCAAGGCAAAAAAGTGCCGGGCTACCTGGAAGAAGAGGGCGCTAACAAGTCCAGCAACACCGAGACGTTCGTGGCGATCCGCGTGGATATCGACGATTGGCGCTGGGCGGGCGTTCCGTTCTACCTGCGCACCGGTAAACGTCTGCCAGCCAAATGTTCCGAAGTGGTGGTTTACTTCAAAAACCCGGAACTGAACCTGTTCAAAGAGTCCTGGCAGGAACTGCCGCAGAACAAGCTGACTATTCGTCTGCAGCCGGACGAAGGGGTGGATATCCAGATCCTGAACAAAGTGCCGGGGCTGGATCATAAACACAACCTGCAGACCACCAAGCTGGATCTGAGCTACTCCGAAACCTTTAACCAGACGCACCTGGCCGATGCTTACGAGCGTCTGCTGCTGGAAACCATGCGCGGTATCCAGGCGCTGTTTGTGCGCCGCGATGAAGTGGAAGAGGCGTGGAAATGGGTCGACTCCATCACCGAAGCCTGGGCGGCCGATCAGGATGCGCCAAAACCGTATCAGGCGGGTACATGGGGACCTGTCGCGTCGGTGGCGATGATCACCCGCGATGGCCGCTCCTGGAACGAGTTTGAGTAAGATAATCCTCTAGCTCGAAAGTGTTATTTTACCGGTAACATGATCTAACACAGCTAGTGGCACAATTTTCAACTTTTAAGCTCCGCGTGGATTCACCCGCGGAGCTTTTTTTATTACACTGCCGGAAGTGATTTTGCCCCTGAGCTCCGGACAGCAAGCGTTTCAGCGTTGTTAACAACTGCCAGCGACTTTGTAAACTCCCGAGCCGGACAGATAATTTAGAGGAGCTTTTATGAATCCGACATTGTTACGCGTAACACAGCGCATTATCGAGCGCTCGAAAGAGACCCGTTCAGCCTACCTCGCCCGGATTGAACAGGCAAAGAGCAGCACCGTCCACCGATCTCAGCTGGCCTGCGGGAACCTGGCGCACGGCTTCGCCGCCTGCCAGCCTGATGATAAAGCGTCGCTGAAAAGCATGTTGCGTAACAATATCGCCATCATTACCTCCTATAACGATATGCTTTCCGCCCACCAGCCGTATGAGGTCTATCCCGCTATCATCCGCAACGCGCTGCACAGCGTAAATGCGGTGGGCCAGGTGGCGGGCGGCGTACCTGCCATGTGCGACGGCGTGACGCAGGGGCAGGACGGCATGGAGCTGTCCCTGCTGAGCCGCGAAGTGATTGCGATGTCTGCCGCGGTGGGGCTGTCACACAATATGTTCGATGGCGCGCTGTACCTCGGCGTGTGCGACAAGATTGTCCCGGGCCTGGTGATGGCGGCGCTGTCGTTTGGGCATCTGCCTGCGATCTTCGTCCCGTCCGGCCCAATGGCGAGCGGTCTGCCGAACAAAGAAAAAGTGCGTATCCGCCAGCTGTACGCGGAAGGGAAAGCAGACCGTCAGGCGCTGCTGGAGGCGGAAGCCGCGTCCTATCATGCGCCGGGAACCTGTACGTTCTACGGTACGGCTAACACTAACCAGATGGTGGTGGAGTTTATGGGAATGCAGCTTCCGGGCTCGTCCTTTATCCAGCCGGATGCGCCGCTGCGCAAGGCGCTGACAGAGGCCGCGGCCCGTCAGGTCACGCGTCTGACCGGCAACGGCAACGAATGGATGCCGATGGGCAAAATGGTCGACGAAAAAGTCATCGTCAACGGGATTGTCGCGCTACTGGCAACCGGGGGGTCAACCAACCACACCATGCACCTGGTGGCCATGGCGCGTGCGGCGGGCATTCTGATTAACTGGGATGACTTCTCCGAGATCTCTTCCGTGGTGCCGCTGATGGCGCGCCTGTACCCGAACGGTCCGGCGGATATTAACCACTTCCAGGCTGCAGGCGGCGTACCGCTGCTGATGCGCGAGCTGCTGAAAGGCGGACTGCTGCATGAAGACGTGAATACCGTGGCGGGCTTTGGCCTTCAGCGCTACACCCAGGAGCCGTGGCTGAACAACGGCGAGCTGGACTGGCGTGAAGGGGCGAGCGCGTCCCTTGATGCGCAGGTGATTGCCACGATCGACAAACCGTTCTCTCCTCATGGCGGCACCAAAGTGCTGAGCGGCAACCTCGGTCGTGCGGTAATGAAGACCTCTGCCGTACCGGAAGAGAACCAGGTTATCGAAGCGCCGGCGGTGGTATTTGAAAGCCAGCACGACGTGTTACCCGCCTTTGACGCCGGTCTTCTTGATAAAGACTGCGTGGTGGTGGTGCGTCATCAGGGGCCTAAAGCCAACGGGATGCCAGAATTACATAAACTTATGCCACCACTTGGTGTATTATTGGACCGCCGTTTCAAAATTGCGCTAGTCACCGATGGACGCCTCTCCGGGGCATCCGGTAAAGTGCCTTCAGCCATCCACGTGACGCCGGAAGCCTACGACGGTGGCCTGCTGGCGAAAGTACGCGACGGTGACATGATCCGCGTGAACGGTCAGACGGGCGAGTTAACCCTGCTGGTGGATGAAGCCGAGCTGGCGGCACGTCAGCCTCATATTCCTGACCTGAGCGCATCGCGCGTGGGGACCGGACGCGAAATGTTCAGCGCGCTGCGTGAGAAACTCTCCGGTGCGGAGCAGGGCGCAACCTGTATTACGTTTTAAGACGACTTGATTTTAACGATCTGGCGAGAGAAAACTCTGATGAAAAACTGGAAAACAAGTGCAGAAGCAATCCTGACCACTGGCCCTGTCGTGCCGGTTATCGTGGTAAACAAGCTGGAGCACGCTGTACCGATGGCGAAAGCGCTGGTTGCGGGTGGCGTTCGCGTTCTGGAAGTGACCCTGCGCACCGCCTGCGCGATGGATGCTATCCGCGCTATCGCGAAAGAAGTGCCTGACGCCATCATCGGTGCGGGTACCGTTCTCAACGCGCAGCAGCTGGCGGAAGTGACCGAAGCAGGCGCGCAGTTCGCCATCAGCCCTGGCCTGACCGAGCCGCTGCTGAAAGCCGCCACCGAAGGTACCATTCCTCTGATCCCGGGCATCAGCACCGTCTCTGAACTGATGCTGGGCATGGACTACGGTCTGAAAGAGTTTAAATTCTTCCCGGCTGAAGCGAACGGCGGCACCAAAGCGCTGCAGGCGATTGCGGGTCCCTTCTCTCAGGTACGCTTCTGCCCGACGGGCGGTATCTCTCCTGCCAACTACCGTGACTACCTGGCGCTGAAAAGCGTGCTGTGCATCGGCGGTTCATGGCTGGTTCCGGCGGATGCGCTGGAAGCGGGCGACTGGGATCGCATCACCAAACTGGCTCGTGAAGCGGTTGAAGGTGCGAAGCAGTAAGCCACTCGCCGCATGAAAAACGGGCCTTACGGCCCGTTTTTTTATCCTGCAACCTTGACGCTCGCAGCGGCCGCTTTCGCTCTCGCCACGGCGTCGTCAACGTTATCCCCGGTGGCTAATGCCACGCCAAGACGGCGAGTTCCGTCGATCTCCGGCTTGCCGAACAGGCGTACCTGCAATCCTGCGCCCACCGCCCCGTCGACGTTATCAAACGTGACGTTCTGGCTGGTTAACTGCGGCAGGATCACCGCCGAGGCGGCAGGGCCATACTGACGAACACCGCCGACGGGCAGGCCGAGGAAGGCGCGCACGTGCAGGGCGAACTCGGAGAGATCCTGCGAAATCAGCGTGACCATGCCGGTGTCATGCGGGCGAGGGGAGACTTCGCTGAAAATCACCTCATCACCGCATACAAACAGCTCCACGCCGAACAGGCCATACCCGCCCAGCGCCAGGACGGTTTTACGGGCGATCTCCTGAGCACGCTCCAGCGCCAGGGCGCTCATCTGCTGCGGCTGCCAGGATTCGCGGTAATCGCCATCTTCCTGACGGTGACCAATCGGGTCGCAGAAATGGACGCCGTCAACGGCGCTGACGGTCAGCAGGGTGATTTCGAAATCAAACTTCACGACGCCTTCGACGATTACGCGACCGGCTCCGGCACGACCGCCCTGCTGGGCATAATCCCACGCGTTATCCAGGGTACCGCTGTCGCGAATAAAGCTCTGTCCTTTTCCGGAGGAGCTCATCACCGGCTTAACGATGCACGGGTAGCCAATTTCCTCGACGGCCTGCAGAAACGCGGCCTTATCGCCAGCAAAACGGTAGCTCGAGGTGGGCAATCCCAGCTCTTCCGCCGCCAGGCGACGAATGCCTTCGCGGTTCATGGTCAGCTTTGCGGCTTTCGCACAGGGCACCACGCGCTGGCCTTCCTGCTCCAGGGCGATCAGCGTATCGGTGGCGATGGCCTCAATTTCCGGCACGACAAAATCGGGTTTTTCGCGCGTAATCAGTTCGCGAAGGGCATTGCCATTCAGCATGTTAATCACATAAGAACGATGGGCGACGTGCATCGCGGGTGCGTCGGCGTAACGGTCTACGGCAATGACTTCCACACCTAAACGCTGGCACTCAATGGCGACCTCTTTCCCCAGCTCGCCCGATCCCAACAGCATCACTCGCGTCGCCGCAGGCCGCAGCGCAGTTCCTAAACGAATCATAACAATCCCCCTGAAAAAGTTGCGCGCAGTATAAACGAAAACGTTTGCGTCTGTCTCGTGCACGGCTAAGCGAGGGGACAGTAATTTGCGCTTCTTTAGCCCGACCAGACATTTCCTGACGCCCGCTCGCTTACGCTGTGAAACATGTTCACCGTTAAGCGAGGGAAACCATGTCTGGCTGGTTAAATCAATTGCAATCCCTGTTAGGGCAGAAAACATCGTCTGGCGAGCGGGACCTCAGCAAACTGCTGGTACCCGGAGCGCTCGGCGGGCTGGCAGGCCTGCTGGTCGCGAATAAATCCTCACGCAAGCTGCTGGCAAAGTATGGTACAGGCGCGCTGCTGGCCGGCGGCGGCGCCATCGCGGGCACCGTGCTGTGGAATAAATACAAGGACAGAATACGGACCGCGCACAGCGATGAACCGCATTACGGCGAGCACACCTCGCCGCTGGATCTGCGTACCGAACGGCTCATTCTTGCGCTGGTTTTTGCCGCGAAAAGCGACGGGCATATTGACGATAAGGAACGAGCGGCGATCGAGCAGCAGCTGCGCGAAGCCGGCGTTGAAGAGAAGGGAAGAGTGCTGGTGGCGCAGGCGATAGAACAGCCGCTCGAGCCGCAGCGTCTTGCGCAAAGTGTGAAAAATGAGGAAGAGGCGCTGGAGCTCTATTTCCTCAGCTGCGCAGCCATCGATATCGATCATTTTATGGAGCGGAGCTACCTTAACGCCCTGGGCGATGCGTTAAAGATCCCTCAGGACGTGCGCGAGGGCATTGAGCGGGATATCCGGGAGCAAAAACAGGCGTTACAGGGATAGTCGTCGCCGTCGCGACGCTGTTTCGCTTGCATCATGCGTGGGTTTTGCCAACCTTATAGGGTGTAAATCTTAAAAGAATGATGACATGCCACCGAAAGCCCGACGTACTCCTTATGCGATCACCACGCATGGCGATACGCGTATAGACAACTATTACTGGCTGCGGGACGATTCTCGCTCCCGGCCAGAGGTACTCGACTACCTGCACGAGGAAAACGACTATGGCCGCAAGGTCATGTCCAGCCAGCAGACGCTTCAGGACCAGCTCCTGAATGAAATGGTGCAGCGTATTCCTCAGCGCGATATCTCCGCGCCCTGGACCAAAAACGGCTATCGCTATCGCCATATTTACGAGCCCGGCAATGAGTATCCCATCTACCAGCGTCAGTCGGTGTTAAGCGCCGAATGGGATGAGTGGGATATTCTGCTGGATGCCAACCAGCGCGCCGCCCACAGCGAGTTTTATACCCTGGGCGGCATGTCCATTTCGCCTGACAACGCGGTGATGGCGCTGGCGGAGGATTATCTCTCCCGCCGCCAGTACGGCCTGCGGTTTCGCAATCTGGAGACCGGCAACTGGTATCCGGAAATGCTGGAAAACGTCTCCCCGGATTTTGTCTGGGCAAATGATTCCGAGACGGTTTACTACGTCAAAAAACACGCGTCGACGCTGCTGCCTTACCAGGTGTGGCGACATACCGTGGGAACGGACTCCGCTGACGACGAGCTGGTTTATGAAGAGAAAGACGAAACCTTCTATGTCAGCCTGCATAAAACCTCCTCACGCGACTATGTGATTATCTTCCTTGCCAGCGCGACGACGTCGGAAGTCCTGCTGCTGGATGCCGAACTGCCGGACGCCCAGCCGCTCTGTTTCCTGCCGCGCCGTAAGGATCACGAGTACAGCCTGGATCACTTCCAGCACAGCTTTTATTTGCGCTCCAATCGCGAGGGCAAAAACTTTGGTCTCTATAAAACCAAAGTGCGCGATGAGCGCAAGTGGGAGGTGCTTATCCCCGCGCGGGATCAGGTGATGCTGGAAGGGTTCACCCTGTTTACCGACTGGCTGGTGGTGGAAGAGCGTCAGCGCGGGCTGACCAGTATCCGGCAAATCAACCGTAAAACCCGGGAAGTGGTGGGGATTGCGTTTGATGACCCGGCCTACGTGACGTGGATTGGATTCAACCCTGAACCCGAATCGTCGCGGTTGCGCTACGGCTACTCCTCCATGACCACGCCGGACACCCTGTTTGAGCTGGATATGGATACCGGGCAGCGCCAGGTGATTAAACAGACCGAGGTAAAAGGGTTTGAGTCCGACAACTACCGCAGCGAGCACCTGTGGGTCACCGCCCGTGATGGCGTGGAGGTGCCGGTCTCTCTTGTTTACCATCGTGCTCATTTCCAGAAAGGCAAAAACCCGATCCTGGTATACGGCTACGGCTCGTATGGCTCAAGCATGGACGCCGATTTCAGCAGCAGCCGGCTAAGCCTGCTCGATCGCGGTTTTGTTTTCGCCATCGCCCATATTCGCGGCGGCGGTGAGCTGGGCCAGAACTGGTATGAAGACGGGAAATTCCTGAAAAAGAAAAACACCTTCAATGACTACCTCGACGTCTGCGATGCGCTGATTGAGCAGGGATACGGCGATCCGCAGCTTTGCTTCGGGATGGGGGGCAGCGCGGGCGGCATGCTGATGGGGGCGGCAATCAACCAGCGTCCCGATCGCTTTAAGGGGATTGTCGCGCAGGTTCCGTTTGTCGATGTGGTCACGACCATGCTCGATGAATCCATTCCTCTTACCACCGGGGAGTTTGAGGAGTGGGGGAATCCGCAGGATGAGATGTACTACCGCTATATGAAAGAGTACAGCCCGTACGATAACGTTGAGGCGAAAGCCTACCCGCATATGCTGGTCACCACCGGTTTGCATGATTCTCAGGTGCAATACTGGGAGCCGGCAAAATGGGTGGCAAAACTGCGTGAGCTGAAAACCGATGACAATCTGCTGCTGCTGTGTACCGATATGGATTCCGGACACGGAGGGAAATCGGGGCGATTTAAATCGTACGAAGGGGTTGCGCTGGAATATGCCTTTTTAATAGGCCTGGTGCAGGACACGCTGCCAGGCCGTGCGGAGCGTTAAGCGTCGCCCAGATAATGTTTCAGCGTTAAGCGCAGTTCCGGGCTCATTCTGTCGAGGTTGTTATACAGCCAGCGCAAATAGCCCGGGTCTTTATCCGCCACCTCGGACACCGGCTTCCCGCGATATTTACCAAAGGTAAACGTGGTCAGCAGCGCGGGACGTCCGGTGATCGTCGCCATGTCATCCGGTGTCCAGCCAGAGATATTCATAATATCAATCAGCAACGCGGCGGTGATATAGCAGTCATACAGGGCGCGGTGATGGTGAAGCCCCTCAGGGGTACGAACGCTCAGCTTGCGGGACTTGTACAGCGCCATGTTGCTGTATTTAATTCCCGGCCAGAGACGACGCGCCAGCTTCATGGTGCAAATCCATTCCCCCGGCATTTCAGGCAATACCCGGCGGTCAAAGCTGGCGTTATGCGCGACGTACCACGGGCTACCGTAGTAGTGCGGAATGATCTCTTCGATCCACGGCTTATCCGCCACCATCGATTCGGTAATGCGATGGATAGCCATCGCCTGAGGGCTGATGGGGCGATCGGGACGTACCAGATGGCTCATTGGGTTGACGATTTTACCATCAACCACGTCGACAGAGGCCACTTCCACTATTCCGCCCTGAAGATCGCAAGTTTCGGTATCGATGACGCGCAGCATTGAAAACTCCTGAGCTTAAAACGCCTAGCCTAAAGGAATGATATCGCCTTGCCAACCCTCTCCGCCGAGCGTGCCGGTCACCAGAAGCTCGCCCTTATCCGCGCGCACGATCAGCTGGCCTTTTTCATCCCACAGCGCGCTGCCGCCGCAGGCGTTCGCCATCAGCACCGCAATGGCATATTTATGCGCGAAGCGCTGCAGGTTACTGATGGACTGCCGCCAGCGATGATCCCCCACCGACTGGCAGCTGGTAACAAGCGTTGCCCGGGGATCGAGATTGGGCGAATCGGGATGTGCATCAAGGATGGTAAGGTGTTTATCCCCCGGCACGAGGCTGGCACCGCGCCCTTGCGGATAGCGCAAAATGCGATGGCGAGCGGGCGAAAACAGCACAAGGCCTTTCTGGCGCTGGCCATTCTGTTCCAGGGGGAGCCCGGCAATAACGGTGATCTGGTGTTGATGTGCCGCGTTGAGCAGCGGCTCCAGCTGCGCGTCATCGGGCGGGGGAGGTAACGTCGGCGAGCCAGAGCCCGTTAATGAGAGTTCAGGGAAAACCAGCAGATCGCACCGCTGCCGTGCTGCTTCGGCGATGAAGCGCAGGTGGTGCGTAACATGGTCATCTACAGTCTGATGCAGCCCGCCATACTGGGCTGCCGCTATATTCCAATGTGACATCGTGACTTCCTTATACACTGAGTCGCAGAGATTTAAGAATACACCTAAAATAATCAGGGTTTTCTTATCCTGCCAGATTCCGCGTAAGGAAATGTAACGACTCGTTAAGCTTATTTAACTTTAGGCTCGTACGGTAAACGGGAGAGGTTGACCGAGGCGAGGCGGTGGGCGATGAGTCTTTCGCGAAACCAGTCGCGCAGATGGGCGGGCTGTTCCCGTTCCACGACTTCAGCCACGACGGGCATGTTGTAACGCTCTTTGAACGCGACGCCAGCGGCAGCGAGATCGACATTCACTTTATCCATCTCGTCCTGCGGAAGGACGGCCAGATTGATCTTCATTACCTTCTCCTTTTTATGCGGCGGCAACGTTACCGCGATTGCACGACGATGACAAGCGGAGGCAGGATGATCCTCGACTCGTTTATTATACAGCGTTATTCTTTAGCATACAGACATAACAAAAAGGAATGATAGGATGGGTTTTTCCGCTTCCCGCGCGGTCTGCGCACTGGTTTTTGTGGCCTCGACAATGATGACGCCTTCCGTGCTGGCACATGCACATCTTAAACAGCAGATCCCGGCAGCAGACAGCGTGGTGACCGCACCGCAGGCACTTACGCTGAATTTTTCAGAAGGTATCGAACCTGGATTTAGCGGTGTAGTGGTAACGGATGCGCAAAAGCAGATCGTCAAAACGGGAACCGCTACGCGCGACGAAAAGAACAAAGCTCAGCTTACCGTGCCGCTGGAACAAACGCTGGTATCAGGGACTTACCAGGTGGACTGGCATGTGGTCTCCGTGGACGGCCATAAAACCAAAGGCAGCTATCACTTTAGCGTGAAATAGCATGCTGGCGCTGTGTTATATCGGGCTACGCTTTATCCATTTCGGGGCGCTGATGCTGGTGTTTGGCAATGCGCTTTACAGCGTCTGGTTTGCGCCTTCCTCTCTCCACCGTCTGATGTCCCGGCGATTCCAGTCGCAGCAGAAAGTGGCGGCCTTAGTGAGCCTTGCGGCAGCGGTCCTGATGTTTATGCTGCAGGGCGGATTGATGGGCAGCGGCTGGGGAGATGTGTTTGCGCCACAGATCTGGTTCAGCGTGATGGGAACCCGGTTTGGCGGTGTCTGGATGTGGCAAATAATCCTCGCTGCGCTGACGGTCGGTGCGGCATGGCTTGCGCCGCTGAAAGGTTCGCGGCTGCTGCTGCTCGCAATGGGCCAGCTTATCCTGCTGGCTGGGGTAGGGCATGCGGCGATGAACGACGGTCCGACGGGGGCGCTGCAGCGTCTTAATTATGCTTTTCACCTGATATGTGCCGCCACCTGGCTTGGCGGATTACTGCCCCTGCTGTTCTGTATGCGTCTGGCGAAAGGGCGCTGGCAGAATGCCGCCATCTTTACCATGATGCGCTTCTCGCGCGTGGGGCATTACGCCGTTGCGGGCGTCCTGCTCTCCGGGGTGATAAATGCGCTCATGATACTGGGCCTCGATATTCCCTGGCAGGCTGGCTACGTGCGGTTTTTGTTGTTCAAATGTGCGCTGGTGGCGTTGATGGTGGTAATTGCGCTGGCAAATCGGTATTTTCTGGTGCCACGGTTTCGTCCGGAGAGCGGGCGAGCACAACAGATTTTTATCAGGATGACACAGGCAGAAGTGGTGCTGGGAGCGCTGGTGCTGGCAACGGTCAGTCTGTTCGCCACCTGGGAACCCTTCTGACAAGGTTAAATATCATATGAAAAAGACAGTACTTTCTCTCTTATTGCTGGCCTGTACGGGGAGCGCGCTTGCCGCACCGCAGGTCATCACCGTGAGTCGTTTTGAAGTGGGTAAGGACAAATGGGCGTTCAATCGCGAAGAGGTGATGCTGACCTGCCGTCCAGGCCATGCGCTGTATGCGATCAACCCGAGTACGCTGGTGCAATACCCGCTGAATGATACCGCAGAGCAGCAGGTAGCCAGCGGCAAGAGCAGCGGCCAGCCGATTAGCATTATTCAGATCGATGACCCGGCGCATCCGGGACAAAAAATGAGTCTGGCGCCGTTTATCGAGCGCGCCGACAAGCTCTGCTAACGTTCGGGTTTCCAATAAAAAACCGCAGATGCTTGCGAAAGCACTGCGGTTTTTCACTTTTAATGATGCTCTGGCGCTTTTTTTCCGACCGCTTTTGCTGTGGACTGGAAAACCTGGCGTCGTCATCTATTCTTAAAAGGCAAGGCGACTTAGCCTGCATTAATGCCAACTTTTAGCGCACGGCTCTCTCCCAAGAGCCATTTCCCTGGACCGAATACAGGAATCGTATTCGGTCTCTTTTTATCTGTATGTTTTTCAAAGCATTGTTCGGTGTTGACTCTAAATCACCCGAAACTTTCTCGAACATTCCATATCCTGTCTAAACCATAACATACTCAGGACCGCGTGCGTCCAGGGTTTTTTGGGATCTTTGTTAAAATTTTGTGGCCGAGCGACCGCTGAGCAAACGCCCTCTGGCGAGCAAAAGGGCAGCCCTAAGTTAAATAATGAACGCGCTGAATTTGTCTTTGTGGCGGACAATGTACTCCGGGAAGTTTTCAACCGTTAGCTCTTGCTTGATTAATGTCCTGTCGCGCCCCCAGATATCTTCCGCATTTTTAATGACCTTCATGATGTGTTCCGGGTTGTTAAACTCAGGAAGATCGTATTCAGTATGGGATATGGTCGACATTTTTTCTGAGATGCGCTCGGGGGTCATTACCCACGAGAAGTGCCAGCCACCATTGTCAATAATGCTGTTGTTAATCTTGAACCAGTTCCACTTTAGCCAGGACCAGTTTTTAACGCGTCGGGTACGTTTAAGATTCCTGAATGATTCAGGTTCGCCGCCAAAGAAACTAACGAGATTTTTATATTGTGTGGCTCGCGGTAATTTACATTTTCTTGGCGTGTTGTCAGTATTAAAAACCTGCAGGTTGAACTGATAATTATAGAAATTCTGATAAATAGTGGTGCAGAGCTTTTTGGGATTTATCGATGCTACCACCTGTGGTGAAAATATCTCATCGACATCGGAAACTAAAATCAAATCATCATCGTTGGCATGCGTCAAACCCTGCATGATGGCATTCCTCTGCGCGGCTTCATTTGCCCACGCATCCACCACCATTCCCTCTGGCAGACCCGGAATCACCTCCCGAGCAGGGTGTGATTCTTCAGCGGCTTTCGTAATCGGTTCTTTATCATGAACAACGTAGATAATTTTATCTTTAAACTGGCTGTATTTATTAATGTCAAAATGCAGCGGCCTCTTTTTACCGGTAAAGGTATGCGTTGACTCAACGATAACGAAGCGATCGACAACGTCCGCGAGCGTGTTTAGCCTGATTTCGAGAAGCATATCTTCATCGTAATATAAGAAGCAGTCATAGATCATTACCAAAGTCCCTCATTTTTGCGCCCGCATTGCGCTTTTCCCAACGCATTCGCCGGTTTCATTTCGCGCAATGCTAACTGAGCGCCCTCGCCCTGTGCAATAGTGGGCTGCTTTATCATTCCTCTTTTAAACAGAATACATCCACTACGCAGTGAGCGAAAACGCCAGCCTGGCTTAAAAGTGGGACTTCACGGACGCCTCTATTTCATCGAGCAGCTCAAAGCGACGGCGGTATTCGGCACGTTTTTTACTGGCAATCTCTTCCAGGGATTTACGCTCCATGTGCAGCGGCAACTGCCAGCAGAAGGCTGACAGCTTTTTACCGTCCAGAGATCCCCAAAACTCATCGTAGCTGGCATGGAAATGGCGGCCTTTGCTCAGGCGATATCGCAGCGCGCGGAAAACGTGCCCTTCATCGCTGACGGCAAAAATCGCCCGGACAGATGACTGTGCAGCCAGCTGGAAGAGGACTTCCATCAACACTCGTTTGGGGAACAGGCCGTGGCAGGCGCGGGTGGCCTGCTTAATGACGTCTCGCGATACGCTGCGACGGGGTCCCTGAAGGCCGCCGATGACCATCACTTGCTGACCATTGCTGCGCGCGACGCTGAAGGTCAGGCTGGCCAGCAGCGTATCCTCGTTGTCGCGTAGCCACAAGGTGCTTTCGCCCTCGCGCTCGGCTTTCCCCGCAGAGGAAGCATTGACCGTATAGGTTACGCCGTCTTTGGCGTGGAACTGCACAACGGTTTGCTCCTGCGGGCTGCTCAGGGCCTGAGCGAGACCGCTCTCTCTCAGGCTATCAATCCAGTAGTAATGGTTGACGATAGCGTCGGCGCGATCGTTAGCCGTCAGGCCGCGCATCAGATACTGTCGGTGGGTCTTGCTGGGCAACGTAATTTGAGAGGCCAGCAGCCTGTCGAAATCGTCGCGACCCGAAAGGGCTTCCAGCATGCGATGGGTAGAAGACCAGAACAGAAGCGAGCGTAAAAGGAACTTCAGGCGATATTCGCGTTTACGCCAGATTGGACCCGGCACGCGTTTGCCGTTCACCAGCTCGGAAATAATATTTGTGCGATGCGGATAGAAAACATCGTTATGCAGGTGCGTATTAGACACGTGAAGACCCCTCTTTTTTTATACCCTTATTCTAAAGAGCCAATAAAAAGGGATTAATAGCGCGAGGATCTTTATTTCTGTTTGGTTTACCGTTTGTTTCACTTCGTGACGACCGCGCCGGTCTGTCGCCTTTTCTGCGGCGGCTATACTGTTTAAAGGAGGTTCTATGTATCAGCGAATTGAAGGTGGGATGTGGCGTCACGTCTGGGTTGTCAGCGATATACACGGTTGTTACCAGTGGCTTATGGATGAACTTAAACGCCGTCACTTTAACCCGTATGAGGATTTACTTATTTCGGTCGGGGATGTGATCGATCGTGGCCCTGATAGCGTTAAATGCCTGCAGTTAATTCATGAAAAATGGTTTCGTGCCGTGCGGGGAAACCATGAGCAAATGGCTCTCGACAGTCTGGATAATAACGATTTTTCACTCTGGACGATGAATGGCGGAATATGGTTTTCGCATCTTGAACGCGACCAGCAACAGCTTGCCCTGTCGTTGCTCGACGCCTGTCGCGATTTACCGCATATCATCGAGATAACCTGTGCGAACGGTCTGAATGTGATTGCCCATGCTGATTATCCTGCCGCGGAATACCGGTGGCAAAAACCGGTCAGTGCCCAGCGCGTCTTATGGAACCGCGACAGGCTGATGGGATTTATGGTGGGCAAAGGAGAGGGCATCAGCGGCGCGGATCATTTCTGGTTTGGGCATACGCCTCTCGACAGAAGGTATGATTTTAATAATCTTCACTACATTGATACGGGGGCTGTTTTCGACGGTTACTTTACGCTGGCGCAGCTGCAGTAATAAATAACCCGCCTTCGGGCGGGTTCTCTTTAGGTCAGGCAAGACGCATGACCCAGGCATCGGTTTTACTATCGTAATGCTCACGGTAAAGGACAGAATGTTCGCCATCAAGTATTGCCGGGACGCTGGTGTCTGCATCCCATGCATCGAGCTGCATGCACAAATCCGGGTCGGATTTGCAGGGAATACTTAACGTTCGATCGCCTTGTGCTTCGCCGCGCAGCTCTGCGTCGTCGATCTCAAAAGCGCCAATACGCACGCTGGTTTTCGTCATAGTGCTCTCCGGGTCGGTTGTCAAAATCTGGTATGACCAGTGCGATCACCCATTTTTGATCGTAGACAAGGAGAGCAAAATCGCCAGTAAAAAAATGCGCTTTTTTTCAGGCTGTGCGATCGTTACCGGTAAACAGACGGCCGTCCCGAACCAGCTCGCGCGGATAGCTGTTTTTCAGCCTTGAGCCGACCTTTTTTGCCACCCCCAGCGGATATCCCTGATACGTCACTATCACTTCATCGCCTGATGGCGTGCTGTCCGGATAGACATCGCGGCCACGGTACCACTCTTCGGCTTCCTGATGCGTCAGGGCAAAGGTATTCTCGCGTCCGGCAAGGGCGATAACGGCCTCATGCTGCCAGCGATACCCTTTATTATGCACTTCCGCCAGGCGGATCCCGATTCGCGAAAAACGGACCTTTCCGATGAGCGGCTCGATCTGTGCCGGGAACAGCCATATCTCTTTATCACGCATCCAGGGGTGCAGGCTCTCATCCCAGACCAGTCCGACCTTTTTGGCGGCGGCTTCAAGCTGTGCTGCATCGCGGCCTTTAAGAGGGGAAAACGGGAAGTTGCCGACCTTGAATTTAGGTGCGGGCAGGGGCTGAACCGCCTGCGTTTTACGCAAACGCGCCACAAAAAAACCTTCGCAGTCGTAAATCTGCGGGAACACGTGAAGGAAACCCTCCGGCGTGACCGCCTCCTGTGCCGAGGCGAACAGGCCGTTAAGCGGCAGGAACTCAACTGCCTCCGGGTAGTTCGCTTTCAGCCACAGGCAGACGTCTTCGTTTTCATCGCGGTTTAAGGTGCACGTTGAATAGACCAGCGTGCCGCCAGGGCGCAACGCGTGAAATGCGCTGTCGATCAGCTCGCGCTGCGTGGCGGCGATCTCAAGGTTGCTCTCAACTGACCAGTTTTTTAACGCGTCGGGATCTTTACGCACCACCCCTTCGCCGGAGCAGGGCGCGTCCAGCAGAATGGCATCGAAGGCTTCCGGTAAAGCGGCGCCAAACACGCGTCCGTCGAAGTGCGTCAGGGCAACATTATGAATACCGCAGCGGCTGATGTTGGCATGCAGCACCTTCACGCGGCTGGCGGAAAACTCGTTGGCGAGGATCGCCCCGTGGTTACCCATTCGGGCGGCAATTTGCGTGGTTTTTGAGCCAGGAGCGGCGGCAACATCCATCACGCGTTCAGGCGCATTGCCATCGGCGAACAGGGCGGCCACCGGCAGCATCGAGCTGGCTTCCTGAATATAGAACAGGCCGCTCAGATGTTCAGCGGTACTGCCCAGCGGCAGCGAGGCTTCGTCATCGCGTTCGATCCAGAACCCCTCGGCGCACCACGGTACCGGCGTAAGCTGCCAGCCGTACGGCGAGACCAGCGCCAGAAAATCCTCGACGCTGATTTTCAGCGTGTTGACGCGAATACTTCGGCGTAACGGACGCTGGCAGGCGGCGATAAAATCATCTAACGACAGGTGAGAAGGAAGCGCCTCGCGCATCTGCGCCAGGAATTGTTCAGGAAGAAATACGGAGTTTTGAGCCACGGGCACACCACAGGGAAAAGTTCAGGTGCGCAGTGTAACATAAAGGCTCCGGTGCGTTGACACCGGAGCCTGTCAGATTAACGCGGCAGGGCGGTTCCCCATTCGCGCCACTCTTTCGGTTCGCTTTCGAGCAGCAGGAAGTGTTTACCCGGCTGCGCTTTCGGCGCCAGCGGCGTGCCCGGCGGCGTGGCAAACGCGATACCGCCGCGAATGAACTGGTTGAAGGTGCCGGTTTTCACCACGCCTCCCGTCAGGCCAAAGTCCAGCGAATAGCCGGATGCCAGCCAGAATACCGAGTTATTACGGACCAGGTGCTGGTAGCGTTCGCTGATGCGTAACGCCACCATTACGCGGTCGGAGAGCGTACCGAGCGTCAGGCCCGTGACCGTACCCACTTCAATGCCGCGGAACAGAACCGGCGTGCCGATGCTCAGCGAGCCCGCTTCCGGCACTTCCACCACGATGCTCAGGCCGCCAAGGTAGCGCGAGTCGGTGATCGTGGCTTCCTGCAGTTCGAAATCACGACGGGCATTGCCCTGGCCCGGCTCAACGTTGATGTACGGCTGCAAAATGGTGTCGAGATGCTCAACGCCCGCGGCCGAGATCTGCGGCGTCACCACCGAGAAGCGCGAACCCGTGCGGGCGAAGGTCTGCACATATTCCGGGTACAGCACGGCGGTGGCCTGCACCTCGTTGCGCGAGGTAATCAGCGTCAGCTTCTGGATTTGTCCAATATCAATGCCCAGATAGCGGATTGGCATGCCTTCCGCCAGCTTACCGGCATCAAACGCGTGCAGGGTAATCTGTCCACCCACGGCGCGTGCGGCGGTTTCGGACGGGAAGAGAATACGCTTATCGCCTTTACGCAGATTCGCCCCCGCGCCGCTGAGATTATCGAAGCTTATCGCGCCGCGCAGCGCGCGTGAGAGCGGGGAGGCCTGCACGGTCAGCCCGTTACCGTTAAGCTGAACTTTCGCGCCGCCTTCGGCCCAGAAGACGCTGTTTGGCGTCAGCAGCTTGCGGTACTCCGGCTTGATATGCAGTTCGATATCAAACGCGTCCGCACGCGGGCGAACGGCGATCACTTCCCCAACTTCAAACTTGCGATACAGCACCACGGATCCTGCCTGTACGTCCGGCAGCGTCTCGGCGCTTAATGTCAGCGTGGTGGTAGGGAGATCGCTCAGGCTGTTTTCAACCGCTTTCTCCAGGTTGGCATACAGCGGATAGCTGTCGCGAACGGGGCCTTTATCACCGGGCAGAATGCGGATGCCGCCGTTAACCCATTCGCTGGCGCTGGCGCCGAGGAATTCCACGCCGTCCAGTCCCACCTTCACATCGACGCGACTGTTCACCACGAATTTGCTGTCACCGTGCACCAGGTCGCTGTACTGCGGATCGATGGCGACCGAGAAGGTCACGCCATTCGCGGAGAGCTTACGCTCCAGCACCTGGCCGACCTGCACGCCGTGTAAAATTAACGGCTGGCCGGCTTCGATTCCGTAACTTTCTGGCGCATTCAGCGTGACGGTCACTACGCCCGGCTTTTGCAGCAGGGATTTATCCGCCGGGGCAATCACGAAGCTATTGCTGGGCTCACCTTCGCCGGGGATGAGCTCAAACGTATTGCCGGTCAACAGCGTGCTGAGGCTGGCATCGTTCAGGGAGAGCTTTGGACTGCGCATTTCGATACGCGTTTTCTCGCGCAGGAGGTCGACCACGCTCGGGTCGACAGTCATTTCTCCTGTGACCGAGCCGCCCGGGTTGAGCGTCATTTTGGTGAGCTGACCAACCTGCAACCCCTGATACATCAGCGGCGTTGAACCCGCTTTTAGCCCCTTAGCATCGGGCAGAGCGAGTTTGACGATCACGCCGCGCTGGCTGTGCGCCAGGTCTGCGTACAATCCAAATGAGTCATCCGCGGTGGCAGGGCTTGAGTTTTCCGGGGAGTCAAAAGCAATGGCACCATTCACCAGCGCGGCCAGACTCTCCAGCTTCACTTTCGCACCGCTCAGGCTGACGTCCGCATCCACGCCGGAGACGTTCCAGAAGCGGCTGCCTTTTTTCACCAGATTGGTGAAGCGACGCTCGATCAGCACGTCGATGGTGACGCCCTGTTTATTCGGGTTGATCGCGTAATCGTACACGCGGCCAACCGGGATTTTGCGGAAATAGACCAGCGAACCGCTGTTCAGAGAACCGAGATCCGGCGCCTGCAGATGAATCATTAAATCGCCGTTGTTGAGGCGGTACTTGGGCTGTGTATCCAGGGCAACAAAGTGATCCTGCGGCTCTCCTTTACCCGGCATCATGCCGATATAGTTACCGCCCACGAGCGCATCCAGCCCTGACACGCCCGCCAGAGACGCTTTTGGCGTGACCAGCCAGAACTGCGTTTCGCTGCGCAGGGCATCCTGCATGTCAGATTTAATACTGACCCGCACCTGAATCTTGTTCAGCCCTTTTCCAAGGGAGATGTCCTGAACCGTACCCACTTCAACCCCCTGGAAGCGAACGGGCGTTCGCCCGGCGACGATGCCGTCGGCGGTCTGGAAATCAATGGTGACGGTACTCCCGCGATCTTCATAGCTCGTCCAGATCAGCCAGCCTGCAATCATCAGGGCGATGACGGGCAGCAACCAGAATGGCGAAATGCGGCGTTTTGTTTTAATTCTCGCTTCAGTCGGCGAAGCGGGGGTTTCCTGACTCATGTGCATCCCAAAGTAAGCGGCTATCCAGCCATTCCACAGCAAGAATAGTCAATATCACCGCAGAGCCGAAATAAAAAGCCGCGGGTCCCATTGTAAAAGCAAGTAGCTGGTCGCGATTGATGAGCGACATCATCAGCGAAATCACGAACAGATCTAACATTGACCAGCGGCCAATCCAGGTGACGAACCGCAGCAGCAGAATGCGGGTCCGTAAGCCTTGTTCACACTTAAAGTGAATGCTGATGAGCAGGGTAAACATCACCACCACTTTGGTAAAGGGAACCAGGATACTGGCAATAAAAACGATCGCCGCCACCCCGACGTTGCTGTGCGCAAGGGAGATAATCCCGGAGAGGATAGTATCCTCCTGACGCCCGCCATTCACGTAAATGATGGAAATCGGCAGCATATTGGCTGGGATCAGAAACACCAGGGAGGCGATCAGCGCGGCCCAGCATTTTTGCAGGCTGTTGTTGCGCCGCAGTCTCAACGGAATGTGACACCGCGGGCAGCGCCCACGCGCGTCGGGCAAGCCGGTATAGTGGCATCCCAGACAGACGCGCAGATTTTCATCAGGACGCGTGGCGGGGCGCTGAGGGTAAAATCGCTCCCAGAGCTGTTCAACGTTAAGGTGGATCAGCGTCAGGATGCTCAGCAATACCAGGCTGATGAAAGCAAAAAGTCCGATGCCGGGCTGCAAAAAGGCGTAGTCCTGCACCTTTATTGACGCAACGCCCACGCCCACCAGATAAATATCCAGCATCACCCACTCTTTGAGCTTATCCAGCATCAGCAGAACCGGGCGAAGGTTCATGCCGAGAATATTACCAAACCACAGATAGGCAATGGCGGCGACCAGCACCAGCGGCGCACCAACGGTGCAGAAAAGCACCATGGCAGCGGTGATGGGATCGCCCTGACGGGTCATCTGCCAGATACCCTGCAGCACGTTGGCGTCAATGCGTACGCCAAGCAGGTAGAGTTTCAGCAGCGGTTCGCTCCAGGCGAAGGGCATCAGCAGCAGCATGGTGACGGCCATGGCGGCGAGGCGGGTGAGCGACCAGTCGCGGCCGTCGCGAATTTTGGCGTCGCAGCGCGGACAAAAGGCACTTTGGTGCGATTTCATCTTCGGCAACATAAAAAGCGTATCGCACTGGGGGCAACGCTGATAATGTGCACGTGGCAAAGCTTCGCTCACCGTATGGACAGTTATCTTTCTTGTCGGCGTAATTTTGGTTGTTTTTAAGGCCATCAGCTGCGCACAAATAAGTATTGTTGAAAGTTATAATAACTCATGAACGGATTCATCTTGAGCATGAGCGCATTTAATGCTTATTTTAATAGGCTATGCGGTAAATTTGTAAGACAACTAAGTGATTGAATAATGAACAAAACAGAATTCTACGCGGATCTGAACCGCGATTTTAAGGCATTGATGGCGGGTGAGACCAGCTTCTTAGCCACTCTGGCAAATACTAGCGCATTGCTGTTTGAACGTCTCTCTGACGTGAACTGGGCCGGCTTTTACCTCCTGGAAGGTGAAACGCTGGTGCTCGGCCCGTTCCAGGGCAAACTGGCCTGCGTGCGTATTCCGGTAGGGCGTGGCGTATGCGGCACGGCGGTGGCCGAAAATCAGGTCCAGCGTGTGGAAGACGTTCATGCGTTTGACGGGCACATTGCCTGTGATGCCGCCAGTAATTCTGAAATCGTTCTGCCGCTGGTGCTCAAAAATCAGATTATTGGCGTTCTGGATATCGACAGTACGGTCTTCAGTCGCTTTACAACCGAGGACGAACAGGGGCTGCGCGAGCTGGTGGCGAATCTGGAAAACGTACTCGCTGCAACCGATTATCAAAAATTCTTTGCGAGCGTCGCAGGATAATCAACGGATAACGTAGCATTTACTGATAGCGTCATTATAATGACGCCTGTTCATGCCTGCGCTTGTTGGCAACGTCCGTTGTAATCAGGAAATTTCATGGAAAATCAACCTAAGTTGAATAGCAGTAAAGAAGTTATCGCATTTCTGGCCGAGCGTTTCCCGCAGTGCTTCAGCGCGGAAGGTGAAGCTCGTCCCCTGAAAGTCGGTATTTTTCAGGATCTGGTGGCGCGTGTTGAAGGGGAAATGAACCTCAGCAAAACTCAGCTGCGTTCCGCCTTACGTCTTTATACTTCGAGCTGGCGCTACCTGTACGGTATCAAACCTGGCGCGACCCGCGTGGATCTCGACGGCAACCCGTGTGGTGAGCTGGACGAGCAGCACGTTGAGCACGCGCGCAAGCAGCTTGAAGAAGCCAAAGCACGCGTTCAGGCACAACGTGCAGAACAGCAGGCGAAAAAACGCGAAGCCGCAGCGGCAAACGGCCAGGAAGAAGCGCCTCGTCGTGAGCGTAAACCACGCCCTGCGCCGCGCCGTCACGATAATAACGATCGCAAACCGCGTGCAGACAAACCAGCAGCAAAAGCCCCGCGTGCCCCTCGTGAAGAGCCGCGCCATACGCCGGTTTCTGACATTAACGCCCTGAGCGTAGGTCAGGCACTGAAGGTAAAAGCGGGTAACAATGCTATGGACGCCACCGTACTGGAAATCACCAAAGATGGCGTTCGTGTACAGCTGACTTCTGGTATGTCAATGATTGTACGCGCAGAACACTTGTTGTTCTGAAACGGAGGCCAAGCCTGGCATGAACACTTTTTTTAAGCTCACCGCGCTGGCGGGCCTGTTTGCCATAACAGGTCACGCTTTTGCAGTGGACGATATTACGCGTGTTGATCAAATTCCGGTTCTCAAGGAAGAGACGCAGCACGCGACGGTGAGCGAGCGCGTGACCTCACGTTTTACCCGCTCGCACTATCGTCAGTTCGATCTCGATCAGGCCTTTTCGGCCAAAATCTTTGACCGCTATCTGAACTTGCTGGATTACAGCCATAACGTTTTGCTCGCCAGCGATGTCGAGCAGTTCGCTAAGCGCAAATCCGAGGTGGGTGACGAGTTGCGTTCTGGCAAGCTGGATCTGTTCTACGATCTCTACAACCTGTCGCAAAAGCGCCGCTTTGAACGCTATCAGTACGCGCTGAAAGTGCTGGAACGTCCGATGGACTTCACCGGTACTGACACCTTTAATCTGGATCGCAGTAAAGCACCCTGGCCGAAAGATGAGGCCGAGTTGAATGCGCTGTGGGACGGTAAAGTTAAATACGACGAACTGAGTCTTAAGCTGACCGGCAAAGACGAAAAAGAGATCCGTGACACGCTGACGCGTCGTTACAAATTCGCCATTCGTCGTCTGGCGCAGACCAACAGTGAGGATGTTTTCTCACTCGCGATGACCGCCTTTGCGCACGAAATCGATCCGCACACCAACTATCTCTCTCCACGCAACACCGAACAGTTCAATACCGAGATGAGCCTGTCTCTGGAAGGTATCGGCGCGGTGCTGCAGATGGATGATGATTACACGGTGATCAATTCCATGGTCGCGGGTGGCCCAGCATCCAAAAGCAAAGCGATTAGCGTAGGCGATCGCATTGTGGGTGTAGGACAAACAGGCCAGAACATGGTCGACGTGATCGGCTGGCGTCTCGATGACGTGGTTGCGCTGATCAAAGGTCCGAAAGGCAGCAAGGTTCGTCTGGAAATTCTGCCTGCCGGTAAAGGCACCAAAACCCGTATCGTTACCCTGACCCGCGAGCGTATCCGTCTGGAAGACCGCGCGGTGAAAATGTCGGTGAAAACCGTGGGTAAAGAGAAGGTGGGTGTTCTGGATATTCCGGGCTTCTACGTGGGGCTGACTGACGATGTGAAGGTTCAGCTGCAGAAGCTTGAAAAGCAGAACGTCAGCAGCATTATCATCGACCTGCGCAGTAACGGCGGCGGGGCGCTGACGGAAGCGGTTTCACTCTCCGGTCTGTTCATTCCTTCTGGTCCTGTGGTTCAGGTGCGCGATAACAACGGTAAAGTGCGAGAAGATGCCGACAACGACGGTGTGGTCTACTACAAAGGCCCGCTGGTGGTCCTGGTTGACCGCTTCAGTGCTTCCGCGTCTGAAATCTTTGCCGCTGCAATGCAGGACTATGGCCGCGCGCTGATCGTCGGTGAGCCAACCTTCGGTAAAGGTACCGTTCAGCAGTATCGCTCTTTGAATCGTATTTACGATCAGATGCTGCGTCCGGAATGGCCTGCGCTGGGCTCGGTTCAGTACACCATTCAGAAATTCTACCGCGTGAACGGCGGCAGTACGCAGCGTAAGGGCGTAACGCCGGACATCATGATGCCGACAGGCACGGAAGAGACCGAAACCGGCGAGAAGTTTGAAGATAACGCCTTGCCGTGGGACAGCATCAATGCCGCGACCTACGTGAAAGCGGGTGATATGACGCAATTTGGCCCTGAACTGCTGAAAGCGCATAACGACCGCATCGCGAAAGATCCGGAGTTCCAGTACATCATGAAGGACATTGCACGATTCAATGCCCTGAAAGATAAGCGGAATATCGTTTCTCTGAACTACGCACAGCGTGAGAAAGAGAATAACGAAGACGATGCAACCCGCCTGGCGCGTATCAACGATCGCTTCAGGCGCGAAGGTAAGCCTCTGCTCAAAAAACTGGACGATCTGCCAAAAGATTACCAGGAGCCGGATCCGTATCTGGACGAGACGGTGCATATCGCTCTCGACCTGGCGAATCAGGAAAAAGAGAAACCTGCCGTACAGCCCGCTCCGGCAAAATAATCACCCAACAGGCACAAGGAATTGTGCCTGTTTCTTTTTGTTCTTCATCCTTCCGTCAGCCAGATTTCCAATTGTGTAAAGTTGTGTCTTTCTGGTGACTTACGCCCGCCGGATGCTTGAAAATAGCCGCAATACCCATACGATGTGGGTAATCGCATAGTGCGTTTTGTTAAACTGAGGTAAAAAGAAAATTATGATGCGAATCGCGCTCTTCCTGCTCACCAACCTGGCGGTCATGGTGGTTTTCGGGCTCGTGCTAAGCCTGACAGGAATTCAGTCGAGCAGCGTTCAGGGTCTGTTGATTATGGCGCTGCTGTTTGGTTTTGGTGGCTCGTTCATCTCCCTGCTGATGTCGAAGTGGATGGCACTGAAATCGGTGGGTGGTGAGGTTATTGAACAGCCGCGTAACGATATGGAACAGTGGCTGATGAATACGGTGGCTCAGCAATCCCGTCAGGCCGGGATCGCCATGCCGCAGGTGGCGATTTACCATGCCCCGGACATCAACGCTTTCGCGACGGGCGCCCGTCGCGATGCGTCACTGGTTGCCGTCAGCACCGGATTGCTGCAGAACATGAGCCGTGACGAAGCCGAAGCGGTTATTGCCCACGAAATCAGCCATATCGCCAACGGTGACATGGTGACCATGACCCTGATTCAGGGCGTGGTGAACACCTTCGTGATCTTCATCTCCCGTATTCTGGCGCAGATCGCGGCAGGCTTTATGGGCGGCAACCGTGACGAAGGTGAAGAGAGCAACGGCAACCCGCTGATCTACTTCGCCGTTTCGATGGTTCTGGAACTGGTATTCGGTATTCTGGCCAGCATCATCACCATGTGGTTCTCCCGCCACCGTGAATTCCACGCGGATGCCGGCTCGGCGAAGCTTGTTGGTCGTGAGAAGATGATTGCCGCGCTGCAGCGTCTGAAAACCAGCTACGAGCCGCAGGAAGCGAACAGCATGATGGCCTTCTGCATTAACGGTAAATCCAAATCGCTGAGCGAGCTGTTTATGTCTCACCCGCCGCTGGATAAACGTATCGAAGCGCTGCGCAGTGGGGAATACCTGAAGTAACGCTAAGAACCCTAATAAGCCGGGCAGGAGAACACTCCGCCCGGTTTTTTTTATGCCTGAACTTTGGGCTGGGTCACCCGCAGGCCGCTGATGACCGCCGCGAGGGAAGCAAGGGCTCCCGCGGTGAGAAGCGCAACGTGGTTGCCGTTTTGTCCGGCGAGGTTAAACATCAGGGCAACCAGTGCCGCACCTGTGCTTTGCCCCAGAAGGCGCGCGGTCCCCAGCATGCCGCTGGCACCACCGCTGCGATGGCGCGGCGCGGAGGTGATAATGGTGTGATTGTTAGGAGACTGGAACAGGCCAAACCCTGCGCCGCACAGGATCATGCGCCAGATGATGTCCAGATCGGTTGGCGATGACGGTAGCAGAGCCAGCGCGAACAGGCCTGTCGCCATCACCGCCAGCCCCAACGCTCCCAATAAACCGGCATGGACGCGTTCAATTAAGTAACCTGCCAGCGGAGCCATCACCATGGTCGCCAGCGGCCAGGGGGTTAACAGCAGGCCGGTCTCCACTTCTGAACGGCCGATCGCGCTCTGCAGAAAGAAGGGCAGAGAAACCAGAGCCAGCATCTGGGCGCAGAACGAGCAGACGGACGTGCAAATGGAGAGGGAAAAGAGGGGAATACGCAGCAGATCGACCGGCAGCAAAGGCACGGGGAGAGTGAGCTGGCGGCGAACAAAGAAGAAGCCGATCGCCAGCAGGGCGATGAGCTCCGCGGCGGTAAGCATCAGAGACTGCCTCTGCGCAAAGCCGCTCAGCGCCGTAATCAGCAGGCCAAAGGTCAGGGCATTCATCACCGCACTCGCCACATCGAAGCGCGGCATGGTGCTTTTAGGGCCGTTAGCGGGAAGAAAGCGCAGGGCAAAGAATATAGCGACAATGCCCAGCGGCACGTTAATAGCAAACAGCCATTGCCATGACGCAACGGAAAGGATCGCCGCCGCAATAGTTGGCCCGGCGGCGGAAGAGACGGCGACAATAAACGAGTTTATCCCCATGCCGCGACCCAGATGACGCTGCGGATAAATTAAGCGGATCAACGCCGTGTTTACGCTCATGAGCGCCGCGCCGCCAAAACCCTGCGCGATGCGGGCAAGCGTCAGGGTATGCAGTGAAACTGAAAGGGCGCATAGCAAGGACGTGAAGGTGAAAACCACTAGACCGCACTGATACACCCGACGGTAACCGAACATATCGCCCAGGAAAGAGAACGAGAGCAGGGAAACCACAATCGCAATCTGATAGGCGTTAACGATCCATATCGAACTGGCGGGAGAGGCATGCAGGTCGCTGGCGATGGTTGGCAGGGCAACGTTCGCGATTGCGCCGTCAAGGACGGCCATTGAGATACCGATAATGATGGTCGCTATAGCGCCATACCGCTGGGGTAAAGGCAGGCCATCGGAAAGGGTCTTTTCCATTAGGATTAAAAAAGCTCAGCGTGAAATTATTCTCAGGGTAACTATTTTAGCATTGTTACAGCCGCGATATGTCGCAGATTTGTAACGAAGTAAACGCGGATTGATTGCAGGTGACATGACGGGAACTTATAATAAAAACCGGTTCTGATTTTTATAAAACACTCTCTATGAGGTGGTAAATGGCTATTGCGGATTTGGATAAACAGCCAGATTCTGTTTCTTCCGTGCTGAAGGTGTTTGGTATCTTACAGGCGCTGGGGGAAGAGCGTGAAATAGGTATTACAGAGTTGTCGCAGCGCGTGATGATGTCTAAAAGCACCGTATATCGCTTTTTGCAAACCATGAAGTCGCTGGGCTACGTAGCCCAGGAAGGCGAATCTGAAAAATACTCTCTGACGCTGAAGCTGTTTGAGCTGGGCGCCCGTGCGCTACAAAATGTTGACCTGATCCGCAGCGCTGATATTCAGATGCGTGAAATCTCTCGCCTGACCAAAGAGACAATCCATCTCGGCGCGTTGGATGAAGACAGCATTGTGTACATCCATAAAATCGACTCCATGTACAATCTGCGCATGTATTCGCGCATTGGTCGTCGCAACCCGCTCTACAGTACCGCGATTGGTAAGGTTCTGCTGGCGTGGCGCGATCGTGAAGAAGTGAAGCAGATCCTCGAAGGCGTGGAATACAAGCAAAGTACTTCCCGAACCATTACCAGCACGGACGCGCTGTTAACGGTGCTCGATCGCGTACGCGAACAGGGCTATGGCGAAGATAACGAAGAGCAGGAAGAGGGGCTTCGCTGCATCGGCGTTCCGGTATTTGACCGCTTTGGGGTTGTGATCGCGGGCTTGAGTATCTCCTTCCCGACCTTACGCTTCTCCGAAGAGCGCCTGCATGAGTATGTGGCTATTCTGCACACTGCCGCACGTAAGATTTCTGAACAGATGGGTTACCACGACTACCCGTTTTAATCTCTGCTCGTATAAAAAAACGCCGCATCTGTTGCGGCGTTTTTTTTGCAAGTCATTTCACCGGCCGATTAGCCATTATCAATCACGACGGATGTCTTACGCAGGACCGGACAGTGGGTCAAGCCAACGATCCCGCTGTCAGTATGCAAATATTGCGCAGTGCTCACGCCCTGTGCTGTTAAATATTTACATTGAATCCCTAACCCGGCTGCGTTCTCGGTGCTTCCCACTAGCACACCGTAACCCGTGAGCAGAAGGCCAATCCAGACGATGGCCAGCGCAATAATTGTTCGAATGATGAAGCGCATCATTAACCTCTTTTGTCGTTGTTATCATAAAGCTAGCGTAAAGGGTTTACACGATGAAACAAGTGCAGGATTCTGAAAAAAAGCGCGATGGCGGTACAGTTAGTCCTTGTTTAAGATAAGCGTGATAACCTCGTTACATCAGGTTTTTAGACGGAGTGTGGAGTGAAAAAAATACGCTGGGTAATTCTGATTATCGTGCTGATAGCGTGCGTGGTGTTATGGACGCAGACGATCAACGTGATGTGCGATCAGGATGTACAGTTTTTTAGCGGCGTTTGCGCAATCAATAAGTTTATTCCGTGGTAATACGCATTTTTTCTCAAGGTGATTTCCTTCCTTCGCGCCAGTGGTAAAATAGACGTTTTTATTGAGGTGGTGAAATGGGTGAGTTACTGAATTCAGGGCTGCTGAATATGGCATCCCTGATGATTTCTTTGGTTGTTCTGCTTGTGGGCTTGGTCATCTGGTTTTTCGTGAACCGCGCCAGTTCCCGTACTAACGAGCAGATTGAACTGCTGGAAGCGCTTCTCGATCAGCAAAAACGTCAGAATGCGCTGCTGCGCCGTCTGTGTGAGGCTAACGAACCGGAAGAGAAAGACGCGCCGAAAGACGCGGTCGCTGAAGATAACAAAGACGAAGACGACTTTATCCGCCTGGTGGCTGAGCGTTAATCTTTTGTCCGGGAGGTGGCTGTGGTCTGGAAAAATCCCTGGTATGACCCCTCCCTGAAACATCACACTCCGAATGGTTTTCGTAATACCGATCCTGTTGGACATCAACCCGGCGACCTTGACCGTTGGCGCAAAGCCCGTAAAGAGGCCGGTTTACCGAAGCCACCCGCGCTGGGTTATGAAGACTTTATCCAACAGTGGTGGCAACCGGTTGAGCTTACGCAACCTCATGAAGATGGGGTATGGTGGCTGGGACACGCCAGCGTGATGCTGCAGCTGGACGGCAATATCATCCTTACCGATCCGGTTTTTTCACGGCGCGCTTCTCCACTCCCTTTCCTGGGACCACAGCGCAAAACGCCTCCCGCGCTGTCAGTCGATCAACTCCATCAGCTTGATGCGGTCGTCATCTCCCATAATCATTACGATCATCTTGATGACGCGACCATTCGCCGTATTCTCAAACGCTTCCCCGAGGTCAGTTTTTTTGTTCCGCTGGGCCTGGCCGGCTGGTTTCGCCGCCGGGGGGCAAAACGCGTGGTTGAGCTCGACTGGTGGCAGAGCTTCACCTGGCAGGGGATGACGCTAACCGCCGTACCGGCACAGCACTGGAGTATGCGCACGCCATGGAACCGCAATCGCTCATTATGGTGCGGCTGGGTTATGGAAGGTCGACATCATCGTTTCTGGTTCAGCGGAGATACGGGGTATTCGCCAGAGCTGCTGTTGATACCTGAACGTCTGGGCCATATAGATGCTGCCGCGTTACCGATTGGAGCCTATGCCCCACGCTGGTTCATGGCTGTCCATCATATGGATCCGCAATCTGCGGTGGCATTGTGGCAGCAGCTGGGCTGCCCTCTGGCGTTTCCCATTCACTGGGGCGTGTTTGAACTGGCAGAGGAATCCCTCGATGAACCTGTGCGGGAGTTAACTGACTCGCTAGATAATTTAGCACCAGTTAATCATTCTTTCAGGATACTGAAAGTTGGTGAATATTTATCCTTATAAACGAAGCGATAACGTAGTGCATATATTCTGTCTGAAAACGCGTTCAGGAATGTTTTATTTTTATCGAAACGTTTTGCTTGCCTTCTTTTGATGCAGAGTCATAAAAATTTCATTATTTTGGTGCATAACACTGTTTATTAGTTGGTGCATTTTAATACAGGTCGGCGCGGGTTATTAACAGTGTTTTTTGTCTGAAACAATTTGGTCGCGTTACAATGATTTAAGCATAAGTTTTCACAAATTGTTCTAACTCAATCAGGACGTAAGATTTCTTTTCCCGGTTGCTGGACGCTTCGTAATGATTGAGCTATGTTAAAAAAGTCTTAGATTACAGCGCTTGTGAAAGCAACGCTGGGTCTTTGTTACGCAGCAGAGCTGTCTGTAAGTGATGCGCATAATTGTGCAAAACCTGACAGGCACTGTTCGAATTTGTGCGGCGGATCGAGACATGTTTAAAAATGGCTTGCCATATTAAACATAGTGTGTGATAACACGTTTTGGGTCAAACGAGGTACAGTTCTGTTTATGTGTGGCATTTTCAGTAAAGAAGTCCTGAGTAAACACGTTGTCGTTGAATACCGCTTCTCTGCCGAACCTTATATTAGTGCCTCATGCAGTAATGTCTCAGTTTTATCTCAGTTAATGCCTGCGGGCTAAGAAAACACTCTAAGGAATTTTGCAAAATGGCAAAGATTAAAGGTCAAGTTAAGTGGTTCAACGAGTCTAAAGGTTTTGGTTTCATTACTCCTGCTGACGGCAGCAAAGACGTGTTCGTACACTTCTCTGCAATCCAGGGTAACGGCTTCAAAACTCTGGCTGAAGGCCAGAACGTTGAGTTCGAAATTCAGGACGGCCAGAAAGGCCCAGCTGCAGTTAACGTAACTGCTATCTGATCGAACCGCTGCTGACTGAAGCGCTTAGCACTTCAATCTCAGACATAAAGCCTCGCATAACGCGGGGCTTTTTTATGTCCTTTATCTTTCAAAATATTACCATTTGCGGTCTTGTTAGTAACTTGTTGCAAAGCTGCGAGGTTAGTAGCACTGTTTTGCCACCTTAACCCCATCTTTTCCCGTTAAATCAGGGCGTTGTTTAACAGTCCTGGGGTTCAGGTGAAGAAGAAATTGATAACGACCGCTGGCAATTTCACGCCGGCGCGTTTTGTGCTGCTCTGTTTAGCTATTTTTTGTAGTCTGGCTTTTTTGCTGGGCCGCGTTGCCTGGCTGCAAATCATCAAGCCTGACAATCTGGTGAAGCAGGAAGATATGCGTTCCCTCCGCCAGCTGGCGATTGATGCGCCGCGGGGCATGATAATGGATCGCGAAGGTCGCCCCCTGGCGGTGAGCGTGCCCGTCCGGGCCGTCTGGGCCGACCCTAAAACGGTGCTGGCAAAAGGGGGCGTTGGCGTTGATGAACGCTGGCAGGCGTTGGCAAATGCGCTGCATCTCTCCCTGGGCACACTTTCGGCGCGAATCAACGCCAACCCGCAGGGGCGTTTTATTTATCTTGCCCGTCAGGTCGATCCTGCTCAGGCGAAGTGGATCGATAAGCTGAATCTGCCCGGCATCAATTTACGCGACGAGTCACGCCGTTTTTATCCTGCCGGCCATGTGGCAGCGAACCTGATTGGCTTCACCAATATTGACGGGCAGGGCATTGAAGGCGTGGAAAAAAGCTTTAACGCTCAGCTGACCGGTAAGCCGGGTGTGCGGCAGGTAAGGGAAGACCGATACGGTCGCGTGGTTGAAAACCTGACGGAAGTGGCGCCTGCACCGGCGCATAACATCCAGTTAAGTATCGACGAGCGGCTGCAAACCATCACCGAAGATGCGCTCGATAATGCCGTGGCCTGGAACAAGGCCGAGTCTGGTGCATCGGTGCTAATTAATATTCCAACCGGGGAAATACTCGCCATGGCGAGCTATCCGGATTTCAACCCCAATAATCGGGAAGGCGCGACGATAAACGATTTCCGCAATCGCGCCATCAGCGATACGTTCGAGCCCGGTTCGACAGTCAAGCCGCTGGTGCTGATGACGGCCCTGCAGCAGGGACTGGTCCAGCCAGACAGCGTGATTGACACTCACCCGTATACCCTTGACGGGCATCGTATCCGCGACGTTGGCTATTATCCTGAACTGACGATGACCGGGATCCTGCAAAAATCGAGCGACACCGGCGTGTCACGACTGTCCCTGGCAATGCCTGTCCAGCATCTTATTGATACCTATCGCAACTTTGGATTTGGCACGAATACGGGGCTTGGCTTAACGGGCGAGAGCGCGGGGCTGTTGCCAAATCGTAAATACTGGAGCCAGCTCGATCGCGCGACCTTTGCCTTCGGCTACGGGCTGATGGTGACGCCGCTCCAGCTGGCGCACGTCTACGCCACGATCGGCGGCTTCGGGCTTGAGCGACCTCTCTCGATTACGCGTATCGATCCACCCGTTATCGGGCACCGCGTCATGCCGGAAGAGATCGCGCACGAAGTGGAGCACATGATGGAGAGCGTTGCGCTGCCCGGCGGCGGGGGGGTTAAGGCCGCCGTTCGTGATTACCGGGTGGCGGTGAAAACCGGTACGGCGAAGAAAATTGACGACAGCGGAAAGTACGTCGATAAATACGTTGCCTATACGGCCGGCGTTGCGCCCGCCAGCGATCCGCGCTTTGCCCTGGTGGTGGTGATTAACGATCCGCAAAATGGTGCCTATTACGGCGGTGCCGTTTCCGCACCTGTCTTCAGCGAGATTATGGGCAACGTGCTGCGTCTGGAGAATGTGAAACCTGACGGGTTACCGGCGGGTTCCGATCACCTTATCGTTATGCGTTAACCGGGCGTTTATAACCAGGGCGAATAGCGGTACACTTCGCCCTTTGATTATGCTCCGGAGTCACCATGTCCTTCAGCTGTCCTCTTTGCCACGCCCCCCTGACGCATTCAGATAAAAGCTATACCTGTCCGCAGGGGCATCAGTTTGATATGGCAAAAGAAGGCTACGTGAATCTTCTGCCGGTGCAGCATAAGCGCTCCCGCGATCCAGGCGACAGTGCAGAGATGATGCAGGCGCGTCGTGCGTTTCTGGATGCCGGGCACTATCTGCCGCTGCGAGAGACCGTCGCGCAGATGCTGAATGACATCCTGCCGGGTTCAGCCACCGTCATGCTCGATATCGGCTGCGGGGAAGGGTACTACACCGCACGGTTTGCCCAGATCGCCCGTGAGAAGGGCGCGTTGACATTCGGTCTGGACGTGTCGAAAGTGGCCATTCGCGCGGCGGCAAAGCGTTACGCTGACGTGACGTTCTGCGTGGCATCCAGCCACCGGCTGCCGTTTGACGATGCCAGCATGGATGCGGTTATCCGCATTTACGCGCCCTGCAAGGCGGAAGAGCTGGCTCGCGTGGTGAAACCGGGCGGATGGGTCGTCACCGTGACGCCGGGCCCGCGTCATCTGATGGAGCTGAAAGGGCTGATCTACGACGAAGTGCGTCTGCATGCACCTCATTCTGAACAACTGGCCGGTTTTACCCTTAAGCAGGAGCAAACCGTAGCGTATGAAATGAAGCTGAAAGGGGAAGAAGCAACCGCGCTGCTGCAGATGACGCCGTTCGCGTGGCGGGCAAAACCGGAAGTGTGGGAAGCGTTAGCTGTACAATCAATATTTAACTGCCAGACGGATTTCAGTATCCACGTCTGGCAGCGCGAAGATTAACCGGCGAAGTGTGCCCAGAGGATCTGGGCTCCAATGCCAATCAGCACAATTCCCCCCAGGATCTCGGCGCGTTTACCCAGCAGCGGGCCGATAAACCGTCCGACCATCATGCCCAGCGTGGACATGATCAGCGTTGCGCAGCCGATGGCCAACGCGGTGGCGATAATATTGACCTGCAGGAATGCCAGACCGACGCCGACTGCCATTGCATCAAGGCTGGTGGCAATCGCCGTGGTGACCAGCAGCCAGAACCCGTGGCGGTGCAGCGGCTCCTCGTCTTCATCATCACCGCCGCGAAAACCTTCAATCACCATTCGGCCACCGAGAAACACCAGCAGTACGAAGGCAATCCAGTGGTTCCACTCCAGCACGAACTGGCTGGCAAGCATGCCAAGTCCCCAGCCGATAAGCGGCGTCAGCGTTTCGATAGCGCCAAAAATAAGGCCGGTACGCAGGGCTTCTGAGAACTTAGGTTTGTGGAGCGTGGCGCCTTTTCCGATGGAAGCCGCAAAAGCGTCCATGGACATGCCAAAAGCGAGGAGGATCGTAGCGGAGATATTCATAACAGCGTCCAGACCGGGGATATCCATATGACACATCACTGCCCCCAGTAAACAGCAGTTGATGTATCTATGGTCTCGCCTGATCGCGCCGCACATAAGATGTGCTGTCAGCGATCCGTACGCGCCACGTTTTTCAACGAGTATGTTGACACGTACATTTCCTGCGAGCAGGAAATCGGCTACTCCCCAACGACGGGCGCAACCTTAACATATTTTGAGAATATAAAACAACAATGGAGAAGCATTATTTAAAATGCTTGTTGATAACGATTTTCATTTGTCTTTAAGCGTGAAATTATCGTTAAAAAATAGAGAGCAAATTAACGAAAAGGATATAGCTTTGGCTATATTTCTTGCGCAAGATAAACACAGAATATAGCCATTGCTATATATGCAAGTCATTGAGTTTTAAGAAGTAAGCTGTATATTTTTTCCAGATCGTCAATATTCTTCACCCGAATAAGCAGGCGGCGTTGTTCTAATTGCATCACCAGCACACCGTCTTCGGATAAATTCATCTCTTTAATACGGTTATATTCTATCCACACATTGGCGAAGAAAAATCCGCGGGATTTAAAAATGATTTTCGGCGTGCGGATCCAGAACAGATAAACCGCCATTAATGCCAGCGCACATAATAACCATGTGGTTAATATTGCACCATGGCTAGTGACGTTATTGTAAATAAGAATAACGATGAGACCCGCGAAGATAAACGCATCTACGCGCCCGCGTCGCAGAAGGGGAAGGGAGAGCAGCGTCTCGCCGTGACGGCGGGGCATGATGAACTCGTCATAGATAGCGTAAGCCAGAAGGGCAGCAATAAATAAAACCAGTACGATGTCCGTGACAGTCATTCATCCTCCAGATAAAAAAACCGGGGGCAAGCCCCCGGCCTATAGCATTGAAACTTACAGACCCAGCAGGCCGACTGCGTAGCCCGCGATACCGATGACGAAGAAGCCAACGATAATCCACAGCGGGTTCACTTTCTTACGCAGCAGCCACATGCAGGCGAAGGTCAACAGCAGCGGTACCAGGCCCGGCATCAGCTGGTCCAGAATCGTCTGCACGGTGGTGACGCGCGTCTGACCATCCTGACCGGTGATGGTCGATACCACCAGCGGGATGTTCACGTGCGTCCACTTGTTAACCAGCGCCCCCATGACAAACAGGCCGAGGATTGACGCCCCCTCTGTCAGTTTCTGCAGGAAGCCGCCGCCCATGTCCTTAACGATGTCCACCCCTTTACGGTAGCCGTAGGCCACACCGTAGTAACGGGTCAGCAGGCGCACGGCGTTGAACAGGATGAAGAACAGCAGCGGGCCAAGCAGGCTGCCGCTCATCGCGATACCGGCACCCAGCGCCGCGAAGACCGGACGCACGGTACCCCAGAAGATTGGGTCACCGACACCGGCCAGCGGACCCATCAGGCCGACTTTGATACCGTTGATGGCACCGTCGTCAATCTCTGCGCCGTTCGCACGCTGTTCTTCCATCGCCAGCGTTACGCCCAGAACCGGAGCCGCTACGTAAGGATGGGTGTTAAAGAATTCCAGGTGACGCTTGATCGCCTGACGGCGCGCTTCGTTATTTTCCGGGTACAGGCGCTTGATCGCCGGCACCATGGAGAAGCAGAAGCCCAGCGCCTGCATACGTTCGAAGTTCCATGAACCCTGAAACAGGTTAGAACGGATGAACACGCCACGAATATCACCCGGAGTGAGTTTTTTCTCGGTGGTAGTTTTTGTCATATCAACCATTTCGCTCACCTGTTAGTCCAGTTCGTTATCGAGATCGTTGTTACCAGCTGCCTGCGCTGGGGCACCCGCGACGCGGTTATATTTCGGGCTGAGCTGGATGTAGAGAATCGCCATTACCGCACCAATCACACCCAGTGCAACCAGGTTGAAGTTGGTGAAGGCAGCGGTCACGAAGCCGAGGTAGAAGAACGGCATCAGATAGCCTGCGCGCATCATGTTGATGACCATCGCATAACCAACGACCACGATCATGCCGCCCGCGATGTTCAGACCGCCGGTGACCACTTCTGGAATGGCGTTCAGCATGCTCTGGACTTCACTGGTACCAACAGAGATCGCCACGATAACCGCCGGGATCGCGATACGCATCGCCTGCAGGAACAGGGACGAAACGTGGATCCACGACAGTGCCGTGAGGTTGCCGTTTTCGGCCGCCTTATCCGCCGCGTGCTGGAAGGCAACGGTGATAGTACGAACGATGATGGTCAGAACCTGGCCTGCTGCAGCCAGCGGTATCGCCAGGGCGATACCGGCACCAATACTCTGGTGACCAGCAATAACCAGAACGGTCGAAATGATAGAGGCCAGCGCCGCATCGGGCGCAACCGCTGCGCCGATGTTCATCCAGCCCAGGGCGATCATTTCCAGGGTACCACCGATGATGATACCGGTTTTCATGTCACCCAGAACGGCCCCAATCAGGGTACAGGCCACCAGAGGGCGGTGGAACTGAAATTCATCAAGTACGGATTCCATACCCGCAATACATGCGACGACGAACACCAGCACAATCTGAAGAGTGGTAATCTCCATTGCACTTCTCCTATTACATAAACTTTATATGAGAACCGGCGCGGGCTTATTTCCCAACTTTGCCGATCAAATCCATCATTTTCAGTTTTTGATCCGTAGAAACCTTACGGGCTTCCAGTTCAATACCGCGCGCATTCAGCTTGTTGAATGCCTCGATATCTTTCGCATCGACTGAAATGGCGTTGTTGACCTGCGTTTTGCCCTGACGGAATGCCATACCACCGATGTTCACGGAGGTGATTTTCACGCCGCCTTCAACAATGCGCTCAACGTCTGTCGGGTTAGTGAACAGGAGCATTACGCGTTCACCCGCGTATTTCGGGTTGTTGTAAACGCGGATCATCTTGGCGACATCCACGACGTGCGCGGTAACGCCAGGAGGAGCAACCTGAGTCAGAAGGGTTTTACGTACGGTATCGGCGGCCACTTCGTCGCTGACCACGATAATGCGTCGAACGTTGGTCTCTTTGGTCCAGCGCGTGGCGACCTGGCCGTGGATTAAGCGGTCATCAATACGCGCAAGGCCGATGACCATGTAATCGTTCGGGCCCATCGGTTTTGCCGGTGCTGCCGCTTTAGGTGCCGCTGCAGATGCAGGGGCAGGTTTTTCAACCGGCTGCGCTTTCAGGGCTTTTACCCCTTCGCGACCGGTTTCAACGGCCAGCGCCACCAGCTCATCGAACGCCGGATTGTCGTCGCGCGCCATGAAGGTTTCCACCAGCATGGGAATATTAACCCCGGCGACAACTTCATAGTGCTCTTTATCGACGACAATGCGGCTGGCGGCATTGAACGGGCTGCCGCCCCATGTATCAACGAGAAACAGCACGCCTTTGCTGGTATCCAGCTTCGCGAGTTGAGCGTTGTACTTCTCTATCAGCGTCTCGGCGTTTTCACCGGGAACGAAATCGATCCAGCCGACGTTTTCCTGCTCGCCCAACAGCATCTCTGCCGTTTTGAGTAGCTGCTCAGCAGCCCAACCATGTGTGCCTATGACAATAGCAATGGTCACTTGCTACCTCCTTTTATTATCATTAATACGCCTGCCAGGCAGCCGTACTGAGAATCGTATTGGCGAACCGAATCGATTCAGATAAGGGTTAGAGTTCAAAAAAACTAAGACTTCCGCGAATTATTTTAGATAGTGAAAAAATAATTTATGTGATGAAGATCCGTAATTTAGCCACGCGTTACAGATTTATCTGTAGCGTAAAGCCGCTGTGTTACAGAACTTTGCAAAGGAACGTAAATCTTTGCTAAAAACACAGTGTCTCTGATATGTTTAGCCTCCGTTTAATCGTTCAGGAGTATAGGGTTACAGCCCACTATATGGACCGTCACCGACGTCAGTCATCAACCAGGCCATTTCGCGCCTTATTCACCGGCGATCCTCGCCACGTATCGACTCTGTTTACCTCTGTTTTGCCCACGTTGAGTGGGGCACCGTTTCGTCATTCCTTTAGCAGGAGCTTGTCATGGAATTCTTAATGGACCCGTCAATCTGGGTAGGATTGCTCACGCTGGTGGTGCTGGAGATTGTTCTCGGCATTGATAACCTGGTGTTTATCGCCATCCTTGCGGACAAACTGCCGCCAAAACAGCGTGATAAAGCGCGTCTGATTGGTCTCTCGCTGGCGCTGGTTATGCGACTGGGGCTGCTCTCCGTCATCTCCTGGATGGTCACGCTGACCAAACCGCTGTTCTCCGTCATGGATTACACCTTCTCCGGGCGTGATTTAATCATGCTGATCGGGGGGATATTCCTGCTTTTCAAAGCGACGACGGAGCTACACGAGCGGCTGGAAAACCGTCAGCACGATGATGGGCACGGTAAAGGCTATGCCAGCTTCTGGGTGGTGGTGCTGCAGATTGTGGTGCTTGATGCAGTCTTCTCGCTGGATGCGGTGATCACGGCGGTCGGCATGGTGAATCATCTGCCGGTAATGATGGCGGCTGTTGTCATTGCGATGGCGGTCATGCTGCTGGCCTCGAAGCCGCTGACGCGCTTCGTCAACCAGCATCCGACTGTGGTCGTGCTGTGTCTGAGCTTCCTGCTGATGATTGGTCTGAGCCTGGTGGCGGAAGGTTTTGGCTTCCATATTCCGAAAGGCTACCTGTACGCCGCGATTGGCTTCTCGATTCTGATCGAGCTGTTCAACCAGATTGCACGCCGTAACTTTATTAAGCAGCAGTCGAATCAGCCGCTGCGCGCCCGTACCGCAGACGCGATTCTGCGCCTGATGGGCGGTCGTCGTCAGGTGAACGTCCAGTCTGATTCCGAAAACCATAACCCGGTTCCGGTCCCGGAAGGGGCGTTTGTGGAACAAGAGCGCTACATGATTAACGGCGTGCTCTCCCTGGCCTCCCGTTCGCTGCGCGGCATCATGACGCCGCGCGGGGAGATCAGCTGGGTTGATGCAAATCTAAGCGTCGATGAAATTCGCCAGCAATTGCTCTCTTCTCCGCACAGCCTGTTCCCGGTGTGTCGCGGAGAGCTGGATGAGATCATCGGCGTGGTGCGGGCAAAAGAGATGCTGGTGGCCCTGGAAGAGGGCGTCAACGTGGAAGCCGTTGCCGCTGCGTCGCCTGCGATTGTCGTGCCGGAAACGCTGGATCCTATCAACCTGCTCGGGGTGCTGCGCCGCGCTCGCGGTAGCTTTGTTATCGTCACCAACGAGTTTGGCGTGGTGCAGGGGCTGGTCACGCCGCTGGACGTACTGGAAGCGATTGCCGGTGAATTCCCGGATGCCGACGAAACGCCTGAGATCGTTGCCGACGGTGAAGGCTGGCTGGTTAAAGGTACCACCGACCTGCACGCGCTCTCGCACACGCTGGGGCTGGAAAACGTGATCAACGATGAAGAAGACATCGCGACCGTTGCCGGTCTGGTGATCGCCGTTAACGGGCAAATCCCGCGCGTCGGCGATGTGATCGAGCTGGCGCCGCTGCACATTACGATCGTTGAAGCCAACGACTATCGCGTTGATATGGTTCGCATTGTTAAAGAACAATCAGCCCACGACGAAGATGAGTAAGCCGGCTTAGCGCAGCGGCATTAAGGGCACGATGTGCCCGTTATGATGCGCTGGCGGGGATGAACTTCCCGCCAGCCACTTCGGAAAATCCCGTAGCGGCATGGGCCGCGCATAGAAAAACCCCTGCAGGACAGGCACGCCATGGCGGCGCAAGTAGCGCGCCTGCTCCTCCGTCTCGACCCCTTCAGCCACCAGTTCAATATTCAGCCGCTGACCCAGCGCAATAATCATATCCGTCACCGTCGAGTTCACGGCGTCGGTACCGATGGCGGTGGTAAACGACTGGTCGATTTTCAGCACGTCCGGGTGCAGCTTTTCAAGCCAGGAGAGGGAGCTGTTCCCGGTACCAAAATCGTCGATGGCGAGCTTCACCCCTTTGCGATGCAGTTCGCGCACGATGCGATAATCCGCATCCAGCAGCGCATCCCGTTCCGTGAGTTCAATCACCAGCTGCTGGCGCGGACCGGCGCTGAACCAGAGGCGGTTCAGGTCCTGTATCAATGCCGCGTGACGAAAATGGCTGGCGGCGACGTTAATACCGATGTGAAAACCAGCGCTGGAAGGGAAGTAGCCTATCTGGCGCACCGTTTCGGCGATGACATAGCGGGTCAGGGGGACAATCTGGTTATGTTCTTCTGCCAGAGGGATAAACACCTCCGGGGTGATCCAACCCTGACGGGGGTTATTCCAGCGCAGCAGGATCTCCACGCCGGTGCACGCCTGGGTACGGGCATTCACCAGCGGCTGGCAGAAAAGCTCAAATTCCCGCGCCGCAATGCCCATATCGATCTCCCACGTAAAGCTCATCCGGTTTGCCGTTGCCAGCCAGGCGAGATAGCCCAGCAGCAGGCTGAGCATGAGTCCAAGCGGCAGCTGGGCTGGCAGGCTTTTTAAGGCTAACTCTCCAGGGCCTGGCCCGCTGACCGTAATGGTAAAAGGATTTCGGGTTGACGATTGCTGGAAAAGAGAGCCCTCCTCATCAAACGTCAGGCTGTCGCTGACGCGTTGTCCATAGCGCAGAAAGCGATCGCCTACGGTCAGCGCCACGTCATTGATGAGCGGGCGCTGGGGCTCGAGGATCATTTTGGCGATCAGATCGATATTGATGATTTCGATAACGCCAGCTTCACCGTCCTGTGAGACGGGATACCACTGGATCAATATCGGGCTACCCTTAAGCAGCCACTGATCGCTCGATAAAATCAGCTTCGCCGTGCTGGCGGGTAATTCTTTCAGGAAGTCGCGAACGGGCACATTGCGGCTCCCGAAAATACTTGAGCAATACAGGATACCCTCGTTAATCAGGGCGATGGAGCGTACCGTCTGCAAAATGGCGGCCTGCTTTCGCAGCGCCAGGTGCGCCTGCGGGCAGGGCTGCCCTACCAGGGGCTGCAGCACGCTGCGGCGGTTCTCTAAAGAAAGCAGGACGTTATCAAGGGCGCGAACGGTGTGGCTGGTAAAATCGAGGATCCGCTGTTGGTTAACATTGCGCTGTGAAATAAAGCGAATGCCTAACGTCAGGATGAGCGTGAGGAGCGCAACCGTGACACAGACGATAACGCGTTTTCGGCGATAGTTTTTAATGATCGTTTGTGCAGTTTGCATGAACGGTCGCCTGATAAGCCACCAGCCACAAAAGCCGGACGCAACAGTAAAAGTGTAGTGGGGAAAGCAGAAGGAGACGAGAAAGAAGAGGGAAATTCGCCCATCCGTTGCAGATGGGCGAAAGGCAGTATTAGTCGCACTGCACCTTAATGGCCAGGCCACCGCGGGACGTCTCGCGGTATTTCGCGTTCATGTCCTTGCCGGTTTCGTACATGGTTTCAATCACCTTATCCAGCGATACGCGAGGTTCGCTGGTACGGCGCATCGCCATACGTGAGGCGTTGATGGCTTTCACAGAGGCAATCGCGTTACGCTCGATGCACGGCACCTGCACCTGGCCCGCGACCGGGTCACAGGTCAGACCGAGGTTATGTTCCATACCGATTTCCGCCGCCACGCAGACCTGCTCAGGGCTTGCGCCCAGCAGCTCTGCCAGACCTGCCGCCGCCATGGAGCAGGCAACGCCCACTTCACCCTGACAGCCCACTTCCGCACCGGAGATGGAGGCGTTCATTTTGTACAGCGCACCGATGGCACCTGCCGCCAGGAAATAGCGGATGTAGATGTCCGGCGTCACGGGCTCAATAAAGTGATCGTAATACGCCAGCACTGCCGGAACGATACCGCAGGCGCCGTTGGTTGGCGCCGTCACGACGCGACCACCGGCGGCGTTCTCTTCGTTAACCGCCAGGGCAAACATGTTTACCCAGTCGACCACGTTCATCGGGTCGTTGGAGAACTTGTCCGTGGTCACCAGCATACGGCGCAGGGCAGAGGCACGACGCGGTACGCGCAGTGGACCCGGCAGAACGCCTTCGGTGTTCATCCCGCGGTCGATACAGGCGCGCATGGTTTGCCAGACGTTCGCAAAATAGTCTTCAATCTCTTTTTTGCTGTGCAGGGCCAGTTCGTTCTGCATCACCATGCCGGACAGTGAAAGACCGGTCTCTTTGCAGTAGCCCAGCATTTCTGTAGCCGATTTGAACGGGTAAGGTACGCTGACGTCGCCGACGCTGTCTTTGCCAAAATGCTCTTCATCCACGATGAAGCCACCGCCGATGGAGTAGTACGTTTTGCTGTAAATCTCTTTTTCACCGCTGTAAGCGTGAATGGTCATGCCGTTTTCGTGCAGCGGCAGGTTGTCGCTACGGAAACGCATGCCGTCATCCTGCGGGAAATCGACTTCCTGCTGGCCGTTTGCCAGCAGCAGGCGGCCGCGTGTTTCCACATCGCGGATGAATGCCGGGATGGCATCAATATCTACGGTATCCGGCATATTGCCTGCCAGACCCATAATAATGGCGATATCGGTGTGGTGGCCTTTACCCGTTAATGACAGCGAGCCGTAAACATCCACGGCGACACGGGTAACGCTTTCCAGTAATCCTTTTTCGACCAGATCATCGACGAACTGTTTACCGGCCTTCATCGGGCCAACAGTATGGGAAGACGAAGGGCCAATTCCCACTTTGAACATGTCGAATATACTAATCACTTTCACACTCCTGACAGGGTTACCGGGGTTCCAGTAACGATGTTATAACTGCGCATAGTGTAAGAGGGAACACCGACCTCGGCTTAACTATTCACATGAATTAAACTAATGGTTAACGATGGGTTTTGCTAATAGCGCGACGCGGATCGCAAACCTGCGAAAAAGGGTGGAATGTAAAGTATAGTCAAGGTTTCAGGCCGATTTGCAGCGCCAGTTCACGAATGATGCCCGCCGTCATGCCCCAGACAAAATAATGCTGATACCAGGACAACCAGACCCGATGGTCATGCCCCCGTCGATGGATATCGAGCGGATGATAGCGGCTGAGCCGGAGCGCCTCTTCGAGCGGCATTTCAAACACCGCTGAAACTTCATCGACGCTGGCGTGATACTGTAGGCCAGGCGGGATAATGCCCACCACCGGCGTGACCTGAAAACCGGTAACGCTGTCGACGGGCGGCAGCACGCCAATGATCTCAACGGCCTCCGGCGGAATGGCAACCTCTTCCTGCGCTTCCCGCAGCGCGGCGGCAATCAGCGAGGCGTCGGAGCTGTCCACTGCGCCACCCGGAAAGGCGACCTGACCCGCGTGCTTGCGTAGATGGGGAGAACGCTGGGTGAGCAGCAGGCCCGGCTGCGCGCGACGCACGACCGGGATCAGCACGGCCGCCTGACGCTGGTTCAGCGCTTCGCGGTTGACCTGCGGTCGTAATAGCTGAAAGCGAGATAAAAAATTGTCCAGCGTCAGGTTCTCTTTTTCCACCCGTGATTACTCCAGTTGTTTCAGGATACGGTTAACTTTATCAAAGGTTTCCTGATATTCCGCATCGACCTGGCTATCGGCAACAATGCCGCCCCCGGCCGAGCAGTAAAGGTTTCCGTCGCAGGCCGTCAGCGTGCGAATGGTAATGCTGGTATCCATGGTGCCGCACAGGCTGATATAGCCGATACTGCCGCACCAGGCGTTGCGGCGGTGCGGCTCCAGCTCATCAATGATCTCCATCGCCCGTACCTTTGGCGCGCCGGTGATGGAGCCGCCCGGAAACGCGGCGCGGAGCAGATCGCAGGCGGTGCGAGAGGCGGGTAGACGCGCGGTAATGGTACTGACCAGATGATGCACCGCCGGGAAAGGCTCGACGACAAACAGTTCCGGCACGCGCACGCTGCCCGGTTCGGCGACGCGGCCAATGTCGTTACGCATCAGGTCGACAATCATCAGGTTCTCGGCGCGGTCTTTCGGCGAGGCGGCGAGCTTTTCCGCCTGCTGGCGATCGGCATCGGGGTCCGCAAGACGCGGTAACGTGCCTTTAATCGGACGGGTTTGAATCGTACCCTCGGCCAGATGGATAAAGCGCTCGGGTGACAGGCTGAGTATGGCCCCCTGTTCCAGACGGACAAACGCGCTGAACGGCGCCTTGTTGCTGGCGTTAAGACGGGTAAACGCCTGCCACTCATCTCCCCGGTATGTCGACTGGAAGCGCTGGGCGAGGTTAACCTGGTAGCAGTCACCGCTTTGCAGGTACGCCTGAACGCGCGCGAATTTTTCGGCATACTCCGCTGCGGTCATGTTCGAGCGCCAGCCAGAGGTAAGGGTAAACGTCTCTGCCGGGGCAGGCCGTTGCGCCTCCAGCCACGCCAGACGCGCCTGCACGTCATGATGGCTCAGCAGGGAAACCGTTTTTTTCTGATGATCGACAATTAACGCCCAGTCATACAGCCCCACGGCCATGTCTGGCAGGGAAATATCAGCCTGCGCATGCTCCGGCAGCGTTTCGAAACGGCGACCCAGATCGTAGCCAAACAGACCCAGCGCGCCCCCCTGAAAAGGGAGGTCCGGGTTCGGCGCGGCAGATAAGCCCAGCGCGTTAATGGCCTGCTGCAGCTGCTTCAGGGGATCGTCCGTTAACGACAGGTCATCGGTTGTTAGCGTCTTTAGCGGATCGGCCACCAGAATGTCGAAGCGGCTATAGGGATGGTCCGCATGGCCAGAATGCAGCAGCATCGCAAACGGAAGATGGCTCAGGCGGGCAAACCAGAATTCGGCGGCGTCTGCACGCCAGGGCAAGGTAATAACAGTGGGGAAGCGCATGTTCATGTGTGGCATACTACCGGGCAGCGTGAAATAATTAGCGCGAATAATTTAGCAGGAGTTGACGATGTTTGCAGGTTTACCTTCTCTGAGCCATGAACAGCAGCAGAAAGCGGTTGAGCGAATTCAGGAACTGATGTCCCAGGGGATGAGCAGCGGACAGGCGATTACCGTTGTCGCCGAGGAGATTCGCGCCAGTCATTCCGGCGAGCGGATCGTGGCGCGTTTCGAAGATGAAGATGAAGAACCAGAAGAGTAATCGGGCTTAAACCGCCGCGATAATCTTAATCTCTACCTTATATTCCGGTTTCATCAGCGTGGCCTGTACGGTGCAGCGTACAGGCGCGTGACCCGCCACTACCCATGCATCCCAGGCTCTGTTCATCGCCGCGAAATCATCTTTGTTTGCCAGGAAAATCGTCGCATCCAGAATGCGGGATTTGTCGCTGCCCTGTTTTTCCAGCACCGCATCAATCTGTGCCAGGGTGTTAGCCGTCTGCTCGAACGCATCCGCGTCCAGGTTAGCCGGTACGCCGGTGTAGTAAAGCGTCTGGTTATGGATCACCACATCAGACCAGCGGGCTTCGGCATCAATGCGCACAATTGTCATAAACGTTTCCTCGTTATTTTTCGTCGTCAGGCGGCAAGACTGCCATATTGTTCTCCTGTCGTCACTATTTGGGGTGGCACAGGAGAGGATGGGCTGACATAATCCCTGTGCAAAAATACAGTGAGAGAGCACCGTGGCAGACGATTTTTCCCCTGAAGGTCAATTAGCGCAGGCTATTCCCGGCTTCAAGCCCCGTGAGCCTCAGCGCCAGATGGCGCACGCCGTTGCACGCGCCATCGATAAGGCTCAGCCGCTGGTGGTCGAAGCCGGAACCGGCACGGGTAAAACGTATGCTTACCTTGCTCCGGCGCTGCGCGCGAAGAAGAAGGTGATTATTTCCACCGGTTCGAAGGCGCTGCAGGATCAGCTCTACAGCCGCGATTTGCCCACGGTGGCGAAAGCGCTGAAATACAAGGGGCGTCTGGCCCTGCTGAAGGGGCGCTCTAACTATCTCTGTCTGGAACGTCTTGAGCAGCAGGCGCTGGCGGGCGGCGACCTGCCGGTGCAAACCCTCAGCGACGTTATTATCCTTCGCGCCTGGGCGAACCAGACTGAAGAGGGGGACATCAGCACCTGCGCGAGCGTGCCGGAAGACTCGCCTGCCTGGCCGCTGGTGACCAGCACCAACGACAACTGCCTCGGCAGCGACTGTCCGCTGTATAAAGACTGCTTTGTGGTGAAGGCGCGCAAAACGGCGATGGATGCGGATGTGGTGGTGGTGAACCACCATCTGTTCCTCGCGGATATGGTCGTCAAGGACAGCGGTTTCGGCGAGCTGATCCCGGAGGCGGACGTGATGATCTTCGATGAAGCCCACCAGCTTCCGGACATCGCCAGCCAGTACTTCGGCCAGTCGCTTTCCAGCCGCCAGCTGCAGGATCTGGCGAAAGATTTCACCATCGCTTACCGGACCGAACTCAAAGATACCCAGCAGCTGCAGAAGTGCGCCGACCGTCTGGCCCAAAGCGCGCAGGATTTCCGCTTACAGCTCGGCGAGCCGGGCTATCGCGGCAACCTGCGCGAGCTGCTGGCGGACAAAAACATCCAGCGCGCGCTGCTGCTGCTCGATGATGCCCTCGAACTCTGCTACGACGTGGCAAAGCTCTCGCTTGGCCGCTCCGCGCTGCTGGACGCGGCCTTCGAACGCGCCACGCTCTATCGCGGGCGGCTCAAACGGCTGAAAGAGATTAACCAGCCGGGGTTCAGCTACTGGTATGAGTGCACCTCGCGGCATTTCACCCTGGCGCTCACGCCGCTGACGGTAGCGGATAAGTTTAAAGAGGTGATGGCGCAAAAACCGGGAAGCTGGATCTTCACCTCGGCAACCCTGTCGGTGAATGACGATCTGCATCACTTCACGGAACGTCTTGGCATTGAGGATGCGGAATCGCTGCTCCTGCCGAGCCCGTTCGATTACGAAAAACAGGCGCTGCTCTGCGTGCCTCGTAATCTGCCGCTGCCGAACCAGCCGGGTGCGGCGCGCCACCTGGCCGCGATGTTAAAACCGATGATCGAGGCCAACAACGGCCGCTGCTTTATGCTCTGCACCTCTCACGCCATGATGCGTGACCTCGCCGAGCAGTTCCGCGCCACCATGACGCTGCCGGTTCTGCTGCAGGGTGAAACCAGTAAAGGCCAGCTGTTACAGCAGTTTGTCAGCGCCGGAAATGCCCTGCTGGTAGCAACCAGCAGCTTCTGGGAAGGGGTCGATGTGCGCGGCGATACGCTCTCGCTGGTAATTATTGATAAGCTGCCGTTTACCTCTCCGGACGATCCGCTGCTGAAGGCGCGCATGGAAGACTGCCGTCTGCGCGGGGGCGATCCTTTCGATGAGGTACAGCTGCCGGATGCGGTGATTACGCTCAAGCAGGGGGTAGGGCGATTGATCCGCGACGTTACCGATCGCGGGGTGCTGGTCATTTGCGATAACCGGCTGGTGATGCGCCCTTACGGAGCGACCTTCCTTGCCAGCCTGCCGCCCGCACCGCGGACGCGGGACATAAAACGCGCGGTGCGTTTCCTGACAAACCCAACGGCGGAGTAATTTACCCCGGAGTGTGCTAAGATGCGCGCCATTTTGTGACTGACCCTTGCGAGAGCGCGACGACTGATGCGAATTCTGGCTATTGATACCGCGACAGAGGCTTGCTCTGTCGCTCTGTTGAACGACGGTGCTGTTTCTGCTCATTTCGAAGAGTGCCCACGGGAACACACCCAACGCATTCTGCCCCTGGTAAAAGCCATTTTAACCCAGGGCAACACCTCCTTAACCGACCTCGATGCGCTGGCCTTTGGCCGTGGCCCCGGCAGCTTTACGGGCGTACGTATCGGGATTGGCATTGCGCAGGGGCTGGCGCTGGGCGCCGAACTGCCGATGATCGGCGTCTCTACGCTTGCCACCATGGCGCAGGGCGCATGGCGCATGACCGGGGCAACGCGCGTGCTGGCCGCGATTGATGCCCGCATGGGCGAAGTTTACTGGGCCGAATACACCCGCGACGAGCAGGGCGTGTGGCACGGCGAAGAGACGGAAGCCGTGCTCAAGCCGGAAGCGGTCACTGAGCGGCTGCAGCAGCTCTCCGGCGAGTGGGCAACCGTCGGCACCGGCTGGCCGGCGTGGCCAGACATGGCAAACGACACCGGGGTGACGCTGGTGGACGGCAACATGCTGCTGCCGGCTGCGGAAGACATGCTTCCGATTGCCTGCCAGCTGCTCGCGGCAGGAAAAACCGTTGCCGTTGAACACGCGGAGCCGGTTTATTTGCGAAACACCGTTGCGTGGAAGAAACTTCCGGGCCGCGAGTGAATCTCAGTAACAGGAACTGAGAAAAAGGAGTCGCATCATGGCGGTTCGAACTAAAGTAGTACGCCTTATTATGGCAGGCGCAGTTGCCATAGCACTGAGCGGATGCGTTTCCGTTCCTGATGCGATTAAGGGCAGCAGCCCGACGCCACAGCAGGATCTGGTTCGGGTGATGAATGCGCCTGAGCTTTACGTCGGCCAGGAAGCGCGCTTTGGCGGTAAGGTCATAGACGTACAAAACCAGCAGGGGAAAACCCGCCTCGAGATCGCGACCGTTCCGCTGGACAGCGGCGCGCGGCCGGTACTGGGTGAGGCCTCTCGCGGGCGTATCTATGCGGACGTCAGCGGTTTCCTCGATCCGGTCGATTTTCGCGGGCAGCTGGTGACCGTCGTCGGGCCGATTACCGGCGCCGTGCAGGGCAAAATCGGCAGCACGCCGTATAAATTTATGACCATGCAGGTCAACGGGTATAAACGCTGGCGGCTGGCACAGCAGGTGATCATGCCGCCTCAGCCGATGGATCCGTGGATGTGGGGTCCACATCCTTATCGTTACGGCTACCCTGGCTGGGGCTGGTATAACCCGGGTCCTGCACAGGTTCAGACGATCGTTACTGAGTAACTTACTGTTATTGTTAGAAAAGAGACAGCGGCTCAGCCGCTGTCTCTGTTTTTTTACGGATAAAACGAAAAAAAAGAGTGACGCGCTTCGCAACCTTAAATCTGAACAATTAATAAACTGGTACGCTGAGTTAATATAATGTTAACAAACTGTTTATTATCGGGGTTGTGATGACGACGAACACTCATTTCAGAGGTGATGCATTGAAGAAGGTTTGGCTTAACCGTTATCCCGCAGATGTTCCTGCTGAGATCAATCCTGACCGTTATCAATCCCTGGTGGAATTATTTGAGCACTCGGTAAGGCGCTACGCGGACCAGCCCGCATTCGTGAATATGGGCGAGGTCATGACGTTCCGTAAGCTTGAGGAGCGTAGCCGGGCGTTTGCGGCGTATCTTCAGGAAGGGCTGGGGCTGCAAAAAGGGGACCGCGTCGCGCTGATGATGCCGAACCTGCTGCAATACCCGGTGGCGTTGTTCGGTATCCTGCGAGCCGGGATGATTGTCGTCAACGTCAACCCGCTGTACACCCCGCGCGAGCTGGAGCATCAGCTGAACGACAGCGGCGCGGCCGCGATTGTCATTGTGTCCAACTTCGCCCATACGCTGGAAAAAGTGGTCGACAAAACCCAGGTTAAACACGTCATCCTGACGCGCATGGGGGATCAACTCTCCACCGCCAAAGGCACGCTGGTTAACTTTGTCGTTAAATACGTCAAGCGCCTGGTGCCAAAATACCACCTGCCGGACGCCATCTCCTTCCGCCGCGCGCTGCATGCGGGCTACCGTATGCAGTATGTGAAACCCGAAGTGGTGGCGGAAGATCTTGCGTTTCTGCAATACACGGGCGGGACTACCGGCGTCGCCAAAGGGGCCATGCTTACCCACCGTAATATGCTGGCAAACCTTGAACAGGTGAACGCCACCTACGGGCCGCTGCTGCATCCGGGCAAAGAGGTGGTGATCACCGCGCTTCCGCTGTATCACATCTTTGCGCTGACCATGAACTGCCTGCTGTTTATTGAACTGGGTGGCCAGAACATCCTCATCACCAACCCTCGCGATATCCCGGGCCTGGTGAAAGAGCTGGCGAAATATCCGTTCACCGCCATGACCGGGGTGAACACCCTGTTTAACGCGCTGCTTAATAACAAAGAGTTCCAGCAGCTGGATTTCTCCACGCTGCATCTCTCTGCGGGCGGCGGCATGCCGGTTCAGCAGGCGGTCGCCGAGCGCTGGGTGAAGCTCACCGGTCAGTATTTGCTGGAAGGCTATGGGCTGACGGAATGTGCTCCGCTGGTCAGCGTGAACCCACACGATATCGACTATCACAGTGGAAGCATTGGTCTGCCGGTTCCTTCCACCGAGGCCAAACTGGTCGATGATAACGATAACGAAGTCGCGCCGGGCGAGCCGGGTGAGCTTTGCGTCAGAGGTCCGCAGGTGATGCTGGGTTACTGGCAGCGTCCCGATGCGACGGACGAAATCATCAAAGACGGCTGGCTGCACACCGGTGATATTGCGGTAATGGATGACGAGGGCTTCCTGCGCATCGTCGATCGCAAGAAAGACATGATCCTGGTCTCCGGCTTCAACGTCTATCCGAATGAGATCGAAGACGTGGTTATGCAGCACAGCGGCGTACTCGAGGTGGCGGCGGTCGGCGTCCCTTCCGGCAGCAGCGGTGAAGCGGTTAAAATATTTGTGGTCAAGAAAGATCCTTCCCTGACGGAGGAGGCGCTGGTAACGTTTTGCCGTCGTCAGCTGACGGGCTACAAGGTGCCGAAGCTGGTTGAATTCCGCGATGAGCTGCCGAAATCCAACGTCGGAAAGATATTACGACGAGAATTACGTGACGAAGCCCGTGGCAAAGTAGACAATAAGGCCTGAGCTTCACGCTAATCGCCCAGACGCCGGTTAAGCCGGCGTTTTTTATGGGCGCAAACAAAAGAGAACCCGTTTTGAATTACCAGATGATCACGACCAACGACGAGCTGGCTTCGCTGTGCGAAGTGACGCGCGACTTTCCTGCCATTGCCCTGGATACCGAGTTTGTCCGTACCCGGACCTATTATCCGCAGCTGGGTTTGATTCAGATGTATGACGGTAAACACGTGTCGCTGATTGACCCGCTCGGCATTACCGACTGGACGCCGATGCGTGACCTGCTGCTCGATACCGCCGTGACGAAATACCTGCACGCAGGCAGTGAGGATCTGGAAGTCTTTCTGAACACCTTTGGCATCATGCCCCAGCCGCTGATTGACACGCAGATCCTCGCGGCATTCAGCAATCGTCCGCTCTCATGGGGCTTTGCTGCCATGGTGGAGGAGTATACGGGCCTGACGCTGGATAAAAGCGAATCCCGTACCGACTGGCTGGCGCGCCCGCTTACAGAGCGTCAGCTGGAGTATGCGGCGGCAGACGTGTTTTACCTGCTGCCGATTGCGGGACAGCTGATGAAAGAGGCAGAAGCTTCTGGATGGCTGTCTGCGGCGCTCGACGAGTGCCGTATGACCCAGCAGCGTCGTCAGGAAGTGGTTGACCCGAAAGAGGCCTGGCGCGATATCAGCAACGCCTGGCAGCTGCGCACGCGTCAGCTGGCATGCCTGCAGCTGCTGGCAGACTGGCGCTTGCGTAAAGCGCGCGAGCGCGATCTGGCCGTTAACTTTGTGGTTCGCGAAGAGCATCTCTGGGCGGTCGCGCGCTATATGCCAGGCAGCCTGGGCGAGCTGGACAGCATTGGGCTTTCGGGCAGCGAGATCCGCTTCCACGGTAAAACCCTGCTGGCGCTGGTCGCCAAAGCGCAGGAGCTGCCGGAAGATGCGCTGCCGGAACCGCTGCTGAACCTGATGGACATGCCGGGCTATCGCAAAGCGTTTAAAGATATCAAAGCGCTGGTGCAGGCGGTTGCAACGGAAAGCAAGCTGAGCGCGGAACTGCTCGCCTCACGTCGTCAGATTAACCAGCTGCTGAACTGGCACTGGAAGCTGAAGCCGCAGAATGGCGTGCCGGAGATGATGGCGGGATGGCGCGGGGAATTGATGGCCGATCGCCTGAATACGCTGCTGGACGGTTACCCGCGATAAAAAAAATATGCCGGGCGATATACCCGGCATATTTCCCCGGTGGCGCTGCGCTTACCGGGGCGGCGAAAACACAAACCTACGGACGCGACTCTTCCGCTTCCGGGAGCGTCACGTTCAGCTCCAGAATCGAAATATCCCCGTCTTTTTGTTCCAGCTGCACCGTGACCATCTCCGGGTCAATCTGCACATACTTACAGATCACTTCCAGGATGTCCTTACGCAGCTGCGGCAGGTAGTGAGGCTCGGCGTCGCTACGACGACGCTCCGCAACGATAATTTGCAGACGTTCTTTTGCGATGTTGGCGGTGTTCTTTTTCCGCGAGAGAAAAAAGTCCAGTAATGCCATAACTTATCCTCCGAACAGGCGTTTGAGGAAACCTTTCTTCTCTTCTTCAATGAAGCGGAAAGGACGTTCTTCTCCCAGCAGACGGTCAACGGTATCGGCGTAAGCTTTACCTGCATCTGCCAATGTATCAAGGATCACTGGCTCGCCCTGGTTAGAGGCGCGTAACACGGACTGATCTTCCGGGATAACGCCCACCAGCTTAATGCGCAGGATCTCCAGCACGTCTTCCATGCTCAGCATGTCACCTTTGTTCACGCGGCCCGGATTGTAGCGGGTGAGCAGCAGGTGTTCTTTAATCGGGTCTTCGCCATTTTCCGCACGACGGGATTTAGAGGCGAGGATGCCCAGAATGCGGTCTGAGTCACGCACGGATGAAACTTCAGGGTTGGTGGTGATGATCGCTTCATCAGCGAAGTAGAGCGCCATCAGGGCACCGGTTTCGATGCCCGCAGGGGAGTCGCAGACAATGAAGTCGAAATCCATTTTTTTCAGATCGTCGAGCACCTTTTCCACGCCTTCACGGGTCAGGGCGTCTTTGTCACGCGTCTGAGAAGCCGGGAGAATGTAGAGGTTCTCGGTGCGCTTGTCTTTGATCATCGCCTGGTTAAGCGTGGCATCGCCCTGAATGACGTTTACGAAGTCATACACGACGCGACGCTCACATCCCATGATGAGGTCGAGGTTACGCAGACCGATATCGAAGTCGATAACGATGGTTTTCTTTCCCTTCTGGGCCAAACCAGTAGCGATGGCCGCGCTGGAGGTGGTCTTGCCAACGCCTCCTTTACCCGAAGTAACAACAATAATGCGTGCCATAGAAATTCCTTGTTAAAAAGGGATCAATTCAACGGTTGAACGGTCAACGCGTCGTCTGCCAGAAGCAGGCGAGCCGCTTTGCCATAAAATTCGGCTGGGATCTTGTCGCTCAGCCAATATTCACCTGCGATGGACACCAGTTCCGCCGTCAGGTGAGTACAAAATATTTGCGCATCTCGATCGCCACTTGCACCTGCGAGCGCACGTCCACGCATCATACCGTATACGTGAATATTGCCATCTGCAATCAGCTCAGCGCCAGCACTGACGTGGCTTGTAACAATCAGATCACAGTTTGGTGCATAAATGCGCTGACCGGAACGAACCGGCACATCAATCATTCGCGTTTTTGTGACGGTAGTAACGTTTTGCACCGCAGGAGGGGGCGTTTGCACGGCAACGGGTGCCGCTCGCGAGGCTTTTTCTTTGCCCTCATTCAGAAGGGGCAGCCCCGCACGCTCAATTTCCGCTTTCAGCTCAGTATCTTTGCAGCCGCTGATGCCCACGATACGCAGTCCGGTCGAGGAGACGGCCTGCTGGAGAAGTTTCCAGTTAACCGGAGCCTCAAGACCGCTGACGTTGATAACAACAGGGGCGTGCTTCAGAAAGGCGGGAGCCTGGGCGATTTTGTCTTCTAACGCCTGACGAATAACCTCGGGTTTTGCATCATGCAAATGTACCACTGATAAGGTGAAGCTACTGCCTTTAAGCTCGATGGGCGTGTTTGACATCCTGGCCTTACTCAATTTGCTATTAACCGCAACCACTCGCTGCGATATTCCGAAGAGTATCAGGCATGTTATAGTCAGGAGTATATTGAGGCAAGCAACCACCCATTAATTCAGAGTAAAAACATGTTTTGTGTGATCTACAGAAGTACAAGCCGTGACCAGACCTATCTTTATGTCGAAAAGAAAGACGATTTTTCACGCGTGCCTGAAGAATTAATGAAGAACTTTGGCCGACCACAGCTGGCGATGCTGCTGCCGCTCGATGGTCGTAAGAAACTGATTAACGCCGATCTGGATAAAGTGAAAACGGCCTTAGCCGAGCAAGGCTATTATTTACAGCTTCCACCGCCACCCGAGAATTTATTAAAACAGCATCTTGAGGCGAACGGTAAAAAATAGTCTCAACTGTTTTTGGGCACAACACATCAACCGTTTAGGGGTCGACCATGTATCAACATCATAACTGGCAAGGTGCATTACTGGATTATCCCGTCAGCAAAGTGGTTTGCGTGGGCAGCAACTACGCAAAACATATTCAGGAGATGGGCAGCGCGACGCCAGAAGAACCGGTCCTGTTTATTAAGCCTGAAACGGCGCTTTGCGATATCCGCCAGCCGCTGGCGCTGCCCCAGGGGCTGGGTTCGGTGCATCACGAAGTTGAACTTGCCGTGCTGATCGGCGCGACGCTGCGCCAGGCCTCAGAAGAACATGTTAAAAAAGCGATTGCCGGATACGGCGTGGCGCTGGATCTGACCCTGCGTGACGTTCAAGGCAAAATGAAGAAAGCAGGGCAGCCGTGGGAAAAAGCCAAAGGGTTTGATAATTCCTGCCCAATTTCGGCGTTTGTGCCGGTGAGTGAATTTACCGGCGATCCGCAGGACACGCCGCTCAGCCTCAAGGTTAACGGTGAGATCCGCCAGCAGGGCACCACGGCAGACATGATCCATAAGATTGTGCCGCTGATCGCCTACATGAGCCGCTTCTTTACCCTTAAACCAGGCGATGTGATCCTGACCGGAACCCCAGAAGGCGTTGGCCCGCTACTCAGCGGTGAGGAGCTTGAGGTCGGTTTCAACGGCCTGTCGCTGAAAACCCGCGTGCTGTAACCCCATCTTGCCGCCTGAAGAGGGCGGCAAAACTTGCAACAACGTGCCAGACTCGTTATAAGGTGCGCTTTCTTTTGACGTGTGGACATCCTGATGAACGACATCCCTTTCTGGCAAAGCAAAACTCTCGACGACATGACTGACGCGGAATGGGAATCATTGTGCGACGGCTGCGGGCAGTGCTGCCTGCACAAGCTGATGGATGAAGATACAGACGAAATCTACTTCACCAACGTTGCCTGCAAGCAGTTAAACATTAAAACCTGCCAGTGCCGCAACTATGAGCGCCGGTTTGAATTTGAGTCTGACTGCATCAAGTTAACCCGGGATAATCTGCCGACGTTTGAATGGCTGCCGCATACCTGCGCGTATCGCCTGCTGGCGGAAGGGAAAGGTCTGCCTGACTGGCATCCGCTGTTAACCGGTTCAAAAGCGGCGATGCACGGTGAACGTATCTCTGTGCGCCACATTGCGGTGAAAGAGTCCGAGGTGCGTGACTGGGAAGACCACATAATGAATCACCCGACCCGTTGAGATTAAAAAACCCGCCGAGGCGGGTTTTTTTGTGCTTGTGCGGCCTGATGCCCACACCCCAACTCTCTCCCACGGGAGAGGGCGCAAGCACTAAAAACGGCAACCGAGGTTGCCGTTTTGCTTTTACCTTCCGAACAGATCGCGTTTCTTCGGTTTGAACGGCTGGGCAATCAGTACCAGCAGCGCCACGACGAAGTAGGCGGCAAAAATCCCCACCAGCCACTGCGGCATCTCCAGCGTCAGGAATTCCCACTGGCGAACGGAGCAGTCACCGGATGCGACAAACACCTGCGGCAGCCATTTGTCCAGCGGCAGCCAGCTCGGGAAGCGGGCGGCAAAATCACAGGTCATAAACGGTGACGGATGCAATTGCATCATGGTGTGCTGCCAGGAGAGTTCAATTCCTTTCCAGGCGCTGTAGATCCAGATGGCAATACCGGCATAGCGAAGCGGCGATTTTGGGGCAATCGCACCCACCAGGCCCGCACCCATAATGCCGAACAGCGCGCAGCGTTCGTAAATACACAGTACGCAAGGTTTCAGTCCCATTACGTGCTGGAACCACAGCGCGACCATTTCCAGCGCAAAGGCGGTCAGGGCCATTAACAACCACGCTCCGCGACCGCGGGAGCACTGGTTTAAAAATCTCAACATAATCATTTCCCTGGAACATGCTTAGAAAGCGCAGTGTAAACGAATTCGTTTTTCGCGCCACCTGTACCTGGCGAAATAAAACGTAATTGGATGTTTATCGTGCGAAAAGGCAAACGGGCAGCGAACTGCCCGAGATGCGTAGTTTACTGCGCCGCAAGTATACCCGCTTGTACCAGCCATTGCGTACAGGGAATGAGGGTAATTTTGACGCAAAGCAATCCGACGATCGTGAGCACCAGCGTATAGGGCAGCGCCATCCAAACCATCCGGCCATAAGAAAGACGTATGAGCGGCGCGAGGGCGGAGGTCAGCAGGAACAGGAAGGCGGCCTGGCCATTTGGCGTCGCTACCGACGGCAGGTTGGTGCCGGTGTTGATCGCCACGGCCAGCAGCTCAAACTGTCCGGCGCTGATAACGCCTTGCTCCATGGCGGCTTTGGCCTCGTTGATGTAGACCGTCCCGACGAAGACGTTATCTGAGATCGACGAGAGCAGGCCGTTAAACAGGTAAAACAGCGAGAGCTGAGCATCCGGTGAGGCCTGTAATACAAAGGTAATAATCGGCGCGAACAGGTGCTGGTCGATAATCACCGCCACGACGGCAAAGAACACCGCCAGCAGGGCGGTAAACGGCAGAGCTTCGGTAAACGCCTTGCCAATGGCATGTTCGTCCGTCACGCCGGTAAAGGTGGTGGCGAGAATAATGACCGACAGGCCAATCAGCCCTACTTCGGCAAGATGGAGCGCCAGCGCCGCGATAAGCCAGACGCCGATGATCCCCTGCGCAATGAGTCGTAGCGTCTCCTGGCGCGTCCGCTGGCTTCGGCTCTGCACATCGAATTTATGCAGCTCCTGACGAACCGGCTCCGGGAGCTGCGCCCCGTACCCAAAGAGGCGAAACTTCTCCACCAGCAGACAGGTCGCCAGCCCGCAGATCAGCACCGGTACGCTCACCGGGGCCATTCTCAGGAAGAAATCACCGAAGTGCCAGCCCGCCGCTTTGGCAATGATCAGGTTTTGCGGCTCGCCGACCATGGTCATCACGCCGCCCAGGGCGGTACCCACGCCTGCATGCATCATCAGGCTGCGCAGAAACGCGCGGAATTGTTCCAGCACGTCACGGTTATGCGCCTCAACGTGGCTGTCATCCTGCAGGTCCTCATTTGGGCGAGAGGAGGCCACGCGGTGATAAATTCCGTAAAACCCAACCGCGACGCTGATCACTACCGCAACGACCGTCAGCGCATCCAGGAACGCCGACAGGAAGGCGGCGGCAAGGCAAAACGCCAGCGAGAGGAACATTTTCGACGGAATGCTGAGCAGCAGGCGCGTGAAGATGAACAGCAGCAGCTGTTTCATAAAGTAGATACCCGCCACCATAAAGATCAGCAGCAGAAGCACTTCGAGATTAGACGCCAGCTCTGCTTTGACATGCCCGGCGCTGGTCATACCGACGACGACGGCTTCAAACGCCAGCAATCCGCCCGGCAGAAGGGGATAACATTTCAGCGCCATGGCCAGGGTGAAGATAAACTCCGCCACCAGCAGCCAGCCGGCGATAAAGGGATTCACGCTAAAAATGATGGGATTAACGACCAGGAAAACCAGCAGTATCAGCTTATACCAGTCAGGAGACTGACCTAAAAAATTGCGCCATAGCGCGCGCCCAAAAGAAATTTCCACAACAGACGTCCTTCCCGTCAAGTAAGACAAAACATCAGTATACGCAAAAATCGCGGCCTGGAGGCGGATAAGGCTGCATTGTAAATTTCACAAAAATGAAACGGCGATCCCTCTTTTCTCTCTTTGCCGCGCTACCTGCCACTGCGTGCCTCTGGTATGATGAGTCCAATTTGCTAAAGCTGTGTAATGGAAATCTCACTATGGTCATTAAGGCGCAGAGCCCGGCGGGTTTCGCGGAAGAGTACATCATTGAAAGCATCTGGAATAATCGTTTCCCTGCGGGGTCCATTCTTCCGGCTGAACGCGAACTCTCTGAACTGATTGGCGTCACTCGCACCACGCTGCGTGAAGTGCTTCAGCGGCTGGCGCGCGATGGCTGGTTGACGATCCAGCACGGTAAGCCTACGAAAGTGAACAACTTCTGGGAAACGTCCGGGCTGAACATTCTTGAAACGCTGGCGCGTCTTGACCATGAAAGCGTGCCGCAGCTCATTGATAATCTGCTCTCCGTTCGCACCAACATCGCGACGATCTTTATTCGTACCGCTTTCCGTCAGCATCCGGAAGACGCCCTTGCGGTGCTGGCCAGCGCGAACGAGGTGGAAGATCACGCCGATGCTTTTGCCACTCTCGATTACAACGTGTTCCGCGGCCTGGCGTTTGCCTCCGGCAACCCGGTGTATGGCCTGATCCTCAACGGTATGAAAGGGCTTTACACCCGCATTGGCCGCCACTACTTTGCCAATCCGGAAGCGCGTAGCCTGGCGCTGGGCTTCTACCACAAGCTGAGCAAGCTCTGTACCGAAGGTCTGCACGATCAGGTTTATGAGACGGTGCGCCGCTACGGTCACGATTCCGGTGAAATCTGGCACCGTATGCAGAAAACGCTGCCGGGTGATTTAGCGATTCAGACTCGCTAAAAGAAAAAACCTCTCATACGAGAGGTTTTTTTTCGCCCGGTGGCGCTTCGCTTACCGGGCCTACAAAACCCGTAGGCCGGGTAAGGCATAGCCGCCACCCGGCAAAAAAACACTACAGCGTATTCAACCGCGCCGGGCAACGTTCCAGCAGCTCGACGCTCCCGTCTTCATTCTGCTGCTCCAGCTGCACGTCAAAGCCCCACAGGCGATGCACGTGCTTCAGCACCTCTTTACGCCCTTTATCCAGCGGCGCGCGATTGTGCGGGATATAGCGCAGCGTCAGAGAGCGGTCGCCGCGCAAATCGACGTTCCATACCTGAATATTCGGCTCAAGATTGCTCAGGTTGTACTGGGAAGAGAGGCGAGAGCGGATCTCACGGTATCCCTCTTCGTTGTGGATTGCGGAGATCTCCAGATAGTTGTTGCGGTCATCGTCCAGCACGGTGAAGAAGCGGAAATCACGCATGATCTTCGGCGACATAAACTGGCTGATGAAGCTCTCATCCTTAAAGTCGCGCATCGCAAAGTGCAGCGTTTCCAGCCAGTCAGAACCGGCGATGTCCGGGAACCAGTACTTGTCTTCTTCCGTCGGCGACTGGCAGATACGCTTAATGTCCTGGAACATGGCGAAGCCAAGCGCATACGGGTTAATCCCGCTGTACCACGGGCTGTTGTAGGGCGGCTGGAACACCACGTTGGTATGGCTGTGGAGGAATTCCATCATGAACCGCTCGGTCACTTTTCCCTCGTCGTACAGATGGTTAAGAATGGTGTAGTGCCAGAAGGTCGCCCAGCCTTCGTTCATGACCTGCGTCTGCTTTTGCGGGTAAAAATACTGGCTCACCTTGCGCACGATGCGCAGGATCTCACGCTGCCACGGCTCCAGCAGCGGGGCGTTCTTCTCCATAAAATAGAGCAGGTTTTCCTGCGGCTCGGACGGGTAACGACGCGCTTCGGCGATCGTTTTTTCCTCCTCACGCTTCGGCAGGGTTCGCCACAGCATGTTCACCTGGCTTTGCAGGTACTCTTCGCGACTCTTCTGCCGGGCTTTCTCCTCCTGCAGGGAGATTTTCTGCGGGCGTTTGTAGCGGTCCACGCCGTAGTTCATCAGCGCGTGGCAGGAGTCGAGCAGTTTTTCCACTTCGTCCACGCCGTAGCGCTCTTCGCAGTCGGTAATGTATTTACGGGCGAAGATCAGGTAATCGACGATGGAGCTGGCATCCGTCCAGCTGCGGAACAGGTAGTTATTCTTGAAAAATGAGTTGTGCCCGTAGCAGGCATGCGCCATCACCAGCGCCTGCATGGTAATGGTGTTCTCTTCCATTAAATAGGCAATACACGGATTGGAGTTAATCACAATCTCATACGCCAGCCCCTGCTGGCCGTGCTTATACAGCCGTTCCGTTTCAATAAATTTTTTACCAAACGACCAGTGCGGATAGTTAATCGGCATCCCGACGCTGGAGTAGGCGTCCATCATCTGTTCGGACGTAATTACTTCAATCTGATGGGGATAGGTATCCAGGCGATACAGCTTTGCGACCCGGTCGATTTCGGCGAGGTAAACATCCAGCAGCTCGAAGGTCCAGTCGGGTCCATCGCTCAGACGTGTGTTGTCCTTGTTCAGGGAATCAATAGTAGCCATTAGCGCGCCCTCGTTGTGGGTGCTCTCTCTGTCTGGAGAGCCTCCTTTCAAGCATAGATCAACGTGTTAAAAAGCGTGCTGGGGCAGAAATTTTTTCTTTGCGATTTCGCGTTTTTGATACGGCAAAAAAACGGTATGCCGCAGCATATTATGCTGGTTAAAAATAACGCGCAGCAGGAGATCCCAAATTAGCACTATCCCATGATGCTGGGGGATGTGTGAGGTAAGTCACCATAAAAAAGTCGTATGTTGAATAATATTTTCAACTAGGTTATCAATCTGTAATTAGAAGATTGTTCTTTTGCACATAATGGAGTGGCTATGCGTGTTGTCATACTGGGAAGTGGTGTCGTTGGGGTAACCAGCGCCTGGTATTTAAGTCAGGCGGGACATGACGTAACCGTTATCGATCGTGAATCTGGTCCGGCGCTTGAAACCAGCGCGGCGAACGCCGGGCAAATCTCTCCGGGGTATGCGGCGCCGTGGGCTGCGCCGGGCGTTCCGCTGAAAGCGATTAAATGGATGTTCCAGCGCCATGCGCCGCTGGCCATCAGCCTTGACGGCACGCAGTTCCAGCTGAAGTGGATGTGGCAGATGCTGCGCAACTGCGACACCCGCCACTACATGGAGAACAAAGGGCGCATGGTGCGCCTGGCGGAATACAGCCGCGACTGTCTGAAAGCGCTGCGCGCGTCGACGGGGATTGAGTATGAAGGCCGCCAGGGCGGGACGCTGCAGCTGTTCCGCACCGAGCAACAGTACGAGAATGCCACCCGCGATATCGCCGTGCTGGAAGATGCCGGCGTACCGTACCAGCTGCTGGAAGCCAGCCAGCTTGGTCAGGTTGAACCGGCGCTGGCGGAAGTGGCGCATAAGCTGACCGGCGGCCTGCGCCTGCCGAATGACGAAACCGGCGACTGCCAGCTCTTTACGCAACGTCTGGCGCAAATGTGCGAGCAGGCGGGGGTGAAGTTCCGCTTCAACACCTCCGTCGACAAGCTGCTGTCGGAAGGGGAAAAAATTTACGGCGTGAAGTGCGGCGACGAGGTGATCAAAGCCGATGCCTACGTGATGGCGTTTGGTTCGTACTCCACCGCCATGCTGAAAGGCATTCTCGACATTCCGGTTTATCCGCTGAAGGGCTACTCGCTGACCATCCCGGTGAAAGAAGAGAGCGGCGCCCCGGTGTCGACCATTCTGGACGAAACCTACAAAATCGCCATTACCCGCTTCGACAACCGCATTCGCGTGGGCGGCATGGCGGAGATTGTCGGCTTCAACACCGAACTGCTGCAGCCGCGTCGTGAAACGCTGGAGATGGTCGTGGGCGATCTCTTCCCGCGCGGCGGTTTTGTTGAGCAGGCGACGTTCTGGACCGGCCTGCGTCCGATGACCCCGGACGGCACGCCGATCGTAGGGCGCACGCCGTTTAAAAACCTGTGGACCAATACCGGACACGGCACGCTCGGCTGGACGATGGCCTGCGGATCGGGCCAGCTGCTGAGCGACCTGATTTCCGGGCGCACGCCGGCAATTCCGTTTGACGATTTAAGCGCCGCGCGCTATCAATCGGGGTTTACGCCTTCGCGTCCACAGCACCTGCGCGGCGCGCATAGCTAAGGAGTTGTCATGTCCCGTCCTGTTCTGGCCCAGCTGAATCTGCAGGCCCTGAAGGATAATCTGCAAATTGTTCGTCGGGCGGCACCGGGTTCGCGCGTCTGGTCGGTGGTGAAAGCGAATGCCTACGGCCACGGTATCGATCGTATCTGGAGCGCGCTGAGCGCGACCGACGGTTTTGCGCTACTGAATCTTGAAGAGGCCATTCTGCTGCGCGAGCGCGGCTGGAAAGGGCCGATTCTACTGCTGGAAGGGTTCTTCCATGCGGACGATCTGCCGCTGCTGGATAAGTACCGGCTGACCACCAGCGTTCACAGCAACTGGCAGATTAAGGCGATCCAGGATGCGAAGCTCCATGCTCCGCTGGATATCTATCTCAAGGTGAACAGCGGCATGAACCGCCTGGGCTTCCAGCCTGAGCGGGTGCATACGGTCTGGCAGCAGCTGCGCGCCATGAAAAACGTGGGCGAAATGACGCTGATGGCGCATTTTGCCGACGCGGAAAAACCCGACGGTATTGCCGATGCCATGGTCCGCATTGAGCAGGCGGCTGAAGGGCTGGATTGCCCGCGCTCGCTGTCGAACTCGGCGGCCACGCTGTGGCATCCCGAGGCGCACTATAACTGGGTGCGCCCGGGGATCGTTCTCTACGGCGCGTCTCCCTCCGGTCAGTGGCAGGATATCGCCAACAGCGGCCTGAAGCCGGTCATGACCCTGCGCAGTGAAATCATTGGCGTGCAGACGCTGAAGGCCGGGGACACGGTGGGCTACGGCAGCCGCTACCGGGCAAAGGGCGAGCAGCGGATTGGCATCGTGGCGGGCGGTTATGCCGACGGCTACCCGCGCATCGCGCCGACCGGCACGCCGGTCTGGGTCGATGGGGTTCGCACGGGAACGGTGGGCACCGTATCTATGGATATGCTGGCCGTTGACCTGACGCCATGCCCGCAGGCGGGCATTGGCTCACCCGTCGAGCTGTGGGGTAACGAAATCAAAATTGATGACGTGGCTGCAGCGGCGGGCACGGTGGGGTATGAATTGATGTGCGCGCTGGCCCCTCGAGTGCCGGTTGTGACGGTGTAACCTATGTTCGCCGGGTGGCGCTAACGCTTACCCGGCCTACGTTCGAGGGTTTTGTAGGCCGGGTAAGGCGAAACCGCCACCCGGCAAAAAAACTACTCCGCTTCCTCATCCATCGGTCTTAAACCGACTTTCCGCACCGCGTTATCTTCTTTTTCGGCAACGGTCCAGATCATCCCGGCAAACTCTACCTGATCCCCCACGACCGGGGCAGCGCCAAGCCGCTGCTGGATGATTTCGCCCAGCGTTTGCGGGTTATCACCGTCTTCAGCACCTTCATCCAGACCGTAAATCAGCGCCACATCCGCAAATTTAGCGCTGGCTTCCAGAATAAAATCGCCGAAGAAGCGCTGGTCCAGGGCCACCGGAGGCGACTGGCTGAACAGCTTGCCCAGCGCGGGCAGGTCGCGCTCGCGACCAATCACGCAGAGAATATCCCCCTCGCGCAGGCGGGTGCTGCCGGTAGGGTGCAGCAGGACATTATCGCGGAACAGGGCGGCAATGCGCGTTTCGGTCGGCATGTGCAGATCGCGCAGCGAGGCCCCCACGCACCATTTGTCGGCGCTCAGCTGATAGACAAACTGTTCCCACGGGTTCTCCGGATGAATATCGAGCCCCACGCGGGAGACCGGCCAGCCCACGGGCGGGACCACCACTTTGGCTTTTTTCGCCGCCCACCCGAGCGAGGTTCCCTGGAACAGCAGGGAAATCAGCACCACGAAGAACGCCACGTTAAAGAACAGCCGCGCGTTATCCAGACCGGCCATCATCGGGAACACCGCAAGGATAATCGGCACCGCGCCGCGCAGCCCCACCCAGCTGATAAAGACCCGCTCGCGCAGGTTGAAGCCGCGAAACGGCAGCAGGCCTGCAAATACCGACAGCGGACGGGCGAAGAAGATCATCCACGCGGAAAGCAGCAGCGCCGGAACGGCGATCGGCAGCAGGTCCGATGGCGTAACCAGCAGGCCCAGCACCAGGAACATGCCGATTTGCGCCAGCCACGCCAGGCCGTCAAAGTTCTGCAAAATGGCATGGCGGTTGCGAATAGGGCGGTTGCCCATCAGGAACCCGCAGAGATAGACCGCGAGAATACCGCTGCCGTCCACTGCGGTGGTGACGGCAAAAATAAGAATGCCGCCGCTCAGCGCCAGCAGGGGGTAAAGCCCCGCGGGCAGCGAGATGCGGTTGATCGTCTGCTGTAGCAGATAGCCCCCCGCCAGTCCGATAACAATCCCCAGACCGAACTGCTGCAGGATATGTAACGCAAACATCCAGCTCAGCCCGCTTTCATGCTGCTGAATCATCTCGATAAGCGTAATGGTGAGAAATACCGCCATCGGATCGTTACTGCCGGATTCAATCTCAAGCGTGGAGCCAACGCGTTCGTTAAGCCCTTTTCCGCCGAGCAGGGAAAACACGGCTGCCGCATCGGTTGAGCCCACGATGGCGCCAATCAGCAAACCTTCCATGATATTGAGATGGAAAAGCCACGCGGCCATCATCCCGGTGAGGCCAGAGGTAATCAACACGCCGACCGTGGCGAGCGACAGCGCAGGCCCTAAGGCCACGCGGAAGGAGCTCGCCTGGGTACGCATCCCGCCGTCCAGCAGGATCACAGCCAGCGCGAGGTTACTCACCATATAGGCGAAGGGGTAGTTATCGAATGGGATACCGCCAATGCCATCAATGCCGGCCAGCATGCCGATGGCGAGGAAAATGACAAGAATAGGTATGCCGAGACGCGATGAAAATGAACTTAATAAAATACTGCTGGTTACAAGGACGGAACCCAAAATGAAAAGGCTGATTATCGCTGCGGCATCCAATGTTCTCTTACTCCCACCTCAATGTTAACGTTGTTACTAAAACCCTAACATATTAACAACGGCAACAGCGTTTTATTAAGGGGGTATAACGGCTTTTTTATGCCTTTATGACAGGATGGCCGCTGATGGTCAGCCGAGTGCCGGAATCGTTGTGGATCAGGGAGGCATGCGCCCCCAGCGCCAGGGTGACGGTTTGCTGCTCATGGCCGAAATCCAGACCGGTGATGACCGGAATATCCAGCCGCGAGCGAACGAAGTCGACCATGGTCTCCAGGGAGTAACCCGCGTCATAGTCATTCGGAGCAGAGCCGCTGAAGCTGCCCAGCACAATCGCGGACTGGCGTTCAAGAATACCGGCATGATAAAGCTGCAAGAGCATGCGCTCGACGCGGAACGGATGTTCGTTGATATCTTCCAGCACCAGAATGCCGTCCTCGATTTGCGGCATCCACGGCGTGCCGATGAGCGAGACCAGCATCGCCAGGTTGCCGCCCCAGAGCTGGCCTTCACATTCCCAGTGCGGCCCATTGCCTTGCCACTCCACGCTGTAGGTAGAATTGCGCAGCGCGCGCCAGAAATGTTCCACGGTAAACGCATCCAGCTCCGGTGCGCCGAAGTTACCGGCCAGCATCGGACCGCTGAAGGTGATGACGTTATGCAGGGCCAGCAGCCCAAGCTGGATGACGGTGAAATCGCTGTGGCCGCAGATCAGCAGCGGATCCTGCTGCTGGCGCAGCGCCAGCCCCTGCCAGTCAATGCTCTCCAGCAGCCGGCTCGCGCCATATCCGCCGCGCACCGCAAGCACAATCCGGTTTTCGCCCGTCAGGTTCACCAGACTATTGATATCATTCAGCCTCTGCGCTTCGGTACCGGCAAAACGCTGCTGGCGGCGGGGGATAATCGTCTGATTTTCTACCTGATGGCCAGATTCCAGCAAACGCTGAACGCCCCGCTGCACCGCGTCCTGATTAATGCAGTAGCCCGACGGCGCGATGAGATGAAACTGAGACATGGCAATTCCTTGCTGAATGAGAAACTAATTGTCTATATCATGCCGCTTATACGCTGCCTGCTTCAAGAGGCGGCGCACCGCGATGACCGGCTATAAGGATAGATGACGTGAAATTGAGATGGTTTGCTTTTTTGATTGTGTTGCTTGCTGGCTGTAGTTCAAAACATGATTATCAAAATCCGCCCTGGAACCCGGAAGTGCCGGTGAAACGGGCCATGCAGTGGATGCCGATCAGTGAGCAAGCCGGGAAGGCCTGGGGCGTCAGCCCGCGTCTCATCACGGCGATTATTGCGGTGGAGTCCGGCGGTAATCCCACGCTTGTCAGCAAGTCCAACGCGGTGGGGCTGATGCAGCTTAAAGCGTCAACGGCGGGGAGAGAGGTTTACCGCTACATGGGGTGGAACGGCCAGCCGTCGACCAGCGAGCTGAAAAACCCGGAACGTAACATTTCAATGGGCACGGCCTATCTGAGCATTATGGAGCATGGCGTGCTGAAGGGGATTAAGGATCCAGAGGTGATGCAGTACGCGCTGGTGGTGTCTTACGTTAACGGTGCCGGCGCGTTGCTCAGAACCTTCTCCTCTGACCGCAAAGAGGCGATCGAAGAGATTAACGACATGGACAAAGACGAATTCTTTGAGCATGTGGCGAAAAATCACCCGGCACCACAGGCGCCTCGTTATATCTGGAAAGTACAGAAAGCGATGGATGCCATGTAATGCCGCAGACGGGCGGCGGTCACGCTGCCCGATTTCTTCACAGAACTTTATTTGCGCGTTCCCGCGCCTCCCGCTCCAGGGAATAGATAATACGCTGAAGCTCACGCTCTGCGCCGGGCCCGACGTTCAGGAAACGGAAGCTCAGGCGCGGCGTGGTAATGGTTTCATTTTTGCTGTCCACGACGGTGCGGTCGCTGATGGCAATCAGCTGTGCATCGAAATAAAAGCGACCCCAGCCCCCCATATCCAGTTCGATTTGCGTAAACCGCATGCCCTCTACCAGCCCGTCCGGTTTCGGCGTGTCCATCAGCGCGCCCATGCCGCCCAGCGACAGATCGAAGAGGCGGAAGCGGATCTCTTTTTTGTCCGGCATTTTGGCCTTACAAAAATAGGCGGGATGGAGCGGGGCGCTGATGCGGAAATATTCACGACGCTGAACAAACCAGAGATTGGTCGGAAGCGGGGTAACAAAAGCCGGCAGTCCCTGGTATTCACTCAGTTCCAGCCGCGACAGGACAAATTCTACTTTGGCGCCCTGCGTTTCGGCCATCACAGCGATATTCTCCGCTTTCAGCGCCGCGCGGTTTTCATACTCCTGACTGCCTAAATCAATCACCAGCCGATCCTGCGAGGCGTCAAGGATCTTGCTGATGAACTGATTATTCGACCAGCTGATGCGCAGCGGCACTTCACCTTTTTGCAGGTCGCGTAATACCCCTAATACAGCCAGCGGATTTTGCTTGAGGAACTGCTCACTGTAATGACTCACGCCGGATGGCTCCTTGATTGATGACAGACTGTCTTAGCGTTATCGGCAATCTGCGATGAAACTTAATACAAACCGGTGAGTTTTTTTTGCCTGTTTAACCAAAGATAAGTCGGTGAGATGAAAATGATTTTCCGGCGATGACCTATACTTAAGTTAGCTGTGCAGAAGGTTTTCTGCGCACGCGTTAAACCTGCAAGAGGGCATCGCTATGGGTATCATCGCCTGGATTATCTTTGGTCTTATTGCTGGCGCTATCGCTAAACTGATCATGCCGGGAAACGATGGCGGCGGCTTTATTTTGACCTGTGTACTCGGGGTCGTTGGTGCGGTTGTGGGCGGCTGGCTGGCGACGATGTTTGGCTTTGGAGGCAACATAAGTGGTTTCGACCTGCACAGTTTTCTGGTCGCTGTCGTGGGTGCCATTGTGGTGCTGGGCATATTCAGGTTACTGCGACGAGCATAAATTGACGTAAACGGCTCTCTGCGGAGGGCCGTTTTTTTTGCCTGAGTATTGATTTGTTAATCTAAATGATAATAATTGTCGTTCCGTATTGCATCTAACAACAAGACGACATTATGAATACCTCACGTTTTACGCTTTGCGCTCTGGCAGGGGCCGTCACGCTGGCATTGCAGGTCCCGGCGTTTGCCGAAGAATCCACCATCGTCGTCACGGGCTCAGAGCAGGGCAGCGCGCTGCCGGCCTGGACGAACAGCGCCACGAAATCGGCCGTTGCCGAAAGTAAAACGCCGCAGGTCATCACGACCCTCTCTGCGCCGGAAATTGAAAAGCGTCACGCGAATTCGGTGAATGAAATCCTGCGCTATGCCCCGGGCGTCTCAACCGAGGTGCGGGGGAATACCTCCTACATGAGCGAATATAAAATTCGTGGCTTTACCGTTGACCAGGAGTTCTACAACGGGCTGCAGCTGCCCTATAACGTCACCGGCAATACCAAAGCGCGCATCGATCCGCTGCTGATCGACAGCGTTGATATCCTGAAAGGCCCCTCATCGGTCCTTTACGGCGGCGGTTCGCCGGGCGGGCTGGTGAATATTCAAAGTAAAAAACCGCAGCGGGAAGCCCGAACCGAAATCGGCGTTAACACCGGAAACCGTAATCTGAAAGAGGGCTATCTCGATTCAACCGGGCAGATTGCCGACAGCGACTGGAACTACCGTCTGCTGGGCAAAGCCACGGAAAACGACGATCAGCCGCACACTACCCGGTATGAAAACTACCTGGTTGCGCCGTCCGTCACCTGGCAGCCCGACAGCAAAACCCGCCTCACCCTGGACGCGCTGGCGCAAAACACCCCGAGCCTGACGCCGTCTAACCCGCTGCCGCTCGCCTACCTGCACTCGAAATATGCGGGCAAGCGCGATTATGCCGGAGACGAATGGAGCGGGTTTAAGCAGCGTCAGTGGATGCTGGGCTACAGCTTTGAACATGAGTTTGACAGCGGCTGGGGCTTTAATCAGAAAGCGCGCTATTTCGACGTCGATACCCACCAGCGCAGCGTCTACGCGACAGGGACGGGAAGCGAGGCGTATCAGCTCAACCGCTTTGCCTACACCACCGATGAAGACCTTAAGAGCTTCAACATCGACAACCAGGTGACCAAAACCGTTGCCCTTGGCGACTGGAAACACCACCTGCTGGCCGGGTTTGACTATCAGAAGCTGAACTCCCATTTCCATTATCGCTACGCGTCGGCGACGCCGGGCATCGATATGCGTCATCCAGACTATTCGCAGGTCCAGGAAAGCGCGCTGGGGCTCTATACCGCCCAGAAAAACCGTCTCAGCTACCAGCAAAACGGCTATTACTTACAGGATCAGGTAGAGTTTGGCGGCCTCAACCTGCTGGGCAGCCTGCGCTACGACGATTACCGCTCCGTTACCACCAACTACCTGCAAAACGGTGATAAAGCCTGGATATCGCAGGATCGCGTCACCAAACGCCTGGGCGCGCTTTACGCCTTCGATAACGGGATTTCGCCGTTTATCAGCTATTCAGAAGGTTTCGCGCCGGTGTCACCGCAGGGTACGCTCGTGGCGAAAGACGTCAAACCGACTACCAGCAAGCAGGTGGAAGGCGGGGTGAAATATCTGCTGGCCAACTACGCCACCACCTTTACCGCCTCGGTGTTTAACATCCGGCAGAAAAATGTCGTCACCTCCGATCCGGGCTTCCTGAACTATCGTCAGACCGGGGAAGTGGAATCCAAAGGGGCAGAGCTCTCCGCCATCAGCCGTCCGACGGACAACCTGACGCTGATTGCCAACTATGCGTACACCCACGCGATCAACCGGGAAGATGACAAGTACAAAGGCAAACGTCCAACGCAGGTGCCGGATAATGCCTTCAACCTCTGGGGGGATTACACCTTTGACAACACGCCGCTGAAAGGACTGATGCTGGGGGCTGGCGCACGCTACACCGGGCCGATGGAAATCTCTCCGGCAAACGATGCGGGTAAACTGGGCGGCACTACGCAGTACGATCTGGCGGCTTCCTACCGGATGGGTGAAATCCTGCCTTCGCTGGCAGGGCTAACGCTTAAGGCCAGCGCGCAGAACATCACCAATAAAGAGACGCTGACCTGCTACGACGCGACCAACTGCTGGATTGGGCGTGACAGGACGTATCAGTTAGGGGCGAGTTATAGCTTCTGACGATCGTTTCCCTTTCCCGGTGCTGGGGGATCTCCAGTTAATTTTTAACCAGTAGCGATTCTGGTTTTTAAAGTGAAACGATTTATTCGCAGCGATGCCATGGTCCGGCTGTAAATCGCTGAGGCGTTTCCTGAAGGCCGGGGCGAGGCGCATGGATGCGCCGAGAGGGCGGGCTTTACAGGGACGTTACCTCCGCCCGTCCCCGATAAGCCGGAAGGAATAAGACGAGGGCACCGCGAAGCGGCGATTTACCGCCGGGAGCCCGGGTCGCCAGGGTGGTGGCGATTGAGCCACCCTGGCACGTTCACAGGCCATGTCGTTACAGAATAGCAAGGAACATAAAGTGAACGGAATGACCACCGCAGCCGTATGTTCCCCTCACCCTAACCCTCTCCCCAAAGGGGCGAGGGGATTGTTCGCTACTCGCATTAATTTGTGAGGATTAGAGCCAGCACGCGCAGGCCGGGTAAGGCGTAGCCGCCACCCGGCAATACCCTTACTGCGCCGCAGCTTTCACCGGCGCAGCCTCCTCATTTGCCGCAGGCTGATTCTCCGGCACGCTGTCGCACGGTTTTGCTTTCGGACAGACCCGATCCAGCATTTTCAGCGTCACGCCGTTGCTCCAGCCGAAACCGTCCTGCAGCGGATACTCGCCGCCGCCGCCGCCCGTACCGGTTGTCGACACGTCATACTTCTCGACCAGTTTCTTTTCGCGGTCGTAAGTATGCTGAACGTTCTTCAGGAAGCGCCAGGTCACGTCCATAGAGACCTTCTTCTGTCCGTAATTCTGCAGCCCTTCCGCGGCCACCCACTGCAGCGGGGCCCAGCCGTTTGGCGCATCCCACTGCTGGCCGCTATTGACGGTGGTGGTCGCAATACCGCCCGGCTTCAACAGGCGCGACGAGGTTGCCGCGGCGACTTTATCGGCCCGGTCCTGCGCCGCCGCCTTCACGTAAAGCGGGAACAGGGCTGCCGCCGTGAGCTGATTGCGTACCTTCTTGCTTTTCAGATCGTAATCCGCGTACCAGCCCTCTTTATCATTCCACAGGTGGCTCTCGATGGCTTTCTGACGCGCCGTCGCCAGCGCCTCGTATTTACTTGCGCTGGCGGCGTCGCCACTCTCCTGGCTTGCCCGCGCCAGCAGTTTTTCCATCTTGAACATCAGGGCGTTCAGGTCCACGGGGACAATGCTGGTGGTCCGGATGGTGCCGAGCTTTTGCGGATCGTCCATCCAGCGCGAGCTAAAGTCCCAGCCCGAGGCCGCAGCGGAACGCAAATCACGGTAGATCTCGGTCGCAGGCCGGTTAGGGTTACTTTTGGCGGTATTCACGTCGTCAAGCCATGACTCCGGGCGCGGGGTATCGCGGTCGTCCCAGTAGCGGTTGAGGATAGCGCCGTCATCCAGCTTCACCACGCGTTTGTTAGCCTGCCCCGGGTGAAGGGCGTCGACGCCGTCCATCCAGTAGGCATACTCTTTCTCCATCTGCGGGCGGTACTTCTTCAGCGCATCGCTGTCGTGGGTCGCCAGCAGTTCAACCATCATTGAGAAAAACGGCGGCTGGGAGCGGCTCAGGTAATAGCTGCGGTTGCCGTTGGGAATGTGGCCGAAGGTGTCAATCTCATACGCAAAGTTATCCACCATGTCGCTGATTTTGTCCCAGTGATCGCTCTCTGCCAGGCCCAGCATGGTGAAATAGCTGTCCCAGTAGTAGACCTCGCGGAAACGTCCGCCGGGCACAACGTAAGGTTTGGGTAACGGCAGCAGGGAATCCCATTTGTTGCTGGCTTTATCTGTGGTGCGCGTCAGTACGGGCCAGAGATCGTCGATGTGCTCACGTAAACTTTGTCCAGCAGGCGGAACATATTTTTCCCCTTCCGCAGGGAGCGTAAAGTTCATCTCGACAAAGTGGCGTAAGTCAAAGCTGGACTGCGCGTGCTGCATCCGGTAATCCGCCAGAATCATCAGCGGGTCGCTTTTGGGGACGGCATCCGCGAAGGTTTTCTGATCGGGAAACAGTTTGGCGCTTTGCACATCGTTAAACAGAGGGCCCAGCAAAATATCGGGTGAGGTTGTCTGGGCTGCGGGGCTATCGTCGGCATAACCGCAAGTCGTTACGCCGAGCAGCGCGCCTCCTAACGCAAGGGGCAAGAACGCGGGGCGTAGTGTACGAGGTCTTATCATCAGTTCGTCTCCTGTCTTCACTAAACAGCGTGACCGCTGTTGTCAATCACCTGAAAACCTTAGACGAATATTGCCCGCTTCGCGTTAATAATTGCCTGCCCGTCAGACCTCTTCCGGCGTCTGGCTGGCTTCCCGCAGCGTGCCCGGCGCATGTCCAATGATGCGCTTAAACGCCCGGCTAAATGCCGCCAGAGAGCCGTACCCCAGCCGCAGCGCGACGGTTTCAATCGGCTGATTTTCGTGGCGAATGTACTGGATGGCCAGGCGCATTCTCAGCTCGCTGAGATATTTTGCCGGGGTGGTTCCCGTCGCGGCCAGAAACCGTTCGGCGAACACGGAACGGGACGTGCCCGCTTCTTTTGCCAGATCCGCCACGCTCCAGTTCAGGCCGGGCTGCTGGTGCATGGCGTAAATGGCCCGGCTCAGGCGCGGGTCGCGCAGAACCTGCACCCAACCGGTGGCTTTACCACACCCGCCTTCAACCCAGCCGCGCACGATTAACGCCGCCACCACGTCGGCCAGACGCGCAAGGATCCCGGCGTACCCGGCCTGACGCGACACGGATTCCCGCTCCATCGCCGCCAGCAGCGGGTGGATCTCCGGCCAGGTGGACATCAGCCGGCTGACCATCATCACTTCCGGCATTGCCTTGATCAGCGGCTGCATCCCGCCCAGCTCAAAATCCATGCATCCGCTAAAGATGATGGTGTTCTCGCTTTCCGGGCAGGGCTCGCAGGTGATGGCACACACCGAGCTGCAGATGGGCTCGCTGGGAAAGGCATTGATGGGCGTAATGGTTGCCCGCTCGTCAGAGAGCAGGGCATGGGAATTACCGCAAGGAATAAAAAGGGCATCGCCGCTGCTCAGTTCGAACGTCGCACCGCTTTCCATTCGCAGCAGGGCGCTACCGTGGCTCACAAAATGAAACTGCGCCCTACCGGGCGCCTGATGGAAGGCGACGCCAAACGGCGCGCTGGCCTGGATCCGCCGGTATTTCACCCCTGACAGACGCATGCCGCGTAAAAGTTCGCTGATCAGATCGGGTGACTGTACGGTCATGGCGCAACTCCGGACGAATAATCAATAAGTGGAGATTATATGTCATAGATCGTCCAGGGTGAACCTTCTATGCTTTTGCGACAGTTGTCACATTTTTATAACGGGAGAAAAACAGATGAATTCATGTGTCGCGGCGAGCGAGGCGGTAGCGCCTGCAAAACCCGCCTGGCGGGCCGTCTATTCACTGGGGCTGGGGGTGTTTGGTTTGATTACGGCAGAATTTCTGCCCGCCAGTCTGTTAACGCCGATGGCCGCGAGCCTGGGCGTGAGTGAGGGAATGGCCGGACAGGCCGTCACCGCCACCGCGCTGGTAGCGCTGGTGACCGGACTGCTGATTACGCCGGCGACCAAAAGTATCGACCGCCGCTGGGTGCTGATGTTTTTCTCGGTCCTGCAAATTATCTCCAGCCTGCTGGTGGCCTTTGCGCCGACGCTGCACGTCCTGCTGATGGGGCGCCTGCTGCTCGGGATCGCCATCGGGGGATTCTGGGCGATGTCGACGGCGACCACGATGCGTCTGGTTCCGGCGGATAAAGTACCGAAGGCGCTGGCGGTGATCTTCTCCAGCGTATCGATAGCCACGGTGGTCGCGGCGCCGCTCGGCAGCTATCTGGGCAGCCTGATCGGCTGGCGCAACGTCTTTGTGCTCTGCATTCTGCCGAGCATGCTGGCGCTGCTGTGGCAGCTCTGGGTCCTGCCGTCCATGAAGCCGGAGAGCAGCGGCAGCCTGAGTACGCTGTTCCGCGTGCTGCGTCGTCCGGGGATGATCGGCGGCATGCTGGCGACCATCCTGATCTTCAGCGGCCATTTCGCCTTCTTTACCTACCTGCGCCCGTTCCTGGAAACGGTGGGGCAGGCGAGCGTTGAGACCATTTCGCTGATCCTGCTGGGCTTTGGGCTCGCCAACTTTGTCGGCACCTCCGTTGCCGGGCATCTGCTGGCACGCAATCTGCGCCTGACGCTGGCGCTGGTGCCGTTCGCGATGGGCGTTCTCGCGCTCACCATGGTGGCGTTTGGTCATCTGGCGATGCTGGACGGGTTCCTGGTCGCGCTGTGGGGCTTTGCATTTGGTCTGGTTCCGGTGGGCTGGTCAACCTGGCTTGCCACAACCGTTCCGGATGAAGCCGAAAGTGCAGGCGGGCTGCTGGTGGCCTCAATTCAGCTGGCAATAAGTGCCGGTGCGGCCGGGGGTGGCGCGGTATTTGACCTCAACGGCGCCAGCGGGGTATTCGCGGGCAGCGGTCTTTTGCTGGTAACGGCAATGGTAATTGTGTTTATGGGCGTGAAAGTGAAAGCAGAGTGAGCCTTTTCCCTCTCCTTGGGGAGAGGGACTTAACGGTTGTTCATTGTTCTATGCTGTTGCTCTTTCATTCCAGGTGTCTTTAAACATGATATTCCCGTCGCAATATTTCCATTCAATCGATTCATAGCGGAGTTCGACTTCTTCCATATGCGCACTTGCGATACCGAGCGGGTGCAATACTGGCGAGATCCTGGTTATTTTGACGTTTTCCAGAGTGATATTGAAGTATTCGCGCTCAATACCGGCGTCATCAATTTTATACATTTTGATTAATGCCGTTTTGAAGGTTTTACCTGTACATACGGCACGAAAAAGATGGGGTGTGATGCGATCTATTTCTTTTTCAAAGGTAATGGGAACATGAAGGCGCGTTCCTGTCAGTTTTCCCGTGTTGGAACTGGTGGGGATCCAGACGGAGTGATTAAACGATTTGAGTTCGGTAGAGCCCAATCTTGTAGGCATTAAACACTCGCCTAATACGGGAGCATTATTTTCGTCAGTAAACCATATATGTGCTGGTGTAGACATGTTTCATCCTTTTGGCTCGTAGAAGTACGCTATATAAAAAACAATCACAACAATAGCCCCAATGATAAGTATTGCGGTTTGGTCATCCTCGATGAAGGTAGCTGGTATCGTTGATAAGATCACAATGACAAAAATTGTGCCATATGCTTTCAAATCATTCTTCCAGTCTTCGATAATAAGTTTAATGATGCTCTTAATGAATTCTCGCATTATTGGGCCATTTTTATAAATGCATTCGTAATATCATTGTCTGACGCTGTATAAATATTAAGATAGCCAGCTTTCATTATTACGGGTTCGATGAGAAAGAACATCATTTCAATATTTTCCATATATAATGCATGGTAAAATAACGGAAGGTTTTTTTTAAGATTATTGGCACTGTCGGCAGCGTGTTGAATCATTGCATAACCGTTTAACACTAAAAATACGCCACCCGTTCTCCCAGCAACTTTTGTCATTAACACCCTTTGCACTGCGGTATTCATTTGATTGCTATAACATATGTACTTTGTAACAGCATAAATTAAGCCGAATTTCGAAGCTTGTTTAACTGAATAATTGGTTGTGAAGGGTATGACTTTCTGGAGTATGCTTTTTTTCTCATCTTCACTTCTGTTTTTAAGCATTGTTTCTAAATATATCTTAACCATGCGGAAGATTAAATCTCTGTGTTTAACTAATTCTACAACACCAAAAATGAACCTCTTGTCTTCTGAACGCAATTGTGTACAGACATCCTGATAATTGTCTGTAAAGCAAGACGTATAATAAAGCAATCGCGTGGTCGCATCGCCAAGATTATTTAAATATTCGATGGCACCGTCCTTTACTCCCGCGACGGCGCGATCGAGCCTTAATGCAAGATCTTTATCGGATCCAATTCTTTCTATAATTTCCTTGCTGTAATACATAATATGTCCCTGTTGTGTGCAGGGTGTATCATGGTCTACGTTATCGTCTAAGGACAGTGATCGGACTCGCACTTTTAAACGTAAAATAAAGAATAAACATTAACCTATTTTCTAACTTAATTGGTGCGTTTTTATAATTGATGCGATGAATTAGAAAGAGTTAAATAAACTTAAGATTATTGAGAATTATATATTCAGCGAGGAATGGGGAGATATTACTGGATGATGACATAATTTGTAGGCCGGGTAAGCGCAAGCGCCACCCGGCATCACGGTAAGACTTACAGCCCTTTCTTATCCATCCACACCGCCAGATCCACCAGACGGTTTGAGAAGCCCCACTCGTTGTCGTACCACGCCAGGATCTTCACCATGTTCCCGCCAATCACCAGCGTGGAAAGCCCGTCGATAATCGAGGAGCGTGGGTCGCCCTGGTAATCGCTGGAGACCAGCGGTTCATCGCTATAGCCCAGAATGCCTTTCAGAGGCCCGCTAGCGGCCGCGTTGCGGAACGCGTCATTCACCTCTTCGGCGGTTACGTTACGGCTCAGCGTTACCGTTAAATCCACAATCGACACCACCGGCACCGGCACGCGCAGGGAGTACCCGGTCAGTTTGCCGTCAAGGGAGGGGATCACTTTCCCCAGCGCTTTTGCCGCGCCGCTGGAGTAAGGCACAATCGACAGCGCCGCCGCGCGCGCGCCGCGCAGATCTTTCTCCGGCTGATCGTGCAGCGCCTGGCTGTTGGTGTAGGCATGCGTGGTATTCATCAGGCCATGCTCAATCCCGAACTGCTGATGCAGAACCTGAGCGGCCGGCGCCAGGCCGTTCGTGGTGCAGCTCCCGTTACTCACCACCGCGTGACGGGCGGGATCGTACTGCTCGTGATTAACCCCCATCACAATCGTCAGGTCGTCGTTCTTCCCGGGGGCGGAAATGATGACGCGCTTAGCGCCGCCGTGGGTGATATGCACCGCCGCTTTTTCCCGCTCGGTAAAGAAGCCGGTGGCCTCAATCACCACGTCAACGCCGACGTCACGCCACGGGATATTCGCCGGATCGCGTTCGCTAAATACGGCGATCCGCTGCCCGTCTACCTGCAGCGCGCCGTCTGCCGCTTCAACCGGGGCGGGAAGCTTGCCCAGAAGGGAATCATGTTTCAGCAGGTGGGCGAGGGTTTTACTGTCCGTCAGATCGTTAATGGCCACAATCTGCAGATCCGGGTTACCCAGCGCTGCGCGCAGGAAATTACGTCCGATACGGCCGAAACCGTTAATACCGACCTTAACCATGGTGCACTCCTTATCTCTGTTGTCTGGAGTCACTGTAGGCGTCGGGCCCTTTGGCGTAAATGACAAAAAAGGATCAGATTACGCCATTTTGCGGCAGTGGAAGCGCTGGCGGTACTCGCCGGGCGTGAGGTGGAGCTGTTTCTCAAAGATGCGGCGCAGGTTAATGCTGGTGCCAAACCCGCTTTGCTCGGCAACGCGTTCAAGGGAGTCATGGGTCTGCTCAAGCAGCTGGCGGGCCGCGGCCAGACGCGCTTCGGTAACGTAGCGGGCCGGAGAAACTCCCGCGTCGCGGGTAAACACGCGGGTGAAATTACGCGGGCTCATCGCCGCTTTCTCGGCCAGATTTTCCACGCACAGGTCGGCGGTGAGGTTTTGCAGGATCCAGGTTTGCAGTTCGCTTATCGGGCCCGATGTGCCGGGCTGCTGCAGGCTGTAACGGCTGAACTGCAGCTGGCCGCCGGGGCGGCGCAGGTACATCACCATATCCTGCGCCACGTCGCGGGCGAGGGTAAATCCGTAATCGTCTTCCACCAGCGCCAGGGTCAGATCGAACCCGGAACTCACGCCGCCGGAGGTCCAGATGGGGCCATCCTGAATATACAGCGGACCGCCTTCGACGTGGATAGCCGGATACTGGGTTTGCATCGTCTCCAGCAGCCGCCAGTGGGTGGTCGCGCGACGACCGTCCAGCAGGCCGGTCTGGGCCAGCAGCATCGCGCCGCCGCAGATAGAGGCTACCCGCCGGGCGTGCGGCGCAGCGAGGTGCAGCCAGTCCACCACCGCCGTGCTCTCCTGCTCGTTCATGCCGCGTCCGGTGATGATAATCGTGTCCAGCGGTTCACGCGGGTCCAGCTCCGGCAGGCGATAGTCCGCCAGCAGATTCAGGCCGGACTGGCCGTGGATCACCTGGTGAGGCTGCGTGGTGGCGATGATAATCCGGTAGCGGGGCTGCGCAAGCCCTTCCGGATGCAGCCGGTTGGCCTGCATCAGAATGTCGGCGATACCGGCGGCTTCAAACAGCATGCCGCCGTCGGGAACAATAATCAGGATCTTCTTCATGTCCTGAAAAGTACCTTTATCACAGAATAAGTCAAGCGACGCGTGCGCCACTCGTTTCTGGCAAAGCAATGCGATTTAAGTTGTTTGTTATTTCAGACGTTATCCCCGATCGTCAGAGAATTATCTCTGGCGAAACGGCGTCTAAGGAATGAGTCAACGAAGCTCCCTCTATTTACATCCGCAACAACGCGAACAAATCCGCCATCTTGCATCGGGTTTTTTATGGCGCAGCGAACTGCCCACGTGGCTGTTGATTATCACGATTTATGCAGGCTGGTTTGCCACGCTGGCGTTCTGGCAAACGCTCGGCCTGCTGCCCGCCACGCTGCTGCTGATCGGGTTTACCGCCTGGTATATGTCCCTGCAGCATGAGCTGATCCACGGGCACCCCACGCGTTTCGCCTGGCTCAACCAGCTGTTCGGCACGCTCCCGCTGGCGGTCTGGTATCCGTATGGCCTGTACCGGGACTCCCATCTCGCCCATCATCGGCACCATAGCCTGACCCATCCGGTGGATGACCCGGAGTCGTACTATTTTACCGACGAGAGCTGGGCACGCTTTTCCCCCTGGCAGAAGCGTACGATCCGCGCCCGGAATACCTTCGCCGGGCGGCTGGTGCTGGCCCCGCTGCTGGATATCCTTCAGACGCTGGGCACCGCCGTGGCGGCATTTCGTCACCTTCACCTGCGGGCGATGGCGATGTGGCTGGTTCACGTTTTGCTGCTGGTGGCGCTCTTCGCCTGGATGACGCGTACCGGTTTTTCACCCGTCTGGTTTGTGCTGGCCGTCAGCTATCCGGCGCTGGCGCTGACCAAGGTCCGATCGTTTTTCGAACATCGCGCGGCGGACGACCCGCTGGCGCGCTCCGTCATTAACGAGGCCGGGCTGTTCTGGCGGGTGCTGTTTTTGAATCTCAACTACCATTCAGTACATCATGATTTGCCGGGCGTTCCCTGGTACGGGCTGAAGGCCATCTACGAGCAAAACCGGGAGGCGTACCAGCAGCGAAACCACGGTTTTCTCGTCAGGGGCTACGGTGAATGGCTGCGTCAGTTCTGGGCCAGACCCGTCGACGTCACGGTTCACCCCGCAAAACAACAGGGGGAAGGGTATGAGTAACCTGCTGGCGTTTCCCATGTATGCCGTGGATCGCGCCGACACCCGCGCGCTCTGGCTGGCGGTAAAGGGGCTGCTGGCCGCGCGCGGTGTGTCCGTCGATCGCGATCCCGGCTGGCCGGAGTCCGACCTGCTGACCCACTGGCAACAGCCTGCGCTTATCCTCAGCCAGACCTGCGGTTATCCGCTGGTCACGCTGCTCCCGGACGTGCAGGTGGTCGGCTGTTTTCACTACGCGGCACCGGGCTGCGAAGGGATCCAGTACCGCAGCTTTCTGGCGGTGCGCGAGGAGGATCGGCACCTCACGCTGGCGGATTTTCGCGGACGTCGGGCGGTCTGTAACTCCCCGGATTCCCAGTCCGGCTACAATGCGCTGCGAAAAATAGTGGCTCCCCTGGCGAGCGGCGGTCCCTTTTTCGCGCAAACGTCCTTCAGCGGCAGCCATCGCCAGTCGCTGATTGATGTGAAACGCGGGGCGGGCGATATTGCGGCCATCGACTGCGTGACCTGGGCACTGCTGCAGCGCCATGAGCCGGAACGCCTTGCGGGACTGGCGGTCATTGGCCGCACCCCGCTGACGCCGGGCCTGCCGCTGATCACCTCGCCTAACACCTCGCCTGAAACGCTTAACGCCATTCGCGATGCGCTTCACGAGCTGGTGGATGCGCCGGAATACCGGGAGGTGCGCGACGCGGTGCTGATCGGCGGTTTTAGCGAGGTGACGCGCGAGGCCTACGCCTCATTGACCGCGTGATAAATCTCCTGCGCGTCGGTAAAGCAGCGCAGCGCCAGCGAGGAGACGGGCTTCTGCCTGCGCATAATCAGGCCGACGGGAGCCTCAATGTTCGCGTCAGCGATGGGGACAATCCGGAAGTTGCCGTTCAGTGCCTCCAGCCCGTTGTTCAGCGGCATGACGGCGCAGCACACGCCGCTCTGAACCGCCTGAATGATCTGGAACGTCGAGTCGCTTTCGAAAACGGACGTGGGTTCGATGCCGGCAGATTTAAAGCTGGCCTCCATATGCGCCCGATAGTGCATCCCTTTGGTCAGGAACCCCAGCGGAAAATCCGTCAGGTCGTGCCACGTCAGCGTTGCCTGTCCGAGCTGGAAATGGCGGACGTCGTGCAGCAGGCCCATCTTCGTTTTTGGCAGCTGGATAACGTCAAACAGGCTGGTGTCGATGCTGTTGAGGTAGCAAATTCCCAGCTCAAGCTGATTGCGGCTGACGCCGTCGGCAATCTGCGCTGAGGACATGGAATAGAGGCTGTAGGTCAGCTCCGGGTATTTTTGCGTCAGCAGACGAATAAAGATCATCGGATCCACGCTCGCCAGCGGCACCATCCCCAGACGTAATTCGCCCACCACCTGGCCTTTGCACAGCGCCGCTTCCGCCTGTAGCCCGTCGTGTGCGGCAAGCAGGGCGCGGGCCCACGCGAGGATGCGTTCCCCCTCCGGCGTAAACCCTTCAAAGCGCTGCCCGCGCACGATCAGCACCAGCCCCAGCTCCTCTTCCAGGCTGCGGATGCGCATGGAGAGGGTCGGCTGGGTGACGTTGCACTGCGAGGCCGCTTTACCAAAGTGCCGGGTCTCGTCGAGTGCGATTAAATATTTTAACTGTTTAATATCCATCATTATCTCTGCGCGAGCAGCCTTACAGCATGCGGATCTCTTTCGAGCGCAGGGTGATGCGAACCGGAACGGATTTATACGACGGCGTACCGCTGTCCTTATCCAGATAATCAAGCGGTACCAGCACGTTGGCCTCCGGGTAATAGGCGCCGACGGTGCCCGGCGCGATGCTGTACGCCACCACGGTAATGTCCTTCAAACGCTGGACGCTGCCGGGGAGGGCGGTTTCGATATCCACGCGGTCGCCGTGTTCCAGGCCTGACTGCGCCATATCGTCTTCGTTCATAAACAGCACGTCGCGGCGGCCAAACACGCCGCGGTAGCGGTCGTCCAGCGCGTAAATGGTGGTGTTGTACTGGTCGTGGCTGCGCAGCGTGATTAACCGCAGAACGTGCTCACCTTCGCCGCTGGCATTCTCGTGAACGCCGTCGAACACCGAGAACATCGCTTTTCCCGTCGCCGTTGGCCAGATGCGTTGCGTCGGCGGCAGCGGCATGCGGAAGCCCCCGGGAACGCGGATCCGCGCGTTGTAGTTCTCAAAGCCCGGAATGGTCTGCTCGATCAGATCGCGGATCCGGTCGTAATCCTCTACCAGCGTCAGCCAGTCCACGCGGGTTTCCGGCAGCGTGGCTTTCGCCATGCCGGCGACGATAGCCGGCTCCGAACGGAGCAACGGCGAGGCGGGCTTCAGCTTGCCGGACGAGGCATGCACCATCGACATGGAGTCTTCGACGGTAATGGACTGACGGCCGGTGGCCTGGAGATCCAGCTCGGTGCGGCCGAGGCACGGAAAGATAAAGGTCTCTTTGCCCACCAGCAGATGGGTACGGTTGAGCTTGGTCCCGACGTGCACGCTCAAATCCAGGTTACCCATCGCCGGAAAACCCCGCTCGTGATCGGGCATCGCGACGGCAAAATTACCCCCGAGGCAGATGAGCGCCTTCGCGCGGCCGTCGATCATCGCCTGCGTGGCCTGCACCGCATCGTGTCCGTGGTGAGACGGCGGCTCAAAGCCGAAAACGTCCTTCAGACGGTTCAGGAAGGCCGGGGTAGGCTTCTCGCTGATCCCGACAGTGCGGTTCCCCTGAACGTTAGAGTGGCCGCGCAGGGGGCAGATACCCGCGCCGGGCTTGCCGATATTCCCGCGCAGCAGAAGCAGGTCAGCGATCAGGCGGACGTTTGCCGTACCTTTATTGTGCTGGGTAATACCCATCCCGTAGGTAATGATGGTGGCATTTGATTTCGCGTAGGCGTCGGCCACCTTTTTGAGCGCCGCCCGGTTCAGGCCCGACTCGCGCTCGATCTCGTCCCAGCGGGTTTGCGCGATATCGGCGGCGAAGTCCTCAATGCCCTGGGTGTGTTCGGCAATAAACGCATGGTCGAGCACGTCACCGCGCTCGGCCTCCATTTCGAGAAGGTGTTTGGCAATGCCTTTCAGCGCGGCGGCATCGCCCCCGGCCTTCACCTGGAAATAGGTCGAGGCGATATCCGTTGAGCCGTAGGTCGCCATTTCAATCACGCTTTGCGGGTCGGCGAAGCGTTCGAGGGCGCGCTCGCGCAGCGGGTTAAAGACGATAATCGGCACGTTGCGACGGGCCAGCTCGTGGAGCGTCCCCATCATTCGCGGATGGTTGGTGCCGGGGTTGTGGCCGATGGAGATCACCAGCTCGGTCTTATCGAAGTCGTCCAGCGAGACGGTGCCTTTCCCGATGCCAATCGAACGCGGCAAACCGACGCTGGTGGCCTCGTGGCACATATTCGAGCAGTCGGGGAAGTTATTGGTGCCGTATTCGCGAGCGAACAGCTGGAACAGATACGCCGCTTCGTTAGAAGCGCGTCCGGAGGTATAGAACTCGACCTGGTCCGGTTCGAGCCCGCGCAATACTGCGCCGATGCGGTGAAACGCCTCTTCCCAGTCGACGGGCCGGAAGGTATCGCTTGCCCGGTCATAGCGCAGGGGATGCGTCAGTCGACCGTAGCCTTCCAGTTCAAAGTCCGATTTTGCCAGCAGCGAGGAGACGCTGTTTTCGGCCAGAAACGCGGGGGTAACGCGTTTGCTGGTCGCTTCCCAGGTCACAGCTTTTGCGCCGTTCTCGCAGAACTGGAACGTCGACTTGTGTTCTTTATCGGGCCACGCGCAGCCCGGGCAGTCAAAACCGTCAGGCTGGTTGGTGCGCAGCAGCGTCGCGGGAGCGTCCAGGGTATCCATTTGGGTACGTACCGCGATGGCCGTCGCTTTTAACGCGCCCCAGCCTCCGGCAGGACCGTCATAGTGTCTGATACCCGGCACCGAGCGTCTTTTCTTATTCATACCCACTCCTGATTTCTTCGGTCACACAACGTCTGAACACATATAAGCGCTGTATAAGACAATAAGCGAAAGCAATGACGACCGGATGGCTACGCGCATGCGGTGCGGAAAAGTGCCTTATCTTAAATTCTTTTTATTACAGCGATTTATCGGATCTGATGCTTAAATATTTAAAGAAATTATAACGAAATTTTATCATTTTAATAATAAATCTTATCTATCACACGGTAGGCAAGATAGATGGGGCGAGCAGGAGAGGATGTAGCAGCAATAAAATTTCGAATGAAGGCTGTGGGCGGCAGCAATAAACACGGGTCGCTGCTGGCGGGCTATTGCGAGCATTTTTTGGCGGCGATAATGTCAGGATGGTTAACTCAGGCTTAATGATTAAAGGATAAAATTCAGGCCTGGTTGGGTAATTGTCGCAACGCGAAATATAAAGTTATTTTGAGGCGTAAAATTAACGTCGTGCAACATAAGTGAAATAGTCACATTCACGTTAACACGTGCATTCAATATTAAAGTTACCCTGATAGTGCAACAAATAATTCATCTTTCATATATTCTGCTGACCTCACCAATACGCGAATTCTACTAATTATGGTAGTGGCGATAATAGCCGTATTGCGTTAATGAAAGTGGTTCTCTTTTGTGTTTTTAGTATATAAAACATATGCTTGCAATGTTATGTGGCTAAGAAATAAAAGGGCGTAGGTCATATCGGGTTTTTTCATAGGATTAATCCTATAATTTTCCGACTGCTTCATTTACCAACAGTTACGTACCGGTAAATATTGAATTGAGACGAAGCTCATGTAAACTTGTTTACCGTTTGTCAAAATATGTCAGGAAGACACTGGGCCTTATTCTGAAGGGCTCGTGCGGTAGCTATGCCCTTAAAATAGTAACGCCCCGAAAATATCCTGGCTATTTTAACAATAGCACCTAAGTCAAACTTCACTCCCTTATCTTCATCATCGAAATATCGCTACGGAAAAGCATATGAAAATGCGCGTACTGTTTTCACTTCTGTTTGTAATGGCGGTGGCGGGCTGTAAAGCGCCGCAGAAACCTGTGATCAACGACGATACGATCGAGACCAGCCAGGTCAACGGCGTGACCTTAACCCACCGTCACGCTGTGACGCCGCCGGCGGAGTTCAACCCGGTCAACGAACCGTATCGCGCCATGTATCCAGCCTCCCTGATGAGCCGTCCTGACTTCGGCGGCAAAGTTATCCGCACTCTCGACACCGGAAAAACGTACGTGGTGCTGGGTCAGGTTGAACATTACTGGATGGCGCTTGCCGATGAAGGCAACGATCAGCTGATTGGTTACGTCCCGATGCGCGCCGTGATCAAGGCCGACCTGTACGACGCCGCCGTGCGTAAACAGGCCATTCGTCCGAAGGCGCGTAAAAAAGCGACCTGTGTCGACGTCGATGGCAACAGCAAAGCCTGCAAAGACAGCGCTAACGGTACCTGGATCCTGAACTAAACGGCTTGCATGAGCGCATTTTTATGAATAATAAAAATTTTCATAAGCTGTGGTTATTCTTTTACGCGGTGATTTTCGCCCTGGTCAGTGGTTGTACGTCGTCTTCACACAGCGACCCCTCCCGCTACAATCTGCAGTTTCAGGCTCATCCACAAATCAACGAATCTGCGCCGCTTAAGGTCCGGGTGTTGTTGCTGAAATCCGATGCGGATTTCATGTCCAGCGACTTCTACTCCCTGCAGAACAACGCGTCAGCCACGCTTGGCGCGAATCTGCTGAACAGCGACGTGTTCTTCCTGATGCCGGGACAGCTGTCCAAAACCCTCAGCGGGCAAAGCTCTCCGGAGGCCCGCTACATCGGCGTGATGGCGGAGTATCAGATGCTGGATGGCAAAAAATGGCGCGTTTCACTCCCTCTGCCTGTGCCTGGCGAAAATCATATCTACCAGTTCTGGAAATGGTCCGCGGATGAACTTCAGGCCAACGTTTTTCTCGACGTGAACGGCATTCGGGTCATCAGCCAGTAACGCGCTTCAACACAGGAAACACATCATCATGACGAAAGCAGAAAAGGTCGTCTGGACCGAGGGCATGTTCCTGCGTCCACACCATTTTCAGCGGACTGAAAGCTATCTGCTCAACCATGTTCGTGAATGGGGCGCGCTACAGCGGTCATATCTCTGGGGCTTTCTTGACGTGGAACTGGATGAAGCGATGCTTCGTCAGGGATGCATTGCCCTGAGCTACTGCTGTGGCTTGCTGCCGGACGGCACCTTTTTCCAGGTGCGTAACGGGCGCAACGGCCCTGCGCCGCTGAAAATTCCTGACAATCTCACCAACGAAAAGGTGGTGCTCGCGCTGCCGGTTCGTCGTGGCGAGAGAGAAGAGGTGATTTTTAGCGAAGAGCCGGCCTCGCTGGCGCGCTTCATCGCTTTCGAGCAAGAGGTGGAAGACGACAACGCCATGTCGGTGGGGGATGCCACCGTCCAGTTTGGCCGTCTGCGTCTGACCCTGATGCTGGAAAAAGACCTCACGGCGGAATGGACCGCCATCGGCGTGGCGTTTGTGACGGAGAAACGTAACGACAACCACGTGCGGCTCGATAACAGCTACATCCCGCCGATGCTCAACGCCAACAACAGCCCGCAGATCTACAGCATGATCAACGATATGCACGGTCTGCTGGTGCAGCGCAGCCAGCAAATTGGCGGTCGTCTGCGCCAGCCTGGCCGCTTTAACACCTCCGAACTGATTGAGTTCACGCTGCTGTCGCTGGTTAACCGTCATCTGGGCGAGGTTTCTCATTTAAAAACCCTCCCGCTGCTGCATCCGGAAACGCTCTGGCGAAGCTGGCTGCCGTTTGCGACCGAGCTCGCCACCTGGACGTCGCAGCGTACCGCCGAAAGCGTGCTGCCGATTTACGATCATGACGATCTGACTAACTGCTTCAGCAAACTGATGCTGATGCTGCGTCAGGGACTGTCGCTGGTGATGGAAGACCACGCGATCCAGCTGCCGCTTAACGAACGCTCCCACGGCCTGAACATCGCCACGGTGCCTGAAACCAGCATGGTGCGCGAGTTCGGCTTCGTGCTGGCGGTTAAAGCCAATGTGCCGGGCGAACACCTGCAAACCCATTTCCCGGCGCAGATGAAGGTCGCGCCGGTCTCGAAAATCCGCGATCTGGTTCAGCTTCAGCTGCCGGGCATTATGCTGCGCGCCATGCCGGTCGCGCCGCCGCAGATCCCGTGGCATGCCGGCTACAGCTACTTTGAACTGGAGAAGGGCAGCGAGCTGTGGCACGAGATGGATAAGTCCGGCGCATTTGCCCTGCATCTTGCAGGGGAATTCCCGGGGCTGGATATGGAGTTTTGGGCCATCCGTAGCCCGACAGAATAATAAAGCGAGCGCTTAATATGCAGGAACGACAGGACACCGGCAGTGATGCCGCGTTTACCGGAGCCAGTAGCAACAATCAGCTGGTGGCGGCCGCCAATCCGCTGCTCAACGCGATTCCGCAGATCCGTCATTCGGTCTCCCATGACGATCAGGTGGCGTTACGCCAGCGTCTGATCGATGAGATTCGCCGTTTCGAAGTCCGCTGTCAGCAGGCGGGGCTGCCCTACGAAGTGATCGTCGGGGCACGTTACTGCCTGTGTACGGCGCTCGATGAGGCCGCCGCGCTCACCCCCTGGGGCAGCAGCGGCGTCTGGTCAAGCAACGGTCTGCTGGTGACCTTCCACAACGAAACCTGGGGCGGCGAGAAGTTCTTCCAGCTGCTGGCGCGCCTGTCGCAGAACCCGCGCGAGCATATCCTGCTGCTGGAGATGATCAACTACTGCCTGCTGCTGGGCTTCGAAGGACGCTATCGGGTGCTGGATAATGGCCGCACGCAGCTTGAAACCATCAAGCAGCGGCTGTGGCAGATGATCCGCGGCGTGCGCGGCAGCTATCCGCCGCCGCTTTCTCCCCATCCGGAAGATCGTCCGGTACTGCGCAAGCTCTGGCGGCCGATGGTTCCTCTGTGGGCCTGCGTGGCGCTGGCCGGGTTTATCGCCTGCCTGTTTTATATCGTGCTTAACTGGCGCCTTGGCGATAACACCAACCCGGTGCTGGCGAAGATTTACCAGTCCCAGCTGCCGGAAACCACTATTCAGCAGCCGGCCCGTCAGCTTCCGTCGGTGCTGAACCTGCGCGGCTTCCTGAAGCCTGAAATCGAGGCGGGCCTGGTCGCGGTGAAAGACGAAGCGGATCGCAGCGTCGTTATCCTGAAGGGCGACGGGCTGTTTACCTCCGCCTCTACCGTCGTGCGTGACCGCTATGAACCGGTCATCAACCGCATTGCGCAGGCGATGAATAACGTCAGCGGCAAAATTCTGGTGGTGGGCTACAGCGACAACGTGCCGATCCGCAGCGCGCGCTTTGCCTCGAACTATGAACTCTCTCTGGAACGCGCCCGCTCGGTACAAAAAATGCTGCAGGGAAGCCTCTCTCAGCCTGGCCGCGTGAAAGCGGAAGGGCGGGGCGAGATTAACCCGGTGGCGCCGAACACGACGCCTGAAAACCGCGCCCGTAACCGCCGTGTGGAAATTACTCTGCTGGTGTCGCCTGAAAACACTCAGGCTGAGCTGAACGGATTGCCGCAAGGAAACTAAGGATGCTGACTACACTTCTTTCCATTTTGACCAACCGCATTCTGTGGAGCTTCCTCGGCGTAACGGCGCTTGCGGCGGTGATCTGGATGATTGGTCCCCTGTTGTCCATCGTGGACACCCGACCGCTTGAGTCTGAACAGAACCGCATTATCAGCATTGCCGTGGTCTATCTGCTCTGGGCGCAGGGCCACATTCTGCCGCGCCTGTACAATGCCTGGCTGAACCGCAAGCTGATGGACAAGCTCAAGGAGAACACCGCCAGCCCGGAAGCGGCGGATCCGCAGAAGCGGCTGAACAGCGAGGAGCAGATCCTCGCCAGCCGCTTTGATGAAGCCGCGCAGATGCTGAAAAAAGCGCACTTCAGCAAAGCGGGCCAGGGCGCCCAGTGGACGCAGCGCTTCAGCACGCAATATCTCTATCAGCTGCCGTGGTACGTCATTATCGGCGCGCCGGGCTCCGGTAAAACCACGGCGCTGGTTAACTCCGGGCTGCAGTTCCCGCTGGCCGATCGCTTCGGTAAGACCGCGCTGCGGGGCATTGGCGGCACGCGTAACTGCGACTGGTGGTTTACCAATGAAGCGGTGCTGCTGGACACGGCGGGCCGCTACACCACTCAGGAGAGCGAGCAGGTGCAGGACGCCGGCGAATGGCTGGAGTTCATGGGGTTACTGCGCAAGTATCGCCGCCGCCAGCCGATCAACGGCGTTATCATCACCATCAGCATTTCTGACCTGCTCACCCAGTCCGCCGAGGCGTCCCGCCAGCAGGCGGTGAACCTGCGCCAGCGTCTGTCCGAGCTGCATGAACAGCTGGGTATCCGCTTCCCGGTGTACGTGATGGTGACCAAGGCCGACCTGCTTAAAGGTTTCCGCGCCTGGTTTGCCGACTACGACAAAGCGCAGCGCGACCAGATCTGGGGCTTTACGCTGCCGTGGGAGCAAACCAAACACGCCGATTACGACCTGATGGGCAACTTCCAGCAGGAGTTTTCTCTGCTCCAGCAGCGCCTTGATGCCGGGCTGCCGGAAACCATGCTGAAAGAGCATGACGCGAAAACCCGCGCTGAAGCGTATCTCTTCCCGCAGGAGTTCGCCGCGCTGCGTCCGCTGCTGGCGGACTACCTGAGCACGGTCTTCGCCCGCTCCAACTTCGAAACCGAGTTCTCTCCGCGCGGGATCTACTTCGCCAGCGGGACGCAGGAAGGCATGCCGTTCGACCGCGTGATGGGCGAACTGAACCGCGCGCTGTCGCTGCCGGAAGGGGGAGAGGCGGATAACTGGGATTCGGTCAGCAAAGAAGCGCCTATCCCGGGGGCAAAAGGCCAGAGTTTCTTCATTAAGAACCTGCTGCAAAACGTCATCTTCCAGGAAGCCGGGATCGCGGGCGAAAACCGCTGGTGGGAGCTGCGCAACCGGGCGGTGATCTGGTCTGGCTACGCGGCGCTGCTGGCCCTGTTGGTCATCCTCGGCGGTCTGTGGCTGACCAGCTATGCCAAAAACAAGGCCTATCTGGAAGAGGTGGATGCGAAGGTGCCGCTGCTGGACCAGCAGAGCAAAGCGCTGCAGAACCAGACCCAGCGTGACCTGTTCGATCTGCTGCCGCTGCTGAACGGTCTGGTGGACCTGCCGAAAAGCGACGCGTTTGATGTAAACGATCCGCCCGTCTCCCGCCGTATGGGGCTCTACCGCGGAGATGACGTCAGCGATGCCTCGCAGTCTCTGTACCAGAAAGCGCTGGATCAGATGCTGTTGCCTGCCGTCGCTATGCACATCACCACCTGGCTGCGCAACGACAACGGTAGCGATGTGGAATATAGCTATGAAGCGCTGAAAGCCTATCAGATGCTGTATCAGCCGAAGCACTACGACGGTAAATTCCTGCATTCGTGGGTGATGCTCAACCTGCAGCGAAATCTGCCGCAGAACGTCACGAAGGCGCAGCTGCAGCAGCTTGAATGGCACCTGACGCAGCTGCTGGAACCGAAAATCCAGGCCTCGCCGTACGCGCAGGATGAATCTCTGGTGGCCCGCGAAAGAGCGATGATCGGCCAGCAGCCGCTCTCCACGCGCGTTTACGGTCGTCTCAAACGCCTGCTTGAACATGATGACAACCTCAAGCCGGTCTCCCTTTCCGATCTGGGCGGACCGCAGAGCGAGCTGGTGTTTTCACGCAAAAGCGGCAAGCCGGTGAGCGAAGGCGTGCCGGGTCTGTATACGCCGGACGGCTACTGGAAAAGCTTTAACGGCCAGATTGACAGCGTAACCACCGCCCTGCACGAGGACGATGCCTGGGTGCTGGGGGCCGCGACGGCGCAGGAAGATAAACAGCAGATCGATAACGCCGTGCGCCAGCTCTACATGCGCGATTTTATCGCGAACTGGGATCGCTTCCTCGCCGACATCCAGCTCAATAACAGCGCCGATCTTTCCCAGCGCATCAACACCGCGCGCCTGCTCTCCGGCGCAAACTCGCCTCTGCGCCGTCTGGTGCAGAACCTGAGTCAGGTCCTGACGCTGTCACGCAATGCGCCAGCGCAGGAAGATGCGGATAAAGCGCAGGCGCAGAGCAACCGCGCCACCCGCACGCTGGAAGCGCTGTTCAGCAACAATGACGCTGCGCCGACCCAGGCCGCCGTGGTCACCCAGGCACCGGAACAGCTGGTCACCGACCACTACGCGCCGATGATTGAGCTGGCGCAGCCGCTGGAGAAGGGCGGGAAGACCATCGTGTTTGATGATTTTCTCAAGCAGGTGGATGAGCTCTACCGCTACCTGACCGCCGTCCAGGACGCGGCCAACAGCGGCATGCCGGCACCGGGCGGCGAGGCGATCAGCCGCCTGCAGGCCAGCGCCGGTCGCCTGCCGGGCGGGCTGCAAACCATGTTCAGCAATATGGCGGTGGGCGCCAGCAGCGATACCCAGCGCCGCGACCTCGAAAACGTGCGTAAGCGGATTAACGTTGAGGTGGGCGGATTCTGCCGTCAGGCGATCGCCGGCCGTTACCCGCTGGTGCGCAGCGCCAGCACCGAGGTCACCCCTGACGATCTCGCGCGCATGTTTGCGCCGGGAACCGGGCTGATGGACGCTTTCTTCCGCGACAATCTGACCAATAAAGTGGATACCACGCAGGCAAACTGGCGCTTTATGCCGGGCATCGACGGTAAAACGCTGCCGGGAAGCGAAGGGCTGCTGAGACCGTTCCAGCAGGCCCAGTCGATTCGCGACGCTTTCTTTGCTAATGGCGCCACGACGCCGTCCTTCAAGGTGACGGTTCGCACCGTGCGAATGGATAACTCCATTCTGAACCTGACGCTGGATGTCGACGGCCAGCTGCTGCGCTACAGCCACGGTCCGCAGGCCGTACAGATCATGAACTGGCCGGGGCCGGGCGGCACTAACCAGGTACGCATGCAGCTGGGGCTGGCGAACGGCAGCACGGCGACGCTGGTCACCAACGGTGCCTGGGCGCTCAACCGCTTCTTCGATAAAGCGAGCACCAGCCCGGGCGCGGGTAGCCTGAGCCGTCAGGCCACCTTCAACGTCGACGGACATCAGGTCACGCTGGAGTTTGCGCCAAACAGCATTCGTAACCCGTTCCAGCTTCCCCGTTTCTCATGCCCATAACCGCAAGGACAGCCGTATGACGAATACCCCTGCGATGAACCGCTACAGCTGGTATGGCAAATTACCCAGCGCCGGAGATTTTTTGCAGCGTCGCTTTCCTGACACTTTACAGCGCCAGTGGTCACACTGGTTCCAGGTCGGCCTGCTGGCCTGGCAGCAGGAAGAGCAGCGCAGCGGCGAGCGCCAGTTTCACAAAGCGCCAGTCTGGAATTTTGTGGTACCGCCCATGCTGGGCAGCCAGATGATCCAGATGGGCTGTCTGCTGCCCGGCCGCGACAGCGTTGGCCGACAGTATCCGGTTTGCCTGCAGCTGAGCTTCGCCCCGTCAGAGTGGTCGACCAGCCTGCTCAGCCAGGCCGAAAGCTGGTACCAGCAGATTGGGCGCCTGGGGCTGCACGCGGTGCGCAACAGTTTTTCCGCCTCACAGCTGGATGAGATGCTGATGACCATTCCGGCGCCGCAGCCCGTCGAGCCGCAAAAGCGTTCCGACATCCTTGATGTGATTGGCTATGACGAGGACGGCCAGAGCACGCTGGGCTGGCCTCAGGCGGCCGAGTGTTTTGATCCGCTGCGTCAGACCAGCTACTGGTGGACCAACCGCTGCGACGGCTACCCGCTGTACACCCACGTGCACAGCGGGAACTTTACCGGGCAGCTTTTCACCCTGCTGTTCGACCCGGCAGGGGGCGCCCGTCCGGGGCGTCACGGTCTCTATCCGCCCATGTTTGAATAAGCAGGGATCTCATGAATATCGAAGAATTTCTCGCGCCAATCAGTCCCGAAAAACCCTGCGGCGAAAACCTGGAGTACGACGCCGACTTCCAGATCATGAATCAGGCAAGTCTTGGGAAAGCGGAACAGCAGTTTGGCGACACCATTATCCCGGCAGAGCCCGCTGACTGGAACACGGTGGAAAAATACGCCACCAGCCTGCTGACCCGCACCAAAGATCTTCGCGTACTGCTGGCGTTAACCCATGCCTGGACGCGCCGCCGCGGGCTGGCGGGCTACGCGGACGGATTATTGCTGGTGCAGGAGGCGATCGCCCGTTACTGGGAGACGCTCTATCCGCTGCTGGAAGAGTATGGCGAAACCGATCCGTTCTATCGCATTAACGCCCTGGCAGGGCTGAGCGATAAATCCGACCTCACCGTCGCCGTGCGAAACGCCTCGCTTCTGCGTTCAAACGGCGATGAAATTTCGCTCCGGGATGCCCAGGCCCTGCTGGACGGCAGCAAGACGGAATGCCCGGACTATCCCGGCGGCCGTCCACGGCTGATTGACGAGCTGGCCCGCGGCGACCAGCCGGGAACCGCAGCGGTTATCGTCATTAACGAACGTCTGCTGGCCATTCGCGAGCTTCTCACCGGGCATCTCGGTGAAAGCGGCGTGCCCGAGATGGAACAGCTGCTGAAAACCGTCGGGCTGGTCGCCAGCGCGTGTCAGGTAACCGACATCAGCAAGCTGCTGCCGAACCGTGAGGCGCAGGCAGAACCCCAGGCCGAGCAGCAGTCGACGGCAGCGCAGCCCGTTCAGCCGGTCGCCGACTGGCGCAGCGTGCAGATCACCAGCCGCGCCGACGCGCAGCTGATGCTGGAAAAAGCGAAGCAGTATTTTGCGCAGTACGAACCGAGCCACCCCGCACCGCTGATGATTGAACGGGTGCAGCGGCTGTCAGAACTTAACTTTATGGACATTATTCGCGACCTGGCGCCAGACGGCGTTAACCAACTTGAAAACATCTTTGGGCGCCGCGAATAACGCGTCCAGGCATTATGACGACAGGCATGGAGCCTGCCGTTTCACCTTCACCGCGCATCTTTGATGGAGAACATCATGGCAATGAGTAACAGTGGGCAGAAATTCATCGCACGTAACCGTGCCCCCCGCGTGCAGATCGAGTATGACGTAGAGATCTACGGTGCAGAACGTAAGATTCAGCTGCCGTTTGTGATGGGCGTCATGGCCGATCTGGTCGGCAAACCGGTTGAAAATCTGCCGGCCGTCGACGAGCGTAAATTCCTCGAAATCGACATCGACAACTTTGACGAACGCATGAAGGCGCTGAAGCCGCGCGTGGCGTTCCAGGTGGATAACACCCTGACCGGCGAAGGCAAGCTCAACGTGGATCTGACCTTCGACAGCATGGACGACTTCCTGCCGGATGCGGTGGCCCGCAAGGTCGAGCCGCTGAACAAGCTGCTGGAAGCGCGTACCCAGCTCTCCAACCTGCTGACCTATATGGACGGCAAAAACGGTGCGGAAGAGCTGATCGCTAAAATTCTGCAGGATCCGACGCTGCTCAAATCCCTGAGCCAGTTGCCGAAAAATGACGAAAGCGCGAAAGGTAGCGAGGAATAATCGATGAGCAACCAGACTCAACAACACGAGCAGCAGGCGGGTCAGGCGTTCAGCCAGGATGAATTCAGCGCGCTGCTGAACAAAGAGTTCCGCCCGAAAACCGATCAGGCCCGTTCAGCCGTCGAAAGCGCGGTCAAAACGCTGGCGCAGCAGGCGCTGGAAAATACCGTCACTTTCTCCAACGACACCTACCGCACCATTCAGAACCTGATCGCCGGTATCGACGAGCAGCTGTCGCAGCAGGTAAACCAGATCATTCACCACGAAGAGTTTCAGAAGCTGGAGAGCGCCTGGCGCGGTCTGAGCTACCTGGTGAACAACACTGAAACTGACGAGATGCTGAAGATCCGCTTTATGAGCATCTCCAAGCAGGAGCTGGGCCGCACCCTGAAGCGCTTCAAGGGCGTGGGCTGGGACCAGAGCCCGATCTTCAAGAAAATCTACGAGCAGGAGTACGGTCAGTTCGGCGGCGAGCCGTTTGGCTGCATCGTGGGCGACTACTACTTCGACCATAGCCCGCAGGACGTTGAGCTGCTGGGCGAAATGGCGCGCATCGGCTCTGCGGCGCACTGTCCGTTTATCACCGGTACCGCGCCGGGCGTGATGCAGATGGAGTCCTGGCAGGAGCTGGCTAACCCGCGCGACCTGACCAAGATCTTCCAGAACACCGAATACGCGGCCTGGCGTTCGCTGCGTGAATCCGAAGATGCCCGCTATCTGGGCCTGGTGATGCCGCGCTTCCTGTCGCGCCTGCCGTACGGCATTCGCACCAACCCGGTCGACAGCTTTGACTTTGAAGAGCAGACCGACGGCGCGAACCACAACAGCTACTCCTGGGCGAACGCCGCGTATGCGATGGCCGCTAACATCAACCGCTCCTTCAAAGAGTACGGCTGGTGCACCTCGATTCGCGGCGTGGAGTCCGGCGGGGCGGTGGAAAACCTGCCGTGCCACACCTTCCCGAGCGATGACGGCGGCGTGGACATGAAGTGCCCGACCGAAATCGCCATCAGCGATCGTCGTGAAGCTGAGCTGGCGAAAAACGGCTTTATGCCGCTGGTTCACCGCAAAAACTCCGACTTTGCCGCCTTCATCGGCGCGCAGTCGCTGCAGAAACCGGCCGAGTACCACGACCCGGATGCCACCGCCAACGCGCGTCTGGCCTCTCGTCTGCCGTACCTGTTCGCCTGCTGCCGCTTTGCACACTACCTGAAGTGCATCGTGCGCGACAAAATCGGCTCCTTCCGCGAGCGCGAAGAGATGGAGCGCTGGCTGAACGACTGGGTCATGAACTACGTCGACGGTGACCCGGCGAACTCCTCTCAGGAGACCAAGTCCCGTAAACCGCTGGCCGCTGCGGAAGTGCAGGTGCAGGAGATTGAAGATAACCCGGGCTACTACGCCGCGAAGTTCTTCCTGCGTCCACACTACCAGCTGGAAGGTCTGACCGTTTCCCTGCGTCTGGTTTCTAAACTGCCGTCGCTGAAGACGAAAGACGCGTGATGAGTGTAGCCGGCCCATTGGGCCGGCTACTTTTCGGTCAATACGAGATAGCTAATGAATTTGACAGTGAAAGCGTTGATACGAAAATTCATCAGCTATTTAGCCATTTATACGTTGCTAATAATTTCATTCATGCTGTTTGTGACGGTATCCGGCTACTATCTGTTTATCTTTGACTGGCCGGCAGAAGTCCCGCGAATCGCAATGCATGGATTCTTATGCACTGGACTTAATGCATTAGCGATAGGGATATACGTTGTCGCAGAAAAATGGAAAGAGAAAAGTTAGTATTTTACGCGGACTGATGCGCTGTGGGTCTTATGGCAAAGGATATAAGGTGAAACGTTTATGTTTTTTCCTCGTATTTATGACTTTTTATGTGTATTCCGGAAATAACTATCCTGATTTTTATCAGCAGCAAACATACCGGCAGGTTTTAAAAGATTTTGTTCTGGCGCGCTGCCTGGCGCAGGTAGCAGATAAAGGCAGCCATTTTTCTGCTGATGCTGCCCGCAGTGCGAGTGCATTCATTGAGTGGATTCCTTTTGATGCTGAAAATGGCACTGAGAAAATGGATGCGCTCATTGGAAAATACAAAGATCACATTAACGGCTTTCATGCCGAACGAAAGCCCGATGTAAAAGGCGTTACGTTAAATTGCCTGCGTCTTTATCATAGTGACGAACTTAACAAGCTGGTACCTCAATTAATTATCGGAAATCCTGATCGCACCTGGATTGAGGATAACCCGCAGTAGTAAAGACTTCACATTCTTTCCGTTCATTCAGGGGGAATGTAAGACTGTCAAATGACACGGGTCATTTGATATGAGGCAGAGGTAAAATATGGACGGTTTTATTCAGCCCCATGCTTTCCTGTTTGCCATATAAGTGCTTTTTCGAAAGCAATATTGTTCATCCACGAAGAGTAGATATTATGGCTATTGATATGTTTCTGAAGGTCGAGGGTGTTACGGGCGAATCTAAAGATTCTAACCACACCGGCTGGACTGATATTACCTCCTTCTCCTGGGGCGCTTCCCAGCCAGGTAATATGAGCGTTGGCGGTGGCGGCGGTGCCGGTAAAGTTAACTTCAACGACCTGCACGTTAACGCGCTGATCGACAAATCCACCACCGCTATCCTGAAACACTGCGCCAGCGGCAAACACCTGACCAAAGTTGAGCTGTCCGTCTGTAAAGCCGGCGGCCAGCAGGTGGAATACTCCCGCATCACGCTGGAAGATGTGCTGGTCACCTCTGTTCAGTACACCGGTGCAGACAACGGCGATACCGTTGGTGTGACCTATGCATTCCAGGCTGCGAAAGTGAAACAGCAGTACTGGGAGCAGACCACGTCTGGTGGTAAAGGTGCTGAAAGCAGCGCTGGCTGGAACATCAAAGAAAACAAAGAAGCGTAATTGCGTATTTGGCCGGGGAGTTTTCCCCGGTCATTATCAACCGGGAAGGAAGATAGCATGGCAAGTTTGCAGGAAGGAGGCGCCCGTCCTCTCACCATTGGCGAAATAGCACTGGCTCGCTCGGTTTTTGGTGACGCAATAAAGTACTCAGAAGTTAAAGTCCATAATAAAAGCTATTTGCCGTTTAATATGCAGTCGACAGATGTCGCAATGACTCCCAATGGTGAGCTCTATTTTCGCGAGCCGCATTATCGGGATGACTTCTCGATAGAGGTTCCGCGATATAAACACTGGTTTATTCACGAAATGGTGCATGTATTGCAGCATCAGATTGGAATGAATGTTCGAACCCGAGGCGCATTCAGTTGGGCAGCAAGTTATAATTATTCTCTGCCCCCCGATAAAAAATTATCGGACTTTGGTATGGAGCAGCAGGCTTCTATCATTTCAGATTTTTATTATTTGATAAATTACGGTCTGGGTGATTTCCGAAACATTGCAGGTTTTGAGGGAATTATCGGACCCGACCTGAAGGATAAATATCTGCAGGTATTATCGTTGTTTATTCAAAATCCTAAAGACCGGCGGGTATGGTTATGAAACAGTTACTCAGTGTTGTAGCAATCGCATTAACGGTGAGTGCCTGTGTATCTCATCCTGCACAATATAAGTCGCTTTCGGTTACGCTAAAGGACAACGAACCCTGCTTTGCTATTCCCGCTAACTCCGGGTTAGACGCGCCTGTCACCAGCCATTCGCCCACCATAATGAAACGCGCGGGAAATGAATGGAAAGCGGTATCGCCGCCGTCAACGTTTAGCCCTGAGGTGACGTTAACGACCCAACAGTGTCACCAGTGGAAGGGGATTGCGTGGCAAGCCGGAGAATATGATGTTGCTCTGAAAGTGTCAGGGAAAAACGATTCTATTCGCTATGCTGCCCGTTTCACCTTACAAGAAGGTCCTTCAGGCCAGTTTAAGCTTACGCAGACCGAATAGAATGAGTTAACCCCAAACGCCGCGGCTCACGCCCGGGCGGATGCCGATATTATCGGCATTGATGACTACTGTTTACCGGGCACCTACCAACGCAACGTTCTGGAGCATGAAATGAAACGTTTACTGCTGCTCGCGTTGGCTTTAAATGCCTCTGCTGTTTATGCCCAAACGCTGCCTGATATCAGCGCTTTTTCTCAGCAACAAATCTTTGAAAACTGGGTGCAAAACCGGTGTATCGGTAAGATTGCGGACAGCAAAGCCCTGAAAGCTGATGCCGAGGCTAGTGCCGCCGCATGGCTCGAAGCTAGCAATTTGCCTGCTGAAAATTTTGAAAAAGCAGACAAGGTGATTGCTTCTCTACTGAAAGAGAAAGTGGGTGGCACTCAGCCGGGGCATTATCAGGTTTTGAAGTGCAGCTTAATCGCCAATAGCGATGCGATTCGTCCGCTGAATGCCCTAAAATAGCATTTCACCCTTTATTTATGCGTTAGACATAAGGAGTTTTCCATGGCAAATCAGTCAAACGTTGCTCCGGGTTACTGTGTGGTACAGCAACCGGGTACGCTGGATTTCAAGGCAAGACAACTGTTTGGTAATTCACGTGAGGATTTGTAGGAGAACAAATGATAATTTAATATTTAGCGGAGAATAGCGTGATTATTGATAACATGTACTCTGCTTTTATTATCTGTGTTTTTGCCATTTTTATAATCCTTATGCTAACGTTCTATGTTGATTACCGGAAACATTCCGGTCAGGTTGATAAAATCTATGAGTTGCTAATTCAAAAGAATTTTCTCAAGGAAGAGGGTTATCAAACCTGGAAAAATCTTGGTTTTTGGGGTTTTGGTTTTCGCACTACAATTTTATCAAGGCTTGTGAAGGGCAAAAGTATAAAGTTGACGGAATCACGTTGGCTTGAGCCTCAATCTTGCAACAATGTTTTATCTGGCTTCGAATTATCCTGGATTAATTCATATAACAGAAAAGTTAAAGTTGCCACGGCTTTGTTTGTACTGCTTTTAATACTGGCGGGCGTTAATGAAATTTAATAATACATTGGAGATTTAAATATTTTTTTTGGGCTAGTGCTCGCGCTGACGCTCCGGGTATATGTAATATTATTTGCTTGGTGCTAGTTAAGGTAAATATGGATGACTTGTTTTTGTTTCTTGTTATAGTTTTGTTTATGGTTGTTGTGATGATGGATCTGCTCAGTTCTCGTTATTTCAAAAAACACGAGGCTGATTATAATCGGTTACTTTCAGACTATCGGCGCAAGGGATATGATCTGGATCTTGTAACCAACTATGCTTCTTTTTTTGGTTCGCTGGCCAATTATCAAAAAATAATCTGGTTTGTTCGCCTTTATAAAGGCGTTGAAATGAAATTCACGCGTGAAAGGCTTGTTCAGGAAGATGCTTATAAATATGTACAGTCGTTACCTGAAGAAAGAATTGGTTGGATGCTAAAATTACATCGCCGTTATAAGTTACAGGCGTTAATATTCACTCTATGGCTCATTGTTGGATTATATTTTATCACCTTCATTAAATAGTTTTGATATTCAATTTCTCAAACGCCGCCGTTCTCGCCCCGAGAGCGGCAGCGTTTGAGCGCTAATCATACCAGCAGGAATACGCCATGCGATTCACGATTATTTCTACGAAACCCGGTCATCAGCCGCCGCAAAGCAGCTGTGATTTTTACGCCCCGGGCGGCACCATTGGGCGCGGTACGGATAACAATCTGGTGTTGCCGGATAATGACCGCACCATCTCTCGTCTGCAGGCCATTGTTCACGTTGACGCCCAGGGCGAATGCCGCGTGACCAACCGTGGCAGCGTCACCCGCGTGGTATTAAATGACATTCCGCTGGAGCGAGGGCGTCAGGTTGAGCTGCAGGATGGCGACATTCTCGGTATTGATGACTACCGTATCGAAGTGACCGAACTGATCCACGATACGCAACCCGTAAGCCGTATGGCGGCCAGTATGCATCAGCAGGCGCGTCCGGCAGCCGCACCCGCGCCCGCTGCGCAACCGAAGCCGGCGAGTGCCGCACCGCGCGGGAAGGCCGAGCCAACCGCCGTGCCAACGGAGATCTGGGATAGCCTGATGCAGGAGTTCTCCATCTCCGACAGCATCTCCAGCAACCGTACAAAACCGCAGCCTGCTCCATCGCACGATCCGTTCTCCCAGCCTGCGGCCCCGGAGCGTAACGCGGAAGATCCGCTGGCGATGTTTAACGACAGCGATCCAAAGCTCGAGCGTAAGAATGTCGACCCGGACACGCTGTTCAGCGACGAAGCGTTGTTCAAAAAAGAGAGTATTTTTGACGACGTCACCCCGTCAACGCTGGTGCCGCCGGGCGAGAATAGCCCCGTGAAGCCAGAAGACGAGGCGACGGACGAGCTCGATCCGCTGGCCCTGTTTGGCGGTAAGGCCAGCGCGCCAGCCGCGCGTAATGACGACCCGCTCGGGCTGATGGGCGGCGCGCCATTAACCCATCCGGATGACATTATTGCCGAAAAGCCTGCGCCAGTGCCGGAACCCGAGCAGGAAGAGGACGTGCTGGCCGATTCTCCGCTGTTCGCCCCTGAGCCGCAGGAAGAACCGCGTGCTGAAGAAGAGCCCGCGCGGCCGGATTACGCAGGCTTCACTATGCCAACGCCGCAGGCCGTGGCGCGCAGCAGCTCTCAGGCACCGAAGGGCCGTCTGCGCATTGACCCGGTCAATAACGCCGCCGCCCCAACCGCCACGGCGAACAGCGGTGAGAAGGGCGAAGTGCTGCAGGGCGAGCTGCTGGAGGCGCTGCTGGAAGGCATGGGCCTGAGCGAAATGCAGCCCGTCCCGCAGTTTGATCGTGAAAATATGCGTCAGCTCGGGCAGATCCTCGGCATGTTCTCTCAGGGGACCGTGGCGCTGCTCTCCTCGCGCTCCATCCTCAAGCGCGGCGTGAAGGCCGATATGACCATGGTGCTGGACGATGCCAACAACCCGTTCAAGCTGTTGCCGACCGGCAAAACCGTGCTGATCCAGATGTTCGGCACCCCGATGCCGGGCTTTATGCCGCCGACCAAATCCGTGCGCGACGCGCTGATCGACCTGCAGGCGCACCAGCTGGGCATGATCTCCGGTATCCGCGCCATCATTGCCGCGATGCTGCAGTCCTTTAACCCGGAACAGCTGGAAGAGCAGGCGAAGCAGAACGGGATGACCTCGCGTCTGGCGCTGCCGGGCAGCCGCAAAGCCGCCCTGTGGGACTATTTTGTGCGCAGCTATGGCGAAACGGCTGGCGAGATTGAGGATGATTTCCACACCCTGTTCGGCGAGGCCTTCCTTCATGCGTACGACATGGAGGTGAATCAGTACAAAGACTCACAGAGCGGATCGGAAGACAAATGAATATCGCAACGGCTTCTCTCTCCCGCCAGGGGACGCGCGCCAGCAACCAGGATCAGACGGGAGAAACCATAGGGGAACGTTCAGCCTGCTTTGTCGTCTGCGACGGCATCGCGGGCCTGCCGGGCGGTGAGGTGGCTGCAGAGCTGGCCCGCAACAGCATTATCTCCCGCTTCGATGGCGACAAACATCTTAATGCGCAGCATATCCGCGACTACGTGCAGACGGCTAACCGCACCATCCTCAGCGAACAGCAGGCCGTTCAGGACTATCGCCGGATGGGCACGACGCTGGTCAGCCTGTTCATTGACCGCGATTACGGCCTGGCCTACTGGGCGCACGCCGGAGACAGCCGCCTGTACCTGTTTCGCCGGGGATGGCTGTGGCATGTGACCACCGACCACAGCCTGGTGCAGCAGATGAAAGACGCCGGGCACCAGACCGACAACCTGAACAGCAACCTGCTCTATCTGGCGCTGGGAATTGAAAACGGCGGGCCGGAAGCGAGCTACAGCGACGTGGTGCAGGTTGAAGACGGCGATGCATTCTTACTCTGCACCGACGGGTTCTGGCACGGCGTTAGCGAAGAGCAAATGAAGCAGTCGCTGCATATGGTCAATACGCCGCAGGAGTGGCTGACCTTAATGAACCAAATCATTCAAAAGAATGGCGAACAGGAGGGGAATGCTCAGGATAACTATACTGCCCTGGCGGTATGGATGGGCAACCCTCAGGACACCACTTTGCTGCACACCCTCTCTGACGCAGCACAATTTCTTCCCTGCGGAACTGATTAGACACACAAGGAACGATATGAAACTTTGGCTATCGGGTTTGGCACTTCTGGCGGTCACCTCCACCGCGCAGGCTGAGAATTTCCGCATCGTGCAGTCGCCTGCGCAGAAGCTGGATATCTGGATCGACAACATTAAAGACAACACGCCGCAGAGCTGGTGTAAGCCTGAGGTGGCGCTGCGCATTGTGGCGAACGGCAAGAAGGACGTCTCCGTGCTGGAGAACTTTGTGCCGCGCCTTGGCTCCCTGCTGGAACACCAGTGCAGCAAAGTGAATAAGCTTAGCTGGACGCTAAACGATCCGGCGGGTACCACGCTGGCGCAGGGTACGGCAGGCAAAGCGCAGGACTGGGCGCTGGTGGTGAAACAGGACCAGGCCGCGCCTGCTGCGACCGTCACCGCAACCCCAACCAGCGGCGCGCTGCTGCCGCCGGACCAGAACGTGGCTTCCCGCACCGTCGCGGCTGACCGCACGCCGTGGCAGGAATTCACCCTGCAGGACGGCTGCCACCTGCGCACCTTCTGGGAAGGGGGCGCTTCCGCTCCGGCGCTCTTTATTCCGGATTCTGACACCACCCGCTGCGGTAACGGCAGCTGGCTGAGCGGACACACCGTGGTTTCGCAGTCCCGCAACGGCGGACACAAAGAGATGGCGGTGACGTATATCCACGGCTTCCCGGTGACGGGTCTGAATCAAAGCGCCGATCCTGAAAACGCGCTGATCACCTCCGTCAACAAAGAGCGCATGGTGTTCAGCACACCAGACAGCGACCAGAGCTGGATGATCCTGCCTTACGATAGCGCCCTGAACAGCTGGAAAAGCAACGGCACCGTAGCGGTGGAGATTTCCCGTGAAATCGCCAGCGACGATGCAAAACTGCAGGCGCGTATTGCGGCGGTGAAAAAAACCTGGAGCGCCTGGGTTGCACCCGGCACTCCGCTCAATATCGTCCTGATTGACACCCTGCGTCCTCAGCTGCGCGATCCGGCCGTCGGCGCATGGCGCGCGGCGAATTAAGGAATGGCTATGAATACGCTCTATCAACACCTGGCGGGCGAGTCGCTCAGCGACGCGCTGGCGCGCCTTGAAGCTGAAATCAAAGCCCGTCCGGCGGATGCCGACCTCCGCGCCGCGTTCGTGCAGTTTTTAACCCTCAGCGGCAACTGGACGCGCGCGCTGACCCAGCTGAAAAGCTGGCTGGCGCTGAAGCCTCAGGCGAAGCCCACCGTCACGCTGCTGGAGCAATCCATTCAGGGCGAGCTGCAGCGCGCGCAGGTGATGGCGGGACAGGCGCGTCCGGCCATGCCAGAAACCCAGTGGCCGTGGCTGACGACCCTGGCCGCGGCGCTTAGCGAGGAGGGCGAGCGCGCCCGGGCGCTGCGTCTGGACGCCCTCGATCGGGCTGAGGCCACCTCCGGCCAGATTATCCTCGAAAACGAGGAGACGCAGGCGTTTGACTGGCTGATGGACGGCGATGCCCGTCTCGGCCCGGTCTGCGAAACTATCGTGAACGGCCGTTATTTCTGGCTGCCCTTCAGCGCCATCGCGGAGATCCGTTTCCAGGCGCCCGCCAGCGTGACCGATCTGGTCTGGCGTCACGCGCTGGTGCGCCTGACCGACGGTACGGAGCAGGTGTGTCAGATCCCGGCGCGTTACCCGTTTGCTGCCGATGCCACTGATGCGGTCAGGCTGGGCCGCACCACCGATTGGCAGCCGCTCGACGAAGACGGCACCCTTTACGAAGGCAGGGGCCAGAAGGCCTGGCTGAGCGAGCAAAGCGAATACCCGCTGCTCTCCTTAAGCCTCGTGACGTTTGCGACGGATGGAGCCGATGAGTAATCCCGCTGGCGAAGGCGATCTGCTGCGCAGCGGCTGGCAAGCCCGCAGCAAGCAGGAGAAGGTGGGGGCGCGCGACAAAATGCAGCCTTCGCTGCTGGATCGTCTCACCGATAATGAGCCGGAAAAAAAACGCGAGTCGGCCAACAGCAATCTGATCACCCACGCCGCCCTGCGCCGCAACGTCCTGCGCGATCTGCAGTGGCTGTTTAACACCATCAACCACGATGCCTCCGGCGATTTGAGCGCCTTGCCGCACGTGAAGCGATCGGTGGTCAATTTCGGCGTCGCGCCGCTGGCCGGGAAAAGAATGTCGGATATCGAATGGCAAGATATTCAGCGCAAGCTCACCGAGGCCATCATCAATTTTGAGCCGCGCATTTTGCCGCAGGGGCTGCAGGTCCGCTGCGTGTCGGATACCTCCTCGCTGGATCTGCACAACGTGCTCTCCATCGAGATCAAAGGGCGTCTGTGGTGTGTTCCATACCCGCTGGAGTTTCTGTTTCGTACCGATGTCGATCTGGAAAACGGCCATTTTGAACTGAAAGATGCGGGGTAATCATGGAAAGTAAACTGCTCGAATATTACAACCGCGAGCTGGCCTACCTGCGCGAAATGGGGGCCGAGTTTGCCGAACGCTATCCTAAGGTCGCCGGACGGCTGGGCATGCGCGGCATCGAAGTGGCGGACCCGTATACCGAACGTCTGATGGAGGGCTTCGCCTTCCTGACATCCCGCGTGCAGATGAAAATGGACGCGGAGTTTCCGCGCTTCTCCCAGCGTCTGCTGGAGATGATTGCCCCTAACTATCTCGCGCCCACGCCGTCGATGGCGATTGCGGAGATTGAGCCCGACAGCAGCCGGGGCGACCTGAGCAAGGGCTTCATTGTGCCGCGCGGTACCATGATGGACAGCCTGGCGCTGAAAAAAACCGGCGTGACCTGCAGCTATACCACGGCGCACGAGGTCAACCTGCTGCCGCTGAAAATCGACAAGGTCGAGCTGGGCGGCGTGCCCGCCGATCTGCCGCTCGCGCAGCTGGGGCTGAGCCAGCGGGGGATCGGCAGCGCCTTACGGATCCGCATCGCCTGCGACGGCCCGCAAAACCTCGGGCACCTGGATTTCGACCGTCTGGAATTTTTCCTCGGCGGTCCGGATATTGAAGCGCTGAAGCTGCTGGAGCTGGTGATGGAGCATCACGCCGGGATCGTCTGCCAGACGGTCAGCCCGCAGCCGCAGCGACAGCTGCTGGCCTCGGACGCGCTGCGCCAGGAGGGCTTTGAGCCTGACCAGGCCCTGCTTCCGGACGATCTGCGCAACTTTGACGGCTATCGCCTGCTGCAGGAGTATTTCGCGTTTCCGGCCCGTTTCCGCTTCATTAGCCTGAGCGGTCTGGGCAAGCTTATCGAGCGCTGTGAAGGCGAAAAAGCCTTCGACATCTTCATTCTGCTGGATAAGTCGGATGAACAGCTGGAGCGCGTGGTTGATGCCAGCCATCTGGCGCTGCACTGTACCCCGGTCATCAACCTGTTCCCAAAGGTCGCGGCGCGTCAGAAGCTGAATGAAGGCCAGCATGAATACCATCTGGTGGTGGATAACATTCGTCCGCTGGATTATGAAATTTACGCGGTCAAAAAAATCTATGGCAGCGCGGACGGCCAGCGCGATGACCAGACGTTTCGTCCATTCTGGAGCACCTGGAGCGGCGATGCGGGCAACTACGGGGCCTATTTTTCCCTGCGCCGCGAACAGCGCGTGCTGTCCGAGCACGCCCTGCGCTACGGTGCGCGCACCGGCTATATCGGCTCGGAGGTGTTTGTTTCGCTGGTGGATGAACAGCACGCGCCGTGGCAGGACAACCTGCGCTATATCTCTGCCGAGGTGCTCTGCACCAGCCGCGATCTGCCGCTGATGCTGCAGCAGGAGCTCGGGCAGTTCATTATGGCCGACTCCATGCCGGTGAAATCCCTCACCCTGCGCAAAGGCCCAACGCCGCCGCGCCCGGCGCTGGCGGAAGGGTTCAGCACCTGGCGGCTCATCAGCCAGCTGCAGATGAACTACCTCAGCCTGATGGACAGCGAAAACGAAGACGGCGCGGCCGCGCTGCGCCAGCTGTTAGGGCTGTACGCCAACCTGGCAGAAACGCCCGTTGCGCGTCAGGTGGAAGGGGTACGCCACTGCGTGCTGGAGCCGGTTCACCGCCGCGTGCCTGAACCCGGCCCGGTCGTTTTCGCCCGCGGGATCGGCATCACCCTGACGGTCGATGAGCGTGCCTTTTCCGGCGCCAGTCCGTGGCTTTTTGGCAGCGTGATGGAACGTCTCTTTGCCCGCCTGGTGTCCATCAACAGCTTTACGGAGTTCACCCTGAAAAGTCAGCAGCGCGGCGATATTGGCTACTGGGCGCCGCGCATGGGTAAAAGGGCGCTGATATGAGTGACGCTGCCACTGCACCGCTGCGCGTGCATCGCCTGACCCGGCTGCCGGACGCGTTCTGGCAAGGGGTTCGCGAGACGCCCTGGCGCTACGACCTGTTTCAGCTGTTAAGGCGCATTGATGCCCAGGGCGGCGAACGCTACCCGCTGGGACGCGCGCCGCTGCCGAAATTTGAGCCGCTGCGCATCGGCCAGCAGCCGTCGATGAGTTTTGCGCCGTCGACGCTGGCTCAGGTCCGCCAGCGGGAGGAAAGCGGGCTGCACGAGGTGTCTATCCTCAGTTTCGGCCTGTTTGGCCCGAACGGCCCGCTGCCGGTCCATATGACCGAATACGCCCGCGAGCGAATTTATCATCATCAGGACACCAGCCTCAGCGCGTTTGCCGACCTGTTCCATCATCGCCTGGCGCTGCTGTTTTACCGCGCCTGGGCGGATGCGCAGCCCACCGTCTCCCTCGATCGCGCTGATAACAAGCGCTTTGAGGGCTACCTGGCGTCGCTGATTGGCATGGGCCAGCCGGGGCAGATGAACAAAGGCAGCCTGAGCTCGCATGCCCGCTTTACCCACGCCGGGCACCTGACCCGTCACGGGCGGGATCCGGAGGGGCTGGAGAAGATCCTGCGCAGCTATTTTAACGCGCCGGTTAAGCTGGTGAGCAACGTGCCGCAGTGGATGCCGCTCTCCACGCGCGAGCAGGCGCAGCTGGGAGCAGGACGCCGCATGCCGCGCATGGGGGAATCCGCCTTTCTCGGCGTTGCCGTCCGCGACGTGCAGCACAAGTTTCGCATCGAAATTGGCCCGCTGAGCGCGGAGGAGTACAACCGTTTTCTGCCGGGTGAAGCGTGGGTCACCGAGCTGCGCGACTGGGTGCGTCAGTACGCCGGGGTGGAGTTTGAATGGGAAACGCGGGTGATCCTGCGTGAAGACGCGGTGCAGGGCACCACGCTCGGCAGCAATGGGCGATTAGGCTATAACACCTGGCTGGGCCTTCAGCCGCAGCCTGTCCCGCGTGGCGATCTGGTGTATCGCGCAGAGCGGTAATCCTTCCGTATACCGAATCATTGTTAATGGAAACTAACATGTCAGAAATTAGCCGTGCCGTGCTTTTCGGCAAACTGGATACGCTGTTATTTACCTCTCTGGAAAGCGCCACTGCGTTCTGCAAGCTGCGCGGCAACCCGTACGTTGAGCTGGTGCACTGGCTGCATCAGCTGATGCAGCAGCAGGATGGCGATCTGCAGCAGGTCATCCGCCACTTTGCCCTCGATGAACAGCAGCTGACCCGCGATATCGTGGCCGCGCTGGATGTCCTTCCGCGTGGCGCCAGTTCCGTTTCCGATCTCTCCGAGCATATCGACAGCGCCGTGGAGCGCGCCTGGGTGTTCGGCTCGCTGAAGTTTGGCGTCAGCCGTATTCGCGGCGGTCATTTGCTGATCGGCATGCTGAAAACCTGGAATCTGGCCAACGTGCTGAAAAGCATCTCGTCGCAGTTCACCCGCCTGAACGTCGAGGTGCTGATTGAGCAGTTCGACGCGATTTGCGCCAACAGCAAAGAGACGCAGCAGGCCGCTGCCGCCGCAGACGCACCGGCGGGTACGGTACCGGCGGCGCAGGGGACGCTGGCCCAGTACGGCCAGGACCTGACCGCCCGCGCCCGCGAAGGGAAGATTGACCCGGTTGTCGGGCGCGACGAGGAGATCCGCCAGATGGTGGATATCCTGATGCGTCGCCGCCAGAACAACCCGCTGCTGACCGGAGAAGCCGGGGTCGGGAAAACGGCGGTGGTGGAAGGGCTGGCGCTGCGTATCGCCGACGGCGACGTTCCGGAGCCGCTGCAAAATATTCAGCTGTGGCTGCTGGATATCGGCATGCTGCAGGCTGGGGCAGGCATGAAAGGCGAGTTCGAGGCCCGGCTGCAGGCGCTCATTAATGAAGTCCAGTCCAGCGCCACGCCGATCATTCTGTTTATCGATGAGATCCACACCCTGATTGGCGCAGGCGGCCAGCAGGGAACCGGCGATGCGGCGAACCTGCTGAAGCCTGCCCTGGCGCGCGGACAGCTGCGCACCATCGGCGCTACTACCTGGGCGGAATACAAAAAATACATCGAGAAAGACCCGGCGCTGACCCGTCGTTTCCAGACGGTGCAGGTCCACGAGCCGGACGAAGCGAAAGCCATTCTGATGCTGCGCAGCACCGTGTCGCCGCTGGAGACGCACCACAAGGTGCTGCTGCTCGACGAAGCGGTCAGCGCGGCGGTGAAGCTGTCGCATCGTTACATCCCGGCGCGTCAGCTGCCGGATAAAGCCGTTGCGCTGCTCGACACCGCCTGCGCCCGCGTCGCGGTCAGCCAGAGCGCGCCCCCTGCGCAGCTGGAAGACTGCCTGCGCCACCTTGCCGCGCTGGACGTGGAAATTGAGATCGCTGAGCGCGAAGCGCGCGTGGGAGCCGGTGACGCCGAGCGCGTAACCGCTTTACTCGCCGAACGCGACGCGTATGAGACAAAACGCGAAGCCCTGGCCCAGCGCTGGGAAGAAGAGCGCAGCCTGGTGCAGGAGATTATCCGCCTGCGCGCCGCGCTGTTCGCGGCGGGCGAGGAAGATAGCGCCGAGCTGCGCGGCCAGCTGGCGGAACAGCAGCTGGCGCTGAACGCCCTGCAGGGCGATGAGCCGCTGCTGTTTGCGGCGGTGGATGAAAACGTGGTTGCCGCGGTGGTCTCTGACTGGACCGGGATCCCGCTGGGCCGGATGGTGAAAAACGAGATCGACGCGGTGCTGAACCTCGCCGACACGCTCAACCAGCGCGTTATCGGCCAGCGTCACGGTCTGGATCTTATTGCCCGCCGCGTGAAAACCTCGCGGGCGAAGCTGGACGATCCCAACAAACCGGTGGGCGTCTTTATGCTGTGCGGCCCGTCCGGCGTCGGTAAAACCGAAACCGCGCTGGCGCTCGCGGAATCCCTGTACGGCGGCGAGCAGAACGTTATCACCATCAACATGAGTGAGTTCCAGGAAGCGCACACCGTTTCCACCTTAAAAGGTGCGCCTCCGGGGTACGTAGGGTATGGTGAAGGCGGCGTGTTGACCGAGGCCGTGCGCCGCCGCCCGTACAGCGTGGTGCTGCTGGACGAAATTGAAAAAGCGCACCCGGACGTCCACGAGATCTTCTTCCAGGTCTTTGATAAAGGCTGGATGGAAGACGGCGAGGGGCGCCACATCGATTTCCGCAACACCATCATTATTCTGACCTCCAACGTCGGCACCGACCTGATTAGCGCCATGTGCGCCGATCCGGAGCTGATGCCGGAGCCTGATGCGTTAAGCGGCGCCCTGCGCCAGCCGCTGCTGGAGGTCTTCCCACCGGCGCTGCTGGGCCGCCTGCTGGTGGTGCCGTACTACCCGCTCAGCGACGAGATGCTGGGGCAGATTGTTCGCCTGCAGCTCAAGCGCATTCAGCGTCGTCTGGAAGAGAATCACAGCATTATTTCTGAATTTGACGACAGCGTAGTGGAACAGATTGTTCAGCGCTGTACCGAGGTGGAGTCCGGCGGTCGCATGGTGGATGCTATTCTGACCAACACCTTGCTGCCTCAGATGAGCCAGATCTTACTTACCGCCAGCCGCAGCGACGAGCAGTACCGACGTCTGCACGTCACCTGCGAGCAGGGCGAGTTTCACTGTCAGTTTGCCGCGTAATAATCATCAAGAGAACTGTAAAAGATGACGGATAATGATAACAATCGGACTGTCCCAAACGCGCTCCCAGTCGGGTACCGCTTCAACGAGTTTGAAATCAAAGAGGTGATCGGCGGCGGCGGTTTTGGCATCGTCTATCGCGCGTGGGATCACCAGCTCGAACGCACTATCGCTATCAAAGAATTTATGCCTTCCTCGCTCGCCGTGCGCGGCGACGACATGACCCTTGTGCTGCGCAGCGAGCGTTTTGGCAAAGCGTTTTCCGCAGGCCTGAACAGCTTTATTCAGGAGGCGCGTCTGCTGGCGCGCTTTAACCACCCGAACCTGCTGCACGTCCTGCGTTTCTGGGTGCAAAACGACACGGCCTACATGGGGACGCTGTTTTACAGCGGGACCACGCTTTCGCGCCTGCGCGAGGAAAAGCCGGAGCTGATCAACGAGGCCTGGATCCGCCGCACGCTGCCGATGCTGTTCGGTGCGATCAAGACCATCCACAACGAAGGCTATCTGCACCGCGACATCTCGCTGGATAACATTCAGATCCAGGATAACGGCCTGCCGGTGCTGCTTGATTTCGGCTCCGCGCGCCGCACCATCGGTAACCTTTCCGATGAAACGGAAACCATGCTGCGCCCGGGCTTTGCGCCGATCGAGCAGTACACCGACGATAACGAAAGCGAGCAGGGCCCGTGGACGGATATTTACGCCCTCGGCGCGGTGCTGCGTACCCTGATTGTGGGTTCTCCGCCGCCGGTCAGCGTGGTGCGCTCGATTCAGGATACCTGCAAACCGCTGGTGGAAATCATGCCGCAGGGCTATTCCATTCCGCTGCTGCAGGCCATCGACCGCGCGCTGGCGCTGCACATGGAGGACCGTCCGCAGTCCATCGACGAGTTCGCCGCGCTGATAGAGATGCCGGTCGCCGGGATCAACGACGTGCTGACGGCGAAAAAGCCCGGCACGATGCTGGTTCCGGTCGAAGACGAAAAACCGGCTTCGCTGCTCGACTGGCGCCGCTACAAGATCCCTGGCATGGTTGCCGCAGGCGTGCTGGTGGGTATTGTCGCCGGGGCGATGCTGTTCAGCGGCGGTAACGATGCTCCCGAGCAGGCTGCACAGGCACCGGCAGAGACGCGTTCGACTGAAACCGCCGCAAACGCGCCGGACATGAAGCCGGAAACGGCGAAGGTTAACGAGCAGGCGACGGCCCAGCAGACTCCGCCGCCTGTGGAGAGCCCGGTTGCGCTGGTCTATATCCGCATCCTCGACGGCGAAACGCTGAAAGTGAACGGCGAGCCAAAAGCGCTGCGTCCGGCGACCAACGGCTATGCCTCGCTCAAGCTGCCGGCCGGTGAGGTGAAGATTGAACTGCAGGGCAACGGAAGAACGCGTGGCCAGACGCTGGATATCACCAAGCCGGGCACCTGGCTGGTGAACCCTTAGAATTACGCTCAGTCACAGATGCGAACCTCTTTTCTGAATCGCATAAGCTAGATGGAATAAAGATTATGCTCAACCGAATTACCGTTCAGCTCCCGGTGGAGGGGCTTCTGTTCTGGAAACTGACGGGCCGCGAGGCGATGTCCGAGTCGTTCGCGCTGACGCTGACCGTGCTCGGCACGGACGCGCGCATCGATCGCAGCAAGCTGCTGGGCCAGGCGGTCACGGTGACCATCCCGACGCAGAACCTGCTGACGTCCCGCTATGTTAACGGCAAGATTACCCGCGTGGCGGTCAGCGCCGTCGAGCTGACGGGCACCCGCTATGCGGTGTACCAGCTGACGGTTGAGCCGGACCTGTGGCCGATGAAGCGCGACCGTAACCTGCGTATCTTCCAGGGGCAGACGGTGCCGCAGATTGTGAAAACCCTGCTTGGCGAGCATCAGGTCAACGTTGAGGATAAGCTCACCGGCAGCTACCGGGTGTGGGATTACTGCGTGCAGTATCAGGAGTCGAGCCTGGACTTCATCAGCCGCCTGATGGAGCTGGAGGGGATTGCCTATCACTTCAGCCACGAGGCGGACAAACACACCCTGGTGCTCACCGACGCCGCCACGCAGCATCAGCCGTTCAGCGGCTATGAGGTCATTCCTTACCACCAGACGCCGTCCGGCGGCAGTACGGACGAAGAGGGCATCAGCCAGTGGGCGCTGGAGGACAGCGTGACGCCGGGGATTTACAGCCTCGACGACTATGACTTCCGCAAGCCGAACGCGTGGCTGTTCCAGGCCCAGCAGAACCCGGCGTCGCCGAAGCCGGGCAGCATCGACGTGTACGACTGGCCGGGTCGCTTTGTGGACAAAGGCCACGGGGAGTTCTATGCCCGCATCCGTCAGGAACGCTGGCAGGTTGAACATCAGCAGATTCAGGCCACCGCCACGGCGGCGGGGATTGCGCCCGGGCACACCTTCACCTTAACCAACGCGCCGTTCTTCAGCGACAACGGCGAGTATCTGGTGACGGCGGCGGGTTACCACTTCGAAGAGAACCGCTACGCCAGCGGCGAGGGTGAAACCATTCACCGCACCGATTTTACGGTCATCCCGTCGGCGGTGGTCTACCGTCCGGCGCAGACCACGGCGTGGCCGCGCACCTACGGCCCGCAGACCGCGAAAGTCGTGGGGCCGAAGGGCGAGAGTATCTGGACGGACAAATACGGTCGCGTGAAGGTGAAGTTCCACTGGGACCGCCTGGCGAAGGGCGATGACACCAGCTCCTGCTGGGTGCGCGTGTCGAGCGCGTGGGCGGGCCAGGGCTACGGCGGGGTGCAAATTCCGCGCGTCGGCGACGAGGTGGTGGTGGACTTTATCAACGGCGACCCGGACCGTCCGATTATCACCGGTCGCGTGTACAACGACGCGAGCATGCCGCCGTGGGCGCTGCCGGCCGCGGCGACGCAGATGGGCTTTATGAGCCGCACGAAAGACGGTTCCGTCGACAACGCCAACGCCCTGCGCTTTGAGGACAAGGCGGGCGCAGAGCAGGTGTGGATCCAGGCCGAGCGCAACATGGACACCAGCGTTAAGAACGATGAAACGCACAGCGTCGGCGGGGCGCGCAGCCATTACGTGAAGAAAAATGAACTGCACCGCGTGGAAGCGAACCAAACCCAGGCCGTGAAGGGCGGAACCGAGATCCTGACGGGGAAAGGCAAGCTGGATGCGGCGGTGGAGCAGTATGTGATTGCTTCCGGGACGAAGCTGCGGCTGGTCTCCGGTGAAAGCGCGATTGAACTGAATGCTAACGGCAAGATTAACCTGATCGGCAAAGAGTTTAACTTCTTCGTGGAAGGGGATGGGTATATCACCACGGGCGGTAAGCTGCACCTGAATACGTCGGGAACCAAGCCGGGCACTACAGCACCGGGTTCTGGGCATAAAGGGGATATTGATGCGGCGGTGCAGGAGAAATTTGCGCCGGGAAAGGAGAGTAAGGCTGGTGTGGCTGCCAGCGCACCTGCCGAAACTTCTAAAAACGCTACGCCTCAAGCATCCAATGTTCCTTCAAGCGGATATGGAAAGGATGTTGATAGTCTTGTCGATAAATCACCTACTATGAAAAATGACATAGCTACGTTAAAGAAACGAGGCTGGACATTTGAAGAAGGTGAAGCAGGCAAGGGGACGTTTGCCAATCGTCAAAAGCGCGTTATTACCGTTGATAAAAATGAGCTCGGTAACCCGAATGCAGTCGTTCAGTCTCTGTCACATGAAAGTGGTCACGCTTTATATGAACCCAACATTGATTTTTCTTCGCGCGACGCCTATCTGAACAGCACACTCAGTGATGAAGGCGCTGCAACGTTGAACAATATCCGGGTCCAACGCGAAATCATAGCCAACAAGGGCGGGGATATCGGTATTGCGGGCAATCCGGTAAATCAGACACAATATAATCGTATCTATGATTCTCTCGAACGTGGGGCTATAAAGGAAAGTGAAGCGCGTACGCAGATAGGCCGTATCTTTGGCAAAGGCGAACAAACGTCCACCACGGGGCAATATTACGAAGATTATTATGGCGGTTGGTATGATAAAAATTATCCATAGTCTAAAAACGGGTGCGGTGCTTGCGGCTTTATTAACGACGGGAATGGCAGGAGGTAACATGCAGAAACAGGATCTTTGGCAGTTCATTGCAAAAATGAGCGCATCACTCAAAACGTTGTCCGTTAACAGTCTGGATAACGCTCCGTTGTCATTCAGGCTAACGAAACAGAATGAATATATCAATTTCTACAATGCCGACGATATCAAACTGGCGGATGGAACGAACATTACTGCAATTGATTTACGTTTAAGTAAAGAAAGTGACGGTATGGCACCGTTACTGAATTTTTCACCGTCCGGCCAGTGCATCACTCTCGACACTGTTAAAAAACATTATCCGCAACTGACGTTAACTGATTATCCACGAGGCCGTTCGGAGAACGAAGTGACCAGTTATACAGCGCCAAAGGATATGAATGGACAAAAGGTAAGCTTCAGTTTCACGGTAAAAAAACCTGACTGCTTGGGTGGGGTCGCAATTAGCGCTGACTAAAAATGCTTATTTCATTACTCACCGCTTTTTAAAGTGGTGAGTAGCATAATATTTATCCAGCAAATGACGATTAACGTGAAAAAACGCCTTTCTGTCTCTCTTTTTTTTACTCTCATGTCTACCTTTCTGAGCAGTTATGAAGTAGTGGCTCAGACTATGCCGCCCATTCTGGCTAAAGAGGATTTTTCTCTGCAGATAAAAGACCAGATTGTGGCACTGGGCGATAGATGGACTTCTGAGGTTGCGCGTAAAATTGCAGTTTCTGTGGAAGGTAGTTTTGTCGGTGAGGTTCCTTTTGACGGAACGAACTATAAATTCTACCAGCATCAGAAGACTGGTTTAAAAATATTCAGTTCCAATCTCTGGTGGGATAAAACCGAGCGAAGCGTTGACGATTATATTGTGGCGCAGATAACGCTAACTACTCCGGATGGCAAAACAGTTCGCGGGATCCATATTGGTTCAACAATAAATGAACTTGATAAAGCTTATGGTGGTGGCCATGTCGAAAATGACTCCGGGGAGCAGTGGGTTTCGTATGAATTGGGTAAGAAATTACTCTCTTTTGAGGTTAAGGACAGTAAGGTTGTAAAAATAACAATGAATTACGATAATGGTTCTTCAGAGTGACTTATGACCAAAAAATATCTTGCAGTCGTATTGTTCACCGCTTTATTGACAGGCGTCGTTGAAACGTCAACAGCGCTTGAATTATCGCAATACAATAAGCTTGATACGGTAAGTCGCATCGTTAACGATAGCGAAGTGAAAGACAATCTCAGGAAGACGCTGGGAAATCATTACCAGACCTTTATTGATAACTTTGATGTCTTCGGTGAACCGCATACCACCACAGGTGGAGGATTGTTTGTCGAAGGCTGGCTAAAGGATCTCTACCAGGAGAATGCGTCAGCGCTGGTCATCAATCCTGACGGCAAAATCTTTGCGGCCTGGGTGGTTCCGGAGTCGGACGTTATTCATTACCAGTCTTCTGATAATAGCCCGGTTATTCATGCCGATATTCAGCAATGGGCCGCCAGATTCAATGCGATGCATTTTGCAACGAACAGCCAATCAGGCCTCGCGTTTGACGGAGAATGGGCTGGCGAATACGAGAACGACTCAACGTTAACCCTGCGGTTAGCTGAATCAGGCAACCATATCACCGGGACTTATTGCTATATCACCCAGAGAGGAAATCGCATAGATTGCCCGGAAGATGATGAGCGTAATCTTAGCGGTACGATCGCAGGCAATCGTGCCAACGTTGAGTTCAACTCATTGTTTGGCGACGTAGGCGGACGGGCTGTTCTGGAAATAAAGGGGAGTGAAATGGAATGGCGCTTAGTTACTCCTCCTCATAAAGGAAATTATTATGCTCCGCTGCGTTATACGTTACGTAAAGCCGCTTCGGTTCATAGCGCTGAAACCAGAAATCTCGACACCGAAACGTTCTCTATTTCGCTGATAAATACGTGCGGTCATTTTGATAGCGAATGTGACCAGATGGCTTATCTCGGCGTGCGTAAAAGCGATAACAGTACGATCTCCTTAAGGGGAAAAACGTTGCACGACTTCGCAGGTAAAATAATCGGCTCAACGTACAAGAATGGCGAGACCGTTTACACCGTGACGTATGCACCCGCGAAATTGGTTGTCAGCAAAGGCAGCCATGTTTTAGTCGAACAGTCAGGTCAATGGCGTAAATAATAAAACAGCCAGCCAGAGGGCCAGCATGGATTGCCCTTTTTGTTTCTCACAATATTAATCATCCCGAGTTCACTTATGAAATACACCCTCCAGGAAGGTTCGTTTTCCCTTTTTCCTGCTGCCTGGCAGGATAACAGCATGAATATTATTCGCGATGACGAAAGCGGGCTGTCCGTGGTGGTCAGCCGCGGCGTTATCCCCGATGGGGGCGACTATGAACAAGAGTTCCACCGCCAGTGGGATGTGCTGCGTCCTCAGATGGGCGAAATTGCCCAGAGCGAATTCCGGAACGTAAAAGCCGGGCCTGACGGAAAAATTAACGGACTGGAAGTTGAGACCACCTTTGACCGTAACGGGCAGCGCCTGTGGCAAAAACAGCTGGCCGTGCAGACGCCGGGTAAACCGGTATTGATGATTTTTACCCTCTCGGCACTCAGGGCATTCACCGAAGAGGACGAGGTGCGCTGGAGCGCGCTTAAGCAGAGTCTGACGCTAAACGACAACCGGAATGTGTAAGGCATGAGCGATAACAACGCGGCCCGTAAGGGCGACGAGATTATTCACTCCAGCATTTTTGCTGACATAACCAGCATTGTGGCGGAAGGTGCCGCCTATGCGGTGATCGGCGCGGCGGTAGGCGCAGCAGCAACCGTAGCGGCGCCATTGCTGGGGGCGGGGGCAGCCGCAGCGGGCGTGGCAGCAATTGGATCCAGCTGTCTGTTAAGTGGGATTATCGGTGGCGTGCTGGCGAACGTCGCGGGGATCACCGACGATATCAGCAACGCCGCTGAGGGGTTAGGTAATGCGCTTTTCCCGCCGTCGCCCGCGGGTAAAATCACTACCGGTTCCAGTAACGTTCTCACCAACGCAATCCCCGCCGCGCGCGCGGCAGGCACGCTGACGCCCGCCGATACGCCGTCTCCTGAGCCGCAGTCGCCGGGCAGCTTTGCCGATTACGCGGGCATGCTGCTTTCCGCAGCCGGACAGTTTGGCAGCGAAATGTGGCAGCCGAGCGTGGCCTCTGCCGCCGCGGGAACCTCGCCGCTGGAAGAAGACAAGGTGGCGTGCGAAAAGCACTCCGGGCCGCAGTATCTGGCGGAAGGCTCTAAAAGCGTCTTCATCAACGGGCAGCCCGCGGTGCGCGCCAAAGATCGCACCACCTGCGAAGGCACCGTTTCCGACGACGTCTCCCCGAACGTGATCATCGGCGGCGACACGCTCACGGTTCGCGATATCAAAAGCGGTAAAACGCCGGGTCTGGCGCTGGGGATGATTGCGCTCTCACTGCTGCGCGGGCGTCCGGGTAAGATCCTGAAAAACATGCCCTGCGCGCTGGCGGCGGCCGGCGGCGGGATGCTGGCCGATATGGCAGTGAATGCGGTGTTTGGCTCCTCGCACCCGGTTCACGCCGCCACCGGCGTGAAGGTGCTGAATGACGACGACGAGCTCGACTTCTCGCTGCCGGGGCGCTTTCCGCTTCGCTGGCAGCGCAGCTACAACAGCCTGACCACCCGGGAAGGGCTGTTCGGTCTGGGCTGGGCAACCACCTTTGACAGCTATCTCACGCTGGAAGACAACAACGCCACCTGGTTCGACGAAACCGGGCGCGAGCTGAGCTTCGAGCTGCCGCCGGTCGACCGCGCGTTTTACAGCATCAGCGAAGGCATTATCATCCGCCGCAATGAGAACGGCGACGTGGCGATTGCCGACGATGACGGCGCGGTGTGGCGTCTGTATAAACCGACCCGGGCGAATCCATCTATCCTGCGTCTGGCCTCCCTCAGCGACGAATACGGCAACGCGCTGCTGACGGAGTGGGACGAGCACGGCAGGCTGGTCGGCCTTCACGACGAGCCGCGGGCGATAGACGTCACCCTGCGCTACGAAGATGAACGTTTCCCGCAGCGCGTTACCGCAGCCAGCCATTTCGACGGCAGCCAGACATGGCCGCTGATGCAGTGGGGCTACGACGCGCGCGGCCAGCTGGCGAGCGCGACGGATGCCTCCGGCGTGGTGACGCGTGAATACCGCTATAACGAGCACGGGCTGATGGTCTGGCACCGGATGCCGGGCGGTCTGGAGAGCGAATACCGCTGGAAAAAATTCGATCACTGGCGCGTGGTGGAAAACCGCACCAGCACCGGCGACGGGTGCCGCTTTAGCTACGATTTAGCCGCCGGGCTGACGACCGTCGAGCACTACGACGGCCAGACGCGCCGCCACTACTGGAACGCGCAGAATCTGATTGTCCGCTACGTTGACGAGCGCGGTGAAAACTGGCGCTACGAGTGGAACGAGAACGAGCTTCTGACGCGACGCATCGATCCGCTCGGCAATGCCGTTACCTTCGTCTACGACGAAATGGGCAACCGGGTTCAGGAGATCGACGCCGACGGTAATACCCGCACCACCGCCTGGCTGGAGCACCGCGCGCTTCCTGCGGCCATTATCGAAGCCGACGGCAGCGCCACCCGGTTCTGGTACGACGAACATCACGGGCTTAAGCGCGTGGTGGACCCGATGGGGCAGACCACGCAGCTACGCCGGGACGAGTTCGGCCAGGTCGTTGAAGAGGTCGATGCCGCCGGAAACAGCCGCTACCAGGAGTACAACGAGGCCGGGCAGATCGTTCGTTCGACGGACTGTTCCGGGCGTATTACCCTCTACCGCTACCATCCGCTGGGCTGGCTGCTGGCCGAGACTGGCGCCGACGGGGAAGAGACGCGATATCGCTACGACGCCGCAGGGCGTCCGGTGCAGCTCGATCGCCCGGAAGGCTGGACGGAATCGCTCAAATGGAACGAACGCGGCCTGCCGGTGAAGCATGCGGGCGCCGACGGTAAGGAAAGTGAGTTCAGATACGATGAGGCAGGGCGATTAACCGCGACGCGTAATACCCAGGGTGAAGAGGTCCGTCGCCGCTGGGACAGCCGCGGGCGTCTGATTGCCCTGGAAAACGAAAACGGCGAAGCGTATCAGTTCCGCTGGGGCGCGGACTCGCTGCTGCTGGAAGAGGTGGGGCTCGATGGCGTAGCCTCGCAGTATCGCTATGACGCCTGCGGACGCACGATAGCACGCACGTTTGCCACCGGTCATCCTGAGGCCATCACCCATGCCTTCGCCTGGAGCGCGAGCGGCCAGCTGGTCGCCCGCACCACGCCGGAGGGGCAGACACGCTATCACTACACGTCGTCCGGGCTGTTAAGCCGGATTGGGCTGCATCCTGCGCTTGCAGCCGACGCTTGGACCACCGCGGCAGAGCAGGAGCTGGCCTTTGAGTATGACGCGCTCGGTCGCGTGACGCGCGAGGCGGGCGAGCACGGCGAGCTGGCGTGGGAGTATGACGCGCTGGGCAACCGCACCTCCGTCACGCTGCCCGATGGTCGCGAGCTGAAGCAGTTTTACTACGGCAGCGGGCATCTGTTGAGCATTGCTCTCGATAAGCTGTCGGTCTCCGACTTTACCCGCGACGAACTCCACCGGGAGACCAGCCGCACTCAGGGGCTGCTGACCACCCGCAGCGAATACGATCGTCTTGGGCGACTGCATCGCCGGGACGTCTTTACCGGCAATGCGCAGCGCCCGTCGCCGCGCCGCTGGTCCCGACGCTGGGATTACGACTACCGAAATAACCTGGTGCGTGAAGAGCGGGACGATAACCCGTTCAGCTGGTACCGCTGGCAGTACGACAGCGCCGGGCGCCTGCTCGTTCAGGACGGCACGCTGCCCGGACAGGAGCAGTGGCGCTGGGATGCAGCCGGTAACCCGCTTGAAGGGGCTGCCGAGAAGGTCACGCACAACCGCCTGACGCAGCTGAGCGGCATTCGCTGGCGTTATGACATCCACGGCCGCACCGTGGAGAAGGATAACGGCCAGACCCGCTGGCACTACCGCTACGACGGTGAACACCGCCTGACGGAAGTCATCAGCCAGCCGCGGGACCGCAATAAACCGCAGACGCAGGTCAGCTTCCGCTACGATCCGCTCGGGCGACGCATCAGCAAAACGCGACGCCAGATGCTGGGCGGACAGCCAACCGGCAAGCCGGTCACAACCCGGTTTGTCTGGGAAGGGTTCCGCCTGCTGCAGGAGGTGCACGGGGATGTGCCGCTCACCTACGTCTACAGCGATCAGGACAGCTACGATCCGCTGGCGCGTATTGACGGCGTGGATGCACCGGAGATTTTCTGGTTCCACTGCCAGCCCAACGGCACGCCGGAGCGGATGACGGATATCGAAGGGCAGGTGCGTTGGGAAGGGGTGAACAGCGCCTGGGGCAAGCTGCTGCGGGAAAGCGAGACGCAGGTATCAGGATATTCTCAGAACCTGCGCATGCAGGGGCAATACCTGGACCGTGAGACAGGGCTGCACTACAATCTGTTCCGGTATTATGACCCGGACTGCGGGCGGTTTACGCAGCAGGACCCGATAGGACTGGCGGGGGGGATTAACCTTTACCAGTATGCGCCGAACGCGCTGGGTTGGGTGGATCCGTGGGGGTTGACTCCTGAAGATCTGATTCGCTACCGCCCACACGATTCTCTTTCTGCTCAAAACGGAGCTAGAAGCTCTGCTATCTCTAGGGCATGGGTGCAAGAAAAAGCCTTATTGCAGGATGGCGGGGCTGGCACCAGGAATTGGACTGCGCAAGAGAGAGATTTAATATTGAAGACTCCGAACAAAAGTCTTACCTCCGTGATGTCACGGGCAGGCTATACTGGGCATCATATCAACTCGGTAGAAGGTAATGGTACACTTGGTTCTAAATGGCAAGGTGATCCGAGGAATATTGTTTTCTTGAAAAATCATAACCATCCCGACAAGTTCAATGAGCATGTCCATGGTGATCAAGGACATAGAGGGAATACTAAAAACTCGACGCGCGGGCGCTTAATCGATAGAGAAAGAACACTAAAATCCAGACAACGATGTAAGCAATTATAGGGGGAAAGATGAACATACAAAATGCAGTCCAAGACTTTGTTAGCAAATTCAAAATGAATGATTTAAATATGGGAGAGATAGACTATACAGACGATGAAAATGAAACTTCTTTTCCAGTGAATTTAAATGGCGAAATTCGTTTTTTTTATAGCCATTTGATTTTAAATGACCACCCAACATTTGATGGTACTTTCTTTATACAGATTGTTGAGTCCCAAGAGCTTAATGAAATGTTATCAGGCTGGCGAGTTCAAAATGACACGACCTGGCGCGATGAATATATAATCTTTGCTGAAAGAAATGGAGATGTTCTTTTTTGTGATACCCAAAATATTACATCTCCTGTTTATGGTAGTATTCAAAAAAGAAATTTCATTATCTCCAATTCGTTAGCCGACTTTTTGGATGCTTTTTGTTCTGCCATTGAGATAGAACAAAGTAAATATGATGGTGATGCTACAGATGATGATTTTAATTTCAGAGAGGACTTTCTGGAAGATATCGATTTAATGCTAAAAAGCAAGCTTAAGGATGTTGAGGCAGAAGCTTTTAAATATTTCTTTTTTGGTTAGTTTCTTTTAGAGACCTCCCTGCTTCTGAAGGCATTTATCGCTTATATCCCTTTTATATAGGCAAGGAGATCTCTTTTCGAATGATAATGAATAAATATATGAAAAACGTATGCTATAAATTCGATGAAAAAAGAGTTACATCTCTTGTAGAAAAAGGAAACGAGTTTCACGACAACCAAAAATACGCCGAAGCTTTAGAACAATACCAAAAAGCCTGGCAAGCTCTTGCTGAGCCAAAGTTTGAATCGGAATTTGCTAACTGGATCGCTGCGTGCATGTACAGCGCTTACTTTGATCTTGAGGATTACGATGAGGCGAAGAAATGGGGAGAGACGACGTTGCGCACACGTGGATCGAATATAGACACTGCACCATCAATCGACCTCGGCATGGTCTGTTACGAGTTGAATCAATTCGATGAAGCGTATAAATATTTCAACGATGCTTATAACTACGGCAAAGAGCGTGCGTTTCAGGATAGACCTAAAAAATACCTTGAGTTCTATCTGCGAAAGAGGGCGGAAATCGGTAATTTATGAAAAAAAATCCACGCCAAGGCGTGGATTTTTTTCATTCAAAACAACTCAAACGTTAAACAAGAAGTTCATCACATCGCCATCTTTAACGATGTAGTCTTTCCCTTCCGCACGCATCTTGCCTGCTTCTTTCGCGCCTTGCTCACCCTTGTAGGTGATGAAGTCTTCAAACGCGATAGTCTGCGCACGAATAAAGCCTTTCTCGAAGTCGGTGTGGATCTTACCGGCCGCCTGAGGAGCTGTCGCACCCACAGGGATCGTCCACGCACGCACTTCTTTCACGCCAGCGGTGAAGTAGGTCTGAAGGTTCAGCAGCTCATAGCCCGCGCGGATCACGCGGTTCAGGCCCGGCTCTTCCAGACCCAGCTCGGCCATGAACTCTTCACGGTCAGCGTCGTCCAGCTCAGCGATGTCGGATTCAACTGCAGCGCAAACCGCCACAACCACAGAACCTTCAGCCGCCGCGATTTCACGCACTTTGTCGAGGTACGGGTTGTTCTCAAAACCGTCTTCGTTAACGTTGGCGATGTACATGGTTGGCTTCAGGGTCAGGAAGCTCAGGTATTTGATCGCCGCCTTGTCTTCTTCAGTCAGGTTTTTCAGCGCGCGCAGCATGCCCGCATTTTCAAGCTGTGGCAGACATTTTTCCAGCGCAGCCAGTTCCGCTTTCGCGTCCTTGTCGCCGCCTTTGGCTTTCTTCTGCACGCGGTGAATAGCGCGTTCGCAGGTGTCGAGGTCAGAGAGCGCCAGCTCGGTGTTGATGACGTCGATGTCGTCAGCCGGATCCACTTTGTTGTTAACGTGGATGATGTTGTCGTTCTCGAAGCAGCGCACAACGTGGCCGATCGCTTCGGTTTCACGAATGTTGGTCAGGAACTGGTTACCCAGGCCTTCACCTTTGGACGCGCCTTTTACCAGGCCCGCGATGTCCACGAATTCCATGGTGGTTGGCAGAATGCGCTGCGGCTTAACGATTTCCGCGAGCTGGTCCAGACGCGTGTCCGGCATTGGCACAACGCCGGTGTTAGGTTCGATGGTACAGAACGGGAAGTTCGCCGCTTCGATACCCGCTTTGGTAAGCGCGTTAAACAGGGTGGATTTGCCCACGTTTGGCAGACCGACGATACCGCATTTGAATCCCATTTCTAAATCACCTTAATATCTTGATAATCAATCCGTTAACGATAACCGATTGATGAAAAGTAAATAACTACGCCTATTATACACGTAACCCGCATGACGCGCGGTAAAAAAGCCGGATCGGGCGGATTATTGCGCTTTGAAAGCGTGTAAGCGGTTTGTCGCTTTGGTTAACCCGTCTTTCAGCCAGATTTCAGTGCAGCGCGCCGCTTCGTCTACCGCCTCGTCAATCAGTTTCTGCTCAGAAACCGGGGGCTTACCGAGTACGAAACCGACAACTTTGTTTTTATCGCCCGGATGGCCGATTCCAACGCGCAAACGGTGGAAATTCGGGTTATTGCCCAGCTTGCTGATGATGTCTTTGAGGCCGTTGTGGCCGCCGTGCCCGCCGCCCAGCTTGAATTTTGCCACGCCGGGCGGGAGATCCAGCTCATCGTGTGCGACCAGAATTTCATCCGGATTGATGCGATAAAACGTTGCCATTGCCGCCACCGCTTTACCACTCAGGTTCATAAAGGTGGTGGGCACCAGTAAACGAACATCCGCGCCAGCAAGGTTGATACGTGAGGTATACCCGAAGAATTTAGGTTCTTCACGCAGGGGAGCACGTAACCGCTCGGCCAGCAGATCGACGTACCATGCCCCAGCGTTGTGGCGGGTGGCTGCATACTCTGCGCCGGGGTTGGCGAGGCCGACAATCAGTTTAATCGTCACGATTCAATTCCTAATGGGTTCCAGATCTGGCGCGTAGTTTACTGTCTGTCGCGCCGCTTGACAAAATTCTGCGATCTTCCCAGCGAAATACGAATAATTTCTGATTTGAACCATTAGAATTTCAAGCTGTTCAAAGCCTTATTTGTAAACTTTTGTTTGGGACTTATCTGTAATTGTGATCATTCACGCAACTCATAAAAGGGGCGTTGTCTATACTTTACACACAAGGATTAGGGGCTTTTCCCCTGACAACCCAAAGTTCCGGAGGTGACACATGAAACGCAAAAACGCTTCGTTACTCGGTAACGTACTGATGGGATTGGGGCTGTTCGTGATGGTAGCCGGCGTGGGTTATTCCATTTTAAACCAGTTACCTCAGATTGACCTCCCGCAATACTTCGCGCACGGCGCGATATTGAGCATCTTCGTTGGTGCGGTATTGTGGCTTGCAGGGGCGCGCGTGAGCGGCCATGAGGAAGTCTGCGATAAATACTGGTGGGTGCGCCACTACGACAAACGCTGTCGTCGCGATCAGCATAAGCACAGCTAGTGCTACGATAAAGAACGCCGAAACGGCTCCCGAGGGAGTCGTTTTTTTTTGCATCAAGGGTTGACCCTCACGTAACGTAAGGCTCCAGAGTGGCGCCACTGGCAAAGAAAAAGGAGCAGTTATGTTGATTCAGGTGGGTGAGCTGGCGAAACGCGCCGGGATCACCGTGCGGACATTGCACCACTATGAGCAAACAGGGTTGTTGCTGCCTTCTGCCAGAAGCGCGGCAGGTTACCGGCTTTACAACCTGGCGGATGTCCAGCGTCTGCATATGATCCAGGCGCTGGCAAAAGCGGGGCTGGAACTTGCTGAAATCAGGGATTTCCTGGAACAGGAGTCGCTGTCGTTAACCGAGTTACTCGATGCGCAAATCACGCTGCTGGATAAACAGCTGCGCAGCATACATACGCTGCGCGATCGGCTGGTGGAGCTGCGAACCGGGCTTCTCGACGATGCGACGCCGGATCTGGAATCCTGGCTACAGACTCTGGAGTTAATGAATATGTACGATCGCTGGTTTAGCAAAGAAGAGTTACAGCAGCTGCCGTTTGCGGTGCAGAAGGATGCGCTGGCGGCTATCTGGTCAGGGCTGGTTGCAGAGGCCAACACGCTGCTGGAGCACCATATACCCGCTACTGACGCCCGGGCGATGGATCTGGCGACGCGCTGGATGGAGCGCCTTGAGCAGGACACGGCGGGCAAGCCGGAGTTTCTCACCCGGCTGAACGAGATGCACAGCGTTGAACCGCAGATGCAGGCGCAGACCGGCATCACGCCGGAGATGACGGATTACATCACGCGCGCGTTTGCTGAGTCTAAGCTCTGCATATGGGAGAAGTATCTCACTGCCGAAGAGATGGCCTTTACCCGGGCACACTACTTTGACCGCATGATGGAGTGGCCGCCGCTGGTGGCGAAACTGCATCAGGCGCAGCGGGAAAATATCGATCCTGCCTGTGAGGAGGCGCAAAAGCTGGCTGAAAACTGGCTGGCATTGTTCCAGTCTTACGCGGGCAAGAACCCGGAAACTCAGCAAAAGTTTCGTACTGCCATGCAGCAGGAGCCGCACCTGATGAAAGGAACCTGGATGACGCCTGCCGTGCTTGCATGGCTCCAGCAGGCGATCGGGGTGATGATGCAGAGACGTTTCTCTGCATCATGAGACTCACAGATCCGCTAACGCGGCTTCACGGTTAGGGTAGAAGGAGAGTCGGCCAGGGATAGGCTGTACGCCCGCGCGCGCCATGGTGCGCAGCGGCTGAAACTCCAGGTTACTCACCCGCAGCTCGCAGCCTTCCGGCAGACGTTTCACAAAGCGCTGGAAGGCATCCAGGCCGCCTGCATCGAGCACCGGTACGGCATCCCATTTCAGCACCACAACCCGTTTGCCCGCGATGCGGGACTCCAGATCGCTGAACAGACCTTCCGCCGCGGCGAAGAACAGCGGGCCAATCACGCGCAGCACCAGCACATCGTCAGGCACCTCGACGTTAACCGGGGAAAGGCGCGTCATCTGCGCGATGCGGCGCATAAACAGCAGGGAAGCCAGCACGATCCCGACGCTGATGGCGATAACCATATCGAACAGCACGGTCAGCGACATGCAGATCAGCATCACGATGATGTCGTCTTTCGGCGCGCGACGAAGCAGGTTCACCACCTTGTGCGCCTCGCTCATGTTCCAGGCCACCATCAGCAGCAGGGCGGCCATGGCGGAAAGCGGTAGCCAGGAGAGCAGCGGGGCGAGGATCAGCAGGGCGAGGATCACCAGCACGGAGTGGATAACCGCCGAAACCGGTGAGGTTGCCCCCGCGCGCACGTTGGCCGCAGAACGGGCGATGGCTGCCGTTGCGGTAATACCGCCGAAGAACGGCGCGACGAGGTTGCCTAATCCCTGACCGACCAGTTCGCTGTTGGCTTTGTGCTTGGTGCCGGTCATCCCGTCCAGAACGACGGCACAGAGCAGGGATTCAATCGCCCCCAGCATTGCCATAGAGAACGCGGCGGGAAGCAGGGCTCGCAGGGAATCCCAGCTTAGGGTAAAGCTAGAGCCGGGCATGTCCCACGGTAGCACCAGCTGCGGTAGCAGTTGCGGAATGCCGCTACCCTGTGAACCGTCCGCCAGAACATAGTGGAACTGCGAGCCGATAGTCGCGACGTGACCACCGAGCATATTGACGATCGCCATCACCGCGCAGCCCAACAGCAGCGCGGGCAGATGGCCCGGCAGACGAATACCGAGGCGAGGCCAGACGATCAGCGTGCCCAGCGTCACAATCCCGATGGCGGCGTCGCCCAGGTTGGCCGTCGGCAGCGACATAAACAGCGCCCCCACTTTTTGCAGGTAGTGCTCCGGTACGTGGGGCATCTGCAGGCCGAGGAAATCCTTGATCTGCATGGTTCCGATGGTGATACCAATCCCCGATGTGAATCCCAGCGTCACGGAAAGGGGAATATATTCAATCAGGCGACCAAAGCGGGCCAGACCAAACAGAATCAAAAAGACGCCGGACATCAGGGTGGCGACCAGTAGGCCTGCCAGACCAAACTGCTGTGAAACCGGGTAGAGGATCACCACGAAGGCGGCGGTCGGGCCGGAGACGCTGAAGCGCGAGCCGCCCGTCAGGGCAATGACTATCCCGGCAACGGCCGAGGTGTACAGACCGTACTGCGGCGCAACGCCGCTGCCAATCGCCAGCGCCATCGCCAGCGGGATGGCGATAATGCCGACGGTGATCCCGGCAATCAGGTCACGGACAAAGCGTGACGAGGTGTACTTCTCTTTCCAGCAGGCGTCGATGAGGGCGCGAAAGGGCAGAACATGTGAGGAGGCTACGTTTTTCACAATTATCTATCATCCGTATGCGCATCATCTGTCATGTGAATGGCAGGTGAAGGAGGCATTAATCATACAAATAAAACCCGGAGACAAAAAAACCCGCCGCAGCGGGTTTTTCGGCCGTGTTCGATTAGTGTTCGAACATTGCTGAGATGGATTCTTCGTTGCTGATACGACGAATCGCTTCGGCCAGCATCCCGGACAGGGTCAACGTACGCACGTTTGGCAGTGCTTTGATCTCGTCGCTCAGTGGGATGGTATCGCATACCACAACTTCGTCAATGACGGAGTTGCGCAGGTTGTTTACCGCGTTACCGGAGAAGATCGGGTGAGTCGCGTAAGCGAACACGCGCTTGGCACCACGCTCTTTCAGCGCTTCAGCTGCTTTACACAGCGTACCGCCGGTATCGATCATGTCGTCAACCAGCACGCAGTCACGGCCAGCAACGTCACCGATGATGTGCATCACCTGAGAAACGTTAGCGCGCGGACGGCGTTTGTCGATGATCGCCATGTCGGTATCGTTCAGCAGCTTAGCGATAGCACGGGCACGTACCACGCCGCCGATGTCCGGAGAAACCACGATTGGGTTATCCAGGTTCAGCTGCAGCATGTCTTCCAGCAGGATTGGGCTGCCGAATACGTTATCAACCGGAACGTCGAAGAAACCCTGGATCTGCTCTGCGTGCAGGTCAACGGTCAGTACTCGGTCAACGCCGACGCTGGACAGGAAGTCAGCGACAACTTTAGCGGTAATTGGCACACGCGCGGAACGGACGCGACGGTCCTGACGGGCATAGCCGAAGTAAGGAATTACAGCAGTGATACGGCCTGCGGAAGCGCGACGCAGGGCGTCGACCATAACAACCAGTTCCATCAGGTTGTCGTTCGTTGGAGCACAGGTGGACTGGATGATGAAAATATCACCACCGCGTACATTTTCGTTAATTTGTACGCTGACTTCGCCGTCGCTAAAGCGACCTACGGCGGCGTCGCCGAGGGAAGTGTACAGGCGGTTGGCAATACGTTGTGCTAGTTCCGGGGTGGCGTTACCAGCAAAAAGCTTCATATCAGGCACGAGAAGAACCTCAGGCATGCGTCCAGTGGTGGATAGCGTTCGCCGCAAACTGTGCGGGCCAGGCGAAGGCTATCCAGGCGGTGTATTAAAGAGCGCGATGCAACGTCTGGAACAGGGTGACGTTGTCACCGAAACTCAGTCTGCGCCAGAATGGTCTGCTGTAGGGGGGAGGTGTTCATCCCGCGTGCTACAAAACCATGCAGCCAAACCGGCGCTTGCTCAAGCACCTGACGAGCGGCGGATTCGGTGTCAAATTCAGCAAAGACACAGGCCCCTGTACCAGTCAGGCGCGACGGCGCGTATTCTAACAGCCAGGAAAGCACCGCATCAACCTCGCGAAAACGTTTTCTTGCGATATCCTCGCAATCGTTGCTGAATTCACAATTTAATAACGTTTCTATTGACCGAACCGGGGTATTCCTTTTCAGGTCAGGATCTTTAAAGATGACCGGTGTCGGAATACTTACGCCAGGGTGGGCAACCAGATACCACTTCTCCGGCGGTTCAGCCGGGTAGAGGATCTCACCCACGCCTTCAGCAAAGGCCGCATGACCGCGCACAAACACCGGGACATCCGCCCCCAGCGTCAGGCCCAGGGCGGCCAGTTCGTCCTTCGACAGCCCGCATCCCCAGAGGTGGTTCAGCGCAACCAGCACGGTGGCGGCGTTGGATGAGCCGCCGCCCAGACCGCCGCCCATCGGCAGGCGTTTCTCGATACGGATATCTGCTCCGCTTCCCGCGGGCAGACGGCCCGATTCCGCCGCGGCTTTCATCAGCAGACGCGCGGCGCGCACGATCAGGTTGTCCTCATGCGCCACGCCTTCGACCGGCGTTAGCAGGCAAATCTGCCCGTCCTGGCGCAGTTCAATAGAGATCGTGTCGCCATAGTCAATAAACTGAAACAGCGTCTGGAGGGTGTGATAACCGTCAGCACGCTGGCCGGTAATGTATAAAAATAGGTTCAGCTTTGCCGGAGAGGGCCAGTGGGTCATCATTTAACGATCCAGTTGTCCATTTTCAGCTTGATACGCTGGCTGCCCTGGGTCAGCTCCATGTTTGATGGCAGCGACGGTTTACTCTTGCTGTCATAGGCGCTGTACACCACTTTCCAGGTTTTGCCGTTCTGGGTGTAGTTCACCTGGCTCAGACGGTACTGGTCGTCAAGGGTGTAGTCCGTTGCCTCACCCGGCAGGCCAAGGATCCACTGGCGCAGGCTGTTGAGCGGGATAGGCATCCCGGTCAGCTTGCCAATCATCTCTTCGGCATCGGTCGCGGTATAGTGCTGGCCTTTGTTATCGGTGATCTGCGCTTCGCCCGGTTTGGCGATAAGCTCCAGTTCGGTGCTGCCCAGCGGGTTCAGCAGCAGAAGGCGGTAGTTGTCCTGCCCCGTCTGCTGCCAGAAGAAGCGGGCATAAACCTTTTGTTCGTCAGAGAGATAAGCGAAAGCGCCGCGTGTCTGGTACTGGTTCAAATTACGAACGTCCTGCTGGTGCTGACGCCACTGCGGTGAATCAGGGCTTTTGCCCGGGCCTTTTGGTTGGGTGACGGTACACGCGGTCAGAACCAGTGCTGCCAGCGGCAGCAGGCGAATCAGTCGGGTCATAATGAGGACAAATCCTTGAGATACGTTGCAGTTATAACTGTTAATGCTAGCGTCGAAGGGGGCTACCGTCTACGTTCAAATTATCTCAAAGGGTTGTGTAACCTATTACTCCGAAAGGAGGCAGTCCCTTTTATTGATCTCGCGCATCCTGTATGATGCGTTCTGCTAACCTTATTAACGCTGGTACTACTCCCGCTCAACATGACCCTATTAGCACTCGGCATCAACCACAAAACGGCTCCGGTTTCGCTGCGAGAACGCGTGACGTTTTCGCCGGATACGCTTGACCTGGCGCTGGACAGCCTGCTTGCACAGCCTATGGTGCAGGGTGGCGTGGTGCTCTCGACGTGCAACCGTACCGAGCTGTATTTAAGCGTGGAAGAGCAGGACAACCTGCACGAAGCGCTGATCCGCTGGCTATGTGACTACCACAACCTCAATGAAGACGAGCTGCGCAACAGCCTGTACTGGCATCAGGACAACGATGCCGTCAGCCATCTGATGCGCGTCGCCAGCGGGCTGGATTCGCTGGTGCTGGGCGAGCCGCAAATTTTGGGTCAGGTGAAAAAAGCGTTTGCGGATTCGCAAAAAGGGCATCTGAAGGCCAGCGAGCTGGAGCGCATGTTCCAGAAGTCGTTCTCCGTGGCGAAGCGTGTGCGAACCGAAACCGACATTGGTGCCAGTGCGGTTTCTGTTGCTTTCGCGGCCTGCACCCTTGCACGCCAAATCTTTGAATCCCTTTCTACCGTCACCGTGATGCTGGTGGGGGCGGGCGAAACCATCGAACTTGTGGCGCGCCATCTGCGCGAGCATAAAGTGAAAAAGATGATTATCGCTAACCGCACCCGCGAACGCGCGCAGGTGCTGGCGGATGAAGTGGGTGCAGAGGTGGTTGCCCTGAGCGACATCGATGAACGCCTGAAAGAGGCTGACATTATTATCAGCTCAACCGCCAGCCCGCTGCCGATTATCGGAAAAGGGATGGTGGAGCGTGCGCTAAAGTCCCGCCGTAATCAGCCGATGCTGCTGGTGGATATCGCCGTCCCGCGCGATGTTGAGCCGGAAGTGGGAAAGCTGCCTAATGCCTATCTCTACAGCGTGGATGACCTGCAAAGCATCATTTCGCACAACCTTGCCCAGCGTAAAGCCGCGGCAGTTCAGGCGGAAACCATCGTTGAGCAGGAAACCAGTGAGTTTATGGCCTGGCTGCGCGCGCAAAGCGTCAGCGAGACCATCCGCGAGTACCGCGGGCAGGCGGAGCAGGTGCGTGATGACCTGACTGCCAAAGCGTTAGCAGCCCTTGAACAGGGCGGCGACGCAAATGCGATTATGCAGGATCTGGCGTGGAAACTGACCAACCGCCTGATCCATGCACCAACCAAATCTCTTCAGCAGGCTGCCCGTGACGGGGATGATGAACGCCTGACTATTCTGCGCAACAGCCTCGGGCTGGAATAGCGCCCTATACCCATTTTCTAAGACAAGGTGCACTTACGCCTATGAAGCCTTCTATCGTCGCTAAACTGGAAGCTCTGCACGAGCGCCATGAAGAAGTACAGGCGCTGCTCGGGGATGCCGGGACCATTGCGGACCAGGAACGTTTTCGCGCGCTCTCGCGTGAATACGCGCAGTTAAGTGATGTTTCTAAATGCTTTACCGACTGGCGACAGGTTCAGGAAGATATCGAAACCGCGCAGATGATGCTCGACGATCCTGAAATGCGCGAGATGGCGCAGGAAGAGTTGCAGGATGCGAAAGCGCGTTCTGAAGAGATGGAGCAGCAGCTTCAGGTGCTTCTGCTGCCGAAAGATCCGGACGACGAGCGTAACGCGTTTGTGGAAGTGCGTGCCGGTACCGGCGGTGACGAAGCGGCGCTGTTTGCCGGGGATCTGTTCCGCATGTACAGCCGCTACGCCGAATCGCGTCGCTGGCGCGTGGAGATCATGAGCGCCAACGAAGGCGAACATGGTGGCTACAAAGAGGTTATCGCCAAGATCAGCGGCGACGGCGTGTACGGTCGTCTCAAGTTTGAATCCGGCGGTCACCGCGTGCAGCGCGTGCCGGCCACCGAATCTCAGGGCCGCATTCACACCTCCGCCTGTACGGTTGCGGTGATGCCTGAGCTGCCGGAAGCTGAACTGCCGGACATCAATCCTGCAGACCTGCGTATTGATACGTTCCGCTCCTCTGGCGCGGGCGGTCAGCACGTTAACACCACCGACTCCGCCATCCGTATTACCCACCTGCCGACCGGCATCGTCGTTGAATGTCAGGACGAGCGTTCGCAGCACAAAAACAAAGCCAAAGCGTTGTCCGTGCTGGGCGCGCGTATCCACGCAGCCGAAATGGCGAAACGCCAGCAGGCGGAAGCGTCTACGCGCCGTAACCTGCTGGGCAGCGGCGATCGCAGCGACCGTAACCGCACCTATAACTTCCCGCAGGGGCGCGTAACCGATCACCGCATCAACCTGACGCTGTACCGTCTGGACGAGGTAATGGAAGGGAAGCTGGATATGCTGATCGAGCCTATCGTGCAGGAATACCAGGCCGACCAGCTGGCGGCGCTGTCCGAGCAGGAATAATGGATTTTCAGCGCTGGTTACGTCAGGCGGCCGATGAGCTTTCAGAAAGCGAAAGCCCGAAACGCGACGCCGAGATTTTGCTTGAGCACGTGACGGGTAAAGCCCGCACGTATCTGCTGGCTTTTGGCGAAACCGAACTGACCGCGGAACAGGAAGCGCAGCTCGGCGCGCTGCTTGCCCGCCGTAAAACCGGAGAGCCGGTGGCGCATCTGGTCGGTGAACGTGAGTTCTGGTCGTTACCGCTGTACGTCTCGGCGGCGACGCTGATCCCGCGTCCGGACACCGAGTGTCTGGTGGAGCAGGCGCTGGCGCGTTTACCTGCGACGGCCTGCAGCATTCTCGATCTCGGTACCGGCACCGGTGCTATCGCGCTGGCGCTGGCCACCGAGCGGCCCGACTGCGCGGTAACGGCGGTGGATGTGATGTCCGATGCGGTGGCGCTGGCGCAGCGTAACGTGGAACGTCTCGGACTTCGCAACGTGACGGTGCTGCAAAGCAGCTGGTTTGCCGCGCTGGAGAATCGCTCATTTGCGATGATTGTCAGCAATCCTCCCTATATCGACGAACATGACCCGCACCTTGCGCAGGGAGACGTGCGCTTCGAACCGCTGACGGCGCTCGTGGCCGCCAACGCGGGATTAGCCGATCTCGATCACATTGTGACAACGTCACGGGAACATTTGCTTCCCGGCGGCTGGCTGCTCGTGGAACATGGCTGGACGCAGGGAGAGGCCGTTCGGGCACTGTTTACGCAAGCTGGCTACGCCGCTGTCGAAACCTGCCGCGACTACGGCGGCAACGAACGCCTGACGCTGGGGCAGTGGCTATGAGCCTGTTTACCGTACTCATTACCGTCCACCTCATTTCCGTTGCGCTGACCGTCAGCTTTTTCATCGTCCGTTACTGGTGGCGCTACAGCAACAATCCGCTGATTGATGCCCGCTGGGTGCGTATCGCGCCGCACTGCATCGACACGCTATTGCTCCTTTCCGGTGCCGGGCTCATGTGGAAGACCGGCTATCTGCCATTTACTGATAAAGGTGCATGGCTGACTGAAAAGCTGTTTGGCGTTATCATCTACATCGTTTTGGGTTTTATCGCGCTTGGGCGTCGTCGTCCGCGCAGCCAGCAGGTCGGGTTTATCGCCTTTCTGCTGGGTCTGGTGGTGCTGTACATCATCATTAAACTCGCCACCACAAGAATACCGTTACTGGGGTAAGTCATGAGGTCCTTAGCCGATTTCGAATTTAATAAAGTGCCGCTTTGCGATGGCATGATCCTGATTTCTGAGATGATTCGCGACGATTTTACGTCGCAGTTTGTCTACGATGAGCTGGAGAATCTGGTCAGCCTGGCGCGTGAAGAGATTAATCAGGCTCGCCCGCAAGACTGGCAATTAGAGAAGCTGCTGGAGCTTTTCTACGGCGAATGGGGTTTCTGCGACACGCGGGGCGTGTATCGCCTGTCTGACGCGTTATGGCTGGACCAGGTCTTAAAAAATCGTCAGGGCAGCGCCGTGGCGCTGGGCTCTATTTTGCTGTGGGTCGCGCACCGTCTGGATATTCCGCTGGTCCCGGTCATTTTCCCGACGCAGATGATCCTGCGTGCAGAGTGGCTGGACGGCGAAATGTGGCTCATTAATCCCTTCAACGGCGACACGCTGGATGAACATACGCTGGACGTGTGGCTGAAAGGCAATATCAGCCCGGTGGCTGAACTGTTCAACGAAGATCTCGACGAGGCGGATAACGCGGAAGTGATCCGCAAGCTGCTGGATACGCTGAAGTCCGCGTTGATGGAAGAGCGTCAGATGGAGATGGCGTTGCGCGCCAGCGAAGTGCTGCTGCAGTTCAACCCGGAAGACCCGTACGAAATTCGCGATCGTGGCCTGATCTACGCGCAGCTCGACTGTGAGCACGTGGCGCTGAATGATTTGAATTATTTCGTCGAGCAGTGTCCGGAAGACCCCATTAGCGAAATGATTCGTGCGCAGATCAACGCGATCTCGCACAAACAAATTACACTGCATTAATCTTAATTCCGATTCACACCTGAATAAGGCGATCCTATGAAACAAAAAGTGGTTAGCATTGGTGATATCAAGGTAGCAAACGACCTGCCGTTCGTACTGTTTGGCGGCATGAACGTGCTGGAATCCCGCGATCTCGCCATGCGTATCTGCGAACACTACGTGACCGTGACCCAGAAGCTGGGCATCCCGTACGTGTTTAAGGCCTCTTTTGACAAAGCCAACCGCTCCTCCATCAACTCTTACCGTGGCCCGGGCCTGGAAGAGGGAATGAAAATTTTCCAGGAGCTGAAGCAGACCTTTGGCGTGAAAGTGATCACCGACGTGCATGAAGCCTCACAGGCGCAGCCGGTGGCAGACGTGGTGGACGTGATTCAGCTTCCGGCGTTCCTGGCGCGCCAGACTGACCTGGTTGCGGCGATGGCGAAAACCGGTGCCGTGATTAACGTGAAAAAACCACAGTTCGTCAGCCCTGGCCAGATGGGTAACATCGTCGATAAGTTTATCGAAGGCGGAAACGATCAGGTCATCCTGTGCGACCGCGGCGCAAACTTCGGTTACGACAACCTGGTTGTCGACATGCTGGGCTTCAGCGTAATGAAAAATGTCTCCGGCCAGTCTCCGGTGATTTTCGACGTGACCCACGCCCTGCAGTGCCGCGACCCGTTCGGCGCCGCGTCCGGCGGCCGTCGTGCTCAGGTGACCGAGCTGGCGCGCGCCGGCATGGCGACCGGCCTGGCCGGCCTTTTCATTGAAGCGCACCCGGATCCGGCTAACGCGAAATGCGACGGCCCATCCGCGCTGCCGCTGGACAAGCTGGAGCCGTTCCTGAAGCAGATCAAAGCGATTGACGATCTGGTGAAGAGCTTCGACGAGCTGGATACCAGCAACTAATAAAAAAACCCGCTTCGGCGGGTTTTTTGTTCTCCCTCTCCCTGTGGGAGAGGGTTGGGATGAGGGCATCAGCCCGCGCCGCATAAAATTACGCAAATATCGTCATCAGATACGCAATAAACAAGGCCATATGCGCCGCGCCGTTCAGCACGTTGGTGCGCCCGGTTGAGAACGAAATCTGGCACAGCAGCAACGAGGCGACCATCACAATCATCTCCGGCGCGCCCAGCGCAAACTGCAGCTCGTTGCCCGTCATAAAGGCAATCAGCGTCACCACCGGTACGGTAAGTGAAATCGTCGCCAGTACGGAGCCGAAGAACAGGTTCATTGCGCGCTGTACCTGATTATTCAACACCGCTTTCAGCGCGCCCAGCCCTTCAGGGGACAGGATCAGCAGCGCCACCAGGAAGCCGGTAAACGCCACCGGCGCGTTCAGCTCGGTTAACAGCGTCTCCAGCGGGTTAGCGTTCATCTTGGTGACGGCAATCACCGCAATCAGATGCACGATCAGCCAAACCGTATGCCACGCGCTGCTGTGGGCCGACGGCTTGCCGTGGTGCGGGTCATCATCGTCGCCGTCGTCTTCATGCTCGTACACAAACAGGCTCTGGTGCGTTTTGGTCTGAATCAACAGGAACACGCCGTACATGGCGGCGGAAATCAGTGCAACCAGCAGCGCCTGCCCGGTGGAAAAGTTTGCACCCGGCAGCGCCATCGGGAAGACCAGCACGATAATCGCCAGCGGGAAGAGGGCGATAAGATACTGTTTAATGCCGAACAGGTTCATATACTGGGTCGCAAATTTGCGCCCGCCCAGCAGCAGAGAGAAGCCTACCAGGCCGCCCGTCACAATCATAATGATCGAATAGAGCGTGTCGCGCATCAGCGTCGGCGCGGCATCGCCGGTCGCCATAAGCGCGGAAATCAGGCTGACTTCGAGAATAACAACGGAAAGGCTGAGAATTAACGATCCGTACGGCTCGCCCAGACGGTGGGCCAGGACGTCCGCATGGCGAACAACGCTAAATGCGCTGGTTAAGATGCCGACCAGGGCAAGAATATTGATACCAACCACCACTGGCAGTGACTGACTGCTTCCCCAGAAGAGCAGCACAGCCAGTGCCAGAACCGGGAAAATGAGCGACGTCTCCTTGTGGCGGGTCTTTACCGCCTCGTGTGTTGCTGTCATGTGCTTCTCCATCAATGCAGGTGCTTGTAATTATAGATAGATTTTTGAGGTCATTAAATTAACAGATCTCTGTTAAATACCCTTTATTTTTTACTTAATTTTACCCTTTGTCATTATTTTCATTGATGATGGTTATAATTTATATTCTTTGTTGATTACTCATTAAATAACAATAAATTAAAAATGTAATGCATTCATAAATTATTGCCGGGTGGCACCATGGCGTATCGTCGTCCACACTTATCTCTTTAACCAAAAGAGAGGTTAGTGATGCCCTATAAAGCGAAACGCGAATTACCGGATAACGTGCAAAACGTGCTGCCCGCTCACGCGCAGGATATCTACAAAGAGGCGTTCAACAGCGCCTGGGATCAGTACAAAGACAAGGACGATCGCCGGGATGATGCCAGCCGTGAAGAGACGGCCCACAAAGTCGCCTGGGCCGCAGTAAAACATGAATATGAGAAAGGAGACGACGATAAATGGCATAAAAAGAAATAGCCGTGAAATGATTCGCTGCCTTCATTTTGACTTTTCAGGCGGTTGAACTTCCGTTGTATTGCAACTGGTCCGCTAATTGCTTATCGTTATTTAACTGCTGGCAAAATGACCAGCATAAAATGCCCGGAAGGCGAATTACAGATGTCGCAAGGAAGCATGCAGTGGCGGAGGTGGAAAGTGTTAACGCGTGATTTCTTAATGAAGGCAGATTGTAAGACGGCATTTGGTGCTATTGAGGAATCGCTTCTCTGGTCAGCTGAACAACGTGCGGCGTCACTCGCTGCTACGCTTGCCTGCCGCCCGGATGATGGCCCGGTATGGATTTTTGGCTACGGCTCCCTGATGTGGAACCCGGCTCTGGAATTTGTCGAATCGGCAACGGGAACGCTGCCAGGCTGGCATCGCGCATTTTGCCTGCGCCTGACGGCCGGACGCGGCAGCGCGTGCCAGCCCGGGCGCATGCTTGCACTGAAAGAGGGCGGGCGCACCACGGGCGTGGCGTATCGCCTGCCGGATGCCACGCTGGAAGAGGAGCTCACGCTGCTCTGGAAGCGCGAGATGATCACCGGCTGCTATATGCCGAGCTGGTGCAAGCTGGAACTGGACGACGGACGCACCGTCAACGCGCTGGTGTTTATTATGGACCCGCGCCATCCGCTGTATGAAGCGGATACCCGCACGCAGGTGATTGCCCCGTTGATTGCCGCCGCCAGCGGGCCTCTGGGCACCAACGCGCAGTATCTCTTCTCCCTCGATCAGGAGCTGACGCGCCTCGGCATGAAGGACGATTGTCTGAATGAGCTGGTGATGAAGGTGAAGGCGCTGCTGGAAGGGAACCCGCTCAACAGCGCGCTGCGACCGGGTTTTGCCTGACAATACGCCCGGCTTGCCGGGCGTTTAAACTTATGCTGCCACGTAGCTGACGGAGTGCTCCAGCGACTGGCTGTGGCTGTCAATCAGCACATCCCACGTGCCGGTATACGGCACGGTAAGCCAGGCCTTATCGTCCTGTACGGTGAGAATATCCGCCTGGGACTGTTTTTGTGCTTTCGAACTCATCAGATGAATACGACAGCGTTCTGAGCAACGCACCACTACCGTATCCCCGCCAAACAGTTTCAAACTTGTTTTTACCAGTGCCATTTTTTACCCCGTAGTCTTAAACAACGCTCTCCCTGCTGCCATATCCGAGCGTGATGTTGTTCACAATTCACTCATGGCATAACACCAAAGGGGAGGGGGCGGGATGCTGATTTTGATCAAAAAATGGCATAACGATTAAACGAAAATGACAAAATTCCTCAAAATTTACGCTGGCGCGCGTTTTACCCGCTAAACGCGCGCCGGAAGAAGATTAAATGCGGAAATGCCCGGCTGTTTCAGCAAGGTCGCCCGCCTGGCTCTGCAGGGCACCCGCGGCAGCGGCGGATTCCACCACCAGCTCGGCGTTCTGCTGAACCATTCTGTCGAGATGGGTCACCGCGTGGTTGATCTCATGAATCCCTTTCATCTGCTCGCTGGTGGCGATGGAGATTTCGCGCATGATGCCAGAGACGCTGCCGATGCTGGAGCGGATCTCATCCATGCTTTCCCCCGCCAGATGCACGTAGCGGGAGCCGGTTGCCACGCTGTCGGTGGTGGAATCAATCAGCGATTTGATCTCTTTCGCCGCCTGAGCGCTACGGCTCGCCAGGTTACGCACTTCACCTGCTACGACGGCAAACCCGCGCCCCTGCTCACCCGCACGCGCCGCCTCGACGGAGGCGTTCAGCGCCAGAATGTTGGTCTGGAAAGCAATGCCGTCAATCACGCTGGTGATATCGCCAATTTTTGCCGACGCGACTTCAATGGACTGCATGGTGCTGATCGCCTGCGATACCACCTCGCCGCCGCGCGCCGCGGCCGCTGAGGCCTTGCTCGCCTGGTCGTTCGCTTCTGCCGCCGATTCATTCGACTGCGTCACGGAGGCGGTGATCTGCTCCACGGCGCTGGCCGTCTCGCGCAGGCTGGATGCCGCCTGCTCGGTACGTCCGGAAAGATCCTGGTTACCTGCGGCAATCTCCTGCGCGGCGTTTTTCACCGATTCGCTGGCGTCACGGAGCTGCACCATCACCACCGACAGCTTATCGCTGAAGGCGTTAAAGGCCTGCGCAATTTGCGCGACCTCATCCTCGCCGTTATCCGGCAGGCGCTGGGACAGATCGTTAGTGCCGTTAGCAATGTTGTGCATCGCGTCGCGAATGTCGGACAAACGCTTGAGCAGGCGGGCAATCAGGAAATGCACAATCGCCGCGCTCAGTAGTGCGAGGATCACCAGCGAAATCCCCGAGGCTTTAAGCAAGGAACGCATGCCGGAGGTGGCGTCACCGCTGTCGAGCGCGATGACTAACAGCCAGTTTGTGCCCGGCACGGCTGTCGCCACGAAGGTTTTTTCCGCGTCGTTCAGCGTTCCGTCGACGGGGTTACCGCTTTTCAGCGCAGCAAAATCAATGCCCTTAATCGTCTCACCAAACGGTTTCAGCGTCAGAGCCGGATCGTTAGCGGCAATCACGCTGCCGTCGCTGTTCAGAAGCAGCCCGCTGCTGGCCGGGGTTGGATGGATCCCGCGCACGTTAGCCACCACGCTGTCCATCGCCACATCGCCCGCCACGACCGCTTTGAGCGTGCCATTTTCTTTCACCGGCACCGCAAAGGTTACCACCAGTTTACCGGTCCCCGCGTCAACGTAGGGCGCGGTGACAACCGGACCGTCCGTGCTGACCACCTGCTGATACCACGGGCGAATAGTCGGGTCATAGTCCGCCGGAACGCCCGCCGGTTCAGAGAATTTCGCCGTTTTGCTGGCGTAGCCAACATAGACGTTGGTGAATCCACCCGCCTGTGCAAGCTGTTTAAACACAGGAACCGGGTCGTCATTCAGCGCAACGGTCTGCGCGGAGGCGATCACCGTCATCTTGCTTTTTACCCAGTCGGCAATCGCCATGTTATGGCTGGCGCTGGTGCTGGTCAGGATATCGCGCTGGGACTGCTGGTTATCCTGGCGCGTGACCTGGAAGTTAATAACGGTATTAAGGAGAAGGGCGACGACCAGACAGCCTGCCGTCGCCGCGATGATGCGTGCACGAATCGATCTGAACATAAGTGAAATACCTGCTGTGTTGTTTCCATGCCTATCGGCAACCCCGCAGGTAAACTTGATGCTGAAACCGCGTCCATAAGAAAATAATATTTTTACTGGTTTATTATTAAAAAGTTAATACTTTATCGGCGGACAGCGTCCACTCGGCCAGCTCAACCAGCGTACCAATCTCTACGCCATCAATCAGCGGCAGACCGGTAATGCCGCGGCCGTCGGTGCAGGTCTTGCACAGCTTCACCGGCACGTTTTGCGCGGTGAGGATCTCCAGCATCTGCTGAATGTTATAGCCTTCTGCCGGTTTTTGACCCTTCAGCCCCGCGGTGACCGCGTCCGACATTAAAAAGAGTCGTAACGCCAGGTCGCTCTCTTTTTCACGCAGCGCAATCGCCAGGCGCAGGCTGTTAAAAAGGGATTCGCTGCCGTAAGCCGCACCGTTGGCGACGATCACAATTTTTTGCATGTTGACTCCTGTTCTTATAAAGGCACGAATATTGCTTAGCTTTCCCGAGTTTCGCTGTTCTGGAGAGTAAGCATGACATTAATGGCTGGCATTTCGCCAGGCGCTGCTGAATGGCTCGAGCGCGCAAGAATGATGCGCCGGGAGCAGCTCAGCAAGCTGGCACAGCTTGGCGTGCTTGTGCACGGCATTAGCCAACTGGTGCATATGTTACAGTGCGAGCGTGGGGCGTCCAACGTCTGGCTCTGCTCACAGGGTAAGCTCTACGCCCCTGAATGCAAAGCCAGCCGGGCGCTGGCGGATGAAAACCTCGCTGCACTTTATGACATTCTTGAAAAACAGTCGCCGATCCCGGGAAGTACCGTCTGTGAACGTATCGGCGGCGCGCTTCAGAGCCTGGATATGCTTCCCGCGCTGCGCGACGGTGTTATTCAGCAAACGGTAACGGCGCCGCAGGCGATGGAACACTACTCCCGCATGCTTCGCCATCTGCTCAGTATCGTGCCGCAGCTCAATGACAGCATTGACGATCCGCAAATCGCCGGGCGTTTTGTTGCCCTTTATAGCCTGATGCAGGGGAAAGAGCTGGCGGGACAGGAGCGGGCCCTGGGGGCGATTGGCTTCACGCAGGGCTTTTTCGATGATGTGACTCGCCAGAGGCTGGTTGACCGCATCGACGGGCAGCAGGCCTGCTTTGAAATTTTTCTCTCACACAGCTCCGCTGACGTCCAGACCACCTTTTCTCTGCACTGCCAGCCCGATCGTGAAACGGAGCAACTCCGGCGCGTAGCCTGTACCCGCCAGCCTGCCGCGGATGATGGCCTTACCGCTCTGGCCTGGTTTGCTCTGCAAACCGCGCGCCTTGAGCATCTGCGCACGCTGGAGGAGACGCTCATCGCCGATCTGATGACGGCGGTGGACGAGCGTATTTACCGTAACGATGAGTACGTGCCTCCCGCCGATGAGCAGGACGACCCGCTGATACAGTATCCGGAAAAACCGTTGCTCACCCTGGTGCGCCAGCAGGCACGCGAGATAGAACAGCTCTCGCGCCAGCTTGCATCGCTGCGCGATACGCTTGAAGAGCGCAAAGTCATTGATAAAGCGAAAAGCGTGCTGATGACCCACCAGAATATGAGTGAGGAACAGGCCTGGACGGCGCTGCGCAAAATGGCGATGGACAAGAACCAAAGGATGGTGGATATCGCCCGCGCGCTGCTGATGGTGAAGAATTTATGGCAGGTAACACCAAAGGAGTAGCTGCACGGTCAGCGGGCATTTTGTGCCTGATTAAGGTGCGTGCAGGCGAGGGGAGTTCGGTTAGCGCCCCGGAAATTGCGGGTTAAAACCTGGCATTCACTTTGCATTATCGGATTAACCATTTTTGACGATGCGCCAACGGCGGCGCATGCGTCTTCGGGATAAAGGCGTCCACTGGTGCTTCGGCATCGTGGGCGCTTTTTTTTGGTTTTTTTTCAGGAGTGGTCATGGCGGATTTGTCGAGACGGCGTTTTTTGCAGGCCAGCGTGCTGGCGAGTGGCGCAATGCTGTTACCGGGTATCATGCAGGCCGCATGGGCGGCAGGCTCGGATAAACCGGAGCAGGAAACGGTGCGCATCGGGTTTATCCCGCTGACCGACTGCGCCCCGGTGGTTATCGCGGCGCTGAAAGGCTTTGATAAAAAATACGGTATTACCATCGTGCCCACCAAAGAGGCGAGCTGGGCGGCGGTGCGCGACAAGCTGGTGGCGGGCGAACTCGATGCCGCGCACATTCTCTACGGCCTGCTGTACGGCCTGGAGCTGGGCATCGCCGGCAAGCCGCAGCAGATGGCGAACCTAATGACGCTCAATCAGAACGGCCAGGCGATTACGCTTTCCAGCGATCTGGCGGAGAATGGCGTACGAGACCTTGACGGGCTGAAAAAGCTCATTGGGCAGCAGGCGCCCGGCACCTACACCTTCGCGCACACCTTCCCGACCGGGACGCACGCCATGTGGCTCTACTACTGGCTGGCCAGCGCGGGCATTAACCCCTTTGACGACGTGCGCACGGTGGTGGTGCCGCCACCGCAGATGGTGATGAACATGCGCATTGGCAACATGGTCGGCTTTTGCGTCGGCGAGCCGTGGAACGCCCGGGCCATCAACGACCGCATCGGTTTTACCGCCGCCACGTCGCAGTCTATCTGGGCCGATCATCCGGAAAAAATCCTCGGTACGCGCCGCGACTGGGTGGAGAAAAACCCGCACACCGCGCGGGCGCTGGTGAGCGCGGTACTGGAGGCGGCGCGCTGGATCGAAGCCTCCCCGGAAAACAAACGCGAGACCGCGCAGATCCTCTCCCGCCGGGCGTGGCTCAACTGCAAGGAACAGTATCTCACCGGACGCATGCTCGGCGATTACGACAACGGCCTGGGCCAGCGCTGGCAGGACGCGCACCCGATCCGCTTCTTCAACGAGGGGGCCGTCAGCTACCCGTATCTCTCCGACGGCATGTGGTTCTTAACCCAGTTCCGCCGCTGGGGCTTGCTCAAATCCGCGCCGGACTACGCGGGCATCGCGCAGCGCATTAACCAGACCGCGGTCTGGCAGGATGCCGCCACGGCGGTGGGGGGCATCAGCACACCGACTTCACCATTACGCAGCAGCACATTGATGGACGGCACCGTCTGGAACGGTACTGACCCGGAAGGATACGCCAGCCGTTTCGCCATTCACCGTAAAGGGGCCTGATTATGCAGCATCTGCAAAAAACGAATTCACACGAGACGCCGGAGAGTGGGGAGGTGATTGTCCTGCCTCCGGTGCAGGTTCGCCGCCGTACGCCGACGTTTGCGCGTCGGATTAACGCGATCCTCCAGCGCATCATTCCGGCGTTACTCGGTCTGGGACTGCTGGTGGTGCTCTGGCAGCTGGCGGCGATTAACAGCAAAGGTTTCCCGACGCCGCTCAGCACGCTCGATTCCGCCATCACCCTGTTTGCCGATCCGTTTTATCGTGACGGGCCTAACGATATGGGCATCGGCTGGAACGTGCTCGCCTCATTACAGCGCGTGGCGGTGGGCTTTGGCCTGGCCGCGCTCGCCGGGATCCCGCTCGGCTTCCTGATTGGTCGCTTCACCTTTTTCTCTCGCATGTTCGGCCCGCTGATCGCGCTGTTACGCCCGGTTAGCCCGCTGGCCTGGCTGCCCATCGGCCTGCTGCTGTTCCAGAAAGCGGAGCCCGCGTCGAGCTGGACCATTTTCATCTGCTCCATCTGGCCGATGGTGATCAACACCGCCGAAGGCGTACGCCGCATTCCGCAGGACTACCTCAACGTGGCCCGGGTGCTGCAGCTTTCCGAGTGGACCATCATGCGCCGCATTCTCTTCCCGGCGGTGCTGCCCGCGGTGCTGACCGGGGTGCGTCTCTCCATCGGCATCGCCTGGCTGGTGATCGTCGCCGCCGAGATGCTCACCGGAGGTTTAGGGATCGGCTTCTGGATCTGGAACGAGTGGAACAACCTCAACGTCGAAAACATTCTCATCGCCATCGTCATCATTGGCGTGGTCGGGCTGCTGCTGGAGCAGGGGCTGATGCTGATCGCCCGTCGCTTTAGCTGGCAGGAAAAATAAGGAGCGAACATGAAACCATTAATTCAGGTCCAGGCCGTGAGCCAGCGTTTTTCCACCGCCAGCGGCGAGTTTCTTGCGCTGCAAAACGTCTCTTTTGATATCCACGAGGGCGAAACCGTCAGCCTGATCGGGCACTCCGGCTGCGGCAAATCGACGCTGCTGAACCTCATCGCCGGTATTACCCTGCCGACGGAAGGCGGGCTGATCTGCGACAACCGTGAAATCGCCGGGCCGGGTCCGGAACGTGCGGTGGTCTTCCAGAACCATTCGCTGCTGCCGTGGCTCACCTGCTTCGACAACGTGGCCCTGGCGGTCGATCACGTGTTTCGCCACAGCATGAGCAAGGCGGAGCGCAGGGAGTGGATCGAGCACAACCTCGCCCGCGTGCAGATGGGGCACGCCCTGCACAAGCGACCGGGGGAGATCTCCGGCGGCATGAAGCAGCGCGTCGGCATTGCCCGCGCGCTGGCGATGAAGCCGAAAGTGCTGCTGATGGATGAACCCTTCGGCGCGCTCGACGCCCTGACGCGCGCGCATCTGCAGGACTCGGTGATGCAGATCCAGCAGGCGCTGAACACCACCATCGTGCTCATTACCCACGACGTGGACGAGGCGGTGCTGCTCTCCGATCGCGTGCTGATGATGACCAACGGCCCGGCGGCCACCGTCGGGGAGATCCTGCGCGTGGACCTGCCGCGCCCGCGCAACCGGGTGCAGCTGGCCGACGACAGCCGCTATCACCACATGCGCCAGCAGATCCTCCATTTCCTCTATGAAAAGCAGCCGAAAGCGGCGTAACGAGGGGTTTTGATGCGACTGGTCATTATCGGAAATGGCATGGCGGCCACGCGGCTGATTGCCGCGCTCACCGGGCGTGCTGCCGGTCTTTTCGCTATCACCGTCATCGGTGACGAGCCGGAGCATGCCTATAACCGCATCCAGCTTTCGCCGGTCCTGGGCGGTGAAAAGCAGGCTGCAGACATCTGTTTGCAGGATGACGACTGGTACCAGTCGCGCGGCGTGACGGTGCTGCGGGGCGAAAAGGCGATCGCCGTGAACGTGGACGCGCGGGAAGTGCAAACCACCGCCCGCACGCTGGGCTGGGACGCGCTGGTGTTTGCCACCGGATCAACGCCCTTTATTCCGCCAATCCCCGGCTGCGATGCGCCGCATGTGTTCACGTTCCGCACCCTGGAGGATACCCGTGCCATTCGGACGATCGCCGGTCCGGCGGTGGTGCTGGGCGGCGGCGTGCTCGGGGTTGAGACGGCGGCAGCGCTGGCGCGCTCAGGTGACAACGTCATGCTGGTTCATCGCGGTCCGTGGCTGATGGAGCAGCAGCTGGATCGGCAGGCGGGAATGCTGCTGGAAGAGGCGCTGGCGGCGCGGGGCGTGCGCTGTGAGCTCGCCTCGGGCATCGCAGCGGTGAGCGGGAATAGCGTGACGCTGCTCAACGGGCGCCGCGTCGTCGCCGCTCGCGTGGTGCTGGCGACCGGCGTGCAGCCCAGCGTCGCGCTGGCGCAGGCCAGCGGCATTCGCTGCGCGCGCGGCATCGTGGTGGATCACCAGATGCAAACCTCCGAACCGAACGTCTACGCCATCGGCGAGTGCTGCGAAATTGACGGGCAGACGTTTGGCCTGGTCGCCCCCTGCCTGGCGCAGGCGGAAATCCTGGCCGCGCGGCTGGCCGGGGACGCTACCGCGCCGTTTACCCTGACCGACAGCGGGATGCGCCTCAAGGTGACGGGCGTGGAGCTGTTCAGCCTCGGCCGTGCGGCGGAGCAGGAGGGCGACGTGGTCTGGAGCGCATGGGATCCGCTGACCCGTCACTATCGTCGTTTATTGATCCATCAGGGGGCGCTGGCTGGCGCGCTGCTGATGGGCGACTGCCGCAGCGCGGCAACGTTTACCGATTTACTGGCAACGGCCACGCCCGCCCACGCGGACTGGCTGTTCGATCGTTTCACTACGCAACCGCAGGTTGCAGGACAGAATGCTATGACAAAACCTACTCTGGTGGTGGTTGGGCACGGTATGGTCGGCCATCATTTCCTCGAAGACTGCGTTAAGCGCAATCTGCATCAGCAGTATCAGATCGTTGTCTTTGGCGAGGAGCGCTATGCCGCCTACGACCGTGTGCATTTGTCGGAATATTTTGGCGGCCGCAGCGCGGCGTCGCTCTCGCTGGTGGAGGGGGATTTCTTTGCTGACAGCGGCATTGAGCTGCGCCTGTCGCAGCAGATCGTCGCTATCGATCGCGATGCGCGCGTGGTGCGTACCGCCAGCGGGCATGAGACCCACTGGGACAAGCTGGTGCTGGCGACCGGCTCATACCCGTTCGTTCCGCCCGTGCCGGGCAACGATTTGCCGGGCTGTTTTGTCTACCGCACCCTTGACGACCTGGACAACATTGCTGCACATGCGGCGGGCTCGCGCCGCGGCGTGGTGATTGGCGGCGGCCTGCTCGGACTGGAGGCGGCGAATGCCCTGAAGCAGCTCGGGCTGGAAACCCACGTGGTGGAGTTTGCGCCCAACCTGATGGCGGTCCAGCTCGACAACGACGGCGCGGCGATGCTGCGCAAGAAAATCGAGGCGCTGGGCGTCGGCGTTCACACCAGTAAAGCCACGACGGAGATCGCCACCGCGGACGGCGGGCTGGTGCTGCGCTTTGCCGATGGCGAACAGCTGGAAACGGACATGGTGGTCTTTTCGGCGGGCATCCGTCCGCAGGACGCGCTGGCGCGCAGCAGCGGGCTGGCTATCGGCGAACGCGGCGGGATCTGCATTGACGACGGCTGCCAGACCTCCGATCCGGACGTGCTGGCCATCGGCGAATGCGCCCTGTGGGAGGGGAAAATCTTCGGTCTGGTCGCGCCCGGCTATCAGATGGCGCGGGTGGCCGCCGCCGCGCTGGCGGGGGAGGATAAAACCTTCACCGGCGCGGATATGAGCACTAAGCTCAAGCTGCTCGGCGTGGACGTGGCCTCGTTCGGCGACGCCCACGGGCGCACCCCGGGGGCGCTGAGCTACCAGTGGACGCACGGCCCGCAGCAAATCTACAAGAAAATCGTGGTCAGCCACGACGGCAAAACGCTGCTCGGCGGCGTGCTGGTGGGCGATGCCAGCGAATACGCCACGCTGGTGCAGATGATGCTTAACGGCATCAGCCTGCCGAAAGAGCCGGAAACGCTCATTTTACCCGCGTCGTCAGGCAGCGCGCCAAAAGCGCTCGGCGTGGCGGCGCTGCCGGAAAGCGCGCAGATCTGTTCGTGTCATAACGTCAGTAAAGGCGATATTTGCCGGGCGGTGAGCGCGGGCGCGGCGGATATCGGCGCCGTTAAGCAGTGCACCAAAGCGGCGACCGGCTGCGGCGGATGTAGCGCGCTGGTGAAGCAGGTGATGGAGTTCCAGCTGGCGGAGCAGGGCGTGGAGGTGAAAAAGGACATCTGCGAGCACTTCCCGTACTCGCGCCAGGAGATTTACCACCTCGTGCGCGTCAACCATATCCGCACCTTTGACCAGCTTATCAGCCGCTACGGACAGGGGCACGGATGCGAGATCTGCAAGCCGCTGGTGGGATCGGTGCTCGCCTCCTGCTGGAACGAGTATCTGCTGAAACCGGCGCACCTGCCGCTGCAGGATACCAACGACCGCTACTTCGCCAACATCCAGAAGGACGGCACATACTCCATCGTGCCGCGCATGCCCGCAGGGGAAGTGACCGCCGACGGGCTGATTGCCATCGGGCAGATTGCGAAACGCTACAGCCTGTACAGCAAAATTACCGGCGGACAGCGTATCGATCTTTTCGGCGCCACTCTGGAACAGCTGCCGGCGATCTGGCAGGCGCTGGTGGAGGCCGGGTTTGAAACCGGACACGCCTACGGTAAATCCCTGCGCACGGTGAAATCCTGCGTCGGCTCGACCTGGTGCCGCTACGGCGTGCAGGACTCCACCGGCCTCGCGGTCCGGCTGGAGCACCGCTACAAGGGCCTGCGCGCGCCGCACAAAATCAAAATGGCGGTCTCAGGCTGCACCCGCGAGTGCGCGGAGGCGCAGAGCAAAGACGTGGGGGTGATTGCCACCGATAAGGGCTGGAACCTCTATCTGTGCGGCAACGGCGGGATGAAGCCGCGCCACGCGGATCTCTTCGCCAGCGATCTGGACGACGAAACGCTGATCCGCACCGTCGACCGTTTCCTGATGTTTTACATCCGCACGGCGGATCGCCTGCAGCGCACCAGCACCTGGATGGACAACCTGGAAGGCGGCCTCGACTATCTGCGGGAGGTGATCCTCACCGACAGCCTCGGCATCGCCCACGAGCTGGAGCAGGAGATGGCCCGGGTGGTGGAAACCTACCAGTGCGAATGGCAAACCACGCTCAGCGATCCCAGCCGTCTGGCGCTGTTCCGCACGACGGTGAACGAGACCGCGCCGGATGAAAGCAAGCGCTGGCAGGAAATTTGCGGCATCGACGATATCCCCGAGCAGGCGGGCATCGGCGCGCGGCTTGGACGTAAGCCGATTGCGCTGTTCCGCTTTGGTAAAACCGTTTACGCCCTCGACGATCGGGAGCCGGGCGGCGATGCGAACGTGCTTTCACGCGGCATTCTTGGCGATGCGGCGGGCGAGCCGGTGGTGATTTCACCGCTCTACAAGCAGCGCATTCGCCTGCGCGACGGCTGTCAGGTAGAGAACGGCGAACCCTCGGTGCGCGCGTGGCCAGTGAAGATTGAAAACGGCAAGGTGTGGGTTGGCAGCGACGCCCTGGTAATGCGTGCGGAGGCCTCATGACGGAAACCCGGACAACGTGCCCCTACTGCGGGGTGGGCTGCGGCGTGGTCGCCCGCGTGGAAGGTGAAGCGGTAAGCGTTCATGGGGATGAAACCCATCCTGCGAACCTGGGCCGCCTGTGCGTGAAAGGATCGGCCCTGGGGGAAACGACGGGCTTACAGGGGCGGCTTTTGCGCCCGGTCGTTGACGGCCTTGAGGTGGACTGGGCGCAGGCGCTGAGCGCGGCAGGAGAGCGCCTGCGGGAGATTATCGATAAATGGGGGCCGCAGGCGGTGGCGTTTTACGCCTCCGGCCAGCTGTTGACCGAGGATTACTATGCCGCCAACAAGCTGATGAAAGGGTTTATCGGCGCGGCAAACATCGATACCAACTCCCGGCTCTGTATGTCCTCGGCGGTGGTGGGCTACAAGCGCGCCTTTGGCGAAGACGTGGTGCCGTGCGGCTACGAGGATATGGAAAACAGCGATCTGGTGGTGCTGGCTGGCTCGAACGCGGCCTGGACGCATCCGGTGCTCTACCAGCGGCTGGTGCAGGCGAAGCACGACAACCCGCGGATGAAGGTGGTGGTAATCGATCCCCGCAGAACCGCCACCTGTGATATTGCTGACCTGCATCTGGCGCTCGCCCCCGGCAGCGACGCCGGGCTGTTTGTCGGTCTGCTTAATGTGATTCAGGGAACGGATGAGTGGCCCGTTGAGCGCGTGGCGGCGTTTTGCGGCCTCTCGCCGCAGGATATAGGCACCTTTTATGACTGGTTTATGACGGCGCCCCGGGCCATCACGCTCTACACCATGGGGATCAACCAGTCCGCCAGCGGCAGCGACAAGTGTAACGCCATCATTAACGTTCATCTTGCCAGCGGGAAGTTCAACCGTCCGGGCTGCGGCCCGTTTTCGCTGACCGGACAGCCAAACGCGATGGGGGGAAGGGAAGTGGGCGGGCTGGCGAACCAGCTGGCGGCGCACATGAACTTTGAGCCGGACGATCTCTCGCGGGTGGCGCGTTTCTGGGGAACGGAACGGCTGGCGCAAACCTCGGGCCTGATGGCGGTGGAGCTGTTTGACGCCATTGCCCGCGGCGAGGTGAAGGCGGTGTGGATCATGGGCACTAACCCCGCCGTGTCGCTTCCGGACAGCCACGCGGTGTGTCAGGCGCTGGCGAACTGCCCGCTGGTGATGATCTCTGAGGTGATGAAGGATACCGATACCAGCCGGTTCGCCCATATCCGTTTTCCGGCGCTGGGCTGGGGGGAGAAGGACGGGACGGTGACAAACTCGGAACGCCGCATTTCGCGCCAGCGCGCGTTTCTGCCCGCGCCGGGCGAAGCGAAGCCGGACTGGTGGATCGTCGCGCAGATGGCGAAACGGCTGGGCTACGGCGAGGCCTTTGCCTGGCAACATCCGCACGAGATTTTTTGCGAACATGCGGCGCTGACGGCCTTTGAAAATGACGGCGCGCGGGCATTGAATCTTCATGAACTGGCTGCGCTAACCCGTGAGGAGTGGGATCAGCTTGAGCCTTATCAGTGGCCGACGGGGAGTTTTCCGCGCCGAAACATCGTTCCCGTTAACCCTCTGTCGCACGGCGCGACGGTCAGCGCCTTATACCCGCTGATTCTCAACTCGGGGCGCATCCGCGATCAGTGGCATACCATGACCCGAACGGGATACGTGGCGAGGCTGATGCAGCATATCGCCGAACCGTTTGTTGAGGTTAGCCCGGCAGACGCCGTTCGGTTTTCCCTGTGCGACGGCCAGCTGGCGCGCATCAGCTCGCCGCGCGGCGTGATGGTGGCAAGAGTGCGAATCAGCGACGGGATACGGGAAGGCGAGGCGTTTGCCCCGATGCACTGGAACGCCGGGTTTGCCCGCCAGGGAAAGGTGAATGCGCTGGTGGAAGGGCGCTGCGATCCGGTTTCGGGCCAGCCAGAGAGTAAACAAACCGCCGTCAGGATCCTGCCCTGGCAGCCCGCCTGGCAGGGGGAACTCTATGCCCGGGAATGGCCGGAAATGCCCTCTTCGGCTTACTGGTGGCGCAAAGCCTCACGCCTGACGGTGGCGGGCGATCAACCGCTGCTGCCGTGGGTAATGGAATACGTCAGCGACCGGGGCTGGCAGCTGCAGGTGGCGCAAACCGGCGAACGCAGCAGCGTGCTGGCCTGGCATGAAGGCCAGCTGATGCTGGGCTTCTGGGAGGGCACCGCGTTACCGGCGCTGGTGCATGCGGTGATTGAAGCCGCTTTTCAATCCCCACCCGTGCTTCTCGCAGAACGCCACGCCTTGTTGAACGGACAGAGCGTCGGGAAGGCGGCGGATCCGGGACGCATTATCTGCAGCTGTTTCAGCGTCGGGGAGAATGCGATACGGGAGGCGATCGTCGGCGGGTGTGATTCCGTCACCGCGCTGGGGGCGACGCTGCGCTGCGGTACGAACTGTGGCTCCTGCGTGCCGGAGCTGAAAGGGCTGTTTCAGGATAATCCTGAAATGTCCTCCAGAACTGCATTTCAAGGCTTATCGCGTTAACATAATAAGAGTTTATTCATTAACACAGGTTCTTATTTACGACGTTGATGGCTGTATCGTCCCGCATTCGTTTGCTGTTATTACTCTCCCTTGTTACGGTCGGAGCCGTTCACGGTGCGCCGAATTCCTTTATCCAGCAGGCGCAAAATCCCTTTGATAATAACGGGGATAGTTTGCCCGACCTCGGCATGGCGGCGCCAACGGGCGAGGGGGAAAAACACCTGGCCGAAATGGCGAAAGCCTTCGGTGAAGCCAGCATGACCGACAACGGCCTGACAACGGGCGAGCAGGCGCGTCAGTTTGCGTTTGGCCAGGTGCGCGACGCGGTGAGCGGCGAAGTGAACCAGCAGATTGAGTCCTGGCTTTCGCCCTGGGGGAACGCCAGCGTGAACTTGCTGGTGGATAACGACGGCAAATTTAACGGCAGCAGCGGGAGCTGGTTTATCCCCTGGAACGATAACAACCGTTACCTGAGCTGGAGCCAGCTTGGCCTGACCCAGCAGGCGGATGGCCTGGTCAGTAACGCCGGAATAGGCCAGCGCTGGGTCGCCGGGAAATGGCTGCTGGGTTACAACACATTTTACGATAACCTGCTGGACGAAAACCTGCAGCGTGCCGGGCTGGGCGCGGAAGCGTGGGGGGAAAATCTGCGCCTGTCAGCCAACTATTATCAGCCCTTTGCCGGCTGGCGCGATCGCTCCGACGTCCAGGAGCAGCGCATGGCGCGCGGCTATGACGTCACCGCTAAAGCCTGGCTGCCGTGGTTCCATCATCTCAATACCAGCGTGAGCTTCGAGCAATACTTCGGCGATAACGTCGATCTCTTCAACAGCGGAACGGGCTATCACAATCCCGTAGCGGTGAATCTGGGGCTTAACTATACCCCCGTGCCGCTGGTCACCCTGACCGCCGCGCACAAGCAGGGCGAAAGTGGCGCGAGCCAGAATAACCTCGGGCTGAAGCTCAACTATCGCTTTGGCGTGCCGCTGGTGAAGCAGCTTTCCGCCGGTGAAGTCGCCGCCACGCGTTCCCTGCGCGGAAGCCGCTACGACTCGCCGGAGCGCAATAGCCTGCCGGTGATGGAGTTCCGCCAGCGTAAAACGCTGTCCGTCTGGCTGGCGACGCCGCCGTGGGATCTGAAAGGGGGCGAGACCGTTATGCTGAAGCTTCAGGTTCGCAGCGCGCACGGCATTCGTGAGATCCACTGGCAGGGGGATACGCAGGCGCTGAGCCTGACGTCGCCGGCCAAAAGCAACAGCAGCGACGGCTGGAGTGTAATTATGCCTGCCTGGGATGACAGTGAAGGGGCGACAAACCGCTGGCACCTGTCGGCGGTGGTGGAAGATGAGAAAGGCCAGCGCGTCTCGTCCAATGAGATCGTGCTGACCGTCGTGCAGCCGCTGGTCGCATTGCCGGACAACGACCCGCGCTGGAAGCTTCTGCCGGAGGAGTAATCCTTAAAAAATGCGTTCCTGATGCACCCACACCGCGGCTTCAACGCGGGATTTGAGCTTCATTTTCTTCAGCATATGCTTCACGTGCACCTTGACCGTGCTTTCGGTGATGTCCAGGCGGCGGGCGATCATTTTGTTCGGCAGCCCCTGGGCAATGAGTTTGAGAATATCGCGCTCGCGCGGGGTTAACTGGCTGACGTCACGGTCAGAGGTGGCGCGATTGGCGCGCAGGCTGGCGGCCAGCACCGGCGTTAAGGCTTCGCTGAGAACCATCTCGCCCGCCGCGGCCTGCTGCAGCGCCTTAAGCAAGTCTTCCGGCTCCATATCCTTGAGCAGATAACCATCTGCCCCGCGCTTCAGCGCTGTGACCACATCCTCTTCATGGTTCGACACGCTAAAGACGACGATGCGCCCGGAAAGCGATTTTTCCCGCAGCTTGTCGAGGGTTTCCAGACCGTTCATGCCGGGCATATTCAGATCCAGCAGGATCAGATCGGGATCGAGGGATTCGGCAAGCTCAATGCCCTGTTCACCGTTGCTGGCTTCGCCAACCACGGTGATATCGGGCGCCATGCTGACCAGCTGTTTCACGCCAGTACGCAGCATCGGATGGTCGTCGATCAACAGGATGGATGCCGGTTCCTGATTAGTCATGGGTTTCTCCTTGAGCAGTTGTAAGCGGTTTCTCGGGAATAAAGGTGACCACAACTTCCGTGCCACCCGTCTCTCTCCGGCGAACCTGGCAATCACCGCGCAGGCTTTGGGCGCGGTCTCGCATAATAATTAAACCATAGTGGTTAGTGCGTTCGGCATTTTCCGGCACGCCGCGGCCGTTGTCGTGAACCGTGAGCTTCACCTGATTGCTGTGCTGGCTGACGGTGACCGTTACCGCCGTCGCGCCGGAATGCTTGAGCACGTTGCTCAGCGCTTCACGGGCGATTTGCAGTACATGTATGGCCTGGTGGGAGGGGACAAACCGCGGCGGCAGCTGGTAGTCCAGCTTCACCGGGAACCCCAGCCGGGCGCTAAATTCGTGACAGCTGGCCTCCAGCGCCGGACGCAGGCCCGGCTCGGTCAGCTGCAGACGGAAGGTAGTCAGCAGCTCGCGAAGCTGTATCCAGGAGGTGTTCAGCTCGTTGCGGATCTGGCTGAGCAGCTGCTTGTTGCTTTCGGGCATCTCCGCATCCTGCATCTGCAGGCAGCTCACCTGCATTTTCATACAGGAGAGCGACTGGGCGATAGAGTCGTGAAGCTCGCGGGCGATGGTCGCGCGCTCTTCCATGACGATAAGCTGCTGCTGCTTTTCCTGATGCCTGTCGAGCGCCAGCGTGGCCGTTAGCTGTTCGACCAGCGTATCGACCAGCTGCTGCTGGTCGTGGCTCAGGTGACGCCCGGCTGGCAGCGTTGCCAGCAGAATACCGTACTGGGTGTGGCTGTCGGTCAGGCGCCACTTCAGGGTGGTGCCGCCGGACGTCAGCGGCGGCAGGCCGCGAGGGCAAAGATGGCAGCCTTTGTCATCGCAGGACATATCCGACTGACAGGTAAATTCCTGATGGTTATCTTCGTCTTCCACGTCGTAGACGCGCAGCTCAAGGTCGTGAAGGAGGGTTAGATTTTGCAGGCCGTTCAGCACCGGAGAGAGGCGTTCGCATAGCGGCACCTGCATGTGCAGACGACGGTTGGCCTGCCACAGGAAGGAGAGGATCTCGTTTTTCTGCTCCAGTCCGGCCGTTTTTTCCTGAACGCGCTGTTCAAGCACCGCGTAGCTCTCTGAGAGCTCTGCAGACATGGTGTTGAGCGCCTGGCCGAGCATGGCCATCTCGTTGCGCCCGCTAATGTGCGTGCGCTGGGTAAAATCGCGTGCGGTGACCGCGCGGGCCATTGCCAGCAGCTGTTTCCACGGGTTTAGCAGTCGCGCGCGGAGCCAGACGATGGTGAAGATCAGCAGCAGCCCCATAAACAGCGCCATGGCGCGGTGCACCATCACCACCCGGTCGATGCGTAATTCGGTGGTTTGGTCGAAAGAGGAGACCAGCGCATCGATGCGTGAGACGAAACCCGCCACGTCCTGCGCAACGGTTTCGGTGCTGCGCGCCTGTTTCAGCCCGGGCTCCAGTTGGGTGTGCCAGTAGCCCTGAAGGGCTTTGAGCTGATATTGCTGACCGGCGCGGATGGCGGCGTTTTCCAGTTCGGGGCTGAAGACCGTGCGCTCCATCTCATCAATCAGGGGCCGATCGTCCTGCGTCAGGGGAACCGACGCCAGCAGGCGATAACTCTGCATGCGTAGCGAGCCTGCCTCGTTGATGGCATGCGCATTACCCTGTACGCCCTGTACCAGCCAGCCGGAGATCGCCATGCCGGTCACGCCGATGGCGGTGGACAGCAAAACGATAAGGGCTAGCTGATTCACGAGCGTCAGCGGAGATAAACATCTTTTTAACATAGAGGTGGCGTGCTCCTGACGTGGCCTGCTTGCAGGAATGGCGCTATTCTGGTGCATACCCTGGAGTATACCCATACCAATAAAGGATTACCCCTAAATTGCCAACGGAGTAGGGGGAAGGAGGTGGGGGTAGTCTGGAACCGTCAGTGCCGTGAAAAACCACGTCTTTTTTACCGAATTAGCCTACTCACTAAGGGTGATGCCTTATTTTACGCCGCAAATCCTCCCACTTTTCCTTTGATTTATATCAACTTACCGCCGCCCTAAAACCCTAATGTTTGCAGCATCATTCGAGAATCAGAGGTGTCTATGAGTCACTCATCCGCTCCCGAAAGGGAAAATGGTGCCGTTATTACAGACTGGCGTCCAGAGGATCCGGCGTTCTGGCAACAGCGCGGCCATCGTGTAGCAAGCCGGAATCTGTGGATTTCCGTGCCGTGTTTGTTATTAGCGTTTTGCGTATGGATGTTGTTTAGCGCGGTGGCGGTCAACCTGCCCAAAGTCGGGTTTACGTTTACGACCGATCAGCTGTTTATGCTGACCGCGCTGCCGTCGCTGTCAGGCGCGCTGCTGCGTGTGCCTTACGCGTTTATGGTGCCGGTGTTTGGCGGTCGTCGCTGGACGGCGTTCAGTACGGGCATCATGATCGTCCCCTGCGTCTGGCTCGGCTTCGCGGTGCAGGATACCTCTACGCCGTTCAGCGTGTTCGTGATTATTTCCCTGCTGTGCGGTTTTGCGGGTGCGAACTTCGCCTCCAGCATGGCGAACATCAGCTTCTTCTTCCCGAAAGCGAAGCAGGGCGGTGCGCTGGGCATTAACGGCGGCCTGGGGAATATGGGCGTCAGCGTGATGCAGCTGATTGCCCCGCTGGCGATCTCTGTTTCTATTTTCGCGGCCTTTGGCGGCGGTGGCGTTGAGCAGGCGGATGGTTCTTCCCTCTATCTGCAGAACGCCGCCTGGATCTGGGTGCCTTTCCTGGTGGTCTTCACCCTCGCAGCCTGGTTCTTTATGAATGACCTTTCCGCGTCGAAGGCGTCGCTGAGCGAACAGCTGCCGGTGCTGAAGCGTGGACACCTCTGGGTGATGGCGCTGCTGTATCTGGCCACCTTCGGTTCGTTTATCGGCTTCTCTGCGGGCTTCGCGATGCTGTCGAAAACGCAGTTCCCGGAGATTCAGATCCTGCACTTTGCCTTCTTCGGACCGTTTATCGGTGCCCTGGCGCGTTCGCTGGGCGGCATGGTCTCTGACCGTCTCGGCGGTACCCGCGTGACGCTGGTGAACTTCGTCGTGATGGCGGTCTTCTGCGCGCTGCTGTTCCTCACTCTACCCGTCGACGGGCAGGGCGGTAACTTCATCGCCTTCTTCGGCGTGTTTATGGTGCTGTTCCTGACGGCCGGGCTGGGGAGCGCGTCTACCTTCCAGATGATCTCCGTGATTTTCCGTAAGCTGACGATGGATCGCGTGAAGGCGCAGGGCGGGAGCGAAGAGCAGGCCATGCGCGAGGCGGCAACGGATACGGCCGCGGCGCTGGGCTTTATCTCTGCCATCGGCGCAATTGGCGGCTTCTTTATCCCGAAAGCGTTCGGTATCTCTCTGGACCTGACCGGCTCTCCGGCCGGTGCCATGAAAGTTTTCCTTGTCTTCTATATCGCCTGCGTTGTGATTACGTGGCTGGTATATGGCCGAAATACCAAGAAAAATAAGTAAGTGTGATTATCCGTTTACGCGGCCTTCGGGCCGCGTTTTTTTAGCCTGAATAGTAGTTACAACATACTTACGGCTTTTACAGAAGACTCCTGCGGCAGCACTGTGATCGCCATCGCTTTGCAGGTGGGTCTACCCCTTAATACCTGAGATGTTAAATTTTGACTGGCTTTTTGTACGATAAAATAAAAATAACTCTATATTTCATGATGATATGAATTTTTTGAAGATACCGCTTTGGTGGTATTTGGTGTAATCCCTCGCCTGAAAGTCCCTCCTCGTCTTGATCGTTATCAATTCTCCCCCTCTTTCAGGGCGTTACCTTCGCTGTAAATCAGCAATGTCGATTTAGAGAGCCACAGGCTCCACACAGGAGATACCCGATGAGCAAATTTTTGGACCGGTTTCGCTACTTCAAACAGAAGGGTGAAACTTTTGCCGATGGGCACGGCCAGGTTCTGGATACCAACCGGGACTGGGAAGACGGTTACCGCCAGCGCTGGCAGCATGACAAAGTCGTCCGTTCGACCCACGGCGTGAACTGTACCGGTTCATGCAGCTGGAAGATTTTCGTTAAAAACGGTCTGGTGACCTGGGAAATGCAGCAGACCGACTATCCGCGCACCCGCCCGGATATGCCAAACCACGAACCGCGCGGCTGCCCGCGCGGTGCCAGCTACTCCTGGTATCTCTACAGCGCTAACCGTCTGAAATACCCGCTGATGCGCAAGCGCCTGATGAAAATGTGGCGTGAGGCGAAAGTGCAGCACAGCGATCCGGTGGATGCCTGGGCGTCCATCATCGAAGACGCTGACAAAGCAAAAAGCTTCAAGCAGGCTCGCGGTCGCGGCGGTTTCGTTCGCTCCTCGTGGAAAGAGGTAAACGAGCTGATTGCCGCCTCCAACGTCTACACCGTCAAAACCTACGGTCCTGACCGCGTGGCGGGCTTCTCGCCAATTCCGGCGATGTCGATGGTCTCTTACGCTTCCGGGGCGCGCTATCTGTCTCTAATCGGCGGTACCTGCCTGAGCTTCTACGACTGGTACTGCGACCTGCCGCCTGCGTCTCCGCAGACCTGGGGCGAGCAGACCGACGTGCCGGAGTCCGCGGACTGGTACAACTCCAGCTATATCATCGCCTGGGGCTCAAACGTACCTCAGACCCGTACGCCGGACGCGCACTTCTTTACCGAAGTCCGTTACAAAGGCACCAAAACCGTAGCAGTGACCCCTGACTACGCGGAAATCGCCAAGCTTTGCGATCTGTGGCTGGCGCCGAAACAGGGTACCGACGCCGCGATGGCGATGGCGATGGGCCACGTCATGCTGCGTGAATTCCATCTTGATAAGCCAAGCCAGTACTTCACCGACTACGTTCGCCGCTACACCGACATGCCGATGCTGGTCATGCTGGAAGAGCGTGAGGGCTACTATGCCGCGGGCCGCACGCTGCGCGCAGCCGATCTGGTGGATTCGCTGGGCCAGGAAAACAACCCTGAGTGGAAAACCGTTGCGTATAACAGCAACGGCGAGCTGGTGGCGCCAAACGGCTCAATCGGCTTCCGCTGGGGCGAGAAGGGCAAGTGGAACCTTGAGCAACGCAACGGCACCACCGGCGAAGAGACGGAGCTGCGCCTGAGCATGCTGGGTAGCCAGGACGAGATCGCCGAGGTCGGGTTCCCGTACTTCGGCGGTGAAGGTTCAGAGCACTTCAACAAGGTTGAACTGAAAAACGTTCTGATGCACAAACTGCCGGTTAAGCGCCTGCAGCTGGCCGACGGTTCTACCGCGCTGGTCACCACCGTTTATGACCTGACCATGGCGAACTACGGTCTGGAACGCGGTCTGGGCGATGAAAACTGCGCAACCGGCTATGACGACGTGAAGGCCTACACCCCGGCTTGGGCGGAACAGATTACCGGCGTGCCTCGCGCGCACATTACCCGTATCGCACGTGAGTTCGCTGAAAACGCGGACAAAACGCACGGCCGTTCGATGATCATCGTCGGCGCGGGTCTGAACCACTGGTATCACCTCGATATGAACTATCGCGGTCTGATCAACATGCTGATCTTCTGCGGCTGCGTCGGTCAGAGCGGCGGCGGCTGGGCACACTACGTCGGCCAGGAAAAACTGCGTCCGCAGACCGGCTGGCAGCCGCTGGCGTTTGCCCTCGACTGGCAGCGTCCGGCACGCCATATGAACAGCACCTCCTACTTCTATAACCACTCCAGCCAGTGGCGCTACGAGACGGTTACCGCGCAGGAGCTGCTGTCGCCGATGGCGGATAAATCCCGCTACAGCGGCCACCTGATTGACTTCAACGTGCGTGCGGAACGCATGGGCTGGCTGCCGTCTGCGCCGCAGCTGGGCACTAACCCGCTGCGCATTGCGGAAGCGGCGAAGAAGGCGGGCATGTCACCGGTGGATTACACCGTGAAATCCCTGAAGGATGGCTCTATCCGCTTCGCGGCAGAACAGCCGGAGAACGGTAAAAACCACCCGCGCAACCTGTTCATCTGGCGCTCCAACCTGCTGGGCTCGTCCGGTAAAGGCCACGAGTACATGCTGAAATACCTGCTCGGTACCGAAAACGGTATCCAGGGGAAAGATCTCGGCAAGCAGGGCGGCGTGAAGCCGGAAGAGGTCGAGTGGAAAGATAACGGCCTCGACGGCAAGCTGGATCTGGTGGTGACGCTCGACTTCCGTCTGTCCAGCACCTGCCTGTACTCCGACATCGTGCTGCCAACCGCGACCTGGTACGAAAAAGACGACATGAATACCTCGGATATGCATCCGTTTATTCATCCGCTGTCTGCGGCCGTTGACCCGGCGTGGGAATCGAAAAGCGACTGGGATATCTACAAAGACATCGCGAAGAAATTCTCCGAAGTCTGCGTAGGGCACCTCGGTAAAGAGACCGACGTGGTGACGCTGCCAATCCAGCACGACTCTGCCGCCGAACTGGCGCAGCCGCTGGACGTGAAGGACTGGAAAAAAGGTGAATGCGACCTGATCCCGGGCGTAACCGCGCCGCACATTATTCCGGTTGAACGCGACTATCCGGCAACCTACGAGCGCTTTACCTCTATCGGCCCGCTGATGGAGAAAATCGGTAACGGCGGGAAAGGGATCGCCTGGAACACCCAGAGCGAGATGGATCTGCTGCGCAAGCTCAACTACACCAAAGCGGACGGCCCGGCGAAAGGCCAGCCCATGCTGAACACGGCGATTGATGCGGCAGAGATGATCCTGACCCTGGCCCCGGAAACCAACGGCCACGTTGCGGTGAAAGCCTGGGCGGCGCTGAGCGAGTTCACCGGCCGCGACCATACGCACCTGGCGACGAATAAAGAGGAAGAGAAAATCCGCTTCCGCGATATTCAGGCGCAGCCGCGCAAGATTATCTCCAGCCCGACCTGGTCTGGTCTGGAAGATGAGCACGTGTCCTATAACGCGGGCTACACCAACGTTCACGAGCTGATCCCATGGCGCACCCTGTCAGGCCGTCAGTCGCTGTATCAGGATCACCAGTGGATGCGCGACTTCGGTGAAAGCCTGCTGGTCTACCGTCCGCCAATCGACACCCGCTCCGTGAAAGCGGTGATGGGCGCGAAATCGAACGGTAACCCTGAGAAGGCGCTGAACTTCCTGACGCCGCACCAGAAGTGGGGTATCCACTCCACCTACAGCGACAACCTGCTGATGCTGACCCTGTCGCGCGGCGGTCCGATTGTCTGGATGAGCGAAACGGACGCCAAAGATCTGGGTATCGAAGATAACGACTGGATCGAAGTGTTCAACAGCAACGGTGCCCTGACGGCGCGTGCGGTGGTGAGCCAGCGCGTACCGGCCGGGATGACCATGATGTACCACGCGCAGGAACGTATCGTTAACCTGCCGGGGTCAGAAATTACCGAGCAGCGCGGCGGGATCCACAACTCCGTGACCCGTATTACGCCGAAGCCGACCCACATGATCGGTGGCTATGCGCAGCTGGCCTACGGCTTTAACTACTACGGCACCGTAGGATCGAACCGCGATGAGTTCGTGGTGGTACGTAAGATGAAGAATATTAACTGGTTAGACGGCGAAGGTAATGACCAGGTACAGGAGAGCGTAAAATGAAAATTCGTTCACAAGTCGGCATGGTGCTGAATCTGGATAAATGCATCGGCTGTCATACCTGCTCGGTCACCTGTAAAAACGTCTGGACCAGCCGTGAAGGTATGGAGTACGCCTGGTTCAACAACGTGGAAAGCAAGCCGGGCACCGGCTTCCCGACTGACTGGGAAAACCAGGAGAAATGGAAGGGCGGCTGGATCCGTAAAATCAACGGCAAGCTGCAGCCGCGCATGGGTAACCGCGCGATGCTGCTGGGTAAAATCTTCGCTAACCCGCACCTGCCGGGCATCGACGATTACTACGAGCCGTTTGACTACGACTACCAGAACCTGCACAACGCGCCGGAAAGCAAGCACCAGCCGATCGCTCGTCCGCGCTCGCTGATCACCGGTCAGCGCATGGACAAGATCACCAGCGGTCCAAACTGGGAGGAGATTCTGGGCGGCGAGTTCGAGAAACGCGCCAAAGACCAGAACTTCGAGAACATGCAGAAGGCGATGTACGGCCAGTTCGAAAATACCTTCATGATGTATCTGCCGCGCCTGTGCGAGCACTGCCTTAACCCGGCGTGCGTGGCGACCTGCCCAAGCGGCGCTATCTACAAGCGTGAAGAAGATGGCATCGTGCTGATCGACCAGGACAAGTGCCGCGGCTGGCGGATGTGCATCACCGGCTGCCCGTACAAAAAAATCTACTTCAACTGGAAGAGCGGTAAATCTGAGAAGTGCATCTTCTGCTACCCGCGTATCGAAGCCGGAATGCCGACCGTCTGCTCAGAAAGCTGCGTAGGCCGTATTCGCTACCTCGGCGTGCTGCTGTATGACGCGGACGCGATTGAAAATGCCGCGAGCACCGAGCACGAGAAAGATCTGTATCAGCGTCAGCTGGACGTCTTCCTCGATCCGAACGATCCGAAGGTGATTGAGCAGGCGCTGAAGGACGGCGTGCCGCAGAGCGTGATTGACGCGGCGCAGCAGTCACCGGTGTACAAAATGGCAATGGACTGGAAGCTCGCGCTGCCGCTGCACCCGGAATACCGCACCCTGCCGATGGTCTGGTACGTGCCGCCGCTGTCGCCGATTCAGTCCGCGGCTGACGCGGGCGAACTGGGCAGCAACGGCATCCTGCCGGACGTGGAAAGCCTGCGTATTCCGGTTCAGTACCTGGCGAACCTGTTGACCGCCGGGGACACCCAGCCGGTACTGCTCGCGCTGAAGCGTATGCTGGCGATGCGTCACTTCAAACGCGCGGAAACCGTAGACGGCGTGATCGATACCCGCGCGCTGGAAGAGGTTGGTCTGACCGAAGCGCAGGCGCAGGAGATGTACCGCTATCTGGCGATTGCCAACTACGAAGACCGTTTCGTGGTGCCGAGCAGCCACCGCGAGCTGGCCCGTGAAGCCTTCCCGGAAAAAAATGGCTGTGGCTTTACCTTTGGCGACGGTTGCCACGGGTCAGACAGCAAATTCAACCTGTTCAACAGCCGCCGCATCGATGCCATGGATGTGACCAGCAAAACGGAACCGCACCAATGATTGAACTCGTCATTGTTTCGCGTCTGCTCGAGTACCCGGATGCTGCGCTTGCGCAGCATCAGCAGGAACTCTTTGATGCACTCGCGTCATCTGAAAACCTGGATAAAGACGATGCCCAGACGCTGGGTGTTTTCCTCCGCGATCTGCTGGCGCGCGACCTTCTGGATGCCCAGTCGGACTACAGCCAGCTGTTTGACCGGGGGCGTGCGACCTCGCTGCTGCTGTTTGAACACGTTCACGGTGAGTCCCGTGACCGCGGGCAGGCGATGGTCGACCTGATGGCCCAGTACGAACAGCACGGCCTGCAGCTCGACAGCCGCGAGCTGCCGGATCATCTGCCGCTGTATCTGGAGTACCTGGCGCAGCTGCCGAAAGAAGAGGCGCTGGGCGGTCTGCAGGACATCGCGCCGATCCTGGCGCTGCTCGGCGCGCGTCTTCAGCAGCGCGAGAGCCGCTATGCTGTGCTGTTCGATCTGCTGGTGAAGCTGGCCAACGCCGCGGTCGACAGTGAAAAAGTGGCGGAGAAAATTGCGGATGAAGCCCGCGACGATACCCCACAGGCGCTGGATGCGGTCTGGGAAGAAGAGCAGGTGAAATTCTTTGCTGACCAGAACTGCGGCGAGTCTGAAATCTCCGCTCACCAGCGTCGCTTTGCCGGCGCGGTTGCCCCGCAATATTTGAATATCTCTAACGGAGGACGGCACTAATGCACTTCCTGAATATGTTCTTCTTCGACATTTACCCGTATATCGCGGGCACCGTGTTCCTGGTGGGAAGCTGGCTGCGTTACGACTACGGCCAGTACACCTGGCGTGCGGCCTCCAGCCAGATGCTGGATCGTAAAGGGATGCATGTGGGCTCTAACCTGTTCCACATCGGTATTCTGGGGATTTTTGCCGGTCACTTCCTCGGGATGCTGACGCCGCACTGGATGTATGAAGCGTGGCTGCCGATCGAGGTGAAGCAGAAGATGGCGATGATCGCCGGCGGTGCCTGCGGCGTGATGACTCTGGTGGGGGGCCTGCTGCTGCTGAAACGTCGTCTGTTCAGCCCGCGCGTGCGTGCGACCACGACCGCAGCGGATATTCTGATCCTCTCCCTGCTGATGGTGCAGTGCGCGCTGGGCCTGCTGACCATTCCGTTCTCGGCGCAGCATATGGACGGCAGCGAAATGATGAAGCTCGTCGGCTGGGCGCAGTCCGTGGTGACCTTCCACGGCGGAGCCTCCGCGCACCTGGACGGCGTGGCGTTTATCTTCCGCGTTCACCTGGTGCTGGGGATGACGCTGTTTGTGCTGTTCCCGTTCTCTCGTCTGGTGCATATCTGGAGCGCGCCGGTAGAGTACCTGACGCGCAAATACCAGATTGTGCGCGCCCGTCGCTAATTCACCGTTTTGACACTCACCCCGCACTCGCGGGGTTTTTTTTCGCCCCAGCCCAGGTTATTGCCCGCGGCAGCAAACAGGATAAGCGCGCCGCCCGCCAGCTGGGTCAGGTTCAGCGAGTGTCCGAACACCAGATTATCGACAACGATCGCCACCACCGGATAGATAAACGACAGGGAGCCGGTAATGGGTGTAGGCAGCTTCTGGATCGCGCTGTAGAGCAGCTGGTACATAATGCCGGTATGGACGATGCCCAGCGTCAGCAGGATCGCCCAGGGGAAATCACCGGAAAATGACGGCATGCTGGCAAACGGCAAAAGCATCACGACGCCCGTCAGCACCTGGATAAAGGCAATATGCTGCGGCGCAACGGATCTGAGCTTGCGGGCAATAATGGCCGTGACCGCATAGAAGAAAGCCGCGGCCATCGCCAGGCCAATTCCGGCGAGCCATTCACTGCCGTGCGCGCCGGTCAGCTCGCTGGAGAGCAAGATCACCACGCCGCCAAAGGCGAGGAACAGCCAGCCCCATTTCACCAGGCTAACGCGTTCACCTAAAAACATCCCCATCAGGACCAGCATAAACGGCTGGGTGTTATAGACCACGGTCGAAAGACCAATCGAGATCCGTTCATAGGCCGCGAAGAGCAGCAGCCAGTTCACCACGAGCGCTACGCCGCCGAGAATGGCCAGCAGCAGCGTGGTGCGGGTGAGGGGACTGAAGGGCTTTTGACTTGCCCGGATAAAAATAAAAAGCGCTATTGCCCCGATAAGACAGCGCCAGAACACCACTTCCGTCACTGGCAGACCGCTGAGTAAAACAAACGCACCGATAGAGCCGGAAATTAACATCGCCAGGCTCATTTGCCAGACGCCTTTATGGAAATCACGCATTATCCACCTCCTGATTGTATGACGCTATTGTCGAAAATCGCTGTCGGGTTTTACAGGGATGAGATAAGGTGAAATGCAATGATGGCTTTTTAAAATTAGGTGAAAACGATGGAATACCTTCTCGATGATATCGACCGTCAAATTTTAGCCTGTCTGGTCGAAGATGCGCGCATGTCTTTGAAGGTGCTCAGCGGACGCATCGGTCTGACTTCCCCCAGCACGGCAGAACGCCTGAAGAGGCTGGAAGAGCGCGGTGTGATTCAGGGGTATGGCGCACGGGTGAATCTGGCGGCGCTGGGGTATACGCTGCAGGCGCTGGTGCGCGTGCGTCCTTTGCCGGGGCTGTTGCATAAGGTGGATAAATACATTCAGGCGATGCCGGAGTGTATAGAGAGCGACAAAGTCACCGGGGAAGATTGCTTTGTGATTAGGCTGGTGGTGCGATCGATAGAGCAGCTGGATGTGCTGCTGGACGGCCTGGCGGAGCATGCCCAGTGCAATACGTCGATTGTGAAGAGTTCGCCGGTGAAGCGTCGTTTACCGCCGATGTAGGCTTCTGGCTTCTGTCGCCAGGTGGCGGCTGCGCCTGCGAAGGCTTCCCCGTTACGGAAATGCATGATGCCTGGTGCAAAAAGGAGGTTTGGAGTTATTTGGAAGTGATGGTGGTGGGGGAAGGATTACTCGGCGCGTTGCGCCTCGCCCTTCGGGTCGTTGCCTGCGGCAACGCTTTCTCGCTACGCTCGAATCGAACCTTAGTCGAAGCTTCTCATCCTTCCCCGTTACGGAAATACATGATGCCTGGTGCAAAAAGGAGGTTTGGAGTTATTTGAAAGTGATGGTGGTGGGGGAAGGATTCGAACCTTCGAAGTCGATGACGGCAGATTTACAGTCTGCTCCCTTTGGCCGCTCGGGAACCCCACCAGGGGTAATTCAAATTTTGAGGTCGTACTGAGAGATGGTGGTGGGGGAAGGATTCGAACCTTCGAAGTCGATGACGGCAGATTTACAGTCTGCTCCCTTTGGCCGCTCGGGAACCCCACCACGGGGTAATGCTTTTTGACTTACCTGCTTCTGCTGGAAGCGGGGCGAATCATATCAAATGAGGCGCCCCTGTAAAGCATTCCTTTAGGTAAATGAAGTTGTTTGCCTGCTTTTTATCCGTAAAGGTGCAAAGCTAATCAATTCATTTTCCAAAAGATTAAAGAATGATGGTTCTGTTGCCGTAGACAAAGACACGCTGCGCCAGCACCTGATACAGCGCACGACTGAGCACGTTCTTCTCAACGTCACGCCCTGCACGCATCATGTCCTCGGCCGTGTAGGTGTGGTCCACGTGAATCACGTCCTGCATGATGATTGGACCTTCGTCCAGGTTGTCATTCACATAGTGCGCGGTCGCACCGATGATCTTCACGCCGCGCTCGTAGGCCTGGTGGTAGGGACGCGCGCCAATAAAGGCCGGCAGGAACGAGTGGTGAATGTTGATGATCTTGTTCGGGAAACGCGCCACGAAGGATGGCGTTAACACGCGCATGTATTTCGCCAGCACCACGTAGTCCGGGTTATGCGCTTCAATGGCCTGCGCCATCAGATCGTCGTGTTCTTCACGGGTATGGCCTTCGTGGCTCACCAGCTCGAACGGAATATCAAAACGCTCGACCAGCGTGCGCAGCGTCTCATGGTTGCCAATAACGGCAGCTATTTCCACGTCCAGACCGCCGTAGTTTGCTTTCATCAGCAGGTCGCCCAGACAGTGTGCTTCTTTGGTCACCAGGATCACGATGCGGCGTCGACCGGCTGGGGTTAGTTCGCGCACGGAACCTTCCGGAAGCGCGCTGTCGAGATCGGCAAGCAGGGTGGTGTCGTTGAAAATACCTTCGAGTTCGGTACGCATAAAGAAGCGGCCGGTACGGTGGTCAACGAACTCGTTGTTCTGCACGATATTCAGTTCATGTTTGTAGCAAATGTTGGTAATTCGTGCGATCAGTCCTTTTTGATCGGGACAGATGGTGCGCAGAACTTTACGTTGTAATGATTGCATCGCCGGGAAATCCTGTTTGTATTTGCGAAGTCTGGGTTGTCAGGCATTACTGCCCGCAACACTTTTTAAATTTTTTACCTGAACCACACGGGCAGGGATCGTTACGACCAAACTGTGGGCGCGTTCCGTCAATATAATACCACTGCCCGCTTTCCTTTAAGAACCGGGAACGCTCGATAATGGCACCAGGTTTATTATTCTCGGTAAAACGAGCGACAAAGCTGACGTAACCTTCATCCACATGACTGCCCGTTGAGGATTCATAGACGGTAAGGCCGAGCCACTGCGTGTTCGCGAAGCCGGCTTCGATGTCCTGTCTGAATTCGGCAGCGTGGCAGGAGGGATGCCAGGTTTTAATCAGGTAGTCTGCGTCTTTGATCACAAAAGCAGTGTAACGTGAACGCATGAGGTGTGACGGGTCTGGTGCAACCTGATCGCCAGACAGATATCGCTGGCAACATAGGCTATACTCCAGAGCGCTACCACAAGGGCAGAGTTGAGACACGATTCTCTTCCTGGAACAAATAATAAAGGCGTAAAACGCTTCGGGTAGCACTATGTTAACTGAGCTGTTGCGTTGACGCTATGTCAGGAATCCAGGGGAAGTAAAACAGGGCTAATGAGAAAGGTTAAAATTGGACTGGCGCTGGGCTCAGGTGCAGCCCGGGGATGGTCACACATCGGCGTGATTAATGCCTTAAACAAGATGGGCATTAACGTAGATATTGTCGCAGGGTGTTCAATAGGATCGCTTGTCGGCTCCGCTTACGCGTGCGGGAAGCTTCCGGAACTCGAGACCTGGGTGCGTTCCTTCAGTTACTGGGACGTCCTGCGCCTGATGGATCTCTCGTGGCAGCGTGGTGGGCTGTTGCGCGGCGAACGCGTCTTTAACCAGTTCCGCCAGGTTATGCCTCTCGAAGACTTCACTGATTGTCAGATGCCCTTTGGCGCCGTCGCGACGAACCTCAGCACGGGACGCGAACTCTGGTTAACCGAAGGGGATATCCATCTTGCCGTGCGCGCCTCCTGCAGCATGCCGGGGCTTATGGCGCCTGTCCCACACAACGGTTACTGGCTTGTCGACGGTGGCGTTGTAAACCCGGTTCCCATCTCTCTGACCCGTGCAATGGGGGCGGATATCGTGATTGCCGTCGACCTGCAGCACGACGCCCACCTGATGCAACAGGACCTCATGCCGGTCAATCTCCAGAGCGAAGATGCCGAGGGCGAGAAGCTGGCCTGGCATGAGCGCCTGCGCGGTAGAATCGGGCGCATGGCCGCGCGACGCTCGGTTGCCGCGCCGACGGCGATAGAAATCATGACCACGTCAATCCAGGTACTGGAGAATCGCCTTAAGCGCAATCGTATGGCAGGCGATCCGCCAGATATTCTTATTCAGCCTTACTGTCCGCAAATCTCTACTCTTGATTTCCATCGGGCTGAGGCCGCCATCGCAGCGGGCTCGTTAGCCGTCGAAAAGAAAATGGACGAATTGTTGCCTTTTGTGCAAACAGCACGTTAAGCACCTTTTTTTGACTACTTCAGCAAAATCTGACAGGCGATAGTGCCGATCGCATGCCACTATTTAGTTACTGTCAGCCAGGGGAGGAACCATGACGCAGCCATTGGCCGGAAAACACATTTTGATTGTAGAAGACGAGCCCGTTTTCCGATCGCTACTGGATTCGTGGTTATCCTCGCTGGGAGCAATCACTTCACTGGCTGAAGATGGTATCGACGCCCTGGAAAAAATGATCAGCATTACGCCCGATTTAATGATTTGCGACATTGAGATGCCGCGCATGAATGGGCTGAAGCTGGTTGAACATCTGCGTAACGAAGGCAACCAGACGCCGATTCTGGTGATCTCTGCCACAGAGAATATGGCGGATATCGCCAAAGCATTGCGACTCGGTGTCCAGGATATTCTGCTTAAACCGGTCAAGGATCTGAACCGGCTGCGAGAAACGGTCTTAGCGTGCCTGTATCCGAATATGTTTAATTCCCGGGTAGAGGAAGAGGAGCGTCTTTTCCAGGACTGGGATGCCTTGGTGAGTGATCCTCCTGCTGCGGCGAAACTGTTGCAAGAACTTCAGCCACCCGTACAGCAAACTATTTCGCACTGCCGCGTAAATTATCGTCAGCTGGTGGCGGCCGATCAGCCGGGACTGGTACTGGATATCGCACCTTTATCTGATTCCGACCTTGCGTTTTATTCTCTGGATGTTACCCGGGCAGGGGATAATGGCGTATTAGCCGCGTTACTTCTTCGCGCGCTTTTTAATGGTTTGCTGCAGGAACAGTTATCGCATCAGGGACAACGGCTGCCGGAGTTAGGCAGTTTGCTCAAACAGGTAAACCAGCTTTTTCGCCAGGCTAATTTGCCCGGACAGTTCCCGCTGCTGGTCGGCTATTACCACAGCGGTTTAAAGAATCTGATCCTCGTTTCAGCAGGTCTCAACGCTTCACTGAATACCGGTGAACATCATATTCAGGTGAGTAACGGTGTTCCGCTTGGGACATTGGGTACGGCGTATCTTAATCAAATTAGCCACCGCTGTTCCTCCTGGCAGTGCCAAATTTGGGGCGCCGGGGGACGGCTACGCTTAATGTTGTCCACGGAATAAGCAATTGGATCTTAATTTTAAGATTGCTTTACCTGTGTTTTACGGGGAGTGCTACTATCGCTGCCCAGATTCATGCGTATTTGTCCTAATTGATCGGCAACGCGTTCTTTTCAGACCCGGACTGCGGGGCGAGGCTGATATACTCAACGCGTTATTTATTGCATAAAAGTTCAAAACTTGAACAGCTCAGGAGAATTTGAATGGCTGCCCTAAATTCGAAAGTCAGAAAGGCCGTCATCCCGGTAGCGGGATTGGGGACCAGGATGTTACCAGCAACTAAGGCAATTCCTAAAGAGATGCTGCCTCTGGTTGATAAGCCATTAATCCAGTATGTCGTTAATGAATGTATCGCAGCCGGCATCACTGAAATTGTGCTGGTTACGCATTCATCAAAAAACTCTATCGAAAACCATTTCGATACAAGCTTTGAACTTGAAGCCATGCTGGAAAAACGTGTTAAGCGTCAGCTGTTAGAAGAAGTTCAGTCTATTTGCCCGCCACACGTTACCATTATGCAGGTTCGTCAGGGTCTGGCTAAAGGTCTGGGCCACGCTGTGATGTGTGCACATCCTGTTGTAGGTGATGAGCCTGTAGCGGTAATTCTGCCTGACGTAATTCTGGACGAATACGAATCCGATCTTTCTCAGGATAACCTGGCAGAGATGATCAAACGTTTCGACGAAACCGGTAGCAGCCAGATTATGGTTGAGCCTGTTGACGACGTGACGGCATACGGTGTGGTTGACTGCAAAGGCGTTAACCTTGAGCCGGGCGAAAGCGTGCCAATGGTTGGCGTGGTAGAGAAGCCTAAAGCCGACGTAGCGCCTTCAAACCTGGCCGTTGTAGGTCGCTATGTCCTGAGCGCTGAAATCTGGCCTCTGCTGGCGAAAACGCCTCCAGGAGCGGGTGATGAGATTCAGCTGACGGATGCCATTGATATGCTGATCGAGAAAGAGACCGTTGAGGCTTACCATATGAAAGGTAAGAGCCATGACTGCGGTAATAAGCTTGGTTATATGCAGGCGTTCGTAGAATATGGTATTCGCCACAATACTCTTGGTGAAGAATTTAAAACCTGGCTCAAAGAGAGCGTAGGTATTAAGAAATAAGCCACGGTTAGATATGTCCGAAACCGGTGAGGCGCTGCCCACCGGTTTTTTTATGCCCTAAACACTTCCAAAACCTGTCTCAAAGTACAGTTATTAAAATTGCCAAATAATGCTTTATGACAGAGTGTAAGGGGATGTTTGCGACAAATTTAGGTTAAAAAAAATCCCGCATTACGCGGGATTTTTCTGAATACGGCTGGATTAATCCTTGATCAGGAAGTCGTCCAGCTGTTTACCTTGTTCGTCCATGGCTTTCTTGATAACAGCAGGAGTGCGGCCCTGGCCAGTCCAGGTTTTAGTTTCGCCGTTCTCGTCAACGTAGCTATATTTAGCAGGACGAGCAGCACGCTTGGCTTTAGTACCGGTTTTAGCTGCAGCCATGCTGTTCAGCAATTCATTTGGATCGATACCATCAGCAATCAGCATTTCACGATATTGCTGCAGTTTACGAGTACGTTCTTCGATTTCAGCGGCAGCTGCGCTTTCTTCTTCACGACGTTCATTAACTACAACTTCTAATTTTTCCAGCATTTCTTCAAGCGTTTCGAGGGTGCATTCTCTTGCCTGCGCACGAAGAGTACGGATGTTGTTCAGAATTTTAAGTGCTTCGCTCATTGTAGTAATCTCAAACTTATAATGGGGGGTGGTTTGTTGACCTAATAATAGAGCCATAAATTCAGTTGTGCAATAGCCAGGAATGTAAGGAATTCAAAAAATACTAAATAATGCCGCTATTATTAATTACGCTAACTTAAATTTCATCACCCAACAGTCTCGTTTGTTATCAGCTAACCCGGCTGGACCCGGTCGATTGCCTCTTTTTTTTGTGACATTTACCGCAGGAATTATAGTTGCGGCGGAGAAATATCAGCCTTTTGTATTAGTTCCCCACCGTGATGTTAAGACTGAAATAGTTAATAAATAGTGAATTTTAATGAACGGCGATTCCACTATAAAATGCAGTGTTATGTTTGGCTAAACATATAACATATTGGCCAGGCTGAAGGAGTTTACTTCATGTTTTAGCGGATTATTTTCATGAAAAGAAGGTTGTGAACTCCTTGCTGAAACGCTTCCTCTGAGTGCTACATCGCTGATGACCAGACAAATTATGGTACAATGAATCATCGGGAATATTACACATTGATTAGGGTTTTACGGCCAATGGCACAACTTTATTTCTACTATTCGGCAATGAATGCCGGGAAATCCACCGCGTTGCTGCAATCCTCGTACAATTACCAGGAGCGCGGGATGCGTACCGTTGTTTATACGGCTGAAATTGACGATCGCTTTGGCGCAGGGAAGGTGAGTTCCAGAATAGGGCTCTCGTCGCCTGCCAGACTGTTTAACCCGAAAACCGATCTGTTTGAGGACATTCGTACAGAACATGCTTTGCAGCCCATTCACTGTGTTCTGGTAGATGAGAGCCAGTTTCTGACGCGTGAACAGGTTCATGCCCTTTCAGAGGTGGTCGATGAGCTCGATATTCCCGTGCTGTGTTACGGCCTGCGTACGGATTTCCGCGGTGAGCTCTTTGCCGGTAGCCAGTATTTGCTTGCCTGGTCGGATAAGCTTGTCGAATTGAAAACAATCTGCTTCTGCGGTCGAAAAGCCAGCATGGTGCTTCGTCTTGACCAGGCCGGGAAACCTTATGCAGATGGCGAGCAGGTGGTTATAGGCGGTAATGAACGCTATGTTTCAGTCTGTCGTAAGCATTATAAAGAAGCGTTGTCTGTAGGCTCGCTGACGGCGATTCAACACGACAACAGGAAATAACGCCAGCCTTGTTATACAGACATAAAAAAACCCGCCATAAAGGCGGGTTTTTTCTTCTGCTTTCAATTAAGCGCTTTTCTTCGCTTTCTTGTCAGCTTTGATGACAGGAACTTCTGTTTTCACAGCGGCAACGTCACCTTCTTTGAACTCACGACCGTAGAAGGTATCCAGCAGAATCTGTTTCAGCTCGGAGATCAGTGGGTAGCGCGGGTTAGCACCAGTACACTGGTCATCGAATGCATCTTCAGACAGCTTATCTACGTGAGCGAGGAAGTCAGCTTCCTGAACGCCTGCTTCACGGATAGATTTTGGAATACCCAGCTCAGCTTTCAGGCTTTCCAGCCATGCCAGCAGTTTCTCAATCTTCGCAGCAGTGCGGTCACCCGGTGCGCTCAGACCAAGGTGGTCTGCGATTTCAGCGTAACGACGGCGCGCTTGCGGACGGTCGTACTGGCTGAAAGCAGTCTGCTTGGTTGGGTTGTCGTTAGCGTTATAACGGATAACGTTGCTGATCAACAGGGCGTTCGCCAGACCGTGAGGAATGTGGAACTGAGAACCCAGCTTGTGCGCCATAGAGTGGCAAACACCCAGGAAGGCGTTCGCAAACGCGATACCGGCGATGGTTGCTGCACTGTGAACGCGTTCACGTGCTACTGGGTTTTTAGACCCTTCGTTGTAGGACGCTGGCAGGTTTTCCTTCAGCAGTTTCAGCGCCTGCAGAGCCTGACCGTCAGAGAACTCAGATGCCAGAACAGAAACGTAAGCTTCCAGGGCGTGAGTTACCGCATCCAGACCACCGAACGCACACAGTGACTTCGGCATCTCCATGACCAGGTTCGCATCAACGATAGCCATGTCTGGGGTCAGTGCATAGTCAGCCAGTGGGTATTTCTGACCTGTTGCATCGTCCGTTACTACTGCGAATGGCGTAACTTCTGAACCGGTACCGGAAGTGGTGGTTACCGCGATCATTTTCGCTTTTACGCCCATTTTCGGGAACTTGTAGATACGTTTACGGATGTCCATAAAGCGCAGCGCCAGTTCTTCGAAGTGGGTTTCAGGATGCTCGTACATGACCCACATGATTTTCGCGGCGTCCATTGGGGAACCGCCGCCCAGAGCGATAATCACATCTGGTTTGAAGGAGTTAGCCAGCTCAGCACCTTTACGCACAACGCTCAGGGTAGGGTCAGCTTCAACTTCAAAGAACACTTCAGTTTCAACGCCAGCCGCTTTCAGTACAGAGGTGATCTGGTCAGCGTAGCCGTTGTTGAACAGGAAACGGTCAGTCACGATGAGCGCACGTTTGTGGCCATCAGTAATCACTTCATCCAGCGCGATTGGCAGTGAGCCACGGCGGAAGTAGATAGATTTCGGAAGTTTGTGCCACAACATGTTTTCAGCTCGCTTAGCAACGGTTTTCTTGTTGATCAGGTGTTTTGGACCAACGTTTTCAGAGATGGAGTTACCACCCCAGGAACCACAACCCAGAGTCAGGGAAGGTGCGAGTTTAAAGTTGTACAGGTCACCGATACCACCCTGAGAAGCAGGGGTGTTAATCAGGATACGTGCAGTTTTCATCATCTGACCGAAGTGGGCAACGCGTTCTGGCTGGTTGTCCTGGTCGGTGTACAGACAAGACGTGTGACCGATACCGCCCATGGCAACCAGTTTCTCGGCTTTCTCTACCGCGTCTTCGAAATCTTTCGCACGGTACATGGCAAGCGTTGGAGACAGTTTTTCATGTGCAAACGGCTCGCTTTCGTCAACAACTTTCACTTCACCGATCAGGATTTTGGTTGTTGCCGGAACGGTAAAGCCTGCGAGTTCAGCAATTTTGTAAGCCGGCTGACCCACGATAGCAGCGTTCAGTGCGCCATTTTTCAGGATGATGTCCTGAACGGCTTTCAGCTCTTTGCCCTGCAGCAGGTAGCCGCCGTGGCTGGCGAAACGTTCACGAACTGCGTCGTACACGGAATCAACAACAACAACAGACTGTTCAGATGCACAGATCACGCCGTTATCGAAGGTTTTAGACATCAGTACAGACGCAACGGCACGTTTGATGTCAGCAGTTTCGTCGATAACAACAGGAGTGTTACCGGCGCCCACACCGATCGCTGGTTTACCGGAGCTGTATGCGGCTTTAACCATGCCAGGACCACCGGTCGCCAGGATCAGGTTAATGTCCGGGTGATGCATCAGCGCATTGGAGAGCTCAACAGAAGGTTGGTCGATCCAGCCGATCAGATCTTTTGGTGCGCCAGCAGCGATCGCCGCCTGCAGGACGATATCCGCAGCTTTGTTGGTCGCGTCTTTCGCACGTGGGTGTGGAGAGAAGATGATTGCGTTACGGGTCTTCAGGCTAATCAGTGATTTGAAGATAGCTGTAGACGTTGGGTTAGTTGTCGGAACAATACCGCAGATGATGCCGATAGGTTCAGCGATGGTGATGGTACCGAAGGTGTCGTCTTCGGACAGCACGCCACAGGTTTTCTCATCTTTATAGGCGTTGTAGATATACTCGGAAGCAAAGTGGTTTTTGATCACTTTATCTTCCACGATACCCATGCCGGATTCGGCAACGGCCATTTTAGCGAGAGGGATTCGAGCATCTGCAGCAGCCAGTGCGGCCGCGCGGAAGATTTTATCAACCTGTTCTTGGGTGAAATTGGCATATTCACGCTGGGCTTTTTTAACGCGCTCGACGAGGGCGTTCAGTTCAGCGATATTAGTAACAGCCATAATGCTCTCCTGATAATGTTTAAACTCTTTTAGTAAACCAGCGCTCGATACGTCACACAGTATAGACAGAGCCGATACGACTTGCGTAACACAAAGTAAAACAAAGAGTTACTTTCTGCGTCAGCACACTAATTTACTAAAAGAGCCTTACCTTAGCATCATCCCTTTTTGTCAGGTGATCTCCCTGGGGGCGTAACCAAGATTACTCACTTCTGAGTACGGAAATCATGATCTGCGTCAATTTTCCCCCAAGCTGATACCTTTCAGCAGGGTTATTTCGTTGAGATTTTTCAAGTGTTAAATAATTACGTAAGTAATGGAAGCGACGCTATCATTGATTATACATATGTTTAACATCCTGAAATGATAACGTTTTGCCACAGATTTCGAGTGAAGTATGCTAATAAAAAGGGTATCTTCAGCGCGATTTCTCATGACAAAGTGTCAGTCCCGGGCATGTGTATAAGCGGAGCAAAACGTGATCCAAACGCTCTTTGATTTTCCAACGTATTTTAAATTTTTTATTGGTTTGTTTGCCCTGGTCAACCCGGTGGGGATCATTCCTGTCTTTATTAGTATGACGAGTTACCAGACGGCGGCGGCGAGGAATAAGACCAACCTCACCGCTAACCTGTCAGTGGCTATCATATTGCTCACCTCCCTTTTTCTTGGGGACGCCATTCTCCAACTCTTCGGTATTTCAATTGACTCTTTCCGCATAGCGGGTGGGATTCTGGTCGTGACCATCGCCATGTCCATGATCAGCGGTAAGCTGGGCGAGGATAAACAGAATAAGCAGGAGAAGTCAGAAACCGCCATCCGCGAGAGTATTGGCGTGGTGCCGCTGGCCTTACCGCTCATGGCTGGCCCTGGCGCCATCAGTTCAACCATTGTCTGGGGCACGCGTTACCATAGCCTGATGCACCTGATTGGCTTTTCCGTTGCCATTGCGCTTTTCGCACTCTGCTGTTGGGGAGTATTCCGCATGGCGCCCTGGCTGGTGCGCCTGCTGGGGCAGACGGGCATTAACGTCATAACGCGTATTATGGGTCTGCTGTTGATGGCGTTAGGGATTGAATTCATCGTTACAGGAATTAAAAGCATTTTCCCCGGTTTGCTGCACTGATATTTCGTATGAAAGAACGGAGCCACGGCTCCGTTTTTTACGTCATTATCAGTAAATCCTATAACTAAAGTTGAAATGCTCACATATCATAATAAATTCTACTAATAATGTTCATTGCTTGTATTTCAATGAGTTATTAATTCCCGCCAAAACCGCCTGCGCAGAAAACCTTCGATCGATCTGTTATTTTACTCACATGATACTCTGGGGCTTGCTGAGAGATAACCGAAATGATATTAGTAAATTCAACATTCCCCTAGATGAATGTGCTAAATAATAACCAGTTGTTAAATTTTTGTACAAAATCACTCGATGATAGCGCAGCGACGCGCGTGTAGAGAAAACTTTCTCTATCTTATTGAATGTCATGATTTTTAAGTGGTTTTCGATGTCCGGCAGGGCTGCCCTCAACGATGCGGTACTCACCGTAAAAGAGAATTGCTTAACAAATTTGCAAAATGTATTGGCGCGCGTTTACGCCATTTGATACTTTCCGGCCTAATATTTTGCAGCATAAAACAAGCAGATGAGAATTATTTTCATATAGTTCTCTTCTCAGATATCCAGTGCAGGTCTCAAACAGGGGAGGCCTGTAAAGAATCGACGCAAGACGGCCATACGAGCGGTCAGTAATAAAAAAGTCGGTGATAGCAAGCAGTAAAAGAAGAACCTGACAGCAGCAAAAAAAACTCCTGCGCTGTACAGGCCCCAAAAGGGGATTACACAGCTGGCGAAGGCCAGTCATTATAATGAGTGGAGTACCAACACAATGTCCATCATCACAAAAAAAAATCTGGTAGCGGCGGGGATTTTAACTGCGCTAATCGCGGGCAACGCTGCAATGGCTGCGGACGTTCCTGCAGGTGTTCAACTGGCGGAGAAACAGACGCTGGTGCGTAACAACGGTGCGGAAGTTCAGTCTCTTGACCCGCACAAAATTGAAGGTGTTCCTGAGTCTAACGTTAACCGCGACCTGTTCGAAGGCCTGCTGGTGACAGACGTAGACGGCCACCCGGCGCCGGGTGTTGCAGAAAAATGGGAAAACAAAGATTTCAAAGTCTGGACCTTCCATCTGCGTAAAGATGCGAAATGGTCCGACGGTACACCGGTCACGGCCGAAGATTTCGTTTATAGCTGGCAGCGTCTGGCGAATCCAACCACCGCCTCTCCGTATGCGAGCTACCTGCAATATGGCCACATCGCCAATATTGATGATATCATCGCGGGCAAAAAACCTGTTACCGACCTGGGCGTAAAAGCGATCGATGCCAATACCTTTGAAGTGACGTTGAGCGAACCTGTTCCGTACTTCTATAAGCTGCTGGTTCACCCGTCCGTCTCCCCGGTACCAAAATCCGCCGTGGAAAAATTTGGTGAGAAATGGACGCAGCCTGCCAATATCGTGACCAACGGTGCCTATAAGCTGAAAGACTGGGTGGTCAACGAACGTATGGTGCTTGACCGTAACCCGCAGTATTGGGATAACGCGAAAACCGTTATTGACCAGGTGACCTACCTGCCAATTTCGTCCGAAGTGACTGACGTTAACCGCTATCGCAGCGGTGAAATCGACATGACCTATAACAACATGCCGATTGAACTGTTCCAGAAACTGAAAAAAGAGATCCCTAAAGAAGTTCACGTCGATCCGTACCTGTGCACCTATTACTATGAAATCAACAACCAGAAAGCACCGTTTACCGACGTACGTGTTCGTACCGCGCTGAAGCTGGCACTGGATCGCGATATCATCGTAAACAAAGTGAAAAACCAGGGCGATCTGCCGGCGTACAGCTATACCCCTCCATACACCGATGGCGCAAAACTGACCGAGCCAGAGTGGTTTAAACAGACTCAGGAACAGCGTAACGCAGAAGCGAAGAAACTGCTGGCCGAAGCGGGCTACACCGCAGATAAGCCGCTGACCTTCAGCCTGTTGTACAACACTTCCGATCTGCACAAAAAACTGGCTATCGCCGTTGCCTCAATCTGGAAAAAGAACCTGGGCGCGAACGTGAAGCTGGAAAACCAGGAGTGGAAAACCTTCCTCGACAGCCGTCATCAGGGCACCTTTGATGTGGCTCGTGCTGGCTGGTGTGCGGACTATAACGAACCGACCTCCTTCCTGAACACCATGCTGAGCGACAGCTCGAACAACACCGCGCACTATAAGAGCCCGGCGTTCGACAAGCTGATTGGCGACACGCTGAAAACCACTGACGAAGCGCAGCGTACAGAATTGTACTCTAAAGCCGAGCAGCAGCTGGATAAAGATTCCGCGATCGTTCCGGTTTACTACTACGTTAACGCCCGTCTGGTGAAACCGTGGGTAGGTGGATATACCGGTAAAGACCCGATGGATAATATCTACGTTAAAAACTTGTATATTATCAAGCATTAATGGCAATGAGTGGGGCGGGCATGCTCGCCCCACGGTGTCTAACCAACGTCACATAATATAGGCACACGCCAGAAGGTACGGGCAATGTTGAAATTTATCCTACGTCGCTGTCTTGAAGCGATTCCAACGCTATTTATTCTCATCACGATTTCCTTCTTCATGATGCGTCTTGCGCCGGGCAGTCCATTTACCGGTGAGCGTACGCTGCCGCCTGAAGTTATGGCAAATATCGAAGCGAAATACCACTTAAACGATCCAATCTCCACCCAGTACTTCAATTACCTGAAGCAGCTGGCCCACGGTGATTTTGGACCGTCATTTAAATATAAAGACTATTCCGTTAACGACCTGGTCGCGTCCAGCTTCCCGGTTTCGGCTAAGTTGGGTGCTGCGGCATTTATTCTGGCCATCGTTTTCGGGGTCACCGCTGGCGTCATCGCCGCGCTAAGACAAAATACCAAATGGGATTATGCCGTAATGGGGGTGGCAATGACCGGGGTAGTGATACCCAGCTTCGTTGTCGCGCCATTACTGGTGATGATATTTGCCATCACGCTGAAGTGGCTGCCTGGCGGCGGCTGGAACGGCGGGGCATTGAAGTTCATGATTTTGCCGATGGTGGCATTATCGCTGGCGTACATCGCCAGTATCGCGCGTATCACCCGTGGTTCAATGATCGAAGTGCTGCACTCGAACTTCATTCGTACCGCGCGCGCTAAAGGGCTGCCGATGCGTCGGATTATCTTCCGCCACGCGCTCAAACCGGCGCTGTTGCCCGTGCTTTCCTACATGGGACCGGCATTCGTCGGGATCATCACCGGCTCTATGGTTATCGAAACAATCTACGGCCTGCCCGGCATTGGTCAGCTGTTCGTTAACGGCGCGCTCAACCGCGACTATTCGCTGGTGCTGAGCCTGACCATTCTCGTCGGTGCGCTGACCATTCTCTTTAACGCTATCGTCGATGTGCTGTATGCCGTCATCGATCCGAAAATTCGTTACTAACGCTGGAGCACGCCATGATGTTGAGTAAGAAAAACAGCGAGGCGCTGGAAAACTTCAGTGAAAAACTGGAAGTAGAAGGTCGTAGCCTCTGGCAGGACGCGCGCCGTCGCTTTATGCACAACCGTGCAGCGGTTGCCAGTCTGGTTGTTCTGGTGATCATCGCGCTGTTTGTGACCCTGGCACCGATGCTGTCGCAATTTACCTATTTCGACACCGACTGGGGCATGATGTCCAGCGCGCCGGATATGGAATCAGGCCACTATTTTGGCACGGACTCCTCGGGACGCGATCTGCTGGTGCGTGTCGCTATCGGTGGCCGTATCTCGCTGATGGTCGGTATTGCTGCCGCGCTGGTCGCGGTGATCGTGGGTACGCTCTACGGTTCACTTTCCGGCTACCTCGGCGGCAAAATAGACTCGGTAATGATGCGTCTGCTGGAAATCCTGAACTCCTTCCCGTTCATGTTCTTCGTCATCCTGCTGGTGACCTTCTTCGGCCAGAATATCCTGCTGATCTTCGTAGCTATCGGGATGGTTTCCTGGCTGGATATGGCGCGTATTGTTCGCGGCCAGACGCTGAGCCTCAAACGCAAAGAGTTTATTGAAGCGGCGCAGGTAGGCGGTGTGTCCACCGGGAATATCGTGGTTCGCCATATCGTTCCTAACGTGCTGGGCGTGGTGGTGGTTTATGCCTCACTGCTGGTACCAAGCATGATCCTGTTTGAATCTTTCCTGAGCTTCCTGGGTCTGGGTACACAAGAGCCACTGAGCAGCTGGGGCGCGCTGCTAAGCGATGGCGCAAACTCGATGGAAGTTTCACCGTGGCTACTGCTTTATCCGGCGGGTTTCCTGGTCGTTACCCTGTTCTGTTTTAACTTTATCGGCGATGGCCTGCGTGATGCCCTCGACCCGAAAGACCGTTAAGGAGCGCCGTCATGACAATTATTGAAACGGCCACTGCGCCACAGGCGCAACAGCAGAATAATCTTCTGCTGGATGTGAAAGACCTCCGCGTGACCTTTAAAACGCCGGACGGGGATGTTACCGCCGTCAACGATCTCAACTTCAACCTGCGCGCGGGCGAAACGCTGGGGATCGTGGGGGAGTCCGGTTCCGGAAAATCGCAGACCGCTTTTGCGCTGATGGGCCTGCTGGCTGCTAACGGCGTGATTGGCGGCTCCGCTAAATTCAACGGTCGCGAAATCCTCAACCTGCCGGAACACGAGCTGAACAAGCTGCGCGCTGAGCAGATCTCGATGATTTTCCAGGATCCCATGACCTCGCTGAACCCGTATATGCGCGTAGGCGAGCAGCTGATGGAAGTCCTGATGCTGCACAAAGGCCTGGGCAAAGCGGAAGCCTTTGAAGAGTCGGTCAAAATGCTGGATGCGGTGAAAATGCCGGAAGCGCGCAAGCGTATGCGCATGTTCCCGCACGAGTTTTCTGGCGGTATGCGTCAGCGCGTGATGATTGCGATGGCGCTGCTGTGCCGGCCAAAGCTGCTGATTGCCGATGAACCTACCACCGCGCTGGACGTTACCGTTCAGGCGCAGATCATGACCCTGTTGAACGAGCTGAAGCGCGAGTTCAACACGGCGATTATCATGATCACCCACGACCTGGGCGTAGTGGCGGGCATCTGTGACAAAGTGCTGGTGATGTACGCCGGTCGTACCATGGAATACGGCAAAGCGCGCGATGTCTTCTATCAGCCAGCCCATCCGTACTCGATTGGTCTGCTGAACGCGGTGCCGCGTCTTGATGCAGAAGGGGAATCTCTGCTCACCATTCCGGGCAATCCGCCTAACCTGCTGCGACTGCCGAAAGGCTGTCCGTTCCAGCCGCGCTGCCCGCACGCGATGGAAATCTGCAACAGCGCTCCGCCGCTGGAAGAGTTTGCACCAGGCCGTCTGCGCGCCTGCTTTAAGCCGCAGGAGGAGCTGGTATGAACGCATTAGATGAAAAACGCAACGTGCTGCTCGAAATCGCCGATCTTAAAGTGCATTTCGACATCAAAGACGGCAAACAGTGGTTCTGGCAGCCGCCGAAGACCCTGAAAGCGGTGGACGGCGTCACGCTGCGCCTGTACGAAGGGGAAACCCTGGGCGTGGTGGGAGAGTCCGGCTGCGGTAAATCGACCTTTGCGCGAGCCATCATCGGTCTGGTCAAAGCCACCGACGGAAAAGTGGCCTGGCTGGGTAAAGATCTGCTGGGCATGAAACCCGACGAGTGGCGCGAGGTGCGCAGCGATATCCAGATGATTTTCCAGGATCCGCTGGCATCATTAAACCCGCGCATGACTATCGGCGAGATTATTGCCGAGCCGCTGCGCACCTATCATCCGAAGATGTCTCGTCAGGAAGTGCGCGACCGCGTGAAGGCGATGATGATGAAAGTCGGCCTGTTGCCAAACCTCATCAACCGCTATCCGCATGAGTTCTCCGGCGGTCAGTGCCAGCGTATTGGTATTGCCCGTGCGCTGATCCTCGAACCGAAGCTGATTATCTGCGATGAGCCGGTTTCCGCGCTGGACGTCTCCATTCAGGCGCAGGTGGTTAACCTGCTGCAGAAGCTGCAGCGCGAAATGGGGCTGTCGCTGATCTTCATCGCGCATGACCTGGCCGTGGTGAAACACATCTCTGACCGCGTGCTGGTAATGTATCTGGGGCATGCCGTGGAGCTGGGCACCTATGACGAGGTGTACCATAATCCATTGCATCCATACACCAGAGCGCTGATGTCCGCGGTGCCGATCCCCGATCCCGATCTGGAGAAAAATAAAACCATCCAGCTTCTGGAAGGGGAATTACCCTCGCCGATTAACCCACCGTCAGGCTGCGTCTTCCGCACGCGCTGCCCGATGGCCGGGCCGGAATGTGCAAAAACGCGACCGGTTCTGGAAGGCAGTTTCCGACATGCAGTTTCCTGCCTGAAAGTAGACCCGTTATAATCGCAAGGGCTGACATGATGTCAGCCCTTATTTTTTGCGAGGTAACTGTGTCGCGTTTATTCACGTCAGCCCGTCGGCGGCTATATCATTTTTTATTCGATCCTGAAACGGTTTCCGGGCGACGCTTCGAAGGTCTGTGCGGTTTATTTGCGCTCCTCAGCGTGGTTGTCATCTTTATTGAATCGGGTGCCGGGACGCAATACCACCTGACGTTTGACGAATGGCATATCTTTGTCTGGCTTGAGCTGGCGATTACCCTGGTTTTTACCGCTGAATATCTCCTCCGGGTAATAGCCTGGCCCAACCCGGCCAGATATGTTTTCAGCTTCTGGGGATTTATCGATTTAGCCACCATCCTGCCGCTCTATGTCATGTGGCTGTGGCCGGAGATCAGCCTGAGCTATGTCTTTGCCTGGCGCGCGATGCGCGTGATTCGGGTATTACGTATTCTGAAATTGCTGCGTTTTATGCCGTCATTACGCGTGTTCTGGAGTGCGATCGTCAGCGCCCGCCATCAGCTTATTTTGTTCTACTCGTTTATTGCCATCGTCATGATTGTTTTTGGCGCGCTGATGTATTTAATAGAAGGGCCCAAATATGGCTTTACGACGCTCAATGCGTCCGTCTACTGGGCTATTGTGACCGTCACCACCGTGGGCTACGGTGATATTACGCCCCATACGCCACTTGGGCGCATCGTGGCGTCCGTGCTGATTTTGATTGGCTATTCGGTGATTGCGATCCCGACGGGACTTATTACCACACATATGAGCAGCGCCTTCCAGAACCGCAAGCAGCAGCGCAAGTGTCCTCATTGCCAGCAGGGCGAACATGAACACAGCGCGCGGTTTTGTTACCGCTGCGGCAGTGAATTGCCGGAGTAAATAAAAAAGGCTGCAATCGCAGCCTTTTTTATTATTCGCGCCAGAGAATATGGCACAGCTTGTGGTCTTTCTCGCGACAGAGCAGGACGCGGGCGAAAATATCGTTAATTTCGCCGCCGTCTTCATCGGCCAGCCCAATCACCACTTCGGCAAAGAAGTCCGGATTCAGGTCGAAATCCACATGCTCAGCCCAGTCTTCTGAAGGGTCGAACAATTCAGCGCCGCCGCGCTCTTCGAACTGCAGATTGAAGAGGATCACGTCTGCGGGATCGAGATTATCAACCGCCAGTTCGAGAAAAATGTCATAGGCCTGCTCGAGCGTTTCGTCTTCGGTCAGGCGATTGTTCAGATCCATTTCCATGATGACTACCTGTTTAACATCGTTGGGCACGTTTTACAGCAACGGACTAAAGAAGTAAAACAGTCGTTCGGCAATTCTCTGCCACATCGGACGTTTTACCCACAGTCTGGCATCCAGCAGCCGCGAGCGGGAGATATAATCATCCTGCACCGCTGCAAGGTCGCCGCCAAAGCCGGCATCATCAATGACCAGCGTGATTTCAAAGTTAAGCCACAGGCTGCGCATATCCAGGTTGACCGTGCCCACCAGGCTCAGCTCACCGTCGACGAGAACGCTCTTGGTGTGGAGCAATCCGCCTTCAAACTGGTAAATTTTCACCCCTGCGGCCAGCAGTTCGCTGAAGAATGCCCGGCTGGCCCAGCCCACCAGTAGGGAGTCATTTTTGCGAGGCAAAATGATGCTCACATCGACACCGCGCTGCGCGGCGGTACAGATCGCGTGCAGGAGGTCGTCGCTGGGGACAAAGTAGGGCGTCGTCATGATCAGGTATTCACGCGCCGAGTAGGTTGCCGTCAGCAGCGCCTGATGAATTAAGTCCTCCGGGAAGCCCGGCCCTGAAGCAATGGTATGAATGGTGTGACCGCTGGCCTCTTCAAACGGCATAATATTGCCGTCCGGCGGTGGCGGCAGGATACGCTTGCCGGTTTCTATTTCCCAGTCGCAGGAATAAACGATGCCCATCGAGGTGGCAATCGGCCCCTCCATTCGCGCCATCAAATCAACCCATTGACCTACTCCTGAGTCCTGCTTGAAGAAGCGCGGGTCAACCATATTCATGCTGCCGGTGTAGGCAATATAGTTATCGATCATGATCATTTTGCGATGCTGGCGGAGATCCATCCTACGCAGAAACACGCGAAGGAGATTGACCTTCAGCGCTTCGACCACTTCGATCCCGGCATTACGCATCATGCCGGCCCAGGGGCTACGGAAAAATGCCACGCTACCCGCGGAATCAAGCATCAGGCGGCAATGAATGCCGCGCCGCGCGGCGGCCATCAGCGACTCAGCGACCTGGTCAGCCATCCCGCCGGGCTGCCAGATATAAAAAACCATCTCGATATTATGACGAGCCAGCTGAATATCGCGGATTAACGCCTGCATGACGTCGTCGGACGAAGTCAGCAGCTGCAGTTGATTGCCTTTAACGCCGCCAATCCCCTGACGGCGCTCACACAGCTTAAACAGTGAGGAGGCGACGCTGCTGTTCTCCTCGGCAAAAATATGTTTGCAGGCCTTAAGATCGTTCAGCCACTTCGCGGTGGAGGGCCACATGGCACGGGCACGCTCGGCGCGGCGTTTACCCAGATGAAGCTCGCCGAAAGAGAGATAGGCAATAATTCCCACCAGCGGGAGGATATAAATGATTAGAAGCCAGGCCATGGCAGAGGGTACGGCTCTGCGCTTCATCAGGATGCGTAATGTCACACCCGCGATTAACAGCCAGTATCCCAAAATGACCAGCCAACTCACCACGGTGTAGAAGGTTGTCATAGGTAAAAAAATCCTTTTGAAAGCGTATTGTTATGAGTGTACGCATCAGGATTCATCTGGCAAATAAAAACGCCAGGTAAAAGCGCTGGTTTGCTGCCGGGTTGGGTTTATAATGGCGACTCTGTAAGTTAAAGAGTTGTAGACATGAAGCGCAGTAGAACAGAAGTAGGGCGCTGGCGCATGTTGCGACAGGTGAGTCGTCGCAAGGCTCGTTGGCTGGAAGCACAATCCCGCCGCAATATGCGTATTCACGCCATCAGAAAATGTGGATTGACCAGGCACCGCAATGCGTTGCTGTTCGCAGTCCAGGATATCTGAAACCATGAGGGCACCGTAACGGGTGCCCGCTGATTTTATAGCGTCTGATTTTTTAGGAATAGCGTATTTGCAGCGATATTCCTGTTGTGTTTAGCAAAAGGAGGGAGAAGTGTTTGCGGAGTTTGGCGTACTGAATTTCTGGACGTATGTTGTCGGCGCGTTTTTTATCGTGCTGGTGCCAGGGCCGAATACCCTGTTTGTGCTCTAAACCGGGATCGGTCACGGCGTTAAAAAAGGGTATCTTGCCGCCACGGGCGTATTTATCGGCGATGCGGTGCTGATGTTTCTGGCCTGGGCGGGCGTCGCGGCATTAATCCAGACCACGCCGGTACTGTTTAATATCGTGCGCTATCTCGGGGCTTTCTATCTGCTCTGGCTGGGCGGCAAAATGCTCTGGTCGGTGGTGAACCGCCAGAAAAACGCGAATGAGAGCGGCCCCGAACCAGCCAGTATGATCATGAAACGTTCGCTGGTATTAAGCCTGACCAATCCCAAAGCGATTCTGTTCTACGTATCGTTCTTCGTTCAGTTCATTGACGTGAATGCACAGAGCACTGGAACTTCTTTCCTGATCCTCGCGACGACGCTGGAGTTGATAAGCTTTATGTACATGAGCTTCCTGATCTTCTCAGGCGCGTTTGTCACGCGTTATCTGAAAACGAAAAAGAAACTGGCAAAGCTGGGGAACGGACTGATAGGGCTGCTGTTTGTCGGGTTTGCGGCGAGGCTAGCGTCGCTGCATTGATGGTTTGAAAGGCTCCTGAAGGAGCTTTTTTTATTATGTTTGACAACCCCTCATCGGTTAGTTGTATAGTGCAACTAAATGATGAGGGCACAACATGCACAGCGAAACCCCGGTAGTCAGTGTTATTCGACGTTCCTCGCGCCTGATGGTGCGGGAGTTAGGTTTTATGGCCTCGACCCTGGCCTCAACGAATTACTCACCGTCTGCCGTCCATACCCTGGTCGAAATAGCCCTACGCAAAGAGACGACGGCGAGTCAGCTGGTGCAGCTGCTGGGCCTGGATAAATCCAGCGTCAGCCGGATGCTGGCTCGCCTGATTGCCGCGGGCGAACTCGAGGAAGTGACTTCACCTGAAGATGCGAGAGCGAAGAGTCTCAGGCTGACCGCGAAAGGTCATGAGACGGTCAGTAAAATTAATACCTTTAGCAACGAGCGCGTGGTCTCAGCAATAAAAAGTCTGGCTCCTGCGCAGCAGCAGACCATTTCTGAAGGACTCTCCCTTTATGCCAACGCGCTGCTGGCGTGCCGTGAGACGGGTAGCGACATGCGCCCCGACGAGCTCACGATAGTGCAGGGATATATTCCCGGCATGATTGGTCGTGTCGCGGAGATGCACGGGATCTATTACGCGCGCGAGCATCATTTTGGCCGTTTTTTTGAGGCCAAAGTGGCTACGGGAGTTGCGGAATTTAGTGACCGCCTGGATAAGCCATGCAACCAGATCTGGCTGGCGGTGATGAACGGCAGGATATTGGGGTCAGTGGCGATAGATGGCGAGGATTTAGCGCCAGGTGAAGCCCATCTGCGCTGGTTTATTCTCGACGATGGCTGCCGGGGACACGGGGTGGGGAAAAAACTGCTGACCGAAGCGATGCGCTTTTGCGACAGCGTAGGTTTCTCTGCCGTGCATCTCTGGACATTCAATAAGCTGACCGCCGCACGGCGTTTATACGAATCGTTTGGATTTACGCTCGTTAAAGAGTGGGAGGGCGATCAGTGGGGAACCCTTATAACGGAGCAGCAGTTTACCCGGCGCAGAGACGCGTAACTTCCACCATAAAAAAGGCTCCTTTCGGAGCCGCTTTGGTTTCAGAACACTTTCTTATACGGTCGAACCGTCACTTTCGCATACACACCTGCGGCAACATACGGATCTGCGTCAGCCCATGCCTGAGCGCTTTCCTGAGATTCAAACTCAGCAATCACGGTGGAACCGGCAAAACCGGCGGCGCCCGGATCGTTGCTGTCTACTGCGGGCATTGGGCCAGCGGTCAGTAAACGGCCTTCATCCTGGAGCAGCTGCAAACGTGCCAGATGCGCAGGGCGCACAGACTGGCGTTTTTCGAGCGAATCAGCAACATCTTCAGAGTAAATCACGTAAAACACGGCGAAGCTCCTTAACCGGTAAAAGTGTCAGTTACGTTATGTGAAAGGGCAAACGACTGCAATGTAAAATAAAAACAATGTTAACACCCTGATCTGAATGCGCCTTTTTTGGCCTCTCATGCGCTAAAGTTGCGCCAGAACAAAGTGTCTTATTGAATATGATTGCTATTTGCATTTAAAATCAGTGTTCGGTTTTTTAACGTTGATGATTATGACTTCGATGACCCTTGATTTACCTCGCCGCTTCCCCTGGCCGACGCTGCTTTCTGTCGTGATTCACGGTGCTGTTGTGGCGGGTTTGCTGTATACCTCGGTTCATCAGGTTATTGAAATGCCCGCGCCCGCGCAGCCGATTTCGGTGACGATGGTATCGCCAGCGGATCTCGAACCGCCGCAGGCTGCACCTCCGCCACCGCAGCCGGTGGCTGAACCTGAGCCAGAGCCCGAGCCTGTTCCGCCGCCACCGAAGGAAGCGCCGGTGGTGATCCACAAGCCTGAACCGAAGCCAAAACCTAAGCCGAAGCCAAAACCGGTGAAGAAGGTCGAGGAGCGTCCGAAACGCGAGGAACGTCCGGTTGAACCACGTGCGACCCAGACGGTCGAGAATGCGGCGCCTTCGCGTCCGGTGATGAATAACACCGCAACCGCGCCTAAGCCGACAGTCAGTGCCCCTGCGGGCCCGCGCGCGCTGAGTCGCAACCAGCCTCAGTATCCGGCGCGGGCGCAGGCCTTACGTATTGAAGGCCGCGTACGGGTTAAATTTGACGTCACTGCCGATGGCCGCGTGGATAACGTGGAAATCTTGTCCGCTCAGCCTTCCAATATGTTTGAGCGCGAAGTGAAATCGGCGATGCGCAGATGGCGCTATGAAGCCGGAAAACCGGGCAGCGGACTGATTGTGAATATTGTTTTCCGCCTGAACGGCGGGGCGCAGATGGAATAAAAAAAGCCTCCTGATGGAGGCTTTTTTTTTGCCTGTCAATCAGGCCTGCGGAAGTTGACGGGGTTTTCCCTCGCTATCCACTGCAACATAAATAAACAGCGCTTCAGTGGCCTTATAACGCTGTCCAATGGGTTCAGAAGAGACTTTCTTAACCCATACTTCGATGTTGATTGAAATAGAGGTGTTGCCGCGTTTGACGCAGCGCGCGTAGCAGCAAACCACATCTCCCACCGCAACCGGGCGCAGGAAGGTCATGCCGTCCACTCGCACAGTCACCACGCGCCCGTGGGCAATCTCTTTTGCCAGAATTGCGCCGCCCATATCCATCTGCGACATCAGCCAGCCGCCAAAAATATCGCCATTGGCATTGGTGTCAGCGGGCATTGCCAGTGTGCGTAAAACCAGTTCGCCCTGCGGGGCGTTAGTTGTTGTCATTGTTTTAACTCGTAACGGAAGACTTCAGGCGGGATGCTACTATGATTTCACAGCGGAGAGAATAGACCAGAACGCCTGTCGTAGACGTTCTGGTCAGTCGTTAATCAGTGGTTGTCATCCTGGGGCATATGACGATAGATGTATACGCCGCTTAACAGCGTGAAGATAAGGGTCAGCGCGGTCAGGCCAAAGACCTTGAAGTTGACCCATATATTTTGCGGCAGCCAGAAGGCGATATAGATATTGGCAAGACCACAGAGAATAAAGAAGACCGCCCAGGCGATATTCAGACGGGACCAGACTTCCTGAGGCAGCGTCAGCTCTTTGCCCAGCATGCGCTGGATCAGCGGCTTTTTCATGACCCACTGGCTAATTAACAATGCGCCCGCAAACAACGCGTAAATAACGGTTACTTTCCACTTAATAAATTCATCATTGTGGAAGAACAGCGTAAGCCCGCCGAACACGGCGACCAGGACGAACGTTATCAGCGCCATCTTTTCGACTTTACGATAGCGAACCCAGCTGTAGATCAGAACAACAGCCGTTGCAACGATCAGCGCAGTGGTCGCGGCATAAATGTCATACAGCTTATAAAAAGCAAAAAAGACCACGAGCGGTAAAAAATCAAGAAACTGCTTCATTCTGTGATTCCATCTTCTGAACGGGGCGGGTGGCAGCGATGCCGCCCGCCTCAGGATTACTGACGAATTAACATATACAGGCGGAACAGATAGACCAGCAGTATCGCTGAAATCAGATTGCTCAGCGTATTCGCCACTACCGCGCCAACATTGGGCGTTAATACCGCAAAATTCGGTGCAAACAACAGCAGGAGCGTTTTGGCGAGCAGCCAGCCGATCACGGCGGGAGCCACCAGACGCATATTCGCCCATGCCAGTCTGATGCTGCTGCGCATCGCGGTAAAAATCCCCATCTTATCCTGCACCACCATCACAGGCGCAAATGAGAGCACGATAGCCAGTAATACGCCCGGCACCACGACCAGCATAATCCCCATTTGCACCAGCATGGTGGTTAAAAAGATCAGGATAAACAGCTTAGGTAAGACTTGCGCACTCGCACCAATCGCCCGTAAGGCGCTGACCCGGTGACCCGCCGAGACCAGCTGAATCATCAGCAAAACGCCGCCCGCCAGAACCGCATTACCAATCAGGCCTGAGAACGTTGACGCGGCAGACGCCCGCAGCAGAATCTGCTGCTGCTCCGGCGTCATGTTTTGCACCAGTTCAAACAGCCCCACGCTGCCGGCAAGATGGTCGCCCTGGCTCAGGCTGGCAATCTGTTCTTCACTCGGTGAGAAGGCATGGCCCAGCACCACCGTGATAAAGGCACATAGCAACGCGATCAGTAAAAAGGTTATGAACTGATTGCGGAAAAAGTTTCCCGTGTCACGGTAGACAGACTTCGCCGTGATAGACATGCACTCTCCTTGAGTATTGCAGGTGTTAATTAGCCGGCAATTGTACACCGGATGCACCTGCTGTGGCAGCATCAAGGCTTGTATGGAAAAGCATATCTTTGTAAAGCGGCGGTAATCCAACGCGCGCCCGGGCGCGATTGCAGGCTTCGTTGACCTGCCCATCTTCCCCCGACATGGCAAATTCCCGGCACGGGCTGGGCCGATCCTCATAAATGGAACATCGGGTAGAGACCCCTGGCTCACCCTGTAGCGCTACGCAGCGGGCCTGCTTTTGGTTTGTGCCGCTCATGCAGCGCAGAAAGGGCGTTAACGGCTCAGTAAGATGAACCGGAACGGTACCGCCGCCATCGCTGGCTTCGGCCCAGTAGAAAGAGACTCGAAAATACGCACAACAGGCTCCGCACGTCATGCACGGGTTGATATCACTCATGGCACACCTGCAAAAGAAGAACGCATCAAATCAACTTGTGAGAGCGATAAATTATCCAGCCGTCAGAGGAAGAGCAAGAGGGGAAAAAGGGAAAATTTTGTAACCGTGAAATGCCAAAAATTGACATGGAAACAACTTATCGCTTTTGGACGCGTAACAAAAAATTAATCCAGATCAATGAATGTTAAGTTACTGGTTTTAATGTGATCTGTAGCAGATCACTTATTACTCATTTGTGAGTATATTCTCATCCGCGATTAAAACCACAACGATGGAGCGGATATGAAAAAATTAGCGGTGGCAGCCCTTGTATTAAGCAGTCTCTCTGGCGGCGCGTATGCGCATGAAGCAGGCGAATTCTTTATTCGTGCCGGTTCGGCTACGGTTCGCCCGACTGAAGGATCGGATAACGTGCTGGGTATGGGCGGTTTTAACGTCAGTAATAACACCCAGTTAGGGTTAACGTTCACTTATATGGCGACGGAAAACGTTGGTGTTGAGCTTCTGGCTGCAACGCCGTTCCGTCATCGCGTGGGTCTGGGCGCAACCGGTGATATCGCTACGGTTCACCATTTACCGCCAACGCTGATGGCGCAATGGTACTTTGGCGATGCCAGCAGCAAGGTGCGTCCTTATATTGGCGCCGGTGTGAACTACACCACCTTCTTCGACGAGAAGTTTAACGATACCGGTAAAGAGGCCGGTCTGACTGACCTCAGCCTGAAAGATTCGTGGGGTATGGCGGGGCAGGTCGGTCTGGACTATCTGATTAACCGCGACTGGCTGATTAACGCCTCGGTCTGGTACATGGATATTGATACGGACGTACGCTTCAAGGCGGGCGGTCAGCAGCAAAGTATCAATACTCGCCTGGATCCGTGGGTGTTTATGTTCTCTGCGGGTTATCGTTTCTGATCCCCCGTCAAACTGGCCACAGGGTGGCCAGTTTGCTTTGCTCACTTCAAAACGACGGATAAACCGGCCGCTCATCAAGCTTTACGCAGTGCCTCAGGATATTTTCCCCATCATATAAATAGCTGAAAGCGTCGCTGGACAGGGAATGAAAAAGAATATCGCCGTTGGCAAACGGGATGATTTCAGTATCTCCCGCACGTTTATGTCCCGCACCGGTTTCAAAATGACCGTGCCATCGCTCCTGGGTATGGTCATAAACGTGCAGAATGACCTCGACAAGTCCTCTTTGCGGACAATTAAGGCGCAGGAAGGTAGAAGAGAAATTCAGGGGCAGCGCATGGAAGGGAATTAATAAGGCGAAAACCAGTAAAGCTCGTAAATACATCAAACCGCGAAAACCTCCTTCAAAAGGGAAGTGAGATTTTACTTAAGTCAAAGATCGCGTTTTTGCCGTGGATCAAGATGTCTTATAATTCAATGCGATAAAGGCCCCTCGCGAGGCCCTTAGCGATCATTTTTGAATCAAATAGCGAATGGTCGGGCCATCCTGCTGGATATCCAGCACCGTGTAGCCGTGGTTTTTCGCATCCAGCGGAATGTTGTTGATGGACTGCGGACAGTCGCTGACCACTTCCAGAATTTCCCCTTTTTTGAGCTGCGGTAGGGCTTCAAGCGTGGCAACAGCCGGATAAGGGCAGGGTTCACCAACCATATCCAGACGGTAATCGGGCACGATCTCTTTCATGCAGCATTCTCCTGGGTTTCTGTTTTAACACTCGCACGACGGAAGAAGCGTTTCTCCTGCGCGACAACCAGTAAAAAAGCGACCAGCAGCAGGGCGTAGGTAACGAGCAGGCCGCCGAGGGGGCCGAAGGTGCTCAGCAGGTTGACCTTGTCCCAACTCGTGGCAAGCGCCGGAGACAGATCGTCCCAGAAGTACGCCAGGATCGTCGAGCCGATAACATTTCCCAGTCCTACCCACCAGTAATGCACCTGACCTTCAACGGCGCGGTACATCCAGCCGGTTTCGCATCCGCCAGCCAGTACGATCCCGAAGCCGAACAGCAGGCCGCCAATCACCGCGTTAGGACCGGCCCACATGATTTTCGGTTCGACGCCGAGCTGAACATAGCTGAAGATACCGATGGCGCTGACCGCCATCCCGGCGATAATCGCCTTCGCCATCATCGTCCGACCGGTGATCCACATATCGCGAAACGCGGAGGTAAAGCAGATCTGCGCGCGTTCAATGAGCAGACCAAAACCCACGCCGAACAGCATCGCCAGGCCAAGTTTGGGCTGGTTCATCGCAGTGCACATTGCCCAGGCGACCATAGCAAAAAAGACCAGCATACCGAGGCGGAAACGGCGACGCGCCTGAGAGGGCTTTTGGGTTAACGGAGACGCTGCGCTGACTTTTGTCATTTTCACCGGAATGCGGAACAGCGGCAGCAGGGTAAATTTGGCACCAAAGTAAGAGCCAATCGCCGTGGCGACAGCAAAGAACCAGGCGTGAAGCGAAAACTGAGGAATCCCCGTAAAGAAAGCGGCAAGGTTACAGCCCATCGCCAGACGGGCCCCAAACCCGGCAATGATACCGCCGACCACAGCCTGCATAATACGAATACGGCTTTTGGGCATACGTAACTTAACGTTGTTTGCCCACAGCGCCGCCGCGAAACAGCCGCCGAACATGCCGACGATCATCATCCCGTCGATGCGGGTAAGCGGTGTGCCGTCCAGATGAATGAGTTTAAAGTAACCCCACTCTTCGGTATGCACGCCAGCGAGCTGCAGCAATTGACCACCCCAGCGGGTGAACTCGCCGGTCACGGCCCAGAAGGTGCCGGTAATGCCGAAATAGTAGGTAGAGAGAATGCCCGCCGCGATAACGGCCGGAACAGGTGACCAGAACTTAACCAGGTAAGTCTGTTTGAAGTATTGCCATGACATGAATAAGCCTCTGAACTCAGAAGGATTAAAGATAAAAAAGAGTCCAGATCATACGCTTACATGACAGTTTGAAAAGCCATTCATACCGAAAATATCGAAAGGATCAATTTTGACGTAATCCTTTGTTGATGGTGGGGAAGAAAGGGTAACCGTCTGGCAGGGATGCCAGACGGTGGAGGGGTTAGGCTTTACGCGTCGCCGCTTTCATTGCGGTCACAAACGCTTTCAGCTCGGCCAGCATCTGCTCTGGCTTGTCCACGTTCTTCTCGATGATCTTCACAATCGCGGAGCCGGAGATGGCACCAGCCGCCTTCGCGTCAATCGCTGCGGTGACCTGATCCGGGGATGAAATCCCGAACCCCTGCAGCGGAGGCGCGGCATGGTACTCGGCCAGCTTCTCCACCAGATGATGCAGAGGCAACGCCGCTTTATTCTCGGCACCGGTCACGCCCGCGCGGGAGAGCAGGTAGGTATAGCCGCGTCCGTAAGAGGCAATCTGGCGCAGCAGGGCGTCATCGGCGTTCGGCGGGCAGATGAAAATCGGGGCGACGTTATGGCGCATGGCCGCCTGACGGAATGGCGCAGATTCCTCGACCGGCACGTCTGCCACCAGAACGGAGTCGACGCCCACGCGTGCGCACTCGGCGTAAAACTCATCGATACCGCGGTTGAACACCAGGTTGGCGTACATCAGCAGGCCAATCGGAATGGTCGGGTGCTTCTGGCGAATCGCCGCCAGCATCTCGAAGCACTGGGTTGGTGTTACGCCCGAAGCAAATGCGCGCAGCGTTGCGTTCTGGATGGTCGGGCCATCCGCCAGCGGATCGGAGAACGGAATACCCAGCTCCAGCGCGTCGGCACCGGCCTCAATCAGGGTGTCGATAATCTTCAGCGACTGTTCCGGGCCCGGATCGCCCAGGGTGACGAAGGGAACGAACGCGCCTTCCTGGCGGGATTTCAGCTCTGCAAATACGTTATCGTAGCGTTCCATCAGATTTCCCCTCGTGCTTTCAGAATATCGTGAACGGTGAAGATATCTTTGTCACCGCGGCCGGAAAGGTTCACCACCAGCAGCTGTTCTTTTTCCGGGTTTTCTTTCATCATTTTCAGCGCGTGCGCCAGCGCGTGCGAAGACTCCAGCGCCGGGATGATCCCTTCGCTGCGGCACAGCGTTTTAAAGGCTTCCAGCGCTTCGTCATCGGTAATGGAGACATATTCCGCGCGGCCGGTGCTGTTCAGATACGCATGCTGCGGCCCGACGGACGGGAAGTCGAGGCCGGCAGAAATAGAGTAAGACTCTTCAATCTGGCCTTCATCGGTTTGCATCATCGGGGATTTCATCCCGAAGTAGATCCCCACGCGGCCATGCTTCAGCGGCGCGCCGTGTTCACCCGATTCAATGCCGTGCCCGGCTGGCTCGACGCCAATCAGACCCACGCTGGCGTCGTCGATAAAGTCTGCGAACATGCCGATGGCGTTAGATCCGCCGCCAACGCAGGCGATCACCGCATCCGGCAGACGCCCCTCTTTTTCGAGGATCTGCGCTTTGGTCTCTTCACCGATCATGCGCTGGAATTCGCGCACGATAGTCGGGAACGGGTGCGGGCCCGCCGCGGTACCGAGCATATAGTGCGCGGTTTCATAGCTGCCAGACCAGTCGCGAAGCGCTTCGTTACAGGCATCCTTCAGCGTCGCGGAGCCGCTGTGCACCGGGATCACTTCTGCTCCCATCAGACGCATACGGAAGACGTTCGGAGACTGACGCTCAACGTCTTTCGCTCCCATATAGATGCGGCATTTCAGACCGAGCAGGGCGCTGGCAAGCGCAGAGGCCACGCCGTGCTGACCCGCACCGGTTTCGGCGATGATTTCGGTTTTGCCCATACGCTTCGCGAGCAGCGCCTGGCCCAGCACCTGGTTAGTTTTATGCGCGCCGCCGTGCAGCAGGTCTTCACGCTTCAGATACAGCGTGGTTTTGGTGCCTTCCGTCAGGTTGCGGCATTTGGTCAGCGCGGTCGGACGACCGGCGTAATTTTTCAGCAGGTCGGTAAATTCCGCCTGAAACGCCGGATCTTTCTGCGCGCTGACAAACGCTTCTTCCAGCTGGCGCAGCGCGGGCATCAGGATTTGCGGGACGTACATCCCGCCGAACTCACCAAAATACGGGTTAAGTAATGTTGTCATCTTCTCTTCCTTAATATGCACGCAGAGTTTTAAAAACCGAGGCCAGCTTGCTGGCATCTTTGATACCCGGTTGGGACTCTACGCCTGAATTGAAATCGAGGCCTGCGCAGCCGGTTTTAGCGGCTTCTACGCAGTTATCCGGGCTTAATCCGCCCGCCAGCAGGACGTTGTCCAGCTTTTCGGCGTTCAGCAGCGACCAGTCAAAACGCTGGCCGGTACCGCCCTGGCCGTTATCGAGGACGTATTTATCCACATGGTTCAGGTTACGCGAGGGCAACGTATCGCCAACGCTTTGCGCTTTCCAGATCTGCACCTGTGGTGCCAGCGCGGCGCGCAGGGCATCGATGTAGCTCTGGTCTTCATCGCCGTGGAGCTGCACCGCGCTCAGGGATAACGCGTCGGCTTTGGCCGCAACGTCTGCAATATCTGCGTTGCGGAAAACGCCCACGTAGCCGAGCGGAGCCGCTGCGATGACCTTACGCGCCAGTTCTACGCTGACCGCGCGAGGAGAGGAGTCCACAAAGATCAGCCCGCCATAAATCGCCCCGGCTTCATACGCGGCCTGGGCATCCTGTTCGCGGGTTAAGCCGCAGACTTTGTTTTCACCCAGCAGCACGCGACGCACGGCCGCATTGAGATCGTCATGCTCCATCATGGCGGAGCCAATCAGGAAACCGTTGGCGAAGTGGCTCAGCTCGCGCACCTGGGCGTAGCTGTTAATGCCGGACTCGCTGATCACCGTGACGCCAGACCCCAGACGCGGCGCCAGCTGACGCGTACGGTTAAGGTCAATGGACAGGTCGCGCAGATCGCGGTTGTTAATGCCGACCACTTTGGCTTCCAGCGCAATCGCGCGCTCCAGCTCCTCTTCGTTGCTCACCTCGGTCAGCACGCCCATATTCAGGCTGTGCGCCACGGCGGAAAGCTGGCGATAGTGCTCGTCGTCGAGCACCGAGAGCATCAGCAAGCAGGCGTCGGCCTGGTAAAAACGCGCCAGCCAGATCTGATACGGGTCGATAATAAAGTCTTTGCACAGGATCGGCTGCGGCGCGATGCCGCTGACGATCGGCAGAAAATCGAAGCTGCCCTGAAAATATTTCTCATCCGTCAGCACGGAGATGGCTGAAGCATGATGCTTATAAATGCCGGCAATACGCGCCGGGTCGAAATCGTCACGAATAACGCCTTTGGACGGGGACGCTTTTTTGCACTCAAGAATAAACGCGGTGCGCGTACCCCGCAGGGCGTCATAGAAACGACGGCTGCTCGGGGCGACGTCATTCTGGAAACTGGCAAGCGGCTGCTGTTGCTTGCGGGCTTCCACCCAGATGGCCTTATCGGCAACGATTTTCGCTAAAACGGTCTGCATTCTTTACCCTCTTGCCGCAAGTGCGGTAACGCGATCGTAAGCTGCACCGGAGCGCAGTACATCCAGAACTTTTTGAACGTTGGCCTTCAGGTCTTCCTCACCGTGCAAACGCATCAGCATGGCGACGTTGGCAGCAACGGCGGCCTCATGGGCGACCTCTCCCTTACCTTGTAATAAGCGCGTGAGAATGTCACGGTTTTCTTCCGGCGTACCGCCTGCCAGCGCTTCCTGATGGTATGGCGCAAGGCCGAAGTCGGCAGCGTCCAGCTGATAGCTCAGGATTTCGCCGTCGCGCAGTTCGGCCACCAGCGTTGGCGCATGAAGAGAAACCTCATCCATACCGCCGCTGTGCACCACGGCGGCACGCTGATAGCCCAGCACGCGCAGCGTCTCGGCAATCGGCAGAACCAGCTCAGGGCTGTAAACGCCAATCAGCGCCAGCGGCGGGTGGGCCGGGTTGATCAGCGGGCCGAGCACGTTAAACAGCGTGCGGGTTTTGAGCTGCTGACGAACCGGCATCGCGTGGCGGAAACCGGTGTGGTACTTCGGCGCAAACAGGAAGCAGACGCCCAGGTCATCCAGCGCTTCGCGGGAACGCTCGGCGTTCATATCGAGGTTAATACCGAATGCGGCGAGCAGATCGGAAGAACCTGACCGGCTGGAAACGCTGCGGTTACCGTGCTTCGCGACCTTCAAACCGCACGCCGCCGCCACGAAGGCGCTGGCGGTGGAGATATTGATGCTGTTACTGCCGTCACCGCCGGTACCGACGATATCCGCAAACTGATAGTCCGGGCGCGGGAACGGGGCGGCATTTTCCAGCAGGGCCGTAGCGGCACCGGCGATCTCCTGCGGGCTTTCGCCGCGCACCTTCATGCTCACCAGCGCGGCTGCCAGCTGTTCAGGCTTCAGCTCGCCGCGAACCACGGCGGAGAAGAGCTGATGGCTCTCCTGCTGGCTCAGGGTCTGCGCCTGATACAGTTTTTCCAGAATCGGCTGCAGGGTATTGGTCTGCTCCAGCTTCTGTAACGCCCAGTCCAGCGTCTGCTCCAGCAGGCGGGCGCCGTGGGAGGTCAGGATCGATTCCGGGTGGAACTGCAGGCCGCAGACGCGGTCCGCGTCGTGGCGCACCGCCATCACCATACCTTCAAACGAGGCGTTGATTGTCAGCCCGGCGGGAATATTGCTGCCAACCAGCGAGTGATAGCGCGCGACCGGGAGCGGGTTCGGCAGCCCGGCAAACATCGCCTGGCCGTCATGTTCAATGCTGGACGCTTTACCGTGCAGGATCTCACCCGCCTGGCCAACGTAGCCGCCGTAGGCTTCAACAATCGCCTGATGGCCGAGGCAGATGCCGACGATCGGCAGTTTGCCGCGCATGCGGGTCAGCAGCTCCGGCATACAGCCCGCTTCGCTCGGTGCGCCTGGCCCCGGGGAGAGCATCAGCACCGGGTTTTGCATGGTGGCCAGACGGTCAATCAGGGTCTGCGCCGGAACGTGGTTGCGGTAGATAACGACGTTGTGGCCATTCGCACGCAGCTGATCTGCCAGGTTATAGGTAAAGGAGTCGATATTATCGAGCAGCAGAATGTCAGCCATCAGAAAATCTCCTGTGCATGGTGTGCGGTAGCAATGGCGCGAAGGACCGCACGGGCTTTACTGCGCGTTTCGTCAGCTTCAGACTGCGGAACAGAATCAAGAACAATCCCGGCACCCGCCTGAACGGTGGCAATACCGTCTTCAACGTAGGCGGAGCGGATTACGATGCAGGTATCGAGATCGCCGTGGGCGGTGAAGTAACCCACCGCGCCGCCGTAGCTGCCGCGACGGCGTCCTTCGGCGGCGGCAATCAGCTGCATGGCGCGTACTTTCGGCGCGCCGCTCAGGGTGCCCATGTTCATGCAGGCGCGGTAGGCGTGCAGCACGTCGAGATCGTGGCGCAGCTCGCCGACCACGCGGGAGACCAGGTGCATCACGAACGAATAGCGGTCGACTTTGGTCAGGTCCGCCACGTAGCGGCTGCCGGGAGTACAAATGCGTGCCAGATCGTTACGCGCCAGGTCAACCAGCATCAGGTGCTCGGAGAGTTCTTTGTGGTCGGTACGCATCTCCAGTTCGATACGGCTGTCGAGATCGCGATCCAGCGAGCCATCGGCGCGACGCCCGCGCGGACGGGTACCGGCAATCGGGTAGATCTCAATCTGACGGCTGGTGGCGTCGTATTTCAGCGAGCTTTCCGGCGAGGCGCCGAACAGCGTGAATTCGTTGTCCTGCATGAAAAACATGTACGGGCTTGGGTTACTCTTTTTCAGCACGTCGTAGGCTGCGAGCGGCGACGGGCAGGGCAGCGAGAAGCGACGTGACGGCACGACCTGGAAAATTTCCCCGGCGCGAATCGCTTTTTGCATCTGGCGAACCACGGCGCCGTACTGATCGTCAGTCTGGTTAACGTCGCAGGTCATTTTCTCCACGCGCTGCACCGGCAGCGCGGGCGGCGCTTCCGTCATCTGCTGCTGCAGCTGAGCGATGCGGTGCTCGAGACGGTTTTTCTCAGCGGCAGACGGCGTGAACAGGCTCGCCTGGATGCGGGTGTATTGCTTCTGGTGATCGATCACCAGCAGGGTTTCAGCCAGATAGAAGCAATAGTCCGGGCAGCGATTACCCTGCTCGGTTTCCGGCAAATCTTCAAAACCGGCAACCAGGTCGTAAGCAAACAGCCCGCCGAAGAACATCGCTTCACGCTCGTCTTCCGGCACGGTGACCAGATTCTGCAGCAGGCGGAAGGCATCGAAAACGGACAGGGAGCAGAGGCGCGCGTCTTCGTCCAGCAGCTGGCTCACCGGCGGGAAATGCAGAATGCGCATTTCTGGATGGCGTTCATTTTCAATGCCTGACGGCAGGGCGGCATCCAGCAGCGGCAGCAGCGATGCGCCATTGTCTGACAATGCCTTGATGGTGACGGTGTCACCTAAAGCGGTAATGCGCAGCGCGCTGTCGACCAGCAGCAGGCTCTTGAGATCGTCCTTGCTGTCGATATCCGCCGATTCCAGCAGCAGCGTTGCCGGACGAGCCCCGCACACCTGATGAAACAGCGCGGTCGGGTTGTGGCGATAGGCCGCCTCGCAGGTCAGCAGTTCGAGATGAGGTTTGGCTGTTTGCATGTTGTTGTTCTCATATTTTGTTCAAAAAAAAGCCCGCTGGGTAGCGGGCGGGTATCTGTTTGCATTTCGCAGACGCGTGACACTGCCCGAAGATCAGGAAGTGCGCCACCAGCCGCGCAGAGTGAAATGTGCTGTCATTTTCAGATACCTTTCTCGTGTGAACTTGCGTACTAGTTAACTAGTTCGATGGCAAGTTGTCAACCCTTGATTTCAGAATTTCGCGTTAAGTCGGTATCATGGTGTTTTCGGATGTCTCCAACCTGTTATGGGAAGTGCTTTGAGCGATACCACCTACGCCATTATTTATGATTTACACAGCCATACTCAGGCCTCTGACGGCCTGCTGACACCCGAAGCCCTGGTTCATCGCGCCGTTGAAATGCGCGTCGGCACGCTGGCGATAACCGATCACGATACGACAGATGCCATTCCGGCGGCGCGCGCCGAGATTGCCCGCAGCGGGCTGGCGCTGAATCTGGTGTCCGGCGTCGAGATCTCGACCGTCTGGGAAAACCATGAGATTCATATTGTTGGCCTGAATATCGATATAGACCATCCGGCACTTACGGCATTTTTGCAAGAACAAAAAACGCGCCGCAACCAGCGCGCAGAGATGATCGGCGAGCGTCTGGAAAAGGCGCATATTCCGGGCGCGCTGGAAGGCGCGCAAAAGATGGCGAACGGCGGGGCGGTCACCCGCGGTCATTTCGCCCGTTTTCTGGTCGACGCGGGCAAAGCGACGACCATGGCGGACGTCTTTAAAAAGTATCTGGCGCGCGGTAAAACCGGATACGTTCCGCCACAGTGGTGTACAATAAAACAAGCTATTGATGTGATTCATCATTCTGGCGGTAAGGCCGTGCTGGCCCATCCTGGGCGGTATAATCTTTCTGCTAAATGGCTGAAAAGGCTGCTGGCACACTTTGCCGAATGCGGTGGCGAGGCGATGGAAGTCGCCCAGTGTCAGCAGGCGCCCAACGAGCGCGCGCAGCTCGCGACCTATGCCCGCCAGTTCGGCCTGCTTGGGTCACAGGGCTCTGATTTCCATCAGCCCTGCGCGTGGATCGAACTGGGGCGCAAGCTCTGGTTGCCCGCTGGCGTTGAGCCGGTCTGGCAGCTCTGGGAACAGCCGCAGCAAATTGAAGAGAGGGAAGTATGAGTCAGTTTTTCTATATCCATCCGGATAACCCGCAGCCACGTCTGATCAACCAGGCCGTGGAGATCGTCCGCAAAGGCGGCGTAATTGTCTACCCGACCGATTCAGGCTACGCGCTGGGCTGCAAAATCGAAGATAAAGGGGCAATGGAACGCATTTGCCGTATTCGCCAGCTGCCGGACGGCCATAACTTTACCCTGATGTGCCGCGATCTCTCTGAGCTGTCGACCTATGCGTATGTTGATAACGTGGCGTTTCGCCTGATTAAGAACAACACGCCGGGTAACTACACCTTCATCCTGAAGGGCACGAAGGAAGTACCGCGTCGTCTGCTGCAGGAAAAACGCAAAACCATCGGCATGCGCGTGCCGTCGAACCCGATTGCGCAGGCGCTGCTGGAAACCCTCGGCGAGCCGATGCTCTCCACCTCGCTGATGCTGCCCGGAAGCGAGTTTACCGAGTCCGATCCGGAAGAGATCAAAGATCGTCTGGAGAAGGTGGTTGAGCTGATTATTCACGGCGGCTATCTCGGCCAGCAGCCGACCACCGTGGTCGACTTAACCGAAGATGCACCGGAAGTGATTCGTGAAGGCGTGGGTGACGTAAAGCCTTTCTTGTAAAGGTATAAGCAGATATACTACGCGGCCATCAAAGCAGGGCTCAGCCCTCTTTTGACCTGATTCGACGCCTGTGAAGGCGACACCTGAGGAAGCTCAATGAGCGAGAAGTTACAGAAAGTGCTGGCGCGTGCCGGCCACGGTTCACGCCGTGAAATCGAAGCCATTATTGAAGCGGGCCGCGTGAGTGTGGACGGTAAAATCGCCACGCTGGGTGACCGCGTAGAAATCGTACCGGGGCTGAAGATCCGCATCGACGGTCATCTTATCTCCGTTAAAGAGTCCGCTGAACAGATCTGCCGCGTACTGGCTTACTACAAGCCGGAAGGCGAGCTGTGCACCCGCAACGACCCGGAAGGTCGTCCGACGGTGTTTGACCGTCTGCCTAAACTGCGTGGCGCTCGCTGGATTGCCGTCGGCCGTCTGGACGTGAACACCTGCGGTCTGCTGCTGTTTACCACCGATGGTGAACTGGCAAACCGTCTGATGCACCCAAGCCGTGAAGTGGAACGTGAATACGCGGTGCGCGTATTTGGCCAGGTTGACGAAAATAAACTGCGCGATCTGTCGCGTGGCGTTCAGCTGGAAGACGGTCCTGCGGCATTCAAAACCATCAAATTTACCGGTGGGGAAGGCATTAACCAGTGGTACAACGTGACCCTGACCGAAGGCCGTAACCGCGAAGTTCGTCGTCTCTGGGAAGCGGTAGGCGTGCAGGTTAGCCGCTTGATCCGCGTCCGTTACGGCGACATTCTGCTGCCGAAAGGTCTGCCGCGCGGGGGTTATACCGAACTGGATCTGACCCAAACCAACTACCTGCGCGAGCTGGTCGGCCTGACGCCGGAAACCACCTCAAAAGTGGCGGTGGAAAAAGATCGTCGTCGCATGAAGGCGAATCAGATCCGTCGCGCAGTGAAGCGACACAGCCAGGTGAGCAGCAGTCGCCGCTCCGGCAGCCGTAACAACAACGGTTAATATAAAAGCCCGGTCAACGAACCGGGCTTTTTTCTTTAGTAATCAATTCCAATTTGCGCTTTGATGCCTGCATCAAACGCATGTTTGACCGGACGCAGCTCGCTGACGGTATCGGCCATCTCCAGAATATCCCGATGACATCCGCGCCCCGTGACGATAACCGTCTGGTGTACAGGACGATTCTTCAGAGCATCCAGCACGGCTTCCAGCGGCAGGTAGTCGTAGGCGACCATATAGGTGATCTCATCCAGCAGAACCATATTCAGCGAGGGATCGGCCAGCATTCTCTTTGCATGCTCCCAGACGGCGAGACAGGCTGCAGTATCCGTTTCCCGGTTCTGGGTATCCCACGTAAACCCGGTCGCCATCACCTGAAACTCAACGCCGTGAGGCTCAAGCAAATTCCGCTCACCGTTGGGCCATTCGCCTTTGATAAACTGGATCACGCCCACTTTTTGACCGTGTCCAACGGCGCGTGTCGCCGTGCCGAATGCGGCGGTGGTTTTCCCTTTTCCGTTGCCGGTAAAAACGATGACGATCCCACGTTCGTCCTGGGCTGCCGCGACGCGCGCATCGACCTGTTCTTTCAGACGCTGCTGGCGCTGCTGATGACGTTCTTCACTCATTGCGAAATTCCTGGTTTACGTCCCGGCTGGGCGTCAAAGGTCATCCCGGTTTTGCGGCGGCTGTCGTCGCCCATCAGCCAGAGATAGAGCGGCATAATGTCTGCCGGGGTTTTCAGCTTCTGCGGATCTTCGCTCGGGAACGCGCTGGCGCGCATTTTGGTGCGCGTACCGCCCGGGTTAATGCAGTTTACGCGCAGATGGCGGCTCTGGTACTCCTCCGCCAGCACCTGCATCATGCCTTCGGTCGCGAATTTTGATACGGCATAGGCTCCCCAGTTTGCGCGTCCTTCACGGCCAACGCTGGACGAGGTAAAGACCAGGGACCCGGACTCGGATTTGAGTAATAAAGGAAGCAATGCCTGTGTGAGGAAAAACGTGCCGTTGACGTTGACCTGCATCACCTGCTGCCAGATATCTGGATCCTGTTCATCCATCGGACGCACTTCACCTAACAAACCGGCGTTATGCAGCACGCCGTCGAGTCTCGGATAGTGAGCGCTGATGCGCTGGGCTAATTCCTGGCACACCGCAGGCGTGCAGGTCAGTAAATCGAGCGTATACCACGGGGCCGGCGTGCCGCATACGGCCTCAATCTCCTGGGCGACGCTTTTCAGTTTTTCTTCGTTGCGCCCGATCAGAATGACGTTGGCGCCATATTCGGCGTATGTCAGGGCTGCCTCGCGGCCAATCCCGTCGCTGGCACCGGTGACAAGAATAATCCGGTTTTGCAGCAGATTTTTTTGCGGTTGATAATGCACGGTGACTCCTCAGGCGACCGGTGACGCAATGGCGCCTTTATGATGACTTTTCGGCTTTATGCCCGAATTAGCCTAATAATTCAATCAGTCTACAGGACGCATTACTGTAAAATTAACAATTTGCAAATATTTAAACTCCAGTCCGGGGATTCCTGAAGGCGGCTCGCAGAGGTAATGTCACGAGCGAGACGCATGGGCAGGGCTGTTGTACACTGCCGTGAAAGATTCGTGGTTAAATCAAGGTGGAACGCGTGGAATTACTTTCTCAATATGGGTTGTTTTTGGCCAAAATCGCGACGGTGGTGGTTGCCATTGCGGTGGTAGCCGTTCTGATTGCCAACCTGACGCAGCGCAAGCGTCAGCGTGGGGAGTTACGCATCACCCGCCTTAGCGAGCAGTATAAAGAGATGCAGGAAGAGATGTCTCTGGCGCTGCTTGATAGTCATCAACAGAAACTCTGGTTGAAAGCGCAGAAGAAAAAGCATAAACAGGAAGCCAAAGCGGCAAAGGCAAAAGCAAAGCTTAATGCGCCGCAGGATAAGGCCACGCCGCGCGTCTATGTGCTCGATTTTAAAGGCAGTATGGATGCGCATGAAGTGTCTTCTCTGCGGGAAGAAGTGACTGCCGTTCTGGCCGTGGCGACACCGCAGGATCAGGTTGTCGTGCGTCTTGAAAGCCCGGGCGGGGTCGTTCACGGTTACGGACTGGCCGCCTCACAGCTGCAGCGCCTGCGTGAAAAACAGATCCCGCTGACCGTTGCCGTGGATAAAGTGGCCGCGAGCGGTGGCTACATGATGGCCTGCGTGGCGGACAAAATTGTTGCCGCGCCGTTCTCCATTATTGGCTCGATCGGCGTGGTCGCACAAATTCCGAACTTTAACCGCTTCCTGAAAAATAAAGAGATTGATATCGAACTTCACACGGCGGGTCAGTACAAACGTACCCTGACGCTGCTGGGGGAAAACACGGAAGAAGGGCGCCAAAAATTCCGCGAAGATCTCAACGAAACGCATCATCTCTTTAAAGATTTTGTACACCGTATGCGCCCAACGCTCGATATTGAACAGGTCGCGACGGGCGAGCACTGGTACGGCGTCCAGGCGCAGGAGAAAGGGCTGGTGGATGAAGTCGGAACCAGCGACGATCTGCTGCTCAATCTGATGGAAGGCCGGGAACTGGTGGGCGTGCGCTTTACCCAGCGTAAGCGACTCCTTGACCGCTTTACCAACAGTGCCGCAGAAAGCGCGGACCGTCTGCTGCTGCGCTGGCTTCAGCGCGGACAAAAACCGCTGCTGTAAACAAAAACGCGAGGCATATGCCTCGCGTTTTGCGTTAATCGACCAGGTGATATTTCTCTGAAAGCGTATGCGCCAGGTATTTGAACATGTTAAACACGGCGGTGCTTTTCGGGGTCGGTAAACCCTGTTCGTCAAGGAAGTATTCGCCGCTGAAAATCAGCACGCCATTACGCTGCTCTACGCCGGTGGCTTCAATGCCCGCCAGCGTATCTTCATGGTCACGGATAAGCTTGTTTGCTTCGATAAGCAGAGAGGCTCGGTCAATAGGTTGGGTCGTATTCTGCATAATCCACTCCTTAAACAGTGACAATAGTCTACGCCGAGGGCGCTTTGGGGGCAAATTTTCCCTGTAATGTGAGGGGATAAGGTGCAGGGTCCTGGCTGGCGGGATCTGCTTTTGCATGCTAATAAAGTTGCGTAACGAATTTTATCAGGTAGAGTGTGCGCTTTCGTCATTCTGGCAACAGAATTGCTTGACATTCAACCGGGAATTCGTCACGAATTACACGAGATGTGAGAAAAATACCCGAAAACTCAATCACCTGGGCGTCTTCTCATTAACGTCCGGTAAGACAAAGGGGTTGATATCTCCTGACGCAGTCGCAATATCATTGGCTCGTCGTCAGCGGAAGGGAAATCAACGTGCGGCGTATTCCTGGAAGAATTAAATTAGGTAAAGGTGAATATGGGTAAAGCTCTCGTCATCGTTGAGTCCCCGGCAAAAGCCAAAACGATCAATAAGTATCTGGGTAATGACTACGTGGTTAAGTCCAGCGTGGGTCATATCCGCGATTTGCCGACCAGTGGCTCAGCCAGCAAAAAGAGCGCAGACTCTACCTCCACCAAAGGGGCTAAAAAGCCTAAAAAGGATGAACGTAGCGCGCTTGTCAACCGCATGGGTGTTAACCCATGGCATAACTGGGATGCACAATATGAAGTGCTGCCCGGGAAAGAAAAAGTCGTTAACGAGCTGAAGCAGCTTGCTGAAAAAGCAGACCACATCTATCTCGCAACCGACCTTGACCGCGAAGGGGAAGCCATTGCCTGGCACCTGCGGGAAGTGATCGGTGGTGATGACAAACGCTACAGCCGTGTAGTGTTTAACGAAATTACGAAGAATGCGATTCGTCAGGCGTTTGAGAAGCCGGGCGAACTGAATATTGACCGCGTAAACGCACAGCAGGCACGTCGCTTTATGGACCGCGTTGTGGGCTACATGGTCTCTCCACTGCTGTGGAAGAAGATTGCCCGTGGCCTGTCCGCAGGGCGTGTGCAATCCGTCGCCGTGCGTCTGGTCGTTGAGCGTGAGCGCGAAATTAAAGCCTTCGTGCCGGAAGAGTTCTGGGAAGTCGATGCCAATGTGACCACGCCTGGCGGTGACGCTCTGCCGCTGCAGGTGAGCCATCACAACGACAAGCCTTTCCGTCCAGAAAACCGCGACCAGACCATGGCCGCCGTAGCGCTGCTGGAAAAAGCACGCTATCAGGTGCTGGAACGTGAAGACAAACCGACCAGCAGCAAGCCGGGGGCACCGTTTATTACCTCCACGCTGCAACAGGCTGCAAGCACGCGTCTGGGTTATGGCGTGAAGAAGACCATGATGATGGCGCAGCGCCTGTATGAAGCGGGCTACATCACCTACATGCGTACCGACTCAACCAACCTGAGCCAGGACGCGGTCAGCATGGTGCGCGGCTACATCAGTGACAATTTCGGTAAGAAATACCTGCCGGAAAGCGCTAACCAGTTCGCCAGCAAAGAGAACTCTCAGGAAGCACACGAAGCGATTCGTCCTTCTGACGTCTCGGTGTTAGCGGAATCGCTGAAAGACATGGAAGCCGACGCGCAGAAGCTGTATCAGCTGATCTGGCGCCAGTTCGTGGCGTGCCAGATGACGCCAGCGCAGTACGACTCCACCACGCTGACCGTTGGTGCGGGTGAGTTCCGTCTCAAAGCGCGCGGTCGTATCCTGCGTTTCGACGGCTGGACGAAGGTGATGCCAGCGCTGCGTAAAGGTGATGAAGACCGAACGCTGCCGGCGGTAAATAAAGGGGATGAGCTCTCGCTGGTTGACCTCGTGCCAGCCCAGCACTTCACCAAGCCGCCTGCGCGCTTCAGTGAAGCGTCCCTGGTGAAAGAGCTGGAAAAACGCGGTATTGGTCGTCCATCGACCTACGCGTCCATCATCTCGACGATCCAGGACCGTGGCTACGTACGCGTTGAAAACCGCCGTTTCTATGCGGAAAAAATGGGTGAGATCGTCACTGACCGTCTGGAAGCAAACTTCCGCGAGTTGATGAACTACGATTTCACCGCGCAAATGGAAGACAGCCTCGACCAGGTTGCCAGCCATCAGGCGGAATGGAAAAAGGTACTCGACAGCTTCTTCAGCGACTTTACCGACCAGCTTGAAAAAGCGGAGAAAGACCCTGAAGAGGGCGGCATGCTGCCTAACCAGATGGTTCTGACCAGCATCGACTGCCCAACCTGCGGCCGCAAGATGGGGATCCGCACCGCAACCACGGGCGTATTCCTTGGCTGCTCCGGCTATGCGCTGTCACCAAAAGAGCGCTGCAAAACCACCATCAACCTGGTGCCTGAGAACGAAGTTCTCAACGTGCTGGAAGGTGACGATGCGGAAACTAACGCTCTGCGTGCCAAACGCCGCTGCAAGAAATGCGGCACGGCAATGGACAGCTACCTGATCGATCCAAAACGTAAGCTGCACGTCTGCGGTAATAACCCAACGTGTGACGGGTATGAGATCGAAGAGGGCGAGTTCCGCATTAAAGGCTATGACGGCCCGATTGTGGAATGCGAGAAGTGCGGCTCTGAAATGCACCTGAAAATGGGGCGTTTCGGTAAGTACATGGCCTGTACCAACGACGAGTGTAAAAACACGCGCAAAATTCTGCGTAACGGCGAAGTGGCTCCTCCGAAGGAAGATCCGGTTCCGCTACCAGAACTGCCGTGCGAGAAATCCGACGCGTATTTCGTGCTGCGTGATGGTGCCGCAGGTGTCTTCCTGGCCGCCAACACCTTCCCGAAATCGCGTGAAACGCGCGCGCCGCTGGTGGAAGAGTTGCATCGCTTCCGCGATCGTCTGCCTGAGAAACTGCGTTATCTGGCCGATGCGCCACAGCAGGATCCGGAAGGCAACAAAACCGTGGTACGGTTTAGCCGTAAAACTAAGCAGCAGTATGTTGCGGCCGAGAAAGAGGGTAAAGCGACCGGATGGTCAGCCTTCTTTGTCGATGGCAAATGGGTCGAAGGCAAGAAATAATCTTCCCTTACCGTAACTTACCTGTAAAAGGGCCGGATTTCCGGCCCTTTTTTATTTCCTTGTTATTATTTTTTGTTCCGTACTATACAGTCAGGCTATAAATGATATAGTGGTTATAGTTAACCTGTTTCTTATTATTAAATCGTCTTAAGCGATTGACCGCATGCGCTAAATCGGATGGTCTGGCATGAAATTACAGCAGCTTCGTTATATCGTTGAGGTGGTGAATCATAACCTTAACGTCTCTTCTACCGCCGAGGGGTTGTATACCTCTCAACCGGGCATCAGCAAACAAGTTCGTATGCTGGAGGATGAGTTAGGTATCCAGATATTTGCCCGCAGCGGTAAGCATCTCACCCAGGTGACGCCTGCGGGGCAGGAAATCATCCGCATTGCGCGTGAAGTCCTCTCTAAAGTCGACGCGATTAAGTCGGTGGCAGGGGAACACACCTGGCCGGATAAAGGTTCGCTGTATATTGCCACGACGCATACCCAGGCGCGCTATGCGCTTCCCGGCGTTATCAAAGGCTTTATCGAGCGTTATCCCCGCGTCTCTTTGCATATGCACCAGGGCTCGCCAACGCAAATTGCTGAAGCCGTTTCCAAGGGGAATGCAGACTTTGCCATCGCCACCGAAGCGCTTCACCTGTATGACGATCTGGTGATGCTTCCATGCTATCACTGGAACCGTTCTATCGTGGTGACCCCCGATCACCCCCTGGCGGGCAAAGGGTCGGTCACTATCGAAGAGCTGGCGCAATATCCGCTGGTAACGTATACGTTTGGCTTTACCGGACGGTCCGAGCTTGATACGGCCTTTAACCGGGCAGGGTTAACGCCGCGCATTGTCTTTACCGCGACGGATGCCGACGTGATTAAAACCTATGTGCGACTTGGTCTGGGGGTGGGCGTTATTGCCAGCATGGCGGTGGATCCGGTGTCAGACCCTGACCTGGTGCGTCTTGATGCGCATGATGTTTTCAGTCATAGCACCACAAAGATTGGCTTCCGTCGCAGCACCTTCCTGCGCAGCTATATGTATGATTTTATTCAGCGCTTTGCCCCTCATTTAACGCGTGACGTGGTTGATACCGCCGTTGCATTACGCTCAAATGAAGATATTGAAGAGATGTTTAAAGACATCAAACTCCCCGAAAAATAATCACACCCGGTATCTTTCCCTTAGGGAAAGATACCGAAATAACGCCTCAAAGCTAAATTAGAATTATCATCATCTGCGTATCCCCTGTCATATAATGTCATTATCCATTTAATTCGTAAGGTTATAATGTCGTGAATTGGCGACAAAAGTAGAAACTAATTTACGCCTTCGCAAATTTTTCTTTTCAATTATTTATTTCTGGTCAAAAGATTGAATATTTCATACCTTCCGGTGCGTAAATTCACTGGCTTTTCGGCTAAAGTTTCTTTAGGATTTATCTCAACAGATGATTAATTGTACCAATTGTTTGGTCCTAAATGATAAGCGATGTCGATTGTATGAGGTTAGCAATGCCTTCAGGAAGTGAAGAACCGCAAAGGGATCCTGCGCTCAAGCGTAAAGCCTGGCTGGCGGTCTTTCTCGTCTCTACCCTGTTTTGGGTGGTGGTTGCTCTCCTGGCCTGGAAATATTGGGGTTAAATATGGCAGTGACGGTACGTACAGAAACGGTAAAACAGATGTGTCAGCATCGTGACAACGGCCACAGAGGGCGTAAAGCACCTGCGACTGTTGTACCCGCGTCCTGGAAACTGACGCCGCAGCAGCAAGCGTTTATTGATGTGTTCGCAGAAGACGAACCCAAAAAACAATAATTTAGTTAATTGCGTAATGATGCAAATAGTCTGAATATCGACTCTGCACTTTCGTACTCTTTAATAAATACACATCAGCAATATAGCACTGAGGACTTACCTCGGAACTTTTAATAAATAATGCCTGGTGTCCCTATGATGAATAACATGACGTCTCACAAATACTGGTCATGGATCGGCGTTTTTACCGTGTCGATTCTGTTCTGGAGTCAGCTCATCTGGTTGGCCCTCCACTAAATTGTAAAACCTCGCTACGGCGGGGTTTTTTGTTTTTCCTTTCTGGACCAATCCTAAATTTATCAATTTGGGTTGTTATCAAAACGTTACGACATCTTTGTGTTATCTTTAATTACGGCCCTGATGATTGTCGGGGCATCTCTGTGATTAAGGAGGAGCTTATGTCGTTAACCCTACGCGAAGCCAGTAAGGATACGTTACAGGCAGAAAATAAAACCTGGCATTACTACAGCCTGCCGCTGGCTGCCAGAACGCTTGGGGACATTTCGCGTTTACCCAAGTCATTGAAAGTTTTACTGGAAAATCTATTGCGCTGGCAGGACGGTGACTCTGTCACCCTCGATGATATCCAGGCGCTGGCAGGGTGGCTGGAAAATGCCCATGCCGACAGAGAAATCGCCTACCGCCCCGCCAGGGTGCTGATGCAGGACTTTACCGGTGTTCCTGCCGTCGTTGATTTAGCCGCGATGCGCGAGGCCGTTAAGCGTCTCGGCGGAGATACGGCAAAAGTGAATCCGCTTTCCCCCGTTGACCTCGTCATTGACCACTCCGTAACCGTTGACCGCTTTGGGGATGACGACGCCTTTGGCGAGAACGTGCGTCTGGAGATGGAGCGCAACCACGAGCGCTACGTGTTCCTGAAGTGGGGGCAGCAGGCGTTCAGCCGGTTTAGCGTGGTCCCGCCGGGTACCGGTATTTGTCACCAGGTTAACCTTGAATATCTGGGTAAAGCCGTCTGGAGTGAATTGCAGGATAAAGAGTGGGTCGCCTATCCGGACACGCTGGTGGGCACGGACTCCCATACCACCATGATCAACGGTCTGGGCGTGCTGGGCTGGGGCGTCGGGGGTATCGAAGCGGAAGCGGCCATGCTCGGCCAGCCGGTGTCCATGCTTATCCCTGACGTGGTGGGCTTCAAGCTCACCGGCAAGCTGTCTGAAGGCATTACCGCCACCGATCTGGTGCTCACCGTCACCCAGATGCTGCGTAAGCATGGTGTGGTGGGCAAGTTTGTAGAATTCTACGGGGATGGTCTGGATTCGCTGCCGCTGGCCGACCGCGCCACCATTGCCAATATGGCGCCGGAATACGGTGCAACCTGCGGCTTTTTCCCCATCGATGACGTCACGCTGGAATACATGCGCCTTAGCGGACGCAGCGAAGAGCAGGTCGCGCTGGTGGAGGCCTATACCAAAGCGCAGGGCATGTGGCGAAACCCGGGCGATGAACCGGTCTTCACAAGCACGCTTGAACTCGATATGGGAAGCGTTGAGGCGAGCCTCGCCGGCCCTAAACGTCCGCAGGATCGGGTTGCGCTGAGTGACGTGCCAAAAGCCTTTGCCGCCAGCAATGCCCTTGAAGTGAACGTGGCGCAGAAAGATCACCGTCCGGTCGACTATGTTCTGAACGGACATCAGTATCAGCTCCCGGATGGCGCGGTTGTGATTGCGGCCATTACCTCCTGCACCAACACCTCGAACCCCAGCGTATTAATGGCGGCCGGTCTGCTGGCGAAAAAGGCGGTAGAGCTTGGGCTAAAACCTCAGCCATGGGTCAAGGCCTCGCTGGCACCGGGTTCCAAAGTGGTATCGGATTACCTCGCGCAGGCCAAACTGACGCCGTACCTTGACGAACTGGGTTTCAACCTCGTGGGCTACGGCTGTACGACCTGTATTGGTAACTCCGGCCCGCTGCCTGAACCCATTGAAACGGCGATCAGGCAGGGTGACCTGACGGTAGGCGCGGTCCTGTCCGGTAACCGAAACTTTGAAGGGCGTATTCACCCGCTGGTGAAAACCAACTGGCTCGCCTCACCGCCGCTGGTTGTGGCGTATGCCCTGGCAGGGAACATGAATATCAACCTGGCGACCGATCCGATTGGTCACGATCGCAAGAACGATCCTGTCTACCTGAAAGATATCTGGCCATCTTCGCGTGAAATCGCGCTGGCCGTCGAAAAGGTCTCAACCGAGATGTTCCGCAAAGAGTATGCGGAGGTCTTTGAAGGCACGCCGGAATGGAAAACCATCAACGTCGTGGGCTCAGATACCTACGACTGGCAGGATGACTCGACCTATATTCGTCTGTCGCCGTTCTTTGATGAGATGCTGGCCGAGCCGGCACCGCTTAAGGATATCCACGGCGCGCGCATACTGGCGATGCTGGGAGATTCCGTCACGACCGACCATATCTCTCCGGCCGGAAGTATCAAAGCCGATAGCCCGGCAGGCCGTTATCTGCAGAGCCGGGGCGTCGAACGCCGCGATTTTAACTCCTACGGATCGCGTCGCGGCAATCATGAGGTCATGATGCGCGGGACCTTTGCCAACATCCGCATTCGTAACGAAATGGTACCGGGCGTGGAAGGGGGCATGACGCGCCATCTGCCGGGGATGGAAGTCGTTTCGATCTATGATGCGGCGGTCAAATATCAACAGGAAGGTACGCCGCTGGCGGTGATCGCCGGGAAAGAGTACGGTTCCGGCTCCAGCCGCGACTGGGCGGCGAAAGGTCCGCGTCTGCTTGGCGTTCGCGTGGTTATCGCCGAATCGTTTGAACGTATTCACCGCTCGAATCTGATCGGTATGGGGATCCTGCCGCTCGAGTTCCCGCAGGGGGTGACGCGTAAAACGCTGGGACTGACCGGGGAAGAGCAGATTGAGATTAGCGGTTTGCAAAACCTGCAGCCGGGTAAAACGGTGCCGGTGAAGTTAACGCGGGCAGACGGGAAAATCGAGGTGCTGGATTGCCGGTGCCGTATTGATACGGCAACCGAGCTGACCTATTACCAGAATGACGGCATTTTACATTATGTGATTCGTAAGATGCTGGACTGATGAAACGAGCCCGGCACTCGTGCCGGGCTTTTTAGCATCACTCTTTCAGCAGATGGCCCATTTTGGCGGCTTTGGTATCCAGGTAGTGGGCGTTTTTCGGGTTTCGGCCGACAATCAGCGGTACGCGCTCGACGATGTTGATCCCCGCTTCGGTCAGGATCTCCACTTTTTTCGGGTTATTGGTCAGCAGGCGAACTTCGTCGACGCCCAGCAGCTTGAACATATCGGCGCATAAGGTGAAGTCGCGTTCGTCAGCGGCAAAGCCAAGCTGATGGTTTGCTTCAACCGTATCGTAGCCCTGGTCCTGAAGCGCGTAGGCGCGGATTTTATTCAGCAGACCAATATTACGACCTTCCTGACGGTGATAAAGCAGCACACCGCGACCTTCTTCTGCAATATGAGACAGGGCGGCTTCCAGCTGGAAACCACAATCACAGCGCAGGCTGAACAGCGCGTCGCCGGTAAGACACTCTGAATGGACGCGGGACAGAACCGGCGTCTGCCCTGAAATGTCACCATAAACCAGCGCGACATGATCCTGTCCGGTTGCCAGTTCTTCAAAACCCACCATCAGGAAATCGCCCCATGGGGTTGGCAGTTTGGCTTCTGCCACACGTTTAAGCTGCATGTGATTCTCCAGAGTAGGCTGACACGTTTCGTGCCTTTGCCCTGTTTTGCTTTCTGTATCAGTTCATTTTGCCACAAGCTCAGCAGGTTCGCCTAATGGGCACCATGCTATATGAACGTTAAACGCACGATCCGACATATCCACCCGGATGATTAATTTCAGTTATGATTGTGACGCTTAGCGAAAAAGGAGAAGACATGCTTTCAATCGCCAGACGTACGGCAGCAGGTGCGGCCATTTTACTGATTATGCCTCTGGCCGTATGGCTTTCAGGCTGGATGTGGCAGCCCGGGCAGAACGCCACGTGGCTGAAAACGTTATACTGGATAACGGAAACGGTCACCCAGCCGTGGGGGATTATTACCCACGTACTCCTCTGCGCCTGGTTTCTGTGGTGCCTGCGCTTTCGTCTGCGCGCGGCACTGATGCTCTTTGCGATCCTCGGGGGCGCTATCCTTGTCGGTCAGGGCGTGAAGTCCTGGGTTAAAGATCGCGTTCAGGAGCCGCGTCCTTTTGTCGTCTGGCTGGAAAAAACGCATCATGTTCCGGTAGATGAGTTCTACAATTTAAAGCGTAAAGATCGTGGCGCGCTGGTGAAAGAACAGCTTGCGGAACAGCAGGATATCCCGAAATTCTTGCGCAAACACTGGCAGAAAGAGACCGGGTTCGCGTTTCCTTCCGGCCACACCATGTTTGCGGCCAGCTGGGCGTTGCTGGGGGTTGGGCTGCTTTGGCCAAGGCGTCGAACGATCACTATCGTGGTTTTACTGATCTGGGCGACGGGGGTTATTGGAAGCCGCCTGCTGCTGGGGATGCACTGGCCGCGCGACCTGGTCGTCGCCACGCTCATCTCATGGCTGCTGATTATGATGGCGACCTGGCTCACTGAACGATTCTGCGGCCCGCTAACGCCACCGCCAGAAGAGAAAGAAGAAATAGCCGAAAGGGATCAGACAGACGCCTGACGGTTGATATTCCGCATTTTGCCCATAGATCCATGACCTGCGCGTCACTTTTTCCGTTTCGCGCTCGTCGCTAAAATGGTAGTTTATAAGGCTGATTGCGGTGAATTGAACACACTTTATTCGCTTGAACCACATAACGGGAAGTAATGTGAAATATTTACTCATTTTCTTACTGGTATTGGCGATTTTTGTCATTTCAGTCACGTTGGGTGCACAAAACGATCAGCAGGTGACGTTTAACTATCTGCTGGCTCAGGGTGAGTATCGCGTCTCGAGCCTGCTGGCGGTCTTGTTTGCTGCCGGCTTTGCCATTGGCTGGCTGGTTTGCGGTCTGTTCTGGCTGAAAGTCCGTGTTTCTCTTGCGCGCGCTGAACGTAAAATTAAGCGACTCGAAAATAACATTGCCCCTGCGTCTGACATCCCGGAAAGCTCTGGTGTGCCGGTCGTGAAGGAATAATCGACTATGCTGGAGTTGTTGTTTCTGCTTTTGCCTGTAGCCGCAGCCTATGGCTGGTATATGGGCCGCAGAAGTGCGCAACAAACAAAACAGGATGAGGCCAACCGGCTCTCCCGCGACTACGTTGCGGGGGTGAACTTCCTCCTGAGCAATCAGCAGGACAAAGCGGTAGACCTGTTCCTCGATATGCTGAAAGAGGATACGGGGACGGTTGAAGCGCATCTCACCCTGGGCAACCTGTTCCGCTCGCGCGGCGAGGTCGATCGCGCCATTCGTATTCACCAGACCCTGATGGAAAGCGCCTCGCTGACCTACGATCAACGTCTCCTTGCGGTGCAACAGCTGGGGCGGGATTACATGGCCGCGGGGTTGTACGATCGCGCTGAAGATATGTTCGCGCAGCTGGTGGATGAAACAGATTTCCGCATCGGCGCGTTGCAGCAACTCCTGCAGATTTATCAGGCCACCAGCGACTGGCAGAAAGCCATTGATACCGCTGAACGTCTGGTGAAGCTGGGTAAAGATAAGCAGCGCGTTGAGATCGCCCATTTCTACTGTGAGCTCGCTCTTCAGCAGATGGGCAACGACGACATGGATAAAGCCATGGCGCTGCTGAAGAAAGGCGCCGCGGCGGACCGCAACAGCGCGCGCATCTCCATCATGATGGGGCGCGTCTTTATGGCGAATGGCGACTACGCCAAAGCCGTTGAAAGCCTGCTGCGGGTTATCGACCAGGACAAAGAGCTGGTCAGTGAAACGCTGGAAATGCTGCAAACCTGCTATCAACAGCTGGACAAGCAGGAAGAGTGGGTAGCGTTCCTGCGTCGCTGCGTGGAAGAGAATACCGGCGCCACCGCTGAACTGATGCTCTCAGACGTCGTTGAGCAGTATGAGGGCAGCGACACCGCGCAGGTTTATATTACGCGTCAGCTGCAGCGTCACCCGACCATGCGGGTGTTCCACAAGCTGATGGATTACCACCTGAACGACGCAGAAGAAGGGCGCGCCAAAGAGAGCCTGATGGTGCTGCGCGACATGGTTGGCGAACAGGTGCGCAGCAAGCCGCGCTATCGCTGCCAGAAGTGTGGTTTTACCGCGTATACGCTCTATTGGCACTGTCCTTCCTGCCGCGCCTGGTCCACCATCAAGCCAATCCGTGGCCTGGACGGGCAGTAATTTTTTAAAACGCCGCATTTTAGTTACAACATACTGATGGTTTTTCCGCTGTCCTGAACTCCGTGCGGTTTGCCGGTCTGGCAGGCACGTAAATGGATCCTGTCAATTTGCGGCGTCGGCAGGTAGAATGCTGGCCGTTTATCTGTTCCGCGGCGCTGCGCGCCCATAGACGAAAAGGGCTGGTCATGACGTCTGTTACATCCTCCACTTCCCGCGTAATTACGGATTCTCCTGTTGTTGTTGCGCTTGATTACAATAAGCGTGACGCTGCACTGGCGTTTGTCGACGGCATCGACCCTCGCGACTGCCGTTTGAAAGTTGGCAAAGAGATGTTCACGCTGTTTGGACCGCAAATCGTTCGCGATCTGCAGCAGCGCGGCTTTGACGTTTTCCTCGACCTGAAATTCCACGATATCCCGAATACCACGGCGCACGCGGTTGCCGCAGCCGCAGAGCTGGGCGTATGGATGGTCAACGTCCACGCATCGGGTGGGGCAAGAATGATGACGGCCGCCCGTGAGGCGCTCCTGCCGTTCGGTAAAGATGCACCGTTGCTGATTGCGGTCACGGTGCTGACCAGTATGGACGAAAACGATCTTCGCGACCTGGGCGTGACGTTGTCACCCGCCGAGCATGCCGAACGTCTCGCGCGTCTGACGCAGCATTGCGGCCTGGATGGCGTCGTCTGCTCCGCGCAGGAAGCGGTACGTTTCAAATCAGCGCTGGGCCAGGATTTTAAACTGGTTACGCCGGGTATCCGTCCTGCAGGCAGCGAAGTGGGCGATCAGCGCCGTATTATGACGCCTGAACAGGCGCTGGCTGCTGGCGTTGACTACATGGTCATCGGGCGTCCGGTAACGCAGTCTGCCAACCCGGCTGAGACGCTTAAGGCTATCAACGCATCGCTGAAAAAGGGGGCGTAATGACCGATTCCAACAGCCGTCTGGTCTATTCAACCGATAGCGGGCGTATAGACGAGCCGAAAGCGAAAGTTGAACGTCCAAAGGGAGACGGCATCGTTCGGATCCAGCGCCAGACCAGTGGACGAAAAGGGAAAGGGGTTTGCCTTATCTCCGGCATTGACCTGGATGATGCTGAACTGGCAAAGCTGGCGGCCGAGTTGAAAAAGAAATGTGGCTGCGGCGGCGCCGTGAAAGACGGCATTATTGAAATCCAGGGAGATAAGCGCGATTTAATAAAATCTCTGCTGGAAGCCAAAGGGATGAAAGTCAAACTGGCAGGCGGTTAAAATAAATGAGCCACGGCAAATGCCGTGGCTCGTGTTATATACGTGCGTATGTCAGACCTGAAATGCGTTCAAATATCGCAATAACGGGGAAGGCTTAGAGAATAATTATTTGCCAACCTGGTGACCGATAATACCACCGACAGCAGCGCCACCTAATGTACCCAGCGTACTACCATCCGTTAATACTGCACCACCGAGAGCACCGGCACCGGCACCAATAGCGGTGTTACGGTCACGTTTAGACCAGTTAGAGCACGCGCTCAGGGACATTGCTACAGTGATTGCCAGAACAGCGGCGGCTAATTTTTTGCTGGTTAAGGTCATAATACTTTCTCCTGAATTATCGATTCACGGAAAGATGTACACGTTAAGTATAGACGAATCGAATACTTAATTCTGTTCTCCGTGAAAGCTGGTCGCGCAGGCGTTACGTAATCACGCAGGTGATAGTCACTTCCTGTTATATCGCTAACATTAATTTTACGACTTTAATGCAGGTTAAACAGGTAAAAACTCTTAAAGAAGTACCAGGAATCATCTCAGAGAAAGAAGGGCGTATGCGCCCGAAATTCGGGCGCGGAGGGAACTCAGGCGGTCGTTTTAATAATATTGACGATCAGCCCGTCATCTTCCAGTTTATTACGGTGCGCATCGCTCAACCGTTCATCGGTAATCACGCGGCTAAAGCGTGACACGGGGCCCATCGTATAAGGGTGAACGGCGCCAAATTTAGAGCTGTCGGTCAGCACAATGGCTTCACACTCTTTTTCCAGCACGGCATTCACCACGTCGGAGCGCATCATATCCCGGCCGGTAAAACCTGTCTCCGGCTGCCAGCCGTCAATCCCGATAAAGGCCTTGCTGAAATGAACCTGCTGAACATACTGACGGGTCAGCGGGCCAACCATGCTTTCACTTTTTTTCTGGTAAATACCGCCCAGCAGAATCACCTCGCAGCGCGTCTCTTTGAGCAAATGCGCGATATAGCTGCTGACGGTGATGATGGTAACGTCTTTTTGATCGGCAAGCGTGCGCGCCAGAAGGGCATTGCTGCTGCCGTTTTCAATAAAGACGGTCTCGCCGTTGTTCACCAGGGACGCGGCAAATTCCGCCAGTTCACGTTTGAGCGCGTAGTTATTCATCATGCGCGTCTCCACGTCATCGCTGTCCAGCGGGACAGCATATCCGTGCGCGCGACGCAGGTAGCTCTGTTTTTCCAGCAGATTAAGATCCTGGCGGATGGTGACTTCAGACACGCCAGTGGTTTTAGCGAGGTCGACTACGCTTACGCGTCCCTGATCGATGACCATCTGCAAAATGAGTTGTTGTCGGGAATTCATAGCATCCATTTAATAAAGCGAAACGAGGTCGGAGACGGTGGGATTAAACTTCCCACGGCGCTTTTGGCTGTCTGTTTTCTGGCGCATTGTCAGCACCATTCTGAGCAAGAAGTTCAGACTTCAGGATCTCGAGATTACGGATAGCAGAGTGATAATCGCCCGCCACCAGGATATCCAGCACGGTATCAATTCGTTGTGCTACAGCTTGTGCGTCAATAGTCGACATAATCTCACCCCAGGCGCGAAAAGTTAATATTTTCAATGATGCAGAAAATAGGATCAAAAGAGAAGGGAAAAAATGCAATAACTAAATTACATAAACGTAAGTGATAAATTTATTCCCCCTCATGCAGCAGGCTTAATGAGTGGATTAGTCTAAAACTGCGCGCAAGGCGCTTTTTTATAAGAGGAATTAGACTATGACAGTTATCAATCAGCCTACCTGCACACTGTTTACCGATACTGAACGGTTCACGCAGCTGTCAGGGTATTACGAGGCGGAGCGTCACACGGTCTGGATGATGCTGAGGGCTCAGCCACGTCCTTGCTTTAACCATGCGTTAATAGAGGAGATCATGAACTTTTCATGGCTGGTTCGCCAGTCTGGGTTTGCGGTTGATTTTTGGGTAACCGGATCGCTGGTTCCCGAGATGTACAATACGGGCGGAGATTTACAGTTCTTCGTCGAGTGCATTCAGAACGGACGTCGGGAAGCGTTACGGGCGTACGCTCGCGCCTGCGTTGATTGCGTCCATGCGGCCTCACGGGGGTTTGATACGGGAGCCATCACTCTGGCAATGGTAGAAGGCAGTGCGTTAGGGGGCGGGTTTGAGGCCGCTCTGGCGCACCATTTCGTCCTGGCTCAGCGCGATGCCCGTTTAGGTTTCCCGGAGATTGCCTTCAACCTGTTTCCGGGTATGGGAGGATATTCCCTGGTTGCACGCCGTTCAGGCATGAAGCTGGCGGAGGAACTCATCTACAAAGGGGAATCCCATACGGCTGAATGGTACGAACAGCACGGGCTGGTGGATGTCCTGTTTGAACCGGGACAAAGCTATGTCTCCACCCGAACCTTCATCGATACGCTGCGGCCAAAACTGAATGGCGTAAGGGCGATGCTGCGCGCCCGTACTCGCGTTCTGCAATTGCCTCGCAGTGAACTGATGGACATCACGGAAGACTGGGTTGATGCCGCTTTCTGCCTGGAGCCGAAAGATATCGCCTACATGGAGCGTCTGGTCACGCTGCAAAACCGCCATCACGCGACGGGCCTGCGTAAAGCCAGTTAACGTTGATTTCGCGCTTGATATCGTTTTAGCCATCGCTCGAATGCGGCAGCGGGCATCGGCTTAGCAAATAGAAAACCCTGCCGTTCGTTGACGCCGTTCTTGGTCAGAAAGGCGTCTTCTTTTGCATTCTCCACACCCTCGGCAATCACCTGCAGATTTAACGCCTGCGCCACCGCGACGATAGCGCGCACCAGTGACTGGGAAATAGACTGCTTATGAATATCCCTGACGAAAGATTGATCGAGCTTAATGGCGTCGATAGGGAAGCGGGCCAGCTGAGAAAGGGAAGAGTAGCCGGTGCCAAAATCATCCAGATGAATTTGCGCCCCGAGTCGGCTGAACTGCTGGATCACGGACAGCGCCAGCTCTTCATTTTCGATAAGACAGCTTTCGGTCAACTCGACGTCGACCGGGCAGTATTCAAAATTCAGATCCTTCAGCGCCTGCTTTAAGTCGCTGAAGATGGTCTGGTCGGCCAGCTGGCGTGCAGAGACGTTCACCGCCACGCGCAGGTTTATTCCCTTATCGCGCCATTTTGCCACCTGACGAACCACGTCGAGCATCACCCAGCGGCCCAGCGGCACAATCAACCCCGACTCCTCGGCATAAGAGATAAACTCCAGCGGCGGGATCAGGCCGCGTTCTGGCGATTGCCAGCGTACCAGCGCTTCAAGGCTTCTGACTTCTCCACGCCAGGTTATTTTCGGCTGATAGTGGATCAGAAGCTGATCGTTATCCAGTGCCTTACGCAGGTTGGTATCCAGCCAAAGATACTCAAACACGCGCTGGTTCATCTCGGGTGAGAAGACGCAGAACTTGCCCCGGCCGTTCTCTTTGGCGGTGTACATGGCGGTATCGGCGTTGCGAATAACGCTTTCCCGGTCGTTCCCGTGCTGCGGGGCGAGGGCGATACCCAGAGAGCAGCCGGTATAAATCTCAATCAGACCGATTCGGAACGGCTGGCGCAGACGGGTTAAAATGCGCGACGCCATCGCCTCCAGAGAGCCCTGAGAGGTATTGGTGGCCATGACGATAAACTCATCGCCGCCAAGACGCGCCAGCACCTGTTCCTCGTCCAGACAGCTCAAGATGGCGAGGGCGACAGCCTGCAACAGCTGATCGCCAAACATATGCCCGTAAGCGTCGTTGACCTTTTTAAAGTTATCCAGATCGAGATACACCACGCCCACCTGCGTGTCGCCGCGGTTGTCGATGGCGTCAGAAATCAGATCGTGGATCGCATTGCGGTTTGGCAGGCCGGTGATGGTATCGGTATTGGCCAGCACGCGCAGCCGCTCCTGAGCGCGGCGCTCTTCCGTAATATCTGTCCCGGAACAGATAAGGAAAATTTCATTTTTACCGCTGCCGCTGTGCACGAATTTGTTTCTGAACAGAAACAGCCGCTGCCCTTTACGCGTTTTGATCCAGCGTTCAACTTCGTAGGAGCTGCCGTTGCGAAAAAAACCGGTAATATTGCGCTTTGAGGCTGCCGCTTCGCTGCGGCTCATAAACAGCTTAAACACGTTCTGCCCAATCACTTCTTGCTCTTTCAGGCCGGTGTACTCTTCGCTAAGCCGGTTAAAACGCTGAATATTGCCGTGCTGATCGAGAATAACAATGACGGAGTTGGCCTCAGAGACAACCTGCTCCGCGAAAGAGAGCCCCTGAGCCAGATCGCGCGCCACGGAGGGCGTATCGTTCCAGGCGGAAGCGGTGCCTGCCCACTCGTTGCGGGTAATTTTACGGCCTACAAGATGAACCGGGACATCTTCTCCGTACAGGGAGAGCGACATGGAAATGCTGGAGGTAATAACGGTTAAATGACGGATGAGATCGGCCTGTTCATCATCCAGCGCCACGACCTGAGTGACATCGGCATTTTCGCTGGTGGAAAGGTGCAGAGCGTTGCTGTCAGCTGACAGGCGCCACCACGGGCTGTGAGTCCCCATGTAGCGAAACAGCAAATTCTGCTCCAGATCGTCCATCATGTTTTCTCCCGCAGCTGTTCATTAGCGCACAAATTATTCATTTGCTGTCGACTTTTCCGTTGAGAAACAGCGGCAAAACCGAAGTGAACCTGTTGTTTTTCCCTGCTTTCTTATAATAAAACGAGTCAGGTTAAAAAGGATACTGAGCGTATAGAAATTCACGTAACCGAATATAACAACACTCTTTTACTGTAGATAATTATGGCGGTTTTGGGCGAAGGGATACTGAAAATAGTAAGGAAAAATAATGATTTTGTGGCGGGGATAAAAAGAAAAATTGTCGGCCCTTCCGGAGAGGAATTAGCCGACAATTGAACCGGTTATCAGGCGACAGGGCGCGCGATAATACTGCGGGTTTCCATGCGAACTTCGGCGATAGTAACGTCAATCACGTCGGTGACTTTGTAAACTGTTTCACCTTTAATTTGCACGGTACCGTTTTCCTGGCTACAGACCATTTCGTCACGAACCGCGTGCAGGAACGGCGCAGGAATAAACGCGACAGCACCGTTATCGACCAGACGGACGCGCATGCCCCCGCGGCTGATATCGATGATTTCTGCGGCGAAACGGGTATCCGTACCGGCTTTATCCTGCAGGAAGCGTGCGTACAGCCAGTCACCAACGTCACGCTCGGCCATGCGGTTCAGACGGCGACGATCGGCCATCTGCAGCGTGGTGTCCTCCTGAGGACGGGCAATGGTTTCACCTTTGATAATCGCTTTCAGCAGACGGTGGTTAACCATATCGCCATACTTACGGATCGGCGATGTCCAGGTGGCGTAAGCTTCGAGGCCAAGGCCAAAGTGCGGGCCAGGCTCGGTGCTGATTTCAGCGAAGGACTGGAAGCGACGAATGCGGCTGTCCAGGAAGCCCGACGGCTGCGCGTCCAGTTCGCGGCGAAGCTTGCAGAAGCCCGGCAGCGTCAGCACTTCTTCCGGATCAACGTGCACATCGTGAGTCTTCAGCAGGGCCGCCAGCGCTTCGGTATTCGCCGGATCAAACCCGGTGTGGACGTTGTAAATGCCAAAGCCCAGCCTGTCGCGCAGCACGCGTGCGGCGCAGATGTTGGCGGAAATCATCGCCTCTTCAACGATGCGGTTCGCAATGCGTCGCGGTTCGGCCACGATGTCCAGCACTTCGCCTTTCTCGCCCAGAACAAAGCGATAATCCGGGCGGTCTTTGAACACCAGCGCGTGGGTTTTACGCCACTCGCCGCGGTTGAGGCAGATGCGATGCAGCAGACGGATTTGCGCGGCAATGGCGTCTGATTCAGGTTTCCAGCTACCGGTATTTTCAAGCCAGTCGGAGACGTTATCGTAGGCCAGCTTGGCTTTCGATTCGATGGTAGCGGCAAAGAACTCGATATCGTCTTCAATCGCGCCATCTGCGGCGATAGTCATGCGGCAGGCAAGGACCGGGCGCACTTCATTTGGACGCAGCGAGCAGAGATCGTCTGACAATTCGCGCGGCAGCATCGGAATGTTAAAGCCCGGCAGGTAGTTGGTGAACGCACGGATTTTCGCCGCGTCATCCAGCTTGCTGCCTTCGGCAATCCAGGCGGTTGGATCGGCAATGGCGACGGTCAGATGGAGTTTGCCATCGGCGCCTTCTTCAGCGTACAGCGCGTCATCCATATCTTCCGTGCTGGCGCTGTCGATGGTGACAAACTCCAGTGCGGTGAGATCGCGGCGCGTCAGACCTTCGTCCTGCATCTCGGTCGCTACGCCGTTAGGTGCTTCTTTTTCAAGATTATGGCGTGCCAGCGTGACCCACCATGGTACGAAATGGTCGGCGCCAAAGGTAATGAACTGGGTCAGCTCAGCATAAAAACCGCGATCGCCTTTCAGAGGATGACGGCGCATTTCTGCTACGGCCCAGTCACCTTCTTTAAAATCATGCTCAACGCCACGGGCGGCGCGGCAGGGAATGGCATCTTTCAGCAGGGGATGATCCGGCACGATAGCAAGACGATCGTCTTTTCTCTGCACCTTACCCACAAAACGGGTCAGGAACGGTTCGATCAGTTCTTCCGGCTCGGCAGACTCGCGGTCCTTCTCGGTATGAATGACGGCCATGACGCGATCGCCATGCATCACTTTCTTCATCTGCGGTGGCGGAATGAAGTAGCTTTTCTGCGCGTCAACCTCAAGGAAGCCAAAGCCCTTTTCCGTGGCTTTTACGACCCCTTCTGCACGCGGCGTCTGGGAATGCAGTTGCTGTTTAAGCTGCGCTAGCAGCGGGTTGTCCTGAAACATAATGTTCTATTTTCGTAGCCATTGAGCGGCTGACAGTTTTACGCGATTCTCACTGTCTCAGCAAGCGCTCTTTGGGTAATTAGTATGGTTATTCCTCTTTACCAAACGCGACTTTCAGACGATTGAGCCAGCCATCAAACGCGCTTCGGGTAAGCAGCATGATGGCATGTTCGCCGGGGAGTCCCTGATCCGTTAGCGGGGTAAACTGCGCGGCGCTGAAGCGGTCCGGAGAGCGTGTCAGCAGTTCGACCGCCGCCGAAAGTGCGGGGGACGTCAGCGGGATCGCTTCGCGGGTGTTTAACAGGATTTCTCCGGTCAGGTCGAGCAGCGAAGGCTCATGGCAAAGGACCGGCGTCAGCGCCTCCAGCGCGGGTTCTGCCTGCCAGCGGGACAGCGACTCAAGCTGATGCGCACTCGCATAGCGCAGCTCGACGACGGGCAACAGCGGCACCCAGGCGGCGTGGCTCGCGGGCAGCGTGTGCGGCTGAATATGATGGCCTGGCAACCAGCGAACGGGGTGTCCTAACAGCGCCTGAAAAACCGCGACTACGCGCGCCTGAAAACCAATAAACCCGATAATCTGGTTAATCACCACAATGTCATATATTGACAGGCCAACCTCATCAAGCTGGTTCTGCGCTTTATCATCAATCACATCAGGAGAGCTGGCGAGCTGGCGGGCATACTGCGTAATTTGCGCCAGACGTCGGTTACTTTCGCGCGAGGAGTCCGGGCCGGGAAGCGGGGCGAGGAGGGCGGCGTAATGGTTACAAAGCCGCTGAACGCCACAGGCCTGTGCGACCGTTAGCGCGGTGCTGAGCCGATCGTATGCGCTGAGCGTATGCAGGCGGTTCACGGGAATCGAGAGCGGAAACAGCTGGTGGCACAAGGCCCTGGCAGGGGTAAGCCAGCCAGAACAGGCGGCGACAATCTCATCAGGCAGGGCTAAATCGAGCAAAAAACGATCGTCGACGTTAGCGGCTTCGGGCACCAGAGGCAGAACATCTTTCTGCGCGTGGTTCGACTGGGTCTCGTGATACCAGTGGCCTTTGCCGGAAAAACGGCGTTGTTCCATGTGCGTTCCTTGATCTCAAAATGGCGATCAATATCCTGGCGTAAGGCAGATAAAGGGAAAAATATTGTTAGGTGATAACAAATAGCAGAACGGAATAACGAAGGGGTGGTGCAGGGGGAAAACTCTCTTCCCGGGCGGGAAGAGAGTCACAGCTTATTTAATTTCCAGCTCGTTCATTGCAGCGATGTTGAAGCCGCCGTCAACGTGAACCACTTCACCGGAGATACCAGCGGAAAGGTCAGAGCACAGGAATGCTGCAGAGTTACCCACATCTTCAATGGTAACGGTACGACGAATCGGGGTAACCGCTTCGCAGTGTGCCAGCATTTTACGGAAATCTTTAATACCGGAAGCTGCCAGGGTGCGGATAGGACCTGCAGAGATGGCGTTAACGCGCACGCCTTCAGGACCCATTGCGTTCGCCATGTAGCGTACGTTGGCTTCCAGAGAGGCTTTCGCCAGGCCCATAACGTTGTAGTTAGGAATAGCACGCTCAGCGCCCAGATAGGACAGGGTCAGCAGGGCTGCGCCCGGGTTCAGCATCGCGCGGCAGGATTTCGCCATCGCAACGAAGCTGTAGGAGCTGATGTCGTGAGCGATTTTGAAGCCATCACGGGTAACCGCGTTCACGTAGTCGCCGTCCAGCTGGTCGCCAGGAGCGAAGCCAATGGAGTGAACGAAACCGTCGAATTTCGGCCATGCTTTTGCCAGTTCAGCAAACATGCCGTCGATGCTTTCGTCTTGTGCAACGTCACATTCCAGAACAATGCTGGAACCCAGCTGCGCGGCAAACTCTTCAACACGGCCTTTCAGCTTGTCGTTCTGGTAGGTGAACGCCAGCTCAGCGCCTTCGCGATGCATTGCCTGTGCGATGCCGTATGCGATGGACAGTTTGCTGGCAACGCCAGTCACCAGAATGCGCTTACCGGAAAGAAAACCCATAGCTTTAATCCTTATATTCATTGCTAATTTTGCCTTGTAATTCATAGCGTTACAGGCAGTATTTCAAAATCATTCGAAATTAGCTCGAAATTATAGCCCACTCACAGCCCCTTGTGTCACGATATTTCTCGCTCTTCTCTGAAGACGCCTGCCCCGAAGAATGCGCCGCGGACTCGCGGGGGCTCAAAATTTCAGCATTCGTCCAGTATATCACCCGGCAACAGGTTCACCTCATCCAACCAGCGAGGAAGCGCGATCCCGCGAGGGTATTCACGCTTTCCTGAGGTTGTCGATGAAGCGCGCGATGACGATAAAGAAAACCGGTACGAAGAAAATGGCGAGAAGCGTACCGCTAATCATGCCGCCAAATACGCCGGTACCGATGGCATGCTGCGTACTGTCGCTCGCACCACGGGCCAGCATCAACGGAACAACCCCTAAGGTGAAGGCTAACGACGTCATCAGAATAGGGCGCAGGCGCTGGCCGGCGGCATGAATGGTTGCCGCCAGCAGGGGCTGCCCCTGGCGATGGAGTTGCCTGGCAAATTCAACAATCAGAATGGCGTTCTTGGCCGACAGGCCGATAAGCGTAATCAGGCCGACCTTGAAGAAAACGTCATTCGTCATGCCGGCAACGGACACCGCGATCACCGCGCCGATAAGACCCAGCGGAACGACCAGCATGACCGCAAAAGGAATAGACCAGCTCTCATACAGGGCGGCGAGCACCATAAACACGACCAGTATCGACAGGACGATAAGGCCCGGAAGCTGAGATTCCGATTTTCTCTCCTGCAATGAACTCCCGGCCCACTCGCCAGCCATGCCCTGAGGCAGACTCCTGGACACGTCCTCCATAACCTTCATTGCGGTGCCGCTGGACTCTCCCGGCGCCGCATTTCCGGTAATGCGAATAGCCGAATATCCCTGATAACGCGTCAACTGCTGGGGCGCAACGTGCCAGGAAAGCGTGGCAAACGTCGATACCGGCACCATCTGTCCCATCCGGTTTTTCACTGATAATGTCAGTATCTGCTCAGGCTGCATTCGGTAGGGCGCATCGGCCTGAATGATCACCTGCTGAACGCGGCCGTTGTTCGTATAGTCGTTGACATAATTTGAGCCCAGGGTGACGGAGAGCGTCTGGTTGATTTCATCAAACGAGACGCCCATCGCTTCCGCCTTTTCTCTGTCCACCTGGAGCGCAAGGCTTGTTCCTTCCGGCAGACCGTCTATATACACGTCACTCAGTTCAGGACGCTGGTTGGCCTGCAGGACCAGAGCGTCGGCAGCGCGCTTTAACGCCTCGTAGCCCAGTCCCGCTCTGTCCTGCACGTACCAGGTGAAGCCCGACGAGGTGCCCATATCCGAAATGGCCGGCGGGAGCAGGCTCATCGTGACGGCATCAGAGACGTTCGCCATGCTGGCCTGTATATGGTCGGCTTCACCCTGAGCCGTCGAACCCTGCCGATTTTTCCAGTCCTTCAGCGTGGTGAAGGCCATAGCCGAGTTAGGTCCTGAACCTGAAAATCCAAACCCCAGGATCATAATGTTGCTTTCAATATCCGGCCGGGCCGCAATTTCCTCTTCAAATTTTTTAACCACGTTGAGGGTACGCTGCATCGTGGCATCAGAAGGCAGCTGGATTGAGGACATAAAGTAGCCCTGATCTTCGTCCGGCAGAAAGGACGACGGTAACGAAGACAATCCCAAAAACAGCGCAGCACAAAGCGCAGCGTACAGGAGCAGCATACGCCCGGTTCGCTTCAGAACGGCACCCAGCCCGGCTTCGTAACTGGCGGTGAGCGAACGAAAGCGCGCGTTAAACCCGACCGCGAACCTTCCGCCTCTCTTTCCTGGCTTATGCGGCTTGAGTAGCGTTGCGCACAGGGCAGGCGTCAGCGTCAGGGCAAGAAACGCGGACAGCAGTATGGAGACCGCCATGGAAATACAAAATTGTCGGTAGATAATCCCGACGGATCCTTCCGCAAACCCCATGGGGATAAAGACGGCGGTCAGCACCAGCGTGATGCCAATAATCGCCGGAGTGATTTCCTGCATGGCTTGCCGCGTGGCGTCACGCGGGGACAGGCTTTTTTCCTCCATCAGTCGTTCAACGTTCTCCACGACCACGATGGCATCATCAACGATAATCCCTATCGCCAGCACCATGCCGAACATCGTCAGAATATTGATGGAGTAGCCGCTCAACAGCATCACCGTGAAGGTGCCAAGAAGCGCGACGGGAGCAACAATCGCCGGGATAAGCGTACAGCGTATCTTGTGCAGAAACAGCAGCATAACCAGGAAGACGAGGACCATCGCTTCCACAAATGTCTGAACAACCTTCATGATAGAAAGTTTCACGAACGGCGCGGTGTCGAAGGGGATCGTAAACGCCATTCCTTCGGGTAACACCCGGGAAAGTTCGTCGATGCGCGCCCGTACGCCGGAAGCCGTGCTCATCGCATTCGCGCCAGGCGAGAGCTGGATTGCTGCCGCCGTTGCGGGCACGCCATTTTCACGGATACCAAAGGCGTAGCTTTGCAGGCCAGATTCAATCCGCGCAATGTCGGACAGTTTCAGGCGGGCACCGGATGCGTCAGATTTCAGGGTGATATTCCTGAACGCCTCTACCGAGGAGAGCTGTCCCTTCACGGTGATGGGATACGTCACCCCTTGTTCTGCAGAGGCTGGCTCATCTCCCGTTTTGCCGGGCGAAACAAGGGCATTTTGCTGGCTAACGGCGGTAAGAACATCGCTTACCGAAAGCCCGTAGCCGTGGAGCTTCATGGGATCCAGCCAGATGCGCAGGGCTTTTTCGCCGCCAAACAGCTGAACTTTCCCTACGCCGGGCACGCGACGAAGCTCGTCACTGACGTTTCTGGCAAAATAGTCGCTTAAATCGGCTTCCTCAAATTGACCCGTCGCGGATTTTAGCCCCACCATCATTAAAAAGCCAGAGTTAGCGGCCTCGACGTTGATGCCGTTTTGCCTTACCGCCTGAGGCAGACGAGGCTCGACGATCTTAATCTGATTCTGCAGATCCATCTGCGCCAGCTTGATGTCCGTGCCCGGTTTAAACGTGACGGTAATTGATGCCGAACCGGTTGTGTCACTGGATGATTCAAAGTAGAGCAAATTATCTACGCCGGAGATTTCGCGCTCGATTAACGATACCACCGACGTATTCATGATATCGGGACTGGCCCCCGGGTAACTGACGGAAATAATGATTCCAGGCGGTGCCACCGCCGGATACTGCGCAACCGGCAAACGGGGGATAGACAGGAGTCCTGCCAGGACGATAAAAAGCGCCACTACCCAGGCGAAAACGGGGCGTTCAATAAAAAAATGCGGCATTAAATTAACGTCCCGTTACGTGAATTTCATCATCAGTAGATACGCGCTTGCCGATATCCCTGAGCTGTGAAAATTTCTCCAGAAGCTGCGGCGCGTCATCGAGGCTCGTCGCGAACATCCACATGTAGGTCATCACGGAGTAAATATGTCCGGCGGTGATGCCGGTTGAGCGCGTCATCCAGACGATGGTCAGCGTAAAAAGCGCGGCAACGAGTACCCCAACCCACAAATAACCCCACGCCTCGCGGTCAGATAATGCGATACGCAAACGCGCCAGCGTGGAGTAATGGCGGTGAAGGGTAGCCGTGCCCGCCTTATGGACATAATCCACTTCTTTTTCCAGTCGATTATTCAGGCGCATGAACAGCCATTCATTTTTACGGGCATATCCTGAGACAAATCCGAGCAGGATAAATACAATCGCAAAGCACATGACGCCGGCCCAAAATTCAATAAACAGCAACATGATGGCGGCACCAAAAAGTGAGCTCAGCGAGGTAATAAGCAGGGGAAGGTGCATTTCAAAGAAATCCACATATTCGCGCGAGAGCGTTACCCTGGCGGCGATTGCCGAATGGTTTAGCTGATATTTGCGCTGTGCCAGGACGACGGATACCGCGAGTCCGGCATAAATGCGTGCAAACGTGCGCGTATCAACGCTCCGTCTGGCCGCACCGATGAACCACATACAAAGTACCATCAGGCCATACAGCGCGGCGTTAAGCGTTTCACCGGCGAGGATGGCATTTATCGCGATGCCTGCCAGAACGGGATAAAGTAAAAACGTCACGTTTTCGGCCACCACCAGGAAAAAAGTGACAACCAGTTTTTTCCGGTGCCGTATCGCGAGTTTTTTTAGCGAGTGCATCACTCCGGCAGGTTCAGAAGAACGAAGATTATTACGGTTCATCATTATGGGTAATTTTTATCAGATTTATTAGGTGAGTTATTTTTGTGCAAAATAGCGTGAGGGAGAGTCTACCGCGCGCCTGTTTAGCGGACATGGGCGGTTTGTGGAGGCTGTGTGGAGCAACGGCTCAAATCATTCTCATAATAAGGTACAGCGGGGCTCCACCAAAAAAAATGATCAAATAACACTCGTAGTAAAAGACCAGATCCTCGATGTCGGGCATCGCGTTTAACAGCACGGTGAACGTAATAATGAGATAAACAAAAATCACCAACAGCCAGAAGGCGACGACGAGTAGCTCAGTCAACGCGCCGGCTTTATTCTGGATTATCAGAGAGACAACCGACAATGCGATGCAGCCATAGATAATGGGTGAAGAGAGCAGCGTTGAGGCGACTTTTTCATCCATTTTGTGTACCAGCATCAGCCAGATATAAAGTAATCCCCAGGACAGCAGCAGGAACAGGGAATATAAGCCCAGTTTTTTAGGAGAGAAATATTTAGAAAGTTCCATGTTCATTATTTCAGCCAACTTCATAAAATCTTTAAGTAACAGGGATAATGTGCAACGCTAAATGTAAAAAGAGTTTTGTCTCAATAGCGATTTTGAACGGGCATTGTCGAGTCATTATTGACGGAATGTGTAGGCTGTATGGAGAAATAACCGGGCAGGTAAATCAGCCGGGAAATTTTCTTAGCTACGGCACTTTTTCCCGGAGGCTGTGTCTTATTGTGCTAAAGATATCTGATAGCGAGCTCAAAGGGATTTCACCCGCGGAGATAAAATGCACAAAAATACGCTGATCCTTGTTGTTGAAGATGAAGACGAAATCGCCGATATACTGATGAGCTACCTGGAGCGTTCGGGAATGAAAACGCTCCGAGCCAGGCAGGGCGAACAGGCCATAGCGCTCAATCGCCTCCATAAACCGGATCTCATATTGCTGGACATTCACCTGCCCGTATGTGACGGCTGGAGCGTACTTACCACGCTTCGTCAGGAAAGCGCTGTCCCCGTCATTATGGTTTCCGCTCTCGATCAGGATGTCGATAAGCTCATGGGGCTGAGGCTGGGCGCGGATGATTACGTGATCAAACCCTTCAACCCTTCTGAAGTTGTCGCCCGGGTTGAGGCGGTGCTGCGCAGGACAAAACCCGCGCTTCAGCAGGCGGGTTCCCAGCCGCTCAGAACGCCATTTATTACGGTCTATCCGGATGACTTCTACGTGGAAGTCACCGTGGGCGCAGAGGTTGTCTCCCCGGTATTAACGACGACCGAATTTAAATTGCTCACATACCTGGTGAGATATCCGCGAAAGGTCTGCTCCCGCGAAGAGCTGCTCAACGCGTGTCTGCCGGAAGGGGATACGCTCGACAGAACGGTCGACAGCCATATGAGCAAGTTGCGTAAAAAACTGGAGCTTGCCGGCCTCTATGGTGTTCCCGAGAGCATCAGAGGCATGGGCTACCGGCTTGGGGAAAAGAAATGAACAAAGAGTCTGTCCTGAGCCGTCAGATCTTAACGTATATGCTGTTGCTGACGTTTACGATCATTGCCATCGCCATACTCGGCTCCTGGTTTTTTTACTCCTTTATTCTGGATCATCTCCCGGGCGGCCCTGCTGCGGGCGATGACGAGCAGATGACGATGTGGGACTGGGTATGGATTGGGACCGCGACTACGATCAGTATGATTATTGCCCTCTTTTTCACGGTCAAACTGTCATCGCGGATCCTCACCCCGCTAAACGCGGTAGCGTCCAGCCTGAAAAAGATTTCTCAGGGCGATCTGGACGCCCGGGCATTCTGCGCCAGTTCCCGGCTGGGTGAGATCAATCACCTGGTGACGGATTTCAATGAAATGGCGGAAAAACTACAGACGCTGGATATTCAGAGGAAATCCTGGAATGCCGCTATTGCGCATGAGCTGAGAACCCCTGTCACGATCTTACGCGGACGGCTTCAGGGGTTGGTTGACGGCGTTTTTACCCCGGATCCGGTGCTGTTTAATAATCTTCTCAAACAGACGGAAGGGTTAACCCGCCTGATTGAAGATCTCCGGGTTATCAGTTCGGATGGCGGGGCGGGATACACGTTATGCCAGTCAAGAACGGATCTAAAAGGGACAATACAGAACGCACTCGATACGTTCATGCCCGAGTTCAGCCGTAAGGCTTTTACCGTCAATACAGACCTGAGGGAGCAGCAGTGCGTATTCGATCCATTGCGCATCAATCAGTGTTTGACCGTTTTATTTGATAATGCCTTACACTATTCAACCTCGCGCACGCTCATCGTGAAAAATGGCGTTTCTGATAAAGGCAATTTTATCCTTATTCAGGACGGGGGACCGGGCATCCCCAGAGAGTTTCATGATTTCCTGTTTCAGCCCTTTCAGCGCGATAATGGCGCCAGACATGTGAACCCGGAAGGCTGTGGTTTGGGCTTGTCGGTGGTAAAAGCCATCATGCTGGCTCATGCTGGCTCATGGTGGCGATGTTACCTATACCTTATCGACGCAAAACCACTCGATATTTAAACTCACCTGGCCCGACTCGTGAGCTTCAGCGGCAGGTCAAATGTGCCTGCCGGCGATAAATGCCATATTTTTCCTAACTTAGCATCCCACTCCTGCGGGGTAATCGTCAGCTTACCGCGTCTCGGGCTTAAGGTTATTTCGCTGAAATAGATTTCATCTTTTTTTAGCATAAGGTCAACGCGGCAGTAGTCAATTCCATCCGCCAGCTCCTGGGAGGCCAACAAAGCCTGGCGGAATAAGAGCGGTTCGCCTGGTTCTGCTGAAGTATTTGGATATTCCATCCGGAAGGGTTGTAAGTTCCAGTACCTGTCATAAACGTTGATAAACCCTTTGCCGTTATCATCCGTAAAATCCGCTTCTACATAGTGGGCAACGCCGTGAAAACAATGGATCCTCAGCATTTCGGGCGTTGTGTTCCTGTCAGCATCGTCGAAGAGATCGACAAACGGCTCGCAAAGTATACTCGGCGTAATGTTTTTGTACTGCCATTCGCGCGTGGTGTAGTAAAGATTTTTCTTTAACGCGAGGCTCAGCTTTTTACACGCTTCTTTTTCATTAAATTGCGCTTTGTTTGTACATATTATTGTGCTGCCGCTGTCATGGTTGCACTTAAGGACGAATTTGTCAGGAAGAACTGAAAAATCAATCTGCGACGGCCTGGTATAAACGCCGATTAATGGCACCGTTTTCACGCGCGTTGTTCTGGAGGAAACGTATGCCCGAACGGCGAGTTTATCGGCAAGCATCGTGTAGAAGTTATTATGGTCATAGACCAGTCGATGACATATTTTTTCACTCAACGTCGTGGGCGAGTTAATGTCAGGGGTTTCCCCGGTTGTTCTCTTAAGCCTCACGGTATGAAAATGCAGGTCCGTCATTAAAAATGAGCGGCATTTTCTGATGAGATACTCTGTGTATTTTAAAATGTAAGTGGCGGTGTTCATTTCTTCTCCTCCGTAATGTCCGGATATTCTGGAGAAGAACTGTTGATTGATATTGCTTAAAATATGGAGCAGGGATGGAGACGAAAAATTAAAGGATTAAATAGCGTACTCAGACTATTTAATCCTTAATTTAATGGGGTGATTTTTGCTGAGCGTCGCGCTTAGCGGTCCTTTCTCCACGCATCGGCGGTCAATGCTTCACCGAAATGCCCGGCAATCAGTCGTTTTGTCAGCTCATGAAGCGGAGAGGCCATCACATCCGCCGTGCTGCCGCGCTCGACCACTTCGCCCTGGTGCATGACCATCACCTGATCGCTGATGTGCTTCATCATTCCCAGATGCTGGGTGACGTAGATATACGAGATCCCCTGTTTTTCCTGTAATTCCAGCATCAGGTTAATCAGCTGCGAGCGCATCGACATATCCAGCGAGGCAAGCGCTTCATCCGCAATGATCACTTTTGGCCGCAAAATCAACGCACGCGCCAGGCCCAGACGCTGTTTCTGGCCGGGGGCCAACATATGCGGGTAGTAGCTTTCGTGATCCGGTAACAGCCCAACCATACGCAGGGTTTCAAATACGCGCTTACGGCGCGCCTCTGGCTCCAGGTCGGTGTTCAGACGCAGCGGAAAATCGAGGATCTGAGAGATGCGCTGGCGCGGGTTAAGCGAGGTCGAGGGATCCTGGAAAATCATGCGGATGCGCTGGCTGCGGAAAGAGTAATCGCCGAACGTCAGAGGATGATCGTCAATCAACACTTCGCCTGCAGTCGGTTCAACCATGCCGGCGAGCATTTTCGCCAGGGTGGATTTCCCGGAACCGTTCTCGCCGATGATCGCCAGGGTCTGTTTTTCACGCAGCGTAAAGCTCAGCGGCTTCACCGCGTCGACAGTTTGACGATGAAACAGCCCCGTGCGGTAGCGAAAGGTCTTACTCAGGTTGCGAACTTCCAGTAAGGTTTCGACCATTTCACTCTCTCTCCATGTTCAGCGGGAAATGACAGGCGTACAGATGATTCTTGGCCCCGGTCAGGCGTGGTGTTTCGATACATTTACGCTGAGCATAGGGGCACCTTGGCCCCAGACGACAGCCTATCGGCAGGGATTCCAGCAGCGGAATCGCCCCCGGCAGGGTATTCAGGCGGCTCTTATGCGGCATCGCGCTGCCAAAATCCGGAATGGCGCGGATAAGCGCCTGCGTATACGGATGATGCGGCGCGCCGATCAGATCTTCACTCGGCGCGGTTTCGACCGTTTGCCCGCAGTACATGACGTCAATTTTATCCGCCCATTTGCTGAGCATTTGCAGGTCATGGCTGATCAGCAAAATGGTGGTGTTGTTATTCTGGTTGAGACGCGACAGCAGGCGGAAAATTTGCGCCTGCGTGGTGGGTTCCATCGCGTTGGTGGGCTCATCCGCAATCAGCAAACGCGGCTGATTTGCCAGCGCGATGGCAATCATCACTTTCTGACATTCGCCGTCGGTCAGCTCATAGGGGAAGCTGCGCATCGCATCTTTGTGATCTTTGATCCCGACGCGGTGTAAAAGCTCGATGGCGCGGCGCTTGCGCCAGCCAACGCGTTGCCACCAGCGGCCTTTATAGGTCCAGCCGGGAATGTTCTGCATGAGCTGTTTACCCACGCGTTCGGACGGGTCGAGACAGGACTGCGGCTCCTGGAAAATCATCGAGACGTTATGCCCGACAAGCTTACGCCGCTCGCGGGGGGAGAGGCGCAGCAGATCGATATCGTCAAAACGCATACGGTCTGCCGTCACGCGCCAGTTGTCTTTCGCCACGCCGCAGATAGCCTTGGCAATCAGGCTTTTTCCCGAGCCGGATTCCCCCACCAGCCCGCGTATTTCTCCCTCTGCAAGGGTGATACTGATGCGATCGACGGCTTTAACCCAGCCTTCACCGGTTTTGAATTCGATAGTGAGGTTGCGAATATCAAGAAGCGGCATTATTGCACCCCCGCGTTAATTGCACGGCGAATACCGTCGCCCAGCAGGTTGATAAGCAGCACGCTCACCATAATGGCCGCACCCGGCAGCATGACCGTCCAGGGTGCTACGTAGATCAACTCCAGCGCGTCGCCGAGCATTGCACCCCATTCGGGCGACGGCAGCTGTGCACCGAGATCGAGGAAGCCGAGCGCCGCGATGTCCAGGATCGCCATCGACAGGGCGCGGGTGATCTCTGTGACCAGCCCGGCGGCGATGTTGGGCAGCACGGCAAACCACAGAATGTTGAAGGTCGTCGCGCCGTCCAGACGCGCGGCGACGACGTACTCTTTTTCCAGCTCATCATGCACCATGCTGTAAACCGAGCGCACGATGCGGGGCAGGATAGCCAGCCAGACGGCGAACATGGCATGCGACAGATGCGGACCGGCAAAGGCAACAACAATGATTGCCAGCAGCAGGGATGGAATCGACAGCAGCGTATCCAGAATGTGGTTAAGGACCGCCGAACGCAGGCCATGGGTGGATCCCGCAAAAATACCGAGCGCCAGCCCGCAGATCGTAGCCGCGAGCGTCACCACAAATGCGCCGCCGACCGTCGGGGCTGCACCGCTCAGCAGGCGGCTCAACACGTCACGTCCGAGGTCGTCCGTTCCCAGGAAGAAAGAGACTTCGCCGTAGCGTGACCAGGACGGCGGCAGCAGCTGATAGCCAAGGAACTGCTGGTCGATGCCGTACGGCGCAAACCACGAGCCAAAGACGCAAAGCAACACCAGGCCGGCGCAGCCGTAAAGGCCGATCATTGCCGTGGTGTCACCATAGAATTTACGCCACACGGTACGCAGCACGCCGGGCGTGCGCTTTTCACTGTATACGCTATCGTAAGGCATACCATTCCTTATGCTTCAATGGGTTAGCCATGGCACCCAGAATATCGGACAACACGTTAACAATAATCACCAGCGAACCAATCACCATCACGCCCGCAGAAATAGCGGCGTAGTCCTGCTGGCGGATGGCGTTAATCAGCCATCGCCCCAGGCCCGGCCAGCTGAAGACCATCTCGGTGATCATCGCCAGCGTCAGCATGGTGGAAAACTGTAATCCCAGACGCGGAATTACCGGCGGCAGCGCGTTGTGCAGGACGTTGCGGCGCAGTATGGTCAGGCGTGACAACCCGCGCGTGGCGGCGGCTTTGACGTAGTTCTGGTCAAATACCTCAATGGTGCTCAGGCGCATCAGGCGGATCACTTCGGTGGTTGGCGCAACCGCCAGCGTCAGCACCGGCAATACCATATGGCGCACGGCGCTGACGATCATCTCATGGCGCCATACCGAATCGGACAGCCACGCGTCAATGATGGCAAAACCCGTCACCGTTTTAACCGTATAGAGCAGGTCAAAACGACCCGAAACCGGCAGCCAGCCCATCGTCAGCGAGAAGAACAGCGTCAGCAGCAGCGCCAGCCAGAATACCGGGATGGAAAAGCCGAACAGGGCGAGGGCGCTGATAAACTTATCCTGCCATTTGTTGCGATAGATCCCGGCCAGCATGCCCACGGGGATTCCGACCATCAGGGCAAAGCCGAAGGCCAGAATGCACAGCTCCATCGTGGCCGGGAAAACCTCTTTCAGCTGCTGGGAAATCAGCTGCCCGTTAATGCTGGACACGCCGAAATCCCAGTGCAGCAGCCCGTTAAACCAGAACAGCCAGGCATCCCACAGCGACGACCCCTGGAGCGGGGCGTGGGGCGTGAAATAGCTCAGGCTGAAGCCGACAAAGTTCAGGAAAAAGAGCGTCACCAGCAGCAAAAGGAGCCGACGTAAGGTAAAAATAATCATGGTTTTTTCACCTCTTGTTCTTTTTCACGCGACACGCCGGCGAACGAGGCGTTGCCGAACGGACTCAGCACCAGGCCTTTAATATCGTAACGATAGGCCTGAAGACGCAGGGAAGAGGCCAGCGGCAGCACCGGCAGTTCCTGGGCAAGGATCTTCTGCGCTTCATCATAGGCGTCGATGCGTGAGGCCAGCTGCTGGGAAGCCAGCGCTTTTTGCAGCACGGCGTCAAACTCCCGGTTACACCAGTGGGCGTAGTTGGTCTGCGAATTTATCGCCGCACAGCTTAGCAGTGGCCGGAAGAAACTGTCCGGATCGTTACTGTCGGTCGCCCAGCCGGTCAGGGTTAAATCATGATTCATGTCCATCAGGCGCGCCTCCTGGAAACGGCCCTCAACCGGTACGATGATCACTTTGACGCCCACCTGCGCCATATCTGCCTGCAGCAGTTCGGCGGTCTTGAGCGGGCTCGGGTTCCACGCCTGGGAACTGGTTGGCACCCAAAGCTGCAAAGTTAGGTTTTCCGCCCCCAGCGCCTTCAGCTGTTCACGCGCTTTTGCCGGATTGTATTCCGTAATTTTAGCTTCACCGTCATAGGCCCACGAGGCGCGCGGTAAAATTGAGGCGGCGGTTTCCGCCGTGCCGTAGTAGATCGACTGCATCAAACGCTGGTTGTTAATCGCCAGCGCCAGAGCGTGGCGTACGGCAGGGTTATTCAACGGCGGCTTATCCGTGTTAAAGGCCAGATAAGCGATATTCATGCCGGGGCGTAACGTCAGGCGCAGGCGCGGATCGTCACGCAAAATGGTGAGCTGGCTGGCCGCGGGCCAGGCGAGCACGTCGCACTCCCCGGTGAGCAGTTTCGACAGACGTCCCGTTCCACCTGAACCGAGATCGACCACCACCTGCGGCATCAGCGGAGTGCCGCGCCAGAAATGCTCATGGCGCTGCAGACGAATATACTGCCCTGCGCGGTATTCAGCGAGCTGGAACGGACCGGTGCCGACCGGCTGACGATCGAGCAACTCCTGACGATCTTTTTTCGTCAGGTTTGCCGCGTATTCAGCGGACATGACTGACGCATAGTGGGTCGCCAGATGCCAGAGGAAGGAGGCATCCGGGCGCGTCAGCGTAAATTCAACCGTCCGATTGTCCAGCTTGCGCACGCTTTTGACGGTGTCAGCAAACTGCAGGCTGTCGAAATAGGGGAAATTATCCCCGTTAACGTTATGCCACGGATGGTTGCGGTTAAAGATACGCTGGAAGGTGAAGACCACGTCATCTGCGTTCAGCCTGCGCGTGGGGGTAAACCAAGGCGTGCGCTGAAACGCGACGTCATCGCGCAGGTGAAAACGGTAGGTTGCGCCGTTATCCAGCACTTCCCAGCTTTCCGCCAGCTCAGGCACCAGACGGTAGGTGTATGGGTCAACATCAAGCAGACGGTCGTAAAGCTGCGCGGCCAGGGTATCCACGATCAGGCCGCTGCCCGCTTTTTGCGGGTTGAAGGTATCCACCTGGCCGCTTACGCAATAGACAAAGCCGCTGTCACGAATGTCAGGCTGGGGAGTTTGCCCGGGCGCGGCAAAGGCCAGGCTGCTAAACAGACCGAGTGCTAAAAAGGACGATAAAACCAGACGCATAATTTTTAAGGTTTTTAGGTTCGATCTGCAAAGTGTATCGCACTTACGCCTGCTTCGTAAAAATGTCTGCAGGTAAGTGCTGATATTGTCAGCGCATTTGATGCTTTTTGAGCAATGCCCTTAACTGATGGTAGGTCAGACCCAGCAGTTCAGCCGCCCGTTTCTGGTTATATTTTGCCGTCTTCAGGCTTTGCTCCAGCAGCTGTTTCTCCTGAACGTTCTGGAACTGGCGTAAATCAAGGGGGAGAGTAGGGAGATCGCCTGAAGACGCTGGTGTGGGTAGCGGCGCTGCGCTGCGCTGAAAAGGATCGATAATGATATTGTCCAGCTCCGTCTCGCTGCTGCCGTGGCGATAGACGGAGCGCTCCACGACGTTTTTCAGTTCACGGATATTTCCCGGCCAGTGGTAAGCCAGCAGCGTCTCCTGCGCATAATCGCTGAAGCCGGGGAACAGCGGCAGTCCGAGCTCGCGGCACATCTGAATCGCAAACTGGTCTGCCAGCAGCATGATGTCGCTTCTGCGCTCGCGCAGGGGTGGAAGCTGAACGACGTCAAAGGCCAGGCGGTCAAGCAGGTCGGCACGGAATTTCTCCTCCGCCACCATCTCCGGCAGGTTGGCGTTCGTGGCGCACACCAGGCGTACGTTAACCTGCAGCGGCTGGCTGCCGCCGACTCGCTCCAGCTCGCCGTACTCAATCACGCGCAGCAGTTTTTCCTGCACCAGCATGGGCGCGGTGGCCAGCTCATCCAGAAACAGCGTACCGCCGTCGGCGCGCTCAAAGCGTCCGGGATGGCGTTTCTGGGCGCCGGTAAACGCCCCCGCTTCATGGCCGAAGAGCTCGGTGTCGAGCAGGTTTTCATTCAGCGCCGCGCAGTTAAGGGAAATGAAGGGGCCATCCCAGCGCCCGGAGAGGTAATGCAGACGGTTGGCTATCAGTTCTTTCCCCGTTCCGCGTTCACCGACGATCAGCACCGGTTTATTGAGCGGCGCCAGGCGAGAGACCTGTTCCAGCACTTCGAGAAAGCTGTTTGCTTCGCCGAGTAAATTGTCTTTGTATCCGGGCATGATGAAATTAACCACTCCTTAGCGATATTCACCAGGGAAGAATAGTCTGTTGCTGCGCAAAAATCAATCAGACTCTGAAAAATCAATAAGATAAAAACCTGGCATGATGTTTGTATTATCCGTACAGCAGGGCATCGCCCGATAACAGAACTATGAGGATTAGATTATGGGTATTTTTTCTCGTTTTGCCGACATCGTGAACGCCAACATCAACTCACTGCTTGAGAAAGCGGAAGATCCGCAGAAGCTGGTCCGCCTGATGATTCAGGAGATGGAAGACACGCTGGTTGAAGTGCGTTCAACCTCCGCCCGCGCGCTGGCGGAGAAAAAACAGCTTACGCGTCGTATTGAACAGGCAACCGCTCAGCTGAACGAATGGCAGGAAAAAGCGGAGCTGGCGCTGCGTAAAGACAAAGAGGATCTGGCCCGTGCGGCGCTGATCGAAAAACAGAAGCTGGCTGATATGGTCGCGACGCTCGAGCATGAAGTCACGCTGGTGGATGACACGCTCACCCGTATGAAGAAAGAGATTGGTGAGCTTGAAAATAAACTTAACGAAACCCGCGCGCGTCAGCAGGCGCTGGCCCTGCGTCACCAGGCGGCAAGCTCTTCCCGCGACGTGCGTCGTCAGCTGGACAGCGGTAAGCTTGATGAAGCGATGGCGCGTTTTGAATCGTTTGAACGTCGTATCGACCACATGGAAGCGGAAGCCGAAAGCCACGGCATCGGCAAGCAGAAGTCGCTGGATCAACAGTTCGCCGATCTGAAGGCTGATGATGAAATCAGCGAGCAGCTGGCGGCACTGAAAGCCAAAATGAAGCAAGACAACCAATAATAATTCCTGCGGCACCTGAGCGTGCCGCATCATAAGACAAGGAGTACACATGAGCGCGCTTTTTCTGGCCATTCCCCTGACAATTTTCGTGCTGTTCGTTTTGCCGATTTGGCTATGGCTGCACTACAGCAACCGTTCTTCTCGGGGCGAACTCTCCCAGAGTGAACAACAGCGTCTGGTACAGCTCTCCGACGAGGCGAACAAAATGCGCGAACGCATTCAGGCGCTGGAAGCCATCCTGGATGCTGAGCATCCAAACTGGAGGGACCGTTAATGTCTGGACTGAATCTGAACAAAAAGTTGTGGCGAATTCCACAGCAGGGCATGGTGCGCGGCGTTTGTGCCGGGCTGGCTCACTATCTTGATGTCCCGGTAAAACTGGTCCGCGTGGTCGCGGTGCTATCGATCTTCTTTGGCCTGGCGTTTATTACCCTGGTGGCATATATCGTCCTGTCGTTTGTTCTTGACCCGATGCCCGAAGGAGAACTGGCTGCGGAGGGAGCCCCGACCAGCAGCGATCTTCTCAATGCCGTTGATGAGCAACTCGCCGCCGGTGAGAAGCGGCTACGGGAAATGGAACGCTATGTCACGTCGGATACCTTTACGCTGAGAAGTCGCTTTCGTCAGCTTTAAGAGAGAGATGAGATGAAACAACACTGGCAACAGGCCGGTCAGAAGGTAAAACCCGGCCTGAAAATCGCAGGTAAACTGGTCCTGCTGACCGCGTTACGGTTCGGCCCGGCAGGTGTGGCGGGTTGGGCGATCAAATCCGTTGCCCGCAAACCGGTCAGAATGGTGCTGGCCGTGGCGCTCGAACCGCTGCTGCAAAAGGTGGCAAAACGGCTATCTCGCCGCTACTTATCCCAATAATTCCTGCTGGCGTTAGCCCTTTCCCTGACGGGGGAGGGACTGGCGACGGTTAACCGCATTTCCTCTTTTCCCGGTTCTTTCTTTGCGGCAGCTCACAATATTGCGCTGAGCTGCTTTGCAATCACCTTTTTCTCCTTTCTGGTCCGTTGACAGATATTTTTCATGGGAGTAGATTGCCACTTCGTGGGACCGCTACCATGGAAAATGAAATGAATACAAAAATTAAAGAACTCATTAATCTTGTTTACGGGGAAACGTTTTCTGATGCCCATCTTAATGTGCTGCTGGAAAATATTGGAAATGCCGCTTCTGTTATTACGGAAAAACGTAAAACGGGTTGGGATGAAAAAGACGTTGTCCTGATTACCTATGCCGATCAGTTTTCAGCGAAAGGGGAGAAGGCGCTACCGGTGTTTACACGTTTTTATAACAGGTGGCTTTCTCGTTCTTTTTCTCATGTTCATCTCTTGCCTTTTTATCCATGGTCTTCGGACGACGGTTTTTCTGTTATCGATTATCACGAGGTTGCACCGGAAACCGGAACGTGGCGAGACGTTGCTGAATTAAAACAGTCAGCCAGTTTAATGTTCGATTTCGTATGCAACCATATGTCAGCCAAAAGCAAATGGTTCGCTAATTACCTGAAGCAAATGCCAGGATATGAAGATTTCTTTATTTCTGTCGATCCTGAAACAGACTTATCCGCGGTGACGCGTCCGCGTGCCTTACCGCTTCTTACACCTTTCACGCTGCATGACGGCAGCGTGCGACACCTGTGGACCACCTTCAGCGAGGACCAGGTCGATCTCAATTTCGCCTCTCCGCAGGTGCTGATCGCGATGGTCGACGTGCTGCTGCATTACCTGATTGAAGGGGCGCGATACATTCGTCTGGATGCGGTGGGATTCATGTGGAAAATACCCGGAACAAACTGCATCCACCTTGAGCAAACCCACCAGCTCATCCAGCTTTTCCGCGCGATTACCGAGGCTGTCGCCCCTGGAACGGTGATTATTACCGAGACGAACGTTCCGCATAAAGATAACGTTGCTTACTTCGGTGACGGCGAAAATGAAGCGCAGATGGTTTATCAGTTCTCTTTGCCCCCGCTGGTGCTGCATGCGGTGCATTCTCAGGACGTCGGGACGCTGAGCCAGTGGGCAGCGTCGCTGACGTTGCCTTCCACGAAAACCACCTGGTTTAACTTCCTGGCCTCGCATGACGGGATTGGTCTGAATCCGTTACGCGGAATTTTACCCGAGTCGGAAATCCTCTCGCTTGTGGAAAAACTTCAGGCTGAAGGGGCGTTGGTTAACTGGAAAAATAACCCGGATGGTACACGCAGTCCTTATGAAATTAATGTGACCTATCTGGATGCTTTAAGTACGCGTGACAGTCTTGATAGCCAACGGATTGCCCGGTTTATTCTGGCGCATGCCGTCCTTTTAAGCTTCCCCGGCGTGCCTGCGGTTTATATCCAGAGCATTCTCGGTTCCCGTAATGATTATGCAGGTGTTGAACACCTGGGATATAACCGTGCGATTAATCGTGAGAAATACACGGCAGGGCAAATTGATAGCCTGCTTGAAGATAAAAATAGCCTGCGTTCTCAGATCTATCGCTCGTTAAGCCAGTTAATCGCGCTGCGTCGGGCGGAGAAAGCATTCCATCCTGACAGTGAAGCTTATTTCAGTGCGTCAGGTAAACATGTTTTAAAAATCGTTCGCGTGGCGGATTGTGGTGAGAAAGTAACGGCGCTGTTTAATTTCAGTGATGGCATTCAAACGATGGAATCCGATATTCATTCCGGAACGGAGTTGATTTCCGGGAAAGATATTACAGATAAAACGCTGACCCTATATCCATGGCAGGTGTTGTGGATTAAAGAAAACTAAAAAGGACCTTAAAATGAAAATGCCCAGAATTGTGCTGATTTCAGCACTGGTTTCGTGCGCCTTGTTATCAGGGTGCAAGGACGACAAAAAGTCTGCTGTCACCATTGAGTTTATGCACTCGTCAGTCGAGCAGGAGCGCCAGGCGGTTATCACGAAGCTTATCGAAAAGTTCGAGAAAGAGAACCCTGGCATCACGGTGAAACAGGTCCCGGTCGAAGAGGATGCCTACAACACCAAGGTTATTACGCTCGCCAGAACGGGCGCGCTGCCAGAGGTGATTGAAGTCAGCCATGACTACGCGAAAGTCATGGACAAGGAACAGCTGCTGGATCGCAAAGCTATCGGCGAAGCCATTAAAGCGGTAGGCGAGGACACCTTCTATGACGGCATCTTGCGTGTTGTTCGTACGGAAGACGGTTCTGCCTGGACGGGTGTGCCAGTTAGCGCCTGGCTATCCGGCGTCTGGTATCACAAAGATGCGCTGGCTGCGGCGGGTATCCAGGAGCCGCATAACTGGGCGCAGCTGCTGAAAGCCAGCCAGAGCCTTAACGACCCGGCCAAAAAACATTACGGCATTGCGCTGCCCACCGCGGAAAGCGTGATGACGGAGCAGGCATTCTCCCAGTTTGCGCTTTCTGGCGGCGCGAACGTTTTTGATGCCAAAGGGAACGTCAACATCGATACCCCTGAAATGGCAAAAGCCCTGGCGTTTTATAAAGATCTGGCCGCGACCACCATGCCGGGTTCAAACGACGTCATGGAGATCAAAGATGCCTTCATGAACGGTTCTGCGCCGATGGCGGTTTACTCCACCTACATCCTTCCGGCGGTATTCCAGGACGGAAACCCTGCCAACCTGGGCTTCGTCGTCCCAACAGAAACCTCTTCTGCCGTTTACGGCATGGTCACGTCGCTGACGATTACCACCGGTCAAACCGAAGATGAGACTCAGGCGGCTGAAAAGTTTGTGACCTGGATGGAGCAGGCTCAAAACGCAACCGACTGGGTCATGATGTCGCCCGGCGCGGCACTGCCGGTGAACAAGCTGGTGGTGGGCACCGATACCTGGAAAAACAACGATGTGATCAAAGCGTTTGGACAACTGCCTTACGAACTGATTGCGCAGTTCCCGAATGTGCAGGTGTTTGGCGCGGTGGGGGACAAAAACTTCACACGCATGGGCGATGTTACCGGGTCCGGCATCATCAGTTCCATGGTGCATAACGTCACGGTGGGGAAAAAAGATCTCAGCAACACGCTTAGTAACAGCCAGAAGCGTCTGACCGATCTGATTTCACAACGATAGGAGCGCTCTGCGGAAGGAAATTATGAAGACGTTGTTTTCTGGTCGTTCAGATATGCCTTTCGCCATGCTGCTGTTGGCCCCCAGCCTGATTTTGCTGGGGGGCCTGGTGGCCTGGCCAATGATTTCCAATATTGAAATCAGTTTCTTACGTCTGCCGCTTAACCCGCGCATTAGCGCTGTGTTTGTCGGGCTGGATAATTACATTCGCATTCTCAGTGATGCAGCATTCTGGCACTCCCTGTGGATGACGTTCTGGTACACCGCGCTGGTGGTGATCGGCAGCACGGGGTTGGGGCTGGCGGTGGCGATCTTCTTTAACCGTGAATTCCGTCTGCGGAAAACGGCACGTTCACTGGTGATTTTGTCCTACGTCACCCCGTCCATTTCGCTGGTGTTTGCATGGAAATACATGTTCAACAACGGCTACGGCATTGTGAACTATCTGGGCGTTGACCTGCTGCATCTGTATGACCAGGCGCCGCTGTGGTTCGACAATCCTGGCAGCAGCTTTGTGCTGGTGGTGCTGTTCGCCATCTGGCGCTACTTCCCGTACGCGTTCATTTCGTTCCTCGCGATTTTGCAGACCATTGATAAGTCGCTGTATGAAGCGGCGGAAATGGACGGCGCGAATGCCTGGCAGCGTTTTCGAATCGTTACGCTGCCCGCGATTATGCCGGTGCTGGCAACGGTGGTGACGCTCCGCACTATCTGGATGTTCTACATGTTTGCGGATGTCTACCTGTTGACGACCAAGGTCGATATTTTGGGCGTCTACCTCTACAAAACGGCATTTGCTTTCAATGATTTGGGTAAGGCTGCGGCGATCTCCGTCGTGCTGTTTGTGATCATCTTCGCGGTGATTCTGCTGACCAGAAAAAGGGTAAACCTCAATGGCAACAAATAAACGCGTACTGAGCCGTATTGGTTTTTATCTCGGTCTGGCGGTGTTCCTGGTCATCACGCTGTTCCCGTTCTTCGTGATGCTGATGACGTCGTTTAAGAGTGCGAAAGAGGCGATATCGCTTAACCCGACCATATTGCCGCAGGCGTGGACGCTGCAGCATTACGTCGACATCTTTAATCCGCTGATTTTCCCATTCGTGGACTATTTCAAAAACAGCATGATGGTGTCGCTGACCTCCTCGGTGATTGCCGTATTTCTCGGCACGCTGGGGGCTTACGCCTTGTCCAAACTGCGTTTTAAGGGCCGCATGACGATCAATGCGAGTTTCTACACCGTCTACATGTTCTCCGGGATATTGCTGGTGGTGCCGCTGTTCAAAATCATCACTGCCCTTGGGATCTACGACACCGAGCTGGCGCTGATTATCACCATGGTGACCCAAACGTTACCGACAGCGGTGTTCATGCTGCGCAGCTATTTCGACACCATCCCGGACGAAATCGAAGAAGCCGCGATGATGGACGGCCTTAACCGCCTGCAAATCATCTTTCGCATCACCGTGCCGCTGGCGATTTCCGGGCTCGTGTCGGTGTTTGTCTACTGCTTCATGGTGGCGTGGAACGACTATCTGTTTGCGTCCATTTTCCTGTCCAGCGCCAGCCATTTCACCTTGCCGGTTGGGCTGAACACGCTCTTTAGCACGCCAGATTATATCTGGGGTCGCATGATGGCGGCATCGCTGGTGACGGCGCTTCCGGTTGTCATCATGTACGCCCTGTCTGAACGTTTTATTAAAAGTGGTTTGACCGCCGGTGGCGTGAAGGGCTGAGGCGGCCAATTTTAACAAGGAGTCAGTCATGAAAAAATTAGTTGCGACAGCGCCTCGTGTAGCGGCGCTGGTGGAATATGAAGATCGTCCGGTTGCCGTCCATGAAGTGAAAATTCGCGCCCGCTTTGGCGCGCCGAAACACGGTACCGAAGTGGTGGATTTCCGCGCCGCCAGTCCGTTTATCGATGAAGAGTTCAATGCGGAGTGGCAGATGTTTACCCCGCGTGAAGAGGGGGCGGCCCGCGGGATCGAATTCGGTAAGTTCCAGCTGGGCAATATGATTGTTGGCGAGATTATCGAATGCGGTGCTGACGTCACGGAATACCAGATCGGCGACAGCGTCTGCTGCTACGCACCGCTGCAGGAAACGGTGATCGTTAACGCGGTGAATAACTATAAGCTGCGCAAAATGCCGCAGGGCGCCTCCTGGAAAAACGCCGTTTGCTACGATCCGGCGCAGTTCGCCATGAGCGGCGTGCGTGATGCCAACGTCCGCGTGGGCGACTTTGTTGTCGTGGTCGGTCTGGGAGCCATTGGGCAAATTGCGATCCAGCTGGCGAAAAAAGCCGGTGCGTCAATCGTCATCGGCGTCGACCCTATCGAACACCGCTGTGAGATTGCCCGCCGTCATGGGGCAGACCACTGTCTGAACCCAATCGGCACCGATGTCGGTCTGGAAATCAAAAAGCTGACCGGGAAGCAGGGCGCGGACGCGATCATCGAAACCAGCGGCTTTGCAGATGCGCTGCAGTCCGCGCTGCGCGGACTTGCCTACGGCGGCACCATCTCCTATGTAGCTTTCGCAAAACCGTTCGCGGAAGGCTTTAACCTCGGCCGCGAAGCGCATTTCAATAACGCGAAGATTGTCTTCTCCCGCGCCTGTAGCGAACCCAACCCGGACTACCCGCGCTGGAGCCGCAAGCGTATTGAAGAGACCTGCTGGGAATTGCTGATGAACGGTTATCTGAATTGTGAAGATCTGATCGACCCGGTCGTGACCTTCGCCACCACCCCGGAAAGCTATATGAAGTATGTCGATCAGCACCCGGAACTCAGTATCAAAATGGGCGTCACTTTTTAAGCTAAGGACAGCAAATCATGAAGATCGCAACACAAAACCAGGCCTTTTTCCCGGTCAATATCATGGAGAAATTCGAGTACATCAAAGCGATGGGCTTTGATGGTTACGAAATTGACGGCCGCCTGCTGGTGGAAAACCTCGATGAAGTGAAAGCGGCCATCAAAGCCACCGGTCTGCCGGTGACGACAGCATGTGGCGGATACGATGGCTGGATCGGTGATTTCATCGAAGAACGCCGTCTGAACGGGTTACAGCAGATTGAACGCATTCTGAAAGCGCTGGCGGAAGTTGGCGGAAAGGGCATTATCGTGCCTGCTGCCTGGGGGATGTTTACCTTCCGTCTACCGCCAATGACCTCTCCACGCAGCCTGGACGGTGACCGCAAAGCCGTAAGCGCCTCCCTGCGCTGGCTGGATGAGGTGGCGGCTCGCACCGGAACAACCGTCTACCTGGAGCCGCTGAACCGCTATCAGGATCACATGATCAACACTCTTGCTGACGCGCGTCGCTATATCGAAGAGAACGGCCTGAAGCACGTGCAGATCATCGGCGATTTCTATCATATGAACATCGAAGAAGACTCGCTGACGGATGCGCTGCATCAGCACCGCGATCTGCTGGGCCATGTGCACATCGCAGATAACCACCGCTACCAGCCTGGGAGCGGCAGCCTCGATTTTGCCAGCCTGTTCGCTCAGCTGCGTGCTGATAACTACCGGGGTTACGTGGTGTATGAGTGCCGTGTTCGCGCCGAGGATCCGGCTCAGGCATACCGGGATTCGCTCACTTACTTGCGTAAATGCTAAGGATGACGAGCGTGATGAGTGCTTCTACACCTTCGCCTCTGCGCGTCGCCATCATTGGCGCCGGGCAGGTCGCGGATAAAGTGCATGCCTCGTATTACGCCACGCGCAGGGATGTTCAGATGGTGGCTGTCATGGACAGCCACCCTGAACAGGCTCGGGCGTTTGCGGAACGTCATGGTATTCCCTCGGCATGGCAGGATGCGCGAGAGATGCTCGAGGCGGTTAAGCCGGATGTGGTGAGCGTCTGTTCGCCTAACCGGTTCCATTTCGGGCACGTCATGGCAGCGCTGGAAGCAGGCTGCCACGTGATGTGTGAAAAACCGCCAGCTATGACGCCGCAGGAGGCAGATCGGATGCGCATGGCCGCGCGCAAGGCGGGAAAAGTGCTGGCGTATGATTTTCACCATCGTTTTGCTCTCGATACGCAACTGCTGCGTGAAGCTGTGATAAAGGGGGCGCTGGGAGAAATTTATTACACCACGGCGCAGGCGCTACGCCGCTGCGGGGTTCCCGGCTGGGGCGTCTTTACCAACAAAACGCTTCAGGGCGGTGGGCCGCTGATTGATATCGGCATCCATATGCTCGATGCCGCGATGTACGTGCTGGGGTTCCCGGCGGTAAAAAAGGTGACGGCACACAGCTTCCAGAGGCTGGGGAACCGTAAAAGCAGCGGCCAGTTTGGTGCGTGGGATCCCACGCAGTTTACCGTTGAAGATGCCCTGTTTGGCACCATTGAATTTTGCAACGGCGGCATTCTGCGTCTGGACACGTCGTTTGCGCTCAATATCCGTGAACAATCCATCATGAACGTCGCATTCTGCGGTGAAAAGGCTGGCGCCATGCTGTTCCCGGCGCACATCTACAACGACGAAGCCGGGACTTTAGTCACCCTCACGCAGCGTGAAGAGGCTGACGACCAGCGTCATATGCGCAGTATGGATGCCTTTGTGCGGCATGTGCAGGGAGAGCCCGTCATGATCGCTGATGCGGAGCAGGGGCTGGTTATCCAGCAGCTTGTCGCCGCGCTGTATGAATCAGCAGAAACAGGGGAAAGCGTGACGATATGCTAAACGTGTCTGTATTAACCGACCCGGGCTTTTGTCCACACAGCCTGAATAAATACGCCTCCATCATGGCCTGCGGTAATGGCTACATGGGGATCCGCGCTGCGCACGAAGAAGATTACACCCAGCAAACCAGAGGCATGTATCTTGCGGGCCTCTATCATCGTGCTGGTCGCAACGAGACCACTGAGCTGATCAATCTGCCGGATATCATCGGTATCGATGTTGAGCTGGATGGCTTCAATTTCACGCTCCTGTCAGGCGAAATCCTCGAGTGGCAGCGCGAGCTGGCGTTTGCTAATGGCGAGCTTCGTCGCAGCGTCGTCTGGCGCTCGCCTGACGGGAAACGCTATCGTCTGGAGAGCCGTCGTTTTGTGTCGCTGGACCAGTTGCCCTTAGTGGCCATGCAGCTTTCGATTACACCGCTCGATACCGCCACGCAGGCCGTGGTGCAAACCGGCATTGACGCAACGCAAACGAACAGCGGCAGACAGCATCTGGATGAAATGTCGGTCAGAGTGTTCGACCAGCAATATATGCAGGGCGTGTATGAAACGCAGGACCGCGCGTCTGAGATTGTTGTTTCAGCATATTGTCAGCTCTCCGCGAAGAGCGATAGCTGTTTCACCGCCAAAAATCGTCGTCTCAGCGTTCATCATTCGCTGACGATTGCTAAGGGTGACACTGTCACGCTTGAAAAAATCGTCTGGGTGGCACATCGCAGTGATAAAGCACTGTCGCAGGCCTCGTTCGCCCGAAACGCGCTGGCCGATCTTAAGGTCTGTGCGGCAAGAGGCTACGACGCCTTGCTTGAGAGTTCGGCGTGTGCCTGGCAAGAGGTCTGGCGTAACGCTCGGGTGGAGGTGGACTCTACGGAACATCAGGATCAGATGGCGCTGGATTACGCCGTCTGGCATTTGACGACCATGACGCCAGCCCATGATGAGCGAAGCAGTATCGCCGCCAAAGGGCTGACGGGTGAGGGGTATAAAGGCCACGTCTTCTGGGATACCGAAATTTTCCTGCTGCCTTTCCATCTCTTCACCCGGCCCCAAATCGCCCGTAGCCTGCTGCGCTATCGTTGGCTCAACCTGGCCGGGGCGCGGGAAAAAGCCCGTCGCAACGGCTGGCCCGGCGTGTTGTTCCCATGGGAAAGCGCCGCCAGCGGGCTGGAAGAGACGCCGGAGTTCGCGGCTATCAACATCCGAACCGGCACGCGCCAGAAGGTGGCCTCCGCGCTGGCGGAACACCACATCGTGGCGGACATTGCCTGGGCCGTCGTCGCTTACTGGCAGGCGACGCACGATGATGCCTTTATGCGAAACGAAGGCCTGACGCTGCTGATGGAAACCGCTGCGTTCTGGATGGGCCGCGCGACGGAAATTAATGGTCGTCTCGAAATCCATGACGTTATCGGACCGGACGAATACACCGAGCATGTGAACAACAACGCGTATACCAACTATCTGGCCTGGCACAACGTCGCCTGCGCTCGCCAGTTTATGGCGATGTTTGGGCGCGAGGATGAAGGTTTTACGCAGAAAGCGACACGGTTCCTGACGTGCTTATGGCTGCCGGAGGCCAATCCAGACGGTGTGATCCCGCAGGATGATACCTTCATGGCCAAACCGGCCATCGATCTCAGCCGCTACAAAGCCAAAGCGGGTAAGCAGACCATTCTGCTCGATTATTCCCGGGCGGAAGTCAACGACATGCAGATCCTTAAGCAGGCTGATGTGGTGATGCTTACCTACCTGTTGCCGGAGCGGTTTACCCCGCAGCAGTGTGCCGCCAATCTGGCGTTCTACGAGCCCCGCACGATCCATGACTCTTCGCTGAGCAAGGCCATTCACGGCATTGTGACTGCCCGCTGTGGTGACGTCGAAGGTGCCTACGCCTTCTGGCGCGATGGCGTCGCTATCGATCTTGGGGACGACCCGCACAGCTGCGATGACGGAATTCACGCCGCTGCGACCGGCGCTATCTGGTCCGGCGTCATTCAGGGCTTTGCCGGTATGCAGATAGTGGATGGGGAGCTGCATCTTTCGCCCAGGTTGCCGGCCCACTGGCGAAGACTGGCATTCCCGCTGCGCTGGCGAAATGCAACGCTGCACTTCACCTGTGAAAACGAGGTGTTAACCATTGAAGCTTCGGCACCTTCCATGTTGACGCTGTGGGGCAAGACGCTACACGTATCGGGGCGGACAGTTTGCGCTTATAAGGATTTTCTTGCACCTGTTAATGGGACCGCTACCACGGAGGGGCGCCATGACGCTTAAGGCGGTTGTATTCGATCTGGACGGTGTGATCACCGATACCGCAAACCTCCATTTTCTGGCCTGGCGTGCAGTGGCGGATGAAATCGGCATCACCTTCGACGAAGTATTTAACGAACAGCTGAAGGGGATTAGCCGCATGGATTCCCTGCAGCGCATCCTGAAGCATGGCGGGAAAGAGGGAATGTTCAGCCATGAGCAGGGCCTCGCGCTGGCGACGAAAAAGAACGCGCTCTATGTCCAGTCTCTGGCGTCGCTGACGGAGGATTCACTGCTTCCCGGTATTCGCGACGTGCTGGCGGATATCCGTGCGGCGAAGGTCAAAATTGGGCTCGCCTCCGTTTCCCTGAATGCCCCGGGGATCCTGCACGCGCTGGGCATTCATCAGGCCTTCGATTTTTGTGCCGATGCTTCCCGTATTCGCCGCTCAAAACCAGACCCGGAGATTTTCCTTGCTGCCTGTGCAGGCCTGAATGTGCGTCCTGGCGCGGCTATAGGTATCGAAGATGCACCTGCAGGCGTTGAGGCGATCAACGCGGCGGGAATGCTATCGGTTGGGATTGGATCTGGCCTGAACCATGCGGGTTTACAACTTCATTCAACGCGGGAACTGACCTGGAAATGCCTGACCGAGTTTTGGGCATCCCGGACGTATTGATAAGGAATTAACAATGGCTCAACTGTCCCTGAAACACATTCAGAAAATCTATGATAACCAGGTCCACGTGGTTAAGGATTTCAGCCTCGAAATCGAAGACAAGGAGTTCATCGTCTTCGTTGGGCCTTCGGGCTGTGGTAAATCCACGACGCTGCGCATGATTGCCGGTCTGGAGGAGATCAGCGCGGGTGAACTGATTATTGACGGGGTGTGCATGAATGACGTGCCCGCCAAGTCACGCGATATCGCGATGGTGTTCCAGAACTATGCGCTTTATCCGCATATGACGGTCTACGACAACATGGCGTTCGGCCTGAAGATGCAAAAAATTGCGCCTGTGGTTATCGACGAGCGCGTTAACTGGGCGGCACAGATCCTCGGATTACGCGAGTACCTCAAGCGTAAACCGGGCGCGCTGTCCGGCGGCCAGCGACAGCGCGTGGCGTTGGGCAGGGCGATCGTGCGCGAAGCGGGCGTGTTCCTGATGGATGAACCGCTCTCCAACCTTGATGCCAAGCTTCGCGTGCAGATGCGGGCTGAAATCAGCAAGTTGCACCAGAAGCTCAACACCACGATGATTTACGTGACCCACGACCAGACGGAAGCCATGACGATGGCGACCCGCATCGTGATCTTAAAAGACGGCATTATTCAGCAGGTCGGCGCTCCGAAGCAGGTGTACAACGAACCGGCAAATATGTTTGTTGCAGGGTTTATTGGATCGCCAGCCATGAATTTCATTCGCGGCGCTATCGACGATCGCTATTTCGTCACGGAAACGCTGCGTCTGGCGATCCCGGAAGACAAGCTCGCTTCACTGAATGCCGCAGGGTATCAGCGCAAAGCGGTGGTATTTGGGATCCGCCCGGAAGATATTCTCACTCTGCAGAGCAGTGGTAAAAATATCGCGGCGAAAGTCAGCGTAGCCGAACTGACCGGCGCAGAATTTATGCTTTACGCCACCGTTGGCGGTCATGAGCTGGTGGTTCGCGCTGGCGCGGCGAATGATTATGCCGCAGGGGATAATATCAATATCCAGTTCGATATGAATAAGTGCCATTTCTTCGACGCTGAAACCGAAGCGGCTATTAGATAAGAAAGGTGTTCGCCGGAAATGAAAATTTCCGGTTTTTTTGTTTGTTACTTATAAAGGGAAAATTAAATGAGTACTCTACTAAGAAGTGCTGCGCTCGTTCTGTGCGCAGGAGTTAGCTGTGCACAAGCATCAGAAGCAGCTAAACAGTGGGAATTTAATATTGGGGCGATGTATGAAATCGAAAACGTTGAGGGGCAGGGCGACGATAAAGATGGATTATATGAACCTTCCGTGTGGTTTAATGCAACCTGGGATGCGTGGACTATTTCGCTGGCGATGTATCAGGAGGGGCCGGTTGATTACAGCAGTATGACCCGTGGAACCTATTTCGATCGTCCTGAATTTCAATTACGCTATCGCTTTATCGGAACCGATAATTTCACCTTCGGTCTGACTGGCGGTTTCCGTAATTATGGTTATCACTTTAAAGATGAGTACGGTGCCAAAGACGGCAGCGCTAATATGCAGCGCTACAAAGTTCAGCCTGACTGGGATATTAAATTAACCGACGACTGGCGTTTTGGCGGCTGGTTTGCCATGTATCAGTTTGCTAACGATCTGCAAAAAACCGGCTATGCTGACAGCCGCGTTGAAACCGAAACGGGCTTTACCTGGACCATTAACGAAACCTTTGCGGCTAAAGTGAATTATTATTTAGAGCGCGGCTTCAATATGGACAGTTCCCGTAATAACGGCGAGTTTTCTACTCAGGAAATTCGTGCCTATCTGCCCATTTCGTTAGGCCAGACCACCTTAACGCCTTATACCCGCCTGGGGCTCGATCGCTGGTCGAACTGGGACTGGCAGGACGATCCTGAGCGTGAAGGACACGATTTCAACCGACTCGGTCTCCTCTACGCTTACGATTTCAACAATGGTTTATCCATGACGCTGGAATACGCCTATGAGTGGGAAAACCACGATGAAGGCGAAAGCGACCACTTCCACTATGCGGGGGTTGGCGTAAACTACGCGTTCTGACCGACTGCACGCCAGGGGCACTTCGCCCCTGGTTTTAGCGAAGGGAAGCAGCCAACAAAAAGTGGGTATCAACCAGCACTTTTTGCGGGGCGGGATGACCCGCAATACGCCTGAAAAGAAGATCGCAGCTCTCTTCCCCCAGTTTTCGGGTGGGGATATCAAAGCCGCCAGGCGAGGGCGTTAAAATGAGAGACAGCATCGGGTCACTGTATCCGGCTATCACCACCTGCTCCGGGATCATCAGGTTCAACTCATCCGCCGCGCGATAGAGGCTAAGTAACTTCATGCTGTCGGTAGCGAATACTGCATCAGGCGGCGTGGGTGAAGACAACAATTCCAGCGCTGCCGTAAGCGCACTCTCATGGGTATAACCGCCATCCCTGATCCAGTCCGGGTTAAGGGCAATATGGTGCTTTTCCAGACTGGCTTTATAGCCCGCAAGGCGATCGATCGAAACATGATAATCAAGCGGGGCATGCAGACAGGCAATTTTACGGCGTCCGTTTTTAATAAAGGTTTCGGTCAGCGTGGCGCTGTCATGGAAATTATCCGTGTCGACGGAATAGATATTTTGATACTCACCTTCCACTTTACCGATAACCACCACCGGTACGCCATACGCATCCAGCGTGGTGAAAAAGGATTCATTTGCCGGTGAGCTCAGCATAATGATCCCTTTGATCATCTTCTGTTTTATTTTACTCACGCATTTCAGCAGATCGTCTTCGCTGCTTTTTGATGTTTGTAAAATAACGTCAAATCCTTCTTCTTCCGCTTTTGCCGTAATGGCATGCAGGACATCGGAGAAAAAAGGATTACCGGCAGTGGTTTTGGTTGAACGGGTCGAAATAACCATAATGGCATCGAAGCCTGAAGAGGTCAGGGCGCGGGCCAGTTTGTTGGGCTGATAATTTAATTCGTCAATCGCCTTCAGCACTTTTTCACGCGCTTCGGGAGAAATATTCGTTTGTTTATTCAGAACGCGGGAAACGGTTGATTTCGATACGCCCGCAACCCGTGCGATATCATAGATGGTGGGTGACATACACCTTACTCACTCCGGACTGACAGCAATACCGTTCATCTTACTGGAGAGAAAACGGCAATAGCAATAAATAAGAATTGATAATCAACGATCTGCCCCCATTTATTGTATTCTGAAGCCATGCATTCAAGGCTTCCAGGCAACGAAGGACGGCGATGAAGCGACTTAAAAACGAAATCAATTCACTGGTGAACCGCGGCGTTGACCGTCATCTGCGTCTGGCCGTGACGGGGCTGAGCCGCAGCGGTAAGACGGCGTTTATCACCGCGATGGTGAACCAGCTCCTGAACCTGCACGCCGGGGCGCGTCTGCCGCTGCTCAGCGCGGTGCGGGAAGAACGCCTGCTGGGCGTGAAGCGCGTTCCTCAGCGTGATTTTGGGATTCCACGTTTTACCTATGACGAAGGGCTGGCGCAGCTCTATGGCGATCCGCCCACGTGGCCGACGCCGACGCGAGGGGTGAGTGAAATTCGCCTCGCGCTCCGCTTTCGCTCGAATGAATCCCTGATGCGCCACTTCAAGGATACTTCTACGCTGTACCTTGAAATCGTCGATTACCCCGGTGAATGGTTGCTCGACCTGCCGATGCTGGCGCAGGATTACCTCAGCTGGTCCCGCCAGATGACGGGCTTGTTGCAGGGGCAGCGCGCCGGGTGGTCGGCCAAATGGCGACAGCTGTGCGAAGGCCTGGACCCGCTTGCGCCGGCCGATGAAAACCGTCTGGCGGCCATTGCCGAAGCCTGGACGGCGTATCTGCACCAGTGCAAGCAGGAAGGGTTGCACTTCATTCAGCCGGGTCGCTTTGTCCTGCCGGGTGATTTAGCGGGCGCGCCTGCGCTTCAGTTCTTCCCCTGGCCGGACGTGGACGGGGTGGGCGAGTCGAAGCTGGCGCAGGCCGACAGGCACACTAACGCCGGGATGCTGCGCGAGCGTTACAATTACTACTGTGAAAAAGTGGTCAAGGGATTCTATAAAAACCACTTTTTGCGATTTGACCGTCAGATTGTGCTGGTGGATTGTCTGCAGCCGCTCAACAGCGGGCCGCAGGCCTTCAACGATATGCGCCTGGCGCTGACGCAGCTGATGCAAAGTTTTCACTACGGGCAGCGGACGCTGTTTCGCCGTCTGTTCTCACCGGTGATCGATAAACTGCTCTTTGCGGCCACCAAGGCCGATCACGTCACGGTCGACCAGCATGCCAATATGGTATCGCTGCTGCAGCAGCTGGTGCAGGACGCCTGGCAAAACGCCGCCTTCGAAGGGATCGGCATGGATTGCCTTGGGCTTGCGTCCGTGCAGGCAACGCAAAGCGGGCTGATTGATCTTAACGGCGAGAAAATACCGGCATTACGCGGGAACCGGCTCAGCGACGGTGAACCGCTTACCGTCTATCCGGGCGAAGTGCCTGCGCGGCTGCCGGGTCAGGCCTTCTGGCAGAATCAGGGTTTCCAGTTTGAAGCCTTCCGCCCGCAGGCAATGAGCGTCGATAGGCCATTACCACACATCCGTCTGGATGCGGCGCTGGAGTTTTTGATTGGAGATAAATTGCGATGACGGAACCGTTAAAACCGCGCATAGACTTTACCGGAACGCTTGAGCAGGATCCTCAGGAGGCGTTCAAAACCGCGCAGACGTTCAGCGGCACGCAGGCTGATAACTTTGCTCCGGCCCTGACAGAGGAGCCCGGCGTCGAGGAAGGTCCGGCAGAGGCGGTTGTGGAAGCCGCCCTGCGTCCAAAACGCAGCCTGTGGCGCAGGATGGTCACCGCCGGTCTGGCGCTGTTTGGCGTAAGCGTGGTTGGGCAGGGCGTGCAGTGGACGATGAATGCCTGGCAAACTCAGGACTGGGTCGCGCTGGGCGGATGTGCCGCGGGCGCGCTGATTGTGGGGGCGGGCATCGGGTCGGTTGCCACCGAGTGGCGGCGGCTCTGGCGTTTGCGCCAGCGCGCGCACGAGCGTGATGAAGCGCGGGATCTGCTCCACAGTCACGGCACCGGTAAAGGCCGCGCGTTCTGTGAAAAGCTGGCCAGCCAGGCGGGAATCGATCAGTCGCATCCGGCGCTTCAGCGCTGGTATGCCGCCATCCATGAAACCCAGAATGACCGGGAAGTGGTGACGCTCTACTCCCATATGGTTCAGCCGGTACTGGATGCCCAGGCGCGACGCGAGATTAGCCGTTCTGCGGCGGAATCCACCCTGATGATTGCCGTCAGCCCGCTGGCGCTGGTCGATATGGCCTTTATCGCCTGGCGTAACCTGCGCCTGATCAACCGTATCGCGAACCTTTACGGCATAGAGCTGGGTTACTACAGTCGACTCCGCCTGTTCAAGCTGGTCCTGCTCAATATCGCGTTTGCCGGGGCGAGTGAACTGGTGCGCGAAGTGGGAATGGACTGGATGTCGCAGGATCTGGCGGCGCGTCTTTCCGCTCGTGCCGCGCAGGGTATCGGCGCGGGATTATTGACCGCGCGTTTGGGGATTAAAGCGATGGAAGTCTGCCGTCCGCTGCCGTGGATTGATGGCGATAAGCCCCGGCTGGGGGATTTCAGGCGCGAGCTGATCGGCCAGCTCAAAGAGACGCTCAATAAAAAACCGGCTCCGTGAGGTTTTGTTCACTTATCGTGCTGGCTGTCAATATTTGTTGACAGCCATCTTCCCGATCACCGTGTTCTGGCATATCATTTTACTGTTATTGGCTTAAAACGGTGAATTTCCCATGCGTCTTGAAGTCTTCTGTGAAGACCGTCTCGGTCTGACCCGCGAGTTACTCGATCTTCTTGTTTTACGTAGCATTGATTTACGTGGCATTGAGATCGATCCTGTCGGGCGAATTTACCTCAATTTTGCCGAAATTGAATTTAATACCTTCAGCAGCCTGATGGCGGAAATCCGCCGTATCGCTGGCGTTACGGATGTACGCACCATTCCCTGGATGCCCTCTGAGCGTGAGCACCTGGCGCTGAGCGCGCTGCTGGAAGCGATGCCTGAGCCGTTCCTCTCCCTGGATTTGAAAAGCAAAGTTGAGCGCGTTAACCACGCGAGCTGCCAGCTTTTCGCGCAGAGCCAGGAGAAGCTCAGCAATCATAACGCCGCGCAGCTGATCCCCGGCTTTAACTTCCAGCGCTGGCTGGACAGCAATCCGCAGAACACGCTTAGCGAGCATGTGGTGATTAACGGGCAGAATTTCCTGATGGAGATCACGCCGGTCTATCTGAAAGGGGAAGGGAATACCCGCGTGTTGACCGGGGCGGTGATCATGCTGCGCTCGACGTTACGCATGGGTCGCCAGCTGCAGAACATTTCCAGCCAGGATGTTGGCGCGTTCAGCCAGATTATTGCCGTCAGCCCGAAAATGCGCCATGTGGTTGACCAGGCGCGCAAGCTTGCAAGCCTGACCGCGCCGCTGCTGATTACCGGGGATACCGGCACCGGGAAAGACCTGCTGGCTCATGCGGTGCATCTGGCGAGCCCGCGTGCGGCTAAGCCTTATCTGGCACTTAACTGCGCCTCTATTCCGGAAGATGCCGTTGAAAGCGAGCTGTTTGGCCACGCGCCGGAAGGCAAGAAGGGGTTCTTCGAGCAGGCTAACGGTGGCTCCGTGCTGCTGGACGAAATCGGCGAAATGTCGCCGCGCATGCAGGCTAAGCTGCTGCGTTTCCTGAACGACGGAACCTTCCGCCGCGTCGGTGAGGATCACGAAGTGCATGTGGACGTGCGCGTCATTTGCGCCACCCAGAAAAACCTGGTGGAACTGGTGCAAAAGGGGATCTTCCGCGAGGATCTCTATTACCGCCTCAACGTCCTGACGCTGAATATTCCCCCGCTGCGCGATTGCCCGCAGGACATCATGCCGCTAACGGAGCTGTTCGTCGCCCGCTTTGCCGACGAGCAGGGGGTGCCGCGTCCGAAGCTGTCTGCCGATCTCGGCACGGTGCTCATGCGCTACGGCTGGCCGGGCAACATTCGCCAGCTTAAAAACGCCGTTTATCGTGCGCTGACCCAGCTGGAAGGCTATGAACTGCGTCCGCAGGATATTCTGTTGCCTGATTACGACGCGGGGACGGTATCGGTTGGCGAAGAGGCGATGGAAGGTTCGCTGGACGATATCACCAGCCGTTTTGAGCGTTCAGTGCTGACGCAGCTGTACCGCAGCTATCCCAGCACCCGCAAGCTGGCAAAACGCCTTGGCGTCTCGCATACCGCGATCGCGAACAAGCTGCGTGAGTACGGTTTGAATCATAAGAAAGGCGACGAATAACAAAAAGCCTCTGTAAAGAGGCTTTTTACTTTGCGTTTATTCCTTCGCCATCGGCGTGTTAACGATTTCTGTTTTTGTCTCTCCCTGAATCGATGCAATCCTGTTTTCGACCTCTTTCACCTGCTGCGGGCTGTGCAGCAGGGTATAGGTCAGGTCAAACTGCGCGCTGGCACCGGGCTGCAGCTGCTTAACCCGCTTCTGCTCGCGTTCAATCGTAACGGGGTAGGCGTAGCTGGTGCCTGGCTCAATGCCCGTGACGTAGCCCTGCTTCAGCGTGTCGGTGTTCTTCCATAAGGTCAGCACGGGCAGCTGGCGGGTATCAAACTGGATTGACGCGCCTTTATCTCCGGCTTTATTGACCACCGCCGCAAGCGTTTCGTGGTTATTGTCCGCGAGCGGTTTAATGTTAAAGACCATCTCATCAAAGCCTTTTGTCGGCCCGGCATAGGTTTGCCAGTTGTTAACCCCCGCTTTGGCGTAGTCATTGAACGGGCTCACGCTCGCCGCCGGCGCAAGGAAACGGGCGCCTTCTTCGAGGATCGGCGTGCCGAAGTTGCTGTGATAGATGATTTGGTAATCGTGAGGGTAATCCGCATGGTTGGTCAGAACATCGTGCAGGCTGAACTGGTTAGTTCCGGGAACGTAGCGCAGTTCGGTCATGGTTTGCAGATCCGATTTTTTAAACGTGCTCTCTTTGATCAAACCCCGAACGCGGATTTCATGCGGGGCGGCATCGGCGATTTCAACCTCGACCTGCGAAACGGGGGTATTACCGGCCCTGCCGTGCAGGGTGTAAATTTGCCCGTCAGCGGTAACCGGGTGTCCTGTCCACTCATAGCCACAGCGCACCATCATCTCGTTGAAACCATCCAGCCAGCCGAGACCGTTGCGGCTCTCAAGATTGATATATGCAGGATTAACGACCTCTTTAACGGGCGAATTCCACCCCAGTCGGGTGCCAAAGCCTTCTACATGCAGAAGGTTCATCCCGCGGGTCGGGCTCAGGGTGATGGTGAGGCCATCTTTGCTGCTAATAATGATGACTTTGCTGCCTTCCTGTTTACCACCGTGTAAGACTTTTTGCTCAATGCTGAACGTTTGGTCTTTAACTTTCAGCTCATCACTGGAAATCTTCCAGTTTCCTTTCTCTACGCTGCTTTCAGCGCTTGTCAGCACCCAGGTTTTGGCCGCTGCATGGCCAGAAATCAGTACCGCAAGGAGCGTAAAAGCGAATTTAATTTTCATATTTTATCCTTTTTGCTGAAACGATTATTTTCTTTCGTAAGCAAATCTAATGTTTAGGCAAAAAGGGAAATGTGATGTGCTTCACTGCGGTCGAAAATAGAGAATTTTAACGATTATTATGCGTTATTGATCACGTTAATGTTACGCGTCGACGTTTTTATTGCATGACTAATGTGATTTGTGAGCATTTATGCTTTAACGATTCAGCTTTATTATAATAAAAAACCCCGCCGCGGCGAGGTTGAGAATAAGTTGTATAGAATGCTAAGTACTTATTATGCTTTCAGCACGTCCAGCGCGGCAGTGTAGTCCGGCTCGGTGGTGATTTCGTTAACCAGTTCGCTGAAGACAACGGTGTCGTTTTCATCCAGAACCAGTACGGCACGTGCTGCCAGACCTTTCAGTGGGCCTTCCGCGATGCTGACGCCGTATTTCTCGAGGAAATCTGCGCTGCGCAGGGTGGAGAGGGTGATAACGTTGCTCAGGCCTTCGGCACCGCAGAAACGGGACTGGGCAAACGGCAGGTCAGCGGAAATGCACAGCACAACGGTGTTGTCCATTTCAGTCGCCAGCTGGTTGAATTTACGCACGGACGCGGCACAAACGCCGGTATCAATGCTTGGGAAAATGTTCAGTACTTTGCGTTTACCCGCAAACTGAGCCAGTGTGACGTCAGACAGATCTTTAGCCACCAGAGTAAAAGCCTGCGCTTTGCTGCCAGCCTGCGGAATGGAACCTGCAACAGCAACCGGGTTGCCCTGGAAATGAACGAGTTGTGACATAGATATCTTCCTGTTTACATATAGTTAACGTCGGGGCTAGTGTATGCCATCAGCGGATAACACGGCAAACCAAATTTTTCGCCTTTCCGGGCCGCAAGGAGTCAGTGATGAGAAGCGTTAAGGTCTATGAAGAAGCCTGGCCATTGCATACCCCGTTTGTGATCTCCCGCGGCAGTCGAAGTGAAGCCAGCGTGGTCGTGGTTGAAATTGAAGAAGAGGGGGTTAAAGGCGTTGGGGAATGTACGCCTTACCCGCGCTATGGAGAAAGTCCTGCGTCGGTGATGGCGCATATCATGACCCTGGTGCCTGACCTGCAAAAAGGGCTCACGCGCGAGGCGTTACAGCAGCGTTTACCCGCCGGGGCTGCGCGCAACGCCATCGACTGTGCGCTCTGGAGCCTTGAGGCCGCCAGGCAGCAACAATCGCTGACGTCCTTGCTGGGGGTGGCGCTGCCGGAGTCCGTCGTGACGGCGCAAACGGTCGTGATTGGTGAGCCGGAGCAGATGGCTGCCAGCGCAAAAGCGCTCTATGACGCCGGGGCCACGCTCTTAAAAGTGAAGCTCGACGATCGCCTGATCAGCGAGCGGATGGTCGCCATTCGCTCGGCGGTTCCCTCGGCCACGCTGATTGTTGACGCCAACGAGTCGTGGCATCCCGAGGGGCTTGCCGCGCGATGCCAGCTGCTGGCTGACCTGGGCGTGGCGATGCTGGAACAGCCTCTGCCAGCGAAGGATGATGCGGCGCTGAAGAATTTTATCCATCCGCTGCCCGTCTGTGCGGATGAAAGCTGTCATACCCGCGAGAATTTGAGCGCGCTTAAGGGCAGCTATGAGATGGTCAATATCAAGCTCGACAAGACCGGCGGGCTGACAGAAGCGCTGGCCCTGGCGGCGGAAGCGCAGGCGCAGGGCTTTTCCCTGATGCTGGGATGCATGCTCTGCACATCCCGGGCGATCGGCGCGGTGCTGCCGCTGGTCAATCAGGTCCGTTTCGCCGATCTGGACGGCCCGACGTGGCTGGCGGTCGACGTTTCACCGGCGCTTAATTTTACCAGCGGCGTGCTTCATCTTTGAGGCTGCCAGCGCAGTAGCTCCATCATCGCGTTTAAATATTTTTCGCTGGCTTCGTCGGAGGAAATTGGCGGGAATTCAGCGGTGATGCAGGGCAGGCTCAAATCGGCGCACCAGCTACCGAAGGATCCGGGTGTTTCATAGCCGACGCTGGTGACGAGCGGCAGGGCGAAAGCCTGCGCCAGCCACGCGCCCAGTTCGGAGTGACGCGGATCTTCAATGCAGGCCAGCGGATCGTGGAAGGAGACAACCCAGGCGGGGTGGATCTTATGGATAAGCTGGCACAGCGCCTGCGTTTCCGGCTCCGAGCCGGGCTTGTCTCCCGTCAGCAGCACCACGTCCCGCTCCTCGGCGGAGCTGTTCCAGCGATAAACCGTTTCTCCGGCGCGCCAGTTTGCCGCCGGGAAATTACGGTTCAGGTCAACGCCCCTCGCATTCGCCCGTAATCCAAGCTGACAGCCGTCCGGATTGACGGCAAGAATCACGTGGTGACGGCGCAATGAAGGCGTCAGCGTCCGCAGCGCGCAGGAAAGCGTGACGATGGACGAGTTCTCGTCTCCGTGCGTGCCGGCAATGATCAAACCGCTGCTGCGATCGGCATCGAGCGCCGGGAACCAGATCAGCGATGCGCCTAAAAATGAGCGGCCATATTGCTCAGCGCCCGGCGGAAAGGCTCCGCGTTCCGCTCGTGGTCGGGTGATTGCCATACGAAATCCTGATAAAGAAGTCTCTACTGGCAGTGTTGTGCAAAACCCGCTGTTAATCAAATAGTTTCCGTAACGCTTGAGAATTGCCTTAAATCACTATTCAGGCGTAAGGTATTTGCATTTCTCTGTTTCGAAACAAATAATTACGCATCTGCTTGTTACCTGAATTCATCAAAGGGGATCTTATGAAGCATCCTGTTTCGCGTCTTTGCGCTGCACTGTACCTGTGCGGACTCTCTACACTCTCGTACGCTGCTGATGTGCCCCAGGGCACGGTACTGGCGCAAAAACAGGAGCTGGTCAGGCATATTAAAGACGAGCCGGCTTCGCTCGATCCGGCAAAAGCGGTGGGATTACCCGAGATTCAGGTAATTCGCGATCTTTTCGAAGGGCTGGTGAATCAGAACGAGAAAGGGGAGCTGACCCCCGGCGTGGCGACGCGCTGGCAGAGCAACGATAACCGTATCTGGACGTTCATCCTGCGCGATAACGCGAAATGGTCTGACGGTACGCCCGTTACCGCGCAGGATTTTGTCTACAGCTGGCAGCGTCTGGTTGACCCGAAAACCACGTCTCCGTTTGCCTGGTTTGCGGCGCTGGCAGGCATCAACAACGCGCAGGCCATTATCGATGGCAAAGCGGCGCCAGATACCCTGGGCGTGACGGCGGTGGATGCCAGAACCTTACGCGTCCAGCTGGACAAACCGCTCCCGTGGTTTAGCAACCTGACGGCGAACTTTGCCTTCTATCCGGTGCAAAAAGCGAACGTTGAAAGCGGGAAAGAGTGGACGCGTCCGGGCGCTCTGGTGGGTAACGGCGCGTACGTCCTGAACGACCGGGTGGTGAATGAAAAACTGGTTGTCGTGCCGAATACGCACTACTGGGACAATGCGAAAACTGTCCTGAAAAAAGTGACTTTCATTCCGATTAATCAGGAATCCTCCGCCACTAAGCGCTATCTGGCGGGAGATATTGATATCACCGAATCGTTCCCGAAAAACATGTATCAGAAGCTCCTGAAGGACATTCCGGGACAGGTGTATACGCCGCCTCAGCTCGGGACCTATTACTATGCGTTTAACACGCAAAAGGGCCCGACGGCCGATGCCCGGGTGCGTCTTGCGCTGAGCATGACTATCGATCGCCGCATTATGGCGGAAAAGGTATTAGGTACAGGCGAGAAGCCGGCCTGGCATTTCACCCCTGACGTGACGGCGGGCTTCACCCCTGAGGCTTCACCGTTCGAGCAGATGTCCCAGCAGGAGCTGAACGTTCAGGCGAAAACTTTGCTCCAGGCCGCAGGTTACGGCCCGCAGCGTCCGCTGAAGTTGACCCTGCTGTACAACACCTCGGAAAACCATCAGAAAATCGCCATTGCGGTGGCGTCCATGTGGAAGAAAAATCTCGGTGTGGACGTCAAACTGCAAAACCAGGAGTGGAAAACCTATATCGACAGCCGTAATACCGGCAATTTTGATGTGATCCGCGCGTCATGGGTAGGCGATTACAATGAGCCGTCGACCTTCCTGTCCCTGCTGACCTCCACCCACAGCGGCAATATCTCGCGTTTCAACGACCCGGCCTACGATAAAATTATCCACCAGGCGACGCTGGAAACCACGGCGAAAGCGCGTAATACCGACTACAACATGGCGGAGAAAAACCTCCTGGAGAAAGCGCCTATCGCGCCCATTTACCAGTACACCAATGGTCGCCTGATTAAGCCCTGGGTGAAAGGCTACCCCATCAATAACCCGGAAGACGTGGCGTATAGCCGGACGATGTTTATCGAGAAGCACTGATGTTTTATGAGGCCTGGCGCGAGAATGCGCCAGGTCTGCAAAACTCGGTACCGCTTCATTCGCTATGCGTGGCCCTATACCGGGTCTCTGTTATTCTAACAGCGCATTAAACTTCGCCAGCCACTGCGGATGTGCGGGCCATGCGGGAGCCGTCACCAGGTTACCGTCTACATGGGCCTGATCGATGCCGATAGCGGCGTAGTGTCCGCCGCTGAGACGGACCTCAGGCGCGCAGGCCGGGTAGGCGCTACAGGTGCGTCCTTTCAGAATGCCCGCGGCAGCAAGCAGCTGCGGGCCGTGGCACACCGCGGCAATCGGCTTACGCGCGGCGTCAAATGCCTGTACCAGCTTTAAGACGTCCTCATTTAACCGCAGATACTCGGGGGCTCTCCCGCCGGGGATGAGCAGCGCGTCGTAGTCCTGCTCCTTTACGGCTGAAAAATCGGCGTTGAGGGTAAAGCGGTGACCGGGCTTTTCGCTGTAGGTCTGGGCGCCGTCAAAGTCATGGATTGCCGTCATGATGTAATCGCCCTTCGGTTTGTCGGGGCAGACCGCATCCACCTGATGACCAATCATCTGCAACGCCTGAAAAGGCACCATGGTTTCGTAATCTTCGGCGTAATCGCCAACCAGCATCAGGATCTTCTTGCTCATCTTTCCTCACCTCTATCAATAAAGATGATTAAGATATAGCCTGGCGTGGCTGAATTGCCGGAAATAAAAAAGCCCGTCAGAGCACGGGCAACATAAGCAAATGAATAAGTGATTCGTTATCAACGTTGTTGGAGGATAACGCCGCGTATTTTACGCGGCTGTAAGGGAAGCAGATACCTGACATATTCGGTAGGTGAAACAAGCGATTAAACGTGCGTTACGGTGCGTCGAAGGTCGGGTAAAGGCTATTTTCCAGAAACTCGACGAGATACCAGATCTCACCGCTAAAAATAAACCAGAAGCCAAATATAATAAGGAGTAAAATAATTAAGGTGAGTATTATTTCTGTTTTTCCCATTGCGGTTTTTACCCACCTGACGCTAATTGATTCGAGGTGGGCATTGTAGCGGGGCTTTTCCGGATACTCCAGTTTCATGCCGCAAGGACTTTATTGCGTCCGTCATTTTTAGCGCGATACAGCGCATCGTCCACACGCTTAAACAGCTCGTCAATACTTTCACCCTGATTGTGCCGCGCTACGCCGATGCTGACGGTAAACCGCGGCAAGCCTGGAATCGTAATGCGGGCAACGGCTGCACGGACTGACTCGGCAATCTGCATCGCGGTGTCGAGAGAGGTGCGCGGCAGCAGGATAACGAACTCTTCGCCACCCCAGCGGAAGACCATATCTCCCTCCCGACTACAGGCTTCCAGCGTCCGGGAAAGGGCGATAAGCACCTCATCGCCTTTCAGATGGCCGAACAGGTCATTAATGTTTTTGAAATGGTCGGTATCCACCAGCAGCAGGCTAAATTGCTGCTGCGCGGGAAGTTTATTCAGATTGCTTTGATCGGTAATCGCGTAGAACTGGCGCCGGTTGAGTAACCCCGTCATGGAGTCACGTAACGCCGCATGTTCCAGCTCCTGCTCCAGCCTTTTTTGCTCGGTGATATCGTGGATGATGCACAGCATCAGCTTGTCACCGTAGATCTCAATGGGCCCGGCATACGTCTGAACGTGGCGGGTGGATCCATCGGCAAGGCGGTGAACAAAATTGAGCGGCTTGTGACCACCGGGCAGCGCGGCAATCGCAGTCATAATGGGCATCACATCTCGCCCCAGCGTATTGATTTCCCAGGTATGCTTAGTGCACATGTCATCATGTGAATAACCATAAAAATTGAGCGCGGCCAGATTCGCATCGACGATTTGACCGTCGCGGGCCGGATCGATTAACAGCATTGGGGCGCTGTTGGTCAGAAAAAAGCGCGCATAAAAACCCTGTTTTTTCCGCCGGTAGTTAGCGGAACGGCTGGCCTTCAATCCTGAGAGTATTTGTTGGGAGATGCCCTCGAAAACAATCACATCGCCCCAGGGCGCGTAGTGGGCAAGCGAGAGGCGACAGCTTAACGGCGTATCCTGTCCATCCCGGTTCGTTGTCCAGATTTCGACGATCTCCTGCTCTGTTTTCAGTTCAGATACATACATCGACAGGACGGTTTGCGCACTGGCTGAATAGATCCCTTTGCGCAGGTCATCGAGCGTTTTATCTCCCATGATCTGCGTTGCGGCCACATTCGCAAAAACGATCTTTTCCGACACGGGTGAAACGAGCCACACGGGTGTTTTAATTACATTCAACGCATCAAAACAAGGTTGCGACATAGGCGTTTCCTGTTCATCGACAACATGTGCCTGACAATCATGACAGAATTGACTCGCGTGTACTCCCTTGAAACATACTCCACTTAACCCCGTCAGGCATGATTTTTTTGAGAAATAAATGCGGGGTCCGTTTGAATTTTATTAATGGGTATAATCTGTTTGTCTGAGTTTATCTGCAGCAGTAGCCACGGTACCTGTTCGGCAGGTAAGGGGCGGGAGAAAAGATATCCCTGCAGGTAATCGCAGCCGAGTCGGGTGAGAATCGCCTGCTGTTCTTCCGTCTCGATCCCTTCTGCCACCACATTCATCTCCATGGTCCGGGCGATACTGATAATGGTTTCAACCAGCTTGTAGCTTTTTTCATTTTCCAGCATCGACGTGACAAAGCTTCTGTCGATCTTGAGCTCTTTTGCTGGCAGCACGCTCAGCATCAAAAGGTTGGAATAGCCCGTCCCAAAATCATCAATCGAGACAACGATCCCCGCGTGATTAAACGCATTGAGCAACTCAATGCTGCGGTCGAGATTTTTAAGCGCGGTGCTTTCCGTTACCTCCAGGATCAGCCGGGACGGAGACAAGCTATATTTTTCCAGCATCGACGAGACGATCTGGAAAATATCAGGCTGTTCAAACTGGATGGGGGATAGGTTGAGAGACAGCGTCCACTGGCTGAAGCCTTGCTCAGTCCAGAAATGAAGCTGTCGGCATGCCGCTTCAATGGCCCAGTTACCTACCGGAATAATTAAGCCCGTTTGTTCCAGGGAGGGGATAAACAGATTAGGCAGCACAACCCCTTGCTCAGGATGCCGCCAGCGCAGAAGGGCTTCAAAACCGTGAATGGTTTTCTCTCCCGCATGCCAGGTTGGCTGGTACCACAGCTCAAACTGATCGCGCTCAAGCGCCTGAGAAAGCTCCTGCAGGAAACCGGGTTTCGCCGGGATCGCTGTTGACATCTCGGTCCGGTAAATCGCCCAGCCGTTGCGGCCATCTTCCTTGACGCGATGTAATGCTGCATCCGCCTTGAGCTTCAGTTCATGCAGCGTTTCGCCGTCCTGAGGATAGAGGCTGACGCCCGCGCTGATCGTCGTGCTAAACGTATGCCCGCAGACAGACAGAGGGCGTCGCACATCTTCAAGCAGCGCGGTGACCAGGGCGTTGAGCCTGTCGTCGTCACATTCCGGCACCAGCAGGATAAAGGCGTCGCCTCCCAGCCTTGCCAGGGTCATCTCACGCGTGAGCCGGGCCGTGATGCGCTGCGCGACCGTGATCAATAGCTCATCACCGACGCTGTGACCCCACGTATCGTTAACGCGTTTGAAGTGATCGACGTTCAGGAAAATAACCGCAAATGGCTTCTTGCTCAGCAGCGCGCTGCGCAGACAATCCTGCATGCGGAGATCCATCTGGTGGCGGTTTGCGAGCCCGGTGAGCGCGTCAAACCGCGCCTGTAGCTCAAGCTGGCGGTTGAGCTGATGCAGATTATCCGTCAGCCTGCTGGTGCGCCGGTGGGAATCGATCAGCGAAATGATTAACATCACGCCGAGCAGGCAGAGCGTGGTGACCGAAACCCAGATGGATAACCCCAGCTCGCCGATCCCGCCCGGGCGGGTATGCGCCATTTCCTGAAACTGCGCGGCACTCATGCCGGTATAGTGCATCGCACAAATGGCGGCACCCATGACGAAGGCCGCGAGAATGCGATTGATAAAGACGCCTTTGTGTTTATCCCGCAGGCGGAAAGCCAGCCACAACGCCGTGCCGGAGGCAACAACCGCAATAACCACGGACAACCCCACGAGGCGGCGATCCCAGATGATGCTGCCATCCAGCATCAGGGCCGCCATACCGATGTAGTGCATCGACACCACGCCAGCGCTCAGGATCGCCGTGGCAAAGATCAGTCGAAAGGGAGAAAGTTTTTTGCCCGCGACGGCAATATTAAGTGCCGTGGCCGATGCAACCACCGCGACGCCCAGTGACGCAAGGGTTAACCAGAGGTCGTAGCTCATCATCATGGGCATTTGCATCGACAGCATGCCGATAAAGTGCATCGACCAAATGCCAATGCCCAGCGTGACCCCACCGGCAATGCGCCAGAACAGGGCAGCCTTTCGGCTGGAGAGGGGGATCTTTCCGGCGCTGTCCAGCGCCACAAAGGAGGCGATAAACGCCACCAGATAAGAGATAGCGATTAACACAGGGTCCCACGATATATTGAGCATTATGCAATCCCACGCCTGAGAGGGTTACCGATTTCGCCTGCCGGGTACATCTTTATCGGGCAACGAACATGCGCATTCAAACCATATTAGTTATTTATCGTGAAAAATGACCAGTCATATTAATACTCTAAAACTTATTAAGAATATAAAATATATTCTCTTGTTAATATATTAAGCATTGCTAAACAAGAACGAATAACAGTAGCAAAGCTCCTTAAATATGAGGGCGATTGTGTCGTCTCACCGCGGGCGATACTATCGCTTAACATGGCTGGAGACCAGTATCACAGCATGCTGAGCAAAACATTTTCACTAATACGCTCTTTTTATCTGACTTAACGTAAATCTCAGGATGCTAACGGCGAAACAAAAAACAAGCGTTGTTTGCGATGAAAAACTTCCGGGCCAATGCTATAAGTCTAAGTGCCGACCAAAATATAAAACGTGGGTATTATCATGCTAAGAAATATTAGTGTAAGGACCTTTATTATCGGGTTCCTTTTCTCTCTTTTTTTGGTAAGTGCAGGTGTCGTTGTTCTATTTTCCAGCAATACGTCTCTCTTTATTTCGCTTAATGTCATCAATTTCGTTGCGCTATTTTTGCTCTGGGTCTATATGACGAAGTATCTTGTGACGCCGATCAATACGGTGAAGAGAAGTATTGAGGAGGTGACCGCAGGTAACCTTGGCGTCTCTATCCCAGAATTTGGCAATAACTGCGCGGGCCGGCTCATCCCCGGCATTAATAGCCTTTCCGGCAATATTGCGACGCTGGTGCGTGAGATCAGGGCGTCATCGCAAACCGCCATGACCTTATCGGATCAACTCTCGGCACGTAGCGCTCAGCTTTCGGTGAAAACCGAACAGCAGTCTGCGTCTTTGGTGCAAACCGCAGCCAGCATGGAGCAAATGGCCGCGAGCACCAAAAACAATGCCGATAACACCCGCTTGGCGAGCGAGCAGGCAAATGTGGCGACGTTACAGGCGCGCAAGGGCGGCGAGCTGATGGGGCAGGTCGCCAGCAATATGCAGTCCATTACCGAATGCGCGCAGCAGATGACGGAGATTATTTCGCTCATTGACGGCATTGCGTTCCAGACAAATATCCTGGCGCTCAACGCGGCCGTGGAGGCGGCAAGGGCGGGCGATCATGGCAAGGGTTTTTCTGTCGTCGCGGAAGAGGTAAGAAACCTGGCACACCGCAGCGCGGAGGCCGCGAAGAATATCAAAACGCTGATTGAAGTCACCAGCAGTAACGTCACGCAGGGAGCCAGCGTTGTGTCACAGGCAGAGAAAAACATGCATGAAATCGTGACCGGCTCGGGAAATGTCAGCCGCTTAATGGACGACATTTCCGCGTCAACCTCAGAGCAGGAGAAAGGCATTTCTCAGATTACCCTGGCGCTATCGGAGCTGGAGCGGGTCACACAAAGTAACGTGGCAATGGCAGAGGAACTCAACGGTTCGTCTGATGTACTGCGTAATCAGGTGATTGAGCTGCAAACCCGGACGCGTAATTTCAGGCTCGATCAGTCATCCTTATCCTCATCACCTGGCGGCTCGCCATCCTTCATGCAGCGGCCAGAGCACTCTCTCTGACAGCACCTCAAAGCCTGGCATGCCAGGCTTTTTTCACGCCTCCGCCTGGTATGTACAATTCCTGAGCGATTTCAGCGCGATGGGATACATACTTGTTGCTTAACCCCTGATGAAAGCTAGACTGACACCGAAGAGCTAAAAAGGTGGAGGCGCTGTGGAAAGCATTAAAGGATCTGAACTTAACGTTCCAGACGCAGTTTTTGCGTGGGTGCTGGATGGTCGCGGCGGTGCGCGACCGCTGGAAGATAATGATGTGATCGATAGTGCGCATCCCTGCTGGCTACATCTGAACTACACCCACCCGGACAGCGCTGACTGGCTGGCCTCGACGCCGCTCTTGCCCAATAACGTGCGCGATGCGCTGGCGGGTGAAAGCCTGCGGCCCCGCGTGAGTCGAATGGGTGACGGGACGCTGATCACCCTGCGCTGCATTAACGGCAGCACGGATGAACGCCCGGATCAGCTGGTTGCGATGCGTGTCTACATGGACGACGGGCTCATTGTGTCGACCCGCCAGCGAAAAGTTCTGGCGCTGGATGACATCGTCAACGATCTGAAAGAGGGCACCGGGCCGGTCGACTGCGGCAGCTGGCTGGTGGACGTCTGCGACGCCCTTACCGATCATGCGAGTGAATTTATTGAAGAGCTGCACGACAAAATCATCGACCTGGAAGATAACCTGCTCGATCAGCAGATCCCGCCGCGCGGTTTTCTGGCCTTATTGCGTAAGCAGTTGATTGTGATGCGCCGCTACATGACGCCGCAGCGCGACGTGTATGCGCGTCTTGCCAGCGAAAGGCTCGCCTGGATGAATGACGATCAGCGACGCAGAATGCAGGATATTGCCGACAGGCTGGGGCGCGGGCTGGACGAGATTGATTCCTGTATTGCCAGAACGGCGGTGATGGCGGACGAAATCGCGCAGGTGATGCAGGAGTCGCTGTCGAGAAGAACCTATACGATGTCCCTGATGGCGATGGTGTTTTTACCCAGCACGTTTCTTACCGGGCTGTTTGGCGTGAATCTGGGTGGAATTCCGGGTGGCGCTTATCGCTACGGCTTTACCGCGTTTTGCGTGATGTTAGTTGTTTTGATTGGTGGTGTTGCATGGTGGTTGCATCGTAGTAAATGGCTGTAAATTTACGCTTTTTCCAGCTTTCAACGGGATCAAAACGCTCTTTTAATTGAGCGAAGTCAATAAACATCTACCCCGTAAGGTGCAATATTACTCCCGCAGGTGAATGCAACGTCAAGCGATGGGCGTTGCGCTCCATATTGTCTTACTTCCTTTTTTGAATTACTGCATAGCACAATTGATTCGTACGACGCCGACTTCATAGTCGGCTTTTTTTTGCCTCCTGATTCCCAGCGTCTACCCTAAAAGGGACGACAGCAAATTCTGGAGGGAATGATGAGCATCCTGAACGCTCTGCTACTGCAACAATCGCGTCAATCCGATCCCGTCCCCACCGATCCGGTGCCAATGCCCGATCCCATCCCGCGTCCGCAGCCGATGCCCGACCCGCCGCCAGATCAAGAACCGATTAAATTGTCGCATCGAACCGCGAGATCTGCGAGGATACGCGCCATCTGACCGCAAAGATGACCACGAGAGACTACTGTGACCGCTTTTTCTACCCTGAATGTTCTGCCCGCCGCCCAACTCGATAACCTCAACGAGTTGGGTTACCTCACGATGACGCCTGTTCAGGCGGCCGCGTTGCCCGCCATCCTTGAGGGCCGTGACGTGCGCGTGCAGGCGAAAACGGGCAGCGGGAAAACGGCGGCATTTGGCCTTGGCCTGTTGCAGCATATCGATGCGGCGCTTTTTCAGACCCAGTCTCTGGTGCTGTGCCCGACCCGCGAACTGGCAGACCAGGTCGCGGGTGAACTGCGTCGCCTGGCGCGTTTCCTGCCAAACACCAAGATTTTAACCCTCTGTGGCGGACAGCCGTTCGGCGCGCAGCGTGATTCACTTCAGCATGCGCCGCACATTATTGTCGCAACGCCCGGCCGCCTGCTGGATCACCTGCAAAAAGGCACCGTCTCGCTGGATGCGTTACAAACGCTGGTGATGGACGAGGCAGACAGGATGCTGGATATGGGCTTCAGCGATGCGATTGACGAGGTGATCCGTTTCGCCTCGGCCGATCGTCAGACGCTGCTGTTCTCCGCGACCTGGCCGGAGGCCATCGCCGCCATCAGCGGGCGCGTGCAGAAAAATCCGCTCACCATTGAAATCGACAGCGTAGATGCGCTGCCCGCTATCGAGCAGCAGTTCTTTGAAACCTCGCAGCAGGGGAAAATTTCGCTCCTGCAGAAACTGCTGAGCCAGCATCAGCCTGCGTCCTGCGTGGTGTTCTGTAATACCAAAAAAGACTGTCAGTCGGTCTGTGACGCCCTGAATGCCGCCGGCCAGAGCGCATTGTCTCTGCATGGCGATCTGGAACAGCGCGATCGCGATCAGACGCTGGTCCGCTTCGCTAACGGCAGCGCCCGCGTTCTTGTCGCAACCGACGTCGCTGCGCGCGGTCTGGATATTAAATCCCTGGAGCTGGTGGTGAACTTTGAGCTGGCGTGGGATCCTGAAGTGCACGTGCACCGTATTGGCCGTACCGCGCGCGCGGGAAACAGCGGTCTGGCGATCAGCTTCTGCGCGCCGGAAGAGGCGCAGCGCGCCAACATTCTCTCTGAGATGCTGCAGATTAAGCTGAACTGGATGAATGCCCCTGCTGGCGTCAGCCTGGTGCCGCTGGAGGCTGAAATGGCGACGCTGTGCATTGATGGCGGTAAAAAAGCCAAGATGCGTCCAGGTGACGTATTAGGGGCGCTGACCGGGGATGTGGGTCTGGACGGGGCGGATATCGGCAAGATTGCGGTCCATCCGGCGCATGTCTACGTAGCGGTTCGCCAGGCGGTAGCCAATAAGGCATGGAAGCAGCTGCAAAACGGGAAAATTAAGGGTAAAACCTGTCGCGTACGTCTGCTGAAATAAAGAATGAAGCGTCTCAGAAGGTGTTTCTGAGACGCTAATCGCTTACTTCACTTCAAGCACGTTGAGACGCAGCTCTTCAAACTGATTGTCATCTTCTTCCGGCTGCCAGCCCGCTGGCTGCATGGGAATATCTTCCCGATCAAACGCCAGGTCTCCGCCGTTCACGACTTCTGACTCGTGGTTGATGCCTTTAAAGTCGAACAGCTCCACATCCGCGAGATGGGAAGGGACAACGTTTTGCATCGCGCTGAACATGGTTTCGATACGCCCTGGATAACGCTTATCCCAGTCGCGCAGCATGTCGCCAATTACCTGACGCTGCAGGTTCGGCTGAGAGCCGCACAGGTTACATGGAATGATCGGGAAACCTTTAGCCTGAGAAAAACGCTCAATGTCTTTTTCGCGGCAGTAGGCGAGAGGGCGGATCACAATGTGCTTGCCGTCATCGCTCATCAGCTTAGGCGGCATGCCTTTCATCTTGCCGCCGTAGAACATATTGAGGAACAGCGTTTGCAGGATATCGTCGCGGTGATGGCCCAGCGCAATTTTGGTCGCGCCCAGCTCCGTCGCGGTACGATACAAAATGCCGCGGCGCAGGCGAGAGCAGAGTGAGCAGGTGGTTTTCCCCTCAGGGATTTTCTCTTTCACAATGCCGTAGGTGTTTTCTTCGACGATTTTGTACTCAACGCCCAGCTTCTCGAGGTATTCCGGCAGAATGTGCTCCGGGAAGCCCGGCTGTTTCTGGTCAAGGTTGACCGCCACCAGGGAAAATTTCACCGGTGCACTTTGCTGAAGATTACGCAGGATCTCCAGCATGGTATAGCTGTCTTTACCCCCTGACAGGCAAACCATGATGCGGTCACCTTCTTCAATCATGTTGAAGTCTGCAATGGCTTCGCCCACGTTACGGCGCAGTCGCTTTTGCAGTTTATTCAGGTTGTATTGCTCTTTTTTGTTAATTTCTTGATTCTGTTGCATTTAGTACTACCTTCGGAGCCAGCAGGGGCAAACATTGTATGCCGCGTATGGTACGGATTCCGGCGGCGAATACCAGCACGTTTTACAGCTGCGTTAAATCTGGAGCCCTATAATGATTCACATCATGCAGGCTTAAGGGTAATGGCTAGTGATGCCGGGGTGATGCGTTATATCGACAAGGGTAGCTTTAAAAAGCCTGACAAACCTGGGAGGGCATCAGAAGGGTGCAGGCTCGCTGGGATAAGTATCACTTTTATCTCAGCTTACAGCACCTCAACCAATTCAAATTCTTCCGCGATCAGTTCCATATCTTCAGAAAAATGGCCTTCGCGGAAGAAAAATCGCTGATGCTCTTTCTGCCAGTATTCAAGGCTTAAATCGCCTTCACCCTCTTTGCGAGCGAATTCTTCATTTACATCGCAAAAACGCACCAGCCGCATTGAAACCAGCCGGATCACACAGACCGGGACATTCTGGCCATCAAGAATTATGTTGTAGCTCCCCATCCGCGGAGCAGACACATCCTGCGCGTACGAGGCAAAAGATCCGCAGGTGGCCGTTTTGATTCCTTTTTTAATCAGGTCCGCAAGCACGCTCGCCAGTTCCGGGCCGTCACCCATTTGCCAGGCCACTGCGCCTGGGTACTTCATTTTTAATTCTTCAACCTGAACCATTCAAATCCCTTCTTAACTCTTAACCAAAAGAATCGGAATAGCGGTTTTAGCATAAACCCCCTCGACTGTAGAAGCATAGTCGCCTTTCCTTGCATTTTTAGTTCGGGTGGGAAGGAAAACAAAGCGTTGCGCGTATTGCCCTCGTAAATATATCCTTACGAGGTTATCTGTGTGGTGAATCTGCTGTCTGCAGCCAGGCGCGTGGCTTTGAATATCAGTAACGAGTCACCTGGATGCAACCAGCACCACGCTTTTTCTTAAAATTTTATCCCATTGGAAGGGTTTAACGTGTTCAAGCTTAGTTCATCTCTACTGGCCATTTTCCTGCTGTCAGGCTGTAGCTCCGATCTGGTTCTCAGTCCACCTAAGCAACCCGAATACAAGTCAATGCCTGAAATAACCCAGTCTGTGACGCCAACGCAACAGCGTGCCATCATGGCCGGCGAGCGGCCAGACTGGTCAGAAAGAACCCCGATCAATACAATAAAGCGATATTAATAGACACTTATCCACCAGGGCTGCCGTTCGGCGGCCTTTTGTTTCCCCTGAATCTGGTTTACGAGAACTTTTCTGACGCCTGTCATGGTATTTATTACGTTATCAACCATGCTTAAGACGATGACAATTCAATCACTTCAGCATCGTTGAAGCGGCTACTTCACTTAAATCGAGAACCCTAAATGCGCCATGCATCTATCCCCGTAGCTGCAGCCACGACAATGTTTTTGCTCGGCGTTTTTATCATCAATTTACAGGTTTGGTATTCTGCACGGGTTGATAGCCTGGCAGAGGCGCACTATGTCGTGCGGAACATGAATGTTATTCTTAAAGAAGCTCGTCATGCGACTGAGATGGCAATGCAACTTGCCGAGAATGAGTGTGATGCTGAAGGGCAATATCGGCTGGGCACCGAGGCGGCATTACAGCCTCACCTGAGAACGATCGTTATTCTGAAAAATGATGCGGTCTGGTGCTCCTCGTTACCGGGAAACCGCGTATTGTTGGTCAACAGCTCAGTGCTGCCTGAGTCATCATTGCTCCTCGTCCCTTCGGCCAGTACCGTCAACGGTCTTCCGGTTCTCTTATACCAGACAATTCACGCCGGAAGCCGAATCATCGTTAGCATCAGCGATAGCCATATCCGGGATGCGCTGGATATGCCATTAAATGGCGTAGAATATTCCCTGAGAGTAGGCAATACCCTTTTAGGTCTGACAGGCGATGTGACGGCGGCAGACCCTACGAAGAAAGAGGTATTAATGGTAAAAGCCTCTAATTATCCTTTCTCGGTACAATTCAACTCTCCACCTCTTTTTAGTCTTAAGAGATTATTCAATCGAGCCGGAGGCGTGGTGTTATTCCTGCTGATAATATCGTCTCTCTCTGCTTATATTCTTCAACGCTATATTTCTAAGGATGTTTCACCCGAAGAGTCACTGCGCATCGCTATTTACAGAAATGAAATTATTCCGTATTACCAACCCGTTGTGAGCGGCAAAGAGGGAACCTTACGGGGTGTGGAGGTGCTGGCCAGATGGAAGCATCCTCAATCAGGGTTTATTTCTCCCGCATCCTTCATTCCTCTTGCTGAGAAGTCCGGTTTAATTATTCCTTTGACTCAAAGCTTAATGAGGCAGGTTGCAATACACATGAATGCTATTGCGACATTGCTGCCAGAAGGCTTTCACGTAGGGATTAACTTCAGCGCTTCTCATATCGTTGCGCCCACCTTTGTTGAAGAGTGTCTCCACTACAAGCGCAGCTTCACTCAACAGGATCTTAACCTCGTCGTTGAGGTGACGGAGCGTGAACCGCTCGACATTGATGAACATCTCGTTAATACATTGAATGAGTTACATAGCAACGGATTTGCCATTGCGCTGGATGACTTTGGTACGGGTTATTCCGGTCTGTCCTATCTGCAGGATCTGCACATTGACTACATTAAAATCGACCAGAGCTTTGTTGCCAGGGTTAATGCGAATGAGGACTCAACCCTAATCCTTGATTCGGTACTGGAGTTGGCCAGAAAACTCTCAATTAGCATCGTGGCGGAAGGCGTTGAAACAGAAGAGCAACTCGATTACCTCACACGCAATCATATCCGGTTTTTACAGGGTTTTTTCTTCTACAAACCTCTTCCTTTCAAGGAACTGGTCAAAGTTCTCTTGTCGAAGCCAAAAGTTAAGATCAGGGTGGAATAATGTTTATTTGGTTGTTTCTGAGAAAATAAAAAGGGGGGACATCATCCCCCAAAAATGCAGACCATTATTGCTTTAAACACGGTAATATTTTGTTATGCATTGACCGGATGGTCAAATTAATTGTTTTCAACATTGTTTTGGGTGTTCTTAAACGAATGGATGACTTTGAATATTAGCTGGCTAACGTTTAATTTGACTTTAATCAATATTGTCGCGCCCTCTTTAGATTGATGGATGCAATGATTATTGTTTTGTTAAAACAATGCGCTTACGCTGTGTTTTCGACGTAAGATGTTTCAGGTTAATTTTTTAAGAAAAAAATGCTAGCGGTCAACGCATAATGAAATAATGCTTACTTATTACCGCAGTTTAAATGTTAACCAGTAAAGGCCCGGGGCGCAGTTTGCATTTTAGAATAGCCGTCTCACTCTGAGATTTTCGTCAGTTAACGTATAATGCGTCATCCAAAACTGCTAAACACCCCGTGGCTCGTGCTATGACCCTTAATCGCTTTTGTTATTTACTCCTGATTATCGCTGCGATCGGCAGCCTTCTTGCTACCCATTCTCTGGTCATGTGGTTTCTGGCGATCAACGTGATGACGTTGTTCATGTATGGCGCCGATAAAATGGCGGCGCGGAAGGGGATGCGCAGGGTTCCGGAAGCGACATTGCTGGTATTTGGCGTGACAGGTGGCTGGCCTGGCGCCATTGTCGGCCAACAACTCTTTCGCCATAAAACCCAAAAGCAGCCCTTCAAAAGCTACTTTTTCATCAGCGTCGTCGTCAGCATCGCCATGATGGCGGCCGTTTATCATTTTTCTTCTTATTCTCTTTTATGAGCGTTGGCAGGGACTGCTGACGGTAAGGCATATCTTTAATTTACTCCTCCGTCACTGCCAATAGTAGTAGGACTATTCTTAAGTGGTTGCTGTTTTTTGCACAATCTGAATAATACGTGCAACAACACGGACGACAACATCCCATGAAAATAGAATCTCTTATTCTGGCAGTGCTGGTGCTCTTTTCTGCGCCTTCCTGGTCTGCTTTTCAGGAGCGGGAATATAATACCTGGTATATAAAAAATGCGGTCCTTTATGATATGACGCAGACCTCGGAAGGTTTCCCGGTCATGGTGAGTGTCTCCCAGCCAGGAAGAAAATCCGCTAATTTACTGGTGTCCTATATTACTGAAGGCCGTTGCGGTGAGAAAAACCTGCCGCTAAATGTGAATGGTAAAGTACTGCCCGCCAAATATTATTGTGTTCAGGTAGGACAAAACAGAATTGAACATTTTTCAGTGGTTGATGCGGACAGCGTCAATAGCATGGTGACGCATTTAAAATCCGATTTCACGATCCTCCTGCAAAACGATATCAAGATTTGGGCTGCAAACATCAAAACGCCAAAATATGGACTGGCGCCGAGATTCTAACTATGAAATGCCTGTATTACGACAGGCATTTTTTTTTGGGGATGTAACGCAATCATTTTTAAGTTAATAGTTTTAATGCATTACTATTAAACATTGAAGGTAAGTGGCCTTGGTTTTTTACGTATTTAAACGGACTGTATGCTAAACGGTACAAAACCTCATAAATAATCCTTTCTGACGTTATGGATAAAGCTCATTACCAGACTTACGCTTGCTAGCGGCGTTTTAGTTGTTCAACACATCTTTACTGGTAAGGAGCAGAAAATGTCGCAACGTAATAGTCTGGATTTACTAAGCCGTAAAGAAGGAATGTGTCTGTTAGAGCAAAGCATGGGTTTTGTCTGGCAGGCAGCGCTTCGGGCGGTCGCGGTCTTAGGCGTCGCAGATCGTCTGGTTGAAGGAAAAAAATCCGTCAAACAACTGGCGAAAGAGTTGAATGTCGACGCTGAATATCTTCATCGAATCATGCGCTTAGTGTCTTCTCGTGGAGTTTTCAACGAATTATCCGAAGCTGAATACAGTCTTAGCCATTCAGCACAATTCCTCTGTTCTGAGCATGAATTTTCCTTGCGTGCGGCGGTGCTCATGCTGACTGACCAAACATTCTGGCAGCCAGCGGCTAAAATGGATGAGATATTGCAAGGTAAACCTGTTTTTAATGAATTGTTTGGTAAGCCTTTTTACGACTACTGGCAGCATGACGATAGGGGATCTGAAAGCAACGTTTTTCATGCCGGTATGGCCTCTATGTCATCCGTAGAGAATGAGGTCATTGCAGATAGCTATTCGTTCCCTGAAAACGCTGTCGTTGCCGATATCGCCGGTGGGTTGGGTAACTTATTGCTGACCGTTTTACGTCGAAATCCGACCTTAACGGGGATCCTTTTCGATCAAAAAGACGTGCTTGAGCGAAATCGACTGCACCTGTTAAAGGATAATCGTCGATGGGAGACCATTGAGGGCAGCTTTTTTGAAGCCTGTCCTGTAGCGGACATTTACCTGCTTAAATACATTTTGATGGACTGGCCTGATGAGAAGGCCATTCAGATCCTTCAATGCTGCAGAACGGCTATGAAAGAAAACGCCCGACTATTAATTTTTGAGCCGCTTATTAAAAAAGAAAATAATGAGCTGGGACGATTTGAAATTGACCTTCTTCTGTTAACAAGCTTTGATGGCGGACGTACACGAACAGAGTCTGAGTATCAGCACTTGTTTGAGCAGACCAATCTGAAGTTGAACAAAATAATAGACACCCGTTCGTATCTGTCGATTTTAGAAGTCGTACCTGTCTGAACTGTTTAAATAACATTCACAGAGCATGCGTCCCGCATTCCGTTTTACCGTATTCCTGCTACGCTTGTTTGTTGTACCAGGAGCATGAATATGAAAAACAAAGATGAACAAACCGGATTAGTGGGGCTGGCGATTGGGGCCGCCGTTATTGGACTGGTTTCAGCGCAGAAACCGATCCATCGCAACAGCATTGTCGATGAACTGGTCAGGCTCGGCAGGCAAAAAGGCGATGGCGTAGAAGATGAGGTTTTCGTTAAGGCTGCCGAGTTGGTGAGAAAAGGGGTATAGCCCATGGCTGAAAAACGAAATGCGAAGTGCCATTGCGGCGCGGTGGCGTTCACCGTTGAGCTCACTGATGGACTCAATACCGCACGGCGCTGCAGCTGTTCCTTTTGTCGTATGCGGGGCGCGGTCGTTGTCTCTGCGCCGTTGTCAGGGATTAAGGTGACCAAAGGTGAAGATAAGCTCACCGAGTACCGCTTTAACACGGGAACGGCACGGCATTTCTTCTGCTCGGTGTGCGGGATTTACACGTTCCATCAGCGGCGTTCTAACCCAAACGAATATGGCGTTAATGTCGCCTGATTTGAAAACGTTTCACCTTTTGATTTTCCAGAGGTGAAGGTGATGGACGGCGTTAACCATCCTATGGATGGGGGAAGTGGGGTATTTGGTTATCTCTCTTTTCGCGAGAAAGGGGAAAAGGAGGCATGATTGCCGCCTGGCCACTCTTTTACTCCTCCGGCTATAGTAGGCAGTGGGTAACTGAAACAGGAGAAACTATGCTCTGTGTTGAAAAAGACGATCCGCGTGAGGCCCCTGAATCAGGTGATAAAAAGCCTCAACCTGTGAAAAAATAACGCGACATACGCGTTTACCCGCCACCGGCACCGCTGGTGGCTTTTTATTTCCAGGGACAATAGTTAACTGCCGTCCAGATGGTTTAATAGCGCCCCGAGATGCCCGACGATATCACCAAAATCAAAAATTAACGCCATCCACAGCAATGCTAAAAGGGTAAGTAAGGCAAGGGATACACGACCAAACAACGCTGTTATCCTTAGTGAAGAAAGGGCTATCACCGCAGTTTAACCAGCTTACTTTCAACTTTCCCTCAACCAACCCCTTTCTTAAACTGTCTTATGTGACGAACTTCATAAAACAAGCGAGCCCGCATGATTATGCGGGCTCTGACAATCAGAACTGGTAAACCAGGCCTAACGCTACAACATCATCGGTGCTGATGCCGTTGTCTTTGTAGAAGTTGTCATCTTCATCCAGCAGGTTGATTTTGTAATCAACGTAGGTGGACATGTTTTTGTTGAAGTAATAGGTGACCCCTACGTCAGCGTATTTAACCAGATCCTGGTCGCCCTGGCCGTTGCCCAGATCCTTACCTTTCGACTGCAGGTAGGAAAGGGACGGACGCAGGCCGAAGTCGAACTGGTACTGCGCGGTCACTTCGAAGTTCTGGGTTTTGTTCGCCACGGCGTCGGTGTTATCACCATATGGGGTCATATTGCGGGTTTCAGAATACATTGCCGCCAGATAGATGTTATTGGCGTCATACTTCAGACCCGCCGTCCAGGCATCCGCTTTGTCTCCACCCGCAGTGGTATTCATGACCTGCTCGTTGGTGCGGTCAGAAGAGGTATACGCGGCCCCTGCAGTAATCCCCATGCCAAAGTCATAGGTTGTGGAGATACCAAAGCCATCACCGTTCTCGTGACGCGTGTCGCGACCGTTGTTGGTACCTTCCTGGTTGTTGCTGGCGTCTTCATTTTTGCCCTGATACTGCAGCGCAAAGTTCAGGCCCTGCACCAGACCGTAGAAGTCGGTGTTACGGTAGGTTGCCACGCCGTTTGCGCGGCCGGTCATGAAGTTGTCGGCTTTGGTGTAGGAGTCGCCACCGAACTCAGGAAGCATATCGGTCCAGCCTTCCACGTCGTACAGGACACCGTAGTTACGACCGTAATCGAAGGAGCCGTAGTCACCCACTTTTACACCGGCGAAGGCCAGACGCGTCCAGGACTGATTATCAGACCCTTCCGTGTTATTGGCCTGAATGTTGTATTCCCACTGCGCATAGCCGGTCATCGTGTTGTTGATCTGCGTTTCACCCTTGAAACCCAGACGCATATAGGTTTGATCGCCGTCAGCACCTTTGTTATCGGAAAAGTAGTGCAGACCATCTACTTTTCCGTACAGATCTAATTTGTTACCGTCTTTATTATAAATTTCTGCTGCTTGAGCAGAACCAGCTATTAACAGAGCCGGAATCATCAGAGCCAGTACTTTTCTTTGCATTGTGATATTCCTTTGCAGTTGTTTTTATTTAATTACCTGTTGAACTTTCAGAATGAGAAAGTTGTCTCATGCTAAATCACTCCTGTGTAAGAGTAATAAAATATAATTGTTACGAACTAAGTAAAATCTAAACCGAATAAATCGGCGGAAATGATCATTGGTTTGATGAATGATTTAAAAGTAACTATATTAAATTGAAATTATTAATCAGGCGTTAATTAAGGTAATCTGCCCGGCGTTATATGCCTGTAAGATGATTCATCCATAATTAACGTGAATGCTATTAAGGAAACTAAATAGATATTCAATGATTATCTGGATTCGCCCGGTGTGAATACGCCGGGCTTTTTTTATGGCAAAAAAATGCCCGGACAAGCCGGGCAGGGGAACTAGTCGCTGGTCGGTTTTTCGGCTTTACCCGCCATCTGCGCCAGGAAGTCATAGCGTTTTTGCAGGTCAGCAGCGGCATCTTTCCAGAGCTGCTCGGCCACTTCCGGCTGCTGGGCGTTAAGGCGACGGAAGCGCTGTTCCTGCATTAACGTCTCGGCCAGGGCATCCGACGGCGGACGCGAATCCAGCGCCAGCGGTAATTTACCCTCGTCTGCACGACGCGGGTCGAACCGGTACAGCGGCCAGAAGCCGGTCGCGGTCAGCTGGCGCATCTGGTCGTGGCTGAGGGCCAGATCGTAGCCATGCTCTTCGCAAGGGCTGTAGGCAATGATCAGCGACGGGCCAGGATACGCTTCCGCTTCCTGAATCGCTTTCACCGTCTGGTTAAGCTGGGCACCCAGCGAGATTTGCGCGACGTAAACGTGACCGTACATCATCATGCTCACGCCGAGATCTTTGCGCGCCTTGCGTTTACCGTGTTCGCCGAATTTCGTTACCGCGCCTAACGGCGTCGCTTTCGACGCCTGGCCACCGGTATTGGAATAACACTGCGTATCCAGAACCAGGATGTTGACGTTTTCGGTCAGGCTCAACACGTGATCCAGTCCGCCAAAGCCGATATCGTAAGCCCAGCCGTCACCGCCAATCAGCCAGATTGATTTTTCGACCAGAGCGTCAGCGTTGGTCAGCAGCTGTTCAGCCCCCGCAACGCCCTGCAGCGCGCGGCGCAGCTCAGCAACCTGCTCACGACGTTCTTCTGGCGTCGCGTCCGCATGAAGCGCGTCATTGAGCTCAGCGGGGATCTGCCCGGCAAACTGCTCCAGCAGGCGCATCACGCGCGCGCGGTGCTGGTCGACGGTCAGGCGGAAGCCCAGGCCGAATTCGGCGTTGTCCTCGAATAGCGAGTTTGCCCACGCCGGACCGCGCCCATTCGCGTCGGTGGTGTACGGCGTAGAAGGCAAATTGCCCCCGTAGATGGATGAACAGCCGGTTGCGTTGGCAATCAGCATCCGGTCACCGTACAGCTGGGTAAGCAGCTTGATATACGGCGTCTCACCGCAGCCGGAGCAGGCCCCGGAGTACTCAAACAGCGGCGTAATCAGCTGTGACGTACGAATATCAATACGTTCCAGTTTGCTGCGATCGATTTCCGGCAGATTCAGGAAGAAGTCATAATTGACCTTCTCCTCTTCGACGTGCTCCAGACGCGACATCATATTGATGGCTTTGATCTCCGGATCCTGCCTGTCTTTCGCCGGACAGACCTCGACGCACAGGTTACAGCCGGTGCAATCTTCCGGCGCGACCTGCAGTACGTATTTCTGTCCGCGCATATCGCGAGATTTCACATCCAGCGAATGCAGGCTTGCAGGCGCGGCTTCCATCTCTTCCGGTGAAACCACTTTGGCACGAATAGCAGAGTGCGGGCAGGCCGCAACGCAGTGGTTGCACTGGGTACACAGCTCTTCTTTCCAGATAGGGATCGCTTCGGCAATGTTGCGTTTTTCCCAGCGCGTGGTGCCCATCGGCCAGGTGCCATCCGGCGGTAGCGCGGAGACGGGCAGGGCATCGCCCAGACCAGCCAGCATCGCCGCCGTCACGGTCTTAACGAAATCAGGCGCCGCATCGGACACCACCGGAGGGCGGTTCGGGCTTGTCGCATTCACCGGCTGCAGCGGTACCTCAAACAGCGATTCGCGCGCCAGCGCCAGCGCCTGCCAGTTTCGCTCGACCAGCTCCTGGCCCTTGCTGCTGTAGCTTTTAGCAATCGCACCCTGCAGCTCCACCAGCGCGCTGTCGCCCGGCAGAATATTGGTCAGATGGAAGAAGGCCATCTGCATAACGGTATTAATACGCGCAGCCAGGCCACATTCGCGGGCAATTTTCGCAGCGTTGACCACGTAGAAACGGGCTTTTTTCTGGTTCAGCACCGCCTGAACTTCCTGCGGCAGGCGCGCCCAGACTTCGTCTGCGCTGTACGGCGTATTGAGGAGGAAAATACCGCCGGGCTTAAGGCGCTCGGCCATCTGGTATTTATCGATAAACTGCAGCTGGTGGCAGCCAACAAAATCGGCCTGAGAGATAAGATACGCGGAGCGGATGGGTTGTTCGCTCACGCGCAGGTGGGAAACGGTCAGGCCGCCTGCTTTTTTGGAGTCGTAGACGAAGTACCCCTGGGCGTACCACGGCGTGGAGTTGCCGATAATTTTGATGTTGTTTTTGGTCGCGGAGACGCTGCCGTCGCTGCCCAGACCATAGAACAGCGCCTCAAGTTTGGCGGTCGAGGGCAGGGTGTTTTCCGGCAGCGAAAGGGAAAGGTTCGTCACATCATCATAAATGCCGACGGTAAAGCGCGGCTTAGGTTTTGCCTCGCTTAACTCGTTGAATACCGCCAGCACGCAGTCCGGCCCAAACTCCTTGGAGGACAAGCCATAGCGACCCCCGATTACGCGCGGCAGCGTTTCACGTTCGCCCTGATTAAAGGCTTCTGCCAGGGCGGTCATCACATCCAGATAGAGGGGTTCCGCCTGCGCGCCCGGCTCTTTGGTACGGTCGAGCACCGCCACAGCGCGGGCGCTTTCAGGCAGAGCCGAAAGCAGATGTTTAGCCGAGAACGGACGATAGAGACGCACCTTAAGCACGCCGACCTTTTCGCCGCGCGTCAGCAGCTCGTCAACCACCTCTTCACAGGTCCCAATGGCTGACCCCATCAGCACGATCACCCGTTCCGCCTGCGGATGGCCGTAGTACTCAAAGGGTTTGTACTCACGGCCGGTCGCGGCGGCAAAGTCATTCATTGCCTGTTCAACATGGTTGTAAACCGCGTTGTACCAGGGGTTCGTGGCCTCGCGGGACTGGAAATAGGTATCCGGGTTTGCCGATGTCCCGCGAATAACCGGGTGTTCAGGATTAAGTGCCCGTCCGCGATGCGCGTCGATTTCCGCCTGCGGCAGCAGATTGAGGATAGTATCGTCAGCCAGCGGGACGATTTTGTTGATTTCGTGAGAGGTGCGGAAACCATCAAAGAAGTGAATAAACGGCACGCGGCTTTTAAGCGTGGCGATATGCGAAATTAAGGCAAAGTCTTGCGCTTCCTGAACGCTGCTGGCGCATAGCATCGCGCAGCCGGTCTGGCGCACGGCCATCACGTCGGAGTGGTCGCCAAAGATAGAGAGCGCGTGGGTAGCAACGGTGCGCGCGGCAACGTGCAGAACGAAGGGGGTCAGCTGACCGGCGAGTTTGTAAAGCGTAGGGATCATTAACAGCAATCCCTGTGAGGAGGTAAACGACGTGGAAAGCGCGCCGGTCTGAAGCGCACCGTGTACCGTGGCAATCGCACCGGCTTCAGACTGCATCTCAACCACTCTCGGGACATCGCCCCAGACGTTTTTTAACCCGTTACCCGCCCAGGCATCCGCCTGCTCGGCCATGGTAGAACTTGGCGTAATCGGGTAGATGGCGATAACTTCACTGGTGCGAAACGCGACTGAGGCAACTGCACCATTACCGTCAATAGTTTGCATAGGACAACACCCTTACATTGCGCAAAAAAATAGGGGTCTGTATTACGGCAACAAACCCTGAATATTATCTGTGTATTCTAGCAAACGGGGGATTTTACGATTTTCGCTTTTGTGTCCTTGGTATTCTCTCCATCAATGAGTAGATCAAACTTTTGGCGAAAAAATTGCGAGAAATTGTTTCTGGAGCGCATAAATACGCACTTCCGCTCTCGACGACACGGGATGTGATGCCTATTATGCATAGGTTTCGCATTATTCATGGGGGAGAGAGCATGCGCTCAGCATTTTGGGTAGGGTGTGCCGCGTTATTGTTGTCGGCATGTAGCAGTGAACCAGTCCAGCAGGCAACGGCAGCCCACGTGGCGCCGGGAATGAAAGCGGCGATGTCCAGTTCAGGCCAGGCCAACTGCGCAATGATTGGCGGTTCGCTGTCTGTCGCCCGCCAGCTTGATGGTTCTGCTATTGGGATGTGCGCCTTGCCAAACGGCAAACGCTGTAGCGAACAGTCGCTTGCCGTTGGAAGCTGCGGTAACTACTGATTATTCTACACGCTTAAACATCAGCGTTTTATCGGCTGTCGCCAGGGTTAACTGGTCCTCAGTCAGGTCGACCTGCGCCCCTTTGCGCAGCATGTCGCCGATGGTCTGATCCAGCTCATTCAGCTGCGGCTCAGTACAGAGCTTGCGCGTCATGGCCAGCGTTTTAACCTTCAGCTCGCCTTCGGACAATTTCCCCTGTCCGTTGAAGCGGTTACACATCTGGCCAGAAACGCTGATGTTATTCACCAGGCTGATATCTGGCAGCGCGCCAAAGCTGAGCTCAGGTTGCGTTGTCGCGGTCTTCACGGCCTTACCGTTGACATTTTCCAGCACAAAGCGGTGGTTTTTAAGTTGCTCCGGCTGTACGGAGGCTTTGCCCGGATTAACGCAGCCGGAAAGGACAAGACTAATAACGCTTAACGCAATGAGCTTTTTCATTTTTCTTCTCAAACTATAAATACCGTGAATCTTTTTCCAGTGTAACGATACTCTGCCGTGCGTTAATGGGGTTTATCTGAAAGTGCTGGGAGGAGCGGGCAACGCAGCGGTTGCCCGGAATAACGTTAATGCGATTTAAATCCTGCCGCCGTCATCAGCATGCGGAAGAGCATACTGACAGCAGCCAGCGCCAGTACGCTGCCGCCCCAGATAATGGCCAGCCACAGCAATCTTTTCCAGACCGGTTGTTGCATCAGTGATAACCCTCCCCATGCTGAACTTTGCCGCGAAACACGTAGTAGCTCCAGAAGGTGTAGACCAGAATAACGGGAATGATCAACAGCGCGCCCACCAGCATAAAGCCCTGGCTTTGCGTCGGGGCGGCGGCCTGCCACAGGGTGATCGACGGTGGAATAATATGCGGCCAGATGCTGATCCCAAGCCCGCTAAAGCCGAGGAATATCAGCCCCAGCGTCAGAATAAACGGACGGCTATGGCTGGCGGGATTATTCAGGCAGCGCCACTGGTACAGGCTAAAAATCACCACCAGAGCAGGGACCGGCAGCAGATAAAACAGATTCGGTAGCGTAAACCAGCGCGCAGCGATGGCCGGTTGCGCCAGCGGCGTCCAGAGGCTGATCGCCGCAATAAACGCCAGCAGCACGATTAACAGCGTTTTCGACACCTCACGCATCCGCTCCTGCAGCGCGTTTTCGCTTTTCATCACCAGCCAGGTAGAGCCTAACAGCGCATAAGCCACCACCAGCCCCGCGCCGCAAAACAGGTTAAACGCGGTAAACCAGTCAAAGGGGCCGCCGGTATAGGCCCGGCCGGTGACGGTAAAGCCGTTAATGACGGCGCCTACCGTCACGCCCTGGGTGAACGTTGCCAGAATTGAACCGCCAATAAACGCCTTATCCCAGAAGGGGCGGTGGGCCGGCGTGGCTTTAAAGCGAAACTCAAATGCCACTCCGCGGAAAATAAGTCCGATCAGCATTAATGTTAGCGGAATGGTGAGGGCATCAACGATCACCGCATAGGCCAGCGGGAATGCGCCGAACAGGGCGGCACCGCCAAGCACCAGCCAGGTTTCATTTCCGTCCCACACCGGCGCGACGCTGTTGACCATCACGTCGCGATCGTCGGCGTTCTGCGTGGCCGGGAACAGAATGCCAATCCCCAGATCAAAACCGTCCATCACGATATACATCAGCGTGGCGAAGACGATGATCACAAACCAGATAATGGAAAGATCGATACCCATTATGGCTGCTCCTTATGTTCAGCTGTGACGGCAGAAAGCGGGCGCGCCGGACGTCCGTCGGACTCGGTGGCGAAAGTTTCATGCGGCTGCGGGCCTTTTCGGATGAGGCGTACCATATAGCTGTAACCCACGCCGAATACCGAGGTATAGACGACGAAGAAGGCCAGCAGGCTCACGCTCATATGCAGGTCACCGTGGGCAGAAACCGCATCCTTCGTTCGCTGGAGTCCGTAGACCACCCACGGCTGGCGGCCCACTTCGGTGGTGATCCACCCAGCCAGGATGGCAATCAGCCCGGTTGGCCCCATCAGCAGCGCAAACCACAGGAAAGGGCGCGACGAATACACGCGTTTTTTGTAGCGCAGCCAGAGAGCCATCACCCCGAGCAGCAGCATCAGCATGCCCAGGCCCGCCATGATGCGGAATGACCAGAACACGATGGTGGAATTCGGACGGTCTTCCTTCGGGAACTCTTTGAGGGCCGGAACCTGTTTATCCAGGCTGTGCGTCAGGATAAGACTCCCCAGCGCTGGGATCTCCAGCCCAAAGCGGGTGCGCTCCTGCTCCATATCCGGCCAGCCAAACAGCAGCAGCGGGGTAGGCTCACCCGGCGGATTTTCCCAGTGGCCTTCAATGGCGGCAATCTTGGCGGGCTGGTGCTTTAAGGTGTTCAGACCGTGCATATCGCCAACCATGGCCTGGATGGGGGCGACAATCAGCGTCATCCACAGCGCCATCGAAAACATTGCCCGTATGGCAGGGGTATTATTGCCGCGCAGCAGATGCCATGCCGCGGATGCGGCCACAAACAGGGCGCTGCTTAGGAATGCGGCTATCGACATATGCAGCAGGCGGTAAGGGAAGGAGGGGTTAAACACCACGGCGAACCAGTCCACCGGCACGACCTGACCGTTGACGATCTCATAGCCCTGCGGGGTCTGCATCCAGCTGTTCGACGAGAGGATCCAGAAGGTAGAAATAATAGTGCCCAACGCCACCATGCAGGTGGAGAAGAAGTGCAGACCCGGCCCGACTTTGTTCCAGCCGAACAGCATCACGCCGAGGAATCCGGCTTCGAGGAAGAAGGCGGTCAGCACTTCATAGGTCAGCAGCGGGCCGGTAATGCTGCCCGCAAACTGTGAAAATCCGCTCCAGTTGGTGCCGAACTGGTAGGCCATCACCAGCCCGGAGACCACGCCCATGCCAAAGTTGACGGCAAAAATCTTCGACCAGAAATGGTACAGCGAGCGCCAGACCGGATTTTTGGTTTTCAGCCACAGCCCTTCGAGTACGGCAAGATAGCTTGCCAGGCCGATGGTGATCGCCGGGAAAATAATGTGAAAGGATACGGTAAAGGCAAACTGTATCCGTGCAAGGTGAAAAGCATCCAAACCAAACATGCACAGCCTCAATGTCAAACGGTGTGCTGTTATGGTATAGGGGCAACGTTCGGACTATCAGACGCAGAAAAGTGATTTTTAACCATAACAGTTGGCTTAAAGCTCATGCTTTAGGCATCTGATATACCTCGCGTGAGGAATAAAAACCGTCTTTTTATGAATTTTACGCATAAAACTGCTTGCCTTGTCGTCTGCGCCGTGCGTTAATGGTCCTCTGGTTTTGAGTCCAAATAAATATCTGACGTAGTTTTATAAAGCAGTTCTCATCACGTTGTGCCTCTCCGCAGCCTCTCTTGGGTCTTTATCTACTTTCCGATTCGTTTTGTTTAAAACCATTATTGCCCAATCGGCCCATTAGTAATTTACGTTTTTACGTTCACAGGAGAATCCTATGACTTCTTATATTCATTTCCGCTGCCCATGCTGTCATGGCTCGCAGTACCGTACCTCAGTCTTTGATATGTCTGAGAAAAACCCACTCGGCGCGAAATGCATCTTTTGCAAATCGTCGATGATCACGCTCGATCACCTGGCCGCCGCGCGTCAGGCGCAAAGCCACGTTACCGAGTACCGTAAGTAATTCGCTTCACGAACTATAACAGTTAGCTAAATCTTCTCTTTTTCTCCTGCTGATATACACTGTCGGTCACAAGGAGAATTTGATGAAAAAATACCAGCGTCTGGCGCAACAAATTATCTCGCAGATTGAGCTTGGCGTATGGCTGCCGGGCGATAAGCTGCCTTCGCTGCGAGAGCAGGTGGCGAGCAGCGGCATGAGTTTTATGACCGTTGGCCACGCGTATCAGATGCTGGAAAGTCAGGGGCGCATTGTCGCCAGACCGCAGTCGGGCTATTACGTTGCCTCGCGCCCGACCGCCCATCAGCCTGCTCCACCTGCCCAGGTGATGCGTGACGAAGTGGTGGATATTAATACCTACATCTTCGACGTCTTACAGGCCAGCCGCGACCCGTCCGTTGTTCCTTTTGCCTCCGCGTTTCCCGATCCCCGACTTTTCCCGCTGCAGCAGCTCAACCGCTCGCTGGCGAACGTCAGCAAAACCGCGACGGCGATGAGCGTGATTGAGAACCTGCCGCCGGGTAACGTCGATCTCCGCCACGCCATTGCCCGTCGCTACGCGCAGCAGGGGATGAACATCTCCCCGGAAGAGATTGTGATCACCGCAGGCGCGCTTGAAGCGCTCAATCTCAGCCTGCAGGCGGTAACCGAGCCGGGCGACTGGGTGATAGTCGAAAACCCGTGTTTCTACGGCGCGCTGCAGGCGCTGGAACGCCTGAAGCTCAAAGCGTTGTCGATTGCGACGGATGTCCGCGAGGGGATTGATCTGAATGCCCTTGAACAGGCGCTGAAGGAGTACCCGGTTAAAGCCTGCTGGATCATGACCAACAGTCAGAACCCGCTTGGCTTCACGCTGAGCGCGGAGAAAAAAGCGCAGCTTGTCGCGCTGTTAACGCAGCACAACGTCCCCCTGATTGAAGACGATGTCTACAGCGAACTCTATTTTGGCCGCGAAAAACCGCTCCCGGCGAAAGCATGGGATCGCCAGGACATGACGCTGCACTGCTCGTCCTTTTCAAAATGCCTGGTGGCCGGTTTTCGCATCGGCTGGGTTGCGGCAGGAAAACACGCGAGACGCATTCAGCAGCTGCAGCTGATGAGCACGCTCTCCACCAGCTCACCCGTGCAGCTGGCGCTGGTGGATTATCTGGCGACGAAACGCTACGACGCCCATCTGCGCCGCCTGCGGCGTACCCTCGCCGAGCGAAAACAGCAGGCCTGGCAGTCCCTTTTGCGCCATATGCCTGCAGGCGTCAAAATCCACCATAACGACAGCGGCTACTTTTTATGGCTGGAGCTTCCGGCGCAGCTGGATGCGGGTCTGCTCAGCGAAAAAGCCTTAACGCACCACATCAGCATTGCGCCCGGAAAGATGTTTTCCACCTCCGACGCATGGACACCGTTCTTCCGGTTTAATACCTCCTGGGCCTGGGGAGAGCGAGAAGAGCAGGCGGTCATTCAGTTAGGAAAATTAATTAGCACGATGCTGGAATAAGCTTTTCTCCGTTATTTAAATAATCAATTCTTATCCTGATGACGGCACTGCGAATATTTCGCGGTGCCCTGTCATAGGAAATCTGCATACCGTCTCTCGCGGCTAACTCCTTGTCTATAATCCAGTTAACGGGGAATGCGCCCTCGGTCACACCTTGATGAAATTTCCTGAAGCCGTACGGTGCGGCGCATTTGCGCGGTCTACGTTTAATAAGGGAGATATTTTTACGGCACGGCTGCCGCTAAATTTCATTGCGACAGGAGTAACTCTTATGAGCAAACATTTTGCCCGCAGCAGCCTGTGCGCGCTCGGCATGACTATCATGACAGCGCAAGCCGCAGAACCACCAAAGGCCATCGGCGACGGGGAAGGTCGGCTGGATATTATCGCCTGGCCGGGATACATCGAACGCGGACAGACGGATAAAAATTATGACTGGGTCACCCAGTTTGAAAAAGAGACCGGGTGTGCGGTCAACGTCAAGACGGCGGCCACGTCGGATGAAATGGTCAGCCTGATGGCGAAAGGGGGATATGACCTGGTCACCGCCTCGGGTGACGCCTCGCTGCGCCTGATCATGGGGAAACGCGTTCAGCCCATTAACCCCGACCTCATCCCCAACTGGAAAACGCTCGACGCGCGGATTGTGAAAGGGGAATGGTATAACGTCGGCGGTAAAGTCTACGGCACGCCGTACCAGTGGGGGCCAAACCTGCTGATGTACAACACCAAAACCTTCCCGACGCCACCGGACAGCTGGAGCGTGGTCTTTACCAAACAGGATCTGCCGGACGGTAAAACCAATCAGGGACGCGTGCAGGCCTACGACGGCCCGATCTATATCGCCGATGCCGCGCTGTTCGTCAAAGCCACTCAGCCGCAGCTGGGTATCAAAGACCCGTACCAGCTCACCGAAAAACAGTATGCCGCCGTGCTCAAGGTGCTTCGCGACCAGCACGCGCTGATCCACCGCTACTGGCACGACACCACCGTTCAGATGAGCGACTTTAAAAATGAAGGCGTCGTGGCCTCCAGCGCCTGGCCGTATCAGGCGAATGCCCTGAAGGCTGAGAACCAGCCCGTTGCCACCGTCTTCCCGAAAGAGGGGGTGACCGGCTGGGCGGACACCACCATGCTGCACGCGCAGGCAAAACACCCGATGTGCGCCTACAAATGGATGAACTGGTCGCTGACGCCGAAAGTGCAGGGCGATCTGGCGGCCTGGTTTGGCTCCCTGCCCGTGGTTGCAGAAGGGTGTAAGGCCAGCACGCTGCTGGGTGATAAAGGCTGCGAAACAAACGGTTATAACGAGTTCGACAAAATCATGTTCTGGAAAACCCCCATCGCAGAAGGCGGCAAATTTGTCCCTTACAGCCGCTGGACGCAGGATTACATCGCCATCATGGGCGGTCGTTAATTGCCCGGGAGCAGAACATGACGTACGCGGTAGAGTTTAACAACGTTTCCCGTCTGTACGGCGACGTACGGGCGGTGGATGGGGTCACCATTGCTATTCGTGACGGAGAGTTTTTCTCCATGCTGGGGCCTTCGGGCTCCGGCAAAACCACCTGCCTGCGTCTGATCGCGGGTTTTGAACAGCTGTCAGGCGGCACGATTTCTATCTTCGGCAAAGAGGCGAGCGAACTGCCTCCCTGGGAGCGGGATGTGAACACCGTCTTTCAGGACTACGCGCTGTTCCCGCATATGTCGATTCTCGACAATGTTGCCTACGGGCTGATGGTCAAAGGCATCGACAAGAAAAAACGCCATGCGCAGGCCCGTGATGCCCTGGAAAAAGTGGGCCTGAGCTTTGCCGTTGCCCGCAAACCCTCGCAACTTTCCGGCGGCCAGCGACAGCGTGTCGCCATCGCCCGGGCGCTGGTCAATGAGCCGCGCGTCCTGCTGTTGGATGAGCCCTTAGGTGCGCTCGATCTCAAACTGCGTGAACAGATGCAGTTCGAGCTGAAGAAGCTTCAGCAGGAACTCGGCATCACCTTTATTTTTGTCACCCACGATCAGGGCGAGGCCCTTTCCATGTCAGACCGGGTGGCGGTGTTCAATAACGGGCGCATCGAGCAGGTGGATACCCCGCGCGATCTCTACATGCGTCCGCGCACGCCGTTTGTCGCCGGTTTTGTCGGCACGTCCAACGTCTTTGATGCGGGCCTTGCGCAGAAAATTTGCGGTATGGAAGGCAGCTATTCCCTGCGCCCGGAACATATTCGCCTTAATGAGGGCGGAGACGTTCAGGTTCAGGGCATCGTGCAGGCCGTTCAGTATCAGGGAGCGGCCACGCGTCTGGAGCTGAAGCTCGCAGATGGCGCCAAGCTGCTGGTGAGCCAGGCCAATCTCAGTGAAACCTCGTCGCTGAGCGGCATTGCGCCGGGGCAGGCGGTGATGGCGTCGTGGTCACGCGAGGCGATGATTCGCCTGCACGAGGAGAGGTGAAATGTCTATGAGCGTTGCGCATCCTCCCGCCTCGCATGGGGGCTTAAGCCGCATGACGGCGCTGTTCTGGCGTAAACCGTCGCTCGGCCTGTTCCTGCTTCTGCTCGCGCCGCTCATGTGGTTTGGCATCGTCTATTTAGGATCGCTTCTGACCCTGCTGTGGCAAGGGTTTTACACCTTTGACGATTTCACCATGGCCGTCACGCCGGATCTGACCCTGGCGAACATTCAGGCGCTTTTCAACCCGGCAAACTACGACATCATCCTGCGCACGTTAACCATGGCGATTGCGGTGACGATAGCCAGCGCCATCCTGGCATTCCCGATGGCCTGGTACATGGCGCGATACACCCACGGCAAGTGGAAAGCGTTTTTCTATATCGCCGTGATGCTGCCAATGTGGGCGAGCTACATCGTCAAAGCCTACGCCTGGACGCTGCTGCTGGCGAAGGACGGGGTGGCGCAGTGGTTTCTCAACCACATGGGGCTGGAGCCGATCCTGACCTCACTCCTTACGCTCCCGGCGATTGGCGGCAACACCTTGTCCACCTCCGGGCTGGGACGGTTTCTGGTCTTCGTCTACATCTGGCTGCCGTTTATGATCCTGCCCGTCCAGGCGGCGCTGGAACGCCTGCCTGCCTCGCTACTGCAGGCCTCAGCCGACCTCGGCGCGCGCCCTCGTCAGACCTTTCGCTACGTCGTTCTGCCGCTGGCGATCCCGGGTATTGCCGCGGGCTCAATATTCACCTTTTCCCTGACGCTGGGGGATTTCATCGTTCCACAGCTGGTGGGGCCGCCGGGTTACTTCATCGGTAACATGGTCTACTCGCAGCAGGGTGCCATTGGCAATATGCCCATGGCCGCCGCGTTCACGCTGGTGCCCATCGTGCTGATTTCACTCTATCTGGCGTTCGTGAAACGTCTGGGAGCATTCGATGCACTCTGAACGCGCACCGCTGTTCCTGAAAGTGGCAGCGTGGGGAGGCGTTATCTTCCTGCACTTCCCGCTGCTGATTATCGCGACCTATGCCTTTAATACCGAAGACGCTGCCTTCAGCTTTCCGCCGCAGGGGCTGACGCTGAAGTGGTTCAGCGTGGCGGCGGGGCGCGGCGATATTATTGAATCCGTGACGTTGTCACTTCAGATTGCCGCGCTCTCCACCGCGATTGCCCTTGTGCTTGGCACGCTTGCTGCAGCGGCGCTGTGGCGAAGCGAGTTTTTTGGCAAGAATGCGATCTCGCTGTTGCTGCTGTTGCCGATTGCGTTACCGGGGATCATCACCGGTCTGGCGCTGCTGACGGCATTCAAAACGATTGACCTTGAGCCGGGTTTTTTCACCATCGTGGTGGGACACGCCACCTTTTGCGTGGTGGTGGTGTTTAACAACGTGATTGCCCGGTTCAGACGCACCTCCTGGAGCCTGGTGGAAGCGTCGATGGATCTCGGGGCCGACGGATGGCAAACCTTCCGCTATGTGGTGCTGCCCAATCTGGGTTCCGCGCTGCTGGCCGGGGGAATGCTGGCGTTTGCCCTGTCGTTTGACGAGATAATCGTCACAACGTTTACGGCGGGACACGAGCGCACGTTACCGCTGTGGTTGCTCAATCAGCTCGGTCGTCCGCGCGACGTGCCGGTCACCAACGTTGTAGCACTGCTGGTGATGCTGGTGACAACTATCCCCATTCTGGGAGCCTGGTGGCTAACCCGCGACGGCGAGAACATCGCCGGCAGCGGGAAATAACAGTGAATTCAACAGGAAAATGCTATGCAAACACAACTGCTGATAGAGGGAAAACTGGTAACCGGAGAGGGAGAAAAACAGCCGGTCTATAACCCGGCCACTGGAGAACTCCTGCTGGAGATTGCCGAGGCGTCAGCGGCTCAGGTCGACGCGGCGGTTCAGGCGGCCGACCGTGCTTTTGCGGAGTGGGGGCAAACCACGCCGAAGACGCGCGCCGAGTGCCTGCTGAAGCTGGCGGATGCGATTGAAGCGCATGGGGAGGACTTTGCCCGGCTCGAATCCCTCAACTGCGGCAAGCCGCTGCACTGTGCTCTGGGAGATGAAATTCCGGCGGTGGTCGACGTTTTCCGTTTCTTTGCCGGGGCCGCCCGCTGTTTGAACGGGCTGGCCGCCGGGGAGTACCTTGACGGCCACACGTCGATGATCCGCCGCGATCCGGTGGGCGTGGTTGCCTCTATTGCCCCCTGGAACTATCCGCTGATGATGGCGGCCTGGAAGCTGGCACCCGCGCTGGCGGCTGGGAACTGCGTGGTGATTAAGCCCTCAGAGATCACGCCCCTGACCGCGCTGAAGCTGGGGGAGCTGGCAAAAGATATCTTCCCGGCAGGCGTTCTGAACGTCCTGTTTGGCCGGGGTAAAACGGTCGGTGACCCGCTTACCGGGCATGAAAAGGTCCGTATGGTCTCGCTGACCGGTTCGATTGCTACCGGGGAACATATCATCGGCCATACCGCGTCCTCCATTAAACGCACCCACATGGAGCTGGGCGGTAAAGCGCCGGTTATCGTCTTTGATGATGCCGACCTGGATGCGGTTGTCGAAGGGGTGCGGACGTTTGGTTTCTACAATGCCGGACAGGACTGTACGGCGGCCTGCCGGATTTATGCCCAGAAGGGCATTTATGCCGCGCTGGTGGAAAAGCTGGGCGCAGCGGTCGCCAGCCTTAAAATGGGTGCGCCGGAGGATGCCTCGACCGAACTGGGCCCGCTCAGCTCGGCCGCCCATCTTTCACGCGTCTGTCAGGCGGTCGATGAGGCGAAAGCGCTCGGTCATATCCGCGTTGTCACCGGCGGGAGCAAAAAAGAGGGGGCAGGCTACTACTTCCAGCCAACCCTGCTGGCGGGGGCAAAACAGGACGACGCCATCGTTCAGCGGGAGGTGTTTGGCCCGGTGGTGAGCGTCACCGAATTTGACGACGAGGCGCAGGTGCTGGCCTGGGCGAACGATTCGCAGTATGGCCTGGCGTCATCTGTCTGGACCAAAGACGTGGGCCGCGCCCATCGCCTGAGCGCGCGCCTGCAGTACGGCTGCACTTGGGTGAATACCCATTTTATGCTGGTGAGCGAAATGCCGCACGGCGGCATGAAATTATCCGGCTACGGCAAAGATATGTCGGTCTACGGGCTTGAGGATTATACGGTCGTGCGGCATGTCATGATCAAACACTAAGTCCGCCCTGCCTGGCCGCATGCGCGGCCAGGCGTTTCCCGCGCCCGCCATGAGTGTTACGCAAGATACTCAGCTGTTATTATCCATAATCTTTAAGTGGTTATCCTGTAACGAAAAAACTTGATCTGTATCAACATATGACGCATATTGCGTGCGGTTATTTTTTCGGCTCTGGTATACAGAATGACGTTGTATCAAAAGATGTTGGTTTTTTACGCAATCATGGCTTCCATCTGCGCATTAATTACCTGGTTCCTCTCTAAAGACCGCAAACGTATCCGCCTGCTCAGCGCTTTTCTGGTGGGGTCAACCTGGCCAATGAGCTTTCCCGTTGCGCTGCTGGTCTCGCTTTTCTGAAGCACGCTTCCATTTTTAAAAGATGAATATGGCATTCCCGATACGGTAACTGTATAAATACACAGTGCATCGTAAAAGGAGTGCTTATGAACAGTTTTTACTCGCAGCAGGCCGGCTGTACCGTGCGCTGGCATGACCTGCCCGGCACCGGCGATCCCGTGGTGTTCATTCACGGGCTGGGCTGCGCCTCTTCCTATGAATATCCCCGTGTCGTTCATGACCCGCTGTTTGGCGCGCGCAGAGCGATTCTCATCGACTTGCCCGGCAGCGGCTACAGCGACAAGCCTGAACGCTACAGCTATAAAACCACCGACCAGGCCCACGTTGTGGCGGAGCTGATTGACCACCTTAAGCTGGATGCCTTCTGGTTATACGGCCACAGTATGGGCGGCAGCATTGCTATCGAAACGGCGGGGCTGCTTGCAACGCGCGTGAAGGGGCTGATGGTGTCAGAGCCCAATTTTCATTCGGGTGGGGGGATGTTCAGCCGGTCTATTGCAGCGCAAACCGAGCAGCAGTTTCTGACGCAGGGCTATGACTCCATGCTCAGTGCGGAAAAAACGGCGTGGGCAGGGTGTCTGCAGAGTAATGCGCCGTATGCCGTCTGGCGGGGCGCATCGAGCCTGATGGCGGGCATAGAGCCCGAATGGGAAGCGCAGTTCCTGTCACTTCCTTGCCCGGTAACGTTGATTTTCGGCGAGCTGTCTCTGCCGGATGACGATGTGGACAATCTGAAGCAAAAGGGCGTTGAGGTAAAAATTATCCCTGCGGCGGGGCATTCGATGTCGTGGGAAAATCCGTCTGCCCTGGCACAGACGTTAGCCGGGTGTATGACGGAGTGATGTGCGCAAAAGTTTCGCCCGGCGGCGCTACGCTTGCACCGTTGCGAAATGTAGGCCGGGTAAGCGCAGCGCCACCCGGCAAGAAATGCGGCTACATTGTTAATCAGCGTTCAGCGCAATAATGCGTGCAAGGCCTGACGTGCGTCAGGCTGAACATCATGCGGATGCCGGTAATCAATGTTCTCTATCGCGCGGCTATAGAGTGCGACCAGCCAGTCGTATACGTACGCGGTGGCCGCATGCACAGGCTGTTCTCCCAGTCGCGTCAAGCGAGGCTCGGCGCTGCTGACCACCGGCGTAACGAAGATTGCCTGCCCCTTGCGGATGCGGCTTGCCGGACGTGTAGCCACGGGCGTCTGGTCATAACCCAGCCAGCCAATGAAATTGCCCATCACGGCATGCAGCTGTGCCGCGCTGCTTTTATCCGCTTCGACGATACGCTGAAGCTGTTGAGGCAGATTAAGCCGGTAGCTGGTGACCACCAGCACATCCGCGATTTGCTGTAATACCGAAGGCTCCAGCCCGAGGCGCGCGGCCGTGGCCTCATTGCGGCTCCACTGACGCAGATGATTTATCCAGACTCTGTGCGCCAGGCGCGCTTTGTCTTTTGTCTGGAACAGGCCGGTGCTTTCCTGGGTATTCTCGGCAAACAGGTCAATAGTGTCCGTAAACAGCCCGTTCACCTGCTCCTCGCGCGGCTGCTGAACGGCGAGCAGCGTTTCAAAGGCTTTCAGCGGCGGCAGCAGGCCTTCAAGCAGTTCGCCGTGGCGGGCGGCGCTGCTTTGCAGCGTGCGCACCATATTTTCGGCCTGAGCGCGTCTTGTCCCCGGCTCTTCAACCAGCGGTGCCAGATAGCTCTGCATCAGCGATGAGAGCTCCTGTCGCAGCAAGCCTTTCAGCGTGCCGAGACGCTTCTGTCGCTGCGCGGGCAGCGTGGCCTGAGACAGCCATTCGATGACGCGCTGCATGCTGTGGCTGTCCAGCGCCTGCAGCGTGCCCCAGCGTAAACCCGGCTTTCCGAGCAGATGCTGTACGGCTTCATCGAGATTCTGTCGGGTGGTAAAGCGGGCGTCGTGTGGCGTAATCGCCCATACCAGCCCCGGCAGGGCAGATTCTTCAGCAGGCTGCGTCTCCTTGACCCAGTTCATCAGCACTTTTGCTTTTTTGGCCGTCTGTTCGTGCTGCGCCGTCGCATTACAAATCACCAGCACATCCGGCTGAAGCTGTTGACGGTAATGCTCGAGCAGCCACTGGGACTTCGCCTGGCGTAGCGGGTCGGCACGGTTATCTTCAAAAACAGGAATATCAATAATATCGACGTTATCCAGCGCGCCGTTCTCAACCGGCAGCACCAGCTCGCGGGTCAGGAAGGCCAGCACGTCGACGGGGATGCTGATGGCGTTAAGCATTTCACCGCTATTTAGCGGATGAAGCAGCGTCTCCTGCGCGTCCTGAAGATCTAACGTGCCGTCGTGCGTCAGGAACCCTTCACCCGGCAGGCCAAAGCTGTCCACCAGCAGGCTAAGCGGGGCAGCAAGCTCGCCGGCATGGCTGGTCTGGTGCAGCACATGGGCCAGTTTTAACCACTGCTGGGTCAACTCCTGCTGCTCGCCCCACAGCAGCGACCAGACGCTGGCCCGCGTGCTGAGATCGAGAGAAGGCACCAGCCGGGCGAACTCATGCCACAGGGCATCATCGATTTGCTGCTTAGCGGCGGGTACGGTGCTTTGCCAGAAGCGGGCAATCGCACCCACTTCCTGAGCCGTTATGCCGGGCACGCCCTGCGGCTGGCGCAGCCCGCGCCATTTCTCCAGACGTGTCTCAATGACCGCCTTATCCACCGCGCGCATCTGCGGATGCAGCGTCGTGCGGGCAATAAACAGCTGTACCAGCTCGGCCTCGGTGACCAGGCTCAGACGCAGCGGGAACGCCTCATCCGCCACCTCCGGGCTTTCCGGCGTGAAGCGGACGGCCATGTTGGTCAGGGCATGTCCCGGATTGATATGCGAAAAATAGTCAAAGGTGCGCTGGCCCGGCGTCACGTTCAGGCGTCCATTACCGCTGCCGCACAGGGATAACAGCAGATGGGCTTTCGCGCTCTGTGAATGACCGTAAAGCCCAATACTGCTCTGGCGGGTCATGGCGCGTTCAATGGCCTGCTCCCGCGCCTGCGCCGCGTTGATGCGAGCAAGCAGGGCGTCGGCATCGTTATCCAGCACAGGGGCGTTCAGGCGCGTCTCATTAATCCACCCGATTAAGGCCTGAGTGGTGGTCGTCGTCACTGTCATTTCAGGTATACGCTCCCGCTGTCGATCCAGTAGTGGCTACCGCTGTGTCGGCGATCGGCCAAGGTATTCAGTTTGAAGGTTAATGCGTCAGGGGCAACCGGCGTGCCGTCCTGCAGCCAGGCATCGCTCAGCTCGAAGGCCTCAGGACCTTCCTGCTTGCTGCCGCCGCAGAGCTTCAGCCGCACGTTCAGCACGCCGTCACCGGCAATGGCTTTCGCCAGTTCAGCCGAGTTGATGCTGAGCGTGTAGAGCGGCGTGGCGGGCCAGCGCGCGTTCGCCAGCTGGCGGAAGCCGAGGGTAACGTTACCGCGCAGCGGGAAGTGCAGACGCGCGTCGAGCTTCGCGCCCGGCTTATCAAGATCGATATCCTGATACCAGACGTTTTCCTCGCGCAGGGTATTAACGGTGTTATCCAGCACGCCGAGATACCGCACGGTTGAATACGCGCCAATGTCCGCAGCTTTAAAGTTGAAGCGCGGCAGACGCAGGTCGAGCGCCAGGCTGCAGAGCATGGCTCCCACCGCGGCCGTCGATTTAGGGTTGCCAATGCGCCCCTGCTGGCTGAACGGATACCACTCGTGCACCTGGTATTTATCCAGCCAGACGATACGGTTGACCGGCACCGGCTGCAGATGACGAATCAGCGCCTGAACGCCAGGCAGGCAGCCGGGGCGTCCGGTGATCAGCAGAATATCGCAGCTGTAATGGGATATCGCCTCGCACACCGCGTGGAGCGGCGAGGCCAGCGTAAACTGCCCGGCCAGCATCGCATCCTGCATTTCGCGGAAGTTCACGTGCAGCGGCACGGCGAACAGGTCAAACGCGTCTGAACCCGCAGGCAGGGCATGATCGATCGCCTGCTGCAGGTAATTCATGACGTTGCGGGTTGGTTTCTGCGGCAGGAGATCGCCAAAGGTGGCATGCAGACCGGCCAACGGATCGTCAACGTCGCTCGATTCCCACGCGGCAAGAATAGCGTGGCCAATCGGCATAAACAGCTGAAGCGCCGTCTGCTGGCGGAGTACGGCCTGGGTGTCTATGCGCCCGGAGTCACCGAAGAGTGACGCCATCAGCAGCGAGGCGTCCGCGATACCGGATTTTTGCAGCTGCGTTTGCAGGGCAGGCAACACGTAGCGCTGAATCACGTCCAGAAGCGTATCGTCGCCCGCGACCTTAAAGCCTTCACGGAACAGCAGCTGCGGGGTGATTTTGACGTTATTGCCGGAACCGTCATCCAGCTGATAATGGGTAATCGCCATATCCGTTGTGCCGCCGCCGATGTCGATGGACGCGACGCGCAGCGCGCGGCCCGGCTGGCTACCCGGCTCAGGCTCACGGTCCGGGCGGGCCAGGGAGGCGAAGAAGGCTTCGGTCTGACCGCCAAAGCGGGAGATCGCTTCGTTATACAGCCAGACCAGCTGACCGCAGCTGGCTTCATCCCACTCCATCTGGATTTCAGGAACCGGCACCACGCTTTTATCCTGCTGTTTGCGGGTGACAAAATCCTCATCCTGCGGGTGCCAGCCCATCGCTTTCCAGACGATGGCGATGGCTTCAAACATGCGGCGACGGAAAATCTCGCGCTCCTGCTTTGGCATGGCCGAGGGCAGGGTCAGGATCAGGGTGCGCAGCTGGCGCGGCGACGCGGGGAAGCCCAGACGCAGGCGCGTGGCGACGCTGTTGATCTGTCCCAGCGCCTGCGCCAGCAGCTCGCACAGCATGTGCGTCATCAGCGTGCTGCGGCTGTACTGCGGCGAGAAGACCGGCAGCCGCTCGTCCTGCGGCAGCGTGAAGAGCGGTTCTCCGTCATCGTTCATCAGGTTCATCAGCGGAAACGCGGTGGCAAGCGGCTCACGCTGGGTTTTGCTGTTCATCTGGCTAAAGCGCCAGTCCTGCACGACCGGCGTTTCATCCCACAGGTATCGACGCGGGCTGGAGATGCCGCTGTTGCCTTCGGTCCCAAGACGCTGCATCGCCAGCTTGCGGGCTTCATCGCCCACGCGAACAATCGACGGCCAGACAAAGGCATCTTCGCGACCGCTCTCTACCGAGAAGTGCTGTTTGCCAAAACGCGCTTCCGAAAACTCAAGACGGCTGGTGAACAGCGGCGCATTCAGGAACTGCGGCTCGCTTAGCGAGCGGACCTGCAGCTCGGCGGTCTGGCGCAGGCCATCGTTGGCGTCGCCGTGGTCTTCAATAATGACGCCGCAGGTGTGGGTATTGCCCACGTCGAGGATCAGGTCGACCGGGATGGCAGGCGTGCTGAGCGTATGGGTAACAAATTTCACTTCCGGCACGGTGAGCTGTTCACCGAGCATGGTCAGCAGGTTAAGCCAGTGGGCCTGATATTCAAACCCGCGCATCGCCTGCTGGAGATCGCGTTCTGAGCGGTTTTCAACGCCGTCGGCATACTGGGTAAAGGCCTCGCGCAGCCAGCCGTCAATCCAGGTCTGGTCGAGGAAACTTTCAACTTCGTTGTCTCGCCAGGCCAGCGCGAATCGGGTCCCGTTCAGAATATCGTTTTCAACCGGGGACAGGGCGGACGTGGCGTGTTCTGCAATCTGGCTGTCAAGGGCGAGCGTGACGCGGTGCGTATTGCCTGCCGTATCGGGTGTATCCAGCCTGCGCACCTGAACGCGGGCCCAGTTATCCGGCCCCTCAACAAAGGTTCGCGGCGGGTTGAAGCGCAGGAACGGAACCGGAAGCCAGACGCCGTCCAGCACCGCCAGGGACTGATGCAGCGGGATGGTGGTTTCCGGTTTAACCACTTCAGGCTGACCACCGTTCGTTCCCGGCACGGTATAGCGCCCGTTAACCAGGTCGAAATCGAGCCGCAGCAGCGGGCCGTTCGCGGTTTTACGTACGAAGCGCCCGTTGCTGGCGGTGTCCTGCGGCGTCAGACCGAAATCAAGGAACTGCACGCCGCTGTTGGCAATAAGCGTGACGCTTTGTTTATAGTCGCAAAGATTAACCAGCATAGGATCAGGCACCTGCTTTCTTGAACGTCAGGGGAACGACGGTATTGGCATCATAACGGGCGCGACATTCTGCGATATCGCTGGCGCCTGCTTTACAGGCAACCTCCGGCATCGGGTAGCGGGAGCCGTCGGTGCAGCGGGCTGTACCGCGACTTTTAATCATCAGCTCGCCGTTGCTGTGCAGGCCGGAGAACACTTCCGCGCGGCAGACAACGTTGTCGCCATGGACAACCCGGGCGAAGCCCTTATTGTTCTGGATCTGATAGCGCATTGACGGCGGCTTGCCGGTAACCGGATCTTTCACGTCGAGAACCGCACGCCAGGTACCGTTCAGGAAACGCGTCGATCCCGCTTTCACCTGATTCGCTTCCATCACCATGGCATCTTTCGGGATGGCGACAATCACCACCGGGGCAGCCTGTGGCGCAGGCGCAGGCGCAGGCTCTTTTTCTTTGCTTGCCAGGACCTCTGCCTGATGCAGCGGTAATTTCATGGCCAGCGGCTCAACCGTTTTGATCGGCTTTGGCGCAATCTCTACGGGCTGAGGTGCGGGCACCGGGGCGGGCTCAGCGGAAGGCGACTGTTTTGGCCACAGCAGCGGTGCGGCAATGGCGGCAACGATCGCGACGGCAACCGGCAGCGTCCACAGGGGAACGCGGCGCTTTTTCGCGACGATCGGCACAGCCGGTTCCTGAACGGGTTGCGCAACGGCCGGGGCCGGTTCAGGCTCATACAGATCTTCCGGCGTGATACGCACCACCGTGGAAGGGGCGATCAGCGGTTCGTCGGCGTGTTCAAAGGCCACCACCGGTTCTGGCTCAGGCTCGGGTTCAGGATCTTCAATCACAACGGGGGCGGGCTCAGGGACCAGCGATTCACGCAGGCAGTCGAGGACATCGTCGCGCGCATTTTCGTTCAGGTTTACAAACCCCCAGAAGCTGATGACCGGCTTTCCGTCCACCAGGAAGAGGAAGTTTTCACCCGGGAACTGAAACGCCTTTGACAGCAGAGACCCAAAAAGCTGCTGCGCGGTTTTGGGCGACTGGAGGCATTTTTTGCTTAACGACTCAACGCTGGCTAGCGTGTTTTCCAGATAGCGCAGGGCGCGATAACGGTCATCTTCATCGGCCGCTTTCCAGCTGGTTACGCTCCCTTCAACGGGGGAATACCAGTCCACGCGGTCACCGCTGTCGTTGACCTGAGGAATAGCCAGACAGTCGACGATGGCCTGTTGTTTGCGCAACCGGAGCGCTTCCCGGATTTGTAACGCTGATTCAAAAACGGCTTGTCCGCCGCCGCCAACGGCCTGAAAGTCATCCAGGTTACCGCTGCGTAAAAGAGTTTTTGCCACGATTTGATCCCATATACTTCTTCACACCGTTACTTTAACGAAACGAGGAAGCAACCAAACGGGGGAAGAGACGCTAAAAGGACCGATTTCTTGCGGCATAGAAAGTGACGGTTGTGCTTGACGAATAACGGCCCTTAAGGCAAATCACCTTTTCGGGCGCTGGCTGTTAAAACAGCAAAAAACGCGGCTTTAGAATAACCTGATAGTGTTTCGTTATTTGCCAGGTCATATCGCCTGTGCTGTTATTACTGTCTTATATAATAAAACTGTCAGGGTTATAACCATGTCTACAGGGAAAACACTGCTCGCCCTTGCGCTGAGCGCGCTGTTACCAGCCGGTGCCGCATGGGCGGCGAACAACGACACCCTTATTTACTGTTCTGAAGCGTCCCCCGAGTCCTTCAACCCGCAAATAGCCAGCTCTGGCCCGTCTTTTGTGGCCAGTTCTCAGGTGCTTTACAACCGTCTGATCAATTTTGACCCGGTGAAAAACACCCCGGTCCCGTCGCTGGCGGAGTCCTGGACGATTTCGCCGGACGGTAAGACCTATACCTTTGCCCTGCGCAAAGGGGTGAAGTTCAACAGCAATAAATACTTCAAACCGACGCGCGACTTTAACGCCGATGACGTTATTTTCTCGGTTCTGCGTCAGAAAGACCCTAAACACCCGTATCACAACGTGTCGCAGGGCAACTACGAATACTTTAACGATGTCGGGCTCGATAAGCTGATTCAGGACGTGAAAAAGGTCGACGACTATCACGTTCAGTTCACCCTCAGCGAGCCTAACGCCGCGTTTCTGGCCGACTGGGGGATGGATTTCGCCTCGATTCTTTCCGCCGAATACGCCGACGCGATGCTGAAAAAAGGCACGCCTGAAAACGTGGACACCTGGCCGATTGGTACCGGGCCTTATGTCCTGCAGCAGTACAAGGTAGATTCGCTGATTCGCTACGTCGCTAACCCGAACTACTGGGAAGGCGAGGTGCCGACGAAACATCTCATCTTCTCCATCACGCCGAATGTGGAAACCCGTCTGGCGAAGCTGCAGACCAACGAGTGCCAGATTATTCCTGCACCGTCCCCGGTTCAGTTTGACGCCATCAAGAACAACAAAGACCTGACGCTGCACTCGGTCGATGCGCTAAACGTCGGCTATCTGGCGTTTAACACCGAGAAAAAACCGTTTGATAACGTGCTGGTGCGCCAGGCGCTTAACTACGCGACCGACAAGAAGGCTATCGTCAATGCGGTCTTTATGGGTTCCGGTACGGTGGCAAAATCGCCGATCCCGCCAAATATGCTGGGCTTTAATAAAGACCTGAAGGACTACAGCTACGATCCTGAAAAAGCGAAAGCGCTGCTGAAGCAGGCGGGGCTGGAGAAGGGGGCGGAAGTCACGCTGTGGTCAATGCCGGTTCAGCGTCCGTACAACCCGAACTCGCGTCGTATCGCGGAGATGATCCAGAGCGACTGGGCGAAAGTCGGCGTGAAGGCCAAAATTGTCTCTTACGAGTGGGGTGAATATCTCTCCGGAATGCGTAAAGGCGAACATGACTCCGCGCTGTTTGGCTGGATGTCCGATAACGGCGACCCTGACAACTTTGCCGACGTGCTACTGGGGTGCAACAGCATTAAAACCGGATCAAACGCCGCGCGCTGGTGCGATAAGGGTTATGATGATCTGGTGCAAAAAGCGAAGCTGACCAGCAGCCCGGCCGAGCGTGCGAAACTCTACGGCCAGGCGCAGGAGATTTTCTACCAGCAGGCGCCGTGGATCGCACTGGCAAACGGGAAAACGTTCTATGCAACCCGCAGCAACGTGACCGGATACAGCGTGAGCCTGATGGGCAGCGATTTCTCTAAAGCGAAGCTGAACTAAGCGTTTTATCGCCGGGTGGCGGCTACGCCTTACCCGGCCTACATTTGGACCCCGTAGGCCCGGTAAGCGTAGCGCCACCGGGCACATAACAAGGAGTGACAATGTCACATTTAAATGAAGTTACCGCCCGTGTGGATACCGCCATCGAAGAGAGCGTGATTACCCACATGAATGAACTGCTGATCGAATTAAGTGATGATGCAGAGCTCAGCCGTGAAGAACGCTACACCCAGCAGCAGCGTCTGCGTACCGCGATTTCGCACCACGGTAAGCAGCATAAAGAGGAGTTGGACGCGCGTGAGGAACAGCTGACCAAAGGCGGCACCATACTGTAACGTTCAAAACTGGCGTCGCGCCACCAGCCAGGCCCCGACGACCAGCATCACCGCGCCGCACACCGGGCCAATCAGGGCGCGGAGCGGAATGCCGTTGCTTCTCAGCACGTCCATCACCAGCCCGCCAATCAGCTGGCTTGCTACCAGCACGGCGATAGTCGTGGCCGCGCCAACGTTCTGATACCCGCTGATGCTGGCAAACACGAAAAATGACCCCAGCAGCCCCGGGATAAGCGTCCACCAGCGCACCGTTGCGGCCAGCTCGCTGAATCCGGCTGCGCCCTGTTTCAGCAGCAGAATGCTGACAAACAGCACAATGCCGACCAGGGAGTTCAGCAGCATCGCGATAAGGATCGTGGAGGAGGACTGGGTGATGCGCACCATTAAGGTGTTTTGCACCACCAGACCAATTCCCGCCGCCACCAGAAACGCCAGGGTCAGGGATTGATTCATGGGATGGCGTCCGGATCGCTGCGCTCGTCCAGCTGCAGCTGCATAAAGGTTAAGTCCAGCCAGCGGCCAAACTTGGTTCCCACCTGCGGCATCTGCCCAGTGGTGACAAAACCAAGCGTTTCGTGGAGGTGAATCGAAGCATGGTTTTGCGCTTCAATACCGGCCACCATCACGTGTTTGCCGATGGCGCGGGCCTCGTTTATCAGCGCGATCATTAGCGTGCGGCCAATACCTTTTCCCTGATGGTCCGGGTGGACGTAGACCGAATGTTCGACCGTATGACGGAAACCGTCGAAGGCGCGCCAGTCGCCAAAAGAGGCGTAACCGGTGATCGCTCCGTCTTCCTCGCTCACCAGAACCGGGTAACCCGCGAGCGTGCGCGCCTCAAACCACGCGATTCGGTTATCGGTATCGACGGTTTTATCGTTCCAGATCGCGGCAGTATGCAGCACCGCGTGGTTGTAGATTTCGCCTATCGCAGCGCAGTCTTCCTTGCAGGCATGACGAACGATCATGATTAACCCTCTGTGTGTTGTTTACTATAGTATTACGTTATTCCTACGATATTACACAATCGTATCGCCCGATCGCTACGGCATAAGCCATATTTTTTTGTTATCAAAAGCCCATTGAAATGCCGTTCATACACTATAGTATGACGTCATGAACACCATAACAGACACAATGAATCAACGGATTAGCGCAAGAATTCGCCTTGAACGCGAGTCTCGCGGATGGTCCCTGAGCGAGCTTGCTGACCGGGCAGGGGTCTCGCGCGCGATGATCCACAAGATAGAGCGCGGAGACAGCAGCCCGACAGCCACCTTGCTGGCCCGCCTGTCAGGCGCGTTTGGCATCAGCATGTCCACGCTCATTGCCCGGGCCGAAATGCAGGAGGGCAAGCTGCTGCGCCTTGCAAACCAGCCCGTCTGGCGCGACCCTCAGACGCACTACCTCCGCCGCCACGTTTCTCCCCGCACCGATCTGCCCATCGACCTTGTTCAGGTTGAACTGCCCGCGGGCAGCGATGTTCCGATGCCTGCATCTTCTTACGCGCTGGCACGTCAGCTTATCTGGCTCCAGTCCGGCGAGCTGGTGTTTCAGGAGGGCGATACGCGCCACGAGATGCTCGCCGGAGACTGTCTCGAGCTGGGGCCGCCAAATGACTGCCGGTTCATCAACGAAACGAATGAAACCTGCATCTATCTGGTTGTACGGCTTAACCAGTCTGCCTCGTAATGCTAATGCGATAACGCCGTTCGTGAGCCAGGCTGTAATGACATTTGCACCAGAAGGAGATCCCGATGAATCAACCTGTTTCGCAAAATCGCCGCTGGGTACTGGCCTCCCGTCCTCAGGGTGCGCCGGTCGCGGAAAATTTTCGTCTCGAAACGCAGCCGGTTCCCGCCCCGGCTGAAGGGCAGCTTTTGCTGCGTACCGTCTGGCTGTCGCTGGACCCGTACATGCGGGGGCGCATGAGCGATGCGCCATCCTATTCACCACCGGTTGAGCTGGGCGCGGTGATGGTGGGGGGAACGGTCAGCCGCGTTGAGCAGTCAAATCATCCCGACTTCAAAGCCGGGGAGTGGGTGCTGGGCTACAGCGGCTGGCAGGAATATGAACTCTCGGACGGCAGCGGCCTGGTGAAGCTGGGCGAAAATCCGTCACATCCTTCCTGGGCGCTGGGTATTCTGGGTATGCCGGGCTTTACCGCCTATATGGGATTGCTGGATATCGGGCAGCCAAAAGCGGGCGAAACGCTGGTGGTCGCCGCGGCGACAGGCCCGGTTGGCGCGACCGTCGGGCAGATCGGTAAAATCAAAGGTTGCCGGGTGGTCGGGGTCGCCGGTGGGGCTGAAAAATGCCGCCATGCCGTTGAGGTCCTCGGGTTTGACCTGTGTCTGGATCACCACGCGGCCGACTTTGCCGAACAGCTGAAACGCGCCTGTCCGCAAGGAATTGACGTCTATTATGAAAACGTCGGCGGGAAAGTATTTGACGCCGTGCTGCCGTTACTGAATACCTCCGCGCGCGTGCCGGTGTGCGGCCTGGTGAGCGGCTACAACGCGACGGGCCTGCCCGAGGGGCCGGATCGCCTGCCGCTACTGATGGCGACCATCCTGAAGAAACGCATTCGTATGCAGGGCTTTATCATCGGCCAGGATTACGGTCACCGCATTAAAGAGTTCCAGGAAGCAATGGGACGCTGGGTGCAGGAGGGCAAAATCCACTATCGTGAACAGATAACGGACGGGCTGGAGAACGCGCCCGAGGCGCTGATTGGCCTGCTCGAAGGGCGTAACTTCGGCAAAGTCGTGATTCGCGTCGCGGGTGACAATAAATAAACAGCATTATGGCGGGGTTTCCCGCCATATTTATTTGTGAAGATACGATATATTGTCTTTAATTAATGGACATGGCATTTCGCGCCCGCATCCCGGATGGGCCCGGAACCAATAAAAAAAACAAACTTTACTTTTTTGATGTTTTTACGTACTTCCCACCACCAGGCATGACGATACAGGATATATCGGACCAGCGTCGTTTTATTAAAACTGGCGTTTAAAAATAGCATTAAGTTTTAGCTACAGGAATTGAACATGCTTGATTTGGACCACTTAGAAAAAGCCCAAAGGGTCAGTCTTACCATGCAAGTTGAACACAGTTTGAAAGGAGCGTTAATTACAGGCTCACTCAAACCTGGGGCACGACTGATTACGAAAGAGATTGCCGATAAATTAGGAACCAGTATTACCCCTGTTCGCGAGGCGCTGTTGCGCCTGGTGTCATCAGGGGCGCTACACGCCACGCCGGCGCAGGCATTTCTGGTTCCGGAGGTCACGCTGGAGCGCTATAACGAGATTAACGCTATCCGCAAGCAGCTTGAGCCGATGGCGGTCGCCGCGGCCTGTCAGAATATGTCTGATAGCAAACTGGAGGCGTTGCGCAAATTGTCGGATGCCTTTCATGAGGCCATGCGCAACGGGAACGTCCAGCAGGCATTGCATGCGAATCGCGTCTTCCGGTTTACGCTTTATCAGTATGCGGAAATGCCTACGCTTAATGCCTTAATTGAGCAGCTGTGGGTGCGCATCGGGCCCTGTATGAACTATCTACATCAGGAGCTTAACGACATCAAAGCCTCGACATATCACTATGACGAACTGCTTTCCGCCCTGGAGCGAAGAGATGTTGTTGCCTGCCAGAAGGCGATTGATAAGGTGATTGATGAAGCGAATTTGCTTTTACAGCGACAATATTTTAACTAAGAGATTATTTAGCAGAGCGACTATATTTCGCCCCTAATTATTTATCTGGTGAATAACTCCTGATGGTTTATTGCCATCAGGAGCGTTATTTCATTAATTAAATAAACTTTTCTTATCGCTTACTCGAAGCGATAAGAGACCGACAGCCCGACCCCGTAGTTACGGCCTGGTGCAGGCTCGTAATAACGACCGTTTGACTCGTTGACAATAACCGAGCCCGCGTACTCTTTATCGAACAGGTTATCGACGCGGCCAAAGACGTCCATGCCCCAGCTGCCGTAGTTGAATTTATACCCGGTGTTCAGCCCGACCACCGTATACGACGGCGCTTTCGCCGTATTCTCGTCGTCGGCCATGATATCGCTCATGTAGCGCACGTCTGAACCCGCGTACCAGCCTTCCTCCGGCTGCCAGCCAAACGAGGCGTAACCCATGTTGCGGGCAATGCCCGGCATCCGGTTACCGTTACAGTCTGCGTCGCTGCAGACGTTAGTCCGGTAGGTGGCATCCAGGTAAGTCCACGCCATCTTCAGCTTCCAGTTCTCGGCAAACTGCTGGTCGAGGGAGACTTCCACCCCCTGACGACGGGTTTTACCGGCATTTTTATAGCTGGTACGCCCGCCAGAGCTGGCATCCACCACGATCTCATCATCCGTATCGGTGCGGAACAGCGCCGCGGTCAGCAGGCCATTGCCGATGCGGGTTTTGCTGCCCACTTCATACGTGTTGTTGGTGGACGGCTGCAGGCCGATGTTCAGGCCGCCCTGGTTATCGGCGCGATAGGAAAGCTCGTTGATGGTTGGCGTTTCGAATCCACGCCCTGCGGCAGCGTAGAGGTTCCATGCGTCCGTCACCGCATACTTCACGGAACCGGCCGGGAGCCACTTGTGATAGCTCGCGTCACCGCTGTCATCGCCGTTGCCCGGCGTAACGTAATGGTCGTTGGAATCAAACCAGACCGAGCTGTAGCGCACTCCCGCATCTACCGACAGTTTCTGCGTCAGCTGCCAGCTGGTTTGCAGGTAAGGGTCAACGTTCCACATCAGGTTACGTTCGTTTCGACGCTTGTCACCCTTCACGCCGTAATCCGGCACGCCGTTGTTCATCACGAAGTTCTCGTATCCGCGACGATCTTCGCTCAGGTTTTCGTAGTTCAGGCCGGTAGTAAACGTCACCGGCACCAGCAGCTCGCCGCGGTGTGTCCAGCGGGTATCCACGCCCTGATAGTGTCGCTGCATATCAATCACGCCGCCGGAGTGGGAGGCTTTCAGCTGCGGCTGATACGGAATCGACTGGTACTGCGTCATTTCACGCTCGCCGGCGTACATCATCACGCTGAGATCGTCCTGGGTGCTGAGCTGACGATCGTAGCGCAGACCGGCCTGGGTCTGCTTGATGGTCTTGCGGGTGTTGTACTGAGCGCCGCGCGGAGACTGACGCGGATTGTTCTGCCACTCCTGATAGCTCAGCCCGCCCGGATCGTTGGCCTTCATGTCCACGCTGTTAAAAATCAGCGTCAGCTTGCTGACGTCGTCAATGCGCACGCCCAGTTTGGCGTTAGCGAGGTTTTTCCGCGCGCCGCTGTGGTCGCGGTAGCCTTTGGTGGTGAAGCGGGTGGTGGAAACGGTGTAATCCACATCGCCCGCGTGGGTGCCGTCACCCATCGCGCCGGTGGCTTTCATGCCGTAGCGCCAGGTACCGTAGCTGCCGTAATAGCTGCTGGCTTCAATGGTCGGCGGCTGCTGCCCGGTCTGGGTGTTGATGTTAATCACGCCGCCGGAGGCGTTGCCGTACAGGGCAGAGAAGGGGCCGCGCAGCACTTCAACGCTCTCCACGCTGGAGAGATCGATGTTGGAGGTCTGGCCCTGTCCGTCCGGCATGGTGGCAGGGATACCGTCGACATACATACGGATACCGCGCACGCCAAACGTTGAGCGGGCACCAAACCCACGCATTGAAAGCTGGAGATCCTGGGCATAGTTCTGGCGGTTCTGAATTTGCAGTCCCGGGACGCTGCCAAGAGATTCAGACAGGTTGATGCGCGGCGCGGCGTGGCGCATGTCATCGCCATTGACGACGCTGACCGCGGCCGGGGTATCCAGTTCCGATACGGTTTGCGGCGTGGCGCTGACGATCATGGTCTGTTCCTCCGCGCTCATTGCGGTTAGCGGCGCGAAAATAACGGGAACCAGCAGCAGCGGGAGAGAAGCCTTACGGGCAGAAATGATTTTCATGAATAAAACCGGTTGTGGTGTATAAACGAACCAAATGGAACATGTCCATACATGTTAAAGGTTTTGTAAATGTTTTGAAAACTATAACCGCACATTGCGTTAATGAAAGGCGAAGCGCGAAAGAAAAACTCCACATTCAGTTCATTAATGATTACTATTCTCATTATCAAAAGGCAATGCCATGACGTTGCCTGCCGGAAGTGATGTCAGCCCAACCCCCTCTTTTCAAAAAAGGAATTGTTATGTCTTTACGTCATCTGTGCTCGCCGCGTCTGAGCCTGTCACTGCTGTCTGCCACTTTACTGCTTGCCGGGACGTTCCAGGTGCATGCCGCCGAAGAGGTGCTGCGTAAAGCTGTGGGCAAAGGGGCGTATGAAATGGCGGTCAGCCAGCAGGAGAATGCGCTGTGGGTGGCGACCTCGCAAAGCCGCAAAACCGATAAGGGCGGAGTTATCTATCGACTTGACCCGGTCACGCTGGACGTGACGCAGGCGATTCATAGCGATCTCAAACCCTTTGGCGCCACGCTCGACGGCGCGACGCAAACCCTGTGGTTTGGCAACACCATCAACGGCGCTGTGACGGCCATCGATGCGAAAACGGGCGACGTGAAAGGGCGTCTGGTGCTTGATAATCGCCAGCGCAGTGAAACCGTCAAACCGCTGCAGCCGCGCCAGCTGGTGGCGGATGACGCGAGCAACACGATTTACATCACCGGCGTCGGCAAAGAGAGCGTGATTTGGGTGGTGGATGGCGCCACGCTGAAGCTGAAAGAGACCATTGCCAATACCGGTACGTACAGCACCGGTCTGGCGCTGGATGCGCAGGCGAAACGCCTCTATACCACGAATGCGGACGGCGAGCTGGTAACCATAGATACGGCCACCAATAAAATCCTGAGCCGCAAAAAGGTGCAGGATGACGGTAAAGAGCACTTCTACCTGAACCTCAGCCTCGATACCGCCGGCCAGCGCGCGTTCCTGACCGATTCAAAACAGCCGGAAGTGCTGGTGGTGAACCTGAAAGACGGCAGCGTGATCGAGAAGATCGCCGCACCTGAATCACTGGCGGTCCTGTTTAACCCGGCCCGCAGTGAAGCCTATGTGACGCACCGTGAAGCCGGTAAGGTGAGCGTGATTGACGCGAAAACGTATAAGGTCACAAAAACCTTTGACACGCCGGTCTACCCGAACAGCCTGGCGCTCTCTGCCGATGGCAAAACCCTGTACGTGACGGTGAAACAAAAATCGACTCGCCAGCAGGAAGCCACCCAGCCTGACGACGTCATTCGTATCGCGCTGTAAATAAAAAAAGGGAAGGCATTTGCCTTCCCTTTTTGATGCTTACGGACGCTTAACGCGAGGTTTCTTCCACCAGCGGTGCGTCGTGTTTTTCATCGTCGTGATGAACCGGCGCGGTGCTGTGGATCTCGTGAACGCGCTTACGCACGCCGAACCAGCCGGCAATCAGCAGTACCGCCAGCAGCGGAATCGTTGCGATGGTGTAGGTACCGTTCGGGTAGTCAAACGCCATCAGCACCAGCACGCTGAACAGGAACAGCAGGGTGAGCCAGGAGGTCACCGGTGCGCCCGGCATCTTGAAGCTCACATCAGCCGCTTTGCCTTCTTTGATCGCTTTGCGCAGACGCATCTGGCAGACCACGATGAAGGCCCAGGAGGCGATAATCCCCAGTGCAGCCACGTTCAGAACGATCTCAAATACGCGGGACGGCACCAGATAGTTCAGGAACACGCCAAAGACGTAAACCACCAGCGTTGCCAGAATCCCCGCATAGGGAACCTGCTGCTTGCTCATCTTCGACATGAACTTCGGCGCAGAACCGCCCATCGACATGGAGCGCAGGATACGACCGGTAGAGTAAAGACCGGAGTTCAGGCTGGAGAGCGCCGCGGTCAGGACCACGATGTTCATGATGCTGCCAACGTAAGGCACGCCCAGCTTAGAGAAGAAGGTCACAAACGGACTCTGACCTGCCTGATAGGCAGTCCACGGCAGCAGCAGAACCAGCAGCACCACGGAACCGACGTAGAACAGACCGATACGCCAGATCACGCTGTTAATGGCTTTTGGCACCATGGTCTGCGGATCTTTACATTCACCTGCTGCGGTACCCACCAGTTCGATGGAGGCGAAGGCGAACACCACGCCCTGAACCAGGACCAGCGCAGGCAGCAGACCGTGCGGGAAGAATCCGCCGTTATCGGTTATCAGATGGAAGCCGGTGGCATTGCCGTCCAGCGGTTTACCGCTGCCGAGGAAGACGGTACCCACGACCAGGAACACCACGATGGCCAGCACTTTTACCAGCGCAAACCAGAACTCCATCTCCGCGAACCACTTCACGCCGATCATGTTCATGGTGCCGACAATCGCCAGCGCGCCAAGCGCAAAGACCCACTGCGGCACATCGCCAAACGCGCCCCAGTAGTGCATATACAGCGCAACGGCGGTGATATCGACAATACCGGTCATCGCCCAGTTGACGAAGTACATCCAGCCCGCAACGTAGGCCGCTTTTTCACCGAGGAATTCACGGGCGTAAGAGACGAAGCTTCCGCTGGAAGGGCGATGCAGTACCAGTTCGCCCAGCGCACGAAGAATGAAGAAAGAGAAGATCCCGCACACCAGATAGACCAGGGCGAGAGCCGGGCCAGCCATTTGCAGACGCGCACCCGCACCTAAAAACAGCCCCGTTCCGATAGCGCCGCCGATGGCGATCATTTGAACCTGACGGTTGCCCATCGCTTTGTGGTAGCCCTCTTCGTGGGAGTTCAACCAGCGACGTTTAGCAGCATGATGATCGGCTGCGCTTTTATTGCTTGTTTTCATTGAGTTACCTGTTTGCCTGTCTGAACCATTATCGTGATAGTCCTGCCTGGCAGAGCGCAATACAAACGATTGCTTCTGCGCAAACACATGTCGCCTTCCCAGTCATTCTGCGTATGGATAAGGCGAAACATGGCGAGGCATCCTACCTGCAATTCATAAGCGACGCAAAATATAACCGTGCCGAAAGTGATGCACGTCGAAGGAAATCGTGTGGTCAGAGCAGACGGCGATCACAACACGCTGAATCGTGATGAGTTTTTAGACAAAACATTTGGCGGGTTGATTATTTAATCATCAGAATCTCTTAATTATTACCAGGTGGTAAAGATTTTGACTGCTGGAGAGCATCTAACAGTAACCTGAAAGCGGTAGTGTGCTGGCGACGGCTCGGATAATAAAGGTGATACCCCTCGAAAGTAGGGCACCACGATTCAAGGACCCTGACGAGCCGTCCGTGATTAAGCGCCCCCAGAACCGACGCCTCCGGCACGTAGGCTAATCCGAGGCCATTCTCAGCGGCGTCGATGCGCTGCGACAGGCTGCTCAGCGTAAGCTGCCCCTCAACCCGAACGCGAAGCTCGCGCCCGTCGCGTTCAAATTCCCAGTGATACAGTCCGCCGCGCGTGGGCAGGCGCATGTTGATGCAGCGGTGTTCAGCAAGCTGCTCCGGCGTCTGCGGCACGCCAAAGCGAGCCAGATAATCCCTGGAACCGACCACGGCCATGCGCATATCCGGCGCTATCCGTACCGCAATCATATCTTTTGCCACCTGTTCACCCAGGCGTACTCCCGCGTCGAAACGGCCATCCACGATATCCGTCAGGCCGTTATCTACCGTCACTTCGACGTTAATCTCAGGATACTGCACCATAAACGCCTTCAGTACCGGCCAGAGCACGGCGTCCATCGCATGCTCGCCGGCGACGATGCGAACAGAACCTGCGGGTTTGTTGCGTGCGCTGCGAAGCGTCGTGAGCTCCTGCTCAATCTCCATCAAATGCGGGCTTAAGCGCGTAAAGAGCTGCTCACCCGCCTGGGTGGGAACAACGCTGCGGGTTGTGCGGGTTAAAAGGCGAACGTCGAGCCGCGCTTCAAGCTTGCGCATGGCATGACTCAGCGCCGATTGCGAGACGCCCAGCTGCGCCGCCGCGCGCGTAAAGCTGCGCTCGCGGGCGACCACCATAAAAGAGAGCAGGTCGTTGAAATTATCTTTTAGCATCGCGATTGCCTCTATTTATGAATTTCAATCATATTTCCTATCTGATTATGCACACTAATGCTCCGGATTGCTTTGCGCTACTGTTAACGCAACAGTAAACGAGGAGCATAAGATGAAAATTATCCGCAGCGGATCATTACCTTCAGCAAAAGGACCGGAAGCCTGGTTCACCGGCACCGTCCGCATTGACGCACCATTTCAGGCGAGCGAACCTGCCAGCGTCGGCGGGGCAACCGTGACCTTTGAGCCGGGCGCGCGCACCGCGTGGCATACGCATCCCCTTGGGCAAACGCTGATTGTGACGCAGGGTCGCGGCTGGTTACAGGAGTGGGGCAAAGCGGCGGAAATATTGAATCAGGGCGATATCGCCTGGATCCCACCCGGCGTAAAGCACTGGCACGGCGCAAGCGCGCAAACGGCGATGACGCATATTGCCATCGCCGAATCCGTTAACGGCAGCCCGGTTGCATGGCTGGAAAAAGTCACCGACGAGCAGTATCCGAACGGCTAACCGCCAAAAACGGCAATCGCCTGCTGCAGGCGCGTGGTGCGCTGCGTCAGGTGATTCGCCGCGTGAGTGACGTTATCCACCATCCCCGTATTGTTGTGGGTCATTGCGCCGATACGGGAGATGGATGCGTTGATGAGCGTCAGCGCCTGGGTTTGCTCCTGCGTGGCGTGGCCGATCTCCTTAATCAGGGAGGAGACCCGCAGCACGTTGTCGATCATAACCGTCAGCTGCGTTTCGGTTTGTTCTACCTTCTCCACGCCAGCGTTGACGCTGGCGACGTTTTTCTCAATCAGCGCTTTGATCTCTTTCGCCGCCGTCGCGGAGTGCTGCGCAAGATTGCGCACCTCGGCCGCCACCACGGCAAAACCGCGCCCGGCTTCACCTGCACGCGCCGCTTCCACGGCCGCATTCAGCGCAAGAATATTGGTCTGGAAGGCGATACGATCGATAACGCTGATAATATCGACGATCTGGCTGTTATCCTGCGACACGGATTGCATCATACCGATGGTCTCTTTCATCATCGCTTCACCGCGGTGGGCGCTGTCGCGGGTGCGATCCGCCATCTCCGTGGCTTCTTTCGCTGTTTCTGCCGTCTGCTCCACCGCGCTGGCGATCTCTTCCACCGCGGACGCGGTTTGCTGCAGGAAGTCTGCGGTCTCTTCTGAACGCGTCTGCAGCGCCGCACCTTCTTTCGCGACCTGCTGGCTGATGGTGCCAATCCCGCTGATTTGCGCCCCGACATCGTCAACCAGCGAATTCAGGTTCAAACCTGATTGATTGACCAGACGCATCATCAGCCCGATGTCGTCGATCCTGTCAAAATGGTAATAGTCCGTTTTACGCCCTGAAACCACGCGCTGCATCTGTTGCACAATAGATTTTACCGGACGGGCGATCTGCGCATGAAGATAATAGGTCAGGGCAATAAACAGCAGCGCCAGACTTCCCGACTGCATAAGTTTATCAGGGAATAAATACACCGCCAGGCAGGAGAGTAACGCCGTCGTCGCAATACCCAGATGGATGCGTTTACTGGTGCTGAGACATTTAAAGATCGACATAAACGAAAATAAACCGCGCCGGACCAGTAACCCTTTATAAAAGCGGTGATGTTTTAATTCGTTATTACGCGCTTTTGCATACAGTTTTTCACTGGCCGCAATCTCATCCCGTGCGGGTATATTTCGCACGGAAATATACCCCGTCAGGGATCCACCCTGCCAGACCGGCGTCACGTTAGCCCGCACCCAGTAGTGGTCGCCATTATGACGACGGTTCTTCACCAGCCCCGTCCAGGTCTCACCTTGCTGCAGGGTAAACCACATGTCGCCAAACGCTTCGGCAGGCATGTCGGGATGGCGGATGAGGTTATGCGGCTCACCCAGAAGATGTTCTTCTTTATATCCGCTGGCTTCAATAAAAGCGGAATTAGCATAGGTAATATGGCTTTTGGTATCGGTGGTCGACATTAACGTCGAACCATCGTTAAGTAAATACTCGTTTTGTGTAACGGGACTGTTACGCCTCATGAGTAACTCCATGATGATGTGCAAGAATAAAAAATGCCCGGAAAATGCTCCGGGAAGATTAATGTGATTATTTTTATATAACGCTCTGATGCATATTCTCTCTGAAATTCAGACCGCCTGAAATACCCGTCGTTCATTATTTTTAATCTGTTAATGCTAGCGAATGTAATAAAAATGAAAATATTTTCAGGGGTGTTTTTAGGCGGCACTGCAAATAAATGACATAACCCAAACTGAAAGAGCGAGATCGTCTCTCAGGAAAAATTGCCATGCTGAAATAGCGTTTCGTTAACAGGATGAAAACGCTATCATTTGGTCAGTTTTCGTTATTACAGTGAGGCTGAGGTGAAAATTAACGTCATCGGAACCAGCGGGAGCGGAAAAAGCACGCTGGCGAAGCAGATTGCAACCGAACTGGCTATTCCCTATATCGAGATGGACAGACTCTACTGGCGACCCGACTGGCAGGGAACGCCGGACGATGTGTTTCAGGAAAAGCTGGAGCAGGCGCTACAGGCTTCGCCAGACTGGGTGCTTGACGGCAACTATAACCGCACGCGGCCGGTGAAATGGCGTAATGTCGACGTGGTGGTTTGGGTCGATTATAGCTTTGCCCGCACCCTCTGGCAGGCCGTCATCAGGGCAGTCAAACGGGCCTGGCATAAGCATGAGCTCTGGCCCGGAACCGGGAACAAAGAGAGTTTCCGGCGCGCGTTCTTCAGCAGAGAGTCCATTCTCATCTGGACGATGAAAACCTGGCATAACAACCGCACGCGTTATGAAGCCGATCTGCAAAACCCGCAGTATGGGCATATTCGCTTCATCCGCATTACCCGCCGCGAGCAGGGGAAAACGCTGATTGCCGAGTTAAAGTCTTATTCTTAGCATGGTTTTATATATCTGATTTCCGGCAAACTAAATGTAAATTAATTGTTTCTCAGTGGTGAAATGCGCCTTTAATAATGTCGACATGTTAAGTCAAACGAGAACGCAACATGTCATGGCGAATCAGCATTCTGGATAAAAGCCCCATCGCTGAAAACGAAACGGCTGCCGATGCGCTGGCGCGTACGCTGGCGCTGGCGCAGCAGGCAGAAAATCTGGGCTATCACCGCTTCTGGATTGCCGAACACCACAACACTCCCCACCTTGCCAGCCCCTCACCGGAGCTGCTGATTGCCTGGATCCTCGGGCAAACCACGCGCATCCGCGTCGGATCCGGCGGCGTGATGCTCCAGCACTACAGCCCTTATAAAGTCGCCGAGAATTTCAACGTGCTGGCCGCGCTGGCGCCCGGTCGCGTGGACCTCGGCGTCGGGAAAGCCCCCGGCGGGCTACCGCTCTCAACCCGCGCGCTGCAGCAGGGCCTGAATCAAGAGGAAAAGGGCAGCTTCGCCGAACAGCTGGCCCAGCTCGATCGCTGGATCCGTCCTGAGCATCAGTCTCATGAAGAGGCCGTTCGCGCCACGCCGCTGCCGCCGCTGCCTGCAGAGGGTTTCCTGCTGGGCGCGAGTATCGATAGCGCGCTGCTGGCCGCCGGGCTCGGCTGGCACTTTGTGTTTGCCGCGCATCTGAACGGTGACCCTGACCTGCTGCGCGAGGTGGTCTCGACCTGGCGTAAGAACAGCGCGCGGGACGTGATTGTGGCGGTACAGGCGATTGTTGCGCCGACGCAGGCAGAGGCGGAAGCCCTGGCGCAGAAGGTCGAAGTGTGGGGCGTTGAGCTGGCAAACGGCCAGCGTGTCACCGTGGCCAGCGAAGAGCAGGCCTACGCCTTTGCGCGTCAGGCGGGCAGCGAGCCGGTGCGCATTGCACGTCGGGCGCAGTCGCTGCTGGCGGGTACGGCTGAATCGGTACTCGAACAGCTTAACGCCCTGCATGAAAAGTGGGGCATTGACGAATTTATCATCGACACGCCGGTCGCGGAGGGGGCAACGCGCGTCGCGTCGCTGCGCCTGCTTGCCGAGGCGCGTCTTAACAAGGAGGTCACCGTATGAGCTTTGGCGAACGGCTGATTGCCTGGCGTCGCGAGCTGCACCAGAACCCGGAACTCTCCGGCCAGGAAGTGGAGACCACAACGCGCCTGCGCCAGTGGCTGACGAATGCCGGGATCACCCCGCAGCCTTACGACCTGTCGACCGGGCTGGTGGCGGAAATCGGCTCGGGCAACAAACTGATTGCGCTGCGCGCAGATATTGATGCCCTGCCGATTGAAGAGCGCAGCGGCGTGCCGTTTAGCTCCCAGCGTGCAGGCGTAATGCATGCCTGCGGACACGATATCCACACCAGCGTGATCCTCGGCGCCGCGTTAAAGCTGAAAGAGCGGGAAGCCTCGCTTAACGGCCGGGTGCGGATCCTGTTTCAGCCTGCCGAAGAGAACTTTGGCGGTGCGAAGAGCATGGTGCGGGCCGGTGCCCTGCGCGACGTCAGCGCCATCTTCGGCATGCACAACGAACCCGGCCTGCCGGTCGGTGAGTTCGCTACCCGCGGCGGGCCGTTTTATGCCAACGTCGATCGCTTCGTGATCCGCATTACCGGTAAGGGCGCGCACGCCGCACGTCCGCACGAAGGTAATGACGCCATCGTGCTGGCGAGCCAGCTGGTGACGGCGCTGCAAAGCGTCGCCAGCCGCAACGTCAATACGCTGGATTCGGTGGTGCTGAGCGTGACGCGCATTGCAGGCGGTAACACCTGGAACGTGCTGCCGGAAAGCGTCGAGCTGGAAGGCACGCTGCGCACCCACCGCACGGAAGTGCAGCAGAACGTGAAAGCCCGCGTGGGCGAAATCGCCGCCGGGTTTGCCAGCGCCTTTAGCGCGCAGATTGATATCACCTGGTATGCCGGGCCCACCGCGCTGGTGAACGACGAGCGCTGGGCCGATTTCGCCACCTCGGTCGCCAGAGAAGCAGGCTACGAAACCCGGCACGCCGAGCTGCATATGGGCGGGGAAGATTTCGCGGTCTATCTGCAGCAGATCCCGGGGGCGTTTGTCAGCATCGGCAGCAACAGCCCGTACGGTTTACACCATCCGGCCTTCAATCCGGATGAAGCCCTAATTGAGCCCGCTGCCCGCTATTTTGCACAGCTTGCGGAAAAAGCCCTGCAACACGTTTAATTCTGAAGAGGTGAATATGTCTGCACATCGTCAACTGCGGCTCGGGACCATTTTGCATGGTGCATCGGGAAATATGTCCGCCTGGCGTCACCCTGAGGCCGTCGCCGATGCCAGCATCAATTTTGATTTCGTCAAAGCGACGGCGTTAAAGGCGGAGGAGGGCAAACTCGATTTTTTATTCGTTGCCGACGGTCTCTATATCAACGAGAAATCGATCCCGCATTTTTTAAATCGCTTTGAACCGCTGACGGTGTTATCCGCTCTCGCCAGCATCACCTCGCGCCTGGGGCTGGTGGGAACCTTATCCACCTCCTACAGCGAGCCTTTCACCACGGCGCGCCAGTTCGCCAGCCTCGACCACCTGAGCAACGGGCGCGCGGGCTGGAACGTGGTGACTTCGCCGCTGGAAGGGTCAGCGAAGAACTTTTCCCGTGAAAAACATCCCGAGCACGCGCTGCGCTATCGCATTGCGGATGAATATCTCGACGTGGTGAAAGGGCTATGGGATTCCTGGGAAGGCGACGCATTTGTGCGCAACAAAGAGAGCGGTCAGTTTTTTGACCCGGCAAAATTGCATACCCTGGACCACCACGGTGATTTCTTCCAGGTCGCCGGGCCGCTGAATATTGGTCGAACGCCGCAGGGGCGGCCGATCGTTTTTCAGGCGGGCGCGTCGGACGACGGGAAAAAGCTGGCGGCGAAACATGCCGACGCCATTTTTACCCATCACGAGACCCTCGATGAGGCAAAAGCGTTTTATCGCGACGTGAAGCAGCAGCTGGAAAGTAACGGACGCCGCGCGTCAGATTTACATATTTTCCAGGGCGTCAGCGTGATTGTGGGTAAAGACGCCGATGACGTGGAAAACCAGTATCAAACCACGGCGGCGCTGGTGTCGATTAACGATGCCCTCAACTACCTCGGACGCTATTTCGAACATCACGATTTCAGCCAGTACCCGCTCGACGAGCCGTTCCCGGATATCGGCGACTTAGGCAAAAACAGCTTCCGCAGCACCACCGATGAAATCAAGCGTAACGCCCGCGAGCGCAGCTTAACCCTGCGTCAGGTGGCGCTGGAAGCCGCCTCGCCGCGACCGCGCTTTTCCGGTACGCCGGAAGAGGTGGCCGACGGTCTGCAGGCCTGGTTTGAAGGCTATGCCGCAGACGGCTTCATCATTCAGGGCGGTACGCCGGACACCTTCCCGCGCTTTGTTGACCAGGTGGTGCCCGTTTTACAGGCGCGCGGCCTGTTCCGTACCGACTACCCGGGCACCACGCTGCGCGAAAGCCTCGGCTTAGACGAACCTAAAAACCAATACACACAACAATAAAAGAGAACCCCGCTATGCAGAAAACAACGCTTATTCTGGCGCTCGCGCTGGCCTTTACCCCTGCCGTCTGGGCAGAGAATGTGAATATTAACGGCACCGGCGTGAGCATCGAGGCCAATAAAACGCCGGTTAATACCGTCAAAAACAGCGAGGCGGTGGCACAGCTGCCGAAAGACTATCGCTTTGCCGTGCCGGGGAAATTTACCGTGGCGGTGGCGGGCCTCAATCAACCGCCGCTGACGGTGTTTTCCGACGACAACAAAACGCTGCTGGGAAGCGAGGTTGACGTCGCCCGTCTGGTCGCAGACAGCCTCGGGCTGGAGCTGAACGTGGTGCCAACCTCCTGGGAAGACTGGCCGCTGGGCGTGGCTTCCGGAAAATATGACGCGGCCATCAGCAACATCACCGTCACCAAAGAGCGTAAAGAGAAGTTTGATTTCGCCACCTACCGCAAAGATTCCCTCGGGTTCTACGTGAAATCAACCAGCCCGATCAAGTCGCTGCAGAAGGCGGAAGACATCGCCGGGCTGCGGATTATCGTCGGCTCCGGCACCAACCAGGAGGCCATCCTGCTGGCCTGGAATGCCGAAAACCTCAAGAAGGGGCTGAAGCCCTTTACCCCGATCTACACCAAAGACGATGCGGCACAAACGCTGGCGCTGCAGTCCGGGCGCGCGGATGCCTACTTCGGTCCGAACGTGATTGGCGCGTGGAAAGCGGCGCTGAACGGGAAAACTAAGCTGGTGGGTAGCGTCGACGGCGGCTGGCCGAAGGCGGCGCACATTGCCGTAACGCTGAAAAAAGGCAGCGGGCTGGTTGAGCCGGTGCAAACCGCGCTGAACGGCGTGATCAAAAACGGCGACTACGACAAAGTGCTGAACCGCTGGGGGGAAGGCGTTGAGCGTATTCCTCAGTCAGAAGTGAACCCGGCTGGCCTGGGCGATTAAGGAGGCGTGATGAGCGAACGATTTCGTGATGTTTCCCCGGAAGACGCCGAGCTTCAGCCCATTATCGAAGGGCTGTTCGGTGAATATGCCGCCCGCTACGGGGACTACTTCTCCAAAGACGCGGAAGTTGAGCTTACAGAGTGGTATTTAGCGCCGCAGGGGCTGTTTATCGTACTGGAGCGCGACGGGAAGATTATCGCCACCGGCGCGTACAAACCTTTCGACGAACGCACCGCGGAAATCAAACGCATCTGGACGGACAAAACCCTGCGTCAGCAGGGGCTTGCCGGGCGCGTGGTGCAGGAGCTTGAGCGCAGGGCGGTGCTGGCAGGATATAGCCAAATTTATCTGACAACCGGCTTTCGCCAGCCGGAAGCGGTCAGGCTCTATCTCAGCCAGGGCTATCAGGCGCAGTTCGATCTGAACCGCGATCCGGAAGAGTACAGCCAGCCGCCGTTTGACGGCCGGCTGCGCTTCACCAAAACGCTGGTACGCGAAGCGTTCAGTAAAACCGCATGAGGAACGACGATGAGCAACGTTGAAACCATTAAGGTGGTCCCGGCGCGTTATCCGCTGCGGGCCGTCGGCGCCGCGGTGGCGCTGTTTGTCCTGGCGGTCGTGATTCAGTCCGTGGCCTTTAACCCGCGCTGGGAGTGGACGGTGTTTGCCCGCTGGTTCTTTGACCCGGTGATCCTCGAAGGTGTCGGGCAGACCCTGCTGCTGACGCTGATCGGCACCGCGCTGAGCGTGGTGCTTGGCGGCATGCTGGCGCTGGCGAGACTCTCTTCATCCTGGCTGCTGAGCAGCCTGGCGTGGGCCTACATCTGGCTGTTTCGGTCGCTGCCGCTGATCGTGGTGCTGATCATTCTCTACAACTTCTCCTATCTCTACGACACGCTCTCGCTCGGCGTGCCGTTCACCGGCATCACCTGGGGCAGCTTTGAAACCATCAACGTGCTGGGTCAGTTTTCTACCGCCGTGGTGGGGCTCACCCTGGTGCAGAGCGCCTATACCGCCGAGATCGTTCGCGGCGGATTCCTCGGGGTCGATCACGGCCAGTATGAGGCCGCCGCCGCGCTCGGTCTGCCGGCCTGGCGACGCACGGTGCGCATCATTTTGCCTCAGGCGCTGCGCACCATTCTGCCGTCGGGGTTCAATGAAATCATCAGCCTCGCCAAGGGCACGGCGATGGTGTACGTCCTGGCGATGCCGGAGCTGTTCTATACCATCCAGATGATCTACAACCGCACGCAGGAGGTGATCCCGCTGCTGATGGTCGGTGCCGCCTGGTATCTGGCGATCACCACCGTCCTGTCCGCTATCCAGTATGGCGTCGAGCGCGCGCTTGCCCGCAGCGAACGCCGCTCTGCCGTTAACCAGAACCGTGCCGCTCGTCGCACCCGTTCTGTCACCACCACGCCAGCACAGGAGCCCGTCCATGCAAGCCTCTCCTGAAGGACATATTTCGATTACCGGCGTCAGCAAGTATTTCGGTCGCCATAAGGCGCTCGACAACGTTTCGCTTGAGATCCCGCCCGGGTCCGTGACGGTCATCCTCGGGCCGTCCGGCTCTGGTAAATCGACGCTGCTGCGCACTATTAACCACCTGGAGCGCGTCGATGAAGGTTTTATTCAGATCGACGGAGACTACATCGGCTACCGTCGTCAGGGCGACAGGCTCTATGAGCTGAAGGAGAAGGAGATCCTCAAGCAGCGCGTCAACGTGGGCTACGTGTTCCAGAACTTCAATCTCTTTCCGCACCTCACGGTGCTGGAAAACCTGATTGAGGCGCCCATCGCGCATAAAAAGCTCAGCAAAAAAGAGGCGGTGGAAAGGGCGTACAGCCTGCTGGACGTGGTCGGGCTGCGGGATAAAGCCGATGCCTGGTCTCGTCATCTCTCCGGCGGGCAGCAGCAGCGTATTGCCATTGCCCGCGCGCTGGCGCTGCGTCCCCGCGTGATGCTGTTTGATGAGCCCACCTCGGCGCTGGATCCGGAGCTGGTGGGGGAAGTGCTGGACGTGATCAAAAAGCTGGCGCGGTCCGGCACCACGCTGGTGGTGGTTACCCACGAGATCGGCTTTGCCCGGGAGGTGGCGGATCAGGTGGTGTTTATGGTCGACGGAAAAATCATCGAGCAGGGAAGCAGTGACGAGGTATTAAACCGTCCGTCACATGCGCGAACGCGCCAGTTTCTCTCCAAAGTCTTGTAAGGAGTGCCAATGAAATATGGACTTCTGGCGGGGCTGGTCTTCACGACGGCGAGCCACGCCAGCATTGATTTGAAAGCCAACGAGCAGCCGCTGCCGGTGACGGTGGATAGGCTGGCTGTGGCGAAGATCCCCGCCAATTACAAATTCGTTGAGCCGGGTACGCTGACGGTCGCTGTTTCGGCGCTGAATTCTCCGCCGCTGGCGCTGCTGGCCAGCGATAACCGCACGCGCATCGGCAGCGACCCGGATATCGCCCGCCTGCTGGCGGGCAGCCTGGGGCTAAAGCTGAAGCTGGTGCCGACGGCGTGGGAAGACTGGCCGCTCGGGATCGCCTCCGGGCGCTACGACGTGGCGCTGGTGAACATTGCGGTGACCGAACAGCGTAAAGAGAAATTTGATTTTGCGACCTACCGCGTCGATTCGCTGGCGTTTTCGGTGAAATCCACCAGCGAGATTCAGTCAATCAAAAGCGCGGAAGATCTGGCCGGGAAAAAGGTGATCGTCGGCTCTGGTACGAATCAGGAACGCATCCTGCTGGGCTGGAACGAAGAGAACAAAAAGGCGGGAAGGGCGCCTGCGCTGCCGGTCTATCTCCACGACGATGCCTCGGGCAATCTCTATATTCAGTCCGGCAGGGCTGACGTGTTCTTCGGCCCGCAGTCGGTATCGGCCTATAAGGCTGCGCTCACGGGCAAAACCCGCGTCGTCGGTTTAGGGCCGAAAAAAGCCTATGTCGCCACCACCACCAAAAAGGGCAATGAGCTGGTGTACGCGCTGCAGGCCGCGCTGGACGGCGCGATTAAGCGCGGAGATTACCAGAAGGTGCTGGCGCGCTGGGGTGAGCAGGGCGAAGCGGTGGCGCAGTCGGAGGTCAACCCGCCTGGGATAACCTACTAATGGTGCTCTATACCCAAAATAATTCGAGTTGCAGGACAAAACGGCTTGCCGTTTTGAACAGCGCTTGCGCTGGCCCCGAAGGGGCGAGGCTACAGGCCGAGTAACGCGGCAAGGGAACGAATCCCCGGGAGCGTACACAAGTACGTGACTGGGGTGAGTGAGTGCAGCCAACGCACCTGCAACTTGAAGTATGACGGGTATACACTTAGGGTTTTCATCCCTGCGGAGGCAACATGATTAAACTCTATGGCGTACCCGGCTGGGGCTCGGCGATCGGTGAAGTGATGCTAACCCTGGCCGATATCCCTTATCAATTTATCAACGTGGACGGGTTTGACCAGCCCGGTCCGCAGCGTGAGCTGCTGCAAAAGCTTAACCCGCTGTGTCAGGTGCCCACGCTGGAGCTGGAAAATGGCGCCATCATGACCGAAACGGCGGCGATTGCCATGATGGTGCTCGACAGATGTCCCGATCTTGCGCCGCCCGTGGGGCAGGCCGAACGCCAGCAGTTTCAGCGCTTGCTGATCTGGTTTGTGGCCAACGTCTATCCCACGTTTACGTATGCGGACTATCCCGAACGCTGGGCGCAGGATGCGCCTGAACAGCTGCAGAAAAACTGCATCGGATACCGGAAGTCCCTCTATTTGTGGTTCGAAACTCAGCTCAAGGCCGCCCCGTTTGCGCTGGGGGAACGGCTGACGCTGCTGGACGTGTATATCGCGGTGGCGCGCACCTGGGGGCCACGCCATGACTGGTTTGCAACCAATACGCCGAAACTGACGGCCATCGCAGATACCGTATGTCAGCTGCCGGAACTGCACAAGGTGTTAAAGGCCAACGGTATTATCTGATAACGTGGAGCCCTGACTCACAACTGGAAGCCTGCATATGCCACACGTAGATATCAAATGTTTTCCCCGCGATTTGAACGACGAACAAAAAACCGCACTGGCCGAGGATATTGCTGAGGTCATTATTCGCCATTTCAACAGCAAAGACAGCTCGGTGTCCGTTGCGTTGAATCAGGTGAACCAGGAGGACTGGAAAGCGCAGGTCTGGGATACCGAAATAGGACCGAAGCTGGACGAATTAATCAAAAAGCCAGGCTATTCAATGTAAGCGCAATTGCCGGGGGGGAACTCTCCTCCCCGGTTTTTCCCGTCTCGTCTTCCCGCTTTTTCGCAAAAATCGATAAAAATGCGTTTTATCTTATCCGTTACACTTTACGTTTCTGACTGGCATTTCATACATCCTTAGGAAAGATCTCAAACAGAATCAGTTAAGGACAGACACGCTAAAGGATAATTTTCTCATGACAAAATTACCCCGTTTTTCACTCGCCTTTCTTCACCCTCGTTACTGGCTAAGCTGGGCTGGCATCGCCGCGCTGTGGCTCATCATGCTGCTCCCTTATCCGCTGCTGTTCCGAATCGGCCACAGTCTTGGACGGCTGGCGATGCGCCTGCTTCCGCGCCGCGTTGAGATTGCCCGCCGCAACCTGGAACTCTGTTTTCCGGAGATGAAAAAGGCGGAGCGAGAGTCACTGCTGCAGCGTAATTTTGAATCGGTAGGAATGGGGGTAATCGAAACCGGGATGGCATGGTTCTGGCCCGCGTGGCGGGTGAAGAAATGCTTTACCGTGACGGGTTATGAGCACATGGAAAAGGCGCGGGCAAAGGGAAATGGCGTGGTGCTCGTTGGCATGCATTTTCTCACCCTTGAGCTGGGCGCGCGGATCTTTGGCATGCTCAACCCCGGCATTGGGGTGTATCGTCCGAATAATAACGCGCTGCTGGACTGGCTTCAGACGCGCGGGCGCCTGCGCTCCAATAAAACCATGCTCGATCGTCATGATTTAAAGGGCATGATCCGCTCGCTGAAGCAGAATGAAATTTTGTGGTACGCCCCGGACCATGACTATGGCAAAACCAATAGCGTCTTTGTGCCGTTCTTTGCGGTTGCGGATGCCGCCACGACCGCTGGAAGCTATATGCTGGTCAAAAGCGCTAAGCCAGCCGTCATTCCCTTTGTGCCGCGCCGCAGGGCGGACGGTACCGGCTACGAACTGATTATTCTGGAGGATATCAGCGAGGCGCTGCAGGGGGGCGATAAAGAATCTGTTGCGACGCAGATGAACAGGGCGATTGAGCAGGCGGTACGGATGGCGCCAGAACAGTATATGTGGCTACACCGGCGCTTCAAAACGCGTCCTGAAGGTCAGCCTGACCGGTATGCCCGCCGCAAGAGCGTGGCACCACGGGCTGATATCCTGTCCGCCGCCGATCTTTCCGACCGATCGGGCGTCCAGCACTGAGGCAGCAATCCTGCCCTCACCGTGCAGCGAGGGCAGGATCGAGGCTTACAGCGCAGACCTGCGGTACGGCGCATAGTCCGCCTGCCACCAGGTCTTCTCAATACGCGCCATCAGCGTCTCATCATCTGTCGCCGGAGCCACGCCCTGTTCAATCGCGGCCCGGGCGACGGCGACGGCAATCTGGCGTGAAACCGTTTCAATCTGATCTACCGGCGGCAGCAATCCGCCTTTTTCCGTGGTGACCAGCGGAGACTGCGCGGCCAGGCTGCGGCTTGCTGCCATCAGCATCTCTTCCGTCACCCGGCGCGCGTTGCAGGCCAGCACGCCCAGCCCCAGGCCCGGGAAAATATAGGCGTTGTTACACTGGGCGATCTCGTAGTGTTCATTCTCCCAGAATACCGGGGCGAACGGGCTGCCGGTGGCCACCAGCGCGGCACCCTGGGTCCAGGCGATAAGATCCTGCGGCTGGGCTTCCGCCCGCGAGGTCGGGTTCGAGAGCGGCATGATGATCGGGCGCGGACAGTGGCGATGCATCTCTTTGACAATCTCTTCGCTGAACAGCCCCGGCTGGCCCGAAACGCCGATCATCACCGTGGGATGCGCGTTTTTCACCACGTCCAGCAGGGAAATATTTTGCGAGTCTACCTGCCAGCTGCAAACGGCGTCGCGCGCGGTAAGCAGGTTTTTCTGGAAATCGAGCAGGTTGGTCATGTCGTCGGTCAGCAGGCCGAAGCGATCGACCATAAAGATCCGGCTGCGCGCTTCCGGCTCGGCCAGGCCGTCATCCACCATTAGCGCCACAATTTTTTCAGCTATCCCGCATCCGGCAGAGCCGCTGCCCAGGAAGACCACGCGCTGGTCGCGAATGCGCGTGCCCGCCGCATGTGCCGCCGCCATCAGCGTACCGGCGGTCACGGCGGCCGTGCCCTGGATATCATCATTGAAGCAGCACAGCTGGTCGCGGTAGCGCTGCAGCAGCCTGGTGGCGTTTTTCTGCGCAAAGTCTTCAAATTGCAGGAGCACATTGGGCCAGCGCGCTTTAACGGTGCTGACAAACATATCCATAAACTCAGCGTACTGATCGTCGCTGATGCGCGGGTGGCGCCAGCCCATGTACATCGGGTCGTCGAGGTGCTGCTGATTATTGGTGCCGACATCCAGCATAATCGGCAGGGTAGAGGCCGGATGGATCCCGCCGCAGGCGGTATACAGCGACAGCTTGCCAATTGGGATACCCATTCCGCCGATACCCTGATCGCCAAGCCCTAAAATACGTTCCCCGTCCGTCACCACAATCACACGAACGTCGTTGCGCGAAAAGCTTTGCAGCATCTCATCAATACGATGTCGATTCGGCCATGAAATAAACAGGCCGCGCGCGCGTCGATAAATCGTGGAGAAATGCTCGCAGGCTTCACCGACCGTCGGGGTATAGATAATCGGTAGCGTCTCTTTCAGATGCGAACGCAGGAGGTTATAAAAGAGCGTTTCGTTGGTGTCCTGAATATTTCGCAGGTAAACATGACGCGAAATATCGCTTTTAAAATGGCAGAACTGCACCCAGGCGCGCTCGGTTTGTTCCTCAATAGTTTCAACGTTGTGCGGCAATAACCCATGCAGATTAAAATTGTCACGCTCTTCTTTAATAAATGCGAGTCCTTTATTTAGCAGCGGATTTTCCAGCAATACGGCCCCGTTATAGGGGGTGTACAGAACTTCTTTCCGGGACATGGTTAACTCCTGAATTTTTTATATAAAGCAGATTAAGAGATGAAATAGATCATAATGCCTTCGGTCACGACCCCGACGGCAGTGCCAATTAATATGGAAGAGGATGCGGTATCAATATAGGTATCGCTGCGTAAGGCAAACATCCCCGCGGCAATCGCGGAAGGCGTTGCGCCAATAATAACGACCTGCTGCAGTAAGGTGTGGCTCAGGCCAAAGGCGATCCCCGCTGCGGCCATCATTGCCGGCTGAATAAGGTTTTTAATACTGATGTTGGTAAACGTCTGCACGTTCAGTTTTGGACGTTCACCGTAAAACAACAGGCCGAGGGCAAACAGGGACAGCCCGCCTGAAACCTTGCCAACCATCTCAATAGGCATGCTGAGAATGGAAGGTATCTGCACGCCGGCCAGGCTGAGCAAGACGCCGGAAACCGGGATCCAGACGATAGGATTGCGTGCCGCTTTGATGAGGTTTTGCACGATCATCGCGCCCGGGTGCAGTGCCTCCAGGCCATCTTGACCGTTTTTATCACCCATACGAATCAGGACGATAGTCAGAGGGATCATGATAACGCTGGTAATAATATTGCCAATCAGCACGCCGATAAATCCTTCCGGCCCAATCAATACCGCCAGGACCGGTGCGCCAAAGTAGGCCATATCCGGAAAGGCGCAAACCAGAGACTGAATGGCGCTGGTTTTGATATCGTGGCGGAAAACGTAGCGCGAAATAAATAGCGTCAGTAAATACGACCCCATTAAACCGACAACTAAAACGGCCATAAAGGTCAGATTCTTAATTTTATTCGGGTCGGTATGCAATGCGCCGATAAAAAGATGGAAAGGAAGGGCGAAACGAATCACCACGGTTGCCATAACGTTTGCATCTTCACGCCGGGAATATCCCAGCTTTCCACTTAGCCATCCAAGTAACATTATAAAGACGAGCGGAAACAGTGACTGTAATAGTAATGAAGGCATAGTATTTCCTGTAGGGTATTTTATGTGTTTTATTGCAGCGCTAATCTAGCGCTTAGAAAGCAGGGCAGGAGTGACAAGGGTCACACTCTCTCTGGTTTTATTAATTTCAAAAAGATTGCATTAGTTGGATAACTAATACTTTCGTCAAATATTGATAAGACGCAAGAAAGCGACAATGGGCGCCATAAATAACTTTAGTTACTTAATGCTGAATTAAGTTATTTAAAAGCAAAGAGCCGAATTGTTCACATTTCTTCCGGCAGGCCCGTGCTAATTTCATGTTGAGCCTGTTTTTAGAAAAGGCCATCTAAGTCTTTATTTATATTTAAGAACATTTATTCGTATCAGGAATAGTTTCAGTTATTCCTTTCTCTGTTTATCCGAACACAAATTCAGGTGATTATATGAAAGATAATCCTGTACCGACTTCTGAACTGTCGACCTCGCGTTTTGCCTTTGGGCTCAACAATACCGAGGTGGGCACGGTCCCGTTGATGCTGTTCGTCGGGATCGCCGCGATTGTGGCGACGTCCGCCTGGGCAGGGCTGCTGCCAAAAAATATGATTGGTGGACTCGCGGTCATCATGACCCTCGGCTTCGCGTTTGCCAAAGTAGGGCGTCAAATCCCGGTGCTGAAAGATATCGGCGGCCCGGCGATCCTGTGCCTGATGGTCCCCTCCGTGCTGGTCTATTTTGGCGTATTCGGGAAACATACCCTTGATACCGTGCATTTGCTGATGAAAGAGGCGAATCTGCTCTATTTCGTCATCGCCTGCCTGGTGGTCGGCAGCATTCTGGGGATGAACCGGGTGCTGCTGATCCAGGGGATGATGCGCATGTTTGTTCCGCTGGTGGCGGGAACATGCATGGCCGTGCTGAGCGGCCTCATTGTGGGCTCACTGTTTGGTTATACGCCTTACCACACCTTCTTCTTCATCATTGTGCCCATCATCGGCGGTGGGATTGGCGAGGGGATTTTGCCGCTGTCCCTGGCCTATTCGGCAATACTGGGGCAGACGCCGGACGTCTACGTTGCGCAGCTGGCACCCGCTGCGGTCGTCGGGAATATCTTCGCCATTATTTGTGCGGGCTCGCTGGCGCGTCTCGGCGCGAAACGCCCTGCGCTTTCGGGAGATGGCATGCTTACGCGGAGTAAAGACGACGCCAGCCTGTTTGCCGGGGCGCAAAGCACGCAGCAGACGGATTTTCATCTGATGGGGGGCGGATTGCTGATGGTGTGCGCGTTTTTCATCGTCGGCGGATTGTTTGAAAAACTGGTACACATTCCCGGCCCGGTGCTGATGATCCTGATTGCCGTCCTGTGTAAATACTTCAGGGTGATCCCGGCCTCAATGGAGCAGGGCGCGCACAGCTGCTATAAATTCGTCTCGGCTGCGCTGGTCTGGCCGCTGATGATCGGCCTCGGAATGTTATACGTGCCGCTTGAAAGCGTGGTGTCGGTCTTCTCGGTGGGATACGTGGTGGTATGCGGTTCGGTTGTGATTGCGATGGCGCTGAGCGGCTACGTTATCGCGTCGCGTCTGAATATGTATCCTGTGGAAGCGGCCATTGTGACCTGCTGCCACAGCGGGCTGGGCGGAACGGGGGACGTGGCCATTTTGTCCGCGTCTAACCGAATGTCGCTCATGCCGTTCGCGCAGATCGCCACCCGCATCGGCGGCGCGTCGACGGTGATTTTCGCCACGCTGCTGATGGGCTGGATAATGGCGCACTGATCCGAAACGTCAGGATGCTGAATCGCAACGACATTTTCAGGGTGCCGCTGCGGTTCAGTCCTTTATAAAACTCACCGCGCTGTATAGAATTACCGCACCCACAGTGACGGGATACCACACGATGACCGGAAGAGTTGATTATCAGATTGAAAAATATCTCCTTACCGAAGCCGCCGAGCCGGAGCGCCTGACGCGCCAGTGGGCAGAGGTGATGGAGGAGTGTCGTGAGCAACAGTCCGGTGCAGAGGAGCGGCTGCGCCTCGCGTTGCTCAATGTGGATTACGTCACCAGCTTCGAGCTGCCCTTCAGGCTGCTCCTTACCCGTGCGCCCCAGCTGATAGACATTGTCAGAAAAGAGCTTCAGCTCAGTCAGAAAAATGTTCTGTTCAACGGCAAGCGCTTTGGCTGCGTCTATAGCCTGAAAAGGGATCTCGACGGAATACCTGACGAATTTACCTATCAGCTGAAAACGCGTATCCAGCGCAGTGACGCGACAGGATGCAATGAACTGCCTTACCGGCAAATTGCCCAGCAGGTTAAAGCCCCAAAGGAACGCCTCAGGCTGGCGCTGGAAAACGGGCTGTCCGTGACGGCACTCGACGGGCTTTTCTGGTTTGGCATTCAGCGCATCGCGGCCGATGTGCAGAGATTACGCAAAACGGGGATGAGGATCGCGACGTCCGACGCCGAGGTGTTTGATACGCTCACCAAAACAACCCGGCGGATCCCTGTTTATAGCCTTGCTCGCCCGGAATGAGTATTCGCCGCTGACCGGTCGACGGCATCAAACATGACGGAAAATTGCGGCCAGTTTTTTTACAGCGTCTTCTATTTCCATTTCCGTGTAAGCAGCAAATCCCATCAAAAAACCGGTGGACGCGGGGGGACCTGCATATAAATCGGTAAGGCCAAGTATATCAACACCCGCGCGGCGGGCGGCGGTGGCTATTTCTTTCTCGGATATGCCGTGCTTCAGGTGACAAGGCATTTGCATTCCCCCCGCTGGCGTTTCACAGGTAACATATTCGGAGAGATATTCGTCCATCATGCTTGCCAGCGTGTCGCGACGAGCAACATAAATACTCCGCATCTTACGAACATAGGCGCCAAAATGGCCTCCCTCCAGAAATTTAGCCAGCGTCAGCTGGGTTATTGAGGCGGTGTGACCATCCATTAACGTCCTCGCCATGGTAAAGGGCTCTGTCAATTCTGAGGGAACGATCACGTAGGCAATACGCAGCCCAGGGAACAGAGACTTGGTGAACGTGCCGATATAAATTGTCCGGTTATACGTATCAAGCCCCTGAAGACTGGCCATAGGCTTACCTTCGTAGTGAAACTCGCTGTCATAGTCATCCTCAATAATCCAGGCTCCGTAACGGTTTGCCCATTTAACAACTGCCAGTCGTCGGTCAAGAGAGAGCGTCACCCCGGTGGGGTACTGATGAGAAGGCGTAAGGTAGATCGCCCTGGCAGGCTCGGTCAGAGAATTAAGCCCGTCAACCGAGATGCCTTTTTCATCAAGAGGAACCGGAATACAGAGAAGCCCTGCAGCGCTGAACGCTTTGTGTGCCCCTTGATAGGAGGGATCTTCAATGACAATGCCATCCCCGGCGTCCATCAGCACGTGGGAACAGAGCGCAAGCGCCTGTTGAGAACTTGTCAGAACGATGACCTGTTCTGCCCTCGCACGCGTTCCGCGCTCAAGGTTGACATATTCCGCAATTGCCCGTCGCAGGCGCTCTATACCCTGGGGTGGACTTTGCTCTAACGCCTGGTGCTGAAACTCCTTCAGTACCTGTCGCTGAAGACGCTCCCAGATCGGAAGGGGAAACATGCGGGTTTCAGGAATGCCGGGCGCAAGGGGGCGAGGTGAAGAAAACTCGCGGATCCCGCCGCTTTCATAAACGGTCTTTCCCCGGACGCTGAGTTTTGCTTTTCGTATCTCAGCGGTTGGCTGATGCTGTCGAGGACGGGGTTTTAAAAAACGCGCGCTGGAAGAGACGAAGCTCCCTCTGCCTGTTTGTCTCTCAATAAAACCTTCGGCATGCAGGCTGGAGTAGGCCGCTTCAATGGTGTCCCGGGAAACGCTGAGAGAAGCCGCCAGCGCGCGTGAAGCAGGAAGGGCCTTACCGTGAGATAATATCCCTTCCAGTATCAGCATTCGTATTGCTCTCTGGATCCTTTCATGAAGCGGTAGCGATCCGTTAGCGGGGTCGATAATCCATGCCTTAACCGTTTCTAGCTGCGCGTGCTTAAACATTACGTTGTCCACTTTCCCTCTGTATCTCTTGATTCTAAAGCAATAGTGCACGCAGCAGGATGAAAAATTGGTCTGCCTTGATGGCGAGAATTGGCGGGGCAAAACGTGCCATTCAGCGAATACACTCTTCCTGAAACGAATAAACGGGTGAGCAAAGAGGCAATATGAATAATACGAGCGTAATAATTGAGGCAGTTAAAGAACGTGATTTTGAAAGCTGGATGCCGCTATGGGGAAAATATCAGGCGTTTTACAACGTCGATCTGTCCGGGACCATTACTGAACGAACCTGGCAACGATTTTTCAGCCCCGTTGAGCCGCTATTCTGCGTGGTGGCACGATGTAATGGAGACGTAGTGGGTTTTGCGCATTATCTTTTTCACCGTTCGACATGGGCTGAGAGCGATTACTGCTACCTCGAAGATTTATACGTCTGCGAAGCCGTAAGGGGCAAACACATTGGCAAACAGTTAATAGAATATGTTCAGAGAGAAGCCAGAAAACATCACGCCAGTCACCTTTACTGGCATACGCATGAAGCCAACTATCGCGGGCAACGATTGTACGACTGGATTGCGAAGAAAAGTGGAATGATTGAATATCGTATGCACGTAAGATAAACCCCTCTGCTGACATTATGCCCCTTACATCTTTACGGGGCATTTTTCAGGGGGTAACAGGTATATCCTTATGATTTAGCTTGTAAAAGTATCTCCATCAGCCCTGGAAAACGGGCATCCAGATCCTCTCTTCGCAACGAAATCATGTTCTCCCGCCCCTGCGGGCGCTGCCAGATAACGCCGCTGTCGCGCAGTACGCGCCAGTGGTGGGTCATTGTCGATTTCACTACATCCTCCGGGCGCAGCGCGTTACAGCTGAGTTCGCTACCATCGGCCAGACGGCGAATGATCGCAAGCCGGAGCGGGTTGCCGAGGGCAAACAGCACATTTTCCAGCAGTATTTGTTCAGTTTCAGGGTGGTTTGGGATCATCGTTTTCCTGCGTTTGGCGTCAGATTGAGCTATATCAACAATAGGTCAACCGTTAAAAAATAGTTCGATAATACTCGTACAATAGGACTATTATAGCAAACGAACGAATGCACGACCATCCTGGTCGTCACAGACAAGTCATAGTGACTAAGGAAATATCATGCCCCGACCCATCCCTCTCGAACGTTATCGCAACATCGGTATCTCCGCGCATATCGATGCCGGTAAAACCACCACCACTGAGCGCATCCTGTTTTACACCGGGATGAGCCACAAGCTGGGTGAAGTACACGATGGCGCGGCAACCACTGACTGGATGGCGCAGGAGCAAGAGCGCGGGATCACGATTACCTCCGCGGCCGTAAGCTGCTTCTGGCCGGGTATGGACAGAGGCTATGAGCCGCACCGGATCAACATCATTGACACCCCGGGGCACGTGGATTTCACCATTGAGGTGGAACGTTCTATGCGCGTGCTCGACGGCGCCGTGATGGTGTATGACTCCGTGGGCGGCGTGCAGCCGCAGTCGGAAACCGTCTGGCGTCAGGCCAATAAATATCACGTTCCGCGTCTGGCCTTCGTCAACAAAATGGACCGTCCGGGTGCCGATTTCTTCCGCGTCGTGCGGATGATGCAGGAGCGCCTGAAGGCCAATCCGGTGCCGATTGTCATCCCGGTGGGCGCAGAAGATCATTTCACCGGCGTGGTGGATCTCATCAAGATGCGCACCATTCTGTGGGACGACGCGACGCAGGGCATGGTGTTTACCTATGCGCCCGTGCCGGACGATTTGGTCAGTACCGCCCAGGAATGGCGGGAAAAAATGGTCTCTGCGGCGGCGGAAGCCAGCGATGAACTGATGGACAAATACCTGGAAACCGGCGACCTGACGGAAGCGGAAATTATCAAAGGGCTGCGTATTCGCACCATCTCGGGTGAAATTCAGCCGATGCTGTGCGGCAGCGCGTTCAAAAATAAAGGTGTGCAGCGCATGCTCGATGCGGTCATTGAGCTCATGCCATCGCCGCTGGACGTGCCTGCCATTGATGGCGTGGATGAAAAAGGGCAGCACGCGGAGCGTCATCCAAGCGATGATGAGCCGTTCTCGGCCCTGGCATTCAAGCTGATGAGCGACCCGTACGTCGGTCAACTGACCTTTATCCGCGTGTACTCTGGCGTGCTGCGCAAAGGCGACGCGGTGTACAACCCGGTGAAAGGGAAGAAAGAGCGCATCGGGCGTATCGTGCTGATGCATGCCAACGATCGCCACGAGGTGGACGAACTGCGCGCCGGAGACATCGCGGCCTGCGTGGGGCTGAAGGATGTGACCACCGGCGACACGCTCACCGATCCGAATGCCGTGATCACGCTTGAACGCATGGAGTTCCCGGACCCGGTTATCTCGCTGGCGATCGAGCCGAAAACCAAGGCCGATCAGGAGAAAATGGGGATTGCCTTGCAGCGTCTGGCGGCGGAAGATCCGTCTTTCCGCCTGCATACTGACGAAGAGTCCGGTCAGACCATTATCTCCGGAATGGGGGAGCTACACCTCGAGATTATCGTTGATCGCATGAAGCGCGAGTTTGGCGTCGAGGCGAACATCGGTCGCCCGCAGGTGACCTACCGTGAAACCCTGCGTAAAACGGTGAAGGATATCGAAGGCAAATTTGTCCGTCAGTCCGGCGGTAAAGGGCAGTACGGCCATGTGGTGCTGAGCCTGGAGCCGCTGGAGCCTGGAAGTGGTTTTAAATTTGAAGATGCCACCAAGGGCGGCGTGGTACCGCGGGAGTATATCCCGTCCGTTGAGAAAGGGCTGCGGGAAGCGATGAACAGCGGCGTGCTGGCGGGCTATCCGGTCGTCGATGTCAAAGCGACGCTGACGTTTGGCTCGTATCACGACGTTGACTCCTCGGAGATGGCGTTCCGCATGGCGGCGATACTCGGCTTCAAAGAGGGCGCCCGCAGGGCGGATCCGGTGATTCTCGAGCCGGTCATGCACGTGGAGGTGGAAACACCGGAAGAGTACGCCGGTAACATTATGGGCGATCTCTCTTCCCGCCGCGGCATGGTGCAGGGGATGGCAGAGCAGTACGGAAGTCAGATTATTCGCGCTGACGTGCCGCTGGCAGAGATGTTTGGTTATGCCACGACATTGCGCTCGATGTCCCAGGGACGCGCGACGTATACGATGGAGTTCCATCATTTTGCGGAAGCCCCGCGGAATGTTGCGGATGAGATTATTTCACGACGTGCGAAGAGTTAATTAACTGCACATGGTAGTCGTTGGGCTACCATGTGCTTTTTCCTCTGCGACAGAGGGCGTTTCCTTTCATATTACGTTGTTACTTAATCAGCGTGGCCGAGCGAACTTTCCATACGCCTTTTTCCTGAACGAGACAATCTGCTACAACGTGATCTTGTTTCTTCCCAAACGCGATATAGACGTTTGTGCAAACGGCATCAAAATCAGAATGTAAGACGGTTATCTGATCCCAGTCTTCATCCCAGTCCTGCGATTTGATGAACATATCCGCATCTGGCATGTCTTTTTCGTTACTGTCGCCAGAGTACATTTCTTTAATTGCTGCGATAGTCTCTGCGGCAACGTAATTATTCATAATGTCCGGATTGAGTACGGGCGGTTTGTTCTGATCTAACTGCGCGATATACCATTGATTGAATTTAAGCGCCGCCTGGCCCGGTGCATAAATGTTATCTGCGACAGCGAACGGAGACAGGGCGAAAAGTAAAAAGAAGAGTGTTTTCATTAGTCATGCCTGAACAGTTCGTAATGAGGCTGTATGTTTCGGTAGGCCGGTCCTGGATACAGAGAGCGTTGTACAAAATCGCTGATCCACTGCTGACCATCGTATATGCAAACGTGCCCGCTATCGTGGCCCGCAATATTCTGGATAACGGCTACGTCACCAGCATGAGGTTGATCGTATACCAGGCGGAATCCAGCATTGACCAATGTTCGCCCCATGTCTTTTGCCAGACGCGTATTGAGGATTTTTAATCTTCCACCCGTTCTGATCGCTTCGGTGACGTAGTGAGCACAATAACCCGTACTCTTCGGTTGGGCGTGTGATTTGGCATACGAGATTGCGCCATCTTTATTCCATGTCATTGATATTTCCTTAACGCGAGAGTGCTAATGCAGCAACTCCGGAAATATCCTCCGTTTTAAAACGCAATGGTAAACATAAAATGCCATAGAAATTTACTATAATTCAGTAAGATATGATTAAGTAAATCAATCCAGCGCCTTCACCATCTTCCCGCTCGCGACAAACGTCCCGGCACCAAGATGATGCAGCGTATTCAGCTTATCCCCGTCAAACTGCCAGCGCCCGGCGATAAACGCGCGTTCATCGGCTGCCGCTGAAACCACTTCACCAAACAGGGTATCGTATTTCTCAGCCGCGGAGGTGACGGGTAATAACCGACACTCCATCCACGCCAGACATTTTTCCTCAATCACCGGCAGGCCAAGTTCAGGACCGTTCACGACCGGGATCCCGTAGCAGTTGAATTTGTCTTCATCGCGCCCGCTGACGCTACCGACCGCGTATGTCCAGTTGGCTGCCGCCACGCCGGGGATGACGATGCCAAACTTCCCGCTGCGCTCAATCAGCTCGCGTGACCAGGTACTTTTATCCACGACTATCGCGATGCGCGGCGGTTCAAACTCAACGGGCATTGACCATGCGGCTGCCATCACGTTGCGTCTGTCGAGGCTTTCATCCCGACTGGTGATAAGCACAGTAGGGCCGTGGTTCAGCAGACGGCTGGCATGACGTAATTCAACGGGGCGAAAGTGGCTCATAGGATCTCCTCATCTACACCGATGAGTATGACGAAAAAGCACGGAAATCAAAGTGGATGCGTAAAATTAGTTTATAAACAGAACATCTCAATCAAAGGAAACTGATGCATGTCCCCATTTCTGACCGCCTATTTTGCCCGCATCGGCTGGGCGCAACCGACGCGGGTGGATATCGATACCCTGCGCGCGCTGCATTTACATCACAACTGTGCCATCCCTTTTGAGAATATTGATGTCGTTCTGCCACGCGAAATCCAGCTTGACGATCGGTGTCTGGTCGACAAGCTGGTCACCGCACGTCGCGGAGGGTACTGCTTTGAGCAAAACGGCCTGTTCGAGCGCGTCCTGCGTGAAGTCGGGTTTACGGTGCGTAGCGTGCTGGGGCGCGTGGTATTAGCGAATCCGCCGCAAATGCCTCCGCGCACGCACCGTCTGCTGCTGGTTGAGCTTAACGGTGAGCGCTGGATTGCCGATGTGGGGTTTGGCGGCCAGACGCTGACGGCGCCGATTCGACTGCTCGCTAATGAAGAACAGGAGACGCCGCACGGGCTGTATCGTCTGCTGAGCGAGGGGAACGACTGGGTGCTGCAGTTCCGTCACCACGAGCACTGGCAGTCGATGTACCAGTTTGACCTGACGACGCAGTATTTCAGCGATTACGTGATGGGGAATTTCTGGTCGGCGCACTGGCCGCAGTCGCATTTTCGTCATCATCTGTTGATGTGTCGCCATCTGCCGGACGGCGGCAAGCTGACGCTAACCAACTTCAACTTTACCCACTGGCAGAACGGTCACGTAGAAGAGCAGATCCATTTGCCGGATGCTGAGGCGCTTTACCAGCTGATGCAGGAACGCTTTGGGCTGGGCGTTGACGATGCAAAACACGGATTTTCACTGGCAGAGCTGACGGCGGTAATGGCGGGCTTTGATACACATCCTCAGGCCGGGAAATAATGCGCAGGCCGGGTAAGGCGTCGCCGCTACCCGGCAACATCACTGCTTAGACGGCGTATTAAACAACTCGAGCGTGATTAATTTATCAAGATGGTTGTTAAAGGCGGCTTCGTCCATTTCGGGCATGTTTAAGATATACATTCCGTCAAGACCGCACACCAGACCAATCAAGCGCCAGGCAATATTTTCCGCCCGATCGCCCGGATTTAATGCCCCGGCCTCCGTTCCCGCTTTGATAAGCGCCACCGTTTCCTGGTGCCACATCTCCATGGTCATCACATAGGCGCCTTTGATGTCGGCATCGCGGCTGGCGAGGATCTGCGCCTCACGCCACAGGCGAATATAGGGCTCAAACCTCCCGTCATCGCTGCCGAGCATGGCATGAAGCTGTTCCCGCCAGCCGGCCTGTTTACCCGCGACATCCGCATCCAGCAGCTCGCGAATTAGCCGTACGAAGGCCAGCGATTTTAGCTCGCCGCCGGACGTAAAATGATGATGCACCTGGCCGGTGGCGACTCCGGCCTCGGCAGCAATACGGCGTACCGTCATTGCCGCCAGTCCTTCAGCCAGCGCCACGCGCATGGCGGCCTGTAAGATGGCTTCCCGCCGTTCATCCTTGCTCAGATATCGCATGTTTACTCACTCTCAATGGGAATGAAACGAGTGTAACAAAAAGCTGGACATGCGTTCAACTTTACGTAGGATCACATCCTGGACATGTGTCCATGTTTTAAAAGAAAAGGAAATTTATGTTTCGTCAGTGGTTAGCGTTAGTGATTATCGTGCTGGTGTATATCCCGGTGGCGATCGACGCGACGGTGCTGCACGTGGCGGCGCCGACATTGAGCATGACGCTGGGCGCCAGCGGCAATGAATTGCTGTGGATCATCGATATTTACTCGCTGGTGATGGCGGGAATGGTGCTGCCGATGGGCGCCCTGGGTGACCGCATTGGCTTTAAACGACTGCTCATGATTGGCAGCACGCTGTTTGGCCTGTCGTCGCTGGCGGCAGCGTTTGCCCCGTCAGCAGGGTGGCTGATTGCGGCGCGCGCCTCGCTGGCAATCGGCGCGGCGATGATTATTCCGGCTACGCTGGCTGGGATCCGCACGCTGTTTATCAACGCGCGGGATCGTAATATTGCGCTCGGCGTCTGGGCCGCGGTGGGGTCCGGTGGCGCGGCGTTTGGCCCGCTGATTGGCGGTATGCTGCTCGAGCATTTCTACTGGGGCTCGGTGTTTTTAATCAACGTACCGATCGTGCTGGTGGTGGTTTCGCTGGCGGCGCGTTTTGTGCCTCCTCAGCAGGGACGCCCGGAGCAGCCGCTGAATATCAGCCATGCCATTATGCTGATTGTGGCGATTTTGCTGCTGGTCTACAGCGCAAAAACAGCCCTCAAAGGCGCACTGTCGCCGTGGGTGGTCGCGTCCGCGCTGGTTACCGGCTCGGTGCTGCTGTTTATCTTCGTGCGTATTCAGCTCCGCGCCCGCGTGCCGATGATCGACATGCGTCTGTTCTGCCATCGCATCATTTTGAGCGGCGTGGTGATGGCGATGACCGCCATGATTGCCCTGGTCGGGTTTGAGCTGCTGATGGCCCAGGAGCTGCAGTTTGTTCATGGCTTTACGCCGTTTGAAGCGGGAATGTTCATGCTGCCGCTGATGGTGGCGAGCGGGTTTAGCGGCCCGATCGCGGGTGTGCTGGTGGGGCGATTAGGGCTACGCATCGTCGCGGCTGGCGGAATGGGGCTCAGCGCCGTTAGCTTTATCGGCCTGTCGATGCTTGATTTCAGCACGCAGCAGCTGCTGGCTTCTGCCCTGATGGTTCTGCTCGGCTTTAGCGCCGCCAGCGCGCTGCTGGCCTCGACCTCGGCGATTATGGCCGCTGCGCCGAAAGAGAAAGCCGCCGCCGCGGGGGCCATTGAAACCATGTCCTATGAACTGGGCGCCGGGCTGGGGATCGCCATCTTTGGTCTGCTGTTGACCCGCAGCTTCTCTGCGTCGATTGACCTGCCGCAGGGGCTGAACGCCTCGCTCGCAGATAAAGCCTCGTCATCCATTGGTGAGGCGATGAAGGTGGCGCAGGATCTGACCCCGACGCTGGCGGAGTCGGTGATTGAGGCGGCGAAAAGCGCGTTTATCACCTCGCACAGCGTGGCGCTGGGCAGCGCGGGCGGAATGCTGCTGTTGCTGGCAGTGGGGATCTGGTTCAGCCTGGCGAGGGTCAAGCCGCAGTAATACAGGGCGCGCGGTTGGCACGGGTGGGGCAGATGGGCTATGTTTTTTAAAGGATTATCTGACTCTTGCTGGAAAATATGAGCCCTCGCCACAGCAGTGAACCGTCCCAACCGCTCTCCCGGTTAACCCTGCTTGCAGGGGGCGCGCTGGGCGTCGTTTTTGGTGATATCGGCACCAGCCCGCTTTATACCTTCCGCACGGTGCTGTCGCTCTCTGAGCATGACCCTACGCCCGGCGTCATACTGGGCCTGCTCTCCCTGATTACCTGGACACTCATCCTGGTAACGTCCATAAAATATGCCGCCTTCGCCATGCGAATTGATAATCATGGCGAGGGAGGCATCATGGCCTTAATGTCGCTTCTGGTGGAGAAAGGCAAAGGCGGGCGCTGGGTTATTTTTTCCGCCCTTATCGGCGCCGCTTTAATTTACGGTGACGGCGCGATAACCCCGGCTATCTCCGTGCTTTCTGCCCTTGAAGGGCTGGAGATGGTCATTCCTGAATCTCAGCCGTACATATTGCCCCTGACGGTGGCGGTTCTGCTGGGGCTGTTTCTTCTTCAGCCTTTTGGCACTGCGCGAATAGGGAAAATATTTGGCCCGGTCATGGCGGTTTGGTTTTTGGCGATTGCTGCCCTGGGCGTGCGGGGGATCGTACAACACCCCTCGGTATTGCTGGCCCTCAACCCTGCGTACGGCATCGCGTTTTTGTTTTCGAACGGGTACACCAGTTTCCTGGTCCTGGGCGGCGTTTTTCTCTGCGTGACGGGGGCCGAGGCCCTGTATGCAGACATGGGGCATTTTGGCAAAAAGCCCATCTGGCTTGCCTGGTACGGCATCGTCTTTCCTTCGCTGCTGCTCAACTATGCCGGCCAGTCAGCGCTGATTCTGGCCGGTGCCGACAGCAAACAAAACCTTTTCTATACGCTCTGTCCGCCGGTGCTGCAGGTTCCGCTCATCATTCTTGCCGCGCTGGCGACGATCATCGCCAGTCAGGCGATTATTACCGGCGCTTTTTCCATGACGCGCCAGGCCATACAGCTTGGCTGGTTACCCCGATTACGCATCAAGCAGACGGCGGCGGAAAGCTACGGCCAGATTTATATCGGGATAATCAACTGGCTGCTGATGGGGGTGACCATCGGGCTGGTGGTGTTCTTTAAATCCTCCGATAAGCTCGCCGCCGCGTACGGCATTGCCGTGTCGTTAACCATGCTGATGACCACGGGGCTGCTGTTTGTGGCAATGCGCGAAGTGTGGCGCTGGAGCCTGGCCAGCAGCGCGGTGATTGCCCTCTGTTTCCTGGTGATTGATGCCACCTTCTTGTTTGCCAATCTGATTAAGGTCCTGGAGGGCGGCTATATTCCGCTCCTGATGGCCGCCGCTATTTGTACGGTGATGCTGATCTGGCACCGCGGCGTTAAGGCGGTATCCGCATCGGTGGGCGAGAAGGGCGTCAGCGTGGATGCGTTCTTTGCCCAGCTTCAGCAAAAGACGGTGCCCAGAGTGGCGGGCTCCGCCGTCTTTTTGACCCGTACGCAGAACAATATCCCGCCGGTCATGCGCTGGCACGTCGCGCGAAACCGGGCGCTACAGCAGGATGTGTTGTCGCTTACCATTGATATTCTGAATGTGCCCTACGTGGGGGAAGAACAACGCATCAGGGTAGAGCAGCGCGCGCCGGGCTACTGGCACGGCGTGGCCCAGTATGGCTTTATGGAACATCCGGACATCCCGCGTTTGCTGCAGGGTGTCAGCGAGATTAACGCGCTTTTCGCCACGGATGACGCTACCTGGTATGTCGGGCATGAAACCATTGTGGCAGGCGAGGGTGAGGCAGGGATGGCGGCCTGGCAACGGCACATCTTTGCGTTCATGAAGCGCAACTGCACGCACGTCATCAACCACTATCACCTTCCCAGCGATCGGGTTGTCGAAATCAGCCGACGCGTTGCCGTGTAGACTCTGGCGAAAGCAGAGGTCCTCTGCTTTCGCACCGTTCTATCTCTCAAGGGCCGCAGACAGGACGCTATGCAATAACACATTCGCCCCTTTCTCCGCCCATTCTGGCAGGATCCTTTCCGCTTCGTTATGGCTGATGCCTTTCACGCAGGGGATAAAGATCATGCTGGCGGGCGCCATTTTGCTGACATAGCAGGCGTCGTGTCCCGCCCCGGAGACCATCGGTTTCGACGAATAGCCCAGTTCCGCCACGGCCTTCTCCGAACGCGCCAGGCATTCGGCGTCAAACGCGATGGGCGCGTAGTCGAAAATACGCTCAACGGCAGCCGCGACGCCGCGCAGGCTGAGGCTTTCAGCCACCTTATGCAGCGCAGCTTCCATGGCTTCCAGCGCCTGCTGCATAGGATGGCGAAACTCAACGCTGCATTCCACGCGAGACGGCACGACGTTGCGCGAGTTTGGCGTAACCTTCGCCATACCGATCGTCGCGCGTCCGTCCGGCGCATGCCGGTAGCCAATCTCTTCCACCTTCAGCGCCAGCTCTGCGAAGGCGGTCAGCGCGTCGCGGCGGCTGTGCATCGGCGTCGTGCCCGCGTGGGCGGCGAATCCGTCCAGCGTCAGGGTAAACCAGCGCTGGCCCATTGCCGCGCGGACTAACCCGATATCAATGGCTTCATCTTCCAGGATCGGGCCCTGTTCGATGTGCAGTTCGTAGCAGGCGTGAACCGGAAACGCGCGGGCAGGGGTTTCACCCCGGTAGCCAATGCTCTCCAGCGCTTCGCCCACGGTGATGCCATCGTTATCCGCGCGGGCATGGGCGTACGCTTCGCTAAACTGTCCCGTCCAGACCCCTGAAGAGAGCATGGCCGGCGCAAAGCGCGCGCCCTCTTCGTTAGTCCAGTTCACCAGCACAACGTCGCGTTCTGTCTCAACGTTATGATCGTTAAGGGTGCGCAGCAGCTCCAGCCCGGCCAGCACGCCGTAAACACCGTCGTAGTTACCGCCCAGCGGCTGGGTATCCACATGTGAACCCGTCATGACCGGGGCAAGCTGCGGTTTTTTCCCCGTGCGACGGATAAACATATTGCCCATGCTGTCGACCTCGCAGGTGAAACCTGCGTCCAGCGCCCAGTCGCGCAGCAGGTTACGCGCAATACGATCTTCCTCGCTCAGCGCCAGACGGGTCACGCCTCCGGCGGGCGTGCCGCCGATCTGCGCCATCATCTCAAGCGTTGACCACAGCCGTGCGGCGTTGACGCGGATCATGACTTGTCCTTACTGCTGCGGTAGCGGAAATCACAGCACGAACCGCCCTGCATGATGGTGGTCGTGCGGGTCAGCTTCACGTCAGGCGCATAGCCAACGATGAATTTTTCATCGCGCGCGCAGGAGAGCAGATGACCAATCTCGCCCAGCCCCATTTCGTGATACATCTCCGCGTAGCGACAGCGGGTTACGTTGTAGTTGTACTGCTGGTCGTCGGCGTCGATCACCTTCACGTCCAGGGCGTTATCTTTCTCCCACAGATACTGCAGGGCGATGAAACTCTTGACGTCCGCGCCGTTGGGTTCTTTGCTGGCAAAAGCTTTGCCAGCGTCAATCGCGGCCTGCTCAATGGCCTCGCCAATGACCGCCTGGGCGCGGGATTTTCCTATCTCGCGCACCAGGATTTCATAAATTGGCTTAATAATTTCTGCTTCAATTTTGCGGCGGGCGAGAATGCCCAGCTCGTTATTATCACTCATCACATTGCCCTCGCTGCGTTACTTCGCTTTTGCGCCACCCAGCACGGTCTGCGGCTGCCATTTGCCGTCGACAACTTTGTAAACGGTGAACGACGGCGATTTCAGGTTACCTTCTTTATCAAACGCGATCTGGCCGGTGACGCCGGAGTAGCTGATGGCGCGCAGGGCGGGCAGATAGTCGGATGGCTCAACGGAGTCTGCTTTTTCCATCGCCGCAACCAGCACGCGGGTGGCGTCATAGGCGAACGGGGCGTGCAGTTCGATATGGGTATGGTAGCGGGACTGATAGGCCTGTTCGAATGCCTTTCCACCCGGCATCTGGTCAACGGGCAGACCCGGCTCCAGCGCCACCACGCCTTCGCCTTCTTTCTGCGCCAGCTGCAGGAACGTCTGGCTGACAAATCCGCCCGCGCCCATCAGGGTGGCGTTCATGCTCAGCTGTTTGATACGACGCGCCAGCGGTGCGGCCTGGCTGTCAACGCCGCCGAAGAAGATCAGATCGGCGTTTTTACTCCGGATGGCGGTCAGCACGGCGCTGAAGTCCACCGTTTTGTCATCAACGTACTGACGATCGACAACCTTCACGCCCTGTGCTTCCAGCGATTTAATAAACTGGTCCGCCAGACCCTGACCAAAGGCGGTACGGTCGTCGATCACCGCAATGCGTTTGGCTTTCAGCGTATTGACCGCGTACTGACCGGCTAGCTGACCGCCGTCGTCGTCGTGGCCCATCACGCGAAAGCTGGTATCAAAACCCTGCCTGGTATAGGCGTGACCGGTCGCGACCGGTGCCACCTGTGCGATGCCCGCATCGTGATAGACGCGTGCGGCAGGAATGCTTGTTCCGGTGTTCCAGTGACCGACAACGCCCGCCACGCCGCTATCCACCAGACGCTGCGCCACGGCCACGGCGGTGCGCGGGTCGGACTGATCGTCTTCGGACTGCAGTTTGAAGGTCACCGCTTTGCCGCCGATGGTCAGGTGCTGCTTGTTAATGTCGTCAATGGCCAGCTGCGCGCCGTTCTCCAGGTCCTTACCGATACGGGCAGACGGGCCGGTGAGCGGGCCCGCCAGACCGATAACCACGGTTTCGCCGTCGGCGGCCCAGGCTCCGGTAGAGGCAAAACTGCCGAGGAGGATAGCGGCGCTAAGCGCACTGATTTTTACTGTTTTCATTGTATTTCCCTGATGTTGGCTGGTGTTGTTAAACGGGCATTTCGCCCAAATAAATCTGTGCAATCTGGTCGTCATTGAGCAGCGCTTTCGATTCGCCATGATGAACAATGCTGCCGCTGTCCATCACCCACGCGCTGTCGGTGACTTCCAGCGCGAGACGGGCGTTTTGTTCGATGAGTAGCAGGGCAACGCCGCGCTCGCGCAGGCTGGCAATGACGGCAAAAATGTTCTCGACCATCTTCGGGGCAAGGCCCATCGAGGGTTCGTCGAGGATCAGCAGGCGCGGGCGGCTGAGCAGGGCGCGGTTAAGGGCCAGCAGCTGTTGCTCACCGCCGGACAGCAGGCCAGCGAGCTGATGCTGGCGTTCTCCCAGGCGCGGGAAGCGCTCGAAGGTCTCGTTCATCTCACGCTTAACGGTGACAGTGTCACGCCTGAGCCAGGCGCCCATCTGCAGGTTTTCCAGCACCGTCATTCGGGAGAAGATCCCCCGGCCTTCCGGGACCATCACCAGACCGTCACGGAGCAGGGTTTCGGGCCTGTGCTTACGCACCGCTTTACCGTTGAATTCAATACGGCCGCTAAAGCTTTCCAGCCCGGTAATAGCGCGCACCGTGGAGCTTTTCCCCGCGCCGTTAGCGCCGATCAGCGTAGCCTGTTCGCCCTCGCGCAGGGTAAAAGAGACATCGCGTACGGCCTGAATGCCGCCGTAATGCACGTCCACGCGTTCCACCTTCAGTAATTCAGACATGGGCGTTGCCTCCAAGCCAGGCGGCGATCACCGCCGGGTCGCGACGCACGCTCTCCGGCGTGCCGCTGGCGAGCGTTTTGCCGTAATCAAGCACCGTCAGGCGATCGCAGATGCCCATCACCAGCTTGACGTCATGTTCAATCATCAGCAGGGTTTTGCCGTCATCGCGAAGGCGGATAAGCAGCTCGCCGAGCGCCACTTTTTCCGCTGCGTTCATCCCGGCGGCGGGTTCGTCCAGCGCCAGCAGCAGCGGATCCGTTGCCAGCGCGCGGGCAATCTCCAGACGTCGCTGATGGCCATACGCCAGATCGCAGGCGCGGTAGTGGGCGAACTTCGCAATGCCGGTGTACTCCAGCCAGTGCCAGGCCAGCTCCCGGGTCTGTTTCTCTTCTTCGCGAGCGCGTTTGTGACGGCTCAGCGCGGCCCACAGGCCGTTGCGGGTGCGCACGTGGCGGCCCACCATCACGTTTTCCAGCACCGACATGTCGTTAAAGAGGCGCACGTTCTGGAAGGTGCGCGCGATCCCGGCGGCGGTGACTTTCTCAATGTGCTTTGGGAAATAGGGCTTATCTGCAATGGAAAATTCACCGCTGTCCGCCGGATAAAGCCCGGTGATCAGGTTAAAACAGGTGGTTTTTCCCGCCCCGTTAGGACCAATCAGGCCGTAGATCTCGCCCTTGTTCACGGCGATCGAAACGTCATCCACGGCGGTAAGCCCGCCGAAGCGTTTGGACATGTTGCGTACGGTTAACAGACTCATGTATTCACCTCCTTGTGGCGTACCGGCCAGATCCCGGCAGGACGCACCAGCATGACCAGCACCAGCGCCAGGCCGTAGAACAGCTGACGCAGCACTTCCGGGTCAATCAGTACCGTACCGAACAGCGCCTGCTGAACCGGAGCTGCCTGACTGCGCAGCAGTTCCGGCAGGGCGGTGAGCAGTATCGCGCCGAGGATCACGCCCGGAATGTGTCCCATCCCGCCCAGCACCACCATCGCCAGCACGGCAATGGATTCCTGTAACGTGAAGGATTCCGGGGAGACAAAGCCCTGGAACGCGCCGAACAGGGCACCCGCCACGCCGCCAAAAGAGGCACCCATCGCAAAGGCCAACAGCTTATAGTTACGCACGTTGATGCCCATCGCGCGGGCCACATCCTCATCTTCACGGATGGCGTGCCAGGCGCGGCCAATACGGGAATGCTGCAGGCGCAGGCAGACAAAAATAATCGCCACAATCACCAGCATCAGCAGGTAGTACCACAGCCATAGCGCGGGCACTTTGAAACCAAACCAGTGGTATACGCCGCTAAACTTCAGGCCGAACAGATTCAGCGTATCCACCCCGGTAATGCCCTTTGCACCGTTGGTGATGTTCACCGGACGGTCGAGGTTGCGCATCAGGATGCGGATGATTTCGCCAAAGCCGAGGGTCACTATCGCCAGGTAGTCCCCGCGCAGCTTCAGCGTGGGAGCACCCAGTAAAATGCCGCAGACCGCAGCGACGAGCGCCGCCAGCGGAATAATCAGCAGATATGAGGTGTGCAGCCCGTCCGGGAACCAGACGCCGAGGAGAGGAAACACCTCCAGCAGGTGTGGCGAGGCCATCAGCGCGGCGAGATAGGCGCCGACCGCGTAAAAGGCGATAAACCCCATATCCAGCAGGCCCGTATAGCCCACCACAATATTGAGTCCCAGCGCCAGCATGATGTAGAGCAGGGCGAAGTCGATAACGCGCACCCAGTAGTTGCCGCCAAGCTGCGTGGCCACCACGGGAGCAACCAGCAGCGCGAGGCAGAACAAGCTCATGCCTGACCAGAATTTGCGCGTCGCCGCCGGGGTTTGTAGTTGAAGCGTTGTCATTGTTTCCCTCACGCCCTGTGCGCTACGCGCTCGCCCAGCAGGCCTGCCGGACGGAAGACCAGCACCAGAATCAGGACCATGAAGGCAAAGACGTCCTGATAGTTACTGCCGAAGACGCCGTGGGTCAGTTCACCCAGGTAACCTGCGCCCAGCGCTTCGATAATGCCGAGCAGGATCCCGCCAATCATTGCGCCACGAATGTTGCCAATGCCTCCCAGCACGGCGGCGGTAAAGGCTTTGATCCCGGGTAAAAAGCCCATCGAGAAGCTGGCGTTGCCGTAGTTGCTGGCCATCATGACGCCTGCCAGCGCGGCAAATACGCCGCCAATGGCGAACGTCAGGGTAATAATGGCATTGGGGTTAACCCCCATCAGCGTGGCCACGCGCGGGTTTTCCGCCACGGCGCGCATGCCGCGCCCCAGGCGGGTGTATTCCACCAGCAGCCATAGCCCCGTCATCACCGCAAGCGCCAGCGCCACGGTAACAATGCCGGTGACGGTCACAATGGCGGGGGGATGCATTTCACTTCCCGACGTTACGGCGATCGGTTCCATGGGCAGGATCTGCGGGAACATCAGCGGATTGCGCGTCCAGATAATCATCGCCACGGTTTGCAGCAGGACCGAGACGCCGATACCCGAAATAAGCGGTGCCAGGCGCGGCGCGTTGCGCAGTCGACGGTAGGCAAAGCGCTCTACGGCCATTGCCAGCAGGGCGCAAACGGCCATGGCAATCGCCAGGGCAACGCCAAGCTGCAACAGCAGAGGCATGTGAGGAAAGGTAGTGTTCAGGGCGTTAATGGCGGAAAGGGAGGTGAGCGCACCGACCATCAGAATATCGCCGTGAGCAAAGTTAATAATGCGCAAGATGCCATACACCATGGTATAGCCCAGCGCGATCAGCGCGTAAATGCTGCCCAGCATCACACCGTTGATCAATTGTTGTATGAGTGTATCCAACGTCTGTTCCCGCAAAGTCTTCTTTCTGCGGCTACCATCCGATAAATGAATTTAATTGTAAAATACACATATATTATTTCTTATGATAAACCGCTATTGTTTTATCTTAATGATTTATATGAAGATAATGTAATCGCGTTCTCTTGTGAAAAGCCTAAAGAAATCAACATATGAATAAAACAGAACAATTGGCGGGTTTGCCTGCGTATGCAGACAGCCGTCTGGCAAACGATCCGCCGCTTCGGGCTGTCCGTGCCTTTGAGGCCATCGCCCGGCTGGGCAGCGTCACGCTTGCCGCGCAGGAGCTGGATATTTCACCGTCGGCGGTCAGCCATCAGCTCAAGGTTCTCGAAGGGTATCTGCAAATGCCGCTGACGGAACGTCAGGGGCGCAGGCTGGTGCTGAGCCAGCACGGACGGGAATATTACCGTTCGATCCGTGCGGCGTTTAACGTGCTGCGCCAGGCAACGGAGCATCTGGCCGGGCAGGCGCAAACGCGTCAGGTCACCATCAGCCTGATCCCGCTTTTTGGCATGGGGTGGTTTATCCCGCGTCTGCCTGATTTTATGCGTGCCAATCCGCAGACCGAGATCAACGTAGTGTATGCCAACCATCGTAACTATCTGAGCGATGCGTCGGATATGTCGATTCGTTTTGGTAACGGCCAGTGGGCGGGCTATCAGAGCGAAAAGCTGATTTCCGGACAGATGGTGCCGGTGTGCAGCCGCGCGTTTTTGCGCATTCATGGCCATATCGACACGCCTGAGCAACTGCTGCAAATGCCGCTGCTGCATGATGAGGAGCGCACCACGTGGCCACAGTGGTTTCTGCTGCAGGGGGTAAAACGTCCTCTTCGGCGCAGCGGCCCCCTGTTTGAAGACGGGCTGTTAACGCTGGCGGGCGTGCAGGCCGGGCTGGGCTGCGCGCTGATGCGCGAGCCGCTGATCGCGCCTTATCTTGAGAGCGGCGAGCTGGTGAAGATATTTGACTTACCCATCGATGACGGGCGCGACTATCACCTCTGCGTGCGTTCGGATTCGGAGATGACCGAGGACGGTAAGCTGCTGCAAAACTGGCTGCGCCGGGCGGCGAGCGGGGAGCCGTCATCCGGGTAAAAGTGACGGATAAAAAAAAGCCAGCTTGTTCAGCTGGCTTTTGTACAGACAAGATTTAGAACTGGTAGGTCAGACCCAGCGCAACGATGTTGTCGGTACCGATGCCTGCCTGGCGAGTGAACTGGTTGTCGTCGAGCAGGTTGATTTTGTAATCCACGTAGGTGGACATGTTTTTGTTAAAATAGTAGGTCGTGCCAACATCGATGTATTTAACCAGATCCTGGTCGCCGAAGTTCTCGATATCTTTACCTTTAGACTGCAGGTAAGCGATGGATGGGCGCAGGCCAAAGTCGAACTGATACTGAGCCACAACTTCGAAGTTTTGCGCCTTGTTTGCAAAACCGTAGATGTCGCTGCGATTACCGTTAGAGGTACCGAAGCGGGTTGCGTTATAGGTCTGAGAGTACTGTGCAGCAAGGTAAATGTTGTTTGCGTCGTATTTCACACCACCGCTGTACACTTCAGCGCGGTCGCCTTCACCGTATACGCCAGCCGCATTCTGGTCAGCGGTACGACGTGAAGAGGACATTGCGCCACCCACGCTGAAGCCTTCACCCAGATCGTAAGTCAGGGACGCGCCGTAACCGTCGCCGTTCTGGTTCAGCAGGCTGCGACCGCTGGTGTTTTCACCGCTTACGCTGCCGTTTTTGCCCTGATACTGCAGAGCAAAGTTCAGGCCGTCAACCAGACCAAAGAAGTCCTGGTTACGGTAGGTCGCAACGCCGTTTGCACGAGACTGCAGGAAGTTGTCGGCACCGTAGGTGTCGCCGCCGAATTCTGGCAGGACGTCGGTCCAGGAGGTCACGTCGTAAATTACGCCGTAGTTACGACCGTAATCAAAGGAGCCTGCTTCAGCAAACTTCAGACCTGCAAACGCCACACGGGTCCAGGACTGGTTGTCGCCTTCGTCTTTGTTACCCTGAATCTGGTATTCCCACTGGCCGTAGCCGGACAGCTGGTCGTTAACCTGGGTTTCGCCCTTGAAGCCGATACGCATGTAGGTTTTATCGCCATCTGCGCCAGCGTCATCAGAGAAATAGTGCAGACCTGTTACTTTACCGTACAGATCCAGCTTGTTACCGTCTTTGTTGTAAATTTCGGCAGCGTTAACAACGCCTGCTGCCAGCATGGAAGTGACTGCCACTGCAACTAATTTAAGTTTCATCTTAAATGTTCCTTATAATTTTTTTTTGAGTATTTCCTGAACCACTGTAAACGATTTCTAAACGAGGCTGTTCGTCAATGGCATGCTATTTTTAAAAATCTCGTAGTCTTATTTCAATAATAAGTTTCAAAATATTAGAGATAATTTCAATTAGTGTGATCTCGATCGTGCAAAAAGGCGATTATTCAAACAATGCGACCGAATTTCATACGATTAATAATTGTGTATTCTGCGGGACTATTGCTATCGCTATAATTTCTGCGTGTTTTAGTCTATTGCGTTAGATTTCGGTATTGTCGATGCTTTGAGAGGGTTATTATTATTGTTTTGACTTAAGAACAGTAGGTTAGGGGTAAATCACGACGTATATTGCGAATATTGCCATGAACAGTCAGAAATGAATTATTGCATTTAATGCTATCCATGACGTTAATATTCGCAGTTAATTAATTTCATGGTGTTGTCAGTTTGTGTCAATTATCTTTTCGGCCGTTTACAGAAGACGGCAAATATAAACCGAATTTAAACGGAAATGCGATAATTATGATAAATATTCCGAGGAGCGATCACACTTTAAATTTATGTTAATTATGTTGCCGGGCTGAAATTCGCCCGGCCGTTAGAGAAGCATTATTTTCTTGTTGCGTACCAGCAGAGCAACGACCCGGCGCAGACCATCAGCGCGCCTTGCCAGAACGAGAATGAGAGGGGCGAACTCAGCACTGCGGCGGCAAGCGCGGCGGAGAGGACAGGGGTAAAATAGGATACGGCAGCGAGTACCGTGACGTTACCGTGAAGGATGCCAATATTCCATGCGGCGTAACCAAACCCAAGCGCAATACCGCACATGACCAGTTTCACCATCACCGGAAGCGTGAACACCATCTCGGGCTGATCGCTCAGGAAATATTTCACCCACAGGCTCAGCGCGGTCAGCAAAACAAACAGCGTAATGCCGTTTTGTCCTTTCGCAAATTTACTTGTGACCGTGCAGTAGGCGGCCCAGATAAATGCCCCGGCAAACGCCAGCGCGTAGCTCAGCGGGCTGGAAACGATATTGCGGGTTATTTCATCGAGATGTAAACCCTGTTCACCGCCCAATACCCAGCATACGCCCAGCAATGAGACGGCTAAGCCGGGGATCACCCACAGGGTCGATTTCTGCCCGTTGAACAAGATGGCAAACACAATGGTCAGGCTTGGCCAAAGGTAATTGACCATGCCCACTTCAATCGCCTGCGATCGCGTTGCGGCATAGCCCAGCGACAGCGCCAGGCATATTTCGTAGCTGACAAATAAAACGCTGCCGGCAATAAGATAGCGGGGTGAAAACCGCCTGATATCAGGAAATCCTACCGTCACCAGACACAGTAATCCGCTGAGGGTGTAGATCATCGCCGCACCGCCTACCGGGCCCAGTCCCTCACTCACGCTGCGAATAAGGCCGACCATGGTGCTCCATAACAGTATTGCCGCCAGCCCAATAAGCGTTGCTCTCTTTCTGTCCATTACTTCGCCATTGCAATAAAAATCAGAGGAAAAATGTATCGCATTCATCCTGACGCTGTCGCCAATTATTCTCTTAAACCGTTAATCAAAAAGGAGTATTTAAAGGTTCCGGGGGTGACTATTAAGGGGGTGAAGGCAGATGACCTTGATTTGACGCAAAAAAAACAGGGGCTTTGCTGTTAGTTTGCGGCGCGAAGTCTTATATGAAAACGAGGACAACAATGGACGTCAGCCGCAGACAATTTTTTAAAATCTGCGCGGGCGGTATGGCCGGAACAACGGCAGCCATGCTGGGATTTGCTCCCAAAATGGCGCTGGCTCAGGCACGCAACTATAAGCTGCTGCGCGCGAAAGAGATCCGTAACACCTGCACATACTGCTCCGTAGGTTGTGGGCTTTTGATGTATAGCCTGGGCGATGGCGCGAAGAACGCCAGAGAAGCGATTTACCATATTGAAGGGGATCCGGATCATCCGGTGAGCCGCGGGGCGCTTTGCCCGAAAGGGGCGGGGCTGCTGGACTACGTTCACAGCGAAAACCGCCTGCGCTACCCGGAATACCGCGCGCCGGGTTCCGACAAGTGGCAGCGTATCTCCTGGGATGAGGCCTTCTCCCGTATTGCCAAATTAATGAAAGCCGACCGCGACGCCAACTTTATTGAAAAGAACGCCCAGGGCGTGACGGTTAACCGCTGGCTTTCCACCGGGATGCTGTGCGCGTCTGCGGCGAGTAATGAAACCGGCATGCTGACGCAAAAATTTGTGCGCTCTCTCGGCATGCTGGCGGTAGACAACCAGGCGCGCGTCTGACACGGACCAACGGTAGCAAGTCTTGCTCCAACATTTGGTCGCGGTGCGATGACCAACCACTGGGTTGATATCAAAAACGCTAACGTCGTGGTGGTGATGGGCGGTAACGCCGCGGAAGCCCATCCGGTGGGGTTCCGCTGGGCGATGGAAGCGAAAAACAACAACGATGCGACGCTTATCGTCGTCGATCCGCGCTTTACGCGTACGGCATCGGTTGCCGATATCTATGCGCCAATCCGCTCCGGTACGGACATTACGTTCCTGTCCGGCGTGCTGCTGTACCTGATCGAAAACAACAAAATTAACGCGGAATACGTTAAGCACTACACCAACGCGAACCTGCTGGTGCGGGATGATTTTGCCTTCGATGACGGGCTGTTTAGCGGCTATGACGCCGAAAAACGCCAGTACGATAAAACGTCCTGGAACTATCAGTTCGATGAAAACGGCTACGCGCTGCGTGATGAAACCCTGACGCACCCGCGCTGCGTGTGGAACCTGCTAAAACAGCACGTTTCCCGCTATACGCCGGAGGTGGTGGAAAACATCTGCGGCACGCCGAAAGCGGACTTCCTGAAGGTGTGTGAAGTGCTTGCCTCCACCAGCGCCGCCGACAGAACCACCACGTTCCTGTACGCGCTGGGCTGGACGCAGCACACCGTTGGCGCGCAGAACATCCGCACCATGGCGATGATCCAGCTGCTGCTCGGCAACATGGGCATGGCGGGGGGCGGCGTAAACGCGCTGCGCGGGCACTCCAACATTCAGGGGCTGACCGACCTCGGTCTGCTCTCCACCAGCCTGCCGGGCTACCTGACGCTGCCGTCGGAAAAGCAGGCCGACCTGCAAACGTATCTTGAGGCCAATACGCCGAAAGCGACGCTGCCGGACCAGGTGAACTACTGGAGCAACTATCCGAAGTTCTACGTCAGCCTGATGAAATCCTTCTACGGCGACGCGGCGCAGAAGGAGAACGACTGGGGCTTTGAGTGGCTGCCGAAGTGGGACCAGGCTTACGACGTCATCAAGTATTTCAACATGATGGATAAGGGCGACGTCACGGGGTATATCTGCCAGGGCTTTAACCCGGTGGCCTCCTTCCCGGACAAGAACAAAGTCGTTCGCAGCCTGAGCAAGCTGAAGTACATGGTGGTTATCGACCCGCTGGTGACCGAAACGTCCACCTTCTGGCAGAACCACGGGGAATCAAACGATGTCGATCCGGCGTCGATTCAGACCGAAGTGTTCCGCCTGCCGTCCACCTGCTTTGCGGAAGAAGACGGTTCAATCGCTAACTCTGGCCGCTGGCTGCAGTGGCACTGGAAAGGCCAGGATGCGCCGGGCGAAGCGCGTAACGACGGCGAGATCCTGGCCGGGATTTACCATCGCCTGCGCGAAATGTACCGCACCGAAGGCGGCAAGGGCGCTGAGCCGCTGCTGAAGATGGGCTGGAGCTACAAGCAGCCTGACCATCCTGAGTCAGAGGAAGTCGCCAAAGAGAACAACGGCGTGGCGCTGGCGGATCTCTATGACGCCAGCGGCAACCTGGTGGCGAAGAAAGGCCAGCTGCTGAACAGCTTCGCGCTGCTGCGCGATGACGGCACGACGGCGTCGTCCTGCTGGATCTACGCCGGCAGCTGGACGGAGCAGGGCAACCAGATGGCCAACCGCGACAACGCCGATCCGTCCGGGCTGGGCAATACGCTGGGCTGGGCATGGGCGTGGCCGCTGAACCGTCGCGTGCTGTACAACCGCGCGTCTGCAGACGTAAACGGCAGGCCGTGGGATCCGAAACGCATGCTGATCCAGTGGAACGGGGCGAAGTGGGCGGGGAACGATATCCCGGACTACAACACCGCCGCGCCGGGCAGCAACACCGGGCCATTCATCATGCAGCCGGAAGGGCTGGGACGCCTGTTTGCCCTCAACAAGCTGGCGGAAGGGCCGTTCCCGGAACACTACGAGCCGATGGAAACGCCGCTCGGCACCAACCCGCTGCATCCGAACGTGGTCTCCAGCCCGGTGGTGCGTATCTACGAAGACGACGTCCTGCGCTTAGGCAAAAAGGACAAGTTCCCGTACGTAGGGACGACCTATCGCCTGACCGAGCATTTCCACACCTGGACCAAGCACGCGCGGCTTAACGCCATCGCGCAGCCGGAACAGTTTGTGGAGATCAGCGAGACGCTTGCGAAGGCGAAAGGCATCGCCAACGGCGACCGCGTGAAGGTGAGCAGCAAGCGCGGCTTTATTCGCGCGGTGGCGGTGGTGACCCGTCGTCTTCAATGCCTGAACGTGCACGGCCAGCAGGTGGAAACCGTCGGGATCCCGCTGCACTGGGGCTTTGAGGGCGTGGCGCAGAAAGGCTACATCGCCAACACCCTGACGCCAAACGTCGGCGATTCCAACTCGCAAACGCCGGAGTACAAGGCGTTTCTGGTCAACATCGAGAAAGCGTAAGGAGCGATTCAATGGCGATGGAAACACAAGACGTTATCAAACGCTCCGCGACCAACCCGATTACCCCCGCGCCCCGCGCGCGGGACTATAAGGCAGAGGTCGCCAAGCTTATCGACGTCTCCTCTTGCGTGGGCTGTAAGGCCTGCCAGGTGGCCTGCTCGGAGTGGAACGATATCCGCGACGAGGTGGGGCACTGCGTGGGGGTCTACGACAATCCGGCGGATCTGAGCGCCAAATCCTGGACGGTGATGTGCTTTAGCGAAACCGAGCAGAACGGCAGGCTGGAATGGCTCATCCGTAAAGACGGTTGCATGCACTGTGAAGATCCGGGCTGCCTGAAGGCGTGCCCGTCTGCCGGCGCGATTATTCAGTACGCCAACGGTATCGTCGACTTCCAGCAGGACAACTGCATCGGCTGCGGGTACTGCATCGCGGGCTGTCCGTTTAATATCCCGCGCCTCAATAAAGAGGATAACCGGGTATACAAATGCACCCTGTGCGTGGACCGCGTCAGCGTCGGGCAGGAGCCTGCGTGTGTGAAAACCTGTCCGACAGGGGCGATCCACTTCGGCACCAAAAAAGAGATGCTGGACGTGGCGCAACAGCGCGTGGACAAGCTGAAAGCGCGCGGCTACGAGAATGCGGGCATTTATAACCCGCCGGGCGTGGGCGGTACGCACGTGATGTATGTGCTGCACCATAACGACCAGCCGGAGCTGTACCACAACCTGCCGATGGATCCGACGATCGATACCTCCATCAACCTGTGGAAAGGGGCGCTTAAGCCGCTCTCGGCGGCGGGCTTTATCGCCACCTTTGCCGGGCTGATTTACCACTACATTGGGGTCGGGCCAAACAAAGAGGTGGATGAGGACGAGGAGGAGCATCATGAGTAAGTCGAAAACGATCGTGCGCACGAAGTTTGTTGACCGCGCCTGTCACTGGACGGTCGTGATTTGCTTCTTCCTGGTGGCGGTATCGGGGATTTCGTTCTTCTTCCCGACGCTGCAGTGGCTGACTGAAACCTTCGGCACGCCGCAGATGGGACGCATTCTGCATCCGTTCTTTGGCGTGCTGATTTTCGTGGTGCTGATGTTTATGTTCGTGCGCTTTGTCCACCACAACATCCCGGACAAGCAGGATATCCCGTGGGTGAAAGGGATCGTCGAAGTCCTGAAGGGCAACGAGCATAAGGTCGCGAAGGTGGGAAAATACAACGCCGGGCAGAAAATGATGTTCTGGACCATCATGAGCATGATTTTTGTGCTTCTGGTGACCGGCGTGATTATCTGGCGCCCGTATTTTGCGCACTATTTTCCGATTCAGGTGATTCGCTACGCGCTGCTGATCCACGCCACCTCGGCCATCATTCTCATCCACGCCATCCTGATCCATATGTATATGGCATTCTGGGTAAAGGGATCGATTAAAGGGATGATTGAAGGGAAGGTGAGCCGCCGCTGGGCGCAGAAACACCACCCGCGCTGGTATCGTGATGTGGAACGACTGGAAGCGAAACGGGAAAGCACGGAAGGAATGAAGTAAGACCTGCGCCGTCGGCTTTGCCCGGCGGCGCTGCGCTTGCGCGGACAGGGCAAATGCCTGACCGGCTGGCGTCATGTGTTAGTCAATAAACGATCAACTGCCGCTATAACGTCATGACGTGCGTGGCGTAAGTTACAAACAAAGTCTTTAGGATTTATTTTGTTATTGTTAAGGTTGGTTATCATTGGCGAATAAATCAGAAATGTTTCAAAATCGATATTTACGCCTGGAGCCAGATGGCTCTGCCATAACGGTAATTTATTATTTCTCGCGAGCGGCACAATGACGCGCGTGGCAAGATCATCATAACAATCATCCTGAATGAGCATATAATAGGGAAGCTTATCCCGGGTGGCCGCAGATGTATTTCGGAAAACATTAAATTGTCTCAGCATTAAAGCACCCTGAAAAACTCATCATCAGTAATGGTTCCATGTTTTTCGACAAACTCATTCATAGAGCGAATAAATGAACGATCCGCTTCTGATGGCTGACGCGGGTCAGCGGAGTCTGGTGCGGTGTTGCTCGACGGTTTTGCCGATTTTATGCGTTGGGAGGGTGTGTGCTCTGCTGGGTATGTCATAGTATCTCCTTTGTTGGTGCGGTCATTATCAACCGCAGCCAACAAAAAACAATACCGTATCCCCTGGTAATCTACATTCTGCGAGGCGTATTCCAGTAATTTCAGAACCGCTCCTCCACATACCGGAACGGATATTTTGTGGGTTTGACTTTACCAATTTTACGTTTCGGTAAATCCACTTTTTCGACGTGAATTTCTTTATAGGGGATTTGGGTGAGCAGGTGAGAAATAATATTCAGACGCACGCGTTTTTTATCTTCTGAACGCGCTACAAACCACGGCGCCCAGGCGGTATCTGTCGCTTCAAACATGGCGTCGCGCGCGAGAGTATACTCGTCCCACAGGTTAAAGGACTTAATATCCATCGGCGATAGCTTCCATATTTTACGACCATCGTTAATACGGTCGCGCAGGCGGCGCTCCTGCTCTTTAGGCGTGACCTCCAGCCAGTACTTCAGCAGGATAATCCCGGCATCCACCATCGCTTTTTCCATCACCGGCGCACCATCAAGAAACTTCTCAACCTGCTCGGGGGTGCAGAATCCCATTACCCGCTCGACACCCGCGCGGTTGTACCAGCTTCGGTCGAAAATGACGATCTCACCGGCGGCAGGCAGATGGGGAACATAACGCTGAAAATAGAGCTGGGTTTTCTCTTTCTCGGTGGGTGCAGGGAGGGCAACAACGCGAAACACGCGAGGGCTGACGCGCTCGGTGATCGCTTTAATGGTGCCGCCTTTACCCGCTCCGTCGCGTCCTTCAAAAACAATACACACTTTTAGCCCTTTGGCGACGACCCACTGCTGGAGCTTAACCAGTTCAACGTGGAGGCGACGTAGCTCTTGTTCATACTCTTTGGTCTTTAACGGAGCATTCTTTACGACATCAACAGCGACACTGGTTTTCTTTTTGCTTCCCATGATGGTCATCCTCAGATTGTCCGGCGCGGAAAAAAGCGAGGCCGCACTATGAAGTGTAATCCACCTGAATTAATGGATTAACCTGCCAGCCAACGGATTTGAACTGGCTCACCATACAAGATTATTCAATAATGTCCGTCGCGTGTGATTAACCAGTGGTTGAAGTATGAAAAAGACAATTTTTTCGTTGGCGCTTGGCACATTTGGCCTGGGAATGGCCGAATTTGGCATTATGGGCGTGTTAACCGAGCTGGCACATGACACCGGTATTTCGATTCCCTCAGCCGGGAATATGATCTCGTTTTATGCGTTCGGCGTGGTGATTGGCGCCCCGATTGTGGCGCTGTTCTCAGGCAAGTTTTCGTTAAAAACCACGCTGCTGTTTCTGGTGGCGATGTCCGCGGTCGGCAATGCCCTGTTCACGTTTTCCACGTCCTATTTCTGGCTGGCGGTGGGGCGGCTGATTTCCGGCTTTCCGCACGGGGCTATTTTTGGCGTCGGGGCGATTATCCTGTCTAAAATTGCGCCTCCGGGTAAGGTGACGGTCGCGGTGGCTGGGATGATCGCCGGCATGACCGTGGCCAACCTGATGGGCGTTCCGCTGGGGACCTGGCTCGGGCACCAGTTTAGCTGGCGCTATACCTTTTTTCTGATTGCCGTGTTCGATGCGCTGGTGATCCTTTCGGTTCTGCTCTGGGTGCCGGACATCCGCGACACATCAGAAATCAAATTAACCGAGCAGTTCCACTTTCTGAAAAAACCAGAACCCTGGCTGATTTTTGCCGCCACCATGTTTGGCAACGCCGGGGTGTTCGCGTGGTTCAGCTTCGTTAAGCCGTTTATGGTCAACGTCTCCGGTTATTCAGAAGGGATGATGACGGCCATCATGATGCTGATGGGGCTTGGCATGGTGTTGGGCAATCTGCTGAGCGGTAAGCTCTCGGGGCGTTTTAGCCCGCTGCGCATTGCGGCCACCACCGACATGGTGATTGTCGCCTCGTTGCTGCTGCTTTTCGCCTTTGGTGAACTGAAAACGGCCTCGCTGGTCATGGGCTTTATCTGCTGCGCCGGGCTGTTCGCGCTCTCTGCGCCGCTACAAATTCTGCTTCTGCAAAATGCGAAGGGCGGTGAGATGCTGGGGGCGGCAGGGGGACAGATGGCGTTTAATCTCGGCAGTGCAATTGGCGCGTACTTTGGCGGGATGATGATTGTCCTCGGCTTTAGCTGGCGTTACGTCACGCTGCCGGCGGCAATACTTTCGTTCTCGGCCATGAGTGCACTGCTGATCTACGGCCACCTGCGGGCCAGACGGGCTCAGGCTAACGCTCGCGCGCTAGCCTGACAGATTTCAGGCAAGCCAGGGCTCACCCAGGGTCAGCATCAGGCGGTTGGCCCAGGCGAAGAACGCGGCGGACTGCACCAGATCGAGCTGCGCTAAGGTATCCAGCCCCTCTTTTTCCAGCGCGGCAAGGTGCAGCGGCGTGGCGGCAGGCGGCGTGACCGACAGCGCCGCCGCAAAATCGATTTCCGCCTGCCAGCGTGCGGATTGCCCCTCGCTCAGGGACTGCCCCGGCCTCACGGCCAGCAGGGCTTCTACCGCCGCGTCATCCTTTGACAGCTGGCTGGCTTTACGCGCATGGACAGATGCGCAGTAAATGCAGCCGTTGATTTTACTGGCGACCGTTGCGGCCAGCTCGCGCTCGGCGCGCGGCAATCCCCCCGATGTATAAAAAATGCCTTTATCCGTTAACGTGCGCTGTTCAAGCACCGGCAGGTTGCGCGCCAGCAGGCGGAAGTACTCGGAATCGGTATGGCCAAATTTCGCCAGGATGGCAACCTCATCGTCACTGAAATCCGCCAGCGGTTTGGCCGCTATCCACGGTTCCCATCCCAGCTCCTGCTGGGTGAACGCGACGGGGGCCGCCTTTCCGGTGACCGTTGTTGCGGTCGTGTGCCAGATGCCTGCCGCCACCGGCGCATCGCTTTTGGCGACGGGCCTGTCATTCAGCAGCCGCAGCCCGGTGATGAGTCGGCTCTGGAAGCTCACAAACGCAATAAGCTGCGCCAGGGTAACAATGCCTTCCTTGCTCCATCCCGCCTGGGTCAGCGCCCTTAACGCTGCGGGCGTCGCTTCGACGGGGGAGAACGTCAGCAGCCGCGCGAAATTCAGCGCCGGGGTCAGGCGTTCTGAGGTGGGGTCGGCCAGGCCAAACCCCGCATAGTGTGCTGCCAGCGCCTCCGCGCTGTGCCACCTGGCGACTTTTGCCGCCACGGCGAAGCGCTCGTCGAGTGCAAAATCAGCATCCTGCTGGCTAAAGAGGATTTCGTAGCTGCCCTGCGCGTGTCGCGTGGCGGCATCACGCGTGGCGCGCGCCTCTGCCAGAGGGGAACCGGGTTTAATTTCCGCCAGCTCGGCGAGAATGTCCTGACTTAACGACATAGGTGTCTCCTCAAAGAATGTGGGGGGCAATACGTTCGGCGATCAGTTCGATGGACCGCAGCGTGTCGCGATGCGTGGGTTCGACCGAATGGACCTGGAATGAGATATCCGTGGCGCGCCTGAGAATGGAGTCGGCATTCAGCGAATGCAGCACCGTATCGGGCGAACCAATATGGGCGTCAAACTGGCGGCGATAATCGGTGACGTTGTCACCTTTAACCACGTGCCCGGCAGCGCGATGCTGCTGGGCCTGTTTCGTGAGGCCCGGCGTTGCGACCCTGAGCGCATAGTCGTCGCTGTCGGCGACGAACGCCGTACGGGAGGCCAGAATGCGCGGTGCGATGCCCGCAGGCAGCGCCTCAAGGTAGGCATCCACAATCGGGTTCTGGATCTCGTCGAGCGTTAAATCCAGCCGATCTGCCGGGCGCGGCTGCGTGCGGGAGAGCATTAAACCGTGTCCGGCCCGGGCGGCGCGAACGGCTCCGTCAACAGAGAAGGTGGCAATCCAGATACGGTCGGCCAGCTGTGGCGCAGGCGGGTAAAGGTGGTTATCCGGATGGGTCAGCGAATCCCCGCGCCAGGCGCTTTGGATCACATGCAAATGGTCAGCAAACGCCGCGCCGCGCTCCTCGAACGTCAGTCCGAACGGCAGAAATGAGGTCGGTGTGCCGCCCGAACCAAAACCGACCTCAAGACGGCCATCGGCGAGTAAATCGAGCACGGCGGCATCTTCCGCGACGCGCAGCGGGTTTTCCATCGGCAGGGTGATGATGGCCGTGCCCAGGCGGATGGTTTCGGTATGCGCGGCTACGTGCGCCAGAAACAGCAGCGGCGACGGCAGGCCGCCTTCACTTTCGTGGAAGTGGTGCTGGGCAATCCAGGCGCTGTTAAAACCGTGGCGTTCGGCGTGGCGGATCTGTTCAGTTGCCAGACGATAGCGCTCCTTCGGCGCAGCGTCGTCAAGCAGGCGGGTGAAAAATCCCAGGCGTTTTCGCGTCATGCGAACTCCTCCGTAGCGGGTGAAAAATGGGGAATGGCGTCAATCAGCTCGCGGGTATAGTCGTTCTGCGGCGACGCGAATAAGGTTCCGACGTCGCCCTGTTCGACCACCTGACCGCCGCGCAGCACCGTGACGCTGTGGGCGATCCGGCGGACGGTAGACAGATCGTGCGTGATAAAGAGGTAGGTCAATCTCAGCTGCTGCTGCAGCTGCTGAAGCAGAGCCAGGATCTGCGCCTGCACGGTGACGTCCAGCGCGGAGGTGGCTTCGTCCAGCACCAGAATGGTCGGCTCCAGGATCAGCGCCCGGGCAATGGCAACGCGCTGGCGCTGTCCGCCTGAAAGCTCCCGGGCGGTGCGGGTCAGGAATTCGACGGGCAGGGCAACCCGCTGCGCCACCGTCTCCACCCGGAGCTTTCGCTGCGCCTTACTGAGTCGAGAAAAGTTCTTCAGGGGCTCCTCGATGATCTCGAACAGCGTCTGTCGCGGGTCGAGAGAGGCAAACGGGTTCTGGTAGACGAACTGGATCTTCTGGCGCAGCTGACGGCGGGCCTCGCGGCTGAGCGTGGTGGCATCAATATCATCAATGATGACCTGTCCGCTGTCGGCCTGTTCAAAACCCAGCAAAATACGGGCGAGGGTGGTTTTCCCGGAGCCGGATTCACCGACCAGCGCATGCGTGCTGCCGCGCCTGACGTCAAACGTCACCCGATCCAGCGCCTGAAGCTGATGACCTTTGCCCAGGGAGAATTGCTTGCTGATGGCGCGGGCGCGAATGGCCGGCGACGCGAGCGGGAGACCGGCTACCGGGGCGATGGTCAGGCGCTGGCCCTGGAGGTCGCTCAACAGCTGGCGGGTGTAGGCGTGCTGCGGCGTGCGGACGATATCGGCGGTGTTGCCCTGTTCCTGAACCTCGCCATCGCGAAACACCAGCAGCCTGTCCGCACGCTGTGCGGCCAGCGCCAGATCGTGGGTGACAAACAGAACGGCGGTACCCGATTGCCGGCGCAGGATATCCAGCAGATCGAGAATACGTTTTTGCACCGTCACATCCAGCGCGCTGGTGGGCTCATCGGCAACGATCACGTCCGGGCGCAGGGCAATGGCGATGGCAATCAGCACGCGCTGTTTCATCCCGCCGGAGAGCTGATGGGGATACTGCGTCATGCGCTGTTCGGGGTGGCTCAGGCCGACCTTTGTCAGCAGGGCGAGCACCTGCTCGTCGCGCTCGGCGCGGGTCACCTTCTGGTGGAGCTGAACGATCTCTCCGACCTGCGCCCCGATGGTTTTCACCGGGTTGAGCGAATTACCCGGATCCTGCGGTACCAGGCTAATTCTCGCCCCGCGAAGGGTATCGAGACGCTTCGCGGACCATCGGCTAATCTCCTCGCCGTTGAGCGATATTTTTCCCGCATCGCGCCGGGCGTTATCGGCCAGCAGGCCAATGATCGCCTGCGCCGTGGTCGTCTTGCCGGATCCGGATTCGCCGACGAACGCCAGCATTTCCCCTCGTCCGAGCGTGAAGCTGACGTTATGCACCACCTCTCGCCACTGGCGAGCGGTACGGTAGCTAATCGTCAAATTTTCCACTGAGAGAACGGTCATTAGCGACCTCCGCTGAACTGTTGGCTGATACGGTTGGTGGCCAGCACCACGGCGATGACGACCACGCCGGGGAAGGTGGTGAGCCACCAGGCGGTAGAGAGATAGTTACGGCCTTCGGCAATCAGTAAGCCCCATTCCGGCACCGGCGGCGGGGTGCCGTAGCCGAGAAAGCTCAGCGTGGAGAGCGCCAGGATGGCCTGACCAAACTGCAGCGTGGCAAAGGCGAGGACGGCGGTTAACGCGTTGGGCAGGATGTGTCGCCACAGCACGGCGAAAAACGTCCCGCCGCTGCCAAACGCCGCTTCGACATAATCCGTATGGCGGATACGCACGACTTCACCGCGCGCGAGGCGGGCGAAGCTGGCAATGGAGGCAACGCCGACGGCAATCGCGGCGTTAACGGTGCCAAACCCGAGCAGAATAATCACCGTCAGCGAGAGCAGCAGAGACGGGATGGAGAGCAACACGTCGACGAAGCGCATCAGCAGAGACTCGACGCGCCCGGCGAACGCCCCGGCGATCACCCCTAAGCCGGTGCCGACCACCAGCCCCATCGTCACGGCGGCCAGCGCCGCGCTCAGGGAATGGGAGGCGCCATATACGATACGCGTGTAAACATCGCGGCCAAGCTGATCGGTCCCGAGCCAGTGACCGGCCTGCGGTGCCAGGCGCTGTGCCCCGGCGATGCCCTCAATCGGGCTGTAGTGGGTTAACAGGCCGGGCGCTACGGCGGCAAAAGCGGCGAGAATAATCACCCCCCATGCCAGCCACAGTCCCGGCTGCCATTCCACTCCCTGCCAGGCAGGAACGCGTTTTCGCGCGGCGGCCGCGTAATCGACCAGACTCATGATGCACCTCCGGTAACGGTTTGCAGACGGGGATCCAGCAGCGGCATCAGCAGATCCACCAGCAGATTGATCAGGACAAAACCGAGGGCGGAAATCATCACTACCGCCTGAAGCACGGCGATATCCTGATTATTCACCGCCTGCTGGGTCAGCTGCCCGAGCCCGCTGCGGCCAAAAACGGTTTCGGTGATCAGCGCCCCGGCAATCAGCTCGCCCAGCAGCAGCCCGGCAATGTTCAGGACCGGCAGCAGGGCGTTGCCGGTCACGTGACGCCACAGGACGGCGGTTTCACTCAGCCCTTTGGCACGGGCGACGGCGACAAACGGCTGCGTCGCCACCTGGTCCAGACTGCGCATCAGAATTTGCGCCAGCGGGGCGGAGATCGGGATCGCGACGGTCACAATCGGCAGGATCAGCCCCTGCAGCGGCGTCGGGTTAATCACCGGGATCAGCCGCAGCTGAAAAGAAAAAAGCTGGATGAGGGCAATCCCCAGCCAGAACGTCGGTAAGGAGATAAACAGGACCGGCAGAGACTGAAGGGTGTTGCTCAGCCAGCGCAGACCCGGCAGACGCGATGCAAAGGCCAGCGCAAAGGCCAGCAGGACCGCGAGTACAAACGCGGGCAGGGCGAGGCTCAGGGTATCCGGCAGATTGCTGGCAATCAGCTCGCTGACCGGCACGCCTGCCTGTAGCGAATAGCCGAAATCCCCGCGCAGCATTGCCAGCAGCGTGTGGCCGTATTGCTGCCACAGCGGGCTGTCCGCGCCGTAGGCCACGCGCATCTCCTCGATTTGCGCCGGGCTTAAGCCCAGGTCCGGGTTCTGAAATTTAATCAGCACCGCGTCGCCCGGCAGCACCTGGAGCAACACGAACGAGAGGGTAAAGGCGGCCCACAGTACCAGCAGCCCGTGCCCAAAGCGTTGAAGAAGTGCGTGGCGCATCGTCAGCTCCTCAGTGTTTCTCAATCCACGCGCCGTAGAACGACGGGCGGCCTACCGCTTCAAAATTGACGCCTTTCAGCCACGGCGCGCCGGCAAAGACCTGCGGCTCCTCGAAAATCGGAATGACGTAGGCGTTATCCAGCAGGTAGCGCTGGGCGTCCCCCGTCAGCTGCAGGCGTTTTTGCGGGTCGACCTCAGCCGAAATGTTCACCAGCAGTTCATTCAGCCTGTCGTCACGGAAGTTTTTGACCTTGTCGCTGGATCCGCCTTTTTGCAGCAGCGCGTCGCGGTTAGCCGGGTAGAACATGCTTTTCACCACGTCCGGATCGGCGCGTCCTACTTCGGAGACGGTTAACGGGGTTTTCAGCGGGTCAAGGTTATCCAGCGTGCGGCTGCCTGCGTCTCCGGCTTTGACGCTCAGCGCCACGCCCACCTGGCGCCACTGCTGGGCAACCAGCTGCAGCACCTCTTTGTTTTGCGGCTGCGGCAGGGATTCATACACCGTCAGCGCCAGACGTTGGCCGTCTTTGGCGCGGATCCCGTCGCCGCCTGCTTTCCAGCCCGCCTCGTCCAGCAGCTGGTTGGCTTTTGCCGGGTCAAAGGTCAATTTGTCGCTGAGATCGACAAAGCCTGCGGCGGAACCGGCAATCACGGACTTCGCCTGCGGATAGTTGGCCGAGAAGAGGGTCTCGACCACCTGTTTTGCATTGGTGGCATGCAGCAGCGCCTGGCGAACGCGAATATCGGAGACCAGCGGGTTATCCGGGCGGAAGCTGATGCTGTCGTTCACCCCGCGCGTCGGGGCGGCGTAGATCTTATAGCCCCGATCGGTCGCCTGCTTTTCGTCATACGCCTGCACCTGGCGAATAAAGTCGGCCTGACCGGCCAGCAGGGCGCCCACGCGCACGCTGTCTTCCTGGGTCACGATAAACTTGATGCCGTCGAGATTGGCTGGCCCCTGCTGCGCCAGATTTTTCGGCCCCCACTGGTAGTCTTTGCGCGCTTCGAGCGTCACTTCACGACCCAGCTTCTCGTCCTTCACCACAAACGGGCCGGAACCAATGATGTGGCGGGAATCTCCCAGCTCTTCGAAGTTGCGCTTCAGCGTGCTGAGCGAGACCAAACCGGAGCCAATGGTGGCGGTGCCCTGCAGGAACCCCGGCGACGGTTTTTTGAAGTAGAACTTCACGGTCAGCGGGTCGATGACTTCGCTGCGATCGTAGTTATTGATCACTTCTGACACCGGCAGGCGCTGCGCCTTATTGCCTAAACCGTAGGTATCAAAGTTTTTCGCCACGGCGTTGGCGTCCAGCGGCGTGCCGTCGGAGAAGGTGATGCCGGGACGAAGCTTAAAGGTGTATTCGGTTTTATCGGCGTTGGTGGTCCAGCTTTCGGCCACCCAGGGTTCCACCTGCAGCGTTTTTGGGTTCTGCCACGTCAGTTTGTCGGTGATTTGATTCAGAATGCCGCCGTTCGGGTAAAAGCCACCGGCAGGCGGATAGAGGTTGGTGTGCGCCTGTTGCTCCAGATAAATCAGCGTGCCGCCTTTGACGGGCGCATCTGCGGCCCAGGCTGCGGTTGTCGCCAGAATCAGCGCCGTCAGCAGCGGCAGACGAAATGGGGTTTGCATGGTGAATTCCTTTGTTATCTTCTTGTTAGCGTCGGATTCATCATCGGGCGCGGGGGAAAACAAGGGAACCAAGGAATTAAGATAAGGATTGCCGGAAAATGGCTATAAAAAAACCGCCCCAGCGAGGAGCGGTAATGAAAGATGAACGATTATGAACGTAGGTCGATCACCATACGGCCGCGGATCTGGCCCTGTTCCATCTCTTTAAAAATGGCGTTGATGTCCTCGATTGGACGCATCGTGACTTTCGGCACCACCTTACCTTCAGCGGCGAACTGGAAGGCTTCCTGCAGATCCTGACGGGTGCCGACCAGGGAACCCACCAACTGGATGCCGTCCAGCACCAGACGCGGAATGTCGAGGCTCATCGCTTCCGGCGGCAGGCCAACGGCGACCACGCGGCCACCGGCACGCACGGCGTCAACGGCTGAGTTGAATGCGGCTTTTGCGACGGCAGTAACGACTGCGGCATGCGCGCCGCCGGTTTTCTCCTGCACAATTTTCGCGGCGTCTTCGCTGCGGGAGTTGATGGTTAAATCTGCACCCATGCTGGCAGCCAGCTTCAGCTGTTCGTCGTTAACGTCGAGAGCGATGACTTTGGCGTTAAAGACGTTTTTGGCATATTGCAGCGCAAGGTTGCCCAGACCGCCCAGACCGTAAATCGCGATCCACTGGCCTGGTTTGATTCCGGACACCTTCACCGCTTTGTAGGTGGTAACGCCGGCGCAGGTGATGCTGCTGGCCGCAGCGGATTCCAGACCGTCCGGCACTTTTACGGCGTAATCCGCGGTGACGATGCACTCTTCCGCCATGCCGCCGTCAACGGAGTAACCGGCGTTTTTCACGTCGCGGCACAGGGTTTCGTTGCCGGTATTACAGTATTCGCAGTGGCCACAGCCTTCAAAAAACCAGGCCACGCTTGCGCGGTCGCCGACTTTCAGCGACTTCACGCCGGGGCCGACTTCTTTTACGATACCAATCCCTTCGTGGCCCAGGATAACCCCGGTTTTATCGCCGAAATCACCGTTCTTCACGTGGAGATCGGTATGGCATACGCCACAGCATTCCATCTTCAGCAGGGCTTCCCCGTGCTTTAGCGGGCGTAAGGTTTTTTCGGTGATATTGACCTGATGATCCTGAGTGACAACAGCAGCCTTCATGTGTATCTCCTTGTTCATGATGAGTATCTGCATAGCAGGTGTAATACTCCTCAAGGATTAGTGGTTTGGCGCTGTAATGCAAGGCAACGGCAACATAATGTCATTATTTAATCCATTTTCAGAATAAGAATACGGCGTTCCTCTAATAATTTAGGGGGAAAATACTGGCCCGACGAGAGACTCGCCGGGCGCAGACTTACAGCTGTGCCTCTATCTCCTCAATCTCTTTACGCCATTGCGCCTGCAGCTGCGGCTTTTGATGCTTCGGCTTACGCGCCAGATCGTCTTCCAGCAGCGCTTCCAGCGCGACCAGCCGTTCGAGCAGATCGTCATACGGCGAGGGTTGAACCGTCGCCGCGTCGATGGCGGGCGCGGTGGATGTCGCCAGCCCCGCGCTTTCACGCAGGCGCTCAAACACCGCTTCTGCATCGTGCCACTCGCTCAGCTTTCCCTCTTCAATCAGCCAGAAACGGTTGCAGCTTTGGCTAATTAACTGACGGTCGTGGCTGACCAGCAGAACGCCGCCTTCAAACTGCTGAAGGGTTTGCGCCAGCGCCTCTTTGCCTTCCATGTCGAGGTGGTTGGTCGGCTCATCCAGCATCAGCAGGCTGTAGCGGGCAAGCGTCAGGCCAACGAACAGCAGGCGCGAGCGCTCGCCGCCGCTGAGCGTGCTGACCGTTTGCCCGTGACGCGACCACGGGAAACCCGCGCTTATCAGCGCCATTTTGCGGTTCTGCGGATCCGGTGCGAAAGGCTCCAGCGCGTCGAGCAGCGTGGCGTTGTCCGCAAGCTGGTGAAGCGTCTGGTCGTAATAGCCTGGCGACACGCGCGGATGGATTTTCAACCCGCTGTTTGCGGACTCATCGGCAAACTGTTGCCAGATAAGCCTCATCAGCGACGATTTGCCGCAGCCGTTACGACCGACAATCGCCACGCGATCGCCGCTTTTTAGCCGCGCCATTTCGATGCTGAATAACGCCGGCAGGCCAGGTGCAGGAGGAACGTCGAGGTTTTCCATTTCCAGCAAACGGTCGGCCCGCAGCGCGTCGCCGCGCAGGGTTAACGTCCACGGGCTGCCTGCCGTGAGCGCCGTCTGGCTCTCCTTCAGCCGTTCGACCTGTTTTTCCATCTGTTTGGCTTTGCGGGCAAGATCTTCGTTGTCGTAAACCTTGCCCCAGGTCGCCAGCCGCTTCGCGCTGGCGGACACGCGGTCGATCTCCTTTTGCTCCGCCTTGTGGCGCTGCGCGTCGCTTTCATCCTTTGCTTCAAGCGCCTTGCGGGCGGCCGTGCAGGGAAGGGCGAAGTAGTGCAGCGTTTTATCGCGCAGGATCCAGCTGCCGTTAGTGACGGCATCCAGCAGCTGTCGGTCGTGCGAGACCAGCACGAAGCTGCCTGACCAGTTCTGTAGAAAGTGTTCCAGCCAGAGCATGGTCGGCAAATCAAGGTGGTTGCTGGGTTCATCGAGCAGGAGCAGATCCGGCTCGTGAATCAGGGCCCGCGCCAGCAGCAGGCGCGTGTGCTGTCCGCCGCTCAGCGTGGCGGATTGCAGCGCCATATCCTGCGGCGTGAAGCCCATGCCTGCCAGCAGCGTTTCGGCTTTCCAGCGCAGGCTATCGCGCTCGGCTAAAGGCAGCTGTGCGAGTACGGCATCCAGCATGGTCAACGGGAAAATGGCGTCCGGGAGATGTTGCTCCACGCGCGCCATCAGGCAGTGCCCGGCCAGCGAAACCGTTCCGGCGGCGGGGGAGTCAGTGCCGTCCAGCACCTTCAGCAGCGTGCTTTTGCCGCAGCCGTTGTCGCCCAGCAGGCCAATGCGGTCGCCTTTTTTCAGCGTAAAGGAGAGTGAGTCGAAGAGCGTGCCAAACGCCGTATCAACGCGTAAAGATTGTGCAGTGAATAAAGTGCTCATTGTTGCTTACCCAAGAGTTACAGGCATGTTTATGCCTCGTCAAACATCGCTGACGATAACTCAGTAAGCCCGAGAGAAGGGATTTCAGGGGTTGGTGTCTTCGCTCAAGCAGAAGTTATCGCAGCACGATACCGATAACGCTTGAGCTGGTGCGATCACCAAATGTATGTGAAACATTGAAAATTTCACGATACAGCATAATTGGCCTCCTTATATATTCAGTAGGTTAATGGATGAAGGGAGTGTAGCGGGGGAAAAGGAGTTTGGCTAGTAGGTATTCAATGGTGCGGTCTGATGCCCTCACCCTAACCCTCTCCCACAGGGAGAGGGAAAACACCCCGCCCGTAGGCCCGGTAAGCGAAGCGCCACCGGGCGATTGGGCCGCACTGCGTCTCCCTGTGGAAAAGGGAACGGTCAAAGCGAATTAAATCGAGGTACGGCGATAGCTGCGGTATTCAGGTTTCCAGAAGTTGTCGTCGATGGCCTGCTGCAGCGCGTCGGCAGAGGTTTTCACCGCCACGCCCTGCTGCTGCGCCATTTTACCTACCGCAAACGCGATCGCGCGCGACACCTTGTGAATGTCTTTCAGCTCCGGCAGCACCAGCCCTTCACCGTTGTTGACCAGCGGCGAGTAGCCCGCGAGGGTTTCGCTCGCCGACATCAGCATCTCATCGGTAATGCGGGACGCGCCGGACGCGATCACGCCCAGCCCAATGCCCGGGAAGATGTAAGAGTTGTTGCACTGGGCGATCGGATAGGTTTTATCCTTCCACACCACCGGGTCGAACGGGCTGCCGGTCGCGACCAGCGCGTTACCTTCGGTCCAGGCGATGATGTCCTGCGGCGTCGCTTCCACGCGGGAGGTCGGGTTGGAAAGTGGCATCACGATAGGGCGTTCGCAGTGCTTGTGCATCTCGCGAATGATCTCTTCGGTGAAGAGGCCGGTTTGCCCGGAAACGCCGATCAGAATATCCGGCTTCACGTTGCGCACGACGTCCAGCAGGGAAAGGACTTCGTTGTCGGTATCCCAGTTTTTCAGGTTCTCGCGCTTCTGCACCAGCTTGTTCTGGAACGGCAGCAGGTTCGGCATAGCGTCGGTCAGCAGGCCGAAACGGTCAACCATAAAGACGCGGGAGCGGGCCAGCTCTTCGCTTAAGCCTTCGCGCTGCGTCTGGGCGATGATCTGCTCGGCGATACCACAGCCCGCAGAGCCTGCGCCCAGGAAGACGATTTTCTGGTAGCTCAGCTGGCTGCCGGCTGCGCGGCTGGCGGCGATAAGCGTACCCACGGTCACGGCTGCGGTACCCTGGATGTCGTCGTTAAAGGAGCAGATTTCATCGCGATAGCGGTTCAGCAGCGGCATCGCGTTTTTCTGCGCGAAGTCTTCAAACTGCAGCAGAACGTCCGGCCAGCGGTGCTTCACGGCCTGAATGAAATCGTCGACAAACTGATAGTACTCGTCGTCGGTAATGCGCGGATGGCGCCAGCCCATATAGAGCGGATCGTTGAGCAACTGCTGGTTGTTGGTCCCGACGTCCAGCACCACCGGCAGGGTATACGCCGGGCTGATGCCGCCGCAGGCGGTGTAGAGAGAGAGTTTACCGATTGGGATCCCCATCCCGCCAATGCCCTGGTCGCCGAGGCCGAGAATACGTTCGCCGTCGGTCACCACAATCACTTTGATATTGTGGTTTGGCACGTTCTGCAGAATATCGTCCATGTTGTGACGGTTCTGATAGGAGATGAATACCCCGCGTGAACGACGGTAGATCTCTGAGAAACGCTCGCAGGCCGCGCCCACCGTCGGGGTGTAGATCACCGGCATCATCTCTTCGAGATGGTTCTGCACCAGGCGATAGAAGAGGGTTTCATTGGTGTCCTGAATGTTGCGCAGGTAGATGTGCTTGTCGATTTCGGTTTTGAAACCCTGATACTGGATCCACGCGCGCTCCGCCTGTTCTTCAATGGTTTCAACCACTTCGGGCAGTAAACCCAGCAGGTTAAAGCTGCTGCGCTCTTCCATGCTGAAGGCGCTGCCTTTGTTGAGCAGGGGGAATTCGAGTAAAACCGGTCCGGCGTATGGGATGTATAAGGAACGATGTTTTTTCAGTTTGTTGTCCATGTCACTCACTCTTTTTATGAAGATCCGTCCCTGACACTGCTGTTTGTCATCTTTCTGGCCTGTGCGATGGGGTGCGGTCAGGCGGTATTATAAAGGAGCTAAATATTAATTACCGCAACACATAAACAAAAACACCATCGGGATTACCGATGGTGTTCTGGATCTCAGTCTGGAACTTACTTGCCGGCGTGGCGTTTTCTGCCGGTGGCGTGAGTGACCTGCGTTTCGTGGTCGCCTTCAATCACCACTTTACGCTGATTTGAAAGCTTGTAATTCAGTCCCAGAATATGGCGTGCCTGACGGTTCGATTTCATGTTAACTCCTCAATCCTGTTGATAGTTTTAAGGACCAGTTTGCTCACGCAAACGAAATGTAACCCCTTAGGTTGCAGATCCAGCTTAGCAGGTTTTTACAAGGGTGCGTTTTGCCCGCTGACGACGTAGTTAATGGTCTGCTGGTAGATGTCACTGAGGATGTCATTATCTGTGGATTCCACCCACTTGGTCAGTTCCATCAAAATGTCATCTTCAGTCACAGCACCGTGCTCGGCGTGAAGACCCTGCGCAATCGCGTTAACGAGTTCAGGTTGTGCTGCTGCGGTATTAGCCGGGTAATAAGTAAACATGCTGCCTCCGTGTCGTTGTCTGTTTAATGGTACGGCTCGCAAAAAATTTAATTCATAAACAGAATGGCAAATATTTTCCCGGTTGTGGTTCAGATTCATCTTAGAAATAAAAATGACATAAGTGCATGCTTTTATGCGCTTTTAAAAGGTGTGGCTATATCGACGGGTAACGGCGGGGATATTTTGGCGGGGCTCCTGCTATCGCGGAAATATAGCAGGAGCCGTTTTTAAATTACCACTTCATTTCGCCAGTATTCACTTTGGCGCTTAATTCCAGCGAGCTCTCATCAGCCAGGCCTGGATACTGTTTTTTCAGGGTACTGATAACGCCTGCGGAATCTTTATGCGCGGCTAAAGCCTTTTCAAAGCGCTGCAGATAGTCGCGGGTAAACTCAATCGCGCCAATGCCCGCTGGCGGGGTGCCCAGGTAGTGGCCCGGGATCACGCGTTCAGGTTTGTGCGCGGCCATATTCTCCAGCGTTTCCTGCCACTGCTTGCGGCTTTCCGGCGTCTGGGTGTCTGCCGTCCAGACGTGAATACCCCAGGCTACCCCGGTGCCGCCGAGGATCGTTTTTGCCGACGGGATCCACACATAGGCCGCGTAGCTGTCTGGCTGTTCGATATCGACCTTTTCCCCGTCAACCATGAACGTGGTGGAGGCAAGCACCTGCGGGACGACGAGCTCCGTTGGCGCGCCGTCCTTCATCTGCGGCCCCCAGAAGGCGAGCTTAGCATCTTTGGTGGCTTTAATATGGTCAACCACATGCTGCGTGGCCACCACTTTGGCATTCGGGAAGGCTTTGACCAGCGGCTGCAGGCCAAAATAGAAATCCGGATCGCCGGAGGTGATCACAATCTTGTTCAGGGTTTTACCGCTGCGGCGAATTTTCTCTACCAGCGCTTCGCCATCCTTCACGCTGAACTGCGCGTCAAACAGCACCGCCTCTTTCGGGCCGGAAACCAGCGTGGAGGAGACCGGGAAAATGCCTTTTTCCTGCGGGTTATAGGTATCAATGTTCAACGGCGCGGCAAAAACCGCCGGAGTGAAAAGGGTGGAAAGCAGGGCAAGGTGAGTGAATTTCATGCTGTTGTCTCTGTTGTTCAGGAATGTGTCTATTGTACGGATATTCTCATTTGCCAGAATTCCTGAAACAAGACATGCTTAGTTTCATAAATCGAGCAAATGGAGCTTATATGGATCGCGTTATCGCCGCTCAGGTTTACAACCGGATATGCGAGCTGGGCAGTTTGAGCGCGGCGGCCCGCGCGTTGGGCATTTCCCGACCGATGGTGAGCCGCTACCTTGAACAAATGGAGAAGTGGGCGGGAACGCGCCTGGTAAACCGCTCCACGCGCAAGCTGACGCTGACCGCGGCAGGGGAAAAGGTGCTGCAAAAAACGCGGACGCTCTCGCAGATTTCGCAGGAAATCGAGGGCCAGTCGGAGAAAGATCTGCCGTCCGGCACGCTGCGGGTGGCCTGCGCCCATTTTACCGCCATGCACCTGATTGCGCCGGTCCTGCCTGAGCTGCTCTCGCGCTACCCGCAGCTGCGCATCGAGCTGGACGTGAATAACCACCCGGTCAGCCTGGTGGGAGAGCGCATTGATGTCGCCGTGCGCATTACCGACAACCCCGAACCCGGCATGATTGCCCGCCGGCTGGGGGAGTGTCGCTCGGTGCTTTGCGCCTCGCCGGAGTACCTGGCACAGCACGGTATCCCCGTCAGCCCTGAAGAATTAGCGCAGCACAACTGTCTGCACTACAGCTTTTTTGCCGGGCAGTCCTGGCACTTTCTGACGCCGGAAGGGGAAAGCCTGAGCGTGGCCGTCAGCGGCAACCTGAGCGCCAGCATCTCTTCGCTGTTGATGGACGCGGCGATTAAGCACTGCGGTATCGCCATGCTGCCGGAGCGCGAAGCGTCTGCCGCGCTGGAACAGGGATTGCTGGTGCCGGTGCTGGAGGCGCTTGAGCCGAAACCGCTTGCCATCCATGGCATTTATCAGTCCCGGGAATACCAGCCTGCCGCGCTGCGCGTGTTCCTTGACGAACTGTCGCGCTACCTGGCATAAGAAGGGATTACTTCGCCTTTAGCCAGGGAGACGTCGTGCTCCAGAAAATAATATCGGCACCGAGATAACTTTCGCCGAAGCGGACAAATTCCGCTTTGGTGAACGGTTTTCCGGTCTGAGGATCCTTATAGGTCAGGGTCGGCTCCTGAACCGCCATGGCGATGAGCGGCAGCGTCTGTTTATTTTTATGGAAGAAGGGATAGGCGTTCTTCATGTGGGCCTTGCGGTTGGGAACAATGTCCGGCCCACCCAGGCCGATATTGTTGGCGCTGGCATACGCAAACAGTCGCCCCATGTAGTTGTGGTCATTATCCCATTCGCACGGCCAGAAGTTCACGTACTGCACCACGTGTGATTTCTGAAAAGCCTTTCGCGCAAAGGCCAGGTTTTCCATTTCACCCGCGAAATAGCCGTCGCAGGTAAACCCGACGGGCGGATTTTTTTCATCGAGATCGATGGCGGTTTCGGGCAGGTTTACCCCATACACCTCGCCATCAAAGCGTTTCGCGAGGGCGGCCAGCAGTGCCTGGTAGCGCTGGCGCACGGCGGGATCCCACTGACGCGCCACCCATCCTGAACCGACCGGCTTGCCTTCGCCGGGGTTATCGAACTGCGGCGCAATCCCGCCTCCGTATTGTGTGTCGCGCATGAGATAGTCCGGCACGTAGCGGGCGTCCGGCTCAAAGAAACGGTCCTGGATTTGAATAAAGAGTTTTTTTCCGGCGGCCTTAACGCGCGCCAGATCCTGTTCAATCCGCGAGAAGTCATAGCTGTCCTTCTCGGGTTCCAGCAGGCGCCAGTTGTAAACGATCTGCACGCCGCCGATATCGCTTCGCGCAACAAGCGGGAACGCCGCGTCGAGATCGCCCGAGCTGGTATAGATAAAGTTCTCCGGCGTTTTCGCCAGTGAAGAGAGCGACAGAGCCAGCGTGGTGACGGCAACGGCCATCCTGATTTTTAGGGCCATATCATTATCCTTTTTGTCGGTACAGCAGGTGAAAGTCCTGGAATTGTCTGTGTTCCAGGGTGGGTCAGATGCGTAGTCTATACTTAACCCTTTGTAAGCCAAAAGGAGAGCAAGAATGACTATTCATAAGCACGGTTCGGCACACTGGTCTGGCGACATTAAGCGCGGAAAAGGAACGGTTTCCACCGAGAGCGGCGTTCTCAATCAGCAGCCTTATGGTTTCAATACCCGCTTTGAGGGCGAAAAGGGGACCAACCCCGAAGAGCTGATTGGCGCGGCACATGCGGCCTGCTTCTCAATGGCGCTGTCGCTGATGCTCGGTGAAGCGGGTTATACCGCCGATTCCATTGATACCACCGCGGACGTCTCTCTGGATAAAACCGACGGCGGCTTTGCCATCACTAAGGTTGCCCTGAAAAGCAAGGTGACCGTTCCCGGCATCGCCCCGCAGCAGTTCGACGGCATTATTCAGAAAGCAAAAGCGGGCTGTCCGGTCTCGCAGCTCCTGAAAGCTGAGATTACGCTGGACTATAAGCTCAATTAAGCCACAGCCGGGTTTGCGCCCGGCTATCCCTTCAGCGCGGCGGGGAACACCTCCGCCAGCCAGGCAATAAACACCTTCAGGCGGTGCGTCAAATGCCGGTTCTGCGGGTAAACCACATGAAACGGATACGCGGCAGGGCGCCAGTCGCCCAGGATCGCCGCCAGCGTGCCCGCCTGTAAATACGACTTTGCCGAATACTCAAAGGTTTGAACGATCCCCAGCCCCGCCGCGGCAGCCGCCAGATGGGCATTACTTTCATTGACGCCGAGATAGTGCGGAATGTTGATTTCCAGCGCCTCGCCGTTCTGCCGGAAGCGAAACGGAAAGGGCCGTCCGGTGACGGGCGAGAGATAGCTAATCAGCTTGTGGCCGTTGCGCAGCTCCTGCGGATAGGCCGGGACGCCGTGATTTTTCAGGTAACCCGGCGTCGCGCAGGTGACCATTTCGGCGTTACCGAGATGACGGGCGATGAGGGTCGAGTCGTCCAGCGGACCGCCGCGGATCACGCAGTCTACGTTACCGCTGATGAGATCGACCGGCCGGTCGGCCACGCCAAGGTCGATGCAGATCTCCGGGTAGCGCTGCATAAATGCCGGAAGCAGGGGGATGAGCACGTCCCGGGCGGTGGATCCGCCCACGTCAACCCGCAAATGCCCTTTTGGCGTCGCGCGGGAAACGCGAAACGAGGTGTCGATATCTTCGATATCAATCAGCACCCTGAGCGCTTTTTCATAGTATTCCATCCCTTCAGGCGTCGCGACCACCCGGCGAGTGGTGCGGTGCAGAAGGCGTATATCCAGGTGCGACTCAAGCGATTTAACCAGCTTGCTCAGCGTGGCGATCGGCATATTCAGCGAGTCCGCCGCGCGGGTAAAACTGCCGGACTCCACGACCCGCGTAAAGGCGCGCATCGCCATGAGCTGGTCCATGATGACCTCGGATTATTTCTGTTTGTGAATAGTCATTTTCATTTTTGCCCGTTTTTCACTAATGCCGCAAGGGCTAAAGTTTGTCCAACGCAAACCCAACAAAAGGTAAATGACATGAACACGACTCTCTCAGGAAAAATCGCACTGGTCACCGGCGGCAGCACCGGCATTGGTCTTGCCACGGCGCAGGAGCTGGCGGCACAGGGCGCAAAGGTCTACATCACCGGTCGTCGCCAGGCCGAGCTGGACGCGGCGGTGGCGGAAATTGCTTCAACCGCAGTGGGCATTCGCGCGGACGCCTCAAAGCTTGCCGATCTGGATGAGGTTTATGCCCGGATAGCCAAAGAAGAAGGCCGTCTTGATATCCTGTTCGCCAATGCCGGTGGCGGCGATATGCTGCCGCTGGGCGCGATCACCGAAGAGCAGTTTGACCGGATTTTTGGCACCAACGTGCGCGGAGTGCTGTTCACGGTGCAGAAGGCGCTGCCGCTGCTGTCCGCCGGATCGTCGATTATTCTGACCGGATCGACGGTGTCCATTAAAGGGACGGCCAATTTCAGCGTCTACAGCGCCAGCAAGGCCGCCGTGCGCAACTTTGCCCGCTCCTGGGCGCTGGATTTGCAGGGCCGCGGGATCCGCGTCAACGTGGTGAGCCCGGGTCCGATCAAAACGCCGGGTCTCGGCGATCTGGTGCCGGAAGAACACCGTCAGGGGCTGTACGACGCGCTGGCCGCGCAGGTACCGCTGGGGCGTTTAGGCGCGCCGGGCGAGGTGGGTAAAGCGGTGGCGTTTCTGGCCTCCGACGCGGCCAGCTTTATTAACGCCACCGAGCTGTTTGTGGACGGCGGGATGGCGCAAATCTAACCCAGACTGCGCCAGCAGCGCACGTTACGGCCCTCGCGTGAGGGCTGTAGCGGCTGCGGCTGTTCACACCCCTGCGCTGCTATCGGACAACGGTCGCGGAAAAAACAGCCTTCGGGCAGATGACGATTGCCGGGAAGCTCCGTTTTGCGCAACGCCAGATTTTCATCCAGCGGTTCACCGGTGCGGGGAACCGAGTCGAGCAGCAGACGGGTATAGGGATGGCGCGGCTCGCCAAGCACCTGCGCGGCGCTGCCCAGCTCCACAATCTGCCCGAGGTACATCACCGCCACGCGGTCGCTCATGTGTCTGACCACCGAGACGTTATGCGAGATTAACACGTAGGTCAGATTACGCTGCTGTTGCAGGTTCACCAGCAGGTTGAGGATTTGCGCCTGCACGGAGATATCCAGCGCGCTGGTGGGTTCATCAAGCACGATAATATCGGGGTTGGAGGAGAGCGCCCGGGCGATGGCGATGCGCTGGCGCTGCCCGCCGGAGAAGGCGTGCGGAAGCCTGTCGAGATATTCCGGGCGAATGCCCACCTGCAGCGCCAGGTTTTCTGCCAGCTGGCGGCGTTCGCGCTCGCTGCTGCGTTTTTGCACCCACACCGGCTCGGTGATGATGCGCCAGACCGGCAATCGCGGGTCGAGCGAGGAGAGCGGATCCTGAAACACCATCTGCATGCCGCCCGCGTGGTGCGCCCGCTGGCACGCGCCGGTGCTGGGCTTAAGCATGCCCATCAGCAGCTGGGCCAGCGTGCTTTTCCCGCAGCCGGATTCCCCGACAATGCCCAGCGTTTCCCCGCGACGGATCTGGAGATCGAGCCCGTTGAGGGCATGGACCTGTTCCGTCACGCGGCCCAGCCAGTTTTTGCGCGCCGCAAAGTTCACGTGCACGCTATCCAGTTCCAGCAGTACATCAGACATGGTGTTTCTCCCGTTGTGGATACCAGCAGGCAGCCTGTTGGCCCTCTGCACCGTTGGGCTGTAAGCGCGGCGTTTCGCTGCATTTCGCTCCGGCGGCAAAGCAGCGCTCGCGGAAGGCGCAACCCTGCGGAAGCTTGCTGAGGTTGGGCACCGTGCCGGGGATGGCGGGAAGCAGGTCGCGCGGCTGGCCGTTTTCCGGGGCGCACCGCAGCAGGCCGATGGAGTAGGGATGCACGGGTCGGTGGATCAGCGTTTGCGTGGCACCGCTCTCGATCACGCTGCCCGCATACATCACGTACATTCTGTCGCAAAGCTGCGACACCACGGCCATATCATGGCTGATAAACAGCACCGAGGTCCCGCTGGCCCGCGCCTTATGCTTCAGCAGGCGCAGCACCTGGAGCTGGACGGTAACGTCCAGCGCGGTGGTCGGTTCGTCGGCGACGATCAGCTCCGGCTCACAGGAGAAGGCAAGGGCGATCATCACCCGCTGGCGCATGCCGCCGGAGAGTTCAAACGGATAACGCTCCATGACCTGCTTCGCGTCCGGGATTTGCATCTCTTCCAGCAGGGTAATCGCCTTATGCTGCGCCTCGCGCCGCGAAAGCGGCTGATGCTGGCGGATCACCTCCACCATCTGTTTGCCAATCCGCCGCGTCGGGTTGAGGGCGGTCATGGGCTCCTGAAAAATCATCGCCACTCGTGCACCGCGCCACTGGCGAAGCTGCTTCTCGGACGCCGTCAGGACGTTTTCGCCGAGTAACTTCACCTGACCGTGATGAATGCGGTAGCTCCCTTCCGGCAGCAGCCGCATGGCGAGCATGGCAGTCACGGATTTACCCGACCCCGACTCACCCACCACGCCGACGATTTCGCCCCTGCCGATCTCCAGCGAGACGTGGTTCAGCGCGTGGACCTCTCCGCGAAAAATCGGGAAGCTCAGGTGCAGGTCTTCAATACGTAATACCGGCTCGGTCATCACTGTTTTCCTCCCGACTTCGGATCCAGCAGATCGCGGATACCGTCGCCAAACAGGTTAAAGCCCACGGCGGTAATTAAAATCGCCGCACCGGGAAAGGCGCAGTACCACCACTGGTCCAGCACGTAGTTACGGCCCACGGCCACCATCGCGCCCCATTCGGCGGTGGGCTGCTGCGCGCCCAGGCCAATAAACCCCAGCGTGGCGGCCATCAGAATGGCGCTGCCGATATCCAGCGAAGCCTGCACAATCAGCGGCGGCAGGGCGTTGCGCAGGATATGCCAGCGGATCAAATGCCAGCGGGACGCGCCAAACGTGCGGGCGGCCTGAACGTAGGTAAACTGGCGCACCACCAGGGTTTGCCCGCGCGCCAGGCGGACGTAAAACGGGATGCGGACAATCGCAATCGCCAGCATGGCGTTGAACAGGCTCGGACCGAGCGCGGCGGCCAGCGCCATGGTCAGCACCAGGGAAGGAATGGAGAGCATGATGTCCATCACCCGCATGATGATGGCGTCGCCGCGCCCGCCCAGTACGCCGGACAAACAGCCCAGCAGCGAGCCAATACCGCCCGCAATCACCACGACCGCCAGCCCGGCGGTAATCGACTGCTGGCTGCCCGTCAGCACGCGGCTAAACAGGTCGCGTCCCACCTCATCGGTACCAAACCAGTGTTGCGCAGACGGCGCCTGCAGGCGGGCGGTCAAATCCAGCGCGTTCGGGTCATGCGGAACGATCCACGGCGAAGCCACCATCAGAAAGAGCATCGCAATCATAATGACGCCGCCAACGATCGTGAGCGGGCTTTGACGCAGCATCCAGAACAGCTTTGCCCAGTTGATGCGTTGTCTGGCGGTTTTAACCGGGACGGGCGTTTCCTGCGTTAACATCATTCGGCACCTCCGCGCCCGATTCGCGGGTCAATCCACAGGTAAAGCAGATCGACCACCAGATTAACCAGCACGTAGGCCAGCGAAACGACGACGGCAAACCCCATTACGGCAGGGAAATCGAGCGCCTGAATGGACGTCACCACCCACGCGCCCATGCCCGGCCAGGCAAAGACGGTTTCGGTCAGCACGGCGCCGTAAAGCAGATCGCCCAGCGCCAGCCCGAGCACGGTAATGGACGGGATCATCGCATTGGGCAGGGCGTAGCGCAGGACGATGTACCAGCCGGGCAGGCCGCTGGCGCGCGCGGTGCGGATGTAATCCTCACTAAGCTGCTCCAGCATCGCCGAGCGAACCTGGCGCGCCACGATCCCCAGGTGAACAAACGCTAGCGTCAGCGAGGGTAAAATCAGGTGCTGAAGCGCGTTGAAAAAGACCTCACCGTTGCCCTCCAGCAGCGCGTCCAGCAGATAAAAGCCAGTGACGTGCGTCGGCGGATCGAGCCAGTCGTCCAGCCTGCCGCCGCCCGGCAGGATCTGCAGGTGCCCGTAGAACAGCACGATGACGCCCAGCCCAAGCCAGAAGGCTGGCGTGGAGATCCCGGTCATCGCCATTAAACGCACCAGGTGATCCAGCCAGCGGTTGCGGTAAACCGCCGACAAAATCCCCAGCGGCACGCCGATGACCAGCGCCAGCAGCAGAGAACAAAAGGCCAGCTCCAGCGTGGCGGGGAAAAAGGCCTTCAGGTCTTCCGCGACCGGGCGTCCGGTGCGGATGGACGTGCCTAAATCACCGTGCGCCAGAGCGTCCACGTAGCGGCCAAACTGAACATACAGGGGCTGGTCCAGCCCTAACTGCTGGCGGATGTTCTGCACGATTTCGTCGCTGGCGCGGTCGCCGGCCAGCAGACGGGCCGGATCGCCGGGGATCAGGTGTGAAATAATAAAGGTGATAATACAGACACCGGCCACCACCAGGATTAACCCCCAGCAGCGCTGGCGCACTATGCTCCAGAACGTCATACGCTTTCCCCCGGCGAGAACCGTTATTTGCTCATGGTGGCGATGTTGAACACCTGCTCGAGCATCGGATTAAAGGTGAAGCCTTTGACCTCTTTGTTCATCGCCAGCTGGTAGTTTTTCTGGAACAGATAAACGTAGGCCGCCTCGTCGATAACCACCTTTTGCGCCTGCTGGTAATCTTTGGTGCGTTCCGCCTGGTCGGTGGTTTTCAGCGCGGCCTGCAGCAGCGAATCAACCTCTTTGTTCTCATAGAACGAGCGGTTGCCCGGCAGCCCTTTTTTGTCCGATTCGAACCAGTAGTTCATGAACATGTACGGGTCGGCAAAGTCCGGGCTCCAGTTGCCGATGGCAATGTCGTAATCGCCTTTTCCGACGCGGTCGCGCATGGTGGCGTTGGCCAGTTTTTCCAGCTTGACGCTAATGCCGATCTTGCCGAGGCTGGCCTGAGTGGAGAGGGCGATAGGCTCCCAGTTCGGATCGTTGTCCGAGTAGAGGAAGGTCAGGCTGGCGGGTTTGTCTTTGACCTTCTCCAGCGCCGCTTTGGCTTTGGCCTCGTCAAAGCTGTACTGCATTGCCGTGGCGTCAAAGCCCCACATGCCTTCCGGGATCGGGCCGCGCATCTGCTTGCCGTTGCCGCTCAGAATGCCTTTCACCATCCCCTGGTAATCCGTCGCCCAGGAGATGGCCCGGCGTAAATCCACCTGATTGAGCGGCGCTTTGCTGTTGTTGAGATAGAGGTAAGTCACGCGCAGGGACGGGTATTCTGCGACGGCGACTTTACCTTCCTGCTTCAGGGCCGCAAGCTGATCGACTGGCAGGGAGTCGGCAATGTCCAGATCGCCGCGGGAAAGCTGCAGTCGGCGCGAGGCGCTCTCACCGATAATTTTCACCGATACGCGCTTAAAGTGCGGCTTTTCACCCTGCCAGTGGGGGTTAGGCACCAGGATCAGCTGCTGGCCTTTCTGCCAGCTTTTCAGCATAAACGGCCCGGAACCGGCGGTGTTTTGCGCCAGAAAACCGCGAGCATCGTCTGCCGCGTTGGCCTTCAGCACCGCCGGGTTAATGATGGACGCCCCGTCGTTTGCCAGCGTGTAGAGGAACGGTGCGAACGGCTGGCTGAGGGTGAACTTCACCGTATGGTCATCGACGGCATCAACTTTCAGGTCTTTCGGGAAGGCTTCAGACGGCCCCTGGCCGAGCTTCAGCAGGCGCTCAAAGGAGAGCTTTACCGCCTCGGCGGTGACCGGCGTGCCGTCGGAAAATTTCGCGTTATCCGCCAGGGTAAAGGTCCACTCTTTCTGGTCTTCAGACGCCTTCCAGCCCGTCGACAGATCGCCTTCCACCTCGGTAGAGCCTGGCTTGTACTTGACCAGACGCTGGTAGGACGGATAGGTGACGGTCCAGTCGTTGTTATCAATGGTGATGGCAGGATCGAGCGTTTGCGGGTCGGCGGCTTTACCGATCGCTAACATGTCTTTCGGGACGGCAGCCAGCGCCAGCGGTGCGCTCAGGGTCAGCGTGGCGGCGATCAGCGTCGAGAGAAGCGATGTTTTCATGGCAGTGCTCCAGGTTTAGAGAGAAGTGTGCGTCAGGGGAAAACAGGCAAAACGGTCGTCAAGCAGCGGGTAGCTGGCGGCGTTCGGCAGTTCGAAGTGCCACCATTCGCTGCTGATACCCACAAAACCACCGCCGAACATGATTGCGTTCAACAGCAGACGGTTGCGCTGGGCGTGCGGCGGCACGGAGGGGTGATACGGATGCGAGCGGTCGTGCATTTCGTCAAAACCGGCCCCCATATCCAGCACGGCGTTATGTTCATCCATCAGGGTGACGTCGATGGCCGTACCGCGGCTGTGATTGGAGCCAATCGCCACGTCGACCACGTATTCCGGGTTCGGGCAGGCATCCCACAGCTGAGCCTGCGCCTGCTGCGGCCGATAGGCGTCGTACACCACCAGCTTCAGCCCGGCCAGCGAGGCAATGCTGATGGCTTTTGCCAGCGCGGTGGCCGCGTCGGTATGCAGCAGGCACAGCGCCTCCTGATAGATCGGACGGCCGGTGATGTTGTCGGCGGTGGCGTACTTCAGATCGATATGCAGCGTGGGAAACGTCTTCGCCACATCAATCAGTTCACTCTCTTCGGGCATAGCTCCGCTCCTTTAGCGTTCGAATTGACCAAACTCTTGTTGTAATTGCCGGTTTACCGCCAGACGCGCCGGGAGCGCCTCACCCAGCGCCTCCACCACGCCCGACAGCAGCAGGTTGAACAGACAGCTCACGGGGGCAAGTGAATCCCAGAAGTGACCGGTATCGGTTTTCACCTGCAGTAAATCCATCGGGTAATCCCGCGCCCACGGGCACCAGATATCGGTGATTAAGGCCAGCGGAATGCCTTTCTCGCTGGCGACGCGGCAGTACTGGCGGGCCATCGCGGAGTAGGTGCGCGTATCGGTCAGCACGACGTACGGATGCGAAAAGCCCGAGTTAAGAGATTCCACCCAGCTGCCGGAAGCGCCTTCCGAATAGCTCACGCGCGGGCGGAGGTACTCGAGGTGGCTGAAGAAGGCGTTGGCAATCCCACGCGTGGACTGGATCCCCAGCACAAACACCGCGTCCGCGTGGGCGAGGTTGTGCACCACCTGACGAAAGGCGTCCGTTTGCGCCAGTTGGTACACCTGCGTGATGGCATCCACTTCCAGCGACAGGGCATGCTGAAGGCGGCTGGAAAGGGGGCGCTGCTGCTGCCAGGAGTCCAGCCGCTCGTTCATACCCCAGGGCTGATACGGATCGCGCAGGCTCTTTTTGGCATCTTCCAGGTTGCGATACCCCAGTTTGCGCAGGAAGCGTCCGACGGTAATTCCGCTGGTCCCGCTCGCCTGACCGATGCTCTCCGCCGTTTCAAACGGGATTTGCGCGGCGTGCGCCAGCAGCCAGCTTCCGACCCGCTTTTCGCTGGGCGTGAGCTGGCTGAACGTCGCTTCGATACGGCTCAACATCTCGGGTTTCGTCGTCATACCGCCTCGCTGTTAACAGGCTGTCAATGGCAAAATTTTTGTTACCTGGTTAACAATGCATGACGCGTGCCATGTTCACAGGGCGGGTGAAACCCGCTGTGCAGTAAACTTCATGCAATATTTGCTTAACCAATGATCAACATTTGTGCAGCGTAGTTCACTTTTGGTGCACTGTCTGACGCGGCAGGTATGAATTTGGTGAATACGTCAGTCCGTTCACATTTTTGATAAGATAGATGTAGTGTGAATATAAAAGGGATCCCGGCATGGTAAATCTGCCCTGGCGAGTCAGCGTGCGCCTGATGGCGCTTGCAAAGAAAATAGGGATGGTCGTCGGGATCGTACTGATCGTCCTGCTGGCGGTGCGGGTGTATCTCTCGCAGCAGGGACCGGAACTGCACCTGTGGCATACCTGGCGGGCCGATGAGATGTCCGTACGCGAGATGGATAACGCCGATTTTGCCCGGTATATCGCCCGGGAAAACGCCATTTTCGCCGATCTTGATAATGCGGTGACGGCGAAAACAGAGGGCGAGGAACGCACGCCGTTAAACCGCTATTATCGCCAGAGCCTGGTATGGCCGGGACAGTTTACGCCCGATGCCAACCGCTCCTTTGTGCTGATGCCTGCCGGAAAGCCGCGCGGCGCGGTAGTGCTGCTGCACGGTCTGACGGACTCGCCCTACAGCGTCCGGCGGCTTGCCGTGAACTATCAACAGCACGGCTTTGTGGCCGTGGTCCCGCGCCTGCCCGGGCACGGCACTGCGCCCGGCGCGCTGACGGACGTCGACTGGGAGATGTGGCTCGCGGCGACGCGTCTTGCGGTGCGGGAAGCCACGCGTCTGGCGGGCGAGGCTGCGCCTCTGCATCTGGTGGGCTACTCCAACGGCGGGGCGCTGGCGATGAAATATGCCCTCGATGCGCTGGATGCGCCTGCGCTGCGTAAACCGCAGCAGGTGATACTGCTCTCACCGATGATCGGCGTGACGGCCTTTGCGCGCTTTGCCGGTTTCGCCGGGTTACCGGCGCTGCTGCCGGCGTTTGCCAAAGCGGCGTGGCTGAATATCTCTCCGGAATATAATCCGTACAAATATAACTCGTTCCCGGTGAACGCCGCCCGCCAGTCATGGCTGCTGACGAAGGCCCTGCAGGAGCAAATCAGCCGCGAGGCGCGGGAGAACAGGCTGGCGAATTTGCCGCCGATCCTGGCGTTTCAGTCGGTCATGGATTCCACGGTCAGCACCCGCGCGGTGGTGACCGGCCTGTTTGACCAGCTTCCGGCAAACGGCAGCGAGCTGGTGGTGTTTGATATCAACCAGGCGGCGAGCTTCCGCCCGCTGTTCAAACCGTCGTCGTGGACGGCAACTTCGGCGCTGCTGCAGGTTGCGAAGAGGCGTTACGGTGTCACCATTATTACCAATGCGGACGCACACAGCTTCTCGACGGTGGCGAAAATCACTCCGGCAGGCAGCACCCGGGAGACGGTCGTGCCGCTTGCGCAGGCCTGGCCGCAGGATGTCTATTCCCTGTCGCACGTTGCGGTGCCGTTCCCGCCGGATGACGATCTCTATGGCCGTGAGCCTCGGGTGAAAAACCGCTACGGTATCAGCCTGGGGACGATTGCGCTCTGGGGCGAAACCTCCGTGTTGAGCGTCGGGAAAGAGGCGCTTATGCGGGTCACCTCGAATCCGTTTTACGACTACATGCAGGGGCGGATAGACAGCCGAATTGGCAGCGGGGAAAAGTAACGTTCCCCTGCGGTGTGAATATGTTAGGTCGCATTGATTAAGTATGTTAAATAGTAGCTTCAAGGCACCTCTCTTTCTCATCGGAACCCATTTTTGTGCTGACGACTCTGATTTACCGAAGCCAGTTGAATTTATCCCGCCCCTCCACCGAGCTGCGGGAACTGGTGGAGCGCGCCCGGATCCGCAATGCCAGTCTGAATATCACCGGGGTTCTGCTCGCAAAAGGCAGCGACGTGCTGCAAATACTCGAAGGGTCGGAAGAGAGCGTGCTTAAGCTGTTCCATAAAATCCGTGACGACAAGCGGCACAGTGGAGTGGTAGAGCTGATGCGGGACTATGGCCCGCGCAGACGCTTTGAAAACGTCGGTATGCTGCTGTTCGATCTGCAGACGCAGTCACCGAAAGAGGTGCTGCAGTCGGTTCTGAATTACAGCAAGCTGGACAGCTATCTCACATCCGATGACCGGGTGTTCAAATTTATCCAGACGTTTATCACGGGCAAACGTCCGGCCCTGTCGGGCGCACGCTACGTACCTGAAAAATGGACGCTTTCACCCGAGGCGTTGCCCTTTGGCGAGAGTATGGGACTGATTGCCGGACAGCCCTGTCAGTTTGCGCTTCAGCCCATCGTTGAGCCCTCGGAAGGGAAGATCAGTTCGCTTGAAGCCCTTATTCGCGGCAACGAAGGCGGCAGCCCGGAGCATTTCTTCAGCGCCCTCGACCCGGACAAAATCTACGAAGTCGATCTCCAGACGAAAGCGTATGCCTTTGCTCTCGCGGAAAAGCTGGGCATTGGCAGCCATAAGATTGCGGTAAACCTGCTGCCGATGTCGCTGGTGAATGTCCCCAACGCCGTGGAATTCCTGGTCAGCGAGATAAAAAAACATGGGCTGCAGCCGGAGCAGGTAGTCATTGAAGTGACGGAAAACGAGATGATCTCCGGCTTCAACCAGTTCAATAGCGCCATCAAGCAGCTTCGCGGTGAGGGGATTGGCCTGGCGATCGATGATTTCGGTTCCGGCTATGCCGGTCTCTCGCTGCTGACTCGTTTCCAGCCGGACAAAATTAAGATCGACCGGGAGATAGTTAGCGATATCCACCTCAGCGGCCCGAAGCAGGCGATTGTGCGCTCCATCGTCAGCTGTTGCTCCGATCTCGAAATTACCCTGGTGGCCGAAGGGATCGAGAAGATAGAGGAGTGGTGCTGGCTCGAGTCTGCCGGGATCCGCCGTTTCCAGGGCTTTCTGTTCGCCCGCCCGCAGCTAAATGGCGTCGGTGATATTCACTGGCCGCATCTGGTGCGTTAGCCAATTTTCCTCCCGCGTTATTTCCCCTTCGCCCTGCCTGTGCTTAAATAGCTAAAACGGTTTAACGTAGTTTAGCTACGAGGATCACATGAAAAAAATCTGGGTACTTGGCGATGCGGTAGTGGATTTGCTGCCCGATGGAGAAGGCAGATTGCTGCAGTGTCCCGGCGGCGCACCGGCAAACGTTGCGGTCGGTATTGCCCGGCTGGGCGGCCAGAGCGCCTTTATCGGCAGGGTTGGCGACGATCCCTTCGGGTGCTTTATGGCGAAAACTCTCGCTGACGAGCGGGTCGATGTGAAGTTTTTGCGCCTTGACCCGGCGCACCGCACCTCAACGGTGGTGGTCGATCTGGATGACCAGGGCGAACGCTCGTTTACCTTTATGGTGCGTCCGAGCGCCGATCTGTTTCTCGAATCCGCCGATCTGCCGATGTTCAGCGCCGGGGAGTGGCTGCACGTCTGTTCCATCGCATTAAGCGCAGAGCCGAGCCGTTCTGCGACTTTTGAGGCGATGGCCGCTATTCGCGAGGCGGGTGGTTACGTCAGCTTCGACCCCAATATTCGCCCGGATCTCTGGCCGGATGAGAACGCGCTGCGCCGCTGCCTGGAACAGGCCCTGCAGAGTGCCGACGTGGTGAAACTCTCCATCGAAGAGCTGGCGTTTTTAACCGGAAATGTCGAGGTAAACGTCGGTCTGGACGCGCTGATGGCGCGCTGTCCGGCGCGTCTGGTGCTGGTCACCCAGGGAAAAGAGGGGGTGATCGCCTGGCATGATGGCACCGTAAAACACTATCCGGCAACGCCCGTCGAATGTGTCGATACCACCGGCGCGGGCGATGCCTTTGTGGCGGGGCTGCTCTACGGGCTGGCCGCCGGGCAGGACCTGACGCCGGTCATCGCCTTAGCCCAGCGCTGCGGCGCATTAGCCACCACGGCCAAAGGGGCAATGACCGCATTGCCGTGGCAGCACGATCTGTAATTCCTTCCTTCACTGGCCGCCATCCGGCGGCCTGAATTGTCGCCTCGATCACACTTACTAAAACGGTTTAGCAAAAAAGATTGCCGATCCAAAATTCAGAGGTTTAGTATCAGCAACCTAAACCGGTTTAGCAATTTAGCACGTTTAATGACTTCTTTTAGGGATGCGACAAAATGTATAAAAAACGCAGACTTGCCGTGATGATAGGCATGCTGGCCGGAAGTACCTCTGTTTTTGCCCAGTCGGATATGACAAGTATCGAAGCGCGTCTTGCCGCGATGGAGCAGCGCCTCCAGGCTGCGGAAACGCGTGCGCAGGTGGCTGAGAAACGCGCCACCGATGCGGAACAAAAAACGCAGCAGCTGGTTGCCGCCCAGCAGCAGACGCAAACGACAGCCCAGGCGGTGGCGCAGCGCACCACCGCGCTGGAGAAGAAGGCGGATCAAAGCAGCGGGTTTGAGTTCCACGGCTACGCCCGTTCGGGCCTGCTGATGAACGATGCGGCCTCCAGCAGCAAAAGCGGTCCTTATCTGACCCCGGCCGGTGAAACCGGCGGTGCGGTAGGGCGTCTGGGTAACGAAGCCGACACCTACGTCGAGCTGAACCTGGAGCACAAGCAAACTCTGGATAATGGCGCCACCACGCGCTTTAAAGCGATGCTGGCCGACGGTCAGCGGACCTATAACGACTGGTCAGCCGATACCAGCGATCTTAATATTCGCCAGGCCTTCGCGGAGCTGGGCAACCTGCCTGATTTTACCGGCGCGCTGAAGGGCAGCACCTTCTGGGCGGGTAAACGCTTCGACCGCGACAACTTTGATATTCACTGGCTGGACTCCGACGTGGTGTTCCTGGCCGGTACCGGCGGCGGCGTCTACGACGTGAAATGGAACGATTCGCTGCGCAGCAACTTCTCCATTTACGGCCGCAACTTCGGCAGCGTGGAGCAGACCGACAATAACGTTCAGAACTATATTCTCAGCATGAACCACTTCGCCGGACCGTTCCAGCTGATGGTGAGCGGCCTGCGTGCGAAGGATAACGACGACCGTAAAGACACCAACGGCGATCTCATCAAAACTGACGCCGCCAATACAGGCGTTCATGCGCTGGTCGGGTTGCACAACGAGAGCTTCTACGGCCTGCGGGAAGGGACAGCCAAAACGGCGCTGCTGTACGGTCACGGGCTGGGTGCGGAAGTGAAAAGCATCGGCTCCGACGGCGCGCTGCTGTCTGAGGCGGATACCTGGCGCTTCGCAAGTTACGGTGTCACGCCAGTCGGCGGCGGCTGGAGCGTTGCGCCCGCCGTACTGGCGCAGAGCAGTAAAGATCGCTACGTCAAGGGCGATAGCTATGAGTGGGTGACGCTTAACACCCGCCTGATTAAAGAAGTGACGCAGAACTTCGCCCTGGCGTTTGAGGGAAGCTATCAGTACATGGATTTAAATCCGGAAGGCTATAAGGACCGCAACGCCGTCAACGGCAGTTTCTACAAGCTGACCTTTGCGCCGACGTTAAAAGCGAGCAAAATCGGCGATTTCTTCAGCCGTCCGGAGCTGCGCCTGTTTGCCACCTGGATGGACTGGAGCAGCAAACTGGATCATTACGCCAGCGATGATGCCTTTGGCAGCAGCGGCTTCAGCGCCGGCGGGGAATGGAACTTTGGGGTCCAGATGGAAACCTGGTTTTAACCCATCACGCTCCCGCCCGGCGGGAGCGTTTCGCACATCATAAAAAGAAGTCAGGCAGAGGTATCTATGGATTTTAATCAAATCGCCCGCGAGCTTATTCCGCTGCTCGGTGGCAAGGAAAATATCGCCAGCGCGGCGCACTGCGCAACGCGTCTTCGTCTGGTGCTGGTTGATGACGCGCTTGCGGATCAGCAGGCGATCGGCAAGGTCGACGGCGTAAAAGGCTGTTTTCGTAACGCCGGACAGATGCAGGTGATTTTTGGCACGGGCGTGGTCAACAAGGTCTACGCCGCGTTTATTCAGGCGGCGGGGATTAGCGAATCCAGTAAATCTGATGCCGCGGATCTGGCGGCGCGCAAGCTGAACCCGTTCCAGCGCATTGCCCGTCTGCTCTCCAACATCTTTGTCCCGATCATTCCCGCGATTGTGGCATCCGGCCTGCTGATGGGCCTGCTCGGCATGGTGAAAACCTACGGCTGGGTCAATGCGGATAACGCCATCTACATCATGCTGGACATGTGCAGCTCCGCGGCGTTTATCATTCTGCCTATTCTGATCGGCTTTACCGCCGCGCGGGAATTTGGCGGTAACCCGTATCTCGGCGCGACGCTGGGCGGCATTCTGACCCACCCGGCGCTGACCAACGCCTGGGGCGTGGCGTCCGGCTTCCACACCATGAACTTCTTCGGCCTTGAGATTGCGATGATTGGCTATCAGGGCACGGTGTTCCCGGTGCTGCTGGCCGTCTGGTTTATGAGCATCGTGGAGAAAAACCTGCGCCGCGCGATCCCGGACGCGTTAGATCTGATCCTGACGCCGTTCCTCACCGTCGTTATCTCCGGCTTTATCGCCTTGCTGATTATCGGCCCGGCGGGGCGCGCGCTGGGCGACGGCATCTCCTTTATCCTGAGCACGTTAATTGAACACGCGGGCTGGCTGGCCGGGCTGCTGTTCGGCGGGCTTTACTCGGTGATTGTGATCACCGGTATTCACCACAGCTTCCACGCGATCGAAGCCGGGCTGCTGGGCAACCCTTCGATTGGCGTTAACTTCCTGCTGCCGATTTGGGCCATGGCGAACGTGGCGCAGGGCGGCGCCTGTCTGGCGGTTTGGTTCAAAACCAAAGATGCCAAAATCAAAGCCATTACCTTACCGTCGGCGTTCTCTGCGATGCTGGGCATCACTGAAGCGGCCATTTTTGGTATCAACCTGCGCTTTGTTAAGCCGTTTATCGCCGCGCTGATTGGCGGCGCTGTGGGCGGGGCCTGGGTGGTTTCAGTCCATGTGTACATGACCGCCGTTGGGTTGACCGCTATTCCGGGCATGGCCATCGTGCAGGCCAGCTCGCTGCTCAACTATATTATCGGTATGGTGATTGCCTTCGGCGTGGCGTTTACCGTCTCACTGCTGCTGAAATATAAAACGGACTCTGAATAATGACGTTACCTTCCCGCTGGCCTGCGATCCTGCAGGCCGTTATGAAAGGTCAGCCGCAGGCGCTGGCGGATAGCCACTACCCGCAGTGGCACCCCGCGCCGGTGACGGGGCTGATGAACGATCCCAACGGGTTTATCTGGTTTGCTGGACGGTACCACCTGTTCTATCAGTGGAACCCGCTGGACTGCGAGCATCGGTTTAAATGCTGGGGGCACTGGAGCTCGGCGGACCTGGTGCACTGGCAGCACGAGCCGCTGGCGCTGATGCCGGATGAAGAGTATGACCGCAACGGCTGCTACTCCGGTAGCGCCGTGGATAACGATGGCGTTTTAACACTGTGCTATACCGGCAACGTCAAGTTCGATGACGGCAGCCGCACCGCCTGGCAGTGCCTCGCAGTGGAACAGCCGGACGGGACCTTTACGAAGCTGGGGCCGGTGCTGGCGCTGCCGGAAGGCTATACCGGCCACGTGCGCGACCCGAAGGTGTGGCAGCACGACGGGATGTGGTACATGGTGCTCGGCGCGCAGGATCTGCAAAAGCGCGGCAAGGTGCTGCTGTTTAAGTCAGCCGATTTGCACGCCTGGACGTCATGCGGGGAAATCGCCGGTCACGGCGTCAACGGCCTGACGGACGCGGGGTATATGTGGGAGTGTCCGGACCTGTTTGCCCTCGACGGAACGCACATCTTAATCAGCTGTCCGCAGGGGCTGGCGCGCGAGCCGCATCGCTATCTCAATACCTATCCGGCGACCTGGATGAGCGGGGCGTTTGACTATGCAAACGCCGCGTTCGATCACGGCGACCTGCGCGAGCTGGACGCGGGCTTTGAGTTTTACGCTCCGCAAACGACGCTGGCGGAAGACGGCCGACGCATTCTGATCGGCTGGATGGGCGTACCGGACGGGGAAGAGATGCTTCAGCCAACCCGGGCGCACGGCTGGATGCACCAGATGACCTGCCCGCGCGAATTACGCTATCGCGACGGCAGGCTCTGGCAGACCCCGGCGCGCGAGCTGGCGGCGCTGCGTGAAGATGAGCAGCGCTGGCAGGGGCGCGCCAGCGAGGCGCCGGACCTGGACGCGACGCGCCTGGAGTTTGAGCTGAGCGCTGCGCAGGTGAATGTCGATTTTGGCGGCGCGCTGCGTCTTACGGTCGATGAGCGGGGCATACGTCTTGAACGCGCGAGCCTGAAAACCGGTGAAACGCTGACCCGCTACTGGCAGGGCGACGTCACTCATTTACGCGTTCTCTGCGACCGCTCCAGCGTTGAAATCTTCATCAATCACGGTGAAGGGGTGATGAGCAGCCGCTATTTTCCTGACCATCCGGCCCGGGTGCGATTCGAAGGTGCGTCCGATATCACATTACGCTACTGGTCGCTGCGCGCCTGCATGATAGAATGAGGGTTTTGGCAGCCGGATCTAAGTCGTTGTGAGAAAAACAAAACGCGTCACCATTAAAGACATCGCGGAGCTGGCGGGTGTGTCAAAAGCCACCGCCAGCCTGGTCCTGAACGGGCGCAGCAAAGAGCTTCGCGTGGCGGAGGAGACGCGCGAGCGCGTGCTGGCGATTGCAAAAGAGCACCACTATCAGCCCAGCATTCACGCCCGGTCGCTGCGCGATAACCGCAGCCACACCGTTGGTCTGGTGGTTCCGGAGATCACCAACTACGGTTTTGCCGTGTTTTCTCACGAGCTGGAGACGCTGTGCCGCGAGGCGGGGGTTCAGCTGCTGATCTCCTGTAGCGATGAAAACCCGGGCCAGGAGACGGTGGTGGTGAACAACATGGTGGCGCGTCAGGTTGACGGGCTGATTGTGGCCTCCAGCATGCTTAACGATGCGGACTACCACAAGCTGAGCGAGCAGCTGCCCGTTGTCCTGTTTGACCGCCACATCAACGACAGCGCGCTGCCGCTGGTCATCACCGATTCGATTACTCCAACGGCGGAACTGGTGGCCGACATTGCGCGCCAGCACCCTGATGAATTCTACTTCCTCGGCGGCCAGCCGCGCCTTTCTCCGACGCGCGACCGCCTGGAAGGGTTTAAGCAAGGTCTGCGAGAGGCGGGCGTGGAGCTGCGCCCCGAGTGGATCATTCACGGCAACTATCACCCGAGCTCCGGTTACGAGATGTTTGCTGAACTCTGCGCCCGTCTGGGGCGTCCGCCGAAAGCGCTGTTCGCCGCCGCCTGCGGGCTGCTGGAAGGGGTGCTGCGCTATATGGGCCAGCACAACCTGTTGCAAAGTGATATCAGGTTAGCCAGTTTTGACGATCATTATCTCTACGATTCGCTGACGATCCCGGTGGATACCATTCGTCAGGATAACCGCCAGCTGGCGTGGCATTGCTTTGATTTGATTAGCAAATTGATCGAAGGGGAGACGCCGCAGCCGTTGCAGCGCAAGCTCAATGCCACCCTGCAGCGACGCTATAAGCCAGCGAAATAGCCCGGTTCGATACTTCAATAACTTTAATTAATTTAAGTTTTGGAATGGCCGATAACCATAAGGAATAATTCTCCTTGAGGTATTGGTTTATGTCGTTGAAAAAGTCGTCCCTGATCGTCCTGTTCTCGCTGCTTTTCTTCTTTGTTGTCAGCACTGTGACCAGCGTTGGCCTCATCATTAAAAGTAATAATTCCCTGGATAACGTCAACAAAGAGATCCAGGTTGTGCTGTCCATTATTGACCCCATCAACCATAGCCGTACGCTGCGCGTGCGGGTGATGGAGTATGTGAAGATGGTGGAAGCGGGCAACTCGGCAGACGGAGCTGCAAAGCTAACCGCCGTGAAGGAGGCGCTGACCAAAGCGGACCACGCCTTTGCGGCCTTTATGGCTTCGCCGCGTCTGACGGATGAAGCGCCGCTGGTGACTGCCTATCAGGATGCCTGGCAAAACTACCGCAACCAGGGGCTGGCGCCGCTGATCGATGCCGCCGAGGCGCACGATGTCGCCAAATTTAACGCCCTGATCCCGGAGGTCTCCCGCCTCGACCGCCAGTACGAGATCGTTCTCGACCAGGTCCTTTCCGTCCACCAGAAATATGCCAAAAGCCTGAACGAGAATGCGAGCAGTAACTTCGTCTCTGGCCTTGCGATCATTGCCGCTATCGCCAGCCTGTTTGTGGTGGTGATTGTCGCCGTCAGCCTGCTGATGAAGCGCTTTGTTTTTGCGCCGGTCAACCTGGCGCGCGAGCACTGCAGCCAGATTGCGGCAGGCAAGCTGGACGTTCCGGTGCCGGTGAAGGGGAGCGCACATAACGAAATAGATCATCTTATGAGCTCAATGGAGCAGATGCGTCAGGCGCTGCTGGCGACCATCGCCCAGGTGCGCGATGCGAGCCATACCGTAACGCACGCGGCGCAGGAGATTGCCTCCGGAAATATCGACCTGGCGTCACGTACCGAACAGCAGGCTTCCGCGTTGACCCAGACGGCGGCCAGCATGGAGGAGCTGAGCGCGACGGTGGCGAACAATACCGACAACGTTTACCAGGCAGGGAAACTGGTGCAGGACGCGGTGAAAAATGCCCACACAGGTGAAGCGGTGACCCGTGAAGTGATCGACACGATGAACACCATCGCGGCGAACTCGAAGCGTATCGAAGATATTACCAGCGTCATTAACAGCATTGCCTTCCAGACCAACATCCTGGCGCTGAACGCGGCGGTTGAAGCGGCGCGCGCCGGAACGCAGGGTCGCGGCTTTGCGGTCGTGGCCAGCGAAGTGCGCACCCTGGCGCAGAAAAGCGCGGTGGCGGCTAAGGACATCGAGAGCCTGATTGCGCAGTCGGTCTCGAGCGTGAAAAACGGCGCGGAGCTGGTCAGCCGCTCGGGTGAGGTGATTGACTCGATTATTTCATCGGTGAATAAAGTGAATACGCTGATGGAGCAGATCTCCGTCGCTTCCGAAGAGCAGAGCCGCGGGATCAGCCAGGTCGGCCAGGCAGTGACCGAGATGGATGGCGTGACCCAGCAGAACGCCGCGCTGGTGCAGCAGTCCGCCGCGGCAGCGGCATCCCTGGAAGAGCAGGCGCAGCAGCTTTCACGGAGTATTTCGAGTTTTAGTTTGCCGGTGCAGGCTTGATTGTATGAGGGGGGCTCCTACGGGAGCCTTTTTTGTATCTGGTGTAACCGTTTCTGTATAATTCAGGACGTCTCTATAGGCAGCACATATCTAATATTAATTATCACCAGGGAAAATTATGTTAATTATTTTTAGTGGGCTACCCGGCAGTGGTAAAAGCACCGTTGCAAAAATAGTTACTCAAAGGCTGGGGGCGGTCTATCTGCGGGTTGATACTGTTGAGCAGGCCATTCGTTCAGTCTATGAACCGGGTCAGGAAACGGGGCCGGAGGGCTATTTTGCCATCTATGGTTTAGCAAGTGAGAATCTTAAGCTCGGCTCCACCGTTGTGACCGATTCCGTTAATGATATTAACCTTGTGCGAGATACTTTTCGCAATATTGCTCTTTCGTTGAATGTCCCTTTCCTGGAAGTTGAAATTGTCTGCTCAGACGAAAAAGAACATCGTTATCGCGTGGAGCACAGAGTCTCTGATATCCCAGGGCTCACACCTCCTGACTGGAAACAGGTAAAAAACCGTCAGTATGCCCCCTGGGAGAGAGAACATCTCATATTGGACACCGCCCTGTTATCAGCGGCAGAGTGTGCAGATAAAATCCTGGAAATAAGGAATAAGATCGCTCTAAACCGGCCTTAAACGGTGAACAAGCGCCAGCAATTGCTTTCACGGGGCGTGTGAAAATACGCTCTCCGCAAAATTATTCATTCACCCCAGCAATATTTCCCTCCTTCATCCGTCTACCTCATCACAAGCCATAATCAGTTACTGTAAACGAGGTAAACACCATGAGAGATTTTGATATGCACGGCAGAGGTCACGGGCGCGGATTCGGTCGCCACCGTATGGGCAAGGGCTTAGTCATCGGCGCGGTGATTTTTATCGTGCTCGGCCTGGTGGTGATGACCCTGTGGAACGCCTTGCTCCCGGCCATTCTCGGCGTGAAGGCCATTGGCTTCTGGCAGGCGCTGGGCATTCTGGTGCTGAGCCGCATTCTGTTTGGCGGGCTGGGTTTCCGCCCGGGGATGTTTGGCGCGCACCGCCGGATGCACGAGCGCTGGATGAACATGACGCCCGAACAGCGCGAGGCGTTTATTAAGCAGCGTCGCGAAGGGTTCGGTCGCCACGGTCGCGGCCACTGCGGCTGGCACGGTCATCGTGACGATAAGCGCGATGACGCCACGCCAAAAGCGCCGGAAGCAGAGTGAGCGAAATGAAAGCCGGGGAGGCGGGCGGATCCATGCTGATGTTGGCGCTTAATGCCTGCCGCGCCCGGCTGACAGCCTTCATTCGCGGACGGACGTCCGTTCGCGATGATGCCGACGACATTTTGCAGGAAGTCACCTATCAGCTGATGAAAGTGGAGCAGCCGGTCGAAAACGTTGCCGCCTGGCTGTTCCGCGCGGCGCGTAACGAGATGACCGACCGGGCGCGTAAAAAGCGCGAGGTACCGCTCTCCGGCTATTTTACGGGCGAAGACGAGGAGGGGTTCCCGGAGGACGAGCTGGCCGAAACCCTGTTCGGCGTACCGCACACGCCGGAAGAGGAGTACCTCAAAACGCTGCTGTGGGAAGAGCTGGGGCAGGCGCTGTCTGTACTGCCGCCGCCGCAGAGGGAGGTGTTTGAAAAGACCGAACTCCACGGCTATAGCATTAAAATGCTGGCAGAGGAGACCGGTGCCAGCGAACAGGCTCTGTTATCCCGCAAGCACAAGGCGGTGCTGTTTCTGCGCATGCGGCTGCGGGACGTCTACGACGCGCTGACGGGCGAATAGCGGCGATAGACAAAACCTTACACTTCCGGCACTTGTAGATTCATCACTATCGTTTATGATCGGGGCGTCTTGTTACTCTGGAACGTTATGCGCAACCGTCAGCTCCTCGGAAAATGGCTTTTGATCGTCACCTGTCTCGCGATGGCGCTTTGCCTCGTGCAGCGTGCGGTGATGCCCAACCATTTTTTACAGGGACTGGATCCGCAAATTTCACTGAGTGCAGATGCCCCGGCTCAAAGCAGCAACACTGAACAGCCCGGCCCGTCGCCCTGTCAGCTGGGCGCACACTCGCTGCTTTGTGCGCAGCCGCTGTTCTTCGACGGCGCGCTACCGGCCATTATCATCTTCTTCGCGCTGCTGCAGCTGCTTACGCAGGGGCGGGTATTGGCTCCCGCGGAACAGCCCGTTCAGGCGCCGCCTCCCCGAATACACCTTAAAAACTGCGTTTTCCGTGAATGAAAATCATCGTCCTCTCACGATAATTTTCACTGTTCACGGAGTAAAACATGGTTAACCTCTTCAGGGGATTCGTCTTCCTGTGGCTGTCCTGCATCGGCATTGTCCATGCGGCGGACACAGGCTGGCTGGTTTCCCCACAAAACGATCACGCCCGCATCCGCTTTCAGGCGGAGAGGGAGCAAACGCACGTTAAAGGCCTGCTCACCGTTGAGCTGAAGCCCGGCTGGAAAACCTACTGGCGATCGCCGGGCGAGGGCGGCGTCGCGCCAAAAATCAGCTGGCCGGAAGGCGTGACGGATAGCTGGTCCTGGCCGGTCCCGTCGCGCTTCGATATCTCCGGCATGACGACGCAGGGCTATCACGATAAGGTCACGATCCCAATTACGCTCAACGGAGTGAAGGGCGACACGCTCGACGGGACGCTCACGCTTTCCACGTGCAGTAACGTCTGTCTGCTGACGGACTACCCTTTGCACCTCGATTTTACCCAGCCGGTAGATGAGGGCTTCAGCAGCGAGTTCGAGCAGGCGATGCGTGCCGTGCCCGGTACGTCAGGCGTATCCAGGGATCTCTCCGCGTGGCTCTCTGGCGACAAGCTGGTGATTACCGGTACGACGGACGGGAAGTGGGATAATCCGGGGATCTACTTTGACCCGCTGGAAGGTGACATTCTTCCCGGCGAGCCGGTCATCAAACACGACGGCAATACCCTTCGGGTGACGGTACCCGTGACCGACGAATGGGGAGACAAGCCCGCCTCGCTGGAAGGCAAGAGGCTGTCGTTTGTGCTGACCAATGGCGGTCACGCGCAGCAAACCACCATGACCGTTGGCGCGACGCCTGCTGCACCTTCTGCGCCTGAAGGGACGGGCAAAATGGTGCTCTTTGCGCTGCTGGGCGGGCTGATCCTCAACCTGATGCCCTGCGTGCTGCCGGTCATGGGCATGAAGCTTAACAGCATCCTGCAGGCGGGTTCGGACAGGCGCGCGATCAGGCTGCGCTTCCTCGCTACCAGCACCGGGATCCTCACCTCCTTTATGCTGCTGGCGGGGATGGTGACCGCGCTGAAGCTGGCCGGGGCGTCGCTGGGGTGGGGCATTCAGTTCCAGAACCCGTGGTTTATCGGCCTGATGGTCGCCGTCACCTTCCTGTTTGCGCTGAACCTGTTTGGCGTGTTTGAGATGCTGCTGCCTTCCGCCGCCACGGGACGGCTGGCGACGGCAGGGGGATCGGGGATTGGCGGCAGCTTTTGCGAAGGGATGTTCGCCACGCTGCTTGCCACGCCGTGCTCCGCGCCGTTCCTCGGTACCGCGGTCGCCTTTGCCCTTGGCGCGCCGCTGCACTCCCTGTGGCTGATCTTCCTGATGCTCGGCGTGGGCATGAGCCTGCCGTGGCTGTTTGTCGCCCTGGTGCCGAAAACGGCCATGCTGCTGCCGAAACCCGGCCGCTGGATGAACACGCTAAAAGTCGTTCTGGGTCTGATGATGCTCGCCTCCAGCCTCTGGCTGGCAACATTGTTGAGCGTGCATCTGGGCGAGGCGGTCAGCCAGATTGTGATGCTGGTGCTGACCGCCGTCGCGCTGGCGCTGTTCGCGCTGAAGGGGCAAAAATCCTCACCGCTGTTCTGGCTCGTGGTTATCGCGCTGTCGGCGTTTGGCGGGTATCAGGCGCGCGGGCTGCTTAACGCGCCGCCTGCCGCTCCGGCACAAAATGCTGCGCAGACTATCCCGTGGCAGCCGCTCAGCGAGGAGGCCATCCAGCAGGCGCTGGCACAGGGGAAACGGGTGTTTGTGGATATCTCGGCGGACTGGTGCGTGACCTGCAAAGTTAACGAGCATCGGGTGCTGAATCAGCCGGACGTTATTGCCGCGCTGCGTCAGCCGGACGTGGTGGCCCTTCGCGGAGACTGGAGCCAGCCGTCCGCGTTTATCGCCGATTTTCTGGCGAAGCGAAACCGTTACGCCATTCCGTTTAACGCGGCGTATGGCCCCGGTCTGCCTGAGGGGGAAATCCTCTCGCCGCTGCTGGACAAGCGCACTCTGATCGCCACCCTGAATAACGCAAAAGGCTAAACGTATTATGAAAAAACTCCTTATTACGCTTCTGCTCCTGCTGGCGCCGGTTCAGGTGTTCGCTGCCCAGCCGCTAACGCTGGACCAGGAGCAGCGTGCGCAGAAGATGGTGTATGATTTTCTGTTTAACGATCCAAACTCCCCGCGCATCGGCGCGAAAAACCCAAAGCTCACCCTGGTGGTGTTTACTGACTACAACTGTCCGTACTGTAAAAAATTCGATCCGTATCTGGAGAAGATCGTCGAAAAACACCCGGACGTGGCGGTAGTCTTTAAGTTTTTACCTTTCCGCTCGGAAAGTTCGCTGACCGCCGCGCGCGATGCGTTAACGCTCTGGCGTCAGGAGCCCGGGCAGTTTATGAAGCTTAACCACACCCTGATGGCAAAAAAGGGGTACCACGATGACGCCAGCATTCAGGAGGCGCAGAAGCGGGCGGGCGTGAGCGTCGCGACGCCGGATGAGGAGAGCCTGATGACGATCAAGCGCAGCCTGATTGTCGCGGAAAAAATGGGGATCCAGGGCACGCCCGCCACGCTCATCGGCGAGGGACTGCTGCCCGGCTGGGTGCCGTTTGAACAGTTCGACGAAATGGTCAGTGACGCACTGAAAAACCGCTAACCTGAAGGGGGCGGAATTCCCCCGACAAACCGGAGAGGGAAATGAAAAAATTACTGTTACTTTCAGCGCTGACGGCGTCAGGGCTGGCGCAGGCGGCTGAAGCCATACCGGACGTGGTGAAGCACTTCAGCGAGCAGCAGAACATTAAAATTATCAAGAAGCTGGATGCGCCCGGCGGCGCACCGGCCTGGCTGGGGCAGTATCAGGACATGGGCGTGACGCTCTTTTTAACGCCGGACGGCAAGCACGTCATCTCAGGCTATCTGTACGATGACAAAGGAAAAAACCTCAGCGAGGGCTATTTCCAGAAAGAGATCTACGCCCCGATGGGACGCGAGATGTGGAAGAACCTCAACGCGGCGCATCCCCTGAAGGAAGGGGCGGATAACGCCCCGCGTAAGGTCTTTGTCTTCGCCGATCCGTTCTGTCCGTACTGCAAGCAGTTCTGGGCCGAAGCGCAGCCGTGGGTGAAGGCGGGCAAGGTGCAGCTCAACACGCTGCTGGTGGCGTTTCTCAACCCCAACAGCGGACGTAACGCCTCGGCGATTCTGAATGCGAAAGATCCGGTTTCGGCCTGGCGCGAATACGAGCTTTCAGGTGGCAAAAAATTACCGAAGCCAGAGGGCGAGGCTTCCCGCGAAACGGTAGCGATCCTGCAGAAGCACCAGACGCTGATGGACAGCCTGGGCGCTAACGCCACGCCGGCCATTTACTATCTGAATGCGGAAAATGAGCTGCAGCAGGTGGTCGGTATGCCGGATGCGCAGCAGCTTGAGGCGATGTTCGGGCCGAAGCCGTAAAAAAACAGGCAGAAACGGGGCGTTTCTGCCTGATGGCATTTAGCTTCCCCAGCGTCCTTTCAGGTAGTTCACCGCCTGCTGGGTCTGCGGCTGGTTCAGGTAATCTTCCCGGAACAGGATGGTGCCGTTCACGTTGGGCAGCGAATCGTTGAGATCGAGCTGCTTTTTCAGCTCCGGCACGCCGCCCTGAACCGTCCAGTCCGGCTCGTTTCTCGACGGCTCGCCCACCTTGTAGAACGCAATGCCGATATACAGGCGAGTGTGGGTTGGCTTCACGACGTCGGCCCACCATTTGGTCAGCACGTCGTAGCGCGCGGCATCCCGGGAGAAGGGCCAGTAAATCTGCGGAGCGATGTAGTCGAGCAGGCCCTGCTGAACCCACTGCCGCGTATCGGCGTAGGACTCATCGTAGGCCGCAGCGCCACGGGTGTCCGAGCCTGCCGGGTCAAAGGAGCGGTTACGCCACACGCCCGCCGGGCTGACGCCAAACTCAACGTCGGGCCTGGTCTGTTTAATCGCACGGGAAACCTGGACGATCAGCTGCTGCGTGTTGTGTCTACGCCAGTCAGCCTTTGAGGCAAATCCCTGGCCGTACTGCCGCCAGGTCTGCGAATCATTGAGCGCGGACCCCGGCGATTCGGCGTAAAAGTAATCATCGAACTGCACGCCGTCTACCGCGTAGTTCGCCACCACTTCGGTCACCACTTTGGTTATCCAGTCGCGCACTTCCGGAATGCCGGGGTCGAGCACAAAGCGATCGCCCGAGATGCGCACCCACTCAGGGTGCTGGACATAGACGCTGGACGGGGTCTGATAGGCGGTCCGGTTCAGGGCGGCGATGGTGGACGGTTTGGTGTTGGTCGACACGCGGTACGGGTTGAACCAGGCATGCACTTTCATGCCGCGCTTGTGCGCTTCATCCAGCATAAACTGCAGCGGATCGTATCCCGGATACTCGCCGATGTTGCCCGTCAGCATATCCGACCACGGCAAAATTTTTGATGACCAGAGGGCCGTGCTGTCCGGCTTCACCTGGAAAAACACAGTGTTAATGCCGAGGCGCTTAAGGTTGTCGAGCTTGCTTGTCAGCGCCTGCTTTTGCATCGCGATGCGCTGGTCCGCGCTGCGGCCGTTCACCGAGGCTACCGGCGGCCAGTCGAGACGAGAGACGGTTGCCAGCCAGATCCCGCGCATCGGCTCGTTTGCCTGCTGCGTCGGTTTGCTCGCGGTGGGAAGAGGGGTAACCAGTGATTTCGGCGGTTTGGAGGAGCAGCTCACAAGTAAAAGCGCGCAGGCAGCCAGCGCACCAATCCGTTTTACGTGTCGCGTCATTTGCGTATTAGCTCTTGATAATCCGACTGTTGGCCCAGGGATTAAAGGCGGGCGCCGCCTGTTCTGTGCTTACCTCATCGTTGAGGGAGTCCAGATACAGGGCTTCCACTTCCGCGCGCGCCCACGGGGTGCGGCGCAGAAACTTCAGGCTCGATTTAACGCTGGGATCTTTTCTGAAACAGTTAATTTTGATTCGGTCGCCCAGTTCGCTCCAGCCGTATTTTGCCACCAGGGCATTGACCATCATCTCCAGCGTTACGCCATGCAAAGGATCTTTGGAAATATGTGCAGTCATAGGTGTCCGGATGTCTCAATGTTTGTGGGGGCAGGGTTTCCGGTGAAAGGGTACAAGAAAGCAGGGGAAGCGGCAATTTTCCTTTTCCCTCGCTCATTTTATGACGGACTCCGTGCGCTGATTTTCACCAACCCTTTTTCCCGCCTTGTTTTCAATCGTAAACCCGATCGACACCTCATCCTGACCCACGGGCGTGACCGTTAGCGTTTTGACCATTGTTCCCGAATCAGCGGGGATCGTCATCGTCATCGTCCCCTTTGCCAGCACCTTATCGCGCTGGGTGATACGCCATGACAGACGGCACTCGCTGCACGGTTTCCAGGTGTCGTTGATGGCCCAGAGACGCACGGTCGCCGCCGTGCCGGATTTCCACTGCGGGGTGACCGGTTCAATTGAAGGCAGAACAGGCTGGTAGGCGCGTTTTAACGCGTAAAAACCGGCTTTAGGCTTACGGAGATAATCCACCACGCCCCAGTTGATGGAGGGCCAGGTCTCGACAAACATAAAGTGAAACAGGGCCGTCACCGGCTGGTAGCGCTGTCGGCGGTAGCTCTCGGCCGCCGTGGCCACCAGCCGCGCCTGATACGCCTGGGTATTGCGGATCATTTCCTGAATGTTGTTTCCGCGCGGTATACCGGCAAATTTAAACGTCTGAAAGGGCTGGAAGTTATGGTATTTCCAGACGCTCCAGCCGGGATCGTCGGCGGCGGTCGTTTTGGGCCAGAGATACGCAGCCGGGATGATGGTTTTTAGCGTGGACAAGCGGGGCAGCGCCTGCGCGCCAAACTCGGTAATGATCCCCGTTTTAGCTGGCGCCAGCAGGTCGCGCACGGTACCGAAGTACCAGCCCGCCCAGTAGTGCTCCTCAACGGCGGAGAAGCGGTGCACGATGCGGGAGCTATCTTCGGCAAGCGTGTCCGCCACCTGCTGAGTGAGCTCGCGGTTGAGGTTTTTGTTCCAGTCCGGGAAGCGTTTTTCCATCCACGGCGAATTCCAGGGCGGTTCGTTATGGCCGCCCCAGACGATGATGGCGGGTGAGTTGCCAAACTGTTCGATCATCTCCCGCGTCTGTCGAACCGCATTTTTGGTAAAGGCGTCGCTGCTGTCGTAGCCCCACTGCAGCGGAACATCCTGCCAGATCATCATGCCCATTTCATCGGCAACGTCATACAGCGCGCGCCCGGCAACGTGTCCGTGCACGCGAATGGCGTTGGCGTTCATGGCTTCTGCCAGACGAAGATCGCGACGATATTTTTCTCGCGTCATGGTTCCGAGCCAGGGAGAGCCAATGTAATTGCTGCCCTTAACAAAAAGGCGCCTGTCGTTGATGAGCCAGCCTTTGTTGTCTGGCTGCTCAGCGATCTTGCGCAGTCCGGTACGGGTGACTGCCGTATCCATTAACCCTTTTTCATCCCGTAATGAGACGCGAACCTTATACAGGTGGGGTTTCCCGGTGCCGACCGGCCACCACAGTTTTGCCGCAGGCATGGGCAGCGTAACACGCGCGGAATGGGCGCCGCTTTCCAGGGTAACCGGAAAGTCTGCCTGGAAGCGTTTGCCGCTGAAATTGGCGGGCGTGGCGGTGAGCCGCACGGTTGCCGGGCCCTGACCGAGCGCGCGATAGCGAATCTCAGCCTTCAGTTCAGGGCTTTTCAGCCCCTGGGACCAGTCAGGCCGAAGGATGATTTCATCCAGGGTGGCGCCCCGGCTCAGATGCAGCCTGACCGGCGCCCAGATGCCGCCAGAGTTGGCGTCCTGTCCTTCCGGCGACCAGGCGCCGCCGGGACGCGTGTCATGCTGATTAAGAATCCCCTTCATGACCGTTTTATGCAGCGGCCAGACCTTATGCGGATCTTCGTAAGGGCTATCCACCCGAACCACCAACTGGTTGTGACGTTGTAACGCAGCGCTGGCGTCCAGCGAAAAGCGCTGAAAATAGCCCTCGTGCTTGCCCAGCGGCTGGCCGTTTAGCGTCACATCGGCAAGATAATCGACGCCGTCAAACACCAGGGTGCTCATCACGTCGGGCGGTTGAAGGGGGAGCGTAAATGCGTGCTTATACCACAGCGCGCCCTGATGATCGTACCCCGCGCTGTACCAGTTGGCAGGGACTTTCAGCCCGCGCCAGCCTGACGCGGGAGGAGGCGTGCCGTCGTTGGCGTCCTGAACCCGCCAGGTGCCAGCCAGTGACCAGCTGACCGGTGTCGGGTTCGCCGCCAGCGGTGGAATAAACAGCGCAAAGAGCAGCGCGCAGCTACGGGTCATGGTTCGTTTACCCCTCGCGCGTTGAGCCACGCCATCAGGCGCTGCGATTCCATTTGAAGACGCCGGTTTAGCGTCGCAAGCTGTTGCCTGTCCTGCGTGTGCGCCTCGTTCTCCAGCGCCTGCAGCTGACGGGCGAGCAGCCCGAAATCCAGCGTGACGGCTTCTCCGCGCAGCTTGTGGGCCGCGCGGCGCAGCGCTTCGCGGTCATCGTTGTCGATAGCCCGGGCGATCGCTCTCATGGCCTCCTCCAGCCCTTCGCCAAACAGGGCCAGCAGCTCCTGTACCAGGACAGGGTCGTCAGCGCACTGTTTCAGCAGGCGCGCTTCGTCAGGAAAAACGGGGGAATCATCATGACGCTCGAGCACGCGAGCAATCTCCTCAGCGAGACGCTCCTGGCTGATGGGCTTGGCAATATAGCCGTCGAAGCCCATGTTAAGACAGCGCTCTTTATCCCCCTGCATAGCGTGTGCGGTCATGGCGACGGCAGGCTGAGCCGGTCCGGGCCGGGAGCGTTCCTCCTCGCGAAGCAGGCGAATGGCGGTTTCACCGTCCATCTCTGGCATCTGGAGATCGATAAGCAGAACGTCCCAGACGCCCGCGCGCCAGCGCTCAAGCAGCGTGACGCCGTTATCGACGATCTGACAGGCATGGCCGAGGCGTTCCAGCAGGCGCGCGGCGACCTTCTGATTGACCAGATTATCTTCAGCCAGCAGGATCCGCAGCCCCGTAGCGCCCGGGGCGGCGACGGGGGCGGGGGCGGTTTCCCCCACGGTCTTCGGCGCACGTTCAAACGCCGAGGCAATCGCCTGATGCAGCTCGTCCTGAGCGATAGGCTTATGCAGATAGTTTTTGATGCCGATCCGCTTCAGCATATTGATATCAAAATGTCGGCTCATGGAGCTCAGCATGATGATATGGCTTTCAGAAATCTGCGGCAGCACCGAAAGCTCAAGGGCCAGCGACACGCCGTCCATATCCGGCATCTGCGCGTCCAGCAGGATCAGCGGCCATGCCGTTCCGGTTTTAACCCGGTTGATGGCCTCACTGGCGTTGTTAACGCAGGTGGGTTTCAGCCCCATCTGGCTCAGCATGGCGGCCAGCAGCCGGAGGTTAGTTTCGTTATCATCCACCACCAGCACGGGTTCACCGCTAAAGCGCTGGCTACGCGGGCGTTCCTCCGGGGCAAGAAACTGCGTTGCAAGCGGCAGGGCGAACGAAAATTCGCTGCCTTTCCCCGGCTCGCTGGTGACCGTTAACTCGCCGCCCATGGCCGCAACCAGCCGCGCCGAGATGGTTAATCCGAGCCCCGTGCCGCCGTAGCGGCGGGTGGTTGAGTTATCCGCCTGGCTGAAGGCTTCAAAAATGGCCTTCTGCTTTTCAGCCGGGATGCCAATACCGCTGTCGCGCACCCGAAAACGCCAGTAGTCCTCGCTATCGCCGGGCTCAACAACCAGGATGACTTCCCCCTGGTGCGTAAATTTCAGCGCGTTGCCCAGCAGATTGGTCAGGATCTGGCGCAGCCGCGCGCCGTCGACCATCAGCACGTCGGGGACGTCTGGGGCAATATCAACCAGAAGCTCAATGCCTTTTTCGCTCGCGCCCGGCATATGCGGGCGAATAAGCGACTGGATAAAGGGGCGGACAGGGACAGGTTCCGCCTCCAGCTCCACTTTGCCAGCTTCAATACGGGAAAAGTCGAGAATATCGTTGATGATATGCAGCAAAGACTGGGCCGAACTCATCACCAGCGTCAGGTAATCGCGCTGATCGGCGTTGAGAGTTGTGTCAAGGCACAGCTGGGTCATGCCAATAATGCCGTTCATCGGGGTGCGGATTTCATGACTCATGTTTGCCAGAAATGCACTTTTAGCCTCATTGGCTTTTTGTGCCTCAATGGCCGAGGTGAACGCCTGTATTTCAGCCTCCTTGCGCCGCGTAATATCCTGCAGCGTGCCAATCACGCGCTCGGCGTTTCCCTCAATAGAGAGCGTGACCACCTGGCCGGAGAGCAGCATCCAGCGCAGTCCTTCGGTAGGGTGATGCACGCGAATTTCACATTCAAAGACCGGACGATGATCCTGCTTCGAAGCGTGCAGCGCCTTGCGCAGCGCAGCGCGATCGTTCTCGTGGACCTGATTGAGCAGAAAACGCACCGGATATCGCCACTGGGTGCGCGACTGGCCCAGCATGGCAAGCAGGGTGTCGTTAACCTGTAACGCGTCGCCAGAAACCTGCCAGTCCCAGATCCCAATATGAATGGATTCCGCCGTCAGCAGAAAATCGTCGTGCAGCTGGTGACGCGCGCGCTGCGCTTCATCCAGCTCTGTAATATCGCTGTGCAGGCTGACAATACCGCCGTCCGCCAGGCGCTGATGCTGGACGAAGATACGCCGCTGGCCCGCCTGCCGAACCTCACAGTGTTTATCCTGCCGACAGTTGCGAATAACCGACTCGCGCAGCGTCTGACGAAGGCCGGGGTCGACGTTATAAACGGCGTCGATAAAGCGTTCCGCCAGCGCTTCAAGCGTTGTGCCCGCCTTCAGCCACGGGGTGATGACCGGATAAAAAAGGGCCACGTTGTAATTCCAGGCCTGCAGGCGTTCATCGCGGTCATAAATCATGACGGCAGCTGGCAGCGCGTTAAGATCGTATGTAAATGCGCTCATCGTGATCCTCCCTACGCGCGGTAGTGCAGTTCGGCCTGTCGGCGCAGGTATTCCAGCCCGGGCGCTATCGCCATCGCCCAGGCCGTCAGGATCTCATCGTCGCACTGCGGGTCGCGCTCGCTGACCGCGCTCAACATCGCTTCTCGCCAGAGCGCGAAAAATCGTGGGGGGAGGTGCAGGCCGTCGTCGCTTTGCTCCCGCGCCAGACGCTCGAGAAAATCAGGGACGATCAGGGCGCCGTCCACCGCAAGCATGGCGAAGAAACTTTTAAACAGGGTTTGCTGACCCTCTCGATCCGGCAGGCGAGAAAAATGTTGCTGCGTCTCGGGTGACATATGGACGAAGGCGTCATAGAACGTCTGAAAAAACGCTGTTTTGTCATTATTCGGAAAAACGCGGTTCAGACTGGATTCAAACAGATCGCGGTAAAACTTCACGGCGTCCTCCTTGCGGCGTTTTCGCCCGGCAGACAGTGCCCGACTGGCGTATATTCCTCTGCCACACGGCGCGTAAAGTAGCTCTCTTTCTTAGACCGGCGGGCGTCAAACAGCGGCCCGGCGTTGTGCTTAAAGAAAAGGGCTTCCAGAACCGTGGCATTGGTAGAAAGGGTCAGGGAGGCGTTGGTATCGCCCGTGGCTTCAAGGCGGCCTTCGTACCAGCCTTTCTGCGGATCGTTAAGGTGCTCGGTGACCGACATCAGCACGTCGGTATAAGGGGTGTCCCACAAGGCCCACAGCGCAAAGACCGCTTTTGTCGACACCTGCGCGAAGCGGGTGTAATCCCGGCCATCGTCGCCAACAGAGTTCCAGGCATAGCCATTTCCCCAGACCGTATCCTGTATATGCCAGGGCGCCTGTGGGAGCGCAAAATCTGCCCTTGCCGTCAGGATCTTATCGGTATCCCAGCGCGTTTTCTGGCTGAGCCAGACGTTTTCGGCCTGCTTGCGCAGGCGCTTTTGCCGATCGGCCGCAACGCCCTCTGGCTCCCAGCCAAACTCCAGGCCCGGCAGCATATAGGGAAGGGTAGTTATCAGGGAGGGCTGCCACGTGGTACGCGGATCGCGGGCATCCACAGCAAGCCGCCGCTGGGCGATGATGACGTGGTGCGCCGGGGGCGTAAACGCTTTATCCGGGGAAAATCCCCACAGATGAAACGCCGTCGCGGCATATTCGCTTTCGCCCAGGCGCAGCTCCTCACGGACCACCGGCTGGCCGTTTTGCAGGGAAGAGGACCACAGTTCGCCTTCAGCATCGATGACCGGGCAGAAGTTCCAGCGCAGAATGATTTTATCCAGATACTCGCTGTACTGCGGCTCCCGCTCAGCGGTGAGGCGCAGGGCGAGCATCAGGCGAGCCATGTCGCGCGCGGACCAGCCATTTTTAGCGGGCTTGCCGCTAAAGTCGATCGTCGCTGCCGTCTGGCTGGAATAGAGCCGTCCTGGCGTCCGGGTCTCGGTCAGCATCAGGCGGTTGAGAGTGCCCATCAGCCGCGTCAGGCGGGCGTCATACTCGGCCTCATCAATCAGCCCCAGCTCTTTTGCCGCCAGCAGGGCGATAAGCGTATCGCCCATTTGCCAGAGCGTGACGCGGGGCTGTTTGTCGCTTCCGTTGACCAGTCCGGTTTGCGGCTGGGTATTGTTGACGAAATAGCGCCAGGCGATCGCCGCCCATTTCTGTTCTTCCGGCGTCAGGGCAGCGATACGCGCGCTGGAGTGCCAGCCGCCATTGATTAGCCAGCGCCAGCCAGCCCCCTGATGGCCAAACAGAGCAAAGATGACCACACCTGCGAGGAGTAATCCCGCGAGCCCTCTGGCTAAGGTTTTAAGCATTGCGCAGTCACCGGAGGCAGTTTAACCGGCTCGTCCGCGCTGCATGACGCGCACTGACAGGCCTGGCAGGCGGGTTTGGTGCGCTGCGTGACGCCGGTCCGGTCGCACCAGCTTTTTACGGCCGGCGTGCTGGCAAGGAACGGACGGCTGCGCAGGGCGTTGTTCTCTTCAAACTGATCGAGCAGCTTTTGATCCCACAGCGACGGCGCAAAATCCTTGCTCTTCGGGTTATCGGTGTTGAAGGCCAGCAGTTTCCCCTCTTTTTTGAACAACAGGGCCTCCAGCATGATGCCGTTATTGTTCGCGGTGAACTCCTTGATCGGCCCGTCGCCGTTTTCATACAGCCCTTCGTAGTAGCCTTTTCCCTCTTCGTTGGCATTCTCAATGGTGTTCAGCAGGCGATCGGTATAAGGCGAGTTCCACAGGACCCACATTCCCAGCGCCGCCTTCAGTGAAATTGCGGCAGCGTTAGGGACGAATTGTCCTTTGTCGGTAATGGTGTTCCAGTTGTACCCGTCGCTGAAGACGGTGTCATAGACGAAGTATGGCGCTTTATCGAGCTGGTGCTCAGAGCGCGCGGTGAGGACGCCGGTGATGGTGTAGCGGTTCTCCTGAGCCTGATAAACGCGATCGGCAAAGTTTTTCATCCACGTCAGGGAGTAGTCGCGCGGAGCGTTATCCCGATCGGTCGGTTTATCGAAGCCGAACTCCAGACCGTAGAGCAGGTAGGATTCCGTCACCACATAGTTATGCTGAGACGTGTTGCGCGGGTCGCGTGAATCATACGGAACCAGCACGCAGTAGATTTCGGCCAGCTCGTACGGCTGCGGACGGCTGGCTTTACAGGTATTGAACCCCCACAGCTGGTAGCCCGCCGCGCCGTACTCTTCATAGCCCAGCCGGCCTTCCTGAACATACTTCGGCTGGCCGTTCTCCAGATAGGCTCCGTACAGCGTGCCGCAGGGGTCGATCGCATGGCTGAAATCCCAGCCGAGCACCACGTTATCAACGCTGTTGCCGTATTCCGGGTAACGTTCTTTGATGATTTTCAGCCAGACCAGCATTCGCCCGATATCCAGAGCCGAGAAGCCAATTTCGCCGGGCTTGTTGGTATAGTCCACTTTCTGGCCGCTGATGGTGTTATAGGCTTTGTTGGGCAGCTCGTTGCGGAACAGCACCAGGGTGTTTAGCGTGGCGAGAAATTTCAGCATCCGGCGATCGAATTCTGCTTTATCAATGATCCCCAGCTCGCGCGCCGCCGTCAGTGCGGCCAGATAGGAGGCGCTGTCCCACATGGTGGTGGAAGGATATTTATTAACCGCATTCACCAGCCCCGTCGTGGGCTGATAGTTTGAGACGAAATACTGCCAGGCGTTTTTCGCAATGGTCATCTCTCGGGCCGTCAGCTCGCCGCTGCGAGGGGAGTAACCAGATGCAGGCAACCCGGTTTCCGCGCGCGCGGTCGAGAGCGCCAGCCAGCAGATCGTTATTCCCGTGAGCAGGTAGAAAAGGATCGGGGATCGTGGCTTCATGGCGTTGCTCCTGCGGGAGTGGATGAATGGGGGGCCGTGTGAAGGCAGGCCAGACAGAGCATCTGGCCGTGCGCGATATACGACAGACTTTCCAGTACGATGGCGTTGGTGTCGGCGTCCACGACGCTGTTAACGCTGTTATTAAGATTGAAACCGCGCTGCCAGCCTTTACCCGGCACCAGAAGCGGCAGAACCTGCTGGCGCAGCGCCTCGCTCCAGCTGTTGCGGAACAGGGCATACCAGGCAAATGCGGTGCGGGTGGAGGCGATCGCGACTTTCTCCGGCACTTCGTCACGCAGGGCGCGCGCCTGTACCGGCTGCCTGTTTGGCAGATCGGTAACGTAATCCGGTGCCGGTTCGGCATAATCCGTGCTGATAGGAGGTTTTGGTGAGCGCAGGCCGTGGCGCCGCTGCTGGATCTGCATAATCCGCCACGCAATTTCAGCGCTCTGCGCGTCAAAACCCAGTTCGAGTCCGGTTAGCAGATAGGGCAGACTGATCAGGGAGGTCTGCTTGCCCCAGGGCGTGCGCAGCCCTTCATCGGGAACCATGATCCCATCCAGGTCGATCATCTTTTGCCCTTCGGGCGGATTGGTGACCGCCAGTCCCGCCGCACTGTCAATTAAGCGCAGCGTATGGCTGGCATAGAGCCGATAGCCAAAGCTGTCCCGCTGTTCGTCATTGGTCAGAGTCCAGTGATGGAGCGGCACGGCCGCCTGGCTTTGAGTGCTGCTTTCGATCAGCGTGCCGGTGCTCCAGACGCTAAACAGATCGCGGATGGCCGCCGCGTGCTGAGGATAGCGCCAAAGGAGAGTCTGAAGCGCCGTCAGCAGGCGGCTCAGGCCTATTGCGGATGCGTCAGGTTTTCCCAGAATTTTGAGGGTGTCCGCATGGTAATACGCGGCAGGGAGGCCTTTCTCATTAAGCGGCAGCTGCCCCAGCGTAAACAGGGCCGCGCTGACCCTCTCGTCAAACTCATCGGTGGAAATGATATTGAGCTGCTCTGCGGCAGCGGCCGCAAACAGGTAGCTTCCCACGCTCCAGAGGCTCAGCCAGGGCTCACCGTCGCTGGCGTTCGCCAGGCCGTTTGGCTGGGTATTATTCACGTAGTATTGCCAGGCTACCCGCGCCCAGATGGCCTCGTCATAGGTCAGCTCGCGTTTTTCGGGCAGCGGAGGGAAATCTTTACTGAGCGCGATGCCGCCGCTGCTCTCCACGCGCGAAGGCATTTGTTTCTCAACCCATACCACAATGGCAAAGCCGAGCAGGAACCCCAGCAGAATAGTGAGATAACTGCGCGCGGAAAGCAGGGCATCACGTATTCTCATTGGGTGACCTCATCCTCTTCGGCGGGCGTCCACATGGCTGCGAATATCAGCGGCAGCATGGCGGCGATGTTCACCCCTCCCCAGAAAATATTGATGACGTAGCCGGAAGGGTCGTCGACCTGGCCGCGTGCAACCTGAATCCCTCCCCAGATAAGCCCTGCGAGGGTCAGCACTACGATGGCAATCTGCGGCTTCACCAGATAGAGAAAACGGCCCGTCTGCCGCTCTTTTGGCGTGACGTGAAATTTGATCTGCTCGCCCCGCAGCACCGTATTGAGCGCGCGCAGATTCATGGAAAAGAAGGAGAGGTAGGAGGCCCTGCCGTCCCAGGCCGAAATCCCCCATGTCCCGAACATAAAGGCCAGTTCGGAGAAAATAAAAAAGGGGAGAAAATGGAGATAGAACGGCGTCGACCAGGCCGATACCGGCGGAATACCGGTGAACAGATAAATAATGGGTGAAATCAAAAACACCGTGTTCCATACGCAGGCCATATAGGACCAGAAGGTCGTGGCGTACATCAGCGTCTGGGGGAGTGAAAGCCTGAAGCGACGACGGCTGAAGATATTGTCATGGAACAAAATATCCAGCGAACCTGCGGCATATTTAAAGCGTTGAATCATCCAGGTCAGCATATCCTGCGGAGAGAGCATCTTCGACTCAACGCGCGGGTGCATGACCGAACGCCAGCGTCGTGCGGCGTCACCGTGCAGCAGCACCGAGGTGTAAATATCTTCGGAGACGTGAAATTTGTAGGGCGTTAACTCAGTGTCAAATGCCACGTGGGGGCGCATCGCCTCCTGTAGCGCGCTCCGCGTTTCGTCATCGCGTATGTCGCGGGTATGGCGATGGATCTCCTCTTCGACGGACCAGACGTAGCTTCTCAGCGCGGCCTGCATAACCGCCTCGCGACGGTGGATGGACGCCGCGCCGCAGCAGAATGCGGCGTTGGCCCAGTTGCGCCTCCGCAGGATGACGTCATAGAACATGCGCGGATCGTTAAAAAACGGGTCGCGGCCAACCGTGACCGGGCCGACACACTTTTGGATCAGCCAGCCCAGGCCATAGCCCATTTTTCCGGCTTTCCGCTGGCCCCAGCGCGACAAACTTTCTCCTTCCGGGAGATCGAAGAACCACTGCGGCGTCTGCACCCAGGCCACGTCAGGGTTGCGGAAATAGCCCAGCGTATGGCTGAGAAGGGTGGGAAATACACGGGTATCGGCGTCGCAGATAACAAGAAAATCGCCGTCGGTTTGCTCAAGACCATTGCGCAGGTTACCGGCCTTAAATCCGATGTTGGTCTGGCGACTGATGTAATTGACGCCTTCCTCATCGCAAACGGCTTTCATCTCCGGGCGACGGCCGTCATCGAGGACGTGGATCCGGTAGTCAATCGGGTACGGGTAATCCATATTCAGGGCGTCGCGAATGGACAGCCTCACCAGCTCGGTGTCTTCGGAATAGGTGGCAATGAACAGATCCACCTTAACGGGACGGGGCTCTACTGCCTCCTCCGGTGACAGGCAGTCGTTAATCTCGCTCGGGGGCGGACTCTGGGGAGGATCCTGTTCTTTCCATAAGTTGATGGTAAACAGCACGGTACCGATCCAGGCCAGGGTTTCGGCGAGGACCAGCGGTATGGCGTACCATAACGCGTCCGTGTTCAGGGAGGCGGTCCAGCGCCAGTAAATATAATTTGCGCCCAGAATAAGCGCCGCGACCGCTAACACCTGCCAGGTCATCATTACCCAGCGCGGCGTTTTCAACGGTTCCGGAGGTCGACGATGTTCAAAACGGGAAAAATAAAAATCCATAGTTCCGGCGTTCCTGATTCCGTGAATATGCAGACCCATTCTGCTGCAAAGGCAGTTGCCAGAAGGTCAAAGAAAATAGCGAATAAACAAGATTTAAGGTAAGTGTAGAACGCCGAATAAAAGTGTCCAGCCACGTTCATTACTATTATTTAGTGGTGGTTAATTAATGTTAAATTCTGCTTAATTCGCCTCATCTGTTCACGATAAATTGCGGTTACTATTCCTTTAGGCTATCTACTTTATTTAGACGTTAATTTTCGTTTCCAGGTAAAGGATACCCTATGAGCCATATTGCGCCGCCGATCGCGCAAGCGGATATAGTAAAATCAAGATCATGGCGGTATGCCATTGCAGGTGCCCGGGACCTGAGAATTGACTTTATGCGCGGGATTGCCCTCGTCATGATGGTCGTGGCGCATACGGAAGTGATGTCGGTAATTAATATATTCTCCTGGGAGCGTTTTGGGTTAACAACCGGCGCAGAAGGCTTTGTCATTCTCTCGGGATTTATGTTGGGGATGTTGAATCGCGCTCGTCTGCAAAAAGTCGTATTACTCACGGTTTCGTGGGGGCTTTATCTCAGGGCGTGGAAAATATATCGCGTAAATATCATTATCATAGTGTCGTTTATTCTCCTGTCCTATATCCCGCATATTAATCTTTTCGAGGTCACTCATTTTACCGACCGCTTTTCGGGTGAAAGCTGGTCGCTTTATCCGGTCACGCCACAAATAAAAGAGACCTGGTTCAACATTATTCTCTATTTGCAGATTGGCCCCCATCAGACGCAAATTCTGGGGCTGTATATCTTTTTGCTGCTACTCAGCCCGCTATTTTTGGGGATGCTACAGAAGGGTAACGTCTGGTGGCTGCTGGGGGCGTCTCTGCTAGTGTACGGCCTTTGGCAGCGGTGGCCGCTCCGGCTGACGCCGTCGGAATTCGAATTTGCCTTTCCGCTGCTGGCCTGGCAGTTCATCTTTGTGCTGGGCATGGCCAGCGGGTGGTATAAAGCCGAACTGATCTCTTTCGCACGCACGCCTGCAGGTAAAGTGGTGGTGGTTGCGCTGGTGATAGTGGCGCTCATTCTGGGGTTCATAGCACAGAACCATACCAACCCGTTTATGCCCCCCGCGCTGCTGATGCACGTGATTCCGCCTGACGGCTTCAACACCTTTTATCACACCTGGGCGGCGAAAAATGGGCTGGGCCCGGTGCGGGTATTAAACGATATCGCCCTGATGGTTACCGTCTATCTGGTGCTGACATACTGCTGGACGCCGCTCAACCGCCTGCTGGGATGGTTTCTTATTCCGTTAGGCCAGCACTCGCTTTATACCTTCATTTTGCATGTGTACGTGGTGCTGCTGGTGAGTCAGTTCATCACCTTCGATTTGTGGCGTCATGCCTGGATAGAAAATACGTTAGTGCATGCTGCGGCACTGGGCATTTTGTGGCTCATGGCAAAATACAACGTCGCTGCACGCTGGATACCTAACTAAGGATGGCGGTTATGCGTGAAAAATGGCTCCTGGCGGGCGTCTTACTCGCCGCAATACCCGCGGCGGATGCGGCGCAAAGCAGCGAGAAAGAGACGTTGCGCGATAAAAACGGCGAGCCCGTTCAGGCAGGCGTTTTTACCAGCCGGTGGGGGCGCCTGTTCTCAGGCAATGACAAGAAATTTTCAGGCGCTCTGAGCTTTAGTTCTGGGCTGAAAGAGCAGATGGTGAGCGTGCCCAACAGCTCGGACAGCGCCGCGCAGGCGAAAAAAATTAACCAGACGCTGAATCTTAGTCTGCAGTATTCCCCCTACAGCTTCTGGTTTGCCAACATTACCTCCCGGCTGCCGGTCAGGGATACCAACCGCTACACCGCGGATTTTCGCTACAGCTTTGGCTATGACGACTGGCATGCCAACACGTTCAGCCTGGTTTACGGCAACTACGGCGATAACCACTTCTGGACGTCGGGTAGCCGGAGACACACCTATTTCGAACAGGGCGCCTTTACGCTGGCCTATAAGTTTTCGCTACCGAAACCGGTTGAAAACGCGCTCCTGATTAATAAAGGGGACTCTATCATTTGCCAGGTCGGGTACAGCTGGGTTCCGCGCTACTACGACCTCAGCAGCGATGACATCCGCAAAAATAAAAACGTCATGCTCGGCGGCTGCGGCTATACCTTCAAACAACATTTCTTCGTTCGCGCAACGGCGTTCTGGTTCCCGGACAGCAGCCAGCAGCAGCCCTGGAACGGCGATTACAGCTACAGCTTTGGCTATGCGGGCTATACGCCAGGTTCGTTCTCCATCCAGTACGCGAACTATGCGGGGACGCGCTATCCGGGGCACGGCAACGGTAACGCAAAATTCAGGGAAGGGACCGTGAGTCTTATATGGTTCTTACCGCTATAGGAGGGATACATGTCAGCGCTGCACGTGTTAATCGTTGAAGATTCGCTGATTTATCGTCGGTTACTCTCCCGAATGCTCACCCAGTGGGGGTATATCGTGAGCGAGGCGGAAAATGGCGTCGCCGCGCTGGAAATATTGTCCAGCCAGCCGATCAGCATGGTGATAAGCGACTGGGAGATGCCGGAAATGGACGGGCTTACGCTCTGTCAGACGATCCGCAGCCGTCAGTTTGGCCACTATGTGTATATCATTCTGCTCACGGCCCGCGAGAATGCAGGAGATTTAACGCAGGGTTTTGATGCCGGGGCGGATGATTTTTTAAGCAAGCCCGTCGAACAGGCTGAGTTACGGGCGCGGCTCCATGCCGGGGTACGTATTTTGACGCTGGAAGCGACCCTCGCGGCGCATAATAAGCGCCTGAGTGAAGCGTTACGCCAGATTGAACAGGATCTTGAGCTGGCGGCGCGCGTTCAGCACTCGGTGCTGCCTTCACACCGCCTGCGCTTCGGGAACTACTTTTCCGACTGGCTTTTCTTACCGTCTGCCTGGGTATCGGGCGATGTCTTCAATATTTTTCCTCTGGACTCTCATCTGGGGTTCTACTGCGTTGACGTCTCCGGTCACGGCGTGGGGGCCGCGATGATGTCCCTGGCCGTGGCGCGTCAGTTCCTGCACGGCCGGGTGGTGGATCGTTTTTTGTTTACCGCAGAGGGCGGAATTCAGTCGCCTGCCGAGGTCGTCAGAATACTGAACAGCCGCTTTTGCAGTGAAGAAAACGACATCACCAGCTATTTCACCATCATCTACGGCGTGATCGACCCCGTTAGTGGTCAGGGACTGTTGTGTCAGGCGGGGCATCCTACTCCCGTGATTGTGAACGCAGAGAGTGCCGTCACTTACGTTGGCGAGGGTGGACCGCCTGTCGGACTGATGCCCGACCTGAGCTGGGAGGACGTCGCTTTTACCCTCAATCCAGGGGATCGCTTATGCTTATTCAGTGACGGCATCACGGAGTGTGAGAACAGCGATGGCGAGCAGTTTGGCCCGCAACGTCTGGAACGCTGGCTTCATGAACATGCCCATCTGCCGGTAGACGAGCTCCTGCTGCGTTTCGGACAACACCTGACCGGCTGGCGCAATGCAAATCGTGATGAACCGACCGCCTTAACCGATGACGTTTCACTGTTAGTGATTGAGCGTCAGGGAGAACAGAATGATTATTAACACTGAACGATTACCGCATGCCAACATTCTTACGCCAGCGGTCCGGCGGCTGGATGCGTCCATTGCCGCGACGTTTAAGGCCACCGTCACGGAAGAAATTGGCAGCGATCGCAAAGCCTTAATTGTCGATTTTAGCAAAGTGGACTTTATCGACAGCAGCGGGCTGGGGATGCTGGTATCGTTGTTTAAACTGATGAACGGGAAAGGCGAAATGGCTCTGTGCTCCCTGAACCCCGGGATCATGAATATGTTCACCCTGACCCGAATGGATCGCATATTCCGCATTTATCCGGATAAAAACAGCGCGCTTGCGCAGCTGGGGCAGTAGATGCCGACGCCGGAGCATGCAGAATTTCCGGCGGAGCTCGGCTCCCTGATGCCGCTGGCCGGCTGGCTGGGAGACCGTCTGAGCGCGCTTGCCGTTGACGATGAGTGGCGTTTCGCGCTCGACCTTGCCGTCTGTGAAGTGGCGACGAATATCATCCGGCACGCGCTGCATGAGGATGCTTCACGTACATTTAGCGTAGAGTTCGACATCCGGGACCATAATGTCCGCGTTGTCTTTACCGACGCAGGTGATGCGTTCCCGCTGGAGCGGCTCGAGGCCGCCAGACGAGACCGTTTCTGTGAAATATCGCCGTTACTGGAGAGCGGCAGGGGGCTGATGCTCATTTTGCTGAGCGTCGATCGTTTCTCCGTGGAGCGAAAGGCAGATAAAAAAAATATTGCCGCGCTTGAAAAGAAAATAAGCGTATGACCTGCGGGCCATACGCCCGAAATTTCCCTATTTCTTATCAGCGAACAGCTCCGGCGCCCACGGACGCGGATCCACCTCCATAAACGGCGCGCGCTCGAAGCGGTCCTTCAGCGCCCACGGCACCGTGCAGTCGAAGATGGTCTTGCAGGAGATGCCGTTTGCGCGAATTGAGGTGCTGTAATCCGGCGACTGGGACGGATCCAGCTGGTGGCCGCGGATCCCCGGAATATTGGTGATGCTGACATCGCCCTGCATGCGGGTGGTCATCGCCCACAGGATGTCGTCGCTGTCGAAAATATCCACGTCTTCGTCGACAAGAATGATGTTCTTCAGCTCCGAATAGGTGGCTAAGGCAATGAGCGCCGCCTGTCCCTGACGGCCTTCGTCTGACGGCTGGCGTTTTTTCACCTGCAGGATCCCGAGGAATTTACCGCCGCCCGCGGTATGCGCATAGACGTTTTGCAGGAAGCCCGGAATCGCCTCTTCAACGGCATTGCGGATGCTGGCTTCCGTCGGTAAACCGGCCAGGGTGGTATGCTCTTCTCCCGGTCCCACCAGCGTTTGCAGGATCGCGTGGTTTCGCATGGTCACGGCTTTCACTTTGATCACGGGCAGGGACGTGTTCGCCTCGCCGCAGTAGCCCGGGAACTCCGGCATCGCGTGGCCGGTGTTGGTATGCTGATCTTCTCTTACGCGCACGCCCGGCAGCAGTTCGCCCTCGATGATGATTTCCGCCCGCGCGATCGCTTTCTCTTTTACCGCCACGCCCTGCACCAGTTCGACCGGCTGCTGGCGCAGCGCCCCGGCGACGCCCAGCTCGTTGTAGCCAAACGGCGTGGTGGGCGCCTCAAAGCACGCGCCGATATAGATGGCAGGATCGAGCCCCATATTGATCGTCACCGGCAGCGGTTTTCCGGCCTCTTCCGCCTTTTTGCGGAAGACTTCGATATGCCGACCGGCGGCAAGGAACATGGAAAGCTCGTCGCGCTCCTGAACGCAGAGGCGGTGGATGGTGACATCCGTCAGCGAGCTGTCTTCCGGATCGCTCGCCAGCACCAGCCCCAGACAGAAGAACGGGCCCGCATCAATCGGCGTGTTTGTGGGGGCCGGAAGAAGCTTGCGCAGGTCGAAGTCAGGGTCGTCAGCGTAGAAAACCTGTTCCTGGCAGGGCGCCTGCGAGGCCGGAACGACAACCGGCGCAACCGGCTTTTTCACCGCCTGGCCGACGTGTTTTGCGAGTTCAGAGGGCTCGCAGCCCAGAAGGAGCGCGGCACGCTCGCGGCTGGCGTGCATGCCCACCAGGATGCGGGAGCCCGGATAGCCCTTCACGCTGTTGAACATCATGGCCGGGCCCGTACGGGTTGGACGTTTTACCGTGCCGCCCGCGCCGATATGGCGGTAGACTCCCGCCAGCTCCGCGTTGGGATCGACCGGATAATCGGTTTCAAGATACTGCCCTTCGTGGCGCTGAAGCAGGGCGATGGCGCTGCGGAGATCGTTGATCGGGTTTTCCATATTTTCCTCCCTCGTTTGAATACCTCCATTTTTATGGCAATGACCAATAGCATCAATTGCATCATTACTGCTAAATTGATAAGTAAATTCATATCAAAAAAGGAAGCGTTCCGTGCAGTTTCGTCAGATGCGCCATTTCATCGTCGTGGCCGAAGAGCTCCACATGCACCGGGCCGCTGAGCGTCTGAACATGGCGCAACCGGCCCTGAGCCAGCAGATAAAGGCGCTTGAAGAACGTTTAGGCGTCACTCTTTTCAGCCGGGCGAACCGCCGCTTAACCCTGACGCCCGCAGGTGAAGCGTTTCTGGTGAAAGCCAGGCTCGCCATCTCCCTGACCGAGCAGGCTGTTCTCGACGCCAGGCAAACGGCGAGGGGCGAGCAGGGGGTATTAAACCTGGGGTGCGTGTCGAGCGCGATGTTCGACGGCAGGCTGCCCGCCGCGCTGCGCCAGATGCATACGCGCTGGCCGGCCATTACCATGTCGCTGGTGACGGGAAACGTGCAGACGCTCTACGCGGCCGTGCAGAGCAACCAGCTCGATGTGGCTATTATCCGGGCACCGCTGCCGTCGCTGCCTGACGATCTGCAAAGCCGTCCGTTCACGTCAGAGAAAACGGTACTTGCGCTGTATCGTCAGCATCCGCTGGCGGGATCTTCCGCGCTGACGCTTTCGTCAGTGAAGGACGAAAAATGGATCTCCCTGCGCGACCCGGAGGGAATGGGGCTGGAACAGTACTTTTATGACGCCTGCAGCGGGGCGGGCTTTCAGCCGGACGTGGTGCAAAACGCGACCGACGTGCCCACGGTGATAAGCCTGGTCTCGGCGGGGTTTGGGCTGGCGCTGCTGCCCGCCTCGGCAAAGGCGGTGAGCGTCGAGAATGTGGTTTACGTGGACATCCTCGACCGGCTCCGTGAAAGCGAGCTGACGCTGGTTTGTCACCGGATTATCCGATCAGAAGTGCTTAAAAAGTTTCTGGTTACCCTCGATCACACCTGACGCCCGGCGGCCTGCAGCAGCTGCTCGCGCAGCCAGGCATTCGCCGGATCCTGGCTGTTTTTCGGGTGCCAGTACATGTAGATGATAATCGGCTGGAGCGGCAGCGGCGGCGCAAAGAGATCCAGCGTGCCGGCAAACTGTTTCAGCATCCGTTCCGGCAGGGTGCACGCCAGGTCGGTACCGGCAACAAGCGCAGGCGCCACGGCGTAGCTCTGCGTGGACATCGCGACGTGCCGCTGGTAGCCCAGCCCGGCCAGGGTTTGATCGACAAAGCCGGTAAACGGATCTCCCGCCGATGACACCACCAGATGAGAAAGCGCGCAGTAGCTTTCCAGGTCTAACTCTCCGGTCCCGCGCGGATGGCCTTTACGCTGGGCGGTGGCAAACGTATCGTCGAGCAGTTTGCGTCTCACCCAGCCGTCATGAGCACCCGCGCTCACGCCGATGTAGATATCCACATCACCGTTTTCAAGCTGCTGCGGCAGTTCGGACATCTGTGGCAGGGCGAAGCGCAGGCGAATACCTGGAGCTTCGGTACCCACCTGGTTAAGCAGCCCGGTGCCCAGCATCAGCGCCGGGTTTTCGTGCAGGGCGATAACAAAGGTCCGGGTACTGGTCTGGGCATCAAACGTGGTGGGGGCAAATAGCGCGCTGATGCCGCGCAGCACGCTCTCCACCTGCAGCTTAAGCGCTTCCGCTCGCGGCGTGGGTAGCACCCCACGTCCATGTGGGGAGGGAATAAACAGCGGTTCGCCAAACAGCGTTCGCAGACGCGCGAGACGGGCGGACAGCGCGGGCTGGCTGATGCCCAGCCGCGCGGCCGCATGGGTGATATTCCTGTCCTGAAGCAGGGCGTCCAGGGTCAGGATCAGGTCGATGTCCATGTCAGAGACGAGCGTCATTTTATTTCGCGCTGCCGGCGTCCCGGTTGGTATAGGTCACAGGGACCCAGGCATAGCCGCCGTTTTCGCCTTTGGTGACGTACCCGATACCCGGGAACGGCAGATGGGGCGCGGCGACCAGGTCTTTATTTTTCACAAAGTCCGCAAACGCGTGTTCGCGCACGCTTGCCGCTTTGTTCTGATCTTCATCGTAGGTAATGGTCACGTCAGGCTGCGGGAACTGAACCGCCGCGGCATGAATGATGTCGCCGACAAAGGTGATCTTCTCGCCGTTGCTCGTCAGCGTGTAGAAGGCTGAACCCGGCGTATGGCCGGGATGAACCGTGCCGGTCAGCCCCGGGAGAATCTCAGATGTGCCGCTAAACGGCACCACTTTACCGGCGTCAAGATAGGGTTTTAAGGTCTTCTGCGCGACGTCAAAATAGTTCTTGCCGTAGCCGGTTTTTTTCTGATTCTCGTCGTTAAAGAAAAAGTCGACGTCCGGTTTGCCAACGAAAACGCGCGCGTTGCTGAACACCACCTTGCCGTCTTTCACCAGGCCGCCCGCGTGATCGGAGTGGGCGTGGGTCAGCAGGACTTCAGTAATGTCCTCGGGTTTAATCCCCTGGGTGGCGAGGCTCTCAATCAGACGTCCGCCGTTGCCGGGGCCAAAGAGCTGGCCTGAGCCCGTATCCACCAGAATTTTATGTCCGGGCATCGCAATCAGGAACGCGTTGATGGATACCTCAGGCGGGTTGGTCTGGAAATTTTTCGCGAGCAGCGCATCGATTTTTTGCGGCGTTGTCCGGCGCAGCAGCTTGTGCAGATCCTGCGCGACGGTCCCGTCCGTAAACGAGGTGACCAGAACGTCGCCGACCTGAACGCTGTATCCGCCCGCCGGTTGTTTAACGACGTGCTGGGGCGTCTCTGCCGACGCCTGCAGCGCAGGGTAGAAAAGCAATGAACTGGAAATCAGCGTAGAAAGAGCAAGTTTTTTCACGGTAAGCATACGAGTCTCCTTTGAAAGCGCTCATCTTACTTCTTCGTAAAATTATAAGAACCTGCCCAGAAATGATAGGACCTATAAACGCGGTGGATAGCACAACGCAGAAGCCGGGTGGCGATGCTGCCTTTCCCGGCCCGTAAAACCTTATTTTTTCAGCGGTGCGTTCCAGCCGTCCGGCGTGGCTTTGGACCAGGAGCCATAAGCGGCATTAGGCAGCACAATCCAGTCGTTTCCGAAGTGTTCCGCGCTGGCTTCAACCAGCTCGCGCTGCTGCTCGCTCGGCTTTTTATTTTTAAACTGCACGGCGAAATCCGGCAGGCTGTCGCCAAACAGCATTACGATCTGCTGCTTTTTGAGGATGCTCTGGCGACGCTCTTCCTTGCTGACCGTGTCCAGAAGCACGCTTTCATCGGACACCTGCGGAAGTCCCAGAGCTTTTAACGTCCTGAGCGTATAGGCTTTATTTTCCTGCATGCGGTCCGAGACATAATAGATACGGACCTTGCTTTGATTCACATGGTCAAGAAACGCCTTCGCGCCCGGAATTAAGCCGGGTTGTCCCTGTTTCTCCCAGTCGCTCCAGGTGTCCCATTTTGTATAGTCGTGACACTGCTCGGTGTCGCGCACCAGCAGAGGGGTGTTATCCAGTACCGTTTCATCCAGGTCCATTACCACGGCGTAATTTTCAGGCGTTTTCAGCTCTTTTAACTTTTCGTTGAAACGCTCGGTGGCAAACCGATACGTCTGCAGCTGAAGGGCCACGATCTCTGCCGATTTCTGCTGATAGCGCAGCGCCATTTCGTACGCTTTGGGTTCACACAGCTCGCCCCCGGCGGCCGTCGCCGCGGCCGTTGCACTCAAAACAGGTAATGCCAGCAGTAATACCTTAGCCATTGAATTCACACTTTTTTCCTCAACACCCTGGTTAAAATCCCGAAAGCGTAATGAAATTCAATGACAGAAATATGAAGGCCGCACCGCTAGACCAGCATGTAATACCAGAACAGGGCGATTTCGTCTTTTTCCGGTAAGGCGTTGTAGAGATAACGATCGTATCCGCCCAGGGTAAACCCGTAGTTGCGGTAAAACAGACAGGCCGAGACGTTCACATTTTGTGTTTCAAGCCGTAATCCCGGCGCGTTTACGCTGCGGGCCCAGACGTGCGCGGCGGCCATTAATTTTTGCGCGGCGCCGGTTCTGCGTTTCGTGCGCTCCACGGCAATGTAATCCACCGAGATAAACTTATTCCAGCCGATTGACGCGGTAATAAATCCCGCTATTTCACCGTCATCCGTTTCGGCAATAAGAAATATGGCGTCCGGATTAACGCAGTGGTTTTCAAGGGTTTGGATATCGAGCTCGTAGGTTTTAATCCAGGGCTCGGCGACGGCTTCGATATGCAAATCGCAGTGGATAAAGGGCTCTCGCGCAATGTGGCTAATGGTGAAAGAAAAGTCACAGCATTCAAGGCGAGCGAGGTCGGTACTGAGTCCTTTTCGAATCTGCATAGTATTCCCGGTAGTGAGTTATTTCATAAAGAATAGACGAAGCGGTTAAATTCGCTGGCCTAACACACTTTTAATCCTGAACTAAGCTTGTACTTCGTTCCGCGTAAAATGTGGGTCATTCGAGGACAATGAATGGAATTCAGGACATTTCAAAAGCAGTGGGGTGCTGAGTTTATTTCCGATGACGTTGTACGTTTTCGCGTCTGGGCAGAAGGACAGAAAGAACTTACGCTACGTCTGGCCGCCGCCGACGTGCCGATGACGGCAGCTGGCGACGGCTGGTTTCAGGCAGACGTACCCGGCGTCACGCACGGTGCAGAATATCAATTTGTTCTGCAGGACGGCATGACGGTGCCCGATCCCGCATCGCGCGCGCAAAAAGGCGACGTTAACGGCCCCTCCATCGTTATCGATCCCCAACGCTATCAGCCGGTCAACCGGGACTGGGCAGGGCGGCCGTGGGAAGATACGGTTATCTACGAGCTGCACATCGGCACGTTTACCCCGGAGGGCACCTTCCGGGCCGCCATCGACAAGCTGCCGTATCTGGCAGAGCTCGGTATTACCCAGCTTGAAGTGATGCCCGTCTCTCAGTTTGGCGGAACACGCGGCTGGGGGTATGACGGCGTGCTGCTGTACGCCCCGCACTCTGCCTACGGTACGCCGGAGGATTTCCACGCGTTTATCGACGCCGCGCACGGGCTGGGACTCTCCGTGGTGCTGGATATCGTGCTCAACCACTTCGGCCCGGAGGGGAACTATCTGCCGCTGCTGTCGCCCGCGTTTTTTGATGCACAGCGGATGACGCCGTGGGGCAACGGAATTGCTTACGAACGCGAGCCGGTAAGGCAGTACATTACCGATGCGCCACTCTACTGGCTGACGGAGTATCGTCTGGACGGCCTGCGCTTTGACGCCATCGACCAGATTAAAGACAGCGCGGAGATGCACATTCTGGAGGAGATTGCCTCAAAAATCCGCGAGGCGATCCCGCACCGCCACGTTCACCTGACCACGGAAGACAGCCGCAACGTGATTTTCCTGCATCCGCGCGATGAACAGGGCAATACGCCGCTGTTCACCGCCGAGTGGAATGATGACTTCCACAACGCTGCCCACGTGTTTGCCACCGGCGAGACCCACGCGTACTACCAGGATTTTGCCTTTGAGCCGGAGAAAAAGTTCGCCCGGGCGCTGGCGGAAGGCTTTGTCTACCAGGGCGAGATTTCGCTGCAAACCGGCGAATCCCGCGGAGTGGAGTGCCAGACGCAGCCGCCGCAGTTCTTCGTCGATTTTATTCAGAACCACGATCAGACCGGGAATCGTGCCCAGGGCGAGCGGCTGATCGCCTTGGCGGGGGCCGATAAGACGCGGGTGCTCCTTGCCGCGCTGCTGCTTTCCCCCCATATCCCGCTGCTGTTTATGGGCGAGGAGTTTGGGGAAACGCACCCGTTCCTGTTCTTCACCGATTTTCACGGCGATCTGGCAAAGGCGGTGCGGGAAGGGCGCGCGAAAGAGTTTACCGGCCATGCCGGGCACGATGAAACCGTCCCGGATCCGAACGACCTGAGCACGTTTATCCGTTCAAAACTCGACTGGAATAAGATTGCCACCGACGAAGGCAAAACGTGGCTGCGCTTCACGCGCCACCTGCTGACGCTGCGTCATCGCCATATCGTTCCGCTTCTGCGTCATGGCGGCGCCGTTGAGGGCAAAGTAATCAAGACCGCGCCCGGCATGGTGGCGGTGAGCTGGCATTTCCCGTCGGGGACGCTCTCTCTGGCGCTGAATATCGCTAGTAAGCCCGTCGTGCTGCCCGATCTCGCGGGTGAGACGCGCTTTGCCTGGCCGGAAGTCACTGACGTTTTACCGCCGAACGGTATTGTCGTTCGCTTTGCTGATGGAGAAGCATCGTTATGATCCCTTCCGCCACGTACCGTATTCAGTTCCGTAATGGCATGACCTTCGACCGCGTTGCGGCGCTGGTGCCTTACCTGAAAGATCTCGGCATCAGCCATCTCTACGCATCGCCCGTATTTACCGCCACAGCGGGTTCCACTCACGGCTATGACGTGACCAACCCGAATGAAATTGACCCCGCGATCGGCGGACGAGACGGTTTCGACCGCATGGCGGCGGCGCTTAAGCAGGCCGGCATGGGGCTGATTCTGGATATTGTCCCGAACCATATGTCCACCTCGCTGGAAAATGCCTGGTGGCGGGACGTGATTGAATACGGCCAGCAGAGCCGCTATTTCCGCTATTTCGATATCGACGGGTCGCGCCCGCTAACGCTGCCGTTCCTCGGTGACACCTTTGAGGCGGAGCTGGAGAAGGGGGCGATCGCTCTAAAACGTGACCCTGTCACGTACAAGGCCGCGCTGGTTTACTACGACGCCGAGTATCCGCTCAACCCCGGCACGTACAGCGAGGATAAGAGCATCGCTGAGCTGCATGAAGCGCAAAGCTGGCGGCTGATGTCCTGGCGGGAAGCGCCGAAGCAGCTCTCGTGGCGGCGCTTCTTCGAGATCACCGGGCTGGTCGGCGTTCGGGTTGAAGACGACGCGGTTTTCGACGATTCGCACCGGCTGATCCTGGAGCTGGTTCACGCGGGCGTGGTGGACGGCCTGCGCATCGACCACGTCGACGGCCTGGCCGATCCGCTGGGGTATCTGCAGCGCCTGCGGGAGAAAACCGGGCCCGACTGCTACATCACGGTTGAAAAAATCCTCGCGAAGGGAGAACAGCTCCCCGCCGACTGGCCGGTATCCGGCACCACCGGCTACGAGTTTATCGCCTCGCTGGCGGAAGTGCTGGTCGACGACGATAACCTGTCGCGCCTGGAGACCATCCACGACGAAACGCTGGGAATAACGGTCGATCGCCACGCGGAACTGCGCGATGCCAAGGGCCTGATGACCGATCGCAATTTTGAGGGTGAATTCACCACGCTGCTTAACCTTGCTGACGATCTGGCCCGCCGCAATGAGGTTGCGCTGCCGCGCGAGGAGATCCGCCACGCGCTGCGCGAGCTGCTTATCGCCTTTCCGGTCTACCGCACCTACGGCACCCGGGAGGGATTAACCCCGTCGGACGTGGCGCTGCTTAACCGCGTGGTCGCCGGCGTGGAGACGTCTGAAGCGGCGCTGAGCCTGATTGTGCGCATTCTTACCGGCGACCTGCCGGAAGATTGCCGCGAGTCCGCCGCGCTGTTCAGAACCCGCTTCCAGCAGCTTACCGGGCCGCTGATGGCGAAGTCCGTTGAAGACACGCTGTTCTTTCGCCACAACCTCGAGCTGGCGCTCAATGAAGTGGGCGCCGACCCGACGCCGCGCGCGTTTTCATTATCCCGCTTCCACCAGGAGATGCGCATTCGTCTGGCCCGTCAGCCCGACGCGCTGCTGGGCACCTCCACGCACGATACCAAGCGCGGGGAAGACGCCCGGGCGCGTCTCTACACCCTGACGGAAGCGCCGGAACGCTGGGGGGAAAATCTGGCCCGCTGGCGACAGATGAACCAGACTCAGGTGCGTTTTCTCAATGACGGTACCGCGCCGAACGCTGCCGATACCTGGATGATCTATCAGGCGCTGGCGGGCGTCTGGCCCGCCACGCAGTCACCGGACGACGCCGAAGGGCTTAACGCACTCGACGCGCGATTCATCGGCTTCCTCGAGAAAGCGCTGCGCGAGGCAAAACAGCGCACCGACTGGATCGACAGCAACGAGAGCTATGAGAGCGTGGTGCTGAGCTACGCGCGGCATCTGCTTTCGCCGGACAACGCGCTGTTCCTGCAGGATTTTAGCGAGGCGATGCAGCCCTTTATCCGCGCCGGGTTGATGAACAGCCTCAGCCAGACGGTAATCAAGCTGACGGCTCCCGGCGTGCCGGATATCTATCAGGGCAGCGAGGCGCTTAACTTTAGCCTCGTTGACCCGGATAACCGACGGGAGCCGGACTTCAACGCGCTGGTGCACAACCTCAGCGCGGCGGATGCCACAGTGTTTGATAACCCGGCCTGCTGGCGAGACGGGCGCGTTAAGCAGTTCGTCACCGCCACGCTGCTGCGGCTGCGTCCGCATTACGACGCGCTATTCCGCTACGGCGACTGGCTGCCGCTTAAGGTCTCCGGCGAGCGCGAGGAGAACCTGATTGTCTATGCCCGCGTTAAGGACGAGGAGGCGCTGATTGTCGCCGTGCCGCGTCTGGTTTTTGATGTCACTGATAATCATCAGCTGTGGGTCAATACCACGGTGGCGATACCCGAGGAGCTGACGGGGAAACGCTATCGGGATCTGTTCAGCGGTGAGAGCCGCATTCTGCAAGAGACGCTGGATTTAACGTCAGAAAAGGGATGTGTACTGGTTCTGCTTACCTGCGAATAATCGTGGAGAACGAAAATGGCAAAGGATACTACGTTTGAAATTCGGGCCGGTCATGGCCAGCAGTTGGGGGCGAATTATGACGGGAAGGGCGTCAACTTCGCGCTGTTCTCCGCTCACGCCGAGCGGGTGGAGCTCTGTCTGTTTGATCCGTCCGGGAAAAACGAAATCGCCCGGCTGGAGCTGCCGGAATATACCCATGAGGTCTGGCACGGCTATGTGCCGGACCTGAAGCCCGGCGCGCTGTACGGCTATCGCGTCTACGGCCCTTACGATCCGGAAAACGGTCACCGCTTTAACCCGCACAAGCTGCTTATCGACCCCTACGCCCGCGAACTGGTGGGCGATATCGACTGGAACGACGCCCATTTCGGCTATGAGCTGGGGCATGACGAATTAGATTTAAGTTTTGATACGCGCGACAGCGCGCCGTTCACGCCGAAGTGCAAGGTCATCGACCCGAACGCCTTTGACTGGCAGGACAACAGCCGGCCAAACGTGCCCTGGCCGCATGCCGTCGTCTATGAGAGCCACGTGAAGGGCTTTACCCAGATGAACCCGGCCATCCCGCAGGAGCTGCGCGGCACGTTTGAGGGGATGGGACACAAAGCCTCGGTCGACTACATCAAGAGTCTTGGCATCACCTCGGTGGAGCTGCTGCCGGTTCACTGGTTCCCGGACGACCAGCACCTGCTTGACCGCGGCCTGAAGAACTTCTGGGGCTATAACACGCTCGGCTTTTTTGCTCCGGCGTCGCGCTACTACGGCCCGGCGGGGATCCAGGGCTTCCGCGACATGGTACGCGCGTATCACGATGCGGGCATCGAGGTGATTCTGGACGTGGTGTACAACCACACGGCGGAAGGGAACGAGCTTGGCCCCACGCTCTCGTTTAAGGGGATTGATAACTACAGCTATTACCGCACCTTGCCGGACCAGCACCGGTACTATATCAACGACACCGGGACGGGAAATACGGTCAACACCTCGCACCCGCGCGTGCTGCAGATGGTGATGGATTCGCTGCGCTACTGGGCGGAATCGATGCATATTGACGGTTTTCGTTTCGACCTGGGGACGATACTGGGCCGAGAGCCGGAAGGGTTTGACCCGCGCGGCGGTTTCTTCGACGCCATGACTCAGGATCCGGTGTTATCAAGACTTAAGCTGATTGGTGAACCCTGGGACATCGGTCCCGGCGGGTATCAGGTCGGCGGTTTCCCGCCCGGCTGGGGTGAGTGGAACGACAAATACCGCGATACCGTCCGCGAGTACTGGAAGGGCGATAACGTCTCCAACGACTTTGCCGCACGGCTGCTGGGATCCGGGGATCTGTACGACCTGCGCGGGCGTCGTCCGTGGGCCAGCGTCAACTTCATCACCGCTCACGACGGCTTTACGCTGAATGACCTGGTGTCGTACAACGAGAAGCACAACGCCGACAACGGCGAGGACAATAACGACGGGCATAACGATAATCGCTCGTACAACTATGGCGAAGAAGGGCCGACGGAGAACCCGGATATTATTGCCACCCGCGAACGGCAGAAACGTAATTTCCTGACCACGCTGCTGTTTTCCCACGGCACGCCGATGCTGCTGGCGGGGGACGAGTTTGGCCGCACGCAGAAGGGCAACAACAACGGCTACTGTCAGGACAGCGAGATCTCGTGGATCGACTGGAACGGAATAACCGAAAACGACGCTGCGCTGCGCGAGTTTACCCGACGGCTCATTGACCTTCGCGCGCAACAGCCGCTACTGCGCCGTGAAAGCTGGCGCGACGGGCTGGAGATCCGCTGGTTCAATGCCGGCGGCGGCCCGCAGCAGGCCGAGCAGTGGGATGAAGGCTCGACGCTCGGCGTCTCCATCAGCAGGCCGGATCTCAGGCAGGAGGACGGCATCTGGCACGACGTGCTGATGCTGTTCAACCCGTTTGAAGGGACCGTGCCGTTCCAGATCCCGCAGTTTGGCGAAGGGGGATGGGTGCTGGAGCTGTCTACGGCAGATGACGCTGCCGCCGGGACAGCGATCACCGACACCGTTGAGTACGAACTGGCCGGACGCAGTATTACTCTCTTCAGACGTCCTTAGCCCTAGAGTGATGCCGCCGCGCGGGCGGCGGTGTCATACAGGGAGGAGATCGTGCGTAACAGCTGCGCGGTTTCGCCAATCGACTTCCCGGCAATGCCGCTCTCCGCGTGGATAGCAATTAAACACGCCTCCCGCACGTCCCGGTATTTCATACACAACGCTTTCCCTTCCTCGGTAGTCGAGAAAAAGAGCTCTTTGCCCGCTTTCTCGCTCGTCACGTAGCCCGCCTTGACCAGCTTTTTCAGGGCGTAGGTCACCACGTGGGTATCTTCCACGTTAAGAACGAAACAGATATCGGCCAGCTTTTTCTTGCGGTCGCGGTGGTTTACGTGATGCAGCAGCGAGACGTCAAATGCGCCCATATCGGGCTCGCCGGCTGCGGTCATGCAGCGCACCATCCATTTATTGAACGCGTTGCTGGTCATGATCAGCGCGTACTCCAGCTCTGACAGTTCCGCGCAGCGCTCGGACACCAGATGGCGGGACGAGACGATCCGGCCGTCGTTGATATCGTCGTGAGGGGGGGTAGCACTCTTTTCCGAGGTCATAACGTTCCTTAGCCAGAAATGTAAACTCATCGATAAAATAAGAACATTTTATTGATAATTTGTTTACATGTTTTTGAGGTTCAGATATAGCTTTTTAGCGCAGGTTTTCCGAAACCTGTCGAAAAACACAACATCGCTCGCCGCAAAATAAAAAAATAGCCGTCGGCGCGCAACGCTCACTTTGGATAGGGTAAACGTTATGGACGGTACTACGCTGTTGCCGCTGATCGGGATACCGATCGTGGTTATTGGTTTTGCACTGCGCTTCAACCCGCTGCTGGTGGTCGTGGTGGCGGGGCTGGCGACGGGTCTGCTGGTCGGGATGGATTTCGGGATGCTGCTGGAGACCTTTGGCGAAAAGTTCGTGAATAGCCGATCCCTGGCGACCTTCATTCTGATTCTGCCCGTGATTGGTCTGCTGGAATATTACGGGCTCAAGGAGCGCGCCCAGGCCTGGGTGGCGAAGATCGCCAGCGCGACCTCGGCGCGTATTCTGATGCTCTATTTTGTCGCCCGTGAAGGCACCGCCGCGCTGGGGCTGATGTCGCTGGGCGGTCATGCCCAGACGGTGCGTCCGCTGCTGGCGCCGATGGCCGAAGGGGCGGCGCTGAACGAATACGGCGAGCTGCCGCAGCACATCCGCGACAAAATCAAAGCCCATGCCGCCGCGTGTGACAACATCGCGGTCTTCTTTGGGGAAGATATCTTTATTGCCTTTGGCGCGGTGCTGCTGATCGACGCGTTCCTGAAAGAGAACGGTATTGCGGGCATCGAACCGCTGCATATCGGCCTGTGGGCCATCCCAACCGCCATTGCGGCATTAGTTATTCATATGACGCGCCTTCTGCGCCTGGATGCCAGCATCCGTCGCGACGTCATGGCCTGGCGCGCGGAGCAGAGCACGCGGGAGGCCGCGCAATGATGACGCTTATCACCATAAACCGCGTGTACTACCTGATCGGCTTCGTCGTGATGCTGCTGGTTGTGATGACCCTGCGCGATCGCGCCAATCCGAAGCGTTTTACCACCGCGCTGTTCTGGTTCTTATTCGGCGGGATCTTCCTGTTCGGCGACCTGATGGTGCAGGAGCTGGGGAAATCGCTGGCGTACCGGATAATCGGCGGGGGCGTCATCGCTATCGCGCTGCTGGCGGGTTTTGGTCTGGTCGGAAAAGGGCACTATAAAATGTCCACCGAAGACGAACGTCTCGCGTCGTCAAACCGCCTTAAAAACTGGCTATTTTTGCCCGCGCTGATGATCCCGGTGGTGACGGTTATCGGGACGCTGTTCCTGAAGGGCGTGTCGGTTGGCGGCGTGTTCCTGCTCGATCAGAAACAGCTTACCCTGGCGGCGCTGTGCGTGGCCTGCCTCGCGGCGATCCTCACCGGATGGTGGCTGACCAAAGGCACGCCGCTGCACGCCATTCGTCAGTCTCGCCGTCTTGTCGATACCATCGGCTGGGCGGTGATCCTGCCGCAGATGCTGGCCATGCTCGGCGGCGTGTTCGTGGCGGCCAATACCGGTGACTCGGTGCAGAAGGTGGTGAGCCTGTTCGTTAACCCGGATAACCGCTTTATGCTGGTGGTGATTTACTGCGTGGGGATGGCGCTGTTTACCATGATCATGGGGAATGCGTTTGCGGCCTTCCCGGTGCTGAGCGCGGGGATCGCCTTGCCGTTTCTGATCAACGTGCATCACGGCAACCCGGCGCCGCTGCTGGCGATTGGCATGTACGCGGGCTACTGCGGCACGCTGATGACGCCGATGGCCGCGAACTTCAACATCGTTCCCGCCGCGCTGCTGGAGCTGAAAGACAAATACCAGGTGATCAAGATCCAGATCCCGACCGCGTTAACCCTGCTGGTGGTGAACGTGTTCCTCATGTATTTCCTCGTGTTTCGCTAAGGAGCTGTTATGGAATTAACGCAACATCAGGCTGACGCGTTTGCCCGCATGCCTTTGACCTATTTGCGCCAGGAATACCCGAACCACATCATGCACCTGCTGAATGATGATGGTGACGTTCTGCCGCCGCGCGAACTGCACCCCATTTTCTACGGCTGTTTCGACTGGCACTCGGCGGTGCACGGCTACTGGCTGCTGCTGCGCTGCGTGCGTATCTACCCGGATCTGCCGAGCCGTGACGCGATCGTCGCGCTTGTGGACGAGCACCTGACGGAAGAGAACGTGGCGAAGGAGCTGGCCTATTTCACCGCGCCGTTCCGCGCCTCGTTTGAGCGCCCGTATGGTTACGGCTGGCTGCTGGCGCTGGCCCAGGAGCTAAAGCAGTCGTCGCTGCCGCAGGCCGAAGGCTGGTACCGGACGCTTGAGCCGTTAACCCAGGATATTCGTAACCGCCTGGTGGATTATCTCAGCAAGCTCACCTATCCGATCCGCGTCGGGACGCACTACAACACGGCGTTTGCCCTCGCGCTGGCGCTCGATTACGCGCGAGCCGTGGAAGATAGCGCGCTTGAGCAGGCGATTGTCACGGCGGCGGAGCGGTTTTATCTCGCCGACACGCGCTATCCTGCCCACTACGAGCCCGGCGGTGATGAGTATATTTCCGGCGCGCTGACGGAAGCGCTGCTGATGAGCAAAGTGTTGGAGGACTTCCCGGCCTGGTTTGACGCATTTCTCCCGGAGGTGGGCACCATTGCGGCGCTGATGAACCCGGCGGAAGTGAGCGATCGTACCGACCCGAAAATTGCCCATCTCGATGGGTTAAACCTCAGCCGCGCCTGGTGCATGAAGCATATTGCCAGAGCGCTTCCCGCAAACCATCCGGCGCAGCAGGCGCTTCGCGAGGCGGTGACGAAACACCTGACGGCTAGCGTTGAGCATGTGGTCGGCAGCCACTACAGCGGCGGGCACTGGCTGGCGAGCTTTGCGCTGCTGGCGCTGGAGTAAACGAACGCGCCGTCTTTCTTGCCGGGTGGCGCTGCGCTTACCCGGCCTACATTGTGCAAAGCTTCCTTGTAGGCCCGTGCAAGCGTAGCGCCGCCGGGCGAATCAGGCTGATGCCCGAACTGCAGGCGCAGCCTAAATTTCTTTATTTTTAATGCGATTAATATCTTAATCGGTTATTTTTCCGTCATTTGTCTCGAAACAGATATCTTTTTTACTATCGCAAAAGTGTACGATACGTGGTCATATATCCATGTGAAAAGAATGGTTAATATGGCTGTTATACCTTTGTTACCAAAAGAAGGAATCGCGCTTGCATTAGCAAACATGAGGATTGCAAGAGCGCATGGTATGAGTAGAAATATGGCTATTCCTACAACCTATCTTTGGTTTTATCAAAAAGTAAGAAATAAGGGGCCTTGGGATTACAAGCAGGGACACCCTGAGTTAGCGAACTTTGGTAACTTCAATTATGGTTCGGCTGGCTATGCTGCCGGGATACCATCAGAAACGTTATTGATGGGGGCAGGATGGGCGCAGGAAAGAGCTAAAACCTCCAAAAAGAAATGGGGGCACTGGTATCAAAAACCGCCATATGGGGATGATCCTCACGATCAGTTTTGGATAAGTCAAGGGATTGAATATGCAAAGAAACACGGTTATTAAACGGCTTCATTGTTTACTCACAACGATTTTATTGATCATTGTTTGCGGGTTTCTGACATATCAATATTATTTTAATGCACCTCCTCACGATAGCTTTGTCAGCAAACAGAAACTATCTGATACCGTCGCACTGTACATAACAAAGTATGATGACGGAGGAGCTACGGTGTCGGATGTTTACCGCTTCTATTTAGATAAAGACAGCAGCGGGAACATTATGAAGGCCCTTAAAGAACGCTTGCCGTTCCTTGAAGCCAATACAAGCAATGTTACAGCTTCTGCTTATGGGAACACGGTAAATATAAAAATCACAGGTAAGGTTTATTCATTCACTAATTCGGATCTGTTCTATGCAGATGGTGTAGCGATCATGCCTGTAATTAACCTCATAGCAAATGGAATAAGAGATTAATTAGCATAAGGAGTTTTAGAAATGGCTGTACCAGTACACCTCTTTTTGAAAGACGATGGTGGAGCAATGATCCGTGGCGGTTCTGATGTTGCAGACCGTGAAGGAAGCATAGAGCTTAGAGATCTGATCCATAACCTGAGCATTCCAACAGATGAGGCAACAGGTAAACTTACAGGTACAAGGCAACACTCAGCTTTCAGTTTAACAAAAGCAATTGATTCATCTTCACCCTATCTATACAAAGCAGTGGCTACAGGTCAGACTCTTCAAAGTGCTGAATTAAAGTTCTATCACATCAATGATGCTGGTCAGGAAGTGGAATACTTCAATATTCTTATGGAAGGTGTGAAAGTCATTTCAATAACTCCAGTTATGCATGATACAAGAGATTGTCCCGGTACTGGTCACCTGGAAAATGTATCTTTGCGATACGCAAAAATCACATGGAAAATCCTGGACGGAAATATTCAATACACTGATGCGTGGAATGAACGCCTTACAGCGTAGGCGTTATAAACGAGCAGCGCCGGAAGGCGCTGCAACAGTTTACGCTGATGCCCGAACCGCAGGGCGCAGCCTGCTCACGCTAAACAACACCGATCCCGTCGAGGCTATCACTGCAATCCATAGCGCCAGATGCACGGCCCGGTCATGGTCTGATCCGGCCGTTGCAAGCAGCACGCCCACCGCGGCGGCGCCGAGACACTGGCCGAATGTCCTCACAATCGATAACACGCCGGAGGCATAGCTGGCATATTCCCGCGCCACGTTAGAGAGCATCTCCCGGTTATTGGGGCTCTGGAAGCAGCCAAACCCAATCCCGCAAACCAGACTGCGCAAGCAGATATTCCATGCGGATGGGCTGTCCGGCAACGTCGCCAGCAGGACCAGCCCACAGACAAAAATCATCAGCCCGATTGTCGAGATCAGCGGCGCGGAAATCGTATCTGCCCAGCGTCCCGCGTGCGGCGCGATCAGCACGATGCCAATCGGCCACGGGGTGAACAGCAGCGCGGAGACCACCGGGCTGTAGCCATACACGCTCTGAAACAGAAACGGCAGCGCGACAAAGGTGATGCCCTGACTGACAAACGAGGCCAGCGAGGTCAGGGCGGCGAGGGTAAAGCGTCCGTTTTTAAACATGACGGGCGGCAGGATGGGACTTCGCGCGCGCCGAATCCGCCAGATAAAGGCGAGGGTGCTGACCAGCGCGAGCAGCCCCCAGCCCGTGGCCACCTGGTTGATGTTTTGCGTCACGTGCTGAAGGCTGTCGGCCAGCATGATTGCTGAACCTAACAGCACGGCGGAGAGCATGGCGCCCGGCGCGTCAAAGGGCGACCGGTCAACGGCCGTTTCCCGCGGCAAGGCCCGCCACGCCAGCAGCAGGGCGACGCTGCCCGGAACAATGTTAATGGCGAACAGCCACTGCCAGCTCAGCGCGTCCAGTATGGTTCCGCCCAGCACGGGGGCAATCGCCGTGCTGGAGGCGATAAGCAGGGCGTGCAGCCCCAGAATGCGGCCAAGCAGTCGACCCGGAAAAACGGAGCGCAGGATCGCCGGGGCGATACTCAGCGTGGCCGCGCCGCCGATGCCTTGTAAAATACGCATGCCGGTTAACATTTCCGGCGTCGCTGCCAGCGCGCAGCCGAGCGAGGTGAGCGTAAAGGTGGCAAGCCCAACAAGAAACACCGGGCGATAGCCCACGCGCGCCGCCAGCGCCGCGAAGATGGCTAACGTCATTGCCGCTGAAAGCAGGTAACCGTTGGAGAACCAGACCGCAACGTTTGCGGGTACCTGCATCGCCCTTGCCATGGAGGGCAGCGCGATGTTGATCATGGTGCCGTCAAAGACGCCCATCAGCGTGGTGGTCATGACGGCGGCCATGACCCGGGCGCGTTCATGACCGGGTAAGCCTTCATCGCCGGGCAGGTTTGAAAAAAGCGTCATCGTCGTTACTCCGCATAAGAATAGTGATGACGAAACTATAAGCATGCGGTATACAGGGCGGAAGACGCATCAGTTGCATTTAATCGTTGCATATAACGCCTTATCTTAGGAGTCACCGTGTCCGATCCTGACTTTAACCTTCTGGTTGCGCTCGACGTTCTGCTGGCCGAAGCCAGCGTGGCGGGCGCGGCGCGACGTTTGAACCTCAGCACTTCCGCCATGAGCCGCACCCTGAGCAGGCTGCGGGAGGTGACCGGCGATCCTATTCTGGTGCGGGCCGGTCGTCATATGGTGCTGACGCCCTGGGCCGAATCCGCGCGGGACCGCGCCAGAACTGCCGTGCATGAGGCGAGGGCGGTGCTGCAGCCCTCCACCGACGCGCTGAAGGTGGAAAGTCTCGAGCGGCTGTTCACCATCAGAGCCAACGACGGTTTTGTGGTGGCGTTTGGGCCACTGCTGATTGCGGCGGTGGCGAGCGTTGCGCCCGGGGTGTGCATCCGCTTCTCGCCGAAACCTGAAAAAACCTCGCGCTATTTGCGTGAGGGACTGGTCGACCTGGAGATCGGCGTGCAGAGCAATATGGGGCCGGAAATACGGCTGCAACGGCTCTTTCAGGATCGGTTTGTTGGCGCGGTGCGTAAGGGACATCCGCTGTCATTGCGGCCTGACGTCAGCCTTGAGGATTATGTCGCGTGGGGCCACGTGGTGGCCTCGCCGGACGGATCGCTACACGGGTTTGTCGATGACGCGCTGGCGGAACGGGGGATGAAGCGCAAGGTCGCCAGCGTGGTGCCCGGATTTCCAACGGCGCTATCCGTGGCGCTGGCGTCCGATCTGATTGCCATGGTGCCGGCGCTGTACCTGCTCAATCAGCCGATGAACGAGCGCGTACACGTCTTTGAACTGCCGTTTAAAACCCGGACCATTACGGTGTCACAGATGTGGCATCCGCGTATGGAAAGGGATCCGGGGCATCGATGGCTCAGGGAAAAGGTGCTGGACGTGTGTCGGGCCGTGCGCTGACGCTCAGGCCACTTTTCCCGGCACGATGAGGATGAAGCGCGTCGATGCCGCATCCGATTCCACGCGGACTTTTCCGTGGTGCGCGGTGACGATGGACTTCACGATGGCAAGCCCGATCCCGCTGCCTTCGCCTTTGCGCTGTCTGGACGGATCGACGCGATAGAAACGGTCAAACAGCTTTGCCAGATGTTCCTGAGGGATCGGCGTACCGGGATTTTCTATCATCAGTTCAACGTCGTTATCCTGTTCTCTGATGGAGACCGTCACCGCTTTCCCGGCTGGCGTATAGCGCAGGGCATTGGAGAGCAGATTATTCATTGCTCTCCGGAACATCTGCGGATCGCCTTCTATCAGGCAGGGCATCCCGTTAAATTTCAGCGTAACGTTGCGTTCTTCCGCCCAGGCTTCGAAGAAATCGAAGACTTTCATGACCTCCGCACTTAAATCAAACACCACCCGGTCAGGGATGAGCTGATTATTATCCGCCTGCGCCAGGAAAAGCATGTCGCTGACCATGCGGGTCATCCGGTTGTACTCTTCCAGGCTGGAGTACAGAACATCTTCCAGCTCTTTCTGCGAGCGGTTCTGGCTCAGCGCGATTTCCGTTTGCGTCACCAGGTTGGTGATGGGGGTTCTGATTTCATGCGCGATATCGGCGGAAAAATTCGCCTGGCGGGTAAAGACATCTTCAATCTTTTCGATCATATGGTTGAAGGAGATGACCAGCTGTTCCAGCTCAACGGGCACGCGGGACGGCTCCAGCCGCGCGTCGAGGTTTTCTGAAGTGATATTTTTAATGGCGTTGCTGACGTTACGCAGGGGCAAATGTCCCTGACGAACCGCGATGCGAATGACAAGAATAATCAGCAGGCTGATCGCCGCGGCAATCGCCAGGAGATTCTTTTTCAGCGCCTCAAGGTAGTGCAGATGAAAATTAATCGAGAGCCCGATAAGCATAACGTAGCCCTGCGTTTTGCCCTGCAGCGTCGCCGTGCCTGAAGAGGCGATAATCCGGTACGTTTCCATTTTCATGTCGGACCCGGCGTGCATGTTTTTGGCAGAGTCTTCAACCGTCCAGAGAAACACATCCTGCGCGCGGCGGTGTTCGCTAAAGTCCGCCGCGTTCATCGCAGGGCGCAGTGCCGCCCCTTGCGCCGAGCTGAACAGGATATTGCCCTGCGGATCCAGGAGCAGAACGGCCACGTTGCGGTAGCTGGCGATCGACTCTTTGATTTTACTGATTTTCTTTTGGTCAGGATCGACCGGAGACTGCAGGATGCGGTGCATCGCGGTGCTGATTTGCTGCAGGTCGCTGACATCCTGCTCGGCGAAGTGCTTTTCAACGGAATGCAGCATAAACCAGGTAAAGGCGAAAAAGGCCAGTATCGTGGAGAGACTGATAAAAAAGGTCAGCCGCAGGGCAAGCGAAAAAGGGCGCCCGGGAAGCTTAACGCGCATCCGGCACCTCCAGCATATAGCCTACGCCGCGTACCGTCTGGATTAGCTTAGGTTCATAATCGTTATCGATTTTCGCCCGAAGCCGCTTTACCGCCACGTCAATCGCGTTTGTGTCGCTGTCAAAATTCATGTCCCACACCTGGGAGGCAATCAGGGCGCGGGGAAGCACCTCTCCCTGATGCCGCATGAAAAACTCCAGCAGGCTGAACTCTTTGCTGGTTAACGAGATGCGGCTTCCGGCCCGGCTTACCTTTCTCGACACGAGGTCAACCGTCAGGTCCGCCACCTGAAGCTGGCTTTCCGCGATCACCGTATTTCCGCGTCTCAACAGCGTCCTCACCCGGGCGAGCAGCTCGGCAAAAGCGAATGGCTTAATCAGATAGTCATCCGCGCCCAGCTCAAGCCCTTTAACCCGGTGTTCAATCGTGCCGAGAGCCGTGAGTAACAGGATGGGCATCCCTTTTCCCGCAGAGCGGAGCATGCGGACAATGTCCCAGCCGTTCACATCGGGCAGCATGATATCCAGAATCAGCAGATCGTATTCAGCGGTCATGGCGAGATGGTAGCCATTCAGGCCATTATCCGCGTGGTCCACCACAAACCCCGCTTCAGTCAGCCCCTTACTCAGGTACTCACCGGTTTTCATTTCGTCTTCGACGATCAGTATTTTCATCGTGCTCCCCTGACTGGCTGCTGATGACATTCTAGTGAGCGTACCGCCGTTAACAATGACTTACGCTAAAAATGACAACATTGTCATTATCCTGTCACCCGTCAAACAGGATGCGTTGCGTAGAGTAGCCCTAAAACTACTCTGGACTTTATTTGAACCGTTATGTTCCTGTTAAAACGACTAAGCATCAGTACGGTATTTATTCTGGCAGGCTGCGTCTCGCTGGCCCCGGAGTACCAGCGACCGGAAGCACCGGTACCCCAGCAGTTTTCGCTCTCCCGTAACGGCCTGACGCCCGCGGCGGCGGGGTATCAGGACACCGGCTGGCGCAACTTTTTCGTCGACCCTCAGGTTGCCGGGCTGATTACGGAAGCCCTGAAGAACAATCGCGATCTGAAAATGGCCGCCCTGAAGGTCGAAGAGGCACGGGCGCAGTTCAACGTGACGGATGCGGATCGCTACCCTCAGCTGAATGCCTCCTCGGGCATCACGTACAGCGGTGGGCTGAAAAATGACAAACCCACCGCACAGCAGTACGACGCGGGCCTTACGCTTAGCTATGAACTCGATTTCTTCGGCAAGCTGAAGAACATGAGCGAGGCCGACCGACAAAACTTTTTCGCGAGCGAAGAGGCCCGTCGCGCGGTGCATATCCTGCTCGTCTCTAACGTTTCCCAGAGCTATTTCAACCAGCAGCTGGCGTATAAACAGCTGCGTATCGCGCAGGATACGCTGAACAATTACCGGCAGTCTTATGCGTTCGTTGAGCAGCAGCTGGTGACGGGCAGTACGAACGTCCTGGCGCTGGAACAGGCCCGGGGACAGATCGAAAGCACGCAGGCAGAGATTGCCAAAAGAGAGGGGGAGCTGGCGCAGGCCAATAACGCCCTGCAGCTGGTCCTCGGCACGTATCGCGCGCTGCCGGGTGACGGCGGCATGAACGCCAGCGACGTTGCGCCGGTAAAACTGCCTCCTCATCTTTCTTCCGCGATACTGCTGCAGCGCCCGGATATTATGGAGGCGGAGTATCAGCTTAAAGCGGCCGATGCGAATATCGGTGCGGCGCGCGCCGCCTTTTTCCCGTCTATTTCCCTGACCAGCGGGCTTTCAACCGGCAGCACGGAGTTGTCCAGCCTCTTTACGTCCGGGAGCGGGATGTGGAATTTTATTCCTAAAATAGAAATTCCTATTTTTAATGCGGGCAGAAATAAGGCCAACCTGAAGCTGGCCGAAATTCGCCAGCAGCAGTCGGTGGTTAATTACGAACAAAAAATTCAGTCCGCCTTTAAACAGGTTGCCGACGCGCTCGCGCTGCGGGACAGCATTAACCAGCAGCTTGCTGCACAACAGCGGTATCTGGATTCGCTCCGCATCACGCTTCAACGTGCCAGAGGGTTATATTCCAGCGGCGCGGTCAGCTATATCGAAGTGCTTGACGCGGAGCGTTCTCTTTTCTCTACCCAGCAAAATATTCTCGACCTTATTTATGCCCGGCAGGTTAATGAAATTAATCTCTTCACCGCGCTCGGCGGCGGTTGGGTCGAATAATCTTATTTAATTAAACAGGAAAATAACCATGCGCAATTCACTTAAGGCCGTTGTATCTGGTGCAATCTCCATTGTGTTTTCTGCCGGCCTCCAGGCTGAGGTTCATCAGCACGAGGTGATGAGTGCTGCCAGCGAAGGGACCTCAGAGCAGGTCATCACGGGAACCGGCATCGTGAAGGACATTGATCTCACGAATAAAAAAGTCACGATTTCTCATGAAGCGATCCCGGAAATTGGCTGGCCCGCGATGACCATGCGTTTTACCTTTATTCAGGCTGACGAGAGTATTAATGCCTTAACAGTCGGCAGCCACGTGAATTTCTCGTTTGTTCAGCAGGGCAATATCTCTTTACTCAAAAGTATTAAATAGCGAGACGCGGCATGGCCTCAGTAAAAATAAAATATGCTGCCGTGATAACCAGCAGCCTTATTGCAGGAGGGCTGATATCGGTGACGGCATGGCAGGCGCTTCATTCATCTGAAAAAACAGAAAATAGCGCACCAGAAAGAAAGGTGCTTTTCTGGTATGACCCGATGAAGCCCGACGTTAAATTCGATAAGCCCGGCAAATCGCCGTTTATGGATATGGATCTGGTACCGAAATATGCGGATGAAAACGCCAATAAAAGCAGTGCCGGTATCCGTATTGATCCGACGCAGGTTCAGAACCTGGGATTAAAAACGCAAAAGGTGACGCGCGGAACGCTGAATTATGCCCAGACGATCCCGGCCAACGTCAGCTATAACGACTATCAGTTTGTCATTGTGCAGGCGCGCGCGGAGGGCTTTGTGGAAAAAGTGTACCCGCTGACGACGGGCGATAAGGTGAAGAAAGGCACGCCGCTCGTTGATATAACCATTCCTGACTGGGTAGAGGCGCAGAGCGAGTTTCTGCTGTTATCCGGTACCGGCGGAACGCCGACGCAAATCAAAGGGGTTCTGGAACGGCTTCGGCTGGCGGGTATGCCGGATGAGGATATTCAGAGGCTGCGTGCGACCCGTACTATTCAGACCCGGTTTACCATCAGGGCGCCGATCGACGGAGCGATCACGGCCTTTGATCTGCGTACCGGCATGAATATTTCCAAAGATAAGGTGGTGGCGCAAATTCAGGGGATGGATCCGGTCTGGATCGGCGCGGCAGTGCCTGAATCCATTGCTTATCTGCTGAAAGAGACTTCGCAGTTTGCTGTTTCGATACCGGCTTATCCGGATAAATCCTTCCCGGTTGAAAAATGGAGTCTTCTGCCGAGCGCGGATCCAACCACCCGTACGCTGCAGGTGCGCCTGCAGGTCTCTAACAGGGATGAGCTGCTGAAACCAGGCATGAACGCGTACCTGAAGCTGAATACTCAAAGCCAGGAAATGCTGCTGATCCCTTCCCAGGCCGTTATCGATACCGGTAAAGAACAGCGCGTGATTACCGTCGATGCGGACGGGAATTTTGTACCTAAAAGGATCCACGTTCTGCATGAATCTCAGCAGCAGTCCGGCATTGGTAGCGGACTGGAAGAAGGGGAGTCGGTAGTGGTCAGCGGTCTGTTCCTGATTGACTCGGAGGCCAATATTACCGGCGCGCTGGAGCGCATGCGTCACGCTGAAGCCGCTGACGACGCGCATTCTGGCCATTAAGGAGACGATGATGATTGAATGGATTATCCGGCGGTCGGTCGCCAACCGTTTCCTGGTCATGATGGGGGCGCTGTTCCTCAGCGTCTGGGGCACATGGACGATTATTAACACGCCAGTCGATGCCTTGCCCGACCTCTCTGACGTTCAGGTGATTATCAAAACCAGTTACCCCGGCCAGGCCCCGCAGATTGTTGAAAACCAGGTCACCTATCCACTGACGACCACCATGCTGTCGGTTCCCGGCGCAAAGACCGTGCGCGGTTTTTCGCAGTTTGGCGATTCGTACGTGTACGTCATTTTTGAAGATGGCACCGATTTGTACTGGGCGCGTTCGCGCGTGCTGGAGTATCTGAACCAGGTTCAGGGCAAGCTGCCTGCCGGCGTGAGCTCAGAAATCGGTCCTGATGCCACCGGCGTGGGCTGGATATTTGAGTATGCGCTGGTGGATCGCAGCGGAAAACACGATCTCGCAGAGTTGCGCTCGCTGCAGGACTGGTTCCTGAAATTTGAATTGAAAACCATCCCGAACGTGGCTGAAGTGGCCTCCGTCGGCGGCGTGGTAAAGCAGTATCAGATACAGGTCAATCCGTTAAAACTGGCTCAGTACGGCATTAGCCTGCCGGAGGTTAAGCAGGCCCTTGAGTCGTCTAACCAGGAGGCGGGGGGATCGTCAGTTGAAATGGCGGAAGCGGAGTATATGGTCCGGGCCAGCGGCTATCTGCAGACGATGGATGATTTCAATAACATTGTCCTGAAATCCGGAGAGAACGGGGTACCGATTTATCTTCGCGATATCGCCCGCGTACAAACGGGGCCGGAAATGCGCCGCGGCATTGCCGAATTAAACGGGCAGGGGGAAGTTGCGGGTGGCGTGGTGATCCTGCGTTCGGGTAAAAACGCGCGTGAAGTCATCACGGCGGTGAAAGATAAGCTGGAGACGCTGAAGGCCAGCCTGCCGGAAGGTGTTGAGATTGTGACCACCTACGATCGCAGCCAGCTCATCGATCGGGCAATCGACAACCTGAGTTCCAAGCTGCTCGAAGAGTTTATCGTGGTGGCGATTGTTTGCGCCCTGTTCCTGTGGCACGTTCGCTCTGCGCTGGTCGCGATTATCTCTCTGCCGCTTGGCCTGTGTATTGCCTTTATCGTCATGCATTTCCAGGGGCTGAACGCCAACATTATGTCGCTGGGAGGCATTGCCATTGCCGTCGGGGCGATGGTGGATGCCGCCATCGTCATGATTGAAAACGCGCACAAACGGCTCGAAGAGTGGGATCACCAGCATCCGGGAGAACAGATTGATAACGCCACGCGCTGGAAGGTGATCACCAACGCCTCTGTCGAGGTCGGCCCCGCGCTGTTTATCAGCCTGCTGATTATCACCTTATCCTTCATTCCCATCTTTACTCTTGAGGGGCAGGAAGGGCGGCTGTTTGGTCCGCTGGCCTTCACCAAAACGTACTCCATGGCGGGTGCGGCCGCGCTGGCCATCATCGTTATCCCCATCCTGATGGGATTCTGGATCCGGGGTAAAATTCCCGCTGAGACCAGTAACCCACTGAACAGGCTGCTGATTAAAGCCTACCATCCGCTACTGATTAAGGTGCTCCACTGGCCAAAAACAACCCTGCTGGTTGCGGCCTTGTCCATCTTCACGGTGATCTGGCCTCTCAGCCAGGTGGGCGGCGAGTTCCTGCCGAAGATCAACGAAGGCGATCTGCTGTATATGCCGTCAACATTGCCGGGCGTTTCTCCGGCAGAAGCGGCCGCACTGTTGCAGACCACGGACAAGTTAATCAAAACCGTGCCAGAAGTGGCCTCCGTTTTTGGTAAAACGGGTAAGGCTGAGACCGCAACGGATTCCGCTCCGCTCGAAATGGTGGAAACCACCATCCAGCTCAAACCTGAGAATGAGTGGCGGCCCGGCATGACGATTGACAAGATTATTGACGAACTCGATAAGACCGTTCGGTTGCCCGGCCTGGCGAACCTCTGGGTTCCGCCCATTCGTAACCGGATAGACATGCTTTCCACCGGGATCAAAAGCCCCATCGGCATCAAAGTGTCGGGTACCGTTCTGTCGGATATCGACGCCACGGCGCAGAGCATCGAGGCGGTAGCCAAAACGGTGCCGGGCGTGGTGTCAGCCCTGGCTGAACGTCTGGAGGGCGGGCGCTACATTGACGTCGATATCAACCGGGAAAAAGCCTCGCGCTACGGGATGACGGTGGGCGATGTGCAGCTGTTCGTCTCCTCGGCCATCGGCGGGGCGACGGTGGGTGAAACGGTGGAAGGCGTCGCCCGGTACCCGATTAATATCCGCTATCCGCAGGACTACCGGAACAGCCCGAACGCCTTGAAGCAAATGCCGATCCTGACGCCGATGAAACAGCAGATCACGCTGGGCGATGTGGCGGATATCAACGTGGTTTCCGGCCCCACGATGCTGAAAACGGAGAATGCCCGGCCTGCGAGCTGGATTTATATTGATGCCCGCGGCAGGGATATGGTGTCGGTGGTGAACGACATTAAGACGGCCATCAGTCAGAACGTAAAGCTGAGGCCGGGTACCAGCGTGTCATTCTCCGGGCAGTTTGAGCTGCTCGAACACGCCAACAAGAAACTGAAGCTGATGGTGCCGATGACGGTGATGATCATCTTCATTCTGCTGTATCTGGCGTTCCGCCGCGTGGATGAAGCGCTGCTGATCCTGATGAGCCTGCCGTTCGCCCTGGTCGGGGGAATATGGTTCCTCTACTGGCAGGGCTTCCATATGTCTGTGGCAACCGGCACCGGCTTTATCGCCCTGGCCGGGGTGGCGGCAGAATTTGGCGTAGTCATGCTGATGTATTTGCGTCATGCCGTTGAGGCTCAGCCGGCGTTGTCCCATCGGGACACGTTCACTGAACAGGGGCTTGATGACGCCCTTTACCATGGCGCCGTGCTGCGCGTGCGGCCAAAGGCCATGACTGTCGCGGTGATTATTGCCGGCCTGCTGCCCATTCTTTGGGGAACGGGGGCAGGGTCAGAGGTCATGAGTCGGATAGCGGCGCCGATGATTGGCGGGATGATCACGGCGCCGCTGTTATCGCTGTTTATTATTCCTGCGGCATACAAGTTAATCTGGCTGCGCAGGCATAAAAAGCCATAAAAAAACCCGCCAGCGATGGCGGGTTTTTTACGGGATGAACCCTTAGCGCGCTGTTTTAGCACGCGTCTGGCTGAGAAGCTTGCGCCAGGCACGATTATGCAGAGTAAACAGCAGCATCTTATAGAAGGCGGTGGAAAGGATACAGCTGCCGCTAAGCAGTAGCATGCCGATACTCACTAGCGCCGCGGTCAGACTGACGCCCGGAGCTGCGCTACCGCTCAGCGCGACCAGCATATAGGCTGCTGTTAATACCAGGCTTATCACCGCCAGCGTAAGGTGTAACCTCACGGCGCGCATGCTGCCTTTGCCAATCATAAACATCGTCACGCCGTTAAGGCCAGCGAATAGAAGGGCGATCAGGACAACCCAGACGAATACGTGTTCCGCTGACTGGTCGAGTCCTGCGAGTACGCCATACCCCAGCCACAGCTGAGGAATAGCGAAACTGACAATCACCCCGAGGGTACTGATCGCCGCTGGAATACCCATGGTGTGTAGACCTACAGGTTTGCCCATTTCGTCAGCCAACTCAGTCTTTAGCTGTTGCAGCTGTGTCGGGGAGGCATTGCTTATGCTGGTAGCCACCTCGTTACAGTGTTGCAGGCGGCGGAAAAAAACTTTAAGCGCATTCGCTTTACTTCTTCAGAACGGCTTATGAAGCGGCAAATCAGCCAAAAGAGCTGCTGATTGTTAAAGATGCCACGCATGTCGATTTATATGATCGTATGGATAAGATCCCGTTCGATAACATCACGGCATTCTTCAATAAATACCTTAATAAAAGATAACTTCCTCAGTAACCGATGCAGTGATCCAAAGGTTACTGCATTGATGTGAGAGGGAAGGCAGCTATGAGGGGGTTGACTGAACGGTTTATGGCTTATTCTCTGATGTCCATATTGCATTTAACATAATATACATTATGCGCACCAGCGTGGGTTCAGAAGAAATCTGGCTTCTTATGGCTTCTTATGGGTACGTTGGGCCTGGCTGTGGGTATTGTTTAAGTGCCTGTAAAATAAAGGGCGTTAAATTATCGAAACCGACAAGCGTATGGGTGAATAACTCATCAATAAGTGGGCTTATCTGCCGGATGTCGCCGATACCGTTGCGGCTCTGCTGGCGCGGCGGGATGAACTCAATAGAGATGGATAATTCAAAACTGATCGCCTTTTTAGGCCATGAACCGCAGACCCCTCTTACCGAGGCCGTGCGTTCTACACTAGCGGGCCTGGGCTGTATTTAACATAACCTGCACGTTTAGAAAGGGTTGAAAAATGTCTGATATACTTCAGCTTTTGAAAACGCTGTCGTAAGCAAATGGAAATTGAATTAAATAAAAGTTTTAAAGAGAGAGTTTTCCATGCTGTCATTTTTGAAGTGACGGCCAACGTTATCATCGCGCTGTCACTCGCCTGGCTGATGAACGTGTCGGTACTTCAGTCAGGCTCGTTGTCCGTGATATCTGCACTTACCGCAACGGTCTGGAATTTTATTTTTAATAAGCTCTTTGATTCCCTGCAGAAAAAACATCAGTTTCAACGCACATTTCTTGTTCGCGCAATCCATGCTGTTGGTTTTGAAACGGGACTTATCATCTCCTTAATCCCTGTGGCAATGGTTATGCTGAACCTAACCGTGACGGAGGCGTTTTTTGTTGAGATTGGCCTGGTGCTGTTTTTCCTGCCCTATACGATGCTGTTTAACTGGCTTTACGACTACCTGCGCTGGACGTTCGTTGGACGGAAACGTAAGGCGTTATAGCTATAGTAGATCAATGTAAAAATAAAGAGGAAGAAAAATGCGAAGTCTCCTGACTAAAGGAATTAGTCTTGCGTTAGCGGTGTCCGCCGCCGGGACGGCTCTGGCCGCTCAGAAAGAGAGCCATGACGACAAGCTCAACGGGATAACCATTTTCGCTCAAAAAGAGTCTCAGGGAAGCCAATGGGACAGTACAACGGGCGAAGCAAAATATATGGTTAGCTACAAGGTTACGCTTGATAACGCGTCGGGTAAAAGTATTGAGCCGGGCAAAGAAAATAAGATGTGTTTCTTCCTGTTTGATAAAAACGGAAAAACATTTATGAGCACCGGCATTGAGCTTGAAATGCTGAAAAAATACAACCCAAGGGACAACAGAACCGGACTGGTCTATTTTTCCAGCTCAAACCCTGACGTTTTAAATATGCCATTTGTCCGCTTCGGCATCGGAAAAGACTGCATAAATTGATGACTGTCACATTGACACGTTATTTCGTATGGTCGCCCCACTCTCCTTCTATACTGGTTATTTCTCCATCTCATAAAGGAAGGAACCATGTTCGATCATGTGAAATTCGGCGTCAGTGATTATGAAAAAAGTAAAACCTTCTTCCTCCATGCGCTTAAGCCGCTTGGTGTAGAACTCATCGATGAGGGCACGCCAGACTACGGTGTCGAAATGAGTTCAGGCGATGTTTCGCTCTGTCTTTTTCAGACAAAAGAAAAACCTGCCCTTTTGCATCTGGCGTTTGTGGCCAACACGCGCCAGCAGGTCGATGCGTTTTATCATGCCGCCCTGCGCGCCGGTGGGCGTGATAACGGCGGGCCGGGGCTGAGGTCATACGGTGAAAATTACTATGCCGCGTTTGTCATCTCGCCCGATGGCCACAATATTGAGGCGGTGTGCCATGCGCCGGAAAGTCAGTAGCTCAGCCCTTCTGTCAGAAGCGATTAAATGATCTGTAATGCATCTTTTTGCACGATAATGCGCGAAAGTATTTCATAACGCGGCCACAATCCCGTATGGTATCGGCAGTAAACGTGCAATTTCATGCAATAACACTGACAGAGGTACCTATGACACAACAGCTGATTTTAATTGCTGGCCCCTATCGCAGCGGAACCGAAGGCGTTCAGGCACGCATTGATGAGAATCTGGCGCGTCTCGAAAGCGCAGCACTAGCCGTTTACCAGCGGGGTCACATCCCGGTCATTGGCGAATGGATGGCTTTGCCGTTGGCAAAAGCCGCAGGATCGAAAGCGGTTGGTGATGAAATCAGTGAAGCGATGCTGTACCCCGTTGCTCACCGGCTCATAGCTAAATGTGATGCCATTTATCGTATTGCCGGTGCGTCTAAAGGTGCCGATATGGACATTGAGGTCGCCCGCAAATATGGCCTGAAGGTTTATACCGCACTTGAGAATATTCCTGAGGCTTAAGGCAGTCCGCCAGCCAGCCTGTGAGCACAGGCTGGCTATCAGAGAGTGTCACTCTCCGAGGTCAACACGACGGAGACCCCTTTTTCCAATACCGCGCGGATCCAGTCCCGATCGGTATTGTCTTCAACGACGATGGTGTTCACCGATGACACATCGCCAATCACAAACGAAGACGCTGTGTTGACCTTTTCCGGAGAAGCCAGGACGACCGTCTCCGCGGCTCTGCCGGAAAATGCACGTTTGATGCACGCTTCTTCGAAATCGCCGGTTGTCAGCCCCGCCTCAGGATGGATCCCTGTCACGCCCATAAAGAACAGATCTGCATGAATATTTTCGATGCCTTCGATCGCTGCAGCGCCAACCGCAACAATGGAGTGCTTATACAAGCGACCGCCGATCAGAATCACCTCGATGGACGGATGATCCACGAGCCCCAGGGCGATGCTAGGGCTGTGCGTAACCACCGTGATGCGCAGGTCTGGAGGGAAAAACGTAATCAGCTCCGATGTTGTCGTGCCACCGTCAACGATCACCACCTGCCCTGATGAAATCAGCTGTGCCCCTTTCCTGGCGACCCTCTTTTTTGCATCCATCTTCACGGATTGCCGTTCGGCATAGGGAGCAATAGCAGAAGATGACGGCAGCGCGCCGCCGTGAACCCGCTGTAAACGCCCTTCTGCCGCCAGCTCGCGTAAATCACGCCGAATGGTGTCTTCAGAGACGTCAAAGAGCATGCTGAGTGCTTTTGACTGGACCTGACCTTCTGCGCCGAGCTTTTCGAGGATCAATTTTTTTCGCTGACTGGTGAGCATCATGAATTCCTGATGTTGCATGTTTTATCTTGAAAGTGCACGATAATGCTGTTTATGATAATTACTCTACGTAAGGAGGAACAAACGTGCAATCAAAACGTGCAGATGTGCGCATCATTGATAGTGAAACCCTGTCAGATAACTGGTACAACCTTAAAAAATACACCTTCGACCTGCAGCGCCGTGACGGCGAATGGCAAAGACAGCAACGGGAGGTCTACGACCGTGGCAACGGCGCGACTATTCTTCTCTACAACCGTGAGGAAAAAACGGTGATCCTGACGCGCCAGTTCCGCTTTCCCGTCTTTATCAACGGCCATGAGGACGATTTAATCGAAGCCGCGGCGGGACTGCTGGACAACATGGATCCCGAAAGCCGCATAAAAGCAGAAGCGGAAGAAGAGACAGGGTTTCAGGTTTCGAGCGTGCAGAAAATCTTTGAAGCCTATATGAGCCCGGGCTCCGTCACGGAAAAACTCTATTTTTATCTTGCCGAGTATCAGCCGAAAGACAGAACCGGCGCAGGCGGCGGGATCAAGTCTGAGGGAGAAGATATCGACGTGCTGGAAATGACGCTTGAAGAGGCATTACGCGGCATTGAAACAGGCAAGATTGTCGACGGTAAAACCATCATGCTGCTTTATCATATTGCTCTTAAAGGCATTATGTAGACTGCTGGTTAAAATCCTGATTTTGAATCTGGGTCGGTACGCTTGTCCACTACTCAAATGTAAAGCGGAAAACCTCCTAAATTTTGCAGCCTACTATATTTAGTGAACTATTTCGGGATTTGACAAAATCTTCAAAAATTCGCCGAGTCATCTGTATTTACCATTAGAAATGCCACACATTGATCAGGCTACCAGTTGAGGTAGCCTGTCTTATCTGTTGGCTGGATTAAAATGCGACTCGCTACAGATAACGAAGCATATTATACTTGCTCCTCCACTCGAACAGGAGGCAAGCAACTCACGTGAAGGATACATATTACAACGACATAGCGATCAATACGCTAATTCAGAGTGAGCTGGACGCGTTTTTTGAGGATTTCAAAGGGATCGTCTTCGCCTACGCCATTATGAACAAGAAAGATCCTTCCCAGATGCGGATAATCAATAACAGCCCCGAGTGGTTTGATATCTACCTCGACAGGAAATATCAGTTCATTGACCCTGTTATCATTCGGGCTTTGCGCTGTGTTGAAGATTTTTTCTGGGAAAGTGATGTCATTCTGTCGGATGGTTATAACCTGACGCGCATTTTCAACGAAAGCGTCCAGTATGATATCTACCAGGGACAGACTTTTCCTCTGCATGACTATCTGAATAATCTTGTCGTCTTATCCGTCATCAGTCCTAAGCATTCTGGTATTGATATAGAAAAATATCGGCCACAATTTCTAAGCTTCCTTGTTCAACTGCATCAGAAGACACTCAATCTGTATAGCCAGCATCAACAGAAAAAGAATGTTTTTCTGTCGCCACGTGAGCGACAAATCCTTAAATGGGTCAGCGCCGGGAAAACCTACGCAGAAATTTCTGTTATTTTGTCTATTGCTGAACGCACCGTTAAGTTCCATATGGGAAATGTAATGAAAAAGCTCGGTGTGAATAATGCCAGACACGCAATAAAGCTTGGAACAGAACTACGTTTACTGGACGACTGAGCCTCAGCCACTGGTTATAAGTGGCGTAAATGCTCCAGCATTTCGCGAAGCCAGTGACTGGATTTATCTTTGCTAATAATGTCTTCAATAATGCTGATGCTGGCAGGCATATAAATATAGTAAATAACCTCCCCTTTTTCAGAAACACCGCGTTGAATAACTTCAACTTTCCAGTTCGCATGGCGAAATATGGCATACATACCGCGACTGGCGACTGCGTACATTCCATGGTATTTTTGCTTTATGCAATACATATTCATCGCAAGAAACAATGCCTTACTGGCGGGCACGCCCTGCAGACTTGCGGAGTCTCGCGTTTCTTTATCTAAAAATAAACGGCTAATTTCACAGCAGGGAACATCTGCCGGGAAAATAATGGCTTCGTCAAAATAATTGTGAAAGATTTCGCTTATCATCGTCGGATGCGTCGAGTTAATGAATCGTGCGCCGCATAACAACTGTCCCTCATACATACCCAGCAAGTATGTCGTGTTTGGGTTGTCAAACCGATCCTTTTCCATATCTTCAACGCATTCAACTTTCCAGTCGAGTCGGTCCCGAAAGGTTTTTCTCCTGAGTCGGAAGAGTTCGCGGGCTAATGCTGACGGTAAATCATCGTAATCATGCAAAAAAAACTCAATAACAGAATTCATTGCTCTTATTCCTGATAATAACACCTGAAACTATTATCCCCTGTCTTTTAGGACAGCTTTCATTGTGCATGGTATTCCTTATACTTAAAAAGTACCCGGCCACTAAGTCCTCGTGAAACTCAGTGGCCAGGAGGTCAAAGACCTACGAAACACCAGGGATATATCCATTCATGATTATCTAATATTTATAGTTTCGGGTACAGAGCGTAAGAAGCACTTAGCCGATAAAATATTAAAAAACGATAATCATAAAATAATTACAATTAAAGTATTGCCCCTTAAGTATTTAAGGGGTAATATTTCCTTTTTCTATTTTTTCTCCTATTATCTCTGTTCTTAATGCTGTGCTACTCTTGCAGAAGCATGCTAAACGGAGAACCAAAATGGCCGACTGGAATCCCTCTCTTTATCTGCAGTACGGCGCGGAAAGAACGCGTCCTGCCGCTGAACTGCTCGCCAGAATTCCTCTGGATGAGGTCTCCACCATCGCTGATTTAGGCTGCGGGCCGGGAAACAGCACCGCGCTGTTGAAGCATCGCTGGCCTTCGGCACGCGTTACCGGGGTCGACAACTCCCCTGCAATGCTCGAGGAAGCAAGAGCCGCATTGCCTGACTGCCATTTTGTTGAGGCCGATATCCGCCAGTATAAGCCTGGCCAGCCGCTGAACCTGATTTATGCCAACGCTTCGCTGCAATGGGTTCCTGACCATTACGATCTCTTGCCTCATCTCGTTTCTTTACTCACGCTTAACGGCGTATTAGCAATCCAGATGCCTGACAACTGGCTTGAACCTACTCATGTGGCGATGCGCGAAGTGGCGCTGGAACAAGACTACCCTGACCGCGGCCGCGAACCTCTCCCGGGTGTGCATGCCTACTACGATATCTTGTCCGAGGCGGGCTGTGACGTGGATATCTGGCGGACAACCTATTTCCATAAAATGAGCTCGCACCAGGCCATTATTGACTGGGTAAGCGCCACCGGCTTGCACCCGTGGCTCCAGGAACTGAACGAGGGCGAGCAGAAACGTTTCCTGAAACGCTACCATGAACTGCTGGAAGAGCAGTATCCGCTCCAGGAAAATGGGCAGATACTGCTCGCTTTTCCGCGGCTGTTTATCGTGGCGCAACGCCAGCCCTGACGGGTTATGACCGGGCTTCTTTCAGCAGCTGCTGAATGACCTTTTCCTGCTGCGCATAATCTCCTTCGCCAAAGGCGGTATAGCGTAGCTGGCCTTTGGCATCGAAATAGTAATGCGCTGGCCAGTACTGGTTCCCGAAAGCGTTCCAGATTTGATAGTTATTATCCGTCACCACCCGGTACGGCAGCTGCCATTTATTTACCGCGTTTTTCACCGAGGCGAGCGGTTTTTCCCAGGGATATTCCGGCGTGTGAACCCCAATCACGACCAGCCCCTGCGACTGATACTTCGTGGCCCAGTCCCGCACGTGCGGGAGCGTATGCTGACAGTTAATGCAATCCCAGGTCCAGAAATCAATCAACACCACCTTCCCTCGCAAGGATTCAGACGTGACAGGGTCACCGTTAATCCACCCTGTCCCCCCGCTTAATGAAGGCAGCTGGCTGCTGGGCTCTGTCATCACGACCGGCTGGAGCTTCACCGGCGCGGCTGTGGGTTTAGCCAGCGTCAGGAGTGTTGCCTCCAGACGGTCCGCAACGCCGTTTGCTCCTGTCAGAAGCGAAGTCATTCCCGTCGCGTTAAATACGACAGCCGCCAGCATCGCTACGCCCGCCCCCTGCCGCAGCTTTTCCATCAGCGCCGATTTTGCTCTTAACGGCGCCATCAGCGTGCGGCCTCCTGAAACGAGCAGGCTCAGCATTAGCGCGCATCCGCTGCCGTAGGCCGCCAGCAGTGCGCCCGTCGTAATTGCCGAATTGCCCGCGATATTAATGCTGAAAATGGCGCCCAGTATGGGACCGGCGCAGGGAGACCAGAGCAGCCCCACCGCAAGCCCGGCCAGAAAAGCCGATGCCAGACCGCGCGTTTGCCCGCTTCGGGTGTTCAGGACATTTCCCGCGCTGACGGCCGGACCCGCAATACGCTGGGCGAATGACGGAAAAATTAAGGCCAGCGCGGCCGTGGCCAGAATAACGAGAGCGATCCAGCGCCCGACGATGGTTGCCTCTGCTATCCACTCGCTGGCGACGGTGACGGCCATCGCCACCAGGGTGAACATCACGATCATCCCCGCCAGCAGGGCCAGAATATGTCGTCGCTGTCCCTGAAAACCGGCGAAAAGGAGTGGGATAACCGGGAGCGTACATGGACTGAGCAGGCTTATCATCCCGCCCAGAAAAGCGATTACCAGAAACATAGACACCTCACAATACAAGTCCTGCGACGCTGCAGTGAGGCTATTTCATCGTGCGGATGTGTTCAGGATATGTGTAAAAACGCAGATTTTGTCTGGCTCTGTATCACCCGGGCCGGGAGATACAAAGCCGTACAATTAACGGCGCGGTAGCGTAATGGAGACATCCAGTCCGCCTCCGGCCCGGTTCGTCAGGTTGAGCTTTCCTTCCAGCTGAGCGGTGAGCTGCGCGGCAATCGCCAGTCCGAGTCCTGTTCCGCCGGTATCGCGGTTGCGCGATGTTTCCACCCGGTAAAACGGCTGTAATACCGCCTCAAGCTCGTCATCGGGTATTCCCGGTCCGCCGTCAGTGATATGAATCACCACCTCTTCGGAAGACGAATTATCAATGGCAATAACGGCATACCCACCGAACTTAAGGGCGTTATCCAGCAGGTTGGTCATCACCCGACGAAGCGCCTGCGGACGCGTAACGATCGGCAAGCGGGTATCGTTTGCCTGAAGCTGCACGTTTTTACCGATGTCCTGATAATCGCAGGCGATGCTGTTGACCCAGGCGTTCAGCTCCAGCTTCAGCGGGGTCTCTTCCAGGGATTCTGATGACCGGGCATACGCTATGCCCTCGCGAACAAGACGCGTCATGCTATCGAGATCGTTCAGGAGCTTGTCGCGAAGTTCAGGTTCCCCTGCCATCTCAACGCGCAGCTTCATGCGGGTAATCGGCGTCTGAAGATCGTGAGAAATGGACGCCAGGATCTGCGCGCGCTCCCGGAGATAAGACTGAATGCGCGCCTGCATCGCGTTGAAGGCATGCGCTGCACGCTTCACCTCAAGCGGCCCTTTCTCCGTCATTGGCGTGCTGGCCGCCGGATCCAGCGAATCCACCGCGCGGGTAAATTGTGAAAAAGGCCGCACCACCTGCCGCACGGCAATCCAGCCGCACGCAGCCAGCAACAGCAGCTGCAGGATCAGCACTACGGGCAGCCAGCTGGCGACCGGCGGCATGCGTGGGATCAGGTCAATGGTCAGCGGCGCGCCGTCGCGTAACGTCAGATGCGCCTGGATGTGTGAAACGGCACCGGGAACGGCGGTGAAGCTGAGCGGGTACTGTGACGCAAGCGTCGCTTTTAAGGTTCGGATGGCGTCCTGCGAACGCTTATCCGTCGGCGCGTTGCCGGGCTCTCCCGGTCCCAGAATATAACGGTAATTGCCCCGTTCGAGGCGCGAAAGCCAGGCCGCGCGCTCGCTGGCCGGTAAGCGGTCTAAAATGGCGACGCTGGTTGCGACGTCGTTTTCCAGATTACCGAGCATCACCGTTCTGGCGCTGTGCATTCGTTCAATCATGACCAGCGTCAGGCTCAGGGCGTTGGCCAGCAGCAGGCCGGACAGCACGACGAGCAGCAGGCGGGCCAGCAGCGAGCGCGGCCAGAGCGTCATTCGTTAGCCTCTTTGATGGTCACCGGCATGGTAAAAACGTAGCCCTCGCTGCGCACGGTCTTGATATAGGCGGGCGTGCGGGCGTCTTCGTTCAGGCGCTGACGAACCCGGCTAACCAGCAGGTCGATAGAACGTTCAAACAGCTCGGCGTCTCGCCCCTGCGTCAGGTTGAGCAGCTGATCGCGGGTCAGCACACGCTGAGGATGGTCAAGGAAAACGCGCAGCAGGCGATACTCCGCCCCGCTGAGCGCGACGATCACCCCTTCCGGATCGATTAAGTGACGGGCAACGGTATCGAGCTGCCATTCACCGAACATCACCAGCCGCCCGGCTTCTGTCACCTGCAAATTGGGCGGCATCGTGCGAAAACGCCGTAAAATCGCTTTGATACGCGCCAGCAGTTCGCGGGCGACAAACGGCTTCACCACGTAGTCATCCGCGCCCATCTCCAGACCCAGGATCCTGTCCGTCTCCTCGTTGCGGGCCGTCAGCATCAGGATGGGCAGATCTTTATATTTCCCGACGCGTAGCTCTCGACATAACGTAAGCCCGTCGTCGCCGGGCATCATGACATCCAGCACAACCAGGTCGATATGCTGTTTATCCAGCACGACGCGCATCTCTTTGCCGTTGGCCGCGCCCGTCGCGCGATAGCCAGACTTAACGAGATAATCGACAATCAGTTCACGAATATCCCTGTCGTCATCGACGACAAGGATATGATCAATATGCTCCACCGAAATCTCCAGACCGAAGGGTAACGTACTGAAAATAGCACATTTCAGAGCTTGTCCGCGTCAACGACGGCCTTGACGAAATCCTGCGGATCTTCCTGAGGCGGATTGTGCCCCACGGTTGCCCCGAAGGTGCGGTGCTCATATTTACCGGTAAATTTACCCGCGTAGGCCTGCGGTGCTGGATGCGGCGCACCGTTGTTCCCACCTTCGATGGTGATCGTTGGAACGGTGATATTCGGCAGCGTAGCGAGTTTTTGCTCGTAGCTATCGTATTTGCGCTCGCCTTTTTCCAGCCCTAAACGCCAGCGATAGTTGCTGAGCGTCACCGCGACGTGATCCGGGTTATCGAGGGATTTGGCGCTGGCGTTGAAGACAGCATCGCTAAATTTCCAGTCAGGCGAGGCCTGAGACCAGATCAAACGGGCGAAGTCATGCGTGTTTTTGGCATAGCCTTCAGCACCGCGCGCGGTAGCGAAATAGAACTGATACCACCACTGCTGTTCCGCTTTTGGCGGCAGCGGCTGTTTGCCAATCTGCTGGCTGCTGATGAGATACCCGCTCACCGACACCAGTGACTTAACGCGCTCTGGCCACAGCGCCGCAACGATATCCGCCGTACGAGCGCCCCAGTCATATCCTGCAAATACCGCCTGCTTAATATTCAGGGCATCCATCAGGTTCACAATATCTTTCGCCATGGCTGAAGGCTGGCCGTTGCGCGGCGTTTTGGGTGACAGGAAGCGCGTGGTGCCGTAGCCGCGCAGAGAAGGCACAATCACCCGATAGCCTTTTGCCGCCAGCGCGGGGGCGACGTCGGCGTAGCTGTGAATATCGTAAGGCCAGCCGTGCAGTAAAATAACCGGCTGGCCGTTTTTCGGGCCGATGTCGACATAACCGACATTCAGATCGCCGGCGTTAATTTGCTGCGGATGATCAAAGGCTGCCGCGAAATTTGTGCCGGTGACTTCAGCCTGACAGGACATCACGGTGCCAAGAGAAACGGTCAGTGCGAGAGTTGAGTACGCGAGTTTGCTAAACATGTTGGTATCTCCGGTTGAGTACAGTTCACGGGGATATAACAACACGGCAATGTATAGCGGATATGTGCGAAAGCGGGTTTATTGCAAGCCTGTGTATGTACCAGCGATGCAGATACAGTGTGATACAAACCCAGGCCTTGTCACCTTAAAGGGTGATGCGATAGCGGACGTAATCGTCAGCTTGACCGTATTTGTCATAAAGTTTGCGCGCCGGGTTGTTCTCCCGGGTGACCCAGTACAGTTTTGACCACCCTTCGCGTTTGCCTTCCTCAATCAGAGCATCAATGAGCGCCTTACCGGCTCCCGCCCCGCGTTCGTCGGCATCAACAAACAGATCTTCCAGGTAGCAAACGGGGGCCGTTGACCAGGTTCCTTCGTGCAGAATGCACATCGCGAAACCGATGACCTTTTCATCCTTCTCTACCACGCGGCAAAACATCGAGGAATGCGCTGAGAGCGCCCTTTCCCATGTCGATGCGGTGACGGATTCCTCGAGGTAACAGTCATAAAAATGGGTATAGCCATCCCACAGCGGTCGCCATTGGGAATAATCGTCTTCACGTAGAGGTCTTACCGTGACAGCCATGTGTTCCTCACATTACAAGTCGATCGCCATTTCAAAACAGCGTAAATCAGCCCCTGCCATACGCGAGTGATGATAGTTTTCGCGCAGCGTGACAAACCCCAGCTTCTGATAAAACGACTGGGCATTAGGGGTTGCATCCAGCCTCAGGCGGGTTATCCCCCGGCTACGGGCTTCATTTTTGAGCGCCTCGATAATTCGGGTCGCCATGCCTTTACCGAAGGCCGCGGGCAAGGTGAATATCGCCTCCAGACAGTGGGTATCCAGATCCAGATAGCCGGTCGCCGCAACGTCGCCCGTTTCATCTTCCACCACGTAAAAAGGGTATTCAATGACCATCTGCCGATAGTGTTCGGGCATGAGATCCGGCGTCCAGCGCGCAATGACGTCGGCGTCGTAACTGGTTTTACAGCCGTGACGAATCGCCTGATTGCGAATATTCCAGAGTATTTCGGCTTCCTGTGGCTTAGCTTTTCGTAAAGTCATAACCCCTCTTTAACGGCTTTTTAGTCGCATTTCCCGTGCCAGTCTGGCAAGACGCTGAGTACGACAATAGAGCGTAAACAGCACAAAGCCGCTGCTGTTCATCACCACCCGACAAAATAACAGTGCGAAGGATGCGATGACCAGCGGCCAAAGGCCTCCGTTATGCGAAAGCAGGATATGTAAAACATGAACGAGGGTCGTTATCAGCAGAATGATGAACAACGCCCTAAACCCCAACAATCCCGACGTCTTCCCACGAGCCAGGAGTACGCTTATCACAATGAGCGCGCCTGTCATCGTCAATGATGGTACGAAAAAGCTCAATGCATGATGTAAAGGTGATAACCCCTGCAACGCGCTGAGAAAAGGCAGAAGGTTTAACGCAAACGCCACTAAAAACAGAGGTAACAGCACCGCTACCGGATAAGGATTTTGACGCGGAAGCTCGCTGAGAGGACGCGAAAAATACCGTTCCAGCTCTGGCGTGGAATAATTCAAGAGACGGGTATCACGCTGACCAATAGCCTCCTCTATCTCTTTACCATGCTGCAGGAGATCCTGGAAAACCCGTCCGGTTAAAAAACTCAAAAACTTCATCAGAATACCGCCAGTGACTGAATGGTACCGATAATGTATTTACCGGTCTGTGGTAAATTACTGGGCGCTGCAATAACGCCACTCACAGCACTCCCGGCCAATGCTGCGGCACTTGTAACCACTTGCCCAAGTTGTCGAGTGAGCTCTACCTGAACAGGCCCGGTTGGAAATCGTTTCGGATAAAGACCAGCGCGTATAAGTGCCTTAATTTCCTTGTTGCTTATACCGGGGTTTTGCGCGCGAATTATCAATTCGGTCAAACGAGCGCGATCCTGACGAGGATAACTTTTTAACCACTCAGTGGCTTTCAAGGAAGATATAGATTTCATTGCACGCCAGGTGGTAACTGCTTCTTTTAGCGCCCCTCCTGCACTTGCTAACGAAATTACATCCAGTGAAGTTGAGGTGGCGACGTACCATTCTTGCGTATCGAGCCAGGCAACATTACCGCCACCGTTTTCAACCAAATCATAGATACGATAAAGGCCGTTAACGCATTGCAACCCGGTCGCAAGGGTTCCTGCGTAGCCAATCGCTACCCATTCCAGGCAAAACCATACATTACTCCTTATGTGGATGGGTAAGTTAACCCAACTAATCTGACGGTAATCGAGCGCTATGCAGAGCAAAATTTTGGTAGTAAATAAGTTTCAACGCAACTAAATAGAATGTGGTAGTAGTGAAAATACCAGAACACAAACAAAAGAATAACGCTTAAATATGGAGATCCGCGGATGACGATACCGACGCTCACGACAGAACGCTTATTGCTAAAACCGCTGGTTGCCGAAGATGCTGCCCAGATACAAAAGCGTTATCCGCGCTGGGAGATCGTCCGCTATATGGTCTCTTCCGTGCCCTGGCCCTACCCGGATAACGGCGCGGAAAACTATGTCAACAACGTGGCGCTGCCGGATATGGCAAAAGGGATCGCCTGGTTCTGGAGCATCCGTCGTCGCGAGGTGCCGGATGAGTTGATGGGTATTATCTGTTTGTATGACGTTGAAGATAACAACCGTGGATTCTGGTTGGCTCCGGAGTTTCAGGGGCAGGGATACATGCGCGAGGCCAGCATTGCCGCGACGGATTACTGGTTCAATACCCTAAACAAACCCGTGTTACGCGCTCCGAAAGCCGCCGCCAACAGCCGCTCCCGGCGTATTTCAGACAGTAGCGGCATGCGGCTTATCAGAACGGAACAAAAAGCCTACGTCAGCGGCATGCTGGATTCCGAACTGTGGGAGATCACCCGCGACGAGTGGAACGCCCGTCAGGTCAGCTGATAATACTTATCCGGCATCAGCCTTTCCGGAATGTTCTCTTCACCGTTCATCTGCAGCAGATCGCGTTCCATCATGTTGCAGATGGCGTCCAGCGGCAGATCGTTATCTTCTGTACCGAACGGGTCTTCCAGCTCTTCCGCCAGGGTGTCCAGCGAGATAAAGGTGTAGGAGATCAGCGCCGAGACAAACGGCGTCATGTAGTGCAGATCTACAACCAGCGCGAACGGCAGCATGATGCAGAACAGATACACAGTGCGGTGCAAAATCAGCGTATAGGCAAACGGCACCGGCGTTGTCGCAATGCGCTCGCAGCCGGAGAGGACGATGGACATATCGTTCAGACGGTTGTTCAGGCTGTGGAACAGGATGTCTGAAAGCTGGCCGTTACGCCGCCGCACGGCCAGCCACTCCCCCATAATCAGTAAAATGCGGTTCGCCGGCGAGTTGGCGCTCATCACGTGACGTAAATCGTCCGGAGCAAGATAGCGAGAGAGCTGTTCGGCGTTCAGGTCCCGGCGGAGGGTCATGCGCAGGCAGTTGGCAAAAGCTATCTGCAGGCGGACAAATTCCCCCAGGTGCTTATCGTCAGGCAAGGTGTTTTTCACCTCGCGAAACAGCGAGCGTGCCGCTATCATCAACTGCCCCCAAAGCAGGCGAGCCTCAACGTAGCGCGAATAACAGGCGTTGTTTCTGAAACCGAGAAAGATAGCGATCGCCACGCCGAGAATGCTAAATGGCGCCACGGTAAATTTGATACCCAGCGAGGTATACCACGGCAGCATCAGGATAACGGCGATTGAAAGCAGGAAGTTCAGCAGCAGTCGGGTGTAAATTTTGGGAAGTACCGAGCCGTGCCAGACAAAAATCAGTTGTAGCCAGTGCTGTTTAGGACGAACAATCATAGTGAGTTTCAGGAAGGAAAAGAGCGTGGCTATTAAACGTGATCTCCCTCACGGTTGCAAGCATGTTAACGGGACATTGAATTTTATGACCTACTTAGCGATAACCGCACGGTGCTGCATGCGCTTTTAAAAAAAGAGTATATAGTATGTTGTAACTAAAATAAGGTGTAATTAAACCCGGCCGAAGCCGGGTGACGTCATTAGCACAGGGGTTTCACCGCTGCGCGCATTCCCTTCAGGAGAATGGCGTCAAGATCCAGGGTGACCTGGTCGACAAGCCCGGAGACCTGCGTGAGATCCAGTTCCCAGTGCTCGCTCACGCTCAGTACGGCCTGCACCAGCTCACGGGTGCTCAACTGCTGGTCGCGATGCTGCGCCCACAGCTGTTGATAACGTTCCAGCCAGAATGCATCATCCTGCACCGGGTAGTTTTCCCTGTTACGCTCCCCGCGATAAAACGCTATCAGTGCAGCCAGCGCGAACGTCAGACGTGCAGGCAATTGTCCGCTTGCCTTATGTCCTGCTAGCAGCTGCGGCAGAATGCGGGTGCGGTATTTGGTCATGCCGTTAAGCGCAATGGAAAGCAGCTGGTGTCGGTTGCGAAAACGCCCTGTTACCGCGCTGGCAAAAGATTCCAGCTCGTCACGCGGCAGATCGAGGACCGGAATGATCTCCTGATAAATCGCTTTTTCGACAAACGCGCAGATCTCTGCATCATTCATCGCCTCGCCTACCGTCTCTAACCCAGCCTGGAATGCCACCGGCACCAGCGCCGTATGCGCGCCGTTCAGGATAGCGACTTTGCGCTCTTTGTACGGCCTGATGTCGTCGACAATCAGCACATTCAACGGGTACTTATCCAGACGGAGTTCCTGCGCAAGGGATGCCGGCCCCTGGATAACGAACAGATAGAAATGTTCAGCCGTATCCAGGAAACCATCGTGATAGCCCAGCTCAGCCTCCAGCGTGGCCGCTTCGTCGCGCGGATAACCGGTCACGATACGGTCAACCAGCGTCGAGCAGAAGCTGTTTGCCTCGTTAAGCCACTGGATAAAGGCGGCAGGCAGCGCCCACTCCCGGGCATAGCGCAGGACAAGTTCACGCAGCGCATCACCGTTGTAGTCAATCAGCTCGCACGGAATGATGATCCAGCCTTTATCCGCTGCACCGTTGAAGTGGCTATAACGCTCAAACAGCAGTCGCGTCAGCTTCGCCGGGTAGCTCACCGCAGGGGCATCGGCGAATCTGTCACCCGCGTGGTAGCTGATACCCGCTTCGGTTGTGTTCGAGAAAACAAAGCGCATGTCCGGATTGTGCGCCAGTTTCAGGAACGCATCATACTGGCCGTAGACGTCGATCTCCCGGTTAACCGAGCGGATAAGACGGCTCTCACTCACCGCTTTACCCTGCCCGTTCAGGCCACGAATGATAGTGGTATAGAGACCATCCTGAGTGTTCAGCGACGGCGGGAAGTCGCTCTGAATAGGACGGACGATAACCACACCGGCGTTAAGATCGGTATGTTCATTTAGCAGGTCAATTTGCCAGTCGACAAACGCACGCAGGAAGTTGCCTTCACCAAACTGAATAATGCGTTCCGGGTATTGAGCACCGGGAAAATCACGACGGTTGAGCGTGTTCACAAGAGGGTTCCTTTTATGATTAGTCATACAGCCTGATAATATTGGTACGATAACTTATCAAAACTTAACGACCAGAAACCCTGTTTTGATCAATGGACGGCGTAGTTGTACAAAATAATCATAAGAACTTATAGAACACGGACGTGGCCGTCATGGCGCCGTCCGGCATCAGGGCATAGCGCGGGATCTCCCCCACCTTTTGCCAGCCGGCACGCTGGTAGAACGTCTCGGCGCCGCTGCCGGTGGAGGTATCGAGCACCAGAACCGAAATATCTCTGGCCCGGGCCTCCGCTTCAAGCGCTTCCATCAAGGCCATCGCGGCACCTTTGCGGCGGGCTTTCTCGTGAACCAGCAGCTTCGCCACATCGGCGCGATGCGGCTGGTTTTCCGGCTGGTCGACGATCAGCTGCACCGTACCGATGACGCCGTCCTGCGGGTCGACACAGGCCAGCACCAGACGCTCGTTGCGCCCTACGCTTTCAGCGATGCCGCGCCAGAACGAACGAGCCTTATCCAGACTAAAGGGAAGCATAAAGCTGACGGATGCCCCGCCGTTCACACAGTTTTCGAGGATCCCGGCCAGCGCATCAAGATGGGTGAGAATGTCGTCTCGGGTGAGGTTTTTGATTTGCAGTGAGGTATTCATTGTTTTTCCTTACGTTGAATACCGTCACTGTGCATTTAACATCTTCTTAACGCAAACGGATCGGACATACGCTTTTGTTATGTTACCGGGAGCGCTGTCGCTGCTGTTTCATGGCATACATCTTTTCATCGGCCTCTTTTAACCACTGCTGCAGGTCGTTGCCGTTATGATCGAATTCACTGAGCCCCCACGAGAAATGGAGCGACCAGGGATGTAGCTTGCGGGCGTTATAGTTTTCTACCTGCTCGGCAAGATACTGCATGGCAATCCAGGCGCCCTGCTCATCCGTATCCGCGAACAGCACGGCGAACTCGTCCCCGCCAAAACGCACCAGCAGATCCGCTTCGCGGAAAGAGGCGCGCATTAGCTGCGCCATCGCTTTCAGCGCCTTATCCCCCTCTTCATGCCCGAAGCGATCGTTAATTTCCTTAAAGCGATCCAAATCCAGCCAGCCGAGCGTGAGCGGCTCAGCGCGACGCCGGGCAACGGAAAGCGTGAACCGCACGAGCTGATTAAAGCCCCGACGGTTGAATAACCCGGTTAATTCATCCGTGGTCGCCGCGCTGATGGCAGCAAATTCATCTTCCGCCAGCGCGCCAAGGTCCCCCAGCACGGCGAGGTCGGCGGCAGAAAACTCGCGGGGAGCGTAATCAATCAGGCACAGCGAGCCAACGCTTGCGCCGTCTCGCAGGCGCAGCGGGAAGCCCGCGTAAAACCGCACGCGAGGCTCACCGGCCACCAGCGGGTTATCCGCAAAGCGATCGTCCTGAAGCATATCCCCCACCACCAGCGGCGCTTCGGTGAGGATCGTATGGCCACAAAATGAGATATTGCGCGGAACGCTGCCCGGCGCCTGACCGTCGGCCGACTTCACGATCAGCGAATGCTCATCAATGAGATTGACCATCGCCAGCGGCACCTGGAAGAAGCGTTTTGCCAGACGCGTTAAGCGGTCAAACGCCGGGGAACTGTCGATCTCAAGCAGACCTGATTCTCGTAGCGAGTTGAGTCTGTCTGTTTCATTTTCAGGGGTTGCAGGTGCTTTCATAATGTCTCCTGACGTAAAGCGTTACTAAAAGCGTAGCTTAAACAGAGACATTGTCAGTGTTCTGACATCCTGTTAAGCCGCTTACTATTCACGTCAATGCCTTATGACGATTAACGCAGCTATGTTTCACTCCCGGAGGGCGCGGCAATCTGCTCGTCCGCCACCCGGGCGCTGGTACGGTTTCGACCCGCTTTTTTTGAACGATAGAGATGATCGTCCGCTTCGGCCATAAGCTTGTTGAAGACCTCGGTCAGCTGCCAGGACTCAGCCTTTCCGCTGCCGAGGCCAATGCTGACCGTCAGATAGAGCGTCTGGTGACGCCATGTAAAAGGATGACCGGCAACGGTGGATCGGATACGTTCAGCCAGTTCAAAACCGTGCTGCGCGTCGCCTGAATTGACCACCACGGCGAACTCTTCCCCGCCCATGCGCGCCACCATGCCGTTTTCGCCGACGACCTGCTGCACCTGTCGGGCAAACGACGCCAGCACGCGGTCTCCGCACTCGTGGCCGTAGTTATCATTAATGCTTTTGAAATAATCAATATCCAGCAGCATGACGGTCAGAAAACGCGTGTGCCGGTACGTCTCTTCATGCTTTAACGCCTCATAAAGCCCGGAACGCGAGTAGACGTGCGTTAAAAAGTCATAATCCGCCCTCAGTGAAACCTGGCGGATCAGGGAATTAATCGCCGCCATGCTGACGGAAACCATCACCGGGCAGATCGCCATCGTGGCGATCCCCAGCCGGGCTGAAAACATCATTGGCGTCGTAAACGGCGTCGCCACGGCGATATTAATAATCGAGTTGGCGACCAGAATGATTTCAGTGGCACCCGTGATAAACGTCAGCAGACAGGTGGCGGGCAGCGAGTAGCGAACCGCACACCAGATAAGCGCAGGCAGAGGAAACGAGAGGCTCCCCGCTCCGCCAATCACCACCGACGCGATCACCGAGACGATCAGCGCAATTACCGGCAGCAGCTGCTCCAGACGGAGCCTGAGTTTACGCCCGGGCATACGCAACGTGAGCATACAGGGCACAACAAGCACGCCGGTTGAGAACTGCTCGCTAAACCAGTCGGCAAATAGCGGCCAGAAAGTATGACTGTCAATCCCGACCGACCCTACCGCGCCGAGCAAGGCGCAAAGCAGCGCGGCAATCAGACAGTAGTTAAACAGGCGTAGCGCGTTAAGCGGATCGGGGGTTTTCTTCATCAGCCGCTTGTCGCGCTGAACCAGCACGGCGACGACGACGATAAAGATCATGTTTGACAGGTTGATCAACACGGAGGCCATACCCCAGTTGGTCGTAACCGCGTCGTACAACAGCATCGCGACATAACATACCGCGTAATAATGCAGGCGATTCAGGTAAACATAGCGGGCGAATATCCCTGCCATGACGCCATTCAGCGGCCAGAACAGCGACAGGGCCTCAACGAGCCGTAATTCCGCGCCCACAAAATAGAATAAGGTGGTGAGGATGAAGATCGTCGCTGCATTTCGCAGCGGCGTATCAACCTGGAACGGCCTGAAAGCGGTAAGAGCAGAACGCATTAAATATCATTCCATATGAAAGCTTATGGCAATTATTGCGGTCGTCAGCATGATCGGGACTAACTTGGGATGCATCTATAACACAAATACCACGGGAGCATAACTCGTCAAATTTAGGCGTTCATCTGCAGCACCAGCCAGTGGTGGATGACGCTGACGATATAATTTTGTTGCGGCGCCGTGAGCGTTACGCCCTGCGGAATATTATGCCATTTTGCCAGACAGCCCCGACAACAGGTAGCGGTGGCATGCTGGGCGATAAACACCGGGTGACCGCGCATGGGCGTCTGCTTACCGTCGTTTGCGGGGTGCGCGGGCGCAAGGCGCTTTTCGACAAAATCCGCGGCGTGCCGATCAATGGTTTCGGGGCCTTTGTCCCAGCAGTACTGTCGTTCCTTATCGCCCAGGCGAAAGCGCGAGCGAAATGTCGATCGCGCCAGGCGGGAAAAGAGAGGATCCAGATCGGACATCAGTATACGGAACGTCCCAGGCGCTGGGTCAGTTTCTCCAGAACCGCCACGCCGGCAAGCGAATTTCCCGTTTCATCCAGTTCCGGGCTCCAGACGGCTATCGCCATTTCATGCGGCACAATCGCCACGACCCCGCCGCCAACGCCCGATTTAGCCGGAAGGCCAACGCGCCAGGCAAACTCGCCGGCGTTTTGATACATCCCGCTGGTGGCCATCAGCGCGTTAACCTGCCGGGCCTGAAGCGGAGAAACCACCTCCTGATCGAGATGCGGCGCGTGCCCCTGGTGCGCAAGGAACAGGAACGTCTGGGCCAGCTCAACGCAGCTCATTTTCAGGGCGCAGTAATGGAAGTAGTTTTGCAGCACGGTCGCCACGTCGTTGTGGAAATTACCGAAGGATTTCATCAGCCATGCGATAGCCGCGTTACGGGCGGAGTGTTCAAACTCCGAGCGTGCCACCACCGCATCATAGGCAATATCGTCAACGCCCGAGAGCTGGCGAACAATCTCCAGCATTCGCTGGCGCGGTGCGCTGAGGCGACTTTGCAGCATATCGCAGACCACCAGCGCTCCGGCATTGATAAAGGGGTTTCGCGGTTTACCCTGTTCAATCTCGAGCTGAAGCAGCGAGTTAAAAGGCTGGCCGGAAGGATCTTTACCGACACGCTGCCAGATCTCATCTTCTTCATACTGGCGCATCGCCGCAACCAGACTCAGCACTTTCGAAATGGACTGAATGGAAAAACGCTCAGTCGCATCGCCTGCCTGGTATCGCTGTCCGTCGATGGTACAGATAGCAATCCCCAGCTTATTCCCGCTCACCGAGGCAAGGGCGGGAATATAGTCGGCAACCTTCCCCTTTCCAATTAACGGACGAACCTGCGCCAGAATCTCGTCCAACATCTCATTATGGATGACCGCAGCCACACTTTGCTCCTTGCCCTCAGGCTAAAACGGGCTGCGAGTATAACAGAGGCTTATGTATTGCGTCAGGCGCTAAGACGAAAACGCGAAACGGCCTGCAATAAAAGATCGGATTGCTTTTGCAGCCGCTCAGAGGCATCCGAGGCGTCTGAGACCAGCAGGTCCGTCTGCCGGGAGACCTGATTCAGCGCCTGAAGCTGGCGCGTCATCTGGTGAATACTGTCTCCCTGGCTGAGCGTGGCGGTTGAGATCTCATTAAGCAAACTGCTTAAATTGCCCACCAGGCCAGTGACCTGCTGCAGATTCTCTTCCATCAGGTTAACGGCGCGGGAACCGTTTTCAATGCCCTGCAGCGAGCGGTTGATCAGCTCCTGAATGGTCTGCGTCGAGTGGCTGCTTTTTCTGGCCAGAAGCCCGACTTCCCGGGCGACGACGGCAAAGCCGCGCCCCTGGTTTCCGGCATGGGCCGCCTCGATGGCGGCATTCAGCGCCAGGATGTTGGTCTGAAACGCCACGCTGTCGATCATCGCCACGATCCCGCGCATCTCAGAAGATCTGTCGACGATCGCCTGCATGGACGCATTCACGGTAGACATCATCCGGTCGCCGCCCACGGCCGCCTGCCGCGCTTCATCGGCCCGCGAGCTGGCGAGCCTGGCATAGCCGGTATTCCCTTCCACATGGCTTTCCAGCGCCGCGATATGCGCCGTCACATCCTCAAGCTCTTTCGCCTGGCGCGCTGACTGCTGATACAGCTTCTGGTTACCCTGCGCAAGGGAGTCAATGTTCTCCACCATCGTCGCGGTGGCATGGCTGACCTGCGTCACCAGCTGCTGCAGACCGTGCTGCATCGTCGCAATACTGTCGCTAAGCTGACCTATCTCCCGGTTAAAGCGCATGACGTTCGGCGGCGTGCCGGAGAGATCCCCTGCCGCCAGCCGGTTAATATGCGCTATCAACCGACGCAGCGGCGTAATCACCCATCTGGACATGCCGAACCAGACGACAGCCGCGATGGCAAGCAACAGCACCGGCGCAAACAGGAACAACGTTTGCAGGCCGGAGAGCTGCGCCATTAGGCTCTGACGCCCCTGCATGGCCTGCTTCTCGCTTGCCTGCTGATAGCGCGCATAGTTGTCGTTAAAATCAGACTGAAACGCCTGGGCCGGTACGGCAAAAAAAGCGTCGATGGTGTTGGTCTTAATCAGACCTTCAGCCTGCTCGTTGATCGCGCCGTAGAAAAGCTGATAGCTGTTCACCAGGGCATCGTCTTTCGGCGGATTCAGCGCCAGCCAGGCCTTCCACGCCTGCTGAGAAACCGCCAGCGCCTTTTGCGCATCGTCCATCAGGCTATGCCAGCTCCCATCGGAGCCGGTCTCTTTATCCTGCATAAACCAGACGCCGGAGCGGTTAAGCAGGTCGCTTGCCGCCAGCAGGGAAACGCGGGCCAGATCCAGCTTGCTCTGCTGCTGCCAGGCCAGCAGGTTTTGCTGCTCGTTGCGCTGGGCGTCGTTCAGGGAGGCGTTAAGCAGGAATGAGGAGGAGAGCTGCAGCGCGGAGAAAAGGCCAATAATGCAAAAGATACCCGTCAACAGGCCAAAGTGACGAGGGGTGAGACGCTGCGCAATACGGCGAAAAATTTGCGTTATGTTCATAATTATCTTCATTAACAATGCGTTAGACGCGTGCGAGTCTACGAAATGAAAATGACAGAACCATTGCAGATAAATGACAACGGCCCTCGTGATGAGGGCCGTAATCACAGGCGGGCAATAAATTACACGCGATCCTTCCACACCGTCTGCACGTTGCAGAACTCGTGCAAACCAAAGTGGGAAAGCTCGCGGCCAAAGCCGCTTTTCTTCACGCCGCCGAAGGCCACGCGCGCGTCGCTGGCGCTAAAGCCGTTGATAAACACCCCGCCGCACTCCAGTTCGCGGGAGAATTTATCCGCAAGCGCTGCGTCAGCGGTAAAGACGGTGGCGGACAGGCCAAAGTCGCTGTCGTTGGCAAGCGCCAGGGCGTGCTCCGCGTCTTTTGCGACAGTCAAGGCCGCGACCGGACCAAACAGTTCCTGGCGGAACGCCGTCATCGACGGGGTGACGTTGGCCAGCACGGTTGGCGCGTAGTAATTGCCCTCTCCGCTGATTTTCTCTCCGCCCAGCAGCAGCGTTGCCCCTTCGGCCAGGGTGACCTGCACCTGCTGATGCAGTTCGTCGCGCAGGTCATAACGCGCCATCGGGCCAATAAAGTTCTCTTCCCGATCCGGTGCGCCGAGTTTCAGCGCAGAGACGGCCTCGACAAAACGCCGGGTAAAGGTCTCTGCGATACCCTCCTCGACGATAAAACGTTTCGCCGCCGCGCACACCTGCCCGGTATTCTGGTAGCGACCCGCCACCGCCGCCTTCACGGCTAGATCCAGATCGGCATCGTTAAGGACGATAAACGGGTCTGAGCCCCCCAGCTCAAGAACGCATTTTTTCAGCGCGGCTCCTGCCTGCGCGCCAATGGCCGCACCGGCACGCACGCTGCCGGTGACGGTCACCGCCGCAATACGGCGATCGTTAATCGCCTGGCTTACGCCGTCATTGGTGGCGTTCACCCAGCCGAATACGCCTTCAGGGAAACCGGCATCCGCAAAGATCTGCCCAATAAGTTCCGCAGAGCCGAGCACGTTCGGCGCATGCTTAAGCAGATAGCTATTACCTGCCAGCAGAATGGGCACCGCGCCGCGCAGCACCTGCCAGAGCGGGAAGTTCCAGGGCATCACCGCGAGAATCGGCCCCAGAGGACGATATTCAATAACAGCGTTGTGGTTTTCCACCAGCGTGGGTTCCGCACGCAGCATCGCCGGGCCATGCCCGGCATACCAGTCGCACAGACCGGCTGATTTTGCCACTTCCGCCCGCGCCTGCAGGATGGGTTTCCCCATTTCACGGGAGATCGTCTGCGCCATCTCTTCCGCGCGGTTTCGCAGCGCGGCGCCGAGATCCCGCAGCTTCTGCGCCCGGTGGGACACGCTTTCGCGTCGCCACTGGCGATACCCCGCGTCAGACTGAGCAATCGCGCGTTCAACCTCTTCCGGTGTCGCCCAGGGATACGCAGCGAGGGTTTCTCCCGTTGCCGGGTTAACGGACAGGGCATGTGTAGCAGATGAATATTTCATGATGTTCTCCACGCATTTCGGTTGATTCATTGTGGCTCACTCTGCTATTTCTTAAAAATGAATAATACTAACCACCTTATTCACGAAACGAGAATGCCATGGACTTAACCCAGCTTGAAATGTTTAACGCCGTCGCGCTGACGGGCAGCATCACCCAGGCGGCGCAGAAGGTGCATCGCGTGCCGTCTAACCTGACGACCCGCATCCGCCAGCTGGAAGCCGATCTTGGCGTTGAGCTGTTTATTCGTGAGAACCAGCGTTTGCGCCTATCTCCCGCCGGACATAACTTCCTGCGCTACAGCAGGCAGATCCTCGCCCTGGTGGATGAGGCGCGCATGGTCGTCGCGGGTGATGAGCCGCAGGGGCTATTTGCCCTCGGCGCGCTGGAAAGCACCGCCGCGGTGCGCATTCCTGAAACGCTGGCGCAGTTTAACCAGCGCTATCCGCGCATCCAGTTTGCCCTTTCTACCGGGCCATCCGGGACGATGATTGATGGCGTACTGGAGGGAACCCTCAGCGCCGCCTTCGTCGACGGGCCGCTGTCGCACCCGGAGCTGGAGGGCATGCCGGTCTACCGGGAAGAGATGATGCTGGTCACGCCTGCCGGGCACGCGGAGGTCGCCCGCGCCACGCAGGTTAGCGGCAGCGACGTTTACGCTTTTCGCGCGAACTGCTCGTACCGTCGACATCTGGAAAGCTGGTTTCATGCGGACAGAGCCACGCCCGGCCGCATTCATGAGATGGAGTCCTATCACGGCATGCTCGCCTGCGTCATTGCGGGCGCGGGCATCGCGCTGATGCCGCGCTCGATGCTGGAGAGTATGCCGGGACATCATCAGGTTGAAGCCTGGCCGCTGGCGGAAAACTGGCGCTGGCTTACAACCTGGCTGGTGTGGCGGCGCGGAGCGATGACCCGCCAGCTGGAAGCTTTTATAGCGCTGCTAAACGAACGTCTTCAACCAGCGCCTTCTCCATAAACAGGCTGAGCGGATCGTCAGCGTACGGGGCAAACGCCGGACGCAAATCGTACCCGCACTGCTCGTACAGGCGAACCGCGGCGCGCTGTTTGATGCCTGTCTCCAGCCTTACCGTGTGGCAATGGCGGCTCAGGGCCTCATCTTCCAGAGCGGCCAGCAGCGTCTCGCCGAGATGCTGCCCGCGATGGGCCGGATCGATATAGACCCGCTTCATCTCCCCCGTTCCGTCGCCGTTGAGCACGATGGCTCCGCAGCCTACGGCGTGCAGCTGCTGGTCACGAATGACCATCAGGATCAGCGAGGCTTCCGGCAGCGCGGACAGGTCGAGCAGATGATTGCTTTCGGCGGGATAGAGTTCGCTCTGATAGCGGTCAAGCGCCGCGATCAGGTTGAGAATGTCCGGATGACGTGCAGATTCAGAGGTAATGGAATACATGGCAGGCTCCTTGCTGTTTTTATATCAACATAGCTCAGGCCTGCCGGGGTGGTTCATAGTATTAACTTATAGCGCGTCACTCAGCTAGCGCAGGAAGATTCGCCCTTTCAGATACAGCGTAGCCTGGCCGCCAATCAGCACGCGGTCGCCCTTCAGCTCGCAGCGCAGATCCCCGCCACGGTATGACACCTGGCGGGCATTGAGTGACATTTTGCCCAGCTTTTCGCTCCAGTAAGGGATCAGCATGCTGTGGGCGGATCCGGTGACGGGATCTTCCGGCACCCCTTCGCCAGGGCAGAAGAAGCGGCTGACGAAGTCATATTCTTCTCCCGGCGCCGTCACGCAGACCATTTTATCCAGCGGAAGCATGGCCCCAATATCCGGCGTTAACGCTTCCACCTGCTGCTGGCTCTCCAGCACCACCATGTAATCGCGTCCGACGCGCACCTCTTTCGCCTCCGTGATGCCCAGCGCGCTAAACAGCACCTCAGGTGGGTTTTCGACGACTTCCGTCGTCCACGCGGGGAAGTTCAGCGTCAGCCAGTCGCCGCTGCGCTTGACGGTCAGCTCGCCCACGAAGCGCGTGGTGAAGGTGATTTCGGTATGCGGATAATCAAGGTATTCGAAAATGACGTGCGATGCGGCAAGCGTAGCGTGACCGCACAGGTTAATTTCATCCAGCGTGGTGAACCAGCGCAGCTCAAACCCGCCGTCGGTGCGCACGAAAAAGGCGGTCTCAGACTGGTTATGCTGTTGCGCCATTTTGAGCAGCGTTTCGTCCGGCAGCCACTCTTCCAGAGGACATACCGCTGCGGCGTTGCCGCCAAAGGTTTTATCGCTGAAGGCATCCACCAGATAAAAATCAATTTCCTGCATTGTCTCTTCCTCTCTTGTTATGGGTTTTTAGCGCAGAAAAACTGTGCCTTTCAGATAAAGCGTGGCCTGCCCGCTCATCAGCACGCGCGAACCTTTCAGCTCACAGCGCACATCGCCGCCGCGCGCTGAAACCTGACGGGCAAACATCGTGGTTTTGCCCAGCTTTTCGCTCCAGTATGGGATCAACATGGTGTGCGCGGAGCCGGTGACCGGGTCTTCCGGGACGGAAACGCCCGGTGAGAAAAAGCGGCTGACAAAATCATATTTCCCCTCACCGCGCGCCGTAACGCTCACCTTATGCTCGCCCGGCGTCATCACCGAGAAGCGCGGCGCAAGCGCTTCAACCTGCTGGCGATTTTCCAGAACGATCAGCCATGCGCGCCCTTTACGGGCTTCAACGTAGCGGCTGATACCCAGCGCCGAGAGCATCTCCGGCGGGGGTGTCTCTTCATGGGTTGGGCATGCAGGGAAGTCCAGCGTCATCCACTCCCCCTCCCGGCTGACGGTGAGGCGGCCAGAGGCGGTATCAAAGTGGATCCGCGAATCCGGGTAATCCAGCTCGGTAAACAGCACGTGCGCGGCCGCCAGCGTAGCGTGGCCGCAGAGATTGACTTCGGTAAGCGTGGTAAACCAGCGTAGCTCAATGCCCCCTTTACTGCAGACGAAAAAAGCCGTTTCCGACTGATTATGCTGCTGCGCCATTTTCAGCAAGGTCTCATCGGGTAACCATTCCTTGAGCGGGCAAACGGCGGCCGGATTGCCCCCAAACGAGGTGTCGCTGAACGCATCTACCAGATAAAAATCAATCTCCTGCATTGTCTTACCGCCTGTTTTTATTGTGTTGTTCTTTTATATTCAATGAAAACGGCGTTCCCGGCTACCGCTTTCATAAGGTAAATATTGAGATCTGCGTCACATAATGGTTGAGTTTTCGCCGTTCGACGTTTTAAGATCGTCTCCTCTTCTTTTCAGCAACGAATCTCCGACATCCCTATGACAACGAACACAGTTTCCCGCAGGGTTGCGTGGCTACGCGTGGTCACGCTGGCCATCGCCGCGTTTATTTTTAACACCACAGAATTTGTTCCGGTTGGGCTGTTGTCTGACATCGCTGAAAGTTTCCAGATGGAAACGGCGCAGGTGGGCATTATGTTGACCATCTACGCCTGGGTTGTGGCGCTGATGTCCTTGCCGTTTATGCTGCTGACCAGCCAGATGGAGCGGCGCAGGCTGCTGATCGGCCTGTTTGTGCTGTTCATCGCCAGCCATGTTCTGTCGTTTATGGCGTGGAATTTTACGGTGCTGGTCATCAGCCGAATCGGCATTGCCTTTGCCCATGCGGTGTTCTGGTCGATCACCGCGTCGCTGGCTATTCGACTCGCGCCAGCGGGTAAACGCGCCCAGGCGCTGAGCCTGATTGCCACCGGTACCGCACTGGCGATGGTGCTGGGTCTGCCGATTGGCCGCATCGTAGGGCAATACTTCGGCTGGCGTACGACGTTCTTCGCCATTGGTATGGGCGCGCTGGTTACGCTGGTATGCCTGATTAAGCTGCTCCCCGCGCTGCCGAGCGAGCATTCCGGCTCGCTGAAAAGCCTGCCGCTGCTGATGCGTCGCCCGGCGCTGCTGGGTATCTACCTGCTTACCGTTATTGTGGTGACGGCCCATTACACGGCATACAGCTACATTGAACCCTTTGTGCAGGTGGTGGCGGGCTTTAGCGCCAACTTTGCCACCGTCCTGCTGTTGATCCTCGGCGGAGCGGGCATTATTGGCAGCGTGCTGTTCGGTAAGCTGGGTAACCGGCATGCGTCAACGCTGGTGAGCTGCGCTATCGGTCTGCTGCTGGCCTGCCTGCTGCTGCTGATGCCTGCCGCAGGCAGTGAAAGCCATCTGGCGATCCTCAGCCTGTTCTGGGGCGTGGCGATCATGATTATTGGTCTGGGCATGCAGGTGAAGGTCCTGGCCCTGGCGCCGGATGCAACGGACGTCGCCATGTCGCTGTTCTCAGGGATTTTCAATCTGGGGATTGGCGCGGGCGCGCTGGTGGGAAATCAGGTAATACTGCACGTATCGATGTCGGCGATTGGCTATCTGGGCGCCATTCCGGCCCTGGTGGCGCTGGTCTGGTCAGTGCTCATCTTCCGTAAATGGCCGGTGGCGCTGGAGGAACAGGGTCAGCACGGGTAAGCCTTCTTGCCGGGTGGCGGCTTCGCCTTACCCGGCCTACAAAACCCGCAGGCCCGGGCAAGCGAAGCGCCGCCGGGCAATCACATCAATGATAGGTTTTAATAATTTCCAGCACGCCGTTAATAATAAACTGCACGCCCATACAGACCAGCAGGAAGCCCATCAGACGGGAAATCGCCTCGATACCGCCCTTGCCTACCCAGCGCATAATGGCCCCAGAACTGCGCAGCGACGCCCACACGATAACCCCGATAATCGCAAAAATCAGCGGTGGCGCAACCGTCAGCACCCAGTCCGGGAAGGTTGCGCTGTCACGCACCGTTGATGCGGAGCTGATGATCATCGCGATCGTACCCGGCCCCGCCGTGCTCGGCATGGCAATCGGTACAAAGGCGATATTCGCACTCGGCTCGGTTTCCAGCTCTTCCGATTTGCTGGCCGCTTCCGGCGACTCATGCGCTTTTTGCGCCGGGAACAGCATGCGGAAACCGATAAAGGCCACAATCAGCCCCCCGGCGATACGCAGGCCGGGGATGGAAATCCCGAAGGTGTTCATCACCACCTGTCCGGCATAGTAAGCCACCATCATGATGGCAAACACATACACCGAGGCCATCATCGACTGATGGTTGCGCTCGGCGCTGTTCATATTCCCTGCCAGCCCGAGGAACAGCGCCACCGTCGTTAACGGGTTAGCCAACGGCAGCAAGACCACCAGCCCAAGGCTGATTGCTTTTATTAAATCCAACATAGTGCGTTGTCGTCCTTATCCATATTTAACACAGCAATTATAGGGTGAAAGTGTGACATTGAGCCATGGGTGCAACGCAACGATTATTTCCGTCCTGGAAAGATAACTGACAGTTATCTATATGATTTGAAAGACCTCAAAAAAAGTTCATGAAACGTTTTAGCAATTCGTGGCATCGGCTGACTCATTCAGTTGACTTATACTTGCCTGAGCAATAATATCTGCCGTGACTAACTACTTGCCAGGGCAACCATTGTGAAAAGCACCAGTGATATCTTTAACGACGTTGTTCCGCTGGGTCGTCTTATTCATATGGTAAATCAGAAAAAAGATCGCCTGCTCAACGACTATCTGTCACCGCTGGATATCACCGCAACACAGTTCAAAGTGCTGTGTTCCATTCGCTGCGAAGTGTGTATTACACCGGTTGAGCTTAAAAAGGTGCTCTCTGTCGATCTGGGCGCGTTAACCCGCATGCTGGATCGTCTCGTCTGCAAAGGATGGATAGAACGAAGCCCTAACCCGAATGACAAACGCGGCGTACTGGTGAAGCTGACCAGCGATGGCGCGGCCATGTGCGAGCAATGTCATCAATTAGTAGGACAAACACTGCATCAGGAACTAACAAAAAACTTAACGGCAGATGAAGTGGCAACCCTTGAGCTTCTGCTCAAAAAAATACTGCCGTAAACAGAAAAAGAGGTATGACGATGTCCAGACGCAATACTGACGCTATCACCATTCATAGCATTTTGGACTGGATCGAAGATAACCTGGAATCGCCGCTCTCCCTTGAAAAAGTGTCAGAGCGTTCAGGTTACTCCAAATGGCACCTGCAACGGATGTTCAAAAAAGAGACCGGTCATTCATTAGGTCAATACATTCGCAGCCGCAAGCTGACGGAAATTGCCCAGAAACTGAAAGAAAGCAATGAGCCGATCCTTTATCTGGCGGAGCGTTACGGATTTGAATCGCAACAGACCCTGACGCGTACGTTCAAGAACTATTTTGACGTGCCGCCTCATAAGTACCGAATCACCAGCGTGCCGGGCGAATCCCGATACCTGTATCCGTTAAAACACTGTAGTTAATCATCGCCTGTAAAGACGTAACCGAGGAAATCATGAAAGTTACCGCCTCCGCCGCCCTCGCCTTGCTGGTGCTGTTCTCCAGCCAGACCTTCGCGGAGCAAACCCCTCGTGCAACGCAGCAAAATAATCCTGATACGATGATTTTGCCGTCAGCACATGACCAGTCGCCTTATGATTTCAACCATATGGGTGCTGGTAGCGACAAATCCGACGAATTAGGCGTGCCTTATTATAATCAGCACGGCCTCTGATTCGTTTTTGCCCCGCAGACGCGGGGCTTTTTTTATGCCTTTTCGCTTACCCGCGTCGCCCGACGAACCCGCAGACCAAACACGTTAATGTACAGCCCGGCCATGATCAGCACGGCGCCAAACAGCTGCAGCGCGCTCAGCGTTTCATCCAGCAAGAGTGCCGCACTGGCAAGCCCCACTACCGGCACCAGCAGGGATAACGGCGCAACGCGCCAGGTTTCATAACGCCCCAGCAGCGATCCCCAAATCCCGTAGCCCACAATGGTGGCGACAAAGGCCAGATAGACAAGAGAAAGGATTGTGGTCAGATCGATTTCGACCAGACTATTCAGCATTACATCCGGACCATCCAGAATAAACGACGCCGCCAGAAACGGGATTATCGGGATCAGCGCGCTCCAGACAACCAGGGACATCACCGCCGGGCGGGCCTCGTGCTGCATAATCAGCTTGTTGAAAATATTCCCGCAGGCCCAGCTCAGCCCTGCCGCCAGCGTCAGCATAAAGCCGAGCAGCGCCACATCCTGGCCGTTCAGGCTGGCTTCAATAAGCACCAGCACGCCAAACACCGCCAGCGTAATGCCCGCCAGCTGTTTTCCCTGTAAACGTTCGCCAAACACGAAGGCGCCGAGAATGATGGTAAAGAACGCCTGCGCCTGCAGCACCAGCGAGGCCAGACCGGCCGGCATCCCGAACTTGATGGCGCAGAAGAGAAACGCGAACTGGCCAAAGCTGATGGTCAGGCCATAGCCCAGCAGCAGCTTTAACGGGATCTTCGGACGGGCGACGAAAAAGAGCGCCGGGAACGCGACCAGCAAAAAACGTAAACCGGCCAGCATCAGCGGCGGCATGTTGTGCAACCCCAGCTTGATGACCACAAAATTGAGCCCCCATACTACGACCACCAGCAACGCCAGCAGTCCGTCTTTACGCGTCATACCCTGCCCCTGAATTATTAATTATTTGTTAACAGTTCAAGGTAACAGAAAAAAGCGCGCGGCGAGAAGATCATTAATTATGGCAGTCAGGCGAAGCACTTACGGATAAATTAGGTGCTATACAAGCCCCTTATGTCATGGTAATCCTGTTAACACACGTCTAAAAAAAGCATAAGCAACTGTCGGGCAGGAATATGAAACCATCTCTCAGGCGCTCAACCGCAGCGCTGCTGGCGTCGTCATTGTTATTAACCATCGGTCGGGGAGCAACGCTGCCGTTCATGACCATTTATCTCACGCGCGTCTACAGCATGAGCGTCGAGAATATTGGTTATGCCCTGACGATTGCGCTGACAATCGGCGTGGTGTTCAGCCTGGGATTTGGCATTCTTGCCGATAAGTTTGATAAAAAGCGCTACATGCTGATTGCGATCGTGGCCTTTATCGCGGGGTTTGTCGCGATCCCGCTGGTCGATAACGTCACGCTGGTGGTGCTGTTCTTTGCGCTGATCAACTGCGCCTATTCCGTCTTTTCGACGGTGCTGAAGGCCTGGTTCTCCGACGTGCTCACCGCAAGCCAGAAAGCGCGCGTCTTCTCGCTTAACTACAGCTTTCTGAACATTGGCTGGACGATCGGGCCGCCGATTGGCACCCTGCTGGTGATGTACAGCCTGCAGCTGCCGTTCTGGCTGGCAGCCTTCTGCGCCGCGCTGCCGCTCGGATTCATCCATTTCTTCGTGCAGAAAAGCGTTACGCTGGATATCGCCGAGGAGAAAATGCCCTGGCAGCCGTCGGTATTGCTGAAAGACCGCGCGCTGTTCTGGTATACGCTCTCTGGCCTGCTGGCGTCATACGTCGGCGGATCGTTCGCGACCTGCATTTCGCAATACGTTCTGGCCGCGCATGCAGACAGTAATTTCGCCGAAAAGGTGGTCGCCGTGGTATTGCCCGTCAACGCCGCCGTGGTGGTGACGCTGCAATATGCGCTGGGCCGCAAGATCTCGGCCAGCAATATTCGCCCGCTGATGACCCTCGCCACCCTGTTTTTTATCGTGGGACTGGGTGGCTTTATGCTCTCCGGGGAAAACCTGGTCTACTGGGGTATCGCAGCCGCCATTTTTACCCTGGGTGAGATTATCTATGCACCGGGCGAATACATGCTGATCGACAACATTGCCCCGCCCGGGATGAAGGCGAGCTATTTTTCCGCGCAGGCGCTGGGCTGGCTCGGCGCGGCGGCAAACCCGATGATCACCGGTATTATCCTGACCAACCTGCCGCACTGGTCGCTATTTGTCATCATGATGGTCGCCATCGTTATTGCGTGGCTGATGATTTTGCGTGGGATGAGCGTGAAGGCGTGGTGTGAAACGCCCAACGTGGCGTAGCGCTTCCAGGCCGGGTGAGGCGTAGCCGCCACCCGGCAATAAAGCATCAGTGGTGCAGCATTTCCTCTACCACCTGCTCTTTGTACATCTCATTCGGATAATAGGTCGGCCAGTTATCCATCTCTTTCAGCAGCGCCTCGTGGGAGGTGTTGCCCATGAAAATGTGGAAGTGCGAAGAGGCCTTCGGTGCGATGGTGTGGTCGCTGAACTGAACAAACTTCGGTGCCTTGCTGCCGGCATCCTTACACTCAAACAGGTAGCGAACGCCTTTTTTGCCCGATGCGTAGGTCAGTATTTTGTAGCCGCTGTAATCATACTGACAGCGGCTGACCGCTTTGCCCTTATGAAATTCCATCACGTTGTTTTCGATGCCGATAGCATCCACGTCCGTCGCATAGCCCTTGCGGTAGTACGCTTTCACCTCGTCAAAGGTTTTGCTTTTGTCTTTCTGCGCTTTCTGTTTAAACACCGGATCCAGCGAACCGTCCAGCAGGAACGGATAGACCGACTGCCAGGTTCCGTCCCAGTCAGACAGCGCTCTGTCCTTCACGTCCTTATCCTCAAACACGCCGTTCGCCGCCCTCTGTTCCGCTTCGGTCATCTGATGGCCGTGCGAGTGAGCAAACAGCTGGCCGCTGACCAGCAGCGCCCCCAGAGTCATGGCAAATTTCCCAAAATGTGCAGCCAACATAACACCCTCATTCCGTTTTATAAGAATGCGGATGTTATATTATAACATTTTAAATCGCAACCAATCCGCGAACGCCCTCCTGCTCCATGTTTTCACCCCGGCCGCGCTGGATAATGGTGCCGCGCGACATCAGCAGATAGCTGTCGGCCAGCTCGGCGGCAAAGTCGTAAAACTGTTCGACCAGCAGGATCGCCATGTCGCCTCGGTTCGCCAGGGTGCGGATCACCTGTCCAATCTCTTTAATCACCGATGGCTGTATGCCTTCGGTCGGCTCATCGAGAATCAACAGCTGCGGACGGCTCGCCAGCGCGCGACCAATCGCCAGCTGCTGCTGCTGTCCACCGGAGAGATCGCCCCCGCGACGATGCCTCATCTCTTTAAGCACCGGAAACAGCTGCCAGATCTCATCCGGAATCTGCTTCGCCTCGCGGGCGGAAAAACGCGACAGCCCGAGCAGAAGATTCTCTTCCACGGTCAGGCGCGGGAAAATCTCGCGGCCCTGCGGGACGTACGCCACGCCAGAGTGCACCCGCTGGTGCGGCCTGCTGTGGGTGATCTTTTTACCCTGCCAGATGACCTCCCCGGTTTTCGCCGGGATCAGCCCCATCAGACACTTCAGCAGCGTGGTTTTCCCGACGCCGTTGCGCCCCAGCAAGCAGGTGACCTCTCCGGTGGCGGCCTCAAAACTCACGCCGCGCAGGATATGGCTGCCGCCGTAATACTGATTCAGTTCGTTAACCTGTAACATCATCGCTCCTTAGCGCCCCAGATAGACCTCAATCACCTGCTCGTTAGCCTGCACCTCGCGAAGCGAGCCTTCCGCCAGCACGCGTCCCTGATGCAGCACCGTCACGTGGTCGGCGATGGTCTCAACAAAGCCCATATCGTGCTCCACCACCATCAGGGAGTGCTTACCCGCCAGCGTTTTGAACAGCTCGGCGGTGTATTCCGTTTCCGCGTCGGTCATCCCGGCGGCCGGTTCATCCAGCAGCAGCAGGTGCGGGTCCTGAACCAGCAGCATACCGATCTCCAGAAACTGTTTTTGCCCGTGCGAAAGCAGCCCGGCGCGGCGGTCGCGCTCGCTGCTAAGGCGCAGCAAAACCAGCATCTCATCGATGCGGTCGCGCTGTTCACCGTTGAGTTTTGCCCGCAGGCTCGCCCAGACGGATTTATCGGTTTTCATGGCGATCTCCAGGTTTTCCCACACCGTCAGCGCTTCAAAAACCGTGGGCTTCTGGAATTTACGCCCGATCCCCTGGCGGGCAATGGCCGCGGGCTCCAGCGCGGTCAGGTCGATAGACTGATCGTAAATCGCCCTCCCGCTCTTTGGCCGCGTTTTGCCGGTGATGACGTCCATCAGCGTGGTTTTACCGGCGCCGTTAGGGCCAATCACGCAGCGCAGCTCGCCCACGCCGATATTCAGCGACAGATCGGTCAGGGCCTGAAAACCATCAAAATTGACGTTAATGGCCTCAAGCTGCAGCACCGGGTCGGTCTGTTCACGGTAACGATCGCCCGGCAACTGGCGGGTAAATAACCCTTCGGCTGGCTGCATTATTTATCTCCCTTTCGAAACAGACCGTAGACGCCGCGCGGTAAAAACAGCGTGACGGCGATGAAAATCAGCCCCAGGAACAGCTGCCAGTATTCCGGCATCGCGACGGTGAAGAAGCTCTTGGCGCCGTTCACCAGCGCCGCGCCAATCACCGGCCCGACCAGCGTGCCGCGCCCGCCCAGCGCCACCCAGATTGCCGCTTCTATTGAGTTCGTCGGCGACATTTCACCGGGGTTGATAATGCCTACCTGCGGGACGTACAGCGCCCCCGCCAGGCCGCACAGCACGGCTGAGAGCGTCCATACCAGCAGCTTGAACCCGCGCGGATCGTAGCCGCAAAACGTCAGGCGGTTTTCGGCGTCGCGAACGGCGGTCAGGATGCGGCCAAACTTGCTCTTCGCCAGCGCAAATCCGGTGCCTAACGCCAGGAGCAGCAACAGCACGGTCGCCAGAAACAGCGCGATACGGGTGGTCGTTTCCGTTACCGAAAACCCGAGCAGCGTGGTGAAGCCGGTAAAGCCGTTATTGCCGCCAAAACCGGTTTCGTTGCGAAAGAACAGCAGCATCCCGGCATAGGTCAGCGCCTGGGTCATAATCGAGAAATAGACCCCTTTGATCTTTGAGCGGAAGGCGAACCAGCCGAACACCAGCGCCAGCAGGCCCGGCACCATCACAATCAGCACCAGCGCCCAGGCAAAATGCTGGGTTCCCCACCAGAACCACGGCAGCTCGCTCCATGAGAGAAACGACATAAACGCAGGAAGACCGTCACCCGCAGCCTGGCGCATCAGGTACATGCCCATCGCGTAGCCGCCCAGGGCGAAGAAGATGCCGTGCCCAAGAGAGAGCATCCCGGCGTAGCCCCACACCAGATCCAGCGCCACCGCAACGATGGCATAGCAGAGGATCTTGCCAATCAGCGTCAGCATCCAGGTCGACAGCGCCAGCGGATGCGTCGCAGGCAGTAAGGCGAAAAACGGTAATATCAGCAGACACACCACCAGCAGGCTGCCTGCAAGTTGCGTTGTGCGCGGCGCTTTGCGCGCCAGCGTTAAGGTCAGCGGCTGGCTCATCAGTCAATCACCCTCCCTTTCAGCGCAAACAGCCCCTGAGGGCGTTTTTGAATAAACAGCACGATCGCCACCAGAATCACGATCTTGCCCAGCACCGCCCCCATCTGCGGTTCAAGAATTTTATTGAAGATACCCAGACTAAACGCCGCGGCCACGCTGCCTGCCAGCTGGCCTACGCCACCGAGCACGACCACGAGGAAGGAGTCAATAATGTAGCCCTGACCCAGCTCCGGCCCGACGTTACCGAGCTGCGATAGCGCCACGCCGCCTAACCCGGCAATTCCTGAGCCAAGCCCAAACGCCAGCATATCGACGCGGCCTGTCGGTACCCCGCAGCAGGCGGCCATGCTGCGGTTCTGCGTCACCGCACGCACGTTGAGCCCCAGACGGGTTTTATTCAGAATGAGCCAGGTAAAGAACAGCACCAGCAGCACGAAGCCCAGCACCACGATGCGGTTCCACGGCAGCGTCAGGTTGGCAAAAACCTGCACCCCGCCGGACAGCCATGCCGGGTTGGCCACCTCCAGGTTCTGGGCGCCAAAGGTCATGCGCACTAGCTGAATGAGCATCAGGCTGATCCCCCACGTTGCCAGCAGCGTTTCCAGCGGACGACCGTACAGATGGCGGATCACGGTGCGCTCCAGCACCATCCCGATGCCCGCCGTCAGGCAGAACGCGACTGGAAGCGCGATAACGGGATAGAGCGCCAGCCACTGGGGTGCAAGCCCGGCCATCGCCTGCTGCACCATCCAGGTGGCATACGCCCCCAGCATCAGCATCTCACCGTGCGCCATATTGATGACGCCCAGCAGGCCGTAGGTGATGGCAAGCCCCAGCGCCGCCAGCAGCAGCACCGACCCCAGAGAGAGCCCCATGAACGCCTGGCCCAGCAGATCGCCCCACATCAGTCGATGCTGGATCTGGCTCAGGCTCTCCTGCGCGGCGGCGCGCACCCCGGCATCCGGCTCTGTCTGTGCCTGGGTAAACGGGGTAAGTCTGGACTCCACGTCCGGATCGTCGGACTGCCCTAATAACTCGACGGCCTTGCGGCGCACCTCTGCCTGCGGGCTGGCTAGCTGGAGATTCGCCACCGCCAGTAAAAGCGCCTGACGTGCCACCGCGTCCGTTTCATCCTTTACCCGCTTTTCCAGAAAAGCGAGCATTCCGGGCTGGGCATCCCGTTGAAGCTGACGGGCTGCGGCCCGCCTTTCTGTGACACTGTCACTCACCAGCTGATGCGTAGCGATAGCCGTGGCGGCCAGCACGCGCAGCCGGTTGGTCAGACGAACGGCTTTGGTTGCCCCTTCGGTCGACTTAGCGTCACCGAGCGAAACCATTTGACCGTTGCGCTGCGCAAAGGCGTGCTTTTGACTGTCGGTATACAGGTTTTCTTTTTGCAGTGCCTGCAGCAGCGGCAGCCTCAAGGCGTCCGGCGCGGCGGCCCACTGCGTCAGCAACTCTGCCTGCTGGCTGCGGCTGGCGGCAACAAAACGATCGGCATCCGATGCCTGCGCCATCCCTGGCAGCAGTCCGGAAAGCCATACAAGAGCGATGAACATGCGCATGGCGTTCATGACGTTTCTCCCTGGTGATGGCTTAGTTGCTGGCGGTTTTCATCGGCTGGTCGGGCTTTTTATCGTTACCGGCGATGAACGGGCTCCACGGCTGGGCGCGTACCGGCTGTTCCGTCTGCCACACCACGTTGAACTGACCGTTGCCTTCGATTTCGCCGATCATGACCGGCTTATGCAGATGGTGGTTGGTGGCATCCATGGTGAGCGTAAAGCCTGACGGCGCCTTAAAGGACTGGCCAGCCATCGCCGCACGCACTTTATCCACGTCGGTAGTACCCGCTTTTTCCACCGCCTGCGCCCACATATGAATCCCCACGTAAGTCGCTTCCATCGGGTCGTTGGTCACCACGGTATCGGCGTTCGGCAGCTTATGCGCCTTCGCATAGGCTTTGTAATCCGCCACGAAGGCCTGGTTGGTCGGGTTATCCACGGATTCGAAGTAGTTCCACGCCGCGAGGTTGCCGACCAGCGGTTTGGTGTCGATCCCGCGCAGCTCTTCTTCGCCCACGGAGAACGCCACCACCGGCACGTCGGTCGCCTTCAGCCCCTGGTTAGCCAGCTCTTTATAGAACGGTACGTTGGAATCGCCGTTGATGGTCGACACCACGGCGGTTTTGCCGCCCGCGGAGAATTTCTTGATGTTAGCGACAATGGTCTGGTAGTCGCTATGACCGAACGGGGTGTAAACCTCCTCGATGTCCTTATCCTCCACCCCTTTCGAATGCAGGAAAGCGCGCAGGATCTTGTTGGTGGTGCGCGGATAAACATAGTCCGTACCCAGCAGGAAGAAGCGCTTCGCCGCGCCGCCGTCTTCGCTCATCAGGTATTCCACCGCCGGGATGGCCTGCTGGTTCGGCGCGGCGCCGGTATAGAAGACGTTTGGCGACATCTCTTCGCCTTCATACTGCACCGGATAAAACAGCAGACCGTTCAGCTCCTCGAAGACCGGCAGCACGGATTTGCGCGATACCGACGTCCAGCAGCCGAATACCACCGCCACTTTATCCTGACTTAACAGCTGGCGCGCCTTCTCGGCAAACAGCGGCCAGTTTGAGGCGGGATCCACCACCACCGGCTCCAGTTTTTTACCCAGCACGCCGCCTTTCGCGTTGATCTCGTCGATGGTCATCAGCGCGACGTCTTTCAGCGGCGTTTCGGAGATGGCCATGGTGCCGGAAAGAGAATGCATGATCCCCACTTTGATGGTATCGGCCGCCTGCACGCCAAAACTCATTCCCATCGTCACGACGGACGCGGATAACGCAAAGGCTTTTAATAAGGTACGACGCTGCATATTTTCACTCCTGAAAAAGAACGCTGTGCGAAAACGTCCGTTACGGCGTGGACGCGGAAAAAAATGTGTCAGCGAAGCAGGAGCAAAAAGGATGCCAGAATGGAGGTAGCGCTATTTCTGGAGGGGGAACGCGGGATGTAAAGAGAACGTCTCAGAATGGCACAGCGCTGCACTTTTATAATGCAGCGCTGTGGAAGAGGCTTTACCAGACTTCGCTGGCGATCTGCGTGACCAGACGGACTTTATCCCACTGCTGGGATTCGCTCAGGCTGTTGCCCTCTTCGGTAGAGGCAAAGCCGCACTGCGGGCTGAGGCAAATTTGCTCTTTTGCCACGTATTTCGCCGCCTCTTCCAGACGGGCTTTAATCCCCTCCGGGTTCTCCAGCTCGCCGTTTTTCGTGGTGATCAGGCCCAGCACCACCTGCTGCTTGCCCGGGCGAACGAAGCGCAATGGCGCGAAATCCCCGCTGCGGTCGTTGTCGTATTCAAGGAAGAACGCGTCAACGTTGACCGTCCCGAACAGCACTTCCGCCACCGGCTCATAGCCGCCTTCGGAAATCCAGGTTGAACGGAAGTTACCGCGGCAGACGTGCAGGCCGATGGTCAGATCGTCCGGCTTGCCTTCCAGCGCCTTGTTCAGGACACGGGCATAGATGCGTGCCAGCTCATCGGCATCGTCACCGCGCTCGCGGATCTGACGGCGCTGATCGTCCGAACAGAGATAGGCCCAGACGGTGTCGTCCAGCTGCAGGTAACGGCAGCCCGCGTCGTAAAATGCGCGGATGGCGTCGCGCCAGGTGGTCGCCAGATCGTCGAAATAGTCATTCAGATCCGGGTAGACCGTCGCATCGATGTCTTTACGGCCGCCGCGGAAATGGAGCACGCTCGGGCTGGGAATGGTCATCTTCGGCTGAGCATTGCCGCTGATGCTTTTCAGGTAACGGAAATCTTCGAGCATCGGGTGGTCGCCAAAGCCCAGCTTGCCGGTGACGCGCACGCCGTGGGCTTTGGTTTGTACCCCGTTGAACTGAATGCCCTGCTGCGAATCGTAACGCTCAACGCCCTGCAGACCGTCGAAGAAGTCGAAGTGCCACCAGGCACGGCGGAATTCACCGTCGGTGACCACATGCAGGCCGCACGCACACTGCTGCTCAACGACGTGGCGAATGGCATCATCCTCTACCGCGCGAAGCTGTCCGGCGTCAATTTCGCCGCTGGCGAACTTCAGGCGAGCCTCTTTGATGGCATCCGGGCGTAAAAAACTGCCGACTACATCGGCGCGGTACGGGGCGTGCTGTCGTTGCATGGAAATCTCCTCAGTCTGCCGGCGATAATTGCCAGCAGTGATAATTCATTATTTGAATATTTAGACTTCTGGATGTCTAAATGTCCAAAAAAGATGTCATACCTGTCCTGTTCCGGCAAACGAGAAAATTTCACGGGTGTTGAAAAAAATTCATCTTCACAGGGCGACGGCGGTTTCGCTGCTGGCAAAGGCGAACTTTTCATCCTCCCAGCCGGTGATCCCCCCGAGCATGATTTTGACCGGCAGCCCGAGGCGCGCCAGCTTCAGCGCGGCTCTGTCCGCGCCGTTACAGTGCGGCCCTGCGCAGTAAACGACGAACAGCGTGCCTTCAGGCCATTGGGCCATGCGCTCGGCGGTCATCTGGCTCCGCGGCAGGTGCAGTGCGCCGGGCACGTGACGGCGGGCAAACTGCTCCGGGCTGCCCACCACGTGCAGCAGCACGAAGTCCTGCTCATTATTGGCGATGGCGTGATGCACATCCGCGCAGTCGGTTTCAACGCTCAGGCGGCGCAGAAAATGGGTAACGGCTTCCTGCGGCTCGGCAGCCGGAAATTCAGTAACATAGCTCATGATCCTTCCTCATCTTTGGCGTTTGTGTTAACACTACTCTATCCACAAATTCAGCCCGTGAATGCGTTCGCTTATGCCAGAAAACAGCAAAAAGATGACAAACTTAAGACAAATTGCCCGCCCGCAGGTGGTCGTGCTGGCGTATGACGGTCTGTGTACCTTTGAGTTTGGCGTAGCGGTGGAGATCTTCGGCCTGCCGCGTCCCGAGCTTGGCGATGAATGGTATCGTTTTGCGGTGGCGAGCGTGGACAGCGGTGAACTTCGGGCAACTGGCGGGATCCGCATCGTTACCGATGGTGATTTAAGCCTGCTTGCGTCTGCGGACCTGATTGTGGTTCCCGGCTGGCGGGGGCTGGATTCACCGGTTCCGGACGCGCTCTGCGAGGCACTACGCCAGGCCAGCGCGCGAGGATGCCGGCTGCTCTCCATCTGTTCGGGGGTGTTTGTGCTGGCCGCTACGGGGCTGCTGAACGGCCGCAAAGCCACAACCCACTGGCGCTACATTGACGCGCTGAAAGCCCGCTACCCTGACATCGACGTGGTTGAGGATGTGCTCTACCAGGACGAAGGCGATATTCTGACGTCTGCGGGCAGCGCGGCGGGAATCGATCTCTGTCTGCACGTGGTGCGGCGGGATTATGGCATGGAAACCGCCAACAGCGTGGCGCGTCGGCTGGTCATTCCCCCTCACCGGGATGGTTCACAGCCACAGCAGCTGAGCCGCCCGGTAGCCCAGCTGCGGGAAAGCCAGCGTCTCGGCCAGCTGTTTGACTTTCTGCACACGCATCTTATCGAGGCGCACAGCGTCGACTCCCTGGCGCGTCGGGTCGGAATGAGCCAGCGCACCTTCCTTCGTCGCTTCGAGGCGGCAACGGGGACGACGCCCGCGCGCTGGTTAATCAATGAGCGCCTGCTGAGAGCAAAAGATTATCTGGAAAGCAGCCGGTTGAGCATCGACAGCATCGCTGAACAGACCGGGTTTGGTCAGGCGTCGACACTGCGTCATCATTTTCGCCAGCAGTTCGCGCTTTCCCCGGCTCAGTATCGCAAACAATTTTCACGTCCGGGTACTGCTCGCTAACGGTTGAGGGTTCCCCACAAAATAATGCCTGCACGGACGCCCCCCTCTCCCTTGAGGGAGAGGGCTGGGGTGAGGGGGAACATACGGCTCTGGTGGTCATTCCGTTCACTTTATGTTCCTTGCTATTCTTTAACGACATAACCTGTGAACGTGCCAGGGTGGCTCAATCGCCACCACCCTGGCGACCCGGGCTCCCGGCGGTAAATCGCCGCTTCGCGGTGCCCTCAGCTTATTCCTTCAGGCTATCGGGTCGGGCATGAGCCTGCATCCCTGCAGGCCACGCCCTCTCGGCGCATCCCTGCGCCTCGCCCCTGCCTTATGGAAACGCTTCGGCGATTTACAGCCGGACCAGGGCATCGCTGTAAGTCTGTCATTATTCTGAAGACAGTCTTATTGCTTCAGAATACACGTTTACAAAGGGGCCCCTCTCCGCTAAGAGGAAGATTCATTTTTTAATTTTCGTAATACGGAGCACCTGATGGTCACTACACACGTTTTTATCGCGGTTAGTCTTGATGGCTACATCGCCCGACAGAATGACGATATCGACTGGCTGCTGCAGCGAGACGATCCCGCAGAAGATCATGGCTATGAGGCGTTCATCGCGGACAAAGAGTGGATCGTGATGGGCCGGGGTAGCTATGAGAAGGTACTGACCTTTGACGCATGGCCTTATGAACGGCCCGTGCTGGTACTCTCCCGACAGCTGGCCGGTACGCCCGTGCCGGAGGCGCTGAAGGGAAAAGTGCAGTTCTCTTGCCGCACGCCAAAGGAGGTGCTGGACGATCTCGCTGCGCAGAACGTTCATCGGGTCTATCTCGATGGCGGACAGGTGATCCAGTCATTCCTGCGCGAAGGGCTGGTGGCCGATATGGTGATCGCTACCGTTCCTGTCCTGCTCGGAGCGGGAAAACCGCTGTTCGGAACCCTTCCTCAGGATATCGATTTAACGCTTGTATCAAGCCGCAGTTTCCCTTCGGGTCTGGTGCAGTCACATTATCGGCTGATGCCATAAAACCATCGCGACGGCCTGCGCAAAAAAAAACCGCCAATAACTGGCGGTAAATGCTTGCATGGATAGATTTGTGTTTTGGTCTCTACGTCCCGACACTCCGTGGCCGGGCTGCGGATCCCTTACAACCTAACACCTGTTGTCTTAACGAACGCTAAACAACCTTATTAACCTGCATGAGTATTGATCTGCAAATAACGCATAAGCCCCTGCTCAGCGCTCTGTTTTGCGTCGTCATTAAGGGCTTCAAGATAAAAGGAACGGGCGACACCATAAGGTGCTTTTTCAGAGGGATACACCGCAAACTGGAATGTTTTTCCTCTTGCCTGATGAGTACAATCTAATTCCCAGCGCCGATCGTTTATTTTTTTGCTGGAGCAGGCAACGCCACCATAATCGCTGGTTAAATAGGAACCCACGCGAATTTCCGCAGAACGAATATATTCTGGTTCGTCATTACCTGCATAACGAATCCCTGCAGCGGCCACAACAGCAACCGCCAGAAGCGCAAGCGCTATTATTTTTTTCATTTAGAAATGACCTGTTCCTTAGCCAGAGACTAACTATTATATAAGGTTTATCCTTAATGCAAATATCTAATTGAGGTCCAGAAATGATACTTTACAAAGCGTCATGGTTTTTTTAGGAAATATCTTAGCCGTAATTCCGAACCCACATTATTTGACATTTTCTTTTCGCTAATTTTAATTTTTGAATAATAACCCTAAAAAATAATCGACATGATTATCCCGCATTCTTTTTCAGCGGTGAATCCATGATTAAAAAAGGGTTATCTTTCGTCATGCTTATCTGTGCGCTGTTTTCCGGCCAGCTTATGGCCGGGCACAAAGGACACGAATATTTATTGGTCAAGAATGTGGCGCATCAGCTTCGTCATGAAGCCGACAGCGATGAGTTGCGAAGCGCTGCGGAAGAGTCGGCGGAGGGTTTGCGCGAGCACCACCTGTGGCAGAAGTCGCGCAAACCGGACACGCACGTTCGGTAATTAGCTGCCCTTGCGTTTCGGCAGCGTTTTCATCAGATCGTCCGGACTGACGGACGCCACGATACTGCCGGGCTGCGGCATTTTGAAGATGTGGTTTTTCATCTTACCAATCACATGCATTTCGCAAGGACGGCAGTCGAACTTGAGGGTCAGAACCTCATCGCCGTTTACCAGCTGCATGGGGGTGGCCTTCCAGCTCTTAATGTTCCCTTTCGCCTGCTTAGGACACAGGTTAAACGCAAAGCGCAGGCAGTGCTTGGTGATCATCACCGGCACATCGCCCTTCTCTTCATGCGCTTCATAGGCTGCGTCGATCAGCTGCACGCCGTGGCGATGATAGAATTCACGCGCTTTATGGTTGTAGACGTTGGCGAGGAAGGATAAATGGGTGTCCGGGTAGACTGGCGCAGGGACGGTTTCCGCTTTACGGCTTCCGCGCGGATACTGCGCCAGGCGCGCGGCATCCAGCATCTCTGCCGTTTCACGGCGGAACTGGTTAAGCAGGCTGTTTGGCACGAACAGCGCGTCCGGCAGCGCCACGTCGATCGCGCGCGCGTAGTAGATCGTCTGGCCCAGCTTCGCCACGCCATCCTTCAGGCTGTTAAGCGCTTTTTCGGCGTTGTTTGCCACCTCGAAATGACCATCAAGCGTATGCGTCACGCTGATGCCGTCTTCGCAGGTCATGGTCAGAATCAGCTGCTCTTCCCAGCCGCCCAGCTCAATGTCCACGGCGATACGACGTTCGCTGGAGGTTTTCAGCAGCGCCTGCTGCCAGTTATGATCGAGATTACGGTTAAGCGCCGCGTTCGGCCGAGCCTTGTAGAGATCGGCGGGCATTTCATTCGGCCAGACGCGGTAGCGGTTCTCGCCGGTTTTCTCGACCATATTGGCACGGAAGCCCACGACCTCACGCTTAATCATCACGTTAAGGCCATCGCCGTTCGCCAGCGGTTCCGTCACTTCGACATCAAGGTGATCTTTCGCCACTTTCAGCACTTCGCCCACCGGTAAACCGATAAACTTCGGTGAGTCAAACGCGCCGATATCCCCTTTACGGGCATTCACAAAATAGTCCGTGCTGCCGCGGTGGAACGTTTTGTCCGTCGACGGAATAAAGAAATGTTCGGTGCGCCCGGCCGACGCGCGCGCCAGGTCACCGCGATCTTCGATGATGGCGTCCAGCATCTGGCGATAGTGCGCGGTGATGTTCTTCACGTAGCTCATATCTTTGTAGCGCCCTTCAATCTTGAAGGAACGCACGCCCGCGTCGATCAGCGCGCCCAGGTTGGCCGTCTGATCGTTATCCTTCATGGAGAGCAGGTGTTTTTCGAACGCCACGACGCGGCCCCGATCGTCTTTCAGGGTATACGGCAGGCGGCAGGCCTGAGAACAGTCGCCGCGGTTGGCGCTGCGGCCCGTCTGCGCGTGGGAAATATTGCACTGACCGGAGTAAGCCACGCACAGCGCGCCGTGGATAAAGAATTCGATCGTCGCGTCTGTCGCCTGGTGAATATCGCGGATCTGATTCAGGTTCAGCTCGCGCGCCAGAACGATCTGCGAAAAGCCGACGTCGGAGAGAAACTTCGCCTTCTCGACCGTGCGGATATCGCACTGGGTACTGGCATGCAGTTCAATGGGCGGAATATCCAGCTCAAGCACGCCCATATCCTGGACGATCAGGGCATCAATGCCGGCCTGGTAGAGATCGGTAATCAGACGTTGCGCAGGCTCCAGCTCATCATCATGAAGAATGGTGTTCAGGGTCACGAACACTTTCGCCCCGAAGCGGTGGGCGAACGGCACCAGTTCAGCAATATCGCTCAGGCTGTTGCTGGCGTTATGGCGGGCACCGAAGCCCGGGCCGCCAATGTAGACGGCATCAGCGCCGTGAAGGATCGCTTCACGGGCAATGGCGGCGTCGCGGGCCGGGCTTAAAAGTTCAAGATGATGGGATTGCAGGCGCATACTTCGTCGTTATCCGTTATGGTCAAAATGGCGGCTATTGTAGTCAGAAGTATGCGCCAGCGAAACAGTTTTGCGTAGCGTCAGCGGGGATAATGAATCAGGGAGTGAAAATGCACCGTCCGGTCGCTGCTGTTGCGGTAGGCGTGCGGTTTATCGCCGGCGAAACGGACGCCCGAATCGGCAGAAATCGTCTGCCACGTGCCGTCAAGCTTCATCTCCAGCTCGCCGCTGACCACCACCACATGTTCAATCACCCCGGCCTCATGCGGCGTGGATTCACTCAGCGCGCCGGGTGCCAGCGTGATGGAGAAATAATCAAACCCGAGCGTCTCGTCCCACGGAAAAAGCGGTTTGACCACCATCGCCTGCTGCTGCGGGTCAAACACCGCCTGCCGGTCCGCCTCTGGCGTGATGAACGCGGAAAACGGCACGTTCAGCCCGGTGGCAATTTTCCACAGCGTCGACACCGTCGGGCTGGATTCATTGCGCTCGATTTGTCCCAGCATCGCTTTTGACACGCCGGTCTCGTCCGCGAGCTTCGATAAACTCCAGCCGCGCGCCTGGCGCAGCGTTTTCAGCGTTGTTGCAAGGTGTAGTGTGATGTCCATAGTCCCTCCTGATGGCGATCAGCATACCACTTGTACGCTATAGCGCACAGTGTTACCTTATATCGGACGTTATAACGCACAACGGAGTTTTCATGCGCCCTTCCTCTCACTTTGTTCCAGTCGCCCTGGCTGGATTTGTCGCCGTGCTGGTCGGTTACGCCAGCTCGGCCGCCATCATCTGGCAGGCTGCCGCGGCGGCTGGTGCCAGCGCACAGCAGATCGCAGGCTGGATGACCGCGCTGGGGATCGGGATGGGGGTCAGCACGCTGGCGCTTTCCTGGTGGTACAAAGCGCCGGTGCTGACCGCCTGGTCAACGCCCGGCGCGGCGCTGCTCGCCACCAGCCTGCACGGCGTAACGCTGCCGGAAACGATCGGCGTGTTCATCTTTGCTAACGCGCTCATTTTACTTTGCGGCATCACCGGGCTCTTCGCCCGTCTGATGAGGCTGATCCCCCATTCGCTTGCTGCCGCCATGCTGGCAGGCGTGTTGCTGCAGTTTGGCCTGCACGCGTTTGCGCATCTTGAGGGGCACTTTCTGCTGTGCGGCAGCATGATTGCGGCGTGGCTGATAGCAAAAGCGCTGGCACCGCGCTACGCCATCGTGGTCACGCTGCTGGTCGGCGGTATCGTGGCATGGGCGGGCGGTGACGTTGTCACTGATAAGCTCACGCTCTCGCTTGTGATGCCTGAGTTTATCGCCCCCACGTTCACCTTCACCAGCCTGGTGAGTATTGGCGTGCCCTTCTTCCTGGTGACTATGGCCTCACAAAACGCGCCGGGGTTCGCCACGATGAAAGCCTCCGGTTATCCGCTGGCGGTCTCGCCGCTCATCATCGTTACGGGAGCGCTGGCGCTGTTGTTATCCCCTTTTGGCGTCTTTTCTATCTGCATCGCGGCCATTACTGCCGCCATTTGTCAAAGCCCGGATGCGCATCCGGATGCCGGTAAACGCTGGCTGGCGGCCATCGCAGCCGGAGGATTTTATCTGCTGGCGGGGATTTTCGGCGGCTCGATTACCGGGCTGATGGCCGCTCTGCCGCTCAGCTGGATCCAGACGCTCGCCGGTCTGGCACTGCTGGGCACCATTAGCGGGAGTTTATATCAGGCACTGAGCCACGAGGCGGAGCGCGACGCGGCCATCGTCACGTTCCTGATGACCGCGAGCGGCGTCACGATCCTCGGCATCGGTTCGGCATTCTGGGGGCTGGTGCTGGGCGGCGTGTGCTATGCCCTGTTTTCACGCGCTCGCCGCGCGTAGCTGCGAAGGCGTCATGCCCGTCGCGCTGCGAAAGCGGTTGCTGAAGTGGCTGGCGGAGTTAAACCCGCAGGCAAGCGCGATGTCCGTTAGCGGCGTCGCCGTGTTCTGCACCAGCGCCTTCGCTTTTTCCATTCGCCTCTGCATCACGTACTGATGCGGCGCCAGCCCCGTCGACTGGCGGAACATGCGGGCAAAATGGTATTCGCTGAGGGCGGCCTGCGCCGCCAGTTCAGCCAGCGTCAGAGGTTGCCCGAGGTTCTCTTCGATAAAGGCCAGCACGTTACGCAGTACGAATGGCGATAGCCCGCCGGTGACGACCGGCAGCTTCCACTGAACGTTAGAGTAGTTTTGCAGCAGATGGGTCAGGAGCAGCGTAGAGGCCGTGCTAAGGGTGAGCTGGTTAGCGTGCTGCTGCCAGTCGCAGCCGAGCAAAAACTGGCGATACAGCGCGGTGATTTTCGGATCGCTACCAAAAATGCGCTCGTCGAGCGTCAGCGAAAGCGGTCGCTTGTCCCAGATCTTTTCCCCCACGTCGCGCAGGTGTTCATCGGTGCAGTAGAGATGCACAAACGACAGGTCATCACGGATATCCCACGTCGATTCGCTCTCTTTTGGCATCAAGCAGAAGCGGTCCGGCCCCCCGCCGTTCTTCCAGCCGCCCGGCGTTTTTTGGTAGCTTTCGTAGCCGTCCGCCACGTACAGGCTCAGAGTATGGTGGTTACTTTTTACCGTTATCGTATCGTGCTTGTTGTACCACGCTGCCAGCTGAATGCCCGAATTCAGCGAGACGGTTTCCCGCAGGACCGCATTCTGTTGGCAAAGCGTTTCAAAGGTATCGTAAGCGTGAGACATGACCGTAAGCGCGTGATTGACTGGAATATCAGTCTAAGAAGAGTTGTCTCCCGTTGCCAGCCCCCGGGAAAGAAAAAAGCGCAAGATTTTGCAAGTCGACCGCAAGCCGGTGAAAGCCCCTGACCGATCTCAGCGGCATACTGCGGGCTTCCGTGGTTTGAGAAGAGAAAAATATGAACGCATTATTATACGGACTGGTGGTGGTCATCTGGGGAACCACCTGGATTGCGATTTTCCTGCAGCAGGGTCCCGTAGCGGCGCCCGTCTCTATTTTCTGGCGTTTCGCCGTCGCCAGCCTCACGATGATGGTGGTATTAATCGCCCTGCGCCGCCTGCGCCAGCTGGCGCTGCGGGATCACCTTTTTTGTATGCTCCAGGGATGCTGCGTTTTCTGCTTTAACTTCTGGTGTTTTTACGCCGCAGCCTCGCACATCAACACCGGGCTGGAATCGGTGATCTTCTCCATGGCCGTGCTCTATAACGCCATTAACAGCTTTATCTTCTTCGGGCAGCGCCCGCCCGCGCGTTTCTGGACGGCGGCGGCACTGGGCCTGACTGGGATCGTCACCCTCTTCTGGGACGATCTGCTGGCCAGCGGCTGGAGCGCGTCGCTCCTGACCGGAATTGGTCTCTCCGCGCTCGGCACCTACGGCTTCTCGCTGGGCAATATGATCAGCATGCGTCACCAGCGCAAAGGCCTTGAAACCATGGCCACCAACGCCTGGGCGATGCTCTACGGTACGCTGGTGATGGGCTGCATTGCCCTGGTCAGAGGCGACAGCTTCGCGCCAGAGTGGACCGTCAGCTACATTGGCGCGCTGCTCTATCTGGCCGTGTTTGGTTCGGTGATTGCCTTTGGCGCCTACTTCACGCTGGTGGGACGTATCGGTCCGGGCAAAGCGGCCTACAGTACGCTGCTCTTCCCGCTGGTGGCGCTGTCCATTTCTACGGTGTATGAAGGCTACGTCTGGCATATCAACGGTATTGTGGGGTTATTGCTGATTCTGGGGGGAAATATGGTGATGTTTACCAAACCAGAAACCTGGTTCAGACGCTTACGAATGGCGTAAATAAAAAGGCCTGCATTACGCAGGCCGTTTTATTTTATTTCGCGGTCTTTTTCACATCAAACATGGTGGCGTCCGTCGCCATGTCATCAACAACCTGCTTCAGCGTTGCAAAGGTCATCGGCGTACTTTCGTTGGTCAGATCTTTACCTTCGCCTTTACGCACCACTTTCATGACCGGTTTGTTGGTGGCCGCATCGATCAGTTCGCCTTCAAAGAAGAGATGCGTATCCATGGTGCGATGCCCGGTTGCCATCTGCGTACCGGCTACCACCAGCGCGACCGGCACCACTTCATAGAACTGCAGACCTTCTTTCTGCGAACTCACCCCGGTAATTGCACCGCGGAAAATCAGGCTGTGTTTACCCGGCGTGGTCACAACTGGCTTACGGGTACCAATAGCGGTTTTCATTTTGTTATTGGTGTAATTCAACAGCTCATCAAGCGTTTTTTGACCAATTTGAGTGGTCGGTTTAGGCGCAGGATAATAAGTAATCGGCGTCCAGAGAATACTGTCGTAATTAGCTTCGTTATAAGAAGGATCAACCCAACGCAGCGTTGGTTTACCCGTCGCAGACGTCGTCTGCTGCAAGCCTGAATAGTCTTTTAAAAAGCCAGAATATTGTTCGGGAGCCGCGACTTTTGAAGAACAGCCCGCCAACGCCAACAGACCAGTAAGCACTGCAACTTTAAAAAAAGTTTGAGTACGCATGATAGTTTTCCATGTTATCTGCAAGTATGCATTTGAAGTTATAGCAAAAGACCGGCGGGTTTGTTGTGACAAAAAATGATGCGGAGAGCACAAATTGCGAAATGACTGCCCGGAAGCGTGCCGGGCAGTGAAAAATTACTGATTTATATCCAGTTGCCAGAACAGATGTTTGCCAAACGGGTCAATTTCATAGCCCGTCACCTCCTTGCGCACCGGTTCGAAAATGGTTGAATGCGCAATCATCACCGCCGGCATTTGATCATGCATTATTTGCTGAGCCTCTTTATACAGCACCACGCGTTTATCGCGATCGGTGGTTGATTTTGCTTCCGCAATAATGTTATCGAAGGGCTTATAGCACCATTTCGCCGAATTTGAGCCACCGTTTGCCGAGGTACAGGTAAATAGCGGACCAAAGAAGTTGTCGGGATCGCCCGTTGCGGTCGTCCAGCCCATCAGCGCGGCCTGATGTTCCCCGCCCTTCACGCGTTTCAGATATTCGCCCCACTCGTAGGTGACGATTTTGGTCTGTACGCCGATTTTCGCCCAGTCGGCCTGAATCATCTCCGCCATGCGTTTCGCATTTGGATTGTACGGACGCTGCACCGGCATCGCCCACAGGTCGACGCTCACGCCGTTGGCAAAACCGGCCTCTTTCAGCAGCGCTTTCGCCTTTTCAGGATCGTAATCGTAATCCTTAAGCTCGCTGTCTGCGCTCCAGACGCCCGGCGGCAGCAGGTTCTTCGCCGCAGTGCCGGTGCCGTGGAAAACCGCATCAATAATGGCCGGCTTATTGATGGCCATCGCCAGCGCCTGACGGACTTTTACGTTATCCAGCGGCGGCTTTTGGGTATTGAACGCCAGAAAGCCGGTATTCAGTCCGGCTTTGCTCATCAGGTTGATGTCTTTGTTCGCCTTCATGCGCGGCAGGTCCGCCGGGTTCGGGAACGGCATCACCTGACATTCGTTCTTCTCAATTTTGGCAAACCGCACGGAGGCATCCGGCGTGATGCTAAACACCAGCCGATCCAGCTTCGATTTCCCCTGCCAGTATTCGTCGAACGCCGTAAACAGGATCCGCGAATCCTTCTGATACTGCGCCAGCTTAAACGGCCCGGTACCTATAGGCTCCATATCCACCTTCTCCGGCGTGCCCGCTTTGAGCATCGCGTCGGCATATTCAGCGGACAGGATCGAGGCAAAATACCATGCCAGATCGGCGACAAACGGCGCTTCCGGGTGCGCCAGGGTAAAGCGAACGGTGTGGTCATCAACTTTATCAATGCCGGTAATCAGGCTGCCAAACTCCAGACTTTCGAAGTTGGAATAGCTACCGTTAGAGACGTTGTGATACGGATGATTCACGTCTTTCTGGCGCATAAACGAGAAAATCACGTCGTCGGCGTTAAAGTCGCGGGTCGGCGTGAAGGATTTATTGCTCTGGAATTTGACGCCTTTACGCAGATGGAAGGTGTAAACCTTGCCGTCGTCGCTCACCTCCCAGCGCTCCGCCAGGCTTGGCACCAGCTCCGTGGTGCCGGGTTTGAAATCAACCAGCCGGTTATAGACCGGCACGGCGCTGGCGTCCACGCTGGTTCCCGAGGTGTATAGCTGAGGATTAAAGTTTTCCGGCGATCCCTCGGAGCAATACACCAGCGTTTTCGCGGCGACGGTGGAACTGACCGTGAGTGCAGCAAGCGCCAGCGTTATAGTTGTGAGTTTGCTTTTCATCATTTATTCCTGTCTTTTTAATTCGACGGCTAATTAATTCTTTTGCCATTTCATAAATAACATTAAAGTGATGTGGCAAACACCTGAAAAATAAATAAGGAATAAATCACTATGGGCTCGCCGCTTTCCAGACAATTAACGCACCGTTTTTTCCGCTATCTCGCGATCACCAGCCAGAGCGATCCCAAAGTCAAAACCCTGCCCTCAACGCCGGGCCAGCACGACATGGCGCGGGAGCTGGCGCAGGAGCTGGCACAGCTGGGGTTAGACGACATTGTGATTGATGAATTTGCTACGGTAACGGCGGTAAAAAAAGGCAACGTGCCCGGCGCGCCGCGCATCGGCTTTATTACCCATATTGATACCGTGGACGTGGGATTATCACCGGATATTCATCCACAAATATTAACCTTTACCGGTGAAGATCTCTGTCTGAATAAAGAGAAAGACATCTGGCTGCGGGTTAAAGAGCATCCTGAAATTCTGGCTTATCCTAATGAGGAGATTATTTTCAGCGACGGAACCAGCGTATTGGGCGCGGATAATAAATCGGCGGTCACGGTGGTCATGACGGTGCTGGAAAACCTGACGGCGGAACATCAGCACGGGGATATCGTCGTGGCGTTTGTGCCTGACGAAGAGATCGGCCTGAACGGTGCAAAAGCGCTGGACCTTAAGCGCTTTGACGTCGACTTCGCCTGGACCATCGACTGCTGCGAGCTGGGAGAAATTGTCTACGAGAATTTTAATGCGGCAGCCGCTGAAATCCGCTTTACCGGCGTAACGGCGCACCCGATGTCCGCCAAAGGCGTGCTGGTGAATCCCCTGCTGATGGCGACTGACTACATCAACCATTTTGACCGCCAGCAAACGCCGGAGTGCACCGAGGGACGTGAGGGCTATATCTGGTTTAACGGCATTCAGGCCGGTCAGAACGAGGCCATTCTTAAGGCCAATATCCGGGACTTTGACAAGGACAGCTTTGCCGCGCGCAAGCAGCAGATTGCCGACGTAGCCGCGCTGATTGCCGCCCAACATCCAACGGCCAGGGTGGACTATCGCATTGAAGATACCTACAGCAATATCAGCAATGCGATTGGTGAAGACAGGCGCGCCATCGATCTGATGTTCGAGGCAATGGAATCACTCGGCATCACGCCGAAGCCGACGCCCATGCGCGGCGGTACCGACGGCGCGGCGCTCTCGGCAAAAGGGCTGCTCACGCCGAACTTCTTCACCGGCGCGCATAACTTCCACTCGAAGTTTGAATTCCTGCCGCTGTCGTCGTTCGAGGCGTCTTACAACACCGCCCTGCAGATCTGCCTGCTTGCTGCCCGCTAAGCGGGCTTGCGCGCCAGCATCGTGGCAAAGCGCAGCTTGATGCGGTTGCCGTTTTCGTCGGTGCGGTGCAGTTCGCCAACGTCTTCGTTGTATTTGAGCAACTCCCAGCCTTCGTAGTAGTTGCTCAGCTCACCGCTTTTGAACGCAAACGGGAAGCCGACGGTGCACGGGTAATCCGCCGTGTCCATCGCGGCAACAATCAGGTTGTAGCCGCCGGGCCTGGTGCAGCGCTGCATGTTGGCGATAAGTCCCGGGATGGTTTTTGACTCCAGGAACATCAGCACCACGGTGGAGAGAATGAAATCGTACTCGCCGTCAAAACTGAGGTTGTTGAGATCTTTAATCGCCGTGTGGAGGTTATCGATCCCTTCTTCCGCCTTAATGCGCTCGATATTCTCGATGCTCATCGGGTTCTTGTCCCATGCGGTCACCTCGTAACCGTTGGCCGCCAGATAAAGGCTGTTGCGGCCGTTGCCGCAGCCCAGATCCAGCGTTTTGCCCGGTTTAATCCTTGCCGCACTGAACAGCACCTCTGAATGGGTGCGGGTTAAGCCATATTTCTCTGTGAAGTAATTCTCATCAACGGTCATTATTTTTTTTCCTGAGCCTGCATAAGTTTAAAGTGCATCCTGAATGCCATTTTAAGGCGTTTACCGTCTGGTTGCCAGCCGCTCGAAAACCGAAAAATTTGCTACGTTTAGTTAAGACGCTTATCAGAGACCAAAAGATGAAAAAATATCGCCTTAGCGACGAAACCCGCCCCTGGCAATGGAAAAACGGCGAAACTACCCGCTCCGTCACGCTGCGGCAGATTATCGCGACAGTGGATTTTAACGACGTGACGGCCGGCACGAAAGGCGGCTGGGTTGACGATGAGCGCGCCCTCGCGCAGGACGGCGACTGTTGGATCTACGACGAAAACAGCGTGGTGTTCGCCGGTGCAACCGTGTCCGGCAACGCGCGTCTTACCCTGCCGTGCATCGTTAGTCACGATGCGAATATCAGCGGCAGCTGCTGGCTGGACGCGGCAGAAGTCAGCCACGGCGCGCGTATAAGTGACAACGTCACCATTCAGCACTCCTGCGTAAGGGGCGAGTGCCATCTCTACGGCGACGCCCGCATTCTGCACAACAGCGTTATCATCGCCGCCAAAGGGCTGACGCCGGACCATGACCAGATCCTGCAAATCTACGATAAGGCCACCGTCAGCCAGTCGCGCATTGTGCACCAGGCGCAAATCTACGGCGAAGCGATGGTGAATTTTGCCTTTGTTGAGCACCGCGCCGAAGTATTCGACAACGCCATCCTCGAAGGTAACGACCTGAATAACGTCTGGGTGTGCGACTGCGCAAAGGTCTATGGCAACGCCCGCGTGATTGCCGGTTATGACGACGATGCTATTCCGACGGTGCGCTACAGCTCTCAGATTGCGGAGAATGCCGTGGTGGAGGGAAACTGCGTCATCAAGCACCACGTTCTGATTGGCGGTCAGGCCTGGCTGCGCGGCGGGCCGATCATGCTGGATGACAAAGTGGTGATCCAGGGACGCGCGAGGATCAGCGGGGATGTACTCATCGAGCACCGGGTTGAAATCACCGATGATGCGGTCATCGAAGCGTTTACCGGGGAGAGCATTCACCTGCGCGGCGAAAAAGTGATTAACGGCGACCAGCGCATCACCCGCACCCCGCTGCTGGGAGCGTTATAGGGCGTAGATCTTCCCGTAGATATTCACATCGTCAAAGCGGCCATTCAGGTATTCCGCTTCCCGCAGGCATCCTTCCAGCGTAAAACCGTTACGCACGGCAACGCTGTTGCTGTGCTGATTCGCCACCCGACACTTGATCACAAAACGGCGGATCTCCCCGCGTTCGACGTAGTAGCGCATAAACGCCTGCAGTGACCGGGAGAGAATGCCCTGCCCCTGATGGCTTTCATCCAGCCAGTAGCCGATGTACCCGGCCTTGTTGGCTGGTTCAATCGTATTGAACGACAGCACGCCGACCAGTTCATCACTCTTGAATATCAAAAACATTTTGGCGTAGCCGCGCTGGTGCAGCATCTGGTTACTTTGCACGTTGCGGCGGGTATCGTCCTCGCTGCCCACGTGCTGCGCCCAGTCAAAGGCGGTTTGCAGAAAGGTTTTGTTTTTGACGACGAGATTATGCAGATCGGCGGCGTAGCGCTCTTCGACGGCGCGAAGCTCGAGAGCGTCAGATACCGGGATAATTTCGGATTTTGCTGCGGTCATTGCCCCTCACCCTAACCCTCTCCCAAAGGGAGAGGGAATCGATCGTTAACGCATTATCCGGTCGTCAACGTAGTTACGTTTATCCGGCGCCGGTGGGAAATACTGGTACAGCCAGGTTTCACTGATGGCATCGCCCTGGCAGCGCAGGAACAGGCGCATATCCACCGGCTCCGTCGAATCCGAGGTTGGGTACCAGTCAAACAGGATGCGATAGCCGTCAAACGGCTCAACGTAGAGGATCTCAACCTGCTTCGCTTCACCGCTGGAGAGCGTAATCACCGGCTCGATGCCTTTTGGCGCAGCGGCCTTGAGGTCGCCACCGACGAAGTCGATAGCAAAGCGACGGGCCCACACTTTCGGGTAATTTTCGCCCGGTGCCCAGCCTTCCGGGAAGCCGCCCATACCGGTACGGGTGGCGAAGACGTTGGCCAGCGGAGAACGCACCGGCGGCATGGCGCTCCAGTACAGACGATATTTAAAGTCCAGCTCGTCGCCCGCCTTCACCGCTTTTTCCGGCTGCCAGAAGCAGACCACGTTATCCAGCGTTTCGCCGGTGGTCGGGATCTCCATCAGGCCAACCGCGCCTTTACCCCAGTCGTTACGCGGTTCAACCCACAGGCTCGGGCGTTTGTTATACCAGCCCATCACGTCCTGATAGTGCGAGAAATCGCGGTCGAGCTGCAGCAGGCCGAACCCTTTCGGGTTTTTGTCCATATAGGCGTTAAACTGCAGCTTCTGCGGGTTGTTCAGCGGACGACAGATCCACTCCCCGTTGCCGCGCCACATTGCCAGGCGGTCGGAGTCATGAATTTGCGGGTGAATGGTGTCACACATGCGGCGTTCGTTATTGCCGCAGCTGAACATGCTGGTCATCGGCGCGATGCCGAGCTGCTTGATGTCCTTCCGCGCATAGAGATGGTTTTCCACCTCCATAATCACCTGGCTCTTCTCGCAGTGGATCACGAATTTATAGGCGCCGGTGATGCTCGGGCTGTCCAGCAGCGTGTAGACGGTAAAAGTCGTGTCGCCGGGCTTGACGGTTTCAAACCAGAAGGCGGTAAAGTCCGGGAACTCTTCCGGCGTGTCGGTAAAGGTGTCTACCGCCAGACCGCGCGCGGAAAGGCCGTACTGGTAGGTGTCATCTACCGCGCGGAAATAGCTCGCGCCCAGGAAAGAGACAATATCGCGACGCGCCAGCTCAGGCGCCTTAAAGGCGCGGAAGCCCGCAAAGCCGAGATCGCTTTGCCCTTCCAGCTGCTTGGTATCCACACCCGTTTCACCGTAGCTGAACAGCTCCGGACGGAAGTGGATCTCGCGCGCCATAGAGGTTGACTGGTCCAGCGAGAACATCCGCACGCGGCGGCGGAACCCCATCCCCATGTGGAAGAACTGCACGTCCAGCTGACGCCCTTCAATGTTGTTCCACAGTGACTGTTTTTCATCGTAGCGGATGGCGTTGTACGCCTGCGGCGTCATGGTTGCCAGCGTGTCCGGCAGCGGACGCGGCGCGCCACCCCACGGGGTTTTCGCCAGGTCATGCGCCATGGATTGCAGTACGGAGAAGTCGAAACGACGGCTCTGGCCGTCAGCAATGTCAGAGTCGGCAGCGTATGCCGCTTTGGAAAACAGGGAAGCAAGGCCAGATGTGCCGCTCAGGGCTGCCACTGCCAGCGAGCCTTTTAGAAAACGTCTGCGATTCATGCCTGGAAAAACGTCCTTATGGTCGTGTGAATGTGTTTCGCGCTCGGCGAAATGACGGCAAGAAAGAACGCACAGCCTAAACAAAAATGGTTAAGAATCCAATTGTTGGCCGGTGATTATATGAACAAAGTGAGAAATATTTTCTGTCGACCAGAACGGCCCGAAAGTGGTGTAAAAAACAGTAAATACACAAAATCATTCATGCTGGATCAAGGCGGCAAGTCTGAGAATCCCCAGGAGCTTACTTAAGTAAGTGACTGGGGTGAACAGACGCAGCCAACGCAGAGGCAGCTTGAAGGATGAAGTGTATTAAAAATGCCCCGTCAGGACATCAGCTGACGGGGCTAATGAGGCGGTTATTTTACGCTGACATCGATACCCGGGAAGTACTTATCAGCGAGTTTAGCGATCGTGCCGTCGGCACGTACTTTATCAATCGCGGCATCAAGCTGCTTTTTGGTGGCCTCGTCACCCTTACGCAACCCAAAACCGATCCCACTGCCGAGGATAGTGTCGTCAGACACCGGTTTGCCGATGAAGCCAAACCCTTTCCCCTGCGGCTTGCTGAGGAAACCTGCCTGCCCGGCCGCGGACATGACCAGCGAGGCGTCGATACGGCCATTCAGCAGATCGCCCCAGGCCATATTCTGATCTTTATAAGACACCACGGTGACACCCTGCTTTTCCCAGTGCTCTTTGGCATAGGTTTCCTGGATGGATCCCTGCAGCACGCCGATGGTTTTCCCCTTCAGCCCTTCTGGGGTTGCCTCAACCGCCGTACCTGCCTTGCCGACCAGCTGCGACGGAATACGGTAGATCGGCTGGGTAAAATCAATGCTCTTGCGGCGCTGCTCGGTGATGTTCATCGCCGAGTTGATGGCGTCAAATTTCTTCGCCACCAGGCCCGGGATCAGCGCATCAAAGGAGGTTTCAACCCAGCTGCACTTCAGCGCAGCCGCTTTGCAGATGGCATTCCCCAGCTCAACGTCAAACCCTTCCAGTTCGCCCGCCGCATTGCGGCTCTCAAACGGCGGATATTCCGCTTCCAGCCCGTAACGCAGCTCGGTAGCCGCGAAGGAAGAAAAAGTACACAGCAATCCCATGCCGACAACTAACGCGCGTAATTTCATCTCATACTCCTCAGCGTGGTTTAACCCGACACAGGGCCTGGGCACCTGCCCGTAATGTCGCCTCATCTTTCGCAAAAGAGAGACGAATCAATTTATTATCCGTACCGTCCGCATAAAACGCCGACAGCGGAATGGTGGCAACGCCGTACTCAACGATCAGCCGTTTCACCAGCTCGCTGTCGCGCTCGTCGCTGAACTGGCTGTAGTCCGCCAGCATGAAGAACGATCCGGCGCTCGGCAGCAGGGTAAACGGCGAATCGGCCAGCAGGCTGTGCAGCAGATCGCGCTTGCGCTGGTAAAACGCCGACAGCGACAGCCAGGTTTGCGGGTCGACCATATGCTCAGCAAACGCGTACTGCATTGGCGTATCGGCAGAAAACATTAAAAATTGATGGACTTTACAAATCTCGTCCATCAGTACCGCCGGTGCAACACAGTAACCCACGCGCCACCCGGTGACGTGATAGGTTTTTCCGAAAGAGGAAATAATCACGCTGCGCTCCGCCAGCTGCGGGTGCGTGGCCATCCCGTGATGCGGCTCGCCGTCAAAAACGACGTGTTCGTACACTTCGTCAGACAAAATAATGATGTCGGTATTGCGCGTCAGCGCCGCCAGCTGCTGCAGGTCACTGGCGGAGAAGACCTGACCGCTCGGGTTGTGCGGCGTGTTGATGATGATCATGCGCGTGCGCGGGGTGATCGCAGCGCGAACCTCATCCCAGTTGACGGCAAAATCCGGCACGGTGAGCTTGATGGCAATCGGGGTTGCCCCCTGCAGACGGACAATCGGCGCGTAGCTGTCAAAGGACGGCTCAAAGTAGATCACCTCATCGCCCGGATGCACCAGCCCGCTAATCGCCGAATAGAGCCCTTCGCTGGCGCTGGCGGTCACCAGCACCTCGCTGGCAGGGTCGTACTGCGTGCCGTAGAGCGTGGCAATTTTATCGGCAATACGTTCTCTGAGCGGCTGCAGACCGGTCATCGACGCGTACTGGTTATGCCCCGCCTCCATTGCGCGGGTGACGCCCGCAATCAGCTTCGGGTCGCAGGAAAAATTCGGTGCGCCCTGAGAAAGGTTAATCGCGTTATGCTGCGCCGAGAGCTGGCCGATAACGGTAAAAATGGTGGTTCCCACATCCGGCAGTTTGGAGCGCGTTTGCACTGGCGTTCGTAAAGTCATCCTCTTTCCCTTCTCATGGACATTGCATAACTATTCAAACAACATCTGTGCTGTCGGGACAATCGAATTGTTGTCATAATAGCCATGAGAAAAATGCATAGCTGAGGTGTTTTCTATGTCACGCCGTTCGCTCCCCCTTAATGCCATCGACGCTTTTTTAGTCACCGCGCGTCACCTCAATCTTACCCATGCTGCGGCGGAACTGTGTCTGACGCAGGGGGCCGTGAGCCGTAAGATTGCCTCCCTTGAGGCGTGGTTTGGCTTTCCGCTTTTTGAACGCCACGCGCGCGGGCTGCGCCTCTCACCGCAGGGTAGCGCCCTGCTTCCGGAGCTGCAGTCCGCTTTCGAGCAGCTGCTGTCCGTGGCCGACCAGGCCCGCAGCCAACACACCGTGATCCGTCTGAAGGCCCCCACCTGCGCCATGCGCTGGCTGGTGCCGCGCCTGCTGGAGGTGGAGCGCGAGCATCCGGATCTGCAGATCGCGCTGACCACCACCACCGATCACAACGTCAATTTCAAAACCGAATCTTACGACGCGGCCATTGTGTTCGGCACGCACATGAGCGCAGGCGATTTGCTGTTCGAAGAGGCGCTCACGCCGGTGTTCAGCCCGGTGCGGGCGGGTGCTGCGCTGGGTTCGCTGACGTTTCTGCACCCGACAAGGGACAAGACAGACTGGTCGCTGTGGCTGACGAAACAGGAAGGTCCGGGCTTTGCCATGCATAAAAATCAACACTTCGATACGATGGATCTCGCCATTACGGCCGCCATTCAGGGGCTCGGCGTCGCCATCGCCGACGAAACGCTGGTGGCAGAAGATATTCACGCGGGAAGGCTGGTACGGCCCTATGAGACAAGCATAAAAACCGGCGCAAGCTACCGGCTGGTGCTGCGCGAAACGCCAGGCGAGGAAAATGGACTGGCGGCGTTTCGCGCCTGTTTGCTTAATCGAGGCTGACGTGGTGCTTCATCACCCGTTTGAAGAGGCTCATGCGGGCGCGCATAAAGCGGTTTTCAAGCCTGAAAGCTGCATGTTTATTCACGCCAATGCGTAACAGAACGTCCCGCCCTTTACGGCACGCGGGCCAGTGCGTCGGCCCGGGCAGGATGTCGCGACGACCCGCGTCACGCGCAAAGCTCACCCAGTAATCCGCCACCTGGGCAGCAAACTGCAGATCTCGCTCATTGACGTACTGTCGTGAAGGCTCCACCTGACCGAGCGTATCGAAGACGTAGGGAACTTCGTTGCCGTGCCAGGCACCGTTGATGTACGTGGCATGTTCCGCCTCTGCGACATAGTCAAACCAGTAACGCCAGCACAACCCACCGACGCGCTGCTGGGCCTGCATCACCACGTAGCCCATCGTGGTAAACGCCATGTCGCGACACACCTGCCTGCCCAGTTCTTCATCGCCCTTCACGCCCGGGTAGAGCAGCTTAATCAGCCCCAGCCCGAAGCGGCGCTCCCGGCGAAGCTTCTGAATTTGTCCGGCGAGATCGATGCCAAACACCGCCATCACGCTGGCTTCATCGCTGTTGGAGCCAATCATCACCGGCACCGGATGCTGACGCGCGGCGAAAAAGACGTCAAGCATGGCTTCCGGCAGAACACAGTCTCCTGCGATAGGCGCCGGAGCGACGTTCAGCGGCGCGGTGAGCGGCCAGAACGCCTCGGGCGAAATGGCGCGCAGCTGCCCGGCGGTCGCATTTTCCAGCCCGAAATGGGCGGCCAGCGCTTCCCCTTTTTGCAGCGCCTGCTCGCGCGGCGTGTCCGGTAAGGTGTATCCGCTTTGCACAATCGCCTTGTGGAACAATCCTGCTGCCAGCGGAGAGGCCAGCAGCGAGAGCACGCTCCGCGCGCCAGCGGATTCGCCAAACAGGGTCACATTGGCGGGATCGCCGCCAAACCCGGCGATGTTATCCCGCACCCATTCGAGCGCGGCGATCTGATCCAGCAGGGCAAAATTATGCACCACGCGCCCTTCCTCGCCTTCCAGCGCGGGATGGGCGAAAAAGCCGAGATGGCCGAGACGGTAGTTAATCGTGACCACAACCACGCCGCGCGTGGCCAGCGCTTTGCCGTTATACGGCGGCAGGCCTCCGGCACCAATCGTAAACCCGCCTCCGTGCAGCCAGACCATAACCGGAAGCGGCTCGGCCCGCTCTGCGGGAGACCAGACGTTAAGGTAGAGGCAATCTTCGGAAAACTGGCCCGGATCGCCGCCGCCGAGCTCCTGACAATACTCGCTGCTTTGCCAGCTTGAGGGCGAGAATGCCGTGGCCTCGCGCAGCCCATCCCAGCGTTCAGGCGGCCGGGGCGAGCGCCAGCGCCACTCCCCCACGGGCGGCGCGGCGTAGGGAATACCGCACCAGACGTGGACGTTCTCATCGGTTAAACCAGACAGTGCGCCCTGGCGCGTTTCAACCACAGGGGCGGAAGGATTTTGCATAACGACCTTAATTTTTCCATCACACCCCAGCAGAGTAACGATTTCAGAGCAAACCGCAACGCTGTTTACTGCGCGTTTCAGCCTCCTGGTAGAGCGTAAACTCGTCATACACCGGGCATCCCAGCGCGTCTTCAAACGCATCGCGGCTGGCGTTACCGTGGCTGCGGGCCTGGGTTTCGTTCCCGAGGTTGGACTGGAAAATCCCCGCGGCGCTGACCGGGAGGAAATCTTCGTAGGTGATCGGCTGGGCAACCACCCATCCGCGCTCGATCAGGGGCTGCGGATCGTCGCCCGGACGAAACGCATGCCGATGCGCTTCCCCGGCTGGCGTCAGGCGGTAGCGGAAATAAGCCAGCTCCTGACGGCGCATGAGCATTTCGCTGTCCGGGAAGGCGCTAAAGATCTCCCGCAGATGCAGCTGATGGGTCAGGTTATCTTTACCGGTACCGGCCTGGGCGAGAAGGCTATCGTACAGTTCACGGCCTTTCGGGGTCAGCGCCACGCCGCGCTGTTCAATCTCACCGAAGCGCGCGGTGTGGGTGCCTTTATGTTCACCGGCAAACAGCACCGGCTCTTCCAGCGCCTTGAAGCTGGTTTGACGCAATAAGACGGGCACCTCGCGACGCGGCGGCCCTTCGATCAGAATTTTTGGCTCGATACCGTACTTCGGCATCAGCTCCTGCACCCGGTCAATGTCAAGCGTGCGCGGCGTGAGGTGGTTAATGTGGCAGCCCGGGAAGCAGACCACGTCGGCAATCAGACGGTGCTCGTTGTGCAGCGCCAGATAGGTTTCCTGATCGACCGTCGCATGGCGGTGCCAGCGGAAGGTTTCTAACGCTTCCTGCACAAATTCGTGCGCCTGTGCGTCAGTAAACAGCCCTTCCGACTCGTGGAGGTCGATCAGTTCCAGGCAGCGCGGGGTGAAGATGTTGCGGTGAGACAGGATCTCCGCGGCCCGCTCGCGCAGCGCGACGTTTTCAATCAGCTCAAGACGCAGCAGCGAGGTAAAGATACGAAACGGATTTCGGCACAGCGCCGCATCCTCTATCGGACGAAACGCCGTTGAGTGGACGGGCACCCCCGCCTGAGAGAGATCGTAATAGCTGACCGGGTACATACCCATAATGGCAAACATACGGCGCAGGGTTGAAAGTTCCTGTGCCGTGCCCACGCGGATCGCCCCGTGACGCTCCACGTTCAGGCGCGCAAGCTCATCGGCGTTAGCCAGTTGTTCATGTAATAGTGGATTATTTTCCAGAACCGCCAGGTTTACGTCCGCAACCAGTTCAAGCAAGGTGCCGTACTGCGGAACTTCCTGCTGGTACATCGCCGACATAGCCTGCGAAAAGTGTTCCCGAATGTCATCAGCCGTGATGGTGTTCGCCATGATGTCATGCCTCCAGTGAATATTACCTGGAGTGTAGAGAAACCCGTTCCTTCCGGGGGGAAGAATTTCTGAATTGTGATCTTAAGACGACAGTGGTCAAACCGTGTGCTATCAGGCCCCTGAACAGTGCCGAACGGAACCGCCCTTTCAGCCTGAACGCTTTTATCCAGGATTTTCCTTATAATTATTTAGGGTTCCGCTTTCTATCTATAAAGGAGTATTTTTTGGCTCTCTTCTGAATGCAAATTAACCAATTCGAGTACGCCATTATTTTTATCCTCTTCTTTCAAATTTTTAGCTCGAAGTTAGGATTAATCTGAATGGTTGTTTACAAGTCCTTCCTGTCTATCCATATTTCTCTTTTAAGCGAAGCGCAAATTTACAAATATTTAAAAATAACGCAACCGCAAATAGCAAAACGCATTTGACGGATGACGCACAGCGACTAGAGTTATTACTCGAACGACGAGTGATACGGAATATTTTCGTATCGTACTGACATAACCAATATATGACTATGAGGTTTAATATGGCAGAGCATCGTGGTGGTTCCGGTAATTTCGCTGAAGACCGTGAAAAAGCATCAGAAGCTGGACGTAAAGGTGGCCAGCATAGCGGTGGGAACTTTAAAAACGATCCGCAACGCGCTTCTGAAGCGGGTAAAAAAGGAGGACAGAACAGTCACGGCGGAGGCCGTAAATCTGATAACTCCTGATCTTATTTAATACTCTTTTAATAAAACCAGAGAGCATGCTGCGGGCTGAAAAGCTCGCAGTACCCTTTCTTTATTTTACCGGAGCGTAATTATTATGAATATGAAAAGCGTCGAGGATGTCTTTATTCATCTTCTGTCGGACACCTACAGCGCAGAAAAGCAGCTTACCCGTGCGTTAAGCAAACTTGCCCGCGCCGCCTCCAGCGAGAAGCTGAGCGCCGCTTTTACCGCACACCTTGAGGAGACGCAGGGTCAGATCGAACGTATCGACCAGATCGTCGAGCAGGAAGACGGTATCAAGCTTAAGCGCATGAAGTGCGTGGCGATGGAAGGCTTAATTGAAGAAGCCAACGAAGTCATCGAAAGCACGGAAAAAAATGAAGTACGTGATGCCGCACTTATTGCCGCCGCGCAAAAAGTCGAACATTACGAAATTGCCAGCTACGGTACCCTTGCCACATTAGCAGAACAACTGGGCTATAAAAAAGCCGTTAAGCTTCTTGCCGAAACGCTGGAAGAAGAAAAAGAGACCGACCTTAAACTCACCGACCTGGCCGTAGGAAATATTAACCAAAAAGCGCAGAAATGACGCAATAATACAGGTTAAATAAAATGAGCATCAGTCCCAGGACAATTAAACGGTGCCATTTAGCGGCAGCCATAATATGGTTCATTCTCGCCATTCCCTCCGTAATTTGGTGGAAGAACAGCGTGCTATGGGTCATTATCATCAGCATTTACGCCAATATTGTCGGCCATTTATCTGGCTACAGTGCCGCGCGTGCCGATCAGGCTGCTGAAAGTGAGACCAAATAAGCGAACCCCTAATGAGGATACAATGATGAATCACGTAGAACACTACCATGACTGGCTACGCGATGCCCATGCGATGGAAAAGCAAGCCGAATCTATGCTGGAATCCATGGCCAGCCGTATCGATAATTATCCTGATGTTCGCGCCAGAATTGAGCAGCATATTAATGAGACAAAACGGCAAATTACATTGCTGGAAGAAATCCTCGACCGTAATGATATTTCTCGTTCGGTTTTAAAAGATTCGATGAGCAAAATGGCGGCGCTCGGCCAGTCCATCGGCGGCATGTTCCCGTCTGATGAGATCGTGAAGGGTTCGATCAGCGGCTATGTTTTCGAACAGTTTGAAATAGCCTGTTATACCTCCCTGCTCGCGGCGGCGAAGAAAGCAGGCGACACGGCCTCGGTACCTGCCATCGAGACGATTCTGGCCGAAGAACGCGAAATGGCCGACTGGCTGATTCGCCATATTCCGCAGACCACGGAACAGTTCCTGCTGCGTTCAGACGCATCGGGCGTCGAAGCAAAAAAATAATCAGGGAGAATCGCCATGTTCCGACACGTCAAACAGCTGCAATATACGGTTCGCGTTGCCGAACCGAACCCAGGCCTCGCCAACCTTTTACTGGAACAGTTCGGTGGGCCTCAGGGCGAACTGGCTGCCGCCTGCCGGTACTTTACCCAAGGATTGAGCGATGACGATCCGGGCCGTAAAGATATGCTGATGGATATCGCGACCGAGGAGCTAAGCCACCTCGAAATCATCGGTACCCTGGTCGGCATGCTGAATAAAGGCGCCAAAGGCGCGCTGGCGGAAGGGGTGGAAAACGAGGCCGAGCTGTATCGCTCCATGACCGAAAACGGCAATGACAGCCACATCACCTCCCTGCTGTACGGTGGCGGCACCCCGCTCACTAACTCGGCGGGCGTGCCCTGGACGGCGGCCTACGTCGACACCATCGGCGAACCGACGGCGGACCTGCGCTCAAACGTGGCAGCAGAGGCCAGAGCGAAAATCATCTATGAACGGCTGATCAACGTGACCGACGATCCCGGCGTAAAGGATGCCCTGGCGTTTCTGATGACGCGCGAGGCGGCGCATCAGCTCTCCTTTGAGAAGGCGCTGCAGTCCATCCGTAATAATTTCCCACCGGGAAAATTGCCGCCAATCGAGGAATTCACCAACAAGTACTACAATATGTCTGAAGGTGGAGAGGTTCGCGGAAGCTGGAACAGCGATAAACATTTCGATTACGTTGAGTCCCCCCAGCCTGCGGTTGACGGCGGCGATGGCAGCGCAAGCGTCACGCTCACGACCGAACAGGCAACCCTGCTCAAGGCGATGTCTGCCCGCACGAAGTCCGATCCACATTCTGACCCGTTGACCGGTGCCGAGCTGGGTGCCGGTAAGACTAAACCGTAATCGGTTTTGCCGGGCAGCCATAAACTGCCCGGCAATTCTCGTGCCCCATCGTTTCAGAGGTACGGACCATGTTCGAACTCGACGCGTTCCATCTGGCCAGAATTCAGTTCGCTTTTACCGTCTCGTTTCATATCCTTTTTCCTGCGATCACCATCGGCCTCGCCAGCTATCTGGTGGTGCTGGAGGGCATGTGGCTGCGCACCAAAAACGACGTCTGGCGATCGTTGTACCATTTCTGGCTCAAGATATTTGCCGTTAACTTCGGGATGGGTGTCGTTTCCGGGCTGGTCATGGCGTACCAGTTTGGCACCAACTGGAGCGGTTTCTCACAGTTCGCGGGCAGTATTACCGGCCCCCTTCTGACCTATGAAGTCTTAACCGCCTTCTTCCTTGAAGCCGGTTTCCTTGGCGTCATGATGTTCGGCTGGAATAAGGTCGGCCCGGGCCTGCACTTCTTTTCAACCTGCATGGTGGCGCTCGGCACGCTGATGTCGACCTTCTGGATCCTCGCGTCCAACAGCTGGATGCATACGCCGCAGGGCTTCACTATCGAGAACGGACAGGTTATCCCGCAGGACTGGCTGGCGATCGTCTTTAATCCCTCTTTCCCTTATCGCCTTATTCATATGGCTATCGCCGCGTTTCTGAGCAGCGCGCTGTTTGTTGGCGCGTCGGGCGCATGGCACCTGCTGCGCGGTAACGATACCCCCGCCGTCCGCACCATGTTTTCCATGGCGATGTGGATGGCGCTGCTGGTCGCTCCCATCCAGGCGGTCGTGGGCGATATGCACGGCCTGAACACGCTAGAGCATCAGCCGGCCAAAATTGCCGCCATTGAGGGACACTGGGAAAATCCGCCGGGCGAGGCCACCCCGCTGCTGCTGTTTGGCCTGCCGGATATGGAGGAGGAGCGCACCAAATACGGTCTGGAGATCCCCGCGCTTGGCAGCCTTATCCTGACCCACAGTCTGGATAAGCAGGTCCCGGCGCTGAAGGATTTTCCGAAAGAAGATCGCCCTAATTCGACCATCGTCTTCTGGTCGTTCCGCGTCATGGTCGGGATGGGGCTGCTGATGATTACCCTCGGGCTGATTAGCGTCTGGCTGCGCTATCGTCATCGACTTTTCCACTCTCGCCCGTTCCACTGGTTTGCCCTCTGCATGGGGCCTGCCGGGCTGCTGGCGCTGCTCGCCGGCTGGGTCACCACCGAGGTGGGCCGTCAGCCGTGGGTGGTCTACGGCTATCTGCGCACCATCGACGCGGTATCGCTGCACAGCACCCTGCAGATGAGCATCAGCCTGCTGGCGTTCTTCGTCGTCTACTCGTCGGTGTTTGGGGTGGGCTATGTTTACCTCATCCGGCTGATTAAGAAAGGACCGCAGCCTGTCGATACGCTGACGTCAAACACCTCGGGCACACCCGCCCGTCCGCTGTCTGCCGCTGAGTCTGTTCCTGAACAGGAGAGAAACTGATGGGCGTCGATATCTCAGTTATCTGGTTTGCCATCATCGTCTTTGCCACGCTGATGTACATCATCATGGATGGCTTCGATTTGGGTATCGGCCTGCTGTTTAACTTCGTGGGCGATGCGAAGGAGCGCGATGTGATGGTCAACAGCGTGGCGCCGGTCTGGGACGGCAACGAGACCTGGCTGGTGCTCGGCGGCGCGGGCCTTTTCGGCGCGTTTCCGCTGGCCTATGCGGTGATTATTGATGCGCTCACCATTCCTCTCACCGCGATGCTGATCGGCCTCATCTTCCGCGGCGTCGCCTTTGAGTTCCGCTTCAAAGCCACGCCGTCGCACCGCAAATTCTGGGATTACTCCTTTGCCGGCGGCTCTCTGCTCGCCACCTTCAGCCAGGGCGTGGTGGTGGGCGCCGTGATTAACGGCTTTGACGTTGAGGGGCGGCGTTTCGTCGGCTCCGCGCTTGACTGGCTCACCCCCTTTAACCTCTTCTGCGGTATCGGGCTGGTTGTGGCCTACACGCTGCTGGGCACCACCTGGCTCATCATGAAAAGTGAGGGCGCGCTGCAGGCCCGCATGCGCGAGCTGACCCGCCACGTGCTGCTGGCGCTGGTCGTGGTGATTGCGGTAGTGAGCATCTGGACGCCGCTCGGCTGGCAGTACGTGGCCGACCGCTGGTTTACCCTGCCCAACTTCGTCTGGTTCCTGCCGGTGCCTCTGCTGGTTGCGCTTTTCAGCGTGCTGATCTGGCGCCTGACCCGCAACCCGGCCAGCCACTCCCGACCCTTCCTGCTGACGCTGGGGCTTATTTTCCTCGGGTTTAGCGGGCTCGGCATCAGCCTCTGGCCGAACATTATTCCGCCGCGCATCACCCTGTGGGAAGCCGCGGCCCCGCCTGCCAGCCAGCTGTTTATGCTGGTAGGCACGTTGCTGATTATCCCGGTGATCCTGGTGTACACCGCCTGGAGCTACTACGTCTTTCGGGGCAAAGTGTCTGATACTGAAGGCTATCACTGAGGAACGCTATGACCGACTGGCATACACGAGCCATTATTTATCAGATTGATACCGCGCTTTTTTATGATTTGAACGGCGATGGCTGCGGGGACATCGCCGGGATCGCGGCCAAGCTGCGCTATATACGCCGCATGGGGGCGACGGTCATCTGGATCACCCCGTTTTACCTCACGCCCTTTCTCGATGAAGGCTACGACGTCAGCGACCACCTCCAGGTGGATCCCCGCTTCGGAAAGCTGGCCGATATCATCGCCTTTATCGAGCAGGCCCGCGAGCTGGGCATGCAGGTCATTATCGAGCTGCTGATCCAGCACACGTCGGACGCGCATCCCTGGTTCCAGCAGGCCCGCCGCAACCCGGCGTCACCCTATCGTGATTACTACCTCTGGTCGGATAACGACGAGGACGATACGCCCCCCATGTTTCCCGGCGTGGAAAAGAGCATCTGGAGCTGGGACGACGAGGCGGGACAATACTACCGGCACATGTTTTATCGCCACGAGCCGGATCTGAACCTCACCTCGCCCGCGGTGCTTAAAGAGATTGAAAACATCATCCTCTTCTGGCTCAAGCTGGGCGTGTCGGGATTTCGCCTCGATGCCGCGTCCCACCTCACCACCCAGGCGGGAAACGGTGATGAAAAAAAGGGCCTGTGGATCCTCGAACATATGCGGCGTCTTATCGAAGAGCGCAATCCGGACGCGATCCTGCTGGGCGAAGTTGACGTAGACGTTGAGGCCTATAAAGACTACTTCGGCAATAACGACCGTCTGAATCTGGTGCTCAATTTCTGGCTCAACAAGTATTTCTACGTCAGCCTGGCCCGCAAAAGCGCCCGCCCGCTGCGCAATGCGGTGAAGAAGATGATCGTCCCGCCTGACTCCTGCTGTTTTGCCAACTGGCTGCGCAATCACGACGAGCTGGATCTGGAAGGCATCAGTCAGAAAGACAAACAGTTTGTCCTGGATACCTTCGCCCCTGATGAGGAGATGAACGTCTATCAGCGCGGGATCCGCCGCCGCCTGGCCCCGATGCTCAACGGCGATCGGAAGCGGCTGGCGTTCTGCCACGCGGTGCTGTTTTCCCTGCCGGGTGTCCCGGTGATGCGCTACGGCGACGAGATCGGCATGGGTGACGACCTGGATCTGGAGGAGCGCTACGCCGTCCGCACGCCGATGCAGTGGGCAGGTTCGCAAGGAGGCGGTTTCTCTGCAGCCGACCCGGAAAAATTTATCGCGCCGATTATCGACCATGGCCCTTACCGCTATCAGAAAGTCAACGTCGCCGATTCGCTGCTTCACCACAACTCGCTTTTGCACCGGATCATCGATATTGCCACTACCCGCTCGGAGTTCCCCGAAATAGCCGTTGCGCCCTTTCGCCTTATCGCAATCGATGATGACGCGGTGCTGGGGCTTTATTACGAGACCGACGAGCGCAGCATCCTGACCTTCGTCAACTTCAGCGACCAGCCGGTGCAGTTCACCGCCAAAGGGATCCGCAACGCCACCTGGACCGCCTGTCTCGAGGACAAGCGCTACGATGACGCGCTGATTTGCGGTAAAACCGTTCAGCTCAGCCTTGGCGGCTACGGCTATCGCTGGTTCTGGACGCACCGTAGCGCGCTGCGCTGACTACGGTTTCCGGCGAGTTATCAGACGCGTCAGCACTATTCCCGCCACCGCGAGGGCGCCCAGGGCCACTTTCCCCGGCATGCCGGAGGTGACGGACGGCGCGCGGGTTTTCGCCTCGTCAGTAAAACGGCCATGGATTTTATGCAGATCGTTAACCGGCTGGTCGAGGTAGTCCCGGCGATCCGGCGCGTTGAGATCGTCGGTCATCTGGCCTTCCCACGCCTTTTTCACCATCAGCCGGTCAAGAAAACCGGGGAAGAAAAATTGCCCGACGATTGACTGAATGGTGCTGCTGCCAACCCACAGCTCGCGCACCGGCTTTTGCGCCACCCTGAAGATGGCGCTGGCGGCCACCTCAGGCTCAAAGACCGGCGGCACCGGGCGCATCGCCCAGGCGAACTTGTTCCTCGCCCATTCGAACTGCGGGGTATTGAGCCCCGGCATCTGGACCATCGAAAGCTGAACCCGGCTGTTCTCATGCATCAGCTCGGTACGCACCGCATCGGTGAACCCGCGGATCGCCGCCTTTGCCCCGCAGTAGGCTGACTGCAGCGGAATGGAACGGTAGGCCAGCGCGGAGCCCACCTGGATAATCACCCCCCTGTCGCGCGGAACCATAAGTTCGAGCGCGGCGCGAGTGCCGTTCACGTAGCCGAGGTAGGTCACGTCAGTCACGCGGCGGAACTCTTCCGGCGTGAGGGTTCGAAACGGTGCCAGCACGGCCCCCATCGCGTTGTTCACCCAGACATCAATCGCGCCGAGGCGATACTCAATTTCGTTAGCGGCATCCACCACCGCCTGGCTGTCGGCGACGTCCGCCTGCACGGCGTGGGCATTAACGCCAAAGCGCCGTAGCTCCTCCTGGGTAGAGTGCAGGCTGGCTTCATCACGGGCGATGAGCCCCACGTCGTAACCCGCCTTTGCAAAGTGCAGCGCCGTGGCTTTTCCCACGCCCGCCGTCCCGCCGGTAATCACTATGACAGCCATAGAACCTCCACCTGAGTTTATCCGTTATTCCAGTCCGACAAGGTTGTCACCAGTTCAGCCAGCGAGTAATGCACCGCTTTTTCGACCACATCCTGACAGTCACCGGAGAAAAGCACGGTGCGGGTCTTCGTCTCGCCGCGTATGTTCCACGCGAAGCAGACCGTCCCCGCCGCCGTGCCGTCGTCGCCCCCTTCCGGACCCGCGTAGCCGCTGATGGCGATGCTGATATCGGCCTGGGCGATGTCGCGGATACTGGCGGCCATTTCGGTTACCGTCTGCTCGCTCACGGCCGTAAACCGCTCAAGCGTCTCGGGACGCACGCCGAGGATCCGCGCTTTAGCTTCATCGCTGAACACGACCAGCCCAACATCATAAAATTCGGCGGTGTTTTCCTCTGCGCAAAGCGCCACCGAGAGTTTTCCGCCCGTGCAGGACTCCGCGGTGGTTAAGCGAAGCCCGAGATCGGTTAATTTGCTCGCCAGCTTTTTCGTCAGTTCACCCACGGTATTATTGCTGTCGTGAAAAAGATTGCTCATCTTGCCGCCTCTTATTTCTCGAAAGGAATGATTGAAATATGGCCATTGCGCTCAAGTATGGCATATTTAATGTCGCTTATTTCCGTAATGCCATTATTTTGGCGCGCTGACACCAGAATATCATCACAGGACACGTCGACTTTTTTCAGTTTATCGGCTAACGGCACGCCGTTCTCAACAAGAATAACAGGCGTGCCATCCAGAATATTCTCCACCGGCGAAAAATACTTCTTCATTAGTCCGAAAATAATATCCACCACCACCAGCGTGGTAATGGTAATCATCGCACCGGTAACGGAAAAATCCTGTCCGAGAAGCGCCTGCTGCGTGGCTTCACTAATTATCAGAAGCAGAATGAGATCGAAGCTGGTCATCTGCAGCAGCGCGCGACGCCCGGCCACTTTAAATACCACCACCAGAAACAGATAAATAGCCAGCGCGCGAAAGACCATATCCATATCAGCCTCCTAGGGGTAAATAAATTGCCAGATGTTAATTTCCGGCTCGCTGTTGACGCGGATGACGGTGTTCCATTTACCGGCTCTGGAAGGTGTCGTGAAGAGTAACACGGAGAAGCGGTCGGATTTTTTCAGGTTGTTATAGACAAAAAAGAGGGTCTTCCCGCGGCTGAACATAGCGTCCGGCTGCGGCCAGACGCTGCCGGGCTCATACGCATCGCTGCTCTCGCTGGTCATACTGAGGACATACTTCCCCTCGCTCTGCACCGGAAACGCGAGCGCCATCCGCGTCTCTGTCTCCCGTCGTCCAAAGCGTTCATAGTCTATGGTCAATGATTTAGCGGAATTCGTTTTGACCGTGTCGCTGACCATTCCGCTGGAAAACAGACCGGCAATCGCCGCGACGATAATACCCAGCAGAACAATAAAACCCACCTGACGAAACGCGTATTCAAACGTCAGCAAACGGTAACTCTCATCTATCCCGGGTAACTTTTCATTTTCACGCTTCATGGTCATCGTCACCGTTTCGCTTATTATCCGATAATTTTGATTTCTAACGCGAATGTTTTTAGGACTTATCACATTTGCCACATAAAGGAATAGCAACAATACTTAATAAGTCAAGACACGCAAAATGAAGGATATCGGATGAAATTATCACTTGTTTCCGCTTTATTGATATTTCTGGTTCCGGCCGCATGGGCAGATAATAACGGGGGTTTACAAAAAGGCGAAGCACCACCGCCTCCCCACGCGCTTGATAGCGGATATCGCGGAACCGACGACGCGCGTATTATGACCATCAGGCAGGCAAAAGAATTGCACGATGGTGCGACAATTTCATTACGCGGTAATCTTATTGACGGTAGCGGCGATAAGTTTGTATTTCAGGATAAAACCGGAAAAATCGACGTTATTATTCCCCAGGCAGTCTTCGACGGCAGAACGGTAAAACCCGACCAGATGATCAGTATCAACGGTTCGCTTGATAAAAAATCATCTCCTGCCGTCGTCCGTGTCGATCGTTTGCAGAAATAATTCAGCGAAGCGTTAACGCTGCAGTTATCCATCAAATCTCACCCCTTGGCTTAAGGAGTCAGCTATGAGTGATACTAAACAACGTACGAACGCTTACCCGCAGCCCCCGTTCCCGGAACAGCCTCAGACGCCGCCGGGACTGGCATCCGAAATGCAGCCTGTACCCGACCACGGGGAAACAAGCTACAAAGGACATGGCCGCCTGGCCGGCAAAAAAGCGCTGATTACCGGCGGTGACTCCGGTATTGGTCGCGCGGTCGCTATCGCCTATGCGCGTGAAGGCGCTGACGTTGCCATTAACTACCTGCCCGAAGAGGAAAAAGACGCCGCTGAGGTCATCGACCTGATTGAAGCCGAAGGTCGCAAGGCCATCGCGTTGCCGGGTGACGTCCGGGACGAAACCTTCTGTCAGAATCTGGTCGAAGAAGCCGTGTCGAAACTGGGCGGGCTGGACATTCTGGTCAACAACGCCGGCCGTCAGCAGTTCCGTGAATCGCTTGAGGAACTGACCACGGAAGATTTTGACGCAACGTTTAAAACCAACGTTTACGCTCCGTTCTGGATCACCAAGGCGGCCCTGCGCCACCTGAAAGCGTCGTCCGTTATCATTAATACCTCCTCCGTTCAGGCGGTGAAGCCCAGCCCCGTGCTGCTGGACTACGCCCAGACGAAAGCCTGTCTGGCGGTGTTTACCAAATCCTTAGCCAAGCAGCTGGGTCCGAAAGGCATTCGCGTCAACGCGGTTGCTCCTGGCCCTTACTGGACGGTGCTGCAGTCCAGCGGCGGGCAGCCGATGGAAAAAGTGAAGGAGTTCGGTGGCGATACCCCGCTGGGACGTCCGGGCCAGCCCGTCGAGATTGCCCCGCTGTACGTCACGCTGGCCTCGGATGAATGTTCATTTACGTCCGGCCAGGTGTGGTGCTCCGATGGCGGCGACGGCGTGATCTAAACCGGTAGACGATCCCCCTCCGCAGTGAGCAATAAACGAACAAGGATGTTCGCTTTTATTCCCCCGCCAAAAAACATGTTGTAACTCAAACAGATCAAATGTTAAAAATATTTTGCTATCAGGTTATCAAAATTAAACAACTTAACTTGTCACCCGCATCGCTCTGTTTTTAACATCGCCTATGGAAAAAAATGGTCTGTTCAGTCAGCGCATACGCTTGCGCCATTTGCATACATTTGTGGCCGTCGCTCAACAGGGAACGCTGGGGCGTGCGGCTGAAACTCTCAACCTGAGCCAGCCTGCGCTCTCAAAAACCCTCAACGAGCTGGAACAGCTGACCGGCGCCCGTCTTTTTGACCGCGGCCGGCTGGGGGCGCAGCTTACCATCGTGGGCGAACAGTTCCTCACGCACGCCGTTAAAGTGCTGGATGCGCTCAATACCGCTGGCCAGTCCCTGCACCGAAAAGAAGAGCAATCCAGTGAGGTGGTGCGCGTGGGCGCTCTGCCTACCGCGGCGCTGGGCATTCTTCCGCCCGTTATCGGCCAGTTCCACAAGCAGCAGCGGCATACCACGATTCAGGTCGCCACCATGAATAACACCATGCTGCTCGCGGGGCTGAAATCCGGCGAACTGGATCTCGGAATCGGCCGCATGTCCGACCCTGAGCTGATGGGCGGCCTCAACTATGAACTGCTGTTCCTGGAATCCCTGAAGCTGGTGGTTCGTCCCGATCACCCCCTGCTGCAGGACACGGTCACGTTAAGCCGCGTGATGGAGTGGCCGGTTGTGGTTTGCCCGAAAGGAACCGTGCCCCGCCAGACCGCCGAAACCTTGCTGCAAATGCAGGGGTGTACGCTGCCCTCAGGATGTATCGAAACGCTGTCGGCCTCGCTTTCGCGCCAGCTTACGCTGGATTATGACTACGTCTGGTTCGTCCCCTCCGGTGCGGTGAAAGATGATTTACGTCAGGGAACGCTGATCGCCCTGCCGATTACCTCCCCCGGCCCCGGTGAACCTATCGGCATTTTGACCCGCGTAGACACGCCGCTTTCAACGGGCGCGCAGACGCTGCTGAGCGCTATCCGTAAATCAATGCCGGTCTGACACTTTTCTCCCTTCACCCTAACCCTTTCTGAAAGGCTGAGGGTTCGCCATAAAATAATGCATGCACAGACGGCCCCCTCTCCCTGGAGGGAGAGGGCTGGGGTGAGGGGGAACATACGGCTCTGGTGGTCATTCCGTTCACTTTATATTCTTTGCTACTCTGTAACGACATGGCCTGTGAACGTGCCAGGGTGGCTCAGTCGCCACCACCCTGGCGACCCGGGCTCCCGGCGGTAAATCGCCGCTTCGCGGTCCCTTCGGCTTATTCCTTCCGGCTTATCGGGGACGGGCGGAGGTAACATCCCTGTAAAGCCCGCCCTCTCGGCGCATCCCTGCGCCTCGCCCCGGCCGGAAGGCAAACGCCTCAGCGATTTACAGCCGGACCAGGGCGTCGCTATAAGCCATTCATTTTCCCTAAAGCAACATTCATCGCTTCATGTTGAGAAATTACAGGGGGATCCTGCAGCCCCCATAGGGCCAGCAAACTGTTCCATCCGACCTCACTTCCTGCGCCCTAATCAATTAATGCGAAATCATTCATTAACAATTGCGTAAAACAATTTAACAGTTTTATCATAGTGACGAATTCACCAAATGGTTCGTAAATAATTTTACAACCCCGAATTCACCCGTATTAATCATTCTTCCCTCCGCATTTATTACCCAACTGGTACACACCCAGCACGGCGGGGGGATCTTAAGGAGACAGAAATGGCATTTGGCAGCGCGCCACGTGGGATACCGCGTATCCTGCAGTGGCTCCTTGCCGGACTGATGTTGCTCATCGGTCTGGCAGTCGGCGGGCTGGGCTTTAAGCTCGTCACCGTAGGCGGAAGCGGATACTTCCTGATAATGGGCGTGGTGATGGTGATTGCCGCGATCCTGATTTTCCTCAATCGCAGCAGCGGGATCGTGCTTTACGGCATCGCCTTTATTGCCTCGCTGTGCTGGGCGGTAGGCGATGCGGGCTGGGATTTCTGGCCGCTCTTCTCTCGCCTGTTTACCTTTGCCGTACTGGCCTTCCTCTGCGCCATCGTCTGGCCTTTCCTGCGCGCGGCAAACCACAGCGCCGCGAACAAGGCTCCCGCTTTTGGCGTCGCGGCCGTGCTCGCGGTGGCGATGCTGGTCAGCCTGGGCTGGATGTTTAAGCCGCAGACCCTCGTGGCAGCGAACGAGCCCGTTCCGGTGAAACCCGTCGCCCCCGGCGAGCAGCAAAAGAACTGGGCGCACTGGGGTAATACCACCCACGGCGACCGTTTTGCCGCGCTGGACCAGATTAACAAGCAAAACGTCCGCGATCTGAAAGTCGCGTGGGTTGCGCACACCGGCGATATTCCGCAGAGCAACGGCTCCGGCGCGGAAGATCAGAACACGCCATTGCAGATTGGCGACACGCTGTACGTCTGTACCCCGTACAGTAAAGTGCTGGCGCTGGACGTGGATTCCGGCAAAGAAAAATGGCGCTACGATTCCAAAGCCACGGCGCCTAACTGGCAGCGCTGCCGCGGTCTGGGCTATTTTGAAGACCATTCCAGCGTGACAACGTCACAGGCAGAGACACCGCCTGCGGCATGCCCTCGCCGCCTGTTCCTGCCGACCACCGACGCCCGCCTGATTGCCATCAACGCGGATGACGGCAAGGTCTGTGAAGACTTCGGCGACCATGGCACCGTGGATCTGAGCGTCGGCATGGGCGAGATCAAGCCCGGGTATTATCAGCAGACCTCCACGCCGCTGGTCGCAGGCAATGTGGTTGTCGTCGGCGGTCGCGTCGCGGATAACTACTCCACCGGCGAACCGCCGGGCGTGGTGCGCGCCTACGACGTGCACACCGGTAAGCTGGCGTGGGCGTGGGATCCGGGTAATCCGAACCTGACCGGCCTGCCGCCGGAAGGCCAGACCTACACCCGCGGCACGCCGAACGTCTGGTCAGCAATGTCCTACGACGCTAAGCTGAACCTGATCTACCTGCCAACCGGCAACGCCACCCCGGACTTCTGGGCGGGCGAACGTACCGCGCTGGACGATAAGTACAGCTCCTCCATCGTCGCCGTGGACGCGACCACCGGTCAGGTGCGCTGGCATTTCCAGACGACCCATCACGACCTGTGGGACTTTGACCTGCCTTCCCAGCCGCTGCTGTACGATCTGCCCGACGGTAAGGGCGGCACCATGCCCGTGCTGGTGCAGACCAGCAAGCAGGGCATGATCTTCATGCTTAACCGCGAAACCGGCAAGCCGGTGGCGAAGGTAGAAGAACGTCCTGTCCCGGCGGGTAACGTTGAAGGTGAACGCTACTCTCCGACCCAGCCGTATTCCGTGGGCATGCCGATGATTGGCAACCAGACGCTGACCGAATCCGACATGTGGGGAGCGACGCCTGTCGACCTGCTGCTGTGCCGTATTCAGTTTAAAGAGATGCGTCATCAGGGCGTCTTCACCCCGCCGGGTCTCGACCGTTCCCTGCAGTTCCCTGGCTCTCTCGGCGGGATGAACTGGGGCAGCGTCTCCGTTGACCCGAACAACAGCCTGATGTTCGTCAACGATATGCGCCTGGGCCTGGCAAACTACATGGTGCCGCGCGCTAACGTGGCGAAAAACGCCAGCGGCATCGAGATGGGCATCGTACCGATGGACGGCACGCCGTTCGGCGCGATGCGCGAACGCTTCCTGTCGCCGCTGGGCATTCCGTGCCAGAAGCCGCCGTTTGGCACCATGTCGGCCGTTGACCTGAAAACCGGCAAGCTGGTGTGGCAGGTGCCTGTTGGCACGGTGGAAGATACCGGCCCGCTGGGCATTCGTATGCACATGCCAATCCCAATCGGCATGCCGACGCTGGGCGCATCACTCTCTACCCAGTCCGGCCTGCTGTTCTTCGCCGGCACGCAGGATTTCTATCTGCGCGCGTTTGATACCGCCACCGGGAAAGAGATCTGGAAAGACCGTCTGCCGGTCGGCAGCCAGTCCGGCCCGATGACCTACGTGTCGCCGAAAACCGGTAAGCAGTACATCATCATCAACGCCGGGGGCGCTCGACAGTCGCCGGATCGCGGTGATTACGTTATCGCGTACGCGTTACCCGATAAGCAATAAGATGTGAAAAAGGGACCGAAAGGTCCCTTTTTTGTAGGTCAGATTTTGTAGGTCGGGTAAGCGAAGCGCCACCCGACACTGCCGACAACTCAGAACGTCTCCCAGTTATCCCCGGAAACCGTCGCCGCCGGACGCAACGGCGCGTTCTTCGATACTGGCGCAGACATCACCGCGCGGCCTGGCTTTGTACTGCTCAGACGAAACGCGCCGACCGCCTCGGTCAAACGCGCGCCCTGTTCTTCCAGAGACGCGGCGGCCGCAGAGGCTTCTTCCACCAGCGAGGCGTTCTGCTGGGTCACTTTATCCATCTCAGAAATCGCCTGGCTCACCTGCACGATACCGCGGCTCTGCTCATCGGACGCGGCGGCAATCTCCAGCATGATGTCGGTCACGCGTTTAACCGCTTCGACGATTTCATTCATGGTGTTACCGGCAGCCACGACCTCACCGGAGCCCTGGTCGATCAGCGACACCGATTCGTTAATCAGGCTTTCGATCTCTTTTGCGGCATTCGCACTGCGGCTTGCAAGGGTTCGGACTTCGCTTGCCACCACGGCAAAACCGCGCCCCTGCTCGCCCGCCCGCGCCGCTTCTACCGCCGCGTTAAGCGCCAGGATATTGGTCTGGAACGCAATGCTGTTGATGACGGCGGTGATCTCGGAGATTTTTTTCGAACTGGTGGAGATATTGCCCATGGTTTTGACCACGCCTGAGACCATCTGGCCGCCGCGGCTGGCTTTCCCGGAGGCATCTTCCGCAAGCTTGCTGGCATGATGGGCGTTATCGGCGTTCTGTTTCACCGTCGCGGTAAGCTGTTCCATGCTTGCAGCGGTTTGCTCAATGGCGGCGGCCTGCTGCTCGGTGCGCGAAGAGAGATCGGTGTTACCGGCGGAAATCTCGCTCGTGCCGCGGTAGATCTCCTCCGCCCCCTGACGTACGGTGCCTACGGTGTTTTCAAGCGAGTGCTGCATGGTTTGCAGATCGCGCGTCAGGCGGCCAATTTCGCTGCGCCCGGCCACGTCGTCCGGCATCGTCAGGTCGCCTTTGGCGATATTCTCGATACGTTTCGCTGCACGCTGCAAAGGATTGATTACCGTGCGGCGGAGCACGACAAAGGTCATCGCCGTCAGCACCAGCGCCAGCGCAAACGCGCCCACCATAAACATCAGGCCCAGCTGCGTGCGGCTGTGCGCCTGCGCCGTCAGCGCATTGGCACGCTCGGTACGGATCTTAATCGCCTTCAGCAGCACGGCGTTGTAAGCGTCATCCAGCGGACGCGCCGTTTCGTTTTCGTGGTTGATAATCGCTTCGAACATGCCGTTTTTGGCGAATTTCACCATCGGCTGCATGCCCGCAATATAGGCGTCGTACCGCGCCTTGAGATCCTCATCCAGCGCTGCGCCCTCAGCGGTGCGCACGGCACGATTCATATAGGCGGTAAAGCTCTCCTGGGACTGCTTAATACGCTTTTCAGCCTCGCTGATGTTCTGCTTCATCGCATCCATCTCCGCGATACGGCTTGCCGCACCGGCGTGGATCAGGTTGATACGCGCGGTTCGCAGATGGTTTGAGCTGTTCGACAGCCCCATACGCACCTGAATTTCGGATGTGACATCCTGCTGATCGTTATCGGCCTGCAGCAGGAAATACCCCGCCAGACCCGAGCTCAAGGCGAACAGAAGAATAATGCCACCGAGAATGGAGGAAAACAGCGGAACCAGCCTGATGTGATGCAAGAAGCCCAGCTTGCGCTGCGCCTGCATCGAAGTAGTGTTGTCCATGACCGTCGACTCTCTTGTAGGTAAGATGCGTAAAAACACGCCTGTTAAATAGTCATCGGCACGGCAGAGATTTAGATTACGGCTAAAAACGCCGCACTGGTCACACTTTAGAGAAGATTATTAAAGAAACGCCAGCGGTGAAAAACCGCTGGCAGAAGAGCTACTTGTCGCCGAAATGAATGACGGTACGGATGGATTTTCCTTCGTGCATCAGATCGAACGCGTCGTTGATCTGCTCCAGCGGCAAACGGTGGGTAATGAACGGGTCGAGCTGAATCTTGCCGGCCATGGCATCTTCAACCATACCCGGAAGCTGGGTACGGCCCTTCACGCCGCCAAACGCGGAACCGCGCCACACGCGCCCGGTGACCAGCTGGAATGGACGGGTTTTAATCTCCTGGCCCGCGCCGGCCACGCCAATGATGATGCTCTCGCCCCAGCCTTTGTGGCAGCACTCCAGCGCGGAACGCATCACGTTCACGTTGCCGATACATTCGAAGCTGAAGTCAACGCCGCCGTCGGTCATCTCAACGATGACATCCTGAATCGGTTTTTCGTGATCCTTCGGGTTAACGAAATCGGTCGCGCCCATTTCACCCGCCAGCCTGAATTTCTCCGGGTTGGTGTCGACCGCGATGATACGACCGGCTTTCGCCTGCACCGCGCCCTGAATGACCGCCAGACCAATGCCGCCGAGACCGAACACCGCAACGGTGTCGCCCTCTTTGACTTTTGCCGTGTTATGCACCGCGCCGATACCGGTGGTCACGCCGCAGCCCAGCAGGCAGACTTTATCCAGCGGCGCCTGCGGGTTCACCTTCGCCAGGGAAATTTCCGCGCATACGGTGTACTCGCTGAAGGTGCTGGTGCCCATGTAGTGATAAACAGGCTCGCCGTTATAGGAGAAACGGGTGGTGCCGTCCGGCATCAGCCCTTTCCCCTGAGTGGCGCGAACCGCCTGGCAGAGGTTGGTTTTACCGGATTTACAGAACTTACACTCGCCGCACTCCGCCGTGTACAGCGGGATAACGTGATCGCCAGGCTTCAGGCTGGTCACGCCCTCGCCCACTTCCACCACAATCCCGCCGCCTTCATGACCCAGCACCGCCGGGAAGACGCCTTCCGGATCGTCACCGGAGAGCGTAAACGCATCGGTATGGCACACGCCGGTATGGGTGATTTTGATCAGCACTTCGCCTTTCTTCGGCGGTGCCACGTCGATTTCAACGATTTTCAGCGGCTGGCCGGGACCAAATGCAACTGCAGCGCGAGATTTCATCATGTCTTCCCTTTTTGTCAGGTGTGTGGGTTTATTTTAGATAAGAGCGCAGCAAATGGCCGACTTCTGCCATGCGTACGGCTCGCTGATCCGGCGTGGTTTCCCCCGTCACCAGCTCATCTTTGAGGTGAATTTCAACCATTTCGCCCATCAGGCCATTGGCAGCCCCGCGCACGGCGGCGATTTGCTGCAGGATGGCCAGACAGGGGTCGCCCGACTCCAGCGCGCGTTCAAGGGCATCAACCTGACCCCGAATGCGGCGGACGCGAGTAAGAATACGTTTTTTATCTTCGGGTGAATGTGGCATACGCCCTCCTGATACTATAGGGGGGTATGGTATTTTACTTACCTGGCGATGTAAACCTTCTATTTCCGTTGCAAAATCAGCGTATCTACCGCATATCATCAAGCAAGAGAATGAAACCTAAAAATATATAACCATATGAAATATATAATTTTTTAATAACATTATTTGCCTAACCGAATTGAAGATCCCGTTGTTTAGTGACGATTTCATATACAACAGGAGTTAACACATGGCATGGAACAAACACGCTGCGGCCCTGCATGCACGCCAGAGTGCCGGCATTTCATCGCAAAAACGCTGTGGTGAATTTACTCGCAAGGCAATACGAGCAGGTGGCGTGGATATTGGAAATGCACCCAATGCAAAAGACTATGGCAGTAACCTTGAACGAGCAGGTTTCAGAGTTTTAGGGCAAGGTGAAACATTACAGGAAGGCGATGTGGTTGTTATTCAGCCCTATGAGGGAGGAAATCCGGCAGGTCACATGGCGATTTATGACGGTACAACCTGGTACTCTGATTTCAGACAAAGAGATATGTGGGGTGGTCCGGGATATCGCTCCGCACGCCCTGCTTATAAAATTTACAGGAAAAGCTGATGCGTAACGTTCTTTTGATGTGCCTGTTACTGACAGGATGTGCAACACAGATGGATACGCCGGAAAAACGCACTCATGACTTTTATACGTTTTACCTCACGGCTTTCGTTACAGACAGCAAAGAAGATAATCTCGATTCCCCAAAAATGCGTGAGTATATCGCGCGAGACACGCTCTTCCGACTGCAGAGAATTTTCTCTCTCTATGAGCAGGAAATTATCGGTTCCGACTATTTTACCTATACGCAAGACTATGCCGCGGAGTGGATCCCTGACCTAAGCGTAAGCAACGCGATAAACTCTGCGTCCGGAAAACTTGTTAACGTCGAGCTGGGTGTGGGTCATGAGCAGAAGCTGCAGTTAAACGTGTATCTGCGCAATGAAGACGGTAAGTGGAAAATATATCGCGTCACCGATGCGAGCCATCATTTTGAACAGTATATTTTTGACGACAGGGCGATTGCTGCCGCACAACGATATGCCGCAAGTATAACGTCCCCCTAATCTCTCTTTTCTTGTGTCATGCCAGGACATATGTCCTGGCATTTGTGTTTTCATAATTTACCCGGCATTGACGAGCCCTTGTTCACAACGAATGTCATCAATCATTTATCGTCCTGTCGCGACGGTGTTCCTGCGAACTACACGTTTAATCATAGAGTTACGATATTGTACTTTCCTCCCCGGCCGCATCTCTTTTTATCGTGAGCGCTTGAACAACCCTACCAATTTTAGTGTAAAACAATAAATGTTTATTGTTTTACGATAATCCCCAGGCTAGCCTGCACGCACTTCAACTTACCCTTTGCCAGGAGAGGCATCGAATGAAAAGAAGTCTGCTGTATGGCGTTTCGCTCGCGGGGATCGCGCTTTGCGCCCCCGCACGCAGTGCGGATCTGTCCGGTTACGCGGGACTGGGCGTCGCGGTCAGCCCCGTTTATTCGGGATCGCAGCATTACGCGCCCGGGCCGCTACTTAAAGGCGGCCTGAGTCTGAAGAGTAAAGACTATGGGCAGTGGGATCTCTCTACGGAAGGTCTTGCATGGACATATAGCCCCGACGCCCCGTTTGCCGTGAGCCTGCTGCTGGCCTCTGATGAGGGGCGAAAAGAGACAGTTAACTATCCCTTCTCCGCCCGAAAAAACCGCGACCTGCAGGGAATGGGCGATATGTCCGACATGCTGATGGCTGGCGCGGAGATGCGTTATCACCGCGAGGACTGGACGATATGGCTGCGGGCGTTAAGCGCAACGCAAAAACACCGGTACGGTGGCGAGACGCAGCCGCAGGCGAGGACCGTGAACAGCGGCGTAAAGTCCACCCTCTGGCGCGGGCAGGACGTCGAGTTTTCGGTCGCAGGTGACATCACCTGGGCGAACGGCGGCTATCAGCAGCGCCATTATGGCGTCACCGCGAACCAGTCTCAGCGCACTGGGTTTGAGGCATATTCACCCTCATCGGGTTTGCAGGAAGCTGGGGTCGATAGCGAACTGGTCTGGCACATCAGCGAAAATCTGGCGGCTGGGGTGGCCGGCCGCGCAGCCTGTCTGATTGATGAAGCGGGTCAGAGCCCGCTGGTGAAAAGCCGCATACAGTACACCCTGTCATCCATGATCCAGTACGAGTTCTGAGGCGAAAACCATGAATAAACGGTATGTGTACAGCCGCAGGCGACTCTTAGCCGCAGGGGTGGTTTTTGTGTCGCTGATTGCTGCAGGCATCTACCTGCAGCCGGGCGTCAGCACTCCGTCCCCGCGCCAGACGGGAGATGCAACCATAGTCTCGTTCCTGACGCCATTACTCAGCGGTGCGCGAGGCAGCGTTGCCGTCGCATTCATTACGCCGAAAGGCGTGCAGTACGCTCTGTGGGACAGCGATTTTACGAAACAGTATGAAATCGCCAGCCTGACCAAAACCATGACCAGCAGCCTGCTGATTGAGGCGCAGCGACGCGGCGAAGCGGCGCCACAAACCCGCGTCGGTGAACTTATTCCGGAGATAGCGGGCCTGGCGAGCGATATTACCCTGGCGCAGCTGGCTTCGCACCGCTCCGGCCTGCCGCCGCTGGCGACGTCGTTACCCGAGAAAGTTCAGGTCATTAAAAGCATCATCCTGCGTGACAATATCTGGAACTTCGATGAGGAGACATTAATAGAGATGGTGAATAAAGCCAGCGTCGAACGCCCGGCTGAATTTGACTATTCCAACACCGGCTACGCGCTGCTGGGACTGGCGCTGGCGCGTGCATCGCATCAATCTTTTGCTCATCTCCTGCAAACGCGAATTTTCGCTCAGGCGCATATGACAGACTCCGTCGTCGCCAGCGATACGACGCCCGCCTCTTTCGCATTCAGCCGCGGTCGGTCCGCTTCCGGCCTGAGCGAAGCGCCGTGGGTCATGCACGCGTTTGCCCCTGCCGCAGGCGTGCGCTCAACCATTGTCGACATGGCCCATTACGCGCAGTCGCTGCTGGAAGGAAAGCTCGCATGGAGCGACGCAATGACGCCACAGTTTGCGACTGACGATCCCGATTCACGCGTAGGCTATGGCTGGTTCACCACGCGCATTCAGGGGCGCGATATCACCTGGCATGATGGTGAATCGTCAGGGTTTGCTTCCGCTATTGCCTTCGACCGACAGCGTAAAAGCGCCGTGGTGATCCTTTCCGACACCGCGTGGCCGGTGGTTGTCCCGGCCATACGGCTGCTGTTAGCCCAGCCATATCAGGCAGCAGAGGCGCATCATGAACTGGATTGATATTCTCTGGGCGATACTGACCTTCGTCTCGGCCCTGCTGTTTACGTGCGGAGCCTGGGCCGCGCGGTATAAACTTCGGCTGGTGAACACAATGCTGACCGTCGGAATCATTCTCTATAGCATGGAGATGATGCAGACCATCACCCATCTGAACAGTTCAGGTTACTTTTTCAGAATGCTCACCTGGGTGATTCAGGCCTCTTATCTCGCCATTAGCGTGTATCACGTGTGGCCAAAACCGTGGATGAAACGCGGCGCTAACTGTCTGAACGGTGGCAAGATTGCCATCGCGCTGATGCTTATGTCATGCTTGAGCATGCTGGTCTTAAAATAATATGAAATATTCAGGAAGGTTCGACGTGAATGGTGCGAGGGATAAACTCAGTCTGGTGCTCATCGCAGGGGTGCTGCCGCTATTTCTCATCCTGGTTTTAATCACCCCTTTGTGGATTTATTTCACCGGCGAGTCGTTTTTCATTTCCACTCTGCTAAAGCTCGCTGAGGTTCAGAATGACGATCTGGCGGTTTCGACGGTTTCGCCGCTACGCCAGATACTCCTGCTGGCGATCCTTTATCTCCCGGCGGGGCTTTTTGCCTTCGCTATCTGGCAGGGAATGAGCGTCACGCGACAGGTTCGTCAAAAGCAGATCCTCTCCCGGGCCCTGGCGAACAGCGTTCGCAACATTGCAATCGCAATGCTAAGCCTTGGGATCGCGCTGCCGGTCTGTCGCTTTTTGATCCCTCTCACGATCGCGTGGCCGGGACATTACTACCAGGTCACCCTTTTGCTTGGGGATTTTGTTCTGTTATTAACCGGCGGTTTGCTGCTGGTAACGTTTCACTCCCTGGTCGAAGGGATCAAAGCGGAAGAAGAAAATAAGGAGTTCATCTGATTATGGCTGTCGTGGTTCATCTGGACAAAATGCTGGTAGAAAAGAAAATGACGTCCAGAGCCCTGGCTGCCTTTGTGGGGATCACGGAGCAAAACCTGTCGCTGCTCAAGTCCGGCAAGGTTAAAGGGATACGTTTTGATACGCTGGCGAAAATTTGCGAAGCGCTGCAGTGTCAACCCGGCGACATCCTTTCCTGGGAGCCGGACAGCCCGGAATGAAGCGCCTGCGCCAGCGTTTGCAGCTCCTCCTTAAGCCAGCGGGTCGCCCCCCGCTGGCCGCTGCGTTTATGCGAGTAAATTTTCACTTCAAACGTGCGTATCGAAAACGGTAAAGGAAAAATCCTCAGGTCCGCTGCCGCAGCCAGCTTCTCAGCGGCAAAACGGGGGATCGCCATCAGCAGGTCGCTTTCGGCAACGATAAACGGCGCGCTGAGCATCGACGGCGTTTTGATCGCGATTTGTCGGGTATAGCCCAGCTGTTCGAGCCGCACGTCCAGAACGCCCTGCTTCTCATTCCATGGCGTCACCACCAGGTGTCGGGCCGCGAGATACTCCTCCAGCGTCAGACGCGTCCGCCGCGCGTTGCTGATGACCACATACTCATCTTCAAACCAGGCGATCTCTTCCAGTTCCGGGTGCCGGATATCATCCTGAGTGCTGAACCCCAGCGCGAGATCCACTTCGCCCGCCAGCAGTTCCGTCAGCGCCGGGCTGTGCGGCAGATAGCGCAATTCGAAACGCAAACCCGGGGCCGCAAGCTGCAGTTTGTGCATCAGCGCCGGGAAAATGCACAGCGCGGTAAAGTCCGTAATCCCAATTTGTAGGCTTTCGGTACTGCTGGCCGGGTCAAACTCCGGCTGCGGGGTCAGCTCATGATTGAGGAACGACAATGCGGAAGCAATGGAAGGCGCAAGCTGAGAGGCATACACGCTGGGGGACATGCGATGCCCTTCCCGAAAAAAGAGCGGGTCATTAAGGGTGATGCGCAAACGCGACAGCGCATGGCTCAGTGCCGATGTGCTCATCGCCAGCTCGTCAGCGGCCAGCCGAACGGAACGATGGCGGTAAATCGAGTCGAAAACGGGCAGCAGGTTTAAATCAAGACGCCTCAGTACCGAATGCATAATATTCATCATTTGTTGATTTCATTGCACTTAATTCTTCGGACAATACTCCGTATGCTTAACGCCATCAATCGTACACAGGCTAAAACACAGGAAAAACAATGAGCATCACCATTCGTCAGGCCCGCCCCGAAGATGCGGCGGCAATATACGCCATGATCTACGAGCTGGCGGTGTATGAAAAAGCGCCGGAAGAAGTGGTTACCACGCCGGAGGAAATCCGCGAAACGCTCTTTGGCACAGGCACAAAAACCGAAGCGTTGATCGCGGAGTGTGAAGGCAAGACTGCCGGCTATGCCGTGTTCTTCACCAGCTATTCGACCTGGCTCGGACGCAACGGGATTTATATGGAAGACCTGTACGTATCCCCGGAGTATCGCGGTAAAGGCGCGGGAAGAGCGCTGCTGAAACATATCGCTCAGCTCGCGGTAAAACGGCAGTGCGGCCGCCTTGAATGGAGCGTGCTGGACTGGAACCAGCCCGCCATTGATTTTTACCTGAGCATAGGCGCGCTGCCGCAGTCCGAATGGGTTCGCTATCGTCTTGATGGCGACGCGCTGCTGAAATTTGCCGAATAGCAACACGTGGTACCCGAGAAGATCCCGCCCCGCGGGGTCGCTCTGACCTGCCTTGATCCCGCCTCAACAGATGATGAATTTATGCTACCCTTCCATAAATTTCATAAACATATTGCAGAACGCCATGACGACAGCCCCTTTTATCCGCCCACAACTTTCCCTGCCAGACGGTGCCGACAGGCTGCTGTTGCACTCCTGCTGCGCCCCCTGCTCGGGTGAAGTGATGGAGGCTATCCAGGCTTCGGGGATTGACTACACGATTTTCTTCTACAACCCCAATATCCATCCACAAAAGGAATACCTCATTCGTAAGGAGGAGAATATTCGCTTTGCGGAAAAACACGGCGTGCCGTTTGTTGATGCCGATTACGATACAGATAACTGGTTTGAGCGCGCGAAAGGCATGGAATGGGAACCCGAGCGCGGCGTCCGCTGCACCATGTGCTTCGATATGCGTTTCGAGCGTACGGCGCTCTATGCGGCAGAAAATGGATTCAGCGTCATCAGCAGCTCGCTGGGGATCTCCCGCTGGAAAAACATGCAGCAGATAAATGACTGCGGCCAGCGTGCTGCCGCGCGCTATCCGGGTATGGTTTACTGGGACTATAACTGGCGTAAACAGGGCGGCTCCTCTCGCATGATTGAGATCAGCAAGCGGGAGCAGTTTTACCAGCAGGAATACTGCGGGTGCGTTTATTCGCTCAGGGACAGTAACCTGCATCGTAAGTCTCAGGGCCGCCCGCTGATTCGCATAGGGAAACTGTATTACGGTCAGGATGACAATGAGAAATAACGGGTTCCCGGTATAGAGATATATCCGAAAACACCCCTGATATGTACCGAATTTAGCCTAACGTCTCCCACATCCACAAAGAGCGGCTATCCTTTAATAATCAACAAAAGGAGGCAAAAATGTCTGATTTCGGTACTGATAAAAACACCCAGTTTGCTGAAGATAAAGCAAAAAATAAATTTGACGAGCTTGCAGGTTCCGCGCAGCAGCAGTTTGGTGAATTCGTTGATTCACCAAAGCATCAGGTAAAAGGTGCGGCCAAAAAATATGCCGCGCAGGCCAGCGATGCCGTTTCCGACGTTACTGAAGCTGTCAGAAATAATCCCCTTACCGGCCTCGTCGCAGCGGGTGCGGTCGGTATTGTTCTCGGCCTGCTGCTCGGTCGAAAATAATAAAAGGCCCTTCGGGGCTTTATTTTTCTTAGCTAAACATTCTGACCATGCGGTCTAACTCTTCCTCTTTCACTGCGCGCGATAAATAATACCCCTGAAAATTTTTGACGCCCAGCGCGACTAATTTTTCAAACTTTTCTTCACTATCAACCCCCTCGGCAATACAGTCCGTTCCGGTCATGTCGCTATAAATCTGTATCGCTTTAATCAGGTTATAGTCATTGTCGTTTGCCACAAAATGCTCAACGATGTCGCGATCCAGCTTGAGTCCATCAAAATGCACCTGCCGCACCGGGAACATGGTTTGATGGTTAGAGAAGCAGTCATCCAGAAATAATCGACACCCCGTATTACGCAAATGCCGCATGGTTTCAGGGATCCTTTTGTCCTTCGTCACGTCAATATCTTCAGCAAATTCAAAGACCAGCTTTTCGGCCCACTGCGGCTTGAGCAGCATGTCGATAGCTTTCTTTGCCATATCAGGCAATGCATTTCCGGAAGCCAGACGAGGCGGAATATTTACAGAAAAATAGTATTTTCCATTATACTTATTAATCCCTGACACGGCGGCATGGATGACTAACGCCGTTATTTTCAACCATATCTCATGATTTGAAATATCCGTGAGAAAACTGGCCGGCTTGACAATTTTACCGTTTTTATTCCAGCGGATCAGTATCTCAAAGCCTACGCCCTTTTTGTCACGATCGGTAATGATCTGATAAGCGGGGAAGATCTCTTTTTTATATAATGCATTAAAAATTTCTGATTCTTTATCCGTAAAATCCGTATTTTGGCTCCGCCGCTTGATACGTCTTTCCGCGCTGAAATTGTGCGAATCGTTTAGCCACCGCTTAATTAAGCGTAATTTCAGCACGCCTTCCTTACGGTGGGTATAAACCGTTTTATTAGAAAGCCCCATTTCGTCGCACATTTCTTTTACGGACATGCCGCGGTAGAAATTTAATAAAACGTCAATTTCTCTTTTTGTTAGCCACTTTACGGTTTCTTGCGAAGAATTATCCTTGTAGCGATCGCGTAATACGTACGAACGATCTTTAAAAACATTATGGTGTGTATGAATACAGGTTATGACATCTGAAACGCGGGCCAGTCGAATCAACGATAATTGATAACTATTATTTAAAAGAGTGCCCAGGGTGCGATATAGCCAGCTATCCGGCAGGTCGCCATACAGGGTGACGCGTCGAATAACGGGAAGTGCATTGAGTACGGACGCCAGTCTCTTCAGGCTCTCCAGGAGACTGACGATACCTTTTCCGAGAAACACCACAATATGAGCACTCTGATTTATAAGGATATTTTCAAGATCCTGTTGGGATACCTCATCCCCGTCAAAGTGAATATGCGAAGCCTGTATTCCGTACTGGTTAAGGATCAGACGATATCCCTGGAACGTAAAACCGCAGGCGGAGATGACAAATTTATGTTCATCGCACGCCTCATTTCTGAGAGAAATTGTGTGGGTCATAAACTGCTCCTGGGCACTGAGGCGCCATTTCCATTTGTGAATACGTAAAATTTAACGCACCTGTTATAAACATTAATTTTACAGTACAGCCTCAGGGTAAGAAACAGTTATCCGCTGAACTCACAGGAACATCTTTGCGTTAATCACCGTCGTTTAAATATACTTTTCTTTGCAAATAACAACGGCAAATATCTTATTCTCAGGGTATAATGAAAATTCCGAAAAAGAAGAGTGGACACTTCATCTATCGGCTCATTCAAATACGAGAAAAATGCTATGGATAATCACATCTCATCCAGGGCCTTGCTACATCGAAGGGATGTTATAAAGAACAATCCGCGATTCGGTGAGGCAATATTAGAGCACTACACAATTAATGACACCATCTACAAAAAACAACCTTTGTTCTACAAGACAATGCTGCAGGAATCACGGTTTAACATTATCCTCTCCATGTGTTGTTTTATTTTTGGAAATCAGGCCGAGTCAGTTTCAGAGATTAAAGAGTTATGCTCTCGCTATAAAATAGCCAGCCCCAACAGCGTGATTGCGATCATTACGATACTGAGAACCACCGGGCGCATCAGGACCTGGCGCTGCACGGATGACCGACGCAAAACGAGAATCGCGCCAACCGAAAAAGGACTCAATGAACTTAAGCGCTATATGTCCGGCGCTTTTTTGCCCGTCAGCATTCTTTATCCGGCATTTAATATTAATGTTAACCTGCTGGATAATGATATTTTGAGAAACAACTTTTTCCGCCGCGCGGCTGAATATCTTTTCCGGGGATTAACGTTCAGAAAGGTGTTACCTGAGGTGGGGTTATTTATTGATAAAGATGGCGGCCGCATGATTATGCTTTATATCTATCTGCAGGCCATGAAAAATAAATCCGCTCACGGTGCGGTCATTGACTATTCAGCCAGCACGCTCGCAAAGGAATTTTTTGTTTCGCGCATCCACGTCAACCGAATTGTCAAGTCGGCACAAGAGGCGGGTTATCTTAAAGATCGTGGTGATGGTCGGATGTCGATATACCCGGCGTTTATCGACCTTGTCGAAAATTATGCCGGTTTATATTTTGCGTATGTTACGCATTACATCAACGTTGTGCCTAAAGAGCGACGCCACGCTCACAACGTGACGTCAACCGTATAATCCAGCAGGCGTTCGGAGTTCCGAACGCCATTTCCCTATCGTTCCCGCAGCGCCTCTTTTGCCTTGTTCAGCGGTTTCAATAGATAATCCAGAATGGTTTTACTGCCGGTTTTAATATCAACGGTGGCAATCATGCCCGGAAAGACCGGAAATTCCTGACCCTGCTTATTGGTCAGATGGTTACTGTCGGTACGGATATAGACGCGATAGTAATAGACATCCCTTTTCACCTCATCCTGCAGGGTGTCCGGCGAAATCATGGTCACTTCCCCTTCCAGCCCGCCGTAAATGGAGTAGTCATAGGCCGTAATTTTCACCAGCGCTTTCTGGCCGGGATGAATAAACGCCACATCGCGCGGCGAGATTTTCGCTTCGACCACCATCTGATCGTCAAGCGGGACAAGGCTCATCAGCTTGCCGTTCGGCGGAATAACGCCTCCCACGGTCGTGACGTCAATATCCTTCACGATCCCGCGAACCGGGGCATTGAAGGTCAGTCGGGTCAGGGAGTCCTCACGCCCTTTCATCACCGAACGCTGGGCCTCAATCTCCGCATTGGCTTTCGCCAGCTCCTCACGGGCGCGAACGTAATACTGGTTTTTCATCTCGGTGATTTTATTCTCAAGCTCATTTTTTTGACGCTCAAGACGTAACACCTCAACCTTGCTGGCCGCTCCCTGGGTCACCAGAGGACGGGTTAACGACAGCTCGCGCTGCACCAGCTCGGCACCCTGACGCAACCCGGCCAGCCCTTTTTCGAGGCTTTCACGACGGGACTGGTAGAGCGCCGTTTCCTGTTTGACCAGCTCAACGTCGTCATCCAGCTCCTCCGGAAACGCGAGCTCCGTGTCGTTCACTTCGGCCTTCAGGCGCGCAGCGGTTGCCAGCGCCGCATTCAGACGAGACTCGCTCTCCAGCACGCTCGACTCGGTTTTTGTCCGGTCAAGCTGCGCGAGCTGCTGCCCGCGTTCCACGATGTCGCCTTCGCGCACCATCAGGCTGTGAATGATGCCGCCTTCCAGAGACTGGATGACCTGCTCATGCGAAGACGGTATGACCTTGCCGCTGCCGGTCGTCACTTCATCCAGATGGAACAGGCTTGCCCAGGCGATAAACACCGCCAGCAGGGCGAACAGGGACCATGCCACCAGCGACGAGCGCGGCAGGCGCGGCTCCTTCAGTCGGCTATTGAAACGAGAGAAATCATTCATGCCGCGCCCTCCTCTGCAACCGCCGCCGGCTTCATGGTCACGGTGCGCTGCGCGGCTTTCTGCGGCGCCATGCCGTGCTGGTGCAGGATCGCATCGCGCGGGCCGTCCATCACCACCTTGCCGTTTTCCAGCACGATGATGCGGTCGACCAGGTCCAGAATCGGCAGGCGATGCGTCGCCACCACCAGCGTCCGGCGTTTACCCAGCCATTTGTGAAGATGCTGAATAAACTGCTTCTCGCTCATTTCGTCCAGCCAGGCGGTAGGCTCGTCCAGCAGCAGGATATTCGGCGAAGTAATCAGGGCTCGCGCCAGCAGCAGCGCCTGACGCTGGCCGCCGGAGAGGCCAGCCCCGCCCTCGTTGATGATGTAGTTCAGCCCCATTTTCTGCTTGCGCACAAACTCCAGCGCGCCGCTGTTAACCAGCGCCTGATGAATCTCATCGTCGGTGGCTAACGGGTTCCCCATCAGGATGTTGTCCCGCACGGAGCCAAAGAACAGCCGGGCCTGCTGGCTGAGCAGCTGCATGTCGCGACGCAGGTCGGCCGGGTCCAGATGATTGAGGGCGATATCGTCGAGCAGGATGCTGCCCTGCTGCGGCTCCTGCATGCCCGCCAGCAGCTGCAGCAGCGTGCTTTTACCGGAGCCGTTGCGCCCAAGCACCGCCACGCGCTCTCCGGCGCGGATCTGCAGCTTGCTGATGTTGAGCACGGTGAGTTTTTCTTCCTCGTCGTAATAAAACCCGACGTCCTCAAGCGCATAGTCGCCGCGCAGGTGGGCTTTGTGCACCTTCTTGCCGTGCTGCGGATCGTCAATCGGGCGCTGCATCAGGTCGTCCAGCCCCTTGCGGGCCACCTTTGCCGACTGCCAGCGCGACAGCACGCCTGAGATCTGCGACAGCGGCGCGATGGTGCGCGACGCCAGAATCGAGGTTCCCACCAGCGCACCGGTAGTCATGTCGCCGCTGATGACCAGGTAACAGCCCACCAGCAGTACCACCGCGTAGACGATGGACTGCACCTCCTGCGTCCAGGTGAGCAGCAGGCCCGTCAGCCAGCGCTGCTTCATGCCGACGCTGGCGGCAACGTCGTTGGTGTTATTCCACTGGTTCTGGAAACGCTGCTCGGCGCGCATCAGCTTGATGTCTTCAATGCCCTGCACCGCTTCCACCAGCGTGGCGTTACGGATGGCGGATTCACGCATCCCTTCGCTGGAGAGTTTCCCCAGCGGGCGCTGCACCAGCAGGCCGGGGATGAGCAGCAGCGGCACGGCGAGCAGGACCACCAGCACCAGCGGCCCGCCAATCATCCACAGAATAAAGACGAACAGCAGGAAGAACGGCAGATCGGAAATCGCCGCAATGGTGGTCGAGGTAATGAGCTCGCGCACCGACTCCAGCTCGCGGATCTGGGCGATAAAGGATCCGGTTGATTTGGAGCGCGCGCCGTTTTTAATCCGCAGCGCGTGGGCAAACACGCGTTCAGAGATGCGCAGGTCGGCGCGTTTCCCCACCACGTCAGAAATATGCACGCGCAGCATGCGCATGATGAATTCGAACACGATGGCGATCATCACGCCGCCAAACAGCACCCACAGCGTGGCTTCCGACTGCGATGGCACCACCCTGTCGTACACCTGCATGGAGAAGACCATGCCGGAGAGCGCCAGCACGTTGGCCACCAGCGCCACCAGCATAATGTCGCTATAGCGTCGCCAGTCCTTCAGCGCCAGCTGCCAGAACCAGTTTTTCTCATAGGGTTTGATGTAGTCGTCCACGCGGGCATCCGGCGTGGATTCGAGCGGGCGCAACACCATCAGCCCCTTTAACCGCGCCCCGAGTTCGTCACGCGTCAGCGTCGTCTCCAGCCCCGCGTCGCCGCTAAACTGCAGGCTGACGTTGCCTTCGCTGTCCATGCGGTTAATGACCGCGATTTGTCCGCCGGTGAATTCCGCCAGCAGCGGCAGGCGCCACGGATCGAGGGATACCGCTTCAGCCGCCACCATACGCATCCCCAGCCCAAGCTGGCGCGCCATCTCCTCCAGCACCAGCTGGCGCGGAGACTGGCTTTCATGGTTAATCGTGACCCGAACATGCTCCGCCGAAAAGTCCAGCCGGTAGTGTTTCGCGATGATGAGCATGCCCTGCAGCCAGGGTTCGTACTGTGGATGTGTCTTCATAATGCTACGTCCTGTCCAGAGCGGTAATTTCGCACTGAAATGATACCTTTACGGAATGATTAAAAATCGAACGCTTTCTAAACGAGCCCGCAAAATAATCATGTGAAATATAGGGTTATGGCTATTCATGTAAAGAAACGCAAAAGGCCGCGGGGATCGCTCCCCGCGGCGTTGGTTTACGCAATTAACAGCTGATGGTTCGCCAGCAGCGTCGCCAGATCCGTCTGCACGCCGTTCAGGGTCACCAGCGTGGTTGGCGAGAACTGACCGCCGGTACCGTCCAGGTCAACCTGGATCTCGGTATTGCTGCCGTTCTGCACCACGCGGATATAATCGCTGATATTGCCCGCGCTGCTGTCCAGGGTGGCGACGCCGTTCACGTAGCTTGCCGAGCCCGTGCCGGTATAGCCGCTGCCGGAGAGCAGATCGCGCAGATCAATGCGATCCGTGTCCGCGGTCCCTTCCCATGTGCCGACCGTAAAGCCGTTCACCACGTCGTGACCGTTACCGCCCGTTGCATCCGAGGCGTTGATCAGCTTGTAGAGCAACGTATCGTGACCGCCGCTGCCGATGTTGAAGGTGTCGTTCCCGCCGCGGCCTTCGAACCGGTTATCACCGCTGTTGCCGGTAATGACGTCGTCGAAGTTCGAGCCGTTGATCCCCTCAATGTTGAGCAGTCGTGACGTTCCGAACCCGGTGTCCTGCGCGGTAGAAAGGCGCAAATCAACGGTCACGCCGGAGGTCGCATTGCGGTAATCCACCACGTCCATCCCGCCGGTGTTGCTCCAGGTGTCGTAGTCGGAATGGGTATTCCAGCCGCCGGAGCCGTTGTAGGTATAGGTGCCGTTCTCTGCGATAAAGGTGTCGTTATACCCGGTCCCGGTTATGGTCCCGCTGTGGCCGCCGGTGGCGGCTTCGGCCGTCAGGACGTAGCCCTCTTTGCCGTTGCCCGCTTCCAGACCGCTCCAGGTAACGTTATCCGACACGCCGTTGGTGATCTTCAGGATTTCGGCCGAATAGGTTTCATTCGGATCCAGCCCGTAGAAGCTCACCAGCGCAGAAGTATCGTTCGACCCGATACCGGACTGGGCGTTGATGATCTGCGAGGCCACCAGCACGCCCGCGGCGTTGTACAGATTGACCGTGTTGCCGTAGTAGGCGTTGATGCCCTCGCTGTCGACAATGTGCAGGTGCATCGCGGTGCCGTCAGCAATGGTTTTGCTGTTTTGCACCAGCACCACCTTGCCGTTCTGCTGAGAGACCAGCAGATCCTGCGCGCCGTCCCAGTTGTAGTCGACTGCGGCCACACCGGTAACGTTCGCCAGGCCGGAAGCCAGCTGGCTGGAGGTCCAGGTGGAACCGTAGCCGTTGTTGGTAAACAGCGTTGCCGTCTGCGAGCCGCCGTAGGTGCTGAGCTTGATGATGTCCATCTGCCCGTCACCGTTCCAGTCCACCGCCACCGACAGATACCCCGCCGTGGCGTTAGAGGCTTCCACCGCGCTCTTGGTGGCAGAGAGCTTCCCGGTACCGTCGTTGTAGTAGATCACCCCGCCGTTGTTGTTGTAGCTGCTGCCCAGGTACAGATCCATGTAGCCATCGCCGTTGAAGTCCGCCCACGTCATGGACGCCGCCGTGGTGGTATTCGAGGCGTTTGCCACAAACACGTTCGTCAGGTTCTGACCGATAGAGAGCGTGCCGTTACCGTTGTTGTTGATCACGGTTAACGAGTACGCGCCGCTACGGTTGGTGTGCTGAACGATATCCACCGTGCCGTCGTTGTTCAGGTCGACGCCGGAGATTTCACGCCCGGAATCGAACTGGCCGTAGAAACCGCCTTCGCCACCGGTGCCGTCCGGCGACAGAACGCCGTTGTTGTTCACCAGGTAGGTCAGTGAGTCCATGCCGGCATCACCGTACGCCAGATCCAGATAGCCATCGCCGGTTTTGTCGTAGGCAATCACGCCGCCGTACCAGATGGTGGTGCCCATCGCCAGCTGGCTGGCGTTATAGGTGCTGCCATCGTAGGTCCACATCACCTGCGTTGACCCGGCGTAGGTATTTTCCGTCGCGAAGATATCCTGCGTGCCGTTACGGTCAAAGTCGGCGGCGGTCTGGCTCACCACGTAATAGCCGCGGGTGTTGGTCAGCGCATTTCCGGCATAGGTCGAGCTATCGCTGCTGGAGTATGACTGGCCGTTAGCAATGATATTCCACAGACCGCTGCTGTTCATGCCGAGGGTCATGGTGGAGTTGTTGCTGTTCCCCGCCGTGGTTGCCCAGTCGGTATTCACCGAGGTGGTATCAATCACCAGGCTGCCGGTCGCCGTACCGGTGGTATTACCGTTACCCGCGCTGCTCTTCACCTGCGCCGTCACGCTGTAGCTCGACACGCTCAGCGCATCGCCGTCCGGGATCTGCAGATACCAGGTGTTGTGATCCGGATCGACCACCACCGCACCGCCAGTCTGGGAGGTGTAGGTTTTTCCGTTTACCGTTACCACCAGGTATTCACCGTTCACCAGATCAGCGGAGACGGTACCGCTGACAATCGGCGTGGTGTCCGACGTGGTCTGCGCGGTAATCGCCGCCGTGGTGGTCGGGATGCTGGTATCAACGTTCAGCACAAAGCCGTCCGATTCCGTGTAGTTACCTGCCCTGTCGGTGACGCGCACAATGTAGGTGTGGTTGCCGTCGCTCAGGCCGTTGTCCTGGAAGGACCAGCTTGCGCTGCCGTTCATGGTCACCTGGCCGAGCAGGACCCCGTCACGGTAGAGCTGCACAATTTCACCGTCGTCCGGGGCGCGGTTAAGCGTACCGTTGATCAGCGGCGAGTTATCGTCCGTTGCCACCGCGCTGCCAAAGGTCCCCTGACGCTCGCCTTCGCCGTCGGTATAGCTCACTACCGTGCCTACGGTGGCTGGCGGCGTGGTGTCCACCGTCACCACCTGAGAGGCGGTGGAGCCGACGTTGCCCGCCTGGTCGATAATCCTCACCTGGTAGGTGTAGTCCCCGTCAGCCAGATCGCGGGTATCGGTGTAGCTCCAGCGCTGGTTGGTGACCGTGGCATCTGACCAGGTGTTCCCGCCGTCCAGGCTGATCTGTACGCGCTCGTCGTTTGCCAGCGCGCTGCCCAGTGAACCGTTGATGGTCAGCGTGGTGTCCATGGTGATGAAATCACTCCCGGACTGGCCGGTATCTTCGCTGATGCTGTCGATGGTGACGCCGTACTGCGGCGCCTGCGTATCCACCGTCACCGCCTGCGAGGTGGTTGCCCCGACATTCCCCGCCTGGTCGACGACCCGCACCTGGTAGTTATGGCTGCCGTCGGTCAGGGTACGCGTGTCGCTGTAGCTCCACTGCGTACCGCTGACGGTGGCGTACACCCAGGTGCTGCCGCCGTCCATGCTCACCTGCACGAATTCACCCGCGCCCAGCTCTGCGCCGAGCGTTCCGTGCAGCGTGTACGAGGTCGAACTGGTCAGGAAGTCGTTATTGTCGAAGCCGGTATCCACGGTAATGTTATCCACGGTCACCGTAATCGCCGCATCCGGGGCGACCGTATCGACGGTCACCTGCTGATGGGCGCTGGCCCCCACGTTGCCCGCCGCATCCACCACGCGAACGTAGTAGTCATAGGTCTGGTTACCCAGCGTGCGGCTATCGACGTAGTACCAGCTGTTGCCGGTGACAATCACGTTCTGCCAGGTGACGCCGCCGTCGATGCTGATCTGGGCATATTCGCCGTCGGCCAGCGTCGCGCCGAGCGAGCCGTGCAGCGTCAGGGACGTATCGTTGGTGATAAAGTCGCTGCTGCTCAGGCCGGTATCGTCGCTGATGCTGTCGATGGCGATCGTTTTGCTGGCGTCCGGCGCAACCGTATCAATGGTCACCACCTGGCTGGCGGTGGCGCTGATATTGCCCGCGTCGTCAATCACGCGCAGCTGGTAGTTGTAATCCCCGTCGGCCAACGTGCGGCCATCGACATAGGTCCAGCTCAGGCCGCTGACGCTGACGTCTGTCCAGGTAACGCCGCCGTCGAGGCTGATCTGCGCGTGGTCGCCGCTGCCCAGCGCCGCGCCGAGCGTCCCTTTCAGGCTGATCTGGCTGTCGCTGGTGATAAAGTCGCTGCCGGACAGACCCGTATCCTGGGTGATGGAATCCACCGTAATCGTCGTCGCCACAGGCTTCGTCTGATCGATCACCACGTCCTGGCTGTCCGTCGCCCCCACGTTGCCCGCGTTATCGATAACGCGCACCTGATACTGATACGTACCGTCCGTCAGGGTGCGGCCATCGGTGTAGCGCCAGGTGGTGCCGGTCACGGTCAGGTCAATCCAGGTGGTGCCGCCGTCAAGGCTGATCTGCGCCTTCTCGTTATTGCCGAGCTGCGCGGTCAGCGAGCCGTTGACCACCACCTGGCTATCGTTGGTGATGAAATCACTCGCGCTCAGGCCGGTGTCGTTTTGCAGCGAATCAATGCTGATGCCCATCGACGGCGCGGTGAGATCCACGGTGACGGTGTGGTTATCGCTGCCGCTGTTGCCGATGGTGTTGCTGACCTGCGCGTTAATGACGTACGAACCGCCGTCCGCCAGCGCGGTCACGTCTGCGCTGCCGACCGTATAGCTCCAGCTGCCGTCATTCTGGACGGTCGCCGTGTAGGTTTTACCGTTCAGCGTGATGGTCACCGTCTGGCCCGCCGGGGCGTCGGTGGTGCCGCTGACGACCAGCGGCGTGCCGTGCTCGGCGGCGTTGACGATATCGTCCTGCGCAAAGGTGTTGATGGTGATGGTTGGGACATCGCCGTTCAGCGTCACGTCGTGCGTCGCGCTGCCCGGGTTGCCCGCCCTGTCGCTTACCGAAGCGGTGATGGTGTAATCCCCGTCGCTCAGGCCGAGGAAATCACGGCCCGGCACGAAGACCGACCAGGATCCGTCCGCCCCGACGGTCGCCTGATAGCTGTGCCCGTTGAAGGAGACGGTCACCGTCTGGCCCTGTTCCGCCGTAGTGGTGCCGCTGATGGTCTGGCCCGCCAGCTGCTCCGCGTTGTTGACGATATCGTCATCGGCCACGGTGCTGATGGTCACGCTTGGCGCGACGGTATCGACCGTTAAGGTGTGCGTGGTCTGGCCGTTATTACCCGCTTTATCGTTGACCGAGGCGGTCACCGTCAGCGCGCCCTGGCTCAGCGCGGCCAGATCGGCTGCCGGAACATCCAGCGTCCACGTCCCGTCGTTCGCGACGGTGGCAGTGTAGGTTTTGCCGCCCAGCGTCACGGTGACGGTCTGGCCCGCCTCCGCGCTGGAAGATCCGTGCACGGTCAGCGGCTGCTGCGCTTCAAGCGCGTTCAGCATGTCGTCACCCGACAGCGTCGCAATGCTCACGACCGGCGCGGTGGCATCCACGCTGATGCCGTGCGTCGCCGACGCGCTGTTGCCCGCGCTGTCCTGTGCCGAGACGGACACCTGGTAGCTCGCGCCATCGGCCAGGGCGCCCACGTCGGCGGCCGGAACGGTGGTCGTCCAGCTGCCGTCGCTCTGGATGGTGGCCGTATAGCTCTTGCCGTTCAGCGTCACGGTGACCTGCGTCCCGCTGGCGAACTGGGCGCTGGAGCCGTTAATCACCAGTGGCGAACCGGCTTCAGCCGCGTTGATGACGTCATCGCCGCTGAGGGTATTGATGGTCAGCGCCACGGAGGCCGTGTTCACTACCACGTCGTGGGTCTGGGTGCTGCTGTTGCCCGCGCTGTCGGTAATCGTCGCGCTGAGGGTCACGGTGCCGTCGGTCAGCGCGGAAATCACGCTGGCCGGCACGCCCACGCTCCAGTTACCGCTGGCGTCAACGGTGGTGGTGTACTGGTTCGAACCGATGGTGATGACCAGCTTATCGCCGACGCTCGCGCCGGTTGCCGTGCCGCTGACGATCTGCGCCTGCCCGTGCTCCACGCTGTTGATGACGTCATCGCCCGCGACGGCGTTAAAGCTGACGGTCGGCGGCGTGGTATCAAGCGTAATCGCTTTGCCCGCGCTGCCCGGGTTACCCGCGGCGTCGCTCACGCTGACCTGCACGGTGTAGCCGTTATCCGCCAGTGCGGACAGGTCTGTGCCCGGCACGTTCACGCTCCAGATACCGCCCTGCTGCACCTGCGCGGTATAGCTCTTCCCGCCCAGCGTCACGGTGACCGTCTGACCGACTTCCGCCGTGGTGGTGCCGGAAATGGCCACGCCCGCAGCCGCTTCGCTGGCGTTAATCACGTTATCGCCTGCGACCGTATCGATGCTCACGGCTGGCGCGGTGGCGTCCACGCTGTACTCGCGGCCCGCCGAGGCGCTGTTGCCGTGCGCGTTGGTGACGCTCACCTGCACGCCGGCATCGCCGTCTTTAAGGCCCGCGAGATCCGCAGACGGCACGGTGGCCGTCCAGTTACCGTCGGCATCGACTTTCGCGGTGTACGTCTTGCCGCCGAAGATGACGGTAACGGTCTGGTTTTCCTCTACGTTCGAGGTGCTGCCGGACAGCACCAGATCCGCGCCTTTCTCCGCCGCGTTAATCACGTCGTCGGTGGCAATCGCATCGATGCTGATAGCCACCGCTGACAGATCGACGGTCACGTCATGGCTGATGGTCACCGGGTTGCCCGCCGCGCTCTGGCCTGCAACGGTCACGGTGACCGTGCCCGCATTCAGCGCGCTAACGTCCGCCGCCGGGATCGCCGCGCTCCATGTGCCGTCTGCCAGCACGGAGGCCGCATAGGTTTTGCCGTTGACGGTCACGGTGAGCGTGGTGCCTGCCGCCAGCCCGTCGCTGGAGCCGGTAACGATCAGATTCTGCCCGTGCTCGATGCTGTTGATCACATCGTCGCCCGCCACGGTATCAATGCGCAGTCCCGGCAGGCTGGCGTCGATAGTGATTTCGCGCTCGCCCACGCCGGTATTGCCGTGGCCGTTGGTGACGGATGCTGACACCGTCAGGTCACCGTTGCCCAGCGCCGTCAGGACGGATTCCGGCACGTTCACGGACCAGGTGAGATCGCTCTGCACCGTTGCGGTGTAGCTGTTGCCGCCGATAGTCACGGTTACCGTGTTGCCCGCCTCCGCGTTCGCTACCTTACCGCTGATGGTCTGGCCTGCGGCCACTTCCGCCGCGTTGATGACGTTATCGCCCGCCACGGTGTTGATGGTGACGGTCGGCAGCGCGGTATCGACCAGCAGGGTCGCCGTGTTGCTGACGCTGTTGCCCACGCCGTTGGTGGTGGTCGCGTTCAGGGTGTAATTGGCCTGGCCGAGACCGGCCAGATCCGCTGCCGGAACCGTCAGGCTCCAGGTGCCGTCCGCCGCCGTCGTTGCAGTGTAGTTTTTGCCGTTGAGGGTCACGGTCACCACGGTGCCTTCCGCCAGGTTGGCGCTGGTGCCGCTGACGCTCAGGTCCTGACCTTTCTCCACCGCGTTCAGCACGTTATCGCCGCTGATGGCGTTGAACGCCACGGACGGCAGGCCGGTATCGACGGTCACGTTATGGCTGCCGGTGCCGGTGTTGCCCGCCGCGTCGGTGACTGACGCAGTGACGGTCACGGTGCCGTCGCTGAGGCCGGAAATCACGCTGGCCGGTACGCCCACGCTCCAGTTCCCCGCCGCGTCCAGCACGGTGGTGTAAGTCTGGCCACCAATCGTAACGGTGACCTTATCGCCCGCTGCCGCGCCGGTGGCGGTGCCGCTGACGATATGCGCCTGGCTGTGTTCTGCGAGGTTAATGACGTCATCGCCCGCCACGGTGTTGATGGTCACCGCAGGCACGGTCACGTCCACCGTCAGATTGCGATCCGCCGACGCCGGGTTGCCCGCCTTGTCGCTGACGCTCGCCGTCACGGTGACGCTGCCGTCGCCGAGCGATGCCAGATCCGCCGCCGGAACGCTCAGCGTCCAGCTGCCGTCCGCGTCTGCGGTTGTGGTGTAGTCTTTGCCGTTCAGCGTCACGGTCACGGTCTGGCCTGCTTCGGCGGTGGTGGTGCCGGATACGGTCAGATCGGACTGCGCTTCTGCGGCGTTCAGAATATCGTCAGCCGCCAGGGTATGAATGGTCACGGACGGCGCGGTTGCATCCACGCTGTACTCGCGGCCTGCCGAAGCGCTGTTGCCGTTCACGTTGGTGACGCTCACCTGCACGCTGGCGTCACCGTCCCTGAGGTGTACCAGGTCCGCAGACGGTACGGTGTAGGTCCAGTTACCGCTGTCGTCTACTGTCGCGCTATAGATTTTGCCGTTCAGGCTGATGGTCACGGTCTGCCCGGCTTCCACGTTGGTGGTCGCACCGGACAGCACTAGATCCGCGCCCTTCTCCGCCGCGTTAATCACGTCGTCGGTGGCGATGGCGTTGATGCTGATGGCAACGGTCGCCAGATCCACCGTCACGTCGTGAGTGATGGTGATCGGATTGCCCGCAGAGCTGTCGCCGGTCACGCTGATTTTGACGGTGCCTTCCGGCCACGCGCTCACGTCGGTGGACGGGATCGCCGCGCTCCAGGTGCCGTCCGCCAGCACCGTGGCCGCATAGTCTTTACCGTTGACGGTGACGGTCAGCGCCGTGCCTGCCGCCAGCCCGTCGCTGGAGCCGGTGACGATCAGGTTCTGCGCGTGTTCGATGGTGTTGATCACGTCATCACCCGCGACGGTGTCGACGCGCAGGCCCGGCAGGTTAGCGTCGATAGCGATTTCGCGCTCGCCGGTGCCGGTGTTGCCGTGGCCGTTGGTGACGGTCGCCGTTACGCTCAGGCTGCCGTTGCCCAGCGCGGTCAGCACGTCAGACGGCACGTTCACGGACCAGGTGAAGTCGTTCTGCACCGTTGCGGTGTAGCTGTTGCCGCCGATAGTCACGGTTACCGTGTTGCCCGCTTCGGCGTTCGCCACGGTGCCGCTCAGAGTCTGGCCTGCCGCCACTTCCGCCGCGTTGATGACGTTGTCGCCCGCCACGGTGTTGATGGTGACGGTCGGCAGCGCGGTATCGACCAGCAGGTTCGCGGTGTTGCTCACGCTGTTGCCCACGCCGTTGGTGGCGGTCGCGTTCAGGGTGTAATTGGCCTGGCCGAGACCGGCCAGATCCGCAGCCGGAACGGTCAGGCTCCAGGTGCCGTCTGCCGCGGTCGTCGCCGTATAGTTTTTGCCGTTGAGGGTCACGGTCACCACGGTGCCTTCCGCGAGGTTGGCGCTGGTGCCGCTGACGCTCAGATCCTGACCTTTTTCAACGGCGTTCAGTACGTTGTCATCGCTGATGGCGTTGAAGGCCACCGATGGCAGACCGGTATCGACGGTCACGTTATGCGTGCCGGTGCCGGTGTTGCCCGCCGCGTCGGTGACTGACGCCGTTACGGTTACGGTGCCGTCGCTGAGGCCGGAAATCACGCTGGCCGGTACGCCCACGCTCCAGTTCCCCGCCGCGTCCAGCACGGTGGTGTAAGTCTGGCCGCCGATGGTGACGGTCACCTTATCACCCGCTGCCGCGCCGGTGGCGGTGCCGCTGATGATCTGCGCCTGGCCGTGCTCTGCGAGGTTAATGACATCGTCGCCCGCAACGGTATTAATGGTCACCGCAGGCGCGGTGATATCTACCGCCAGGTTGTGATCCACGGACGCCGGGTTACCCGCTTTATCGCTGACCGATGCGGTGACGATCACGCTGCCGTCGGTGAGTCCTGCCAGATCCGCCGCCGGAACGTTCAGCGTCCAGCTGCCGTCCGCGCCTGCGGTTGTGGTGTAGTCTTTGCCGTTCAGCGATACGGTGACCGTCTGGCCCGCTTCGGCGGTGGTGGTGCCGGATACGGTCAGATCGCTCTTCGCTTCGGCGGCGTTCAGAATGTCGTCGGTCGCCAGGGTATTGATGGTCACGGACGGCGCGGTCGCATCCACGCTGTACTCGCGGCCCGCCGAGGCGCTGTTGCCGTTGACGTTGGTGACGCTCACCTGCACGCTGGCGTCGCCGTCTTTCAGGCCCGCCAGATCCGCAGACGGCACGGTAGCTGTCCATTTGCCGTCGGCGTCCACCGTGGCGGTGTAGTTCTTGCCGCCAAAGGTAATGGTAACGGTCTGGTTTGCTTCCACGTTCGAGGTGGTGCCGGAGAGCACCAGATCCGCGCCCTTCTCGGCCGCGTTAATCACGTCGTCGGTGGCGATGGCATCAATGCTAATGGCAACGCTCGCCAGATCCACCGTCACATCGTGGCTGATGGAGACCGGGTTACCGGCGCTGCTCTGGCCCGATACGGTCACGGTAGCCGTGCCTGCGGCCAGCGCACCCACGTCCGCCGCCGGGATCGCCGCGCTCCAGGTGCCGTCCGCCAGCACGGTTGCCGGATAGGTTTTGCCGTTTACGGTCACGGTCAGCGCCGCGCCAGCCGCCAGCCCGTCGCTGGAGCCGGTGATAATCAGATTCTGCCCGTGTTCGATGCTGTTGATCACGTCGTCACCCGCCACGGTATCCACGCGCAGGCCCGGCAGGTTAGCGTCTATCACGATTTCGCGCTCGCCCGTTCCGCTATTGCCCACGCCGTTCGTGACGCTGGCCGACACCGTCAAATCACCGTTGCCCAGCGCGGTCAGCACGGATTCCGGCACGTTAACGGACCAGGTGAGATCGCTCTGCACCGTGGCGGTGTAGCTGTTGCCGCCAATGGTCACGGTCACGGTGTTGCCCGCTTCGGCATTCACCACCTTACCGCTGATGGTCTGCCCGGCTGCCAGCTCCGCCGCGTTAATCACGTCGTCACCTGCAATGGTGTTAACAATCACGCCCGGCAGAACGGATTCCACGTTCACGGTGTGCGACGCGCTGGTATTGTTGCCGACGCTGTCCGTTGCTGAGGCGGTGACGGTATAAAGCGCCTCGCCCAGCTGACCGACCTCGTTCGCCGGAACGGTAGTCGTCCATTTTCCGTTATCGTCCACCTGCGCGCTGTACGCTTTGCCGTTCAGCATCACGGTCACCACCGCGCCTGCCGCCAGGCCGGAAGCCGTACCGGAGATCGTCAGATCCTGGGTTTTCTCGGCGTTGTTGATCGCATCGTCACCGGAAACGGTGTCAATGGTCAGCACCGGCGCGGTCAGGTTCACCTCCACGCCGTGCGTGGCGCTGTTGCTGTTGCCCGCTTTATCGGTCAGCGCCGCGGTGATGGTGTAATCCCCTGCGGCCAGGGCGGTAACGTCCGCCGCAGGCACGCCCACGCTCCAGTTGCCTGAGGCATCCAGGGTGGCGGTGTACGATTTGCCGTTGAGGGTGACGGTGACCACATCGCCCGCCGCCGCACCGGTCACGGAACCCGTGACAATCAGTGCCTGCGCATGCTCGGCGCTGTTGATCACGTCGTCGTCAGAAACGGTGTGGATGGTCAGCTGCGGGACGGTGGTATCGACCAGCACGTCGCGATCCGCTGAGGCCGGGTTGCCCGCCTTATCAGACACGGCGGCGCTGATGGTGTAGTTGCCGTCGGTAATACCGCTCAGATCCGCGGACGGCACGGTCACGCTCCAGCTGCCGTTTGCCTGCACGGTGGTGGTGTAGTCCACGCCGTTCAGCGTCACGGTGACGGTCTGGCCCGCTTCGGCGTTGGTCACGCCGTTAACGACCAGATCCTGCTGCGCTTCGGCAGCATTGATGATGTTGTTGTCGCTGACGATCTCAATAGATACCGTCGGCGCGGTCGCGTCCACGCTGTACTCGCGGCCCGCCGACGCGCCGTTGCCGTTCACGTTGGTGACGCTCACCTGCACGCTGGCATCGCCGTCTTTCAGGCTGCCCAAATCAGCAGACGGTACGGTCGCCGTCCAGTTGCCGCTGGCATCGACCGTCGCGGTGTACGACTTGCCGCCGAAGGTAATGGTGACGGTCTGGTTTTCTTCCACGTTGGAGGTCGAGCCGGACAGCACCAGGTCCGCGCCTTTCTCCGCCGCGTTGATTACGTCGTCCGAGGCAATCGGGTTAATGCTGATGGCGACTGCCGCCAGATCCACCTTCACGTCGTGGCTGATGGAAACCGGATTGCCCGCCGCGCTCTGGCCTTCCACGGTCACGGCAATCGTGCCCGCATTCAGCGCGCTGACGTCTGCCGCCGGAATGGCAGCCGTCCAGGTGCCGTCCGCCAGTACGGTCGCCGCATAGGTTTTGCCGTTGACGGTCACCGTTAACGCCGCGCCCGTTGCCAGGCCCTCGCTGGAGCCGGTGATAATCAGGTTCTGAGCATGCTCAATGCTGTTGATGACATCGTCGCCCGCCACGGTATCGACGCGCAGGCCCGGCAGGTTGGCGTCTATCACGATTTCGCGCTCGCCGGTGCCGGTGTTGCCGTGGCCGTTGGTGACGCTGGCTGACACCGTCAGATCGCCGTTACCGATGGCGGTTAAGACCGTGGACGGCACGTTGACCGACCAGCTCAGATCGTCCTGAACCGTCGCGGTCCAGGTATTGCCGCCGATTGAAATCGTGACAGTGTCACCGCTCGCCGCGCCGCTCACCTTCCCGCTCAGGGTCTGCCCGGCAGCCACTTCCGCTGCGTTAATAACATCGTCCGTGGCGACAGGGTTGATGGTGACCTGCGGCAGCGCGCTGTCGACCAGCACGCTGTGGCCGGTGCTTGCGCTGTTGCCCGCCGCGTCGGTTACGCTCGCCGTCACCACGTAGCTCGCTTCGCCCAGCGCGGAGACGTTTGCCGCCGGAACGCTGATGCTCCAGCTGCCGCTGGCGTCGGTGGTGGCCGTATAGCTGATACCGTTCAGGGTCACCGTAATGGTGGTTCCGTCCGGCTGGTTGCTGGTGCCGGACACCAGCAGATCCTGGCCTTTCTCGGTCGCGTTGATCACGTCGTCAACCGCCAGGGTATTGATGGCAACCACCGGCGCGATCAGGGAAACGTCAAACTCGTGCGTAGCGGTGGTGCTGTTACCGGCTTTATCGGTGAGTGTCGCGGAGATCGTCTGTTCGCCGTTAACCAGCGCGCCCACGTCCGCCGCCGGAACGCCCACGCTCCAGCTGCCGGACGCGTCCAGCACGGCGGTGTAGTCTTTGCCGTTCAGGGTCACGGTAATCACGTCACCCGCCTGCGCGCCCGTGACCTTGCCGGAGACGATCAGCGCCTGGCCGTGCTCGGCAATATTCACGATGTCGTCGCCCGCGACGATGTTGAAGCTAATCTGCGGTACGGTGGTGTCGACCAGCACCGAGGAGCCCGCGCTGGCCGGGTTGCCTGCCTTATCGGACACGGTCGCCGTGACCGCCGCGCTGCCGTCGGCGATGCCTGCCATATCCGCCGCCGGAACGTCGAGCGTCCAGCTGCCGTCCGCCTGCACCTGCGCGGTGTACTGATTGCCGTTGAAGGTCACGGTGACCGTCTGGCCCGCTTCGGCAGTAGAGGTGCCGCTCAGGGTCAGATCCTGCGCCGCCTCTGCCGCGTTCAGCATATTGTCATGGCTGATGGTGTTGATGGTCACCGTTGGCGCGGTGGTATCGACGCTGAACTCCTGCGCCGAAGACGCGGCGTTGCCGTTCACGTTGGTAATGGATACCTGCACGCTGGCGTCACCGTCTTTCAGGCCGCTCAAATCGGCTGCCGGAACGGTCCAGGTCCAGTCGCCGTTAGCATCCACCGTAGTGGTATAGGTTTTACCCGCAAAGGTAATAGTCACGGTCTGGCCCGCTTCCACGCTGGAGGTGGTGCCGGAAAGCAGCAGATCCTGGCCTTTTTCCGCCGCGTTGAGCACGTTATCGTCGGTCACGCTGCTGATGGTGATGGCGACAGGCGCGAGATCGACGTCCACAACGGTGCCGATAGTCACCGGGTTGCCGGAAGCATCCTGCGCGCTTGCCTTGATATCCAGCGAACCGTCCGCCCACTGGGAGACATCGGCCGCCGGTACCGCCGCCTGCCAGGTGCCGTCCGCCAGTACCGTTGCGGAATAATCTTTGCCGTTGATGGTCACGGTCACGGCGCTGCCCGCCGCCAGATCGGTGCTGGTACCGGATACAATCAGGTTCTGAGCGTGTTCAATCACGTTAATTACGTCGTCACCCGCCACGGTATCAATACGCAGTCCCGGGAGCTGGGCGTCGATGGTGAAGTCGTGAGAAGAAGAGCCGGTATTGCCGTGCGCGTTGGTCACGCTGGCGGATACGGTGAGGTCGCCGTTGCCGAGCGCGGTTAACTGGCTCTCGCTTAACGGCAGGCTCCAGGTCAGATCGTCCTGCACGGTAGCTGTGTACGTCTGGCCGCCAAGGATAATAGTGACAGTGTCACCTGGCGCCGCATTCGTCACCTTACCGGTCAGGGTTTGCCCTGCCGCCACTTCCGCTGCGTTAACGATATTGTCGCCCGCCAGCGTGTCGATCGTTACCACCGGCAGGGAGCTGTCCACCAGCACGTCGTGCGAGGTTGAGGCGCTGTTGCCTGCGCTATCCGTAACGCTCGCCGTCACGGTGTAATGGGCTTCTCCCAGCGCGCTTACGGCGGAGGCCGGTACGGTCACGCTCCAGTTACCGCTGGCGTCAGCGGTGGCGGTGTACTGAATGCCGTTCAGGGTCACCGTAATGGTCGTGCCTTCCGGCTGGTTGCTGGTGCCGGAGAGCAGCAGATCTTCGCCCTTCTCGGTCGCGTTGATCACGTCGTCCGCCGCCAGCGTGTTGATACCGATGACAGGCGTCACGGTATTCACCACCACATCCAGCGAACTGCTTCCGGTGTTGCCGGACCTGTCGGTCACGGAGACGTCGATGGTCCAGGTGCCGTCAGTCAGTCCCTGCACGACGGACGCCGGCAGGCCAAGGCTCCAGTTCCCCGCCGCATCCACCACGGTGGTGTAATCGACGCTGTTAATGGTGATGGTGACCAGGTCGCCCGCGGCCGCACCGGTGACGGAGCCGCTCAGGATCTGCGCCTGTGAATGGGCGAGCTGGTTAACGGTGTTGGTGTTGGTGACAAAGTCGTTAATCGTCACCTGCGGTACGGTTGCGTCCACCAGACCCACGCGGTCCGCGCTGCTGGCGTTGCCCGCCACGTCGCTGACGGTGGCCGTCACGGTCACAATGCCGTCCGCCAGGGCACCCACGTCTGCTGCCGGGACGCTCAGCTGCCAGGTACCGTCCGCCTGAACCGTGGTCTGATACGTTTTGCCGTTCAGCGTCACGGTGACCGTCTGGCCAGGTTCCGCACTGCTGCTGCCGCTTAACAGTAAATCCTGCTGCGCTTCAGCGGCATTGATGATGTTGTCGGCGGTCAGGTTATCGAGCGTAATCGCCGGTGGCTGCGTATCCACCGTGACCACACGCGCGGCGTCGGCGCTGTTGCCGCTGACGTTAGTGACGCTGACGCTCACCTGCGCGCGCCCGTCGATCAGGGTTTCCATGGCGCTGGCGGGTACGGTCAGGCTCCAGGAGCCATCCTGCTGCACCAGCGCGGTGAAGGTCTGGTCGGCGAATTTCACCACCACGGTCTGCCCCGCCTCCACGCCCTGCGTCTGGCCGGAAAGGGTTAAATCACTGACTTTTTCTGCCGCATTCAGCAGGTCATCGCCGGAGACGGTATCAATGGTGACCGCCACGGCGTTCAGATCGAGTTCAATCGGGTGTTCAGCCGCAACGGGATTGCCCCAGGCATCTACCGCGCTGACGCTAACCGTCATGCCGCCCGCCGTCCAGGCCTGCAGGTCCGCCGCCGGAACGCCGATCTGCCAGCTGCCGCTGGCGTTAACCGCGGTGACGTACTCCACATTGTTGATGGTGACGACAATCTGCGTGCCCGCGGCCAGATGGGTGCTGGAGCCGGTGACGCTCAGATCCTGCTGCTGTTCGATGGCGTTGATCACGTCATCGCCGGAAATGGTGTTCACGCGCAGGCCCGGCAGCTCCGCGTTGATGTTGATATCACGCTCGCCGGTGCCGGTATTGCCGTGCCCGTTGGTGATGGACGCGGTGAAGGTTAAATCCCCGTCGCCGAACGCCTGAAGATCCGCTGACGGGATTTTCACGCTCCAGGTCAGGTCGCTGCCAACCGTTGCGGTGTAGCTCTTGCCGCCTGCGGTGATGGAGACGGTATCGCCCGCCGCCGCGCCGGTAACGCGACCGCTGAGGGTTTGATCGACGCCCGCTTCGGCGTTATTGACCAGGTTGTCGCCCGCAAACGTATTGATAATGACCTGCGGAAGAACGGTATCCACCAGCAGATTCGCCTCGGCAGAACCGCTGTTACCCACGCTGTCGGTCCCGCTGACGCTGACGGTATAAAGCGTGTTCGCCAGATTCAGGACGTCGGACACCGGCACCTGGACCGCCCAGATACCGTTTTCGACGGTTGCCTGATAGCTGACGTTGTTCAGCGTCACGGTGACGGTGGAGCCGTCCGGCAGGTTGCTGGTGCCGGTCAGGCTCAGCGGCTGCATCGCCTCCTGGGCATTCAGGACGTTATCCTGGCTGATGGCGTCAATCGTAAATTCCGGCGGGTGTCCGCTCAGCGTAATGCCGTGCGTGGCGCTGCCGGTGTTGCCTGCCGCGTCAGTGACGGAAACCGAAAGCGTGTGGTTGCCTTCACCCAGCGCGCCCAGCACGGACGCCGGAACGCCCACGCTCCAGCTGCCGTCCGCCAGCACCACGCCGGTGAAGGTCTGGCCGCCAAGCGTCACGGTGACCACATCGCCCGCGGCGGCACCGCTCGCCAGGCCGGAAATAATGTGCGCCTGGCCCTGCTCGCTGATATTGAGGATATCGTCGCCCGCCACGGTATGGATGGTGACGATCGGCGCGGCGGTATCCACCGTGAAATCTGCCGTCACGGACGAGCCGTTGCCCGCTTTGTCGCTCACGTTAACCGTCAGGGTGTGATTACCCTCACTCAGCGCCTGCACGTCGTTCACATCAAGCGTGACGGACCAGGTGCCGTCGCTGCCCACCGTGGCGTTATAGTTTTTACCGTTCAGCGTGACCGTGACGATCTGACCGGCTTCCGCATTCGTTTTACCGGTCAGGGTCAGCGGCTGGCTGTGCTCAGCCGCATTAATGATGTTGTCCTGCGCGAGGGTATCGACAGAGAGGGTTGGCGCGGTGGTATCCACCCCAATCGTCTGGCTTCCGCTGACGGTGTTACCCGCCGCGTCTTTACCGCTCACGTTGACCGTCCAGGTACCGTCGCCCAGCGCCTGCGCGTCCGCCGCAGGCACGTTAACACTCCACGCGCCGTCTGCCCCGACTTCAGCCGCGTAGGTTTTGCCGTTCAGCGTCACGGTGAGTGCGGTACCCTGCGCCAGGTTTTTGCTGGCACCGGAAAGCGTAAAGCCCGCGGATTGCTCGCTGGCGTTCAGCACGTTATCGCCCGCCGTGGTGGCCAGCGTAATGGCGGCGTCGGCGGTAGAGACCGTCACGGTGATACTGCCCGCAGAGGTGGTTTTACTGCCGTCGATCTGCACGACTGACCAGGTGTGCTCCCCGTCCGTCTGGGTCGGTAATATTACCGTCCAGGTGCCGTCTTTACCGACCATGGCGCTGGCAATGGTGCTGCCGCTGCTGTCTTTGATCTGGATGGTCGCGCCCGGCTGACCGGTGCCGCTAAAGGTCGGGTTGCTGTCGTCCGTGATCTCGTTTGCGCTCAGCACGCCCTGCTTGTCACCCGCTTTATCCGACAGCAAGAAGGTCGGCGTGGCGCTTTCAACTTCTTTTGTATTATCAATGACTTTTGTTTTAGTTTCGCCGTCACCGCCGTTTGCCAGCAGTGCCCCGATGGCACCGCCGCCTAACGCCGCTCCCGCAATCCAGCCCCACGGCGCGTCGCTTAAAACACTTTCCTGCTCGAGGAAAGGTTGAATGCTGCTAATCGGTGTGGCCTGCGCGGTTAACTCGGTCACCGCAGCGCCTGACGCTTCCCCGGCATCGGCAAAAGAAATATGCGTCAGTTCCTGACGATCGTTGAACACCAGCTCTGACTGATTATGCGTTTCAGGATCTTCGACAAAATAGTTATTGCAGCGAATAACGCTGCCATCTTTCATATAAATGAGGAGATCTTTACCCTGGCGGACATAACGCGCCACATCCTGAGCAGAGCCCTGGATTTCAATCACGCTCGGCGATGAAATAGAGACCGACAGATTTCCTTCGCCGGTTAATTTCGTTTTCTCCGCCGTTTTGCGAATGATGACATCAACAACTTTCATGTTACTCATATTCTTCTCCTTGCAGGTGTACGGATTCCTGTGGATATGTCCACCAGACGGATGTAGCTATCCCTGGGAAAAAACACCCATTATTTTCAGTCTTACTTTGCGCAACACTGCGCGTCTTTTATTAACTCAAGTCGGGTAATTTTGCGGCAGCGTTTTTCTCTATTCCAATAAGCGGCATTAAATTATCAACCGCGGAAGCATAATTAATTGCCGAACTCCAGCCGTCATACTCGGCGATTATTTTCGCTGAGGTGGCCTGCCAGACATCCTGCTCAACGCTGAGCAGATCGTTAATGCTCCGCTTGCTCAGGGTGTATTCATTTTTATAAACATCGCGGGCCCGCAGCGCATTTTCCAGCTGTTGCTTCCCCGCCTCCATTCGTCCCCGCGCGCCGGTCCAGTCAGCCTGCGCGACGGAGGCCTTTTGCAGGACATCGAAACGCGCCTGATCGACCTGAGAGGAGGCCATGGCCCGTGCGCCTTCCGCCTGCCGAACGCGTGCGGAAACCGCGCCCCCCTGATACAGCGGCGCGTCGATATTGAGCTGTATCTGGTCGTCCCAGTAGGAACGGTTGTCCGATTCATAACGGGTGCGCCCCCCCTTCAGGCTTAGCGTAGGCCAGTGCTGGGACTTCGCCGTTTCCACGCCATACTGAGCCGAACGTTCCATGTTCTGCGCGGCCATCACCGCCGGTATCAGGGAATAATCGATGCGGTTGAGCGAGTCCGGCTCCACGGCAAGATTCGCGGGCATCGGCGAATAGGCCTCTGCCTGCATTCCGGTTAATACCGCAAGCCTGGCGCGCGCGCTGTTTAAGGCGGCGCGATACTGCGCGACCGTCGCCTGCATGCCGGCAATGCGCGTGCGGGTCTGAAGCTCATCGGAGGTCGAACTCACGCCCGCGTCTGCGCGCAGCTTTGCCAGCTGCTCGACGTTCTTGAGCGCCTGCACGTTATCTTTTGCCGCCTGCAGCAGATCGGAATAGCGTTTGACCTCGACGTAGCTCAGCGCCGTTTTTTCCGCCACGTCCGAAAGCGTGCCCATCAGCTGATAGCGGTAGCTATCGCGCTGGGCGGAGGACTGGCTGATGCTGTTATTGGTCTTGCCAAAATCGTACAGCAGCTGCGTCAGGCTCAGCCCCCAGGCGGCTGAATTCTTCAGCGACCCGCTGGAATCGGTGGTCTGGCTGTGCCCCGTACTTCCGTTCAACGATATTTGCGGCATCCAGCCGCTGCGCGCTTCATCTATTTGTGCCTGGCCAATACCTAATTGCGCGGCCTGCTGGCTAATTGACGGATCGCGATCGATCGCAAAAAGAATACTTTCTTTTAAGGTTGTGGTTGCCACCGGGGCAATACCCACCTGATTACTATTGGCGAAAGCCGTATTTATGGCTAATGAAATGAATGCCAGTGCTGCTGTAAATCTATGTAACATAGGCTTTCGTAATATCGTCATGTTATCTCCCTGACTCTGAGTGATACTCAAGCAAATACCCAAAAAGAGGTACAGATAATTAGACAAATATCTTATTTAGCTACCTTGCTGAATTTCAGGTAATACTCCCCATACCCATTTCCATCGGAGATGAGATCTGCCCGCATCTTATTTCAATTAAGAATTTACTTATTTCTTAAACTGGTTAGCAGCATAACAAAATGTGTTATAGCCCACTACAGCCACAATGTTAATGTGGTGTTACAAGCAAGAAAAAATATGGGGTTTCTGGACAAAACTCTAAAAGTATCCTTTCAGATGAAACATATAAACTCTCTGTTATCTAAGGAAAATTCTTAATTCCCTCCGTGCACATTTTTGCGTTAATTTCAGCGTGAGTCAGACACAAAGATTTTCAAAGAAGTGTCAGTTTACGTAGCTAAAGGGATATATTTAAAATTAAAAACTTTTAAAAAACTAATTAAAGCAATTAAAACCTGAATAACCCCTATTAAACAGCATTTAACACCACTCAATGGCGATACGCTGGTTACATAACCCAAATCGTCAAATAAAACATAACAATAACATTGTGATTAACATTCAAAACGGCTTACTTATACCTGCTTAATAAAATTTTAATAATCACCTATCTGAATTATCACGCCGCCGCACATCGTCCTGAGGACATTCCCCTTCTCTCTGCGTCAAAATGCTGTATTATGCAAACTATTGCGACATTTTGCAGGAATGTACCCCATGCACAAAACCGCTCGTCAACGCTACGTCCTGGATATCCTCAGCGAGCAAGGCCAGGCCAGCATCACCGACCTGGCTGAAAAGCTGCAGGTTTCGGCGGATACCATTCGTCGGGATCTGACCGACCTGGAAAACCAGGGCCTTGCGCAGAAGAACCACGGCGGCGCCATCGCGCTCAACCTCTCCGCCATGAACCGTCAGGGCCGCAATACGCTGCTGCCGGAGACCAAACAGCGCCTGGGTAAACAGGTCGCACAGCAGGTTCCACCGGGCTCCACCCTGTTTCTGGATGCCGGAAGCACGGTGATGGCCGTCGCCACCTTTCTTCAGGGGCCGCTCACCGTTATTACCCCCTCGCTGGATATCGCCCAGCATTTTAGCGACCGGGAAGACATTGAGCTGATCCTGCTCGGCGGGAAATGGGACCACAAGCAGCGACTGTTTGCCGGCAGCGCCACGCTGTCTTTGCTGTCCCGTTATCGGGCAGATATCGCCATTCTTGGGGCGTGCGCCATTCATGCCGAACTCGGTTTGAGCGCCGGTAAAGAAGCGGATGCCGAGGTGAAACGCGCGATGCTGGACGCAAGCCATGCGCACTGGATTGTCGCCGACCATCTGAAAATTAACCGCTGCGAACCGTATCTGGTTTCCGGGTTATCCAGCATTCAACAACTCTTTTTAGATCGTCCCTGGCCTGAGCTTGGGGACCATAGCGCACTGCAGGTTACGGTATGCGCGAATTAACGTGGAGAAGGTCATGAGTAAAGTTCAAACAATCAACATTGCGCTGATCGGGTATGGATTTGTCGGTAAAACCTTCCATGCCCCGCTGATCCAGTCGGTGGACGGGATTAAGCTGGCCGTGGTCTCTTCTCGTGATGAAGAGAAGGTTAAACGCGATCTGCCGGACGTACAGGTGGTGGCGACACCGGAAGAGGCCATTCAGCATCCTGATATCGATCTGGTGGTGATTGCCTCCCCCAACGCCACGCACGCCCCGCTGGCGACGCTGGCCCTGAACTCGGGGAAACACGTGGTCGTGGACAAGCCTTTTACCCTCGATATGCAGGAAGCCCGCGACCTCATTGCGCTGGCGGATGAAAAGCAGCTGCTGCTCTCCGTCTTCCACAACCGCCGCTGGGACAGCGATTTCCTCGGCATTAAGCAGATTATTGAGCAAGGCACGCTCGGCAAGGTTAAACACCTGGAATCGCACATCGACCGCTTCCGCCCGGAAGTGCGCGTGCGCTGGCGCGAGCAGAACGTCCCCGGGAGCGGTCTGTGGTTTGATCTGGGCCCTCACCTGATTGACCAGACGCTTCAGCTCTTTGGCCTGCCGGAGTCGGTTCAGGGGAATATCGCGACGCTGCGCGACGGCGCAGAAATTAACGACTGGGCGCACGTGGTCTTAAACTACCCGGAGCATAAGGTCATTCTGCACGCCAGCATGCTGGTTGCTGGCGGTACGGCGCGCTTTAGCGTCCACGGGGACAAGGGCAGCGTGGTGAAAGCCAGAATTGACCAGCAGGAAGCGCAGCTGCTCGCAGGGGTGATCCCCGGCAGTGAAACCTGGGGCGAAGACGGCGACAGCATGGTCTTCTTTGGCGCCGACGGCGCACCGCAGACGATCCCAACCCCGAAAGGCGATCAGCGCCAGTATTACGTCAACGTACGTGATGCGCTGCTCGGGAAAATCACCAATCCTGTCCACCCTGTTGAGGCACTGGCGGTCATGGCCGTGCTGGAAGCGGCGGTGAAGTCGTCGGAGACGGGATCAACTCAGGCGCTGGCGTTAACTGCCGAAGAGCGTGCGCTGCTGGGTTAAAAAAACAAGCCGGGTGGCGCTGCGCTTACCCGGCCTACGATTCAGCGCCGTTTGTAGGCCCGTGCAAGCGAAGCGCCGCCGGGCAAGAAAGGTGGCGACAATGTTTCAGCACTACGAACGCTTTTTCGGCATCATGCGCAGAAGAGTATTATCTTTCCAGAAATAGTGATGCATCAGCGCCGCCGCCGCGTGCAGGCCAATCACAAAGTAGCCCAGGTTCGCCAGCGTCTCGTGCCACTCTTTCAACATATCAACCAGGTCGAAATTGGACTCCGCCGCATGCGGCATCGCCAGGCCGAACGCAAACCAGTCGCTGCCCCGGTTGTACATCATCACAATGCCAATCAGCGGCAGCGCAATAAACAGCAGATACACCACCAGATGCCCAAGGTGGGACATCCCCGTCACCATCGCTTTTGGCTTCGGCTGAATCGGTGGCGCGCGGAATTTCAGGCGAACCAGCAGACGCGTCACCATCAGCACCAGGATACTGATACCGCACGAGACGTGGATCATATTGATCGCTGGACGCGCGGTGCGCGGGAAGAAACCTTTGAACTCCATGGCGCAGTAGGCGACGATGATTAACAGAAACACCAGCCAGTGGATGCCGATTTGCAGGCTTGTATATTTAGTGCGCATGTGATTTCCCGATTAAAAACAGTTACCGCGCCAACATAATCTCCTTTCCTTAAAAATTCATTAACTTTTCTGTATGGTTTTTCAAATACTTCCTCCCGCATGAAGCATCTTCAATTGCCGCCCTGCCCGTGATGGTCTAAGCCTGGATGAGTTCAAACTGTCGCATCGACACGTTTACAGGAGAACACCATGAGTAAAATTGGCATTAACGGCTTTGGACGCATTGGGCGCCTTGTACTGCGTCGCCTTCTTGAAACCCAGGACAGCAATACCGTCGTCGCCATCAACGACCTCACCTCACCGAAAGTGCTGGCCTACCTGCTCAGGCATGATTCCAACTACGGTGGCTTCCCGTGGAGCGTCGATTTCACCGAGGATGCGCTGATTGTCGACGGTAAAACCATTGCGGTGTACGCCGAAAAAGAGGCGAAGCACATTCCGTGGAAAGCCGCAGGCGTGGATATCGTCGTGGAGTGCACCGGCTTTTATACCTCTGAAGAGAAATCACGGGCGCACCTGGACGCCGGGGCGAAGAAAGTGCTGATCTCTGCGCCTGCGGGCGAGATGAAAACCATCGTCTACAGCGTGAATGACGACACCATTGACGCCAGTGACACCATTATTTCCGTCGCATCCTGCACCACCAACTGCCTCGCCCCGCTGGCAAAAGCCCTGAACGATGCGTTTGAAATAAAAGTGGGCACCATGACCACCATTCATGCCTATACCGGTACGCAGGCGCTGGTGGATGGCCCGCGCGGAAAAGACCTTCGCGCCTCGCGGGCGGCGGCAGAGAATATCATTCCCCACACTACCGGTGCGGCAAAGGCCATCGGTCTGGTGATCCCTGCGCTCAGCGGCAAGCTGAAGGGCCACGCGCAGCGCGTGCCGGTAAAAACGGGTTCAGTCACCGAGCTGGTGGCGATTCTGGGCAAGAAAGTGACCGTTGAGGAGATCAACGCCGCGCTGAAAAAGGCGACGCAGGGCAATAAATCGTTCGGGTATACCGACGAAGAGATTGTCTCGTCCGATGTAATTGGCTCGCATTACGGTTCGGTGTTTGACGCCACGCAGACGGAGGTGTCAGAAGCGGGAGAGCTGCAGCTGGTGAAAGCGGTAGCCTGGTATGACAACGAATATGGTTTCGTGACGCAGCTGGTGCGGACGCTGGATAAGTTTGCGGCGCTGTGATTCTAGGCCTTTATTCAGGGCTAATATGAGCAGTGAAGCATCCCCTCTCCCTGTGGGAGAGGGTTAGGGTGAGGGGAACATACGGGTGTGGTGGTCATTCCGTTCACTTTATGTTCCTTGCTACTCTTTAACGACATAACCGGTGAACGTGCCAGGGTGGCTCAATCGCCACCACCCTGGCAACCCGGGCTCCCGGCGGTAAATCGCCGCTTCGCGGTCCCCTCAGCTTATTCCTTCAGGCTATCGGGTCGGGCATGAGCCTGCATCCCTGCAGGCCACGCCCTCTCGGCGCATCCCTGCGCCTCGCCCCGGCCTTACGGAAACGCTTCGGCGATATACAGCCGGACCAGGACTTTGCTGTAAGCCAAATGTTATTCTGAAGCGGTTGTTATCGCTTCTGATTACACCCTTAAATCGAGCGCCTGGACAACGCATCCGCGAGAACCGGGTCCTGCTGTAACTGTCCCCATGCGGCAATCACAGCATCCGGGAATTCAACGTGCGCGATAAAATCCCGCCCGGCCGGGCCATAGCCGTTAACGTCATCATACAAACGCGGCAGCTCCCCCAAAACCAGTGACAGGTAGCGGTCAACGGGCCAGAGTCCGCTATTGCCCGCGCTAAACTCCACGCCCACTTTGCCATTGTGCAGCGTTGGCGTAAACCCGGGATGGCTTATCCACTGCGGTGACACGGGCTCATCCCGACAAACGCGGGCAAACGTCGCCATCGTACGGCGCTGCATCGTCGGGTCCTGTACCACCAGCATCCGCCCGGTTGCTCGCTGATGCTGTTTCAGCATATTCCAGCTAAAACGCGCGTTCTCACCGCAGTTGGTGGATTGATCCTCAATCCACAGGCGCGTCTCGGGGATCTGCCAGAACTCCCGCGCAATGTCGGCAAGAATGCTCGCTTCCGCCCGCCCTTCGACGGGCAAGGTGTGATAACGCGGATGACTGCCGATAGCTGAATATAAAAATGCGGTTGAATGACCAATACCGCCGCTAATCAGGAGCGGGATGTCTCTCTGCACGGCAATTCGGCAGGCCGCCTCAATGGTCGGGATCACCGCGTTTCCTGCCAGGATCACCGCATCGACGTCCGGGGGCTGGCGGCTGTCGCTCAGGTCGTCCTGCGCCAGCCATTCACAGACAGTATTGATGGCCGCCAGCGTGGCATCCGGCAGGATGGGAAAATGGGGCTGTTCCATGATGAACTCCTTCTCTCTATCCCTTCAGGGTAGCGACTTCAGGTTCTCAACACAACGGCGACATCGGGCCGCTCTTTTTCCTTAAACTTCCCTTCTACATTTGATTAACATGCGTAAATCATATTCACTTGAATTATCATTTGCGGCAGACGTAGAATCGCTAGCCCGCTAATTATTCAACTATTTCTAAGGTAAACGACGTTATGCGCCTGCCCGAACGCGACCCTTATGCTCCTCGCGAGTGGCAGCCACATGAGAAACCCGCCCTGCTGGGTTCGCCTTCCACACCCGAGCACAGTACGCCAAAACGCATTGCCTACGGCGTCGTTGGCCTGCTGGTGTGCCTGACGGGGGCGCTGGGAAATGCGGTGGTGACCGCCAACCTGCAAAACCTGCAGGGGACCTTCGGGGCCTGGTCGACCGAAATCGCCTGGCTGCCCGCGGTCTACGTCATGACCAACATCTCTATCAACCTGCTGCTGGTCAAGTTCCGCCAGCAGTACGGTCTGCGCGCCTTCACGGAAGGTTTTCTGGTGCTGTACGTGCTGGTGACCTTTTTCCACCTGTTCGTTAACGATCTCAGCTCGGCGCTGATGGTGCGCGCCGCGCACGGGATGGTGGCCGCCGCGCTCAGCTCGCTGGGGATTTACTATCAGATCCAGGCCTGGCCTGCGAAGCACCGCCTGAAGGCGCTCACCATCGGGATTACCGGGTCGTCGCTCGCTATCCCACTTGCCCGCCTGTTTTCCACCGAACTGCTGCAGCTGGACGAATGGCGCGGGCTCTATTTCTTCGAGCTGGGGCTGGCGCTGATCTCCCTGGCCTGCGTAATAGCCTTAAAACTGCCCCCGGGCGACAGGCGCAAGGTTTTTGAGAAAAAAGACTTCATCACCTTCTTTTTAATGGCCCCCGGAATGGCCCTGCTCTGCGCCGTGCTCTCGTTGGGCCGCCTTGACTGGTGGTTCGAGGCGCCGTGGATCGGCTGGTCGCTGGCGCTATCGCTGGTGCTGATTGTGGCTGCCATCGTCTTTGAACATAACCGCGCCAACCCGCTGCTGAACACCCGCTGGCTGTCGAGCGGCAGCATCGTCCGTCTGGGGCTCATCATGCTGCTGATCCGTATCGTGCTGGCAGAGCAAAACACCGGGGTCATCGGCTGGCTGCAGTACGTGGGGTTACAGAACGAGCAGATGACCCACCTGGCGTGGTCCATTTTCGCCGGGATCGTCTGCGGGATCGTCACCAGCTGTCTGACCATCAAGCCGACGAAACTTGCGTGGCCAATCATCACCTCTCTGGCGCTGATGATTGTTGCCTCGCTGCTGGACAGCCAGTCCAGCAACCTGACCCGGCCGGATCAGCTGATGCTAAGCCAGTTTCTGCTGGGTTTCGGCAGCGCCTTCTTCCTGGCACCCGCCATGCTGGCCGCCATTGGCGGGGTGATTGCAGATCCGCGTAACCTGGTCAGCTTCTCGGTGATGTTCGGCATGAGCCAGAACCTCGGCGGCCTGCTGGGCTCCGCGATCCTCGGAACCTTCCAGACCTGGCGCGAGAAGTACCACTCCAGCCTGCTGGCGGACCAGCTCACCACGCTCAATCCGCTGGTCAACGAGCGTATCCAGATTTACACCCAGATGTACCGAAGCCTGATTGGCGACAGTTCGCTGCTGGGAACGCAGGCGATAACGCAGCTGCAAACGGTGACGACGCTTGAGGCGAATATTCTGGCTTACAACGATACTTACCTGCTGACGGCGGGCATCGCTGCCGCCACGCTGGTCTGGATTTTATGGCGCTTGCTGCGCCTGCGCATTACTGCCCGTATGGCGCTTAAGAACGCCACCGGCAATAAATAATTGAAATATTTCTGGAGAGTTTATGAGTCAGCAGGATGCCGCCAAAGAGCAGGCCAACACCCGCAAAAATGTGCGCATTGTTTCCGTTTTCACCGCCGCCGCCATCGGTATTGTCGGCGTGCTGGTGATCCTTTACGCGTGGCAGCTTCCGCCGTTCACCCGCCACGCGCAGTTTACCGACAACGCCTACGTGCGCGGTCAGACGACGTTTATCAGCCCCCAGGTGAATGGCTATATCACCGAGGTGAAGGTTCAGGACTTTGTACAGGTTAAAAAAGGCGACCTGCTGCTGCAGATTGATGACCGTATCTATCGTCAGCGCGTGCATCAGGCCGAGGCGCAGCTGGCGATGAAAATTGCCGCGCTCAATAACAACCTGCAGCAGCGTAAAAGCGCCGAAGCGACGATCGCCAAAAATGACGCGGCGCTGAAAAATGCCCGCGCCCAGAGCCTGAAAACCCAGGCGGATTTAAAGCGCGTGAAGGATTTGACGGCTGACGGATCGCTTTCCATTCGCGAGCGCGACGCGGCGCTGGCCAGCGCGGCCCAGGGCAGCGCCGATATCGAGCAGGCCAAAGCCTCGCTTGAGATGTCGCGTCAGGATCTGCAGACGGTAATTGTGAACCGCGGCGCGCTGGAGGCGGATGTCGAAAATGCGAAAGCGGCACTGGAGCTGGCGCAAATTGACCTGCAAAACACCCGCATCATCGCCCCGCGCGACGGCCAGCTCGGCCAGATTGCCGTGCGTCTCGGGGCCTACGTGACTGCCGGGACCCATCTCACCACGCTGGTTCCGCCGCAGCACTGGGTGATCGCCAATATCAAAGAGACGCAGCTTGCGGAGCTGCGCGTCGGCCAGCCGGTAAAATTCACCGTCGATGCCCTGAACAACAAAGCGTATCAGGGCCGCGTGGAGAGCATCTCGCCGGCAACCGGGGTTGAATTCAGCGCCATCACGCCGGACAACGCCACCGGCAACTTTGTCAAAATCGCCCAGCGTATTCCGGTGCGCATCGAGGTGCTCGGCAAGCCTGAGGAGTCCGCCCTGCTGCGTCCGGGCATGTCGGTGCAGGTGACCATTGATACGCGGGAGGGCAAACAATGACCCTTCGCCCGATAGCCGGTCTGGTGCTGGCGGTAATGCTCGCCGGATGCCAGTCCGTCGACGTAAAACCTGCGCAGCCGACGCTGCAAATCCCCGCCCAGTGGCGTGCTGACGCCGGTCCTGCCAGCCCGGCGGAGCAGCTCTGGTGGCGCAATTTTCATGACAACAACCTCAACCGCTACGTGGATCGGGCGCTAAAGAACAACAGCGACGTGCTGATCGCCCGCGAACGGATTAACGAGTATCAGGCGCGGGTCTTTGCGGCCGACGGCAGCCTGTTTCCGTCACTTGACGCGGGCGTAACGGGGACCCGCGCCCGTTCGCAATCCGCCGCGACCGGGCTGCCGGTCTACGGCACGCTGTACAGAGGTAGCCTGACGGCGAGCTACGACGTGGATATCTGGGGCGTCAACCGCAGCACGGCCAGTGCCGCCGAAGCCTCGCTGGCGGCGCAAAAAGCCGCCGCTGCCGCCGCGGATTTGACCGTCGCGTCTTCCGTTGCATCCGGGTACGTCACCCTGCTCTCGCTTGACGAACAGCTGCGGGTGACCGAATCCACGCTGAAATCGCGCGAAGAGGCATTTAACCTCGCGAAACGTCAGTTTGAGACGGGCTACAGCTCGCGTCTGGAGCTGATGCAGTCGGATTCCGAACTCCGCTCGACGCGAGCGCAGGTTCCCGTGCTGCAGCATCAGATTGCACAGCAGGAGAACGCCCTGAGCCTGCTGCTGGGAAGTAATCCCGGCGCGGTAGCGCGCAGCGAAAGCTTTGAGGCGCTAACGCCGCTGACGCTGCCGTCACAGCTGCCTTCCACCCTCCTGAACCGTCGACCGGATATCGTTCAGGCCGAACGCCAGCTGGTTGCGGCAGACGCCTCGCTTGCCGCGTCGCGCGCGAGCCTGCTGCCGTCGATCAACCTGACCGCGACCGGATCGATACAGGATCGCACCCTGTCCGGCCTGCTGGACAACCCGCTTCAGCTCTGGAGCGTCGGGGGCAGTATTCTCGCCCCGCTGCTGAACCGCCAGGCGCTGAATGCGCAGGTGGATATTTCCCAGTCCCAGCGTAACCAGGCGCTGTACGCCTATGAAAAAACCGTGCGTAACGCGTTTGCCGAAGTGAATAACAGCCTTGATGCTATTACGCGCTATCAGGAACAGCTGACCGAGCTGCTTGCCCAGCAGGAGGTGGCGCAGGAGACGCTGCGCATTGCGCAGAACCGCAATCGCAACGGCTACTCTTCCTATCTGGACGTGCTGGACGCGCAGCGCACGCTGTACTCGGTGCAGACCAGCGTAGTGCAGGTGAAAAATAACCTGCTGCTGGCGCAGATCGATTTGTACAGGGCGCTGGGCGGCGGCTGGAAGAGCGCGTGAACCCCCTTGCGCGCTGATGCCCTCACCCCGACCCTCTCCCACAGGGAGAGGGAGAAAAACCCAAGGAGTCAATCTATGCATCAACAATGGTCTGCAGTAGATAATTACATGATTTCTTCGCTAATCCCTGACGATGACGTGCTTCATCAGGTACTGGAAAACAATAAACGCGCCGGGCTACCCGAACACGATGTTGCGGCCAATCAGGGGCAACTGCTGGCGCTGTTCGTGCGCATGACCCAGGCAAGACGCATCCTTGAGATTGGTACGCTGGGCGCCTATAGCTCAATCTGGATGGCGCGCGCCCTGCCGCCGGACGGAAAGCTGATTACGCTCGAGGCTGACCCGACGCATGCCGATGTGGCCCGCCAGAATATTCACCTCGCGGGGCTGAACGATCGCATTGAACTGATTGAAGGCCCGGCGCTGAGCTCACTGGAGAATTTCGGTGACGTTCCGCCGTTCGACCTGATCTTTATTGATGCCGATAAGCCAAACAATCCCGGCTATCTGGAGTGGGCGCTGCACTATTCACGTCCCGGCACGATAATCATTGGCGATAACGTGGTGCGCGATGGCGAAGTGATTAACGGGCAAAGCGACGACGCGCGCGTGCTGGGGGTGCGGCGTTTTATCGAAATGATTGGGGATAACCCGCGCCTAACCGCCACCGCGCTGCAAACGGTGGGGGTTAAGGGATGGGATGGGTTTACGCTGGCAATCGTGAACGGGTGAAAATTGTGCGGCCTGATGCCCTCACCCCGACCCTCTCCCACAGGGAGAGGGAGAAAACCGGGCAAGAGTTTTAAGCGGAAATCTGCTCCATCGCCTGCAGAATACGCTTATCCGAAATCGGATACGGCGTACCGAGCTGCTGGGCAAAGAAGCTGACGCGCAGCTCTTCGATCATCCAGCGGATCGCCTGCACGTCTTCATCGTCGCGGCGCGCCGGCGGCAGCTTGTTTAGCCACTGCTGCCACGCCTGCTGCACGCTCTCCACTTTCAGCATCTGCGCGCGATCGCGGTGCGGGTCGATAGCCATTTTTTCCAGACGTTTTTCAATCGCCTGCAGATAGCGCAGCGTATCGCCCAGACGCTTAAAGCCGTTGCCGGTGACGAAGCCGCGATAGACCAGCCCCGCCATCTGCGCCTTCACGTCCGACAGCCCCAGCGCCATGGTCATATCCACGCGCCCCTTCAGGCGCTTGTTGATATTGAACACGGCGGTGAGGATCTGCTCGACCTGTTTGGCTATCTCCACCACGGTGTCGTTCAGCTCTGCGCGCACCTTTTCATGAAGCTGAGCAAAGCCCTCTTCCGTCCAGACCGGACCGCCCGCCTCGTGGATCAGCTTGTCCACGCCGCAGGAGATGCAGTCGTCAATCAGATCCAGCACCTTGCCGTACGGGTTAAAGTACAGCCCGAGCTTAGCCTTGTTCGGCAGCTTCTCGTGCAGATACTTGATCGGCGACGGGATGTTGAGCAGCAGCAGGCGACGCAGCCCGCGCCACATCATCTGCTGCTGTTCCTGCGGATTATCAAACAGCTTGATCGCCACGCTGTCGCGCTCGTCCACCAGCGCCGGCCAGGCTTTGACCTTATAGTTACCGCGCTTCTGTTCGTAGCTTTCCGGAAGCTGACCAAAGCTCCAGATGTGCAGCCCGCTCTGCTCGATACCGTCGTCCGCCACCGCAGAAAGCGTCTCCTGAACTTTCCCTTTCAGCGACTCTTTCAGCTCGCTCAGCGAACGTCCTTCCAGCAGCTTTTTGTTTTTATCATCCACCACGCGGAAGCTGATTTTCAGGTGATCGGGCACCTGATCCCAGTTCCAGTCTTCGCGGTCGATGGTGGTGCCGGTCATGCGTCGGAACTCGCGCTCGAGCGCGTCCAGCAGCGGCAGCTCCAGCGGCGTGACGCGGCCTAAAAACGCTTCCGCATAGTTTGGCGCAGGCACAAAGTTGCGGCGCACCGGTTTCGGCAGGGATTTGATCAGCGCAATCACCAGCTCGCGGCGCAGGCCGGGAATTTGCCATTCAAAACCGCCCTCATCGACCTGGTTTAGCAGCGGCAGCGGAATATGAACGGTCACGCCGTCCGCGTCGGCACCCGGTTCAAACTGATACGTCAGACGCAGCTTGAGGTTGCCCTGATGCCAGAAGTTCGGGTAGTCGAGCTTGCTGACCGACTCCGCCCCCTCTTTAATCAGCATGCTCTTTTCAAAGTTGAGCAGGTCCGGCGTCTCTTTGCTGGCCTTCTTCCACCAGCTGTCGAAGTGGCGGGCGGAGATAACATCGTGGCTGATGCGCTGGTCGTAAAACTCAAACAGCGCCTCGTCGTCCACCAGAATGTCGCGGCGGCGGGACTTGTGCTCAAGCTCCTCCACTTCCGCGCGCAGCTTCAGGTTTTCGCGGAAGAAGGCGTGGCGCGTCTGCCAGTCACCCTCCACCAGCGCGTGACGGATAAACAGCTCGCGGCTGAGCGCCGGGTCAATCTGGCTGTAGTTGACCTTACGCGCGGCGACCACCGGCAGGCCGTAAACGGTCACTTTTTCGGTCGCCATTACCGCTCCCTGCGCGCGCTCCCAGTGCGGTTCGCTGTACGAGCGTTTCAGCAGGTGCTGCGCCACCGGCTCGACCCATTCCGGATCGATACGCGCGGCAATACGCCCCCACAGGCGGCTGGTTTCCACCAGCTCGGCGACCATGGTCCATTTCGGCGGCTTCTTGAACAGGCCGGAACCGGGGAAGATGGAGAAACGGGCGTTGCGCGCGCCGGTATATTCCTGCTTTTCCGCGTCCTTCATCCCAATGTGGGACAGCAGGCCGGTCAGCAGCGCGATATGAATCTCGCGGTACTCCGCCGGCTCGCTGTTGACCGGAATGCCCAGCTCTTTCACCACCTGGCGCAGCTGGGTGTAGATATCCTGCCACTCGCGCACGCGCAGGTAGTTGAGGAAATCCACGCGGCACTGGCGGCGGAACTGGTTCGAGGAGAGCGCTTTCTGCTGCTCGCCGAGATAGTTCCACAGGTTTACGAAGGCGAGGAAGTCGGACTCTTTGTCGTGGAAGCGACGGTGCTTTTCGTCAGACGCCTGCTGCTTGTCCATCGGACGCTCGCGCGGATCCTGAATGGAGAGCGCCGAGGTAATGATCATCGCCTCGCGCACGCAGCCGTGCTTTTGCGCTTCCAGCACCATACGGGCCAGACGCGGATCCACCGGCAGCTGGCTGAGCTGGCGGCCCAGCGGCGTTAGCTTGTAGACCGTCGCCTGCTCGTCGGTGGTGATCGCCCCGAGCTCTTCCAGCAGACGCACGCCGTCCTGAATGTTGCGTTTATCCGGCGCTTCGACGAACGGGAACGCCGCGATGTCGCCCAGCCCCAGCGCGGTCATCTGCAGGATAACGGACGCCAGGTTGGTGCGGAGAATTTCCGGGTCGGTAAACTCCGGACGCGACAGGAAATCATCTTCCGAATAGAGACGAATACAGATCCCTTCCGACACGCGGCCGCAGCGGCCCTTACGCTGGTTCGCGGACGCCTGGGAGACCGGCTCAATCGGCAGCCGCTGAACCTTCGTGCGGTAGCTGTAGCGGCTGATGCGCGCCGTGCCCGGGTCGATAACGTATTTGATCCCCGGCACGGTCAGCGAGGTTTCCGCCACGTTGGTCGCCAGAACGATGCGTCGCCCGCCGTGCGGCTGGAATACGCGGTTCTGCTCGCTGTTTGACAGGCGCGCGTAAAGCGGCAGGATCTCCGTGTGGCGCAGGTCGCGCTTGCTGAGCGCATCGGCGGTATCGCGGATTTCGCGCTCGCCGCTCATGAAGATCAGAATGTCGCCCGCGCTTTCGTTGCCCAGCTCGTCAACGGCGTCGAAGATGGCCTGCAGCTGGTCGCGCTCGGTATCGTCCGCCTCTTCCACAATCGGGCGATAGCGCACTTCCACCGGATACGTGCGTCCTGACACCTCGATAATCGGCGCATTGTTGAAATGCTTCGAGAAGCGCTCCGGGTCGATGGTCGCGGAGGTGATGATGATTTTCAGATCCGGGCGACGCGGCAGCAGCTCTTTCAGGTAGCCGAGCAGGAAGTCAATGTTCAGGCTGCGCTCGTGCGCTTCGTCAATGATGATGGTGTCGTACTGCATCAGCAGGCGATCCTGCTGGATTTCCGCCAGCAGAATACCGTCGGTCATCAGCTTGACCATGGTGTTATCGCTAACGTGGTCGCTGAATCGCACCTTGTAACCGATGCAGCCGCCCGGCTCCGTCTGCAGCTCTTCGGCAATACGGTTCGCCACGGTGCGCGCCGCCAGTCGACGCGGCTGGGTGTGGCCTATCAGCCCTTTTAGCCCGCGTCCCAGCTCCATACAGATTTTCGGCAGCTGGGTGGTTTTCCCCGAGCCGGTTTCCCCCGCAACAATCACCACCTGGTGGTCGCGGACGGCCTCAAGGATGTCCTGTTTTTTCTGGCTGACGGGCAGGTTTTCCGGGTAGGTAATTGCCGGACGTGCGGCTTCGCGCAGCACAACCTTCCCTGCCGCCTGTTCAATCTCTTTCGCCATCTCCTGGTAAATGGCCTGTTGTGCATCAGGATTTTTAACCTTCTTCACGCCGTGCAGACGGCGGGCAAAGCGCTGTTTATCGCGCAACATCAGAGAATCAAGCTGTTGCAGGAGCATCGGGAAGGTTAATTTTTGTTGTTCTGTCATAGCGTTAAAGGGCAGTACACGCCCTGATAAACTCTCTTTTTAATGATTGCTATAGAGTACCACATTGACGTCTTTCGCGCCTTATTCAAAAAATTCGAACATAGACTTCGATATATTGCGCTATCTCTGTGGCAGGATTGTGAATAGAGTGTCAACAAGCAACGGGGCAACCCCCTTCAATCAAATGCAACAACAGGAATCACCCATGAGCAAAGTATTAGTTTTGAAATCCAGTATTCTGGCAGGGTACTCTCAGTCTGGTCAGCTGTCTGATTACTTCGTTGAACAGTGGCGTGAACAGCATTCCGCTGACGAAATCACCGTGCGTGACCTGGCTGCAAACCCAATTCCTGTGCTGGACGGCGAGCTGGTTGGCGCGCTGCGTCCAGGCGATGCACCGCTGTCTCCACGTCAGCAGGAAGCCCTGGCCCTGTCCGACGAGCTGATTGCCGAGCTGCAGGCGCACGACGTTATCGTCATCAACGCCCCAATGTACAACTTCAACATCCCTACCCAGCTGAAGAACTACTTCGACCTGGTGGCGCGCGCTGGCGTAACCTTCCGTTACACCGAGAACGGCCCTGAAGGTCTGGTGAAAGGTAAACGTGCGATCGTACTGACCAGCCGTGGCGGTATCCATAAAGACACCCCAACCGACCTGGTTGCACCGTACCTGAGCCTGTTCCTGGGCTTCATCGGCATCACCGACGTGAACTTCGTGTTCGCTGAAGGTATCGCTTACGGTCCGGAAGTGGCGACCAAAGCGCAGACCGATGCGAAAGCCGCCATCGACAGCCTGGTAGCAGCCTAAGATTTTGCCCTCTCACCGCCTGGTGGGAGGGTTTTTCTTTTCCCCCGCATTTCGTTATCATCCGCTCCCACTCTCCAGCCGGGCGGCCTGATGTCTGCGATTATTGATTCTTTTATAGCCCCACCGTGTCACGACGACATTCAGATCCTCTGGCAGGATGAACATCTGCTGCTGATCGATAAGCCTTCCGGTCTGCTCAGCCTCTCGGGCAAAAATCCGCAAAACCTTGATTCCGTCCATTATCGTCTGGTCCAGACGTTCCCCGGCTGCACGCTGGTACACCGTCTGGATTTCGGCACGTCCGGGCTGATGGTGGTTGCGCGCAATAAGGCCATCAACGCGGCGCTGTGCCAGCAGTTCAGCCAGCGCAGCGTGGAGAAGATCTACAGCGCCCTGCTTTGCGGCCATGTGGAAAACGACGAGGGAATAATAGACGCGCCGATTGCCAAAGACCCGGCGCTGTTCCCGCTGATGTCGATCTGCGCCCTCAACGGAAAACCCGCCCGCTCCCGCTATCGGGTGGTGGAACGGTTTTATCAGGGTACGGGACTGCCGTTAACGCGGGTGATACTTACGCCGGAGACCGGGCGAACCCATCAGCTGCGTATTCACTGTCAGCAGCTGGGGCACCCGATTCTGGGCTGCGATCTGTATGGCGGTCTTGAAGCGCCGGGGGCGGAGAAAACGCCCCGGCTGATGCTGCATGCAAGCGAACTGAATTTTATTCATCCCGTGAGCGGAGAGCCGGTTAACGCCCGTCACGCCGCCCCGTTCTGAATGCGGTTTACCACATCAAATCGTCAGGGATTTTGAAGTCCGCGTACGGATCGTCTTCGTCCTGCTCTTCCTGACTTAGCGCGCTGTTTAACACGATGCTGTCGGCATCGCGCTGGGCAATTTTATCGGCCACCACCGCCGGAATAATCGCGTATTCACAGTCGCCGCTGGCGTTGATGACCAGACGGGCAATCGCCAGACGGCCATTAATCAGCTGAGCCTGGGTTTGCTTGTCGACGTCGATTTTTTTGATCAGATTACCGTCGGTGAAGTTAAAGGTGATGTTACCTTTCGCCACGGTGATGCGGTTCATCTCAATCAGCTGCTTCACCTGTGCTTTAAACTCTTTCGCCAGCACGGCCTGCTTCTGCTGCTCGCTCAGCAGCTTGTCGCGCTCGATCTGCGCTTTCTTGTTCTCTTCTACCGCTTCCCGAGCTTCACGCGCCTGAACGCGTGATTTCTTTGCCGTGCGCTGCACTTTTGCCGCTTTTTTGCTGCTGACCAGGCCCGCTTTCAGCATCTGCTCTTGTAAGGTGAGTTTTGTCATGATCGTTTCTAAACCGGTTGGAAATTTTGGGGATTATAGCGGGAATTGCGGAGAGTGTGCCAGAGAAGTAGGCATGGCGCTTTGTCGCCTGAGCCTTGTTTATTATTTATTCAGCGTTTACTAACGTTATAGCCGCAAGAGTGATTAAAAATTGTCAGGTCATTTTCTTAAAAAAAAATGAGCAGTTCGTGAATATGATGCGGATTGAATAATTGCGATCGCTTCAGGCGTAGGCTGTTTTTTCTTATTAAGAGAATGAAAAAAATATGCCCTTAAAAGGAACAATGATGCTTAACGATAAGGATTCCGCATGTTTCGACTCTACCGGTCACATGATTTAACACGGCAATTAAACCCTGAAGATTTTCAATACATTCTTACTCCAGCAGGTTCACTGAAAGAGGCGTGTAAACATTATGATCTGTCTTATGAAGCAAACGGTCATAGCCTCTCTTTTGGTCTTCCCAAAAGAAAAAACAGCATATCTCCACATAAAAGACCCTATGAACGAAGGCAATGCAGCTACGCAGATCCCATTTATGATCAAGTAGAACGCGAACTTCAAATTGGCTGGCTTGTTGGAGTAGATACCTCCAGGCACTGGAGCAGCGACCGGAACCCGTTTTATATCGACAATAACGGCGAGCTAATTTTTACCCCTACTTCCTCATCGTGGCATGCATGGTATAAGGACGAAATCATGAGCGCTTACCGGAACGTTATTGCCGATCGGCAAGGCAGGAAGTCTGCTCCCACTCAACGGATGCATTATGATTATTACGGGCCAACAACTTCACCGTCGGGGAAAACGCTGAATAGTAAAGCTGTTGGTCGACTGCTCGCCGCTGGTGGGGTGTATAACGGCAATATTAAAGGTTTTCATGAAACCGCACAGCAGCTTGGTGGGGATGCCCCCGCGGGCTACGATCAAATCATGAACAACAAAGGGTTAATGATTGCGGGTGCCTCCATTGCAGCAGGATTGACAATTGGCAGGTTGAACCCTTTAAGCGAAATAGACGAAATATCGGGCCTCGGTAAGATACCAGCACTAGAAAACCCATATGTAAAAGGTTTCACCTCTGAGAATGGTACATTAGTGAATGCTGAACACGCCGTTATCGACCCAAAAAAACTCGCGGCTTATGCTTTAGATTCAACACATCCTACAGGGGGGCACAAAGCCAGGGTATTTGAATCAGCGCTGGGATACAACCCAACTAATGCAGATGTTTTAGCCGCAAGAATCAAGGAAGGCGTATTATCGGCCCCAGCCAAAGTGTTGCAGGCAAATAATTACGGCCAAACAATTGCTGTCGATATGTCCATTTTAGGCGTCAATGATGAAACAGCGATCGTGCGTACAGGTTGGATGTATGAAACAGACGCGTTAGTTCCTCGCCTGACAACCATATTTGTTAAATGAGAAAATACAAATGAAAAGAGCCGAATTAGACGTAGTGATTTTAGGCGAGGATTTACCGAATGAAGGACTGGTAAAAGGGACTATTGGTACGATTGTTATGGTTTTCAACACCCCTACGCGGGGCTATCTTGTCGAGTTTTGCGATGAGGAAGGAAGAACAATCGCAATGCCTGCTTTGCTTCCCGCTCAACTAAAGAGTTATTTCACTCCAGGTATCCTTAAAACACTGCTGGTTGACAATAATTTCCCGGTAGCCAACCCAGTAGATCCTGACGTAATGACAGACTTGATGTACAAAGCCGCCCCTGCTGAATGGGATGCTCAGAAGAGAAGAGTTTACCAGGATATCCAACGTCTGATGGTTAACCGGCTGGACTACACTGGTATGTTCGAAATCATGGATGGCCTTGAGTATAACGGTTTGACGCTGTACAGCCTGGTGGGGGCGGAGAACGGTGAACCCGTATGGTCGAATATCTACATTCGTAACTTTGAAATACGTGACAACGAAAGCTATGTTGATCCGAACCTTACTGACAAGGTACTCATTGGTGAAGATGGTATGACCGTGTTTGCCTACAACTTCACAGATGACTGTTTCGAGATCCGTGATAAAGCATCAATGGATTATGCCATTGAAACACATGCTAACCTCAGCGAATTGTTGTCCACGCTGATTGATACGTTGAGCTGAAATCCGCAACATCAATTGCTGGTTGTATTTTCAACCAGCCTATTGGATCGCATTAATAAGGAGGTATAACGAAAGCATTCCGATACCTCTTCTCTCACTGCCCTCTCCAGCCTGTGCGCAACACTGTTCATGAACTTCGCTCATGTTGCATTGAAATTAAGTCACTTCCCCTGCGCCGCGGGCTCAGGCATAAATTATGCATCGGTAACTTCTTAGCAACATGAACTTAGGATGCATAACCACAATGAGCAAAGCTTTCACATATACCCTTAAGCGCAGTTGCTTCGATGAGAATTACAACCCGTCAGAAAATACGCGTACGACCACCAACTTTGCCAACCTGGCGCGCGGGGAAAAGCGTCAGGAAAACCTGCGCAATACGCTGGTGATGATCAACAACCGCTTTAACGCCCTGGCGCGCTGGGATAACCCAAACGCCGATCGCTACGCGGTTGAGCTGGAAATCATCTCTGTCGACTTGAACATTGGCGCGGAAAAACCGTTCCCGGCCATTGAGATATTGCAAACCACGATTGTCGACAAAAAAAATAACCTGCGTATCCCTGGCATCGTCGGAAATAACTTCTCTTCTTACGTGCGGGATTATGATTTCAGCGTGCGCCTGCTGGAACACAACAAGAACCAGCAGCACTTCAGCATTCCGGAAAAGTTTGGCGAACTGCACGGCAATATTTTCCGCCACTTTGTGAGCTCGCCGGAATACAAAGAGAACTTCAGCAAGGGTCCGGTGATCTGCCTGAGCGTCTCCAGCAAAGACACCTATCGCCGCAACGGTAACCAGCATCCTGTGCTGGGCGTTGAGTATCAGCCGGATGGCGAGTCGCTAACGGAACAGTACTTCGCGAAGATGGGCCTGCAGGTTCGCTATTTCATGCCGGAAAACAGCGTGGCGCCTTTCGCGTTCTTCTTTACCGGGGATTTGCTGAGTGACTACACCGATCTGGAGCTGATTGCCACCATCAGCACGATGGAGACGTTCCAGAAAATCTATCGCCCGGAAATTTATAACGCAAACTCGGCGGCGGGACTGTGCTACCGACCGGATCTGAACCAGCAGGATCACTCCTTAACCAAAATTGTTTATGACCGGGAAGAGCGTAGCCGACTGGCGATTGAACAGGGTCGCTTTACCGAAGCGTACTTTATTAAGCCTTACCAGCACATTCTTGAGCAGTGGTCTGATAACTACACGCTTTAATTCATCAAAAAAGGTCTTTTATTATGAAAACATTGCTCCCGACTTCTACGGCTGGCAGCCTGCCTAAGCCGACCTGGCTTGCACAACCTGAAACCCTGTGGTCACCCTGGAAATTACAGGATCAGGAACTCCTGGCGGGTAAACAGGACGCGCTGCGCCTGTCTCTGGATGAGCAGATCCGCGCGGGTATCGATATCGTCAGCGACGGAGAACAGACCCGCCAGCACTTCGTCACCACCTTTATTGAACACCTGAGCGGCGTGGATTTTGAAAATCGCCAGACGGTGCGCATTCGTAACCGCTACGACGCCAGCGTGCCGACCGTGGTTTCAGCCGTTGCGCGTCAGAAACCGGTATTCGTGGACGATGCGAAATACCTGCGTCAGCTCACGGACAAGCCGATCAAATGGGCCCTGCCCGGGCCGATGACCATGATCGACACCCTTTACGACGCGCACTATAAAAGCCGCGAAAAGCTGGCCTGGGAATTCGCCAAAATCCTCAATCAGGAAGCGCGTGAGTTAGAGGCCGCGGGCGTGGATATTATCCAGTTTGATGAACCGGCATTTAACGTCTTTTTTGACGAGGTGAACGACTGGGGTATCGCCGCGCTGGAGCGCGCCATTGAAGGGCTGAAGTGCGAAACCGCGGTACACATCTGCTACGGCTACGGCATCAAAGCCAATACCGACTGGAAAAAGACGCTCGGCTCAGAGTGGCGCCAGTACGAAGAGGCCTTCCCTAAGCTGCAGACCTCTAATATCGACATTATCTCCCTGGAGTGCCACAACTCCCGCGTGCCGATGGATCTGCTGGAGCTGATCCGCGGTAAAAAGGTGATGGTCGGCGCGATTGATGTGGCAACCAACGCCGTTGAAACGCCGGAGGAAGTCGCCGATACGCTGCGTAAAGCGCTGCAGTTCGTCGATGCCGACAAGCTTTACCCGTCAACCAACTGCGGCATGGCTCCGCTTTCACGTCAGGTGGCTAACGGCAAGCTGAAAGCGCTCAGCGCCGGCGCAGAGATTATCCGCAAGGAGCTCGGCGCGTAATCCCTTACGTTTGCCAGTAGAGCGGCGTACCGAAAAACGCCACGTAATAATCAATCACCGCCCTGACGTTCAGGGGCGGATGACGTGCGTTAGGATAGATCGCCGCAATATTGAGTTGCTCCGTGTTGATGGCGCACGCCATTTCCGGCAAAAGGGCGACCAGCTCCCCCCGCTTCAGCCTGTCGCCAATCAGCCAGTCCGGAAACAGGACGATCCCCATCCCACCCAGCGCGGCAATGAGCAGCGACTCCGCATTATTGGACGTCATCAGCGGCGCGACGGGATAATGCACCCAATTCTCCCCTTTGCGCCGCACGAGCCAGCGGTTAGGCCCGGACGAACCGCGATAGACCAGACATTTGTGCTGGCTCAGTTCGGTCGGGTCGGCCGGGACGCCGTGCTGACGCAGATACGCGGGCGACGCGGCGAGGTGGTAGCGCTGCTGCCCAAAAACACGGGCGTGGAACGTCGAATCCGTCAGCGTGCCGATGCGGAAGATGAGATCGGCGGCATCCCGGTGCGGGTCGATAAAGTCATCGGTCAGCGTCAGCTCAATGGTTAACCGTGGATAACGCTCGGCCAGACCTGCCAGTCCGGGCGCAACGTGTCTCTGTGCAAAAATTACCGGCCCGTTTATGCGGACCGTGCCGGAGGGTTCGGTCGAACGTTCATCCAGCTCACGGCGCGCCTCTTCGAAGTTATCGACCATCGCCCGGGCATAGCGGATAAACAGATGCCCGCTTTCCGTGGGGATCACCGCACGGGTATTGCGATAGAACAGCTGCTGGCCGAGCGCGTCTTCAAGCTGATGAACAATGCGCGACACCTGCGAGGCGGATATTCCCTCTCGTCGCGCGACGACGGAAAAGTTCTGCGTTTCATAGACGGCAATAAACAGCAGCAGTGAGCGAAGGTTCATGCTTCCGGCATCTGACATTGATGCATTTCCTGCAAAGGTGTTTCCTGCATTATGGCATTTTTCTCACGGGTCTACCGACGTAATCTTCTTCGCCTGAAAACGGAGGAAGCGTAATGCAGTTTGTTTTGATTTTACTGGTGATTGCCGGCGGGATGGGCCTCTCCGTCGAAGCGGGGCTACTGGGGCCATTAGGGGGAGAAGTGGGCGATTTATGGGCGACGTTCAGCATTTTTGGCGTCGGCGCCGCGCTGACGTTTCTGCTGATGCTGTTTTTCAGCCCGCGCAGCAGCCCGTCGTTTTTCGCCCAGCCCGGCTGGCAGCTGCTCGGCGGCGTGCTTGGCCCTGTTTACGTGGTCATTCTGACGATCGCCACGCCGACCATCGGCATCGCTCTGACGATGATTGGCATTCTGGCTGGTCAGGTTTTTAAAAGCCTGATCATTGACCACTTTGGCCTGCTGGGTACGCCGAACAGGAAGATAAACGCAAAACGTATCGTGGCGCTGGTTTTTATTATTGCGGCACTGGTTCTGGTCGCGCAGGGGTGATGATATGACGCTGATAATGATTCTTCTGGCCTTCTGCGGCGGCGCAACGCTGAGCATTCAGGCCGCGATTAACGGGCAGCTCGGCAGCAATGTCGGGGTATTTAAAAGCGCGTTTCTGACGTTTTCCGTCGGCGCGCTGGTAACCGCCCTGCTCATTTTCTTCTTTGAACCGAAGCAGGCGGTCACGCTGCTGGACGTGCCGAAATGGCAGCTCATCGGGGCGATGTTCGGCGTGCCCTACATTGTGATCATGGTCGTGGCGGTGCAGCGCATCGGCACCGCCGTCGCCACGGTGGCGGTGATATTCGGCCAGCTCGCCATGAGTATGTTGATTGATAACTTTGGCTGGCTGGGCAATCCCGCCATTCCGTTTTCGACGAGCCGTCTGGGGGCAATTGTCTGCCTGGGGATTGCGCTTGTTTTCATTTACTCGGGCAGTAAAGCCCGCTCAGCGAGCACGGACATCCCCTCGCCCCTTCGGGGAGAGGGTTAGGGTGAGGGGAACATACCGCAGTGATGGTCATTCCGGTCACTTTACGTTCCCTGCGACTTTGTAAAGAACAGCGTCACCGTGGCGACGGTGACGCCCAGCTTCTTCATCTCGGTTTTATTAAACAGATGCGTCTCATCCTGCAAATACATCCAGTCGTCGAAGTTCAGTAGCCAGGTGCTGCCGTTGGCCTTCACGTTCATGCTGTAATGCCAGTTAAAGGCGTTGCCTGCAGCCTGCCCCGTGGCAACGCCTTCAATGTCCCCTGCCGTTCCCTCGTAGCGGTCGTTCCCCACGCGCCGGATGTGCCAGACCCGCTGCTGCTTCTCGCCATCGTCGTAGACGAAGTGCTCGTTGAGCGTCAGCGTATCGCCGATAACGTCTCCGGCAATCTCAACGTGGAAACGGCGGATCTGCTTGCCGCTGCGATCCTGCACCATCCCCCACGCTTCGGTTTTGCCCTGGAAGTAGTGAAAGATATCAAGCCGCGGCTGCTGCTGGCGATACTCGGCCACCTCAGTGCTACAGCCCGCCAGCAGCATTGTGAATGCCAGCCCCATCATCAGGATACGTTTCATTTTTGGCCTCCGATTAACTGCTGACGCAGCTCAGGATATTGCGTTCGGGGATCGAGCCAGATGGCCAGAAAACGGGTGCTGAACGCTTCCGACTGGCGCGGTCCGAGTGGAATAAAGGATGTTTGCGCCGCTGACGCGCGATACCAGAACTGCCCCTGCTTATCGTTGAGAACAAACGCCAGCTGTGAGCCCGGGCGGACATCCGGCCACAGCGACTGGAGCATCCGCAGCCAGGCTTCGCTTTGAGGCTCCTGCGCCAGTATCCCCTGCGCCTGCCACTGGTCGCGGGTCGCCTCAACCAGTTCATCGCGATCGATGTCGCGCGCATAGGTAATAATCAGCGCCTGATCCTGGTCCCGGCTGTAACGGCCGTCCGGGGTGCGCAGCTGGGAGGTGTAGACGGTGAAAGGCCCCCAGGTGAGCGTGGCGTCACCCACCTTCCGCCAGGCAAGCCAGTCGGCGGCCTGCGCAACCGGAACAACCAGCGTCAGCCAAAGCAGCAAAACCACAGATCTCATTTTTGTCTCCCCATCAGCAGGTGGAAAAACAGCATCAACACCAGCCAGCCCGGCGCCATCCAGCTGACGACGATAAAGGTCGGCTCCAGAAACGTGATGCCCCCCAGCCGCTCTCCGAACAGGTAGGCCACCGGCCCGCCCACGGCGGCCAGCAGGGTCAGCAGCCAGCCAGGTAGCGTGGTGGTGCGCGTCAGCTGCGTCCAGACAGTGGCGAACATCAGCCACAGTGCCACCATCCATAACGGCATCAGGGACTCGCCCGTAAAGGCAATCAGCCCGGTCAGGGCCCAGAGTGCGTCCAGCAGACTGCCCGCCGCGGCCAGCCCAATGGCGTAAAAACGGTAAGCAGGCGGCAAGAGCAGGCACGCCAGGATCGCCAGCGCAAGCCAGATAATCAGGCCCTGTTCGCGAAAGAGCACCACCAGCGCCCAGTAGAGATCGAACGCGACGGCGAGCAGGAAGACCTGAAGGTAACGTCTCATACGCGCTCGGCGGTCAGCTGCACCACGCTGATGGTGCGAGCGTTAAACCCGGCTTCGCAGTAGCCAAAGTAGTACAGCCACATGCGGCGGAACCGTTCATCGAAGCCGAGCTTTTCAATCTCCTGCCAGGCATGGACAAACCGCTGCCGCCAGTGGGCCAGCGTGCGGGCGTAGTCGGGGCCCATGTCGAAAAGATTGCGCACCACGAAATCGGTGTGGCGCGTCATCAGCTCGTTCATCGCGGTGATGCTCGGCAAGAAGCCGCCCGGGAAAATGTAGCGCTGGATAAAATCGACGCTTTTGCTGTAGTCGCGATAGCGCTGGTCCTGAATGGTAATGGCCTGAATCGCCATCCGTCCTCCGGGGCGCAAACGCGCCTGGCAGGTGCGGAAAAACGTGGGCAGATAGCGTTGCCCGACGGCCTCAATCATCTCTATCGAGACCAGCTTGTCGTACTGCCCGGTGAGGTCGCGATAGTCGCAGAGCAGTACCTCAACGCGATCCTGCAACCCGGCGCGGGCGATCCGCTCTGTCGCCCAGCTATATTGCTCCTGCGACAGCGTGGTGGTCGTCACCCGACAGCCGTAATGACGGGCCGCGTATTCCGCCATCGCGCCCCAGCCGGTGCCAATTTCCAGCAGGTGGTCACCCGGGCTTAGCGCCAGCTGGTCACACAGGCGCGCCATTTTGGCCTGCTGGGCCGCCGTCAGATCCTGCTCGTCAGCGGTAAATAGCGCGCTGGAATAGAGCAGCTCTTGATCCAGAAAATGGGCGTAAAAGGTATTGCCCAGATCGTAATGGGCGGCAATATTTTCGCGCGCCTGCATGCGGGAGTTACGCCGCGTCCAGTGGCGTATCCGCTCCAGCGGCCTGCCGAGCAGACGGAACCCGTTTTCCAGACGGCCAAGCACCTGGCCGTTTATCGCGAGCAGCTCCAGAAGCGGCGTAAGGTGCGCAGTTTCCCATTCGCCGTCCATCCAGGCTTCTGCCGCAGCAAGGCTCCCGCCTGTTAACACGCGCCAGTAGACGCCGGGCGTGAGGATCTGCACGTCGGCGTGCAGCGCGAAGGATGTCTCGCCAAAATGAAAGGTCTGCGCCCCTTCACGCAGCGTGAGCGAGCCGCCGCGGATACCGCTTAACAGACGAAACAGCAGCCATCGCGCGATGCGGACGTTGCGCGGAATATCGGGTTCTAACGCAAAGACGGGATCGGTCATGAGCGTTCACTCCTGCTGACGGGATGGTTATACAGCGGCACGCGCTTGAGCCACAGGCGCAGCGCCTGCCAGTAAATGGCAAAAACGGTTTTCAGGGTCATGAGCGGAATGCGCAGCAACAGCGAGCGCAGCGCGGAGCGCGTCAAAGGCTCCCGGCGCAGCGCCAGCGTGGCGTCAAAAACCTTCGCTTCCTGATGATTTTCAATGTGCATATGCAGCGTGTTATCCGGGTCGTTAAAGCGCCAGTGGTAGATCATGTCCATCGGGTTGAAGGGGGAAACGTGAAACGCTTTTTCCGTCGGCTGCGCATCCTGTCCGTTGACGGCATAGTAATGACGTTCATTCCACGGCGTGTTGCGGACCTCCGCCAGAACCCAGCGCAGCGTTCCCTTCCCGTCGTAGCAGTAGTAAAAGTTGACCGGATTGAAATGAAAGCCGAAATAGCGCAGCTGCGTCAGGAGCATCACCCGCCCGTCCGGACGTTCCCCGGTCAGGCTCTCCAGCCTGCTGAGCACGTTCTCTTTAAGCGGCGTGCCGAGCGGATAGTCCGCGTCGTGGAACGAGGCGCCGGCAAAGCGATTGCGCCGCACGCCGACTGACGGCAGCAGCGGCAGTTCATCGAGATCCAGCCAGGCCATAAAAACGCTGTAGCTGAATTCGTGGGTTTTCGGCTGAAGGCGGCGGTGGCGTAACACGCCGTGGTAGAGGCAGCTGTTCATCTCAGTTCCCCTCTCCGACCGCTATCGCGTTGACCACGTCCAGCGCGCTGCGCACGCCATCTTCATGAAAGCCGTTGTACCACCAGGCACCGCAGTACCAGCTCCGGTTATGACCGTTGATCTCGCCGCGCCGCGCCTGCGCCCGCCAGCTTTGCGGGTTAAACAGCGGATGTTCATAGACAAAGCGTTGCAGAACGAAGCGTTCATCCACCGGCGCGTCCGGGTTGAGGGTGACGCAGAACAGCGGACTGCCCGCAGGGAGCCCCTGCAGGATGTTCATGTTGTAGGTGACGCAGGCGCTGGCCTGCTCGTGAGCGCTCAGGCGGTAGTTCCAGCTGGCCCACGCGCGCCGCCGCTCCGGCAGCCAGCGCGGATCGCTGTGTAAAACGACCTCGTTGCGCTGCCAGCCGATATCGCCCAGCACCTCGCGCTCTGCGGGCGTCGGGTCATCAAGCATCGCCAGAGCGCTGGCGGAGTGGCAGGCAAAAATCACCCGATCGAAAGTATGACTGCCGTTTTCTAGCTGAAGCGTAACCCCGTGCTCGTGGCGGCTCACCCGCTGCACCGGAGAATTGAGATGCAGATTCAGACGGTCGCCCAGCTTGTCGAGCATGGCGCGGATATACTCCCGCGAGCCGCCCGGCACCACGTACCACTGCGGGCGCTGGGTGATATCCAGCAGCCCGTGGTTCTGGAAGAAACGTAAGAAAAGCGGCAGCGGGAAACGCTTCATCTCCTGTAGCGACGAGGACCAGATGGCGGCCCCCATCGGCAGAATGTAGTGGCGCGCAAAAAACGGCGTGAAGCCGTGCTGTTCCAGAAACGTTTGCAGCGTGGCGTTCGGGTCCACCTCCCCGTCCAGCGCCTGTTTCGCCAGACGATTGAAGCGGACGATCTCCCCGAGCAGCCGCCAGAATGCCGGATTCACCAGGTTTCGGCGCTGGGCAAACAGCGACGTCAGGGTGTGTCCGTTGTACTCCAGCCCCGTCGCCGGGTTGTGCACCGAAAAGCTCATCTGCGTTTTTTGTCCGCTGATGCCCAGCTCGCTGAGGAGGCCCATAAAGCGCGGATAGGTGCGATCGTTGTAAACGATAAACCCGGTATCGATCGCGTAGGTACCCTGTGGCGTCGGGACGTCAACCGTTGCGGTATGGCCGCCGGGCGCGGCGCCCGCTTCAAACAGGGTCACCTGATGGTGCCCGGCCAGGCGCCAGGCGCAGGTCAGCCCGGCGATGCCGCTGCCGATAATCGCAATGTTCATGAACGCACCATCCTGCGCAGCAGCGCGCGCTGAAGAAACGCAGGCAGCCCGGAGAGCAACCGCAAAATAAAGCCAAACCCGTCAGGAAACGCGATATGCATTTTCCCTGCCGCCAGCCCGGTACGGATCGCCTTGACCGCCTCGTCGACGCTCACCCTGCCCGGCATGGCAAAGTCGTTTTTGCGCGTCAGCGGCGTATCAACAAAGCCCGGCGAGACCACCGTGACGGCAATTCCTTTTGGCTCCCAGTCCAGGCGCAAACTCTCGGCAAACCAGCTCAGGGCCGCTTTGGACGCGCCGTAGGCCTCTGCCCGTGGGAAAGGTAGCCAGTGGGCCATGGAACTCACCAGCATTACGCGGTTGCCAGCCGTCAGCTGGGGCTGCAGCGCGTCAAGACAGTTCACCGGGCCGAGGAAATTTGTCGCCATAACCCGCTCCACCAGCGCCGCATCCACCACGCCTCCATCGAGATATTCGCAGGTACCGGCGCAGAGAATAATCAGATCGGCGTAGCTGCCGGTCAGCGCCTGGCGACAGGCATCCCTGTCTGTCATATCGAACAGGCGAACGGTGAGATTGGGGCAGGTCTGATGCAGCGCTTCGAGGCGCGCCGGATCGCGTCCGCAGGCAATCACGTGGTAGCCGTCTGCGGCAAAGGATTTCGCCAGCCCTGCCCCAATGCCCGAGCTTGCGCCGGTGATCAGCACCGTTTTCATGATTTGACCCTCCGCTTCACGCCGCGTACCGCCCAGCCCAGCAGAGGAAGATGTTCGTAAATCATCTCTCCCGCATCGTAGTAGTCGCGCTGGTGCGTGATGAGATCGTTTTCCGTGTCCACCACCGAACATCCCGGCAGTTCGAGCGGCTCTCCCCCGGCAATGCGCGGATGCGACCAGTGCATTACCCAGGTCACAGCAAACCGGTTCCCGCTGCACAGCGGCGTATCGATGGTAAAACGGCAATGCTCGACGTTGGCCAGCAGATGGGTGAAATAGCGCTGAAGCGCGAAAATCCCGTCATGCTCGCCAAACGGATCGATAAGCGTGGCATTCGAATGGTAAAGCCCCACCAGCGCGGACGGCGGCTGGCTATCCAGTGCGGCGTAGTACTCAACAAACCGACTCACGACAGAGGGCAAAGTGCTCATGGGTCACATCCTGGCTGTAAACAACGTGGCGTAATCGCATACTTAAAACTTACACAATTAATGTTATTTGTCCAAGTTTGTGATGATCTATTTTTTATTTTAAATATATATCAATAAGTTAATAACAGTAAAAAAGTGAGTTTTGTAGACCAGGTAAGGAGTGGCCGCCACCCGACTTTAACTTTCAGGATTTCCTTAAGGCAAACTCGCCGGTCTTCTTCCAGGCTTATCCTTTTTATTCATAAGGATGCCTGACATGAAACGTTTCTTTCTCTCTCTTTTCTCCAGCCCGGAATCCTTACTGCAGGTGATGAGCCAGCAGGAAATCATTGAAGCCGTCGAAGATGGCGATCGCATCATTATCGACCAGGACGGGAACGCCTCGGTGAACTACAAAAGCAACGAGGTGCGGCAGGATTTTCTGCGTCACGTCAATATGCTGAAGAGGGCCTGATATGGGAACGGCGATATTTATGGTGCTGATGGTATGCGGGTACTGGTACACCAGCCGCGACCTGTCGACCCGCTTTAAAATCAAGCGCTCCTTTGGCTGGGACGTCTATTTTCTTGTGGCGCTGTACGGCTGTATTTTCGTTCTGCAGGGCGTGATTGCCACCGGTCTGCTCTGGCTGCTCCTGCTCGCCCTTTCTGCGGCCAACAACGCTTTTCACTTTGCCTCGCCGAAATATACCGACTGGCAAATCGACTTTATGAACTGGAGCTTTTTAGGCATTCAGGCGCCGGTGGTTGTGATGCTGGCGTTTGCCATCCTGTTTTGTCTCTACCGCTCTAACTGGGCAGGCAGCGCCAGGCTGGACGGCGAAAGCCGGAAAAAGCTCTACAAACGTCTGGCGCAGTCGAGCGGTATTGAACAGCTGCTGTATCAGTGTATGGAGCAAGGGGAACTGGCGCAGGTCACGCTGCGGTCGAGGCGGATTTACGTCGGCATGATCCACACCGCGACGCTGGAATATGAAAAAACGGCCAATATCGTGCTGATTCCGATGTTAAGCGGGTACAGAGATGCGAAGACGATGAACTTTCGCATCGAGAATAACTACAGCAAATGGTATGCGGAGCATGACATCACGCTCGACTCCGAGCCCCGCAGCGCCATGTCATTCCGGAAGGTGATTTTACTCAATCAGATTGAGAGCCTCTCGCTGTTCGATCCCGCCAGCGCCAGCGCACTGTCGCTGGCACAGCGCGACGAGAGCTCTCGCTCTAAAGAGACATCCCCATAATCCTGATTATGCTCTGCTGTGATGCGGTTTCGAAAAGGACGTTCTTAACGCAGAGCATGCCCTGCTTCTGGTAGAACCGGTACGCTCCCGCGTTCTGCTCAAGCACTTCCAGCCAGAGATAGTCTTTTCCCCTGCTCCGGGCCATGTCGGTGATGCTGTTGAACATCACCTGGCCATAGTTCTTGCCGGTCTCGGCGGGATCGAGGTAGAGCTTGTTGAGGAGAACGCCCTTCATGTCCGTTTCCGGGAGAAGGGCTTCCCAGGTCACTTTCATAAATCCCACTGGCCGATCGGTCTCGGCAACATACCAGGAAACAGCGTTATCTTTCAGGCTCTGTTCAAGTACGGAAAGCGCGTACTCGCCGTCCAGAAAATCCTTCATCTCTGCGTCTGACACCCACAGATGCTGAAAATGGGCGGGATAGATTCGGTATCCCAGCTCGCTTAAGAGCGCGGCATCGGCACGGGTGGCCTGTCGAATTTGAAGCGTCATGGAAAGTCTCCCTGGTAATCACCCGCGTTGGGCATTTTGGTAGAGATCCCAGCGGTTGCCGTAAATATCTTCAAACACCACTACCGTACCGTACTCTTCCTCACGAGGCTCTTCGCAGAAATGGACGCCCTTGTCTTTCATGGCACGGTAATCGCGCCAAAAATCGTCCGTCTGAAGGAAGAGGAAAACTCTGCCGCCGCATTGATTGCCGATAAAGCTTTCCTGCCTCTCGTTAGAAGCGCGAGCCAGCAAAATGTTGCAGTCACTTTCCGGGTTGGGTGAGACGACCACCCAGCGTTTACCTGGTTGAGGCGTATCCTCTACGAGGGTAAACCCCAGCTTGTCGGTGTAGTATTCAATGGCGCGATCGTAGTCATCAACCACAATAGCCACGCAGCCGAGGCATCGCTTCTGTGTTCTCATTTTTCGTTTCCTTTGCATAAATGGGTTACGGGCACGCTATCCCATTGCAGCGTGCTGGCCGCCGGGTTTACTGGCTTGCGTAAGCCTCGCGCTTTTCTGCCCATTTCAGCATGGCATCAAGCGCCGGACATAATGCCTGCCCCCAATCGGTGAGGCGATACTCCACTTTCGGTGGCACTTGCGGGTAGACCATCCGCGAAACGATACCATCGGATTCAAGTTGCCTGAGCTGCTGCGCCAGCATCTTCTGGGAAATACCGGGGATCAGTTTTTCGAAATCAGAGTAGCGCTGCACTTTTCCGTCGAAAAGATGAAAAAGAATAATTAATTTCCAGCGGCCTTCCAGCAGCCGTAACACTTGCTCCACGCCGCTCGCGGCAGATTCCGGACTATATAACTTACTCATAATTCAGTAGCTCACTTTTTCGTGCGTACTTGTCAATTTCTCAGTCTATGTTGAATATACCTGTACTGTAAATAACGGGAGTGCAAGGTCATGTCATTAGATATTGATTTTAAAGGCAAACGCGTGCTTGTTACCGCTGGCACGAAAGGGCTCGGAAAAGCGGTCGTCGGACTTTTAAAACAGCTCGGTGCAACGGTATTCACCACTGCGCGCCACGAGCCGGACGTAGATGTCGCAGATACTTTCGTCGCCGCTGACCTTACGACGGTCGCTGGATGTGCCGCTGTCGCATCTGCGGTTCAGGAGCAGATGGGAGGCGTCGACGTGATTATCCATGTTGCGGGCGGTTCAACCTCACCCGGTGGCGGTTTTGCTGCGCTTGGCGAAGAAGAGTGGCAGCAGGAGCTCAATCTTAATTTGCTGCCTGCAGTACGCTTAGATCGCGCCCTGCTTCCCGGAATGCTCGCGCAGGGAAATGGGGTGATTATTCACGTGACGTCTATTCAGCGCGAGCTGCCGTTACCGGAATCAACAACGGGTTATGCGGCGGCTAAAGCAGCCCTCTCAACCTACAGTAAAAGCCTTTCAAAGGAAGTCTCACCGAAGGGCGTTCGGGTGGTGCGCGTTGCACCCGGCTGGATCGAAACTGAAGCGGCGGTTGCACTGGCGGAGAGGCTGGCAAAGCAGGCAGGTACAGACTACGAAGGCGGCAAGCAGATCATTATGAAGGCGCTAGGTGGAATACCGCTCGGACGCCCTGCCAGACCGATAGAGGTGGCCAACCTCATCGTCTTCCTCGCTTCATCGCATGCTGCGAGTATCACCGGTACTGAATTTGTGATTGATGGCGGCACCATTCCCACAGTGTAACGCGGGTGCTTAATCGGCTCGGTGCGAGAGTTGATTAAGCACCGGGGAATATCACCGATCGGACAGTTTCTCCAGGCCCTTTTTTAACGCATGTCTTACCGTTTCTGAATCCATACCCATCTGTGCATGAATAATTGCGCCGTCAATGAGCAGCATGATTTCATTGACGACGCGCTCATCAGCACTCTTCGTCAGCAAGGCAATAATTTTCTTTGTTTCTGATTTATGACTGCGGCATATCTCTTTTATTTCGTTTTCAATATCTTCCGATTTCGCCTCTGCGCTGGCGTTAATAAACGCGCAGCCGTGGAACTCGGGCGAAATAAACCATTCGTAAAGCGTTGCGGATATCGCATCGGCAGGTATTTCGCCTTGATCGAGATGTCGACGCAGCGTGGTCTCAAACCAGTTAATCCATATTTCATGCCGGTAGTTCAAATAGGCAAGAATAAGCAAGCTCTTACTCTGGAAATGGCGATAGAACGTCACCTTTGTCACTTTAGACGCTTTAATAAGTGTATCCACCCCCGTCGCCCTGAAGCCCGTGGAATAAAACAGATCGTGCGCCGTGAGTAATATCTTATCTCTGACGCTGATTTTTGTATCGTTGCCTGCGGGTTCTGTTTTCACTTTTGGGTAGCCTCTAAAATAATGTTGACAGCGTTATTTTACAGGCATAGATTACCGCAAGTAGACAGACCTGTCTACATAATATAACACTGAGGTAATCGCCATGAACACACGTCCTCCTTTACCGCCCTTCACTCGTGAAAGCGCCATCGAAAAAGTCAGACTGGCAGAAGATGGCTGGAACAGCCGCGACCCGGCGAAAGTCGCGCTTGCCTATACGCTGGATACCCAATGGCGTAACCGCGCAGAGTTCGCCACCAACCGTGAAGAAGCCCAGGCGTTTCTGGAGCGGAAATGGAAAAAAGAGCTGGACTATCGTCTGATTAAAGAGCTCTGGGCATTTACGGAGAACCGGATCGCGGTGCGCTATGCCTATGAATGGCATGATGATTCCGGCAACTGGTTCCGCTCTTACGGCAATGAAAACTGGGAGTTTGAGCCGGACGGACTGATGAAGCGCCGCTTTGCCTGCGTAAACGATATGCCAATCAAAGCCTCTGAGCGTCTGTTCCACTGGCCGCTGGGCAGACGTCCGGACGATCACCCTTCGCTGAGCGATCTTGGCTTATAGGATTTTTGCATCACTCCGGGCCGCCCCGGAGTGATGAACTTACAGCGCGCCCAGCTGTTTCATCAGCGTCAGGTTGTCCTCAATATGCCAGTTAGCCACAATTTTACCGTCACCAATCTCATAAATATCCGTGGCGATAAAATCTATTTTCTGCCCCTGTCCTTTCAGCTTGCCAAATGTTCCGGTGAACGTGCCGTGAAAATGTAAATGCGAAACCACGCGATCGCCTGAAATAATCATTTGCTCAACGTCACAGCGCAAATCAGGCACGGCCGCGCGAAACGCGCGGGACGCTAAAATAGCGCCTTCCGGCCCCTGCTTACGCCCTTCCGGAGGCGTTTTATCAATAAAACCTGCCGCCAGGGCATCACGCGCCAGGTTTTCATTACCCGTGTTCCAGAACGAGGCATATTCTCTGGCAACGGCTTCACTCGCCTTTAATTGCGCCTGCGGCAGGCTGTTGTCCACTATAAGCTGTTTCGGCTGAAGCCATTCCCCCTGCGCGGAAATCGCATTGCCCGACAGACCTGCAAAAATAATCACCGCTACAGCCGAATGAAAATACGTCGTATATTTCATGATATCTCTCAATAGAGTATTACATTACCCGCAGTCGATTTCCTGCGGTTCAAATCAGACAGGGTTAGTTAATTAACGCCCCGCCCTCAATATCAATGACCGACCCCGTGACAAAAGGATTATCAATGGCGAAAAGATACCCTTGCGCGATGTCCTCCGCCCTTCCCCAGGCTTTGGCTGGCAGGGTTTCCGCCGCGCCAGCGAGCATTTTTTCCCGCGCGGCGGCGTCCATGCCCGCATACGCTTCCGTGTCGGTCAGCCCCGGACTCACGACGTTGACGCGCAGCGGTGAAAGCTCTTTCGCCAGCACTTTTGTCGCGGCCTCAATGGCGGCATTCATCGTCGTTTTAACAATGGCCCCCGCTACGGTGCGACGCGCCACGAACCCGCTGGTGAACGTCAGCGTACCGCCGGGGGCGATGTTCCCGCTGAGATAGCGGGCGACATTGATGCTTCCCCAGAATTTTGTATCAAAAGCCAGCCTTGCCGCGCGGAGATCCAGCCCGGAAAGAAGCCCTCCCGGTGCCTGTGAACCCGCCGTAACGACAATATTATTGACCTCACCCAGCGTTTCACCGAGTGCGACAAGCTCTGCCTCACGGCTGATGTCCAGCACGAGGGTATGAACAGACGCGGCGTGGGCGCTCAGCCGTTGCCGCGCAGCGTCCAGCTTCGCGCCGTCGCGGCCCGCGAGAATAATCTCCTCGCCGCGCCCGGCAAGCAGGCTGCCCACGGCGAAACCGATGCCGGAAGCGCCGCCGATAATTAAGGTTTTACGGGTCATAACGTCTTCTCCTGCAGGGTGTAAATGGGGTAATCGGTATATCCCGTCGCGGTGCCGCCAAACAGCGTGGCGGGATCGCGCACCTGGGCCAGAGGCAGCTGGTGCGCCAGACGGTGGGGTAAATCCGGGTTGGCAATAAACGGCCGTCCGAAGGCAATCAAATCGGCATAGCCGGCAGCAAGGATCTTTTCCGCTTTTTGAAGGTCATAGTTCCCCGCGACGATAAGGGTTCCGCTAAACGTCTCGCGAAGCGATTGTCGGAACGGCTCAGGCACCTGCGGCGCATCGTCCCAGTCGGCCTCCGCCAGGTGGATGAACGCAATCCCTTCTTGTTCACACCAGGCCGCGAGAGCGAGTATGGCTTCCGTCACCTGCGGATCGTTCATCCCGCGCTGGGTAATAAACGGGGAAAGGCGAATGCCCGTACGCTCGCGGCCAATGGCCTCGGCAATGGCGCTTAACACCTCCTGAGCAAAGCGGATCCGGTTCGCCAGCGTGCCGCCGTACTCGTCCGTGCGTTTGTTGGAGGTTTGACGAAGAAACTGGTCGATCAGATAGCCGTTTCCGCCGTGAACCTCCACGCCGTCAAACCCGGCCTGAACGGCATTCAGTGCCGCCTGACGATAGTCCGCGATGATGCTGAGGATGTCCTTGCGCGAGAGGGTTCTCGGCTGCGGGCAGTCAACCATTTGGCCTTCCCCCTTTTCATTCACCACCCACACCTGCGCGTCCGGGGCCAGCGCTGACGGGGCGACGGGCTGACCATCCTGATGAAAGCTGGCGTGCGACATCCGCCCGACGTGCCAGAGCTGCGAAAAAATCACCCCTCCCGCCTGATGCACGGCGCCCGTGGTGAGCTGCCATCCTGAAACCTGCTCAGGCGAATGGATGCCGGGCGTCCAGGAGTATCCCTGGCCCTGAGGCGAAATCTGGGTGGCTTCCGTGATGATTAATCCGGCGCTGGCCCGCTGCCGGTAATACTCCGCCATCAGCGCCGAGGGAATATTTCCCGGCTGAAGGGAGCGCGCGCGGGTCATCGGCGCCATGACGATACGGTTCTTCAGGTCTTGCTGACCCAGCCTGTAACGTTCAAAAAGTGAGGTACGTTGCATGTTTTCATCCCTTATGGTTTGGATGAAATCACTTTACAGTCGGCATCTGATTTTGATAATTACGCTAAAATCAGATGCACTTTTCGGAATATATGAATAATGGGTAAACTCGAAGACATGGCGTTACTGGTGGAAGTTGCCGAGGCCGGCGGTCTTTCTGCCGCCGGGCGACGCCTGTCGCTTTCTCCCGCCACCATGACGGCCAGGCTGAAGGCGATTGAGGAGCGTTACCAGACGCGCCTGTTTCACCGCTCAACGCGATCCATCACGCTGACCCGCGCCGGGGAAGAGTTTTACCATGCCGCGCTGCGCGTGCTGGAAGAAGTGCATCACGCCGAGTCGTTAATGACGCAAAAGGAAGGCGTGCTCAGCGGCAACATTCGCCTTTCTGCGCCCTCGGACTTTGGCAGGCAGTATCTTAGCCCCGCCGTCGTGGAATTCTCCCGACGCCATCCCGACGTTAAATTTTTCATCTCGCTAAGAGAACACGTTGAGGATCTGGTCGCTAACCGGCTGGATATGAGCGTGCGTTTCGGCAACCTGCCGGACAGCAGCCTTGTCGTCAGAAATATCCGCCCGAACCATCGGGTGCTGGTCGCCTCCGGGGAGTATCTTAACGAACGCGGCATCCCCGCCACGTTTGCCGATTTAGCTCAGCACCGGTGCCTGGCGCTTGAGTCTCAGGGCGTGGTGATGAACGAATGGCGCTTTGAAAAAGATGGCGATGAAAGCGTCGTTCGCGTAGAGCCAGCCATGGTGTGCGACGACGGGGCTTTGCTTCGTCAGTGGGCACTCAGCGGGGCTGGCATTGCGGGGAAATCGTGGTGGGACGTCAAAGACGATGTTGAAACCGGAAGGCTCACGGTACTGTTTGCCGACAGCTTCACCGGCTTTAGCCGATACGATCGCAAAGATGTCGGCCTGCAGCTTGTTTACCCCCAGCGCAAACTGCAGCCGCTTCAGGTCACGGCGTTTAGCCAGTTTTTTCTCGACTGGCTAAAAAAACAGTAAAATTAAATCGCGTCAGGCATCTGCGGTTAATTTCTCGCCAAAATAAGAGATGGCGCGCATTTCGGTGACAACCTCAGGACTACTCTGTGTGCGGTTTTCAGGAGGTACAAAATATGAAAAAGCTTCTGATCTGTTGTTTGTTTGGTAATACCGCAAACTCTCTCGCCAAAAAAATGCAGTCTCTGGCAGAACGCGAAGGCTATCCGCTGATGATTAGCGCTGTTGGGCTGGATAACTTCGCCAGCGTCGCTCCCGCTTTCGATGGTTTCCTCATCGCGCCGCACATTCAGTACAAACTCGATGAGATAAAAGAAACGGTGGGCAATACGCGTTCAATCGCCATTATTGAGAGCCTGCCCTATGCCTCTCTCGACGCGAGGAAAGTATTGAATTTCGTGAAGGAGCAGATGCCTGAACTGGCTGCCTGACAGATAAGGCCGCATCGGTTTTGCGGCCTCCTCTCACCCGGCGTTCAAAACGTGTCGACACAAGGCTGGCCGACCTTATTAAGGGCGTTTTTCAACCTGGCTCTGAGTTCAATTAACGCCGCTTCTTTCTCTTCAAGCTGCTGCAGCTTGCGGCGCAGTGAAGCCTGTTTTTGCTCAGCGGTAAATTTGTCGTCAACCCAGACAGCCAAAACCTCTGAAATTTCAGCTAAGGTAAAACCCAGCATTTTGGCATGCTTGATCATGTTTAAACGCTGTAAATCGACGGCGGAATAGACTTTATAGTTATTGCTGCGATTGGGCTGCGGGATATTCTCTAACAGCCCCTGTCGCTCATAGTAACGCACCGTCTCTTTCGACAATCCCGTTTTCGCACACAGTTCACCAATTCGCATCGCGTCGCCCTCACCTTGTAAAAATCACGCTTGACCGTGTACCTAAGTGCACGGTTTATGCTGTGCAGCATACATTAGGGAAACGGGATTAAACATATGAATTCTTTTGATTATACAGGTAAAACAGCGCTGATTACCGGAGCGTCGTCGGGCATAGGCCGTGATTTTGCCCGGCAGCTCGCCGCCCGCGGCGTGGCCTTGATCCTGGTCGCCCGCAGCGAGCCAAAGCTGCAGGCGCTTGCCGTAGAGTTAGTCAGAAAGCACGGCGTCTCCATCACGATTATCGTGCAGGATTTAGTGAAGCCGGAAGCCATTCCCCACATTGTGGAACGGCTTGAAACCTTAAGACGTGTCCCCGACATTCTGATCAATTGCGCCGGCTTCGCCACCTACGGGCCATTCGAAAAGCTGTCCATCGACAGGCAGCGTGATGAGATAAACGTAAACTGCATGGTCCCCGTGGAGCTGACTCACGCCTTGCTGCCGGGAATGCTGCAGCAGGGCTCCGGGGTAATTATTAACGTTGCCTCAACGGCCGCGATGCAGCCGGATCCCTATATGGCGATTTATGGCGCAACCAAAGCCTTCCTGCTCTCGTTTTCGAACGCGTTGTGGGGAGAGTATCGCTCAAAGGGCATCCGCGTCCTGGCGCTTTGCCCCGGCGCAACGGATACGGCCTTTTTTGATGTGGTGAATGCTGAGGAAGCCTCGGTCGGTAAACGAATGCCCGCTGACAAGGTGGTCACCCTGGCGTTGAAGGCCGTGGAGAGTAACCGTAACTACCTGATTACCGGATGCGGTAACTGGCTTCTGGGGCAGCTACACCGGTTCGTGACGCGCAGGCGTCTGGTGCTTATCGTTGAAAAAATATTGCGTCCGCGCTCGGCCTGAGCAAAAACGGCTCCGTTCAGCGCAAGGGAGTTGCGCTGAAATCCACGCTTATCGCAGGCAGATAGATGCCATAGTGCACGAAAAACAGTGATACACTTACCGCACCTGGTTGATCGTCCCGTCTGAACGGCGCATGATGAATGACGGTAACCAAATCTCAAAATGGTCACTCGTTGTTAATCGTAGCCTGTCACGCTAAGCTTAAATAATGACTAAAAATATGAATCCCCCATCATCACGTGGTCCCCTTGACCACGCTGTCAGAGAGCAAATCGTCGAAGCGGCTTTTGAGCACTTCGGCCACTACGGCTATGAAAAAACCACCGTTGCCGAACTGGCTAAATCCATTGGTTTTTCAAAGTCCTACATTTATAAGTTTTTCGATTCCAAACAGGCTATCGGCGAGGTGATCTGCGCTAACCGCCTGGAGCTGATCATGGCGGCAGTGCTTTCCGCCATCGAGGGTGCGCCGTCGGCAAGCGAAAAATTACGCCGCCTTTTCAAAGCGCTCACCGAGGCGGGAAGCGAGCTGTTTTTCCACGACCGTAAGCTATACGACATCGCCGCCGTCGCCGCGCAGGAGCAGTGGCCTTCCACGCAAAAGTACAGCGAAAGCCTGATGAAGCTGATTGAGAGCATCATTATCGAAGGCAGGCAGGCCGGCGAGTTTGAAAGAAAAACGCCGCTGGATGAAGTCACCTGTGCCGTCTACATGGTGATGTGCCCTTACATTAACCCCGTTCAGCTTCAGTACAACCTCGAAATGGCCCCCACCGCGGCGGTGCTTCTCTCTTCACTGATTTTAAGAAGCCTGGCCCCCTAATTTGTGACCATTGACAATTTTGGTCACTAGTCAGAGAATGCGGATACCGTCCTGTTACGTCAAAAAGGTTTCCCATGATCAGGCTCACTTCAGCCCGCGTTGCCGTTTGTCTCCTGCCGTTTGCCCTGGTGGCGTGCGGCGATATTTCCGCGAGTGACGATCCGCGCACAAAGCCACCGCTCGTCAGATCCGTCTCCGTCGAGCTAGCGAACAATAGCGCCCGCGCCTTCACGGGCGTGGTGGTCGCAAGAACGCAAAGCGATTTAGGTTTCAGGGTTCAGGGAAAAATCCTTGAGCGGCTGGTCGATACGGGCCAGACCGTCAAACAGGGCCAGCCCCTGCTGCGCCTGGATCCGGTTGACCTGAAGTTACAGGCTCAGGCGCAGCAGCGCGCGGTGGATGCGGCTCAGGCGCGCGCGCGCAAAGCCTCCAGCGATGAGGCGCGCTATCGTGGACTTGTGGCGTCCGGCGCCGTGTCTGCCTCAGAATATGACCAGATCAAAGCGGCGGCCGATACGGCCAGGGCCGATCTCAGCGCCGCCCGGGCGCAGGCCAGCGTGGCGCAAAACGCCACGGGGTATGCCGTGCTGCTGGCGGATTCAGACGGCGTGGTCATGGAGACGCTCGCCGAGCCGGGCCAGGTCGTCAGCGCCGGACAGGTGGCGATCAGGCTCGCCAGAGCCGGGCAGCGTGAAGCGCTCGTCCAGCTTCCGGAAACGCTGCGCCCTGCCGTCGGCAGCGAAGCGCAGGCCACGCTGTATGGCAATGAAAAACATCCTGTCACCGCAACGCTGCGCCTGCTGTCTGATTCGGCCGATGCCGCGACCCGCACGTATGAAGCCCGCTACGTGCTGGATGGCCTGCTGGCGAACGCGCCGCTGGGGGCGACCGTCACGCTGAACGTTCAGGACAATAAAGCGGAAGGTCAGGTCATGCAGGTCCCGCTGGCTTCACTCTATGATGCAGGAAAAGGTCCCGGCGTCTGGCGCATTTCCGCCCAGCCGGCAAAGGTCGCATGGACGCCCGTCAGGGTGCTGAGCGTGGGTGAAGATGCGGCGCAGGTCACGGGCGGCGTGAAGCCCGGTGAGAAGATTGTTGCGTTAGGCGCCCATCTTCTGCACGAAGGTGAGGTCGTCAGGCTTGCTAAGCAGCGCAATGCCGCCCTGGCGGAGAACACACCATGAGCGGAAGCCGCTTTAACCTGTCGGCGCTGGCCGTCCGCGAACGTTCCGTCACGCTGTTTCTGATCGTTCTGGTCACGATTGCCGGAATTTACGCCTTCTTTGGGCTCGGGCGCGCGGAAGATCCGCCCTTCACGGTAAAGCAAATGACGGTGATAACCGTCTGGCCGGGCGCGACCGCGCAGGAAATTCAGGATCAGGTCGCCGAGCCGCTGGAAAAGCGCCTGCAGGAACTCAAATGGTACGACCGTACCGAAACCTATACCCGTCCCGGCATGGCGTTTATCACGTTGTCATTGCAGGACAAGACCCCGCCAGCCGAAGTGCAGGAGGAGTTCTATCAGGCGCGGAAGAAGCTTGGAGATGAATCTCAGCGTCTTCCGGCGGGCGTCATCGGCCCGATGATCAATGACGAATTCTCGGATGTCACCTTTGCCCTCTTTGCCCTGAAAGCGAAAGGCGAACCGCAGCGGCAGCTGGTACGCGATGCCGAAGGCCTGCGCCAGCAGCTCCTGCACGTTCCCGGCGTGAAGAAAGTGAACATTATCGGCGAACAGGCCGAGCGGATTTACATCTCCTTCTCCCATGACCGTCTGGCGACGATAGGGCTCTCACCCCAGGATATTTTCAACGCCCTCAACAGCCAGAACGCGTTAGCTGCAGCGGGCTCTATTGAGACCCGAGGCGCGCAGATTTTTATCCGCCTGGACGGCGCGTTCGATGAACTGCAGAAAATCCGCGATACGCCTTTTGTGGCTCAGGGCAAAACGCTCAAGCTGTCCGATGTGGCAACGGTTGAGCGAGGCTACGAAGATCCCCCGGCGATGCTGATACGCAATCAGCATGAGCCCGCCCTTCTGCTGGGCATCGTGATGCGTGAAGGCTGGAACGGTCTGGCACTGGGGAAAGCGCTGGATGCGGAAACGGCGAAAATAAATGATAGCCTGCCGCTGGGCATGTCCCTGACCAAAGTTACCGACCAGTCCGTGAATATTCGCTCGTCGGTCGATGAGTTCATGATCAAATTCTTCGTCGCCCTGCTTGTGGTCATGGTGGTGTGTTTTGTCAGCATGGGCTGGCGCGTGGGTGTTGTCGTTGCGGCGGCGGTACCGCTGACGCTGGCGGTCGTTTTCGTGGTGATGGAAGCCGCGGGGATAAACTTTGACCGCGTGACGCTGGGCTCCCTGATCCTCGCCCTCGGCCTGCTGGTTGATGATGCCATTATCGCCATCGAAATGATGGTGGTAAAAATGGAGGAAGGTTACGACAGAATCAAAGCCTCGGCCTTCGCCTGGAGCCATACCGCCGCGCCCATGCTGGCCGGTACCCTGGTGACGGCCATTGGCTTTATGCCGAATGGCTTTGCCCAGTCGACCGCCGGGGAATACACCAGCAATATGTTCTGGATTGTCGGCCTCGCCCTGATTGCATCGTGGTTTGTCGCGGTGGTGTTCACGCCCTATCTTGGGGTGAAGATCCTGCCGGCGATCCCGAAAGTCGAAGGGGGTCATGCCGCCATCTATAACACGCCTCGCTATAACCGTTTTCGCCGGCTGCTGGCCCGCGTTATCGCCAGAAAATGGCGGGTGGCCGGGTTGGTGGTCGCCATTTTCATCCTAGCCGTGCTCGGCATGGGGCTGGTTAAAAAACAATTTTTCCCAACCTCCGACCGCCCGGAAGTGCTGGTTGAGGTGCAGATGCCCTACGGTACCTCGATTGAGCAAACCAGCGCCGCAACCGCAAAAATCGAAGCGTGGCTGGGCCAGCAGCCCGAAGCCAAAATTGTCACGGCCTATATTGGTCAGGGTTCACCCCGTTTTTATCTGGCGATGGCGCCAGAACTGCCCGACCCGTCTTTTGCGAAAATTGTGATCCTGACGGACAGCGAGACGTCACGCGAGGCGCTCAAGCTCCGGCTGAGAGAGGCTGTCGCCAACGGCCTTGCCCCCGAAGCGCGCGTCCGGGTAACGCAGCTGGTGTTTGGCCCGTACTCGCCCTTCCCGGTTGCCTGGCGCGTGTCGGGGCCGGATGTCGAACAGGTGCATGACATCGCTGACAGGGTGAAAGCCGTGCTCCAGGCGAGCCCGATGATGAGAACCGTCAACACCGACTGGGGGTCGCGCGTTCCCGTCCTGCATTTCATTCTCGATCAAAACCGCCTGCAGGCGACCGGCTTAACCTCCAGTGCCGTTGCCGAGCAGCTTCAGTTCCTGCTGTCTGGCGTGCCCGTCACCTCCGTGCGGGAAGATATTCGCTCGGTAGAGGTTATTGGCCGCGCGGCGGGAGACATCCGTCTCGATCCGGCAAAAATCGAGGGTTTCACCCTTGTCGGCAATGCGGGACAGCGCGTTCCGCTGTCTCAAATCGGCAAGATTGAGATCGGTATGGAAGATCCGATCCTTCGCCGCCGCGATCGCACCCCGACGATTACCGTGCGGGGCGATATCGCTAACCATCTTCAGCCACCGGATGTGTCGGTCGCCGTCATGAAGCAGCTCCAGCCGATTGTTGACGCGCTGCCGGCCGGATACCGTATCGACATGGCGGGTTCGATTGAGGAATCGGGCAAAGCCACGCAGGCCATGATCCCGCTGTTTCCGATCATGATTGCCCTGACGCTGCTGATCATCATTTTGCAGGTGCGCTCAATCTCGGCGATGGTGATGGTGTTCTTAACCGCGCCGCTGGGGCTGATTGGCGTAGTGCCCGTGCTGTTGATTTTCAATCAGCCGTTTGGCATCAACGCGCTGGTCGGCTTAATCGCCCTTTCCGGCATTCTGATGCGCAATACGCTGATCCTGATCGGTCAAATCGATCATAACCAGAAGGAGGGCATCGAGCCGTTCCAGGCGGTGGTTGAAGCGACGGTCCAGCGCGCGCGCCCGGTCTTGCTAACCGCCATGGCCGCCGTGCTGGCGTTTATTCCCCTGACGCATTCGGTGTTCTGGGGCACGCTGGCTTACACGCTGATAGGCGGAACACTGGGCGGGACGATCGTCACGCTCGTCTTCCTGCCCGCGATGTATGCGATCTGGTTCCGGATCCGCCCTGCGGAACAACGCGTGCAGCACCCTGCAGAAAACGTGTAAACTACCATGAGTAGATAACACTTCTGAGGAAAGCATGGTTGTTAAGCGCTTAAGAAAAGAGGACCGCCGCGTGCAGCTGCTGGAGGTTGCGCGCGGAATCGTTCGTCAGCAAGGCACGGAGGCGCTGACCCTTGGCTACCTGGCCGAACGAGCCAACGTGACCAAGCCTATCCCCTACGATCACTTTGGCGATCGTGAAGGGCTGCTGATGGCGCTGTACCAGGATTATAGCGACCGGCAGCTGGCGAAGTTCCGCGAGACGCTGGCGGTCGACAGCAAAACGCTGGAGAAGACGATCCGCTTTTTCAGCGCCGCCTATATAGACTGCGCCATTAGTGCCGGACCTGAAACCGGGCCAATCGCCGCGGCGCTGTCCGGATCCCACGCGCTGCAGACGTTTCGTGAGGCATGCGTGGCCGACTGCGCCGACTGCCTGCGTACCGCGCTTTCCCCGTTCGTCGCGCTGAAAGGCGTTCAGGGAGAAGCGGTACTGACGGCCATCATTGGCGCGGCGGACGCGCTCAGCACCGCCGCGGGCAACGGCGTGCTCGCCCGGAACGTGGCGGAAAATACGCTCAGCGGCGCCATGACCGGCGTGCTGGAGACCTACGTGAATAGCACAAAATGATCGCTGGGGGCGGATTGACACCTAAGTTACCAATAGTAATATAGGCGTCAGTTCTCACCCATTCGAGGTCGCTATGTCTGCTACAAATGCCATTAATAACGCACTGATCGTGACGGCTCATCCTGTCGACAATTCGTTATCCCATTCGCTGGCAGCCCGTATTGCCGGAAAATTACGCGAGCAAGGTACGCAGGTTGAGATTGCCGATCTGCATGCTGAAGGGTTTAATCCGGCGATGACCCGCGCCGATCTCGATTTGTATCACGGCGATCCGAGCGCCCTTCCCGACGATATTCTGCGCGAGCAGCAGCGCGTCGAGCGAGCGGATATGCTGGTGTTTGTCTTCCCCGTGTACTGGTGGTCGGTCCCCGCGCTGTTGAAAGGCTGGTTCGATCGCGTATTAACCCTGAACTGGGCGTATAAGGTGGCCGACGACGGCCGGATTGTGGGCAGCTTACGCGACGTTCCCGTCCGCCTGATTGCCACCGGCGGCAGCGATCTCACCGGATTCGACAAACACGGCTATTCGACGGCGATTCAGACCCAGATAATCGAAGGCGTGTTTGGCTTCTGCGGGTTGAAGAACGTTAAGCTCGATATCCTTTACCAGGCAGACGCGGCGACGCCTGAGCAGGTTGAGGATTTCCTGCAGGGGCTAGAGAGTCTTAAATAATCCCGGCTATCCAGTCACAGCAAAGGCGCGCCTCCTTCGCCAGAAGGAAGCGCGTGTCTCGTTATCACCTACCACCGTCAGGGGCGATCTTTTAATCCTGCTGGCTAACCGGAACTCTCTTTCCAGCGATTATTCAAAAAATAACGAGAAAAGGCCAATCGCCATCACTACGCTCATAATCACCTGAATCAGAATAATAAAAAAAGCGACCCCACCCAAGACTGTGATTTTTCGACGCAGAATGAAAGTAATGCCGGAAAGTACAGCACTGAACAGAATGGCTTTAAGGATATAGGAAAGCGGAACCATTGCCGGGTGACCGGTATGCACTCCAGCAAGCCCAATGAGACCCAGCAGAAAACCTCCGCAGAATCCCCATCCCCAGAAAGTCATTGGTAAGCTCATCTGCCCCGCGACTAATCTTTTCAACATACGCACATCCTTTTTGTGATTATTTTTATCAAAATTCACCGGTTTACAGGGTAAAACCCCCGTCACCCACCTGCGCCTGGGCGTACCATTTCATCAGCTCCACGCAACCGGGCGCGTTCTCAGCCGGTGACCATTGGGCGGTATCGTGCTCCGGAACAGGCTGATAGCCGCCGTGTTTTACCTCGAAAATGACGCCGCCTTTATCCAGCGACAGCACGGCATGCCAGGTACCGGCATCCATCTCCAGCACTTTGCAGTCTTCACCTAACACCACGCGCTGGGTCACGTTACCGCCGTCATCAAAATTCAACACCAGAAAGCGACCGCTCAGAGCCGTCAGCAGTTCAAACGTGTGCGGGTGGCGATGAGGGCGAACATAGGTCCCAGGCTCCATCGCGATAGCCAGGCGCTGCACCGGGTCGCTCAGCTCGGGATGTAAATTGCGGTGCGCGCGTAAGCGAGGAGAATTGGCAGCCTGCTCGCTTTGTTGCTGCAGGTCACTGAACGTAATTTGTTTCATATACACCTTTGTGAATGGAGTCAGCGGACGGCAACCCTTTAGCCGCACGACGTTATACCATTCTGGACGGTCGATGAGCGATGGCATTTGTGAAACAAATCGCTGCAGCGTGAGGATGCGCGCGATCGCCCCCAAAGCGCAACGTTGAGTAAAACTCACATTAATTGCCACTATTTATCGTTTTTCAAAAGTGACGCACCTGAAATACCATCCATTCACCCCTGGGATAGAAAAATAAATAATACTAAGCCTGTATGGAGCACCTATGACACTCGATGTTTTATTCCCTGTATTGAATATTATCTCGCCTCATAAATTTAGCGCCCAAAAAAATGTGCATGAGCTGATAACGTTACTTTCAGCAGAAAAGGAAAGCTCAGAAGCGCTATCGCCTTTCATACATCGACTGCATCTTTTGGCTTTCGCCCAAAGCAATCCGGGTAACGCCGAAGAGTTGCTCTCAGCGCATTTACCAAAAGAGGATGGGATCCTTCCGCTGCTGGACTTTGCGGACTGGCCAAAGGTGCGTTACGCCGCGTCAGGCGAAGCTCAGACGCGTGAATCGCAGGAGTATTTCCGTGACATGACCTCGGCTGCCAATCTGTTACGCACTGCGCTGGTCGACGCCGAGCGAGCAAAGGGAACGCCTGCGCTTTATATTCTGGATAAATTACTCAACCTGAACAGCGCCCTGCCGGAGCGATATAAACAGATGGCGAATATTCCCTACGCGTAAATATGTTCTATATGCGGAATATCCTTCACTAAATATTCCGCTATTTATTAAACCCGATTTTCATTGTAATCAAGACAGACGATATCCAACGAAGGCAGCACCGGCGCATTAAGGTTAAGCCACGCCAGCAACCGTTCAATACTCTGTCTTCTGAGCGAATTTTTCGGCCAGACGAGGTAGTAGCCATCGCCGGTTGCGATAGCTTCCCTGAAGGGCAGCGCGAGCAGGCCGCTTTTCAGCGCGTCGAGCGTGAGGCGGAGGTCGGCCATCGCCACACCGTGACCGTGCATGGCGGCCAGGCTTCCCTGCTCCAGGGTGTCGAACACGATTCCACGACTCACGTCGAGCCCGGGGAATGACCCGGTTCTTTTCAGCCATCGCTTCCAGTCCCGTCTGTCCGGAGAGGGATGGATAAGCTCGCACTGCGCAAGCTGATGCCGGGCTGAATCAAGCAAAGACGGGGTACAAACCGGAATGAGCCATTCACTGAAGAGCAGCCGGCTTTCCGTTGACTCGCCGAAATAGCCATTACCGAGCAGGATCGCACAATCGTAGGGCTCACGGCTGAAGTCAACGGTGTCGAAGTCCATCCAGACGCTGGCAATTTCAATTTTTGGCTTAGCGTGGTTCTCGCGAAAGGATTTAAGCACATTCAGCAGCCACCGCATCGTCAGGGTGCTGGGGGCTTTGAGGCGCAGAAGGTGGTTTTCGCTTCTGAATGCGCGACAGGCCCACTCAATATTCGAGAAACTTTCGCTGAGCTGTCCGGCCAGAATACGTCCGGCATCACTGACCTCCACTCTCGGCCCCTGGCGTTTAAAGAGCTCACAGTCGAACCACTGCTCGAGCGTCCGGACATGCCTGCTGACCGCGCCCGGCGTGATATTCAGTGCTTCAGCCGCTTTGCTGAAGGAGTTCAGCCGCGCGGCAACTTCAAAAGCGCGCAGCGCATACAGTGGTGGTAAAGACATACATTCCCTTTCTGTGAGGTTTAGCTATGCAGTTTTTGTATTATCGGCACTCGGTGACTTGTCGCTCAGGTCCTCAGACGGGAACGTCATCAGCAGCTCCCTGAGCAGGGACTCAAGCTGCGCGCGCTGCGCGTCAGACAAGTTGCTCAGCAGCGCATTTTGCGTTTGTGTATGGACGATCAGCGCCTGTTCGATGCGCTCCTGCCCGTGCGGCGTCAGGCTTACGAGGGTGCTGCGCTTGTCATCCGGATCGGCAATTCGCCTGATAAGCCCAAGCTGTTCGAGATGGCTGAGCCGGTTCGTCATCGCCCCTGAGGTTACCAACAGCGATTTATAGAGCTGCGTGGGGGAAAGGCAGTACGGCTCACCGGCGCGACGCAGCGTGGCGAGCACGTCAAACTCGCCCTCGTGAAAACCAAACTGCGCCATCGCCTGCGCCCATTCTTTTCCCAGATGCTTCATCAGCCGGAGCATTCGGCCAAAAATTTTCATCGACGAGGCGTCCAGCTCCGGCATGGCGCGGCTCCACTGGCCGACAACGAAGTCTACGTGGTCTTGCATTTTCACCCCTGATGGCGTGCGAATTTATCCTGTTGTGCGGTACATCTTACGCAAAAATGCATTTTATCTTAACGTTAAGATAAATGCTCGTGCGATTTGCCCGGGCCATTCACAACCGAAAAGGACTCCATGTTGAAACGCACGTCGCCTTTACTCTTCGCCGTTATCGCTTTTATCGTCGGGCTGAACCTGCGCCCCATTCTGGCTTCTGTCGGACCGCTGTTTTCCGTGCTGCAGCGCGAAGCGGGGCTGACCGCTACGCAATTCAGCCTGCTAACCACCCTGCCGGTCGCGATGATGGGGCTTGCCGCCCTGTGTGGCCCCTGGCTTTTAGCCCGAGTCGGCGCCGTGCGGGGAATTATGTTTGGGCTCTTTATCCTGCTTGCGGCCTCCTTGCTGCGCGGTTTTAGCGCCTCACCGGAGAGTCTTATGGGCACCGCGTTACTGGGCGGGGCCAGCATAGGCACGATCCAGGCGTTAATGCCTGCCCTGATAAAAAAGGAATATACGCAAACGGCCAGCACGGTGATGTCGCTCTTCAGCACGGGCATTATGGCAGGAGCGGCAGTCGCCGCCGCCAGCGCCGAGCCGTTATTTTCATGGCTGACGCTGAAGCCCGCGCTGGCAATGGCCGGGCTGTTAGCGCTGCTGGCGCTGATACTGTGGTTAACCCTGGTTAAGCATCCTCAGGAGGAAAAAACAGCACGCGAAACCGTTACGCTCTCGTCCTCCCGTACAGGGCTACTGCTGCTCTTTTTCGGCGTGGGAACGGGCGCCTACACGCTGGTATTGGCCTGGCTGCCCCCGCTCTATATTCAGGCGGGATGGTCCGCACGCAGCAGCGGCTACATGCTGGCCTGGCTGACGTTAACCGAGGTTGTCGCCGGGTTTGCCGTCTCCGCGCTGATCGGTAAATTCCCCGATCGTCGCGTGCCGCTGATCGCCGTATTGCTGTTGCTGCTGGCAGGATTACTGTGTCTGGTCTTTGCGCCGGGTACGACGCCTGTATTATCCACGTTGCTGCTTGGCACCGGGATCGGCGCCCTCTTCCCGCTGTCGCTCATCGTCACGTTCGATCATGCGCGAACGCCCGCGCAGGCCGGGAAGTTGCTGTCTAAAGTTCAGGGAGGCGGATACACGATCGCCGCGCTTATGCCGTTAATTGCGGGGATCGTTCGCGACAGTTCGGTCTCGCTGACCAGCGCATGGCTGATCATGAGTGCGGGAGTCGTGCTGCTGATTGTTATCGCGCTGAATTTTAAACCCGTCGTGGACGTGCAGGCACGGTGAACGCGATACCAGATTTGAGAGTCGTATTTCCGCCGATCGTAAGATAAATTCAGGGTGAATTTCACCTCATTCAGGAGTGGATATGCCGCAGACGTTACCGGAAATTGATGTCTTGTTCGTCGCCGGGTTCGGGCCCATTTCGCGGGATACTGAGTCCAGCAGCGCGTTTTATGTTCAGACACTCGGCCTTCCGCTGAAGCCGATGGAGGGAAACACCGATTATCTGCTCACTGAAGAGGGCCAGCTGGAAGGCGTGAAGCATTTCGCCGTCTGGCCGCTCGCACAGGCGGCTGCATCCTGTTTTGGAGAGGAAAAGTGGCCAGTTGAGCACCCGATACCGCAGGGATGGGTTGAGTACGAGGTACAGGATTTGGACTCGGCTACACGCGTTCTGAGCGAAAAAGGCTATCGGATGCTGGTGGCTAACCGTTTGGAACCGTGGGGGCAAACCGTCACTCGCCTGCTCAGCCCGGAAGGCTTGCTTACCGGGCTGACGATTACGCCGTGGCTGCGGGGATAAATGGTTTTTGGAAAGCAGCATAGTAGGGGGAAACGCCTGCTTTGAGCGAACAGTGGGCGTACCCTTATGCTATTTACACCAACGGTGTGAGTCTTTTTCTGTTAAGTTGAATGACGATGAAAACACACTCAGTCCTAACCTATTCAATGATTATTATCACCTGTCTGACTCAGGTGGGATAACGTTTGCCATTTTCCCGCCGGTAAGGTGGGCCTTACCGGTAACAATCCAGTGAGGTAAGAATGGACACAAATGCAGTAACGACGCCTGAAAAACCTGTCTTGCACTTGTTATGTGGAAAAATTGCATCAGGAAAATCCACATTGTCAGCAAAATTAGGATCATCACCTGGGACTGTAATTGTCAGCGAGGATCGCTGGCTGGCTGCCCTCTTTACCAATGAAATGCAATCCATATCTGATTATGTGCAGTATTCATTAAGACTAAGAAATGCCATGAAGCCTCATCTGGTTTCACTACTCAAAGCTGGTTTATCAGTAGTTCTTGATTTCCCGGCAAACACACAAACAAATCGTGAATGGATGATGAGCATTATTAAGGAGTCAGGTGCCAGTAATCAGCTGCACTATCTGAAAGTTTCTGATGAAGTATGTAAATCCCGCTTGCGCGCCCGTAATGCAGAAGGCGTGCATGAATTTTCTGCCTCAGACCAACAATTTGACATCATAACGCGCTATTTCGAAGAGCCAACGGCTGATGAAGGGTTTGATATTACCGAATACAGCTAAATTTACCTTCCTGCACAAAAGCCGCCAGTTGGCGGCTTCATTATTTTCCATCTCATACGGTTATAAACGGAACTACAGCGAACTAAAAGTCCGCTCCTGGCACAAAGCGGACATCGGGTATTCCGGAAGTGCCCGACTCATGGTTAATTCCATTCACCAAAACTCTCACCTCCCCAAAGCCTCCACAATCGCCCTCTCCATTTTCTCTGGCGTGGTCATCGGTGCAAAACGCTTGAGTGGTTTACCGTCGCGGCCGATCAGAAACTTAGTAAAGTTCCACTTGATCCGCCCTCCCAGCACGCCGGGCAATTCGTTTTTCAGATAACGATACAGCGGGTGCGCTGCGTTACCGTTAACCTCCAGCTTCTCAAACATCGGGAAACTCACGCCGTAGTTGATGTAACAGGTTTTCGAGATTTCGTCGGCGCCGCCGGGTTCCTGTTTACCGAACTGGTTGCAGGGGAAGCCCAGCACCACTAGTCCTTGATCGGCGTATTTCTTGTATAGCGCTTCAAGGCCCGCATATTGCGGCGTAAAGCCACACTGGCTGGCGGTATTGACGACCAAAACCACCTTTCCCGCATAGTCGGCCATTGAGATAAGGCGGCCATCCAGGCGGGTGGCGGTAAGTTGATAAAAGCGAGTCATACTGAAATCCCTCAAGGCTGGCCGAAAAGTCACGGTGACCATCAACAGGGCCGCCGCCGTTTAGAAAGTTTACATTCAGGCAGGCTATTTGTGATACATTCCTGGCGCGCCAATGACCACCACACTCGCTATCAGGTATGCAGAACATAACAAAAAAAATTCGCTGGCTTCTGCTTACTCTCCCACTCCTCAGCGGTTGTGGCACGCTCTCACAGATGTCCTCCCCGGAAGGTACTCAGGAACTTCTCACCCATGATTCGCTGGATGGCGACGTTGACAGCGTGGTGCGTCACTATATGGCGCAAAAATCCGTTCCCGGGATGACGGTCGCGGTGATCCATAATCACGGCTCGCCGCAGTTTTACACCTGGGGCGTAACCGATGCGGTCAATCGCTATCCGGTCAGGCCCGACACCCTGTTTGCGCTCGGCTCGCTCAGCAAAGGGATCACGGCGGAAGTGGTGGCTTGTCTGGTCAATGAAGGGCAACTGAACTGGTACGATAACCTGGCGACATTGCTTCCGCCGGGGACGCCGCTTAGCGCGGATGCACAAAAAATCACCCTGCTCGAACTGGTAACCCACACCTCCGGCCTGCCGCGTCAGAATATGGATGTTCCGATGCTTGGAAAATTTATCGGCTATTTAAGCACGGGCGAAAATTTCTATAGCGAGCTGGACAGCGATAACGTGCTGCGTTACCTCGCCGACTGGCGGGCGCCAAAGAATAAAGTGCCGCAATATTCCAATACCGGCTACGCCCTGATCGGCTATATCCTGAAGCACAAAACCGGCGAAGATATCCAGAGTTTAGCCTCGCGCTATATTTTCCGTCCGCTGCAAATGGCTAACAGCAGCTTTATTCCCCAGCAGCTCAAAGGCTACCCGCAGCGTGCGCTCGGCCACGCGGGCGATCAGCCTAAATTCATCCCGCGCGGGCAGCTCACCCCGGACTGGCATTTTTCCAACAACATGGTGGCGGCAGCGAGCTTGTACAGCAACGCCGAAGATCTGGCGGCCTATGCCCGCTATCACGTCTCGACAACCCACAGTCCCCTGCTGGACAATGTCTTTGCCGAAGTGAGAAATACCGATATTCAACGCCCTGACGGAGTGCAGGGTATTGCCTGGACCACCGACTTTATCGGCCTGGAAAAAATCACCTATCAGGTCGGCTATATCGGCGGCTACTCCAGCTTTATCGGCTATGACAAAGAAAAAGGCAATGCGGTGGTGGTGCTACAAAATACCTTTAACTGGAGTAATTACATCGGCATCGCGCTGTTGATGGATATGGCGAAAAAAGACGGTCTGAGCCCTACACCGCCGACTTCGGCCTTAAGTTCTCATCAAACGCCAGCCGTTTCCGGTCAGGCTCAACGTCTCGCAGCGGCTCCACCTGGTGCATAGTGAGCTTGCAGCGCTCCACCAGCACCTGATACTCCCGCGTGCCCTGCTGCTTCCACGCCAGCTCCTGCTCGCTCAGCGCGCGAATCGCTTTGGCCGGGCTGCCGATGATCAAATGGTTGGCGGGCATCTCCGCTTTCGCCTTCACGAACGCCGCCGCGCCGACGATGCTGTTTTCACCGATGACCGCCCCGTCCATCACCACCGCGTTCATGCCCACCAGCGCATTGCGGCGGATCACGCAGCCGTGGAGAATAGCGCTGTGGCCGATATGCCCGTCCTCTTCCACCACCGTGTCCTGCTCCGGGAAGCCGTGCATCACGCAGTTATCCTGAATGTTGGCACCGTCTTTCACCACGATACGGCCAAAATCACCGCGCAGGCTGGCGTTAGGACCGACGTAAACGCCTTTGCCCAGAATCACGTCGCCAATCAGCACCGCCGTCGGGTGAACATAGCTCTCGTCCGGTACGACCGGCGTCAGACCGTCAATTTGATAAACTGGCATCTTCGCTCCTTATGCGCTTGTAAGACCACCAAAGCGTTGATAGTAGAGCGTGCCGGGCACGGGCAGTTCGCCCACGGAGGTTTCGCCCTTCTCGCTGACAAACGCCAGCGCCCCCGGCGCGACACGCTGATAGATGTTAATGCAGAGCTGTCGGGCGCTTTGCCCCGCCCAGTGCGCGGGCAGCAACTCTTCCGGCAGCAGCGGATCTTTCAGCACCACGCGACGATAAAAGTGAATCAGCAGCAGCTGGATCTGGAAACAGCGTTCCGGCGTCAGCTCCTCCGGCGCGGCCTCTTTCAACAGCGGCAGAAGCGGGCGGAATGAATCGATGAACGTCTCGTACATCGCGTTTTGCTCGGTTAACTGCCAGCACTCCTCCACCCGCGAACGCAGCGCGGCACGGGAGAGAGCCAGCGGCGAGTGGGCTTCAAAGAAAATTACGTTTTCCGCCACGCCGGCATCGTGAAGCAGAGACTGCACGTCCGCCAGATGCTGCGACGGCGAGGCCATCAGGCTCGGCGCCAGCGTGCCAAACCCCTGCCAGATCAGCTGTTTTTTGACGTCGGCAAGGGTGGTTTTATCCAGACCTTCGGAGAGCAGCAACAGCCATTTGCCGTCCCAGGCGGGCAGTTCCGCGCGGTAAATCTTATTCTCCGCGCGACGCGTCAGGCGAAGCCCCTTATCGCTCAGGCGGTAAAAGCTGCGACGCCCGATGCGGGAAACGTCCAGCCAGCCCTCTTTGTTGAGGCGAAACAGCGCGGTGCGCACGAAGCGCTCGCCAAACCCCATGCCTTCCAGCAGGGCGGCCAGGCTGCCGAGCCAAATCTCACCGCCGCGATGGGAAAGCGCGTCACCGTATAGCGAGGAGATAAGCGAGGTCCCGCTGACGGGAACGGAGCTGACCGCGTGCTGGATAAAGGCGTCGAGTTTATTCATGTGATTCATTCTGTTGTTATTTTTGTCCTGGATGAATCATAGCATAGGATTTTGGGGTTTCCCCCTCACCCTAACCCTCTCCCAAAGGGAGAGGGAACTCTTTACACCCTCTCCCTTTGGGAGAGGGCCGGGGTGAGGGAAAACTTAGCCGTTGGCCGCAGCTTTACGCAAGTCAAACACCCGACAGGCTTTGCCCTCTGAGCGCGGGATGCTGCCGCAGTTAACAATCATTACGTCGGTGGAAATCCCCACCATCGACTTAATGCGGTGGCGCAGCTGGTGGCACACCTGGCAGCGCTGCTCGTGGGTCAGCGTGAGGCTACTCTCTTTCAGCTCGACCTTCACGGAAAGTGAATCAAGATGCCCGCGACGGTTCACCTCCAGCTGATAGTGCGGAGAAAGGTGTTCGAACTTGACGATCTCCTCTTCCAGCTGCGACGGGAAGACGTTGACGCCGCGGATGATCAGCATATCGTCACTGCGCCCGCTGATGCGGTCCATGCGGCGCATGCTGCGCGCGGTGGCCGGGAGCAGGCGCGTCAGGTCGCGGGTGCGGTAGCGGATCACCGGCAGCGCCTCTTTGGTCAGCGTGGTGAACAGCAGTTCGCCCTGCTGGCCGTCATCCAGCGGCGTGCCGTCGTTCGGGTTGACGATCTCCGGGTAGAAGTGATCTTCCCAGATGGTCGGGCCGTCGACGGTTTCGATACACTCCATCGCCACGCCCGGCCCCATCACTTCGGAGAGGCCATAGATATCCAGCGCGGTAATGCCTAAGCGTTTTTCGATTTCGCGACGCATGGCCTGCGTCCACGGCTCGGCGCCGAAGACGCCCACGCGCAGGGAACAGCCGCTGGCATCGCCGCCCATCTGGCGCTCCAGCTCCTCAATCAGGTTGAGGCAGTAGGACGGCGTTACCATGATCATATCCGGCTGGAAATCACGGATCAGCTGCGCCTGTTTCTCCGTCTGGCCGCCGGACATCGGGATCACCGTCGCGCCTAAACGCTCGGCGCCATAGTGCGCCCCCAGCCCGCCGGTAAACAGGCCATAGCCATACGCCACGTGAATTTTGTCCTTCGCGCTGCCGCCCGCGGCGCGCAGGGAGCGGGCCACCAGATTGGCCCAGTTGTCGATGTCGCCCTGCGTGTAGCCGACAACGGTCGGTTTGCCGGTCGTGCCGGATGAGGCGTGAATACGCACCACCTGCTCCATCGGCACGGCAAAGGTATCGAACGGATAGTTATCCCGCAGGTCCTGCTTGGTGGTGCACGGGAATTTGCGGATATCCGCCAGCTCGTTGAAATCGTCAGGGTGAACGCCCGCCGCGTCAAACTTGCGTTTGTACATCGGCACGTTGTTGTAGGCGTGATGCAGCGTCCATTTCAGACGCTCGGTCTGCAGCGCCTGTAGCTCGTCAAGGGAGGCCGTTTCAATCGGATCAAGCTTTGTTGTATTTGTCATTGTAGGGTACTCACATTGTTTTTATGCTCAAACACGCTCAAGGATCATGGCAATGCCCTGACCCACACCGATGCACATCGTACACAGCGCGTAGCGCCCGCCGCGTCGGTGCAGTTCATTGCTTGCGGCCAGCGCCAGCCTGGCACCGCTCATCCCCAGCGGGTGGCCCAGCGCAATCGCACCACCGTTCGGGTTGACGTGCGCGGCATCATCCGGCAGGCCCAGCTGACGCAGCACGCCCAGCGCCTGCGAGGCGAAAGCTTCGTTAAGCTCAACAACGTCCATATCGTTAATGCTGAGTCCGGCGCGCTCCAGCACCTTACGGGTGGCCGGGACCGGGCCGAGCCCCATCAGACGTGGCTCCACGCCCGCCGTCGCCATCGCCACGATCCGCGTGCGCGGGACCAATCCCTGCGCCAGCGCCATCTTCTCGCTGGCGACGATCAGCGCCGCAGCGCCGTCGTTGACGCCGGAGGCATTCCCCGCCGTAACCACCCCGTTCTTACGAAACGGCGTTTTTAGCCCGGCGAGCTGTTCGAGCGTGGTGTCCGCGCGCGGGTGTTCATCCACGCAGAACTCAGTGACCGCCCCTTTTTTGCCCAGCACCGGTACCGGCACGATCTCCTGCGCCAGAATGCCGTTCTGCTGCGCCTGCGCGGTACGCTGCTGGCTGCGCAGCGCGAACGCGTCCTGATCGGCACGGCTGATATTTAACAATTCAGCTACATTCTCTGCCGTTTCCGGCATACTGTCAGTTCCGAATTGCTGATGCATGAGCGGATTCACAAATCGCCAGCCGATGGTGGTATCAAAGATTTCCGCCTGACGCTGAAACGCGGCGGTAGCTTTGCCCATCACAAACGGCGCGCGCGACATCGACTCCACGCCGCCCGCAATCAGCAGCTCGCCATCGCCCGCCTTAATGGCGCGGGCAGCAAACCCAATCGCGTCCAGACCCGACCCGCACAGGCGGTTAATGGTGGTTCCGGAAACCGTCTGCGGCAGCCCGGCCAGCAGGGACGACATGCGCGCCACGTTGCGGTTATCTTCCCCCGCCTGGTTGGCGCAGCCGAAAATCACATCGTCGATCCGCCCGAGGTCGAGCTGGGGATAGCGGGCCAGCAGCGCGCGCAGCGGCACGGCACCGAGATCGTCGGTCCGGACTGCGGCAAGCGCGCCGCCGTAGCGCCCCACCGGGGTTCGAACGCCATCACAAATAAATGCGTCACGCATCTGCCTCTCCTGTCACGCTGCCGCCGATGCGGTGAGATTTCCCGCGAAAAAGGGCGACGGTTTTCTGTTGCTGGTTCTGGATTTCAATGTCGTACACGCCGGTCAGTTTGCCCTGGTGCATCACCCGCGCGGTGGCGGTGAGCGTGTCCCCGGCAAAGCCCGGACGCAGAAAATCAATCGAGCAGCCTGAGGCTACCGCCGCCAGCCCCTGGCTGTTGCAGGCGTAGGCAAAGGCGGTGTCTGCCAGCGAAAAAAGCTGTCCGCCGTGGCAGGTTTGGTGGCCGTTAAGCATCTGCGGGGTGATGGTCATAGTCACCACCGCGTAGCCCTCGTCCATGGCGACAATGTCCATCCCCATCGCCTGCGCGCAGGCGTCCCGTTCGTACATCGCGCGGGCGTTATGCCAGGCGTTATGACTCATAGCTACTCTCCAGAAGCGCGCGCTGGCGCAGCAGTGAACAGGGGCGATAGCGCTCCTCGCCGTAATGACGCTGCAGGTTCTCCAGCAGCGTCAGCAGGCGCTGCCAGCCCAGCCGCTCGCCCCAGGCGATCGGCCCGCTCGGGTAGTTCACGCCCAGGCGCATAGCGGTATCGATGTCCTTCTCGCTGGCGACCCCTTTTTGCAGGGCATCCAGCGCTTCGTTGGCAATCATCGCCAGCGTGCGCCAGACCAGCAGGCCGGGATAATCGGCAATTTGCACCACCCGGTTACCCTGCTGCTGCAGGTAGCGGATGACCTTTTGCGTCGCGGTGTGCGGGTTGCTGGCGGCCGCCGCAATCACCGCCACGTCGCGCTCAATGCGGTCCACCACCACCACCGCGCCGTTGAGCCGAAGCGCCAGCGCCTGAGCGGTTTCGCCCTGCGTTTCAATCAGGTACACATCATCAATTTCGGTGACACCGTCACGTCTCCTTTCCACGCGCATCGGGCTGTAGCTGTCGTTCACGGCCGGCACCCACTGCACGGCGGGTTTGTTACCCTGCCAGTCGTAGACGCCCTTCCCGCTCTTTTTGCCCAGCCTTCCTGCCAGCACCAGCTCCTGCTGGACCAGCGAAGGCAGAAAACGACGCTCCTGCCAGAAGGCGTTAAATACCGAGCAGGTCACCGCGAAATTCACGTCCTGACCAATCATGTCGGTCAGCTCCAGCGGCCCCATCGGGAAACCGCCGCCGTCGCGCAGGGCAGCATCAATCACCTCCGGCGGGGCGACCTGCTCTTCCAGCGCGCGCCAGGCTTCGGAATAAAACGGACGCGCGACGCGGTTGACGATGAACCCCGGCGTTGACTGGCAGCGAACGGGCTGTTTGCCCCAGTTCAGCGCCAGCTCGCACAGCGCGTCGGCCACTTCCGGAGAGGTCGCCAGCCCGCTGACCACCTCCACCAGCTTCATCACCGGCGCCGGGTTGAAGAAGTGCAGTCCGGCGACCCGCTCCGGGTGGTGGACGTCCGCCGCAATCGCCGTGACGGAGATGGAAGAGGTATTGCTGGTCAGTACCGTCTGCGGCGGGCAGATCTCAGCCAGCCGAGCAAACAGCGCCTTTTTCACCTCCAGACGCTCGGAGGCCGCTTCTATGACCAGATCGGCCGCGGCGAGCGCCTCGATATCCGTGACCGGAAGCAGCCGGGCGAGGATCTGGCTCCCGGTATCGGCGGAGAGTTTTCCGCGCGTCACCCGGGAGGTCAGACGCTGGCGGATCCCGTCGATGGCCCGCGATATCGCGTCGCTGGAGATGTCGTAGATCAGCACCTGATGACCATGGCTGGCGGCGACTTCGGCAATCCCTGCGCCCATCGTGCCGCTGCCAATCACGGCGACAGTCCGTATGTTCAGCATCTTATTTCCCCGTAAAGTTCGGCGCGCGCTTCGCCAGGAAGGCGCTGACGCCTTCGCGATAATCGTCGCTGCGCCCGGCCAGGCGCTGGTAGTCGCGCTCCAGATCGAGCTGGGCGTCCAGGGTGTTGGTTTCCGCGGCATTGATCGCCTGCTTGATCAGCCCCAGCCCGAAGGTCGGTTGAGACGCAAAGTGCAGCGCCATCTGCTGCGCCGTAGCGGAGAGCTCTTCGTCATCCACCACCTGCCAGATCATTCCCCAGGCCTGCGCCTGTTCGGCGCTGAGCTTGTCGCCGAGCAGCGCCAGCCCCATAGCGCGGGCGCGTCCGGCCACGCGCGGCAGCAGCCAGGTGCCGCCGCAGTCCGGCACCAGGCCGAGCTTGCTGAAGGCCATCACGAAGTTGGCGGAACGAGCGGCAATGACCATGTCGCACCCCAGCGCCAGCGTGGCACCCGCGCCGGCCGCCACGCCGTTAACGGCACAAATGACCGGTTTCGGCAGCTTTGCCAGGCGGCGCACCAGCGGGTTATAGAAGGTTTCAACGGACATCCCCAGATCCGGCGCCGGGCCGTTGGGGTCGACGTTGCGGTCGTTCAGATCCTGACCGGCGCAAAAGCCGCGACCCGCCCCGGTGATCAGCAGGCAGCGAACGGTGTCATCACGCTCGGCCTGTTTCAGGCACTCGGCAAGCTGCTGGTGCATCACGTCGTTAAAGCTGTTCAGACGCTCCGGACGGTTCAGCGTAATGGTCATTACGCCCTGCTCAACATGACTGAGAATAAATTCCACAATTAGCGTCCTTTAAAGTCGGGGGTGCGTTTTTGTAAGAAGGCGTCGATGCCCTCCCGGCGATCCTCGGTGGCAGAAAGCAGCGTAAACAGCTGACGCTCCTGCGCGAGTCCGGCCTGGAGCGGCACCTCCTGAGACTGGCGCAGCGCCTGTTTCGCCGCCTGCAGCGCCAGCGGAGAGTGGCGCGCCATCAGCGCCGCCTGCTTCAGGGCATACTCCAGCGTCAGCGCTGGCGGGAAAACGTCGCTCACCAGCCCGGCGCTCAGCGCCTGCTGCGCGGAAATACTCTCGCCGGTCAGCACCATTTTGCTGGCGAGCGATTTACCGACGCTGCGGATAAGACGCTGGGTGCCGCCCGCGCCGGGCATAATGCCCAGCGTAATTTCCGGCAGGCCGAAACGGGCGTTATCGCCAGCAACGATCGCGTCGCACAGCAGCGCCAGCTCGCAGCCTGCGCCCAGCGCGAAGCCGTTCACGGCGGCAATCAGCGGTTTAGGAAAAGCGTTGATGCGCGCCCACAGCTGCGGGCGGATATCGTTCAGCGTGGCGGGCAGATCTTTCTCCGCCATTTCGTTGAGATCGGCCCCGGCGGCAAAGCAGCGCTCGCTGCCGTAAATCACGCAGACGGCGATGTCGGCATCGACGGCGGCGGACTCAAGCTGCTCAGCAAGCTGCGTTAACAGCGCGTTATTGAGGGCGTTGCGCGCCGCCGGACGGTTTAGCGTCAGCTGCTGCACGCGGCCATGACGGGTAACAATCAGTTCGCTCATGCCATCCCCTTCGCGTCGAAGTCGACAATCACGTCGGCGGTTAACGGCAGCGACTGGCAGCTCAGCACGTATCCGGCGGCCAGCTCGTCCGGCTCCAGGCTGTAATTGGTCGCCATATCCACCTTCCCGCGCAGCACTTTGCATTTACAGGTGGCGCACACGCCGCCCTTGCAGGCATACGGGAGATCCGCCCCCTGACGCAGGGCGGCATCCAGGATGCTTTCGTCGTCCGCCGTCAGGGTGATTTCGCGATCGCGCCCGTCCTGGCGCACGGTCACTTTCTGTCCTTCCGCCTGGACGTGCACCGCGCGTTTAGCGGTGGTCCCCGGGGTGTTAAAGCGCTCAAGGTGAATGGATTTGTCCGGCATCCCCAGCGCCTTCAGCGTCGCTTCGGCGTCGTCCATCATCGCCGACGGGCCGCAGATAAACGCCTCGTCGTACTGGCGGAAGTTAATCAGGGTTTTCGCCAGCGCCTGCAGCTTTTCCCCGTCGATGCGGCCGTAAAGCAGATCGCTGTCCAGCCGCTCCTGGCTGAAGATGGAGACCAGCTGCAGCCGCTGCGTGTACTTGTCCTTCAGGTCCGCCAGCGCCTGGCGGAACATCATGCTCTGGCTGCTGCGGTTGCCGTAGATCAGGGTGAACTGGCTGTTGGGTTCGGTCGCAAGCGTCGCGGAGATAATCGCCAGCATCGGGGTGATCCCGGAGCCTGCCGCAATCGCCAGGTAGTGGCCTTCGCGTTCAGCCCGCGGCTGGTAGCCAAACTGCCCCTGAGGCACCATCACCTCCAGCGCCATACCCGCTTTGATCTCATCCCGGGCATAGCGGGAAAAGCGCCCGCCGTCGATGGCTTTGACCGCCACGCTGATTTCGCCCGGGGCGGTACTCCGGCAGATGGAGTAGCAGCGGCGCAGCTCGTCCCCGTCAAGCTTCGTTTTTAACGTCAGGTGCTGGCCGGGGCGGAAGCGGTAGGCGTCCTGCAGCGCCTGCGGCACCGCGAACGTGATGGTCACCGCGTCGCGGGTTTCGGGTTCCACTTTTGCCACTGTTAATGAATGAAACGTTGTCATGGCAGCCTCAAATACATTTGAAATAGTCGAAGGGCTCGCGGCAGGTGTTGCAGCGGTAGAGCGCTTTGCAGGCCGTCGAACCAAATTCACTGATAAGCGCGGTGTCGGTGCTGGCGCAGCGCGGGCAGCTCACCTCCACAGGCGCGTGCGCGTGGCAGCTATGCCCCACGGGCGGGCTGATGCCGTAGGACCGCAGGCGCTCGCGCGCGTCGGCGGTCATCCAGTCGGTGGTCCAGGCGGGTTCAAGCTGGAGCACAATGTGTACCGGGGTAAAGCCGTTCGCGGTCATCGCGTCGCGGAGCGCCCCCAGCAGGTGCTCCGTTGCCGGGCAGCCCGAGTAGGTTGGCGTGAAGCCAATGACCCAGCCTTCCCCCTGCGCCTTCACGCTGCGCACCATGCCTAAATCGGTGATGGTTAACACCGGCACTTCCGGATCGGGGATCTGGCTTAACAGCGCCCAGATCTGCGGGATTTGCGCGGGCGCGATGTCGACGAGGCGTTGCATAGCGTTCTCCTTTACCACTGCTGACCGGGATACGCGCGCTGGAGGTACTGCATTTCCGCCAGCATCGGGCCCAGATGTTCGGTATGCAGCCCCCTCTTGCCCCCGGTGCGGTACGCCACCTCTGCGGGAACCTGCAGGCAGGCTTCATTGAGACCGGCAAAGACTTCGCTTTCCCACGGCTGGCGCAGGACGCGCGGGTCAACCGCCACGCCGGCGTCAATCAGGGCCAGCTCGACGTCATCGGCTTCAAACAGCTCGGCCGTGAAACGCCACAGATTGTCGATAGCCTGCTGCATTTTTTGCGCGGACGTTTCGGTCCCGTCGCCCAGACGCACCAGCCAGCCGCGGCTGAAGCGCAGGTGGTAGCGCGCCTCTTTAATCGCTTTGGCGGCGATGGCCGCAAGCTGGCCGTCGCTGCTCCGGGTCAGGCGTTCGTACAGCGCCACGTTCCAGGCATCCATCAGGTACTGGCGGGCAATGGTGTCGGCGAAGCTGCCGTTCGGCTGCTCCACCAGCAGAACGTTGCGGAACTGGCGCTCGTCGCGGCCAAACGCCAGCGTGTCTTCATCGCCCTGGCCTTCCCGCTCCGCGGCATAGGTCAGGAAATTGCGCGCCTGGCCCAGCAGGTCGAGACCGATATTGGCGAGCGCGAGGTCAATTTCCAGCTCTGGCGCGTGGCCGCACCAGGCGCCGAGACGCTGGGAAAGCACCAGACCGTTGTCGCCCAGACGCAGGGCATAGGCAGTCACTGAATTCATTCTTTGCCTCACATATGCTCGATGCCGTCGGGGATGGTGTAGAACGTCGGGTGGCGGTAAACCTTGCTTTCCGCCGGGTCGAAGAACTCACCGCTCTCTTCCGGCTGGGAGGCGACGATTTCGCTCGCCTTAACCACCCAGATAGAACACCCTTCGCTGCGGCGGGTGTAGGCATCACGCGCATTTTCCAGCGCCATGCGATCGTCGGCGGCATGCAGACTGCCCACGTGACGGTGGGATAACCCTTGTTTGCTGCGTACGAACACTTCGTACAGCGGCCAGTAGACGTTGCTCATCGTGATTCCTCTTAAGCCACTTTGCGGGCGTGTTGTTTTTCCGCGTGCGCCAGTGCGGCTTCGCGCACCCACGCCCCCTCTTCCCAGGCTTTACGTTTCGCGGCCAGGCGCTCGTGGTTGCAGATGCCGCGCCCGCTAATGACCTCGTCAAACTCCTGCCAGTCGATCTCGCCGAAGCGGTAATGACCGCTCTCTTCATCAAATCGCAGGTCGGGATCCGGCACCGTCATGCCCAGCATCTCCACCTGCGGCACCGTGTTGTCGACAAAGCGCTGGCGAAGTTCGTCATTGCCGAAGCGTTTGATTTTCCAGGCCAGGCTGCGGGCGCTGTTCGGCGAGTTGTCGTCGTTCGGCCCGAACATCATCAGCGCTGGCCACCAGAAGCGGTTGATGGCGTCCTGCAGCATCTGACGCTGGGCCTCGCTGCCCTGCGCCAGCGCCATGCAGGCCTCAAAGCCCTGGCGCTGGTGGAAGCTCTCTTCTTTACAGATTTTCACCATCGCGCGGGCATAAGGACCGTAGGAGGTCCGGCACAGCGCCACCTGATTGACGATAGCGGCGCCGTCCACCAGCCAGCCGATCACGCCGATATCGGCCCAGCTCAGGGTCGGATAGTTGAAGATGGAAGAGTATTTCATCCTGCCGTCGAGCATTTTCTGGTAGATGTCTTCCCGCGCGCAGCCCAGCGTTTCCGCCGCGCTGTAGAGATAGAGTCCGTGCCCGGCTTCGTCCTGAACTTTCGCCAGCAGGATCGCTTTTCGGCGCAGCGTCGGCGCGCGGGCGATCCAGTTCCCTTCCGGCAGCATGCCGACAATTTCGGAGTGCGCATGCTGACCAATCTGGCGGATCAACGTCTTACGGTAGGCGTCAGGCATCCAGTCCTGAGGCTCAATCGCCGTCTCCTGCGCTATGCGCTGCTCAAACCGTTGTTCTTGCGTCACGTCATCACCTTTATGATTCGTTAGTTTGCAAATTAAGGCGTAATATTGAATCACTTTGTTTTTTAAAAGTTACACATAGGTTAAATATAACCCCAAGAATTGTTTCCTGGTTTTGTGATGCTGCTCGCAAGGCTTTTGCATCAGGCCTTTCAGAAAGCATCTCCAAGCGATGAGATTCATCCAGCCAGATCACAACGTTAACAATTCATTAAAAACTCAGCTTGATTTTTATGATTCACGATCAAACTATTAATGAGTAAATTACGTAACATTTGGAGATAAGCGATGCAGCAGTTAGCCAGCTTCTTATCCGGTACCTGGCAGTCTGGCCGGGGCCGCGAGCGCACTATTCATCACGCCATCAGTGGCGAAGCCCTGTGGAGCGTGACCAGCGAAGGGCTGGACATGGCGGCCGCCCGTCGCTATGCGATTGAGCGCGGCGGGGAAGCGCTTCACGAGATGACCTTTATCGAACGTGCTGCCATGCTGAAGGCGGTGGCAAAGCACCTGCTGAGCGAGAAAGAGACGTTTTATGCCCTGTCGGCCCAGACCGGGGCGACGAAGGCAGACAGCTGGGTGGATATTGAAGGCGGCATCGGCACCCTCTTCACTTACGCCAGCCTGGGCAGCCGCGAGCTGCCAGATGACACCCTGTGGCCGGAAGATGAGTTAATCCCGCTGTCGAAAGAAGGCGGCTTTGCGGCGCGCCACGTTCTCACCTCCAAATCCGGCGTGGCGGTTCACATCAACGCCTTTAACTTCCCCTGCTGGGGGATGCTGGAAAAGCTGGCACCGACCTGGCTTGCCGGGATGCCCGCCATCATCAAACCCGCTACCGCTACCGCACAGGTGACGCAGGCGATGGTGAAATCCATCGTCGACAGCGGACTGGTGCCGGACGGCGCCATCAGCCTGATCTGCGGCGGCGCGGGGGATCTGCTCGACCAGCTCGACAGCCAGGATGTCGTGACCTTTACCGGCTCCGCCAGCACCGGGCAAAGCCTGCGCGTGCACCCGAATATCGTGGCGAATTCGATTCCGTTCACCATGGAGGCCGACTCCCTGAACTGCTGCGTGCTGGGGGAAGACGTTACGCCGGACCAGCCGGAGTTTGCCCTGTTCATCCGGGAAGTGGTCCGCGAGATGACCGCCAAAGCCGGGCAAAAATGTACGGCCATTCGCCGAATTATCGTCCCGCAAAACCAGATTGACGCGGTGAGCCAGGCGCTGATTGCCCGTCTGGAAAAAGTGGTGGTGGGCGACCCGGCGCAGGAAGGGGTGAAGATGGGGGCGCTGGTCAACGCCGAACAGCGCGCGGACGTGCAGGAGAAAGTGGAGCAACTGATCGCCGCTGGCTGCCAGATCCGTCTGGGCGGCAAAGCGGATTTGCAGGCCGCGGGGGCGTTCTTCCCGCCGACCCTGCTGTTCTGCCCGCAGCCGGATGAAACCCCGGCGGTGCACTCCACCGAAGCCTTCGGCCCGGTTGCGACGCTGATGCCGTATCGCAACGCACGCCACGCGATGCAGCTTGCCCGCGCGGGCGGCGGCAGCCTGGCCGGTACGCTGGTCACCGCCGATTCGGCGATTGCCCGCCAGTTTATTGCCGGTGCGGCGCGCGCCCACGGGCGTATTCAGATCCTTAACGAGGAATCATCCAAAGAGTCTACCGGCCACGGCTCCCCGCTGCCTCAGCTGGTGCACGGGGGCCCGGGCCGCGCGGGCGGCGGCGAAGAGCTGGGCGGCCTGCGCGCGGTGAAGCACTACCTGCAGCGCACCGCGATTCAGGGCAGCCCGACGATGCTGGCCGCCATTGGCAAACAGTGGGTGCGTGGCGCAGCGGTGCAGGAAGACCGCGTGCATCCGTTCCGCAAATACTTTGAGGAGCTGCAGCCGGGCGACAGCCTGCTGACGCCGCGCCGCACCCTCACGGAAGCGGATATTGTGAACTTTGCCTGCCTGAGCGGGGACCACTTCTACGCCCATATGGACAAGATCGGTGCGGCGGAGTCGATCTTTGGCGAGCGCGTGGTGCACGGCTACTTCCTGATCTCCGCCGCGGCGGGACTGTTTGTTGATGCGGGCGTCGGGCCGGTTATTGCCAACTACGGCATGGAAAACCTGCGTTTTATCGAGCCGGTTAAGCCGGGCGATACCATTCAGGTGCGCCTGACCTGCAAGCGTAAAACGCTGAAGAAACAGCGTACCGCGGAGGAAAAACCAACCGGCGTGGTGGAGTGGGCGGTTGAGATCTTCAACCAGCACCAGCAGGCCGTGGCGCTCTACTCCATCCTGACGCTGGTGGCGCGCCAGCAGGGCGAATTCAGCTAACGTCCCTTCCCCTTTACCACAATGGCTGGTGGCTCCCGGTAATTTGACGCTGCTTACAGATTCACTGGGGGCCTTCAGCAAGGCCCTCAACATAAAGTGAACGGAATAACCTCCACAGCCGTATGTTCCCCCTCACCCCAGCCCTCTCCCTCAAGGGAGAGGGGGCCGTCTGTGCTGACATCATTTGTGGGGTTACCTCAGCCTCAATGGGGAGAGGAAATGGCCCGGCCTGTGATTTATCCCCGCTCTTTTTTTAACCTGGCAAGGCTGACAAATAATCTGGCAGATGCAGGCAAACGCTTTTCTCAGGCGCCTGTCAGGATAAGGCTGTCACAATACAATAAACACAACAAGATGAGGTCTACGATGGGAAGCAATTCTTCTTTTTCTGCCCGTAGAACGGCGCTGGCCATGGCCGTTGCGCTGTGTTGCGCCTGGCAATCCCCTGTTTTCGCCCACGGCAGTGAGGCACATATGGTCCCGATGGACAAAACGCTGCAGGACTTTGGTGCGGACGTTCAGTGGGATGATTACGCACAGATGTTCACCATTGCGAAAGACGGTGCCTTTGTGAAGGTCAAACCGGGCGCTAAAACCGCCATCGTCAACGGTAAAACCCTCAGGCTTGAGGTGCCGGTGGTGATGAAAGGCAAGAAAGCCTTTATTTCCGATACCTTCATCAACGATGTTTTCCAGTCCGGCCTTGACCAGACCTTCCAGGTTGAAAAACGCCCTCACCCGTTAAACGCGCTAACGGCGGACGAAATTAAGCAGGCCGTTGAGATTGTGAAAGCCTCTGCGGATTTTAAGCCGAATACCCGCTTTACCCAGATCGCCCTGGCAGAGCCTGAGAAAGCCAAAGTGTGGGACTTTGTGCTTAACGGTACGGCAGTGGATGCCCCGCGTCAGGCGAAGATCGTCATGCTCGACGGCAAGCACGTTATCGAAAGCGTAGTGGACCTGAAGGATAAAAAAATTCTGCGCTGGGAACCGGTAAAAGACGCGCACGGCATGGTGCTGCTGGATGATTTCACCGCGGTTCAGCAGATCATCAACGAAAGTACCGAGTTCGCCGAGGTGCTTAAAAAACACGGCATCACCGACCCGAAAAAAGTGATTACCACGCCGTTGACCGTCGGCTATTTCGACGGTAAAGACGGCCTGAAGCAGGAAGATCGCCTGCTGAAGGTGGTGAGCTATCTGGACGTGGGCGACGGCAACTACTGGGCGCACCCGATTGAAAACCTGGTCGCGGTTGTCGATCTTGAGCAGAAAAAGATCCAGAAGATTGAAGAAGGCGCCGTTGTTCCGGTTCCCATGACCCCGCGTCCCTATGATGGCCGCGACCGCATGGAGACGCCGAAAAAACCGCTCAACATCACTGAGCCGGAAGGCAAGAACTACACCATCACCGGGGATATGGTGCACTGGCAGAACTGGGATTTCCACCTGAGCCTGGACTCCCGCGTCGGCCCGATGATTTCAACCGTCACCTATAACGACAACGGCAAAAAGCGCCAGGTGATGTATCAGGGGTCGCTCGGCGGCATGATCGTCCCTTATGGCGATCCGGACGTGGGCTGGTACTTTAAAGCCTATCTCGACTCCGGCGACTACGGTATGGGCACCCTGACCTCACCGCTGGTGCGCGGTAAAGACGTGCCGTCCAATGCCGTGATGCTCAATGAAACTATCCCGGATTACACCGGCGCGCCGATGGAGATCCCGCGCGCGATCGCCATTTTCGAACGCTACGCGGGGCCGGAATACAAACATCAGGAGATGGGCCAGCCGAACGTCAGCACCGAGCGCCGCGAGCTGGTGGTGCGCTGGGTGAGTACCGTGGGCAACTACGATTACATCTTCGACTGGGTGTTCCATGAAAATGGCACCATCGGCATTGATGCCGGCGCGACGGGTATCGAAGCAGTGAAAGGCGTTCAGGCGAAAACCATGCACGACGCCACCGCCAAAGACGACACCAAATACGGCACGCTGATCGACCATAACATCGTGGGCACCACGCACCAGCACATCTACAACTTCCGTCTCGATATGGACGTGGACGGCATCAACAACAAGCTGGTGGCGATGGATCCGGAAGTGAAGCCGAATACCGCCGGGGGCCCGCGGACCAGCACCATGCAGATCAATCAGTACGATATTGATACCGAGCAGCAGGCGGCGCAGAAATTCGACCCGGGCACCATTCGGCTGCTGAGCAACACCAGTAAAGAGAACCGCATGGGCAACCCGGTCTCATACCAGATTATCCCTTACGCGGGGGGAACGCACCCGGTGGCGACCGGCGCGAAATTTGCCCCGGACGAGTGGATTTATCATCGCCTGAGCTTTATGGACAAACAGCTCTGGGTGACCCGTTACCATCCGGATGAGCTCTACCCGGAAGGGAAATTCCCGAACCGCTCCATCCACGACACGGGCCTGGGGCAGTACAGCAAGGATAACGAGTCGCTCAACGGTCAGGATGACGTGGTCTGGATGACCACCGGCACTACCCACGTCGCCCGCGCGGAGGAGTGGCCGATTATGCCGACGGAATGGGTACATACCCTGCTTAAGCCGTGGAACTTCTTTGACGAGACGCCAACGCTAGGGAAAAAGAAAGACGAACAGAAATAAATAACGCACCGGGCGCAATGCCCGGTTTTTCATCTATTTACTTGCTGAATACCTCTCCCCGATTATAGTTATTTCTACCTCGTTTATTCCCATTGCATTTCTTGAACCACTTTCAGCCAGGACGCGAATTTTCCACAAGCGACGTAATACATCACTGAGAGGTTTAGGATGAAATTCAATTTGATCGTCAGGAGTCTTGCTCTGGCTGGACTTGTTATTTCCGTCAGTTCCGCGTATGCCGCAGACGCCCCGAAGGATGCCACGACTGCAACGCAACAAGCCAATAACGCCCTGTTTAATCAGCTTCCTTTCTCCGACAACACCGATTTTACGAACGCCCATAAAGGCTTTATTGCACCGATTCCTCAGGAAATTATCAAAGGGGAACAAGGGAATGTCATCTGGGATCCACAGCAATATTCATTTATTAAAGAAGGCGATAAAGCACCGGACTCCGTTAATCCCAGCTTATGGCGTCAATCTCAGCTGATTAATATTAGCGGCCTGTTTGAAGTCACCGACGGCGTATATCAGATCCGAAATCTTGACCTGTCAAATATGACCATCATTGAAGGGAAAGAAGGTATTACCGTGGTTGACCCGCTGGTGTCGGCAGAAACGGCGAAGGTCGGGATGGATCTCTATTTTAAAAATCGCGGCAAGAAGCCTGTCGTCGCCATTATTTATACCCACAGCCACGTTGACCACTATGGCGGCGTGCGCGGCGTGGTGGATGAAGCCGACGTGAAATCCGGCAAAGTGAAGGTCTACGCGCCAGCCGGGTTTATGGAAGCGGCCGTTGCCGAGAATATCATGGCGGGCAACGTGATGAGCCGCCGCGCCAGCTATATGTATGGCAACCTGCTGAAGCCCGATGCCAAAGGTCAGGTGGGCGCGGGCCTGGGTACGACCACCTCGGCCGGGACGGTGACGCTGATTGCCCCGACCAATATCATTGAGAAAGACGGGCAAAAAGAGGTTATCGACGGCCTGACCTATGATTTTATGCTCGCACCGGGATCCGAAGCGCCATCGGAAATGCTCTGGTATATCGAAGAGAAAAAACTGATTGAATCCGCTGAGGACGTGACCCATACCCTGCACAACACCTACTCGCTGCGCGGGGCCAAAATCCGCGAGCCGCTGCCGTGGTCGAAATACATCAACCAGGCGATTGTGCGCTGGGGTGACAAAGCTGAAATCATCATGGCGCAGCACCACTGGCCGACCTGGGGCAACGAAAACGTCGTCAAGCTGCTGAAAAGCCAGCGCGATCTCTATCGTTACATCAACGACCAGACGCTGCGTATGGCCAACGAAGGGCTGACGCGCGACGAAATCGCCGCGAACTTCAAGCTCCCGGATTCACTGGCGCATACCTGGGCCAACCGCGGCTATTACGGTTCGGTGAGCCATGACGTAAAAGCCACCTATGTGCTGTATCTGGGCTGGTTTGACGGCAACCCGGCGACGCTGGATGAACTGCCGCCAGAAGAAGGCGCGAAGAAATTCGTGGAGTATATGGGCGGCGCGGATGCCATCCTGAGCAAGGCGAAAACCGACTTCGACCAGGGTAACTACCGCTGGGTGGCGCAGGTAGTGAGCAAAGTGGTCTTTGCCGATCCGAACAACCAGGCGGCGCGCAACCTGGAAGCGGATGCGCTGGAACAGCTTGGCTATCAGGCTGAATCCGGCCCGTGGCGTAACTTCTACCTGACCGGCGCGCAGGAATTGCGTAACGGCGTGGTGAAAGGGCCAACGCCGAATACCGCCAGCCCGGATACGGTGCGCGCGATGACGCCGGAGATGTTCTTTGACTATCTGGCTGTCCATATCAACGGACAAAAAGCGGGTGACGCCAAATCGGTGTTTAACATCGATCTGGGCAGCGATGGCGGGAAGTACAAACTCGAGCTGGAAAACGGCGTGCTGAACCACACGGCGAACGCGGAAGCAAAAGAGGCGGACGCGACGCTGACGCTTAACCGTGACACCCTGAATAAAATCATCCTCAAGGAGGTGACGCTGAAACAGGCTCAGGACAGCGGAAATATTAAAATTACTGGCGACAGCGCGAAACTTGATGCCATGCTTAGCTATATGGACAAGTTTGATTTCTGGTTTAACATTGTGACACCGTAACGGTGCACGCAAAAGGGCGGTTCGTCCGCCCTTTCCTGCTTCACGTGTTAGCCAGAAAGGGTAAAAAGCGTCAATGGAAAAAAGAAAAAAACCGACACTTGAACGGGCAACCTGGCCAACGCGCCATGCTATGGTCATGCACGGGCTGGCGATGAACCTGCCGTGGCTGGCCTTCGTGAATATCAGCTTCGCGGTGATGATTCTGCTTCGCCACATTTTGCTGGAGAACAGCGATATGCTGTATCCCGGTTCAAGGCAACTGACGCGGATTGTCGATGCCTCGATGCTGGGCATCATCATTTTGTCAGTTACATTGGTCATCATGGCCTGGCGGCGCATTGCCGGAATCGGCGTGGTATTGTTTGTTTGCAGCACCTTCTGGTCGATGTGCAGCTTCTGGTTCATCACCGATCTACTTCTTCCTCACGTCTGGCCGCTGTGCGTAATTTTATTACTGTCCGGTTTGACTGCGCTCTATTTTTACCCGATGGGATTACTTTCGTTCGTGCTCCCACTGTGGCTCACTCTGCCGGTTGCCAGTTGGGTGCTGAATCATGGTCTGAACCTGCGCTTTGCCACTATCTGGAGCGTATTCACGCTGATCCTGATCTGCGGGCGTTTCATCCTGCTGAGCTGGTTTGACGAGGCCTGGCGACGTAATCAGCAAAATCAGCTGCTGATCTCCAGACTGGATGCGCTGGCGCATCAGGATCCGTTAACCAAAACCGCCAATCGCCGGAAAATGGAAGTGGTGCTGGAGAACGCGGTTGAGCAGAAAAAAACCTTCTCGGTGATTATGCTGGATATCGACTATTTCAAACGCTACAACGACACCTACGGGCACCAGGCGGGTGACGACTGCCTGACCCGCGTGGCGCGGGTGCTGAAGCAGTCGGTGCGCACGCCTGACGATGTGGTGTCACGCTACGGCGGCGAGGAGTTTGTGGTGATCCTGTTTAACTGTCCGGAAAACATCGCAGAAAAGGTGGCCTTACGCATTCAGAACGGCCTGCGTACAGAAGCTATACCGCACAGCGCGTCAACCGTTAGCGATCGTGTCACCGTGAGCATGGGGATTGCGAGCATGGCGGAGGGGTTAGCAGGCACCGAGATCATCGCCCGCGCCGATGCGGCGCTGTATCGGGCGAAAGAGGCCGGGCGGGATCGGTGGTCGCTGTAAACATGTCGGGTGGCGGCTACGGCTTACCCGACCTACAAAATTCGCCCGGTGCAGCCTGATGCCCTCACCCTGACCCTCTCCCACGGGAGAGGGAACAAACACTAAAAGGCAACCTCCAGGTTGCCTTTTGCTTTTACTAGTAGCGCACGCAAACCGATTTGGTTTCACACCAGCCGTCCAGCCAGTCCGGACCAAAGTCACGTCCGGTGCCGGACTGCTTCATGCCGCCGAACGGCAGGTTGGCGTCAATCAGCGTATGGCTGTTCACCCAGACGGTGCCCGCCTGCAGCCGGTCGGTATATTCCAGCGCCTTGCTGATATTCTGCGTCCAGACGCTGGCCGTCAGGCCATACTCGCTGTCGTTTGCCAGCTGGAGCGCCTCTTCTCCGTCGGCGACGCGTACCAGGTTGACCACCGGGCCAAACACCTCTTCACGGGTCAGGCGCAGTGAGGCATCCGGGTTCACCACCAGCGTAGGCGAAACGTAATAGCCTTTGCCTTCCGGCCCCCGGTTACCGACGATCAGCTCCGCGTTGCGCGACTTCGCTTCATCAAGGAAGGTCTGCACCTTATCGCAGTGCGCGCGCGACACCAGCGGGTTGATAAACGCCTCCGGCGACATGCCCGGCCCGACGCTCAGGGATTTCACCGCCTGCTCAAACCCGCTGACAAGCGTGTCAAACAGCGGCGCTTCAATATAGATGCGCGAGCTCGCCGCGCACACCTGCCCCTGGTTCAGGAAGCTGCCGGTCATCAGGCCTTCGATCACCCACGCCGGGTCCGCGTCTTTCAGTACGATAGCCGGGTTTTTCCCGCCCAGCTCCAAAGTCACCCCGGTTAGCGTGTCCGCCGCCGCGCGGGCGATTTGCTTACCCGTCGCCGTTGAGCCGGTAAAGCTCACCTTTGCAATATGCGGATGCGAGGTCAGCGCTGCGCCGCATACCGCGCCGCTCCCGGTCACCACGTTGAACACTCCGTCCGGAATGCCCGCTTCGCTGGCCAGTTCCGCCACGCGCAGCATGGTCAGCGGCGTGGTCTCTGAGGGCTTGATGACAATAGAGCAGCCCGCGGCCAGCGCAGGCATCACTTTCCACATCCCGATCATCAGCGGGAAGTTCCAGGGCACAATCCCGGCCACCACGCCAACCGGCTCCTTACGCGTCCACGCCTGATAGCGGGCGCCCTGCGGCAGCGGGATGGAAAGGTCGAGGGTCTTACCCGAAATTTTGGTGGTCAGTCCGGCGGTATAGCGCATCCAGTTCAGGGTGCAACCGACTTCAAACATGCGGGAAATATTGATGGATTTGCCCTGCTCCAGCGTTTCAAGCTGGGCCAGCTCTTCGCTGTGCTGTTCGACCAGATCGGCGAAATGAAGCAGGATCCGCTCGCGCTCCGCCGGCAGTTTTCCGGCCCAGCTGCGGGCGACAAACGCGCGCCAGCCGGACATGACGGCACGGTCAACGTCATCGACGCTGGCATCGGCAGTCGAGGCAATGACCTCGCCCGTGGCCGGGTTGAAGACGTTCAGCCGTTTTTCACTGTCCGACGCGGCCTGACGCCCTTCAATCCACAGGCCATGCTGTCGGTCTAAAAATTGTTGTACGGAAGGCTGAATGGCCACCAGTGATTCAGACATAGGATACTCCTTCGTTATTCTTCGCAGGGTGTCCATCCAGTCTAAGTGGGGTTTTGCGTTCTCGCTTTTGTCTCTGTGACATTCGCTTTGCCACCTGTGACAGGCTCCGCAAATCGCGATAATTGCCGCTTATATCGCTGTTACCGGTGAGTGTTCTTTCCTATAGTCAGCCTCATAGCTCTGACAAAATGCAACACAAATGCAACAATGCGAAAACGTTGACGGTGCAGTGAGAGAAACGATGGCGTGTGCAAGCGAGCAGGAACAGTATCAGCAGTGGCTGGCGCAAATTAACCAGGTTTGCGGGCATTTTAACGCGCAGCCCACCGGGGGGAAATTCTTCGGCGAGCTGGAGACTAGCTATGCGCGAAGCCTGAAGCTCAGCACCGTGACCGCAGGCGGCGTCAACCTGTTCCGCTCCCGTCAGGAGATCGCTCAGAGTAATGATGCCTGGTTCTATACTGTGTTCCAGCTCGAAGGCAGCGCGGAAATTGAGCAGGATGACCGTCGCGCGCTGCTCAGAACCGGTGATATCACGCTGATTGACGCGTCACGTCCCTGCTCGATCAACTGGCGGGAAAAATCCCGCCAGATCTCGCTGCTGGTTCCCCGTCAGATTATTGAGCAGCAGTGTCGTTTCCAGGAGATAAGCTGCGCGACCGCCCTTTCCCGCACCTTGCCGACGGTACAGCTGAGCCATCGCCTGCTGATGGAGAGCATGAGCAATGCCGACCTGAGTGACCGTGAAAGCGAAGCGGCGCTCGAGGCGATGATTTGCCTGCTGCGCCCCGCGTTCCAGCAGCGTGAAATCATTCAGCCGCGCAAGGAGCGCCAGTTCCAGCATGTGGTGGCGCTGATTGACGACCATATTCAGTCTGAATCGCTGCGCCCGGAATGGATTGCCGCCGAGAGCGGCATGTCCGTGCGCAGCCTTTACCGAATGTTTGCCGAGAAGGGGCTGGTGGTGGCGCAGTACATCAAAAACCGTCGTCTGGATCTCTGCGCGCAGGCACTGCGCGCTGCCGGTGATGATGAAAAGCTGGCGGGCATTGGCTACAGCTGGGGGTTCACCGACCATAGCCATTTTTCAACGGCGTTTAAGCAGCGTTTTGGCGTCTCGCCGGGGGAATACCGCAGGCGCTACCGCTAGCTACTTTTTGAGCCATTTTCCGTTAATACCCTTCACGTATTCGCCCGGCTGCGCGCGGGCAACCAGTTTTTGACCTGCCATTTTGGCCACCTCATCGACCGGCAAATTATTGCTGTCAGCCAGCTTCTGGTAGTTTTCCGTGCGTGCCGCATTGATACGATTGACCAGCGCCAGCGTTTCCGCATCCTGTTGAATCGGGGCAATATAACCGCTAAGGGTTTCCCCCACGCGCCCCTGCGCCCGGGCATCGTTTAAGGTCAGCGCAGCCGCCTGCACGTTCATCCCCAGCGCCAGTAAAATCAGAGCTAATCGTTTCATGGCATCCTCAGAACAGATCGCTGCGCGATTTCAGCAGGGTTTCAACGTCTTTATCGACCTTAATGTGGATTTCATGTTCGATTTTGACATTCATATTAATTGTAATCGGCTCCTTTGGCGCAGCGACTTCAATGCGCGGCGTACAGCCGGTCAGTAACGCGGCAACGGCAACGGTGAGCACACCAGCCATCTTTTTCATTGTTGTTCCTCACTTTCCTTGCCAGTCGAACTGCGGGGAGCAGGTATCGCCGCATGTTGCTCAAACCAGGTTTGCAGATTGTCCCCAAAGCGCAGGCTGCGCCAGAGGGTAAAGACATTCTCGTCATGGGTATAGTTCAGGTTGACGGAGCTGCTTTTGCCATCCACCCGGCTGGTCCCCTTGATGGTCGCCTGCATGGTTAATTCACCCAGATTATCTAAATTGATTTTCGTCCACGAACGCGAAATTTCCATATAGCGGAGCCAGTTAATCGCCGCGCCCGCCACCATATTATCTTTCACGATGGCGTCGGCCGTATCTTTGTCGATGCGCAGCGTCATTGGCCCCGGGTTGGTCAGCCAGCCATCTTTAATGATCCATTTTTCATTGTCCAGCCAGAACGGCAGCGCCCCGCTCACCGGCCCTGACATGGCAAACTGTTTCGGATTAACGGCGCTGATCAGCTCGCTCGAAGAGATATTGTCCACGCGCAGCAGGGCCGGATCGTGCTGAGGCATCCGCAGCTGCTGCATGGTGATCTTCCCGCCGAGGGTTTCCACCTTCACGTTGGTGAGAAGCAGCGGATTGTCCTCCGTCCAGGGATAATCCCCCTGTAGATCGGCGGTAATGTTGCGCGCGGTCACCAGGTTTTCCACTTCGCCTATGCGCAACGTGACCGGACCGCGCGTGCCGAGAGACCAGGTACCCTCGCTGAAGCGGAACGGCAGCACAAAATCGACGCCGTTAATCTGGTTATCCGGCATCCAGGCGCTGCCGGATTTCAGCACGCCGTGCCCACCGGCCTCAAAGCCCTGATCGGCCGCCGCCGAGAAGGCGACCTGCGCGTAAAGCTCCCCGTCGCGCAGCGTCATTTTCCAGTCCGGCGGGATCAGCGGCTGGAAGACGGTGAGCGACTGTTTTGGCCACCAGGCCTGCCCGCGAAGGCGCACGCCATCCCAGCGTCCGTTCACCTGTACCGGACCGATTTTGTCCGCATGGAGGTCGCCCTTGAACTGAAAAATGGTCGGGTCGGTGCCGTCGACGCTGAAGGTCAGGACCGAGGGCGGCAACGCGCTGCCGCCGGAGAAACGGGTTTGCCCGGCGTTGAGCGACAGCGCGCCGCTGAAGGCCGGTTTTTCGGGGTCACGCAGCCAACGCACCGGTTGATCCAGCACCAGACGCGGCTTGCTGACCTCCATCGTGCCGTACTGGAGCTTGTCAAAACCGGTGGAGAGCGCCGTCAGCTCAATAAGATTGTCGCGCCACTCGCCTTTCCCGGCGACATCCCAGCGGGCATGCATCGGCGTGAAACCGCCTTTCCCCCAGTAGCGCCACTGCCACAGGCCGTTATCAGGTAAAAAGTCGTTGGCCTGACCGTCCAGATGGAGTTCAAAATCGCCCATCTGGTTTTCATGGGCGCGCAGAATAGCCTGTAAACGACCGTCCACGCCCTTCTGCGTCAGCTTCACGCCCGCCAGCGGCCAGCGGATTTCATCGATATCGAGTGAGTCAATGATGCGCCCGCGCGAGCGGAGCAGCGCGCCCGGCTCAAAGGCCAGCTGCGGTTCATACAGGCTGCCGGTCAGCGTGGCGGGCAATTTGGCGTAAAGAATAAGATCGTTTTGCTTCGCCTCGCCGCTCAGATGCAGGGGCATGTCGCTGTTTTCCATGCTGAGTCTGCCGGGCCCAATGTTCAGTACCGCGTTGCCTTTCCCCGCGTCACCCTGGGTAAGCATATTCAGCCGTCCGGTCAGGGTGGTTTTATCCAGCCCCTGCTGCCAGTTGTCGGCGCGAAGGGACACCCGCCCGCTCAGCGGCATACCCGAGAGATCCCAGTTCCAGCGCCCGTCGCTGATGTTCAGCTGCTCCGCGGTGATCTGCCACGGCAGGTCAAGCAGCGGATCGGGATTATCCCGCGCCATCACCACCAGCTGACCCTGATTGTCTTCCCAGTCCAGATCGGCATCGACCAGAGACGTCAACTGTGGCACGTTAAAGGTCGCGACCGCGTGGCCCTTCACCGGCACGCCATCCGGTACCAGCGGCAAGGTAAACTCGCCCACCAGCTTAATCGGCTGCGGCTGGTCCGGGAGCTGGACATCGAACTGGCTGACCGAGAGCGTCTGACCGCGAAGCGTGCCTTTAATGCTGACCTGCTCGCCTTTATAGGCGATCTCCTGAATGGACGGCGTCAGCGACGCATGCAGCTCGCCCTGCCACTGCTGCCAGGGCGACAGCGTCAGACGGTGAACCGTGATCCAGGTATTGGGTAATACCGCCTGCCACTGTGCCAGCGTTTTGGGGGCGACCGTTGAGGGCGCAGACTGGGGAATTTTGCTCAGACAGACGGAGTTAAGATCCAGCGCGCCGATATCCAGCTTCCAGCGGCTCGGATGTGACAGCGTCACGTTATCGATGCGGGCAATTTCGCAGTCTTCAACCAGATAGCGAAGATCGGGGATCACCAGCGCGTGGCGGGTAAGTTTCGGACTCTCTTCGAAAGCGATGCGCGTCCCGACGGGCAGCCAGATCCCGACGAGCGTCGGTACCCACTGGGCGAGCGTCATCAGCAGCGTCAGCGGCAACAATATGAACAGCAGTAAAAGCGCAAGAGCGGCTTTGTATTTACCCTTCATGGGCAGTTAATATCCTGATTTAGCGAAAGATTTAAGCCGGCAGTGCCGATCATTGTCGCATGTTTAGCCAGTCAGTTGAAGGGAATGCCATTTTTAATGATAGATGCTCTAGAATAATTGATAGAACTTATTGAATTCAATAATATTTTAGAAATTGTAAGATAATTTTAATCATGCTAACGTGAATGCAAAATCACTGGAGAAAGTCTTATGAAACTCGCGGTATATAGCACAAAGCAGTACGACAAAAAGTATCTGCAACATGTTAACGAGGCTTACGGGTTTGAGCTTGAATTTTTCGACTTTCTGCTGTCCGAAAAAACCGCCAAAACGGCGCACGGCTGTGAAGGCGTCTGCATTTTTGTTAACGACGACGGCAGTCGTCCGGTGCTGGAAGAGTTGAAAAAACAGGGCGTGAAGTATATCGCCCTGCGCTGCGCGGGCTTTAATAACGTGGACCTCGACGCGGCGAAAGAGCTGGGTCTGAGGGTGGTGCGCGTCCCGGCGTACTCCCCGGAAGCGGTCGCGGAACATGCAATTGGCATGATGATGTCGCTCAACCGTCGTATTCACCGCGCTTATCAGCGTACCCGTGATGCCAACTTCTCTCTGGAAGGGCTGACCGGCTTTACCATGTACGGCAAAACCGCGGGCGTGATCGGCACCGGTAAAATCGGCGTCGCCGCCCTGCGCATTCTGAAAGGCTTCGGCATGCGTCTGCTGGCGTTCGATCCATACCCGAGCGCCGCTGCGCTGGAGCTGGGCGTGGAATACGTCGACCTGCCGACCCTGTTCTCCCAGTCTGACGTGATCTCCCTGCACTGCCCGCTGACGCCGGAGAACTACCACCTGCTTAACCAGGCGGCGTTTGACCAGATGAAAGATGGCGTGATGATCATCAACACCAGCCGCGGCGGGCTCGTTGACTCTCAGGCCGCTATCGAAGCGCTGAAAACCCAGAAAATTGGCGCGCTGGGAATGGACGTGTACGAGAACGAACGCGATCTGTTCTTTGAAGACAAGTCGAATGATGTGATCCAGGACGACGTGTTCCGCCGCCTGTCAGCCTGTCATAACGTGCTGTTTACCGGACACCAGGCGTTTCTGACTGCCGAAGCGCTGATCAGCATTTCAGAAACCACGCTGGGTAACCTGCAGCAGCTGGAAAAGGGCGAAGCGTGCCCTAACGAACTGGCGTAAGCGTGACGCCGGGTGGCGGCTATGCCCCACCCGGCGTACTGTCAGTTTCCCAGGTCCGGTGCGCAAAGCACCACCAGAGCAGGACGGCCACCAGCGCAATCGCGCTCAGAACACTGAATGCCGTGGCAAATGAGTAATGACCGGCAATCGTGCCGGTTAACGCTGGGCTCATGGATGCCCCAACCCCCTGCATCAGCATCACCACACTCTGCCCGGCATTGACGTGCCCGCTCCCGCGCAACAGCACCACGATAAACGACGGTACCGCGACGCCCAGGATCCCTGCGGCCAGCCCGTCGAGAATTTGTACCGGGATCATCATGAGCGGCGCGTCCGTAGACGCCGCCAGCGCTGCGCGCACCGGCATCACCAGCAGCGCCAGCATAATTAAGCGCCAGTAGCCGTAGCGGTCTATTCGGTGGGCGACCCAGATGGCAACGGGGATCATCACGGCCTGAGAGATGATAACGGTGCCCGCCGCGTACAAACCGGGGTTGATCGAGGCGGGCGCGGCGGCCACCCTCATGCTCAGCATCGGCAGCAGCGCGGCGTTCGCCAGGTGAAACAGCAGCAGCGTCAGTCCGGTCACTAACAGCGCCCGGTTTTTAATCAGCACGGCAAAGCCGGGAACCGGCAGGCTCGCTGAAGAAGAGAGCCCCCTCGCCGCGTCGTTATCGATATCCCCGTTGCGAATGGCAAGCAGCGCACAGAGCGTTAACAGCGTCGTACAGGTCATCAGCAGGAAAATCCCGCCGACGCCCCAGTACCACGCAATGCCCCCTGCAATCAGTGCGGTAACAAAGTTGCCGCCGTGATTGAACGCCTCATTTTTGCCCATCTGCGCGCTGAACCCGCTCTGGCCGGTCAGCCCCAGGGTAATCCCGGCGATCAGCGGCCCAACAAACGCCGCGCAGATGCCGGAGACAATTTGCGAAACGGCGACAACAGCGCTCTGCTGGCTAAACCAGAGCAGGAGCGTGCTAAGGGTGATGAGCAGGCACACCAGCGCCAGCACGGTCCGCTTGCTGCGTGAGGTGTCGGTGATGAATCCCGCCGGCAGCGTGGCCAGTAATCCCGCCAGCCCACCGGCCGTCATCAGGATGCCGATATCATCGGGAGCCCAGTGGCGTTCGGTCAGAAAAATACCGAGAAAAGGACCGAGGCCATCGCGGACATCCGCGATGAAAAAACTTGTCAGGCATAATGCCCGCAGCGAACGAAGAGACATACTTCCTGCCTTTGTCTGTTATCGCCTGTAAAAAAGGAAATGTAGTATAGCGGGTATTTTTTAAAATCAGATGACGTCTTAAAAAATATGCCTTGCGAACTTAAACAATTCATAACGGAGGCTTTTTTTTCGCTTTACTCATTATCGACCCTGACTATACTGGCAATAAATTTTCACAGGAGTCCTTCGTTGGAAAGTTATTTTATTGTTGATACGAAGGTAAGCTAGCGCGATTTCCTCGCTGCTTACCTGAAACGGTGGGCAGCAATCCTCTTTAAGCGATTGTATCCCGAAATAGTAAAACCACTCAATTTGTGGGGCATCGCATGTTCATGTTTACACATTCACTCTTTCCGCCACCGTCGTCCTGACACGTTTAGCATTTAAACGGCGTTATGATGTGCTTAGCAAAGCACTGACGCTTATTATTTAATAACGTTAACAGGCGACAGGCTGATGTTCCCTTATATCTCTCATCTGCTCGCAGCGATGCTGCTGGGCGCAATTATTGGCGCGGAAAGACAGTGGCGCCAGCGTATGGCCGGACTTCGTACCAATGCACTGGTTGCCACGGGTGCGGCAGTGTTCATTTTAAGTTCGGTATCGACTTCTCCTGATAGCCCGGGGCGTATCGCAGCGCAGATCGTCTCCGGAATCGGCTTTCTTGGCGCTGGCGTCATTATGCGTGAAGGAATGAATATTCGTGGTTTAAACACCGCCGCAACGCTGTGGTGCTCGGCCGGAATTGGCGTGCTATGCGGATTAGGCCAGTTCTGGAATGCCGCCATGGCCAGCCTAATTATTCTCTGCGCTAACATATTGCTTCGCGAAGCCGCGCAGCGAATTAATCAACTGCCTGTGCTCCATGAAGGCGAAAAATGCTATGTACTTAAAATCACCTGCAATGATGAGCATGAAGATGCGGTGCGGCAGAGCGTCGTAAATATGGCGAAAGAGTTGACGTTAAGTCTGAAAGCGATTTATTCCGCTACGGCGCAAGCAGAAGGTAAAACTGAAATTCGGGCGGAAGTGATGACCCGGGAGGAATACCGAAAATTACTCGATCTGATTATGGGGAATATGGGCGGGAATAAAATTATCGCGTCCGTCAGCTGTCACGCAATATGAACAAGGTACCGGGCCTTGCGCCCGGTTGAGGCTTTGGCGTTTTGCAGAAAACGGACCGTGACGCGGAGAGATTCATCCCCGAATGCCCCTGTTCGTTGTCACGCCACGTTGACGAGATCAGGGCAGGTTCGACTGTACGCCTATCACATAACCGAAATTTGTCCCCGTTATGACAGCTTGCTCTCTGTTTTCCTGAAATTAACGGTCTACCCTGAATTGTGTGAAAAACACTCAGGAGGGACAAATGTATAACTCAATTTTGGTTCCAATTGACATTTCAGAGGATAGCCTGACGCACATGGTTATCCCCTTCGTTCAGGCACATACAGCACTTAACACAGCTAAAGTTCACTTTCTTACCGTCATTCCATCGCTTCCGTATTATTCATCATTAGGCCTGGCCTATTCGGTTGAAATGCCGAAGCTGAAAGAGTTCCAGCACGCGGCCTTAGCGAAGCTGGATGAAATCGTTAAGCAATTCAAAATTCCTCCAGACAAGATACAGACTCACGCCGTGACGGGCTCTCCAAAAGATCAAATCCTTAAGCTCGCTGACACGATCGATGCCGACCTGATTATCATCGCTTCCCACAAACCTGACATATCGACGTATCTGTTGGGTTCGAACGCTGCGGCAGTGGTTCGGCATGCGAAATGCCCTGTCCTGGTCGTAAGATAGAAAGCGGCGTTTACGATCGTGGATACGAACGGAGAGCGGATAACAAAAACCGGGCGAGAAGCCCGGTTTTTCATTTGCGCTTTCCTGAGTGAAAACGCGATTTAGAGATTTACTCTGTTGGCGTTTAAATTTAAGTCCGTAATGGCGGCCGGTTTTCCAAGCAGGTAGCCCTGAACTTCATCACATTTATTTTTTTTCAGAAAAGACAGCTGTTCGACGGTCTCCACCCCTTCTGCGGTTACCGCCATGGAATAGGCTTTTCCCAGGTCGATAATTTTCTCCACGACTGACTGGTTCTGCGGCGAGTCACCGAGGGTAAAAATAAAGCTCTTGTCGAGCTTAAGCCCGTCAAACTGAAACTTCCGCAGATAGCTCAGAGAGGCATAGCCGGTACCGAAATCGTCAATCAGAATGCGGACGCCCATTCTTTTGAGAGACTTCATGGTCTGCAAGGTTTTTTCCGGGTCGGAAAGCGTAACGTTTTCAGTGACTTCAATTTCCAGCCGGTTGGATTCAAGCCCCGTTTCGTGAAGGATCTCTTTTATTCTTTCGGCAAGATCGCTTGCCTGGAATTCGATAGCAGAAATATTGACGGAGACCGATAATCCCGGCAATTTGTCTTTCGTCTCCGTACAGGCTTTGCGTATGACCCAGTTGCTCAGGCTAATAATCAGCCCGGTTTCTTCTGCCAGCGGGATAAACTGATCGGGCATTATGGTCCCCCGAGCCGGGTGCTGCCAGCGTACCAGCGCTTCGACGGCCTCAATTTTAGAATACCGGAGGTTATAACGCGGCTGGTAAACCAGGTAGAGCTGTTCTTCGCGAATCGCGGTCTTGAGTTCTAATTCCAGTTTCCTGCGTTCGGTCAACTTTTCCGACATATCCGGGCGATAATAGACCCATCGGTTTCTGCCGGATTGTTTCGCCTGATACAGCGCAATATCCGCGTAGCGTAGAAGATCGTTTGCGCTGCTGCTATCCCGGGGAGCCAGCGCAATGCCCATGCTTACGCCTATCGCCACATCATTGCCCTCAATGGCGAAAGGACGGTTAAGTTCTTGCACGATACGACGACACACCTCCTCAATCTGGTCTTGCTGGCTGGTGTTGCCGAGGAGCAGCATAAATTCATCCCCTCCCTGCCGTGCGACAAAATCACCCCGACGAACGCAATTTTTAAGACGTGAAGCGACCTCGCCAAGCAGGGCATCGCCGGTGGAGTGCCCGAAAATATCATTGACGGGTTTAAACTTGTCTAAATCAAGGCAAATCATGGCAAACGGATAACGGTTAAGGTCTTCTTTCGCCAACTGGCCTGCCAGAAATTCCTTAATATGATACCGGTTCGGCAGACCGGTTAATTCATCATGGCGTGACAGGAACTCCACGCGTTTTGTTGCTTCTACTTCCTGAGAGACGTCGGTTGCCGCGCCTCGCAACACCACCGTTCCATCAGGCTGAGCAGAAAACTTTGCCAGAAGCGTGCAATATGACGTGTTTTTTTGCGCGTGAGTATAAGGACAGTTTTTAAATTCAAAGCGTTCGGTTAAATCCCGCTGCCCGGCGCAGTCATGTGATAATCCGCCTGTCGCCGGAAAGAGTTCATCCAACCTGCGGCCTATCCATTTGCTATTTTCATATCCCGTTATTGTAGAAAAACGACCCGATAGCCACGTTATCCTTAACGATAAATCTGTTTCCCAGAACCAGTCGCTGGTTGTTTCACTGACGTCCCGGAATCTTTTTTCACTCGTAATAAGATTCAACCGCGCCTGCTCAAGGAGAAACGTATTTTCGTCAAGCATTCTCGCCTTGTGCATAATATGGCGCATCAATATAACCGTCATCGATACCGTCAGAACGACGGAGAGAATGAGTAATGGCAAAAAATAAATTATTAACGCCTGGCCGGGATTTTCACCGTCCCAGATAATTTTCACATCTCCATTCTGTGTGCTTAAGGTAAATTCCGTCTGATTATTTATTTGAGAAGTGGCTGTATCAGGTGAAGTACGAACGTTCTGGATGCCGTCATCCTGCCCAATCGTGAGGAGTTTTTTAGCCGTTAACTTGTCTATAAACACCATTGTCGACGGTTTTCCGGGCATGGTTTGCACGCTCGCATCATCGCCCGTCGTTATCCATTGCGCAGAAACAATGGCCGGCACGGAATCGATAAGCGCTAGCACAGAAACCGGCACTCCCTTTTTTATACTCAACTCATGGAGTAAACGGTCTTTGGTTGATTTGTCTAACCAGCTCTCCAGCTCCTGCAGCTTCAGTTTCCCGTCAACGACGCTGTATCGCGTACTCCCTTCTGGAGAGAGAACAAACACCCCTTCGTAGCCAAAGTTGTCATACAGGGACTTACCCAGGTTCTGCTTATCCCATGCCCAGTGAACGTCATTGTTCAGATGAAGATGTTTGTAGGCATCTCCCCACTCGGCATTATCTTTCAAATGACTTCGCATGCTCTCCTGGCGGGTCTCCAGGGCTTTCCTTAACAAAAATTCATCGTGCTTGTCGCTGATTTCATTCACATTATCTTTTATTATTAGCAGGGAAATTATTGCCGCAATAAAAATACTTATCAACAACGTTACAATATAGGTAAAGGTTTTATTTATCAGGCCTTTAGAAGGCTCGGTGTCCGTGAAGCCCGGATTGTTCAGAGGTAGGGTCATCTTTCGCCTTCTTAACTGCTACTGCGTCGATTTTTATGCCACTTTCATTTATCGGCACAAAATAACAAAAATTTATAGCTAAAAATCCGAAGCTAAAGATTTTTATTTTTACAATCCAGAACAAACTATTAACCATTAATTGATTTAAAGCCTAATCTTGGCTAATTAAATATACTGTTCGAAGTAAGTTTTAATCTCACCTGTTTTATTTATAAAGAAAACATATTAAAACAGTTTTTGCAGAAGACGTTACAAGCACGTTGGAGCCTATAAAAAAACCGGGCGTAAAGCCCGGTTCTTTTTTCTGACGAGACTGGCTCTATTCGCTCAACCCGCGATTTTCCAGCATCGGTTCAATCTTCGGATCGTGCCCGCGCCACTGCCGATAAAGTTCTGCCAGATCCGTGCTGTTACCACGGGACAAAATCGCCTCGCGGAATATTTGCCCGTTTTCACGAGTCAGGCCGCCCTGTTCGACAAACCACTGATAGCCATCGTCCGCCAGCATTTGCGTCCACAGGTAGGCGTAATATCCCGCCGCGTAGCCGCCGCCGAAAATATGGGCAAAATAGCTGCTGCGATAGCGCGGCGGTACGGCGGGCAGATCCAGCCCCTCTTTTTTCAGTGCTGCCGCTTCAAACGCGTCTACGCTCGAAACGGCTTCGCTAATCCCGTGCCAGTTCATGTCCAGCAGCGCGGCAGCCAGCAGCTCCGTCATGTCATAACCCTTGTTGAAATGGGTCGCGTTGAGCATGCTTTCCCGCAGCGCGTCCGGCATCGGTTCACCGGTTTCGTAATGGCGGGCGTAGTGGGTAAATACCTGTGGATGGCTGGCCCAGTGTTCGTTGATCTGCGACGGGAATTCAACGAAATCGCGCGGCGTATTGGTCCCGGAGAGCGTGGCGAAACGCTGGCTGGCAAACAGACCGTGCAGCGTATGGCCAAACTCGTGGAACAGGGTGATCACGTCATCCCAGGAGAGAAGCGCAACGCCGCCGTTAGCCGGTTTTTGGTAATTACAGACGTTGTAGATCACCGGACGGGCAGCAAGCTCGAAGGATTGCTCGACGAAATTCCCCATCCAGGCCCCGCCCTGCTTGGAATCGCGGGCAAAGAAGTCGCCGTAAAATAGCGCCATGCCCTCACCGGTGTGGTCGAAAATTTCCCAGACGCGGACGTCCGGGTGATACACCGGAATATCGAAACGCTCCACAAAGCGGATGCCAAACAGCTGGCTTGCGGCCCAGAATACGCCGTCGTGCAAAACGGTATTGAGCGCAAAATAGGGTTTGATTTGCGATTCATCGAGGGCATATTTTGCCTGACGCACGCGCTCGGCATAAAAGGCCCAGTCCCAGGCCTGTACGGTGAAACCGCCCTGCTCGTCATCAATCACTTTCTGAATATCGGCCTGCTCGCGCTCTGCCCGGGCGCGGGCGGCGGGCACAATGCCGCGCATAAATTCCAGCGCGGCGTCCGGGGTTTTCGCCATCTGGTCGGCGATACTCCAGCTGGCGTAATCGTCAAATCCCAGCAGGCGGGCCTGCCGGGCGCGCAGCGCCGTAAGGCGGAGGATCAGCTCGCGAGTGTCGTTTTCATCCCCTTTCTGGGTGCGCGTCCAGCCTGCGTTGAACAGATTTTCACGGGTCTGACGATTGCGCAGCGCGGAAAGCGCGGGCTGCTGAGTTGTGTTCAGAAGCGGGATCAGCCAGCGGTCGTTTAACCCTCGATCCGCGGCAGCCTGCGCCGCGTCGGCGATCTCGCTGGCGCTGAGCCCGTCAAGCTGGTGCGCGTAATCCACCACCAGCCCACCCGTTTTATCGGCAGCCAGCAGACGCTGATTGAACTGGCTGGTCAGGGTCGCCGCCTCGGTATTCAGCGCCTTCAGCTCGGCTTTTTCCGTTTCATTGAGACGCGCGCCGGCCAGAATAAACTGCTGATACGTCTCCTCGACCAGCCGACGGGATTCGGCGTCCAGCGCGGCACGGTCCTGCCAGACGCTCTCCACGCGGGCGAAAAGGGTGTCATTCAGCCAGATGTCGTTTGCCAGCGCGGCAAGCTCGGTGGAGAACTGCTCCTCAAGCTCCTGCAGGTACGCATTGGTGTGTGCGGAGGTCATAGCGAAGAACACGCTGCTGACGCGCGAGAGCAAAGCGCCGCTTTTCTCCAGCGCCAGCACGGTGTTGGTGAAGTCCGGCGCAGCGGTTTGGAACACAATGGCGTCTACGTCCGCCCGCTTCTGGCGAAGCGCTTCATCGAAGGCCGGGCGATAGTGGCTATCGTTGATTTCATCAAAATGGGGGGCCTGGTAAGGCAGCAGGCTGATGTCAAAAAAGGGATTTGCGGCCGTCATCTTTCGCTCCTGAGTACGGGTATCTTCCCAGAGTAGGCCAGGCCGCCATCCCCTGCAACGCCGTCATACAAATGTTGCCTTAACGCACCCTCTGCGGCCGTGCTATGTTAGTACAACACAAAAAGCGTTGAGGAACAGTGAGATGATTATTTTAGTTACCGGGGCAACGGCAGGTTTTGGTGAAAGCATCACGCGTCGCTTCGTCGCCAACGGGCACAAGGTTATTGCCACGGGCCGTCGTCAGGAGCGCCTTCAGGAGCTGAAGGACGAATTAGGCGACAGCATCCTGACCGCGCAGCTGGACGTGCGTAACCGCGCGGCCATTGAAGAGATGATTGCCAACCTGCCCGCCGAGTGGCGCGCCATCGACGTGCTGGTTAACAATGCCGGTCTGGCGCTGGGCATGGAGCCCGCCCACAAAGCCAGCGTGGAAGACTGGGAAAACATGATCGACACCAACAACAAAGGGCTGGTCTATATGACCCGCGCGGTGCTGCCGGGCATGGTCGAGCGCAACCGCGGCCACATTATCAACATCGGCTCCACCGCAGGAAGCTGGCCTTACGCGGGCGGCAACGTCTATGGCGCGACGAAAGCGTTTGTGCGCCAGTTCAGCCTTAACCTGCGTACCGACCTGCACGGCACCGCCATTCGCGTTACCGATATCGAGCCGGGCCTGGTGGGCGGCACCGAGTTTTCCAACGTGCGTTTCAAAGGCGATGACGCGAAAGCGGGCAAAACCTACGAAAATGCGAACGCGCTGACGCCGGAAGATGTGACCGAAACGGTCTGGTGGGTGGCGACGCTGCCAAAACACGTCAACATCAATACCGTGGAAATGATGCCCGTCAGCCAGAGTTTTGCCGGACTTAGCGTCCATCGTGGCTAACTCTGCCCTTCCCGGCCTGCGGGCCGGGTCTGTTTCGGGTTATAAAAGAATGGTAGTATGTTCAGGCTAACTCTCTGAGAAATGACAACTCATGGCCGCTGAATCGCAACTCAACCCCACCCAGCCCGTTAACCAGCAAATCTATCGCATTTTGCGACGTGATATTGTCCATTGCCTGATCCCACCGGGAACGCCGCTTTCTGAAAAAGAGGTCTCCGTGCGTTTTGACGTTTCCCGTCAGCCGGTACGTGAAGCCTTTATTAAGCTTGCTGAGAACGGACTGATTCAGATCCGCCCGCAGCGCGGCAGCTACGTGAACAAAATTTCACTCTCTCAGGTACGCAACGGCTGTTTCGTTCGCCAGGCCATTGAATGCGCGGTGGCGCGCCGCGCCGCAACGCTTATCAACGACAACCAGTGTTACCAGCTGGAGAAGAACCTGCACCAGCAGCGTATTGCGATTGACCGTAAGCAGCTCAATGATTTCTTCCAGCTTGATGATGAATTCCACCAGAAGCTGGCGCAGATCGCGGATTGTCAGCTGGCCTGGGACACCATCGAGAACATCAAGGCCACCATTGACCGCGTGCGCTATATGAGCCTCGATCACGTCTCCCCGCCGGAAATGCTGCTCCGACAGCATCATGATATTTTCAGCGCGCTGGAAAAACGCGACCCGGATGGTGTGGAAAAAGCGATGACGCTGCATCTGCAGGAAATTAGCGAATCCGTGCAGCTTATTCGTCAGGAAAATAGCGAGTGGTTTAGCGAAGAGTAATATGCGCCGCCCCTTTCGGGTGCGGCGAGGTGATTAGCGAACGACTAACACCGGGATCGTGGCGTAGCGCAGAATAGATTCCGCATTTGAACCCAGCAGATGCGTGGAGATGCTCGGATTTTTCGACCCGATGACAATCGCATCATATTTCCCCTCCTTGCTCAGCTTGATAATTTCATCCCGGACGTTGCCAAAACGCACCATGCTGTGAATATTCTCAGGGGCAATATCGAACAGTCTTTTTAACTCGTTCATTTTCTTGCCGGATTCTGCGGTCATATACTCTTCAAACTTTTTTATATCGGCGTTGAAACCGCGCAGCAGAGACCGGCTGCTGGCAGGCAGAATATTGACCAGGGTGATCGACGCGCCCTCAGCCTTCGCAAGGCTTGCCGCGTGGCGAACCGCTTTGTCGCTCAAATCCATTTCAAAAACGTCTACAGGCATCAAAATGTTCTTATACATAAGCCTGACTCCTTATTCCAATGAAAGGGTTATTTCCTGCACACAGGATGACATCCGGAATATAAACCAACCCTCAACGCTTCCCTGTCGAAACTATCAATTAATGAAAATAACGGTCCACTTTGTAAATTACCGTCCTGAACCGTCAGCTCCCGACGAAATAAAGAAAAAAGTGTGAGTTTGATCAAAAACAAAAACATGAAGCGCGGACAGGCGTATTTATATGCCCCGTGAACGGCATAACCCGAAATAGCGCCGTAACGAACAGGTTAGAGAGGAGAAAATACCATGATGACATACGACCGTAACCGCAATGCAATCACCACCGGCAGCCGCGTCATGATTAGCGGCACGGGCAAAACTGGCGTGATTAAAGCGATCCACAGCGACGGGCTGGATGCCGCGCAGGTGCGCCGCAGCAAAACGGTTGAAGTGGAAGGATGCGAAGGTAAGTTCGAACCGATTGAGCTGATTCGCCTGGGGATGCACTAAGCTGTGCGCAGACATGCCGCCGCGCACGGCGGCATGTGCTGAACTACCGTTGAGACGCGTACTGCGCGACGGTCGCTTTCGCGCCCTGTTGCAGCAACGACCGGTACGCGGCCATCACCGCAGCCACAAAGCGCGGCTCCTGCGGTAACTCGTTACCAAAGATGGCCTCAATGCCGAGCAGCGCATTGACCCGGCTTTCGCCTTCCGCACTTTCGTTCACCGCCGCCTGAATCACCGCCAGCTGCGGATCGCTCACGTCGATGGCGTTACCCTGCTCGTCCACGCCGCCGACATAACGCATCCAGCCAGCCACCCCCAGCGCCAGCAGCGGGAAAGGTTTCTGGTGCACCAGGTGCCAGCGCACGGAGTCCAGCATACGCTGCGGGAGCTTCTGGCTGCCGTCCATCGCGATTTGCCATGTCCTGTGGTGCAGGGCCGGGTTGCTGTAGCGAGCTATCAGGAGATCGGCATAGCGACCTAAATCAACGCCCTTCACTTTCAGCGTGGGCGCCTGCTCGTTAAGCATCAGCGCGCGCGCGGCGAAGCGGTAGTTCTCATCTTCCATACAGTCGTTGATATGCGGGTAACCGGCCAGATAGCCCAGGTACGCCAGGAACGAGTGGCTGCCGTTGAGCATGCGCAGCTTCATCTCTTCAAACGGGATCACGTCTGACACCAGCTCGGCTCCGGCCTTTTCCCACTCTGGACGTCCTGCCACAAAGTTATCTTCGATCACCCACTGGCGGAACGGTTCACAGGCGACTGCCGCCGGGTCACGCACGCCGGTCAGCTGCTCAATTTTATCCAGCGTATCGGGCGTAACCGCCGGCACGATACGATCCACCATGGTTGACGGGAAGGTGACGTTAGCCTCGATCCAGTCCGCCAGCTCGCCGTCTACGGCCCGGGCGTACGCGCAGGTCACATTGCGCATCACGTGTCCGTTCTCCGGCATGTTGTCGCAGGACATCACGCTAAACGCGGGCAGACCCGCCGCTTTGCGACGCGCCAGCGCTTCCACCACCACGCCCGGCGCGGATTTCGGCTGGTGCGGGTTTTGCAGGTCGGCGACGATAAACGGGTGATCGAGCATCAGTTGTCCTGTCGCCGGTGAATGGCAGTACCCTTTCTCGGTGATGGTCAGCGAGACAATCGCCACCTGCGGTTCGCACATCGCCGCCAGCACGCTTTCCAGCCCGTCAACCTGCGCATGCAGCGCTTTTTTAACCACGCCAACCACGCGGGATGTCCATGCGTCGGCAGACATCTCCGCCACGGTATAAAGATTATCCTGCGCGTTCAGATCGGCAATCTGCTGCTCGCCGCCAATCAGGTTAACCTCACAGTAGCCCCAGTCGCTGCCGTGCTCAGCCGCGAGAATGTCGGCGTACACCGCCTGATGCGCCCGGTGAAAGGCGCCAAAACCCAAATGAACAACCCGTGGTTGAAGGCTGTCGCGATCGTACTGAGGCAGCGTCGCGTTGGCCTGTAATAAGGTGTTTTCCATGATTAAGACTCGTTAATTAGAAAGTCGTGGACCGCTGCCGCTCCTCTGAAGCGGCGGCGCCTGCTGACTACACCAACTAGAATGGCAGTTGGGGTAAAAAAATAACTGCCATCAACCATACTGATACTGCCATTTGAGATTTTGATTTATATTAACTTTTGCTCATGTGGTGTGACATAAAGATAAAGTTATGTGACAGGTCACGTAAGTTATAAACCATTAGCGTCGCGAGGAGACCGCGCCGTAACCCACACTCTCCTCTGGCGCGGACTCCGCTGCGTCTTGCGCCGCGCTCAAATCACGGTCGCGCACTTCGGGCATCAGGATCGCCGAGACCAGCCCAATCACGGAATAGGCCACCAGCATGGCGACAATCGGCCACCAGGAGCCGGTCATGTTGCAGAAGATCCCCGCCAGCACCGGACCAAAGCCCACCGCCACCAGCCCGCCCGCCTCTTTCGAGATAGCCATACGGGTAAAGCGATTTCGCGAGCCAAACATCTCCGCCATGGTGATATTTTCCAGCGCAAACAGCCCCAGTACGGCGAAGTTATGGATAACGATGATAGAGAGCATAATTGTCCCCGGCGCATAGCTCTTATCGACGATGATCGACAGCATCGGATACGCGAGAAGAATGGCGGAGATATTGAGGATAATGTACGGCAGACGGCGCCCTACTTTATCGGAAAGCCAGCCCAGCAGCGGAATGGAGATAAACCCGAGAATGGAGCTTACCATCAGCGCATCGGTCGGGATGGCTTTATCGAACAGCAGCGTCTGGACCAGATACCCGGCGAGGAACGTCTGGATCAGACCCGAGTTGCCCGCCTGACCGAAACGCAGGCCGGTCGCCAGCCAGAAGGATTTACTTTTCACCATTGAACCCAGCGAGGTGTCCGGCTGTACGGTTTGGGCATCGTTCACTTTCTCAAAGACCGGGCTCTCTTTCAGGTTCATTCGCAGCCAGATGGCGAAAATCATCACCACGACGCTGGCGAGGAACGGCACGCGCCAGCCCCAGGCAATCAGCTCTTCACGGTCGAGGGCAAAGAACATCACTGCCCAGATCGCCGTGGCGCTCAGCGTTCCGCAGTTAGTGCCCATCGCCACCAGCGAGGAGATAATGCCGCGTTTCCCTTTCGGCGCGTACTCCGCCAGCATGGTCCCGGCCCCGGAAATCTCAGCCCCGGCCCCCAGGCCCTGGATGATACGCAGCGTTACCAGCAGAACGGGAGCAAAAATCCCGATCTGCGCGTAGGTCGGCAGGACGCCAATCAGCGTGGTGCAGATCCCCATCATGGTGATGGTGATAAACAGCACCTTCTTACGACCAATGCTGTCGCCCATCCTTCCAAAGATAAAGGCGCCGACAATGCGTGCGATATAGCCTGCGCCGTAGGTTCCCATCGCGAGGATCAGCGCCATCGCGGCTGACTGTTCCGGGAAGAAGATCTCGTGAAAGACCAGGGCTGCCCCCAGCGAGTAAAGCTGAAAGTCCATAAACTCCAGGGCGGTGCCCAGCCAGCCGGAAACGGCGGCTTTCACCAGGTCGGAGGTGGTTCTTTGAGGTTGTGCTTGCGTCATAATGGCTATCTCTGAAGGGTAAGATGCGTACCACATAGAGCCTGTCTGCGCAGGCTCTTAACCGCGTATAGGATTATTGCCCGAACGTGAGCAAGACTTTGCAGCACTGCCGCTGGTCTTTCTCAAACAGTTCAATGGCGTCTGTTACATGGTGATAGTCAAAGGCATGAGTGATCAGTTTTTCCGGGTCGATCAGCCCTTTTTTCAGCCAGTCGATGACGACCGGGAATTTGTTGGCATTGAGGCGCGAGGAGAAGATCGCCAGCTCTTTGCCGGTGATGCCCTGCTGGACAATCTGGCTCGGCTCGCTGGAGAACCCCATCAGCACGATGCGCGCCGCCGGAGAGGCCAGGGTAATCGCTTCCTGCAAAATCGACGGATGACAGGCGGCATCAATGATTAACGTCGGTTTGATGCCCCTTTCGTCCAGCGCGGCCTGCAGCGACCGCTCGCCGTTATTCAACACCCAGTCCGCGCCGCTGCGCTGGGCCATTTTCAGGCGTTCGTCGATGCGGTCAACCACGATAACCTGCTTCACCTTATAGACGCCCTTCAGCGCCTGCACGGTGACCAGCCCCATCGGCCCTGCGCCGTAAATCAGCGCGACGTCCTGCTCGGTGGGGTTGGCCTGCCCCGTCACGTTGGCGGCGATGGTGAAGGGTTCCACCATGACGGCGTGCCTATCAGGAATGTCATCCGGAATAGGCCAGGCATTTTTAGCGGGTACCGCCGCGTATTCGCTGAAGCCCCCGTCGCGGTGTACGCCCAGCACCACCAGCGAGGTGCAGACGTTCGGTTTTCCGACGGAACACGGATAGCAGTGTCCGCAGCTGATCACCGGATCGACCGAGACGCGCTGGCCCAGACGGGCACTGTCGACCCCCTCGCCTACGGCGTCAATCACGCCAAAAAACTCGTGGCCGATCGTGCGTGGATATTTCGCAAACGGGTTATGGCCGCGATAGATGTGGCTGTCCGAACCGCAGATCCCCGCCAGCGTGATTTTGACGCGAACTTCACCTGCACCTGGCGCCGGGAGTGGCCGCTCTTCAATCACCAGTTCGTTCGGCTGTTGAATCACTACGCTTTTCATCGTTCGCTCCTCGTTTACCAGTTCCACAGCGTGCCGTCCTCAAGACGGGCCACCGGCAGATAGGCCGGATCGTACGGGTATTTCGCCGCCAGTTTTTCATCAAACTCGATGCCCAGCCCCGGCCTGTCGCCCGGATGCATATAGCCGTTATCAAAGCGCCAGCTGTGCGGGAAGACTTCCAGCATCTGTTCGGAATAGCCCATATATTCCTGGACGCCAAAGTTTGGCACCCACAGGTCGAAATGCAGCGCGGCGGCGTGGCATACCGGCGAGAGATCCGACGGGCCGTGCGAGCCGGTGCGCACCTGGTAGAGCGAGGCAAAGTCCGCGATGCGACGCATCCCGGTGATCCCGCCCGCGTGGGTAATGGTGGTGCGAATATAGTCGATGAGCTGCTCTTCGATGAGCTGCTTGCAGTCCCAGATGCTGTTGAATACTTCGCCCACGGCAATTGGCGTGACGGTGTGCTGGCGAATGAGGCGGAAGCAGGCCTGGTTTTCCGCAGGCGTTGGATCTTCCATCCAGAACATGCGGAATTCCTCGATGCTCTTGCCGAATCGCGCCGCTTCGATTGGCGTCAGGCGGTGGTGCATGTCATGCAGAAGATGTTCATTGAAGCCGAATTTACTGCGCACCGCGTCGAACAGCTTCGGTGTGAAATCGAGGTATTTTTCGGTGGACCAGAGCTGCTCTTCCGGCCAGTCGCCTTTGGTCGCAGGCTCGTAGGCCAGCCCTTTACCTTTAGCCATCCCGTAGGTGGTTTTCATGCCCGGCACCCCGCACTGCACGCGGATCGCCTTGAAGCCCATCTCTTTATGGCGGGCGTAATCTTCCAGCACGTCGTCAATGGTGTGACCGGTCGTGTGGCAGTAAACCATCACGCCTTCACGGGATGCGCCGCCCAGCAGCTGGTAGAGCGGCATGTTGGCCGCTTTGGCTTTGATGTCCCACAGCGCCATGTCCACGGCGGAGATGGCCGACATGGTGACCGGGCCGCGACGCCAGTAGGCGCCCTTATAGAAAAACTGCCAGATGTCTTCGATACGGTGCGCATCGCGGCCAATCAGCTGCGGGCAGAGATGGTCTTTCAGGTAGGAAGCCACGGAGAGTTCACGCCCGTTTAGCGTGGCGTCACCGAGTCCGACAATACCCTCGTCGGTGGTGATTTTAAGGGTGACAAAGTTCCGCCCCGGGCAGGTAACAAACACGTCAGCCGCGACAATCTTCATAGTTCCTTTCCTTACATCATTCGTTGTGATGCTGGAAACTTACCCACTAACCAGACTACCATACAAGTATAATAATCATAAAATCCGCTAACGATCACAAAACCGGGGGCTCAGGCCCGCCCCCATCCCGCCACAATAATCAGCATGCCGCACAGGGCAATCAGCGCGCCGGCCCAGTCGTACGCGCTGAGCTTGACGCCGTCCACCACGCGTAACCACAGCAGTGCGGTACAGACATAGACGCCACCGTAAGCGGCGTAGACGCGGCCGCTGGCAGCCGGATGCAGCGTTAACAGCCAGACAAAGAGGGCCAGCGCGACGCTTGCCGGGATGAGAAGCAATACGGATCCCCCCTTCTTCAGCCAGAGCCATGGCAGGAAGCAGCCGATGATTTCGCATAGCGCGGTGGCAAAAAAAAGCAGCGTCGTTTTGAGCATATTTCACGTCAGGTGAGGATTTATTTAGACATCATACCTGATGATATCCTTTACTTTTCCATACTTGCACCGCGGGTATGACGTCTTTTCGCTTTGGTGTAGAATCTGTTCGGGGTAACTTGATTATCTGCACCCGTTTAAAAGGAAACGCTATGACCACATTAAGCAAACGCCTTTGTCTGACAGCCCTGCTGGCGCTGTCATCGTTCGCCTTTGCCGCCTCTGCGACAGCGGAAACCAGCAAGCTCATTATTGAGTCTGGTGACAGCGCGCAAAGCCGCCAGAACGCCGCTATGGACAAAGAACAATGGAATGACACCCGCAGCCTTCGTCACAAGGTCAACAAACGTGCTGAAAAAGAGTGGGACAAAGAAGATGTCGCTTTTGACGCGCGCGATAAGTGTCAGCAAAGTGCAAACGTCAACGCCTACTGGGAGCCAAACACCCTGCGCTGCCTGGATCGCCGCACTGGCCGCACGGTAGCACCATAATGTCGGCGCCCTGCGACGTTAAGCTCCGTCCGCTGGAGCGTGAAGACCTGCGCTTCGTCCACCAGCTCGACAATAACGCCAGCGTGATGCGCTACTGGTTCGAAGAGCCGTACGAGGCTTTTGTTGAGCTGTCCGATCTCTACGATAAGCACATTCACGATCAGAGTGAACGTCGTTTTGTGGTGGAGTGTGAAGGCGAAAAAGCCGGTCTTGTGGAGCTGGTTGAAATCAACCATGTTCACCGCCGGGCGGAGTTTCAGATCATTATTTCCCCTGAGCATCAGGGAAAAGGCCTTGCCTCACGGGCAGCGAAGCTGGCAATGGATTACGGATTCAACGTTCTGAATCTCTACAAGCTTTACCTGATTGTGGATAAAGAGAACGAGAAAGCGATCCATATCTACCGCAAGCTGGGCTTTATGGTGGAAGGCGAGCTGATTCACGAGTTCTTTATCAACGGCGAATACCGCAATACCATTCGCATGTGCATCTTCCAGCATCAGCATCTTGCCGGGCACAAGCCGTCAGGCGCCAGCCTGCTGAAACCGACCGCGCAGTAACCTGCGCGGTTTTACTCTCAGTAGTATTCAATCGTGTTTTTGATGGTGTATTTGTGCTCAACGGCAGGTTTGACGCTATCGTCCGTGATCGTCAGGTCGCAGCTCACCGGATTATTGTGTCGATCGTAGTCGCAGCTCTGCTTCACGTTGCCCAGCGGCTTATCATTCAACATGCTCACTGCCGAGTAATCCATTCTTTTGCGAACGTCTTTAGACGGCGTCGACTGGACGGACAGATGCTGATCCCCCGAGACGGTGGTTTTGCCCAGCGGGTAGCCATCCGCATCGTAGCGATACTTCACTTCCATCTCTTTGCCGTGCGCCGCCACCACAAAACCGTTGTCGTCGGTATCCCACGTTATCCCGGCTGACGGCAGTTCGGCCAGCTGGCATTTCCCCTGCAGCTTCACTTTTCGCTGCTGGGTTTCCGCATCAAGGTAGTAATTGGCATCCAGCACCAGCGCCACGCCGGTATTGGCCTCCAGGTCGTGCAGTTCCAGGGTATCGAAACACCCTTCCGCCGACACGGTGCCGGTCACCCGTTTGGACACTTCGCCCTTCTCGTTGAGCAGCGTCTGGGTGAAGTCTTTCACCGGGCCGCGCAGCGGATCAAAATCAAATTCGTTCGAGAAACTCGCCATCTCGGGCGTAAACGACAGCGGCGCGGAGCTGTTGTCGCACCCCACCAGTGTTGCTGCCAGTAGCGTTATCGCTGCGTATTTCTTCACATTTATTACCGTACAGGGAGATTATTCCCAATCATATTAGCAAATACAGTTGTTTACACGAAGCCTGCTAAAATTAATCTCTACACAGAGAAAAGGAGCTACAGATGAAACGGTTACCCTGGATTACCGCCCTGCTGTTAATGAGTGCCTCAACGGCCGCGCTGGCGGCACCGGATTCCTGCGAGCGCGTGAAAAGCGACATTCAGCAGAAAATTATCAACAACGGCGTGCCTGAATCAGGTTTTACGCTGAGCATTGTGCCAAACGATCAGGCTGACCAGGCGGGCACTCAGGTGGTAGGCCACTGCGCCAACGACACCTTTAAAATTTTGTACACCCGCACAGGCAACGGGGCTGCTGAAGCGCAGTAATTTACCCTCAATCCCCTTTGATTTGATGAGGATTAAGATTTAATACCCCCAAATCAGTAACACTCACCCCATCATTAGCCCGGTTATCATTTCGGGAAAAATAATACGTAATTATAATGATGGGGTGAGCCATGTCCGATACTGAACATCACGGCGGAATTAGCCGTCGAACTCTCGTGAAATCTACGGCAATAGGGTCTCTGGCGCTGGCCGCCGGTGGGATCTCACTTCCTTTCGGCTTAAAAAGCGCCGCCGCGGCGGTGAAGAACGCCGTTCAGCCTGCTGAAGATAAAGTGGTGTGGGGCGCCTGCTCGGTCAACTGCGGCAGCCGCTGCGCGCTGCGTCTGCACGTCCGCGACGACGAAGTGTACTGGGTCGAAACCGATAACACCGGCGAGGATATTTACGGTAACCATCAGGTGCGCGCCTGCCTGCGCGGACGTTCAATTCGCCGTCGAATCAATCATCCTGACCGTCTCAACTACCCGATGAAACGCGTGGGCAAACGCGGTGAAGGCAAGTTCGAGCGCATCACATGGGATGAAGCGCTGGACGCCATCACCGCCAGCCTTAAAAACGTGGTCAGCAAATACGGCAACGAAGCGGTGTATATCAACTACTCCTCCGGGATTGTCGGCGGCAATATCACCCGCTCCTCCCCTTACGCTTCGCTGGTGGCGCGCCTGATGAACTGCTACGGCGGTTTCCTGAGCCACTACGGCACCTACAGCACGGCGCAAATCGCCTGCGCGATGCCCTACACCTACGGCAGCAACGATGGCAACAGCACCTCGGATATTGAAAACAGCAAACTGGTGGTGATGTTCGGCAATAACCCGGCGGAAACCCGCATGAGCGGCGGTGGGATCACCTATTATCTGGAGCAGGCCCGCGAGCGATCCAATGCGCGCATGATCGTCATCGACCCGCGCTATACCGATACGGCAGCCGGACGCGAAGATGAATGGATCCCGATCCGTCCGGGTACCGATGCCGCGCTGGTGGCGGGAATCGCGTGGGTATTGATCGACGAAAACCTGGTCGACCAGCCGTTTCTGGATAAATACTGCGTGGGCTATGACGAAAAAACGCTGCCGGAAGGCGCGCCCGCTAACGGCCACTACAAAGCGTACATTCTCGGCCAGGGCGATGACAACACGGCGAAAACGCCGAAGTGGGCCTCACGCATCACCGGCATTCCCGCGGATCGCATCATCAAACTTGCTCGTGAAATCGGCTCCGCGAAACCGGCCTATATCTGCCAGGGCTGGGGACCACAGCGCCAGGCGAACGGCGAGCTGACGTCCCGCGCCATCGCCATGCTGCCAATCCTCACCGGAAACGTCGGCATCAACGGCGGTAACAGCGGCGCGCGCGAGTCGACCTACACCATTACCATCGACCGTATGCCGATACCGGATAACCCGGTCAAAACGCAAATCTCCTGCTTCAGCTGGACGGACGCCATCGCCCGCGGACCGGAGATGACCGCCCTGCGCGACGGCGTGCGCGGTAAGGATAAGCTGGACGTGCCGATTAAGTTCATCTGGAACTATGCGGGCAACACCATCATCAACCAGCACTCTGATATCAATAAAACTCACGAGATCCTGCAGGACGAAAGTAAATGCGAAACGATCGTCGTCATCGACAACTTCATGACCTCGTCAGCGAAGTACGCCGATATCGTGTTGCCGGACCTGATGACCGTCGAGCAGGAAGACATTATTCCTAACGATTACGCCGGGAACTTGGGCTATCTGATTTTCCTCCAGCCCGTGACCGCGCCGAAGTTCGAGCGTAAGCCGATCTACTGGATGATGAGCGAAGTGGCGAAACGCCTCGGGCCGGATATCCTTCAGAAATTCACCGAAGGACGCACGCAGGAACAGTGGTTGCAGTTCCTGTATGCCAAAATGCTCGAGAAAGACCCTAAGCTTCCGTCCTATGACGAGCTGAAAAAAATGGGCATTTATAAGCGTAAAGATCCGAACGGACACTTTGTGGCCTATAAAAAATTCCGCGAGAACCCGGAAGCCCATCCGCTGAAAACGCCATCGGGCAAGATTGAGATTTACTCCAGCAAGCTGGCGGAGATTGCGGCTACCTGGGAGCTGGAAAAAGATGAGACCATCAGCCCTCTGCCCGTCTACGCGTCGACCTTTGACGGCTGGGATGCGCCCGAGCGCGCGCAGTTCCCGCTGCAGCTGTTCGGCTTCCACTTCAAGGCCCGTACCCACTCGAGCTACGGTAACGTCGACGTGCTGAAAGCGGCCTGTCGCCAGGAGGTGTGGCTTAATCCTGTCGATGCTGCAAAACGCGGCATCAAGAACGGCGATACGGTGCGCGTATTTAACGATCGCGGCGAGGTGCGAATTGAAGCGAAAGTCACGCCACGCATCATGCCCGGCGTGAGCGCCATGGGCCAGGGAGCGTGGCATGATGCCAATATGAATGGCGATCGTATCGATCACGGCTCATGCATCAACACGCTGACGACCCATCGACCTTCTCCGCTGGCAAAAGGCAACCCGCAGCACACCAATCTGGTGCAGATTGAGAAGGTGTAGAGGGTGAAACGCGAGACCCTGGTTTATTCTGTGGTCACTATTATCGGTTAACACAGTCGCGCGGGCGTCATCCGCGCGAGCAAGGAAAGTTTAATGAAAGACGTCTCACATCGTGAATCGTTCGCGTTCAGCGCCCGGGTGCTGGGCGCGCTGTTTTATTTCGCTCCCGACAGCGAGCAGGCCGCGCCGCTGGTGAAAGCGCTCACCGCTGGCGAATGGGTTCAGGACTGGCCCCTGCCTTCGGAAACGCTGCAGCCCGTTGCCGATACGTTTGCTTCATCTTCCGATGAGTCGCTGGCGGACGCCTGGCAACGGCTGTTTATTGGTCCGTATGCCCTGCCCGCTCCGCCGTGGGGTTCCGTCTGGCTGGACCGTGAATCCGTATTGTTTGGCGACTCGACCCTCGCGCTGCGCCAGTGGATGCGGGAGAACAATATCGCGTTTGAGATGCAGCAGAATGAGCCGGAAGATCATTTCGGTGCTTTGCTGCTGCTCGCAGCGTGGCTGGCCGAGAACGACCGCGAAGCGGAGTGCGATCGGCTTCTGGCGTGGCACCTGCTGCCGTGGAGCACCCGCTTCCTGTCGGTGTTTGTCGACAACGCCGGGCATCCGTTTTATACCGCGCTGGGCAGGCTTGCGCAGCTGACGCTCGCGGACTGGCGATCCGGGCTGCTTATTCCGGTTACGGAAAAGACGCTGTATCGCTAAGGGTGTGGCTTGCTCGCGGGTGGCGGGCAAGCCTTTAGCTTATACCTCGCCACCTGATTCACTCGCACTCTCCTTGCTTTGAATGAACCGAAGTGCCAGATAGAGGTCTGGCGCCAGAATCATGTCATCATCATTCATCGTTGGCCGGCTATCTTTAAACCAGCGCGTTAATTCCGTTTTTCTGCCCGCAAGGATTAACGTAATCTCTCGACCTTTCAGATCGCGCTTTAACTCATTTATGGTTGCCAGAACGCTGATATCTGAATAGGTGAAGCAAGCAACGGCATCAATGACCACCCATTTAGGCTGTACTGCTGCACCATCAACCAGGTTCAATACCCGGCGTTTAAAATAAGCCACGTTAAAATAGGTCAACGGTGAGTTAAATCGATACATCAGCACGCCCGGGACCATTTTAATATCGGTTGTATTACCTAATGAGTGAATCATGCCATCGTCGTCAGTTCCCAGTAAGTGCTCAGAGGGACGAAACACCGTACGCAGGAACTGTAACAGGCCAAGCAACACCGCAAGGCCGATCCCCTGGATAACGCCGATAATTAACACACAGCCAAACGTGAAAAAGGCCAGGCGAAATGCCTGTTTATTTCTTCGCCTCAGATTCCACAACCCGCGCAGATCAATTAATGACCAGGATGCGTACATCAGAACAATTCCTAATGCAGATACCGGAATAAATTGTAATGGCTGAGTGAAAAACACCACTACGATACCGATGAGTAAGGCTGCGACGATGGAAACCAGCTGACTTTTCCCACCCACTGAATCATTAACCGCGGTACGGGAATCGGCACCACTGATAGCAAACCCCTGAGATAATCCCGACATGAGGTTTGCAATACCCAGCGCCCGGAACTCTGCATCAGCATTAATTTCATAGCCATTTTTCGCGGCGAAACTGCGGGCGGTCAGCATCAGGCTGACAAAACTGACCAACGCCAGGTTCAGCGCCGGGATCACTAAATCACGCATCGGACCGGGCTGGAACGCGCCCCAGTTAACGACGGGTAAACCAGGCTGGAAGCCTTCCCCCCCAATAGTGGCAATACCGTACTGTTGCGCAGATGTCGCCCATACCAGTAACGTTGTCATCACAATGGCAATCAACGGTGCTGGCCAGTGGCTGCGATACGTTTTGATCGCCATTAAAATAATTAACGTTAAAAGCGATATCCCAACGGTTAATAAATGGCTGTCTGAAAGACGTCCTGGCAAGGCCATTATTTTCTCAATAACCTGCGCTTCGTCGAGTTTTATCCCCAACACCTTGCCTAATTGCCCAACAATAATCGTCACGGCAACGCCATTAAGCAAACCCGTAAGGATGGGATGTGAAAGCAGATCGGCAAGTGCGCCCAGGCGGAATTTACTGGCAAGCAGACACCACCCGCCCATCATCAACGTCATGATAATGGTCAGCTGCCAGTGCAGTTCGGGATTACCTGCAGAAAGAGGAAACACGACGGCCGCAATAACCGCGCAGGTCGTGGCATCAGGGCCCACAATAAGCTGACGTGAAGAACCAAAGAGTGCATACGCTATCATCGGTAAAACGCAGGAATAGAGCCCCACTATTGCCCCAACACCCGCCAATTCAGCATAAGCAATAGCCACCGGAAGCGCTACAGCCGCAACGGATAACCCGGCTTTAACATCATTTTTTAGCCAGCTTTTATCGTAGGCTAACAAAGTTTGTAAACCTGGCATGTAGTTTAACAATTGTTTTCCGAACACGTTGTTCTCCGGATAGGAATATTAGCCACGTCATGCTGGCACACTTCTCAGTGAGGTTCTGGCTTTCAAATGCTCCGGATTAAGGCCGCCACTGTTCAGAATCTAATAACAGTTCAACTATTTATTATTCTGACTGGTGTTAAACATAGTTCAAAAACGACCGCTTGTGACTATTCTTCGTCTGAGAACGTATCGGCTTCAGGAGAATAATGCTGACAAACGCATGCCAGCTTATGCCCGTCAGGATCGCGCAGATAGGCAACATAAAAATCGGGGCCGTATGCGGTTCGTGTCCCGGGCATGCCTTCACTCCTCCCTCCCGCAAGAAGGCCTGCTGCATGGAAACGTCTGACAAGCTCCGCGTTAGCTGCACGGAATGCGAACATTGTCCCGTTTCCCGCCGTTGCGGGTTGTCGGTCAAACGGAGGACAAATGCAGAAGCTAAACCCTTCATCTGGATTATTTTCATCTCCCCACATTGCCCAGTTCTCTGTCCAGGCAGGCAAACGTGAATAGCCAAGCACGTTAAAAATCGCGTCATAAAACGCCGCGGCGCGCTGAAGATCCTTTGTACCTATAGTGATATAAGTCAGCAGCTTGTCACATCCTCTTTGCCGTTTTCTGAACAGCGATTATACCTCTGAGGTTATGATTTTAGTGGCGGTAAAAGGCTGATTTTCACTCCTGTAAGCGCGTGAGGTAAGGGTTCGCAGAACATGTCCTATCGTAATTTCAGCCCCCAATCCGTGACGTGAATATCTCGAGTTTTGGTATGTATGCTAAAATTTATCCAGCTGAAGACCGAAAACAGTCCTTATAATTTCAGTACGTTAGCCAAAGTGAGCGAATATGGATAATATTCCACATAAGCAGACAGTTCGGAAAAGATGCCCCACATGGCTGTGGTGCGGAAGTTTTTATCTTTTTACGTTGTATTGCTCTGCAGATGAAATAAATCTGTATTCAATAAACACCGGCTCATACGTTTATCATCTGACGCATAATCGAGGACAATACACGGAGAACTTTGAAAATAAGTTCATATCCGTGGAGAGGAAATTATCGGATACGTCGAAATACAGTCTTGTGCTAGGGACAATGAAAAACAGCTTTAATGACAGATGCCTGGCTGCCGGCGTAAGAAGAGACTGGGCTGGATGGGATAACGGTTGGGTTTTTAAAGGAATCTATGGATATGTAGGTGAATTTTTCTTTGATACTTTCGATGATTGTGGTGACCATGGTTCATACCATGATTTTAAAAAAGCAACAGGGATAGGATTTTCGCCCTATATATATCATGGGTTCCAGTATAATTTTACGTCTTATTTTGGAATGGATGTGGGCATTATCATACCTTCCGTGTTTGTCATTACGGCACAATGGAGCTTTAGATAAATCCGTCAACCACGTGTGCAGTGCTGTCACTGTCTGCAAAGGGAACCGCCCCGCCATCTCAACCGGAGCGGCTTTAATTACCGCAAGTGCCTGCTCAAAACGTTAAGCCACCGCAGCCAACATCAAAAACTGTACGTCACCTTCAAACTCCCCGTGGGCGATGTTTTGCGTTGCACAATGGGGCTATCACCCGCATCCCCCGTCAGCTGCGTCACGCCCGCTGAGGCAAGGACGCTCCAGCGCGAGGTGAGCCTGTGGGTCCAGTCAAGATTCATCGTCCAGGCATAAATACCGGCTCCGGCGTCATGTCGGGCAAAGCCCGATGCGCTCGACTGAGCGGCGCTGACCCCATAGTAGGTCTGCATATACTTGTCGGATCCCCAGCTGCCGGTCAGCGCCAGCGTCACCTCATTTTTGGGTGAGGTATAGAACGGGCTGGAAATGCCGAAATGAATCGCTTCACCGTTGTCCCTCTCAGAAACCGGAACCTCTGCCTGCAGCTGCAGGTGAAGCCAGTCGGTCACCCTGTACTCAAGCCCTGGCACAACGATTGCCGAGCCTTTTATCTCGCCCATTCCTCGCAGCTCGTCGCTGCCGGAGCTGATCGAATCGCTGCTCACGTCTTTATCTTTACGGCCAACTCGATAGCTCAGCGCGGCGCTGTAATCCAGGTTGCCGATGTTGTTGCCGTAACCGATCCCTCTCGTGGTGCCGATAAAAAAGCCGTTTGCCATGGCGTACTCCACCACCTGAGCCGCACTGACGCGGGTTTTATCAGAACCCGAGTAGCGCGACGCGACGTCCACGCCGCCCCCCAGGGTTAAGACGTTACCCTGGCTCTGTTCTGCCGCCAGTACGGGCGTAGCCAGTAACGCCAGAACGACGCCCGGCACGATGTTTTTCAGGCTGCGGCCCGGAAGTAAATGGGGGAACGTATGACGCAGTTCGATGTTTCTCATTAAAGAAGCCCTTCTGGATTCAAATGATGACGATGCATGCGGTTAACCGCCAGAACGCCCATTTTGAATACCGACCCTAAGGTTCTTATGAGCCGAACATGAAGAAACACTGAAGCGCGAGCAGACGCTGTAAACCGGGCAGGTTTCCTGATACCGTTTTTTTCTTAAGAAGTTCTTCATTCACGGTTGATACAGTTACCAGTGTGAAAATTCTACTAATCGAAGACGACCTGGATCTCGGCAACGGCGTACGTATCGCCCTCTCCGATCAAGGGTTTGACGTCATATGGGTTCGCCGCAAAGAGGATGCGCTGCATCAGCTGGACGTCTGCGTGCCGGAACTTATTTTGCTCGACCTGGGGCTGCCCGACGGTGACGGCATGAGCCTGATGGCGCGTTTGCGTCAGCAGCTTAAGGGGATCCCGGTCATCATTCTGACGGCGCGAGGCACGCTGCAGGATCGGCTGTGCGGGCTGGATGCGGGTGCAGACGACTATCTCGTCAAGCCATTTATTCTCGCCGAGCTGCTGGCGCGGGTGAGAGCCCTGGCGCGGCGCAGCTACGGTTTCGAAAATGAGGCGATAGAAATCCGAGGCTTATCGCTTCATGTTCCAACGCGTCGCGTGACGGTGAGCGCGCGCCACGTAGACCTGACGGCGAGTGAATATGCGCTGCTGGAAACGCTGATGCTGCGCGCTGACCGCGTGATTACGCGACGGTTTCTGGAAGAACGGATATTCGGCAACAAAGAGAACCTCAGCAATGCGCTCGATGTGCATATGGGAAATTTGCGGCGAAAAATCGGCGACGGCTATGTGCGAACAGTGCGGGGCGTCGGGTATGTCATTGATACCGTCTCAGTCCAGAAGGTGACAGGGTAATGCAAAACGTCTGGTACCACCTGAGACGCCCAACGCTGGTACGGCGAATTATTATCGCCCAGCTGCTGCTGCTTACCCTGCTGTGGTGTCTATTTTTAACCTTTATTCTGTGGGAGGACCTGCGCAGCCCTCCCATCCTTACGGGCAGTCATACCTACGACACCCTTTTTACCCTGGTCGAGCGGATGGACGAACACCCGCAGGATCGCACCGCGGTGCTGGAAGCCTTTAGCAAGGCGCTCCGTGAAGGCTATGGCGGCGGCGAAGACCCCGCGCTGTCAATCAACTTCATCGTGCGCAAAAATAACGCGATTATTTTTTCATCGCCTGATGCGCCAACGGGGGTAACCAACACCCGGTTTGGGGAAATGCAGCGTGTTCAGAGCGATGGTCGTACCTGGACCAGCCGAACCCTTAAATCCGCTCATTCCGACGTGGAGGTCACCCTTTTCACCCCGGCCGGCGGCTGGAACTTCTTTATCTACCTGAACTCGCGCGGCTACTACATCATGCCGCTGCTGGTCTGCTTCCCTTTTCTTCTGTTTCCCGCGTGGCTGTCAATCCGCATTGCGATGCGCCCCTGGAACAAGGTGGTCAATGAAATTACGTTACGCACGCCTGACGATCTCTCCCCTTTAAAAGCCGTTCCCGGACACAGGGAGCTTCGCCAGATGGCGGATGCGATCAATGACTTCCTTGCCAGGGTGCGTGAAAGCGCGGAAAGGGAACGGGTTTTCATTGCGGATGCCGCGCACGAGTTGCGTACGCCCCTCGCGGCGATGCGCATCAACGTGGAAGCGCTGCAGTCCTGGGTCATTAGCGAGAGCCAGCAGGAACTGCTTGCGGGGGTGATTCGCAGCAACAGCCGGGCAGCGCGTCTCGTCAACCAGCTGCTGCTGATGATGCACAGCGAAGCGCGCATTGATACGGAAATGGAGACCGTGCCGCTGACGACGCTCATCCAGGAGCGAATGGCCGAGCTGGAACCGCTGGCGTCTGCGCGCAGGATTGAGCTGGAATTCTTCGCCGAGGATGACATCTGGATCCCCGGCGTCAGGGAACGCCTGGTGTCGCTTATTGATAACCTCATTGAGAACGCCGTGAAGTACAGTCCCGAGCGCGGGCGGATTCAGGTCGATGTCTGCATAGCAGATGGCTTCGCGCGGCTTCGCGTTTCAGATGCAGGGCCCGGTATTCCGGTTGAACTGCGCGAGCGCGTGTTCGACCGGTTTTTCCGTGACCCCAATCAGGTGCAAAGCGGGAGCGGGCTGGGGCTTGCCATCGTCAAAGCGGTGGCGCAGCAACACAACAGCAGCGTAAACCTGAGTACTTCCGCTGAAGGTGGCCTGATGGTGACGGTTGACTTCCCGAACCGCACGTTTTGCTAAATCAGAACAGGGGGTTCGATCGCAAATGCCGCAGATTGCTTCAAAATAATTACCGTATTTGTTATATTGTTGTTTATTGCTTATTCACCTCTGCGGTGCCAAAAAGAACAAGATTCACCGCAACCCAGGACAGAAAAATGTTAGATTACCGCTTCCCGACAGCTTTGCAGATGGTTCTCAGCGTAGCGATGGCGGAGCAATTGGGTGAACGTTCCACGAGTGCGATTCTGGCCTACGGCCTGGAAGCGAACCCGAGCTTCATCCGCAAATTGATGGTTCCGCTGACGCGTGACGGCATTATCGTCTCAACGCTTGGCCGTAACGGCTCAATTCATCTTGGTCGCCCGCCGGAAGAGATCACCCTGCGCGACATCTACCTTTCGGTTATCGAAGATAAAAAGCTGTGGGCGTCGCGCCCTGACGTGCCGGCCCGCTGCGTGGTCAGCGCTAACGCCTGCTGGTACTTCAAATCGATATCCGAAGAAGCCGAGGAGGCTTCGTTAGCGGTACTGGCCCGCCATACCGTGGCCAGCGCCCTTGAAGCGGTCAAAAACGCCGATAGCAGCGGATGGGATCCGCTCCCGGACCTTATTGCCCAGTATCAAAAAACGTCTTAGCGAACTTGCCGGGTGGCGCTGCGCTAACCCGGCCTACATTCAGATGTAAAAAAACCGCCTTCACAATGAAGGCGGTTTTTTATTATCTGCAGCGTTCCTACGCGGGCAGAACGTCCCTTTCCTCTTTTTTCCCGCGCGTCACGAACTTACGCAGCGTCACGTAAAACACCGGCGTCAGGAACAGACCAAACAGCGTCACGCCCAGCATCCCGGAGAAGACCGTGATCCCGGTGACGCCGCGCACTTCTGCGCCCGCGCCGTGGCCGAGGATCAGCGGAATAGTCCCGGCAATAAAGGCGATGGAGGTCATCACAATCGGACGTAAACGCAGGCGGCACGCCTCCAGCGCGGCTTCCATAATGCCTTTGCCCTGAATTTCCAGCTCGCGGGCAAACTCCACGATAAGAATCGCGTTTTTACACGCCAGCCCCATCAGCACCACCAGCCCCACCTGCACGAAGACGTTGTTATCGCCACCGGTCAGCCAGACGCCAAACAGCGCGGAGAGCATGGTCATCGGCACGATGAGGATCACCGCCAGCGGCAGCGTCCAGCTTTCATACAGCGCCGCCAGGACCAGGAACGCCAGTAGCACCGCGACCGGGAAGACGATCAGCGCCGTGTTGCCCTGCGTCGCCTGCTGGAAGCTCAGGTCCGTCCATTCAATGTTCATCCCGTTTGGCAGGATCTGCTTAGACATGGCATCCAGCTGCGTCATCGCCTGCGAGGACGAGAGCACGCGCGGGTCGGCATCGCCAATCAGATCCGCCGCCGGGTAGCCATTGTAGCGGATCACCGGATCCGGGCCGTAGGTGGTCGTGATTTTCACCATGCTGCCAATCGGCACCATTTCGCCCTGACTATTACGGGTGCGCAGATTCGCAATATCTTCAACGCTGTCGCGGAACTGCCCGTCGGCCTGCGCCATCACGCGCCAGGTACGACCGAACTGGTTGAAGTCATTCACGTACGACGAGCCCAGATAGGTTTGCAGCGTACCGAAAAGATCGGTCAGCGATACGCCCTGCGCTTTCGCCTTGTCACGGTCGACCTGCACGTCCAGCTGCGGAACGTTAGCCTGGTAGGTTGAGATCGGGAAGTGCATTCCCGGGGTCTGCATAATCGCGCCGGACATGGTGTTCACCGCGTTTTGCAGCGCGCCATACCCCAGACCGCCGCGGTCCTGGATGTACAGAGAATAGCCCGACCCCTGACCCAGCCCTAAAATCGGCGGCGGCAGGATGGAGAAGCCAAAACCTTCCTGAATTTGCGCGATTTTCGCGTTAATCTCCGCGTTTATTTCCGCCGCAGTATGTTTGCGCTGGTCGAACGGCTTCAGGCCAAAGAAGACCGTCCCGGTATTCGGCGTATTGGTGAACTGCAGCGCGTTCAGCCCCGGGAACGCAACCGCGTAATCCACCCCTTCGGTATTCATCCCGATTTCGCTCATTTTGCGGATCACCGCGTCGGTGCGCGCCAGCGACGAACCTTCCGGCATTTTCACGCCGCCAATCAGATACAGCTTGTCCTGCGTAGGAATAAACCCGCCGGGCACCGCTTTAAACATCACGCCTGCGGCACAGAGCAGCAGCAGATACACCACAAATACCGAGCCGCGCCGTCCCAGCGTTTTGCCCACCAGCCCCTGATAGCCGTTCGAGCTGCGGTGGAAAAAGCGGTTAAACGGACGGAAAATCCAGCCGAACAGACGATCGATAAGCCGGGTCGGGAAATCTTTCGGCGCGCCGTGCGGTTTTAACAGCAGTGCCGCCAGCGCCGGAGAGAGCGTCAGCGAGTTAATGGCGGAGATGACCGTGGAAATCGCGATCGTCACCGCAAACTGCTTGTAGAACTGACCGGTAACGCCCGAGAGAAACGCCATCGGCACAAACACCGCGCACAGCACCAGCGCAATCGCGATGATCGGCCCGGACACTTCGCGCATCGCCTGATGCGCCGCCGCAAGCGGAGCAAGCCCCTCTTCTATGTTTCGCTCGACGTTTTCCACCACCACGATGGCGTCGTCCACCACGATGCCGATGGCCAGCACCAGCCCGAACAAACTCAGGGTATTCAGCGAGAAGCCGAGCAGGTAGAGAATGCTGAAGGTACCCACCACCGAAACCGGCACCGCGATCAGCGGAATGATCGACGCGCGCCAGGTTTGCAGGAACAGGATCACCACCAGCACTACCAGCACCACCGCTTCCAGCAGCGTTTGCACGACCGCACGGATGGAGTCGCGCACGAAAACGGTCGGATCGTAAGGTGCCGCCCATTTCATGTCCGCCGGGAAGCGCGTGGACAGTTCGTCCATTTTCGCGCGCACCGCGTTAGACAAATCAATGGCGTTCGCCCCCGGCGACTGGAAGATACCAATCCCGACCGCGTCTTTATTGTTCAGCTGGGAACGCAGCGCATAGCTGCCGGACCCCATTTCGATACGCGCCACGTCGCGCAGGCGGACGACCGTACCGTCCTGCGTCGTTTTCAGGACAATATTGCCGAACTCTTCTTCGGTATGCAGACGCCCCTGGGCGTTAATGGAGATCAGGAAATCGCTCTCTTTCGGCAGCGGCTCGGCGCCAAGCTGCCCGGCGGATACCTGTACGTTCTGCTCCTGCATCGCCGTCACCACGTCCGACGCGGTCAGCCCTCGGGCCGCCACCTTGTTGGGATCCAGCCAGACGCGCATCGCGTATTCACCCGAGCCGAAAATCTGGATCTGGCCGACGCCGGGCAGGCGCGCCAGCTCGTCCTTCACCTTCAGCGTGGCGTAGTTACGCATATACAGGGAGTCGTACTTACCGTTGGGCGAAAACAGATGCACCACCAGCGTTAGCGTCGGGGACTGTTTCTGTGTGGTAATGCCCAGGCGCCGGACGTCTTCCGGCAGACGCGCTTCGGCCTGCGCGACGCGGTTTTGCACCTGCACCTGCGCCTGATCCGGGTCGGTTCCCGGACGGAAGGTGACGGTGGTGACCAGCACGCCGTCGGAGCCCGCGACGGACTTCATGTACATCATGTTCTCAACGCCGTTGATCGCCTCTTCCAGCGGCGTTGCCACCGTCTCGGCAATCACTTTCGGGTTGGCGCCCGGGTACTCCGCGCGCACCTGCACGCTTGGCGGCACGACGTCAGGATATTCGCTCACCGGCAGCAGCGGGATGGCGATTAACCCTGTGATAAAAATCAGAATCGACAGCACCGCGGCAAAAATCGGCCTGTCGATGAAAAAGCGGGAAAAGTCCATGGATGGATTCTCAGGTCAAGGGATCAGTTGAGGGCGCTGGTGGCGGTCATGGCAACGGTTTTCGCGTTAACCGGCATACCCGGCATAAACACTTTTTGTAAACCCTCGACGATGACTTTATCGCCAGGGTTCAGCCCCTGCCGCACGATGCGTAAACCGTCTGCCAGACGGCCCGGCGTAATGTCACGGCGCTGCGCTTTCCCCTCTTTATCGACGATATAAACGTACTTACGATCCTGATCGGTCAGCACCGCTTTGTCGTCGATAAGCGTGGCTTTGAACTCCGCGCTGCCCGGCAGGCGGACGCGGGCAAAAAGTCCCGGCGTGAACTGACGCTGGGCGTTATCCAGCAGCGCGCGCATGCGGATGGTGCCGGTACTCGGCGTCAGCTGATTATCAAGGAAGTCCACCTTGCCCTGATGGGGATAGCCCTCCTCGCCCGTCAGGCCAATCTCAACCGGAAGCGCCGTGTGATTGCTGGACGCCCCCTGCCCGCTGCGGGCCAGATTCTGGTAGTGAAGGTAGGTCGACTCGTCCACGTCAAAGTAGACGTAAACCGTCTTCTGCGAGACCAGAGTGGTAAGAACGCTGGCGGTGTCGCCCGCTGTCACCAGGTTGCCGCTGGTGATCAGCGCCCGGCTGGCGCGACCGTCGATAGGCGCGGTGACTTTGGTGAAGTCCAGGTTGAGCTGCGCGGCGTCCACTGCCGCCTGCGCGGCACGAATATCAGCCTGCGCCTGAGTGGCGGCCGAACGACGCTGCTCCCACTCTTCACGGGAAACAACGTTAGTATTGACCAGCTTATCGGTACGGTTAGCCTCACTTTGCGCCAGGCTGGCCTGCGTTTTAGCTCTCGCCAGGTTCGCCTGCGCCTGTTCCAGCGCCGCGCGATAGGTTCGGTCATCAATCGTGAACAGCACCTCACCCTTCTTCACTTCCTGGCCGTCGGTGTAATTCACTTTATCAATGTAGCCGGACACGCGCGGACGGAGCTGAACGCTCTCCACCGCTTCAATCCGGCCGTTAAAGCTATCCCACTGGCTAATGGATTTCACCACCACGTCAGCAGCGCTGACGGCGGGCGCAGGCGGCGCGGCGTTTTGCGCGACGCTGTTGTCGCATCCGACGAGCAGCACGGAGAGCAACATGACCCCCAGCGCGTTCAGATGAAAGTTACCCCAGGTTTTTTGCAGGCTCATTATTTTTATTCCGGTAATTGTCGCCGCCGGGCAAGACGCAGCAGGAGGCACTGCGCCACTTCCTTTGTCCGGTGGCTGTCTTAAGGCCATTTGTGTCGTTCATCGCCACAAAACTGTAACAGTTGCGAATACACTATCGCGGCGATTGTAGGAAGGCGCTTAACTAAGTGCAAGAATAATTGTTGCACTTTATGTGCTATTTGAGCGGATGTGAAAAGACCCGTTACGGTCAGGGATTTAAATGCAACAATAAAACTTGCAATTAATACAAAAACGCGCCACCTTTTAATGCAACAGATAAAGATACCTTTTGACAGGCCGCGTGGGGGTAACCAGATGAACACTGGCGCATTTATGCATGATTTACTCGACTGGATCGACAACAACCTGGATAGCCGTCTGGACATTGAGTCCGTTGCCAGGCGATCCGGCTACTCAAAATGGCACCTCCAGCGCCTGTTCAAAGAGCATACGGGCTATCCCCTCGCCGGGTATATCCGCGCGCAAAAGCTGCAAAAATCGGTTGAGCGCTTAACGCGCAGCGATGAACCGATTCTGAACGTGGCGATCGCGCTGGGCTTCGACTCCCAGCAGTCCTTCAACCGCAGCTTTAAGCGTCAGTATGGTCAGGCGCCCGGGGCGTGGCGGCGGAGTATGGGGCGCCCGGAATCGCAGCAGCTTTGCCAGTGATGCATATTTTGCTGCAACGTCGATCGGTAGCTGCTATACTGTATATAAATACAGTATAGCGAGGTGCACGATGGCTGTTGAAACAAAATTTGTTGTCGTAAGAAAAGGTGAAGAGAAAATGACATTTGCCAGTAAGAAAGAGGCTGACGCTCACGACAAGCTGCTCGATATGGCAGACGCGTTCACCGACTGGCTGTTGCAAAGCGGAATGCAGATGGATGAAACGCAGGCTGAAAATCTTGGCCTGTATCTCGCCGAGCAGAAAGAGACGGTGCAGCATATTCTGCGTACCAGCAAGCTTCCCGATCTCAATGCGCCAGCTGCAACGGATAAAACAGAATCCGATGCGGCTGACATGAAAAAAATCAGGGCCGTGAAAGCGGCCTGATTGTCAGAAAAATCATCTCCGATCCCGGCGCCGTAAGCAGATAACTGCTTACGGCTTTTTTAGCTGTCTGCAGGGTTCCGCTGCTGGTTGAGGGTAACGATGTCATTGTTTCATATTCAGAACATAAATAAGGAGATGACGTGCGCCAGGAAATGAAGGCGAAAATCATCAGGATCTGTGATTCAAAAATTGCCTCTTCATAAACCTCGTCTCAGCCCTGTAACACGCTAAAACGGGATGGCGGGTGAGGACAAAACCGGAATATGAAACCCCACCCGCTCGGCCAGGGCGAGAATACCTCTACCACAGGGCATGGCGACGCGCTCTGCATCCCGTCTCTCCCGAGAGGACAGGACGCCAGCTTACACGTCAACTTTTCGTTCAAAGCAGACATTTTTTCTACTGCTGCCCACTTTGCACTGTGTGTTCAATCGCTTAATGAGAGCGCCCGGCGTTTAGCGCGTTAGGTGCCAAATCAGCTCTATCGCAGCTGTCCGGGTTAATAATAGATCCTGTTATGCGCTCTGTAATAATAGATGCTAATCAGTTTATTCTGAGCAACTTTTTTCTTTTTACTTTCTTTTTATTAAAAAAAATTTAACATCACTTTCGCATTAGAGTGCAATCCTGTTACCTGGATAAACCCAGGGTAATAACGTCAAAAAAACGACAACCCTATCAGTCGCTTGTAACAATCACCTGACCTTTTAGGGGAAAAAGTACTAAAGTGGACTTTTTTTCTGAGTGTTTCTTTTTAATTGTAAGTAAAATTTGTCAACTTTTTAGTTGGCCGCAATTAATATTGCTCGCCGCAATATATCGGTGCCATTTTTATGGCGAAATATTATCTATGGTGCATTATGGCAAACGCAAAACAGCAGTCTCCAAATACTTTTAAACCAAAAATCAAGGCAATTAATATTGTTATTTTAGGCGCCCTTTATTCCTGGGGTTCCTGCGCATCTGCACAAACCATCAGTGCCGATACCGATGTTACCGGTCAAAATGTTACTGATGGCGTGCTGATAGACACTGCTGGTGTCACTGCCAATATCAATGGCGGTAGCAAAATAAGTAATACCCCGGATAAAAATGGTGTAACCATTAATCTTACAGATCCTACGAAAGGCGCAACACTGAATGTCAGCGGCGCAGGGACCACTATTTCTGGTGGAAAAATTGGTATAGTTGTTGCCAACTCCATAGGGGCTACGGTTAACGTCACGGACAATGCGTATGTAGAAGGCGTGGAAACCGGTTTAGTCGTCCGTAATAATGTTAATGGTCAGGCTAACGCGAATCTGAAGGTTGAAAACTCAACCATCAAGGGTGGGGGATTCGGTGTCTATGTCTGGGAAACATCGGGTAAAAGTGGCAGTAATGTTGATATCTCTAATTCCTTGATTGAGGCTAATGGTGGCAGTAATGATGACAAAGCAGTATACATTAGCGAAGGGAGTAGCCTTGTCCATATAACTAACAGCACGATTAAATCGGACGGTCAAGGCATCATGACCAGTAGTGGTTATTCCGGCGCAATAGATATTGCGGACTCAACCATTTCTGCGGCTAAGACTGGATTAAGATTGATAGGAAATAACGGAGATACTTACAACATTTCTAACACTACTGTAAATAGTGGTAATGAAGGCCTTGTAATGTACGGTAGTAAAAATACCAACGTAACGCTGTCTAATGGCACAACAGTAAACGGTGTTAATTATGGGATCTACACTGATGATGCCAGCAATGAAAATAATATCATCAATATTGATAGCTCCTCGGTAAGCTCCTCGACCGGCAATGGTGTTGCTCTGAGTGGCGGTTACACGTTAAATTCAAGCGCAGGGTCAACTATAGAAGGTGATAGCGCCATTATCCTTAAAGGGAATACCATAGGCTCCACCGTTAGCGTGAAAGACTCCACGGTGACCGGCAAAACCAATCTGCTGAAGATTTCCGGTACCAGCGCAGTGGATACGGTCGGTTTCAGCGGTTCTACCCTTTCCGGCGCCATCACCACCTCTTCAGGTGCTGACCAGTCGGTGAACATCGACAGCTCAACCTGGAACGGTAGCGCCGGGAAAACCGGTACCGGCGCGCTGGCGCTGGATATCAGCAACGGCTCAACCTGGATCAACAACGCGGCCACGGATGTTGATGCCATCAGCCTGACCGGTGGCAGCACCATCGTGATGGACGGCGGGAATATCCACACCGCAAATCTTTCCGACACCGCACCGACCACGCTGCTGGCGGCAGCCAGCCCGACAGCGTCCACCATTTACTCCACGTATAACGCGGAAACCGGTTCAGCCTATGTGCTTACCGCCGACAAGGCCACCGGCAGCTTCAATGCCGGCGTCACCTCCAGCTCCAGCGGTGCAGCGGGCGATATGACCGGCAACACCATTGTGCAGGTGACGGACGGTTCCGGTGCGACCTTCAACTCCATGCAAAGCGATGTCGGGGTTTACCGTTACGAATCACGCAGCGTGGCTAACGCAGACGGGTCAACCAGCGTGATCCTCGATAACATTACGCCAGAACCGACGCCAGAACCGACGCCAGAACCGACGCCAGAACCGGCCCCTGGCCCGAACCCGAACCCGAACCCGAACCCGGACTCGCGCACGCTCTCAACCGCCGCGCAGGCTGTGGTGAATACCCGTGCGGCAGCGATGAGCATCTGGAGCGACGAACTGGATGTGCTGAACCGCCGTCTGGATAACGAGCGCCTCACCGGCAGCAGCGACGGCACGGTGAACGCCTGGGGCAGCTACTACGGCGGCTACCACCGTCAGCAGGTCGAGCAGACCAGTTCTGCCTACGATCAGACCAACAACGGCTTTATGTTAGGTGCCGACAAGCGTGTCGATATCGCTCCGGGCAACCTGCTGTTCGGTTTTGCCGCCACCCGCGGGTATTCGGATGTGAACATGCATGACGGCGGCAGTGCAGGCACAGATGTCGACAGCTACGGCGCTTCACTGTATACCTCACTGCGCCTGAACAACGGTCTGTTCTTTGATGCCAGCATCAAGGGTACGCACCTGAAAAACGACATCAGCGTGACGTCTCTGGACGGCGGTCATACCACCGGCGACTATAACAACAATGGCTTCGGCGGAGCTTTCAAAACGGGCTACCACAAGCAGTTTAATGCCTGGTATATCGAACCTTATGCCCAGATTTCTTATGCCCGCTATAACAGCGTCGACTACAAGCTGAAAAATGGCCTGCACACGAAAGATGACGGCAGCACCTCACTGGGTCTGGAAGGCGGTGTGAATGTCGGTACGGCGATGGCGCTGAACAATGGCACCGAGGTCCGTCCGTATGTGCATCTGGCCGTTGCGGGTGAAACCGAGAACAGCAACACCATGGACATCAACGGCGAAAAAATCAACGACAGCACCGACGGTTCACGCGGCATCGTTGGCCTGGGCGCGGATGTGAAGCTCAGCAAAAACCTGAGCGGATGGGCCGGGGCGAACTATGCCAAAGGTCAGGATCACTACGAGTCTCCATGGCAGCTGAATGCCGGTGTCAGCTACACCTGGTAATTTAATGACAGGAGCGAAAACCGGGCATAATGTTATGCCCGGTTTTTTTTTACGAAAAGCCTGCAAGGATAACTTCATATTACAAAGGCTTTAGCATGGCACAAAAGGTAACGCGTTTCTGCGCAGTCAGCTTTCCCCCCCGCCCCTGCCGCCCTCACCTCAGAAACCCATTGCAATCCAGCAACCAAAGAGCCCTGCCTGCAGATACATCAGGTTGGTTCATAAACACGGTTTTATGATAATAGTGGACAAATAAAGAAATTTTATCTGATGTAACAATTAGAACACAATCCTTTTAAGGACTTACAAAAAAAGACTTTTTTTATCTTCGCCAGTATCATCTTTTAAGATCTGCAAGGAGCTCCAGATAATAATATTACGGAGTTTGTTTCAATTAATTATTGTGGAGTCAGGATTGAAAGCCACATTACCTATATTAACTGGCTGCGTTGCAATTGCCCTCATTCATAATACCTCCGACACTGTCAATTTCCGCGGCACCCGTTTTTTAGATAAAGCAGCAAAAAAAGAAGTTTCAGTAATCGTGCGCAACCCATTCAGTGCACCGTATTTAATTGAGGCGGTAGTGAAAAATCTTAACAACGACGTGCACAAATCCCCGCACCTCATCATTCTTCCCTTCTGTCACCAGGAAGGCGGTAAAGAGAACCTAAAGCGCCTTGTTATTGCAGGCACGCTTTCCCAGGATAAAGAGTCGATGTACTGGCTTCGCGTCAAGGCGATTCCGTTTGCGTCTAAGGAAAATAAGACGCTACAGATTGCCGCCGCGACCAGTATCAAACCCATCTATCGCGCTGACGCGCTAAAAGATGCCCACGTTGAAAAACAGAGCGATAAACTCAAGTGGCATGTTACAGGCGAGCGGTTTGAAGGACTTTCTTATGAGGCCTACAGCGGCGGGAAAACAGGGATTATCGATACTGCCTCAGCAGTTGGCACGCCGACGTTTAAAATCCATACACATACTTTGAGTATGGCCTCTGGCAACATACCCGGTACAATCAGTCCTGTTATTACCATGTCATTTGCATACAACTGAGGACGAGCTGCGTACGCAAAACCGCTATCGGAAGGCGGTTTCATGTTTGTTTTTTCTCACAAGGATGTCCAGATGAAGCTAATCCTCCAACCCCATATTCTGTTCAGAGCCTTATCAACCTCCTGACTGATTGTATCGATACGTTCTGATTCGGAATTTTTATCATCTTTTCAACAAACTCTTCTATCATACATTAACAATTATAATTTTTTTGGTAGCCATAAGTATGAAACCTGAAACACATTTCAATACCCTGATCGAGGCAGCCTCTGACACCAGGCGGATCCAGAGTGGTAAGCCACGCCAGCTCATTTCGCTGGAGAAAAAAACCGAGCCAGTAACGTTTATCCTGCATGAGGGAGTCGTTGCGATATACCGAAGCAGCGATCGGCTTCTAATCAAATACATCAAAGCCCCAATGATTACTGGCATGAACGAATTAATTGACACCAACGCCGACATTTTTATAAAGGCCTACAGAAATGTTAGCTATGAGATCCTGCCCACAAAAGAGATGCTTGACGTCATCAGTACGAAGGGATTATGGAAAGAGGCCGCATACTGTTATATGTATGCCGTCCGGCAACTGCTGGTCGCCCACTACTCATCCGTCGGGCTCTCCACCTATGAGTTGATACGACTGAATTTGATTGCCCTGATGAATGAAGATGAAGCGCTGAGTGGTCATGTCAACGTCAGTGATTATATTCTCGAAAAAACCCGACTTTCACGCAGTCGTGTTATGAAAATACTGGGCGATTTGCGTATCGGTGGTTATATTGAGATCAATCGAGGTATTCTGATAAAAATTAATAAACTGCCTGAAAAATATTAAACGCTTTAACGGATAATTAACACAGGGCCGTTATATCTGAAAAAGAATACCGGGGGATAAATTACCTGACGTAAGAACAGCTGCCGCATCACAGCGGCGGCTGGAGCTTTTGTATCGCTTTGCGCAGTTGCAGATCATTCTTGACCCCCAGCTTAAACATAATCTTTCGCTTATGGGTACTGATCGTTTTCTGACTTCGAAACATTTCACGTGATAATTCAATCCCGGTTTTACCGCTTTTCAGGCCAATAAGTACCTTTTTTTCTGCATCGGTAAATATCATACCGTCGGTTATATTATTTTCCTGCTCCTGCAGTCGCAGGAAGTGAGCACTGATATAACGTTGTTTTTTCATACTGTGTTTTATTAGCTCACGCAGTTCAAGCAGACGTTCATCCACACAAAGCAGTGAACACCGGTATGACCTCATGAGCTGATGTGCCAGCTTCTCCTGACATGCAGAGAGCATAACCAGAGCAGTTCCTTCACCTGACCGGCAGAGACTTTCGTACTCCGCGGAGGAGATATCAGTAAGCGTGTCATATGCGGTAAAATCAAGCAAAGTCAGATGCGCGTTATCCTGCCGTGTAAGTTCATATTTCCAGTCAGGGTTTTGTTCGCGAAAAGCCTTCAGGCTGGATATAAACCCGCTCATTAGAGTCGGATGAACCACACGGGAACAAACAGTAAAAGTAAACATAGTTCTCCAGATGTTCAGACTGAATAAATCTGATCCAAACGGTTAAGCAGATCCAGCCAACTGGCTGACTTTTGCAGGCTCAGACGTAACCGGATGTTTTGTTTATGGGTGAAGACCGTTTTATATCCCATATGGCGCAGACTGGCGATCTCATAGGCACTCAGACCTCGGGCGCAGTCGATAAGAATATTCAGTTCAGAGTGTGTGAGCCTATTTTTTCTATTCATGTTATTTATTAGCGGGGAGCGTAAAGGTAAATATCCTGAACTGAAATTTTTGGATAAAATACGCTTAGCGAGTTCTTCATCCAAATAATTTTCGCAGAGAAGCGTCTGTACACCAAGCTCGTACATCAGTCTGATAAGCAGGACATCCCGTTTTGCGACCCAGACGATAATTTCTTTTCCCTGCATTATCAGATGATGAATTATCCGTAATAGAGAATATATTTCTTCACCGGCACCACTAACGCCTGCAGCGAATAAAGACGTTTGATCATTAAAAGGAGACACCTCCTCTATGAGAGCGTCTTGTTCAATCACTAACAGAGAGCCATTGACGGCCTGGATGCTGTTTTTAGCCGCATTGCGAAACAGTGGCCGAGGTTCATAAAGTATAATTTCTGTTATTTTTTGCTGTAACATCGTATCATTTATAAATATAATTCCATATAGATTGATATTAGATAAATATGCGGAAATATTGGAGCGGTTTTGTGTCCAATAAAGGATGTCAATTGCACAGAAATCATTTTTTGGAATTCCCTGCGCGGGATTTATATTTTTTGGCAGGAAAACGATGGTCGCTGGTTTGGTACCATCGACAACTCCTGCGGTATGAGCGCGGGGCAGTTGTCAGCGACGGCAAAAAGATCGGCATCGCCGGAAGTGGTCGATTGGGTAAGACTGTACATCCCACCAAAATTTGCCCCAACCTTCCCCGAGCAACTGGTGTATTGTTTTTAGACAATTCAATCCTCTAAAGGACACCTGCGCAATGATCACCATCCTCGGCAAAACCACTTCCATCAACGTGCGTAAAGTGCTCTGGACCTGCGAAGAAGCAGGCCTCGAATATCTACAGGAAGATTACGGCAGCGGTTTTGCCTCAACGGAAACGGAGGCCTTCCGCGCGCTGAATCCCAACGCCATGGTGCCGGTGCTGATCGATGACGATTTCGTGCTGTGGGAATCCAACGCCATCTGCCGTTACCTGGCGCGCAAGGCCGGACGTCACGATCTGCTGCCCGCAGAACCGCAGGCCTGCGCCAACGTCGAGCGTTGGATGGACTGGCAGGCGACCGAATTTAACAACGCCTGGCGCTATGTCTTCCCGGCGCTGGGGCGTAAAAACCCGGACTTTAACGATCCTGAACGTATTGCGGCGGGAATAAAAGAGTGGAACCACTGCATCACCATCCTGGAAATCCAGCTGCAGCGCACCGGCGCCTTTGCGGCGGGCGAGACGTTTACCCTTGCGGACGTGGTGCTTGGGCTGTCGGTGAATCGCTGGAAAATGACGCCCTTTGATAAGCCCGACGTGCCCGCGATCGAGGCCTGGTTTGAACGCCTTAACCAGCGACCGGCGTTTTTGCGTCACGGAAATAACGGCATGATTTAAAGTATTCTCGACCCCATTTTGAGTAAGGATATTTTAATTAATTACTAAACCCTGAAAGTCGTCAGAGGGAATAATAATTAAGCCATATCCTGGACAGCCCGATGCGCCGCTTTGCTAGCCTGAATATTCAGGCAAAGCTCAATCTGGAGGTATTCTTGCTGATTAGACTCAAGAAAGAACGAACGCATAAGGAGGATCGCCGGCTTGCTCTCTGGCTGGCGACCTCGGCAGGTTTGCTGAATGCCATCGCTCTCGGGGCATTTGGTTTTTTCCCCTCACACATGACCGGCAACACCTCACAGTTATCGAGCGAAGTCTCTTCCACCGATCTGAGCGATATGATTTTCTTCGGCTCGATTATTCTCTCTTTTGTCGCAGGCGCCATTATTGCGCGCATGATTGTGATATGGGGCATTATTCATAACGTCAGGCTGGTTTTTTGCCAGATCCTGTTTGTCGAAGGGTTATTACTGACCGGCGTCTCCTTCTACGAGATGTATTTTCATGCCCTCACCAGCAACCGCGTGATTATTCTTTTTCTGTGCGGACTAATGGGCATTCATAACTCCACCTCCACGCAGCTTTCCGGCGGGCGGGTGAGATCAACGCACATTACCGGCACGCTGACGGACGCGGGGATATCCCTGGCCTCGGTACTGGTGGCGATGCTGCGCAGGGATTACTCCAAAGATACGGCGGCGCAAAAAAGCCAGCTGACAACCCACTTAACCACCCTTTTCTCGTTTATTTCGGGCGGTATCGCGGGGCTGCTGCTGTTCAGATGGATCGGGGTTAACGCCATGCTGGCACTCGGGTTGATGCTCGCCGTGGTCGCTATCGTTTCAATTATCACCGTCTCGACGCGGGTTCGACGGGTTCGTGCCTCTCTCTGAAGTTAATGACCGATATCCGGCGTATGAGCTCCTTAGATGTGACACCGTCACATCTAAAAATTCGCTTTAGGACTATTCTGTCTGACCCTCAATCAGCCCTTATGCCATAAGGCCTAACCCAAGGTTGTCACTGTTTTCATAGGGTTACTGATTTTACCCCTTCGCTGGAACCCTTCCCAAACGCTTGCTATAGGTGAAATACCCCTGCCGAAACATGGCATAACAACAGGCAACCGGTGGTTGCTATAACGCATGCGCACAGGGAGACACACCGCAATGCACCCATTACTCAAACGTTCGCTGCTGTTTGTCGGCGCCATTATCGTGGTCCTCGCCCTCCTCGTCTGGGGCATCGGGCTGGAAACGATAAGGGCGCGCCAGGTTGACCTGGTTTATCTCGGGCAACAGCACATGATTCTGGTTTTCTCATCGATGCTTTTTGCCCTGCTGGTCGGTATTCCAGCCGGCATTCTGCTGAGCCGCCCGGCCGCGCGGGGTATCGCCGAATATGTGATGCAAATTTTTAACGTCGGCAACACGCTCCCGCCGCTGGCCGTACTGGCGCTGGCGATGGTGGTGATTGGCATTGGCGATACGCCCGCCATCATCGCCCTGTTCCTCGCCTCGCTGCTGCCAATCGTGCGCAATACCTACGCCGGGCTGTGCTCGGTACCGCCGTCGCTGCTGGAAGCGGCAAACGGCATCGGGATGACCAAATGGCAGCTTCTGCGTCAGGTTGAGCTGCCAGCCGCCTGGCCGGTCATGCTCTCGGGGATCCGCATCGCCACCGCCATTAACGTCGGTACCGCGCCGCTGGCGTTCCTGATTGGGGCCAGCAGCTACGGCGAGCTGATTTTCCCCGGTATCTACCTGAACGATTTCCCGACCCTGATCCTCGGCGCGGCGGCCACCGCCCTGTTCGCCCTGATCCTCGATACCCTGCTGGCGGCGCTGGGTCGCGTAATGAGTCCCCATCTCGCTCGATAACTATAACAAGGAGCTTCTATGAGACTGTTTTCCGGCCTGACGGCGCTGTGTGCCGCGGCGCTGTTCACCAGCCAGGCGATGGCGGCCCCGCTGATTCTGGCGACCAAGAGCTTTACCGAGCAGCATATTCTCTCGGCGATGACCGTGCAGTACCTGCATAAGAAAGGTTTTCAGGTCCAGCCGCAAACCAACATTGCCACGGTGATCTCCCGCAACGCGATGATCAACAAGCAGATTGACATGACCTGGGAGTACACCGGCACGTCCTTGATTATCTTTAACCATATCAACCAGCGCATGTCGCCGCAGGAGTCTTACGAGACGGTGAAACGCCTGGACGCAAAGCACGGTCTGGTCTGGCTCAAGCCCGCCGATATGAACAACACCTACGCTTTCGCCATGCAGCGCAAGCGCGCCGAGGCGGAACACATCAACACCATGTCAGAGATGGTGGCGAAGATTGAGCAGATCCGTAAAACCAACCCGGACAAAAACTGGCTGCTGGGATTAGACCTGGAATTTGCCGGGCGCAGCGACGGCATGAAGCCGCTGCAGGCAGCCTACAAGATGGATCTGGACCGCCCGCAAATCCGTCAGATGGACCCCGGTCTGGTCTATAACGCGGTGCGCGACGGCTTCGTTGACGCCGGCCTGATTTACACCACCGACGGGCGCGTGAAAGGCTTCGACCTCAAGGTGCTGGAAGACGATAAAGGCTTCTTCCCGAGCTACGCGGTGACGCCGGTGGTGCGTAAGGACACGCTGGAGGCCAACCCCGGTCTGGAAGAGGCGCTCAACACCCTCTCGGCGCAGCTCAACAACGACGTTATCACCGAGCTGAACAAGAAGGTGGATATCGACCATCAGTCACCGCAGCAGGTCGCCCGCGATTTCCTGCGTAGCAAACAGCTGCTGTAGGAGGCGCTATGGAGACGATTCACTACATTCTGGACAACTGGGATTACCTCTTAACCCTCACCCTTCAGCACCTGTGGCTGGTGGCGCTGGCCGTAGGTTTAGCCATCATCATCGGCGTACCGCTGGGGATTCTGATTGTCCGCCATAAGTGGCTGGCAACGCCGGTGCTGGGGATTGCAACCATCGTGCTGACCATTCCGTCCATCGCCCTGTTTGGCCTGATGATCCCGCTGTTTTCGCTGATCGGTCAGGGTATTGGCGCCCTGCCCGCAATTACGGCGGTATTTCTCTACTCGCTGCTGCCGATTGTGCGTAATACCCATACGGCGCTCGACAGCCTGCCGCCGGGCCTGCGCGAAGCCGGACGCGGCATCGGCATGACCTTCTGGCAGCGTCTGCGCTGGGTTGAAATCCCGATGGCGCTGCCGGTGATTTTCGGCGGGATCCGCACCGCAGTGGTGATGAATATCGGCGTGATGGCGATTGCCGCCGTAATCGGCGCGGGCGGGCTGGGCCTGCTGCTGCTCAACGGCATTGGCGGAAGCGATATTCGCATGTTGATTGCGGGCGCGCTGATGATTTGTCTTTTAGCGATTGTGCTCGACTGGCTGCTGCACCGTCTGCAGGTGGTTCTGACTCCAAAGGGGATTCGATAATGATAAAACTGGAAAACCTCACCAAACAATTTTCACAGAAGCACGGCCAGTCCTTTAAGGCCGTCGACAACGTTAACCTGACCGTACCCGAAGGGGAAATGTGCGTCCTGCTCGGCCCCTCCGGCTGCGGGAAGACCACCACCCTGAAGATGATTAACCGCCTCATTACCCCAAGCAGCGGGACAATCCTGATCAACGGTGAAGACACCAGCGGGATGGACACCGTCACCCTGCGCCGCAACATTGGCTACGTTATCCAGCAGATTGGCCTGTTCCCTAACATGACCATCGAAGAGAACATCACCGTCGTGCCGCGCATGCTGGGCTGGGATAAAGCGCGCTGCAAAACCCGCGCCGAAGAGCTGATGGATATGGTGGCGATGGATCCGCATAAGTTCCTCAACCGCTACCCGCGCGAGATGTCCGGCGGCCAGCAGCAGCGTATCGGCGTCATCCGCGCCCTGGCGGCGGATCCTCCGGTACTGCTGATGGATGAACCCTTCGGCGCGGTGGACCCGATCAACCGCGAGGTGATCCAGAACCAGTTCCTGGAGATGCAGCGCAAGCTGAAAAAAACCGTCATGCTGGTCAGCCACGATATCGACGAAGCCCTGAAGCTCGGCGACCGTATTGCGGTGTTCCGTCAGGGGAAAATCGTGCAGTGCGCCAGCCCGGATGAGCTGCTGGCGAAACCGGCGAATGAGTTTGTCGGCTCGTTTGTCGGTCAGGACCGGACGCTGAAGCGCCTGCTGCTGGTATCGGCGGGCGACGTGACTGACCAGCAGCCGACCATTACGGTGCGGGGCTCTACTCCGCTTCCCGAAGCCTTTGCGACCATGGATGATAATGACATTCGGGCCGTTACGGTGGTTGACGAGCACGGCAAACCGCTGGGCTTTGTGAAGCGTCGCGAAGCGCGTAACGCCAGCGGTACCTGCGCCGACATTCTCCATCCGTTCCGCATGACCGGCAAGGCGGAAGACAACCTGCGCGTGGTGCTTTCACGTCTGTATGAGAGTAATACCAGCTGGATGCCGATTGTTGATGAGGACGGTCGCTACAACGGCGAGATTTCGCAGGACTATATTGCCGAGTACCTGAGCTCCGGACGCACGCGCCGGGCGCTGAATATTCATAGCGACAGCTAACCTTTCTGGCCGGGCATCGCCCGGCTTTTTCGCACGCAGACCTTTTGCTAACCCCGCGATTTCCCGCCACAATATCGTATCGTCCCCGTTAAAACGCGACCCATGCAACGTCTTCATACCTACCCCGATATCCGCGCGATGTTTCGTCGCCTGCTGATTGCCACCGTCACCGGCGTGCTGGCCGCGCTCGCCGTTGCGGTATTCCGCCACAGCATGTACCTGCTGGAGTGGCTGCTTCTCAGCAACGACAGCGGCAGCCTGGTGAATGCGGCCGCGTCGCTCTCGCCCTGGCGACGCGCATTGACGCCAGCGCTGGGTGGGCTGGCTGCCGGACTGCTGCTCTGGGGATGGCAGCGTCTGACCGCGCAGCGGCCTCATGCCCCCACCGATTACATGGAAGCGCTGGAGACCGGAGACGGCCAGTTTGACTACGGCGCCAGCCTTGTGAAATCCCTTGCCTCGCTGCTGGTCGTGGCCAGCGGAAGCGCCATCGGGCGTGAAGGGGCGATGATCCTGCTTGCCGCCCTCGCCGCCTCCCTTTTCGCCCGGCGCTTTACGCCCAAATCCGAATGGAAATTATGGATAGCCTGCGGTGCCGCCGCCGGGATGGCCAGCGCCTATCACGCGCCCTTAGCCGGAAGCCTGTTCATCGCGGAAATTCTGTTTGGCACGCTGATGCTGGCCTCGCTCGGCCCCGTGGTGATTGCGGCGGTGGTGGCGCTTCTCACCACTCAGCTCCTGGCTCCGGGCGCGGGTACGCTCTACGCGGTCCATCTGGGCGGCCTCCTTACCGCGGCCGATTATGCTCTTCTCGTCGCGATGGGGCTGGTGGCGGGCCTCTGCGGACCGCTGCTGATGTGGCTGATGGACGTCAGCCACGGGCTTTTCCTGCGCCTCAAGCTTTCGCCGCCGTGGCAATTAGCGCTGGGCGGTGCGATCGTCGGGCTGCTGTCTCTTCTCACGCCGAAGGTGTGGGGGAATGGCTACAGCGTGGTTCAGGCTTTTCTGCTCGCCCCGCCGCTGCTGTCGGTGATTGCCGGGGTGTTCATCTGTAAACTGCTGGCGGTACTGGCGAGCAGCGGATCGGGCGCGCCCGGTGGGGTGTTTACGCCTACGCTGTTTGTCGGTATGGCAACAGGAATGCTGTTCGCGCAGCTTTTCGCGCTGTGGCTACCGGGCTCTGAGACGGCGATTTTGCTGGGGCTGGCGGGGATGGCAACGCTACTTGCCGCCACCACGCATGCGCCCATTATGTCGGCGCTGATGGTCTGTGAAATGACCGGGCAGTATTTTTTACTGCCCGGCCTGCTGGTCGCCTGCGTGGTGGCGTCCGTGCTGTCGCGGACGTTACGCCACGACTCGGTCTACGGTCAACACGCCACCGAGGGCAGAGAGATCGATGTACTGCGCTAGCTCGCGCTGCTCGGCGCGGGGCAGATAAGGCAGTTCACCCACCAGCGGCCCGGGCAGCTTTTTGCTCAGCACGTCGATGATCTCGGCGTAGTGCGCCAGGCCCGGGTTAATGCGGTTTGCCACCCAGCCAATCAGCGGCAGGCCATCATTGGCGATCGCCTGCGCCGTCAGCAGCGCGTGGTTGATGCACCCTTCCTGGATACCCACCACCATTACCACCGGAAGCTGTTCCTGTACGACCCATTCAGACAGCGGGCGCAAATCATTCATCAGGCTGCGCCAGCCGCCCGTCCCTTCCACCACCACGTGGTCCACCTTTTCGCTCAGGTTCGCCAGGCCGTCGGACAACAGGGGATAATTAATCAGGCCGCTGTGCGCTACGCTGCTCTCCTCTTCGCTTAACGCAATGGGATTGACCGCGTGATAAGGCAGTTCCAGCGACGAGACGCTTTGCAGCACCAGGGCGTCTTTATTACGCAATCCCTCTGGCGTCTCTTTACTGCCTTTTGCGACCGGTTTGTACCCTGCCACGCGTTTACCGCTTGCTGCCAGCGCCTGCAGCAATGCGCGGGATACGACGGTCTTGCCGACAGAGGTATCAGTACCAGTAACAAAGAAACGCTTAAGCATGACTCACTCCACCTCTTGGGTATGCTTCGAAAATATAAACCAGGTAAATAATTCAGTGGAGGAAGTCTACGGGATGCGTGCGCTACCCGGCTTGAGATAGCGCAATTTTTCTTACATCTGCGGAAAAGAGTTAACCCTGCAGCAGGCGGATCAACAGCGAGCCGTTATACATGGCATCTTTGACCAGCGCCGCGCCGGCCATGGTTCCCTGGTTGGAAAACTGGGTGCTTTCTACCGCAATATTTTTGCTGTAGGCGGGAAGCGACTGCTGATGGATGCAGGCCGAAATCGCCGGGAAGAGGATCTCCGCCGCCTGGCTCAGCGGTGAGCCAATAAGGATTTTTTGCGGATTGAAGAGGTTCACCATAATGGCCAGTATACGGCCAACGTTATTCCCCACGCCGGTAATAATGTCCTTCGCCAGCAAATCGCCCTGGCGCGCGGCGGCGCAGAGGGAATCCACCGTCAGGGGTTGTCCGTGCAGCGAGGAGCTCATGGACTGGCTGAGCCGGACCTGCGCAAGCTCCAGCACGCTTTCCACGCTGGCAATGGTCTCCAGACAGCCGTGGTTTCCGCAGTAGCAGCGCTTGCCGTACGGGTCGACCTGGGTATGACCGATTTCCACCAGGCTACTGCTCCCGGCGTGGAGAAGACGTCCGTCGGTAATCACGCCCGCCCCGACGTTATGGTCGATGACCACCTGAATCACATCCCGCGCGCCGCGCGACGCGCCAAACAGCGCTTCCGCCATTGTCCAGGCGCTGATGTCATGCTGGATATAGACCGGTACGCCGGTATGGTTTTTCAGCACCTCGCCCAGTGGCATCTCTTTGACATCGTCGTAAAACGGCATGCGGTGAACAATACCGTTTTCGGTATCAATAATGCCCGGCATGGTGATGGCAATCGCGGTTAAGCGTTCAAGCCGCTGCTGATGGCGGATAAAGAAGTGATCGATATGCGAGACAATCGCGTCGAGGAGCGGTTCCTCCGCGTTGAGCGGCAGTTCAAGACGGTCTTCCACCACCAGCTTGCTACTCAGGTCGCGCAGCGCAAGGAAGATCTCCCCCCGGCTGATGCGCAGTGACAGGTAGTGCCACGCTTCCGTTTCAACCACCAGCCCGACTGCCGGACGGCCGCGGCTGCCCGGCTCCTGAATTTCCGTCTCCTGAACCAGGTGCGCTTCCAGCATCTCGCGGACAATCTTGGTGATACTGGCAGGTGCCAGTTGTGCCAGGCGCGAAAGATCGATACGCGAAACCGGACCAAGCTGATCAATCAGGCGATACACCGCGCCAGCGTTGGTCTGCTTAATCTGATCGATATGCCCTGGCTGACTATCAGCAACCACCTCGTACTCCCTTATTTTCGAGCTTCGAAATAAACTGTTTGCTATGGTGAAGCACTTGCATGGCCGTCGTCAAATATTTACTTAGCCATGTGATTTACCGCACATTTTTACCCTCTTTTACGTGAAAATGCCGCCCGGCAGAGGCGCTCATTAGCTGCTGTTTGAAGCGCTGTGCGGCATGGCTCTGTTCACGGTGTTTTGACCACACCAGCCACATTTCGGAAACGGCATCCTCTTCGGCGATGGTCACCCAGCGCATTTCGCGCAGTTGCACCCGCTTAAAGGAGGCCGGAAGAATAGACACGCCCAGACCGGCCGCGACCAGGCCGATGATGGTCATCGCTTCCCCTACTTCCTGGGTGATGACCGGGGCAAGATCGTAGCGGCGCATCAACCCCAGGATATCGTCATACAGGCCCGTCCCGACCTGCGGGTCAAAAAAGACAAACGGCTCTTTTGCCAGCTCTGCCAGCGAAACCGACGGACGCGACGCCAGCGGGTGATCGTGCGGGATCATAGCCATCAGCGGTTCGCGCAGGATCACCTCCCACGCCAGCGTGTCCGGCAGCTGGGTGTTACGCATCAGCCCCAGATCCAGCGAACCCTCATTCAGCGGCGCAATCTGCTCGCGGGTGTTGATTTCGCGCGTCTGAATGTGAACATCCGGAAAGTGGCGACGAAATGACGAAAGGGTCTCCGAGACGGCGCTGATAAACGGCGCGGACGAGGTAAACCCGATCCGAAGCTCTCCGGCTTCCCCGAGATAGAGCCGTTCAGCACGGGCGGCGGCGTCATCGACCATGCTCAGAATTTGTCGGCTGTCGATCAGGAACTGCTTACCCGCCGCCGTCAGGCTCACGCTGCGGTTGGTGCGGGCCAGAAGGCGCGCCCCGACCTGCTGCTCCAGGATCTGAATCTGCTGGCTTAACGGTGGCTGAGAGATATTCAGCCGTGCCGCCGCGCGGCCAAAATGCAGCTCCTCGGCGACGGCGACAAAGTAGCGAAGATGACGCAGCTCGATATTCATATTTTTAAAGTATCATTTGAGATTATTAATATATTAGACAGAATATTTACATTTTCCTACCCTGAACAGGTGGTCATACCCGTCACCAGAAATCACGGGGATGTTTAAGCAAGGAAATTGTGTGAGCCGTACAACGACTATTGATATCGATCCGGCCAGCGATATCAATGATTTACCCGCAGCACCGCAGCCGGTCCAGTTCATTAAACGTGGTACCCCCCAATTTATGCGCGTCACGCTGGCGCTCTTTTCCGCCGGTCTGGCGACCTTCGCCCTGCTCTATTGCGTTCAGCCGATCCTGCCCGTTCTCTCTCATGAGTTTGGCGTATCGCCTGCCAGCAGCAGCGTTTCGCTCTCTGTTTCTACCGGCATGCTGGCGATAGGCCTGCTCTTTACCGGGCCGCTGTCCGACGCCATTGGCCGTAAACCGGTGATGGTAACCGCGCTGATGCTGGCGTCGGTCTGTACGTTACTCTCGACCATGATGACCAGCTGGCACGGTATTCTGGTGATGCGCGCGCTGATTGGGCTCTCGCTCAGCGGCGTGGCGGCGGTCGGGATGACCTACCTCAGCGAGGAGATCCACCCGAGCTTTGTTGCTTTCTCTATGGGGCTTTACATCAGCGGGAACTCGATTGGCGGAATGAGCGGACGCCTGCTGAGCGGGGTGTTTACGGACTTCTTTAACTGGCGTATTGCGCTGGCGGTAATCGGATGTTTTGCGCTGGCATCAGCCCTGATGTTCTGGAAAATTCTGCCGGAATCGCGTCATTTCCGCCCGACATCGCTGCGCCCGAAAACGCTGTTTATCAACTTCCGCCTGCACTGGCGCGACAAAGGGCTCCCGCGACTGTTTCTGATGGGATTCCTGCTGATGGGTGCCTTCGTCACGCTGTTTAACTATATTGGCTACCGCCTGATGCTCTCGCCGTGGCATCTGAATCAGGCCGTTGTCGGTTTGCTTTCTGTGGCCTATCTCACCGGCACGTGGAGCTCACCGAAAGCCGGGGCGATGACCGCACGCTATGGACGCGGGCCGGTACTGCTGGTATTCACGGGCGTGATGTTACTCGGCCTGCTGCTGACGCTATTATCCTCGCTGTGGTTCATCTTTACCGGGATGCTGCTCTTCTCCGCCGGGTTCTTCGCCGCCCACTCGGTCGCCAGCAGCTGGATTGGCCCGCGCGCGCGTCGCGCCAAAGGCCAGGCATCATCGCTGTATCTGTTCAGCTATTACCTGGGCTCCAGCATCGCCGGGACCCTCGGCGGCGTGTTCTGGCATAACTACGGCTGGAACGGCGTGGGCGGGTTTATCGCGCTGATGCTGTGCGCGGCGCTGCTGGTGGGGAGAAGCCTGCATCAGCGTTTGAAATAAACAAACGCTATCCCCCGCATATCAGCTAATGTACGGGGGCGCGTTTCTCATGTTAGCTAAACTTAATTCAGTATTAAGTAAAACGAATTCTTTATAACCATTTTGTGCATTCAGCTCTCTTCCCTCTCTCTGTAAGCTCATCGACTTCATCGTATGAAAAGAGGGATTTTAAAATGGCCATTCCAGGCAATATGTGGTTGTTCGATGACGGTGGTGCGCTTATCAAAGGCGGTTGTGATGTGCAGCACAGGGAATACAGCATTGAGTTCAAAGGATTTCACCACAATCTTTCGACGCCAACCGATAACCTGACGGGTAAACCTACGGGTAAACGCATCCACTCCCCAATGATGATCGTAAAGGAATTTGATTACTCATCACCCTATCTCTACAAAGCGGTCGCGACAGGTCAGGCTCTGCAAAAAGCCGAACTTAAATTCTACAAGATTAATGACGCAGGTCTTGAAGCGGAGTATTTCAATATTCTTCTGGAAGGCGTGCGGATTGTTTCAGTATCACCTGCAATGGCTGCGCCGGGCGACAATAATAACAACCACCTCGAAACGGTTGAATTGCGCTATGAGAAAATTACGTGGAAACATAACGACGGCAATATCATTTTCTCTGACGCATGGAATGAACGGGCGACAGCGTAACTGGGGTACTGGTATGGATACTACGGAAGAGATTAACGGAACCTATTTCTACAGAGGTCATTCAGACGTTACTCCGGGCGAGTTACTTGAGATCATTTTTCTTGAGGAGTTTTGTATGGAGTTGGGGATAGATGCCGTTTCAGGCGCGGCTATTTTGGGCGGACAACCGTGGCTAAGTACTCGGGCAAAACCTGAAGGCGCTATCCTGGGGACAAGCGTTGTTTCTAAGTACGCGCGAATAATTTTACGGGACGCTCGTCTTCCTTTCGGGATTAAAATTCCCACTCCCGTGGGAGTCAGGATGCAGCCAACTAACAAACTCGCAGCGGTAATTGGTCGGTATATCCCCTGGCTTGGATGGGCCTCACTTGCACTGACTCTTCATCGAGTTTCAACGCGTACACGAGAGAAATACAATTTGATTGCACGACCAAAAGACCGCATAGCGTGGACATCTTTCTAATGAGCATCGTAGACGACGTGTTATTTATGTTTCGGGATGAAATTCCTGGTTATCTGGATAACGACTGGAAAGAAGTTCCCCTGGAACTGGATTCTGATTTATTCGATTCACCGGGCGATGACCTACACGATGCATTAACCCGATACGAGAAAGAGTTCAACGTCGATTTGTCTGGTGTGGATTGGTCTCGCTATTTTCCCTGGCAGAATACGCCCTTGTTAAAGCGCTGGTTCAGGTTAAAGCGGGAAGGAATTGAGGCAACCCGCATACCGTTGACCGTAAGAATGTTTGCAGAGTCGGCAAAAGCAGGAAAGTGGCTCTACGACTGACTAATAAGGGGCTTCGCGCCCCTTGCATCAAAAGTGCACTAATCCTCCATAATTCGCGATACACTCCCTCAATACTCCCAAAACGATAAGGAAGAACAAGAATGGAAAAATCATCGGCTTATCAAGCACTCACCCGCACATTCCAACGTCTCTCCCGCTTCTCCCACCTCTCCTCCATCGCCAGCTGGGACATGTTCACGATGATGCCGCCGGGCGGCAGCGCCGCGCGCGGTGAAGCACTCGCGGAGATGAGCGTCCTGCAGCATCAGATCCTGACCGATAAAAAAGTCGGCGACCTGTTAGCGGCGGCGGCAGGTGAAGATCCGAATGATGTCGAACAGGCCAACCTGCGCGAAATGACGCGCCACTACCAGCAGGCCACTCTGCTGCCGGAATCGCTGGTGGAAGCCAAATCCCTGGCGGGCAGCAAGTGTGAACACGCCTGGCGTACTCAGCGCCCCGCTAACGACTGGCAGGGTTTTTCCGCCAACCTGAAAGAGGTGGTCAAACTCAGCCGCGAAGAGGCTCGCCTGCGGGCCGAAGCCAAAGGCTGTACGCCGTACGACGCGCTGCTGGACATTTTTGAACCCGACATGACCAGCGCGCGTCTGGACGTTCTGTTCGGCGATATGAAATCCTGGCTCCCGGACCTGCTGGCAAACGTGGTGGAAAAGCAGGCTCAACGGTCGTTTATTCCGCCGCAAGGCCCCTTCCCGACGGCAACACAGCGTGAGCTGGGCCTGGAAGCCATGAAGATGCTTGGCTTCGATTTTAACGGCGGTCGCCTGGACGTGAGCGCACACCCATTCTGCGGCGGCGTCCCGGAAGACGTGCGCATCACCACGCGCTATGACGAAGATGAGCTGCTCAGCGCGCTGTTTGGCGTGATCCACGAAACTGGACACGCCCGCTACGAACAAAACCTGCCGCGCGCGTGGGCAGGACAGCCGGTTGCCCTGGCGCGCTCAACCGCGATCCATGAGTCACAGAGCCTGTTCTTTGAAATGCAGTTGGGGCGCAGTGAAGCCTTCCTCAGGCATCTTCTCCCTGCGGTACACGCCCGCTTTGGCAGCCAGGCGGCGTTCAGCGAAGAGAACTTCATTGCCTGGAACCAGCGCGTGAAGCCTGGCTATATCCGCGTCGATGCGGACGAAGTGAGCTACCCGGCACACGTGGTGCTGCGCTATGAGATTGAGCGTGCGCTGATCAACGGCGAGATCGAGGTGGACGATATTCCCGCCCTGTGGGACGAGAAAATGCAGGCCTGGCTCGGATTATCCACCAAAGACAACTACCGCAACGGCTGTATGCAGGACATCCACTGGACCGACGGCGGTTTTGGTTACTTCCCGTCATACACCCTTGGCGCTATGTACGCCGCGCAGCTGTTCCATACCGCCCGAACCGCACTGCCGGGTCTGCAGGCCTCCATCGCTGAAGGCGATTTTTCCGCACTCTTTGAGTGGCTGCGTCAGAACATCTGGCAGCACGGCAGCCGCTTCAGCACGTCGCAATTAATCACCCAGGCGACGGGCGAAGATCTGAATATCCGTTACTTCCGCGAACATCTGACCTCCCGTTATCTTTAATCCCTCTGCCGGAGCCTGCTCCGGCACTCTTCTCACCCTTTTCAATAAGAATATGATTTAGCACATGTTGTCATGATTGTGTCGGGTGTATGAATGCGTGTCCTTCCGACACAATTAGACTGCCATCAGGTCAGGATTAAAAAAATAAAGGGATGAATGATGAAAGGCATAATGAAAACGATGTTAGCCATTCTGTGTGCGACCAGTTTAAGTACTTTCGCAGCCACGGATACTACCCCGCAAGACGCGTTCAACGATATTACCCGCTCTCTTGCAGACCTCCAGCCCATCACGTTTCAGGCTCCTGCTGAAAAATATAAGCTGCTGGTGTTTATTGATAATCAGTGCATTTACTGCAGCAACGTAGTGAAAAACGTTAAGCAATATACGGATGCCGGTTTGACGATGTCGTTTCTGACCGTTGCGCCCAACGCCATTCGCGACTCGGTAATTGAAGATATGGGGCGCGTCTGGTGTTCAACCGATAAGGTCAAAAGCCTGCAACAAGCGATGGCAGGATTTTTACCGGATAACGACACCACCACAGCCTGCTCCGATCTGATCGCACGGCAATCTGCACTGGCAGAACGACTGGGCATTAGCATCACCCCGGTAATGGTGGTGATCGAGCCTGAATCACGGTCGATTATAGGCAGCCAGTCTCCGGCGGCTATTCTGGCCACACTGAACAAATAACAGAGGCCCGTACGAGCAGCGGCGTTTGGCCTGTTCGTACACTTTCCTCCCCTCTGTACATTCCGTTACACACCGATACCAATCACTCACGGAAACCTCGAATTTACAGGGATATAGTTATTTCAACGGCCCCGCAGTGGGGTTAAATGAAAAACCAAATTCGAGGGTATGAGAATGAATAAAGTATTAGCTCTGGTTGTTGCCGCTGCTATGGGTCTGTCTTCTGCTGCATTTGCTGCTGACACTACCGCAACTGCCGCACCGGCTGCCGCGCCTGCTGCAACCACCACCGCTGCGCCAGCAAAAGCGGTTCACCATAAGAAACATCACAAAGCTGCAGCGAAAAAAGAAGCCGCTGCACCAGCAACCGCAGCACCAACCGAGCAGAAAGCTCAGGCTGCCAAAAAGCACCACAAGAAAGCCGCTAAACCGGCTGTAGAACAGAAAGCGCAGGCTGCTAAAAAGCACCACCAAAAAGCCGCTAAACCGGCTGTAGAGCAGAAAGCGCAGGCTGCTAAAAAGCACCACAAAAAAGCGACCAAACCGGCTGTAGAACAGAAAGCTCAGGCTGCTAAAAAGCATCACAAAAAAGCAGTAAAACACGAAGCTGCTAAACCAGCTGCACAGCCAGCTGCGTAAGAGTACAAGCTTAACCGTGCCCTTCGGGGCACGTTGGTAAACCGGCGCTGAACCGGAACAGGTTCCGCGCCGTTTTTTTATTTCCGGAGGGCGTATGCTGCGACGCTATCGGTTTGAGCTGATTCTTATCCTGCTTATTTTATGCGCGCTCATCGCCAGCCATTTTTATCTTTCCTGATTGTAGCACGCTGATTTTACTCCCACTTTAGCGCTGTCCCGTCTATAGTATTTTCATAGGGTTCACTTTTAATAATCATAATTACCCCCACCAGAGTGTAATATGCGTAAATCTGTTGTGTTGTTACTGGGAACGTTTGGTCTTTTTTCTGGATTCTCACATGCGGATGATGGCGGTGATGACACCATTAGCGCGAAAGAGCTAAAGACGCTTTTTTTCGGTCATGACGATCGTACGCGCGTCGCCGATCCCACCCAGGCCCCCTGGGATGCTATAGGTCAACTGGAAACCGCCAGCGGTAACTTATGCACCGCGACGCTGATCACCCCGCAGCTTGCCCTGACGGCAGGTCACTGCCTGTTAACGCCGCCAAACGGCAAGCCGGATAAAGCGGTTGCCTTGCGGTTTGTGTCGCAAAAAGGGACCTGGCGCTATGAAATCCACGGCATTGAAGGACGGGTCGATCCGTCTCTCGGCAAACGCCTGAAGCCGGATGGCGACGGCTGGATCGTGCCACCGGCGGCCGCCTCATGGGATTTTGGCCTGATCGTTTTACGCTACCCGCCTTCGGGCATTACGCCTCTACCGTTATTTGACGGCGACAAGGCCGCTCTCACCGCCGCGCTGAAAGCCGCCGACCGAAAGGTGACGCAGTCAGGCTATCCTGTCGATCATCTGGATACGCTTTATACGCACAGCGACTGTATTGTGACGGGCTGGGCGCAAACCAGCGTACTCTCGCATCAGTGCGATACGTTGCCGGGTGACAGTGGTTCGCCGCTGATGCTGAAAACCGACAATGGCTGGCAGTTGATTGGTGTCCAGAGCTCTGCGCCGGCGGCAAAAGACCGGTGGCGCGCCGATAACCGCGCCTTGTCCGTTACCGGTTTCCGCGACCAGCTGGAAACGCTGGCGCAGCAGTAAATCAGCAGCGTCTGACCTTACGTAACGCTTTGATTGACTCAATTGGCATCGGCTGGCTGAACCAAAAACCCTGCAGTTGATCGCAGCCAGCCAGCCGCAGCAGTTTCATTTGCTTCTCGGTTTCCACCCCTTCTGCCACCACCGCCATGCCCAGCGCATTGGCGATCCGCACCGTACCGCTCACCAGCGCGGCCGCCTGTTCATCGTTATCCACCAGCCCGGCCAGGGATTTATCGATCTTGATGGTGTCGAAGTTAAAACGCCGCAAATAGCCAATGCTGGAATAGCCGGTGCCAAAGTCATCCAGCGCCACCGCCGTACCCAGCGCTTTAAGATTCGCTATCGCCATGCGGGCTCGCTCCGGATTTTCCAGTACATACGACTCCGTAACCTCAAGCTGCAGCCGGTTGGCCGGGAAACGGGTGCTCTCCAGCACGCTGGCCACTTTTTCTTCGAAGGCAGGATCGCGAAATTGCGCGGGGGAGATATTCACGGAGAGCTTTAATTCACCGTACGGCTGTAGATCCTCACATGCTCGCTGCAATACGAACTGACCCAGCTTGTAAATCAGACCGCTGGTCTCCGCAATGGCGATAAAGGTATCCGGACCCAGCGGCCCCTCCGGGCGACGTGGCCAGCGGACCAGCGCTTCGACGCTGCTCATTGTCTGACTGCGGGCGTCAACGATCGGCTGATACCAGACCTCAAACTCATCGCGCTCCAGACCGCTGCGGATCTGATTTTCAATCGCCAGCTTGCGTTCCCGGACGCTGTTCAGCTCCGCGTCGTAGTGGGTAATACGCCCTTTCCCGCTCATTTTGGCGTGATACATGGCAATATCGGCACGGCGAAACAGTTCGGAACTGTTGCATTCCGTCAGGGTTCCGCTGGCGATGCCGATGCTGGCACCGATATGGATGGTGCGTTCCCCCAGCTGAACCGGGGTGGTGAGAAAATCCAGCACGGAAACGGCAAAGGCGGTAGCCTGCGCCTCTGCATCATCTCCACCGATGGTCATGGCAAACTCATCCCCGCCCATGCGCGCCAGCATCCCGCCCGGCGGCACGCGTTCATTCAGCGTTTTTGCTATCGCCACGATGAGGTCGTCACCCACGCTGTGGCCGTAGATGTCATTCACATCTTTAAAACCGTCCAGATCGATAAACACCACGCTTTTGACGTCGGTATCGCCGCGTAAACGCACCCGATCAAGCGTCTCGATAAGCGCGCGCCGGTTCGGCAGATGGCTTAGCCAGTCCGTTCTTGCAACCAGACGCGCCTGGCTTTCGCCGCGCGCGAGTTTGTACAGCCCCACGCTGCTCACCAGAATGAAGAGCAGAATCAGCCCCGACACCAGCACCACAATCTGCCTGATATCAGACGATGCCGCCCGGGCGGCCTGTGCGCCCGGGAGCCGCGCCTGCCAGTTCAGATATCCGACTAACTCCCCTGCCGCACTGTGCAGCGGCATACTGCGATCGTTGATTTTGCCTGGGGTAAAATGGAGGTTATCGATCTGAAAGGTGCCGCCCAGGTCGGATAATATTCTGGCATTCAGATGGCGGGTAATCACCAGATAGCGGCGCGTTCCGTCGTGGACCTGTAAGCTGCCGACCATCGGGCGAATCAGCCCAATGCCGACAAAGGCCACGCCGTTGCGCGTCTGGCTGATCCCCGCATAGATATTTTTTTCGCCCGCAAGCTCGCGCCCGTGCTGGTCGATAAGCGCTTTGAGGCCTTTACCAAAGAAGTCGAGGTTTTTTTCGTTAAAGGGCCGGCTTTGAAACGATCCCCAGAGGACGTTGAAATGCTCATCCAGCATGAAGGTGCCGTCATAGAGGTTATTGATTTTAAAGCCCGTACCCCAGGTGTTGTACAGCCAGTCGGTATCGAGCGTGGGACGGTAGGCCTCCCGCACCGCATCGTCCCAGACGGCGTTATCAAGCACCAGAGAGGAGACGCGGTTAACCGATGTCTGAATAGACCCCTGCACGGAAAGCGCCGTGCGGTGTTCATCAATTTCATTGGTTTTCGTGCTGATAAGATGCAGGGATAGATAGAGCAGTGCGACGATGGAGATGATTAAGCCGATGCCCGCCATGAAGACCAGGGCAAACAACGTTCTCGCATTGGGAATATTGCGCCAGCTTAATGTGCGATACATCAGCCATCCTCTTCATGTTTTGCTTTTCTAAGCGTAATACAGGCAGCGAATTTCGCTGCCTGTAAATCATGGCGAGAGGTCTGTCAGGCGAGTTTTATCATGATCATGCCGGCAAGCAGCAAGATGAGCCCCATCCAGCCCTTGTTGTTTAAGCGCTGGCCGAAGAGTACCCAGCCAGCGGCCAGGGTAGCGGCGATACCAAAACCGCCCCACAGCGCATAGGCCACCGAAAGATCGATCCCTTTTACCGCCTGGGACAGCGCGCTGAACGCCCCCAGAACCGCGGCAATCGACATCAGGCCGTAGAGTTTACGGCGAAAACCATCCGAGAATTTCAGCAGAACGTTCGCCAGAATCTCCAGCACGATGGCGAGCCCCAGCCATGCCGCATGAACCCACTCAAACTGTTGCATGGTTCTGCTCCTTCTGCTGTTTGCCAGGCTTACGGGTACCCGATTTAATCAGCACAATACCCGCGACCAGCGTCGTTAATCCGGCGACCTTCATTGTTGTTAATGTTTCGTCAAATATCAGCACGCTGAACAGCGTAATCAACAAAATACCGATCCCTTCCCACAGTGCATACGCGACGCCCAGCGCAATTTTTTTCACCGCAAACGAGAGGAAAATATAAGAAAGCGAAATCATCACCAGCATCAAAATAAAACCGGTATTGCCATCGCTGACGCTTGCCCATTTCATAGACAGCGTGCCGGTAATTTCAGCGATGATAGCCAGCGCTAATAGGATCCAGTAAAACATGTTTTTCTCCTGCTTGAGAATATAATCCATCATGGCTCACTGCGTGCAGCAAACCCAAAAAAAAACGAATTGAAATCAGATAGCTAAGCGCTTAGCGCCAGCTCAGGCAGAAGACGTGACTATAGTGCGGTGCGCCAGTGTTGCTCACCAGAAAGCAGGCAGAAGGAGGTGGAGTATACAGCGGTATTGTTTGAAGAGTACGTCCTGAACATATTGTCCATAAAATTACAATTATCCGCGTTGTTGCTTCTCGTCTTTGCGGATGAAAATTGTCCTCGGTAGTTAAACACACCAGATTTGTACCATAAGCCAGGATTTTACTCAAAGTCTTTGCAATTCTTTACCCATACCGTTTGATTTTGGTTAGTTTATTGCAACGCCTTTCACCTTTATTATAAATATAAAGAAAAATTCGGAGTCACCATGGCTAAACCCATTATTACCCTGAACGGGTTAAAAATTGTCATCATGCTGGGCATGCTGGTGATCATACTGACGGGCGTTCGTTTTGCCGCTGACATTATTGTGCCTTTTATTCTGGCCCTGTTTGTTGCGGTGATCCTTAACCCGCTGGTGCAGCGCATGACGCGGCTACGCATCCCGCGCGTGCTGGCGATTACGCTGCTTATCAGCATCATCATTGTGGCGATGGTCTTGCTGGTGGCGTATCTGGGGACCTCGCTCAATGAACTGGCGCGAACTCTGCCGAAGTACCGCTCTTCGCTGGCGATACCGCTGCTGCAGCTGGAACCCTGGCTGCAGCGCGCGGGTATCGAAGTCTCGGTTGAGGAACTCCTGAAATATATCGACCCCAACGCGGCCATGACGATCGTCACCAGCCTGCTGGCGCAGCTTTCCAATGCCATGACCTCCATTTTCCTGCTGTTTTTAACGGTGGTGTTTATGCTGCTGGAGGTGCCGCAGCTGCCGGCAAAGCTGCAGCAGATGATGGTCCGTCCGGTTGAAGGAATGGGAGCGATCCAACGCGCGCTGGACAGCGTCTCCCGCTATCTGGTGCTGAAAACGGCGATTAGCCTGGTCACGGGCGGTGTTGTCTGGGGAATGCTTCTGGCGCTGGACGTTCGCTTTGCGTTTGTCTGGGGGTTACTGGCGTTTGCGCTTAACTATATTCCCAACATCGGCTCCGTGCTGGCGGCGATCCCCCCTATCCTCCAGGTGCTGGTTTTCAGCGGGCTTTATGACGCGCTGATCCTGCTGGCCGGCTATCTGGTCATCAACCTGGTGTTCGGTAATATTCTTGAGCCACGCATGATGGGTCGGGGGCTGGGACTCTCCACGCTGGTGGTCTTTTTGTCCCTGATTTTCTGGGGCTGGCTTCTCGGGCCCGTTGGGATGCTGCTCTCCGTCCCGCTAACCATTATCGTCAAGATTGCCCTGGAACAGACGGCGGGCGGGCAAACTATCGCCGTGCTGCTGAGCGATATGAGCCACAAATAGCGCTGACAGGAGGGACGTATTGCCCCTCCAGTCTTCGCGATAAGCGCCCGGATAGTTACAGATTGAGAATCACGCCACGCGCTATCCTTGCGTGCCAACTACTCGCGCCAGCCCATTGCCGGTGCGACGTGTTTGAGAATGGATTCAATTACGTGCGCATTGTAATCCACACCGAGCTGGTTCGGCACGGTCAGTAATAACGTATCGGCTTCGGCAATCGCGTCGTCCTTTTTCAGCTGTTCAATCAGCTTGTCCGGCTCCGCCGCATAGCTGCGCCCGAAGATCGCGCGCGTTTTCTCATCAAGGTAGCCCACGCTATCGCTGTCGTTGCGGCTGGCACCGAAATACATCCGGTCGCGGTCGTCCATTAGCGCAAAAATGCTGCGGCTGACCGACACCCGCGGCTGGCGCGTATGCCCTGCCTCTTTCCAGGCCTGACGGTACGCGCGGATCTGTTTTGCCTGCTGAATATGGAACGGCTCGCCGGTTTCATCGTCCTTCAGGGTTGAACTTTGCAGGTTCATTCCCAGCTTTGCGGCCCATACGGCCGTCGCATTCGAACCGGCGCCCCACCAGATACGCTCGCGCAGCCCTTCAGAATACGGCTCCAGGCGCAGCAGCCCCGGCGGATTCGGGAACATAGGCTGCGGATTGGGTTTGGCAAACCCTTCACCGCGCAGCACCTCAAGCAGCACCTCGGTATGACGGCGCGCCATATCCGATTCGTCTTCCCCTTCCTGCGGGACATAGCCGAAATGACGCCAGCCATCAATGACCTGCTCCGGCGAGCCGCGGCTGATGCCAAGCTGCAAACGACCGCCGGAAATCAGATCCGCCGCGCCCGCGTCTTCGGCCATGTACATCGGGTTTTCATAGCGCATGTCAATTACGCCGGTACCGATTTCGATGGTTTTCGTTTTTGCGCCAATGGCCGCCAGCAGAGGAAACGGCGAGCTCAGCTGTCGGGCGAAATGGTGCACGCGGAAATAGGCGCCGTCTGCCCCCAGCTCTTCAGCCGCCACGGCTAAATCAATGGACTGCAGCAGCGTGTCTGCCGCCGAGCGCGTGCCGGACTGCGGTGAAGGCGTCCAGTGACCAAAGGATAAAAACCCGATCTTTTTCATAACCATGTGTCCTGATAATGCTTTGCGTTCTATACACTTTACGCATTACCCGGTAAGAATAAATGCCGTTTATTTAACGGAATAATTCAAATAAATTGATTGAATTTTTTTCAGGTCCGTCAGGTAAAAAACGGCTGGTTATCGGTTTGATTTAACGTTACTACTCTATGTCAGGATTTTTACACCGGACAGAAAATGAAGAGACGCTATGTTGTTGCGGATGTTTTTACTGACACCCCGTTTCAGGGTAACCCTGTCGCCGTCGTACTCGATGCGGAGGGTATGAGCAAAGCACAAATGCAGCAGGTCGCCGTTGAATTTGGCTACAGCGAAACCACGTTCGTTCTGCCGCCAGACAATCCCTCCAGTACGGCACGCGTGCGAATTTTTACGCCCTCGCGCGAGATCCCCTTCGCCGGGCACCCGAATGTTGGAACTGCGTACGTGCTGGCCTATCACGCCGCGATGAATCATCAGCCCCTGCCTGAAACGCTGCACTTCGAGGAAATAGCCGGTCTGGTGCCAGTACGCCTGCTGCGTGACAACGATACCGTGACTGGCGCAGAACTCCTGGTGCCTGAGGCACTCTCCTGCCGCTCTGAAGTAAGCCCGGAAAGCGTGGCTGCCTGCTTATCCCTGAACGCAGAAGATATCCGTACCGCGGTACATATGCCTGTTGTCGCGTCGGTAGGTCTGCCCTTCCTGATAGCCGAGCTGGCTTCTCGCGAGGCGCTTCGTCGGTGCGTGCCGAATTTACAGGGTTTTCGCGCAACGTTACCGCTGGATGGCGCGGTTTCCCTCTATGCCTATACCCTGGATACGGATCCCGATGAACCTCACGATATGCAGGCCCGCATGTTTACTCCCCGCATGACAGAAGATCCTGCAACAGGTAGCGCGACCGCCGCTACAACGGCGCTGCTGGCGTTGCACCGCAATAAAACGACGCTTAACCTTAACGTCAGTCAGGGCGTTGATATGGGGCGAGCAAGCGTGCTGTTCGCGGGATACGATGCCTCGTCAGGAAAGGCGGTGGTTCGCGTAGGGGGAAAATGTGTGATTACGCTTGAAGGCGCATTTTCACTCTAACGGAGCAATGGCGTTTACCTTTACGGCACCCGATGGGCTATATTGGCAAACTATTTTTATCACAGGTAAAACCGGCAATGGCTTTGATCCCCAAAAACTACGCGCGGCTGGAAAGCGGCTATCGCGAAAAAGCATTAAAAATCTATCCCTGGGTCTGCGGACGCTGCTCGCGCGAGTTTGTCTATTCCAATCTGCGTGAACTCACGGTTCATCATATCGATCACGACCATACCAACAACCCGGAAGATGGCAGCAACTGGGAGCTGTTGTGCCTGTTTTGCCACGACCACGAACATTCGAAATACACCGAAGCGGATCAGTACGGCACCACCGTGGTCGCCGGGGAAGACGCGCAAAAAGACGTAGGCGTCGCCACGTTTAACCCGTTTGCCGATTTAAAAGCGATGATGGATAAGAAGAAATAATCTTTCACCGCCCATACCTGCCGTATGGGCGGCTCAGGAAAGGATAAAGGCCATGGACACCCTCCGCTGCTACTGGGATATGTTTTATACCGCCTACGGTTTACTTTTCACGAGAATACTTTGCCTCATACTTCTGGTCTGGCTGTGCCATGATTTTCTGCGCCGCCCAGGGAAAAAAGCTGCTGATGCCGCTGGCCCGATTGCAGAAGCCGATGCCCGGGAGCTATATCAATGGCGTTTTCAGCTGTGGTCATTGCGAACGGTACAACTCCTCTGCGTGCTCTCACTTTTCTGGATGCTTATTAAGGGACTCTTTGACTGACCCTCTCCCTGGTTAAAATGTCCAGGTGATAGCGGCGGTTGCAGCCCCCTCATTGCGCCGCATCACGATCGGGCTGTTATTCGCATGGTCGCCCAGCCAGGTATAGTCCGCGCTCAGAACCGTTCCCCAGTGGGCATCGAACTGATGGCTCCAGGTCAGGCTGGTGTCGACGCCATAGAATCCTCCCGGCGCAGCATAGCGGCGATAGCCGGTGCGGCGGCTCTGCTGCTCGCTGACCCCATACCAGGTATTCAGATAACGGCTGTCGCCAAACAGGGCCGCAGACTGAAAGGCGACCGTGTCCTGATTATTTTGTACCGGGATTAGCGTAACGGAAGCCTGATAGCTTCCCCCCTGGCTGTCCGTTAACGGCAGCGTCGCTTTGCCTTCCATACTCAGCCATGGCGTGGCCTGCCAGCCGACGGCAAGGCCGGTATTCAGGGTGGCATCAATGTCCCCCATTCCTTTCAGATTGTTTGCGCCCTCACGCCAGCCAGAATTTTTATCAGCCCTTCCGAAGTCGTAGCCCAGCGTGTGTTCGAAATACCAGCCGCTGTCTTTTTGCAGGTCATATCCCACCCCTTTTTGCGCATCAATAAAGAAAGCGCCTTTACGACCCTGCAGCACCGGAACCACCTGCCACACCTGCTTGTCTGAGCCTGAGTAACGTGGGGCATACTGTCCCCCCAGCCCGACGGTTAAGGAATCGGACGCGGAGCCATCATCCGCCTGCGCGCCGGAAGCCACGGCCATCAGAAGCGGGACGGACATATACAGGACTTTTTTTATCGCTATCATACTGCTCTCCATACGGACGCTGGCGCCTCCTGATACGGGGGCGGCCACACAATGTGGGCGCAGTATGATTTGGCTGAATCAATGAATCGTCGGGATAGTGTTAAGAAATGGTCAAGGTGAACGGATGTTGTCCAGAAGAGTGCTGATTATTGAAGATGACGCCGATGCGGCCGGCGTGCTCGAGGCCTATTTACGGCGGGAAAATTACGACGTGACCATTACCGGAGACGGTCATTCCGGACTGGATATGGCGCAGCGGTGGAAGCCCGACCTCATCCTGCTGGACGTGATGCTGCCGGGGCTTAACGGCACCGAGGTGCTGGCTGGCCTGCGTCGTAAAAGCGATGTGCCGGTGATCATGGTCACGGCCATGGGGGATACCCCCGACCGTATTGGTGCCCTGCGGTACGGTGCCGATGATTACGTTGTGAAGCCTTATCATCCGGGGGAAGTGGTAGCTCGGGTGCAGGCGGTGCTGCGGCGCAGCAGTAAAAAAGAGACGGACGAAGCGATCCTTCGCTGGCAAACGCTCGAGGTGGACGTGGCCGCCATTGTGGCGAGCGTGGATAACGGCGGCGACGCGCCCGTGATGCTCGATCTTACGCCAACGGAATTCTCGCTTCTGGCAACGCTGCTGCGTTCTCCGGCGCACCCGTTCTCCCGCCAGTATTTACTGGAGCACTGTCTGCCGGAAAGCGAGGCGCTGGAGCGCGTGGTGGACACCCATATTTATAACCTGCGTAAAAAACTGGAAGCGGCGGGGATCTCCGGCGTGCTGATCAACGTTCGCGGCGTGGGTTACAGGTTCAGACAGCCATGATTAAAAATCAGCACTCCTCTCTGTGGCGCTGGATTTGCGCGCGCATCCTGGCGCTGGCTATCGGCAGCGTGATCGTCATTGCCACCTGCATGTGGCTGCGCTATGCGGTACAGAACTACTGGATAATGGGCAAAATGCCAGCGGCGGTCCGGCAGGAGTTTCTGACGCTCAGCCAGAACCCGCAGGCCAATCCGGCCCGCTTCCACTCGATTGTGGACACTTGGTGGGGCCTGAGCTATTCCACGCCGTCTATCGCCTCAGCCGACTGGGCCACGGTGGCCCTGCTGGTGCTGGTGATGATCCCGTTTATCGTGGTGATGGGGCTCAAACACGCCCGGCCGCTGGCGCTGCAGTTCAGCCGCCTTCGCGATGCGGCAAAGGATGTCGCCGACGGGGAGTTTGGCCGCCAGGCGGAACTTATCAAGGATGCGCCGGCTGAAATGGTCAGCTTTGCGACCGACTTTAACTCCATGACGGGACAACTCGCCCGCTATGAAAAAGAGCTCCGCGCCTCGCACGTTGCGATGGCGCACGAGCTGCGCTCGCCCCTGACGGCCGCCATCGGGCGTCTGCAGGGCATGTTAGACGGCGTGTTTGACGCCAGCCCTGCGCAGCTCGGCATGGTGATGAAACAGCTCCAGCACCTCAACCGCCTCACCGATGAGCTTCACCTTCTCTCGCTCGCCGACGCGGGTAACCTCGTGCTGGAGGACCAGCCGTTTTGTCTGGATGAGCTGATTCAGGAGCGGGCTGCCTGGATCATGCCCCAGGCTGACGCGCATCATTTCCGGATAACGCTTCGCAACCCGCGCACCAGCCCCTTCAGAGGCGATGCGTTCCGTCTTGGACAGGTCGTTACGATCCTCATGGAAAATGCGCTACGTTACGGACGCGAGGGCGGCCACCTCGAGGTGGCGCTGCACTACGCCATCGGGCGCTACACCCTCGAATTTACCGATGACGGGCCGGGGGTATCGCCCCAGTTCTTACCGGAAATGTTTAAACGCTTTAGCCGCGAGGAGCAGTCCCGCGCGCGGCATTCCGGCGGCAGCGGCCTCGGTTTATCCATCGCCCGGGCGATTTGCGAGGCGCATGGGGGTGAGATTAGCGCGTCATTACCGGAAACCGGCGGCCTCGCCGTGCGCATTTTATTGCCCTGGCATCCGTCCGGTAATGAAAATCTTCACTCTTGATAAAGCCTTGACAGAACATCGAATCTTTCTCGACGTAGCGCGCATTTAATAACGCCATTCCCTTTATGGAGCGGCGTTATGTCAGACGAATTTTTTCTCTCCCTCCGCCACTGCCTGCATCATTTGTACGGCGTGGCGCGCACCCTTTCCTGGCTGCATTTTCTTCCCCTGGCCCTGCTTGCGCTGGCGATTTTTCCGCTGACCGGCTGCGGTGATAAACACGAAAATAAGCCCGACCCTGCGCGAGCGGTACGCTACGTCGTCGTTGGCACCGCCCAAACCATTCCCGCGCTGGAAAGAACCGGTGAGATCCATGCCCGCGATGAAACGACCCTGAGCTTTCGGACCGGGGGCCGAATACTGACGCGCAGCGTTGATATTGGCGATCGGGTCACTGCCGGACAGCTGCTGGCCACGCTTGACAACACGACCGGGCAAAACCAGCTCGACGGCGCGGCGGCCGACTATGAAGGTGCTAAAGCCTCGGCGCAGGTCGCCGCGCTTAACGTCAGTCGAATGCAAAAGCTCATGCCAACGGGCGCGATAGCCCGCACGCAGCTCGACAGCGCCCGTGCGGACTGGCTTGTCGCCCGCGCGCGCTTAAAAAGCAGCGAGGCCGCGTGGCGAAATGCCCGCGAAAGCCTCGGCTGGACGCGCCTGATCGCGCCGCAGGCGGGCGTCATCACCGCCGTGAACGCTTCTGCGGGGCAGGTTGTCAGCGACGGTCAGTCCGTGCTGACGCTGGCAACGGGTGAAGCCCGCGACGTGGCGTTTGATATTGCCACTCCGGATGCGATCCCGCCTCTGGATAAGGCGGAGTTGCGGGTTTCCCTCCTCAGCGATCCGTCGGTGCAGGCGTCTGCCGCGCTGCGGGATATCACGCCGCAGGCCGATCCTCAAACCCGCACCTGGCGCGTCAGGGCCACCCTGCAAAACCCGCCGGCGGCCATGGCGCTGGGCGCCAGCGTAACCGTCACGTTGCCATCGTCAGCCCCGCGCGGCTACACCCTTCCCGCCTCGGCGCTGACCCGCGTCGGCGACAAACCGGCCGTTTTTGTGATTACCCCGCAGTCGCGGGCGCAGCTGCGCGCGGTGGTGCCCGCGAGCTATACGGCCACCTCCGTCATGATTGCCTCCGGCCTTGAGCCGGGCGACAGGGTGATTACGGCGGGCGTGAGCACATTACGTTCCGGCGAGCCGGTGGTTGCCGGAGAGGTTCAGCCATGAACACAGTACCGCAAGCCAAATTTAACCTCTCCGCCTGGGCGCTGAAGAACCAGCAGATGGTCAGCTTTTTCATGCTGCTGGTGATTGCGATGGGCGTGTTCTGCTATGAGAAGCTGCCGCGTAACGAAGATCCGGCTTTTACCATTAAAACGGCCGTCGTCTCCGCGCAGTGGCCGGGAGCCTCCGTGGCGGATACCACCCGCCTGCTGACCGATACGCTTGAAAAAAAGCTGCAGGAAACGCCCTGGCTGGACTATCTCGAAAGTGAAACCCGGGCCGGACGCACCGTTATCCACGTCAACCTCCGTGACGATACGCCCCCGCAACGCGTGCCGGATATCTGGTATCAGGTTCGCAAAAAAATGCAGGACATCGCGCCGTCCCTGCCCGAAGGGGTGCAGGGTCCTGCCGTGGACGACGAGTTTGACGACACGTTCGGCACAATTTACGCCTTTATTCCCGAAGGTTTTACCCTGCGGGAGGTGCGGGATCGCGCAGAAACAATTAGTCGAGAGCTGATGTCCCTGCCGGATATAGGCAAAACCACCCTGCTGGGCGAACAGCAGGAGCAGTGGGTTCTCGCCTTTTCTCCGGCACGCCTGGCCGGCATGGGGCTCGATATTCAGGCGGTTGCCGACGCCCTCCGGGCGCAAAATGCGGTTGTCCCGGCAGGAACGATGCGTACCGAAAAAGAGAACATGGCGATCAAGGTCAGCGGAGCGCTCACGACCGAGGAGAGCTTACGCGCCGTCACGCTGCACGTGAACAATCGCTATATTCCGCTGACCGACATTGCCACCGTCACCCGGGAAATCGCCGAGCCACCGGCCCCGGCCTACCGGGTGAACGGCAAACCGGCTATCGGGCTGGCGGTGTCGATGGCGCCAACGGGCAACATGCTGCGTTTCGGCGCTGCGCTGAATGCCAGAATGGCGGCCCTCAGCGCCGGGCTGCCGCACGGTATCGAGATGGTGAAAGTCGCCGATCAGTCAGCGGTGGTCAGTGACGCGGTAAGCGGGTTTATCCGGGTGCTTATCGAAGCCGTTGTTATCGTGCTGGCGGTTTCATTTGTCTCGCTGGGGTTACGGGCCGGACTGGTGGTGGCGACGGCCATTCCGCTGGTGCTCGCCATGACGTTTGCCGGCATGATGCTCGCCGGTATTGGCCTTCAGCGTATCTCGCTAGGGGCGCTGATCATTGCCCTGGGCCTGCTGGTGGATGACGCCATGATCGCCGTCGAAACGATGGTCTCCCGGCTGGAAGCGGGGGATTCCCGTCGGCACGCGGCCACGCATGCGTTCAAAACGACGGCCTTCCCGATGCTCACCGGTACTCTGGTGATGATTGCCGGCTTTATTCCCGTTGGTTTTGCGGCCTCCAGCGCCGGTGAATACTGCTTTTCCCTGTTTGCGGTGGTGCTCATTGCCCTGCTCTGCTCCTGGGCCGTCGCGATCCTGTTTTCGCCGCTGACGGGCACGTGGCTGCTGCCGGAAAAAGTCAGACATCACGCGGCGGGACCCGGCAGGATCGTGCGCGGGTACGGACGCCTTTTACGCCTGGCGCTGCGTCACCGAGTCGCTACCGTGCTGCTCGCCCTTTCCGCGCTGGGGCTGTCAGCGTACGGCACGACGTTTATGCAGGGCGAGTTTTTCCCCGCCTCGGATCGGCCAGAGCTGCTGGTCAGCCTGACGCTTCCGGCCAACGCGTCGCAGCCGGAAACGCTAGGAGAGGTGGAAAAGCTGGAAAAGGCGCTGGCCGGCAACGGCAACATCGATCGCTATTCGACGTATGTCGGGTCGGGCGCCATCCGTTTTTACCTGCCGATGGACGTGCTGCTGGAAAATGAAAATATCGCCCAGATGGTCGTGGTGGCTAAGGATCTTGAGGCGCGGGATCGTCTGCATGCGCAGCTCAACAGGCTCCTGGCGACGCAGTTTAGCGACATTATCACGCGCGTGTCGCCCCTTGAGCTGGGGCCGCCCGTCGGCTGGCCCATCAAATACCGGGTGAGCGGGCCTGATTATCTGCAGGTCCGGGCATTGGCGAACCGTCTCACGGACGCGATTGGCCGGTCTCCGTTCTCACGCGACGTTAACCAGACGGCCGGAGAGCCGGAGAGGGTCATCACCCTTAAGGTGAATCAGACGGCGGCCAGGGCGGCGGGAATATCGTCAGAAAGCCTCGCCCGCACGCTGAACACCGTCTGGTCCGGCAGCGTTGTCACCTCCATCAGGGATAACGACCGCCTTGTCGACGTGGTGCTGCGGGCCACGGACGATGCACGTCACAGCACCGCCACCCTCTCCTCGCTCACGATTCAGGGGAATGACGGTAAAAAAATTCCGCTCAGCGCCGTCGCGACGCCGGTCTGGGGCGTGGACGATCCGGTCATCTGGCGTCGCCAGCGCGTGCCCTTTATCACGGTGCAAACGGATCTTGCCCCCGGGCTGAAGGCTGAAGCGGTATCCGCGGCGCTGCGTCCGGCGGTCGACAAGCTGCGCGCGAGCCTGCCCGCAGGTTACAGCATTGAAGAGGGCGGCGCGGTTGCCGAATCGGACAAGGGGAACAGCTCCGTCTTTACCGTTCTTCCGGTAACGCTGGTCCTCATGCTGTTGCTGCTGATGCTTCAGCTGCGGCGATATTCCCGGATGCTGCTGGCCCTCCTGATGGCCCCGTTTGGCCTGCCGGGGATCGTGCTGGCTATGCTGCCCGGCGGCACGCCGATGGGGTTTGTCGCGCTGCTGGGCGTCATCGCCCTGGCGGGGATGATCGTGCGCAACGCGGTGATACTGATTAGCGAAGTTGACAGCAATCTTGCTCAGGGGATGGCAAACGATGCCGCCATTATGGCGGCCGCGGAACACCGGGCCAGACCCATCTCTCTGACCGCCTGCGCCGCCATTCTGGGCATGATCCCGATCTCTCATCAGGTCTTCTGGGGGCCAATGGCCTATGCCATTATCGGCGGGCTGCTGGTCGCGACGCTGGTGACGCTGACCGTGTTACCCGCGTCGTTTAGCCTGCTGTTACAGTGGGGAGCTCAGCGCAACGCCGCAGAAGACGGACTGCGCTGAGGCTCCACCGTTTCCCGGCAGATTACGCGGCGGTCAGCGCAAAACGGTCCTTCAGGACATGGCGGATTTCATCCTCCGCCAGTTTCCGCGTTTCAGTGCCGTTCGCCGTGATGGTTTTCAGCACATCGCCCAGCAAAATCTGGCGTCCTTCCGGGCCGTGCTGCACCACCACCCGCTTCTGCACAAAGATGGCATCCGGGTGCGTGGAGTTAAGGTAGTTGGCCGGAACGAAATCAATCCATTCCTGAGGGGTGAGATCAAAGCCGTACTGCCGGGCCCACTCTCCCTCCACCTTCGCCTCAAGCAAATACTCACCCTCCGCGCTGCGGCTCAGTCGGTACGTGTCGAAATCCTGTACGATCTCAACATCAAGCGTGTCCAGCGCCATCGGCGCACGAATACCGTAGCTGCCGAAACCGAGGTCGCAAAGCCACTGTCGGCTATCTACCTCAGCGACGATCGCCATGTGGGTTTTCGGCCGCCGCGCGGGGTAGAACATCGGGCGCGCCGCCACGAAACGGTAAGGGATCCCTAACGCCTCCAGCGCCATGGCAAAAAGCCCGTTTACCTCATAGCAGTAGCCGCCGCGCCCCTGCGTTAACACCTTATCGGCGATATCGTCTGGCGCCAGCGAGACAACTTTGCCCGCCTGTACGTCCAGATTCTCAAAGGGAACGGAAAAGAGCTGATGGCGCATGAGCGCATGCAGGGTGGCCGTATCGGCACCCGCCGGTCCGGTATAGTTTATGCGTTTGAAATAGGTGGAAATGTTGAAGTTATCGCTTTGCATAATGCCTCCTTGTCCTGAACATGCCGGACACTATAGATGGCGCGCATCAATGGCTGTATAGTCAGTTTTATCGAAAATTAGCCTGAACAGTTACCCATGTCTGCCCCGTCCCAGTCCTCTCCTCACTATCGCCGTATTGCGGATATGCTGCGTCTTACCATTACGTCCGGCGCGCTGCGCGCCGGTGACAGGATGATCTCCGCGCGCAAACTGGCCGAACGCGAGCGCGTTAGCCTTCCGACGGCGCTGGAGGCCCTTCGCTGCCTTGAGGCTGAAGGGCTGATCGTTGCGCGCCCGCGTTCAGGCTATTACATCCGTCAGACCAGCCAGCCACCGCGCGTAGAGCCCGCGCGCTCCACGCCGGGCCCGGTCCCCGTCACAATGTCCGCCGTGGCCCGGTCGCTGTTCAGCAGTGCAGAAGCCCGGCTGATCCCGCTGGGCGCCGCCCTGCCCGATCCCGCGTGGCTGCCGGGAGATGCCCTGCAGCGGGCGTTGCACTCTGCGGGCCGTCGTCTGGACGCGCATGGACAGAGCTACAGCCTGCCTCCGGGAAGGCGGGATTTGCGAAGCAAGATTGCCGCGCGCTCTGCACAGTGGGGAGCCCGGTTCGGCGCGGATGATCTCATTATTACCGCAGGCGCGACGCAGGCGCTGCGCCTGGCCCTTCGGGCCGTGTGCCAGCCGGGTGACGTCGTGGCGATTGAGCAGCCAGCCTACTTTGGTACGCTCCTGCTGCTGGAGGATTTAGGCCTGAAGGCGTTAGCGATCCCCACCGACCCTGTGGAAGGCCTGCTGCTGGAACCGCTGGCGGACGCCATTCGCTGCCACCGCCCTGCGGCCGTTCTGGCCTCGCCCACCGTGCAAAACCCTTTGGGTGCCAGCATGCCCGTCGCGCGCAAGCAGGAACTGGTTGCCCTGCTTGAAGAGGCTGAAATTCCTTTGATTGAGGACGATGTCTACGGTGACCTGGTCGGCGAGGGGCAACGCCCTCCGGCCTGCAAGGCGTTCGACCAGAGCGGGAATGTGATTTACTGCAGTTCCCTGTCCAAAACGCTTGCGCCCGGATGGCGAATCGGCTGGATCGCCGCCGGACGCTACACCCCGCAGGTCTTACAGGCCCGCATGGCCGGAGAATGGGCTGGCGCCCCGCTGCTGGAAGCGGCGACGAGCGAGGTTCTGGCGAGCGGCGACTACGATCGCCATCTGCGACGGCTGAAGCGCCGGATCGCAGAGGGCGTTCACGCCGTCGTGGCGCAGGTCAAGGCGAGCTTTCCGTCCGGTACGCGCGTTAACGTGCCCGCTGCCGGTTTCCTGCTATGGGTTGAACTGCCTCAGCGGGTCAACGCGCTGGAGGTGCACCGTCGCGCGCTGGCGCTGGGCATTGGCGTCAGCCCTGGCCCCCTGTTTTCACCTGCCGCAGAGTTAACGCACTTTCTGCGGCTGAACTGCGCAAACGAACCCACGCCCCGCCTGCTGAACGCCGTAGAACAGATTGGCGCGCTGTGTCACGAGCTGGCCGCTTTCACACCAGACTCTCCAGCCACTCGGTAAAGACCCGCACCTTGCGGGAGAGGTGGCGGTGTGGATAGAGCAGTGACAGCTTGCGGTCCGGCGAGCGATAGTCCGGCAGGACTTCAACCAGAAGACCGCGGTCAATGTAAGGCTGGAGAAAGAGATTCATCCCCTGCATTAACCCCAGTCCGGCCAGACCTGCCGCGATGTAGGCTTCGGAGTTATCCACGACAAGCTTACCGGGCAGGGTAATTTCCGCGATGCCTTCTGGCGTGGTAAACGTCCACGGATGAATTTGTCTGCTGCGGTTATTAATCCAGTTGATGGCCTGATGTTCGCGTAAATCATCCGGCGTTTCTGGCGTACCGTGCTTTGCCAGCCAGGCCGGGCTGGCGCAGGTCGTGATTTTGATGTTCCCGATTTTACGCGCGATATACTCGCCGTCGTCCAGCTCTCCCACCCGCAGCACGCAGTCCAGGCCATCCCGCAGCATATCCCGACGGCGGTCAGAGCTGCTCAGAATGATGTCGATCTCAGGATGCTGACGATAAAAATCAGGCAGATTAGGTATCACCCGCAGCGTGGCAAAAGAGACCGGCATATCCACACGCAGCTGGCCGTGTATTGCCCGGTCCGTACCAAACGACTCCAGTAATTCGTCCGCCTGCGCCAGCAGGGGTTTACTCCGGCGATAAAACGCTTCCCCATCCGGGGTCAGGCTAATCCGACGCGTTGTGCGCTGCAGTAGTCGCGTGCCGCTGTGCTGCTCCAGAAGCTGTAACGCTTTGGTGACTGCCGGACGATGGATCTGCAGATTCTCCGCCGCCTGGCTAAGACTGCCTGACTCAACAATTTCAATAAAAATTCGAATAGATTCAAAGAGGTTTATTTGCATAAGGTATGCTTTTGCCGCGAGCAGGATAATATTATTATTAATTTTATAACAGTGATGAATATTTTTGGCTATTTTTCCTAACAATCCTGCGCCCTACACTCTTCCCCATTCAAACGTAAGGGAGAGTCTGCTATGAAAAATAACCGTATTTGTCAGATCCTGGGCATCGAAAAACCTGTTATTCAGGGGCCGTTATCCTGGCTCACGGATGCCCGTTTAGTTGCTGCGGTCAGCAATGCCGGAGGGCTCGGCGTGCTGGGGCCCAATGCCGGTTTAACCGCCGACACCGCGGTCTCCACGCCGGAAGAGACCGCCGAAAAAATGCGCGAAGAAATTCGTAAAACCAAACGGCTGACCGAGAAACCGTTTGGCGTGAACCTGATCCCCACGGCCGTTAATGACGTCTGGACAGGACCTATTCTTCAGGTGGTGAAAGACGAAGGCGTCAGGGCCGTGGTGTATACGGGCTACGGGGAAGGCAGCATTATTCCCGCCCTGTTCCGTGAGTTAAAAGAGGCGGGTATCGCCATTATCTACCGCGACATCAACCCAACGCCGGAGAACACCTGCCTCGCAGAAGAAATGGGGGCTGACATTATCGTCGCCACCGGTTTTGATGAGGGTGGAACGTTACCCGCAACGGCGCTTGGCACCTTTTCCATCGTGCCGCTGATTGCCGATGCCGTGAAGCACATTCCGGTGATGGCCGCGGGCGGCATTACCGATAACCGCACCGCCAGAGCGGCCCATGCATTGGGCGCGGAAGGCGTGTTTGCCGGTTCAGTGTTTATCAGCACGGAAGAAAGCCGCGTGCCGCAGAGCGTCAAAGAGAAAATTGTTGCCGCCAACGGCCTCGATTTGCTGCTTTTCCGCACCGTGCCCCATTACTACCGCGCTCTTCCCGGCAAGCTGGCGGAAAAACTGGCGTCGATGGATAAAGCAGGCGCAAGCAACGAAGCGCTGGGCAAGGCGATGGGGGGATTACGAGGCCTGCGTCTTGGCATGCTGGAAGATAATACCGATGAGGGCTATATCGCGCTCGGCACGGGGATTGGGAACATCCGCAGCGTGAAAAGCGTGGCCGAGGTTGTTAATGCGTTAACGGTTGAGTAAGCACCCGGCGTCCTGGTCTGCACCAGGACGCCCAGGTTCATCAGGGAATAATCCGCGCGGCTCTCAGCTGCGCGAACAGGCTGAAAAACATCTCATCGGTCGCCTGCATTTGCGTAAAGCCCGCCCTGCGCAGTTTGCTCCCGTCACCAAACATGTCGTAATTCCAGCCAAAGACAAAATCGGCAAAATGCCCGTCGCTCAGCTGCAAAATATCCGCTTCCGCCAGCCGCTCTTCGGCAAGCTCGCGCCATACGCCGCGATAGTCGTTAAACAGCTGATGAAATGACAGCCTCACCGGCGGCGCAGGGTCCAGTTCAAACCAGCGTGCGATGCGCGGCCACAGCTCGCTCCAGCGCCAGATATCGCCATTGTTTACGTTGAAGGCCTGATTCTGTGCCGCAGGTGACTCGGCGGCCCACACCGTGGCCTCGGCCAGCAGCCCGGCGTCGGTATGGTCAACGATGCTGTGCCAGGCCTGTTCCGAACCGGGAAAACGCAGCGGTAACCCCAGCGCCCTGCACAGGGAGGCGTACAGGGCGATGCTGAGCGCAAGGTTCATGGCATTACCCGGTACCGGGCTCCCCACCACGCCCGGCCTGATGGCATTCCAGTGCCAGCCTTTCCCCCGCTGAAACTGGCTGAGCCACGCGAGCTGCGCGGCGTTAAATTCGGCACCCGGCACGCCGGGATCGCTTTCCCGCGCCGGGGTTTTAAACGGTCCCAGATGCGCACCATAGACTTTGTACCCCTGCATCAGGCTTACCGTCTGCAAAGGCGCCGTTTTTTCGAGGGTGCTGACCAGATTACGCAGCATGGTGACGTTCGGCTCAACCATGTCCGTCCAGTTCGCCGCATTCGCCCAGGCGCTGTAAAAGATGTGGGTGACACCGTTAAGGTCGTGCAGCGCCCTTGCGGTATCCTTAGCATCCAGTAAATCGACGTTCACCACGGGAATGCCGTCCGGATGGGTTACCTCGCGGCGACTGAGGCCGATCACCTCCCACTGATGGTGCAGGAGCGTATTGACCAGCTGTCTGCCGACAATGCCGCTAGCGCCCGCGACCAGGGCGACGTTGTGTTGCTGCATCTTATTCATGGTGTTTCTCCGGAAAGGGTGACAGACGCAGTGTGATCTATTATTTTTTCTGGAGATATCCCCTGAAACCGATGGCACTTATAAGCAGAATCATTAAATGAATAATAAGCTCACCGCCATTTCGACCTTTCTACGCGTCGCTGAAGCGGGCTCGTTTTCGGCGGCCGCCCGTCAGACCGGCATTAAGCAGTCCGCCGTCAGTCAACAGATCGCGGCGCTTGAGGACGCGTTGGGTGTGGTGCTGCTGCACCGTACAACGCGTACGATGAGGCTGACCGAACAGGGTGAACGTTACCGGCGAGATATGCAGCTTGTGCTGGACGCCATGGGGGAAGCGGAGAGGCGTTTACATCCTGCCGACCATCGCGTTCAGGGACGCGTCCATGTCCAGTTGCCGAGCGGCCTGGGGCAGATTTTTTTGCCGCATCTGCAGGCGCTGCAGCACCTGCATCCCGAACTGCAGCTGATGATTTCCCTGGATGACCGCCTTGCCGATCTGGTGACGGAGGGCGTGGATGTCGCGATACGGCTGGGCAGCGAGCCTCCGCAGGCGCACGCGGCTCGCGTGCTGGCGCGTATTGAAGCCGCGCTGTTTGCCGCTCCCGGTTTTCAGGCGGTACACGCCGTCAGCGAGCTGGCGACGCTGCCACACGTACGGTTCAGCGGTATTCCGCTGGATGCCCCCCTGCGCCTGATTTCCGACGAGGAAACGGTCGAGGTCAACGTGAATACCGTTTTCCGTGCCAACACCAGCGACGCGCTGCTGCAGGCGCTGGAATCAGGCATCGGTATCGGCGGCATGCAGCGACCGCTCGTGGCCAGGGCGCTGCAGGCGGGCACGCTGGTACCGGTGCTGCCCGACTGGCGGTTACCCGATCGCTTCCTCTACGCCGTCTATCCTGATGCCCGCTTTATTCCGCAGCGCGTCAGAAAGGTCGTCAGCGTGATCGAGCAGTTACTGCCTGAAATACTGAAGAAAAACTGATTGTTTCCGCAGTAAATCACGTGCATTTTTTAACCGCCAGGAATAGAGTGTTTTTACCGTATCCTCCTCTTTCTGGAGCACTTATGCCGGATTACCGTTTTTTCCAAAAAGGCCCGAACCTGATTGCGATCGAGAGCGCAAACACCGATGCGGCCGCTCAGCTCATCGCTCAGGGGTTTGAAAAACAGTTTGAGGAGATTGGCGCAGCGGATGAAAAAGAGGCGCTTACCCGCCTTGCGGATATCCGTAAAAATAATGAGATCGATCGCTATAACTTCCTGGCCGGAGCGGGCGAAATGCCGCTGATCGGCGCGCTGGCGGCTGCGGCAACCTGGTTGGTGCAAAAGAAATAACGCAACCATCCTCTACTTCGCCACCGGCAAATCGGCGTACCGCGTCGTATAGGCCGGTGACAGCATCTCACGCTTCATCGCCCAGGATTTCTCAATACCCTGCCCGGCGAACCATATCTTCCCTTTACCGGAATGATTTACGCTGTCCATCATCTCCATCAGCGCCGCGCTGTTGGCGCGCAGGCGATTATCGTCAAACAAATTAAGCTGGGCGACGCCGCTGCTGAAAAAGTCCGCCAGCATGACCCCGGCTTTCATATAGCGATAGCCGTCGAGCCATATACGCCCCAGCGCCTCCGTGGCGGCGCGGATGATATCGCGCGAGTCATTGGTGGGCGTCATCAGGGTGACAGAAGCCTGATTGCCGTAATAAATTTCGTTATCCGCGTGCGGGCTGGTGCGCACAAATACGCTGATAAAACGACAGTATTGATGCTCGCCGCGCAGTTTTTCCGCAGCGCGTTCCGCGTAGGCGCAAATAGCCTGGTGCATCTCTTCATATTGGGTAATACGGTGTCCAAACGAACGGCTACAGATGATTTGCTGCTTGGTGGGGGTGAACTCCTCCAGATCAAGACAGGGCTCACCGCGCAGCTCGCGGGCCGTACGTTCCAGTACCACGTTGAAATGTTTGCGGATGACCCAGGATGACGCTTCCGCCAGCTCCAGCGCCGTGGTAATGCCCATAGCGTTGAGCTTTTTCGTGATGCGCCGCCCTACGCCCCACACCTCCTCTACCGGAACCTTTTCCAGCAGCTTACGCTGCCGCTCGCGGCCTGAGAGATCGACCACGCCGCCCGTGCTGGCCCAGCGTTTCGCCGCATAGTTGGCCAGCTTTGCAAGGGTTTTGGTCGGGGCAATACCGACGCCAACGGTTAGGCCCGTATTTTTAAAGACCTCTGTGCGCATCTGGTGACCGAACGCTTCCAGCGACAGGCAGTGGCTGACCCCTGAAACGTTCACGAACGCTTCATCGATGGAGTAAATCTCTATTGCCGGGGCGAGATCGGTCAGCGTCTGCATGACCCGACTGCTGAGATCGGCATACAGCGCATAGTTCGAGCTAAAGACGTAAACTTTTGACGGATATAGCTTTTCTTTGAATTTAAAATACGGCTCACCCATTTTTATGCCGAACTGCTTTGCCTCCCGCGACAGCGAAATAATGCAGCCGTCGTTATTGGACACCACCACGATGGGTTTCCCCTGCAGATCGGGGCGGAAGACCCGCTCGCAGGAGGCGTAAAAGCTATTCACATCAACCAGCGCGAACATGTTTATGCGTTTTGAGCGTGTGGGTGACGACGCCGAAGATCTGCAGCTCCTCTTCGGACTGAAAGGTAATCGGCTGATAGCGGGCATTATGCGGCAGAAGTCTCAGAACCGGACGGGTCTGTAGCTCTTTCACCGTAAACTCACCGGCGACCGACGCCACGACGATATCACCGTGTTCGGCATTTAACGAACGATCGACCACCAGCAGATCGCCATCGCCGATCCCCGCCCCAATCATGGAGTCTCCGCTCACCTTGATAAAATAGGTCGCACTGGGGTGTCTGACTGCCAGCCGGTTAAGATCGAGACGATCCTCCACATAATCCTGCGCCGGGCTGGGGAAACCACAGGCAACGCGTTCTAAAAACAAAGGTAATTCAATGTCTTGTTTTGGGTGATAAGAAAAGAGAGTGTCCATAATGCCTTTCTCGCCAGATACTGTATATAAATACAGTATTACGGATTATGGACAAGGATCAAGGTCATTTCCAAAGGCGAACCCAAACGCGTTGAAGTTTGAGCGGTTTTAATTTAGCAACGTTGCCCGCCGTTAACAGGCCTGACAGCACAAGTCATATAAAAGTCATCTGGTTTATGACTTATAAAAAATAACATCACTATGAAATAACTACACATTGACTTTTAAGTCAGATAAAAGCATATTTTACCGAACGAATTAACAAGACTTACTGGAGAATATTTTCCATGCCCGCCCGTGACTATCCAGACAAGCGTGTTGCACGCGGTCTGGCAAAGGAGGCCGATCTCAGGATGTTGAGCGCCCGCATCGATCCCGATCTGATGGAGTACATCAGAACCACCGCCTTTGAGACGCGTAAGAGCAAGCAGGAGATTGTGGCGGAAGCGTTAGCGCTTCACAGGCAGAAAAGTCAGACAGGAGCCTAAGCGCGCAAAGCCGGAAGCACCCTCCAGGCTTTGCGCGTGTCACTTTTAATCCCTCAGCGAATTCAGCGTTTCCAGTGCTTCAGGCGGCAAACGCAGCTCCCCCGCCGCGAGGTTTTGCCGCAGATGCGCTACGGAAGAGGTGCCTGGGATCAGCAGAATATTCGGGGAACGCTGCAGCAGCCATGCCAGCGCAACCTGCATTGGCGTTGCGCCCAGTGAATCCGCGACGGCCTTCAGCCCGGAAGATTGCAGTGGCGTAAAGCCTCCCAATGGGAAGAACGGCACATACGCGATCCCCTGCTGCGCCAGCAGATCCACCAGCGCGTCGTCACCCCGGTTCACAATGTTGTACATGTTCTGCACGCACACCACCGGAACCATTTTCTGGGCTTCCGCAACCTGGGTGGCCGTGACGTTGCTCAGGCCAATATGACGCACCAGCCCCTGCTGCTGTAATTCGGCCAGGGTGGAGAGCGGTTCAGCAATTGACCCTTCCGCCGGCCCGTGTGCGCTAAACATGATCCGCAGATTCACCACGTCCAGCACGTCCAGCTGCAGATTACGCAGGTTGTCATGCACCGCCTGGGTCAGTTCCTGCGCGGAAAAGGCCGGCAGCCAGGCACCTTTGTCGTTGCGACGGGCGCCAATCTTGGTGACAAGCGTCAGATCGTCCCGGTAAGGGTGAAGCGCCTCGCGGATCAGCTGGTTAGTGACATGGGGACCATAAAAATCACTGGTATCAATGTGGTTCACCCCCGCCGCCACCGCTTCGCGCAGCACGTCCAGCGCGGCCTGCTTATCCTTCGGTGGACCAAAGACGCCCGGCCCGGCGAGCTGCATCGCACCGTAGCCCAGTCGTTTTACCGTCCGCGTCCCGAGCGCGTACGTCCCGCTTTTATCAATGCTGCTCATGTTAACCTTCCTCATAAAAATGATCCGGATTTACAACAGGTTCCTCACCGGAGCCCTTAGTTAAGCGCGAGTTAAATTAAAGTTTAAATTCTATACGACGATAGTATTGGTGTACCTCTGCATCCTTTCTAACGGACGACCGCTATGCTGAAAAATTTGCACGTGATTACCGGTATTATCTTTGCCCTCACCATATTCTGTCTGCTGCAAGTTGTCACGGGAGGGTTGTTCTACTCTGCCGTCAGCAACGATCGCCATAACTTCCAGAATTCCGGCGTGCTCAATGCCCAGCAGGAAAGCCTGAGCGACAGCGTGAACACGCTGGTGAAAACGCGCGTCACCGTCACCCGGGTGGCGATCCGCTACCTGAAAAACCAGCGCGATCCGGCTTCCCTTGCGGCGATCAATAAGCTGCTTGGCACCGCAGCCGACTCGCTGGCAAAAGCCGAAGCCTATAACAAAGAGTGGCAGAAGCTGCCGCAGGTTAACGGCCAGGAGGCAGCATTAACCGACGAGATGCAGAAATCCTGGAACCAGATGCACGAAGTGATGCGCCTATCGATTGAGTATCTGCGTGCCGACAACTACCAGGCCTATGGCGATCTGGACGCCCAGCAGGCGCAGGACGAGATGGAGGCGGTTTATAACCGCTGGCGCGCCGAAAACAACACCCTGCTGAAGGCCGCAACCGAAGAGAACCAGAGCAGCTTCACGCAGATGCAGTGGACGCTGGCGGCGATTCTGCTGGCCGTTATCGCGGTTCTGGTGGTCATCTGGCAGGGTTTACAGCACCTGCTGTTAAAACCCCTCCACTCCATTATGAACCATATTCGCGCCATTGCAGGGGGTGACCTGACGCAGGAGATCGCTATCTCCGGTCGCAATGAGATGGGCCAGCTGGCCGCGGGCCTGCATGAGATGCAGCAGTCGCTGGTGACCACCGTCAGCGCCGTACGGGGAAGTACGGATTCCATCTACACCGGCGCAGGCGAAATTGCCGCGGGAAGCAACGATCTTTCCGCCCGCACCGAGCAGCAGGCCGCCTCGCTCGAAGAGACCGCCGCCAGCATGGAAGAGCTGACCGCGACGGTTAAACAGAACTCCGATAACGCCCGTCAGGCCACGCTGCTGGCGAAAAACGCCTCTGAAACGGCCGCGCGCGGCGGTCACGTCGTGGACAACGTGGTTCGCACCATGAACGAAATCGCCGACAGTTCGCAGCAAATTGCGCATATTACCGGCGTGATCGACAGCATCGCGTTCCAGACCAACATTCTGGCGCTTAACGCCGCGGTGGAAGCGGCACGCGCCGGGGAACAGGGCCGTGGTTTTGCGGTTGTTGCAGGTGAAGTCCGTACGCTGGCGAGCCGCAGCGCGCAGGCGGCGAAAGAGATCAAAGGGCTTATCGAGAACTCCGTCAGCCGGGTGAATACCGGTTCTGAGCAGGTTAGCGAGGCTGGCACCACCATGAAGGAAATTGTCGCCGCCGTCACCCGCGTGACCGATATCATGGGTGAGATTTCATCAGCCTCTGACGAGCAGAGCCGCGGTATTGAGCAGGTGAGCCTGGCCGTTTCGCAGATGGACAGCGTGACGCAGCAAAACGCCGCGCTGGTGCAGGAGTCCGCCACGGCGGCTGCGGCACTGGAAGATCAGTCCGAGCAGCTGCGCCAGGCGGTAGCGGCGTTTCGTCTGAACGGCAAAGAAAAAGCGGTCGCCCCACGCCCCGCCAGTCTGAAAACGCCACAGCTGCTGCGCCCGGCGACGACAACCGCCGCCACCGACAGCAACTGGGAAACGTTCTGAGTCACCGGCGGGCGAGGAGATCGCCCGCTAGCGGCTGCGCTTGGCGTGCCGCTCCCAGTTTTCCCGTTTTGCCCCATCCGATTTTCGCAGTGAAACATAACATGCCCCGCTGCCGCCGTGATGCGGCAGCGCCACGCAGAAGGCCTGCACTTCCTCGAACTCCGTTAACCAGCGCGCCAGATAACTGCGCACCACGTTGGGATGCGAGTTCTGCTCGCGCCCTTTCCCGTGAATGATGATCAGATTGCGTAACCCGTCGCGTCCGGCCTGGCGAATAAAAGAATAGAGCATCTGACGGCAGCGTTCGGCGGGCTGGCGCAGGAGGTTTAAGCTGGCCTGGCGGGCATATTTCCCCGAGCGCAGCTTATCGATAACGCCCTGCTGTACCCCTTCGCGCTGGAACGCCAGCGGTTCTTCCAGGGGAAGCATGTCAAGAAAATCCAGCGTCAGGAAGTTATCCAGCTGTTCGCTATCCACTTCCTCGCGCGTCCGCGTATTGCGGCTGAGCTGCCAGTGAATATCCGCGCAGCGCTTCAGGGGCTGGACATCTTCCATGGCGTCAAGAAAAAATGATTTGTCGTCAGGGTTCATGGACATCCTCCGGCTACATCTGAGGACTGTACTATACCTGCGCCAGAGACCGGCCTCAATCACCGTTACGGGGCAATGCGCGGCAATAATATTAACCTGATGAATATATATAGTAATTATTAAATAGATTTAAATCAGACTTAACTAAAATTTCAGCAAAGGTAAAATACGTGATTTATGTTAAAATTTCGTGAAATCAATCACTCGCCCGCCTTTCATTTTTCAGAAAAGGTGTTATACCTAAATATACCTGCCTCATGGAAATAATACCCAGGATTGGCGAAAGGACGCACTGCTGTGTGTACTATAGGGTCTGTCTGATGTCGGGCAGATCCTGTTTTTTTAATCTGCATTTCACGCGACGATTATTTTTCTCGCTTCCCTTCTGAACTGCGTAATTAATGACTCAGCAAGGGGCGTCTGACGTGAATCACGGCGCTGAATTAAATAATAGGTTGCTTTAGGAAGCGATTCGACAACCGGCAGCATGACCAGACGGTGCGCCAGCAGCGGGTCACAGCCTAGCTCCTGCGGTAATATGCTTAAAAAATCACTTTGCGCGACCAGGCTAATACAGGAAGAAAATGTTTCGCAAACCACACCAATTCGCGGTATTTGCGAACGATTGCTAAATACCTCCTCTAATTGCTTATAATAACTTCCCCGCGGCGTCGGCATTGTCCAGTTATAATGCAGGAGTTCATTAATTGACGTTGCCCCCATTGCCGGATGCCCCTCCCGACAAAATACCGCAAACGGTTTTTCGAAGAGCTTTTCAAACGTAAATTCCTGGTCGTAAGGTCCCTGATAATAGGTGTTGATGGTGAAGTCCAGCTCGCCCTGGCGTAATTCATTGATCATCGATACCAGCTGCCCTTCCATAATCCGCACCTTGACCTGCGGATGCTGCGCATGAAAGCGGGTGATAACGGCGGGCATCAGCGTGCGTGAAACGCTGGCCCCCATCCCGATGTTGATCTGCCCGGCCAGCTCCCCCTGCCGTTGACGGATGTCATCCTGCGCCGCGCGCAGCTCTTCCAGAATCAACCTGGCGCGCTGGTAAAAACCCTCACCGCATTCGGTCAACGCGACGCCCTTACTCCTGCGCACGAAAAGCTGCGCCGCCATGCCCTCCTCCAGCTCTTTGATGGATTTCGCCGGCTGGGAAAGATTCAGCGTCCTGCTGGCACCGCGAATGCTGCCCTGACGCGCTACCTCAACAAACGCCCGGATTTGATGAAATTTAATCTGGAATGTCATAGCCCGACCGATAACCGTTGTTTATCAGAGTAAAGAAACTGTCATCTACTTTAATGGAAAGGGATGTGCGAGGGTAATTCCTGAACGGTTAAAACTGTGAAAAATCGGTTAGTGATAAGTAAAATCTATCACAGCGTGAAGCAGTTCACATATTTTAATGATGACAGGAACAGATATGGACACACTGGCGCAGTACATCCAGACACTATCCCCGCAGCTGAGCGCATGGCGTCGCGATTTTCACCATTTTGCGGAATCCGGCTGGGTAGAGTTTCGAACGGCCGCGAAAGTCGCGGAAATCCTCGACTCGCTGGGCTACGAACTGGCGATGGGCCGCGACGTCGTCGATGCCGAAAGCCGGATGGGGCTGCCCGATGCCGCTACCCTGGCGCAAGAGTTTGCCCGCGCGGGCGCGCAGGGCGCGCCTGAGAAATGGCTGGCGCCGTTTGAAGGCGGGTTTACCGGCATTGTGGCGACCCTCAATACCGGCCGCCCTGGACCGACCCTGGCGTTTCGCGTCGACATGGATGCCCTTGACTTAAGCGAAGCGCTGGATGAAAGCCATCGCCCGTTCCGCGACGGGTTTGCCTCCTGCAACGCGGGCATGATGCACGCCTGCGCGCACGACGGCCACACCGCTATTGGTCTGGGGCTGGCGCAGGTGCTTAAGCAGAATGACGCACAGCTCAACGGCACCATCAAGCTGATCTTCCAGCCAGCCGAAGAAGGCACTCGCGGGGCGCGCGCCATGGTTGCCGCCGGGGCGCTGGACGACGTGGACTATTTTACGGCCATCCATATTGGTACCGGCGTCCCTGCCGGAACGGTGATTTGCGGCAGCGATAACTTTATGGCCACCACCAAGTTCGACGTGAACTTTACCGGCGTTGCCGCACACGCGGGCGGTAAGCCGGAGGACGGACGTAACGCCCTGCTCGCCGCCGCGCAGGCCGCCCTCGCCCTGCACAGCATCGCCCCGCACAGCGACGGCGCCTCCCGGGTGAACGTCGGGGTGATGCAGGCGGGCAGCGGACGCAACGTAGTGCCCGCCAATGCCCTGATAAAGGTTGAAACCCGCGGTGAAAGCGAAGCGATTAATCAGTACGTCTTTGAACGCGCGCAGGCGGTCATTACCGGCGCAGCGGCGCTCTACGGCGTGCGCGCTGAGATGCGCCTGATGGGTGCCGCGACGTCCAGCGCGCCGACACCGGCGTGGGTGGATTACCTGCGCGAACAGGCGAGCCAGGTTTCCGGGGTTATTCACGCCATCGACAAGGTGAAAGCGCCAGCGGGTTCCGAAGACGCCACGCTGATGATGGCCCGCGTGCAGGAGAACGGCGGCATGGCGTCCTATATGGTGTTCGGCACGGATTTGAGCGCCGGACATCACAACGAAAAATTCGACTTCGATGAGCAGGTCATGGCGATTGCCATTGAAACGCTGGCGCGAACTGCGCTCAATTTCCCGTGGACGCGAGGTGTGTAATGCAGGAGAACTACGATTTTATTGCCGATGCGATCGACACGCGATGTCGGACGTTAACCGATATTGCCGACGCGATCTGGGATCGTCCTGAAACCCGCTTTGAAGAGTTCCGGTCCGCCGAGCGGCTGGCCAGCGAGCTTGAGGCCGAGGGCTTCACGCTGACGCGCGAGGCCGGCGGTATTCCAAATGCCTTTATCGCCAGCTTCGGCAGCGGGAAACCGGTCATCGCCCTGCTGGGCGAATACGACGCGCTGGCCGGGCTAAGCCAGCAGGCGCACTGCGCGACGGCGCAATCCGACACGCCGGGAGCCAACGGCCACGGCTGCGGGCATAACCTCTTAGGCACCGCAGCGCTTGCGGGCGCGGTGGCGGCGAAAAGCTGGCTGGAGCAGCACGGCGGCAGCGGAACGGTGCGTTTTTATGGCTGTCCCGGCGAGGAAGGTGGCTCCGGGAAAACCTTTATGGTGCGCGAAGGTCTGTTTGATGACGTTGATGCCGCCGTCACCTGGCATCCGGAAGCCTTCGCCGGGATGTTTAACGTCAGCACGCTGGCGAATATTCAGGCCGCCTGGCGTTTTCACGGCGTGGCGGCACACGCGGCCAACTCCCCCCATCTGGGACGCAGCGCGCTCGACGCCGTGACGCTGATGACCACCGGCACCAACTTCCTTAACGAACACATCATTGAGAAAGCGCGCGTCCATTACGCCATCACCGACACCGGCGGGATTTCGCCCAACGTGGTGCAGGCGCAGGCGGAGGTGCTGTACCTGATCCGCGCCCCGGAGATGGCCGATGCGCAGCAGATCTACGAACGCATCGAAAAAATCGCCCAGGGCGCGGCGATGATGACTGAAACCACCGTCGAGTGCCGCTTTGATAAAGCCTGCTCCAGCTACCTGCCGAACCGCACGCTTGAAGCGGCGATGTATCGCGCGTTGCAGCACTACGGCACGCCGCTCTGGACGGAGGAAGAACGCGCTTTCGCCCGCGAAATCCGCGCCACCCTGACGCCCAACGATCTGCAAAACAGCCTGAAAAATATTGCCGCGACGGGCGGTGACGCGGGTAAAGCCTTTGCCCGGCGTCATCAAGAGACACTGCTGGTGGATGAAGTCGCGCCCTATGCCATCACCGACAACGTGCTGGCGGGTTCAACCGACGTGGGCGACGTCAGCTGGAAAATGCCGGTCGCCCAGTGCTTCAGCCCCTGCTTTACCGTCGGCACGCCGCTGCACACCTGGCAACTGGTGGCGCAGGGCCGTACCTCCATTGCCCACAAAGGCATGCGGCTGGCCGGAAAAGTGATGGGCGCAACCGCGCTCAATCTGCTGCAGGACGCGGCGCTGCTGAAAAAATGCCGTGAAGAGTTCGAACAACAAATACAAGAAAAACCGTACGTGTGTCCGATCCCACAGGGCGTGACACCGTCACCTTTAAAATAAAAAAACACAACACAACAACACAACAACACAACACTCCCGAGGAACGCCCATGAGTATGTCATCCATACCTTCGCATTCCCCATCCGGTAAGCTCTATGGCTGGGTTGAAAGGATCGGCAATAAAGTGCCGCACCCTTTCCTGCTGTTTATCTATCTGATTGTGATTTTAATGGTCGCCACCGCCGTGCTCTCCGCCTTTGACGTGAGCGTGCGCAGCCCGGCCGACGGCAGCCTGGTGGCGGTGAAAAACCTGCTCAGCGTTGACGGGCTGCACTGGTTTTTACCCAACGTCATCAAAAACTTCAGCGGCTTCGCCCCGCTGGGCGCCATTCTGGCGCTGGTTTTGGGCGCCGGGCTGGCTGAACGCGTGGGCTTGCTGCCCGCATTAATGGTGAAGATGGCTTCTCACGTCAGCGCGCGTTACGCGAGCTATATGGTGCTGTTTATCGCCTTCTTCAGCCATATCTCCTCCGACGCCGCGCTGGTGATCATGCCGCCGATGGGGGCGCTGATTTTCCTCGCCGTCGGGCGTCATCCCGTGGCGGGCCTGCTGTCGGCGATTGCGGGCGTGGGCTGCGGATTTACCGCTAACCTGCTGATCGTCACCACCGACGTGCTGCTCTCTGGCATCAGCACGGAGGCGGCGAAGACCATTGATGCGGCCATGCACGTCAGCGTGATCGACAACTGGTACTTTATGGCGAGCTCAGTGATTGTCCTGACGATTGTCGGCGGGCTGATTACCGATAAAATCATCGAGCCGCGGCTGGGTAAATGGGAAGGCCGTAGCGATGAAAAGCTGGAAACCCTGAGCAAAGAGCAGCGCTTCGGCCTGCGCGTGGCGGGCGTTGTCTCGCTGGCCTTTATCGCGCTGGTGGCGCTGATGGTGGTGCCGGAAAACGGCATCTTGCGCGATCCGGTTAAACATACCGTCCTGCCGTCGCCGTTTATTCAGGGCATCGTGCCGCTGATTATCCTCTTCTTCTTTGTCGTTTCGCTCGCCTACGGTATCGCGACCGGTAAGATCCGCCGTCAGGGCGATCTGCCGCAGCTGATGATCGAGCCGATGAAAGAGATGGCGGGATTTATCGTGATGGTGTTCCCGCTGGCGCAGTTTGTGGCGATGTTTAACTGGAGCAACATGGGCAAGTTTATGGCCGTGGGCCTGACCGACGCGCTGGAGGCGGCCGGGCTAAGCGGCGTACCGGCGTTTGTCGGCCTGGCGCTGCTGTCATCCCTGCTGTGCATGTTTATCGCCAGCGGCTCCGCCATCTGGTCGATTCTGGCCCCGATCTTCGTACCGATGTTTATGATGCTGGGTTTTCATCCTGCGTTTGCCCAGATCCTGTTCCGCATCGCGGACTCCTCGGTGATTCCGCTGGCGCCGGTTTCGCCGTTTGTTCCGCTGTTTTTAGGCTTCCTGCAGCGCTATAAACCCGAGGCCAAACTGGGTACCTACTATTCGCTGGTTTTACCCTACCCGCTTATCTTTTTAGGGGTATGGCTGGTGATGCTGGTGGCATGGTATCTTGTCGGCCTGCCGATTGGGCCGGGGATTTACCCGAGGCTGAACTAAAGGAATGAGGATGCTGAGATTACTCGAAGATAAGATTGCGACGCCGCTCGGGCCGCTGTGGGTGATCGCGGACGAGCAGTTCTGCCTGCGCGCCGTCGAATGGGAAGAGCACAGCGACCGGATGGAAGAACTGCTCAATGTTCACTACCGCGCGCAGGGGTATGAACGTATCCGCGCCACCAACCCGGGCGGGCTGAGCGACAAGCTTGCGGCCTACTTCGAAGGCGATCTCAGCATCATCGATACTCTGCCAACCGCCACGGCAGGCACCCCTTTTCAGCGCGAAGTGTGGCAGGCGCTGCGGGCCATTCCCTGCGGGCAGGTGATGCATTACGGCCAGCTCGCGGAACAGCTAGGCCGCGCAGGCGCCGCACGCGCGGTGGGTGCCGCTAACGGCTCTAACCCGGTCAGCATCGTGGTGCCGTGCCATCGCGTCATTGGCCGCAACGGCACCATGACAGGCTATGCCGGCGGCGTGCAGCGCAAAGAGTGGTTGCTGCGTCACGAAGGGTATCTCCTGCTCTAGCTCCCAGGCTTTTTGTGCTTAATTTTCTACCGGTTAGGCTAAAAATCCATAATCAAGCTGTGGAATTTCAAGAAGATGGCGACACGTTGCCGTCTCTTGTCCTTATTGAGGGTTTGTCAGGCTTACGTACTTACCAAAAAGATGTTAAAATTGACCAATATCAATTAAGGCTTGAGCAAACCTATGATCCCGGAAAAGCGAATTATACGACGCATTCAGTCTGGCGGTTGTGCTATCCATTGCCAGGATTGCAGCATCAGCCAGCTCTGTATCCCGTTTACCCTGAATGAGCATGAACTCGATCAGCTTGATAATATCATCGAGCGCAAAAAGCCTATTCAGAAAGGGCAGACGCTGTTTAAAGCGGGAGACGAACTGAAATCGCTCTATGCTATCCGTTCTGGCACCATCAAGAGCTACACCATCACCGAACAGGGTGATGAGCAGATCACCGGCTTCCACCTGGCGGGCGACCTGGTGGGCTTTGATGCCATCGGCACGGGCCATCACCCGAGCTTTGCTCAGGCACTCGAAACCTCAATGGTTTGCGAAATCCCGTTTGAAACCCTGGACGATCTGTCCGGTAAGATGCCTAACCTGCGTCAGCAGATGATGCGTCTGATGAGCGGTGAGATCAAAGGCGATCAGGACATGATTCTGCTGCTTTCTAAAAAGAACGCAGAAGAGCGCCTGGCCGCGTTTATCTACAACCTCTCCCGCCGCTTCGCCGAGCGTGGCTTCTCGCCGCGTGAATTCCGTCTGACGATGACGCGTGGCGATATCGGCAACTACCTGGGCCTGACCGTGGAAACCATCAGCCGTCTGCTGGGCCGTTTCCAGAAAAGCGGGATGCTGGCCGTTAAAGGTAAATACATCACTATCGAAAACGGTGAAGCGCTTGCCGTTCTTGCCGGGCACGCCCGCAACGTGGCGTAACTCTCCGCATGTTGATGACCAGACCATAAATTCTTGTGATTTATTGGTCTGGTATAATCACTTCCGTTTCAAGAAATTTTCACCGTAGCACGTCCCCACACAGCGCCCGAAAGGTTCTCGTTGAGGTTATGAATTGAGAGAAAGTTTGTTTTTCGTTTCAGTCGTGATTGCCTCTGTGACCTTTATCTTCATCTGGATCATGCTTGTCGGTCCGATGAAGGGGGAAGAAAAAACCTACGTCCAGGACTCCACGACCTTTGCGATAGCGGTGATGGTGCTGCTGTTTATTGCGTTTATCGCGGTGACGACGACGGTACTTTTCCTCTGATAAATTTTCATGAATTATTGATCTGGCAAAACCTCCCCTCTGTTTCATTCAGGATATATAGGTTACTCTTTTAATTACAGACTGTGGTGACAGTAGTAAGGAGACCTGTATGGCCAAGTATCAAAACATGCTGGTAGCTATCGATCCGAATCAGGACGATCAGCCGGCATTACGACGTGCTGTGTATTTACATCAACGGATTGGTGGCAAAATCAAAGCGTTTTTGCCGATCTATGACTTCTCGTATGAGATGACCACCCTTCTGTCGCCTGACGAGCGCACCGCTATGCGTCAGGGCGTCATCAGCCAGCGTACCGCGTGGATCCGTGAACAGGCGAAGTATTACCTGGAAGCGGGCGTGCCCATTGATATTAAAGTGGTCTGGCATAACCGACCTTTCGAAGCCATCATCCAGGAAATTGTCGCCGGTGGGCACGACCTGCTGCTGAAGATGGCGCACCAGCACGACAAGCTGGAATCCGTGATCTTCACTCCGACCGACTGGCACTTGCTGCGCAAATGCCCTTGCCCGGTCTGGATGGTGAAAGACCAGCCATGGCCTGAAGGCGGGAAAGCCGTTGTGGCGGTAAACCTCGCGAGCGAAGAGGATTACCACAATTCGCTGAACGAGAAGCTGGTGAAGGAGACCATCCAGCTTGCTGACCAGGTGAATCATACCGAAGTGCATCTGGTAGGCGCCTATCCGGTCACCCCGATTAACATTGCCATTGAGCTGCCTGAATTTGACCCGAGCGTGTACAACGACGCGATCCGCGGTCAGCATCTGCTGGCCATGAAAGCGCTGCGCCAGAAATTCAGCATCGATGAGAAAATGACCCACGTGGAAAAAGGCCTGCCTGAAGAGGTGATCCCGGACCTGGCGGAACACCTGCAGGCGGGGATTGTGGTGCTGGGCACCATTGGCCGAACCGGTATTTCTGCCGCCTTCCTCGGCAATACCGCCGAACAGGTGATCGACCATCTGCGCTGCGACCTGCTGGTCATTAAGCCGGATGAGTATCAGACGCCGGTTGAGCTGGACGATCCTGAAGACGATTAACGCCTGACGCCCGGCGGCGCAGGCTTGCCGGGCCTACAAAACCGTAGGCCGGGTAAGCGTCAGCGCCACCCGGCAATAAAAAAACCGCCGAATTCGGCGGTTTTTTCGTTTCAACGCAACTTACAGTGATTTCAGAATCGCATCCACGCTGGCTTTAGCATCGCCGAACAGCATGTGGGTGTTCTCTTTGAAGAACAGCGGGTTCTGAACCCCGGCATAGCCGGTATTCATGGAGCGTTTGAAGACGATCACGTTCTGCGCCTTCCACACTTCCAGAACAGGCATACCGGCGATTGGGCTACCCGGGTCGTCCTGTGCAGCAGGGTTAACGGTGTCGTTAGCACCAATGACCAGCACGGTGTCGGTGTCGGCGAAATCATCGTTGATCTCATCCATTTCCAGCACGATGTCGTATGGCACTTTCGCTTCCGCCAGCAGTACGTTCATGTGGCCTGGCAGACGCCCTGCCACCGGGTGAATACCAAACCGAACCTTGATGCCCCGCGCGCGCAGCTTCTCGGTGATTTCCGCAACCGGATACTGCGCCTGCGCCACCGCCATGCCGTAGCCCGGAGTGATGATCACGGAGTGCGAGTTTTTCAGCATGTCTGCGGTATCTTCCGCAGAAATTTCGCGGTGCTCACCCACTTCTTCATCCGCACTGGAAGAAGACCCATCGGTCCCGAAACCACCGGCGATAACGCTGATGAACGAGCGGTTCATCGCCTTACACATGATGTAAGACAGTATCGCACCGGAAGAACCCACCAGCGCACCGGTGACGATCAGCAGGTCGTTGCTCAGCATAAAGCCTGCCGCCGCTGCCGCCCAACCGGAGTAGGAGTTCAGCATCGAGACAACCACCGGCATATCCGCACCGCCGATGGACGCCACCAGGTGCCAGCCGAACGCCAGCGCGATGATGGTCATTACCAGCAACGCCAGTACCTGCAGGCCCACGCTTTCGGTACGCACGAAGACCACCAGCAGAACAAACGACACAACCAGCGCCGCGAGGTTCAGCTTATGACGGTTTGGCAGCATCAGCGGTTTAGAGGAGATCTTCCCGCGCAGTTTGCCGAACGCCACAATAGAGCCGGTGAAGGTCACCGCACCGATGAAGATACCGAGGAACACTTCCGTCAGGTGGATGTTCACCAGAATCGGTTCCAGACCCGGCTCGTGATACAGGTAGCTGTTGAAGCCCACCAGCACCGCCGCCAGACCCACGAAGCTGTGCAGGATAGCAACCAGCTCCGGCATCTCGGTCATTTCAACGCGTTTTGCCAGGCGAATACCAATCGCGCCGCCGATGATCATCGCCACCAGGATCCACGCCACGTTGCCGGTATCCGGCCCGAAGATGGTGGCAATCAGCGCAATCGCCATCCCGGCGATACCAAAGTTATTACCCTGCTGAGACGTTTCGTGTTTGGAAAGCCCCGCCAGACTGAAAATAAACAGGATTGCAGCAACAATGTATGCAGCTGTCACTAATCCTCCAGACATATGCTACCCCTTAGCCTTTACGAAACATTTTCAGCATGCGCTGAGTCACGGTGAAACCACCGAAAATATTGATACTGGCGATCAGCACCGCGATAAAGCTCAGGAAGCTGATCCAGCCGCCGTGACCAATCTGCAGTAACGCCCCCACCACGATGATCCCGGAGATGGCGTTGGTTACCGACATCAGCGGCGTATGCAGCGCATGGGAGACGTTCCACACCACGTAGTAGCCCACGACGCAGGAGAGCGCGAAGACGGTAAAGTGGCCGAGGAACTCTTTTGGCGCAACGTCAGCCAGCCAGCCGAACAGAATAATCACCAGCGCCATGATCGCGTATTTGCGCCATGGAGAAGCGGGTTTGGCAGGTTCTTTTGGCTCAGGTGCCGCTTTCGTTGCCGCCTGAGGCTGAGCAGAAACCTGAATAGGCGGCGCAGGCCAGGTAATTTCACCTTCACGGACCACCGTGACGCCGCGCACCACCACATCGTCGAAATCAACGGTGACGTTGCCGTCTTTCTCTTTGCAAAGCAGCTTCAGCAGGTTAACGAGGTTAGTGCCGTAGAGCTGAGAAGACTGCGTTGGCAGACGGCCCGGCAGATCGGTATAGCCGATCACCTTCACGCCGTTAGCGGTCGTGGTTACCTGATTTGGAACGGTATATTCACAGTTACCGCCGTTTTGGGCGGCCAGGTCGACAATCACGCTGCCCGGCTTCATGGAGTCAACCATCTCACGGGTGATCAGCTTCGGCGCCGGTTTACCCGGGATAAGCGCGGTGGTGACAATAATGTCGACATCTTTCGCCTGAGCGGCGAAGAGTTCCATTTCGGCTTTGATGAAGGCTTCGGACATTACCTTCGCGTAACCATCGCCGCTGCCTGCTTCTTCCTTGAAGTCCAGCTCAAGGAATTCGGCGCCCATACTCTGGACCTGTTCTTTTACTTCAGGACGGGTGTCAAAGGCGCGTACGATAGCGCCCAGGCTGTTTGCCGCACCGATTGCGGCAAGGCCCGCCACGCCTGCGCCAATCACCATCACTTTCGCCGGAGGGACTTTACCCGCGGCGGTGATTTGACCGGTAAAAAAGCGACCAAACTCGTGGGCCGCTTCAACAATGGCGCGGTAGCCAGCAATGTTTGCCATGGAGCTTAAGGCATCCAGCGACTGCGCGCGCGAAATGCGCGGCACGGAGTCCATTGCCATCACGGTCACGCCACGGGCCGCCAGCTTCTCCATCAGCTCCGGGTTTTGCGCAGGCCAGATGAAGCTCACCAGGGTCGTTCCCGGATTCAGCAGCGCAATCTCACTCTCTTCTGGTGCGTTGACCTTCAGAATCACCGGCGACTGCCAGACGTCAGCACCGTCGACCACTTCCGCGCCAGCCTGGATAAAGGCCTCGTCATCGAAACTCGCCAGTTTGCCCGCGCCGCTTTCAACCGCGACCGTAAAACCCAGTTTAAGCAGTTGCTCCACCGTTTTCGGTGTTGCCGCTACGCGGGTTTCATTGGCTAACCGTTCTTTTGGTACCCCAATACGCATAGTTTTCCCTTCCATCGGTTTTTGATGATGGTTTATCGATAAATGCCCGCGGTTTGTATCAATTTTCGCCATCGCGCGAGCGACGAGAGATGATTAACCCCGGAAAATAAAACAGTAACAAACTGTCTATAACCTACTGAAAATAGCGCCCGTGATCTACCGCCAGAAAACACTATTTCTTACTTTATCTGTGAAAAATAAGCGATCGGCGTCACTGACAGTGATATTTACCTTAAATTCACTGCCAGAACCGATAAATCGCGCAAGCGAAGCGGTAAAAACATGATATAGCGCCATAACAGAACAACTTGTTAACATTAAATTAACTTGTAAAAGTCATATGCTTTATCAGTTTTACTTGTCAAACGCCTGTTTTTTCAACATATCACTAAATGTTATCGAATTCGGTGATTCAGTAAGCACAGGCAGTGAAAAATGGCGCAGACAGCGACGGGTTTTAAATGCAATAATCGGGACCGTCTCAAATTAACAACAATACCAGTACATGGTTTGCGCAAGGCGAAGGATCATTTTTATGAAGCTTAAGAACACACTCCTGGCGTCCGCACTTCTTTCCGCGACCGCCCTGTCTGCGAATGCCGCAACAGAGTTAACGCCGGAGCAAGCGGCAGCGTTAAAACCTTTTGACCATACGGTCATTGTGGGTCGTTATAATTCTATTGGCGACGCCGTCGCCGCTGCATCAAAAGCCGCTGATAAAAACGGGGCGGCCTCGTTTTATGTCGTTGACCAGTCCGATTACGGCAACAGCGGTAACCTGCGCGTGACGATCGCGCTGTTCAAAGACAATGCGCCAAAAGCTGACGCACCGAAAAACCGCGTGATCAACGGTGTTGTTGAACTGCCGAAAGATCAGGCGATTGAGCTGGAACCATACGACACCGTCACCGTTCAGGGCTTCTATCGCAGCCAGCCTGAAGTGAACGATGCCATCACCAAAGCCGCGAAAGAGAAAGGGGCCTACTCTTTCTTCATCGTGCGTCAGGTCGATGCTAACCAGGGTGGCAACCAGCGTATTACCGCGTTCATCTATAAAAAAGATGCGAAAAAACGTGTTCTGCAGAGCCCGGATGCCATCCCGGCGAATTCAGAAGCAGGTCGCGCGGCAATAGCAAAAGGCGGCGAAGAAGCGAAGAAAGTTGAAATTCCAGGCGTAGCAACGACGGCAGCCCCAAGCGCTGAAGTGGGCCGTTTCTTCGAAACGCAGTCCACGAAAGGTGGCCGTTACTCCGTTACGCTGCCGGACGGTACCAAAATTGAAGAGCTGAACAACGCCACTGCAGCGCAGATGGTGCCGTTCGACAGCATCAAGTTTACCGGCAACTACGGCAACATGACGGAAGTCTCTTACCAGGTCGCGAAGCGTGCGGCGAAGAAAGGGGCGAAGTACTACCACATCACCCGCCAGTGGCAGGAACGTGGTAACAACGTGACCATCAGCGCCGATCTGTACAAGTAACAAAATCGTTGACGAAAGGCGGCGCAATGCCGCCTTTTTTTGTTACTTTTTTTGAATTTCTGGCTCACGTCATTGCATGCATTCGTTACACTCCGTAAAATCCCGCGCCTTAGTGTGATCCACCATTTTTATGCGCCTGAGCGAAATAATTATTCTGGATTTTGACCTTTCATAACAGGAAGCCAATGGAAAAGAAACTTGGCCTGAGTGCTCTGACTGCACTCGTTTTAAGCTCAATGCTGGGTGCAGGCGTATTCAGTTTGCCGCAAAATATGGCGGCCGTTGCCAGCCCTTCCGCGCTCATCATTGGCTGGGGCATTACGGGCGTCGGCATACTGCTGCTGGCCTTCGCGATGCTGCTGCTCACCCGCATTCGCCCGGATCTGGACGGCGGCATTTTCACCTATGCGCGTGAAGGTTTCGGCGAGCTGATTGGCTTCTGTTCCGCGTGGGGATACTGGCTATGTGCCGTTATCGCCAACGTCTCCTACCTGGTGATCGTCTTCTCGGCGCTCAGTTTCTTTACCGATACGCCTGAGCTGCGCCTCTTTGGCGACGGAAATACCTGGCAGTCTATAGTGGGCGCCTCGGTGTTGCTGTGGTTCGTCCACTGGCTGGTGTTGCGTGGCGTACAAACGGCCGCCAGCATCAACCTGGTGGCGACGCTCGCGAAGCTGGTTCCGCTCGGCCTGTTTATCGTTCTGGCCTTCATTGCGTTCCGTATGGACGTGTTTAAGCTTGATTTCAGCGGCGTTGCGCTGGGCGTTCCCGTCTGGGAGCAGGTGAAAAACACGATGCTGATTACCCTGTGGGTGTTCATCGGCGTTGAAGGCGCGGTCGTGGTTTCTGCCCGGGCCAGGAATAAACGCGACGTGGGCCGCGCCACGCTGCTGGCCGTTCTGGCCGCGCTGGGGGTCTATCTGCTGGTCACGCTGCTGTCGCTGGGCGTGGTGGCGCGTCCTGAACTGGCTGAAATGCGTAACCCGTCAATGGCGGGCCTGATGGTGAAAATGCTCGGCCCCTGGGGCGACGTGGTGATTGCCGCAGGGCTAATCGTCTCCGTCTGCGGCGCTTACCTGAGCTGGACCATCATGGCGGCTGAAGTGCCTTTCCTGGCCGCGACGCACAAGGCGTTTCCACGTCTGTTCGCCCGTCAAAACCAAAACAGCGCGCCGTCGGCATCGCTCTGGCTGACCAACATCAGCGTTCAGGTCTGTCTGGTGCTGATCTGGCTCACAGGTTCAGACTATAACACCCTGCTGACCATCGCCTCGGAGATGATTCTGGTACCCTATTTCTTAGTGGGTGCGTATCTGTTAAAAATTGCCACACGCCCGGCGCATTATGTCGTGGGTGTCGGAGCCTGTATTTACGGCCTGTGGTTGTTGTATGCTTCCGGGCCGATGCATCTGCTGCTGTCAGTAGTGCTGTACGCACCGGGTCTGCTGGTGTTTATCTACGCCCGCCGCACGCATCAGCTGGAGAACGCGCTGAAGCGCCGTGAAATGGCATTAATTGGACTGTTACTGGTTGCTGCCCTACCGGCAACCTGGATGTTAATGGGATAGCATCGCCTTTCCCATTATTGAACTGTAAAGGAGAATACGATGGGAAATGCACCGCTTCGCCCAATACTGATTACCGGTGGAGGCCGCCGTATCGGCCTCGCCCTCGCCCATCACTTTCTCAACCTTCGCCATCCGGTCATTGTCAGCTACCGTACGGAATACCCGTCGATTGAAGGGTTACGCAAAGCCGGGGCGGTCTGCATTCAGGCTGATTTTTCGACCGATGAAGGCATTCTGGCTTTCACGGAAAAGGTAAAAGCCACCACGACGGGACTGCGCGCCGTGATCCATAACGCCAGCGCATGGCGAGCCGAAAAACCCGGTACGTCACTCAGCGAAACGCTCTCCGCCATGCTGCAGATCCACGTCAATGCCCCTTATCTGCTTAACCACGCTCTGCAGGATCTGCTGCGCGGCCATGGGCACGCGGCCGGCGATATTATTCACTTCACCGATTATGTGGTGGAGCGCGGCAGCGACAAGCACATCGCCTACGCGGCCAGTAAAGCCGCACTGGATAATATGACGCGTTCGTTTGCCCGCAAGCTCGCGCCCGAGGTGAAGGTAAACGCCATCGCCCCGGCGATGATTTTGTTTAACGAAAACGATGATGCGGAGTATCGCCAGCAGGCGCTGAATAAGTCGCTCATGAAAATCGCGCCGGGCGAGAAAGAGGTAATCGACCTCGTGGATTACCTGCTCACCAGCTGCTACGTCACGGGCAGAACCTTTGCCGTGGACGGCGGCCGCCCGCTGCGCTAGTGAAAACGGCTCCAGAAGAAAATTAGCACCCAGGCGCTGAGTCCCCAGCAAACCACCGCCCCGCTCAGCGCCAGGGGAAGACGCAGAAAACCGGTGAAATACCACAGCGAAAGCAGGTAGAGAAAATACGGAATGATAGACCACATGCCAAACACGATGGTCGTGCGTAACGCTTCCGTACCCCGCTCAGAAGCCACAATATAGTGAGCAATTAGCGCAAAGGTCGGGAACAGCGGGATTAACCCGGCAATGTAGTAGTTTTTCGTTTTTGCCAGAATGCCAATCAGTAACACCACCAGCGCGCCCAGTGCGGCTTTGATCACCAGCCCCATACTTTTCCCTATAACAATCAAATAACAATAAGAGCCAGAATAACGGAACCGGCGTTAATTTTGAAAGATTAATGGAAGGTTAAGGTTCCGCGGTGTATGTTGGTTTTTTTCACGAAAACAGACGCTGTATGAATAAGATTGTTTATGTTGAAGACGAACCCGAGGTCGGGCAACTGATCGCCGCCTATCTGGGTAAACATGATATGGACGTCATTGTTGAACCTCGCGGCGATCGTGCCGAAGAGGTGGTCGTCCGTGAAAACCCGGATCTGGTACTGCTGGATATTATGTTGCCAGGCAAAGACGGCATGACGCTCTGCCGTGACCTGCGCGCCCGGTGGGAGGGCCCTATCGTCCTGCTCACCTCACTGGACAGCGATATGAACCACATTTTGTCGCTGGAGATGGGCGCCAATGACTACATTCTGAAAACCACACCGCCTGCCGTCCTGCTTGCCCGCCTGCGCCTTCATTTGCGCCAGCACGCCAGCATCGAACGCGAAGCGCCCGCGCCGTCTCTGACGCCGCACAAAGCGATACGCTTCGGTACGCTGTCTATTGACCCCATTAACCGCCAGGTGCTGCTCTCCGGCGAGCTTATCGCCCTCTCCACCGCAGACTTTGACCTGCTGTGGGAGCTGGCAACGCACGCCGGGCAAATCATGGACCGCGACGCGCTGCTGAAAAACCTGCGTGGCGTGAGCTATGACGGAATGGACCGCAGCGTTGACGTGGCGATTTCGCGTCTGCGCAAAAAGCTGCAGGATAACGCTACCGAGCCCTACCGCATTAAAACCGTGCGTAACAAGGGTTATCTGTTTGCCCCGCACGCCTGGGAAACCTGATTCCGTTATCTGGCTAGCATAACGTGCGCGAAATGAAGGCATTACACCGCGATGTCCTCCCTTTCGCGCGTTTATTTTTACGTTTGCGCAACAATTAACTTGCTAAGCACGCGAACTATCCCATAATTAAATCTTCAGCCATCCTTTCTACAGCCAGCACTGCCCCGGCGACATGCAGACTCTTTTTCACCGTGAAGCTCTCACGATACCTCTCCCATAAAATCTTGAAATGAGGATTTAAGCCCATGAAATATGTATAGCTACAGTCAGGTAGAGGCCATCAAAACCAATCTTGAATGGATTGTTAATCAGGCTGCGCTTAGCCATTCCTCCCCCTCACGCGCCGATCAAAAAGCGCTCTTTGATCTCCTTGAGCTCATCCAGACTTACGAAATACTTCTGGATTTGATTAACGAATTCGGTACCGATGTGATTGATATGCACATTGCGGAAGGACTGGCCGTAACGGAAACACTCATCGCCAAGGTGAAAAACAGCGCAATTGCCATGTAACGCGCTCCACAGACATGAAAATATCGACAGGTTTTCATGTATATTCTGCACAAAGCGTTTCTTCGGTGAGATCCAATGAAAAAGCTGTTTGTGCAGTTTTATCTTTTGCTGTTTGTCTGCTTCCTGGTCATGACCATGCTGGTCGGGCTGGTCTATAAATTCACCGCCGAACGTGCGGGCAGGCAGTCGCTGGACGATCTGATGAAAAGCTCGCTCTATCTGATGCGCAGCGAGCTGAGAGAGATCCCGCCGCACGACTGGGCGAAAACCCTCAAAGAGCTGGATCTGAACCTGTCATTCGATTTACGCATCGAGCCGTTAAAAGATTTTGAGCTGGATCCGCCCGCCATGCAGCGTCTGCGCGACGGGGACATCGTCGCGCTGGACGAGAAATACACCTTTATCCAGCGTATTCCGCGCAGCCATTACGTGCTGGCCGTCGGGCCGGTACCCTATCTCTATTATCTGCACCAGATGCGTCTGCTGGACATGGCGCTGATGGCCTTTATCGCCATTTCGCTCGCGTTTCCGGTCTTTATCTGGATGCGCCCGCACTGGCAGGACATGCTGAAGCTGGAATCCGCCGCGCAGCGTTTTGGCGAAGGGCATTTTACCGAACGCATCCACTTCGACAGCGGTTCCAGTTTTGAACGTCTGGGCGTGGCCTTTAACCAGATGGCCGATAACATCAATGCCCTGATCGCCAGTAAAAAGCAGCTGATCGACGGGATTGCGCACGAGCTGCGCACGCCGCTGGTTCGCCTGCGCTATCGTCTGGAGATGAGCGAGAATCTGACGGAAGCGGAGTCTCAGGCGCTTAACCGCGATATCGGCCAGCTTGAGGCGCTGATTGAGGAGCTGCTGACCTACGCACGACTCGATCGTCCGCAAAACGAACTGAACCTCAGCACGCCGGACCTGCCTGCCTGGCTGCAAACCCACATCGATGACGTTCAGAGCGTGAACCCGCAGCGCACGCTGTTAACGCGCGTCACGCCGGGTGATTACGGCGCGCTCGATATGCGCCTGATGGAGCGCGTGCTGGACAATCTGATGAACAACGCCATGCGCTACAGCGAAAGCACGCTACAGATTGGGCTGGATTTGCAGGGCAATCAGGCCAGCCTGACGGTGGAGGATGACGGTCCGGGGATTGCCCCGGAAGCGCGAGAAACCGTGTTTGAACCGTTTGTCCGACTCGACCCCAGTCGCGATCGCGCCACCGGCGGATGCGGCCTGGGGCTGGCGATTGTTTACTCTATCGCGCAGGCGATGGGCGGCACGGTGCATTGCGAAGAGAGCGAGCTCGGCGGCGCGCGCTTCTGCTTTAGCTGGCCGGTATACCATAACATCGCCCTTCCCGTCCCTGCCTGACCTCAACCGCACGCTGGCCTGACCCGGCGTGCTGTGCTATATGATAAGTATGTTGTAACTAACGAGAGTGCTTATGGCGACCTACGATCTCCTCGAACGGCTGAACAGCACGTTTCGGGAAATAGAACACGAGCTCCTGACCCTGACCGAACGTTTGTACAGCTGCCGTCTGCTGGCCGCGCGCGTCTTTACCCTGCCCGAGGTGACTAAAGGGGCCGAGCACGACCCGCTGGACACCATCGCGGTTGAACAGCACATCGGCAGCGCCGCCCTTGAGCTGGCGCTGAAGCACTATCGTCGCCTGTTTATCCAGCAGCAGTCAGAAAACCGCAGCAGTAAGGCCGCCGTGCGTCTGCCCGGCGTGATCTGCCTGCAAACCGATGCGACAACGCGCGACGCGCTGGAAAGCCAGATTACCCACATCAACACCCTGAAAGCGGCCTTTGAAAAGATCGTTACCGAAGAGTCCGGCCTCGCCCCTGCCGCCCGGTTTGAATGGGTGCACCGTCAGCTTCCGGGGCTGATTACCCTGAACGCCTATCGCACGCTGACGGTACTGCGTCACCCCGCCACGCTGCGCTTCGGCTGGGCGAATAAGCACATCATTAAAAACTTCACCCGGGATGAAATTCTGGCGCAGCTGGAAAAAAGCCTGAAGACGCCGCGCACCGTCGCACCGTGGTCGCGCGAGCAGTGGATTGAGCGCCTGGAGCAGGAGTACCACAGCATCGCCTCGCTGCCGGCGGACGCGCGCCTCAAGATAAAGCGTCCGGTGAAGGTACAGCCTATCGCCCGCGTCTGGTATTCCGGCCAGCAAAAACAGGTTCAGTATGCCTGCCCTACGCCGCTGATTGCGCTCTATGATGCCGATCGGGGGGCCATCGTGCCGGATATTGGTGAGCTTTTGAATTACGATGCGGACAATGTCCAGCACCGTTACAGACCTCAGGCGCAGCCGCTGCAGCTAATTATTCCGCGGCTGCACCTGTACGTGGCGGGATGACTATTTCAGGCTGCCGACCATCGCTTCCGGGCGAACCCAGGCGTCGAACTCCGCCTCCGTCAGATAGCCCAGCGCCAGGGCGGAGGCTTTCAGCGTCAGCCCCTCTTTGTGCGCTTTTTTAGCGATCTCGGCGGCCTTGTCGTAGCCGATATGGGTATTCAGCGCCGTCACCAGCATCAGGGATTCATTGAGCAACTGGCTGATACGCTCGCGATTCGGCTCAATCCCTACCGCACAGTGCTCGTTAAAGCTCTCCATCCCGTCCGCCAGCAGACGAATCGATTGCAGAACGTTGTGGATCACCATCGGGCGATAGACGTTCAGCTCAAAGTTGCCGGACGCACCGCCCAGGTTAACGGCCACGTCGTTGCCCAACACCTGACAGCAGAGCATGGTCATGGCTTCGCACTGGGTCGGGTTCACTTTACCCGGCATGATGGAGCTGCCCGGCTCGTTTTCCGGAATGCTGATCTCACCGATGCCGCAGCGCGGACCCGAGGCCAGCCAGCGCACGTCGTTGGCGATTTTCATCAGCGAGGCTGCCAGCCCTTTCAGCGCGCCGTGGGTGTGGACCAGCGCATCGCAGGTCGCCAGCGCTTCGAACTTGTTGGGCGCCGTGACGAACGGCTGCCCGGTGATGTTTGCCAGCTCCTCCGCCACGCGCACCGCGTATTCTGGATGGGTGTTTAACCCGGTCCCGACCGCCGTCCCGCCGAGCGCCAGCTCCGCCAGGTGCGGCAGGCTGTATTCAATGTGCTTCAGGTTATGTTCCAGCATCGCCACCCAGCCGGAAATCTCCTGGCCGAGCGTCAGCGGCGTGGCGTCCTGCAGGTGCGTACGGCCAATTTTGACGATGTCGCGGAAGGCCTGCGCTTTCTCGTTGAGCGTGGCTTTCAGGACGTTAAGCTGCGGGATAAGCTGCTCGCGGATAGCGATGATCGCCGCCACGTGCATCGCCGTCGGGAAGACGTCGTTGGAACTCTGGCTTTTGTTGACGTCATCGTTCGGATGGACCTTACGCTCCATGCCGCGCACGCCGCCAAGCAGTTCGCTGGCCCGGTTCGCCAGCACTTCATTCATGTTCATGTTGCTCTGGGTGCCGGAACCGGTCTGCCAGATGGCGAGGGGGAATTCGTCGGGATGCTTGCCCGCCAGCACTTCGTCGGCGGCGTTGATGATGGCGGTCGCTTTGTCTGCCGTCAGCAGGCCTAAATCCTGGTTCACTTTCGCGGCGGCGCGTTTGGTGAGCGCCAGCGCCTGAATCAGCGAGACGGGTATTTTTTCGGTCGAAATACGGAAGTGCTCCAGCGAACGCTGGGTTTGTGCGCCCCAAAGCTTGTCGGCCGGGACGTCGATGGCGCCCATCGAGTCTTTCTCATGGCGTACCGTGGTCATTACTTTCTCCTTGATAACAAAAGAGGGATTGCTCACATGCCTAAGGGATAAGTATTGATGACTTCTGAGAAACGATATGGCGCTTTGTGCGCTCTTTTTGGTGTCGGGTTGCAGCCGCGTCTTATCCGACCTACGAGAATATAGGCCGGGTAAGCGTCAGCGCCACCCGGCAATTTACAGAATTACTTCACGCATGCCGAACACTGGGACGACTGGATCTGCTTGAAGAAGTCGTTGCCTTTGTCATCCACGAGGATAAACGCCGGGAAGTCTTCCACTTCAATTTTCCAGATCGCTTCCATACCCAGTTCCGGGTACTCCACGCACTCCAGGCTCTTAATGCTGCCCTGCGCCAGCACGGCGGCCGGACCGCCGATGCTGCCCAGGTAGAAGCCGCCGTGCTTGTGGCAGGCGTCCGTCACCTGCTGGCTGCGGTTGCCTTTCGCCAGCATGATCATGCTGCCGCCGTTAGCCTGCAGCTGGTCAACGTACGAGTCCATACGCCCTGCCGTGGTTGGGCCTAACGAGCCGGACGCGTAGCCTTCAGGCGTTTTCGCCGGGCCAGCGTAGTAGATCGGGTGATCTTTAATGTACTGCGGCAGCCCTTCGCCGTTGTCCAGACGCTCTTTCAGCTTCGCGTGCGCGATGTCGCGGCCCACGATGATCGTGCCGTTCAGCGAGAGACGGGTCGAGACCGGATACTGCGAAAGCTGCGCCAGAATCTCTTTCATCGGACGGTTCAGGTCGACGCGAACCGCTTCACCCTCACCCGCTTTGCGCAGCTCTTCCGGAATGTATTTGCCCGGATTGTTTTCCAGTTTTTCGATCCAGATGCCGTCGCGGTTGATCTTCGCCTTGATGTTGCGATCCGCGGAGCAGGACACGCCCATACCGACCGGACAGGATGCGCCGTGACGCGGCAGACGGATCACGCGCACGTCGTGGGCAAAGTATTTGCCGCCAAACTGCGCGCCGAGGCCCAGGTTACGCGCCTCTTCCAGCAGTTCCTGCTCAAGCTGCACGTCGCGGAACGCCTGGCCGTGCTCGTTACCTTCGGTAGGCAGGCCGTCATAATATTTGGTTGAGGCCAGCTTGACGGTTTTCAGCGTGCTTTCCGCCGACGTACCGCCAATCACAAACGCGATATGGTACGGCGGGCACGCCGCGGTGCCGAGGGTGCGCATCTTCTCAACCAGGTAATTTTTCAGCTTGCCCGGGGTGAGCAGCGCCTTGGTTTCCTGGTAAAGATAGGTTTTGTTGGCTGAACCGCCGCCCTTGGCGATACAGAGGAATTTGTACTCGTCACCGTCGACGCTGTAGAGATCGATCTGTGCCGGCAGGTTGGTGCCGGTGTTGACCTCTTTGTACATATCCAGCGCCGCGTTTTGCGAGTAGCGCAGGTTATCTTCGGTGTACGTGTTGTAGACGCCGTGCGCCAGGGCTGCTTCGTCACCGCCGCCGGTCCAGACGCGCTGGCCTTTTTTACCGACGATGATCGCCGTGCCGGTGTCCTGACAGGTAGGCAGAACACCTTTCGCGGCGATGTCTGAGTTACGCAGGAACTGCAGGGCAACGTATTTATCGTTTTCGCTGGCCTGCGGGTCGCTGAGAATATCGGCAACCTGCTGCTGGTGCGCTGGGCGGAGCATAAACGAGGCGTCGTGGAAAGCGTGCTGCGCCAGCAGCGTCAGCGCCTGCGGATCCACCTTGAGGATCTCTTGTCCTTCAAACTCAGAGACGGAGACGTGATCGCGGGTTAACAGGTAATACTCGGTCCGATCCTTACTGAGGGGGAAAGGATCCTGATAATGGAAGGGTTTATTCGACATTGGTCTCTCACTTACTGCTTCGGTCTGTTTATTCAGGGCAGATGTTCCGCTGCCCGGCTTAAAAGCGAGTCAGCTTATCCTACACAATTTTTTAACAAAAACTGAGACTAATACGACTTTTTACATCCACAGGTTACTTCCATGAGGTTTATTGCTTTAATACCCGGAGTTAATTCCACAATTGAATCAGGGCTTGATAATGCAAAAACTCATTAACTCAGTGCAAAACTACGCCTGGGGAAGTAAAACTGCGTTAACGGATCTCTACGGTATCGCGAACCCGAACAACCTGCCGATGGCAGAACTGTGGATGGGGGCGCACCCGAAGAGCAGCTCAAAAATTGAAGACGCCAGCGGCCAGGTTCGCAGCCTGCGTGACGTGATTGACGCCGATAAAGCCGCGCTGCTTGGCGACAAGGTGGCTCAGCGCTTCGGCGAACTGCCGTTCCTGTTCAAGGTGCTGTGCGCCGACCAGCCGCTCTCCATCCAGGTTCACCCGAACAAGAAAGCCTCTGAAATCGGCTTTGCGAAAGAGAACGCGGCGGGTATTCCGTTAGACGCCGCCGAGCGTAACTACAAAGATCCTAACCACAAGCCGGAGCTGGTCTTTGCGCTGACCCCGTTCCTGGCGATGAACGCGTTCCGCGAGTTTTCAGAGATCGTTTCTCTGCTGCAACCGGTCGCGGGTGCCCACAAGGCTATCGCCCACTTCCTTGAAAACCCGAACGCGGACGCGCTGAGCCAGCTGTTTGCCAGCCTGCTGAATATGCAGGGTGAAGAGAAATCTCACGCGCTGGCGGTGCTGAAAGCGGCCCTGGGCAGCCAGCAGGGTGAACCTTGGGAGACCATCCGTCTGATCTCCGAATTCTACCCGGACGACAGCGGCCTGTTCTCCCCTCTGCTGCTGAACGTGGTGAAGCTGAACCCGGGCGAAGCGATGTTCCTGTTTGCTGAAACCCCGCACGCCTACCTTCAGGGCGTGGCGCTGGAGGTGATGGCCAATTCCGATAACGTGCTGCGCGCGGGCCTGACGCCGAAATATATCGATATTCCTGAGCTGGTTGCCAACGTGAAGTTTGTGGCGAAACCTGCCGCGGAGCTGCTGACTCAGCCGGTGAAAAACGGCGCAGAGCTGGACTTCCCGATTCCGGTTGAGGATTTTGCCTTCTCCCTGCACGACCTGAGCCAGGCCGAAACTGCCATCGCGCAGGAAAGCGCGGCGATTCTGTTCTGCGCCGAGGGCGAAGCGACGCTGCGCAAAGGTGAACAGCGTCTGGTGCTTAAGCCCGGTGAGTCAGCATTCGTTGCAGCCAGTGAATCACCGGTCAGCGTAAGCGGCACCGGTCGTCTGGCGCGCGTTTTCAATAAGCTATACCCTAAATAATTCGAGTTGCATGAAGGCGGCGACGCAGCGAATCCCCAGGAGCGTACATAAGTACGTGACTGGGGTGAGCGAGGAAAGCCAACGCACAGGCAACTTGAAGTATGACGGGTATTAGGGACTTACTGATTTTTTTAACAACTCTTGCTAAGCTAGTTGCAGGCTTAATATCTCCAGGCGGTTTTTACCGCCTGGTTTCATTTTAGGGATAGTCGCAATGAAAAAATCGGTCGTAGCGGTTGGAGTGATTGTAGCGTTAGGCGTGGTCTGGACGGGTGCCTCCTGGTTTACCGGGAAACAGCTGGAAGGCCGTCTGGCTGAGATGGTGGCGCAGGCTAACGGAGAGATTAAGCGCAGCGCGCCGGAGGCGGGCCTGGAGCTGAGCTACCAGAATTATCATCGCGGCGTGTTTACCAGCCGTATGCAGCTGGTGGTAAAGCCAGTGGCCGGTGCTGAAAACGGCTGGCTGAAACCGGGTCAGAGCGTGGTGCTGGACGAGGTGGTGAGCCACGGTCCGCTGCCGCTGGCGCAGCTGAAGTCCTTTAACCTGATCCCGTCGATGGCGTCCGTTCATACCGTGCTGGTGAATAACGACGTCACCAAACCGCTGTTTGACCTGGCGAAGAATGAATCGCCTTTCGATATTAATACCCGAATTAGCTATGCCGGTGACACGAGCTCCGATATTGCTCTGAAAGCGCTGAACTACGAGAAAGAGAATGAGAAAGTCGCCTTCAGCGGCGGTCACTTCAAACTTGACGCTGACCGCGACGGAAACGTGTTCTCCCTGACGGGTGAAGCGGAAAGCGGCCTGGTCAATGCCGTGAACGAATATAACCAAAAGGTTCAGCTCACCTTCAACAACCTGAAGGCCGACGGCAACAGCCGAATGACCGATTTCCAGGAGCGTATCGGCGATCAAAAACTGTCTCTCGACAAGGTTGCCATTGCGGTTGAAGGAAAAGAGATGGCCGTGCTGGAAGGTATGGACGTCAACGGCAAATCCGACGTTTCCAAAGACGGTAAAAGCATCAACACGCAGCTGGATTACACGCTGAAGAGCCTGAAGGTGCAGAATCAGGACCTGGGCACCGGCAAGCTGTCACTGAAGATCGGCAATATCGACGGCCAGGCGTGGCACGAGTTTAGCCAGAAATACAGCAAAGAGAGCCAGGCGCTGCTGACCGATGCCGCACTCCAGCAGAACCCTGAAGTGTACCAGCAGCAGGCGATGGCGGTACTATTCAACAACCTGCCTGTCCTGCTGAAAGGCGAGCCGGTGATCACCGTTGCGCCGCTGAGCTGGAAAAACAGCAAAGGCGAAACCAGCTTTAACCTGTCGCTGTTCCTGAAAGATCCGGCAACCGCAACGGGTGAACCGCAGACGCTGGCGCAGGAAGTGGATCGCAGCGTGAAGTCGCTCGACAGCAAGCTGACCATCCCGATGGATATGGCGACCGAGTTTATGACCCAGATTGCGAAGCTGGAAGGCTACGGCGATGAAGACGCCGGCAAGCTGGCTAACCAGCAGGTGAAAGGTCTGGCGGCAATGGGCCAGATGTTCCGCATCACTAAAGTGGAAAACAACACGATTTCCACCAGCCTGCAGTACGCCAACGGCCAGGTAACGCTGAACGGCGACAAGATGCCGCTGGAAGACTTCGTCGGCATGTTTGGTATGCCGACGCTGGGGATGCCGGAACCGGCTGAACCGGCAGCGCCAACCGAACCGACGGCACCGCAGCAGTAAACGGCAAAACCCCTCGCATGAGGGGTTTTATATTGCCCGCTAATTTTTCCATCCAGCCAGGAAATCCAGCAGAAGCGCGTTCACTTTCTCTGGCTGCTCCTCCTGCGGCAGATGGCCGCACTCATCAATACCCTGCGCCCGCAGGTTCTCCGCCATTTCGGCCCAGACGCTTTCCATATCGAAAAGCTTGCCGACCGCATGAAAATCATTCCCCCACAGCGACATTACCGGGCAGGTGATTTTCACCTCAGCGTCTGCCATATCCTGCGCCACATCCTCTGCGTTGGCGCGATAGTCAGCCATTGCGCCACGCACGGCACCCGGCGCCTGATACGCCCGAACATAGGTGTCAAACGCCTCGCCGCTGATGGTCGAGGGATTGTAGGTCCAGTCCGAGAAAAAGTGGCGCAGCCAGATATGCTCCCGACCCGCAATCAGCGCTTCCGGCAGGTCTGGCACAAGATGAAACAGGAAGAACCAGTACGCACGCGCAATCGACGCATTTAGATCGCGCGCCACAATACGCGTTGGCACGTTATCCATCACCACCAGTCGATCCACCAGCTCAGGGTAATCTTTTGCAAACCGCGTCGCGACGCGCGCGCCGCGATCGTGCCCTACCAGCACCACTTTCTGTAAACCCAGCACACGCATCAGTTCCCGGATGTCCCGCGCCATGTTGCGCTTATCATAGCCAGAAGCAGGTTTATCCGTTTCGCCATACCCGCGTAAATCCGGTGCAATCACGCGGTAGTGCCGGGACAGTACGGGTATCTGGTAGCGCCAGGCATAGTTTGTTTCAGGAAAACCATGCAGGAGAATAACCGGTGCGCCTTCACCCTCTTCAACCACAAACTGACGGATACCGTTTGCCATTACGGTGTAACTTTTCATGCTCGTCACCTCACTTTATTTCAGCAGAGGCACGTTGGCCGCACGTTGATAAGGACCGTAATTGACAGGATTCCAGCTATAGCCCTGCTGCCAGGCGGTGATATGCCCGATACCGGGGAAAGGCAGATGTGCCGCAGCCATCCACTCACCGTCTTTCGCCAGCGCGTTAAACTCCTGCGCCCGGGATGAGATGGCTTTTTTCGGATCGACATCAAAGCGAATAGACACTTCAGGGTGCGGGAACTGGACGGCAGGAGCATGAATCAAATCCCCAATGAAGTTGATAGCCGTCCCCTGCGACGCGAAGCGATAAACGGTACTGCCAGGCGTATGCCCGATGGCATATGCCGTCTGGACTTCCGGGACAGGCGAAGCTGGCGGGACGAAGGTTTTAAGGTGCCCGGCGGCTTTATACGCAGACAGCGCATTCCTGGCGATAGCGAAATACTCCCTCGCATTAGCCGGCGCGCTCGCTTCTTTTGCGGGGTCAAGCCAGTAGTCGGCCTCCCCCTGCGGTACGTAGACGGTAGCATTGGGGAACAACGCCTTACCCTCTGCATCGCTCAGGCCGCATACGTGGTCAAGATGCAGGTGGGTCAGGAAAATGGTATCAACCTGCTCGGGACGGTACCCTGATGCGTTCATATTGCTGACCAACTGGCCGGCCGTTTCCGCCATGCAGTGGCCCCCCCCGCTGTCAATCATGACCAGGTGTTTACCGGTATTCACCAGAAAGGCGTTAAAGGCGGTAGGCATGCGTTCGGCATCAACTTTGTGTTGAGCCAGCAGTTCGCGAACCTTGTCGCCTGAGAGCCCGTGTAGTAAGGCAGGCGAAAGATCGTTATAGCCGTCGAACAGCGCCGTTACCTCATATTCCCCGACCGCCAGACGATAATAGCCCGGAACCTGCTGTTTCACCTGTGCCGGGGCATCTGCCCACGATGTGCTTGCCAGGAGCAGGCCGCTGAGCGCCAGAACCGTTTTCAACTTTTTCATCTTCACTCCAGATTGATATTTTTCAGGTTGTGAAGAGACTATGGCAGCGTAACGATAAATAATGTAGATATGTACTTTGATAAGTCAGCATAACGAAAATCGATGCAATGAAACTGGAAGATGTTGAAGTGTTTGTCGAAGCCGTCAAGGCGGGTAGTCTGGCGGGCGCCGCGCGTCGGCTCTCTGTGAGCGCCATGGCGGCGTCACGGTCTCTTAATAATCTTGAGGCTGAACTGGGGGTCAGGCTGGTGCACCGCACCACGCGTTCCCTGTCACCCACCAGCGATGGGGCCGTTTTTTTGCCCCATGCGCAGGCTTTGCTGGAAGATAAAAATAACGCGCTTGCCGATCTGTTTCCCGAAGGGACGCACCTTTCCGGACGCCTGCGTATTACCGCCTCAGCGGGGTTTGGCCGTAAGATCGTTGCTCCCATGCTGACCCGGTTCATGCAGCAACATCCCGCCCTGCAGGTCGATTTACTCGCCACCGACGAACAGGTTGATATTGTCGGAAAAGGCATAGACGTGGCGTTACGCATTGCGCCGCTGCGCGATAACCGGCTGGTTGCCCATCGCCTGTGTCACAACCCTCGCGATCTCTGCGCCAGCGCGGCGTATCTTGCCGCGAATGGCTATCCAAAATCGTTTAACGATCTGGCGGCACACAGCTGTCTGACCACGTCAGATACCGTCCACTGGTCATTCGAACAGGGTGAACAGCGCTACAAACAAAAGGTGTCGGGCCGATTCTCCGCGAACTCCGTTGAGGCCATTTTCGAAGCCTGCCTCGGAGGGTTGGGGATCGCCAATTTATCTAGCTGGTACGTAGAGCCGGCGTTCAGTGAGGGTAAACTCGAGCGGATCGTCCTTGAAGACGCCCAGCCGGAATCGCTGGCCGTTTGGGCGGTCTACCCGACCTCACGGCTGATCCCGGCAAAAGTGAGAAAATTTGTGGAAGCGCTGGAAGCCGAACTGTTGCTCAATCCGCTGACGCAACCCACCTGATATTATTTCACCGTCACCAGCCGCGCCGCCACAATCTGGTGTCCGGCCTGAACGTCCGTGTTGTCGATGCGCTGCATGATCCTGTCCGCCAGCGTGTAGCCCATCTCCCGCGCGGGGGTGGTGGCCCAGACGATCGGCAGATCGTCGAGCGCGTTTTCACCGACGTCGGCGAACGCCCCCAGCGCCACCTGATGGCCGAAGAAGGTTTCCACCCCGCCCTCGCCGCTCTGACGCCCGACGCGGATCAGGCCAAACCAGGCGCCCATAGCAATCACATCGTTGTAACAAATCACGGCGCTGATCGTCGGACTGCTGCGCAGCAGCGCGCCTATCGCTTCCGCCGCTTTCTTCTGGCTGGATTCACACTCCACGACCCATTCGCTGTGGAACGGCAGGCCGTATTTAATCAGCGTCGCGCAGTAGCCGCCGACCCGCTCGGCGCGGGTCAGGGACGAACTTTTCCCGCCGAGCCACGCAATGCGCTGGTGTCCGCGTCGAATAAGATGCTCGGTCAGCATTTGCGCGGCCTGCATATTATCCGGGCGCAGCGTATCGGCCTCGTCCAGGTAGCTGGCGCGCGAAGCAAACACCAGCGGCACGCCTTTTTCGGCGGCGCGCTCGCACAGCTCGCTGCCCACGCCCGACGCCCCGGCGACGATCACCCCGTCAACACCCTGATTCAGCAGCATATCGAGCCGGGAGAGAAGCTGATCGGGCTCGCGACCGCCGTGCAGAAGAAAGACCATCCGCCCCTGCGCTTCAAGCGCTTCGGTTAACCCTGCGGTCAGCTCCGCATAGAAAGGTGACGTCAGGTCGCGGACAATCAGGCCAATCACCCCGCTTTGCCCGCCGCGCAGCGCCGACGCCTGACGGTTACGCACAAAACCCAGCTGCTCAACCGCCTCGTTAACCCGTTGACCGGTCGCAGGAGAGATGCGCCCTTTTCCGCTTAGCACCAGAGAAACGGTGCTGACGGAAACGCCCGCCGCCAGCGCGACATCGTTGATGGTGATTTTTTTCGCTACAGCCATGTGTTGGCGTGACTCCCTGAAATGAGATCGGTAAAACGTTTTATCAATACGTTATCTTTATACTACCAGTCAAAGCCTGAGAATGTGATTTAGCGCGCACTAAACTTTGATAAAACGTTTTATCTTCTCGCAGCATTGAAGCAGGCAAACTGATTTTAACAATAAAGGAGTCGTTTTATGACGGCGAAAGCAGCACAAAAAATATCGCTGTGGGAATTTTTCCAGCAACTGGGTAAAACCTTTATGCTGCCCGTGGCACTCCTCTCGTTCTGCGGGATCATGCTCGGGATCGGCAGCTCGCTGAGCAGTAAAGACGTCATCACGCTGATCCCGTTCCTCGGTACCCCTGTGCTGCAGGCGATCTTCATCTGGATGAGTAAAGTCGGCTCCTTTGCGTTTAGCTTCCTGCCCGTGATGTTCTGTATCGCTATCCCGCTGGGCCTGGCGCGCGAGAACAAAGGCGTCGCGGCATTTGCCGGGTTTGTGGGCTACGCCGTGATGAACCTGGCGGTTAACTTCTGGCTGACCGCGAAAGGCATTTTGCCGACCACCGACGCCGCCGTACTGAAAGCCAACAACATTCAGAGCGTGATCGGTATCCAGTCTATTGATACCGGGATCCTCGGGGCAGTGATCGCGGGTGTGATTATCTGGATGCTGCACGAGCGCTTCCATAATATCCGGCTGCCGGATGCCCTGGCCTTCTTCGGCGGTACCCGCTTTGTGCCGATTGTTACCCTGGTGGTGATGGGTCTGTTCGGTTTAATCATTCCGCTGATCTGGCCGGTCTTTGCGATGGGCATCAACGGTATTGGCCGCATCATCAACGGCGCGGGAGATTTCGGTCCGATGATCTTCGGTACCGGCGAGCGTCTGCTGCTGCCGTTTGGCCTGCAGCATATCCTGGTGGCCCTGATTCGCTTCACCGAAGCGGGCGGTACGATGGAGGTGTGCGGTCACGACGTGAGCGGCGCGCTGACCATCTTCCAGGCGCAGCTGAGCTGCCCGACTACCCACGGCTTCTCGGAAAGTGCCACCCGCTTCCTGTCTCAGGGTAAAATGCCTGCCTTCCTCGGCGGCCTGCCGGGTGCCGCGCTGGCGATGTACCACTGCGCTCGCCCGGAAAACCGTCATAAAATTAAAGGCCTGCTGATTTCCGGCGTGATCGCCTGCGTCGTGGGCGGTACCACCGAACCAATCGAATTCCTGTTCCTGTTCGTCGCACCGGTGCTGTACCTCATCCACGCGGTGCTGACCGGTCTGGGCTTTACCGTGATGGCGGTGCTGGGCGTGACCATCGGCAACACCGACGGCAACGTGATCGACTTCGTGGTGTTCGGGATCCTGCACGGCCTGTCCACCAAGTGGTACCTGGTACCAGTTGTGGCGGCTATCTGGTTTGCGGTTTACTACGGCATCTTCCGCTTCGCCATCACCCGCTTTAACCTGAAAACGCCTGGCCGCGATACCGATACGGCGAGCAGCGTTGAACAGGCGGTTGCCGGGACCGTGGGCAAATCCGGCTACAACACACCGGCCATTCTGGCGGCGCTGGGCGGCGCGGATAACATCACCTCGCTGGATAACTGCATCACCCGCCTGCGTCTGTCGGTGGCGGATATGTCAAAAGTGGATACCAACGCCCTGAAAGCCAACCGGGCCATCGGCGTGGTACAGTTAAATCAGCACAATTTGCAGGTGGTTATCGGCCCGCAGGTCCAGTCGGTGAAGGATGAGCTGGCAACCCTGATGCGAACAGTTGAAGCCTGATGCCTCAGCCCCCTCTCTTGAGGGGGTTTTACTTTAAGGACTCACGTCATGTTTGATTTTTCTACCGTCGTGGATCGACACGGCACCTGGTGTACGCAGTGGGACTACGTCGCCGACCGCTTTGGCGCGGCCGATCTGCTGCCCTTCACCATCTCGGATATGGATTTCGCCACCGCGCCCTGCGTTACCGACGCGCTGCATCAGCGCATTAATCACGGCGTGCTGGGCTACAGCCGCTGGAAGAATGATGAGTTTCTCGCCGCCGTCGCGCACTGGTTCCAGCAGCGCTTTAACAGCACGATTGATACGGAAACCGTCGTTTATGGTCCTTCCGTTATCTACATGGTGTCAGAGCTGATTCGTCTCTGGTCACACCCCGGCGATGGCGTAGTGGTTCACACCCCGGCATACGACGCGTTTTACAAAGCTATTGAAGGGAATGCGCGTCATGTGGTGCCCGTGGAGATGGAAAAGCATGCCGCAGGCTGGCAGGGAAATATGGCGGCGCTGGAAGTGGCCCTGGCGAAACCTGAAAACAAAATTTTGCTGCTGTGCAGCCCGCAAAACCCGACCGGCAAGGTCTGGACGCGGGACGAGCTGGCGCAGATGGCTGAACTGTGCGCACGCTATGACGTGGCGGTTATCAGCGATGAAATCCATATGGATATGGTGTGGGGAGAGCATCGCCACACGCCCTGGAACGCGGTGGCGCGCGGTAAATGGGCGCTTCTCACCTCCGGCTCGAAAAGCTTTAATATTCCGGCGCTGACGGGCGCTTACGGCCTGATCGGCGATGAAGCGAGCCGTAACGGTTATCTCAGCGCACTAAAAGGCCGGGACGGACTCTCTTCCCCTTCCGTGCTGGCGCTGACGGCGCATATTGCCGCCTATCAGCAGGGAGCGCCGTGGCTGGATGCCCTGCGGGGGTATCTGGAAGAGAATCTGTTGTATATCGCGCAGGAAGTAAACCGCGCCTTTCCGAAACTGAACTGGCAGCCGCCCGAAGCGACCTACCTGGCCTGGATTGACCTGCGCCCCCTGAACATTGACGATCGGGCGCTGCAAAAAGTGCTGATCGAGCAGCAAAAAGTCGCCATCATGCCGGGATATACCTACGGCAAAGAGGGAAACGGCTTTGTTCGCCTGAACGCCGGCTGTCCGCGCAGCAAGCTTGAACAAGGGGTGCAACGTCTCATTGCCGGGATTAACACGCTCCTGTAATCAATTTGCGCAACGGAATATTCCCTTGCGCAAATAGCTTTTTACCCCGTTTTGTTTTTATAATATGGCGCACTTTAACCAGAAAAGAGTGCGACCATGATTGATACACGCCTGCCTTTAACTGATATTCATCGTCACCTTGACGGTAACATTCGTGCCCAAACCATCCTCGATCTTGGCCGCCAGTTCAATTTAACGCTTCCTGCGCAGACGCTTGAGTCGCTGATCCCTCACGTACAGGTAACCTCCAATGAACCGGACCTGGTCAGCTTCCTGAGCAAACTCGACTGGGGCGTGAAGATGCTGGCCTCGCTGGATGCCTGCCGCCGCGTGGCGTTTGAGAACATTGAAGATGCGGCCCGTAATGGCCTGCATTACGTCGAGCTGCGCTTCTCGCCGGGCTATATGGCGATGACCCACAGCCTGCCCGTTGCAGGCGTGGTGGAAGCCGTGATTGAAGGCGTGCGCGAAGGGTGTAAAACCTTCGACGTTCAGGCCCGTCTGATTGGCATTATGAGCCGTACGTTCGGCGAAGCCGCCTGCCTGCAGGAGCTTGAAGCGCTGCTGGCCCATCGCGATGCCATCACCGCCGTCGATCTGGCCGGTGACGAGCTGGGCTTCCCGGGCAGTCTGTTCCTCTCCCACTTCAACCGCGCGCGCGATGCCGGCTGGCACATTACCGTGCATGCGGGTGAAGCGGCTGGCCCGGAAAGCATCTGGCAGGCCATCCGCGAGCTGGGCGCCGAGCGTATCGGCCACGGCGTGAAGGCGGTAGAAGATCGCGCCCTGATGGATTTCCTGGCGGAGCAGCGTATCGGGATTGAGTCGTGCCTGACGTCTAATATTCAGACCAGCACCGTGGCAACGCTGGCGCATCATCCGCTGAAAACGTTCCTCGAGCACGGCGTGCTGGCCTCGCTGAACACTGACGACCCGGCGGTTCAGGGCGTGGATATCATCCACGAATACAACATCGCCGCACCGCAGGCGGGTCTGAGCCGCGAGCAGATCCGTCAGGCGCAGATCAACGGGCTGGAGATCGCCTTCCTGACGCCTGAAGAGAAGCAGGCGCTTAAAGATAAAGTGGCTCGCGGTTGAGCATTTGCCGGGTAGCGGCTACGCCTTACCCGGCCTACAACAGCCCTTAAAACTTATGCCAGACAGAGCGTGGCGCGATGTTTGGCAGATTCAATACCCAGCTCAATCAACTCCATAATCTGAATCGCCTGGCTGGCCGGAACCGGATTTTCGCCCGTGCCGTTCAGCGCATCGCGAATGCCCGCATAATAGGCCGGATAGTTGCCCGGGATCGTCAGCAAGGTTTCCTCTACCAGTTCCTCACCTTCCACCCGCGTGACCACGCCGTCCCGCATATCATAGCCCCAGTCTTCCTGCGGCAAACGTTCACCGCTTTTCAGCCGGTCCTCCTGCGGATCGAGGCCAAACTTCACGTAGCTCCCGCGCGTGCCGTGAATGATGTAGCGGGCCGATTCCGCGGCCGCGACCATCGTGCCGTGCAGCACAATCCGCCGCTGCGGGTAGCTGAGCACCGCGTGGAAGTAATCGGTCGTCTGCGCTCCGGGCCGGAGCTGGGCCAGATCGACCGTCATGCTCACCGGCAGACCAAAAAGATTGACGGCCTGATCCAGCAGATGCGGGGCTAAATCGTACCAGATACCGCTGCCCGGACCGACCTGCTCGCGCCAGCGGTTTCGTACCTGCGGACGGAAGCGGTCAAAGTGCGATTCAAAAAAGAGGATCTCCCCTAGCGTGCCTTCACTGAGAAGCCTTTTTACCGTCAGAAAGTCGCTGTCCCAGCGGCGGTTATGGAATACCGACAGCAGCCTGCCCAGACTTTTTGCCAGCGCATCCAGCTCGCGAGCCTGAGACAACGTGACGGTAAAGGGCTTATCGACAACCACGTGCTTACCGGCTTCAAGCGCGGCCTTTGCCAGCGGGAAGTGGGTGTCGTTCGGGGTGGGGATAACGATTAAATCAATATTTGGATCGTTAAAAAGGTGTTTTGGCTCAGAGACAACCGGCACGGAAGGCCAGTCGGCATGGACTTTAGCGGCATCGCTGCTGGATACCGCAGCCAGGGTCATCCCCGGCGTCCCGGCTATCAGAGGCGCATGAAACGTTTTGCTTGCATACCCGTAGCCGATAAGCCCAACGCGGATATTATCACTCATAGTGCCGTCCTCTTTTATGACGTTCTTATTTCACACTGGCTAGCCTGGCATTACCACAGATTAATAATGTGCCATATGACTTAAAATAGCAGGTCGTAGGGGTTGTTTTTGTTACATAGTATTAACCCACTGATTTTGTTTAAGGGAACCGTTCCCAAAGCGCTTGCCGTCGGGGAAACGTCGCTGTAACATTTGCGACCTGTATTTATGGATAAAGTACAACTACGAATCATGACGTCAATTATTAATCGAATCATTGAATTAGCGGGATGGATTGTCCTTGGGGTTTCGGTCATTTTGCTGGGCGTTGCCAGCCATATCGATAACTACCAGCCGCCGGAGCCTGTCGCAGTCGCCCAACCTAAGTAACCGGTTACTGCAATAAAGAGTGACATAATATGTCAGTTACTTATTGCCAGCCCTGGTGAACACGGTTAACCTTCTCTTCCAGGCATCGTCTGATGCCTGAATTTCAGCAAAGAAAACTCCTAATTTCGTCGCGTTACCTGAGTGGGCTGTTTACGTCTTTATTAATCCGTTTATTATTCGAACGAATTACCTTAACTGGTATTACTCACTTTTATATGGAAACTTATTAATATGACAGTTCAGGACTATTTATTAAAATTTCGCAAGATCAATTCGCTTGAGAGCCTGGAAAAACTGTTTGACCATCTGAACTACACCCTGTCGGATAATCAGGACATCATTAATATGTATCGCGCCGCTGACCATCGCCGTGCGGAGCTGGTTTCCGGAGGTCGTTTGTTCAACGTGGGTGAAGTGCCTAAGTCCGTATGGCGTTACGTTTTATAAGAAAGTAGCCATCCGCGCGAAATGTTATATACTCTCCGCCCTGCAAACTGGCTGTACAACATTTCGCGCAGATTATGGGAGAGTTCATGACCGCAACGCCTGGAGAACGCATTGGAGGCTGGTTAATCGCCCCACTGGCATGGCTGCTGGTTGCCTTATTAAGCGCATCACTTGCGCTGCTGCTGTATACCACCGCACTGATTACTCCTCACGCCATCCAGACCCTGATGTCGCAAAGCGTGCTGAGTATTGCGATGTGGTTTGTGTCGTTCGTTTTCGCGATTGGTATGTGGTACTACACTCTGTGGTTGACCATCGCCTTCTTTAAGCGCCGCAAAAGTGTACCTAAACACTACATTATCTGGCTGCTGATTTCGGTTCTGCTGGCGGTTAAAGCCTTTGCTTTTTCGCCCGTATCAGACGCTCTGGCCGTTCGTCAGCTGCTTTTCCCGTTACTGGCGGCCGCGCTGCTGGTCCCCTATTTCAAACGTTCGACGCGGGTAAAAAACACCTTCGTGAACCCGTAATAACCTTACAGATAACCTGTTGTCGCCTGCGTGAGTTTGTCCGATAATAGGCGGCTTTTTTATTTCAGGCTAAATAATGACCGATTACTTACTGCTCTTTGTCGGCACCGTGCTGGTTAACAACTTCGTTCTGGTGAAGTTCCTTGGCCTGTGCCCGTTTATGGGCGTGTCCAAAAAGCTGGAAACGGCGATGGGCATGGGGCTGGCGACAACCTTCGTCATGACGATGGCGTCCATCTGCGCGTGGTTGATTGATACCTGGATCCTCATCCCGCTGGGGTTAATCTATCTTCGCACGCTGGCTTTTATTCTGGTCATTGCGGTTGTTGTGCAATTTACTGAAATGGTGGTGCGTAAAACCAGCCCGGCCCTCTATCGCCTGCTGGGTATCTTCCTGCCGCTGATCACCACCAACTGTGCCGTTCTCGGCGTTGCGCTGCTGAACATCAACCTTGGCCATAACTTTATGCAGTCGGCGCTGTACGGTTTTTCCGCCGCCGTCGGTTTCTCATTTGTTATGGTCCTGTTCGCGTCGATTCGCGAGCGTCTGGCGGCAGCGGATATCCCTGCGCCCTTCCGCGGTAACGCGATTGCGCTGGTTACCGCGGGTTTAATGTCTCTGGCCTTTATGGGCTTTAGTGGTCTGGTGAAGTTGTAATGAATGCTATCTGGATTGCCATCGCCTCTATCAGCGTCCTGGGGTTGGTGTTTGGCCTTATCCTGGGTTACGCCTCCCGCCGTTTCGCGGTAGAGGACGATCCCGTTGTTGAAAAAATTGATGAGCTTTTGCCGCAAAGCCAGTGCGGGCAGTGCGGCTACCCGGGCTGCCGCCCCTATGCCGAAGCGGTAGGGATTCAGGGTGAACAAATTAACCGCTGCGCCCCCGGCGGCGAAGCGGTGATGCTGAAAATCGCGGCCCTGCTTAACGTCGATCCGCAGCCCGTTGATGGCGATGCGGAGGTGCAGGAGCCGGTTCGCGCCCTGGCCGTGATCGACGAAGCCAACTGCATCGGCTGCACCAAATGTATTCAGGCCTGCCCGGTTGACGCCATTGTCGGCGCCACCCGCGCCATGCACACCGTCGTGGCGGATCTGTGCACCGGCTGTAACCTCTGCGTGGCCCCCTGCCCGACGCAATGTATCGAGCTGCGCCCGGTTGAAACGACTACCGAAAGCTGGAAGTGGGATCTTCAAACCATTCCGGTTCGCATCATTCCTGTGGAACAACATGCTTAAGTTATTTTCTGCTTTCAGAAAAGAGAAGATTTGGGACTTTGACGGCGGTATCCATCCGCCAGAGATGAAAACCCAGTCCAACGGCACGCCGCTGCGTCAAATTCCGCTGGCAACGCGTTACGTCATGCCGCTCAAGCAGCATATTGGCGCTGAGGGCGAGCTGTGCGTGAAAGAAGGCGATAGGGTTCTTCGCGGTCAGCCGCTGACCTTTGGCCGTGGGCGAATGCTGCCGATACATGCCCCCACCTCCGGTAAAGTGGTGGCGATTGCCCCGCATACGGTGGCTCATCCGTCTGCGCTGTCGGAACTGAGCGTGATCATTGAAGCCGACGGCGAAGACCGCTGGATCGATCGTGACGGCTGGAGCGATTACCGCAGCCAGAGCCGCGAAGCGCTTATCGAGCGAATTCATCAGTTCGGCGTCGCCGGGCTGGGCGGCGCGGGCTTCCCTACCGGCGTTAAGCTGCGCGGCGGTGGCGATAACATCCAGACGTTGATTATCAATGCCGCCGAGTGCGAGCCGTATATCACCGCAGACGATCGTCTGATGCAGGATTGCGCCGCTCAGGTGGTGGAAGGCATCCGCATCCTGGCATACATTCTGAAGCCGCGGGAAGTGCTGATTGGTATCGAAGACAATAAACCGCAGGCCATCTCGATGCTGCGCGCCGTGCTGGCGGGCAGTCATGATATTAGCCTGCGCGTTATCCCGACCAAGTACCCTTCTGGCGGCGCAAAACAGCTGACGCAAATTCTGACCGGCAAGCAGGTGCCGCACGGCGGACGCTCATCGGATATCGGCGTGCTGATGCAAAACGTTGGCACCGCCTATGCGGTGAAGCGCGCGGTGATTGACGGCGAGCCGTTGACCGAGCGCGTGGTGACGCTGACAGGGGAATCGATTTCCCGTCCGGGCAACGTCTGGGCGCGTCTGGGTACGCCGGTGCGCCATCTGCTGGAACAGGCTGAATTTTGCCCGGCCAGCGACCAGATGGTGATCATGGGTGGCCCGCTGATGGGCTTTACGCTGCCGTGGCTGGACGTTCCGGTAGTGAAAATCACTAACTGTCTGCTCGCCCCTTCCCCCACCGAAATGGGTGAAGAGCAGGAAGAGAAAGGTTGCATTCGCTGCAGCGCCTGTGCCGATGCCTGCCCGGCGGATCTCCTCCCACAGCAGCTGTACTGGTACAGCAAAGGCCAGCTGCACGACAAGGCAAAATCCCATAACCTGGCCGACTGCATTGAATGCGGCGCCTGCGCCTGGGTCTGCCCAAGCAACATTCCGCTGGTGCAATACTTCCGTCAGGAGAAGGCCGAGATTTATGCCATCTCCATGGAAGAAAAACGCGCCGCGGAAGCCAAGGCACGTTTCGAAGCGCGTCAGGCGCGACTGGAGCGCGAAAAAATCGCCCGTCAGGAACGCCATAAGCAGGCCGCCGTTCAGCCTGCCGGGAAAGATCAGGATGCGATCAACGCCGCGCTGGCGCGCGTTCGCGAGAAAAAAGCCGATGCCGCCCAGACGGTGGTGATCCAGGCCGGGGAAAAACCGGATAACAGCGAAGCGATTGCCGCCCGCGAAGCGCGAAAGGCTGCGGCTCGCGCGCGTCAGGCGGAAAAAGCGCAAACGGTTCAGGCAGATACTGAGATCGACCCGCGTAAAGCGGCCGTTGAAGCGGCGATAGCCCGGGCCAAGGCCCGCAAAGCTGGAGAGCAGCAGGTAGTCGTCGAGCAAGAAGCGGTCGACCCACGCAAAGCCGCCGTTGAAGCGGCGATTGCTCGCGCCAAAGCCCGTAAGGCTGCGCAGCAGGCGCCAGAGGCAGTATCAGAAGCAGAAGCACCACCGATCGACCCGCGTAAAGCCGCCGTCGAAGCAGCGATTGCCCGCGCCAAAGCCCGCAAGGCTGCGCAGCAGGCGCCAGAGGCAGTGTCAGAAGCAGTGTCAGAAGTAGAAGCACCACCGGTCGACCCGCGTAAAGCCGCCGTCGAAGCAGCGATTGCCCGAGCCAAAGCCCGTAAGGCTGCGCAGCAGGAAGAGCAGTCGCAGGCCGCCAACGATGACCCGCGCAAGGCCGCCGTCGCCGCCGCCATTGCGCGCGTTCAGGCGAAGAAAGCCGCACAGCAAGCCGTTAACGAGGATTAAATGGTTTTCAGAATCGCAAGTTCCCCCTACACCCACAACCAGCGTCAGACATCGCGCATTATGATGCTGGTCTGCCTGGCCGCGCTGCCGGGCATTGCCGTTCAGTGCTGGTTTTTCGGCTGGGGAACCCTGTTCCAGATAGCCCTGGGCTGCGCCAGCGCCGTCGCGGCGGAAGCACTCGTCCTGAAGCTGCGTAAGATGGCGGTGTCACGCATTCTGGCTGACAACTCCGCGCTGCTGACCGGCCTGCTGCTCGCCATCAGTATTCCGCCGTTTGCCCCGTGGTGGATGGTCGTGCTCGGTACCGTGTTTGCCGTGATCATTGCCAAACAGCTGTACGGCGGGCTCGGCCATAACCCGTTTAACCCGGCGATGATTGGCTACGTGGTGCTGCTAATCTCCTTCCCGGTGCAGATGACCAGCTGGCTGCCACCACACGAGATTGCGGCCACGGTCCCGGGCTTTATGGATGCCCTGCACGTTATCTTTACCGGCCATACGGCGCTCGGCGCTGATATGAACGCGCTGCGAATGGGCGTGGACGGCATCAGCCAGGCGACGCCTCTCGATACCTTTAAAACGTCCCTGCACGCCGGGCAAAGCGTTGAGCAGATCATGAAATCCGCGATTTACAGCGGCATGCTGGCGGGTGCAGGCTGGCAGTGGGTCAACCTGGCGTATCTGCTGGGCGGCCTGTTCCTGCTGCAGCAGAAAGCCATTCGCTGGCATATTCCGGTCAGCTTCCTCGTGACGCTGGCGGTTTGCGCCACGCTGGGTTGGGTATTCTCTCCTGAATCACTCGCCAGCCCGCAGATGCATTTGCTCTCCGGTGCGACCATGCTGGGTGCCTTCTTTATCCTGACGGATCCGGTCACGGCGTCAACGACTAACCGCGGCCGCCTGATCTTCGGCGCGCTGGCGGGCCTGCTGGTATGGCTCATCCGCAGCTTTGGCGGTTACCCGGACGGCGTCGCGTTTGCCGTCCTGCTTGCCAACATTACCGTTCCGCTCATCGACTATTACACGCGTCCGCGCGTGTACGGCCATCGCTAAGGGTTTCGCCATGTTAAATACGATGCAAAAGCACGGCGTCACGCTGGCTGTCTTCGCCGCGGTTCTCACCGGGCTGACGGCCCTGGTTAACACGTTAACCAAAACGACCATCGAAGAGCAGGCTTCAAAGCAGCAAAAGGCGCTGTTCGATCAGGTGATCCCGTCAGATTTCTACGATAATGACCTGCAAAAGAGCTGCTTTGTGGTAGACGCGCCGCAGCTTGGGAAAGGCCCACACCGCCTCTTTATTGCCCGCAAAGGGGATAAACCGGTAGGCGCGGTGATGGAAGCGACGGCGCCCGACGGCTATTCCGGCGCCATTCAGCTGCTTGTTGGCAGCGATTTCTCCGGCACTATTCTGGGTACTCGCGTGACGGAACATCATGAAACGCCGGGCCTGGGCGATAAAATTGAAACCCGTCTGAGCGACTGGATTTTGCACTTCGCCGGTAAAGTTATCCATGGCGAAGGGGATACCGCGTTTGCGGTGAAGAAAGATGGCGGCGAGTTCGATCAATTCACCGGCGCGACCATCACGCCGCGCGCCGTGGTGAACGCCGTAAAACGAGCCGGGCTGTATGCTGAAACGCTGCCCGCGCAAATCAACAATCTTCCGGCCTGTGGGGAGTAATCATGAGCCAGGTTAAAGAGGTTATTGTCCAGGGGTTGTGGAAGAACAACTCCGCGCTGGTCCAGCTTCTGGGGATGTGTCCCCTGCTGGCGGTAACGTCCACCGCCACCAATGCGCTCGGTCTGGGTCTGGCAACCACGCTGGTGCTGACGCTGACCAACCTCTCCATCTCCGCCCTGCGCCGCTGGACGCCGTCGGAAATTCGTATTCCGATTTACGTCATGATCATTGCGTCGGTGGTCAGTATCGTCCAGATGCTGATTAACGCCTACGCGTTTGGCCTGTACCAGTCGCTCGGGATCTTTATTCCCCTTATCGTCACCAACTGTATCGTCGTTGGCCGTGCGGAAGCGTTCGCGGTGAAAAACAGCCCCGCCATGTCGGCGCTGGATGGTTTTTCCATTGGCATGGGCGCCACCTGCGCCATGTTCGTGCTGGGCTCGCTGCGCGAGATCCTCGGTAACGGTACGCTGTTTGACGGCGCAGATGCGCTGCTGGGCGGCTGGGCCAAAGCGCTGCGCGTTGAAGTGTTCCACACCGATACGCCATTCCTGCTGGCAATGCTGCCCCCTGGCGCGTTTATTGGCCTTGGCATGATGCTGGCGATAAAATACCTGATTGATGAGAAACGTAAGCGCCGCGCGGCTGAGCGTAGCGTTCTGGAAGGGACACCCGAGAAGGCTTCATGAATAAAGAAAAGCGCATTGCGATCCTGACCCGTCTGCGGGACGAGAACCCGCACCCGACGACGGAGCTGAATTTTACCTCCCCGTTTGAGCTGCTGATCGCGGTGTTGCTCTCTGCACAGGCGACCGATGTGAGCGTCAATAAAGCCACTGCCCTGCTCTATCCAGTCGCCAATACGCCAAAAGCCATGCTGGAGCTGGGCGTGGAAGGCGTGAAGTCCTATATCAAAACCATCGGCCTGTTTAACAGCAAAGCCGAGAACGTCATTAAGACCTGCCGGATCCTGCTGGAACAGCACGGAGGCGAAGTACCGGAAGATCGCGCCGCGCTGGAAGCCTTACCGGGCGTGGGGCGTAAGACCGCGAACGTGGTGCTCAACACCGCGTTTGGCTGGCCGACCATCGCCGTGGATACGCATATTTTCCGCGTCTCTAACAGGACTAACTTCGCGCCGGGGAAAAATGTTGAGCAGGTCGAAGAGAAGCTGTTAAAGGTGGTTCCGGCCGAATTTAAGGTTGACTGCCATCACTGGCTGATTCTGCACGGCCGCTATACCTGTATTGCCCGTAAGCCTCGATGCGGCTCGTGCATTATTGAAGATCTCTGCGAATACAAAGAAAAAGTATATCCCTGATCGTCACAATCCCTTACCAAAAGAAGGGCTACCAGGCACCCTTCTTTTGGCCGTTATTTGTCCGTCTTTCATTCCCCCTGACCTGTCACTTGTTCGGTTGTTTAACGCTCAAACAGGTTAATACTTTTTTCATAGCCAAAAATTTCTATACATCTGTGATCGCGATCACCCTGATAACTTCATGTTGAATTTTTGTTGTCAAAATCCGCCTAAACCCTTTGTCTGACAAGATACTCTCCTTCCATCACCGAAGATAAGACCAGCTATTTTTCAGAATATGGCCCATATCACTGCATTAAGCGGAAAATAGCAGAACATATCGCCAAAAGCCGGTCAGGGTGGGTTATCGCCAGTCGAAAAAACTACCTTTACTCATCGTATGAAATTTAACGCTGAATAACATTTATATGAACCGACGATTATACCACTTCAGATATATGTAACAGATTATTACAAACGTATTGCCAGATGGGGCAGGATAGTGAACATTACCCGCCGTTTCTCCTCCCAATATAACTATAAGGCGTATGGACTACGGCCATCGCGCTATGAACACCCCCGTTAATATGGGATGTAAAAAAAGAGGTATATGTGTCTACTGCAAACAATAAACCAACAGATGAAAGCGTGAGTCTTAACGCTTTTAAACAGCCTAAAGCGTTCTATCTCATCTTCTCTATCGAGTTATGGGAGCGTTTTGGTTATTACGGCCTGCAAGGGATCATGGCGGTTTACCTGGTAAAACAGCTGGGTATGTCCGAAGCCGATTCCATCACGCTGTTCTCTTCCTTTAGTGCTCTGGTGTACGGTCTGGTCGCTATTGGCGGCTGGCTGGGTGATAAAGTCCTCGGGACTAAACGTGTCATCATGCTGGGCGCCATTGTCCTGGCGATTGGCTATGGTCTGGTTGCATGGTCAGGGCATGATGCCGCTGTCGTGTATATGGGTATGGCGACGATTGCCGTCGGTAACGGTCTGTTCAAAGCGAACCCGTCCTCCCTGCTTTCTACCTGCTACAACAAAGACGATCCGCGCCTGGACGGTGCATTTACCATGTACTACATGTCCATCAACATCGGTTCGTTCTTCTCGATGCTGGCAACCCCATGGCTTGCGGCGAAGTTCGGCTGGAGCGTGGCGTTTGCGCTGAGCTTCGTGGGCATGCTGATCACCGTGGTCAACTTCCTGTTCTGCCGCAGCTGGGTTAAAGACTACGGTTCAAAACCTGACTTCGAGCCTGTGCATATGGGCAAACTGCTGGCCACCATCGTGGGCGTTGTTGTCCTCGCGGCAATCGCCACCTGGCTGCTGCACAACCAGGGTATCGCCCGTGCCGTTCTGGGCGTGGTCGCGCTGGGTATCGTGGTTATCTTTGCGAAAGAAGCGTTCGCCATGCAGGGTGCTGCCCGTCGCAAGATGATTGTGGCGTTCATCCTGATGCTGGAAGCGATTATCTTCTTCGTACTGTACAGCCAGATGCCAACCTCACTGAACTTCTTCGCCATTCGTAACGTTGAGCACTCAATTCTGGGCATCGCGTTCGAGCCGGAACAGTATCAGGCGCTGAACCCGTTCTGGATCATGATTGGTAGCCCGATTCTGGCAGCTATCTATAACAAGATGGGTGACCGTCTGCCAATGCCGCACAAGTTTGCTATCGGTATGGTGCTGTGCTCCGGCGCGTTCCTGGTGCTGCCGCTGGGTACCAAATTTGCCACCGACGCGGGTATCGTGTCCGTTAACTGGCTGATCCTGAGCTACGCGCTGCAGTCTATCGGTGAACTGATGATCTCCGGTCTGGGTCTGGCGATGGTTGCGCAGCTGGTGCCACAGCGTCTGATGGGCTTCATTATGGGTAGCTGGTTCCTGACGACTGCCGGTGCGGCAATCATTGCGGGTAAAATTGCGAACCTGATGGCTGTACCGGAAAACGTCACTGACCCACTGGTCTCCCTGAACGTCTACGGTACCGTGTTCATGCAGATTGGTATCGCTACTGCGGTTATTGCAGTTCTGATGCTGCTGACCGCGCCGAAACTGAATCGTATGACTCAGGACGACGACAAGACGGCTGAAGCGACCAAAACCGCTACCGCGTAAGATTATTGAGAAACGACAGAACAGAAGCCGCTAGTGTATTAGCGGCTTTTTTTTTGTCCGTTGGCGCACTAACATAGCTGAAACCTCAGCAAAAAGGAGTTACCGATGAAACTGTTCTACAAACCGGGCGCGTGCTCTCTTGCTTCCCATATCACCCTGCGCGAGAGCGGCAAAGATTTCACGCTGGATGGCGTTGATCTGATGAAAAAGCGTCTGGAAAATGGCGATGATTTTCTTGCCATTAACCCCAAGGGACAAGTTCCGGCGCTCTTGCTGGATGACGGTACTCTGCTGACCGAAGGCGTCGCGATTATGCAGTTCCTGGCCGATAGCGTACCCGATCGCCAGCTGCTGGCTCCGGTCAGTACCATTTCTCGCTATAAGACGCTGGAATGGCTGAACTACATTGCGACCGAACTGCACAAAGGATTTACGCCGTTGTTCCGCCCGGATACGCCAGAGGAGTTCAAACCGACCCTGCGTGCGCTTCTTGAGAAAAAGCTGCAGTATGTTAACGAATCGCTGAAAGACGAACAGTGGATTTGTGGTTCGCGCTTCACGATTGCCGATGCGTATCTGTTTACCGTGCTGCGCTGGGCGCGCGCGGTTAAGCTGAACCTGGAAGGGTTAGACCATATCGCATCGTATATGAAACGCGTGGCGGAGCGTCCTGCAGTGGCTGCGGCGCTGAAAGCGGAAGGTTTGAATTAACCGAGCGGCCTGTGTTGCCGGGTGGCGCTAACGCTTACCCGGCCTATACGTTTTGGCCGGCTATAACCGGGTTGCGCTGAAATAGTGCTCCGGCTTCGCGATACGATCCTGTGCCGCAACCACCTGCAGTTCATATTCCTGCATCTCTTTCGTCGCAATCATGATTTCGTACACCGCCGCGGTAACGTGCTCCAGCGCGTCGCGTATCGTCGCCCCTTGCAGCAATTTCACCAGCAGCAGACCGCTGGTGACATCCCCGACGCCAACCGGCTGGCGCAGGCCGAAATCCACCAGCGGACGGCTAATATGCCAGGCGTCATCTTTCGTCACCAGAAGCATCTCAAAACGGTCCTGACTCAGCCCTGCGCGGGCGAGATGTTTTACCAGCACCACCTCAGGCCCCTGAGCGATCAGTTCGCGAGACGCGCTTACCGCCTCTTCTACGCTGTTAACCGGACGCTCGCAGAGAATTTCGAGCTCGACCAGGTTTGGCGCAATGATATCGCTGGCGGGCAGCGCGTGGCGGACGTGAAACTCTGCGACGCCTGGCGCCACGATGCAGCCTTTCTCCGGATGGCCCATAACGGGGTCGCAGAAGTATTTTGCCGCCGGGTTTGCGGCTTTCACCTGACGTACGATGCCGAGGATATGCTCCCCCTGCTCCGCTGAGCCGAGGTAGCCGCTCAGCACGGCGTCACAGCGTCTGAGCTGGTCGATATCGGCAATCCCCTGCACAACCTCGGTGAGGTGCGAAGGCGGCATTACGCAGCCGGTCCATTTGCCGTATTGCGTGTGGTTAGAGAACTGCACGGTATTAAGGGGCCAGACGTTGACGCCGAGGCGACGCATCGGGAATTCCGCGGCGCTATTGCCCGCGTGTCCAAAAACAACGTGGGACTGAATGGCGAGGATGTTCTTCATTTTTTTCTTACCAAACCCTGAAAAAACAAAAGGGGCGTGGTTTCCCACGCCCCTGGAGACTGTTATTTATTTCCAGCAGACAAGGCAGTAGTTTTTCTTACCGCGACGCAGCAGCGTGTAGCGACCATACAGACGGTCACCGTCAACGAAGGTGTATTCCGGATCGGCCTGTTTCTCACCGTTGATGGTGATAGCGTTAGACGCGATGGTTTTACGCGCCTGACCGCGCGAAGGCTGGAGCTCAGAGTCCACCAGCGCCTGCATCAGGTCAGCCCCTTTTTCCATCTCAACCATCGGCACGCCGTCCTGCGCCAGCTGTTCGAAGTCCGCCTCGCTCAGATCGCTCAGGGTACCGTTGAACAGGCTTGCGGTAATACGTTTTGCCGCGGCCAGACCTTCTTCACCGTGAACCAGTTTGGTCACTTCGTCCGCCAGCACATACTGGGCGCGCGGTGCTTTACCGCTGTTTTTGTCTTCTTCTTCCAGCGCGTTGATGTCTTCGATGTCCATAAAGGTGAAGAACTTCAGGAAGCGGTAAACATCGGCATCCGCCGTGTTGATCCAGAACTGGTAGAATTTGTACGGGCTGGTTTTCTTCGGATCGAGCCATACCGCGCCGCCTTCGGTTTTCCCAAATTTGGTGCCGTCTGCCTTGGTGATCAGCGGAACGGTCAGACCGAAGACCTGGTTCTGGTGCAGACGACGGGTCAGGTCGATACCGGAGGTGATGTTACCCCACTGATCGGAACCGCCAATCTGCAGGGAAACGCCGTGCAGCTTGTTCAGGCAGGCAAAGTCATAACCCTGCAGCAGGTTGTAGGAGAACTCGGTAAAGGAGATACCCTGGTCGTCACGGTTCAGACGCTGCTTCACGGCCTCTTTGTTAATCATCTGGTTAACAGAGAAGTGCTTTCCGATGTCGCGCAGGAAGGTCAGCACGTTCATGCTGCCAAACCAGTCGTAGTTGTTCGCGGCAATGGCAGAGTTATCACCACAGTTGAAGTCGAGGAACGGTGCAACCTGTTTGCGGATCTTATCCACCCACTCCTGCACGGTATCTTCGGTGTTCAGTTTACGCTCAGCGGCTTTAAAGCTTGGGTCACCAATCAGGCCGGTCGCGCCGCCCACCAGCGCAACAGGCTTATGGCCCGCCATCTGGAAGCGTTTCAGGCATAACAATGGAACAAGATGCCCCAAATGCAAGCTGTCAGCGGTGGGATCGAAGCCGCAATAGAGCGCGATCGGGCCTTGCGCCAGTCGCTCTGCTAACGCTTCCTCGTCCGTCACCTGGGCCACGAGGCCCCGCTCTTGCAATTGTTTAATCAAGTTACTGCTTGCCATCAAATTCTCCATGTATAAACGACTGCACCTTTGCCGGTACACGACTTTTCGCCTGATGCGAAAGGACCATAGAATAAAGCGCAAGCGCGGTGTGCGCTAGCGCTTAAATCAACAAATTTCGGGGATTACGGTGCCAGTCTGTCGATTTTCCAACCGCCATTCTCGCGCTGGTATAAAAAGCGGTCGTGCAGGCGATGTTCGCCCCCCTGCCAGAACTCCATCTGCTCAATCGGGATGCGGAAACCGCCCCAGAAGCTTGGCAGAGGAATTTCACCCTGCTGGAACTTCTGTTTCAGCTCCAGGAATTTACTTTCCAGCACGCCGCGGGCAGAAATTCGGCTGGACTGTTTTGATACCCAGGCGCCAATCTGGCTGTCACGGGGGCGGCTGTGAAAATACTTCACCACTTCCAGCGTCGAGAGACGTTCCGCCTTGCCGGTGACCATTACCTGACGTTCCAGCATGTGCCAGGGGAATAGCAGGCTGATACGCGGATTGTTTTCTAAATGGTGCGCCTTGCGGCTGCCAAGGTTGGTATAGAACACCAGCCCTTTCTCGTCATAATGCTTGAGCAATACGATGCGCTGATACGGTTGGCCGTTTTCATCCACCGTCGCGACAACCATGGCGGTTGGGTCGGCGAGTTTCGCTTCGCAGGCCTGTTTCAGCCAGCGTTCAAAAAGCACGAGGGGTTCAGCGGGGAGATCCTGGCGACGCAGGCCGCCTTTAGTGTATTCACGGCGCAGATGCGCAATTTGCTGCAGTTCGTCGTTATCTGACATGGCGTTAGCTGACATTGAGAGTGGGTGGCGCTATTGTGCGCCGCCCCTGTAAAAATCTCAACGCTTCGGATTTTCGAGCTGGCAATTGTTCAGCACAATGCGGTCGCGTTTGTAGACCGTGGCGCTTTCGCCTTTTGACCAGAAGACGTAGATACCGTCGGTATATCGCGCGCCGGAGGCTGACATCCCCTGCTTCAGCGTCAGCAGTTTATTGTCGTAAACAAAGCTGGCCTCCTGGCGTGGGTTATTCAGCTTCACGGTCAGCGGTTTTTCGTCGCAGCGATACTCCAGCGTATCGGTCTGCATGCGGTCAAGGAGTTGGTTATAGACGCTGCATCCTGACAGCAATAAAGGCGCGGCAATAAGAAGAAGTTTTTTCATGGGCGTATTCCGAAGACTTTCCTGGTACTGAAGGGCATGGCTGCCCTCCTGTTTCGTTCCATTCTAACGATGACGCGCCGCGCTGAATTTCAGTTAACTCTGATTATGACGAGGATTTGCCGGGAAAATCGCCCCGAGGACGCTCGCCTCACGCGCGCCGGTCACCGACGGCAAGTTGCCCGGCAGTCCGGCAATGGTGCGCCAGGCAAGCCAGGCGAAGGCCAGCGCCTCCATATCATCCCCGCTGATGCCGGCCTCATCGGTCGTGGTCACTTCGGTACCCGGCAGGAGCCACGCAAGACGCGCCATCACCAGCGGGTTTCGGCTTCCTCCGCCGCACACCAGCAGGCGTTCACATCCGCCGCTGAGCAGAACCTGTTCGGAGATCGACACGGCCGTCAGCTCGGCAAGCGTCGCCTGGACATCCTGCGGCGCGAGCGCCGGGAATGGCGCCAGCTGACGTTCAAGCCAGCCCAGGTTGAAGTATTCACGCCCCGTGCTCTTAGGGGCCGGCAGGGCAAAATAAGGATCGCTTAGCATCGACTGCAGCAGCGGAATAATCACTTTTCCCCCGCTCGCCCACTCCGCGTTTTTATCATACGGTTGTCCGCACTGCCGCCAGATCCAGGCATCCATTAACATATTGCCCGGGCCGGTATCGTAGCCGCGGACGGGCTGCCCCGGGATGAGCATCGACAGGTTGGCAATCCCACCAATATTGAGCACCATGCGACGTTCTGTAGGGTGCGCCAGTAACGCCTGATGGAACGCGGGTACCAGCGGCGCGCCCTGCCCGCCAAGGGCGATATCGCGACGACGGAAATCGCCTACCACAGTCACGCCCGTTTTCGCCACAATCTGGTTGTTATCGCCGATTTGCAGGGTATGCGGGGCATCTCCGCCGGGCTCATGCCAGACCGTTTGTCCGTGACAGCCGATGGCCACCACATCCTGCGGGCGAAGATGTTCTTTTTGCATCAAAGCCTGCACTGCATCCGCAAACAGCGCCCCCAGGCGAACATCAAGCTGTCCAAGCTGGGAGAGGGTCAGCTGCTGCCCCTGACAGATACTCAGAATATCCTCTTTCAGTGAAATGGGGATTGGCCAGGTCAGGCTTGCCTGCTGCGCCACCATGTTTTCGTCAATGGCGGCCAGAACGACATCTACCCCATCCAGACTGGTGCCTGACATCACACCAATGTAGCGACCCGATTTCATGCGCTTTCCTTACGTTGCGTGGGCTAAGGATATCCACTCAACCATAAACGGCGCAGCTTTGCCATCCGGCGATAATATTTTTTAACAATGTCAGACGGGTAACACGGGCGGATCCTGTTTATGTCTCGTTAAGTCAAATTCAAGTACAATTTTCTTATTGTTAGTGCAAAGATATGAACTATGGCCCCTTATGCCATATAATTTAGCCATAACGGATGCCCCCAATCGGGCGTTTTTGGTGAACAGGAGATTCAAATGATTTTACGTGTACTGGGCGTTTCGCTGATTGGTTTAACTCTGGCTGGCTGTGTGAATGACAGTTCACTTTCTGGCGACGTTTACAGCGCTTCTGAAGCGAAACAGGTTCAGAACGTGACTTACGGTACCGTTGTTAACGCACGCCCTGTACAGATCCAGGGTGGTGATGAAAGCAATGTGATGGGCGCAATCGGCGGTGCCGTGCTGGGTGGTTTCCTCGGTAATACCGTCGGCGGCGGCACTGGCCGCTCGCTGGCAACGGCCGCAGGCGCCGTTGCGGGTGGCGTAGCCGGCCAGGGCGTTCAGGGTGCGATGAACAAAACCCAGGGCGTAGAGCTGGAAATTCGTAAAGACGACGGCAGCACGATCATGGTTGTTCAGAAACAAGGCAGCACTCGCTTCTCTGCAGGCCAGCGCGTTGTTCTGGCAAGCAACGGAAGTCAGGTGACCGTTTCTCCACGTTAATTAAAAATGGATGTGGTCATCAGGCCACATCCATTTACATTATTTATCACTCCCACAAATATATTTACAAAATACATTCACCCCACCCATTATTAACCACGTCATATATTGTTTCTGCGCAAAGTATTTAGCGTGCTAATTGATTATACTCTTCGCAATACCCTCACCTTAATTCATTATAAAGTCATCAAAACCATATATGTTTGCGAATCGCCGTTCTGTAAAGGGCCGTTATATCTCGTTCTGTCTAGGTTGTATTGCTGTTCTCGGCATCTTACACGCCCTGTTTTCAAAAATTGCCGAATGGGTTCCTACCTTTTCGTCTCACTTGTTCCCTACGCTCACCATTTTTTTACTGGTGTTTGATCTGTTTATTGCCTGTTTTATGGCAATGAAATACTGGTGTGACCGAAAACGGTTGTATCTGGTATCGCTCGCTTTTGCCTTTGCCGGGTCGGCATCGCTGATGGTCGGAACGCTGTGCAGCTTTCCCGCCTGGCTGGACCTCTATCAGTTCAACGCGGTGAACTACAACGATGCGATGATTTTCTATATGTTCCGCCATCTCTTAATGGCGGTGCTAATAATCGTTTCGTCAATACTCTATACCACGCGCAATTGTCCCCTTTCGCGGCTGGCACATATCGCTATTGTGAGCGGCGAGTTTCTGTTTACCGTCTTTGCAGTAGGTTTGGCCTGGATGTATTCCAGTCATTCTTCCTTTTTATCCATTGATCTTGTTGATAATGAAACCCGTGAGTTTATGGTTCTCTGGAGCCACTTTATTAATATTGCATTGATTGCACTCTGGGTGGTCACATTAGCCACGCTGATGTTTATTACGCGTATACGCAACTTATTCTGGGTGGGCGGTAATTTTCTGTGCGTCTGCTATATCGTCACGCTCTCAATGCTGTTAGTGGGTGGACATGTTGAAGATGTCTCCTGGTATCGCGCTCGCTTATTTGAAACCGTCGCCACGCTGATGATCATTTTTGTTCTGCTCTACGATGTTTTCAGGCTGTATCGCGACTCGCACGTTAAGTATCAGCAGTCTTACCAGAACTCCATTCGCGACCCGCTGACGCGCCTGTATAACCGCAGTTATTTTTATGAAACATTAAAGCAGGCGCTGGATATCGCCAAACCCAGCCGTCCGGTTTCCGTCATCGTCAGCGATCTCGATCGCTTCAAGCGTATCAACGACACCTACGGGCATCTTCAGGGCGACAAGGTCCTGCAGTTTGTTGCTAATCTGCTGATGGATTCCGTGCGCCCCCAGGACATCGCGGCCCGTATCGGTGGTGAGGAGTTTGTTCTGATGCTGGCCAACACCTCATCAGACGCGGCGTATCAGGTGGCGGAACGCATACGGTTAAATCTGAGCAGCTTCGATAACGCCAGCAGCGGCGGTCAACTACCGGAGCCAATCACGATTAGCATGGGGGTATATACGGCAACGTCACCCGCAATAGCCGCAGAAACGTGCGTGGAAAATGCTGACAAAGCGATGTATGAAGCGAAGGAGACGGGCCGTAACCGCGTGGTCGTCTTTAAGTAAAAAAAGGCCTTGCTGCTGCAAGGCCTTGTTGTTTGTCAGTCGCGCGACTGTAGCTCATGGATGTTTTGCTCAAGGCGCCCAATGAGGCTGATGAGCATTTCCAGCTCCGCCGGTGAAACGCCTGACAGGATTTCACCACGCGTCTTGGTGATCACGGCTTCCATTTCCGTGATGATAGGCGCCGCTTTCTCGGTGAGTTTAATCCGCTTGGCGCGACGATCGCTGGCGCAGGTTTGCCGCGAGATCAACCCCTTCTCTTCCAGCTGGTCAAGCGTGCGCACCAGCGACGGTTGCTCAATCCCTATCGCTTTTGCCAGTTGAATTTGCGACTGTTCGGGCGGCAGCTGATGAATGTTGTGCAGCGTGACCCAATGCGTCTGTGTGAGTTCCAGAGGTTTCAGGCGATGGTCAATCAGAGCACGCCAGACGCGTACCAACCTTGCCAGATCAGAACCTAATGGCGATTCCAATTTCATCTCCTTATAATTAGCTTGCTAAGTTATTATACTGATTTTAGAATAGTGTGCAGCATTTGTATTGCCAAAACAAATGCAATACTGCATTCATCGAACTTAAAAGTATGACTTACACTGAATTGTGATGCTTCATCATACTAAGACAAGCCAACGCGGCATTCTGTTCACTGCAAAGGATTTCTGCCCGTGACGTTTTTTCATCGCTCAGAGGGTTTACCCCTTCAGGACCTGATCTTCGGTGCGTCAGTCTACTTTCCTCCCCTGTTTAAGGCCGTTCTGGTGGGCTTTATCCTCTGGCTCATCGCGCATCGTCTGCTTCGCGACTGGATGTACTCCGGCGAAATCTGGCATCCCATGCTGATGGATCTTTCCCTGTTTGCCCTTTCCGTATGCCTGGGCCTTGCCGTTTTGACTGTGTGGTGAATATGTTCCTGAAAACGCTAAAGTACTTTTCCACCCTGTTAGTCCTTGCCCTCGCGCTGGTTGCGGGCTGGTGGATGTGGAATTTTTATATGCAGTCGCCCTGGACGCGTGACGGCAAAGTCCGCGCCGAGCAGGTCAGCATTACCCCTCAGGTGTCGGGAAGTATTACGACGCTGTTGGTTAAGGATAACCAGTTCGTCAAAAAGGGAGACATTTTATTCCGCATCGACGATACCCCGTACCACATTGCGATCCTGAACGCCCAGGCGCAGCTGGCGAAAGCCCAGTCGGATCTGGCTAAGGCAAACAACGAGGCCAACCGCCGCCGCCACCTGTCACAAAACTACATCTCAGCGGAAGATTTAGACACCGCCAATATCAACGTCAAGGCGATGCAGGCTAACGTTAACGTGGCGGAGGCGACGCTGAAGCAGGCGCAGTGGCAACTGACCCAAACCGTGATTACGGCACCTGTTGATGGATGGGTGACCAACCTCTCGGCCCGCGTGGGGAATTATGCCACCACGGGACAACCGATATTTGCCCTCGTCGACAGCCACTCCTTCTACGTCGTGGGCTATTTCGAAGAGACCAAGCTTCGGCATATTCGCGAGGGTTCGCCAGCCGCAATAACGCTTTACAGCGGCTCTCAAAAGTTACAGGGTCACGTGTCCAGCATTGGCCGCGCCATTTACGATCAGAGTGTTGAAACGGATTCAGGCCTGGTGCCGGACATAAAGCCGAACGTTCCCTGGGTGCGCCTGGCCCAGCGCGTTCCGGTTCGCGTGGAGTTTGACCGCTTGCCGGAGGACATTACCCTGGTGTCCGGCACTACCTGCACTGTCTCCATCGGAAACCGGTGATGAAGCTGCAGGGTCTCTCCTGGCAAAACACGCCGTGGATGAAAGCAACGCGTCCCCAGTGGCGCTACGCGCTGCGTAACGGCATTGCCATGTGTCTTGCGCTGACTGTGGCTTATTACCTGAACCTGGATGAGCCCTACTGGGCGATGACGTCTGCGGCGGTGGTCAGTTTTCCGACGGTAGGCGGGGTGATCAGTAAAAGCCTTGGCCGTATAGCAGGCAGCCTGCTCGGCGCCACCGCGGCGTTGATTATCGCGGGCCATACGCTGAACGATCCGTGGCTGTTCCTGCTGAGCATGGCGGCATGGCTGGGATGCTGTACCTGGGCCTGCGCCCATTTTACCAATAACGTCGCCTACGCGTTTCAGCTGGCTGGCTATACCGCCGCCATCATCGCCTTTCCGGTGGTTAACGTGCTCGACACCACCGAGCTGTGGGATATTGCGCAGGCGCGCGTCTGTGAAGTGATTGTCGGGATCCTCAGCGGCGGCTTCATGATGATGATCCTCCCCAGCACATCCGACGGCACCGCGCTTATCACCGCGCTCAAAACCATGCACACCCGGTTGCTGGAACACGCGAGCCTGCTGTGGCAACCGGATACCAGCGACGATATCCGCCTCGCGCATGAAAAGGTGATCGGGCAGATCCTGACGATGAATCTGTTGCGCATTCAGGCGTTCTGGAGCCACTACCGCTTTCGCCGCCAGAACACACTGCTTAACTATCTGCTGCACCAGCAGCTGCGCATGACCAGCGCCATCTCCAGCCTGCGCCGGATGCTGCTCAACTGGCCGACGCCGCCTGAAAATATCCGGGCCGTGATTGAAGCGCTGCTCGCGGCCCTTGCGCGCCCGGATGCGGACATTTACACCGTAGCGCGGATTATCGCCCCGCTCGCCCCGGTTGATGAATACGACTATCGCCATCGCGCTTTCTGGCAGCGCCTGAATTACTTTTGTCGGCTGTACCTGCGCAGCAGCCGCTGGATTACGGCCGTCGAAAACGCGACCCCATTGACGGAGTTCAACGTCCCCGGCAGCCCGGCACTTGCGCGCCATACCGACTATCTGGAAGCGCTGTGGAGCGGTTTTCGCACCTTCTGTGCGCTGATGCTGGTGGGGGCGTGGAGCATTACCACGCAGTGGGAGTCCGGTACGGCGGCCCTTACGCTTGCCGCCATCAGCTGCGTGCTTTATTCCGTCGCGGCCTCGCCGTTCAACTCGCTTACGCTGCTGCTGCGCACGCTGGTGCTGCTGTCGCTGTTCAGCTTCGTGGTGAAGTTTGGCCTGATGGTGCAGATAAGCGATCTATGGCAGTTCCTGCTGTTCCTGTTTCCCCTGTTGACCACCATGCAGCTTCTGAAGCTGCAAATGCCTAAGCTGGCGGGCCTCTGGGGACAGCTGATTGTCTTTATGGGCTCGTTTATCTCCGTGACGAATCCACCTGTTTATGATTACGCCGATTTTCTCAATGACAACCTGGCGAAGATCCTGGGCGTGGGGCTGGCGTGGCTGGCTTTCGCGGTGTTACGTCCCGGCTCCGATGCACGCAAGAGCCGCAGGCATATCCGGGAGCTACGCAGAGGGTTTGTCGATCAGCTCAGCCGTAAACCGCATCTGAGCGAAAACGAATATGAGTCGCTGGTCTATCATCACGTCAGCCAGCTGAATAACAGCCAGGACGCGCTGTCCCGGCGCTGGCTGCTGCGCTGGGGCGTGGTGCTGTTGAACTGCTCGCACGTGGTCTGGCAGCTGCGCGCGTGGGAAACGCGTTCCGATCCGCTGTCGCAGGTTCGTGATGTTTGCATCTCCCTGCTGCGCGATGTAATGAGTGAGAGCGGTGTCCAGCAGCGGCCGCTGGAAGCCACGCTGAATGAACTGCAGCGGATCTGCGATACGCTTGCACAGCATCATCTGCCCGCAGCCCGTGATTTGGCCTCGATAATCTGGCGCCTGCACTGCTCGCTGTCGCAGCTGGAACAGGCACCGCCACCGGGAACGATTGGAGATCAGATCACGCCGCACGCATAGCGTGCTCCGCCGCCGCCAAGTGGTTTAGGCCGATCGGACATATTGTCGCCGCCGACATGGATCATCAGCGCCTTGCCTTTCACCTCATCCAGCTTTTTCAGTCGCGGCGCGACGACGGGATCGGTGGCTTTACCGTCGTTATTCACCACCAGCACAGGCAGATCGCCTAAATGCCCCATTCCTTCAGGGCCTTCATGCTTGCCGGAATGCTGCGGATCGAGGTGCCCTCCTGCCGCTTCCGCCGCAGACGGTTTACCTTCTTTTAAAGCGGGCTGACAGCTGCCTTTGGCATGAACATGGAAACCATGTTCACCGGGAGGGAGGGCTTTGAGGTTGGGGGCGAACTCCAGCCCTTTATCGGTTTCAGTGATTTTCACCGTTCCGATGGACTGACCCACACCCTGTGGGGTGACGAGATTCATTTCCACTTCGTCACTGGCTGCCTGCGCCCCTGCGCAAACAACCAGCGTGACCAGTGCCAGAGCAAAACGCTTCATAGTGACCTCCGCGGGTTATTTTTTGCCCCTTAAGTGTATACCAGGGGCAAAGATTTCACCGGAAAGCCACCTTCAGGCGGTTTATGGTACGTCGTAACCCAGCGCGGCCTTACGGATGCGGAACCACTGCTGACGGGTCATCTGCAGCTCTTCAGCGGCCAGCGCAGAACGCACGCGTTCTATTTTGCCGGAGCCGATAATGGGCAGCGGTTTTGACGGCAGGCGCAGGATCCATGCGTAAACCACCTGTTCGATGCTCTCCGCGTTCAGTTCGCGGGCGATGGTTTCAAGCTCGTTGCGCAGCGGCTGGAATTCCTCATCATTAAACAGACGTCCGCCCCCCAGGCAGGACCACGCCATCGGGCGAATGCGCAGCTGCTGCAGCTGGTCGAGGGTACCATCCAGCAGCAGCGGCTGGTGTACCGGGGAGATCTCAACCTGGTTGGTGGCGAGGGTGAACGGCAGACGAGACTGAAGCAGCGCAAACTGTGCCGGGGTAAAGTTAGACACGCCGAAGTGACGCACTTTTCCACTCTGATGCAGGTTCAGGAAGGCTTCCGCTACCTCATCGGCATCCATCAGCGGGTCGGGGCGGTGGATTAACAGCAGGTCGATACGATCGGTCGCCAGATTGACCAGCGACTGCTCGGCGCTCTTGATGATATGCGCGCTGTCGGTGATGTAATGACCGAGGGCATGTTCAGGTTTTGCCGTGGTGGCAATCCCACACTTCGTGACGATCTCCATGCGGTCGCGCAGGGCCGGAACCAGCTTAAGCGCCTCGCCGAACGCGGCCTCGCACTGGTAGCCACCGTAAATATCCGCATGATCAACCGTGGTGATGCCTAAATCGAGGTGCTCTTCAATAAAGCTCGCCAGCTGGAGCGGGGACATATTCCAGTCCATCAGACGCCAGTAGCCCATCACAAAACGGGAGAATTCTGGCCCCTGGGGGGCAAGGGTAATTCGCTGAACCATAACATTTTCCTCAAGGACGTAATGTCATGAGTATACGCAATTACCGTGTTAAAAAAGTGAAGGTTGCTGGGGTTCTTCGGTTTCACCCGCTTTGTTTGCGCGTATTTTGCGCATAAGACGCTGTCGGCAGAGGCGTAACACCTCCTGCTTTTGCGTGTCGCTAAAGTTTTGCCAGTTAAAACGCTCATCGCGGGTACGCATGCACCCGCGGCAATATCCGCGTTCATCGACCTGACAAATACCCCGGCACGGGCTCTGGATGGGGAAAAACTCCAGCTGCTCTGCCACACTCACCTCCCGATAGCTACTCTCACCTACAGTGAAGACGTTAATCGCGCCGCGTGCAAGGCCGTATCACAGATTTGTGGCATTAAGGTTTCACTAATCTTCCCTCTCTATACTCGGCCCATCATGACAATAACAGGTTTACCGATCGATGTGGTTAATCAGAAAGTTACAATGTAACGACATTAAATTTACTCTGGGCTGTGCACTCTTTTTTACTCTGCTGAACGGGCTGTTTATCCAGCGCAGCTGGGCCATTATCGGCCCAGTGCATCTGCACGACTTCCTCTTTGCCGCCTCCGTCCCGCTGGTGCTGTTTTGCGGCTGGGTGATTGTCTTTAGCCTGCTTAACATCCCGTATCTCCGCAAGCCACTGCTGATTGTACTGACGATCGGATGCGCCGCGGCGACCTATTTCATGTATACCTACGGCGCGGTGATCGATCAGAACATGATCGTGAACGTGTTCGAAACCAACTCTCAGGAAGCGACCGCCCTGGTGACCCCGCAGATGATTCTGTGGATTGTCATAGCCGGCCTCGTGCCTTCCGTGGTGCTGGCATTGACCCGGATTCGTACCGGAAAATGGTGGTACGCACTGCTGACGCGCGTTGCCGCGATGCTCGGCGCTCTGCTGGTGATTATCCTGATTGCCGCGCTGTTTTATAAAGACTACGCGTCGCTGTTCCGCAATAACAAAAGCATCGTCAAAATGGTCACCCCGGCGAACTATGTTAGCGCCGTGGTGAAGTACAGCAAAATGCGCTGGTTTGCCGGCGATCAAACGCTGGTGCGCATTGGTGAAGATGCCCACAAAGGGTCACTGATTACCGGTCAACAAAAGAAAACCGTTCTGGTGCTTGTCGTCGGCGAAGCCTCTCGCGCGGCAAACTACTCCCTGAACGGTTACGAACGCGAAACCAACCCGGAGCTGAAAAAGCAGGACGTGATTAACTTCCCGCAGGCCTCCTCGTGTGGTACCGAAACCGCGGTTTCCGTTCCGTGCATGTTCTCCGGCATGACGCGCAGCAAATACGATGCCGACCTGGCTCACCATCGCGAGGGGCTACTCGACGTGCTTAAGCATGCGGGTATCAACCTGCTGTGGCGCGACAACGACGGCGGCTGTAAAGGTGCCTGCGATCGCGTGCCCCATACCGACATGACGCAGTGGCAGCTGGATCAGTTCTGCAAAGACAAATCCTGTATTGACGATGTGAACTTTTATCGTCTGGACAACGTGCTGGATGGCGTGAAGCAAGATACGGTGCTGGTTATCCACCTGATGGGGAGCCACGGTCCGGCATACTATCGCCGTTACCCGGACAACTTCCGTAAATTCACCCCAACCTGCGACACTAATGAAATTCAGGATTGCGACCATCAGGCGCTGATCAATACCTATGACAACACTATCCTCTATACCGACAGCATGGTCAGTAAAACCATTGATGCGCTGAAAGCGCGCCAGTCGAGCATGAACACCGCGCTGATTTATCTCTCAGATCACGGTGAATCGCTGGGCGAAAGCGGTATTTATCTGCACGGCACGCCGTACATGCTGGCACCGGAGCAGCAAACGCATATTCCGTTTATGTTCTGGCTGTCACCGGATTACGCGAAAAACTTTGGCATCAACGAACAGTGTTTGCGTGACCATGCAGCAAAAAATGCGGTTTCCCAGGACAATTTATTCTCAACCGTATTGGGTATGATGGACGTGAAATCAACCGTTTATCAACCGCAGCTGGATATACTGAGCGCCTGTCGCCAGTAAACTCGCTTGCATTAGACCGAACGGTCTATTAGAGTGCGGCCATGAGCAGAAATACTGAACACGATACCCGCGAACATTTACTGGCAACCGGCGAGCAGCTTTGCATGCATCGCGGGTTTACCGGTATGGGGTTGAGCGAGCTTTTAAAAACCGCTGAGGTACCGAAGGGGTCGTTTTATCACTACTTCCGGTCCAAGGAGGCTTTTGGCGTAGCGATGCTGGAGCGTCATTATGCTGGCTACCACCAGCGTCTGGCGACCCACTTTGCTTCGGGTGAAGGTAACTACCGGGATCGTGTTCTGAACTACTATCAGGAAACGCTGAACCAGTTCTGTCAGCAGGGCATTATCAGCGGATGCCTGACCGTTAAGCTGTCTGCAGAAGTGTGCGATCTTTCTGAAGATATGCGCACGGCGATGGATAAAGGTGCCCGCGGCGTTATCGCCCTGCTGGCCCAGGCGCTGGAGAAAGGCCGCGATGAAAAAACGCTGGCCTTTTCCGGCGAGCCGTTAACCCAGGCGCAGGTGTTATATGCGCTCTGGCTAGGCGCTAACCTGCAGGCAAAAATTTCGCGCAGTGCCGTGCCGCTGGAAAGCGCGCTGGCACATGTGAAAAACAGCATTACTGCGCCTGGCATTTAACAGGCGTTTTTATTTACCCAACTACTAGTCGACTGGTCTACTCAGGAGTCTTTATGTCAGCTGAAAAATTATTTACCCCCTTAAAAGTGGGTGCCGTCACTGCGCCAAACCGCGTGTTTATGGCTCCGCTTACCCGCCTGCGCAGCATTGAGCCGGGCGACATCCCAACCCCACTGATGGGTGAATACTATCGTCAGCGCGCAAGCTCTGGCCTGATCATTACGGAAGCCACGCAGATTTCCGCTCAGGCTAAAGGTTATGCGGGTGCGCCGGGTCTTCACAGCCCGGAACAGATCGCCGCATGGCAGAAAATCACCGCGGGCGTTCACGCTGAAGAGGGTCGCATTGCGGTCCAGCTGTGGCATACCGGTCGTATCTCTCACAGCAGCATTCAGCCTGGCGGCCAGGCTCCGGTCTCCGCTTCGGCCCTGAGCGCAAATACCCGTACGTCCCTGCGTGATGAAAACGGCAATGCGATCCGCGTGGATACCTCTATGCCGCGCGCGCTTGAGCTGGATGAAATTCCGGGTATCGTGAACGACTTCCGCCAGGCCGTGGCCAACGCTCGTGAAGCCGGTTTTGACCTGATTGAGCTGCACTCCGCCCATGGCTACCTGCTGCACCAGTTCCTGTCACCGTCGTCCAACCACCGCACCGACCAGTACGGCGGCAGCGTCGAAAACCGCGCTCGCCTGGTGCTGGAAGTGGTTGACGCCGTATGCCAGGAGTGGAGCCCGGATCGTATCGGGATCCGCGTCTCCCCAATCGGTTCTTTCCAGAACGTCGACAACGGTCCGAACGAAGAAGCCGATGCCCTGTACCTGATCGAAGAACTGGCTAAGCGTGGCATCGCCTATCTGCATATGTCCGAACCGGACTGGGCTGGCGGTAAACCTTACACGGACGCTTTCCGTCAGAAAGTGCGCGAGCGTTTCCACGGGGTGATCATCGGTGCGGGGGCTTATACCCCGGAGAAAGCCGAAGACCTGATCGGCAAAGGGCTGATCGATGCCGTCGCGTTTGGCCGCGACTACATCGCCAACCCGGATCTGGTTGCCCGCCTGCAGAAAAAAGCGGTCCTGAATCCGCAGCGCCCGGAAAGCTTCTACGGCGGCGGCGCGGAAGGCTACACCGACTACCCTTCTCTGTAATCTCGCCGTTGTTCATTGATAGCGGCGATACTTCGCCGCTATACTAAAACATCGTTTCTGTTCAAAAGACAGTCTATTCCATTGGTTAATGAGGAAATTATGCGCCTACTTCACACCATGCTGCGCGTTGGCGACCTGCAACGTTCCATTGATTTCTACACTAACGTCCTGGGCATGAAGCTGCTGCGCACCAGCGAAAACCCGGAATACAAATACTCGCTGGCGTTCGTGGGTTACGGCCCGGAAACGGATGAAGCGGTGATCGAGCTGACCTACAACTGGGGCGTAGACAGCTATGAGCTGGGTACCGCCTATGGCCACATCGCGCTGGAAGTGGACAACGCGGCCGAAGCGTGTGAACGCATTCGCAGCAACGGCGGTAACGTTACGCGCGAAGCGGGTCCGGTAAAAGGTGGTACCACCGTGATTGCGTTCGTGGAAGATCCCGACGGTTACAAAATCGAACTGATTGAAGCCAAAGACGCGGGTCGCGGTCTGGGCAACTGATCCCTCAGGGCGCAACATGCGCCCGTAGTTTTACTGCATCACCCTGCAAAATTTGCCATAATGCGCTCTGCTTTTTCCCCTTGTAAGAGACCCTGATGTCCGATAACGCTCAATTTAGCGGTCTGTGCGACCGTTTTCGTGGTTTTTATCCCGTTGTCATTGATGTAGAAACAGCCGGATTTAACGCTAAAACCGATGCGCTGCTCGAAATTGCCGCCATCACGCTGAAGATGGATGAACAGGGCTGGCTTACACCGGACACCACGCTGCATTTCCACGTTGAACCTTTCGAAGGGGCAAACTTACAGCCGGAAGCGCTGGCATTTAACGGTATCGATCCGCACAACCCGCTGCGTGGCGCAGTCAGTGAATATGATGCGCTGCACGCCATTTTTAAAATGGTGCGTAAAGGCATGAAAGAGAGTAACTGCAGCCGCGCCATCATGGTGGCCCATAACGCCACCTTCGATCACAGCTTTACCATGGCCGCCGCGGAGCGCGCCGCGCTCAAACGCAACCCCTTCCATCCTTTTGTGACCTTCGACACCGCCGCGCTGAGCGGCCTGGCTCTGGGACAAACGGTGTTATCTAAAGCCTGCATCACGGCGGGTATACCTTTTGACGGTACGCAGGCGCATTCCGCTTTATACGACACGGAGCGCACCGCAGAGCTGTTCTGTGAGATCGTCAACCGCTGGAAGCGTCTTGGCGGCTGGCCGCTGCCGATGGGCGACAGCGAAGAATAAAAAAAAGCGACCTTGTCAGGTCGCTTTTTTATTTGCGCAGAAAATTACTCTGCGTCCGGCTCTTCGGTTTTGTACTTCGCCGCCGTCTCTTTGATCAGCTGCTGCAGTTCGCCGCGCTGATACATTTCAATCAGGATATCGCAGCCGCCAACCAGCTCACCGTCAACCCACAGCTGTGGGAAAGTCGGCCAGTTAGCGTACTTAGGCAGCTCAGCGCGGATGTCCGGGTTCTGCAGGATATCAACGTAAGCAAAACGCTCACCACAGGCTGACAGCGCCTGAACCGCTTGTGCGGAGAAGCCGCAGCTTGGCAGCTTCGGAGAACCTTTCATATATAGCAGAATCGGGTTTTCAGCGATCTGGCGCTGGATTTTTTCAATAGTGGTGCTCATGTCTTGCTTCCTTTAACTTCTGTTACGGCATTCGTCTGACATTGTAGCGGTTCAGACTGGCATCGGAAAATAACATTTTTGTCACGTTTATACATTCTACCCCGAGTCACGAAAAGTTGCATTGCAAATGGTGTTTACCCCTGCGGCGGTCAGGGTTTTGCTTAGGGAGTGGGCAAATGTGCGACAGAACGATGAATTTTTTTGCACTTGCTAACGAAACACGATTGTAGATTGAAAAATGCTATTAACTTTCTGGGTTTTTATAGATTAGAATCGACGGGCTTTGTAAATCACACGCGGGTATTATTGATGACCTGCATTTATCAGGGGACTGCCCAGTGGCGCGGATAAATAAAATCTCGATCACGCTCTGTGCTTTACTGTTTACTTCACTCACTTTCACGCCAGTGGCAAACGCCTCTCAGCAGGCGCGGCATTCTGCTGTACAAAAAAACCATCTGGTGAAAGCCACAGAACGTAAGAAAAAAACCACCGCTAAGAACGACAAGAAAAAAACACCGGCTCAGACGAAACAGACCGCTTCCAGCAAGACGAAAACAAAACCTTCCCGCACTGCCCACTCCGCTAAAAGTAAAGCTTCGCAAACCGCCGCTAACCTCGTTACTGAAAAATGCATCACGCGTAAAGGCCACAAGGCGAAATGCACGAAGGTCACGAAAATAGCGGAAGTGCATAAAGTGCGCGTACAGAAAGCGCAAAAAACCGCGATGAACAAACTGATGGGGCAGATTGGCAAACCTTATCACTGGGGTGGCAGCTCGCCGCGTACCGGGTTTGACTGCAGCGGCCTCGTCTATTACGCCTATAAAGATCTGGTCAAATTCCGCATTCCTCGTACCGCCAATGAGATGTACCACCTGCGCGATGCCTCACCGGTTGACCGCGGTGAGCTGGAAAACGGCGACCTGGTGTTCTTCCGCACCCAGGGTCGCGGCACGGCTGACCACGTCGGCGTGTATGTCGGCAACGGGAAATTCATCCAGTCTCCACGTAGCGGCCAGGATATTCAGATCACTTCTCTCAGTGAAGACTACTGGGTACGCCACTACGTCGGCGCGCGTCGCGTGATGACGCCAAAAACCATTCGCTAATCCCTGCCCTGCCGCATCCGTGGCAGGGTAAGTTCCTCTTTTGCATACCCTTTCAATTTGCTATCCTGTCCATGTTGTCTGTGTGGTTATTGGCAACGCAAAATACAATAAGGAGAGAAGCAATGTCGTTCGAATTACCTGCACTACCGTATGCAAAAGACGCCCTGGCTCCGCACATTTCTGCGGAAACCCTGGAATATCATTACGGCAAGCATCACCAGACGTACGTCACCAACCTGAACAATCTGATCAAGGGCACCGATTTTGAAAGCAAAAAGCTGGAAGAGATCGTCCGCAGCTCAGAGGGTGGCGTCTTTAACAACGCGGCTCAGGTGTGGAACCACACCTTCTACTGGCACTGCCTGGCGCCGAATGCCGGCGGTGAACCTGTCGGTGAACTGGCTACCGCTATCAACGCCGCATTTGGCAGCTTCGCGGATTTCAAAGCGAAATTTACCGATGCAGCCATCAAGAACTTCGGTTCTGGCTGGACGTGGCTGGTTAAAGAGGCGGATGGCAAACTGGCTATCGTGTCCACCTCTAACGCGGGCACCCCGCTGACCACCAGCGCTAAGCCGCTGATGACCGTGGACGTGTGGGAACACGCTTACTACATTGATTACCGCAACGCGCGTCCGAACTACCTGGAGCACTTCTGGGCACTGGTTAACTGGGACTTTGTCGCGAAGAACTTCGCCGCGTAAGAGACACGCAGAAGGGTTCGCCCTTCTGCGTTTTTGGTTTATTCCGCAGCGCAGGCTGCTTCAGGCTGTTTACGACCCGACATCATCACCAGCAGCAGGCCGAGCGCGGCAATAATCGCCCCCATCACCGGCACAAAGCCGTATCCCAGACCACCTGAAATCACGGCCCCACCGGCCGCGGCGCCCAGGGCATTACCCAGGTTAAACGCACCGATATTCACGGAAGATGAAAGTCCCGGCGCCTCGTGCGCGACACGCATTACGCGCATCTGCAGCGGCGGCACCACGGCGAAAGTGGCGGCTCCCCAGACGACCATCGCAATCGCGGCCCCGAACTCATTACGCGCCAGCCACGGAATGGCAACCATGATGACAATCAGCAGGGTTAAGAAGCCCTTCAGCGTCCCGCTCACGGAACGGTCGGCAAATTTCCCGCCGAGATAGTTACCGATCGAGAAGCCCACGCCAATCAGCACCAGCATCGCGGTAACGAAGAGAGGCGTTGCGTGGGTGATATCATGCAGTACCGGTGAAATATAGGTGTAGAGGGTAAACATCGCCCCTGCCCCCAGCACGGTGGTGAGCAGCGCGGAGAGCACCTGCGGACGCATCAGCACCGCCAGCTCTTTACGCACTTCCGGACGTTCTCCGGCGCTTCCTTTCGGCAGGGAGAAGAACAGCGCCACCATCGCAATCACGCCCAGCCCGGCCGTCGCCAGGAAAGACATACGCCAGCCGATCGCTTCTCCCAGCCAGGTTGCCGCAGGCACCCCGCCGATATTGGCAATCGTCAGCCCCATAAACATGGTTGCCACGGCGCTCGCCTGCTTGTGTTTTGGCACCACGCTGGCAGCCACAACCGATCCCAGCCCAAAGAACGCGCCGTGGTTAAGGCTGGTCAGAATGCGCGACAGCATCAATGTGGTGTAGTCCGGCGAAATGGCCGAAAGCACGTTGCCCAGGGTGAAAATCGCCATCAGGAAAATCAGCGCATTGCGGCGCGCGCGGTGCGAAAGAAGAAGGGTCATCAGCGGCGCCCCTACCATCACGCCGATAGCGTAGGCGCTGATTAACATCCCTGCCGCAGGGATAGAGACATCTACGCCCCGGGCAATAACAGGAAGTAACCCCATTGGGGAGAATTCAGTGGTGCCAATCCCAAAAGCGCCAATCGCCAGGGCCAGCAGGGGAAAATTGATTTTCATGCGTCAACTCCGGATGCCGTGTCATGTGGTGACACAGAACAAAGAAGCGGAAAGCATGACATCAATCACAAAAAATGAGAAGTTAACAAAATGGCAAAAGATTTTTGCCAGAGAAGTAACAATCCGGGGAGTCGGGAGGGAGAAGGCTCTCCCTCCGCGTAAAATCAGTGCAGCGCAGCCGTCAGACCGGCCGCAACAATCAGAGCCAGCACAACAATGGTGGTGAACAGCGAAAACTTAAGATCGGAACTCATCAATTTTTCTCCTTTTAATCCCCACACGAAAAGTGAGCTTGCTCATTTTTGCACAGATTACGTCAAAAATCTTCCTGGATTTATACTGATAACCACTTTACCTCTTCCCCTTTTCATCAAGATAGGACAAAATTCCACGCTAAATTTATTAGCGTACCGGCCATTGACCCCCTCCTGACGTCCCGTGTCGTTTTCCCGGCGTGCCGCAATTCAAGATTGCGAGATAAGGGTGAGAGAAGGCAAACGTTTACCTTCAAGTTTTTCAGGAGCTTAGGATATGGTCTGGAGTGACATTTAATGGCAACAATTAAAGACGTAGCAAAACGCGCAAACGTTTCCACTACAACCGTATCACATGTAATTAACAAAACCCGCTTTGTGGCGGAAGAGACGCGCAACGCCGTCTGGGCAGCGATCAAAGAGCTGCACTATTCGCCAAGTGCGGTTGCGCGTAGCCTCAAGGTTAATCACACCAAGTCCATTGGATTGCTGGCGACCAGCAGTGAAGCGGCCTATTTTGCCGAGATCATTGAAGCGGTCGAAAAGAACTGCTTCCAGAAAGGCTATACCCTGATTCTGGGCAACGCGTGGAACAGCATTGAAAAACAGCGTGCCTACCTGTCGATGATGGCGCAAAAGCGCGTTGATGGCCTGCTGGTGATGTGTTCCGAGTACCCGGAATCCGTGCTGTCGATGCTGGAAGAGTATCGCCATATTCCGATGGTGGTGATGGACTGGGGCGAAGCGCGCGCAGACTTTACCGATTCCGTTATCGATAACGCCTTTGAAGGCGGCTATATGGCCGGTCGTTATCTGATCGAACGCGGCCACCGCGAGATTGGCGTGATCCCCGGTCCGCTGGAGCGCAACACCGGCGCGGGCCGTCTGGCCGGTTTTATGAAAGCGATGGAAGAAGCGTTGATCAACGTGCCGGAAAACTGGATTGTGCAGGGCGACTTTGAGCCGGAATCGGGCTACCGCGCGATGCAGCAGATCGTCTCCCAGCCGCACCGTCCGACCGCCGTGTTCTGCGGGGGCGACATCATGGCCATGGGCGCGCTCTGCGCTGCCGACGAGCTGGGCCTGCGCGTACCGCAGGATATATCCGTGATCGGCTATGACAACGTGCGTAACGCGCGTTTCTTCACCCCGGCGCTGACCACCATTCACCAGCCGAAAGATTCGCTGGGCGAAACGGCCTTCAATATGCTGATGGACAGGATCGTCAACAAGCGCGAAGAGTCGCAGTCTATTGAAGTTCACCCGCGTCTTATCGAACGCCGTTCCGTTGCGGACGGTCCGTTCCGCGACTACCGTCGTTAATCGCTTTACGGGGCCAGCTACGCTGGCTCCCGTAACCATTCCCGGTTCAGCGTTTCGCTGTCTCCCAGATAATCCAGCAGCCAGGCCATCGCAGGCGAGACGTCATTTTGCTGCCAGGTGAGGCAGCAGGCCGCATCCGGGAACGGATTCTCCAGCGTCAGCTCAACCCACTCTCCGGTATCGATGCGCGGACGCGCGAAATGAACGGGCACCATCGCGACGCACAGCCCGGCGCTGAGGCACGTCGCCGACGATTCCCAGTCAGGGGCCACCACCCGCCGCTGGTTGTCCAGAAGCCAGGTGATACGCTTGGGCAATGAACGGGACGTATCCTCCAGCACCAGCGACGGCCAGTTGCGCAGCGTGTCATCGCTGAGCGGCCCTTCCATCGACGCCAGCGGATGATCGCTTGCCACCACGCATTTCCAGCTCAGCATCCCCATATCGCGAAAAGCGTAACGTCCCCCGACCGGGATCGCCTGCGTAGCCCCAATCGCCATCTCTGCCCTGCCGTCCGCCAGTGCATCCCAGACGCCGTTAAACACCTCCTGCGAGACCCGCAGCTCGACGTCAGAGAAATGACGGTAGAAATCGACGATCATCTGCCGGGTGCGTTCCGGCTTAACGATGTTATCCACCGCGATGGAAAGATGTCCCCGCCAGCCGTTAGCGATCTGCTGACACTGTTCGCGGGTGATCTGCATTTTTTTGATAACAGAACGCCCTTCCTTCAAAAACCACGCGCCTGCGGGCGTTAATTCCACATCACGATGCCGCCGTTCAAACAGCGGAACCGCCAGCCACTCCTCCAGCTGGCGCACCGTGTAGCTTATTGCCGAAGGGACGCGGTGCAGCTCCTGCGCCGCACCGCTGAAGCTGCCGTTACGCGCAACAGCATCGACCACTTCAAGAGAATAATCTGACCACATTTTCTGCCTGCAAATTTTTTGAATGCACCAGCCAAATATTAGCGTTTCACAAGCAGCTTTGCACTCCCTACACTCAGCGCCAATGTATACCTGCCTCCTCAGGAGAATAAAATAATGCAACCCAGGAACGGTTTTTTAGTCTGGCTCGGCGGCTTAAGCGTGCTGGGCTTTTTGGCCACCGATATGTACCTGCCGGCGTTTGCCGCCATGCAGGAAGATTTACAAACGCCGGCTGCCGCCATCAGCGCCAGCCTGAGCTTATTCCTCGCCGGCTTTGCCTTCGCACAGCTGCTCTGGGGACCGCTCTCGGATCGCTTTGGTCGTAAGCCGGTGCTGTTGCTGGGCCTGGCCATTTTTGCCGTGGGCTGCCTGGGGATGCTATGGGTACGCGATGCCAGCTGGCTGCTGGTGCTGCGTTTTATTCAGGCCGTGGGCGTCTGTGCCGCGGCCGTGACCTGGCAGGCGCTGGTCACCGACTACTATCCGGCTAACCGCACAAACCGTATTTTCGCCACCATTATGCCGCTGGTAGGTCTCTCACCTGCCCTCGCCCCACTGCTGGGCAGCTGGATCCTCGCTCATTTCGACTGGCAGGCCATTTTCGCCACGCTGTTTGCCATTACCCTGGTCCTGATGCTGCCGGCGTTCGCCCTTAAGCCCGCGCATAAAAAAGAAGCGCATGCAGACGCGAAGCCGATTACCTTCACTTCCCTGCTCAGCGCCAAAGCGTATCGCGGGAATGTCCTGATCTATGCCGCCTGCTCGGCAAGCTTCTTCGCGTGGCTCACCGGCTCGCCGTTCATTCTGCACGATATGGGCTACAGCCCGGCAGCCATCGGCCTGAGCTATGTTCCGCAGACCATCGCATTCCTGGTGGGCGGGTACGGCTGTCGCGCGGCGCTGCAAAAGTGGGAAGGTCAGCAGATGCTGCCGTGGCTGCTGGTGCTGTATGCGCTGAGCGTCATCGGGACCTGGGCCGTTGGCTTTATTCCTGGCGCCGGTCTGGCCGAAATTTTGATCCCATTCTGCGTGATGGCCGTTGCGAACGGGGCGATTTACCCTATCGTTGTAGCGCAGGCGCTGCGTCCCTTCCCGCAGGCAACAGGCCGCGCCGCCGCGCTGCAGAACACCCTGCAGCTGGGGCTGTGCTTCCTGGCAAGCCTGGTTGTATCGGCGCTGATTGCCACGCCGCTCCTGACCACCACCAGCGTGATGCTGGTGACCGTTGCGCTGGCGGTGTTGGGCTATCGCATGCAGGCCTCCGCGCAGCGTGAGCATGAAAAGAGTGCTCAGGTTGAAACGTCACATGCCTGATTGCGCCAGAAATCATGTTAATTTTCAGTGATTAGGTTGCTAAGAATTTTCTATTGAATCACCAAATTTTGAGGCCTATACTAAATTTGGTTCGATTAAATACGATAAATATTAAGTGTTAACGGGAGCCGGAGTGCTCCCGTTTTACCATGGAAGGCATTTCGGCAAGGGTTATCTCCCTTCCTCTGTTCTACGTCGGATATTAGCCTCGCGGTATTTACCGTGAGATTTCTCACAAACCAAAAAAAGCGTCTACGCTGTTTTAAGGTTCTGATCACAGTAGGGTGATGGAGAAGCTATGAGTTCATCGTGTATAGAAGAAGTCAGCGTTCCGGACGATAACTGGTCCCGGATCGTCAGTGAACTGTTAGGTCGAGCAGGCATCACTATCAATGGATCATCGCCATCCGATCCTCAGGTTAAACATCCCGACTTTTTTAAACGCGTGCTGCGAGAGGGATCGTTAGGCCTGGGAGAAAGCTACATGGACGGCTGGTGGGAGTGCGAACGTCTGGATACCTTTTTCGCCAGCGTGCTGCGTGCCGGTCTTGAAAATCAACTCCCTCGCAATCTGAAAGACACCCTGCGCGTCGCCTCTGCCCGACTGTTCAATCTGCAAAGTAAAAAACGCGCGTGGATCGTAGGCAAAGAGCACTACGATCTTGGCAACGACCTGTTCAGCCGTATGCTGGACCCTTTCATGCAGTACTCCTGCGCCTACTGGAAAGAGGCGTCGACGCTTGAAGAGGCCCAGCAGGCCAAGCTGCGTCTGATTAGCGAGAAGCTACAGCTCCAACCCGGTATGCGCGTGCTGGATATCGGCTGCGGCTGGGGTGGGCTGGCGTATTTTATGGCGAAGCACTATGGCGTCAGCGTCGTCGGCGTCACGATTTCAGCGGAACAGCAAAAAATGGCGCGGGAACGCTGCCAGGGCCTCGATGTGGATATCCGGCTGCAGGATTACCGTGACCTGAACGAACAGTTTGACCGGATCGTTTCCGTCGGCATGTTCGAGCACGTCGGGCCGAAAAACTACGCTACCTATTTTGAGGTGGTGGATCGGAATCTGAAACCGGACGGCATCTTCCTGCTGCACACCATCGGCTCTAAGCGAACCGACAATAACGTCGACCCGTGGATCAACAAATACATCTTTCCGAATGGCTGTTTACCGTCCGTCCGCCAGATTGCCAACGCCAGTGAACCCCATTTTGTAATGGAAGACTGGCACAACTTTGGCGCGGATTACGACACCACGTTGATGGCCTGGCATGCGCGTTTTCAGGAAACCTGGCCTGAGATTGCGGACAACTATTCTGAACGATTCAGGCGGATGTTTAGCTATTATCTGAATGCCTGCGCGGGGGCGTTTCGCGCACGGGATATTCAGCTCTGGCAGGTGGTATTCAGCCGTGGGATTGAACACGGATTACGTGTCGCACGCTAAAAAATAACCCCGGATAGCCGGGGTTATTTTTTATTCTTCTTCTGCGGCGGTCTTTATTATTGCCGCTTCTTTTGCTGCCAGCACGCGCTCAACCGTATCCACCACCGCCTGGGTTTGCGGATCGATTTCAATATTCACGCGATGCCCCAGTTTTTTGGCGCCCAGCGTGGTGCGCTGCAGCGTTTCAGGAATTAAATGCACGCAAAAACGCGTTGGCGTTACTTCACCCACCGTCAGGCTAATCCCGTCAATGCCAATAAATCCTTTATAGAGAATGTATTTCATTAATGAAGGATCCTGCATTTTAAACCAGATTTGACGGTTATTTTCCGAGGTCACGATTTTTGCCACTTCAGCGGTGGTCATGATGTGACCGGACATCAGGTGGCCGCCAATCTCATCGCTGAACTTCGCCGCCCGCTCAACGTTGACGGTATCTCCCACCGCCAGCTCGCCAAGGTTGGTGATGCGCAGCGTCTCTTTCATTAAATCAAAGCTAATCTGGTTGCCGTTAATTTTGGTAACGGTCAGGCAGCAGCCGTTATGGGCAATCGACGCGCCGGTTTCAATACCCTCAAGCATATATTCCGGCAGCTCAACAACATGAGTACGGAAATTAGGTTTTTCATCAATGGACACCACTTTGGCGGTGCCCTGCACAATACCAGTAAACATGCTTACAACTCCTGTTTTTTCCGGACGGTGGTGACACCGTTTAATCCCACCACAATAACAGTTGGAAAAAGAGGTTGCCAGCGGAGCGCATTTTCTGGCGATTTTTTCACTAGATAAATAGCTAAAGCCCGCTACAATAGCTGGCACCCCCCTGCATTTTCTTCTTGCTGCCCGTTTCGGCGGCTTTTTTAGTCTCTCAAATAACTACAAAATAAAGGTGTTCACGTGCAGAAGTACATGAATGAAGCGCGCCAGCTATTGGCACTGGCTATACCAGTGATCGTCGCGCAAGTGGCCCAGACCGCAATGGGATTTGTGGATACGGTAATGGCAGGTGGCTACAGCGCCACCGATATGGCGGCCGTTGCTATCGGCACGTCAATCTGGCTTCCGGCCATCCTATTCGGCCACGGTCTGCTGCTCGCGCTCACGCCGGTTATCGCTCAGCTCAATGGCTCGGGTCGTCGCGAGCGCATTGCCCATCAGGTTCGTCAGGGTTTCTGGCTGGCAGGGTTTGTTTCTGTGCTGATCATGGTCGTGCTCTGGAACGCGGGCCACATCATTCGCGCTATGCATAACATTGACCCGGCACTGGCTGATAAAGCCGTGGGCTATCTGCGCGCCCTGCTCTGGGGTGCGCCCGGCTACCTCTTTTTCCAGGTGGCGCGTAACCAGTGTGAAGGCCTGGCGAAAACCAAGCCCGGGATGGTGATGGGCTTTATCGGCCTGCTGGTCAACATTCCGGTGAACTACGTGTTTATTTACGGTCATTTCGGGATGCCGGAGCTGGGCGGCGTCGGCTGCGGCGTGGCGACGGCGGCCGTTTACTGGGTGATGTTCTTCTCCATGATCGCCTTTGTAAAACGCGCCCGTTCCATGCGCGATATTCGCAACGAGAAAAGATTTAGCACGCCGGACTGGAACATCATGACGCGTCTGGTGCAGTTAGGGTTGCCGATCGCCCTCGCGCTGTTCTTTGAAGTGACCCTGTTTGCCGTGGTTGCCCTGCTGGTCTCCCCGCTGGGCATTGTGAACGTGGCCGGACACCAGATTGCGCTGAACTTCAGCTCCCTGATGTTCGTCCTGCCGATGTCGCTGGCGGCGGCGGTGACGATCCGCGTCGGCTTCCGCCTGGGCCAGGGCTCAACGCTGGATGCGCAAACGGCCGCCCGGACCGGGCTGGGCGTCGGCGTCTGCATGGCTGTCTGTACGGCGCTCTTTACCGTTGCACTGCGGGAGCAGATCGCCCTGCTCTACAACGACAACCCGGAAGTGGTCACGCTGGCATCGCACCTGATGCTGCTGGCCGCGATTTACCAGATCTCTGACTCCATCCAGGTGATTGGCAGCGGCGTGCTGCGCGGATATAAAGACACGCGCTCCATCTTCTTTATCACCTTCATCGCCTACTGGGTGCTGGGTCTGCCGTGTGGCTATATCCTGGCGCTTACCGATCTTGTGGTGGATCGCATGGGTCCGGCAGGGTTCTGGATGGGCTTTATCATCGGCCTGACGTCGGCGGCGATTATGATGATGATGCGAATGCGCTTCCTGCAGCGCCAGCCATCAACGGTCATTTTGCAACGCGCTGCACGTTAACGACGCGGTAGCCGCCGCCCGGCGGCTACTTTCTCTTCACTTTGCGCGGTAATGAAGCAATCGCGTGAAATCAGAGAGAAAAATGCATTTTCCCTCTTGCCACCTCGATGCTGTGCCGCTAATATTCGTCCCCGTTGTCAGCGACAACACGTTGCGTTCATAGCTCAGTTGGTTAGAGCACCACCTTGACATGGTGGGGGTCGTTGGTTCGAGTCCAATTGAACGCACCATTCTGCGTCCGTAGCTCAGTTGGTTAGAGCACCACCTTGACATGGTGGGGGTCGGTGGTTCGAGTCCACTCGGACGCACCATTTCAGTCCTGAAATGGTGCAAATCCTCTTCTGATATCCTGAATTTTCCTAATCCCTTATTTTCTTCATTGTTCTCCTGCTACGCTTTTCTTATGGAAAAAAAACAGGAAGACCGTCGATGAAGAAAATCGCGATTATCGGCTCCGGCCCCACAGGGATTTACACCTTTTATCACCTGCTTAAGAACAGCACGCCGCTCTCCGTTTCCGTTTTCGAACAGGCCGATGAAGCTGGCGTGGGTATGCCCTATAACGACGACGATAACTCTCGTCTGATGCTGGCGAACATTGCGAGCATTGAAATCCCGCCCATTTTTATGACCTACCTCGACTGGCTGAAGGATCAGAGCGAAGCTCATCTGGCGCGCTTTAAGGTTGATAAAGCCCGCCTGCATGACCGACAGTTCCTGCCCCGGCTTCTGCTGGGCGAGTATTTTCGCGACAGCTTTCGTTCAATCGTGAAAGAGGCCAGAAAGCTGCGGTTTCAGGTTGATGTCCATGAATCCGCCCGGGTCACCGATATCGTGCCCACGAAAGAAGGGGTCACGCTTTCCGTCAACGACAGCGCCTTTCCTGAACGCTTCGACCTTGCGGTTATCGCAACCGGCCACGTCTGGCCAGAAGAGGACGAAGCCACGCGCGCGTTCTTTCCAAGCCCCTGGTCCGGTCTGATGGATGCCAGTATTCCTCCCTGCCGCGTCGGTATCATGGGGACATCGTTAAGCGGTCTCGACGCGGCCATGGCGGTAGTGATGCAGCACGGTGAATTTCGTGATGATAAATTCGTGCTGGATAAAGGCAGCGACGCGTTGAAGATTGTCCTGATGTCCCGAACGGGTATTCTGCCGGAAGCCGATTTTTACTGCCCTATTCCTTATGAACCGCTGTCGGTCTTAACCGAATTCGTGGTTGAAAACGAGATCGCCAAAGGTTCGGATGGCCTGCTCGACCGTATATTTACCCTGATGGTGAAAGAGCTTCAACTCGCTGACCCGACGTGGTGTGAGAAAATATCCCTGCATAAGCAGAATGCGGACAGCATTCGTGAGGCCTGGTTTGAGGATCGTAAACGGCACGGCCCCTTTACCTGGGCGGAAGAAAATCTCAACGAGGTGGAGCGGAACAAACGCGAGCGGCGCACCGTAGCCTGGCGCTATACCGTCCTTCGGCTGCATGAGGTGGTTCAGGAGATTGTTCCCCACCTCAACGAACGGGACAGAGAGCGCTTTAAGCAAGGCCTCGCCCGCGTATTTATCGACAACTATGCGGCCATCCCTCCGCAGTCTATCCGCAGGCTGCTCGCGCTTCGCGAAGCCGGCATCATCAGCGTGGCGACGCTCGGTGACGATTACGCGCTGGACGTTGGCAGCGATCGAACGGTAATCACCACACAAGAGACCGTTTACCGTTTCGACGTGTTTATTGATGCGCGCGGGCAGAAGCCGCTCAAAACGAAAGATCTGCCCTTTCCGACGCTGCGCAAACAGCTGGAAGCCACGGGCGAAGAGATTCCCGACGTCGGTGAGGATTACACCTTAAAAGCGCCTGACGCCGTTCGCGGACGCATTGCCTTCGGCGCGATACCGTGGCTGATGCACGATCGTCCCTTCGTTCAGGGGCTGGCGGAGTGTGCAGAGATTGCGGAAGCAATGGCAAAGGCGGCGGAAAAACCCGCGTCGGTATCGCGGCGCAGATTACCGTATATCGAGAACTGACAGGGCTTCCATGCCCTGCTGTCGCGGATTACTCGAAGAAGACTTCTGGGTTTTCAGACAGCGAAACGAAGGTTTTCGTCGCTTTATCCAGGGCAAGAATTTTGCCGCTTTCAATGTCGTACACCCAGCCGTGCAGTCGGATGGAATTATTACGCAGGCCCACCGCGACGGACGGGTGGGTCTTAATGTTGCTCAGCTGCGCAAACACGTTCTCCTGCACCATCGCATTGACTTTATCGATCGGCTTATCCCAGGTTTTCTTCTCTACCACGGCTTTCGCCGCGTCAGAATAGCGCAGCCAGTGTGACACAGCAGGCATCGGCTCCAGGTTCGCGTTATCGGCAATCGCCTTCATCGCGCCACAGTTGGAGTGACCGCAAATCACGATATCCGTGACGCCCAGCGCCACCACGGCGTATTCGATGGTTGCAGACACGCCGCCAGGCTCCGGCCCGAACGGCGGCACGATGTTGCCAGCATTACGAATGACAAAGAGTTGTCCTGGCTCTTGCTGGGTGACCAGTTCCGGGACCAGACGGCTGTCGGAGCATGAGATGAACAGCGCTTTGGGATTCTGGCTGGACGCTAAACTGCGGAAGAGTTCTTTACGTTGCGGGAAAATCTCTTTTTGAAAGCTGAGAAAACCTTCAATGATATGTTGCATAGCAATGTCTCTTTTATCTGTTTTAGTTTAGGCATGATCGCGATCACACTCGTAAAGTTTACCCATCGCGGTTTACTTCAGACAAGCAATATATTTCTGGCCCGACCGCTGCACAATCTCGTCCGCACTGGCCGGGATGTTCTGCCCTTCAAACGCGCCGTAAAGACGTTCGAAGGTTTTCCTTTCGAGATGACTCACCACCGACGCCACGGTGCGGGCCGGCAGCGGAAGATAATTCGGGTAGCTCCACATAAACGAGACGGCGTCTTTACCCGGCGTGACCTGCAGAATATCGCCCACCAGCAATACCCCATCCCCCTCCTGCCAGTGCAGCACCGTTCCACCGGCAAAATGCCCGCCCAGACGCAGCAAGGTGACCGACGGGAAAATCTCCAGCGCATCCCCCTCCCAGAAATGAATGGCCGGGCTGTCGCGCATGACCCACTCTCTGTCGCTGGCGTGCAGGTAAACCGGCGCATCAAACGCCGCAGCCCACTCCTGCATCGTGGTGTAATAGTGCGGATGTGAAATAGCAATCGCGCTGATGCCGCCGAGGGCGGTAATGAGCGTTTTGGTTGCGGGGTCGAGGTTGGCGATGCAGTCCCAGAGGATATTGCCGTGGGGCGTTTGCAGGAGCAGCGCCCGCTGGTTGATCGCAAACGCGGGGACCGTTTTGATCCCAAACAGCCGCGGCTCCAGCTGCTGCCATTTGTTGGTATGCGTGGTGGTGACGGTGTCGAAATCGGTCCACGCCTGGCCCGTGGCGGGCACGTACTGACGCTCATCCTCGCAAATCGGGCATCTGTCCGGGCGGGCATCGTAGGCGGTTCCGCAGGTTTTACAGAGTGTAATCATGTGCTCTCCTCAGCGATAAAGCACTGAGTATGGCAGGGATTATCCTTATGTGCTGCGAGGTACATTGCTGGCTTTTTTTGCCCTATACTGTGCCAGTATCAAAAACTGAACAGAGCAGGTGCCACATGGAAATTGATCTCGATAACTTAGTCTTTAACGGTCTGGATGAAGCCGAAGAGCGTAATGCCGAACGTCTGGACGATGCAGACAAAAAAGCGCAGGCGATTGTCGCCGACGACGACTGCGGCGACGCCTGCAAAATCTAATAAAAAAGCACCGGGAAACCGGTGCTTTTTTATTTCACTCGTTAAACGTCACGCACACCTCGTTCCAGTACGTTTCGCGCGTGCGGCGCAGTTCAGCGTGACGTTTTATCATGGAACCACTCCGGGTCAATGTTGGCAACGTCCACGCCATACAGGCTGGCGACAGGCAGGATTGACTCAAGAACACGTTGCGCGCTGTTCTCCGCATTCACTGGTCGGGTCGCAAAAAACCGCCGTAACGTGCTGATCCATTTTTTCATCGTCTTACCCTCTCTCGCCGTGTCTGATCTCAGTTAAGCACTCAAATGCCGCGCGGGGGAAATACCAAAATCCACTGTCGATGTGCAGGATCTGCAAATAGCATCCCGCTCTTTTCACTCTTCATTAACACGTTGTTCACTAATGCTTTTTTGCTCATAGCAAAGAACGATTTCTTATTTGGCGATAGCTTTCGCTTATGGGAGCGTAGCGGGGTAAAACAAAAACAACGGGATGGCGAATGACTATGGCAGCAAATATGAAAGGGTTTACCAAACGGACACTGGTTCTGGGATTACTGGCGGCGGGGAGCCTGCTTTCAGCGCAGGCACAGGCCGATCAGCTGGCGGATATTAAGGCCGCAGGGGTGGTGAAAGTGGCCACGTTTGACGCCAACCCGCCGTTTGGCTCTATTGATGCCAAAACGCACGAGATCGTGGGTTATGACGTGGACTTCGCCAAAGCGCTGGCAAAATCGCTCGGCGTGAAGCTTGAACTGGTTGCCACCAATCCGGCTAACCGTATTCCGCTGCTGCAGTCCGGAAAAGCCGATCTGATCGTGGCGGATATTACTATCACTCCGGAACGCGCACAGGTGATTGATTTCTCAACGCCTTACTTTGTCACCGGCCAGCAGTTCCTGGTGCCGGCTAAATCACCGGACAAACTTGATGACTACAGCCGGGCGCGTATTGGCGCGGTCAAAGGAACGACGGGCGAGCAGGCGCTGCACCAGCGTTTCCCGCAGTCACGCGTGCTCTCGTATGACGATATTCCGCTGGCGCTGACGGCGCTGCGCAACGGTAACGTACAGGCCATCACCCAGGACAGCACCATTCTGGCCGGTCTGCTGGCGCAGGCGCCGGATAAAGCGAACTTTAAAATTTTGCCCGACCTGCTCAGCAAAGAAGAGATTGGCGTTGGGGTGAAAAAAGGTGAAACGGCGCTGCTGAAGGCCGTTAACGACGAGCTGATTAATCTCGAGAAGAACGGTCAGGCAGCAAAAATCTACGATGTCTGGTTTGGCCCAAACACGCCTTCCCCACAGCCTCGCGCCTTTAAAATAGAAGCCAGATAATTATGCTCTCAGGTTTATTTTCACACTCCGCGGCCGGTGCCGCGGATTTTTCACATCTGGAACAGGCCAGCGTCGAGTTTCGTCATGTGGACAAACGCTACGGTGACCATCAGGTTTTAAACGACATTAACCTCACCATCACGCCCGGTGAAGTGGTCGCCATCCTCGGCCCTTCGGGTTCCGGTAAATCCACCCTGATTCGTCTTATCAACCAGCTTGAAACCCTGAGCGGCGGGGAGATTCTGGTCGACAACAAGCCTACCGCAAAGCTCTCCGGTAGCGGACTGCGCCAGCTGCGCAGCCGGGTGGGGTTTGTGTTCCAGCAGTTCAATCTTTACGCCCACCTCACCGCCAGCCAGAACATCACCCTGGCGCTGGAGCACGTTCACGGCTGGAAGCCGCAGCCTGCACGGGAGCGCACGCTGGCCCTGCTGGAGAAGGTCGGGATGCTGGAAAAAGCCCACCATTTCCCGGCAGAGCTTTCCGGTGGACAGCAGCAGCGCGTCGCGATTGCCCGCGCCCTGGCCTCATCACCGCAAATCATTCTGTTCGATGAACCCACCTCCGCGCTGGATCCGGAGATGATTGGTGAAGTGCTGTACGTGATGAAAGCCCTCGCCCACAGCGGGATCACGATGATCGTGGTGACACACGAGATGCAGTTTGCCCGGGAAATTGCCGACCGGATTGTCTTTATCGACGGCGGGCAAATTCTGGAAACCGCGCCGCCGGCACAGTTTTTCAGCCAGCCGTCGCATCCGCGCGCGCAGCGGTTCCTGCAAAAGGTGCTCAACCCGCTGCATCAGGAGCATCTGTAATGCCCGCGCTCGACTGGCAAGGGGTACTGACCGGACAGCCTCTGCAGTGGATACTCTCCGGATTCCTCACCACCCTGTGGGTCACGCTTGCCGGGATGCTGCTGGCCAGCCTGCTCGCACTGCTCTTTATGCTCCTGCGCCTTTCCGGCGGACGCCCCGGGAACGCGGTCGTCAGCAGCTGGGTGTCGCTGTTTCGCAATACGCCGCTGCTGGTGCAGCTGCTGTTCTGGTATTTTGCCGCCTGGAACGGGCTACCGCAGGCGTTCCGCGACGCGGTGAACGCGGATCACAGCTGGTCAATTCTGCCCGGCGACGTCTGGTGGTTTACGCCCGAATTTTTATGTTCTGCCTGGGGGTTGGGCGTCTTTACCTCGGCGTTTTTAATCGAAGAGGTGGAGTCGGGGTTACGTTCCGTGCCTGCCGGACAGCGGGAGGCGGCGCTCGCGCAGGGATTCTCCGCGTGGCGTCTGTTTCGTTACATCCTTCTGCCGCAGGGCCTGGCCAACGCCTGGCAGCCGGTCGTGGGCCAGTACCTAAATCTGATGAAGCTCTCCTCGCTCGCGAGCGGGATTGGCTTTGCCGAGCTGACCTATCAGGTCAGGCAGATCGAGAGCTATAACGCGCACGCGCTGGAGGCGTTTACCCTCGGTACCGCGCTCTATCTGCTGACCGGCCTGGTCATGGGGATGGTGCTGGTTCGCATCGGGCCTGACGCGAAACGTAAACGCCCAGGCGTCGCCACCACAGGGAGTGAAAAACATGATTGCCGGACTTAACGTCATCACCGATAACCTCGACTATCTGCTGTGGGGACGCGCGGCGACGGGTGAACCGGGGGGCGTATTGCTGTCGTTGATGATGGCGGCCGGGGCCGCCGTCATCGCCCTGCCCGGTGGGATAGTGCTCGCGTGTCTGGCCTGGCGCTTTACCGGGCTCGTGCGAAAGGCCCTCTTTCTGTGGGCAGAGCTGATTCGCGGCATCCCGCTCATCTTCGTGATTTTCTGGATGTGGTATCTCCTGCCGCTTATGACCGGGGGCGATCTGCCGGGAGCGCTGACCGTCACGCTGGCTCTGGCCTGGTTTACCGCGGCAACAGTGATGCACTCGGTGCTGGCCGGGCTTAACGCGCTACCGTCAGGACAATACGAGGCCGCACTGTCTCAGGGATTCAGCACGCAGCAAACCCTCCTGCGCGTGCTGCTGCCGCAGGCGCTGAGGAATATTCTGCCGTCGCTGGTGGGGATTTTTATCAGCCTGCTGAAGGATACGTCGCTGGCGTTTATCGTGAACGTACCGGAACTGACCACGGTGGCGGGACAGGTCAACAACCGGGTGCAAATCTACCCGGCGGCCATTTTTATCTTTACGGGCGTGGTCTACTACTTGCTCTGCTGCTCGCTCGAACAGCTTGCGAAGCGCTGGCGCATTACCCGGCCAGCGCTTTAACCACCGTTTCCATCGCTTCGGTTGTCAGTTCACTGCGCTTAACGCGCTGGTTCGCCAGCGCGGTACGCAGGACTCCGGCAATGACAATATGCTTTGGCTCCTGCCCTAAATCACGCATCTCAAGCACCACCTTCCCGACCACCCGGCACATTTCCTGGTACAGCGCTTCATCTTTGGTCACGTTACCCATCGTCATCACTCCATTGCCTGTTAAACGTTGAGCTTAAATGATTCTCCTGCCGGATACAAAAAAGAAGCCCGGCGAGTTTCTCGCCGGGCTTCATCTGTAAAATCAGTAAATTAGTTGTTTACTGGGATGACCGCGCCTTTGTACTTGGTGCGGATCCAGTCCTGAATCTCTTTCGAGTGCAGGACGTTCACCAGGGCAACGATATCTTTCTTCTTCTCGTCACCGCGATGCACGGTAATGATGTTGGCGTACGGGTTGTTTTCACCGCTCTCTACCGCAATCGGGTCGTGAACCGGATCCAGACCGGCGTCAATCGCGTAGTTGGCGTTAATCACCACCGCATCGCCTTCGTTGTTGTTGTACATCTGCGGCAGCAGAGAGGCTTCCACGTTCGGGGTGAACTTCAGCTTTTTCGGGTTCTCAACGATGTCGCTGATGCGCGCGGTCACTTTATCGATGCCCGGCTTCAGCTTGATCACGCCCTCTTTCTCGAAGATGGAGAGAATACGCCCCTCTTCAGAAACCGCGTCACGCATGATGATCTTGCCACCTTCCGGCAGGTCTTTCAACGACTTGTATTTTTTGGAGTAGATGCCGATTGGCTCAATGTGGATCGCGCCCGCACTGACGAAATCGTAGTCTTTATCGCCCGCATGATCCTTAAGCACGCTGTTCAGGTAAGGAATGTGCTGGAAATAGTTCGCGTCGATGTCATGACCCGCCAGCGCGGTGTTCGGCAGAATGTAGTCCTGGAACGGTTTAATCTCCAGGTCGATACCCTGCTTCGCCAGAATCGGCTTAGCCTGCTCCAGAATTTCGGCGTGCGGCGTGTTGGATGCGCCCACGGTCAGGGTGTCGGCCCAGGAGGCGAAGCTCAGGGCGCTCAGGGTTGCGGCGGCGATCAGTGTCAGTGTTTTTTTCATGATGTGGTTCCTGTGTGTATTTATTAGCGTTTATCTAACAGTGAAGTAATGACATCGCCGCAGAACTGGATAATGAAAACGATGATCAGAATGGTCACCGTTGCCACCAGCGTGACGTCACCATGGTTGCGCTGGAATCCTTCCAGATAAGCCAGATTTCCCAAACCGCCGGCGCCAATCACCCCCGCCATTGCGCTGTAGCTCACCAGCGCAATGAGCGTCACCGTAATACCCGATACCAGTGCGGGTGATGATTCCGGCAGTAAAACCCGAAACACTAACGTGCTCAGTCGTGCGCCCATCGAGCGCGTTGCTTCGATGACGCCTTTATCCACTTCACGCAGGGCGATCTCCACCAGGCGTGCGTAGAACGGTGCGGCGCCCACAATCAGCGCCGGCAGCGCCGCGTTGGCGCCGAGAATGGTGCCGACGACGGTCTTGGTGAACGGGATCAGCAGGACAATCAAAATGATGAACGGAATAGAGCGGAACACGTTCACCACAATCGAAATCACGCTGTAGACCGTGCGGTTGTGGAACAGCCCGCCGCGCGCGGTTAAAAACAGCGCCAGCCCCAGCACGATGCCCAGCACAAACGTCGCCACGCCGGACAGCGCGGTCATGTACAGCGTCTCCAGCGTCGCCGCCCAGAGCTGATCCCACTTGAGATGCGGAAAGAGATTCTCAGCCATGTTTAATCACCTCGCCTTCAATATCGCTGTGCTGCAGGTCGGCGAGGATATTGTTCAGTTGTTCATCGGATGCCACGACATGCACCCAGAGCTGACCAAACACACCGTGGGCGGTTTGCGTCATTTTCCCGTGCAGGATATTAAACGGCAGGCCGTAGCGCAGGGTCAGTTCACCCACGATCGGCTTATGGGTGCTGTGCCCGGTAAAGGTCAGCCTGATGACCGTGCCTTCCAGATCGTTTGCCAGTTCGGTATTGAAGGTTTCCTCCTCGGCGTACTGGCTCACCTGGCGGACAAACTGCTGCGTAATCGGCTGCTGCGGATGGGTAAAAACGCTCAGTACGTCACCCTCTTCCACCACTTTACCGTTCTCCATCACCGCCACGCGGTCGCAGATTTTGCGCACCACGTGCATCTCGTGGGTGATCAGCACGATGGTCAGCCTGAAGCGGCGGTTAATATCCAGCAGCAGATCGAGGATCTGATCGGTGGTCTGCGGGTCGAGCGCGGAGGTGGCTTCATCGCAGAGCAGCACGTCAGGGCTGTTAGCCAAAGCGCGCGCAATGCCGACGCGCTGCTTTTGTCCGCCGCTCAGCTGGGACGGGTAGGCATTCTCGCGCCCCTTCAGGCCAACCAGATCCACCAGCTCGGCGACGCGCGCCTTGATGTTGGCTTTTGGTACACCGGCGATTTGCATCGAGAAAGCGATATTCTCGCTCACCGTGCGCGACCACAGCAGGTTGAAGTGCTGGAACACCATGCTGATTTTCAGGCGCGCCTGGCGCAGCGCTTCACCCTTTGCCGCAGAGATATCCTGTCCGTTAATGGTGACGCTTCCGGCGCTGGGTTTTTCCAGGCCGTTCAGCAGACGAATCAGCGTGCTTTTCCCGGCTCCGCTGTAGCCGATAATTCCGTAAATCTGTCCCTGTTCTATCGTCAAATTGACGTCATCAACGGCAGTCAGCGCGACCTTTCCGTTGTCAAAAACCTTCGAAATATTCCTGAGTACGATCATTCTTATTCTTTATCCGTTTCGCGCATGGCTGTTTAGCAGTATGGATGTCCAAACGATAGTAAACAGGCGTTATCAGCTTTCAAATGAACAAAAAAGAATTTGTTATAACTTTCGGAAATAAACAGCGGATTTACAGGGTGGGAAGCATTTAGACCAATTTCAGCAATGATTATCTGCCGGATGCATATCTGCTGGCAGATGCCCGCGAAAAACGCTCATTTTTGCAGCATTTCATGCCGGTATAGCCATCCTCACATCCAGACAACTTTACGTCTTGCTGTCCTGACATCCAAAAATGGCATTTATATTCTTTTCTGTTCTAAAGAGCAGTGAATGGTTCTTTATTGCGAAAATTTCGCCGCTCTATCATCCCGTCATGACATCCAGAAAGGAAAACATCATGACGATTTACCACTCCGTCACCGAACTGATTGGCCGTACCCCGCTTATCCAGCTGCACAAGCTTGATACCGGCCCCTGCTCGCTGTTCCTGAAGCTGGAAAACCAGAATCCGGGCGGCTCTATTAAGGATCGCGTTGCGCTGTCGATGATTAACGAAGCGGAGCGTACCGGCCAGCTGCAGCCGGGCGGCACGATTATTGAGGCGACGGCGGGGAATACCGGTCTCGGCCTGGCCCTGATTGCCGCCCAGAAAGGCTACTCGCTGATCCTGGTGGTGCCGGACAAAATGAGCCGCGAGAAGATTTTCCACCTGCGCGCGCTGGGTGCCCAGGTGGTGCTGACCCGCTCCGACGTTAACAAGGGCCACCCCGCCTATTACCAGGATTACGCCCAGCGCCTGGCCAACGAGCTGCCCGGCGCGTTTTACATCGACCAGTTCAATAATGAGGCCAACCCGCTTGCGCACCGCACCACCACGGCACCGGAACTGTACGAGCAGCTTGACGGGCGGATCGACGCCATCGTGGTGGGCGTCGGCTCAGGCGGTACGCTGGGCGGCCTGCAGGCGTGGTTCGCCGAGCACTCTCCGCACACGGAGTTTGTCCTGGCAGACCCGGCAGGATCGGTTCTGGCCGACCAGGTGGAAACCGGACGCTATCACGACGCGGGCTCCTGGCTGGTTGAGGGGATTGGCGAAGACTTTATTCCGCCGCTGGCCCACATTGAAGGGGTGAATCGCGCCTGGCGCATCACCGACCGCGAGGCCTTCACCACCGCGCGCGATCTGCTGAAAACGGAAGGCATTCTGGCGGGCTCCTCCAGCGGCACGCTGCTGGCGGCCGCGCTGAAGTATTGCCAGGCGCAGACCGCGCCGAAGCGCGTGGTGACCTTCGCCTGCGACAGCGGCAATAAGTATCTCTCGAAGATGTTCAACGATGACTGGATGCGTCAGCAAGGGCTCATCACGCGCCCTCAGGCCGGCGATCTCTCCGACTATATCGCCCTGCGCCACGATGAAGGCGCCACCGTTACCGCCGCCCCGGACGACACGCTTTCCACCGTACTGGCACGCATGCGCCTGTATGACATCTCCCAGCTGCCGGTGCTGGAGAACGGCAAGGTGGTGGGCATTATCGACGAGTGGGATCTCCTGCGGCACATCGGCGGCGACGGCGACCGCTTCGCGCTTCCGGTGACGGCAGCCATGACGCGCCAGGTGGAGTTTCTTGATAAACACGCCCCGGAAAGCGCCCTGAACGCCATCTTCGACCGCGGTCTGGTGGCCGTGATTAATGACAACGACCGTTTTCTCGGTCTGATTACGCGCAGCGACGTTCTGACCGCCTGGCGCAACCGTCTTCAGCAATAAAGGAATCGATGATGAAAAACCTGGCTACCCTGAGCGTACACAGCGGCGAGTTCAACGACCAGCACGGCGCCGTCATGCCGCCGATATACGCCACCTCAACGTTTGCGCAACCGTCACCCGGCGAGCATACCGGCTATGAGTATTCCCGCAGCGGCAACCCTACCCGCCATGCGCTGGAAACCGCCATCGCCGAACTGGAAGGCGGCACACGCGGCTACGCCTTCGCCTCCGGTCTGGCGGCCATCTCCACGGTGCTCGAACTGCTGGATAAAGACAGCCATATTGTCGCCATTGATGACGTTTACGGCGGGACGTATCGCCTGATTGAAAACGTGCGCAAGCGCAGCACCGGCCTGCAGGTCAGCTGGGTTAAACCGGACGACTTAGCTGGTCTCGAGGCCGCCATTCGCCCGGATACCCGCATGGTGTGGGTCGAAACGCCAACCAACCCGCTGCTGAAGCTGGCGGATCTGGCGGCCATTGCGGCGATCGCCCGCCGTCATAACGTCATCAGCGTGGCGGATAACACCTTCGCGTCACCGGTGATCCACCGTCCGCTGGAGTCGGGTTTCGATATCGTGGTGCACTCCGCCACCAAATACCTGAACGGCCACTCTGACGTGGTGGCCGGGCTGGCGATTGTCGGGGACAACAGGGAACTGGCGGATAAGCTGGGCTATCTGCAAAACGCGGTAGGCGGCGTACTGGATCCGTTCAGCAGCTTCCTGACGCTGCGCGGTATTCGCACGCTTGCTTTGAGGGTAGAAAAGCACAGCACCAACGCGCTGGCGATTGCGCAATGGCTGGAGCAGCATCCTCTGGTCGAAAAGGTGTTCTATCCCGGCCTGGAATCGCATCCGCAATATCAGCTTGCCCGCACGCAGATGGCCCTGCCCGGCGGGATGATTTCCGTGGTGGTAAAAGGCGATGCGCAACGCGCCACCGAGGTGATTCGCAACCTGAAGCTGTTCACCCTCGCGGAAAGCCTCGGCGGTGTGGAAAGTCTGGTGAGCCAGCCTTACAGCATGACGCACGCCTCGATTCCGCTGGAGCAACGCCTGGCAAACGGCATTGTGCCGCAGCTTATCCGTCTGTCAGTCGGGATTGAAGATCCGAAAGACCTGATTGCCGACCTCAGCCAGGCGCTGCAAAAATAAGCAAAACGCGGCAGGTCAATCACCTGCCGCCATAAGTTGTCATCATGGCTTAACGCCTTGATAACAATATTATGTGAAACTGCACAGATTATTTCTGAAACACCGTTTCCATTTTCCTTTTATCTTAAAATCAGCGTATAATGCGCGCCTAATCCCTGGTGAATGGTTTCAGCGCTTGGAATACAAAAAACAACGTACAACTTCTCCTCTCCTTCGTTGGGCTGTCACTCAGGCACACTTTCTTCTGCACGCTCATTTGATGTCTCCTATCCTTAGTGCGTGTCATATACTCTTTTGCAACACAGGTTTGACTCCGCGGCGGTGCGCCCCCGGAGCGAGATTTCCATATCCTTCCCAACTTAAAGACTAAGACTGTCATGAAAAAGACGAAAATTGTTTGTACTATCGGCCCGAAAACCGAATCTGAAGAGATGCTGACCAAAATGCTGGACGCCGGCATGAACGTGATGCGTCTGAACTTCTCCCACGGTGATTACGCAGAACACGGTCAGCGTATCCAGAACTTGCGCAACGTAATGAGCAAGACCGGTAAAAAAGCTGCGATCCTGCTGGATACCAAAGGTCCAGAAATCCGCACCATCAAACTGGAAGGCGGTAACGACGTCTCTCTGAAAGCGGGCCAGACCTTCACCTTCACCACCGACAAATCCGTTGTTGGCAACAGCGAAATCGTTGCAGTGACCTACGAAGGCTTCACCAACGACCTGTCCGTCGGTAACACCGTGCTGGTAGACGATGGTCTGATCGGTATGGAAGTGACCGCCATCGAAGGCAACAAGGTTATCTGTAAAGTGCTGAACAACGGCGACCTGGGCGAAAACAAAGGCGTTAACCTGCCGGGCGTCTCTATCGCACTGCCAGCACTGGCTGAAAAAGACAAACAGGACCTGATCTTCGGTTGCGAACAAGGCGTTGACTTTGTTGCGGCCTCCTTCATCCGTAAGCGTTCAGACGTGGTTGAAATTCGTGAGCACCTGAAAGCGCACGGCGGCGAGAAGATCCAGATCATCTCCAAAATTGAAAACCAGGAAGGCCTGAACAACTTCGACGAAATCCTCGAAGCGTCTGACGGCATCATGGTTGCACGTGGCGACCTGGGCGTAGAAATCCCGGTTGAAGAAGTGATCTTCGCGCAGAAGATGATGATCGAGAAATGTGTTCGCGCGCGTAAAGTGGTTATCACCGCAACGCAGATGCTGGACTCCATGATCAAAAACCCACGCCCAACCCGCGCAGAAGCAGGCGACGTGGCTAACGCCATCCTCGACGGTACTGATGCCGTTATGCTGTCAGGCGAATCCGCAAAAGGTAAATATCCGCTGGAAGCGGTGTCCATCATGGCCACCATCTGCGAACGTACCGACCGCGTAATGAAAAGCCGTCTGGACTACAACAACGACAGCCGCAAGCTGCGCATCACCGAAGCGGTATGCCGTGGTGCAGTAGAAACGGCTGAGAAACTGGAAGCACCGCTGATCGTGGTTGCCACCCAGGGCGGTAAATCTGCTCGCGCGGTGCGTAAATACTTCCCGGATGCGACTATCCTGGCGCTGACCACCAACGAAACCACGGCTCGTCAGCTGGTGCTGAGCAAAGGCGTGATCCCTCACCTGGTGAAAGAGATCGCGTCTACGGATGATTTCTACCGTCTGGGTAAAGAAGTCGCTCTGGAGCTGGTTGATCGTGGTCTGGCACAGAAAGGTGACGTTGTGGTCATGGTTTCTGGCGCGCTGGTACCAAGCGGAACTACCAATACCGCATCTGTTCACGTGCTGTAATAATTCCCGAACGAATTAATTTTGATAAAAAGCGCCCTCCGGGCGCTTTTTTTATTCCTGGCATTAGCTAAAGTCATTCAAATTGCAAATCGGGTTTTTCTATTTAATTGCGAATTATCTAAGATGAATCCGATGATAAATGCCTTTTTTTACATAGATTTTTGCTCAAAAAGGGCCGATTCGATGCTTCTTTGAGCGAACGATCAAAAATAGGTGTATTCCCATCAAAAAAATATTCTCAACCCAAAAAACTTTGTGTAATACTTGTAACGCTACATGGAGATTAACTCAATCTAGAGGGTATTAATAATGAATCGTACTAAACTGGTACTGGGCGCGGTAATCCTGGGTTCTACTCTGCTGGCTGGTTGCTCCAGCAACGCTAAAATCGATCAGCTGTCTTCTGACGTTCAGACTCTGAACGCTAAAGTTGACCAGCTGAGCAACGACGTGAACGCAATCCGTTCCGACGTTCAGGCTGCTAAAGACGACGCAGCTCGCGCTAACCAGCGTCTGGACAACCAGGCTACTAAATACCGTAAGTAATAGTACCTGTTAATAAAATGGCGCACATTGTGCGCCATTTTTTTTGCCTGCGTCAAACGGCTACTGCGTCACCTTCTCCCCTTCATCTTCCGCTACCGCAGCGGACCCCCGACTGTTCTGCACCGATAACACGCTATTGCTGGCCGACGGGCCGCTTCCTGACGACACGATAACTGGGATCCCGGCGCGGCGTGACAGGGCTTTCTCGATCAGAGCCTTATCGCTTCCCGCCTGAGAAACAAAGGTCGCAAAGTCGGCGGAGTGGGTAATGGGCGAGACCTGCGGGTTTTCTCCCTCAGCCTGCGCCAGCGGGCGGTGGACTTCAATATAGCGTTTACCATCCGGCTCCACGGAGAACTTCACGGGTTCATTGATAATCTGTACCCGCGTGCCAACCCGCACCTGTTCAAACAGGGCTTTAATGTCCGGGGCGTTCATCCGCATACAGCCGGAGCTGACGCGCAGGCCAACGCTGTCCGGCGCGCTGGTGCCGTGGATGAGATATTCCCCGTTGCCGACGCCTAAACGCAGTGCGAAGCGTCCCAGCGGGTTATTTGGCCCGGCAGGTACCACCGGCGGTAATTTAATTCCCTGCTCAAGAGAGCGTGCTCTGATGCCCGGCGTGGGCGTCCAGGTGGGATTCGGGATTTTCTGGCTTACGCGCGTGGTCGTGACCGGTGTTTCCAGCCCCAGCTGTCCGATGCCGAGCGGGAAGACCTGAACGATGTTTTCTCCCGGCGGGAAGTAGTAGAGCCGCAGCTCAGCGAGGTTCACCACAATCCCCTCGCGCGGCGTGTCCGGCAGCAGCATCTGCGACGGGATGGTAATGACGGTTCCCGGCGCCGGGTTGACTGGCGCAATGGTATTGTTCGTTTCCAGAATCACCTGCGCCGCGGTATTAAACCGGCGGGCGATGGTCTGCAGCTTATTATCCCCTTCCTGTATCGTGTAGGTTTGATTTTGCCCAATCAGGCGACTGCCTGCGGGCGGCAACGGATAGTCCATCGCGCGGGCCGAATTAAGTGCGCCGAGCGAACTGAGGAGTAATAGAGTTATGAGAGACGCGCGCTTCATGCTGAGATTCCTTATTCACTGGCAGGACGCCAGAAAGCTGAAAAACCAGCGAGGCGGGAACCACCTCGCGAAACAGAATGAATGCTGTTCTGTAAGTCTAGCTAAGGATTGCAGCTTTGGCGCGGATCGCGCGAATCATCGCTTCGAGTCCCTGGGAACGAGACGGGGTGAGGTGTTGTGTGAGGGCCATTTTTTCAAACCACGGGCGGACATCGAACGCGACAATATCCTGCGCCGACATCCGGTGATAAAGAATAAAGACGACCGCAATAAGCCCTTTTACAATGGCCGCATCGCTGTCGCCGTGCAGTGCTATCGTGCCGTCGTCAGACTGTTCCATCACAATCCACACCTGGCTCTGACAGCCCTGAATAATATTTTCCGGGTTATGCGCCTCTTCACCGAGCGGCGGCAGACGCTGCCCCAGCTCGATGATATACAGGTACTTCTCTTCCCAGTTTGCGCAACGCCCAAAGTTGCGCAGCAATTTGTCTCTGTCCGGCAGTTCTGCCATCTTTTGCCTCTCCGTTAGCCCAGCAGCTGGTGAATACGCTTAAGCCCCGCCACCAGCCTGTCGACCTCTTCCGTTGTGTTGTACATCACCAGCGACGCGCGGCACATTGCCGGCACCTGGTAAAACGCCATCAGCGGCATGGCGCAGTGGTGCCCGGTACGGACCGCCACGCCGTAGTTATCGAGGAAACTGCCCACGTCATAGGCGTGATGTTTCCCGAGATTGAACGCAATCACCCCTTGTCGGTCGGCAGGCCCATAGAGGGTCAGATCCGGCACGCTGGCAAGCTCGGCAAGCGCATAGTGCATCAGCAGCTGTTCGTACTCCTGAATGCTCTGAAGGCCGATTGCGGAGACGTAGGAAACCGCCGCCCCCAGCCCGATAATCCCGCCGGTGTTGGGCGTACCCGCCTCAAAACGCCACGGCGCGCGCGCATAGGTGGTGCCTTCCGTCAGGCTAACGGTGGCGATCATCGATCCGCCCCCTTCCCACGGCGGCATCGCCTGCAGGATGTCTTCTTTCACGTACAGCACGCCAATCCCGGTCGGCCCATAGAGCTTGTGGCCTGAAAAGACGTAGAAATCGCAGTCCAGCGCCTGAACATCAACCGCGTGGTGCATCACCGCCTGAGCGCCGTCAATCAGCACCTTCGCGCCGGCCTGGTGGGCTTTTTCGATAATCTCTGCCACCGGGTTTTCCGTCCCCAGCACGTTGGAGACCTGGGTGACCGCCACCAGCCGCGTGCGGTCATCCAGCAGTGCGTCGAGCTGCTCGAGCTGCAGCGTCCCGTCAAGGTTAAGCGGAATGACCCGCAGCTGCGCGCCAACGCGCTCACAGAGCATCTGCCACGGCACGATATTGGCGTGGTGCTCCATCTGGGTGATGATAATATTATCCCCCGCGTGGACCTGCGCGTTGCCCCAGCTGTTAGCGACAAGGTTGATCCCTTCGGTAGTTCCGCGCACGAAGACCAGCTCTTCAGGCGATTTCGCATTGAGGAAGGCGGCAATTTGCGTGCGCACGTTTTCCATACGCTGGGTCGCCTCGGCGCTCAGGGTATGAATACCGCGATGCACGGCGGCGTAGCCGTGGCGATAAAACTCGGCTTCCGCATCCACGACCGGGTTCGGCTTCTGCGCGCTGGCCGCGCTGTCCAGATAGGCCAGAGGAAGACCGTTTACTTCACGGGTCAGAACCGGAAAATCTGCCCGTACTTTCTCGACGGGAAAACTCATGCTTCGCCTCCAGGCAGACGCTGACCGATACGCGCCAGCACCTGCTGTTTCAACTGACCATCGTTCAGCGCTTCCGTCAGTTCGGCGGCAAACGCATAGATAATCATTTTCTGCGCCGCCTGCTGGTCGATACCGCGGGAACGCAGGTAGAACATCTGCTCGTCGTCGATGCGTCCGACCGTCGCACCGTGGCTGCACTTCACGTCGTCGGCGTAGATCTCCAGCTGCGGTTTGGTGTCCACTTCCGCCAGGCGACCTAACAGCAGATTGTTGTTGGTCATCTGCCCGTCCGTTTTAATGGCGTGCTGCGCCACGTTAATCAGTCCGTTAAATACCGCGCGCCCTTTATCACTCACGATAGTTTTGTGCAGCTGGCGGCTGTTGCAGTAGCCTTTGTTGTGCTCAAGCCAGGTGCGCGTGTCGCACACTTCAGATTTAACCGGCATCGCCAGGCTGTTGATGCGCAGCGTGGTGTTTTCACCGTTAAGCTGCGTGCTGGTGTTGTGGCGCAATACCGACCCGCCGAGCAGGAAGCTGTGGCTGTACGCCGCGGCATCCTGACCCAGCACAATGTCGTTATGGGCAAAGTGGTGGCTCTGCGCATTCTCAAACGCCAGCTTGACGTGGTGAAGCTGGGCATTGGCGGCAACGTTCATCGTCAGACGCGATCCGGTAAAGTGCCGGATATCGTTGAGGCTGACGTAATGTTCGATTACCGTGGCCTCCGCCCCCTCCGCCAGCTCAAGATGGTGGCGATAGTGCGCGGTGTTGATTTCGTCGCCGTCCAGACCCTGGGTGATGTGCATCAGCAGCAGCGGTTTTGCCGGACGCTGGTTACGCTTCACGCGGATATGCGTCACGCTGCGGGCCAGGCTCTCGGTTAGGTGCAGGAAAACCTCAGGCTGAACCGGGGCGCTCATGGGCTGGCGATCGTCGTTTATCTCAATCTCAAATCCGCTCCCCTGAAGGGCGTCGCTCAGCTCCGGACGGAACTCACCGTCGACAAACACCAGGCGCACGGCATCCACGTTTATGGCCAGCGCGTCACGCTGCGCAGGGGTGAGATCCGCCAGACGGGTCACGAACTCGGCGTTCAGCAGGCCATCAAGCGGAGTGTATTTCCAGTTCTCATGCTTACGCGTCGGCAGGCCGAGACGCAGCATCTGCTGCAGATGCTGCTGCGCCTGCTCAGAGCGCGTGCCGCCCTGGGCTTCAAACAGCCGGTGCCACTGCTGGAGCGCATTACTGCTGTTCGGTAAGCCAGCCATAGCCCTGCTCCTCCAGTTGTTTAACCAGCGTGAAATCACCGGATTTCACAATACGCCCCTGGTAAAGCACGTGAACGTAATCCGGCTTGATGTAGTCCAGAATGCGCTGGTAGTGGGTGACGATAATGAACGAACGCTTGCCGTCGCGCAGGGAGTTCACCCCGTCAGCGACAATCTTCAGGGCGTCGATATCCAGACCGGAGTCGGTCTCATCCAGAATGCACAGCTCGGGCTCCAGCACCGCCATCTGCAGAATGTCGTTACGCTTTTTCTCGCCGCCGGAAAAGCCAACGTTCACCGAACGGGTCAGCAGATCTTCCGGCATTTTCAGCAGCTTGATCTTCTCTTCCATCAGGTCCTGGAAGTCAAAGCGGTCCAGCGCCTCCAGGCCGCGATACTTGCGCACCGCATTCAGCGCCGTCTGCAGGAAGAACTGGTTGCTGACGCCCGGAATTTCGACCGGGTACTGGAAGGCCATGAAGATGCCCTCTCCCGCGCGGTCTTCCGGCGACATCTCCAGCAGATCTTTACCGTTAAACTCCACCGAGCCGTGGGTTACCTCATAATCTTCGCGCCCCGCCAGCGTCGCAGAAAGCGTACTTTTCCCGGAGCCGTTCGGCCCCATGATGGCGTGAACTTCGCCCGGCCTGACGTCAAAATTGAGGCCACGCAGGATGGCTTTGTCTTCTACGCTAACCTGTAAATCTTTAATGCTTAACATGTGCTTTCCTTAACCGACGCTGTGTTCAAGACTAATGGCGAGGAGTTTCTGGGCTTCAACGGCAAATTCCAGCGGCAGCTCAGAGAACACGTCCTTACAGAAGCCGTTAACGATCATCGAGATGGCGTCTTCTTCGCTGATCCCGCGCTGCAGGCAGTAGAAGAGCTGATCTTCCCCAATCCGCGACGTCGTCGCCTCGTGCTCAAGCTGGGCCGTGTTGTTACGGCACTCGACGTACGGGAAGGTATGCGCCCCGCAGTCAGCGCCAATCAGCATCGAGTCACACTGGGTAAAGTTTCTCGCATTGGTGGCCGTCGGCATGATTTTCACCAGCCCGCGATAGCTGTTCTGGCTATGCCCGGCAGAGATCCCTTTCGAGATGATGGTTGATTTGGTGTTTTTACCAATGTGGATCATCTTGGTGCCGGTATCGGCCTGCTGGTGACCGCTGGTCAGCGCCACCGAGTAAAACTCGCCGATGGAGTTATCCCCGCGCAGAATGCAGCTCGGGTATTTCCAGGTGATGGCAGAGCCGGTTTCTGACTGGGTCCACGACATCTTGCTGTTTTCGCCTTCGCACAGCGCGCGTTTGGTGACGAAGTTCAGGATACCGCCGGTATTGCCGTCGCCCGGGAACCAGTTTTGCACCGTGGAGTATTTCACCTCGGCATCTTTGTGGATGATGACCTCCACCACCGCCGCGTGAAGCTGGTAGCTGTCGCGAACCGGGGCGGAGCACCCTTCGATATAGCTGACGTAGCTGCCTTCATCCGCAACCAGAATCGTGCGTTCGAACTGGCCGGTTTTTTCGGCATTGATGCGGAAATAGGTGGACAGCTCCATCGGGCAGCGCACGCCTTTCGGCACATAGATAAAGGTGCCGTCAGAGGCTACCGCCGCGTTGAGCGCCGCAAAGAAGTTGTCGTTAGAAGGCACCACGGTCCCAATGTATTTTTTCACCAGTTCCGGATGATCGTGAATCGCTTCGCCGAAGGAGCAGAAAATGATCCCCTGCTCTGCCAGCTTCTCGCGGTAGGTGGTCGCCACCGAGACGGAGTCGAAAATGGCGTCCACCGCCACCTCTTTCCCCTCACGCACGGGCACGCCAAGCTGGTTAAAGGCTTCTTCCACCTCTTTGCTGAGGAAACTGTTCTCCGCACCGGTTTGCTGCACCGCGCCGGGCTGCGAGGCGCAGGTATCGTCACAGCTGCCGCAGGAGGGCGCAGAATAGTAGCTGTAATCCTGATAGTTCAGCTTGTCGTAGTGCGCTTTCAGCCAGTGCGGTTCTTCCATCTCCAGCCAGGCGCGGAAGGCGCTCAGGCGGAACTCCAGCATCCACTCGGGCTCGTTGCGTTTCGCCGAGATCGCCCGCACGACATCTTCGTTGATGCCTTTCGCCAGCTCATCGGTCTGCAGCTGGGTGAAGAACCCCTCTTTATAGTTGAGGTGCCCACCGCCCCAGGTATTTACTTCACTCGTTGCTTCAGTATTACGAGACATAGTACCGCCTATACCCCAAAGCTTTCGCCGCAGCCGCATTCGTTCTGGGCTTTCGGGTTATGAAATTTGAATAACTGGTTTAAGCCTTCGCGGACGTAGTCCACTTCGGTGCCGTCAATAAACGGCATGGCCTGCAGCGCGACGTACAGCTTCGCGCCGTCAGTCTCGAACACCAGGTCATCTTTCTCGGGTTCGGTGACGGTATCGAGCACGTAGCCGAAACCCGCGCAGCCGGTCTGTTTGACGCCTAAACGCACGCCAAGGATCTCGGGTTTTTTCGCCACCAGCTCGTGAATATGTGCCGCCGCCGCTGGCGTGAGCGTTAAACCGCGCCAGGCAAAATCGGCAGGATTAAAGGTTTCTGAATGCAGTTCCATAGGTCCACCTCATCTGATAAGCCATCAGGGCATAACACCATGTTAGTGATAACGATTATCACTTCAACCCTCTGTCAGCAGGGGCATTCGGCTAAACCGCCCTTTTTGCCTACTTTTATTAAGCATAGACCCTGTGAGAGGATGCAGTCAGGATGGATGTATTTGTTCAATGCATTGATTAATAATGCATTTCGTCGCGGCATTTATGACAGGGAAGAGAAAAGTAAAATATGCATCGGAAATGCCTATTTTTGAGATAGCTTTTGCTCAGAAAATGACAAAAACAAAAAAAGGCCCTCAAGGCCTCTGTTAATCAGTGATGAAATGAGACAGCAAACCCCTGTTCACGCCAGTGGTCGAGCTGTTCCTGCTGGCGAGGCGTTGGGGATTTCCCCGTCCAGACGAAGATTTTTTGCCCAGGGAACAGTTCAGGACGCGGCGAATCAATAGGTTCCGCCAGGACGTCAATGTGCCATCCCTTCTGCGATAAGCGCGCGGCTTCCAGCCACAGGTGGGTGCGGTCATCGCATTCCCAGCCAACCAGGAGGGCGTCTTTACCAGCTTTTTTGCGGGATTCCGCCAGGCTTGCAATCGCGAATTCGATCAGGACGCCGTCAAACAGGCTCGCCATGTGGCGCACGGTGTTTTGATCCTGATTCATGCGCTGACGAACGGGAGAAATAATATTGTCAATCAGCGCATCTATCGCGTGATCGCGGCGGAATTCGCCCATTTTGGCGCGCAGCTTTGCCGGGCTGGCGTAACGCAGAACGGTCATCATCTCTTCCTGGAACGAGACCCAGTTGCCCTGAGTCAATACTTCTTTGTTTTCCAGCAAGGCTTTGACTTTTCCGACCGAGACGCCGCTTTTCATCAGGCGCTTGATCTCTTCTATGCGGAGGATATCTTCATCGTCAAACTGACGATGACCCCCTTCGCTGCGCTGCGGCTTCAACAATCCATAACGGCGCTGCCAGGCACGCAGCGTAACGGGGTTGATACCGCATCGTTCGGCCACTTCGCCGATACTGTAATAGGCCATTAACTCCCTCACGCTCAGAACTTCCATACCTAACTGCACCAACCTTATCAGATTGTACACACCATTTGTATAACTAAGACCGCATTTTGCTCAGGTGAATGGGCTACTCCTCCCTTCACCTGTTAATACATTGTTGTATAAAAATTACCATTCGTACAGTTAACTCTGCCGTAATGTGTACAGCTTTATCAGAAGTCGAACTTTTTCTCCGGCCACGCAATCGCGGGAATACCGCCGTGTCGCGGGCTGGCAAAAAGATGTCCCTGGAACTGGGAAATCCCGGCGGATTCCAGCCACATCCACTCTTCAGCCTTCTCTACTCCTACCGCGCAGAACTGGATCTCAAGCGAGGAGCAGCATTTAATAATCGCCTGAATAATGGCCTGTCGGGGGCCGCTTTTATGCACGTTCGCGACCAGATCGCGATTAATCTTAATTCTGTCCGGCTGGAACTGCGCCAGCAGCTGCAGCCCGGCAAAACCGGCGCCAAAGTGATCGATCGTCACGCTGATACCCGCGCTTTTTAACTGCCTGACCGAATCCGTGAATTCATCAAAACGGGAAATGGCTTCGCTCTCGGTGAACTCCACCACAATTTGCTCGGGTACAAACCCATTTGCTTCAATCGCGGTGAGCAGGAAATCCACGGCGTTGGGAATGTTGACCAGCGTCATGGGCCGCAGGTTGAGGGATAACGTCTGATCCTGTAGCCCCAGCGCGCTGGCCATGGAGAGCGCCACCTGCTTGCTGTGTAAATCAGAGGCGTACACCTCGTCACGCGGCAGATTAGCAAAGTAATCTCCCGGTGCGCCGCCGTCAGGCGTGCGGAGAAGCGCCTCCCAGGAGACGACCTGCTGCATAAACGGATCGACTATCGGCTGGAACGCAAAGCTGCAATCCGCCCCTTTCGCGACCACTTCGGGCTGCGCGGACAGGCGCGTTTCTTCGCGAACGAACTCCCAGGAATCCGCAGGCGGCAATTCAAAATAGTTCGCTTTTTCCGTGGCCTCGACAAAGGTGCGGAAAAACTGCAGCGGGCGGTCATTATACGTCAGCTGATAGCGTGTCGTCCCCCTGTTGAGCACCTGCTGCAGCACTTCTTCCCTGTCGAAGTGGCGCAAATCAAAAAGCTCCATGCCCACGTTGCCAAAACGCCGGACAGGTCCATGATCGCGCATCAGCTCCACCACGTTATGGTGGCGCGGGTCGCTGCAGATCTGCTCATAGATAGCAGAGACGTGTTCCACTGGCCCTTCAAGCAGCTGAAAAAAATGTGTGCCGTTAAACAGCAGGATCCCCGTGACATTGGATTGCCGGTTTTTACTATTTGCTGCAGCGACCATGGCTTCCAGCGCTTTCACTGGAACGTCCTCGCAGATATGGCTGCGGTAAATGATGGTTGTGAGCATGCGATTCCTGGGGTTAGGGTTTTGGCCACAAAAAGGTGGATAAGTATCATTTATAGCACATTCATTGCCTGACAAATAATTTACATCTCAATCATTTACGGCAGTTAATGAAACATTTTTCTGCGCTGTACAACTTACCAGTGTCAGACCTTTTTGTACAATATATCCTGTAACATTACCGGTTCATACCAACTAATTAACCACCTGAAAATAAAGCAATTTATAAAATATATCATAAAAATATTAAAAATCTGTACATTTTAAGTGTACAGATTTAAGAATTGTGTATACCTTAATTGTAACGTTAGTGATTACAAAATTTTACAGGAGCGAAACATGCAGCAGAAAGGTTACGCCACAGATTCCGCAGCAGCGATCGCACAGTACTTCGAAAAGGCGGCGCTTCCTACTCAGCAGGAGACGCTGGGCCAGGTGGTTGTCGAAATCCTCAGCGACGGGCGAAACCTGAATCGCAAATCGCTCTGTACCAAACTGCTCAGCCGCCTCGAAAGGGCCGATGGTCCGGAAGAGGAAGAGCACTACCACATGCTGCTTGGTCTGCTCTTCGAACGGTAACGTGATGAATAGCAGTGACGCAGACCGACTGATCGACACGCTTATCGGTGAAGCCGTTCTCTCTCTTCTGAAAGAGCGGGGGCCAGTAACAACCGAAGGATTGCTGCAGCGTCTGCGGGTCATGAAAGAACATGAAAAGGATCCCCGGCGGCGGGAGACACTTGCGGTGGTGATTGCCGAGATCGGCTCAAACAGCATCGCCTTTAAACGTCGCAGAACCGCGCAAGGACGAACGAACAGAGAGGGACCTCTCAACGATAACAGAGACAATGTAGTGCCTTTATTTGGAAGTGGAAAACCGTCCGACCCCAAAAAAATACATTGACTGCAATTTAACAGCTACGGTGAGAACAAATGAGACAAAATATTCAGCTTCAACCCGAATACCACTCTGCTTTTTTAGACAGTGCGCTGGCGGAATATTTCCGTCATGCAGGCGATCGTTTTGCTGAAGAGTCCGCTATTTTTTCTACTGCAGTACGCTGTGTTCTGGCCTCCGAAGGCCATCTGTCCAACAAAGCGATAATCCTCTGGCTCATTCAGACGCTGGAAGCGACCCACGATGTGGTTCAGGCGGATGTGATTCGCAAGACCCTGGAAATCGTGGTGGGTTACACGATGGACGATCTGTAAGCTCCTGCGCTCAACGCCTCCTAACGTGTCATCGTCAAAACTGACGAACAGTCTGACGATGACACGCGTCTTCCCCGCTTAACACCCTGTTAAATCAGCAAAGCCAACCTGGCACGGTTCCTGCTTACCTCTGCTTACGGGACTGGGTTTTCCAGTCAACTTTGCTTCATTTCTTAACAGGTCTGTTATTGATGAAAAAGATCGCCAGCGTCTGCCCCTACTGCGGTGCAGGCTGTAAATTAAACCTTGTCGTTGAAAATAACCGTATCATCCGTGCCGAAGCCGCAGAAGGCGTCACAAACCAGGGCACCCTGTGTCTGAAAGGCTTTTACGGCTGGGACTTCCTCAACGATACCCGTCTGCTCACCCCGCGCCTGACCCAGCCGATGATCCGCTACCATAAAGGCGAGGCATTTACTCCCGTCACCTGGGAAGAGGCTATCCGCTACACCGCGCACAAACTCAGCAGCATTAAAGCGCAGCACGGGCCGCGGTCGATCATGACCACCGGTTCCTCTCGCGGAACCGGCAATGAAACAAACTATGTGATGCAAAAATTTGCCCGCGCGGTGCTTAACACCAACAACGTGGACTGCTGCGCGCGCGTTTGTCACGGCCCTTCCGTGGCCGGTTTACAGGAAACGCTCGGCAACGGCGCGATGAGCAACTCAATCAACGATATTGAAAACTCAAAATGCCTGCTGGTGTTTGGCTATAACTGCGCGGACTCCCACCCTATCGTCGCCCGACGCGTGCTGAAAGCGCGGGAAAATGGCGCAAAAATTATCGTCTGCGATCCGCGGCGCATTGAAACGGCGCGCATCGCCGACCAGCATCTGCAGCTGAAAAACGGCAGCAATATGGCGCTGGTGAACGCCTTTGGCTTCGTGCTGCTGGAAGAGGAGCTCTACGACAAAAGCTACGTGGCGCGCTTTACCGAGGGGCTTGAGGCTTACCGCCAGACGGTGAAAGACTATGCGCCGGAGAAGGTTGAGCATCTTACCGGCATTCCCGCCCGCGACGTTCGCCAGGCGATGCGCACCTTCGCGGCGGCCCCTTCCGCCACCGTGATGTGGGGGATGGGCGTGACCCAGTTTGGTCAGGCCGTGGATGTGGTCAAAGGGCTTTCCAGCCTGGCGCTGCTGACCGGCAACCTCGGGCGCCCTGCCGTCGGCGTCGGTCCCGTGCGCGGGCAAAACAACGTTCAGGGCGCCTGCGATATGGGCGTTCTGCCAAATATGTTCCCCGGCTATCAGGACGTGACCGATCCGGCGGTCAGGCAGAAGTTTGCCGATGCCTGGGGAATTGACGCCAATAAAATGGACGATCGGGTCGGGACGCGCATTACCGAGGTGCCTCATCTGGCGCTGGAAGGCAAGGTCAAGGCCTACTACATCATGGGGGAAGATCCGCTTCAGACCGAAGCCGATCTCGGTCTCGTTCGCAGCGGTTTTGAGGCGCTCGACTTTGTGGTGGTTCAGGACATCTTTATGACCAAAACGGCAGAAGTGGCGGACGTTCTGCTTCCTGCCACCTCCTGGGGTGAACACGGCGGCGTCTTTACCTGTGCCGATCGCGGATTCCAGCGTTTTGGCAAAGCCATTGAGGCCAGCGGCAACGTGAAGCGCGACTGGGAGATTATCAGCCTGCTCGCCACCGAGATGGGCTACCCGATGCATTATGACTCCAACCAGCAGATCTGGGACGAGATGCGCGAGCTGTGCCCTCTCTTCTACGGCGTGACGTATGAAAAAATGGGCGAGATGGGCCACGTGCAGTGGCCGTGCCCGACGCTGGATCATCCGGGAACGCCGTACCTGTACAAAGACAATCAGTTCGACACCCCAACCGGTAAAGGGCAGCTCTTTGCCGCCCCGTGGCGCGCGCCGGCGGAAACTCCGGACGCGGATTTCCCGCTGGTGCTGTGTACGGTCCGTGAAGTGGGGCACTACTCCTGCCGCTCGATGACCGGGAACTGCGCCGCGCTGCAAAGCCTGGCCGATGAACCGGGCCGGGTGCAAATGAACCCTGCCGATGCGGAAAAGCTGGGCATCAAGGAGGGCCAGCTGGTCTGGGTGCGTTCGCGTCGCGGCAAAGTGATTACCCGCGCCAGCATTAGCGAGCGTATCAACGCCGGGGCGGTCTACATGACCTATCAGTGGTGGATTGGCGCCTGCAACGAGCTAACCCAGGATAATCTCGATCCCATCTCAAAAACGCCGGAAACGAAGTATTGCGCGGTGCAGCTGGAGGCGATTGAGGACCAGCGCTGGGCGGAGGATTTTGCGGCGTCGGCGTATCAGTCCATGAAGTCGCGGCTGATCAACGCCGTCAATGTCTGAGGAAAATATCGGGTGGCGTCACCGCCGCCCGATACTGAATTTCAGACACAAAAAAGGCCGCACTCGCGGCCCTTTTATTCTCATGTACTCAATGGACGTGAACGCCCAACCGCCAGGCAAAATAGATCTCTTCTTTCAGTTCATTCGAAGAGAGCGCCAGCAAATCTGTAAATTCCAGCTCAAGCTGTTTCAGCTTTTTCAGGTACTGCGCCGGAGACAGGTTGCTCTTATCGCGACGTAAATATTCAATTGCCAGCTGTGTTGGGGTTATTTCAGTATCCATGATGTCCTCGCTTATGTACAAAACCTGACCAGTATATCACAACAGACTGGCTAGTTTTTGACCAAAGGCAAAACATCTGAAAACTTTACACAACCGCCGTGGTCAGCCGCGACGAGCAGCACAGGCGATCCTGCTCATCGAGAATATCTATCTGCCACACCTGATGGCGGCTTCCGGCGTGCAGCGCGCGGCAAACACCGCGCACGCGCCCGCTGCGCACCGAGCGAATGTGGTTAGCATTCACCTCAAGTCCAACAACCTTCTGCTCCCCGTCGGTACAGAGATACCCCGCCACCGAGCCCAGCGTTTCGGCCAGCACGACGGAGGCCCCGCCGTGCAATAAACCAAACGGCTGGTGGGTGCGACTATCGACGGGCATGGTGGCCTCAATTTCATCGTCGCCAATGCGGATGAACTGGATATCCAGCAGCCCCACCATATTCCCCTCGCCCATGGCGTTCAGCGCCTGCAGCGTCACGGCACGTTTCCAGATCATCCAATTATCTCCAGTAAAGCCTGCAATGGGTGACGCACACCGTTACCTTCTACCCGTTTTACCTGGCTGCGGCAGGAGTAGCCCGTCGCCAGACAGCGGTTTCGCGGCAAACGCTGCATCGCCTGATGCCAGGACAGCTCATAGATGCCGAGCGAGTTGGCGTGGTTTTTCACTTCGTGTCCGTAGGTTCCGGCCATCCCGCAGCAGCCTACGTTGACGCTCTCCAGCTTCGCACCGAAGCGGGCAAAAACGGACGCCCACTGCGCGGGGGCACCCGGCAGCGCGGTCACTTCCGTGCAGTGGCCGAACAGATACCACGGTTCACCGCTGACGTCCTGAACGGCTTTATCTGCCAGCGCCACCGGAAGCCACTCGTGCACCAGCATGACGTTGAAATCGCCGCGCTTATCGCCCAGCGTCTGCTTGTATTCATCGCGATAGCAAAGCACCAGCGCCGGATCGACGCCGACCATCGGTATCCCGAGTTGCGCCACGCGGTTTAAGAAGTCAGACGTTTTCTGCGCGGTCTTCGCAAATCGGTTCAGGAAACCTTTAATGTGCTGCGCCTTGCCGTTGGGAGAGAACGGCAGCACAACCGGCTGGTAGCCCACTTTCTCCGCCAGACGGACAAAATCGGCCACGACCTGCGCATCGTAGTAGCTAGTGAACGGATCCTGCACCACCAGCACCATACTGGCTTTTTGCTCCGGAGCGAGCGCCTCCAGCTGTTCCAGAGTCATGTTCGCCGAACGGTGACCGACGAGCTGGCGCTGCAGAGACGGGACCGACAGCAGCGGCAGATCGACCATGCCGATGTGTTTTTCGGAGAGCTTGCGCACCAGCGGCTGGTTGATAAAGAAGTTGAAGGTCTTTGGCGCACGCGCCATCAGCGGCGCGTAGCTTTCCACCGTCGCCACCAGATGGTCGCGCACCGGGCGGAGGTATCGGGTGTGGTAAAGCTGCAGGAAACGCGAGCGGAATTCCGGCACGTCGATTTTAATCGGGCACTGGGTGGAGCAGGCTTTACAGGCCAGACAGCCGGACATCGCCTCTTTCACCTCGTGGGAGAAATCATACTCGCCCTTGTTGGCATGCCAGCTGTTGCGGGTGCGCTCAATCAGCGAGCGCAGGCTGGCCCGTTTTTCCGGCAGCTCCTGCTCCAGCTTGAGCGGATCCACCCCGCGGTCGGCCAGCAGACGCAGCCACTCGCGCACCAGCGTCGCCCGCCCTTTCGGCGAGTGGATACGGTTGCTGGTGATTTTCATCGACGGGCACATCGGGCTTTTCACATCGAAGTTAAAGCACAGGCCGTTGCCGTTGCACTCCATCGCGCCGCGCCAGGACGAGCGCACCGCAATAGGGATCTGCCTGTCGTAGGTGCCGCGCTTGACGGCATCCACCTGCAGCATCGGGGCATCAACACCCTCAGGCGGGCAGATTTTACCCGGGTTGAGGCGGTTATGCGGATCGAAAGCCGCTTTCACCTTACGCAACTCCGCGTAAAGCTGTTCGCCGAAGAATGCCGGGCTGTATTCCGCGCGGAACCCTTTCCCGTGCTCTCCCCACAGCAGACCGCCATATTTGGCGGTTAAGGCCACCACGTCGTCGGAGATCTGCTTCATCAGGATCTCCTGCTGCGGGTCGCACATGTCCAGCGCCGGACGCACGTGCAGTACCCCGGCGTCGACGTGGCCGAACATGCCATAGCTCAGGCCGTGGCTGTCCAGCAGGGCGCGAAACTCCACGATGTAATCCGCCAGATGCTCGGGCGGCACGCAGGTATCTTCGGCAAAGGGAATGGGCTTCGCCGCCCCTTTCGCATTGCCGAGCAGGCCCACGGCTTTTTTACGCATCGCATAGATACGCTCAATCCCGGCCAGATCGTTACAGAGCTGCCAGCCGATCACGCCGCCTTCACCCTGCGCAATCAGCTCGTCCAGACGCTGGCAGAGCGTGGTCACCTGGCTCTCAATCAGCTCCGCATCATCGCCGGCAAATTCCACAATGTTGAGACCGAGCATCTCTTTGTCCGGCACGTCGGTAATGAGGTCGCTTACGGAGTGCCAGACAATATCTTCCCGGGCAAGATTGAGCACCTTAGAGTCGACGGTTTCCACCGACAGCGCCTGCGCTTGCACCATAAACGGCGCATTGCGCAGCGCGGAGTCGAAGGAGTCATATTTGACGTTCACCAGACGGCGCACTTTCGGCAACCGGGTGATATCCAGCCGCGCTTCGGTAATAAACGCCAGCGTTCCTTCGGAGCCGGTCAGCACGCGGGTTAAATCAAACTGGGTCAGGTCATCGTTAAAGACGTGACGCAGATCGTAACCGGTCAGGAAGCGGTTCAGCTTGGGGAATTTATCGAGAATAAGCTGGCGGTTGTCGCGGCAGCGTTCCAGCACGGTACGATAGATGCGCCCGCTGGCGGTGTTGTCTTTGCCCAGCGTTTCCGCCAGTTCGACCGGCATCGGCTGGGTATCGAGAATATCGCCGCCCAGCAGCACCGCACGCACGCCCAGCACGTGATCGGAGGTTTTACCGTAGACCAGCGAGCCCTGCCCGGAGGCATCCGTGTTAATCATCCCGCCAAGGGTCGCGCGGTTGCTGGTGGAAAGCTCGGGGGCAAAAAAGTAACCGTAAGGCTTGAGATACTGATTAAGCTGATCTTTGATGACGCCCGCTTCGACCCGCACCCACCCCTCTTCCGGGTTGATCTCAATGATGCGGTTCATATAGCGCGACATATCAACAATGATGCCCTGGTTCAGCGCCTGACCGTTGGTTCCGGTGCCGCCGCCACGCGGCGTGAAGACCAGCGAGGCAAACCGCTCCTGCGTGGCCAGCCGGGCGATAAGCGCGACGTCGGCCGTTGAACGGGGGAAAACCACGGCATCGGGAAGAAGCTGGTAGATACTGTTATCGGTCGCCATCGTCAGCCTGTCGGCATAGTTCGTGGCGGTATCACCTGTAAAACCCTGTTGCTCCAGTGCCTGCAAAAAATTAAGCACCAGCTGAACGACGCCAGGTGCCTGAGAAATCTGTGGGATCATGACTGTCGACCCTAATTAGAGTTGTATGAAATCGTTTGCGTGTATCTTAAAAGTTTTATCACATTTTTTTCTTATAATCTCTGCTGAATTACAGGCAGAATTCGCCTGTTAAAAACCGCTGAGATCATTAATGATTAAAGAGACGCGGTTTTCCGTTCCCGCCAGTCGTACTGGCGTTCTTTTAAGGAAAGTTTCATTTATGGTCAATGTTCGCCAGCCCAGGGATGTTGCGCAAATTTTGCTGTCGGTGCTGTTTCTGGCCCTCATGATTATTGCGTGTCTGTGGATTGTTCAACCCTTTATTCTCGGCTTTGCGTGGGCTGCGACCGTTGTCGTGGCCACGTGGCCTTTGCTGCTGCGCTTGCAGAAGCTGCTGTTTGGCCGCCGCGGGCTCGCCGTGCTGGTCATGACGCTCCTGCTGTTCCTGCTGTTTATCATTCCGATTGCCCTGCTGGTAAATAGCCTGGTGGATTCCAGTGGCCCGGTTATTCGCGCCATTAGCAGCGGCGACCTGACGCTGCCGGATCTCGCCTGGCTGAACAGCATTCCGCTGGTGGGCGCCAAACTCTACAGCGGCTGGCATAGCCTGCTGGAGATGGGCGGCAGCGCGCTGATGGCAAAAGTCCGCCCGTACATTGGCACCACCACCACCTGGTTTGTCGGGCAAGCGGCGCATATCGGCCGCTTTATGATGCACTGTACCCTGATGCTGCTCTTCAGCGCCCTGCTCTACTGGCGCGGCGAGCAGGTGGCTTTAGGCGTTCGTCACTTTGCCACCCGCCTGGCGGGCAAACGCGGTGACGCGGCGGTGCTGCTGGCCGCGCAGGCCGTGCGCGCGGTTGCGCTGGGCGTGGTGGTCACCGCGCTGGTGCAGGCGGTGCTGGGCGGGATCGGTCTGGCGATTTCCGGCGTACCGTACGCCACCGTGTTCACCGTGGTCATGCTGATGACCTGTCTTGCGCAACTGGGACCTCTGCTGGTGCTGGTTCCCAGCATTATCTGGCTCTACTGGACGGGCGATACCACGTGGGGAACGGTGCTGCTGGTCTGGAGCTGCGTGGTCGGCACCATGGATAACGTGATTCGTCCGATCCTCATCCGCATGGGCGCAGACCTGCCGCTGATCCTGATCCTCTCCGGGGTCATTGGCGGATTGATTGCCTTTGGCATGATTGGCCTGTTCATCGGCCCGGTGCTGCTCGCCGTCACCTGGCGTCTGTTCTCTGCCTGGGTGCATGAAATTCCGCCGCCGGGAACTGACCCGGACGTGATTTTGAGCGAACTGGAAGAGCTGGAAGAGAAGAACACGCATTAAGGTATGCTGCCGGGTGGCGTTAACGCTCACCCGGCCTACACTTTCCCGCATGATACTTAAACACTGCTAAAGTATTTATTCGTTGCTCACTGGTCAGACCCGCCTTTTCAGCAGTAAGTCTGCTAATAACCTCAAGAATTCTTTACGTCTCTTTAACTATTGAGACGAATCCGATCGACGCTAAATAACACAATGCCTACTATTAGCACACGGTTATAAATCAACACCTTGATTTATAAGCATGGAAATCCCCTGAGTGAAACAACGAATTGCTGTGTGTAGTCTTTGCCCATCTCCCACGATGGGCTTTTTTTTATTCTGACTACGCGCGTTGAACCTCACAGGTACTGAGCATCCGCCACTCAGCCGGCAACACCCGCGTTTCCCCTGTCGCATTGACCATCACCGTCTCGCGGATATCCGCCGACGATGCGCCAACCTGCAGCTCAAACTCGCCCGGCTCGACGATGCGTTTTCCGTCGCGACGGGTGAAGTTGAACATCTCAACCGGCAGCGTGAAGGTGAGCGTGGCGGTTTCTCCCGGCGAGAGCGTGACGCGCTGGAAGGCCTTCAGCTCCTGAAGCGGCCGCACCTGCGTGGCGACCTTATCCCTGACGTAAACCTGCACCACCTCGCTGCCGCTGCGCTCTCCGGTATTGGTGATATCCACGCTCAGCCTCACCTCACCGTCGACCGGTACGCTGCTTTCGGCGACGCGGACAGCGCCCCAGCTAAACGTCGTCCAGCCGAGGCCGAAGCCAAACGGGTAACGTGAGCCGAAATGGAACGCAAACGGCGTGCCGCCGCTTTTGAGCTTGTGATTGTAGTAATACGGCATCGCACCGGCGCTTTTCGGTACGCTCACCACCAGACGACCCTGCGGCTCCGCACGCCCGGTTAACACGTCCGCAATCGCCCAGCCCCCTTCCTGCCCCGGCGCCCAGGCCATCATCAGCGCCGCGACCTTATCTTCCAGACCCTGCAGGTTGTATGGACGCCCCCCGGTCATCACCACAATCACCGGTTTACCGGTGGCGACCAGCGCTTCCAGCAGCTGTTGCTGCACGCCCGGCAGGTTCAGGGAATCGGTATCGGAACCTTCCCCCACGGTACCGCTCTGGAACAGCCCGGCGAGATCGCCCACGCAGGCCACCACCACGTCACTCTCCTGCGCGGCGTTCACGGCCTCGGGGATCGGGGCGGTACTTTGCGATACCGGCGACTGCTGCATCGGTTTGCCGCCGCTGTCGCCAGGGAAGACCGGCGCGCCCGCCATCCGTTTTTCGATGATGTGGCACCCTTTGGCATAGCGGACGTTCGATGCACCGAGATACTGCTCCAGCGCCGCGCGCGGGGTCGTGACCTGCGAGGTCTCTTCCACCATATCGCTGATGATCAAATGCACCGGGAAGCTGTAGCCGCTGAGTAATGCCAGCGGATCGTCTGCCGTCGGCCCCACTACCGCCACGCGGGGTTTGCCCCCGAGCGGTAAAATGCCGTTGTTTTCCAGCAGCGTGAGCGATTTCGTCGCCACCTCCCGCGCGGCCTGGCGGGTCATATCGTTTTGCAGATCGATACCGTTTTCATCCGCGTACGGCTTTTCAAACAGGCCAAGGCGGAATTTTTCCGTCAGCGTACGCGCCACGATCTCGTCGACCTTCGCCATAGAGATCAGCCCGCGCTCTACCGCTTCCGCCAGATGCCGCGCGCAGTCGTCTTTCGGCAGCTCAACGTCCAGCCCGGCGTTGAACGCCAGCGCAGCAGATTCGGCCGCATCGTGGGAAATCCCATGGTGCTGGTGCAGCAGGCTTACGCCGCCGTAGTCCGCGACAATAATCCCGTCGAACCCCCACTGCTCTCGCAGGACGGTGGTCAACAGGAAGCTGTCGCTGTGCCCCGGCTGGTTATCAATATCGTGGTACGCGGGCATCACCGAACCGGCGTTTGCCAGCTTGACCGCCATTTCGAACGGCAGCAGGAAGGTGTCGTTCAGCTCGCTGAACCCCAGGTGGACCGGCGCATGGTTGCGCGCTCCTTCGCTGAACGAATGCCCCACGTAATGCTTGAGCGTCGCCAGCAGATCGCGCTTATCGCCCTGTAAGCCCTTCACGTAGGCGGTCGCCATTACGCCCACCAGCCAGGGATCCTCCCCGAAGGTCTCTTCCGTTCGCCCCCAGCGCACGTCGCGGGATACGTCCAGCACCGGTGCCAGCCCCTGCTGGCAGCCGACGGAGCGCGCCTCTTTGCCAATCTGCTCTGCCGCCCGCTGCACCAGCTCCGGATCCCAGGTCGAACCGTAGTTCAATGACGACGGGAAAAGGGTGGCGTCTTTGCACAGCAGCCCCACCAGACACTCCTCGTGGAACAGCGCCGGAATGCCAAGACGCGTCTCTTCCATCATCATGCGCTGCAGGCGGTTCGCCGCGCGCACGCCGGTCTTCGCGTCAACGATGTGGGTGCCCAGCGGCCGCGTGATCTGCCCGACGCCCAGCTTCAGCCGTTCGCTGAGCGCAGCCTGCTCGCTCACGCCGGCGAATTCGTCACTCAGATCGCTGCGCTCGCGGTGGTTACCGTTTTCATCGAGGATCAGCCAGTACGCGTGCATCTGGGCGAACTTCTCTTCCGGGGTCATGCGCGCCAGTAAATCGGCGACGCGCTCGTGCACGGGACGTCCCGCGTCCTTATAGATAGTCGTCATATTTTACTCCTGTAGTGCGGAAGGGGTTGCCGGGCGAAGCTGCCCCGCTTCGGGTCTGACTTCACGCTTGCTGGCCAGCTCCCGGGCGATGGAATCCACCAGCCGGCTGTTGAGTTTGTAGATAGCAAGCAGCGCGACCATGCAGAGGAACAGCGCGCAAGGGATAAGGGTGAACAGCGCGTTAATGGTCGAGAGAACGCCTGGCGCCTGGGTTGCCTGGCCCGGGGCGTAATCCACCATGCCAAGCACCCAACCGACGACCGCCCCACCCAGCGCCAGGCCAAACTTGATGGCAAACAGCGCGGTGGAGAAGACCAGCCCGTCCAGACGACGGCCGCTGCGGTGCTCTTCGTAGTCGACCACATCGGAGAACATGGTCCACTGCAGCGGCGTGGTGAGGTTTTGAATAAAGCTAAAGACGATGTTAAGGCCAAAGATTAGCCACACCTGTGAAGGAGGCAGGAAGAAAATCAGCGCGCCGAAGATAACGAAGGAGATAATCGTCCACTGGTAGGCGCGCACGCGGTCAAATTTCCCCAGCAGCCGTTCAGATAATAATGCGCCGCTTAAGGAGGCCACCATGCCGGAAACAATAAAGGCAAAAACCAGATCCGGACGCAGCAGCACATAGTTCACGTAATACATGGTGGCGGAACCGCGCGTCACCACCGCCGTTAACAGCAAAATATTAAACAGAAAAACAATCCGCCACTGGCTGTTCCCGGCCAGCAGTTTTAAATCGGTGAGCATGGAGCCGGAGGTATCATTGCGCGGAGAATAACGCTCGCGGGTCATCAGGAAACAGCAGAAGAACAGCACAATTCCCAGCAGACCCATCAGGCTCATGGCATAGAAATAGCCTTTCTGCACGTTGCCCTGGCCTAACAGTGAGACCAGCGGCAGGGCAATAACCGTCACGATCAGCCCGCCGATAAACGACAGGCCAAAGCGCCACGACTGCAGAGAATGACGCTCGCGCGGGTCCAGCGTCAGCGCGCCGGGCATGGCGCAGTAAGGCACGTTAATCGCGGAGTAAATCAGGCTTAAAATCGCGTAGGTCACGCAGGCGTAAACGATTTTTGCCGTCGGCCCAACGTCCGGCACATAGAAGGTAATGAGGCAGCTCACGCCAAACGGGATAGCAAACCACAGCAGCCAGGGACGGAAACGTCCGTGACGCGTCCGGGTGCGGTCAACCAGTGCGCCAATGCACGGATCGACAAACGCATCGACCACGCGCACCACTAAAAACATGGTGCCCATAATCGCGGCGGGCAGCCCAAATACGTCTGTATAAAAATAAGCGAGAAATAAGGTAGCCGTTTGCCAGACCAGCGCGCTGGCCATATCGCCTAAGCCATAACCTATTTTATCTTTGGTACGCAATACAGAGGAGAGAGTCATTGTTATTTGCCTTTTTATCAGGTTAAAACGTATTTCAACCAGTTGCGCATCTTCTTAAGGGAAATGCGCAGTAAGGCTCAAGTATTAGCAACGGTTTGCGCGCTAACAATTGTCTAAATTGACAGACAAATTATGATATTTGGTTTTTTACTTTATTTGTGATGGGGAGCAAATAAGAAATGAAATAAAAAAGGCGAGGAATAATATCCTCGCCTTTTCGGGTCAGCGTGGCGTTACTTGTTCAGTTCCGCCAGGCTCAGCCAGGTTTGCACCACGGTGTCCGGGTTCAGGGACAGGCTATCGATCCCCTCTTCCATCAGCCATGCGGCAAAGTCTTCATGGTCGGATGGACCCTGACCGCAGATCCCGACGTATTTACCCTGCTTCTTCGCCGCGCGGATGGACATGGAGAGCAGCGCTTTCACCGCCTCGTTGCGCTCGTCGAACAGCTCGGAGACCACGCCGGAGTCGCGGTCCAGACCCAGCGTCAGCTGCGTCATGTCGTTCGAGCCGATAGAGAAGCCGTCGAAGTGCTCCAGGAACTGCTCGGCCAGCAGGGCGTTGGACGGGATTTCGCACATCATGATGATCTTCAGCCCGTTCTCGCCGCGCTTCAGACCCTGACGCGCAAGCTCGTCCACAACGGCTTTCGCCTGATCAACGGTACGCACGAACGGGATCATGATTTCGACGTTTGTCAGCCCCATGTCGTTGCGCACGCGTTTCACCGCCTCGCACTCCAGCGCAAAGCAGTCGCGGAAGCTGTCGGACACGTAGCGTCCGGCTCCGCGGAAGCCCAGCATCGGGTTCTCTTCTTCCGGCTCGTAGCGCTCGCCGCCTACCAGATTGGCGTATTCGTTAGACTTAAAGTCTGACAGACGCACGATCACGCGTTTCGGATAGAAGGCGGCGCCCAGCGTCGCGATCCCTTCGGTCAGACGACCGACGTAGAACTCTTTTGGTGAGTCGTAGCCTTTCATCATCTCGCGGATTTCGTTCTGCAGCTTCGGATCCTGGTCGTCAAACTCCAGCAGCGCACGCGGGTGAACGCCGATCATACGGTTGATGATAAATTCCAGACGCGCCAGGCCAACGCCTTCGTTCGGCAGGCAGGCGAAGTCAAACGCGCGGTCCGGGTTGCCGACGTTCATCATGATCTTCAGCGGCAGGTCCGGCATGGTATCCACGCTGGAGCTCTTCACGCTGAAGTCGAGGATATCGGCGTAGACGTAGCCGGTATCGCCTTCGGCACAGGAGACGGTCACGTTCTGCCCGTCCTTCATGCGTTCGGTGGCGTCACCGCAGCCGACAACCGCGGGAATGCCCAGCTCGCGGGCAATGATCGCCGCGTGGCAGGTACGACCGCCGCGGTTGGTGACGATAGCCGCCGCTTTCTTCATGATCGGTTCCCAGTCTGGGTCGGTCATGTCGGTCACCAGCACGTCGCCTGGCTCAATACGGTTCATCTCGCTGATGTCGTGGATCACTTTGACCGGACCGGCACCGATGCGGTGACCGATGGCGCGGCCTTCCGCCACGATTTTACCCTGCGCGTGCAGCGTATAACGCTCCATCACCTGACCGCGCGAGCGGACGGTTTCCGGACGCGCCTGCACGATAAACAGCTTGCCGGTGTTACCGTCTTTTGCCCATTCGATGTCCATCGGACGGCCGTAGTGTTTTTCGATCTGCACCGCCTGCTTCGCCAGTTCCTGCACTTCGGCGTCGGTCAGGGAGAAGCGGTCGCGCTGCTCCTGCGGTACATCTTCAATTTTAACCTGCTTGCCATGCTCCTGGGTCGGGGCATAGATCATGCGGATTTTTTTCGAGCCCATGGTGCGGCGCACCACCGCCGGACGGCCAGCGGCCAGCGTTGGCTTGTGGACGTAAAATTCGTCAGGGTTTACCGCGCCCTGCACCACCATCTCACCCAGCCCCCACGCGGAGGTGATAAACACCACCTGGTCGAAGCCGGATTCGGTATCAATGGAGAACATCACGCCGGATGAGCCCACGTCCGAGCGCACCATGCGCTGCACGCCAGCAGAGAGCGCCACGCCGCGATGGTCGTAGCCCTGGTGCACGCGATAGGAGATGGCGCGATCGTTGAACAGGGAAGCAAACACGTGCTTCACCGCCACCAGCACCGCATCGTAACCCTGGACGTTCAGGAAGGTTTCCTGCTGCCCGGCAAACGAGGCGTCCGGCATATCTTCTGCGGTCGCAGAGGAACGTACGGCAAAGGAGGCCTGCGCATCGTCAGCTGAGAGCTGGTTGTACGCGTCGTGAATGGCTTTTTCCAGTTCCGGCTGGAAAGGTGTGTCGATGATCCACTGGCGGATCTGCGCCCCGGCTTTGGCAAGCTCGGTTACGTCATCAATATCCGTTTTATCCAGCAGGTCGTAAATGCGCTGGTTAACACCGCTCTGGTCTAAAAACAGGTTAAAGGCATCGGCGGTGGTGGCAAACCCGTTCGGTACGGAGACACCCATACCCGACAGATTTGTAATCATTTCACCCAGGGAGGCATTTTTGCCCCCAACTCTGTCTACATCATTCATGCCGAGTTGGTTATACCAAAGCACCAGCGGTGACGAGCCATTGTTGGACATCGAAACAATCCTTTTGTGATATTTGATCGGAGTAAGTAACACCTGACTACGTATTTATACTGGCATATTTATTTCCGCTAAAAAAACGGTGAATCGTGTAAGCAATTTAAAATTTCAACTTTTCGGATACTTTCCCATCAACGATTAACCCGATGATTCCTCTATATTCAGCCAGAAACCCCAAAAATAAAGTCGCTATTTGAAAAATGAAATCCACTTTTCAGGAAAATCAAAAACAGTGTTTCATTCATAATTAGGATAAGTTCTTTGCTGTGTAATTTACTTTTTTAATTTATGCTTTCAGACAATTAGGTCTGATATTCAGGGTGAGTAAAATGGATAGTGCTGTCGATCGCCACGTTTTTTATATTTCTGATGGTACGGCGATCACCGCCGAGGTGCTGGGCCACGCGGTGATGTCGCAGTTTCCCGTCTCGATTAACAGCATCACGCTGCCGTTTGTCGAAAACGAGAGCCGCGCCAAAGCGGTGAAGGACCAGATTGACGCCATCTACCAGCAGACAGGCGTCCGCCCGCTGGTGTTCTACTCTATCGTGATCCCCGAGATTCGCTCCATCATTCTGCAAAGTGAAGGCTTCTGCCAGGATATCGTGCAGGCGCTGGTGGCGCCGCTGCAGAGCGAGCTTAAGCTCGACCCGACCCCGATTGCCCACCGAACCCACGGGCTGAACCCCGGCAACCTGACCAAGTACGACGCGCGTATCGCCGCTATCGACTACACCCTGGCCCACGACGACGGTATTTCGCTGCGAAATCTCGACCAGGCGCAGGTGATCCTGCTTGGCGTGTCGCGCTGCGGCAAAACCCCGACCAGCCTTTATCTGGCGATGCAGTTTGGCATTCGCGCCGCAAACTACCCGTTTATCGCCGACGACATGGATAACCTGGTGCTGCCCGCCGCCCTTAAGCCGCTGCAGCACAAGCTGTTCGGCCTGACGATCAACCCTGAACGCCTTGCGGCCATCCGCGAGGAGCGTCGCGAGAACAGCCGATACGCCTCCATGCGCCAGTGCCGGATGGAAGTCTCCGAAGTGGAAGCGCTGTACCGTAAAAACCAGATCCCGTGGCTGAACAGCACCAACTATTCGGTTGAAGAAATTGCCACCAAAATTCTCGACATCATGGGGCTTAATCGCCGCATGTACTAATATGCTAGTACATTAACTCAGATTCAGGTATCATCACCTGCAACCACGGGGCGGTGTCGCCCCGAACTTGAAATCAGCAGGGATTGGTTTAAGGTGATGCCCATCACTTCCCGGTAGTCTGCCGATGAAGCAAAAATTTTCTGAGACATTCCATGAATAAAACCGATGAACTCCGCACTGCGCGCATTGACAGCCTGGTCACGCCGGCTGAACTGGCACAGCGGCATCCCGTTTCCGCCGCCGTCGCGGAACATGTGACGGCCTCCCGCCGCCGCATTGAAAAAATCCTGAACGGTGAAGACAAACGTCTTCTGGTGGTGATTGGGCCTTGCTCCATCCACGATCTGGATGCCGCGATGGATTATGCAAAACGACTCCAGGGACTGCGGGATAAGTACCAGCATCGCCTTGAGATCGTGATGCGGACCTACTTTGAAAAACCGCGCACCGTGGTGGGCTGGAAAGGCCTGATTTCCGACCCTGACCTCAACGGCAGCTATCGCGTTAACCACGGTATCGAGCTGGCGCGGAAGCTGCTTTTACAGGTCAACGAGCTGGGCGTTCCGACGGCGACCGAGTTTCTCGATATGGTGACCGGGCAGTTTATCGCCGATCTGATCAGCTGGGGCGCGATCGGCGCGCGCACCACCGAAAGCCAGATCCACCGTGAGATGGCCTCTGCCCTCTCCTGCCCGGTCGGCTTCAAAAACGGGACCGATGGCAACACCCGTATCGCGGTTGATGCCATCCGCGCTGCCCGTGCCAGCCACATGTTCCTGTCGCCGGACAAGAGTGGTCATATGACCATCTACCAGACCAGCGGTAACCCTTACGGGCATATCATTATGCGCGGCGGGAAGAAACCCAATTACCATGCCCAGGATATTGCGGCGGCCTGCGAAACGCTGGCCGAGTTCGACCTGCCGGAACATCTGGTGGTGGATTTCAGCCACGGCAACTGCCAGAAGCAGCATCGCCGCCAGCTGGACGTCTGCGATGAGATCTGCCAGCAGATCCGCAGCGGCTCGACCGCCGTTGCAGGGATTATGGCTGAGAGCTTTATCAAAGAAGGCACGCAGAAAATCGTTGCCGGACAGCAGATGGTTTACGGCCAGTCGATCACCGACCCGTGCCTGAGCTGGGAAGACAGCGAACTGCTGCTGGAAAAGCTGGCAGCTGCGGTAGATTCTCGCTTCTGATGTTATTGTCGGGTGGCGCTGCGCTTACCCGACCTACGATTGTGCCCTTCTCCCTCTCCCTGTGGGAGAGGGTCGGAGTGAGGGCATCAGACCGCACCTCACCCCCAAATTTGATCCCCTCACCCTTTTTTCACAAAAATGCTTGCCGTCAATTTGCAGTTTATTGATAATGATTATCATTGTTACATTGATTGTTATTTATAAACATTATGTCACGTACGGATAACAGCGCGGCAACGCCAGCAAAAACACACACAGCGCCAGCCCCCGCCGAGCGTCGCATTGACAGCAAAACCCTCCTCGGCGATGAGGGACGGGTCATTATCGAGCATGACGGACAGCGCTATCTTCTGCGCCAGACCCATGCCGGAAAACTGATCCTCACAAAATAAACAACACCTAAAAATACGCCAGCCACCCAGGTGATACCCAGGCAGCCAGCGCTTTTCACTTCTTATGGAGAGTTGCTATGCCACACCTGCCTTCCGCATCTTTACGTCCGTCACTTCTGGCGCTGGCGATTGTTAGCGCCCTGCCGGGCATCGCGTTCGCCGCCACAGACGACATTACCGTCACCGCCACGGGCAACGCCCGCAGCACCTTTGAAGCGCCCATGATGGTAAGCGTAATTGACGCCAGCGCGCCGGAGAAACAAACCGCAAGCTCGGCGGCCGACCTGCTGCGTAACGTCCCCGGTCTGACGCTGGACGGCACTGGGCGCACTAACGGGCAGGACGTCAACCTGCGCGGCTATGACCGTCGCGGCGTGCTGGTGCTGGTTGACGGCGTGCGTCAGGGCACCGACACCGGTCACCTGAACAGCACCTTTCTCGATCCCGCGCTAATCAAACGTATCGAGGTGGTCCGCGGCCCGTCGGCCCTGCTGTACGGCAGCGGCGCGCTGGGCGGCGTGATCTCTTATGACACCGCCGATGCCAACGATCTGCTCGAACCGGGTAAAAACAGCGGCTACCGCGTGTTTGGAACGGGCGCAACGGGCGATCATAGCCTCGGGATGGGGGCCAGCGCCTACGGCCGCACCGATACGCTTGACGGTCTGGTCTCCTGGTCCAGCCGGGATCGCGGTGATGTCCGCCAGAGCGACGGTGCAACCGCGCCTAACGACGAATCCATCAACAACATGCTGGCGAAAGGCAGCTGGAAAATCGACCCCGCCCAGACCCTGAGCGGCTCCCTGCGCTACTACAATAACGCCGCTCAGGAGCCGAAAAACCCGCAAACCACCGGGGCGGACAGCAGTAACCCGATGACCGACCGCTCCACCATCCAGCGCGATGCGCAGGTTGGCTACCACATTTCACCGGAAGGGTACGACTGGCTGGACGCCGACGCGAAGGTCTACTGGTCCGAAGCGCGCATTAATGCCCAGAACGTCGACGGTAGCGGTGAGTTCCGCAAGCAGACCACCAAAGGCGGCAAGGTGGAAAACCGCACCCGCCTGTTCAGCGACACCTTTGCAGCACACCTTCTGACCTACGGCGGGGAATACTATCGTCAGGAGCAGCATCCGGGCGGGGCAACCACCGGCTTCCCGGACGCGAAAATCGACTTCAGCTCCGGCTGGCTGCAGGATGAGATCACCCTGCGCGATCTGCCTGTTACCCTGCTGGGCGGCACGCGCTATGACAGCTACCGCGGCAGCAGCGACGGCTACAAAGATGTGGATGCAGACAAGTGGTCATCCCGCGCCGGGTTAACCATCAGCCCAACCGACTGGCTGATGCTGTTTGGCTCTTACGCGCAGGCCTTCCGCGCGCCGACCATGGGCGAAATGTATAACGACGCCAAACACTTCTCCATTGGCCGCTTCTATACCAACTACTGGGTGCCAAACCCGAACCTGCGCCCGGAAACCAACGAAACGCAGGAGTTTGGTTTTGGCCTGCGCTTTGACAATCTGATGCTTGCCAACGATGCGCTGGAGTTTAAAGCCAGCTATTTCGACACCAAAGCCAAAGACTATATCTCCACCACCGTCGATTTTGCCGCCGCGACCACCATGTCGTACAACGTCCCGAATGCCAAAATCTGGGGTTGGGATATGATGGCAAAATACTCGGCCGATCTCTTCAGCCTCGATCTGGCCTATAACCGCACGCGCGGAAAAGACACCGATACGGGCGAGTACATCTCCAGCATTAACCCGGACACCGTCACCAGCAAGCTGGATATCCCGGTGGCGCAAAGCGGGTTCTCCGTCGGCTGGATCGGTACTTTTGTCGATCGCTCAACGCATATCAGCGGCAGCTACAGCAAGCAGCCGGGCTATGCGGTCAACGATTTCTACGTGAGCTACAAAGGCCAGGAGCGGCTCAAAGGCGTGACCACTACGCTGGTGCTGGGCAACGCCTTTGACAAAGCGTACTGGTCACCTCAGGGCATTCCGCAGGACGGTCGTAACGGCAAGATTTTCGTAAGCTATCAGTGGTAATTCCCTTCGGGGCAACTATTCAGAAGGAAGAGACAATGAATCACTACACGCGCTGGCTTGAGCTAAAAGAAGCCAATCCGGGTATGTACGCGCGCGACGTCGCGGGGTTAATGAACATCAGTGAAGCAGAGCTGACCTTTGCCCGCGTAGGTCACGACGCCTGGCGACTGCGCGGTGAAATCCGCGAGATCCTGGGCGCGCTGGAGGCGGTGGGCGAAACCAAATGTATCTGCCGCAACGAATACGCCGTACACGAGCAGGTCGGGAGATTTACCAACCAGCACCTGAACGGCCACGCCGGGCTGGTGCTGAACCCGCGCGCGCTGGATCTGCGCCTGTTCCTCAACCAGTGGTCGAGCGCGTTTCACATCAGTGAAGCCACCGCACGCGGCGAGCGGCAGAGCATTCAGTTCTTCGATCACCAGGGCGATGCCCTGCTGAAGGTCTACGCCACGGACAACACCGACGTTTCCGCCTGGGGCGACGTGCTGACCCGCTTTATCTTTGCCGACAACCCGCCGCTGGCGTTGAGGATAGCCGATGCTCCGGCTCATGCAGAAAACGCAAATGCCGCTCTCGTGGATAACGAGTGGCGCGCCATGACCGACGTTCATCAGTTCTTCAGCCTGCTCAAGCGCCATAACCTCAGCCGCCAGCAGGCGTTTCGCCTGGTGGGTGACGATCTGGCCTGCCGGGTAGAAAACACCGCGCTGGCGCAGCTCCTGGAGACGGCGCGTCGGGACGGTAACGAAATCATGGTCTTCGTCGGCAACCGCGGCTGCGTGCAGATCTTCACCGGCGCGGTGGAAAAGCTGGTGCCAATGAAAGGCTGGCTGAACGTCTTTAACCCAACCTTTACCCTGCATCTGCTTGAAGGATCCATTGCGGAAACGTGGGTCACGCGCAAGCCGACGGCTGACGGGCATGTCACCAGCCTGGAGCTGTTTGCCGCCGACGGAACGCAAATCGCCCAGCTGTACGGCCAGCGTACGGAAGGCGAACCGGAGCAGAGCCAGTGGCGCAGCCAGATTGACTCCTTAACGGCGAAAGGGCTGGCCGCATGAAACGGTGGCTTGCCCTGCTTAGCGCCCTGCCCCTGCTGGCGTCTGCGGCGCCGCAGGAGAAAATCGTTACCCTCGGCGGCGACGTCACCGAGATTGTCTACGCTCTCGGCGCGGCGCCCTCGCTGGTGGCCCGCGACAGCACCAGCCAGTGGCCGCAGGCGGCGAATTCGCTGCCTGACGTGGGCTATCTGCGCCAGCTCAATGCGGAAGGGATCTTATCCATGCGCCCCACGCTGGTGCTGGCCAGCGCTCAGGCGCAGCCGTCTCTGGCGCTAAAGCAGGTTGAGCAAAGCCACGTCAGGGTGATCGCTGTTCCTGCCAGTAACGACCTGAACGTCATTGACGAAAAGGTGCGGATCGTCGCTGAAGCGACGCACCGCGAGGTCGAGGGGGAGGTCCTGCGCAGCACGCTGCGCCAGGCACTGTCGGCGCTTCCCGCGTCGCCGCTCAATAAGCGGGTACTGTTTATTCTCAACCACGGCGGGATGACCGCCATGGCCGCCGGACAACAGACCGGCGCGGATGCTGCCATTCGTGCGGCGGGGCTGCAGAACGCGATGCAGGGGTTTACCCGCTATCAGCCGCTGTCTCAGGAAGGCACGATAGCCAGCCAACCCGATCTGGTGGTGATTTCTCAGGACGGTCTCAACGCCCTGGGCGGTGAAGCGAATCTGTGGACGCTGCCCGGCCTGGCGCAAACCCCGGCGGGACGGAACAAGCAGGTGCTGGCGATTGACGATATGGCGCTGCTGGGCTTCAGCGTGCGAACGCCGGAAGCCATCCAGCAGCTGCGTGCCAAAGCGGAGCTGCTGCCCTGATGTCCCGGCGGATCGCCTTATCGTTATGGATGCTGACCGCGATCCTGACCATCATGACGCTCGCAGCGACCGGGGTTGGGGCATTACATCTGCCGATCAGCCTGCTGTGGAACGGCACCGACGAGGCACTGCGTCAAATCTGGCTGACGATCCGCCTGCCTCGCGTGCTGCTGGCGCTGGCGATCGGCGGTTCACTGGCGCTGGCGGGCTGCGTGATGCAGGGGCTGTTTCGAAATCCGCTGGCGGACCCGGGACTGCTCGGCATCAGCAGCGGCGCGGCGCTCGCCGTTGCGCTGTGGGTGGTTCTTCCGCTCTCGCTGCCTGCACTGGTGATGCTGTATGCCCCGATGCTGGCGGCGTTTCTCGGCGCGCTGGCCGCCACCTTCGTGATTTTCCTGCTCAGCCGACAGCGTGACGCTTCCCTGTCGCGCCTGCTGCTGGTGGGAATTGCCATCAACGCCCTGTGCGGCGCGGCCGTCGGGGTGCTGTCATGGCTCAGCAATGATGCCCAGCTTCGCCAGCTTTCACTCTGGGGAATGGGCAGCCTCGGCCAGGCGCAGTGGTCAACGCTGCTGGCCGTCGCGTCGCTGATGGTTCCCACCGCGCTCGCGATCTGGCGTCTGGCAGGCGCCCTCAACCTGCTGCAGCTGGGCGACGAAGAGGCACATTACCTCGGCGTGGAGGTTGCCGCCGTGCAGCGGATCCTGCTGTTGTGCAGCGCCCTGCTGGTGGCCGCCGCCGTTGCGGTCAGCGGCGTGATCGGCTTTGTCGGCCTGGTGGTGCCGCACCTGGTGCGCATGTGGCTGGGAGCCGACCACCGGGCCGTGCTCCCCGGCTCGGTGCTGGCCGGCGCGTTGCTTCTGCTGGTTGCCGATACGCTGGCGCGCAGCCTGGTCGCACCGGCGGAAATGCCGGTCGGCTTACTGACCAGCCTTCTCGGCGCGCCGTGGTTTCTGTGGCTTATCTTTCGTCGCGGAGGTGCGCATGGCTGAACGCTATTGTGCTGAAAACCTTGTTTTTCGCGCCGGACAACGCACGCTGATTGACGACGTGTCGCTGACCTTATCTCAGGGCGAGCTGGTGGCGCTGATTGGCCCCAACGGCGCCGGGAAATCAACGCTGTTGCGGCTGCTGACCGGCTACCTTAAACCTGCGGGCGGACGGTGCAGCCTGGCGGGCACACCGCTTGCGGCCTGGCAGCCGAACAGGCTTTCCCGCTACCGGGCGGTAATGCGCCAGAACACGCAGCTCGGATTTGACTGGCCGGTTGAGGCGGTCGTCGGTATGGGGCGAGCGCCCTGGACCCGCACGCCTGAAGCGACGGTTATTGAGGAGGTCATGGCCGTCACCGGCTGTTTACCGCTGGCGGGCAGGCAGTTTGCCGCACTCTCCGGCGGCGAGCAGCAGCGCATCCAGCTCGCCCGCGCGCTGGCTCAGCTTTGGTGCGACGGCGCGCCGCGCGGCTGGCTGTTCCTTGATGAACCCACGTCTGCGATGGATCTCTATCACCAGCAGCATCTGCTGCGCCTGCTGAAATCCCTGACCCGTCGGGGTCATCTGCACGTTTGCGCGGTGCTGCACGACCTTAATCTGGCGGCGCTGTGGGCGGACCGCATCCTGCTGCTGCATGACGGCAGAATCGTGTCCCAGGGAGCACCGGAAACCGTTTTGCAGGCCGACGCGCTGGCGCGCTGGTACGGCGCGCAGGTTATCGTCGGCAGGCATCCGGCTCACGCCGCGCCGCAGGTGTTTCTCGCCCCCTGATTGGGCTGGTAAAAATCTTTCAGCGTTTCCAGCAGGGCATGCGCCGCTTTAGAGAGCTGCGTGTGCCCTGGATGGATCGCTCCAATGCACTTTTCTATCGGCGGGTTATCCAGCGGAATACAGACCGCGCCCAGCGCCGTCATCTGCGCCTCGCAGAGCGCCGGAACGGCGCTGCCGCCCAGCCCGCTCGCGACCATTCGCCCGACCGTCACCAGCTGATGACTCTCCAGCGCCACGTCCAGCTTTCTGCCGCTTCGCGCCAGCTCCTCCTCCATCATCAGACGTACCGCCGAAGGGCGCTGCAGGGTGATGAAATCCAGCGTCAGCAGCTCTTCCCATGACAGGCGCTTCTTGCCTGCCAGCGAGGAATCTTTTGGCACAATGGCCACAAACCTGTCGAGGCCCAGCGGGGTAAACAGCAGGTTGTGCGTTGGCGCGGGCTCAAAGGCGATGCCCATCTCGACCCGCCCTTCCCGCACCATCTCTATCACCTGCTCGTTAATGACATCATGCACGGTGACGTTGATCCCGGCATGGCGATCGCGAAACGCTTTTAGCACCTCGGGCAGGACATTCGCGGCAAACGACGGCATGGCCGCAACCGAAATTTTACCGCGCTGCAGGGTAAAGCACTGGTGCATCGCCTCTTCGACGTTATCCCAGTCGGCAAGCAGCTGGCGCGCCATCGGCAAAAACGTCTCTCCCTCCTGCGTCAGCGCGACCTTGCGCGTGCTCCGCTGCAGCAGCGGTCCGCCGAGCGCATCCTCCAGCGCTTTAATCGTCAGGCTCAGGGCCGGCTGGGAAAGATTCAGCCGTTCGCTGGCGTGCGCGAAATTGAGAGTGTGAGCTACCGCTAAAAACGCGCGTAACTGTTTGACACTCATTCTCATTTTTCATCCTGTTAACTAATTGAAAAAATTTAGTTAACAGTAAATTAATAAAAAAACCAAATGAGTGGGTCACAAATTCAAAATTAACAAATGAGTCGCCGCCCCTAATGATACCGGCACGGATAACGGGAGGGATAACTATGGCGGGACTGGACAAGCGCGTCGGCAGCTATGCGCAGGCGCTGGATGGGCTGACGGACGGAATGACCTTGCTGGCGGGCGGCTTCGGCCTGTGCGGGATTCCGGAGAACCTGATTGCAGAGGTCAGACGCCGTCAGGTGAAAGATCTGACGGTGGTATCAAACAACTGCGGCGTGGACGGTTTCGGTCTCGGGATACTGCTCGAAACGCGGCAGGTTCGCAAAGTGGTGGCCTCTTACGTCGGCGAGAACGCCCTGTTCGAGCGGCAGGTGCTGAGCGGCGAACTGGAGATTGAACTCACGCCTCAGGGCACGCTGGCGGAAAAGGTGCGCGCGGGCGGCGCGGGCATTCCGGCATTTTACACGGCCACCGGCTACGGCACGCCCGTGGCTGCCGGCAAAGACGTGCGCCAGTTTTCGGGGAAGCACTACATCCTTGAAGAGGCCATTACCGGCGATTTCGCGCTCATTAAGGGCTGGAAAGCGGACTGGTACGGCAACGTTGTCTATCGGCATACCGCGCAAAATTTTAATCCGCTGATGGCAACGGCGGGCCGGATAACGGTCGTCGAGGTGGAAGAGATAGTTCCCCCGGGCGAGCTGCCCCCGTCGGCCATTCATACCCCGGGAATTTACGTCGACAGGCTGATTGTCGGCCAGTTTGAAAAACGCATTGAACAGCGCACCCTGCGCGCGGAAGGAGTCTGACGATGTTAACCCGTGAACAGATGGCCATGCGCGTCGCCCGCGAGCTGCGCGACGGGTATTACGTCAACCTGGGGATCGGCATCCCTACCCTGGTGGCGAACTACATTCCGGACGGGATGGATGTGATGCTCCAGTCAGAAAACGGACTGCTGGGGATGGGGGCTTTTCCTGACGAGCAGAGCCTTGACGCCGACATGATCAACGCCGGTAAACAGACCGTGACCGCGCGCACCGGCGCGGCCATTTTCGACTCGGCCCAGTCGTTTGCCATGATCCGCGGCGGTCATGTGGATCTGACCGTACTGGGCGCGTTTGAAGTGGACGTCGAGGGCAATATCGCCTCGTGGATGATCCCCGGAAAGATGGTGAAGGGCATGGGCGGCGCGATGGATCTCGTCGCCGGGGCGCAGAACATCATTGTGGTGATGACCCACGCCTCGAAAAGCGGTGAGTCTAAGCTGCTGCCGCGCTGCACGCTGCCGCTCACGGGCGCGGGCTGTATCCGTCGGGTCCTCACCGACCTCGCGTTGCTGGAGATCGAGGACGGCGCGTTCATCCTGCGGGAATACGCCCCCGGCGTCAGCATCGACGAAATTGCGGCTAAGACAGCCGGGAAAATGATTGTGGCGGACAACGTTCGCGAGATGCGCTTCAACTGAGGACTCACGATGAAAGAAGTCATAATTGTCGGGGCAACGCGAACCCCCATTGGCAGTTTTCGCGGCTCGCTATCGTCCCTTTCAGCGGTTGAGCTGGGGGCCGTCGCGGTGCGGCACCTGCTGGAGAACAGCGATCTTCGCGAAGAACAGGTAGATGAACTGATTTTCGGACAGGTGCTGACGGCGGGATGCGGGCAAAACCCCGCGCGTCAGACGGCCATCGCCTCCGGATTACCCGTCAGCACGCCGGCGACAACGGTCAACCTGGTGTGCGGCGCGGGCCTAAAAGCGGTGCAGCTCGCCGCGCAGGCGATCCGCTGCGGCGACGCGAACGTGGCCATCGCTGGCGGTCAGGAGAGCATGAGCAACGCCCCCTATCTGCTGGACGGCGCGCGTTCAGGGCTGCGTTTTGGCCATACGGGCCTGCAGGACAGCATGATTACCGACGGTCTGTGGGACGCGTTCAACGATTATCACATGGGGATCACCGCTGAAAACGTCGCCCGGGAGAATGCCATTTCCCGCGAGCAGCAGGACGCCTTCGCCGCCCGGTCGCAGCACAAAGCGGCCTCCGCCATCGAAGCGGGTCGCTTTGACGCCGAGATAGCGCCGGTGACGGTGAAACAGGGTAAAAAACCGCCGCTTATCGTCAGCCGTGACGAACAGCCCCGGCCTGGCACCACCGCTGAGCAGCTGGCGCAGCTGCGCCCCGCCTTTCTGCAGGCGGAAGGCACGGTCACGGCCGGAAATGCGTCGACACTCAACGACGGTGCCGCCGCGGTGCTGCTGATGAGCGGCGAAAAGGCGCGGGAGAGCGGTTTGCCGATCCTCGGTCGCATCGTGAGCTACGCCGTGACGGGCGTTGACCCGTCGGTAATGGGCATCGGACCGGTCAGCGCCTGCCGGACGGCGCTGGCGCGGGCGGGCTGGACGCTCGATGACGTGGACCTCATTGAAGCCAATGAAGCCTTTGCCGCCCAGGCGCTGGCGGTGGGCAAGCAGCTCGGCTGGGATGAGCGCAGGGTGAACGTTAACGGCGGCGCTATCGCCCTGGGTCATCCGATTGGCGCCTCCGGCTGCCGCATCCTCGTGACGCTGCTGTACGAAATGCAGCGCCGTGACGTCAAAAAAGGGCTCGTCACCCTGTGCGTGGGCGGCGGGCAAGGCATTGCTCTGACCGTCGAGCGTTAAGCATCTCGTTGATACCCGAATAATAATTAAAGTGAGGAGTCGTAATGAGTGTGTTAATTGCCCTGGCGGCGCTGGCGCTGCTGATGCTGGCGGCCTATCGCGGATACAGCGTTATTTTGTTTGCGCCGATTGCGGCGCTCGGCGCCGTGCTGCTGACCGATCCGGGTGCCGTCGGCCCGACGTTTACCGGCCTGTTTATGGAAAAAATGGTGGGCTTCGTCAAGCTCTACTTCCCGGTGTTCCTGCTGGGGGCCGTTTTCGGCAAGCTGATTGAGCTTTCCGGTTTCTCACGCTCCATCGTCGCCGCCGCGATTCAGATCCTCGGTCGTCGCCACGCTATTCCGGTGATCGTCCTGGTGTGCGCGCTGTTAACCTACGGCGGCGTGTCGCTGTTCGTGGTGGCGTTTGCGGTTTACCCTTTTGCCGCGGAGCTGTTCCGCCAGAGCGGCATCCCTAAGCGGCTGATCCCGGCCACCGTGGCGCTGGGGGCGTTTTCGTTTACCATGGACGCCCTGCCCGGCACGCCGCAGATCCAGAATATCATCCCCACCAGCTTCTTTGGCACAAACGCCTGGGCCGCGCCGTGGCTGGGGCTTATCGGCTCTCTGTTTATTATCATCTTTGGCCTGCTCTGGCTGGAGCGCCAGCGTCGTAAGGCGTTCAATAACAACGAAGGCTACGGCACGGATCTGAAAAATGAACCCGAAACGCCGGATAACATTAACCTTCCACACCCGCTGATTGCTATCTCCCCGCTGCTTGTGGTGGGTATACTGAACCTGCTGTTTACCCGCTGGATCCCCGGCTGGTACGGCACGACCCACGAGCTGACTCTGCCAGGCCTGGCGAAACCCATTGTGACCGAGGTGGGCAAGATCACCGCCATCTGGGCCGTCGAGGCGGCGCTGATCTCCGGCATCGTGCTGGTGCTGATTTTTGGCTTTCGCAATATCCGGGGGCGTCTGGCTGAAGGCAGCCGGACCGCGGTGAGCGGTGCCATTCTGGCGGCGATGAATACCGCCTCGGAATACGGTTTCGGCGCGGTGATCGCCGCCCTGCCCGGGTTCCTGGTGTTATCCAAAGCGCTGGCGGCCATCCCCAATCCGCTGCTGAATGAGGCCATCAGCGTGACGGTGCTTGCGGGGATCACCGGCTCGGCGTCCGGCGGGATGAGTATTGCCCTCGCCGCCATGTCAGACTCGTTTGTCGCCGCCGCCCACGCAGCCAATATCCCGCTTGAGGTGCTGCACCGCGTGGCCTCGATGGCGAGCGGGGGGATGGATACCCTTCCCCATAACGGCGCGGTGATTACCCTGCTGGCGATTACCGGCCTGAGCCATCGTCAGGCCTACGGCGGCATTTTTGCTATCACCCTCATTAAAAGTCTGGCAGTGCTTTTTGTCATTGCCGTGTTCTATCTGACCGGCATTGTGTAAGGAGATAAAGATGAATCTGAACGGTAAGACCGCGCTGGTGACGGGCTCGACCAGCGGCATTGGACTTGGGATCGCCCGCGTGCTGGCGAAGGCCGGAGCGCAGCTGATCCTCAACGGTTTCGGCGACAGCGAATCAGCAAGAGAAGAGATTGCGCAGCTGGGCAAAAAGCCGGGCTATCACGATGCGGACCTGCGTGACGTGCTGCAAATTGAAGCCATGATGCGCTACGCCGAATCGCAGTTTGGCGGCGTGGACATTCTTGTCAACAACGCCGGGATACAGCATGTCGCCCCGGTTGACGCGTTTCCGGTGGAGAAATGGAACGACATTATCGCCATCAACCTCTCCTCGGTATTTCACACCAGCAGGCTGGCGCTGCCCGCCATGCGCGAGAAAAACTGGGGGCGCATCATTAATATCGCCTCCGTTCACGGGCTGGTTGCCTCAAAAGAGAAGTCAGCCTACGTGGCCGCCAAGCATGGCGTAGTGGGCTTTACGAAATCGCTGGCGCTGGAAACCGCCCGCACCGGTATTACCGCCAACACCATCTGCCCCGGCTGGGTACTGACGCCGCTGGTGCAGCAGCAAATCGACAAACGTATCGCTGAGGGCGTGCCGCCGGAGCAGGCTCGCGATCGGCTTCTGGCAGAGAAACAGCCTTCGGGCGAGTTTGTCACTCCGGAGCAGCTGGGTGAACTGGCGCTGTTTTTGTGCAGCGATGGCGCCGTGAACGTTCGCGGCGCCGCGTGGAATATGGATGGCGGCTGGGTTGCGCAGTAATTTTTGCCGGGTAAGGCGACGCCGCCACCCGGCAAAATCTCTAGCTTGAGCAGCTGACCTCCAGCCGCTTGCCCCAGTCAGGCGGGCGGCTGACGTAGTCATCATCCCGCTCGGCAAACGGCGTGCGCAACGCCAGATGCAAACGGTGTAGCTCGTCGTATTCCCCCTGTTCTGCCTGCTCAATCGCCCGCTGCGCCAGCCAGTTGCGCAACACCATCGCGGGATTTGTCGCGTTCATCTGCGTCTGGCGGGTAGCGTCGGCCACCCGCTCCTGCTGCAGCCGCGCGCGGTAAGTGGCAAACCAGTCGTCAAACGCCTGTCTGTCAATAAACTCGTCGCGCAGCGGTGAGGCCGCACTGTGCTGCTCCGTCTGGCCCAGCATCCGGAAGGTACGGGTATAATCGCTGCCCTCGCGCACCATGAGGGCAAACAGACCGTTGAGGATGTCGTTATCGCCCCTCTCCTGCGTCATCAGCCCCAGCTTGTTGCGCATCAGCGAGCCGTATTCTCGCAGCAATATGTCCTGATAGCTGTCGAGCGCATCATTGAGGGCATCTACGTCGATGAACGGCGACAGGGTTTGCGCAAGCCGCTGCAGGTTCCACAGGCCAACCGCGGGCTGATTGTCAAAGCTGTAACGCCCCTGATAGTCGGAATGGTTGCAGATATAGCCAGGCTGATAATCGTCCAGGAAACCAAACGGACCGTAATCAAAGGTCAGCCCGAGGATCGACATGTTGTCCGTATTCATGACGCCATGCGCAAAGCCCACCGTTTGCCAGCGGGCAATCAGGCTTGCGGTACGGGCAACCACATCCCTGAACCAGAGAACGTATTTGTCCGCTTCGTCCTGCAAATGCGCCCAGTGGTGACGAATGGCAAAGTCAGCCAGCTGGCGAACCTTGTCCGGCTCGCGGCGATAGTAAAAGTGCTCGAAATGACCAAAGCGCAAATGGCTTTGCGCAATACGCATCAGCATCGCCCCTTTTTCCACCGTTTCGCGCGCTACCGGCGTATCGCTGGTGACAATCGACAGCGCGCGCGTAGTGGGAATACCCAGGGCGTGCATCGCTTCTGACGCCAGGCTTTCGCGAATCGTTGAACGCAGCACCGCGCGCCCGTCGCCCATTCGCGAATAGGGAGTAAGACCCGCCCCTTTCAGGTGCCAGTCAACCGTCTCCCCGTTGGGAAGCCGTTGTTCGCCGAGCAGGATCCCCCTGCCGTCGCCCAGCTGCCCCGCCCAGACGCCAAACTGATGTCCGCTATAGACCTGAGCCAGAGGTTGCATCCCGGCGAGAAGCGTTTCCCCGCCCCAGACGCCTGCGCCTTCTGAAGGCTGAAACAGCTCAGGCGGAATGGCCAGCTCTTCTGCCAGCAAATCGTTATGCCAGATAAGGCGTGAATTTTGTAACGGTGTTGGTTTGAGTGCGGTGTAAAAGCCAGGCAACTCGTCATGCCAGTGAGCAGTAAAAGACAGGGTCATAAGTCCTCCTGCTTTTAGTGTAGAGGGTTTACCCGGACTTAAACACGGGCGAAAGCAAGGGTTATCGCTGCTGAACCAGCGATGTAACGTGCTCCGCAGAGACGGCTGGCCAGAGTGCGCCCTGCATGGCGCCAAAATTGAAGGACAAAACGCGTTGCAACAGGCCGTGGTCGTCAATGCCCGAGACGATCACTGACTGACAGTGCGGTGTGATTTGCCAGAGGATGGCGCGCATAAAGGGCTCAAAAGAGAGCTCCGGGGCACGCTGCTGAATGAAGCCTTTGTCGAGAATAACCCGTTTAAATAATCCATCATAGACCGCTTTGAGCGATGCGGCACCTGCGCCAAAGTTTGCCAGGACCAGCGGGAAATGGATTGCCATTCTCGCCAGCTGCAGATCGTCCTTTCCGTTATTTAAACCTGGATAATTCTCATTAACAGTAAACTCAAGAAACGGGTAACGCTCAAGGATTGAAACAGCGTTTCCATTACTTAATAAAAATTCAACTATTGCAGGTGTAATATTGATCCATGCAATTAACTGATGCTGAATAAAAAACAGTTTACAGGTATCAAGCAATTGCAATTTTTCGTTAAACAGCACTAACTCTTCAGCTGTTGAAAGCCGAGGGATAACGAGCTCAGTGGGGATCCGCACATCGCTGCCGACGCCAGTAAAGTTAACCAGAACCTCTAAACCTTTAAGCTCCCCTGCGCTATTACGAGCAGGCAGAAGCAGCAGTTCAGACTGGTAAGCATTATCTAGCGTAATAATCATTGCACTCGCTCCGCATTAAAGATGAGAGAGGACATCCTGGAGCAATTGCCGACACAATTCCACTGTCTTGATTTTAATAAGATTAATTTCATTAGTTCCGTTTTTATTTTCAGATTTATCCCTGAATCTAAAATAATTTTATCCTGGTTGCCGAATAATAGCCAGTTTTAGATAAAACAGACACATGCAGGATTCGCTAATTTTAGATAAATTTAACTTTAAGCATCTTATTTGAGAAAAAACGGCATGATTTATTAGATACCATGCCGTCATAAGAGAAGTGTCTGACAAAGACTATATACGTCGTGCCTGCCAGAAATTTTTACGCCAGTAAACATTATCAAGAGAAGAGCGCATCACCCCGCGGCTTGTCGAGGCGTGAATGAACTGATTGTCTGTATCATATATCCCCACGTGCAGACCGCTTTCACCCGAGCCGGTTTTGAAGAAAACCAGATCCCCGGGCAGAAGATCGTCTTTATCAATTTCAGTGCCAATTTCGGCCTGCTTGCGCGTTTCACGCGGAAGCTGTAAATCAAACTTGTCGCGGAACGTCATCAGAACGAAGCCGGAACAATCTACGCCGCCGCGGCTCATTCCGCCGTAGCGATAAGGCGTACCGCGCCAGTTGCTCAGCTGATCGTTAAGGCTGGCAATGACGGTGATCGAATCTGAAAGCCGTGGGTTAGGCGGCGGCGCACGATGGCTACTGCATCCCGCAAGAAAAAGTGCGGCCATCAGGAGAAACCAGAATCGCATTTTCAGACGAATCCTCTGCTTTTTTTGTTCTTTTCGTAATTTAGCGTGCAATTGTGCTAAGAGGCAAGAAACGGTTACGTCTGCCCAGTAGAAATCAGCATCTTATGTCCCTCAATATCCAGCCTGCGGAACGACATGTTGTACGCGCGGGCAAGATGGGGCGGCGTAAGAACCCGATCCCGCGCGCCGCTGGCGATCATCTTTCCCTGCGACAGCAGCCACACCCGGTGGGCATGACGCAGGGTGTGGTTGAGGTCATGACTGCTCATCACCACGGCGATACCTTTTCGGCTCAGGGTGCTTAACAGCGTATCCAGTGCCGCCTGCTGCGCCACGTCCAGACCGCTCATGGGTTCATCGAGGAGCAGCATTCGCCCGTGAGGATTACCTGCCGGGTGGATCTGAAGAATGACCGCCGCCAGACGCACCCGCTGCCACTCTCCGCCGGAAAGCTGGCTGGCATGCCGGGACAGTTTATCTTCCAGCCCCAGGGCCGCGGCAACGTCCGTCAGCAGTGCCGTCTGTTGTTTGTCGTGCAAATGCAGCATCAGATAGTGCCAGACCGGCATCGCAAAGGGCGGCACCTGCTGCTGCACAAGGTAACTGCGCCGATGCGCCAGCGAGACCGGCGACCAGTCGGCGAGCATATGCTCCAGCAGCGTTATCTGCCCTTCTCCGTCGGTCATGCCTGCCATCCGTGCCAGCAGCGTGCTCTTCCCTGCACCGTTTGGCCCGACAAGATGCAGGATTTCTCCCGCATTGATGATTTCGGTTATCGGCTCCAGACGTCCCCGCTCGGCAACGTCCGTGAGCTGCATCAGCAACGACATTATTTCGCCAGCGCCAGCTTGATCGATTCCATGACGATCGGATCTTCAGGGGTCATATCCGGCGAAAAACGCTGAACGACCTGGCCGTCGCGGCCAATCAGGAATTTTTCAAAATTCCACAGGATATCGTCCGGGTAAAGCGGCGCGCGGCCTTTGCTGGCCATGCGTTCATAAAAACCGCTTCCTTCCGGCGCAACGGCCTTCGGCGCGGCAGCGATCAGCTTCGCATACAGAGGATGGCGGTCTTCACCGTTGACATCGATTTTGCTGAACATCGGGAACGTCACGCCATAGGTGGTGCTGCAGAAGGTTTTAATCTCCTCTTCGCTGCCCGGCTCCTGGCCCAGGAACTGGTTGCACGGGAAGCCCAGCACGGTGAAACCGTCTTTCTCCCAGGCCTTCTGAATGTTCTCCAGCTGTTCGTACTGCGGCGTCAGGCCACATTTGGATGCCACGTTGACGATAAGCAGCACGTTGCCTTTGTAGCCTTCCAGCGTGGTGTTATCGCCATCAATGGTGGTCACTTCAGTATTCAGGATATCTGACTGCATAGCATTCCCTCAGGTTGTCTTACGGCTTGTTGATTTAACGTCCAGCTTTTAATAGTAGCCAGATAAATACCGGCGCGCCCAGCGTGGCGGTCACCACGCCAATCGGCAGCTCGGCGGCCGTCAGGGCAAGCCGGGCGATGATATCGGCCACCAGCAGCGTGGCGGCCCCGGCAACCGCCGAGGCAGGAAGCAGGGTCCGATGGTCCGTGAGGCCACACAGGCGCAGCACGTGCGGAATCACCAGCCCGATAAAGCCGATCGCGCCCGCCAGAGCCACGCTGACGCCGACCAGCCAGCCAATGGCTATTACCAGCACATTACGCCAGAACCCAATCGGCATGCCGAGCTGCCGGGCAGAGGTTTCACCCAGCGCGAGCATATTCAGCGGCTGCGCCTGCAGGGCCGCCCAGACGATGACCGGTACCAGCAGCGCCATCAGCCAGCCCTGGTGCCAGTTAACGCCTCCAAAGCCGCCCATCATCCAGTACATCAGCTGACGCAAGTCAAAGGATGTTGAAAAGTAGACCGCCCAGGTCATCAGCGCGCTGCAGATGATCCCCAGCGCCACGCCGGCAAGCAGCAGACGGCTGGTCGATAAGTGCCGTCTGGCGAAACGAAGAAGGATCGCGGTGATTAGCAGCGCGCCGAGGATAGCGCTCAGGCTAATACTCCATCCGGAGAGTTCTCCCCCACCCAGCATCACCGCCGCAATCAGGCCTACGCCTGCGCCGTTAGACACGCCGAGCAGCCCGGGCTCCGCCAGAGGGTTATCAAACAACGCCTGCATTATGGTACCGCACAGCGCCAGCGAGGCGCCGACCAGAACCACCGCGACGGTGCGCGGCAGGCGAATTTGCCAGACGAAGAGCTGCCCGTCAGGCCCCCACCAGCTTTCAGGCCCGATCCATCTGTCGCCCGCGCAGAGGCTCACGCCCGCGGCGACAATGAGCAACAGCACCAGCAAAAGCAGGTGACGCTTATCGGAACGGTGCTGGCGATGGGCATAATCAAGCATGTGTACGGTTTTAGTAGCGAGAGATGTAATTGATTTTACGGCGGGTTTGCCGGAGAGCGCAAAGAAAAAAGGCCGCGTGGGCGGCCTTTTTAGTTAGTTCATATTACTCTGCTTTGGGCGTTGCGTTTTCGACACGGCTTTTCAACTTCTGGCCGGGTCTGAAGGTCACCACGCGGCGGGCTGTAATGGGAATATCTTCCCCCGTCTTCGGGTTGCGGCCCGGACGTTGGTTTTTGTCTCGCAAATCAAAATTGCCAAAACCGGAGAGTTTTACCTGCTCACCATTTTCCAGAGCACGACGGATCTCTTCGAAAAACAGCTCTACCAGCTCTTTGGCATCCCGTTTGCTAAGCCCAAGCTTATCAAACAGATATTCTGACATTTCAGCTTTTGTAAGCGCCATAGGTTCAATCCCTCAATGATGCCTGGAATCGCTCTTTTAATGCCTCTACACATTTGGCGACGGTAGCGGCAATCTCCTCTTCTTCGAGTGTACGGCTGGTATCCTGAAGGATAAGGCTAATAGCGAGGCTCTTGAAACCTTCTGCTACGCCCTTGCCGCGGTACACGTCAAATAAGTTTACGCCAACTACCTGATTTACGCCAACTTTCTTACATTCGGCCAAAATATCTGCTGCAGGCACATTTTCCGCGACCACAACCGCGATATCACGGCGGTTTGCCGGGAAGCGGGAGACGTCCTGAGCCTGAGGAATAACGCGGTCAGCCACCGGGTTCCATTCCAGCTCGAACACGATGGTACGGCCGTTCAGGTCCAGCTTACGCTCCAGCTCAGGGTGAACAACCCCAATAAAACCAACGCGTTTGCCGTCTAAATAGATGGCTGCGCTCTGGCCCGGATGCAGTGCCGGGATGGCTTCTGCGCGGAATTCAATTTCAGATAATTTACCGGTCAGATCCAGAATCGCTTCCAGATCGCCCTTCATATCGTAGAAATCAACCGTGCCTTTTGCCAGGTCCCAGTGCTCTTCATAGCGGTTGCCGCTGATGGCGCCAGCCAGCATGAGATCCTGACGGATGCCTAAATTTGCCTGATTATCCGGTACAAAGCGCAAACCGCTTTCGAAAATTCGCACGCGGTTTTGCTGGCGATTCTGGTTATAAACGACAGTGCCCAGCAGGCCCGTCCACAGAGACAGACGCATCGCGGACATTTCGCTGGAGATTGGGCTTGGCAGGATCAGCGCCTCCTGACCCGGGTGGATCAGCTGCTGCAGCTTTGGATCAACGAAGCTGTAGGTGATCACTTCCTGGTAGCCTTTGTCGTTCAGCATGGTTTTCACACGCTTCAGGGACAGGTCGGCTTCACGGTGGGTGCCCATCACCAGACCTGCCTGCACAGGCTCGTCAGGAATGTTGTTGTAGCCGTAAACGCGGGCCACTTCTTCCACCAGATCTTCTTCAATTTCCATGTCGAAACGCCATGATGGCGCAACGGCTTTCCACTCGTCCTGGCCTTCGGTTACTTCACAGCCCAGACGTTTCAGGATGTCGGTTACCTGCGCATCGGCAACGTGGTGACCAATCAGGCGATCCAGCTTGCTGCGGCGCAGGGTGATGGTCGCACGCTTCGGCAGCGTCGCTTCGTTGGTGACGTCGATAACCGGGCCCGCTTCACCGCCGCAGATGTCGATCAGCAGGCGGGTCGCACGTTCCATCGCTTTGTACTGCAGAGCAGGGTCAACGCCGCGCTCGTAGCGGTGAGAGGCATCAGTATGCAGGCCGTGACGGCGTGCGCGACCGGTGATGGAGAGCGGGCTGAAGAATGCGCATTCCAGCAGGACGTTTTGCGTCTCGTCGTTGACGCCTGAGTGCTCGCCACCGAAGATACCGCCCATTGCCAGCGCTTTGCTGTGGTCAGCAATCACCAGGGTGTCGGCGTTCAGTTTCGCTTCGCTGCCGTCCAGCAGAACCAGGGTTTCGCCCTCTTTCGCCATGCGCACAACGATGCCGCCGTCGATACGATCTTTATCGAACGCGTGCATTGGCTGGCCCAGCTCCAGCAGAACGTAGTTGGTCACGTCAACCACGGCGTCGATAGAGCGGATACCGCAGCGGCGCAGCTTCTCTTTCATCCACAGCGGAGTTGGCGCTTTCACGTTGATGCCTTTCACCACGCGACCGAGGTAGCGCGGGCAAGCATCCGCAGCGTCAACCTGGATAGGCAGCACGTCACTGATGGTCGCTTCAACCGGCGCGATTTCCGGCGCGTTCAGCTCAGTCTGGTTCAGCACGGCCACGTCGCGCGCCACGCCGATGATACCTAAGCAGTCGGCACGGTTTGGCGTGACGCTGATTTCGATAGTGTTGTCATCAAGCTTCAGGTATTCACGGATATCGGTGCCGATTGGCGCATCCAGCGGCAGCTCAATAATGCCGTTGTGATCGTCGGAAATACCCAGCTCGGAGAAGGAGCACAGCATGCCTTCAGACGGCTCGCCGCGCAGCTTAGCCGCTTTAATTTTGAAATCACCCGGCAGCACCGCACCGACGGTCGCCACGGCCACCTTCAGGCCCTGACGGCAGTTTGGCGCACCGCAGACGATATCCAGCAGACGGTCACCGCCCACGTTTACTTTTGTTACGCGCAGTTTGTCAGCGTTAGGGTGCTGGCCGCACTCGACCACTTCGCCGACGACCACGCCGTTGAAGGCTCCGGAAACCGGCTCAACGCCGTCCACTTCCAGACCCGCCATGGTGATCTGGTTAGAAAGCGCGTCGCTGTCCAGCGTGGTGTTCACCCACTCGCGTAACCACAGTTCACTGAATTTCATTGTTCTGTCCTGCCCTTATTTAAACTGTTTGAGGAAACGCAGATCGTTTTCGAAGAATGCACGTAAGTCGGTCACGCCGTAGCGCAGCATAGTCAGACGCTCCATGCCCATGCCGAAGGCAAAGCCGGAGTAAACTTCCGGATCGATACCCACGTTGCGCAGCACGTTTGGATGCACCATGCCGCAGCCCAGCACTTCCAGCCATTTGCCGTTTTTACCCATCACGTCAACTTCCGCAGACGGTTCGGTGAACGGGAAGTAGGACGGGCGGAAACGAACCTGCAGATCTTCCTCAAAGAAGTTGTTCAGGAAATCGTGCAGCGTGCCCTTCAGGTTGGTGAAGCTGATGTTTTTATCAACAATCAGACCTTCCATCTGGTGGAACATTGGCGTGTGGGTCTGATCGTAGTCGTTACGATAGACGCGGCCCGGCGCGATAATGCGGATTGGCGGCTCCTGATCCTTCATGGTACGGATCTGAACGCCGGAGGTCTGAGTACGCAGCAGACGCGTAGCGTCGAACCAGAAAGTGTCGTGGTCAGCGCGTGCCGGATGATGGCCAGGAATGTTCAGGGCGTCGAAGTTGTGGTAATCATCTTCGATTTCCGGGCCAGTCGCCACGGTAAAGCCGAGCTCACCGAAGAAACTTTCAATGCGATCGATGGTGCGGGTAACCGGGTGCAGACCACCGTTTTCGATGCGGCGACCCGGCAGAGAAACGTCGATCGTCTCTGCGGCCAGACGCGCATTCAGCACCGCGCTTTCCAGCTCGGCTTTGCGCGCGTTCAGCGCCTGCTGAACCTGCTCTTTGGCTTCGTTAATCACCGCACCCGCTGCCGGGCGTTCTTCTGGCGGCAGCTCACGCAGGGTTGTCATCTGAAGGGTCAGGTGCCCTTTCTTCCCAAGATATTCGACGCGGACATTGTCTAACGCGGCAACATCTGAGGCCTGATTAATGGCGGCTGTTGCACTGGCAACCAGCTCTGCGAGATGTGACATGATTTTCCTCATTATGTCGGTGCAGACACCGATTTGGTGGAGTTATTCTCTCAAATTCAGGCACAAAAAAAGCCTCCATCGGGAGGCTTATCTGGCGCTGTTTTTCGTTTCATCTTTCACGCGCTAGCCTCCTGAAATCAGGTGCTAAAGTAAAAGAAGAAGCGGAAAATAGCAGCATTCATGCTTGCGTTACCTTGTCTGGTAAAAACCGTTGAGACCTTATTGAAAAGCCTGGACGGATAAATGTCAATCTTCTGATGGTGTTAAATGAAAAGAGGGAGCAAAGCCCCCTCTCTCAACTGGCTTATGCCAGTGCTGCTTTCGCTTTTTCGACCAGAGCGGTGAACGCTACTTTGTCGAATACTGCGATGTCAGCCAGGATCTTACGGTCGATTTCAACAGAGGCTTTTTTCAGGCCGTTGATGAATTTGCTGTAAGAAATACCGTTCTGACGTGCTGCTGCGTTGATACGCGCAATCCACAGTTGACGGAACTGACGCTTACGCTGACGACGGTCACGGTAAGCGTACTGACCTGCTTTGATAACAGCCTGGAAGGCAACGCGGTATACGCGTGAACGCGCACCGTAGTAGCCTTTAGCTTGTTTCAAAATTTTCTTGTGACGTGCACGTGCAATTACACCACGTTTTACGCGAGCCATATGTGCTCTCCTGTATCTATATTCTTAGTAAAAAATTAAACGTTAACGGCTTATGCGTACGGCAGGCACGCGATAACCAGACCCAGATCGCCTTTAGAAACGAGGCCTTTTGGACGCAGGTGACGTTTACGCTTAGTAGATTTTTTGGTCAGAATATGACGCAGGTTTGCGTGCTTACGCTTAAATCCACCACCACCGGTTTTTTTGAAGCGCTTAGCAGCACCGCGTACGGTCTTAATTTTTGGCATCTTAATAACTTCCACTTCGCATTGTTAAATAAACGAAACATAGGCGAACAAAACCTATGAAACCCGAAGGCTCCACAGATTTTGCTGCTTGAAGGCCTTACTGTTTCTTCTTAGGAGCGAGCACCATGATCATCTGGCGGCCTTCGATCTTCGTAGGGAAGGATTCGACTACTGCCAGTTCACTCAGATCGTCACGGACGCGGTTAAGCACTTCCATACCAATCTGTTGGTGGGCCATCTCACGACCGCGGAAACGCAGTGTGATCTTGGCCTTATCGCCATCTTCCAGAAAGCGAATCAGGCTGCGGAGTTTTACCTGATAATCGCCATCGTCGGTACCAGGACGGAATTTGATTTCCTTAACCTGGATAACTTTTTGCTTCTTCTTCTGTTCCTTAGAAGACTTACTCTTTTCATAAAGGAACTTGCCGTAGTCCATGATACGACAAACTGGCGGTTCGGCGTTAGGGCTGATTTCAACTAAATCTACTCCAGCTTCTTCAGCTTTTTCGATCGCTTCTCTCAGACTCACAATCCCCAGTGGTTCACCTTCAAGATCTGTTAAGCGAACTTCCTGGGCGCGAATCTCGCCATTGATACGATTCGGACGTGCCGTTTGAACTCGTTTTCCGCCTTTAATACCTTATTCCTCCAGTTGTTGAAGACTGCGGCTGCGAATCTCTTGTTGCAGCTTCTCAATCACTTCACTTACGTCCAGGCTGCCCAGGTCTTTACCACGGCGGGTGCGAACGGCAACTTTGCCTGCTTCCACCTCTTTATCACCACAGACCAACATATACGGGACACGACGTAAAGTGTGCTCGCGGATTTTAAAGCCAATCTTCTCATTTCTCAAGTCTGCTTTTACGCGAATGCCCGCATTTTGTAGTTTCTGCGTCAATTCTTTAACGTAATCCGCCTGAGAATCGGTAATGTTCATCACCACGACCTGCACTGGCGCAAGCCAGGTTGGGAAGAAGCCAGCGAACTCTTCGGTCAGGATGCCGATGAAGCGCTCCAGAGAACCGAGAATTGCACGGTGAATCATTACCGGTACCTGACGCTCGTTGTCTTCGCCAACATAAGAGGCGCTTAAACGCTGCGGCAGGGAGAAGTCCAGCTGTACAGTACCGCACTGCCATGCGCGATCGAGGCAGTCATACAGGGTAAATTCAATTTTCGGACCGTAGAATGCGCCCTCGCCCAGCTGGTATTCGAACGGAATGCCGTTCTCTTCCAGCGCCACGGCGAGATCCGCTTCTGCGCGATCCCATGTCTCATCGCTGCCGATACGTTTTTCCGGACGCGTTGAGAGTTTGACCACGATCTTCTCGAAGCCAAAGGTGCTGTACATATCGTAGACCATACGAATACAGGCGTTAACTTCGTCACGGACCTGATCTTCAGTACAGAAGATATGCGCATCATCCTGAGTAAAGCCACGAACACGCATCAGACCGTGCAGCGCACCTGATGGCTCGTTACGGTGGCAGCTACCGAACTCCGCCATACGCAGCGGCAGGTCGCGGTAGGATTTCAGACCCTGGTTGAAGATCTGAACGTGGCCCGGGCAGTTCATTGGCTTGATGCAGTATTCACGGTTCTCAGACGAGGTGGTGAACATCGCATCTTTGTAGTTGTCCCAGTGGCCGGTTTTTTCCCACAGCACACGGTCCATCATGAACGGGCCTTTCACTTCCTGATACTGGTACTCTTTCAGCTTGGAGCGTACGAAAGTTTCCAGTTCACGGAAGATAGTCCAGCCATCGTTATGCCAGAACACCATGCCCGGCGCTTCTTCCTGCATGTGGTACAGGTCAAGCTGCTTACCGATTTTACGGTGGTCACGCTTCGCCGCCTCTTCCAGGCGCAGCAGGTACGCGTTCAGGGCTTTTTTATCGGCCCACGCGGTACCATAGATACGCTGCAACATCTTGTTGTTGCTGTCGCCACGCCAGTAGGCGCCTGCGATCTTCATCAGCTTAAAGTGATGACAGAAGCGCATGTTCGGCACGTGCGGTCCACGGCACATGTCGACGTATTCTTCGTGATGGTACAAGCCAGGCTTGTCATCATGCGAAATGTTTTCGTCAAGAATAGAGACCTTGTAGCTCTCGCCGCGCTTCACGAAGGTTTCACGCGCTTCGTGCCAGCTGACTTTCTTCTTGATGACGTCATAGTTCGTTTCGGCGAGCTCGTGCATACGCTTTTCGAGCGCGTCGATATCTTCCTGAGTCAGGGTGTGGTCAAGGTCAACGTCGTAGTAGAAACCATTGTCGATAACCGGACCGATCGCCATTTTGGTGTTTGGCCACAGCTGTTTGATGGCATGGCCTAACAGGTGCGCGCAGGAGTGACGAATGATCTCCAGACCTTCTTCGTCTTTCGCGGTGATGATTGCAAGCGTCGCATCGTTTTCGATCAGATCGGAAGCATCCACCAGCTCACCGTTAACGCGGCCAGCGATAGTCGCTTTCGCGAGACCAGGACCAATGTCCAGGGCAACATCCATTGGGCTAACAGCACGGTCGAAATGGCGTTGGCTGCCATCAGGAAGAGTAATTACAGGCATTTTATATCCTTATTTGCAGTGATGCCCCACACATAAGAGCATATACAAAGAAAATAATCGTGATTTGACAATAGATTACGAAACCATCTGACCAACAATCGTCAAATTGGTTCGTCATCATTCACCAGCCGAATTCAGATTAATGTGGATTTACGGCAAGCGACGTAATGTTAACACTAACGGCAAGGAGATTGCACCCTCTGCGGCCAGATTGATGGGCTGGCGCTTTCGTACGAATTCGCAGGTTGCTTCTCCCCTGCGCTCGCATTTCAAAGATGCTGGGCTACTCTTGAACAGGTCTTTAAACCCAAAGGTGCATACCATGAACGTATCCAGTAGAACGGTTGTGATATTGAACATCCTTTCCGCCACAGGTTTATTGTTGATTCTCGCCGAACGATTCCACTGGTTCTGAGCCGAACCCTACGCTGGCATAACCCAATCGATCCTGAGAAGGGGCATATTTCGGCCCTGTTTGGTAGACTGGGAATATCAACCAACAAGGATTAGGTTATGCCAACTAAACGATTTGCCGTAAAACACTGGAAAATGGTGCTGGTGCTGATTGCCATCTGCGGCGCAATGCTGCTACTCCGTTGGGCGGCAATGATTTGGGGCTAGAGGCGAAGACAAGTCATCAGAAGGGACGTCAAAAGACCGCAGACAATAAACGGGCCGACATCATCCTCGGCCCGCTTTTATTACATTCTATAACCCAGTGAAACCGTGGTTCTGCGGTCGGTATGATCCGGCGCAGATTCTGGTGGTGAAGAGTTCCAGGTCACGTTGTAGGCGACTTTCAGGCCAAAGTGTTCGTTGATAGCCACGTTCAGCGCCGTCTCAGAGTTCAGCGTCGTATCGTCGGCACCAAATACAGAAACACCCTGGGTAAATTTGGTGTTGTCAGTCATCTGCCAGGCATAGGTACCGGAAGCGTAACCGAGCGGTTGGGTTTTGGTATCGCCATTGGTGTACTCGTCGTAACGCACACCCGGACCGAATTCAAAACGGAAGCTGTGTACCGGACCGTTCAGGAACTGGCGACCATAACCGGCGGTGAATACATCGCGCTGGCGATAACCGTTGTAACGGTCGGTTAACCAGCTTGCCTGACCAAACAGGTAGTCATAGTCGGTCATGTTGTAACGGCTACGTCCGCCTACCGCATACTTCTCGGAAGAACGTTCGTCGTTAGCGGAAGTGTTGCTGGCATTACCCCACAGAGACCAGGCGGTGGTATTACCGTACCAGGTGAGCGTACTGTCCGCCGTCAGAGAAGAGCTTTTCGTGTTACCGGATTGTGCCAGGTATCCGGCGTTCAGGTTACCTTCAAACGGTTTTTTCGCGGTGGAAGGATCGTCCATGACAGTAAAAACGGTATCATCAGCGGTCGCGTTCATAGCCGCAAACACGCCACCCGCCAGCATCAGTGCAGCGGGCACTGTCTTTAAAAGCTTCATTTTATTAAGGAGTCCGTACAACAAAAAAAGAGACCACACGGTCCCGGAATCTTTCTTGAGGATCAATGACAAGGCGTCCAGAGAAAGGTAACAAATTATAAAAAGCCGCAAATAACATAGCAATGTTTTCTTATTTCATTTTTTGAATAAGAACGATCTCAAAAAGCGTTTTATTTTATATATCCCCCGCCTCACTTTTCGTCAGCATTCATATTTAAAATCATACTGTTATTTACATTGCCTTCCTGACAAATGGTGCCAGGCTAATAAGAACCCATGCTAAAAGGAGGTAATGATGGTTTCTATTTATACTCTGACGCTCTCCCCTTCCCTGGATTCCGCCACCCTGACGCCGCAGATTTACCCGGAAGGTAAATTGCGCTGCAGCGCCCCGGTCTTTGAGCCCGGCGGCGGCGGGATCAACGTGGCGCGCGCCATTACACACCTCGGCGGCAAAGCCACGGCAATTTTCCCCGCAGGCGGTGCCACCGGTGAACACCTGGTCTCTCTGCTGGCCGATGAACGGGTGGCCGTAGACACCGTCGAGGCGGAAGACTGGACGCGGCAAAACCTGCATGTCCACGTAGAATCAAGCGGCGAGCAGTACCGTTTTGTCATGCCGGGCGCGAAACTCAGCGATGACGAGTTTCGTCAGCTTGAAGAGAAAGTGCTGACAATAGAAAGCGGCGCGCTGCTGGTGGTAAGCGGCAGCCTGCCGCCCGGCGTAAGCCCGGAAAAATTAACGGCGCTGATTCAGGCCGCGCAGCAGCGCGGCATCCGCTGCATTGTCGACAGCAGCGGCGAGGCCCTGCAGGCGGCCCTGGTGCCGGGCAATCTGGAGCTGGTCAAACCCAACCAGAAAGAGTTAAGCGCGCTGGTCAACCGCGAACTGACGCAGCCTGATGATGTGCGCACCGCCGCGCAGGTGCTGGTGCGCAGCGGCAAAGCGCGGCGCGTAGTCGTCTCCCTTGGCCCTCAGGGGGCGCTGGCAGTCGATGAATCGTCGTCCGTTCAGGTTGTCCCACCGCCGATGAAGAGCCAGAGCACGGTTGGCGCTGGCGATAGCATGGTGGGTGCGATGACGCTAAAACTGGCGCAGGGCGCGTCTCTGCTCGAGATGACACGCTACGGCGTGGCGGCGGGTAGCGCCGCCACCATCAACCAGGGCACGCGTCTCTGTTCGCTCGCCGATACGCAAAAAATCGTCGATTACCTGTCCCGAAATTAACGCCTTTTCCCCTTCGTCTTTACGGAGGGGAATGTCGTCTCTGAGTCGCCAAACGCAAACTATCGACTATGCTAAGAAAACTTCCATGATAACAATGAGGTGAATTATGAGCAGTGGTGACATCACACGCTACGTCGTGACCATCAACCTTCATGAAGCATCGCTGACCGAGCTGAATGAGCTCAACAATGCTTTCACCCGCGCTAATTTTCTCCTCACGCTGACGGATGACGAGGGCAACATTCATGATTTAGGCACCCTGACATTTGGTCTGATCGGCGCCCTGAGTCAGGAAGAGGTTCATGCGCTGGCCGCCAGTCTGGTGGAGAGCGTGACCGACAAGCCTGCCGAAATTGACGTGGATACCTGGGAAAGCTGGCGGAAAAAAGAACAATAAGTGCGCTGTATGAATTTAAACCGCTCAGGTGTGCGTTAGTTCGTATTTTTTTACCGCAGTTATGCGCTAACTTTATGATCTGGCAGACAACATGGGAGAGACAACATGTGGCAGGCTATCAGTCATCTTTTACGTGAGCAGCTGGGTGAAGGTGAAATTGAACTGCGTAACGAACTGCCAGGCGGTGAGATCCACGCCGCGTGGCATTTACGCTACGCAGGGCGCGATCTTTTCGTTAAATGCGATGAGCGAGAGCTGCTTCCAATATTTACCGCCGAAGCCGACCAGCTGGAGCTGTTGTCCCGCAGTAAAACGGTCACGGTCCCGCAGGTTCTGGCCGTGGGGAGCGACCGCGACTACAGCTTCCTGGTAATGGAATATCTCCCCGCCCGCCCGCTGGATGCCCATAATGCGTTCATCCTTGGCCAACAGTTGGCGCGCCTGCATCAATGGAGCGACCAGCCGCAGTTTGGTCTCGACTTTGACAACGATCTCTCCACCACACCACAGCCCAATGCCTGGCAGCGTCGCTGGTCTACATTTTTTGCCGAGCAGCGCATTGGCTGGCAGCTTGAGCTGGCCGCCGAGAAAGGGCTGGAGTTTGGCAATATCGACGCCATCGTCGAGCACGTTCAACAGCGTCTGGCATCCCACCAGCCTCAGGCGTCTCTGCTTCACGGCGATTTGTGGTCCAATAACTGCGCGCTGGGTCCCAACGGCCCGTATATCTTTGACCCGGCCTGCTACTGGGGTGACAGAGAGTGCGATCTTGCCATGCTGCCGCTTCATCCTGAGCAGCCGCCGCAAATATACGACGGATACCAGTCTGTTTCCCCTCTCCCGCCCGGTTTCCTCGACCGCCAGCCGGTGTATCAGCTTTATACGCTGATGAACCGGGCCATTCTTTTTGGCGGAGAACACCTTGTTAACGCGCAGCGGGCACTCGAGCGTATGCTTGCCGCCTGAGAAGATAACGGGTGGCCTTGCAGCCACCCTTATCGCTTACAGAAAACCGAGCAGTGAGAAGAAGAAGTATCCCGCCACAATGATAATCACGGGAAGGATATAGAGCGGGAAAATTTGCAGGAAAATGGTGTGACGCGGCACAACAATGCGGGATTCAATCTGCTCCCGACTCATTCCTTCCGGGCCTTTGGCCTGCTCCAGAATCAACTGATCCTCAACGCCTTCGCGTAAAAAGCGCGTCTGGCGACTCATTCTCGCGCCAGAGGCCTGTAATGCCAGCGCGACAAAGATCAGGGCATATATCACCCAAAAGCCGATATTCAGCTGTTGATGAAAATCCGGGGTGGGTGAGTTAAACCAGAAGACATTCAAAAATGGCGTATTAAAACGCATCATCTCAATCATGACATGAGCGAAATCAAGCATTACCGCATTGATACCCGGCTGTTTTTCGCTGTGGTCGTACATAAATTTGAGTACAGAAATCAGCGTAGAAATGACGGCAGGAATAAAAATCACCCAGCCAGCAATACGTTTTAAGACCGCAATGCGTCCAGCTTGTTGATACGTCATCAGTTCCTCTTCATAAAGACGCGTTATTTGTGCCTAAGTCTACCTGCTGGTCATCAATTTCGCCCGCTCTTTAAAAGCAATATGCTAAATTGCAGAGTGTGCTTAGCACGTATCGTCTGTCGAACACCCTGGATAAGGAGACGTTGTGATGTCGACACCGCGCCAAATTCTTGCCGCAATTTTTGACATGGATGGATTACTGATCGATTCCGAACCGCTGTGGGATCGCGCCGAACTGGACGTTATGGCCAGCCTGGGCGTGGATATCAGCCGCCGTAATGAACTTCCCGATACGCTGGGCCTGCGCATCGATATGGTGGTTGACCTGTGGTTTGCCCAACAGCCGTGGGTGGGTCCCGGTCGCGATGAGGTGACCGCACGCATTATTAGCCGCGCCATTTCTCTGGTGGAAGAGAACAGGCCGCTGCTGCCCGGCGTACGTGAGGCCGTCGCGCTGTGTAAAGCCCAGGGGCTGAAGGTCGGACTGGCCTCGGCTTCACCGCTGCACATGCTGGAAAAAGTGCTGACGATGTTTGAACTGCGCGACAGCTTCGACGCGCTGGCCTCCGCTGAGAAATTGCCTTACAGCAAGCCGCACCCGCAGGTCTATCTGGACTGCGCCGCAAAGCTGGGCCTGGATCCTCTCAACTGCGTTGCGCTGGAAGATTCCGTTAACGGTATGGTGGCGTCGAAGGCTGCACGGATGCGCTCCATTGTGGTGCCCGCTGAAGAAGGCCGTCACGACCCCCGGTTTGCCCTCGCCGACGTGAAGCTTAACTCGCTGGCAGAACTCACGGCGCATCACCTGCAGGGCGGTTAACGCCCTTCTCCGGTTTGTGACAAACAGTTACACCGTCACCTCTTCCGCCTACTGTATAAAAACCCTATACTGTATGAATTGACAGTTTTGTGGGTTTTATCATGACGGCGGAAGGCCACCTGCTTTTTTCTATTGCGTGCGCAGTATTTGCCAAAAACGCTGAACTCACCCCCGTGCTGGCACAGGGGGACTGGTGGCATATTGTCCCTTCCGCCGTATTGACCTGTCTGCTGCCCGACATTGACCACCCCAAGTCCTTCCTCGGACAACGCCTGAAGTGGGTGTCGAAACCCATCGCCCGCGCGTTCGGCCACCGGGGGTTTACGCACAGCCTGCTGGCCGTGTTTGGCCTGCTGACGCTTTTCTATTTGAAGGTGCCCGAAAGCTGGATAGTCCCCGCCGATGCCATCCAGGGGATGGTGCTGGGCTATTTAAGCCATATTCTCGCCGATATGCTGACGCCTGCGGGCGTGCCGCTGCTTTGGCCCTGCCGCTGGCGTTTCCGCTTTCCGATCCTCGCACCGCAGAAAGGGAACCAGCTTGAGCGCGTATTGTGCATGGCGCTATTTGCTTACGCCGTCTGGATGCCGCAAACATTGCCCGAAAACAGTGCAGTTCGCTGGTCATCCCAGATGATTAATTCGCTGCAATTTCAGTTCAATCGCTTTATTCATCACCAGATTGAACAGTAAACCAACAAAATTATCCTATTTGTCATAACCCATTCCATTTGGATATAAGCGCTACATCACACTTCTGCTAACCTTCCGCCAACAGGATCGGTAAAAACCGACCCAATAATAAATCAGGAGAACGGGGATGAATTTTCCACTCATCGCGAACGTCGTTGTGTTCGTTGTATTGCTATTGCTTCTCGCGCAGGCGCGCCACAAACAGTGGAGCCTGGCGAAAAAAGTGCTGGTTGGTCTGGCCATGGGTGTCGTATTTGGTCTGGCATTACAGGCAATTTATGGCTCCGATAATCCAGTTCTGAAAGATTCTATTCAGTGGTTCAACATCGTCGGTAACGGCTATGTTCAGCTGCTGCAGATGATCGTTATGCCGCTGGTGTTCGCCTCTATTCTGAGCGCCGTTGCCCGCCTGCATAACGCCACTCAGCTGGGAAAAATCAGCTTCCTGACCATTGGTACGCTGCTGTTCACCACGCTGATTGCCGCGCTGGTGGGTGTGCTGGTCACCAACCTGTTTGGCCTGACCGCAGAAGGTCTGGTTCAGGGTACCGCTGAAACGGCGCGTCTTACCGCGATTCAAACCAACTACGTTGGTAAAGTGGCTGACCTGACCGTGCCGCAGATGGTGCTCTCCTTCATTCCGAAGAACCCGTTTGCTGACCTGACCGGTGCGAGCCCAACCTCGATCATCAGCGTGGTTATTTTCGCCGCGTTCCTGGGCGTAGCGGCGCTGAAGCTGCTGAAAGACGACGCGCCTAAAGGCGAACGCGTGCTGACCGCGATTGATACCCTGCAAAGCTGGGTGATGAAGCTGGTGCGTCTGGTGATGCAGCTGACGCCTTACGGCGTGCTGGCGCTGATGACCAAAGTGGTTGCCGGCTCTAACCTGCAGGACATCATTAAGCTGGGCAGCTTCGTTGTCGCCTCTTATCTGGGCCTGGGCATTATGTTCGTGGTGCACGGCATCCTGCTGGGCGTGAACGGCGTCAGCCCGCTGAAATACTTCCGTAAAGTCTGGCCTGTGCTGACCTTCGCCTTCACCAGCCGTTCCAGCGCAGCCTCTATTCCGCTGAACGTTGAAGCGCAAACGCGTCGTCTGGGCGTGCCTGAATCCATCGCCAGCTTCTCTGCCTCCTTTGGTGCCACCATTGGTCAGAACGGCTGTGCGGGCCTGTACCCGGCGATGCTGGCGGTGATGGTCGCCCCGACGGTGGGCATCAACCCGCTGGATCCGGTTTGGATTGCCACGCTGGTCGGGATTGTTACCATCAGCTCCGCAGGCGTTGCGGGTGTTGGCGGCGGTGCAACCTTCGCCGCGCTGATTGTGCTGCCTGCGCTGGGTCTCCCCGTGACGCTGGTCGCGCTGCTGATCTCCGTTGAGCCGCTGATCGACATGGGCCGTACCGCGCTGAACGTGAGCGGCTCCATGACCGCCGGTACGCTGACCAGCCAGTGGCTGAAGCAGACCGACAAAGCGATTCTGGAAAGTGAAGACGACGCCGAGCTGGCGCACCGTTAATCACTTTAGAAATAAAAAAACCGCCTGATGGCGGTTTTTTTATGGCTGTTATTCTTCAACCTCTTCATCCTGGCGGATCTGCATCGCCCACCGCTGCGCCGATTCCGGCACCGTAAACGTGGGTGAACGACGGAAGTGTTCGCCGATCAGCACAAAGGCCACGTATTTCCCCCGCAGCTGCCAGACATCGCGAAAACCCTCCACTTTCAGGGCATGGTCAGGCGGCGCGGGCTCAACGCGGGGCACATAGCTAATAACCTGGCGGTTTTGTTGACGAAGAGGTTTCATAAGCGACTGGTTCACTAAAGCAAATTCTTGAAGCAGGAAAATTCTATGATAGCCGATCCTGCTGCCTTCCGTCGCGCTCCGAGTGGGTGGGATGGCTCCTTTCGCTAATGACGGCATGTGAAAACTCTTAGTTCGCGAGCCATCTCGCGACATTGTTCTATCCTTAATAGGGTTTTTAGCAATGGATAAAGGAGAAGCGTGCAATGTCGAACAAAGATAAAACACATCAATCACCGATTCATGGCACTGAGGAATCTCAACCGGGTATGGACTCTCTCGCCCCTGCTGACGGCTCTCACCGCCCCTCCCCTGGCCCTTCCGCACCGGGCGAACAGCCTACCGCGCCGGGAAGCGTGAAATCGCCGGACACGGGAAACGAGAAGCTGAAATCGCTTGAGCCGCACCGTAAAGGCGGCGAAGGTTTTGCGCTCACCACCAATCAGGGCGTGCGTATTGCAGACGATCAGAACTCCCTTCGCGCAGGCGCGCGCGGACCAACCCTGCTGGAAGACTTCATCCTGCGGGAAAAAATCACCCATTTCGACCATGAGCGCATTCCGGAACGCATCGTTCACGCGCGCGGTTCCGCTGCGCACGGCTACTTCCAGCCATACAAGAGCCTGAAAGCGATCACCAAAGCGGACTTCCTCTCCGACCCGGACAAAATCACTCCGGTATTTGTGCGCTTCTCCACCGTACAGGGCGGCGCCGGTTCGGCAGATACGGTTCGGGATATCCGCGGCTTTGCCACCAAGTTTTATACCGAAGAGGGTATTTTCGATCTGGTGGGCAATAACACCCCGGTGTTCTTCATTCAGGACGCGCATAAATTTCCTGACTTTGTCCATGCGGTAAAACCGGAGCCCCACTGGGCCATACCGCAGGGACAAAGTGCGCACGACACCTTCTGGGACTATGTCTCCCTGCAGCCTGAAACCTTACACAACGTGATGTGGGCGATGTCAGACCGCGGCATTCCGCGCAGCTATCGCACCATGGAAGGCTTTGGCATCCATACCTTCCGTCTGATCAACGCCGAGGGTAAAGCCACGTTCGTCCGTTTCCACTGGAAGCCGGTGGCGGGTAAAGCCTCCCTGGTGTGGGATGAGGCGCAGAAGCTGACCGGTCGCGATCCGGATTTCCATCGCCGCGAGCTGTGGGAGTCCATCGAAGCGGGCGACTTCCCGGAGTACGAGCTGGGCCTGCAGCTCATACCGGAAGAGGACGAATTTAAGTTTGATTTCGATCTTCTTGACCCGACGAAGCTGATCCCGGAAGAGCTGGTGCCGGTTCAGCTGGTGGGTAAAATGGTGCTCAACCGTAACCCGGATAACTTCTTTGCCGAGAACGAACAGGTCGCGTTCCACCCTGGGCATATCGTACCGGGGCTGGATTTCACCAACGATCCGCTCCTGCAGGGACGTTTGTTCTCGTATACCGATACGCAGATCAGCCGTCTTGGCGGACCGAACTTCCACGAAATTCCAATTAACCGCCCAACCTGCCCGTACCACAACTTCCAGCGCGACGGGATGCACCGTCAGGATATTGATACCAACCCGGCTAACTATGAGCCGAACTCCATCAACGATAACTGGCCGCGCGAAACCCCTCCCGGGCCGAAACGCGGTGGATTCGAATCGTACCAGGAGCGTATCGACGGCAACAAAATTCGCGAGCGCAGCCCGTCGTTCGGCGAATATTACGCCCACCCTCGCCTGTTCTGGAACAGCCAGACGCCGATTGAGCAGCAGCACATTATCGGCGGCTTCAGCTTTGAGCTGAGCAAAGTGGTGCGTACCTACATCCGCGAGCGGGTGGTCGATCAGCTGGCGCGCATTGATATTCAACTCGCCCAGAGCGTTGCGGATAACCTGGGCATTACGCTGACCGACGAGCAGCGCAACCTTGCCCCGCCGAAAGAGGTTAACGGCGTGAAGAAAGATCCGTCGCTGAGCCTGTATGCCGTGCCGGGTGGCTCGATTAAAGGCCGCGTGGTCGCCATCCTGCTGAACGACAAAACCCGCGCCAGCGACGTGCTGGGGATTATGCAGGCGCTGAAGACCCAGGGCGTGCATGCGAAACTGCTTTATTCCCGCATGGGGGAAGTGACCGCCGATGACGGCTCCGTGCTGCCGGTGGCGGCGACCTTTGCCGGGGCGCCATCGCTGACCGTCGATGCGGTGATTGTGCCGTGCGGAGACATTGACAGCCTGCTGAACAACGGTGACGCCGTGTATTATCTGCTGGAAGCCTATAAGCACCTGAAACCGATCGCGCTGTCCGGCGACGCGCGACGGTTTAAGGCGCACCTGAAGGTGGCCGATCAGGGTGAGGACGGCATTGTCGAGGGCGACAACGTTGACGATGCCTTTATGACGAAGCTGTTTGATTTGCTCGCCGCGCACCGCGTCTGGTCGCGCAGCAGTAAGATTGACCAGATCCCGGCGTAAAAAATACCCTCACCCCGGCCCTCTCCCTGAAAGGGAGAGGGTGAAATGCAGACCTGTGTTCGCATTACAGACCGCACGGCCCAGTCCCCTCTCCCTTTTGGGGAGAGGGTTAGGGTGAGGGGGAATTTCTCACAAATCCCCGAACGTTCCCAACCGATACCCACGCTCGGCAATCGCATACTTCAGCGACGCCGACGTCAGCACGTCCAGCTCCGCCAGGCGCGGCCAGCAGTAGGCGCTTTTCCGCACGGTATTATCGACAAAAGCAGGATGCGCCATCACCTCTACGGACTTTTCACCGCGAGCGGCGGACTCATCCAGCACCTTCAGGAACAGCGCTTCGTCGATCTCGTCGCCGTAAAATGCGCTGCTGAACCCCTCTGTGGTGGTCACGTCGCAGTCGGGCACGCCGCGCGCCTCCCGATCCACGCGCATCGCCACGCCTTTGCGCTGCGCAAACTCCGCGACAATCGGGAAAATCGCCGGGATCATATGCACGTGGTGATGGCTGTCGATATGCGTCGGCGCCGTACCAAACACATCAATAAAGCGGTTGAACTGACGCTCCAGCTCTCCGGCAATCTCTTCGAGCGGCAGAGCGCCCTGCTCCGCCAGTTCCCAAATCCATTTACCCAGCAGGCCGTCGCGCGTCAGGCCCGGCATCGGTGAAAGCGGCATCCCGAGCGTCAGCACAAAATGCATGCCGACGCCCAGCTCCGGCACCTCGCGGCTCAGCTGCGCCGCGTGTTCAACCGCCTCACCATTCACCAGTGCCGTGGTCGAGGTCACAACACCCCGGCGACAGGCTTCAATAATGCCGTAGTTCTGACCTTTCGAGAGGCCAAAATCATCAGCATTAACGATCAGCAGGTTTTCCATTGTGCGTCCTCTCAGTGGTGTTTGAACTTGAGCTTCTCGATCGTGGCGGCAAAGTTCGGCAACCATTTTTCATGCGCCAGGATCATCTCGCCGGCCAGCTGCTCCGCATCGCGGTCGGAATGCACCAGCGGGCTGAGGTTCAGCGCCAGCAGCACGTCATTGAGCTCGCCGCTCAGCGCCGCGTTGCTTGCCGCCACTTCAAAGCCTTTGATGGTGTGGATCAGGCCCATGACCTTATCATCGAAGTGGGTGATGCGTGGATGCGGTTTAGCGCCTTCGCGTCCCAGGATGCAGGTCATCTCGACCGCCCAGTCCGCCGGGATATTGTCGATATGGCCGTGGTGCGGCACGTTGACATAGTGTTCCGCCTGCTTGTCGTTGTAGATAGCGTTAATCACTTCACACGCCGCATCGGAGTAGTAGGCCCCGCCGCGCTGCTCCAGCTCTTTCGGTTTGACGTTCAGGTTCGGATCTTTATATAAATCGAACAGCTGCTTCTCGACTTTCTGAACGATCTGCGCTCGCGCGCCGCCCTTATAGTACTCGCCCATTTCGATGGCCAGCATCTCTTTCTGCTTGAAGTAGTAAAGCAGGTACGAGCACGGCAGCAGGTTCAGCGAGCGGATCAGCCCTTCGCTGAACGGCAGGTCAAAGATGTTTTTCACCGATGCCGCCGTCAGGCGACCGGAAGCCACGCCGTCGAGCAGCTCGGCAAAGCGCGATTGACCGTTCACGATCACGTCTTTAATGAACACCATGTGGTTCAGGCCGAACAGGTCGATGGAGAGATCGTCGCTGTCGTTCAGCGCCAGCACGTCGCGGATAAACATCTTCATACCGATCGGAATATTGCAGACGCCGATAAAGCGTTTGAAACCGGTATGACGATAGACCGCCTCGGTCACCATCCCGGCCGGGTTGGTGAAGTTAATCACCCACGCGTTCGGGCAGATCTCCTGTACGTCTTTGACGATGTCGAAAATAACAGGGATGGTACGCAGGCCTTTGAACAGGCCGCCCGCGCCGTTGGTCTCCTGCCCGAGATAGCCGTGGCTCAGCGGGATACGTTCGTCCAGCTCGCGCGCCTTCAGCTGGCCGACGCGCAGCTGGGTGGTGACGAAATCCGCATCTTTCAGCGCCAGACGGCGGTCCAGGGTTTTATGCACGGTCAGAGGCACGCCGGCTTTCTCCACCATGCGCTTGCACAGGTCGAAAATAATATTCAGCTTTTCCTGACCTTCCTCAACGTCTACCAGCCATAATTCGCTGACCGGTAATTCATGATAACGTTTCAGGAAACCTTCAAGTAATTCCGGGGTATAGCTGCTGCCGCCACCAATGGTTACGACTTTTAATTTCTTCTGCATAATATCTCCCTTAGCGTATCAGGTTAATCGCCTGCAAGGTATAGCGTACTCTTCCCGCTATTTGGGCAAGCCATTAAAGCAATATTTGTGGCGGGTAATCCGCCGAAAGTTAATTAATTACCGTTAAATTCTTCCGGTAACTGTTCGGTGTGAATGAAGTCAATTTCTTAAAGGTCTTAATAAACAGGCTGGGACTGCTGTATCCTGACTCGTACGCAATATCGGTGACAGAGTAGTTGGTAATTTCCAGCTGTTTCCTGGCAAAATTAATGCGGATTTCATTAATAATTTGCACGGGTGTTTTACGATAATAGCGCTGCGTCGCGCGGGTCAGATATTCCTGGGATTTTCCCGACAGTGACACCATATTTTCCAGCGCATTTTCGCTGAACTGGCCTTTATCGTGCATCAGCTCAACGGTGCTGCGCAGCCACTGTGGAATATCATCCGTCACCTGCTGCTCCTCACGATGATGGCGCAGCCGGTTCATCACGTAGAAGGTCACCGTTTCAATAAACTCATCAAATTCATTGTCGCGGAAGTTAAGCGAGGCGATAACCGTTTCAATCCAGGTCATAAACTCGTTTTTGACCCGATAGACCTGGGAGGCCACAAAGCAGAACGGCACCAGCGGCAGATAGTGCTTCTCAAAGAAGCGTCTGCTGACGCCCACATTCAGAATACGGGTGGCACCAAATTCGTAAAAGCTCTGGTGATAAGACCCCATCGGCAGGAAGACAAAATCCCCTCGCTCAAGCAGGACGCGCTTACCGTTGATCTCCTGGTAGTAGCGGCCGGTCAGAACAATCGTGAACTCGTAGTAGTCATGCTGGTGCAGACCGCTGGCGCTCTCCGTCTTGTTGTAGATAACCACGTGAAAATTTTTGCCGTTAAACAGCTGCTGTTCAAGTGCGGTTTTAATTTCCATCGTGCTGACCTCCTGCTGCGAAATCCGACTCAGTGCATTTTCTCGTGAAGCTCGATAAGCTCCGCCACCAGCTCACGCGCCAGCATCGAGGTCATCAGGTGATCCTGCGCGTGGACCAGCACCAGGCTGACCTTCATCTTCCCTTCGCCCTGATCGCCTTCAATCAGCTTTGTCTGCACCAGGTGCGCTTCGTTCAGCGCCGTGCGGGACTGGTCCATCATGGTTTTCGCGGCGGCGAAATCTCCCTGCTTGGCCTGCTTCAGTGCGGCATAGGCCAGGCTGCGGGCCTGTCCGGAGTTGATGATAAGCCCCATCACCACTTCTTCGAGATCGTTCTCGACGGCTTCGTCTGCGACAATACTATCCAAATCTAACATGTTTAAGCTCCTTGTGGCTGGCGCGGGCTTCCCCGCGCCGGTCAATCCTAGAATTTCAGTGAGAGGGCAATATCCTCTTCGCTCTCTTCTTCATCAATAATGGTGGCGGCTTTGTTGGCAATCGCCACGAACGGCATGTACAGCAGGGTGGCAATCCCGAGGTTGAATATCGCCAGCAGGAAGGCCGCGACGCTACCGTTGGTGTTGAAGAAGGCGCCCAGGCCCGCCGGCATGGTCCACGGCGCAATGTTGGTGACCGGTGGAATGATGCCCATGTAATACGCCGTCAGGGTGATCGCGGCCAGCAGCGGCTGAATCAGGATGAACGGAATGAACATTACCGGGTTCATGATGATTGGCAGACCGAACAGAATCGGTTCGTTAATCTGGAAGATGCCTGATGGCAGCGCCAGCTTCGCGACCTGACGGTAGTCAGCACGACGAGAGACAATAAAGACCGCGATGATCAGACCCAAGGTCGCCCCGGTACCGCCCAGGAAGATATAGGAGTCAAGCATCGGCTTCGCCCACACATGGAAGGTTTTACCAGCTGCCAGCGCCGCGTCAACGGAGCCGTACTGCTGGTAAAGCGCAACGTTTTCCAGTGCCCAGGGGGTCATAATCCCGCTGTCCAGCGCGGCAAGTGCCAGTGAACCATGCACGCCAAAGAACCACAGCAGAGAAGTGAAAATCACATACGCCCAACCGACCACGCCACCCATCGACGCCAGCGGCGTAGAGATAGAGTCCATGATGATCTGGTGGAAGTTAGTGCCCCAGTGGGAGAGCGCCCAGGCGATAATCCCCATGATGGAGAGAATAATGAAGCCTGGAATCAACGCGGAAAATGAACGAGAAACGGAAGCCGGTACGCTATCCGGCAGGCGGATAACCCAGTTGCGGCGGATAATAAAGGTGAACATTTCTGCCACCACCAGGCCGATAACAATACCGGAGATGATGTTGGCCCCGCCCAGCCAGTTGGCGCCAACGGCATAGGCTTCACCCACGCTATAAGGCGTTACGGTCATAAAGGCGGCAACGGATAATAACCCGGCAGCCAGCGGATCCACTTTACGCTCTTCTGCCAGTGCCATCCCAATAAAGAAAGGCGCCATCAGCGACATAATCCCTAACGTACCGTTATAGACGTTGCCGCCAATGGCTTTAAAACCATTAAGGGTTTCAATAGTGGAAGCGTCTAACCGAATTCCTAATGAATAAAAGAAGGAACCTTCACCAAAGCTCAGAAAAACGTTGTTAATTAAAACGAACATGGCCCCGGCCAGCGTCAACGGCATTAATTTAATAAAGCCGTTTTTGATGGCATTAACGTGAGGCTGCTTTCCTATTTTAACAGCAAAAGGAAGGAGTACCTTTTCAAGTGAAGCGATGACTTTACTCATAGGAAAATACCCTTAAATGCCGTAACGCATGTTACGGCGTATTGTGTGTGAAATAACTCTTTGACGGGAAAAATAAAAATTAATTAGCAGCTTTTTTAATGGCTGCCACAGCAGCTTTAAGAACACCTAAACCATCAATTTTGCCGTACAGCCCCGAGTCGATCACTTCGACCGGTTTATTCGGTAACAGTCGTTGAATTTCGGGCAACATATAGGCAATTTGCGGCCCCAGTAAAACAACATCGGCTGTCTGGCCTTTTTCGCCCGCCAGCGTCTCTGGAAACGCTTCAATCACCACAGGGACTTCATACTTTTCAGCCTGCGCACGCATCTTTGACACCAGAAGCGACGTTGACATGCCCGCTGAGCAGAACAGGTAGATATGTTTCTTTTCCATCGTGATTTCCCTCTTGTATGACTACCTGCCATCGCGCTATCACTCGACTCGCTGTCCCGGCAGACAGGTAGCTTGCGTACTGTTGTTTATCGTTGGAGTGAGTATACGCAATGGTACAGACAGGGGATAATTCTGGATAGGCTAAAATTGTCTCTCATTGACCTGGCTTGTTGACTCCCTTCACATTTCGGGCAAATAATTCGCGCAAAGAAATAAGATTTTCTGATGCATAAAAAAACCGGCCCATGGGCCGGTTTGTTAACATCCTCAGGCAAGCAGGGTTACTGCGCCTTAGGTGCCTGCGGATCGGTATCGTATTCAGCACAGGTCTGATAGCCGGAGTTGATCACATGACCGGTATCATCCAGGGCGACGAAGTAGGTTTCTGCCTTACCATCACGTTGACCCAGGATATAGGTCTGGCAGGTCCCTTTCGCATGAATCATGGTCACTTCAGAAGAAGGTTTACCGGCAATCGCAGCCACCTGCGAACGGGTCATCCCTTTTTTAACGTCTTTTACTACGGGCTGCGTAAACTGATCCTTAGTGCGATCGTAAGCCGTACACCCTGCCAGCATAGTCAGTACCGCCGCTGCGCTAAGAATTCCTGCTACGTTCTTGTTCATATTCCGTCCTCTTGTTTATCAGCGTGTTATCTAAGCATGGGATAAAAAGTACTATTGTTCAACTTTGTGAGTTACGCCAGACGAATTTCGGAAAATTCTAATAAAACAACGATAACCTGCTAAATCGGCGCAAATTAGCGCACTCGAAACTGTGATCCTTGTCGTTTCTCGCCCAAAGGGTTAGTTTTAACAGCTAACACATTCTGTTTATGTACTGCATATGGAGGGCGTGATGGCTCTGCAACAAGAGATTATTCAGGCACTGGGCGCGAAGCCTACGGTAGATGCACGTGAAGAGATCCGCCGCAGCGTGGATTTTTTAAAATCGTACTTAAAAAAGAACGCTTTCCTGAAATCCCTGGTGCTGGGCATCAGCGGCGGCCAGGACTCTACCCTGACCGGTAAACTCTGCCAGATGGCGATTTCAGAGCTTCGCGAAGAGACGGGCGATGAGAAACTGCAGTTTATCGCGGTGCGTCTTCCTTATGGCGTACAGGCGGACGAGCAGGATTGCCAGGATGCCATTGCCTTCATTCAGCCTGACCGCGTGCTGACCGTGAATATTAAGGGCTCGGTGCTGGCAAGCGAGCAGGCGCTTCGCGAAGCGGGCATTGAGCTGAGCGATTTTGTTCGCGGCAACGAGAAGGCCCGCGAGCGCATGAAAGCGCAGTACAGCATCGCCGGGATGACCAAAGGTGTTGTCGTCGGCACCGACCATGCGGCAGAAGCGATCACCGGTTTCTTCACCAAATACGGCGACGGCGGCACCGACATTAACCCTATCTTCCGTCTCAACAAGCGTCAGGGTAAGCAGCTGCTGGCCGCGCTGGGGTGTCCTGAGCATCTGTATAAGAAAGCGCCAACAGCGGACCTTGAAGACGATCGACCTTCCCTGCCGGATGAAGCGGCCCTTGGCGTCACCTATGACAACATCGATGATTATCTGGAAGGCAAAAAGCTGGATGAACGGACCGCGAAAATCATCGAAGGCTGGTATCTGAAAACCGAGCACAAGCGCCACACGCCCATTACGGTGTTTGACGACTTCTGGAAAAAATAAAGCAAAGCGGTAACCAGGTTACCGCTTTTAATGTTTGCGCCCTCTCCCGTGGGAGAGGGTTGAGGTGAGGGCATCAAGCCGCACGTCCTGGCCGGGTAAGGCTTAGCCGCCACCCGGCTCTTTTTTAACCATCACACTCCTGCTACACTGTATGCCTGAACAGTATATGGAGCAGTATGTGAGCAGGCGTCAATCCGCCCCGCGTCTTGAATTTGAAGCGGCGGCTATCTACGAATATCCCGAGCACCTTCGCCCCTGGCTTGAGGCGCTGCCTAAACAGCCGGGCGTGTACATCTTTCACGGTGAAAGCGATACCCTGCCGCTCTATATCGGCAAGAGCGTTAACATTCGCAGTCGGGTGTTATCCCATCTCCGTACGCCGGACGAGGCCGCCATGCTGCGCCAGTCGCGACGCATTACCTGGTTCCAGACGGCGGGAGAAATGGGCGCGCTGTTGCTGGAGGCGCGGTTGATAAAAGAACAACAGCCGCTGTTCAATAAGCGCCTGCGCCGCAACCGTCAGCTCTGCTCCCTGCAGATAAACGATGGCAGGCCGCAGGTCGTCTACGCGCGCGACGTCGATTTTTCTCATGCCCCGAATCTCTATGGGCTATTCGCCAATAAACGCGCCGCGCTCCAGGCGCTGCAGACGCTGGCGGACGATTTACAGCTTTGCTACAGCCTTTTAGGTCTGGAGGCTACCACCCGGGGACGCGCCTGTTTTCGATCCGCGCTGAAGCGCTGCGCCGGTGCGTGCTGCGGGAAAGAGAGCGTTGAGGCGCATCACGCCCGGCTTCTCACCGGTCTGGCGGCCATCAGCGTGAACTGCTGGCCCTGGGAAAGCGCCGTTGCGCTAAAAGAAGTGGGCGAGGCCATGACCCAGTATCACATCGTCAACAACTGGCTCTGGCTGGGCGCCGTCGACGACATCAACGACGCGGCAACCCTGCTGCGCACGCCCGCCGGATTTGACCACGATGGCTACAAAATTCTCTGTAAACCGGTCCTGACAGGAAAGTTTGAGATCATTGTGCTCAATGACCCGGCAGCCACGTGATTTCGCTGAACAATAAGGTGCCCTGAGCCTCCAGCAGACGCAGCGTATGGGTACCCTCCTCCCAGCTGGCACCCTGATCGGCCGTCAGCAATTTATCGCCCAGCTGCCACGCCCCGCTTAGCACGAACACCACGCCCCCGCGTGAGCCAAAGGTGGTGAAGGTTCGGTCAGCAACGCGCACCTTCGCCCGGCAGCAGTCGCGCCGGGTCATGATGTTAAAGTCCATCGCCATCCGCCCATCTGAAAGCAGCGCTTTCACCGGCAGATCGCCGGCAAAACTGTAGGGCTGATGATGCTTGAGGGTATGGGAGAACGCCTGACCCGCGTCCAGCGTCACCTCTCCCCCTTCCAGCAAGGTAATCACCCGGTCAACACCGGGAAACGAGGAGAATTCGCCGTTGCTGGCAATCGTCGCGATACTGGCACGCCAGTGAAAATCGCGCGTCGCGGGAGGGAAGCAGCAAATCTCACGCGTTTCGCCAGCACCATTGCGCCAGAGGCTGACCGGCATCTTACGGATATCAAAGAACTCCATCACCACTCCTGAATGGCACAACCCGTGCCAGGGCAAGGATATCGCTATCGTTGCTGTCTTGTTTGTTATCGTTGGGTATTCACAGAAACAGTATCGGCAGCAGAGCGGGCAGGCCTTAGCTGAACGTTAATAAAAATTCTAACGCCATGACTCTGCAAACATTCTCTGAAGCGACTACAGGAGGATACCGCGCTGGCGGCGGCAGGCAAGAGGGCAGGAAAGAAAAACCGCCGGTCCTGTCCACAGCGGTTGCGCTTTTGTGGACAGGATCCCGGCGGTCTTAAGAGAGTGAACCGATTATTCGGTTGGAGCTGGCATTTTACCTTCCATCGCCGGACGTTCTGTCAGACGCTTCTCAAAATTCGCATTAAATTGTTTTTTCTGTTCCGGGGTCAGAATGTTGTAGATCTTGTTCTGGGTTTCCATGTGAGCCAGCATGCGGGCTTTGTGCTGCTCGGCCATTTTGTCGATCTGCGCTTCGGCTTTCGCCTTATCGAAGCTATCGCTGGCGATGATGTCATGCATCGCACGGCGCTCTTCAAGCGGAGGACGTTTCATCTGGTCGCGTTCGCCTTTTCTGATGTCGCGGATCTGCTGCTTCTGCGCATCCGTCAGGTTGAGATCCTTAAACATCATCATCTCGTTGTGCATACCCGGACCTTTATGATGCATCATCATTTTGCCTTCAGCAGGCGCGGTAGGTGTAGTGGTCGCAGTATCTGCGGCGAACGCCATGCTGGTAGCGCCCAGAGCCAGGGTAGAAGCAACAAACAGTGCAGTAAACTTACGCATAATTTATTTCCTTTCTTTCAGTTATTCTTCGGCGCTATGCCGTGTTGACGAGATTAACTTTACGGGGTTTATCGTCAATTAGTCAGAGCAACGGTAAAACAATGAAAGTGTAAAAAACAAATTTTCGCCAAATGTGGAGGAAATAAGGATAAAGCGTGGAGAGTTGCAACAAAAAATATTTAACAGGATGATTTTAAAGAGATTAAGCAGAAGTATAGCGAAGTGAAGATCAATAATAAAGCAATTCACCAGGAATATTCTGCAAAACAAGCGCAAGCGCTTTAATCGTTAAAAAAAGTTTTTTACTTCCCCCTCCCGGATGATGAGAGGGGAAAGGTTCAGGATATTTTTTCCAGCATCAGCCCGGCCCGCAGGCCAAACGCGACGGTGGGGTTAGGGAATAAAACATACTCGGTGGTGTTTTGCACCTCGTAACGTTCCTCGCCATCCTCAGCCAGCAGCGCCCCTTTGCGGAACGGGGTGAAGTTCAGGGTGTGTGCGGCCATATGGAGCTGGAAGGCATCGCTGCGGCGCGTGATCTGCTGTACGACCCGATACCGCTCAACGGGCTGATGCGCGTGCTCGGGAGCCGTTCCTCCCAGCAGCGCCCGAAGGGCGGAATGCGTAGGCGCAAAGCGGCTCAGATCGTTCTGGCCGAACGGCAGCGCTTTTCCCAGTTCCAGCGTGCAGGACAGCGCAGCGAAACGTTCACAGGTGAAATGGGTAAACGTTCCGCCCGGCGACTGATGAAATACCAGCGCCTCCAGCCCGGCGTCACCCAGCCAGCTCAGGAACGCTTCATCCCAAGGCTGACTGCGCTGCGGCAGAACGCCGAAGCGAACGTGGTAGGACGCGCGGATTGCCGTATGCAGATCCAGATGCCAGCGCCCCGGCCCCGCGGCGGCAAAAAACGCGGTCACGACGTTCTCCAGCCACTCTGCCCGCGCCGTTTCATCGCTCTGCGGAAACTGCGACCAGCGGCCGCCAAACATGCGGTTAATGTCGCTCACCAGATACCGTTTGTTTTGCGCCAGCGCAGGGGGATTGCCGAGCACCACCAGCGTGCGGCACTTCAGGGCGATCTCATTGCGATACAGCGCACGCAGCAGCAGATCAACAATCTCGACGGGCGCGGTTTCATTCCCGTGGATACCCGTTGAAAGCAGCAGCGAGAGATCGCTTTTTACGGTCGGCGTCAGTTCAAGCACCCCGCGCCCCAGCCATCGCCAGCGAAATGAGGGGCCGTCCCCCTCTTTCTGTTCCGGCGTCTCGTCGGCCAGGGTCAGCGCCAGTAAATTTTCCATATCCACTCCTTTAGCGCTGGAACGGGTAAACCGATCCCAGCTGCAGGATTGTCGATAACGCGTCCAGCGCCTCGCGTCCTTCACGCAGAAGCTGCGGGTCAACCAGATCCGCCTGCGTCAGACGATCGCGGTAGTAGCGATCGACCCAGTCATTCAGCCGCGTAAAGAGCGTATCGTTCATCATGACCGCCGGGTTCACCGCCTGCATTTCGTCCTGGGTCAGGACCACGCGCAGACGCAAACAGGCGGGACCACCGCCGTTGGCCATGCTTTCGCGCAGGTCAAACACGCGCAGTTCGTCAATCGGGTTATCGGCCTTAACCAGCTCCGTCAGGTAGTGCCACACGCCTTTATGATCCCGGGACTCCTGCGGCAGGACCAGCATCATGCTGCCATCGTCACGGCTCAGCAGCTGGCTATTGAACAGATAGGTTTCTACCGCGTCCTGCACGCTCACCGCCTCCGTGGGCACCTGGACTGGCGTGAAGCCGCGCACGCGCTCATGCAGCGTGGCGAGCAGCTTCTCCTGATGGGCAAACGCCTGCTCGTGGCAGAACAGCACCTGGCGGTTAGAAACGGCAATCACGTCGTTATGGAACACGCCCTGGTCAATCACATGCGGGTTTTGCTGGGCAAAAACCACCTGGGAAGGATTGACCTGGTTCAGTCGGGCAACCGCCTGGCTCGCCGCCAGCGTCTGACGGGCAGGATAACGGGTTGGCGCGGCGTGGCTCCCCTCTTCTCGCCCGTAGATAAACAGCTGCAGGCCCGGGTCGCCATAGTCGCCCCCCAGGCGGTTATGGTTGGCCGCGCCTTCGTCGCCAAACATCGCCACCTGCGGCAGGGCCTGATGCACCTCAAAATGGGCGTCATGGTTGAAAATGGCGCGCAGCACGCGCTCGGTGGTTTCCGCTTCGGTGGCGCGGTGGAATTTGTTGTTCAGGTTCGCCACCGTCAGGTGGACTTTGCCATCCAGCGTATCGGCTGACGGCGCGACGGTCGCCGCGTTTGCCACCCACATCGAGGAGGCGGAGCTTGCCGCGGAGAGCAGGTGCGGGGTCTGCGTACCCGCTTTTTCGACGACCTGCTCATCGGTACCGCTAAAGCCGAGCTGACGAAGGACCGCCACGTTCGGGCGTTCCTGCGGCGGGATCACCGCCTGTGGGAAACCAGCATCCGCCAGCGCCTTCATTTTTAGCAGGCCCTGCTTCGCCGCCAGCTTCGGGTTCGACACCTGAAAACGGTGCTTCGTCGAGGCTTCATTACCAAAAGAGAGACCGGCATAGTGGTGCGTCAGCCCCACCAGCCCGTCAAAGTTAACCTCACGCGCTTTCATGACGATCCCCTCCGGTAAAATCCAGCCCCGGATTAAGCGTCTCCGGCAGCGTCAGCGCCGGGGTTTCCAGGCTCGCCATCGGCCACGCGCAGTAATCGGCGGCATACCACGCGCTGGCGCGATGGTTGCCCGACGCGCCCACGCCGCCGAACGGCGCGGTGCTCGCGGCCCCGGTCAGCGGTTTATTCCAGTTCACAATCCCGGCGCGCGCTTCCAGCAGCAGTTGGTCAAACTTCTCGCGATGCGGCGAAATCAGCCCGCTCGACAGGCCGTAGCGGGTGTTGTTCGCCATCGCAATGGCCGCATCGAAATCGTCGTAACGCCAGACGCACAGCAGCGGGCCAAAGACCTCTTCATCCGGCACGTTGCTCGCGCCGCTCATCTCTACAATGCCCGGCGTCAGCAGCGAGCTACCCGGCTGAACCTGCTTCGGCTCCAGCAGGGTTTTCGCGCCGCGCGCGACGTGGTCCTGCCAGGCCTTCAGCACGTTCAGCGCGGCCTGTTCGGAAATCAGCCCGCCGATAAACGGCTGCGGATCGGCATCCCACGCGGCAGGCACCAGACGCGCGCTCACTTCTACCAGACGCTTCAGGAAGGCATCCCCCTGCGCGCCGCGCTTGACCAGCAGACGGCGGGAACAGGTGCAGCGCTGTCCGGCGGTAATAAAGGCGGACTGAATCGTCAGGTGCACCGCGGCGTCGATATCGTCAGGGTCTTCCACAATCAGCGGGTTGTTGCCGCCCATCTCCAGCGCCAGGATTTTCTCCGGCTGCCCTGCCAGCTGGCGGTGCAGCTGATAGCCCGTACCGGCGCTGCCGGTAAACAGCAGGCCGTCGATATCGCTCAGCGCGCTCAGCGCCTGACCGGTTTCCCGCCCGCCCTGCACCAGGTTCAGCACGCCCGGCGGCAGGCCGGCCTGTTCCCACAGCTTAACCACCGCCTCGCCGGTGAATGGCGTGAGCTCGCTCGGTTTGAAAATGACGGTATTGCCCGCCAGCAGCGCAGGCACAATATGGCCATTCGGCAGATGCCCCGGGAAGTTATACGGGCCAAACACCGCCAGGACGCCGTGGGGACGGTGGCGCAGCGTGGCCGCGCCGTCCGGCATGTCGGTGTGCTGTTCGCCGGTGCGGGTGTGGTACGCCTTCACCGAAATGGCGATTTTGTTGATCATCGCCGTCACTTCGGTTGTCGCTTCCCAGCGCGGCTTGCTGGTTTCAGACGCGATGATGCGCGTCAGTTCGGCCTTGTTTGCCTCCAGCAGCCCGGCAAACTTTTCAACAATTTCCTGGCGCACGGCGAAAGGCTGTTTTGCCCACGCCGGAAACGCGCGGCGCGCGGCCTGGCAGGCTTGCTCCACCTGCGCGGCGCTGGCGTCATGCCCCTTCCAGAGCACCTCTTTTCCAACCGGATTGGTCTTTACGCGCTCTTCGCCTTCGCCCGTGACCCAGTCACCGTTAATCCATAATGTCATGCTGTTTTCTCCTCAGGGCAGAGACGCACCAGGCGAACCGTATCGCCGGCGTTACATTTCAGGGCATCCAGTTCTGCAGCCGTCAGCACCAGACGTTCACATTTCGGGTTGGTACGCACCAGCATGGCGCGGAAGTTGGCGTAATTTTCGTTCGACACCAGACAGGCGGGCCAGTCACCCGGCGCGGGCTGACCTTCAGAGACCTCAACCAGACGGCTTTTACGGATCGCGCGCACGCGGTCGATATCGCACTCAAGCGTTGGGCCGCCGTCAAAGATGTCGACATAGTTCCGGTAGCGGAACCCCTCTTTCTCCAGCACCGCGCGGGCAGGCGCGGTCTGCGGATGGACTTCGCCAATCACCGCCTGCGCTTCCGGGCTGAGGAAATGGGTATAGATAGGATGCTTCGGCATCAGTTCGGCGATAAAGGCTTTCTGGCCGGTGCCGCAAAGATAGTCCGCCCGGCTGAACTCCATCGAGAAGAAGCGCTCGCCCAGGCTCTCCCAGAACGGCGAGTAGCCGGTGTCGTCGATCACGCCGCGCATCTCTGCGACCACTTTTTCGTTAAAGCGATCGCGGAAGGCGGCCATAAACATAAAGCGCGATTTGGAGAGCAGATAGCCGTTGCCCTCTTTGCGCCACGCCGGGTCGAGGAACAGCGTGCACAGCTCGCTGGCGCCCGTGTGGTCATTACAGAGGAACAGCGTGGGCAGCGCGTTATAGACGTTCAGCTCTTTCGAGGCGTGAACCATGGTGCCGACGCGGTAGTTGTACCACGGGTCGTTAAGCCCGACGGCCACTTCAATGGCGCAGATCCCGGCCACGGTCCCCGTGTCGGTGTCTTCCAGCACGAACACATACCCCTGTTCGCTTTTTGGCAACGTCCCCTGCCAGGTTTGCAGGGCGCGCTCAATGCGCGCCGACAGCGTTTTTTCATCGGCAGGAAGCGAGGTCAGCCCGCCTCCCGTCTTACCGGCAAGCTGCATGAGCCCGGCGAGATCGCCGCGCTCAACGGGACGGATGACCATCATGATGACACCCCGGATTTCACTTTTTCACACGCCAGCGCAAAACGGTCCAGACCGGTTTGCACCTCTTCCTCGCTGACGATCAGCGCCGGCGCAAAACGCACCACGTTGGCACCGGCAATCAGCACCATCACGCCCACTTTTGCCGCTTCCTGTGAAATAAGTTTAGCTTTTCCGGCAAACTCGGCGGTGAGCTCGCAGCCGATTAACAGCCCCAGACCGCGAATTTCTTTAAACAGCCCCGTTTTGCCGTTGATGGCGTTCAGACGTTCAACAAACCAGTCGTGACGCTGCTTAACGCCTTTCAGCACCTCAGGCGTGTTAATGATGTCCAGAACCTGCCCGGCGACGGCGGTGGCCAGCGGGTTACCGCCGTAGGTGGTGCCATGGGTACCTACGGTCATTACGCTGGCGAATTTATCGGTGGTCAGCGTCGCGCCAATCGGGAAGCCGCCGCCCAGCGCTTTGGCGGTAGAAAGCACGTCCGGCGTCACGCCGTAGTGCATATAGGCATACAGCTCGCCGGTGCGGCCCACGCCGGTCTGGACTTCGTCGAAAATCAGTACCGCGTTGTGGCGATCGCACAGCTCGCGCAGCCCCTGCAGGAAGGCTTTTTGCGCCGGAAGCACGCCGCCCTCGCCCTGCATCGGTTCGACGATCACCGCGCAGGTGGTGTCGTTAATCAGCTCGCTGGCGGACTGCAGATCGTTATAAATACCGTGACGGATATCCGGCGGCAGCGGGGCGAAATCCTGCGAGTAGGAAGGCTGGCCGCCCGCGCTGACGGTAAATAGCGTGCGCCCGTGGAAGGCATTTTTAAACGCCACGATGCCGCTCTTGTGAGTACCAAATTTATCGTGCGCATATTTGCGCGCCAGCTTCAGCGCCGCTTCGTTGGCTTCCGCCCCCGAGTTACAGAAAAAGACCTTTTCGGCAAACGTCGCGTCGATCAGTTTTTTGGCCAGGCGCAGCGCGGGCTCGTTAGTAAAGCCGTTGCCGGTATGCCAGAACTTCGCCGCCTGGTCATTTAGCGCCTGACGCAGCGCAGGGTGCGCATGACCCAGCGCGTTGACCGCAATCCCACCTGCAAAGTCGATATACTCTTTACCCTGCTGATCCCACAGGCGCGAGCCTTCCCCACGAACCGGAATAAAAGCCGCCGGAGCGTAAACCGGCATCATCCATTCATCGAAATTTTCACGCGTAATTGACAGAGACATAGCGACCTCATCCGGTAAATAAAAAGTTATTTGAATGTTAAATAATTGGGTGTTTGCACTGTGAATGTAGATTGCAGCCTTCGTGCCAGCCAGCGATAAAAATGCATAAACGGGTTGGGGTAACAGAATATCAACAAGTTACGATATGGAGTTATTCACTGTTAGTGCATAATAAGTGAATATTTTTACGACAAGCGGCGCTTTGCCGCATGAAAATCAGAAAGAGTATGCACAGGCCAAATATAATTCTGGAATTGTGATCGCTCGCGAAATTTATCGGTCATTTACGCCCTGTTTGAGGGCGAGGCGCGTCAGAATGGTGCAAATATTGCACCACCGGCATTAACTGTCGCAGTTATTGGCCGAACCCGGTAACAGTTGACGCAAATTCTGCTACCATCCATGCACTATTCACCTTGCACTGGCAGCGACTATGAAATTTGTCTCTTTTAATATCAACGGCCTGCGCGCCCGCCCCCATCAGCTTGAAGCTATCGTTGAACAACATCAGCCAGATGTGATCGGCCTGCAGGAGACCAAGGTTCACGACGACATGTTCCCCCTCGAAGAGGTGGCGAAGCTCGGCTACAACGTCTTCTATCATGGGCAGAAAGGCCATTACGGCGTTGCGCTGTTGACCAAAGAGACGCCAGTTTCAGTCCGCCGCGGGTTTCCCGGCGATGACGAAGAAGCACAGCGCCGCATCATCATGGCAGAACTGCCTTCCCCGCTGGGGAACATCACCGTGATTAATGGTTACTTTCCCCAGGGCGAGAGCCGCGACCATCCGACCAAATTCCCTGCTAAGGCCAAGTTTTATCAGGATCTGCAGAACTACCTGACAACCGAACTCAATAAAGACAATCCGGTGCTGATCATGGGTGATGTGAATATCAGCCCGACCGATCTGGATATTGGCATCGGTGAAGACAGCCGCAAACGCTGGCTGCGTACCGGCAAATGCTCCTTCCTGCCGGAAGAGCGCGAGTGGATGCAGCGCCTGCTGGACTGGGGGCTGGTGGATACCTTCCGTACCGCCAACCCGGACACGCAGGATCGCTTCTCGTGGTTTGACTACCGCTCAAAAGGCTTTGACGACAACCGCGGCCTGCGTATCGACCTGCTGCTCGCCAGTTCGCCGCTGGCAGAGCGCTGCATCGAAACCGGGATCGACTACGAGATCCGCAGCATGGAAAAACCGTCTGACCACGCGCCGGTGTGGGCTAAATTCAAGCTGTAATGACGCGTGAACATTCGAAAAATTGCTTTCCTGTGCGCCCTTCTGGGCGCATTTATTCTGTCGTTTGTCATGCTTCCCCCAGGCACGCTCTCCCTGGAAGGGATTAAAACCCACCAGCAGGCACTCCTCTCCCATGTTGACCACGCGCCGCTGCGAAGCGCGCTGATCTTTTTTGCGCTCTACGTGGCGGTCTCCGCCCTGTCGATCCCCGGCGCGGCGATCCTCACCCTGCTGGGCGGAGCGTTATTTCCCCTGTGGGAAGGCACCGTTCTGGTCTCGTTTGCCTCCACACTCGGGGCGACGCTTGCGATGCTCGCCAGCCGTTATCTGCTGCGCGAATGGGTCCAGCGGCGGTTTGCTCAGCAGATGAAAACGGTGAACGCCGGTATGGCGCATGACGGCGCGGGCTATCTTTTTGCCCTGCGCCTGATGCCGCTGTTCCCGTTTTTCCTGGTGAATTTGCTGATGGGGCTGACCCGCATTGGCGTATATCGCTACTGGTGGGTCAGCCAGGTCGCCATGCTGCCCGCGACGGTTGTCTTTCTGAACGCCGGGCGCGAGCTGGGGAAAGTGGCGTCGCTGCGCGATATTTTGTCGCCGGGCATGCTAATCGCCTTTACACTACTGGGGTTATTGCCGCTGGCGACGCGCCGGCTGTTTTCCCGTTATCTCCCGTCTGTTAAAAAGTGAGGCATTATGCGCCGTGTGCGTTTTTGCGCGTTCCTGACCGGTCTGCTGCTGGCAGCCCCCCTCTGTGCCGCCGAAAGCTGGCACGCTATTCAACAGCAGGCCAAAGGCCAGACCGTCTGGTTTAACGCCTGGGGCGGCGATCCGGCGGTCAACCGCTACCTTGAGTGGGTCAGCGGTGAGATGCAAACGCACTACGCCATTACCCTAAAAATTGTCCCGCTGGCGGACGCCGCCGATGCGGTAAAACGGATCCAGACCGAAGCCGCCGCAGGGCGTAAGGCCAACGGCTCGGTTGACCTGCTGTGGGTCAACGGCGAAAACTTCCGCACGTTAAAAGAGGCGAACCTGCTGCAAACCGGATGGGCGCAGACGTTGCCAGACTGGCACTATGTCGATACCCGCAAACCCGTCACGGAAGATTTTGCGATTCCAACCGACGGGGCGGAATCCCCATGGGGCGGCGCGCAGCTGACCTTTATCGCCCGCAAAGCCAGCATGCCGACGCCGCCCGCGGATCCGCAGGCGCTGCTGGCGTACGCGCAGCAGCATCCGGGCAAGGTCAGCTATCCCCGCCCGCCCGATTTTACCGGCACGGCCTTTCTGGAGCAGCTGCTGCTGACGCTGACCGATCGCCCTGAAGCTTTACAAAAAGCGCCCGATGCAACGTTTGCTCAGGTTACGGCGCCGCTCTGGGCCTACCTCGATAAGCTGCACCCGCTGCTGTGGCGCGAAGGAAAAGATTTCCCTCTCTCACCTGCCCGAATGGATAACCTGCTTGCCAGCGGCAGTCTGAACCTGTCGCTGACCTTTAACCCGTCCCATGCGCAGCAGAAAGTGGCGAGCGGCGAACTGCCCGCCGACAGCTACAGCTTTGGTTTCGAGAGCGGGATGCTCGGCAACGTGCATTTTGTGGCTATCCCGGCCAATGCCAGCGCGAGCGCGGGTGCAAAGGTGGTCGCTAATTTCCTGCTGTCACCGCAGGCGCAAATCCGCAAGGCCGACCCGGCCATCTGGGGAGACCCGAGCGTCCTGGATGCGAAAGCGCTGCCCGAAGAGGAAGCGAAACAGCTGCTGGCCCATACGCCTCAGGGGCTGCCGCAGGTGCTTGCAGAGCCGCAGTCCGCCTGGGTGAACGCGCTGGAGCAGGAATGGCTGCGTCGTTACGGCACCCGCTGAGCGGGCTTGTCTGGCTGGCGATGGCGGTGATTTATCTGCCGATCCTGCCCGCAGGCGTGATGCTGTTCGCACCGGCGCTTTCTGCGACAAACTGGCAGCGGCTGCTGAACGATCCGCAGCTGCCACAGGCGACCGTCGCCACGCTGGTCTCAACGCTCATCGCCACGCTGGGGGCGTTGCTGATTGCGCTTTTCTTCGTCTGCCTTTTGTGGCCCGGTCAACGCTGGCGACGCCTCACGACCCGCCTGCCCTGGCTGTTGGCTATCCCCCATGTGGCCTTTGCCACCAGCGCGTTGCTGCTGTTTGCCGAGGGCGGTCTGTTTTATCAGCTCTGTACCGTCTGTACGGCTCCGTTTGACCGCTACGGCGTCGGGCTGGGCCTGACGCTCGCGGTCAAAGAGAGCGCGTTCGTACTGTGGGCCATTTACGCCGTGCTGCCGGAAAAACGGCTCGCGCAGCAGAAGATCGTCCTGCAAACCTTTGGCTACGGGCGTTATCAGACGCTCAGCTGGCTGATCCTCCCGGCGATCGCGCCTGTCCTCGGCGCGGTGATGCTGGCGGTGCTGGCATGGTCGCTCTCGGTCGTGGACGTGGCGATCGTTCTCGGGCCCGGCAACCCGCCCACCCTGGCCGTGCTGGCCTTTCAGTGGCTAAGCCAGGGCGACGCGCAGCAGCAGGCAAAAGGAATGCTGCTGTGCCTGCTTCTCCTTGTACTGCTGGCCGCGCTGGCCGCCCTCGGGTACGGCCTCTGGAAGGCATGGCGTCGCACAATTCCGGAACTCGCGGGAACGCGCCGAAGGTCTCAGCGCGCCCTGCCTGAGCGGGCATTCAGCGGGTTACTGCCCGCGTGCGGCGTCCTGTGCGCTGCGGTACTGCTGATGCTGGCGGAAGGGGGAGACGCGGGCCCCGTGGGGACCAGCCTTTCCTTCGGCCTGCTGTCGAGCCTGATCGCCCTCATCGTCATTTTTCTCTGGCTGGAATGGGGACCGCAGCGCGGCGCAGCGTGGGTGTGGTCACCGCTCGCCCTTCCTGCGCTGCCGCTCGTCACCGGGCAATACTTTATTGCATTGCGTCTGGGACTCGACGGGAACTATGCCGCCGTGCTCTGGAGCCATCTGCTGTGGGTATTACCCTGGATGCTGCTGGTTCTACAGCCCGCCTGGCGGCGGATCGATCCCCGGCTTATCCTTACCGCCAGAACGCTCGGCTGGCGACGGGCGAAAATATTCTTACTGCTGAAATGCCCCCTTCTGGTGCGCCCGGCGCTGCTGGCCTTTGCCATTGGTTTTTCCGTCAGCATGGCGCAATACATGCCGACGCTCTGGCTTGGCGCGGGGCGTTTCGCCACGCTGACTACCGAAACCGTCGCGCTCAGCAGCGGGGGCAGCATCCCCGTTCTCGCCAGCAGGGCGCTGGGATTACTGCTGGTCACGGGCACGGTGTTCGGTCTTGCCGCCCTGTTATCCCGACTCGCGGGCCGCTACCGTCAAGGATTACGTTAATGCTGAAGGTAAACCATCTCACCATCGAACCGCTTTTCCGCGAGGTCAATTTTTGCGTTCCTCGCGGGGAGATCGTTACCCTGATGGGGCCGTCCGGCAGCGGTAAATCGACCCTTTTTGCGTGGATGGTCGGCGCGCTGTCAGACGATTTCCAGGCGCGGGGCGAACTGTGGCTCGACGCGCGTCGCTGCGATAGCCTTCCCGTCGAATCCCGCGGGCTGGGCATTCTCTTTCAGGACGCGCTGCTGTTTGAACCGTTCAGCGTCGGGCAAAATTTGCTGCTGGCCTTGCCTGAGCGCATCGTCGGACGCGCGCGTCGGGAAGCGGTCGAGCAGGCGCTGGATTCCGCCGGGCTGAGCGGTCATTACGCCAGCGATCCGGCCACCCTTTCCGGCGGGGAGCGTGCCCGGGTCAGCCTGCTGCGGGCCCTGCTCGCAGAGCCGCAGGCGCTGCTGCTGGACGAACCGTTCAGCCGCCTCGATAAAACGCTGCGCACAACGTTTCGGACATGGGTTTTTGACGCCGTCCGCGCGCGCAATATCCCGGTGGTGCTGGTCACGCACGATGAGGACGATATTCCGCCCGGCGGCAAGCTGATTGAGATTTCTCGCTGGCAATAATGTGCTAACGCAATGTTTTCCGTTTCGGGAGAGACGACAATGCCCCCCTCTTTTACTGACGTCAGGTTATTCGATGAAACGTGTTTCTCAACTGACCGCGCTGGCCCTGCTCTGCGGCCTCGCGTCCTTTTCCTCTCTGGCGGCTGATATGCCCAACGCGATGACGCTCTCCCAGCTTCAGGCGCAGCACGGCACGCCTGTCGACACCCGTCCCAGCGCGTTCTATAACGGCTGGCCGCAGACCCTCAGCGGCCCTTCCGGGCACGAACCCGCCGCACTCAACCTGGCTGCCGCCTGGCTGGGCGCAATGAGCGACGAGCAGATTGCGCTTTGGGCAAAGCAGCATCAGCTTACGCCCGCGACGGCCATCGCCCTCTACGGCGACGAGAACGATAACCTGGCGGTGAAGTCCCGCCTGGAGAAAGCCGGATACCGCCATGTCTCGCTGCTCAGCGACGCGCTGCAGACGCCCGACCGCCTTCAGCGCCTGCCCCACTTTGAACAGCTGGTTTACCCGCAGTGGATCCACCGCCTCCAGCAGGGTAACCCCGTAACCGCCGCGCCGGCGGGTGACTGGAAAGTGATTGAAGCCGCCTGGGGCGCACCGAAGTTTTACCTGCTGAACCACATTCCCGGCGCGGGCTACATCGACACCAACGAGGTGGAAAGCGAGCCGCTGTGGAATAAAGTCTCCGACGACACGCTGAAAGCGATGCTGGCGAAGCACGGGATCCGTCACGACACCACCGTCATTTTGTATGGCCGTGACGTTTACGCCGCCGCGCGCGTGGCGCAGATCATGCTGTATGCGGGCGTGAAGGATGTGCGTATTCTCGACGGCGGCTGGAAGGCGTGGTCGGATGCAGGCCTGCCGGTTGAACGCGGCACGCCCGGCAAAGTGACGCCAGCCCCCGATTTTGGCGCGCCGATCCCCGGCCAGCCGCAGCTGATGGTTGATATGGAACAGGCGCGGGGGATGCTGCACCGTCAGGATGCCTCCCTGGTCAGCATTCGTTCGTGGCCGGAGTTCATCGGCGAAACCAGCGGCTACAGCTACATCAAGCCAAAAGGTGAAATAGCCGGTGCCCGCTGGGGTCATGCGGGCAGCGACGCGACCCATATGGAAGATTTCCATAACCCGGATGGCACCATGCGCAGCGCGGACGATATCGCCGCCCAGTGGAAGCGCTGGAATATTCTGCCGGAGCAGCACGTCGCGTTTTACTGCGGCACCGGGTGGCGGGCGTCAGAAACCTTTATGTACGCCCGGGCGATGGGCTGGAAGAATGTCGCCGTCTATGACGGCGGCTGGTACGAATGGAGCAGTCACCCGCAGAACCCGGTCACCACCGGAGCGCGCGGGCCAGAGAGCGCTCTCTAAGGGCTGAGTGACTTCAGCGTCACATAGCCGCTCCAGACGCGCGTTGTGGTGGTCAGCCAGCACAGCGCGCCGAATACCCACGCGAACAGCGCAAAGTGCGCCGGGAACAGGCAGCACAGCACGAACAGCGCGATGGTCTCCGTCCCTTCCGTTAACCCACCGATGTAATAAAACGACTTGTGCGCATAGCCGGGGTTGTCGATGTCGTGCTTTGCGGCCAGCGCCGCAAACGCCAGAAAGCTGCTGCCGGTACCGATAAACGCAAACAGCAGCCAGGCGGCCGCGAGCGCATTCTCTGCGGGAGCCGCGAGCGCAAAGCCAAACGGCACCAGGGCGTAGAACAGAAAATCGAGCGCGATGTCGAGAAATCCGCCCGCGTCGGTCAGGCCTCTCCGGCGCGCCAGCGCGCCGTCCAGACCATCCAGCAGGCGGTTAAGCACGATGGCGGCCAGCGCCGCCGGATACCAGCCGAGGGCCAGAAACGGCAGCGCCAGCACGCCGAAGACAAACCCGGTCAGGGTCAATCCGTCGGGCGTGATGCCCGGCCTATCCAGCACGGAAACCAGACGATTCAGAACGGGCTTTACCCGCGGATGAAGATGGCGGTCAAGCATGAGGAGTCTCGTTAAACGTGGCGCACAGCCCCTGCGCCGGAATATCCAGCGCGGCATTAAAGCGCGCGGAGAGATTCTGAAACGCAATCAGCGCCGTCATCTCGGTGATGGCATCATCCGTGAAGTGGCATTTCAGCGCCGTTCTGACTGCCTCATCCGCCCGGGGCGGCGTGGCGGTCATCGCCTCGGCGTAGGCCAGCGCCACGCGCTCTTGCTCGGTAAACAAGGCGGAATCCTGCCAGTCGCTCACGGCCTGAACCTTATCCAGCGCGCCGCAGCGCTCGGCCAGCCGCAGGCTGTTGGCATCAATACAGAAAGCGCAGTGACAGAGCTGGGATACCCGCGTCATGAGCAGCGAACGCAGCGCGGGCGTCAGGCGCGCGTGACGACGCTCCAGAAAGCCGACAAACAGCGCCACCAGCCAGAACAGACGCGGCATGCGCCCCCACCAGCGGGTGGGATTCAGCACCGCGCCAAAGTGCTTTTTCTGCATGGCGGCAATCGGTTTTAGGCTGGCGGGAAGGGATTCGAGGGGGGCAACCCAGGCGGTGGACTCTTTCACCTGATTCTCCTGTTTACTGGACTCTGAGAAAGGGCACGATAATATGTCTTTTTTCGCTATCAATTATTGACGACCATGCTGAAAACACTCGATGTCGTTGCCGCCATCATCGAAAAAGACGGCAACATTTTACTGGCGCAGCGCCCTGCCCACGCCGACCAGCCGGGAATGTGGGAATTTGCAGGCGGTAAAGTCGAGGCCGGAGAAACCCAGCCAGAAGCGCTTATCCGCGAGCTGCGTGAAGAGTTGGGCATTGACGCCCTGCCGGGGCAATACGTGGCAAGCCACCAGCGGGAAGTCTCCCAGCGGTTGATTAACCTGCATGCCTGGCACGTTCCTGCTTTTCGCGGCGAGCTCACGGCGCACTACCACAGCGCGCTCGCGTGGTGTACGCCGGAAGAGGCGTTTGGCTACGCCTTAGCCCCCGCGGATATTCCGCTGCTGGAAGCCTTTATTGTTTTACGCGACGCCAGACCAGCGGGTTCGTGCTGATGGCGCGCTCGTCGCGCTGGCACTGCAGCAGAATGCCGTCCGCTTTCACAACGGCCCCTTCCGAGTAGTTCTGATTCTGATAGATACAGCACTGATTACAGGGCTGCACCGTTTGATTCTGGCCGCTGGAGCTAAACACTTCCGGCGGCACATTCACTTCCACGTCCGGGAGAATGGGGTTGGCCTGCACGCCTGCGGTAAAGATCAGACATAACGCGGTGAGTAGATAACGTTTCATAGACACATCTTCCAGTAGTTCCTTGATAATGACTATAACGGTAAACCAGAGCGGAACCTTTAATTTATCTCTTCATCGCTTTTCGTTATGAAGCCCGCCCTCTCATTAATTTCCCTTTCGTCATAAATTTCTGCTTGCCTCACAAAGCGGTACGGGTGGTATAGTCAAAAAAACAACACAAATCGCATAAGTAATAAACATAAAATACGATAAGAGGTTCTTATATCTATGGATCAGACACGCTCTCTGGAAAGTTTCCTTGCCCATGTTCAGCAGCGCGACCCGCACCAAAGCGAGTTCGCGCAGGCCGTGCGTGAAGTTATGACCACCCTGTGGCCCTTCCTTGAACAAAACCCGCGTTATCGCCAGATGTCTCTGCTTGAACGCCTTGTCGAGCCAGAGCGCGTGATCCAGTTCCGCGTGACGTGGGTTGACGATCGCAACCAGGTACAGGTTAACCGGGCGTGGCGCGTTCAGTTTAACTCGGCGATTGGCCCGTTTAAGGGCGGCATGCGTTTTCATCCGTCCGTGAACCTGTCGATTCTGAAATTCCTCGGCTTCGAGCAGACCTTTAAAAACGCCCTCACCACGCTACCGATGGGCGGCGGGAAAGGCGGCAGCGATTTCGACCCGAAAGGCAAAAGCGAAGGCGAAGTCATGCGCTTCTGCCAGGCGCTGATGACCGAACTCTACCGTCACCTCGGCCCGGATACCGACGTTCCTGCCGGTGATATCGGCGTGGGCGGACGTGAAGTGGGCTTTATGGCCGGGATGATGAAAAAGCTCTCCAACAACAGCGCCTGCGTCTTTACCGGCAAGGGTCTGTCGTTTGGCGGCAGCCTGATCCGCCCGGAAGCGACCGGGTACGGCCTGGTTTACTTCACCGAGGCGATGCTCAAGCGTCACGGTTTAGGCTTTGAAGGCATGCGCGTCGCGGTGTCCGGCTCCGGTAACGTGGCGCAGTATGCGATTGAGAAAGCGATGCAGCTTGGCGCTCGCGTGGTGACCGCCTCTGACTCCAGCGGCACGGTGGTGGATGAAGCGGGCTTCACGGCAGAGAAGCTGGCGCGCCTGTGTGAAATCAAAGCCAGCCGCGACGGTCGCGTGGCGGATTATGCCCGGGAGCTTGGCCTGACCTACCTGGAAGGGAAACAGCCGTGGGGCGTGCCGGTGGATATCGCCCTGCCGTGCGCAACGCAGAACGAGCTGGATGCGGACGCCGCGCGTACCCTGATTAGCAACGGCGTAAAAGCGGTGGCCGAAGGGGCGAATATGCCGACCACCATCGACGCGACGGACCTGTTCCTGGAAGCGGGCGTGCTGTTTGCGCCGGGCAAGGCCGCTAACGCGGGCGGCGTGGCGACCTCCGGCCTCGAGATGGCGCAAAACGCCGCGCGTCTCGGCTGGAAGGCGGAGAAAGTGGATGCGCGCCTGCACCACATCATGCTGGATATTCACCATGCCTGCGTGGAGTACGGCGGCGAGGCGTCGCAAACCAACTACGTGCGCGGGGCGAATATCGCCGGATTCGTGAAGGTGGCGGATGCGATGATTGGTCAGGGCGTGATTTAAGGTTTATCGCGTGCGGCCGGGAGCCCTCATCCCGGCCCTCTCCCAGAGGGAGAGGGAGAAAACCGGGCGTATCAGGCCGCGCTCTTTTTCTTTTTGAACGGTTTCTTCGCGCCGCCACCGGGCGCAACCATCCCTCTGAACGTTTTCACCGGCGTGCTGCGCGCCTGATCGATCAGCTGGTAAAGCGTCCCGACCAGCGGCTGCATAAAGTCCTGATAGCGGCACTGCTTCTCGCTGATCTGCGTCAGCACCGATTCCCAGTGCGCGGTCATGTCCGGCCTCGCAGCCAGCTCCGGCAGAGAATGAATCAGCGCCCGGCCCGGTTCCGTTGAGTGGATGTAGCGTCCCTTTTTCTCCAGGAAGCCGCGCTTAAAGAGCAGCTCGATGATCCCCGCTCGCGTCGCTTCCGTCCCCAGACCGTCGGTGGCGCGCAGGATCTTCTTCAGATCTTTATCTTGCACAAACCGGGCGATCCCGGTCATCGCCGACAGCAGCGTCGCATCGGTGAAATGGCGCGGCGGCTGGGTCTGACGTTCAACCACTTCGCCCTGCTCGCACAGCAGTTCGTCATCTTTGGCGACCACCGGCAGCGGCGTGCCGTCGTTCTCTTCGTCGCGCTCTTTATTCCCCAGCAGCGTGCGCCAGCCTGCTTCTGCGAGGAAACGCGCTTTGGCGATAAACTTGCCTTTGGCAATCTCAAGCTCAATCACGCACTTACGGAATACCGCGTCCGGGCAGAACTGCATCAGGTACTGACGGGCGATCAGGTTATAGACCTTCGCTTCGTTCTCGGTCAGGTTGACGCTGCTGGCGCGGGCCGTCGGGATAATCGCGTGGTGGGCATCGACTTTTTTGTCGTCCCAGCAGCGGTTATGGGTGTCAGGGTTTACCGCCGGCTGCGGGAGCAGATCCGGCGCGTGGACGCTGATGGCGTTCATCACCGAGTGGCGACCGGCAAAGTGCTCTTCCGGCAGATAGCGACTATCCGAACGCGGATAGGTGATGAGCTTGTGGGTTTCATAGAGCTTCTGGCAGATGTCCAGCACGTTCTGCGCGCTTAAGCCAAACTTTTTGGCCGCCTCAATCTGAAGTGCGGAAAGCGAGAACGGCAGCGGCGCGGGTTCTGATTCCCGTTTATCGTTATAGCTGGTGACGATAGCCGGCTGGCCGGTAATGCGGTTAACCACGTGATCCGCCAGCGGACGATGGAGCAGTCGCCCCTCTTCATCCTGATACGATTCACAGGCATCGCTCGGCTGCCAGACGGCGGTAAAGCGTTCGTCTTTAGGCGTGACGATATGCGCTTTCACCTCAAAGAAATCTTTGGCGACGAAGTTCTCAATCTCTTCGTCACGACGCACCACCAGCCCCAGCACCGGCGTCTGCACGCGCCCCACGGAAAGCACGCCCTGATAGCCCGCGTTGCGCCCAAGAATGGTGTAGGCGCGGGTCATATTGATGCCGTACAGCCAGTCGGCGCGGGCGCGGGCTAATGCCGAGACGCACAGCGGAATAAACTCGCTGTTGGCACGCAGGCGCGAAATCGCCCGCTCGACGGCCTGCGGGTTGAGGTCGTTAATCAGGCAGCGCTGCACCTGCTGGCGCTTTTCCGGCGCCAGCTCAAGATAGTCCAGAACCTCATCCACCAGCAGCTGTCCTTCCCTGTCCGGGTCACCCGCGTGCACGATTTCAGCGGCGTCATGCAGGAAGCGCTTGATGACGTTGAGCTGTTTGGTGACCGAAGGACGGGGCTGCAGGCGCCATTTTTCCGGCACAATGGGCAAATCATTCAGGTTCCAGCGGGCGTAGCGGCTGTCGTAGACGTCCGGCTGCGCCTGCTCAAGCAGGTGACCAATACACCAGGTGACCACCTGCCCGTTACCGCATTCGATAAAGCCGTCGCCCTTGCGATGCGGCTTAGGCAGCACGTCGGCGATGGCACGGGCCAGGCTCGGCTTTTCGGCAATAAACAACCGCATCGAATTAACGGATCTCAATCATCGGACGACCGCCGCGCGCGGTCACCAGCTCGCCGATCGCCGTCAGGGTGATGCCGAACTCGGCGGCAGTGGCCTGAACCTCGGCTTCGGATTCCGGCGTGACCGCCAGCAGCAGGCCGCCGGAGGTTTGCGGATCGCACAGCAGGTTGCGCCACTCCTCAGGCATTTCGCCCATCAGGTGACCATAGCTGGCGAAGTTGCGCTGGGTACCGCCCGGGACCGCGCCCTGAGCAATATACTCCTCCACGCCCGGCAGCTTCGGCACGTCCTGATACCAGACCTGCGCCTGCACGCCCGCGCCCTGACACACTTCAGAGAGGTGCCCCAGCAGGCCAAAACCGGTGACGTCGGTCATCGCCTTCACGCCGTCGATATTGGCAAACGCCGCGCCGGCGAGGTTCATCTGGCACATGACTTCGGTTGCCAGGCCTTTGTGCTCCGGTTTCAGCAGGGATTTTTTCTCGGCGGTGGTCAGCACGCCAATACCCAGCGGCTTGGTGAGGAACAGTTTGCAGCCCGCCTGCGCGGTGCTGTTGCGCTTCACGCGTTCGGTCGGCACTACGCCGGTAACGGCCAGGCCAAAGATAGGCTCCGGCGCATCAATAGAGTGACCACCGGCCAGGGCAATCCCCGCCTGCTGGCAGGCAAAACGTCCGCCATCAATCACCTCACGGGCCACTTCCGGCGGGATGGTGTTGATCGGCCAGCCCAGAATGGCAATCGCCATGATCGGCTTACCGCCCATCGCGAAGATATCGCTGATGGCGTTGGTGGCCGCAATGCGCCCGAAGTCGAATGGGTTGTCGACAATCGGCATAAAGAAGTCGGTAGTACTGATAATGCTGGTGCCGTTACCTAAGTCATAAACTGCAGCATCGTCACGCGTTTCATTGCCGACAAGCAGGTTCGGGTCGACAAACTTCGCCTGTTCACTGTGCAGGATGGTCTCCAGCACTTTCGGGGAAATTTTACAACCGCAACCGGCTCCGTGGCTGTACTGCGTTAAACGAATGGTTTGCTCGCTCATGGACGTCTCCTGTCATCTCAATCGCGCTATGGTAGCGCTCATTCCATAAAGAGGTAAGTATGACTGTCTGAATTCTGCGGCAGATGCTCAGAATCCAGACAGTTTAGGTGCGTTATCAGAAATGGCTGACGAAAGGCGTGGTGTCCGGAATGCTGATGGTGCTGGAGGCTTTAAGCTGCGGGGTGCCGAGATAGAGGAAGCCGACAATTTTGTCATGCTCACCGCAGCCAAAACCGTCACGGACCGCCGGGCTTTCGGTCAGCGCACCGGTACGCCAGATACCGTTAAAGCCCTGCGCGACGGCGGCCATTTGCATCGCCATCACCGCGCAGCCTGCGGACATTTCCTGCTCCCAGACCGGCACCTTATGGTTAGCCTGGCATTTCGCCACGACGGCGATAATCATCGGGGCGCGGAACGGGGCATTGCGCGCCTTGTCGATACCTTTCTCATCCTGACCGGCGGCAACCGCGCCCTGCTCCAGCAGCTGACTGAAACGATCGCGGCCTTCACCTTCAATCACAAAGAAGTGCCACGGCTGCAGCGTGCCGTGATCGGGGGCACGCATGCCGGCACGCAGAATGTTCTCCAGCTGCTCGCCTGCCGGGGCAGGTTCGGCCAGACGGGAAGCGCTACGGCGGTTAACAAGCAGTTCGAGTGCGTCCATTGGTTAACTCCTTTCTTGAAATTTACTCACAAAATTAACACGACGGCAGATTTTGTTACAGCCTGGCAGGCGATTCCTGCTGACAAGTGGCGGTTGGGTCATTACGATAACCCCACATTACCGTCCAGTGGCGACGGAAACAGTCATTTTCTGGTTAGGGAGAATACATGCGAACCCTTTGGCGAATCATTGCCGGTTTCTTTAAATGGACGTGGCGACTGCTCAACTTCGTCCGCAACCTGGTGATGAACATCTTCTTCATCCTGCTGGTTCTGGTTTGCGCGGGCATCTGGATGCATATCAGCAACGCGAATCAGGCGCAGCATTCGACTCGCGGGGCCCTGTTACTCGATATCACCGGCGTTATCGTTGATAAACCGTCCGCCAGCAACCGTCTGGGGGCAATCAGCCGCCAGCTGTTTGGCGCGACATCAGACCGTCTGCAGGAAAACTCCCTGTTCGATATCGTCGATACCATCCGTCAGGCCAAAGACGACCGTAACATCACCGGGATCGTGCTGGATCTGAAAGATTTCGCCGGAGGCGATCAGCCTTCAATGCAGTACATCGGTAAAGCGCTGCGTGAATTCCGCGACAGCGGCAAGCCGGTGATTGCCGTGGGCGACAGCTACAGCCAGGGGCAATATTATCTGGCGAGCTTCGCCAATAAAATCTGGCTCTCCCCGCAGGGGACGGTGGATCTGCACGGTTTTGCCACCAACGGCCTGTACTACAAATCCCTGCTCGACAAGCTGAAGGTTACCACCCACGTCTTCCGCGTCGGCACGTATAAATCAGCCGTCGAGCCGTTTATCCGCGACGACATGTCTCCTGCCGCCCGTGAAGCGGACAGCCGCTGGATTGGCGAGCTGTGGCAGAACTATCTCGGCACCGTTGCCGCCAACCGCCAGATTACGCCTGAGCAGGCGTTCCCCGGCGCGCAGGGCGTGCTGGATGGCCTGCGTAAGGTTGACGGTGATACCGCGAAATATGCGCTGGATAACAAACTGGTAGATGCCCTGGGCACCAGCGCCGAGATTGAAAAATCCCTGAGCAAGCAGTTTGGCTGGAGCAAAGAGGACAAAAATTACAGCGCCATCAGCATGTATGATTACTCGGCGAAAAAGCCGGATGACAGCGGTGACAGCGTCGCGGTGGTGTTTGCCAACGGCGCCATCATGGACGGCCAGGAGACGCCGGGGAACGTGGGCGGCGATACTACCGCGTCACAAATCCGCGATGCTCGCCTGGATCCAAAAGTGAAAGCGATCGTCCTGCGGGTGAACAGCCCTGGCGGCAGCGTCAGCGCCTCCGAGGTGATCCGCGCTGAACTGGCCGCGGCGCGTGCCGCCGGCAAGCCGGTCGTCGTATCCATGGGCGGAATGGCCGCCTCCGGGGGTTACTGGATCTCAACCCCAGCCAACTACATCGTGGCCAACCCAAGCACGCTGACCGGTTCGATTGGCATCTTCGGGGTGATCAACACCGTGGAGAATAGCCTGGATTCTCTGGGCGTGCATACCGATGGCGTGGCCACCTCTCCGCTGGCGGATGTGTCGGTGACCAAATCCCTGCCGCCGGAAGTCTCTGAGATGATGCAGCTCAGCATTGAGAACGGCTATAAGCGCTTTATCACCCTGGTGGCGGACTCGCGTAAAAAGACGCCAGAGCAGATCGACCAGATTGCGCAAGGCCACGTCTGGACCGGCCAGGATGCGAAGAGCAACGGTCTGGTGGACAGCCTGGGCGACTTCGATGACGCGGTGAAGAAAGCCTCCGAGCTGGCGAAGCTCAAGCAGTGGCATATCGAGTATTACCAGGACGAGCCGTCGTTCTTCGATATGGTCATGGACAGCATGTCCGGCTCGGTACGCGCCATGCTGCCGGAGGCGATGCAGGCTTACCTGCCTGCGCCGGTCGCCACGGCGGCGAAAGCGATGAAGGCGGAAAGCGATAAGCTCGCGGCCTTTAACGATCCACAGAGTCGTTACGCGTTTTGCCTGACCTGCGCTAACGTCCGTTAAAAACCGTCCCCTCTTCCCGCGAAGAGGGGATTTTTTTCTTTTGAAGAACAAGAACTCACTACCATGCAGAAGAAATCGATTTATGTAGCCTACACTGGCGGTACCATCGGTATGCAGCGCTCTGAAAACGGCTATATCCCTGTCTCCGGCCACCTTCAGCGTCAGCTTGCGCTGATGCCAGAATTCCACCGTCCGGAGATGCCTGACTTCACCATCCACGAATACGAGCCGCTGATGGACTCCTCCGACATGACGCCGGAAGACTGGCAGCATATCGCGGATGACATTAAAGCCCATTACGACCAGTACGACGGCTTCGTGATCCTGCACGGCACCGACACCATGGCGTTTACCGCCTCGGCGCTCTCCTTCATGCTGGAGAACCTGAGCAAGCCGGTTATCGTCACCGGGTCGCAAATCCCGCTGGCGGAGCTGCGCTCGGACGGGCAGATCAACCTGCTGAACTCCCTGTACGTGGCGGCGAATTACCCGATCAACGAAGTGTCACTGTTCTTCAATAACCGTCTGTATCGCGGCAACCGTACCACCAAAGCCCATGCTGACGGTTTTGACGCCTTCGCCTCCCCTAACCTGCAGCCGCTGCTGGAGGCCGGGATTCATATCCGTCGTCTGGGCACGCCGCCTGCGCCGAACACCGCCGGCGAGCTGATCGTGCATCCGATCACTCCGCAACCGATTGGCGTGGTCACTATCTACCCGGGTATCTCCGCCGACGTGGTGCGTAACTTCCTGCGCCAGCCGGTGAAAGCGCTGATTTTGCGCTCCTATGGCGTCGGCAACGCGCCGCAGAACGGCGAATTCCTGAAAGAGCTTCAGGAAGCCAGCGAGCGCGGAATTGTAGTCGTGAACCTGACCCAGTGTATGTCCGGAAAGGTCAACATGGGCGGCTATGCCACCGGCAACGCGCTGGCGCACGCCGGAGTTATCAGCGGGTTCGATATGACCGTTGAGGCAACGCTGACTAAACTTCACTATTTACTGAGTCAGGATCTGGACATTCAGTCTATTCGCAGCGCGATGATGCAAAACCTGCGCGGCGAGCTGACCCCGGACGAATAAGGAGTGCTCATGAAGCAACGCGCCCTGTTACTGGTCGATTTGCAAAATGATTTCTGCGCGGGCGGTGCGCTGGCCGTCGCCGAAGGTGACAGCACCGTTGACGTGGCAAACACGCTGATTGACTGGTGCAAAGCCCGCGGTGAAGCGGTTGTCGCAAGCCAGGACTGGCACCCGGCGAACCACGGCAGCTTTGCCAGCCAGCACAACGTCGAGCCTTTCACTCAGGGGGAACTCGACGGGCTGGCGCAAACCTTCTGGCCGGATCACTGCGTACAGCAGACGGAAGGCGCGGAGCTGCATCCGCTCCTGAACCAGAAAGCCATCGACGCGGTGTTCCATAAAGGTGAAAACCCGGCTATCGACAGCTATAGCGCGTTTTTTGATAACGGGCATCGCCAGAAAACGGCGCTGGACGCGTGGTTACGCCACCATGAAATCACGGAGCTGATCGTGCTGGGCCTGGCGACGGATTACTGCGTGAAGTTTACCGTGCTGGACGCGCTCCAGTTGGGGTATACCGTCAGCGTCATCACCGACGGCTGCCGCGGGGTAAACATTCACCCGCAGGACAGCGCTCAGGCGTTTATGGATATGGCTGCGGAAGGCGCAACGCTGAATACGCTCGAAGACTGGCTGGAAACACAGGCGTAGTCTTTTACGCCCTCTCCCTGTGGGAGAGGGTATCAACCTGCACCGTTATTGCATTTTCATCGTCGCAATCGGCTTCGGCGTGATGCCAAAGTCTTCTTTCAGCTCGCGCTTGCTCTTCATGACCATCTGGCCTTTGGTGTCGATCGTCATGTGCTGCGCGTCGGTGTTATTGCGCGCCTGCCACAGCATCACCAGCTGCAAACTGTTCTCTTTTTGCTCCGGCGTCAGCGCAACGCCGTCGGGCCATTTTCCCAGTTCTACGGCGGTCACCAGACGCTGATAAATCTCCGGCGTCATGCCGCTAATCATGTCATCAATATTCACTCTCGCGCCCTTTCAAAGGAATAATTTGCTGAATCGTTTTTTCAACCCTTAATCTGGTCACCGTTTTCATCATCGGTGAAGCTCATTGAGGCTGAATTTACGCAGAAACGCTCGCCCGTAGGCTGGGGGCCATCCGGGAAGACGTGCCCAAGGTGCGCATCGCAGTTGCCGCAGCGAATTTCCGTACGCACCATGCCGTGCGACGAGTCGGTCAGGTAGCGGATGGCCTCATCGCTCACCGGCTCGTAGAAACTCGGCCAGCCGCAGCCAGAATCAAATTTCGTTTGTGAATTGAACAGAGGCGCATCGCAGACCAGGCAGTGGTAGACGCCGTCTCGCTTGTTGTGCAGTAAACGCCCGGTGAACGGCGGTTCCGTTCCGTGATTCTGCGTCACGTAAAACTGCATTTCTGTGAGGTTTTTTTTCAAATCGTCAGGGTTACGTTGGTTCGACATATGCTTACATCTCGCTGTAGAAACAGACATCTTTCAACCCGGATTCTAACAAAACATTAACACCCTTGCGTGCACTTTTGATCTAAACTTATGTGTCGCGAATAAGCGGTCAGGCAATTGTGATCACGTTCACATTTTTATCCTGCGAGGACTTTAAAATCCCGGCTCAGCCCCCATATGGGTGCAAGCTCAAAGGGAAAGTGAGGCGAGTCAGTCGCACAAACGTTAGTCACAGGATTGATTTGTCGCAATGATTGACACGATTCCGCTTGACGCTGCGTAAGGTTTTTGTAATTTTACAGGCAACCTTTTATTCACTAACAAATAGCTGGTGGAATATATGACTATCAAAGTAGGTATCAACGGTTTTGGCCGTATCGGCCGTATTGTTTTCCGTGCTGCTCAGAAACGTTCTGACATCGAAATCGTTGGTATCAACGATCTCCTGGACGCTGAATACATGGCGTACATGCTGAAGTACGACTCAACTCACGGTCGTTTCGACGGCACCGTTGAAGTGAAAGACGGCCACCTGGTTGTTAATGGCAAAACCATCCGCGTTACTGCTGAAAAAGACCCAGCTAACCTGAAATGGAACGAAATCGGTGTTGACGTTGTTGCTGAAGCAACCGGTATCTTCCTGACCGACGAAACTGCGCGTAAACACATCACCGCTGGTGCGAAGAAAGTTGTTCTGACTGGTCCTTCCAAAGACAACACCCCAATGTTCGTTCGTGGTGCAAACTTCGAAACTTACGCTGGCCAGGATATCGTGTCTAACGCATCCTGCACCACCAACTGCCTGGCACCGCTGGCTAAAGTTATCAACGACAACTTCGGCATCATCGAAGGTCTGATGACTACCGTTCACGCGACTACCGCTACTCAGAAAACCGTTGATGGCCCGTCTCACAAAGACTGGCGCGGCGGCCGTGGCGCGGCTCAGAACATCATCCCATCCTCTACCGGTGCTGCTAAAGCTGTAGGTAAAGTACTGCCAGAACTGAATGGCAAACTGACTGGTATGGCGTTCCGCGTTCCAACTCCTAACGTATCCGTTGTTGACCTGACCGTTCGTCTGGAAAAAGCTGCTTCTTATGAAGAAATTAAGAAAGCAATCAAAGCTGCTTCCGAAGGCGCAATGAAAGGCGTTCTGGGCTACACCGAAGACGACGTTGTATCTACCGATTTCAACGGCGAAATCTGCACTTCAGTATTCGATGCTAAAGCAGGTATCGCACTGAACGACAACTTCGTGAAACTGGTTTCCTGGTACGACAACGAAACTGGCTACTCTAACAAAGTACTGGACCTGATCGCTCACATCTCCAAATAAGTTGAGATGAGTGTTTGATCCAAAAAGGCGACTTCGGTCGCCTTTTTTATTGTTTTTAGACAGAGGATTGCTTAATGACTCATAAAATTTTTGCACTTCCGGTAGTCGAACAACTTACCCCTGTGCTCTCCCGCCGTCAGATTGACGGTGCTGATGTCATCGTCGTTGACCACCCACGCGTTAAAGCCTCCGTAGCGCTCAACGGCGCCCACCTGCTCTCCTGGAAACCGGAAGGCGAAGCTGAAGGCTTATGGCTGAGCGATGCGACCTCCTTCAAAAAAGGGGCCGCAATCCGCGGTGGCGTACCGATCTGCTGGCCGTGGTTCGGCCCGTCCGCACAGCCGGGTTTGCCGTCTCACGGTTTTGCCCGCAACCAGCAGTGGACGCTGAAAGCGCATAACGAAGATGACAACGGCGCAGTGCTGACCTTTGAGCTGCAGGCTAATGATGAAACCCGCGCCCTCTGGCCGCACGATTTCACCCTGTATGCCCGCTTCAAGCTGGGTAAAACCTGTGAAATCGAACTGGAAGCTCACGGCGAGTTCGAAACCACCTCTGCCCTGCACACCTATTTCAACGTGGGTGATATCAGCGCCGTGAAGGTGAGCGGCCTGGGCGATACCTATATCGACAAAGTGGATAACGCGAAAGAAGGCAAACTGAGCGACGGCGTCCAGGCATTCCCTGACCGTACCGACCGCGTTTACCTGCACCCGGAAGCGTGCAGCGTGATCCACGACGGCGCCCTAAACCGCGGCATTGAAGTGGTCCATCATCATCACAGCGACGTGGTGGGCTGGAACCCGGGCCCTGCGCTGTCCGTCAGCATGGCCGACATGACGGATGATGGCTACAAAACGTTTGTCTGCGTGGAAACCGCTTGCGTGAGCAACCCGCAAAAAGCGAGTGAGGAAAAACCGTCTCGTTTAGGGCAGACGATTCGCATTGTTAAGCGATAAATTCACTGAACCACGCTAAAGCAAACGGGGCGCAAGCGCCCCGTTTTGATGCATATATTGCACTAAATTAATGCACAATCAGAACTTGTAGCTCACACCCACAGAGAAGATGCCTGCCCAGGACTTATCGACCATCGGGCTATCCTTCACTTCGTCGCTCAGACGCTCATAGCGGCCGGTACCGTACACGCTCCAGTCGCCAAGGAAGTTGTAGCTCGCGGTCAGCTCCAGGTAAGGATCCCAGCCGTCATCTGCACTGTAGCTTTTCAGACCACTGCGGCGGGACTCGTTTTTAGAGACGCCGTAGTAGTAGTCGTTGTAGTTCTCGCTGTTGTACTGCACACCGATACCCGGCGTCAGCGTGAGCCCGCCGTTGGTGTAGCGGTACAACCACGCCAGATCCCAGATAAAGCCGTTGCTGTTATCCAGCGTGTCACCCGCCAGTGCCGTACGCAGGAAGCCATACTCGGTGTTATGTACATAAGAAAGCCCGGCCATCATGGTGCTTTTACGCTTGTCGAGCTGGCGAAGCGCATGGCTGTCGCTGTCGCCCGGCTTGAAGTGCGTTGGGTCGTAGTAGGCCATGATGGAGAGCTTATCGGCCTTATCGTTCCAGAGATAGTAGCCGCCGCCGAGCCCGCGGAACCAGACGTTGTCGCCTTCATAGGTGATAACGGGAACAGGATAAACATCACGGTCATACTGTTTATACGGGCTGTTAATGACGCCAACACCCGCACCAACCGTCCACTGACTTTCCGCCTGCGCGGTGTTCACTGCGGTCGCGGCAAGGATGCCTAATGCCAGAAGTTTGAGTTTGGTCACAATCCATTCTTTCCTGTAGTCAAATAATCAGCGGATGAAGTGTAACCGCCATTCCCGTACATCCCAAAATTTTTTGCCTGCTAATCAGTCTGATTAACCCGTTATTTTTAACTTTTCAGATGACAACACGCTTTCATTTATATGACCACTGAATGAAAAACGTGCATTTGTCTTATAACGACAGTGGAAATTTTTGGATGAGTTATTGATATGTCATTGAAAGTAGATTTTCTGGGCATGCAAGTTTTGCAAATGCCATCTACGCTTTAATTTAAGAAGAGTTTTCCTGAACACCCTGCGGTTCTTAGCGTCTGACCTGGCACACAGGTTGCTGCTCTGGCAGTGAGGTGCGAGAGATTCTCTTCCGGGAGCCTCCACTACTCATACGAACGGCTCTTATCCTGTGCTAAAAAACGAAAGGACGGCATGCCATGAATATATTCGATCACTATCGCCAGCGCTATGAAGCTGCCAAGGACGAAGAGTTCACACTGCAGGAGTTTCTTACCATCTGTCGGCAAGATCGCAGTGCCTATGCCAATGCGGCAGAACGGCTATTGATGGCCATTGGTGAGCCAAACATGGTTGACACTGCCCTGGAGCCTCGGCTTTCCCGTCTCTTTTCGAATCGGGTGGTCGCCCGATATCCGGCGTTTGAAGAGTTCTATGGTATGGAAGATGCCATCGAACAGATTGTCTCCTATCTGAAGCATGCCGCTCAGGGTCTGGAAGAGAAGAAACAGATCCTCTATTTACTCGGCCCTGTGGGGGGCGGTAAATCCTCGCTGGCTGAACGCCTGAAGTCGCTGATGCAGCGCGTTCCTATCTATGTGCTGAGCGCCAACGGTGAACGCAGCCCGGTGAACGACCATCCGCTGTGCCTGTTCAATCCGCAGGAAGACGCGCAAATTCTGGATAAAGAATATGGCATCCCGCGTCGCTACCTCGGCACCATCATGTCGCCGTGGGCGGCAAAACGCCTGCACGAGTTTGGTGGCGACATCACCAAATTCCGCGTGGTGAAGGTCTGGCCGTCTATCCTTGAGCAAATCGCCATCGCCAAAACAGAACCGGGTGATGAGAACAACCAGGATATCTCGGCGCTGGTGGGTAAAGTCGATATCCGTAAGCTGGAAAACTTCGCGCAAAACGATCCGGATGCCTACGGTTACTCAGGCGCGCTGTGCCGTGCGAACCAAGGGATTATGGAATTCGTCGAGATGTTTAAAGCACCGATTAAAGTGCTGCATCCTCTGCTGACGGCTACCCAGGAAGGCAACTACAACGGGACGGAAGGTATCTCCGCCCTGCCGTTTAACGGGATTATTCTCGCCCACTCGAACGAATCTGAATGGGTGACCTTCCGTAATAACAAAAACAATGAGGCCTTCCTTGACCGCGTGTACATCGTCAAGGTGCCTTATTGCCTGCGGATCTCCGAAGAGATCAAAATTTACGAGAAACTGCTTAACCACAGCGAGCTGGTGCACGCTCCTTGCGCACCGGGAACGCTGGAAACGCTGTCGCGCTTCTCCATCCTTTCGCGTCTGAAAGAGCCGGAAAACTCCAGCATCTATTCGAAAATGCGCGTCTATGACGGTGAAAGCCTGAAAGATACCGACCCGAAAGCGAAGTCGTATCAGGAATACCGCGACTATGCCGGGGTTGATGAGGGGATGAACGGTCTGTCCACGCGCTTCGCGTTTAAGATCCTCTCCCGCGTCTTTAACTTCGACCATGCGGAAGTGGCGGCCAACCCGGTTCATCTGTTCTACGTGCTGGAGCAGCAAATCGAACGCGAGCAGTTCCCGCAGGAGCAGGCTGAACGCTACCTTGAGTTCCTCAAAGGTTACCTGATCCCGAAATACGCCGAGTTCATTGGCAAAGAGATCCAGACGGCCTACCTGGAATCCTATTCAGAATACGGGCAGAACATTTTCGACCGTTATGTCACCTATGCTGACTTCTGGATCCAGGATCAGGAGTACCGCGACCCGGATACCGGCCAGCTGTTTGACCGTGAATCCCTGAACGCGGAGCTGGAAAAAATCGAGAAGCCTGCCGGGATCAGTAACCCGAAAGACTTCCGTAACGAGATTGTGAACTTTGTCCTGCGCGCCAGAGCGCATAACAACGGGCGCAATCCGAACTGGACCAGCTACGAGAAACTGCGCACGGTCATTGAGAAGAAAATGTTCTCCAATACCGAAGAGCTGCTGCCGGTGATCTCGTTTAACGCCAAAACCTCAACCGATGAGCAGAAAAAGCACGACGACTTTGTCGACCGTATGATGGAAAAAGGCTACACCCGCAAGCAGGTCCGTCTGCTCTGCGAATGGTATCTGCGCGTGCGTAAATCGTCTTAAAAACAAGTGCCCGGTGGCGGTTAGCGCTGACCGGGCCTACAAAATGCAAGTTGGCAAATGCAGTACGGGGGGTATATGACCTGGTTTATTGACCGGCGTCTTAACGGCAAAAACAAGAGCACGGTGAACCGCCAGCGCTTCTTGCGTCGTTATAAAGCGCAAATTAAACAGTCTATCTCCGAGGCCATCAACAAACGCTCGGTGACCGACGTCGACAGCGGCGAGTCTGTTTCCATCCCCACCGATGACATCAGCGAACCGATGTTTCATCAGGGGCGAGGCGGCCTGCGCCATCGCGTACACCCAGGTAATGACCACTTCGTTCAGAACGACAGAATTGAGCGTCCTCAGGGCGGCGGCGGTGGTTCAGGAAGCGGTCAGGGACAGGCCAGCCAGGACGGTGAAGGTCAGGACGAATTTGTCTTCCAGATTTCGAAAGACGAATATCTCGACCTGCTGTTTGAAGACCTGGCGCTGCCGAATCTGAAAAAGAATCAGCATCGTCAGCTTAATGAATACAAAACCCATCGCGCGGGCTATACCGCCAACGGCGTGCCCGCCAATATCAGCGTCGTGCGTTCGTTACAGAATTCGCTGGCGCGACGAACGGCCATGACGGCGGGCAAACGGCGCGAACTGCGCGAGCTGGAGAGCAGCCTGAAGGTCGTGGAAAACACGGAACCGGCGCAACTGCTGGAAGAGGAGCGTCTGCGTAAAGAGATTGCGGAACTAAGAGCGAAGATCGAACGGGTACCGTTTATCGACACCTTCGACCTGCGCTACAAGAATTACGAAAAACGCCCTGAGCCCTCCAGCCAGGCGGTGATGTTCTGTCTGATGGACGTTTCCGGCTCGATGGACCAGGCCACGAAGGATATGGCGAAGCGTTTTTATATTCTGCTCTACCTGTTCCTGAGCAGAACCTATAAGAACGTGGAGGTGGTTTATATTCGTCACCATACTCAGGCGAAAGAAGTAGATGAACATGAGTTTTTCTACTCGCAGGAGACCGGCGGGACCATCGTATCAAGCGCCCTGAAGCTGATGGATGAAGTGGTGAAAGAGCGTTACGACCCGGCGCAGTGGAACATTTATGCCGCGCAGGCGTCCGATGGCGACAACTGGGCCGATGACTCACCGCTGTGTCACGAGATTCTGGCGAAGAAAATTCTGCCGGTGGTGCGTTACTACAGCTATATCGAAATTACCCGTCGCGCGCACCAGACCCTGTGGCGGGAGTATGAACATCTGCAAGCAATGTTCGATAATTTTGCCATGCAGCATATCCGTGACCAGGATGATATCTATCCGGTGTTCAGGGAGCTGTTCCATAAACAATCTGCTACCAGCAACGCATAATCCAACAGCCAGCGAACCCGCTGGCTGTTTTCTTTCGACCCCGTTCATCCCGTGCTAATGTAGAACCCTGCAAAATGGATTATCACCGGGAAATCGTTATGACTGACGACGTTATTGGGGCAGGAACCCACCAGCAGCTGATTACCTTACTCACCGAGCAGGGCGCGCGTTTTCGCGTCATGGAGCACGAGGCGGTCGGGAAATGTGAAGCGGTAAGTGAAATTCGCGGGACCGATCTGCGGCAAGGCGCAAAGGCCCTGGTCTGCAAGGTGAAGGGAAACGGCGTAAAAAAACACGTTCTGGCGATTCTGGCCGCCGATCTGCAGGCTGACCTGAGCCAGCTTGCCAGCCATTTTGGCGGGCTAAAGGCCTCCCTCGCCAGCCCGGCCGAGGTCGATATCCTGACCGCCTGCGTTTTCGGCGCGATCCCGCCCTTTAGCTTCCATCCTGATTTGGCGCTGGTTGCCGACCCGCTGCTGTTCGAGCGCTTTGACGAAATCGCCTTTAACGCCGGCCTGCTGGAGAAATCCGTGATTATGGATACCCAGGATTACCTGCGCATCGCCCGTCCTGAGCTGGTGACCTTCCACAAAGCGTAACCGCGATGGCTGGCGACCCTGTCAGCCTTTTCTTTCCAGAAACAGCACGGAGGCGACGAGAATAATGGCAATAGCAAAAAACGATGAGGAGATAATCAGCGTTTCAACAAACATGTGATCGTTCATGATGGCGACCCCTTTTGCGATATCTGCCTTCGTTTTAATCCGCGTAAATGACAAGGTTATGACAGCAATATAATCTTTTTAAAACTGTCCTCCGCCGCGTTTGCGCGTAAAGTAAGCAAGTTGATTATTTTGGCAAGGATTCCCTATGTTTGACCCTACTCTGCTCATTCTTCTGGCACTCGCCGCGCTCGGCTTTGTCAGCCATAACACCACGGTCGCCATCTCGATTCTGGTGCTGATTATTGTTCGCGTGACCCCGTTAAATACCTTCTTCCCGTGGATAGAAAAACAAGGCCTTACCATCGGGATCATTATTTTAACCATCGGGGTAATGGCGCCTATCGGCAGCGGCACGCTTCCCGCCTCAACCCTGCTGCACTCGTTTGTAAACTGGAAATCGCTGGTGGCGATCGCGGTGGGGATTTTTGTTTCGTGGCTGGGCGGGCGCGGCGTTACGCTGATGAGCAGCCAGCCCTCGCTGGTGGCGGGTCTGCTGGTGGGCACCGTGCTGGGCGTGGCGCTCTTTCGCGGCGTTCCGGTGGGGCCGCTGATTGCGGCAGGCCTTGTCTCTCTGTTTATTGGGAAGTCGTAGTCAGGCTGGCCATATAACGCGCCGGCGTCTGGCCCAGTCCCTTTCTGAACATGGTGATAAACGCGGTGGTAGAGTCGTAGCCGAGTGTCTGTGCCACCTGCTGTACCGATTTCCCACCGATCAAATGCTGTAACGCCACGATCAGCTGCAGCTGGTGACGCCAGCGGCGAAAGCTTAAACCGGTCTCTTTCACTACCAGCCGCGCCAGGTTGCGTTCGCTCATGGCAAAGTGGCTCGCCCACTGCGTCAGCGTCTGCCAGGCGGCGGGCTCTTCCGCCATTTTCTCGCTCATCAGCCGAATTTTAGGATGGGGCGAGACGGGCAGCTGCAGATGCTCCTGACGCTGGAGCGGCAGCTCGTCAAACAGAACGTCTACCAGGCGCGACGTGGCCGCAAGAGAGAGTTGTTCACGCGATTTTTCCGCCAGGGATAAAATCAGCTCCCGCACCAGAGGGGAGATTTTCAGGGTGCAGCAGCGGTCGGGCAAGCTTGCCGCCCCCGGTTCAATGAACAAAAAGCAGAGCTGCGCGCCCGGGGTGGCCCTGTTGCTGTGCGGCATCTGGCCGGGGATCCAGACGGCGTACTGGGGCGGAACCATCAGCATGGCATTTTCCACTTCGCAGGTGATCGCGCCGCCGAGGGCCAGAATCAGCTGCCCCTTACGGTGATGATGCCGGGGAATATACTGTTCCTCCGCCACCACGCGGATGCGAAATGCGACGGCCGCGTCGTGCTGGCTATCGGGATCATAGCCGTCCAGTCCCAGACCAATCATCAGTTTGTCCGATTTTAGCGATAAACTGTCATTTTAGCCTGATTTAAACCGCCGGGAAAATCGGTATTGTGTGCGCTCGCTTGAACGTATGAGAACATAATGACTACTGCTATTCGCACCTCAGGAAAACACGGCGCGCTGTTGATTGCAGGCATCCTGATGATTGCCACTACGCTTCGCGTCACCTTTACCGGCGCAGCCCCGCTGCTCGACACTATTCGTCTTGATTATGGCTTAAGCACGGCGCAAACCGGTCTGCTGACTACCCTGCCCCTGCTGGCTTTCGCCCTTGTCTCACCGCTCGCCGCAGGCGTTGCCCGACGTATCGGCATGGAGCGCAGCCTGTTTGTCGCCCTGCTGCTGATTTGCGCCGGAATTGCGGTTCGCTCGCTGCCCTCCGCCGCGCTGCTTTTCATCGGAACCGCGGTCATCGGCTGCGGAATTGCGCTCGGGAACGTGCTGTTACCCGGATTAATTAAGCGTGACTTCCCGGGCCAGGTAGCCCGACTCACCGGGGCCTATTCCCTGACGATGGGCGTCTCGGCGGCGTTTGGCTCAGCGATGATTGTTCCCCTGGCGCAGGGTAGCGCAGGCTGGCATGGCGCGCTGCTGATGCTAATGACGTTTCCGCTGGTCGCGCTGCTGCTCTGGCTGCCGCAGTGGCGCCAGAAACACGTTGCGACGGTAACGGGCGCTGGCGCGCTGCATAACCGCGCCATCTGGCGCTCGGCCCTCGCCTGGCAGGTAACGCTCTTTTTGGGGATTAACTCGCTGATTTACTACGTCATCATCGGCTGGCTGCCGGCGATATTGCTCAGCCACGGCTACAGCGAAGCGCAGGCCGGCTCGGTGCACGGACTGTTGCAGCTGGCCACGGCCGTGCCGGGGCTTGCCGTTCCGCTGATCCTCCACCGTCTGAAAGACCAGCGGGGGATCGCCGGCGCGGTGGCGCTGATGTGCGCGGTAAGCGCGGCGGGGCTATGGTTTATGCCTGACATGGCGGTGATGTGGACGCTGGTGTTTGGCTTTGGCTCTGGAGCAACGATGATCCTCGGCCTGACTTTCATCGGTCTGCGCGCCAGCTCCGCGCACCAGGCTGCGGCGCTGTCCGGCATGGCGCAGTCGATTGGCTATCTGCTCGCCGCCTGCGGCCCTCCGCTGATGGGGAAAATTCACGATAGCGCGGGAGACTGGCAAATCCCGCTTCTGGGCTGCGCTCTGGCCGCCGTGATAATGGCGCTCTGCGGCGTGCTTGCCGGGCGAGACCGCGAGATCGCGCCCCGTTAAAGACTCTGGCAGACCATCGGGTCTGCCTTTTCCTACCCGCGAGCCGCGCGCAGCATCGCCTGCACCAGCACGACCGGACGGCCTTCCAGCGCGGCACGCTCATGCTGGAATAAGGTGATCACGAAGAACGGGTGCGTAACCAGCTCTGCGGCGCGAATTTCCCCCTGTTCGTCCCAGCCCGTAACGTGCATGTCACCGCTTTCCAGCGCCTGTGCAAACGCCGGCGACACGCCATAGTTACAGTGATAGCCCTCTTCAATTTCCGGCTTGCCGTAGGCTTTCGCGATCAGTGTATTTTTGCGCAGCTCAATGGCATCGGTTTTTTCCACCAGCGAGCAGGTCAGCGGCGCAATCACCATGGTGCCTTCTGTATCCGTCTCGGCATGTGCCGCATCGGCCCAGCCCAACACATTGCGGGCATACTCAATCAGCGCGTGCTGGAATCCACCGCAGGTGCCCAGGAACGGTACGCCGTTTTCACGCGCGTAGCGCGCGGCGATAAAGGCCGCCTCGGTGTTTTTATAGGGGCTGGCAGGCACCAGCCAGATGGCATCGTAGCCCACCAGATCTTCAGGGCTTGTCAGCTCCGTGGTGGCAAGCCAGTCGTAATCGGCGGTGAGGTCAAGGACTGCGGCGGCGTCGTCAATCGCCAGCGGGATCGCCTGATGCGCAATAACACTGGGATTGTAATCGCCAACCAGCGCAATGCGCAGCGTCGTTTTAACCGGGAGGTGTTCCATGAAAGGTTCCTTATGCCAGAGTATTATCAGATAACATAAGGAACCTCAGACTACCGATCTTCTGCAATTATCACAATACCTTAAATTGGGAGGGTGGAATTATGATTCAATGCAAACGCGTATACGAGCAGGCTGGTCCGGACGACGGCTATCGGGTGCTGGTAGACAAGCTGTGGCCGCGCGGGGTCAAGAAAACGGACCTCGCGTATGATGAATGGTGTAAAGCGCTCACGCCTTCGAATGAATTACGCAAGGCCTTTCATAGCGAAACCGTTGATTTCGCCGCCTTCAGCAAAGCCTATCGGGAAGAGCTGGCGCAGCATGCTGACGAGGGAATGCGTCTGGCGACGCTGGCGAACAGGCAGACCGTCACCCTGCTCTACGCTGCCAAAGACACGAAGCAAAATCACGCCCTGGTATTAGCCGACTGGCTGCGCCATCTCTGATCAGCCGATCGCCAGCTCATCGAGGATTTGCGGCGCTTCATCGGGAGTGAGCGGCATCAGATGTTCGGCGCGGACAAAGGCAAAGCCGTGCTGATTGTCAAAGGCGTAAACATCGCCAGTCACCAGCCAAAGGGCGCGATCGGCGGTAGCGGGTAATTGCGTCATCACGCCGTTGACCGGGTTAACGAAACGCAGGCCAGGCTGACAAAGGCCAAACAGCTCAACAGATTTACCAATATTGCGACGGCCTGACGCCGTGCGGGCACCGATGATCATCGCCATGCTGCCCGGTTTAAGCTGAAACATACTTCTCTCACGGTAACGATAGCCAGGGACTGGCTAAGAATAATCCTAAAGAGAAGTGTATCGCAGGCAATATACGTCTGTCACCTGGTGGGTTGCGGACGATCGCGACGGTAGAGCGTCCATTCATCAATCACTTCGCCCCCCGGTAGTTTGCACTCCGTGCGTACGCCCTGCGGGCTTTGAACCGGGATCTGTTCCCCACCTTTCTCCAGGCAGTACACGGAGGCCGGGTTCGCCATACCGATAGCGTGCGGTGGTTTCGGCGCATCGGGTGGGGTTGTTTTCGCGGTGCAGGCAGCCAGGGGAAGCGCCAGCGCCAGAAGCAGAAATCTCATCTCATTGATCCTTGTAACATCATGGCAGTCTAAGGTTAACGGGTCATCGCCCCTTTCTCCATGATTTCTCCATTTTAACTGCACTTTTCAACACTATAGTGTGGCATGTTCTCGATATGACCAGAGAACATCATTCCGTAATCAAGATGTCTTTGCCCCGATCTCAACAACGGGGCTTTTTTTCTCTGCTGCTGCCCTCTCCCTGCATATATTAAATTTTTTATATTCATGTTTTACTATGCCTGAAGTCTAAAAATTCAGCATAACATGCAGATGCAGACGTCTTCTGCCTGGGAGTCATTCTACGTCATGTCGGATATTATCCTTGCCCGTGTTTCAGAAACCCTCGCCACTGAACAATCCCTTGAAGGTCTCGTTCGCCAGCTGCTGGAGATGCTGGAGATTGTGACTGACATGGAGTCGACTTACCTCACCAAGGTAGATATCGAAGCCCGACTGCAGCATATCCTCTACGCCCGCAACAGCAAGCAGATGACAATTCCTGAGGGGCTGAGCGTCCCATGGGATGAAACACTGTGCAAGCGCGCGCTGGATAGCGACACCGTATTCAGCAACGACGTTCCCGAACGCTGGCCGGAGTGCGAGGCGGCGAAAGCGCTCGGCATTACGACCTACATGAGTATTCCTGTCCATCTTGCGGATGGTTCACTCTACGGAACGCTTTGTGCCACCAGCACGGCCAGAAAGCCGCTTAGCGAGCGCGGTGAACAGGTCCTGAAGTTATTCGCCGGTCTGATTGCCCAGTCCATTCAGAAAGAGTCGCTGGTAACCCAGCTTCGCGAAGCCAACGCGGCCCTCATCGCGCACTCTTACACGGATGCCCTTACCGGTTTACCCAACCGTCGCGCCATTTTTGAAGATCTGACCACGCTGTTTTCCCTGGCGCGTCACCTTAAACGTAACACCGTCATCGCGTTCATCGATCTCGATGATTTCAAGCTGATTAACGATCGCTACGGCCACGAGGCTGGCGACCAGTTCCTGATTGAAGTGGGCAAGCGTCTGACGGAAGAAAAACAGCAGGACGATATCATTGGCAGGCTGGGCGGCGATGAGTTTCTGGTGGCGTCGTTGAGCACATCCCACAGCGAAGGAGATAACGCGCAGGTCACGCTGCTCAGAACGCGCCTGAGCGCCTGTATTGCCGGGGAATACTGGCTGGGTAACGTCAACCTCATTTACCCCGGAGCCAGCGTCGGCGTTATCGAAGTGGACCCTCGGGTAACCGATCCGGACAGCGCATTACGCGATGCGGATGTCGCGATGTATCAGGATAAGAAAGGAAAAAGCAAAACACGCTTTCTCGCTATGGATTAACCCCGTACACTCTACGGCGTTACAAAAACCGAAACAGGTGATGATATGAGAATAGGGATCCTCTTCCCGGTCGTTATTTTTATAACGGCGGTGATTTTTTTAGCATGGTTTTTTGTCGGTGGTTACGCGGCGCCTGGGGCATAAATGAGAAAAACGACCCTCGTTATGCTGATCGTTGCCATCGCGGCGTTTGCCGGCACGCAGCTTGGCTGGTGGTAAACGCCACTACGTAAAAAGGCCGCCATCTGGCAGCCTTTTTTCACGCTTGTAAGCCTTAGCTTTTGATTTTTCTGTAGATAAACAGAACAACCAGCGCACCGATGACCGCGACGGCAAAGCTGCCGAAGTTAAAGCCATCGACTTTGCCAAAACCGAACAGCGTACTGATCCAGCCGCCGACTACCGCGCCGATAATACCCAGTATTACGGTGACGATAAACCCACCGCCATCTTTGCCCGGCATGATCCACTTCGCCAGAATACCCGCAATAAGCCCAAAGATAATCCAGGATAAAATTCCCATAACTTTCCTCTCTGTATGGTTTTTGTCATTAAATCAACGACACAAAAAAGAATAGCACAGGATTTCAGAAAGGAAATTTGTGATAAGCATCACAATGAGAGAGTGCGCAATTATTCATCAACAAAAGGGTTCAGCCGCATAAACTGTGGGGTTGCATCTTTTGTTGAGAAAGATTATCTTTCTCAACACTGAATAGTTGAGCGTAACACTCAGGTATTCAGTACGACATTGCTCACATTGCTTCCAGTATTTCTTGCCCACTCCTGAGTGGGCTTTTTTTCCTGTTCATACCCCAACAAACGCGTACCGGTTACGTCCTGCGCGCTTTGCCTGATAGAGCGCCTGGTCAGCGGCAATAATGATATTCTGCTGGCTGCCCGCGATGTCGACCGCACGCGCGGTGGAAATCCCGACGCTTACCGTCACCCGCCCGAAGGGGCTAAAATCATGCGCGATTTGAAGGGAGAACACGTTGCGAATAATCGTCTGCGCCAGTCGAAGCGCCTCCTGGATATCCGTATCAGGCAATATCAGCGCAAACTCCTCTCCGCCATAGCGCGCCACAATCTGATTATCACGGGTAAGGCTCTCCCGGAGACTGTTTCCCAGCAGCGTCAGACACCGGTCCCCTTCCGGATGGCCGTAGTTATCGTTGTATTTTTTGAAGTAGTCCACGTCCACAATCAGTATCGAAATTGCTGCGTCATGCGCGGCACAAGTCGCGATTTCCGAGAGGATTCTTTCATCAAAAATGCGACGGTTGTACAGCCCGGTCAACGCATCCTCGGAAGCGATAATCTTCAGCGCCTTATTATCTCTGGTTTTTCTGGATAAGTCGGAATACAGGAAGTATGACGCGACGATAAGTATCGCAGTGAAAACGAAAATGAGCAGCGCCAGCTGAATAGCCTGCTTGCGCCACGGTGCGAGGGCTTCATCAATGCTGACGGCCACTGTGGTCACCAGCCCGTAGCGTCGGTTTTTCTCATAGGCGTAAATGCGTTCGATTTTATCAAACCGCGAAACGGAACTGGCTATCCCGGTATTTTGTACCTTTAGGTATTTCCTGAAGAGGGGTGAATCAGAAAAAATCGTGCCGACGTAGGTATTTTTAAAGGGGTGACGGACCAGCAGCACGCCGGATTGTGTCGTTAAGCCAATGACGCCCAGGTGACCAATATTAATCTGCCCGTAAAGCGCGAGAAAATTCTCGATACCCAGCGTCACCACCACGACACCGTTAAATGCCCCGGTGTGGGTTTCAAGGCGACGACTAATGGTAATGACCCATTTGCCATTGGTTCTGCTTACCACGGGCTCACCAATAAAAATCTGCTGATTTTTATTTTCCTTGTGATAGATAAAAAATGACCTGTCCGATCCTTTGCGTGGGCCTGTAAAAGTTTCATGCAGCGCGGTAAAGATATCGCCCTGAGCGTCGTAAACAACCACATTATTAATCTGGGTAAGAAGATTATCCTGATTATTTATCATCCGCTGAATATTGGTCGCCTGTTGCGGCGTCATGCCATAAATTTCGATTATGTCGGAAACGGTAGTAATTAACATTTCGCTTTGGCGCATGATCCCCTCGGTGTAGACATCAAGGGTATGGCTCAGGTTAGCAACGCTGGTATTAATTTGCTGAATTGACTGCTGTCTGGACGTGGCAATTTGGACGGCAAGCGACAGCGAGATGATCAATGAGACAATGATGACGGTAATGGTTGTTGTGTAAAAAGTATTTTTCACATGCACGAGCTTTTCCACCTTATCACGCCTGACATCCCTGGCTGACAACTCTTGTCACTGTAACAAAGCTGGGGATAAGAGGAAAATGAATTGCACTTAAGCATACAACAGAAGCTCGTCTTTATTTCGTTTTACAAACTAACGGTCTCCCTGGGTTTAGATAAAATAACCTTAATAAAATCGATATAGGAGACGGGCTTACCAAAATAATATCCCTGTAACAGGGTTATCTCATTACGGTTGAGATACTCCAGTTGCTCTTTTGTTTCTACGCCTTCAGCGACAATGCGCAATGAGAGTTTTTTCGCCAGGTCAATGACGCAGTCCAGCAAGATGGTTGAGTCCTTTTCCTCTGAAACCCGTTTCACAAAGCTTTTATCAATTTTAATATAATCAATGGCAAGCGCATTAAGGCATGACAGCCCGGAATAACCCGTACCAAAATCATCCAGGGCAATAACAAAGCCGGCGTTATGCAGCATGTTAAGGTTCTCCACGAGGTGAGGATTATCAACCAGCGGTTCACGCTCGGTCACTTCGAGAACCAGTTTAACCTCTTTACCCTGAAACCCCTTCCCGAAGACGCGACAGTCACCGATGAATGAAGGCGCATTAATATGCCTGGCGCTGATGTTCACCCCGATATGAAACCCGTCCGGTAGCTTAGGCAAAAGCGGCTTAAGCTGGGTCACTACTTTCGCCATCAATCCTTTGGTCAGCGGAATAATCAACCCGCTACGTTCGGCAATCGGAATAAAGACATCCGGCGGGATAAAGCCTGACTTTGGATGCTTCCATCTTGCCAGGACCTCAACGCCGTACAGCCCGCCGGTATCGCCGTTCACGATCGGCTGGTAATAAGGCTCGATCTCCCCCTGCAAAATGGCCTTACGCAAGTCGTCTTCAAATGAGGTGCTTTTCCCCTTGTATCGGCGGATCAAAATGCCCACCGCCACCGATAGCGCGAGAATAAGCAGTATCAGGCTCCATCCCTGCTGCAAAAGCCGCGTCAGGCTGAAAAAGGCAGGAGGTTGCCACGCCAGGCTAAAGGGAAATTGCGTTGACGCCGTAAGCGCCCCCGTCCAGGAGGCCGCTTTCCAGCCCCTCACATCGCCGTTGCGAACAAGCATGCTTTCGCCGACAACCAGCCTCAGATCCACGCTGTTCGATGCGCTTGCAATGACGTCCTGCAAATGCGCGTCACTGATGCTGACGATGACGCGCCCTCCCTCTATGGGCATCTGGAAGATAAGCACCGGAATGCCGTTCACCAGTCGATTGCCGGGTAACAGCATCAATTTTTCGGAAGGTAACGTCTCAGGATGAATAATCAACACGCCATTCCCGGGAAGGGAAGTACAGATGATTTTACCCTGCAGCTCGATCATGATGGCGCGCAGATGCGGTTTTAGCGCTGCCTCTGTCCCCAGCGCCAGCTGTCCGCTACTGGTACACCCTTGAGCCGCAACGCGCTTTGCCGTGCTGGCCGCACTGACTGCTTCAGCCAGAATGTTTTCTATTTTTTGGGTGCCCGCCGTGGCGGTATGACTATTACTCAGCTTCGCCATCTGCCATAGCTGCCAGTTAATAATCAAAATGCCGCTCAGAAAAAGAAACAGAGCGCTAAGAATAGGGATCATCACGTTGCGCACGATGTTTTCCTTAATAGAAAAAACAAGCATGGATGTTCTGGTAGAAGAGCCTGTGCTAACCCGGTATTGCTTATAACAATGAAAATAGCTTAGCTGAGAATTGTCTTAAAAAACTGATACTTTCGTATGAGTTCACCTGCCGGCATTTACTCACATGACGTGACTATCAGGCTTGTTCCTTGCCCTGGCTGTGTTAAGATTTGTGAAATCAGGGAGCGGACTGGATAACTGGAAAATGAAAAAGCTCATTGCCGTTGCTATTGTTTCATCGCTTCTGGTCTTCCTGTCTCTTTATGCGGTCAATGCTGTAATCATTGGTCAGCAGAAGAGCAAACAGCGTGAAATATCCCGTACCCTTTTACATTATTCAGAAGACGTGTCCCAAAGCGTGGCGCTGGGTCTCAAAAGCATCACGACGCAGGGATGCGATAAAACCAGCCTCGATCGCTACAGACAAATTAAGCTTAATAATCTTTATTTTGCCGATATCGGCTTTATTGAGAAGGGAAAAATAGTCTGTACCGCTTTTTGGGGGAAACTCGCGACGCCCGTTGCACTTCCTGCAGAACTGCATAAAACGCCGAGGGGTTTTCTCCTGGCCCAGTTTTCGAGAAAAGACTTTTTCACGGGTAATGCGGCAATTTATAATAATATTATTATCTTCACCTCCCGCTATGCTTACGATAAATTCACCCCGGTTACCGCAAGCTATTCGCTCAGTGCTACCACCAAAGACTTCGGCAGAGTCTTTTTTTCGGCCACCACGGAGCTAAATCAGCAGAGCTGGCTGCATTCGACATTGTTTACCCTGACCCTGACACAGTGCAGCGCCTTCTGGGACCTGTGCGTCATCGTGAAGCATCACGACGCCGGGCTCGCCTCGTTACCTCCGTTTATCTTTGTGCTTCTCGCGGTCATTCTCTGTTTTATCTGGATTGCGATAACGTTATTTATCTTCCGTATCTATGAAGACCGTTTTTCTCTGGAACGTACGCTGATAAAAGCCGTCCTCACGAATACCATCAGTGTTAACTATCAGCCCATTATTCGCATTCACGATCAAAAAATCGTGGGTGTAGAAGTTCTGTCGAGATGGCGTGACCAAAAGCACGGGGACGTCTCTCCGGAGCTGTTTATCCCATTAATTAAGAAGATCGGTCTGTATAAAAAATATTACAGTAATATTATCGAAAAATCCCTTTCCGAAATTGCCCCTCTGGCCATAAAACACCAGCTGATAGTCTCAATAAACGTTGGGCACAAGGAAATTGAAGATGGACAGTTCATTACCATTTTGCGTCGTGCGTGTTTTGCCAATCACCTTCCCCTTTCCCTGATGAAGGTCGAACTTTCTGAGAAAGCCGTTTCCACGGCAGATATCCTCGAGGGATTCTGTCAGGAGCTGAAATCGCTCGGCGTTAAAATATCAATAGATGATTTTGGCGTGCAAAACTCCAATCTCGCCCGCCTGTCGCTGCTTGAATATGATGAAATCAAAATCGATAAGTCGCTTGTGGACGGCATCAGCGAGCATTATAAGCAAAACATCTTTGCAATCTTCTGCGATGCCCTTGCAAAATTGAATAAAACGCTTGTTTTCGAGGGCGTGGAAAATGAAATTCAATATCGCTTTATTGCAAGCAGATATCCCGATGCGCTGATTCAGGGATGGTATTTTTCAAAAGCACTCACCCGGAGCGAGCTGGCGAAGCGACTCACCGGGGTCGCACCGTAACCCGAAGCCTTGCGCGTCCGTTTTTTTCCAGTCGGGCATTTCTATTTTTTACGCAAAAACATATAGTCGTCACATTCAGACGGTAGATTACCCTGAAGCACACTCATATTTTGGTTAAAAACGTGAAATTATCCTTACTATTCCCAGTGGCACTCTTTTGTCTGACCGTTATTTTCGCGCTGTTTATCGACGCCCCCGCTTCGCATATTCTGCGGAAAAAATGCATGTGGTCCGATAGCGTGATGCTGAGCTGTATCGCAAAGCATCAGCATAACGGTTTTTGAAGCAGACTATTCATTTCCCCACTGATTGAGGAAGTTCGCAATATCATCAACGCGACCCGCACGGATCCCGGCCTCAGTGGCCATCTCCTGCTGGGCTTCCTCGCTAATCTCCTCATTATTCGATAAACGGGTGAGCAGCAGCTGGAAATAATGTGCGAGCGCGTCGCGCTCTGACTCAGCGACCTGCTCAGCGGCTTCCGTCGCGTACTCATCGGCAATGTCATAATATTTCAGTGGGATATCGTTGTTCATAACAGTCTCGTCGCTAATTTTTACAGGTAAAGCCATCAGTATATCGGACGCCCTATCTCAACCAAAGCATTGCTTCAGATGAGTAACGCAAGCAGCGCTGCGAGAGCAGGCGCGGCCTGTACATACAAAATTTTTCGGCTGGCGGTGGCTGCGCCAAAGAGTCCGGCGATCAGCACGCAGGTCAGGAAGAAGATGGCCACCTGAATCCCCTTTTCCCCGAGCCAGAGGCTCCAGAGCAGACCGGCCGCCAGAAAACCGTTATACAGCCCCTGATTCGCGGCCAGCACGCGGGTCTCGCGCGCAAAATCAGGACGCAGATTAAAGGCCTTATGCCCTGTTTTGGTATTCCACAGGAACATTTCCAGCACAAGAATATAAAGATGGATGAATGCAACGACAGCGATAAGGACGGTGGCTAACATCGTGTTGTCTCCCGCAGGCAGAGGCAAAAAAAACGGGAACCCTCAGGCCCCCGCTCTTGTTTAACCCAGAATCTGGATTACATGTTCGCGATAATCGCGTCGCCAAACTCTGAGCATTTCAGCAGCTTAGCGCCTTCCATCAGACGTTCGAAGTCATAGGTTACGGTTTTCGCGTTGATCGCGCCTTCCATACCTTTAACGATCAGGTCTGCGGCTTCGAACCATTCCATATGACGCAGCATCATCTCTGCGGACAGGATGATAGAGCCTGGGTTCACTTTGTCCTGGCCCGCGTATTTAGGTGCAGTACCGTGGGTTGCTTCGAACAGGGCGCACTCGTCACCGATGTTCGCGCCAGGGGCGATACCGATACCGCCAACCTGAGCTGCCAGGGCGTCAGAGATGTAGTCACCGTTCAGGTTCATACAGGCAATCACGTCGTATTCTGCAGGACGCAGCAGGATCTGCTGCAGGAACGCATCGGCGATCACATCTTTAATGATGATCTCTTTGCCGGTGTTCGGGTTCTTGATCTTCTGCCACGGGCCACCGTCGATCAGCTCACCGCCGAACTCTTCTTTCGCCAACTGGTAGCCCCAGTCTTTGAACGCGCCTTCGGTGAACTTCATGATGTTGCCTTTGTGAACCAGAGTCACAGAGTCACGGTCGTTGGTGATCGCGTATTCGATGGCCGCACGCACCAGACGTTTAGTACCGTCTTCAGAGCATGGCTTGATGCCGATACCGCAATGCTCAGGGAAGCGAATTTTCTTCACGCCCATCTCTTCGCGCAGGAATTTAATCACTTTTTCTGCGTCAGCAGAGTCCGCTTTCCATTCGATACCCGCGTAGATGTCTTCTGAGTTTTCGCGGAAGATAACCATATCGGTCAGTTCAGGGTGCTTAACCGGGCTTGGGGTGCCCTGATAGTAACGAACCGGACGCAGACACACGTACAGGTCCAGCTCCTGACGCAGTGCCACGTTCAGGGAACGGATACCGCCGCCAACTGGCGTCGTCAGTGGGCCTTTAATAGCAACGCGGTAGTCGCGGATCAGGTCCAGCGTTTCTGCTGGCAGCCAGACGTCCTGGCCATAAACTTGAGTAGATTTCTCACCGGTGTAAATTTCCATCCAGGAAATTTTACGCTCGCCTTTGTAGGCTTTCTCAACAGCGGCATCAACCACTTTCAGCATCGCCGGGGTAACGTCTACACCTATACCGTCACCTTCGATGAACGGGATAATCGGATTGTGAGGAACGTTAATCTTGCCGTTTTGCAGGGTGATCTTTTTACCTTCCGCCGGAACAACTACTTTGCTTTCCATTAACCTCTCCTTCGAGCGCTTCTGGTTGTTACTGATCTTATGTTAATAAATTGTAATGAGCCCTTCGATAGTACCTGATTGTCCTGCGCCATGAAAGGTCTTCGTTATTAGGCTATAATGCGGCAATTGATAACGCCTGAAAATACCATGAAGAAAACTTCTTTTACAAAACACCGGGTTGAGCGATTCAGCTCGCGACAAGCCGCCAGAAGACCGCAGGAAACCCAGCCGAAGCGGGTTATTTTGTTCAATAAACCCTACGATGTTTTGCCGCAGTTTACCGATGAAGCCGGGCGCAGCACGCTGAAGGACTACATTCCCGTTCAGGGCGTCTACGCGGCCGGGCGCCTGGACCGCGACAGCGAAGGCCTTCTGGTCTTAACCAACGACGGCGCGTTGCAGGCAAAGCTCACGCAGCCGGGCAAACGCACCGGCAAAATTTACTTCGTCCAGGTGGAAGGCGAGCCGGATGACGCGACGCTGGCAGCGCTACGCAGCGGCGTGACGTTGAACGACGGCCCAACCCTGCCCGCAGGTATTGAACGCGTGAATGAGCCGGAGTGGCTGTGGCCGCGCAACCCGCCGATTCGCGAACGCAAATCCATCCCGACAAGCTGGCTCAAAATCACCCTTTATGAAGGCCGCAACCGCCAGGTTCGCCGCATGACCGCACACGTCGGCTTCCCTACCCTGCGTCTCATTCGCTACGCCATGGGCAGCTACACCCTGGAAACGCTGGCAAACGGCGAATGGCGCGACGTCACCCCTTAAGGAGTCACTATGTTTAAACCTCATGTCACGGTTGCCTGCGTGGTCCACGCCAGGGGTAAATTCCTTGTTGTTGAAGAGAGCATTAACGGCAAAGCGCTGTGGAACCAGCCTGCCGGACACCTTGAAGCCAATGAAACCCTGCTGCAGGCAGCAAAACGCGAGCTGTGGGAAGAGACCGGTATTCACGCTGAGCCCCAGCACTTCATCCGTATGCACCAGTGGATCGCGCCGGATCACACCCCGTTCCTGCGCTTTTTATTCGCCGTTGAGCTTAGCGAAACGTGCGCCACAGAGCCGCAGGATGACGATATCGATCGCTGTCTATGGGTCACCGCCGAAGAGATCCTGAACGCGCCAAACCTGCGCTCGCCGCTGGTTGCGGAAAGCATTCGCTGCTGGCAGTCTGCTGGCCGCTTACCGCTGGACGTCATCGGCGCATTTAACTGGCCGTTTACAGAGGGTGTCAATGGTGGGGGGGCGTGATAGAATACGCCGCCTTGAAGTTCAATGTCGTGAGTATTCCATGTCAGATAACAGCCAGAAAAAAGTGATCGTCGGCATGTCCGGCGGTGTCGATTCCTCCGTTTCCGCCTACCTGTTACAGCAACAGGGCTATAAGGTGGAGGGCCTGTTCATGAAGAACTGGGAGGAAGATGATGGCGAGGAATACTGCACCGCCGCTGCGGATCTCGCCGACGCGCAGGCCGTATGCGATAAGCTCGGCATTGAACTGCACACCGTTAACTTTGCCGCAGAATACTGGGACAACGTTTTTGAACTGTTCCTGGAAGAGTACAAAGCGGGCCGCACGCCGAACCCGGATATTCTGTGCAACAAAGAGATCAAATTTAAGGCCTTCCTGGAATTCGCCGCGGAAGATCTGGGCGCTGACTACATTGCGACCGGTCACTACGTGCGTCGCGCAGACGTCAATGGCAAAAGCCAGCTGCTGCGCGGTCTGGACGGCAACAAAGATCAAAGCTACTTCCTCTATACGCTGAGCCACGAGCAAATCGCCCAGAGCCTGTTCCCGGTCGGCGAGCTGGAAAAGCCGCAGGTGCGTAAAATCGCCGAAGAGCTGGACCTGATCACCGCGAAGAAAAAAGACTCTACCGGCATTTGCTTCATCGGCGAGCGCAAATTCCGCGATTTCCTGGGACGTTACCTGCCTGCTCAGCCGGGTAAAATTGTCACCGTCGACGGGGAAGAGATTGGCCAGCATCAGGGGCTGATGTACCACACGCTCGGCCAGCGTAAAGGGCTGGGTATTGGCGGGACAAAAGAAGGTAGCGAAGATCCATGGTATGTTGTCGACAAAGACGTCGAAAACAATATTCTGGTTGTTGCCCAGGGTCACGATCATCCGCGTCTGATGTCCGTTGGCCTTATCGCGCAGCAGCTTCACTGGGTCGATCGTGAGCCGCTGAAAGGCACCCTGCGCTGCACGGTGAAAACACGCTACCGTCAGACCGATATTCCTTGCACCATTACCGCGCTTGATGACGATCGCATTGACGTGCGTTTCGACGAGCCGGTCGCAGCCGTCACCCCGGGTCAGTCTGCTGTCTTCTACAGCGGCGAAATCTGTCTGGGCGGCGGGATCATTGAACAGCGCCTGCCGCTGCCTGCTGTTTAATACGATTCACACATAAAGGAGACCGTGTGGCGAAGAACTACTATGACATCACCCTGGCGCTGGCGGGAATTTGCCAGTCAGCCCGTCTGGTGCAACAGCTGGCGCATCAGGGTCATTGCGACGCAGATGCCCTGCACGTTTCACTGAACAGCGTTATCGATCTCAACCCCGGCTCGACCCTGGGCGTGTTCGGCGGCAGTGAAACTAATCTTCGTCTCGGTCTTGAAACCCTGCTCGGCGTGCTTAACGCCAGCAGCCGTCAGGGATTAAACGCGGAGCTGACCCGCTACACGCTGAGCCTGATGGTGCTGGAGCGTAAGCTGAGCGCCGCAAAAGGCGCAATGAATACCCTGGGCGATCGTATTGCCGGGCTGCAGCGCCAACTTGACCATTTTGATCTGCAGTCCGAAACGCTGCTGAGCGCTATGGCCGGCATTTATGTTGACGTCATCAGCCCGCTGGGGCCGCGTATTCAGGTCACCGGATCCCCTGCCGTGCTGCAAAGTCCGCAGGTACAGGCAAAAGTGCGCGCGTCCCTGCTGGCAGGTATCCGCGCCGCCGTGCTGTGGCACCAGGTGGGCGGTGGCCGCCTGCAGTTAATGTTTTCTCGTAATCGCCTGACCACTCAGGCAAAACAAATTCTTGCTCATTGTTAACCTCCCGGAGTTGCGAATTATGGAATTATCCTCACTGACCGCCGTATCCCCTGTCGATGGACGCTACGGCGATAAAGTCAGCGCGCTGCGCGGGATCTTCAGCGAATATGGTTTGCTGAAGTTCCGTGTTCAGGTTGAAGTACGCTGGCTGCAAAAGCTGGCCGCCCAGGCAGCAATCAAGGAAGTTCCTGCTTTTGACGAAAAGGCAAACGATTACCTTGATAAAATCGTTGCCGAGTTTAGCGAACAAGACGCCGCGCGCATTAAAACCATCGAACGCACCACCAACCACGACGTGAAAGCGGTTGAGTACTTCCTGAAAGAGAAAGTGGAAAGCGTCCCTGCGCTGCATGCCGTGTCTGAGTTCATTCACTTCGCCTGTACCTCTGAAGACATCAACAACCTCTCTCACGCGCTGATGCTCTCCACCGCGCGTAAAGAGGTGGTGCTGCCTTACTGGCGTAAAATCATCGACGCGGTAAAAGCGCTGTCCGTGGAATACCGCGACATTCCGCTGCTCTCCCGTACCCACGGCCAGCCAGCCACCCCATCCACGATGGGTAAAGAGATGGCGAACGTCGCGTACCGTATGGAGCGCCAGTACCGTCAGCTGGAGCAGGTTGAGATCCTCGGCAAAATCAACGGCGCGGTCGGTAACTATAACGCCCACATCGCCGCTTACCCGGAAGTGGACTGGCACCAGTTCAGCGAAGAGTTCGTGACCTCTCTGGGCATTCAGTGGAACCCGTACACCACGCAGATTGAGCCGCACGACTATATCGCCGAACTGTTTGACTGCATCGCGCGCTTCAACACCATCCTGATCGACTTCGATCGTGACGTGTGGGGCTACATCGCCCTGAACCACTTCAAGCAGAAAACCATCGCCGGTGAAATCGGCTCTTCCACCATGCCGCACAAAGTGAACCCAATCGACTTCGAAAACTCCGAAGGCAACCTGGGCCTGGCGAACGCCGTGCTGCAGCATATGGCAAGCAAACTGCCGGTATCCCGCTGGCAGCGCGACCTGACCGACTCCACCGTACTGCGTAACCTGGGCGTGGGCATTGGCTACGCGCTGATCGCGTACCAGTCCACCCTGAAAGGCGTGAGCAAACTGGAAGTGAACCGTGACCGTCTGCTGGACGAGCTGGATCACAACTGGGAAGTGCTGGCGGAGCCAATCCAGACCGTGATGCGCCGTTACGGTATCGAAAAACCGTACGAGAAGCTGAAAGAGCTGACCCGCGGCAAACGCGTTGACGCCGAAGGCATGAAGCAGTTTATCGACGGTCTGGCGCTGCCGGAAGAAGAGAAAACGCGCCTGAAGGCGATGACCCCGGCGAACTACATTGGCCGCGCCATCACCATGGTCGACGAGCTGAAGTAACGCCCCTCTCCCCCTTTTCGCCCGAAAAGGGGGATGCTTTTCCCCGGTTTACTCAATGTTTATCCCCACAACAACATAATCAGCGTTAAACTATTCATACCAATTATTTAGGGAGAAGAGATGATGCGCGTACTGGTTGTTGAGGATAACGCATTGCTACGCCATCACCTGAAGGTTCAGCTTCAGGAGATGGGACATCAGGTGGACGATGCTGAAGATGCAAAAGAAGCCGATTATTATCTCAATGAACACCTGCCGGATATCGCCATTGTCGATTTAGGGTTGCCTGACGAAGACGGTCTGTCGTTAATTCGCCGCTGGCGCAGCCACGATGTCTCCCTGCCGGTTCTGGTTCTGACCGCCCGTGAAGGCTGGCAGGATAAGGTCGAAGTGCTCAGCGCGGGTGCAGACGATTACGTCACCAAGCCGTTTCATATTGAAGAGGTGGCGGCGCGCATGCAGGCGCTGTTACGCCGCAACAGCGGGCTGGCTTCACAGGTTATTTCCATCCCACCATTCCAGGTCGATCTCTCCCGCCGGGAATTAGCAATCAATGATGAAGTGATTAAGCTCACCGCCTTCGAATACACCATTATGGAAACGCTGATCCGTAACAATGGCAAAGTGGTGAGCAAAGATTCCTTAATGCTCCAGCTTTACCCTGATGCTGAACTGCGCGAGAGCCATACCATTGACGTGCTGATGGGCCGTTTGCGTAAGAAAATTCAGGCGCAGTATCCGCAGGATGTGATTACCACCGTCCGTGGCCAGGGCTACCTGTTCGAATTACGCTAAATGAGAGGGATTTTACGCCACATTCTGCCCCTCTCGCTGCGGGTTCGTTTCTTACTGGCAACAGCCGCCGTCGTGCTGGTGCTGTCGCTCTCCTACGGCATGGTCGCCCTGGTGGGCTACAGCGTCAGCTTTGATAAAACCACCTTTCGGCTGTTGCGCGGCGAAAGCAATCTGTTTTATACCCTGGCGAAGTGGGAAAACAACCGAATCACCGTCGAAATGCCGGAAAACCTCAACCAGCAGAGCCCAACGCTGGCCCTGATTTATAACGAAAAAGGGAAATTACTGTGGGCGCAGCGTGATATCCCCTGGCTGGTTAAAAGCATTCGTCCGGACTGGCTCAAAACCAACGGGTTTCATGAAATTGAAGCCGATCTCAACACCACCAGCTCGCTGATCCGTGAAGATCGTTCCCTGCAGCAAAAGCTGAACGAGATCCGCGCCGACAACGCCGAAACGGAGATGACGCACTCCGTCGCGATTAACCTCTATCCGGCGACGCTGAACATGCCGCAGCTGACCATTGTGGTGATCGACACCATTCCGGTCGAGCTGAAGCGTTCTTATATGGTCTGGAGCTGGTTCATCTACGTTCTGGCTGCGAATCTCCTGCTGGTGATCCCGCTGCTGTGGGTGGCGGCGTGGTGGAGCTTGCGCCCCATTGAGTCACTGGCGAAAGAGGTTCGTGAGCTGGAAGAACATCATCGCGAGAAGCTGAACCCGGAGACCACCCGAGAGCTCACCAGCCTGGTGCGTAACCTCAACCGCCTGCTGAAAAGTGAACGCGAACGCTACGATAAATACCGTACCACCCTTACCGATCTGACCCACAGCCTGAAAACCCCGCTGGCCGTCATGCAAAGTACCCTGCGTTCAATGCGCAGTTCGAAGCTGAGCGTCGATGATGCCGAGCCGGTGATGCTGGAGCAAATCAGCCGTATTTCCCAGCAAATTGGCTATTACCTGCATCGCGCCAGCATGCGTTCAGGAAGCGCGCTTCTGAGCCGCGAGCTGCACCCGGTAGCCCCGCTTCTGGATAACCTCACGTCCGCCCTCAACAAGGTGTATCAGCGTAAAGGGGTGAACATCAGCCTCGATATCTCGCCAGAGATAAGCTTTGTGGGTGAAAAAAATGACTTCATGGAAGTGATGGGTAACCTGCTGGATAACGCCTGCAAATACTGTCTGGAGTTCGTGGAAGTGTCTGCGCGTCAGACGGAAACCGAACTGCATATTATCGTTGAGGATGATGGCCCGGGGATCCCGCGAAATAAACGCGATGTGGTGTTCGATCGCGGTCAGCGCGCCGATACGCTACGTCCTGGCCAGGGCGTAGGATTAGCCGTCGCCCGTGAGATTGTCGACCAGTACGACGGGAAAATCGAAACCGGCGAAAGTCTTCTGGGCGGCGCCAGAATGGAGGTTATTTTTGGCCGCCAGCAGCCCACATTGAACGATAGTTAACCCGTTATGTGAAAAATGCGAGGATCTCGCAGCCGGGGGGCTGAGCTTCCGTTATAATCCGAGTCAGTAAGAGCCTGCGGAATAAAAAAATATGGATTATCACTTAACGCTTAACTGGCCCGAGTTTATTGAACGTTACTGGCAAAAACGCCCGGTGGTTCTGAAACGCGGATTCAGCAATTTTGTCGACCCTATCTCGCCTGACGAGCTGGCAGGTCTGGCCATGGAAAACGAAGTCGACAGCCGTCTGGTGAGCCACCAGGACGGGAAATGGCAGGTTAGCCACGGTCCTTTCGAGAGCTACGATCACCTCGGTGAAAACAACTGGTCGCTGCTGGTGCAGGCGGTCAACCACTGGCACGAGCCGACTGCCGCCTTAATGCGCCCGTTCCGCGCCCTGCCCGACTGGCGCATGGACGATCTGATGATCTCCTTCTCCGTGCCGGGCGGCGGCGTAGGTCCACATCTTGACCAGTACGACGTGTTCATCATTCAGGGTACGGGCCGCCGCCGCTGGCGCGTGGGCGAAAAAGTCCCGATGAAGCAGCACTGCCCGCATCCTGACCTGCTTCAGGTTGACCCGTTTGAAGGGATTATCGATGAAGAGCTGGAGCCGGGTGATATTCTCTACATTCCGCCGGGATTCCCTCACGAAGGCTACTCCCTGGAAAACTCACTCAACTACTCCGTGGGGTTCCGCGCGCCAAGCGGCCGCGAGATGATCAGCGGATTTGCCGACTATGTTCTGCAACGCGAGCTGGGCAGCTATCGTTACAGCGATCCTGATGTGCCTGCGCGCGAGCATCCGGCGGATATTCTGCCAGAAGAACTCGATAAGCTGCGCGGCATGATGCTGGATCTGATCAACGAGCCGGAGCACTTCAAACAGTGGTTTGGTGAGTTTATCAGCCAGTCTCGTCATGAGCTGGACGTTGCGCCGCCGGAGCCGCCGTATCAGGCCGACGAGATTTATGATGCGCTTCAGCAGGGCGACAAGCTGACGCGTCTGGGCGGGTTGCGCGTGCTGCGCATTGGTGAAGAGGTGTTCGTCAACGGCGAGAAGCTGGACTCTCCGCACCGTCCGGCGCTGGAAGCCATTGCCAGCCATCTGGTGCTGACTGCCGACACCTTTGGCGATGCGCTGGAAGATCCTTCCTTCCTCGCGATGCTCGCCGCGCTGGTCAACAGCGGGTACTGGTTCTTTGAGGACTAAGTCGTGATATTTGCCGGGTGGCGGCTTCGCCTTACCCGGCCTACAAAAGCACGATCCCGTAGGCCCGGTAAGCGTAGCGCCACCGGGCGTTTTTATCTCCGCTCACCCGCCGCAAAATCCTCGATCTCTCCCGCCCAATCCACCGGATACAAGCCTTCCCGTACATCGCGATGAAACGTTGAATACGGCCAGTCGCTGACCTTACTGACATAGCCATGTTTCACCGGATTGATGTAGACGTAATCCACATGCCGACGGTAGTCTTTTTCGTTACGGACTGTGTGCTCCCAGAAGCGTGGCTGCCAGATATGGCGCATGCCGATGTAGCGGCTGAATGTCTTTTTAATGTCGCGCCAGCGGGCCGAAAAGTCACTGTCGCCTTCCGGTAAGGTCCAGATACAGTGCATATGTTCAGGAAGGATTACCCATGCGTTGATAGTAAATGGCTTTGCATGTTTAACCGTTGAGGTGGCAGCACGCAGGCTGTCGATATGACGGGTAAGCAAATCGCTTTGGCGGTTTTGCAGGTTGACGGTGAAGAACCAGGTTCCACCAGGGACGTAGTGGCGACGATAGTTTGACATGGCGCTCCTTGCCTGAATGCCGGGTGGCGGCTTCGCCTTACCCGGCCTACATTACGATCGTAGGCTCGGTAAGCGTAGCGCCACCGGGCTTTTTCTTACCGCTTCGCGGTCAACTCCGCTATCCGCACTATCACCTTCACCGCTTTTTCCATTCCTTCGAGCGTCACAAACTCATGCTTGCCATGGTAGTTGTAGCCACCGGTAAACAGGTTCGGGCACGGCAGCCCCATAAACGACAGCTGAGAACCGTCGGTGCCGCCGCGAATCGGCTTCAGCTGCGGTTCAATATCGCAATCGCGCATCGCCTGCTGGGCGATATCGAGAATATGCGGATGCGCCATCACCTTCTCGCGCATGTTGTAATAGCTGTCTTCAATGATCAGCTCAATATAGCAATCAGGGTGTAAACCTTTACCGACCTTCTTGGCGATCTCCATCATCTTGCGCTTGCGCGCCTCAAAGGCTTTGCGGTCGAAATCGCGGATGATGTAGTGCATCTGCGCGCTGTCCACGGTGCCTTTGATGCTGGTCAGGTGATAGAAACCTTCATACCCTTCGGTCTGTTCAGGGCTCTCTTCCGCCGGGACTTCTGCATGAATTCTGGACGCCAGCGACAGCGCGTTCACCATGACACCTTTCGCCGAGCCGGGGTGAACGTTGTTGCCGACAATTTTGATCGTGACGGACGCGGCATTGAAGTTTTCATACTCCAGTTCACCGACGCCGCCGCCGTCGACGGTATAGGCCCACTGCGCGTTAAAAGCTTCCACGTCGAAGTGCTTCGCGCCCTTGCCGACCTCTTCATCCGGCGTAAAGGCCACGCGGATATCCCCGTGCGGGATATTTTTGCCCTTCAGCACCGCCAGCGCCGTCATGATCTCCGCGATACCCGCCTTGTCATCCGCCCCCAGCAGCGTTTTACCGTCGGTGGTGATCAGCGTCTGGCCCAGCAGCTGGTGCAGCACGGGGAACATCACCGGCGAGAGCACCTCGTCGCCAATGCCCAGCGCAATATCGCCGCCGCGGTAGTTTTCCACAATCTGCGGGTTCACATGTTTACCGCTAAAATCCGGAGAGGTGTCGACATGGGAGATAAAGCCAATCGCCGGAATATCACCCTTAACATTCGCCGGCAGCGTTGCCATCACAGTGCCTTTTTCACTTAACGTGACGTTGACCAGCCCCATGGCGTCAAGCTGCTCTTTAAGCAGGTTTAATAACTTCCACTGGCCTTCGGTGCTCGGCACCTGGCGAACACCCGGTTTAGATTGGGTATCCAGCGAAACGTACTGTAAAAAACGCTCAAGTAATTTATCCATGCAGTCACCCTCACTTTTCGTGACAACATTATCAGTAAGCATCAAAACGCAAATATTGCGTCAGGTCACTTTTATCCCGCAAACGAGAATATTTTCCGTTTATATGGTTATGCGTTAGTAAATGTAGCTTATGAATCAGTGACAAGGTTTGGCGTTCGCAGGGGATTGCCGTAGAATGTCCGCCCTCATTACGAGTCACCAAGGTGGTTACACACAAACCCCGCTTCAGTCTGCTGCCTGAGGCGTCTATATGGGACAGCGCAAAAATTGAATACACAATCCCGTTCACGTTCACCGCTGGTGCAACTGGAACGAATTCGTAAAAGTTTTGATGGTAAAGACGTTATTTCCGACCTCACTCTGACCATCAATGACGGTGAGTTTCTGACGCTGCTTGGCCCCTCGGGCTGCGGCAAAACAACCGTACTGCGCCTTATCGCCGGGCTGGAAAGCGTCGATAACGGCCATATCCATCTTGAAAACCAGGACATCACCCAAGTTCCTGCCGAAGACCGCCACGTCAATACCGTCTTTCAGAGCTACGCCCTGTTCCCGCACATGACCGTGTTTGAAAACGTGGCGTTTGGCCTGCGGATGCAAAAAACGCCGGCGAATGAGATCGAACCGCGCGTCACCGACGCCCTGCGCATGGTGCAGCTTGAGACGTTTGCCCAGCGTAAACCCCATCAGCTTTCCGGCGGCCAGCAGCAGCGCGTGGCCATCGCCCGCGCCGTGGTCAACAAGCCGCGCCTGCTCCTGCTGGATGAATCCCTCTCCGCGCTGGATTACAAGCTGCGCAAGCAGATGCAGAACGAGCTTAAAGCCCTGCAGCGCAAGCTCGGCATTACCTTTGTCTTCGTCACCCACGATCAGGAAGAGGCCCTGACCATGTCCGACCGCATCGTGGTAATGCGCGACGGCAAAATCGAGCAGGACGGCACGCCGCGCGAAATCTACGAAGAGCCGAAGAATCTGTTTGTCGCCAGCTTCATTGGCGAGATCAATATCTTCGACGCCACGGTGATTGAGCGTCTGGACGACCAGCGCGTGCGCGCCAGCGTCGAAGGACGCGAGTGTAATATCACGGTGAATTTCCCCGTCGAAAAGGGACAAAAGCTCAACGTTCTTCTGCGCCCGGAAGATCTGCGCGTCGATGAAATTCACGGCAATACCGAGGCTGAAGGGTTAATCGGCTATATCCGCGAGCGCAACTACAAAGGGATGACGCTGGAGTCCGTTGTCGAGCTGGAGAACGGCAAGATGGTGATGGTCAGCGAGTTCTTTAACGAAGACGACCCTGACTTCGACCACTCTCTCGACCAGAAAATGGTTATCAACTGGGTAGAAAGCTGGGAGGTTGTGCTGGCTGATGAAGAACACAAGTAAATTCCAGAATGTGGTGATCGCCACGATCGTCGGTTGGCTTGTGCTGTTTGTCTTTTTACCCAACCTGATGATCGTTGCCACCAGCTTTCTGACCCGCGACGACGCTAGCTTCGTTTCGCTGGTCTTTACGCTGGACAACTACGCGCGCCTGCTCGATCCGCTCTATTTTGACGTGCTGCTGCACTCGCTCAACATGGCGCTGATTGCCACCCTTGCCTGTCTGGTGCTGGGGTATCCTTTCGCATGGTTCCTCGCGGGCCTGCCGCAAAAGGTGCGGCCCCTGCTGCTGTTTTTACTGATTGTTCCCTTCTGGACCAACTCGTTAATCCGCATCTACGGGCTGAAAATCTTCCTTAGCACTAAAGGCTATCTCAACGAGTTTCTGCTGTGGCTGGGGGTGATTGAGACGCCGATCCGCATCATGTTTACCCCGAGCGCGGTGATTGTCGGCCTGGTCTATATCCTGCTGCCGTTTATGGTGATGCCGCTCTACTCCAGCATCGAGAAGCTGGATAAACCGCTGCTGGAGGCGGCAAAAGATCTGGGCGCTAACAAGCTGCAGACCTTCATCCGCATTATTATCCCGCTGACCATGCCCGGCATTATCGCGGGCTGTCTGCTGGTAATGCTCCCGGCGATGGGCTTGTTCTACGTGTCGGATCTGATGGGCGGCGCGAAAAACCTGCTGATCGGTAACGTGATCAAGAGCCAGTTCCTGAACATCCGCGACTGGCCGTTCGGCTCCGCGACCAGCATTACGCTGACGGTGATCATGGGCCTGATGCTGCTGGTCTACTGGCGCGCCTCACGCTTGCTGAATAAAAAGGTTAGCGATATTGATGATTAATCATCATAAATCAAAAAATTAAGTCGCGTTTTTTAGCACAAAACCATTGCTAATAAACGCTCCCCTAAAACAACCAAACTCAAGCATTTACGCTTGAGTTTTGGAGAACGATTTTTTAACCATCGTTAACGTAAAAATTTCTTTCATCATAAACGCGTTAGTGATGGACTCAGCCTTCACTACCCTGAGCCACCCTCTATTTCATATAGCGAAGCTGCTCAGTTTGCATCGGACATTTTCAGTGTCATTTGGTTAGACAACTTCACATTTTTAAATCTCTAGCATGTAATTTAGCCTTTTTAATCAGCTGAATTAACTATAGTTCTGTGACAATAAAAATTTCATGATATAATGTTCTTCCAGACTAACTCATCAAATCGCAAAAAATGTATAGTACAAAATCAGCTGTTGCTTATGATAAGCTTCATCACGTTGATGGGCTCAGAGGTATAGCCTGTCTTATGGTCGTTTTTTCACATTTGGCTTTAATTTTTTATCCTGGATTGCACGATTCCAATCTGATTAACAATAACCAATTTGTTAATTTCATATTCAATAGCCCTCTTTCATTTTTTTATTCCGGCACGGCAGCAGTCTTTATTTTCTTCACGTTAAGTGGTTTTATTCTTTCTCATGCATTTATGAATGGGAAAGATTTATTAGAAAATATTACGCCAATGGTCACAAAACGTTATTTTAGACTGGCAATACCTGCAGTTGTCTCTTGTTTTTTTTGTCTAATGGTTCTAACAAGTGATCTTCCAAACCGAGAAATGCTATCAAGTTGGATCCAATCTTATAGGGTCGACAACCCTTCAATTGCAAACGCTTTATATTCAGGTAGTATCAGCGCATTTTTGGGAGATGGTTCTTCTTACAACCCAGTGCTTTGGACTATGAAAATAGAATTAATAGGTTCGTTTCTTACATATTTTTTGTGCACAACTCTTATTAAATCTCATAAGAAAAGCCTAATAATTTTATTCTTTGGAATGATGTTTTTCCTTTCAACCATTCCTCAAAAAGAAAAGTATGGTTACATAGCATTTCTTGTTGGGATTTATCTTTTCTTCTCTAACTTTAGAGTAAGTAATATATCAGCATTCATTTTATTAATCCTTGGCATATATGCAGGGGGGATACATTATGGTTCATCCCCTTATATTTATACAATATATTATACTCGATTCTTTTTAAATGGCGAAGAATCAAATGCATACATCCTATTTAACTTCATATCCGGGGTTATAATCACAACCATTATCCTTAAAAACGTATCATTCAAAAAAACATTCGGGCATGGGATCTTTACATTTATGGGTAAAGTTTCCTTCAGCGTATATCTTTTCCACTTACCCATACTAGTAATCACATCCCCACTTATATTTAATTATTTTTATGGAAAAGGCTTCGGTTATGCAACCTGTGCCCTCAGTGCATCTATCGTATCTGCATTATTAATTTATGCGCTATCAAATTTAGTATTTAAAATGGTCGACAAGCCATCAATGAGACTCTCCAGTAAAATAGCTTCCGTTTTATTTATTAATAAATTCAGGGCTAATGGATACTCATCACTAAAAGAAACCAAAGAATAAAACATAACTAAGTGAATGTTATAAAACATACACATACACATTCACTTAGTTAATAATATATTATAACTACCCCTCAGGCTTATTATGGAGGGAGAAAATCCAACTAGATTTCACGAACAGCGCTCTCTGTCAGAACGTTTATATCGAGCACAAGGGATCGACACGAAAACTCTGTTGGGTCATAAAGTACAGGCCACTACCGACAAATATAATTACAGTAGCGGGCGAGAGTGGAGCAAGCTGGTCATAAGAATGGCCGTTTTTTCCCGATCATAAGAAAATTATTGTAAAATGCGCGGCCTTAGTGATGGTCGCTCTGTGTTGTTGTGGTCGTTGGTTTTGGTGAAAAGCTTTGGAGAGGTTTGGAGAAGGGAAAACTTGAATATTTTCAATATGCTGAAAGCATCATGCCTTCTGAATAAAAAGGTGGAACTCGAATGATCGGTCGACTGCTTCGCGGCGGTTTTATGACCGCCATTTATGCCTATCTCTATATCCCGATCGTTATTTTGATCGTGAACTCGTTTAACAGCTCACGCTTCGGGATTAACTGGCAGGGCTTTACCACCAGCTGGTACAGCCTGCTGATGAACAACGATAGCCTCCTTCAGGCCGCTCAGCACTCGCTGACGATGGCGATCTTCTCCGCCACCTTCGCGACGTTGATTGGCTCGCTCACCGCCGTGGCGCTGTACCGCTATCGCTTTCGCGGCAAACCGTTCGTCAGCGGCATGCTGTTTGTGGTGATGATGTCGCCGGACATCGTGATGGCCATTTCGCTGCTGGTGCTGTTTATGCTGCTGGGCGTACAGCTTGGCTTCTGGTCGCTGCTGTTCTCGCACATCACCTTCTGCCTGCCGTTTGTGGTGGTGACCGTTTTCGCGCGCCTGAAAGGGTTCGACGTGCGCATGCTGGAGGCGGCGAAGGATCTGGGCGCCAGCGAGATGACCATCCTGCGCAAAATCATCCTGCCGCTGGCGATGCCCGCCGTGGCGGCCGGATGGCTACTTAGCTTCACCCTGTCGATGGATGACGTGGTCGTGTCCTCCTTCGTCACCGGTCCGAGCTATGAAATTCTGCCGTTGAAGATCTATTCCATGGTGAAAGTCGGCGTCTCACCGGAGGTGAACGCGCTGGCGACCATTCTGCTGGTGTTTTCGCTGGTGCTGGTGATCGCCAGCCAGGTTATTGCTCGTGATAAAACAAAATCTCAGGGGACAATGAAATGAAAAAAATGCTCGCCGCTGCGGCGCTGGTGCTTGGCATGGGTGCCGCGCACGCTGATGACAGCAAAACGCTCTACTTCTACAACTGGACCGAGTACGTGCCGCCGGGCCTGCTGGAACAGTTCACGAAGGAGACGGGCATCAAGGTTATCTACTCGACCTACGAGTCGAATGAAACCATGTACGCCAAGCTGAAAACCTACAAAGACGGCGCGTACGATCTGGTCGTGCCTTCCACCTACTTTGTCGACAAAATGCGCAAAGAGGGCATGATCCAGAAGATCGACAAAACGAAGCTAACCAATTTTGCAAACCTCGATCCAGAGATGCTCAACAAGCCGTTCGACCCCAATAACGACTACTCCATTCCGTACATCTGGGGGGCAACCGCGATTGGCGTGAACAGCGATGCCGTCGATCCGAAAACGGTGACAAGCTGGGCCGACCTGTGGAAACCAGAATACAAGGGTAGCCTGCTGTTAACCGACGACGCGCGTGAAGTGTTCCAGGTCGCGCTGCGCAAGCTGGGCTACTCGGGCAACACGACGGATCCTAAAGAGATTGAAGCGGCGTATAACGAGCTGAAAAAGCTGATGCCTAACGTGGCGGCGTTCAACTCTGATAACCCGGCAAACCCGTATATGGAAGGCGAAGTGAATTTGGGGATGGTGTGGAACGGCTCCGCGTATGTCGCCCGCCAGGCCGGGACGCCGCTTGAGGTGGTCTGGCCGAAAGAAGGGGGGATCTTCTGGATGGACAGCCTTGCGATCCCCGCCAACGCGAAAAATGTTGAAGGGGCGCACAAGCTGATTAACTTCCTGCTGCGCCCGGACGTGGCGAAACAGGTTGCCGAGACGATTGGCTACCCGACGCCAAACCTCGCCGCACGCAAGCTGCTGAAACCTGAAGTGGCTAACGATAAATCGCTCTACCCGAATGCCGAAACCATCAGCAAAGGTGAATGGCAAAACGATGTCGGTGACGCCAGCCGCCTCTACGAAGAGTATTACCAGAAATTAAAAGCGGGCCGATAAACGGTATCGCGTTCTTCCTCACGCCGTACGTGCGGCGTGAGGAGGATTAACCGACCGCATTCTCCCCAGCCCAGATCGTCGCCTTTCTCATCGCCTCAACCACATCCTCATCCGACAGACCCAGCGCCTGACGAACCCGGGTCGCCTCGTCCCACTGCTGCTGTTCATAGTATCGGCACAGGCTCACCATATCGGCTAACCGTCCCTCCTGATGGCACAGGGCATTGCTCACGCTCTGCGGGACCGCAATTTGCTTCATCAACTCGGCCATCGGCTGTTCGAGGAGGGTATCGAGCAGCGAAAACAGGCCGCACATGAAGGCATTTTCAGCCAGCGCCGGTTCGTTCATCGTCCCGGCTATCAGCTCGCAGAACTTGCCGCGCATCATGCTCAGCGGATAAAGCTCGCTGACGGTGTCATTGCCCGCGCTCGCCAGGACCACGACGGCAACAAACCGTCTCAGCTGATTTTCTCCAAGGTATCTGAGGACTTCACTCAGGGTTAACTTGCTGAAATTACAGGCACCGATATGTTTAAAGGCGGTGTGCTTCATGTAGCGCATGATTTTCCAGGACAGCGTGAGATCGGTTTTAATCAACGACTCGACGATCCGAAAATCAGGCTTATTGCGCCCAACCTCCATTTGCAGCCGAAAAATTGCCAGCTGATTTTGCGATAGCCGTTTATATTTAATGACCTCCGGACGGCAGAAAAAATAGCCCTGAAACAGCGAGAATCCCTCTTCCCTGTATTGGCTGAATTCCTCTTTAGTCTCAATTTTTTCAGCGAGATATTTAATATGTCCGGTTAAATGTTTACGCTCTTTCAGATACTGTTTAATTTGCGCTAAGGTATAATTTCTGACGTCAAATTTCAGTATTGAAATATAGGGTAAAAAAGCATCCCATTCTGGAGCAAGGGTGAAATCATCAAGCGCAAACTGATAACCATCCGCACTCATTTCCCTGACGGCCTGCAACAGCTCCGCTCCCGGCACAGCATCTTCCAGGATCTCAATGACCACGCTCTCTTTATCCAGCGCTTCTCCACTGCGGTCTATGACCATCCGCGAAGGGAAATTAATAAACGACGTATGTGCCCCGGCGATGCGCTGGGACGGCACGCATAAAAACTGATCTGATATCATCCTGGAGGTGGCATATTCCGCCGACACGTCCGGAAAACGGTTTGTCATCCCATCTCTGAAGAGCAGTTCATAGGCCACCGTCTTCATCTCAGGGTTAAAAATGGGTTGTCGCGCAATAAATCCGTACATATCCCATCCTCCTCTACAACTTTATATTTATTAGCATCCTCTTTCTACACGACGATAACGAGCTTTATCGAGCACTATTTTGATTGAATGCACAAAATAAAAGCATCCACACTAATTAACTGGATTTACAAATCAAAATTTAAATTAAATATCCCTGGCGCTCTACAGAAAGAGGAGAAAATATCCGATAAGGAATATGTGCCTGCCCGACATGCACGATATTACGGGAGATGAGAATGAAAGACGCCGTGGTCCAAAGAAAAAAAATAAGAGTCAAGACGTTGATGCTATTGTCCATTTTCCTCACCGTAACGGTGGGCTTTACGGCAACGATCGGGTTTATGATGTGGCAGTGGATGGCACAGCAGGAGGTTCTGGCCAAAAAGCATATCCGCCAGATTGCCGAGGTGCAAGCGTTGCAGGTCAGTAAACAGCTGGATTCTGCCCTGACTGCCGCCCGGGATATGGGCAACAGCGCCCTGGCGCTGCGCGAGGCGGGCGTGACCGATCGCCAGAGCCTGAACCAGCTGCTCATCCACTACCTTTCGGCTCACCCACAGTTTCTCTCCATGTCGATGGCCTTTGAGCCTAACGCGTTCGACGATAAAGATGCCGTCTGGGCCGGTCAAAGCGGTGAAGATCCTGCCGGGCGCTACGCCCGCTACGTTGACCGGGACGCCACCGGCAAACCGGCATTACACCTGCTGACGGACATCGAAACGCCCGGCAGCGGCGATTATTATCTGCTGCCGAAACAACGCCATAAAGATGTGATCATCGAACCCTATATCTATCCCTACAACGGCGTGGACGTGATGCTCACCTCGATTGCCGCCCCCATCATGCGTGACGGTCAGTTTCTGGGCTCGGTCACCTCTGACTTCTCCCTCGCCACGCTGCAGTCGACGATCGGCGCGATTAAACCGTGGAACGGCACGGGCTATGCCCTGCTCCTCTCCGCAGGTCATAACGTGGTGTCCAGCCCGGACAAGCGCGCGGCGGGCAAGCCTTACGCCGGTCAGATTGCCGGTCATGACGTCACCCGCATTAACGATCCGCTGCTGAAGGAGGACGTGTTTATCACCTGGCAGGACATTGCCGTCGGTAACAGCCAGACGCCGTGGAAACTTGCCATTATCACGCCGGTCAGCGAAGTGATGGCCGAAGCGCGCGCATTTTTACTGAAAGCCATCATCATGATGGTGCTAAGCATCGTGGCGGTTAGCCTGGTCATGGCACAGATCTTCACCCGCAAAGTTGACCGTCCGGTTGGGGGAGAACCTTCTGAGGCCGCCGGGATCGCTCTGGCCGTTGCCCGGGGAGACCTGAACAACACCATCCCGGTGCGTTCCGGAGATACCCACAGCATTTTTTACGCCCTGCACACCATGCAGATGCAGCTCAAGCGCATCGTCGACAATATCAGCGAAGCCAGCCACTCCGTGCACGGCGGCACCAGCGAAATTTCGGCGGGCAACCTTGACCTCGCCTCGCGAACCGAGGAACAGGCGGCTGCGATTGTTGAAACGGCAGCCAGCATGGAAGAGATTTCGGTCACGGTGAAGAATAACGCCGACAACGCCCACAAGGCGACCACGCTGACCGATCGCGCCGCGAGCCTCGCCGGGCATGGCGAAACGCTGGTGAACGACGTGGTCGTGGTGATTGGGGAGATTGATGAGAGCGCGCGTAAGATCGGCGAGATTAACAGCATCGTCGACGGCATCGCCTTCCAGACCAATATCCTGGCGCTGAATGCTGCCGTTGAAGCGGCACGGGCAGGCGAACAGGGGCGCGGCTTCGCGGTTGTCGCTGGGGAAGTGCGCAATCTTGCCCAGCGAAGCGCTAACGCGGCAAAAGAGATCTCTCAGCTGATTGCCGAGTCCTCAGGGCGCGTCAGCAAAGGCGTTGAGCTGGTCAATGAAACCGGCGTGATGATGAAACAGGTGATTGAAGCGGTGTCGCATGTGCATCTGGTCATCAACGATATCGTTCAGGCGCTGGACGAGCAAAATCGCGGGATTAGCCAGGTCAGCACCGCCGTTAACCAGATGGACAGCACGACCCAGCAGAACGCCTCTCTGGTTCAGCAGATCTCTGCGGCGGCGCTCTCGCTGGATGAGCAGGCTAAATCGCTCGAGAAGACGCTGGCGTTCTTCCATTCATAAATAAAAAGGCACCCGCTGGACGGGTGCCTTTTCACGCGATTGCCGTTATAGCCCTTTCAGCAGCTTGTCGACAAACTCCGGGACGACCGTGCTTGCCAGACCGTAGTGTTTCTCTTCAAACTCGCTGCCCACCTGGCTTGGCTCAAGATTGAGTTCTACCGTATGCGCACCGTGCAGTCGCGCTTCGTGGACAAACCCCGCCGCCGGATAAACATGACCGGATGTGCCGATGGCAATAAACACGTCGGCCATCGCCAGCGCGCTGTAGATATCATCCATTCCCAGCGGCATTTCGCCGAACCAGACCACGTGCGGACGCAGGCGCGACGGGAACTGGCAGCAGTGGCACTTATCCTCTGGCAGCACGTCCTCTTGCCAGTCCAGCACCTGACCGCTCCAGGCGCAGCGAACCTTGAGCAGCTCGCCGTGCATGTGGATGATGTTCTTGTTACCGGCCCGCTCGTGCAGGTTATCGATATTCTGCGTCACCAGCAGAAAACGATCGCCGAGCGCCTCTTCGAGCTTCGCCAGCGCCAGATGTGCCGCATTCGGCGCGACGTCAGGCTGCTGAAGCTGACGGCGGCGGGCGTTGTAAAACGCCTGCACGAGATCCGGATCGCGGGCAAAGCCTTCCGGCGTGGCCACATCCTCCACGCGGTGCTCTTCCCATAGCCCGTCCGCCGCGCGGAAGGTTCGAATTCCTGACTCGGCGGAGATCCCCGCCCCGGTCAGCACCACCACTCTGGGTTTATCCATCGCTTCTGGCATTATTCTGTCTCTGAAAAAAATCCGCTGGCGCAAGCGCTCACGCAAGCGGCGTTTGTTTTTGCGAAAACGGCTGAGTCGACCCTGGCGACGCGACAGCATAGAAACCTCGTAAACTAATCGGTGAGATGAAGGAATGCGGCTCCGCGCATGCCTCCTGCGTCCCCGTGTCGCGCGCGTTCAATACGCGGCACGCGGGCAACCGGCAATAAATGTCGGGGCAAACGCCCGGACAACCGTTCCGTAATCGCGGTAAAGTTTGACAGCCCTCCCCCAATCACCAGCAGATCCGGGTCGACGATGGTGAGAATATTTCCCAGACACACCGCCAGCAGATCCAGATAACGCTCGACGTGCTCACGCGCCTGCGCATCCCCTTGCTCCCACAGGGTAATGATTTGAGGGGCCTCAAGTTTCTGATGATAGAAGTGTTCGTAAAGCCATGCAAACCCGCGACCGGAGAGGGTGTTCTCAATACAGCCGTGCTGGCCGCAGCCGCAGCGGGTCAGCGGGAAATCGCGCCCCACTACCTCCAGGGCATCCACCGGGAGACGGATATGACCAAACTCGCCGGTGATGTAGCTGCGCCCGGTGATTGGCTTCCCGTTGATCACAATTCCCCCGCCGACGCCGGTACCGAGGATCAGCCCCATCACCAGCGGATACTGACGGAACTCATCGTCCCAGGCTTCGGAGAGCGCAAAGCAGTTAGCATCATTGTCTAAACGCACGTCGCGTTCAAGGAGGGCAGAGAGATCGGCGCGGAGCGGTTTACCGCTGGCGGCAGGCACGTTGGCGGCATACAGCGTGCCGTCGTCGGTTTCGGGCATACCCGGAATGCCAATGCCGACGCTGCCTTTCACGCCAAAGCGTTCATCGGCCTGCGCCACCAGCGCGGCAATCGCTGTTAAAAATTCGTCGTAGCTTTCGCGCGGCGTGGGAACGCGGGTTTCCCACTGTAGTTTGAGGTCTTTATCAAACACGCCTAGCGCAATCTTGGTGCCGCCAATATCAAATCCGTAATACATAACGCATTCCTCTTTTAACCTGGCGGCCCGAAAGCCGCTAGATCATGACGTAATTACTGGCCACTTAATACCCTCGCCGGATCAATTCGGCTTGCGCGACGCGCCGGATACCAGCTTGCCAGCAGACTCAGTAAAAGTGCTGTAACCAGCACATAAAAAACGTCCAGCCAGTGCAGTTCAGACGGCAGGAAGTCAATAAAGTAGATATCACCCGACAGGAACTGGTGACCAATAAGCTTTTCGATCCCATTGATAATCGGCGTCAGCTGCAGGGAAACCACCACGCCAATCACTACGCCGCACAGGCTGCCGAACAGCCCTGCCAGCAAACCGTACCAGACGAAGATGGCGCGAATAAGACCGTCTTTCGCCCCCAGCGTACGCAGCACCGCGATGTCGCCGCTCTTGTCCTTGACCGCCATCACCAGCGTCGAGACGATATTAAAGCACGCGACACCAATCACCAGCACCATCGCCAGATACATGATGGCGCGGATCATCTGGATATCACGGTACATATAGCCGTAAGTGCCGATCCAGCTTTTGATGTAGACATAGTTATTGGTCACGCTGCCCGCGTCGCGGACCAGCTTGTTGGCGTTAAAGACGTCGTTCACCTTAATGGCAATGCCCGTCACGCTGTCAGCCATGTCGAGATACTGGCGCGCATCCTCCATCGGCACCATCGCAAAGCTATGGTCAAGCTGACCGCTCAGCTGAAGAATACCGGTGACGTGCAGGCGCACGCGCTTAGGCTGCTGCAGCTTGTGGTCGGCGCTGGCGTTCGGGATCATGATCGACACCCAGTCGCCCTGCTTCACCTTCAGGGCATCGGCCACGCCTTTACCCATGATGATCTGCTGCTCGCCGGCCTTAAAGTTGGCCCACGCGCCGTTCTGCACATAGTTTGGCAGCGCGCTGAGACGCGCTTCCTGGACGGGGTTGACCCCTTTCACCTGAATGGCGCGCAGGTTTACCCCGCTCTCCACCAGCCCGGTAAAGTTAATGTAGGGCGCGGCGGCGGCAATGCCCGGCACCTTTTCGACTTTGGCGAGCGCATCGCTCCAGTTCGTCCACGGCTGGTTAACCGGCTCGATCTCCCCGTGCGGCACTACCGCCAGAATGCGGTTATTCAGCTCGCGCTCAAAGCCGTTCATGGCGCTCAAGCCCACAATCAGCACCGCCACACCGAGCGCAATACCGATGGTCGAGATGACGGAGATCAGCGACACCATGCCGCCGCGACGGCGGCCGCGGCTAAAACGTAAACCGATGAGTAACGATAACGGTGACGCCATTACTCTGCTCCCATCAGGGTCAGTTCCGCGTTCAGATGGCCGTCGCGCATCTCAAGCTGACGCCCCATGCGTTTTGCCAGCTGCAGATCGTGGGTTACGACCAGAAACGCGGTGCCCTGCGAGGCGTTCAGCTCGCCCAGAAGCTGGAAAATACTGTCCGCATTGCGGGCATCCAGGTTACCGGTAGGCTCATCCGCCAGCACCAGACGCGGGTTGTTGACTAGCGCACGGGCAATCGCCACGCGCTGGCGCTCGCCGCCGGAAAGCTCAGAGGGACGATGGTTACCGCGATGGCCCAGCCCTACCGCTTTCAGCATGTCGCTGGCGCGGGCGTTAATTTCTGCCGGTTTCTTTTTGCCAATCAGCAGCGGCATCGCCACGTTTTCCAGCGCCGTGAAATCCGGCAGCAGGTGGTGGAACTGGTAGATAAAGCCCAGCTCGCGGTTGCGCAGCTCGGCCTTCGCCGCAGAGGACATTTTGCTCATCGGCTGGCCGGAGAAAATCACGTCGCCGTTAGTTGGCGTATCCAGCCCGCCCAGCAGATGCAGCAGCGTACTTTTACCCGAGCCGGAGCTGCCGACAATCGCCATCATCTCGCCTTCGCACACGCTGAAGCTCACATTGTGCAGCACGTCGGTTTGCACAGTGCCTTCCTGATAGCGTTTGGACAGGTTGTCGCATTGCAACAGGATCTTATTCATAACGTAAAGCCTCAGCGGGTTGAGTGGCGGCAGCGCGCCAGGAAGGATAAAGCGTAGAAAGCAGCGCAATGGCCATCGCGGCCAGCGCAATACCGACCACCTGCAGCGGCTCGATAGCCACCGGCAGCGCCGCGCCGTCGAGCAGGGCGCCGATGATCGGCATTAAGTTATTAAGCTGGCTGGCAAGCAAGGCCCCCAGCACGGCGCCGAGCAGCGCGCCAATGATGCCTGCGCTGGCACCCTGCACCATAAACACCGCCATAATCTGGCGCGGCGTGAGCCCCTGGGTTTGCAGAATGGCGACTTCGCCCTGCTTCTCCATTACCATCAGGCCCAGCGATGTGATGATGTTAAATGCGGCCACGGCCACGATCAGGCTCAGCAGCAGCCCCATCATATTTTTTTCCATCCGCACGGCCTGGAACAGTTCGCCTTTACGCTCGCGCCAGTCCTGCCATTTGGTGCCGTCCGGCAGTTTTTGCTGGCTGAGGGTATCGACCTTCAGCGGCGCGTCGAGCCACAGGCGCCAGCCGGTGATATTCCCTGCCGGGTAGCGCATCAGGCGTGAAGCGTCCTGGATGTTAACCAGCATCTGGTAACCATCGACTTCGCTGTTGGCGGCAAAGGTACCAATCACGTTAAACAGGCGCTGGCTTGGCAGGCGCCCCATCGGCGTAAACTGGCTGGCAGAAGGCACCATCACGCGCAGCTGATCGCCACGGTTGACGCCAAGCTGTCCGGCAAGCTGTTCACCCAGAATCACGTTGTATTTCCCGGCTTCCAGATCGGTCTGCTTCACGTTAACCAGATACGGCGTCAGCGGATCGTTTTGCGCCGGGTCAATACCCAGCATCACGCCGACCGCCACGCTGCGGGCGCTTTGCAGCACCACGTCGCCGGTCGTCAACGGCGCGACGCGCGTGACGCCCTGTAACTTCGCCGCGCTTTCCGGCAGCTGTTGCGGGTTAACCGAACCGTTGGATGATGAGAGAACGGCCTGCGGCATCAGCCCCAGGATGTTGTTTTGCAGCTCGCGTTCGAAGCCATTCATGACGGAAAGCACCGTCACCAGTGCCATCACGCCAAGCGTAATGCCAATAGTCGAAAGCCAGGAGACAAAGCGACCGAAGCGGTCCGCGGCGCGCCCACGCATGTAACGTAAGCCTATGAAGAGTGCGACAGGTTGATACATGAAATCCGTCTGTTTGCTGATAGCAGACCCACGAGTATATAAGCGAATCCGTTAAGCGTAAATGACTGAAACAGTAAGCTTTGGTAATCATTCTTCCTAAAAATTCAGATAAATCAGGGTGCTATTGTCTGAATACTCGCCTCGCAACCTCCACCTTTTCCGAAAAACCGCCGGATACAGACTGTTACCCATTACATCCCGGCTTCGTATTACAACAATTGCTCGTTCGTTTATGGCAATAAGGTAGTGGCGAACAATGAAGCAAAAAGCATTATGGATTAACCAGATAAAAGGGCTGTGTATCTGCCTGGTGGTTATCTATCATTCGGTTATCACGTTTTATCCGCATCTGATCGGGCTGCAGCACCCGCTCTCCGGCCTTCTCGCCAAATGCTGGGTCTATTTTAACCTCTATCTCGCACCGTTTCGTATGCCGGTCTTCTTCTTTATCTCCGGCTATCTGATCCGTCGTTATATTGACGAAGTGGACTGGCGAACCAGTCTCGATAAACGGATCTGGAGCATTGTCTGGGTCCTGGCGCTGTGGGGCGTTCTGCAATGGCAGGCGTTGACCCACCTGAACGCCTGGCTGGCGCCCGAGCGTGAGCTTGCCACCGCGTCGAACGCGGCCTACGCCGACTCGCTCTCAGGATTTGTACGGGGTATGCTCACCGCCAGCACCAGCCTGTGGTATCTGTATGCCCTGGTGGTCTACTTCACGCTGTGTAAACTGCTGAGCCGCTGGAAGCTGCCGGTTCTTGGACTGCTGGCGCTGGCGAGCATCGCGATTAACTTCCTGCCGCTGCCGTGGTGGGGAATGAACAGCGTGGTCCGCAACATGATCTACTACAGCCTCGGGGCGTGGTATGGCGCAGCGCTGATGGCGTGGATGAAAAGCGTCAACCTGCGCCGCATCTGGCTGGCAACCGGGGCTTTCGCCGCCGTCTCCGTGGTGCTGTGGTTTGCTAACGTTCCGCTGCTCCTCTCATTGCTGTCGATTGTGCTGATCATGAAGCTGTTCTACAGCCTTGAGCAGCGCTACGCCGTTAACCCGAACAATCTGCTGAACGTGATTGGCTCCAATACCATTGCGATTTATACCACCCACCGCATCCTGATTGAGGCCTTTAGCCTGTTCCTGATTGGCGAAATGAATGCCGCCTCGTGGCCGGTCTGGGCAGAGCTCACCCTGGTGCTGGTCTACCCGTTTGCCAGCCTGCTTATCTGTACCCTTGCCGGGCTCGGAGTGCGTAAAATCTCCACCGCGCTGTTTGGGGACGTTTTCTTCTCTCCTCCGTCTACGCTAACCCTGTCACCTTCAACGCGTTAATGCCCTCTCCGCCCCCGTTTCGGGGGCGTTTAGCCCCGCCGTGCGGTTACGATTTGCTTATGTAAAACGATCGAGGATAATAAAGACATTGCGTATCAGTGATATGCCCCAATACTGTTGGTATATCCATAAGAGACTCTGACATAGCTATGCCTGAACACTATCGTTATTCCTTGCCTGTCAAAGCGGGCGACCAGCGCCAGCTGGGTGAACTCACGGGCGCGGCGTGCGCCACGCTGGTGGCGGAAATCGCCGAGCGTCACCCAGGCCCGGTGATTCTGGTTGCCCCGGATATGCAAAACGCCCTGCGCCTGCACGACGAAATTCGCCAGTTCACCGATAGCCTGGTATTCAGCCTGGCCGACTGGGAGACGCTGCCGTATGACAGCTTCTCTCCGCATCAGGAGATCATCTCCTCGCGCCTGTCGACGCTCTATCAGCTGCCGACCATGCAGCGCGGCGTGCTGATTGTGCCGGTGAACACCCTGATGCAGCGCGTCTGTCCGCACAGCTATCTGCACGGTCACGCGCTGGTGATGAAAAAAGGCCAGCGCCTCTCCCGTGATGCCCTGCGCGCGCAGCTTGACGGTGCCGGCTATCGCCACGTCGACCAGGTGATGGAGCACGGGGAATACGCGACCCGCGGCGCGCTGCTTGACCTTTACCCGATGGGCAGCGACCAGCCGTATCGTCTGGATTTCTTTGATGATGAAATCGACAGTCTGCGCGTATTCGACGCCGACACGCAGCGCACGCTGGAGGAAGTCGAGTCGATCAATTTACTGCCCGCGCATGAGTTCCCCACGGACAAAACCGCTATCGAGCTGTTCCGCAGCCAGTGGCGCGATAAGTTCGAGGTGAAGCGCGACGCGGAACATATTTATCAGCAGGTCAGTAAAGGCACGCTTCCAGCCGGGATCGAATACTGGCAGCCGCTGTTCTTCAACGAGCCGCTGCCTGCCCTGTTCAGCTACTTCCCGGCGAACACGCTGATTGTCAACACCGGGGATATCGACGCCAGCGCCAGCCGCTTTGAAAGCGAAACCCGCGCCCGTTTTGAAAACCGTGGCGTTGACCCAATGCGTCCGCTGCTGCCGCCGGAAGCGCTGTGGCTGCGCACCGACGAGCTCAACGCCGAGCTGAAGCGCTGGCCGCGCATGCAGCTGAAAACCGATTCGCTTGCCGAAAAGGCCGCCAATACCAACCTCGCCTTCCGGACGCTGCCGGACCTGGCCGTTCAGGCGCAGCAGAAATCCCCGCTGGATAATCTGCGCAAGTTCCTGGAGTCCTTCACCGGCCCGGTGGTGTTCTCCGTTGAGAGTGAAGGCCGCCGCGAAGCGTTAGGTGAGCTGCTGGGACGCATTAAGGTGGCGCCGAAGCGCATCCTGCGTCTGAGCGAAGCGACCGGAAACGGTCGTTACCTGATGATTGGCGCCGCCGAGCACGGGTTCATCGACACGCTCAACAACCTGGCGCTGATTTGCGAAAGCGACCTGCTGGGCGAGCGCGTCGCGCGCCGCCGTCAGGACAGCCGTCGGACCATCAACCCGGACACGCTGATCCGTAACCTGGCCGAGCTGCATCCGGGCCAGCCGATTGTTCACCTGGAACACGGCGTTGGGCGCTATCAGGGGATGACCACGCTGGAAGCGGGCGGCATCAAAGGTGAATATCTGATGCTCACCTACGCCAACGACGCCAAACTGTATGTCCCGGTCTCCTCCCTGCATCTGATCAGCCGCTACGCGGGCGGCGCCGAAGAAAATGCGCCGCTGCACAAGCTGGGCGGCGATGCCTGGGCGCGCGCGCGCCAGAAGGCGGCGGAAAAAGTGCGCGACGTGGCGGCCGAGCTGCTGGATATCTACGCCCAGCGCTCGGCCAAACAGGGCTTCGCCTTTAAGCACGATAAAGAACAGTACCAGCTGTTCTGCGACAGCTTCCCGTTTGAAACCACGCCGGATCAGGCCCAGGCCATCAACGCCGTGCTGAGCGACATGTGCCAGCCGCTGGCCATGGACCGCTTAGTCTGCGGCGACGTCGGCTTCGGCAAAACCGAAGTGGCGATGCGCGCCGCCTTCCTTGCGGTGGAAAACAACAAGCAGGTGGCGGTGCTGGTGCCGACCACCCTGCTCGCTCAGCAGCACTTTGACAACTTCCGCGACCGTTTCGCCAACTGGCCGGTACGTATCGAGATGCTCTCGCGTTTTCGCAGCACTAAAGAGCAGACGCAGATCCTCGAACAGGCCAGCGAAGGCAAAATCGATATTCTGATCGGCACCCACAAGCTGCTGCAAAGCGATGTGAAGTGGAAAGATCTGGGGCTGCTGATCGTCGACGAAGAGCACCGCTTCGGGGTGCGTCATAAAGAGCGCATCAAAGCGATGCGCGCCGACGTCGATATCCTGACTCTGACCGCAACGCCGATTCCGCGAACCCTGAACATGGCGATGAGCGGCATGCGCGATCTGTCTATTATCGCCACGCCGCCGGCGCGCCGTCTGGCGGTGAAAACCTTTGTCCGCGAGTACGATAATCTGGTGGTGCGTGAGGCCATTCTGCGTGAAGTGCTGCGCGGAGGTCAGGTCTACTACCTCTACAATGACGTGGAAAACATCCAGAAAGCGGCGGACAGGCTGGCGGAGCTGGTGCCGGAAGCGCGCATAGCTATCGGTCACGGGCAGATGCGCGAGCGCGAGCTGGAGCGGGTAATGAACGACTTCCACCACCAGCGCTTTAACGTGCTGGTGTGCACCACCATCATTGAGACCGGGATCGACATTCCGACGGCAAACACCATCATCATTGAGCGTGCGGATCACTTTGGCCTGGCGCAGCTTCACCAGCTGCGCGGCCGCGTCGGACGTTCGCACCATCAGGCCTACGCCTGGCTACTGACGCCGCATCCGAAAGCGATGACCACCGACGCGCAAAAGCGTCTGGAAGCCATCGCCTCGCTGGAAGACCTCGGCGCAGGCTTTGCGCTGGCCACGCACGATCTCGAGATCCGCGGTGCCGGCGAGCTGCTGGGTGAAGACCAGAGCGGCTCCATGGAGACCATCGGCTTCTCGCTCTATATGGAGCTGCTGGAGAACGCGGTTGATGCCCTGAAGGACGGACGCGAGCCGTCGCTGGAAGATCTCACCAGCCAGCAGACCGAGGTCGAGCTGCGTATGCCTTCCCTGCTGCCGGACGATTTCATTCCGGACGTGAATACCCGACTGTCGTTCTACAAGCGCATCGCCAGCGCGAAGAAGGAGAACGAGCTGGAAGAGATCAAGGTGGAGCTGATTGACCGCTTTGGTCTGCTGCCCGATCCGGCGAGAAATTTGCTGGATATCGCGAGGCTGCGCCAGCAGGCGCAAAAGTTGGGGATCCGCAAGCTTGAAGGCAATGAAAAAGGCGGCGTGATTGAATTCGCCGAGAAGAATCACGTCAACCCGATGTGGCTAATCGGCCTGCTGCAAAAACAGCCGCAGCATTTCCGTCTGGATGGTCCAACCCGTCTGAAATTTACCCAGGAGCTGACGGAGCGCAAAACCCGTATGGACTGGGTGCGTAACTTTATGCGTCAGCTGGAAGAGAACGCGATCGCTTAACCTTCCTTCCCCCTGTTAGCTGAGGAGTTTCATGTAGTTTATTAACCGGAAGCGATGAAAGTTGCTTCCGGGAATGAACAGCTTACAGCGACACCCTGGTCCGGCTGTAAATCGCTGAGGCGTTTCCTGCAGGCCGGGGCGAGGCGCAGGGATGCGCCGAGAGGGCGGGCTTTACATGGTCGTTGCCTCCGCCCGTCCCCGATAAGCCGGAAGGAATAAGCCGAAGACAAAATTGCCGGGAGCAATTTTGGACAGCGCTTGCGCTGGCCCCGAAGGGGTGAGCCCCAGGGATGGGGCGAACAATCCGCGAAGCGGCGATTTACCGCCGGGAGCCTGGGTCGCCAGGGTGGTGGCGATTGAGCCACCCTGGCACGTTCACCGGTTATGTCGTTAAAGAGTAGCAAGGAACATGAAGTGAACGGAATGACCACCAGAGCCGTATGTTCCCCCTCACCCCAGCCCTCTCCCTCAAGGGAAAGGGGGTCGTCCGTGAAGGCATTATTTTATGGGATCCCTTCCCCCTGTTAGCCCGGCGCTACGGGGGGACAATTTACAAACTCTTTGCACTTCACCCGATCTTCCCGACACACCCATTCGCCATAATTATGTTTAACGCCTTATAAAAAAATAACCTTATCATTTATATGGATTATGGTGATGATGACCTCTTCGCGTTTTACTCGCTGGATGACCCTGTTGGCGCTGGCAGCCACCGTCTCGGATAAACGCGCGAATCCAACCTGGACCCCGACGGCCAACATTCGTGCCCGCTATAAGGCCCAGGGGATCGATCTTCCTGCCGTGGTGCCGGCTGGTCCGGATAACCCGATGGGGCACCACGCGATACGCCTCGCGGCATACGGCGGCGTCTACCTGCTGCACGGAACGAATGCGGACTTTGGCATCGGCATGCGCGTCAGCTCCGGCTGTATTCGTCTGCGCGATGACGATATCAAAACGCTGTTTAACGTCGTTACGCCGGGAACCAAAGTGAATATTATCAATACGCCGATTAAAGTTTCAGAGGAGCCCGGCGGCGTGCGGCTGGTTGAGATACATCAGCCGTTATCGAAAAACATTGGTGACGATCCGCAGACGCTGCCCATCAACCTGAATGCCGCGATGGTAAGCTTTAAAACGAATGCCAATACCAACAGCGTGGTGATGGAGCGTGCGATGGAAGCCCGGTCAGGCATGCCGACCGATGTCACCCGGCATCACGATGTCGTCCCGCAGTCGATGTAAATCAGAAATAAAAAACGCCCTGCTGAGCAGGGCGTTTTTTATTGCAGTGGCATAAATGAGGGTTTATGCACGGCTTATTTGTAGATGACCGCCGTGCCGTGCAGGGTGTTAGGACCGGTCACTGAGGTGATGCGGTAAGATTTTGCACCCATCTCTTGCGCTTTTTGCGCCAGCTGATCTTCCAGGGAACCCAGGTTAGTACCTGCAGACGCAGAGATTGTCCCGACTTTATGCTGGTCGGCAGGGGTGGATTGCACCTGTACAGCAGCAAAGCTTGCGAAAGAGAGTGAACTCAGGACAGCGGCAGCGATGAGAGTTTTTACGTTTTTCATGATGTTTACCTTTAGCAGATGAATTTGGAGGTCGTTAATCATTTAGTTAACGATCGATAGGTAAATCATAAATGTGATCCATGTCACGCGTCAACATAATTTTATAACGAGCGTTAACTTAATTTTAAAATTGTTATTTTTCATACATATATGATTAATTTATTTTTAAGCATTCTGCACTGGTGGTGGGTTGCGTTTATTTTTATAATGGTCATTCACCAAACCAACAGAGGACCAACGGCAAATGACAACCGATGTCACGAGTTGTGCGAAGAAAAGCCGTGGCCGACCAAAAGTGTTTGACAGGGATGCAGCGCTTGATAAGGCCATGACTCTCTTCTGGCAACATGGGTATGAAGCAACCTCGCTTTCCGATCTGGTAGAAGCTACCGGAGCCAAAGCGCCGACGCTGTATGCCGAATTTACTAATAAAGAGGGGCTGTTCAGGGCGGTGCTGGACAGATACATTTCGCGCTTTGCGGCGAAACACGAAGCCCAGCTGTTCTGCGAAGAGAAAAGCGTTGAACAGGCGCTCCGGGACTATTTCACCGCCGTCGCGACCTGCTTTACCAGTAAAGAGACGCCTGCGGGCTGCTTTATGATTAACACCTCTGCCACCCTGGCGGCGTCCTCTAAAGAGATTGCCAATACGGTGAAATCACGGCATGCCATGCAGGAGGAGACCCTCAGCGCATTTCTGGCTCAGCGCCAGCAGCGCGGTGAAATCCCCGCGCAATGCAACCCTCAGCTGCTGGCGCAATACCTGAGCTGTATTTTGCAGGGGATGTCGATCAGCGCCCGCGAAGGGGCCACGCTGGAAAAACTGCAGCATATTAGCGAAACCACGCTGCGGCTGTGGCCTGAGCTACTGAAAATCTGAAGCAAAAAAAAAGCTCCTCAGCCTGAGCGCATGAGGAGCTAAATTCAGAGAACATCTTTTTTACACTTTGTTATTCAGAACCAGCTGGCCGTTTCCATCCAGTGGAATTTGCGTGCCCGGGTCTTTATCCATGCGGATTTTACCCTGCTGATCGCCAATTTTGTACGTCACGTCATAGCCCAGCATTTTTTCCGACTTGTCATAGACGGTTTTGCAGCGTTGCTGAGTCGTGGTGTAGGTATCATTATCCTGCATCGCGCCCTGCACCTGGTTACCGGCATAGCCGCCACCCAGCGCGCCGACCACAGTCGCCACGTCTTTACCCCGGCCGCCGCCAAACTGGTGACCAATTACGCCACCCGCTACCGCCCCCAGAACAGAACCGGCAATGCGGTTTTCATCCTGCACCGGACGACGGTGCGTCACGGAGACGTTACGGCACTCCTGACGAGGCGTTTTTACGGTTTCTTTAATCGGTGTAGCAGAAACCACCTGTGCATACTGCGGGCCGCGATCTAATACGTTGAGACTGGCAACGGCAGCCACACCTAACGCAGCCGCGACACCAATCCCTATACCCGCCAACATTGATTTATTCACGGGACTTCCTCCTTTGTTGCTATTGGTAACAATTTTGCAATGGAGGCACGGCTTCGCCAATAAGATAAAGGATCAAAAAAGGGGCGTTGAGAGGAGATATATTGTATTTAGGAGAACTCTTAAGCAGTCAAACTGTGATCTACAGCATGAAATGCTAAAAACTCCCTCCGGAGGGCCCGGAGGGAGTGAAAGATTAGTGCAGCTTCAGACGCGGACGGATCACGCGGTTGATTCTGCCCACCAGCATCATCAGCCCGGTTTTGAAATAGCCGTGCAGCGCAATCTGGTGCATGCGGTACAGGGAGATATACACGAAGCGGGCAATGCGCCCTTCTACCATCATTGAGCCGCGCATCAGGTTGCCCATCAGGCTGCCGACGGTAGAGAAGTTTGACAATGACACCAGTGAACCGTGGTCTTTGTAGACATAGGCTTTCATTGGCTTGCCTTTGTACTGCGCCAGAATATTGTGCAGCACCAGGCTTGCCATCTGGTGAGCGGCCTGCGCGCGCGGCGGCACGAATCCACCTTCAGGACGCGCGCAGGAGGCACAGTCACCGATAGCAAAGATTTCAGGGTCACGCGTGGTTTGCAGCGTTGGCTCGGTTACCAGTTGATTAATGCGGTTCGTTTCCAGACCGCCGATCTCTTTCATAAAGTCAGGCGCTTTGATACCTGCCGCCCAGACCATCAGATCCGCTTTGATATACTCGCCGTCTTTGGTGTGCAGACCGCCTTCGTCGGCGCTGGTCACCATGGTTTGCGTCAGCACCCGCACGCCCAGCTTGGTGAGCTCATTGTGCGCCGCACCGGAAATTCGCGGAGGCAGCGCAGGCAGGATACGTTCACCGGCTTCAACCAGCGTCACGTTCAGCGCTTCGTTAGTTAACCCTTTGTAACCGTAGCTGTGCAGCTGTTTCACCGCATTGTGCAGCTCCGCAGACAGCTCAACGCCCGTCGCACCGCCGCCAACAATAGCGATATTCACCTTACCGTTCGCACCCATATTGCTGGTGTACTTCAGGAACAGGTTCAGCATTTCCTGATGGAAACGTCGCGCCTGGTGCGGGTTATCGAGGAAGATACAGTGCTCTTTCACGCCCGGCGTATTGAAATCGTTGGAGGTACTGCCCAGCGCCATGACCAGCGTGTCGTACGGCAGTTTACGCTCGGGAACCAGCAGCTCCCCTTTTTCATCGCGCAGCTCTGCCAGGGTGATGGTTTTGCTTTCACGGTTGATGTCCACCACCGAGCCCAGCTGGAACTGGAAATGATGGTTACGGGCGTGCGCCAGATAGCTGAGCGCGTCCACGCCCTCATCCAGAGAACCGGTCGCCACTTCGTGCAGCAGCGGTTTCCACAGGTGGCTATGGTTACGATCCACCAGCGTAATTTTGGCTTTTTTACCGCGACCCAGCTTCTTGCCTAGCTGTGTAGCCAGCTCCAGCCCGCCAGCACCACCGCCTACAATCACTATCTTTTTCAATGGCGTAGTCAACGTGACCCCCTCAAATTATTAACCAATTGTTAATTAAAAGTTATAAAAATAACCCTTAATTAACAACAGGTTACAGCACTGAAACCATTCAGGTGCATTGAGAATACCACGTCAGGCGCATTGGTCATACCAAAATTGATATGCGTCAAGTTTTGATGGCTTAAAAGTAGACAATTCTGGTCAAAAAGAAAGCCCGGCACGCTTTCGCGGCCGGGCTTTGATGCATGCGGGAAATTGATTAACCCAGCGTTTTAAACGCTTTGATACGCTGCAGATGCGGGGAGATGTTTTTGAACTTGTGGGTCTGTTCTTCGTCCCAGACGATCTCATAGTAATGATGCAGGAGCTCTGCTGCCCGATGGCTGTTGAGCGCTTCATCATTACGGGAAAGGATCACCAGGCAGCGGTCGCGGTTTTTCTCACGGAAGTTGCTCACGCACTTGGTCGCAATATCGACATACTCTTCCGGACGGTCAATTTTGCCTTCCATGTTCTCGTTCGGGAACAGGTTAGGATTGAACACCACCTGGCGAATGTCGCACAGGAAGCCAATCCGCTCCGCCCAGTAGCCGCCCAGCCCTACGCCGCAAATCAACGGGCGATCGTCGACGTTGAGCTGCAACATCTTGTCCACCTCTTTGAGCAGATGCTGCATATCATGCTTCGGATGACGCGTGCTGTAGCTGATCAACCGTACATCCGGATCGATAAACTGCAGCTGCAGCACCTTCTCATGATTACCAGGACTGTTTGAGTCAAAACCGTGTAAATAGATGATCATCGTCTTCTCACCACGCTACGCCTTCCGGGAGGGTTTACAGGCTGGCTTTATGTGCCTGCCAGCGCTCATTCAGGTCTTCAAGCCGGGCGTTGACCGTCTTCCAGCGCGCCGAATCCATCAGCTCCTGACGGCTAAATGAACCTTTATGATACAATTGTGTAACACGCTCTGCATTGATCGGCGACAGGTTATCCAGCACGCTAACGGCACCTTTACGATTATTGCAGACCAGGATCATATCGCAACCTGCATCCAGCGATGCCTGACCGCGTTCAGCGTAGCTGCCCATGATCGCGGCCCCTTCCATCGACAAATCGTCAGAGAAAATCACGCCGTTGAAGCCCAGTTCCTGACGCAGAACGGTTTTCAGCCAGTGCGGAGAACCGCTGGCAGGACGCGGGTCGACGTCGCTATAAATCACGTGCGCGGGCATAATGGCATTCAGCTTGTTATAGGTGATAAGCGACTGGAAAACCGACATATCTTTGGCGCGAATTTCCGCTTCCGGGCGCGGATCGCGCGGGGTCTCTTTGTGAGAATCCGCCGTCACCGCCCCGTGACCCGGGAAGTGTTTCCCGGTGGTTTTCATTCCTGCATCGTGCATGCCGTCGATGAACCGGGTTGCCATTGCCAGCGCAATACGCGGGTCTTCATGGTATGAGCGCTCGCCAATGGCAGCGCTGATATGCCCTACATCCAGCACCGGGGCAAAGCTGATGTCGATATCCATGGCAATCATTTCGCTGGCCATCAGCCAGCCGGCCTCCTGCGCCAGTTTTCCACCCTCTTCCGTGCCGAGCAGCGCGGCGAATGACTGGGCTGCCGGGAGACGGGTAAAACCGTCGCGAAAACGCTGCACGCGCCCGCCTTCCTGATCGACGGCCACCACCAGATGGTTACGCGACGCGGCGCGGATCTGACGCACCAGCTCGCGCAGCTGCGCCGGATCGTGATAGTTGCGGGTAAACAGGATCAGGCCACCCACCAGCGGATGCGCCAGAATTTCACGCTCCTCCGCATCCAGCTCAAACCCTTCAACATCCAACATGACTGGACCCACATCCACCTCTCTTATCCTTTAGTTTGTAACTGACGCCAGGCATCGTCTGCCAGCGCAATAAATTGTTTGTCTCTGGACTGCCGATAGCGCATTTCAAACCAGCCTGCCATTAACATGATGACCCATGGTCGCCAGCGTCTGACCTGACGCCTCAGCGCGTCGGGGTCAATATGTGCCACCCGGGAGTAGCCCCTGATGAGCATCTGCCGCGCGGCTTCACTCTCCGTCCAGACGGCCGCCAGCTCCAGCGCCACATCGCCATCTCCGGCATACTCCCAGTCGATAAGCCTGATCCCCGCTGGCGTATGAACAATATTCCCGGCATGAACATCCATATGCAGCGGCGTGAGCCGAATCGGCTGCGGCTCGCCCGTTTTACGCAGCCGCTTAAGATGTGCCAGCCACACTGGAGTACGCCTGTCAGGCAGGGCTTGCTGCCAGTAATGTTCAAGCAGCGGGAATAACGTCGTTCGCCACCCCAGACGTGGCTGCCGGTGCAGATGATACAGCACCGCCGCAAGCTCCGGCGTGTCCGGCAGCGCGCTTTTAACTTCACCTTCCAGATAGTCGACGGCCATCCAGCCCTGTCTGAAAAAACGAGGGGCAGGTACGAGATCCGCCGGAAGACGTCTCAGGGCACGAAACTGACGACGGAAATGGGAGGCAGGCGCGTCGGGGTCGTGATTTTGCCGCAAGACCAGACGTCGTTCGCCCTGTTCTATAATGCAACTCGCGCCGCCAAGCCCGGAATGGGCCTGCGGCGCGATAAGGCGGTACTGAGGAAAATAGCGCGTCAGAATCTCTTCACGCGTGCCGTCATTGTTGCGTAACCGCACCTTTACCTGACCAGATAATTTCGCCTGTCTGAACCAGCATCAGCTGCATCTGCAGGGCTGGGGTATTCACGTTACCGGTGGCGTTAGAGTACAGCACATACTGTGCGCCAACGTTACGGGCAATGCCGATCGCCTTGCTGCGGGTACCGAGGCTATCCTGCGGCGACAGGCCCAGCTGCTGTTTGGCGACGGCGAGCTGCTGAGCCGAGACCAGCGTAAACTTGCCGTTGTTAGCGAGAGCATTGCGCAGGGTTTCCGTGGCTTCACCCGCGTTCAGCGAACCGTTGGTACGGTTGTTCACGCTGTCGACCAGCAATACGCTGCCCGCCGTCACGCCCTGCGCCTGCAGCATTTTGCCTACCATCGGCTGCATCGCCCCGTTCCAGTCGTAATGGCGCACGCGCGGCGTGGGCTGTGACGTCTGGTCCGGATGTTCAATCGGACCTGGCTGCGCCGGAATAGACGGTACAGACGGCACGGTTGGCTGCTGCTGCGTTGGCGGTGTCGGCTGTTCAGTACCCGGTTTAGCCTCTTCCACAGGCGCAGGCTGTTCAGTTCGGGTCACACACCCTGCAAGAAACAGAGCGAAAGCTGTCACGAGCGCATAGCGGCTCAAATTTTTAATCAAGGTTCACCCCTCAGAGATAAAGATAAAGTCTCACCTTATGCGCACCCAGATAGTTGGCGCTGCCATAGAGCGTTACCGACGACCTGGCCGGAATGGTGACGCTGCGCGGCGCCTCCAGCGGATGCATTTCAAGACCTCTTACGTCATACCAGAAAAAACGGTAGTGAACCGTCACCGGTTCATGTCTTTCATTAAAGAGCGTAGAGGAGGCAGATGAGTTGATTTCACTGATGGTCAACGCGGGCTGTTGCGCCGTGATGCCCGCGGCAAGCACAGAGGACTCCATGACCAGCGTCTGTTCATCATTCACGGGGATCGCCGGACGCGAGCTGCACCCCACAATCATCATCGCCATTACCAGCGCTGCAATACGCCCTTTCAGCATGTCAAAGACCTTTATGTGCCAGCATCGGCCCCAGAGGACGTCCACCCAGCAGATGCATGTGAATATGATAAACTTCCTGGCCACCATGGCGGTTGCAGTTCATGATCAGACGGTAACCGTCTTCTGCAATCCCTTCCTGTTCAGCGATTCTGGCAGCCACAGTCAGCATACGACCTAACGCCACTTCATGCTCGGTTTTTACGTCGTTTACAGTCGGAATCAGAATATTGGGAATGATAAGGATGTGCGTCGGGGCCTGAGGGGAAATGTCCCGGAAAGCCGTCACCAGTTCATCCTGATAGACGATATCCGACGGGATTTCGCGGCGGATAATTTTACTGAAAATCGTTTCTTCAGCCATGACCTTTTCCTTTTTTGTTTAATCTGGCGCAATGCGTCCGCTGTAAACACACTCCCGGGATCGGTGTGTGACACAATCCAAGAGTATGAGCGAGTTTCTCCTGTCCTTTCAACCTCCTCCCTCGATTTCTTTCCTGAATGTTCATCAGCTGACTGAAGAGTGACCGCTCTCGCGTCTCAGTGGCGTTTTTTAAGACACAAATAAAAAAGGCAGCCATTCGGCTGCCTTAGTCTCCCCAGGTCACAACTTAGTTGCTGCGGATGTACTCATCCATTTCGGTTTTCAGGTTATCGGATTTGGTACCGAAGATTGCCTGTACACCAGAACCTGCAACAACTACGCCCGCTGCGCCCAGTTTTTTCAGACCCGGCTGGTCTACTTTCGCCACGTCGGCAACGCTCACACGCAGACGAGTGATGCACGCGTCCAGGTTAGTGATGTTCTCTTTACCGCCAAACGCTGCGACCAGTGCCGGAGCCATTTCGCTGGTAGCGCCAGCTTTGCTGTCTTCTGTCGCATCTTCACGACCCGGAGTTTTCAGGTCCAGTGCTTTAATCAGCACGCGGAAGATGGTGTAGTAAACAACGGCATAGCACGCACCCACGATTGGGAACAGCCACAGTTTGCTGCTGTTACCGGACAGAACGATGAAGTCGATCAGACCGTGAGAGAAGGACGTACCGTCACGCATACCCAGCAGGATACAGATTGGGAACGCCAGGCCCGCCAGAATCGCGTGGATAACGTACAGGATCGGCGCAACGAACATGAAGGAGAACTCGATCGGCTCGGTGATACCGGTCAGGAACGAGGTCAGCGCTGCGGAGATCATGATACCGCCCACTTTTGCACGGTTCTCTGGCTTAGCAGAGTGCCAGATAGCAATCGCAGCTGCTGGCAGACCGTACATTTTGAACAGGAAGCCACCAGACAGTTTACCTGCAGTTGGGTCGCCCGCCATGTAACGTGGGATATCGCCGTGGAATACCTGACCTGCTGCGTTGGTGAATTCACCAATCTGCATCTGGAATGGAACGTTCCAGATGTGGTGCAGACCGAATGGCACCAGGCAACGCTCGATGAAGCCGTAGATACCAAACGCCACAACCGGGTTCTGGTAAGCAGCCCACTGAGAGAAGGTCTGGATAGCAGAGCCGATTGGTGGCCAGATGAAGGACAGGATCACGCCAGTGAAAATCGCTGCCAGACCAGAGATGATCGGAACGAAACGCTTGCCCGCGAAGAAGCCCAGATACTCAGGCAGCTTGATGCGATAGAAGCGGTTAAACATATACGCTGCAATCGCACCGGAGATGATACCGCCCAGAACACCGGTGTCCGCCAGGTGTTTCGCGGCGATCTCTTCTGCCGGTAAATGCAGAACCAGCGGCGCAACCACAGCCATGGTTTTCACCATGATGCCGTAGGCAACCACTGCAGCCAGCGCAGAAACGCCGTCGTTATTGGTGAAGCCCAGAGCCACACCGATCGCGAAGATCAGTGGCATGTTAGCAAAGACAGAACCGCCTGCTTCGGCCATCACGTGGGACACTACGGCTGGCAGCCAGCTGAAGTTAGCAGAACCGACACCCAGCAGGATACCTGCGATAGGCAGTACGGATACTGGCAGCATCAGCGATTTACCGACCTTTTGCAGGTTAGCAAATGCATTCTTAAACATAATTGAGAGTGCTCCTGAGTATTTGTGCTTTTTTTACGCTTTCACGCATTGGCCCGGGGGGAGTACCGTGCCGTGGACAGGACATCTAAGCGCCCTTTATTTATTACACAGAGTAAAATAATTCCCTCTGAGTTTGTTTGACGGCTATCACGTTTCAGCTTAAGACGGTCGAAAAACTTTCAGTTATTTACAAAAAGCATGTCCAGATGTGTCTAAATACACACTCACCGCCCCAAATGAGGCGGTGAACTTTACTCGCTTTACTTATTAATTACGAGCCTAAAAAAAACAGGTGTATCAGACAGATTGCAGGCGGGCGGGGTCGATATGGAACAGCGTGGAGAAGTTTTCCGTCGTCACGCGGGCCAGCTCATCGATGCTGACGCCCTTCAGTACGGCCATGTACTCAGCCACGTCTCTCGTCATAGCGGGCTGGTTCTCTTTACCGCGATGCGGTACCGGTGCCAGGTACGGAGAATCCGTCTCCACCAGAATACGATCGAGCGGAACATAACGTGCAGCATCACGCAGCTGCTCAGCGTTACGGAACGTCACGATCCCCGAAAACGAGATATAAAACCCCAAATCAAGCAGCTTCCCCGCCGTTTCTCTGTCTTCTGTGAAACAGTGTAGTACGCCACCGCAATCCGTCACGTTTTCTTCCCGGAGGATTGCCAGGGTATCCGCGCGCGCATCGCGGGTGTGGACGATAACCGGCTTGTTCAGTTCCCGGCCAATGCGAATATGATTGCGGAAGGACTCCTGCTGGCGCGGTTTGGTTTCCGGCGTGTAAAAATAGTCCAGCCCGGTCTCGCCCATCGCCACCACGCCCTCTTCTGCTGCCAGTCGGCGCAGATCCTCAACGGCGTAGGCCTCGTCCTGATTCAGCGGATGTACGCCGCAGGAGAAAACCACGTTATCGCGAACGCCCACCAGCTCACGCATGGAGCGATAGCCCGGCAGCGTGGTCGCCACCGCAAGACAGAATTTCACATCGCGGGCAGCGGCTTTTGCCAGCACGTCATCCACGTTTTTATGCAGGGATTGATAATCCAGGCCATCAAGATGGCAGTGTGAGTCGACTAAAAACATAATGTCTCTCTCAGAGATGGGAAACTGGCGGTGTGACGCCGGGTTGCAGGTAATGTTCGATACGCAGTAACTGGTCGGTCAGTAAAAGCTCGCGATTAAGACCCGTCACGGTTAAAAGCTGTTCACGGCTCTGGCAAATTTCATGGAGCATCGCGTGAAGAACCGTCCCTGAGAGCCGGTTCGCCAGCGTATTCACCAGTGGCCACGCATCCGTGTTAGTCAGCAGCGTTGCCCCTTGCTGGATTTTGAGCGCATCCAGCAGCAAGGAGGCCAGCCAGTGCAGACGCTCAACGGCCCGATCGCTGTTAAGCGCAGGCAGTAAACTTAGCCAGTCGTGACTGTTCAGCGACGCATCCACGGCCCGGCAGAGCGTTTCTCGCTCTGACCAGACGTCAGGCTGCAGTAGTGCCAGCGCCGCCGCGGGCGCGCCGCTGCTCAGGCGCAAGGCGGACAGCGCGCTTTCAGGTGACGTTGTCACCTCTCGTTCAAGCCAGCTCAGCGCCCACGATTCCTGAGGTACTGCAAGGTGATGAAGACGACAACGGCTGCGCAACGTCGCCAGTAATCGTCCCGGGTCACGACATGAGAGGAAAAACCACGTTTTAACCGGCGGCTCTTCCAGGGTTTTAAGCAGGGCGTTAGCCGCCGCCTCGGTAAGCAGCGTGGCGTCTTTAAGCCAGACCACTTTAGCGCCGCCCAGTCGCGCGTGTTCATACAATTTTTCACTGACTTCACGCACGGCATCAATACCGAGCGCGCTTTTGCCCTTCTCAGGCTCAAGGGTGTAGTAGTCAGGATGCGTCCCCGCCTGCATCAGCTGGCAGCCACGGCATTTACCACAGCTCTTGTGCCCTTCCGGCTGCTGACACATCAGAAAACGGGTGATGGCATAAATCAACGCATCATCACCCATCCCTGGCAATGCCTGAATCAGTAACGCATGATGCCCCCGACCCGCCTGATAGCTGCCGATCAGCTGTTCAAAGTGTGGGCGCAACCATGGATACCATTTCATGCCTGCTGCTCCTGCACCCAGTGCGTAATGGTGTGCTGAATGTCACGCGTAACGTCGTCAAGGGACTGCGTCGCATCGATGGTACAAATTGAGCTGTCCTGTGCGGCCAGCTCAAGATAGCGCGCACGAGTGCGGTTAAAGAAATCAAACGACTCTTGTTCAATGCGGTCCAGCTCGCCGCGCGCGCGGGCACGTTTGAGACCCACTTCCGGGGTCACATCCAGATAGAGCGTCAGGTCGGGGCGAAAATCACCCAGTACGGCATTACGCAGCGTGGCAAGCATTGTCTGGTCGATGCCGCGTCCTCCGCCCTGATACGCCTGAGTCGACAGATCGTGACGGTCGCCGATCACCCACTTGCCCTCGGCCAGCGCGGGTTTGATCACCGTCTCAACCAGCTGAACGCGCGCCGCGTAGAACATCAGCACTTCGGCTTTGTCAGTGATAACTTCGTCGCCGACGGATTTGATATCCAGTACCAGGCTGCGCAGCTTTTCAGCCAGCTGCGTGCCGCCCGGCTCGCGGGTAAATACCATGTCCGCCACGCCAAGCGCTTTGAGCGTATCCACTACCACGTTGCGGGCAGTGGTTTTACCCGCCCCTTCGAGTCCCTCAATGACAATGTATTTACTGCGCATTTTTTTCCTTAAGTGCCTTCAGATAGTCCTGAACAGAGCGATTATGGCTGGCAAGGTTGGTGTTAAAGGTATGTCCCCCTTTTCCATCTGCCACAAAATAGAGATACGGTGTTTTAGCCGGATGCGCGGCGGCTTTAAGCGACGCCTCGCTCGGCGTGGCAATCGGGCCCGGCGGTAAACCGCTAATCACGTAGGTATTATACGCCGTTGGCGTCTCCAGATCTTTTCTTGAGATCTTGCCCGTGTAGCTCTCGCCCATGCCGTAGATTACGGTAGGGTCGGTTTGCAGACGCATGCCGATGCGCAGACGGTTGATAAATACTGACGCTACCCGATCGCGCTCAGCAGCGACGGCCGTCTCTTTCTCGATGATCGAGGCCATGGTGACGAACTGGTTCGGATCGCTGTAAGGCAATCCTTCCATCCGCCCTTCCCAGGCGGCATCTACGGCGGCAACCATTTTTTTGTGCGCCCGCTTCAGGATAGCCACATCGGTCGTGCCTGCCGTGTACATCCAGGTGTCTGGCCAGAACCAGCCTTCCACCCATTCCGGATGTTCAAGCTTCAGCGCTTCTGCCACCGTCTGATAGCTATCGTCTTTTAACGTATGTTTGATATACGGCGCGTCACGCAGCTGTTTGAGGTAATCGCTCAGGCGCATCCCTTCCACAAACCGCAGGGGGAACTGGGCTTCTTTACCGCTTTCCAGCAGCTGCAGCATCTCTCTGACGGTCATTCCCGGCGTAAAGCGATAGGTACCGGCTTTGAAATGTGACAGCTCAGGTTCCACGCGCAATAGCCACTGGAATACGCGTGGACGATTGATAATCTTGTCGCCATAGAGCTGTTCCCCAAGCGCCTGACGGCCGGTTCCCGCTTTCAGGGTAAAGATCGTTTCCTCTTTAACCAGGATCTTGCTGTTCGCCAGCTGGCGAACTTTCCATACGCCTGCTCCGCCGGCGACGCCCAGCGCAACGATGAGGATAAGGACAACGCGCAACATTTTTTTCATGACTATCTGGTTTGCTCACATATCGGGGCTAAAAACTGAAACAGCTCGCGTGAAGACCAGCGTTGTTGGCCATACGCACGGACGGGTACAACAGGCATCAGCGCATTGCAGATGATGACTTCATCGGCGTTCTGTAGCGCTGCTTCTCCTGCGCTAACTTCGACAACGCGAAAGCCAGAGCGTGCCAGCTGTTGCAGACAAAACTGACGCATTAACCCATTTACGCCAGCGTGTTCCAGCGACGGAGTGAACACCTCTTCCCCCTGCCGCCAGAGTAAATTAGCCGCACAGCATTCCGTAATGAACCCTTCGCTGTCAAGAACCAGCGCCTCATCGGCGTCCGTCTGTTCAAGATGAGTACGAATGAGCACCTGCTCTAGGCGATTGAGATGCTTAAGCCCGGCCAGCATCGGGTTTCGTCCCAGTCGTACTGGGCTCAGCGTCAGCGTGATGCCGTCTTCTCGCCAGCGAGTGTAATGCGCGGGATAAGCAGAAACGGAGAGAATACGCGTAGGGTTGATACACGATGCGGCGCTGTAACCCCGGCCACCACTGCCGCGGCTGATGATGACTTTGAGTACGCCGCTGTCCTTTCCGGTTGCCAGCTGGCACATTTCCTGTCGCAACGTGTCCCAGTGCGTAAAGGGGATCATGAGCTTTTCACAGCCATGCTGCAGGCGTCGAATGTGCGCCTCCAGCAGGCAGACATCGCCGTCCAGAATGCGCGCCGTCGTAAAGCAACCATCACCGAACTGTATCGCCCTGTCGTTGGCAGGCAGCGTGTCCTGCTCAAGGCCATTGATTAAAAACATGGTGGCTCCTTATGCGTGGGCATTTAGTCTGGCAGGATGTCATGCAGCCGACAAGAAGATTAGGCTTAATAAAAAAGGCCCGGCAAGCGGACCTTTTTAAAAGCTATAGGGACGTCAGGATCAGATCTTTTTGAAGATCAGAGAACCGTTGGTGCCGCCGAAGCCGAAGGAGTTACACAGGGTGTACTCCATACCGCTAACCTGACGCGCTTCGTGAGGAACGAAGTCCAGATCGCAACCTTCATCCGGGTTATCCAGGTTGATGGTTGGCGGAACAGCCTGATCGCGCAGCGCAAGGATGGAGTAGATTGACTCTACTGCACCCGCCGCACCCAACAGGTGACCAGTCATGGACTTGGTGGAGCTCACCATTACGCGGCTGGCAGATTCGCCGAAGATAGACTTAACCGCCTGAGCTTCAGCTTTATCGCCTGCAGGTGTAGAAGTACCGTGCGCGTTCACGTAGCCAATTTGTGCTGGGGTAATACCCGCATCACGAATCGCGTTTTCCATCGCCAGCGCAGCACCCGCGCCGTTCTCAGGAGGAGACGTCATGTGGTAAGCATCGCTGCTCATGCCGAAACCAACGATTTCAGCATAAATTTTCGCGCCGCGTTTTTTCGCGTGTTCGTACTCTTCCAGTACGATCATGCCCGCCCCGTCGCCCAGCACGAAGCCGTCACGGTCTTTATCCCACGGACGGCTCGCCGCCTGCGGGTTATCATTGCGGGTAGACAGCGCACGCGCCGCACCAAAACCGCCGACACCCAGTGGGGTACTGGCTTTTTCAGCACCGCCCGCAACCATAGCATCTGCATCGCCGTACGCAATAATGCGCGCGGCCTGGCCGATGTTATGTACACCAGACGTACAGGCAGTCGCGATAGAAATGCTTGGCCCACGCAGGCCGAACATGATGGTCAGGTGACCCGCCACCATGTTAACAATCGTGGACGGAACGAAGAACGGGCTGATCTTACGCGGGCCGCCATTCATCAGAGATGTATGGTTTTCCTCGATCAGGCCAAGACCGCCAATCCCGGAGCCGATAGCGGCGCCAATACGGGTTGCGTTCTCTTCCGTAATCACAAGGCCAGAATCCTGCATGGCCTGAACGCCAGCGACAATTCCATATTGAATGAAGGCATCCATCTTGCGCTGTTCTTTGCGCGAGATGATCTCTTCACAGTTAAAATCCTTTACTAAGCCAGCAAATTTCGTTGCATAGGCGCTAGTATCGAAATGGTCGATTAGGCTGATGCCGCTCTGACCGGCAAGGAGAGCTTTCCAGGTGGACTCTACGGTATTGCCGACAGGAGACAACATGCCAAGTCCGGTCACAACTACACGACGCTTAGACACGTTTGTCCTCCAGGGAGGGATAAAAAAAGAGATTCGTGGGACTAAAAAAGATAAAACTCAGGCGGTCGAATGACCGCCTGGAGATGTTCACTTACGCCTGGTGACCGTTGATGTAATCAATGGCAGCCTGAACGGTGGTGATCTTCTCAGCTTCTTCGTCCGGAATCTCAGTATCAAACTCTTCTTCCAGAGCCATTACCAGCTCAACGGTGTCAAGAGAATCTGCGCCCAGGTCTTCAACGAAGGAAGCGGAGTTCACAACTTCTTCCTGCTTAACGCCCAGCTGTTCGCCGATAATTTTCTTAACGCGTTCTTCGATAGTGCTCATACTCTTAAATTTCCTATCAAAACTCGCTTTCGCGATGGTTTTCGTAGTGTATAAAATGTTGAAAAATTTGCAACTAAATCCCGGCAGTTCGTACCACGATTTTACGTTATTTTGAGGCCATTTGCCCTAATAACGCAAATATTTTTCTACACGTCATCATCCAGGCTGTCCCTGCGTTGGCTGCGCCCTCTAATCCCGGTCACATAGTAATCTATGCTCCCAGGCTTCTCGGTCTTGCCGCCTTGATCCAACCAGAATGATTTAGTGTATCTCGTGGTTAAACCATATACATCCCGCCGTTGACGTGGAGGGTCTCACCAGTGATGTAACCCGCTTCGTCAGAGGCTAAAAATGCAACCGCACTGGCGATTTCTTTAGGGTCGCCAAGACGACCCGCCGGAACTGCCGCCAGCGTACCCGCACGCTGCTCATCAGTCAGCGCACGCGTCATGTCCGTTTCAATAAAGCCCGGAGCAACAACGTTTACAGTAATACCGCGGGACGCGACTTCACGCGCCAGCGACTTACTGAAACCAATCAGACCTGCTTTCGCCGCAGCGTAGTTAGCCTGACCAGCATTTCCCATGGTACCAACCACAGAACCGACAGTGATAATACGTCCATGACGCTTTTTCATCATAGCGCGCATTACCGCTTTTGACAGACGGAATACAGATGACAGGTTGGTTTCGATGATATCGTTCCACTCGTCGTCTTTCATTCGCATTAACAGGTTATCGCGAGTGATCCCAGCATTGTTTACCAGAATATCCACTTCACCAAACTCTGCGCGAATATTTTCCAGAACAGATTCGATAGATGCAGGTTCGGTCACATTCAGTACCAGACCTTTACCATTCGCACCCAGATACTCGCTGATGGCCTGAGCGCCATTCTCGCTGGTTGCTGTACCAATCACCTTCGCGCCGCGCGCAACCAGTGTTTCAGCAATTGCACGCCCGATACCGCGGCTTGCGCCAGTGACCAGGGCGATTTTTCCTTCAAAACTCATGGTATTCCTCTTTTATTGCGAGAGTGCCGCTGACATCGCTTCCGGTTCGTTAATTGCCGAGGCTGTCAGGGTGTCAACAATACGTTTTGTCAGACCGGTGAGGACTTTACCTGGGCCGACTTCATACAGGTGCTCAACGCCCTGAGCGGCCATAAACTCAACGGTTTTAGTCCACTGTACCGGGCTGTAGAGCTGGCGAACCAGCGCGTCACGGATCGCTTCCGGCGTGGTTTCGCATTTCACATCGACGTTGTTCACAACGGAAATCGTCGGTGCGTTAAACGTAATTTTTTCCAGCTCAACCGCCAGTTTTTCGGCAGCAGGCTTCATCAGCGCACAGTGAGACGGCACGCTGACCGGCAGCGGCAGCGCACGCTTAGCACCCGCTGCTTTACAGGCCGCACCCGCACGTTCAACCGCTTCTTTATGACCGGCAATAACCACCTGGCCCGGCGAGTTGAAGTTTACCGGAGAGACAACCTGGCCTTCAGCAGATTCTTCACACGCTTTTGCAATTGCAGCATCATCCAGACCGATGATGGCAGACATGCCGCCCGTGCCTTCCGGCACCGCTTCCTGCATGAATTTACCGCGCAGTTCAACCAGACGTACCGCGTCAGCAAACGCGATCACGCCGGCACACACCAGCGCAGAGTATTCACCCAGGCTGTGACCCGCGAGCAGCGCTGGCGCTTTACCGCCCTGCTGCTGCCAGACACGCCACAGCGCAACGGACGCGGTCAGCAGCGCTGGCTGGGTCTGCCAGGTTTTGTTCAGTTCTTCGGCCGGACCCTGCTGGGTCAGCGCCCATAAATCATAACCCAGTGCATCAGAAGCTTCACGGAAAGTCTCTTCAATTACCGGATAGCGTGCTGCCATTTCAGACAACATCCCAACGGTTTGAGAGCCCTGTCCCGGGAACACAAAAGCAAATTGCGTCATTTTTTATTCCTTATACTAGAAACGAACCAGCGCGGAACCCCAGGTGAACCCGCCACCGAAGGCTTCAAGCAAGACCAGCTGGCCCCGTTTGATTCGTCCATCGCGTACCGCTTCATCAAATGCGCACGGTACCGACGCCGCAGAGGTGTTGCCGTGACGATCCAGCGTCACTACAACGTTATCCATCGACATGCCCAGCTTTTTCGCGGTCGCGCTGATGATACGCAGGTTCGCCTGATGCGGCACCAGCCAGTCGAGCGCGGTACGCTCAAGGTTATTCGCTTCCAGCGTTTCATCAACGATGTGTGCAAGCTCGGTTACCGCCACCTTGAACACCTCGTTCCCTGCCATAGTCAGGTAAATCGAGTTGTCCGGATTAACGCGATCGGCGTTAGGCAGGGTCAACAGCTCGCCATAGCTGCCATCAGCATGCAGATGCGTAGAGATGATACCTGGCTCTTCGGACTGCCCCAGCAGCACTGCACCCGCACCATCACCAAAAATAATGATCGTTCCACGATCGGTTGGATCGCAGGTACGCGCCAGCACGTCAGCACCGATCACCAGCGCGTATTTAACGGCACCGGATTTCACGTACTGATCGGCAACGCTCAGCGCATAGGTGAAGCCTGCGCACGCGGCAGCGACGTCAAACGCCGGACAGCCTTTAATGCCGAGCATGTTCTGCACCTGGCATGCCGCGCTTGGGAAAGCATGCGTGGCAGACGTCGTGGCGACCACGATCAAACCAATCTGTTCTTTATCAATGCCCGCCATTTCGATAGCACGCTGTGCGGCTTCGTAACCCATGGTCGACACGGTTTCGTCTGGCGCGGCAATACGACGTTCACGGATACCTGTGCGCGTGACAATCCACTCGTCAGACGTATCTACCATTTTTTCCAGATCGGCGTTGGTACGCACTTGTTTTGGCAGGTAGCTGCCGGTACCTAAAATCTTCGTATACATGTACGCTCAGTCACTTTTAGCTAATACAGATTCCAGGCGAGCGGCAATCCGCTGAGGGACTTGTCGCTGCACCGCCTGCACTGCCTGTTCAATCGCGACAGCAAATGCTCGCTGATTGGCGGCGCCATGACTCTTAATCACGATGCCGCGCAATCCTAACAGACAGGCGCCATTATACTGGTCGGGGTTGAGGTGACTGAATCGCCGCGTCAGGCTCTTTTGTAACCAACGCTTCAATAAAATCAGCCACCAGGCGCTTTTTTTGCCTTCTCCCTGAGATTTCAGCAGAGAAAGAAACATGCGTACGACCCCTTCCATGGTCTTCAACGTGACGTTTCCGGTGAAGCCATCGCACACCAGAACATCCGTTTTACCCGTCAACAACTCATTGGCTTCGAGATAACCAATATAGTTGATGGAGGGAACCTGTTTGAGCAATTCAGCCGCTTCGCGAATGCTGTCCAGGCCTTTGGTCTCTTCTTCACCAATGTTCAGTAACGCAACACGGGGAGTGTTGATCCCGACGACTTCTTCTGCCAGCACCGATCCCATCACGGCAAACTGAGCCAGCATAGTACTATCACAGTCGACGTTAGCGCCCAAATCGAGCACCACCGTCTTGCCCTTCTGCTGATGCGGTAACACCGTTACCAGCGCCGGACGCTCAATACCTTCAATAGGTTTGAGCAGTAATTTCGACAGCCCCATCAGCGCGCCGGTATTCCCCGCGCTGACGCAAGCCTGAGCTCGCCCTTCTTTCACCAGCTCCAGCGCTATCCGCATAGAGCTGCCACGACTATTGCGAATCGCCTGCGAGGGTCGGGCATCACTGGCAATAACTGACTGCGCAGGAATAATCTGCAGACGCGAACGTTGTTCAAAGTCAGCTTTTGCGAGTAATGGCGTGATTGTGTCGGGATTGCCGACTAAAAGAAGTGTGAGTTGCGAATTAGAATTCAGTGCCTGCAATGCTGCAGGCACTGTCACGGAAGGGCCAAAATCTCCCCCCATGACATCTAACGCCAGGGTTAGACGTGTCAAGGTATCGTCGCAGCCTGGTTCGGTAAATTCCCCGTTTGCACGGGGAAATCCTCACTAAGCCTAATCACGCTTGCGCGTGATTACTTAGTGATAACCTTGCGGCCGCGGTAGAAACCGTCAGCGGTGATGTGGTGACGCAGGTGTTTCTCACCAGAAGTCTTGTCTACAGACAGGCTGGTAACTGCAGTCAGCGCGTCATGGGAACGACGCATGCCACGTTTGGAACGGGTTGGTTTATTCTGTTGTACGGCCATGGACCTTACTCCTCAATTACTTACGCTTTAAGCTGGCTAATACGGCAAATGGGTTTGGTTTTTGCGCTTCATCAGGCAGTTCCCCAAAGACCATGTCCGCCTCGGACACTTCACAGTGTTCAGAATCATGCACCGGAACCACTGGCAAGGTGAGGATGATTTCATCTTCAACCAGAGCCAGAAGATCGATTTCACCGAATTCGTTAACCTCAATCGGCTCATACGCTTCCGGGAGTGCTTCAGCCTGTTCGTCAGAACGAACAGGACTGAAACAATACGTTGTGTGAACATGCTGCACAAACGGTTTCCCGCAACGCTGACATTCGAGCGTTACCGTCACCTTTGCATCACCGGTTAAAACGGCGAGACGCTGGTTGTCGATAGCGAACGACATGGAGCATTCTACATCACTGTCCACACTGACTACGGATTCGGCAATACGCTCAGCCTGATCGGAAGTATAGATACCTTCGTAATCGAGGCGTTTTTGAGCCGTACGAACCGGATCAAGAGTCAGGGGTAATTTTACCTTTTGCATAGGGCGCGCATATTAACTTTGTAACGTCATAGAGTCAAAGAAAAAGGCAACCAGAGCTGCCTTTTGCCAATTATTCGCACACATTGCGGCCTGTAGTTTAAAATGGCTGGCATCGATACGCTATATCTGGTGATAAAAATATGCCAAATCTCGTCCTTGCTTCCACTTCTCCCTACCGCCGAACGCTGCTGGAAAAGCTCGGGATCCCGTTTGAATGCGCCGCGCCAGAGGTTGATGAGACGCCACTGCCGGGCGAGTCACCGCGTCATCTGGTGATGCGTCTTGCTAAGGAGAAAGCGCAGTCGCTGGCCGCACGTTACCCCGCACATTTGATTATAGGATCCGACCAGGTTTGCGTGCTGGACGGCGAAATCACCGGCAAGCCCCATACGGAAGAGAACGCCTGCCAGCAGCTCCTGCGTGCGCGAGGCACGATCGTGACCTTTTATACCGGCCTGGCGCTCTATAACTCCGCCACCGGTCATCTGCAAACGGAGTGCGAGCCGTTCGACGTACACTTCCGCCATCTCAGCGAGCAGGAGATCGTGGATTATGTGCGCCGGGAACGACCGCTGAACTGTGCGGGGAGTTTTAAAAGTGAAGGATTGGGGATTGCGCTGTTCGACAAGCTGGACGGACGCGATCCCAACACGCTGGTGGGGTTACCGCTGATTGCCTTGTGTCAGATGTTACGGCGAGAAGAGAGTAATCCGCTTACCCTGTGACTGGAACGTTGCGGCCTGATGCCCTCACCCACAGGGAGAGGGCGGAACGCAAACTCAGCCGCGCAGAACCTTAAGACAGCGTTTCAACTGCTCATCCAGCGGCGCTTCAATACGGATGACTTCCCCCGTATTAGGATGGGTAAACTTCAGCGCTGCCGCATGCAGGAACAGACGCGACAGCCCCGTCCCCGCCAGCTGCTTATCAAACTCGCGGTCGCCATAGCGGTCATCAAAGGCAATTGGATGCCCTGCGAACTGCGTATGCACGCGGATCTGGTGGGTACGGCCGGTCACCGGACTGCAGCGCACCAGCGTGGCAAACTCATAGCGCTCTTCAACTTTAAAGCGAGTTTCAGACGGTTTCCCTTCCTGGCTTACGCGGACAATACGTTCGCCACTTTGCAGAATGTTCTTCAGCAGCGGCGCCTGCACCACTTTTACATGGGACTGCCACTGACCGCGCACCAGCGCCAGGTAGTCTTTCTGCATCCCTTTCTCACGCAGCTGTTCATGCAGAGAACGCAGCGCAGAACGCTTTTTCGCCACCAGCAGTACGCCAGAGGTGTCACGGTCAAGACGGTGCACCAGTTCAAGGAAACGCGCTTCCGGGCGCAGGGCACGCAGCCCTTCAATCACGCCGAAGCTCAGACCGCTACCGCCATGGACAGCCGTTCCTGACGGTTTATTGAGCACCAGAATATGGTCATCTTCGTAAAGGATCACATCGCTCAGGGCCGCCACTTTCTGTAGCTTCGGTGAAACGGTCTCTTCTTCACGTTCCGCAACGCGCACCGGTGGAATACGCACTTCATCGCCCGCCTCGAGTTTGTACTCGGGCTTCACGCGTTTTTTGTTCACCCGCACCTCGCCCTTACGCAGGATGCGGTAAATCATGCTCTTTGGCACACCTTTCAACTGGGTGCGCAAAAAGTTATCGATACGTTGCCCCGCTTCATCTTCGGCGATGGCAACCATTTTTACGGCTGGAGTCTCTGTTTTCATGGTTGGCGATTCTAAATATCGTCAGCCATTAGCGCCACTCATTTTTCTATGCTTATATTTACTTTTATCCGGCCAGCTCCCCGTTTCGCGCAACCGATTTGGTGGTTATTAAACCAATCGCCATTCTGAAGTGAAGAAACTGTGAGTAACCGGGTGATAATTGGTAAAAGTCATCTTGCTATAACCCGGCGAGCAGTGGAATAATGAGGCTGTTTTCCGTGTTAAATCCTGGTTAAGTAAGGATGTTGACGGAATGACCAATTTTGTCTGACCGATCATCCACGCAGCAATGGCGTAAGACGTATTGATCTTTCAGGCAGTTAGCGGGCTGCGGGTTGCAGTACTTCCCGGTATAAGGATTGTTCTCTGGAGAGTTCTACCCAGGCAATTCCCCTGATAATTGCGCTGTGTTTCCGTATGAAATACAGGCAACCGACACTCTGCGCCTCTTAAGCGAGCGACAACCGTGAGGTTGGCGACGTGAACAGACACGAGGCCATCGGTTCATACCCCGGAAAGCGTCACCTTGCCCGCAGCTTTGTCGTCAATGTAAGAATAACGAGTAAGTTACGATGAAAAGAATGTTAATCAACGCAACTCAGCAAGAAGAGTTGCGTGTCGCCCTTGTGGATGGGCAGCGCCTGTACGATCTGGATATCGAAAGTCCTGGACACGAACAGAAAAAAGCGAACATTTACAAAGGTAAAATCACCCGCATTGAACCAAGCCTTGAAGCTGCATTTGTCGATTACGGTGCTGAGCGTCATGGTTTCCTCCCTCTGAAAGAAATCGCCCGCGAATATTTCCCCGCAAACTACAACGCCCATGGCCGCCCAAACATCAAAGATGTTCTGCGTGAAGGTCAGGAAGTTATCGTTCAGATTGATAAAGAAGAGCGTGGCAACAAAGGTGCCGCACTGACCACCTTTATCAGCCTGGCAGGGAGCTATCTGGTTCTGATGCCTAACAACCCGCGTGCGGGTGGCATCTCTCGCCGTATCGAAGGTGATGACCGTACCGAGCTGAAAGAAGCGCTGGCAAGCCTCGAACTGCCTGATGGCATGGGGCTTATCGTGCGTACCGCAGGCGTTGGCAAATCAGCCGAAGCGCTGCAGTGGGACCTGAGCTTCCGTCTGAAGCACTGGGAAGCCATTCAGAAAGCAGCCGAAAGCCGCCCCGCTCCGTTCCTGATCCACCAGGAAAGCAACGTTATTGTGCGTGCCTTCCGTGATTATCTGCGTCAGGACATCGGTGAGATTCTGATCGATAACCCGAAAGTGCTTGAGCTGGCACGCCAGCACATCGCCGCGCTGGGTCGTCCGGATTTCACCAGCAAAATTAAACTGTACACCGGTGAAATCCCGCTGTTCAGCCACTATCAGATCGAATCCCAGATTGAGTCCGCCTTCCAGCGTGAAGTGCGTCTTCCATCCGGCGGTTCTATCGTTATCGATACCACTGAAGCGCTGACCGCTATCGACATCAACTCCGCGCGTGCAACGCGCGGTGGCGATATCGAAGAGACTGCCTACAACACTAACCTCGAAGCCGCTGATGAAATCGCCCGCCAGCTCCGCCTGCGTGACCTGGGTGGTCTGATTGTTATCGACTTCATCGACATGACCCCGGTACGCCACCAGCGTGCGGTTGAAAACCGTCTGCGCGAAGCGGTGCGTCAGGACAGGGCGCGTATCCAGATTAGCCATATTTCACGCTTTGGCCTGCTGGAGATGTCCCGTCAGCGTCTGAGCCCGTCTCTCGGCGAGTCCAGCCATCACGTTTGTCCGCGCTGCTCCGGCACCGGTACCGTGCGTGATAACGAATCTCTGTCCCTCTCCATTCTGCGTCTGATTGAAGAAGAAGCGCTGAAAGAGAACACCAAAGAGGTTCACGCTATTGTGCCGGTGCCCGTTGCCTCTTACCTGCTTAACGAAAAACGTGCAGCGGTAAGTGCGATTGAAGCGCGTCAGGGTGGCGTTCGCTGCATCATCGTGCCAAACGATCAGATGCAGACCCCACACTATCACGTGCTGCGCGTGCGTAAGGGCGAAGAGACGACCACCCTCAGCTACCTGCTGCCGAAGCTGCATGAAGAAGAGATGTCCCTGCCTTCCGATGAAGAGCCAGCCGAGCGCAAACTGCCAGAGCAGCCTGCATTAGCGACCTTCATCATGCCTGAAGCACCACCGGAAGCAGCCCTGGAAAAACCTGCGGCCAAACCTGCAGCGCAGAAACCAGAAGCCGCGGTAGCGAAAGCTCAGCCGGCGCAACCGGGTCTGCTGAGCCGCTTCTTTGGCGCGCTGAAGAAGATGTTTGCTGAAGAAGAAGTTCAGCCAGAGCAGCCGAAAGAAGAGCCAAAAGCAGCCAAGCCAGAGCGTCAGCAGGATCGTCGCAAGCGTCAGAACAACCGCCGCGATCGTAACGACCGCAGCGATCGCAATGACCGCAGCGAGCGTCGTGACAACCGTGACAACCGCTCTGAGAATGGCGAAGGCCGTGAGCAACGCGAAGACAACCGCCGCAACCGTCGCGAGAAACAACAGCCGAATGTTGAAGATCGTGAAATTCGCCAGCAGGCGGGCGATGAGTCTGAGAAGAGCAAACAGCGTGACGACCAGCAGCCGCGCCGTGAACGCAGCCGTCGCCGTAACGACGAGAAGCGTCAGGCACAGCAGGAAGTCAAAAACCTGAACCGCGAAGAGCCTGTTGAACAGCAGGACGGCGAGCAGGAAGAACGTACTCAGGTTATGCCGCGTCGTAAGCAGCGCCAGCTTTCTCAGAAAGTTCGCTTCGCCTCTGAAGCAACCGAAGAGTCAGGCGCTATCGCGGTTGAAACCAGCGAGATCGCAACCGGTACACAAGTGGCAAAAGTTGACCTGCCAGCGGTCGTTGAAAACAACGTTGAGCAGGATGATAACGGTGAAAACCGTGATAACGCCGGTATGCCGCGCCGTTCACGTCGTTCTCCACGTCATCTGCGCGTCAGCGGCCAGCGCCGTCGTCGCTATCGTGACGAGCGTTACCCGACTCAGTCGCCAATGCCGCTGACTATTGCCTGTGCTTCGCCAGAAATGGCCTCCGGCAAAGTCTGGATCCGCTACCCGGTTGCTCGCCCGGAGCAGGTTGTTGAAGAACAGCCTGTAACCGAAGAGGTGATTGCACCAGCAGCCGCGGTAGAAGCTGTCGTGACTGAAGCGGCAACCGTGGTTGAACCTGAGGTTGTTGAACCTGAGGTTGTTGAAGCTGAAGCACCTCACGCAGTGGAAGTTGAAACCACCCATCCAGAAGTGATTGCCGCGCCGGTTGATGCCGCACCGCAGCTTATCGCCGAAGAAGATGCCGTGGTGGCTGAGGAAGTGGCTGAAGAGGCTGAACCTGTAGCCGCAGTGGAAGACACCGCTGAAACCCTGGTTGAAACCACCACTGAAGAAGTCGTTCAGGACGTTGAGATTCAGGTTGAAACGGTTGTCGAAGAAGCGAAAGCGCCAGAGGTGAAACCTGAGCCGGTTGTTTCTGCACCAGCCGCAGCCCACGTGGCGACAGCACCAATGACGCGCGCCCCGGCGCCGGATTACGTGCCGGAAGCCCCGCGTCACAGCGACTGGGTACGCCCGGCATTCAGCTTCGACGGTAAAGGCGCTGCAGGCGGCCACAGTGCAACGCATCAGGCAACTGCACCGGCAACGCGTCCGCAGTCTTTCGAATAACGACGCTGAAAGTAAAAAGCCGACCTTATGGTCGGCTTTTTTTATGGCTGCTGCACGGGCTTTCTCATCCCGGTGACCTCCGGCATGACCTGGCGCATCAACTCCAGAAAACGCCGCAAGCGTGCCGGATAATAGCGGGACCAGGGGTAAACCAGATGCACCGGTAACGCCGCTGGCTGCCACTCTGGCAGCAAATGCACCAGCCGACCTTCCCGAATATCATCCTGTACCGTCCAGCTGGATACCACCGCCACGCCAAGGCCGGTGAGCGCCGTGTTACGTGCGACATACAGGCTGTCGGTGCTCAGCCGTGGCGTAATAGCAATCCGCGCGGTGGCGGGTGATGCATCGTGAAAAAGCTCCACATGGCGCTGGTAGAATGAGCTGATCGCTATCCAGGGAAACTGCTGCAAATCCTCCGGCGTGGTAACTGTCGGGAAACGGGCCAGCAGCGCCGGTGAAGCCACTACCGAGCGCGGCACTTCGGCCAGCAGCACGGACACGGTCGCCGGATCGACTTCCACGCCCACCCGAATCGCACAGTCAAGGTTGTCGCCGAGGAAGTCCGCTGACCGATCGTTGAGCATCCACTCAATCGAAAGCTGGGGATAGCGTTGCAAAAACTCGGTTACGGGTTTCAGAAGCTGATCCTGACCAAACGCGTGCGGAGCGCGCACCCGCAGCACGCCTACCGGCTCATCTTCCGTCTGCCCCACCTCATCTTCCAGCGCCAGCCAGCTGTCAATCACCCGACGGGCGTGCTGATAGCAGCGCTCGCCGTCATCCGTCAGCCGCGTCGTGTGGTGGTGCGCAATATCAGGCGCACGCCCAGCATGGTCTCCAGCGACTGTAACCGTCTGCTTACCGTGGCCTGGGTAGTGGCCAGCTGCCGCGCCGCCGCTGAGAGGGAGCCCGCCTCCACAATGCGAACAAACGTCCGCATTAGCTCCACCCTGTCTATACGCTCAGCTCTTTTCATCGCATTTTCACTTATACGTTCAACGTATAAGCGTTTTACCACCGGGCCCGCTACCGTCGCAAGGCGTACTGATAAAAAATAGCCTCACACGACGAATGAGGAACATCTTATGAACACAACAACCGCCGCCCATGCCGTGAGCCGCTGGGTAATCTTAATGCTGGCGATCGGTGCAGGTTTCAGCGTGGCATCTATCTATTATGCCCAGCCTCTGCTGCCGCTGATGGGCGCAGACCTTCATCTGAGTATCGAAGGAATGGGCATGGTTCCGACGCTCACCCAGGCGGGATATGCCCTGGGGATCCTGTTCCTGCTCCCGCTCGGCGATCGCCACGACCGCAGGACGTTAATCCTGATAAAAAGTGCGGCGCTGGCGCTGTTTCTTCTCGGCTGTAGCCTGACCGGGCAGATCCACTCTCTGCTGCTGGCCAGCCTGCTCATCGGCATGGCCGCCACCATGGCACAGGATATCGTCCCTGCCGCGGCCATCCTTGCGCCGGAAGGTAAACAGGGGAAAACCGTGGGTACGGTAATGACCGGGCTGCTGATGGGTATCTTATTATCCAGAACCGTGAGCGGCGTGGTGGGCGAAGCGTTTGGCTGGCGCGTCATGTACCAGCTGGCAGCGGCGAGCATTGCGTTCGTCGGGGTGATGATGTGGTTTGTGCTTCCCCGTTTTGCCATTCACTCCACGCTGAGCTACCCCGCGCTGATGCGCTCAATGGAGCATCTGTGGCGTCGCTATCCGGCGCTGCGCCGTGCGGCGCTGGCTCAGGGCTTCCTGTCGATTGCCTTCAGCGCCTTCTGGTCTACGCTTGCGGTCATGCTGCTGGAACGCTATCACCTGGGTAGCGCTGTAGCGGGAGGATTTGGTATTGCAGGTGCCGCCGGTGCGTTAGCTGCCCCGCTGGCAGGGGGTCTGGCAGACAAACTGGGCGCAGGAAAAGTCACGCAGATTGGTGCCGTTCTTGTGACCGTCTCATTCGCCCTGATGTTCCTGATGCCCGCGCTGGGCGTTCATGGACAGCTGATTCTGATCGCCATCTCCGCCGTCGGGTTCGACCTGGGTCTGCAGTCCAGCCTGGTCGCTCACCAGAACCTGGTATACAGTCTTGAACCGCAGGCGCGCGGTCGTCTCAACGCCCTGCTCTTTACGGTGGTCTTTATCGGGATGGCGCTGGGTTCCGCGTTAGGCAGCAATATCTACTCGCTGGCCGGCTGGACGGGCGTGGTCGCGCTGGCGACGGTCTGTGGCGTCATTGCGCTGGCAATCCGTCTGATAGAAAGCGCACGAGTCACCTCCGCATCAGCAGAAGTTGCATAAAAAAAATGCCCAATCCAGACGGATTGGGCAGTAAAACATGCCCAGTTTCAAGACATGTTCCAAGAGGTCAAGATGTTATTTGTTCAGCTGGAACAGAGACATGCCCTGCATATCGCTAAACGCTTTATAAGACGCCTGCAAGGCCGCCTGCTGCATGGTGTAAGAGGAAATCGCTTCGTTCCAGTCAACATCCACCAGGTCACTCATCTGCTTGGTCTGACCCAGCGCGCGGTCATCACCCAGCGTGTCGAGTTTTTCCAGCTCGTTCATCTTGGTTCCCACATCCGCAACGACCGTCAGGACATTGTTCTGGGAGTTTTTGATGCCGATTTGCGCATTGGCAATCACCTGGCTTTGCGCCGTTGCGGCAGCCGGATCGTTCTCAATCGGTGTCTTCAGCGAGGCAATAGCAGAATCCAGGATTTTGAACATGTTGGTCTGGCCATATCCACCGCCCGGCAGCTGTTCCGCATTACTGGTAATGCTTTCGAAAATTTGCTGGCCGGTATGGCTGATGGTCATATTTCGCGCCGTATCAACCTGCTGCGTGATGGCCTCAGCGCCGCCGTTGTAATCCCCGGTCGCGGCATCAAACGGTGCGCTCTCGGTTTTGTATCCCGCAAAGATAAAACGACCATTACCATCCGTCGTGTTGGCCAGGTTCATCAGCTGATCGCGGATCCCCTGAATATCGGTTGCCAGAGAAAGACGGTCGTCATCGCTTAATGTGCCGTTCGACGCATAAACGAGCTTCTCGCGCACGCTTGAGATCGCGGTGTTGACCTGGGTTAACACGTTATCTTCCAGCGAGACCTTCTGCGTTGCAAAGGTACGCGCGAGCGCAAACTGGCTGTTTTGCGACTGAGACTGTGACAGAACGATGGCCTGCGACGCGGCGATAGGATCGTCCGAAGGACGATTGACGCGCTTGCCGGTGGACATCTGCTCACCGTAGCTCAGCCATCTGCTCTGGGAATCGGTGATCCCACGCATGTTCTGCTCGTACATCATCTGGGTGCTAATACGCATTGTTCACCTCAACCTTAACGAATGTTGATAATTGCATCGAAGAGCGTACTGGCAGTTTGTAGCACCTGGGCATTGGCCAGGTAATACTGCTGATAACGCTGCAAATTGCCATACTCTTCGTCGAGGTTTACCCCAGAGATGGTCTGCTGCTGCTTGATTAACTGCGTTTCCACGTTGGCTTTCGTCTGGCTGCTCACCTTCAGTGACGCCGTTGAGCTACCGACGGTACTGACGAGAGAGGCGTACGCATCGTTGAAGGTTTTGTTCCCCCCCACCACTTTGCCGTTTTGCAGATCGAGCAGTTTCTGGCCGTTACGGTTGTCACTTTCGCCGCCGTTCTGCACAGATGCCATCGCCAGTTTGGACTCGTCGCTGATCGCGAGATCCATGTTCATGATGACGTTGGAAACAGGCTTCACGGTAAAGCTGTCTTTGGTATTTGCCGTGCCGCTCACGTTGACGTTAAGGCCATCAAACGACAGATTGCCGCTGGCATCCGGGCTCATCGTAAAGCTGGTTTTGTCTGACGTGCGGGTGACCGTCCAGTCAGTGCCGTTAAACTGCAGCTTATAGTCTGTCGCCTGGACCTGTTTGCTGTCCGCCACAGAAGCCGTAACAACGGCAGAGCCGCCGTTCTTGCTGTTGGACAGGACCGCCGGAGAACCGAAGTTGAACAGCTTACCGCCCGCATCACCGTTCGCATCAAAACCGGCTTCATGCTGCGTGTTCATCGCATCGGCAAAGGCCAGCGCCATCTGGTTCAGGGTGTTACGCGCTTTATCCAGATCTTCCGTGCGGAAGGTCAGTAAACCGCCCAAAGAACCGGTGGTGATAAATTTCTCGGGGATCTCAATATTACCCGCCACGTCATCGACGTAGGCGATAGTCGTACGAGCGGGATCGGCGCTAGACTTCACGGCCGCCAGCTGGCTGGCTTTGCTGCCCTGCACCAGGCTGTAACCGTTGCCGAGAGAGATGTTAAACGTACCGCTATCCTGCACGGAGACTTCCACGCCCACGATTTTGTTCAGCTCATTGACGAGCTGATCGCGCTGGTCGAGCAGATCGTTAGGCGATGCGCCCGCACCGACGCCGGTCAGACGGGAAATCTGATCGTTCAGGTTCGCAATCTGTTTGGCATAGTTGTTGATCTGAGACACGCTGGTCCCAATCGCGGTATTGACCTGCGTATCCTGGTCACGCAGATACTGATCGTTGGTTTTGAACTGATTGACCAGACCGCCCGCTTTACCCAGCACAGTCTGACGTGCTGCCGGGTCTTCCGCGTTGCTCACCAGGGTTTGCAGGCTTTTGAAGAAGTCCTGCAGGGTGGTGGAAAGCGAGTTGGTGGTATCGGAGAGCACATCGTCAATCTTTGACATCTGCTGATAGCGCGTCGTCAGACCGCTGCTCTGCGTCTGCGCGGCGCGCAGCTGGTTGGTGATGAAGGCGTCATACTCACGCTGGACACCGGAGACATAAACCCCGTTACCTACCCAGCCACCGCCGGTCAGCGTGCTGTTAGATGCACCCAGCACCGTGGTCTGGCGGGTGTAACCTGCCACGTTATAGCTTGAAATATTATTACTGACGGTATTGAGTGCCGACTGCGCGGCACTGAGGCCACTCATGGCGCTGTTAATCAAACTGGACATGGGGGTTCCTTTTATACGTTCAGACACGAGTCCTGATGAAGGTTATCGGCAACCTCCACCGGGACTTGAGAACTTTCAGAACAGATTTTCAATATCTGTGCTATAGGCTTTGCTGACCTTCTCGCCCATGGATTTCAGCTGCTGGATCATGCTGGTGAGCTTGCGCGCATAGTTCGGGTCGGTCGCGTAGCCCGCGTTTTGTAAGGCCTGAGCGCCCTGCTCCGCCGTCGCCGCCTGCGTAACGGCGGTATAACGCGGATTGCGGCTCAGCAGGCCAACGTAGTCGGACAATGCTTCCAGATAGGAGCTGTAGACGCGGAATTTTGCTTTGACCTTCACCGCCGCACCGTTCTCGTATTCGGTGGTCGTGATCTCCGTTGTTGGCCCCTTCCAGCTGGAGGTGGCCTTCACGCCGAAGATGTTGAAGCTCGGATCGCCGTTTTCCTTGCGGATCTGACGCTGGCCCCAGCCCGACTCCAGCGCGGCCTGCGCCAGAATCAGGTGATGCGGCACGCCGCTCTGTTCGCTGGCAAGGCGCGCGGGCAGAGAAAGCTGCGCCAGGAAGTCTTTGCTGTCACCGGAGAGCGGCTCATCGCCGCTGCCCGTGGCTTTTGGCATCGCTTTACGCACCATTTGCGTCAGAGCCTGGTTCTGATAACTGGTCACCGTTTCCAGGTCGAATTTCATCGGCACCTGCTGCGTCTGTTCCTGAGGCTGAATGCCCTGCGCGGCTTCGGTCTGTTTCACAATCATGTCAGCCAGACCGAGGCCTTTACCGGCGGTCATCTGCTGCGCAATCTGCTGGTCATACATGCTGGTGTAGAGACGCGTTGAATCACTGCTGAACATCCCGTCTTTCGGCAGGGTTTCACGCATGCTTTTCAGCATCATCTGTACAAACATCCCTTCCACCTGGCGGGCGACCGGGCGGATATTCGCCGCCGGGTCTTTGCCTGCTTTGGTTTTCAGTTCGTTGAGCGACTGGGCGTCCCAGGCTGCACTGGTCAACAGTTTGCTATCGGTCAGCATTAGATGATTTCCAGTTTGGCGCGCAGGCAGCCCGCGCTTTGCATGGATTGCAGAATGGACATCAGATCCATCGGCGTTGCGCCCAGGGCGTTCAGGGCGCGCACCACGCTGTTCAGGTTGGCGCTGGAGCGAACGCTCTGCAGCGACCCGCCGCTCTGACGCATATCAATCTGCGTTTGCGGCGTCACCACCGTCTGACCGCCACCAAATGGCGTATTCGGCTGGCTCACGTTCGCGGAACGGTTTACCGTCACGGAAAGGTTACCCTGCGCCACGGCACAGCTGTCCAGCGACACTTCCCGGTTCATCACCACCGAGCCGGTACGGGAGTTGATGATCACTTTCGCATCCTGGACCGGAACGTTCACTTCCATATTCTGGATATCCGCCAGCATGCGCACCTGGTTGCTGCTGCCGGTGGAGGTGCGGATCTGCACGGTGCGCGCGTCGAGTGCCGTTGCGTTACCGTAGCCGCGGCTGCGGTTGATGGTATCGGCAATTTGCTGCGCCATGGTGAAGTCTTCATTATTAAGCTGCAGGTTGATGGTGTTGCCCGCGCCAAACTGGGTCGGCAGTTCACGCTCAATGATCGCACCGTTGGTGATACGTCCACCGTTCAGCTGGTTCACCTGCACGCTGCTTCCGCCTGCGGATGCCCCCGCACCGCCAACCAGAATGTTCCCCTGCGCCAGCGCATAGACCTGGCTGTCAACGCCTTTCAGCGGAGTCATCAGCAGCGTACCGCCGCGCAGGCTTTTGGCGTTACCCATTGAGGAGACCACCACATCAATGGTCTGCCCCTGACGCGCAAACGCCGGGTAGGACGCAGTGACCATTACCGCGGCCACGTTTTTCAGCTGCATGTTGGTTCCCGCCGGCACGGTAATGCCGAGCTGGGAAAGCATGTTGTTCAGGCTTTGGGTGGTGAACGGCGTCTGGGTCGTCTGGTCACCGGTACCATCCAGACCGACCACCAGGCCGTAGCCAATCAGGGAGTTTTCACGAACGCCCTGAACGCTGGTGAGGTCGCGAATACGGTCAGCCTGGGCAAATGTTGCCACCAGCGCGAGCGCCACGGCGAAGATCGATTTAAACATGGGTCACCTCGCTTACATCGGCGATAAATTAAGGAAGAAGCGCTGCAGCCAACCCATATTTTGCGCTTCATTGATATAGCCGTTACCGACGTACTCAATGCGCGCATCCGCCACCTGGGTGGACGGAACGGTGTTGGTGCCGCTGATGGTGCGAGGGTTAACCACGCCCGAGAAGCGAATGAATTCAGTGCCCTGGTTGATGGCGATCTGTTTTTCACCCACAACGTGCAAGTTGCCGTTAACCAGTACCTGGTCAACCGTGACCGTCAGCGTACCGCTGAAGGTGTTGCTGGCGTTCGCGCCGCCTTTGCCGTTAAAGGTATTACCGCCGGACGCGTTCACATCAGCACGCGCGTTGCCGAACAGCCCTTCGAGATAGCGTGGCACGGTATCGAAGCCAAAATTGGTTTTGCCATCGCGGCTGGCGTTCGCCGACGAGCTCTTGCTCGCGCTGACGTTTTCCTGCAGCACAATGGTCAATGTATCGCCGACGTTACGCGGGCGGCGATCTTCAAACAGCGGCTGATAGCCGTAATTAATCGGCTGCGCGGTCTGGAAAATGGAGCCGTTTACCACTGGCGCGGGGCCAGGAACGGGTTGGGCAGTCGTCGCACCCTGGACCAATGGTTTAGACGGGATCAAAGCACACCCGCTGAGGGTGACAGCCAGAACAGTCAGTATCGGATAACGAAACGCCGCGTTTTTTTGCATTGCCTTCATCTTCGAAAACAGGGAGCCGGTGCGGCGTTTACCGCACCGGGCTACACCTTAGAGTTGCGTCAGTTTCTGCAGCATCTGGTCGGTCGTCGACACTGCTTTACTGTTAATTTCATACGCGCGCTGGACCTGGATCATATTCACCAGCTCTTCCGCCACGTTCACGTTGGACGTTTCAACATAACCCTGGTACAGCAGGCCCGCGCCGTTCAGGCCCGGGGTGCTCTCATTCGGCGTACCGGAGGATTGCGTTTCGGTGTAGAGGTTCTCACCAATGCTTTCCAGACCGGTATCGTTCATGAAGGTGGTCAGGTTGAGCTGCCCGACCTGAACCGGCGCGGCCTGTCCCTGCTGGGTCACGCTGACCACACCGTCACGTCCGATGGTGATGCTCAGGGCATTCGCCGGGATAGTAATCGCAGGCTGAACCTGGAAACCGCCCGCCGTCACCAGCTGGCCGTTCTGATCGACCTGGAACGAACCGTCGCGGGTATAGGCAGAGGTCCCGTCAGGCAGCTGCACCTGGAAGAAGCCCTGGCCTTTGATTGCCACGTCTTTACTGTTGTTGGTCTGAGACAGGTTGCCCTGGCTGTGCAGACGCTCGGTGGCCACCGGACGAACACCGGTACCGATCTGCAGACCCGACGGCAGCGTCGTCTGTTCAGAAGACTGCGCGCCCGGCTGACGGATAGTTTGATAAAGCAAATCTTCGAAAACGGCACGCTGACGCTTGAAACCATTGGTGCTCACGTTTGCCAGGTTGTTGGCAATCACGTCCATATTGGTTTGCTGGGCGTCCAGGCCAGTTTTCGCGATCCATAAAGAACTGATCATAAGGAGTCCTGTTAACTCATAGCCAGAAGTTGGTTAGCCTTGCCCGCGTTTTCATCCACGCTGCTGATGATCTTCATCTGCATTTCAAAACGACGGGCGCTGGCAATCATGTCGGTCATGGCTTCGACCGGCTTGACGTTGCTGCCTTCCAGAACGCCGGACATCACGCGGATGCTCGGATCGGCCTGTAACGTGGCACCACGCGTCGCCTGCGCCGCCTGGGTCAGACGGAACATGCCGTCGTCGCCGCGCTGCACGTCTTTGGCTTCCGCTTTCACCAGCTTCAGACGTCCGACGGGCGCAACGGTATTGGCCGGGTCGCCCGGGTTCAGCGCCGAAATGGTACCGTCCGCGGCGATAGTCAGCTCAGAGCCTTCCGGCACGGTCAGCGGACCCGCTTCCCCCATTACCGGATGACCCTGAATCGTCAGCTGGCCCGTCGCGCTCACCTGGATATTGCCGTTACGGGTATAGCCTTCGCTGCCGTCGGCCGTTTGCACCGCCAGCCAGCCGTCCTGCTGCAGGGCAACGTCCAGCGGGCGCGAGGTGTAGTCCATCTGCCCAGGCGTCATATCTGCGCCAGGGGTTGATGCCGTCACCAGCGTACGGGTCGGCAGGGAAAGCCCTTCAACCGGCACCGCGCGCAGCGCATTAAGCTGCGCACGAAAGCCTGGCGTAGAGGCGTTTGCCAGGTTGCTGGCGGTAACGGCCTGCTGATTGAGCGTCTGACTTGCCGCGCCCATCGCGGTATATATTGCGTGATCCATTGCGCTTTCCTGTTAGCCGCTTAACGCAGGTTAACCAGCGTGTTGAGGATCTGGTCCTGGGTTTTGATGGTCTGCGCGTTCGACTGATAGTTACGCTGCGCGACGATCATGTTCACCAGTTCTTTACTCATATCCACGTTGGAAGCTTCCAGCGCGCCGTTGGTCAGCTTGCCGAAGTTACCGGTGCCTGCGGTACCCAGCAGCGCCACGCCGGAGGACTGAGTGGCAGACCAGACGTTGTCGCCTTCCGATTTCAGGCCTTCGTTGTTCGCGAAGTTTGCCAGCACGATCTGGCCCAGAACCTGAGACTGTTCGTTAGAGTAGCTGCCCACCACGGTGCCATCGTCGTTGATCTGGTAGCTCACCAGGTCGCCAGGCTTGTAGCCGTTCTGATTGGTTGCCACAACGCTGTTTGCACCGGTGTTCTGCTGCATGGAGTTCAGGAAGCTCAGGGAGAAGGTCGCCGCCGTCGCACCGCTGACAGAACCCGTGGTGATGTTAATGGCCGGCGTGGCGTTTGGCGTTGCGCTCAGTACACCCGCAGCGTCGTAGTTGTAGACACCCGCCAGGTTACCGTTCGCATCAAAGTTCATCTGCGCCGCTTTTGCTGCTGTAGAACCCGCAACGCTGCCGTCCTGAGTGTAAAGATCCCATTTATTGTTGGCCGTCTTCACGTAGTAGACGTACATGTTGTGGGCGTTACCCTGGCTGTCAAATACGGTCACGGTCCCTTTTTTGTTATAGGTATCCGGGTTGGTCGCATCGAACGGGGCAGTTTGAACGGGATCGGTTGAGTTCAGGTTGATCTGCTGCGTCGCGGTGGTGGTTGATTTCGCCGCCATCAGGGTATTCGGGATAGTAATCGCCTGAGGGTTTGCACCGGTCTGAACGGTTGGAGGCGTTCCAGCTACCGGGTAGCCCGTCAGCTGCATGCCCTGCATGTTAACCAGCGTACGGTTTTCGTCCAGCTTGAACTGGCCGTTACGGCTGTAGAACACAGAACCGTTGGAATCGACCATACGGAAGAAACCGTTCTGGCTGATAGCAACGTCCAGACCACGACCAGTGTTGGTGGTGGTACCGTCGGTAAAGTCCTGAGTGATGCCCGCAACTTTCACGCCCAGGCCGACTTTGGAACCGGCAAACATGTCCGCAAATGAAGCAGAACCGGATTTAAAACCATAGGTCGCGGAGTTGGCGATGTTGTTGCCAATGACGTCCAGGTTGGTGGCCGCAGCATTCAGGCCGCTGACCGCTTGAGAAAAGGCCATGACTTACTCCTGATAAGTGTTAAGGCTTAGATAATCTGCCGAACTTCGTCGAGTGTGGTGGAACCAGAGGTTCCCAAATCCAGTTTGTTGCCGTCGCTTCCTTTAATCACGCCCTGGACCAGCGCGAACTGCAGCGGCTGCGCCACCAGCTGGGTCGTCCCGTTGCTGGCGCTGATCGCTACTTTGTAAGAACCGTTTGGTGCTTTAGTGCCGTCGGTCAGGCTGCCATCCCACGTAAAGGTGTGAACGCCCGCCTTCAGCTCACCGATATCAATGGTGCGAACCACCACGTTATTGGCATCCATGATCGTTGCAGTGACCTTCTCAGCCGCCTGCTGGAGCTCAACGCCAAACGGCGTGGTGGTCGTTGTGGTGTTGCCTTCAGTGGTGCTGGTGCCCGCCAGAATCGTGGTTCCCGGGATCATCACCCCGTGGCCAATCAGGCTTGCCGCCTGCAGAGACTGGGCACTGTTGATCTGCCCGGAGACGGAGCCGAGGGTGGTGTTGAGTTTCTCAATGCCGCTCACGGTGCTGATCTGCGCAAGCTGCGTGGTCAGTTCGTTGTTCTGCATTGGGTTGGTGGGATCCTGGTTCTTAAGCTGCGCCACCAGCAGCGTCAGAAAGCTGCCCTGAAGATCGGAGGCATTGCTCCCGGTGAGGGAGTTAGAACCCGTCGTACTCTTGGTGTTATTAACACCCGAGTTCGTAGGATCATTCACATTTACGGCGATGGACATGCATGTCTCCTTTACTGGCCGAGAGTGAGCGTTTTGAGCATCATGCTCTTCACGGTATTCAGCACTTCAACGTTGGCCTGGTAGCTGCGGGAAGCCGACATGGAGTTCACCATCTCACCCACCACATCCACGTTTGGCATTTTCACGTATCCGCTGGCATCCGCGAGCGGGTTACCCGGCTCATACACCAGCCTGTCCGGCGCCTGGCTCTCTACCACATCAGACACCTTCACGCCGCCCGTCGCCGCGCCCGGCGCAGCATCGACCTGAAAGACAACCTGTTTGGCGCGATAAGGCTGGCCGTCTGGTCCGGTTACGCTGTCGGCGTTCGCCAGGTTACTGGCAGCCACGTTCAGGCGTTTGGACTGCGCGGTTAACGCCGAACCGGCAATATCAAAAATATTCAACAAGGCCATCTATCAGTTCCCCCCCTGCAGGACGTTCATCATGCCTTTGATTTGTCCGCCGAGTACGGTCAGGCCCGTCTGGTATTTCAGACTGTTATCGGCAAACTGGGTACGCTCCCGGTCCATATCCACGGTGTTACCGTCGAGTGAGGGCTGATCGGGAATGCGGTAAAGTAAATCGGTCGCTGGCGCGGTCATCGCCTGAGCAGGAATATGGCGAGAGGATGTCATGGCAAGTGCAACACCCGTTCCTTCGGCACGTCCACGCTCCATCACCTTTTTGAGTTCACTGGAAAAATCAATATCGCGCGCCTGAAACCCTGGGGTATCGGCGTTAGCGATGTTGGCGGCTAAAATCTCCTGCCGCTGGGCGCGTAAATTGAGCGCTTCCTGCTGAAAACGTAACGCGGCGTCGAGTTTATCGAGCATGTCTCCTCCGCTGATGGCAAAATTTCAGTTCACAGCTTAAATCTCACCCGGTCTCCCCTATCGACGGAATAAACGCAAAATGCGTCGCTATTTATTGCGTTGATGCAAAACCACTGCAGGTAGAATTCATTCAACTCTGGAAACGGTGGAACTTGCGATGCAAACGTTAAAACGTGGCCTGGTGGCAACTTTCTTGCTCTTTAGCCCTCTGGTGCAGGCTGAAGGCTTACAGGATCGGCTGACGGCTTTTTTTGCTGAAAAGCTGGCGGGCTTTAGCGATGAGGTTAACGTTACCGTGCGCACCCCACCGAATCTGTACCCGACCTGTGACCAACCGTCATTCAGCGTGACGGGAACCACCCGGCTGTGGGGAAATGTGAACGTGCTGGCACGCTGCGCGAACGAAAAACGCTATTTACAGGTTGCAGTTCAGGCGACGGGCAATTATGTTGTCGCCGCCGTGCCCATTGCGCGCGGCAGCGTGCTGCAGACGAACAGCGTGACGTTAAAACGCGGCCGTCTGGACCAGCTGCCTCCACGCACCATGCTGGAAATGAACCAGGCACAGGACGCCGTCAGCCTGCGCGATGTCGCACCCGGCCAGCCGATACAGCTCTCAATGCTGCGTCAGTCATGGCGGGTAAAAGCGGGTCAACAGGTGATGGTGGTGGCCAACGGAGATGGCTTTAGCATCAACAGTGAAGGGAAAGCGTTAAACAATGCCGCGGTGGCGCAAAACGCCCGCGTCAGAATGTCCTCAGGCCAGGTGGTGAGCGGAACCGTCGATTCTGATGGGAATATTCTGATTAACCTATAATCTTTTTAAAGATTTCGCGGCGCGTGCCGATAAATATTCCACTAATGATGATGTCAGGCGCAAACGCCGCGAACCCTCGATGAGGACAACACTATGAGCATTGATCGTACATCAGCCCTGAAGCCGGTAAGCGCTGTACAACCTCGCGAAACGAATGACGCTCCTGCGCAGAAAACGCGTCTGGAAAAACCGTCAACGTCCAACAGCACCAGCGTGACCCTGAGCGACGCACAGGCAAAACTGATGCAGCCAGGCAGCAACGATATCAATATGGAACGTGTTGAAGCGCTGAAAACGGCTATTCGTAACGGTGAGCTGAAAATGGACACCAGCAAAATCGCTGACGCCCTGATTCAGGAAGCACAGAGTTTCTTACAGAGTAACTAACCGTATGAGTCGACTGTCAGAAATACTGGATCAAATGACGGTTGTTCTTAACGACCTGAAAACGGTAATGGACGCTGAACAGCAGCATCTCTCTTCCGGTCACATCAACGGCAGCGCGCTGCAGCGTATTACTGAAGATAAGAGTTCGCTACTGGCGACGCTGGATTATCTGGAGCAGCAGCGCCGCGCTGAGCAGGATCCTAAGCGTAGCGCCAATGACGATATTATTGAGCGCTGGCAAACCATTACCGAAAAAACCCAGCACCTGCGCGACCTTAACCAGCACAACGGCTGGCTACTGGAAGGTCAGATTGAGCGTAATCAGCAGGCGCTTGAGGTATTGAAACCGCATAAAGAAACCGGACTGTACGGTGCGGATGGTCAAACAGCGACTGCACGTATTGCGGGAGTTAAAAAGATTTCGATTTGACGCCTGTGCGACAAATCATGCAGCGGGGAGCACCATAAGGTGAACTCCCCTTTTGGCGTTTATGCCGTACGGCGGGCAAACTCTTTCACTTTGAACCCCAGCACCGCGAGCGTGGCAAAGTAAGCCACCACCCCGACGCCTACCACGGCCATCAGCCGCATCAGACGATAAGGCATGGTGCCCAGGGACCACTCCGGCATCACGTACATCATGCCGAACAGCGCGGCTGACATCACCAGTACCGCAACGATCAGACGTACCAGGAAACTTCCCCACCCCGGCTGCGGCGTGAAAATATCCTGCTTGCGCAGCTGCCAGTACAACAGCCCGGCATTCAGACAGGCCGCCAGACCAATAGACAGCGACAGGCCGGCATGCTTCAGCGGACCAATAAACGCCAGGTTCATCAGCTGGGTCATAATCAGCGTCACGATGGCAATTTTCACCGGCGTTTTGATGTCCTGACGCGAGTAGAACCCGGGCGCCAGCACCTTGACGACGATCAGCCCCATCAAGCCGACCGAGTAGGCAATCAGCGCGCGCTGGGTCATGGCGGCATCAAAGGCGGTGAATTTCCCGTACTGGAAGAGCGACACCGTCAGCGGTTTGGCCAGAATACCCAGCGCTACCGCGCTTGGCAGGGCCAGCAGGAAGCAGAGACGTAAACCCCAGTCCATCAGGCGGCAATATTCATCATGGTTTCCGCTGGCAAAACTTTTCGACAGCGACGGCAGCAGGATGGTCCCCAGCGCCACGCCCAGCACCCCGGACGGGAACTCCATCAGACGGTCGGCGTAGTACATCCAGGAAACCGAGCCGGACACGAGGAAAGAGGCAAAGATGGTGTTGATGATAAGCGAGATCTGACTGACGGAGACGCCGAGAATAGCGGGCCCCATCTGCTTGATCACGCGCATCGCCCCGGCATCTTTGAGATTGATGCGCGGCAGCACCAGCATGCCGATTTTTTTCAGATGCGGCAGCTGATACGCCAGCTGCAGCACGCCGCCGACGGTGACCGCCCAGGCCAGCGCCAGCACCGGCGGGTTAAAGTGCGGCGCGGCGAACAGGGCAAAACCGATCATGCTGACGTTGAGAAACGTCGGCGCAAACGCCGGAACAGAGAAGCGGTTCCAGGTGTTCAGGATCGCCCCCACCAGCGAGGCCAGCGAGATGAGCAGAATATAGGGGAAAGTAATGCGCAGCAGCTGCGAGGTCAGCGCAAATTTGTCAGCCGTATCGGCAAAACCGGGCGCGGTCACCATAATCACCCAGGGCGCGGCCAGCATCCCGAGTACGGTCACCACCGCCAAAGCCAGCGTCAGCAGCCCGGAGACATAAGAAACAAAGACGCGCGTCGCGTCTTCACCCTGCTTGCTTTTATATTCCGCCAGAATGGGCACGAATGCCTGGGAAAACGCCCCTTCAGCAAAAATACGACGCAGCAGGTTCGGCAATTTGAACGCGACGAAAAAGGCGTCCGTGGCCATCCCTGCACCAAATACCCTTGCCACAATGGCGTCGCGCGCAAAACCCAGCACGCGGGAAAACATGGTCATCGAGCTGACGGCCGCCAGCGATTTTAATAAGTTCATTAACGTGAATTTCCAGAACCATACGGATTTGTAGGCCGAGTCAGCGTAAGCGCCACCCGGCAAAGCCAACAAGCGGCGCTTAGTCTAACCGGATTTCAACGAATTACTATCCGCAGATGTTACAGCGAGTTATTCGCTCATGGCATCGCGCCAGAGCCTTTCCACAATGCGCTGCGCCAGAATGGCCTGCTCGCCGGACGTTTCAGGAACCGTCTGATTTTGCACGCAGGTGATAAAGTGGCGGGCGCATCCTGCGAAACCGCGCTGCTCGAGGGTGCTCTGCCAGCCTGGCGCCGGGAGCGTCACCACGCCGTTGCCCTTCTCTTCCCGCCACTCGCGCATGTCCGTAATGTCGTACAGCGCGCCCTCGGTCACTGCCTGCACGGATTCACGCTGACTTCCCGCCCGACGGTGCATGCTGGTGGTAATCTGAAGATGCTCAACGGCGAAGTGGTGTTCCGCGTAGACCATCTGCCCCTGGTCATTCGTTAACAGGGTACCGCTCTTCAGCTGCGCATGGCCGTTGCTCAGCCACAGCGCCGTATCCACAACGTGCAGATAATCATCCAGAAGGGTGAAGCGCAGATCGTTTGGCCCAATGCTGTCGGTGCGGTGTTTATCCATCCGCAGCGAGGCGAGCGTGTCCGACTGCGCCTTCAGCTGCTGGTAAAGCGGCGCAAAGCGGCGGTTGAAGCCCACCATCAGCGTCAGTTTTTTGCGCGCGGCCAGCTCAATCAGCCGTTCGGCATCCTGAACATTTTCCGCCAGCGGCTTATCCACGCAGACGTGAACCCCCGCATTGAGCAGCTCGCTTACCACCTGATAGTGGGTTGCCGTTGAGGTATGCACAAAAACAGCATCACACTCGCGGGCCAGATCCTGCAGAGAGGCAGCATACGGAATGCGCCAGGTTTCGCAGATACGTTCTGCCTTTTCTCGGGTGGGTGACCATGCCCCTTGCAGGGTCCAGTCCGTTGCTGCACCTAAAACAGGCAGCCAGGCTTTTTGCGCGATGCCGCCGAGCCCCACCACGCCTACGCGTAATTTTTTCACCGTCAGTCTCCCAGATGTGCCAGCAACGCATCCAGGCGCTGTTTCAGCCCGGCGACCTCGTCTTCCAGCGCTTCTACGCGCGCGGCAAGAGTGTCATTGCTTGCTGAGGATCCCGCGTCGCTCTCCACGGTAGCGGTAGCGACATCGACGTCGCCGCTGAACAGATGCATATAGCGGCTTTCACGTTTGCCCGGCTCGCGCGCCAGACGCACCACGTATGGGCCATCTTCACGTGAGGCCAGCCCTTCCAGGGTCTGCTCAACTTCCTGCATATCGCTGAACTCATGCATACGGGAAGCGCGCGTGCGCAACTCTCCCGGCGTCTGCGCCCCGCGCAGCAACAGCGTGGTGATGACCGCCACTTCCGCACTGCTCAGCTTCAGGTCGCCGAATTCGGAGTTACAGAAGCGCTGTTCGTATTTGGTCACGCGGTTGCCGAAGCCGCTGACGGTGCGCAGGTAGTGGCGTTTTACCAGCGCATCCAGCACGTCCTGAACCTCATGCTCGCTGAGGTTCATCACCGGCTCGCGGTTGGTCTTCTGGTTGCAGGCCATGGTCACGGCGTTGACGGAGAGCGGATACTGCTCCGGCGTGGTAACCTGTTTTTCGAGTAAGCACCCAATCACGCGCGCTTCTGTACCGTTTAGCTGATACTTCATCTTTTCTCCTTAACGACCTGCGGTCCAGTCCCGGGTGGTTAACGCCGTCAGAACGTGGTCGCGCCACTCTCCGTCTATCAGCAGATAGTCTTTGGCGTAACCCTCTTTCTCGAACCCTAAGCGGGCCAGCAAATTGCCGCTGCGCTGATTATGCGGCATATAGTTCGCCATAATGCGATGGATATGCTGCGTGCGTTGCATATAGCGGATCGCCACCGTTAACGCCTCGTACATCAGCCCCTGCCCCTGCCATTTCTGGCCGATGGAGTAGCCAAGGTAGCAGGCGTGAAACGACCCGCGCACCACGTTTGAAAAGTTGGCGATCCCGATAATCTCTTTTTCTTCAGGATCCAGCAGCGCGAAATAAAACGCGCTGCCCTGCTTGTGAAATTCCGTAATCATGCTGAGGCGCGCCTGCCAGCCGGAAGGGTAACAATGGCTCTCATCCCGAACGGGTTCCCAGGGTTTTAAAAACTGGCGATTCTCGGCGTAATAATCCGCCAGACGCCAGGCATCACGCTCATGCACCAGACGAACGACCAGCCGGTCCGTTGTCAGACGCACTTTTGGCACATTGCTGCGATAGCCAAACATCGATACCACTCCTTCCCGTCACTTCTGCTGACCCATTAGCTTTACTATACCTGCGCCTGTGCCGTCTGTGAAAACAGTGACATACCATTTTCACCTCTTTTCACATTTTTCGATGAGAACTCTCTATCAAAGCACCCTTTTGATAAAAAAATATTGTCACCCCCGGGGGTGGGAAAAAACGCGGCGACACCGCAGAATGTTAGCGTGCTCACCTTCTTATTTTCCCTGGAGGGAAAATGTCCCGCGTATCACAGGCCAGGAGCCTGGGTAAATATTTCCTGCTCGTCGATAACATGCTGGTCGTGCTCGGCTTTTTTGTCGTTTTTCCGCTGATATCGATCCGCTTTGTCGATCAGATGGGCTGGGCGGCATTAATGGTTGGCATTGCCCTGGGGCTACGCCAGTTTGTCCAGCAGGGCCTGGGCGTCTTTGGCGGGGCCATTGCCGACCGCTTCGGCGCTAAACCGATGATCGTTACCGGTATGCTGCTGCGCGCGGCAGGCTTTGCCACGATGGCGGTCGCCCAGGAGCCCTGGCTGCTCTGGTTCTCCTGTTTCCTCTCCGGTATCGGCGGCACGCTGTTCGATCCGCCACGCACCGCGCTAGTGGTAAAGCTTATTCGCCCCCAGCACCGCGGCCGTTTCTTCTCGATTCTGATGATGCAGGACAGTGCAGGGGCGGTTATCGGCGCCCTGCTGGGAAGCTGGCTGCTGCAGTATGACTTCCGTCTGGTCTGCGCCGCTGGGGCGGTGCTCTTTATTCTGTGCGCGCTGTTCAATGGCCTGTTCCTGCCCGCCTGGAAACTGTCGACGGTCAAAGCGCCGGTCCGGGAAGGGCTTGACCGCGTCCTGCGCGACAGGCGTTTTGTCACCTATGTGTTGACCCTGACGGGCTACTACATGCTGGCTGTGCAGGTCATGCTGATGCTGCCGATCATGGTTAACGACATCGCGGGGACCCCTGCAGCCGTTAAATGGATGTACGCCATCGAAGCCTGCCTGTCGTTAACGCTGCTTTATCCGATTGCCCGCTGGAGCGAACGGCGTTTTCGTCTGGAGCATCGCCTGATGGCCGGTCTGTTCCTGATGACGCTGAGCATGATGCCGATCGGCCTGGTGAACTCTCTCCAGCAGCTGTTTACGCTGATTTGCACGTTCTATATTGGCTCGATCATCGCCGAACCTGCCCGTGAAACGCTGAGCGCCTCGCTTGCGGATGCGCGTGCGCGCGGCAGCTATATGGGGTTCAGCCGGCTGGGGCTGGCGCTTGGCGGCGCATTAGGTTACGCGGGTGGCGGCTGGTTGTTTGATGCCGGCAAAGCGTTTAACCAGCCCGAACTCCCGTGGATGATGCTCGGCGCGGTGGGTTTTATGACGCTCCTTGCTCTGTGGTGGCAGTTCAGCCCGAAACGCAGCGCGAGCGGTATGCTCGAGCCTGGCGCGTAGCCTTTCCCTCGGGCGGGAGCCCCTCCCGCCCCACTTCTCAGTTTTTTCTGCTGGTTTCTGCCAATTCACACTGACATACTGGCGCAACAGGACAGAAGCGCCGATTTTTCGTTGAGGAACACTATGAAGAAAATTGTCTTTGCCGCGGCATTAGTAGTCAGCGGCCTGCTGGTTGGCTGTAACCAGCTCACGCAATATACCGTCAGTGAACAGGAAATTAATCAGGCGCTGGAAAAACATAACAATTTCTCTAAAGACATTGGCGTGCCGGGACTGGCGGACGCGCATATCGTCCTGACGAACCTGACCAGCCAGATCGGACGTGAAGAGCCAAACAAAGTCACCCTGGCCGGTGATGCGGATCTCGATATGTCATCCCTCTTTGGCAATCAGAAGGCCAACATCAAGCTCAAGCTGAAGGCCCTGCCCGTTTTCAACAAAGAGAAAGGGGCAATTTTCCTGCAGGAGATGGAAGTCGTCGATGCGCAGGTGTCGCCGGACAAGATGGCACCGGTTCTGCAAACCCTGATGCCCTATCTGAACCAGTCGCTGCGAAATTACTTCAACCAGCAGCCCGCGTACGTCTTAAGCGAAGACAAAAGCAAGGGTGAAGCTCTGGCGAAAAAATATGCAAAAGGCATAGAGGTGAAACCGGGTGAAATCATCATTCCTTTCACCGATTAACCTGAAGGGCGCTGCGGCGCCCTTTTTTTTACGGAAAAGTGTGCAAACGAAAACGTTTCCGCTTATGATTTGTGTCCGGCAAAAACAGCCATCCTTATGACTGATTCCTGACAAGCCGGAGCTTCCATGACTGCACAACCCCAGGTTCTCAAAATCCGCCGCCCTGACGACTGGCATATCCATCTGCGTGATGGCGATATGCTGAAAACCGTCGTGCCTTATACCAGCGAAATTTATGGCCGCGCGATTGTCATGCCTAACCTGGTTCCACCAGTCACCACCGTCGATGCCGCGATGGCCTATCGCCAGCGCATCCTGGATGCCGTTCCTGCGGGACACGATTTTACCCCGTTGATGACCTGCTATCTTACCGACTCGCTGGATCCGAACGAAGTGGAGCGCGGGTTTAACGAAGGCGTATTTACGGCGGCGAAACTCTACCCGGCAAATGCCACCACCAACTCCAGCCACGGCGTCACCAGCATTGATGCCATCATGCCGGTTCTGGAACGCATGCAGAAACTGGGCATGCCGCTGCTGGTCCATGGTGAAGTCACGCATGCCGAGATTGACATCTTCGACCGTGAAGCCCGTTTTATCGAGACAGTGATGGAGCCTCTGCGCCAGCGCCTGCCCGCGCTTAAAGTGGTCTTTGAACATATCACCACCAAAGACGCGGCAGAGTATGTGCGCGACGGCAACGATCTTATCGCCGCGACCATTACGCCACAGCACCTGATGTTTAACCGTAACCACATGCTGGTGGGCGGGGTGCGTCCTCACCTGTACTGTCTGCCTATTCTCAAGCGCAACATCCACCAGCAGGCGCTGCGCGAGCTGGTCGCCAGCGGGTTCTCCCGCGCGTTCCTCGGCACCGATTCCGCACCTCACGCCCGCCACCGCAAAGAGGCGAGCTGCGGCTGTGCGGGCTGCTTCAACGCCCCAACGGCACTGGCCAGCTACGCGACCGTCTTTGAAGAGATGAACGCGCTCGAACATTTTGAAGCGTTCTGCTCCCTTAACGGCCCGCGCTTCTACGGCCTGCCGGTCAACGACACCTTTATCGAACTGGAGCGTAAAGCGAGCCACGTTGAGGAGTCCATTGCGCTGACGGATGACACGCTGATCCCATTCCTGGCGGGCGAAACCGTTAACTGGACGGTAAAACGTTAAAAAATCAATGCCCCTTGTTGTCAAACCGATAATATACCTGTATAAATAAACAGTATATTACACAGGGGGCATTTATGCGTATTGAAGTCACCATAGCCAAAACAACCGTTCTGCCTGCCGGCGCGCTTGATGCACTGGCAGGCGAATTATCCCGCCGTATTAACAACACCTTTCCCGACAACGCGGGTGCCGTAACGGTGCGTTACGCCGCGGCGAACAACCTCTCCGTCATTGGTGCTGCGAAAGAAGATAAAGATCGCATCAGCGAAATCCTGCAGGAAACGTGGGAAAGCGCAGACGACTGGTTTATCACAGATTAACACTGCTCCCTCATTGTGTTTTTTTGCCGGGTCGCCCCGGCTTTTTTTTGTCTAAAAATCCTGCAAGTTCAAATTAATTCGGCATCTTCTTTAAAAATCGTGAACGAGATGGTGTTTTATTGTTCGAACAATCCTAAAAAGCAGAAAAATGTGTTGCCACCTGTTTATTTTTCCCGTTGGAACCCTTATTACTTGGTATACTGAAGATGCTTTCAGAAAAACATGCATTGAACCTCAGAGCCGTTGTCTTCTAACACGCATTAAGGGGGTTATAATGGAAAAGAATAGTGAAGTGATCCAGACCCATCCACTGGTTGGCTGGGATATCAGTACCGTAGATAGCTACGATGCGCTGATGCTGCGTTTGCACTACCAGACCCCGAATCAACTCAACCGTGAAGAAGCGGAAGTTGGACAGACGCTGTGGCTAACAACAGACGTCGCCCGTCAGTTTATTTCTATTTTAGAGGCAGGTATTGCAAAAATAGAATCTGGCGACTATCAGGAAAATGAGTATAAACGGCACTAAGCTTATGCCCACTTTTCTCTCTACAGGCACCCACGCGGTGCCTTATTTATTTCTCCCTTGTCTAACCCCGCGTTGTTAATTACTCTGCTAACAAAACATCAGTTTATGAGATGCATATGAGATACGACTTAATCATTATTGGTAGCGGCTCCGTGGGTTCCGCTGCCGGTTATTACGCAACACAGGCAGGTCTAAAGGTCCTGATGATCGATGCCCACCTTCCTCCTCATTCTGAGGGCAGCCATCATGGCGATACCCGTCTCATGCGCCATGCGTATGGAGAAGGCGAGCGCTATGTGCCGCTGGTGCTTCGCGCCCAGACGCTGTGGGATGAACTGGCGACACAGACCGAAGAGCGTATTTTCGAGCGTACCGGCGTCATCAACCTTGGCCCTGCTCATTCTGATTTTCTCGCCGGCGTCGAGCGCAGCGCAAAAGCCTTTAATCTGGATGTTGAGAAGCTGGACGCAACGGGCATTACCGCGCGCTGGCCTGAAATTACCGTCCCGGACGATTACATCGGCCTCTTTGAAGCCCACTCCGGCGTGCTGCATTGTGAAACGGCAATCAAAACCTGGATCGATCTTGCCGCTAAGGCCGGCTGTGCGCAGCTGTTTAACTGTCCGGTGGAGGCCATCACCCATGACGAGAATGGCGTCACGGTAACGACTTTTGACGGCGACTATTCAGCGTCCCGCCTGCTCGTCAGCGCCGGAACCTGGGTCACTCGCCTGCTGCCGGAACTGCCAATCCAGCCGGTGCGGAAGGTCTTCTCCTGGTTCCAGTCGGATGGTCGCTACAGCGCGCAGAATAAATTCCCGGCCTTCACCGGCGAATTGCCGAATGGCGATCAGTTCTACGGTTTCCCTTCCGAGAAAGACGCGCTGAAAATCGGTAAACACAACGGTGGCCAGGCGATCGCCTCCCCTGAAGAGCGTAAGCCTTTTGGCGCCTATCCACAGGATGGTTCGGAAGCCTTCTCGTTCCTGCGTACTATCCTTCCGGGCGTCGGTGGCTTGCTGTATGGCGCGGCCTGTACCTACGACAACACGCCGGATGAAGACTTCATCATTGATACCCTGCCAGGGCATGACAACGTCCTGCTGATTACCGGGCTGAGCGGTCACGGCTTTAAATTCGCTTCCGTGCTGGGCGAGATCGCCGCGCAGTTCGCCCAGGGTATCAAACCGCAGTTTGATCTGACGCCCTTCTCGCTCTCGCGTTTTAACGGATAATCCGCACGGGCTCTGGAGGTACCGGGGCCCGTTTTATTCACACTGAATTACGGGGCATTATGCGCAGGATCGTTAGCTTTCTGATGAATAATATTCGCGAGCATTTCATGCTCTATATCTTATTGTGGTCGCTGCTGGCTATTATTGATTTTGTTTACATTGTATTTTATTGAAAACCCTGACTGACAATAATTGACGTTAATTTAGCTTTATTGAAACTCTCAATTCCTCTTGCACGAAGACATTGAATTACCTTCGCCCTTTCCTTTCAAAATTGCTGAAATAAATAAAATACAAATCAATAGACAATTATTTCAGTTGCAATGTCACATCTTCCCGTTCATTTTTACCCTTCGGTTAATACGAAAATGGACATTCTGATGCAACTGCGTAACACCTCCCGGCGCTACGGAATAATATCCATAGGTTTGCACTGGATATTTGCTATTGCCGTCTACGGTATGTTTGGCCTTGGACTCTGGATGGTCACGCTCAGCTATTACGACGGCTGGTATCACCAGGCACCGGAGTTACATAAAAGCATTGGCGTTCTCCTGATGCTGGGTCTGGTTTTTCGCGTGATCTGGCGACATATTTCCCCGCCGCCCGCCGCGGCGAAGACCCACGGCAAATTTACCCGCGTCAGTGCAGTCGCCGCGCATATCGCGCTCTATGCGCTGCTCTTCGCCATTCTGATTAGCGGCTACCTTATCTCAACGGCGGACGGTAAGCCGATTAGCGTCTTTGGCCTTTTTGACGTCCCGGCAACGCTCAGCGATGCGGGCGCTCAGGCTGACACGGCCGGGGTCGTTCACCTCTGGCTTGCGTGGAGCGTCGTGATCCTGTCCGTGCTGCACGGGCTTGCCGCCCTCAAACACCATTTTATTGATAAAGACGATACGCTAAAGCGCATGCTTGGCCGCTCGTCAGTTGACTCTGGAGCATAAAATGAAAAAACACCTGCTGGGTATCGCCCTGGGTTCTCTGTTATTCACCGCCGGTTCCGCCGTGGCGGCTGATTATAAAATTGATAAGGAGGGCCAGCACGCTTTCGTCAATTTCCGTATTCAGCACCTGGGATACAGCTGGCTGTACGGTACCTTTAAAGATTTTGACGGCACATTCACCTTTGACGAGAAGAATCCTGCCGCCGATAAGGTCAACGTAACCATTAATACCAACAGCGTGGATACTAATCATGCTGAACGTGATAAACATCTGCGCAGTGGGGAATTCCTCAATGTCGGGAAATACCCGCAGGCTACCTTCACCTCCACGGAAGTGAAAAAAGAGGGTGATAAGCTGAATATTACCGGCAACCTGACGCTTAACGGCGTAACAAAACCGGTCACGCTGGATGCTAAATTACTGGGTCAGGGTGACGATCCGTGGGGCGGTAAACGCGCAGGTTTTGAAGCGGCGGGTAAAATTCACCTGAAAGATTTTAATATCACAACGGATTTAGGCCCGGCGTCTCAGGACGTTGAGCTGATTATTTCCGTTGAAGGCGTACAGCAGAAATCATAATAGATTCGCCCGGAAGGCTTTCGCCGTGCCGGGCGTTATTATCATTCCGGGTCAGGGATACCCAGTTTGGTATTCAGGCGGCCGCGTGATTTATTAAAAATCTTGTTGCCGTTTTCACGTCCTGCGCGACGGCGACGCTGCTCTTCTTCCGGCAGGATGCTCTCTTCGCTGCACAGTTCGCTACAGCAGCCGTTAAACTTCTCGGCACAGGCCGGGCACTGAATGAACAGCAGATGACACCCGTCGTTTTTGCAGTTGGTGTGGGTATCGCACGGTGCGCCGCACTGGTGGCACTGGGCAATAACGTCTTCCGAGATACGCTCACCCATACGCTCGTCAAAGACAAAGTTTTTCCCGATAAAGCGCACCGGTAAACCCTGCTCGCGGGCGCGGCGGGCGTACTCGATAATGCCGCCTTCAATATGCCAGACCTTATTAAAGCCGTTGTGCTTCATCCACGCGCTGGCTTTCTCACAGCGGATACCGCCGGTGCAGTACATAACGATCTTTTTATCTTTATGTTCCTGCATCATCTCAACCGCTTTGGGCAGTTGCTCGCGGAAGGTATCGGCCGGGATTTCCATCGCGTTCTCGAAATGCCCCACCTCGTATTCATAGTGGTTACGCATATCAATGAACACGGCATCCGGATCGTCAAGCATCGCATTCACTTCCGCAGCCTTAAGATATTCACCGACATCCGCCGCGTTAAACGCAGGATCGTCGATACCGTCCGCCACGATGCGTTCACGCACCTTCATGCGCAGCACCCAGAAGGATTTCCCGTCATCGTCCAGGGCAATGTTCAGGCGTAAGCCGTCGAGGGCCGGATCGAACTGATAAAGACACTCGCGGAAGGCGCTGACTTTGCTTTCCGGTACGCTAATTTGCGCGTTGATGCCTTCACGGGCAAGGTAGACGCGGCCGAAGACGTTCAGCGCCGTGAACGCCTGATAAAGCGCATCGCGGGTCGCCTGCGGATCGTCGATCGTGAAGTATTTATAGAAAGAGATGGTTGTGCGCGGTTCGGTTTCAGCCAACATACGCGCTTTCAACATCTCATTCGACACGCGGTTGTGTAACACTGGCATGGTGTACAGTCCTGGAATCGTTAGAGAGAATTAAAAATCGGTCGGCATCATATAGCAAACAAAACCAATTTACATCCACACAATTTACGCTACATTTCACACACCCTGATTAATCAGGCTTAACAATTGCTGTATTCGTGCACGCTTCGAAAGCAGATATTTTGGCTATGTCTCAAAAAATGAGACACTAGCAAAACAGGACGTTTGAACACAGGAAAGACATGACCCAGTTACCAAAATTTACTGCCGCCCTTTTGCATCCCCGCTATTGGTTGACCTGGCTTGGCATCGGCTTTTTATGGCTTCTGGTACAGCTTCCCTACCCTGTTATTTTTCGGTTGGGTAAATTTCTGGGCCGTTTCGCGCAACTGTTTATGAAGCGTCGCGCCAGAATCGCGTACCGCAATCTTGAGCTGTGTTTTCCGCAGATGAGCGAGCCAGAGCGTCACGATATGGTCGCGAAGAATTTCGAATCCGTCGGGATGGGGCTCATGGAAACCGGTATGGCGTGGTTCTGGCCGGACAAACGCATGGCCCGCTGGAGCGAGGTAACGGGAACCGGCATGGAGCCTGTGCATACGCTTCAGGCCAACCAGACGGGCGTTTTGCTGATCGGCGTTCATTTCCTGACGCTGGAAATCGGGGCGCGCATGTTCGGCATGCAGGCGCCTGGCATTGGCGTTTATCGTCCTAACGATAACCCGGTCATCGATTTAATCCAGACCAACGGCCGCATGCGCTCCAACAAAAGCATGATCGACCGTAAGGACCTGAAGGGGATGATCCGCGCGCTGAAATCCGGTGAAGTGGTCTGGTATGCCCCCGACCACGACTATGGCCCACAGGCCAGCGTATTTGTCCCCTTCTTCGCCGTTGAAGAGGCCGCCACAACGACCGGTACCTGGATGCTGGCGCGGATGTCTAAAGCTGCCATCGTGCCTTTCGTCCCTCGCCGTAAGCCGGATGGTTCAGGCTACGAGCTGATGATGCTGGAGCCGGAGCTTGCGCCACCGCTTGACGATGCGGAAACCACCGCGCGCTGGATGAACAGCGTTGTGGAGAAGTGCATCATGCTGGCGCCCGAGCAGTACATGTGGCTGCACCGCCGTTTTAAAACGCGTCCACAAGGCACGCCGTCCCGCTATTAATCCCCATGCGGTCTTCAGGGCCGCATGCCGTTTTAGCTTTAAAAGCTCCTCGTCATTGCGGCAATCATAACCCAGGCGCATAATTAGCAGGCTTATTACTTTATGCTTCAGGTGCTCTGCACCTCATTATGCGGATAGTTATGTCACCCTCAGATGCCCCCATAAACTGGAAGCGTAACCTCGCGGTTGCGTGGCTTGGCTGTTTTCTTACCGGCGCGGCCTTTAGCCTGGTCATGCCCTTCCTGCCGCTCTACGTCGAACAGCTTGGCGTAACGGGCCACAGCGCGCTCAATATGTGGTCCGGTCTGGTATTCAGCATCACGTTTCTCTTTTCCGCGATGGCCTCGCCCTTCTGGGGCGGCCTTGCCGATCGCAAGGGACGTAAAATCATGCTGCTGCGTTCGGCGCTGGGGATGGCTATTATCATGGCGCTGATGGGCGTGGCGCAGAACGTCTGGCAGTTTCTGATCCTGCGCGCGCTGCTGGGCCTGCTGGGAGGATTTATTCCCAACGCGAATGCCCTGATTGCCACGCAAATTCCCCGCCATAAGAGCGGCTGGGCGCTCGGGACGCTCTCTACCGGCGGCGTGAGCGGTGCTCTGCTGGGACCACTGGCCGGGGGATTACTGGCGGATAACTACGGCCTGCGCCCGGTTTTTTTCATCACCGCCAGCGTGTTGTTCCTGTGCTTTATCGTCACCCTGCTCTGTATCCGGGAAAACTTCACGCCTGTCGCCAAAAAAGAGATGCTCCACGCCAGAGAGGTGCTGACCTCGCTCAAAAATCCCAGACTGGTGCTGAGCCTGTTCGTGACGACAATGATTATCCAGGTGGCTACCGGGTCGATTGCCCCTATTCTGACGCTGTACGTTCGCGACCTGGCGGGTAACGTTAGCAATATTGCGTTCATCAGCGGGCTGATTGCCTCCGTGCCCGGCGTGGCGGCGCTGCTGAGCGCCCCGAGGCTGGGTAAACTGGGAGACCGCGTTGGTCCCGAGAAAATCCTGATCTGCGCGCTGGTCATTTCCGTCCTGCTGCTTATCCCGATGTCGATGGTGCAAACGCCATGGCAGCTGGGCGTCCTGCGTTTTTTGCTGGGTGCCGCCGACGGCGCGCTGCTGCCCGCCGTACAGACCCTGCTGGTCTACAACTCCACGAACCAGATTGCCGGGCGTATTTTCAGCTATAACCAGTCATTCCGCGACATCGGTAACGTCACCGGACCGCTGCTCGGGGCCGGGATTTCCGCCAGCTTCGGTTTTCGCGCCGTCTTTATCGTGACGGCGGGCGTCGTGTTGTTCAATGCCATCTATTCATGGTTCAGTTTATCCCGCGCGCTGCGGCCCGTGACGGAATAAGACGAACGCCTGATAGCTTATTTTCGCATTCATACTTGCAGAATCTTATATTCAGCTATTCTTTCCCTGAAACCTTCTGGAAAACAGGGAGACACCAATGACCATGTACGCCACGCTGGAAGAAGCTATTGATGCCGCTCGTGAAGAGTTCCTCGCCGACAACCCCGGCGTTGAAGAAGAAGATGCTGACGTGCAACAGCTTAATATCCAAAAATACGTTCTGCAGGATGGAGATATTATGTGGCAGGCCGAATTCTTTGCCGATGAAGGTGAAGATGGGGAATGTTTGCCGATATTAAGCGGTGAAGGTGCGCAGGCCGTCTTTGATGGCGACTATGACGAAATAGAACTTCGGCAGGAATGGCTGGAAGAGAATACCCTGCACGAGTGGGATGAGGGTGAGTTTCAGCTCGAGCCGCCGCTGGATACGGAAGAAGGTCAAACCGCAGCCGACGAGTGGGACGAGCGTTAATTTAGGCTATTCGTAAGGGCCGTGGCTGGCATCTATCGGCAGCAACAGCGTGTCGAAAATCAGCGAGAACGGCAGATCGAGCACGGTCAGGTAGCGCCACGCGGAATCACGAAGATCCCATTTCACGCCCGGGTAATACTGATTTCCATGGCCCTGCCCTGGAATGGTGCGACTGATGATACTGCCGCAGCCGCTCAGCAGGCATGCCACCATAACGACGATGATTATTCTCATCTTTAACCTCTAAAAAAATACCGGCGATTAAGCCGGTATTTTATCTGGCGGGTGGCGCTTCGCTTACTCGCCTTACTTAACTGCTTACTTCGCCTTCAGAGCGAGCGGATTCAGCTTCACGTCCTTATAGTAGTTTACCCACGAAGAGTATTTCTCCGGAGCGGACCACACGCGGTAGTGAAGACGCGCCATTGTCACCGGGTCGCTCAACAGCACCAGACGACGGTCGCGGTTGAGTTTTTCCGGGGTCTCGTTAAGCGCCTGCTCAACGTGACGATCGCGGGCAATCTCCAGCACCTGGCTGGCACGGTGACGCGCGGTTGCCATTGCCGTCGCCAGGGCGTTGAATGACGGGTTAAACACGGCGTGCATGAAGCCGTCATCCAGCGAGCGACTGCGGTTCTGTTCCAGGTAACGATCGGTATCCACCAGCACCTGCGGCGGGGAATACTCTTCCGGGATCAGGAACAGCTTCCAGCGTTTGGTTCGCAACCCCACCGTTGAACGGCTGGAAATCACGGACACAAACGGCGACAGGATCAGCGAGAAGACAATCGGCGCCAGCCAGAACAGGAAGCGCAGATCAAGCCACGCCATCCCGGCAGCCCACACCAGACCCAGCAGCAGCTGAGAACCGTGGCGCATAAAGGCTTCACCCCACGGCGTGGAGTCGTCGTCACGCTGCGGTGAGTTCCAGACCACTTCCCAGCCCAGGAACGCACTGACCACAAACACGGTGTGGAACAGCATACGTACCGGCGCCAGCAGGACGGAGAACAGCACTTCCAGCAGCAGTGAAAGGGTCACGCGGAAGAAACCGCCGTACTCTTTCGAGCCTTTGCACCAGATCAGGATGATGCTGAGCAGCTTAGGCAGGAATAGTAACACCATGGTGGAGGCAAACAGCGCAATCGCCAGCTCCGGACGCCACTGCGGCCACACCGGGAACAGCTGCCGCGGTTGCAGGAAGTATTGCGGCTCCGTCAGGGCATGAACCACCTGTAAGGCAGTCGACAGCGCCAGGAACATAAACCACAGCGGTGCGGAGAGATAGGACATCACGCCCGTCAGGAACACCGCGCGGTGAACCGGGTGCATCCCTTTTACCAGGAACAGGCGGAAGTTCATCAGGTTACCATGACACCAGCGGCGGTCACGCTTAAGCTCGTCCAGCAGGTTCGGCGGCAGCTCTTCGTAGGATCCCGGCAGGTCGTAGGCAATCCAGACGCCCCAGCCAGCACGACGCATCAACGCCGCTTCTACGAAGTCATGCGACAGAATAGAACCGGCAAACGAACCCTCACCCGGCAGCGGCGCCAGCGCACAGTGTTCAATGAACGGCTTCACGCGGATAATGGCGTTGTGACCCCAGTAGTGCGACTCACCCAGCTGCCAGAAGTGCAGACCGGCCGTAAACAGCGGCCCGTAAACACGGGTGGCGAACTGCTGGCAGCGCGCATAAAGGGTGTCCATTCCGGACGCTTTTGGCGAGGACTGAATGATACCGGCGTTAGGGTTGGCTTCCATCAGACGCACCAGACCGCTCAGGCAGTCTCCGCTCATGACGGAGTCAGCATCCAGCACTACCATGTAGCTGTACTGATTACCCCAGCGACGGCAGAAGTCATCGATGTTGCCGCTTTTACGCTTCACGCGACGGCGGCGGCGACGGTAAAAGATCTGGCCTTCGCCCTGCACTTCTGCAATCAGCTCCATCCACGCTTTTTGTTCCGCAACGCAGATATCCGGGTTGTAGCTGTCGCTCAGGATGTAAACGTCGAAATGCTCCGCGTTGCCGGTCGCCTTCACGGACTCCCAGGTCGCACGCAGGCCCGCAAATACGCGGTCAACGTCTTCGTTACAGATAGGCATAATCAGCGCGGTACGGTGCTCGGGATTAAGGGGTTCATCCCCGACCGTTGACGCTGAAATGCTGTATTTGTCACGCCCCATGAGCAATTGCAGGAAGCCCATCAGCGCGGTCCAGAAACCGGCCGAGACCCAGCAGAAGAGGACCGCGAACAGCAGGAGAATGCCGCTCTGCAGGATATACGGCAACAGCTGCATGAAGGAGACCCAGAGATCCTGGCCCATCATGTCCGTCGGGTTGATAAACGCCCAGCCCTGGTAAGGCAGGATAGTTTTCATGTACCAGGTCGCGACGACCGTCTGCGCCAGCGTCAGAAGCAGCAGGATATAGCGACGGATTGTCCCGACGGTACGCCATTTCTGTTCGGACGCCTGCTCTTCTTTCGTCAGGCGCGACAGATAGCGCGGCGTCACATCACGCCCGCGCAGGCGATCCCAGAAGCGACCCACCGGGTTGGTGCGCCATGGATCGGGGAACATAGAGGAACGCGTAGCCTTCGGCATCGCCTGAAGCTGATCGCGTCCTTCGTCGTCTTTAATCAACTGCCCTTCCGCCAGCGAGTCCGGCCAGGCCTGCTCCAGACGCGCCTTGACTGACCCGAGCGGCGTATCATCATCACGGGAAAACGTATGATGTTCACCATCCAGCGCGGTGTGAACCGCGCGGATGTCGCTCTTTGGCAGTGCCGCTTTTTCGATATCCGTCAGCGGCATGGCATCAATATATTCAGATGTATTATTCATTGGCAGGTAGCTGATAGCTCCAGGTTTCACTCAGCGGCTGATCGTTACTGACCAGCGCAGCACGCATTTCAGTGGTCTGTTTCGGATCTTTCACTTTCACGCGCAGGGTCAGACGCCAGCCTTTGGTTACCGGGTTGTAACGCACGGTATTCTCAACGATTTCACCGTTATCACCGATGCTGGCCTGAGCGGCAACGGCGGTGTCCGGCGACAGTTTCTTCATATCCTGGCCTGTGAAGTCCACGACAAACGCCACGGTACCGTCAGGCTGACGAATAAGATTAGACTGCTTCACATCACCCGTTGAGCGGCGAGTCTGCATTACATACGCGTTATCCGGCGCATGCAGCTTATCTTCGTCGCGGCTGAAGGTAATGGTGTACTTGAAGTTCATCTCTTTACCGGCTTCCGGCAGTTGATCCGGCGTCCAGTAAGCGACGATGTTATCGTTGGTTTCGTCGTTGGTTGGAATCTCTACCAGCTCGACCTTGCCTTTACCCCAGTCACCGTTTGGCGTGACCCAGGCGCTTGGACGCTGGTCATAGCGATCGTCCAAATCTTCAAAGCGGGAGAACTGACGACCACGCTGCAGCAGGCCAAAACCTTGCGGGTTTTCCATTGCGAAGCTGCTAACCGCCAGATGTTTCGGGTTATTCAGCGGACGCCAGATCCACTCACCGTTGCCGGCATGAATAGACAGACCGTTGGAGTCATGCAGTTCCGGACGGAAGTTGGTAGCCGGTGACGGCTGGTTCGGCCCAAACAGGAACATACTGGTCAGTGGCGCAACGCCCAGTTTGCCCACTTTATCACGGAGGTAAACCTTGGACTGCACGTCAACTACCGTGTCACGACCCGGCATAATCACAAAGCGATAGGCACCGGTTGCACGCGGGGAATCCAGCAGGGCATAAATGGTCAGACGCTTATCCGTTGGCTTTGGACGTTCAATCCAGAACTCACGGAAACGCGGGAACTCTTCACCTGATGGCAGCGCGGTATCAATTGCCAGACCACGCGCAGAAAGCCCGTACACCTGCCCCGCGCCGATAACGCGGAAATAGCTGGCGCCAAGCATGCTGACGATTTCGTCGTTTTTATCTTTGCTGTTGATCGGGTAAAGCACCTTAAAGCCTGCGAAACCCAGGTCTTTCACCGTATCTTTGTCGTGTTGCACATTGCCAAAATTGAAGTAATCCGGGCTGTACTTGATCTTACGTACCGCGGTTGCCGTCACTTCATTGATGGCAACAGGCGTGTCGAAGTACATACCCTGATGATAAAATTCAAGCTTGAACGGGGTTTTAATATTGCTCCAGTACGCTTTGTCGTGATTGAACTGGATCTGCTGATAGTCCGCATACTTCATGTCGCGGAAAACGGAGGGCAAGTTACTTTTCGGCGCTTCGTAGCTCTTGCCTGCCATCGATTTTGCCTGTTTTGCGACATCGTCGATGTTAAAGGCCAGTGCCGATGAGGTATACAGTGATAACACCACTGCAGCACCCAACCAACGCATTTTCATCATCTGTGGTTTATGTTTCATAATAAGTAAGCACTTCCCCCTTTGTGTGCTTATATCGATCCGATCCATTTTAATGGAAACTCAGGCAATCCGACAACATTATCACTGCTTTGTTCAGCTGCTGGCTCATGGAATAAGCAAATGAAAGAACCCGCTATTCACTTTGCGTGCTTATCCTGGAGACAGGGTGTCGGTCTTGGTGTAGGGTTGGCTTCGAATGTAACCATTATGAGTCTTAGGGATAAGACGAAAAGTCTGAGAATGCACAACGTTATATGAGCACAACACCAACAGAACGTGAATATTTCCTCGACTCGATCAGGGCCTGGCTGATGCTATTGGGGATCCCCTTTCACATTTCACTGATTTACTCCAGCCACACCTGGCATGTGAATAGCCAGATGCCCTCCTGGTGGCTGACGCTGTTTAATGACTTTATTCACGCCTTCCGTATGCAGGTGTTCTTCGTCATATCCGGCTATTTTTCTTACATGCTGTTTCTGCGATACCCGCTCAAGCGCTGGTGGAAAGTGCGCGTAGAGCGCGTGGGGATCCCCATGCTGACCGCAATTCCACTGCTGACGCTGCCTCAGTTCATTATGTTGCAATATGTCAAAGGCAAAGCGGAGAACTGGCCGAACCTTACGCTGTATGAAAAGTACAATACGCTGGTCTGGGAGCTGGTGTCTCACCTGTGGTTCCTGCTGGTGCTGGTGGTGCTCACAACGGTGAGCCTGTTGATTTTCAGCCGCCTGCGCCACCGTCTGAGTACAAAAGCCGACACCTTCTTCGCCAACGTTACGATGGGCAAACTGTCAGTGCTCTTCTTGCTGTTGGGGATTGCGTATGCTGCCGTGCGCCGAACGCTGCTCATCGTCTATCCGCCGATTTTGAGCGACGGGTTATTTAATTTTGTGGTGATGCAGTCCCTGTTCTACATTCCGTTCTTTTTAATCGGCGCGCTGGCTTTTATTCATCCGAAGCTTAAATCGCTGTTTGTCACCCCATCACCGTGGTGCGCGCTGGGGGCAACCCTCGCGTTCGCGGCCTATCTGCTGAATCAGCGCTACGGCAGCGGCGACGCCTGGATGTATGAAACGGAAAGCGTGATCACTATGCTGCTGGGGCTGTGGATGGTGAACGTCGTATTCGCGCTGGGCCACCGCTTGCTGAACTTTAAGTCCAGCCGCGTGACCTACTTCGTTAATGCATCACTGTTTATCTATCTGGTGCATCACCCGTTGACGCTTTTCTTCGGGGCTTACATCACACCGCACATCGCCTCCAACACGCTGGGCTTCTTTACCGGGCTGGTGTTTGTTGTAGGGGTGGCAATCGTACTCTACGAAATCCATCTGCGGATCCCGCTCCTGCGTTTCCTCTTTTCAGGAAAACCACAGGCAAAAGCCTCATAAATCACGCGGCGCATCAGATGCGCCGCGTTTGCATCAGCTCTCCAGCTCTTGTCTGCGCTGAGTCAGAAGCCGCTGATAAAGATGCGTGGTGTCGTCGTCGAAACAGACAAAAATCACCTTCTCTGGCAGCGGTTTTAACGACAAATAGCGGTAAACCGTTTCTACGGCGATCGTTGCGGCAGCGGCCTTAGGGTAACCATACACGCCGGTGCTGATGGCCGGAAACGCCATCGTTTTATAACCGTTGTCGGCGGCCAGCCGCAAACAGTTCCGGTAAGCCTCTTCCAGAATACTCGCTTCGTGCTGGTCCCCGCCATGCCAGACCGGCCCTACCGCGTGAATTACCGCTCTCGCAGGCAGATTGCCCGCCAGCGTAATCACCGCGTGACCGGGAGGACATTCGCCCTGCTGTTGCCGCACGGTTTTACAGGCTTCCAGCAGCTGCGGTCCGGCAGCCCGGTGGATAGCCCCGTCCACGCCGCCTCCCCCCATCAGGGAGGGATTGGCCGCATTGACGATAACGTCGACGTGCACTGTCGTAATATCGCCATGAATAATTTCAATTTGCGGTTTCATAAAGCCCCTCTGCAACCCGCCATTTTCTTAAGTGTATCGCAGAGGAGACCGGGAGAAAAAACTATCAGAAAAAATCCTCATCCACCGCAGGGCGGGAGAGCACGCATTAGCGATACTGGATTTCGACAACCGCGAGCGTTTTTTCAGGATTAAGGTATTTCATATTGAGCGTTGCCACGTTTGAGTCGCTCACTTTCCCGTTAAGCGCCTCTTCATAGCTGACCATACGCGTTTGCATACGGTTATTATCTGGACATGACATGGCAAACTGTTGCTTCTGGGGAGTGACTTCACAGGGGTCGGCGACAATGGCACCGCGAAAATGAATGACACCGCCGTCAACAACCGTGGCCGAATAAGCCGGGATACTCAAAGCAGAAACGACCAGACCCAGACCTGCCATGAGTCGAGCAAAATAGTTGTTCATTATAGGTACTCCTCAATGAAAATCGTCCATGAGGGGTAAACGCGCTTCATTTATTATTGCAAACGAAGTTTCACGTTACGGAACATAACGACCTGGTCCCTGATATCAGCATAGCTCAACGGCACAGACCCGCCACATTCTCAACCTATTGATTTTATGAACGTTTAGAGCGAGCGTTCCGCTGGCGACCACTGTTGTGATAAATGCAGCGATTTACCGTCTGAAACGGTGACAACGATTTTTACCGTGTCTCCCGTATTAATATTTAAACTCAGGCGCATTAAATCAATCGTCTGATTAGCGGGTATAAAAAGTGTGTTTTGCTGCCGGGAAGAACTTTGTCCCCCCTGCCCTTCTCGCACAGAAACAATCTGAACCTGACAATCACACGACTGCGCCAGAGTGACCTGAGGAACAATGGTGGTCATATTTTCCTGCTGTGACGTTTTGAAGGTTATCTGGCTGGAAAGCGCGGCGAGTAGAATTAAGGTATTCATGATGAACTCCCGAAAAAAAACAGGGCTGATGCCCTGTTTTTTTGTAGCACAGATTTCAGTATCAGTACTGATGAGCTGACGCGTGGTTACCAAAACCGATCTGGGTAACGTTAACAGTCGAGTTGGACGCAGTCTGGTCTACGAGTGCACCGTTAAAGCCGCCGGACTGGCTAACGTTCATAACGGATTTTTTACTGTTCCACTGATCAAGTGTCGCACTGTTGCCAAAACCTTTCTGGGTCAGGTTGATTTTACTGTCATCAGAGCCCTGACCAACGTCAGCACCGTTAAAGCCGCCGGTCTGGCTAATATTCAGGACGGAATTTCTGGCGTCTGTCTGAAGGGCAACCGCGGAGTTACCGCCACCGTTCTGATAAATATTCAGGGTTGAATTTGGGCCACTATATCCACCATGACCATGTCCATGACCCCATCCGCCCTGATTAATAGAACCCGCCATAGCACTACCAGAAACTACGATTGCTGCAAGTGCTGCCACTTTGATAAATTTCATGGTAAACCCCCATCGGATTGATTAAAGTCGTCGCGAACGCGCTAATGTTGAATAACGTTAATCGCCATTTGCGACTGTTTCTGCACTACAACTGCGGTTTTCTGCGTACCGTACTGCGTAATATTTGCTCTATTACCCGACCCTTTCTGGATAATTTTCGCGCTATTACCGTATCCATCTTGCGTAATACCTGCATCATTCCCGTTACCGCTCTGATCGATCCAGGCTAAATTGTAACTCCCTGATTGATCAACTCTCGCTCTGTTACCCGCCCCATCCTGAGATACAATGGATAAGAGTCTTGAACCGTCCTGGCTAACCTCAGCGTTATTGAAAACGCCCCGTTGACCAATAATGGCTGCCTGATTGAGTGATGAAAGACTTAATTCGTTAACCGCAAAGTTATATTCAGCATTTGCCAAATCTGAATTCGCTGCGGTTACAAATCCAGGCGCACCCAGTAATGTAAACATCATAATTAACGATGTGTTTTTCATGTTGTCACCCTGGACCTGGCTATTTAATCACGCCATAACCCTATAACAATGCTACTTGTTAAAACGACTCGTATTGTGTTAACGCGTCGTTACGGTGAAGAGTATGTCCGCTGAAACATTTTAAATATCTCACCCGCGCGGCTTATTTTTATTTATCGGCTCACCACAAAGTCGTAATTTACATCAAAAATCACTTTAATCAGGTCAGCTTATATTTTTTATTAAGCAGGTCTTGCGATCGGGTTGTACAACGGGATGAAGGCTGTCCAGGCGTCATCCCGCGTTGTTTAAACGTAACGGCTGGAGATCATTTTTCTCAGTGCGTGACACGACGCCTGTTTTCTTAAGCCAGGCAGTAGCCCATTCATGGGCTTAGAAATAATCTGAAACTCATACTTAATTACTGTTGCGCAAAAATAACAAATAATCTAAAAAATCAATCACATAAATATATTTGTATGATTTTTAAAATCTGTGCACATCTATTTATATGTACAACTTTTTCATCAATTATTACCATTAACAACAAGCAATTTTCACAAATTAATATTGATTTTTACATTCTGTTACACGTTTAACACTTGCTTTAAACTTCGTAAAAGCTAGATTGAAATTAGATGTACGAAATTGGTTTTATATTTACCTCCCTGTGGAGGTTATGGTCTGATTCTACACACAGCAGTGCAACATCTGTCAGTACTTCTGGTGTCCTCTAATAAACAGGAGGACAGCTGCCAGGTGCCAAAAAAAGTGGGGTTTCATCATGTATAATGAAGTCCATAGTTTACATGGTCATACATTACTGTTGATCACAAAACCTTCTTTGCAAGCGACAGCGTTATTACAACATTTGAAGCAATCTTTATCACTGAACGGGAAATTGCATAATATTCAACGTTCTTTTGATGATATTGCACCTGGCAGCATCATTCTTTTCGATATGATGGAAGCTGATAAAAAGCTTATCCATTACTGGCAAGATATTTTAAGCAGGAAAAACAATAATATCCGCGTGCTATTGTTGAATACGCCTGATGAATATCCTTTCAGAGATATTGAAAGCTGGCCGCATATCAATGGCGTGTTCTACGTCACGGAAGAAGAAGACCGGGTGGTAGAGGGGCTGCAAGGGATATTGCGCGGAGAGTGTTATTTTTCGCAAAAGCTTGCCAGCTATCTCATCACGCACTCCGGAAATTATCGCTATAACAGTTCAGAGTCCGCGCTGCTCACGCACCGTGAGAAAGAGATCCTGAACAAGTTACGCATTGGTGCTTCAAATATTGAAATCGCCCGTTCGTTATTTATCAGCGAAAATACGGTAAAGACGCACCTTTATAATCTTTTCAAGAAGATAGCTGTTAAAAACCGAACTCAGGCTGTTTCGTGGGCAAACGATAACCTCAGGCGTTAATCACATGAAGCGCACGTTGAGTTGGATCGCCGCAGCGAGTTTCCTGCTCGCTGCCGGGAATCTGAAGGCCGTCGAGGTCGAAGTTCCCGGATTGTTAACAGACCACACTGTCTCATCGGTCGGGCACAGTTTTTACCGCGCCTTCAGTGACAAATGGGACAGTACCTACACCGGAAATATAACAATCAACGAGCGGCCCAGTGCACGATGGGGAAGTTGGATAACAATAACGGCTAATCAGTACGTTATTTATCAAACGTTTTTATTCCCGACCAAAATAGACTTCGATAAAAACGTAGCCTTAGCACTGGCACAATCAGAAGACGCTATTAATCGCCTGCAAATAGATAAAGCCCTATTAAGCACCAGCGATTTAGCAAAAGACGAGTTCTAGCGAACCGATATGCGGAGGCTGTCATGCGTATTGCATATGCAGTTGTTTCGATAATGCTGATAACACCCATAAGCTGGGCCGGAAACATGACGTTTCAGTTCCGTAACCCTAACTTTGGCGGTAACCCTAATAACGGCGCGTTCCTGCTGAACGAAGCCCAGGCGCAAAACTCCTATAAGGATCCCAGCTTAAAGGATTTTAGCGTTGATACCCCGTCCGCACTGGACAACTTCACTCAAGCTATTCAGTCGCAGATTTTAGGGGGGTTACTGACCAACATTAATACCGGTAAACCCGGCCGCATGGTGACCAACGACTTTATCGTTGATATCGCCAATACTGACGGACAGCTTCAGTTGAACGTGACCGATCGTAAAACCGGAAGAATCTCCACTATTCAGGTTTCCGGTCTACAAAGTAATTCAACTGACTTTTAAACAATAGCTAAATAAGGACAACGATCATGCAGCGCTTCCTGATATTTGTTGCAGTGTGCTTATTGAGCGGTTGTTTAACTGCTCCACCTAAAGAAGCTGCAAAACCGACATTAATGCCTCGGGCCCAGAGTTATCGTGATTTAACGCATTTACCTTCACCTACGGGGAAAATATTTGTCTCCGTATACAACATTCAGGATGAAACCGGGCAATTCAAACCTTACCCGGCAAGTAACTTCTCCACGGCTGTGCCGCAAAGCGCCACCGCCATGCTGGTTACCGCGCTCAAGGATTCGCACTGGTTTATTCCGCTGGAACGTCAGGGGCTCCAGAACCTGTTGAATGAACGCAAAATCATTCGTGCCGCTCAGGAAAATGGCACCGTCGCGGACAATAACCGCATGCCTCTGCAATCTTTGGCGGCAGCGAACGTGATGATCGAAGGATCGATTATTGGCTACGAAAGTAACGTTAAGTCGGGTGGTGCAGGAGCTCGTTACTTCGGTATCGGTGCGGATACCCAGTACCAGCTTGACCAAATCGCCGTGAACCTGCGTGTGGTTAACGTCAGTACAGGCGAAGTGCTCTCTTCGGTGAACACCAGCAAAACCATTCTGTCTTATGAAGTGCAGGCTGGGGTATTCCGCTTCATCGATTACCAGCGTTTGCTGGAAGGTGAAATTGGCTACACCTCTAACGAGCCGGTCATGATGTGCCTGATGTCAGCCATTGAAACCGGCGTGATCTTCTTAATCAACGACGGTATTGACCGCGGGCTGTGGGATCTGCAAAACAAAGCAGACGTGCAGAACCCGATACTGGTGAAATACCGCGATATGTCAGTCCCTCCGGAATCCTGACAGGAAGCGCATAAAAAAGGCGAGATGATTATCTCGCCTTTTTTTATTCGCTCACCGCAGTGATGTTTTGCGCTTTTCCCCGTCGCGACGCCAGCCAAAGACCGCTGTTTTTCATGGCATAGCCAAACAGCAACCCCAGCGCCAGGGAGGGAACCACCAGCTTCCAGTCACCCTGCCCTGCAAAGGTCGCGCACGCCCCCATAAAGGTCCCCGGCACAAATGAAAGCAGCAGATGCTTAGCCTGGATGCACATTAAAAAGGCAACGACACCCGTCATGACATACCCCAGCATCTCCAGATGCGGCGCCAGCGCGCTGCCCTTCATGATCACCAGCGCCCAGATAACACCGCTCATCAGCGTGCAGCCAGAGATAAAGAGCCCTTTGACGCCCCCCTGCGGACAGGCGAAATAGGCGGTGCAGCCGAGGAACCCGGCCCAGCTGAGCAATCCGAGAGACACGGCTACCCATCCCCAGAGCCCGGAGAGAATACCTGTCGTTAGTGCGATACAAAGTAATATATTCATGGCGCGCATCTTAGCAGATGCGCACCATAGAAATGAGATCAGAAGCACATTACGTGCAAGTTGAAATATTGAGTTGCAGAATTTATGTGATCTAAATCACTCTTCGTTCTCTTCTTCCAGCTCATCCCACATTGCCGCAATAGCGTCGCGGGTCAGCGGGGCCAGCGTTCTCCAGAACGGCGAGGTGGCATGCGCTTCGACTTTACCCAGGAATGTCCCGACCCACGGCAGCAGGTACGTTTCGAACAAGGTTTCGATGGCTTCATTCTCATCATCACCGGCGTTGTCTTCGATCCAGGACGCCGCCAGCAGCAGCGTACCGATATGATCGGCTGGCGTATCGCTCAGCGGCATACCGCGCGTGGAGAGGAACGCGCGGACTTCCGCTTCCGTTGCCCCTTCCTGCCAGGCTGAACGGTATGGCGAAACGCGGCACTCATCGCCAACGAACAGCGCATTGTAGTCCGTCGCGATCTGCTGCATGTCGCAGCTTTTTTGCAGACGTTCCAGTAAATCATCCTGTTCCAGCGGCCAGTTCTGCGCCAGTTTGCCTTCACGAATTAACGTAAAGAGCGGAACCAACAGCGGGTCTTGCGGCTGGCGATAATAGAGCGTACCCAGCACGCGGCAGAGGATGGAAAACTCGTTCATTTTTATGATTCCATTACACAATTAAAGATCGGCAAATTCGGCTATCGGTTCCATTCCGCGCGACTCGAGGAAATCGAGCATGCGGCGTGGGGTCACGTTCAGGATTTGCGCTTCCGGGAAGTTAACATCATTCAGCACTTTCAGGCACTCGCTGAAATCGCCCAGCGTAAACGCGGTATGAGAATCTGAGCCCAGCGCCACCATGCCACCTGCGTCACGCACGGCGGCAGCCACTTCGCGGCAGTTGGCTTCACTGCCCTTACGCGAGTGCACAAAGGAGGAGTTGTTAATCTCCAGCGCCACGCGGTGCTTCGCTGCCGCCTGCGCGACAGCCTGAATATCAATCGGATACCTCGGGTTACCGGGGTGGCTGATAATGTGCACATTGCCGCTGGCAATGGTGGCAATCATCGCCGCGGTGTTGGTGTCTTTATCCTGAGGCGGGAAAACCGGCTCATGAAAACCGGCGAGGATAAGGTCAAGAGACGTCAGCATCGGGCCGGTGCAGTCGATCTCACCGTCGGTATTTTTGATGTTCGCCTCAATGCCGCGCAGTATCCCAATGCCGTCCACCAGACGTGGCCAGATCCGCATATTCACAAAATGCCAGTAGTGCGGCGCATCCGCCATGTCCGGGCCATGATCGGTGATCGCGAACAGCTTGATGCCTTTAAGCTTCGCCTGGGCGATATAATCATGGAGGTTGCTATACGCGTGGGTGCTGGCGACGGTGTGCATATGCAGGTCAACGGGATACATCTCTCTCTCCTCTGCGGTTTTTCCAAAGGATAGCAGTTATCAGCGGCGAATATTAGCAAAAACCCGGCGAACGCCGGGTTTCTCTCAGTAGCCGCGCTGTCTGTCGACCTGTCCGGTGACCGCGTTACCCTTTTCCATTTCGCTGATGGTATGGGATATATACGCCACCGCTTCTGCCGGACGCGTCACGGCAGCCACGTGCGGGGTCATCGCCACGCGCGGGTGCGCCCACAGCGGGCTTTCCGCGGGCAGCGGCTCACGGCTATAGACATCCAGCATGGCGCCTTTTAGCTTTCCGCTGTCCAGCGCCTTCAGCAGATCGCCTTCCACGACATGTACCCCGCGCGCCAGGTTCATCAGGTAGCTCTGGTCGACGAGCTGATTGAGCAGGGCTTCATTGATGATCCCTACCGTTTCCGCCGTGTTTGGCAGCAGGTTAATAAGCACGCGTGTCCCTTTCAGGAATGCAGGAAGCTCATCCGTTCCGGCAAAACTCTCAACGCCCGGATAATCCTTGCGGCTGCGGCTCCAGCAGCGCAGCGGGAATCCCCACGGGGCAAGCGCTTCGGCCACTTTTGAGCCCAGCACGCCCGCACCGAGTATGCCGATCGTAAAGTCTTCGCGATGGTACTCCGGCAGCGGCTCCCAGTGGGCTCGCTGTTTAAAGGCCTGATAGTCATCGAAGCGGCGGAACCAGTGCAGTACCTGGCTCACGGCATATTCCTGCATTTGCTGGCCCATTCCGGTATCTTCCAGGCGGAAAAGGGGGATCTCTTCCGGCAGCATTTCAGGGTGTGCCTTCAGTTTGCTCAGAATGGAATCCACGCCGGCTCCCAGGGCAAAAACGGCCTTCAGCTTGCGGCCCTGGAGCATTTCTACCGGAGGATGCCAGACCAGCGCATAGTCAGCATGTTCATTATCGCCACGCTTCCACTCGCGAACGCGTGCGCCTGGTAACGCCGCCGAAAGCGCCTTGATCCAGTATGCCGTATCAAAAGTGGGGTGATAGAAAAGTATATCCATAGTCATTCCTGCCTTTTATTGCGCTGATTTATTTTGCTTTTTCACTGGACGGTCAGCATAACAAATTTATAGCGCAACTGTGTTGCTGATAAAAAAGACGCTTTCAGCACATTTAAGAATCATGTTGCCTGAAGTTTGTCTAAACGCGCTAAATTACTGAAAAAGTGAGTTGACGGCAGTTCGGCTTTTCCTTACATTAGCGCCCGTCCCGGCAACAACGGGATGACAATATGGTGAGGTGTCCGAGTGGCTGAAGGAGCACGCCTGGAAAGTGTGTATACGGCAACGTATCGGGGGTTCGAATCCCCCCCTCACCGCCATATTTAAGATGAGAGCTCGTACGAAAGTACGGGCTTTTTTCTTTTATATTCTCCGAAAAGGGGGGATGAGAACCCCCGACCGGGGTTCGACAACTGGCGACAGCCAGTTGGACAGACTGAGAGCGTAGCGAACAGGCTGCCCGCAGGGCGAGCGAAGCGAGTCAATCCCCCCCTCACCGCCATATTTAAGATGAGAGCTCGTACGAAAGTACGGGCTTTTTTCTTTTATATTCTCCGTAAAGGGGGGGATGAGAACCCCCGGTGCTATATGCAGCTCGGTGCGGCCTGAGCCCCTCACCCTGCCCCTCTCCCCAGGGGAGAGGGAAGTGTTACTCTTCCACCATCCGCGCATACTCTTCGGTCAGAAAATCCACCAGCGTCCTGACGGACGGCAGCAGGCCGCGCCGCGAAGGATAAACCGCGTGAATCACTTCGCGTCGGGGTTCCCACGCATCCAGCACCCGTACCAGTTCCCCCGTCGCCAGCTGGTCCTTGACCATCAAAATCGGCAGCTGCACCACGCCGATGCCTGCCATGGCAGCTTCACGTAGCGCCAGCATGTCGGTGGTGATCAATCGAGGGTGGTAATGGATCTCCGCTTTGGCACCTCCGGGACCGGACAGCTCCCATTTATGAATATGTTTCCCCTCGTTCATGCTTAACCCGGGCCAGGCACTGAGTTCAGACGGCATGACGGGTTCTCCCATGCGTTGAATCAACGCCGGACCCGCGACCAGACAATGTCCCCTGTCAGCCAGCACCCTTAATACCAGGTCGCTGTCATCAAACGGACGCGGACGCACGCGGATCGCCACATCAATACCTTCGCCAACAAGATCGACCCGCCGGTTGGTCGCCTCAAGCTGAAGATTGATCCCGGGGTAGCGCGCCATAAATCTGGCCAGCATCGGACCCACGTGGACATGCAACAGAGTTATCGGGCACGTAATTCTGACAACACCGCGCGGTTCAGCCTGCAGTGCCGCCACGGCTTCCTCCGCGGCCTCGGCCTCCACCATCATCGCTTTACAGTGCTGGTAGAAGGTCTGCCCGACCTCGGTCACCGTAAACTGTCGGGTTGTACGGTGGATGAGCCGCACGCCAAGGCGTTCTTCCAGCTGCGCTATCCGGCGGCTTAACCTGGACTTTGGCAGATCAAGCGCCCTTCCCGCCGCCGCAAAGCCGCCGTAGTCCACCACCTTCACAAACCAGACGAAGTCATTGAGATCCTGCATAAATCCTCATCGTTCCATTTTCAGAACAGTGAATGCCAATTTCACTATCTACCGGAGTATTAACTCTGAATATAAGCTAATTACATCAACAGAACATCAGGAGTTAATCATGAAAAACGTAACAGGCGTTTATACCGCTCCCCGCCAGCACTGGGTTGGCGATGGTTTCCCGGTCCGTTCGATGTTTTCTTACCAAACCCACGGCGAGCCGCTGAGCCCGTTCCTGCTGCTGGACTATGCGGGCCCGTACACCTTTCCGGCAGATGGGGCGAAACGCGGCGTAGGCCAACACCCTCACCGGGGTTTTGAAACGGTCACCATCGTCTATTCCGGTGAAGTGGAGCATCGCGACTCCACGGGCAAAGGCGGCGTCATTGGCCCCGGCGACGTGCAGTGGATGACGGCAGGTGCAGGCATTTTGCACGAGGAGTTCCACTCCAGCGCGTTCTCGCAGAAAGGCGGAGAACTGAAAATGATGCAGCTTTGGGTCAACCTGCCGGCCAAAGACAAGATGGCGGCACCGGGCTACCAGAGCATGACGAAGGATGCGATCCCGGTCGTGACGCTACCGGATAACAGCGGTTCGCTGCGGGTTATTGCCGGTCGCTACGAGGCTGTAACCGGCCCGGCGCACACCTTCTCACCTCTCAACGTCTGGGACATCGCGCTGAACCTGGGAAGCCATCTGACGCTCAATCAGCCCGAAGGCTGGAGCACCGCGCTGGTCGTGCTTGAAGGCAACATTACGGTGAACGGTACAACGCAGGCGGGTGAAGCCCAGCTGGTCGTTTTGAGTCAGGAAGGCGACAAACTGCACCTGGAGGCGAACAGCGATGCCAAAGTGCTGCTGATGGCGGGCGAGCCGCTGAATGAACCCATCGTGGGCTATGGCCCGTTTGTGATGAACAGTAAAAGCGAAATCAACGAAGCCATTCGTGATTTTAATTCCGGCCGCTTCGGCCAGATCTGAAATTAATAAAGGAGAAGATAATGTCTACACCTGCGAATTTTAATGGCGCACGTCCGGTTATTGATGTGAACGATGCGGTGATGTTGCTTATCGATCACCAGAGCGGTCTGTTCCAGACCGTTGGGGATATGCCAATGCCGGAACTGCGCGCCCGTGCGGCTGCGCTGGCAAAAATCGCGACTCTGGCGAAGATCCCTGTGATCACCACCGCGTCCGTCCCGCAGGGACCGAACGGACCGCTTATCCCGGAGATCCACGCCAACGCGCCGCATGCGCAGTATGTTGCCCGTAAAGGCGAGATCAACGCCTGGGATAACCCGGATTTTGTTGCTGCGGTGAAAGCGACCGGGCGCAAGACGCTGATTATCGCGGGCACTATCACCAGCGTCTGCATGGCCTTCCCGTCAATCAGCGCGGTAGCGGACGGCTATAAGGTGTTTGCGGTGATTGATGCCTCCGGCACCTACAGCAAAATGGCGCAGGAGATCACCCTGGCGCGCGTGGTGCAGGCCGGTGTGGTTCCGATGGATACGGCGGCGGTGGCCTCTGAGATCCAGAGAACCTGGAATCGTGAGGACGCAGCCGAGTGGGCTGAGGTGTATACCCACATCTTCCCGGCTTACCAGCTGCTGATCGAAAGCTACGGCAAAGCACAGGAAGTAGTTAAAAACAGCGAAGTGCTCGATTCACAGCGTTAATTACCCGTGCTGCGACAAGAGCTGATTAAGGCTTAACCGAACGAGCACGAATACAGAAAATCTGCTTGACCGTGTTAGCGCAACTCCCTATAGTAGCGCCCCGTTGCCCCCAAGCGGTCAGGCAGCAAAAAAATATGGTGAGGTGTCCGAGTGGCTGAAGGAGCACGCCTGGAAAGTGTGTATACGGCAACGTATCGGGGGTTCGAATCCCCCCCTCACCGCCATATTTAAAGAAGAGCTCGCATGAAAATGCGGGCTTTTTTTTCGCATGTTGCACACCTGCGAGGGGATGAGAATCCCCGACCGGGGTTCGACAACTGGCGACAGCCAGTTGGACAGACTGAGAGCGTAGCGAACAGTCTGCCCGCAGGGCGAGCGAAGCGAGTCAATCCCCCCCTCACCGCCATATTTAAAGAAGAGCTCGCATGAAAATGCGGGCTTTTTTTCGCATGTTGCACGCCTGCGGGGGGATGAGAATCCCCCGGTGCTATATGCTGCTCGGTGCGGCCTGAGCCCCTCACCCTGCCCCTCTCCCCAGGGGAGAGGGGGATAAAAAGCACAAAAAACAAAGCCCGGTTTCCCGGGCCTTGAACACAACAGCAAACTCAATAATACGCTTGCAGCGTGCGCTGACAGAGCGCTGAACGCACGCAGTCCTCTTTGGTGAAGCGTACCACCCCAATCATCTCATCTTCCTCAAAACGTGACATGGCGTCGCTCAGCCCGGATTTCACGCCGGATGGCAGGTCACACTGGGTAATATCGCCGTTAACGATAACCGTCACGTTCTCCCCGAGGCGCGTCAAAAACATCTTCATTTGCGCAGCGGTCACGTTCTGAGCCTCGTCAAGAATGACGACCGCATTTTCAAATGTACGTCCGCGCATATAGGCGAACGGCGCGATTTCCACCTTGCCAATCTCTGGTCGCAGGCAGTACTGCATAAAGGATGCACCCAGTCGCTTCACCAGCACGTCATAGACGGGCCTGAAGTACGGAGCAAACTTCTCCGAAATATCTCCGGGCAGGAAGCCGAGATCTTCATCAGCCTGCAGTACAGGACGGGTAACAATAATGCGCTCCACATCCTTATGAATCAGCGCCTCCGCCGCTTTGGCTGCACTGATCCAGGTTTTCCCGCATCCGGCTTCACCGGTTGCAAAGATGAGCTGTTTACTCTCGATAGCATTCAGGTAGTGCGCCTGAGCCTCATTGCGCGCCACAATTGGAGAATTATCACGGCTGTCTCGGGCCATGCCAATTGCTTCTACGCCACTCATCTGCACAAGCGAGGTGACCGATTCTTCTTCACGCTGTTTATGGCTACGTGAATCCCGTCTCAGCACACGTTTTGCTTCGCGACGAGCTTTGATCACTGCTTTTTGTCTTCCCATGGATAGCACCTTGAGTTGTTGGTATTCATCACACGCGCCAGCTTCGGCACGATTATGCGCACGAACATCAGAGGGTTGGCTTCCTTGTAAGCCATTGCTTGCTTTATCGGATAACGATACGGAACAGCTACGCGCACCGTTCTGCACGTCGGTCGAATCAGATTCTTGAGGAAGGGGGGAGAATTTAGTGGTGAGGAAATCGCTGCCGGAGTCTGAGCCTCCGCGCCGGGTGCTGCGGTTGTTATGTTTACCTTGTCCAGTACAGGACGCAACCATTCGCGATCTCCATAGTGATTCAGCATCACTGCCGGGAACTACCGCTGTCTTATCTTAAGTACATCAGGAGTTATCATAAATGCAACATTTATTTTACCTGAATGCAACTTTTAAGACTGTCCCTACAGGTGAAATCAGTCTCATATAGAAATATTACAGAAATATAACAGGAGGATAGTCATATGAAAAAATAATGTCCCCGCGAACGGTTGCGGGGACAATTATCAGGCTTCAATAAGACCTTGAGCGAGGTACGCGTTCCGATCGCGCACGCCCGGCAGGGCAAAGAAATAGCCGCCGCCGATGGGCTTAATGTACTCTTCCAGCGCTTCGCCGTTGAGCCGCTTCTGCACGGTCAGGAAGCCTTTTTCCAGATCGTGCTGATAGCAGACGAACAGCAGCCCCATATCAAGCTGTCCGGCGTTGGTCACGCCGAGCGAATAGCTGTAGCCACGACGCATCATCAGGCTGGACTGCGTCTCTTTGGTGCGCGGATTAGCCAGACGAATGTGGCTGTCCAGCGCGATGGTATCGCCGTTGGGATCGCTGGCGTAGTCGGGCACGTCATGCTCGTTCTTCATGCCGAGCGGCGCGCCGCTTTGCTTATCGCGACCAAAGATCGTCTGCTGCTCCTTGAGCGGCGTGCGGTCCCAGAACTCCACGTGGAACTGAATAATCCGCACCGCCTGATAGCTGCCGCCCACCGCCCACGCCGGTTCGCCCTGATCCGCCGTCACCCATACCACGTCTTTCATCAACGCCGCATCGCTGCTGTCCGGGTTGGCCGTACCGTCCTTAAAGCCCAGCAGGTTCACCGGGGTCTCTTTCCCTTTACTGCGGGCGGCGTGGTCCGAGATAAAACCTTCCCGCTTCCAGCGCACGCTCAGCAGATCCGGCGTGTGCTTGATGATATCGCGCAGGGCGTGGATCACCGTGTCCTGAGTATTGGCGCAAATCTGCAGGAGCAGGTCGCCATGGCACAGCGCCGCGTCCAGAGAGTCATTCGGGAAACGCGTCATTTTCTGCAGCGCTTTCGGCTTCTGTTTTGCCAGCCCATAGCGCGCGTCAAACAGCGATTCACCCAGCGAAACGGTAATGGTCAGGTTATCCGGGGCGATAAACGGCCCCAGAATGCCGGAGTCCATTGGCGGCAGACGCGGGTTCGGCGTATCGGGCGCCGGTCCGCCAGCGGTAAGAAACGCGATGCGCGTCGTCAGCAGGCGGAACAGGCGCTCCAGATCGGCTTTATCGCTGGCCAGCGAATCAAAGGCCACCAGCATCATGGACGCCTGCTGCGGCGTCAGGATGCCCGACTGATGTTCGCCATAAAACGGCTGCGTCTCCATGCGGGCATTGGGTGACAGCGTGCCGGGCGCGCTCTGCGGTTTCGCCGCATGCGCTACCGGACAGCCACCGGCCAGAGCAAGAGCGCCCCCCAGCGCCCCTACTCCTTTTAACAATCGACGACGTGAAGGCTCAACCACATCGTTCTCGTTATGCTTATTCATCGTGCTTAGTCCAGACCCAGTACGCCGCGCAGCAGAGAGAGATCTTCCGCCAGGGCGGTAATCGGGCCTTTCAGCGCGTTACGGTCGGCATCGGTCAGCTTGTCGTAGGTTTCAAACCCGTCTTTAGTCCGGTACTTCGCCAGAATGGTGTCGACTTTTTTGAAGTTGGCATCCACTTTGGCCAGCAGTTCGCCGTTCTCTTTCTGCAGCTGAGGACGCAGCAGGTTAACAATTTTCTGCGCGCCGTCGACGTTGGCCTGGAAGTCCCACAGATCGGTATGGCTGTAGCGATCTTCTTCGCCGCTGATTTTGCTCGCGGCCACTTCTTCAATCAGACCAGCCGCGCCGCCCACCACTTTTGACGGCGGGAAGGCCAGCTCACTGATGCGCTTTTGCAGCTCCAGCACGTCGCCGTTCAGCTGCTCGGCGTATTTCTCCATCCCTTTGGTAGAGTTGTCGCCAAACAGGGCTTTCTCCAGACGGTGGAAACCGGTGAATTTCGGATCGGCGGCTTTCTGCTCGTAATCATCTTCGCGGGCATCAATGCTGCCATCAAGGTCAGAGAACAGTTCGGCAATCGGCTCGATGCGCTCGTAGTGCTGACGGGTTGGCGCATACAGGGATTTCGCTTTTTCGATGTCACCGGCCTTCACCGCATCGGTAAAGGCTTTGGTTGCCGCCGCCAGGTCCGCCGTCTCTTTCGTGACGTAGGCTTTATACGCCGTAATCGCGTCGCCCAGGCTCAGCACCGCAGCACCTTTCGCCGCATCGGCCGTCGCTTCACCTTTGACGATCAGCTTCCCTTTAGGGTTGGTCAGCAGGCCGCAGGTCATCTCATACTCGCCCGGCTGCAGGTTGGCGGTCATCTTCTGGCTGAAGCCAGGGGCGATGTTTTCACGCTCCTCCACCACCAGAACCCCTTTCAGGATCTCCCACTCCAGCGCTTTCTGGCTGTGGTTCTGAATAATAAACTGGGTTTTGCCGCTGTTCACCGTGAGGGTCATCGGCTCGCACTGCTTATCATTAACGGTGACTTTAACCTGAGGAACATCCGCGCCCCAGGCGGAGAATGCAGAAGCGAACAGCGCGGCAATGCCTGCGCATAACGCACTACGACGGAACTGAATTGCCATGACTCTTCCCTTTAAAAGTATGTTGTAACTAAAACAAAAATTATGGCGTAACGCGCGACGCCTGCGTGCCGGTACGCGGCGGCATTGCGAACAGCACCAGCGCCGGAACCAGATAGATAAAGTACATCGCCACTTCGCTGACGCTCGGCGTTTCCTGATAGCCGAAGATACCTTCGAGCAGGGTGCCGGTCAGAGAGTGCGTGGAGAGCACGTTGCTGAGGTCGAACGCCACGTCCTGGAAATGGTTCCACAGCCCCGCCTCGTGGAAGGCGCGAATCGCCCCCGCCGCCAGCCCAGCCGCCACCAGCAGAATAAACAGGCTGGTCCACTTGAAGAAGGCGCCCAGGTTCAGGCGAATACCGCCCCAGTAGAGCAGAAAGCCCAGCACAACGGCGGTTGCCAGCCCGAGCATCGCGCCAACCGGCGGCCAGATACCGACATCCTGCTGAAACGCCGCCAGCAGGAAGAAAACGGACTCCAGGCCTTCACGCGCGACGGCAAAAAAGACCATCATGATCAGCGCCCAGCCGTGGTTATTGCCCTTTTGCAGCGCGTTATCCACCGCCTGCTCCAGCTGCACCTTCACGTTACGGGAGACTTTACGCATCCAGAACACCATCCACGTGAGGATCACCACCGCAATCACGGCGACGATCCCTTCGAACAGCTCCTGCTCTTTCTGCGGGAACTCCCCGGTGGTTTCGTTGATGAGGATACCGAGGCCCAGACAGAGTGCCGCGGCAAGGAATACCCCGACCCACATGACGCCAATCCAGCGTCCGCGCTGGGTTCGCTTCAGATAGCTGGCGATGAGGCTCACGATAAGGGCAGCTTCAAGCCCTTCACGTAACATAATGAGAAATGGAACAAACATGCCGACACCTTAAATGTTTATCGCGGTCAACTGATGCAAAGAAAGGTAAATTCTTGTGATAGTGATTATCATTACGGCGAAAAGAAACACAAGCGAAATGTGTGGTGTTTTGATGACGAGTTGTAAACGCCGAGCCTGGTAATAGTTACATACGTTACGTTCAGGTTTATAAGTTATAACGAAAATGCCCATTTACGCTGGTACGGGGCTGTGGCTAAATATCCGCCTCAAACACCTGGTGAAAATTAATTATGTTTAAAATTGTCCATTTCCTGCTGGCGCTGGTCATTATTCTCGCGCTTGCCTGGCTGGTAAGTTTCGACCGCCGAAAAATTCGCATTCGTTATGTTTTACAGCTGATTGTTATTGAAATTGCGCTGGCGTTCTTTTTCCTGCACGCCGAAAGCGGGTTATTCCTGATTAAATATGTTTCCGGCTTCTTTGAGTCGCTGCTGAAATTTGCTTCGGAAGGGACCAATTTCGTCTTTGGCGGAATGGGGGAAAAAGGGCTGGCGTTCATTTTCCTCGGCGTGCTTTGCCCGATTATTTTTATTTCCGCGCTGATTGGTATTCTTCAGCACTGGCGGATCCTGCCGATTTTTATTCGGGTCATCGGCACGCTGCTGTCAAAACTGAACGGTATGGGCAAGCTGGAATCCTTTAACGCGGTGAGCTCGCTGATCCTCGGCCAGTCGGAAAACTTCATTGCCTACAAAGGCGTGCTGGGCGATCTCTCCTCTCGTCGTCTCTTCACCATGGCGGCCACGGCCATGTCGACGGTCTCCCTGTCGATTGTCGGCGCCTATATGACCATGCTCGACGCCAAATTTGTCGTCGCGGCGCTGATTCTGAACATGTTCAGCACCTTTATTATTCTCTCCGTCATCAACCCGGCGCGCCCGGAAGCGGAGCCGGATATCAAGCTGGAAAAACTGCATGAATCGCAGAGCTTCTTCGAAATGCTCGGCGAGTATATTCTGGCCGGTTTTAAGGTGGCGATGATTATTCTGGCCATGCTGATCGGCTTTATCGCGCTTATTAGCGCCGTTAACGCCCTCTTCTCCAGCGTATTTGGCATGAGCTTCCAGCAGATCCTGGGCTATGTATTTTACCCCCTGGCGTGGCTGGTGGGTATTCCGCTGAGCGATGCCTTAAACGCGGGCAGTATTATGGCGACCAAGCTGGTGGCGAATGAATTTGTGGCGATGATTGAGCTGCAAAAAATCGCGCATCAAATGTCCCCGCGCGGGCTGGGCATTTTATCCGTCTTCCTGGTATCCTTCGCGAACTTCGCGTCCATCGGCATTGTGGCCGGGGCGATTAAGGGCCTGAACGAGCAGCAGGGGAACGTGGTGTCGCGGTTTGGTCTGCGTCTGGTGTACGGCGCGACGCTGGTGAGCCTCCTGTCGGCGAGCTTTGCGGGGCTGGTGCTCTGATGCAATACCGGGTGGCGCTTCGCTTACCCGGCCTACAAAACAACAACGGCGGGTTATCCCGCCGTTTTTATTAGAACTGCACGCACACCGGCTGGTCGACGCGCATCACCGACTCCTGCGCGAAGCGAGATTTATAAATCCCGCGTAACGCTTCGATGTTCTTCTCGCTCTGCGCATCCTTACCGTGGATCAGCATCAGCGCTTTGCTGGGTTCACGTGCCACTTTCCCGTCGTTCCCCAGCCACTGCCCGCGCGCGTCAAACACCGTTAAGCCATCGCGGAAACGCGGCGTCACGTCCTGGTCAACAAACTGCTGCCACTCGTTGCTGGTGATTTGCGCCCCGGCAGGACGATTTAAGCCGAAATAGAGCGTGGTTTGCTGCATCTGGTTATCCGCTTTGCAGGTCTCTACAGCCGCGTGTTGCGATGGCGCCGTGCAGCCAGCGAGCATCAATAGTGCCGCTGCCATTACCCCTGTTTTGATTGTCATGCTTCGCTATCCTCATTGTTATAAGCACAGGGATATCACAGGAAATTACGGATTTTGGCAAGAAAAAAGCCGGGTGCGCTTGCGCTCACCCGGCCTGCATTGTGCTGCGAGAAAAATTATTCTGCCTGGAGCTTAGACGGCGGCGCAGTGTGGTAATGCGCGTCGGCTTCAGCAAAGCGTTTCTGCATGGAGGCAGACGGGGCTTTACCCAGCAGGCTGAACACCACGATGCCGATGCTGCCGAAGATGAAGCCCGGAATGATTTCGTACAGGCCCAGCCACGCGAACTGTTTCCAGACGATAACGGTCAGCGCACCGATGATCATCCCCGCCAGCGCGCCGTTACGGGTCATACGTGACCACATGACGGAGAACAGCACGACCGGACCAAACGCCGCACCGAAGCCCGCCCACGCGTAGCTCACGAGGCCCAGCACGCGGTTTTCCGGGTTGGCCGCCAGCGCGATGGCAATCAGCGCCACCAGCAGCACCATAAAGCGCCCTACCCACACCAGCTCTTTCTGGCTCGCATTTTTACGCAGGAAGGCTTTGTAAAGGTCTTCGGTGATCGCACTGGAGCAAACCAGCAGCTGACAGCTCAGGGTGGACATCACCGCCGCCAGGATTGCGGAGAGCAGAATACCGGCAATCCACGGGTTAAACAGAATTTGCGCCAGCTCGATGAACACGCGCTCGGCGTTCTGGTTCACCGCGCCCGCCTGCGCCGGGTTGTTGTTGAAGTACGCGATGCCGAAGAAGCCGACCGCACACGCCCCTGCCAGACACAGGATCATCCACGTCATGCTGATGCGACGGGCATGAACGATGGTGTGGTGGGAATCCGCCGCCATAAAGCGCGCCAGGATATGCGGCTGACCGAAGTAGCCCAGACCCCAGCCCATCAGCGAGACGATGGCCACGAAGTTCAGCCCTTTCAGCATGTCGACGTTTTCGATGCTCTTCTGCTTGATCACTTCCAGCGATTCGCCAAAGCCGCCAACGGTGAAAATCACAATCACCGGAGTCAGGATCAGGGCGAAGATCATCAGGCTCGCCTGCACGGTATCGGTCCAGCTCACGGCCAGGAATCCGCCCACGAAGGTATAGAGGATGGTCGCCGCAGCACCGGCCCACAGGGCGGTTTCGTAGCTCATGCCGAAGGTGCTTTCGAACAGACGCGCGCCGGCCACGATGCCGGAGGCACAGTAAATGGTGAAGAACAGCAGGATAACTACCGCAGAGATAATGCGCAGGATGCGGCTGTTATCTTCAAAACGTCCGGTGAAGTAATCCGGCAGCGTCAGGGCGTTGTTGTTGGCCTCGGTATGCACGCGCAGACGGCCTGCCACCAGCTTCCAGTTGATCCATGCGCCGACGGTCAGGCCGATGGCGATCCAGCTTTCAGAGATACCGGAGATGAAAATCGCGCCGGGCAGCCCCATCAGCAGCCAGCCGCTCATGTCGGAGGCGCCCGCAGAGAGTGCGGTCACCATCGGGCCTAAACTGCGTCCGCCCAGAATGTAGTCGTCAAAGTTCTTTGTAGAACGCCACGCCAAAAACCCTATCAGGATCATGCCAAAAATATAAACGAGAAATGTCACCAGCATCGGTGTGCTAATAGCCATTCAAATTCTCCAAAATGTCGAGCGACAACCATCCGGGCTGCCTTGTTATATGATCACCGGAACGAGGTGAATGTATCTTGTGTTTCGGTTGGGCGCGCTATCCTGCCGTATGCGCCTTCCGCTGACAAACGATTTAACACTGCATTTACATCAATTTCATCCCCGGTTTGATACGAGTTTCCTATAGGTTGCACTCGCTCACGCTTTTACGGGTTGCACCTTTGAAAAGTGTTAACTACCGCATAAAACCAGGCTTCCCGCACAAAAGCCAGCGCGTTTTCCCAGCTAACTATTCGTTAACAATCCATTCATTTTCCGGGTTGCAAACCAGGTCACATTTAACACGGTTGCACAAAGTTGCAACATGGTGGATATTTCACGCTATCAACAGAACGCTATTACAGAACAACAGGAGCTTTGGCATGGGTATGACCACCATGGGGGTTAAGCTGGATGACGCAACCCGCGAACGGATTAAGACCGCAGCAACCCGCATTGACCGCACGCCGCACTGGTTAATTAAGCAGGCGATTTTTAACTATCTCGAAAGACTCGAGAGCGATGAGGGCCTGCCGGAGCTGCCTGCCCTGCTGGCCGGCGCGGCGAACGAAAGTGAAGAAGCCCCGGCCGCTGGCGACGAGAACCATCAGCCGTTCCTTGAATTCGCCGAGCAGATCCTGCCGCAGTCCGTCAGCCGTGCCGCCATTACCGGCGCCTACCGCCGTGCCGAAACCGACGCCGTGCCGATGCTGCTGGAGCAGGCCCGCCTGCCGGAAGCCATTGCCGCGCAGGCGCACAGCCTGGCGTATCAGTTAGCCGACAAGCTGCGCAACCAGAAAACCGCCACCGGCCGCGCCGGGATGGTTCAGGGTCTGCTGCAGGAGTTTTCCCTCTCCTCTCAGGAAGGCGTGGCGCTGATGTGCCTCGCGGAAGCGCTGCTGCGTATTCCGGATAAAGCCACCCGCGACGCGCTGATCCGCGACAAGATCAGCAACGGCAACTGGCATTCCCACATTGGCCGCAGTCCGTCGCTGTTTGTCAACGCGGCAACCTGGGGCCTGCTGTTTACCGGCAAACTGGTCTCCACCCATAACGAAGCCAATCTCTCCCGCTCCCTGAACCGCATCATCGGCAAGAGCGGCGAGCCGCTGATCCGCAAAGGCGTGGACATGGCGATGCGTCTGATGGGCGAGCAGTTTGTCACCGGGGAAACCATTGCCGAAGCGCTGGCGAACGCCCGCAAGCTGGAAGATAAAGGTTTCCGCTACTCGTACGACATGCTGGGCGAAGCGGCCCTGACCGCCGCCGACGCGCAGGCCTACATGGTTTCTTACCAGCAGGCGATCCACGCCATTGGTAAAGCGTCCAACGGTCGCGGTATTTATGAAGGCCCGGGCATCTCCATTAAGCTCTCCGCCCTGCACCCGCGCTACAGTCGCGCGCAGTACGACCGGGTGATGGAAGAACTCTACCCGCGCCTGAAGTCCCTGACCCTGCTGGCGCGCCAGTATGACATCGGCATTAACATCGACGCCGAAGAGGCCGACCGTCTGGAGATCTCCCTCGATCTGCTGGAAAAACTGTGCTTCGAGCCGGAGCTGGCAGGCTGGAACGGCATTGGCTTCGTTATCCAGGCCTACCAGAAGCGCTGCCCGTTCGTCATTGATTACCTGATTGACCTGGCAAGCCGCAGCCGCCGTCGCCTGATGATCCGTCTGGTGAAAGGCGCCTACTGGGACAGCGAAATCAAACGCGCCCAGATGGAAGGGCTGGAAGGCTATCCGGTCTATACCCGCAAGGTTTACACCGACGTCTCTTACCTCGCCTGTGCGAAAAAGCTGCTCGGCGTGCCGAACCTGATCTATCCACAGTTCGCTACCCACAACGCCCACACCCTGGCGGCGATCTACAGCCTGGCCGGGCAAAACTACTATCCGGGCCAGTACGAGTTCCAGTGCCTGCACGGCATGGGTGAACCGCTGTACGAGCAGGTCACCGGTAAAGTGGCGGACGGCAAGCTGAACCGCCCGTGCCGAATCTATGCTCCGGTGGGAACGCACGAAACCCTGCTGGCGTACCTGGTGCGTCGTCTGCTGGAAAACGGCGCGAACACCTCCTTCGTTAACCGCATCGCCGACACCACGCTGCCGCTGGACGAGCTGGTGGCCGATCCGGTGCAGGCCGTTGAGAAGATGGCGGCGCAGGAAGGCCAGGTTGGACTGCCGCATCCGAAGATTGCCCTGCCGCGCGAGCTGTACGGCAAAGGCCGCGTCAACTCGGCGGGTCTGGATCTCGCCAACGAACACCGTCTGGCGTCCCTCTCCTCTGCCCTGCTCAACAGCGCGCTGCAGAAGTGGCAGGCCAAACCGATGCTGGAGCAGCCCGTTGCAGACGGCGAAATGCAGCCGGTGATCAACCCGGCCGAGCCGAAGGATATCGTCGGCTACGCGCGAGAAGCGACCGAAGCGGAAGTGGATCAGGCGCTGGACAGCGCGGTGAACAACGCCCCTATCTGGTTTGCCACGCCGCCGCAGGAGCGCGCCGCGATTCTGGAGCGCGCGGCGGTGCTGATGGAAGATCAGATGCAGTCGCTCATCGGCATTCTGGTGCGCGAGGCGGGTAAAACCTTCAGCAACGCGATTGCCGAAGTGCGCGAGGCCGTCGACTTCCTGCACTACTACGCCGGTCAGGTGCGCGATGATTTCGATAACGAAACCCACCGTCCGCTGGGTCCGGTCGTCTGTATCAGCCCGTGGAACTTCCCGCTGGCGATCTTCACCGGCCAGATTGCCGCCGCGCTGGCCGCAGGCAACAGCGTGCTGGCAAAACCGGCAGAGCAGACCCCGCTGATTGCCGCGCAGGGCATCAACATTCTTCTCGAAGCCGGCGTGCCGGCGGGCGTGGTTCAGCTGCTGCCGGGCCGCGGTGAAACGGTCGGTGCCAAACTGACCTCCGATAACCGTGTGCGCGGCGTGATGTTCACCGGTTCGACCGAAGTGGCGTCGCTGCTGCAGCGCAATATTGCCACCCGTCTGGATGCGCAGGGCCGCCCTACGCCGCTCATCGCGGAAACCGGCGGGATGAACGCCATGATCGTTGACTCCTCTGCCCTTACCGAGCAGGTGGTGGTCGACGTGCTGGCCTCCGCGTTCGACAGCGCCGGTCAGCGCTGCTCCGCCCTGCGCGTGCTGTGCCTGCAGGACGACGTGGCGGACCACACGCTGAAGATGCTGCGCGGCGCGATGGCCGAATGCCGCATGGGCAACCCGGGCCGTCTCACCACCGATATCGGGCCGGTGATCGACGCGGAAGCCAAAGCCAACATCGAAAACCACATTCAGACCATGCGCGCGAAAGGCCGCCCGGTGTTCCAGGCGGTGCGCGAGAACAGCGAAGATGCCCGCGAATGGCGGACAGGAACCTTTGTGCCGCCAACGCTGATTGAGCTGGCAAGCTTCGACGAGCTGAAAAAAGAGGTCTTCGGACCCGTGCTGCACGTGGTGCGCTACAACCGTAACAACCTGAACGAGCTGGTTGAGCAGATCAACGCCTCCGGCTATGGCCTGACGCTCGGCGTGCATACCCGTATCGACGAGACTATCGCGCAGGTCACCGGCAGCGCCAAAGTGGGCAACCTGTACGTCAACCGCAACATGGTTGGCGCGGTCGTGGGCGTGCAGCCGTTCGGCGGCGAAGGCCTTTCCGGCACCGGTCCGAAAGCGGGCGGTCCGCTCTACCTGTACCGTCTGCTGGCGAACCGTCCGGAGAACGCCCTGGGCGTCACCCTGGCACGCCAGGATGCGGACTATCCGGTGGATGCGCAGCTGAAAACCGTGCTGACCCAGCCGCTGGAGGCGCTCATTACATGGGCAGAAAAACGTCCTGAACTGCGTGCCGTCGCGAAGCAGTACGGCGAGCTGGCGCAGGCGGGCACGCAGCGTCTGCTGCCGGGGCCAACCGGCGAGCGCAACACCTGGACGCTGATGCCGCGCGAGTGCGTGCTGTGCGTGGCCGATAACGAGCAGGACGCGCTGGTGCAGCTGGCCGCCGCCATGGCAACCGGCTGTGAAGTGCTGTGGCCGGAAGATGCCCTGCATCGCGATCTCGCCAAACAGCTGCCGAAGGCGGTCTCGGCCCGCATTCGCTTCGCGAAAGCCGATAGCCTGCTGACCCAGCCGTTTGATGCGGTGATCTACCACGGTGATTCCGATCAGCTGCGCGAACTGTGCGAGCAGGTTGCGGCCCGCAGCGGCGCCATCGTTTCCGTGCAGGGCTTTGCGCGCGGAGAAACTAACCTGCTGCTGGAGCGTCTGTACGTGGAGCGCTCGCTCAGCGTCAACACCGCGGCGGCAGGCGGTAACGCCAGTCTGATGACAATAGGCTAACGCTGTGTTAATAAGGCTCCGGAGACGGAGCCTTATTTTTTTGGGGAGTATATGAAACGATTTCTTATCGCCAGTGCGGCACTGCTAATGAGCGCCAGCGCGCTGGCCGACGAGTGCGACAACGCGACCACCCAGCTTGAACTGAATACCTGTAGCGCGCAGCAGTACCAGGCTGCCGATAAAAAACTCAACCAGACGTATCAGGCCGCCATCAAACGCGCGGCAGCTCCTCAGCGCGACCTGCTGAAAAAAGCGCAGCAGGCGTGGATTACCCTGCGCGATGCGGACTGCGCGTTTATCGGTTCGGGGACGGAAGGCGGGAGCGTCCAGCCAATGATTGTTAACCAGTGCCTGGCGGAAAAAACCGTGGAGCGCGAAGCGTTTCTGGCCTCGCTGATGCAGTGTGAAGAGGGCGACTTAAGCTGCCCTCTCCCGCCGGGCTGAGGGATCCCCACAAAATAATACCTGCGCGGATGGCCCCCTCTCCCTTGAGGGAGAGGGCTGGGGTGAGGGGAAACTAGCGCAGGCGGATCCCTTCGATAATCATCCGCTGCACGTTTTCCAGGGTGCTGTGGAAAAACGCCTCGTCCTGGAGCGTTTTACCGGTCACCGCCTCAACCTGGGCCGCAAAGTCAGCGTAATGCTGGGTGGAGGCCCAGATCATAAAGATCAGATGATGCGGGTCGACCGGGGCCAGTTTTCCGCTGGCGACCCATCCGGCAATAATGGCCGACTTATCGTCCACCAGCTGTTTTAGATCGCCGGTTAATTCCGCCTGCAGCAGCGGCGCGCCCTGCAGCATCTCAAGACAAAACAGTCGCGACGCCTGCGGGTAATCGCGCGACACCTCCAGCTTCAGGCGAATGTACTCTTTGATCGCCACCAGCGGGGCCAGCTCCGCGCGGAACGCTTTGAGGGGCGCCAGCCAGATATCGAGGATCTGCTGCATCACCGCGATATAGAGCGCCTCTTTCGACGGGTAGTAGTAAAGCAGATTGGTTTTGGATACGCCGGACTGCTCCGCCACCTGCTCCAGGCGCGTGCCGTGAATACCAAACTGCGAAAAAGTCTCCAGCGCCGCGCTGAGGATCGCCTGCTTCTTGGCGCTCACCGCCTGCGAACGTTTACCTGGTGTTTTCACTGCGCCTTGTGCCATTCCCGCTCTCCTTATTCTGCGTTGCCCTCAGCATAGCAAAACCCCCGACTCGCCACGACATCCTGCACTCCGATCGCGCATGAATGCCTGTTTTCTGTGCAATGTTTTTGACCAGTTAGTCCACATTTAGCCGAATCAATCCACCAACTTCTGATTAACACATTAATAACACAGCCATTTTCAAAACTGGCACCGCCTTTGCAAAAACACCGCTACACCTGCGACGTAATGAAGAGAGGTTCGTGATGAAAATTGGCGTATTTGTACCCATCGGCAACAACGGCTGGCTTATCTCGACCACTGCACCGCAATACAAGCCGACCTTTGAGCTCAATAAAGCCATCGTGCAGAAAGCAGAGCACTACCATTTCGACTTTGCGCTTTCGATGATCAAGCTGCGCGGCTTTGGCGGCAAAACCGAATTCTGGGATCACAACCTGGAGTCCTTTACCCTGATGGCCGGGCTGGCCGCGGTCACCTCGCGGATCCAAATCTACGCCACCGCCGCCACGCTCACCCTGCCCCCGGCGATCGTCGCGCGCATGGCATCCACCATCGACTCCATCTCCGGCGGGCGTTTTGGCGTCAACCTGGTCACCGGCTGGCAAAAACCGGAGTACGAGCAGATGGGGCTCTGGCCGGGTGACGAGTACTTCTCGCGTCGCTACGACTACCTGACCGAATACGTGCAGGTGCTGCGCGACCTGTGGGGGACCGGCAAAAGCGATTTCAAGGGCGATTTCTTCACCATGAACGACTGCCGCGTCAGCCCGCAGCCGTCGGTGCCGATGACGGTGATTTGCGCCGGACAAAGCGACGCGGGGATGGAATTTTCCGCGAAATACGCCGACTTCAACTTCTGCTTCGGTAAAGGCGTGAACACGCCTGCCGCCTTCGCCCCGACCGCCGCGCGCATGAAAGAGGCCGCCGACAAAACCGGGCGCGACGTGGGCTCCTACGTGCTGTTTATGGTCATTGCCGACGAAACCGACGACGCCGCGCGCGCGAAATGGGAGCGCTATAAGGACGGCGCCGACGAGGAGGCCCTGATCTGGCTCACCGAGCAGAGCCAGAAGGATACCCGCTCCGGGGCGGATACCAACGTTCGCCAGATGGCTGACCCGACCTCCGCCGTCAATATCAACATGGGCACGCTGGTCGGCTCGTACGCCAGCGTCGCCAGAATGCTTGACGAAGTGGCGGCCGTACCCGGCGCGGAAGGCGTCCTGCTGACCTTCGACGATTTCCTCACCGGCGTGGAGACCTTCGGCGAGCGCATCCAGCCGCTGATGCAGTGCCGCGCCCACATCCCTGCCGTCACGAAGGAGGTGGCGTAATGACGACCCTTAACGCACGCCCGGAAGCCATCACCTTCGTGCCACAGCAGAGCGCGCTGATCGTGGTGGACATGCAAAACGCCTACGCCAGCCAGGGCGGCTATCTGGATCTGGCGGGATTCGACGTCTCCGCCACCCGGCCGGTGATTGAGAACATTAAAACCGCCGTCGCCGCCGCGCGCGCCGCGGGCATGCTCATCATCTGGTTCCAGAACGGCTGGGATGACCAGTACGTCGAGGCCGGCGGCCCCGGCTCGCCCAACTTCCACAAGTCGAACGCCCTGAAAACCATGCGTAAACGGCCCGAACTGCAGGGCAAGCTGCTGGCGAAAGGCGGCTGGGACTATCAGCTGGTCGATGAGCTGGTACCGCAGGCGGGCGATATTGTCCTGCCCAAACCGCGCTACAGCGGCTTTTTCAACACCCCGCTCGACAGCCTGCTGCGCAGCCGGGGCATTCGTCATCTGGTGTTCACCGGCATCGCCACCAACGTCTGCGTGGAGTCGACCCTGCGCGACGGCTTTTTCCTCGAGTATTTTGGCGTGGTGCTGGAAGACGCGACCCACCAGGCCGGGCCGGAATTCGCCCAGAAAGCGGCCCTGTTCAACATCGAAACCTTTTTTGGCTGGGTCAGTAACGTCAATGATTTCTGCGACGCCCTGACTCCCCCGCTTGCCCGTATCGCCTGAGGAGACGCCTGATGCCGAAATCCGTAATCATCCCGCCGGGTACCAGCACGCCGATTGCCCCGTTTGTTCCCGGTACCCTCGCCGACGGCGTGGTGTATGTCTCCGGTACGCTGCCGTTTGATAAAGACAACAACGTGGTGTTTATCAACGACCCAAAGGCGCAAACCCGCCACGTGCTCGAGACGATCAAAACCGTGATCGAAACGGCGGGTGGCACGATGGAGGATGTGACCTTCAACAGCATCTTTATCACCGACTGGAAAAACTACGCCGCGATTAACGAGATTTACGCCGAGTTCTTCCCCGGCGATAAACCGGCGCGGTTCTGCATTCAGTGCGGGCTGGTGAAGCCAGAGGCGCTGGTTGAAATCGCCACCGTTGCGCACATCGCGAAGTGAGGCAGGTATGAAACTTTCCGTCTCGCCGCCCCCGTACGAGGGCGCGCCCGTGGTGGTCTTTATTTCCGGTCTCGGCGGCAGCGGCAGCTACTGGCTGCCCCAGCTGGCCGCGCTGGAGCCGGAATATCAGGTGGTGTGCTATGACCAGCGGGGAACGGGCAATAACCCCGCCACCCTGCCGGAAGGGTACAGCCTTGCGCAGATGGCGCACGAGCTGGCCCAGGCGCTGGCTGAAGCCGGGATTGTCCGCTACAGCGTCGTGGGTCACGCGCTGGGGGCACTGGTCGGCCTGCAGCTCGCCCTCGACAGGCCCGACGCCCTCACCGCGCTGGTGTGCGTTAACGGCTGGCTGACCCTCAACGCCCACACCCGCCGCTGCTTTCAGATCCGCGAGCGCCTGCTGCATTACGGCGGCGCACAGGCGTGGGTCGAGGCGCAGCCGCTGTTTCTCTACCCTGCGGACTGGATGGCCGCCCGCGCCCCCCGTCTGGAGGCCGAAGAAGCGCTGGCGCTGGCCCATTTCCAGGGCAAAACCAACCTGCTGCACAGGCTCAGCGCCCTGAAAAAGGCCGACTTCAGCCGCCATGCGGCGCGCATTCGCTGCCCGGTACAGATCGTCTGTTCTGCCGACGACATGCTGGTGCCCTCAGTCTGCTCATCCGAGCTGCAGGCGGCGATCCCGCACAGCCACAGCGTGGTGATGCGCCAGGGCGGGCATGCCTGCAACGTCACCGAGCCGGATACCTTCAACACCCTGCTGCTGAACGGGCTGGCCAGCCTGCTGCACAGCCCGGAACCCGCTTTATAAGGAGCTTTAATGAGCGAAGCCATTACCCCCGCCGCGCTGGAAACGCTGTTCACCGGCGCGCGCACCCATAACGGCTGGCAGGATATGCCCGTCAGCGACGAAACGCTGCGCGAAATCTACAACCTGATGAAATGGGGGCCCACGTCCGCCAATTGCTCCCCGGCACGGATTGTGTTTGTGCGAAGCGCGGAGGGAAAAGAGAAGCTGCGCCCGGCGCTCTCCAGCGGTAACCTCGAGAAAACGCTCACCGCTCCGGTCACGGCGATTATTGCCTGGGACGGTGAATTCTACGAGCGCCTGCCCGAGCTGTTCCCGCACGGCGATGCAAAGAGCTGGTTCACCACCAGCCCCGCGCATGCGGAAGAGACTGCCTTTCGCAACAGCTCAATGCAGGCCGCTTACCTGATTTTCGCCTGTCGCGCCCTGGGGCTGGACACCGGCCCGATGTCGGGATTTGACCGCCAAAAGGTCGACGAAGCCTTTTTCACCGGCACGACGCTTAAAAGCAATCTGCTGATCAACATAGGCTATGGCGATACCCGAAAACTTTACGGGCGCCTGCCGCGCCTGGACTTTGACGATGCCTGCGGGCTGGCGTAAGGAGCGATGATGACAACACCGGATAAACAAACCTTTCGCGACGCCATGGCCTGCGTTGGCGCGGCGGTCAACATCATCACCACCGACGGCCCGGCGGGGATGGCAGGCTTCACCGCCAGCGCGGTGTGCAGCGTAACGGATTCACCGCCCACCCTGCTGGTGTGCCTGAACCGCGGCGCGTCCGTTTGGCCAACGTTTAGCGAAAACCGCACCCTTTGCGTGAATACCCTGAGCGCCGGACAGGAGCCTTTATCTAACCTGTTTGGCGGGAAAACGCCGATGGCAGAACGCTTTGCCGCCGCCCGCTGGCAGACGGGCGACACGGGCTGTCCGCGCCTGGAAGATGCGCTGGCCTCGTTTGACTGCCGCATCAACCAGGTGGTGAGCGTCGGCACCCACGACATTCTGTTTTGCGACATTATTTCGATTATTCGCCACCCCGCGCCGCAAGGGCTGGTGTGGTTTGACCGCGGCTACCACGCGCTTATGCGACCCGCCTGTTAACCCGCCTTAAGGAGACAGACCATGTTCGGATTTCCCCACTGGCAGTTGAAATCGACCTCCACAGAAACAGGCGTGGTCGCGCCGGATGAACGCCTGCCGCTCGGGCAGACGATGGTGATGGGCGTTCAGCACGCGGTCGCCATGTTTGGCGCCACGGTGTTGATGCCGATGCTGATGGGACTCGATCCCAACCTGTCTATTCTGATGTCGGGTATCGGTACCCTGCTGTTCTTTTTCGTCACCGGCGGGCGCGTGCCCAGCTATCTCGGATCCAGCGCCGCCTTTGTGGGCGTCGTCATCGCCACTACCGGGTTTAACGGCCAGGGGATCAACCCCAACCTGAGCGTGGCCCTCGGCGGCATCATCGCCTGCGGCCTGGTGTACACCCTGATTGGTCTGGTGGTGATGAAAATCGGCACGCGCTGGATCGAGCGAATGATGCCTCCCGTCGTGACGGGCGCCGTGGTGATGGCAATTGGCCTCAACCTCGCGCCAATTGCGGTCAGGAGCGTCTCCGCCTCGCCGTTTGAAAGCTGGATGGCGGTGATCACGGTGCTGTGCATCGGCCTGGTGGCGGTGTTCACGCGGGGCATGATCCAGCGTCTGCTGATCCTGGTTGGGCTGATTGTCGCCTGTCTGGTCTACGCCCTGCTGGCCAATGTTTTCGGTCTGGGCAAGCCGGTTGACTTTACGCTGCTCCACCAGGCCGCCTGGTTCGGCCTGCCGAAGGTGACCTCGCCCACCTTTAACACCCAGGCGATGATGCTTATCGCACCGGTGGCGGTGATCCTGGTGGCGGAGAACTTAGGCCACCTGAAGGCGGTTGCGGGGATGACCGGGCGCAGCATGGATCCGTACATGGGCCGCGCGTTCGTCGGTGACGGTCTGGCGACCATGCTCTCCGGTTCCGTAGGCGGCAGCGGCGTCACCACCTATGCCGAAAATATCGGCGTGATGGCGGTAACCAAGGTCTACTCGACGCTGGTCTTCGTGGCGGCGGCGGTGATGGCGATGCTGCTCGGCTTCTCACCGAAGTTCGGCGCGCTGATCCACACCATTCCGTCCCCGGTCATCGGCGGGGCATCGATTGTGGTGTTTGGGCTGATCGCCGTGGCCGGCGCGCGCATCTGGGTACAGCATCGCGTCGATCTCAGCCAGAACGGCAACCTGATTATGGTGGCGGTCACGCTGGTGCTGGGCGCAGGCGATTTTGCCCTGACGCTGGGCGGGTTTACGATTGGCGGGATTGGCACGGCGACCTTTGGTGCGATCCTGCTTAACGCCCTGCTGAGCCGCCGGATGGCCGCCGCGCCGCAGGGCGCCGTAGTGCATCAGGATTCCTGATTTAACGCCGCGCTGTCATTTTCTGGCAGCGCGTTTTTCTTCCGTTTGAGCTTTAACTCGCTCACCAGCACCCCGGCGACAATGAATGCCGCGCCCACCAGCGCCAGAAGCGGCAAACGCTCACCTGCAATGCGTCCGAAAATCCCCGCCCAGACCGGTTCACCGGTATAAATCACCGTCGCGCGGGTTGGCGATACGCTGCGCTGCGCCCAGTTCATGGTGACCTGAATAATGGCGCTGAAGATACCCAGCCCCAGTGCGACCACCACCAGGCCGGTGGACATCGGCGGCACGGACTCCCCTGCCGGCACCATCGTCGCAAACGCCACCAGCGACGCTGTGGCGAGCTGCACCACCGTTACCCGCTTGACGTCGACCTTGCCCGCCCAGGCGCTAATCAGAATAATTTCCGCCGCAATGGCAATCGCCCCTATCAGGGTGATGATTTCGCCCGGCCCCAGCGCAAGCAGGTTGTTTTCCGGCCCGGCCAGTAAGATCAGGCCGATAAACGCCAGCACGATGCCAATACAGGACATCAGCCCCGGCAGCCGCCCCAGGCACAGCCACTGCAGCAGCGGCACCAGCGGCACATACATGGCGGTGATAAACGCGGATTTACTGCTGGGGATGGTCTGCAATCCCCATGTCTGCAGGCTGTAGCCCATCGCTATCGCCACCCCAATCGCCACGCCGGCCTTAAGTTCTTTCAGCGTCAGCCCCCGCAGCGTTTTAAGCGAAATCAGCCCCACGGCTAGCGCCGCCGTCGCAAAGCGCAGGCCAACAAAAAAGAACGGATCGCTGAGGGTCACCGCGTACTGAACGGCCAGAAACGTCCCGCCCCAGAACATGGTGATGAGAATCAGGATGGCTTCCTGCGGTTTAACGGAGAATTTGAAGCGTGAGACAGACATGCGGCACTCGCAGTTAAGATCAATTCTCTAGTGTGCGTTGCCTTTGGTTACAGTTCAATGTTGCAGAAATAAAAAAACCGCCGGGAGATCCCGGCGGCAGGGGTTCAACCCGGCGTGTTACTTACTGCTGCCGTGGCTGTTTTTCCCCCCTTTCTTGCCAGCTTCAGATGCGCGTTGCGGGTCATTCTTGAAATTGCCCCCGCTATGCTGGCCACCTTTACGGCCTGCTTCTGATGCTCTTTCACGGTCTTCTGCGAAATTACCTGAACCACCACGATGGTTTGCCATCTCTAACCTCCAGAATGTGAAACATTAGACATCATATTGCATTCAGTAAAAGAGGATTCTTTCACCTCGCAACACAAGGACAGTGCCTTTATCTGTGCCGCATGAAACTAAGCTTAGTGGAATGCCGCTATCCGGCAAGCCGCAGGTAATATTCTGCAACATGAACTCAGCCTTTCGGGTGAGATGACGCGGCGGCGATTCATAAACCTTTCTTATCATTTCAAAAATATGCTGCCAAAAAGTTGTTTCATTTTGCTACAAAGCCTTTTTGTAACCATATTGTTATAAATCAAAGAAATGCCGTTCATTTTTGCAGTCTGGCTGTGATGGCATATCTTTAAAAGAACGCAGCGATCCGCTGTCAGAAAAACCAACGAGGAGTGATGCAAAATGGCAAAAGTTCTGGTGCTCTATTATTCCATGTATGGACACATTGAAACCATGGCTCACGCGGTTGCAGAAGGTGCGAACAGGGTTGATGGCGTTGAGGTTGTGGTGAAACGCGTACCGGAAACCATGCAGGCGGAAGCCTTCCTGAAAGCCGGGGGGAAAACGCAAAACGCCCCGGTCGCCACCCCGCAGGAGCTGGCGGACTATGATGCCATTATCTTCGGCACACCGACCCGCTTCGGCAATATGTCGGGCCAGATGCGCACCTTCCTCGATCAAACCGGCGGACTTTGGGCATCCGGGGCGCTCTACGGCAAACTCGCCAGCGTATTCAGCTCTACCGGCACCGGCGGCGGTCAGGAGCAGACGATTACCTCAACCTGGACTACCCTTGCTCATCACGGGATGGTGATTGTGCCGATTGGCTACGGCGCCCAGGAGCTGTTTGACATTTCCCAGGTGCGTGGCGGTACGCCGTACGGCGCAACCACCATTGCCGGTGGGGATGGCTCACGTCAGCCAAGCAATGAAGAACTGTCTATCGCCCGCTATCAGGGTGAATACGTCGCGGGTCTGGCCAAAAAACTGAACGGCTAACACCCAACAGGAGGACAAGCATGCCAACTCAAGAATCCAAAGCTCACCACGTGGGCGAATGGGCAAGTTTACGCAACACCTCTCCGGAGATTGCCGAAGCTATCTTTGAAGTCGCGAAGTACGATGAAAAGCTGGCCGAGCAGATTTGGGAGGAAGGTAACGATGAGGTGCTGGTGCGCGCCTTCGAAAAAACGGATAAAGACTCGCTCTTCTGGGGCGAGCAAACCATCGAACGTAAAAACGTCTAAGCGTTTCCCCCCGCCGCAGCGGGGGTTCTCTTTTACTTCGCCGCGTTATTCATCACCGCATTGAATTTATCGACAGGACAGAAGCCGTTCGCATCCACCGGGCAGCCTTTCAGCTCCAGCGTCACGCGCTGCGCGGGCGACTGCAGCGACAGCACGCTGGCGTTACGCAGCTGCTCTGAGCTCTGGTAGACATACTCAATTTTCATCAGCTCCTGGTTGGCATTTTTGTCATGCCAGCGCTGGAAAACAATCTTGCCGCCAATTGGGGTGCGCTCCTGCTGGTCGTGCAGCTGATAGGGTTTGAAATCCAGGGCCGTCAGCAGGGAAGCAATGTTCGAGTCGTGCCCCACCAGCAGGGTGATTTTCGGCGCTTTTGCCTGCTCGGTGACCAGCGTTTTATCAATGTACTTCACCAGCGGCTTCGCCACGTTTTGCGCCACTTCGGTGGAGGTAAACAGCGAGTCCTGATAGCCGTTCTTCAGCTTCGACAACACGCGCCACTGCTGGTCGGTTTTGATTTCGCCCCAGGCTACCTGGTCGGCCGGGAAGCCTTCGTAATACTGCAGCGTGAACGCGTCCACCAGCGAGTTACCCACCTTCAGCGGCCCGGATACACCAGGCTCTTTTTCATAGTCGGCGCTGAAGGTATCTTTCGCGTCAGCCAGCGAGCAGACCTTTTTCTCTTTGCAGGACGGGGAATCCGCGTAGTTCGTCAGCTGCTCAAGCAGCTTATAGCTTTCGCCCAGCTGCATTTTCTGCCGCTCGGACTCCATCGCCTTGAGCGCTTTTTCGCGAAATTCCGGCGAGTTATCGGTAATCACCGGATTGAAGGTCGGATCCATGGTGCCCATTTTTTCCTGATGGTGCACGGGAACGTCGCAGCCCGGGAACGCGCCGGTGATGAAGAACTGCGCGGTCGCGACGGTACGCTGCAGGCTGTTGGCGTAAGCATAAACGCTATCCGCAGCAGGACATTCTCCCGTCTTCACCATCCCCTGCTGCGCCAGCCACTCGCGCATGTAATGGCCCATATAGACTTCCAGCACGCCGCCCTTGGTGGTGAGCTGACCGCCCGGCACCTCCCACTCCGGCCACTGCTTCGGCGTGGACTGCTCCAGCACGCTACCGTTATTGGCGAGCGGCGCGCGCAGGTTATGGCGACTCATGATTAAAACTTGCTCCAGCTGATACCCTTCCGGCGTCTCTTGCGCCTGCACGCCAAACGTTGCTGAAATGGAACCGGCGACTGCCAGCGCGAGTAGTGCTTTTTTCATCCCTAATTCCTCACTCGTTTTAAAATGTCGCGTTCAGTGTGACAGATTCGTGACAATTTTCCGGGAAGCATTTCTCAAACTGATGATTAACGTGCTTACGGTGTGTGCCAATAAGTTTTATAATAAAACCACACCCCACCGGAGAATTGACCGTGAAACGTACCCGCCTCGAAGAGAGCACCTGCCCCGTCGCCCGTTCGCTGGATATCATCGGCGACTGGTGGTCGCTGCTGATTGTTCGCGACGCGCTGCGCGGGATTAAACGCTTCGGCGAGTTCCAGAAAAGCCTCGGCATCGCGAAAAACATGCTGACCACGCGGCTGAAACTGCTGGTCGACGAAGGCATCCTCCGGCTTCAGCCCGCGTCCGACGGCAGCGCCTGGCAGGAATACGTCCTGACCGACAAGGGGCGTGCCCTGCAAACGGTGCTGGTTGCCCTCTCCCAGTGGGGCAATGAATTTTTGTTTGCGGATAACGAATGCGGCACCGTGCTGGTCGATACCGAACAGCGCAAACCCCTGCGTAAACTGGCGCTTATCGCCGACGATGGCCGCGAACTGACGCCTGAAGAGATCGTGGCGAAACTCCCCTCCTGATCGTTCCCGACGACAACAGCACAAAATGCTCGCAAATATGGTTGCATTATAAAACCAAATAGCAGAGAGTTTATTCAGTTTCATCTTGAAACCAAATAACCCACTTTGCCCTGAGGTAACACACGATGACTACGCAAATCACCACCGCCCTGATTACGGGCGCCTCTTCCGGGATTGGTGCCGTTTATGCCGACCGTCTTGCCGCGCGCGGCGCTAACCTGGTGCTGGTCGCACGTCGCGAGGATCGCCTGAAAACCCTTGCCGCCGACCTTCGCGCGCGCTACGGCGTGGCCGTCGATATTCTGGTGGCCGATCTTACCGATGAAGCCGGGATCCGCGCCGTGGAAGAGGCGCTGCGCAGCAATACCGCGATTGATACGCTCATTAACAACGCGGGCACCGCGCAGATGGCGCCGTTCCTCGCAGGCGATGTGGCGCAGCATCAGGCCATTAATACCCTGAACACCACGGCGCTGATGCGTCTGACCTACGCCATCCTGCCGCGCCTGGCGCAGAACAATCGCGGCACGCTGATCAACATCGCGTCCGTGCTGGCCCTGCACGTCCGGGCGGGCAGCGCGCTCTACAGCGCCACCAAGGCGTGGGTGTTGAGCTTTACCCGTGGGTTACAGGAAGAATTTGCCGACAGCAGCGTGCGCATTCAGGCCGTGCTGCCCGCCGCCACGGCGACGGAAATCTGGAGCCATTCGGGCGTCACGGTGAACGATCTGCCGGAAGGATCGGTGATGACCACCGACGATATGGTGGATGCATCGCTGGCGGGTCTGGATCAGGGTGAACCGATCACCATCCCGCCGATGCATGACGCCGGCCTGTGGGATCGCTACGAAGCGGCGCGTCTTGAGCTGTTTAACAGCGCGCGCACCGGCATTCCGGCACCGCGCTACGCAAAACAGTAGCCTAACGCTCAAGCTGGTCGCCGTACTCGCTCATCCAGGCGGCCAGCGGGGAGAGTGCGTCCTGCAGGGTTAACCCCAGCGCGGTGATCTGATACTCCACGCGCGGCGGGATTTCCGGGTAGACCGTCCGCGTCACCAGCCCGCGCTGCTCAAACAGGCGCAGCTGCTTGGTCAATTCTTTCTGAGTGATGGGTGTGGCCGCCCGCAGCAGATCGCCAAAGCGTACGGGCGTGTTGAACACAATCAGACGGTACAAAATGGGGATCGCCCATTTACCGGAAATCAGGTTCACAAACTGCGTCATCGGGCAGGTATACGCCTCAGATTTTTTTTCACAGCACACCTCCAGCATTTCTGCCATAGCACACCTCTTGCCTCTTTAGTATCCATTTGGTACCTGGTTTCCTTTCGATACTAACGTTTCTATAGTGCTTTCTCCAGAGACATTTCAGGAGAAGAACATGGGTCGTTTAACAGATAAATATACGCTGATTACCGGCGGCACCAGCGGCATCGGTCTTGCCACCGCGCAGGCGTTTATCGCCGAAGGCGCGCGCGTCGCCGTGACCGGACGCAACCCGGACACCCGCGCCGAAGCAGAACGTATTCTTGGCGATAAGGCCTGGGTGATCCCGACCGATGCGGGAGATATCGCCTCGCAAAAAGCGCTGGCGGAAACCCTCGCCGCCCGCTGGCCACGCCTGGACGCGGTGTTTCTCAACGCCGGTGATGTGACGCACGCGCCGCTGGAAGCCTGGCAGGAGGAGGCGTGGGACCGCCTGATGGGCATCAACCTGAAGGGACCCTTCTTTTTAATTCAGGCGCTGCTGCCGCTGCTGAATAACCCGTCGTCGGTGATCCTCTGCGGTTCCGTGAGCGCGCGCATCGGCCTGCCGACCAGCAGCGTGTATGCCGCGAGCAAGGCCGCCCTGCTGTCGCTGGCGCGCACGCTGTCGGCGGAGCTACTGCCGCGCGGGATCCGCGTCAACGGCCTGAGCCCCGGTCCGGTGGAGACCCCGGCGTTTACCAAAACGGGCTTAAGCGACGAGGCGCTTAACGCGATGATGGCGGAGATCATCAAGCTGGTGCCGCTCGGCAGAATGGGCTCGACGACGGAGCTGGCAAAAGCCGCGCTCTATCTGGCGTCCGACGAGTCGAGCTACACGGTGGGAACGGAGCTGCTGGTGGACGGCGGAATGGGGAGTTTGTAATTCAAAAGGCGCTGATGCCGGTGACGATGCCGACATACAGCGCCGCCCAAGCGCAGGCGGAAAGCAGGCTGACGGCGTAGACCTTGACTGCATTCAGCCTGAGCATTCCCGCCGCCAGCGGCACGATGTAGCGCAGCACCGCCAGGAAGCGCGCGGTGAACAGGACCAGCACCCCGTTTTTCTGCAGCTGATGCTGCACCCGCAGCATTTTACCGGCGTGCTTTGCCGTGAAGCGGGTCATCCATGGCGTGTGCCCCATCAGCTGGCCGATATGGTAGTTCAGCACCGAACCCGCCGTTGCCCCTAGCACCACGGCCAGCCACGCCAGCGCAGGATGCATGCTCGCCTGGCTGACGGTAATGCCCGCCAGCAGCATCACCGAGGCGGGCGGCAGCACGGAGGAGATCAGCACCGTCGATTTACTCAGCGCCATCACAAATAACAGCGCGAAAAGATGTGCCGGATACAGCGCAAAATGATTCAGCAGATTATCAAACCACGCCATTATCCTCTCCTCCGCTGACTATTTAATCCTCCATTAGAAATGAATTAACCTAAATAAACCCTCAACATTTTATTAAAAAAAATCGTCTAAACCGTTCTTAAACATTATTTAATTTCCTGAGCGGTAAATTTAAATAAGCGTATTATTCCTCTCGTTTTACAACGATCTCGTTATGGCGAGGCTCCTGTACAAATACACGTTATCGCTCTGGTAGGTTCGAGAGAACCGACACAGGGTAAAACAGGCACTGTCGAATCAAGGCTTTGTCAGTATAACTTCCCTCGCGGGATACGGTGTACAGTGCTGAACCCAGGACGTGGGGATCTCCTCTTCGACATGCCCTGTCTTGCTCGCCCCTGAGAGATGTTATTATTCAAAGGGAATTCACTATGTCTTACGCTATTCACAACCAGAATCTGGCATTCAATGACAGCGCCATTGCGCAATATATGAATACCGATTTTATTGTCCTCGATATTTCATTATGCGTGGCGCTGGCGCGCGAGCAATTCTTCGAAAAATTAAAAGACGACGATATTCCGTCTCATATTTTTATTGAAGACAATGGCCGCCTGGCGGGCATGATTGCCGTGCGTAAATTGCTGCAAACCGCCGATACGGTACAGCCGGTGAAATCGCTGATGATTTCGCAGTTTTTGCAGGTCAAACCGGAGGATGAACGTGCCGATGTCGCCGGACTGCTGGCGCACGGCGGCGCGGATGTGGTGCCCGTGGTCACCCACGGCAAGCTCGTCGGCTGCCTGACCGAGCGCGAAATCGCCCATCTGCTGGAAGATGACGTCACCGAAGACGCCCAGCTTCAGGGGGCGACGCTGCCGCTGGAGAAGCCCTATCTGGACACCAGCCCGTATAGCCTGTGGAAGAAACGCTCCGTCTGGCTGCTGCTGCTGTTTGTCGCGGAGGCCTACACCAGCTCGGTGATCCAGCATTTTGAAGAGGCGCTGGAGTCCGCCATCGCGCTGGCGTTCTTTATTCCGCTGCTGATCGGAACGGGCGGCAACAGCGGGACGCAGATCACCTCCACGCTTGTGCGCGCCATGGCGCTGGGGGAAGTCCGCCTGCGCGACGTTGGCCGCGTGCTGCGTAAAGAGATGACCACCTCGCTGATGATTGCCGCCACGCTCGGTATCGCCGGGTGCATTCGCGCCTGGATGATGGGGATTGGGCTGGAAATTACGCTTATCGTCAGCCTGACGCTGGTGTGCATTACGCTCTGGAGTGCGATTGTGTCGTCCGTGATCCCGATGGTACTCAAGCGCTGCGGCATTGACCCGGCGGTCGTCTCCGCGCCGTTTATCGCGACGCTTATCGACGGCACCGGGCTGATTATCTACTTCAAGATCGCGCAATATACGCTGGGGCTGGAGTAACGTAGTTCCCTGCCGGGTGGCGCTGCGCTTACCCGGCCTACCCATCCCGTAGGCCCGTGCAAGCGTAGCGCCGCCGGGCAATACTCAGATCGCACCAAGCGTTCTTACCGCCCGCCCAAACGCCTCAATCGCGAGGGCGACATCCTCAGCCATCACCGATTCCGCCGGATGGTGGCTGACGCCCCCTTTGCAGCGCACAAACAGCATGCCGACCGGCCAGCGTTCCGCGATGGCAATCGCATCGTGGCCCGCACCGCTGGGCAGCGATAGCGAGCGCCTCTGTACCGAAGTGACGGCCTCCCCCAGCACCTTTTGCAGGTGGATATCGCACGGCGTGGCGGCAATGCGGTAAAACTCCTCGGCGCTGAAGTCCAGACCGCGGCGCGATGCGATCGCCTGCGCATGTTCCAGCAGGTCGTTAAGCAACCGATCCAGCGGCGCATCCTGCGGCCCGCGAATATCCAGCGAGAGCTGAACCTCGCCGGGGATCACGTTCACCGCCCCCGGCAGGCAGCGCAGCTCGCCAACCGTCGCCACCAGGTTCCCGCCCTGCTGTCGGGTAGCGTTTTCAATGATAACCATCCACTCGGCGGCGGCGGCCAGCGCGTCCCTGCGGTGGAGCATCGGCACGGTTCCCGCGTGCCCGGCATCGCCGGTGAAGCGGCAGTTCAGACGGCGCGCGCCGTTAATGGCTTCCACCACGCCAAGGGCGAGCGCCTCCTGCTCAAGGCACGGCCCCTGCTCAATATGCAGTTCCAGATAGGCGCTGAAATCCTCCTGACGGCGCGCGGCATGCAGCACGCGGGCAGGATCGAGCCCCATCAGGGTCATCGCCTGCGCCACGCTGATTCCACTGGCGTCGACTTTTTCCAGCCAGCCCTGCGGCCAGGTGCCCGTCAGCCCCCGGCTACCTAACAGCGTAATGCCAAAGCGGGTTCCCTCTTCGTCGCAAAAGCCGACAATCTCGATGGCCTGGGCCAGATGCACCCCCTGCTGGTGCAGGCTGTCCACCACCTCAATGGCGGCAAGCACGCCGAGCATGCCGTCGTAGCGCCCGGCATTGCGCACGGTATCGAGATGCGAGCCGAGCAGCACCGCCTGCGCCCCTTCCTGCGCGCCCTCATAGCGTCCACAGATGTTGCCCACGCTGTCCTGCCAGACGGTCATTCCCGCCTGGCTCATCCACTGCCCCACCAGCTGGTTGGCCTGCAGATGCTGGGTGGAGAGATAAACCCTCGTCAGCGCATCCGGGGTTTCGCTGATGGCGGCCAGCGCGTCGGCGCGGGCCATCACCCGTTCTGCCGCCGGGCTCATTGCGGCGTCTCGCGGCGATAGTGGTCCCACGCGGCCTGCATGGCGGCCCCCTGCGTGGTGGTGAATTTCAGGTAGTTCAGCACCGACTCCAGCGCGCTCAGGGTGGTCATCACGCAGTCCTTGCGCGCGTTGTAGCCCATGGTGCCAATGCGCCACACTTTGCCGTGCAGCGGGCCAAACGAGGTGCCGATTTCAATCCCGAAATCCTCCAGCATCAGCTTACGCACCTGGTCGCCGTTGACGCCCTGCGGGATAACCACGCCCAGCACGTTGTTCATCTTGTGCTTCAGGTCGCCGAAGGTCTCCAGCCCCATCGCCTGAATGCCCTTCAGCAGCGCATCGCCGTGCAGCTTATGGCGCGCGATGCCGTTATCCAGCCCTTCCTGCAGGATCAGACGCGCGCACTCGCGGGCGCCAAACAGCGCGGTGGTGGCTTCGGTATGGTGGTTAAGGCGCTCCGGCCCCCAGTAGTCCATCACCATGCCGAGATCGAAATAGTTGGAGTAGATCATCTCCTCGTCGCCGTCGCGGTGGGCGTCGGTGCGGATGCCCTCCTCAACGCACTTGCGGCGGCGGATCGCCTCCTCCATGCGCGCGCTCAGGGTGATCGGCGAGGTGCCCGACGGGCCGCCGAGGCACTTCTGCATCCCGGCCGATACCGCATCCAGTCCCCAGGCGTCGGTTTCCAGCGCGTTGCCGCCGAGCGACGCGGTGGCGTCGGTATAAAACAGCACGTCGTAGCGGCGGCAGATCGCGCCAAGCTCGGCGAGCGGCTGGAGCATGGTGGTGGAGGTGTCGCCCTGCACGGTCAGCAGCAGGCGCGGACGAACACGCTTAATCGCATCCTCCACCTGATCCGGGGTAAACACCTCGCCCCACGGCACCTCGATGGTATGCACCTCCGCGCGGCAGCGGCGGGCAATTTCGCACAGCAGATGACCAAAGCGGCCAAAGACCGGCACCAGCACCTTATCTCCCGGGCGGATGGCGGAGACCAGAATGGCTTCAATTCCCGCGCGGGAGGTGCCGTCCACCAGCATCGTCCAGCGGTTCTCGGTGCGGAACACCCCGCGATAGAGCGCCATCACCTCGTTCATGTAGTGGGTCATGGCCGGATCGTACTGGCCGATCAGCTGGCTCGACATGGCGCGCAGCACGCGCGGGTCGGCGTTGATCGGGCCCGGCCCCATCAGCAGGCGCTGGGGCGGGTTGATTTGCGGAAAGCGTGCGATATCCATTGTTAAGTCCTTATCAGTTGAGGCCGCGCACGGAGGAGATGAACTGCTTCAGTTCCGTGGTCTGCGGGTTGGCGAACAGCGTTTTGCTGTCGCCCTGCTCCCAGACTTTCCCCTGGTGCATAAACACCACGCGGTCGCCCACTTCGCGGGCAAAATTCATTTCATGGGTAACCAGTATGAGCGTCATCCCCTCGGCCGCCAGCTGCTCCAGCACCTTGAGCACTTCGCCCACCAGCTCCGGGTCGAGCGCGGAGGTGATCTCGTCGCAGAGTAAAACTTTCGGCGACATCGCCAGCGCGCGGGCAATCGCCACGCGCTGCTGCTGGCCGCCGGAGAGGCTCGACGGGTAGTAATCCAGACGATCGCCTAAGCCCACTTTCTCCAGCATCTGCTGCGCCAGCTCGCGACATTCGGCGGCGCTTTTCTTCAGCACCCGACGCGGGGCGAGCATCACGTTTTCCAGCGCAGTCATGTGCGGGAACAGGTTGAAGCTCTGGAACACCATCCCGACCGAGCGGCTGATTTCGCGCGCCTGAGAATCCCGGTCGGTAATGGTCATGCCGCCCAGCTTGATGCTGCCGTCCTGATAGCCTTCCAGACCGTTGATGCAGCGCAGCAGCGTGCTTTTGCCCGATCCGCTGCGCCCGATAATGGAGATCACCTGGCCCATGTCGATATCCAGATCGACGCCCTTGAGCACGTGGTTATCGCCGTAGTACTTCTGCACCTGATTAATGGTGATGAGAGGCATTGAATTTCGTCTCCAGATAGCGGCTGTAGCGCGACAGCGGATAACACAGAATAAAGTAGCCGAGCGCCACCAGCGCAAAAACCTTAAACGGCTGATACGTCACGTTGGTCAGCATGGTCCCGGCCTTGGTCAGCTCGATAAAACCGATAATCGACGCCAGCGCGGTGCCTTTAATCACCTGCACGGCAAAGCCGACCGTCGGGGCGATGCCGATGCGCAGCGCCTGCGGGGCGACCACGCGAAACAGGGTCTGGCCAAAGGTCAGCCCCAGACAGCGCGAGGCTTCCCACTGCCCCTTGGGCAGAGCGCGAATGCTGCCGAACCAGATATCGAGCAGAAACGCGCTGGTGTAGAAGGTGAGCGCCAGCGAGGCGGCGGTCCACGGCGAGACGTCGATGCCGAACAGCGCCACGCCGAAGAAGGCCAGGAACAGCTGCATCAGCAGCGGCGTGCCCTGAAACAGCTCAATATAGCCGCGGATGATGCGCCTGACCGTGCGCCCGCCCGTCAGGCGCAGCAGCAGGAGCGGCAGCGTCACCGCCGCCCCGCCGACAAACGCCACCAGCGACAGCAGCACCGTCCAGCGTCCGGCCAGCAGCAGGTTGCGAATAATGTCCCAGTCGGTAAAGGTGGTCATCATGCCTGCACCCCCAGCCATTTGCGTCCCGCCGCCATCATCAGCTGGCGCAGGGTAATCGACAGCGCTAAGTAAATCCCGGTTGTCACCAGATAAACCTCAAAGCTCAGAAACGTTCTGGACTGGATCAGGTTGGCGGCGAAGGTCAGCTCTTCATACGAGACCTGCGACACCACCGACGAGCCGAGCATCACGATAATGCACTGGCTCACCAGCGCCGGGTAAATGCGCTGCAGCGCGGGCGGCAGCACCACGCGAATAAAGGTCTGCAGGCGGGTCAGCCCCAGCACGCGTCCGGCCTCCCACTGCCCTTTCGGCGTGACCTGAATGCCCGCGCGGATAATCTCGGTGCTGTAGGCGCCCAGGTTCACCACCATGGCCAGCAGCGCCGCTTCCCCCGCCGTCATCTTCAGCCCCAGGTTCGGCAGGCCGAAGACGATGAAAAACAGCTGCACCACAAACGGCGTGTTGCGGATGATCTCCACGTACGCGCCCCAGATCCGGCTGAACCAGGTGGTGCGTCCGCTGCGGATCGCCGCCCCGAAAATGCCTATTGCCAGGCCGCCGACGGTCGCCATCACCGTCAGCTGAATAGTGACCCACAGCCCCGCCAGCAGCTCCGGCCAGTGCGGCCAGAGCGCGGAGAAATCAAGTTGCTCCGTCATCGGCTCAGGCGCCAAGGTTGGCCGGCAGCGGAGCCTTCAGCCACTGCTCGGACAGGCCGTTCAGCGTGCCGTCCTTGATGCCCTGCTCAATCAGCGCGTCCACTTTTGCCTTCAGGGCCGGTTCGTTTTTCTTCAGGCCAATAAAGCACGGCGAATCTTTCAGCATAAAGCTCGGCACGGGAGCTTTATCCGCGTTCTGGCGCGAAATGGCCGCCACCACGAGGTTACCGGTTGCCACGTACTGCACCTGTCCGGAGAGGTAGGCGGAGAGCGTGGTGTTGTTATCTTCGTAGCGCTTCACGTCCGCGTCTTTCGGCGCCAGGCCGGTCAGCACCATGTCCTCCACCGCCCCGCGCGTCACGCCGATGGTTTTTCCGCTCAGCGCGGCGGCGTCTTTCAGCTCGGCCCCTTTCGGACCAAACACGCCGAGGAAGAACGGCGCGTAGGCGCGGCTAAAGTCGATCACCTTCTCGCGCTCCGGGTTTTTACCGAGGCTTGAAATGACCAGATCCACCTTATCGGTTTGCAGATACGGCACGCGGTTGGCGCTGGTCACCGGGACCAGCTGCAGCTTGAGCTTCATCTGTTTGGCCAGATAGCGCGCCATGTCGATGTCATAGCCCTGCGGCTGCAGGTCGGTCCCCACCGAGCCAAACGGCGGGAAGTCCTGCGGAACGGCAATGCGAATGGTGCCGCGCTTCTCGATATCCTGAAGCTGGTCAGCCTTTGCCGGCAGCTGTGTGAAGAGACATGCGGCCCCGGCCAGTGCAATCAACAATTTTTTCATGGTGCTTCCCCGTAACGTTAACATGAAACAAAAGATTCTTTGAGTGTGATTTTGCAACTAATGTGCCAACCAGGGCGAAGCGGAAAATATTCTTGCGAAGCCTGATAAAACGCGGACGGGTCGAAAAAACGTCTATTTTCCCGACCCGTCAGATGCACCATTTTAATGCAAAGCACCAGCCTGATGCCCCATTATCGCTGTTCGAGTTCGTCCAGCTGCTGGTAAAGGGAGGCAATCTCGTGAATGCGCGGACGGCCTTTATCGAGACTGTCATGCAGGAAGGCATTCGCCAGCAGGTTAATCAGGCTATTGACCGAGGAGTAGCTGTCATAGGCCGAGACGCTGTCCAGCGGGGCGCAGAGCTGCCAGCTCGCCAGCGGAAACAGGCTGTGCGCCTGCGGCTCGCACATCAGCAGCACCGGAATACCGCTGCTCTGAAGCTGCTGCATCAGCGGGCGGATGATGCGCGGGCGGCGGCGAAAGGCCATCATGACCACCAGATCGTCCGGCGTTAAATCCACCAGCTCCTCGCTCAGGCTCTGCCCCGGCTGCGGCAGGACCAGCACCTGACCGCGCGCCTGCAGCAGCTGCTGGCGCAGGTGCAGCGCCGCCGGATAGGCGTTACGCATGCCGATAATGACGATGCGCCGCGCCTTCACCATGCAGGCCATCGCGTCGGCAAACTGCTGCGCGTCGAGGGCGTTGACCCACTGGGTCAGGTTCGCCATCTCCTGCTTATAGTGGCGCGCCAGCAGCGTATTGCCCTGCACCGCGTCGCGGTTATCGGTGAGCGGCATCCCGCTCTGGCGCAGGGTGCGCAGCTCGTCGCGCATGTCCTTATATTTCTCATAGCCCAGACGCTTAAACAGACGGCTAACCGTGGCTTTCGACACCCCGCTCAGCTGCGCCAGCTCGGCGCTGTTGTAGCTAATGAGATCGTCAAAATGATCGAAAATAAAGTCCGCCACCCGCTGCTCCTGCGGCGACAGCGACGGGTACTGTGCTTTCAGACGTTCATCCAGTTGTTCCATAGCGCCTCTGTAACTTTTGTTTCATCACATTGTACCTTTTATTATGCGTATTCATTATACGTGCCAGTTTACTGAAACTTTTCTTTCAGAACTGGAACAGCTTTTGCAGCGCCTTGTGACTTTCAGGGTTACGAGGACTCTCTATGCAAAGTAATGTCTCCACGCACGGCATGGCCGTTGCGCCCCACCATCTTGCCAGCCAGAGCGCGCTGGCGGTACTGCGCGAAGGCGGCAGCGCGATAGAGGCGATGGTCGCCGCGGCGGCCACCGTTGCCGTGGTTTATCCGCACATGAACGGGCTGGGCGGCGATGGCTTCTGGCTTATCGTGCCGCCGGAAGGCGAACCTGTCGCCATTGATGCCAGCGGCGCGGCGGGATCGCGCGCGACGCTCGCCGCCTACGACGGTCTGGCGCATATCCCCCATCGCGGCCCCCGTGCGGCGCTGACCGTCGCCGGCACGGTGAGCGGCTGGGACGAGGCGCTGAAGGTCTCGCGCGAGTTGACCGGCAAGGCGCTGCCGCTGGCCCGCCTGCTGGCCGACGCCATTGACTATGCGCAAAACGGCACGCCGGTTACGGCCTCTCAGGCCCATGCCACGGCCAGCAAATTCGACGAGCTGAAGGACGTGCCAGGCTTTGCGGAAACCTGGCTGGTGGACGGTAAGCCGCCGCAGGTCGGGAGCCGCTTTTACCAGCCCGCCATGGCCACGACGTTGACGCGCCTGGTGGAAGACGGTCTGGACAGCTTTTACCGCGGCCCGCTGGCGGACGTGCTGGCGCACGGCATGGAGACGCTGGGCCTGCCCGTGACGCTGGCCGATCTTAACGCGCACGCTGCCCGGCGCACCGCGCCGCTGAGGCTGCAGCATCAGCAGGGGGTGATCTTTAACCACACCCCTCCGACGCAGGGGCTGGTCTCGCTGGCGATACTCGGCATCACCGACCGCCTGAACATGGCCGAGGCCGACGACGCCGACACCATTCACCGCATCGTTGAAGCCACCAAGCTGGCCTTTGGCCTGCGCGATGCCCACATTACCGACCCGCGCGAGCTGAAAACCGATATTCAGGGTCTGCTGGATCCCGCCGCCCTGCAGGCGCTTGCCGACAGGGTTGACGACGGCCGCGCCGCGCCGTGGGGCACCGGAAAAGGCCCGGGCGATACGGTGTGGATGGGAGTGATGGATAACAGCGGGCTTGCCGTGTCGTTTATCCAGAGTATCTATCACGAGTTCGGCAGCGGCGTTGTGCTGCCCGACACCGGCATCGTCTGGCAGAACCGGGGCGCATCGTTCAGCCTCGATCCCAATCATCTTCTGGCCCTCGCGCCGGGCAAGCAGCCCTTCCATACCCTGAACCCGGCGGCGGCGCGTCTTAAGGACGGGCGCGTGATGGTCTACGGATCGATGGGCGGTGACGGACAGCCGCAAACCCAGGCCGCGCTTTTTACCCGCTACGCGATTCAGGGCGTGCCTTTACAGGAGAGCATTTCCCGCCCGCGCTGGCTGCTGGGGCGCACCTGGGGACAAACCTCGGACACGTTAAAGCTGGAAGGACGCTTTACCGCTGAGACAGTCTCACGGCTTCAGGCACTCGGGCACGAGGTGGAAATGTTCCCTGACTTCAGCGAAGCGATGGGCCACGCGGGCGCGATTGTCCGCCACCCCAACGGGCTGTTCGAAGGGGCATTTGACCCGCGCAGCAACGGCGCGGCCGCCGGATTCTGAGGAGAAAACTATGACGACACAACAACCCGACTGGCAGGCGTATCTGGCGCAAATGGAGTCCGTGCTCGGCGTGACGCTGGACGATGCCCGCCGCGCCGAGCTGCAGGTGCAGTTCAGCCGCATAGCAAACATGGCCGCCCCGCTGATGGCGCTGCCGCTCGACGACCGTCTGGAGATCGCAGGAGTGTACAAAGCATGAGGCTACACGAGATGAGTATCAGCGCGATCCAGCATGCGCTGGGCGCGGGCGAGCTGAGCGCTCGCGAAATTGCCCGCCAGACGCTGGAGGCGATTGCGCGCGTTAACCCGCAGATCGGCGCCTGGACCGCCGTGACGGAAGCACGCATGCTCGCCGAGGCCGAGAGCATCGATACCCTGCGCCGCGAAAAGCGCCCCCTGCCCCCGCTGGCGGGCGTGCCCTACGCGGTAAAAAACCTGTTCGACGTTGCCGGCCACACCACCCTTGCCGGGGCAGAGCTGTTCAGCCAGCGCCCCGCCGCGGCCGCTGACAGCTTCGCGGTGCGCCAGCTGCGCAGCGCGGGCGGGCTGCTGACCGGGATGGTGAACATGGACGCCTACGCCTACGGCTTTACTACCGAAAACAGCCACTACGGCACGACGCGTAACCCGCACGATCTGGCGCGCATTGCGGGCGGCTCGTCCGGGGGCTCGGCCGCCGCCGTGGCCGCCGGGCTGGTGCACTTTTCGCTCGGCACCGACACCAACGGCTCGATTCGCGTTCCGGCCTCCCTGTGCGGCATCTATGGCCTGAAGCCCACCTTTGGCCGCCTGTCGCGATCCGGCAGCCATCCGTTTGTCGCGAGCCTGGATCATATCGGCCCCTTTGCCCGCCGCGTGTGCGATCTGGCGTCCGTATACGATGCGCTGCAGGGCCGGGACAGCAGCGACGCTTTTCAGGCAGAGAGCTCGCGCGAGCAGACGCGCCCCCTGCTCGATCGCGGCCTTGACGGCCTGCGCTGCGCGGTGCTCGGCGGCTACTTCACCACCTGGTGCGACGCGGATGCCAGAGACGCCGTGGCGCGGGCGGCGAAGGCGCTCGACGTGCAGGATGAGCTGCAGTTCCCGGACGCAGAACTGGCGCGCTCCGCGGCGTTTATCATCAGCGCCTCCGAAGGGGGAAACCAGTACCTGCCCGCGCTTCGCCGCGAGCCCGAGCGTTTTGAGCCGCACTCCCGGGAACGCCTGCTGGCAGGCGCGATGATCCCCTCCGCCTGGTACATTCAGGCCCAGCGGTTTCGCGCGCACGCCCGGCAGGCGTTTAAAACCCTGTTCGCGCAGGCCGACGTGCTGATCGCGCCGGCAACGCCGCGCAGCGCGACGCTCGCGGGTGAGCAGACCATGGAGATTAACGGTCAGCCGCTCCCCATCCGCGCCAGCATGGGGATGCTGACCCAGCCGATTTCATTTCTGGGCCTGCCCGTGACCACCGTTCCGCTGCGTACCGCGCAGGGTGCGCCGATTGGCCTGCAGCTGATTGCCGCGCCGTTTAACGAGCAGGCCTGCCTGCGCGTCGCGCGCGTGCTGGAAGAGAGCGGCATCGCCGATGCAAGCCCGGCGGAGGTGGCCGCATGATGAATCACGATGACATTAACCTCCCGTGGGTGGTTGCCGAGGTGACCGCCGCGTTTTATCGCTATGAAGACGCGCTGGTCAGCAACAACGTTGCGGTGCTGGACGAGCTGTTCTGGCACGACAAAAACACGGTGCGTCTGGGGGCGGGTGAAAACCTGTACGGGATTGATGAAATCCGCGCCTTTCGGGCGGCGCGCCCCGCCGCCGGGCTGCAGCGGACGCTGCGTCACACCGTCATCACCACCTTTGGCGAGGATTATGCCGTGTGCAGCACCGAGTTTACCCGCGAGGGGACGGAACGCATTGGCCGCCAGCAGCAGACGTGGGTGCGGTTTGCCTACGGGTGGCGGATCGTGGCGGCGCAGGTGAGTTTGATGGTGTAACGCTGAAAAACCTGCCCGGTGGCGCTGCGCTTAACGGGCCTACGATGTCCCGTATGCCCTGTGGGTCCTGTAGGCCGGGTAAGGCGCAGCCGCCACCCGGCTAAACACGGCACACTTACTTCTTAAACGGATGCACATCCCGCCAGTGGTCGGCAATCTGCTGGCGGGTACAGACCCACACCCGCTCGTGCTGCTGCACGTAATCGAGGAACCGCTGCAGCGCGCGAAAACGCCCCGGCCGCCCCAGCAGGCGACAGTGCATGCCGATGGACATCATCTTCGGCGCGCTTTCCCCCTCTTCGTACAGCACGTCAAAACTGTCCTTCAGATACGTATAAAACTGCTCGGCGGTGTTAAACCCCTGCGCGGTGGCGAAGCGCATGTCGTTCGCATCCAGCGTATACGGCACGATCAGGTGCGGTTTACGGGTGCCGTCGCTGCAGGCCACTTCCGTCCAGAAGGGCAGATCGTCGCCGTAGTAGTCGCTGTCATAGTCGAAGCCGCCGTGCTCCACCACCAGCTGGCGGGTGTTGGGGCTGTCGCGCCCGGTGTACCAGCCCGTCGGCGGCTTGCCGAACAGGTCGGTCAACACGTGCACCGCCTTGTGCAGGTGTTCGCGCTCCTGGCTGATATCCATGCTCTGATAGTGGATCCAGCGCCAGCCGTGGCTCACCACGTCGTAATCCGCCGCCTTGATTGCCTCGACGATCTCCGGATGACGCGCCAGCGCCATCGCCACGCCGAAAACCGTCAGCGGCAGGCCGCGCTTTTGAAATTCACTGTGGATCCGCCAGAACCCGGCGCGGCTGCCGTATTCGTAGAGGGAGTCCATCGACATGTGTTTATCCGGGTAGCTGGCCGCGCCGATAATGTCCGACAGGAACTGCTCGGATCCAGCATCGCCGTGCAGAACGTGGTTTTCCGCCCCTTCCTCATAATTGAGCACAAACTGCACGGCGATACGCGCCTGATTCGGCCACCGCGCGTGCGGCGGGTTGCCCGCGTAGCCGCGCAGATCCCGCGGGTAATCCTGTTCAAAAAGCCCCATTGCCACCCCCAAAAATTAAAATGGATTCAGTGCCTGAAAATGTCCGCTTAACGCTTTTTTCTCCGGGAACGCCAGATCCCCGTGCTTGCTGGTCGACAGCCCCAGCGCCACCAGCGATTCCACCATCTTCACCGCCGCGCTGACGCCGTCGATGACCGGCACGCGCAGCTCGCGCGTCAGCTCCTGCGCCAGCGTCGCCATGCCGCCGCAGCCCAGCACGATGGCGCCGCAGCCATCCTCTTTCAGCGCCTGTATACAGCGCGCGCGCACCTTCTCCTGCGCCACACCGCTGCCGTCTTCCAGCGCCAGCACCGGGAGATCGATAGCGTGCAGCGCCGCGCACCTGTCCTGAAAGCCATACTGGTGCAGCAGATGGCGGGCAATAATCAGCGTGCGCGGCAGCGTGGTGACCACCGAAAAGCGCGTCGCCACCAGCGTCGCCATATGCATGGCGGCTTCGGCGATACCGACCACCGGCCCCTGCGCCAGCTCGCGCGCCGCCAGCAGGCCCGGATCGCCAAAGCAGGCGATGACGTGACCATCGACGCCCTGCTCTCTGCCGAGCTTAACCTGTTCGAGAACCCCCACGGCGGCGATGGCCTCATCAAAGTGGCCTTCTATAGACGGCACGCCCGCGCTGGGGCAGACCGCGAGGATCTCCGTTCCCGGCGCCGCCACCGCGCGGGCCGCCGCGCCGATGGTTTCCGTCATCGCGAGGCTGGTGTTGGGGTTGATCACTTGTATACAGACAGATGACATTACGACTCCTTGTGGCCGGCAAACAGCCGGGCAAAATCGGGCAGGCACTCGCCCGCCCGCTCGAAGCAGAGGCTGGCGACGATATGTTCAAAATGGTGCATTAAGGCATCGCTTAGCGGCTGGAGCGCCTTCTGGCGCAGCAGATCCACAAGCTGTTCGTGATCGTTGCAGCGGCACCCCTGACGCCACGGCGCGCCCCAGGTGGCAATCACCAGCGAGGAGCGCTGGCTCAGGCCGGTCACCATCTCCGTCAGCACCTGGTTGCCGGAGATGGCCTGCAGCTGAATGTGGAAATTGGCGGAGTGGCGAATTGCCGCCGGGCCGTCGTAGGCCTCGTGCGCCTGCTGCTCCTGACGAATAATGGCGTCCAGCGCGGCAAGGTGCGGCGGCTGGCAGCGGGCCAGCACGTCCGGCAGGTTGGCGACCTCCAGCAGAGCGCGGGTGCGGAAGATATGCTGCGCCTCTTCCACCGTCGGGCTGGCGACGTGTGCACCACGCTTGGGCGTTAAGGTGACCATTTGCACAGCCGCGAGTCGTTGAAGCACCTTGCGGATGCCCGTGCGGCTTACGCCAAAGACCTCGGCCAGTGCCTCCTCCGGCAGTTTGCTCCCCGGCAGCAGCTGATGTTCGACAATCGCGGTCATCAGCGCCTGAAAGATCGATTCGTCTTTGTCATGCAGGTCTGGCGCGGTCTGCAGGGCGTTTATGTTGTTCATTCACCACTCCGTCTTTTACTCTTCGTTATCGAATCGTATACATAAAAATAAAATATTGCATACAAGATTTATTATTTTGGCCTGGATCCTGCAACACCGTCTGCACTCCCGCTTAACGGGTTTTCATTCACAGGAGCAGGTTTCATGCCAAACAGTCAAAACGCGCAGCAGGGTACGGCCGCTGATTCCGGTGCGGTTTACAGCCCACGTCTTTGCAATGAGGATCTGGCACCGACGCGTGACCAGAACTGGAGCTGGTACAACATCTTTTCGTTCTGGATGTCGGACGTTCACAGCATGGGGGGTTATGTTGTCGCCGCGAGCTTCTTTACGCTCGGGCTGGCAAGCTGGCAGGTGCTGCTGTGCCTGCTGGTGGGGATTTGCATCGTGCAGCTGTGCGCCAACCTGGTAGCCAAACCGAGCCAGATGGCGGGCGTGCCCTACGCGGTAATCAGCCGTCAGGCGTTTGGCGTGTTCGGGGCCAATATTCCGGCGGTGATCCGCGGGCTGATCGCCTTCGCGTGGTACGGCATTCAGACCTACCTGGCCGCCAACGCCCTGATGCTGGTGGCGCTCAAGTTCTGGCCGTCGCTCTCTTCGCTCACTACCGGCGCGTTTCTGGGCCTGTCGCATCTCGGCTGGATCTGCTTTGCCATCATGTGGGTGCTGCAGGCGATGGTCTTCTGGCACGGCATGAGCGCTATCAAGCGCTTTATTGATATCGCCGGTCCGGCGGTCTACGTGGTGATGCTGGCCCTCGCAGGCTGGATTGTATACAAGACCGGTTTTGACGGCATTTCCTTCACTCTCGCCAGCAAATCCCTGAGCGCGGGCGAGCAGACCTGGCAGATGATCACCGCGACCGCGCTGGTGGTGTCTTACTTCTCCGGCCCGCTGCTCAACTTCGGCGACTTCTCCCGCTACGGCAAAAGCATGGGCGAGATCCGCCGCGGAAACCGCTGGGGCCTGCCGTTTAACTTCCTGCTGTTCTCCATCGTCACCGTAGTGATTGTCTCCGGCACCCAGTCGCTGTTTGGCCGCATGATCACCGACCCGATCGAAACCGTCAGCCGCGTGGGCAACGATCTGGCCGTAGCGATTGGCCTGCTGACGATGATCACCGCCACCATCGGGATCAACATCGTCGCGAACTTCGTCTCCCCGGCGTTTGATTTCTCTAACTGTTCGCCGCAGAAAATCAGCTTCCGCACCGGGGGCATGATTGCCGCCGTCGGCTCGATCCTGCTCACCCCGTGGAACCTGTTCAACTCGCCGGAGCTTATCCACTACACCCTGGACGTGCTCGGGGCGTTCATCGGCCCGCTGTTCGGCATTCTGATTGCCGACTTCTACCTGATTAAGCGCGGCAAGGTGTCGGTTGACGATCTGTTCGACGACACGCCAAAGGGCAAATACTGGTACCGCAACGGCTTCAACCCGAAAGCCATTGGCGCGCTGATCCCGTCCGTTGCCGTGGGCCTGGTGATCAGCTTTATTCCGGCCCTGCATGAGGTAGCGAACTTCAGCTGGTTTATCGGCGTCTTCCTCGGCGGCGTGACCTACCGCTGGCTGGCGCGGGAAGATCGCGAGACGGCGGGCGCGACGTCGTTCGGCTCACGCGTGGCAACGCAAAAAGAGTAACTTCCTCCTTCCGGCCGCAGCCTATCTGCGGCCCGTTCATTCTGGCACCGTTCTTGCTGCGCCTTCTCACCCCGCTACGCAAACACTAAGGCAGGAACCATGATGGATTACCAGACAGCGATCCGCGGCGCATTTTTTGATATTGCCCAGGTCTGCGACAGCGCAGACGCGATTGCCCAACACGCGCGCTACCTTGAGGACGGGGTGCTGTTTATACAGGGCGGGAAAATTCTGGCGCACATCCCGTGGCAGGAGGGCGAGCAGTATCTTGACCCTCACAAAGGCTATACCGACCTGCGCGGTAAGCTACTGCTGCCCGGTTTTGTCGATACCCACGTCCATTATCCGCAAACGGAGATGATCGGCGCCTTTGGTGAGCAGCTGCTGGAGTGGCTGACCACCTACACCTTCCCGGTGGAGAGCCAGTTTGCCGATGAAGCCTACGCGAAAGAGATCGCCGAATTTTTCATTCACCAGCTGGTAAGCAACGGCACCACCACCGCGCTGGTGTTTTGCACGCTGCATCCGGAATCGGTCGAGGCGCTGTTTACCGAAGCCCTGCGCCTCAACATGCGCCTAATCGCCGGAAAGGTGATGATGGACAGACACACCCCGGACTACCTGAGCGAAGACGCGAAGCAGAGCTACCGGCAGACGCGTGCGCTGATCCAGCGCTGGCACCACCGGGGACGGCTGGGCTACGCCATTACCCCGCGCTTTGCCCCGACCTCATCCCCCGAGCTGCTCGCCGCGGTCAGCCTGCTCAGAGAGGAGTTCCCGGATACCTGGATGCAGACCCACCTGAGCGAAAATCCCAACGAAGTGGCCTGGGTGAGCGACCTCTGGCCGGAGCACGAGCGCTATCTGGACGTGTATCACCACTACGGCCTGACCGGCGAGCGCAGCGTGTTCGCCCACGCGATTCACCTTCACCACAGCGAGTGGCAGTGCCTGCATGACACCGGTTCGGCGGTGGCGTTTTGCCCCACCTCTAACCTGTTTCTCGGCAGCGGGCTGTTTCGCCTGCCCGCCTGCTGGCAGCACAGGGTGCGGATGGGCATCGGCACCGACGTCGGCGCGGGCACCACCTTCAGCATGCTGCGCACCCTGGGGGAGGCCTACAAGGTCGGCCAGCTTCAGAGCTACCGCCTGCGCGCCAGCGAGGCGTTTTATCACGCCACGCTGGGCGGCGCGCACGCCCTCAGGCTCGACGATAAGATTGGCAACTTCGCACCCGGCAAAGAGGCGGATTTCGTGGTGATCGACCCTGACGTGACGCCGCTGCAGCGCCTGCGCAATCGCCGCTGTCAGGATATCTACGAGCAGCTTTTTGTGCTGATGACCCTCGGCGACGAGCGCAACATCAGCGAGACCTGGGTCAACGGCGAGCGGGTGTGGTCAACTTCCCCGGTAGGTTGACCATCCGCCGGGCGCAATCACAAACGGCAGATGGAAATGCTCGTCTGCCGCTTCTCCCGTCACAAAATCAATTTGCGCGCAGGGGTATAGCGTGTCGCGGCCGGTTTCGCTAAACCACGCGCCGATCTCCGCCACCAGCCGATAGCGGCCTGCGGGCAGAGAGGGAACGAACGCGGCGATGCGTCCCTGGACGTTGGTCACGCCCGAGGCCATGATTTCGCCCTCCCGTTCGAGATGGACCGTCACGCCCTGTGCGGGTTTGCCCGTCGAGATATCAAGAATATGGGTGCTGAGTGTGCTCATTCGCTAATAACTCCTTCCAGCCGTAGCAGCGTAATTTCCCGCAGCTGTTCCAGCGCGGCACGGACTTCCTGCGCGTCGCTGTTCTCCAGCCGCGCGTGCAGCGCCTGTAAAATCTCCTCGCCGCTGCGGCCCTTCGCGCGGATCAGAAACACGCGTCCGAAGCGGGCCTCGTAGCGGGCATTGCCCTCGCGCAGCGCCCGGGCAAGGGCAGCATCGCCTTCATTCACCGCGCCCTGCTCCTGGCGCGACAGCGCCGCCTCCGCCTGTGAACCTGCGGGCTTTTCTCCGATGCGCGGATGGGCGCTCAGGGCCTGCGCCAGCGCCGCTTCGTCCCAGTTTTGCGTCAGCGCGTTTGCCGTACTGAACAATTCGTCCCGGCTGGCGTAGGGCCGCCCCAGAGCCAGCGCATCGGCCCACTCGGGGAGCGCCACGCAGGGGTGAATCAGCGCTAACGCCTTTTCGTGGGGAAGATGATTGAAGTCGTGCAGTGCGATCATAGCGTCTCCTTTATTGTCTTCCTCCGGGTTATTGCACAAACCACGCCACTCTGAACGCGAGCGTGAAACAGTCGATTCCGTATAGCTCAACTGGAAATTTTTGATTCAAAAAAAGGCACGCTCACCGCGTTTGCGCACCTTAGCAGTGCAAACGTAGCCCTCACAACGCCGTTTTCGCCACTCTGCAGCCTGGTACGCAAATTGCTGAATGTCTTTACACCCTGCAAAAGGAGAGAAGCATGAGAGCAATCGTCATTGGTGCGGGTATTGGCGGCCTGAGCGCCGCCGTCGCGCTGAAGAAAGCGGGCATCGACTGTACCGTGTTTGAAGCCGTCAAAGAGATCCGGCCCGTCGGGGCGGCCATCTCCATCTGGCCTAACGGCGTGAAATGCATGCAGCACCTCGGCATGGGCGACATCATCGAGACCTACGGCGGGCCGATGCGTTTTATGGCCTACAAGGATTACCGGCGCGGCGAGACCCTGACCCGCTTCAGCCTTGCCCCGCTGGTTGAGCGTACCGGCGGGCGCCCCTGCCCCGTCTCGCGCGCTGAGCTTCAGCGCGAAATGCTGGATTTCTGGGGGCGCGACAGGGTGCAGTTCGGCAAGCGCGTCGAACGCGTAAGCGAAGACGGCGCGGGCGTGAGCGTGACCTTCACCGACGGCACCACGGCAGCCGGCGATTTTCTGATTGCCGCCGACGGCAGCCACTCCGCCGTGCGCCCGTACGTGCTGGGCTATACCCCGGAGCGCCGCTACGCCGGGTACGTGAACTGGAACGGGCTGGTGAAGATTGACGAAGAGATCGCCCCGGCGCACCAGTGGACCACCTTCGTTGGCGAAGGCAAACGCGTGTCGCTGATGCCCGTTTCCGGCGGACGTTTCTACTTCTTTTTTGACGTACCGCTGCCCGCGGGCCTGGCGGAGGATCGCACCACCCTGCGCGCCGACCTCACGGGCTACTTCCGCGGCTGGGCGCCGCCGGTGCAGAAGCTTATCGCGGCGCTGGATCCTGAAACGACCAACCGCATTGAAATCCACGACATTGAGCCGTTCGACAGCCTGGTGCGCGGCAACGTCGCGCTGCTCGGCGATGCCGCGCACAGCACCACGCCAGATATCGGCCAGGGCGGCTGTGCGGCGATGGAAGACGCCGTGGTGCTGGGTGAGTGCCTGCGTGAAAACCACAGCATTACGCTGGCGCTGCGCCAGTACGAAGCGCTGCGCTGCGACCGGGTGCGCGACCTGGTGCTGAAGGCGCGTAAACGCTGCGACGTCACCCACGGGAAAGACATGGCGTTGACGCAGGCCTGGTATCAGGAGCTCAAAGAGGAGACCGGTGAGCGCATCATCAACGGTCTGTGCGAGACCATTCAGGGCGGCCCGTTAGGCTGAACGCAAGAGGGACAACGATGAAAAGAGAACCGACTCCACCCGCCCACTGCACGTTTGAGCCAGAGGACTGGCTGCGCCTCGCGAAGTGCTGGCATCCGGTCGCGCGCGCCTGCGACGTCGGCCCGGCGCCGGTTAAGGCGACCCTGCTGGACGAACAGCTGGTGATTTACCGGATTAACGACCAGGTCGTGGTCGCCCGTGACGTCTGCCCGCACCGCGGCGTGCCGCTGACGCTCGGCTTTCACGACGAGCACGGAATTATCTGCCCCTACCACGGCTTACGCTTTGGAGAATACGGGCGCTGCAACCGTATTCCGTCCAGCCCCGACCAGCCCGTTCCGGCGAAGCTGAACCTGATTAACTACGCCGTGGAGGAGCGCTTCGGCCTGATCTGGACCTGCCTGGCGTTTGACCCGGACAATCCTGTGCCGCTGCCCACTATGCCGCACTGGGATGACGACGGATTTCAGCAGATCAACTGCCCGGCGTTTGAGGTGAACGGCTTTGCCGGTCGTCAGGTAGAGGGGTTTCTGGACGTGGCGCACTTTGCCTGGATCCACACCGATACCTTTGCCGACCCCAATAATCAGCGGGTCCCCACCTATCAGCCGCAGGAGACGCCGTTCGGTTTTGTTGCCGATTACTGGAGCTCCGTGAGCAACTATCCCGCCAGTTCACCCGTGCAGGCGCCGGAAGGGTTCCAGTGGCTGCGCCATTTTGAAATGCATCTGCCGTTTACCGCCACCCTGACGATTCATTTTCCGGGAGAATCGCGACTGGTCATCATGAACGCCGCGTCGCCGGTGTCATCGCGCGTCACCCGCATGTTCGCCCCTATCGCGCGTAACTTTGACCTGCATATTCCGGTGGAGGATGTGCATGCCTTCAATCTGCGCATTTTTGAAGAGGATCGCCTGATGGTCGAAACCCAGCGCCCGGAAAGTCTGCCGCTGGATCTGACGCTGGAAGCCCATATTCCCGCCGATAAAAGCTCAATTGCCTACCGTCGGGGACTGAAGAAGATGGGCTTTGGCGAATTTTTCCTCGTATGACGGAGGCCGATATGCTGAGCGTAATTGTTGACGGGCTGTGGCGCGAGGGCGACAAAAGCCTCGCCGTCAGGCTGGTGGCTGAAGACGGTAACGCGCTGCCGGCGTGGCAGCCCGGCGCGCACATTGATGTGCACTTGCCCTGCGGCGCGGTGCGCCAGTATTCCCTGACCGGTGCGTGTGGAGACGAGAGCTATCTTATCTGCGTGGGGCGGGAAACCGCCTCGCGCGGCGGATCGCGCTACGTTCACGAGACGCTGCGACCCGGGCAGAAATTAGCAATCTCTGCCCCGCGCAATCTGTTTCCGCTGCATCAGGCTGAGCGGGTCTTGCTGCTGGCGGCAGGCATTGGCATTACGCCGCTGTATGCGATGGCCCTGCAGCTGAAGGCGGCCGGAACGCCGTTTACGCTGCACTATTACGTCAAACGCCGCGAAAGCGCGGCCTTTGCGCGCGAACTCTCCCGGTTCGGTGAGTGTCAGATTCATACCGCCAGCCCGCGCACGGCGCTGGCAGAGCATCTCCCGGCACCTGAGGCGGGGCTTCACGCCTGGATCTGCGGCCCGGCAGGGTTTATGGAAAAAGTGCGAGACGTGGCGACGGCCAGGGGATGGGATGATGGCCATCTCCACAGCGAGGCGTTTCAGCCCGCGGTCCCTGCCACACGCGGTGACGCGGGCGAGATCTTTACGGTCAAACTCGCCTCCACCGGGGAGCGCTGGCCGGTGCCCGCGGATAAGACCATCGCTCAGGTACTACAGGAGAACGGCGTGGACGTACCGCTGTCATGCGAAATGGGGATCTGCGGGGCGTGCCTGACGCCGGTGATTGACGGCGTGGTGGATCACCGGGATAGCGTGCAGTCGGAGGCGGAAAAAGGCGGGACGGACCAACAGGTGGCGCTGTGCTGTTCGCGGAGCCATTCCGGGGAGCTGGTGATTGCCCTGTAAAACGAAAAAACCCTGCGATATTGCTATCGCAGGGTTTTCAAATTTGGCGGAAGCGTAGAGATTCGAACTCTAGAACCCTTTCGGGTCGCCGGTTTTCAAGACCGGTGCCTTCAACCGCTCGGCCACGCTTCCAAAGTGAGGCGCACTATAAACATCTATTAGCCCCTTGTAAAGCAGGAATTTTTCTATTTTCACCCGCCGGCGTTTGACTGCGCAAAAATCACCCAGGCGCTTGCCGCGCACCGGTCACAGCCACCTTGTACATACCGTTACACAGCAACGCTCATCCTTTTAAATCGCTCTGGTATAGAATGCCACAAAAATAAACGGTCATTTGTTGTGTAATTGTTATAAATCTGAGTACCCGCAGATTTAGAAATTACTGCCATGCAGTGTTACTGGTTGATGATGAAAATCAAAAATACGCTTTGCTTACATATCCTGATGGCGACCCTGGCCATATTGTTCCTTTGTGTTCACCCGCTGGTGACGAGCTTCAATCCGCCCCTCACCTTCCAACCGCTGATTAAATCAATGGCGGGCACGCCGAAAGAACAAGCGGAAAAAATTGCGACTATTTCCCATGCCTTAGAAGGGAATGCTATTTTCTTCATTGGCGCGTCTGAGGTGGCCACCTCAGAAGATGAACATTACGCTGTATATAATTACTTTAATAAGCAATTGCACAAACCCGTCGTGGCGTATGGCGATGCGTTCGTCGATGATGAAACGCAATTTTTACTGTTCTCTCGTTTTAAAAATAGCCTTAACGCAAACAGTAAAGTTGTTTTGCTTCTGGCTCCTGACAGCTTTTATTCAAAAGGGCTGCCACCGGCTATCTATGCCGATAATTTCCCCGGCTCTATTTTTAATCCGCTGATGAAGGATCCGCAGGCGCGCCCGCTGCTGGTTAATTATTTAAAGCATATTGATAGTAAAGAAATAAGCCATTTAACCTTCGGCCAAATGCGGGTCTTTGGCTGGCACCCCGATCTGATGTGGGACGAGCTGAGCTTCCAGTTTGCCAACGTCTGCACCCTGATAAAAAACGACTGGCTGGCGCTGCTCAACATCACGCCCCAGACGGTACAGCCCTGGCCGCAGCAGCCAGTCGCCCACATTGCCCCCGACTGGGACAAAGAGCTGGCGAATGCGCGCGAGTTAAATAAAAAACGCCAGCAGAGCGCGGCCACCCTGTGGATGGACAAAACGATTTACGAGGAGGACAGTACGCGGCAGCAGTGGGATGACACGCCGGTCGTGCCTGCGCAAATCGCCGCCTTCAGTAAAACCGTGCAGCTGCTTAAGGAACACCACGTGCAGGTGATTGCTATCGTCGACCCGGTTAACCCCTGGGCGCTTTACAATACCGATACCTTCCGCCCGGTTGATAAACAAATAAAAACCATTCTGGAAAAGAACCAGATCCCTTATTTAGATATGTACGCCATGCCTTATCAGAATGGCTGGAATTGGGATCGTTTGCACCCTTCCGAACTGGCCTGGGTTCCTATGATTCGCTTTATTGCACAGAGTTTTAAATGATGAAAATCGCGATCCGTCTTTTTTTACTTTATCTCCTGCTGGCGATCACCATCGTCGCGTGGACCTCTGTCGATGACAGCATGAGTATGCAGCTGCATTTTGAATATCAAAAGTTCTGAGGCCGAATGATGTACAGCTCAGGAATGTTTTTTGTTTATTTGTTTTCATCCGCGCTGGCGTTTGCGCTGGTTAATCGCGTATTACGCCATCGTCTGACCTGGTTATCTGCGCTGTCGGTGCTGACGGCGCTGGGATGGGGATATATATTTCAGGGGGATTATATTGTCCCCGTCGCCGTTTTTTTCAGCTTTTATGTTTTTGCCACGCTAAAAGAGAAGGGATGGTTAAAAACGTGGCAGGCGGTCATTCTGACATTATTGCCGCTGCTGCTGGTGAAATTACATTTAAATAACCACTGGGGCATGATCGGCCTCTCGTTTATGACGTTCCGCGCGCTGGACGTGCTGCTCTATCGCAGTAAAAAAGAAGGTCAGAATTTCCTGCACTATTTCTGTTATCTGTTTATGCCCTTTATTATCCTGGCCGGCCCAATGTACCGCTGGCGGACGTGGATGAGTGACGTCAGCAAGCCCGTATTTGCCCTTAACCGCGAACAGTTTTTAGTCGCGCTGGAGCAAATCATTACCGGCATTGTCCAGAAGTTCCTGTTTGCCATGCTGATTGATTCGCTTGTCGTGCAGCCCTGGAGCCATAAGCCGTTTACGCTGACCGTGGGCGTGGTGATGTCGATTGCCTACAGCACCTACCTGTACTTTGATTTTGCGGGCTACAGCAATATGGCCATCGGCGCGGGCCGCCTGTTTGGGCTCAGCATTCCGGCAAACTTTAACATGCCGCTTCTGGCAAAGAACCCGCAGGATTTCTGGCGCCGCTTCCACATCAGCCTGTCTGAATGGCTGCGCGATGTGGTCTTTATGCCCATTTATATGAATCTGATGAAATTCAACTTTTTCCGTCAGAACAAAACGCTGGCGCAAAATATCGGTATTTTTTGCACCTTATTCTGCATGGGGGCATGGAATGGACTGGAACGCCATTACGTCATCAGCGGCGCGCTGTTTGGCGCGATTTCCGTCGCTCACAATATGCTGCTGTGGTCAGCCAAACGCAGCCCGGCATTGCACCGCGGCCTGCAGTATCCGGCCGTTGCGTTTTTAGGGCGAATTCTGACGCTGGGAAGCGCCGCGGGATCCCTTTACATCTTTAGTGGAATGTCACCTCTATGAAAAATCACTCCGATCTTCAGGAACTGCAGGATTTCTTACGTGCGGCATTGTGCGATCCCGCCTCCCCGCAGCAGCTGGCCATCAGCGGCAGCGACGAAGCCTTAAGCTGGCTACAGCTTTCTGCTGCCGTGACGGACTGGGCGCAGCGCTATCAGCGCTGCCAGCCTGCTGCCGGTACGCCGGTCGTATTGTACGGTCACCAGCAGGCCGAGTTCGCCGTGGCGATTTATAGCTGCCTGCTGCACAACATTCCGTACATCCCGGTGGACTGCATTTACCCGCAGGAGCGCCTCCGGGAGATCTGCCATCTGGCCAGCGCCCCTTACTATTACGACGTCGCGACCCGGCAGTTCATCGCCACCGGGGAACCGGGCAAGGTACTGGAGGAGCAGGATCTGGCCTACATCATGTTTACTTCAGGCAGCACCGGTAAACCTAAAGGCGTGCAGATTGGGCGTGAAAGCGTATGGCACTTCATGAAATGGGTCAGCCAGGACTTTTCACTGCCGGAAAAACCGGTCCTGATGAACCACGCGGTATTCAGCTTTGACCTCTCCCTGATCCCTTTGCTGGCGAATCTGGCGATGGGCGGACACATCGTGCTGAACGCCAAAGAGGACATTCAGAAAGAGAACTGGCTGGAGCGACTGAAAAGCAACGCGGTCTCCGCCTGGGTTTCGACCCCCTCTTTTGCTTACCAGCAGCTGCTCTCCCCGCAGTTCAACAGCGAGTATTTGCCCGCGCTCAACGTCTTTATCTTCATTGGTGAAGTGCTCAATAAAGCGCTGGTTAAACAGCTTCGCCGCCGCTTCCCGCAGGCCAAAATCATTAACTCGTATGGCCCTACGGAAGCGACGATTGCGACGACCGTGGTTGAAATCACGGATGCGATCCTGAACAGCGACAGCGCCGTGCTGCCGGTGGGCGTCATGATGCCTGAGAGCAAAATGGAAATTTCCGCCGACGGCGAGCTGATTATCTGGGGTAAAAACGTCATGCGCGGCTATCTCGGCCTGCCGCAGGAGAACGCGGCGAAATTACTCCGTCGGGAAGATGAAGCGTTTCGCGGCTACCGGACCGGCGATCTGGGCTATGAGGCGGGGCTGATCTACTGTCAGGGCCGCAACGACAGCCAGGTCAAACTGAACGGCTACCGTATTGAAATCAACGAGATCGAGAACCGCCTGCTGGCCATGTCCGGCATCAACGAAGCGGTGGTCCTGCCGCTGATGAAATCCTGCGGCAGCGTACTGCGCATTGCCGCGTTCTGCGTGACGGATATGGCGCCGGACACCATCAAAACATCGCTTTCGAAGGTCGTTCCGCACTATATGGTGCCTTCACAAATTATCGTAAAAGACGCTTTGCCGCTGAATCCTAACGGCAAAATTGACCGCAAGCTGCTGGACGCTTACGCCCGCACAAATTAATGACTCCAGGAAAAATTATGGAACAAGAAATTCTCGCCCTGTTCGAAAAAGTGTTATCCCGCAAGGTGGGCTTTCACGATGAACTGATTGAATCCGACATTCTCGACTCCATCCTGGCGGTCGATATGGTGCTGGAAGTGCAGGACGTTTACGGCTGCATGATCCCGCCAACTGACGTGGCGACGGTGCTAAAAACTCCGGCGGACCTGGCCCGCTATATTGAAGAAAACCGCTAACCCGGAAGGCTCTGGAGGCATGCTCCAGAGCCTGTTTTATTGCTGCTGCCCAAATTACCTGCAAGCCCCCTACCGCTGCCTAGCCACACTCCCGATACAAAAAGTTATCTAAAGCGCCATAATTGATAGGTACCTAACTCTTTTGTCAGGAATTCAGTATGCCGCCACGTACCGCCAGCGATCTTTATTCAGAAATGAAAAATATGTCCGTTGAAGAGCGGATCCGCTTCTTCTCCCTTTCGCTGGCGGAAATGCACCGCGAGCTGCAGGAGAGCATTAGCCAGATAGAGTCGATGAAGCAGGCGCTGGAAGAGAGTGAAGAGTACCACCGTCAGCTGGTTGAAACCGCGCAGGATGCGGTGATTGCCATCGATCATGCCGGTAACGTTGTGAACTGGAACCAGGCGGCAGAGCGAATGTTCGGCTGGTCAGCGGAAGAAGCGACAGGCAACAGCCTTGGCAAGATGATCGTACCAGAAGCGTTTCGCGAGCAGCACGCACGCGGCCTGATGCGCTTCCAGGCCGGGCAACCGTCGAATATTCTCAACCGCACTATCGAGATCGCTGCGCTGCATCGCACCAAAGGCGAGTTCCCTATTGAGCTCTCGATATGGCCGCATCAGCAAGCGGGTAAGCAAATATTTTCAGCCTTTATTCGCGATATTACCGATCGCAAACAGCGTGAACATATCGCGTGGCTGCATGCAAACTTTGATGCCCTGACGGGTTTACCGAACCGGAGATTACTGGTTAACCGTCTGGAGCTGGCGATCGCCCAGGCTATCGCCCACGATAAAGAATTGGCGCTGCTGTTTATCGACCTCGACCGGTTTAAACCGGTGAACGATCTCCATGGTCATGCCGTCGGCGACGAGCTGCTGCGGCTGGTGGCATTTCGTCTGCAAAGCGTACTGCGCGAAGGTGACACGGTGGCCCGCCTCGGCGGCGATGAGTTTGTCGCCCTGCTCCCCGATTTAACCCCCGCCGATCCCTTACCCACACAAACGGCGGAAAAGGTCAGCGCCGCGCTGGCACAATCTTTTTTGATTAACGAACAGGTGATTACCATCTCCGGCAGTATTGGCATTGCCCGCTTTCCTCATGACGCGGGTGATGCCGATACGTTGCTCAATAGCGCAGACAAGGCGATGTATACCCGCAAGCGGGTAACGCCGGGAGAACGATGATAGGGCTGGCAATGGATGCCTTTAACAGCAATGAAACCAACCGCTTTTACTATTTCTCCTACACTTTAGGAGTACTGTCGGTACGGGAAACAGAAAAAAGCCAACTTAATTAAGGCATTAATGATTCGCTGTGCGCTCAGCCGGGGATCGTTTTGCCTTTAACAGAGGAGTCTGCGGTATGGCATTCGTAACAACGAAAGACGGCGTCAATATTTACTACAAAGACTGGGGCCCAAAAGAGGCTCAACCCATTGTTTTCCACCACGGCTGGCCGCTGAGTGCCGATGACTGGGATAACCAGATGCTCTTCTTCCTCGCTGAAGGCTATCGCGTTATCGCTATCGATCGTCGCGGTCACGGGCGTTCGGACCAGGTGAGTGAAGGCCACGATATGGATCATTACGCGGCCGACGCGTCGGCCGTGGTTGAAAGCCTGGACTTGCGCAACGCCGTGCACGTCGGTCACTCCACCGGCGGCGGACAGGTCGCCCGCTATGTTGCGCAGTATGGGCAACCGCAGGGGCGCGTCGCCAAAGCGGTGCTCGTCAGCGCCGTCCCGCCGCTGATGGTCAAAACGGACGGTAACCCCGGCGGTACGCCCATCGAGGTTTTCGACGGCTTCCGCAAAGCGCTGGCGGCTAACCGCGCCCAGTTTTACCTCGACGTCGCCAGCGGCCCTTTCTACGGCTTTAATCGGGATGGCGCGGACGTTTCACAGGGCACGATTCAAAACTGGTGGCGTCAGGGAATGATCGGCAGCGCTAAGGCCCACTACGAGGGGATTAAGGCGTTTTCAGAGACCGACCAGACGGAGGATCTAAAAACCATCACGGTTCCCGTTCTGGTGTTGCAGGGCGACGACGATCAGGTCGTGCCGTATAAGAATGCAGCCCTGCTGCAGGACAAGCTGCTGGCGAACAGCGTACTGAAAATTTATCCGGGCTTCCCGCACGGGATGCATACCACGCACGCGGATACCATCAACGCGGACATTCTGGCCTTTATCCGCTCTTAAACGTCGCCTTTATTGCCGGGTGGCGCTGCGCTTACCCGGCCTACATTCCTGCATCCGCAACGATATCGCTAAATTGCCAGTTCAATGCATGAACGCCACCCGCGGGTGGCGTTGTTTATTCCGCTTAGCGATTATCCAGCTGGGCGCGAACGTTGTTCAGCCCGGTAGTGTTGATGCGGTAAGGCTGCCCGTTCACGGAACGGATCAGCTTTTTGGTGCGGAGTTTTTTAAAGACGCTAAGCGTGCAGTCGCTCAGCACCAGCCCTTCACGGGTGTAGCACTCTACGGAAGTGACGCGGCCAGAGCTGTCGCGGACGTGCACAATACGTCCACCTTTGGCGAGAACGTGTAAGGTGCGTTGTTCCTGACGGGATAAATTCATACTGGAAAACCTGTGTAATCATCATGCGTAAAAACGAGCCCACACCCGCAGGTGCGCGCATAAGGTTTAAGCGCAGCGATAACCAGTCCGTCCTGAAAAGGGCGGGAAACTGATTATCTGATGAAAACATTCTCCAGCATCAAAGCCTCGGTAAGAGATAGCAATATATTTACGGGATGAATGATAACGCCTGTTTTTTACAGGGAAATAGCAGAGTCTTAAAAGTGTGAGGCGGATCGATCCTAAAAATCGTGTTTAGTCAGTTTTACTGCCAGACTGGGATCCCCTGATGGACACTGACTGGAGCTTTTTTATGCCTGATAACTATACCGTTGTTGAGACCGTCCCCACTGCAGAAGCGTTTTGTCGGCTGCGCGAAATCTCGGGCCTCAGCCCTCGTCCTCTGGAGGCAGCCCGGAAAGCACTGCCTGGCAGCTGTTACGGCATGCATATTCTTTATGAGGGTAAACCAGTGGGTATGGGGCGAATCGTGGGGGACGGTGCGTTGAATTTCGATATTGTCGATGTCGCCGTTGATCCCCTTTATCAGGGGAAAGGGCTTGGCAGAGTCATTATGGAAACGCTTGTAGCCTGGCTGGATACCCATGCCTGTAAAGGGGCCTACGTTTGTTTAATGGCGGATGTGCCTGAGCTTTATGCAAAATTTGGTTTTACGCTCGTTCGCCCGGAAAGCGAAGGAATGGCCAGAATCTGGTGACAGACAAACTCGCGTTAAGGCAAAAGAAAAACCCCAGGTTAACGAGTAACCTGGGGTTTATATCTGGCGGAAGCGCAGAGATTCGAACTCTGGAACCCTTTCGGGTCGCCGGTTTTCAAGACCGGTGCCTTCAACCGCTCGGCCACACTTCCTAAGTGAGGCGAACTATAAACACCTCACCGCGAGCTGTAAAGAGTGGCTGCACTCGTTCGCTGTAAAAATAGTCAAAACGTGTTTAATCGGTTGAACTGACGACACATCGACGATTTTATCAGCACAGGCCTAGTGTTTTTTGATGTACATGTCTTTCGTGAAATAGTACCCCAGCTTATCCGGCGTAAATCCGCCTACCCACGGTTTCACCAGGTGCGTGCGGACGTAGTGATAAACCGGAATGGCCGGCACATCACGCCCCAGCAGATCTTCCGCCTGCTGGTAGAACTTACCCCGCTCTTCCGCTGATTTGGCTTTTGCGGCATCGAGCAGCGCGCGATCGTAGTCCGGATTGCTGTACTGGCTGGTGTTTTCGCTGTCGCCCGTGCGGAAGTTATTCAGGAAGGTCGCCGCATCGTCGTAATCGGCAATCCACGCGTACCGCACCGCGTCAAAGTTGTGGGTGTGCATGGTATCCAGCATGGTTTTCCACTCCTGGTTTTGCAGCTTTGCCTCCACGCCAAGGTTTTTCTTCCACATGGAGCTGGCCGCAATCGCGATGCGCTGGTGCGATTCAGAGGTGTTGTAGAGCAGGTTGAAGCTCAGAGGATGGCTGGCGTTATATCCGGCCTCGTTCAGCAGCTTTTTCGCCTCCGCGATGCGCTTGTCCAGCGGCCAGCTGGCGTAATCCGGGTTCTGTAACTTCACGCCGCCAATATCCGGCTGGCTGATGAGCCACGCCGGTCGCTGCCCCTGCCCTAATACTTTTCCGGCAATGATGTCTTTATCCAGCGCCATGTTGAGCGCCTTACGCACGCGCGCGTCGTTGAACGGCGGCCGGGTGGTATTGAATTCGTAGTAATAGGTCGCCAGCTGAGGTGAAACGTCCAGCTCGCTGCCCAGGGTCTTCTTGAGCTGGGCAAACTGGTTAATCGGCACCGTGTACACGATGTCAATTTCGCCCGCCTTATAGCGGTTCACATCCGAGGCTTCGGACGTGATGGGCAGGTAGGTGACTTTGTTAATCACGGTATGTGCGTTATCCCAGTAGCGCGGGTTGCGCTCCGCCACGATGCGTTCGTTGACCACCCACTGCGACAGCTTATACGCCCCGCTGCTGACGAAATGCTCCGGTTTGGTCCACTTATCGCCGAAGCGGCCAATCAGCACTTTATCCACCGGCACCAGCGACGGGTGCGCCAGCATCGCGAGGAAGGCCGCGTTTGGCTGCGTGAGCGTCACTTCCAGCGTAGTGTCGTTAATCGCTTTTACGCCCAGCGTATCGGGCGCTTTTTTTCCCTGAGCAATATCGGCCGCGTTGACGATATGCATGTTGCCCGGATAGCTGGCATACGGCGAAGCCGTTTTCGGATCGATCAGGCGCTGCCAGCTCCAGACCACATCCTCAGCGGTAATCGCCGTGCCGTCACTCCAGGTGATGCCCGGACGCAAATGGAACGTCCAGACGGTGTTGTCCTTGTTCTCCCATTTTTCCGCCAGTCGCGGTTGGACTTCTCCTGCCGGGGAGACGCTTACCAGCCCTTCGAATAAATCACTGATAATATTGAATTCGACATCGCTTTCGACTTTATGCGGGTCGAGCGAAGCCGGTTCACTGCCGTTGTTTCTGACCAGTTCCTGTTTGTCGGCCAGCGCGGTTCCTGCCGGCACGTTAGCCGCCCAGGCTGCCGTGCTGGCGCACAGGATCCCTGCGGTTAACAAAGAGAGCGTAAAGTGAGTGCGTGTTTGTGGTTTCATTTCCTTCGCCTTATAGTCTGTTTTATGACGATCCGGAAATAACTCTTAGCGTTCGAATGGTAATAACGCAATATTTTTCAGTAACCTATAAGAGCTTGATCTGGTAAATTGTCGCAAACCGCTGTTCATACTGGCGAAACGGATTTCTGCAGAAGAAATAACCGCCTCCAGCGCTAACGTGCTGAGTAAAGATGGGTAAAACCACTTTGAGACTGGCGTGCCGTTTCCTATTCTTTCCACTAATTACATCTGTCATAAGAGAGTGACTCATGGATCGTATAATTACTTCTTCACGCGACCGCACATCGCTACTCAGCACCCATAAGGTGCTGCGCAATACCTATTTCATGCTCAGCCTGACGCTGGCTTTCTCAGCGATCACCGCCACCGCCAGCACCGTGCTGATGCTGCCGTCTCCGGGGCTGATCCTGACGCTGGTGGGTATGTATGGTTTGATGTTCCTGACCTACAAAACCGCTGACAAGCCCGTCGGCATCCTGTCCGCGTTTGCTTTCACCGGCTTCCTGGGCTACATCCTGGGGCCGATGCTGAATGCGTATCTGTCTGCCGGTATGGGTGACCTTATCGGCATGGCGCTGGGCGGCACCGCGCTGGTGTTCTTCTGCTGCTCGGCCTACGTGCTGACCACGCGTAAGGACATGTCCTTCCTCGGCGGTATGCTGATGGCGGGTGTTGTGGTAGTGCTGGTGGGCATGGTGGCAAACATCTTCCTGCAGCTGCCTGCCCTGCATCTGGCAATCAGCGCCGTGTTTATTCTGATTTCTTCAGGCGCGATCCTGTTTGAAACCAGCAACATCATTCGCGGCGGCGAAACGAACTATATCCGCGCCACCGTGAGCCTGTATGTGTCGCTGTACAACATCTTCGTCAGCCTGCTGAGCATCCTGGGCTTCGCCAGCCGGGATTAAGCACAACAGATACGAAAAAGGAGAATGCCTGTGGCATTCTCCTTTTTTTATGCCCTACTCACCCCGGCAAATATAGGTGGGATAGCGCCGGTCCTGAATCAGCCACACGGAAGGCGAGAGTTCAGAGATCGTCAGGTAGTAGCGTGCGGTCGGATTGGCGAAGCTACCCCACTGAGCATCAGGCGTATTGTCATTGTGCCGACGCCAGGTTTTGGTGTAGCTCAATACGATAACGTTATCATCGTCCCGCTGCTGCCAGGTAAAATCCACATCCCTGTCAACGATCAAACATTGCCCGCCAGCCCTTGCCGCGCCTTTATAGGTGGTCAACCCGGTACCGTCCCGATGAAAATAGAACTGGGCAACGGTATTGACCTTCACTTCACTGGCTTTTCCCTCATTGCGCGTGAAATTAAATTCAGTGCTGCAGGCCAGCACATCCTTTTTACCCACGCTGCCGGAAAAGTAAAAAAATGCCAGCGAACAACCAACCAGGACACCGCCCACGCCAAAAAGAAGTTTTATTTTCATTTTTGTGCCCCGCTTTTATAACGTATGGTTTTACACAGGCTGGTTTTGCTGACCGGGCAGGCACCAATAAACACCTCATCTGCAGCGGAAATAGTAAAACGGGCGCTGAAATAATAAATGTCGTACTCCTCCCGTCCGCACGCCACGTTATTAGCCTCCAGCCGCTCCGCTAATTTCGATAGCACCAGCGGTCGTCCGTGATCGTTGATAATCCAGATGCTGCAACGCGCGATTTTTTCCTTAACCGGCTTGAGTTTCGCCGGAATGAAAATCCCCTGCTGTCGGCTGAAGTAGAGGCTCGTCCCCAGCGCAGCGACGATCAATACGGCCACAATCGCCCATTTTTTCATGGAGGCGCGTTGAGGCTTTACTTCTTGCGGTGCGACCGAGGGCTGCGGATCGACGGATGGAATATTCTCCCCGGGCTGAAAAATCACCTCAGCATCAAAGCGAAATCCGTAACGGGGTACGGTCACAATAAATTCGTGCCCCTCTCCCAGAGACTGGAAGCTTTTACGTAATTCGCTTACCGCTTTATTGAGATTATTTCCCGATGGCGTAAAGCCAAATTCCTCCCAAACGCGAGTGATCAATTCCTCCCGACTAAGGTCGTGCCCTTTGTGTTTTATAAATTCCTGCAAAAGCCGCACGGCTGGCGCCGAAAGCGTTAATACAGATTCTGGTTGTCCAACAAGACTTATTGCGTGTGCTTCAGGATCGAATAACAACGAATTATTGCATATAAAAAACATCTTTTATTCTCGGCTGTTACCGCATGCTTTTTTAATCCCTGGTACATCGACATGAAAACCGCCTCCTGACCTGCTTATTTTTTCATCAGAAGGAATTTTCTTCCTATCCCTGGTCGCGGTATTTTCGCTTAACTATACAACCTTAAAGACAGAAAAGCAGGATAAAAACCTGTATTTAACGAGTTAATTAATACAAATTTTCACAAACCGCTGTTCTGGTTAAAGTTTCCCTGCCCTGAAGCAATACGAAAGCAGACGGTGTCCTGGTGTTAACGCGCCGCCGATGAACTCAGAGCAGGCAGACTGAATGTGAAACAGAAAAATAGAGTGAACATGACAACCGCCTTTTATGTCGCCGCGCTGTCATTGCCATTTTTCTCAGAAATGGCAATGGCCAATATGAGCGTGTACCCCATGGAACTGAATGTGGACAGGTCCGGTGCGGCGCAAATTAAGGTAGCGTCGAAAACGGATGATATTCAGTTCATTCGGGTGAGGCAAAAGAAAATTCTTAATCCCGGCACGGCCCAGGAAAAAGAGATTGATGTGGCCTCGTGGAAAGAAGGCGGCGTTGTTGTCACGCCCGAAAAATTTGCCCTCGCGGCAGGCGCAATGCGCGTCGTTCGTCTGGTATCGCTTACGCCACCGGAAAAAGAGACCACCTGGCGCGTCTATTTTGAAGGGGTAAAGCAGCCTGACAGCATTATTCCCGGCAAGGCAGAAAGCCCGGCTGCGACGGCGACATTGGGCGTCAATGTGATCTGGGGCGCCCTGATCCACCTCGCCCCGGAAAAAAGTGTGGTTTCACTCTCGATAGATCCTCGCAGGGGCACGTTAAAAAACAACGGTACGCTGCGCGTGCCGCTGAGAGAGATCGGTATTTGTGACGCAGATTCGTCGTGTAAATGGGTTAAAGAAGACGCGACGATTTATCCGGATACCGAACGGAAATTAAAAACGCTCACAAATACACAAGGCCAGAAATATAAATTCCGCTACTTCAACTGGGTGAATAAAACCGCTGAAGAAGCTGATTTACCCGTCGTGCAATAACACGACGTTACCGTAAAGACCCCAAAGGGTTTGTTTAAAGAGCCAGGGTGCTCATTTGTAAATATGGAGATATCAATGCGTAAGTACTTTAAACCTCTGATGATTGTTGCCGCGATGACCACGTCCGTTAGCGCGCTGGCGATCCAAAAAGATATTACCGTCAACGCCAGCGTTGATTCACAGCTGGACATGACCCAGGCCGATAACACGCCGCTGCCGGCAAGCATCGATATGCAGTATCTGCCTGGCCGCGGTCTGGAAAGCTATCGCCTGAATACCAAGGTGTGGTCTAACTCCGCCACCAGCAACGTGAAAGTCCGTCTGGTAAGCGCCGCGAAGCTGGCAAATGCCGACGGTGCTGAGACCATCCCAATGACGGTGAAGCTGGGCGACAAAACCCTCTCTACCGCCGATGTGGAATATACCGGTACCGAACTGTTCCCGGGAAGCATTGAAAACGGTTCAGCGGTACTGCCGCTGACCATTTCTCAGACCACCAAAGGCATTCTGAAAACTGGTCAGTACAGCGGCGTTGTCAGCCTGATGCTGACGCAGGCGACTACCACGGAAGGCGGTGCGTAACACCACAGCACCTAAGGAATAACGTCAGAGGGTGCCCACCCTCTGACGTCAGGATGATGTCGAGGCTCGTTCATGGCGTTTCACAGAAATACTCTCCTCTTTGTTGCTTTGTTACCCGCATCCATCCAACTCGCCTGCGCCGGGATGGCCGTCCCGGCAGGTTTTGAAGATCTGGCTAAAACGCAGCGCCTGTGGACAGAGGTCAACCTCTACGGCGAGTCGCTTGGACTTTTTGAAACGGATATCACGCTTGAAACGGTCAGTTTTGTCGCACCTGAAACCGTGGTTGCGGCCATCAAACGTCGGTTTAACGACGACCCTGCTCTCGTTGGCACCGTGTCTGCCGCGCTGGCCGTTCCGCTTGCCCGTAACGGCAACCAGGCCTGCAGCAGCAACGGGTCCGCAGCGGGCTGCGATTACATTGATACCGACCGCGCGGCCATTATCTATGACGAGAATAACGCCCGTATTAGCCTGTTTTTGGACAAGAAATTTCTGCCTAAAGCCACCGCGGAAAATCAGTGGTATCAGCCCACGCAGGACACCGAAAATGCGCTGATCCATCAGCAGAATATTAATTTTGTTGCCGACAGGGATTATCAGTCAGCCACCGTGCAGGGCAACGGCGCGCTGGCGCTCACGCAGGACGGCTATGTTAATCTCGACTGGACCTGGCTGGGACAGCGTTCAAGGCACCAGCAGCAGCAGGAAATCACCGTCAACAACGCCTGGTTCCGCCAGGATATCCTGCGTCAGTACTATGTCCAGCTGGGCGAGATGGATACCCGCGATCTGTTCAGTAATGCCGGCGGAAATATCAACCTCAGCCAACTGCCGCTGGGCAAAATTCGCGGTCTGCGCACGGGTTCAACACGGGCGTGGATGAATCCGGTTCAGCAGTCAAAGGGAACGCCTGTCACCGTACTGCTTTCCCATGACGCGCGTATCGACGCCCGCCGTGGCAATCAGCTGCTGGCCAGCTTTTACCTGAATGCCGGGGCGCAAACCCTCGACACGCGCTCGTTTCCGGACGGGAGCTACACCGTCACGCTGTCGGTCTATGAAAATAACCGGCTGACGCGTACCGAGCAGGTGCCGTTTACCCGAACCGGCATTACGCCATTTGACCGCGTCGAGTGGTTCCTGCAGGCGGGTGAAACCGACAATAGCGATCGGAACGAAGAACGCAGCGCGGTTGCGCAGGCGGGTGTGCGCCTGCCCGTCACCCCGACCCTGGCGCTGACCAGCGGAGCAACGATAAAGAAAAACCAGCGTTTCCTGGAAAATGCGCTCGACTGGAGCCGGGGCTTCAACGCGGGCCCGATCGACGGCGTGCTGAGTACCCGGTTTAGCTACCTTTACGGCAGCGAAGGCCAGCGCGGCAATATTCAGCAAATCAGCTACAACGACGGTTTTTCACTGAGCCTCTATCGCAACGCGCTATCAGCGGAAAACTGCAACACCCGAAGCGCGGGGTTTGACGCCGTGAACGGCTGTTATCGCACCCTCTCGGTGATGTTTTCCGTCCCTGTCGGCGCCTGGTATGCGAGCCTCGGATATTCGGATAACCGCAACGAAGGACGGTACGTTTCACGTCGGGAGCTCCCGGACAGCGACGATCGCCACGATGCGGGTTTGCCGTGGGAATCGGTCTATATGACCCGCTCGCGCTCGCGCGCCTGGCAGGGAGGGCTGAGCAATGCCTTTAGCACCCGAGGCCTGAACATTAACAGCAGCATTAACCTGTTCATGCGTAACGATGACGCCCGCGACGGCAGGGACAAAGGCGGCTACCTGAGCGTGAGCCTGTCCATGGCGCATAACCGTCAGGGTGATGCGTCGAGCTATACCTCTATGGGCGCGACCTGGCAGCACCAGCAGCGTGAAAAAAATCAGCTGAGCTACAACGTGGCGCATAACTGGTACGCCGATGCACGCGGCGAAAACGAGTATGGTCTGAGCGCGTCGGGCATTAACAGCGACTCGCTGAATACCTCAGCCTATACGCGCCAGGGCGGGCGATACGGCAACGGCAGCCTGACCGTCAGCGACGCCTGGGATCGACAGGATCGTCGCCATACGCTGAGCAGCAGCGGCAACTACAGCTCAACCCTTGCGCTGTCGCGTTCTGGCCTGTGGCTGGGCCGCTGGAGCGACGGTCGTCCCGCTTCCGCCGTCGCGGTTAACGTTGCCACACCGGAAGATACCCAGGCTCCGAGCGTTGCCGTGTCGCTGGATAACAGCGGGAGCGCAGACATTCCGGGCAATAGCCGCGCCCTCTTCGCTGTGCCGGGCTACCAGCAGACAACATTGACGATTAACGAATCGCTGGACGTATCCCGGGGGGCCAGCAGTGAGATCACGCAAGGTTCAGGCAGCAGAACGCTGTTTATGGTGCCTGGCAAACTGCTGCGTCGGGATGTGCAAACCACCGCAAGCTACACCTGGCTCGGCCAGTTAATCGACGAGCGTCATTCGCCGTTTATCGGTGGCGTGCCGCTGAACGTTAACGGCTGGAGCGATCTCGGCAACGGCGGATTCAGCGCCCAGAGCGATGCCCTGCTGCATAACCTCTACCTGGTGCGCCAGCAGCAGTTTTATCAGTGCGAACTCAACGTGAAAAGTATGCGCGACGTGGTGCGCTATGTCGGTTCCATTCCTTGCCGGGAGTTAACCTTCTCCGCCCTGCCGGATGCCGTCCAGCAGCAGGCGCAGCTGATGCTCGCCGGACGATCGGTACCTGCCGGTCCAACTGCCATGAACGCCGACAACCTCACTAAAGGGAAATGATGTGATTAAGTGCTTCTTTATATTACTGTTCTTAAGCCTGTGGACAGGCCAGGCGCTGGCGGGCGCCCCTGCGGGACGAAACACCAGCGTTGGGATCAGCTTCGATCGTACGGCACCGCCTGCGCGTTTCGATATCTGGTTTCATGAATCGGGCGGCTATGACCTCGCCGACCCGCAAAAGTGGGGACGTAATACCCTGACCTGTGAGTCCCGAACTGATACCACGAACGGGGCCTGCATGAACTCACCGGTCTGGTTTTCAGCTAACCCGGCCGCGCCCTATGCCATCAATTTACGTTTCACGCATGCCCTCACCAGCAAGACGGTGGATATCAAGGTATATGGCGATCACTACATGTTTATCAACAATAAAGTCTTTACCTTCGCCAGTTTTGTCACAGGGGGAACGGGCGATCTCAGCGCCTGGAACAGAGAGCCCTATTTCGATTTCTATATTGTGAAAAGCGAACTGGATAAGCTCGCCCTGCCGGGGATCTGGACCGCAACGCTGAAGCAGAACCTGCGTCAATGGGGGAGCGCCGACTGTGGCGGGAACTTCAATGACGTAAACGTCGGATGCCCTGGCTACCTCACCATCGCCAGGTGGCAGGCAAACATTCGCATTGAGGTGGTCGATCCGGGTAATCAGCAGATTTATCTGCCGGCATTTCCGCACTCAACGCCCATCGTTAACCTTAACCTGACCAACTTCCCGGGGCGGCCGGGAGGTAGTGAGATCCAGGGTGAAAACTCGCTGGATATGTGCCTTTACGACGGCAAAAACAGTACCAGCACCCGCGCCTATCTTCGCTTTGAGGATGACGGACTCCCCTCAGCGGATCGTGCCGAAGGCGCGTTTTCAATCAGGCGACGCGGCGGTAGCCAGACCGATGCGCGGGATCGTCTCGATTATCGAGTCTCCGTCACCAATCCAATAACAGGCGCAACCGAAGCCGTCGCGAACGGTAAAACCCTGGTCTGGCAAGGCACGAACGATCCGCAGCATCTGCGTCAGGTCGTGCTGCCCGGCGGACGCGAGAGCGTATTGTGCATTCCTGCCCCTATTATCCTGAAAACCCCAGCGTTTGCCGCCAGCAGCAAAAACGCGGGCGACTATACCGGCACGCTGCGCGTTATCTATACGCCCAGCACGTTATAACGAGGTCACCGTGAGTTACGCTATTCTCGACAATAATCGATTTTACGCCGAAGGGTTGCGTTACGCGCTGCTGCGTCGGGGCGTCCAGCCAGAGGTCATCAGCGATACAGTAAAATGGCAGCCAACCCTGCTTACCCGCCGCGTGGTTGTCGTACGCTGCCGTTTTTCCGTGGCGGGTACGCATCAGGCATTGATAAACATTTTGCTCAGACTGGAAGCCGCCCGCTGGCAAGGCAGCCTGTATCTGGTCTGCAATGAAAAGGGGTGGGCGCTGGCGACGCATTTACGCAAGCGTTTCAGTACGTTGACCCTTTATATCATCGATGACCGGATCGCCGTCGCTGATGCGGCATATTTGCTGGCAAAAGAGCCTCGCCGCGTCCGAAGTCTTGACTGCTGTCTTACCGGCCTTGAATTCAACGTGCTCGATCTGATGCTTACCGGGTTGCCGGTACGCCACATTGCCATCGTGACGCGTATGTCTGAGAAGCAGGTTTCGACCCATAAATGCAACGCGCTGAAAAAGCTTAATGCCAACAATCTGCTGCAACTGCTCCTGTAGGGCACGGCTTATCCTTCGGCGGCTTTTTTGCTACACTGTCGCCGTTTTTTTCACAGACGACAGAAGATTATGTTCATTTTTGCAGGCCAGGAAATTGAGACCGATAGCGAAGGCTATCTGAAAGATACGACGCTCTGGAGCGAGCCGCTGGCGGAGAAAATTGCGGAAAACGAAGGGATTACCCTCTCCCCCGAACACTGGGAAGTGGTGCGTTTTGTTCGCGAGTTCTATCTTGAATTCAACACCTCTCCGGCGATCCGCATGCTGGTTAAAGCCATGGCCAATAAGTTCGGCGAAGAGAAAGGCAACAGCCGCTATCTGTATCGTCTGTTCCCGAAAGGCCCGGCAAAACAAGCCACCAAAATTGCCGGCCTGCCTAAGCCGGTGAAGTGTATTTAATACCGAATCCCGAAGTTTACGTATTCGCGCCCGGGTTGATGCGGTTCCGTTAACACCTTATCAACCCGTGCGCTGCGCGGCCCACCCGCTTTCAGCCACGCCACCAGCTTGTCGACCTGCTCCGCTTCGCCGCAGGCGACCACCTCAACGCTGCCGTCGTCCCTATTTCGCGCGTATCCCGTTAGCCCAAGCTCAACCGCTTCGCGCTGGGTGCTGTAGCGGAACCCCACGCCCTGAACAACGCCGTGAACCCAGGCAATGGTGCAGACTTTTGACATTTTTCTTCTCCTTAACGTAGCGTTTTCGGCAAACAGCCATAGTGCTGCCGGAAACGGGCGGTGAAACGAGAGCTGGAAAGATACCCACATTGTAATGCGATTTCGCCAATCGGTAATCGGGTTGACTGGAGCTGTGACAAAGCAACGGCCATCCTCACCTCCTCCACGATCTGGCGAAAACTCTGCGACTCTTCACGCAAGCGTCTGCGCAGCGTCGGCACGCTTAAGGCCAGACGGCTGGCAACGTCCTGCGCGGTCCAGTCTCTGGCGGGCGACAGCATAATGATCTGCCGCACCTGCTCGGTCAGGTTACTGTTGCGCTCAACAAGCAGCGGACCCGCCACGCCATCGTGCAGCAGGGCCAGCAAAAGGCCGAAAGCCTGATGCTTTTGTAGCGCCTCCGGTAAATCCTGACGCACGGCGTGCAGCAGATTGTCCCACATAAACGCCAACCCCTCGCTCAGCGGGGCGCAGAGCGAATGCAGCGTCGTGCGCGGCCAGGATTTCAGGTAATGCGCCTTAAACTCGGCGACGATCTCCGGGGATAACATCAGCAAATCCGAGTGAAACAGACCGTTTACAGGCTGATTGATAATCTCCATCGCCGTATTGGCCGGGATAATGATGAGCTCATCCCGTGTCGCCTCCAGGCGGTTATCATCCTGAACTATCACCTTAGTGCCGTGAGTGATATGACAAATAGCCGGAAAAAAGAGCTTAACCTGGTGCAGGCGATGCATTTTGCTGGCAGTCACTTCACCCGCGGTAAGATGGTTATGTCGAAAATGAAACTCCTGCACCCTGCCATCCTTATCTGCTGTAGGTTGCTGTTAACTGAGCCTTTGCCAGAACGTGACTATTGAGCATAAAACCGACCAGCGCGCCGCTGGCATTGTTGTCGACGGGCAGTTTATCCACGTCCAGGGCCCAGACGGTAATCTGATAGCGGTGAGGCTTGTCCCCTTCGGGTGGACATGCGCCGCCGAATCCAGAATAGCCGAAATCATTACGCCCCTGCACAACGCCGGCAGGTAATTTCTCGCCGTTCGGGTTACCGGCATCAGCGGGCAGCGTCATTGTCTTCGCCGGAATATTGGCTACGGTCCAGTGCCACCAGCCGCTGCCGGTAGGCGCATCCGGGTCATATACCGTGACGGCAAAACTTTTCGTACCGGCAGGCGGATTTTTCCATGCCAGCTGTGGAGAGATATTCCCACCGTGGCAGCCAAACCCCTCAAATACCTGCTGTTGCGCCAGCCGCCTTTCGCCGGAAATATCCTGGCTGGTGATGCCGAAAGGCGTTGTTGCTAAAACCTGAAAACTCATCGCCGCCAGAGCGGCTATTGCTATCACACTGCGCTTTTTCATGGGTGCTCCCTCTGCTGTACCCGAAGCCCCACTCTAAACCCAGCGGCAATATCGTAATGTGCCTAAGCGATTTGATTTTGTGCCGAAACGCTCAACGGTATCCGCAGATGATTGCGCCTTGCTGAATGTGGTAATCTACGCGCCATTTCCTGAAATCGACAGAACAGCAAATTATGAGTGTACGTTTAGTGTTAGCCAAAGGGCGCGAGAAATCATTACTGCGCCGTCATCCCTGGGTCTTTTCCGGCGCGGTTGCCCGTATGGAAGGCAAAGCCAGCCTCGGTGAAACCATTGATATCGTTGACCATCAGGGGAAATGGTTAGCGCGAGGCGCCTACTCGCCAGCGTCCCAGATCCGCGCTCGCGTCTGGACGTTTGATAAAGATGAAACCATCGACATCGATTTCTTCGTTCGCCGTCTGCAGCAGGCGCAGCAGTGGCGCGACTGGCTGGCAAAACGCGACGGGCTGGACAGCTACCGCCTGATTGCCGGTGAGTCCGACGGCCTGCCTGGCGTGACCATCGATCGCTTCGGTAACTTCCTGGTGCTGCAGCTCCTGAGCGCCGGAGCGGAATACCAGCGTGCCGCGCTGATCAGCGCGCTGCAAACGCTGTTCCCGGAATGCGCCATTTACGACCGCAGCGATGTGGCGGTGCGCAAAAAAGAAGGCATGGAGCTGACTCAGGGGCCCGTAACGGGCGAACTGCCACCGGCCCTGCTGCCGATTGAAGAGCACGGCATGAAGCTGCTGGTGGATATTCAGGGCGGGCACAAAACGGGTTACTACCTCGACCAGCGCGATAGCCGTCTGGCTACGCGTCAGTACGTTGCCGACAAACGCGTGCTGAACTGCTTCTCCTATACCGGCGGTTTTGCCGTTTCGGCGCTGATGGGCGGCTGTGCTCAGGTGGTGAGCGTGGACACCTCGCAGGAAGCGCTGGACGTGGCAAAACAGAACGTCGAGCTCAACAAGCTGGACTTGAGCAAAGCGGAGTTTGTCCGCGATGACGTGTTCAAGCTGCTGCGTAAATATCGCGATCAGGGCGAGAAGTTCGACGTCATCGTGATGGATCCGCCGAAGTTTGTGGAAAACAAAAGCCAGCTGATGGGCGCGTGCCGCGGGTATAAAGATATCAACATGCTGGCTATCCAGCTGCTGAACCCGGGCGGGGTTCTGCTCACCTTCTCCTGCTCCGGCCTGATGACCACAGATTTATTTCAGAAAATCATCGCCGATGCCGCAATAGATGCTGGTCGTGATGTACAATTTATAGAGCAGTTCCGTCAGGCAGCCGATCACCCCGTGATTGCTACCTACCCGGAAGGACTGTATCTGAAAGGGTTTGCCTGTCGCGTCATGTAACTTGAAAAGAGAAATATTGCCCGCACATAACGTGTAAGTAGTGTTTCCCGGGAGGTGACTATGATTGCCAGCAAATTCGGTATCGGCCAGCAGGTCCGCCACACTTTGCTAGGGTATTTGGGTGTGGTCGTGGATATCGACCCGGAATATTCCCTTGATGAACCGTCAGCAGACGAGCTGGCGGTGAACGCAGAGCTTCGCGCCGCGCCCTGGTACCATGTGGTAATGGAAGGTGATGATGGACAACCCGTTCACACCTATCTGGCCGAAGCGCAGCTGAGTAGCGAGCTGCAGGAAGAGCATCCGGAGCAACCCACAATGGATGAACTTGCTCAGACTATCCGCAAACAGTTACAGGCTCCGCGCCTGCGGAACTAAGCGTGTAAAAAAAGCCCGATAACGGGCTTTTTTTTATTACTTCGCCAGCCCCAGACGGGGGATGTCGATCGCCGGACAGCGATCCATGACGACCTTCAACCCCGCATCCCGCGCCAGCACGGCGGCCTGCTCGTTAATCACGCCCAGCTGCATCCACAGCGTTTTCGCCCCTACGGCGATAGCGTCCTGCGCCACTTCCCACGCCGCCTCGGAATTACGGAAGACATCGACCATATCAATTTTTTCCGGCACCTCCGCGAGCGTGGCGTAACCCTGCTGGCCCAGCAATGTTTTCCCCGCCACTTTTGGCGACACCGGGATGACGTGATAGCCCTGATCGAGAAGGTATTTCATCACCCGATAGCTGGGACGATCGGGTTTATCGCTCGCGCCCACCAGCGCAATGGTACGCGTGGATGTCAGAATCTCGGCAATATCGTTCTCTTTCATGGTTTTTCTCCTGGCTTTTTTAAAAGTGTACGCCAAACCGCACATCTCAACCATCCATCCCATACAGATGCATGAGGGCAAAACGGCGAAATATGTCTATATGTTAGTAAACGTGATTATCGAAAAATTTAGATACATTAATGCGGCGACAGGATTTCTGACGGGAGCCTTCTATGAAAACCGGTATTGCCACTGCCCTGATTGCGTTAGTGATGCCGGTCTGCGTTTTTGCTACCACGCTCCGGCTCTCTACCGACATTGATCTTCTTGTACTGGACGGAAAAAAGGTCTCCAGCTCGTTATTGCGTGGTGCAGACAGCATCGAGTTAGATAACGGGCCGCATCAGCTGGTCTTTCGGGTAGAAAAGTCGATCGGTCTGGCTAATCACGAGCAACGGATGTACATTTCCCCGCCGCTGATCGTCAGCTTTAATACCCGGCAAATCAGTCAGGTGAACATCACCCTGCCTCGCCTTGAAACGGAGAAGGAATCTGCGGCCTTTGACGCTTCACCCCGCGTTGAACTTCTGGACGGGAATGCGATGCCGATTCCGGTGAAGCTGGATATTCTGGCGTTAACGACCTCGCCGAAAGGCCCGGATTACGAGGCCGCGACCCAGACCTATAACAAAGCGGGGAAACGCGCCTCGCTTCCGCAGTTTGCCACCATGATGGCGGACGACAGTACGCTTCTATCCGGCGTCTCTGAACTGGACGTTATTCCTCCCCAGTCCCAGACCCTGACGGAACAGCGCCTTAAATTCTGGTTCCAGCAGGCCGATCCCGACACGCGGGCCCGGTTTTTACAGTGGGCAAAACAACAACCTTCATCATAAGCCACATTTTTTACGCCTTTCTCTTGCAGCGTCAGACGGTTCCCGTCATCGTGTAGTCAGTTAACCTGATGGATATGATTATGGAACTGACAACACGCACGCTGCCTGAGCGCAAACACATTGCTCTTGTGGCGCACGATCACTGTAAACAAATGCTGCTTAACTGGGTTCGCCGCCATCAGCCTTCGCTGGAAAAGCACGCCCTGTCGGCGACCGGCACAACCGGTAACCTGATCCAGCGCGAAACGGGTCTGCAGGTGAATGCCATGCTGAGCGGTCCGATGGGCGGCGATCAGCAGGTCGGCGCGCAGATTTCCGAAGGGAAAATTGATGTGCTGATCTTCTTCTGGGACCCGCTGAACGCGGTTCCGCACGATCCGGATGTTAAAGCGCTGCTGCGCCTGGCGACGGTGTGGAATATTCCGGTGGCGACAAACCTGTCGACGGCGGATTTCATCATCGAATCGCCGCAGTTTAACTCGCCGGTTGATATCCTTATTCCGGACTATCAGCGTTATCTTTCCGACAGACTGAAGTAGCTTTTTTGCCGGGTGGCGGCTATGCCTTACCCGGCTACAAAATCTTGCCTGACATCGTTATGGCTTACGCGCCACCGGCACATCAATACTCTTCAGGATATCGACAAACACGGATGGCTCCTCTTTATTGAACAGCAGCCACACGCGATGCCGCGCGCGGGTGATGGCCACATACAGCAAACGCCGCTCTTCGGCATCCGGGAAATCTTCCGGCACCGGCAGCAGGGCCTCTTCCATCACCGACTCGCGGGCCGGGGCCGGGAAACCGTCGCTGCCCTCTTTCAGCCCCACCACAATCACATAGTCAGCCTGCTGCCCTTTGCTGGCGTGAATTGTCATAAATTCAAGCTGCAGTTTCGGCCAGCGGGTGGCGGCTTTTTCCAGCGCCGCGGGCTTAAGGTGATGGTAGCGGGCCAGCACCAGAATACGTTCATCGGGCTTCGCGTAGCCGCTGAGCTTGTCCAGCAGCGGCTCCAGCTGGTCATCCGCCAGCAGGGTGACCGCTTTTTTATCCCCTGGGCGCAGGCTATTGAGCGGCTTGGCCAGCTGATGCGGGTTCTGCTGGATAAAGCGGTTGGCGATCTCACCAATGCGTGAATTGAAGCGGTAGGTGGTGTCCAGATCGCTGCGATCCCCTTCGCCAAAATAGTGGTGGAACGCGGTCGTCAGGGAGAGCTGCGCCCCGCTGAAGCGATAGATGGCCTGCCAGTCGTCACCCACCGCAAACAGCGACGTATGTTTATTTTGCGCCCGTAGCGCCGAGAGTAGTGCAGCACGCTGCGGAGAGATATCCTGGAACTCATCCACCAGAATGTGTTTCCACGGGCTGACAAAACGTCCCTTCTCAAGAATGATGATGGCCTGATGGATTAAACCGGAGAAATCGACGGCATTTTCCTCTTTCAGCGCGTTTTTCCAGGCTTTCAGCAGCGGAGCCATCAGCTTGACCCGTTTCGAGAACAGATCGCGGATCGCCTCCGGCGCGCTTTCAATCATCTCTGCCTGCGTTCCACCATGCATTCGCATCAGGCTGACCCAGCGGTCAAGTCGCGAACCCAGGCGACGCGCCAGTTTGTCATCCTGCCAGAAGCTGCCCTCTGGCACCTCCCAGCCGAGCTCCTCCTCCAGCCACTGACGCCACCCTTTCGCCTGCGCCTTTTTCTCACTGCACTGCTGGCGCCACGTTTTGATGAACAGCGCCTGACGCGCCTGCGCGTCGTTTTCCAGCTTACTGATGGAAGGCACTTTTTTACTGCCCTGCTGAATAATATGCAGCGCAAGGGCATGGAAGGTTCTGGCCGTGATATCCCGCGTGTGCAGACGTTCCTGGATGCGTTCGTCCATCTCCTGAGCAGCCTTGCGGCCAAAGGCCAGAAGCAGTATTTGATCGGCTACCGCTTCTCCGGTCGTCAGCAGCCAGCCGGCACGCGCCACCAGTACCGACGTTTTACCGCTACCGGCCCCCGCCAGCACCAGCAGCGACTGCTCGCCATTGACAACCGCGCGCGCCTGGGCCGGATTGAGCGGTGAAGATTCCACCGTACTGAAAAAGTCGGCGTATTGGGTGAGCATAGCGTCCATCCAGGCCTGGTTATGGGCGAGACGGCTTTTATCCTTATCATTCAGCCAGGCCTGACACTGGCGCCAGGCGTCGCGACAGTTGTCAAACTCGTCGAGACGCGTCACGGAGAGCGGCAGCGCCGAGAGTGCCTGTCGGATCTTTTGCTGCAGCCCGGCGGTCTGCTGACGGGTCAGCCACGCGTGCTGTGCGTTGCTCTTCGCGATATCGTCCAGCACCTGCTGCAGCACCTGGGCGGCAATTACGCTCATATCCTGGCTCCACTGCTGCCACAGTGCGTTCAGGTGATGATGGAAACGCTGGGTTTCCGCCCACTCGGTGCCGTGAAGACGCACGACTTTATCGTCAGGCAGAACGAACTCCAGCTCGCCCCACACCAGCCCGCGTTTACAGTGGATAGCCAGAAGCTGATTAAACGGAATAAGGTATTCGTGGCGTTCCCCGGAGACTTTCACCCCGGCATTAAGGAGAACCACCCTGTCGTAAGGGTGTTGCGCCAGGCGTTTGCCTAACGACGTTGCTTTCAGTTCCATGTTCCGCCAAATCCACGAAGAGATAATTTACCTGACAGTTTAACTGCCAGTTTTAAGGTGCTCCAGCCTAAAAAAACGTTACAATCATTGGGCGTTAATTTTATCGAAAGGAAGTGAGGGTTTATGCGTACCGTTCTGAATGTGTTGAATTTTGTGCTGGGCGGTTTTGCCACCACCCTTTCCTGGCTTTTTGCCACGCTGGTGAGCATCGTCCTGATTTTCACGCTTCCCCTGACCCGTTCCTGCTGGGAAATCACAAAACTCTCCTTAATCCCCTACGGGAATGAAGCTATCCACGTTGACGAGCTCAATCCGGAGAACAAAAACGCCCTGATGAATACGGGCGGAACCCTGCTGAACATACTGTGGCTGATTTTCTTCGGCTGGTGGCTGTGCATCATGCATATTTTTGCCGGTATTGCACAGTGCATCACGATTATTGGTATTCCTGTGGGGATAGCGAACTTTAAGATCGCCGCTATCGCCCTTTGGCCCGTCGGTCGCAGGGTTGTTCCGGTAGAAGTGGCCCAGGCGGCCCGTGAAGCTAACGCGCGTCGTCGTTTTCAGTAAATAAGGACCGGCCGCGTTTATGCTAAGCCCATTGCTTCGCCGTTATACCTGGAACAGCACCTGGCTATACAACGTCAGGATATTTATCGCGCTTTGCGGCACGGTTGCCCTGCCCTGGTGGCTGAATGATGTCAAGCTCACCATTCCGCTTACGCTGGGAGTGGTGGCCGGGGCGCTGGCGGACCTGGACGATCGTCTGGCCGGACGTTTACGTAACCTGGTCATTACGCTCGTCTGCTTTTTCATTGCGTCAGCGTCCGTTGAGCTGCTTTTCCCGTGGCCCTGGCTGTTTGCCCTGGGCCTTACGTTCTCAACCAGCGGGTTTATTTTGCTGGGCGGCCTCGGGCAGCGCTATGCCACCATCGCGTTTGGTGCATTGCTGATCGCCATCTACACCATGCTGGGCGTTTCCCTGTACGACCAGTGGTACCAGCAGCCGGTTCTCCTGCTGCTGGGCGCCATCTGGTATAACCTGCTGACGCTAACCGGTCATCTGATCTTCCCGGTTCGCCCGCTGCAGGATAACCTTGCCCGCAGCTTTGAGCAGTTAGCCCACTATCTGGAACTGAAATCCCGGCTGTTCGACCCGGATATCGAGGAAGAAAGTCAGGCTCCGCTCTACGATCTGGCGCTGGCAAACGGCCAGCTGGTCGCCACCCTTAACCAGACAAAAGCCTCTCTGCTTACCCGTCTGCGCGGCGATCGCGGTCAGCGCGGAACGCGAAGGACCTTACACTACTATTTTGCCGCCCAGGACATTCACGAACGCGCCAGCTCCTCGCACGTTCAATACGCGGCCCTGCGCGAGAAGTTCCGCTACAGCGACGTGATGTTCCGCTTCCAGCGCCTGCTATCCATGCAGTCTCAGGCGTGTCAGCAGCTCTCGCGCTCCATTCTGCTGCGCACGCCCTATCAGCATGACCCCCGCTTTGAACGCGTATTCAGTCATCTTGATGCGGCGCTCGACCGCGTTCAGGCCAGCGGAACGTCACCGGAACACATCAAAGCGCTGGGCTTTCTGCTGAACAACCTGCGGGCGATTGATGCTCAGCTGGCGACCATTGAGTCCGAACAGGCGATGGCGCTGCCGGGCAGTGAGGTGGAAAATCAGCTTGCTGATGACAGCGTGCACAGCGTTAGCGATATGTGGCTACGTCTGAGCCGTAACTTTACGCCGGAGTCGGCACTCTTTCGCCACGCGGTAAGAATGTCGCTGGTGCTGTGCGTGGGGTATGCCTTTATCCAGATAACCGGGCTGCACCACGGCTACTGGATCCTGCTGACCAGCCTGTTCGTCTGCCAGCCAAACTATAACGCCACCCGACACCGTCTTGCGCTGCGTATTATCGGCACGCTGGTCGGCGTCGCGATCGGCCTTCCGGTGCTCTATTTCGTGCCCTCCGTTGAAGGTCAACTGATTCTGATTGTGATCACCGGCGTGCTGTTCTTCGCGTTTCGCAACGTGCAGTACGCCCACGCCACCATGTTCATCACGCTGCTGGTGCTGCTCTGCTTTAACCTGCTGGGTGAAGGGTTTGAAGTTGCCCTGCCCCGCGTGATCGATACCCTGATTGGCTGTGCGATTGCCTGGGCTGCGGTCAGCTTTATCTGGCCGGACTGGCGTTTCCGCAATTTGCCGCGCGTGGTAGACAGGGCAATGAACGCCAACTGTCGATACCTTGACGCAATCCTGGAGCAGTACCACCAGGGGCGCGATAACCGCCTGGCTTACCGGATAGCCCGTCGCGACGCGCACAACAGTGATGCAGAACTGGCCTCCGTTGTCTCTAATATGTCAACGGAGCCTCGCGCCACGGTGGAGATTCGTGAGACTGCGTTCCGCCTGCTCTGTCTGAACCATACGTTCACCAGCTATATTTCGACGCTGGGTGCCCACCGTGAGAAACTCACCAACCCGGGCATTCTCAACCTGCTCGATGACGCCGTCTGCTACGTTGATGACGCACTTCATCACCGACCGGCCGATGAGCCGCGCGTTCAACAGGCCCTGGATGAACTGGCTCAACGCATTGCGCATCTTGACCCAGAAAACGACAGCAAAGCGCCGCTGGTTCTTCAGCAAATAGGCCTGCTTATCGCTCTGCTGCCTGAAATTTGCCGGCTGCAACAGCAAATCGCTACCTGGAGGAGTGATTCTCCTGTGGCTCAGGCAGCGCATTAAACCACTCCGTCAGCTCCCGGCGAATGCCTGCCGGGAGTGCCGCCTCATGCAGCCCCTCGATAGCCCCTTCCAGCGCGAAAAGAACTTTAATACCGAGCGCTTTGTTTTTTGCCCGCATCTTTAGCCAGCTCGCTCTGGCACCCAGCGCCCGCAGCGTTTCCTCATTGGTGATGCCAGCTTCAAAGAGCAAGACTTCAAGCTGAAAGGTCAGGTTTGGCAGATCCTTGAGTCGGTTTCGTTGATGGCGCTGATAGCGCTCTTTTCTTGCCGCACTGAGCGCAAACGAGGAGAGCTGAAGCAGCCGCTCCCTGTCCTGCCATAATCCGTCATCCACACGATAATAGTTGAGCAGCACAGGGCGGCCTCGCTTCATCAACGTCAAAAAAGAGGAGGCATTTTTTACACAGTATTTCGCACTCTCTTCACAGGCGCGAAGATAAAGCTCTCCGTCTGACACCATGGCAAAAACCGCATCATCCACCGCCAGGGTATAGCCTCCAAACAGCGCACGATGATGAATCTCGCCCAACGGGGAGAGGTATTCCTGGGATTTATAAATCCGTTCATAAGATATCTTTTTCATGATATTTCCCTTCAAAATCATAAAGTAACAACGAAATTTCTTACTAGCGGATCCGTTAGCAGGAAAATAGGCAACTTATTGCCGATGAGCAAGATGATTTTTCGAGGGACATCAACATTGAATGAATTTTGCGAGTCGCTTTCCGAAAATGAGGTTGATCTTTATGCATACAGGGGTTACTGTATATCCATACAGTAACTACAGGGCTGGAATGAATATGCACACTTCAGGCTATGCAAATCGCTCAACCTCTCTCTCTTCTACCGCAGGCAATGTCGCGCAGAATTCCGTCGAGCGTGTTTCCACGGGGCTTATCAGTGAAGTGGTTTATCGTGAAGACCAGCCCCTGTTGACGCAACTTCTGTTGTTGCCGTTATTACAACAGCTTGGTCAGCAATCGCGCTGGCAGCTTTGGCTCACGCCCCAGCAAAAACTGAGCCGTGAGTGGGTTCAGTCCGCAGGCCTGCCGCTTACTAAGGTCATGCAAATTAATCAGCTCCCGCCGTGCGATACCGTTGAGTCGATGATCCGCGCGTTACGCACCGGAAATTACAGCGTGGTGATTGGATGGTTACCGGAAGAATTGACGGAAGAGGAACATTTCCGTCTGACTGAAGCAGCCGAAGAAGGGAATGCGATCGGGTTCATTATGCGTCCGGTTCGATCGGATTCTTACCGCAGAGGACAACTTTCTGGGCTAAAAATTCACTCAAATTTGTATCATTGAGTGAAATTAAGATTTTTCCTGGAATTTTTTTTGACCACAAGATGGCATTAAAGTTCCCGGCCTGAAAATTGCGGCAAGGCTTGTCTGGTGCGGTTCTCCTTAATTTTATTGCACAAAATTCGTTCGAAAAATGTTAAATAATCGGTATACGGAACTTTTTTTTTCATATGCCTGACGGACTTCACACTTGTAAGTTTTCAGCTACGTTGTAGACTTTACATCGCCAGGGGTGCTCGGCCTAAGCCGAAGATATCGGTAGATTTATATTTGACCACGCCCCCCGGTGAAGGATTTAACCGTGATTCTCTCCTGAGATTTTCATGGCGAATTTTGGATGATAACGAGGCGCAAAAAATGAAAAAGACAGCTATCGCGATTGCAGTGGCACTGGCTGGCTTCGCTACCGTAGCGCAGGCCGCTCCGAAAGATAATACTTGGTATGCAGGTGGTAAACTGGGCTGGTCTCAGTTCCACGACACCGGCTGGTACAACAGCAGCCTGAACAATGATGGCCCAACTCACGAGAGCCAGCTTGGTGCAGGTGCGTTCGGTGGCTATCAGGTTAACCCGTATGTTGGTTTTGAAATGGGTTACGACTGGTTAGGTCGTATGCCATACAAAGGCGACACCATTAACGGCGCTTTCAAAGCACAGGGCGTTCAGCTGACCGCTAAACTGGGCTACCCAATCACTGACGATCTGGACGTGTACACCCGTCTGGGCGGCATGGTATGGCGCGCAGATTCCAGCAACAACATCTCTGGTGACAACCATGACACCGGTGTTTCCCCAGTATTCGCTGGTGGCGTTGAGTGGGCTATGACCCGTGACATCGCTACCCGTCTGGAATACCAGTGGGTTAACAACATCGGCGACGGCAACACCGTTGGTGTTCGTCCAGACAACGGCATGCTGAGCGTAGGTGTATCCTACCGTTTCGGCCAGCAGGAAGAAGCAGCTCCAGTTGTTGCTCCAGCGCCGGCTCCAGCTCCAGAAGTACAGACCAAGCACTTCACTCTGAAGTCTGACGTTCTGTTCAACTTCAACAAAGCGACTCTGAAACCAGAAGGTCAGCAGGCACTGGATCAGCTGTACACCCAGCTGAGCAACCTGGATCCTAAAGACGGTTCCGTAGTGGTTCTGGGCTTCACCGACCGTATCGGTTCTGACGCTTACAACCAGAAACTGTCTGAGAAACGTGCTCAGTCTGTTGTTGATTACCTGATCTCTAAAGGTATCCCAGCTAACAAGATCTCCCCACGTGGTATGGGCGAATCTAACCCAGTTACTGGCAACACCTGTGACAACGTGAAAGCTCGCGCTGCACTGATCGACTGCCTGGCTCCAGATCGTCGCGTAGAGATCGAAGTTAAAGGCATCAAAGACGTTGTAACTCAGCCAGCGGCATAAGTTATCGTCTTATAAAAAAACCCCGCCATGCGGGGTTTTTTATTGTCTGAAGAAAAGAAAAATCTATTTTTTACCCAACAGAGCCTGAAGGTCGTTCTTCAGCGTCGACATCTGGTTGGCGTACTTCTCTTTATGCTCGGCATCCTCAATCAGCTGCACGATGGTTTCCGAAAGCGTTTTGCCCCGTCGTTGTGCCAGCCCAGCCAGGCGTTGCCAGACCACGAACTCCAGGTCGATTGATTTTTTGCGAGTGTGCTGATGCTCAGCATTAAAATGCCGTTTGCGTCGCGCGCGGATAGTTTGCTTCATCCGGTTTAACAGCGCTGGATTGATGTGTTTCTCAATCCAGCCGTTAACCTGTACCGGTTCATTTTCGAGGGTCAGCAAAATATCCACGGCTTCTTGCGCAGCGCTGGCTTCGACGTAGCAGGTGATCAGCTCCCCTTCACGGTGCTTTTTGACCAGGTACTTCCATTTCCAGCCGCTTTCGAGATTTTCCAGTTGTTGATATTTCATTGCGATCTCAGTGTTACCACGTAACTCAGTTCAGAATATCAGTTTTTTAGCAATCTGCTGAAAAGAAATCATATCCTGTGAGTGAATACAGCCAATCGCCCTGTCGAAATCCCCAATCCTGCTTGGGTACAGCCCCCCGCTTACGGTATACTCCACGCTTTTACATCTGACTAAAAAACATCAACTTTGACCATTACGAAACTTGCATGGCGTGACCTTGTTCCGGATACCGAAAGTTACCAGGAACTGTTTGCACAGCCCGAACTCGCAAAAGAACACGAATTCATCCTTAGCGATATGCAGCCTCGTTTGCATTATGCGCTGGAGCAGGTGTTAAGCCCATGGGCAACAGCGCCCTTCATGCTGCTCAAGGCCCCGGAAGAAGCGGAATACCTGACGCTGCTCGGTGATGCCGTGCGCCAGCTGAAGCCGGAAGCGAACGCAGTTTTTGGCGGCCAGTATCGTATTGCGGGACATGATGTCACTTTCGAACCAACGGCGCAGGCCGATGGCCGTTTTGCCGTTAAAGGCGAAGTGATTACCGCTAACTGGGTCGAGGCGGAACAACTCTTTGGTTGTCTGCGCCAGTTTAACGGCGAACTTTCGCTGCAGCCGGGGCTGGTTCATCGCGCAAATGGCGGTGTTCTCATCATCTCACTGCGTACCCTGCTCTCGCAGCCGCTGCTGTGGATGCGTCTGAAAACTATCGTCAACCAGAAGCGTTTCGACTGGGTCGGCTACGATGAGTCTCGTCCTCTGCCTGTCTCTGTTCCGTCTATGCCGCTGTCGCTGACCGTCGTGCTGACGGGCGACCGCGAATCGCTGGCGGATTTCCAGGAAATGGAGCCAGAACTCGCTGAGCAGGCGGTGTATAGCGAATACGAAGACAACATCCAGATTGCTGACGCCGACGATATGGCGGAGTGGTGCCAGTGGGTGATGGCCGTTGCTGAGCGTTTTGCGCTGCCAACCCCTGCGGCTGACGCGTGGCCGGGCTTAATCCGCGAAGCGGTACGTTACACCGGAGACCAAGAAACGCTGCCGCTTTGCCCGCTCTGGATCGGCAAACAGCTGCGTGAAGTGGGTGTGATTAGCGGTAACGGGACGTTCACCGGAGAACAGCTCACTCAGATGCTGGCTCAGCGTGAGTGGCGAGAAGGCTATCTTGCCGACCGTATGCAGGATGAAATTCTGCTGGAACAAATTCTGGTGGAAACCGAAGGCGAACGCGTCGGGCAAATCAACGCCCTGTCGGTGATTGAATTTCCTGGCCATCCGCGCGCATTCGGGGAACCGTCCCGTATCAGCTGCGTTGTGCACATTGGCGATGGCGAGTTCACCGATATTGAACGAAAAGCCGAGCTGGGCGGCAACATTCACGCGAAAGGCATGATGATCATGCAGGCGTTTTTGATGTCAGAGCTGCAGCTTGAGCAACAGATCCCCTTCTCCGCCTCGCTGACGTTTGAGCAGTCCTACAGCGAAGTGGATGGTGATAGCGCCTCTATGGCCGAGCTGTGCGCCTTAATCAGCGCCCTGGCGGAAGTACCCATCAATCAGAACATCGCGATCACCGGTTCGGTGGACCAGTTCGGTCGTGCCCAGCCAGTGGGAGGCCTCAACGAAAAAATTGAAGGCTTCTTCTCCATCTGTCAGCAGCGCGGTTTAAACGGCAAACAGGGTGTGATTATTCCTGCTCCCAACGCACGCCATTTGAGCCTCAGTCAGGATATTCTGGATGCAGTTGAGCAAGAGCAATTCGCCATCTGGGCCATCGAAGGGATTGAGGATGCGCTACCCTTACTGACAAATCTGGTTTGGGATGGCGAAGGGCAAACTACCCTGATGCAGACTATCCAGGAGCGCATAGCTCAGGCGACGCAGCAGGATGCTCGTCATCGTTATCCATGGCCGTTACGCTGGCTGGGCTGGTTTAGTTCGAACTGATCGGACTTGTTCAGCGTACACGTGTTAGCTATCCTGCGTCCTTCACTAAAATAAGGCTTACTGAGAACATGGTAGATAAACGCGAATCCTATACAAAAGAAGATCTTCTTGCCTCTGGTCGCGGTGAACTGTTTGGCGCTAAAGGCCCACAGTTACCGGCCCCGAACATGCTGATGATGGACCGTGTCGTGAAAATGACCGAAACCGGCGGCAACTTCGATAAGGGTTACGTAGAAGCAGAACTCGATATCAACCCGGACCTGTGGTTCTTCGGTTGCCACTTTATTGGCGATCCGGTAATGCCTGGCTGTCTGGGCCTGGATGCCATGTGGCAGCTGGTTGGCTTCTATCTGGGCTGGCTGGGCGGCGAAGGTAAAGGCCGCGCGCTGGGCGTGGGCGAAGTAAAATTCACTGGCCAGGTTCTGCCTACGGCGAAGAAAGTGACCTATCGTATTCACTTCAAGCGCATCGTTAACCGCCGCCTGATTATGGGCCTGGCAGATGGCGAAGTGCTGGTCGACGGTCGTCTGATCTATAGCGCAAGCGACCTGAAAGTTGGCCTGTTCCAGGATACTTCAGCTTTCTGATCGTGCTTTTGGCACCCACAGAAAGGCGAAACCTCCGCATTGCGGAGGTTTCTTTTTTGAAAGAGACGTTATCAGGCTATGAGTGCCCTGTCGCCGATGGCTTCTCGCCAGCCTCCAAGCCATTGTGACCTTTGATTTATCGTCTGATAAGGACACATTTCTTTAGAACGTCCAGCGATGCCGGCCTGATAACCACGTTGATGAGCCCGTTCCAGGCGATCTCGTTTCTGTCTCTTCATGCCTCGTTTCCCTCATTCTTTTGTCTGGTGGAAAGAAAACAGTGTCTGCACTCAATGCACAGGCACAGATAACGAATACCCCGAATTAGTCGCATCGTCAATGTTCAAAATTCATACGGGTGTCATATTTGTGAGCTAGCCGGAAGTTCATTTGTACAAAAATTGTGACGTGGCACAAGTAACAAACTGAACTGAAAACGAAAAAAAACCGCAATCAGCAACAGGCCAACTGCGGTTTTTAATGATGAATTTTACTTATGGCAGCCGGGAAATTTCCCTTGCGATGCTGGCCGACTCCTGTGCCCAACCCTGAGCCAGAACTTTCACCATTTCGTCATAGCCATCTTTCTGCTGCTTCAGCTCCAGATGGAAAGGACGCTTAATCAGCTGCCCCTGATGGTTCAGCAACCACTCCCCGCTAATCACCACCGCACCGTCATAGCGGCCGTGGAAGCCCGTTACCGTGACGTTAAGCGTATCCTGGTCGTTACCCAGCGGCTGCGATGCGACAACCCAGCCCGGAAGCTGGCTGCCCAGATTGGCCACCAGCGTGTTACGCAGCTGCTGATCCAGCGGGCTGGCCCACAGGTTGTTCGTCGCAATCACGTATTTAACCTCGCTGGTCTGATAGACCACGCCGTTTCCTGCCAGATAATCCGGCACGGTAACCTGCTCAACCCACAGCTGGCGGTTTCCCTGGCTGGCCGTGCTTTGTCCACCGCTGTGTGTAGACACAGGCAGCTGATAGTAGCTTTTATTATCTACCCCTGAACTGCACGCCGTTAACAGCAGAGCGCCAACCATCAATAGCCACTTTTTCATTCTTTTGCCCTCTTCGGCTCAGGATCCTTTTTATCTTTCGCTTCGAACACCAGCGCATTGCTCTTCTCGTTGAGCGTTTTCAGCACCGGCTGCAGTTCACGCAAGACCTGATCAAGACGCTGCATATCTGCCACCATCTTGTTGTACGCCGCTGAACCCGGCTGGAAGCCCTGCATACTGCGGTTCAGCTCACGTAGCGTTTTCTGCATATCCTGCGGCAGCTGCTGCATGCTCTGGCTCGCAGTGATCTTGTTGATGTTATCCAGCGTGGTTTGCAGGCGACGCATCGTTGCCTGGCTTTCGCTCAGAGAGTTCGTCGCCGCTTCAATCATCGGATTCAGTGGCAGATTGTTGATCTTATCCAGCGTTTCCATCAGACGCTGCTGGATCTGAGCCAGACCGCTGCTCACCGTTGGGATGATCTTGTAGCCACCAAATTCACGAATACCGGTAATCGGCGGTGCTTTCGGGTAGAAGTCCATATCCACATACAGCGCACCGGTCACCAGATTACCCGTCTTCAAGGAACCTCGCAGACCACGGTCCATCAGTTGACTGATATGGGTGGCAATATCCTGATTCTCGCCAATCTGGTTAAGCAGACGTTCCGGCTCGATGCGGATCAGTACCGGAATACGGTAATCATCGTCAAGCATCTGGCTCAGGCCCGGAACAAAGAACGGAACTTGCCCAACCGTACCAAGACGAATACCTCGGAACTCAACGGGCGCGCCCGGCTGCAGGCCGCGGACGGAATCTTTGAAGAACATCAGGAAGTCGATGTGATCGGTATAAAGCGCGTCCTGAATGCTTCGCTGATCGTCAAAGAGTCTGAACGCCGTTTTCTCGGCAACCGGCTGCCCCAGATCCTGCCCTTCCGGCACATCAAAGCTCACCCCGCCGCCAAACAGCGTGGTTAAGGAACCCATTTCTACGCGCATCCCCGCCGACGTAAGATCGACCGCGATCCCGCTGTCCTTCCAGAAGCGAACGTTGCTGGTCACCAGACGATCGTTTGGCGCATTGATGAACAGCTGATAGCTGATGGTACGCTTTTGCGCATCGAAGGTGCTGGTTTCAACGGAACCGACGCGGTAGCCGCGGAACAGTACTGGATCACCCGCAGTGAGCTGACCCGCTTTTTTGCTGTCGAGGATCACGCGGATACCCTTGGCATCAGGCGGCGCAAGCGGCGGTGAGTCGAGAAGCTGATATTGCCCAGGCTGGCTGCCCTTCGTGCCGGGCTGCAGTTCAATGTAGGCTCCAGAGAGCAGCGTCCCTAAGCCGCTGATCCCTTCGCGCCCCACCTGCGGTTTAACGACCCAGAAAACGGAATCACCGTGCAGCAGTTTTTCCATGCCGGCATTAAGGCGCGCCTTAATTTCCACATGGGTTAAATCGTCGGTCAGGGTTGCGCTTTCGACCACGCCCACGTCCACGCTACGGCTTTTGATGGTCGTTTTACCGCCCTCAATCCCCTCGGCATTGGTGGTTATCAGCGTGACTTCCGGTCCCTGATGGCTGTAATGATAAAACAGGATCCATGCACCGATCAGCGCGGTCACGATGGGGAAAATCCACACCGGCGACCAGTTTTTGACCTTCTGCACTTTCGCCTCTCCACTCTTATTTTCCATGCTCTTACTCTTCCTCATGGCTTGATTCAGGCTCACGATCCCACGATAAACGAGGGTCGAAGGTCATGGCCGCAAACATGGTCATAATCACGACCAGTGCAAACATTAAAGCCCCCATCGCGGGATAAATACTCATCAAACCGCCCATCCGCACCAGTGCAGAGAGAACGGCGATGACAAACACGTCAATCATTGACCAGCGTCCGACAAACTCGACCACTTCATAAATCAGGTGCATGCGCTCGCTGTCGCGTTTTCCATGCCCCTTCGCATCCCAACAGAGCCAGGCGATGGCGATCATTTTTAAGGTTGGCACCATAATACTGGCGATAAAGATCACGCCGGCGACAGGATAGGAACCTTCGCCCCACAGCAGGATCACCCCGGCGAGGATCGTCGAGGGCATTTTATCGCCGAGCAAATCGGTGATCATGATCGGTAGAATATTGGCAGGCAGATACAGCATGATGGAGGTGACCAGCAGGGCCATCGTCCACTGAAGGCTATTTTTACGGCGTACGTGACCTTTCGTTTCGCAGCGCGGACAAACGTCGAGATCGGCGGGCAGCACGGCGGTGCAGCACGGGCAGGAACGCAGCCCCTGACGAATGCCGGGCACGCCGACTTTTACCGTCTGCGCAAGCGTCGGTGCCGGGGCGATATCATCCCACGCCCAGCGTCTGTCCACGCACTGGAACGCGCGCAGCTGCAGGACACAGTACAGGCACCACGGAATAAAGCTGCTGCCGATCCCCACATCGCCGTACGCCATGAGCTTCACGAAACTGACCAGAATGCCCGCCAGAAAGATTTCAGCCATGCCCCAGCTTTTGAGCTGAAAAAGGATACGCGCGAGCCGGATTTTCAATGATGAGGGCATCCTGACGCGGTTGACCAGCAATAGGATAACGACCAGGCAAAAAGCCGGGACTACCTGGACAAACAGGAGAAAAAAGGTGCCGAGGCTGGCGTAATCTTCCGAGAACATCACGCCCGGGATTTCAAGCAGATCCACCTGGCTGGTTATCCCCCCCACCTTCATATAGATGAAGGGGAAGAGATTGGAGAGCAGCAGCATGAACAATGCTGCCAGAGCGTAAGCAGTGGGACGCTGCCGCGGCGCGTCCCACTCGGTTGTCAACGTTGCGCCGCAACGTGGACACAGGGCTTTATGTCCGTGACCAAGCTCTGGCAACGCCACGAGCATATCGCATTGCGAGCATAAAATATGCCTGTCGGCATGGTGCTGGTCACACATATGTTATCCCTGTCTATGCGCCGTTTTTCAGAGACTCAAGGTACTCCCAGCGCTCAAATGCTTCTTCCAGGGCTTTTTCAGCCGCGGACAGTTCAGCCAGTACTTTCTGAGTATAGTCATGCGATTGGGTAAAGAATGATGCATCAGCAACCTGTTTTTGCAGATCCTCAAGCGCGGCCTCCAGCTCTTCAAGACGCTGCGGTAGCCCCTCCAGTTCGCGCTGCAGGTTATAGCTTAGTTTAGCCGAGGTTTTCTTGACAGTTTCTGCTTTTGTTACAGCAGGTTCTGAACTTATTTTGGACTTTGACTGTTTCTGCGCCAGAGACTGCGATTGCTGCCCTTTTGCATCGTGATAACCGCCTACGTATTGTCCAATTTGCCCTTCACCTTCGAAGATCCAGCACTCGGTCACGGTGTTATCCACGAACTGACGATCGTGGCTAACCAGCATCACGGTCCCCTGATAACCGTCAATCAGTTCTTCGAGCAATTCCAGCGTTTCGACATCCAGGTCGTTCGTTGGTTCATCGAGAATCAACAGGTTACTTGGTTTCAGGAACAGACGCGCCAGCAGCAGACGATTACGCTCTCCGCCAGATAACGCACGAACAGGGGTCATCGCACGTTTCGGATGGAACAGGAAGTCCTGCAGATAGCCCAGCACGTGGCGCGGTTTGCCGTTTACCATTACCTCTTGCTTGCCTTCGGCGAGGTTATCCATCACCGTGCGGTCCGGATCCAGCTCCGCGCGGTGCTGGTCGAAGTAGGCCACTTCCAGCTTAGTCCCACAGTGAATGCGGCCGCTGTCGGCCTGCAGCTGGCCCAGCATCAGCTTCAGCAGCGTGGTTTTTCCGCAGCCGTTCGGGCCGATAAGCGCAATTTTGTCGCCGCGCTGCACCTGGGCGGAGAAATCTTTCACCAGCACTTTGCCATCAACCTGATAGTTGACGTTTTCCATTTCAAAGACAATCTTGCCGGAACGGGATGCTTCTTCCACCTGCATTTTGGCGCTGCCCATCACTTCACGGCGTTCGCTGCGCTCACGGCGCATTGCCTTCAGAGCGCGCACGCGGCCTTCGTTACGGGTACGGCGGGCCTTGATGCCCTGGCGAATCCACACCTCTTCCTGCGCCAGCTTGCGGTCGAACTCCGCATTTTGCAGCTCTTCCACGCGCAGGTTTTCTTCTTTCTCCAGCAGATAGGTGTCGTAATCGCCAGGATAGGTGACCAGCTTGCCGCGGTCGAGATCGACAATACGCGTCGCCATGTTGCGAATAAACGAACGGTCGTGCGAGATAAAGATGATGGTGCCGCTGAAGGTTTTCAGGAAACCTTCCAGCCAGTCAATCGCTTCGATATCCAGGTGGTTCGTCGGTTCGTCCAGCAGCAGCACCTTCGGCCCGCTGACCAGCGCGCGGCCCAGGGCCGCTTTACGCAGCCAGCCGCCGGAGAGCGCCGACAGCTCCATGTCCGGTTCCAGACCAAGCTGGGCCAGAACCTCGTTAATGCGGTTTTCAAGCTGCCACAGACCGTGGTGATCGAGCATCTCCTGCACTTTCGCCAGTTCGTTGAGGTTCTTGTCGCTCGGGTCGGTCATCACCAGATGCGAAATCTCGTGATAGCGCTTCAGGTATTCGGCCTGCTCAGAGATCCCTTCCGCCACGAAATCATAAACGCTGCCTGTCACGTGACGCGGCGGGTCCTGCTGGAGACGGGAGACGATCAGATCCTGCTCGTAAACGATGCGACCGTCATCCAGCCCCTGTTCGCGGTTGAGGATTTTCATCAGCGTGGATTTACCCGCGCCGTTACGGCCCACCAGACAGACGCGCTCGTTATCTTCGATATGCAGCTCTGCATTATCGAGAAGCGGCGAGTCGCTGAAAGAGAGCCACGCGCCGTGCATACTAATTAAAGACATTTATTTTTCCTTTCAGGCCGCGGTAATCAACCAGCAGTTATGAATTTGACGGTTACGGGCAAAGTCCTGAGACAGCGTTTTTTGGCTGATTTCTTGTGCTTTCAGTCCCAGGGCTGCTAAGCCGTCATGATCCATACGGAAGCCGCGTTTGTTGTTCGAGAACATAATGGTACCGCCCTTACGCAGCAGGCGCTTCAGGTCGGTCATCAGGCGCAGGTGATCGCGTTGAACGTCAAAGCTATCCTCCATGCGCTTGGAGTTGGAGAAGGTCGGCGGATCGATAAAGATCAGGTCGAACTGCTCGTCAGTATCACGCAGCCAGCCCAGCACGTCGGCCTGCATCAGTCGGTGCTGACGTCCGGTCAGCCCATTAAGACGCAGGTTGCGCTCCGCCCACTCCAGATAGGTGCGGGACATATCCACCGTGGTGGTGCTCCGCGCGCCGCCCAGACCCGCATGCACGCTCGCGCTGCCGGTATAGGAGAACAGGTTGAGGAAATCTTTGCCCTTGCTCATCTGGCCCAGCATGCGACGGGCGATACGGTGGTCGAGGAACAGGCCGGTATCCAGATAGTCTGTCAGGTTCACCCACAGGCGAGCGTTGTATTCGCCCACTTCGATGAAGTCGCCCTTCTCGCCCATCTTCTGGTACTGATTTTTCCCTTTCTGACGCTCGCGGGTTTTCAGCACCAGCTTGTTCGGCGCAATGCCGAGCACGGCGATGGTGGCCGCGATAACGTCCAGCATGCGCTGACGCGCTTTTTGCGCATCAATGGTTTTCGGCGGCGCATATTCCTGAATCACCACCCAGTCCGCGTAGCGGTCAACCGCCACGTTATACTCCGGCAGGTCGGCGTCGTACAGGCGGTAGCATTCAATCCCTTCCTGCTTCGCCCACTTTTCATATTTTTTCAGGTTCTTGCGCAGGCGGTTGGCATAATCTTCCGCCACGCCGGATGGCTTACTGTCCGCCGCTTTCTCCGCCAGATGGTAGTTTTTCTGCACGCAGTCCAGCGGGCCGTTTTTCGCCTTAAACTGGCGATCGGCACGCAGCTGCAGGCAGCTCAGCAGCTCCGGCGAGGCGCTAAACAGCGACAGGTTCCAGCCGCCGAAGTAGTCCTTCATATTGCGGCCCAGCAGGCTGTGCAGGGCAATCAGCGCCGGCTCGCTGTCCAGACGCTCGCCGTAAGGCGGGTTGCTGATCACGGTACCGTACGGACCTTTTGGCAGCGGGTTGGTCAGATTCGCCACGTCTTTCACCTCGAAGGTGACCAGCTCGCCGATACCGGCGCGACGGGCGTTGCTGCGCGCGCGTTCGATTACGCGCGGGTCGCTGTCCGAACCGTAGAAGTGGGAGGTGTACTCCGCCAGACCTTTACGCGCGCGGGTCTGCGCGTCGTCTTTGACCTCTTTCCAGAGCGCTTCGTCGTGCTGGGCCCAGCCTTTAAAGCCCCAGTGACCGCGATGCAGGCCCGGCGCGCGGTCGGTTGCCAGCATGGCCGCTTCAATCAGCAACGTACCGGAACCGCACATCGGATCGAGCAGCGGCGTGCCCGGCTGCCAGCCGGAGCGCATTACAATGGCGGCGGCCAGGGTTTCTTTAATTGGCGCCATACCGGTACGATCGCGGTAGCCGCGCAGGTGCAGGCCCGCGCCGCTCAGATCGAGAGAAATACTCGCCGTGTCACCGTTGAGCCAGACGTTAATACGCAGATCCGGATTTTCGCGATCGACGTTCGGACGTTCCTTATTTTTACGCGTAAAGCAGTCCACAATGGCGTCTTTTACGCGCAGGGCACCGTACTGGCTGTTGCGGATCTCGTCGTTCACGCCGTTGAAATGCACCGCAAAGGTGGCATTGGGCGTGAAGATCTCTGTCCAGTCGATCATCTGTACGCCGGTATAGAGGTCCAGGTCGCTATAGACCTTGCACTCCTTCATCGGCAGCATGATGCGCGACGCCAGACGGCTCCACATCAGGCTCTGGTAAATAAGCCGCGTGTCGCCCTCAAAATGGACACCACCCTGAACCACCTGGCACTCTTGCGCGCCCAGGCTTTCCAGTTCAGTTTTTAACAGCTCTTCCAGCCCACGGGCCGTACTGGCAAACAGAGAATTCATATCGTCACTTTTACTCTTAGAAAATTGTCGCGCATTATAGCTAATATGGCGTGTATGTCATAAAGTTGAAGGCTTATTTTCATTTGTGGGAGTGTGCAGTGGCGACGTTATCCAGGCTTTTTATTCATCCGGTGAAATCCATGCGCGGCATCGGCGTCTCTCACGCGCTGGCCGACATGAGCGGATTCGCCTTCGATCGTATTTTTATGGTCACCGAGCCTGACGGCACGTTCATCACCGCACGCCAGTTCCCGCAGATGGTTCGCTTTACCCCTTCCCCGCTTCATGACGGTTTGCACCTTACCGCGCCGGACGGTTCCAGCGCGGTCATTCGCTTTGCTGATTTTGCGCCTGTCGATGCGCCAACGGAAGTGTGGGGCAATCATTTTACCGCGCGCATCGCCCCGGATGAGATTAACCGCTGGCTGAGCGGTTTCTTCTCCCGCGACGTGCAGCTGCGCTGGGTTGGGCCTGAACCGACGCGTCGCGTGAAGCGCCATGACGCCGTTCCCCTCTCCTTCGCCGATGGTTTCCCGTTCCTGCTGACTAACGAAGCCTCGCTGCGTGATTTACAAGGCCGCTGCAAGGCCAGCGTTCAGATGGAACAGTTCCGTCCGAACCTAGTGGTCACGGGCGCCGACGCCTGGGAAGAAGACACCTGGAAAGTGATCCGCATCGGTAGCGTCATCTTTGATGTCGTAAAACCCTGCAGCCGCTGCATTTTCACCACGGTGAGCCCTGAGAAAGGCCAGAAGCACCCTTCCGGCGAACCGCTGAAGACGCTGCAGTCGTTCCGCACCGCGCAGGACAGCGGGGATGTGGATTTCGGCCAGAACCTGATCCCGCGCTCCAGCGGCGCAATCCGCGTCGGTGATGAGGTAGAAATTCTTGTCCGAGGGCCTGCAAAAGCGTACGGCTCAGGTCAGGAAGAAGAAATGGTCGACGTTGTGACAAATGTCGCCTCTGCGGTAGATATTCACTGGCAGGGCAACGTCATCCGTGGCAACAACCAGCAGGTATTGCTTGAGCAACTGGAGCAGGCAGGTATTCGCGTACCCTATTCCTGTCGCGCAGGCATTTGCGGATGCTGCCGCATCAGGCTGGTGGATGGAGAGGTTAGTGCGCTGAAAAAATCGGCAATTGGAAATGACGGCACAATTCTGTGCTGTAGCTGCATACCGAAAACGTCCGTACAGCTGGAAGCTTAAACCGCCTGTTCAAGGCTGAAGGAATCTACGCGCAGCTGCGGCTTCAGCCTGTCGTTCATCACTTTAATGGCATCGCCAAGCTGCATCGTCCGCCCGGCAATGGTTACGCCGGGCTGTGCCAGCAGGCAGAGCGCAGCATTTTCGCCTGGCTCAACCACCAGCAGGCTCACCTCTTCTGCGGTATCGCTCAGATTGACGCTGGCCGCATCACCCGTTGCCGGGGTCCAGCTCATACCATGCGCAAGAAAATGCCAGCTTTTTGGCATTTGCGGTTTCAGGAAGCGGATAGCCACCAGCGCATTTAATACCAGCTCGGCACGCTGCTCTTTAGAGAGCACCAGATCGCGGCATTTTTCTTCAAAGGAGAAATAAAGCGCCGCATCGTCAACGCAAAAGCCCGACGGGGAAAATGCATCCGGGGTTAACATTCGGCGGGCAAAACGAGAACGAAACAACATGCCATTGGCTAAATCGAGCATCATTCGGTCATGCTCGTCGCAAAAATACCAGCGCCAGTTATCGTCAGGTTTAATTCGCATGTGTCTCTCCCGTCCCCAAACGTCCTGTACTAAAAATGTCCTGTTTGCCGCCTCGTTTATAACACCATTAATAAAAGACTATAATGACTAAATAAGCAACAGTGACGGAATATAAAACAACCAGGGCTGGAAATAAAGCCCTGGTTGTCTGATTAAGAGAAAAGATTAGATATGAGTAACGATTTCTTTAATCAGCGGCGGTCCTTTAAAAATAAAGCCGGAATAGATTTGCACCAGTGATGCACCCGCCGCCATCTTCTCGCGCGCAGCAATCACTGAGTCAATGCCGCCGACGCCAATAATCGGCAGACGTCCTTTTAATTCCGCAGACAGGGCGCGAATAATTTCGGTGCTTTTTAATTGCACCGGACGTCCACTTAACCCACCCGCTTCGTCACAGTTTTTCATTCCCTGCACGAGGGAACGATCGAGAGTGGTATTGGTCGCAATAACACCATCAATATTATGGCGAACCAAACTGTCGGCAACCTGGATCAATTCTTCAGGAGAAAGATCCGGGGCGATCTTAACCGCGACCGGAACATATTTATGGTGGATCGTCTGGAGTTCATTTTGTTTATTTTTAATGGCACTCAGAAGATCGTCCAGCGCTTCGCCATATTGTAAGGAACGCAGACCCGGAGTATTGGGTGAAGAAATATTCACCGCAATATAACCGGCATAGGCGTAGACTTTTTCCATACAAATCAGATAGTCATCTTTACCCTGCTCTACCGGCGTGTCTTTATTTTTACCGATATTGATGCCTAATATTCCGTCAAAATGGGCTTTTTTTACGTTCTCAACCAGGTGATCAACACCGAGGTTATTAAAGCCCATGCGGTTGATCAGCCCTTCGGCTTCAACCAGGCGGAACAGGCGCGGCTTGTCATTTCCCGGCTGCGGGCGCGGCGTGACGGTACCGATTTCAATGGAGCCAAAGCCCATCGCGCCCAGGGCATCAATGCACTCGCCATTTTTGTCCAGACCGGCCGCCAGACCCAGCGGATTCTTAAAGGTCAGACCCATGCACTGCACAGGTTTTTCCGGCACATTCTGACGCACCAGAGCGGCCAGCGGCGTTCCGGTAATACGACGTAATTGCTGGAATGTAAATTCATGAGCGCGCTCAGGGTCGAGCTGGAAAAGGGCTTTACGAACGAAGGGGTAGTACATGAACTCTCCTGGATTCCCGGTGTGCAAACCGGGAGGGGATTATGGGCGATCCACGCGCGAAAGGGAATTGACCTGCGGCAAAAAATCAGCGTAAAACGCAATCGTTTACCTCTCAGTCTATTTCTTATGCACTTTTTCGCATTTTAATTGCAGATAAATCATTTAGTGGAATAACCGCGCGGTGTCACACTCCTGAAAATTGTTATGAATGTTAGATAAAAGCAAACAATTGGTTATAAGGAGGAAGTATGCGCGTCATTACCCTGGCCGGAAGTCCACGATTCCCTTCGCGCTCCAGCGCCCTGCTGGAATATGCCCGCGAAAAACTCAATGCCCTGGATGTGGAAGTGTGCCACTGGAACCTGCATAACTTCGAACCTGAAGATCTGCTCTACGCCCGCTTCGACAGCCCAGCGCTGAAAACGCTCATCGAGCAGCTTAACGGCGCTGACGGCTTAATTGTGGCAACGCCTATTTATAAAGCCTCTTTTTCCGGGGCGCTGAAAACCCTGCTCGATCTGCTTCCGGAACGCGCCCTGGACGGCAAAGTCGTGCTGCCGCTGGCAACGGGCGGTACGGTTGCCCATTTACTGGCCGTGGATTATGCCCTGAAGCCGGTGCTGAACGCGCTGAAAGCGCAGGAGATCCTCCACGGCGTTTTCGCAGATGACTCCCAGGTTATCGATTATCAACATAAACCTCATTTTACGCCGAACCTGCAAACCCGCCTCGATACTGCCCTGGAAACCTTCTGGCATGCTCTGCACCGCCGGGATATCCAGGCGCCGGCGTTTGGTCAGCCTCAAGGAGTCGCACATGTTTAAAACGTTAACCCGCATCGGCCTGGCAGGTCTGATGGCGCTTACCTCGCTGGCCCATGCAGCAGAAACGGCTCCGGAAAGTTTACGCATTGGCTATCAGAAAGGTAGCGTCAGCATGGTGCTGGCGAAAAGCCATCAGCTTCTGGAAAAACGCTTCCCGGACACCAAATTCTCCTGGGTGGAGTTCCCGGCTGGCCCGCAGATGCTGGAGGCCCTGAACGTCGGCAGTATCGATCTCGGCAGCACGGGTGATATTCCGCCGATATTCGCCCAGGCGGCGGGAGCGGACCTCGTCTATGTTGGCGTTGAGCCGCCCAAACCGAAGGCCGAAGTGATTCTGGTGCCTGAAAACAGCGACATTAAAAGCGTCGCCGACCTCAAAGGGCATAAAGTGGCTTTCCAGAAAGGTTCCAGCTCGCACAACCTGCTACTGCGTGCCCTGCAGGAAGCCGGGCTGAAGTTCACTGACATTCAGCCCGTTTACCTGACGCCTGCCGACGCGCGCGCCGCGTTCCAGCAGAAGAACGTTGATGCCTGGGCCATCTGGGATCCGTACTACTCCGCCGCATTGCTGCAGGGCGGCGTTCGCGTGCTGAAAGACGGTACCACGCTGAAGCAGACCGGCTCGTTCTATCTGGCCGCGCGTCCTTATGCGGAAAAGAACGGCGCATTTATTCAGGGCGTACTGGATACCTTTACCCAGGCCGATGCGCTGACCCAGACCCAGCGTCAGGAGAGCATTGCCCTGCTGGCGAAAACCATGGGCTTACCTGAGCCGGTGATCGCGAGCTATCTCAACCACCGTCCGCCGACCACCATTACGCCCGTGGACGCCCACGTCGCCGCGCTTCAGCAACAAACGGCTGACCTTTTCTATCAAAACCACCTGGTGCCAAAACAGGTCACTATTCGCGAACGCATCTGGCAGCCCGCAGGCAAAGAAGGAGCTAAATCATGAGTCTGAATCTTTTCTGGTTTTTACCCACCCACGGTGATGGACACTATCTTGGTACAGAAGAGGGCTCGCGCCCGGTTGACCACGGCTACCTGCAGCAGATTGCGCAGGCGGTGGACCGAATCGGTTTCACCGGGGTGCTGATCCCGACCGGACGTTCATGTGAAGATGCCTGGCTGGTGGCCGCGTCGATGATCCCGGTCACCCAGCGTCTGAAGTTCCTGGTTGCGTTACGCCCGAGCGTTGTCTCCCCTACCGTGGCGGCGCGTCAGGCGGCAACGCTGGACAGGCTGTCCAACGGTCGCGCCCTGTTTAACCTGGTGACGGGCAGCGACCCGCAGGAGCTGGCGGGCGACGGGGTGTTCCTCGACCATACCGAGCGCTACGAAGCCTCCGCCGAGTTCACCCGCGTCTGGCGACGTCTGCTGGAAGGTGAAACCGTCACCTTTGAAGGCAAGCATATTCACGTTCGTGACGCGAAGCTCTACTTCCCGCCGGTACAGCAGCCGCGACCGCCGCTCTATTTTGGCGGATCGTCGGATGTGGCCCAGGATCTGGCGGCAGAACAGGTCGATCTCTATCTGACCTGGGGCGAACCGCCTGAGCTGGTGAAAGAAAAAATTGCCCAGGTACGCGCTAAGGCGGCCGCCCATGGCCGCAAGGTGCGCTTCGGTATTCGCCTGCACGTGATCGTGCGCGAAACCAATGAAGAAGCCTGGCAGGCCGCCGACCGCCTGATCTCCCACCTGGACGATGAGACCATCGCCAGGGCGCAGGCCGCGTTTGCGAAAACCGACTCCGTCGGACAGCACCGAATGGCGTCCCTGCACAACGGCAAGCGCGAGAACCTGGAGATCAGCCCGAACCTGTGGGCGGGCGTTGGCCTGGTGCGCGGCGGTGCGGGCACGGCGCTGGTCGGCGACGGACCGACCGTAGCCGCCCGGATTAATGAATACGCAGACCTGGGTATCGACAGCTTTATTCTCTCCGGCTATCCGCATCTGGAAGAGGCGTACAAGGTGGGCGAGCTGTTATTCCCGCATCTGGATGTTGCCATTCCTGAAATTCCGCAGCCGCAGCGGCTTCAGCTTCAGGGCGAAGCCGTGGCGAACGAGTTTATTCCACGCAAAGCCGCACAGAGCTAAGGAGTGACCATGTCTGCCACCTCCCAAAAATGGCTGCTGCGCGCCGCGCCGTGGTTTTTACCCGTCGGCATTGTGGCTCTCTGGCAGCTCGCGTCGTCCACCGGCTGGCTGTCGAGCCGCATTCTGCCCTCTCCGGAGGGCGTCGTAGAAGCGTTCTGGTCGCTGAGCGTCAGCGGAGAGCTGTGGCAGCATCTGGCGATCAGCTCCTGGCGCGCCGTGATTGGGTTTTCCATCGGCGGCAGCATTGGTCTGGTTCTGGGCCTGATCAGCGGCCTTTCCCGCTGGGGCGAGCGGCTGCTGGATACCTCCATTCAGATGCTGCGCAACGTGCCGCATCTGGCGCTGATCCCGCTGGTTATCCTGTGGTTTGGGATTGATGAGAGCGCCAAGATCTTCCTCGTGGCGCTGGGCACACTGTTCCCGATCTACATCAACACCTGGCACGGCATCCGCAATATCGATCGCGGTCTGGTCGAGATGGCGCGCAGCTACGGCTTATCGGGTTTTTCCCTCTTTATTCACGTGATTCTGCCGGGCGCCCTGCCCTCCATTATGGTCGGGGTGCGTTTTGCGCTCGGCCTGATGTGGCTGACGCTGATTGTGGCGGAGACCATCTCAGCCAACTCAGGCATTGGCTACCTGGCGATGAACGCCCGCGAGTTCCTGCAAACGGACGTGGTGGTGGTTGCCATCATTCTGTATGCCCTGCTCGGCAAGCTCGCCGACGTCAGCGCCCAGTGGCTGGAGCGCAGCTGGCTGCGCTGGAACCCGGCCTATACCCTTCAGGAGGCGAAAGCATGAATACTGCACGACTGAACCAGGGAACGCCGTTACTGCTGAACGGCGTGACCAAACGCTACGGCGAAAACACCATTCTTAACGGGCTGGATCTGCATATTCCCGCCGGACAATTTGTGGCCGTTGTTGGTCGCAGCGGCGGCGGCAAGAGTACCCTGCTACGGCTTCTGGCCGGCCTGGAAGCCCCCAACGGCGGTGACATTCTGGCAGGAACGACGCCGCTTTCGAATATTCAGGACGATACCCGCATGATGTTTCAGGATGCACGCCTGCTGCCGTGGAAAACGGTTATCGACAATGTCGGGCTCGGTCTTAAGGGCAGCTGGCGGGATGAAGCCCGCCAGGCGCTGGCCGCCGTTGGGCTGGAAAATCGTGCGGGTGAATGGCCTGCCGCCCTCTCGGGTGGGCAGAAGCAGCGCGTGGCGCTGGCGCGCGCGTTGATTCACCGTCCGGGCCTGCTGTTGCTTGATGAACCGCTCGGCGCGCTCGACGCCCTGACGCGGATTGAAATGCAGGATTTGATTGGATCCCTGTGGCAGGCACACGGCTTTACGGTACTGCTGGTGACGCATGACGTGAGCGAGGCCGTCGCGATGGCTGACCGGGTGCTGCTAATTGAGGACGGGAAAATAGGTCTGGATCTGACGGTGGATATTCCGCGCCCTCGCCGCGTGGGCTCGGCAAGGCTGGCGGAGCTGGAAGCTGAGGTATTGGATCGGGTGATGAAGCGCGGGGGGACGGAGTTACAGCGAGCCAAGGCTAATGCCTGATGCCCTCACCCCGGCCCTCTCCCACGGGGAGAAAACACTAAAAACGGCAACCGAGGTTGCCGTTCTGCTTTTACCTGCCCACAGGGCAATTTTTTATTACGCTAAGGCCTTAGCAATCTTCTCGTACAGATCGCCAGACAGGTTCTCCAGCCCTTTCAGCTGCTCAAGCGCGGCGCGCATCTTCGCCTGACGCTTCGCATCGTAGCGTTTCAGACGGATCAGCGGCTCAATCAGGCGCGACGCCACCTGCGGGTTACGGCTGTTCAGCTCGGTCAGCATTTCCACCATGAACTGATACCCGCTGCCGTCTTCGGCGTGGAACGCGGCCGGGTTGCTGCTGGCAAACGCGCCAATCAGAGAACGCACGCGGTTTGGGTTGCTCAGGGTAAAGGAGCGATGCTTCAGCAGGCTGCGCACGTTGCTGAGCGCATCGGCCGCCGGGCTGGTCGCCTGCAGGATGAACCATTTGTCCATCACCAGGCCATCCTGATGCCACTTGTCGTCGTACTCCTGCATTAACGCATCACGGCACGGCAGTTCAGCGGCAACGCTTGCACCCAGCGCGGCCAGGGCGTCGGTCATGTTATCCGCTTCGTGGTACTGCTTGCTCACCAGGGTGTTCGCCAGCTCGGTTTCACCAAACGCCAGATAGCGCAGGCAGGTATTGCGCAGAGAACGTTTGCCAATGTCCACGTGCTCAACGCGATAAGCATCAAGCTTGTTGGCGTTATATATAGCCAGGAACTCATCGGCCAGCTCAGCAGCCAGCGTACGGGTCAGCGCTTCACGCACCGCCACGATGGCAATCGGGTCGATGATGTCAAACAGCTCGGCGATTTCAGTCGCTGACGGCAGGGTCAGAATTTCAGCGGCCAGGGCCGGGTCAATCTTCTCATCCAGCAGGATCGCGCGGAACGCGTCAGCCACATGAACAGGCAGCGACAGAGGCTGGCCCTGCTGATGACGGTTTACGTTGAGCTTAATGTAGGTCGCCAGCAGGCTTTGCGCCGCGTCCCAGCGGGAGAAGTCGTTACGCGCGTGACGCATCAGGAACGTCAGCTGCTGATCGCTCCACTTGTATTCCAGCTTCACCGGCGCGGAGAATTCACACAGCAGCGCAGGCACCGGCTGGAAGTAGACGTTATCGAAGATAAAGGTCTGCTCGGCCTGAGTCACGTTCAGCACGTGGTGTACCGGGTGGCCGCCCTTCTGGAGCGGGATGACTTTGCCTTCGTTATCGTACAGCTCAATGCTGAACGGAATATGCAGCGGATATTTCTCTTCCTGCTCCGCCGTCGGCGGCGTGCGCTGGCTGATGGTCAGGGTGTACTGCTCGGTTTCCGGATTGTAATCGTCTTTGACGGCGACAACCGGCGTCCCGGCCTGGCTGTACCAGCGGCGGAAGTGAGAGAGATCGACATTAGAGGCATCTTCCATAGCCTGCACAAAATCGTCGCAGGTGGCCGCGCTGCCGTCATGACGCTCGAAGTACAGCTGCATCCCTTTCTGGAAGTTCTCCTCGCCCAGCAGGGTGTGGATCATGCGGATAATTTCAGCGCCCTTCTCGTAAACCGTCAGGGTGTAGAAGTTGTTCATCTCGATGACTTTATCCGGGCGGATCGGGTGCGCCATTGGGCTGGCATCTTCAGCAAACTGCAGGCCACGCATGGTACGCACGTTGTTGATGCGGTTCACCGCGCGTGAACCCAGATCGGAGCTGAACTCCTGATCGCGGAAGACGGTCAGGCCCTCTTTCAGGCTCAGCTGGAACCAGTCGCGGCAGGTGACGCGGTTACCGGTCCAGTTGTGGAAATATTCGTGGCCGATAACGCGTTCGATATCAAGGTAGTCTTTGTCCGTTGCGGTATCGGTACGCGCCAGCACGTATTTGGAGTTAAAGACGTTAAGGCCTTTGTTCTCCATTGCGCCCATGTTGAAGAAATCGACGGCGACGATCATATAGATGTCGAGGTCATATTCGAGGCCGAAGCGCTCTTCGTCCCACTTCATGGAGTTGATGAGGGAGGTCATCGCCCACGGCGCGCGGTCAAGGTTGCCGCGGTCAACAAACAGCTCCAGCGCCACCTCGCGGCCTGAGCGCGTTTTGAAGGTGTCGCGCAGCACGTCGAAGTCCCCCGCCACCAGCGCAAACAGGTAGCACGGTTTCGGGAAGGGATCCTGCCACTGCACCCAGTGACGACCATTCTCCAGCTCGCCTTCGCCTACGCGGTTACCGTTGGAGAGCAGGAAAGGATACAGGGTTTTATCGGCGATGATTTTGGTGGTGAAGCGCGCCAGGACGTCCGGACGGTCGAGATACCAGGTTATGTGGCGGAACCCTTCCGCTTCACACTGGGTACACAGCGCCACGCCCGACTGGTAAAGCCCTTCCAGCGCGGTGTTGGCGGCTGGGCTGATTTCATTCACGATGCGCAGCGTAAACTGTTCCGGCAGGTTGTCGATGACCAGCTGGTTGTTTTCTTCTTTATAGTCTAACCAGGCTTCATCATTAATATGCAGGGAGACCAGCGTCAGGTCTTCACCATCCAGACGCAGCGGCACCGCAGTTGCGCTATGGCGCGTCACCTGGCTCACCGCCGTGACAACGGTTTTTGTGGCATCTAGGTCAAAAGTCAGATCGATTTCGCTAATCAGGTAATCCGGCGCACGGTAGTCGTGGCGGTATTTGGCTTGTGGCTGTTGTGTCATAGAAAACCTTATGCATCGTTTGTCGAGTAACGTTTCAATATATTCCTGTTGCGCAAATCGCGCTATGCAGAATGTTCATCTTTTCAGGGTCAAAACCTTTTTTTGCTACATTTGTATAACACGGGGCACAAAATGCCCTCGACCATAAAACGCGCTTATGTTGTGATCGGGGTTCAATAAATCACTAAACAAGGTATACTCCGGAGTTGTTTATTGTACTAAACGCTCCTGTGAGAGGATGCTACTGCGCACCTATGACTCAATTCGCTTCTCCAGTTCTGCATACGTTGCTGGATACCGACGCGTATAAACTGCATATGCAGCAAGCCGTTTTCCACCATTACTATGACGTTCACGTCGCGGCGGAATTCCGCTGTCGTGGTGACGACTTGCTCGGTATCTACGCAGACGCCATTCGTGAACAGGTCGATGCTATGCAGCATCTGACGCTGCAGGACGAGGAATATCAGTGGCTTTCTGGCCTGCCTTTCTTCAAAGCCGACTACCTGAACTGGCTGCGCGATTTCCGCTATAAGCCGGAGCAGGTCACCGTGCTTAACGATAACGGCAAGCTGGATATTCGCCTTGAAGGTCCGTGGCGGGAAGTGATCATGTGGGAAGTGCCGCTTCTGGCGGTGATCAGTGAACTGGCTCACCGCTACCGTTCGCCGGAAAAAGGCGTCGAGCAGGCGGTCGCCGCGCTGGAAAATAAACTCGCAGCCTTCTCCACGCTGACCGAAGGGCTGGACTTGTCCCGCTTCCGCCTGATGGACTTTGGCACGCGTCGCCGTTTCTCGCGTGACGTTCAGGAGGCCATCGTTAAACGTCTGCAGCGGGAGCCGTGGTTCGTGGGCACCAGTAACTACGATCTGGCACGCCGCCTCAGCCTGACGCCAATGGGCACCCAGGCACACGAGTGGTTCCAGGCGCATCAGCAGATCAGTCCCGATCTGGCTAATAGCCAGCGCGCGGCGCTGGCCGCATGGCTTGAGGAGTACCCGAATCAGCTCGGGATCGCCCTCACCGACTGTATTACGATGGATGCTTTCCTGCGCGACTTTGGTCCCGAGTTCGCTGAACGTTACCAGGGATTACGGCACGACTCCGGGGATCCGGTTGAATGGGGCGAGAAAGCCATTGCCCATTACGAAAAACTCGGCATTGACCCGATGAGCAAGGTGCTGGTCTTCTCGGATAATCTCGACCTGGCGAAAGCGGTCGACCTCTATCGTCATTTCAACACCCGTGTGAACCTGAGCTTCGGGATTGGTACCCGTCTGACCTGCGATATTCCTCAGGTAAAACCTCTGAATATCGTCATCAAACTGGTGGAATGTAACGGCAAGCCGGTGGCGAAACTCTCCGACAGCCCGGGTAAAACCATCTGCCATGACAAAGCGTTTGTCCGCGCGTTGCGCAAAGCGTTCGACCTCCCCTTGATCAAAAAAGCCAGTTAAGCGCTTACGGGAGCCTTTATGGCTCCCTTCTTATTATTTATTTCTCAATTCTTCTCTTTTGACTGCGAAATTTACTTGTCTGATAGCGGATGGCAGGTAACATAGATATCCCCCCATAAGGGTGGACAAGTGTTTATTTTTTCCGACTATTAACAGAGAGAATATTATGAGCGTTGTGCCTGTAGCCGACGTACTCCAGGGCCGTGTCGCCGTTGACCAGGAAGTCACCGTGCGCGGATGGGTGCGTACCCGCCGAGATTCTAAAGCTGGCATCTCCTTCCTCGCCGTCTATGACGGTTCCTGCTTTGATCCTGTACAGGCCGTCATTAATAATTCTCTGCCCAATTACAATGATGACGTTCTGCGACTGACAACGGGTTGCTCCGTCATTGTTACCGGCGTGGTTGTGGCTTCACCGGGTCAGGGCCAGAGCTTCGAAATTCAGGCCACTGCGATTGAAGTCACCGGCTGGGTTGAAGATCCGGATACCTATCCGATGGCGGCAAAACGCCACAGCATCGAATATCTGCGTGAAGTCGCCCACCTGCGTCCGCGTACCAACCTGATTGGTGCGGTGGCGCGCGTGCGTCATACGCTGGCGCAGGCGCTGCATCGTTTCTTCGATGAGCAGGGTTACTTCTGGGTGTCTACCCCGCTGATCACCGCGTCCGATACGGAAGGTGCCGGTGAGATGTTCCGCGTTTCGACGCTGGACATGGAAAACCTGCCGCGCACGCCTGAAGGTAAAGTGGACTATGACAAAGACTTCTTTGGTAAAGAAGCCTTCCTGACGGTATCTGGTCAGCTCAACGGCGAAACGTACGCCTGTGCGCTGTCAAAGATCTACACCTTTGGCCCAACCTTCCGCGCCGAAAACTCCAACACCAGTCGTCACCTGGCGGAATTCTGGATGCTGGAGCCTGAAGTGGCGTTCGCCAACCTCGACGATGTCGCTGGCCTGGCAGAAGCCATGCTGAAGTATGTCTTCAAAGCGGTGCTGGAAGAGCGTCCTGACGACATGAAATTCTTCGCAGAACGCGTAGACAGCGATGCTGTAGCGCGTCTGGAGCGTTTCGTCTCTGCCGACTTTGCGCAGGTGGACTATACGGACGCGGTGGCGATCCTCGAGAAATGCGGTGAGACGTTCGAGAACCCGGTTTACTGGGGCGTTGACCTGGCGTCTGAGCACGAACGCTATCTGGCCGAGAAACATTTCAAAGCGCCGGTTGTCGTTAAAAACTACCCGAAAGACATTAAGGCCTTCTATATGCGCCTTAACGAAGACGGTAAAACCGTGGCAGCGATGGACGTACTGGCGCCGGGCATTGGTGAAATCATCGGTGGCTCTCAGCGTGAAGAACGTCTTGACGTGCTGGACGCGCGTATGGAAGAGATGGGCCTCAACCCCGCTGACTACAGCTGGTATCGCGATCTGCGCCGTTACGGTACCGTTCCGCACGCCGGTTTTGGTCTGGGCTTCGAGCGTCTGATTGCCTACGTTACCGGTGTTCAGAACGTACGCGACGTGATCCCGTTCCCACGTACTCCACGTAACGCCAGTTTCTAATCGGTATAAGACTGAAATGGCCAGCAGATGCTGGCCATTATTTTATTCTGTATTGTCAGTTTTCGTCAGCGCAAAGTCAGCGTCTTTAAACCTTCCCCCCGTCACAACCACTACCTGTTACGTTTTGTTTCCGCGAAATATCCAGCCACAAAAAATAAACCCCATTCTTATTGCGATTATTACACCCTCAAGCGATAGCACAAATTTCGACCAATCTTACAGCCATCCGGAAGGCCTTTTGCAGTCATAAGAAAAAACGAGCCGTTTAAGGTCTGTTTATACGAATCGCCTTTATCTCAATTAATCATAAGGAATTCATATATATAGGATAGCCATTGCTGTTTAATTCGCCAGGAAGTTCTGAAGTTTGAGATGGTTCACAAAGTTCCCAAAAATACATATTTAGTTACACATATTTTCTTTCGGTTACTTAATCTTGAGAATTGTAGCACTTTCAGGCTAGCGAAACGCTTCGCCGAATGGAAAGATGCCTGTCAGATACATAAAGACACCAAACTCTCATCAATAGTTCCGGAAATATTTATTGACAGAATTTATTGACGGCAGTGGCGAGTGTCATAAAAAAACCAATGAGGGTAATAAATAATGATGAAGCGCAATATTCTGGCAGTGGTAATCCCTGCCCTGCTGGTAGCCGGTGCAGCTAACGCTGCAGAAATCTATAACAAGAACGGCAACAAACTGGACTTCTACGGTAAAGTTGTGGGCGAACACGGCTTCACCACTTCTGGCGTACACAAAAACGCTGACTCCTCTTACGGCCAGATCGGCTTCAAAGGCGAAACTCAGATCAACGACCAGCTGACCGGTTACGGTCAGTGGGAATACCGTGCACGCGCCGGTGCAGCTGAAGGTGATCAGACTAACGTAACTCGTCTGGCTTTCGCTGGCCTGAAAATCGCTGACGCGGGTTCTCTGGACTACGGTCGTAACTACGGTATCGTTTACGACGTTGAATCCTACACCGATATGGCTCCGTCCTTCTCTGGCGAAACCTGGGGTGGCGGCTATGTTGATAACTACATGACCAGCCGTTCTACTGGCCTGCTGACCTACCGTAACAACAACTTCTTCGGTCTGGTTGATGGTCTGAACTTTGGCGTTCAGTACCAGGGTAAAAACGATCGTAAAAACCTGAATGAAGCAAACGGCGACGGTGTTGGCCTGTCCCTGGGTTACGAGTTCGGTGAAGGCTTCGGTCTGATCGGTGCCTACAGTACCGCTAACCGTACGCTTGAGCAGAAAAAAGATGGTAAAGGCGATAAAGCTGAATCCTGGGCTGTTGGCGCGAAATACGACGCGAACAACATCTACCTGGCGACCGTTTATGCAGAGACTCGCAACATGAGCCGCCTGGGTAACAGCGGCGAAAACTATGTTCCGAATGATGATGGTAATGTTTATAACATTGCTAACAAGACCCAGAACTTTGAAGTTATCGCTCAGTACCAGTTCGACTTCGGCCTGCGTCCTTCCGTTTCTTACGTTCAGTCCAAAGGTAAAGACCTGAACGGCATCGGCGACCGTGACCTGGCGAAATACATCACCACTGGTGCGACTTACTACTTCAACAAGAACTTCAACGTGTACGGTGACTACCGCTTCAACCTGCTGGACGACAAAGATGCGTCCACCAGCTGGGTTGGCTCTGACAACCAGGCTACCGTTGGCGTAACCTACCAGTTCTAATCAGTACACCACTTTGTTATATGCTTAATGAACAGGGCTTCGGCCCTGTTTTTTTATGCGTGACAGAAAATAATGGCGACTTTTGAAAAGCCGCACGCTTTTCGTCGCAAACGGTTGGCATTTTGTAAATCTACCGTTAACCTGATAGCGGATTTCACTTCTGTAATCACAATGGAACTTCGTCATGTTTGAGAACATTACCGCCGCTCCTGCCGACCCTATTCTGGGCCTGGCCGATCTGTTTCGTGCCGACGACCGCCCTGGCAAAATCAACCTGGGTATTGGTGTATATAAAGATGAAACCGGCAAAACTCCGGTACTGACCAGCGTTAAGAAAGCTGAGCAGTATCTGCTGGAAAACGAAACCACCAAAAACTACCTCGGTATTGATGGTATCCCTGAGTTTGGTCGCTGCACCCAGGAGCTGCTGTTCGGTAAAGGCAGCGCAATTGTGAGTGACAAACGTGCCCGTACAGCACAGACCCCAGGCGGTACCGGTGCGCTGCGCGTAGCGGCGGATTTCCTTGCGAAAAACACCTCTGTTAAGCGCGTATGGGTGAGCAACCCAAGCTGGCCGAACCACAAGAGCGTGTTTAACTCTGCGGGTCTGGAAGTGCGTGAATATGCATACTACGACGCGGTAAACCACTCTCTCGACTTTGACGGCCTGCTGGCGAGCCTGAGCGAAGCGCAGGCAGGTGACGTGGTTCTGTTCCACGGCTGCTGCCACAACCCAACCGGTATCGATCCGACGCTTGAGCAGTGGCAACACCTGGCGAAGCTGTCCGTTGAAAAAGGCTGGCTGCCGCTGTTTGACTTTGCCTACCAGGGCTTTGCCCGTGGTCTGGAAGAAGATGCCGAAGGCCTGCGTGCGTTCGCAGCCGTTCACCAGGAGCTGATTGTCGCAAGCTCGTATTCCAAGAACTTCGGTCTGTACAATGAGCGCGTGGGTGCCTGTACGCTGGTTGCCGCTAACGAAGAGACCGTCGATCGTGCGTTCAGCCAGATGAAATCGGTTATCCGCGCTAACTACTCTAACCCACCGGCACACGGTGCGTCTGTTGTTGCCACTATCCTGAGCAACGATGCGCTGCGCGCTATCTGGGAACAAGAGCTGAACGATATGCGTCAACGTATTCAGCGCATGCGCCTGCTGTTTGTGAACACACTGGCTGAGAAAGGCGCGGACCGCGACTTCAGCTTTATTATCAAACAGAACGGCATGTTCTCGTTCAGCGGCCTGACCAAAGAGCAGGTTCTGCGTCTGCGTGAAGAGTTTGGCGTGTACGCCGTGGCTTCTGGCCGCGTGAACGTTGCTGGCATGACGCCTGACAACATGGCGCCACTGTGCGAAGCGATTGTCGCCGTACTGTAATTTGCGTCCATAAAAAAGCCTGCGTTGTGCAGGCTTTTTTTTATTCTGGTTACCAGACAGGCATCTCATCCTGAAGGAACGGATTATGGAGACGTTCGTAGCCCAGCGTCGACATCGGACCGTGTCCAGGGATAAACGTAACGTCATCACCCAGCGGCAATAACTTTTGTTTAATCGACTGGATCAGCTGCCCGTGATCGCCGCGCGGAAAATCGCTGCGTCCTACGCCACCTTTGAAGATCACATCGCCGGAAATCAGCAGACGGGACTGGTCATCAAAGAAGACGATATGGCCTGGCGTATGCCCAGGACAATGCAACACCTGTAAAGTCACATTCCCTACGTTAACGCGCTCTCCCTCGTTAAGCCAGCGATCGGGCGTCAGGGGCTGACACTCATCAAGGCCAAACATGCGGCTTTGGGCGGGTAACCCCTGCAGCCAGAACTCATCTTCTTTTTCCGGGCCGATCACCGGCACACCGTAGTGTTCAGCCAGTTCAGCCGCAGCACCTACATGGTCAAGATGACCATGAGTGAGCAAAATCTGCATCAGCGTGACGCCGCTTGCTGCGACTTCCTGCTTGATTTTCTCAGCGTCACCGCCGGGATCGACAAGCGCGGCCAGTTTAGTCTGTTCGCACCAGATCAATGAACAATTCTGGGAGAACGCGGTAACCGGAATAATACGATAGTTCATACTGCTCCTGTGTTTCGTTATTACCAGTGCCGAACCGGACCGGTATCAATATGCACAAAGTTGCTGCTGGGGTAATATCCTACACCACCTGCGCGCATAGATAACGCGGCTTTGCGAATATTGGCTAACGAAACGCCTTCAATATGGAAATCCATTGCCTGTCCCTTCGTGTGATAGCTCTTTTTGGCTACCCCGCGGCTGTGGGCGCGCAGTTCATTATTGGTATCAATTGAACGATAGCCAGAAATGAGCTGAACCGGCCTGCTGGTGCCCAGCAGGCCCTGAAGGCGGAAAATCTGATCAAACAATCCTGGATCGATGGCTTTTATTTTATTCGCGCGGAAATCACGGAAAAAATGGTTAAGTCTTGCTAATTCATCCTGAATATAGCCTCTGCCATCGAAAAACTCCGCTTTTAGCGACTCACCGGTATGCAGGTTGTTGAGCGTTAAAACTCGCGGACGAGGTGTCGAGAGGGTGGCAAATGCTGGCGTCGGCAAGATGGCCGCTGCGCCAAGCGCAACACCACCTAACGCCAGCAGTTTGCGGCGATTAGCGTCAAATTTGTCCATGATAATCAGGTCTACAGGTAAAAGAAATCGTAATATGCTTAGCGCACGAAGGGCACCTTAACTGGCAAAACCAGGTACGTCAAGGCGCCCAACCCCAGTGAATACGCGGCTTATAGCGATATTGCCCCCTATTCACCCTAACTTACGACAATCATTTTTCCCGAACTGCTTCATTTACCTGATTAATTGTTCCGCTTTTGGCAAAATTTGTGCGCCGGATCGCGCGGTGAGATCATAATTGTAAATATCTGTACGATACTGGGTACGCCCATCCTCACCCACAAATGCCGTCAGATAGTAAAGATTGACCGGAATATTGTGGCGAATATTCACGTAACGCGTATCCCCCTGCTTCAGGACATCCGAGATACGCGTGTCGTTCCAGCCCGCATCCTGCAACAGCATATTGGCCAGCTCCGAGGCTTTGTTCACGCGCACGCAGCCAGAACTGAGCGCGCGCGTATCTTTCTGGAACAGGTTGTGGTTCGGCGTATCGTGCAGATAGATAGCTTCTGAACTCGGCATGTTGAATTTGTAGCGCCCTAAAGAGTTATGCGCTCCGGGAGCCTGTTGGAAGCGGAACGGCAGATTCGACGCGGTGATCGTCGACCAGTCGACCATATAAGGATCGATGGCCTCTTTACTGTTCCATCCACGCATCACCGTGTAGCCATGACGCTCCAGATAACCCGGATCGTTCCAGACCTTCGGCAGAATGTCTTTACGCGCCAGCGTCGGCGGCACGTTCCACGGCGGGTTAACCACCACGTTATTCAGCGCGCTGCTCATCATCGGTGTTTTACGATCCGGACGCCCGACAATCACGCGCGACGCCAGTACTTCGCTGCCGTTCTGGTAATAGACCAGGGAATACGCCGGGATGTTAACCATAATTCCGGTAGAGAGCGTTCCCGGCAGCAAGCGCAAACGCTGGATATTGAGCGCCAGCACCCCTGCCCGCTGCGCAGGCGATACGTTCAGCCAGTCGCGCGTCGTCTGGCCAATGACGCCATCGGCCCCCAGTCCCTGAGCGGCCTGGAACTGTTTAACGGCCGCAACCAGCTCGCGATCGTAAGCAGCGGGTTTGTTGCTCAGGGCAACGGCTTTCTTCTCTTTAACTGGCGCTGACGGGCTGACGGCGACGTTTTGTGGATCGTCACCCGGGAGAACAATCTTTGGCCCGCCGTCAAGAAGACCAGAACGCGTCAGGATCTCGCGCAGGGCAGGAACATCGCTGCTCCACTGTCCCGGACGCAGCGTCGCGGTGCCGCGCATCTGCGGCCATGGACGCGTGTCCCCCACCAGCGTGAGGAGCGACTGGTGCAGAGTGGCATAGTGTGGATGCGCCGGTGCCAGGCTGGCAATAAAGCGCGGCAGTTCGCCATTGTCCAGCGCGAGCTGCCACTGGTTAATCACCGACAGCGCCGGCGTCGCCAGCTTGTACGGCTTATCGCTGTACAGCCAGCGGTTGCCGTTGACCGGGATACCCGCCACGAACTGCAGGTAGCCCATCATGGCATCGGAAAGCACCACATCACGCGCCTGCCCGGTGACGGCAGGATCGGTTAACAGCTCAACCCACTTTGTAAACTGCGGCTGAAACCCTGCAATCGCAACCTCTGCCAGCTGCTGCTGGAAGGCACGCACGGCATCGCGATTTTCCCACATCGGTTTCATATCGCGGGCAGCATAGAGGAGCGTGAGCTGGTTGATATAGACAGGCGTGTAGCCTGACGGTAGCTCCGACTGCAGCTGCTGACTGAGCGATTCCGCGTCGATGCCTTCCGGCAGCGGTTTAATTCCGGCCATGATAGCCGTCGCCGGAGACTGCTCCAGCGGCTGGGACAACGACGTTGGCTGCGCGCCTGTCGTTGCCGAGCTGTCAGTCGGCACAATTTCAGGCTCGTCGGCCTGGGCGGTTAACAGCGGAGCAAACATCACTGCCAGGCATAAACTCAGCGCAGACAGCTGACGACCACATTCTTTCTTTAGCAACATCCCTTGCCCCCTGTTTTCACGACATGCCCATCACGCTGGGGCTTTCTTTCATTATAGGTAGACGGCTAAGCTGTTGCCTTACCTTATGTAAAGAAGTTTAAAGATAACGCAGCCCCAAGCACAAGTTAAGTTTAAAAAAAAAGCGGCGCCAGTGCGCCGCTTCGGGTCAGAAGACGCTTCAGGAAGCGTCCGCCGTGGTTTCCGTCAACGACTCCGGCGGCTGCGGCGCAAAGCCACGCAGCCCCACAACGTGAACGTGTTCGCTGTTCTGGAACACCTTACGCACCAGTTTGTAGGTGGTGCCCTTCTCGGGGCTGATGTTCTCCGGCGCCGCGATAATGAGCTGCATATCGAGACGTTCGCAAAGCTCGAACAGCGTGGCAATCGAGCGGGCATCAAGTCGCGCCGCCTCATCCAGGAACAGCAGTCGGCATGGCGAGATATCTTTGCCGCGCAGGCGGCGCGCTTCATCTTCCCAGCTCTGTACGACCATCACGAGAATTGACATGCCGGTACCGATCGCTTCACCGGTAGAGAGCGCCCCGGATTCCGCACGCAGCCAGCCGTCTGAGCCACGGTTTACCTCGACTTCCATTTCCAGATAGTTACGGTAGTCCAGCAGCTCTTCACCGATGGTTTGTGGCGTACGCTGGCCCATATCAATCTGCGGGTTCAGGCGCTGATACAGCTTCGCCAGCGCTTCGGAGAAGGTCAGACGGTTGCTGTTGAACAGATCCTGATGCTGCTCGTGCTGCTCTGAGAGCACTTCCAGCAGCGTCGCGTGGGCCTCACGCACGTTGACGTTGAGGCGCACGCTGTTCACCTGGCCAAACGACACGCTCTGCAGACCCTGGTTCAGCTGGCGGATACGGTTCTGCTCGCGCTGAATGGTTTTACGAATAATGTTCGCCACGCTGCGGGAGCTGATCGCCAGCTTCTGCTCGCGGGAGGTCAGTTCTTCCGTCAGACGGCCCAGCTCGATTTCCATCTGTTCGATGGCTTCGACCGGATCGTCGGTACGGATGATGTCCTGACGAATACGCTCGCGCAGGTGCTGGTAAACCGCCACGAAGAACTGAATTTTACGTTCCGGACGTTTCGGATCCTCCGACATGCGCAGCACGTCGCGCAGGTGTTCGTTATCCGCCACCGCCAGACGCAGCGCACCCAACGCCTTATCCGACATGGAGCGCAGCTCATCGGCAGAGAGATACGCCAGCTCGCGGCGGTGCAGACGACGCTCAACGTTATTGTCTTTCACCATGCGCATCACCGCGCACCAGCCCGCCTTGGCGGTCACGACCTGCTCGCGCATTTCGTGATAGTCGCGTTCCAGCTTGCGCAGGCGACGGGTCAGGTTATCCATTTCGGCTTCGCAGAAGGTCAGCGCTTTTTCCAGCTGATTACGACGCGCGCGGTTATTGCTGAGCTGCGAATGCAGCTCGTCACGACGAATACGCGCGCGCTCTTCTGCCCCGCTGTCGGCACGAACGCCGATGTCCTGAAGCTCTTTCTGCAGATCGTTTAACAGCTCTTTCTTGGTGTCGAAGGAGCTTTTCAGCGAGGCTAGCACCTGGTTGTACTGGTTCAGCTGAGCGGAATGGCTGCGCATTGCTTCGCGGGCGCGAGTACGTTCCGCCTCCGCCTGCTCAAGGCGCTGACGCAGTTTTTCGTTCAGATCGCTGTTACCGCTCAGCATTTCAGCCGAATCGGAGTAGCCAAAGTGGGCCCGACGCTGCACCACTTCCGTCAGGGCAAACGCCTGCTGACGCGCTTCGCGCTGCACCTGCTGCGACCAGGCATAATCTTCTTTTAACTGCTCGAACTGTTCCGGGTCGCTCTGCAGGACAGACACGACGGGCTCCAGCTTCGCCAGCTGATTGCCGTGCAGCTGAACGAAACGCGCGGCTTCCTGCGCTTCATCCAGACGCTCCTGGATCTCATCCACACGGTCAGCCAGCGTGTCATCCGCCAGCAGATTCAGGCGCGGCAGAATGCGGTTAAGGGCAGCGACGCCCTCTTTCGCCTGTTCAAACTGAACGCGACTCTGCTGGTTATCGCTTTCATGGCTTGCAATCGCACGTTCCAGCTCGCCACGGCGGGTATTGAGCTTGCGGATTTCGGCTTCCGGATCCGCGTCAAACGCTACGGCGAGATGGCTGCCGATAAAGCGGCTGAACGACTGGTGCAAACGCTGGGTTTTCTGCACGTCAAACGACAGGGTCGCAAAACGTTCAGACAGCGTTTCACGCTCGGCGTGCAGGCTCTCGATGCGGCTTTCGCGCGCGGCGCGGCCAAACAGCGGCAGCTCCGGGAAGCGGGAATAACGCCACTGGCGGTCGGCAATTTTCACCACCACCGCTTTTTCCAGCTCGTCGACGCTGAATACGCTGTCATCGAACGACTGCGGATCCCCTTCGATCAGGTAGAGATCTTCCGGGCAATCTTCCAGGCCGGCAAGCTGCTCAGAAATCAGCGACAGATCCGGGACCACAATCGCGTTGCGGGATGGACCGTACAGCGCGGAGAAGTACGGGGCATCATCGAGGCCAACGTCGTCATAAATCTCGGACAGCAGCACGCCGCCAAAACGCTCCGCTAGCGCATTCAGGCGTGGATCTTCTGACCCGCCCGGCTGGCTTAAGCGCTCAATTTCTTCATCGACGTCGCGCTTGCGGGCGCCCACTTCATCACGCTCAACGATGGCTTCACGTTCGCGCTCCAGCAGCTGCTGCAGGTATTCGGTCACTTCCTGACTGGATTCGAACTGCTCGCCGCACTGCTCGCTGAGCTGGTTCAGGCTGCTTTGAGCCGCCAGCCAGACCGGCGCACGCTCCAGGAGCGTCTTCGAACGGGACTGAATCTGCTCCAGCTCCTGACGCAGCGTCATACGCTGTTCGCTGGCGTTTGATACGGTATCGGACAGGGCCGCAATACGCGCTTCCAGCTCCTGATGCAGGGCCTCAAGCTCGTCGAAATCGTAATTTTTTCCCTGACGCTTACAGAATTCCGCCAGCAGACGCTCGGCTTCCTGCTGCTCGCGCAGGCGCTGCTCCAGCTCGTTCAGACGCATACGCAGCGGCTGAACCTGCTCGGCCAGATGGCGCTGGTTCACACCGTCGCGCAGCAGTTCACGGGCAACGTCCCAGGCTTCGTTACGCGCCAGCGGGCCGTTAATAGCGACTACCAGCTGATAAGCCTGCTCAAACTGGCTGTGCGCCGTTTGCGCGACGCTCATTTTCTGTTCAAGGGAGAGCAGTTTCTCGGTGGCTTCCTGCTCTTTGGCCTGGAAGGTATCCAGCCACTCGTCGGCGCTGTCCGGCGTCAGGTCAGGCAGATGGCACAGCTCTTTTGCACGCTGTAATGCCTGCAGTGCCTGGGTGTACTGAATCGCTCGCGTCTGCTGCACGTCGAGTGCCTGCTGGTAATCGGCAAGCTGGCTTTTCAGCTCATCCACTTCCAGCTCGGCCGCTTCGGCGCGGGCTTCGTTCTCTTCCTGCATGTCGGCGGCTTCAGCCACCACTTCATTTTGCTCTTCGAGACGAATCTGCAGCTCATCGAGGTCCGCTTCATAGCGCTCGATTTTTTCTTGCTGACGCAGCGCGGTCTGCACCAGGTTCAGGTGATCGCTGGCGGCCTGATAGTCGGCTTCCAGGTCGCCTTCAGCACCGTTGTGCTCACCCAGCTCGCGCGCCATTTCGACGTGCTTGTACTGCTCGGCCACCAGCTGTTTACGGGAGGTAAACAGCTCGCGACGGTATTCTAATGCCTGATCGAGATGCACGCGGCGCTCGTTGGCGTGGCGCATGTAGTCCGCCGCCACGTAGTTGGTGGCTTCGCTGATCAGGTGTTTAAACAGGTCGCGGTCAGACTGGGTAACGCGAATCGCTTCCAGCGTCATGCGGTTTTCGCGCAGCGCCGCTTCCATATCCTGGAAGGCCTTACGCACGCCGCTGTTTTCCGGCAGCAGGTAGTCGCGCAGGGAGCGGGTAATCGCGCTGGAGATACCGCCGTACAGAGACGCTTCGATCAGGCGGTAGTATTTGCTACGGTCTGATGCCGTGCGCAGACGACGCGCCACCACGCCCAGATCGAACATCAGCGAGTGGTAGTCGGTAATCGAGTTGAACTGCTTGAACTGCACGCCTTCGATGGCTTCAAGCTTGTCCTTCAGCTCCTGCAGCGTCAGCACGCGCGCCTGGCGTTCGTTCAGGGTTTCCGTCAGCAGCGCCGTCGGCTGCACGGAGGTCGGCAGCCCCTGGATCGCAAACGGCTTGATATCCACTTTACGGTCGCGACCGGCGACCTGCTGCAGGCGCACGCCCACCACAACGCGCTGATGACGGGAGTTAATGACGTCCAGAACCGAATAACAGACACCGGCCTTCAGCTTACCGTGCAGACCTTTATCACGGGAGCCGCTTGTGGCTCCCGCTTCGGTGGTGTTACGGAAGTGAAGCAGCGTCAGATCGGGGATCAGCGCCGTAACAAAGGCCGCCATGGTGGTGGATTTACCCGCACCGTTACCGCCGGAGAGCGTCGTGACCAGCTCATCCAGATCGAACGTTCGGGCAAAGAAGCCGTTCCAGTTAATCAGCGTCAGTGAGCGAAATTTACCGCGTTCAATCATTACTCTTCCTCCCCGCTATCCGGCAGATTCTCTTCATGCTCGTCATTGAGCTGCAAATGGTTTTCCACCGGCATCGCTTCACCGTCGCGGATCATGCGAAGCTGCGCTTCACGCGCGTCATCGCCCGCGCGCACGTCGGCGCCGAAGCGGAAGACAGATTCCGTAATGCGGAATTTGCTGCTGTCGTGGCCCATAAACCAGACCATCCCCAGACGACGCAGACGGTTCAGAGAAGAGCGAACCTTTTCCTGTAATTTCTGACGGTCAAGATCCGACCCCGTGGAGCGGTTGTTCACCAGCTTCAGCAGCTTGCTTTCATCTGCCAGCGTCAACAGCTCGTCGTAAAGTTCCTGCTGGGTGAAGATGCCTTCATTCGCCAGACGTTCCGGGCTGAGGTAGAGGTAGCAAAGAATTTTGCCGACCATCATATCCAGCTCGGAGAGCACGGAACGCGGAATAAGCGTTGTGGAGCGCGGGCGCAGGTAGAAAAACCCTTCCGGCGCGCGGATAAGTTCCACGTTATAGCGTGCGTAAAACTCTTCCAGGTACTCCTGGAAGTCCATCAAAAAGGCGTGATTATCCAGCTCGTCTAATCCAATGTGACGACCGGCACGCAGCTGGCTGTCCAGCGCCGGAAATAACGGATTCGCCAGCGCCTGTGCCAGCTTAACTGGCATCACTTGTTCAATATTTGTCAATGACATGCGCCTGTACCTTGGCTCCGTAATCGTTGATTGGCTGCCACTTCGGCGGCAGTCCGGTGAAATCTGCTTGCGCAACGCCCAGGCGCACCGCCTGGTCTACCACAATGCGGGCAATGTCGAAGTGGCGCGCGCGTGGATATTGCGCCAGATAGTCGCGCACCACGAGCCCAAGATCCAGCGGCACTTGTCTGGTTTTGTAGACAGCGAGCTGTTCTTCAATCATCGCCGCAAGCTGCTCGCGAATTTCGTTAAATTCTTCGTATTCCAGATCCGGCGGCAGTTCACCGGTCACCTCTTCATCGCGCAGCGCCATCTCTTCGTCGCGCATATCCAGCAGACGATCGGCATTGGCGTAGGTCAGCGCCCACGGCGCATCGAAATAGGTCTGCACCGACTGACGCAGACGCTGAGCAAAGACGCGGTTTTTATCCATATCAATCGCGGTACGGATAAATTTATGCACGTGTCGGTCATAGCCGATCCACAGGTCGATCGACTGCTGGCCCCAGCTGATAATGCGATCGAGTTTGCTCTGCAGATCGAACACCAGGCGGTCGACAAAATGCAGATCGTCGTGTGCCAGCGTCGCATCCTGGATACGCAGCAGGTTAGCCTGCAGCTTGTCTCCTGCGGCTTCCAGCGTATCCTGGAGCTCACGCAGCGTGCCGGAGGTTTCTGACAGCAGAAGTTCACAGCTGGAGATGGCCGCTCGCCAGTCTTTATTCAGCAGCTGGGCGATATCGTCTTTCACCTGCTGCTGCTGTTCGTCCATCAGGCGCTGGGTGAGATCGATACTGTCGAAAATCTCGGCCACCGAATATTTCAGCGGCGCGTAGACGTTACGGTGCCAGTGGAATTCGTCACCGTTTTCATCCGCCGCGTCGGCGGCGCGCTTAAGCTCACCCGCCACGATCGAGAGCTGCATGGAAAGACGCAGCGTAGAAAATTCACGCTGGCGAATATAGTAATCGGTGATGCCGATGCCCAGCGGCGTCAGGCGATAGATGGCGTTTCCTTCCGCCTGCTCGCTGGTAAAGCGGTTCAGCAGACGTTGACGCACCATATCGTTGATTGCGTTGTTGGCACGCACGCTAATGGTTTCGCTGGTTTGCTCAAACGCATCACTGACATGGCGGAACGCATCCACCAGTTCACCCTCGCTCATTTCACCGTCCAGCCGTTCGCCGTTCAGCGTGGCAACCGCCAGCAGGAAAGAGAGTCTGTCTACCGGCAGCGAGATGGAGAAATCGTTTTTCCTGGCCCAGGCAACCAGTTCGGGGACTGTCTGGGAAAATTCACTCATAGGTTATCCTTGCATCTGCGGCTTGTGCGCGGTGACGTGAATATAGCGGCCAAGGCTGATAAAAGGCTCCTGACGGCAATACCGCGTTTCTAATTCTGTTAAGGTGTCAAAACAGTCACGCTGTTTGTGTTTTTCACGCAGATAATCATGAAACACCCTGACGCCCGTCTTCCCGACGATCTGCCAGCCAATCGCTTCCAGCCAGCCATAAACCTGCTGTGGATCGCGCGGATAGTCCGGGGAAAGCGTGCGCTTTTTCTTTTTGGGCATCCCGACCTGCACATAGTCGAAGTTTCCTGCAACCATGTTGTGCATCAGGAAGCCGTTAGCATTGTAGAACATCAGCGACAGCGTGCCGCCCGGGCGCAACATAGACCACAGGGTTTGTAACACGCTTTGCGGATCGGCAACCCACTCCAGCACCGCATGAAACAATATCAGATCAACCTGTGTTTCCAAATGCTGTGCGATGTCCTGAGCGGCGCATTGTATAAAATGCATGTTGTCGCTCACACCTTTCTCTTCTGCAGCACGCGTCGCGCGGGCGACCATTTCAGCAGAAAGATCGCAAAGCGTGACGTGATGACCGCGCTCGGCCATTTTTATCGCCGTCTGCCCTTCACCGCCACCGGCGTCCAGCACGCGCAACGTTTGACCACCAAAGGTAGCCAGAATGGTGTCCAGATCCTGCCAGAGGATCGTCTGACGGAGCTGACCTTTCGTGGTGCCATAAATGTTGCGCGAAAACTTTTCCGCGATGTCATCAAAATTGCGATCCCGCATTGGGAGAGTTCCACTCGCTAACTGCAAAACCGCTATTTTGTCACACCCGCGCGGAGAATGAACCTCTCTGGTGTAATATCACGGGTAATCACCTGCTATATGGTCAAAAAAGGAACCAAAAAGGATGCTTTTTACCCTTAAGAAATACATTGGAGGGATGATGCTTCCCCTTCCGCTGCTGCTCATCATCATCGCGCTGGGGCTGGCGCTGGTGTGGCTCAGTCGCTTTCAGAAGAGTGGTAAAACGCTTATCACGCTCGGCTGGTTTGTCCTGCTGCTGTTGAGCCTGCAGCCGGTCGCGGATGGTCTGCTACGCCCCATCGAAAACAAATACCCAACATGGCAGGGAAATCAGAAAGTGGCGTACATCGTGGTGCTGGGCGGCGGATATACCTGGGATCCTGACTGGGCCCCCAGTTCAAACCTGATCAACAACAGCCTGCCGCGGCTAAACGAAGGCATTCGCCTCTGGCTGGCGAACCCGGGATCAAAAATGATCTTCACCGGCGCGGCGGCCAAAACGAACCCGGTGAGTACGGCTGAAGCGGGCGCCAGGGTCGCAGAATCACTCGGCGTGCCGCGTTCCTCGATTATCACCCTGGACAGCCCAAAAGACACCGAAGAAGAGGCTGCCGCAGTGAAGCAGGCAATTGGCGATGTCCCGTTCTTACTGGTGACCTCCGCCTCACACCTGCCCCGCGCGATGATTTTCTTCCAGAAGCAAGGCCTGCACCCGCTTCCCGCACCGGCAAACCAGATGGCCATCGACGCGCCGCTCAACCCGTGGGAACGGGCGATCCCATCCCCGGCCTGGCTGATGCATAGCGATCGCGTCGGTTATGAGACGCTCGGGCGCCTCTGGCAGTGGCTGAAAGGATCGTCAGGCGAGCCAGGGCAGGAGTGATTTTGTTGCCAGATCGAAATTTGCGCGATTAAAACGTCCGGTGTTAACCAACTGCGCGACTTCGTCCCAGAGCAGGTAAAGCCAGCGCCGCCAGAGAAACGCTTCTGCAACGGGTGCGCGTTGAAGGTAGTGCCACAGTAGACCTTCCGCCGCCCCGCTGTCGCTGAGCCTGAACAGCTCGTATTCGCGCGGAGCCCAGAGCATGATCCCCGGCCCAAGCATCGCCAGAAGCTGATCGCTGCGGGAGTCCTTGAGCATGCTGCGCAGGGTGAAATTACCGTGAATCAGCACGCAGTTGTCATTAAAACCGTCGAATAGCGCCGGTAAGCACTCGCGGGTGCGAAACAGAATACGTTTGTCCTGCATGGTTAAACCGGTATTGCTGAACTGGTTAAGCGTTCCCCACAGCACTTCCACCCGCTGGCGATACCACAGCGGCCACAGGTTTTCCTGAGTGCTGTCGACCGGACCGACAAGCCCGCGGCTATCCTGACGGTGCCAGGCCAGTAGCGCCTCGACAATCTGGTCTTTTAACTGCTCCCAGCGTTCCGGCGTGCGCGCGGGCGCTTCAACGGGCACGCCGCGTAAACGCTCAATCAGCAGCACGTCCGGGCCGGGGTGTTCCTCGTGGGTCATCACGCCGTACACCGTCGGCATACGGACGGTTCCCTCCCGCGCCAGCATCGACATTTTCCATGCCAGCTGCCTGGCAACGCCCGGCGAGGTGAAACTTCTGGCCATCAGCGGCATTGGGTTGCCCTGACTGTCATACAACGACCAAAGCGCGGTATCGGCCTTTTCACTCACGCATTCGACCCGGCTTAATTTCTCACCCAGCAGATGGCTAAGTTCGGCACGCAGCTGTTCCATATGAGATTACCCCCATTAAGACTACTGCTTTTATAATGAGCGTCCTGAAGGGAGATGTCACCCGGAAGAGAACAATTAGGAAAAAGAAAGAGGAATTATCGAGGGAGAGAACATCCCTCCGACAGGAGGGATGCAGGCAGTATTAGCGCAACTCGGCGCGAACGCGCTCAAGATCTTCCGGCGTATCAACGCCCGTTCCAGGCACTTCGCTGGCAACGGCAACGTGAATTTTTTCGCCGTACCAGAGCACGCGAAGCTGCTCCAGCATTTCGATCTGCTCCAGCGGACTCGGCGCCCAGGTAACATATCGACGAATAAAACCGGCGCGATAGCCGTAGATCCCGATATGACGCAGGAAAGTATCACCGATCGTCTCTTTAGAGAGCGCAAAGCGATCGCGATCCCACGGGATCGTGGCGCGGGAGAAATAGAGCGCATAGCCTTCGGCATCCATGACCACCTTCACCGCATTGGGATTGAATGCCTCTTCAGCGTGGTGAATGGGCACCGCGAGCGTCGCCATACCGACCTGACGCTGAGCCAGGTTTTCTGCCACCTGACGGATAATCACCGCCGGGATCATCGGCTCGTCACCCTGCACGTTCACGATGACCGTATCATCACCGAAGCCACATTTTTCAACCACTTCCGCCAGACGCTCGGTGCCGGACTGGTGATCGGAGCGGGTCATGCATACCTCACCGCCTGCCGCCTCAACCGCACGGGCGACGTCAGGATGATCGGTAGCAACAATCACGCGATCGGCACCGGATTCACGCGCACGCTCAAGGACATGCACAATCATCGGCTTGCCGTTGATATCCACCAGCGGTTTACCCGGCAGACGCGTTGAGGCATAACGCGCAGGAATAATGACAACAAAACTCATGGTTTGCTCTCTTCTGCCACCAGGGAACGAGCTTCATTTTCCAGCAGTACCGGAATGCCGTCACGCAGCGGGAAAGCCAGGCTGTCCAGCTTGCAAATCAGCTCCTGTTTGTCCTGGCTGTAGTAGAGTTTGCCGTTGCATACCGGGCAGGCAATAATTTCAAGTAAACGGTGATCCATAGTTCCTCCGTATGGGTAATCGCTAAAGCTTAACACATTCCCTTTTCAGGGAGTGCCTGTTTCCCAGCCACTTCGACAGGATGTAAACAGTCCGTCGGGCACCCGGCCCAGCGTCACGTCGCGGGCACCCTGCCAGCGCGCGAATTCGCTAATGGCGAACGTTAACCCTTTTTCCAGGCTCGCCGTCACCCTGACGCCCTCTTCCAGATAAAGCGCAATGATTTCAAGCGTGCCGGTCTTGCGGTGCATTTTGGCGTCCATACGCCCGACCAGTTGCCCCTTATGCAGCAGCGGGAGAACAAAGTAACCATACTGGCGCTTTGGCGCTGGGGTATAACATTCCAGCCGGTAGCTAAAATCGAACAGCTGCTCGGCGCGTTTTCTGTCCCAGACGACCGGGTCGAAAGGCGACAACACCGCACTGTGGGTTGCCTGAAGTTTCCCCTCCAGGGCCAGAGGAAGTAGCGGGAGGAGATCCGCATGCAGCCACATTTCGCCCAGCGTTTCCACCGTGACGGGGATGACGCGCTGTTCGCGTTGCCAGATGTCCAGCAGCGGTATCAGCGCGGGCTGGCGAAGGCGGTAATAGTCTGCCAGCCATTGCGTGCGGAAAATCCCCAGGCTGCGGGCGCTGTTTTCGAGCATGATGGCCTCGGCCACCTCCTTGGTAAGCAGGTCACGCTCGTCGTCCCAGTGCGGCATCACGCGATGCGTCAGGTCGTACACGCGCTGAAAATTACGCCGCTCAATCACCATGACTTTGCCAGAGGTAAACAGCCCTTCGAGATGACGCTTATGCGGCTTCCACTCCCACCAGCCGCTGGTGCCTTTGCGCGGGTGTTCAAAATCGGCGGAGCGTACGGGACCGTTATCCTGAATATGCGCGATTAGCTGCTCAATTTCGGCCGCATGTTCCAGCATCCACGCCTGACGGTATTTCCAGCCCATCTTTTCCGGAGCAAGCATACGGTGGCGAACCAGGGCAAAATCGCTGCGGGGCAGGAAGCAGGCTTCGTGCGCCCAGTACTCCATTAACTCTCCCTTGCTGAGCGCCTCATCCAGCCACTGCGAAGGATAATTCCCCAGGCGGCTAAACAGCACCAGGTAAGGGCTACGGGCCACGATGTTAATGGTGTCGATTTGAAGCAGCGACATGCGCTGGACGGTAGAGAGAATATCGGCAGGCTGCGCGCGGCGGCGGGGCTTTTTAAGCAGCCCCTGCGCGGCAAGGTGTAAATGACGTGCGGCTGAAAGCGAGAGTTGCGGTAAAGACATGCGTTATCCTGTCAGTCAAAGCGCCACCAGAACCGCGTAAGCGTTTATTTCACCAACGCAATCAGTTCCTTGAGCAAACGTTCCGGCTGCTCCCCGCTGAGTTCAGCGTCAACCGGCAGATACCACCAGTTATCTTTCGCAAAGGCACGGCATTTCACCGCATCTTTTTCGGTCATGATCAGAGACTGCCCGGGTACGGTCAGGGCGTCTACCTGCCCTTCCACCAGCGCCTGGTGGTCGGCCAGCGGAACGCGTTTTTCCAGTCGGGCACCACACTGTTCCAGCGTCGCGAAGAAGCGCGGCGGATGGCCAATCCCCGCCATCGCCACCGGTGAAGGCAGCTCAGCAACCGACAGGCGTTCCCCCGTCACCAGGTTGACCGCCAGACCTGGCTGCAGGTACATCGGGATTTCACCCGCTTTTGCCTCACCGCCGTTCACAATCACCGCATCAACGGACTTAAGGCGCGAAGCGCGTTCGCGCATGGGCCCGGCCGGCAGCCACCAGCCGTTACCGAAGCGGCGAACCCCGTCGATGACCACAATCTCTTTATCACGCGCCAGGGCGTAATGCTGCAGGCCATCGTCAGTGATAATAATTTGTACCGCGTGTTCGGCAAGCAGTGCCTGAACGGCGTCGCTGCGCACCGGGGAGACCGCAACCGGCGCGCCGGTACGCTGGAAAATCAATACCGGCTCATCACCCGCTTCGGCGGTCGTGGTTTCCGCCGTCAGCAGCAGCGGATAACGCGCCGCTTTACCACCATATCCGCGCGATACCACCCCCGGGCGGATACCGCGTTTTTGCAATTGCTCCACCAGCCAGATCACCACCGGCGTTTTACCGTTGCCGCCCGCCGTAAGATTACCGACCACCACCACCGGAACCGGCGCGCGCCAGGCACGCTTCAGCCCGAGACGGTAAAGCAGACGAATTGTGCCGCTCACCAGGCCGTAAAGCCAGGAGAGCGGCAAAAGCAGCAGCCACAGCGGGGATTCACCGGACCAGATGCGTGCAATCATTGTTGGCCAAACTGCATCTTATGAAGCTGGGCGTAAACGCCGCGGTGTTCCAGCAAATCAGCATGGCTTCCGCGTTCAACAATGATACCGTCCTCAACCACGACGATTTCGTCAGCCTGCTCGATAGTCGACAGACGGTGAGCAATCACCAGCGAGGTACGGTTCTTTTGCAGCTCATCCAGCGCAGACTGAATAGCGCGTTCAGATTCCGTATCCAGCGCGGAGGTCGCTTCGTCCAGAATCAGAATTGGGCTATCGCGCAGCAGCGCACGCGCAATGGCGATACGCTGACGCTGACCGCCGGAGAGCAGCACCCCGTTCTCACCGATTATCGTATCCAGACCGTTATCCATCTTGTTGATAAAGTCCATTGCGTAGGCCATACGCGCGGCATTCTCAATCTGCTCACGGCTGTATTCATCCGTGCGCGCATACGCAATGTTGTTTGCCACAGTATCGTTGAACAGGTGCACGTTCTGGGAAACCAGCGCCACCTGGTTACGCAGCGACTGCAGGGTATACTCCCGCAGATCATGACCGTCCAGGAGGATCTCACCTTCGTTAATATCGTAGAAACGGGTGATCAGGCTGGCAATGGTCGATTTACCCGAGCCGGAACGGCCTACCAGCGCCACGGTTTTACCCGCCGGAATGGACAGGTTGATATTACGCAGCGCCGGCGTTTCACGTCCAGGATAGGCGAAAGTGACATTGCGGAATTCAACGTCACCACGGGCGCGCTCAATCTCGCGAGTACCTTCATCTTTTTCCTGTTCGGAATCCAGAATACTGAACAGCGTCTGACAGGCGGCCATCCCGCGCTGGAACTGGGCGTTCACGTTCGTCAGGGATTTCAGCGGACGCATCAGGGCGATCATAGAGGAGAAGACCACGGTGATAGTACCCGCCGTCAGCGTCTCCATGACGCTCGGGAAGCTTGCTGCATAGAGGACGAATGCCAGCGCCAGGGAGGCAATCAGCTGAATAATCGGGTCAGAGATGGAAGAGGCGGAGACCATTTTCATCCCCTGAAGACGCATTTTGTTACTGACTTTATCAAAGCGTTTGGTTTCGACGTCCTGACCGCCAAAAATCAGAACTTCTTTATGCCCTTTCAGCATCTGTTCCGCGCTGGTCGTCACCTGCCCCATCGTGTTCTGCATATTCTTACTGATATTGCGGAAGCGCTTTGAGACGACGCGGATAGCAATAGAAACTATCGGTGCCAGAACGATAAGGATGATCGACAGCTGCCAGCTGTAATAGAACATCATCGCGAACAGGCCGATGATTGACGCGCCCTCACGCACAACGGTGATCAGCGCGCTTGAGGACGAGGAGGCAACCTGCTCGGAGTCGTAGGTAATACGGGACAGCAGCGTCCCGGTAGACTGCTTGTCAAAGAACGAGACCGGCATGCCCATCATGTGGCTGAACAGGCGACGGCGCATAGTCATCACCACTTTCCCTGATACCCAGGAAATACAGTAGCTGGATATATAGCTGGTGATGCCGCGTAAGATCATCAGTCCGATAACCACCAGAGGCATCCATAGCAACACTGAGCGATCCGTTTTACCAAAACCGTCGTCCAGTAACGGTTTGAGAAGCGATAGCATAAAAGTATCGCTGGCTGCGTTGAGGATTAACGCTACTCCCGCCACGATCAGGCCTGCTTTAAAGGGCGCAATCATCGGCCAGAGTCGGCGGAAGGTTTGCCACGTGGAGAGATCTTTGTCGTTATGCATTCAAAAAACCAGCATTCGTTGAAATAGCCGCATATTCTACCCGTTATCGACGGGCTCGCCAAACCACTGATGATACCAAACGGGTAAAAATTGCTCTCGCAAGCGCCAGATTTGCCAGTGATGTTGCGAGAATGTCACCGATATTTGTCCAGAATGAGGGGTATCGTGCCAGATGTACCCCTCTTTTCGGTAGCGTCGGACAACTTTTGCCGACGGGAATCGCCATGCGTTATAGCGGGCCGCTGAATCCAGGGCGATCTGACCTTCTACCCGCTGTACCAGCGGCAATGAGGACGAAGTATTGCTGCCATGATGGGGCACCTGTATAAGCGTGGACGTCAGATAACGCCAGTAATGGCTAAGCATAGCCTGTTCCGCCTGCGCTTCAATGTCCCCCGTTAGCAGAACGCTCTGCTCACCGTCGTCCACCTTTACCACGCAGGAATGGTTGTTTCCCTGCGCCGGGTAATTTTCAGGGGGCCAGTGGACGGTGAAGGAGAGTCCCTGCCATTTCCATCTCTGCCCGCGAAAACAGGGGCGATGTCCCGCCTGGCGCAATGGGCTTCTTACCCACGCGTCAGGCCACGCTTTTTGCAACGATGCGAGTCCTCCCGCATGGTCGAGGTGCTCATGACTGAGAATAATGCCTTCAGGCCGCAGGTGATGCCAGCGAAGCCACGGGATAATCAACCGCTGCGCGCTATCCCCGCCCGGCCAGGCGAGCCCGGTATCATAGAGAATGGCTTTTCCCTGCCGTTCAATGACCATCGCCAGCCCCTGCCCCACATCCAGCATATGCAGCGTCCAGCTCTCGCTTTTTTCCGTTCGCCAGAGAGGAAATGTCAGTAAGACACTTCCTGCAAGACAAACGGCAGGAAGGGTTTTCCAGGCACGAAAGCGCCAGCCGATGATGATAAGCCAGGGCAGTAATGTCATGTACTGCCAGCGTTGGTCGACATTTTGCCAGCCGTCAGGCAGGCGCATGAGGAGCCAGAATAGCCCCACAAGTGACTTATTGGCTGCGAACCAGACGACGCTTTCCAGTGCCGCCAGCGGTAGGAGATGAAGCAGCATGCCGAGCAGGATCAGCGGCACGGAGACAAACGTCACCAGGGGAACGGCAAAGAGATTCGCGACCAGAGAAGAAATGCTGAAGCCGTGGAAAATCAGAACCTGTAACGGCATCAGCAGCATCAACATGCCCAACTGCAGATAGATCAGATTCAGCAGCGGCCGTAGACGTCGTGCCCTGCGCCAGCCAGGAAGAGGAAGCCACTGAAACCAGAAAATCAGCGCGGCGACGGCAAATGCGGACAGGGCCAGACTCTGCGAAAGTACGGCTAAGGGATCGCTTATCAGGATCGCCGCGATACAGCAGACCCACACCTGCCAGGGAGACCACCGACGGGCAGCGATCCGCAACATTGCAAGCACAGCAAGCGCGATGACCGTTCGTAGCGCAGGCGGTTGAAGACCGGTAAGCCAGGCGTAGAAAGCGGCAAAGCATAACCCGGCCAGAAGAGGCATTTGCCAGTGGATCCGGTGGCTGGGTAATAAAAACTGTAGCCCACGTCCGAGTAACCAGGCGAGGGATGCCGCCAGCGCGATATGCAGTCCCGAAATCGCCATCAGATGCAGCGTCCCGGTTTCGCGCATCAGGTCTTGTATTTCCCGGGGCATATCCAGACGTTCACCCATTCCCAGTCCGAGGATAACCGCCCCCCATCGGTAAGCAGAAAGGCGGTTTTGCAGTGACATGAGATATTGCGCTCGCAGGCTGCAGCGTCCATCAACGAGTTCCGCACGGGTGAAACGCCCGCTCAGCGTTTGGTGGCGGGCAAAAGCGCTGCGCTGAGAATCATAACCGCCGTCGTTCAGCTCGCCGTGGGCAGGCCTGAGCCTGAGCGTCATGGTCCAGCGCTGACCGGCACACGCTTTCTGTGGCAGATAATTGCCATACAGCGTTATGCCGGTAGAGGCCCACCAGCGCTTGCCATCAACGCTAAGAATGTTTCCCTGATGCTGCGTTGCGCCATCTGTGGCGGTGATCGCTACCTCAGCCTGCACGGCCCCCGTGGTTAAATGCTGCATCGACCAGACGCTCTCCTTCGCAGCCAAAATACCCCACACGCAAAATAACAGCGTGATACCCGCATACTTCAGTCGTACGTTTCGCCGTGCGGCCAGCACGATCCCGCCAACAATCATTATCCACACGGTATGACGTGATGGCAGTTCAGGTAACCAGAGTAACGGGGCTATCGCCAGAATGGCGCAGATACTAAGCGCGGGAATTCCCATTGCTACCTCCCTGTTTCAGAGGGGCAGTATGTAATCAGGTAGAAGGAATTGTCAGATGGTAAGAATGCGTTTTACAGCGCGCGCTGTGCTGTTTTTATCGGTTTGCAGAAAACGAAACGGAAAATGCGGGGTATCTTCAGAATGAAAGCGACAGAGACAAAAAAAGCACCCGCAGGTGCTTTCTTTCGAACCCAGTTTAACCGACTGGCTAAACTCAGTTACCGTAAATATTGGCGCGATCGCGCAGTTCTTTACCCGGCTTAAAGTGTGGAACGTACTTACCTTCCAGCTCGACTTTATCGCCAGTTTTCGGGTTACGCCCGGTACGTGGAGCACGATAGTGCAGAGAAAAACTACCGAAACCGCGGATTTCAATGCGCTCGCCCTGGGCAAGAGTGGAGGCCATATGCTCCAGCATCTCTTTTACGGCATCTTCCACTGCCTTGGCAGGGATATGCGGTTGCTGACTGGCAAGTCTTTCAATCAATTCTGACTTGGTCATGATTCCTCCGGTTCCTTTCAAACCAATTAGCTGAACAGCTCATTAAACAAGGGCGGCCGTAGCCGCCCTTTGTTATTGATTACAGGACGAATCCTGCAATCTGTCAAGTTTGCTCCTCATCCTTCACGCTGTAAATGCGTTACAGCGCAAATGATACTGAGAACCTGATATTACTCGCCTTTAGCTGCTTTGAAAGCTTCAGCCATTGCGTTGTTAGAGAAGTTTGCATCTTCCTGTTTGTTAACAGTTGCGATTGCATCTTTCTCATCAGCTTCGTCTTTAGCACGAACAGACAGGCTGATTGCACGGTTCTTACGGTCAACACCGGTGAACTTAGCTTCAACGTCGTCGCCTACGTTCAGAACCAGAGTGGCATCTTCAACGCGGTCACGTGAAGCTTCAGAAGCGCGCAGGTAACCTTCAACGCCGTCAGCCAGTTCTACGGTTGCGCCTTTAGCGTCAACTGCAGTCACTTTACCGTTTACGATTGCGCCTTTCTTGTTCAGTGCAACCCAGTTGTTGAACGGATCTTCTGCGAGCTGTTTAACGCCCAGGGAGATACGCTCACGCTCTGCGTCAACCTGCAGAACAACTGCAGCGATTTCGTCGCCTTTTTTGTATTCACGAACTGCTTCTTCGCCTGCAACGTTCCAGGAGATGTCAGACAGGTGAACCAGGCCATCGATGCCGCCGTCCAGGCCGATGAAGATACCGAAGTCAGTGATAGACTTGATTTTACCTTCAACACGGTCGCCCTTGTTGTGGGTTTCCGCGAACTGCTGCCATGGGTTGTTTTTGCACTGTTTCAGGCCCAGGGAGATACGACGACGTTCTTCGTCGATATCCAGAACCATCACTTCCACTACATCACCAACGTTAACAACTTTGGATGGGTGGATGTTTTTGTTGGTCCAGTCCATTTCGGAAACGTGCACCAGACCTTCAACGCCTTCTTCGATTTCAACGAAGCAGCCGTAGTCAGTCAGGTTGGTTACGCGACCAGTCAGTTTAGTACCTTCTGGGTAACGCTTAGCGATAGCTACCCATGGATCTTCGCCCAGCTGTTTCAGGCCGAGGGATACACGAGTACGCTCGCGGTCGAACTTCAGCACTTTAACAGTGATTTCGTCGCCCACGTTCACGATTTCGCTTGGGTGCTTAACGCGTTTCCACGCCATGTCGGTGATGTGCAGCAGGCCATCAACGCCGCCCAGGTCAACGAATGCGCCGTAGTCAGTGAGGTTCTTAACGATACCTTTGACTTCCATGCCTTCCTGCAGGTTTTCCAGCAGCTGATCGCGTTCTGCGCTGTTTTCGGATTCGATAACGGCACGACGGGAAACAACAACGTTGTTACGCTTCTGGTCCAGCTTGATTACTTTGAATTCAAGCTCTTTGCCTTCCAGGTGCAGAGTGTCACGAACTGGACGAACGTCTACCAGAGAACCTGGCAGGAACGCACGAATACCATTCAGCTCAACAGTGAAGCCACCTTTAACTTTGCCGTTGATAACACCGACCACAGTTTCAGCTTCTTCGTAAGCTTTTTCCAGCGTGATCCATGCTTCGTGACGTTTAGCTTTCTCACGAGAAAGCAGGGTTTCACCGAAGCCGTCTTCTACTGCGTCCAGAGCAACGTCAACTTCGTCACCAACCTGGATTTCCAGCTCGCCCTGGGCGTTTTTGAACTGCTCTGCCGGAATGGCGGACTCAGATTTCAGACCGGCGTCAACCAGTACTACGTCTTTGTCGATAGCAACAACAACACCGCGAACGATGGAACCCGGGCGGGTTTCGATTTCTTTTAAGGATTCTTCAAACAGTTGAGCAAAAGATTCAGTCATGTTTAATCTTCAGGTTAATATTAACGTCCACCTGGCTCCGTGCCGGATGGGGTTGTTTCACATACCCGCCGTCAATCCATTGCAGCGGGGGTACTGCTAAATCGGTCGCGATTACGCGAGTGCCAGTTTTTGGCGCGCATATTGTAGCGCTTTTTCAATCACTTGCTCAATAGTTAAACTGGTTGAATCCAGAACTAATGCATCTTCTGCAGGAACAAGTGGGGCGACGGCGCGGTTACGATCGCGGTCATCGCGCTCTTTTATCTCGGATAAAAGGCGATCAAAGTTAACACTAAACCCCTTTTCCTGCAACTGAAGCATGCGGCGTTGAGCACGTTCTTCCGAAGAGGCGTCAAGGAAAATTTTCACTGGCGCATCAGGGAATACCACCGTCCCCATATCGCGTCCGTCAGCGATCAGCCCCGGGGCTTCACGGAACGCGCGCTGACGACGTAACAGCGCCTCGCGAACGCGCGGGAACGCCGCGACCTGAGAGGCCGCATTCGCCACTTCCTGCGTACGGATTTCGCCGCTCACGTCTTCCCCTTCAAGGATGACTTCCAGGTTGCCATCGGTCGATACGAAACGCACATCCAGATGCGCAGCCAGCGGAACCAGCGCTTCTTCAGACGCGACATCCACATGGTGATGCAGCGCGGCCAGCGCCAGCACGCGATAGATTGCTCCCGAATCTAAAAGATGCCATTGCAATGCTTCCGCCATCGCTTTGCACAGAGTACCTTTCCCTGCGCCACTCGGCCCATCAATGGTGATTACCGGGGCAACTGCCGTCATCTTTTTCTCCTTAAATAAGGCATACCGTTTACATGAACGCCGCGCATTATACGCGCCAACGTGCGCAACTGTTACCTTTGCGTGCAAATTACGGAATGATTGAAGCAGAGTGTAGAAGAAATGAGCGGAGGTGTTCGTAATGAAGCGTAAGCAAATGCCGCATCGGGCGATGCGGCAAGGCGTTATCAGGCCAGCGTGCTAATGCGTGCCAGCTGTTCGAAGTAGTCCGGGAAGGTTTTCGCGGTACATTTCGGATCAAGAATGGTGACAGGCGTGTCTGACAGCGCCACCAGCGAGAAGCACATCGCCATGCGGTGATCGTTGTAGGTGCCGATTTCCGCAAACTGCAGTTTTGCCGGAGGGGTCACGCGAATGTAGTCTTCGCCCTCTTCCACCTCGGCACCGACTTTTCGCAGCTCTGTCGCCATTGCGAACAGGCGGTCCGTCTCTTTTACGCGCCAGTTGTAGATATTACGCAGCGTGGTCGTGCCTTTGGCAAACAGCGCCGCCGTGGCAATGGTCATCGCCGCATCCGGGATATGGTTCATGTCCATGTCGATGGCGTTCAGCTCGCCGTGGGTACAGGAGATGAAGTCATCGCCCCAGGTGACAATGGCGCCCATTTTTTCCAGCACGTCCGCAAAACGGATGTCGCCCTGCACGCTGTTACGGCCAATACCGGTCACTTTTACCGTGCCGCCTTTAATCGCACCCGCGGCCAGGAAGTAGGACGCGGATGACGCATCCCCTTCAACCAGGTAGTTGCCCGGAGACTGGTACTGCTGCGCCCCGCGCACCACGAAGCGCTGATAAGACTGGTTTTCCACCTCAACGCCGAAGGTTTTCATCAGGTGCAGGGTGATATCAATGTACGGTTTGGAGACCAGTTCACCTTTAATGGTGATAACCGTATCCTGCGGTGCCAGCGGCGCGGTCATCAGCAGTGCCGTCAGGAACTGGCTGGAGACGCTGCCGTCCACCTCGACGTGACCGCCGGTAAAACCGCCTCGCAGACGCAGTGGCGGATAGTTTTCCTGCTCCAGATACTCAACCTGCGCGCCGCCCTGACGCAGGGCATCCACCAGATGGCCAATCGGACGCTCTTTCATGCGAGGTTCGCCGGTCAGCACGATGTTGTTGCTACCCAGGCACAGGGCCGCCGCCAGCGGGCGCATCGCGGTACCGGCGTTGCCCAGAAACAGCTCAAGCTCTTCGCCCGAGCGCAGCGCGCCGCCGTTGCCGGTCACTTCGCAGCGAGTACGATCGTCGGAGAGAGTGTAATGAACGCCCAACGCTTTCAGCGCATTGAGCATATGACGCACGTCATCGCTGTCCAGCAGGTTTGTGAGGACGGTGGTGCCGTTTGCCAGAGCTGCCAGCAGCAGAGCGCGGTTCGAGACACTTTTTGAACCAGGCAGATTGATGGTGCCATCTACCCGCGCGATAGGTTGTAACGTCAGGGATTCCATGAAAACTAAACTCTCAACTCAACATAATAAAAACCCCGCAGGGACGCTGCGGGGGTGAAAAACAGCAAATTAACCGTGACGACGTTCGAAGTCGATCATGAAATCCGTCAGGGCCTTAACGCCTTCCAGCGGCATCGCGTTATAGATGGAGGCACGCATGCCGCCAACGACACGGTGACCTTTGAGCGCATGCAGGCCTGCCGCGAAGGACTCTTCCAGGAAGACTTTATCCAGGCTGCTGTCCGCCAGCTGGAACGGCACGTTCATGCGGGAACGGTTCGCTTTCGCCACATCGTTGCGGTAGAAATCGCTCTTGTCGATCACGCCATACAGCAGTTCAGCTTTCTGCTGATTCACCTTGTCCATCTGCGCCACGCCGCCGTTTTGCTTCAGCCATTTAAAGACCAGGCCGGAGAGATACCAGGCAAACGTTGGTGGGGTGTTGAACATCGAATCGTTATCGTTCAGCACGGTGTAATCGAGAATCGACGGACAGGATTTATGTGCTTTACCCAGCAGGTCTTCACGCACAACGACGATAGTCAAACCGGCCGGGCCGATATTTTTCTGCGCGCCCGCATAGATAACGCCGTAGCGGCTGACATCAATTGGCGCAGACAGAATGGTGGAGGAGAAGTCGGCGGCAACCACGACATCGCTACCGAAGTTTGGCGTCTCGTCAATGGCAATCCCGTCAATGGTTTCGTTCGGGCAGTAGTGCAGATACGCTGCGTTATCGGAAAGCTGCCACTCGCTCATTGGCTTCACGGCGCGCAGACCGTCAACGGTCACTTTGGCGTCGATAACATTCGGCGTGCAGTATTTATGCGCTTCTTTAACGGCGCTTGCCGCCCAGTAACCCGCGTCAACGTAGTCAGCCGTCGTTTTGTCGCCGAGGATATTCAGCGGAACGCCTGCAAACTGGCCACGTCCACCGCCGTGACAGAACAATACTTTGTAGTTCGAGGGAATATTCAGCAGATCGCGAAAATCCTTTTCTGCCTCTTCCGCCACCTGAATAAACTCTTTACCACGGTGGCTGATTTCCATCACCGACGTACCGAGACCGTTCCAGTCACAGAGTTCCTGTTGAGCCTGTTTAAGCACGTCTGCCGGTAACATTGCCGGACCTGAACTGAAATTAAAGACTTGAGCCATTTCCCCTCACCACGCTAAAAGCCATAAGTTATAACTGTGGATATCGGTTTTATCATTCAGTGACACGCGCCGCAATGTCTAAAACTTATGACCCGTGAAATGTGCCCCGCGTCACACAAAACAATCTGCCGCCTCGCCAGGACAAAACCGACAAAATGGCTGTCAGGTGATGCGTTTGGCCCGGCTAACCTTCGTCCATTCCGGATTTGCACAGCGGGGGCATAATTGGCGATCCCCCGGCTGCATCGCGACTACATGGCTACATCTTACGCAAGCATACTCGCCTGACTCAGGTACGGTTCTGAAACGCTCAATGAGCATATCCGGCAGAATACACAGTCCCGGCTTCACCTCGTCGTCAGAATAGTAATAGACGCTGATCTGCCCGTTGGTTTCCATGATCGCCAGACGCACCTGCCCGAGCTGTTCAACGCTGTTCAGGCGAAGCTCCATAAAGAACTCAAACTCGGTCATATTGGCGCTTTGTACATTTTCCCAGGCCAGCTGTCCGTCCTCGACGATAACGACCGGCTTCCCTTCAAGCAGATCTTCCAGCTTTTCGCTTTTCGACATCAGCCACATGACAAGGCGATAAAGTAGCGCCAGTGAGACAAAAACGATAAACACCGGCACCATCGGCACGTCGTCATAAAAAGCGACGTCACCCGCCGCCGAGCCCAGCGTCAGGATGATCAACACCTCAAAGAGCGACATCTGCCGCACGCCTCGCCGGCCAGTGATTTTAAGAAACAGGAAGACGAGGACGAAGGTATACAGGCTGCGCAGCGCCACTTCGCCCAGAAATTCAGGAGGAACTTTATCAAACGCCATCCGCTGGAGATCAAATGCTTTCATTTTTCTATGCCTTAACAGTCAGTTACTGCCACTAAGCATAGCCCAGCCTTTTATTTTCGCCGAAGATAGCACCCGTCACGCAAAACCCGTATCATTGCGCGCTTTACGTACGATAAAAGTGAACGCCATGACTCAAACGTTTATCCCCGGCAAAGACGCCGCTCTGGAAGATTCCATCGCTCGCTTCCAGCAGAAACTGACCGACCTGGGTTTTAACATCGAAGAAGCCTCCTGGCTCAATCCGGTACCTCACGTCTGGTCCGTGCATATTCGCGATAAAGACTGTGCCCTGTGCTTTACCAACGGTAAAGGCGCGACAAAAAAAGCGGCACTGGCCTCTGCGCTGGGTGAGTATTTTGAGCGTCTGTCCACCAACTATTTCTTCGCTGACTTCTGGCTGGGCGAAACCATCGCTAACGGCCCGTTCATTCACTATCCAAATGAAAAATGGTTCCCGCTGACCGAAGATGACGAGCTGCTGGAAGGTATTCTCGACGCGCGCCTGCGTGCCTTCTACGATCCAGACAGCGAACTGACCGCCAGCATGCTGATCGATCTGCAGTCTGGCAATGAAGACCGTGGGATCTGCGCCCTGCCGTTCACCCGTCAGTCTGACGAGCAGACCGTATATATTCCGATGAACATCGTCGGCAACCTGTATGTGTCCAACGGTATGTCCGCCGGTAACACCCGCAATGAAGCACGCGTGCAGGGTCTGTCTGAAGTTTTCGAACGCCACATTAAAAACCGCATCATCGCTGAATCCATCAGCCTACCAGAAATTCCGGCAGACGTGCTGGCGCGCTACCCGGGCGTAGTGGAGTCCATCGCTAAGCTGGAAGCAGAAGGTTTCCCGATCTTTGCCTATGACGGCTCGCTGGGCGGTAAGTATCCGGTTATCTGCGTAGTGCTGTTTAACCCGGCCAACGGTACCTGCTTCGCCTCATTCGGCGCGCACCCTGACTTCGGCGTGGCGCTGGAGCGTACCGTTACCGAGCTGCTGCAGGGCCGTAGCCTGAAAGATCTCGACGTCTTCACCCCGCCAACGTTTGACGATGAAGAAGTGGCCGAGCATACCAACCTTGAAACCCACTTCATCGACTCCAGCGGTTTAATTTCCTGGGATATGTTCAAGCAGGACGCCGACTATCCGTTCGTGGACTGGAGCTTTGCCGGTACCACGGAAGAAGAGTTCGCCACGCTGATGGCGATCTTCAACGCGGAAGATCGGGAAGTTTATATTGCCGACTACGAACACCTTGGCGTATACGCGTGCCGCATTATTGTTCCAGGCATGTCCGACATCTACCCGGCTGAAGATCTGTGGCTGGCGAATAACAGCATGGGCGCGCACCTGCGCGAAACGCTGCTGGCTCTGCCGGGCAGCGAGTGGGAGAAAGAAGATTATCTGAACCTGATCGCCCAACTGGACGAAGAAGGCCACGATGACTTTACCCGCGTACGCGAACTGCTGGGCCTGGCGACCGGTAAAGACAACGGCTGGTATACCCTGCGCATCGGTGAGCTGAAAGCGATGCTGGCCCTGGCGGGTGGCGATTTGGATCAGGCCCTGGCCTGGACCGAGTGGACCATGGAATTCAACCAGTCGGTCTTCTCTGCCGAGCGCACCAATTATTACCGCTGCCTGCAAACCCTGCTGCTGCTGGCCCAGGAAGAGGATCGCGAGCCGCTGCAATACCTGAATGCTTTCGTGCGGATGTACGGAACTGAGGCCGTAGAAGCAGCCAGTGCAGCCCTGAGCGGCGAAGAGCCGTTCTATGGCCTGCAGGCTGTTGATAGCGATCTGAAAGCCTTCCCGGCGCATCAGTCGCTGCTGAAGGCCTACGAAAAACTGCAGAAAGCAAAAGCCGCTTACTGGTCAAAATAAGCGCACATAACATTACCAGCTGTAGGCGTATTCAATCGTCTGGGCTATATTACGGGGCAATTTCATTGCCCCGTTTTTTATTTTCTTCGGCAATGACTATTGATTGTAATAATAAAGTTAAACATGGGTAAATATAATAATATTTACCTGGGCTTTACTGTTACTTTTTATGGTAAATACTCCATATTAATTAACTGTGTCAGAGGTGGCTGAACGAAAAAATTCAACTCTTTTCATAACTTTTAAAATTTATTTTTATACGGATAATCAAATACTTACTCCGCATTTGCTGTAAAACCATACACACTGCGGGCCTATAAGCCAGGCGAGATATGATCTATATCAATTTCTCTTCTATAATGCTTTGTTAGTATCTCGTCGCCGACTTAATAAAGAGAGAGTTAGTGTGAAAGCTGACAACCCTTTTGATCTTTTACTCCCTGCTGCGATGGCCAAAGTTGCCGAAGAAGCGGGTGTCTATAAAGCAACGAAACACCCGATGAAGACGTTCTATCTGGCGATCACGGCTGGTGTGTTCATCTCTATCGCTTTCGTCTTCTACATCACCGCCACCACCGGTACTGCCGGAATGCCTTTCGGCATGGCCAAACTGATTGGCGGCATTTGCTTCTCACTGGGTCTGATTCTCTGCGTCATCTGCGGCGCCGACCTCTTCACCTCAACGGTGCTGATTGTCGTGGCAAAGGCCAGCGGAAGAATTACCTGGGGTCAGCTGGCACGTAACTGGCTTAACGTCTACGTGGGTAACCTGGTTGGCTGTCTGCTCTTTGTTTTGTTGATGTGGCTTTCTGGCGAGTACATGACCGCCAACGGTGGCTGGGGCCTTAACGTCCTGCAAACCGCCGACCACAAAATGCACCACACATTTATCGAAGCCGTTGCTCTCGGCATCCTCGCTAACCTGATGGTCTGCCTGGCTGTATGGATGAGCTACTCGGGTCGTAGCCTGATGGACAAAGCCTTAATTATGGTTCTGCCGGTTGCGATGTTTGTTGCCAGCGGCTTTGAGCACAGTATCGCGAATATGTTCATGATCCCAATGGGCATTGTCATCCGCGACTTTGCAAGCCCGGAGTTCTGGACCGCAGTTGGTTCATCCCCGGAAAGTTTCTCTCACCTGACTATTATGAATTTCATTACTGATAACCTGATCCCTGTCACTATCGGGAACATTATCGGTGGGGGTCTGTTAGTTGGGTTGACATACTGGGTCATTTACCTGCGTGGCGACGATCATCATTGATGGTTTTCTCAGGCAGTAAATAAAAAATCCACTTAAGAAGGTAGGTGTTACATGTCCGAGCTTAATGAAAAGTTAGCCACAGCCTGGGAAGGTTTTGCGAAAGGTGACTGGCAGAATGAAGTAAACGTACGTGACTTCATTCAGAAAAACTATACCCCGTATGAAGGTGACGAATCCTTCCTGGCTGGCGCAACTGACGCGACCACCAAGCTGTGGGACAGCGTAATGGAAGGCGTTAAACTGGAAAACCGCACTCACGCGCCAGTTGATTTTGACACCTCCGTTGCTTCCACCATCACTTCTCACGATGCTGGCTACATCAACAAAGCCCTTGAGAAAATCGTTGGTCTGCAGACTGAAGCACCACTGAAACGCGCAATCATCCCGTTCGGTGGTATCAAAATGGTTGAAGGTTCCTGCAAAGCGTATAACCGCGAGCTGGACCCAATGCTGAAAAAATCTTCACCGAATACCGCAAAACCCACAACCAGGGCGTATTCGATGTTTACACCAAAGACATTCTGAACTGCCGTAAATCTGGCGTTCTGACTGGTCTGCCAGATGCGTATGGCCGTGGCCGTATCATCGGTGACTACCGTCGCGTTGCGCTGTACGGTATCGACTTCCTGATGAAAGACAAGTACGCGCAGTTTGTTTCCCTGCAGTCCGATCTGGAAAACGGCGTAAACCTGGAAGCGACTATCCGTCTGCGTGAAGAAATCGCTGAACAGCACCGCGCGCTGGGTCAGATCAAAGAGATGGCGGCAAAATATGGCTGCGATATCTCTGGTCCGGCGACCAACGCTCAGGAAGCTATCCAGTGGACCTACTTCGGCTACCTTGCCGCTGTTAAGTCTCAGAACGGTGCAGCAATGTCCTTCGGTCGCGTATCCACCTTCCTGGATGCGTACATCGAACGCGACATCAAAGCAGGCAAAATCACCGAGCAAGACGCTCAGGAAATGATTGACCACCTGGTCATGAAACTGCGTATGGTTCGCTTCCTGCGTACTCCTGAATACGATGAGCTGTTCTCTGGTGACCCAATCTGGGCAACAGAATCAATCGGTGGTATGGGCGTTGACGGCCGTACTCTGGTAACCAAAAACAGCTTCCGCTTCCTGAACACCCTTTACACCATGGGTCCTTCTCCGGAGCCGAACATCACCGTTCTGTGGTCTGAAAAACTGCCTCTGAACTTCAAGAAATTCGCCGCTAAAGTGTCCATCGATACCTCTTCTCTGCAGTACGAGAACGATGACCTGATGCGTCCGGACTTCAACAACGACGATTACGCTATCGCTTGCTGCGTAAGCCCAATGGTTGTTGGTAAACAAATGCAGTTCTTCGGTGCGCGTGCAAACCTGGCGAAAACCATGCTGTACGCAATCAACGGCGGCGTTGATGAAAAACTGAAAATGCAGGTTGGTCCTAAGTCTGAGCCGATCAAAGGCGACGTTCTGAACTTCGACGAAGTGATGGAACGTATGGATCACTTCATGGACTGGCTGGCTAAACAGTATGTCACTGCGCTGAACGTAATCCACTACATGCACGACAAGTACAGCTACGAAGCCTCTCTGATGGCGCTGCACGACCGTGACGTTATCCGCACCATGGCGTGTGGTATCGCTGGTCTGTCCGTTGCTGCTGACTCCCTGTCTGCAATCAAATATGCGAAAGTTAAACCAATTCGTGACGAAGACGGCCTGGCTGTAGACTTCGAAATCGAAGGTGAATATCCGCAGTTTGGTAACAACGACTCTCGCGTTGATGACATGGCGGTTGACCTGGTAGAACGTTTCATGAAGAAAATTCAGAAACTGACTACTTACCGTAACGCTATCCCGACTCAGTCTGTTCTGACCATCACCTCTAACGTTGTGTATGGTAAGAAAACCGGTAACACCCCAGACGGTCGTCGTGCTGGCGCGCCATTTGGCCCAGGTGCTAACCCAATGCACGGTCGTGACCAGAAAGGTGCGGTTGCCTCTCTGACCTCCGTTGCTAAACTGCCGTTTGCTTACGCGAAAGATGGTATCTCTTATACCTTCTCTATCGTGCCAAACGCGCTGGGTAAAGACGACGAAGTGCGTAAAACTAACCTCGCGGGTCTGATGGATGGTTACTTCCACCACGAAGCGTCCATCGAAGGTGGTCAGCACCTGAACGTGAACGTCATGAACCGTGAAATGCTGCTCGACGCGATGGAACACCCTGAGAAATATCCTCAGCTGACCATCCGCGTATCTGGCTACGCAGTACGTTTTAACTCCCTGACTAAAGAACAGCAGCAGGACGTTATCACCCGTACTTTCACTCAGTCCATGTAACTGGAATTGACTGAAATCACGCGTTAAAAAGCGTACAATAAAGGCTCCACGTCAGTGGGGCCTTTTTAGCACCCTCTCCACCTCAGTCTCTTTTGTCCGCTATCTATACTCTATGGATATCAGCCAAAACAGACTTCAACACAGCCGGCTTTGAGCTGTGCATACTCAGGCCCCGGACGGGCCGATGCTGGAGATATCACCGCAATGTCAATTATTGGTCGCATTCACTCCTTTGAATCCTGTGGCACCGTCGATGGCCCGGGTATCCGTTTCATCACCTTTTTCCAGGGCTGCCTGATGCGCTGCATGTACTGCCATAACCGTGACACCTGGGATACGCACGGCGGTAAAGAAGTGACCGTTGAAGACTTGATGAAAGAGGTGGTGACCTACCGCCACTTTATGAACGCGTCCGGCGGCGGCGTCACCGCATCCGGCGGTGAAGCCATTCTGCAGGCCGAATTTGTCCGCGACTGGTTCCGCGCCTGCCATAAAGAAGGCATTCATACCTGCCTCGACACCAACGGCTTTGTGCGCCGCTACGATCCGGTTATCGACGAGCTGCTTGAAGTGACCGATCTGGTGATGCTCGATCTCAAACAGATGAACGATGAGATCCACCAGAACCTGGTTGGCGTCTCAAACCACCGCACGCTGGAATTCGCCAAATACATTGCCGATAAAGGCATCAAAACCTGGATCCGCTACGTGGTGGTTCCCGGCTGGTCAGATGACGACGACTCCGCGCACCGCCTGGGGGAATTTACCCGCGACATGGGCAACGTCGAGAAAATCGAGCTTCTGCCCTATCACGAGCTGGGTAAACATAAATGGGTGGCAATGGGCGAAGAGTACAAACTTGATGGCGTGAAGCCGCCAAAAAAAGAGACGATGGAACGCGTCAAAGGTATTCTTGAACAGTACGGCCACAAGGTGATGTATTAAAGAAAAGGCCCGGTGAGAACCGGGCTTTTTTATATTCTATTTAAAGACGCCGTTAATAACGGACGTCACGATGGCTGTACTCAGCGCAATTAAGACCAGGTCGTCTCCGACCACGCGCCATTCATAGCCAGGGTAGGAAGGAAGCTGGCCCAGCATTGAGGCCGGCACGGTTTTCTTCGCAATGCCCGGAGGCAACGGCTTACCGCGCGCCAGGTTTTTCGCGATACCCGGAGGCAGAGAGTCATAGCCCGTTAAGCCATAATTCAGCGCCAGATGGCGGGCATGATCGAAGCTCACGCGAGCGTCGACATCGTTACCGACATCTTTACTGCTTTTAAAGCTTTTATCCGATTTTCCAGGGTTATCCTGACCGTTATTTTGCTTATTGCCATGGTTACCAGAATTCCCGTTACCATGATTACCGCCATTACCTTGCCCGCCACCGTTTCCGTGACCACCGCCATTCCCGTTTCCAGGATTAGCCATGACCGGAGCCGTTGCAAACGTTAAAGACAACACTACGGCAAGTGCGGTAGTGGAAAAACGACGAATAGACATGATTGCTGCCTTATAGTGGTAGGACTCACATGAATTATCGCCTGGCGCAATAAACAAACAATAAGTAAAACTCTTAGTTGTGACAGGGACAAAAAAGCCTGTCATCGACAGGCTTTTATTTAATCAGGCATGTGCCACAGGCGTTGGATGCTCGCCTGCTTTGCGCAGCAGCATCAAGAGATAAATAAACGACACGCTGGCGATCATGATAAACAATAAATTATCGGAATAATTCTGCATCAGCATCGCGGTAAACGTCGGGCCTAATAAGCTGCCGATGGTATAGCTCAGTAACAGCGCCTGGTTCATTGCCACCAGCTGGTGATGTTCAACTTTCTCACAGGCCCAGGCCATCGCGACCGGATAGAGCGTAAAGCCGGCCGCCCCGAGAATAAACAGCGCAGGCGCCATCGCGGCGTTGCTGAGCATGGCAAGGCATCCCATAATGACCACGAAGACCTGAACGCGCAGCACCAGCAGACGGCCGAAGCGGTCCGCCAGTCGGCCAATCGGCCACTGCCCGACGATCCCCGCACTCACCATGACCGCCATCCAGAAACCAATTCCGGAATCGCTGACGCCCTGATGATTCAGATAGAGCGGCATCAGGCCATAGAGCGAGCCCAGTACAATCCCCGAGATAATGCAGCCGTTAACGCCCAGGCGCGCCTGACGGAGTCTGAGCATCGGCCAGACGTGGGTCGCTTCCTGATGCTCGCTGTTCTGGTTCACAATGCGCGTGAAGAGCAGCGGCAGGATCGCGGCGAGCACCATGCCCGTTACCCACGGCAGAACGCTCATCAGGTCGGTTGGCAGCTTGCTGACCATCAGTTGACCCAGCACGGTGCCGACGTAATAAACCATCATATAGGCTGCCAGCAGGCGTCCACGGTTGCGCGAAGTGCCGCTGCACATCAGCGCGCTTTCAACCACCACCCAAATCATCGCGCAGCCTACGCCTGCGATAAAGCGCCATGCCATCCAGCTCCAGAAGCCGACCATCAGGCCCAGCCCGGCACACCCGGCGGCGAAAATCAGCGAAGCCAGATAATAGCTGCGATTAAAGCCAAAGCGCTTAATCAGGCTCCCGGTCATTAGCGTACCCAGCAGGTTCCCGGTAAAAAAGGACGAGCTGACCATACCCACCTGCCAGGTCGGTAAGTTTTCATGGGCGAGCCATAGCGGGACGAGCGTATTTAACACTGCGATCGCCAGGGTCAACAGAAGCAGGCCACAAAGCAACAGAAGCACTGGCCGGGTATAGGTGGTCATGGATTAAAAACCGTGAGGAAGTTCAGATTTCGTGCGCATCATGCCACTGGCAAAACCAAAGTCAATCCACTGATTTAGCCGCCTCGCACAATATGTTCCCTGTCGATTTAAAAAACTTATCCTGCTAATGCCACGCCTGCTATAGATATTGATTATGTGTCTGTTTTTATTTATTAATGGGCGAAATTAAAACAAAACGACAGTCGAAAAATTTCATGATCGAAAAAAGAAAAAGCCGGGCACTCAGGCCCGGCTTGATATAACTCAATGCAACGTTAACTGGCGATAGCCATACCAACGGTCATATGCAACCCGTAGAACACACCGCGGCCAATCAGTTCACCCGCCAGGACCAGCACAAAGGCCAGTGACAGCAGCGGCAGCGCGGGCTGATAACCTTTAAGCTGAGGAGCGATCCAGAATACCAACGCCGCGACCAGCAGAACAATGCGCCAGGCCATCAGAGAACCGTAGTCCGGCACCAGGGCAGAAGCCTGCTGGATAGAGCTGTGAATGGTTGCCAGTTCTGCCCCCTGCATCAGGGCGACCATCGCACTCACCACCAGCCCCAGCAGAGAAACAGCCGGCAGCAAACGCATTGCCCACCCGTCTACGCCCGCCACGCGCAGCAGCAGGTAGCCCAGCAGCGGCCCGCCGATAAACATCGTCAGGAAGAAGCTCATCGGCGTCCAGACGCTGTACCAGGTTGGAACGGTATCGATGGTGTTATAGACGCGCACCATCATCCACACGAACACCACGCCCAGCACCATGGTCACGATCAGCCACAGGCTGCGCAAACCCGCAGGCAATTTCTTCATAGCGGCCAGCAACCAGCCCAGCCCACCGACGGCAAAGAAAATTGCCCCGCTGGCAATCTCGTTACTGAGGGACGATGCCCCTACGCGGTTCAGAGAGTTAAACGCGCGCATCGGCGAACCCAGGTGCAGCGTAGAGGCGATAAAGCCAATTCCCATCAGCACCCACAGGCCAAACATGCTCAACACTAAACGCTGCTGCTGTTCAGCGTTGAGATTCCCCTTCAGCAGCGCCAGCGCGAGCACAATGAAACCGCCCGCCACACACTGGCCAAAGACCGTGAAGATCATCAGCGGCCATTCATGCCATCCACTTCCCATCTCACACCTCCTTCGGATTTGCCAGGTAGCCGGTGGTGTCACCTGTAGGACGGCTGTTGGCGTTAGGTTTAATCACAATGCTCGGCTTCGTGAAGTGCGCAGACGGCAGCGGTGCCACTGCGGCAAGCTGACCGTGTTTTTGACGCAGCTCTTCAATCGGACCGAAGTCCAGCGCTCGCAGCGGACAGGACTCGACGCAAATCGGCTTTTTGCCGTCCGCCACGCGGGTGTGGCAACCGTCGCATTTGGTCATATGACCTTTGGCGGCGTTGTACTGCGGCGCGCCGTACGGGCACGCCATGTGGCAGTACCGACAGCCGATGCAGACATCTTCGTTCACCACCACAAAACCGTCTTCACGCTTGTGCATCGCCCCGCTCGGGCAGACCTTGGTACAGGCCGGATCTTCACAGTGGTTACAGGCAATCGACAGGTAATAGGCAAAGACGTTCTGATGCCAGACGCCGTTATCTTCCTGCCAGTCGCCCCCGGCGTATTCGTAGATGCGGCGGAAGCTGACGTCCGGGGTCAGGTCTTTGTAATCTTTACAGGCCAGCTCGCAGGTTTTGCACCCGGTGCAACGGCTGGAATCGATAAAAAATCCATACTGGGTTGTCATCGGCTACTCCTTAAACCTTTTCAACCTGGACAAGGTTTGTGTGGGATGGGTTGCCCTTCGCCAGCGGCGACGGACGCTGCGTGGTCAGTACGTTAATACTGCCCGCCTGGTCGATGCGGTTGGCATCAGGGTTGTACCAGGCCCCTTCCCCCAGCGCCACCACGCCTGGCATCATGCGCGGCGTCACCTTAGCTTCAATGTGCACCTCGCCGCGGCCGTTGAAGATACGCACGCGATCGCCATTGCTGATGCCGCGTGCTTTGGCATCCATCGGATTGATCCACATCTCCTGACGGCAGGCGGCCTTGAGTACGTCGACGTTACCGTAGGTGGAGTGCACGCGCGCTTTGTAGTGGAAACCTGTCAGCTGCAGCGGGAATTTCGCCGTCAGCGGATCGTTATAGTTTTCAAAACCCGGCGTGTAGATCGGCAGCGGATCGATAACGTCCTCTTCCGGCAGCTCCCAGGTCGACGCGATTTTTGCCAGCTCTTCGGAGTAGATTTCGATTTTGCCCGACGGCGTGGTCAGCGGGTTCGCCTGCGGGTCTTCACGGAACGCTTTGTACGCCACGTGGTGCCCTTCCGGATCGCGCTGTTTGTACATACCCTGCTTGCGGAAGGTATCGAAATCCGGCAGGTCAGGGACCGCCTTACGGGAGAGTTCATGCAGATGGCGCATCCAACCTTCCTGTGTACGCCCCTCGGTAAACTGCTGCTCAACGCCAAGACGTTTCGCCAGCTCAGAGGTCATCTCATAGATGGTTTTGCACTCGAAGCGCGGTTTAATCGCCTGGTCGGTAAAGATCACGTAGGACATGTTGCCGCAGGAGGCGTCCAGCGCGAAATCCATCTGTTCAGAGGCGGTGCAGTCCGGCAGCAGGATATCGGCGTATTTCGCCGAGGAGGTCATGTGGCAGTCGATGACCACAATCATCTCGCACTTCTTATCATCCTGCAGGATTTCATGGGTGCGGTTGATTTCGGAGTGCTGGTTGATGAGACAGTTACCGGCATAGTTCCAGATCATCTTGATCGGCACGTCCAGCTTGTCCTTGCCGCGCACGCCGTCGCGCAGGGCGGTCATTTCAGGACCACGTTCGATCGCATCGGTCCACATAAACATGGAGATGCTGGTCTGAACCGGGTTATCCAGCGTCGGCATGCGTTCGAACGGTACTTCATACGAGCCTTCACGCGCGCCGGTGTTACCGCCGTGAATACCGACGTTGCCGGTCAGAATGGAGAGCATGGAGATGGCGCGAGTCGCGATTTCGCCGTTCGCATGGCGCTGCGGTCCCCAGCCCTGGCTGATGTAGGCCGGTTTGGCCGAGCCAATCTCACGCGCCAGCTGAACGATACGCTCGGCCGGAATACCGGTGATGGTGGACGCCCACTCGGGCGTTTTCGCCACGCCGTCGCTGCCCTGCCCGAGAATATAGGCCTTGTAATGGCCATTTGCAGGCGCGCTGGCTGGCAGGGTTTTCTCGTCATAGCCGACGCAGTATTTATCCAGGAAAGGCTGATCGACGAGGTTTTCTGTGATCATTACCCACGCAAGCGCCGAGACCAGCGCTGCATCGGTACCCGGACGGATTGGGATCCACTCGTCTTCACGTCCGGCGCCGGTGTCGGTATAGCGCGGATCGATGATGATCATGCGGGCATTGGATTTGGCGCGGGCCTGTTCGAGGTAATAGGTTACCCCGCCGCCGCTCATGCGGGTTTCGCCCGGGTTGTTACCGAACAGGACGACCAACTTACTGTTTTCGATATCGGACGGGCTGTTGCCGTCCGCCCAGCCGCCGTAGGTGTAGTTCAGGCCCGCAGCAATCTGCGCCGATGAGTAGTCACCATAGTGATTAAGATAACCACCGCAGCAGTTCATCAGACGTGCCACCAGCGTTTTACCCGGTGGCCAGGAGCGGGTCAGCGTACCGCCGAGCGTACCGGTGCCGTAGTTCAGGTAGATGGATTCGTTGCCGTACTCTTTGATAAGGCGCTGCATATTGGTGGCGATAATGTCGTAGGCTTCATCCCAGCTAATCCGCTCGAACTTCCCTTCGCCACGCTTACCGACGCGCTTCATCGGATATTTCAGGCGGTCCGGATTATACACGCGACGACGCATTGATCGGCCGCGCAAACAGGCGCGAACCTGATGTAACCCTTCATAGTTATCATCCCCGGTATTGTCGGTTTCGACATATTTAATTTCGCCATCCACCACGTGCATACGCAGCGGACAACGGCTACCGCAGTTAACGGTACAAGCACTCCACACCACTTTTTCCGGAGCTGAAGCTGGGGATAGTGCATCCGCCGCTGAGGCCAGTCGGGTAAAAGGAAGCGTGAAGGCGCTGCTGGCTACGGCCAGGCCGCCTATCGCCGTGGTTTTCATCAACCCACGGCGAGTGACCTCGGCAGCCATTAATGCTCCAGGCGCGTTGATTTTCATAGAGACTCACTTTGGTTGCTCACAAAGAAAAGAGTGGCGGCGCAAACCGCTATGTAGTTTTATATACAACGAATTTTTACGTAATCAGCTTTTTATGCTGACTTTCATTCGGAGGAGTATTACTACTTTAGAGGGAGGGGGTATTGCGTCGTGTCAATTCAGAGGCATAAAAAAAGCGCCTTAAGGCGCTTTTTTGTTGTGAGGCAAAGAATTAGCCGATGTACTGCTGGCCTTTCATGTATGGACGCAGCACTTCAGGGATCTCAATACGACCGTCTGCCTGCTGATAGTTTTCCAGCACGGCAACCAGCGTACGGCCCACAGCCAGACCAGAACCGTTCAGGGTATGCACCAGACGGGTTTTCTTGTCAGATTTGCTGCGGCAGCGTGCCTGCATACGACGCGCCTGGAAATCCCAGACGTTAGAGCAGGAGGAGATTTCACGGTAGGTGTTCTGCGCAGGCACCCACACTTCCAGATCGAAGGTTTTGCAGGCGCCAAAGCCCATATCACCGGTGCACAGGGCCATACGACGGTACGGCAGACCCAGCAGCTCCAGCACTTTCTCAGCGTGACCGGTCATCTCTTCCAGCGCGTCCATGGACTCTTCAGGGCGGACGATCTGCACCATCTCAACTTTGTCGAACTGGTGCATACGGATCAGACCGCGCGTGTCGCGACCGTAAGAACCTGCTTCAGAACGAAAGCACGGAGAGTGTGCCGTCAGCTTAATTGGCAGGTCGTCTTCATCGATGATCTCATCACGCACGAGGTTAGTCAGCGGCACTTCAGCGGTTGGGATCAGCGCGTAGTTGCTGCTGTCTGCTTCCTCGTCCAGCGGACGGGTATGGAACAGATCGCCGGCAAATTTCGGCAGTTGGCCCGTACCGTACAGCGTATCGTGGTTGACCAGATACGGCACGTAGGTTTCGCTGTAGCCATGCTGCTCGGTGTGCAGATCCAGCATGAACTGCGCCAGCGCGCGGTGCAGATGGGCAATCTGGCCTTTCATCACCACAAAACGGGAGCCGGTCAGCTTAACCGCTGCCGCAAAGTCCAGGCCCACGTGCATTTCGCCCAGCGTCACGTGATCGCGCACTTCGAAGTCAAACTCACGAGGCGTACCCCAGCGTTTCACTTCAACGTTGTCGTTTTCATCTTTGCCGACAGGCACGCTGTCGTCAGGAATATTCGGGATAGCCAGGGCAATATCACGAATCTCGGCCTGAAGAACGTCCAGCTCAGCTTTCGCCTGATCCAGTTCTTCACCCAGTTTGTTCACTTCCAGGCGTAATGGCTCAATATCTTCCCCGCGCGCTTTCGCCTGGCCGATGGATTTCGATCGAGAGTTACGCTCTGCCTGCAGATTTTCAGTTTGTACCTGCAGAACTTTACGACGCTCTTCGAGAGCGCGCAGCTTATCTACATCCAGCTTAAAGCCCCGGCGTGCCAGTTTTTCAGCGACTGCGTCTGGCTCATTACGCAGCAGATTGGGATCGAGCATGCTTATCCTGTGCTTATCGAATTAAAATAGGAAAATGTGACCACAGCCTGCGGCCACAAGGATACATTGCCAACATTACCGCAACGATTGAACTAACGGTAGCGTTTTATAGGGCTATTTTGATCCTGTCCGGCGAGCCAGGTGAGCTTTTCACCAATCTTGCCTTCAAGACCTCTGTTTGTGGGGTGATAATAGCGCGTTTGTGCCATCTCCTGCGGGAAATATTCCTCCCCGGCAGCGTAGGCATTGGGTTCATCATGAGCGTAACGATACTCCTGCCCATACCCCATCTCTTTCATCAGTTTGGTCGGCGCGTTACGCAGGTGAACCGGCACATCGTAGTCCGGGCGTTCGCGCGCGTCGGACATCGCCGCTTTAAAGGCGGTATAAACCGCATTGCTTTTCGGCGCGCAGGCCAGATAAACAATCGCCTGCGCAATGGCACGTTCGCCTTCCGCAGGTCCAACGCGGGTGAAGCAGTCCCAGGCCGACAGCGCAACCTGCATGGCGCGAGGATCGGCATTGCCGACATCTTCTGACGCAATCGCCAGACAGCGACGCGCGACATACAAAGGATCGCCGCCCGCAGTGATAATGCGCGCGTACCAGTAAAGCGCCGCATCCGGCGCGCTGCCGCGCACGGACTTATGCAGCGCCGAGATCAGGTCGTAAAAACGGTCGCCTTTGTTATCGAAACGCGCGCTGCGTTCGCCCGCAATTTCGGTGAGCAGTTCCGGTTTCAGCACCCGCTTCCCGGCATCGTCGATTTCGGCCATATCGGCCATCATTTCCAGCGTATTCAGCGCACGCCGCGCATCACCGTTGACCAGCTCGGCAATCGCACGACGCGTGTCGTCAGGCAGAACGATATCCTGTCCGCCGTAGCCGCGCGCTTTGTCGTCCATCGCCTGGGTGAGAACCTTTTCGATATCCTCGGTGGTGAGCGATTTGAGCAGGTAAACGCGCGCGCGGGAAAGCAGCGCCGAGTTCAGTTCAAACGATGGGTTTTCGGTGGTCGCACCGATGAAGAAGATCGTGCCGTCTTCAATATGCGGCAGGAAGGCATCCTGCTGGCTCTTGTTGAAGCGGTGGACTTCGTCCACGAAGAGGATGGTACGCCGCCCGGCGTTGCGGTTCTGCCGCGCACGCTCGATCGCCTCGCGGATCTCTTTCACGCCGGAGGTGACCGCCGAGATACGTTCAACGTCCGCGTTGGCATAGCGGGCGATAACTTCTGCAAGCGTGGTCTTGCCGGTGCCCGGGGGGCCCCAGAGGATCATGGAGTGAAGATGCCCGGCCTCAATGGCGCGCGGCAATGGCTTACCGGCAGCCAGCAGATGTTGCTGGCCGATGTACTGCGCTAAATTTTCTGGCCGCATACGGGCGGCCAGAGGTTGAAACGCGTTATCTGAAAAATCGAGCGACAGATTGCCCACTCACGCCTCTTACTTATTGCGTTGGTCGTCCACCGTTACGCCCTGCGGCGGGGTAAAGGTGAATTTCGATGCATCAACGGCGCCGTTTTGCTGAGACTTGAGCTGGTAGCTGCTGCGCTGATCGTCCTGCTCAACCGCGCCAAACTGATTAATCGTACCGTTGGTGCTTACGTTAATGGTGAACTGCTTCAGGTTGCCGTTACTGCCTTTCGGCGTCAGGACAAACTCGTCACCCGTCTGTTTAATATTGTACTGCTGCCAGTCGCTGGACTGGTTACGGGCAATCAGCATAAACGGCGTATTGCTGGTGGCATCTTTCAGCCAGGTCGCCGTTGCCTGCTCAACGAACGGGTTGAAGAACCATAAGGTTTTGCCGTCAGAGACCAGGATGCTCTCATCCGGCTGGGTCATGTGCCAGTTGAACAGATTTGGGCGTTTTACCCACAAATCTCCCTGACCTTCCTGCACCGCGTTGCCGCTGCCGTCAGTCACTTTTTGCGTGAAGCTGGCGTGGAAGCTGCTTACTTTATCCAGTCGGCTTTTAAGGTCGCTGGCTGCATCAGCCCAGACGCTGCTGGCGACAAAACTGGTGAGTAATGCACAGGCGATGGCGATTTTTTTCATTGTTATTCCTTAAAATACGTCTTCCCGATATGGGGTTTCCGTCTTCTATTCTGGACCTGCCCGAAGGCAGGCGACAGAAGAAAATGCTTAATTTTGGCTGATTTACCCTTCTTTGCAATCGCTGAAGGTTAATCAAACGGCGGTGGTGCCAGCACCTCGCGGTTACCGTTATGCCCCTGCTCGCTCACAATACCCTGCGCTTCCATCTGCTCGATGATGCGCGCTGCGCGGTTATAGCCGATGCGGAACTGACGCTGCACGCCAGAGATGGACGCTTTGCGTTTTTCGGTAACGAAGTTAACCGCCTGATCGAATAACGGATCCAGCTCTTCGCCGCCGTCGAAGCCACCGCCGCCGCCTTCGCTTTCCGTGTCGCTGGTAATACCGTCAACGTATTGCGGACGACCACGCGCCTTCCAGTCCTGCACGACGGCGTGAACTTCCTCATCGCGGACGAACGCACCGTGGACACGCACCGGAGAGGTGGAGTTCGGGCCGGAATAGAGCATATCACCCATACCCAGCAGCGACTCTGCGCCGCCCTGATCAAGAATGGTACGGGAGTCAATTTTACTGGATACGGTAAAGGCGATACGCGTCGGGATGTTCGCTTTGATAAGACCAGTGATCACGTCCACGGAAGGACGCTGGGTCGCCAGCACAAGGTGAATACCGGCCGCACGCGCTTTCTGCGCCAGACGGGCAATCAGCTCTTCTACTTTCTTACCGACGGTCATCATCAGGTCAGCGAATTCATCGACCAGCACGACGATATAAGGCAGCTTTTCCAGCACCGGATGCTGGGCATCCATGCTGTCACCCGGCTTCCAGTAAGGATCCGGGATCGGACGCCCCATGCGCACAGCCTGGGCAATTTTCTCGTTATAACCGGCCAGGTTACGCACGCCCAACGCAGACATCAGCTTGTAGCGGCGTTCCATCTCGTTGACGCTCCAGCGCAGGGCGTTGGCGGCGTCCTTCATATCGGTGACCACTTCGGTCAGCAAATGTGGGATGCCTTCGTAGACCGACAGTTCGAGCATTTTCGGGTCGATCATAATGAAACGCACATCTTCCGGCTGCGCTTTATAGAGCATGCTGAGGATCATGGCGTTCACACCGACAGACTTACCGGAACCGGTGGTACCCGCTACCAGCAGGTGAGGCATTTTGGCGAGATCCGCGACTACCGGATCGCCAGCGATATCTTTACCCAACACCACGGTCAGCGGGGACGGGTTATCGCGGAATTTGGTGTTATCCAGCACTTCACGCAGGTAGACGGTCTGACGTTTCTTGTTCGGCAGCTCAAGGCCAACGTACGGTTTGCCCGGTATCACTTCCACCACTCGCACCGCAACGGTCGAGAGAGAACGCGCCAGGTCGCGGGACAGGTTGGAAATACGCGCGGCTTTAACGCCGGGCGCCAGGTTCAGTTCAAAACGGGTGATCACAGGACCCGGCGAGTAGTTCACCACGTCCGCTTTGATGCGGAAGTCAGCCAGACGCGCTTCCACCAGACGCGCCATCTGCTCCAGCGCGAAGGTATCGACCGGCTCCACTTCTGACGGCGGAGGCGTTAACAGATCCAGAGACGGCAGCGGCGTGCTTGGACGCTGCAGCGGACGGCTGTCACCGTTACGCATCAGCAGAGGGTGAATCAGACTTTCCTGCGGCTGAGGCGCAGGCTGCTGGAACTGCGGCGGCTGTGGTGGCTGCTGCGGTTGCTGAACAGATTGATGCGGCTGCGCATACGGCTGCTGAACAGGCTGCTGCGGCTGCACGTAGGCCTGTGGTGCTGGCTGCTGGCGCACAGGCTCCGCTTCCGGCATCACGCTCGGGGTAAATAAAGGCTCGCTAGGGCCATCATCCACCAGATCCTTCATCGGCGAGAATTCAAAATCAGACAGCGAGAACGGATTTGCTCCAGCCGGTTGTTCACCGGAATAGCGCTGCTGCTGGGTGGCGGCGAACTGGCGCGCCAATTCTGCTTCAGCCGCGTCCTCTTCGTCTTCCAGCATAGGTTCATCGTGCTGGTATTCATTACCGTAGCGCTGATTCTGCTGCGCGGCGAACTGACGGGCCAGCTCGTCCTGCTGCATTTCATCGGCGTCATCTTCGTACTCAGGCTCGCGCGCTTTCTCTTCCGCCATACGCTGGGAAGGCAGCTTGATGCCATAAGAGGCAAGCTCACGGCGGGTTGGAACGCGAACGCGGTTAGGGCGAGGCAGTTGCGGACCAATCCCCTCCTTCACCTGAGGACGTGGCGCGCCCCCTGTTGCCAGGCTAAAGACAGGTGCAGCCACGGCAGCGGCCGCGGTAGCCTGCTTCACGCTTTCCGCTACGGGTGCGACTGCAGGCGTCGGGTCGATCGGTGGAACGGAAACAGAAGGCGCTTTCGTCACCGGCTCCTGCACCGGTTCAGGCACAGGCTGGTACCAGGCCGCCAGCTGCTCGCGTTCACGCGCACGACGCTCTTCAACTTCTTCAAAATAGTACATTGGTGGACGAGAGGGTTTTACCTCTTCCACGATTTCAGGTTCAGGCTGCGGCTCTACATAAGGCTGCACAGGTTCAACCGGTTCAGGCACATACTCCTGATAAGGTTGGGCCACAGGCTGTTCATAGTGCGGGGACTCTTGCGGTTCATACGCAGGCTGCGGCGGCTGATATGGCTGCTGCCACTGCTCCTGCTGCACAGGGATGTAGCTTTCAGGTTCAGGCGCGATAACCGGCTCCGGCGTGTGAACGCCTGGCGCAGTCTGCCAGTCAACCTGAGGCTGCTGAATAACGGATTCCGGCGGCGAAACCGGCGCGGATGGCATCACGGCGTCGACAGGCGCGGCATACGCCTGCGCAGCGGTCGTCGCGGCTGCGGCGGCTGCAACCGGCTCGGTAACCGAATGGCCATTTAACAGCGGATCGTATTCGTCGAAGTCACCCGGAGTGGCCCGGCTGCCGGAGAAGAGCACATCGTCAGGATCGACGGCGACACCCGCAGCGCGATACGCCACCTGCTCGTCTTCATCCATGCGTTTACCGGAGAAGAGCGCCGCATCGGTTTTACGACCCAGCGGGTTGGCAAATTTCTCTGCAACACGCTGACGACGCGCCAGCGCGCCGCGCAAAATACGCGCACGACGAGACTCGCGACGCTGCACAGGCGCGTCATCTTCCTCTTCATCTTCGTATTCGTCTTCATCAACCCACGTATCGTCACGGCGGGTACGGTTGCTGGCGAAAGTCAGAATGGTGAGGATAAAACTTCCGATCTTCTCGGCAATGCTCACCCAGGACCAGCCGGTAAACAGCGTCAGCCCGGCCGCCCAGATGCAGAGCAGCGCCAGCGTGCCGCCGCTGCTGTGCAGCATCGGCTGCAGCGCAGAACTGAGTAAACTGCCGATCACTCCGCCAGAGGCGAAGTACCAGATATCATCCGCATTGATTGCCGCCAGCCCGCACGAGGTGAGGATCAGCGCCAGCGCGCCAATCAGGCGCAGCGACACGGCAAAATAGTCGATGTAATCATCGTTCTGACGATGACGCCACGCAAACCAGCATCCGCCAATGATAATGACGGGAAGGGTGTAGGCCATCACACCGAAAATGAAGAACAGCGTGTCCGCAAGCCAGGCACCGGGGACACCGCCTAAATTATGGATAGGCTCATGCCATGCAGTTTGTGACCAGCTGGGATCTGAGGGGTTGAAACTGAGTAAGGCTGCCATCAGCCAGACGGCAAAAAGGGCAATAACAATCAGCAAAGCCTCGAGGAGACGACGTCCGCTGCTTAGCTTCGATAGTGTGACTTCTTTGTCTTCAGTGTATTCCTGGCTCAAAAAAGGCTCTCCAGGTATCAGGCATATCCTGCCTTTTTGCTAAAACGGACAACAGCGCCGGGACTCCCCGGCACTGTTGCTGTATGGATTAACAGGAGTGTAATCAAACTACGCTGATTTTGCACCTGTTCCGTGTTAGCGCGTCTTAATAACCAGACGATTGCTCTGTTTGACCTCTTCCATCACCACATATGTACGGGTGTCGTTCACGCCTGGCAGACGCAGCAGGGTTTCCCCCAGCAGCTTACGGTAGGCGGACATATCAGGCACACGGGTTTTCAACAGGTAGTCGAAATCACCGGATACCAGATGACACTCTTGAATTTCTTCAAGTTTTTGTACAGCGGCGTTAAATTGCTCAAACACATCCGGCGCACCACGATTCAGAGTAATCTCAACAAATACCAGAAGTGAGGCATCCAGATAATGCGGGTTCAGCAGAGCAGTATAGCCCTGAATGAAACCCTGTCTTTCCAGTCGGCGCACACGCTCAAGGCACGGCGTCGGGGAAAGTCCCACACGTTTTGAAAGCTCGACGTTGGAAATACGCCCATCCTTTTGCAATTCATTAAGAATGTTACGATCGATACGGTCGAGATCTTTGCCAGGGCGCTTCTTGCTATCTACCATTATTATTGTCTCTCTGTATTCCTTCCCTACTCCTGCCTGGACCCTGTGCACATCACTGTTCAGAGCCTGTACCCGTTAGTCATCACATCGCCTGGTTTTGTATTAGACGCGATGCGGATTCGGGTTCTGTTGGTAAGAAGACCGTTGCCCGAAGGCAGTCACCGACATCACGTATGGCGTCTGTCCACGCCATGCGTAGATTTCACTGACCCGGTAAAAATGGCATTTACGTGCATGCCTATGCGGCATACGGTTAACGCGGTTTTTTTTCTTCCTTGAATGTTTTCGCAAAAGCGCAGGGGATTGTCAAAGCAAAACATCGTTTTTTAGTACAACATGCCGGATATTCATTACGGCAGGGTATTAATCCTCATTTTATTGCCTTACAAACGACCGGTTTTCAGGCGAAAGCGTGATGTTATAGCGCGCCACTCATCGTCTGTGGCTATTACACAGATTGATATCAAAATTGCTGCGCTCTTTTTTTACGACAACAAATTCCCTACAATCCAGCCAAATGTCTGCCAACAACAATGGGGATCTCATGGGCACGGCCAAACACAGTAAGCTGCTAATCCTTGGTTCTGGACCTGCGGGATATACCGCAGCAGTCTATGCTGCACGCGCTAACCTGCACCCGGTACTCATCACCGGCATGGAAAAAGGCGGTCAGCTGACCACCACCACCGAAGTGGAAAACTGGCCAGGGGACCCGAACGACCTGACCGGGCCGCTGCTGATGGAACGTATGCACGAGCATGCCGCTAAATTCGAAACTGAAATTCTGTTCGACCACATCAATAAGGTCGATCTGCAGAACCGTCCGTTCCGCCTGACGGGCGACAGCGGCGAATACACCTGTGACGCGCTGATCGTTGCCACCGGCGCCTCTGCCCGTTACCTCGGCCTGCCATCTGAAGAAGCGTTCAAAGGCCGCGGCGTCTCTGCCTGCGCAACCTGTGACGGTTTCTTCTACCGCAATCAGAAAGTCGCGGTCATCGGCGGCGGCAACACCGCAGTGGAAGAAGCGCTCTATCTGGCGAACATTGCCTCTGAAGTGCATCTGATCCACCGTCGCGAAACCTTCCGCGCGGAGAAGATCCTGATCAAACGTCTGATGGATAAAGTGGCCAGCGGCAACATCGTGCTGCATACCAACCGTACCCTGGAAGAGGTGACGGGAGACCAGATGGGCGTTGCCGGTCTGCGTATCCGTGATACCCAGAACACCGATAACGTCGAAACGCTTGAAGTGGCGGGTCTGTTTGTGGCGATCGGTCACAGCCCGAACACCGCGATCTTCGACGGTCAGCTGGAGCTGGAAAACGGCTACATCAAAGTGCAGTCCGGCATTCACGGTAACGCAACCCAGACCAGCATCCCGGGCGTGTTCGCGGCTGGCGACGTAATGGACCATATTTATCGTCAGGCGATCACCTCTGCGGGCACCGGCTGTATGGCCGCGCTGGACGCTGAACGCTACCTCGATGGACTGGCTGAACAAACTAAATAATCTTTACAAGTCAGTAACAAACGTAAATAAAGGCGGCGATAAGTCGCCTTTATTGTCTCCCCGTTGTAACATTGCGCTGCCCAATTTCTAATAACGTCACCTGCAAAGTACGCAATGGAAAAAACCCGTCAACAAGAGTTAACACGCTGGCTGAAACAGCAAAGCGTTATTTCCCGCCGCTGGCTTACGATTTCCCGTCTCCTGGGGTTCGTTAGCGGTCTGTTGATTGTTGCCCAGGCATGGCTGCTGGCCCGCATTCTTAATCACATGATCATGGAGAACATCCCGCGCGAAGCGCTGTTGCTGCCTTTTATTGTCCTGATCCTGATTTTTATCCTGCGCGCCTGGGTGGTGTGGCTGCGTGAGCGCGTCGGTTTTCACGCCGGTCAGCACATCCGCTACGAGATCCGCCGCCAGGTGCTCGATCGTCTTCAGGAAGCCGGGCCCGCGTGGATCCAGGGTAAACCTGCCGGTAGCTGGGCGACGCTGATCCTTGAGCAGATTGACGATATGCACGACTACTATGCGCGCTATCTGCCGCAGATGGCCCTTGCCGTCTTCGTTCCGCTGCTGATCGTGATCGCCATCTTCCCGGTGAACTGGATGGCTGCGCTGATTCTGATGGGCACCGCCCCGCTGATCCCGCTGTTTATGGCGCTGGTCGGCATGGGTGCAGCGGATGCCAACCGCCGTAACTTCCTGGCACTGGGTCGCCTGAGCGGTCATTTCCTCGATCGTCTTCGAGGCATGGAGACATTACGCATTTTTGGCCGCGGTGAAGCAGAAACCGAAAACATTCGCCAGGCATCGCAGGACTTCCGTCAGCGCACCATGGAAGTGTTACGCCTCGCCTTCTTATCTTCCGGCGTACTGGAATTCTTTACCTCACTGTCGATTGCCCTCGTGGCGGTCTATTTCGGCTTCTCCTATCTCGGCGCGCTGGATTTCGGCCATTACGGCACGGCGGTAACCCTTTCTGCCGGCTTCCTGGCGCTGATCCTAGCCCCGGAGTTTTTCCAGCCGCTTCGCGATCTGGGAACCTTCTATCACGCCAAAGCGCAGGCGGTTGGCGCAGCCGATAGTCTGAAAACGTTCCTGGAAACGCCGCTGGCACACCCGGAGCGGGGTGACGTGACCCTGAATGCTAAAGACCCCGTGACGATTGAAGCGCAGGACTTTTCTATTCTGTCACCCGAAGGCAAAGTGCTCGCGGGTCCGCTGAACTTTACCTTACCTGCCGGACAACGGGTGGTGCTCGTCGGCACCAGCGGTTCCGGTAAAAGCTCGCTCCTGAATGCGCTATCCGGCTTTATGGCCTACACGGGTTCACTGCGGATCAACAAAACCGAACTGCGTAACCTCGATCCAGACGCCTGGCGTAAACAGCTCAGTTGGGTAGGACAAAACCCGCAGCTTCCAGCCTCTACGCTGCGTGAAAACATCCTGCTGGCGCGCCCGGACGCGCGTGAAGATGAACTGCAGTCGGTGCTCGACCGCGCCTGGGTCAGCGAGTTTCTGTCGCTGCTTCAGCAGGGGGTAGATACCGTGGTCGGCGACCAGTCCGCCGGGCTGTCGGTCGGACAGGCGCAGCGCGTGGCCGTTGCCCGCGCGTTGTTGAATCCTTGTCAGCTGATGCTGCTGGATGAGCCCGCCGCCAGCCTGGATGCCCACAGCGAGCAGCGCGTGATGGAGGCCCTGAACGCCGCCTCCCTGCAGCAAACCACCCTGATGGTTACCCACCAGCTGGAGGGGATTGCCGACTGGGACCAGATCTGGGTCATGGAGGACGGCTGTATTGTTGAGCAAGGCGATTACGCCTCTCTCGTTGCCGCCCAGGGACCGTTTGCCGCCCTGCTGGCGAACCGTCAGGAGGACATCTGATGCGTGCTCTGCTGCCTTATCTTGCGCTCTATAAACGCCACAAATGGATGCTGACGCTGGGGATTGTGCTGGCGATTGTCACGCTGCTCGCCAGCATTGGCCTGCTCACGCTTTCCGGCTGGTTCCTGTCGGCCTCGGCCGTCGCGGGCTTTGCCGGTTTATACAGCTTCAACTATATGCTCCCGGCTGCCGGTGTTCGCGGTACCGCCATCACCCGTACAGCCGGGCGCTATTTCGAACGTCTTGTCAGCCACGACGCCACTTTCCGCGTGCTGCAGCACCTGCGCATCTACACCTTTAGCAAACTGCTGCCCCTCTCCCCTGCCGGGCTGGCGCGTTTTCGTCAGGGTGAGTTACTTAACCGTGTCGTTGCGGATGTCGACACGCTGGATCACCTGTACCTGCGCGTGATTTCCCCGATCGTGGGCGCGTTTGTGGTGATTGTGGTGGTCACGCTGGGGCTGTCTGTTCTGGATGTTTCCGTTGCGCTGACGCTGGGCGGGATCATGCTGCTGACGCTCATCATTCTGCCGCCGCTGTTTTACCGCGCCGGGAAATCCACCGGGGAAAACCTGACGCGCCTGCGCGGAGACTACCGCCAGCAGCTCACCTCCTGGCTTCAGGGGCAGGCAGAGCTGACGATTTTTGGCGCCAGCAAGCGCTATCGCGCCCGCATGGAAAGTACGGAGCTTAACTGGCATGAGGCCCAGCGCCGCCAGTCGGAGCTGACGGCCTTCTCTCAGGCGCTGATGATGTTAATCGGCGGCGTGGCGGTGATTGCCATGCTGTGGCTGGCTTCCGGCGATGTCGGGGGGAATTCACAGCCGGGTCCTCTTATTGCCCTTTTCGTCTTCTGCGCGCTGGCGGCGTTTGAGGCGCTGGCCCCGGTAACGGGCGCCTTCCAGCATCTGGGCCAGGTGATCGCCTCTGCCCTGCGCATCACGCAGATTGCCGAGCAGGAGCCTGAAGTCACGTTCAGTGCCGGGCAGACCGCGGTACCAGAGCAGGTTGCGCTGACGCTTGAAGATGTCACCTTCGCCTATGACAAACAGGCGCAGAACGCGCTGGACGGTATCAACCTTTCTGTTAATGCAGGACAGCGGATGGCGATCCTCGGCCGTACCGGCTGCGGTAAATCGACGCTGCTGCAGTTGCTGACCCGCGCCTGGGATCCGCAGCGCGGACAGATTCGTTTTAATAACACGTTGCTGACCGATTTCAGCGAGCAGGCCCTGCGCAAGACGGTGAGCGTCGTTCCGCAGCGCGTGCATCTGTTTAGCGCCATACTGCGCGATAACCTGCTGCTGGCCGCGCCAGAGGCCTCTGATGATGCGCTTCGCGCCGTGCTGGAGCAGGTCGGGCTGCAAAAACTGCTTGAGGACGACGGGCTAAACAGCTGGCTGGGCGAAGGCGGCCGTCAGCTGTCCGGCGGTGAACTGCGCCGTCTGGCAATTGCGCGCGCGCTGCTGCACGATGCGCCGCTGATGCTGCTCGACGAACCCACCGAGGGGCTGGATGCCACCACCGAGAGCCAAATCCTTGATTTGCTGGCGAATGTCATGACCGGCAAAACCGTGCTGATGGTCACACACCGCCTGCGCGGACTGGCGAGTTTTGATCGGATAATTGTGATGGACAACGGACACATTATTGAGCAAGGTAGTCACGCAGAGCTGTTGGCGAAACAGGGTCGCTACTACCAGTTTAAACAGCGTCTGTAGACTATATTTGTAGCGTCCTTACTCGCGTACTGGAGTTTTGCTGTCATGCGCCTGGTCCAGCTTTCTCGTCATAACATCGCGTTCCCTTCTCCGGAAGGGGCGCTGCGTGAGCCCAACGGGCTGCTGGCCCTTGGTGGTGACCTCAGTCCCGCGCGGCTATTAATGGCGTACCAGCGCGGTATCTTCCCCTGGTTTTCCCCCGGCGATCCGATTTTATGGTGGTCCCCCGATCCGCGCGCCGTGCTGTGGCCAGCGCAGTTTCACGCGAGCCGCAGCATGAAGCGTTTCCATGCGAAATCACCCTATCGCGTCACCCTCAACCACGCTTTTGGTCAGGTCATTGAAGGCTGCGCTGAAGACCGCTATGAAGGGACATGGATAACCCGCGATATTATTACCGCCTACCACCAGCTCCACGAGCTTGGCTATGCCCACTCCATCGAGGTGTGGGAAGGCGGAGCACTCGTCGGCGGCATGTACGGCGTGGCGCAAGGCACCCTATTTTGCGGCGAGTCGATGTTCTCTCGTGCGGTTAACGCCTCGAAAACCGCACTGCTGGTCTTCTGCGAGGCGTTTGCCCAGCGCGGCGGACGCCTGATCGATTGTCAGGTGCTCAACGAGCATACCGCTTCCCTGGGTGCCGTTGAAATTCCGCGGCGCCAGTACATCGAACAGCTGGATGCCAGCCGTCAGGAGAAGCTCCCGCGCGACTTCTGGATACCAAGAACGCTCTTTATGCCCAATGCCTAAATGTTTTCCGCATATTTTTTGTGAGGGTGTTATAATTATGCCGCAGAGTAGCTTCTGCCTGTTGCCCCGCCGCCGTTTGGGACCCTCGCTTCAGATAACGTCCTGACGTTTATCCTGTCGTCTCCCCTTTACGAATGCGCTTCCTGTTCGGTTGTACCGTGACGCTTGGGCAATGCGCCGAAACTGTTTTGCTGCGTTTTAATCGCGCAATTCTTTACTTAATTGATGAATTTCGGCATTATCTTGCCGGTTCAAAACTTGGTAGTGATACCCCAGAGGATTAGATGGCCAAAGAAGACAATATTGAAATGCAGGGTACCGTACTTGATACGTTGCCTAATACCATGTTTCGCGTAGAGCTGGAAAACGGTCACGTGGTAACTGCGCACATCTCCGGTAAAATGCGCAAAAACTACATCCGCATTTTGACGGGCGACAAAGTGACTGTTGAACTGACCCCGTACGACCTGAGCAAAGGCCGCATTGTCTTCCGTAGTCGCTAATTGTTTTCGCCTGTAATGGCAGATGAATATTAATTAAGGCCGGGATTTTCCCGGCCTTACTTTTTTGTGCTGCAGGCTATTATTTGAACAATTATTTGTCCGTTCGATTCAGCGTCAGGGCTGTCTGTTCGACAGCAATGCCCTTTTAATGGCTGTGTCTGGCTATGCTATCAGCCGTTTGCCACCTGATAACCTATATTTATCAAAGCATCAAGCTCGTCTTTTGCAAACAACCTTGCCCGGTAGCATTCACCAGAGAACTCTGGATAGCCATCCATCGAGCAAATCAGATCGTAGATTGTGGCAATAATATGGCCTGTTGCATCGCTGATAAAGAAAGAGCGTGCGTGGTTGGTGTAGATGCCATAGTAGTCACCATAATCTATTGCTGCCCCCATAAAATCAGTGACCTGAGGAACACGATCGGAGGGTAACTGGATAATGCTACCTGCCTGGGTTGCTGTATTGGCGACGAGATCAACAGCATAGAACATGACTCTCGCAGGATCGGTTTTGTAAGAATCAGCCGTTGAATCACGTGTAATATCTCGAGTCACCGCATTGCCTTCATTATCCACGCAGGAGCGATTATCAAAGAGCGAAAGAACAAATTTTCCTTCAGTCTCATTGCTTAACCCAGCAAAAGCGCTATTTTTAGTGACGAATACGGTATGAGCGCCATTTTCAAAACTCTCAATACCGGAAGTATCTATCTGCGTAACGCCCTGTCCTGTGGCGAAATTACCGTTAAATCCCCCGGTATTAATACTCCATAATATCTTGCCGTCGGCAGGAGAAATACCAAACGTCAGGCCTGCAGAACGAGTATGGACAACAATCGCTTCAGCATTTGCCTCGCCTGCGGGGATCCAGGAAAGCGAGTTAAGGTGAGCATCGTTTGTGGGGCTATTATTCAGGATCTGAGTATTATCAAATGCACGAGTATAATTTTTTGCCCACAGCATCACGCCTGTCTTTTCATCAAATTTTAAAATTGATGCGTCCTGTCTCATCGTGTTGGTCGAACGGTCCGGGTTATCATTACCAATCATGAAAAGATTATCGGCGGAATCCCAAATCAGGTCGTGGGTGTTAGCATAGCGGTTACCATCGCGGTCACGTAAATCAAACTCCAGAATCTCGTTGCCCAAAATATCGATTTTGAAAAAGCGTCGCCCATACCAGTGTTCATCTTCATCACTGCCGATATAGAAATAACCATTATGCGTTTTTAGCATCTGATTACGGTAGGGCTGAGCATAATAGCAGCGAAGATCGCCGTTCCGGTCGTAGCCATCACAATTGGTAGTCATTAACCAACTGTTTCCCCATACGGTCGTGAAGTTAGCGGGATCCGTTTGCTCAATATCGATATGGAAAATCGTCCCATCGCGGTAGAGTTGTTGCTGTGTGCTTACCTGGATGGTTTGATTAAAAACTTCCACTCCGCTAAGGTTTTTAAAGACAACCTGCACCTGGTTAAGGTAGTTTGCATACAGTCCAATAACCGGAATTTTTATCTCAGGTAAAGAGACAATGTCATTTGAAGAATACGTAAAGTCTAAACTTGTCGTGCTAGTCGATCTTCCCAGTACCGTATAGGAATATGTTATCGCCTCATCAATTATAAACTTCAGATAGACCGCAAGCTGGTTGTTAGCAGGGGCGAGTTCCATTCCAAGATAGGTAATTGCCATATTATTCACCTGTTGTTAATTATTACTGTGTAACTTCTTTTACTCGCATCTCATTCACCTGTTGGGGAATGATCTTATTTCCTTTCACCAGATAATCAATAACCGCATTGGAAAGGTTATATCCACCTTTTACCTGTTTGTTCTGACCATCAATGAATGCAGTAAAGCCATCACCACCAGGGGCAAGGAAACTATTTGTCGCTACGCGATAGGTATCAGAGTCTACAATTGGCTTGCCATTAAGCGTAAGTAGCACAACGCGTTGCCCGACAGGTTTATGTTGGTCGTAGCGCATCTCCAGTCCTTTCGACATCTGCAAAACACCGTTAGTGAGTGACGCACTATGCTCCATAAGATTTCGTAAGGATTTCCCATTCAAATCCATTACGGTAAGCTCATTTGGAAACGGGAACGCGCTAATAACATCGCCGAGGGTTATCGGACCGGCATTCAAATCAGCCCGCAGACCACCTGAATTAGTGAGCGCCAGTTGCGCATCAGGCGCAGCAGCAAGCATTGCATCGGTAAATAAATTGCCCAGCGAAGATGATTCCCCGTAGGCGCGCGTAAGCGTAACAGGCGTCTCTCCAACTTTTTGGCGAACCGTTTCGGAGAGCTGTTTATTCCAGCTATCAATAACACTCTGAGTTGCCGGATCGGGTTTCCATTCATCAGCGTAAAGGGTCTTAAGTTCGAAGCTTTTTATTTTGTTGTGATGTTTTTTTAGATCCACATCCAGGACCAGCTTACCAATATCAATCCCACCGCTGTCAGTCGAAAGCACCAGCGTGTTACCTACTTTAAGCGGCTCCGGCGTCCCAACATGCGCATGTCCGGTAATCAGGATATCCAGTCCTTTCACCTGCTTCGCCGTCTGGATATCCTTATCAAGGGCGCGTTTGACATCAGTATTGCCGATACTGGACTGGCGTGCAGGGAAACCTTCATGCATGAGTGCAACGGTTATATCTACTTTTCCACGTAGTTCATCCAGATAACGCTGGAGATATTTCACCTCGTCACGCGCTTCAATGCCCTGACGCATTGACGATGAAACGGTATCATCAAAAGCGAATACGCCATGCAACCCAATGACCCCAATTTTAATGCCATCCTTTTCAAGGATTGTATACGGCTTATTCCAGAAAAGGACATTACTATTTTTATAAAACACGTTACCTAACAGTATCGGGAATTTAGCCTGACTGAGCTGTATCAGCGTATTATCCCAACCATGGTCGAACTCATGATTGCCGACAGACGCAGCATCAAATGACATTGTATTCATAATATCTATGATTGCCCGCCCTTTTGTCAGGCTGCTAATGTACGGACCGGTAAAGTAATCTCCAGCATCGAAATAAAAAGTAGCCTTATTCTTTTGCTTTTCTTGCTTAACGTAAGTCGCAATATTTGCGAAGCCACCGACAGCTCTTTTACCTTCTGCAACATAAGGGAGTTTATAGGGCTCAACATGTGCATGCAGGTCATTGGTATAAATGACGGTAACGTCCTGCGCTGGACTTAGCGAAGCATATCCCGATAGTAATAAAACCGCGATTACTGTTTTTTTCATTTTTTAACTCTCGAATTAAAGAAAGAATTTCATTATCGATTAGCAAAAAACAGATTTTGTGAACCTTCTCACGACATATGAAAAAGGGAGACGCGAAAATTTACGACTAACAGAATCAGTTGGTGAAGCACATGGAATCCGCTCCAAAAATAGATCTCAATGTTTGTAAAAGCTGGTCATGTCCAAATCTCGGCATACCAGATGCGAGTGATTATGTTTTTCCTGTTTATCGTCTGGGCTACGCTGCTCTTGAATGTCAAAAATGTGGCAGTCTTCCTCCACTGTTTAATACAAAAGAATGTGACGAGTGGTTCAGTCAATTCATGCAACGAAAATTAGGAAATACAGGACAAGGTTGTCCCCGCTGTTTTACAGCGCACATCATTCGCTATGGATACACAAAAGCCAGAACACCCCGCTTTCAATGTTGTACCTGCCGTTATGTATTTACTCCACACTATGACAATGCTGTAGGCCGGAATACAAATATCACCCTTCTTTCCCAGCTCGAACAAGGGGTGCACTCTGGTGAAACGACAAACCAAAGGGTCCTTGCGCAAGCGGTTAACGGTTTCGAACACGATCTGCATGTTTCGCTCCCTGCGCTAACAAGGGTGTCAACGACCACAATGGTTATACCGTTTCAGGGTCATTCTGCGAGGCAGAAACTGTATGTTGTAATCAGTGCCGATGCTGGCTCCGGCAAAATTATTCAAGTAACAACCAACTATTGCGACTGGAAGGCAGGTAATTCATTGCTCTATCAGGGTTCTAAGTCTTTCCCTTCTTCGATACTACCGTCGAGCGACACCGATGTTATTCGGGAGCAAGAAATGCAATTTCTTAAACGGAGCCAATTTGATGAAATTCAGTACGGTAGTGCCGAGCTTAAGCGAAACGACCGGGGAAGCATGGTCCGTCCTGTCATTACCATACACAGTCATTTCCAGAGATTAAAACGACGCTTCACGGGTGTAACCGATCATTATCTCGCCCATGAGTGCGTTTTGCGCGGCGGGGCTATAACTGCCTGGTCAACAGAAGTTCGACTTGGGAAAACCGATCTTTGGTTTGTGTCTGAAAATATTGAAAACGCCAACCTCTCTGACAAAGCATTTTGCCTTACTGGTAGCTGGAAAATGGGATGGTGGAAAAATGTGTGGCAGCGTTGGGATAATGGCGAGATATGCAAGATGATTGGCCTGCTGACCGGACAGCAAAGTACAGCGGAGCCCGCGTTGATTTCACTTGCATCCTGCACTGCATTTGCTGTCTGGCTGAAATCCCATCCATGGTCATTACAGTGTCATAACTTTGGGGCGCGGGTAGTGAGCCAGCATTTAGTGGGTCTTGGCTGTATTTATAACCAACAGATGAAGGAAAATTCAGGCCGTTAAGGACTACATAACGCGAGCTGTACGGCAGCGAACTGAAAGCGATGCACTATTTTTTATTGTCATCAAAAGTTATTAACCTCTTCCTGTAACACCCACTTTTCCGAAGATTAATCCATTTGGCGTCAGAGGAACTCCCCCGACGCCTCGGATCGACGTCAGGAAATAATGTGAATTACCGTTTTTGCACTTTGAGGTGCAACGACATCTGCGGCCATCGAATGCGTTATGTCATGCAGCAGTCCCGTCAGGTGCGGCAACATATCGCGGTCAAAATGCGATACCAGCAGTATGTGGTTTAACGCCCGGCAGTAATCACACTGTGCTTCGGTATCTTCCAGCAGCCACTCTTTTTGTCGCGGTTGTTCCGCTTCGTCCTCAAATTCCACCACCTGAAAATCACGCATTGATTCTGTGAGGCCAGCTTTCATTTCTTCCAGATACGCACCCAGGCAGCGGCAGACGGGCTGCGTTTGTGGGAGTGATGTGCAGCCGAGGAGGATTTCAGTGAGCAGTTTGCAGCGCTCTGCAAGGGTTGGGAGATCGGGGTTGAGGGAGAGTTCGCTGTAAAGCAGTGAAAGATTGTTATGTTCCATTTGATTTTGACTCCGTGTGAAATGATGAGATCTCCACCCGAACGCCAACTCAGGTGGCAGACTGAACCGGTTTGGCGTACCGACCCACACGGGAAAATCGGCGCTTCAAAAGAAGCCCCGGTTCAGCCCACCATAATTGAGTCTGCGGATTATATCGCTAGCTTTCAAAAGTGTGAACGAACCTGATGATAGTTGACGTATCAACATCATTTCTCGTGTGTAATCAGGACGCCAATCCTGACACTTGATTTTGCAGGTGCGCCGCCATTTTATTACTGTGGATTTATCCAGCAACTGACTTCGAAAGAAACTGGAAAGCGCCTCGCAAAATTCCTCTGCGGCCTGATGCCCTCACCCCAACCCTCTCCCACAGGGAGAGGGAGAAAACACTAAAAACGACAACACTGTTGTCGTTTTGCTTTTACCTTGGCAGGCATAAAAAAACCGGGCAAATGCCCGGTTTTTTAGATTAACGTTTAACTCAGTGAGCCGCTTCCGGCTTGTGCTTCGCCGCACTCTGGAAATCATACGTCAGTTCGTTCTTCGCCTGGTCCAGCGCCACGGTCACCTGACCGCCGTCCACCAGCGAGCCAAACAGCAACTCGTTCGCCAGCGGTTTCTTCAGGTTGTCCTGAATCACGCGCGCCATCGGACGGGCACCCATCGCACGGTCGTAGCCTTTCTCGGCCAGCCAGTTGCGGGCCTCCTGGCTCACTTCCAGCGACACGCCTTTCTGATCCAGCTGAACCTGCAGCTCGACGATGAACTTGTCCACAACCTGATGGATCACCTCGGTAGACAGGTGATCGAACCAGATAATGTTGTCCAGACGGTTACGGAACTCCGGCGTGAAGATCTTCTTGATCTCCTCCATCGCATCGGTGCTGTTATCCTGGTGGATAAGGCCGATGGATTTACGCTCGGTTTCACGCACGCCGGCGTTGGTGGTCATCACCAGCACCACGTTGCGGAAGTCCGCCTTGCGCCCGTTGTTGTCGGTCAGCGTCCCGTTGTCCATCACCTGCAGCAGAATGTTGAACACGTCCGGGTGCGCTTTCTCGATTTCATCGAGCAGCAGTACCGCGTGCGGATGCTTGATCACCGCGTCGGTGAGCAGGCCGCCCTGGTCAAAGCCCACGTAGCCCGGAGGCGCACCAATCAAACGGCTGACGGTGTGACGCTCCATATACTCGGACATATCAAAGCGCAGCAGCTCAATGCCCAGCGCTTTGGAGAGCTGAACCGTCACCTCGGTTTTCCCCACGCCGGTCGGGCCAGCGAACAGGAAGGAACCGACAGGCTTGTGGTCATGCCCCAGCCCGGCGCGGGCCATCTTGATCGCTTCGGTTAAGGCCTCAATGGCTTTATCCTGACCAAAGACCAGCATTTTCAGGCGATTGCCGAGGGTGCGCAGCGTGTCGCGGTCGCTCTGAGAAACGCTCTTCTCAGGGATACGCGCGATGCGGGCCACCACGGACTCAATATCCGCCACGTTAACGGTTTTCTTACGCTTGCTGGCCGGCATCAGGCGCGCACGCGCCCCCGCCTCATCAATCACGTCAATCGCCTTATCCGGCAGATGACGGTCGTTGATGTATTTCACCGCCAGCTCCACCGCGGCACGGACCGCTTTCGCGGTGTAACGCACGTCGTGGTGCGCTTCATACTTCGGCTTCAGGCCGTTGATGATCTGCACCGTTTCCTCGACGGACGGCTCGGTCACGTCGATTTTCTGGAAGCGACGCGCCAGCGCACGGTCTTTCTCAAAGATGTTGCTGAACTCCTGGTAGGTCGTGGAGCCAATCACGCGGATCTTGCCGCTGGAGAGCAGCGGTTTGATCAGGTTCGCGGCATCCACCTGGCCACCGGAGGCCGCACCTGCGCCGATGATGGTGTGGATCTCATCGATAAACAGGATGCTGTTGGTGTCCTGCTCCAGCTGTTTCAACAGCGCCTTGAAGCGTTTTTCAAAATCACCGCGGTATTTGGTGCCCGCCAGCAGCGAGCCGATATCCAGCGAGTAGATGGTGCAGTCGGCAATCACTTCCGGCACGTCACCCTGCACAATGCGCCAGGCAAGCCCTTCGGCAATCGCGGTTTTACCCACGCCTGACTCACCCACCAGCAGCGGGTTGTTCTTGCGGCGACGGCACAGCACCTGGATCGCGCGCTCCAGCTCTTTATCGCGACCAATCAGCGGGTCGATACCGCCAACGCGAGCAAGCTGGTTAAGGTTGGTGGTGAAGTTTTCCATACGATCCTCCCCGCCTGCTTGCTCTTCATTGTTATTGACCTGATTGCTGGAATCCGATGCCTGGTTAGGCTCGTCTTTGCGCGTTCCGTGAGAAATAAAGTTAACCACGTCGAGGCGGCTGACTTCGTGTTTGCGCAGCAGGTAGGCAGCCTGTGACTCCTGCTCGCTGAAGATGGCGACTAAGACGTTTGCGCCAGTCACTTCGCTACGCCCGGAAGACTGGACGTGGAATACCGCGCGCTGCAGCACGCGCTGGAAGCTGAGCGTCGGCTGCGTGTCGCGCTCTTCTTCACTGGCTGGCAGCACCGGTGTGGTTTGTTCGATGAAGGCTTCGAGTTCCTGACGTAGCGCCACCAGATCCACGGAGCAGGCTTCCAGCGCTTCGCGGGCAGATGGGTTGCTAAGCAGTGCGAGCAGTAAATGCTCGACGGTCATAAACTCATGTCGGTGCTCACGCGCTCTGGCGAAAGCCATGTTTAAACTGAGTTCCAGTTCTTGATTGAGCATAGGCACCTCCCCCAATTTTATGCCTTATCAGGCCTTTTCCAGCGTACACAGCAACGGATGCTCGTTCTCCCTCGCATAGTCGTTCACCATCGCCACTTTGGTTTCCGCCACTTCGGCTGTGAAGATGCCGCAGATAGCTTTGCCACGATAATGAACGGTAAGCATCAGTTGCGTTGCACGTTCTACATCATAAGAAAAGAACTTTTGTAGCACGTCAATAACAAATTCCATCGGCGTGTAATCATCGTTCATTAACATAACTTTATACATAGATGGCGGTTTTAGCGCGTCGCGCACTTTGTCTTCCGCCAGCTGGTCGAAATCCAGCCAATCGTTGGTCTTACCCATTATGCATAACCACTTTGAATCTACCTCAGATGTTAGATAACAATCATCTATTACTGTCATCCGCGATGTCTGTCACAAACTGTTGCAATAGCGTTAACTGCTTCAAACTTTGGTTGATTATTGTCCCATCTCCAGCGCCAAACGCTTGACGACTTCTTTCGTTTCTCTAAATTGTACAAGCGTGAGATGGCGAGGTTTTGAACAGCCCCCACTCCACCACCGGTTCATTCCATCTTAACTTATAAGATTTACGAAGGATGTCGAAGCATGGAAATGGGTACTGTTAAGTGGTTCAACAACGCCAAAGGGTTTGGCTTCATCTGCCCCGAAGGCGGCGGCGAGGATATCTTCGCTCACTATTCCACCATTCAGATGGATGGTTACAGAACGCTCAAAGCCGGGCAGTCCGTCCGGTTCGATGTACATCAGGGACCAAAAGGCAATCATGCCAGCCTAATCGTACCCGTTGAAGCAGAGACGGTTGCATAGCTCTCTGTTTTATTGTGTACATCCCGCAGTCAAAATGCCAGCCCGATCGGCTGGCATTTTTATTTTCGGGTTATTCCCGAGCCAGCGCGTCCACCGGATCCAGCCGCGCCGCGTTGCGGGCGGGCAACCAGCCAAACAAAATGCCGGTAAAGGTCGAGCACAAAAATGCGGTAATAATGGCAACCGGCGAGAAGCCAATCTCCCATCCGGGTAAAAAGAGCTGAAGCGCAAACGCGATCATCATCGAGAGCGCAATACCCATCGCCCCGCCAACCAGACACACCAGCACCGCTTCAATCAAAAACTGCTGCAGCACGTCGCTGGCCCGGGCGCCGACCGCCATGCGAATGCCGATCTCCCGGGTACGTTCGGTTACCGACACCAGCATGATATTCATCACCCCGATGCCGCCAACGACCAGCGAAATCACCGCCACCAGCGTGAGGAACAGCTGAAGAGTACGTGTGGTCTTTTCCGCCGTTTTCAAGAGGCCGTCCATATTCCAGGTGAAGAAATCTTTCTTCCCGTGGCGCAGGGTTAACAGCCGTTCAAGCTGCTGTTCGGCGAGCGCGCTGTCGTAGCCCTCCTTCACGCGTACGGTGATGGAGTTGAGCCATGACTGCCCCATAATCCGCCCTGAGATGGTGGTGTAGGGCAGCCAGACGCGCAGGATCTTACTGCTGCCAAACATCGACTGCTTCTCTTCCGCCACGCCGATGACAGTGGCAGGCATGTTGCCGACCAGGATCACTTCGCCTACCACGTTGGCTTTATTGGGGAAGAGCTGCCTGCGCGAGTTCGCGTCCAGCACCACCACCTGCGCCCTTCCCGCCAGCTGCTCGGCGTTGAAGGTAGCGCCTTCGCTGAAGGTCATGCCGTAGACGTTGAAGTAGTCTCCGCTGACGCCGTTAGCGCTGGCGGCCACGTCAACATTGCCCACGCGCAGACGCAGGTTCTGCGAAACCGCAGGCGTGGCGGAGTTCACCCACGGCTGCTTCTGAATCGCCGCCAGATCGTCGTATTTCAGCGCCTGCTGATACTGCGGCTCGTCGTCGCCAAAGTCTTTGCCGGGATAGACGTCAATGGTATTGGTGCCAATGGCGCGAATATCGGCCAGCACCAGCTGCTTCGCCGCGTCGCCCACCACCACGATCGACACCACCGAGGCGATACCGATAATGATGCCGAGCATCGTCAGCAGGGTGCGCATTTTATTGGCTGCCATCGCCAGCCAGGCCATGGTCAGCGCTTCGCGAAAGCCGCTGGAGAACTGTCCCCAGCCGGTTGATGCCGGCAGCGCTTCTTTCGGCGCCGCAGCCCTGGACTCACGCGGCGGCGGGTTGCTGACCAGCTCGCCGTCGTGGATCTCAATAATGCGTTCCGCCTGCGCCGCCACCTGCGGATCGTGGGTAACAATGATGACAGTGTGGCCCTGATCGCGAAGCTGGTGAAGGATCGCCATCACCTCTTCGCCGGAATGGCTGTCAAGTGCCCCGGTCGGTTCATCCGCGAGGATCACCTGCCCGCCGTTCATCAGCGCACGGGCAATACTCACGCGCTGCTGCTGGCCGCCGGACAGCTGCGAGGGCTGGTACTCCACCCGCTCCGCCAGCCCCAGACGCGTCAGCAGCATCTGCGCGCGCTCAAGTCGCTTTTTCCGCTCGACGCCCGCATACACCGCAGGCACTTCCACGTTCTGCGCCGCATTCAGGTGAGAAAGCAAATGGTAACGCTGGAAGATAAAGCCGAAATGTTCCCGGCGCAGCTTCGCCAGCGCGTCGCCGTCCAGCGTGGAGACATCCGTCCCGGCCACGCGATAGGTACCGCTGGTCGGTTTATCCAGACAGCCGAGAATGTTCATCAGCGTCGATTTACCGGAACCCGATGCCCCGACAATCGCCACCATCTCGCCCGCTTCCACGCGCAGGGAGATGCCCTTCAGCACCTCCACCGGACCGTCGCCTGACGGATAGCTGCGACGAATGTTATTCAGCTCAAGCAGCGCCGTCATTTAGCGGCTCCGGGCAGGCTTTCGCTGACAACAACCTCCTCGCCCTCTTCCAGACCTTTCACCACCACCACGTCGGTGTCGTTGCGCGCGCCGATCACGACCTCGCGCTCGCGCGTTTCGCCGTTGCGCAGCACTTTCACTTTATAACGGCTCTCCCCGGCGGACTCGCCGAGCGCAGAGAGCGGAATGGTCAGCACGTTCTTCACGCCGGTCAGCTGGATATGCACTTGTGCGGTCATGTCCAGACGCAGCACGCCCTGCGGGTTTGGCACCTCAAAGCGGGCATAGTAGAAGATAGCGTCGTTAACTTTTTCCGGCGTCGGCAGAATGTCTTTCAGCACGCCTTCGTAGCGCGTCTGCGGGTCGCCCAGCACCGTAAACCAGGCGTTTTGTCCGGGCTTAAGATGGATAACATCCGCCTCTGAGACCTGGGCTTTGACCAGCATGGTGCTCATGTCCGCCAGCGTCAGAATGTTCGGCGCCTGCTGCGCGGCAATCACCGTCTGGCCCTGCAGCGTGGTGATCTGGGTCACTTCGCCCGCCATCGGCGCGACGATTTTGGTGTAGTCGAGGTTGGTTTTTGCCGTATCCAGCGAAGCCTGATTGCGTTTGATCTGCGCGTCAATCGTGCCAATTTGCGCCTGTTTCACCGCCAGTTCAGTGGTGGCAGTATCTAAATCCTGTTTCGAAATAGCCTGGGTTTTGGCCAGCGCCTGCTGACGGGTCAACGTTACCTGAGCCAGGTTACGTTCTGCCAGAGCCTGGGCACGCTGCGCGCGCAGCTCCATCAGCGTGGCTTCCACCTCGCGGATCTGGTTCTCAGCCTGCTCAGGATCGATAACGCCGAGCAGCTGGCCTTTTTTCACCTTGTCGCCAATCTCAACCGACAGCGTTTTCAACTGGCCGCTGACCTGAGCGCCGACGTCAACCTTGCGCAGCGCGTCAAGCTTGCCCGTCGCGAGGACGTTTTGCTGCAGTTCGCCCGGGCGAACAATCAGTGTCTGATACTGCGGCACCGGCGCATTCAGCACCTGCCATAGCCAGTACCCACCGGCTAAAACCACGACCGCCAGCAGCAGAAACAGCGTTCTGCGTTTTCCCTTGAGGTTCATAAATATTCCAAATAAATGTTCTGGCAATGATAAGCGTTGATTCTAACTAAACGATTCTTCAACGAAAGCCCTGTTCTCCGAAATCGTCCTAATTTGTTTACGAGACGTTGACATTTCTCCTGCTGAAATAGCGATATTCCAAAAGGATCAGGATCTACCATGTCTTCTATCGTCGATACATCACTTTCAAACCTGCCGCAGCCAAAATCCGGCTGGCAGCTCTTCAAAAACCTGGCTTTCGGTGAGATCGCACCCGGGCTGGCATGGGAAAAAACCGCCTATCGACGCAAGTTCATGCTGCGTTCACTGGCGACACCGCTCAGCACCGCTCGCCTGCTGTCTGATCTTGCGAAACATCCGCACCTGATGCAAATGCTCCAGGTTCAGCCAGGGCTGCCCTGCCGCCTTCATCGTCCGTGGTTAACGGTCAATATGGATCGACAACGTGTGCTGGAATCGCTGTCCTGGCACTATCAGATGATGTGCCGCCAGCTGCCGGCGACGCTGACAAAGGGTTACCTTTCAAAGCAGGGCGTGTCCCTGCTGACCTTAACCGGAAAAGATGAACAGCAATTTACCGTCCGCCTGTGTGCCGACGCGTTTATGGATAAAGAGGGAGAAGCTACCCTCGTTTTCTGTGACAGTCAAAATACGGCGCTGGCGGAGATGACCTTTACGCTATGCCAGTTTGAGGGAAAATCGACGCTGTTCATTGGCGGTTTACAGGGCGCAAAAGCGCATGTTCCCCACGAGCTGATCCAGGGTGCGACGAAAGCCTGCCACGGTCTGTTCCCGAAACGTCTGCTGGTCGAGGCCGCAATGACGCTCGGCGCCGCGTTCCCGGTAGAGCAGATTGTCGCCGTCAGTAACGATACCCATATTTATCGCAGCTGGCGCTACCGCAAGAAAAAAGAGGGCAAACTGTTGGCCGATTACGACAGTTTCTGGCTCTCCATCGGCGGTGAAAAGCAGGAGAACGGTAATTTTATGCTGCCGCTCGTCATGCCGCGTAAACCGATGGAAGAGATCGCCAGCAAAAAACGCTCCGAATATCGCCGCCGCTACGCGCTGCTGGATAGCCTGATTCAGCAGATGAAACAGGCGACCCAACGCTAATCCGCTTTCCCGCGTGCCAGCCACAGCACGCGGGAGAACATCTTCCGCAGCAGGGTCGGTACCGCCTCCACGCCCCGCCTGCCCGCTTCCGTCGCCACTTCAATGGCTAAATCCGGTTTTGACGAACGGTGAATGGCTTTGGCGATCACCCGCCGCATGTTCATCGGGACATCGACCGGTACCATGGCAATGCGGTGGAAGACGTCGTCGAACCCCTGACGATACATAAAGTGTTCCATGTCCATCGCGGGGAGCATGGTTAAATGGTCGCGCTCTTCCTCGCGCTCGTTATTCAGCAGGCTCCGCACGGTCGAGGCATATTTTTTACCCGCCTCATCACCGTCTACCAGCACGTGCCACTCGATCCCCATCCGGCGTGCAAATTTTATCAGCGGCTTTAATCCCGACTGGGCGAATTCGATTACCTTAATGCCTTCCGCATCAAAATGGTGGCCACACTGGCGCGCCAGTTCGTTGATGACCCAGGTTTCCGTCTCCCCCTCCACCAGCAGCCAGCAGCGGGCAAAGAGCGACGACGCCCGGTTAAAGCGAATATGAAACGCGATGCGCCGCCCGTCTTCCGCATTCAAACCGCCCGGCCCAAGCCGGAAAGCGGAGACGCGGGAGGATTCACGCACCAGGCGACAGACGTGTTCTACCGGCGTCAGCGATAATAATTCCCCGGAATTGGTGGTCGTAATGCGCTGTAGCGGCAACAGATTCAGCAGATGCCATGCCACAGAGAGCATGATGGGATGCAGGCGCGTTTCCGGGTCTTCCACCAGCAGCAGCGGCCGGGCGTCCCGGTCCAGACGAACGGTGCCTTTGGCCTGCAGAAGCGTTGAAAACAGCCCCAGCAGAATCACCCGATGGGTGCGACCGCCGGGCCGGTCGATCATCCGGTTAATGATGTCGAGGTAACGCCAGCTTCGCTGCTCATCATGAGAGCGGCGGCGCATCAGACGGTGGCGCGATTCCGAGGTGCCCTGCTCGGAAAAATAGTGCTCCAGGAGTTGCACCATTGCGGACAACCCCTGACGAATTTGGCCATCGGTCAGATTCTGCGGACGCGACACCAGCTCTCTGGCCAGAAAATCCAGCTCGCGGGCGGTGACTTCTACTTCCGGCATATTGGGTACGGTTCCGTTACGAATACGCCGCATAAAGCGCGCATCGCGCAGGCGTAACACCGGCGTCAGGCGGATCAGGTGGCGGGCCAGATCGTCGATATTGTCCAGCGGGATCGGGTTGGCTTTCTCATCGAGAAAATCACGCAGGGTGAGTACCCCTTCGTTCTCCGCCATCTCGCCTTCCAGCCGATAGAAAATCCGGTGGAAACCGTCATCGCACGGCACCCAGCAGGGTGACAGCGGGCGGAAGCGACGCACGCGGTGACGTCCGGGTTCGGATTCGCGGAACGTCAGGATGATATGCAGGTGCTTCTCGCGCCCCGTCACGTCGCCGGGCGGGAACCAGAAATCGTCGCGGACGAAGTGATACAGATCGTCCTCGGGCGAAAGCAGTAGCGTCAACGCATCCAGCAGGCTGGACTTACCCCACGCGTTCTCGCCGATCAGGACGTTGTTTTGCTCCAGCTGCAGCGACAGGCGGTTAATACCGCGAAACCCAACAATTTCCACACGTTCGAGAAGCATAAATCCCCCGCGATATGATCACTTTTTCCTTCAAGTTATCAGCAGTATAGCGGGATGCAGACGGGCTTGACACTGCAATCCGCCTCCATAACCTGGCGGAAGCACGAAAAATTCAGAATTTATCCATCAGGTTTCATTTGAAATAACCCACATCTCGCAAGATACTACCGCCCGCAAATTGGACTATGCTTTATTTACCTCCAGTTTGAACAAGGATTGACATCACATTGCCTTAAATCAAATTAATCGAATTTATTTAAGTGGCGAAGGGGTGTTGTTGGTTTTTAAAATACGGGCTCTTTGAGTCGTCATCCCTTTATGGCGATATATCCCGCGCGCGGGAATGCGTGCGGATAATTATTTGAGGTGGTTATGTTTAGAAAATTGGCAGCAGAATGCTTTGGTACATTCTGGCTGGTATTTGGTGGCTGCGGTAGCGCCGTTCTGGCAGCAGCATTCCCGGAATTAGGTATCGGTTTTGTCGGCGTTGCGCTGGCGTTTGGTTTAACCGTATTAACCATGGCGTTTGCCGTGGGACATATTTCCGGCGGTCATTTTAACCCGGCAGTGACGTTAGGTTTATGGGCGGGCGGCCGTTTCCCGGCGAAAGACGTGATTGGCTACATTGTGGCGCAGGTGGTTGGAGGTATTATCGCGGCGGGCGTTCTGTACGTGATTGCCAGCGGTAAAGCTGGGTTCGACGCGGCGGCCAGCGGCTTTGCCTCTAACGGCTTTGGCGAACACTCTCCGGGCGGCTACTCCATGCTGTCTGCCATCGTGATCGAAATCGTGCTGACCGCAGGCTTCCTGCTGGTGATCCACGGCGCAACGGACAAACACGCCCCAGCCGGTTTTGCCCCGATTGCCATTGGTCTGGCGCTGACACTTATCCACCTGATTTCTATTCCGGTCACCAACACCTCCGTTAACCCGGCACGCAGTACCGCCGTCGCCATCTTCCAGGGCGGCTGGGCGCTTGAGCAGCTGTGGCTGTTCTGGGTGATGCCAGTTATCGGCGGTATTCTGGGTGGCGTGCTGTATCGCACCCTGCTGGAAAAACGCGATTAATCTTTCCTCCTTCTCCCCGTGGGAGAGGTCCGGGGTGAGGGCTTCAGGCCGCACACCCCACGTAGACACAAGCCGGGTAAAGCGTAGCCGCCGCCCGGCTTTCTTTTGCCGCTTTACTGAACAGCCTTTATTGGGTAGTGTCACTGGCGCTTAACCGATACTCAAAAAGGACCGGCTGTTCATGTTTTCAGGACTCCTCATCATTTTGCTGCCCTTGATCGTGGGCTATCTTATTCCGCTGCATCGTGAATCCGCATTAAGGCTCATTAATCGATTCCTGAGCTGGATTGTCTACGTTATTCTTTTCTTTATGGGGATTAGCCTGGCATTTCTGGACAACTTATCGGCGAATTTACTCTCCATCCTCCATTATTCTGTCGTCACCGTGGTGGTTATTTTGCTGTGCAATATTGCCGCGCTGCTGTGGCTGGAACGCACTATTCCATGGAAAAATCACCATCATCAGGAAAAACTCCCTTCACGAATTGCAATGGCGCTTGAATCATTAAAATTATGCGGCGTCGTGGTGCTCGGTTTTCTTCTTGGTCTGACCGGTTGGGCATTTTTACAGCACGCGACTGAGGCCAGTGAATATACGCTGATCTTCCTGCTGTTCCTGATCGGTATTCAGCTGCGAAATAATGGCATGACGCTGAAACAAATTGTCCTCAACCGTCGGGGAATGATGGTTGCGGTTATGGTTGTTGCCAGTTCAATGGTGGCGGGCGTCATCAACGCCTTTATTCTCGATCTTCCCCTGAAAACCGGCTTGGCGATGGCGTCCGGTTTTGGCTGGTATTCGCTCTCCGGTATTCTGCTGACCGAATCATTCGGACCGGTGATCGGCAGCGCCGCCTTCTTTAATGATCTGGCGCGCGAGCTGATTGCCATCATGCTGATCCCGAGCCTGGTTCGCCGCAGTCGTTCTACCGCGCTGGGCCTGTGCGGCGCAACGTCGATGGACTTTACCCTGCCGGTACTCCAGCGCTCCGGAGGGCTGGAGATGGTGCCCGCAGCTATCGTGCACGGCTTTATTTTAAGCCTGCTGGTTCCGGTCCTGATGGCCTTCTTCTCTGCCTGATACTTCTTTGGCGGTAGGTTTCCTGCCGCCAAAATTGCGCTAAATCAATCTCCCTCTATTTTGTAGCAGAAAGCCCTTTTCTCCGTTCTGGCACAGGCATAACCTTAAACATGTATATTAAATATAACTTTAACAGGTGTGATTATGTTTTGTGTGCAATGTGAACAAACCATCCGTACCCCGGCAGGCAATGGCTGCTCTTACGCACAGGGTATGTGCGGCAAAACCGCAGAAACATCTGACCTGCAGGACCTGCTGATTGCGGCTCTGCAAGGCCTTTCCGCATGGGCGTTCAAAGCCCGCGAATACGGCATTGTCGACCACTACGTCGACAGCTTCGCCCCGCGCGCGTTTTTCTCCACGCTGACCAACGTTAACTTCGACTCTCCGCGCATTGTCGGCTACGCCCGCGAAGCGATTGCCCTGCGTGAGGCGCTGAAAGCCCAGTGCCTGAAGGCGGATGCCTCCGCTCGCGTGGAAAACCCGATGTCAGAACTGCAGCTGGTCAGCGACGATTTGGGCGACCTCCAGCGTCAGGCGGCAGAATTCACCCCGAATAAAGACAAAGAGGCGATTGGCGAGAACATTCTCGGCCTGCGCCTGCTGTGCCTGTACGGCCTGAAAGGCGCTGCGGCCTATATGGAACACGCGCATGTGCTCGGTCAGTACGACAACGACATCTACGCCCAGTACCACAAAATCATGGCGTGGCTGGGCACCTGGCCTGCCGATATGAACGCCCTCCTTGAGTGCTCAATGGAAATCGGCCAGATGAACTTCCGCGTGATGAGCATTCTGGATGCCGGTGAAACCAGCACCTACGGCCACCCGACGCCGACGCAGGTCAACGTCAAGGCAACCGAAGGCAAGTGCATTCTGATTTCCGGTCACGACCTGAAAGATCTCTACAACCTGCTGAAGCAAACCGAAGGCACCGGCGTTAACGTTTATACCCACGGCGAAATGCTGCCGGCGCACGGCTACCCTGAGCTGCGTAAATTTAAGCATCTCATCGGTAACTACGGCAGCGGCTGGCAGAACCAGCAGGTGGAGTTCGCCCGCTTCCCTGGCCCTATCGTGATGACCTCTAACTGCATCATCGACCCGACCGTCGGCGCGTACGATGACCGCATCTGGACCCGCAGCATCGTTGGCTGGCCGGGCGTGAGCCATCTTGAAGGTGACGATTTCGGTCCGGTTATCGCCCAGGCGCAGCAGATGGCAGGCTTCCCGTACAGCGAGATCCCGCACCTTATTACCGTCGGCTTCGGTCGTGAAACCCTGCTGGGTGCCGCTGATTCGCTGATCGATCTCGTCAGCCGTGAAAAGCTGCGCCACATCTTCCTCGTCGGCGGCTGCGACGGCGCGCGCGGCGAGCGTAACTACTTCACCGATTTCGCCACCAGCGTGCCGGAAGACTGCCTGATCCTGACCCTGGCGTGCGGCAAATACCGTTTCAACAAGCTGGACTTCGGCGACATCGAAGGTCTGCCGCGCCTGATCGATGCAGGCCAGTGTAACGATGCTTACTCGGCCATCATTCTGGCGGTCACCCTGGCGGAGAAACTGGGCTGTGGCGTGAACGACCTGCCGCTGTCGCTGGTGCTGTCATGGTTCGAGCAGAAAGCGATTGTCATCCTCCTGACCCTGCTCTCTCTCGGCGTCACCAACATCGTGACCGGCCCGACCGCGCCTGGCTTCCTGACGCCGGACCTGCTGGCGGTGCTGAACGAGAAATTCGGCCTGCGTTCCGTGACCAACGTTGAAGATGATATGAAACAGCTGCTGAGCGCGTAAGGAGTTATTCATGACCATGCCAACCTCACAATGTCCGTGGCGGATGCAGGTTCATCACATCCATCAGGAGACGCCGGATGTGTGGACGCTGTCGCTGCTGTGCCATGACTACTATCCGTACCGTGCAGGCCAGTACGCGCTGGTCAGCGTTCGCAATTCGGCGGATACGCTGCGCGCCTACACGATCTCCTCCACGCCGGGCGTGAGCGAGTACATTACGCTCACCGTCCGCCGCATTGACGACGGCGCGGGCTCTCAGTGGCTGACGCGGGACGTCAAGCGCGGGGATTATATCTGGCTGTCCGACGCGCAGGGGGAATTCACCTGTGACGATAAGACGGACGATAAATTCCTGCTGCTGGCGGCGGGCTGTGGCGTAACGCCAATTATGTCGATGCGCCGCTGGCTGGCGAAGAACCGCCCGCAGGCCAACGTGCAGGCGATCTTCAGCGTCCGTTCCCCGGAAGATGTGATTTTTGCCGGGGAGTGGCGTAATTATCCGGTAACGCTGGTGGCGGAGCACAACGCGACCCACGGCTTTGTGCCCGGTCGCCTAAGCCGCGAGCTGCTGCAAAGCGTGCCGGATATCGCGAACCGCACCGTGATGACCTGCGGCCCGGCGCCGTACATGGATATCGTGGAGAAAGAGGTGAAAGCGCTTGGCGTGACCCGCTTCTTCAAAGAGCAGTTCTTCACGCCGGTGGCGGAAGCGGCAACCAGCGGCATTACCTTCACCAAACTGCAGCCTGCGCAGACCTTCTTTGGCCGCGTGGGGACCACGCTGCTGGAGGCGCTGGAAAGCAACAAGGTGCCGGTAGCGGCTGCCTGTCGTGCGGGCGTGTGCGGCTGCTGTAAGACGAAGGTGGTTTCCGGGGAGTACACCGTCACCAGCACCATGACGCTGTCCGACGCGGAAATTGCCGAGGGTTACGTGCTGGCGTGCTCATGCCATCCACAGGGCGATCTCGTCCTCGCATAAACGGTAAACGTTCGATCGTAGGCCCGGTAAGCGTCAGCGCCACCGGGCTTTTTGTCGGGTGGCACTGCGTTTACCCGACCTACAATAACCCTACCGCCACGCGGGCGCTTTACCCAGCGCAAACCGCCCCGCCCCTAAAAACGCGACCGCCAGCGAGCCGATAAAGAAATACACCAGGCTTTCAATCGCCCATGCGCCTACCTTATCGAGGGCGAGCGTTTCCCCCATTCCCACCATCAGCCACGCCACAATCATCGTAAAGGCCAGCACCAGCGCGGCCGGACGCGTAAAGAGCCCGACAATAATCAGGATCGGCGCCACCACTTCGCCAACCAACACGCCGTAGGCGATAAATCCCGGCAGCCCTTTTTCCACCAGCATGCCGCTAATAAAGCCCACGCCGCCAAAAAGCTTGTGCAAACCGTGAAAAAGCATCAGCCCGCCGACGGCAAGTCGTAACAAGAGTTTGCCAAGATCGTCGCACGATAGCTTTTCATTAACAGCGATTAACAATGATTTAACCATTTGAAATACTTCCTGTTTTTACTGAGATATCACCAGATTATGCCGAATAGTTGCGCGTGAAAAGCACCTTTTAATTGGGGGCATGCGACGGGCAATACGGAGACTTTCTTCTAAGCTTGTAAGCGATATCACAAAAAGGAGACGGACAACCATGAAACAAACCGTGGCTGCATATATAGCGAAAACGCTCGAACAGGCTGGCGTGAAACGTATCTGGGGCGTAACCGGCGATTCCCTGAACGGACTTAGCGACAGCCTCAACAAGATGAAGACCATCGAATGGATGCCCACCCGCCATGAAGAGGTTGCCGCCTTCGCCGCAGGTGCTGAAGCACAGATCACGGGGGAGCTGGCCGTCTGCGCCGGATCGTGCGGGCCGGGTAACCTGCATCTGATCAACGGGCTGTTCGACTGTCACCGCAACCACGTGCCGGTGCTGGCGATTGCCGCCCATATCCCCTCTTCCGAAATCGGCAGCGGCTATTTTCAGGAGACGCATCCGCAGGAGCTGTTCCGTGAATGCAGCCACTATTGCGAGCTGGTTTCATCCCCGGAGCAGATCCCGCAGGTGCTGGCGATCGCCATGCGCAAAGCCGTGATGAACCGCGGCGTTTCTGTGGTCGTCATCCCGGGAGACGTGGCCCTCAAGGCCGCGCCGGAAGGGGCCAGCACCCACTGGTATCACGCCCCGCAGCCAGTGGTGACGCCTGCGGAAGAGGAGCTGAAAAAGCTGGCACAGCTGCTGCGGTACTCAAGCAATATCGCCCTGATGTGCGGCAGCGGCTGCGCGGGCGCGCACAAGGAGCTGCTTGAATTCGCCGGTAAGCTTAAGGCCCCTATTGTCCACGCCCTGCGCGGCAAAGAGCACGTCGAGTACGACAACCCCTTTGATGTGGGGATGACCGGTCTGATCGGTTTCTCCAGCGGCTTCCACACCATGATGAACGCCGACACGCTGATCCTGCTCGGCACCCAGTTCCCGTATCGCGCGTTCTACCCGACGGATGCGAAAATCATTCAGATTGATATCAACCCGGCCAGCATCGGCGCGCACAGCAAGGTTGATATGGCGCTGGTGGGCGATATCAAATCTACCCTTTCCGCCCTGCTGCCGCTGCTGGAAGAAAAAACGGACCGCAAGTTCCTTGATAAGGCCCTGAGCGACTATCGCGACGCCCGCAAGGGGCTGGACGACCTCGCCAAACCGAGCGACAAAGCGATTCACCCGCAGTATCTGGCGCAGCAGATCAGTCATTTCGCGGACGACGACGCCATCTTTACCTGCGACGTGGGCACGCCAACCGTCTGGGCGGCACGCTATCTGAAGATGAACGGCAAGCGTCGACTGCTCGGCTCGTTCAACCACGGCTCGATGGCCAACGCCATGCCGCAGGCGCTGGGCGCAAAAGCGACGGCGCCGGAGCGTCAGGTGGTGGCGATGTGCGGCGACGGCGGGTTCAGCATGCTGATGGGGGATTTCCTGTCGGTGGTGCAGATGAAGCTCCCGCTGAAAATCGTGGTCTTTAACAACAGCGTGCTGGGCTTCGTGGCGATGGAGATGAAGGCCGGAGGCTATCTCACGGACGGTACCGAGCTGCACGACACCAACTTCGCGCGCATCGCCGAGGCCTGCGGCATCACCGGCATTCGCGTGGAGAAAGCCTCAGAGGTGGATGAAGCCCTGCAGCGCGCCTTCTCCATCGACGGTCCGGTGCTGGTGGATGTCGTCGTCGCCAAAGAGGAGCTGGCGATCCCGCCGCAGATCAAGCTTGAACAGGCCAAAGGCTTTAGCCTGTATATGCTGCGCGCCATCATCAGCGGGCGCGGCGACGAGGTGATCGAACTGGCAAAAACCAACTGGCTCAGGTAAAACATTTCGCATGACCTCTTAAAATAAAGGGATGTGAAATGATTGATTTACGCAGTGATACCGTAACCCGCCCGAGCCGCGCCATGCTCGAAGAGATGATGGCCGCCCCGGTCGGGGATGACGTCTACGGCGATGACCCAACGGTTAACGAACTGCAGCGCTATGCGGCTGAACTGAGCGGCAAGGAGGCCGCGCTGTTCCTGCCGACCGGCACGCAGGCTAACCTGGTCGCGCTGCTCAGCCACTGCGAGCGCGGGGAAGAGTATATCGTCGGCCAGGGCGCGCATAACTATCTCTACGAAGCCGGCGGCGCGGCGGTGCTCGGCAGCATTCAGCCGCAGCCGATTGACGCCGCGCCGGACGGCTCCCTGCCGCTCGATAAAGTCGCGGCGAAAATCAAAGCTGACGATATTCACTTCGCCCGCACCAGGCTGCTCAGCCTCGAAAACACCCACAACGGCAAAGTGCTGCCGCGCGAATACCTGAAAGCAGCGTGGGAATTCACCCGCGAGCGCCGGCTCGGCCTGCACGTTGACGGCGCGCGCATCTTTAACGCCGTCGTGGAGTATGGCTGCGAGCTGAAAGAGATTGCGCAATACTGCGACTCGTTCACCATCTGCCTCTCTAAAGGGCTGGGCACGCCGGTGGGCTCTCTGCTGGTGGGCAACGCGGACTACATCAAGCGCGCCAACCGCTGGCGTAAAATGACCGGCGGCGGCATGCGTCAGGCGGGTATTCTGGCGGCTGCCGGGCTGTATGCCCTGAAAAACAACGTGGCGCGCCTGAAGGACGATCACGACAACGCCGCGTGGATGGCTACGCAGCTGCGCGAAATTGGTGCCGACGTGATGCGTCACGACACCAACATGCTGTTTGTTCGCGTGGGAGATGATCGCGCCGCCGCGCTGGGTGAATTTATGAAATCACGTGGCGTGCTGATCAACGCCTCACCCGTCGTGCGTCTGGTCATGCATCTCGACGTGAGCCGCGAACAGCTGGCGGACGTGGTGAAACACTGGCAGGCGTTTTTACAGCGATAAGGAGCATCACGTGCCGCAACGAATTCTGGTGCTCGGCGCCAGCGGGTACATCGGTCAGCATCTCACCGCGGCGTTAAGCCAGCAGGGACACCAGGTGCTGGCAGCGGCACGCAACACTGAACGCCTGCAAAAACTCAGCTTGCCCGGCGTTACCTGCCACAGCGTTGACCTCAACTGGCCGAAGGAACTTCCCGCCCTGCTGGAAGGGGTCGACACGCTTTACTACCTGGTTCACAGCATGGGCGAAGGCGGGGATTTTATCGCCCACGAGCGTCAGGTGGCGATGAACGTCCGCGACGCCCTGCTGCAAACCCCGGTGAAGCAGGTCATTTTTTTAAGCTCGCTCCAGGCGCCCGAACACGAGCAGTCCGATCACCTGCGCGCCCGCCAGCTGACGGCTGACACCCTGCGCGGGGCGAATATCCCCGTCACCGAACTGCGCGCCGGGATCATCGTCGGCGCAGGCTCCGCCGCCTTCGAAGTGATGCGCGATATGGTCTACAACCTGCCCGTACTCACGCCGCCGCGCTGGGTACGCTCGCGCACCACGCCGATTGCGCTGGAGAATTTACTGCATTATCTGGTGGCCCTGCTGAATCACCCGGCGGAGCATCACCGCGTGCTCGAGGCGGCAGGCCCTGAAGTGCTGAGCTATCAGGAGCAGTTCGAACATTTCATGCGCGTCAGCGGCCGCCGCCGCTGGCTGATCCCCATTCCCTTCCCGACCCGCTGGATTTCGGTGTGGTTTTTGAATGTGATCACCTCCGTGCCGCCGACGACCGCCAAAGCGCTGATCCAGGGGCTCAAACATGATTTACTGGCGGACGATCGCGAACTGCGGGCACTCATTCCCCAGGACCTGATCCGCTTTGACGATGCCGTGCGCAATACGCTGAAAGAAGAAGAGCAGCTGGTGAACTCCAGCGACTGGGGTTACGACGCTCAGGCGTTTGCCCGCTGGCGGCCGGAGTACGGCTATTACCCGAAACAGGCGGGCTGCACGGTGAAAACCCACGCCAGCCTGGCCGCGCTGTGGGAGGTGGTGAACCAGATTGGCGGCAAAGACGGTTATTTCTTCGGTAATATCCTCTGGCAAACGCGCGGAGCAATGGATCTGCTGGTGGGGCACAGGCTGGCAAAAGGCCGTCCGGCACGCCCGTATCTTGAGGTGGGCGACGCGGTCGACAGCTGGAAGGTCATCATCGTCGAGCCGGAAAAACAGCTGGCGCTGCTGTTCGGTATGAAAGCCCCGGGGCTGGGCCGACTCTGCTTTACCCTGAAAGACAAAGGCGATTGTCGTGAACTGGACGTCCGCGCCTGGTGGCATCCGCACGGAATGCCGGGTCTGTTCTACTGGCTGTTGATGATCCCCGCCCACCTGTTTATCTTCCGCGGGATGGCAAAGCGGATTGCGCAACGGGCAGAACAAAAGACGGAAAAGATCTAAATAAAACTCTCTTTCTTTCACCTTTCCCATTGCATAGCGCCGTAATTCACGAAAGAATGCGCACGAAATTCTTTTCAACACAGTGGATTGATATGAAGGTACTGGTTACCGGGGCGACCAGCGGCTTAGGCCGAAATGCGGTCGAATTTCTGCGCAACAAGGGCATCAGCGTCAGGGCTACCGGTCGCAACGAAGCGATGGGAAAACTGCTGCAAAAAATGGGCGCGGAGTTCGTCCATGCTGACCTGACGGAGCTGGTCTCCTCTCAGGCGAAAGTGATGCTCGCCGGTATCGACACGCTGTGGCACTGCTCCAGCTTCACCTCCCCGTGGGGTACCCAGGAAGCCTTCGATCTCGCCAACGTGCGGGCAACCCGCCGTCTGGGCGAATGGGCCGTTGCCTGGGGCGTGCGTAACTTTATTCATATCTCGTCACCTTCACTCTATTTCGACTATCACCACCATCGTGACGTGCAGGAAGATTTCCGTCCCGCTCGCTTTGCCTGCGAGTTTGCCCGCAGCAAGGCGGCCAGCGAAGAGGTGATTGACCTGCTGGCACAGTCGAACCCGCACACCCGTTTTACGGTCTTACGTCCGCAGAGCCTGTTCGGGCCGCACGACAAAGTGTTTATTCCGCGCCTGGCGCAGATGATGCACCACTACGGCAGCGTGCTGCTGCCGCGAGGCGGCGATGCGCTGGTGGATATGACCTATTACGAAAACGCCGTTCACGCCATGTGGCTGGCAAGCCAGCCGGACTGCGATAAGCTGATCTCCGGTCGCGCCTACAACATCACGAACGGCGAACCCTGCACGCTGCGCAGCATTGTGCAGCGCTTAATTGACGAGCTGCAGATCGACTGCCGCATCCGTTCAGTCCCTTACCCAATGCTGGATATGATTGCCCGCAGCATGGAGCGTTTTGGCAGTAAATCGGCCAAAGAGCCTGCGCTGACGCATTACGGCGTATCGAAGCTTAACTTTGATTTCACGCTGGATATTTCGCGGGCGGAGAACGAGCTTGGGTACAAACCGATCGTGACGCTGGATGAAGGGATTACGCTTACGGCGGCGTGGCTGCGGGATCATGGGAAGTTGCACCGATAGCCTTAATTCACGGAGAGGGATATCCGAAGGATTACCCCTGCCCGTATTTCTCTAAAAGCGCTTCTGCAATAGCCATCGTTTCCACATCAGCTACGCCGTTCCACAGCTGCGGCCTGAAGTGCATCTGGAACACCATGATGATGCGCTTCTGCTGGGCAGGCGTGCTGTTGTCGGGCACCTCATAACCATAGCGTGCGAGTAAATCCAGCAGCGCTGCGGTGTCTACCGGCTGATAAGGCGGTCGCCCGTTTATATAGAACGCAACGCGCCCGGCATCGGGCCATGCACCAATCCCCTGCTGCGCCAGCTCACGCCACGGGAACAGCGGGCCGGGATCGTCTTTGCGCTGCGGGGCGATGTCCGAATGGGCCACCACATTTTCAGGTCTGATGTTGTAGCGGGCAATAATGTCTTTGGCGAGCGGAACCAGCGCCGCAATTTGCGCAGGCTCAAACGGCGTAAAATGCTTAACGCCCGACGTTTTTTGCCAGCCGCGGTTCTCCAGCTCAATGCCGACAGACGTATCGTTAATCCGGTTGGTGCCGCGCCAGAAGCTGATGCCCGCATGCCAGGCCAGTTCGCTTTCAGGCACCAGCTGCCAGATGCGGGGCTTACCGTCCGGTGCCGGGGGTTTAGCCGGGATCAAATAGTGAGAACTGACGTTCTTATCCGTCAGCGTGGCCAGCGAGCTGTCAAAGTCATCGGCGGTGTAGTGGATCACCAGCACCTTTATACGCGGGTAAGCCGCCTGCGCCTGATGACGCGTGTCCAGCTCGTAGGCGCCTTTGTCGATAATCCCTTTTTCCGTGGCACACCCTGCCAGCAGCAGCGCCAGCAGGAGCGTGGCAAGCGAACGCTTCATCGGAGGGTTTTCACCGCCGTACCGCTTACGCTCACCATCAGCATGCTGGCATCTTTCCCGACCGTTTCGTAGTCGATATCAATCCCCACAACCGCATCAGCGCCGAGGGCTTCCGCCTGCTCGCCAAGCTCTTTAAAGGCGATTTCACGCGCTTTGCGCAGCTCTTTTTCGTATGCGCCCGAGCGGCCGCCAACGATATCGCGGATACCGGCAAAAAAGTCGCGGAAGATATTGGCGCCGAGAATGGCTTCGCCGGTAACCACACCGCAATACTCGGTTATTGTTTGCCCTTCCAGGGTTGGCGTTGTTGAAAACTGCATGGTTTCTCTCCTTCTTTAGCGTTCAATGCCTTAGGCACAGCATTATCGGTTCGTTACGCTATGATTGAAAGGATAGTTAATAAATAAGGAAATCAACATGCGCTATTCTGCTTTAACACTTTTGGTGCCCTGCGCGCTGGTGCTCAGCGCCTGTACCACCACGGTCACGCCAGCCTTTAAGGATATCGGTACCCGCAGCGGCCCCTGCATTGAGGGCGGCCCGGACGCCGTGGCGCAGCAGTTCTATGATTATCGCATTCAGCACCGCAGCAACGATCTCACCGGCCTGCGCCCGTATCTGAGCGACGGTCTGGCAAAACTGCTTAACGACGCCACCCGCGATCCTCAGCACAACACATTGCTGAAATCCGATCCGTTCTCCAGCCGCACCACGCTGCCGGACAGCGCCGAAGTAGCCAGCGCGTCAACCATCCCAAATACCGATGCCCGTAATATTCCGCTGCGCGTGAAGCTGACGCAGGGAACCCAAACCTGGCAGGATGAAGTGCTGATGATCCGTGAAGGACAGTGCTGGGCGGTAGACGACGTGCGCTACGTTGGCGGCAGCGTTCATGCCCCGGCAGGCACGCTTCGCCAGTCGATTGAAAATCGCTAAACCCGCCGATACAACCCGGTAACCCCCGTAAAATGTGCGGCATTTCATGCGGAATGCCGACATTTATACTCGCCGACCTGGCCGTTCGCTATTTTGTGCTATGTTTAAGAGGAAACACGGGTTATATTTAACTTTTAACGCATAAATATTGCATAACTATTCTGTCAACGGTACTATCTGCGGCCTCAATTGCTATAGATTGCCTGGATGAGTAAAGACTGCCCCGATGAGTATTAAACTAAACGGCATTAACTGCTTCTACGGCGCACACCAGGCGCTGTTTGACATCACGCTGAACTGCCCGGAAGGCGAAACGCTGGTTTTGCTTGGCCCAAGCGGTGCAGGCAAAAGCTCCCTTCTGCGTGTCCTTAATCTGCTTGAGATGCCCCGTTCAGGTACGCTGGCAATTGCCGGTAACCATTTTGACTTCGCGAAAACGCCGTCTGATAAAGCGATTCGCGAACTGCGTCAAAACGTCGGCATGGTCTTCCAGCAATACAATCTCTGGCCGCATCTGACCGTCCTGCAAAACCTGATTGAAGCGCCGTGCCGCGTGCTGGGGTTAAGCAAGGATCAGGCGATCGCGCGCGCTGAAAAGCTGCTGGATCGTCTGCGCCTTAAGCCTTACAGCGACCGCTTTCCGCTGCACCTTTCCGGTGGCCAGCAGCAGCGCGTAGCCATTGCCCGCGCGCTGATGATGGAGCCTGCGGTACTGCTGTTTGATGAACCGACCGCGGCGCTGGACCCGGAAATCACCGCCCAGATCGTCAGCATCATTCGCGAGCTGGCGGAAACCAATATTACTCAGGTTATCGTCACCCACGAAGTGGAAGTGGCGCGTAAAACCGCCAGCCGTGTGGTCTACATGGAAAACGGGTATATCGTTGAGCAAGGTGATGCGAGCTGCTTCGCGAACCCGCAAACCGATGCCTTCAAAAACTATTTATCTCATTGATTGTGTCAGGGGAAATATAATGAAAAAAGTATTACTTGCCGTGCTGCTTGCTGGCGTTACCCTTTCCGCTACCGCAGCTCAGACCATTCGTTTCGCCACGGAAGCCTCTTACCCTCCGTTTGAGTCCATCGATGCGAACAACAAAATTGTTGGCTTCGACGTGGACCTGGCTAACGCCCTGTGTAAAGAGATCGACGCGACCTGTACCTTCAGCAACCAGGCGTTCGACAGCCTGATCCCAAGCCTGAAGTTCCGCCGTATCGACGCCGTGATGGCCGGTATGGACATCACCCCGGAGCGTGAAAAGCAGGTTCTGTTCTCTACGCCTTACTACGACAACTCCGCCCTGTTCATTGGTCAGAAAGGTAAATACACCTCTGTCGATCAGCTGAAAGGCAAAAAAGTTGGCGTGCAGAACGGCACCACGCACCAGAAATTCATCATGGATAAACATCCGGAAATCACTACCGTTCCGTATGACAGCTACCAGAACGCGAAGCTGGATCTGCAAAATGGCCGTATCGACGGCGTATTTGGTGATACCGCGGTCGTGACCGAGTGGCTGAAAGCCAACGATAAGCTGGCGCCAGTGGGCGACAAAGTGACCGATAAGGATTACTTCGGTACCGGTCTGGGGATTGCCGTTCGTCAGGGCAACACTGAGCTGCAGCAGAAATTCAACGCTGCGCTGGAAAAAGTGAAGAAAGACGGCACCTACGAAACCATCTACAAAAAATGGTTCCAGAAGTAATTCCTGATGAATGAAATTTTTCCTTTAGCAAGCGCCGCCGGGATGACCGTCGGCCTTGCCGTTTGCGCACTGATTATCGGCCTCGTGCTGGCGATGTTCTTTGCGGTGTGGGAATCCGCGAAATGGTTCCCCGTCGCCTGGACAGGCTCCGCGCTGGTCACCGTGCTGCGTGGGCTTCCGGAAATTCTGGTGGTCCTGTTTATCTATTTCGGCTCCTCACAGCTGCTGCTGACGCTGTCGGACGGTTTTACGATCAATCTTGGCTTTGCGCAGATCCCGGTGCAGATGCAGATTGAAAACTTCGACGTCAGCCCGTTCCTGTGCGGCGTGATTGCCCTCTCCCTGCTCTACTCCGCGTACGCGTCGCAAACCCTGCGCGGTGCGCTGAAAGCCGTGCCGCAGGGTCAGTGGGAGTCGGGTCAGGCGTTAGGCCTGTCGAAGTCAGCGATCTTCTTCCGTCTGGTCATGCCGCAGATGTGGCGCCATGCCCTGCCGGGCCTCGGCAACCAGTGGCTGGTGCTGCTGAAAGATACCGCGCTGGTGAGCCTGATCAGCGTTAACGATTTGATGCTGCAAACCAAAAGCATCGCCACCCGTACCCAGGAGCCTTTTACCTGGTACATTGTGGCGGCGGCTATCTACCTGGTGATCACGTTGCTCAGTCAGTACATCCTCAAGCGTATTGACCTGCGTGCGACGCGCTTTGAACGGAGACCAGGCTGATGCTTGAATATTTCCCCGAGCTGATGAAAGGGCTGCACACCAGCCTGACGCTGACCGTGGCGTCCATTATCGTGGCGCTGATCCTGGCCCTTATCTTCACCATCATCCTGACGCTGAAAACGCCGGTGCTGGTGTGGATTGTGCGCGGCTACATCACCCTGTTTACCGGTACGCCGCTGCTGGTGCAGATCTTCCTGATTTACTACGGCCCGGGCCAGTTCCCGTCGCTGCAGGAGTATCCGGTTATCTGGCATCTGCTTTCTGAACCGTGGCTGTGTGCCCTGATTGCCCTTTCGCTGAACAGTGCGGCCTATACCACCCAGCTGTTCTACGGGGCGATCCGCGCCATTCCGGAAGGACAATGGCAGTCCTGCGGAGCGCTGGGCATGAGCAAGAAGGACACGCTGGCGATCCTGCTGCCGTACGCCTTTAAGCGCGCGCTCTCCTCTTACTCCAACGAAGTGGTGCTGGTGTTCAAGAGTACCTCTCTGGCCTACACCATCACCCTGATGGAGGTGATGGGTCACGGACAGCTGCTGTACGGGCGCACCTATGACGTGATGGTGTTCGGCGCGGCAGGCGTGGTTTACCTGGTGGTTAACGGCCTGTTGACGCTGATGATGCGCCTGATCGAACGTAAAGCGCTGGCGTTTGAGCGCAGATCGTAGGCCGGGTAAGCGCAGCGCCACCCGGCAAGAAGTGCATAAATGTGATTAATCAATGCGGGTAACTTTTTGGTTATCCGCTTTTTTTTGCCACGCAAATAATATTTAATCATTTTTATTGCATATAAATTCATTAAATGGCATTGTACATCCATGCCGCAGACACGGCGCATAAATAAGACAGACGGGAGTATTACAATGAAAAAGTTAGTTCTGGCCGCATTACTCGCTACCTTCGCCACTGGCGCATCCGCAGCTGATAAAATCAATTTTGGCGTGTCCGCCACCTATCCGCCGTTTGAATCGCTGGATGCCAGCAACCAGATCGTGGGTTTCGACATTGACCTGGCGAAAGCGCTGTGCAAACAAATGCAGGCCGACTGCACCTTTACCAACCATGCCTTCGACAGCCTGATCCCGTCGCTGAAATTCAAAAAATACGACGCGGTGATCTCCGGGATGGACATCACGCCTGAGCGCAGCAAGCAGGTTGCGTTTACCGACCCGTACTACGCCAACTCGGCGGTCGTGATTGCGAAGAAAGGTGCCTATACCTCTTTCGATCAGCTGAAAGGCAAACGCATCGGCATGGAAAACGGCACCACGCACCAGAAATACCTCCAGGACAAACATCCTGAAGTGAAAACCGTGGCTTATGACAGCTACCAGAACGCGATTATCGACCTGAAAAATGGCCGCATCGACGGCGTGTTCGGCGATACCGCCGTGGTGAACGAATGGCTGAAAACCAATCCGCAGCTGGGCACCGCAACCGAGAAAGTGACCGATCCGCAGTACTTCGGCACGGGTCTGGGCATCGCGGTACGTCCGGATAACAAGGCCCTGCTGGAAAAACTGAACGGCGCGCTGAAAGCGATTAAAGCTGACGGTACGTACCAGAAAATCAGCGAGCAGTGGTTCCCGCAGTAAGATTTTTTTGCCGGGTGGCCCGGCCTACGGGGGTGGTAGTCTGTAGGCCGGGTAAGGCGAAGCCGCCACCCGGCACTCTCTCACAACGGCACAAAGAACCTGAACCGCGCCCCGCTCACCGACTCCATCAGCCTGATCCCACCGCCGTGCAGCTCCAGCATACGTTTCACGATTAACAGCCCCAGTCCGCCGCGATTCTCCCGCGATGCCTGGGTGTTCAACGCCGATGGCCGCTGGAACAGATCGTCGCGCAGCGAGGCATCTACGCCCGTTCCGCTGTCAGCCACTTCGACCTGAAGCCGTTCATTCTCCTGCCAGACCGCCAGACGAATTTCCCCGCCAGATGGCGTATGGCGCATCGCGTTATCGAGCAGGTTGGTCACCACGCGTTCGATCATCGACACGTCGGCGTTAATCAGCGGCAGCGGTCCCGGCACGTCAATATGCAGATTCACTTCGCGCGTGCGGGCGGTGAGCTCAAACTTCTGCGCCACGTCGGAAATCAACTCCCCCATCGCGAAACGCTCGCGCTGCGGCTTAATGCCGCCGTGCTCAAGGCGCGCCAGCTCGAACAGCTGCTGCGATAGATGACGGACTTTTTGCCCCTGACGCAGCGCGGTGGCGAGATACTGCTGGTGCTCCTGCGGCGTCAGCGTGGCGGATTTTAGCGACAGGGTTTCCAGATAGCCCAGCAGCGAGGTCAGCGGCGTACGGAGATCGTGCGAAATGTTGGCGATAAACTCCCGGCGCTGGCGATCGCTGTCGGCCAGCTGGTCCCACTGGCGGGTGATTTTGCGTGCCAGCTCGATAAAGCTGTTGCGCAGGATCGCCACTTCATCCCTGGCCGCCGCGTCCAACGGCTGCGCCGCCAGCTGTCTGATAGCGCTGATGCTGTCCTGCTCCAGCCCGGCGACCTCCACCGTCAGCTGTTTTACCGGGCGCGTGACCCAGTACCAGACCAGTAAACCTGCCAGCAGGCCAAACAGCGCGACCCACAGCAATGACCACAGTACCGTGCTCCACAGCGCCTTATGCCAGGCCATTTCAGCCAGGGCGTTTGACTCTTCGCCCTGCAAAATAATGTACAGATAGCCTTTTAGCTCGCCGTCCTGCCGCAGCGGCGTGGCGCTAAAGACCTTTTTATTTTGACTGCGAGGATCGTCGCCCAGAACCGGTATGGCGGTACCGCTCAGGAAGGTCTGAACCGGGGCCAGATCGATTTTTTGCCGCTGAATGTGGCCCGGCGGTGCGGCATCGGCCAAGATATCGCCGTCCGGGGAGACAACGTACAGCTCAACGCTCGGATTAAAGGTCATCAGCCGATCGAACAGCGGCTTGAGCGCCGTTCGGTCGACCCTGCCCTGCGCGTCCAGAATCGGTTCACGCAGGACTATCTGCTGTGCCAGCCCGCCCGACAGCCGCTGCACCATCGCGTTGCCGTACTGCGTACTGGTGTAGAGTTGTACCGCACAGGCGACGGTGGCGCAGAGCATCATCAGCAGGATAAACAGCAGCGTCAGTCGCTGGCCCAGGCTAAAGCGGCGCATCATGATTTGGCTCCGCAAATTTATAGCCCTTGCCCCAGACGGTGCGAATAATCTCCGGCTCGGCGACGTCCTTCTCAATCTTGATGCGCAGGCGGTTGATATGGGTGTTAACAGTGTGCTCATAGCCTTCGTGCTGATAGCCCCAGACCTGCTCCAGCAGCGCCAGACGCGAAAAGACCTCGCCAGGATGACGGGCAAAGAAGTACAGCAGCTCGAATTCGCGCGGGGTGAGATCCACCACCTGGCCGTGAAGCAGCACGCTGCGCGCCAGCGGATCGATGGTCAGACCGTGGGCCTGAATTTGACCGTCGGTTTGCGCCTGCCCCATCGCCTGCTGGCGGCGGAACAGCGCTTTGATGCGCGCAATGAGTTCCTGCACCGAGAATGGCTTCGCCAGATAATCATCGGCGCCGGTTTCCAGCCCGGTAATGCGGTCGGTCTCGCTGCTGCGGGCGCTGATGATGATCACCGGCAGGTAGCGCGTCATCTGACGGATGCGGCGGCAAATCTCCAGACCGTCAACGCTGGGCAGCATCAGGTCGAGGATCACCGCATCCCACGGCTGTTTTTCAAGACGCAGTAAGGCCTTGCCCCCGTCGGGCTCGTGGGTGATGGCGTAGCCTTCGTCTTCTAAATTGAGTCGCAGAAGCGCCGCGATATCGTGGTCGTCTTCCACCAGCAGGATCTGCTTCATGGGTAAGCCTTTATTCATCTCTTATGAAGTAAGCTTACCTGATTTCGAGCGGGGGAAGAGTTCACATTTTGTTTAAGATTTCACGAGCAACGTCAGCACTTCGTAATGCGCGGTATGCGGGAACATATCGAAAAGCTGAACGCGTTCAATGCGGTAGCCCGGCAGGCTGGCGATGTCTTTCGCCATGGTCTGGGCGTTACAGCTGGAATAGACGATGTACTCGGGTGCCATCTGGCTCAGGTAGTCGCACAGCGCCTTGCCGATGCCGCGGCGCGGCGGGTTGACCAGCACCAGCTCCGGCACGTTGCCCTGGCCGGTCGCAAACTGCGTGGAATCCAGCGCCTGGAAGTGCAGATTCGTTAACCCCAGCCCGGCGGCGGACTGTTTCGCGCAGGCAATCGCTTCGGCAGAGATCTCAATGCCGGTGAGCTGCATCTCTGGCGTGGCGCAGTGCAGGCCAAAGCCGCCCACGCCGCAGAAGAGATCCCACATATGATGGACGTTTAACGCACGAACCCAGTCGCGGGCGGTGGCGTACAGGCTGCTTGCCACGGTCGGGTTGGTCTGGAAGAAGCTTTGCGGGCGGATCCACAGCGGCACGCCGTTGAAGCTTTCGGCCAGCGCGTGCTGGTCGGTGAAGAATATCTCTTTCTCCCCTTCCATGATCGCCATATGCACCGGCTGAATATTTGCGGTAATGACCTTCAGCTGCGGCAGCTGTTCCTGCAGCCACGGCAGCGCCGCGCGCAGCTGCTCCAGCTTGGCTTCCGAGCGCAGCACGAAGCGCAGCATCATGCCGCCGTCGAGTTGGCTTTCCGTCAGCAGAAGGTACTTCAGCTCGCCGCGCCTGCGGGCGACGCTGTAAGGCGTTAACCCTGCACGCGCGATAAACGGTTTCAGCGCGGCAAAGACGGGTTCAAACGAGGCGGGATACAGCGGGCAGCCGGTCAGGTCTTCCGGTGTGCCGTCGCGGTGCAGCATTCCCAGCAGCGGTTTTTCAACGCTGCCGCTGACCACCATTTTGGCCTTATTACGAAAGCCCAGCTCCGGGCCACTGACGGGTGCGCACCACTCGCCCACCGCTTGTGCTGCTAGCAGCTGTTGCAGGTCGGCCATTTTGGCGGTGAGTTGTTGAGAGACCGGCTGTTCTATCCACTGACAGGAGCGGCAGCGTCCGGCGTCATAGAGTGCGCACTGCATATGAAAACCTTAAGAATCACGAGGGCTGCGATTATACACATTATTGCAGGCGGAAGAACCGCCGGCTTGAGGCCGGAACGAAGAGTAGACAGAGCACCAGCATATCCGGAAGTTTTTGCATAAACAGCGCGCGCAGGATCTCGCGTTTGGATTCCCCGGCAATGCTGAACAGCTCCGGGTAACCGTATCCCAGCGAGGCGGCCCACAGATAGCTGGCGGCGGTAATTTGCGTCAGCAGATAGACCCAGCGCGCCCAGTTGCGCCCTTTGACCAGCGAAAACGCGCAGTAGATCTCGATAAACACCAGCACCAGGCTGCTCAAAAAGACCAGCGTCAGATTCCACGTCTGCACGCTGCGGTGAATGAATTCACCGATGCCGCGCACGCCCAGGGTGTTCAGAATCATCAGCACGTCCAGGCAGCGGATCATAATAATGGCGAGCGCCGCCACCTGAACCAGTGCAGGTACGTTAGGACGCGCGTGCGTAGTACGTGATTTTTTTAATAATCCCAATGTTTTACTTCCCTGAAAAACAGTGCCGCGTCATGCGCGGCACTTCACTGGAAATTTTAAATCCTTCAGCCGCGTCTTGCACGCTGGATATCGCGCACGCGCTGTTTTTCCGCGCGCGCCATCAAATACCAGGCGATAAATCCGACAATTCCGACCACGCCGAGGATGATAGAGGCCAGGGCGTTGATCTCCGGGTTGACCCCCATGCGCACGCTGGAGAAGACCAGCATCGGCAGCGTCGTCGCGCCCGGTCCGGAGACAAAGCTGGCGATAACCAGATCGTCCAGCGACAGCGTAAACGCCAGCAGCCAGCCGGAGATCACCGCCGGCATAATCATCGGCAGGGTAATGATGAAAAAGACCTTCAGCGGCGTCGCGCCAAGATCCATCGCCGCCTCTTCAATGGAGCGATCCAGCTCGCGCATGCGCGAGGAGATCACAACCGCCACGTAGGCCGTACAGAAGGTGACGTGCGCCAGCCAGATGGTGAGCATGCCGCGATCCGCCGGCCAGCCGATGGCGTGCGCCAGGGCCACGAACAGCAGCAGCAGCGCGAGACCGGTGATCACGTCCGGCATGACCAGCGGCGCGGTGATCATAAAGGCGAACCCGTTTGAGCCGCGAAAACGCCCGAAGCGCACCATCACCAGCGCGGCGATCGTGCCCAGCACCGACGCCATTGTCGCCGCAAGGGCAGCAATGGTCAGGCTCAGCCCCACCGCGCTCATCATCGCATCGTCGTGGAACAGCTCGCTGTACCAGCGCGTCGACCAGCCCGCCCAGACCGTCACCAGCTTGGAGCTGTTGAAGGAGTAGATCACCAGCATCAGCATCGGCGCATACAGGAAGGTAAAGCCGATAACGAGAATCGCAATTCGCCACGGAGAGCGCACTACCGGTAAATTGTTCATCCGTGATCTCCCATCTGTTTCTGCTGATGCTTGTGGAACCACATGATCGGCACGATCAGCAGCAGGAGCATGACAATCGCTACCGCCGAGGCCACCGGCCAGTCGCGGTTATTGAAGAACTCCTGCCACAGCACGCGGCCAATCATGATGCTGTCCGGGCCTCCGAGCAGTTCCGGGATCACAAACTCCCCCACTGCCGGGATAAAGACCAGCATTGACCCGGCGATAATGCCGCCTTTGGTCAGCGGGACAATCACGCTGAAGAAGGTTTTTAACGGACGGGCGCCAAGATCGAGCGACGCTTCCACCAGCGAGTAATCAATGCGCGTCAGGGCCGTGTAGATCGGCAGAACCATAAACGGCAGATAGGCGTACACAATGCCGATATAGACCGCGAGGTTGGTGTGCAGGATCGTCAGCGGCTGATCGATAACCCCGAGCCACATGAGAAAGTTATTCAGCACGCCGTTGTTTTTCAGGATCCCCATCCAGGCGTAAACGCGGATCAGGAACGAGGTCCACGACGGCAGGATCACCAGCAGCAGCAGGATGTTACGCGTCGACGGCTTGCTGTGCGCCACCGCCCACGCCAGCGGGTAGCCCATCACCAGACAGCAGAGCGTCGAAATCGCCGCCACCTGCAGCGACTGCAGATACGCTTCGAAATAGAGCGGATCGTCGGTGAGCTGCAGGAAGTTGCCGAGATTAAGCGTCAGCGTCAGCTGCCCGTCGGCCCAGTCCAGCAGGTTGGTATAGGGCGGGATCGCCCGCGCCATTTCCGCCAGGCTTATCTTGAAAACAATCAGAAACGGCAGCAGGAACAGCAGGATCAGCCACACGTACGGCATGGCGATCACCAGCTTGCGGCCGTGGTTCATCTGCAAGCGCGTCAGCCACTGGGCAAAACCGCCCGGCTTTTCTGCGCGAGCTGGAGGTTCAAGTGCACTCATTTGCCGCTCCTTATACCGTCAGTACGACGCAACTGTCAGCATCCCAGCACAGGCGCACTTCGTCACCCCATGTTGGCTGCCCCTTGCGGTAGCGATGTTCGTTCTGTAGCTGCGCGCTGAGCATCTGCCCGCTTTTCAGCCGCACGTGGTAGATAGACAGGTCGCCCAGATAGGCAATGTGCACCACTTCGCCCACGGCAAAGTTATAGCCATCGGCAGGCGGATCCTCACAGAGCATGATCTTCTCCGGACGCAGCGCGACGTAGACCGGCACGTTATCCACCACGGAGTTATCCGGATCGACCTTAAGCGGATGCTGCAGCCCCGGCGATTCGATGACCAGGCCATCCTCCTGACGATCTTTCAGCAGCCCTTCGAAGACGTTGACCGAGCCGATAAACTCCGCGCTGTAGCGGGTGGTCGGGTGCTCATAAATCTCTTCCGGCTCGCCAATCTGCACGAACTTCCCGCGGTTCATGATCGCGATGCGTCCGGCCATGGTCATCGCTTCTTCCTGGTCGTGGGTCACCATCACGCAGGTCACCCCCACGCGCTCGAGGATATCCACCACTTCGAGCTGCATACGGTCGCGCAGTTTTTTATCCAGCGCGCCCATCGGCTCATCGAGCAACAATAATTTCGGGCGTTTTGCCAGACTGCGGGCCAGGGCCACGCGCTGGCGCTGGCCGCCGGAGAGCTGGTGCGGCTTACGCTTCGCGAACTCCTGCATGTGCACCAGGCTCAGCATCTCGGCCACGCGCGCGGTAATTTCGGCCTTCGGCAGCTTGTCCTGCTTCAGGCCAAAGGCGATGTTCTGCTCCACCGTCATGTGCGGGAACAGCGCGTAGGACTGGAACATCATGTTAATCGGGCGCTGATACGGCGGCACGCTGGAGAGATCCACGCCATCAAGCATGATTTGCCCGGCGGTGGGCTGTTCAAAACCGGCCAGCATACGCAGCAGGGTCGATTTTCCGCAGCCAGAAGCTCCCAGGAGGGCAAAAATTTCGCCTTTATAGATAGTCAGGCTGACGTCGTCCACGGCATGCTGGCCATCGAAAGATTTGGTGAGGTTACGAATTTCAAGAAGCGGGGTCAGCGCTTTACGGACTTTCGCCTGCGGGCGGGGGATCGCGTCATTCACGGGGTGTTCTCCGGCATAGATCAGTACTGGTGCAAACGCACCGTCAGGGTGCGCATCGCCGGGCGGCGCTAACGCTTGCCCGGCCTACGGGTTGTACAGGCCCGGTAGGCGACAGCGCCACCGGGCAACAATACCCAACGCCGTTATTTACCGCTTTTCACCTTGGTCCACGCGCGGGTACGCACGCGGTCAATTTTTGGATCCTGCACTTTCAGGGTGAAGAGCTTGGCGAACACATCCGCTGGCGGATAGATAGCCGGGTTGTTACGGATTTCTTCGCTTACCAGCGGCACGGAGGCCTTGTTACCGTTCGCGTAGTATACGTGGTCGCTGATGTGGGCGATCACCTCAGGACGCATCAGGTAGTTGAGGAACTGATAGGCTTCGTCTTTGTTTTTCGCATCAGCCGGCATCGCGAAGACGTCAAAGAAGGCCAGCGCCCCCTCTTTCGGAATGAAGTAAGAGACGTTCACGCCGTTTTTCGCCTCTTTCGCGCGGTTAGCCGCCTGCCACACGTCCCCTGCCCAGCCGATCGCGACGCAGATGTCGCCGTTCGCCAGGTCGTTAATGTACTGAGACGAGTGGAAGTAACGAATGTTTGGACGCAGCTTCAGCAGCAGATCGGTCGCCGGGCCGGTGTAATCATCGGCTTTACTGCTGTTCGGGTCTTTGCCCAGGTAGTTCAGCACGGTGGCGAAAATCTCTTCCGGCGCATCGAGGAAGGAGACGCCGCAGCTTTTCAGCTTCTCAAGGTTTTCCGGCTTCAGCACCACGTCCCAGCTGTCCAGCTTGACGTCCGGGCCCAGCACCGCTTTGACTTTATCCACGTTGTAGCCAATACCGGTGGTCGCCCACAGGTAAGGCATGGCGTATTTGTTGTCCGGGTCATGCTTCGCCACCAGCTTCAGCACTTCCGGATCGAGGTTTTTCCAGTTCGGTAACTTGCTCTTGTCCAGCGGCTGGAAGACGCCTGCCGTCAGCTGGCGCTCGAGGAAGCTTGCGGAAGGCACCACGAGATCAAACCCGGTGCTGCCCGCCATCAGCTTTCCTTCCAGCACTTCGTTGGAATCGAATACGTCGTAGACCACTTTAATGCCGGTCTCTTTTTCAAAATTCGCCACCGTGTCCGGCGCGATATAGTCAGACCAGTTGTAAACGTGCAGCGTTTTTTGTTCCGCAGCGAGCGTGCCGGCAGAGACGGCCATCAGAGCACCCGCAACCAGACCCGATAACCATTTTTTATTCAAGGCGATCATATCTTTATTCCTTCTGAAAGCTCGTTAACAAACGAACTAAAACTGTGCAATCTGAAGATATGCAATAATCATGCATAGTTTGTCGCTCTGCCCAAAATAAAAAGAAACCTCTTTACCCGGCAGCTTCCGCTCGCTTTTTTAAGCATCGCAAGAATAACTGTAGCCCGTGTCTCCGGCTATAGCCCAGACGAAAAAACGCCTTTTATCAATTTTTTATGCAGGTTATGTCTACGTGATAAGCCGAAACGGCCTTCAGGGAGGTGAAAAACTCTTTAAAGAAAGGTTAAAAGCAGCAGAAAAAATGGCCTTCTGCAGCCGCTATGGCAGCGACTGCGCAAAAGTCAGACAGGCTTAGTGAAGAAAATTGGGAGATGCATCATTATTCTCTGCATCATCTTCCGCGCTATACAGCAGATGGTGTGCATTGGCTTCCATCATGACCATGGAAATTTGCTCTTCGCTCAAGCGCATAAACCAGGAGAACTGCTTGAACGACAGCCCGGCACCGGAGAATAAAGACTGGCAAACGACCAGTTTTGGCAGATTATCATCCTGTATGTCGAGAAATGCTTTCACCGTCAAAGAACTGGCGTTGATCGCTGACAGGTCGGAGGCCAGCGCCAGCAGCGCGGAGGGCTTCACTTCGGCCAGCGCGGAGAAAAGGATCACGTCGTTAATGAGATCGATTTTGGCATCGAAAATGCCGTCGAAATTCTGCATATGAGGCAGATGCAGCGCCTGGCAGGAATCGCATTCGAAGAATGTAATTCCGGCATCATCAAGCCATTGACGTAACGTATCCAGTGTAGGTACGACCTGTAAATCCATCGCTGTGCAGCCTCTTAATTAAAAACTTCGCATATACCCGTCATACTTCAAGTTGCATGTGCGTTGGCTGCGCTCGTTCACCCCAGTCACTTACTAATGTAAGCTCCAGGGGATTCACTCCCTTGCCGCCTTCCTGCAACTCGAATTATTTAGGGTATAGATTACGCAAAAAGTGCGTTCAATACCATTTAACCGCCCGTTTTCAGACAGTAGCCTGGCGTGGCATGACGCTCGATCCATGCGATCATTTTACCTGCAATATCGACACCTGTGGTTTTTTCTACGCCTTCCAGCCCCGGCGAAGCGTTCACCTCCATGACCAGCGGCCCGCGCGTCGCCCGCAGAAGGTCTACGCCCGCCACGTCCAGCCCCAGGGTTTGCGCCGCTTTGACGGCAATTTCCCGTTCGCGATCGCTAATATCGGCTACCCGCGCCACGCCGCCGCGGTGAAGGTTAGAGCGGAAATCGCCCTCTTTCGCCTGGCGCTCAATAGCTGCCACCACCTCATTGCCGACCACGAAGCAGCGGATGTCGCGCCCTTTCGCCTCTTCGATGTACTCCTGCACCAGAATGTGGGCATTGAGACCCCGAAAGGCATCAATCACGCTCTCCGCCGCCTGACGCGTTTCCGCCAGCACCACGCCAATGCCCTGCGTGCCTTCCACCAGCTTAATCACCAAAGGCGCGCCGCCCACCATATCGATAAGATCGCTGGTGTCATCCGGTGAATGGGCAATACCCGTGACCGGAAGATCGATCCCCTGGCGGGCGAGGAGCTGCAGCGAGCGCAGCTTGTCGCGGGCGCGCGAAATGGCGACGGATTCGTTGAGCGGATAGCTGCCCAGCATCTCAAACTGGCGCAACGCGGCGGTGCCGTAATAGGTGATCTGGGAGCCGATGCGCGGGATCACCGCATCAAAGTGCGGCAGCTTGCGGCCTTTGTAGTGAATCGACGAGGCGGCCGGGTCAATGTTCATATAGCAGGACATCGGGTCGAGGATCTCAACCTGATGCCCGCGTTTCGCCGCCGCGTCTCGCAGGCGCTTACATGAATAGAGCGTTCCATCCCGGGACAATATGGCAATTTTCACCCTGCACCTCTCTGAAGACATGGAAAAAGCCTGCATATCATATACGCAGGCAGGCGCAGGCGGAATGGACTATCGCGTCGCCCAGCCCTGTTTGTGCAGGTAATCAAGAATAAACGGTCGGTTTTCTTTAATGATGGTGCGACGAATATGGTCAGTCCAGGTATCGCGACGGTTATTGCTGCCGCGCGTCAGGTAGTAGTTCGCCAACTCTTCATCATATTGATTCAGGACGTCCTGATCGACCGGCTGGTAGTGGTTTTCGTGCACCAGCATGGCGGCAGGAATGCGCGGCTTCAGATCCGGGTTATCCGCCGGCCAGCCGAGGCACAGGCCGAACAGCGGCAGGACGTGTTTTGGCAGCTTCAGCAGCTCGGTCACGCTTTCAATGTTGTTACGCAGGCCGCCGATGTAGACGCCACCTAATCCCAGCGACTCCGCCGCCGTAAAGGCGTTTTGCGCCATCAGCGCGGTATCCACCACGCCCAGCAGCAGCTGTTCGGCCAGCCCCAGCTCGGCCTCAGGGCAGATCTGCAGGTGGCGGTTAAAGTCGGCGCAGAACACCCAGAACTCCGCGGCCTGGGCCACATGCTTCTGTCCGCCGGTCAGCGCGACCAGCTGTTCACGCATGGCCGGGTCGGTAATGCGGATAATCGAGCTGCACTGCAGAAAGCTGGAGCTGGAGGTCGCTCTGGCGCTGTTAATAATCGCTTCGCGCTGCGCCTCGGTAATCGGCTCGTCGGTGAAGTGGCGAATGGAACGGTGGGATGTGAGCAGGTCTATGGTTGGCGTCATCTTGTCTCTCTTTGTCTTGCTTAAACCGTATGGCAGCCAGTATAGGCAATGATTTGCGCGGTGTAATTGGCGAAACATAGCCTTACTGTATCAAAGCGACAGGCGAAACCTTCTTTAATGGCGGCAGGTTATCGGGCACTATATGTCCTATTCGCCGTCAGGCTTGTTTTTTGAGGAGAGAGAAATGTTTGCAGTAATTTTTGGTCGTCCAGGGTGCCCTTACTGTGTGCGCGCGAAAGAGCTGGCTGAGAAACTGACCGAAGAGCGCGATGACTTCAACTTCCGCTACGTGGATATCCACGCGGAAGGCATCACCAAAGCGGATCTCGAAAAAACCGTCGGTAAGCCGGTTGAAACCGTACCGCAGATCTTCCTCGATCAGAAACACATCGGTGGCTGCACTGACTTTGAAGCTTACGCCAAAGAGCATCTGGGCCTGTTTGCCGCCCAGTAATGCGAAGACGCCCTCACCCGGAGGGCGTTTTTATTTGTGGTGCCGTCGATGCTTAATCAGGCTGCACACAAACAAATAGCACAGCGCGCCAAGGGCGCACCAGAAGACGCCGCTCAGCAACCACGCCATCTCCTGCCAGAAACTTCGCGTTGACACATACAGCATGCGCATCAGCAGCAGACACAGCGGTGCCGCCAGCATTGCGCCAATAAGCGGCTTGACCACCTCCCCTTTACGGGAAAGAAAACTGGCTGCCGCTCCCGGCAGGGTAAAAAAGAGCAGCCCCAGCTCCGGGTGTCCGGCAGCCCTGAATGCCCCCTTCACATTAAAAGCGAGCGACATGCACACGACGGTAAACAGCAAAAAGCAGCTGATCACCCCCGCCCAGTTTCGTTTAATGTTCAAACTATCCTCCTGACTTATCTCTATCAAATACACCTTCGTCGGGTAGACGCCCAGTCAGATAAAGCAGTGCGGCAATCCTTGCCAAAGTACGCACAGGGTGATGCGATAATAGGTAGCTGTCAGTAGCTAATACGATTAAACTATCGGCCAGCTAATGTTTTAGGGAATAAATTAGGTAACAGGGAGGGTTGAACGCGTTCCCTGGCTCAGAAAACAGTAGCCCAAATAGTCCTTTCATTCAACAACTTACTGGTAAACAAGAAGTTAGCCTCCGTGAATATAAACGTCGCAGACTTGTTAAATGGGAATTACATCCTGTTATTATTTGTGGTACTGGCGCTGGGCCTTTGCCTGGGTAAATTGCGCCTGGGTTCAGTTCAACTTGGTAATTCCATTGGCGTTTTAGTCGTCTCCTTATTATTAGGCCAGCAGCACTTCAGCATTAACACGGACGCGCTCAACTTAGGTTTTATGCTGTTTATTTTTTGTGTTGGCGTGGAAGCGGGACCGAACTTTTTTTCAATTTTCTTCCGCGACGGCAAAAATTATCTGATGCTGGCGCTGGTGATGGTCGGCAGCGCGCTGCTGATCGCGTTAGGGCTGGGTAAACTGTTTGGCTGGGATATCGGGTTAACGGCCGGTATGCTGGCAGGCTCCATGACCTCCACCCCCGTGCTCGTGGGTGCCGGTGATACCCTGCGCCATTCCGGCATGGCCGGCGCGCAGCTTTCTACCGCCCTCGACCACCTGAGCCTGGGCTATGCCCTGACCTATCTGATTGGTCTGGTGAGCCTGATCGTTGGCGCACGCTACCTGCCAAAACTACAGCACCAGGATCTGCAGACCAGCGCCCAGCAAATCGCGCGCGAGCGCGGTCTCGATACCGATTCCAAACGTAAAGTCTATCTCCCTGTGATCCGCGCCTATCGCGTTGGGCCAGAGCTGGTGGCATGGGCTGACGGCAAAAACCTGCGCGAGCTGGGGATTTACCGCCAGACGGGCTGCTATATCGAACGTATCCGCCGCAACGGCATTCTGGCGAATCCGGACGGCGACGCGGTGCTGCAGATGGGCGACGACATCGCGCTGGTGGGTTACCCGGACGCCCACGCCCGTCTCGACCCGAGTTTCCGTAACGGCAAAGAGGTGTTCGACCGCGACCTGCTCGACATGCGTATCGTCACCGAAGAGATCGTGGTGAAAAACCATAACGCCGTGGGCCGACGTCTGGCGCAGCTGAAGCTGACCGACCACGGCTGCTTCCTCAACCGCGTGATCCGCAGCCAGATTGAGATGCCAATCGACGATAACGTCGTGCTCAACAAAGGCGATGTTTTGCAGGTCAGCGGCGACGCGCGACGCGTGAAAACCGTTGCCGACCGCATCGGCTTTATCTCCATTCACAGCCAGGTCACCGACCTGCTGGCCTTCTGCGCCTTCTTTATCGTTGGCCTGATGATCGGGATGATCACCTTCCAGTTCAGCAACTTCAGTTTTGGCATCGGTAACGCCGCCGGGCTGCTGTTCGCCGGGATCATGCTGGGCTTCCTGCGAGCCAACCACCCAACCTTCGGCTACATTCCGCAGGGCGCGCTGAACATGGTGAAAGAGTTCGGTCTGATGGTGTTTATGGCGGGCGTCGGCTTAAGCGCGGGAAGCGGTATCGGCCACAGCCTGGGCGCCGTCGGCTGGCAGATGCTGGTTTCCGGACTTATCGTCAGCCTGGTGCCGGTGGTGATCTGCTTCCTGTTCGGCGCCTACGTGCTGCGCATGAACCGCGCCCTGCTGTTCGGGGCAATGATGGGCGCGCGTACCTGTGCGCCGGCCATGGAAATCATCAGCGATACCGCGCGCAGCAACATCCCGGCGCTGGGGTATGCGGGCACGTACGCTATCGCTAACGTGCTGCTGACCCTGGCGGGTACGCTGATCGTTATCATCTGGCCGGGACTCGGATAACTCCTAAGTTTGCGCGTGGTGAAAATTATTTTCGTTACGCGCAGAACTTTTTTATCAGGGGGCAGTCATAACTAGTGCCACTGCTTTTCTTTGATGTCCCCAATTTGTGGAGCCCATCAACCCCGCCGTTTTGGTTCAAGGTTGATGGGTTTTTTGTTGCCTGAAATTCCCGTACCTCTCATCTCCGCTTCTATCCTGCAATCAAAACATATATGATTAAACATATATAAATCATTCCACCTGCAGGATCGCCCATGCTCCACCCACTCCAGCTCTTCAAAACCCTCTCCGACGAAACGCGGCTCGCCATCGTCATGCTGCTCCGCGAAGCGGGCGAGCTATGTGTCTGCGATCTCTGCTCCGCAACCACCGAGTCTCAGCCTAAGGTCTCCCGCCACATGGCGTTGCTGCGCGAGTCGGGGCTGGTTATCGACAGTCGCGAGGGGAAGTGGGTCTATTACCGTTTGTCTCCCAACATGCCTGCATGGGCGGCAACCGTTATCGACAACAGCTGGAACTGCCTGCGGGAAGAGACGCGCATGAAGCTGAAAAACCGACTCTCAGGCTCGTGCTAGGCAAAACACATTCACAAAAACAGATATAACGGGGTAGAAGATGTTTCTGGCAGGGGCTATTTTTCTGTTTACGCTGGTACTGGTCATCTGGCAGCCCAAAGGGCTCAGTATCGGCTGGAGCGCGACTATCGGCGCCGTACTGGCGCTGGCCAGCGGCGTGATTCACATTAACGATATTCCGATCGTGTGGAATATCGTCTGGAACGCCACGGCAACGTTCATTGCCGTCATCATCATCAGCCTGCTGCTGGATGAGTCCGGCTTTTTCGAGTGGGCGGCGCTGCACGTTGCCCGCTGGGGGAACGGTCGCGGGCGATTGCTGTTTACGTATATCGTGCTGCTGGGCGCAGCCGTGGCGGCGCTGTTTGCCAATGACGGTGCGGCGCTGATCCTGACCCCTATCGTCATCGCCATGCTTCTGGCGCTGGGGTTCAGCAAGCAGGCCACGCTGGCGTTTGTGATGGCTGCGGGCTTTATCGCCGATACCGCCAGCCTGCCGCTGATTGTGTCGAACCTGGTCAACATCGTATCGGCAGACTTCTTTAAGCTGGGGTTCAGCGAATACGCCTCGGTGATGATCCCGGTAGATATCGCCGCGATTGCCGCAACGCTGGTGATGCTGCATCTGTTCTTTCGCAAGGAAATCCCCCCGGAATATGACCTGGCAAAACTCCGCGAGCCCGCGCGGGCCATTCACGACCTCCCGACGTTCAGAACGGGCTGGATCGTCCTGCTCCTTCTGCTCGTCGGTTTCTTTGTGCTTGAACCTCTCGGCATTCCGGTCAGCGCCATCGCGACCGTCGGCGCGCTGATTTTATTCGCTGTCGCAAAACGCGGACATGCGATAAACACCGGAAAAGTGCTGCGCGGCGCGCCGTGGCAGATCGTTATCTTTTCGCTGGGGATGTATCTGGTGGTGTATGGCCTGCGCAATGCCGGGCTGACGGACTCTCTCACAGGCGTACTGGATAGCCTGGCCGGACACGGGCTGTGGGCCACCACGCTGGGAACCGGGTTCATCACCGCGTTTCTGTCATCCATAATGAACAATATGCCCACCGTGCTGATTGGCGCGCTCTCCATCGAGGGCAGTACGGCGACAGGACTGATCAAGGAAGCGATGATTTACGCCAACGTGATTGGCTGCGATCTGGGACCGAAAATCACGCCTATCGGCAGCCTCGCCACCCTGCTCTGGCTCCACGTGCTGGCGCAGAAAAACATGACGATCACCTGGGGCTACTATTTCCGGACGGGCATCGTTATGACGCTGCCGGTCCTGTTTGTGACGCTCGCCGCGCTGGCGCTACGTCTCTCCTTCACACTGTAATGAGCCACTGATATGAGCCACATCACCATTTATCACAACCCGGCCTGCGGAACCTCGCGCAACACGCTGGAGATGATCCGCAACAGCGGCACGGAGCCAGAGATTATCCTTTATCTGGAAACCCCGCCGTCGCGCGATAAGCTGACCACCCTGATTGCCGAGATGGGCATTTCAGTGCGGGATCTGCTGCGTAAAAACGTGGAGCCCTATGAACAGCTCGGCCTTGCCGACGATAAGTTCACCGACGACCAGCTTATTGATTTTATGCTGCAGCACCCGATCCTGATTAATCGCCCGATCGTGGTGACGCCGCTGGGCACCCGCCTGTGCCGACCGTCTGAAGTCGTCCTCGACATCCTGCCGGATGTGCAGAAAGGGGCGTTTACGAAAGAAGATGGTGAAGCCGTCGTGGACGCCAGCGGCAAAAAAATATCGCCAAAGTAACCCGTTGATAATGGCGCAGTAAGGCCTTCCAGCCGCATACCCCACCCATCTGCCAGGTTGCATCAGCCGAAACCCGGCACATACTTCTGAGGGTTAATCCTGGTGAGGATATGCAGCTATGGGCTTTAAGAACAAAACCGCCGTTATCTTCGGCGGAAGTGGCGCCATCGGCAGTTCAGTGGCGCACGCTCTGGCGCGTGAAGGGGCGGATGTGTACCTCGCCGCACGCGACCACGCCAGGCTGGAGCAGGTCGCCAGCCGTATTCGCGCCGCCGGAGGGTCTGCCAGCACGTTTATGTTCGATGCACTCGATGATTCCTCGCAGCTCCCCGACCTTGCCCGCATTGATATCGTCGTCAACGCCACGGGCTTTATGCACGATCAGGGCAAACGCCTTGAGGCGTTAACGCTTGATGAGTTCAGGCAGGGTTTTGATCCCTTCCTGGCCGCCTACTTTAACATTGCGAAAGCCGTGTCGTCCCGCATGGGCGGCGAGCATGGTGGAGTCATTATTACCGTCGTCGCGCCTGCCGCGAACATGACGATCGCGGGCCACCTCGGGCATATCGTCGGCTGCGCGGGAACGGAAGCCTTGACCCGGGCGCTGGCGGCGGAACTTGGGACACAAAATATTCGCGTGCTGTGCGTGCGTTCGCACGCGATAGCCGACGCGGTGCAGGCGAGTTCGTATGTGGGAGCCATTTTCGCCGCCCGGGCGCAGGCGATGGGGATTACGGTTGAGCAGTTTCTCAGCGGTGCCGCGCAAAGCACCCTGACGCATCGCCTGCCGACGCTGGCACAGGTGGCAGACACGATTACGTTTCTGGCCTCAGATGCGGCAGGCGCTATGACGGGAACCACCGTCAATATGACCGCGGGCGCAACCTAGCGGCCGCCCTCGCCCGCAATTCTCCCCACCATCGCCCGGATCTCCTCCCGGGTTAACGGCGCCCGGTCGGTGACATAGTGCAGCGTCATCCCTTCGATAAACGCGTCCAGCGCGCGGGTGGTAACCGGGTCGAACCACTGCTCCAGCGTGGTCTGGCTCATTTTCATCCAGTCCTGCATCACCGTTTTGAGCGCCGCGCTGCGGTGCATAAAGGCGTAGAGCTGATACATCAGCGCCATGTTGTGCGGCGTGGTCACCTGCGAGCTGTGGATCAGGGTGGTGATAGATTCGCACGCCATTTCCGGCCCGGTGACGCCGGCGAAGAAATCCCGGTACTGCTGCGACATCTGCCGGGTAAACCACGTGAAGGCCTCCTCCAGCAGCGGCTCCATGCCGTCGAAATAGTAGGTCATCGACCCCAGCGGCACGCCCGCGCAGGTGGCGATTTTACGGTGCGTGACGGCGTGAATGCCGTGCTCGGCGATGGTATCGAGCGTTGCCTGCAGGATCTTCTCCCGGCGATGCGGATCGTTCGGTGGTCTGCTCATAAATTCCTCACGTGGTTTGTGTACAAATGTACACAAACTTGCTAGTGTTGTCGCTATTGTTGTACTTCTGGTGCTACCCCAATGACGCAGACCTCTCCCCGTAAAGCCCTGCAGCGACGCCTGTGGGCGCTGTTTATGTTCTTCTTTATTCCCGGCCTGCTGATGGCCTCTTGGGCCACGCGCACCCCCGCCATTCGCGATATTTTGTCCGTTTCTACCGCCGAGATGGGCATCGTGCTGTTCGGCCTGTCGATAGGCTCCATGAGCGGCATCCTCTGCTCCGCGTGGCTGGTAAAGCGCTTTGGTACGCGAGCGGTGATCCGCACCACCATGTGCTTTGCCGTGTTCGGGATGGGCATATTAAGCGTGGCGCTGTGGTGTGCCTCGCCGGTGCTGTTCGCCCTGGGCCTGACGGTATTTGGCGGCAGCTTTGGGTCGGCGGAAGTTGCCATCAACGTGGAAGGGGCGGCGGTCGAACGTGAGATGAATAAAACCGTGCTGCCGATGATGCACGGTTTTTACAGCCTTGGCACGCTGGCCGGTGCGGGCGTGGGGATGGCGCTGACGGCCACCGGCGTGAGCGCGAATCTGCATATCCTGCTGGCGGCGCTGGTGTGCATCATTCCGATCCTGACCGGCATCCGGGCCATCCCGGACGGCACCGGTAAAAACTCCGCTGACGAACAGCACTCGGCTGAAAAAGGGCTGCCCTTCTACCGCGACTTCCAGCTGATGCTGATCGGCGTGGTGGTGCTGGCGATGGCGTTCGCGGAAGGTTCCGCCAACGACTGGCTGCCGCTGCTGATGGTGGACGGTCACGGCTTTAGCCCGACCTCCGGCTCGCTGATTTACGCCGGGTTTACGCTGGGGATGACCGTCGGGCGCTTCACCGGCGGCTGGTTTATCGACCGCTACAGCCGCGTGGCGGTGGTGCGCGCCAGCGCCCTGCTCGGCGGCCTGGGTATCGCGATGATCATCTTTGTGGACGTGGACTGGATTGCGGGCGTTTCCGTGATCCTGTGGGGACTGGGGGCATCACTTGGCTTCCCGCTGACCATTTCCGCCGCCAGCGACACCGGCCCGGATGCCCCGACGCGCGTCAGCGTGGTGGCAACCACGGGCTATCTCGCCTTCCTGGTCGGGCCGCCGCTGCTCGGCTTCCTCGGCGAGCACTACGGGCTGCGCAGCGCCATGCTGGTGGTGTTAGGGTTAGTCATCATCGCGGCGCTGGTGGCGCGCGCGGTGGCAAAGCCGGAAACGAATCAAACGACACTGGAGAAGGGATATGAGCGTTAAACTGATCGCCGTCGACATGGATGGTACTTTTCTGAGCGATGCCAAGACCTATAATCGGCCGCGCTTTCTGGCGCAGTACGCCCGCATGAAGGCGCAAGGAATCCGCTTCGTGGTCGCCAGCGGCAACCAGTATTACCAGCTGATCTCCTTTTTCCCGGAGATTGCGCATGAGATTGCGTTCGTCGCCGAAAACGGCGGCTGGGTCGTGAGCGAAGGTGAGGATGTCTTTAACGGTGAACTGTCGAAAGCCCATTTCGAGACCGTCGCGAACGTGTTAAACGAGGTTCCGGGCATTGAGATTATCGCCTGCGGGAAAAGCAGCGCATACACGCTGAAATGCTATGACGAGGGCTTTAAGGATATCGCGGCGAAGTATTACCACCGCCTCGAAATGGTCAGCGATTTCGATAACCTGAACGATATTTTCTTCAAGTTCGGGCTTAACGTCTCTGATGATGAAATTCCGCGAATTCAGGCGCTGCTGCATGAAAAGCTGAGCGACATCATGGTGCCCGTCACCACCGGCCACGACAGTATCGACCTGATTATCCCCGGCGTGCACAAAGCTAACGGTCTGCGGATCCTGCAAAAGCGCTGGGGCATTGACGACAGCGAAGTGGTGGCCTTCGGCGACAGCGGCAACGACGTGGAGATGCTGCGCCAGTCCGGGTTCAGCTTTGCGATGGCGAATGCCAGACCGCACATCAAAGAGGCAGCGCGTTTTGAAGCGCCGCACAATAACGATGAGGGCGTTTTAGACGTGATTGAGAAGGTGCTAGATGGGGAGGCGCCGTTTAATTGACCGCGTGCGGTCTGGCGCCCTCGCCCCTCACCCTGGCCCTCTCCCCAAAGGGGAGAGGGAAAAAAGATTATGGTTGCAGGGCGTTCCCGACGCGTTTATCTTTCAGGAACACCACCATCAGGCCAACCCACAGCGCGCCGTTGGCGAGGTTAAACAGGCTGAACAGCCCGTTGCCGCCCATCGCGTAGGCATGCTTGCTCACCTCGATACCGACGGTAAAAATCAGCATCTGCAGCATCCCCATCGCCGCGGAAACCGTGCCTTTACTCATCTCGCTGGCAAACAGCGTCAGGCGCACCAGCCCGGCGTTGGCCACGCCAATTCCGAAGGCATAGAGGCTCAGCCCCGCCGTCATCCACAGATAAGCGTGGGATGACGCGACGGTCGCCACCGCAGCCAGAATCAGCCCTGCCGCAATCGGCCAGCCGCCCATGATAATCAGTGAACGCACGGTGCGGCGTGACGTCAGGCGTGCCAGCACCAGGTTCCCGATAATCAGCGCGCCAAAGATCGGCACCTGCAGCAGGCCATACTCGTAGCTGCTGAGCTTTTCACCGCTGATGATAATGACCGGCGACTGCGCAATCCACGCCAGCAGCGGCAGGCTAACGAACCCGGTCGCCAGGGCGCCCGCCACAAAGCGGCCGTTCTTCAGCACTTCTTTGTAATCCCGACCCAGCTCTTTCAGCGAGAGTTTCTCGCCGATGCGGGTGGCCGTTTCCGGCATCGCCCGGTGCAGGCCAAAGAACGCGAAGGCGGCGAGAAGCGCAAAGAGCACAAACATCCCTTCCCACGGCGCAACGTGCACCCACGCGGCCCCCACCAGCGGCCCGAGCAAGGGGGCGATCAGCGCGACGTTCGCCATCAGCGCGGTAATTTTGATACATACCGCCTCTTCAAACGACTCCTGAATGGCGGCATACCCCACGGCGCCGATAAAGCACAGGCTCACCCCCTGCAGGAAACGCAGCAGGGTAAATTGTTCAATGTTTTGCGCCAGCAGCGTGGCGAGACAGGTGACGATGAACCACACCACGCCCGTCAGCATTACCGGACGACGGCCAATACGATCCGACAGCGGGCCTAACAGCCACTGTAAAAACATGCCGCCGGCCAGATAGGCGGTCATGGAGGTCGGCACCCACTCAATACCCGCGTTGTACTGCGCCACAACGGCCAGCATACCGGGCTGGATCATATCGTTGCCGATATAGGTAGAGAATTCGTAGAGCACCAGACACAGAGGGAAAAGCAACGCCTGACGACCCAGACGTGAACCAGAAGAAGAACGGTTTAACATGCAATCTCTTTATAATGACAAAATCGCGACGAGTTTAATGAAATGCCGCAGCCCGAGATAGTGATTTATCGAGGATAAACAGAAATAAAGCACATATCGTCTTCGTTTAAGGTTTCCTTAAGTTGACACTTTTATGATAGCGCGATTACTCGTCAACGATCCCAAATTATGGCACTCACCTCCAGCCGTTCAGAATTGTCTAACTTACAGACAAATAAGACAAAACGACTTTACCGCTTACCGACCCGCTTTTATGGTTATCAGCTTTTCGTACTGATCGCCCTTGCCGTGGTCTTTACGTGGCTATCGCGCAGTGAAGCGCTCGACAGATGGATCACCGGCTTTTGGTATGACGCGGCAACGCAGAGCTTTCCGCTGCAGAAGGACCACCTGCTGGATCTGCTGAACCACCGCCTGGCGAAGTACATCGCCATCGGCTTAGGTGCCGTAGCGCTGTTTTACGGCGCCTACAAGCGCAACGCAAGGCTGGTGACGGCGGCGCTACTGATGGGCGTTGGCGCGCTGGTGGTAGGCGTGCTGAAAAGCGTGAGCCATCACAGCTGCCCGTGGGATCTGGTGGAATATGGCGGTAAGGCTATGTCTTATCCCCTGTTCAGCGCCGTCCCTGCTGACAGCGGTCCGGGGCGCTGTTTTCCCGGCGGTCATGCATCCAGCGGCTTTATGGTGATGGGGCTGTTTTTTGCCTTCTGGCGCGAGCGTCCGCGTCTCGCCTGGTGCTTCGTCGCGCTGGGCGTGGTGTTAGGTCTGGCGATGGGCTACGGCCAGGTCATGCGCGGGGCGCATTTTTTCTCTCACAACCTGTGGGCCGGGTGGTGGGTCTGGTTTTCCCAGGTGGTGGTCTACGGACTTATTTCCACCCGGTTTGCTAAAGAGTGATAACGCTATGTTAGAAAATCTGAATTATCAGCTGTTTTATCTGATCAACGCCACGCCAGCCTCGCCTGAGTGGTCGATCGATTTTGCCACCTTTCTGGCAAAAGATCTGATCAGTATCGTGCCTGCACTGGCTGCGATTCTCTGGCTGTGGGGTCCCCGCAGCCAGGTGAAGGCGCAGCGCCAGCTGGTGATTAAAGTCGCGATGGCGCTCGGGGTAAGCGTCCTGGTCAGCTACATTCTCGGCCATGCGTTCCCGCACGATCGTCCTTTTGTCGATCGCGTCGGCTATACCTTCCTGCACCACGCGCCGGATGACTCGTTCCCGAGCGATCACGGAACGGTGATCTTTACCTTCGCGCTGGCTTTCCTGTTCTGGCATCGCCTGTGGTCCGGTGCGGTCCTGATGGTGGCAGCCCTGGCTATCGCCTGGTCTCGCGTTTACCTGGGCGTTCACTGGCCGCTGGATATGGTGGGCGGTTTCCTGGTGGGGCTGATTGGCTGCGTGAGCGCGGCTATCCTGTGGAGCCTCTTTGGCGAAGCGCTTTACCGCACGCTGTCTTCGCTCTACCGCGCCATTTTCGCTATCCCGATCCGCAAAGGCTGGATACGTGACTAACCCCAACCTGACAGGTTACACTTGAGCCCCCGCCCTGCGGGGGTTCACTTTTTTATCCCGAGGAACTATGGAAACACGTCGCGATGACCGCATTGCTCAGCTGCTACAGGCGCTGAAGCGCAGCGATAAGCTGCATCTTAAGGAAGCCGCCAACCTCCTCGGCGTCTCAGAGATGACCATTCGTCGGGATCTGAACAGCGAAAGCGCGCCCGTCGTGCTGCTCGGCGGGTATATTGTGCTTGAGCCGCGTAGCGCCAGCCATTATCTGATCAGCGACCAGAAGACGCGCCTGGTGGAAGAGAAACGCAAAGCCGCCCGGCTTGCGGCCTCACTGGTACAGCCGCACCAGACGCTGTTTTTTGACTGCGGAACCACCACGCCGTGGATTATCGAAGCCATCGACAGCAGCATCCCTTTTACCGCCGTGTGCTACTCCCTGAACACCTTTCTGGCGCTTCAGGAGAAACCGGAGTGCCGGGTGATCCTCTGCGGCGGTGAGTTTCACGCCAGCAACGCCATCTTTAAGCCGCTCAACCTGCAGGATACGCTCAGCAATCTCTGCCCGGATATCGCGTTTTATTCCGCCGCAGGCGTCAACGTGCGTCAGGGTGCGACCTGCTTTAACCTGGAAGAATTACCGGTGAAGCACTGGGCGTTAAGCGCGGCGCAGTACCATGTGCTGGTGGTCGATCACAGCAAGTTTGGCAAGGTGCGTTCGGCAAGAATGGGCGAGCTGGCGCAGTTCGATGCCATCGTCAGCGACTGCCGCCCGGACGACGAGATCGTGGCCCACGCGAAGGCGCAGCAGGTGAAGTTAATGTATTAAGGGGGTGCGGTCTGATGCCCTCACCCCGGCCCTCTCCCACAGGGAGAGGGAGAAAAAACGTAGGCCGGGTAAGCGCAGCGTCACCCGGCAAAAAACTTAGCTAAACCAGCTGCCAAACCACCCGTGGAATTTCATCATCACGAAATCCCACATCCGGCTGAAGAAGCCGCCCTCTTCCACCGCCTCCATTACAATCAGCGGACGCTGTTCAATCGACTTACCGTTTAGCTGGAAATCAATCGTCCCGACCACCTGGCCTTTTTTCAGCGGAGCCGTAAGCTGCGGGTCGGTCAGGGTATAGCTGGCCTTCAGGTTTTTCAGCTGACCGCGCGGAATGGTCACCGAGCCGCCTTCACCCGCCCCGAGATTAACTTCACTCTTGTCGCCAAACCAGACGCGCTGGCTGACGAACGTGGCATCCGGTTTAATCGGCGTCACGGTTTCATAGAAGCGGAAGCCCCAGGTCAGCAGTTTTTCTGACTCATTAAAGCGAATACGGTCGGTTTTGGTGCCCAGCACCACCGAAATCAGACGCATGTCGCCCTGGGTCGCGGAGGCCACCAGGTTATAGCCCGCGCCCGCCGTAGTGCCGGTTTTCATTCCGTCCACGTTAACGTTGCTGCTCCACAGCAGGCGGTTGCGGTTCGGCTGGCGGATTTTATTGAAGGTAAACTCTTTCTCTTTATGGATGGCGTATTCATCCGGCACGTCGTGGATCAGCGCTTTCCCCAGCAGCGCCATGTCGCGCGCGGTACTGAACTGTCCCGGCGAATCCAGACCGTGAACCGTTTTGAACGTGGTGTTGGTTAAGCCCAGTTTCTGCGCGTAGCCATTCATCAAGCCAATGAAAGAATCCTGGCTGCCGGCAACGTAATCGGCCAGAGCGATGCACGCATCATTTCCCGACTGAATAATTACCCCTTTGTTCAGATCGGAAACGGAGACCTGATCCCCAGGCTTCAGGAACATCACCGAAGAGCCCCGCAGCGCCGGGTTGCCGGTCGCCCAGGCATCCTTCCCGATGGTGACCATATCGTCCAGCTTGATCTTGCCCGCTTTCAACGCCTGGCCGACCACATAGCTGGTCATGATTTTGGTCAGGCTTGCCGGATCGAGTTTCTCATCAGCGTTGCCTTCCGCCAGCACTTTACCGCTGGAGTAGTCCATCAGGATCCAGGCGCGCGCATCCACAGGCGGCGCTTCGGGCGCAGCCTGTTCAGCTGCGTAGAGCGTTGGTGCAAACAGGAAAAGGAGCGCAGAGCCTGTCGCAAGGCTGCGCAGAGAAGTCATTTTACGCGTCATAAATGCCACCCGAGTGTCCATTCAAAAATTACGTCACATCACCGTGTCGCAAGAAGCGATGAGTAATAGCGCACTAAAACGGTTAAAGAAACCCAACGAGGGTAAAGTTATTAAAGTTTATGCAATAACATTCAGATACGCTTTGATTCAGACGATTTTTTTGTCTTCTGTTGCGTAATTGTTAGGTTTATCTCACCATGCGAAAGCTGACCCGGATTCACATCTCATCAGGAGTAAATATGATTACGCTTTGGGGCAGGAACAACTCGACCAACGTTAAGAAAGTGCTCTGGACGCTCGAGGAGCTGGATTTACCGTTCAATCAAATCATGGCCGGCATGTCGTTCGGCGTGAACAAAGAGGCCGACTATCTGGCCATGAACCCGAACGGCCTGGTGCCGCTGCTGCGCGATGATGAAACCGACGCGACGCTTTGGGAATCCAACACCATTGTCCGTTACCTTGCCGCCCAGTACGGTCAGGGCCGCCTGTGGGTGGAAAGCCCGGCCCGTCGCGCCCAGGGTGAAAAGTGGATGGACTGGGCGAATCAGACGCTATCGCCAACCCACCGCGTGATCCTGATGGGGTTAGTCAGAACTCCTGAACCCGAGCGCGACTACCCTGCCATTCATGCCGCTCAGGATGCGTGTGAAAACCTGTTTGCGATGATGGATGACGAACTGGCGAAGCACGCCTGGTTCTCCGGTGAGGCGTTCGGCGTGGGCGATATTGCCGTGGCGCCGTTCGTCTGGAATCTGACCAACCTCGGCCTGAAGTGGACGCCGCGCCCTCATCTTGAGCGCTGGCTAAAACAGCTGAGCGATCGCCCGGCGTACCGCAACGTGGTAATGATCCCGGTCACCTGATTACGCACCGGACGGGCTGACTTTTAACAGCTGCCCGTCCGTCTCGTCGGTCAGAACGTATAAATAGCCGTCCGGCCCCACCCGCACATCGCGAATACGTTTATCCCGGTCGCCGAGAATTCGCCCATCCTCCGTGACCTTATTGCCGTCCACGCTCAGCACGATAACGTCCTTTTCCTTTAGCGCGCCGATAAACAGCTTGTTTTTCCACTGCGGGAAGACGTCGCTGTTGTAAAACGCCATACCGCTCACGGCAGGTGACACTTTCCAGACGAACAGCGGTTTTTCGGTTCCCTCAACGTGCTCGCCTTTGGCTTCCGGAATTTTCAGACCGCTATAGTTAATGCCGTGCGTCGCCAGCGGCCAGCCGTAGTTCTTTCCTTTCTCCGGGATGTTGATCTCATCCCCGCCGCGCGGACCGTGCTCGTTCAGCCACAGCGCGTCGCTCCAGGGATTCATCGCCATCCCCTGCGGGTTGCGAATGCCGTAAGACCAGATTTCGGGTCGCGCGCCGGGGGTATTCACAAAGGGGTTATCCGGCGGCACTTTTCCGTCTTCGGTGAGGCGTACCACTTTACCCTGCAATTTATCCAGATCCTGCGCCGTCGGACGCTGGTTATTCTCGCCGAGTCCGATAAAGAGCGAGCCTTTGCCGTCGAACACCAGTCGCCCACCAAAATGGTTCCCGGTGGAGAGTTTCGGCATCTGGCGGAACACCACCTGGAAGGCTTCAATGCGCGTCAGATCGTCGCTCAGTCGGCCATAGCCCACCGCCGTTCCGGCCTTGCCGTCACTCCCGGCTTCGGCGAAGCTCAGCCAGATGCGGCGTGATTTTTCAAAATCCGGGGCGAGGACCACGTCCAGCAATCCTCCCTGACCGTTTGCCCAGACCTTCGGCACGCCGACAATCGGATCGGACAGCCCTTTTCCGGCCTGCCAGCGTTTGAGCTGACCGCCCTTCAGGGTCACCAGCAGGCCTTTATTGTCCGGCAGAAACGTCAGAGACCAGGGATGATCGAGTTTGTTTTGCAGCACCTCGACCTTGACCGCCTCTGGGGCAGCAAGAAGCGAAAACGGAATGAACAGCGCAGGCAGGGAAATTAGCGAGGATCGAGGCATAACGCACTCCTTTATCGGCATATGGCATAAAGGTTAGCCACTGCATCCGGGCGCGTTACCACTTTTACAAAAGCTTAATCAGAAGGGGGAGTTGCCTCCCCCTGGGTCAGTGCTGTTCAAGCTTCTCGTGCTCGTTCAGGCACATGATGCATAGAGAGAGCGTGGTCAGGCAGTTTTCAAGCTTCTCCGCGTTAACAGCGATAAAATTCGGGCAGTCGTGGCGTCCGTTCATCAAACATACCCCAGCGATGGAAAGTACCTCAGCGGCGCGGCGCAGGGCGATCAGCTCACTTTCGCCGTATTCCGCCTTCAGGGTCGGTGCTTTTTCACGCATGAAATTGCAAAGTTCAAACAGGTTATCACGCAGATGTTCGCTTTCGCTGACTGACATATACCCTTTTGCCTTCCTCAACTGCAGGTACGCGGCCAGGTCGATTCGGGCGTTGATCAGCTTGTTAAGCAGATCGCGTTTTAGTCTGTCAACGGTCATGCTCTTTCCTCCTCTGTCAGCCATTGTGCATAATCAGGATAAGTACATTTTTTGTACAGTTTAATGCCTGGGATCAATTTTTATTAACTGATTAACATTATTTACAATGTTACAACGTCTGCCCGGCGCATCCGCCTTGCAAAGAGTGTATAAATCCCCCGCGATACGCTGTAAAATCCCGCCCTGATAACTCCATAATTGATGAATTTTTAACCTATGAGCAATGTTACGCACCAGCCGAAAATCGGCTTCGTCTCCCTGGGCTGCCCGAAAAACCTCGTGGATTCCGAACGCATCCTGACCGAACTGCGCACCGAGGGCTATGACGTGGTGCCAAGCTACGACAACGCCGATATGGTGATCGTGAACACCTGCGGGTTTATCGACAGCGCGGTTCAGGAATCACTGGAAGCCATCGGTGAAGCCCTGACGGAAAACGGCAAAGTGATTGTTACCGGCTGTCTGGGCGCGAAAGAAGACCAGATCCGCGAAGTGCACCCGAAGGTGCTGGAGATCACCGGCCCGCACAGCTACGAGCAGGTGCTGGAACATGTTCATCACTACGTGCCAAAACCAAAGCACAACCCGTTCCTGAGCCTGGTGCCAGAGCAGGGCGTGAAGCTGACGCCGCGCCACTACGCTTACTTAAAAATTTCCGAAGGCTGCAACCATCGCTGCACCTTCTGCATCATCCCGTCCATGCGCGGCGATCTGGTGAGCCGTCCGATTGGCGAAGTGCTGGCGGAAGCTAAACGTCTGGCCGACGCGGGCGTGAAGGAGCTGCTGGTCATCTCCCAGGACACCTCGGCTTACGGCGTGGACGTTAAACACCGCTCCGGTTTCCACAACGGCGAGCCGGTGAAAACCAGCATGGTAGGCCTGTGCGAACAGCTGTCTAAACTCGGTATCTGGACGCGTCTGCACTACGTCTATCCGTATCCGCACGTTGACGACGTGATCCCGCTGATGGCGGAAGGCAAAATTCTGCCGTACCTGGATATCCCGCTGCAGCACGCCAGCCCGCGCATCCTGAAGCTGATGAAGCGTCCTGGATCCGTTGATCGCCAGCTGGCGCGCATCAAGCAGTGGCGCGAGATCTGCCCGGATCTGACCCTGCGATCCACCTTCATCGTCGGCTTCCCGGGTGAAACCGAAGAAGACTTCCAGATGCTGCTCGACTTCCTGAAAGAAGCCCGTCTGGACCGCGTAGGCTGCTTCAAGTACAGCCCGGTTGAAGGCGCTACCGCCAACGAGCTGGCGGACCAGGTGCCGGAAGAGGTGAAAGAAGAGCGCTGGAACCGCTTCATGCAGCTGCAGCAGCAGATCTCTGCCGAGCGTCTGCAGGAGAAAGTGGGCCGCGAAATTCTGGTGATTATCGACGAAGTTGACGAAGAGGGCGCGATTGGCCGCAGCATGGCGGACGCCCCGGAAATCGACGGCGCGGTGTACCTGAACGGCGAAACCAGCGTCAAGCCGGGTGATATCATTCGCGTGAAGGTTGAAAACGCGGACGAGTATGACCTGTGGGGTAGCCGGGTTTAATCTCCTTTCCCCCTCACCCTAACCCTCTCCCCACTGGGGAGAGGGGACTGCTGGGTGCGGTTTTTCACCCTCGCCCCTTTGGGGAGAGGGCCGGGGTGAGGGGCAAGCAAAAGCCTACCCCTTAATCCTCGGATCCAGCGCGTCGCGCAGCCCGTCCCCCAGCAGATTAAACGCCAGCACGGTCAGGAAAATCGCCAGACTCGGGAAGATCGCCACGTGCGGCGCAATCACCATATCCGCCCTCGCCTCGTTCAGCATCGCGCCCCACTCCGGGGTCGGAGGCTGCGCGCCTAACCCCAGAAACGACAGGCTGGCCGCCGAAATAATCGACACGCCGATGCGCATGGTGAAATAGACCACGATGGACGACACCGTACCCGGAAGAATATGGCTGAACAGGATGGTGGCATCGCTGGCCCCCATGCTGCGGGCTGATTCGATAAACGTCTGCTGTTTCAGCACCAGCGTATTGCCGCGCACCAGCCGCGCGAACGCCGGAATCGAAAAGACCGCGACCGCAATGATGACGTTCGCCATGCCGCTGCCCATGATCGCCACCACGGCAATCGCCAGCAGAATGCCGGGAAAAGCAAACAGCACGTCGCAGATGCGCATGATGATGCGGTCCCACCAGCCTTCGTAATACCCGGCAACGAGGCCCAGCACGGTACCGATGGCCGCGCCAATCAGCACCGCGAACACCCCGGCGGCAAGCGAGATCTGCGCCCCCACCAGCACGCGGCTAAAGATATCGCGCCCGAGGGAGTCCACGCCGAACCAGTGCAGCATCGACGGTCCGTCGTTCAGACGGTCGTAGTCAAAATAGTTTTCCGCATCAAACGGCGCCACCCACGGCGCAATCACCGCCACCGCAATCAGCAGCAGCACAAACAGCCCCGCGGTCATCGCGACCGGCTGACGGCGGAAACGCCGCCAGAATTCAGACCACGGGGTGCGGACGTGGTCCGGTTTTAGCCCCGGCATGGCGTTTAAAACGGCCTGACGTCGCCAGTTCAACAATCGCATCTTACTTGTACCTGATGGCCGGGTTAATGGCGGCGTAGAGCACGTCCACCACTAAGTTGATAAGAATAAACTCCAGCGAGAAAAGCAGGACTTCCGCCTGAATCACCGGGTAGTCGCGCATCTCGACGGAGTCGACCAGCAGGCGTCCCAGCCCCGGCCAGTTGAAGACCTTTTCCACGACGATCGAGCCGCCGAGCAGGAAACCAAACTGGAGCCCCATCATCGTCACTACCGGGATCATCGCATTGCGGAATCCGTGCTTGAGAATGACCCACTTCTCGCTGACCCCTTTCGCCCGCGCGGTGCGAATATAATCTTCGCTCAGCACGTCAACGAACGAGGCGCGGGTAAAGCGGGCCATCACCGCCGACACGGCAGCGCCCAGCGTCATGGAAGGCAGGATGTAATGCTTCCAGGTATCGGCCCCGACGGTCGGCAGCCAGCCCAGTTCGACGGAGAAGATCTGCATCAGCAACATTCCCAGCGCGAACGCCGGGAAGGAGATGCCGGTCACCGCCAGCGCCATGCCGAGCTTGTCCGGCCAGCGGTTGCGCCAGACGGCCGCGATAATCCCGGCGCCAAGCCCAAACACGACCGCCCAGCTCATGCTGGCTATCGTTAACCAGAACGTCGGCATAAAGCGGCTGGCAATCTCCTCCGACACCGGACGGCGCGACACCATCGAGATACCAAAATCGCCCTGCAGAACGTTGCAAATGTAATGGATGAACTGCATATACAGCGGCTGGTCGAGGCCAAGCTGCTTACGCACCAGGTCAATAACGGTGGCATCCGCCTCAGGCCCGGCGACCAGACGCGCCGGATCGCCCGGCAGCATATGGACAAACAAAAACACCAGGACCGCCACAATCAGCAGCGTCGGAATAAGCCCCAGCAGGCGTTTACAAACATAATTCAGCATGAGGTTTATTTTAAATCCGCATCGTCAAAGCTAAAGCCCGTGTCCGGCATGATGTAGAACCCGGTCAACGCTTTGTTATGGGCTGACACCAGTTTCTCCACCACCAGCGGCACCCACGGTGACTCTTTCCAGATAATATCCTGCGCGTCTTTATAGAGACGCGCCTTCTCTTCCGGTTTGGTGGTTTTCAGGGCATCGGCCAGGTCTTTGTCCACCTGCGGGTTGCTGTAAAACGCGGTGTTGAACAGGGTTGGCGGCCAGTTCTGCGAGGCAAACAGCGGCGACAGCGCCCAGTCGGCCTCACCGGTCGACGCCGTCCAGCCGGTGTAGAACATCCGCACGCCGCTCTCTTTCTGCCCTTTCCCCTCCACTTCTGCCGCACGCTGTCCCGCATCCATTGCGGTGACCTGTACCTTGATACCCACCTGCGCCAGCTGCTGCTGGGTAAACTGCAGCACCTTCTGGGCGGTACTGTGATTATGCGAGGACCACAGCGTGGTGCTGAAACCGTTCGGGAAGCCCGCCTCTTTCAGCAGCTCGCGCGCTTTAGCCGGATCGTACGGCCACGGCTGATAGCTTTGCGCATAGGCGATCGCCGGCGGCAGCACGCCGGTGGCCGGAGTGGCATAGCCGGCAAAGGCGACCTTCACCAGCGCCTGACGGTTAATGGCGTAGTTGATGGCTTCACGCACCTTCGGATTATCGAACGGCTTTTGCGTGACGTTCATGCTGATGTAGCGCTGCATGATTGACGGGCTGGCGACCAGCTCCAGCTTGCTGTTTTTCTGCAAAATGGCGGCCTGCTCGTACGGGATCGGGAAGGCAAACTGCGCCTCGCCGGTTTGCAGCATCGCCGCGCGGGTGTTGTTGTCCACCACCGGGCGCCAGGTGATAGTGTCGAGCTTCGGCAGCCCCTGCTGCCAGTATCCCGCGAATTTCTTCACCTTCACAAAATCGGTCTGGTTCCAGGTGAGCAGTTCGTAAGGGCCGGTGCCAACAGGGTGGAAGCCGATCTCCTTGCCGTATTTCTTCAGCGCGGCAGGGGAAATCATCGCCGTTGCCGGATGCGCCAGGATATTGATAAACGCGGAGAACGGCTCTTTCAGGGTGATTTTAACCGTCGCCGGGTCGACCACCTCTGTACTGGCGATATTTTTATACAGGTTATAGCGCTTGAGGCTATTTTCCGGATTGCTGGCGCGGTCCAGGTTAACCTTCACCGCCTCCGCATTGAATTCTGTCCCGTCCTGGAACTTCACGCCGGTCCTGAGCTTGATGGTATACACCAGCCCGTCGTCGGACACGGTGTACCCCTCCGCCAGCACGTTTTTGAGCTTCATCTCTTTATCGAGGCCAAACAGGCCCTGATAGAACGATTTCGCCACCGCCTGAGAGAGCGTGTCGTTGGCGTCATACGGATCGAGCGTGGTGAAATTGGAGCCGACGGCGACCACCACGTCTTTGGCAGCGAACGCGGGGGCAGCGGCCAGGGCTGCCGTCACGCTCGCGGCTAACAACCATCTACGCGCTACAAATGTAACCATTGTGTTCTCCTGCCTGTTGTAAGTTATAACCGCGAAAAAGCGTTGTCCTGACGCGGGGGAGCGACGAAATGACCCGGCCCGACCTCGCGCAGCGTCACGCGCTCCACGGCCTCGCCGCGTTTATGAATATTGCTCGGCATTTCATCCTGCAGCAGCACGCGCTGGCCGTGACGATGCGCCGGATCGGCAACCGGGACCGCCGCGATAAGCTTGCGGGTGTACGGGTGCTGCGGGTTTTCAAACACCGCCCTTCGCGGCCCAATCTCCACGATCTGCCCCATAAACATCACCGCCACGCGATGGCTGATGCGCTCGACCACCGCCATATCGTGCGAGATAAACAGGAAGGCGATGCCCATATCCCGCTGTAAATCCAGCAGCAGGTTGATGATTTGCGCCCGGATAGAGACATCCAGCGCCGAGACGGACTCATCGGCTATCACCACTTTCGGGTTCAGCGCCAGCGCGCGGGCGATGCAGATACGCTGCCGCTGTCCGCCGGAAAACTCGTGCGGATAACGCCATGCGTGCTCCGGCTTCAGGCCGACGCGCTCCAGCAGCCAGGCCACGCGAAGCTGGGCCGCTTCGCCGTCGAGCAGGTTATGTACCCGCAGCGGCTCCATGATCGAATACCCCACCGTATGGCGCGGATCGAGGGAGGCATACGGATCCTGGAAAATAAACTGAATATCCCGCCGCACCGCCTGCAGCTTGCTGTCCGGAAGGGTATCAATGCGCTCGCCGTTAAAGGTAATGCTGCCTTCCTGTGATTCCACCAGACGGAGCAACGCGCGCCCGGTGGTGGATTTACCGCAGCCGGACTCCCCCACCAGCGCCAGCGTTTCGCCCGGCCAGAGATCGAAACTGACGTTTTCCACCGCGTGCACTTCGCGCTTAACGCGGTTCAGTACGCCGCTGCGCAGTGGAAAACGGGTGACCAGATCGCGCACTTCCAGAATGGGCTTACCCGGCACCACGGTGTCCTGCTCGCGATCCTCCTCCTGTAGCTCAGACGCCTCAAGAGAAATCAGCGGGAAGCTGCGCGGCAAATCGCTGCCGTTCATCGCCCCCAGGCGCGGAACCGCCGCCAGCAGCGCTTTGGTGTAAGGATGCACGGGCGCGTGAAAAATCTGCTCGACCGGGCCGGTTTCCACCGCGCTGCCCTTGTGCATCACCAGCACCCGATCGGCGATATCGGCGACTACGCCCATATCGTGGGTGATGAATATCACCCCCATCTCCATCTCCTGCTGCAGCACTTTAATGAGCTGCAGGATCTGCGCCTGAATCGTCACGTCCAGCGCCGTCGTCGGTTCATCGGCAATCAGCACCGCCGGACGGCAGGAGAGCGCCATGGCAATCATCACCCGCTGGCGCATGCCGCCGGAAAGCTGATGCGGGTAGCGACCCAGAATGGCCTGCGCCTCCGGGATGCGCACCAGCTCCAGCATCCGTCGGGCCTCTTTGAGCGCTTCATCGCCGCTCAGTCCCTGATGCAGGCGGATGGACTCGGCGATTTGTTCCCCGACCGGGAAAACCGGGTTCAGGGAGGTCATCGGCTCCTGGAAGATCATCGCAATATCCGCCCCGCGCACGCCCTGCATCTGCGAACCGCTCAGCTCATTTAAATCAATGACCTGACGGTTACGGCGGCGCAGGAGCATTTTCTCGCTGCTGATTTGCCCGCCCGTCTGTTCCAGCAGGCGCATCAGCGCCAGCGCGGTGACCGATTTACCGGATCCGGACTCGCCAACAATCGCCAGCGTCTCGCCGCGCCTGAGCGTGAACGATAAATTCTGTACTGCGGGGATGAACTGCCGCTCTTCCTGAAACGCAATATTGAGCTGATGGACAGCCAGCACTTCGCGGTTGTCCAGTTCTTCACTGTGCGGCACGCGCTGCCCCCTTATTCACGATAGATGCCCGTGCTCGGTTCATCACCGGCATAACCCCAGGCGCGATACATGCCTTCGCTGTTGAATGGCAGAGCCACGTTGCCCTCACGATCCACCGCAATGAGCCCGCCGACGCCGCCCAGGGCAGGCAGTTTCTCCATCACCACGCGCTCGCAGGCTTCGCTGAGGCTTAAACCGCCGTAATCCATCAGCGCGGTGATGTCGTAGGCCGCGAGGGCGCGAATAAACACTTCCCCGGTGCCGGTACACGACACCGCCGCCGTCGCGTTATTGGCGTAGCAGCCGGCGCCCGGCAGCGGGCTATCGCCGACGCGCCCGGGCAGCTTGTTGGTCATCCCGCCCGTTGAGGTCGCCGCCGCGAGGTTTCCGGCCTTATCCAGCGCCACCGCGCCGACCGTGCCCATTTTGGTGGTTTCATCAAGCGGCGCTGCATGGTCAAGCTGCGTCATGCCCGCCGAACGAGCCTCCAGCAGCTGCTGATAGCGCTCCTCCGTGGAAAACAGATCCGGCGATACCGGTTCCATTCCGTGCCCGAAGGCAAACGCCTCTGCCCCGGCCCCTGTGAGCAGGACGTGCGGACTCGCCTCCATCACCAGACGCGCGGCCAGCACCGGATTGCGCAGATGACTCACGCCCGCCACGGCGCCCGCTTTCAGGGTGACGCCGTCCATCACGCAGGCATCCAGCTCGTGCGTTTCATCCCGGGTAAAGACCGAACCGATCCCTGCATTAAATAACGGACACTCTTCCAGCAGGCGCACCGCCTCGGTGACCACGTCCAGCGCGCTTTCGCCCGCTTTCAGCATTTTCTGACCCGTTTCCACAATGGCGTACAGCGCGTCGATATAGCGCTTTTCCTGCTCGGGACTGAGCTGTGCTCGGGTGATTGCCCCGGCGCCACCATGAATTGCGATTACCGCATTAACCATTCGCATCACCCGTTAGCCTGATTTGCGGCTTTTTCTATAAATATCATTATCGTCGATGAAACTTCAGATGATTTTTGAATATAGAAAGACGTAACTGTGATGTAAAGCGTACACCCATCGGGTCATACAGTTAGCCGCACTTTTCTGCCATAATGGCCGCTTTCGTTGTTACTCCGCAGGAGCCCACCATGGATTTTACCGCCGGACTGATGCCGCTTGAGACGGCACTCACGCAGATGCTTGACCGAGTTTCCCCGCTGCATGACGTTGAGACGCTGCCCCTCGTGCGCTGTTTTGGCCGTATTGCCGCGCGCGATATCGTCTCTCCGCTTAACGTGCCGGGGTTTGATAATTCCGCGATGGACGGTTACGCGGTACGCCTGGCGGATCTCCAGACGGGTAACGCCCTGCCGGTGGCAGGTAAAGCCTTTGCGGGCCAGCCGTTTAACGGTGAATGGCCTGCGGGCACCTGCGTACGCATCATGACCGGCGCGCCGGTTCCGGCCAGCTGCGACGCCGTGGTAATGCAGGAAGAGACCGAACAGGCCGACGACGGCGTGCGTTTTACCGCGAACGTTAAAGCGGGCCAGAACATCCGCCGCACGGGCGAAGATATCACCCTTGGCGCGACGGTCTTTGCCGCCGGGCAGAAGCTGACGGCAGGTGAGCTGCCGGTGCTGGCGTCGCTCGGCGTGGCTGAAATCGACGTTATCCGTAAAGTGCGCGTGGCCGTTTTCTCCACCGGCGACGAGCTGCAGCTTCCGGGCCAGCCGCTGCAGGACGGTCAGATTTACGACACCAACCGCCTGGCGGTACACCTGATGCTGGAGCAGCTGGGCTGCGAGGTGATTAACCTCGGCATTATTCCTGACGATCCGGAAAAACTGCGCGCCGCGTTTATCGAGGCGGATAACGCAGCCGACGTGGTCATCAGCTCCGGCGGCGTCTCCGTGGGCGAAGCGGATTACACCAAAACCATCCTCGAAGAGCTGGGGGAAATCGCCTTCTGGAAGCTGGCCATCAAGCCGGGCAAACCGTTCGCGTTTGGCAAGCTCACGCGCGGCTGGTTCTGCGGCCTGCCGGGTAATCCGGTCTCGGCGGCACTCACCTTCTACCAGCTGGCGATCCCGCTGCTGGCGAAGCTTTCCGGCAACAGCGCCAGCCCGCTGCCGGAACGCCAGCGCGTGCGCGCCGCCACGCGCCTGAAAAAATCGCCGGGCCGCCTCGATTTCCAGCGCGGCATTCTGGCGCGCAACGCGGACGGAGAGCTCGAAGTGAGCACCACCGGGCACCAGGGCTCACACATTTTCAGCTCCTTCAGCCAGGGCAACTGCTTTATCGTCCTGGAGCGCGAGCGCGGCAATGTGGAAGCAGGCGAGTGGGTTGAGATCGAGCGTTTTAACCACCTGTTCGGAGGCTGACATGACGGTGGAGCTGAGCGACCCGGAGATGATGCGCTACAACCGCCAGATTGTGCTGCGCGGGTTTGATTTCGAAGGTCAGGAAGCGCTTAAGGCAGCAAGCGTGCTGGTTGTTGGTCTGGGCGGCCTGGGCTGCGCCGCCGCGCAGTATCTTGCCGCGGCGGGCGTGGGCAGAATGACGCTGCTGGATTTTGATACCGTGTCGGTGTCTAACCTGCAGCGCCAGACGCTGCACAGCGATGCGACGGTTGGCCAGCCGAAGGTGGATTCTGCCCGCACGGCGCTGGCGCGCATCAACCCCAACGTTCAGTTCACCCTGATTGACGCGATGCTGGATGACGAGGCGCTGTCCGCGCAGATTGCACAGCACGACCTGGTGCTGGACTGCACCGATAACGTCACGGTCCGTAACCAGCTGAACGCGGGCTGCTTTGCCCACAAAATCCCGCTGGTCTCCGGCGCGGCGATCCGCATGGAGGGGCAAATCAGCGTTTTCACGTACGCGGAAGGTGAACCCTGCTACCGCTGCCTGAGCCGCCTGTTCGGCGAGAACGCGCTGACCTGCGTTGAAGCGGGCGTGATGGCGCCGCTGGTCGGCGTGATTGGCTCCCTGCAGGCGATGGAAGCGATCAAAGTGCTGGCGCGCTACGGCACGCCTGCGGCGGGGAAAATCGTAATGTATGACGCGATGACCTGCCAGTTCCGCGAAATGAAGCTGATGCGTAACCCGGGGTGTGAGGTTTGCGGAGGTTAAAGCAAACGGCAACCTTCAGGTTGCCGTTTTAGTGTTTGCTCCCTCTCCCTGTGGGAGAGGGTTGGGGTGAGGGCATCAGGCCGCACCCGTCAGATCGACGCCCGTCCAAACGCGCCCTGCCAGTCCTGCTCAAACTTCACAATCGCCGCATCCACAGCCGGAGAGGTAATAAACTGCTGCGCCACGTCCAGCGGCAGCGTGATGGACTCGCACCCTGCCAGCAGGCAGTCCAGCGCCTGACGCGGCGTTTTAAAGCTCGCGGCCAGCACCTTTGACTGCGGTACGTGCAGCGTCAGCAGCTGTTGCAGTTCAACCACGGTCTGGATCCCGTCCCCGCCCTGCGCGTCCAGGCGGTTAACGTAAGGCGCTACATACTCCGCGCCCGCCAGCGCGGAGAGCATCCCCTGCGCAGCACCGTAAACCGCCGTACCCAGCGTCGGGATCCCTTCCGCTTTCAGCATCTTGATCGCCGCCAGCCCTTCGGCGGTCACCGGCACTTTTACCACCAGGTCGTTGATGATGGCGCGCAGCTTACGCGCGTCCTCCACCATCCCTTCGGCGGTGGTCGCCATCACCTGGGCGAAAAGACGGCCTTTTCCGCCCAGCGCGTCGTGCAGCGCTGGCAGCAAAACGTCCAGCGGCGTTTTACCTGCCGCCACAATGCTTGGGTTGGTGGTTACGCCCGCCAGCGGGAAAATGCGCGCCAGCTTTTTGACTGCCGCAACGTCAGATGTGTCGAGATAAAGTTCCATGATGTCACCCTCAAATTTAGCCTGCACTTACCCTATCACGACAAAACCTGCTCAGTAGTTGACCTGCATCAAGATAACTTTCATTCGAAAGTAATTTAATCTTCATATGCAATGCGAGAGGCAAAATCATGATCTTCAATATTCAGCGTTACTCTACCCACGATGGCCCCGGTATTAGAACCGTGGTGTTCCTGAAAGGCTGCTCGCTGGGCTGTCGCTGGTGCCAGAACCCGGAAAGCCGCTCCCGCAGCCGGGACGTGCTGTTTGATGCGCGCCTGTGCCTTGACGGCTGCGACCTGTGCCAGCAGGCGGCGCCGGGCTGCATCGAACGCGCGCTGAACGGGCTGGTCATTCATCGTGAGAAGCTTGATGAAGCGACGCTCAACGCCCTTAGTGACTGCTGCCCGACGCAGGCGCTGACCGTCTGCGGTGAAGAGCAGCAGGTCGAGGAGATCATGGCGACCGTACTGCGCGATAAACCCTTTTACGACCGCAGCGGCGGCGGGATCACCCTCTCCGGCGGCGAGCCGTTTATGAACCCTGAGCTGGCGCACGCCCTGTTTAAAACCAGCCACGAACAGGGGATCCACAACGCCGTGGAAACCTGCCTTCACGTGCCGTGGCACTACATCGAGCCGTCATTACCGTACGTCGATCTGTTCCTCGCCGACCTGAAGCATGTCGACGGTGAGGTGTTCAAACAGTGGACGGACGGTTCGGCCAAGCGGATCCTGGATAACCTGAAGCGCCTTGCCGCCGCCGGGAAAAAAATCACCATTCGCGTGCCGCTGATCCAGGGCTTTAACGCTGACGAAGCGTCCATCACCGCCATTACCAACTTCGCCGCCGACGAGCTCGGCGTCGACGATATTCATTTTCTGCCGTATCACACGCTGGGCATGAACAAATACACCCTGCTCGGCCAAGCCTACTCTGCCCCTGACAAACCGCTGGATAACCCTGCCCTGCTGGACTTCGCGCAGCAGTACGCCTGCCAGAAAGGGTTAACCGCGACCTTACGAGGATAAACCTATGACAACCCTGAATCTCAACACCCTCAGCGAGCGCATTAAAGCGCACAAAACGGCGCTGGTGCATATCGTTAAGCCGCCGGTCTGTACCGAGCGCGCCCAGCATTACACCGAAATGTACCAGCAGCACATGGACAAGCCGATCCCTGTGCGTCGCGCTCTGGCGCTGGCGCATCACCTGGCGGAACGTACCATCTGGATCAAACACGACGAGCTGATTATCGGTAACCAGGCAAGCGAAGTGCGCGCCGCGCCGATTTTCCCGGAATACACCGTTTCCTGGATTGAGAAAGAGATCGACGATCTGGCGGACCGCCCGGGCGCGGGCTTTGCGGTGAGCGAAGAGAACAAGCGCGTGCTGCACGACATCTGCCCGTGGTGGCGCGGCCAGACGGTGCAGGACCGCTGCTATGGCATGTTCACCGACGAGCAAAAAGGCCTGCTGGAAACCGGCATTATCAAAGCCGAAGGCAACATGACCTCCGGCGACGCGCACCTGGCCGTTAACTTCCCGCTGGTGCTGGAGAAAGGCCTCGACGGCCTGCGCGCTAAGGTGGCCGAGCGCCGCACGCGCATCAACCTGACGGTGCTGGAGGATCTGCACGGCGACCAGTTCCTGAAGGCGATCGATATCGTGCTGGAAGCCGTAAGCCTGCACATCAAACGCTTTGCCAATCTGGCGCGTGAAATGGCGTCCACTGAAACCCGCGAAAGCCGCCGCGACGAGCTGCTGGCGATGGCGGAAAACTGCGACATCATTGCCCACGAGCCGCCAAAAACCTTCTGGCAGGCGCTGCAGCTGTGCTACTTCATTCAGCTGATCCTGCAGATTGAGTCAAACGGCCATTCCGTCTCCTTCGCGCGTATGGACCAGTATCTCTATCCGTACTACCGCCGCGACGTCGAGTTGAACCAGAGCCTCGACCGCGAACACGCCATCGAGCTGCTGCACAGCTGCTGGCTGAAGCTGCTGGAAGTGAACAAAATCCGCTCCGGCTCGCACTCCAAGGCTTCCGCCGGTAGCCCGCTGTACCAGAACGTCACCATCGGCGGCCAGAAGCTGGTCAACGGTGAGCCGATGGACGCGGTGAACCCGCTCTCCTACGCGATTCTGGAATCGTGCGGTCGCCTGCGCTCAACCCAGCCGAACCTGAGCGTGCGCTACCACGCGGGCATGAGCAACGACTTCCTCGACGCCTGCGTGCAGGTGATCCGCTGCGGCTTCGGGATGCCCGCGTTCAACAACGATGAAATCGTCATTCCGGAATTCATCAAGCTCGGCGTTGAACGCGACGACGCCTACGACTACGCGGCCATCGGCTGTATCGAAACCGCGGTGGGCGGCAAGTGGGGCTATCGCTGCACCGGCATGAGCTTTATCAACTTCGCCCGCGTGATGCTGGCCGCGCTGGAAGGCGGGCGCGACGCCACCAGCGGCAAGGTGTTCCTGCCGCAGGAGAAAGCGCTCTCCGCCGGTAACTTCGAAAACTTCGACGAAGTGATGGCGGCGTGGGACAGCCAGATCCGCTACTACACCCGCAAATCTATCGAGATTGAGTACGTGGTGGATACCATGCTGGAAGAGAACGTCCACGACATTCTCTGCTCGGCGCTGGTGGACGACTGCATCGAGCGCGCGAAAAGCATCAAGCAGGGCGGCGCGAAGTATGACTGGGTCTCCGGCCTGCAGGTGGGCATCGCCAACCTCGGCAACAGCCTGGCTGCGGTGAAGAAGCTGGTGTTCGAACAGGGCACTATTGGTCAGCAGCAGCTGGCGGCGGCGCTGGCGGATGACTTCGACGGGCTGACCCACGAGCAGCTGCGCCAGCGTCTGATCAACGGCGCGCCGAAGTACGGCAACGACGACGACAGCGTGGACATGCTGCTGACGCGCGCCTACCAGACCTACATTGAAGAGCTGAAGCAGTACCACAACCCTCGCCACGGCCGCGGCCCGATTGGAGGTAACTACTACGCGGGCACCTCTTCCATCTCCGCAAACGTGCCGTTTGGCGCGGCAACGATGGCCACCCCGGACGGACGTAAGGCGCACACCCCGCTGGCGGAAGGAGCAAGCCCGGCCTCCGGTACGGACCACCTCGGCCCGACGGCGGTAATTGGCTCGGTGGGTAAACTGCCGACGGAAGCGATTCTCGGCGGCGTGCTGCTGAACCAGAAGCTGAACCCGTCGACGCTGGAAAACGACAGCGATCGCCAGAAGCTGATGGTGCTGCTGCGCACCTTCTTCGAGGTGCATAAAGGCTGGCATATCCAGTACAACATCGTCTCGCGCGAAACGCTGCTGGAAGCGAAGAAACATCCTGACCAGTATCGTGACCTGGTGGTGCGCGTCGCGGGCTACTCGGCGTTCTTCACCGCCCTGTCGCCGGATGCGCAGGACGATATTATCGCCCGTACTGAGCACACGCTGTAAAAAAACGCCCGGTGGCGCTTCGCTTACCGGGCCTACATTGTCTCCCCGTAGGCCGGGTAAGGCGAAGCCGCCACCCGGCTTTCTGACTTTCATTCGAAATTAAATTTGTGCTCCCCGTCACCTTGTTATTAGAATGTTTCAAAACGCAGTGATCCAGGAGCACAGTATGACCGTTAAAGTTATCGTCACCGATATGGACGGAACTTTCCTTGATGATGCCAAGCAGTACGATCGTGACCGCTTCCAGGCACAGTTTGAACAGCTTAAAGCCCGCGACATTGAATTCGTTGTCGCCAGCGGCAACCAGTATTACCAGCTCATCTCCTTCTTTCCGGAGCTGAAAGACCGGATCTCCTTCGTGGCGGAAAACGGCGCGCTGGTGTTCGATCGCGGCGAACAGATTTTCCACGGCGAGCTGACGCGTCATGAATCGCAGATCGTGATTGGCGAACTGCTGAAAGATAAAGGACTGAACTTCGTGGCCTGCGGGCTGGAGAGCGCCTGGGTCAGCGACCAGGCTCCTGAAGAATTCGTGGCGCTGATGTCAAAGCACTATCACCGCTTAAAGCGCATCAGCGATTACCGCGAAATTGACGACGTGCTGTTTAAGTTCTCTCTGAACCTGCCGGACAGCGATATCCCTAATCTGGTGGATAAACTGCACGTCTCCCTGGACGGCATCATGAAGCCGGTCACCAGCGGCTTTGGTTTTGTCGATTTGATTATCCCCGGCCTGCACAAGGCCAACGGCATTAGCCGTCTGCTGAAACGCTGGAAAATCTCCCCGCAGGAGTGCGTGGCCATTGGCGACAGCGGCAACGATGCCGAGATGCTGAAGCTGGTGAAATATTCCTTTGCGATGGGCAACGCGGCAGAGAGCATCAAAGAAATCAGCCGCTACGGCACCGATGACAACAACCATCAGGGCGCGCTGAACGTCATCCAGGCCGTGCTCGACAACCATTCCCCGTTCGACGTCTGATCCTCTCCTCGCCGGAGCGTCGCTCCGGCCTCTCACTCTTTTTCCGACCTGTGGCTTGCGTCAAGTTTTTAAACTTGCATTAACTTATTTTTAACTTAAAGTATCACTTGTAGACATTTTTACTTTCGAATGAAAGATGCGAGGCAGTTATGACCTTTACCAGTGAAACTTTGCCAGCGGATCACAAAGCGGCAATCCGTCAGTTAAAACGTGAGCTGCGCGCGCAGATCGGCGACGTGCAGGCGGTATTTAATAAGCTCAGCGACAAAATTGCCACCCGCGTGGCGGAAATCAACGCGCTTAAGAACAAAGGCGAATCCGTCTGGCCGGTGATCCCGTTTGCGGATGTGAAAAACGGCACCATTACCGACGCACAGCGCGAGGCCGTTAAACGCCGCGGCTGCGCGGTGATTAAAGGTCACTTCCCGCGCGAGCAGGCGCTGGCGTGGGATCAGTCGATGCTCGACTACCTCGATCTGAACAAGTTTGACGAGGTCTACAAAGGCCCGGGCGATAACTTCTTCGGCACCCTGACGGCCTCTCGTCCGGAGATTTACCCGATTTACTGGTCTCAGGCGCAGATGCAGGCGCGCCAGAGCGAAGAGATGGCGCAGGTGCAGTCGTTCCTGAACCGTTTGTGGACATTCGAGAGCAACGGCAAGCAGTGGTTCGACCCGGACGTGAGCGTGATTTACCCGGACCGTATCCGCCGCCGCCCGCCGGGAACGACCTCGAAAGGACTGGGCGCGCATACCGACTCCGGCGCGCTGGAGCGCTGGCTGCTTCCGGCTTATCAACAGGTGTTCGCCCGCGTGTTTGACGGCAACGTCGAGAAATACGATCCGTGGAACGCCGCGCACCGTACCGAAGTGGAAGAGTACACCGTCGATAACACCACCAAATGCTCGGTGTTCCGCACCTTCCAGGGCTGGACGGCGCTGTCGGATATGATCCCAGGTCAGGGGCTGCTGCACGTGGTGCCAATCCCGGAAGCGATGGCCTACATTCTGCTGCGGCCGCTGCTGGACGACGTGCCGGAAGACGAGCTGTGCGGCGTGGCGCCGGGGCGCGTCCTGCCGGTTTCCGAGAAGTGGCACCCGCTGCTGATCGAGGCGCTGACCAGCATTCCGGCACTCGAGGCGGGCGATTCCGTGTGGTGGCACTGCGATGTGATCCATTCCGTCGCGCCGGTAGAAAATCAGCAGGGCTGGGGCAACGTGATGTACATCCCTGCCGCGCCGATGTGCGAGAAAAACCTCGCCTACGCGAAAAAGGTCAAGGAAGCGCTTGAAACCGGCGCGTCGCCGGGAGACTTCCCGCGCGAGGATTATGAAAAAAGCTGGCAGGGCCGCTTTACCGTGAACGATCTCAACATCCACGGCAAGCGCGCGCTGGGCATGGTTTAACTGTCGTACAGCCCTTCCCGCTCTACGGCGGTGCGTCGTTTCCCCTGACGTATCCGCCGTACCGATTCCCGCACGGCCAGCGTGCCGTTAAGCAGTAACGTCCCGACCGGCGCGTCCGGGCGCATCAGCCGCTGCTGGAGCATATATACCGCTTCGGTTCCCAGCTCATCGCGCGGAACGTGCACCGCCGTTAATGGAACATCCTGAATCGCCGCCAGGTTAAAGCCGTCAATGCTCATCACCGACACGTCCTGCGGCACGCGCAGGCCGTGGTTTTGTAATGCGCTAATGGTGCCCGCCGCCATAAAGTCGCCGCCGACCAGGAACGCGGTCGGTAAATCCTTCCCCTGCACTTCACTGAGCCAGCTGCTGACCATCTGTTCCGTTTCGCGCGCGCTGAAGCTGGGCACCACCAGCAGATCGCGTTTATCGTTGAATTTCAGGTTGTGAGACTGCCACGCGTCGCGGATCCCCGCCAGGCGCAGCTCCATGGTGTAGCGGCGCAGGCACAGCACGTTCATCACCTCACGATGTCCCATTTCGAACAGATATTCCGCCGCCCGTTCGCCAATGGCGCGATGATCCGGCGCGACGGCAGGCAGACGCATGTGCCGGTCGCGGCAGTTAATCAGCATGCAGGGTTTACCCACGTCCACCGCCAGATCGTGGATATGGGGATCGTCGATGCCAAGAAGGATTGCCGCCTGAGTGTCCGCTTCGTTCATGCGTGCCAGAAACAGCTGGGCGTCGCTGTCGTTCTCCTCCAGCGCGCAGTAGCGAAGACGCACATCGTGGGACGCCAGGCCTTTACTCACGCTCTGGATCACGCGGTAGTAAAAGATGTCGGACCGCTCGTCAAACGCCCGCTGCGGGGCAAAAACCACCAGGCTGTTAAGCAGCAGACGCCCTGCCGCCATGCCGTCCATCACCCCCAGCTCCCGCGCGCACGCCAGCACCTTCGCGCGCGCTTTCTCACTGGTATTCGCTTTTCCCGCCAGCACTCGTGACACGGTGCTGATCGAGAGCTGCGTCCGGGCCGCGATTTCGCTGATTTTTAGCCTTTTGTCCATTTTGTGATCTGGCTCCATTTGCGAAATGAAAAAATTTTCATAGCGTATTGGTCAGGCAATAGCTGACATAAAGGGCATCATGCCAGAGGGTTTACGTCAGTTATGAGAAATTTTGCACAAAATCCACTTTTGCCCACTCATTTTCTTCCTTAAGGTGAACTTGTCACACAACTTCCATACTAGTTGTATACCAACTTAAGCATTTTAAACGGATAGAAATCAAAGGCATAAAAATCCGTGTGACACCTGAACCTCCGTCCCCTTACCGTCCGTCTTGTGGAGAGTAAAATGAGTCAGGACATCAATAACACCGTAGCGACAAGCAAAACCCGTCGCGTCATCAAGAACCTGCGCTGGTACGTGCTGGTGCTGTTCTTACTTGGCGTCACCGTTAACTACATCACCCGTAACTCACTCGGGATCCTCGCCCCGGAACTGAAAGAGAGCCTCGGGATCACCACCGAGCAATACTCCTGGATCGTCGGCGCGTTCCAGATCGCCTATACCATTTTCCAGCCCCTGTGCGGCTGGCTGATTGACGTCATCGGCCTGAAGATTGGCTTTATGGTCTGCGCCGGGATCTGGGCGCTGATGTGTATTTTCCACGCGGGCGCCGGAAGCTGGCTGCACCTCGCTATTCTGCGCTTCTTTATGGGTGCCTCTGAGGCCGCCGCTACCCCTGCAAACGCCAAAACCATCGGCGAATGGTTCCCGAAATCAGAGCGACCCGTTGCCGCTGGCTGGGCTGGCGTGGGATTCTCCATCGGCGCGATGCTGGCCCCGCCTATCATCTACTTTGCTCACGCGTCGTTCGGCTGGCAGGGTGCGTTTATGTTTACCGGCGTGCTGGCGCTGCTGTGGGTGATCCTCTGGTGGGCGTTCTACCACAACCCGGAGCAGCACCCGAACCTGAGCAAGGACGAACTGGCATTTATCAAGCAGGATAACGAACCGCCTGCGGTGAAACTGCCTTTCCTGACCGCGCTGAAAACCGTCTCGAAAAACAAACGCTTCTACGGTATCGCCATCCCGGCCTTTATGGCGGAACCGGCCTGGGCGGTGCTGAGCTTCTGGGTGCCGCTGTATCTCGCCAAAGAGCACGGCATGGATCTGAAGCAGATTGCGATGTTTGCCTGGCTGCCGTTCCTCGCCGCCGACCTCGGCAGCGTGGCGAGCGGCTACCTGACGCGTCTGTACACCCGTCTGTTCGGCTGCTCGCGCGTTAACTCGGTCGTTGCCAGCTCCGTGACGGGCGCGTTCCTGATGATCTCTCTGGGCATCGTGGCCATTACCCGCGACCCGTATATCACCATCGTGCTGATCTCCATCGGCGGTTTCGGGCACCAGATTATCTCCTGCATGCTGAGCGCCCTGGTCGTTGAGTCGTTCGACAAAGGCCAGATGGCGACCGTCAACGGCATGCGCGGCTCTGCGGCGTGGATCGCCAGCTTCCTGTTCTCGCTGTTAATCGGCGTGACCGCCGACAAAATCGGCTTTAACCCGCTCTTTATTGCCATGGGCTTCTTTGACCTGATTGGCGCTGTCTTCCTGGTAGCATTTATTGCTGAACGTCGCGCCAAGCGCGCCTGATAGTGGATGTATTGCATATGAAAACCCTGAAAAACTGGACCGTAGATACGCAGTCGGCAAACCATCTGGAACTGCTGGTCGATAACCAGCACCGCCTGTGCCTGTATGTGCTGGAAGAGAACCTGTTCCGCGTGCTGATTAAACGCAAAGGCGAGCTGGCGCTGGACCGCACCTGGAGCATCGCGCCGGAAAAAGACGTGCCGTGGGAAGGCCGCCGTCGTGAGGATATAAGCGGTTTTTCCTGCCCGGCCTGGACCCTGACGCAGCAGGATGAGACGCTCACGGTGGCAACCGAACAGCTGCGCGTGACGGTCCATCAGCCGCTGTGGCTGGAGTGGCACTACCGCAATGAGGCGGGCGAGTGGCAGCCGCTGGTCAACGACCGTCCAACCAGCGCCTACCTGCTGAACGCCCACGGCGACGGCGTGGCGCACTACCTCAGCCGCCGCAAGGACGAGCGTTTCTACGGCCTGGGCGAAAAAGCGGGCGATCTGCAGCGCAACGGCAAGCGCTATGAGATGCGCAACCTCGACGCAATGGGTTACAACGCGGCCAGCACCGACCCGCTCTACAAGCATATTCCGTTCACTATCGCCCGCCGCGACGACGTGAGCTACGGCCTGTTCTACGACAACCTGAGCAGCTGCTGGCTGGATCTGGGTAACGAAATCGACAACTACCACACCGCCTATCGTCGCTGGCAGGCGGAAGCGGGCGACATCGATTACTACATCTTTACCGGCACGCGCGTGCTGGACGTCACCAAAGCCTTCGTGCGCCTGACCGGGAAAACGCTGTTCGGACCGAAATGGAGCCTGGGCTACAGCGGCTCGACCATGCACTACACCGACGCGCCGGACGCGCAAAACCAGCTGATGAACTTCATCCGCCTGTGCGAAGAGCACGCCATTCCGTGCGACTCGTTCCAGCTCTCCTCCGGCTATACCTCTATCAACGGCAAGCGCTACGTCTTCAACTGGAACTATGACAAGGTGCCGCAGCCGAAGGTGATGAGCCAGGCCTTCCACGACGCGGGGCTGAAGCTGGCGGCAAACATCAAGCCGTGCCTGCTGCAGGACCATCCGCGCTATAACGAAGTGGCGGAGAGCGGCCTGTTCATTCGCGATTCAGAAACCGATGCACCGGAACGTTCCAGCTTCTGGGATGACGAAGGCTCGCACCTCGACTTTACCAACCCGCAGACGGTGCAGTGGTGGCAGAACGGCGTCACCACGCAGCTGCTGGAGATGGGCATCGACTCTACCTGGAACGACAACAACGAATATGAAGTGTGGGACGGGGAGGCGCGCTGCTTTGGCTTCGGCAAAGAGATCGCCATCAAGCACATTCGCCCGGTGATGCCGCTGCTGATGATGCGCGCCTCGCTGGAAGCGCAGCAGCGTTTCGCGCCGGAAAAACGTCCGTACCTGATCTCCCGCTCCGGCTGCGCCGGGATGCAGCGCTACGTTCAGACCTGGAGCGGCGACAACCGCACCAGCTGGGACACCCTGCGCTATAACATCCGCATGGGTCTGGGCATGAGCCTGTCCGGTCTGTTCAACGTCGGTCACGACGTCGGCGGTTTCTCCGGCGACAAGCCGGACGCCGAGCTGTTCGTGCGCTGGGTGCAGAACGGCGTGATGCACCCGCGCTTTACCATTCACTCGTGGAACGATGACCACACCGTGAACGAGCCGTGGATGTACCCGGGCGTCACGCCAGCCATTCGCGGCGCGGTTGAGCTGCGCTACCGCCTGCTGCCGTACCTCTATACCCTGCTCTGGCAGGCGCACGCCGACGACGAGCCGATGCTGCGCCCGACCTTCCTCGACCACGAACACGATGCGCAGACGTTTGAGGAGTGCGATGACTTCCTGCTGGGCCGCGACCTGCTGGTGGCCAGCGTCGTCGAAGCCGGGCAGCGCGAGCGCCGCGTCTGGCTGCCGGATAACGACACCGGCTGGTATGATTTTTACACCCACGCGTGGTATGCGGGCGGCCAGTCGATCGTCCTCGACGCGCCGCTGGAAAAACTGCCGCTGCTGGTGCGCGCCGGTGCCGCTCTGCCGCTGAGCGAACGCATTACGCATGTGAATGCCGAAAAAGATACGACCCGCGAGCTGAAGCTGTTCCCGGTAAAGGGCGTCGGCACGACCACCGGAATGCTGTTTGAAGACGACGGCGAAAGCTGGGGCTACCAGAACGGCAACGCGCTGTGGGTGGAGTGGGAAATGGTGTGCGACGGCGCAACCATCAACCTGAAGGTCAACGCGCGCGGGGATTATCGTCCGGCGTGGAAATCGCTTAAGGTGTCGCTGCCTGCAGGGGAAAAACGTACGCTGCTGGTGAACGGGGTCGAAGGGGGCGAGTGGGTGGTCTAGTGCGGCCCGATGCCCTCACCCTAACCCTCTCCCACGGGGAGAGGGAACAGAACGTAGGCCGGGTAAGGCGAAGCCGCCACCCGGCTTTTTTTTAGTTCTCGATACCTTTACTGCGCAGGTAATCTTCGTAATTACCGGTGAAGTCCACCACGCGCTCTGGCGTAATTTCGATCACGCGGGTCGCCAGCGAGCTGACGAACTCACGGTCGTGAGAGACGAAGATCAGGGTACCCTGATACATCTCCAGCGCCATGTTCAGGGATTCGATAGATTCCATGTCCAGGTGGTTAGTCGGTTCGTCCATCACCAGGATGTTTGGTTTTTCCATCATCAGCTTGCCGAACAGCATGCGGCCCTTCTCACCACCGGAGAGCACCTTAGCCGGCTTTTTGATGTCGTCCTGGCTGAACAGCAGACGACCCAGAATGCTGCGTACCGCCTGCTCGTCGTCGCCTTCCTGCTTCCACTGGCTCATCCAGTCAAAGACGGTGAGGTCGTTTTCGAACTCGTATTCATGGTCCTGCGCGTAGTAGCCAATCTGCGCGTTTTCAGACCACTTCACGGTGCCGTTGTCCGGCTGCAGTTCGCCGACCAGGGTTTTCAGCATGGTGGATTTACCCACACCGTTGGCACCGAGGATGGCAATCTTCTCGCCCACTTCCAGCAGCAGGTTGAATTTTTTAAACAGCGGACCGTTCTCAAAGCCTTTTTCAAGGGCTTCCACTTCCAGCGCGTTACGGAACAGTTTCTTGTCCTGCTCGAAGCGGATGAACGGGTTCTGACGGCTGGAGGCTTTAACTTCGTCCAGCTTGATTTTGTCGATCTGACGGGCACGCGAGGTCGCCTGACGCGACTTAGAGGCGTTGGCGCTAAAGCGGCTGACGAAGGACTGCAGGTCAGCAATCTGCGCTTTCTTCTTGGCGTTATCCGCCAGCAGACGTTCACGCGCCTGGGTAGCCGCCGTCATGTACTCGTCGTAGTTGCCCGGGTAAACGCGCAGCTCGCCGTAGTCCAGATCCGCCATGTGCGTACAGACCATGTTCAGGAAGTGACGGTCGTGCGAGATGATGATCATGGTGCTGTCGCGATCGTTCAGCGTCTGCTCCAGCCAGCGGATGGTGTCGATGTCCAGGTTGTTCGTCGGTTCGTCGAGCAGCAGGATGTCCGGGTTAGAGAACAGCGCCTGTGCCAGCAGCACGCGCAGCTTCCAGCCTGGCGCCACTTCGCTCATCGGGCCGTAATGCTGTTCAACCGGAATGCCTACGCCCAGCAGCAGCTCGCCCGCGCGCGCTTCCGCCGAGTAGCCGTCCATCTCGCCGTACTGCGTTTCCAGGTCGGCTACTTTATAGCCGTCTTCTTCGCTCATTTCGGCCAGCGCGTAGATGCGATCGCGCTCCTGCTTCACTTCCCACAGTTCCCCATGCCCCATGATCACGGTGTCGAGCACGGTGAACTCTTCGAAGGCGAACTGATCCTGACGCAGCTTACCGATACGCTCGTTAGGGTCGAGCGATACGTTACCGAGCGTCGGCTCCAGGTCACCGCCGAGGATCTTCATAAAGGTGGATTTTCCGCTACCGTTGGCACCAATCAGGCCGTAACGGTTGCCGCCGCCAAATTTGACGGAAATGTTTTCGAACAGCGGCTTACTGCCAAACTGCATAGTGACGTTGCTGGTAACTAACACGGGGAGATTCCTGCGAAAAGTGTGATAAACGCGGCATTATGCCACAATTCCGAATTGAGATCCCGTGTTGCGGCAATCCACTAAACTTTAACAAAATCGAAAAAAATGTGATTTCGTACACATCTGAATTCCCTGTTAGCGGGAATGCACATATAATGCGCTCCCATCACAGATTCAGACTTATCAACTCATCGCCAGAATGGCTTAGATACCTCGCACAACATGAACATGAAATTAACAACGCTTTTAGCGGCGGCGTTAGCCGTAGTAGGTTTTTGTAAGACCGCGTCTGCGGTGACGTATCCCCTGCCAACAGACGGTAGCCGTCTGGTAGGCCAGAACCAGGTTGTGACGGTACCAGAAGGTAACTCTCAGCCACTGGAGTATTTCGCTGCGCAGTACCAGCTGGGCCTGTCTAACATGCTGGAAGCGAACCCGGGCGTTGACCCGTATTTGCCGAAAGCGGGTACCGTGCTGAATATTCCTCAGCAGCTGATCCTGCCGGATACCGTTCATGAAGGTATCGTGATTAACAGCGCCGAAATGCGTCTGTATTACTATCCGAAAGGCACCAACACCGTTATCGTGCTGCCAATCGGTATCGGCCAGCTGGGTAAAGACACCCCGATGAACTGGACCACCAAGGTTGAGCGTAAGAAAGCGGGCCCAACCTGGACGCCGACTGCCAAAATGCACGCGGAATACATCGCTGCGGGCGAACCGCTGCCAGCCGTTGTACCGGCAGGCCCGGATAACCCTATGGGTCTGTACGCGCTGTACATTGGCCGCCTTTACGCTATCCACGGTACCAACGCCAACTTCGGTATCGGCCTGCGCGTAAGCCACGGCTGCGTGCGCCTGCGTAACGACGACATCAAATTCCTGTTCGAAAACGTGCCGGTCGGTACGCGCGTGCAGTTCATCAACGAACCGGTGAAAGCGACCTCTGAGCCAGACGGCAGCCGCTACATCGAAGTGCACAACCCGCTGTCCACCAGCGAAGACCAGATCAACAACAACGAAATCGTCCCTGTTACGCTGAATAGCGCGGTACAGGCGGTGACTTCTCAGCCAGACGTAGAAACGGCGATTGTTGACCAGGCCGTGCAGAACCGCTCCGGTATGCCGGTGCGTTTGAACTGATAGCGAAGCATTAAAAAAGCGGGCCTCGTTGCCCGCTTTTTTTTATCCGTTATTCACGATCACGATCCCGCCGTGGTCGTACCGATAGTGGCAGTGGGCATACTCCAGCGGCGTGCCGTCCTCCAGATAAATCACCTGCTCCACTTCCAGTACGGGATCGGTCTGCTCGCAGACCAGATGCTCCCTGTCCAGCGCGTTGGGCTTAAGCGCCCGCACAACCCGATACGACCCCATAATTTTCAGCCCCAGCGTCTCCTGCACGTACTGGAACACTGAACCTTCAAGATGGTTTTTCGTCAGGCCCGGCACCAGATTCATCGGCATCACCGTGGAATCCAGCGACATCGGTTCGCCGTTCAGCAAACGGAGGCGAATGAAGTCATAGATCGGCGCATCGGCGTTAATCATCAGCGACGCCTGCTCTTTTTCGTTCGGGAAGCGCAGCTCGAAATGCACTACCCGGCTGGTCACCGTGCCCAGATGCGCCCAGGTTTTGGTCGCGCCAAAGTAGTCGCTGCCGGAGAGGTCCCACTGCGAGAGCTGAAGGAAGTTTTTGCGGATGAACGTGCCCTGGCCCTGGCGGGTATAGACCAGACCTTCGACGATCAGCTGGCGCATCGCCTGCTGAATGGTCATCCGGCTGGAGTTGAACTCCGCCGCCAGCGCAAACTGGTCCGGCAGGGGTTCATTGGCGGCGTACTGCTGGCTGATAATGCGTTTCTTAATTTCCCGCGCTATGGTGATGTACTTCGCCGCCATCGTCCTTCCTTTCAGTTAGTTTTCTATCCCGCTGTTTTTCAACGCCACTCTCTCGGCAATCTTGAGGAAAGGCAGGTAGAAGAATACACCAAATACGATGATTGCCAACTGCACCACCACCGCCCGCCAGTCCCCTGCCGTGGCCAGCCAGGCGCTGAGAATGGGCGGCGTGGTCCAGGGGATCATCACCACGCAGCGCGACATTAGCCCCAGCGTGGTACAGAGCCAGGCGAAGTAAATGCCGATGGCGGGCAGCAGCACAAACGGGATCATCAGCGGCAGGTTAAACACGATCGGCAGGCCGAAAATCACCGGCTCGTTGATGTTGAACAGACCGGGCGCCAGCGACAGACGCGCCACCTGCTTCGCCGATTTTTGTCGGGAGAAGATAAAGATGGCGATCAGCAGCGATATCGTGCTGCCCGTGCCGCCCACCATGCCAAACGTCGGCACGAAGATGTTGTTGATGATATGCGGGATGGGCTGGCCGTTGGCGAAAGCCAGCATGTTCTCGTTGGTGTTGATCAGCAGGAACGGCTCCAGCACCACGCTGTTAACGACTGACTGATGAATACCGAGCGTGAACAGGAAGTTACCGAAGCTGTAGATAAAAATCGTCCCCGGTAGGCTGGTGTTGATCAGCCGCAGCGGCTGCTGGATAAAAGTGGTAATAAGATGGATCAGGTCCGTGTGCAGCACGTTTGCCAGCACGGCCGCCAGCACCGCGAACAGGGAGAGCGTGAGGATGGTCGGGATCAGCGCGGTAAAGGATTTGCTCACCGCCGGAGGCACGTTTTCTCCGAGGGAAATGTGCAGCGCCTTCAGGCGCGAAATGGCGATAAACACTTCCGTTGAGAGCAACCCGATCAGCACCCCGGCGAAAATCCCGGTTGAGCCAATATTAGTGAACGTCAGCACCTGGGTGATGTTCACCGCGGCATCGCTGCCGACGGGCGTAATCTGCAGGCGCATCGGCATCATGATGATGAAGCTGCTGACGGCGATAACCACTGCCGAGACCGGATTGTCGAAATCTTTGTTGCGCGCCAGCGACCAGGCAATCATCGGGGCCAGCAGCAGCGCGGCGATGTTCAGCGTGCCGTTGATAATCGCCTCGCCCCACACCTTAAACTGCGCGAGCGTGTCGCCGTGAAAAATCCACGGAAATACCACGTTGTTCACCAGCACCGCCAGACCGGCGAGGATGAAAATCGGCATCACCGTGGCGAAGGCGTCGCGCAGGGAGCGCAGGTGCACCTGATTAGCCAGGCGCGCCGAGAACTCAACAAACTTATCGACAAAAGACTGCATGTGCGGTGTTATTTTTGTTTCAGACATAGCGGATAGTTCCCATCAATCAGTCACAAAAACGGCCCGGCAGCGTACGGCTTACATCTCGCGTCCGTTGGTATGGATAACCTGTTTTAACCACGCGTAACTCTTCTTCGGCACGCGCTTCAGGTCTTTCAGGTCGTGGTTTTCCCGGTTGACATAGACCACGCCGTAGCGCTTACGCATGTCGCCCTGGGAGCTGAGAATGTCGATTAACCCCCAGCCGAGGTAGCCGATCACCTCTGCCCCGTCCTCGAACATCGCCTCCTTCATGGCATTGATATGCGCCCGGTGGTAGTCGATGCGGTAGGTGTCCTCAATCGGATTGACGCCGTCCCAGGACTCAATCACCCCGATGCCGTTTTCGATCGGGAAGACCGGCATCCGCCAGTCGTTGGCGTAGCGGGTGATGATGGTGCGAAAGCCCAGCGGATCGATCTGCCAGTTCCACTCGGTGGCCTTCAGGTACGGATTGTTTTTCTCGCCGTGCAGCAGGTAATAGTTCACCGGCGTGCCTTCCGGGATCGCATCGCTGTCCAGCGTTTTGCTGGCGTAGTAGCTGAAGGCCATATAGTCGTTTTTAGTTCGCGCCAGCAGCGCTAAATCCTCGGCGCGGTAGATATCGCCAAAGCCCTCCAGCTCCACCACCGCCATCACCGCCGGGCTGTAGCCCTGCCCTGCGAAGACGCGCAGCAGGTTCTGGTTGAGGAACTCGTCGTACTGCTGGGCGCAGAAGATATCGCGCGGTTTGCAGGTGGCCGGGTAGATCAGCTGGTGCGCCAGCATGCCGCCCATCAGCTGGCCGGGCCTGGTCTGATGCAGATACTCGGTCAGCGCCATGTGCGCCACCATCGTATGGTGCTGCAGCTCGTAAAGCTCGCGCAGGGTTTTGTCGCCGTGCATATAGCCGGAAATGCGGAACGCTTCCGGCATATGGAAGATGTTCTGCTCGTTGAAGGTCAGCCAGTACTTCACGCGGTCGCCATAGCAGTCGATCATCTTTTTGCCGTAGCGGATAAAGGCCTCCATCACGCGGCGGTCGTTGAAGCCGTTGTACTCCTGCGCCAGCGCCAGCGGCATATCGAAATGGTACAGGCAGACCATCGGCTCGATGCCGCGGGCGATGAGATCGTCAATAAAGCGGTCGTAAAACGCGATGCCTTCGTCGTTGAACGCGCCGTCGCCCTGCGGGCAGACGCGGCTCCATGAGATCTGAAAGCGGTAGCAGTTCATGCCCAGATCCTGCATCAGGTCGAAATCTTCCCGGTAGCGGTGGTAGGAGTCGGTCGCGACTTTCCAGTCGGATACGTTCTCCCCGGCTTCGCGAATGTCGTAAACCGACATCCCCTTCCCACCCTCGTTCCATGCGCCTTCCGTCTGCATGCTGGACACCGAGTTGCCCCATAAAAAATTGGCCGGCAGCGAATTGTTCATGCTCTCTCCCTATATGACTAGTCATTTAAAATTTCATGACTAGTCATATAGGCGAAGATGAAATGGGGATCAAAGAGGAGGATCGTTTTTTGTGAGCAATGCGGGAAAAAAAGCCCCGGTTAGCGATGCACTACCGGGGCAAGGAAGGTTATTGTTGCGCGAGCTGATTGCGGCGATATTCCCCCTGCCGCTCCAGCATCCAGCCCGGGTATTCGCGCGGCAGCGCGCTCACCGCATCAAGCTGCTTAAGCTCGTCTTCGCTTAAGCGGATCCCGGTCGCGGCGATATTGTCGTCCAGCTGTTCGACGCGTTTCGCCCCAATGATGACGCTGGTCACCGCTTTCTGATGCAGCAGCCACGCCAGCGCGATTTGCGCGACGGAGACGCCCTTCCTTTCGGCGATAGTGCGCATCACGTCCACGCAGTCGAAGGCGCGATCTTTGTTCACCGGCGGGAAGTCAAACTCCAGACGACGACCGCCGGCTTCACTCTGACCGTCGCGGCCATATTTTCCGCTCAGCAGACCGCCCGCCAGCGGGCTCCAGACCATCAGCCCGACGCCTTCGCTCTGCATCATCGGTACCAGTTCGCGCTCAAGATCGCGTCCGGCAATGGTGTAATACGCCTGCAGCGACGCGAAACGCGCCAGCCCAAGACGTTCAGAAATACCGAGCGCTTTGGCAATCTGCCACGCCGCCCAGTTCGAGACGCCGATGTAGCGCACGTGGCCGTGCTGCACCAGGTTATCCAGCGCGTAGAGCATTTCTTCAATCGGCGTTGCGGGGTCGAAGCCGTGAAGCTGGTAGAGATCGATATGATCGAGCTGCAGGCGGCGCAGGCTCTCCTTCACGCTGCTGATGATGTGATAGCGCGAGCTGCCGCGCGAGTTCACCCCTGCCGTTCCCGTTTCGCCGAACACTTTCGTGGCGACCACCACGTTCTCGCGAGGGATCTTCAGGTTTTTCAGCGCCTGACCGGTGATCTCTTCCGAGCGTCCTTCCGAGTAAACGTCCGCGGTGTCGATAAAGTTGATCCCGGCATCCAGCGCGCGGCCCACCAGCTGCTCGGCTTCACTTTGCTGGAGCTGGCCAATCTTGCCCCACATGCCGCCCTCGCCGCCGAAGGTCATGGTGCCGAGGCACAGTTCAGAAACAAACAGACCGGTGTTGCCCAGTTTTTGATAACGCATAACTTATTCCTCGCATGTCGATTGGGTACCCGATAGTTATACCCGCCCCTCAGCCATCGCGAATGTGGTGTTCCTGTCCGTTTCTTGCCCAATCCTCTGAATTTATCCGCGCGGGGCGTCGCCAAAGACGCTGTATTCTGGTAATTGCACCTGCTGATACGGCTCCCAGCCGCCGCCGAGGGCCTTGTAGAGCGCCACCAGATCGAGCGCGCTCTGCACCTGCGCCTGCGCGCGCTGCTGCTGGGCCTGCGCCAGCTGACGCTGGGCGTCCAGCACGTCGATAAAGCTGGCGATCCCCTGCCGGTAGCTGTCGCTCGCTAAATCAAAGGCGTTTTGCAGGGCGTCGATCGTTTTTGCGAGACCCGCTTCACGCTGCTGGTCGGTGCGATAGCTCACCAGCGCGTTTTCAACATCGCCGAGCGCGGTCAGCACCGTCTGGCGATAGTCCAGCACCGCCGCCCCCTGCTGCGCGCGCGCCACCTTGACGCTGGAGACCAGTCGACCGCCCTGGAAGATGGGAATGGAGACCTGCGGGCCGAAGCTGTAGAAGTGGCTGCTCCAGTCGGTCAGCCAGTTGGTTTCGCTGTTGCGCAGGCCAAACTGCCCGGAGAGCGTAAAGCTCGGGAACAGCTCCGCCACCGAGACGCCGATTTGCGCCGTGGCGGCGTGGAGGTTCGCCTCCGCTTCGCGCACGTCCGGACGGCGTCGCGCCAGCGTGGACGGAATGCCGGTCTGCACAATATCCGGCAGGGCCGGCATCGGCTGCACGCTTTGCAATTCCGCATCCAGCGCCCCTGGCGGCTTGCCGAGCAGGATCGCCAGGCCGTTCATCGCCTGCCGCTCCTGCGCCTGATATTGCGGAAGCTGTGCCTCAAGGTTGCCTAACTGCGCCCGGGCGTTTTCCACGTCCATCTGCGGCGACAGCCCGCCCTGCTGGCGGCTTTCGGTCAGATCCAGCGTCTGCTGCGCGCTTTTAATCTGGGTGTTCAGCGTGGCGATAATGCTCTGCGCCCCGCGCAGCTGGAGCCACGCGCGCGCCACTTCGGCCTCCAGCGACACCAGCGCGTCGTTACGCTGCTCGATAGCCGCTTTCTGCTGCGCTTCGGCGGCTTCCACCTGACGACGCACCTTGCCCCACAGGTCGATTTCCCACTGGGCGTCGAAGCTGCCCTGGTAGAGGTTAATCGGCTGCGTCAGCGGCCCCAGCGCGCCCTTCAGGTTGGGATCGATACTATCCACCTGGTCATACACGCCATGGGATTTCAGCTCTCCTTCCAGGCCAAGCTGCTGGCGCGTCGCCTGCAGATTGCCGTTGACCGACGGATAAAACGCCCCGCCCGCCTGATTAATCTGCTCTCGCGCCCCGGCGATGCGCAGCACCGTCTGCTGCAACGTCAGGTTTCCGGCAATGGCGCGCTCAACCAGGCTGTCCAGCTGCGTCGAGCCGAAGGTCTTCCACCAGCGCGGATTGGTCGCAGCGGAAGTAGTTTGCGATTTCACCGCGCTGTCGCCCTTATCGTTCCAGTGCGTAACGGCGGGCGGCGCAGGCTGCTGGTAGTCAGGCCCGACGGCGCAGCCCGCCAGCAGCATCATTATCATCAGGGGGTGTAAACGTCTGTGTATCATCAATGTGCTCCTGCACTCCCCTCGCTCTTAACCGGCGAGAGCAACAAACAAAACGGAATCAGTAACAAGGCCACCGCGCTCAGGATGGTAAAGACGTCGATGTAGGCCAGGATGCGTGACTGCTCAATCATGGTCTGGTACATGCGTCCGGTGGCGATGCCGGTGGGGTCGCCCACCTGGGTGGTGAAGTTCTGGATCGCCTGGGCGCTTTCGCGTATCGCCTGCTGGAACTGCTCGTTAAGCGGCGAGGCGTGGTACGCAAGGTGCGCGCTGTGCGCCTGCGCGCGTTCGGTGATGGCCGCCGTCGAAAGGGATATGCCAATCGAGCCCGCTACGTTGCGGAACATGGTAAACAGCGCCGCCGCATCGGCATTCAGCCGCCTCGGTATCGAGATAAACGCAATCGTCGTGAGCGGCACAAACAGGAACCCCAGCCCTATCGACTGGGCGCTGCGAAACAGCACCAGGGTTTCGAAGTCGATATCCGGCGTCAGCGTGCGCGACCAGAAGAACGACACCGCCAGACAGGTAAAGCCAAAGGCGATGATCCAGCGCGTCTGCACCACCGGCATCAGCTTCAGCACCAGTGGGATAGTTAATACGATCAGCACCGCCCCGGGCGACAGCACCAGCCCCGACCAGGTAGCGGTGTAGCCCAGGTCCTGCTGCGCCAGCTGCGGGATCACCACCGAGCTGCCGTACAAAATCATCGCCATCCCCGCCATCAGCAGGCTGGAGATGGCAAAGTTGCGGTCCTTCATGCAGTGCAGATCCACCACCGGCTTTCTGGCATACACCAGCCAGTAGATGGCGCCGATAATGCCGACAAGCGTCAACACGCCGAAGGTGCGGATAAAGTTCGAGTAGAACCAGTCCTCATCTTCTCCCCGGTCGAGCATCACCTGCAGACAGCCCAGCCCCAGCGCGATCAGGCCGATCCCCGTCCAGTCGATAGTCAGCTTCTCTTTTGATTTGCTCTCCCACGGCGGATCTTCCAGCAGCTGGTAGATCGCCAGCACCGTGACAATCCCCACCGGAATGTTGATAAAGAACACCCAGCGCCAGGAGTAGTTGTCGGTGATCCAGCCGCCCAGCGTCGGGCCGAGCACCGGCGCAACGATAATCGCAATGGAGGACAGACCAAACGCTTTGCCCCGGTCTTCGGGTTTGAAGTAGTCGAGCAGCACCGACTGCTGCGTGGGCTGCAGCCCGCCGCCAAAAAAGCCCTGCATCACGCGGAACAGGATGATCTGCCACAGCTCGGTGGCAATCCCGCACAGGAACGAGCAGACGGTGAACATGACGATGCAAATTAGGAAGAACTGCTTGCGGCCAAACACCCGGCTCAGAAACGCTGAGATGGGCAGCACGATGCCGTTCGCGACCAGATAGCTGGTTAACACCCAGGTGGATTCGTCATAGCTGGACGAGAGCGAGCCTGCCACGTGGGGGAGCGCCACGTTGACGATGGTGGTGTCCAGAATTTCCATGAATACCGCCAGGGTAACGACAATCGCCACCGCCCACGGATTGCTGGCGGGTTTCCAGCTGTCGTGGCTGTGATCCGTCATTCCACCGTCACCTTCGGTGCAACCGACAGCCCCAGCGGCAGCGGTTTGTTTGGATCCAGGCCTTTATCAATCACGATTTTGACCGGCACGCGCTGCACAATTTTGACGAAGTTGCCGGTGGCATTTTCTGCCGGGAAGGCGGAGAAGCGCGAGCCGCTGCCCTGCTGGATACTGTCTACGTGCCCTTCAAGCTCCATATCCGGCCACGCGTCGACGGACACGGTGACCTTATCGCCCGGCTTCATGCGCTCGAGCTGCGACTCTTTAAAGTTCGCGACCACCCACACGTTCGGGGAAACCAGCGAGAATAGCGCCGTCCCCGCCTGCACCAGCGTGCCGGGCTGCACGTTGCGTTTGGTGACAACGCCGTCGAACGGGGCGCGGACTTCGGTATAGGAAAGATTAAGGTTGGCGGTTTCCAGCTGCGCTTTAGCCTGATCGACCTGACGCTCGCGCGCTTCAACGTTGGTTTCCTGCTGGCGGATTTGCAGCTGGACCTGCTCTGCCACTTCCAGCTGCGCCTGAGCGCTGGCCAGCCCCGCCTGTGCGCTACGCAGCTGTGCGTTCGCGGAATCGATACTTTGCTGAGTGGTCGCACGCGGGTCGACGCCGCGCTGACGACGGTACTCTGCCTGCGCGTTCGCCAGATCGGCCTGCGCTTTCAGCACCTGCGCTTTGGCTTCGTCACGCTGGGCGGGATACTGGACTTTTGAAAGCGCCAGCTGCGCCTGAGCCTGATGCAGCTGCGCGATAGCCAGCCCAAGCTGGGCCTGAGCCTGATCGCGCTGCGCGGTGGTGTCCCGCGGATCGATAACCACCAGCAGATCGCCCTTTTTCACGCGCTGGTTATCGCGCACGCGCAGCTCGGTAACGTAGCCCGCCGTTTTGGGGGCAATCGTCACCACGTCGCCGTCGGTAAAGGCGTCGTCGGTCGTCTCTTCGTTACGGGTTAAAAACCACCAGACCAGCGCCACGACGACCATCACCACCACGACAATGCCGAGGATAATTAACGGTTTCTTGCCCGGGCGCTTACGCTCATTATTGTTTTTGTCCTGCTCGTCAGCAGGCGGGTTTTGATCTTCAGCCATAGTTCAGCAACGGTCCTGTCAGTGAGCGGCATCACACTATGCCGTTCACTAAAGCTAGGACGTTGCTATACGTTTGCCAGGAAAAACTGACAAATTGCGCACTATATGAGAAGGAATATTCCGAAACCGATCGCCGCGGCCCAAACCAGCATCGGAATCGACCAGACGTGGAAACGCCACCAGATACGACGGTCATTGGCCATGCGCAGCGCAATCAGGTTTGCCAGCGAGCCGGGCAGCAGCCCAAACCCGCCGATGTTCACCGCCCAGGCCAGAAGCGTATCGGGCGGAACATAGTTGAGCAGCAGAATGGTGGACGGCACGTTGCTGATAAACTGCGACAGGCCAATCGCCGTCAGCCACAGTCCCGGCTGAGACAGCGTGCTGACGCTGTGCAGAACGTTCTGCAGTACCGGAAGCTGGATAAGAAGATGCACATCAATAAACATCGCCATAAAGACCAGCAGCAGCGTCCAGTCCACGCTCACCAGCACGCGACGCGCCAGGACGACAAACCCCGCGGCAACGAGCAGGACGCCCGCCAGCTCATACTTCAGCTCCAGCGCGAACAGAAAGACGATGTATAACCCAAGACAGCTCCACACCAGACGCGGCTGCCACTGCGGGCCGGTTGTGCCGCTGTGGTACTGCAGCTTTTTATCCGGAAACGCGAACCAGCATACCGCCAGCAGCGACAGCATCATCACCAGCGCCAGAGGGGCCATCTGCCAGGTAAAGGCGGCAAACGACAGACCGGACCGTCCCCACAGAAGGATATTCTGCGGGTTGCCGATTGGCGTCAGAAGCGAGCCTGCATTGACGGCCAGCGCTTCAAAGATGATCAGCCGGCTGACGGGGATCTCGCAAAGCTTACGCAGCGTGAGCGTGAGGGGCACGATGATAAACAGCGCCACATCGTTGGTCAGAAACGTCGACAGCACCGCGGCGGAGAACACCATAAACAGGGACAGCCTGCGCTCGGTGGCAAAGCGGCGCACCATTTTACGGCCCAGAACGTCAAAATAGCCGCTCAGCTCGACCCCTTTGGTGAGCATCATCAGGCCGCTCAGGGTAATGATGGTGCGCCAGTCAATTGCGGCGGGCCAGGCGTGTGGCGCAAACGGCACAAAGAGGCTTAACGCTGCGCCAATGATTAATAAGAGATGGAAGAAACGATCGCGTGCCAGGGCCTGCAGTCCGGGGATTTTCATTCAGCGGAGGGACCATATTTAAGGGTAAATTCGCGAAACTTTACCAGCGTCTCTTCGCTGACGTGGTGTTCCATGCCTTCCGCATCCCGGCGGGCGATCTCCGGGCTGACGCCCAGCACCAGTAAAAAATTCTCGACAAGCTGATGGCGCTCGCGGCTCTCCTGCGCGAGTTTCTCCCCTTCCGGCGTCAGAAAAACACCGCGCCAGGGGATCATTTCAATTAAGCCCACGGAGGCCAGGCGTTTTAACATTTTAGCGACAGTTGGCTGTGAAACCCCCAGCCTGGCGGCCATATCGACCTGGCGCGCTTCACCGACCTCACGAATCAGATCGGAAATGAGTTCAACATAATCATCAATCAGTTCACGCCGGTGCGCTTCACGGACCTGGCGAAAACCTTCGACATGTTCTTCAACATTCACCAGTTGCGTCGTTTTCCTCATTGTCGGATGACCTGCGCGACGGTTCATTGTACTTCCTCAGTGGGGTGACGCTTCCAGCGCCCGGATTCGAGAGCGCACATTGTAAACCATAGCTCCGCAAGCACAAAAAATTAACGAAATAGCCATAGCTATACAATATAGCCTGTGCTATATCTGTATGTAATGCAGTCACCCTTCACGGATCGAAGGGATCAAAACTCAGGAGGTCTTATGAACGAATTCAAGAGGTGCATGACCGTGTTTACCCACTCTCCCTTTAAAGTGCGCTTAATGCTGTTGAACATGCTGTGCGATATGTTTAACAACAAACCGCATCAGGACGACAAACCTTCCCACTAAGCGGCGTTGCGGTACGCCGCTTCATTTTCCCGTCACAATCTCGCTGTAAACTGGCTTCCAGCCGCCTTATTCCCGATCTTTTTTACGGATTTGCAGTCCCCTTCGCAAAACATCTGCTTAGCAACTGTTGATATTCTTTAGCGCTCGCACTATCTTCTTGCAGCCCTGCACAATTTGCGGCTCGCTGAAGCGGACCCTCATTCCCTCTCCACGCACTGTCAGGCAGGTTATGACCCTTGACGCCAGGGTGAGCACATGGCGTTTTCATCCATGATAGTGACCTATGAATGTAACCCTGATAGATACCGTTGTGACCCGCAGCCGGGCCTTAAGCCCGTGGACGGGTTTTTACTTTTTGCAGTCATTACTGATTAACTTTGCGCTGGGTTATCCCTTTAGTTTGCTCTACGCGGTGGCGTTCACCTGCGTTTTGCATGTGCTGTGGCGATCCGCACCGCGCGTGCAAAAAGCGTTAATCGGGATCTGCTCGCTGGTCGCTGCACTCTATTTCCCGTTTGGCCAAGCTTACGGCGCGCCAAACTTTAATACCCTGCTGGCGCTGCACTCGACCAATATGGAAGAGTCAACGGAGATCCTGACGATCTTCCCGTGGTACAGCTACGTGGTCGGGATCTTTATCTTCGCGCTGGGCGTTATCGCCATCCGCCGTCAGCCGGGCGAGAAAAAACCCTGGGGTAAGATCGAAATACTCTGTCTGGTGTTCAGCGTTGCCGTGGCGTTTGTCGCCCCCATCCAGAATATTCCCTGGGACGGTAAGCTAAGGCTCACCAATATCGGCTATCCGGTTTTCCGCTTCGTGAAGGACGTCGTTGTCAATAATAAAGAGGTTCTCGACGAGCAGGCGCGCATGGCTGAGCTTTCCAATATGAAAGACACCTGGAACGTGCTGGCCGTTAAGCCAAAATATCACACCTATGTGGTGGTGATTGGCGAAAGTGCCCGTCGCGATGCCATGGGAGCCTTCGGCGGACACTGGGATAACACACCGTTTGCCAGTTCGGTTAAAGGCACGCTGTTTACCGATTATGTCGCGGCCAGCGGCTCGACGCAGAAATCGCTCGGCCTGACCCTAAACCGTGTCGTCGACGGCAAACCCCAGTATCAGGATAATTTTGTCACCCTGGCAAACCGCGCGGGTTATCAGACCTGGTGGTTCTCCAATCAGGGGCAAATTGGCGAATACGATACGGCCATCGCCAGTATCGCCAAACGTGCCGACGAAGTGCAGTTCCTGAAGAACGGCGACTTTGAAGCCGACAAAAACACCAAAGACGAAGCGCTGTTGAAAATGACGGCACAGGTCTTCGCCACCCCGCGCACCCAGCCTCAGCTGATCGTCCTGCACCTGATGGGGTCGCACCCGCAGGCCTGCGATCGGACCGGCGGGAAGTACGCGGAGTTCGTGCAGTCCAAAGAGACCTCTTGCTATCTCTACACCATGACGCAAACCGATGAGCTGCTGAGCAAGCTGTACGATCAGCTGCGCAATACGGGCGACAGCTTCTCCATGGTCTATTTCTCGGATCACGGGCTGGCGTTTAAAGAGCGTGGTAAAGAGGTGCAGTACCTGGCGCACGATGACAAGTTCCAGCAGAACTTCCAGGTGCCGTTTATGGTGCTGTCGAGCGACGATAAAACGCATCGCGTGATTAAAGCGCGCCGTTCGGCAAATGATTTCCTGCAGTTCTTCTCGCAGTGGACGGGGATTACAGCCGAGCAGATAAAAACGGCTTACCCGTTTGTCTCTAACAAGAAAGCTCCCCCAGTGTACGTTACCAACTTCAAGTTACAGAAAGTTGACTACAACCATCTGGGTACGGATATTTTCGATATTAAGAGTAAGTAGCGGTCTGATTACCCTCACCCTGTGGGCTGAGGGATCCCCACAAAATAATATCAGCACAGTCGGCTCCCTCTCCCTTGAGGGAGAGGGCTGGGGTGAGGGGGAACATATGGCTCTTGTGGTCATTCCGTTCACTTTATGTTCCTTGCTACTCTTTAACGACATGGCTTGTGAACGTGCCAGGGTGGCTCAATCGCCACCACCCTGGCGACCCGGGCTCCCGGCGGTAAATCGCCGCTTCGCGGTGCCCTCAGCTTATTCCTTCAGGCTATCGGGTCGGGCATGAGCCTGCATCCCTGCAGGCCACGCCCTCTCGGCGCATCCGTGCGCCTCGCCCCGGCCTTACGGAAACGCTTCGGCGATTTACAGCCGGACCAGAGCATCGCTGTAAACCATTCATTTTCCTGACGCAACATTCATCGCTTCAGGTTAAAAAAATTACCGGGAATACCTCAGCCCACGGGGTGAGGGAAAAAGACAAAAAAAATCCGCCACATTGGGCGGATTTTTTATTAGCTCACCGGAGTGATTAGAAGCGGTAACCTACGCCCGCGATCCAGGTGCCAACGTCAACGTTGCGGATACGGCTCTGCTCATAGGAGAAGTCCAGAGCAACGTCCTGGATTGGGTTGAACTGCAGGCCTGCGCCATAGGAGAAGCCATAGTCGCTGTTGCTTGCAGTGCGGCTTTCGCTCTGGTTTTCAGTCTGCTGGAATTTACCGTAGCCAACACCTACAACACCGTAGATGCTCGCCCAGTCATTCAGACGGTAAGCTGGACCAGCGGTGATACCGTAGTACTGGCCTTTGTTGTATGCGCCGTTTTCAGAACGATCTTTCTCGGTATAGGTGAAAGAACCGATCACGCCCAGTGGGTTGTTATCCTGCTCGTAGCGATACTTCAGGTTGAAACCGTTAGCTTTGTTCATCACGCCCTGATAGTCGCTCTGAGCGTAACCACCAGTAACAGTAGAAGTAGCAGCTACAGCGGTACCTGCGGAAACAGCCAGTACAGCGGCCAGTGCTGAAAGACATGCAATTTTTTTCATAACCACCTCAAATGTGCTTCAAGTAAGTCCGTAAGTTTTAAATATATCAAAAAAATTTGCGAAACTCTTTGTGATTCGTGATGTCTAATGAAACCTTTCCTGTAACAGAACGTTTCCAGCATCAGCTATCTCTTTCAAATCACATGCAATTTTCACTACTAAATGCGCATATTGCGCGTACGCGCCGTTACATTCATCCAGATTATTCCTAATCTATCAGGCGATAAATCCACCAGCGCTTAACCATTTTACGGATTTGACACGGTTTTTTTTCAACAGCGCCTCAACCGTTGCCGCTTATTTCCTTTACACTGCAACCTTTACCTCATTTGACATAAGCTGACAGGAGAAAGGATGCCTGGGTTATCCCGCACGTCGTCGGTCTGGTTGCCGGTGGCAGTCATACTTATTGCCATGTTATCCATTCAAAGCGGTGCTTCGCTGGCAAAATCACTTTTCCCGCTGGTAGGTGCGCCAGGCGTGACTGCCCTGCGTATCGTGCTGGGCACGGCGATACTGGTGGTCATTTTCAAACCCTGGCGTCTGCGCTTCAAAAAGGAGCAGCGTTTACCCCTGCTGTTTTATGGACTTTCCCTCGGGGCAATGAACTATCTGTTCTACCTCTCTATTCAGACGATACCGCTGGGGATCGCCGTCGCGCTGGAGTTTACCGGCCCGCTGGCGGTGGCGCTTTTCTCCTCGCGACGTCCGGTCGATTTTATCTGGGTCGTGTTAGCCGTTCTGGGCTTATGGTTCCTGCTGCCGCTGGGCCAGAGCGTCGCTGAGATTGATCTGACGGGCGCAGCCCTGGCGCTGGGTGCTGGCGCCTGCTGGGCCGTCTATATACTTACGGGCCAGCGTGCAGGAGAAGAGCACGGTCCGGCGACCGTCGCGTTAGGTTCCCTGATCGCAGCCATCGTCTTCGTGCCTATCGGCATGGCGCAGGCGACCGAATCTATCTGGCAATGGTCCGTCATGCCCATCGGGCTGGCGGTCGCGATTCTCTCTACCGCACTCCCCTACTCTCTGGAGATGATTGCCCTTACGCGTCTGCCGACGCGTATATTTGGCACCCTGATGAGCATGGAGCCTGCGCTAGCCGCCATTTCCGGAATGGTGTTTCTCGGCGAAACCCTGACATTGACCCAGACGCTGGCGCTCTGCTCGATTATCGCGGCATCAATGGGCTCGACGCTCACCATGCGCCCGGAACCTAAAGTTGAGAAAGTGGATATCAGCTAAGGCCATATATTCTGCATGGCTTCCACGCCATGCAGAATAAAGGCCAGAAAGACATACGTTATAATTTCTTACACACTTTGTTCTATTTTCGAAATATCCCTCTGCGTTTACATCCCTATCCAGCAATTAAGATTGATCTGTATCAATTTTAAAATTACCCATTCATTTCAATGAATTAAATTCAAAAGCCACTTCTCGCTATTAAACCGATAGGCACAGCCAAACCGCAGAGAAAAAATCCGGTGCTATACTTAGTTCCGTAATTACCTGGGACATAAACATCAAGAGGATATGAGATTATGAGTACCGCTAAACTGGTGAAAACGAAAGCGTCTAATCTGCTTTATACCCGTAACGATGTATCGGATAGCGACAAAAAGGCGACCATTGAGTTGCTGAATCGCCAGGTGATCCAGTTCATCGATCTTTCGCTGATCACCAAACAGGCCCACTGGAATATGCGCGGTGCAAACTTTATTGCCGTTCATGAAATGCTGGATGGCTTCCGCACAGCACTGGTGACCCACCTCGATACGATGGCTGAACGTGCCGTTCAGTTAGGCGGCGTGGCGCTGGGTACCACGCAGGTGATCAACAGCAAAACGCCACTGAAGAGTTATCCGCTGGATATCCATACCGTTCAGGATCACCTGAAAGAGCTGGCGGACCGCTACGCGATTGTGGCCAATGACGTGCGCAAAGCGATCGGCGAAGCCAAAGACGAAGATACCGCAGACATTTTCACTGCCGCCTCCCGCGACCTGGACCAATTCCTGTGGTTTATCGAATCTAACATCGAATAATTCATACGAATTTTCTATCAAACCCTCGCCCTCCGGTGAGGGTTTTGCACATCTATGGTGCACAGTTTTTGTCTGCACACCTGCAAAAGTGAACGAAATGTAATAATCACCTCACACAACCGTTAACGGAAGATTGTTTTTTCGTCAGAATTTACGCTAAATATCTCCCCGTCAGTTGAGCCAAACGAAGCGCACCAAAACGGTGCTCCACTTTGGTGCAATAAAGCCTCATTGCCCCATTTATTGTGCAATGCATGACATCATCCCCTTTGCAAAACAATAGCTTGTAAAGTTGGCACGATTTTTTCATTGTGCCACCTGTTCTCGCAGGGGATCGCCCCGTGGATATAAAAGGAAATGCTATGAAGTCTGTATTAAAAGTTTCACTGGCTGCACTTACCCTGGCTTTTGCAGTGTCCTCTCAGGCTGCCGACAAACTGGTTGTGGCGACCGACACGGCGTTCGTTCCGTTTGAATTCAAACAGGGTGATAAATACGTTGGTTTTGATGTGGATCTGTGGGCCGCTGTCGCAAAAGAACTCAAGCTGGATTACACCCTGAAGCCTATGGACTTCAGCGGCATCATCCCGGCACTGCAAACCAAAAACGTTGATCTGGCACTGGCAGGCATCACCATTACCGATGAACGTAAAAAAGCGATCGACTTCTCTGACGGCTACTACAAAAGCGGCCTGCTGGTCATGGTCAAAGCCGATAATAACGACGTAAAAAGCGTGAAAGATCTCGACGGCAAAGTGGTGGCAGTGAAGAGCGGCACCGGTTCTGTTGATTACGCGAAAGCAAATATCAAAACCAAAGACCTGCGTCAGTTCCCGAACATCGACAACGCGTACATGGAACTCGGCACCAACCGTGCTGACGCTGTTCTGCACGACACGCCTAACATCCTGTACTTCATTAAGACAGCCGGTAACGGCAAGTTCAAAGCCGTTGGCGAGTCTCTGGAAGCACAGCAGTACGGTATCGCGTTCCCGAAAGGCAGCGACGACCTGCGCACGAAAGTTAACGGCGCGCTGAAAACGCTGAAAGAGAACGGCACCTATAACGAAATCTACAAAAAATGGTTCGGTACCGAGCCTAAATAATAAGACGTAAAAATGACGTTCACTCGGGGGCGACCTTTCGCCCCTGCTATTTTTGAAACACGGTAACAGTAACAGGAAATTATCATGCAGTTTGACTGGAGCGCCATCTGGCCTGCCATTCCACTCTTGCTTGAAGGCGCTAAAATGACCCTGTGGATTTCGGTCCTGGGTCTGGTTGGTGGGTTGATTATCGGTCTTGTCGCCGGTTTCGCCCGCACCTACGGCGGCTGGATCGCAAACCACATCGCACTGGTTTTCATCGAAGTGATCCGCGGCACGCCTATTGTCGTGCAGGTCATGTTCATCTACTTCGCCCTGCCTATGGCGTTCACCGACCTGCGCATCGACCCGTTCAGCGCAGCCGTCGTCACCATTATGATCAACTCAGGCGCCTACATTGCGGAAATCACCCGCGGTGCGGTGCTGTCGATTCATAAAGGTTTCAGTGAAGCCGGTCTGGCGCTAGGTCTTTCTCGTCGCGAAACGATCCGCCACGTTATTCTGCCGCTGGCGCTGCGTCGCATGCTGCCGCCGCTCGGTAACCAGTGGATCATCAGCATTAAAGATACCTCGCTGTTCATTGTTATCGGCGTGGCAGAGCTGACCCGTCAGGGGCAGGAGATCATAGCTGGCAACTTCCGCGCGCTGGAAATCTGGAGTGCGGTAGCCGTTGTCTACCTGATCATTACTCTGGTTCTGAGCTTCGTTCTGCGTCGTCTTGAAAGAAGGATGAAAATCCTGTGATTGAATTTAAAAACGTTTCCAAGCACTTTGGCCCAACCCAGGTGCTGCACAATATCGATCTGAATATCAAACAGGGTGAAGTGGTGGTGATTATTGGGCCATCCGGCTCCGGTAAATCCACCCTGCTGCGCTGCATCAACAAGCTGGAAGAGATCACCAGCGGCGATCTGATCGTCGACGGCCTGAAAGTGAACGACCCGAAAGTGGACGACCGTCTGATTCGTCAGGAAGCGGGCATGGTGTTCCAGCAGTTCTACCTGTTCCCGCACCTCACGGCGCTGGAAAACGTGATGTTTGGCCCGCTGCGCGTGCGCGGTGCCAGCAAAGCGGCGGCGGAAGCGCTGGCAAAAGATCTGCTGGCGAAAGTCGGCCTGGCAGAACGTGCGCACCACTTCCCTTCCGAGCTCTCCGGCGGTCAACAGCAGCGTGTGGCGATTGCCCGCGCCCTGGCGGTCAAACCGAAAATGATGCTGTTTGATGAGCCTACGTCCGCACTCGACCCGGAGCTGCGCCACGAGGTGCTGAAAGTCATGCAGGATCTGGCGGAAGAAGGGATGACGATGGTTATCGTAACCCACGAAATCGGCTTTGCCGAGAAAGTGGCGTCCCGCCTGATCTTTATTGATAAAGGCCGTATCGCGGAAGACGGTAACCCGCAGGAGCTGATTGCGAACCCGCCGAGCCAGCGTTTGCAGGAGTTCCTGCAGCACGTCTCCTGATCCATCGCATTACGCTAAGCCGGGCTTGCCCGGCTTTTTTACGCCAGATTGTTCCCAAAAATCCCCCTCCTCGTCTCGACTTCTATACTTATCATTTTGTTCGACATTTTCACCGGAGGGCGCCGTGCCGTGGATCCTGCTGCTGTTGATTAGCCTGTTTAGTGCGCCTTCGTTCGCCGTCGCGATCCCCGGCGTCACCACCGGAACCCCTGCGACCCAGCAAAATACGCCGCCTCCGGAACCCGATGTTGAACAGAAAAAAGCCGCCTACGGTGCGCTTGCCGACGTCCTTGAAAACGATACCTCCCGGCAGGAGCTCATTGGCCAGCTGCGCAAAGCCGCCGCCACGCCGCCGCAGGAGTCGGTGCCAACCCTCACCCCTCCGCAGGTTGAGGAGCAAAAAACGGTGCTGGAAAATGTCACCGACGTGAGCCGCCACTATGGGGAAGCGCTCTCATCACGCTTCGCTCAGCTGTACCGCAACCTGATTGGCTCACCGCACAAGCCGTTTAACCCGCAAACGTTTACCGCCGCCGCCACGCAGTTCCTGATGCTGGCGGGTGCGGTATTTCTTTTTTACTGGCTGGTGCGCCTGTGCGCGTGGCCGCTTTACCGCAAAATGGGGCAATGGGGACGCAGGAAGAATCAGCATAAAAGCAGCTGGCTGCACCTGCCGTTGATGATAGCCTCAGCGTTTATCATCGATTTACTGCTGCTGGCGTTGACGCTGTTTTTAGGCCAGATGCTGGCCGACAGGCTGAATGCAGGCAACAAAACCATCGCCTTCCAGCAGTCGCTTTTCCTGAATGCCTTTGCCCTGATTGAGTTCTTCAAGGCGCTGCTGCGGTTACTCTTTTGTCCGCACGTGCCGGAGCTGCGGCCTTTCTCCATTCGGGATGCGAGCGCGAAGTACTGGGCGCTGCGTCTGAGCGTGCTCAGCGGGCTGATTGGCTACGGCCTGCTGGTTGCCGTGCCGATCATCTCCAACCAGGTGAACGTCCAGTTTGGCGCGCTGGCAAACGTCCTAATCATGATCTGCATTACCGTCTGGTCGCTGTATCTGATCTTCCACAATAAAAAAACCATTACCCAAAGCCTGCTGAATCTGGCCGATCGCTCCCTCTCGTTCTTTAGCCTCTTTATTCGCGCGTTCGCTCTGGTGTGGCACTGGCTGGCAAGCGCTTACTTCATCGTGCTGTGCTTCTTCTCGCTGTTTGACCCGGGCAATAGCCTGAAATTTATGATGGGGGCGACGTTCAAAAGCCTGGCCATTATCGGCATCGCGGCCTTTGTGTCGGGGCTGCTGTCGCGATGGATCTCGAAAACCATCACCCTGTCGCCGCAGGTGCAGCGTAATTACCCGGAACTGCAAAAGCGGGTAAACGGCTGGATGTCGGTATCGCTCAAAGTGGCGCGCATTCTCACCGTCTGCGTGGCGATTATGCTGCTTCTGAATGCGTGGAGCCTGTTTGATTTCTGGAACTGGCTGCACAACGGTGCGGGTGAAAAAACGGTCGACATCCTGATTCGCATCGCGCTGATTCTCTTCTTCTCCGCCGTCGGCTGGACGCTGCTGGCGAGCCTTATTGAGAACCGCCTGGTATCGGATATTCACGGCAGACCCCTGCCCAGCGCGCGGGCAAGAACGCTGTTAACCCTGTTCCGCAACGCGCTGGCGGTGATTATCAGCACCATCACCATCATGATCGTGCTGTCAGAAATCGGCGTGAATATTGCCCCGCTGCTGGCGGGTGCCGGTGCCCTGGGGCTGGCCATCTCCTTCGGCTCACAAACGCTGGTGAAGGATATTATTACCGGCATCTTCATTCAGTTTGAGAACGGGATGAACACGGGCGATCTGGTGACCATAGGACCGTTAACCGGCACCGTGGAGAGGATGTCCATCCGTTCGGTTGGCGTGCGTCAGGACACCGGGGCCTACCACATCATCCCCTGGTCTTCGATCACCACCTTCGCCAACTTTGTGCGCGGGATTGGTTCCGTTGTGGCGAACTATGATGTGGATCGCCACGAGGATGCAGATAAAGCGAAGCAGGCGCTGCGCGATGCGGTAGAAGAACTGATGCAGATGGAGGATATTCGCGGGCTGGTGATCGGAGAGCCGTCATTTGCCGGCATCGTCGGGCTGACGAACACGGCGTTTACCCTGCGCGTGTCGTTCACCACCCAGCCGCTGAAGCAGTGGACGGTGCGCTTTGCCCTCGACAGCATGGTGAAAAAACACTTCGATATGGCGAACGTGCGGATGCCCGTGCAGACGTATCAGGTATTGCCGCCGCCCGCATCGCCGCTCCCGCCGCAGGAGCCGACGCTGTAACCTGGTTGCCGGGGGGCGGCTTCGCCTTACCCGGCCTATGACAGGGTGCTATTTGCGACGTTTGTTGTTGTCCATAAACGTCCAGGCGATAAAGCGGCTCTGTTTCTGGCCCTGCGCCATCTCTTTTTTCACCACTTTTACGGCGCCCGCTTCGGTCAGCGCGCGGTAGAGCGGCGGCAGGTTATCCCCGCGGGAAACCAGCGTCGTGAACCACTTCACCTGACGGCCAAACTGTTTACTTTCCGCAATCATGCGCAGGATAAACGCCACTTCGCCCCCGTCACACCAGAGCTCCTGCTGCTGTCCGCCGAAGTTCAGCGCGGCATCTTCAGCCTGACCCAGGTTACGGCGCTTGCGCTCGCTGCCCGCACGGGCCGATGCCGCCGAATCATGGAACGGCGGGTTGCACATCGTGGCGTCATAGCTTTCGTTTTTGTGAATAATGCCGTTGAATATCGACGCCGCGTCTTTCTGACGACGCAGGCGAATAGCGCGGCTTAATCCCGGGTTAGCGCTGATAATCGCCTGAGCGCTGGCAAAGGCCTCGTCACCGATTTCGCTTCCGGTAAAGCGCCACTGATATTCATGCGCGCCGATCAGCGGGTAAATCAGATTCGCCCCGGTGCCAATATCCAGAATGGTGGCCTGCTGTGGAACGACACCCTCATTGCCTTCGGCAAGAAGGTCGGCAAGGTGATGAACGTAATCCGCTCGGCCCGGCACGGGTGGACAGAGAAAGCCTTCCGGAATATCCCAGTGAGCCACACCGTAAAAATGCGCCAGCAGGGCTTTGTTCAGCATTTTAACCGCCTGCGGGTCGGCAAAGTTAACCGAGGGCTCACCCGCTGGGGTCTGAACAAGATAGTCCTGCAGCGACGGGCAGCTCAGGCATAGCGCGTTCATGTCGTAGCGGCTGCGGTGGCGATTTCGCGGGTGCAATCCCGGCTTTTGGGCAGTCATGGCATTCTCCTTTAAACAGCGGCGTAAGATACCCTTTGCTGGCTCAACGGTAAATCTTTCTCTGCGACGCTCTAAAAACCGCCATAAATCAAACACCTTTATGTCTATGATCCGTCAGCGAATTGTCAATTTATATCGTTCAAAAAATAAGCAGATCATCATCAAATATTTGCGCTAAGTCACACTCGTCAGGCTTCTAAACTTAAAGGGAATCACCTGTTGTTTCCTCATGAGGATGTGATTATGAAAAAGTACCTGACCCTTGCTGTTATCGCAGCCGCCCTCGCGACCGCGTCCTTCTCTGCCATGGCCGTTCAGTCACTCACCCAGAGTACCGATACGAGCCAGCTACGTCCTGCAGGCACCGTTTCGGTAAGCCGTGCCAGCAACCTTGACGATCTGCAGGCTAAGCTCGCCGAAAAAGCCCGTCAGGAAGGTGCAAAAGGATTCGTGGTGAACTCCGCTGGCGGAGATAACCATATGTACGGCACTGCGACCATTTATAAATAAGCTGTCTCTTCCACAAGACTGCATCTGCCCAACGGGTGCAGTTCTCTTCTCCCTTCGCCTTGATTGTTCATTTTTTAACCCCATAGTAAACGTATGGCCTAAACCGATTTCAGGAGGACGCTATGGCTTCCGGCTGGGCAAATGACGACGCTGTTAACGAACAGATCAACAGTACAATTGAAGATGCGGTTGCGCGTGCCCGCGGTGAAATTCCGCGCGGCGAAAGCTTAACGGAATGCGAAGAATGCGGAGAACCCATTCCGGAGGCGCGTCGAAAAGCCATCCCCGGCGTGCGGCTTTGCATTACGTGTCAGCAGCATAAAGATTCAAAAAAATCATTGCACTCAGGATATAATCGCAGAGGTTCGAAAGACAGCCAGTTGCGTTGACTTTACTTTACCCAGGCTAACCGAGCCCGCACGTTCCTTTACGCTCACGGTTTTTAGCCAGACGCGTAGCAAAACGTGCCCTTCGTATTGCTTCTGTAAAGCGCATCCACAAGAAGTGTAAAGCGGCACTTTGAATTTATTAATATTCAATAAGTTATTTGTCATTCAATTTTTTTGAGCAACCACGTCAATTCTCTTCGATTTTATCTCTCGTAAAAAACCGTGATACTTATCACATCGACGGAACATCGTCCCCTTAACAGAAACACCTGCGAGAGATTAATTATGAAAACCATCAAATATGCTGTAGCTGCTGTTGCCCTGTCCGCTCTGTCTTTCGGCGCTTTCGCCGTAGAGCCTGTCTCTTCTACTCAGGCACAGAACATGAACAAAGTTGGTGTGGTCAGTGCTGATGGCGCCACCACGCTGGACGGTCTGGAAGCCAAACTGGCTGAGAAAGCCGCTGCTGCCGGTGCAAGCGGATACACCATTACCTCCGCTAACGGCAATAACAAGCTGAGCGGTACCGCGGTTATCTACAAATAATCGACTGAATGAATGCTGTACCCTCGCCATACCCTCTGGTGAGCTGCTCCACCCTCATTGACCCTGTTGTTGTTACCCTTGCTTGCCCGTCCGCCACTGGACGGGCTTTTTTTTGTCTAAAACGCCTGCGCCACGCGTTCAAGCCCGGCCTGAACGGATTCCACTTCTCCGGTAGCCAGCAAACAGCAGGCCATCTGCAGCTTGATCGAATGCGGAACAGGAACATTTCCGGCAAGGCACTGCTCAATCCAGTGGGCTGTAGTATGCGGATCTTTTGCCTCAGGCAGTATCACACCGGTATTCTCTTCCCCGCGCTCAAGAATGGCGCGCGTGCCTGCAGAATCAATCAGCATCACCTGCGGGCAGCGCTGCGGGTTCGCATAAACCTCGCCCTCCGTGCCGTGCATCAGCAACGCCCTTGCGCCAATAGCCTCAAAGAACTGCCCCACGCGCGCCACGTATTCCGGGTGCGAAACGCTGGAGAGACGCAGGGCGGCATCTTCGCCAAACGGCGTGGCCAGTTTCGCCAGCGTGTGCGCGCTGTTGCGCACGCCCATGCGCCAGCGCATATCGAGCTGCTTTTCCAGCGGCGGGCAGAGCGTGCCGACCGGGATATAAACAGGCTGATGGCCATCCAGCTTCGCCTGCGCCTGGCCGGCATGACGCGTTGGCTCGATGCCCAGCATCCCGAAAATGGTCTCCGTCAGCACGCGGGTGGGATCTTCGCTAACGCCGTGCACCACCACCGGGAACCCCAGCTTGTGTAACAGGATAGCGAGCAGCGGGGTTAAATTTGCCTGCTTGCGCGCGCCGTTATAGCTCGGGATCACAATCGGCATCGGTTTAGCCACCGGCGGCGTTAAGCGCAGCGTTTGCGCCTGCATGGCATCATAGAAACCGCGCATCTCCGCTTCACCTTCGCCTTTGATACGCAGCGCAATAAGAATACCGCCCAGCTCCAGCTCCGGTACCTCGCCGTTAAGCATGCGGGTATAAAGCGCACGCGCGGTTTCATGGTCCAGATCGCGGGCGTGGTTTTTGCCTCTGCCTACCTCTTTGATAATCTTGCGATAATCCACGGCATCACTCCTGAAAAAATCATCTTGTTAACAATATAGCCCTGTTGAATATCCGGAGGTTAGTTTTTTCTCCAGAATCAAGGTTCTGTTTTTATGACAAAAAAGACATGCTGGACTTATTCCAGCTAGTTGCGATTTCTACAGTAGATTCTTGACGCTTCATTATTTGTCTAAATAAAGAGTGGAAAGTCATTAAGGGTCACGATGAGATATCCAGGCAAGGCAGCCTGTCATCGCGTATACATCGTCTCAGCAAATCCATTGCACGGTGGTTAGCGCTCTGGGGTTCGGCGTACGCTATATCCAAACGAGGACCGCAGTTACCACAGGCCCCGCGATGTCTGGATCGGCCTTTATCTGCGCCCCTTAGCACGGAGGCTTTTCTTGCGCCCTGCGGTCAGTTTGACCGGCGGTTTTTTTACCTCGGGCACTTCCGGCTGTTCGATCGGGAAGATCGGCAGCGCGTTCAGGAGCCGTTGGCCGTAATTTTTGGTGAGCAGACGTTTGTCATAAATCACCACCTCGCCCCAGCAGCCGTGGCTACGAATCAAGCGCCCGACCTGCTGAATCAGGTTAAACGACGCCGCAGGCAAACTCTGCACCTCAAACGGATAGCGGTTGAGGCTTTTCAGCCACTCCCCCTCGGTAATCACCACCGGGCTGTCGATAGGCGGGAAGGCGATTTTATGGATATGCACCTGCGTCAGGTAGTCGCCTTTCAAATCCAGACCTTCAGCAAACGACTGCAACCCCACCAGCACGCTGCGCTCGCCGTTATCAATGCGCTTACGGTGGGTTTCCACCAGCCGGTAGCGCGGCTGATCCCCTTGCACCAGCAGGAGTAAACGCAGATCGGTGACGTGTTCGAGGAAACGCTGCATCGCCCGCCCGCTGGCAAACAGCACCAGCATACCGGGGTACTTTTTACTCTCGACCTGCTCGCGGAAGTAGGCCGCCATTTCCGCGATGTGCTGCTCTTCGTTGTCGATGAGCGGCTCGAATTTCATGCGCGGAATGACCAGCTTTCCCTGCTCGCAGTGGTTAAACGGCGAGTCCAGCGCCACGAAACGGTCGCCCGCTTTCTCTTTTAGCCCGCTCATCTCCTGCAGCCTTGAGAAGCTGTTCAGGGAACGCAGCGTGGCAGAGGTGACAACCACGTGCGGCACGCTGCGCCAGATCAGCTTTTCCAGCTGATCGGCCACGCGGATGCCCACGCAGTGGAAAAAGAGGTGCACCTGCCCGTCCCGCACTTCGCGGGTAGCCCATTTGGTGACCGGCGCGCCGGACGCCTGCGCCATCGAGGCCAGCCGCCAGAGCTTGCTCTGCGCTTCGAACATCCCCAGCGCGCGGTTCATCTGCAGCAGAACGCGGTGCAGACGCACCACGTCATGCGAGCCGGTTTTCTCGCTGAGATCGTTTAAGAACATCTCCGCCAGCCCGCGCAGCTTTTCCAGATGTTTCGCCAGCTGCTGGCAGATCTCCATCACCTCTTCCGGTAGCTCACCCATCGCAAAGCGGTGTTCGGCTTCCTGGGTTGCCGGAAGATAAAGATTCAGGATGTTGTTCAGGGATGAAATGAGGCTATAGACCTCTTCACAGTGGTCGCTCAGCCGCTCCGGAACCGCCAGCGGCGGCGTGGTTTTCGGGCGGAACTGCTCCATGCAGGTGGCGACAAGCTTACAGAAGAGATCCAGCTGCAGGCGGAACCACGGAGCGGTAATTTCCGCGCTCATCTCCAGCGCGTCGCGCGCCACGTCCGGCAGATGGTGTCCTTCATCAAGCACCAGCAGCAGGTTTTTCGGCTCCGGCAGCACCGCTTCGCTCTCGAGCGCCGCCATCACCAGCGCGTGGTTTGCCACAACCACCTCCGCCTCCTGAATTTCGCGCCGGGCGACAAAGAATGGGCATTCGCGGTAGTAGTGGCAGTTGCGGTTCAGGCAGCTGGCTTTGTCGGTGCTGAGCCTGCGCCACAGGTCGTCGCTGATGGCCTGGCTGGTGTGATCCCGCAGGCCGTCCCACTTATAGCCGTCGAGCTCGACTTTGAGTTTTGCACACTGCTCCTGCTCGGCCTTATTGTTTGGCGTTAGCTCGTCATCCAGAAACGCGAGCAGATCCTGCTGATTCGGCTCGCTGCTGGCCAGCGCCGCCAGGTTGCGCGGGCATACATAACGCCCGCGCCCAAAGGCTGCCGTAAACCGCAGATCGGGGATGATTTTGCGCAGCAGGGGCAAATCTTTGCTGAAGATCTGGTCCTGCAGCGCCACGTTGGCGGTGCTGACCACCAGCGTTTTGTCCTCTTCCCGCGCAATCGCGATGCCGGGAATAAGATACGACAAGGTTTTCCCGACGCCGGTTGGGGCTTCAATCGCCAGATGTCGCCCGTCGTCCCCGGCGAGCGTTTTTGCCACGTCAGCAATCATCTGCCGCTGCGGCGCTCGGGGGATAAAGTCGGGGATCTGCTGCTGTAGCGCCTTATACCATGCGCCAATTTGCGCCTTGAGCGCAGCGGTTAAAGCCATTGGAAAACCTGAAATACTGTATAAACAGCCACTATTGTGGCACTTTCTCTTCGCTGCCGCAAAAAGAAAAGCCCGGCTTTACGACCGGGCTTCCAGATTACTGCGGGTTAGCAGGCTTGCGCGGGCGGCGTCGACGCTGCCCTTCTCCTGCCGGTTTCCCTTCGCCGCTGCGCCACGGGTTTTCACCCGCCGGTTTGCTGTCGTTGTTACGACGCGTCGGTTTGCCGGATGATTTCGGCGCGCCGCCTTCGGCACGACGCGGCTGCTGACCGCGACCGCCGCCGCCCTGACCACGTCCACCGCCGCCCTGACGACCGTTCTGAATCGGCTCGGCTTTGATCGACGGATCCACTTCGTAACCCGGGGTTTCGATGCGCGGGATCTCTTTCTTCAGGAGGCGCTCGATGTCGCGCAGCAGCTTGTGCTCGTCCACGCAGACCAGAGAGAGCGCTTCACCGGTTGCCGCCGCGCGGCCGGTACGGCCGATACGGTGAACGTAATCTTCCGGCACGTTTGGCAGCTCGTAGTTCACCACGTGCGGCAGCTCTTCAATGTCGAGGCCACGGGCGGCGATGTCGGTCGCCACCAGCACGCGGATGTCGCCGGATTTGAACTCAGCCAGCGCACGGGTACGCGCGCCCTGGCTCTTGTTGCCGTGGATCGCCGCACTGCGAATGCCGTCTTTGTTCAGCTGTTCCGCCAGGTGGTTGGCGCCGTGCTTGGTGCGGGTAAAGACCAGCACCTGCTGCCAGTTGCCCTGGCCGATCATCTGGGAGAGCATTTCCCGCTTGCGCTTTTTATCCACAAAGTGAACGTGCTGCGTCACCTGCTCGGAGGCGGTGTTGCGGCGCGCCACTTCCACTTCCAGCGGGTTATGCAGCAGCTTTTCCGCCAGCGCCTTGATCTCGTCGGAGAAGGTCGCGGAGAAGAGCAGGTTCTGACGACGCGCGGGCAGCTTGGCCAGCACGCGACGAATATCGTGGATAAAGCCCATGTCGAGCATGCGGTCGGCTTCGTCCAGCACCAGAATTTCAACCTGGTCCAGCTTCACCGCATTCTGGTGCTCCAGATCCAGCAGGCGACCTGGAGTCGCAACCAGAACGTCGACGCCGCTGCGCAGCTTCATCATCTGCGGGTTGATGCTTACCCCGCCGAAAACCACCAGCGAACGAATGTTGAGATAGCGGCTATAGTCACGCACGTTCTCACCAATCTGCGCCGCCAGCTCGCGGGTTGGGGTAAGGATCAGGGCGCGGACAGGACGACGGCCTTTGGCGTGCGGCTGGTTTTTTACCAGCAGTTCCAGCAGCGGCAGGGTAAAGCCCGCGGTTTTGCCGGTACCGGTCTGGGCGCTCGCCATCAGGTCACGGCCCTGAAGAACGGCGGGGATCGCCTGCTGCTGGATTGGGGTTGGCTCAACGTAGCCCTGCTCTGCGATCGCGCGCAGAATTTCCGGGTTCAGGCCAAGGGAATCAAAAGACATAAAAACTCCGAACCGCCCCGACCATCACAGGTGTAGTTTTCAGGGAGATATAACGAATAGGGGAGGACAAAAACCACAATGTCGCGAAGGAGCGGAGTGTAGCAGCTTTTGTGACGTGGCGCATAAAATATCCCTCAGCGTTCCCTCGACGTTAGCGTGAATCAGGCATAATCTTAATCAATCGATTGATTAATTCTTAATGCCGCCATGAATACGACCCCCACAACAACCAAAGGTGAACAGGCCAAAAATCAGCTTATCGCCGCCGCGCTGGCGCAGTTTGGTGAGTACGGGCTGCATGCCACCACGCGCGATATTGCCGCGCTGGCCGGGCAGAACATTGCGGCGATTACCTACTATTTTGGCTCAAAAGAGGATTTATACCTCGCCTGCGCCGAGTGGATCGCCGATTTTATCGGCACGCAGTTTCACCCGCACGTTGAGGAAGCCACCGCGCTGCTCGGCCAGCCGTCGCCCGATCGCGCCGCCGTTCGCCAGCTTATTCTCAATGCCTGCCACGATATGATCCGTCTGCTCACGCACGACGATACGCTCAACCTGAGCAAGTTTATCTCCCGGGAGCAGCTCTCCCCGACCGTCGCCTACCAGCGGGTACACGATCGGGTGATTGAGCCAATGCACTCGCACCTGACCCGGCTGATCGCCGCCTATACCGGGCGGGACGCCAGTGATACCGAGACAATTTTGCATACCCACGCCCTGCTGGGTGAAATTCTTGCCTTCCGTCTGGGCAGGGAAACCATCCTGTTACGCACCGGCTGGACACAATTTGATGAGGATAAAGCCGCGCAGATTAGCAAGGTGATCGCCTGTCACGTCGATCTGATCCTGCAAGGCTTAACGCAAAGGAGCCTGAAGTCATGAAAAAACCTGTCGCCATCATTCTGGTGGTTGTTGTTTTGCTTGCCGCCGGAGTCGGTGGATGGCTGTGGTACCAGAGCCATCAGGATAAAGGCCTGACGCTGTACGGTAACGTGGATATTCGCACGGTGAATATGAGCTTCCGCGTCGGTGGACGTCTCGCCTCGCTGAACGTGGACGAAGGCGATGCCATTAAAACCGGGCAGACGCTGGGGATGCTGGATAAAGCGCCCTATGAGAATGCGCTGATGCAGGCCAAAGCGGGCGTGTCCGTCGCTCAGGCGCAGTATGACCTGATGCTGGCAGGCTATCGCGACGAAGAGATCGCCCAGGCCGCCGCTGCGGTCAAACAGGCGCAGGCCGCCTATGACTACGCGCAGAACTTCTACGCGCGCCAACAGGGGCTGTGGAAAAGCCGCACCATTTCCGCCAACGATCTGGAAAATGCACGCTCGTCCCGCGACCAGGCGCAGGCCACGCTGAAGTCCGCGCAGGATAAGTTAAGCCAGTACCGCACCGGTAACCGCGCGCAGGATATTGCCCAGGCGAAAGCCAGCCTTGAACAGGCGCAGGCACAGCTGGCGCAGGCAGAGCTGGATCTGCACGACACCACCTTAATCGCGCCGTCTGACGGCACGCTGATGACCCGCGCCGTGGAGCCGGGCAGCATGCTCAGCGCCGGCAGCACCGTCTTGACGCTCTCCCTGACCCGCCCGGTGTGGGTGCGCGCCTACATTGACGAGCCGAACCTCGGCCAGATGCAGCCGGGCCGCGAGCTGCTGCTCTATACCGACGGTCGCCCGGACAAGCCGTATCACGGCAAAGTGGGCTTTGTCTCCCCTACTGCCGAATTCACGCCGAAAACCGTTGAAACACCGGACCTGCGTACCGACCTCGTGTATCGCCTGCGCATCATCGTGACCGATGCGGACGACGCGCTGCGTCAGGGCATGCCCGTCACCGTAAAAGTGAACAACGGGGAACGACATGAATGACGCGGTTATTCAGCTCAACAATCTGGTTAAACGCTTCGCGGGAATGGACAAACCGGCCGTCGCACCGCTGAACTGCACCATCCGGAAAGGCTATGTGACCGGGCTGGTCGGTCCGGACGGCGCGGGGAAAACCACGCTGATGCGGATGCTGGCGGGGTTGCTCAAGCCGGATGAAGGAAGCGCCAGCGTGCTCGGCCTTGACCCGATCGAGGATGACGGAGCCCTTCACGCCATGCTCGGCTATATGCCGCAGAAGTTTGGCCTGTATGAAGACCTGACGGTGATGGAAAACCTGAACCTGTACGCCGACCTGCGCAGCGTCACCGGCGAAACGCGGCAGAAAACCTTCGCGCGCCTGCTGGAGTTTACCTCCCTCGGCCCGTTCACCGACCGGCTGGCGGGCAAGCTATCCGGCGGGATGAAGCAGAAGCTGGGGCTGGCCTGCACGCTGGTCGGCGAGCCGAAAGTGCTGCTGCTGGACGAGCCCGGCGTCGGCGTAGACCCCATTTCGCGCCGCGAACTGTGGCAGATGGTGCACGAGCTGGCGGGCGACGGGATGCTGATCCTCTGGAGCACCTCCTACCTCGACGAAGCGGAACAGTGCCGGGACGTGCTGCTGATGAACGAAGGCGAACTGCTTTATCAGGGCGAGCCGACGACGCTGACGCAGAGCATGGCCGGGCGCAGCTTCCTGCTGCACAGCCCGCAGGAGTCTAACCGCAGGCTGCTGCAGCGGGTGCTCAGGCTGCCGCAGGTCAGCGACGGGATGATCCAGGGCCGCTCGGTACGTGTGATCCTCAAAAAAGAGGCCACCGTCGACGATATTCGCCAGGCGCCCGGCATGCCTGAGATCGAGATGGAAGAGACCGCGCCGCGCTTTGAGGACGCGTTTATCGACCTGCTGGGCGGCGCGGGTACCTCAGAGTCGCCGCTTGCCGCCATTTTGCATACGGTGGAAGGCACGCCGGGCGAAACGGTGATTGAAGCCAAATCCCTCACCAAAAAGTTCGGGGATTTCGCCGCCACCGACAACGTCAACTTTGCGGTGAAGCGGGGGGAAATTTTTGGCCTGCTCGGACCGAACGGCGCGGGAAAATCGACCACCTTTAAGATGATGTGCGGCCTGCTGGTGCCGACGTCCGGCAAGGCGCTGGTGCTGGATATGGACCTTAAGGTCAGCTCCGGCAAGGCGCGCCAGCATCTCGGGTATATGGCGCAGAAGTTTTCCCTGTACGGCAACCTGACGGTCGAGCAGAATCTGCGCTTTTTCTCCGGCGTGTACGGCCTGCGCGGGCGGGCACAGAACGAGAAAATCCGCCGCATGAGCGACGCCTTCGCCTTAACCAACATTGCCTCCCACGCCACCGACGAGCTGCCACTCGGCTTTAAGCAGCGGCTGGCGCTGGCCTGCTCGCTGATGCACGAGCCGGATATTCTGTTTCTTGATGAGCCGACATCAGGCGTTGACCCCATTACCCGCCGTGAGTTCTGGCTGCACATCAACAGCATGGTGGAAAAAGGCGTGACCGTGATGGTGACCACCCACTTCATGGACGAGGCGGAGTACTGTGACCGCATCGGGCTGGTGTATCGCGGCAAGCTGATTGCCCACGGTACCCCGGACGACCTGAAAAACCAGGCCGCCGACGATGAGGTTCCGGATCCGACCATGGAGCAGGCGTTTATCACCCTCATCCACGACTGGGATAAGGAGAATGCCCATGCGCAGTAATGCCATTTCCTGGCGCAGGGTGCGCGCGCTGTGCATTAAAGAGACGCGGCAGATCGTGCGTGACCCCAGCAGTTGGCTGATTGCGGTAGTCATCCCCCTGCTGCTGCTGTTTATCTTTGGCTACGGCATTAACCTGGACTCCAGCAAGCTGCGGGTCGGGATATTGCTGGAGCAGCAGAGTGAGGATGCGCTGGACTTTACTCACGCCATGACCGGATCGCCCTACATTGACGCCACTATCAGCGATAACAGGCAGGAGTTGATCCAGAAAATGCAGGCCGGGAAAATTCGCGGCCTGATCGTCATTCCGGTGGATTTCGCCGCCAATATGGCGCGGGCGAATACCGACGCGCCGATCCAGGTGATTACCGACGGCAGCGAGCCAAACACCGCAAACTTTGTACAGGGCTACGCGGAGGGGATCTGGCAGCTGTGGCAGATGCAGCGCGCGGAGGACCGGGGTGAAGAATTTAAACCGCTGATCGACGTGCAGACGCGCTACTGGTTTAACCCCGCCGCCATCAGCCAGCACTTTATTATTCCGGGCGCGGTGACGATTATCATGACGGTGATTGGCGCGATCCTGACCTCGCTGGTGATCGCCCGCGAGTGGGAGCGCGGGACCATGGAGGCGCTGCTCTCTACCGAAGTGACGCGCGTCGAGCTACTGCTGTGCAAGCTCATCCCCTACTATTTCCTCGGCATGCTGGCGATGCTGCTCTGTATGCTTGTCTCAGTCTTTATCCTCGGCGTGCCGTATCGCGGCTCGCTGGTGGTGCTGTTTTTTATCACCAGCCTGTTTTTACTCAGCACGCTGGGCATGGGGCTGCTCATCTCCACCATCACCCGCAACCAGTTCAACGCCGCGCAGGTGGCCCTCAACGCCGCCTTTTTACCGTCGATTATGCTGTCCGGGTTTATCTTCCAGATAGACAGTATGCCTGCGGTGATCCGCGCCGTGACCTATGTTATTCCGGCGCGTTACTTTGTGAGCACGCTGCAAAGCCTGTTCCTGGCGGGGAATATTCCGGTGGTGCTGATCGTCAACACGCTGTTTTTAATGGCGTCAGCGGCGATGTTCATTGGGTTGACGTGGATGAAAACCAAACGGCGACTGGATTAAGGAGCAAACATGTTTCACCGATTATGGACGTTGATACGCAAAGAGCTGCAATCCCTGCTGCGCGAGCCGCAAACCCGCGCCATTCTGGTCTTGCCGGTTCTGATCCAGGTTTTACTGTTCCCGTTTGCCGCCACCCTTGAGGTGACCAACGCCACCATTGCCATTTACAACGAAGATAACGGCAAACATTCCGTCGAGCTGACGCAGCGCTTTGCGCGTGCGAAAGCCTTTACCCACATCCTGCTGCTGAAAAGCCCGCAGGAGATCCAGCCCACCATCGACACGCAAAAAGCGCTGCTGCTGGTGCGGTTCCCGGCGGATTTTTCCCGCAATCTGGATACCTTCCAGACCGCGCCGATGCAGCTGATCCTCGACGGGCGTAACTCCAACAGCGCCCAGATAGCCGCCAACTACCTGCAGCAGGTGGTGAAGGATTACCAGCAGGAGCTGATGGACGGCAAACCGAAGCCCAACAACAGCGAGCTGGTGGTGCGTAACTGGTACAACCCGAACCTGGACTACAAGTGGTTCGTGGTGCCGTCGCTAATCGCCATGATAACCACTATCGGGGTGATGATCGTGACTTCCCTTTCCGTCGCCCGCGAGCGCGAACAGGGCACGCTGGACCAGCTGCTGGTCTCCCCGCTCGCCACCTGGCAAATTTTCATCGGCAAAGCGGTCCCGGCGCTGATCGTCGCGACGTTTCAGGCCACCATCGTGCTGGGGGTGGGAATTTGGGCCTATCAGATCCCGTTCGCCGGTTCGCTGGCGCTGTTTTACTTCACGATGGTCATTTACGGGCTGTCGCTGGTGGGATTTGGACTGCTGATCTCGGCGCTCTGCTCGACGCAGCAGCAGGCGTTTATCGGGGTGTTCGTCTTTATGATGCCCGCGATTCTGCTCTCGGGGTATGTTTCACCCGTCGAGAACATGCCGGTGTGGCTTCAGGATCTGACGTGGGTAAACCCGATTCGGCACTTTACGGACATCACCAAGCAAATCTATCTGAAGGATGCGAGTCTGGATATTGTCTGGGGAAGTTTGTGGCCGCTACTGGTCATAGCGGCCACGACGGGCTCAGTGGCGTACGCGATGTTTAGACGCAACATTGCGTAGCTTTTTCTCTTTGGTCAGCAGCGAGACCACCGCAGGCCCTGCGAGGATAGCCAGACCGGCCAGGGCCAGCAGCAGGTTGTTTTGCAGCACGCGCGACAGCAGCCAAAGCACGATCATCGCCGCGCCAAAATACCAGGTGGTGGTGAGCTCTTCGAGCACATCACCCACCTCGCGCCAGCGCGCTTCATGGTGGCGCTGTAAGAACAGCATCGACAGCACGGTGACGCCATAAAGGACGCATAGCCCCAGGCCAACACGCACCAGCGTACCGCTCATCCAGCCCATCACCAGTACGGCCACGACCAGTAAATGCAACATTATCTGCCAGCAACTCAGGCCAGTTGCGACACGAACACGTTGTTGCCACTTCATGGCTTCTCTCCTGAAGGATTTTTCTCTGCTTAATCAGACTACCGCACTTTACGGAAAATTCCGTAACGCCGCATCTTTTTGTGACGACGACTACACTTTATTTTCATTGGGATAGTCACTCAGGAAGGAGCTTATGACTCAAAAAATGCAGCATTTCTCGCTTAAGGTGCTGACGATAAACATTCATAAGGGCTTCACAGCATTTAACCGCCGCTTCATTTTACCGGAGCTGCGCGACGCGGTACGCACCGTCAGCGCGGATATTGTCTGCCTGCAGGAGGTGATGGGCGCACACGAAGTGCATCCGCTCCACTTTGAGAACTGGCCCGACACGCCGCACTATGAATTTCTGGCCGACACCATGTGGAGTGACTACGCCTATGGCCGCAACGCGGTCTATCCGGAAGGGCATCACGGAAACGCGGTGCTGTCCCGCTACCCCATTGAACATTACGAAAACCGCGACGTTTCCGTCGGGGAAAGCGAAAAACGCGGCCTGCTTTACTGCCGCATTACGCCGCCAGACCTCGAGCGACCTGTCCATGTCGGCTGTGTTCACCTGGGCCTTCGCGAAGCCCATCGTCAGGCGCAGCTGAAAATGCTGGCCGAATGGGCCAACGCGCTTCCCGAAGGTGAACCGGTGGTGGTAGCGGGCGATTTCAACGACTGGAGACAGCGGGCAAACCATCCGTTGAAAGTGGATGCCGGGCTGGAAGAGATTTTTACTCGCGCCAACGGCAGGCCTGCGCGCACCTTCCCGGTCCGTTTCCCGCTGCTTCGGCTTGACCGCATCTACGTGAAAAATGCCCACGCCAGCAGCCCGACCGCCCTGGCGCTCCTTAACTGGCGACATCTTTCCGACCATGCCCCGCTCAGCGCGGAGATCCACCTATGAAATGTTCCTGGCAGGAAGGCAACCGAATCACGCTGCTGGTCAACGGGGACGAGTATTATCCGGCCGTGTTTAAAGCGATTGACCATGCACAGCAGAAGGTGATCCTCGAAACCTTTATCTGGTTCGAAGACGACGTCGGCAAGCAGCTGCATGGCGTGCTGCTGCGCGCCGCCCGGCGCGGCGTCAAAATTGAAGTATTGCTTGATGGCTATGGCTCGCCGGATCTCAGCGATACGTTTGTGAATGAGTTGACCTCCGCAGGCGTGGTGTTCCGCTACTACGATCCCGGCCCTCGCCTGTTCGGCATGCGCACCAATCTTTTCCGCCGGATGCATCGCAAAATAGTGGTGGTGGACGAGACGGTGGCGTTTGTCGGCGGCATTAACTACTCCGCTGAGCATATGTCCGACTACGGCCCGGAGGCGAAGCAGGACTACGCTATTCGCATTGAAGGCCCGGTGGTGCAGGACATCTTACTGTTTGAGCTGGAGAACCTGCCGGGTAAAGAGGCCGTTCGCCGCTGGTGGAGACGCCGCCATCGCCCGGAAGAGAACCGGAAGCCCGGCGAAGCGCAGGCCCTTTTCGTCTGGCGGGATAACGGCGAGCACCGGGACGACATTGAACGTCATTATCTCAAGATGCTCGCCAACGCGAAGCGCGAAGTGATTATTGCTAACGCCTACTTTTTCCCCGGCTATCGTCTGCTGCACGCCATGCGCAATGCGGCCCGACGCGGGGTTCGCGTGAAGCTGATTGTGCAGGGCGAGCCGGATATGCCCATCGTCAAAGTCGGCGCGCGGCTGCTGTATAACTACCTGGTGAAGGGCGGCGTACAGATCTACGAATATCGCCGCCGACCGCTGCACGGCAAAGTGGCGCTGATGGACGATCACTGGGCCACCGTGGGTTCCAGTAATCTCGATCCGCTGAGCTTATCGCTCAATCTCGAGGCTAACCTGATCATTCACGATCGCCAGTTTAACCAGACCCTGCGGGATAACCTGCAGGCGCTAATCGTTAACGACTGCGTGCGCGTGGACGAATCCATGGTTCCCAAACGCACCTGGTGGAACCTGGGCATCAGCGTGGTGGTGTTCCACTTTCTGCGTCATTTCCCGGCCATGGTCGGCTGGCTGCCGGCGCATACGCCTAAGCTTGCGCAGGTGGACCCGCCGGTACAACCCGAAATGGAAACCCAGGACCGTATTGAAGCGGAAGACGGAGGCAAACCCTGATGTCGAAATCGCATCCGCGCTGGCGGCTGGCAAAAAAGATCCTGACCTGGCTGTTTTTTATTGCGGTCGCGGTTCTGCTGGTGGTCTACGCGCAGAAAGTTGACTGGGAAGAGGTATGGAAAGTCATCCGCAACTATAACCGGATGGTGCTGCTGGGCGCTGTGGGGCTGGTTATTGTCAGCTACCTGATGTACGGCTGTTATGACCTGCTGGGCCGTGCTTACTGCGGCCACAAGCTGGCCAAACGTCAGGTTATGCTGGTGTCGTTTATCTGCTACGCCTTCAACCTGACGCTGAGCACCTGGGTCGGCGGCATTGGCATGCGCTATCGCCTCTACTCGCGGCTCGGCCTGCCGGGCGGGACCATCACGCGCATTTTCTCGTTAAGCATCACCACCAACTGGCTGGGCTATATTTTGCTCGGCGGGGTGATCTTCACCATCGGCGTGGTGCAGCTGCCCGCGCACTGGTATATCGATGAAGCCACGCTGCGCATTCTGGGCATCGTACTGCTGCTGATTATCGCCGTTTATCTGTGGGCCTGCGCCTTTGCCAGACGCCGCCATATGACCATTAAAGGGCAAAAACTGGTGCTGCCCTCATGGAAGTTTGCGGTGCTGCAGATGGCCGTCTCCAGCGCCAACTGGATGGCGATGGGGGCCATTATCTGGCTGCTGATTGGCGAGGACGTCAATTACTTCTTCGTGCTGGGCGTGCTGCTGGTGAGCAGTATTGCGGGCGTAATTGTGCATATTCCGGCGGGGATCGGCGTGCTGGAGGCGGTATTTATTGCCCTGCTGGCCGGGGAGCATGTCTCTCAGGGAACGATTATCGCCGCCCTGCTGGCGTACCGCATGCTGTATTACTTCCTGCCGCTGGCGCTGGCAACGGTGTGTTATCTGGTGCTGGAGAGTCGGGCGAAAAAGCTGAGAGCGAAGAACGAGAAGGCGTTAGCGAAATAAAAGCAAAACGGCAACCTTGTTGCCGTTTTAGTGTTTGTTCCCTCTCCCGTGGGAGAGGGTCAGGGTGAGGGCACCAGACCGCACCGCCACCCGGCAAAACAACCTTAGCGACGGTTGCCGAAAATCCGCAGCAGCATCAGGAACAGGTTGATGAAGTCCAGATACAGCGTCAGCGCGCCCAGAATCGCGTATTTGCGCAGGTTCGAAGTGTCGCGTACGTCGATCTGCTCGCCGATGGTTTTCAGCTTCTGGGTGTCATACGCCGTCAACCCAACGAAGATCACCACCCCGATGTAGGTCACGGCCCACATCAGCGCGTCGCTCTTCAGCCACAGGTTTACCAGCGACGCCAGCACAATCCCGATCAGCCCCATAAACAGCATGCTGCCGAAACCGCTCAGATCGCGCTTCGTGGTGTAACCGTACAGGCTCATCGCGCCGAACATCCCGCCGGTGACCACAAACGTGCTGGCGATGGAGGAGTAGGTGTAAACGATGAAGATACTGGAAAGCGTCAGCCCGGTTAGCGCCGAATAGAGCATAAACAGCGTAGTCGCCATTCCGGCACTCAGCTTTTGCACCAGACCAGAAAGCACAAACACCAGCGCCAGCTGCGCGATAATCAGCCCAAAGAAGGTGATTTTGCTGGAGAAGATAAACATCATCAGTTCAGGCGTGTTCGCCGCATACCACGCGATAAACGCGGTAAGCAGCAGGCCAACCGTCATCCAGCCGTACACCTGAGCCATATACGTCTGCAGGCCGCTACGGGTCTGCTGTACTATTGAATCGGAACGCGGAAATCGGTCCATGATTCACTCCTGATTAAGTTTAAGTAGACACACACGTTAAGATTAACACATCCACGTAAACCGACTACCAACGGCTGGCGGCTTGTTTATCGCTGTCGCGCGATTCTACCCAGCGGTCACCTTCCGGCGTGGCTTCGCGCTTCCAGAACGGCGCTCTGGTTTTGAGGTAATCCATAATGAACTCCCCTGCCGCAAACGCGCTGCTGCGGTGCGCGCTGGTCACCCCGACGAAGACAATCTCCTCGCCAGGCCACATCTCGCCGATGCGGTGAATAACCGTGACGCGGCCAAGCGGCCAGCGGCCTCGCGCCTCGTCGACAATCTCCGCCAGCGATTTCTCGGTCATCCCCGGATAGTGCTCCAGCGTCAGTGCCTTCACGCTGTCGCCGAGGTTGTGGTTGCGCACTTTGCCGGTGAAGGTGACAACCGCGCCGTCTTCATCGCGTTCCGCCAGCCAGCTGTATTCTGTCCCTACGTTAAAACGCTCGGGGCTCACCAGAATTCGGGTTTCAGCCATCTTAGCCCCCCGTTACCGGCGGGAAGAAGGCCACTTCATCGCCTTCCTTCAACGGATGGGTGAACTCCACCAGCGTTTGGTTAACGGCGGCCAGCAGCTTGCCTTCGTCCAGCGCCAGCGCCCAGCGGTCGCTTTGTGTCGCCAGATGCGCGCGCAGGGCCGCGACGTTTTCGAAGGACGCATCCAGCGTCAGGCTGTCGGTATTCACCAGCTCGCGCACCTGCGCAAAAAAGAGCACCTTAATCATGGCTATCCACCTTAAAATCACCGGATTTGCCGCCGCTTTTTGCCAGCAGGCGAACCGGGCCAATCACCATATCTTTCTGCACCGCTTTGCACATGTCGTAGATGGTCAGCGCGGCGACTGAGGCCGCCGTCAGCGCCTCCATCTCCACGCCGGTTTTGCCGGTTAAGCGGCAAAGTGACTCAATGCGCACGCGATTATGCTCCGGCTGTGCCTGCAGGTTCACTTCCACCTTGCTCAGCATCAGCGGATGGCACAGCGGAATGAGATCCCAGGTCCGTTTGGCGGCCTGAATCCCCGCGATGCGGGCGGTGGCAAAGACGTCGCCCTTGTGGTGGCTGCCGTCGATAATCATCGCCAGCGTCTCCGGCAGCATGGTGACGAACGCTTCCGCGCGCGCCTCGCGCACCGTTTCCGCTTTGGCGGAGACGTCCACCATATGCGCTTCGCCGGCGGCGTTAATGTGGGTCAGTTGTGACATAGCTTATTTCTTTAAATGGGGATGGAAATTACACGGACGGGTACGGGCGTCCAGCTGCGGGGCGATGATGTTTTCCCACGCGGTACGGCAGGCTTTGGTCGAGCCCGGCATAGCGAAAATCAGGGTTTTGTTAGCCACCCCGGCAACGGCGCGCGACTGGAGCGTGGAGGTACCAATCTCTTCAAAGGAGAGCATGCGGAACACTTCGCCGAAGCCTTCCACCTCGCGGTCGAACAGCGGGATCAGCGCTTCGGGGGCCTGATCGCCTGCGGTAAAACCGGTGCCGCCGGTAATCAGCACCACCTGCACCTCATCACTCGCAATCCACTGCGAAACCTGAGCGCGAATGGCATAGCGGTTCTCCTTCACGATCGCTTTATCGACGATGTGATGCCCCGCGTCATAGGCCGCCTCGCGCAGCCAGTGGCCAGAGGTATCATCCTCTTCGCCACGGCGGTCGGAAACGGTAAGGATAGCAATGCGTGTCGGGATAAATTCTGCGCTTACCTGACTCATCTTCTGGTTCCTTCTTAAGCCTGATTACCCGCCGATGTAGGACAGGTTCTGAGTAATACCGGTATTGCCCTGATGCAGGAAGTGGGTCTGTTTTTTATGCGTCAGCGCGTCAGAAATGCGTGCTTCAAGCGCGGCCTGCTGCGCATCGTCTTCCAGCAGATCGCGGAGATCCACGCCGCCGTCGCCGAACAGGCAAAGATGGAGCTTGCCAACGGAGGAGACGCGCAGGCGGTTGCAGCTGGCGCAGAAGTCTTTCTCATAGGGCATGATAAGCCCAATCTCACCTTCGTAATCCGGGTGGCAGAAGACCTGCGCCGGGCCGTCGCTGCGCTGGCGGATTTGATGGATCCAGCCGCGTTTCAGCAGCTCGTCGCGCAGCACCATGCCGGAGATGTGATGGCGACGAAACAGCTCGCTGCCCTCGCCGGTTTCCATCAGCTCAATAAAACGCAGCTGTATAGGGCGGGATTTGATCCACGCCAGGAAGGTATCGAGCTGGTGATGGTTCACATCACGCATCAGCACTGTGTTGACTTTGACCTTCTCGAACCCGGCCGCAAATGCCGCGTCGATGCCGTCCATGACCTGCTGAAATTTATCCTGGCCGGTAATGGCGTGGAACTGACGGGCATCCAGGCTATCGACGCTGACGTTGATCGCCGTCAGCCCCGCATCGCGCCAGTTCGCCACGTCACGCGCCATGCGGTAACCGTTGGTGGTCACCGCAATCTGGCGGATGCGTTCGTTTTCACGCACGGCGGCAATGATGTCGGGGAAATCGCGGCGCAGAGAGGGTTCGCCGCCGGTCAGACGCACTTTTTCGGTGCCGAGCTCAGAGAAAGCGCGCGTGACGCGGCGCACTTCATCCACGGAGAGAAAGCCGTTATTGGTGACGCTGCCCGGTTTGTAGCCATCGGGCAGGCAGTAGGTGCAACGGAAATTGCACACATCGGTAATCGACAGACGTAAGTAATAAAACTTACGCGCGAAAGCATCAGTAAGTTGTGAAGCCATGTACACCTTTCCAGATCGGGAGGCACAGTCATTTCTTTCTGTACCCTGGTGGCAAATTCGCCACGGCCAGAGCGCCATATCTTTCGACACAGGCACAAGGGCTAGAGTGTATGTTTTCAATTTTGAAAACGTGGTTAGGGCGATAGTAGCGCGGAAATTCTGACGACGCCATTATCGCTTCACGCTATATAATTATCTATATAGCGAATCGTTCCTGCATTTTCGCTACAGAATACCTAAAAACCGCATTTTCACATTGATATACGTCATTTTGCATCGGGTGAGGCATCGTCTTTTAGGGGTAGTTAGGTTACTGTTACGCGATCGAACGTGATAAGGAATACGTATGCGCAATCGCACTTTTGCGGATCTTGACCGAGTGGTCGCTCTTGGCGGAGGACACGGCTTAGGCCGGGTTATGTCCTCTTTGTCGTCACTCGGCTCAAGGCTGACAGGGATAGTAACTACCACCGACAACGGCGGCTCAACCGGGCGCATTCGACGTGCCGAAGGCGGCATTGCCTGGGGAGATATGCGCAACTGCCTGAACCAGTTAATTACCGAGCCTAGCGTCGCGTCGGCGATGTTTGAGTACCGTTTTGGCGGTAATGGCGAACTTTCGGGCCATAACCTCGGAAATCTGATGTTAAAGGCGCTCGATCACCTGAGCGTACGGCCTCTGGAAGCCATCAATTTAATCCGTAATCTGCTCAAAGTGGACGCATTCCTGATCCCCATGTCTGAACAACCGGTTGACTTGATGGCCATCGACGCCGAAGGGCATGAAGTGTACGGCGAGGTGAATATCGACCAGCTCATCCTGCCGCCAACGGAGTTAATGACCTATCCGAGCGTGCCCGCCACGCGAGAAGCGGTGGAGGCCATCGGAGAAGCGGATCTTATCCTGATCGGTCCGGGCAGTTTTTATACCAGCCTGATGCCCATTCTGCTGGTGAAAGAGCTGGCGCAGGCGCTGCGCCGCACCCCTGCCCCGATGGTTTACATCGGTAACCTGGGACGTGAGCTGAGCCCGGCGGCGGCGAGCCTGTCGCTGGCTGACAAACTGGAATTAATGGAGCAGCACGTCGGTAAAAAAATTATCGACGGCGTCGTGGTCGGGCCGAAGGTGGATGTGTCGGGTATTGGCGACCGCGTGGTGGTGCAGGAGCCGCTGGAAGCGAGTGACATTAAATATCGCCATGACCGTCACCTGCTGCGCGAGGCGCTGGAGAAGGCGATTCAGGCGCTGGGTTAGGTTCGTTTTGTGCGGCCTGTTGCCCTCACTCCTGCCCTCTCCCACGGGGAGAGGGAGAAAACAACGCTTTACTCACGATGCCGCGATGAAAAGATCCCGCAGCTGATGAAGCTGGTCGCGGATCTGCGCCGCCTCTTCGAACTCCAGATTCTGCGCGTGCTGCATCATCTGCCCTTCCAGCTCGTGGATTTTCTGCTGCAGCGCTTTCGGCGTCAGCACGACGGTATCCTCTTCCACCACTGAACGCGCCTTGCCGCGGCCTTTCGCTTTGGTTTTGGCGATGTTCTGCCCCAGCGCCAGAATATCCACGACCTTCTTGTTCAGCCCCTGCGGGGTAATGCCGTGCTCTTCGTTGTAGCGCTGCTGTTTCTCGCGGCGGCGCTCCGTTTCGCCAATCGCTTTCGCCATCGACGGGGTGATTTTGTCACCGTACAGAATCGCTTTACCGTTGACGTTACGCGCCGCACGGCCGATGGTCTGGATCAGGGAGCGTTCAGAACGCAGGAAGCCCTCTTTGTCCGCATCCAGAATTGCCACCAGCGAGACTTCCGGCATGTCCAGACCTTCTCGCAGCAGGTTGATCCCCACCAGCACGTCAAACTCGCCCAGACGCAGGTCGCGGATAATCTCCATGCGCTCCACGGTGTCGATATCCGAGTGCAGATAACGTACCTTCTCGCCGTGCTCTTCGAGATATTCAGTGAGGTCTTCCGCCATACGCTTGGTGAGCGTGGTCACCAGCACGCGCTCGTTGATGGCGGAACGGGCGCGGATTTCCGAGAGCAGGTCGTCCACCTGCGTGGCCACCGGACGAACTTCAATAATTGGGTCGAGCAACCCGGTCGGACGCACAACCTGATCGACAACGTCTTCACCGGATTTCTCCAGCTCGTAGTTGCCCGGCGTGGCCGAGACGTAAATGGTTTGCGGCGCTAATGCCTCAAACTCTTCAAACTTCATCGGACGGTTATCCAGCGCTGACGGCAGGCGGAAGCCGTACTCCACCAGCGTCTCTTTACGCGCCCGGTCACCGCGGTACATCCCGCCGATCTGCGGGATCGTGACGTGGGATTCGTCGATCACCAGCAAACCGTCTGCCGGCAGGTAATCAAACAGCGTTGGCGGCGGCTCGCCCGGCCCGCGTCCGGAGAGGAAGCGCGAGTAGTTTTCAATGCCGGAGCAGTAGCCCAGCTCGTTCATCATCTCAAGGTCGAACTGGGTACGCTGGCTGAGGCGCTGCTCTTCCAGCAGCTTATTGTTCGCCAGCAGCACCTTACGGCGCTCGGCCAGCTCCACTTTGATCTCTTCCATCGCCTGCACGATACGCTCGCGCGGCGTCACGTAGTGCGTTTTCGGGTAGATGGTAAAGCGCTGGATCACCGACTCAACGTGTCCGGTCAGCGGGTCGAAGAGCGACAGGCGTTCAACCTCTTCGTCAAACAGCTCGACGCGCAGCGCCATATCGTCCGATTCCGCCGGGAAGATGTCGATCACCTCTCCGCGTACGCGGAAGGTGCCGCGCTGGAACGCCTGATCGTTACGGGCGTACTGCAGCTCTGCCAGACGGCGGACGATGGCGCGCTGGTCGATAATCATCCCCTGCGTCAGGTGCAGCATCATCTTGAGATAGAGATCCGGATCGCCCAGACCGTAGATCGCGGACACCGACGCGACGACGACCACATCGCGACGCTCCAGAAGCGCCTTCGTGGCCGACAGACGCATCTGCTCGATGTGCTCGTTCACCGAGGCATCCTTCTCGATGAAGGTGTCAGAGCTCGGTACGTAGGCTTCAGGCTGGTAGTAGTCGTAGTAGGAGACGAAATACTCCACCGCATTTTCCGGGAAGAACTCTTTCATCTCGCCGTAAAGCTGTGCGGCCAGGGTTTTGTTGGGTGCCAGCACCATCGTTGGACGCTGGAGATCCGCAATCACGTTGGCGATGGTGAAGGTTTTACCCGAGCCGGTTACCCCCAGCAGCGTCTGGTGCGCCAGCCCGTCTTCCAGCCCCTCTTCCAGACGACGGATCGCCTCAGGCTGATCGCCAGATGGACGGAAAGCAGAATTCAATTTGAACGGTTTACTCATGGGCGACGACCTGATGACGTTATAAGCGGCAGGTGAGTAATTTTACTCGTTGTTGCCAGGAATGCCAGTAAAAAACACTGGATGAAAAACCAGTAGCATGTCAGGATATTTAGCATAGCGCCTGAATGATTAGCGCGATAGCGGCCAAAATTTGGACTGTGACAATATAAAACACCAGTCAGGTCAGGTTATCCCCAGAACTTTTTCTTTTTTAACATTTGTCAAGCCAGGTAATGATAGTTTTGTGGCAACGGGTGACACTTTCATGACGGGAATTGCTTTTATCTAAGCAGTTAAATAATAAACGATATTTTCTAAAGCCGCGTTTCGCGCCAATTTGGGCGTAAGCCGCGTCTTCTCTCGCTTATCGCGTCTTTTCTAACTCTAATGCACATGGTTATCCACAGGAATAGTGGATAACTGCTTCCAGCCCATACAGACTGGCGCTCGGCAAATTCCCGGTTTTTCCCACGAGACGGCAGTAAAAAATTTTTATAGCTATTTTTTGATGATTAACAGTTGCGTCATTCATAACCAGTCGATGGGATCTTGCTCACATTTTCATCATTTTGGGTTCTGCACCACAACTCACCACCTCCAGCACCGTCGCTGTGCAATCCGGTTTTTTATAAACCGCTTTCTGGTGATTCATTCCTAAAAAAGCCGTTTTTTTGAACACTTTTCGGTTTCTGGCAGGGGTTTTGCAGATTCAAACATGAGCCTCACCTACACACATTTTTAAGGAGAAAAAGATGTTGAGTCTGCGTGCTGTGAATCAGTTTTACGGAAGCCAACATACGCTATGGAACGTGAATTTGGATTTTCCGCAAGGGATGTGTACAGGCGTCGTTGGCCTGCCGGGGATGGGGAAAACCACCCTCATGAATTGCATCGCCGGGAGAGTGCCCGTTGAAAGCGGCAGCATCATCTGGCACGAGGCGGGCGCGCCGCCGCGCGATTTGCTTAACCTGCCTCCAGAACAGCGTTCAGGACCGGGGATAGGCTATGTCCCGCAGGACAGGCGGATCTTCTCCCAGCTAACGATTGAGGAGAATCTGCATATCGCCATGCGGGCGATGGGGAAACCCAACCCGGAGGCGAAAAGTGACGTTTACGACCTGTTTCCGGCGCTCTACGCATTGCGGCAGGCCCGCGCCAATACGCTCTCTCCGGACGATCAGTATCAGCTTGCGCTGGCTAATGCGCTGGTGAACCGTCCGCACCTGCTGATCCTCGATGAGCCACTGCACGGCGCAGGACAAAGCTTCGCCCAGAAGCTGGGGCAGCTGCTGGCGCGCTTAAACCGGGAGTTAGGTATGACGGTGCTATTAGCGGAGCAGCAGCTGTCGTTTATCCGCCGGGTTGCGGACCGTTTCTGCATGCTCTATCGCGGGCGTAACGTGGCGCAGGGCCACGTTAACGAACTGGATGACGAGCTTATCGCGCACTGGATGTCGCGGGAAGCAAGACGCTGAGATCGAGATAACGCCCGGTGTCGGCATTTTCCGCACCCTCAGCAAGCCAGGGAATTTCCCCGAGGCACGGGGCGGGAAGTACGCGCCTGAGCGTCGCCAGATACTCCTGGTGTCGTTTACCCGGCGCAACCACGTCGTTGGCTATCCAGCCCGCCAGACGCAGCCCGGCCTGCTGGACGGCCTGCGCGGTCAACATGGCGTGATTGATGCAGCCCAGCCTGACGCCGACGACCAGAATGACCGGAAGCTGCTCGGCCTGCACCCAGTCAGCAAACGTCTGCGTGTCCGAAAGCGGCGTAAACCAGCCGCCCGCACCTTCCACCAGCACCCAGTCGGCCTGGCTTTCCAGCGTCCGTAACCCGGCTGACAGCACGGTGAAATCAATCGGACGATCTTCGTCAGCGCTGATGATGTGCGGCGAGGTCGGCTCGGCAAAGGTGTACGGATTGACCGCTGAATAGGCGAGTTCAAGGGTGCTGTTACGCTGGAGCGCCAGCGCGTCGGTGTTGCGTAATCCTTCCGCCGTCACCTCGCTGCCGGAAGCAACGGGCTTATATCCGGCGGTGTTTTTTCCGAGCAGTCGTGCCGCCTGCAGCAGCGCCGAGCTGGCCACCGTTTTGCCCACTTCCGTATCCGTGCCGGTAACAAAATAACGTTCAGTCACGTTCGATAATCCCATGAAAAAGTTGATAAGAGAGCGGGAAATGCCCCCGCTGCTGCGGCCAGGCCAGCTCCAGACGCTGCAGCTGGCCCCGGGTCAGCGGTTTTTTCTCCCGCCCGGCGTGCAGGTGCGTGGCGCCGATACCCTTCAGCGAACGCATGGCGCTGAACGCATTGCTAAAATTGAGGGTGATGGTCTGCACCGTGCTGCGGTAGCGCCAGCCTGCCAGCGCCTGCGTCACCTGGTCATGCGATAAAAAGCGGTTAGCGTGAGGCTGCTCATCCACCGCTTTCCACGCCTGATTCAGCTCCGGCAGCGAGCTTTCCAGCAGGGTGGTAAAGGCCACCTTCCCGCCCGGTCGCGCGACGCGATAAAGCTCGCGCAAGGCCTGCGGCAGGCTGCTGCACCACTGGACCGCCAGATGACTCCAGACCAGATCGAACTGCGCATCCGCCAGCGGGATCGCCTCGATATCCGCCAGCAGATAATGGTCCGCGGCCTGCCTCTGACGCGCCTCGTCAAGCATCTGGGCCGAGAGGTCGATAGCCGTGACCTGGCTTCCCGCCCCGCGCCAGTAGCGGCTGTTGCTGCCGGGACCACAGCCTGCGTCCAGCACCTGCGGAAAACGGTTTTCGCCAAGCGCGGCCAGAAGCCCCTGCGCGCTCTGACGCTGCAGTTCATCGTGCTGAGAATAGCTCTGCGCGGCCCGACCAAATGCCGCCGCGACGGCCTGCTTATTCACCGGCGTCATTGAGCGCCTCCAGCAGCGTCTGGATATCCCGAGCGTCATGCGCCGCCGTCAGGGTTAAACGCAGCCGCGCGGTGTCCGGCGGGACCGTTGGCGGGCGAATGGCGGTCACCCACATGCCGCGCTCGCGCAGCGCCTGTGCCAGCGCCAGCGCGCGACCGTTTTCGCCGACAATCACCGGCTGGATGGCGCTTTGCGAATCGGGACTGTGGAAGGGCAGCGCCGCTAACCCCTTGCGGAAGCGTGAAATATGCTCTGCCAGCCGCTGACGACGTTCATCGCCTTCAGCGCTGCGGATCACCGCCAGCGACGCAGACAGCGCCACGGCCTGCGCCGGGGGCATGCTGGTGCTGTAAATCAGGTGTCGGGCAAACTGCAGCAGATAGTTGGCGACGGACTCACTGCACAGCACGGCGGCGCCGCTGACGCCAAAGCCTTTGCCGAAGGTGACGATCAGCAGCTCGGGCTTCACGTTTTGCTGGTATGCGCTGCCGCGACCTTCGTCACCCATTACGCCAATGCCGTGGGCATCGTCGACCAGCAGCCAGGCGTTTTGCCGCTTTGCTGCCTCGTGCAGCGCGGCAAGCGGCGCGCTGTCGCCGTCCATGCTGAACACCCCTTCCGTAACCGCCAGCTGTTGTCCGTCGCAGGGTTTATCCAGCAGCGCGGCGAGCTGCCCCGCATCGTTATGGGCAAAGCGGCGCAGCTGCGCCGGGCTTAAACTTGCCGCCTCCAGCAGCGAGGCGTGGCTCAGGCGGTCAGCGACAATACGGTCCTCTTTTCCCAGCAGGGCGGTAATGACCGCCTGGTTGGCGGCAAAGCCGGAGATGAACAGCAGCGCGCGCGGGTAGCCGATCCAGTCGGCAAGCGCCTCTTCCAGCGCCTGATGCGCGGTGGTATATCCGCTGACGTGTCCCGAGCCGCCGCTGCCCACGCCAAACCGCTCCGCACCCTGCTGCCAGGCGCGGATGATGGCCGGATGCTGGCTCAGCCCGAGATAGTCGTTGCTGGAGAAATTACAAAACTGCCGCCCCTCGCGGGTAAGAAAACGGCCCGCGCCGTTTTCCACCACCCTGCGAACGCGAAACGCCTCTGCCGCCCGGCGTTCGTCCAGCGCGGTATTTATTCGTGCCTGCCAGGTCATACGGCTGCCGCGTTGTAGAACTGGTCGGTGTCGGCGTTGAAAATCTGCTGCTCCAGCTGCTGCTGTTGCTCGTTATCGCCCGTCAGCACTTCGGTCTGATGCGGGTTAAGCCCCAGCTTGCGGAACAGCTGAACGTCTTTGTCCTCTTCCGGGTTCGGCGTGGTCAGCAGCTTGCAGCCGTAGAAGATGGAGTTGGCTCCGGCCATAAAGCACATCGCCTGGGTCTGCTCGTTCATCTGCTCGCGACCGGCAGAGAGGCGCACGAAAGAGGTCGGCATCATGATGCGCGCCACCGCGATGGTGCGAATAAAATCAAACGCATCCACGTCGTCGTTATCCGCCAGCGGCGTCCCCTTAACCTTCACCAGCATGTTGATCGGCACGCTTTCCGGCGGGGTCGGCAGGTTTGCCAGCTGCAGCAGCAGGCCCGCGCGGTCTTTCACCGTTTCGCCTAAGCCCACGATACCGCCCGAGCAGACCTTGATCCCCGCGTCACGCACTTTATCCAGCGTGTCCAGACGCTCCTGATAGGTCCGCGTGGTGATGATGTTGCCGTAAAACTCCGGCGAGGTGTCGAGGTTGTGGTTGTAGTAGTCCAGCCCCGCCGCAGAGAGGCGCAGCGCCTGCTCCTCGTTCAGCGTGCCGAGCGTCATACAGGCTTCGAGGCCCATCTCCTTCACGCCCTTCACCATCTGCTCCAGATACGGCATGTCGCGGTCGTGCGGGTTCTTCCACGCCGCGCCCATACAGAAGCGGGTTGAACCGGCGTTTTTCGCCTTGCGAGCGGAGTCGAGCACCTGCTCCACCTCCATCAGCCGTTCGGATTCCAGGCCGGTTTTGTAGCGCGCGCTCTGCGGGCAATATTTGCAGTCTTCAGGACAGGCACCGGTTTTGATCGACAGCAGCGTGCTGACCTGAACATGGCGCGGATCGAAGTGCTGACGATGCACCTGTTGGGCTTCGAACATCAGCTCAAGGAAAGGTTTGTTGAATAATTCAGTGACTTGCGACATCGTCCAGCGTGTGTGGTGAGCCATCGGGCTTCTCCAAAGGGTTTTGTTAATTTTCGGTTCGGTTTATACTCGTAAACCTAAAACTTTTCAAAATGGTTTACAAGTCGATTATGACCCAGGACGATCTCGCCTTCGACAAGCAGCATATCTGGCACCCTTACACCTCCACCACCCGCCCCCTTCCCGTTTATCCGGTGGCCTCGGCCCACGGCTGCGAGCTGCACCTCGCCAGCGGCGAACAGCTCGTTGACGGGATGTCTTCGTGGTGGGCGGCCATTCACGGGTACAACCACCCGCGCCTGAATGCGGCGATGAAGGCCCAGATTGACCAGATGTCGCACGTGATGTTTGGCGGGATCACCCATCAGCCCGCGGTGGATTTATGCCGTCGCCTGGTGGCGATGACGCCTGAATCGCTGGAGTGCGTGTTCCTGGCCGATTCCGGCTCCGTGGCGGTGGAAGTGGCGATGAAAATGGCGCTGCAGTACTGGCATGCGAAGGGCGAAACGCGCCAGCGGTTCCTCACCTTCCGCAACGGCTATCATGGGGATACCTTCGGGGCGATGTCGGTGTGCGATCCGGACAACTCCATGCACAGCCTGTGGAAGGGCTATCTGCCGGAAAACCTGTTCGCCCCTGCCCCGCAGAGCCGCTTCGACGGCGAGTGGAACGAGATGGACATGGTCGGTTTCGCGCGGCTGATGGCGGCGCATCGCCATGAAATCGCCGCCGTGATCCTGGAGCCGATTGTGCAGGGCGCAGGCGGAATGCGGATGTACCACCCGGAATGGCTGAGGCGCATTCACAGGATGTGCGACCGCGAGGGCATTCTGCTGATTGCCGATGAGATCGCCACCGGCTTTGGCCGCACCGGCAGGCTGTTTGCCTGCGAGCATGCGGGCATTGCGCCGGATATTCTGTGTCTGGGTAAAGCGCTGACCGGCGGCACCATGACGCTCTCCGCCACGCTCACGACCCGCCAGGTGGCCGACACCATCAGCGACGGCGAGGCGGGCTGCTTTATGCACGGCCCGACGTTTATGGGTAATCCTCTCGCCTGCGCCGTCGCAAGCGAAAGCCTGGCCATTCTGGAGAGCGGCGAGTGGCAGACGCAGGTTGCAGCGATTGAGGCGCAGCTGAAAGACGAGCTGAGCGCCGCCACGGGCGCGAATTTTGTGGCAGACGTGCGCGTGCTGGGCGCCATCGGCGTGATTGAAACCACCCATCCGGTGAATATGGCGGCGCTGCAGCGCTTCTTCGTTGAGCAGGGCGTCTGGGTGCGGCCTTTCGGCAAGCTTATCTACCTGATGCCGCCGTACAGCATTACGCCGGAGCAGCTGCGTAAATTAACCGACGCGGTTGTAACAGCCGTTAACATTCCCGCGCATTTCACGATGTAACCCTATGCATTACACTTGCTGAACGAGCGATCAACGAGGGTAAACCGTATGAAAATCATCAGTAAAGATCTGCGCGACGGTGAAAAACTGCCGGAACGCCACGTATTCAACGGCATGGGGTATCAGGGAGACAACATCTCCCCGCACCTGGCGTGGGACGAGGTTCCGGCCGGAACCAAAAGCTTTGTCGTGACCTGCTACGACCCGGATGCGCCGACCGGCTCCGGCTGGTGGCACTGGATTGTGGCGAACCTGCCTGCCGACACGCGCGTCCTGCCGCAGGGTTCCGGTTCAGACCTGGTTGCCCTGCCTGAAGGCGCCATTCAGACGCGCACTGACTTTGGTAAAGCGGGCTACGGCGGCGCGGCGCCGCCAAAAGGGGAAACCCACCGCTATATCTTCACGGTGCACGCGCTGGATGTGGAGAAGATTGAGGTCGATGAAGGGGCGAGCGGCGCGATGGTAGGGTTTAACGTGCATTTCCATTCGCTGGGCAGCGCGTCGATTACGGCGATGTATTCATAATAGTGCGGGCTGATGCCCTCACCCCGGCCCTCTCCCTGTGGGAGAGGGTCAGGGCAAAAAATCACAGCACTGAAGGTAGCAGTCCTACAAGGCTTCCCTCTTCCAGAAGCTGCATCGCCTTATCAATATCCGGCGCAAAGAAGCGGTCGTCATCGTAGTGCGATACGTGCTCGCGCAGCGCATGGCGCGCCTGCTCCAGCAGCGGGCTGGATTTTAGCCCTTCACGCAGATCGACACCCTGACATGCCGCCAGCCACTCCACCGCCAGCACGCCGCGGGTGTTGGAGGCCATTTCCCACAGACGACGCCCGGCAGCCGGCGCCATCGAAACGTGATCTTCCTGGTTCGCTGACGTTGGCAGGCTGTCCACGCTGTGCGGGTGCGACAGGGCTTTGTTCTCGCTCGCCAGCGCCGCTGCGGTCACCTGGGCAATCATAAAGCCCGAGTTGACCCCGCCGTTACGCACCAGGAACGGCGGCAGCTGGGACATATGTTTATCCATCATCAGCGCGATGCGGCGCTCGGACAACGCGCCGACTTCGGCAATCGCCAGGGCGATATTATCCGCCGCCATTGCCACCGGCTCGGCGTGGAAGTTGCCCCCGGAAACCACCTCGTTTTCCTGGGCGAACACCAGCGGGTTATCGGACACCGCGTTGGCCTCCACCAGCAGGACCTCTGCCGCCTGGCGCAGCTGCGTCAGGCACGCGCCCATCACCTGCGGCTGGCAGCGCAGGGAATATGGATCCTGCACCTTTTCACAGTTGTGGTGCGAATCCGCGATCTCGCTGGTGTCGGTAAGCACATGACGGTACATCGCGGCGGCATCAATCTGCCCGCGCTGACCGCGCACCTCGTGGATGCGGGCATCGAACGGACGACGCGAGCCCAGCACGGCTTCGGTGGTCAGCGCACCGCACACCACCGCCGAGGCAAACAGATCTTCCGCTTCAAAGAGGCCGCGCAACGCGAAAGCGGTCGATGCCTGCGTGCCGTTCAGCAGCGCCAGCCCCTCTTTCGCCGCCAGCGTAATTGGCGTTAATCCGGCTTTTTTCAGCGCCTCCTTCGCAGGAAGCCACTCGCCCTGCCAGCGCGCTTTGCCTTCGCCGAGCAGCAGCAGCGACATGTGCGCCAGCGGCGCAAGATCGCCGGATGCGCCAACAGAGCCTTTTGCCGGGATCCACGGATAGACTTCCGCATTGACCAGCGCCATCAGCGCCTGAATCACGCTCAGGCGAATGCCGGAGAAGCCGCGGGCCAGGCTGTTGATTTTGAGCACCATCATCAGACGGACAATCTCATCATCCAGCGGCTGACCCACGCCCGCCGCATGTGACAGCACCAGCGAACGCTGTAAGTTTTCCAGATCGTGTGTCGCGATGCGGGTCTGCGCCAGCAGGCCAAATCCGGTGTTAATCCCGTAGGCGGTGCGCCCTTCGGCAACGATGGCTTCGACGCAGGCGACGCTGTCGTTAATGGCGGCGTGGGCACTTGCATCCAGCGAAAGGGTGACCGGCTTGCGCCAGACGTTACGCAGCTGCTTGAGCGTCAGCGAGCCGGGAGTGAGTGTTAATGCGTTCATTAATGCTTTCCTTGTGTGGCAGGGATCATCGGCAGGTTAAGGCCCTGCTCTTTGGCACAGTCAATGGCAATTTCGTAACCCGCATCCGCGTGACGCATCACGCCGGTGGCCGGGTCGTTGTGCAGCACGCGAGCGATACGCGCGGCGGCTTCATCGGTTCCGTCGCAGACGATGACCATCCCGGAATGCTGGGAGAAGCCCATCCCCACGCCGCCGCCGTGGTGCAGCGACACCCAGGTCGCGCCGCTGGCGGTATTCAGCAGAGCGTTCAGCAGCGGCCAGTCGGAGACCGCATCCGAGCCGTCGCGCATGGCTTCGGTTTCGCGGTTCGGGCTGGCGACGGAGCCGGAGTCCAGGTGGTCGCGGCCGATGACGATCGGCGCGGAAACTTCACCGCTGCGCACCATTTCGTTGAAGGCGAGGCCGAGTTTTTGACGCCACTCCAGCCCTACCCAGCAGATACGCGCCGGCAGGCCCTGGAAGTTAATGCGCTCGCGGGCCATGTCCAGCCAGTGATGCAGGTGTTCGTCATCGGCGACGATCTCCTTCACTTTGGCGTCGGTTTTGTAGATGTCCTCCGGGTCGCCGGACAGGGCAACCCAGCGGAACGGACCGATACCGCGGCAGAACAGCGGGCGAATATAGGCAGGAACGAAGCCCGGGAAGTCGAACGCGTTACTTACGCCCATCTCTTTCGCCATCTGGCGGATGTTGTTGCCGTAGTCAAAGGTCGGAATGCCCATCTGGCTGAAGGCCAGCATGGCGGAGACGTGCTCAGCCATGGCGCGTTTCGCGGCAAGCACCGTGCCTTCCGGGTCGGTTTCCGCTTTTTGCTGATATTCTTCCCACGTCCAGCCTTTTGGCAGGTAACCGTGCAGCGGGTCATGGGCGCTGGTCTGGTCGGTGACCAGATCCGGACGCACGCCGCGGGCGACGAGCTGCGGGAGAATGTCCGCCGCGTTGCCGCACAGGGCAATCGACACCGCTTTGCCTTCGGAGGTGTATTTTTTGATGCGCGCCAGCGCATCGTCCAGATCGGTTGCCTGCTCATCGACGTAGCGGGTGCGCAGACGGAAATCAATGCGGCTCTGCTGGCACTCAATGTTAAGCGAGCACGCACCGGCAAGCGTGGCGGCCAGCGGCTGCGCGCCGCCCATGCCGCCGAGACCCGCGGTCAGCACCCAGCGGCCTTTGAGCGAGCCGTTATAGTGCTGGCGACCGGCTTCCACGAAGGTTTCGTAGGTGCCCTGCACGATCCCCTGGCTGCCGATGTAGATCCAGCTCCCCGCGGTCATCTGGCCATACATCGCCAGCCCTTTCGCGTCCAGTTCGTTGAAGTGTTCCCAGGTGGCCCAGTGCGGCACGAGGTTAGAGTTAGCGATCAGCACGCGCGGCGCGTTTTTGTGCGTTTTAAACACGCCAACCGGCTTGCCGGACTGCACCAGCAGGGTTTCGTCGTGTTCGAGTTCGGTCAGGGATTTTACAATTGCGTCATAGCATTCCCAGTTGCGCGCGGCGCGGCCTATGCCGCCGTAGACCACCAGCTCGTGGGGGTTTTCCGCCACCTCAGGGTCGAGGTTGTTCATCAACATGCGCAGCGGGGCTTCGGTGAGCCAGCTTTTGGCGGTAAGCGTGGTGCCGCGCGCGGCGCGGACGTCCTGCTGGCGGTATTTACCTGACGACATTGTGTGCTCCTCATAGGGGACAGATGATGCATTTAGATATACTTGTATAGACAAGCACACACAAGGTCAGATTTAACAAAAAAGATACAATTTTGTTATATTGCGTTAGCGATCACGCTTATAAAACTTATGACATGAAGTGGCCCTGCAGCCGGTAGCGATTCCCCGGGAAAAGCAGCCGGGCATGCGACACAATGTGCGACGAGGACCAGGTTCGACGGCGGATCAGCAGGCACGGATCGTGCTCTTTAATGCGTAGCCTTTCGCACTCCTGCGGCGTGGCGCGCACGGCCTCCACAATGTGCTCCCCTTCCGTCAGCGGTGCGACGAGCGAGAGATAGGCGTGCGGCGTGGTCTGGGTGTAATCCTGGTTCAGATAGTCCGGTATCCGCTCAGCGTTCACGCAGCGATCTTCAATCTGCACCGGAATGTCGTTTTCGAAATGCACCATCACGGAGTGGAAGATGCGGCTTCCCTCCTTGACGTTAAGCTCTGTGGCCTGCTCGGCGCTGGCCTGGGTCTCTTCGAGCACCAGCACCTCGCAGCGGTGCTGATGATTACGCGCGGCTATCTCGTCCGCAATGCTGCGGATTTCAAACAGCGCCGACTGTCCTTTCGGTTCCGCCACAAACGTCCCCACGCCCTGCAGGCGCACCAGAAGCCCTTCGTCGGTCAGCTCGCGCAGCGCCCGGTTGACGGTCATCCGGCTAAAACCAAACTGCGCTACCAGCTCGGCCTCCGAAGGAATGCGATCGTGCGGGCGCCAGACGCCGGTAGCGATTTTTTCGCTAATTGCCTGCTTCACCTTTTCATAGAAAGGCGCGGGAGGGCTCGACTGCGGCAGAGGTGAGCGTGAAAACATCGTGACTCCTTGAATAGTGTTATGCCCACCAGTGAGCAATTTGCCAGGCCAGGCGGGCGGCGAGCTTAGCGCCCTGCCCGTCCCGATCGTACTGCGGGTTAAACTCTACCAGATCGGCGGCCTGTAGCTTACCGCTACGGCAGATTTGTTCGATAACCGGGAGAAGATCCAGCGCCGGTATGCCTAACGCAGCCGGTGCGGACACGGCAGGCATTTCGCTGGCGGGCAGGACGTCCAGATCGATCGTCAGATAGATACGGTCGGCCTGCGCCAGTACCTTTTCCAGGGCGGATAGCGCATCGCGCCTGAAATGGAGATCTTCCACCAGCGTGACGTTCAGGCGTTCGGCCTCATCCCACAGCGCCAGCGTGTTCGCCGCCCGGCTCACGCCAAGGCAGGCATAGTGAAATTCCCGCACGCGCTCATCGCAGTAGCGCGCCAGCTGGCGAAACGGGGTGCCGGATGTGGCCCGGTCGGCCTTGCGCAGATCGAGATGGGCATCAAGGTTGATAATGACAACCCGCTCGTTCGGGAAGGCCTCCAGCACGCCGCGACCGTGCGCCCACGCGGTTTCGTGCCCGCCGCCAAACACCAGCGTCCGCATCCCGGACTGCTGACAGGCCGTGACGGCATCGCTTAACGCCTGCTGTGCCGCTTCCAGCTCGCCGCCTTCAACGTACACCGAGCCCATATCCGCCAGCCGGTCATGCCCCTGATGGCTTGCCATATTTGCCAGCGCCTTTCGCAGCATATCCGGTGCCTGCACGGCGCCGGGCCTGCCCTGATTGCGTTTTACCCCTTCATCACATTCAAAGCCTATCAGCGCGATGCCGGATGAAAGCGGCGTGAACTGGCCCTGCTGCTTTATCGTCTGGAAAATTCGCTTTGCACTGCTGGCCTCGGCGCTGTCATCGCGCCCCTGCCAGACGGTTTCGGCTACGGGCCGCCATAACCTCATACTGCCTCCCCACGGAAAATACGTTGATACAGCGGATTGCGTCCCGGCTCGTAGACCATCTCAACCGGATGATGTGCATCCCAGACGATAAAATCGGCGACAAACCCTGCCCTGAGCTGTCCGTGGGTTGCACCGCGGCCCAGCGCCTGCGCGGCATGCCGCGTGACGCCAGCCCAGGCTTCTTCAGGGGTCAGACCAAACTGGACGCAGGCCATATTCATCGCCAGGTGCAGGCTGGCAAACGGGCTGGTGCCGGGGTTATAGTCGGTCGCGACGGCCATCGGCACGCCCTGTTTTCTGAGCTGTTCAACCGGCGGACGCTGGCGCTCCTGAAGAAAATAGAACGCACCCGGTAACAGGACGGCAACCGTGCCGCTTTCCGCCATCGCCTGAACGCCTGCGTCGTCGAGATACTCAATGTGATCGGCGGAAAGCCCCTTATACTGGCTGACCAGCGCCGCACCACCCTGATTCGACAGCTGCTCGACATGGCCTTTCACCGGAATACCGAGCGCAGTCGCCGCCTGGAAGAGGCGCTCGGTTTGCGACGGGGTGAAGCCGACGTTTTCACAAAACACGTCAACTGCTTCATATAACTCTTTTTGCCACAGCGTGGGCAATATCTGCTCGCAGACCAGCGTGAGGTACGCATCGGGATCCTGCCGGTATTCCGGCGGAACCGCGTGAGCCGCCAGCAGCGTTGGGCTGATATCGATAGGATTATTGAGGCTCAGCTGGCGTGCGACCTGCAGCATCTTCTCTTCGGCCTCGGGGTTTAGACCGTATCCCGACTTGATTTCAACCGTAGTGACGCCTTCATTCATCAGCCGCTGAAGCCGCTGCTGCGCCAGCTTAAGCAGGGTTTCGGGTGAGCTGCTGCGCGTCGCCGTCACGGTAGCGTTAATCCCGCCCCCCTGGGCGCTGATGGCTTGATAAGAGACGCCGTTCAGGCGCTGCTCCCACTCCGCCGCGCGGTCGCCGCCAAATACCAGGTGGGTATGGCAGTCAATCAGGCCAGGCGTGACCAGACGCCCCTGAAGATCGACACAGTGTCGGTGTCCGGAAGGAATGTCAGATTCAGGGATCGCGGCCAGAATAGTGTGGCCGCGCACGACCAGAGCGTGTTGCTCTTTCAGTCCATAAGGCGCAGGTACGTCCGGCGCCATCGTAGCCAGTCGCGCATTTCGCCATATTACATCGTCGGGATGAATCTGCTGCATGGGGCATTCCACTTGTCTTAGGTTGTATAGACATTTATTTGCATCCACCGTCTACTGTCAACCGCCTTAACGGAAAATGTTATTTATTTGTGATCACCTACCTGCCGCTCCGGGGCTAAAAATGCAACTTTTACCCTTTTTATCTTCCCGTTTCGCTCAACTTAGTATAAAAAAGCAGGCTATTTCGTCTATCCCGTTTAAGACTTGCATACCCAGGAGCTCTACCTTGAACATTTCCAGGATTTCCCGTCTGGCGTTAGCACTCGCCTTTGGCGTGACCTTATCCGCATGCAGTTCAACACCACCGGATCAGCGTCCTTCTGAGCAGGTTGCGCCCGGTACCGCCTCCCGCCCGATTTTGTCCGCTGATGAAGCGAAGAACTTCGATCGTGCGCACTACTTCTCGGCGATGGATCCTAACGCTGCGCCGTGGACACCGTCGTCTATTAACCTGCCTAAACAGCCTGACTTCGTGGTTGGCCCGGCGGGTGCGCAGGGCGTAACGCATACCTCTATTCAGGCTGCGGTTGATGCTGCCATCACTAAACACAGCGCGTCTCGCCAGTACATCGCGATCCTGCCGGGTGAATATGAAGGCACCGTGTATGTTCCGGCGGCCCCTGGCAGCATTACGCTTTACGGTCTGGGCGAAAAAGCGATCGACGTAAAAATTGGCCTGGCGATTGATTCCGAAATCGACAGCAACACCTGGCGTCACCTGGTGAATCCGGCCGGTAAATATATGCCGGGCAAACCGGCGTGGTATATGTTTGATAACTGCCAGAGCAAGCGTTCCGCCACCATTGGCGTGATGTGCTCGGCGGTATTCTGGTCTCAGAATAACGGTCTGCAGCTGCAGAACCTGACCATTCAGAATACCCTGGGCGACAGCGTTGATGCCGGCAGCCACCAGGCCGTTGCGCTGCGTAGCGATGGCGATAAGGTGCAGATTAACAACGTCAACATTCTGGGCCGTCAGAACACCTTCTTCGTGACCAACAGCGGCGTGCAGAACACCCTGCAGAATAACCGCCTGACCCGTACTCTGGTGACCAACAGCTACGTTGAAGGTGACGTGGATCTGGTGTCCGGTCGCGGCGCGGTGGTGTTTGATAATACCGATTTCCGCGTGGTGAACTCCCGCACTCAGCAGGAAGGTTACGTGTTTGCTCCGGCAACCCAGTCTAACCTCTTCTACGGCTTCCTGGCCGTGAACAGCCGCTTTAACGCTGCCGGTGACGGCGTGGCGCAGCTGGGACGCTCCCTGGACGTGGACTCAGCGACCAACGGTCAGGTCGTGATCCGCGACAGCGTGATCAATGAAGGCTTCAACATGGCGAAGCCGTGGGCTGATGCCGCGATCTCCAAACGTCCGTTCTCCGGCAACACCGGCGCGGTGGATGATAAAGGGAACGTGCAGCGCAATCTGAACGACGCTAACTTCAACCGCATGTGGGAATACAACAACCGCGGTCTGGGTAGCAAAGTGGTTGCTGAGCCGAAGCAGTAAGCTGTTTTGCCCGGTGGCGCTGCGTTTACCGGGCATAAAAAAACCTCGCATTCGCGAGGTTTTTTGTTTTTAGCCTCTTAGTGAGCGTTTACCACCACCCACATTGGCCCCTGGCCTACGGCATAACGCCCTTTCTCTTCCAGCAGCCCCTGCTCGCCTTTAATTTCATACAGCGCGATGTGGTGGGATTTCTGCCCCGCCGCAATCAGGAATTTACCGCTGTGATCGATATTAAAGCCGCGCGGCTGGGTTTCCGTTGGCTGGAACCCTTCAATCGCCAGCACGCTGCCGTCTTCAGAGACGCTAAAGACGGTAATCAGGCTGGAGGTACGGTCACAGGCGTACAGATGGCGACCATTTGGCGTAATGTGGATATCCGCCGCCCAGCGGGTATCGGAGAAATCAGACGGCATCATGTCCAGCGTCTGCACGCACTCAATCTGACCGTTTGGATCTTTCAGCTCCCATACGTCCACAGAGCTGTTCAGCTCATTGACCACGTAGGCGTACTGCTGGTTCGGATGGAAGACCATATGGCGCGGGCCGGCACCTTCAACGGTAGTCACTTCGGCAGGATTCTGCGCCACCAGATGACCGTCGTCGCTCAGGGTGAACAGGCAGATACGATCCTGCTTCAGCGCAGGCACCCACAGCGTGCGGTTATCCGGAGAGATATTCGCCGAGTGGCAGCCTTCAAGCCCTTCCACCACATCCACGGTTTCGACCGGAATACCATCTTCCAGACGCGTTACGCTGACGCAGCCCGCGTTATACGATCCGCTGAAGACAAAGTTGCCTTTACGATCGGTCGAGATATGGGTTGGGCTGCCCGGCAACGGGGCTTCGGCAGTGTACGTCAGCGCGCCATCGTCCGGAGAAATGCGATAGGCCAGCACGCGGAACTCCGGGCGCACACCCACGTACAAGAAACGTTTATCCGGGCTGATGACCATCGGTTGCACCTGGCCTGGAACATCAACAACCTGAACCAGCGTGAGTGTCCCTTCGGTATTTAAACGCCAGACGTGGATCTGCTGGCTTTCAGGACTGGCGGTATAAACGGTTTGTTTCATGAATATTCACTCCTCACTGCGCATGAAAGTAGTTAACTTTTGACGGTGAATGCTGAATTGTCGACAGGAGTTTTGAAGCGTTCGCCTCTCGGTGTACCATCCCATCAAAACGTAAATTCAATATTAACCCGGGAAAACAGATGACCTCGCGTGTGATTGCTCTGGATTTAGACGGTACCTTACTGACGCCGCAAAAAACCCTTCTCCCCTCCTCCCTTGAGGCGCTTAAACGCGCGCAGGAAGTGGGATATCAACTCCTTATCGTAACGGGTCGACATCACGTTGCCATTCACCCTTTTTATCAGGCACTGGCGTTAGATACACCTGCAATTTGTTGTAATGGCACTTACTTGTATGATTATCAGGCAAAAAAGGTTTTAGAATCCGACCCGCTGCCGGTTCCCCAGGCGCTGCAGCTGATCGATCTGCTGGATGAGCATGCCGTTCACGGCCTGATGTACGTGGATAACGCGATGGTGTACGAGCGCCCTACTGGCCATGTGGTGCGCACCAGCAACTGGGCGTTGTCCCTGCCTGAAGCGCAGCGTCCGGTCTTTACCCAGGTTTCCTCCCTGCGTCAGGCAGCCCAGGACGTTGAGGCTATCTGGAAATTCGCCCTGACCGATGAAGACACCACCAAACTGAATACCTTCGCAAAACACGTGGAACACACGCTGGGTCTGGAGTGCGAATGGTCCTGGCATGACCAGGTGGATATTGCCCGCAAAGGCAACAGCAAAGGCAAGCGCCTGACGCAGTATGTGGAATCGCAGGGCGGGTCGATGCGTGACGTGATCGCCTTCGGCGACAACTATAACGACATCAGCATGCTGGAAGCCGCCGGTACCGGCGTGGCGATGGGCAATGCCGACGACGCGGTAAAAGCCCGCGCCAACGTGGTGATTGGCGACAACACCACCGACAGCATCGCGCAGTACATTTATACCCACCTGCTGTAATCAGGCGGTAATCGAGACGCTCTTAATTTGCGCGTAAAGCCACAGGCCGGGTTTGATCCCTAACTCATCCCTCGCCCACGGGCTGATGCGCGCCCAGAGCGTCCTGCTGCCGACTTCAAGCTTCACTTCCACCTGCCCGTTATCATCAAAACACTCCGCGACTTTGGCGCGCAGAATATTTCGAATACTGGTTTGCAGCGGCGGCTGCAGCACCAGCGAGACGTCCGACGCCTGGATGCGAATTCGCAGCGCGGACTGTAGCGGTTTGTCGATCTTATTGACCCACAGATGCTGGTCACCCAGCGCCAGGGCGGTCATCGCGTAGTGCGGATGATGTTCCAGAACGCTCACTTTAAGAATGCTGCTCTGCTGTTCCCGGGGTAACCAGGGGTGCATTACGCTGCTGCCCCATACCTCTTCCAGGTTGCCGAAGGCCTTCACGCTGCCCTCTTCCAGCACCAGCACCTTGTCGGCCAGATGGAGGATTTCGTCCAGCGAATGGCTGACGTAGAGCATCGGAATATTAATTTCGCGCGTCAGGCGCTGAAGATAAGGCAGAAGTTCGCGTTTACGCGGAATATCGAGCGAGGCCAGCGGTTCGTCGAGCAGCAGCAGTTCGGGTGCGGTCAGCAACGCGCGGCCAATGGCCACACGCTGTTTTTCTCCACCGGAGAGCGAGGAGGGCAGCCTGTCGAGCAGAGGTTCAATGCCTAAAAGCGTCACCAGCTTGTCAAACTGCCCGGCCATGCTTTTCGCCATGCCGTAACGCAGGTTGCCGCGCACGCTGTAGTGCGGGAACAGGCGCGCGTCCTGGAAAACATAGCCGATGCGGCGCTTATCCGGCGAGAGGTAAACCTTATTCTCCACGTCATTCAGGACGCGGTCATTCAGGACAATACGGCCAGACTGCGGGCGGGTCAGGCCGCTGATGGCATTAATCAGCGACGTTTTTCCCGCCCCCGACACGCCAAAGATAGCGGTGATACCGCTGGTTGGCAGCGTTTCGTTAAGCGTCAGGGTATGGTTTCCCAGCGTCTGGGTAAAATGGAGTTCCAGCATGCTTATTTCCCCATCCGCTCGCGGCTAAGCCGCGCCAGCCATTCAGACACCATTAGCGATACCAGCGCCAGCACAATTGAAATAATACACAGCCGCGCCGCCGCGCCTTCACCGCCCGGCGTTTGAATCAGGGTGTACATTGCCGACGGGATGGTTCGCGTCTCGCCGGGGATGTTCGACACAAACGTGATCGTCGCGCCAAACTCGGCCAGCGAGCGGGCGAAGGCCAGCACCGTCCCGACAATAATGCCCGGCAGCGTGAGCGGGAGCGTGATGGTGAAAAAGACGCGCCAGCGCCCTGCGCCCAGCGTGCGGGCCGCCTGTTCGAGCTTCATGTCCACGCCTTCCAGCGCGAGGCGGATCGCCCTCACCATCAGCGGGAATGACATCACCGCCGCCGCCAGCACCGCACCGCGCCAGCTAAATGCAAACGTCAGCCCAAACCAGTCGTAGAGCTTCTCGCCGATAAAACCGCGTCGCCCCATCGAAATCAGCAGCAGGTAACCGACCACCACGGGCGGCAAAACGAGCGGAAGATGCAGCACGCTGTCGAGCAGCGTTTTGCCGGGAAACTGACAGCGAACCAGTAGCCAGGCAAAGAAGATCCCAAAGGGCAAACTCAGCGCAACCGCCAGGGAAGAGACTTTTAGGCTCAGCAGAACAGCCTGCCATTCAGGATCGGTCAATATCATCAGTGAGTCGTAAATCCATAACGTTTAAAGATTGCGGACGCCTCCGGCCCTTTCAGGTAATCGCGGAAGGCCGTCACGGCCGCATTTTTATGTCCATCAACAATCGCAACAGGATATTCCACTTTCTTGTGGGAGTCTTCCGGGAACGTTGCGACCACTTTTACACCTTTACTGACAACGGCATCAGAGCCATACACAATGCCCAGCGGGGCTTCGTTGCGTTCTACCAGCGCCAGCGCGCCGCGCACGTCTTCCGCCGGGGCCAGCTTCGGTGACAATGTCTCCCATGCACCCAGCTTTTGCAGCGCTTCTTTGGCATAAATCCCGGCCGGAACGTGCTCCGGGTCGCCCACGGCCAGACGGCCACCGTTCAGCAGGCTCGTCCAGTGGGTCTCTTTGTTGATGGTGAAGTCCGCCTGCGCGCTGGCTTTTGGCGCCACGACAACCAGGCTATTCCCCAGCAGCGTTTCGCGGGTTGTGGCATCAATCGATTTCTTCTCCGTCGCGTAGTCCATCCACTTCTGGTCAGCCGAGATGAACAGATCCGCCGGTGCGCCCGCTTCTATCTGGCGCGCCAGCGTCGAGGAAGAGGCAAAAGAGGAGACCACCTCGACGTTTTTCTCTTTTTTATACGCCGCCGCGATGTCCTGCAGCGCGTTGGTCAGCGACGCCGCGGCAAAGACCGTGATTTTACCTTCGTCCGCCAGCGCGTGTCCGGTAAGTGAAAGCGTCAGCGTTGCCCCTGCGAAAAGGCGTACCCATGAACGTGCCATCTGTAACTCCTGTGAGTAGCGTTATATACATCTTAATATAACGATTACGTCAGGGAGATCCCAGCGTTTAATCGTACCGCTGAAGGGGTAAACCGGTGTGATGCGTTAAATAATATCGGCGTAGACGGGAAAATCTTGAGAGCAAAACGCCCGGACTGGCCGGGCGTTTTGTGGGGAATCAATGCTGCTTTTTAGCCTGGTCTTTGTGACCAATGTTCGAAAAGACGTTGAACACTTCACCCAGGCCGTAGATGGCACCGAGGATGATGGCCATCACTACTGGTACCATGATCACGGCGAATACCAGACTTTTCAACAACTCTAACATGGTTTTCTCCAGATATTGTGAACGGCTCATTCTACCCTTTCAAGTGAGAAAAACATCCCCTTTTGTGCGGTACCCTTTGCGCCCTGCACCATTTAGGCCACAATACTCTTTTTGCCGGGACACTGTTATGCAGGCCGAAATTCTTCTCACTCTACGACTTCAGCAAAAGCTTTTCGCCGATCCGCGACGTATCGCCCTGCTTAAACAAATAGAACAAACGGGCTCAATTAGCCAGGGGGCGAAAAACGCGGGCATCAGCTACAAAAGTGCCTGGGACGCCATCAACGAAATGAACACCCTGAGCGAACACCCGCTGGTGGACAGAGCCACGGGCGGCAAAGGCGGCGGCGGTGCGATCGTGACGCGTTATGGCCAGCGCCTTATTCAGCTTTACGATCTGCTGGCCCAGATCCAGCAAAAGGCGTTCGATGTGTTGAGCGACGACGATAACGTTCCGCTGGACAGCTTGCTGGCCGCCATTTCCCGCTTCTCGTTACAAACCAGCGCCCGCAACCAGTGGTTTGGAACGGTGACGGCGCGCGACAATCTCCAGGTACAGCAGCATATTGAGATCCTGCTTGCCGATGGCACCAACCGTCTGAAAGCCGCAATAACGGCGCAGAGCGCAGAGCGCCTTGAGCTCGATGAAGGTAAAGAGGTGCTGGTGCTGCTGAAAGCGCCGTGGGTCAATATCACGCGCGATCCCGACGCCGCAAAGGCGGCCGATAACCAGCTCCAGGGCGCTATTAGCCATATCGAACGCGGCCAGGCGCAGTGCGAAGTGCTGATGACCCTCGCAGACGGGCAACCGCTTTGCGCGACGATACCGCTTAGCGAAGCGGACGGTTTAGAAGAAGGTTCTGTCGTTACCGCCTGGTTCAACGCAGACCGGGTGATTATCGCCACATTGTGCTGAGCGCATTGACAATCGCGCCGACAGTGCGTATCCCTGATATCTGTTGCTGCAAAAACAGGGATAAACCATGTCATCATTGCATATTTCGCAAGGCACGTTTCGTCTTAGCGATACCCGAACGCTGACGATTGCTGATTTGACGATACGCGCGGGTGAAAGCTGGGCGTTTGTCGGCACTAACGGCAGCGGTAAATCCGCGCTGGCCCGCGCGCTGGCCGGCGAGCTCCCCCTCCTCAAGGGCGAATGCCAGGGCGACTTTACGCGCCTGACGCGCCTGTCATTTGAACAATTGCAAAAGCTGGTAAGCGACGAGTGGCAGCGCAATAACACTGATTTACTCAGCCCTGGCGAAGAAGATACCGGCCGTACGACGGCGGAAATTATTCAGGATGAGGTGAAAGATCCCGCCCGCTGTCAGCGCCTGGCAGAACGGTTCGGCATCACCGCCCTGCTCAACCGGCGCTTTAAATACCTTTCAACCGGCGAGACGCGAAAAACGCTGCTTTGCCAGGCGCTGATGAGCGAGCCCGAGCTGCTTATCCTCGACGAACCCTTTGACGGCCTTGACGTGCAGTCCCGTGCGCAGCTGGCGGCCCTGCTGGAGTCGCTTAATCAGCAGGGCTATACCCTGGTTTTGGTGCTTAACCGCTTCGATGAAATTCCGGACTTTATTCAGCACGCGGGCGTACTGGCCGACTGTAACCTGACCGAGACCGGTGAAAAAACCGCGCTGCTTAAGCAGGCGCTCATCGCCCAGCTCGCGCACAGTGAACAACTCGACGGAATTACGCTTCCGGAACCTGACGCCCCTTCGGCCCGCCATGCGCTCGATCCCCACCAGCCGCGCATCGTGCTGCGGGATGGGATGGTCTCTTATGACGATCGCCCGATCCTTAACCGTCTTAGCTGGACGGTCAATCCCGGCGAGCACTGGCAGATCGTCGGACCTAACGGCGCGGGAAAATCCACGCTGCTGAGCCTTATCACCGGCGATCACCCGCAGGGCTATAGCAACGATCTGACGCTGTTTGGTCGGCGTCGCGGCAGCGGCGAAACCATCTGGGATATTAAAAAACATATCGGCTACGTCAGCAGCAGCCTGCATCTGGATTACCGGGTCAGTACCACGGTACGCAACGCGATCCTTTCCGGGTATTTTGATTCCATCGGTATTTATCAGGCGGTGTCTGACAAACAACACAAGCTCGCCCAGCAGTGGCTGGATATCCTGGGCATGGACAACCGGGTCGCTGACGCACCGTTTCATAGTCTGTCGTGGGGACAGCAGCGTCTGGCCCTGATCGTTCGCGCGCTGGTGAAACACCCTACGCTTCTGATCCTCGACGAACCGCTGCAGGGACTCGATCCGCTGAATCGCCAGCTTATCCGCCGCTTTGTGGACGTGCTGATTAGCGAAGGTGAAACGCAGCTGCTGTTCGTTTCACATCATGCCGAAGATGCCCCCGCCTGCATCACGCATCGCCTGGAGTTTGTGCCCGACGGTGAGGGTTATCGCTATCTTCTCAGCAACGTCGATTAAACCCGGAGGGCTCTGCCCTCCTCTTTTTCAGATAACTTGCATCAATACATGGCTATCTCTTTGATCTAGAATGCACTCAGTCATTAAAAAAGCGAGTGTGAAAACGAGTGTAAACGATTCCACTATTTTATCCCATGTCACACTTTTCGCGTCTCTGTTATGCTATGGTTATTACATACCATAAGCCCAATGGAGCGAAATATGCGAGTTCTGGTAACAGGTGGTAGCGGTTACATAGGTAGTCATACCTGCGTGCAACTGCTGCAAAACGGTCACGACGTCATCATCCTCGACAACCTGTGCAACAGTAAGCGCAGCGTGCTGCCGGTGATTGAACGCCTTGGCGGTAAACAACCGACTTTCGTGGAAGGCGACATCCGCAACGAAGCGCTGATGACCGAGATCCTTCACGACCATGCCATCGAAGCGGTGATCCACTTCGCGGGTCTGAAAGCGGTCGGTGAATCCGTTGCGAAGCCGCTCGAGTATTACGACAACAACGTCAACGGTACTCTGCGTCTCATCTCCGCCATGCGCGCGGCGAACGTCAAAAACTTCATCTTTAGCTCCTCCGCCACCGTCTACGGCGATCAGCCCAAAATCCCTTACGTTGAAAGCTTCCCGACCGGTACGCCGCAAAGCCCGTACGGCAAAAGCAAGCTGATGGTGGAACAGATCCTGACCGACCTGCAAAAAGCACAGCCGGAGTGGAGCATCGCCTTACTGCGCTACTTCAACCCGGTCGGCGCGCATCCGTCAGGCGATATGGGGGAAGATCCGCAGGGCATCCCGAACAACCTGATGCCGTATATCGCCCAGGTTGCCGTGGGTCGCCGCGACTCGCTGGCGATTTTTGGCAATGACTATCCGACCGAAGACGGTACCGGCGTGCGCGACTACATCCACGTGATGGATCTGGCCGACGGTCACGTTGCGGCCATGCAGCAGCTGGCCAACAAACCGGGCGTGCATATTTACAACCTCGGCGCCGGGGTCGGCAGCAGCGTGCTGGACGTGGTTAACGCCTTCAGCAAAGCCTGCGGCAAGCCGGTGAACTATCACTTCGCTCCGCGTCGTGATGGCGACCTGCCTGCTTACTGGGCCGATGCCACCAAAGCCGACAAAGAGCTTAACTGGCGTGTGACGCGCACGCTTGATGAAATGGCACAGGATACCTGGCACTGGCAGTCACGCCACCCGCAAGGCTATCCGGACTAAGGATCCGTCATGACGCAATTTAACCCCGTCGATCATCCGCATCGTCGTTTTAACCCGTTAAGCGGGCAATGGATTTTGGTTTCTCCGCATCGCGCCAAGCGCCCCTGGCAGGGGGCGCAGGAGACGCCTGCAAAACAGACGCTGCCACAGCACGACCCGGACTGCTTCCTCTGTCCGGGCAACACGCGCGTCACCGGGGACAAAAACCCGGACTACAAAGGCACCTTCGTCTTCACCAACGATTTTGCCGCCCTGATGACCGACACGCCGGACGCGCCGGAAAGCCACGATCCGCTGATGCGATGTGAAAGCGCGCGCGGCACCAGCCGCGTGATCTGCTTCTCGCCCGATCACAGCAAAACGCTGCCGGAGCTGAGCGTGGACGCGCTGAAAGAGGTCGTCAGCACCTGGCAGGCGCAAACCGCAGAGCTGGGGCAGAGCTATCCGTGGGTGCAGGTGTTCGAAAACAAAGGCGCGGCCATGGGCTGCTCTAACCCGCACCCGCACGGCCAGATCTGGGCGAACAGCTTCCTGCCTAACGAAGCCGAGCGTGAAGACCGTCTGCAGAAAGCGTATTTTGCTGAAAACGGTTCGCCGATGCTGGTGGACTACACCCAGCGCGAGCTGGCCGACGGCAGCCGCACCGTGGTGGAAACCGAACACTGGCTGGCCGTCGTCCCCTACTGGGCCGCCTGGCCGTTTGAAACGCTGCTGCTGCCGAAAGCGCACGTGCAGCGCATCACCGATCTTAGCGACGCGCAGCGCGACGACCTTGCCCTGGCGCTGAAAAAGCTCACGAGCCGTTACGACAACCTCTTCCAGTGCTCTTTCCCGTACTCCATGGGCTGGCACGGCGCCCCGTTTAACGACGAAGAGAATCAACACTGGCAGCTGCACGCCCATTTCTATCCGCCGCTGCTGCGCTCTGCGACGGTACGTAAATTCATGGTGGGCTATGAAATGCTGGCGGAAACCCAGCGTGACCTGACGGCGGAACAGGCGGCAGAACGTCTGCGTGCCGTTAGCGACGTCCACTATCGCGAATCAGGAGTCTAAAAAAATGAGTCTGAAAGATAAAACACAATCCCTGTTTGCTGAGAAATTTGGCTACCCTGCCACCCACGTTATTCAGGCGCCAGGCCGCGTTAACCTGATCGGTGAACACACCGACTATAACGACGGATTCGTGCTGCCGTGCGCCATCGATTACCAGACCGTCATCAGCTGTGCGAAGCGCGACGACCGTAAAGTTCGCGTGATTGCGGCGGATTACGGTAATGAGACGGACGAGTTTTCCCTCGATGCCCCGATTGTGACGCACGACAGCCAGCAGTGGTCTAACTACGTGCGCGGCGTGGTGAAACACCTTCAGAAGCGCAACAAGAACTTTGGCGGTGCGGATTTAGTTATCAGCGGCAACGTGCCGCAGGGTGCGGGCTTAAGCTCCTCTGCGTCGCTGGAAGTCGCGGTTGGTACCGTATTCCAGCAGCTTTATCATCTGCCGCTGGACGGCGCGCAAATCGCCCTGAACGGTCAGGAAGCAGAAAACCAGTTCGTGGGCTGTAACTGCGGCATTATGGACCAGCTGATCTCCGCGCTGGGCAAAAAAGAGCATGCCCTGTTAATTGACTGCCGTTCGCTGGGTACCAAAGCCGTTCCCCTGCCGAAAGGCGCGGCTGTGGTGATCGTCAACAGCAACTTTAAGCGCACGCTGGTGGGCAGCGAATACAACACCCGCCGCCAGCAGTGCGAAACCGGCGCCCGCTTCTTCCAGCAGCCTGCCCTGCGCGACGTGACGCTCAATGAATTTAACAAAGTGGCGCACGAGCTGGATCCGGTTGTCGCCAAACGCGTTCGTCACGTGCTGACGGAAAATACCCGTACCGTTGAAGCCGCGTCCGCGCTGGCGAAAGGTGACCTGAAACGCATGGGTGAGCTGATGGCGGAATCTCACGCCTCCATGCGCGATGATTTTGAAATCACCGTTCCGCAGATCGACACCCTGGTGGACATCGTTAAAGCCACCATTGGCGACAAAGGCGGCGTGCGCATGACGGGCGGCGGTTTTGGCGGCTGCATCGTTGCGCTGGTGCCAGAAGAGCTGGTCCCTGCCGTACAGGATGCCGTGGCGAAGCAGTACGAAGCAAAAACGGGTATCAAAGAAACCTTCTATGTTTGTAAAGCATCACAAGGAGCCGGACAGTGCTAAACGAAACACCTACCCTTGCACCGGATGGTCTGCCGTATCGCCTGTTAACCCTGCGCAACAGCGCGGGGATGGTCGTTACGGTGATGGACTGGGGGGCAACCCTTCTTTCTGCCCGCGTACCGATGCCGGACGGCAGCGTGCGCGAGACCCTGCTCGGCTGCGCCTCGCCTGAGCAGTACATCAATCAGTCCGCCTATCTGGGCGCGTCCGTTGGTCGCTATGCTAACCGCATCGCAAAGAGCCGTTTTGAACTCGACGGCGTGCAGTACACCCTGCTTCCAAGCCAGGGTGAGAACCAGCTGCACGGTGGTCCGGACGGATTCGATAAACGCCGCTGGAAGATTGTTCGTCAAAACGATGGCGAAGTGCTGTTCTCGCTGGATTCGCCTGATGGCGATCAGGGCTTCCCGGGGAACCTTGTCGCGTCCGCGCGCTTTACGCTGACCGACGACAACCGTATCGCCATCGAATACCGTGCGACGGTCGATAAGCCGTGTCCGGTCAATCTGACCAATCACGCGTATTTCAACCTGGACGGTAGCCAGTGCGACGTGCGTGAGCACAAGCTGCAGATCCTGGCGGATGCGTATCTGCCGGTTGACGAGATGGGCATTCCGTATCAGGGCCTCAAAGACGTGAGCGGCACCAGCTTTGACTTCCGCAGCGCGAAGTCCATCGCCCAGGATTTCATGAGCGATGACGATCAGCGTAAGGTAAAAGGCTACGACCACGCTTTCCTGCTGCAGGCCAAAGGCGATGTGAAACAGCCTGCCGCGCAGGTCTGGTCTGCGGATGAGAAACTGCAGATGACGGTTTATACCACTGCCCCTGCCCTGCAGTTTTACTCAGGCAACTACCTCGGCGGCACGACGGCGCGCGAACATGATGAGTACAGCGACTGGCAAGGCCTGGCGCTGGAGAGCGAGTTCCTGCCGGACAGCCCGAACCATCCGGAATGGCCGCAGCCAGACTGCGTGCTGCGTCCGGGTAAAGAGTACGTGAGCGTGACGGAATATCATTTTATTCCACATTAATATCCAGCCCTCCCTCCGGAGGGCTTTTTTCTGCGCGCCTTGCTGAAAATAGCGCCGATCGCAGACAAAATCATAACCCTGGATTCACAAGCATCTTACACTCAGAGACTATTTTCGCTATGGTTAGGGTTAAGCGTTGCTGGTGGCACAGCCACGGCAATATAATGAGAATTGTTATCATTCTAAAAATGCTTGAGGAGTAAGAGATGGCTATAACTAAGCTGGTCCTGGTGCGTCACGGCGAAAGCCAGTGGAACAACGAAAACCGCTTTACCGGTTGGTACGACGTTGATCTGTCTGAGAAAGGCGTAAGCGAAGCAAAAGCAGCGGGTAAACTGCTGAAGGAAGAAGGCTTCAGCTTTGATTTTGCTTACACCTCTGTGCTGAAACGTGCCATCCACACCCTGTGGAACGTGCTGGACGAACTGGATCAGGCCTGGCTGCCGGTTGAGAAGTCCTGGAAACTGAACGAACGTCACTACGGTGCACTGCAGGGCCTGAACAAAGCGGAAACCGCTGAGAAATATGGCGACGAGCAGGTTAAACAGTGGCGTCGCGGCTTCGCAATCACCCCACCAGAACTGACCAAAGATGACGAGCGCTACCCGGGCCACGACCCGCGTTACGCGAAGCTGACCGACGCTGAGCTGCCAACCACCGAAAGCCTGGCGCTGACCATCGACCGCGTTGTGCCTTACTGGAACGAAACCATTCTGCCACGCCTGAAAAGCGGCGAGCGCGTGATCATCGCTGCTCACGGTAACTCCCTGCGTGCGCTGGTGAAATACCTGGACAACATGGGTGAAGACGAAATCCTCGAACTGAACATCCCAACCGGCGTACCGCTGGTGTATGAGTTCGACGAAAACTTCAAGCCAATCAAACACTACTATCTGGGTAACGCAGAAGAGATCGCGGCGAAAGCAGCGGCTGTCGCGAACCAGGGTAAAGCGAAGTAACTTTCGCAAGGCATAAAAAAAGCGCGGAGCCTTCCGCGCTTTTTTATTTGTGCCTGAGAATTCAGCCGCGGCGCGCTTTTACCGCATTCGCCAGCTGACGCAGGATGGTATCGGTATCGTCCCAGCCAATGCAGGCATCGGTGACGCTTTTGCCATACACCAGCGGCTCGCTGCCTTCCAGGTTCTGGTTACCTTCAACCAGATGACTTTCGATCATTACCCCAATCACCGCCTTCTCACCGCCGGCAACCTGCTGGCAGACGTCTGCACCCACTTCCATCTGCTTTTTAAACTGCTTGCTGGAGTTAGCATGGCTGAAATCGATCATCACCTGCGGTGGCAGCCCGGCTTTTTCCAGCCCGACCTTCACTTCTGCCACGTGTTTCGCGCTGTAGTTCGGCTCTTTGCCGCCGCGCAGAATGATATGGCAGTCACCGTTTCCGCTGGTGTTAACGATGGCGGAATGGCCCCATTTGGTCACGGACAGGAAGCAGTGCGGCGCACCCGCTGCGTTGATAGCGTCGATAGCCACCTTAATGGTGCCGTCAGTGCCGTTTTTGAAACCCACCGGGCAAGAAAGACCGGACGCCAGCTCGCGGTGCACCTGAGATTCGGTTGTGCGAGCACCAATTGCGCCCCAGCTCATCAGGTCTGCCAGGTATTGCGGCGTTATCATGTCCAGGAATTCACCGGCCGCAGGCAGGCCGCTGTCGTTGATCTCCAGCAGCAGCTTGCGCGCAATGCGCAGGCCGTCGTTGATCTGGAAGCTGTTATCCATATGCGGATCGTTAATCAGTCCTTTCCAGCCCACGGTAGTGCGCGGTTTCTCAAAATAGACGCGCATCACGATTTCCAGCTCGTCCTTCAGCTCTTCACGGAGGGTGAGCAGACGGGCAGCGTACTCTTTCGCAGCTGCAGGATCGTGAATGGAGCACGGGCCAATCACCACCAGAAGACGATCGTCATTACCTTTCAGGATCTTATGGATCGCTTTACGAGCATGAGAAACCGTGTTTGCGGCATTTTCAGTGGCGGGGAATTTCTCAAGGAGCGCTACAGGAGGTAATAACTCGTTGATCTCTTTAATGCGTAAATCGTCGTTCTGATAATTCATTTTCTTTCCAGCTCTGCCATATCTTTAGTAATGAAAGCAATCCTTTCAATCTATCTTGTCGACCAGGAAGTGTAAACACGGTTTTACACTTCACGCAGATAATTCCTGGAATTCGCCTAAAAATCGCCACAAAATAGCGAAAAACGAGATCTAACCTAAGCTTTTTAACTGTAACAACCAATTTTACACGCTTAAACGCGATTCCCTACTGACGTAAGTCCGTAAGGCGGAATCTTTCGCCTCAGAAAAAGATGCACTGTTGGAGAATGTTATCCAGCGTAACGACAAGAACAGGAGCACCATGATGAAAATGACAAAACTGGCAACCCTCTTCCTGACCGCCACACTCACTCTGGCCAGCGGCAGCGTCCTGGCCGCGGAAACGGGCACATCAGACAGCAACGGTGATGCGAATGCCGCTGCGGCAGCAGGCCAGCCCGCACCTGATGCGAAACAGAATATCGCCCCGAATAATGTCGACAACAGCCAGATCAATACCGGCAACACTAACACCGGAGGTACCATGCTGCATCCCAACGGCAGCGGTTCCGGCACCATGAATCATGACAATATGAGTTCGGACGAGGTTCATAAGAACTCAATGTGCAAGGACGGCAAATGCCCTGACCCTAATGACAAAGTAGGAAACGACGCGAATACCAAAACCGATGGCACCACCCAGTAATGGGGATGTTCGGTAAGAAAAAGGAGAGCTCTGGCTCTCCTTTCTTTTTGGAGTAACCTATTAAAAACGCTACACTAAAAACAATAACACATCAGGAAAGCAGACATGGCTCACTCCCATTCCCACTCACCCTCTCCCGGCAACGACAACGCTAAACGACTGATGCTGGCCTTTGGCGTCACGGCAACGTTTATGATTATCGAGGTCATTGGCGGCCTGATTTCCGGCTCTCTGGCGCTACTGGCTGATGCCGGGCACATGCTGACCGATGCCGCAGCGCTGCTCTTCGCCCTGCTGGCGGTGCAGTTTGCGCGTCGTCCTCCCAATGCGCGCCATACCTTCGGCTGGCTGAGGCTGACAACCCTCGCCGCGTTTGTTAACGCTATTGCGCTGGTGGTCATTACCGTTCTTATCGTCTGGGAGGCCGTACAGCGATTCAGACACCCGCAGCCGATCGCCGGGGCGACAATGATGGTGATTGCCGTAGCGGGGCTGCTGGCGAATATCCTCGCCTTCTGGATTTTGCACCGCGGCAGCGGGGAAAAGAACCTCAACGTGCGCGCTGCGGCTCTGCATGTTCTGGGTGATTTGCTCGGCTCAGTCGGGGCGATTGTCGCCGCGCTGGTGATCCTCTACACCGGCTGGACGCCTGTCGATCCGATTCTGTCCGTGCTGGTGTCGTGTCTGGTCTTGCGCAGCGCCTGGCGGCTGCTGAAGGAGAGCGTGAATGAACTGCTTGAAGGGGCACCGGCATCGATGGATATTGACGAGCTGAAGCGCAACCTGCGCCGTTCAGTCCCGGAAGTCCGCAATGTTCATCACGTGCACGTCTGGCTGGTAGGGGAAAAACCGGTCATGACGCTGCACGTCCAGGTGATCCCGCCTCACGACCACGATGCGCTGCTTGAACGCATCCAGCATTTTCTTGAACATCACTACGAAATTGGCCACGCCACCATCCAGATGGAGTATCAGCCCTGTAACGGGCCGGACTGCCACCTTAACGAGGCGCAGTCCGGACATTCACATCAGCATCACCACTAGCTGGAAAGCGCGTGAGAACCCCGCTCACGCGCGCTCTTAATCCACATCCGGCTGCCGTTCAGCGCAATGAAGGTCAGCAGCAGATATTCCAGCGACATCGCATAGACGCCCTGCAGGGCGAAGATTGCCACGCTGATCACGTTGATGATCACCCACAGCAGCCAGTTCTCAACGTATTTACGGGTCATCAGGATCATCGCCGCAATCGACAGCACCATCATGCAGGAATCCCAGAACGGGAAGGCATCCGGCTGGAGCTCGGGCATCGTCACGTTCAGGCCGAAACCGGACATGACCGAAACGGCAACGCGGGTCAGGAACGCAAACACCGGGTTGATATAGACGGTCATTAAACCAATGGCGACCACGCAGGCGACAAACCAGGCGATGGCTTTCGGCAATGGAAGCCAGCGGATCTGCAGTTCTGCCTCCTGCTGGCTGTTCTGACGCGACCACGCGTACCAGCCGTAAATATTGGCGGCGAAGAAGAACAGCTGCAAAAGCAGGCTGGCGTACAGCTGGATCTGGAAGAAGATAATCGCAAACAGCGTAACGTTAATCAGCCCGAACGCATAGTTGCTGATCTTCTCCAGGCTTGCCAGCCAGATACAGAGTAACCCCGCCAGCGTGCCAACGGCCTCAATCCATGACAGGTCATAGCCACCTGCACCAATCGGTATATGAACCAGAATGTTCTGCGTGCTAAAAAAATCCATCTTTTACCCGGTCGTTTTGAATTAAGTACGTAGTGTAGCCGCAAAATCCAGCATGCGGTTAAGCGGAATTAACGCACCTTCACGCAGGGCGGCATCCACATGGATTTCATGTGCTGCCCCGCCCGTCTCGAGCCCTTCGGCAATGGCCTTCAGGCCGTTCATCGCCATCCACGGACAATGCGCACAGCTGCGACACGTTGCGCCCTCGCCCGCCGTTGGCGCTTCAAGGAGCTCTTTCTCCGGCACGGCCTGCTGCATCTTGTAGAAGATACCGCGATCGGTCGCCACGATGAGCTGCCTGTTAGGCAGCGTTCTGGCCGCGTTGATAAGCTGGCTGGTTGAGCCCACGGCGTCCGCCATCTCGACAATAGACTGCGGTGATTCAGGGTGAACAAGAATCGCGGCGTCAGGATAAAGTGCCTTCATGCGCGCCAGCGCCTGGGTTTTGAATTCGTCGTGCACAATGCAGGCCCCCTGCCAGCAGAGAACGTCAGCCCCCGTCTGCTTCTGGACATAATTTCCAAGATGGCGGTCAGGCGCCCAGATAATTTTCTCGCCCAGGCTATCCAGATGTTCAATCAGCTCAACGGCGATGCTGGAGGTGACAACCCAGTCTGCCCGCGCTTTTACCGCCGCAGAGGTGTTGGCGTAAACCACCACGGTCCGGTCAGGGTGGGCGTCACAGAAGGCCGTGAATTCGTCAATCGGGCAGCCGAGATCCAGTGAACACTCCGCATTAAGCGTGGGCATCAGAATGGTTTTTTCAGGGCTCAGGATCTTTGCCGTTTCGCCCATAAAACGCACGCCGGCAACCAGCAGCGTGGAAGCAGGATGTTTTGCACCGAAGCGTGCCATCTCCAGTGAGTCAGAGATACAGCCCCCGGTCTCTTCCGCCAGCTGCTGAATTTCCGGGTCGGTGTAGTAATGGGCCACCATCACCGCATCTCGTTCTTTGAGAAGATGTTTGATCTTCTCGCGATAGAATTGCTTTTCATCCAGGCTTAGCGGGACAGGCTTGGGCGGAAACGGATAGATTGCAGCTTCAGGATCAAACATCACACTCATTATGGCTTCTCGTTTTACTGGCTTAACAATATTGCCTTTCTTTTGCATGACATAGCAAAACGCGTGGCAATTGTGTTTTGTATACTAAACAAGATAGCGAATCTGGAGTGAAAAGTCACCGGAAATAGGTGCGGATAGCATTTGTCGGGTGGCGGCTTCGCCTTACCCGACCTACAAAAACTGCAGATAGCAAAAAGGCGCCTTTAGGGCGCCTTTCTACACTGGTGGGTCGTGCAGGATTCGAACCTGCGACCAATTGATTAAAAGTCAACTGCTCTACCAACTGAGCTAACGACCCCTTGCGGGATTTTTTCTTCGAAGTATTGGGTCGTGCAGGATTCGAACCTGCGACCAATTGATTAAAAGTCAACTGCTCTACCAACTGAGCTAACGACCCATTCGGGTGCTGACTTCGAAGATTTTTACTCGGTACCACCGGAGAGTGGTGGGTCGTGCAGGATTCGAACCTGCGACCAATTGATTAAAAGTCAACTGCTCTACCAACTGAGCTAACGACCCGAGTGGTGGGTGATGACGGGCTCGAACCGCCGACCCCCTCCGTGTAAAGGAGATGCTCTACCAACTGAGCTAATCACCCACTCTGTACTGCTGGTGTGCGTTAAGTGGTGGGTCGTGCAGGATGACTCGGCTTCGCCTCGCCCTACGGGCCGTTGCTGACGCAACGTTATCCTTCACGTTTTACTACTACTTCCACCTGACTTAGTGGTGGGTCGTGCAGGATTCGAACCTGCGACCAATTGATTAAAAGTCAACTGCTCTACCAACTGAGCTAACGACCCACTTTTACGCTGTTTTCACGTTGTTTGATATCCCGTGGCAACGGCGGCATATATTACTGATTTAAGAATTCAGCGCAACAAAAATTTCGATGAAGATCACTTAACTGCTTACGAATCATGCTGCACGACCAGAAATAACGCGATTTCTGGTCATGCGATAATCATCCCATCGAATTCAGACGTTTTTGCGCCTGCTTGGCACCTTCGGTACCTGGGAATTTGGAGACTACCTGCTGGTAAACCGCTTTGGCTTTCGCAGTGTCGCCTTTGTCCTGCATGATGACGCCTACTTTGTACATCGCATCAGGCGCTTTTGGCGATTTCGGGTAATTTTTCACCACTGAGGCAAAATAAAACGCCGCATCGTCCTTTTTACCCTTGTTGTAATTCAGCTGACCGAGCCAGTAATTCGCATTTGGCTGATAAGTGGAATCAGGGTATTTCTTAACAAAGTTCTGAAACGCAGCAAGCGCGTCATCCTGACGAGATTGATCCTGCACCAGGGCAATGGCCGCGTTGTAGTCCGTATTCGCGTCACCGCTCTGTACAGGCGCACCTGTTGCAGCAGAAGCATCCGCAGCCGGAGCTGATGTCGCCGCACCGGTCTGATCGCCCGCGGCTGGCTGTGCTTGTGCTGCTGCACCACCGCTGCTCAGGCTATCTATCTGCAGCAAAATCTGCTTCTGACGTTCCACAACCTGGTTCAACTGATACTGGCTTTCCTGAATCTGGCCGCGGAGAGAGTCAATATCGTTTTGGTTATCAGAAAGTTGTTGCTGGAGTTGGGTTAAAAGCTGGCTGTGAGCGTTAGAAATACGCTCGAGTTGAGTGACCCGGTCTTCTACCGAGCCTGAGCCGACACTACTGATTGGTGCCTGAGCAAAAGCGGCCCAGGGGGCCGCTATTCCAACCAGTAACGACAGACTCAACAGATGATGTCTGAAGTTACTGCTCATGCAATTCTCTTAGTAAACCAGTACGGCACGACGGTTTTTGGAGTAAGCCGCTTCGTCGTGACCCAGTACTGCAGGTTTTTCTTTACCGTAAGAAACGATGGAGATCTGGTCAGCAGAAACGCCTTTACCCTGCAGGTACATTTTAACAGCGTTAGCACGACGTTCACCCAGGGAGATGTTGTACTCTGGAGTACCACGTTCGTCCGCGTGACCTTCTACGGTGACTTTGTAAGATGGGTTGCTACGCAGGAAGTTAGCGTGAGCATCCAGCATCGCAGCGAAGTCAGAACGGATGTCGTATTTATCCAGATCGAAGTAAACGATGTTGTTCTGCTGCAGCTGCTGCATCTGAAGACGCGCCTGCTCTTCAGAAGACATGTTGCCATTGCCGTTCGCGTCCATACCGGTGCCGGCACCCATCATGCCTTCGCCGCTCTGGTCATTGCTGGCGTTCTTGTTAGAAGAACACGCTGCGATTGCCATTACAGGCAGAGCGATCATCAGCCCCTTCAGCACTTTGTTCAGTTGCATTTCTATGATTCCTTTAGTAATCAATTAATTATTATTTACAGATACGGCGACCAGGCAGGTGATTTTACCTGTCCATCAGTTGCCGGAATACGCGCTTTGAAACGCCCATCTGTAGAAACCAGATTCAGCACAGATCCCATCCCCTGAGAAGAGCTGTAGATTACCATCGTGCCGTTAGGTGCCAGACTTGGCGTTTCATCCAGGAACGTTGACGACAGAACTTGAACGCCACCCGCTACCAGATCCTGTTTGGCAATGTGCTGCTGCCCACCGTTGGAGCTCACCATTACCATAAATTTACCGTCGCTGCTCACGTCTGAGTTCTGGTTCTGCGAACCTTCCCAGGTAATACGCTGCGGAGCACCGCCGTTGATGTTGACTTTATAGATTTGTGGACGGCCAGCCTGGTCAGAAGTAAACGCCAGGTTTTGACTATCCGGGAACCATGAAGGTTCAGTGTTGTTGCTGCGACCGTCGGTTACCTGACGGATCTGGCCAGAGCCAATGTCCATCACGTACAGGTTCAGGCTACCGGTTTTTGACAGCGCAAACGCCAGTTTAGACCCGTCCGGAGAGAAGGAAGGTGCACCGTTGTGACGTGGGAAAGACGCCACCTGACGAACAGCACCGTTTGCCAGCGTCTGGATAACCAGCGCTGAACGGCCGCTTTCGAAGGTTACATAGGCCAGTTTAGAACCGTCAGGAGACCAGGCTGGAGACATCAGCGGCTGTGAAGAACGTTTCACCAGGAACTGGTTGTAGCCGTCGTAGTCAGATACGCGCAGCTCATACGGGAACTGACCACCGTTGGTCTGCACCACATAAGCAATACGGGTACGGAACGCCCCTTTAATGCCGGTCAGTTTTTCAAATACCGCATCGCTGGCAGCGTGTGCCGCGTAGCGCAGGTACTGCTTAGTGACCTTGTAAGAGTTCTGTGCCAGAACGGTACCCGGTGCACCGCCGGTATCCACCAGCTGCCAGGCCACGTTGTAAGAGCCGTCCGGGTTAGGCGTAACCTGACCCACAACCACGGCATCAATACCCAGTGCAGACCATGCTGCAGGCTGTACTTCCTGCGCGCTGCCCGGCTGCTGCGGCAGACGAGAACGATCTAACGGGTTGAATTTACCGCTGTTACGCAGGTCAGCCGCCACGATGCCACCGGCATCTTCAGGTGCAGCGCCAGGACCGGCCCACTGGAACGGAACAACACCGATTGGGCGTGCCGAGTCCACCCCCTGGGTGATCTCGATACGTACTTCTGCGTGCAGTACTGCTGCCCACAGCATTAAAAAACTAAATGCTACACGTAATGCCTGCTTCATCATATCTCCCTTATCCGGGTAACCATACCCACGATAATTTAGCAGAATGTTAACAAACTCAAATAGACAAAACTACCAGAACACTGTGACTAAACCTGGTCTATTTTTCCCCGTTTGCACGGGGAAAATGTAACTTAAGGTTTGAAGTCCAGCGGCGCATTTTTGAAGACTTCGTAAACTGCCTGAGACGGCGGTTTAGGCATCTTCGCCTGACGCGCTGCAGCCAGGGCCGCAGTACATAAAGCCGGGTCGCCACCTTCAGACTTAATATCCAGCAGCATGCCGTCCGGAGCCAGTTTTATACGCAACGTACACGTTTTACCGGTATAGGAAGACGCATCATAGAATCGGCTTTCAATAGCGGATTTAATCTGCGCGGCATAACCGTTGATTTCAGCCCCTGTCGCACCGTTACTCTTAGTGTTACCACTTCCCGTCGGCGCTGCGTTGTTTCCTTTCGCCCCACCGCCCGTTTTCGGCGCATTCTTACCGGAGCTCAAATCGCCCAGCAGATCGTCAACCCCTGCGGCAGCAGCAGCTTTTTCAGCAGCAGCGGCCTTTTTGGCTGCCGCTTTATCAGCAGCAGCTTTCTTATCGGCAGCGGCCTTCTCAGCTGCAGCTTTTTTATCGGCAGCGGCCTTCTCAGCTGCAGCTTTTTTATCGGCAGCGGCTTTTTCAGCGGCGGCAGCTTTTTCTGCAGCCGCTTTCTCAGCAGCAGCCGCTTTCTTCGCGGCCTCGGCAGCAGCTTTCTTCTCTGCTTCCTGAGCGGCTTTTTTCGCGGCTTCCGCTTCGGCTTTCTTCTGAGCATCAGCAGCGGCTTTCTTCGCGGCTTCCGCTTCAGCTTTCTTCTGAGCATCGGCAGCGGCTTTCTTCGCCGCTTCCGCTTCAGCTTTCTTCTGAGCATCAGCAGCGGCTTTCTTCGCCGCTTCTGCCGCTAATTTTGCCTGGGCATCAGCCTGTGCTTTCGCGTCCGCTGCGGCTTTTGCTGCCGCCTCTTCCGCCTGCTTTTGCTGTTCCTGTGCTTTCTTCGCGGCCTCTTCGGCTTGCTTCTGCTGTTCCGCCTGCTCTTTCGCAGCTTCCTGCGCCTGCAAACGCTCTTTCTCAAGCTGCTTCAGACGCTCCTGCTCTGCGGCCTGCTTTTCACGCAGTTCTTCCGCCTGCTGTTGCGACTGTTTTTCACGCTGCTCTTCAGCCCGTTTGGCACTCGCCTTCTGCTGCTGTTCGCGATTATAGTTCTGTACTACCGCACCGGGATCCACCATCACGGCGTCAATGGAAGACCCTCCACCGCCGCCGGCTGATGCATCAATATGCTCGTCGAACGAACTCCAGATCAGCGCTGCAAAGAGAATCACGTGCAGCACTGCGGAGACGATTATCGCTCGCTTAAGCTTGTCGTTCTGTTCGGTTGCCTTTGACACTATCGGTTCCCAAAAACTACGCGGATGATCAAATAGGTTGGGTCATTAAGCCAACTGACTTAACACCCGCACTATGTAGCAAGTTCAGCGCTTTAATAATTTCATCGTAGGGTACGTCTTTCGCGCCACCGATTAAGAAGACCGTTTTCGGATTTGACTCCAGACGACGCTGCGCTTCAGCAATAACCTGCTCAGGCGGCAGCTGATCCATACGATCTTTCTCTACCACGACGCTGTATTGCCCTACGCCGGAAACCTCAATGATAACCGGAGGATCGTCATTGGTGCTCACCGCCTGTGATTCTGTCGCATCCGGCAGATCCACTTCCACGCTCTGAGTAATGATTGGCGCTGTCGCCATGAAGATCAGCAGCAGTACCAGCAGGACGTCCAGCAGTGGAACGATATTGATTTCGGACTTGAGCTCGCGACGACCTCGTCCACGCGATCTGGCCATGGTTTACCCCTTGTTGCTCTCGGTGCTGGTAAACGCCTGACGGTGCAGAATCGCAGTGAACTCTTCCATAAAGTTGTCGTAGTTCAGTTCCAGTTTGTTCACGCGCTGGTTCAGACGGTTGTAAGCCATAACCGCAGGAATTGCCGCAAACAGACCGATAGCGGTCGCAATCAGTGCTTCAGCGATACCCGGTGCAACCATCTGCAACGTCGCCTGCTTCACCGCGCCCAGCGCGATAAAGGCGTGCATGATCCCCCACACGGTACCAAACAGGCCGATATACGGGCTGATGGAACCGACAGTGCCGAGGAATGGAATATGCGTTTCGAGATTTTCCAGCTCACGGTTCATAGAGATACGCATCGCACGCGAGGCACCTTCTACAACCGCTTCCGGCGCATGATTGTTTGCACGATGCAGACGAGCAAACTCTTTGAAACCGCTATAAAAAATTTGCTCGGAGCCTGTAAGGTTTTCACGGCGTCCCTGGCTTTCCTGATACAGACGAGAAAGCTCAATACCCGACCAGAACTTATCTTCAAACGCTTCAGCTTCACGGCCAGCGGCATTGAGGATACGCGTTCTCTGGATGATGATGGCCCAGGATGCGATTGAAAAACCAATCAAAATCAACATGATAAGTTTAACCAGAAGGCTTGCCTTCAGGAACAAATCAAGGATATTCATGTCAGTCACTGCTTAAACTCCGCGACAATAGACTTAGGAAGCGCACGAGGCTTCATTATGGTTGGATCAACACAAACAATCAGCACTTCAGCTGAGTTCAGTACGGTATTCTCTGCGTTGACTATCCGCTGCGTGAAAACCAGTGAGGTCCCGCGCATTGATGTAATTTCAGTTTGGACTTCGAGCATATCGTCGAGTCTGGCAGGCGCAAAATACTCAAGCGTCATCTTGCGTACCACGAAGGCAACTCGCTCAGCCAACAGCACCTGTTGACTAAAGTGATGATGGCGCAGCATCTCTGTGCGTGCCCGTTCATAAAAAGCAACGTAGCTGGCGTGGTAAACCACACCACCGGCATCGGTATCTTCGTAATAGACACGAACCGGCCATCGAAACAGCGTTGTATTCACTTTACATCCCGGTAATGCAACAAAAGTTAATGCTTTTAAACTTCGCTACTATACGCGCGGGAAAGAGGGTTGGGAATGGGAGAAAGTAAACGGAGAGTAAATTTTTATGGGCTCGGGTAAGCCCATAACGTTAACGGACATTTCTTATTCAGAAGAAGAAGAAAATCAAACCGGCGAGAAGCACCAGATCGGCAATCAGCGGGCAAAAAATTCCCTGCCAGTGAATGGCTTTCGGACGAAAGCCGACGCCGTGGATCACACCTGCACAGACCGCCCACATAATGAGAAAGCCGTGCCAGATTTCAAGCTCGCTGGTTTTCGCTGCAAAGCGCGAAGGGTCCCAGAAGATACAACCTGCCAGCAGTAATGCCATCACTAAAGAAAGCGCCCGTAACGGGCGCTTGTCCATTACCGCGTAAAGCGTCGCGATAATATTCATCAGTGTTTTTCTTCACCCGCTTTGGTCGCTTCGACGTGCTCAAGCGCCAGGGCAGTGATGACACCAAATGCACAGGCAAGAAGCGTCCCTAAAATCCATGCGAAATACCACATATTCAGCTCCTTACTTAGTACATAGAGTGGGTGTTGCTTTCGATATGTTCTTTAGTGATGCGACCGAACATTTTCCAGTAACACCAGGTGGTGTAGAGCAGGATAATCGGTACGAACACGCAAGCAACATACGTCATCAGGTTCAGCGTCAGCTGGCTGGACGTTGCGTCCCACATGGTCAGGCTAGCATTCAGCATGGTGCTGGATGGCATGACGAATGGGAACATCGCAATACCCGCCGTCAGGATGATGCACGCCAGGGTCAGCGAAGAGAACACGAACGCCAGCGCGCCTTTCTCCAGACGAGACGTCAACACGGTCAGCAGCGGCAGCAATACGCCCAGAGCCGGGATCGCCCACAGCGCAGGGGTGTTATTGAAGTTCACCAGCCATGCGCCAGCCTGACGCGCCACTTCTTTGGTCAGCGGGTTAGACGGTGCCGAGTGGTTAATTGCAGAGGTCACCACATAACCATCAATGCCGTACACCACCCACACACCGGCCAGTGCGAAGCAGACCAGCGTCACCAGCGCAGCGACCTGAGCCGTCGCGCGAGAACGCAGGTGCAGTTCACCAACCGTACGCATCTGCAGATAGGTTGCGCCCTGAGTGATGATCATCGCCACGCTCACCACGCCGGCCAGCAGGCCAAACGGATTCAGCAGCTGGAAGAAGTTACCGGTGTAGTAAAGACGCATGTATTCGTCCAGGTGGAACGGTACGCCCTGCAGCAGGTTACCGAACGCCACGCCGATCACCAGCGGTGGAACGAAGCTACCGATGAAGATGCCCCAGTCCCACATGTTGCGCCAGCGGGTGTCTTCAATCTTGGAACGGTAGTCGAAACCAACCGGACGGAAGAATAAAGAGGCCAGCACCAGAATCATCGCCACGTAGAAGCCGGAGAACGCAGCCGCGTAGACCATCGGCCAGGCAGCGAACAGCGCGCCGCCAGCGGTGATCAGCCACACCTGGTTACCGTCCCAGTGAGGGGCGATGGAGTTGATCATGATTCGACGCTCGGTGTCATTACGACCGAGGAAACGGGTGAGCATCCCCACCCCCATGTCGAAACCATCCGTGACGGCAAAACCGATCAGCAGAACGCCAACCAGCAGCCACCAGATAAAACGCAATACTTCATAATCGATCATTTGATGACTCCTGTCTTAGCGTGCCGGCTGAGTAGTCGCAGTGGACTGCTCGTAGTGATAGCGACCGGTTTTCAGGCTGCTTGGGCCAAGGCGCGCGAACTTGAACATCAGGAACAGTTCAGCCACCAGGAACAGGGTGTACAGACCACAAATCAGCAGCATGGAGAAGATCAGGTCGCCCGCTGTCAGGGACGAGTTCGCTACCGCCGTTGGCAGTACCTCACCAATCGCCCATGGCTGACGGCCGTACTCCGCAACAAACCAGCCGGATTCGATCGCGATCCACGGCAGTGGAATACCGTACAGCGCGGTGCGCAGCAGCCATTTTTTCTCGCCGATGCGGTTACGAATCACGGACCAGAAGGACGCCGCAATGATCAGCAGCATGATGATGCCGCAGCCCACCATGATACGGAATGCGAAGTACAGTGGCGCAACGCGTGGAATCGAATCTTTGGTTGCCATCTGGATCTGCGCTTCTGTCGCATCAGAAACGTTCGGGGTATAACGCTTCAACAGCAAACCGTAACCCAGATCTTTCTTCACGTTGTTGAACTGGTCGCGAACGGCCTGGTCGGTAGAACCGGCACGCAGCTGTTCCAGCAGCGAGTAAGCTTTCATACCGTTACGGATACGCTCTTCGTGCTGAACCATCAGCTCTTTCAGACCGGTCACCTGCTTATCAACAGAACGGGTGGCGATGATACCCAGCGCATAAGGGATCTGAATGGCGAAGCGGTTTTCCTGCGCGTCCTGATCCGGAATACCGAACAGCGTAAAGGCAGCAGGCGCCGGTTGGGTTTCCCATTCGGCTTCGATGGCGGCCAGTTTGGTTTTCTGCACGTCACCCATTTCGTAACCGGATTCATCACCCAGAACGATAACAGAGAGGATTGCAGCCATACCGAAGCTTGCAGCGATAGCAAAGGAGCGCTTAGCAAACGCGAAGTCACGACCGCGCAGCATGTAGTAAGAGCTGATGCCCAGTACAAACATCGCGCCGCACACGTAGCCAGAAGCGACGGTGTGAACGAATTTAACCTGTGCAACCGGGTTCAGGACCAGCTCGGCAAAGCTGACCATCTCCATACGCATGGTTTCGAAGTTGAAATCAGACGCGATAGGGTTCTGCATCCAGCCGTTCGCCACCAGAATCCACAGCGCGGACAGGTTCGAACCTAATGCCACCAGCCAGGTCACCGCCATATGCTGGACTTTACCCAGACGGTCCCAGCCGAAGAAGAACAGACCTACAAAGGTGGATTCGAGGAAGAATGCCATCAGACCTTCAATGGCCAGCGGCGCACCGAAGATATCCCCGACATAGTGGGAATAGTAAGACCAGTTAGTCCCGAACTGGAACTCCATGGTCAAACCGGTTGCCACGCCCAGCGCGAAGTTGATACCAAATAACTTGCCCCAGAACTTGGTCATATCTTTATAAATCTGTTTGCCGGAGAGAACGTATACCGTTTCCATAATGGCCAGCAGGAACGCCATACCGAGCGTCAGTGGCACAAACAGGAAGTGGTACATCGCGGTCAAGGCAAACTGTAAGCGCGACAGTTCGACTATATCTAACATCATGACTCCTTGCTCATCGCATGAAGACTCCGAGAGTGAACCCCGTCAGAGAGAGATCCACACGCATGCCCCAATACAAATTATTCGCATCCTTGTCGTCGTTATTACCCTGAAGGAGGATAAAAACGATGACGTGAGGTTACAAATACGTTAATAAAAAACTCAAATTGATCCCGCAAATATAATACGCTGCAAAACCCTTACAATAAACAGGTTTTTATTGAATCACATTTACGTTTTTCGACGGCGATCAATTTATAGCAAAATTACCACTTTTCGGCCATTTTGATCGGGGACAATTTACCGCCTTTTGATGGGTTTTTCCAAGGATTAAACATTGATTTAAATCAAAAACAATCCGTTGTGTTAAATGTGTTTTGATGCGGTGAACATAGTAAAAACCATGTTAAAGATATGTATATAAAATACAATTAAGGTTATCAAGTCGATTGATGAATATAAACAGAATTGATTTTTATTAACTCAGAAGCCCGAATGCCTAATTTATTCAGGACATAAATTTTAGTGCGTTTTTTCGTTTTTTTCCATCCGCTCTCTTTAAGGTAAATAAATAACAATTATTTTACTTTTTCCCCCTCTCTAATTAACACCATTTAGTGACTATTGCATGATGCCCGGCAGGCAATAAAAAAGGCCGCTTTACAGCGGCCAACCATGTCGAAACGGACATTTTTATACTTCAACGCCCCCCTTTCGGGGAGCAGAGAGGACTTACTTAATGATGGATTTCAGTGCTTCGCCGATATCCGCCAGGCTGCGAACGGTTTTCACGCCTGCGGCTTCCAGCGCTGCGAATTTCTCATCAGCCGTACCCTTACCACCGGCGATGATCGCGCCTGCGTGACCCATACGCTTGCCTTTCGGCGCGGTCACACCCGCGATGTAACCGACAACTGGCTTGGTCACGTGTTCTTTGATGTAAGCAGCGGCTTCTTCTTCCGCGCTACCACCGATCTCACCGATCATCACGATCGCTTCGGTCTGTGGATCTTCCTGGAACAGCTTCAGGATGTCGATGAAGTTAGAGCCAGGGATCGGGTCACCGCCGATGCCCACGCAGGTGGACTGGCCGAAGCCGTAATCGGTGGTCTGCTTCACAGCTTCATAGGTCAGCGTACCGGAACGGGACACGATGCCCACTTTCCCCGGCTTGTGAATGTGGCCCGGCATGATGCCGATTTTGCATTCGCCCGGGGTGATAACGCCAGGGCAGTTCGGGCCGATCATGCGCACGCCTGCTTCATCCAGCTTCACCTTCACGGTCAGCATATCCAGCGTCGGGATGCCTTCAGTGATGGTGATGATCAGCTTGATGCCTGCGTCGATCGCTTCCAGAATGGAGTCTTTGCAGAACGGTGCCGGAACGTAGATCACGGTCGCGGTTGCGCCCGTCGCTTCAACGGCTTCACGCACGGTGTTGAATACCGGCAGGCCCAGATGCGTGGTGCCGCCTTTACCTGGCGTTACGCCGCCAACCATCTGCGTGCCGTAGGCAATCGCCTGTTCGGAGTGGAAAGTCCCCTGGCTACCGGTGAAGCCCTGGCAGATAACCTTGGTATCTTTATTAATTAAAACTGACATTATTTCCCCTCCACTGCGGCAACAACCTGCTGAGCTGCATCCGTCAGACTTTTCGCTGCAATAATATTCAGGCCGCTGTCAGCCAGTTTTTTCGCGCCGAGTTCAGCGTTGTTACCTTCCAGACGCACAACCACCGGAACGTTCACGCCCACTTCTTCTACCGCACCGATGATACCGTCGGCGATCAGGTCGCAACGAACGATGCCGCCGAAGATGTTAACCAGAACGGCCTTCACGTTGTCGTCAGAGAGGATGATTTTGAACGCTTCGGTTACGCGCTCTTTGGTTGCGCCACCGCCTACGTCGAGGAAGTTTGCTGGCTCACCGCCGTGCAGCTTAACGATGTCCATGGTGCCCATTGCCAGGCCCGCACCGTTAACCATGCAGCCGATGTTGCCGTCCAGCGCCACGTAGTTCAGCTCCCACTGTGCAGCCTGCGCTTCACGCGGATCTTCCTGAGACTGATCGCGCATTTCGCGCAGATCGGACTGGCGGAACAGCGCGTTACCGTCAGCGCCCAGCTTGCCGTCAAGGCAGATCAGGTCGCCCTGGGTGGTGATCACCAGCGGGTTGATCTCGATCAGCGCCAGGTCGCGCTCCAGGAAGATGTTCGCCAGCCCCATGAAGATCTTGGTGAACTGCTGAACCAGCTTGCCTTCCAGGCCCAGTTTGAACGCCAGCTCGCGACCCTGGTAAGGCATTGGGCCCGCCAGCGGATCGATTGCCACTTTGTGGATCAGGTGCGGGGTCTCTTCCGCCACTTTTTCGATTTCCACGCCGCCTTCGGTAGACGCCATGAACACCACGCGACGGGAGCTACGGTCAACAACCGCGCCCAGGTACAGTTCTTTTGCGATGTCGGTCGCCGCTTCAACCAGGATCTGGTTAACCGGCTGGCCATTCGCATCTGTCTGGTACGTTACCAGACGCTTGCCGAGCCAATGTTCAGCAAACGCACGAATCTCTTCTTTGCTCTTAACAACCTTCACACCGCCCGCTTTACCACGGCCACCAGCGTGAACCTGACACTTAACTACCCAAGGGCCGGAACCGATTTTAGATGCGGCTTCTTCTGCTTCACGCGGGGTAGTACAGGCATAACCCACCGGAGCCGGTAAGCCATACCGGGCAAACAGCTGTTTGGCCTGATATTCATGTAAGTTCATGTGTTCTATCCATCCTTCAGGTAATCGTTAGGTCGTGCTTTTATTGGCCCGGCAGCCATACGCCGCCGGGCAAGACTGCAAAACTAGACGTCCAGCAGCAGACGGGTTGGATCTTCCAGCAGCTCTTTAATCGCGACCAGGAAGCCCACGGACTCGCGGCCGTCGATCAGGCGGTGATCGTACGAGAGCGCCAGGTACATCATCGGCAGGATCTCAACTTTACCGTCTACCGCCATAGGGCGATCTTTAATGGCATGCATACCCAGGATCGCGCTCTGCGGCGGGTTAATGATCGGGGTAGACATCAGCGAGCCGAATACGCCGCCGTTGGTAATGGTGAAGTTACCGCCGGTCAGGTCGTCTACGGTCAGCTTGCCGTCGCGGCCTTTTACAGCCAGCTCTTTAATGTTTTTCTCGATGTCAGCCATACCCAGGGTATCCACATCACGCAGAACCGGGGTGACCAGGCCGCGTGGAGTAGAAACCGCCATGCTGACGTCGAAATAGTTGTGGTAAACCACGTCATCGCCGTCAATAGACGCGTTCACTTCCGGGTAGCGTTTCAGCGCTTCAACTACCGCCTTCACGTAGAAGGACATAAAGCCCAGACGGATACCGTGACGTTTTTCAAACGCGTCACCGTACTGCTTGCGCAGATCCATGATTGGCTTCATGTTCACTTCGTTGAAGGTGGTCAGCATCGCGGTGGAGTTTTTCGCTTCCAGCAGACGCTCGGCCACGCGCTTGCGCAGGCGAGTCATTGGCACGCGTTTTTCGCTGCGGGCACCCAGAGCAGGCTGCGCTGCTGGTGCTGCCGCAGGGGCTTTCGCTTCTGCCTGAGCTGGCGCTTTCGCCAGGTGTTTGTCGATGTCTTCGCGGGTCAGACGACCGCCCACACCGGTGCCTTTGATGGCTGCCGGGTCAAGGCTGTGTTCAGCCAGCAGGCGACGGATCGCCGGGCTGAGAGCGTCGTTAGACTGTTCTTCCAGAGAAGCCTGCTGGCGCTGAGCCGGCGTAGAGGCTTTCTCTTCAGATTTCGCGCTGGACTCTTTGCCCGCGCTGTTGCCTTCACGCAGGCGACCCAGGATCTGACGAGAGGTTACGGTGGTACCTTCATCTTCCAGCACCGCGTCCAGAACGCCATCCGCCGAAGCCGGTACTTCCAGTACCACTTTGTCAGTTTCGATTTCTACCAGCACTTCATCGCGCTTAACGGCATCGCCTGGTTTTTTGTGCCAGGTAGCGACGGTCGCATCTGCTACGGATTCAGGCAGGTCGGGAACAAGAATATCTACGCTACTCATTTTGTATCCTTTAATTAATCGACGTTCAGCGCGTCATTGACCAGATCTTGTTGCTGCTTCTGGTGAACGGACATATACCCTACCGCCGGAGAGGCGGAGGCCGGGCGACCTGCATAACGCAGGGCTGACCCAAATGGAATCACTTCACGGAAATGATGCTGGCTGCAGTACCATGCGCCCTGGTTGAGCGGCTCTTCCTGGCACCAGACAAAATCATGTACGTGAGCATATTGTTTCAGCACTTCCTGCATCGCCTGATGCGGGAACGGATAAAGCTGTTCGATACGCACGATGGCGACATCTTTCTGATCGTTCTTGCGGCGCTGTTCCAGCAGGTCGTAATAAACCTTACCAGAACACATCACCACGCGCTTCACCCCCTGCGGATCCAGCTCGTCAATTTCACCGATGGCTGGCAGGAAGGTTCCGTTCGCCAGTTCTTCCAGGCTCGACACCGCCAGCGGGTGACGCAGCAGGGATTTCGGCGACATGACCACCAGCGGACGGCGCATACCGCGCAGTGCCTGACGACGCAGCATGTGGTAGACCTGAGCCGGGGTGGACGGCACGCAGACCTGCATGTTCTGCTCGGCGCAGAGCTGCAGATAACGTTCCAGACGCGCGGAGGAGTGCTCCGGACCCTGACCTTCATAACCGTGCGGCAGCAGCATTACCAGGCCACACATGCGGCCCCACTTCTGCTCGCCGGAGGAGATGAACTGGTCGATAACCACCTGCGCACCGTTGGCGAAGTCACCGAACTGCGCTTCCCAGATGGTCAGGGTGCGTGGTTCAGCGGTGGCATAACCGTATTCGAAGGCCAGAACCGCTTCTTCAGACAGCACGGAGTCCCAGACCTTGAACTGGCCCTGACCGTTGTGCACGTGCTGCAGCGGGGTGTAGGTTGAACCGTTGGACTGGTTGTGAACAACCGCGTGACGGTGGAAGAAGGTCCCACGGCCCGCATCTTCACCGGACAGACGAACAGGAATGCCTTCGTCAACCAGCGTTGCGTAAGCCAGCGTTTCCGCGCCGCCCCAGTCGAACAGCTTCTCGCCTGCCGCCATGGACTGACGGTCAGCGTAGATTTTCGCCACGCGAGACTGCATCTCGATAGCGTCCGGTACGGTGCTGATGCGTTTAGCCAGCTCCTGCAGGCGCTTCATCTCAACCTTGTTCGGGTAGCTCTCATCCCACTCGTGGTTGAGGTACGGCGACCAGGTAAAGGAGTGCATGTTCATCGGGCGCAGCTCTTTCACCACGCATTCACCCGCATCCAGCGCGTCGCGGTAGAGGTTGACCATTTCGGTCGCATCTTCCAGCGTCGTCACTTTGTCGCTCTCCAGCTTGTCAGCATAGATTTTGCGCGGGGTCGGGTGTTTTTTGATTTTCTGATACATCAACGGCTGGGTTGCACTTGGCTCGTCCGCTTCGTTGTGGCCGTGACGGCGGTAGCAGAAGAGGTCAATGAACACATCGCGTTTAAAGGTATTACGGAAGTCCAGCGCCAGACGGGTAACGAAAGCAACGGCTTCCGGGTCATCCGCGTTAACGTGGAAGATTGGCGCCTGCACCATCTTACCGATGTCGGTGCAGTACGGGGTAGAACGCGCGTCAAGCGGGTTAGAAGTGGTAAAGCCCACCTGGTTGTTGATCACGATGCGAACGGTACCGCCCACTTCATAACCACGCGCTTTCGACATGTTCAGGGTTTCCTGAACCACGCCCTGCCCTGTTACCGCCGCATCGCCGTGGATGGTAATTGGCAGCACTTTATTGCTGCTCGGTTCGTCCAGACGATCCAGACGCGCACGCACGGAACCGATAACCACCGGGCTAACGATTTCCAGGTGTGACGGGTTAAACGCCAGAGCCAGGTGAACCAGACCGCCTTCGGTTTCGATATCCGACGAGAAGCCCATGTGGTACTTCACGTCGCCGGTGCCGAGGTGTTCTTTATGTTTGCCCGCGAATTCGTCGAACAGGTCCTGCGGTTTTTTACCCAGCACGTTGACCAGCACGTTCAGACGACCACGGTGCGCCATGCCTAGTACCACTTCACGGGTGCCGCTCTTGCCTGCGTGACGAATCAGCTCTTTGAGCATCGGCACCAGCGCGTCGCCGCCTTCCAGCGAGAAGCGTTTTGCGCCCGGGAATTTCGCGCCCAGATAGCGCTCAAGCCCTTCCGCTGCGGTCAGTTCGTTCAGGAAGCGTTTTTTCTCGTCAGCCGAGAAGGTCGCGTGGCCCGCTACGGATTCGATGCGCTGCTGGATCCAGCGTTTCTCTTCGGTAGAGGTAATGTGCATGTATTCCGCGCCGATGGAGCCGCAGTAGGTTTGCTTGAGCGCGTCAATCAGATCGCCCAGCTTCATCGTGTCTTTGCCGATGGCAAAGGAACCTACGTTAAAGCTTTCCTGGAAATCGGCCTCGGTCAGATCGTGATACGCCGGATCGAGATCGGCCACACGGTCTTGCTGCCACAGTCCCAGCGGATCGAGATTCGCATGCTGGTGACCGCGGAAGCGATAAGCGTTGATAAGCTGCAGGACTTTAACCTGCTTCGCATTAGTGTCAGGGTCGGAAATCGCAGAAGAGTAACGTGAGGCATCCTTCGCCAGACGACGGAAATAATCACGTGTTTTGGAATGGAATTGATCCGGTTTGACCCCTGTGCCAGGCAACTGCTGGAACATGGAACGCCAGTTTGCGTCCACTGAGTCAGGATCGGTTAAGAAGTCTTCATAGAGCTGTTCAATCCAGCTCTGGTTTGCACCAGAAAGGAAAGAAGAGTCCAGCCAGGCTTTCATTGCGCCGTTCTGCATCGTGATCCCTTAAGCATTTTTATGCTTACTTTCGCCGTAGAAACTACCACGCACACCACGTGTACGTGCCGGGGTTCACCTGCGAGCTCTTTGTGGCCCGCGAAGGAACCTTTAGAAACTGTCTAAGGGTCTTTACCCTCACCCCTACCCTCTCCCTAAGGGAGAGGGGGAATGCCGTCGGCAGTTTTTAAAGATTTCCTGCAATCTGTCCCCTCTCCCTTGGGGAGAGGGTTAGGGTGAGGGGAACAGCGCTCCCCTCTCACTACTTACGCACTGCGCTGCAACAGCATCGACTTAATATGGCCGATGGCGCGCGTCGGGTTCAGCCCCTTCGGACACACACTGACGCAGTTCATGATGCTATGGCAGCGGAATACGCTGAAAGCGTCACTCAGCCCTTCCAGACGGCTATCGGTTTCGGTGTCGCGGCTATCGATCAGGAAGCGATAGGCAGCCAGCAGACCGGCCGGGCCGATAAACTTGTCCGGGTTCCACCAGAACGACGGGCAGGACGTTGAACAGCATGCGCAGAGAATACACTCGTACAACCCATCGAGTTTTTCACGCTGCTCAGGAGACTGTAAGTGCTCGCGAGCGGGTGGATTTTGCCCATTATTCAATAAGTAAGGCTTAATCTTCTCATATTGTGCATAGAATTGCCCCATGTCTACCACCAAATCACGCACGACCGGCAGGCCTGGCAGAGGACGGATAACAATTTTCTGACCAGGACGCTGCAGCGCTGAAATTGGCGTGATGCAGGCCAGGCCATTTTTGCCGTTCATGTTCACACCGTCAGAGCCACAAACCCCTTCACGGCAGGAGCGGCGGAACGACAGCGTAGGATCTTTTTCTTTCAGCTGGATTAAGGCATCCAGCAGCATCATGTCGCGACCTTCTTCCGCTTCCAGGGTGTAGTCCTGCATACGCGGAGCGTCATCAACATCCGGGTTATAACGATAAACTGAGAATTCGAGTTTCATTATCCTGTCTCCGCATTAGTAAGTACGAATCTTCGGCGGGAACGCCGGACGCAGTTTCGGTTCCATGTTGACGCTACGACGCGTCATGGATTCCGACTCTGGCAGATACAGGGAATGGCACAGCCAGTTTTCGTCATCACGATCCGGGAAGTCGAAGCGGCTATGCGCGCCACGGCTTTCGGTACGGAAGTTTGCCGACATCGCCGTCGCGAACGCGGTTTCCATCAGGTTATCCAGCTCCAGGCACTCAACGCGCTGGGTGTTGAATTCGCTGGAGGTGTCGTCCAGACGGGCATTTTTCAGACGCTCGCGGATCGCTTTCAGCTGCTCAAGACCTTTGGCCATCGCGTCGCCTTCGCGGAATACCGAGAAGTTGTGCTGCATGCATTCCTGCAGCGCTTTACGGATTTCCACCGGATCTTCGCCGTTACGGTTACCGTTCCAGCGGTTGAGGCGCTCAAGAGAGGCATCAATTTCGTCGTCGGTTGCGTCACGCAGCGCGCCCTGCTCGGCAATGGATTCCTGCAGATGCAGACCGACTGCACGACCAAACACCACCAGGTCCAGCAGGGAGTTGCCGCCCAGACGGTTTGCACCGTGTACGGATACGCAGGCAATTTCGCCTACCGCGAACAGGCCAGGAATGACCACGTCTTCGCCCTGCTCGTTTACGGTCAGCGCCTGACCGGTCACTTTGGTAGGAATACCGCCCATCATGTAGTGGCAGGTTGGGATAACCGGAATCGGCTCTTTCACCGGGTCGACGTGTGCGAAGGTGCGGGACAGCTCCAGGATGCCCGGCAGACGGGACTCCAGAACTTCTTTACCCAGATGGTCGAGCTTCAGCTTGGCGTGTGGACCCCATGGGCCGTCACAGCCGCGGCCTTCACGGATTTCGATCATGATGGAACGCGCCACCACGTCACGACCCGCCAGGTCTTTCGCATTCGGGGCATAACGCTCCATGAAGCGCTCGCCGTGCTTGTTCAGCAGGTAGCCCCCTTCACCGCGGCAGCCTTCTGTTACCAGAACGCCCGCACCGGCGATACCGGTTGGGTGGAACTGCCACATCTCCATATCCTGCACCGGCACGCCCGCGCGGATAGCCATACCGACACCGTCACCGGTGTTGATGTGGGCGTTGGTAGTGGACTGATAGATACGGCCTGCGCCGCCGGTAGCCAGCACGGTAGCGCGGGCTTTGAAGTAAACCACTTCACCGGTTTCGATGCACAGCGCAGTACAGCCGACGATTGCGCCATCGGCGTTTTTCACCAGATCCAGCGCGTACCACTCGGAGAAGATGGTGGTATGGTTTTTCAGGTTCTGCTGATACAGGGTGTGCAGCAGTGCGTGACCGGTACGGTCAGCCGCCGCCGCGGTACGTGCCGCCTGCTCGCCGCCGAAGTTTTTCGACTGGCCGCCAAACGGACGCTGATAGATGGTGCCATTTTCCAGACGGGAGAACGGCAGACCCATGTGGTCCAGCTCCAGAATCGCTTCCGGGCCGGTTTTACACATATATTCGATGGCATCCTGGTCGCCGATGTAGTCGGAACCTTTTACCGTGTCGTACATGTGCCATTCCCAGTTATCTTCATGGGAGTTACCCAGCGCAACGGTGATACCGCCCTGCGCAGACACAGTGTGGGAACGGGTCGGGAAAACTTTAGAGAGCAGCGCACAGGTCTGGCCGCTCTGGGAAATTTGCAGTGCGGCACGCATACCTGCGCCACCGGCGCCAATTACAACAGCATCAAATTCTCTGACTGGCAGTTTCATTACACACCCCACACCACAACGAATCCATAAATAACGTAAACCACCAGTGCAACAACAATGGCCAGCTGCAGTGGGAGGCGAATCGCCAGCGGTTTAACGTAATCGGTCAACACCTGCCACATACCAATCCAGGCATGAATAAGGATGGAGAACAGAGCCAGCAGGGTGAACACTTTGGTGAAGGCGGATCCGAAGAACCCACTCCAGATTTCCCACGTCAGCGTGCCGCTGGTCGCGAAGAAACCGATCATATAGATGATGTAAAGAGTGAGAACGATGGCGGTAGCACGGACCAGAATGAAGTCATGTACGCCGTTGCGTCCTAATGCGGAGGCGTTGCTTACCATACGAGAACTCCTGCGAGAAGTGAAAGCACGACAGTAATCACAAATGAAATGTTAGCGGAGCGTTTCCCGGCTTCGAAAGTCTCTTCCAAGTAGCCAAAGTCCATCAGCATATGGCGAACACCGACGACGACGTGGTACGCCAGCGCGGTCAGAATGCCCCACATGATGAATTTCACGAAGAAGCTGTTCATGATGGCGGAGGCCTGGAGGAATCCTTCAGGGGAAGAGAGGCTGGTGCCCAGTAACCACAGCAAAATACCGACCGCCACAAACGTAATCACACCAGAAACACGGTGCAGAATGGACGCTATTGCTGTTACAGGGAACCGGATCGTTTTGAGATCCAGATTGACAGGTCTTTGTTTTTTCACATTTCTTATCATGAATAACGCCCACATGCTGTTCTTATTGTTTCCTTCCTCCGGACTGCGATGCGGGTCAAGCAGCGTTCCTTTTCTATAACTGCGCGTCATGCAAAACACTGCTTCCAGATGTTTAAACGACACGTTACAACGCTGGGTGGCTCGGGATTGCAGGGTGTTCCGGAGACCTGGCGGCAGTATAGGCCGTTCACAAAATCATTACAATTAACCTACATACAGTTTGTCGGGTTTTCTCTGGAACAGTGATCAGGGTCACGATAACAACATCTTTTTAATTTTTAATCATCTGATTTGACAAATGTTAAACAATATTGTTACAAACGTCATCAGAAAAGGCATATAATGCGCAAAAGTTATGAGGTCTCTCTTTCACCTGACAAATAGTTATGTAACAGTGTGATGGTATTGACCGAAGTTATCAGGACAGTTATTAGTGATATACAGGTTTGAATAATTCGGACTGCAAAAACGCTGATTTGCTGTTGTTTCACTGATATTTCATTCGTTTACCTGCAAGGCGCCATAGCTCTGTACCCTGGTTTGTCCTCGTGAGCTGAGCGGTAAGCCAAATAACAATCTGGTAACGGTGATTAACAGCTGAAAGCAAATCCGGTAAAGCGCAGTCTTAAGCATAAGGCGCTAAGGAGACCGTAAATGGCTGATACAAAGGCAACGCTCACCCTAAATGGTGACACTGCTATTGAACTGGATGTGCTAAAAGGCACGCTCGGTCAGGATGTTATTGATATCCGTACGCTGGGCTCTAAAGGTGTATTCACCTTTGACCCTGGATTTACCTCTACCGCATCTTGCGAATCCAAAATCACCTACATTGACGGTGACGAAGGTATCCTGCTCCATCGCGGCTTCCCCATCGATCAGTTAGCCACCGAATCCAACTATCTGGAAGTGTGCTACATCCTGCTGAACGGCGAAAAACCGACGCAGGCACAGTACGATGAATTCAAAACCACCGTGACCCGTCACACCATGATCCATGAGCAGATTACCCGTCTGTTCCATGCGTTCCGCCGTGACTCTCACCCGATGGCGGTGATGTGCGGTATCACTGGTGCGCTGGCGGCGTTCTACCACGACTCCCTTGACGTGAATAACCCGCGTCACCGCGATATCGCGGCGTTCCGCCTGCTGTCCAAAATGCCTACCATGGCGGCGATGTGTTACAAATACTCCATCGGCCAGCCGTTTGTGTATCCTCGCAACGACCTCTCCTATGCGGGTAACTTCCTGCGCATGATGTTCTCCACGCCGTGCGAAGAGTACGAAGTGAACCCGGTGCTGGAACGCGCGATGGACCGTATTCTGATCCTGCACGCTGACCATGAACAAAACGCCTCTACTTCTACCGTCCGTACCGCGGGCTCTTCAGGCGCGAACCCGTTCGCCTGTATCGCTGCGGGCATCGCCTCCCTGTGGGGACCGGCGCACGGTGGCGCGAACGAAGCGGCACTGAAGATGCTGGAAGAGATCAGCACCGTTGAGCACATTCCTGAGTTCGTGCGTCGTGCGAAAGACAAGAATGACTCCTTCCGCCTGATGGGCTTCGGTCACCGTGTTTACAAAAACTATGACCCGCGCGCCACCGTCATGCGTGAGACCTGCCACGAAGTGCTGAAAGAGCTGGGTACCAAAGATGATCTGCTGGAAGTGGCGATGGAGCTCGAACACATCGCGCTGAACGACCCGTACTTCATCGAGAAGAAACTCTACCCGAACGTCGATTTCTACTCTGGCATTATTCTGAAAGCGATGGGCATTCCGTCTTCCATGTTCACCGTGATCTTCGCCATGGCCCGTACCGTAGGCTGGATTGCGCACTGGAACGAAATGCACAGCGAAGGCATGAAAATCGCCCGTCCTCGTCAGCTGTACACCGGCTACGAGCAGCGTGATTTTAAGTCTGATATTAAGCGCTAACAGAAGTTGGGTGCGGCCTGATGCCCTCACCCCGGCCCTCTCCCACAGGGAGAGGGTGAACACCTTAAAAACGGTAACCCATGGGTTACCGTTTTACTTTTATTGCTGGCAAAAATGTAGGCCGGGTAAGGCGGAGCCGCCGCCCGGCTTTTTTATTTTTGACAGTGTGGACACCAGTAAAAAGGTCTGGAAGAGAGCATAATCCTGTCGATAATCCCGCCACATCGCTCGCACTTTTTCCCCGCCCGATGAAACACCTTGAACCGGAACAGCGCCCCGTGATGCGTGTTCTCATCCACCACGCCGCGCGTGTTGTACGACAGCCGCGGAATATCCAGCAGCGCGTGGGATAACGCCTCCAGCTGTTCATCGCTCAGCTGAGACGCTTTATGCTGCGGCGCCAGCCCGACTTCCCATAAGATTTCAACCCGCAAATAGTTGCCTAAGCCAGCCAGGAAAGCCTGATCGAGCAATAACCCGGAAAACTGCCGGTTGCGGAATTTTGGGGATAGCAGCCGGGCCTTCACGTCGCTTGCCGTCAGGCGCATGTCCAGCACGTCCGGCCCGACCCGCTGCAGGAACGGGTGCGTCAGCAGCTGCTCCGGCGTTAACATTTCGATATCCGACGCGCTATAGAGCAGGATCGCCTTATCCGCCGTTTGCAGCCTGACGCGCAGCACGCGGGTGGTTTGCGGCTGCTCGTCCGCCTCCACCACGCGCCAGACGCCGTAAAGCTGGTTATGGCTATATAACGTCAGGTTATGGGAAAAGTGCGTGAGCAAGGCCTTGCCGCGCGTTTCAATATGGGTCACCGTCTGGCCCACCAGCTGTGATTCAAACGGTTTCAGTTGAGGAAAAGCAAACCAGACATCCGTCAGGGGTTTGCCCTTTATCGCCGCCTCCAGGCTATCCGCCGCGCGGCGGATCTCCGGACCTTCAGGCATTTTTGTGTCCTTATCGTCATTATTCGGCGCTGACGAGGATGCCCTCTTCAGAGAACGCTGCCCGCAAGCGGCGCGCGAACTGGAGCGCATGCTCGCCGTCGCCGTGTAAACATACCGTATCGGCCTGAACGTTTGCCGGTGTTCCATCCACGGCGATCACCCGCCCGGCGCGCACCATATCCAGCGTCTGCGCCAGCGCTTTGCCTTCATCGGTAATCAGCGCCCCGGCCTGCGTCCGCGGCACCAGGCTGCCGTCCGGCTGGTATCCCCGATCGGCAAACACTTCCTGACGCGTGGTCAGCCCCAGCCGTTGTCCGGCGCGAATCAGCTCGCTGCCCGCCAGACCCACAAGGATCAGCTGCGGGCTGCAGTCCCGCACCGCGCGGGCAATGGCGTCCGCCAGATCCGCATCTTTCGCCGCCTGGTTGTAAAGCATGCCGTGCGGCTTCACGTGGCGCATCACGCCGTTCTGGGCGCGCACCATCGCCTCCAGCGCGCCGATCTGGTAGAGCACCTGCGCGTAGACCGTCTCAGGGGGCAGATCCATCGCCGTACGGCCAAAGTTTTCCCGATCGGGAAAGCTGGGGTGAGCCCCAATCGCGACGCCGTTTTTAATGGCATTACGCACGCTCTCCAGCATGGTTTGCGCATCGCCCGCGTGAAAGCCGCAGGCGATATTGACCGAGGTGACCAGGGTCATCAGTTCCGCATCAGCGCGGCTTCCCTCCCCCAGATCGGCGTTCAAATCAATCTTTACCATCAAGCCTCCACGCCAGCTGTTCGAGATAACGCTGCTGATCCTGCCGCGCTTTTAGCGCCTCCTCCAGCGAACACTGCACGAAGTGAATCGGCTGACCGAGGGGAATTTGCGCCAGATGGTAGCGATCCGCTTCAATGATGCAGGCAATTCGCGGATAACCGCCGGTAGTTTGCGCATCGTTCATTAACACGATGGGCTGACCGTTCCCCGGCACCTGAATAACCCCCGGCAATAAACCGTGGGAGAGCAGTTCCCGGTCCGTCGTGCGGGTCAGCGGCTGACCCTGCAGGCGGTAGCCCATGCGGTTGCTCTGCGGGCTGATCTTCCACGGCGCGCGCCAGAAGGACTCTTTAGAAGCCTCGTCAAACTCGTGATATTCCGGCCCCGGTAAGGCGCGGATCTGGTTTCCCCACAGCAGCTGTTTTACGCCCTGCGTGGTCGAGAAATGGCGCGCGGAGGCTTTGATTGCCAGCCGATCGCCGTCGCGCAACAAACGTCCTTCGTGACCGCCGATCCCGGCTTTTTGATCGGTACTGGATGAACCCAATACCTCCGGCACGTCGATGCCGCCAGCCACCGCGAGATAGCTACGCACGCCGTGCAGCGGACGTTTGAGCGTCAGGCGCTGCCCGGCTTTCGCCCGCAGCCGCCAGCCGGTCCACACCGCTTTGCCATCCAGCGTCGCATCACACCCTGCGCCGGTTAAGGCAAACCAGGTCTCCTGACCAAACTCAATTACACACTGACCCAGCGTAATTTCTAGCGCCGCCGTGCTGCCTGGGTTGCCCACAAGCAGGTTGGCAATCTCCAGCGAAGGACGGTCAAGCGCACCGCAGTAGCTCACGCCCGACTGGCGAAGACCAAAGCGCCCGGCATCCTGTACGGAGGTGTAAAGACCGGCGCGAATAAGCGTTAACATACCCCCTCCTTCTGCGGGATAAAGCGAAGGGTATCGCCGGGACGCAGGAGTATTGGCGTCTCCAGCCCGGGTTCAAATAACGGTGTAGCGGTATGCCCAATAAGCTGCCAGCCGCCGGGCGATGTCAGCGGATAAACGCCGGTCTGCTCGCCGCCGATAGCCACCGTTCCCGCCGGCACGCTCAGGCGCGGCTCGGCACGGCGTGGCGTATGCAGCCGGGGAGATAATCCGCCCAGATACGGGAACCCGGGCTGAAATCCCAGGAACCAGACCACGTAGTCAACCGAGCTGTGCAGCTCAACAACCTGCTTTTCTGTTAATCCGCAGTGATCTGCCACCACGCCAAGATCCGGCCCACCCGTACCGCCATAAACGACCGGGATCTCAATGGCGCGCGATTCCGGCTCCAGCGCCTCGCTCTCTTCCCACCAGCGCTGCAAACGCTCAATGGCATCCAGCGCCAGGGTATGCGGGCTACGCAGCACCACGGTGATGTTATTCATCCCCGGAATGGCTTCAACCACCTCCGGTAGTTCGGCCAGACGCTGGGTCAGCCGCCAGATACGCTTTTGCGTGGCAAGCGTCACCGGTGGTTCAAGCTCCAGAACCACGGCGGTTTCACCCAGAAGATAACAACGCGCTCGCTGCACTTAACTACCTCTCGTCAGGCTGGGTTAGGGATATCAATAAAGGTCACATCCAGACCGGTATTTTCCGTCAGCCACTCGCTGAGGGCGCGAATGCCGCCGCGCTCGGTGGCATGATGGCCAGCCGCATAAAAATGCAGCCCCTGTTCACGCGCCGAATGAATGGTCTGCTCGGAAACCTCGCCGGTGATAAAAGCATCGACGCCGAAACGCGCGGCGCTGTCGATAAAGCCCTGACCGCCACCGGTACACCATGCGACACGCTTCACCGTATCCGGACCGGTATCACCGCTCCACAGCGGACGACGGCCCAGGCGCGCTTCAATCCACGATGCCAGCTCCAGCCCCGGAATCGGCATCGCCAGCTCGCCCCACGGCACCAGCGGTTCAATTTCCCCCATCACGGTAATCCCCAGTAGCTGCGCCAGCTGGACGTTGTTGCCGAGCTCCGGGTGCGCATCCAGCGGCAGATGATAGCCGTACAGGTTGATGTCATTAGCCAGCAGCGTTTTCAGACGATTGCGCTTCATCCCGCGAATAATCGGCGATTCGTTTTTCCAGAAGTAACCGTGATGAACAATCACCGCGTCGGCGTTCTGACGAACGGCCTCGTCCAGCAGCGCCTGGCTTGCCGTCACGCCGGTGATAATTTTTTGCACCGTCTCACGACCTTCAACCTGGAGCCCGTTCGGGCCGTAATCGCTGAAAGAGGTACTGTTCAGTTTTTCGTTAATCAGGCTTTCCAGTTCGCTGTTTTTCATCATCACTCTCTTATGCTTTGCGGGCAGCTTCGTACGCCGCCAGCGTGGCGACACGCGCCTGTTTATGGTCGACAATCGGACGAGGGTAATTCAGCTTTACACGCTGTTTATCCGCCCATGCCCACGGTTCGTGGATCGCTTTAGCAGGTATACCGTTAAGTTCAGGAACCCAGCGGAGGATAAACTCGCCGTCCGCATCAAATTTTTGCCCCTGCGTGGTCGGATTAAAAATCCGGAAATAGGGCGCGGCATCGGTGCCGGTAGAGGCTGCCCACTGCCAGCCGCCGTTATTCGCGGCGAGATCGCCATCGATCAGCTGAGAGATAAAATAGCGCTCTCCGATACGCCAGTCGATAAGCAGATCCTTCACCAGAAAGCTGGCGGTAATCATCCGCAGGCGGTTATGCATCCACCCCGTCTCGTTAAGCTGACGCATGGCGGCATCGACTATCGGGTAACCCGTCTGCCCGCTTTGCCAGGCTTTAAGCTGCTTATCATTCGATTGCCACTTTACATTATCGGTCCAGCCAATGAAGGGCCGATGCTTACACAAACCCGGATGAAAGGTCATCAGATGGCGATAAAACTCGCGCCAGATAAGTTCATTCAGCCAGACGGACCCTGCGCCGCCCTCCAACGCCTGCGGCTGCTCCGCCAGCAGACGATGCAAACACTGGCGCGGTGAGATCGCGCCCAGCGCCAGACAGGCCGACAGGCGGCTGGTGCCCTCGATGGCGGGAAAATCCCGACGCGCGTCGTAATATCCCGCGTCCTGCTTGCAGAACTGGCGCAGTTGAGCGATTGCCGCTTTCTCATCGGCGGGGAACAGCGTTTCATCAAACGGCTGCTGAGGGTAATCAAACGTCAGCTCAGGCAGATCCTTTATGGCTTCGCCTCGTACGGCAGGCGCGGCAACGCACTCCGGCAGCGCCTCTTTCAGACGTTTGATAAAGGCATTTTTGAACGGCGTAAAAACTTTATACATCTCGTGGTTGCCGGTCATCACGCTGCCCGGTGCCAGCATCACGCTGTCATCAAACCCTTCACAGACCACCCCTTCCAGCATCTTCTCCAGCTGACGGTCGCGCTGCTGTTCGTTGAATTCGTACTGATAGTTGTAAAAAAGATGCGTGACGTTGTGCTGCTTACAGATCTCCTGCACCGTCTGAAGCTGTGCGGCAAAATCACTCACCTCTTTATAGAGAAGCGGTATGCCTTTTCCAGCGAGCGAGTGCTGCAGATCGTTCAGATACGCCCGGAGCAAGGCCGCCTGCCGGGGGGCCATATCGTGCTGCCGCCACTGCTCGGGCGTGGCCATAAACAGGGCCAGTACGTTAGCGTCTTTGGCGCGGCAGGCTGCCGCAAGGGCGATGTTGTCATGTACGCGCAGGTCCGCGCGAAACCAAACCAGATGGGTGGGCATAAAACTCCAGGCAATTATCCATTATGTCCGTAAGGGCATGCCGTAAAAGGAAAAAGCATGCATTGAACTACTTTGCCATGAAGTGTAGACGGGATGAAATAAAAAAGGCCGCCCGAGGCGGCCTTAGCGCTACTTGTCCTGCGCTATCGTGGTTAACGCGACAAACCCATTAGGTTCATCGCTCTTTACAACGAGTACGCTGGCGACAATGAACGCGATGCAAAAATAGCGTTTCATTATGCGGTCCTTCCTGCTAACCGCTCCACCGTTCACCACCGGTGATAAGTCGGTGGACACAAGCCCGGGTAGGCGGGCTGCTTTACGGCTGTAAATACACCTTTCCCAGGACCGATGCCCATTTGCGAGATGGCGGAAAGGGACGCAGCATAATAATTAACATCCGCTGCGAAGGTAAGATACTCAAATAAAATTAGGAATTTATAAAGGCTTCGAGGGATTGCCATCTGCTTACAGGAGGGTATGATAAAAATCCCGGGTAGGGGCTGCAAGACCACCCAACGGACCGCGAATCCCGAGGGACAAAAAAACCGCCAACAGTAATGTGGCGGTTTTTTTATTGCTATGTGTAGTCTTAGTATCAGTAGAAATCGCAGGTCGCTTTCTCGGCCTGATCCATCCACACCGGCTTCTCGCTGGTTTTCGCCCAGACGCGGTGCAGATAGCTGTAAAAACGTGCGCGATCTTTCCAGAACAGCATCACCGGCAGAGCCAGCACGCCAGCCACTACGGCGAAAGCGCGGCGCAAGAACACGATATGAGCCGGATACTCTTTATAAAGATCCATATTTTCTCCCCTATAGTTGGCCGGAAACGTCATCCGGAAAATTCAAAATCTGTGACCTGGCTAAAATAATATCGCTTTGTTTGTAATTTTACTACTCATCCGACCACTTATTTTTGCCCATTTAGTGAATATTTACATTCACGCCGTAATTAAGTTACAAAAAAGTTAACAGTTTACTTATCAATAGTTAAATTGTGGGCTTTGCCATTTTTATACTTTTTTTACACCCACCCTCCCCATTTTTGCGAAATCTTTGCGCCGGAAATCCTACCGTTAGTACAACAACGAAAGTCACCTGGAGGTGGATTGTGAGTGCAGGTCTTATTGCCGGCATCGTGCTGGTGTTCCTGTTATTGGGTTATCTGGTCTATGCCCTGATTAATGCGGAGGCCTTCTGATGGCTGCTCAGGCGTTTCTGCTTATTGCCAGCTTCTTAGTGGTACTGTTCATTCTGGCAAGGCCACTGGGATCGGGACTGGCACGATTGATCAACAACGTTCCTTTGCCCGGCACGGGAAGCGTTGAAAAAGGGATCTGGCGCGTGCTGGGAATAGACGATCGGGAGATGAACTGGCGTCAGTATCTGATCGCCATTCTGCTGCTGAATATCGTTGGGCTCATTGCGCTTTTTGCCATGCTGATGTTGCAGGGCATCCTGCCGCTGAATCCGCAACAGTTACCGGGCCTGTCCTGGCATCTTGCGCTGAACACGGCGGTGAGCTTTGTCACTAACACCAACTGGCAGTCCTACGCCGGTGAAACAACGCTGAGCTATTTCAGCCAGATGGTCGGGTTAACCGTGCAAAACTTCCTCTCGGCCGCCAGCGGTATCGCCGTGATCTTCGCACTGACGCGTGCGTTTGCGCGTCAGAAAATCAATACCCTGGGTAACGCGTGGGTGGATTTGACGCGCATTACGCTGTGGATCCTGCTGCCAATTGCGCTGCTGATCGCGCTGTTCTTTATCCAGCAGGGCACCCTGCAAAACCTGATGCCTTACGCGCCCTATACCTCGCTGGAAGGTGCAAAACAGCTCCTGCCGATGGGGCCAGTAGCGTCACAGGAAGCCATCAAAATGCTCGGGACGAACGGGGGTGGCTTCTTCAACGCCAACTCTTCGCATCCGTTTGAAAACCCTACCGCATTAACCAATTTTGTGCAGATGCTGGCGATTTTCCTGATCCCCGCCGCGCTCTGCTTCGCCTTTGGTGACGTGGTTAACGATCGCCGTCAGGGCCGCACCCTGCTCTGGACGATGTCACTTATCTTTGTAGTCTGCGTGGCGCTGGTGATGTGGGCTGAATGGAGCGGCAACGGCCATTTCATGCAGCTGGGGGCCAACAGCAATATCAATATGGAAGGTAAAGAGAGCCGCTTTGGCATTCTTGCCAGCAGCCTGTATGCGGTGGTCACCACGGCGGCCTCGTGCGGGGCAGTTAACGCCATGCATGATTCCTTTACGGCGCTGGGTGGCATGATCCCGATGTGGCTGATGCAGATTGGCGAAGTGGTGTTTGGCGGCGTGGGTTCGGGTCTTTACGGCATGCTGCTGTTCGTGCTGCTGGCGGTGTTTATTGCCGGTTTGATGATTGGCCGCACTCCGGAATACCTCGGTAAAAAAATCGACGTCCGCGAGATGAAATTAACCGCGCTGGCGATTCTGGTCACCCCTGCGCTTGTGCTGCTCGGCACCGCGCTGGCGCTGATGACCGAGGCCGGACGCAGCGGCATCTTTAACCCGGGCATTCACGGTTTTAGTGAAGTGCTGTATGCCGTCTCCTCTGCCGCCAACAACAACGGCAGCGCCTTTGCGGGCTTAAGCGCCAACTCACCGTTCTGGAACTGCCTGCTGGCATTCTGCATGTTTGTGGGTCGCTTTGGGATCATTGTGCCGGTCATGGCAATTGCCGGATCGCTGGTGAATAAAAAAATCCAACCGACCACCACCGGGACATTACCGACCCACGGCGCGCTGTTTATCGGCCTGCTGACGGGCACCGTGTTACTGGTCGGCGCCCTGACCTTTATCCCCGCCCTCGCGTTAGGCCCGGTCGCGGAATACCTCTCTTTACGCTGATTTTGCGGAGAAATTGTCATGAGTCGTAAACAACTGGCCCTGTTCGAACCGTCATTAGTTCGCCAGGCGCTCATGGATGCGGTGAAAAAGCTGAGTCCGCGCGTGCAGTGGCACAACCCGGTGATGTTTATTGTCTGGGCGGGAAGCGTGCTGACCACCGCCCTGGCGATTGCCATGGGAACGGGCCACATGCCGGGAAATGCAACGTTTACCGGCGCCATCAGCCTGTGGCTGTGGTTTACCGTGCTGTTCGCCAACTTTGCGGAAGCGCTGGCGGAAGGCCGGAGTAAAGCCCAGGCCAACAGCCTGAAAGGGGTGAAGAAAACCGCCTTCGCGCGCAAGCTGCGTGAACCGAAATACGGCGCGCAGATGGACCACGTTCCGGCTGATGAACTGCGTAAAGGCGATGTGGTGCTGGTGGAAGCCGGTGACATTATCCCTTGCGACGGTGAAGTCATCGAAGGGGGCGCCTCGGTGGATGAAAGCGCCATTACCGGGGAGTCCGCGCCGGTTATCCGTGAGTCCGGCGGCGATTTCGCCTCCGTGACGGGCGGGACGCGCATTCTCTCCGACTGGCTGGTGATCCAGTGTAGCGTTAACCCGGGGGAAACCTTCCTCGACCGGATGATCGCCATGGTGGAAGGCGCCCAGCGCCGTAAAACACCGAACGAGATCGCCCTGACCATCCTGCTGGTGGCCCTGACCATCGTCTTCCTGCTGGCAACCGCGACGCTGTGGCCGTTCTCCGCCTATGGCGGCACCGCGGTCACTATCACGGTGCTGGTGGCGCTGCTGGTCTGCCTGATCCCCACCACCATTGGTGGCCTGCTGTCAGCCATCGGCGTAGCCGGCATGAGCCGTATGCTCGGTGCCAACGTCATCGCCACCAGCGGGCGTGCGGTTGAAGCCGCCGGTGACGTGGACGTCTTACTGCTGGATAAAACCGGGACCATTACCCTCGGTAACCGCCAGGCGTCAGATTTCCTACCCGCCCCGGGCGTGGATGAAAAAACGCTGGCAGACGCCGCGCAGCTCTCTTCGCTTGCCGATGAAACCCCGGAAGGCCGCAGTATCGTGATCCTCGCCAAGCAGCGCTTTAACCTGCGCCAGCGCGACGTTCAGAGCCTTCACGCTACTTTCGTGCCCTTCACGGCGCAAACCCGCATGAGCGGCATTAACATTCAGGATCGCATGATCCGTAAAGGTTCTGTTGACGCCATCCGTCGCCACATTGAGGCTAACAACGGCCACTTCCCACCGGAAGTGGACACCCTGGTCGAAAGCGTGGCCCGTCAGGGGGCGACGCCGCTGGTGGTGGCCGAAGGGGCACACGTGCTGGGGGTAATTGCCCTGAAGGATATCGTCAAAGGCGGCATCAAGGAGCGCTTTGCCCAGCTGCGTAAAATGGGGATCAAAACGGTGATGATCACCGGGGATAACCGTCTTACCGCCGCGGCGATTGCCGCCGAAGCGGGCGTGGATGATTTTCTTTCTGAAGCCACACCGGAAGCGAAACTGGCGTTGATTCGTCAGTATCAGGCGGAAGGCCGTCTGGTGGCGATGACGGGCGACGGCACCAACGACGCCCCTGCCCTGGCGCAGGCCGACGTGGCGGTGGCAATGAACTCCGGTACCCAGGCGGCAAAAGAGGCGGGCAACATGGTCGACCTCGACTCAAACCCGACCAAGCTGATTGAAGTGGTGCACATCGGCAAGCAGATGCTGATGACGCGCGGGTCACTGACTACGTTCAGTATCGCCAACGACGTGGCGAAATATTTCGCCATCATTCCGGCGGCGTTTGCTGCGACCTACCCGCAATTAAACGCGTTGAACGTGATGCACCTGCACTCTCCGGCATCGGCCATTCTGAGCGCAGTGATCTTTAACGCCCTGATTATTGTCTTCCTGATCCCGCTGGCGCTGAAAGGCGTGAGCTATAAGCCGCTCACGGCCGCCGCCATGCTGCGCCGCAACCTGTGGATTTACGGCCTGGGCGGGCTGGTGGTGCCTTTCATCGGTATCAAGGTTATCGACCTGCTGTTGACGCTGTTCGGCCTGGTTTAAAAGGTGAATCAAATGACGATGTTACGCCCCGCTATACTTCTGTTTATTCTGCTGTCTCTCATTACCGGCGGGCTGTACCCGCTGGTGACCACCGCGCTGGGCCAGTGGTGGTTTAAGGATCGGGCCAACGGCTCGCTGATTATGCAAAACGGTGAAAGCCGCGGTTCGCGCCTGATTGGTCAGAACTTTACGGATGCCCGTTACTTCCAGGGACGCCCTTCCGCCACTGCCGAAAGCCCGTATAATCCAATGGCATCCGGCGGCAGTAACCTTGCGGGCAGCAACCCCGAGCTGGACAAAGCCGTTGCTGAGCGCGTGGCAGCCCTGCGTGCCGCTAATCCGCAGGCCAGCCGTGAGGTGCCCGTAGAGCTGGTGACCGCCTCGGCCAGCGGGCTGGACTACAGCCTGACGCCGGCAGCCGCGGCATGGCAAATCCCGCGCGTCGCCGCGGCCCGTCAGCTGACCGTCGAACAGGTTAGCCGGCTGGTTGCGGAGCACACGCAAAAGCCGCTGGTCAGCTTTATCGGCATGCCCGTGGTGAATATTGTTGAGCTGAATCTGGCGCTGGACGCGCTAAGGAAAAACTAAATGACCGACGAGCCCATGCGCCCGGATCCGGACAGGCTGCTTGAACAGACGGCTGAAGCCCATCGCGGCAAACTGAAAATTTTCTTTGGCGCCTGCGCAGGCGTCGGGAAAACCTTCGCCATGCTGACGGAAGCCCAGCGGCTTCGGGCGCAGGGGCTCGATATTTTGATTGGCGTGGTTGAAACCCACGGACGCAAAGAGACCGCATCGCTGCTGAAGGGGCTGGCCACCCAGCCGCCCCGCCGCATCAGCCACCGCGGTCGGCTAGTCACCGAATTCGATCTCGATGCCGCACTCGCCCGCCGTCCCGCCCTTATCCTGATGGACGAACTGGCGCACAGCAATGCGCCAGGCTCACGCCATCCAAAACGCTGGCAGGATGTAGAAGAGCTGCTCGAAGCCGGCATCGATGTTTTCACGACGGTTAACGTTCAGCATCTCGAAAGCCTGAACGACGTGGTCAGCGGCGTGACCGGCATTCAGGTGCGCGAGACGGTGCCCGACCCTTTCTTTGATTCCGCCGATGAAGTGGTACTGGTTGACCTGCCCCCTGACGATTTGCGCCAGCGCCTGCATGAAGGCAAAGTCTATATCGCCGGCCAGGCCGAGCGCGCCATCGAACATTTCTTCCGTAAAGGCAACCTGATTGCCCTGCGCGAGCTGGCCCTGCGTCGTACTGCCGATCGCGTCGACGATCAGATGCGCGCCTGGCGCGACCTGCAGGGCCAGGAGCGCGTCTGGCATACGCGAGATGCCATCCTGCTGTGCGTAGGCCACGGCAGCGGCAATGAAAAGCTTGTCCGCACCGCCGCGCGCCTGGCGGCTAAATTTGGCAGCGTCTGGCATGCGGTGTATGTCGAAACGCCGCAGCTGCACGCGCTCCCCGAGAACCAGCGCCGCGCGATATTGAGTTCGCTTCGCCTGGCGCAGGAGCTGGGTGCCGAAACCGCCACCCTTTCCGACCCTCAGGAAGATAAAGCCATCCTGCGCTACGCCCGTGAGCACAATCTGGGGAAAATCGTGATTGGCCGTCGCCAGCATCGCCGCTGGTTTAGCCGCGAATCGTTTGCCGACAAGCTGGCCCGCCGCGCACCGGATCTGGACCTGGTGATCGTGGCGCTGGATGATAAGCCCACGCCGTTACCCAGCCGCGCGCCGGACAGCCGTGCCTTCAGCGATAAATGGCGCATTCAGCTGCGCGGCTGTCTTGTCGCCGTCGTGCTCTGCGCCCTGATTACCGTGATTGCCAGCCAGTGGCTGATCGCGTTTGATGCCGCCAACCTGGTGATGATCTACCTGCTTGGCGTGGTGGTGGTGGCGCTCTTTTACGGGCGCTGGCCGTCGGTACTGGCGACGGTGATTAACGTCATCAGCTTCGATCTGTTCTTTATTGCCCCGCGCGGGACGCTCGCCGTGTCGGATGTTCAGTACATTCTCACCTTTGCGGTGATGCTCACCGTCGGGCTGGTAATCGGGAATCTGACGGCGGGCGTGCGCTACCAGGCGCGTATTGCCCGCTATCGCGAACAGCGCACGCGCCATCTCTATGAGATGTCGAAATCGCTGGCGGTGGGCCGCACGCCGCTGGATATCGTGCAGACCAGCGAGCAGTTCATTCGCTCGACGTTTCATGCCAGCAACCTGATTTTACTCCCTGACGAACACGGCAAGCTGCGCCCGCTGACGTCGGCCTCTGGCATGACGCCCTGGGACGAAGCCATCGCGCGCTGGAGCTTTGATAAAGGGTTACCTGCGGGCGCAGGGACCGACACCCTGCCCGGCGTGCCCTACCAAATTCTGCCGCTGCGCAGCGCCGATAAAAATCAGGGGCTGGTGATTGTTGAGCCCTCAAACCTGCGCCAGCTGATGATCCCCGAACAGCAGCGGCTGCTGGAGACCTTTACGCTGCTGGTTGCCAGCGCGCTGGAGCGGCTGGCCCTCACCGCCAGCGAAGAGCAGGCCCGGCTGGCGAGCGAGCGTGAAAGCATTCGTAACTCGCTGCTGGCGGCGCTCTCTCACGATCTGCGAACCCCGCTCACCGTCCTGTTTGGTCAGTCAGAAATCCTGACGCTGGACCTGGCGGCCGAAGGCTCTAAACACGCCCTTCAGGCCAGCGAGATCCGCCAGCATGTGCTGAATACCACGCGTCTGGTGAATAACCTGCTCGATATGGCGCGTATCCAGTCAGGCGGTTTTAACCTCAAAAAAGAGTGGCTCACGCTTGAAGAGGTGGTGGGCAGCGCCCTGAAAATGCTCGAACCCGGCCTGGGCGGGCGGCATATTGCGCTGAACATGCCCGAGCCCTTGACCTTAATTCACGTTGATGGTCCGCTGTTTGAACGGGTGCTGATCAACCTGCTGGAAAATGCCGGCAAATATGCGGGCGCCAGCGCGCAAATTGGCGTGGATGCGACGGTGGACGATGGCACGCTTCACCTTGACGTCTGGGATACCGGACCCGGCATTCCCGCCGGGCAGGAGCTGGCTATTTTCGAAAAATTCGCGCGCGGCAATAAGGAGTCTGCCATTCCGGGCGTGGGGCTGGGGCTGGCGATTTGCCAGGCGATCATTGACGTCCATGGCGGGTCCATTTCCGCAGAGAATCGTCCGGAAGGCGGCGCGCGGTTTTGTGTTACACTTCCTCTGGAAACCCCGCCAGAACTTAATGAATTACCAGAGGATTTGTGATCAACGTTCTGATTGTTGAAGATGAGATCGCCATTAGCCGTTTTCTGCGCGCTGCGCTGGAAGGGGATGGTCTGCGCGTTCATGATGCGGGCACGCTTCAACGGGGTTTAATTGAAGCCGCCACCCGCAAGCCGGACCTGGTGATCCTCGATCTTGGTTTGCCGGACGGCGACGGCATCGATTTTATCCGGGAAGTGCGTCAGTGGAGCCAGATGCCGATCCTCGTGCTCTCCGCGCGTACTGAAGAGACGGATAAAATCGCGGCGCTGGATGCCGGTGCAGATGACTATCTGATTAAACCTTTTGGTATCGGCGAGCTTCAGGCTCGCCTTCGCGTGGCGCTGCGTCGCCACAGCGCAACCACGCCAGCTGACCCAACCTACACGTTTGGGGATATCCGGGTTGACCTGGCCGCGCGGCGTATTGTGCGCGGTGAAGAAGAAATCCATCTAACGCCAATAGAATTTCGCCTGCTCGCCGTACTGCTCAACAACCACGGCAAGGTACTCACCCAACGCCAGCTGTTAAGTCAGGTGTGGGGGCCCAACGCGGTGGAACATAGTCATTATTTACGCATATATATGGGACACCTTCGTCAGAAACTCGAAGTTGACCCCGCTCGCCCCCGCCATTTATTAACTGAAACCGGTATCGGTTATCGGTTTATGCTTTGAATAACTATTCATTTTATTTTTAAATAAAAACGAAATCCCTCAGACAATATTTCACAAATAACCCATAAATTATTTTTACGGGCTATTTTCGCTCATTTAAAACATTGACAACACAACCTGTTAACGCATCATCAACAAATCAGAATTTTGATCTGCGATATTCATCTAAAACGAATATTTATTTCTGATTTGATCGGTTAACGGTGATCTACCTCACGGTTAATCGTCTTTCCCTGGATAAAATGACCATGCTTTCAATTACTGAAAGGAAAATGAAACATGGAAAACAACAATCGCTTAATGCCCCATATAAGGCGGACAACACATATCATGATGTTTGCCCACCGAAACTGCTTTGACTTTCATCTCTTTAATGCCCGGTAGTCCTTCGACTTCTGGCGCACTCGCTTACAGGTTACCCTGAAACACCTTATTTTACAGGCCATTGCCTGTGAACTCGTGCGCTCATTCATTTTAATTCAGACTTATCCGCACCGGGCGGACTGAATTTCAATCATCAAAAAAGCAATTCACTGATTTTAATCAGCGGCCACCCTTTGCTTTTTTTCCGGTAAATTATCGATTTCTTTCTTGCAAGAAATCGAGGGACGCTTATTACCTAAAATAAAGAGAGAAAGATGAAAAGTTTAAAAATCGCAGCCAGCCGTGCATGTCCGGATTGCTTTACTACCCAGCGTGAACTGGTAGATGTCCGCGCCTCTGATTATATTGATGTTGCCGCCATTGTTCTGGCGGTCACGGATATTGCCAGCGGTATCCTGGACGAAATAGAAGCCACCGGTTTTGGCATTCCTGTTTTTGTCGCGACCCACAAAGAAGAGTTCATCCCGGCAGACTATTTATCGCGCATTCACGGCGTATTTGAGTATTCAGACACCAGCAACGACTTTTATGGACGCCAGCTGGAAGCGGCAGCCCAGAAGTATGAAACCCAGCTGCGCCCGCCGTTTTTCCGCGCGCTTGTCGACTATGTAAAGCAGGGCAACAGCGCGTTTGACTGCCCGGGACATCAGGGTGGTCAGTTCTTCCGCCGTCATCCTGCCGGTAATCAGCTTGTCGATTTCTTTGGTGAGACGCTTTTCCGCTCCGACCTGTGTAACGCCGACGTGGCGATGGGCGATCTGCTGATCCACGAAGGCGCACCGTGCATCGCCCAGCAGCATGCGGCAAAAGTATTTAATGCCGATAAGACCTACTTCGTGCTGAATGGCACCTCGTCATCCAACAAAGTGGTGCTTAACGCCCTGCTCACCCCGGGCGACCTGGTGCTGTTCGACCGTAACAACCACAAATCTAACCATCACGGTGCCCTCCTCCAGGCGGGAGCAACGCCGGTCTATCTGGAAACCGCGCGCAACCCGTACGGCTTTATTGGCGGCATTGACGCCCACTGCTTTGAAGAAAATTATCTGCGCGAGCTGGTGGCAGAGGTGGCGCCTGGCCGTGCACGCGATGCGCGTCCGTTCCGTCTGGCGGTGATCCAGCTGGGTACCTACGATGGCACCATCTATAACGCTCGTCAGGTGGTGGATAAGATTGGACACCTGTGTGATTACATCCTGTTTGACTCGGCCTGGGTGGGTTACGAGCAGTTTATTCCGATGATGGCCGACTGCTCTCCGCTGCTGCTGGAGCTGAACGAAAACGATCCGGGGATCCTGGTCACCCAGTCCGTGCATAAACAGCAGGCCGGCTTCTCGCAGACCTCGCAAATCCATAAGAAAGACAGCCACATAAAAGGGCAACAGCGCTATGTCCCGCATAAGCGCCTGAATAATGCCTTTATGATGCACGCCTCCACCAGCCCGTTTTATCCGCTGTTCGCTGCGCTGGACATTAATGCCCGTATGCATGAAGGCCAGAGCGGCCGCAACATGTGGATGGACTGCGTGGTGAACGGTATCGAAGCGCGCAAGCTGATTCTGGAGAACTGCCGGTATCTGCGCCCCTTCGTGCCGGAAACGGTGGATGGCCGTCCGTGGGAAAGCTGGGACACAGCGGAAATTGCGACCGATCTGCGCTTCTTCCACTTCGTACCGGGTGAAAACTGGCACGCTTTTGAAGGCTACGCTGAGCATCAGTATTTTATCGACCCGTGCAAGCTCCTGCTGACCACGCCGGGTATTAACGCCCGCACCGGGGAGTATGACGACTTCGGCGTGCCCGCCACTATCCTCGCCAACTTCCTGCGTGAAAACGGCATCGTGCCGGAAAAGTGCGATCTCAACTCGATCCTGTTCCTGCTCACGCCTGCGGAAGATATGGGCAAACTGCAGCAGCTGGTGGCGCAGCTGGTGCGCTTCGAAAAACTGCTCGAGAGCGATGTTCCGCTGAAAGACGTCCTGCCTTCTCTCTACAAACAACATCCGGAACGTTACGCGGATTACACCCTGCGCCAGATCTGCCAGGAAATGCATGACCTGTACGCCCGCCACAACGTGAAACAGCTGCAGAAAGAGATGTTCCGCAAGTCTCACTTCCCACGCGTGATGATGAACCCGCAGGACGCAAACTACGCCTATCTGCGCGGTGAGGTTGAACTGGTCTCTCTGCGCGATGCGGAAGGCCGCATCGCCGCCGAAGGCGCCCTTCCTTATCCACCGGGGGTGCTGTGCGTGGTCCCAGGGGAAGTCTGGGGCGGTTCCGTGCTGCGCTACTTTGCCGCGCTGGAAGAAGGCATCAACCTGCTGCCGGGCTTCGCGCCGGAGCTGCAGGGTGTGTACGTCGAGGAGTGTGAGGGTCGCAAGCAGGTTCGCTGTAACGTCATCAAACAACCCGCCGCTCAGCCCGCGCTGCTGAAAGGAGAGAAATTATGAGTAAGTCCAACAAGATGGGCGTGGTGCAGCTGACCATCCTCACCATGGTGAACATGATGGGCTCCGGGATTATCATGCTGCCCACCAAACTGGCAGAGGTGGGCACCATCTCTATCATCTCCTGGCTGGTGACGGCAGTCGGTTCAATGGCGCTGGCGTGGGCGTTTGCCAAGTGCGGAATGTTCAGCCGTAAGTCAGGCGGCATGGGCGGCTATGCCGAATACGCCTTCGGCAAGTCGGGCAACTTTATGGCCAACTATACCTACGGGGTATCGCTGCTGATCGCCAACGTGGCGATTGCCATCTCCGCCGTGGGTTACGGTACGGAGCTGTTTGGCGCGACGCTCAGCCCGGTGCAAATTGGGCTGGCGACCATCGGGGTGCTGTGGATCTGTACCGTGGCTAACTTTGGCGGCGCGCGTATCACCGGACAGCTCTCCAGCATCACCGTCTGGGGCGTGATTATCCCGGTTGTCGGCCTGTGCATCATCGGCTGGTTCTGGTTCAGCCCGACACTCTACGCCAACTCCTGGAACCCGCACCATGTGCCATTCTTTACCGCGGTCGGCTCTTCAATCGCCATGACGCTCTGGGCCTTCCTGGGTCTGGAATCCGCCTGTGCGAACGCGGAAGTGGTAGAGAATCCGGAGAAGAACGTGCCGATTGCGGTCCTCGGCGGCACGCTGGGCGCGGCGGTGATCTATATCGTCTCGACTAACGTGATTGCCGGGATTGTGCCAAACATGGATCTGGCAAACTCTACGGCGCCGTTCGGTCTGGCCTTCGCGCAGATGTTCACGCCTGAGGTCGGGAAAGTGATCATGGGGCTGATGGTGATGTCCTGCTGCGGTTCACTCCTCGGCTGGCAGTTCACCATCGCACAGGTGTTTAAATCATCGGCTGATGAAGGTTACTTCCCAAAAATCTTCTCCCGCGTGACCAAAGCGGATGCGCCGGTGCAGGGCATGCTGGCGATTGTTATCTTCCAGAGCGGATTGTCGCTGATGACCATTAGCCCGTCGCTGAACAGCCAGTTCAACGTGCTGGTCAACCTGGCGGTGGTGACGAACATCATTCCGTATATTCTGTCGATGGCAGCGCTGGTGATCATTCAGAAGGTGGCGAAGGTGGATCCTCGCAAAGCGCGCGCGGCCAATATCGTGGCGCTGATCGGGGCAATCTACAGCTTCTATGCGCTCTACTCATCCGGCCAGGAAGCGATGCTCTACGGGGCAATGGTGACCTTTATGGGCTGGACGCTGTACGGTCTGGTGTCACCACGGTTTGAATTGAAGAACAAGCACAGTTAAGTAAAAGCAAAACGGCAACCCAAGGGTTGCCGTTTTTAATGTTTTCTCCCTCTCCCTGTGGGAGAGGGCCGGGGTGAGGGCATCAGCCCGCACCCATACCGCACTTACGCGTTTTTCAGCACTTCGCTGACAATCTCTACCGCTTCTTTCTCAATCTGCTGACGGTGCTCAGCGCCGAGGAAGCTTTCGCAATAGATTTTGTACGCATCTTCCGTACCGGACGGACGCGCGGCGAACCAGCCGTTCTCAGTCATCACTTTCAGACCACCAATGGATGCGCCGTTGCCCGGTGCAGCCGTCAGACGCGCGGTGATCGGATCGCCCGCCAGGGTGCTTGCGCTGACCATCTCCGGTGAGAGCTTGGACAGGGCCGCTTTCTGGGCTGACGTCGCGCTCGCCTGAATACGGTTATAGCTTGGTGCACCAAAGCGTGCCGCCAGGTCGTTGTAGTGTTCCTGCGGGTTCTTACCGGTGACCGCGGTGATCTCCGCCGCCAGCAGGCACATGATGATGCCGTCTTTATCGGTTGACCATGGCGTGCCGTCGAAACGCAGGAAAGATGCGCCCGCGCTCTCTTCACCGCCGAAGCCGAAGCTGCCGTCGTGCAGACCGTCAACGAACCATTTGAAGCCGACCGGCACTTCCACCAGCTTGCGGCCCAGCGCCTCGACCACGCGGTCAATCATCGCAGAGGAAACCAGCGTTTTACCGACGGCCACCTCTTTGCCCCACTGCGGGCGGTGCTGGAACAGATAGTTAATTGCAACAGCCAGATAGTGGTTCGGGTTCATCAGCCCGGCAGGGGTGACGATACCGTGACGGTCATAATCCGGGTCGTTAGCAAACGCCAGATCGAATTTATCACGCAGCGCCAGCAGGCCCGCCATCGCGCACTCGGAGGAGCAGTCCATGCGGATCGCGCCGTCTTTGTCCAGGTGCATAAAGCGGAAGGTCTGATCGACGTGATCGTTCACGATGGTCAGATCCAGCTTGTAGTGCTCGGCGATACGTTTCCAGTATTCGATACCGGAGCCGCCCAGCGGATCCACGCCCAGCTTCAGGCCGGCTTTCTGGATGGCCGCCATATCGACGATATCCGCCAGCCCTTCCACGAACGGCTGAACCAGATCCTGCTCTTTCACATGACCGGACGCCATGGCAGCATCCAGAGAAATGCGCTTCACGCCTTTCAGACCGTCAGCCAGCAGCGCGTTCGCACGATCTTCCACCACTTTGGTGACGTTAGTGTCGGCCGGGCCACCGTTAGGCGGGTTGTATTTGATACCACCGTCTTCCGGCGGGTTGTGGGATGGCGTGATAACGATACCGTCCGCCAGCGCGCCACCTTTTTTGTTGTGCACCAGGATGGCGTTAGAGACCGCAGGCGTTGGGGTGAAGCCATTGTTCTCCTGAACAATCACGTCGACGCCGTTTGCCGCCAGCACTTCCACCACAGAGATGAACGCCGGTTCAGACAGGGCATGGGTATCTTTCCCCACGTAGCACGGACCGGTAACGCCGTTTTTAGCGCGCTCTTCCGCAATGGCCTGAGCAATGGCCAGAATATGCGGTTCGTTAAAGCTGTGGCGCGCCGCGCTGCCGCGGTGACCAGATGTACCAAACTTCACTGCGTGTTCTGCGTTGCCCACGACCGGTTTCAGCACGTAATACTGCGCGGTCAGCTGAGCGACGTTAATCAAATCGCTTTGTTGTGCAGGTTGGCCTGCACGGCTGTGATTTGCCATTACCGGGTCCTTCTGATGCAAGGGTTAAATTGTACCGCAAACCTTTTCAATCAATTCCGCCGGGAACTGCATGGACTGCATGATGTGTTCAATCATGCTGCACTTGCGGCCCGTATTGGTATTGGTGATCACCCAGTACGGGGTGCCAGGAACATGTTTGGGTTTGGTTTGATTGCCATTTTGCAGCAGCGTCTGCTCGTCGCCCGCGAAATAGACGCGAGTACGGCCGTGAAGCGACTCGGTCGCTTCAGCAAACGCTTTGTTATCCAGTGAGTAAAGTGTAGACAGCACCAGCATAAAGCGGTTAACCGCCTTTTTCTGCTCCGCGTATTCATCGGAGAGCAGCAGCTCGCGCATCGCGCGCACTTTATCTTTTGCCGGCGTCACGGCAGGTTTTGCTTGTGCAACAACGCTCGGCTGAGACACGACATCTTTGGTGACTGGGGTAGCAGGCTGTGAAGCGGCGGAAATTTTAAGCATGCGCCGTAAAATGTCGGACGCGCTCTCCCCGATATGCCGCGTCTGGCTGGCAATATACTGATAGAGTTCGTCATCAACTTCGATTGTTTTCATCTTAATCCAGTGCGATATCTTATCTGAATACAAGTCATTGGGATTATAAGGTCAAATCCCAACAGCGGATAGCGTCAAACCAGGTTGGCCGCAAAAGTCAGATTAAACTGGAACCTTGCAGCCGGGCGGCAGAATGGTCAACATGATACCCTAACCTGACATACGTAAAAAAAGAACTTTGCCATGAAATTGAATACCCGAGCGCAAACTGCACAATCGCCGAACAATAATTCTCCCATCGTACTGGTTCACGGGCTTTTTGGCAGTCTGGATAACCTGGGCGTGCTGGCGCGCGATCTGGTTACCGACCACGATATTTTACAGGTCGATATGCGCAATCATGGTCTTTCCGGGCGTTCCGACGAGATGACCTACGCGGCGATGGCGCAGGATCTGCTGGATACGCTGGATGCCCACGACCTGCAAAAGGTGACCCTCATCGGGCATTCAATGGGTGGCAAAGCGGTGATGGCCCTGACGGCACTGGCCCCGGACCGTATTAGCGGCCTGGTGGTGATTGACGTCGCGCCCGTGGATTATGACGTCCGCCGTCACGACGAGATTTTTGCCGCCATCAATGCGGTCACAGAAGCGGGTGTCGCGACGCGCCAACAGACGGCTGCCGTCATGCGTGAGCATCTTGATGAAGAAGGCGTCGTGCAGTTCCTGCTGAAGTCGTTTGTTGACGGGCAATGGCGTTTTAACGTGCCGGTGCTCTGGGACCAGTACAACAACATCGTGGGCTGGGAAACCGTCCCCGCCTGGCCACACCCTACTCTCTTTATTCGCGGCGGCAACTCGCCTTACGTTACCGACGCGTACCGCGACACGCTGCTGGCCCAATTCCCGCAGGCTCGCGCCCACGTGATTGCCGGTGCAGGGCACTGGATGCATGCGGAAAAACCGGAAGCCGTACTGCGCGCCATTCGCCGCTATCTCGCTGATACTGCAAATTGATTAAAAAGAAAGCGACTGGAAGGCTGCGGGCTTCCAGTCGTTGGCGTGCCGTTTTTGGTGATGTATGATGGCGCGCTTATCGCCCGGGCATTAGCAGGGCGGCGTGTTTCCCCCGAAGTCTCAGAATCATGGCCAAAGAACAAACGGACCGTACGACACTAGATCTGTTCGCGAATGAGCGTCGCCCGGGACGACCCAAGACGAATCCGCTTTCGCGCGATGAACAGCTGCGTATCAATAAACGCAACCAGCTTAAACGCGATAAAAATCGTGGGCTTAAGCGTGTCGAACTGAAGCTTAACGCCGACGCCGTCGACGCGCTGAACGAGCTGGCTGACGCGCGAAATATCAGCCGCAGCGAGCTCATTGAAGAGATGTTGCTCGTCCAGCTTGAGACGTTACGCAGCCAGGCATAAGTCTGAAAATCCCCTTTCTCACCCTTTTCATGTAGCACAGAGTGCAGTCCTGCGCGATAGCTGTTTCCGCAGGGTTGCCAGTTCTGCTATTATTGCCCTTATCCGTGGCCGAATTGCGCCACCATACTATTAAGTTTCAAGAGGTTATTTTACTCATGGCAATCATCGGCATTTTCTTTGGCAGTGATACCGGCAATACCGAAAATATCGCAAAAAACATTCAAAAACAGCTCGGTAAAGACGTTGCTGATGTGCATGACATCGCCAAGAGCAGCAAAGAAGATCTGGAAGGCTATGACATTCTGCTGCTGGGTATCCCAACCTGGTACTACGGTGAAGCCCAGTGCGACTGGGATGATTTCTTCCCGACGCTGGAAGAAGTGGACTTCAACGGTAAGCTGGTCGCCCTGTTTGGCTGTGGCGATCAGGAAGACTACGCCGAATACTTCTGTGACGCACTGGGCACCATCCGCGATATCATTGAGCCGAACGGCGCGGTTATCGTAGGCCACTGGCCGACCGCCGGTTACCACTTCGAAGCGTCTAAAGGCCTGGCCGATGACGATCATTTCGTAGGCCTGGCCATCGACGAAGATCGTCAGCCAGAACTGACCGCAGAGCGCGTTGAGAAGTGGGTGAAGCAGATCCGTGAAGAACTGCACCTGGATGATATTCTGAACGCCTGATTTTATCGCGGCGCAGCTGCGGTTGCGCCCATGCTCCAGGTCAAACCGATTAAATTAATCGCTACAATCTTTTAACTTTTTCGCCCAGACCTGTACAATGTCTCCCTGATAAAACGTGGTTTTCCATTGAGCAAGTTTGTTGGTGATACCACGTTTTTATAAGCATATTTTGCCTGAGACTTGCAGTTTTCATTTAGCCATGGCAGTTCTATAATGAGACGCATTATCCCGGGTGCATTTTCTGTCACTTCCTACAGAAGTGAATCGTTTAGCAACAGGACAGATTCCGCATGACTGACAACAATACCGCATTAAAGAAGGCTGGCCTGAAAGTTACGCTTCCTCGGTTAAAAATCCTTGAAGTGCTTCAGGGTCCAGACAATCACCATGTCAGTGCGGAAGACCTTTATAAACGTCTTATCGACATGGGTGAAGAGATTGGGCTGGCTACCGTCTATCGCGTGCTGAACCAGTTTGATGACGCGGGCATTGTTACCCGTCATAATTTCGAAGGCGGTAAATCCGTTTTCGAACTGACCCAGCAGCAGCACCACGATCACCTGATCTGCCTCGATTGCGGCAAGGTCATTGAATTCAGCGATGATTCCATCGAAGCGCGCCAGCGTGAAATCGCGGCGCGTCATGGCATCCGCCTGACGAACCACAGCCTGTACCTTTACGGTCACTGCGCTGAAGGCGACTGCCGCGAAGACGATCACGCGCACGACGCGAAATAATAAGATTCATACTCTGAGCCAGCCGAAAGGCTGGCTTTTTTTTGCCTAAAAAAGCCCGGTGGCGCTGCGCTTACCGGGCGTAAAGCACTTAATTATTGTTATTGCGTATCTCGTTCCAGATCTTATCGCAACGCTTCGCCACTTCCTGATCGTTACCGGTTTTACGCGCCTGAATACAGGCCTGGTAATCCATCACGCGGACGTTTTCCTGCGTCGCGAACTGCTCATGCGCTTTCTCTTTCTTCAGCACGTTCAGCACGCTCTGACAGGCTTGAATTTTCTCCGGCGATCCTTCCGCAGTATTTATGCAGGCGCTATACGCCTCCTTCAGACGGGAGTCCTCTTTCGGCGCCTGATTCTGAGCACACGCCACCAGCCCTGATGCCAGCAACGCGACGATTACAATTTTTTTCATCATGTGCAGTCTCCATGCCGGCGGGACTCAGCCCGCCGGTGCGTTCATCAGAAGATGGTGAATGGGGCAATAACCATGAATTTCACGTCACGCTCATCCTGGAAGATGTTGCCGTAACCGCCCGCATAGCTCGGGATATCGGAGTGGTTGTCATACTGGGTGAAGTGCAGTTTGAACATCGTGCCTTTCGCACGGCCATCCTGCAGGGTATAGATAGCATCGAGGCTGTAGGAAGACTCTTTCAGGCGATAGTTGGGATCGTAGTATGCGTCCGGCGTGGCCATATCGGCAGGTTTTGCGTCCCAGGCGTAAGCGTAAGAAGCGCCCACCGCCCAGCCAGGCAGGTTCCAGTTTTTCAGGTCATACATTGCGCCGAAGAAGACCGCTTTCTCGCCGTCGGCGTTGAAGTCTGAGCGATTATCCCACCAGATATCAAGACGACCGTTGGAGGAGGCGTAGGTCGGGGTCATACGCTGCAGGAAGTAGCCCTGCTGCCCTTCCGCCTTCACCCATGTGCCTTCCAGACGCAAATCAACCTGACCGACCTTGTAGCCGAAGGTTAACGCCTGCAGCCACGCGGTGCCGTCATAAATGTCGTTGACGCCACCGTTGCTGACTTTGTCGCGCGTACCGTAGAACTGGTAGCTGGTGCTCAGCGGGCTACCCGCGACATCGAATTTATAGCTGGCCTTAGCAAAGTACTGATCGACATAGCCCTGTGCCTGACCGAATGCCGCTTCCAGCACCAGATCGTTTTTGAAGTCGTACTTCGCGCCCAGCGAGTGCAGGTAATCGACTTTGGTTTTTTTATCGTTCTGGTAGAACTTGTCCATTTCGATGTGCCACGGTGCTTTGTACTCGTTGGTCCACATATAGGAGAAGCTCAACGCACCCGCATCACCGTAGTCAAAGTTCGCCCCGGCTTCGGCACCCTGATAGGTACCCGGCATAAAGCTCCAGTGCGGTGCTAACAGAGTCTGGCCAGTTGGCTGAATATAACCACCGCGCGCCCAAACCGGACCGTATTTAAATTTTGCAGCGGCTTTGTAAAGGCTGATACCGCTCTTATCCCCGGACCAGTCTTCTTTATAGGCTTTGTTGCTGGAGGAGAAGGCAATTTCGTTCGGGTGGGCGCTGTCGCCGTTTTCCGCCATTTCAATCGCGGTAAACGCAGCAATATCCAGACCAAACATGTCCGCGGCATAGCCTGACTGGAAGTCCAGGTTGGCGTTCCAGGTGGAGTGAGAAAGGTTGGTTTTGTATTTGTCTTCGGTGACGTCTTTACGGTCACGTTCACGCTGCCAGTAATAAATACCGCCCGTGAGGGTAGAATCATCGATGAAGCCCGCCGCTTTCGCCTCTGGTGTCACCACCAGACCCGACATTGCTGTCACACCGGCAATAGCCAGCGCCAGCGCACCACGTTTGCCACTGAACGTACGCATAGATTATTCCTCTTTGACGAATTAAAACGCCTGAAGCGGCGTAAATAAAAAAGACCAAATGGTCAGGGGTAGCTTTAAATACCCTCGAATTAACTACCGTCTTTAGGTTATTTTTCGCGACGCGAATTATCAATGCTTTTTAGCGGACAAAAGTCAGGACTATGACGAAGTGCACATAATTGGTAGCGCTTTGTAACATTTGTGAGGAGGCGAGGAATGGCGGGGAATTATCAGGTATTTCAGTGGCTAGACGTGAGAATTCTTTCCTTTTTTATAACCTTTTTAATTTCCGCAATGATACAAACTTTTTTTTGAAAAATAAGTAGCACCTCATTGACCTGATATTTTTATCACGCCTTTTTAGGCCCTGGCTTAATACCCTGATCGTAAAATAAAAAAACGCCGCATAGTGCGGCGTTTGTCTCTCATTGACCAGACCAGCAATATTATTCGCCGATCTTCGTCCAGGTATCACGCAGACCTACGGTACGGTTGAATACCGGTTTTTCCGCCGTGCTGTAACGGCTGTCCAGGCAGAAGTAACCTTCACGTTCGAACTGGAACGCTTTGCCCGCTTCAGCGGCTTTCAGAGAAGGCTCCGCATAACCCTGCTTGATCACCAGAGATTCCGGGTTGATGGTCGCCAGGAAGTCTTCCGCTGCACCTGGGTTAGGCACGCTGAACAGACGATCGTACAGACGAATTTCTACCGGCAGCGCGTGGGAAGCGCTCACCCAGTGAATCACGCCTTTCACCTTGCGGCCATCCGCCGGATCTTTGCTCAGCGTTTCAGCGTCATAAGAACAGAAGATAGTGGTGATATTCCCTTCAGCATCTTTCTCTACGCGCTCGGCTTTGATGACGTAGGCATTACGCAGACGCACTTCTTTACCCAGCACCAGACGCTTGTACTGCTTGTTGGCTTCTTCGCGGAAGTCAGCGCGGTCAATCCAGATGTCACCGCTGAACGGCACGTCACGGCTACCCATTTCCGGTTTGTTCGGATGATTAGGCATGGAGACCAGCTCGCTTTCACCCTGCGGATAGTTTTCGATAACCAGTTTCACCGGGTCGATAACGGCCATCGCGCGCGGGGCGTTTTCGTTGAGATCTTCGCGAATGCAGGATTCAAGGGAGGCCATCTCAATGGTGTTGTCCTGCTTGGTCACGCCGATGCGTTTGCAGAACTCACGAATAGAGGCGGCAGTGTAACCACGACGGCGCAGACCAGAGATGGTTGGCATACGTGGGTCATCCCAGCCTTCAACGTGCTTGTCGGTCACCAGCAGGTTCAGCTTACGCTTGGACATCACGGTGTATTCCAGATTCAGACGAGAGAACTCGTACTGGCGCGGATGTACAGGAATGGTGATGTTGTCCAGAACCCAGTCGTACAGACGACGGTTGTCCTGGAACTCCAGCGTACACAGGGAGTGCGTAATGCCTTCCAGCGCATCGCTAATGCAGTGGGTAAAGTCGTACATCGGGTAGATGCACCACTTGTTGCCGGTCTGATGGTGTTCCGCAAACTTAATGCGGTACAGCACCGGATCGCGCATCACGATGAACGGAGACGCCATGTCGATTTTGGCACGCAGGCACGCTTTGCCTTCTTCGAAGCCACCGGCACGCATTTTTTCAAACAGCGCAAGGTTCTCTTCCACGCTGCGATCGCGGAACGGGCTGTTTTTGCCCGGGGCGGTCAGCGTACCGCGATATTCACGGATTTCATCAGCAGACAGTTCGTCAACATACGCCAGACCCTTGTTGATCAGTTCAACCGCGTAGGCGTACAGCTGATCAAAATAGTCAGAGGAGTAGCAGATATCGCCAGACCAGTTGAAGCCCAGCCATTGCACGTCATTCTTGATGGACTCAACGTATTCGATGTCTTCTTTTACTGGGTTGGTGTCATCGAAACGCAGGTTGCACTGTCCCTGGTAGTCTTGCGCAATGCCAAAGTTCAGGCAGATGGACTTCGCATGCCCGATATGCAGGTAGCCGTTCGGCTCCGGCGGGAAACGGGTATGAACTGTGGTGTGCTTACCACTGGCCAGATCTTCATCGATGATCTGACGAATAAAGTTACTCGGGCGGGCTTCTGCCTCACTCATCGTGGATTCCTCAAAGCGTAAACAACGTATAACGGCGTATGATCTTATAAGCCGGACGTAGTGACAACCCTTAGTTACGGAAAATACGTATCTGATGAAAATAATGGGGGCGTTTGCTGCAAAAAAAAGCGGCGGAGGATATCCCCCGCCGCTTAAGGCATGACTCTACTCAGGAGCGATTACTTGCCTTTAATCTCATACAGCGGTGTTTGACCCGCAACAACCTGACCTTTCGCCTGAATGACCAGGCCACTGAAGTCATCGATGTTGCTGCAAACGACCGGGCTTATCATTGAGCGCGCGTTGGCGTTCAGGAAGTCCAGATCCATTTCCAGAATCGGCTGCCCGGCCACCACTTCAGCGCCCTCTTCCACCAGGCGAGTAAAGCCCTGACCGTTCAGCGCAACGGTATCGATACCCATATGGACAACGATCTCCGCGCCATTTTCGGTTTCGAGGCAGAACGCGTGGTTGGTGTTGAAGATTTTCACGATGGTACCGGCCGCCGGAGACACAACGGTTTTTTCCGTTGGTTTCACCGCCACACCGTCACCAACCGCTTTGCTGGCGAAGGCTTCGTCAGGCACCTGCTCAATCGCAACCACTTCACCTGTTACCGGTGAAACCAGCGCGGCTACCGTTTTGGCGTTCGGTACCGCCTGCGGTTTTGCAGCCGCTGCCGCGGCGGCAGGTGCGGCAGAAGCTTCTGCTGCGGCTACCGGACCAGTGGTTTTCATGGCATTAGCAATTTTCTCTGCCACGAAGCCAACGATAATCTGCACGCTGGTTTTGTTCAGGCGAATAACACCGGAAGCACCCAGACGTTTAGCCAGCGCTTCGTTCACCAGGGAAGAGTCTTTGACGTTCAGACGCAGACGAGTGATACAGGCGTCGATACCGGTCAGGTTGTCAGAACCGCCGACAGCGGCGATGTACTGACGCGCCAGGCCTGAAACGTCCTGATCCTGAGCACCGCTCACGTTCACATCCTGACCATCCGCTTCGCTACCGGCCACGGCCAGTTCACGACCCGGGGTCATCAGGTTGAATTTGGTAATAGTGAAACGGAACACCATGTAGTAGATCGCGAAGAACACCAGACCTTGCGGGATCAGCATCCACCAGTGGGTCGCCAGCGGGTTACGGGACGACAGCACCATATCCACCAGACCGGCGCTGAAGCCGAAACCGGCAATCCAGTGCATGCTGGCAGCGATGAACACGGAGATACCGGTCAGCACGGCGTGGATCACATACAGAACCGGCGCCACGAACATGAAGGAGAACTCCAGCGGCTCGGTGATACCGGTGAAGAAGGCCGCGAACGCCCCCGCCATCATGATACCCAGCACTTTCGCTTTGTTCTCTGGACGCGCGCAGTGGTAGATAGCCAGCGCAGCACCCGGCAAACCAAACATCATGATCGGGAAGAAGCCCGCCTGGTAACGACCGGTGATACCGACAACCGCTTTACCTGCTTCGATGGATTGTGCGCCACCCAGGAAGTTAGGGATATCGTTAATACCGGCAACGTCGAACCAGAATACGGAGTTCAGCGCATGGTGCAGACCGACCGGGATCAGCAGACGGTTGAAGAACGCGTACACGCCCGCACCGACAGAACCCAGCTTCTGGATGTGCTCACCGAAGTTCACCAGACCGTCGAAGATCATCGGCCAGACGTACATCATGATGAACGCAACAACGATCATCACAAACGAGGTCAGGATAGGAACCAGGCGGCGACCGCTAAAGAAGGAGAGTGCTTTTGGCAGCTCTACGCTGCTGAAGCGGTTATACAGTTCGGCGGAGATGATACCCACAAGGATACCGACGAACTGGTTGCTGATCTTACCGAACGCCGCCGGAACCTGGTCCGCCGGAATTTTTTGGATCATGGCCACCGCTGCAGGCGAGCAGAGGGTGGTTAACACGAGGAAACCGACAAAACCGGTCAGCGCAGCGGCACCGTCTTTGTCTTTGGACATACCGTAAGCCACACCAATCGCGAACAACACGGACATGTTGTCGATAATGGCGGAACCTGACTTGATAAAGAACGCCGCCAGCGCGCTGGTATTACCCCAGCCGTTGGGGTCGATCCAGTAGCCGACACCCATCAGGATGGCTGCGGCAGGCAGCGTGGCGACCGGCACCATAAGCGCGCGGCCAACCTTTTGTAAATAACCTAGAATACTCACTTTCTTCCCCCTATGAGACCCCGTTTAAGGCATGTTCTCAGCTCTGTTTTTTATTGTGTCACGAACTATAGATACAGTTGATGCTTCACTGGCATTGTGAGTGTGTGAAAAATTAATTCGTATCGCAAATTAAACGCGTACTTTTTGTGATTTTTGTCACCAAATATCGTTATTCACCCTCCCTTATACTGGCTAACAGCGAAAACTTATTTTATCATTCAAAAAATCAAGGCGGATTGATCCGGCCTGAAAGTTTCCAGGTTACGCTTAAGTATCAGGTCCCGATAGCCATCCGCCCACTCTTCTACTTAAACTCTTGAGGTGAACAATGAGACTGATTCCCCTGGCAACTGCTGAACAAGTCGGTAAATGGGCCGCTCGCCATATCGTTAACCGTATTAACGCCTTTAAACCGACCGCCGATCGTCCTTTCGTTCTTGGACTTCCGACAGGCGGCACGCCGCTGACCGCCTATAAGGCGCTGGTTGAGATGCATAAAGCAGGCCAGGTTAGCTTTAAACATGTTGTGACCTTCAATATGGATGAATACGTTGGCTTACCGAAAGACCACCCGGAAAGCTACCATAGCTTTATGCACCGCAATTTCTTTGATCACGTTGATATTCCATCTGAAAATATTAACCTGCTGAATGGAAACGCGCCTGATATTGACGCAGAATGCCGTCAGTATGAAGAAAAAATCCGTTCTTACGGTAAGATCCACCTGTTCATGGGTGGTGTAGGTAATGATGGTCATATCGCGTTTAACGAACCGGCGTCATCTCTGGCTTCCCGCACCCGTATTAAAACGCTGACCCATGACACGCGCGTGGCAAACTCCCGCTTCTTTGACGGCGATGTTAACCAGGTTCCAAAATACGCCCTGACCGTAGGCGTAGGCACCCTGCTGGATGCCGAAGAAGTGATGATTCTGGTGCTGGGCGGCGTGAAAGCGCAAGCGCTCCAGGCTGCCGTTGAAGGCAACGTTAACCATATGTGGACCATCAGCTGCCTGCAGCTGCATCCTAAATCCGTCATCGTCTGCGACGAACCGTCCACGATGGAGCTGAAGGTAAAAACGCTGAAATACTTCAACGAGTTAGAAGCTGAGAACATCAAAGGTCTGTAATTGAATAACCGCCTCTTCAACAAGAGGCGGCCGCTTTTTTTAACCGGGGGTCGTTATGTACGCTTTAACCCACGGTCGGATTTATACCGGCCATGAAATTCTGGATGACCATGCGATTGTTATCGCTGATGGCCTGATTGAACGTGTTTGCCCGCTGGCAGAACTGCCGCCGGAGATTGAACAGCGCTCACTCAATGGAGCAGTAATCTCCCCCGGTTTCATCGACGTACAGCTCAACGGCTGCGGCGGTGTGCAATTCAATGACACTGCGGATGCGGTGACGGTCGAAACGCTGGAGATCATGCAGAAAGCCAACGAGAAATCGGGCTGCACCAGCTATTTGCCAACGCTCATCACCAGCAGTGATGACCTCATGAAGCAGGGTATCCGCGTGATGCGCGAATACCTGGCCAAACACTCTAACCAGGCGCTGGGTCTGCACCTTGAAGGGCCATGGCTGAATATGGTCAAGAAAGGAACGCATAACCCGAATTACGTGCGTAAACCGGATGCGGAGCTGGTTGACTACATGTGTGCGAACGCCGATGTGATCACCAAAGTGACGCTGGCGCCTGAAATGACGGGTACGGATGTCATCAGCAAACTGGCTGGTGCCGGGATTATCGTTTCAGCTGGCCACTCAAACGCGACGCTGAAAGAAGCGAAAGCCGGTTTCCGCGCGGGCATTACTTTCGCAACGCACCTTTACAACGCTATGCCGTATATCACAGGCCGTGAACCGGGTCTGGTCGGGGCGATTCTGGATGAACCAGACGTTTACTGCGGCATTATTGCTGACGGCTTACACGTCGATTACACCAACATTCGCAACGCTAAGCGGCTGAAAGGTGACAAGCTTTGTCTGGTGACGGATGCCACCGCACCGGCAGGTGCAAATATTGAGCAGTTCATTTTTGCCGGTAAAACAATATACTACCGCAATGGACTGTGTGTGGATGAAAACGGTACGCTGAGCGGTTCCTCTTTAACCATGATTGAAGGGGTGCGTAACCTGGTTGAACATTGCGGGATTGCGCTTGATGAAGTCCTGCGTATGGCCACCCTTTATCCGGCGCGCGCAATGGGCGTGGATAAACAGCTCGGCGAAATTGCACCAGGTATGGTTGCAAACCTGACGGCATTCACACACGATTATAAAATTATTAAGACCATCGTTAATGGTAACGAGGTCGTCACTGAGTAAGTAAAAGTATGACACCTGGCGGACAAGCTCAAATCGGTAATGTCGATCTCGTTAAACAACTTAACAGTGCGGCGGTATACCGCCTGATTGACCAGCACGGACCAATCTCGCGAATTCAGATAGCCGAACAGAGCCAGCTTGCTCCCGCCAGCGTGACAAAAATTACCCGCCAGCTCATTGAGCGCGGTCTGATCAAAGAAGTCGATCAGCAGGCCTCCACCGGGGGCCGCCGCGCGATCTCCATTATTACCGAAACCCGCAATTTTCAGGCCATTGGCGTCCGTCTGGGCCGCCATGACACCACGCTCACGCTGTACGATCTGAGCAGTAAAGCCATTGCGGAAGAGCACTACCCTCTTCCGGAGCGCACCCAGGAGACGCTGGAGCATGCGCTGCTGAATACCATTGCGCAGTTTATTGAAAGCTGTCAGCGCAAGATCCGTGAACTCATTGCCATCTCCGTGATTCTGCCCGGACTGGTCGACCCGGAAAGCGGCGTGATCCGCTATATGCCGCATATTCAGGTTGAAAACTGGGGGCTGGTCGACGCGCTGGAAAAGCGTTTTAAGGTGACCTGCTTTGTGGGCCACGACATTCGCTCTCTGGCGCTGGCAGAGCACTACTTTGGTGCGAGCCAGGACTGTGAAGACTCTATTCTGGTGCGCGTTCACCGCGGAACGGGCGCCGGTATTATCTCTAACGGCCGTATTTTTATTGGTCGCAACGGTAACGTCGGCGAGATCGGCCACATTCAGGTTGAACCCCTCGGGGAGCGCTGCCACTGCGGCAACTTCGGCTGCCTTGAAACGATTGCCGCCAACACGGCCATCGAGCAGCGCGTTCGCCATCTCCTTGAACAGGGTTACCAAAGCCGCGTCACGCTGGACGATTGCAAGATAGGCACCATCTGCAAAGCCGCCAATAAAGGCGACGCGCTGGCCTGTGAAGTGATTGAGCAGGTAGGCCGCCATCTGGGGAAAACCATCGCCATCGCCATTAACCTGTTTAACCCCCAGAAAGTGGTGATCGCCGGTGAAATTGTGGAGGCGGAAAAGGTGCTGCTCCCCGCCATTGAAGGCTGTATTAACACCCAGGCGCTGAAAGCATTCCGCCAGAACCTCCCGGTGGTTCGTTCAAAGCTTGACCATCGCTCGGCGATTGGCGCGTTCGCGCTGGTCAAACGCGCCATGCTCAACGGAATTCTGCTGCAGCATTTGCTGGAAAGTTGATCGGACCTTATAGTAACGCCTTCTTTTTTTGATGTCGGACTGTCCATGACCATTAAGAATGTAATTTGTGATATCGACGGCGTGCTGATGCACGACAACGTTGCCGTGCCGGGTGCTGCGGAGTTTCTTCACCGCATCATCGACAAAGGAATGCCTCTGGTTCTGCTCACGAACTACCCTTCCCAAACCGGTCAGGATCTGGCTAACCGCTTTGCCACGGCGGGCGTCGACGTTCCGGACAGCGTGTTTTATACCTCGGCAATGGCCACGGCGGATTTCCTGAAGCGTCAGGAAGGAAAAAAAGCCTACGTGGTGGGTGAAGGTGCGCTGATACACGAGCTGTATAAAGCTGGCTTTACCATCACTGACGTGAACCCGGACTTTGTGATTGTCGGCGAAACGCGCTCCTTTAACTGGGAGATGATGCATAAGGCAGCATACTTTGTCGCCAGCGGCGCGCGCTTTATCGCGACCAACCCGGATACGCACGGCCGGGGTTTTTATCCGGCCTGCGGCGCGCTGTGCGCCGGTATCGAAAAAATCTCAGGCCGTCAGCCGTTTGTGGTCGGTAAACCGAGCCCGTGGATCATTCGTGCCGCGCTCAACAAGATGCAGGCCCACTCTGAAGAAACCGTTATTGTCGGCGACAACCTGCGCACCGATATTCTGGCCGGATTCCAGGCGGGTCTGGAGACGATTCTGGTCCTCTCCGGCGTCTCTCAACTTGATGACATTGATTCGATGCCGTTCCGGCCAAGCTGGATTTACCCCTCCGTCGATGAAATCGACATCATCTGATACCGAACCACGCCTCAGGGCGTGGTTTTTCATTTATGGCCTACAAAAATAAAGTCTCATCTAACAAAAAGCACGTTTCATTGCAAAATCATCAATAAAAGAATTTCTGGCGTGCTCTTTTTTCACTATTCCGCAATCACTATTGCACTATTTCCGTTTTCACCCGTAAAACGCTTGCGCGCCCTGCCCCTTTGCGGCATTTTCATAAGCAAGCAACATTACAAAGCAACAGGGTTAACGGAGAAGGTTATGTGTTCAATTTTTGGCGTACTGGATATTAAAACTGACGCGGGCGAACTGCGTAAAAAGGCACTCGAACTGTCCCGCCTGATGCGTCACCGCGGTCCGGACTGGTCAGGCGTTTACGCCAGTGATAAAGCGATTCTGGCTCACGAACGTCTGTCCATTGTTGACGTCAACGCCGGTGCACAGCCGCTGTATAACGAGAAAAAAACGCACGCGCTGGCTGTCAACGGTGAGATCTACAACCACCAGGCGCTGCGCGCCGAATACGGCGACCGCTACGCTTTCCAGACCGGTTCTGACTGTGAAGTGATCCTGGCGCTGTATCAGGAGAAAGGGCCCGAGTTCCTGGACGACCTGCAGGGCATGTTCGCCTTCGCCCTGTACGACAGCGAAAAAGACGCTTACCTGATTGGCCGTGACCATATCGGCATTATCCCGCTGTATATGGGCCACGATGAGCACGGCAACTTCTACGTGGCCTCTGAAATGAAAGCCCTGGTGCCGGTATGCCGCACCATTAAAGAGTTCCCGGCGGGCAGCTATCTGTGGAGCAAAGACGGCGAGATCCGCTCCTATTACCAGCGTGACTGGTTCGACTATGATGCGGTAAAAGACAACGTCACGGACAAAGCCGAGCTGCGCCAGGCCCTTGAAGACTCCGTGAAAAGCCACCTGATGTCTGACGTGCCCTACGGCGTGCTGCTCTCCGGCGGTCTGGACTCCTCCGTGATCTCCGCGATCACCAAGAAATTCGCGGCCCGTCGCGTGGAAGATCAGGAGCGCTCAGAAGCCTGGTGGCCACAGCTGCACTCTTTTGCCGTTGGCCTGGAAGGGGCTCCTGACCTGAAAGCCGCGCAGGAAGTGGCGAACCACCTCGGCACCGTGCACCATGAGATTCACTTCACCGTGCAGGAAGGTCTGGATGCGATCCGCGATGTGATCTATCACATTGAAACCTATGACGTGACCACCATCCGCGCCTCAACGCCGATGTACCTGATGTCGCGTAAGATCAAAGCGATGGGCATCAAGATGGTGCTCTCCGGTGAAGGTTCTGACGAAGTGTTTGGCGGCTACCTGTACTTCCACAAAGCACCGAACGCCAAAGAGCTGCACGAAGAGACCGTGCGTAAGCTGCAGGCGCTACACATGTTCGACTGTGCGCGTGCCAACAAAGCGATGTCGGCCTGGGGCGTGGAAGCGCGCGTGCCGTTCCTGGATAAGAAATTCCTCGACGTGGCGATGCGCATCAACCCGCAGGACAAGATGTGCGGCAACGGCAAAATGGAAAAACATATCCTGCGTGAGTGTTTTGAATCCTACCTGCCGGCGAGCGTGGCATGGCGTCAGAAAGAGCAGTTCTCTGATGGCGTAGGTTATAGCTGGATCGACACCCTGAAAGAGGTCGCGGCGAAACAGGTTTCTGACCAACAGCTGGAAACCGCGAGCTTCCGCTTCCCGTACAACACGCCGGGCTCGAAAGAGGCCTATCTGTATCGTGAAATTTTTGAAGAGCTGTTCCCGGTACCGAGTGCCGCGGAGTGCGTACCGGGTGGCCCGTCCGTCGCCTGCTCTTCTGCCAAAGCGATTGAATGGGATGAATCTTTCAAATCCATGAACGATCCGTCAGGACGCGCGGTAGGCGTTCACCAGTCAGCCTACAAATAATCACTCAGATTGCAATCGGGCCCCTCAGGGGCCTGATTTTTTTGCCTCACATTTCACCGTCTAAATCTGATTAATAACCAATAATTGCCGAATATTCGGCCACGCTGTTCGCAACCTAACCAAACAGTCACATTCCGGCTATTTTCGTTGAAAAAGGTGTTGACGCTGCAAGGGTCTATACGCATAATGCGCCCCGCAACGCCGATAAGGTAACGCGAAAAAAGATGGCTACGTAGCTCAGTTGGTTAGAGCACATCACTCATAATGATGGGGTCACAGGTTCGAATCCCGTCGTAGCCACCATCTTTTTTGCGGGAGTGGCGAAATTGGTAGACGCACCAGATTTAGGTTCTGGCGCCGCAAGGTGTGCGAGTTCAAGTCTCGCCTCCCGCACCATTCCCGGGTAAGCGTTGCACGGATGGGGTATCGCCAAGCGGTAAGGCACCGGTTTTTGATACCGGCATTCCCTGGTTCGAATCCAGGTACCCCAGCCATATTTCTTCGATTTTGCGGTTCTCCGCGGTATTGGGGTATCGCCAAGCGGTAAGGCACCGGTTTTTGATACCGGCATTCCCTGGTTCGAATCCAGGTACCCCAGCCATCGAAGATTGCAGTACTGGCTACGTAGCTCAGTTGGTTAGAGCACATCACTCATAATGATGGGGTCACAGGTTCGAATCCCGTCGTAGCCACCAAATTAAGATTGTCGATTTTCGGTAATCAAGACAAATTGTTGGGGTATCGCCAAGCGGTAAGGCACCGGATTCTGATTCCGGCATTCCGAGGTTCGAATCCTCGTACCCCAGCCAATTTAAAAAGTCGTTAAGCAGTTTGTTTAACGCAATTGGGGTGTCGCCAAGCGGTAAGGCTCTGGTTTCTGATACCAGCATTCCGGGGTTCGAATCCCTGCACCCCAGCCACTTAAGTAACAAAAAAGCCCGCTCTGCGGGCTTTTTTGTTTTTGTTGTTCAGAATGGTGCGGCCTGATGCCCTCACCCTGACCCTCTCCCACTGGGAGAGGGGAAAAAGATTAGAGTCCCAGCGCGTATTTCAGCGCCTGACGCTTCAGACCACCGGCACGTTCCGCTGCCATCAATCCAATATTACGCAGAATGCGCACCGGGGCTAAGTCATTGCTGAACCCGGCATAAAACAGATCCATCCCCGACTGCATAATAAAGTTATCCGCCATGCGTCGCGTCTGGTAACGCTTCAGGATCTGATGGCTGGCCCAGTTTTCCGCGTGCCCGCGGGCGCTGCTCAGCACATCCAGTAACGCATCGACATCACGGTACCCCAGGTTCACGCCCTGCCCGGCCAGCGGATGAATGGTGTGTGCCGCATCGCCCACCAGCGCCAGCCCTTCACGGGCATACTGCAAAGCATGGCGGCGCGTGAGCGGAAATGCACCTGCAGCGACCGGCGTCACGTTGCCCAGACGGCTCGGGAAATGCAGGCGGATTTCCCGCTGCAATTGTTCCATTGTAAGCCCCTGCAGCTGGCGAATGCGTGCCGGTTTGTCGTACCAGACCAGCGATGCCCAGTTATCAAACAGCGGTAAAAAGGCATGCGGGCCATTCGGCGTAAAGTGCTGCCACGTGCTTTCACCCGGCGCATGCTCGCACTCGACGGTAATCAGCATGCAGGACTGCTCATACTGCCAGGCATGAACGCCAATTCCCGCCATCTGTCTGACCTGCGAGTTAGCGCCGTCCGCTCCGACGACGAGCTTCACGGCCAGTTCATCGCCGCTGTCGAGCGTCAGCAAATACCCGCTCTCGTGAGGATGCAGTGCCTTAATCGACGCCGGAACGCGCAGCGTCACCTTCGGATGCGCCTCCAGCGCCAGCCAGAGCGCCTGCTGGAGCACATTGTTTTCCACCATATAACCCAGGCGCGGCAGCTTCAGCTCAGCGGCATCAAACTCGACGTGGGCATTTTCCCACTCCCAGGTTTCAAGACGGCTGTAAGGATGGGCGCGCATCGCCAGCACCGCCTCCCAGACGCCCAGCCCGCGCAGCAGATCGACGGACGCCGCGCTGATCGCGGATATGCGCACATCCGGTTTGCTCGCGGGATCGAATGCCGGCGGAGCAGCCTGTTCGATTACCGTTACCTCAAATCCCTGCTGCGCCAGCCCCAGCGCCAGCGCGCCGCCGACCATACCGCCGCCGACAACGGCAACTTCGGTGTGTAGGAGTGTCATGGTCAATTTTCCTTATTGGAGAATCCCTTAAGTTTACCGGATTTTTGCGGTCCTGAGACACATAACCTTCATACTGGTCACAACCCCACCAAAGCATTACAATACGCGGCTTGCAATCCTGAGCTGAGCAAGTCGATGACTAAAAAACTCCATATAAAAACCTGGGGCTGTCAGATGAACGAATACGATTCATCCAAGATGGCCGATCTGCTGGATTCAACCCACGGATACCAGCTGACTGAAAATGCGAAAGAAGCGGACGTGCTGCTGCTGAACACCTGTTCGATTCGTGAAAAAGCGCAGGAAAAAGTCTTTCACGTGTTAGGCCGCTGGAAGCTTCTCAAACGAAAAAATCCGGACCTGATCATCGGGGTGGGTGGCTGCGTCGCGTCGCAGGAAGGTAAGCTGATCCGCCAGAGAGCCCCGTATGTGGATATCGTCTTTGGCCCTCAGACCCTGCACCGCCTGCCGGAGATGATCAATCAGGTTCGCGGCAACCGTAGCCCGGTCGTTGACGTCAGCTTCCCGGAAATCGAAAAGTTTGACCGTCTGCCGGAGCCGCGCGCCGATGGCCCGACCGCCTTCGTCTCCATCATGGAAGGCTGCAACAAATACTGCACTTACTGCGTGGTGCCTTACACCCGTGGTGAAGAAGTCAGCCGTCCGGCAGATGATATTCTGTTTGAAATCGCGCAGCTTGCCGCACAGGGCGTTCGCGAAGTGAACCTGCTGGGCCAGAACGTAAACGCCTGGCGCGGGGAAAACTACGACGGCACCACCGGCAGCTTTGCCGAACTGCTGCGTCTGGTGGCCGCGATTGACGGCATCGACCGCATTCGCTTTACCACCAGCCATCCGATGGAGTTTACCGACGACATCATTGACGTGTATCGCGATACGCCAGAGCTGGTGAGCTTCCTGCACCTGCCGATTCAGTGTGGCTCTGACCGCGTGCTGAACCTGATGGGCCGCCCGCATACGGTGCTGGAGTACAAGTCCACCATTCGCAAGCTGCGTGAAGCCCGTCCGGATATCCAGATCAGCTCCGACTTTATCGTCGGCTTCCCTGGCGAAACCGCTGATGACTTCGAGCGCACCATGAAGCTCATCGGTGAAGTGAATTTTGACGTCAGCTACAGCTTCATCTTCTCTGCGCGTCCTGGAACACCTGCGGCCGATATGGTTGACGATGTGCCGGAAGAAGAGAAAAAGCAGCGTCTGTATATTCTGCAGGAGCGTATTAACCAGCAGGCCAACGCGTGGAGTCGCCGTATGCTCGGCACCGTTCAGCGCATTCTGGTGGAAGGCACCTCCCGCAAGAGCATTATGGAACTCTCCGGTCGTACCGAAAACAACCGCGTGGTGAACTTTGAAGGCACCCCGGATATGATCGGTAAATTCGTGGACGTCGAGATTGTCGAAGTGCTGACCAACTCGCTGCGCGCGAAGCTGGTACGCACCGAGGACGAAATGGGCCTGCGTATTGCCGAGTCACCGGAATCCGTGATCTCTCGTACCCGTAAAGAAAACGATTCTGGCGTGGGGATTTACCAGCCTTAATCCTCCTGGCCTGCCTTTCCGGCAGGCCTTGTATTTCCTCTCATCGTCCCCAATATCTTCCGCAACGCTTGCGCCTTTATTCTGTGGCGTGAATAATTTCGGTAATGACCGTTTTATTACGTCCTATCGCAATGGGTCAGTTAACCAATTAAAGAGGAACAGTTTGAATATAGATACGCGTGAAATTAGCCTTGAGCCAGCAGACAACGCTCGCCTGCTGAGCCTGTGCGGGCCGTTTGATGACAACATCAAACAACTGGAGCGACGTCTGGGTATCGAAATCAATCGTCGCGATAATCATTTCAAACTTACCGGACGCCCTATCTGCGTCAACGCCGCTGCGGACATTCTGCGTAGCCTGTATGTGGATACATCACCCATGCGCGGCGAAATTCAGGATATCGAACCGGAACAAATTCACCTTGCCATTAAAGAGGCGCGCGTGCTTGAGCAAAGCGCGGAAAGCGTGCCGGACTACGGTAAGGCAATCAATATCAAGACCAAACGTGGCGTCATTAAGCCGCGTACGCCAAACCAGGCGCAGTACATCGCCAATATCCTCGACCACGACATCACCTTCGGGGTGGGTCCGGCGGGGACGGGTAAAACCTATCTCGCCGTTGCCGCTGCGGTAGATGCGCTGGAACGCCAGGAGATCCGTCGTATTCTGCTGACCCGTCCGGCCGTTGAAGCGGGCGAAAAGCTGGGCTTCCTGCCGGGCGATCTGAGCCAGAAGGTCGACCCGTATCTGCGCCCGTTATACGATGCGCTGTTCGAGATGCTCGGCTTTGAGAAGGTTGAGAAGCTCATTGAGCGTAACGTTATCGAAGTGGCCCCGCTCGCCTACATGCGCGGTCGTACGCTGAACGATGCGTTCATCATTCTCGATGAGAGCCAGAACACCACCATCGAACAGATGAAGATGTTCCTGACGCGTATCGGCTTTAACTCGAAAGCGGTCATCACCGGTGACGTCACCCAGATCGACCTGCCGCGCAGCACCAAATCCGGCCTGCGCCACGCCATTGAGGTGCTGGCCGAGGTCGACGAAATCAGCTTTAACTTCTTCCACAGTGAAGACGTGGTACGCCACCCGGTGGTCGCGCGTATCGTTAACGCCTATGAAGCCTGGGAAGAGGCGGATCAGAAGCGTAAGGCCGAACTGGCCGCAGAACGTAAGCGCGAAGCGCAGGAGCAAGAACAGAAATGAGTCAGGTGATCCTCGATTTACAGCTGGCCTGTGAAGACAATTCCGGCATGCCAGATGAGGCACAGTTTCAGAAATGGCTGGATGCCGTTATTCCTCAGTTTCAGGAAGAATCAGAAGTCACGATTCGCCTGGTGGATGAAGCAGAAAGCCATGAGCTTAACCTGACCTATCGCGGGAAAGATAAGCCGACCAACGTGCTCTCTTTCCCGTTCGAAGCGCCGCCGGGTATTGAGATGCCGCTGTTGGGCGATCTGATCATCTGCCGTCAGGTGGTTGAACAGGAAGCCAAAGAGCAGCAAAAGCCGCTTGAGGCCCACTGGGCGCATATGGTGGTACACGGCAGCCTGCACCTGCTCGGCTACGATCACATTGAAGATGACGAAGCGGAAGAGATGGAGTCCCTCGAGACAGAGATAATGCTTGCTCTGGGCTATGAGGATCCGTACATTGCCGAGAAAGAATAGTCCGTCACCTGACGGACTCACATGCCGCCACGAAAGGATATCGCGTGGCGGTAAACGTTGAACTAACAAGAGAACCCTTAACAAACGCCATGAGCGACGACAATTCACACAGTAGCGACACGACAACCAGTAAAAAGGGATTTTTCTCCCTCATTCTGAACCAGCTTTTCCACGGCGAACCCAAAAACCGTGATGAACTGCTGGAGCTGATTCGTGATTCCGGGCAGAACGACCTTATCGACGAAGATACGCGCGAAATGCTCGAAGGGGTTATGGACATCGCCGACCAGCGCGTTCGCGATATCATGATCCCCCGCTCGCAGATGATCACCCTGAAACGTAACCAGACTCTGGACGAGTGCCTCGATGTGATCATTGAATCCGCCCACTCGCGTTTCCCGGTCATCAGCGAAGATAAAGATCACATCGAAGGGATTTTGATGGCGAAAGATCTGCTGCCGTTTATGCGCAGCGATGCCGAAGCCTTCAGCATGGAAAAAGTGTTACGCCAGGCCGTGGTTGTGCCGGAAAGTAAACGTGTGGATCGGATGCTGAAAGAGTTTCGCTCTCAGCGTTACCACATGGCGATTGTTATTGATGAGTTTGGTGGCGTTTCCGGTCTGGTCACGATCGAGGATATTCTTGAGCTGATCGTGGGCGAAATCGAAGACGAGTACGACGAAGAAGAAGATATCGACTTCCGTCAGCTTAGCCGCCACACCTGGACCGTGCGCGCGCTGGCCTCGATTGAGGACTTCAACGACGCCTTCGGTACCCACTTCAGCGATGAAGAGGTCGATACCATTGGCGGGCTGGTGATGCAGGCCTTTGGCCACCTCCCGGCGCGCGGTGAGACCGTTGACATCGACGGTTACCAGTTCAAAGTGGCAATGGCCGACAGCCGACGTATTATACAGGTTCACGTCAGAACGCCGGACGACTCACCGGTGCCAAAACTGGAAGATTAATGTAAATGGCATTTGCCCCACTGCTTGAACGCCAGCGCGTCCGTTTGCTGCTGGCGCTGTTACTCGGAGCCAGCGGTACGCTGGCTTTTTCTCCTTACGATATCTGGCCCGCCGCCATTCTCTCCCTAATGGGGCTTCAGGGCCTGACCCTGAATCGTCGTCCGGTCCAGGCTGCGGCCATCGGTTACTTCTGGGGACTGGGGCTGTTTGGCTCAGGCATCAACTGGGTTTATGTCAGCATCGCCCAGTTTGGTGGTATGCCTGGCCCGGTTAACGTCTTCCTGGTGGTATTGCTCGCCGCATATCTCTCGCTCTATACCGGTCTGTTCGCCGGCATCCTTTCTCGCCTGTGGCCAAAAACCACCTGGCTGCGCGTCGCCATTGCCGCGCCGGTGGTCTGGCAGATAACCGAGTTCCTGCGTGGCTGGGTGCTGACGGGCTTCCCGTGGCTGCAGTTCGGCTACAGCCAGATTGACGGCCCCCTGAAGGGTCTGGCGCCGGTAATGGGCGTTGAGGCCATCAACTTCCTGCTGATGGTGGTCAGCGGCCTGCTGGTCCTGGCGCTGGTCCAGCGCTGCTGGAAGCCGCTGGCTGTGGCGCTGGTGCTGTTTGCCCTGCCCTTCCCGCTGCGCTATATCCAGTGGTTCACGCCTGAGCCAGAGCGCACCCTGCAGGTGTCCATGGTGCAGGGGAATATTCCGCAGTCTATGAAGTGGGATGAGAAAGAGCTGCTGAATACGCTGAAGATCTACGCCAACGCCACCGAAGAGGTGATGGGTAAATCCCAGCTGATTATCTGGCCGGAATCTGCGATCCCCGATCTGGAAATTAACCAGCAGCCGTTCCTCAACATGATGAACGACCTGCTGCTGGCGCGCGGCAGCACGCTGATCACCGGGATTGTCGATGCGCGTCTGAATCAGCAGAACCGCTACGACACCTACAACAGCATCATTACGCTCGGGAAAGATAGCGAGTACAGCTACCACTCCACTGACCGGTACAACAAGAACCACCTGGTGCCGTTTGGTGAATTTGTCCCACTGGAGTCGATTCTGCGCCCGCTGGCCCCGTTCTTTGACCTGCCTATGTCCTCTTTCAGCCGCGGCCCGTACGTACAGCCTCAGCTGCACGCGCACGGCCTGGCCCTGACGGCGGCCATCTGCTACGAAATCATTCTCGGCGAGCAGGTACGCGATAACTTCCGCCCGGATACTGACTATCTGCTGACCATCTCCAACGACGCCTGGTTTGGTAAGTCAATCGGCCCGTGGCAGCACTTCCAGATGGCACGTATGCGCTCTCTGGAGCTGGCGCGTCCGCTGCTGCGCAGCACCAACAACGGCATCACGGCTGTGATTGGTCCGCAGGGTGAAATTCAGGCGATGATCCCGCAGTTTACCCGCGAGGTACTGACCACTAAAGTCACGCCAACCACCGGGCTGACGCCATACGCGCGCACCGGCAACTGGCCGCTGTGGATACTGACCGTGCTGTTCGGCTTTGGCGCGGTGCTGATGAGCCTGCGTCAGCGTCGGAAATAACCTTCCCTTCTGTTGTCGGGTGGCGTAGCCGCCACCCGACAATTTTCTCCAGACTCCCATTCTGGCACGCCTATTGCTTTGTTTATTCAGGTAAACGCAGTTTGGCTTAACGTGCAACTTTGTCGCACCAGCGTAGATCATCGGTAGCACCGAAACGGTGCAACGGGAGATATTTGCCTCTGAATGGTGCGGCGCGCTTCGCAAAAATAAACAATAACGCAGCAAAATCTTTACATTAAGCCAGACTAAATGTTAACAAGCTTGCATAACACTGCACTCGCACTGCGCGAGATATAACAACATCACAATGGGTATCAATGCGTCGCTGGCGCTGATAAAAAAGGAGTTGGGTATGCAATTACGTAAACTGGCCACAGCAATGCTGGTTATGGGAATGTCTGCAGGCGTGGTTCACGCTGAAGATGCGCCTGCAGCAGGCAGCACTCTCGACAAGATTGCCAAAAACGGCGTCATCGTGGTCGGCCACCGTGAATCTTCTGTCCCGTTCTCTTACTACGACAACACGCAAAAAGTCGTGGGCTATTCACAGGATTACTCCAACGCCATCGTTGAAGCTGTGAAGAAAAAGCTGAACAAACCTGACCTGCAGGTGAAGCTGATCCCAATCACTTCACAGAACCGTATTCCACTGCTGCAAAACGGCACCTTTGACTTCGAGTGTGGCTCCACCACCAACAACCTCGAGCGTCAGAAACAGGCTGCCTTCTCTGACACCATCTTTGTCGTGGGCACTCGTCTGCTGACGAAGAAAGGCGGCGAGATCCAAGACTTCGCTGACCTGAAAGGCAAAGCGGTTGTTGTGACCTCCGGTACCACGTCAGAAGTGCTGCTGCACAAGCTGAACGACGAGAAGAAAATGGATATGCGCATCATCAGCGCGAAAGACCATGGCGACTCCTTCCGTACCCTGGAAAGCGGTCGTGCCGTCGCGTTTATGATGGATGACGCCCTGCTGGCGGGCGAACGTGCGAAAGCGAAGAAACCAGACAACTGGGATATCGTCGGTACCGCGCAGTCCAAAGAAGCCTACGGCTGTATGCTGCGTAAAGACGATCCGCAGTTCAAAAAGCTGATCGATGACACCATCGCTCAGGTGCAGACCTCCGGCGAAGCGGAAAAATGGTTCGACAAATGGTTCAAGAACCCGATTCCACCAAAAAACCTGAACATGAATTTTGAACTGTCTGACGACATGAAAGCGCTGTTCAAATCTCCAAATGACAAGGCTCTTAACTAATTAGAACAACAGGGGCGGGATCTCCTGCCCTCTCGATTGTCGGGAAGCATGGACAGACTATACGTTGAGTGGTCGTTCCCCACTCAGCGCGAAAAATGAGCTTCTCACCAATCTTCGAGGGTAGCGCTGCTACCCTTTTTTTTCTGGAGTTTATTATGTCAATAGACTGGAACTGGGGCATATTCCTGCAACAAGCCCCGTTCGGCAACACCACCTATCTTGGCTGGCTGTGGAGCGGCTTTCAGGTCACCGTGGCACTATCGATAACGGCGTGGATTATCGCGTTTCTTGTCGGTTCTCTGTTCGGTATTCTGCGCACCGTCCCTAACCGTTTTCTTTCAACGCTTGGCACCCTGTATGTGGAACTGTTCCGTAACGTTCCGCTGATCGTGCAATTCTTTACCTGGTATCTGGTCATCCCGGAACTGCTGCCGGAAAATATTGGCATGTGGTTCAAGTCGGAGCTGGATCCGAACGTGCAGTTCTTTGTCTCCTCCATGATGTGTCTGGGGCTGTTTACCGCTGCGCGCGTTTGCGAGCAGGTGCGTGCCGCCATTCAGTCATTGCCGCGCGGACAAAAAAACGCTGGCCTGGCGATGGGCCTGACGCTGCCCCAAACCTACCGCTACGTGCTGCTGCCTAACGCCTACCGGGTTATCGTTCCACCGATGACCTCCGAGATGATGAACCTGGTGAAAAACTCGGCCATCGCCTCTACCATCGGCCTGGTGGATATGGCCGCGCAGGCGGGCAAGCTGCTGGATTATTCCGCTCACGCGTGGGAATCCTTCACCGCGATCACGCTCGCGTATGTTCTGATTAACGCTTTCATCATGCTGGTGATGAACCTGGTTGAACGCAAAATCCGCCTGCCGGGTAATCTGGGGGGCAAATAATGTACGAATTTGACTGGAGTTCTATCGTTCCATCCATGCCTTACCTGCTTGATGGCCTGGTGATTACCTTAAAAATCACCGTTATTGCCATCATCATTGGTATCGTCTGGGGCACCCTGCTGGCCGTCATGCGCCTGTCGAGCTTTAAGCCGCTCGCCTGGTTTGCGACCGCCTACGTTAACGTGTTCCGCTCCATCCCGCTGGTGATGGTGCTGCTGTGGTTTTACCTGATTGTGCCCGGCTTCCTGCAGAACGTGCTGGGGCTGTCGCCGAAAACCGATATCCGTCTGATCTCCGCCATGGTGGCGTTCTCAATGTTCGAGGCCGCTTACTACTCAGAAATTATCCGAGCGGGCATTCAGAGTATCTCCCGCGGGCAATCCAGCGCCGCGCTGGCGCTCGGGATGACGCACTGGCAGTCCATGCAGCTCATTATTCTGCCGCAGGCGTTTCGCGCCATGGTTCCGCTCCTGCTGACCCAGGGCATCGTGCTGTTCCAGGATACCTCGCTGGTCTACGTTCTGAGTCTGGCAGACTTCTTCCGTACCGCGTCAACCATCGGTGAACGTGATGGTACGCAGGTCGAGATGGTGCTCTTTGCGGGTGCGGTCTATTTTGTGATTAGTTTAAGCGCGTCGCTGTTGGTCAGCTGGCTGAAGAAAAGGACGGTATAATGATTTCCCTGAAAAATGTTTCTAAATGGTATGGGCACTTTCAGGTGCTGACCGACTGCTCCACCGAAGTCAAAAAAGGCGACGTAGTGGTGGTATGCGGGCCGTCCGGCTCCGGTAAATCGACGCTGATTAAAACCGTCAACGGACTGGAGCCGGTGCAGCAGGGTGAGATCGTTGTCAACGGCACCAAAGTCAACGATAAGAAAACTAATCTCGCCCAGCTTCGCTCTCACGTTGGCATGGTGTTCCAGCACTTTGAGCTGTTCCCTCACCTCTCCATTATTGAGAACCTGACGCTGGCGCAGGTAAAAGTGCTGAAGCGTGATAAAAAAGCGTCGCGCGAGAAAGGTCTGAAGCTCCTGGAACGCGTTGGGCTTTCGGCGCATGCCGATAAGTTCCCGGCACAGCTTTCTGGCGGCCAACAGCAGCGTGTGGCGATCGCCCGCGCGCTGTGCATGGATCCGGTGGCAATGCTGTTTGATGAGCCAACGTCCGCGCTCGATCCAGAGATGATCAATGAAGTGCTGGACGTAATGGTCGAGCTGGCGCACGAAGGGATGACCATGATGGTGGTGACCCACGAAATGGGCTTTGCCCGTAAAGTGGCCAACCGCGTGATCTTTATGGACGAAGGGAAAATTGTCGAAGACTCACCGAAAGAAGAGTTCTTCGCTAACCCGAAATCAGAGCGTGCGAAAGATTTCCTCGCGAAAATCCTGCACTAACCTTCCCGGTGCGCAATCTGCGGATTGCGCACTGCTTCACGCTTTCGCTCAGTTCCTCTCGTCGGCGTCACATTGCAGCGTTAACCTTGTCACAAAATAACGCTACGTATGGAGAACGCTATGGCACAGCCTATTATTCTCGATTGCGATCCGGGTCATGACGACGCGATCGCGCTCGTCCTCGCTCTTGCCTCCCCTGAACTCGAGGTAAAAGCCGTCACCTCGTCCGCCGGAAACCAGACGCCGGACAAAACCCTTCGCAACGTGCTGCGCATGCTCACGCTGCTCAAACGCACCGACATTCCTGTCGCCGGCGGGGCCGTGAAGCCACTGATACGCGAGCTGATTATTGCCGACAACGTTCATGGTGAAAGCGGGCTGGACGGTCCGGCACTGCCGGAGCCGGGTTTCACGCCGCAAAACTGTACCGCCGTGGAGCTGATGGCGAAGGTTCTACGTGAGAGTGCAGAACCGGTAACGCTGGTGGCAACCGGACCGCAAACCAACGTTGCGCTGCTGCTGAACAGCCATCCTGAGCTGCATAATAAAATTGCCCGAATTGTGATTATGGGCGGGGCCATGGGGCTGGGGAACTGGACGCCTGCGGCGGAGTTCAACATCTTTGTCGACCCGGAAGCCGCGGAAATCGTCTTCCAGTCCGGCTTACCAATTGTAATGGCGGGACTGGACGTTACCCACCGCGCGCAGATTATGGCGGACGATATTGAGCGATTCCGCTCCGTGGGTAATACGGTCGCGACAACCGTGGCCGAGCTGCTCGACTTCTTTATGGAATATCACAAAGCCGAGAAGTGGGGACTCCACGGCGCGCCGCTGCATGACCCGTGCACCATTGCCTGGCTACTGAAGCCGGAGATGTTCACTACGGTGGACAGATGGGTTGGTGTTGAGACGCAGGGAAAATACACCCAGGGAATGACGGTGGTGGATTACTACTCGCTGACGGGGAATAAACCGAATACCACGGTGATGGTGGACATCGACCGCGAGGCGTTTGTGGATTTGCTGGCGGAGAGACTGGCTTACTATTGTGCGGTCTGATGCCCTCACCCCAACCCTCTCCCACGGGGAGAAGGAGCAAACACTAAAAACGGCAACGGGGTTGCCGTTTTGCTTTTACCTTTTGCGGCCTGATGCCCTCCCCCCCCCCTCTCCCACGGGGAGAGGGGGCAGAGAGTTTTGCTTTTATTTATGGCTCAAACGGCCGACGCTGGAACTGATCGTGGCCGCATTTCGGACACAGCGGCAGGACATCCGGCGTATATACCGCAATATGATGGTGGCAATTCTCACACACCAGATTTCCCAAGCCGACCACCTCACCACTGTGATACACACCGTGATGGTTCAAATCCTGAAAGACCTCGCGCCACTCCAGCTGCGTTTTATCCGTGATGTCGGCCAGCTCTTGCCACAGGCTCTCTTTAATCACCCGCATAAAAACGCTGTCCGTGACCTCCTCCTGGCTCTCCTGGTAGCTGCGCGCGAACTCTTCCAGATCGCGACGCACGGCGCGCGTCACCTCTTCCACTTCGGTTCGCGTTAACTCACCCGTTTGCGTCACGCGGGCACGCGCTTGCTCCACCAGCGCGTCGATATCTCGCTCGCCGTTACGCAGCCGTTCCGTCAGTGTCGCCACCAGTTCGCGGTAAAATTGAGCAACCTTGTTCATCATTTTGCCTCCCGGGTAAGTAACTATTTCTAATAATAGACCTTATTTCATCGCCGCTTTGTCAGGTGAAGCACAGACCCGGTAAATTCCTGCAAAGCGCATTTGTGCGAAAGGCTGTTTTGACGCGGGCGTTTGGGCTATGCTATGCGGATCTGAATTACCACATCCATTGGCTACATTTGTAGCTGTATTGAAAACAGGACCACTGGCTGCCATGCAAGAGCAATACCGCCCGGAAGAGATAGAATCAAAAGTCCAGCAACACTGGGACGAGAAGCGCACCTTTGAAGTAACCGAAGACGAGAGCAAAGAGAAGTATTACTGCCTGTCGATGCTTCCCTATCCTTCTGGTCGACTACACATGGGCCATGTGCGTAACTACACCATCGGCGATGTGATTGCACGCTACCAGCGCATGCTGGGCAAAAACGTTCTGCAGCCTATCGGCTGGGATGCGTTCGGTCTGCCTGCGGAAGGCGCGGCGGTCAAAAACAACACCGCACCGGCACCGTGGACGTACGACAACATCGCGTACATGAAAAACCAGCTCAAAATGCTGGGCTTTGGCTATGACTGGAGCCGCGAGCTGGCAACCTGTACTCCGGAATACTATCGCTGGGAGCAGAAGTTCTTCACCGAGCTGTACAAAAAAGGCCTGGTGTATAAGAAGACCTCTGCCGTTAACTGGTGTCCGAACGACCAGACCGTTCTCGCGAACGAACAGGTTATCGACGGCTGCTGCTGGCGCTGTGACACCAAAGTTGAGCGTAAAGAGATCCCACAGTGGTTTATCAAAATCACCGCTTACGCTGATGAGCTGCTGAACGATCTGGATAACCTCGACCACTGGCCAGATACCGTTAAGACCATGCAGCGCAACTGGATCGGCCGTTCTGAAGGCGTGGAGATTACCTTCAACGTTGAGAACTACGACCAGACCCTGACTGTCTACACCACCCGTCCGGACACCTTCATGGGCGCGACCTACCTGGCCGTGGCCGCAGGTCACCCGCTGGCGCAGAAAGCGGCAGAGAATAACCCGGAGCTGGCCACCTTCATTGACGAGTGCCGCAACACCAAAGTGGCCGAAGCCGACATGGCGACGATGGAGAAAAAAGGCGTCGCGACAGGCTTCTATGCGAAGCATCCGCTGACTGGCGAAGCGATTCCTGTCTGGGCAGCGAACTTCGTGCTGATGGAGTACGGTACAGGCGCGGTAATGGCCGTTCCGGGCCACGATCAGCGCGACTACGAGTTTGCCACCAAATACAGCCTGCCGATTAAAGCCGTTATTCTGGCCGCCGATGGTTCTGAACCCGACCTGTCCGAACAAGCGCTGACCGAAAAAGGCACCCTGTTCAACTCCGGTGAATTCAGCGGCCTGAGCTTCGAAGAGGGCTTCAACGCCATCGCCGATAAGCTGGCCTCTCTGGGCGTAGGCGAGCGTAAAGTTAACTTCCGTCTGCGCGACTGGGGCGTGTCCCGTCAGCGTTACTGGGGCGCGCCAATCCCAATGGTGACGCTGGAAGATGGCACCGTGATGCCAACGCCGGAAGATCAGCTCCCGGTGATCCTGCCGGAAGACGTGGTCATGGACGGTATCACCAGCCCGATCAAAGCCGATCCTGAGTGGGCAAAAACCACCGTCAACGGTCAGCCTGCGCTGCGTGAAACCGACACCTTTGACACCTTTATGGAGTCATCCTGGTACTATGCGCGCTACACCTGCCCGCAGTATCAGGACGGTATGCTCGATTCCGATGCGGCAAACTACTGGCTGCCGGTTGATATCTATATCGGCGGCATCGAACACGCCATCATGCACCTGCTCTACTTCCGCTTCTTCCACAAACTGATGCGCGATGCAGGCATGGTGAACTCTGACGAACCAGCAAAACAGCTGCTGTGTCAGGGCATGGTACTGGCGGATGCGTTCTATTACGTCGGTGCTAACGGCGAGCGTAACTGGGTTTCTCCGGTTGATGCGATCGTCGAGCGCGACGAGAAAGGCCGTATCGTTAAGGCGAAAGACGCCGAAGGTCATGAACTGGTCTATACCGGCATGAGCAAGATGTCTAAGTCGAAAAACAACGGCATCGATCCGCAGGTAATGGTTGAGCGTTACGGTGCGGACACCGTGCGTCTGTTCATGATGTTTGCCTCTCCGGCCGACATGACCCTGGAATGGCAGGAGTCCGGCGTGGAAGGGGCGAACCGCTTCCTGAAACGCGTCTGGAAACTGGTTTACGAACACACTGCACTGGGCGATGCCCCGGCGCTGAACGCCGCCGCACTGACTGAAGATCAGCAGGCGCTGCGTCGCGATGTTCATAAAACGATTGCGAAAGTGACCGATGATATTGGTCGTCGTCAGACCTTCAATACCGCAATTGCGGCTATTATGGAACTGATGAACAAGCTGGCGAAGGCTCCGCAGGACGGCGAGCAGGATCGTGCCTTAATGCGTGAAGCGCTGCTGGCCGTCGTTCGCATGCTGAACCCGTTCACTCCGCACGTCAGCTTCACCCTGTGGCAGGAGCTGAAAGGCGAAGGCGATATTGACAACGCGCCGTGGCCGCAGGCTGACGAAGCCGCGATGGTGGAAAACACGACGCTGGTTGTGGTCCAGGTAAACGGCAAAGTCCGCGGTAAAATTACCGTGGCGGTCGATGCAACCGAAGAACAGGTTCGCGAGCGCGCGGGCCAGGAACCTCTGGTCGCAAAATATCTTGAGGGCGTTACCGTACGTAAAGTGATCTACGTACCGGGTAAACTGCTCAATCTGGTCGTTGGCTAAGCGCGGGAGGAAACGTGCGACAACTGGCAACAATACTCTTATCACTGGCGGTGCTTGTCACCGCCGGCTGTGGCTGGCACCTGCGCAATACCACGGCAGTGCCTGCTGAGATGAAAACGATGATTTTCGACTCATCGGATCCGAATGGTCCACTCAGCCGGGCAGTTCGTAATCAGCTGCGTCTGAACGGCGTTGAGCTTGTTGAGAAACGAACGCTGCGCCAGGATGTACCGTCTCTGCGTATCATCGGAGGAGGTCTGTCGAGAGATACGGCCTCTATCTTCCAGGATGGTCGTACAGCTGAATATCAGATGGTGCTGACGGTCAACGCAGCGGTCCTGATCCCGGGTAAAGACATCTATCCGATCAGCGCGAAAGTGTTCCGTTCGTTCTTCGATAACCCGCAGACGGCATTGGCAAAAGATGCCGAACAGCAGATTATCATCAACGAAATGTACGACAAGGCGGCGGAACAGCTGATCCGTAAACTGCCAGGTATTGCAGCGTCTACCCGACAAGGCTCTGACATTGTTGAAAAACCGGTTGCTGGCACGCTTCCTGCTGCTAACTCTCTGGGTAAATGATGATCAGGCTGTATCCTGAACAACTCCGCGCGCAGCTCAAAGAAGGGTTGCGCGCGGCGTATTTGCTTCTTGGAAACGATCCGTTATTGCTTCAGGAAAGCCTGGATGCCGTGCGGCATGAAGCCGCCTCTCAGGGCTTCGATGAACACCACACCGTCCAGCTGGATAACAACACCGACTGGAATGCCCTCTTCTCACTCTGTCAGGCGATGAGCCTTTTTGCGTCGCGCCAGACTATTCAGATCCTGCTGCCGGAAAACGGCCCTAACGCGGCCATCAATGAACAGCTGGCCACGCTAGTCAGCCTGCTTCACAGCGATCTGCTGCTGATTGTGCGCGGCAACAAGCTCACCAAAGCGCAGGAAAATGCGGCGTGGTTCACCCAACTCGCAGCCCACGCGGTGCAGGTCACCTGTCAGACGCCTGAACAGGCGCATCTGCCCAAATGGGTGGCAGCGAGAGCGAAGCAGAACAACCTTCAGCTGGATGATGCGGCGAACCAACTGCTCTGCTACTGCTATGAAGGTAACCTGCTGGCCCTGGCGCAGGCGCTGGACAGACTCTCCCTGCTCTGGCCAGATGGCAAGCTGACCTTACCGCGCGTCGAGCAGGCCGTTAACGACGCGGCACACTTCACGCCGTTCCACTGGGTGGACGCGCTGCTGTCGGCGAAAAGCAAACGCGCCCTGCATATTCTGCAACAGCTGCGTCTCGAAGGGAGCGAACCGGTTATTCTGCTGCGTACGCTGCAGCGCGAATTATTGCTGCTGATTACGCTCAAGCGTCAGTCGGCCCATACGCCGCTGCGTTCGCTGTTTGATAAACACCGCGTGTGGCAAAATCGCCGGGCTTTAATCACCGAGGCCGTCAACCGCCTGAGTCATGAACAGCTTCGTCAGGCTGTGCAGCTTCTGATGCGCGCTGAGCTCACGTTAAAACAAGATTATGGCCAGTCGGTCTGGGCGGAGCTGGAAAGTCTTTCTCTCCTGCTCTGCCACAAGGCGCTGGCAGACGTTTTTATTGATGGATAGCATGCATTCTTTACAGGCCTTATATGGCGGCACCTTCGACCCGGTACATTACGGGCATCTGAAGCCGGTTGAAATTCTGGCGAATCTGATCGGCCTTCATCGCGTCACCATCATGCCCAACAATGTCCCGCCCCATCGTCCACAGCCCGAGGCGACCAGCGAGCAGCGAAAAGAGATGCTTGCCCTTGCCATCGCAAATAAACCGCTATTCCGACTTGACGAGCGTGAGCTGCGTCGCGACACGCCCTCCTGGACGTCTCAGACGCTTCAGGAGTGGCGCGCCGAACAAGGGCCAGACCAGCCGCTTGCCTTTATCATCGGCCAGGATTCTCTGCTGAATTTCCCTACGTGGCATCAGTATGAAACCATCCTGGAGAACAGCCACCTGCTCGTCTGCCGCCGTCCCGGCTATCCGCTGACCATGCGCGAAGAGCAGTATCAGCAGTGGCTGGAAGACCATCTCACCGATAATGTTGAAGATCTTCACAACCAGCCTGCCGGGAAGATCTATCTGGCGGAAACGCCGTGGTTTGATATCTCTGCAACCCTCATTCGCGAGCGTCTACAGCAGGGTTTAGCGTGTGACGATCTGCTGCCGACCCCGGTGCTGGCCTATATCCATGCGCACGGTTTGTATCAGAAAAGCGCAGATGAATAGCCGGAGAGCATAAAAAGCGGCTTATTGTTTATCCCGCCTTGACAGGGTAAGCCATACTGTTATTCTCCGCTGCCAGACTTTCCCGCCGATCATTGCTTTACAGAAATTGTTTTACAAAAATGGCAATGCAATCTCAGGCGGAGGGTGGGATGATACCCGCCTTCAAAAGCCCGGCCGGAGACATTTGTCCCGACGCAGGCGTGAGTTCAGGTATACTGTCTGGCTACGAATTCAAAGTTTTACAATCTCATTCACCCCAGGGGGAAAACTTGCAGGGTAAAGCACTCCAGGATTTTGTTATTGACAAAATTGATGACCTGAAAGGTCAGGACATCATCGCTATCGACGTTAAGGGTAAATCCAGTATTACCGACTGCATGATCATCTGCACCGGTACATCGACGCGTCATGTTGTTTCAATTGCCGATCACGTGGTTCAGGAATCGCGTGCAGCAGGGCTGTTGCCGCTGGGTGTTGAAGGTGAAGCGACGGCTGACTGGGTGGTAGTCGACCTCGGCGATGTGATTGTCCACGTCATGCAGGACGAGAGCCGTCGCCTGTATGAGCTGGAAAAACTCTGGGGTTAATGCGTGAAGTTACAGCTGGTCGCCGTCGGCACCAAAATGCCGGACTGGGTACAAACCGGTTTTACTGAATATCTGCGTCGTTTTCCAAAAGACATGCCGTTCGAGCTGGTGGAAATTCCCGCCGGGAAGCGCGGCAAGAACGCGGATATCAAACGTATTCTCGATAAAGAGGGCGAACTAATGCTGGCTGCCGCTGGCAAAAACCGCATCGTCACCCTCGATATTCCAGGTAAACCCTGGGATACGCCGCAGCTGGCGCAAGAACTGGAGCGCTGGAAGCAGGATGGCCGTGACGTCAGTCTGTTGATTGGCGGACCAGAAGGGTTATCCCCTGCCTGCAAAGCAGCGGCTGAACAAAGTTGGTCCCTCTCCGCGCTGACGCTTCCCCACCCGCTCGTTCGGGTACTGGTGGCAGAAAGCCTGTATCGCGCGTGGAGCATTACTACCAACCACCCCTATCACCGCGAGTAATGACTGACCAGGGTAGAATAAGCAGCGGATGAAACTACAGAATTCTTTTCGCGACTATACGGCTGAGTCCGCGCTGTTTGTGCGCCGGGCGCTGGTCGCCTTTACCGGGATTTTGCTGCTTACCGGCGTGCTGATCGCCAACCTCTATAATCTGCAAATTGTCCGCTTTACCGACTACCAGACGCGTTCAAACGAAAACCGCATTAAGCTGGTGCCTATCGCACCCAGCCGCGGCATTATTTACGATCGTAACGGCACCCCGCTGGCGTTGAACCGCACCATCTATCAAATCGAGATGATGCCGGAAAAAGTCGATAATGTTCAGGATACGCTGGAAGCGCTGAAAAGCGTTGTCGACCTTAACGATGACGATATCGCGGCGTTTAAAAAAGAGCGCGCCCGCTCTCACCGCTTCACCTCGATTCCGGTTAAAACCAATTTGACGGAAGTCCAGGTGGCCCGCTTTGCGGTGAATCAGTACCGTTTCCCCGGCGTGGAAGTGAAGGGATATAAGCGTCGCTACTATCCTTACGGCTCCGCGCTGACGCATGTGATTGGCTACGTTTCCAAGATTAACGACAAAGACGTCGACCGCCTTGATAAAGACGGCAAGCTGGCCAACTACGCTGCAACGCACGATATCGGTAAGCTGGGGATCGAACGTTACTACGAAGACGTTCTGCACGGGCAAACCGGCTATGAAGAGGTTGAGGTTAACAACCGCGGCCGCGTGATCCGCCAGCTAAAAGAAGTGCCGCCTCAGGCGGGGCATGACGTCTATCTGACGCTCGACCTTAAGCTTCAGCAGTATATCGAAACCCTGCTGGCGGGCAGCCGTGCAGCCGTTGTGGTCACCGATCCTCGTACCGGCGGCATCCTGGCAATGGTCTCCATGCCTAGCTATGACCCGAACCTCTTTGTTGATGGGATTTCGAGTAAAGACTATTCCGGTCTGCTGAATGACCCGAACACGCCGCTGGTCAACCGCGCGACGCAAGGGGTTTACCCGCCGGCATCCACGGTTAAACCGTACGTGGCGGTCTCTGCGCTGAGTGCCGGCGTCATCAACCGTAATACCAGCCTGTTTGACCCGGGCTGGTGGCAGCTGCCGGGTTCAGATAAGCGCTATCGTGACTGGAAAAAATGGGGTCACGGTCATCTGAACGTCACCAAATCACTGGAAGAATCTGCGGATACCTTCTTCTATCAGGTGGCGTATGACATGGGTATCGACCGCCTGTCAGAGTGGATGAGCAAATTCGGCTACGGGCATTACACCGGCGTGGACCTTTCAGAAGAACGTTCTGGCAACATGCCAACGCGTGAATGGAAGCTGAAGCGCTTTAAAAAACCGTGGTATCAGGGTGACACTATTCCGGTGGGTATCGGCCAGGGTTACTGGACAGCGACGCCGATTCAGATGAACAAAGCCATGATGATCCTCATCAATGACGGCGTGGTAAAAGTGCCCCATCTGCTACAGAGTACGGTTGAAGACGGCAAAAAAGTGCCGTGGAATCAGCCGCACGAGGCGCCAGTGGGTGACATCCATTCCGGCTTCTGGGAAATTGCGAAAGACGGTATGTACGGCGTGGCAAACCGCCCGAACGGTACCGCGCATAAGTACTTCACCGGTACGCCGTACAAAGTAGCCGCTAAATCCGGTACTGCGCAGGTATTTGGTCTGAAAGCCAACGAAACCTATAACGCGCACCGCATTGCTGAACGTCTGCGTGACCATAAGCTGATGACGGCGTTTGCCCCTTATGATAACCCGCAGGTCGCGGTGGCGATGATTCTGGAGAACGGCGGTGCCGGGCCAGCAGTAGGGACCATCATGCGCCAGATCCTTGACCACATTATGCTGGGTGATAACAACACCGAACTGCCGGCTGAAAACCCGGCCGCCGCTGCGGCGGAGGACCAATAATCATGACGGATAATCCAAATAAAAAATCGCTGTGGGATAAAATCCACATCGACCCAGCCATGCTGCTGATCCTGCTGGCTCTGCTGGTATACAGCGCCCTGGTTATCTGGAGCGCCAGCGGCCAGGACATCGGCATGATGGAGCGCAAAATCGGCCAGATCGCAATGGGTCTGATCATCATGGTGGTGATGGCGCAAATTCCGCCGCGCGTCTACGAAGGCTGGGCGCCCTACCTCTACATCTTCTGTATTATTTTGCTGGTTGCGGTAGATGCGTTTGGCGCCATTTCAAAAGGGGCACAGCGCTGGCTGGATCTGGGCGTTGTCCGCTTCCAGCCCTCGGAAATTGCCAAAATCGCCGTTCCATTGATGGTGGCACGCTTTATCAACCGCGACGTCTGTCCGCCGTCGCTGAAAAACACCGCCATCGCGCTGGTGCTGATTTTCCTGCCGACGCTGCTGGTTGCGGCGCAGCCTGACCTTGGCACCTCAATTCTTATCGCCCTTTCCGGCCTGTTTGTCCTTTTCCTGTCGGGACTGAGCTGGCGCCTGATTGGTATCGCGGTGGTGCTGATTGCAGCGTTCATTCCTATCCTCTGGTTCTTCCTGATGCATGACTACCAGCGCCAGCGCGTCATGATGCTGCTCGATCCGGAAACCGATCCGCTGGGCGCGGGCTATCATATTATTCAGTCCAAGATTGCGATTGGCTCCGGCGGCCTGCGCGGTAAAGGCTGGCTGCACGGCACGCAGTCGCAGCTGGAATTTTTACCGGAACGCCACACCGACTTTATCTTTGCCGTACTGGCGGAAGAGCTGGGGCTGGTTGGCATCTTAATATTGCTGGCGCTGTACGTACTGCTGATCATGCGGGGATTGTGGATTGCAGCACGCGCACAAACCACTTTTGGTCGCGTCATGGCCGGCGGGTTGATGCTGATTTTATTCGTTTATGTCTTCGTAAATATTGGTATGGTGAGTGGTATTCTGCCGGTGGTAGGCGTACCGCTGCCGCTGGTGAGTTACGGAGGCTCGGCACTGATCGTGTTGATGGCCGGGTTTGGTATCGTGATGTCGATCCATACCCACAGAAAAATGTTGTCAAAAAGCGTATAAAAATAAGGGGATCGGAATGCGTAAGCAGTGGCTGGGGATCTGCATCGCGGCAAGTTTACTTGCGGCCTGCACAAGTGATGATGGTCAGCAACAGGCAACCGTCGCGCCGCCGCAGCCTGCGGTGTGTAATGGCCCGATCGTTGAAATTAGCGGTGCCGATCCCGTTTATGAACCGCTGAATGCCAGTGCCAATCAGGATTACCAGCGCGACGGCAAAAGCTATAAAATTGTTCAGGATCCTTCCCGTTTCAGTCAGGCGGGCTTTGCCGCCATTTATGATGCCGAGCCAGGCAGTAACCTGACGGCTTCCGGGGAAGTGTTCGACCCAATGCAGCTGACGGCAGCACACCCGACGCTGCCGATCCCGAGCTACGCCCGTATCACCAACCTGGCGAATGGCCGTATGATCGTCGTGCGGATCAACGACCGTGGTCCTTACGGAAATGACCGGGTGATTTCCCTGTCGCGCGCGTCTGCCGATCGCCTGAACACCTCGAACAACACCAAAGTCCGTATTGACCCGATTATCGTCGCACAGGATGGTTCGCTCTCCGGGCCGGGTACCGCGTGTACGACGGTGGCAAAACAGACCTATGCCCTTCCTGACCGCCCAAATCTTGACGGCGGAATGGGAAGCGTCTCGTCTCCGGCAGAGCCTGCTCAGCCGGGGGGAGAAATACGCCCGATCAGCAATGACACGCTGCAAAGCGAGGATTCTACCGGCGCGCCGGTAAAGAGTAGTGGCTTTCTTGGCGCACCGACGACCTTAGCCTCGGGCGTGCTGGAAGGCAGTGAGCCGACTCCAGCCCCTGCTCCCGTTGCGGCACCAGTAACCCAGCCGGCTCCCGTAACGGCGCCTGCAGCCACGCAAAGTGCGGTGGTAGCGGCTCCAGCAGCGGCCAGCGGCAGCTATGTGGTTCAGGTAGGCGCAGTAAGCGATCAGGCCCGGGCCAGGCAGTATCAACAGCGTCTGAGCCAGCAGTTTGGCGTACCGGGACGCGTTGAGCAGAACGGCGCGGTCTGGCGCATTCAGATGGGGCCGTTTGCCAGCAAATCGCAGGCCGCGTCCCTGCAGCAGCGTCTGCAGAATGAAGCTCAACTTCAGTCATTTATCGCTGTTGCGAAATAATTAACCAGCGGTATCCGAATTGTCAGTTAGTGTAAAACACATTCACAAACTCATGCTTAAAGTCGGATGCCTGCCTGAATAGCATTTGCTATAGTAAGGCACTTTTTTTAATTCCATCACGGATGTCGTAGTTCTGACCATGAAGACCACTTTTTCTGCTCGTTTTGTGCAGCGCATGGCGCTGACCACGGCCCTTTGCGCTGCTGCGCTCTCTGCAGCTCACGCCGATGACCTGAATATCAAGACCATGATCCCTGGCGTTCCGCAAATCGACGCGGAATCCTACATCCTGATCGATTACAACTCTGGCAAAGTGCTGGCAGAACAGAATGCCGATGCCCGCCGTGACCCGGCCAGTCTGACCAAAATGATGACCAGCTACGTTATCGGCCAGGCGATGAAGGCAGGTAAATTCAAAGAATCGGATCTGGTCACCATCGGTAACGATGCGTGGGCAACCGGGAACCCTGTTTTCAAAGGTTCCTCTCTGATGTTCCTGAAGCCGGGTATGCAGGTTCCTGTTTCCCAGCTGATTCGCGGTATCAACCTGCAGTCTGGTAACGATGCCTGCGTGGCGATGGCCGACTTCGCCGCCGGGAGCCAGGATGCCTTCGTGGGCCTGATGAACAGCTACGTTAACGCGCTGGGTCTGAAAAACAGCCATTTCCAGACCGTACACGGCCTGGACGCAGACGGTCAGTACAGCTCCGCACGTGACATGGCCCTGATTGGTCAGGCGCTGATCCGCGATGTACCTAATGAATACTCTATCTATAAAGAGAAAGAGTTCACCTTCAACGGTATTCGTCAGACCAACCGTAACGGCCTGCTGTGGGATAACAGCCTGAACGTTGACGGCATCAAAACTGGCCACACCGACAAAGCGGGCTACAACCTGGTGGCCTCTGCCACTGAAGGTCAGATGCGTCTGATCTCTGCCGTGATGGGCGGCCGGACCTTTAAAGGTCGTGAAACAGAAAGCAAGAAACTGCTGACCTGGGGCTTCCGCTTCTTCGAAACCGTGAACCCACTGAAAGCAGGGAAAGAGTTTGCGTCTGAACCCGTCTGGTTCGGCGACAACGACCGTGCTTCACTCGGCGTTGATAAAGATCTCTACCTGACCATTCCACGCGGTCGCATGAAGGATCTGAAAGCCAGCTACGTGCTGAACAGCACCGAGCTGCATGCCCCGCTGCAGAAAAACCAGGTTGTGGGTACGATCAACTTCCAGCTGGATGGAAAAACGATCGATCAGCGTCCGCTGGTTGTCCTGCAAGAAATTCCTGAAGGCAATTTCTTCGGCAAAATCATTGATTACATTAAATTGATGTTCCACCACTGGTTTGGTTAAAAATTGAACACTTGAAAGTGTGATTTTGATCCCCATATACTAAGTATCCTGATAACTCCCACCTGACGTGGGAGTTATTATTTTTTGACGTTACGCCGGAGCTGACATGAAAACCAAACTTAACGAACTGCTTGAATTCCCAACCTCATTTACCTACAAAGTAATGGGTCTGGCGAAACCTGAGCTGGTTGATCAGGTGGTTGAAGTGGTACAGCGCCATGCGCCGGGTGACTACTCTCCGTCAGTAAAACCAAGCAGCAAGGGCAACTACCACTCGGTTTCTATTACCATCACTGCGACACATATTGAGCAGGTGGAAACGCTGTACGAAGAGCTCGGCAATATCGAAATTGTTCGTATGGTGCTGTAGTCCCTTTGCGGTTACCCGGTTTGCCGGGTAACCCCTCTCCCCCGCTGTGATATACTCCTCCACACCTTTTGTCCCTCGTCTTCGGAGACGCAGTTTTGTATCAGGATAAAATTCTGGTCCGTCACCTCGGGCTGCAACCTTATGAGCCTGTCTCCCAGGCTATGCATGACTTCACCGATTCACGCGATGACAGCACCCCAGATGAGATCTGGCTGGTCGAACACCTGCCGGTATTTACGCAAGGCCAGGCGGGTAAAGCAGAGCATTTGTTAATGACGGGAGATATCCCGGTTATTCAGAGCGATCGCGGCGGTCAGGTCACTTATCATGGGCCCGGTCAGCAGGTGATGTACGTCCTGCTCAATCTGAAGCGCAGAAAGCTGGGCGTGCGTGAACTGGTTACCTTACTGGAACAAACTGTCGTCAACACGCTGGCGGAATATGGTATTGACGCACATCCACGCGCCGATGCGCCGGGAGTCTACGTTGGGGAAATGAAGATCTGCTCACTGGGGCTGCGTATTCGTAAAGGTTGCTCATTCCATGGCCTGGCCTTGAATATTAATATGGACCTTGCGCCTTTCCAGCGCATTAACCCCTGCGGCTACGCCGGCATGGAAATGACGCAAATGCGTCAGTGGGTTGAAACCGCTACGCCAGAACATATTCGTCCCGTGCTTTTAAAGCAGATGTTAGCGCTACTTAACAATCCCCCATACGAATATATCCCTGCTTAATACAGCATACAACATGGCTCGATAATTTGGCGGGCCACTGTTTATTTACAGCTTTTGCACTTTACAATAATCCACAGATTCTATATTTTCGAAGCGCCCGAATATTACCGTCACATATTATTTAGCCTCCAGCAAGCATGGCAAACACGGCATAAGTAAGGTGAGCAATTATCACACAACCGTTTGCCCTTGATAAACAAGTGAAACAAAACCAACACTTTACGAATCTCTACAAGCATAATAAATAAATTCAACTATCATTCATATTGTGAATGTATACGGAGTGAAAGCGTGGAGTATAATAATTTACCAGCCAAACGACTGAATGAACCCGGTGGCGAAGACAAGCCGCAAATTTTTCGGACTTTACGTAATATTGATCTCAATTTACTGACTATTTTTGAGGCGGTATATGTCCATAAGGGTATCGTTAACGCTGCGAAAATTCTTAATCTCACGCCATCAGCAATAAGCCAGTCAATCCAAAAGCTTCGCGCTATATTTCCCGACCCGTTATTTATCCGTAAGGGCCAGGGGGTAACGCCGACGGCTTATGCCACGCATCTCCACGAGTACATCAGCCAGGGGCTAGAGTCGATTCTGGGCGCACTGGATTTAACCGGGAGCTATGATAAGCAGCGAACCATCACCATCGGCTGTTCCCCTTCTGTCGGGGTGCTGGTGATGCCGGCGATCTTCCAGGCCGTAAAAGAGCATGCTCCGCAGCTCCTGCTTCGCAATGTGCCTCTCAATGAACCTGACATTCAGCTTGCCCAGTTCCAGACGGACCTGATTATTGAAAGCGGCAGCTTCAGTGCCAGAGCGCTGGGGCAAAATGTGCTTTATGCGGATAACCTGGTACTGGTTTGCCGCCAGCAGCATCCTGCTCTTAGCGAGCCGTTAACCATCGAAAACCTGCGCAACTACGATCACTCGTCTTTCATGACCGAAGGGCAATCTAATCATGCACTTCGTCAGCGTATTGATGAAATTTTCCCGGAACGTCAGATCAGCTTCAGCAGTTACAATATGTTTACCACCGCATCCCTGATCGGCAGCAGCGATATGCTGTGCGTTATGCCATCACGCCTGTACAGCCTGCTACAAAAATGCTGGCCGCTGGAAAGCATCCCGCTCAGCCAGCTTAATGCGGAATCTATCGAGATTTCACTGCATTACAACAAGCTGAGTTTGCGCGATCCGGTCCTGGAAAACGTCATCCGCATCATCCGTCAGGCCTTCTGACAGGTTTAGCCAGCACAAGCCCCTGCAACCCGCAGGGCAAAAGGCACAAAACAACAACTATTTTACAAATTGGCGATCTGGCAGGCTGCTTTAACGACCGTTTCAATGATATACTGCCTGTCGTTCGTTCAAAAATAGTTGATAAATACAACATTCCCTTGAATTGAAACGCTTTCCTTCGATATTCGCAACTGGAACACGCACGCTATGAGTAAACCCATTGTGATGGAACGCGGTGTTAAATACCGCGATGCCGATAAAATGGCCCTTATCCCGGTTAAAAACGTGGCTACAGAGCGCGAGGCGCTGTTAAGAAAACCGGAATGGATGAAAATCAAACTTCCGGCCGACTCTTCGCGTATCCAGGGGATCAAAGCGGCGATGCGCAAGAATGGTCTTCACTCCGTGTGTGAAGAAGCCTCTTGTCCGAACCTTGCTGAATGTTTCAATCACGGTACCGCGACGTTTATGATTCTGGGTGCTATCTGTACCCGCCGCTGCCCGTTCTGCGATGTTGCTCATGGCCGTCCAGTCGCGCCTGATGCTAACGAACCCCAGAAACTAGCGCAGACCATCGCTGACATGGCGCTGCGTTATGTGGTTATCACATCCGTTGACCGTGACGACCTGCGTGATGGTGGTGCTCAGCACTTCGCCGACTGTATTACGGCCATTCGCGAGAAAAGTCCTAACATCAAAATCGAGACGCTGGTGCCTGACTTCCGCGGCCGTATGGACCGCGCGCTGGATATCCTGACCGCGACGCCGCCAGATGTGTTTAACCACAACCTGGAGAACGTGCCGCGTCTTTACCGTCAGGTCCGTCCGGGCGCTGACTATAACTGGTCCCTGAAACTGCTGGAGCGTTTCAAAGAAGCGCATCCGCATATTCCGACCAAGTCTGGTCTGATGGTGGGCCTGGGTGAAACCAATGATGAAATCATCGAGGTGATGCGCGATCTTCGCCGCCACGGTGTGACCATGCTTACCCTCGGACAGTATCTGCAGCCAAGCCGTCACCACCTGCCGGTACAGCGCTACGTGAGCCCGGACGAGTTCGATGAAATGAAAGCCGAAGCGATGGCGATGGGCTTCACCCACGCTGCCTGCGGCCCATTCGTTCGCTCCTCATACCATGCCGATATGCAGGCTAAAGGCGAAGAAGTTAAATAATGCTGTAATATTAATTTACAGTAATACAAAAAAACCGGCCTCATGAGCCGGTTTTTTTTCGCAAGCACTCAGGCGTTGCTGTCACTCTTTGTGAGAAAGCTTGTCTGCCGGGACGTCATCCTCGGCGCTTTTCTTCGCCGCTGCATCATCATCGTTCATCGCTTTCTTAAAGCCTTTGATGGCAGCCCCCAGGTCACCACCCAGCGTGCGTAACTTCTTGGTACCAAACAGCAGGACGACCAGTGCGGCAACCACCAGCAGTTTGGTAATACTAATCTCACCCATAGATACCTTCTTTACTTAAAACAGGCTGCATTCAGCGCCAAAACCTGACTGTATTAACGGTCATTTTGCGCGTGCACACAATAGCAATCTGTAACAAGGTGAATCAAGCATTGTTGAAAAAAACATCACAATAATTGCGGTGGCGCAAACCGACGATTGCGAAGAACGGGTAATTGCTGACGCGCAAGCGCAATTCTCTCTGAGTTTATCTCCGCCACCAGCACATGCGGGGCTTCAGCGGCGGCGGCGATCGTCACCCCCAGCGGATCAACCACCCTGCTTTGCCCGATGTTTTTCGTGCCACATTCCCCTGCGGCAACGACATAGCAGGTTGTATCCAGCGCGCGTGCCGCAAGCAGCGTTGCCCAGTGATGCTCTTTTAACGGCCCTTTGACCCACGCGGCAGGCAGTACCAGCACGTCAGCCCCCTGCAGCGCCAGATGGAGCGCCAGCTCGGGAAAACGCAGGTCATAGCAGGTCATCAGTCCGATCTTAAATCCGTCAATCTCCAGCAGCGGAGGGATATTGTCTCCGGGGTCAACGCGTCGCGACTCCTGGATGCTGAACGCATCATAGAGGTGAAGCTTGGCGTAATGTGCCACGATGGCCCCGTCACGAATCGCCACGAGCGTATTAACCGCGCGACCCGGCGTGGAGGGAACATGGATCGTTAAGATCGTCGTCATCGTATTGCCTGCGCTTTGGCCGAGCAATTGCTGTAAGAATTCGCCATCCAGCGGCTGCGCGGACTTCACGGATAAATCCGGATCGTTATCATCCCTGGCCAGCAGCGCCTCGGGGAGAACCAGCAGCGATGCGCCTTTCTGCCGGGCCTGCATCATCAGTTCGACGCACGTGAGCGCATTTTCACGCCAGTCAGGCGTGACCACAAATTGCCCTACCGCTACATACATATTTGTCCCCTCATCATAAACGGCGTTAAACTCGCTTCTCTTACACATCAAATAGCAGGTATTTAGCGTGTTACAACTACTTTTAGCCGTTTTTATTGGTGGGGGAACGGGTAGCGTTGCGCGATGGTTTCTGAGTATGCGGTTTAACCCCCTGCATCAGGCGATTCCTATGGGGACACTTGCCGCAAACCTGATTGGTGCCTTTATCATTGGTATGGGGCTGGCTTGGTTTAACCGAATGACGCACATCGACCCAATGTGGAAGGTGTTGATTACCACCGGATTCTGCGGCGGTTTGACCACCTTCTCAACCTTTTCTGCGGAGACGGTTTTTCTCTTTCAGGAAGGCCGTATCGGCTGGGCGCTGATGAATGTGGCGATCAATATGCTCGGCTCCTTTGCGATGACGGGGATCGCATTTTGGCTATTTTCTTCCGCAAGCGCGCATTAACAGCCGAACCGTTAATGTTGGCTTAATTTTTCTCTGTCACTCTGAATGTAATACTGAACGAGGGTGACAGAATGAAACAGAGTCTGATGAGCGCAGGAATGGTGTTGTTGAGCGTGCTGATCGTTGCCAGCTTCCTGAAAATGTATCTGCTTGGCTGATTCAAAACGAAAAAAACCCGCTCAGTGAGCGGGTTTTGAAATTCTTGCTGACGCGTCTGAATTACAGAGCGATTACGTTAGCAGCAGAAGGGCCTTTGGCACCGTTAGTGATTTCGAACTCTACACGCTGACCTTCAGCCAGAGTTTTGAAACCATTAGACTGGATTGCAGAGAAGTGTACGAACACGTCTTTGCTGCCATCTTCAGGAGTAATGAAACCGAATCCTTTGGACTCATTAAACCACTTAACGTTACCTTTAATCTTAGACATCAAAATTACCTTTACATTAAAAAACGACACAAATGCTGTGTCGGTTATCAGTACATCAATTGTGGGACCTTTTGTCCAGCGGATCTTTGATAAAAAGTGACTAAAGTCGCGTTAATTTTCACTGACAGATTTTTATCGCTTATGAATCAACGCCTGCGCGTTTTTTCACCAGCATGTAACGTTTTGTCAGTTAAAACTGAAAACGCATCCAGGCGAAGTAAACGTTACCGTTGTTGTACGTACCCGGAATGTAGGTCATCTGGAACGTTGCGGGGCCATAGCCAATAGAGGCCAAAGGCAGCAGCACCGGGATTGGAATGTATTTCCAGTTGTCACGTGCAGTAACCCCGGCGGTATAGCCCAAACCGACGTGGAAGTTCTCGTCCGCTAGCGGGCGCCAGGTTTTTTCCCAACCATACCCCCCAATCGGCTCCCATTTATTAAACGAGTCTTTGAAGGCCATCAAATAGATGCCATGCCAGTTTCCCTTTTCATCCCAGCGCGACTGGCCAAAACCCGCGCCCCACGGACGCTCGTTGTATTTATCGGTTTTCTCTTTGTCATAAGCAAAACGCGCATGCCACGTTATTGCCGGGACATAGAGATCATAATGTTCAGGTGCCGTCCATGTCTGGGAAACATTATCCGTAAAGGTTGAGAACCAGCCTTTATCCGTCGCGTTGCCTTCTGCCTGTGCAACAGAACAAAACGTTAACTGCCCAAAAATAAACAACAAAATAGAGAAAAATGTATTACGTACAATCACAATGCAATTACCATTCTTAGTATTCGAGGCAAAGTTTACCATAAAGTAGTTGAATCAAAGCTTAACGACATCGGCGTTATTCCTAATTATTCAGCTTCTTTTCGGGAATATTCTTAAGGAAAGGCGGCAATGCGTTCAAAATAAACCCACAAGGGGTGTGACTTTACCCATTTAATGTTCTGAATCAGTGACATGTAAAACCACACAAAACATTAACAATTTGTTATCATTATTAGGACATATTGCGCTATTTCTGACGGTCAAGGCCCTCATGACATAAATGTATGGGCCATGGCAAAAAGACGGTTGTTCTGTTCTTTAGTCGTCTGTTTATTGATTTTAATCAGCAAGAACAGGCCAATTATTCGGCACATTTTCATCCTTCTTTTTTTTGATTTTTTGTGCTCCATTGCAGCAGAGATACAGGGGAAATCATGCTTACGTTATTCGAACTCCTTATTGGAGTCGTCGTCATTGTCGGCGTCGCACGCTACATCATTAAAGGCTACTCGGCCACGGGCGTATTATTTGTCGGCGGTCTAACGCTGCTGATTATCAGCGCAATAATGGGGCACCAGGTGTTACCTGCCAGCGCGACCAGCACCGGTTACACGGCTACAGATATTGTTGAATACATTAAAATATTGCTCATGAGCCGCGGCGGCGATCTGGGTATGATGATCATGATGCTGTGCGGTTTTGCAGCCTATATGACCCATATCGGCGCCAACGACATGGTCGTTAAGCTTGCCTCTAAACCCCTGCAATACATCAACTCGCCGTATCTGCTAATGGTCGCAGCCTATTTCCTCGCCTGCCTCATGTCACTGGCCGTTTCGTCGGCTACAGGGCTTGGCGTACTGCTCATGGCGACGCTGTTCCCGGTCATGGTGAACGTCGGTATCAGCCGTGGCGCGGCCGCGGCAATTTGCGCGTCTCCGGCAGCGATTATTCTCTCCCCGACCTCCGGCGACGTTGTGCTGGCGGCAAAGGCGGCGGAGATGTCACTCATCGACTTCGCCTTTAAAACCACGTTACCGATCTCAATTGTTGCCATCGTGGGCATGGGGATCGCGCATTTCTTCTGGCAGCGCTATCTCGATAAGAAAGAAAACATCAGCCATGAAATGATGGACGTGAGTGAAATCACCACGACCGCTCCCGCGTTCTATGCCATTCTGCCGTTCACCCCGATCGTCGGAGTGCTGATTTTTGACGGAAAATGGGGTCCACAGCTGCACATCATCACCATTCTGGTCATCTGTATGCTGCTGGCCGCCGTGCTGGAGTTTGTGCGCGGTTTTAACACGCAAAAAGTCTTCTCGGGTCTGGAAGTTGCGTATCGCGGTATGGCGGATGCCTTCGCTGGCGTGGTGATCCTGCTGGTTGCAGCGGGCGTTTTTGCCCAGGGTCTGAGCACGATCGGCTTTATCCAGAGCCTGATTTCTATCGCCACCTCGTTCGGCTCCGCCAGTATTATCCTGATGCTGGTTCTGGTGGTGCTCACCATGCTGGCGGCGATGACCACCGGTTCCGGTAATGCGCCTTTCTACGCTTTCGTTGAGATGATCCCGAAACTGGCTCACTCCTCCGGTATTAACCCGGCCTACCTTTCCATTCCCATGCTGCAGGCGTCAAACCTGGGCCGTACCATTTCGCCGGTGTCGGGTGTGGTCGTCGCCGTTGCCGGGATGGCGAAAATCTCGCCATTCGAAGTCGTCAAACGCACCTCAGTGCCCGTTATAGTTGGTCTGATTATCGTGATTATCGCCACGGAAGTGCTGGTACCCGGCGCGGCCTAAGCTAAATTAGGGATATCCAAAAAGCGCCTGTAGGCGCTTTTTGTGCTTTAATAACTTCCAGAAATTAATCGTGCTCATTCGATCAGGAAATCATATGTTCAGGAAGGATATCGTCATCCCGTCTGGCGCAATCGCGCTTGCTCTCTGTCTCTTCTCCGCACAGGCGGAACCGCTGAAGGCAACACAGTATGGCGATTTCGATCGCTATGTGCTGGCTCTGTCCTGGCAAACCGGGTTTTGCCAGAGCATGGTCGAACGCAACCGCAACGAACCTGACGAATGTCGCCTGCAAAAAGAGCGCGATAATAAAGCCGATTTTCTGACCGTCCACGGGCTATGGCCTGGCCTGCCAAAATCCATTGCCGCTCGCGGCGTGGATGAACGTCGGTGGATGCGTTTTGGCTGCGCCACGCGCCCCATTCCGAACATGCCGGAAGTAAAGGCTAGCCGCAAATGCGATGCCGCCGAAACCGGACTGTCGCTTTCCGCAGCCGCAAAGCTCAACGACGTGATGCCGGGCGCGGGCGGTAATTCCTGCCTGGAACGTTATGAATATGCCAAACATGGCGTCTGCTTTGGTTTCGATCCAGATGCCTATTTCGGCACGATGGTGCGGATGAATCAGGAAGTTAAAAACAGCGCGGTCGGTAAATTCCTCGCCGATAATTACGGGAAAACCGTCAATCGCAGCGACTTTGACGGTGCCGTTGCCAAAAGCTGGGGAAAAGAAAACATCAAAGCGATCAAGCTGACCTGCAACGGCAATCCGGCGTATCTGACCGAGATGCAGGTTTCGCTGAAGGCGGACACCATTAACAACCCGCTTTCTGCGGCGTCATTGGCCCCGCAGCCACATCCGGGTAACTGCGGAAAACAGTTCGTGATTGATAAAGCCGGCTACTGATCCGCGCCCGGGCGCACCATATCAAACCGGTTTTCGTCACTGATGCCATAATACGCCGTCGGCCCACCCGCACGCAGGATGGGCTGCGCTTTCGCCGTCTGGTAAATCCCCTCTTCCAGCAGCGTTTCGGCAATATGGATACCGACCACCTCCCCCAGCACCAGCCACGTATCGACCGGTGTGCCGTCGGCACCGGTAAGCTGAATGCACTGCGACAGGCGGCACTCAAAGTTCACAGGGCTTTCTGCGACGCGGGGCGCTTTGACCAGCTGGCTCGCCGCTGGCGTTAACCCGGCAAAGCTAAATTCATCCCGATCGTGCGGAAGCATCGCAGAGGTTTGGTTCATCGCCTGCGCGAGATCGCGCGTCGCCAGGTTCCAGACAAATTCCTTTGTTTCGGTAATATTACGCACGCTGTCCTTCCAGCCGTTGCTGGAAAAGCCGATGATCGGCGGGCGATAGTTAAAGCAGTTAAAGAAGCTATACGGTGCGAGGTTGAGCTGACCGGCCTTGTCGCATGAGGAGATCCAGCCGATCGGACGTGGACCAATAATGGCGTTCAGCGGATCGTGCGGCAGGCCGTGCCCCTGAGACGGTTGGTAGAAGTACATAGTTCTCTCTCGTTGGTGGGCTGACGCGAATAGCGCTTCGCGCAAAGCCCGGGTTCAGGACACTCAGCGTAACGTATTCCGCCCGGAATGAAGACTGAATAAATTTCAGCGAAAATTCATATGGACCATGAATGTGACCTTCATCACTTCAAACTTGCGCGCTCAGCCAGTATCATCGGGAGAGTTAAACCCTCGCTGCCAGACGGCGAGGGTTTTCTTTTGGATTGGTTTCTGCGTTACGCGCAGCATTAACGACATGGAGTAAAAAATGTCCAGACCTACAATTATCATCAACGAGCTCGACGCAGAACGTATCGACAGGCTGCTGGAAAAAGCGGAGTTTGCCTCACTTCCCGTGGCCGACGCCCTGAATGAGGAGCTCGACCGGGCGCAGATGTGCACGCCTGAAACGATGCCGCATGACGTGGTCACCATGAACAGCCAGGTAAAATTCCGCAACCTCACCACCGGTGAAGAGCTGACCCGCACGCTGGTTTACCCGGCTCAGATGACCGACAGCAGCGCACAGCTTTCTGTTCTTGCGCCTGTGGGTGCCGCACTGCTGGGCCTGCGCACGGGCGATACCATCCACTGGGAATTGCCGGGCGGCGCCTCTGCCCATCTTGAAGTGCTGGCGCTGCTCTACCAGCCAGAAGCCGCGGGCGATTACCTGCGTTAACCACTTCTGAACAAGCGCCCCCGCTTTGCACAGAGGATGCAGCCGCATCCTCTTTCCGTAAATTCACCCCATTTTCTTATATCGCGCAAAAAGCCCTTAATCCACGCTTAATCTGTTTTGGTGCCGTGGGGACGGTCATGAGTGAGATACTGGTTATCACACTTATTTTTCTGATTATTGCGGCGATTATCGTCATGGCCGTGCTTTATCTCGAACGCCACAGCTAGGCGAGTACTCATGCAACCCCACCCGGGAAAGCGTTCACCAGGCCCTTAACTTTTTGCTCTGCGGCCTCGGGCGTTTCTGCACCAGGGACCAGAATCACCTTCCGGCACTCCTCCTCCCGTTTTTCGAATACCTTATAGGCGCGTTCCGCATCGGCAAGGGGGAGATAATGGGTCACGATCTCTTCCGGAGTAAGCAGCCCTTTTTCGATCAGCGGCAGCAGCTCACCCAGCCAGGCATGGACGTGCGTCTGGCCCATCTTAAACGTCAGCCCCTTATCAAAGGCATCGCCAAACAGGAAGCCATGAATAAACCCGGCGTACACGCCGGGTACGCTAACTACGCCACCGCGTCGAACGGCAGCAATGCACTGCCGCAGCGCTTTGCCGCTGCTGCCTTCAATTTTAAGATTGCTGAGGATCGTTTCGGTGGTGCTGCCTTTCGCTTCGAACCCTACCGCATCAATCACGGCATCAACGCCGCGCTGGCCAGCGGTCTGCTCGATGATTTTTTCCGCTGCATCGTTATCATCATCAAAGTTGATGGGGATTGCGCCGTAACGCGCCTCGGCAAATCGCAAACGGTACGGGTGGTGATCGATAACAAAGATCTGCTCGGCCCCTAACAGCCGCGCGCAGGCAATGGTCAGGAGCCCCACCGGCCCGGCGCCGAAAACCGCAACGCTTGAGCCTTTTTCAATCTGCGCATTTTTTGCCGCCTGCCAGGCCGTGGGCAAAATATCGGAAAGGAACAGCGCCTTATCATCGGAGAGGAGTTGCGGGACCTTAAACGGCCCGACGTTGCCTTTTGGCACGCGGACATATTCCGCCTGTCCCCCCGGCACGCCGCCGTAGAGATGGCTGTAGCCAAACAGCGCGGCCGGCGCGGGGATTTGCTTTTTGTTCAGCGCGGCGCCCTGCCCGGCATTGGTATTCTCACAGGCCGCGTATTGCTGCAGACGGCAGAAGAAACAGTCCCCACAGGCAATGACAAAGGGGATCACCACGCGATCGCCTTTTTGCAAATTCTTCACCTCTGCGCCGCACTCGACGATTTCCCCCATAAACTCATGGCCGAAAATGTCGCCGTGCTGCACCTTCGGGATCTTTCCTCGATAGAGATGCAAATCGGAGCCGCAGATAGCCGTGGCCGTGACGCGCAGAATGATATCGTCGGGCTGTTCGATAATGGGATCGGGGACATTCTCGACGCGTACATGGTGCGGACCGTGATACGTAAGTGCTTTCATGCGACCTCCGAAAGGTTCCAGGTAAGTGTATAAGGGTAGCTACCCCTGAAGGCCTGCCCCGGAATACGGGCCTTTTGAGATTTATCCTGGCAACTTAAGAAAACTGACGGGGCGCTTACAGAAACCATTTTTATTTTATGGTTGAATGAGTTCAGCGTTTATAAACAAGGAGAAACGGGTATGTATCAGAGAATCATTATGCCGGTTGATGTTTTTGAGATGGAGCTGAGCGACAAGGCCGTACGCCATGCGGAGTTCCTGGCGCAGCAGGACGGTGTTATCCATCTTTTGCACGTACTGCCGGGCTCCGCCAGCCTGAGCCTGCACCGCTTTGCCGCCGACGTGCGTCGCTTCGAGGAGCATTTGCAGCATGAAGCGGAAACTCGCCTGCAAACCATGGTCAGCCACTTCAGCATCGACCCTTCACGGATCAAAACGCACGTCAGATTCGGCAGCGTTCGCGATGCGGTAAACGAACTGGCGAACGAGCTGAAAGCAGACGTGGTGGTCATCGGTTCGCGCAACCCTTCCATTACCACGCATCTGCTGGGCTCTAACGCCTCCAGCGTGATCCGCCACACCCATATACCGGTGATGGTCGTAAGATAAAAAAAGAGGCCACCTTTCGGTGGCCTCTCGCTATCGCAGGTGTAGCCTTACTTGCTTCTGTTATGCGGTTTTGGTGCGAATCAGGTAGTCAAAGGAACTCAGAGACGCCTTCGCCCCTTCGCCCGTGGCGATAATGATCTGTTTGTACGGCACGGTGGTGCAGTCGCCCGCCGCAAACACGCCTTTAACGCTGGTTTCACATTTCGCATCGATGATGATTTCGCCCATGCGGTTACGCTCAATCGCGCCTTCCAGCCAGGTGGTATTTGGCAGCAGACCAATCTGCACGAAGATCCCTGACAGCGGAACGCTGTGCACGTCACCGCTCACGCGGTCGCGGTATTCCAGGCCGGTCACTTTGCTGCCGTCGCCCTTCACTTCCGTGGTCTGCGCGTTCAGTACAATGTCGACGTTTTTCAGGCTGCGAACTTTATCCTGCAGAACCTGGTCGGCCTTCATCTCTGGAGCGAACTCCAGAAGGGTAACGTGCTCAACAATCCCCGCCAGGTCGATAGCCGCTTCCACGCCGGAGTTACCGCCGCCGATCACCGCCACGCGTTTACCTTTAAACAGCGGGCCGTCGCAGTGCGGACAGTAGGTCACGCCTTTGGTACGGTACTGATCTTCGCCCGGAACGTTCATGTTGCGCCATTTCGCGCCGGTGGCAATGATAATGCTGCGCGCTTTCAGCACCGCGCCGGACGCGGTTTCAATCTGGTGTAAACCACCCTCGACCGCTGCCGGAACCAGCTTGCTGGCGCTCTGGCTGTCAATCACGTCCACGTCGTAGTCGCTAACGTGCGCCTTCAGCGCCCCCGCCAGCTTCTGGCCTTCGGTCTTCGGCACGGAGATGTAGTTTTCGATGTCCACGGTATCGAGCACCTGGCCGCCGAAGCGTTCGCCCATCAGGCCGGTACGAATACCTTTACGCGCGGAGTACACCGCTGCCGCCGCGCCCGCAGGGCCGGAACCGACGATCAGCACGTCGTAAGCATCGCGTTTGTTCAGCTCTTCCGCTGCACGTTTTTCAGCACCGGTATCCACTTTGGCTACGATTTCGGTCAGCGTCATGCGGCCCTGGCCGAACTCTTTGCCGTTCATGTAGACCGCCGGAACGCCCATCACGTTGCGATCGGTGATTTCATTCTGGAAGGTACCGCCGTCAATCGCCGTGTGCTTGATGCGCGGGTTCAGAACCGACATCAGGTTCAGCGCCTGCACCACGTCCGGGCAGTTGTGGCAGGAGAGCGAGTAATAGGTTTCAAATTCGAAATCACCGTCGATATCGCGGATCTGCTCCAGCAGCGCCTGCGCTTCTTTTGACGGATGACCACCGGTCCACAGCAGCGCCAGCACCAGTGAGGTAAATTCGTGACCCAGCGGCGAGCCGGCAAAGCGCGGTCCCTGGTCGGATCCTGGGTTGGTAATCAGGAAAGAGGGCTTACGGACCGGCAGCGCGTTGTCTTCTTTGAAGGTCACTTTCGGCGACAGCTCGGCGATCTCCGCCAGCAGTTCCTTGATCTCTGCCGATTTGGCGCTGTCGTCCAGCGTGGCAATCAGCTCAACGGGTTTGGTCAGTTTCTCAAGGTAGGCCTTGAGCTGGGTTTTCATGTTAGTGTCGAGCATTGTTCTTCCCTCTCTTAAGACGTCATCATGCAAGCTGCCTTATACGGGCGGCCTGAATGCAACTTGCATCATGGTGCTGGAATGAAATGGGCGCGGGGTGCGCCCATTGATTACCGAATGGGCAAAACTTAGATTTTACCAACCAGATCTAAGGATGGAGCCAGCGTCGCTTCGCCTTCTTTCCATTTCGCCGGGCACACTTCGCCTGGGTGAGAAGCCACGTACTGAGCGGCTTTCACTTTACGCAGCAGGTCAGAAGCATCACGGCCGATACCTTCAGCGGTAACTTCGATAGCCTGGATAATGCCCTGCGGGTCAACAACGAAGGTGGCGCGGTCAGCCAGGCCTTCATCTTCACGCATGTTGTCGAAGTTACGGGTCAGGGCGCCAGTCGGGTCGCCGATCATCGCGTATTTGATTTTCGCGATGGTTTCGGAGCTGCTGTGCCATGCTTTGTGGGTGAAGTGGGTATCGGTAGAGACGGAGTAAACGTCTACGCCCAGCTTCTGCAGTTCATCGTAATGGTCTGCAACGTCACCCAGTTCAGTCGGGCAAACGAAGGTAAAGTCAGCCGGATAGAAGAAGAAGACGCTCCAGCGGCCTTCGGTATCTTTCTCGGTAACTTCGATGAACTCACCGTTTTTGAACGCCTGGTTTTTGAAAGGTTTAATTTTGGTGTTAATCAAAGACATCTGTACTTCCTCCGTGTTTTCGTTGAGGTGTAAGGTAACCAACTTTATTCATCGGGGCTAATGCGTATGCTTTATCAAATCAATCAGCCAAACCTTACAACGTCGACAAGACAACAAGGTGAACCTTTTACAGGAAAGCCTGAAAGTAAAAAGGCCGCCTCAACGGGCGGCCCTGATACCTGAATTCCCCGCAGGTACATTCAGTGCCAGCCGAAACTGGCGTTGCGTTGCGCTCTACAACCCTTTATATCAAGGCGGTAACAGCCGTTTGATTACACCACCCGCGCAGGGATTGAGCAATCCATAAGAGAGGCATTCCTGCCTATGGCTGTGATAGGTTGTGCCGAACATCATTACGGTGCGTTATAAATTTATTTTTATTATAAAACTATCGCAATATATAAATGACAGTTGTCATTAAAAATGATTACTCCCTTTCTTAAGATAAAATTATCTTAATCGCTTTTGAAGCGCTATTTCAATAATCTGCCACCGTGATATATTAAGATGATTTAATTTAAAACTAAGAGAGCTAACCGAAAGAGTTATAAATGGTTAGCCTTAAACTATTGTTATCAGTTATATGATAACCACAGCAAACGCAGTACCCTCAGGACGAAACATGGCAAACCTGTATGACCTTAAAAAATTCGATCTTAATCTGTTAGTCATTTTCGAGTGCATTTACCAGCACCTTAGTATCAGTAAAGCCGCCGAGACGCTGTATATCACACCCTCTGCCGTGAGCCAGTCACTGCAGCGTCTGAGAGGACAACTCAACGATCCTCTGTTTATCCGTTCCGGTAAAGGGATCACCCCCACGACCGTCGGCGTCAATTTGCATCATCATCTGGAACAGAACCTGAACCAGCTGGAGCAGACTATCAATATCATGCACAGCAGCGGGTTGAAGAAGAACTTTGTCATTTATTGCCCGCATTTTATGAGTACGAAAGCAACGCTTGACCCTATAAAACTGTTGATGGAAAACCATAACTATTCAATTGAATTACATGATGTTTTTCTTTCGTCTGATTCAGCAGAAGATCTCTTAGCCTACAGAAGAGCCGACCTGATATTTTCGTTTTCTTCTTCTAACAATCATTCTGTCGCCTGTAGCCTTTACCATAAACTTCCTTTCGTCCTCGTTTGTCGGGAGGGCCATCCCCGTCTCAGTGAAAATCCCACGCGTGAAGAGATTCTGAATGAAAACTTCACCGCCTACCTGAACGATGAAAACAGCTTCAAAGACTATCAGGAAAAGGCCGAAAACCTGTTAACCGAAAGAAATATTGTCTATCGCAGCGACTCTTTTATATCCCTTCTGTCGGTTATTGGTTCGTCCGACCTCATAGGATTAGTGCCCGCGCCGGCCTTCGAACAATATGGGCCAGCCCTCAACCTGCGAAAAGTGGAAACTGACATTCAATTCCCCAGCATTGATATTTACATGATGTACAATCGTTCCGCGCTCAATAGCTCGGCATTCGCGAGTTTTATTGAAGAAATATCCTTACCGTGAGATATTACTGTGGTTCTCGCACAAAATGGGAACCACACCGTTAAAACATACACCACCGTTATAGAATTACGCGGCATAACCGTTACATATCCAATTAATTATTGACTGATATAATCCTCTTATTAGTATTGACGCTACAGTCAGGTATTTATTCCTCAGGATGAGAATAAGCATGTCAATTTATAAATACCCTTTAAACCAGGATGTTCTTACCGCTGCTCGGGAGCGAATAAAATGGACGCTCGAAAACTTACCCAGAATCTGTGTTTCTTTTTCAGGAGGTAAAGACTCCACCGTCATGCTGCATCTGGTTGCCCGGCAGGCGCGACTGATGAACATCAAAATAGATGTGCTCTTTATCGACTGGGAAGCGCAGTTTTCCCATACCATTATCCATGTGGAACATATGCGCGAGTTGTACAGCGATGTCATCGACCATTTCTGGTGGGTCGCGCTCCCCCTGACAACGCAAAATTCACTGTCGCAATTCCAGCCGGAATGGCAATGCTGGGAACCCGGCACCCAATGGGTCCGCCAGCCTCCTGACGATGCGATAACCGATCCCGCTTTTTTTCCCTTCTACCAGCCAGGCATGACGTTTGAAACCTTTGTCCGCGGTTTCTCCGACTGGTTCTCTCGCAATCGCCCGGCGGCGGTACTGATTGGCATCCGCGCCGATGAGTCATACAACCGTTTTCTGGCTGTCGCGTCGGCGCGTAAACAGCGGTTTGCCGACGATAAACCCTGGACAACCGTCGCACCGGGAGGACATGCCTGGTATATCTACCCTCTCTACGACTGGAAAACCGCCGATATATGGACCTGGTTCGCCAAATCAGGGTGTTGCTATAACCCACTCTATGACCTGATGTTTCAGGCCGGCGTGCCGCTACGCTACATGCGGATTTGTGAACCCTTTGGTCCGGAACAGCGCCAGGGATTATGGCTCTACCACGTTGTTGAGCCCGATCGCTGGGCGGCCATGTGTGAGCGCGTGAGCGGTGCGCGCAGCGGGGGGATGTACGCCGGACACGATAACCATTTTTATGGTCACCGAAAAATACTGAAACCCGAACACCTGTGCTGGCGCGAATATGCCATGCTGCTCCTCGACAGCATGCCGCAAAATACGGCTGAGCATTACCGCAATAAAATCGCCATTTATCTGCACTGGTATCAGAAGAGAGGCGCAGAGGATATTCCCGATACGCAGGACGGTGACATCGGTGCCAAAGATGTTCCCTCATGGCGCCGTATTTGTAAGGTTCTCCTGAATAACGACTACTGGTGCAGGGCGCTATCGTTCAGCCCAAATAAACCCAAACATTATCAGCGCTACAGCGACAGAGTGAAGGCGAAACGCAAGGAGTGGGGCATATTATGCGACAAAAACTAATCAACGAGATGGAAACGTACCTTCAGTCACTTCCCGAAGAGGAACGCATTAACGCCATAAATGCTTTTCGTGAAGCGATCCATAAACACAGTCCGTTTCGTGCGCAACCGATAGACTGCGTCCTCTGGATCAGACAGGACGCTATTACCGCTAACGACTACAACCCCAATAACGTTGCCCCGCCAGAAAAACGGCTGCTCAGTAAGTCGCTGGAACTCGATGGATTCACCCAACCTATCGTTGTGACAGAAAGTGAACCGCAACATTACGAAATTGTGGATGGTTTTCATCGCCATGAAATCGGTAAAAATCGGGCGGCACTGAAGCACCAGCTCAAGGGTTATCTTCCTGTCACCTTCCTGCGCCAGGACCGACAGGATAAACATGACCGTATGGCTGCCACTATTCGTCACAACCGGGCGCGGGGTCGACACCAGATTAACGCTATGTCGGAGATCGTTCGCGAGCTGGTGCAGCTTGGCTGGAATGACGAGAGAATAAGCAAGGAGCTGGGAATGGACAGCGATGAAGTCTTGCGCCTCAAGCAAATCAACGGTCTGCTGGAGCTGTTTGCAGACCGTCGTTACTCAGAAGCCTGGACGGTGAAATAATCAGAGCGTGTTAAGGCGCTCTGCCGCCGCCAGCAGCGTCGATTCCTGCTTCGCAAAGCAAAGACGAATCAGCTTATGCGGGAAGGGATCGGCGCAGAATACAGACAGCGGAATGGCGGCCACGCCCACCTCTTTCGTCAGCCACTGGCAGAAACTCACGTCGTCCAGATCCGATATCGCACTGTAGTCGGCGAGCAGGAAATAGGTCCCTTCTGAGGGCAAAATTTCCAGACGACTTTTGCTGAGCGCCGTCACAAACAGATCCCGACGTTCACGATAGAAGTGCGGCAGCTCGCGATAGTGCTCCGGCTCGGCGCGCAGCATATCCGCCAGCGCCAGCTGAGCCGGCGTGTTCACGGCAAAGGTCAGGTACTGGTGCACCTTGCGCAGCTCGGCGCTGATAGCCGCCGGTGCGACGCAGTAGCCCACTTTCCAGCCGGTCATATGGTAAGTCTTACCGAACGATGAGACGGCGATAGCACGCTCGCGAAGCTGCGGATGGGCCAGCACGCTGGCGTGTCCTTCTTCTGCAAAGCAGATGTGCTCGTAGACTTCATCGCTGAGCACGTAAATTTCACGCTCCGCAATCGCCTGCCACAGCGCGGCTAAATCGGCCTTTTGCCACACCGTCGCCGACGGGTTGTGCGGGGTATTCAGGATCACCAGGCGGGTTTTGTCGCTCAGCAGCGCAGCAAACGCCTGCCAGTCAGGGCGAAAATGCGGCGGCTGAAGCGCCACGCGCTTCACCACACCGCCGGAGAGTTCAACTGCAGGCGCATAGCTGTCGTAGCTCGGATCAAAGCAGATAACTTCATCGCCCGTACGCACCAGCGCGGTGATGGCCGCATAGAGCGCTTCGGTCGCCCCTGCCGTCACCGTAATATCGCTGTTCGCATCGGGCTTATGGCCGTACAGCTCCGCCGTTTTATCCGCAATGGCTTCCCGCAGCGCCTGCACGCCCGTCATCGGCGCATACTGATTCGCCCCCTGCGCCACGTGGTACGCCAGGCGCTCCTGCAGATAGGTCGGGCCGTCGAAATCCGGGAATCCCTGAGAAAGGTTAATGGCGTTGTGCTGCTGCGCCAGAGCGCTCATCTGCGTAAAGATGGTAGTACCGAGATTGGGAAGTTTACTCTGAGGAATCAATGCGTTATTGCTCATTGTGTCGTGCCTGCTTGTAATACTTATGTTGCTGCCACTATAACACGATGTTAGTCTTTGGCAATCAAGACGCTTAGACGTCTACACCCTAAATAATTCGAGTTGCAGGAAGGCGGCAAGGGAACGAATCCCCGGGAGCGTACATAAGTACGTGACTGGGGTGAGTGAGTGCAGCCAACGCACCTGCAACTTGAAGTATGACGGGTATAAACCATATGAATATTTCTGGCCGCGAGGGTAAAAGGAAATGACAGACAACCTGCAACTCACACATCTTGTCGACGCCTGCCGCTGGATTGGCGCCAAAGGCTGGGCACCCGCCACCGGCGGCAACATGTCGGTGCGTCAGGACGAGCGCCTCTGCTGGCTCAGCGAATCCGGCAAAGACAAAGGCAGCCTGACAACGGCGGATTTTCTGCAGGTTGAAATCGCCACCAACCGCGCGCCGTCTGGCCGCAGGCCGTCGGCGGAAACCGGTCTTCACACGCTGATTTATCGCCTGTTCCCGGAAGCCAACGCCGTCCTGCACGTTCATACCGTCAACGCCACGGTGCTGTCGCGTCTGGTCAAAGAAGCCGAGCTCAACATCAGCGGCTTTGAGATGCAAAAATCCCTCACCGGGCAGACCACGCATCTGGATACGGTGGCTATCCCGGTCTTTGATAACGACCAGGATATTGACGCCCTCGCCTCCCGAATCGCCCATTACGCACAGGAACGCCCGCTTAATTATGGTTTTCTTCTGCGCGGTCATGGCTTAACCTGCTGGGGACGCGACGTGGCCGAGGCCCGCCGTCATCTGGAAGGACTAGAATTCTTATTTGAATGCGAAATGCGTTTACGACAACTGGAGAGAGTATGATTCGCGCGATTGTGACGGATATTGAAGGGACCACCAGCGATATCCGTTTTGTCCATGACGTTTTGTTCCCCTACGCGCGTGAGCGGCTGGCGGCCTTCGTGACCGCGCAGCAGTACGCCGAGCCGGTCAAATCCATTCTGGACAACCTGCGTGATGAAATCGGTCACCCGCACGCCAGCGTCAGCGAGCTTATCGACGCCCTGTTTGCCTTTATGGATGAAGACCGCAAATCCACGGCGCTCAAAGCCCTGCAGGGGATCATCTGGCATGACGGCTACGTGAACGGCGACTTTACCGGCCACCTCTACCCGGACGTACTGCCTGCGCTGGAAAAGTGGAAAGCGCAAGGGATTGATCTCTATGTTTATTCCTCTGGCTCCGTCGCCGCGCAGAAACTGTTATTTGGCTACAGCGACGAAGGTGATATTACTCATCTGTTCAGCGGCTATTTTGATACCCACATCGGCGCCAAGCGCGAGGTGCAGTCCTATCAGAACATTTCGGCACAAACGGGCATCGCCCCGTCGCAGATCCTGTTCCTGTCCGATATTCATCAGGAGCTGGACGCGGCTGAACAGGCAGGTTTTCGCACACTGCAGCTGATTCGCGGTGATGATGACGGCGCAAGCCATCACCATCAGGTCCACCAGTTTGACGAGATTAATCCGGAGCAGATCCCTTCATGAGCGCATTGACCATTTATTCCGATAAAGACGCCAGTCAACACCAGTGGCACAGCACCGACGCCGCCGAGATCGCCCAGCAGCTCAATGCCAAAGGCGTGCGGTTTGAACGCTGGGCGGCGGATCGCGATTTAGGACACGATCCCGCGCCCGAAGCCGTGATCGCGGCGTATCAGCATGCGATCGACAAGCTGGTGGCGGAAAAAGGCTACCAAAGCTGGGACGTGATCAGCCTGCGCGCCGACAACCCGCAGAAAGAGGCGCTGCGCGCGAAGTTCCTGAACGAACACACCCACGGCGAAGACGAAGTGCGCTTCTTCGTGGAAGGCGCGGGGCTGTTCTGCCTGCACATTGGCGATGAGGTGTATCAGGTGCTGTGCGAGAAAAACGACCTGATTTCCGTACCCGCGGGCACGCCGCACTGGTTTGATATGGGCTCAGAGCCGAACTTTACCGCCATTCGTATTTTCGACAACCCGGAAGGCTGGGTGGCGCAGTTTACGGGCGATGCCATCGCGGATGCGTATCCACGGTTGGCATAGGTAAAAGCAAAACGGCAGCTAGAGCTGCCGTTTTTAGTGTTTGCTCCCTCTCCCTGTGGGAGAGGGTCGGGGTGAGGGCATCAGGCCGCTCGAGCTTCAACGCTCCAGTCCTTTCACATAACCCACCAGCTGATCCAGCACAATCCCCCACCCTTCGTGGAAGCCCATCTGCTCATGCTGCTCGCGGATTTCCTTCGTCGGATGACGCGCAATCGCCGTGTAGCGGGTCTTGCCCTCGCCCACATCCTCCAGCAGCAGGATCGCCGTCATAAACGGCTTTTCGGCCGGTTTCCAGCCTTCGGTATAGCCGTCGGTAAAGACCAGCTTTTTACCCGGGTCGATTTCAAGAAATACGCCCCGGTTATCCATCCGCTGACCGTCCACCTCAAACACGGTGTTGAACCGCCCGCCCACGCGGAGATCGAGATCGCATTCGGTCACCTTATGGGGAGCAGGAATGAAGAAGTTTTTGATGTGTTCCGGCGTGGTCCAGCACAGCCACAGCAGGTCGCGCGGTGCATCCACCACGCGCTCCAGTTTTAAGTCAGTTTCAGGATCCAGCGTCACGATATTGTCCTCTCAAGGGAACCCCTTAAAGGATAGCCGGACTCAGGCGAATTTCCCGTTTGCCACCGCTTCCGGCGTGACTACGCCCGTATCCAGCACCCAGCCGCTGATCAGCGAGGCAGGTGTGACGTCAAACGCCGGGTTATAGACCTGCGCGTTTTCCGGCGCCCACTGCACCGCGCCAAAGCTTCCGGCCACGCCCGTCACCTCGCTGGCGGCGCGCTGCTCAATGGGGATCGCATCCCCGTTCGGGCAGTCCGGATCGAGGGTCGTTTGCGGGGCGGCCACGTAGAACGGAATGCCGTGGAACTTCGCCAGCACCGCCAGGGAATAGGTACCGATCTTGTTCGCCACGTCGCCGTTGGCGGCAATGCGGTCTGCGCCCACCCACACGGCGTCCACTTCCCCTTTTGCCATCAGGCTGGCGGCCATGGAGTCGGTAATCAGCCGATACGGCACGCCCAGCTCGCCTAGCTCCCACGCGGTCAATCTGCCGCCCTGCAGCAGCGGACGGGTTTCATCCACCCAGACGTTGCTGACGTTACCCTCCTGATGCGCGCGGGCAATCACGCCCAATGCGGTGCCAACGCCCGCCGTTGCCAGCCCGCCGGTGTTGCAGTGGGTCAGCAGACGGCTGCCGGGCTTCACCAGCGCGCTGCCGGCTTTGGCAATCGCGTCGCAAAGACGTTTGTCTTCGTCAATCAGGCGCAGCGCTTCGGCCACCAGCGCCGGTACAAAATCCTCCTGCCACAGGGCGAGCTTCATGCGGTCAAGATTGTTCATGAGGTTCACCGCCGTCGGGCGGGATGCGCGCAGGGTTTCCAGCGCCGCCGCCAGCTCGTCTCGGCTTTTGCCGTTTTCCGCCAGCAGCGCCAGCAGCAGGCTTGCAGAGAGACCAATCAGCGGCGCGCCGCGCACGCGCAGGGCGTGGATATGTCCGACCAGCGCCTCTACCGTCGAGGCATCCAGCCAGCGTTTCTCCTGCGGAAGCGCCTGCTGATCGAGAATAAAGAGCTGATTATCCGCCACCCGCAGGCTGGTCGTCTGTAATGTCTGCATGTCGTTAATTCCCTGTTGCGTTGTTGTAGCACATTGTGTCAGGATGAATCCAGATGTATAGACGTCTACATGTCTTAATTAGAAAACTCGTGAGGAGCAGGCCATGTCGCAATACCGTACTTTTACCGCTCAGGACGCCGTGGAGTATGCCAGGCAGTTTGGCGGACTTGACGATCCTTCATCGCTGGTAGAGGCGCAGGAAGTAGGCGACGGCAACCTCAATCTGGTATTCAAAATTTTCGACGGCGCGGGCGTGAGCCGCATCGTCGTTAAGCAGGCGCTGCCCTACGTGCGCTGCGTCGGCGAGTCCTGGCCGCTGACGCTGGACCGCGCCCGCCTTGAAGCACAAACCCTGGTCGAGCACTACCAGCACAGCCCGCAGCACACCGTGAAAATCCACCACTTTGACCCGGAGCTGGCGGTGATGGTGATGGAAGATCTCTCCAGCCATCGCATCTGGCGCGGCGAGCTGATTAAAAACATTTACTACCCGCAGGCGGCCCGTCAGCTGGGCGAATACCTCGCGCACGCGCTGTTCCACACCAGCGATTTCTACCTGCACCCGCACGCGAAAAAAGCGCAGGTGGCGAAATTCATCAACCCGGAGATGTGCGAGATCACCGAAGATCTGTTCTTCAACGATCCGTACCAGATCCACGAACGCAACAGCTACCCGGCCGAGCTGGAAAATGACGTCGCGGCCCTGCGCGACGACGCTCAGCTTAAAATTGCCGTGGCCTCCCTGAAGCACCGCTTCTTCTCGCACGCCGAAGCGCTCCTGCACGGCGATATTCACAGCGGCTCGATTTTTGTGGCTGACGGCAGCCTGAAGGCCATCGACGCCGAGTTCGGCTACTTTGGCCCGATTGGCTTTGACGTCGGTACCGCCATCGGCAACCTGCTGCTGAACTTCTGCGGCCTGCCGGGGCATCTGGGCATTCGCGATGCCGCCGCCGCGCGCGAGCAGCGCCTGACCGATATTCAGGAGCTGTGGAACACCTTCGCGGAACGCTTCCAGGCGCTGGCAAACGAGAAAACGCGCGACGCCGCGCTCGGCGCGCCGGGCTATGCCTCCGCGTTCCTGAAAAAGGTCTGGCATGACGCCATCGGCTTCTGCGGCACCGAGCTCATTCGCCGCAGCGTCGGGCTTTCCCACGTCGCGGATATCGACACCATCCAGGACGAGGCGATGCGCCACGAGTGCCTGCGCCACGCGATTACGCTCGGTAAAGCGCTGATAGTCATTGCCGACCGCATCAACAGCGCCGAAGATCTGGTGGCACGGGTGCGGCAGTACAGCTGATTACATTTGGTTTTCTCCCTCTCCCTGTGGGAGAGGGCCGGGATGAGGGCATCAAACCGCACTCATCCCAGATACTCAATCACCGACAGCCCGCCGTTATAATCCGTGCTGTAAATTATCCCCTGCGCATCCACAAACACGTCGCACGACTGGATCACCTGCGGGCGATTCGGCCGCGTGTCCATCATTCTCTCCGGCGCGGCGGGCACCAGCGCACCGGTTTCCACCGGTCGATACGGATTGGAAATGTCATACGCCCGCACGCCCGCGTTCTGATAGGTCGCAAAAATCAGCGTCGAGCTGACGAAGCTCCCCGGCCGGTTCTCGTGCAGGTTATGCGGGCCAAAATGCGCCCCTTTCGCCACGTAGTCGGTTTCATCCGGCTGCGGGAAGGTCGAGATGCTGACCGGGTTCGACGGCTCGCGGATATCAAACAGCCAGATCAGCTTTTCGCCGTCCTCCTGGTTATCGAGCACCGCTTCGTCCAGCACCACCAGCAAATCGCGGTCCGGCAGCGGCAGCGCGGTGTGCGTCCCGCCGCCAAACGGCGGACTCCAGTTGCGGTGGCTAATCAGCTTCGGCCGGGTGCGGTCCTTCACGTCCAGCAGCGTCAGGCCGCCGTCGCGCCAGCTGCCGTAGGCGGTATCGCCCGCGATAATCGCGTGGTGCAGCGCGTAGCGTTTCCCTTCCGGCCAGTTCGGCGTCTCCCCTTCGGCCTGGTTCATCCCCGGCAGCCACCAGCGCCCCGCCACTTCAGGCTTACGCGGGTCCGCCAGATCGATGGTCAGAAAAATGTAGTCGGTAAAGCCGTCGATCAGCGCTGACACATACGCCCAGCGGCCGCCGACGTACCAGATGCGGTGGATGCCGATGCCGCTCAGCGACAGAAAGCCGATTTCGCGCGGCCTGTCGGGCGTGGAGATATCAAACACCCGCAGCCCGGCGCTCCAGCCTTTGTCCTGCACGTCGCTGACGGTCTCCCCCACCTGGCGTGTGTAGTAGACCTTCTCGTCGGCAAAGCGGGCATCGGCAAACAGATCCCGGGCGTTAATCACCAGCAGCAGGTCGTCATGCGCCTGCAGATGCACGTTCCAGGTGCCGGGCGGCGCGGGCACGTAGCCCGCCGCTTTCGGGTTTTTCGGGTCGCGCACGTCGACAATCGAAAAGCCCTGCGACACCATATGGCCGATATAGGCGAAACCGCGATGGACCATCAGCTGCACGCCGTCCGGGCGACCGCCCTGATCGCTATGGCCAATCAGCCGCATATTGCGGCTGTATTCTGGAAGGGGTACTTGCGTCACCTGTTAGCTCCTTTGGGTTTTCCCCCTCTCCCTGCGGGAGAGGGCCGGGGTGAGGGCATCAGGCCGCACCTGACGCCACCCGGCGTGGTTTTATTTATTTTTCGCTTCCAGCGTCGCAAACCACGGCGCGATAAAATCTTCCGTCTGGCCCCAGCCCGGAATGATTTTCCCCAGCGACGCCACGTTCACCGGGCCCGGCTGGGCGGTCAGCAGCGCCTGAGGAATGGCCGCCGCTTTGAAATCGTAGGTCGCAGGCGTCGCTTCCCCGGCAATCTTGTTCGCCACCAGACGCACGTTAGTTGCGCCAATCAGCTTCGGATCCACCGCCACGCTCACCTTCCACGCGCTGCCCGGCTCGCGCATCAGCTGCAGATCCTGGTTAGAGATGTCGATGCTGTAGAGCTTAATCTCGGTGCGGCCGTTCTCTTTCAGCGCCTTATACGCGCCCTGGCTGAAGGCGTCCCAGGTTCCCCAGATGGCGTCGATTTTGCCTTTCGGGTATTTCGCCAGGATCGCCCCCACCTTGTTGGCGGTATCCCCCTGCACGTCAGAGGACACGGCGCCGATAGACTCCAGCTCTTTGATGTCCGGATACTGCTTTTGCAGCTCTTTATAGGCCGCCTGACGACGCTCCATCGGCGGGAAGCCCGCCACCCACAGCTTGACGATATTGGCCTTGCCGTTGAAATCTTTCGCCAGCTGGCCGAAGGAGAGGTTCGTCAGGGAGGCATCGTCCTGCTGGGTGACGGTCACGCCAGGGATCTCGCCGTTAACCGCCGTATCAAAGACGGAGACTTTGATCCCGGCATCCACCGCTTTCTTCACCAGCGCGGTGGAGTACGGATCGCGCCCCTGAGAGAGAATAATCCCGTCGTACTTCTGGCTGATGGCCTGGTTCACAAAGTCCTGGAATTTGGCGTCGTCCCCGTTGCTTAAAAAGGTGCTGACCTTAAAGCCGAGCTTCTTCCCTTCCTGAATTGCGCCAGCAATAAACTGCGTGGTGTTGTCATCTGAGCCGAGGTTACGGATCACCGCGATGCGGATCGGGCCGTCATGGTTCGCAATGGCTGCCGGAAGCGGCGCGGGCGTGGCCGCGAAGCCTGGCAGAGCCGTGAGCAACCCAAGTGCCACCAAAGAGAGTGCAATCTTTTTCATTTTTTTATCCCGTTGTGTTGTCAGCGTTTTTGTATGTAGGTAATCGCCAGCGCTACCGCGAGCACCAGCCCTTTTATAATGTCCATGGCGTAATACGGCACGGAGAGCATCACCAGCCCGTTCGACAGCACGCCGAGAATGACCGCCCCAACCAGGGTTCCCAGCGCGTTCGGCTTGCCGGATCCGGCCAGCGAGAAGCCAATCCACGCCGCCGCCACCGCATCCATCAGGTATCCGCCGCCCGCATTCACCTGCGACGAGCCGATGCGTGAAGCCAGCAAAATCCCTCCCAGACCCGCCAGCAGCGAGGCAATCACGTAGGCCGCCACCTTGTAGCGCGTGGTGCGAATGCCGGAGAGGCGCGCGGCTTCGGGGTTACCGCCGATGGCGTACATGCGTCGGCCATGCGTAGTGAGCGACAGGCCCAGCTGCGCCAGCACGGTCACCACCAGCATGACGATCACGATGGTCGGCACCTGCCCCAGCAGGCTGAACGCCGCCGGAATGGTCCCTTCCGCCATGTCGCCGCTCGGCAGCACCATGTTCTCGGTAATCGACCCGCCGTAGCTGTAGGTCATCGCCACGCCCTGGATCACAAACAGGCTGGCAAGCGTCGCCAGCATGTCCGGAATGCGCAGGATGACAATGAGAAAAGCGTTAAACAGCCCCACCAGCGTGCAGAGCGCGAGGGTGATCAGAATCGACTCGGCGGTGCCAAAGCCGTGCCAGACGAAAAGTGAAATCACCAGCGCGTTCGCCAGCGAGGCGGTGGATCCCACGGAGAGATCGAACCCGCCGATGGTCAACGAGATCGACACGCCAATGGCAATCACCGTCACGATGGCAATCGAGCGCAGAATATTGATGATGTTGTTCGGATCGAGGAAGCTGTCCGACGCCAGGCCAAAGACGGCCACCAGCGCGACGACGGTTAACAGCATGCCCCACCTGTAGAGAAAATCGAAAATCTGCTGGCGGCCAGACGCCGCCGCGTTCACTGAAAGGGCCTTGCTCACGACGCCGTTCCTCCGGTTGAATAATAAAGTAGTGTTTCTTCGCGGGCCTCGGCCCCGGCGATTTCCGCCACGATGCGTCCGTCCCACAGGACGCAGATGCGGTCGCATAGCCCGACCAGCTCGGAAAACTCGCCCGAGGCGTAAATCACCCCTTTGCCCTCGCGCGCCAGGCCGTCAATCAGCTGGAACAGATCGGTTTTGGCCTTCACGTCCACGCCTTTGGTCGGCTCGTCGAATATCAGCACGCTGGCGTCATTGCGCAGCCATTTACCGATGGCGACCTTCTGCTGGTTGCCGCCGGAAAGACGGCGCAGCACCTGCCCCGGCCCACGCGCGCGCACGCCGACGCGGGCGATGACCTCTTCCGCCCAGCGCCACGCCTGACGATGGCCAAACAGGCTCCAGCGCGAAAAGCTGTTATCGGCGCACACGGCGAGGTTCATGCTCACCGGCTCGTCGATAAAAATGCCCTCTTTCCGCCGCTCCTCCGGCACCAGCGCCAGACCGCGCAGCACGGAGTCGGCCGGGTCGCGCGGCTGCCAGGATTGATGATTTAGCTCACCGCGCGTCACGCGGCTTTTGCTGGCGCCAAACAGCGCCTTGCAGAGTTCGGTTTTCCCCGCCCCCGCCAGCCCGGCAATCCCGAGAATTTCGCCTTTGCGCAGGTGCAGGGAGATATCTTTCAGCAGCGCGTCGTCGTGAAGCCCCTCAACGCGTAACAGCGTTTCGTCGCCGTGCGGCGGCCGCGCGGGCGGATAGATATCGCTCAGCACGTGGCCGAGCATCTTCTCGACGATCGCTTCGCCGCTTAGATCGGCCATCGGGCCGGACTCGATCAGCTTGCCGTCGCGCAGCACCGTCAGGGTGTCGCAGATGGCCTTCAGCTCGTGAATGCGGTGAGAGATAAATACCACGCCGATGCCCTGCTGCTTTAAACGTCTCACTACCGCAAACAGGCGCTCGCTCTCGTGCGCGTCCAGCGGCGCGGTGGGTTCATCAAGAATCAAAAAACGGCAGTGATGGGACAGCGCCCGCGCCAGCAAAATCTGCTGCTTTTCGGCCAGCGAACAGCCGTCGATGGAACGGCGAACGTCCAGCGTCACGTCGAGCTGCGCCAGCGCCTGTCTCGCCTGCTGGCGGATAGCGCGCCAGCTGAAGCGATGCCCCGGCTGCGCCAGCTGGTCGAGCATGATGTTCTCGGCAATGCTTAACCCCGGGATCAGCGCTACGTCCACTTCCTGCTGCACAAGGTGGATCCCCAGCCGTTTGGCATCGAGCGGTTCGCGGATGCTCACCGGCTGGTTGTTGATGCTGATCTCACCCTCATAGTGGTCGTGCGTCCCGCACAGCACCGCCATCAGGGTCGATTTTCCCGCGCCGTTGGCACCGGTCAGCGCGTGTACGGATCCGCCGGTTAAGGTGAAATTCACGCGCGACAGCGCCTGAAAGCCGGAAAAGGCCAGGCTGATACCGCGCATCTCAAGGCGACTGGAAACCATCCGCGTAAATCCTTCATTACTCTTCTGATTTATCGAATTTTTCACAGCTCCGGTTGACTGACAACGACGGAAAAGGCATAAGTTAAAGCGAAATATTATTAGCCATCCGGATGTCCAGACATAACATCGGGTTAGCGCTTCCGCAAAAAGGACACCATCATGAGCAACACCGATATCCGCGTCGTGCCTGGCCCGGCGAACTACTTCTCTCATCCCGGAAGCCTTGCGCAGCTGGATAACTTCTTTACCCCGGAACAGCTTTCCCGCGCGGTGTGGATTTACGGCGAGCGCGCTATCGAAGGCGCGCGCCCTTTCCTGCCGGCGAGCTTTAACGCGCCGGGAGCGAAACGCCTGCTGTTTAAAGGCCACTGCAGCGAGCGCGACGTCACCCATCTGGTGAATGAATCCGGCAGCGACGCCAGCGTGGTGATTGGCGTCGGCGGCGGCGCGGTACTGGATACCGTCAAGGCCGTGGCGCGCAGCTTAGGGGTGCCGTTCGTGGGTATCCCCACCATTGCCGCCACCTGTGCGGCGTGGACCCCGCTTTCCGTCTGGTACAACGATGCCGGACAGGCGCTGCATTTTGAGATCTTCGACGACGCCAACTTCCTGGTGCTGGTGGAGCCGCAGATCGTCCTCAACGCCCCGGCGGAGTACCTGCTGGCGGGCATCGGCGATACGCTGGCGAAGTGGTACGAAGCGGTGGTATTGGCACCAGAGCCGGAGAACCTGCCGCTGACCGTGCGGCTGGGCATTAACGGCGCGCTGGCGATCCGCGACGTGCTGCTGGCGCGCAGCGAAGAGGCGCTGGCCGACCAGCAGCGCGGCGAACAGACGCAGGCGTTCCGGGACGTGGTCGATGCAATCATCGCCGGCGGCGGGATGGTCGGCGGCCTGGGCGAACGCTATACGCGCGTGGCGGCGGCGCATGCGGTACACAACGGCTTAACCGTGCTGCCGCAGACGGAAAAATACCTGCACGGCACCAAGGTGGCCTACGGCATTCTGGTGCAGAGCGCCCTGCTCGGCCAGGACGACGTGCTGGCGCAGCTGGTCGCGGCGTACCAGCGTTTTAACCTGCCGACCACGCTTCGCGAGCTGGACGTCGACATCAATAACCGCGACGAGTTGGATCGGGTCATCGCCCACACCCTGCGCCCGGTGGAGTCGATTCACTATTTACCTGTTACGTTAACGCCTGACGTTCTGCGCGCCGCGTTTGAGAAAGTGGAATCCTTCAGCCGTTGATCGCGCCGACAGGCTATACCTAATGATGATTCTTACCACTCTCGTAACGAGGTCATCATGCAGATCGATTTAACAGGTAAAAAGGCGCTGGTTACCGGCGCCAGCCGCGGATTGGGTCGTGCGATTGCCCTGTCGCTGGCGCGCGCCGGTGCGGATGTGATTATTACGTATGAAAAATCTGCCGATAAAGCCCAGGCGGTCGCCGATGAGATTAAGGCGCTGGGGCGCCACAGCGAAGCCGTGCAGGCCGACAGCGCCAGCGCGCAGGCGATTCAGGATGCCGTCACCCATGCGGCGCGTTCCCTTGGCGGGCTGGACATTCTGGTCAACAACGCCGGGATCGCGCGCGGCGGCCCGCTGGAGTCCATGACGCTGGCGGACATTGACGCCCTTATCAACGTCAACATTCGCGGCGTGGTGATCGCCATTCAGGAAGCGCTGGTGCACATGTCAGACGGCGGGCGCATTATCAACATCGGCAGCTGTCTGGCAAACCGCGTGGCGCAGCCGGGCATTGCCGTTTACTCGATGACCAAATCGGCGCTGAACTCCCTCACCCGCGGGCTGGCCCGTGATTTAGGGCCGCGCGGCATTACCGTTAACCTGGTGCACCCCGGCCCCACCAACAGCGATATGAACCCGGAAGACGGGGAACAGGCTGACTCTCAGCGTCAGCTTATTGCTTTGGGTCATTACGGTCAGCCGGAAGACGTCGCGGCGGCGGTCACGTTTCTTGCCAGCCCGGCGGCCGGGCAGATCTCCGGCACCGGCCTGGATGTGGACGGCGGTTTGAACGCCTGATCGCAATCTCCCTGCAAGCCTCTGTCGCCCGGCAGAGGCGTTTCCGAGCATCCTCGACGGTTCGCGTTTTGCCGCTTTCTCCGGTTATTTCCCCGCTCTACAGTACCCCATTAGAAATTCGGAATTTATCTAATAGCCTTATTATTTCCTTATACTTTGTGTGGGCGTACAGTGGAGGTACGGATGAAGATTGTCTGGTCAAAGAATGCAAAGAAAGAGTTTTTCAAAATCGATGGCCGATATCAGCGAAGAATCAAAGCAAAACTTGCTGAGCTGGACGATCGCTCAGCTCCCCGGCCCGATATCAAAAAAATATCGGCAACAGAAAATCAATTCCGGCTACGCGTTGGCGATTACCGCATTCTGATTACACTTCGGGACGATCCCGATAACCATTGTTATGTTTTGGCCGTCAAGCGCAGAACATCAACGACCTACCTTCACGAGGAGAAAGCCCCCTATGGCTGTTCAGCTAATTAAGGACGATGACGGAAAAGCGCAGTACGTCGTTATTCCCTATGATGAATACTTTCGTATGTGCTTACAGATGGCAGAAATCGACGACGAAACCGATGATGATCTAGAGGATATTGAAGTCGAACACGATTGTTATGATGACGTAGGATTACCTGGTGAAGTGTGCGACGTCATGCATAACGAGAACGTCAGCCTGCAGGCCGCGTGGCGTATCCTGCGCGGCATGTCCCAGCAGGAGGTGGCGGAAAAACTCGGCATCACCCAGTCCGCCGTGTCGCAGCTGGAAGCGCTCGACTCCCGTCCGCAAAAGCGCACCCGTGAAAAGCTGGCAGCGATCTACGGCTGCAGGCAGGAACAGATCAGCCTCTATTTACCGAAAGAGGGTTAACAGCACTTCGCCCCGCCCTTGCCGCCGTAGCGGGCGTCCTGGCGGTCGCGGAAAAATTCTTCGTAGGTCATGGGCGTCTGGTCCGGATGGTTGACGCGCATATGCTCGACGTAGTTGTCGTAGTCCGGCACGCCAATCATCATTTTGGCGGCCTGGCCCAGGTACTTACCTGCTTTGGATAGAGTGTCGAACATAATCAGTTTCTCGTTTGTTTCCGGCCCTCTCCCGGAGGGTGAGGGCGGAGAAGAAATGTAGGCCGGGTAAGGCGAAGCCGCCACCCGGCAAACAGGTTAGTGCGCCCCTTTCGCCTGGGTCACAATCTCTTCCAGGTTTTCAGGCATCGGCTCGTACGGTGTTTCTTTCGCCGTTGGCTGATCGTTTTTCAACGCCGCCAGCGCGGTCTTGAGAGAATACAACGCCAGCACCACGACCACCACCATAAAGAAGATGGTCAGCCCGGCATCCAGACGGTTGTTAAACACCAGCTGGGACAGCTGCGACTCGGTGTACTGCGCCGGGATCTTGCCGCTGTCGATCATCGCCTGGAACTTGTTGGCGATCGCCAGGAAGCCCACCTTGTTGTCCGGGCTGAAGGCCTTCTGCCAGCCCGCCGTCAGGGTACAGATCAGCAGCCACGCGGTTGGCACCAGTGCCACCCACGCGTAACGCTGGCGCTTCATCTTGAACAGCACCACCGCGCAGAGCATCAGCGCCATGCCTGCCAGCATCTGGTTGGCGATACCAAACAGCGGCCACAGGGTGTTAATCCCGCCGAGCGGATCGACCACGCCCTGGTGCAGGAAGTAGCCCCACGCCAGCACGCACAGCGCCGTCGCCAGCAGGTTAGCCGGGAGCGAATCGGTACGCTTCAGGTTCGGGGAGATCACCCCCAGCAGGTCCTGCAGCATAAAGCGCGCCGCACGAGTTCCCGCATCCACCGCCGTCAGGATAAACAGCGCCTCGAACAGGATGGCGAAGTGATACCAGAACGACACGTCCATCAGCCCGCCCAGCGCGCCGTGAAGAATATACGCCATGCCGACCGCCAGCGTCGGCGCTCCGCCCGCACGGGAGATAATCGACTGCTCGCCCACTTCACTGGCGATGCTCGTCAACGTATCAGGGGTAATCGCAAAGCCCCAGCCGCTCACCACCTGCGCGGCGGACGCCACCACGTCAACGGTGCCAGCCGGTGCCAGTACCGCCATCGGGCTGTTCATCGCGAAATACACGCCCGGGTCGATGATACAGGCCGAGACCAGCGCCATGATGGCGACAAAGGATTCCATCAGCATGCCGCCGTAGCCGATCAGGCAGGCCTGATTTTCATTCGCCAGCATCTTCGGCGTGGTTCCGGATGCGATCAGCGCGTGGAAGCCCGACACCGCGCCGCAGGCGATGGTGATAAACAGGAACGGGAACAGGTTACCGGTCCAGACCGGGCCGGTACCGTCGATGAATTTGGTTAACGCAGGCATGGTCAGGGTCGGACGCATAATCAGAATGCCGATCGCCAGCCCGACGATGGTGCCGATTTTCAGGAACGTAGAGAGATAGTCACGCGGAGCCAGCAGCAGCCATACCGGCAGCACCGCCGCCACAAAGCCGTAGCCCACCAGCATCCAGGTCAGCTGGACGCCGGTAAAGTCGAAGAACGGCGCCCAGGTCGGGCTTTCCGCCACCCAGCCGCCGGAGATAATGGCGAACACCAGGAATACCAGGCCAATTACCGACACCTCACCAATGCGGCCCGGGCGCAGGTAGCGAATATAAATCCCCATAAACAGCGCCAGCGGAATGGTGAAGGCAACGGTATAGGTCCCCCACGGGCTGTGGGTCAACGCTTTCACCACGATCATCGCCAGCACCGCGAGGATGATCACCATGATCATAAAGGTCACCACCAGCGCAATTACCCCGGCGGTTGCCCCCATCTCCTCTTTCACCAGCTCACCCAGCGAACGCCCGTCGCGGCGGGTCGAGACGAACAGCACCATAAAGTCCTGCACCGCGCCCGCCAGCACCACGCCCGCGAGGATCCAGATCATCCCCGGCAGGTAACCCATCTGCGCCGCCAGCACCGGCCCCACCAGCGGGCCCGCTCCGGCAATCGCCGCAAAATGGTGACCGAACAGCACTTTTTTGTCGGTCGGCACGTAGTCCAGCCCGTCGTTATGGCGGACGGCAGGCGTCATGCGCGTCGCGTCAACGCCCAGAACGTTCTTTGCGATATAGCGGCCATAAAAACGGTACGCGATCAGATAAATGCAGACGGAGGCGACAACGATCCAGAGCGCATTGATCTGTTCCCCCCGGTTGAGGGCGATGTAGCCCAGGGCAAAGGCTCCCACAACGGAGAGCCCTGCCCATATAAGGTATTTCCCTGAGTTGTTCATAGTTGTTGTCCGTTGTTGTGAAACAGTGAGATGTTACATTTTGTTTCTAGAACAACCGGAAAAATTTAACAACTTTGAAACGCAATAATGCGTGGTCAAACCAGAGATTTACACCACAGTGTTAAGCCGATCACTTTGATCTGCCAGGCTTAGCCCAACACCATCGTGCTCAACCGACAGGTACAGCACCGCCGCCCCTGCTCGTCGAATACCACAATCTCCCAGCTCTGGCTCGACCGCCCCAGATGCAGCGGCTGACATACCCCGCGCACTTTGCCGTGAGAGACCGCACGATGGTGCGTGGCGTTAAGCTCCGTCCCCACCACGCTCTGCCCGTCGCGGGTCATCAGAAAGCCGGCCATCGACCCCAGCGTTTCCGCCAGCGCCGCCGACGCGCCGCCGTGCAGCAGGCCAAACGGCTGATGGGTACGCGCATCCACCGGCATCTCCGCTTCCAGCGTGTCGTCGCCGAGGCGGGTATAGACGATACCGAGATGCGCCACCAGGGTGTTCAGGCTGGTCGCGTTCAGCTCCTCGAGCGGTAAATGACGTTTCCAGATCATCTTACGCCCCCAGCGTGGAGCCGCCGTCCACCACGATATCCTGCAGGGTGATATGGCTGGCGGCATCGGAAGCAAGGAACAGCACCGTGCTGGCAATCTCCTGCGGACGAGCGATTTTGCACAGCGGAATGCCGAGCTTGAACTGCTCGCCAAAGCCGCGAATACGCTGCTGCTCCGCGTCGTTGCTTTTCCACAGGGTGCGCTGCATATCGGTATCCGTTGAGCCCGGCGACACCAGGTTACAGCGCACGCCGCTGCCCGCCAGCTCCAGCCCGACGGTCAGGGCCAGGCTTTTCAGCGCCGCCTTCGACGCGCCGTAGGCGCTCATGCCGATGCGCGGCGTGTGTGCCGCGTCGGACGCCACGGTGACTATCGCCCCGCCCTGCTGACGGCGAAACTGGCCCATCGTCTGCTGGAACAGGTTGAACGCGCCGCCGACGTTGACCGCGAAGGTCTGCTGCCAGTTCTCCTGCGAAAGCTGGTCCGTCGCCCCCATGCGCAGAATGCCCGCCGCGTTGACCAGCACGTCCAGCCGTTCAAGCGACGCCAGCGCGCGCCCGCACACTTCATGCACCTGCGCGGCATCCGCCACGTCCAGGGTTTCAGTGGCGAACGGATAATCCCCCAGCGGAAACGCCAGATCGAAGCCGGTCACCCGTGCGCCCGCCTCCACAAACGCCAGCGCCGTCGCGTAGCCAATCCCCTTACCCGCGCCCGTCACCCAGACGGTTTTACCGGTGAAATCCAGACCCATCACTTCACCTCGCGGGAAAGCAGCGCCCACCAGGCGTCGATGGTTGGATTTTTGGCCAGCATCACGAAGTCGATATCGCCGTGCACTTTGCGCCAGCGGGCGGCCAGCGCCATCATGCGCACCGAGTCCAGACCGTAGTCGATCAGGTTTTCGTCATCCATCGGCTCGTCGGACTCGTCCAGCAGCGGCAGGATCAGCTCACGCAGCGCGGCTTTGGTCGCCGGAACGGACGGCAGCAGCTCGTCGGTCATTACCACGCGGCCCGAGCGTCCGGCCACGTAGTTGAGCGACATCAGGTGCTCGTCGCGGGTGAAATCCGCCAGCGCGTCGGCGATAAAGAACGGTTTGATGTCGCGCATAAAGGCATCGGTGGCGGTGGTCATACAGCCGATGTGGGCGTAAACGCCGGTAATCAGCAGCTGGTTGCGTCCGGTTTCTTTCAGCATCTGCTCCAGCGGCGAGCGGTGAAACGCGCTGTAGCGCCACTTCACCAGCACCGTGTCCGCTTCGTCCGGGGTCAGTTCGCGGACAATGCGCTGCTGCTCCGGCGAGCGGGTCAGGCCCGGCCCCCACATGTCGTTCAGCAGGGCGCGGTCTTCGTCGCTCTGCTCTTTCGGCTGAGCGGTGTAGTACACGGGAATATTGTGCGCTTTGCAGTAAGCGCGCAGTCTGGCGATATTCGCCACCACCTGCTGCATCATCGCGCTGTTTTCGCCCCAGAAGTTCAGGAAATACTCCTGCATATCGTGGATCAACAGCGCGGCACGTTCAGGCTCAAACGCCCAGTTCACTTTACTGGTCGGCAGCTCTGCGGCGGTCGGCAGCGCGTAAGCGGTTAATTTTGGAATGGCCATACTCTGTTCCTCAGCCCCGGGCGCGTTCAGCAAGCCACAGGCGCAACTGTTTCTTATCGACTTTGCCGACCGGCGTCAGCGGGAGCGCATCCACGCTCTCCACGCGGTCCGGCAGCTTGAATTCGGCAACGCCCTGCTCGCGCAGGAAGCGGCGCACTTCAACCGCGCGCAGGGGCTGTTTCACCACCAGATACGCGCAGCTTTTTTCGCCCAGCAGGCTGTCCTCCATGCTCACCAGCGCGGCGTGGATCACCGCCTCGTGGCGCAGCAGCAGGTTTTCAATCTCTTCGGCGGCGATCTTCTCGCCGCCGCGGTTGATCTGATCCTTCTCGCGCCCCTGCACGGTGATGTAGCCCTGCTCGTCGATGGCGATCAGATCGCCGGAGCAGTAAAAGCCGTCGGCGTCGAAGGCGCTGGCGTTGTGTTCCGGGCTGTTGAAATAGCCGCGGAAGGTATACGGCCCGCGCGTCATCAGACGCCCGACCTCACCGCGCGGCAGCGGGTTACCGTGCTCGTCCGCCACCCACACTTCGTCGTCCGGGCACATCGGGCGGCCCTGAGTGTTGATGATGCGCTCCGGCAAGTCGTCGAGCGCGGTGTAGTTCACCAGCCCTTCCGCCATGCCGAACACCTGCTGAAGCTGGCAGCCGATTTCCGCCGGAATGCGCGCCGCGAGCGTGGCGGAGAGGCGTGCGCCACCCACCTGCAGCAGCCTGAGGGATTTGAGCTGCGCGTTGCCCGCGCCGTCGGCAATCGCCTGCAGCCACAGGCTCACCGCCGGAGGAACCAGCGAGGTGACGTTAATCTGATGCCGTTCAATCAGCGGGAAGCAGAGCGTGGCGCTCGGATCGTTCGCCAGCACTACGCACCCGCCCGCGGTGAAGACGCCTAACGATCCCGGCGAGCTCATGGCGTAGTTATGCGCCGCGGGCAGCGCGTTCAGATAACGCGTTTCGGCGGTGATGCCGCAAATCTCGTTGCTGCGGCGGATGCTGTAGTCGTAGTCGTTATGCGTGCGCGGGATCAGCTTCGGCGTGCCGGTGCTGCCGCCGGAAAGCTGGAAAAATGCCACTTCGTCAGCGGGCGTCGGGTTCGGGATGAAGTTGTCCGCCGGACGCGCAATCGCCGCTTCCAAGGCGTGTTCGTCCTTATCGCCGCGCAGCATTACAAGGCGTACCGAGCGATGCGCATCCACAAAGGCGTTGAGGAAATCATCGCCCGCAAACAGCGCGTGGTCGCGATCGGCAATCAGCACGGCGGGTTTGATCTGCTCCGCGTAGGCGTTCAGCTCGCTGCGCTGATGGCTAAAGAGCGCGTTAACCGGCGCGACGCCAATTTGCAGCAGCGCAAAGAAAGTGACGTAGAACTCGGCCACGTTACCGAGCTGCACCAGCGCGATCTCGCCGCGCTGCAGCCCGCGCGCCTGAAGAACGGACGCCAGGTTGTTCACCGCCTGATTAAACGCGCGGTAGGTGATGTGCCGCTCGCCGTCGACAATCGCCACGGCATCGCTGTCAGCGCGATCCGTCAGGATGTGGGTCAGCGGCTGATCCTGCCAGTAGCCTTTTTCGCGGTAGCGGCGGGCGAATTCCTCAGGCCAGCGGGTAAAAGGAATGGTCATGAGCGATCCTTAGTGCAAGCCAAACACGTTGAGCATGGTGGAGAGCTTCACGCCCGTTTCGCGCCATTCGCCCACCGGCGAAGAGGCAGGCACAATGCCCGCGCCGGCAAACAGGCGAACGCTATTTTCGCGAAGACGCGCGCAGCGGATGGTCACCACCCACTCGCCGTTACCTTCGCTGTCGCACCAGCCGACGATGCCGCCGAACAGCTCGCGGTCGAACGGCTCCAGCTCGGCGATCAGCTCTTTTGCCGCCTCATGCGGGAAGCCGCTCAGCGCCGGGGTCGGGTGCAGCAGGCAGGCCAGAGTCAGGGCGTTTTCGTTTTCACGCGCGTCACCTTCAACCGGCGTCGCCAGATGCCACAGCGTCGGCGTGGTGATGAGCTGCGGGGAAGACGGCATGCTCAGGTGGTGGCTGCGCGGTGCCAGAATGGCCTTCATTGCCTGAGTCACCAGGTCGTGCTCGTGACGGTCCTTTTCGGAGGCCAGCAGCTTATTGCCCGCTTCGCGATCTAATACGTCGTCCGGCTGACGACGCGCCGAGCCTGCCAGCGGCAGCGAGCTAAAGTGCGCGCCCTCTTTACGCAGCAGCAGTTCGGGGCTGGCGCCGAGCAGCACGCCGCCGTCTTCCAGCGGCACGTGGAAGTTAAAGCTCGCCGGGTTCTGGGCGATCAGCCTCTCCATCAGCGCGCCGCTGTCCATGTGTTTGTCGGTCGCGATATCAATCAGACGCGACAGCACGACCTTGTTCACCTGCGGCGTGGCGGTGAGCGACGCGGCGCGAGCGACCATCTCTTCAAACACGGGCTGCGGCGGGATCTCGGTGCGTTGTTCCACCTTCAGCGCCTGCGAGCCGGAAAAATAGCGTGCGGACTGCTGACGCGCCGGACGGGAAAAGGTCTGCCAGCGCTGCGGAATAAACAGAGAAGATGGCTTGCGGGTATCGAACGGAATAGCCCCCACCATCACCGGATGAGCGATACCGTTAGCTTTCGCATTCCGGAAGGCCTGGGCTAATTTTTGCTGGAATTGCCCGGCCGGATCGTCACCGCCGACGGCGGGTTCAGAGAAGCGGGCAAAACAGCCTGAGGTAGTAAAACTGCGGTAAGGCGACATAAAGAAAAAGCTGTCTGATTGCAGCGTGGTCGCGGTGTGCTGAACTTCCTCAGCCAGGGACGTGTCCATATCATCCTCCTCAAAATGATAAAAGAAGCAATAATGATTATCATTTATATTTTCGTCGGCTAACCTAATCCCACATCGCTTCGCTGTCAACCGTCGGACAAATAACTTATGCGACAAAAGCTTGCATCCCTTCGCATCAACCATGAAAATGAGAAGCATTATCTTCAACGAAAACAGGATGTCGCGCTGTGAAATTCCCTGCCCTATTCCGTAATACCCTGCTTTTATCTGGACTTTTTGTTTTAGGACTTGCCTCAGCCGCTGCCGCCGACTGGCCGCGTCAGGTGACCGACAGCCGAGGCGTTCACACGCTTGAGAGCAAACCGACGCGCATTGTCTCCACCAGCGTGACCTTAACCGGCTCCCTGCTGGCGATTGACGCGCCGGTCGTTGCCAGCGGCGCGACCACGCCGAACAACCGCGTGGCGGATGCGCAGGGCTTTTTGCGTCAGTGGGGTGATATTGCGAAACAGCGCAAGGTTGCGCGACTGTACATAGGCGAGCCAAGCGCCGAAGCGGTCGCCGCGCAAATGCCGGATCTGATTTTGATCAGCGCTACCGGCGGGGATTCCGCGCTGGCGCTGTACGATCAGCTCTCCGCCATCGCCCCAACGCTTATCATCAACTACGACGACAAGAGCTGGCAGGAACTGCTGACGCAGCTGGGCACCCTCACCGGGCAGGAAAAACAGGCCGCAGAGCGCATTGCCGCGTTTGATAAACAGCTCGCGCAGGTGAAACAGCAGATGAAATTGCCGCCGCAGCCGGTGAACGCCATCGTCTACACCGCCGCCGCGCACAGCGCCAACCTGTGGACCGCGGAATCCGCGCAGGGCCAGCTGCTGCATCAGCTGGGCTTTACGCTGGCGGATCTGCCCGCCGGGCTGCAGACCTCTAAAAGCCAGGGCAAACGCCACGACATCATTCAGCTGGGCGGTGAAAACCTGGCGACGGGGCTGAACGGCGAAGGGCTGTTTGTGTTTGCCGGCGATCGGAAAGACGTGGATGCGATTTACGCCAACCCGCTGCTGGCGCATTTGCCGTCGGTGAAAAACAAACGGGTCTGGGCATTGGGAACGGAGACGTTCCGCCTGGATTACTACAGCGCGGTGTTGGTGTTAGACAGATTGAATACGTTGTTTAAGTAGGCATTTTCCTCCCTCTCCCTGTGGGAGAGGGCCGGGATGAGGGCATCAGGCCGCACCGTCGTTCAACACACTCTCCTGCCTGAATCGGCGCAATTCTGCCAACGACATGAATAAAACCACGCCAATAATTGCCAGTACAAACCCGCCGCAGCTCGCCGAGGCCACCGGAGTCATCATCGCCCCCAGCCCGCCGAGGATCGCCGCGCCAATCGCATCGCCCGTGACGTTCTGCGCCGTCCACAGGCCGTTAATGCGCCCGAGCATCCCTTCCGGCGTCTGGGTCTGGATCAGGGTGTACTGCAAAAGCGAGCTGATGGCGCTCAGCCAGCCGAAAATCACGAGGCACAACGCGCCCAGCGCCCACACCGGCATCAGGCTGAAGAAGCCGATGGCGATAAACGAGGCCAGCGTGGCAAGCAGCATAATCAGCCCCGGACGCGCGTTCTGCGCCAGGTTGCCGCTGGTCAGCGCCCCGCACGCCGCGCCGAGCGGAATGGCAGCGTAGAGAATGCCAATCTCCGAGGCGCTCATCTGCCACTGTCCCGCCAGCGCCGGGTAGAGCACGCGCACGGCGCTCGCCATGGTCAGCAGGCCGCCGAGCAGCGCAATCCCGCCAATCAGCGGGTTGCTGAACAGGAAACGAATCGCGGCCATCAGCGATTTCAGCGGATGCTCGCGCGGCTGCGGCGGAGGCGGCAGCAGCGGCAGGCGCAGCAGCGTCAGCGTGGTGATAAAGGTTCCCGCCGCCGCAAGCCCGTAGTTCCAGGCCACGTTGCCGGTCGCCAGCAGCAGGCCGCCCACCATCGGCGAAATCACCGAGCCCAGACGCACGGTGAGCATGGTGATCGCCCCCGCCTGCATCAGGTTCTCGCGCCCGACCAGCGCGGGCGTCGCCGCCAGCAGCGCCGTCACGCCCAGCGAGGCGAAGAAACCGTCCCACAGCCCCAGGGCATAAATCGCGAGCAGCGACGGCTCCGGCAGCATCGCGTTCAGACACAGCCCAATAAAGCCCACGCCGCAGGTGCCGCGCGCCAGCAGGATCAGCTTTTTACGCTCGTAGCGGTCCGCCAGCACGCCGCCGACCATCAGGCCGATGAACATCGCCCCGCCGGTTAAGGTGACGGATAACCCCACCAGCCAGCTGGAGTGCGTCATGGTCTGGATCTGGACCGGCACGGCCACGCCGAGCAGCCCGAGGGACAAAATGGAGATAAAGCGAGCGATAAAAACGGCGCGATACGCCGGGTGCGTTTTCAGCAGGCTGAGGTTGAGCAGCCAGGATTTTTGATTCATGACAAAGCCTTGAGTCTATTTCTACCCATTCCATGGGCGCACATGCTAACATAGCCAAATAAGATAGATAACGATAATCACTATCATTATCAAATCATGGATGTTGCTATGTCGTTTTCCTCTTCCGCGGTGCGCGCCGTTGCCGTGCCCGTTTTATTGCTGCTGTTGATCCTTGCGACTGCACTCAGCCTGCTGGTCGGCGCGAAGCCGCTGCCCGCGTCCGTTATCGTTGATGCGCTCTCCGGCACCTGCCAGAGCGCCGACTGCGTCATCGTGCTCGACGCCCGACTGCCCCGCACGCTTGCCGGACTGCTGTCCGGTGGCGCGCTCGGCCTTGCCGGTGCCCTGATGCAAACCCTTACCCGTAACCCGCTGGCGGATCCCGGTATTCTCGGCGTTAACTCCGGCGCCAGCTTTGCCATCGTGCTCGGCGCAGCGCTGTTTGGGTTGACCTCGCCCTCCGAACAGCTGGTGATGGCCTTCTGCGGCGCGCTGGCCGCCTCGCTGGTGGTCGCCTTTACCGGCAGCCAGGGCGGCGGGCAGCTGAGTCCGGTACGCCTGACGCTTGCGGGCGTGGCGCTCGCGGCGGTGCTGGAGGGTTTGTCCAACGGTATCGCCCTGCTCAACCCGGACGTCTACGACCAGCTGCGCTTCTGGCAGGCCGGTTCGCTGGATATCCGCACCCTTGAAACCCTAAAAGTGGTGGCAATCCCGGTCATAATCGCTGCCGCCGTGGCGCTGTTTTTAAGCCGGTCGCTTAACAGCCTGAGCCTCGGCAGCGATACCGCGACCGCCCTCGGCAACCGGGTGGCGCGCACGCAGCTGATTGGTCTGTTCGCCATCACCGTGCTGTGCGGCAGCGCGACCGCCGTAGTCGGCCCGATCGCCTTTATCGGTCTGATGATGCCGCACATGGCGCGCTGGCTGGTGGGGGCGGATCACCGCTGGTCGCTGCCGGTCACGCTGCTGGCCACCCCTGCCCTGCTGCTGTTTGCCGACGTGCTCGGTCGCCTGCTGGTGCCCGGCGAGCTGCGCGTCTCGGTGGTCAGCGCCTTTATCGGCGCGCCGGTGCTGATCTTCCTGGTACGCCGTAAACGCGGAGGTGGCGCATGATGGCCCCGTCCCGTCGTTTACTCACCAGCATCTGCCTGCTGACTATCGTCATTCTGCTGCTGGCGGTCTGGAGCCTGCGCAGCGGCGCGGTGACGCTTGATGTTGTCCAGGTCTTTGACGCCCTGCTCGGCAGCGCGCCGCGCAACGTCACCATGGTGGTGACGGAGTGGCGTCTCCCGCGCGTGGCGATGGCGATTCTGGTCGGCGCAGCGCTCGGCGTGAGCGGTGCGATATTCCAGTCGCTGATGCGCAACCCGCTCGGCAGCCCGGACGTGATGGGCCTCAACACCGGGGCCTGGAGCGGCGTGCTGGTGGCGATGGTGCTGTTTGGTCAGCACCTGACGGCCATTACCTTTACGGCGATGGCGGGCGGCATTCTGACGTCATTACTGATCTGGGCGCTGGCCTGGCGCAACGGTATCGACACCTTTCGCCTGATCATCATCGGGATCGGCATCCGCGCCATGCTGATGGCCTTTAACACCTGGCTTTTACTGCAGGCCTCGCTGGAAACCGCGCTCTCCGCCGGGCTGTGGTACGCCGGATCGCTCAACGGCCTGACGTGGGGCAAAACCTGGCCCGCCGCGCCGCTGATTTTGCTGATGTTTATCGGCGCGCTGCTGCTGGTGCGGCGCATGCGTCTGCTGGAGATGGGCGACGACAGCGCCTGCGCGCTGGGCGTGGGCGTCGAGCGCTCGCGCCTGATGCTGATGCTGGTCGCCGTACTGCTGACCGCCGCCTCCACCGCGATTGCCGGGCCAATCTCGTTTATCGCCCTCGTGGCACCGCACATCGCCCGGCGACTTAGCGGCACGGCGCGCTGGGGATTAACTCAGGCGGCGCTGTGCGGCGCGCTCCTGCTACTGGCCGCCGATCTCTGCGCCCAGCGGCTGTATATGCCTTATCAACTGCCGGTGGGCGTGGTGACCGTCAGCCTCGGCGGGATTTACCTCATCGTCTTGCTCGTTCAGGAGTCACGCAGGAAATGACTGATTCAACCCCCCGCTTGCGCGGCGAAAACTTAACCCTCTGCTACGGCAAAAAAATCATTGCCCGTGACTTATCCGTCGCCATTCCGGACGGCCATTTCACCGCGATTATCGGCCCGAACGGCTGCGGCAAATCGACCCTGCTGCGCACCCTGAGCCGCCTGATGACGCCGGCTGAAGGCAGCGTGTTCCTCGACGGGGAGCAGATCCAGCGCTTCGCCAGCAAAGAGGTAGCACGGCGCATCGGTCTACTGGCGCAAAACGCCACCACGCCGGGCGACATCACGGTGCAGGAGCTGGTCTCGCGCGGACGCTATCCGCATCAGCCGCTGTTTACCCGCTGGCGCAAAGAGGATGACGAGGCGGTGAACCGCGCGATGCAGGCGACGGGCATCACCGATCTTGCTCAGCAGAGCGTGGACACCCTCTCCGGCGGGCAGCGTCAGCGGGCGTGGATCGCGATGGTGCTGGCACAGGAAACGTCGATCATGCTGCTGGACGAGCCGACAACCTGGCTCGACATCAGCCATCAGATTGACCTGCTGGAGCTGCTGAGCGAGCTGAACCGCACGCAGGGGTATACCCTGGCGGCGGTGCTGCACGACTTAAACCAGGCGTGCCGCTACGCCACGCATCTGATTGCCCTGCGAGACGGTGAGATTGTGGCGCAGGGTGCGCCGAAGGAGATTGTGACGCCGGAGCTGATCGAGCGGATCTACGGCATGCGCTGCATGATTATTGACGATCCGGTGGCGGGTACGCCGCTGGTGGTGCCGCTGGGCAAGCGTGCGGTCTGATGCCCTCACCCCGGCCCTCTCCCACAGGGAGAGGGAGCAAAGCATCCCCTCGCCCCGTTGGGGAGAGGGTTAGGGTGAGGGGAAATCACTACCCCAATATCTCCCTCAACACCGGCCCTATCTTCTCAAACGCCTGCGGTGAAATGATATCCACGTGGGCGCAGTCCTGGCTGTACACCTCAAGCTCCGCCACCCACGGCGCCCAGGCGACCTGCGGATCCATCGTTCGCGTGCGCTCGGCGACAAACAGCGTCGCTTTGCCGTCAAAGCGCGCGCTGCGCGCCGTGGTGAGCAGCCGCACCGCGTCGGCGTAGTTGCCCTCGATAGCGTTAAACAGCTCGCTGGAGCCCTGACCCTGCTGGGCGGCGATAAACGCCTGACGCTCGCGCTCGATTTCCGCCAGCACCTCGGGGTCGAGGCCGTTGGCCTCTTTCTCCGACCAGTTCTGGGTTTCCGGCGGCCAGGTGTCCAGCAGGCCGAGGAAGGCCACCGCTTCACCCTGCTCGCGCAGACGGGCGGCAATACCCTGCGCCAGCGTGCCGCCGAGGGAATAGCCGAACAGGTAATACGGCCCCTGCGGCTGCTGCTTACGCAGCGTAGCCAGGTGATGCTCAATCACCCCATCCAGATCCGCACGCTGCTGCATTGGACCGTCCGGACGCGGCGACTGAATGCCGACGATGGACCAGCGCGGGCTGAGGTAGCGTGCCAGGACGCTAAACTGCCAGGCAAAGCCGGACGCCGGATGGAAACAGAACAGCGTCGGGCCGTCGCTTTCGCGCAGCGGAAGAAGGGTTTCATACCCCAGTCGCTGCGCCTGCTCGTCGCTCATCTGCGAGTCCAGCAGCGCGCTGAGCTTGCTCACCGTTGAGGCGACCATTATCTGCCCCGGCGTAACCTTGCGCTCGAACGCGCGGCTAAGCTGTGCCGCCAGGCGCATCGCCAGCAGCGAGTGGCCGCCGAGGGCAAAAAAGTCGGCGTCGATGTCGTTGACCTCGCAGCCCAGCAGGGCAGAAAACGACTGCGCGACGGCAATTTCGGATTCGCTTTCCGGCGCGCGCCCGAAGGATTTACTCGTCAGCTCCGGCAGCGGCAGCGCCTTGCGGTCCAGCTTGCCGTTCGCGCTGAGCGGCAGCGCGCTGATTTGCAGCAGCACCACCGGGACCATATGCGGCGGCAGCTGTGCTTTTAGTGCTTCCATCAGCGCGTCGAGATCCAGCGGTAAGCCGGATTCGGAAACCACATACCCCACCAGCTGGCGGGCATCGCCGCCGGTGGCTGCCGCCTGGTTGAACACGCAGGCGTGCGCCACGGCCTGGGCCACGTCCGGCAGCGACAGCATCGCCCGGTCGATTTCGCCCAGCTCGATGCGCTGTCCGCGGATTTTTAACTGGTCATCGCTGCGGCCGAGATATTCCACCGCGCCGTTGTCCAGCCAGCGGGCAACGTCGCCGGTGCGGTACATCCGCTCGCCCGGGGCGAACGGGTCGGCAATAAAGCGGCTGGCGGTGAGGTCCGGACGGCCCAGATACCCCTGCGCCAGCTGAATGCCGGTGAGATACAGATCGCCCGCCACGCCGAACGGCACCGGGCGCATCATCGCATCCAGAATGCGCAGCCCCGTGTTCCACACCGGGAAGCCGATCGGCACGCTGTTGCCTTCCACCGCCGCCAGCTCGGGGCCAAACGCCGGATACCAGCTGACGTCCACCGCCGCTTCGGTTGGGCCATAGAGGTTGTTCAGCGGCGCACGGGTGAGCTGCTCCCACTCGCGGCACAGCCCGGTCGGCAGCGCTTCGCCGCTGCAGAACACCTGCTTAAGCGTCCTGCAGCAGTCGACGTTTTCCGGCGTCAGCGAGGCGACAAACGCCGCCAGCATCGACGGCACGAAGTGGGTAGTAGTCACGCCGTACTGCGCGAAGAAGCTCTGCATCGCCTGCGGGTCGCGGTGCGCGTCCGGCTCGGCCATCACCAGCTTCGCCCCGGCGATAAACGGCCACCAGAACTCCCACACCGACACGTCAAAGCTGCACGGCGTTTTCTGCGCCACCACGTCAGTCGCGTCCAGCGGGTAGTGGTCCTGCATCCACTTCAGGCGGTTAACGATGGCGGTATGGCCAACCATCACCCCTTTCGGACGCCCCGTCGAACCGGAAGTAAAGATGATGTACGCCGTCTGCTCCGGCTTCGCCAGTCGCAGCGGTTTTGCATCCGCAGCCGGTAAAAGGGTGTTGTAACTAAATGCACTAATCGGCAGATCGCTAAAGCGCGGAAGCTGCTCGTCGGTAGTAATGAGCAGGGATGGCTTCGCGTCTTCCAGCATCATCCGCAGGCGGTCGTCCGGGTAGCCGGTGTCGAGCGGCAGCCACGCGGCGCCGGCCTCGACGATGCCGTGCAGCGCCAGCGTCAGGAAAACCGAGCGCGGCAGGGCCACCGCCACGCTGTCGCCCGGCTTCACGCCGCGCGCGCGCAGGAGGTTTGCCAGCGCAACCACCTGCTCGCGCATCTGGCGGTAGCTGAGCTCAATACGCGCGTCCGCCAGCGCGGGGGCGTCCGGCGTTTTGCTCGCCTGCTCCACCACCAGATCCGCCAGCGTGGTGGCCGGCAGCGCCAGTCCGGTATCGTTGATGCGCGCAAGCCTCTGGTATTCCTGCTCTGAAACGGTTTCCACTTCGCCGCAGCGCAGGTCCGGGTTGGCCGCAAACTGCATCAGCATCGCGTTCAGGCGCGCGACGTGACGGGAAAGCGTCGCCTCATCGTAACGCTGCTTACTGGCGAGGATCTCAATGCTCAATCCGCCCTGTTCGTCCGGGAACAGCGCCAGCTCAAGGTCGTTCACCGGGCCGGTGGCCAGCGTGTGGGTGATGGCCTCCACGCCGTCGATATCCAGCTGATAATCAAACACCTTCACGTTCAGCACCGGGCCAAACAGGGCTTCTTCGCCTGCGGCACGCCCGCTGTCGCGCACGATCTGCTCGGCGTCGTAGCGCTGGTGGCGGCGCATTTTTTTCAGCTGGTTGGCCAGGCGCAGCGCCAGTTCCGGCAGGCTCTCCTGCGGGTTGATATTCACCGCCAGCGGCAGGACGTTGAGCACCGGTCCGGTCGCGGTCAGCGCGGCGGAGCCCATGCGGCGCATAAAGATAAACCCGGCGGCGTAGTCCAGCCTTCCGGTCAGGCGGCCCAGCCACAGCGCCACCAGCGCAATAGCCAGATCGGTACGCTGCGCCTGCCCTGCCGCCTGCGCAAGCTGGCTAAAGGCGCGACCGTCGGCGGCGATTTTGAGGCGCAGAATATCGGTAGTGGCGGCGCGTCCCGGCAGCGGCGCGGAAGAGAGCGAGACCGGAGAAGGAAGCTGCCTGCGCTGCTCCACCCAGAAGGCGCCGTCGCGCTGATACGCCTCGCTGTCGCGATAGCGCTGATACTCTTCCACCACTTCGGCAAATGGCGTAAACGGGGAGTCAGGAGTCGGTTCATCCTTTTTCCACGCGGCGTAAATCGCGGCGATCTGGCGGGTAATGGCCGGGAAGCTGAAGCCATCCACCACCAGATGGTGATAGCGCTGATACCAGTACCAGTGGCTTTCACCCACCTGAATCAGCTGGTGAAACGCCAGCGGCTGACCGCTGTCGACGCGCAGGTTCTGGTGGAGATCGGCCTCCATCAGCGCCACGGCATCTTCGTGAGAGGCAACGCGAACGATGGACGGCTCCGGCAGAATGAGGGTGTCATCCACCCACTGCCACACCTCGCCGTTATCCTCGGCAAAACGCATTCGCAGGGTATCGGCCTCCATCATGCCCTCAGCGATGGCTTTTGCCAGCAATGGCGCGTCGATATCGCCTTTTAGCTCGGTGTAGTGCGCCACGCTCCAGGCGTTTGGCAGCGTGGACAGCTGCTCCGCCATCCAGATACCCGGCTGGGCGGCGACGAGGGGAAGACGGTTCATGCGCTCCCCTCCGCAAAATGGGACGGTTCAAGCGTGCGCCAGTGCCCGGTCAGCCACTGCTGGCACGCCTCCTGAGACTGCGCTTCGCACACCACGCGCCACCCCGCAGGCAGTTCGCACTGCTGCGGCCACAGGCTGTACTGCCCCTGGTCGTTTTGCAAAATGGCGAACTGTCCCTGCGGATTATCGAAAGGATTGCTGAATTCCATACAGACTCCGTTATTGAATGAGCGGCTGCCAGAGGGTCATCAGCCCCTGCGTCAGCCCACCGCGCCAGCAAAGCGCATCGTGTCCGCCGTCAACCTGACGCCAGGTAACCTGCTGCTGCGCGTGTAGTTCGGCGTAAATCGCCTGATTGGCATTGAAAATCAGCGGCTCGTTGCGCCCGGCTTCGAGGACGATACGCAGCCCGCTCGCGGTCAGCTCACCGGCTCTGAGCTGTTCGATGAGGCACCCTTCCTGCTGCCCACCGCGGTGCGGCCACCAGTACGAGCCGGACTGGCTCAGCACGCAGCCAAAACGCTGCGGCCAGCTGAGGCCAGCATAAAGCGAAGAGAGTCCGCCAAAGCTCTGGCCCGCCACCACGGTGCGGTCGGCGCGGTCGCAGAAGGGGGCGAGATGTTTTACAAGAGGGAGAAGTTCTTCCTGTACCGCCAGCCAGAAATCGGGGTTACAGGGCAATTCGCGGTTGCGGTGTTCCATGTCGATCGCATCGATTAATACGTAGACCGCAGGGGGCAGTTGGCGCCCGGTGGTGAGCGACGTCAGCGCAGGCCAGACGGGCATGCTTTCGGCCCAGAACTGCCCGTCGAGCAGCACCGCCAGCGGGCGCTCGGTGCCGTCGTCCCCGGTGGTAAAAATCCACACGCGGCGACGGTTGTTGAGACGCTCGCTGTTCCACTCAATGCAGACAGGCTGGTGATACTGCGTATCGGGATGGTCCCAGCCGGGCTGAACCGGCGCGTCCGGCATCTCCAGCGCAGAAACGGCATGACCGCGCCCGCCGCGCCAGCTCTGCCGATTCAGCGGGTCGGAAACCGCGTGCGGCAGCAGCTTGCGCCAGCCTTCGCGCAGCGCCATGCGGTCCGGCAGCTCGCCTTCAAACACGGTATCGGCAAAATCGTTTTCATTTACAGAAGGGATAAAACAGTAGCTCCCGCGCCACTCGGGGCTGAATTCGCCCTGCCACTGCCAGACGTCGGTATCCGGGATGCGCTCGAGGGACTGCGGGCGGGCATTTTGATGGTGATCGGTCACGCCGGTAACGTAGAGCCAGACGCGTTTGACCGATGAGGTTTTCTGCGTTCCTGCCGGATCCCGCCACCAGAAGGTGACGCGACAGTTCTCCTTCTGACGTTCCCATTCAGGTCCGTTTTTCGACTGCCACCACGCTTCACTTCCGGTTGTTAACGTCGTCACCCTTATAACCCCATGTTTCACAGTCTTTTTTGTTTTAGAGCAAATTTTATTGATAATATTATTGATAACTATTTGCATTTGCAATAGCGTAATGCCCGCGCTGTGGGAAGCGCGCTCATTAAATAACCATAAAAGCGGGACGTACAATGAATAAGAAGATTCACTCTCTGGCCTTGCTGGTCAATTTAGGGATTTATGGTGTCGCGTTGCCCGCCATGGCAGACGACAACACCGCCTCTGCGCAGCACGAAGATACGATGGTGATCACCGCCGCCGAGCAGAATTTACAGGCGCCGGGCGTGTCGACCATCACCGCCGACGAGATCCGCAAAAACCCGCCCGCGCGCGACGTGGCGGAAATCATCCGCACCATGCCGGGCGTTAACCTCACCGGGAACTCCACCAGCGGCCAGCGCGGAAACAACCGTCAGATTGACATTCGCGGCATGGGTCCGGAAAACACCCTAATCCTGATCGACGGCAAGCCGGTCACCAGCCGCAACTCTATTCGTCTGGGCTGGCGCGGCGAGCGTGACACCCGCGGCGATACCGGCTGGGTGCCGCCGGAGATGATCGAGCGTATCGAAGTGATCCGCGGTCCGGCAGCCGCGCGCTACGGCAACGGCGCGGCAGGCGGCGTGGTAAACATCATCACCAAAAAATTCGACGACCAGTGGCACGGCTCCTGGAACACCTACCTGAACGCGCCAGAACATAAGGACGAAGGTTCCACCAGGCGCACCAACTTCAGCCTGAGCGGCCCCCTGGGCGGCGACTTCAGCTTCCGCATGTTCGGTAACCTCGATAAAACCCAGGCCGACGCGTGGGACATCAACCAGGGTCATCAGTCCGATCGTACCGGTGCCTACGCCAACACCCTGCCGGCTGGCCGCGAGGGCGTGGAAAACAAAGACATCAACGGCGTGGTGCGCTGGGACTTCGCGCCCATGCAGTCCCTGGAGTTCGAAGCGGGCTACAGCCGCCAGAACAACCTCTACGCGGGCGACACGCAGAACACCAACAACGACAGCGCGCTGGTGAAGAAGAACTACGGCAAAGAGACTAACCGTATCTACCGCCAGAACTTCGCGGTGACCTGGAACGGCGGCTGGGATAACGGCATCACCACCAGCAGCTGGGCACAGTACGAACACACCCGCAACTCCCGCCTGGGCGAAGGTCTGGCGGGCGGGACGGAAGGGTTATTCAACAGCAATAAATTCACCGACACCGACCTGGCCGACGTGATGCTGCACAGCGAGATCAACCTGCCGATTGATTTCCTCGTCAACCAGAACCTGACGCTGGGCACCGAGTGGAACCAGCAGCGCATGAAGGACTCCACCTCCTTCACGCAAACCCTGCAGGGCGGCACCGTTCCGGGCATGAGCAACGACCGCAGCCCGTACACCTCGGCGGAGATTTTCTCCCTGTTCGCCGAAAACAACATGGAGCTGACCGACAGCACCATGCTGACCCCTGCCCTGCGCTTCGATCACCACACCATCGTCGGCAACAACTGGAGCCCGTCCCTGAACCTTTCGCAAGGTCTGGGCGATGACTTCACGCTGAAGATGGGGATCGCGCGCGCCTATAAAGCGCCGAGCCTGTACCAGACCAACCCGAACTACCTGCTCTACAGCAAAGGCCAGGGCTGCTACGCCAGCTCCGACGGCGTGGGCTGCTACATGATGGGCAACGACGACCTGAAAGCGGAAACCAGCATCAACAAAGAGATTGGTCTGGAGTGGAAACGCGACGGCTGGCTGGCGGGCGTGACCTGGTTCCGCAACGACTATCGCGACAAGATTGAAGCGGGCTATGCGCCGATCGGTCACACCTCTTCCGGTAAAGTGCAGACGGATATCTACCAGTGGGAAAACGTTCCGAAAGCGGTCGTCGAAGGGCTGGAAGGCTCCCTGAACGTGCCGGTCAGCGACACAATCAACTGGACCAACAACATCACCTGGATGCTGCAGAGCAAGAACAAGGAGACCGGTGACCGTCTGTCGATCATTCCGGAGTACACGCTGAACTCGACCCTGAGCTGGCAGGTTCATCAGGACGTGTCGCTCCAGTCGACCTTTACCTGGTACGGCAAGCAGCAGCCGAAGAAGTACAACTACAAAGGTCAGCCGGTGACCGGGTCTGAGAAAGACGAAATCAGTCCGTACAGCATCGTTGGCCTGAGCGCGACCTGGGACATGACCAAAAACGTTAGTCTGACCGGCGGTGTGGATAACGTCTTCGACAAACGCCAGTGGCGCGCGGGTAATGCCCAGACGACCGGAAATGCCACCACCGGTGCGTATATGTACGGTGCTGGAGCGTATACGTATAATGAGCCGGGCCGTACCTGGTACATGAGCGTGAATACGCGTTTCTGATTCAGGCAGTAACTCCCCCCTCTCCCCGTGGGAGAGGGCCGGGGTGAGGGCATCAGGCCGCACAATTCTGAAGGGAAAAACATGCACACAACCCACACCACGTTCATTATTGCCGGCCACACCGTCCACCACGTCACCTTCGACCCCACCACCTTCACCGACGCCGACTTTCTCTGGCTCCCCCACCACGCTGAGCTTTCAAACGCCGGACGCAAACGCAAAGCCGAGCATCTGGCAGGCCGCATCGCCGCCGCGCATGCGCTCGGCGCGATAAATGAACGCGCGATCCCCGGCATCGGCCCCAGCGGCGAACCGCTCTGGCCGGAAGGGGTTTCGGGGAGCATTACCCACAGCGGCACGCAGGCGATGGCGGTTGCCGTCCGTCATCAAGATGCGCTCGTAGGTATTGATTGCGAAGCCATTCTTCCAGACCACGAAGCCCGCGAAATCCAGGACGGCATCGTTGATGCGCAGGAAGCGATGTACCTGACGCACTCGGGCTACCCTTTTGCGCTGGCGCTGACGCTGGCTTTTAGCGCCAAGGAGAGTCTGTTTAAGGCGCTCTTTCCAAAGGCAAATACTTACATGGGGTTTGAGTGGGCGAGAGTCACAGAGTTAACGGAAAAAACAATCACGCTGGCGCTTTCGAACCCGGCTGGAGACTATCCTGAGGGTAAACGCTTCATCCTCATCTGGCAGAATAATGATACGAGCGTGTTTACGCTGCTAAAAGCCTGATGGCGCTACGCTTATCAGGTCTTCGGTAAAGCGGTGTTGTAGGCCAGGTAAGGCATCGCCGCCACCCGGCATAAATTGTACAGATAGATATCAGCTCACTGCCCCGCAAGCGCTCTGAAAAACGCGGGATTATCTCTAATCACATTTAGCACTTTCGCCGCTAATCCCGTTGGGTTTCGCCGTTTCGACTCCCAGCTTTTAATCGTATCAACACTTGTACCCAGAGCCTTCGCCATTTCGCTTTGAGTGACATTTAACTGCTCTCTTATCGCCCGAACGTCCGCGACCTCATAGCGAGTGACTCGTGATGGCGTTTTCTTACCACGTTGGATCTCGGCAGCCTCTTCAAGCGAAGCCTTAAGTTCATCAAAGATACTCATTGTCTGCTCCTTCTGGCCTGATGGAGTACATAGTACACCTTTAATTGACGGAACTGGAAGCGCTATTGGTGAGAACAGACGTGAGTTTTCTGAGTTCGGCTTTCTCTACATCGGTCAGGCTGTCCTTCATGCTTTTTGGATAGGCCATGAGGAAAAAAATCACCTCTTCAGTAGCCAGAAAGTAGATGACTCTGGCCCCGCCGCTTTTTCCCTTTGAGCCAACAGCCATTCTTATTTTACGTAGCCCGCCTGTATGCTGGATCAAATCGCCTTTATGAGGCCAGGCAATGAGTTCCTTTTGGAGATCCCTTAATTCATCATCCGTAGCAATACTTTTGAACTGCCGGGTAAAAAGTGATGTTTCGATAAATTCTATCGCGTGGCTCATGCATGATTCCTTCCCTGATGCAGCAAAAGCCTGAATGCTTCAGCATCAGGCTTTTGCTGCAATATGACTCTTCCATGAGTAATAACGCATTGAATAACTGTATTTATATACAGATATATTGTTATTTAAGAATCCGTTTAGACATCCGGGAACATCACGCTATTCCCCGGCGCTTCCCTGTGCAGATGGATAAAGTTCAGGTGCCGTTCATACTGGTCCAGAATGTCCGTAATTACCTGCTCCTTGCTGTAGTCCATCAAATCATTCCCCTGGCTCCCTTCCAGCAGGAAGGTCTCAAGCCGGTAGTAGGTCGATTTCCCGCTGCGCGCCCGGTAGGTAAACCCGGGTACTGAATACTGCTGCGGCCAGATCTGATAAACAAAGTTCTGCTCGTCGCCCATGTGCACCAGCAGATCCAGGTGCCCCAGGGTCTCGCCCTCCTCCGGCGGCAGGTTTTTCAGCTCCACGTACGCACCGCGCAGCTTCAGCTCCTGCGCGACCTCTTCCATCGCCGGGAAGCAGACCGTCTCCATCATCTGTTTGGTGTAGCGCGTGCCCGGGTAGTTCATCAGGCGCGAAAGACGTTTCTTCCAGCTCAGCCTGTCCTGCGCGCCCATCGGACGCGGCGCGGTGTCGCGGCTGGCGCTGACGCGGCGGTAGTCTTCCACCTTGAGCGATTTATACAGCCCGGCCATCACGAAGAAGATAACGAAGCTGAACGGCAGGCCCATGATCACCGTGGTGTTCTGCAGCGCCGAGATACCGTTGGTCATCAGCATGCCGAGCGTCAGCAGGCCAATGGCGATGGACCAGAAGATGCGTAGCCAGTTCGGCGCGTCGCTGTTGATATCTTTGAGCTTCGAGGTGAAGTTGCCCAGTACCAGCGCGCCGGAATCCGCCGAGGTGACGTAAAACAGCAGGCCGGTGATGGTCGCCACGGAGGCGCTAAAGGTGAACGCCGGGTACTGCGCCAGCAGGCTGTAGAAGCCGCGCTCCGGGTGCGCCATCGCTTCCTGCGCGAAGGTCGCATTGCCGTGGATGATCTCGTGCAGTGCGCTGTTGCCGAAAATCGACAGCCACAGCAGGGTAAAGGTGAACGGGATTATCAGCGTGCCCATCACGAACTGGCGGATGGTGCGGCCACGCGAAATACGCGCCAGGAACAGGCCGACAAACGGCGACCACGCCACCCACCACGCCCAGAAGAACAGCGTCCAGTTGTTCATCCACTCTACCGGGCGGTCGAAAGCGAAGCTGTTCAGCGTCATGCCCATAAAGCGGTTTACGTAGTCGCCCACGTTGAGCACTAGGGCATTGAGCAGGAACGAGGTATCGCCCATAAACAGCACGAACAGGATCAGCCCCAGCGCCAGCGCCACGTTCAGCTCGGAGAGCACGCGGATGCCTTTATCGACGCCCGACGTCACCGAAATGGTGGCGATAATGACGGAGAGCGCAATCAGCGCCGCTTTGGCCGCCATCGAATCCGGGATATCAAACAGCACGCTCAGCCCGTAGTTGAGCTGCACCACGCCAATCCCGAGCGTCGTCGCAATACCAAAGATGGTGCCGATCACCGCCGCGATATCAACGCTGTGGCCAATCGGCCCGTTAATCTTTTTACCGAAGATCGGGTACAGCGCGGAACGGATGGTGAGAGGCAAATTATAACGATAGCTAAAGTATCCGAGCGCCATGCCCATCAGGGCGTACATCGACCAGCCCGTCAGGCCGTAGTGGAACAGTGTCCAGACCATCGCCTGGCGCGCGGCCTCCATCGTCTGCCCCGCCCCTTCCGGCGGCTGCATATACTGCGTGACCGGTTCGGCCACGGAGAAGAACATCAGGTCAATGCCGATGCCGGCGGCAAACAGCATCGCGGCCCAGCTCAGCAGGCTGAATTCGGGCTTGGACTGCTCAGGCCCGAGCTTCACGGAACCAAAGCGCGAGCAGGCAATGCAGACCACGAAGACGATATAGAGCGTCGCGGCCAGCAGATAGTACCAGCCGAAGGTCTTCGACACCCAGTTCAGGGTGCGCCCAATCCACTCGGCAGAAAAATCACGAAAGAAGATGGTCGTCAGGGAAAACAACAAAATCAGCCCGGCGGACGTATAAAAAACGACCGGGTTGATTTTGTCTTTTTCTCTGTCTTGTGAAAGGTCTGTCATCCAGTATCCCCACTGTTTTTGTAACTATTAAAATCCAAATCCGCAACAATTAAGACACATTTTATATTGAACGTCCAATCAAAAACCGCTTTAATGTATTACCAACGCTGATGAATGGAGTGGCAAAAATGCCCAAAGTGGGGATGCAGCCGATCCGGCGCAGGCAGCTTATCGACGCCACGCTGGAAGCAATAAATGAAGTGGGAATGCACGACGCGACGATCGCGCAGATCGCCCGTCGGGCGGGCGTTTCCACGGGGATCATCAGTCACTACTTCAAAGACAAAAACGGTCTGCTGGAAGCGACCATGCGCGACATCACCGGCCAGCTGCGCGACGCGGTTTTGAGCCGCTTACGCGCCCTGCCGGACGGCAGCGCGGAGCAGCGCCTGCAGGCGATTGTCGGCGGCAATTTTGATGAAACCCAGACCAGCGGAGCGGCAATGAAGGCCTGGCTGGCCTTCTGGGCGAGCAGCATGCACCAGCCGATGCTCTACCGCCTGCAGCAGGTGAGCAGCCGTCGCTTGTTGTCAAACCTGGTGTACGAGTTCCGCCGTGAGCTGCCGCGCGAACAGGCTGAAGAGGCGGGCTACGGCCTGGCGGCCCTGATCGACGGGCTGTGGCTGCGCGCCGCGCTGAGCGGCAAGCCGCTGGATAAGACCCTGGCGCAGTCGCTCACCAGCCACTTTATCAGCCAGCATTTACCGACCGAATAACCGAGGAGAATTTATGTCCCGAATGGCAGAACAGCAGCTTTATATCAATGGTGGTTATACCTCCGCCACCAGCGGTCGCACCTTCGAGACCATCAACCCGGCCAACGGTGAAGTTCTGGCGAGCGTACAGGCCGCCGGGCGCGAAGACGTCGACCGCGCCGTGGAAAGCGCAAAACGCGGGCAAAAAATCTGGGCAGCGATGACCGCCATGGAGCGCTCGCGCGTTCTGCGTCGCGCCGTTGATATCCTGCGCGAGCGCAACGACGAGCTGGCGAAGCTGGAAACCCTCGACACCGGTAAAGCGTACTCCGAAACCTCCACCGTCGACATCGTCACCGGCGCGGACGTGCTGGAGTACTACGCGGGGCTGATCCCGGCGCTGGAAGGCAGCCAGATCCCGCTGCGTGAGACCTCATTCGTCTACACCCGCCGCGAGCCGCTGGGCGTGGTGGCGGGCATCGGGGCGTGGAACTACCCGATCCAGATCGCCCTCTGGAAATCAGCCCCGGCGCTGGCGGCGGGCAATGCGATGATCTTCAAGCCGAGCGAGGTCACCCCGCTCACCGCCCTGAAGCTTGCGGAGATCTACACCGAAGCGGGCCTGCCGGACGGCGTATTTAACGTCCTGCCGGGCGTGGGCGCGGAGACTGGCCAGTACCTTACCGAGCATCCGGGCATCGCCAAAGTCTCCTTCACCGGCGGCGTCGCCAGCGGCAAGAAGGTAATGGCCAACTCGGCTGCCTCCTCCCTGAAAGAGGTAACGATGGAGCTGGGCGGCAAATCCCCGCTGATTATTTTCGACGACGCGGATCTCAATCTCGCGGCAGACATCGCCATGATGGCGAACTTCTTCAGCTCCGGCCAGGTGTGCACCAACGGAACCCGCGTGTTCGTACCCGCGAAATTCAAGGCCGCGTTTGAGCAGAAAATCGTTGAGCGCGTGGGCCGCATCCGCGCGGGCGATCTGTTCGATGAACGCACCAACTTTGGCCCGATGGTCAGCTTCCCGCACCGCGACAGCGTGCTGCGCTACATCGCCAAAGGCAAAGAGGAAGGTGCGCGCGTGCTGTGCGGCGGCGACGCGCTGAAGGGCGAAGGCTTCGACAACGGCGCGTGGGTCGCCCCGACCGTGTTCACCGACTGCACCGACGAGATGACCATCGTGCGCGAAGAGATCTTCGGCCCGGTGATGTCCATCCTCACCTATGGAAGTGAAGAAGAAGCGATCCGCCGCGCCAACGACACCGACTACGGCCTGGCCGCGGGCATCGTCACTGCCGACCTGAACCGCGCGCACGGCGCCATTCATCAGCTCGAAGCGGGCATCTGCTGGATCAACACCTGGGGTGAATCCGCCGCAGAGATGCCGGTCGGCGGCTACAAACACTCCGGCATTGGCCGCGAGAACGGCGTCATGACGCTGCAGAGCTACACCCAGGTGAAGTCCATCCAGGTTGAGATGGGTAAATTCCAGTCCATATTTTAACCGGGAGGTTTATTTGCAATTTGACTACATCATTATCGGAGCCGGCTCTGCCGGCAACGTACTGGCAACGCGACTGACTGAAGATCCGAATACCACCGTCCTGCTGCTTGAGGCGGGCGGGCCGGATTACCGCTTTGACTTCCGCACCCAAATGCCCGCCGCGCTGGCGTTCCCGCTGCAGGGCAAGCGCTACAACTGGGCGTATGAAACCGAGCCAGAGCCGTACATGAACAACCGCCGCATGGAGTGCGGGCGCGGCAAAGGGCTGGGCGGCTCGTCGCTGATCAACGGCATGTGCTACATCCGCGGTAACGCGATGGACCTCGACAACTGGGCGAAAGAATCTGGCCTTGAGCACTGGAGCTACCTCAACTGCCTGCCCTACTACCGCAAGGCCGAGACGCGCGACGTGGGGCCGAACGACTACCACGGCGGCGACGGTCCGGTGAGCGTCACCACCTCTAAGCCGGGCGTGAACCCGCTGTTTGAGGCGATGGTGGAGGCGGGCGTGCAGGCGGGCTACCCGCGCACCGACGATCTCAACGGCTATCAGCAGGAGGGCTTCGGCCCGATGGACCGCACGGTCACGCCGCAGGGCAGACGCGCCAGCACCGCGCGCGGCTATCTGGACCAGGCCAAAAAGCGCCCGAACCTGACCATCCGCACTCACGCCATGACCGATCATATTATTTTTGACGGCAAGCGCGCGGCGGGCGTCGAGTGGCTGGAGGGCGAAAGCACCATCCCGTCCAGAGCGACGGCGAATAAAGAGGTGCTGCTGTGTGCGGGTGCGATTGCCTCCCCGCAGATCCTCCAGCGCTCCGGCGTGGGCAACGCGGAGCTGCTGAAGCAGTTCGATATCCCACTGGTGCACGACCTGCCCGGCGTGGGCGAAAACCTGCAGGATCACCTGGAGATGTACCTCCAGTACGAATGCAAAGAGCCGGTCTCCCTCTACCCTGCCCTGCAGTGGTGGAACCAGCCGAAGATTGGCGCCGAGTGGCTGTTTGGCGGCACCGGCGTGGGCGCGAGCAACCACTTCGAAGCGGGCGGTTTTATCCGCAGCCGCGAGGAGTTCGAATGGCCAAACATTCAGTACCATTTCCTGCCGGTAGCGATTAACTACAACGGCTCGAACGCGGTAAAAGAGCACGGCTTCCAGTGCCACGTCGGCTCCATGCGCTCCCCAAGCCGCGGGCACGTGCGCATCAAGTCGCGCGATCCGCACCAGCATCCGGCGATCCTGTTCAACTATATGTCTCACGAGCAGGACTGGCAGGAGTTCCGCGACGCGATCCGCATCACCCGCGAGATCATGCACCAGCCCGCGCTGGACAAATATCGCGGTCGCGAAATCAGCCCGGGCGTCGAGTGCCAGACCGACGAGCAGCTGGACGAGTTCGTGCGCAACCACGCGGAAACCGCCTTCCACCCGTGCGGCACCTGCAAGATGGGCTATGACGAGATGGCGGTGGTCGACGGCGAAGGCCGCGTTCACGGGCTGGAAGGGCTGCGCGTCGTGGATGCGTCGATCATGCCGCAGATCATCACCGGCAACCTGAACGCCACCACTATTATGATTGGCGAAAAAATTGCCGACGCAATCCGCGGGCGCGAGCCGCTGGCGAAGAGCACGGCGGCGTATTATGTGGCGAACGGGGCGCCGGTTCGACGCTGAGGGTATTTCCCCTCCTCTTAACCCTCTTCCATACGGGGGAGGGATCCCCACAAAACAATGCCTGTACGGACGACTCCCTCTCCCTTGAGGGAGAGGGCTGGGGTGAGGGGGAACATACGGCTGCGGTGGTCATTCCGTTCACTTGACGTTCCTTGCCACTCTGTAACGACGTAACTTGTGAACGTTCCAGGTTAAAAAATGACTGGGGATCTCTCACTCCATACGGGAGAGGGAGTTTATCTTCCCTCCAAAAATTTATTTTCATTTGCCTGCATCCAGTTTCCCCCCTGCCCTCGTATGTGAGTATGTGAGCAACGCCTTTGCTCCTTAATCCGAGGATAAATGATGAAAAAGCTACTCAGTGTTGCATTCGTATCCAGCGCTTTACTCTTCTGTGCAGGCGCATCAGCGGCCATGACGTCTGGCTCCGTGATGGTGGGTGGAGCGGAAATGTTCCCGAGCAAAAATATTGTTGAAAACGCCGTGAACTCAAAAGATCACACCACGCTGGTGGCGGCGGTTAAAGCGGCCGGGCTGGTGGATACGCTGCAGAGCAAAGGGCCCTTCACCGTTTTTGCGCCCACCGATGCGGCATTTGCGAAATTGCCTGCGGGTACGGTGGACAATCTGGTGAAGCCGGAAAATAAAGCGCTGCTCACCAGTATCCTGACCTATCACGTGGTTGCGGGTAATTACGATATGAGAGCGCTGGAGCAGAAAATTAAACAGGGCGGCGGCCACGCGGAGCTGAAAACCGTTAACGGTCAACCGCTGTGGATCATGAGTAACGGCCCGCACAATATTCAGCTCAAGGATGGTAAAGGTAACGTGGCGAATATCAGCACCTATGACGTCCATCAGAAAAATGGCGTGATCGATGTGATCGATACCGTCCTGATGCCTAAGTAGTTGTCTATACTTCGGAAGTGTGACGTTGCCTTCCGGGAAAAACATGGATAACGCGCTGGCTGAACAGCAGTTGAAATTAATGCAGGCGGTCGCAAACGGCGATCGCCGCGCATTTGAACAACTTTACCGACTCACTTCACCGCATCTGTTTGCCGTCGCGCTGCGCATGCTGCGCCATCGCGCCTGGGCAGAAGAGATCCTTCACGACTGTTTTGTCACCGTCTGGAGTAAAGCCGACACCTATAACGCCGCCCTGAGCTCTCCGATGACCTGGCTTACGCATATTGTTCGCAACCGCTGCATTGACTGGCTGCGCAGCGGGCAAACCCGGGCTGCCGCCCGCGAGGAGTCGTATTCCGAAGAGAGTCTGCTGAGCGAAAACGATGAGCAAAACAACTGGTACGACGACGCGCAGGCAGCACGGCTCAGGCATTGTCTGGATCATCTGAGTCAGGAACAGCGCCAGAGCATTACGCTCGCCTACTATCAGGGCATGTCCCACAGCGACATTGCCGACTGGCTCCAGCAGCCCGTGGGCTCGGTAAAAAGCTGGATCCGCCGCGCGATGGATCATCTTCGGGAGTGCGTGGGCCTATGAATGACAGCGAAAAACGCGATGACATGCTGGCTGCAGAATATGCCCTCGGCACCCTGCGCGGAGGGGCGCGGCTTCAGTTCCAGAAAAGGCTTGCCGCTGAGCCCGGTCTGGCTGCCCGCGTGGCGTACTGGCAGGAAATGTTCAGCACGCTCGATAGTCACCTTACGCCCGTTCACCCACCCGAGACGGTGTGGAAGAGAATCGCCCTCGATCTGCCACCGAAAAAGCCTTTGCGCCAAAGCCGGCCCTATCTCGGCTGGATGGTCGCGGCCGGCCTCGCCGCCGTTACCGTAGTGACCTGGTATTCCACCCGAACGCCGGAACTCGCACCGCTGATGGTGCTCAACGATGCCCAACAGCACGGGCAATGGATCGTCAGTGCGGACAGCCGCCGCCAGTATCTGAGCATCACCCCGCTCAGACCGAACGCTATTGCGGCGCAAAACAGCCTGCAGCTTTGGCTTATTCCTGCCGGGAAGGCCCCGATATCCCTTGGGCTGCTGCAACGTGATATACCGACTCATGTTGCCCTCAGGAACAACACCCTTACCCCTGACGCGATGATAGCCATAAGCCTCGAGCCCGAAGGTGGGTCACCCACCGGTCAACCCACCGGCCCCGTGCTGTACAGCGGCAAGATTTAATCCTCCGGCCTTGTTCGCAGGGCCGCGCGCCTCTTAATCTGCCTTCTACGGATTTACGCCCGAACGATAAGAAAAGAGAGATTTTTCAATACTCAATCCTGTACATAATATTGGCTGTTACATATAAGAATTAAATATTAGCACCGCAATGAATTTTATTATTTGAAACTTTATTGACACTCTCCCTGCAACTCCATTAAGTTTAAATCGAATGCTATTTAATTCAATATATACAATATATTTTTAAAAAGAATTAAAGAATTCGTCATCATTCTTTAATCCTTCTCTGCATTTTATTTTTTTGAATCACACAACAGTGAGATAAGATCATGAATAATAGTGCAAACAAAGTTGTTGTTATCACCGGTGCCAGCAGCGGTATTGGTGAGGCCATTGCCCTTCATCTGGCAAATAAACCTTTCTCTCTGGTGCTGGTTGCCCGTCGTCTGGAGAGAATTAACGCCCTGGTGGATCGCATTATTCAGCAGGGCGGCCAGGCGATTGCCGTGAAGGCGGACGTGACCCGACAGGAGGAGGTTCAGCGCGCGATTGATGCTGCCGTCGCCGCATACCAGCGCGTCGACGTGCTGATCAACAACGCAGGCTTTATGGCAATTGCTCCCCTCAGCGAGCTGAAAACCGACGAGTGGGACCGGATGATCGATACCAATATCAAAGGCGTGCTGTACGGTATCGCAGCGGCATTCCCGGTATTCCAGCGTCAGGGGAGCGGACACTTTATTAACGTGGCCTCCGTGGCGGGTATCAAGGTCCTTGCCCCCGGCGGCGTGGTGTACAGCGCCACGAAATTCGCCGTCCGCGCCCTGAGTGAAGGCTTACGTCAGGAAGCGGGGAAAACCGTTCGGACGACCCTTATTTCCCCCGGCGCCGTTGAAAGCGAGCTGCAGTTTGGCAGCTCTGATGCCCCGAGCAAACAGTTCCTGCATGAATTTTATAAGCAGGCTATTCCGGCAGAGTCGATTGCCAGAGCCGTATTATTTGCTATCGAACAGCCTGGCGACGTTGATGTAAATGAAATAATAGTCCGTCCTACGCAGGAAGAATTTTAGCATGAGTTAAATAACGCTGAATGAGGTGTCATTATGATTAAATCATTAACGTCCCTGTCAGACTTAAATATGCGATCGGGTGCCGATATTCTCCTTGAAGTGCTGGAGAGTGAAGGTGTGGAATATATTTTTGGCAACCCCGGCACCACCGAACTTCCGCTCATTGATGCCCTTCTTCGCCATGAAAATATTCACTATATTCTGGCACTCCAGGAGAGCAGCGTGGTCGCCATTGCCGACGGCTACGCGAAAGCCTCCGGCAAGACCGGTTTTATCAATTTGCATACCGCCAGCGGTCTTGGGCACGGCATGGGGAATCTCATTAATTCGCGGATCATGAAAACGCCGCTGGTTGTCACCGTCGGGCAACAGGATACCCGCCACTACGTGCGCGACCCGCTCCTGTATGATGACATAGTCTCCATTGGGTCGCCGGTGGTGAAATGGGCGCAGGAGGTCACCAGCGCCGACCAGCTACCGGTTCTTGTGCGCCGGGCCTTTCATGCCGCCAGCTACCCTCCCGCGGGTCCGGTGCTGCTATCCCTGCCAATGAACGTCATGGAAGAGCTCAGCGACGCCGGGATACAAACGGCCTCTAAAGTGAACTACCACACAGTGGCGGGCTCGCTGGACGAGCTGGCGCAGGCGCTAAGCGAAGTCACCCCCGGCAGGATCATGATTGTGGCGGGGGATGAAGTTCACTCCAGCGGCTCGACGCAGGAGATTGTCCAGCTTGCTGAAGCGCTAGGCGCCCACGTCTACGGCTCCTCCTGGCCGCTGAATTTACCCTTCCCCACGCAGCACGCGCTCTGGCGAGGCAATATGCCCACCACCTCAAATGAAATCGCCAGCGTCGTTAATGCCTACGATGCGGTGTTTATCATCGGCGGCAGAAGCCTGATTACCATTTTGTATAGCGAGGGCGAGGCCATTCCGGAAACCTGCGCGGTGTATCAGCTCTCGGCGGATATGAACGAGCTGGGACGCACCTACGCCACCCGCCTCTCGGTGATGGGGGATATCACCCTCTCCCTGAAGGAACTGTTGCCGAAGCTTGAGCAGCGCCGGGTGGCAAGCAAATTGACGCATCAGCGGCTGCTCAAAGCGGCACGCGCTGAACGTGAAAAAGAGTGGCAACTGCAGGAAGAGCGTCTGGCAGCCGAGCGGCTGCGCCCGGCGATTTCGCCGATGGTCGCGGCCTACGAGGTGATAAAGTCCGTTCCGCCGGGCACCACGATTGTCGACGAGGCGATAGCAACGGCCAGACACGTTCGCCGGTTTATCTCCGACCAGCAGCACCCGCGCTACTACTTTATGCGCGGCGGCGGTCTGGGCTGGGGAATGCCTGCAGCAGTAGGTCACTCGCTGGGGCTGGGGCGCGAGCCGGTTGTGTGTCTGGTTGGCGACGGCGCCTCCCTGTACTCGCCGCAGGCGCTCTGGACGGCGGCGCACGAAAATCTGCCCGTCACCTTTATCGTGATGAATAACCTGGAGTACAACATCCTGAAAAACTTCATGAAAGGACAGCCGGGCTACAGTTCGACAAAGCTGGGTCGTTTTATCGGGATGGATCTGATTAACCCGCGAATTGATTTCCAGTCGCTGGGCGCCGCGATGGGTATCCGCTGCTGCCGGGTGACCCAGGCCGCGGATATCGCCACGGCGGTGACGCAGGGGCTACAGTCAGGAAAAACCAATTTAATCGAAATTGCCATTTCCGCAGATTGATCGACCGTTTCAGATGTACCCTACATAAAACACTTATAACCGAAACGCCTCAAGCCGCTTAATCTGCCGCCCTTCTCCGTCAAAATTCTCTGCCGCCAGCCAGGCGCGCAGCTCGGCGTCCCTTTGCGGCCACTCGCCGTCAATAATAGAAAGCATATCGCTGTCGCGGTTGCGCCCTTTGCGCACCAGCTTCTGGCGCAGGCGTCCTTCCCAGACAAACCCCAGCCGCTCCGCCGCATTGCGTGACGCAATGTTCATGGAGTCGCACTTCCACTCGACGCGCCGGTAGCCGTGCTCAAACGCATTTTTCAGCAGCAGCCACACCGTTTCGGTGCCCATCCGGGTTCCTTTCATCCTGCGCGACCAGGTCACGTGCCCGATCTCCACTGACCCCAGCAGCCGCTCGTTAGCCATATAGCTCACCAGCCCCACCGCGCGTTCGGTGCGTAAATCAATGACGGCAAACGGCACCAGCTCATCGTCCATCACCTTAGCCACGATCCAGTGGGCGGTGGCTTCCACGCTCGCTGGCTGCGTGCTGGCAAGCCACGTCCAGTCGCTGTCGTCGCCCAGCGCGTAGGCCTCGTAGAGATCGGCCGCGTGGCGATCGGCATCCAGCGGCTCCAGGCGGCAATACTGGCCGAACAGCGGCGTGCGGGTTAATACGCGCGCGCCTCTCCAGTCTGGAACGATATCGTTAACGGTTTGACCATGTTGATTGATTTCGGGCACGGCGGTGACTCCCTGAAAGGTAAGGAGTTTGTTATAGCAGGTTAAAAAGCGGGCGAAAAGCAGCACATTTTAATAGCCCAAGCGCATGCGATATTCCCGAAAGGCATAAGCAAAGCTGAATTTCGACTTTGCGGAATGTCAGAGTCGCCCTAACGTAGCGGAGCATAAAACAATCACAATATATTCTTCTCAGGGATCGCTATGACGAAAAAACTGTTGCCGTTACTGGTGCTGGCTGCGCTCTCAGGCGCTGTCCACGCCGCTACTCCGCCCAACACGCTGGTTGTTGCCCAGGGGCTGGATGACATCGTGAGCCTCGACCCGGCCGAAGCCAACGAGCTTTCCAGCATCCAGACCGTGCCGAGCCTGTATCAGCGTCTGGTCCAGCCGGACCGCGATAACCCGGAAAAAATCACCCCGATTCTGGCAGAAAGCTGGGAAGCGGACGCGGCAGCCAAAACCCTGACGATTAAGCTTAAGCCCGATGCCAGATTCGCCTCCGGTAACCCGCTGCGCCCGGAAGACGTGATTTTCTCGTACACCCGCGCCGTGACGCTGAACAAATCCCCGGCCTTTATCCTCAACGTGCTGGGCTGGGACGCGAGCAACATCGCCAGCCAGCTGAAAAAGGTGGACGACCATACCCTCCAGCTTCACTGGACGGCGGACGTTAGCCCGTCGGTGGCGCTGAATATTCTCTCCACGCCGATTGCCTCCATCGTGGATGAAAAGCAGGTCGCGGCGAACGTGAAGGATAATGACTTCGGTAACGCCTGGCTGAAAATGCACTCGGCGGGCAGCGGCGCGTTCAAAATGCGCATCTATCAGCCGCATCAGGCTATCGTGCTGGAAGCTAACGAATCAGCGCCCGGCGGCGCGCCGAAGCTCAAAAGCATCATCATTAAAAACGTCCCCGATCCGGCTTCACGCCGCCTGCTGATCCAGCAGGGTGATGCGGACGTGGCGCGCGATCTCGGTGCAGACCAGATAAGCGCCCTGGACGGCAAGCCGGGCGTGAAGGTGCTGAGTATTCCGTCCGCCGAGCAAAATTACCTGGTGTTTAACACCGGCAACAGCGCCAACCCGCTGCTGAACAACCCGGCGTTCTGGGAAGCCTCGCGCTGGCTGGTCGATTATGAAGGCATCACCAAAAATCTGCTGAAAGGCCAGTACTTTGTTCATCAGAGCTTCCTGCCGGTCGGCCTGCCGGGCGCGCTGGAAGACAACCCGTTTAAATTTGACCCGGCAAAAGCGAAAGCCATTCTCGCCAAAGCGGGCATTAAAGACGCGCACTTCACGCTGGACGTGGAGAACAAGCCGCCGTTTATCACCATCGCCCAGTCGATGCAGGCGAGCTTTGCTCAGGGCGGCGTGAAGGTCGATCTGCTGCCTGCCGCCGGGAGCCAGGTCTATGCCCGCGTGCGCGCAAAGCAGCATCAGGCGGCGATTCGTCTGTGGATCCCGGACTACTTCGACGCGCACTCTAACGCCAGCGCCTTCGCGTGGAACGACGGTAAATCCAGCACCGTGGCCGGGCTGAACGGCTGGAAAATCCCGGAGCTGAACAAAGCCACGCTGGCGGCGGTAGCCGAGCCGGATCCGGCGAAGCGTCTGGATCTGTACAAGAAGATGCAGGAGCAGCTGCAGCAGAATTCGCCGTACGTATTTGTCGATCAGGGTAAAACCCAGATCGTGGTGCGCGATAACGTGAAGGGGTATCAGCAGGGGCTGAACGCGGATATGGTCTGGTACGATCGCGTCACGAAGTAGCCCTTCTCCTTCTCCCTCTCCCGTGGGAGAGGGTTGGGGTGAGGGCAACATCGTGCAACAGAGCCACCTGTTCCCCCTCACCCCCGCACTCTCCCACAGGGAGAGGGGGTCGTCCGTGCGTATTTTCAGTTTTTGTAGGCCGGGTAAGGCGGAGCCGCCACCCGGCATGAAGAGATTACCCATGCCACATCTTTCCACCCGCGTGCTCCAGGGGCTGCTGACCCTGCTGCTCACGCTCCTCGGGCTGCTGCTCGTCACGTTTGCGCTCTCGGCGTTTTCACCGGTCGATCGCGTGCTGCAGATCGTCGGCGATCACGCCAGCCAGTCAACCTACGATCAGGTTCGCCACCAGCTTGGGCTGGATCGGCCTCTGCCCGTGCAGTTCTGGCACTACCTGCAAAACCTTGCCCACGGTGATTTAGGCACCGCCAGCGCCACCGGGCAGCCGGTGCTGCAGGATCTGCTGCACGCGTTTCCCGCCACGCTCGAGCTGGCGACTTTGGCGTTAATCATCGGCGCCGTGCTCGGCGTGATTGCCGGGGTGCTGTGCGCCCGCTACGCCGGTTCGCCGCTCGATCTCGCCATCAGAACCCTCACCCTGCTCGGCAACTCGGTGCCGATTTTCTGGCTCGGCCTGCTGATGCTGGCCCTGTTCTACGCGAAGCTGCAGTGGAGCGCGGGTCCCGGCAGGCTGGACGATATCTGGCAGTTCACCGTCGAGCCGCGTACCGGCTTTGCGCTGGTGGATACCTGGCTTTCCGGCGACCGCGAGGCGTTCCGCAACGCCCTCAGCCACCTGGTGCTGCCGGTGCTGCTGCTGGCCTATTACTCGCTGGCGAGCATCACGCGCCTGACGCGTTCCGCCTGCCTGAGCGAAATGAACAAAGAGTACATCCTGCTTGCCCGCGCCAAGGGCGCCGGGGAGATGACCATCCTGCTGCGCCACGTGCTGCCGAACATTCGCGGCACCCTGCTGACGGTAATCGCCCTCGCCTATACCAGCATGCTGGAAGGCGCGGTACTGACCGAAACCGTCTTCTCCTGGCCGGGGATTGGGCGCTACCTCACCACCGCCCTGTTCGCCGGAGACACCACCGCCGTCATGGGCGGCACGCTGCTGATTGGCGTCTGCTTTGTGCTGATCAATAACCTTACCGACCTGCTTGTGCGGGCGACCGATCCCAGGGTGCGCTGATGCCGTTTTATCTTTTCTTACGCCGCCTGCGCCGCTCCCCCGCCGCGTTTTGCGGGCTGGCTGCCATCGCGCTGCTGGTGGTTATCGCCCTGTTCGCGCCGTGGCTCGCGCCGCTTGACCCGAACTGGCAGGACGCCGCCGCGCGCCTGCAGGCACCGAACAGCCAGCACTGGCTGGGCACCGACAGCTACGGGCGCGATCTGCTTTCACGCCTGATTTACGGCACCCGTCCGGCGCTAGGGCTGGTGGCATTAGTCACCGTAATCACCCTGCCCGCCGGGCTGCTGGTGGGGATTTTGTCCGGCTACTACGGCGGCTGGCTGGAGCGCATCCTGATGCGTTTTACCGACGTGGTAATGTCGATGCCGCGCCTGATCCTCGCCTTCGCGTTTGTGGCGATGCTTGGCCCGGGGCTGGTCAACGGCGCGCTGGCGCTGGCCTTAACCACCTGGCCGGCCTACGCGCGTCAGGCGCGGAGTGAAATTCAGCGCCTGCGCCACAGCGATTATCTGGCCGCCGCCGAGATGATGGGCATTCGCGGCCCGCGCCTGCTGGTCGGCCATATTCTGCCCCTGTGCCTGCCGTCCGCGATTGTGCGGCTGGCGCTGGATCTGGCGGGGATTATTCTGGCAGCCGCCGGTCTGGGCTTCCTCGGCCTTGGCGCGCGTCCGCCGATGGCCGAATGGGGCGCGATGATCGCCGACGGCATGCAGGTGATTTTCGACCAGTGGTGGATTGCCGCCATTCCGGGCGGAGCGATTCTGTTTGCCAGCCTCGCCTTTAACCTGCTGGGCGACGGCCTGCGCGACGTACTGGAGCCACAGCATGACTGAACAACGCGTCATCGTCGATGCGCTGAACATCGACTACCCCGCCGCGCGCGTGGTCAACAACCTCAGCTTCACGCTAGGCAACGAGCGGCTGGCGCTGGTGGGGGAATCCGGCTCGGGCAAATCAATGTCCGCCCGCGCCCTGATGGGGCTGGTGCGTAAGCCCGGCATCGTGAGCGCGAACCGGCTTAACGTGCTCGGCAACGACCTGCTGACCCTGAGCACCCGCCGCTGGCAGGCGCTGCGCGGCAACGGGATTGCGATGGTCCTGCAGGACCCGCGCTACGCGCTGAATCCGGCGAAAAACGTCGCCGCTCAGCTCGATGAAGCGCTGACCCTGCACCAGCGCCTGCCCCGCGCCGAGCGCCTGGCGCGCATTCACGACATCATCCGCGCCGTCGGGCTCAACGAACACGTCCTCCAGCGCTACCCCGGCGAGCTCTCCGGGGGCATGGGCCAGCGGGTGATGATCGCCATTGCGCTGATCAACAACCCGCAGGTGCTGATTGCCGACGAACCCACCTCCGCGCTGGACGCCCGCCTGCGCAACCAGATCCTCGAACTGCTGGTGCAGCAGAGCGAAGAACGCCAGATGGCGATGCTGTTAATCAGCCACGATCTGCCGCTGGTGGCGGAGCACTGTGACCGCGTGCTGGTGATGTATCAGGGCGAGAAGGTCGATGAGATGGCGGCAAGCCGACTTCCGCAGGCGACGCATCCGTACACCCGCACCCTGTGGACCTGCCGACCCAATGCGCAAACGTTCGGCCAGATGCTGCCGACGCTGGACCGCACGCAGTCGTGGAAGGAGGCCGATAATGGCGCTCGTTGAGGTTAAGGATCTCCAGGTGAGATTCGGGGAGAAAACGGCGGTGTCCGCCGCCAGCTTTGGCATCGAGAAAGGTGAAACCTTCAGCCTGATCGGCGAATCCGGCTGCGGGAAATCGACTATTCTGCGCGTGCTGGCGGGATTGCAGCGCGAGTGGAACGGCCATATTTCGATCCTGGGAGACGCGCTACGGCCAGGACGGCGTTTTGAAGGCGAGCTTCGCCGCAACGTGCAAATGGTGTTTCAGGATCCGTGGGCGTCGCTGCACCCGAACCACACCGTTGCGCGCACCCTGTCGGAGCCGTTAAACATCCACGGCGAAACGCAGATTGCCGAAAAGGTAGCGGATGCGCTGCAGCAGGTGGGGCTTTCCGCCGACACGGGCAAGCGTTATCCGCACCAGATTTCCGGCGGGCAGCGTCAGCGCGTGGCCATTGCCCGCGCGCTGCTGCTGCGCCCGCAGCTTCTGCTGCTGGACGAGCCGACTTCGGCGCTGGATATGTCGGTGCAGGCGGAAATTTTGAACCTGCTCAACCGCCTGAAGGCCGAGCACGGCATGACCTACCTGCTGGTGAGCCACGACGCGGGAGTGATTGCCCATATGTCCGACCGGGCGGCGTTTATGGCGCACGGGGAGATCCAGAAAGTGTTTGACCGTGAAGCGATGTTGCGGGGTGAGCACAGGATGGGGTAAACCGCGTGGCGGCGAGCGCCGCGCGGGTTTTCCAGGCCGGGTAAGGCGTCGCCGCCACCCGGCAAAAAAAATCACTTCAGCAGCTTCACCGTGGCGTCGATGTCGATCTCATCTTCGGTGAAGATCAGCGTCGTATTCTGGAAGGTGGTGATCGCCAGCTTCTTCACCGTGCGCATTTCGCCCGGCTTTTTCTCGGATTTCGGCTTGATGCTGTTCATCAGCAGCCCAACCGACAGCACCGCGTTCTCTTTGTCGATTTTGGTATCAGCCGGCTCTTCTTCGTTAAACACCACGAAGGATTTGATCGAGGAGAGCTTCACGCGCTCGCCGGCAATAAAGAGATGTTTGCTTTCAGGGATCACCTTCACCGCATAGGCGGAAAGGCCTTTGTTGTTGGTGGTTGGCTCAAAGGTCACCGCGGCATCTTTCTTAATCAGATCGGGGTTCGCGACCTTAATCACATGAAAATAGCGGTTGTCGCCGTTTTCATCTTTGATAAATCCAAAGCCTTTATCTTTAAACCACGTTGTGATTGTACCGTTCATCGCTGTTACCGCCTGTCAGATCGTAATGACTAAAGTTTTGCAGCGCGCAGTGTAATGCACAATGACGGAGGAGACAAAAAAAAGCCCCTGCACGGGTGCAGGGGAAAACTCATGTCAGAGCTTTTACCCTAAATAATTCGAGTTGCATGAAGGCGGCGACGCAGCGAATCCCCGGGAGCGTACATCAGTACGTGACTGGGGTGAGCGAGGAAAGCCAACGCACAGGCAACTTGAAGTATGACGGGTATATTAGTATTTAGTTGAACACCATCCCTCCATCGATTAAGAGCGACTGGCCGGTCATGTAGTCGGAATCCGGGCCTGCCAGGTATGAGACGCAGGCGGCGACATCTTCCGGCTCGGACAGGCGGCCAAGCGTAATGCGTTTGGCAAAGGTTTCAGTCCCGTAGCCGAGCGGTTTACCCGCCGCCTCGGAGACCTGACGGTCGATCTCCGCCCACATCGGCGTTTTGACGATGCCCGGGCAGTAGGCGTTAACGGTGATCCCCAGCGGCGCAAGATCCCGTGCCGCGGTCTGGGTTAAGCCGCGCACCGCGAACTTGCTGGAACTGTAGACCGCCAGTTCCGGGTTGCCGGTGTGGCCCGCCTGGGAGCAGGCGTTGATGATCTTGCCGCCGTGCCCCTCTTTGCGGAAGGCGTCAATCGCGGCCTGGATCCCCCAGATCACCCCTTTCACGTTGATGTTGTAGACCTTGTCGACAATGTCCGGCGTGATGGATTCGATAGGGGTAGACGGCGCAATCCCGGCGTTATTCACGATCACGTTAAAGCCGCCCAGCGCGGTGCGCGCTTTCTCTACCGCCGCAAATACCTGTTCGCGGTCAGAGACATCGACCTTCACGGCGACGGCGTTGCCGCCGTTACGGATGATTTCATCGGCGACGGCTCTTGCCGTCTCAACGTTATAGTCGGCGATGGCGACGGCAAAGCCATCTTTCACCAGGCGAAGCGCGATCGCTTTACCAATCCCCTGGCCTGAGCCTGTTACGAGAGCAACTTTTTGCATTTCTCTGTCCTTATATTGAGTCACAAAATCTGGCTGAGATGGAGCTGGCCCATCAGCAGCGGGTTATCGCTGTAGTCGACGGGAATGGCCACCACGGCCGGGCCATCCACATCCATCGCCGCACGCAGCGTCGGCTCAAGCGCCTCGGCGCTCTCCACGGCAAAGCCTTTCGCGCCGAAGGCGTCGGCATACGCTTTGAAATCGACCGGGCCGAACTCGACGCCGGATAGCCGCTGGTATTTTTTCTCTTCCTGAATCGCCACCATGTTGTAGGCGTTATCCACCCAGATGATATGCAGCACGTTGGCGTTGAGGCGCACCGCGGTTTCCAGCTCCATGCTCGACTGCAGGAAGCCGCCGTCACCGGAGACTGAAACCACCTTGCGGCCCGGGTTCACCAGCCACGCGCCAATCGCCCACGGCAGGGCAACGCCCATGGTCTGCTGACCGTTGGAGATCATCACCTGACGCGCCCGGAAGCTGTAGAGATAGCGGGCGATCCAGATGTGGAAGCTGCCCATGTCGACGGTGAGCGTCACGTCGTTGTTCACAATGTCCTGCATGGCGCGCACGATGCGCAGCGGATGCAGGGCAAACTGGTTGAGCGAGGCGCCGCGGCGGTCGAGGAGATCCCGCTGATGCTGGCGATCGACCAGAATTTCGGAGGCCCGCTGGCTCAGCTCGAGCTTACGATCGATCCGGTTAGCAAGCAGGTTCAGCGTTTCGGCGATGTCCCCCACCAGCTCCAGATCCGGCACGTAGTTACGCTCTTCATAGGCAGGCAGCACATCAATGTGCACCAGCGTAGCGTCGCCGCTGTTCCACATGGACGGCTCGTACTCCACCGGGCTGTAGCCGATGCAGATAATCAGGTCCGCCAGATGCAGCAGCCGGTCGCCCGCCTGGTTATTAAACAGGCCGACGCGTCCGGCGAAGCGGGTGAAGTGCTCCTGGTTTACCGCCCCGGCGGCCTGATAGGTGCTGGTCACCGGAATGCGGCTTTTCTCCAGCAGCTTGCGCAGCGCGGCGCTGTTCGCGGGCTGGCTGGCCATCAGGCCGAGTAAAATGACCGGATTTTTGGCGTTTTCGATAAGCTTCGCCACGTCGTTAATCGCTGACTCCGGTGCCGGGCCCATCAGCGCCGGGCCGCTGGCGGGTAAAATCGCCCCCGTGGCGGGCTGGTCGACGATATCCTGCGGCAGGCTGACGAACGCGCCCCCCGGCCTGCCGTGCTCGGCGGCGCGAAACGCGTTCGATACCACCTCGGCAATCGCGTCCGGCGAGCTGACCTCCACGGCGTATTTAGTGACAGGGCTGAACATGGCGACGGTGTCCATGCTCTGGTGCACCAGCTTGGCTTTATCCGCCCGCTTCACCGCCCCGCCCAACGCCACCACCGGGTCGCCTTCGCTGTTGGCGGTGGCGATGCCGGTGATCAGGTTAGAACAGCCCGGCCCGGAGGTGACCAGCGCCACCCCGGCCTTGCCGGTCAGCCGCCCGACCGCCGCCGCCATAAACGCCGCGTTGGCTTCGTGGCGTACCGGAATGATCTCGATGGAGGAGTCCAGCAGGGAGTCAAAGACTTTGTCGATTTTCGCACCCGGGATCCCGAACACCTGCTTCACGCCCTGCGCTTCCAGCTGGCCGACAACCATATCGGCGCCGTGCGCCCACTGACGTGACTGTTTCTCACTGTTCACGGTAGTTCTCCTGTTAGTTTTCGACGGAACGGATCGCTGCATCAAGATTGCTGGGGTGAAGGTTGGCCTGTAAGAACGCGCTGTCGGCGGGCAGGTCAATCATGAGCTTGTGAATTTCACCGAAGGTGAGCACGCCGTTCTCCAGCTGGTAGTCGAGCAGATGGCCCCCGCCCTGACGGTCGTCGGTGATGAAATGCTCGTGATAGCCCGCCACGTTGATGCCCTGCATGTGCTGCGGCGTGCGGAACCCGACCAGCACCCCTTCGCGCTGGTTAAAGCGGAACACCGGCTGGTCGTCCAGCACGTCGGTCATCGCGCGGTACGGCGGCTTCTGGCGCGGTACCGTGCGGGTGTGGGCGTGGCGGAAGTTGCCGTCAATGCGCAGCGCGCAGAACAGGTTGTCGGAGGGGATCTGCTGGTCGATGACGTCGTGGATCTGCTGACGGCTGACCGGCGCATCGAAGGTTTTGCGGTACTGCGGCTGGAACCAGGTCATCACCGCGAACGGCGTTTTCTGTTCTGGCTTCGCGGCCCGGGCGCTGCCGTCGGCGCGCAGCTGGTACACCTGGCTGCTGAAGGCAATCATTTCACCGTCCAGCTCGTTGAAGGTGCCCAGACCAAAATCACCGTGTGCCAGCAAATCGGCGATGGTGGTCTCTCCTTCGTACACGCCGCTTAGCAGGGCGCTCATTAGCGATGTCTGATAGATCACGCTGTCAGGATGCTGGGCGGAGAACCCCCGCAGGGTCTCGCACAGGCTGGCCTCACAGTCGCAGGCAGATGAATGCATCATCGTGCTCGTCCTCTTCAACTTTATTTAGAAAGGTTAAATAAATGTTGACCCGATTCAGCAGAGAGTTCCAATATAGAAACCATGCTGGTTTGAGACGTTTTAGATATGGAACTTCGTTATCTGCGGTATTTTGTCGCGGTTGCACGCGAGCGACACTTCACCAGGGCGGCCGAAGCGCTGGGTATTTCACAGCCTCCACTGAGTCAGCAGATCAAACGGCTCGAAGAGGAAGTGGGCACGCCGCTGTTCAGACGCCTGACGCGGGGCGTGGAGCTGACCGAGGCGGGAGAAGCCTTCTACGAGGACGCCTGCAAAATTCTGGCGCTGAGCGATGCCGCGCTGGAAAAAGCCCGCGGCATCGCGCGCGGGCTGAACGGCAACCTGTCGATTGGCATCACCAGCTCCGACGCTTTTCATCCCAAAATTTTCGCGCTGATCCGCCAGTTTCAGGTGCAGAACATGGCGGTGCAGGTTCACCAGGTGGAAGCCAATATGTCGTCGCTGACGACGATGCTGGCGGAGGGTGAACTGGATATCGCCTTCGTGCGCCTGCCGTGCGAGAGCAGCAAGGCCTTCGAGTTAAAAATCCTCGACCGGGAGCCGATGGTGGTGGCGCTGCATCGCGATCATCCGCTGGCGGCGTGCGATTCGCTGGCGTTAGAGCAGCTTCGGGATACGCCGGTGGTGCTGTTCCCGCAGGAGGTCGCGCCGGGGCTGTACGAACGGGTTCACGGCTGCTGCGAGCGGGCCGGGATTGACGTGCAGCACGCGCTGCAGTCGTCGCAGCTTTCCTCCTCCCTGAGCATGGTTTCCGCAGGCGGCGGGTTCGCGCTGGTGCCGAAATCCATGGCGGCCATTTCACCGCCGAATGTCACCTATCACGCGCTGAGCTCGCCGGAGCTTTATACCGATATCGCGCTCTGCTGGCGGCGCTTTGAACGCTCGCGGACGGTGAAGCGGTTTTTGATGATGATGAGCGAGGGGTGACGGCAGTACAGGGGGTTTGGTTTTTTGTAGGCCGGGTAAGGCTCAGTCGCCACCCGGCAATGCCAGCCTCTGTCGGTTCTTAGAACGGTAAAGGTCATGTTGATGCACGCTTCGGTACTACGTTTTCCTGGTAATTGTCTGCCGCAAACCATCTGTTACTCTGGCTGCACTCAAGGGATGACAAGGAAGAGAGATGCTGAATCCAGGCTGGCAAGATGCCTTGAAATACCCTGAACAATGGAGGTTTTGATGACTACACGAGTTATTGCATTTTTGCTCATACTCGGCGCATTCGCTGTAAATGCTGCCGATGGCGGTAATGGTGGGGATGGCGGAAACGGTTCGGATGGCACCGTCTCAGCTCCGGGCCGTGCGGGTTGTCCGGGCGGAACAGATCCGGACGCGTCGGGAAAATTTTATCTTCCAGGAACAAAACAGCAATGCAATCCGGGGAAGCAGGATGCAGTGAAAAGCGCCAGGCAATCAGATGCAGAGTGACAGTAAGCTAACGCATCCTGGTTCCACATCCTCACTTGCCTCCTGCTTCAGGCATTAATATATGCGGCGGAATACGCAGACCTAGACTTTCGCCTCCGCACGTAATGCGGCCTGCACCGCGGGACGGGCACTGATTTTTTCCCTGTACGCCAGTAGCGCGGGCCAGTCGTTGAGTTCAATTGAGAAGAACGTGCACCATCCCAGCACGGTGAAAAGATAGGCATCTGCCACGCTGAATACCGATCCCGTCAGATAAGCGCTTGTGGAGAGCGTTTCCTGAAGAAAATCGAACCGCCTGAAGAGCTTCTCACGAAAAATCGATTTGGCCTCTTCGGGCAGCGCACGATTAAAAAGAGGTGCCGATCCCGCGTGTATTTCGCTGGTGATAAAGTTTAGCCATTCCTGAAGCCGCACCCGCTCCCAGCCGTCTGCTCGCGGTGCCAGCCCACTTTCTGGCTTGAGGTCTGCCAGGTACTGCAAAATGGCTGGCCCCTCGGTCAGGATTTTCCCGTCATCCAGTTCAAGCGCAGCGACATAACCTTTGGGGTTGATGGTCAGGAAGTCGCGCCCGTCAGCGGTAATCTTGCTCCTGTTGTCCACTTTAACCAGTTCAAACTCAATCGCCAGCTCGCGAAGCACGATATGGGGTGAGAGTGAACAGGTGTCCGGGGCGTAATAGAGTTTCATAATCTCTCCGTTAAAGCGGTTGTGTGATTTACATACACTGTGCTTAAAGCCATTTTCACTGTAAAATTAATGATTCATAAAATAGCTATTAGCTGAGCTACTGATATCCATGATGAATCTTTTACACTGGCGCTTGCTGGTTGCAGTGGCCGATGCCAGTAATATTTCCCGTGCCGCTGAAGAGGTAGGCATGACGCAGTCGGGCGCCAGCCAGGCGATCGCTCAGTTAGAGGCCTCATTAGGATTTGCGGTATTCACGCGAGAGCGGCGCCACATCGGCGTAACGTCGCTGGGTGAGCGGGTTGTCAAAGAAGCAAGGAGTATGCTGGCGCGGCTGGATGCCATCCGTGCACTGGCAGATGAGAGCCGGGGGCTGAGCGGCGGGCGTATTCGTCTTGCCAGTTTTCCTTCGGTGACATCCACATTTTTGCCCGGGCTGCTGCGGGATTTTAAGCGCCTGCATCCTGAAATCGAGGTGGTCGTACTGGAAGGTACGGACCAGGAGGTCGAAGAGTGGCTGGCGGCAGATACGGTTGATGTGGGCGTGGTCATGAACCCTGTTCCCGGGCGTGCTGAAGCGATCTTAGGGCAGGATGCATGGGTCGCGGTGCTGCCAGCCAGTCACCGTCAGGCTCGTTATGCACGTACGCGCGGCATCACCCTTGAGGAACTGGCAGACCAGCCCTTCGTGCTCGCAACGGGCGGTTGTGCCGTCAATGGAAAAAGCCTGATGGAACAGGCTGGCTTGCAGCTGTCTGACGTGCGGGTGACCGTCCGCGACTGGATCAGCGCCTGCCTGCTGGTACGCGAAGGCATGGGCGTCGCGCTGATACCTGAATCCGCCCTGCCGGATGAATTACGCGGTTTGTGCGTCGTGCCCATAGCACCTTCGCTGTGCCGGGAGTTTGGGCTGGTTTGTTCGCAGGCTGGCAAATCCTCCCGCGCGACGCAGGCGTTATTAGAAGGATTGCTCAAAATGAAAAGGTCTGCGTGAAGGAGTAACGGCGGTGCAAACTGTGCCCGGCGGCGCTGCGCTTGCGCGTGCCTACGGGTTGTGTCGCGGGTTGGTTGGCGGTTTTGCCGGCCGGGTAAGGCGTAGCCGCCTCCCGGCAATGCCCCTCTGGAAGCCGCCTCGCAAACTTTCAAGCAACCTTATGTAATTCAGGGTGATCCCTTTCCTTCCCTTTTTCGCCGCCGTAAAGTGCCTGCGTTGCGGCACATCCGTAACCGGGCGTAGGAACCCGTTAGCATAACATGACGTTTTTTTGGACAAAGAGGATGCTAAATGGCGACTACCCCTGGATTTTCTTACGCGCTTTCTGAGGAAAGCGCAGTTCATCACCTTATCAACACTTCAATTTCCGATTCTGCGGATCTCTTCGAACTGGCCGATGCCTGCACTGCGTATGTCAGCGTGCTGGTGGAAACTGACGACGCGGTGACATTTGCCACGCTCTGTAAGAGATTGCTGGTTGCGCTTAAGCGACTGCGGGAGTGCTGTGACTCGGAACTTCCGCCGTACCTGGTTGAACAGTTGATTGCGGGTGAAAAGATAACCTCGTGTGTACCGGACTGCTGGCAGGAGACGACGCTGCAGGTGGATTATGCCGTAGCGTTAACGCTGGCGGTTATGGGCGGAACGTTGCCTGCGAGCGTGGCGAAAGAACTCACCGGGCTGCTGCATGATATGGTCTGGTTGCTGGCGGAATTTGTAAAGGAGCCTTATATTTCGGCACATTGAGGTGGGTGATAGGTGGCCGGAATCCTGCTGGTTAGAAGCAGGATTTCGACCTTACGCTAACGTTGAATGTCTGCTAAAAGCGAGGAGCGGACATCTTAAGTAAGTTGTTTTTTTATGCTACTACCACTATATAGCAATGTTATATGGCTACATTTATACAGAAGTAAGGATTAGTCTTTTCCCGGGCCATAATTGAATTTTGTACCTTTACCAATGGCGTAAAACTGTCCGCCAGCTACGTAATGGACAGTACGTAATTCATCTGGCGCATCATCAAAAATCCAGTGCCCATTTCTGAAAACGCGGTCATCACTCCATGCTCCGACAATTTCCCCCATAAACAAGTTGTGCTGCTTTTCATTTTCTTCATTAGGTATGACCTTACATACTAACCAGCCAGCGCAACCTTCAACTAAAGGCAGATCAAACTCTTTTTGATAAAATAGTGGAATTTTACTGTTTTTATCGGGTGTGTCGGAATAACTGTTGCCTCCAGCATATAAGACCATATCCATCTGATTTACTACTGGGATCTGTACAACGTAATATCCGCTTTTTTCTACAAGCCCGCGAGTAAATGCCTGTGGACCTATAAAAGCCATCACTTTGTTATTGCCTACTAATCCCACCCAAGCCGCTGCCATGACATTTTCAATGCCATCATTTTTAGCCGATATCATCGTCGTTGGCCCGATCTGTAATAGCCGATAGGCTTTGTTTAACTCTACTGGTTGAATTGACATAATTTACTCTTTTGATTTCTGATAAAAAGTAAGACAGGTTACTTATATTATTGTTCGATTATATGACTGGAATAGTTGCAAATTAATTGCTATTATCAAAATATATTAATGCAAATTTCACAACAATCATGAACAAACTTGATGCTCTAAAATTTTTCATCATCGCCTCTGAGACCTTGAACTTCCGCGAAGCAGCAATCAAGCTGTCGGTTTCACCATCAGTAGTAAGCCGAACAGTCGCTGAGTTGGAGAAACAACTTGGTGAACCTCTATTCAAACGCAATACGCGTTCGATCTTTCTCACCAGTTTCGGCGAACTATTTTTACCCCAAGCGAAGCGACTGCTGGAGGATTCAGAAAAACTATTTCAGACGGCAAAAGATGATAATGAAATGAAGGGCATTGTTCGTATCACATTACTTCGACTTCCAAATCATGAACAAATCTTGTATGAACTATTGACTGCACTACGTCCCTATCCTGAGTTATTTATCGACTGGCGTTTAGATATGATGAAACTTGATACTATCGAGCATCGTATCGATATAGGTATACGCGTAGGGCGAGAACCTAATCCAAACTTTATCATTAAAAATATTGGGCAAGTTGAACATATTTTAGTCGCATCCCCTGAACTCATTGCGCGCCTGGGGGCACCTACTGATTTAGAAGATCTTCGACAGCGTTATCCATTTAGTGGTTTAATTAATCCTGAGACGGGAAAATCATTTGAGTTTATGAGTGACGCAGTAAATACTTTTGTCCCTCGTCATATTGAATTTTATACTACAGATCCATATGCCGAAATTCAGGCCGCATTGGCCGGTAAAACGGTTGTACAGTCAAGCGACTTTATCTGTAGAGAGTACTTAGCAAGCGGCCAACTTGTTCCCCCACTGCCAGAATTGCGACAGGAGAAATGGCAATTTTATTTATACCGGCCTTACCAGCTGATTACTCCAAAAAGGGTGACGGTCGTTTTCTCGCTATTAGAAAAGATATTACGCAAATATTTCGAATCAAATTAACATTCTCCTCCACGTCCGCTTCTGGCACAAAGCGGACATTTTTTTCACAGTCACCTCATACAGTGTTCACACTCATTAAATGACCGCCGTCAGCACGAGCATTTGAAAACTGTACTCCATCACTTTTTCCATATTATCAACCCACCAACTATCACCTATTATATTTCCAATATGGAAACACGGGGCAAGGATGCACGTAGTCTCAAGAGCGCCTTTCGACGCGACTACCAGACAATTTCCTAATCAAGCACAAGCCCTGGACGATCTTTACCGAGTACTAAAGAGGAACACTACCCGTCACCGGACGATATGCGAAAACGCTTCCCCAGCCTGGACAGGATGAAGTACCGGGAGAAATGGTGGGTCATTGATGTGGGTGGCGGGCATTTAAGAGTGATGTTTTTTGCTGATTTTGAGCGAGGAAAGATTTTCATCAAACACATCAGCACACACGCAGAATATGACAAGCTCACGGACCTCTACCGGAGAACGAAAGAATGAATTATGCAGCAGCCATCAAAGCGGCAAACGATCTGACAAACGCGCTCCCTTTCCTGGGCTCAAGCCCGTCGCGGCATGATTACGAGGATGCGCTGGCGTTGGTGGAGTATCTGGTCGAACATGAACCCGATAGCCCGCTGGTAGAGATGCTCACCACCAAAATCGATAAGTACGAAAACGAGTCTCCGGAGTTTGCGGAATTTAACGCGCGTGTTGCCCGCATTCCGTCAGGCGTTGCGTTATTGCGAACGCTGATGGATCAATACCAACTCACTCAGAGCGACTTCGAGAACGAAATTGGCAAGAAGTCTCTGGTGAGTCGAATCCTTAATGGACAGCGCACGTTAACGCTGGATCATATGCGTGCGCTGGCGAAGCGTTTTAATTTGCCGGTGATTGCATTTGTGGGGAAGTGATCGAGAGCAGGCGCTTTGTACCCAATCCGCGATAATGCGTCGTTTACATACAAGAACAAAGAGCTATTTATGAAAACAATTGAAGAACTACGAAACGAGCTTCTAAAAATAGGTGAGCAACTAGGGGGAGGCACAAGGCCAAACCATTACTTCTTTATCCCTGACCAACCCGATGGGGCTGCAACTCCCTATCTTGAAATTCATGGCAAAGAATATCATTTTATCGTCAGTGAAAGAGGCCTTGAAATACAGCGAAAAGTAACGCTCAGTGACGATGAAATTCTGTATTGGTTTGTGGAGAGTGCCGTGGCGGGGCTGGCCTCAACCTATGCAGCAAGCCATTCATCTGAACGAGAATTTAGAGAGGTTTATTTCAGAAGGCAATACAGTTTAATGCTCTCTATCAAACCTGAATGGGCAACAAGAAAGCGCAAAGAAATCACTGAGCTCCTCCATTCGCAAAGAAGCGAACGTCGTTAACCCAACCGGCTCGTTACATTTACTTCCCTGTTGCCCTCTCTTTTCCTGGTAATTGCCTGCGACACACCATCTGTTACTCTGGCAGGACGCAAGGGATGACAAGGAAGAGAGATGCTAAACCCTGGATTCGTTACCCGCAAAGCGCTTGCTCAGTGGAAAGATGTTCCCGCTTTTCTCCCCCAGTTCCAGTTTCATGAAAAACACCTGACGGTCATTCACACTAGCCGCCCTGAAAATATTCTGCCAATGATTGCCAGCTTTGACGTCCGGCAAGATGCCGTGATTCGGCGGTTAATGTCATTGCGTCAAATACCGCAAAAATTTCTGCGCAACCAGAAGCCACAGTCGATCGGCAACTTTGGTTTGCACAGTTTTACCCTTTTGAAGAACTCTGCATCTGAGCTCTGCTATGGCTTAAGAGGGCAATTCTGGCGTACCGATTTCGGTCTGGAAAACGTGCCGGATGCCAGTGCTTTTCAGACCCCAGCCGAGCCGGGCAGCGCGAAACTATTGCTGCGCTACAAGGTAACGGAGCTGGCGCCCGGCAAACATGAGCTCTCTACGGAAACATTCATCTATTGTCCGGACAGACGCACTCGACTAAAAATGTCGGCTTACTGGCTGATAATACGGGCGGGAAGCGGCTGGATCCGTAAAAGGACGCTGAAGGCTGTTAAATCGAATATTGAAGGACGGGAGTCATAAGATGCTGGCTTATATCACAATAGGTACAAACAACTTTCAGCGCTCCGTGAATTTTTATGACGCAGTTTTTAACGTTCTGGGCTATTCACGTCTGCCGGCATGGACTGAAAGCTGGGCAATGTGGGGAGATGAAAATAATCCCGGCGAGGGCTTCAGCTTCTGTCTTTGTCCTCCTTTTGACCAGCAGCCCGCGACGGCGGGAAACGGGACAATGTTCGCATTCAGTGCAGATAACGCGGATCTTGTCAGACGGTTCCATGCAGCTGGCCTCCTTGCGGGAGGAACGGATGAAGGCGAGCCTGGTACGCGAAGCGCGTACGGCCCCGACTTTTATGTTGCCTATCTGCGCGATCCTGACGGGCATAAGCTCGCATGCGTTTATCAGCATTACTCTCCTGAAGCCGACAAGTTTGTAGACAAGGAATAGTCGCTTCAATCCTTATCTACCGCCCCACCGCCACGCTCGCCGACAGCCCCGCCACCAGCTCAACGCCCTCCGGCAACCTGTCGATATGAATGCGCACCGGTACGCGCTGCGCCAGCCGCACCCAGCTAAAGGTGGGCTCGACGTCGGGCAGACCCAGCCCGCCCGCCTCATCGTTGCTGTCCCCGATCCCATGCCCGATGCTCTCCACATGGCCCGTGATGACCGGCTCGTAACCCATCAGCACCACCTGCGCGGCATCCCCGACGCGAATATGGCGTAGCTTGGTCTCCTCAAAGTACCCCACCACCCAGAAGCTGTGGGCATCGACGATGGCGACCTTCGTCTCCCCCGCCGTCGCGTAGTCTCCGGGGCGAAGCCGCAGGTGCGTGACGTACCCCGAAACCGGCGCGCGCACGGTGGCGTGCGCCAGATTCAGCTCTGCCAGATCCAGCGCGGCCAGCGCGCCGTGATAATTGGCCGCCGCGACGTTTGCCGCGCTGCCGGTTTGCTGTAAATCCTCGCTCGAGATGGCGTTTTTAATCAGCGTGCGTCGGTGGGCCGCGTCCTGGCGCATCAGCATCTCATGGCGTTTCGACTCGACGTCCGCCTGCGCGCTGACCACCGCCAGCTTAAGCCAGCGCGGATCGATGGTGTAAAGCACATCGCCCCGGTTCACCCACTGATTGTCCCGCACGGCCACGCTGATGACCGGCCCGGAGACGTCCGGCGCAATCTGCACCACGTCCGCCCGCACGCGGCCGTCGCGGGTCCACGGCGTTTGTGCATAGTGTTTCCACATCATAAACGCCAGAAGCATGGCCGCCGCGGCCGCGCTTAAGGTCAGCGCATAGCGAGCCAGTAAAGAGAGCAGTGATTTCATGACAATAACCCCAACGCGGTCAGACCCTGCATCAGCAGGAAAAAAGTGACAATCCAGGTTGAAACATCCATCAGCGGGCGAAACGGCAAGCGCCGGTAGAGCCTGCTGAGCGAGAAAAGCGCGACGAGGCCCAGCGTGCAGACCAGCGCCGCGAGGGCGACCATCAGCAGCCCCGGAATAAAAACCCCGCCGATATTGAGATCGTTAACCATGGTCTGGCCCCCGTAATGCACAGTGCAGATCCACCAGCCTGAAGACCAACTGCCGCGCGTGTTCATCTGCCGCGGGCAGATGGCGCTCGATAATAGCGGCAATGCGTTCGCGCAAGGCGTTGCGGTCCCCGGCGTTTATCCGATGAAAAAGCGCGTCAACCTCCCTGCCGGGCGGTGCGTCACTGCGGCGTAAATGCATGACCGCCAGCCCCAGACGCAGCGCGTGCAGCAGCCGATCGAGCGCCTGCTCCGGCGCGCGCTCGCTGCGCGGCAGGCGCGGCAGCAACAGGGCGGTTCGGTCCATCATCAGGTTGATCCAGTGCGTTTCATCAACCCGCAGCGTGCCCTTCACGCTGCGGCGAATGTCGCGCTGGCAGAGATTCAGCAGACGCGCGATGGCGCCATCCGCCTGCACGGTTTGCAGCAGGCTCATGCTGATGACGGCAAAGCCGGTCGCGGCAAAGAGCGCGATGGCGGTGTTGGCCGCGACGGCGAAGTCTCCGCTGTAGTGCGCCCCCAGCTCGCACAGAATGGGTAGCGTCAGGGTGATGCCCATCGCCATAAACGTGGTGGGCGGGCGCGCCTGAAGCGACCCGGCCAGCAGATACGCCGGGGCAAGCACCGCCACCAGCACCGGGAAATCGCTTACCTGCGGCAGCAGCGCAAAGCTGTAGAACAGGCTAATGACCACGCCCCAGAATGAGCCAATGATGTATTTCACGATATGCGGCGCCGGGGTGTCGAAGCTGCCAAACAGCGTGCAGCAGACGCCGAGTATCGAAACCGCCGTACCGCCATCCGGCCACGCCGAGAAGATCCAGACCAGACAGCCGCTCAGGATGATGCCGAAAGCCCCCAGCGCCGTGCGGGCGGCTGTTAGGGGATCGCGGTGGAAAACGTAGCCTTTCGCCGCGCGGGTTTGCACCTCACCAAACACGGGTTTTGCACGGTGGATGGCCCCGGAAAGACGTTCGCACTGCTGCAGAAGCACGATCGCCTCCGAGAGGTAGCGGATAAAACTGACCTGCAGCGCGTCGTCAAACGTCTGCGCCTGCGCGGCATACCGATCGATGAGAAGCGCACAGCGGAGCCGCAGCGACTCTGCCGTACTGCCGGCATCAGCGCCTTCAGCGGTAAGCCAGGCCTGAACGTCGCCCATCAACGCCTGCACGTCGGCGGGCAGGGTTCCGCTCGCTGGCAGGCGATCGTGAAGTTCACAGTTGACGATAACCAGCCGCGCCAGCCGGTCGTGGATCGCTTTTCTGGCCTGCCGCACCGGGGCTGAAAGGGCAAAATCATACGGAATATGGTGGCTGATGCCCTGCAGGAACTGCAGCGCCAGAGCCAGATGCAGGGGGCCGGAAGCCGCGTCGGGTTTGCCTGATAGGGTGTCCGCCACCCGCCCGCGCGCGGCCTGTATCGTCTGGGATAGCTTAGCGTTGAACTGGCCCGATACGCGCGCGGGCAGCACGTAGCGGTGGATCAGCGCCGCGCAGAAAATCCCAATCGCGATCTCCTGCACGCGGACGATGGCGACGTTAAAAATGCCGCCGGGATCGGACACCGCCGGAAAACCAATCAGGCTCGCGGTGTAGCCTGCCAGCACAAACGCGTAAGCACGGGGCGTGCGTTCCAGCAGGGAGAGCCACAGGCAGAATACGATCCAGCCCGTCAGCACCACGCTGCACAGGACTGGCGTATTTGCGAAGGCAGGCACAATCACAACGGTCGCACTGGCACCCGCCACGGTACCGGCCAGCCGGTAGAGACTTCTGCTCAGCGATGCCCCGACCGACGTCTGCGACACGATGTAAACCGTAATAATGGCCCACGAGGGACGCTCAAGGCCTATCGACAGCGCGAGGTAATAAGCCAGCATCGCCGCGGCAAAACTCTTCGCGGCGTAGATCAGCGCGCCCGCATCGTTTCGCAGCGCGGCAGGGATGTGCACGGGATGAGAGAAAATGTTTTTCATGCCGGGATTATTACCGGCTTGCAGACCCGCTTAAATACTCTATTCTGTCAAAAAATACCTAAATGTTGCCAGAATCGTGAAACCTCAACCCGCTACTACGCTGTATGACCCCGACTCTACCGCCAGCCCGGCCGTGGCGCGTCATCTGGACTTCGTGGATTACGCCGCGGAAGTACCGGTACACACCCACCGCAAGGGCCAGCTGATTATTGCCCGATACGGTGCGGTCAGCTGTTACGCGGAGAATGACATCTGGATCGTGCCGCCGGACTGCGCCGTCTGGATCCCCGGCGGGATCCCGCACAGCGCCAGGGCGACCTGGAACGCGCATCTTAACTATCTGTTTATTGAGCCCGGCGCGGCGGCGCTGCCAGAAAGATGCTGCACGCTGGCGATCTCGCCGCTGATTAAGGAGCTGGTTGATCGTCTGACGCGCGAAGGCGTGGATTATCCCCCCGACGGCCACGTCGCCAGATTGACCCGGGTCACGCTTGACGAGCTCGCCAGCATGCCGCAGCAGAAGCTAAGCCTGCCGGTCTCAACCGATCCGAAAATTCGCGCCATGGCGGACGCGCTGGTCAGCCGTCCTGAGGACAGAAGCACCCTGAAGGACTGGGCGAAACGGCTCGCCCTCAGCGAGCGCTCGTTTGCCCGCCTGATGCAGCGCGAGACCGGGCTGAGCTTCGGGCGCTGGCGCCAGCAGCTGCATTTGATTATTGCCCTGCGGGAGCTGGCCAGCGGCGTGCCCGTCCAGAACGTGGCGGCAACGCTCGGGTATGAATCGGTGAATGCGTTTATCACCATGTTCAGAAAAGCGATGGGCAGCACGCCCGCCCATTATTTTGCCGAACGGAAAAACAGCGGCCGTTAGCCCGGCCCCTCGCTCCCCGCCGCCAGCAGCGGCACCACCACATCGCTGATGGGCACCGCAATACCGTGCTTGCGGCCGTAGCGCTGGATCACGCCGTTGCGGATATCCCACTCCATCGGGCGATCGGCCTGGCGGTCGGCCAGGATCGACGTGCCCAGATCTACTGGCGCACGCTGGAAGTTCGCCAGGATCTCCTGCGCCACGTCATCGTCCAGCTTCGCCCCTTCGGCGCGGGCAACGGCAAGCCCCTCGCGCAGGTAGGCCAGCGCAAGCTCGCTGATATCCTCGCGCCTGAACATCCCGGCGCGGCGGTTAGAAAGCACCATCAGCCCGGCGACCGCGTTTTGCAGCAGCTTGCGCCAGGCGACGGAGGCGAAATCTGTCGAGAGCTCAACCGCGCAGCGCGTACCGCGAAGCGCCTCCACCACCCGCTGCGCCTGCGGCACGTCCGGCAGGGTCAGGCGCGGTTTGGCGCGCAGCCAGACGGAGGCATCCGGCTCGCGCTGCGCCGGGAACCAGACCACCGACGGCAGCACCGTCGCGCCGTTAACCCACGGCTCAAGCTGGGCTTTTTGCTCCACGCCGTTTTGCAGGGCGCAGACCACGGTGTTTTCATCGCACAGCGCGCGCAGCCACCCGGCGCTGTCGGCGTTCTGGGTAGTTTTCACTGCGATGAAAACCAGAGCCACTGGCTGCCTGATGACGGCCGGATCGGTTAATACCGGACCGGGCACCACGGTTTCCCCCTCGTCGTGGCGCAGGCGTAATTCCGCGTGCGCGGTGCGTCCGCACAGCAGCGGCGTGCGGCCAACGTCATGCAGCACCGCGGCGATGGTGGTCCCAATTGCGCCAGGCCCAATCAGCGCAATCACTGGATTGTCAGACATGGTTAACTCCCCTTTTCGCTAAGCCTGCTAACAGTTATACCACCCTGAAAAGTGAGCGCCACGTCGTTGTCTATACTCAACACACAACAGACAACGGAGTGCGCCATGCCTTTACACGATTTTAAGTCCTCTGAACCTTTCACCCTCGGCATCGAACTCGAGCTGCAGGTGGTTAACCCGCCGGGTTACGATCTGAGCCAGGACTCCTCCGCGCTCATCGCCGCCGTCAAAGACGACATCAAAGGCGGCGAGGTCAAACACGACATCACCGAAAGCATGCTCGAAATCGCCACCGGCGTGTGCCAGAACATCGACCAGGCGGCGGCGCAGTTCTCGGTGATGCAGCAGAGCATCCTGCGCGCGGCGGCGGAGCAGCATATCCAGATCTGCGGCGGCGGGACTCACCCGTTCCAGAAGTGGCAGCGGCAGGAGGTGTGCGACGACGAGCGCTATAACGTCACGCTGGAGCGCTTTGGCTACCTGATTTTGCAGGCGACGGTGTTCGGCCAGCACGTGCACGTCGGCTGCCGGACCGGGGACGACGCGATTTACCTGCTGCACGGCCTGTCACGATTCGTACCGCACTTTATCGCCCTGGCGGCGGCCTCGCCGTACATGCAGGGCACGGACACGAAGTTCTCCTCGTCGCGTCTCAACATCTTCTCGGGATTTCCGGATAACGGCCAGATGCCGTGGGTCAACAGTTGGCAGGAGTTCGAGGGGCTGTTCCGCCGCCTGAGCTCCACCAGCATGATCGACAGCATTAAGGATCTGCACTGGGATATTCGCCCCAGCCCGCATTTCGGCACCGTTGAGGTGCGGGTGATGGATACGCCGCTGACGCTCGGCCACGCGATTAACATCGCCGGGCTTATTCAGGCGACGTCGCACTGGCTGCTGACCGCGCGGCCCTATAAGCATCAGGAAAAAGATTTTCTGCTGTACCGCTTTAACCGTTTTCAGGCCTGTCGCTACGGGCTGGAGGGAATATTGACGGACGTGCACACCGGCGAGCACAAAACCGTGTCGGAAGACATTGCGTGGCTGCTGGAGCAGGTTGCGCCGTCGGCCGAGAAGCTTGGCGCGACGAGCGCAATCAATGAAATTGCCCTGCTGTTAAAGCAGGGCAAGAGCGAGGCGCAGCGCATGCGGGAGTTTATCGCCGACGGCGGCTCGCTGATTTCTCTGGTTCAGAAGCACTGCGAGCTGTGGGCGACGAGTCCGTAAGACCGTGGCCCCACTCGCGCAGGCGCTGGAACAGCACGAACAGCGCGGGGATAAACACAATCCCCACCACGGTCGCTACCAGCATGCCGCTGAACACCGTGGTGCCGATGATCCGGCGGCTCTGGGCACCCGCCCCGGTCGCCAGCATCATCGGCAGGACGCCGATAATGAACGACACGGCGGTCATCATCACCGCGCGGAAGCGGCGCGAGGCCCCTTCTCTTGCGGCATCGACAATCGCCATCCCGTCCATACGCCGCGCGCGGGCGAACTCCACGATAAGAATTGCGTTCTTGGCGGCGAGGGCTATCAATAGCACCAGACCTATCTGCACGTACACGTCGTTGGCATAGCCCGCCAGCCACAGCCAGACCAGCGCCCCGCCGATGGCGAACAGCACCGAGAGCATCACGCTCGCCGGGAGCGTCCAGCTCTCGTACTGGGCGACGAGGAACAGCCACGCCATCACCACGGCCGCCAGCACGATCCACATCGCCTGGTTGCCGGTCTGCTGCTCCTGATAAGACATGCCGCTCCAGGCGTAGTCGTATCCCGCTGGCAAATTCTCCGCCAGAAGCTCGCCCATCGCCGCCATCGCGGTGCTGCTGCTTACCCCTTCCGCCGCCGAGCCGCTCACCGACACGGACGGGAACTGGTTGTACTGCTGCAGGAACGGCGCGCCGACGGTCGGCGTAATGGTGACGAGGTTGCTCAGGCGCACCCGCTCGCCGCTGTTGCTGCGCACGAACAGTTCGCTAATCTGCTCGGCGCGCTCGCGCCACTGCATCTCGTTCTGCATCACCACGTGGTAGACGCGATTGTTGACGCTGAAATCCCCGGCGCGCGTGCCGCCAAAGGCGGTTTGCAGGCTGCTGAAGATGCGCGACACCGGCACGTCGAGGCGCGCGGCGCGCTCGCGGTCAACGGTCAGCGTCAGCTGCGGCACGTTGCTGCTCCAGGTGGTGAACACGCGGCTCAGCTGCGGGTGCTGGTTGGCTTTGGCCAGCACCTCGCGCGTCACGCGCTCCAGCTCTGCCGGGCTCTGCCCAGCCTGCGCCTGGATGCGCAGGTCGAAGCCGGAGGCGTTGCCCAGCCCCGGCAGCGTCGGCGGGGCGAAGGTCATGATGGTCGCTTCCGGCAGGGCCAGCAGCTGGCGCTGCAGGGTACCCATCACCTCGTCCAGCGGCGGGCGCTCGCTCCAGTCCTTGAGCATGATGGAGATAAACCCGCCGTTGGAGGCGCTGGTGCCGTTGAGAATGTTAAATCCGGAGACCTGAATCACGTCCTCCACCGCCGGATTTTTTGCGATGAGTTCGCGTGCCGTGGTCATCACCGCTTCGGTGCGCTCCAGAGAGGCCGCCTCCGGCAGCTGGACGCTGGCAAAGAAGTAGCCCTGATCCTCCTGCGGCAGGAAGCCTTTTGGCATCGACGTAAAGCTGAACGCCACCACGGCCGCCGCGCCTGCGGTGGCCAGCAGCGCCAGCCACGGGCGAAGGTTGAAGATGGTCACGATGCGGGTGTAGACGCCACGCGTGGCCTCCAGCCCCCGGTTGAACCCACGGAAAATCGCCGCGGGCTGCACCGGGCGCGGACGCAGGAGCATCGCGCACAGGGCGGGCGTCAGGGTCAGCGCCACGAGGCTTGAGAGCGTGACGGCGGTGGAGAGCGTCACCGCAAACTGGCGGTACAGCTCGCCGACAATCCCCGGCAGGAGCGCTACCGGCACAAACACCGCCAGCAGCACCAGCGTCGTGGCGATGACCGGCCCGGCGATCTGGCGCAGCGCCAGCGCGGTCGCCGCAGTGCGGCTCTGCCCTTCCGCCATCAGCGTTTCGACGCTCTCCACCACTACGATGGCGTCATCCACCACCATGGTCAGCGCCAGAATAATGGCGAACAGGCTGAGCGTGTTGGCGGAGTAGCCGAGCGTGTAGAGCACCGCGAAGGTGCCCACCAGCGATACCGGAATGGCGAGCGCGACAATCAGCGTCGCGCGCCAGCTTTGCAGGAACAGGGACACCACGACCACTACCGCCAGCATCGTCAGCGCCAGCGAGACGCCGATCTCTTTAATCGTGGCGGCCACAAAGGAGGTGGTGTCGAATTTCACCTCGTAGACCAGGTCGTCCGGGAAGCGCGTCGAGAGGCGATCCAGCTCAGCGCGCACCGCGTCGGCCACGCGCAGGGCGTTGGCGGACGGCGTCGGGTAGATGCCGAGGTAGGCGGAGTCGTGCCCGTTCAGCTGCGCGCCGGAGCTGTAGCTGCGCGAGCCGAGCTCGATGGTGGCGACGTCCTTCAGGCGCACCAGCTGGCCCATCTCGCCCGCGCGGATGATGATGTCGGCAAAGTCTTCGGCCTGGCTTAAGCGCCCCAGGCCGTTGATGGTCAGGGTCTGCTGCTGGCCGTTAAACACCGGCGGCGTACCGACCTGGCCTGCCGCCCCCTGCACGTTCTGTTCGCGCAGCGCCTGCGCCACGTCGTCGGTGGTGACGTTCAGGGCGTTCATGCGGTCCGGACGCAGCCAGATGCGCATGCTGTAGTCGCGCGCGCCAAACATCTGCACCTGCCCGACGCCCGGCAGACGCGACAGCGCCTCGCGCACCTGGGTGCTGGCGTAGTTACTCACAAACAGCGGCGTGTGGGTATTTTCCGGTGAGTAAAGACTTACCCCCATCATCAGGTTGGTGGCACGCTTGCGCACCTGCACGCCGTTTTGCTGCGCTTCGGTCGGGAGCTGCGCCACGGCCTGCGAGACGCGGTTCTGCACGTCGATGGCGGCGAGGTCCGGATCGGTGCCCGCCGCGAAGGTGATGTTCAGGCTATACGAGCCTTCGTCCGAGCTGGTGGACTCCATGTAGAGCATGTGATCCACGCCGTTCAGTTGCGTCTCCAGCGGCGTGGCGATAGCCTCCGCCACGTCAGCCGAGCTGGCGCCCGGCCAGCTGGCAGACACATTCACCACCGGCGGCGCGATCTGCGGGTACTGCTCCACCGGGATAATTCTCAGCGCAATGGCCCCCAGCAGGGTGATGACCAGCGCAATCACCATCGCGAAGCGCGGGCGTTTGATGAAAAACGTCAGCATGATGGCTCCTTAATTCAGTATCTGGACGGCCGCGCCGGGCTGTACGCGCTGCGCGCCGTCAGTAATCGCTCGCTCACCGGACTTCACGCCGGATGAAATCCGGAAATGCTGGCCGATCTGTCCGGTGACCTTCAGCGGGCGCATTTCGGCTTTGCCGTCGGCGTTAACCACCCAGGCAAAGAACCCGTCGCCGTTCTGCTGGACCGCCGCGGCGGGCAGGGTCAGAGCCGGCTGCTCGCTGGCCGGGCGCAGCGTCACGTTCACGCTGCCGCCGGGCAGCAGCTGATGGCGCGGGTTGGCAAACTCGGCGCGCAGCATCACGCTGGCGGTGCGCGGATCGATGCGGTTGTCCACGGACGTCAGCTCGCCGCTGACGCGCTGGCCGTTGCTGTCAATGAACGTCTGCCAGGCCTGCTTCATGGCGCTGATATCCGCATGCTGTCCGGCTTTGGTGGCAAACGCGCCCTCTTCCAGCGCAAAGGCGATGCGGATGGGATCGAGCTGCACCACCTCCACCAGCACGCCGCTGGCAGGGTTGACCAGGCTGCCGACGTGGAACCGGCTGTGCCCCACGCGACCGTCAATCGGTGAGGTGATGCGGGTGTAGTTCAGGGTGACATTACGGGTTTCGAGACGGGCTTTGGCCTGCTCCAGCGCCGCGCTGGCGACGTCGCGCTGCATGCGGGCGTTGTCCACGTCGTGACGGCTAATGGCGTTGCTGCTGCCCAGGCTTTCAAAGCGGGACAGCTGCTGCTGCGCCTGGCGCAGCGTGGCTTCGGCGCTTCTCACCTCAGCCTGCGCCAGACGCAGGGCGGCGCGCGGCTCGGCGTCGTCCAGTTCGAACAGCAGGTCGCCTTTTTTCACGTACTGCCCGTCGCGGAAGTGGATTTTGGCGATCGCGCCTTCGGTACGCGCGCGCAGCTCAACGGTGTGGATGGCTTCGATGCGGCCCGGGATCTGGCGCTCGGCGGCGTGGGCGGTCTGCTCCACGGTGGCGACGCGAACGGGGATGGCGGCAGCGAATACGGGTTGCAGGGTGCAGGCGAGGAGCGCGAACAGGAGTGGGAGTTTCATGGGAGTACCTCAGCGTTGTTTCTCCCCTCACCCCGGCCCTCTCCCCAAAGGGGCGAGGGAGAAAACCGAGCCGCCCCTTCACCTCAGAGCAGAGGGAGAAAACCGGGCGGTCCCCTCCCCCCTTAGGGGAGAGGGATAGGGTGAGGGGTAAGGTTTTGGTTATGCAGCCTTACGGAACCTGCGGGTCAGTCGCTTCTCGATTTCGACGACGAAGAACATCACGCCCGCTACCGCCAGGGTCACAAACCAGTAGCGCAGCGGCAGGGCTTCGGTGCCAAACAGCATCTGCATCAACGGCAGGTAGATAATCGCCGCCTGGAGCAGGAACAGCACGCCCGTGACCAGCCAGATCCCTTTGTTCGCCAGCAGGCCGCGATTCAGGGAGAACCCTTCGGTGTTGCGGCAGTTAATCATGTACACCCACTGGGCGCAGACCAGCATCTGCAGCAGCACGGTGCGGATGAACTCCGCGCTGTGGCCGCGCGGGGCCAGCCAGGCTTCCAGCGCAAAGGCGGCGATGGCAATCATGGTGCCGACGAAGGCCACGCGCCACACGGCGTAGGCGTCCATCACGTGCTGCCCGGTCTGGCGCGGCGGACGACGCATGATGTTGCGCTCGGCGGCTTCGAAGGCCAGGCCGAAGGAGAGCGTGGCGGAGGTGGCCATGTTCATCCACAGGATCAGCACCGGCGTCAGCGGAATGATGTTCCCCGCCAGCAGCGCAATTACAATCAGCAGCCCCTGCGCGAGGTTGGTCGGCATGATGAACAGAATCGTCTTCTTCAGGTTGTCGTAAACGCGACGCCCCTCTTTCACCGCGCTGGCGATGGTGGCGAAGTTGTCGTCCGTCAGGACCATGTCCGCCGCCTCTTTGGTCACTTCCGTGCCCTTAATGCCCATCGCGATGCCGACGTCAGCCTGACGCAGCGCCGGGGCGTCGTTCACGCCGTCGCCGGTCATGCCGACGATTTCACCCTTGTCCTGCAGCGCTTTCACCAGGCGCAGCTTATGCTCCGGGCTGGTACGGGCGAAGATGTCATACTTCACCGCCGCTTCCGCCAGCGCGGCGTCGTCCATCTTCTCCAGCTCGTAGCCGGTGACCGCCTGCTCGCTGTTGGCGATCCCCAGCATCTGGCCGATGCTCATCGCCGTCTGCGGGTGATCCCCGGTGATCATCTTCACGCGGATCCCCGCCTGCTGGCAGGCGTTAATCGCATCAATGGCTTCCGGACGCGGCGGATCCATCATTCCGGCGATGCCGAGGAAGATCAGGCCGTGGCTCAGGTCGTCATGGGTCAGTTCCTGCTCGCCGTTCGCTGGCTTAAACGCCGCGGCGACCATGCGCAGCCCCTGACGCGCATAGCGCTCCATCTCGGTTTCCCAGTACGCGCGGTTGAAGGCTTCCGCACCGTTGCGGGTCTGCTGCTGCGCGCACAGGGCGAAAATGACGTCCGGCGCGCCGGTGATCAGGATCTGCTCCTCACCGTCAATCTGGTAGTGGGTGCTCATGTACTTGTACTGCGAGTCGAACGGGATTTTGTTAACCAGCGTGGTCATGACCGGCTCAAGGCTGGCCTTCGCCGCCAGCACCTTCAGCGCGCCCTCGGTCGGCCCACCGGTGATGCCCCACAGGCCGCGCTCGTCCTGAATCAGCTGGCTGTCGTTACACAGGTCGATGGTGCGCAGGTACTGTTCCAGCACGGTGCCCGGCTGGATGTGGACCGGCTCGTCGCTGCCTTCCAGGTAGATGTTGCCCACCGGCTCGTAGCTGTTGCCGTCCACGCGGTAGCAGGCGTCAGCGGTGATAATGGCTTTAACCGTCATCTCGTTCATGGTCAGGGTGCCGGTTTTATCCGAACAGACCACGGTCATCGCGCCGAGCGTTTCCACCGTCGGCAGCTTGCGGATAATCGCCCGCTTGCGCGCCATCGCCTGCACGCCCAGCGAGAGGATGATGGAGATAATCGCCGGCAGACCTTCCGGCACGGAGGCCACCGCCAGGCTAATCAGGGAGAGCAGCAGCTCGCCCATCGGGATCTCGCGGAACACCAGGCTGAAGACAAACAGCGCGGCCATCATCGCCAGAATAATGGCGAAGATCGCTTTACCCAGCTTGTCCATCTGCACCAGCAGCGGCGTGCGGTGCTTTTCGATACCCGCCATCATCTGGTTGATGTGGCCAAGCTCCGTATCCTTACCGGTCGCGGTGACCACGCCGACGCCGCCGCCCGCGCTTACGGTCGTCCCGGAGAAGACCATATTGGTGCGATCGCCCAGCGGCAGTTCGCCGCTCAGCGGATTAATATGTTTATCCACCACGGTGGATTCACCGGTCAGAATCGCCTCTTCCACGCGTAAATTATGCGCTTCGATTAAACGCATATCCGCCGGAATACGATCTCCCGCGCGTAATACAATAATATCGCCCGGGACTATTTCAGTTGTGGGTAGAGTTTCGTGATTGCCGTTACGAATAACGCGCGCCTCGCTGGAGAGCATATTGCGAATACTCTTCAGGGATTTTTCCGCGTTGCTTTCCTGAATATGGCCAATTAAAGCATTGATTACCGCCACGCCCAGAATAACCAGCGTATCAACCCAGTGGCCCATTACTGCCGTTAATACGGCGGCGGCCAGCAGGACATAAATCAGCACATCATTAAAATGGGCCAGGAAACGCAGCCAGGCGGGTTTGCCTTTTTTCTCCGGCAGCGCGTTCGGCCCTGTTTTTTGCAGACGCGCCTGCGCCTCTGCACGATCCAGGCCGCTGGCCTGGCTCTGCGTGTGGGTAAGCACCTGCTCTACGGTCTGCTGGTATGCCAGCCCGCCGGAAGGCGGCACGTTTGGGGACAATTTTTTTTCGGTCATCGTATTTTTCCTTCAATATCCGGTGAACAGAAGCCTGAATTCCTTTCTGGCTAAATAAATTCATTTTTAAGTCTTGCGGGTAAAATTGATCTACCGCAATATAATGACTTCTCGGTTATTCAAAACTGATTAAAACTATTTCGATGGCCTGATTTTTACAAAATATTTCTAAACCAACACTAAACGAGGGGGAACCATGTGGGGTATTTATCGCGGACGCCGACTGGTGTTATACGTTATCGCGGCCATTGTTATTGCCACGTTAATTGGTTATAGCACTTATACATTTGTAAAATTATTTTCCTGACAAAGACATTTATTTACATAACGCGATATTAATATAAATGCCGGGTCGTATTTTGTTATTTATTCTCCAAATAATATCTTCGTTTTATTCAATAACGTCTTAGTCGCTGATATTGCTTTACGTTACAGGATGCCGGACAATGACATTTTTAACTGACGATTAACATTACGATGAAACGCCCGTTAGAATCGCTGCTTACGGCAGGCGGCATTTTATTGCTGGCCCTGCTCTCCTGCCTGCTGTTGCCCGCGCCGTCGCTGGGTCTGGTGCTGGCGCAGAAGCTGGTTCAGACCTTTCACATGGTCGATCTGAACCAGCTTTACACCATTTTGTTCTGCGTGTGGTTTTTACTGCTGGGTGCCATCGAATTCTTCGTGCTGCGTTTCGTCTGGCGCCGCTGGTTTTCACTAGCGTCGTAAGCCAATAAAAAAGCCGGGTGGCGACTTCGCCTTACCCGGCCTGTGATGGCAATTTTCCAGACCCGCCAGGGCGGAAAACAGCTCAGTGCGCCTGACTGTGGTTCTCCTTGCGGTACGCACCAGGCGGCTGGTTGAACGTGCGGGTGAAGATACGGGTAAACGTCTGCTGCGAGTCAAACCCGTAACGCAGGCAGATGTCGTACACCCGAGCGTCGGATTCACGCAGATCGCGCGCCGCCAGCAGCAGCTTGCGCTCACGGATATAACGCCCCAGGCTCTCCCCTTTGTACTGCATAAACAACCGCTGCAGGTGCCACTTCGAGTAGCCCGCGTGGCGGGCAATCTCTTCTATACGTAATGGCTGGTGCAGATTGTCGTCGATCCATTCGACGATAGTGTCGATGACTTGAGCGGAAATGGTCATGCTGCTGTCCCCCTCTGCTTCTCGCTTAAACATTATTCCCACCACGCGCGAAAGGTTTGCGTGGCGTCATTCACCCGCACGGGCTCGCCCAGCGCCGGTGTCAGTAGCCGATAGTTTTTATCCTTGCTGGCTTTAGCCAGCTGGATCAGCGGATCGTTCCACGTATGTTTCGCCAGCACGAAGCGTCCGTTATGCCCGGGCACTACGGCTTTCGCGTTCAGATCCACCGAGGCCTGCGCCGTTTCCTGCGGCAGCATGTGGATGTACTTCCAGTCCTGGTCGTACTGGCCGTTTTCCATGATGGCGACATCCACACCATCAAACTGCTCGCCGATGGCCTTAAAGTGCGGGCCGTAGCCGGAATCCCCGCTGTAATAAACTTTCCGATCTGGCGTGACGAACATAAAGCTGCCCCACAGAGTTCGATCGCGCTTGATGCCGCGCCCGGAGAAGTGACGCGCCGGCAGAACATGCACCGTCAGTTCATCGCTGATGCGTACCGACTGGTTCCAGTCGCGTTCGTCAATAATCTCAGGCTTCATCCCCCAGTAGCGCAGATGGGATCCCACGCCCAGCGGCGTCACCACGCGCTTCACCTTCGGCAGTAGCGCCCTGATGGTGGCGTAATCCAGATGATCGTAGTGATCGTGCGAGATAATCAGCAGGTCGATTTCCGGCATGCTTTCAGCGCGCCACGGATACTCGCCGGCAAAGGCTTTATTCAGGAACGAGAACGGCGCGGCGTAGTTGCCGAGCACCGGGTCAATCAGGATGCGTTTGCCCGCGAGCTGCAGGTACCACGAGGAGTGGCCGAGCCATACCAGGGTGTCCTGCTCCAGCGGCAGGCTCGCAAGATCGGTTTTCACCAGCGGCAGCGGCTGGGCCGGGCGCGCGTTTTCGGTTTTTTTGGTCAGAAAATCCCACGTCGCGACCAGCATGTTTTTGTCGCCGTTATAACCCGGCGTCGGCAGCGTATTGTGGAATTTCCCGTCGCGATACTGGGGAGAGGCCTCCACTTCAGTGAGCTGCTCACCCTGCGGCGGCTGGCCGAATCCGGCATTCAGAACAAACGGTAAACTCGCAGCTGAAGCAATAATCATGATTAACACCACGCAGATGAAGAGAGGTTTTTTCATATCCAGACCCGAAAACGCGCCCCATCCGATAGTTTGCGCGGGGTAAACTTGATTATGAGTGAGTAAGCACTCATTATAGATATGATGATAAAGTCGTCAAGACGTTTTCGATCTTTGACATTCCGCGTTGCAGCGTGTCAAAGCACGTGTTTCAATCAGGGTTTTTATAATTGACAGGGGGAAAAATTTAGTGGCACGTCCGAAGAGTGAAGATAAAAAACAGGCCTTACTGGAAGCCGCAACGGTGGCGTTTGCACAGTCAGGTATTGCCGCCTCAACGTCGTTAATCGCCCGTAACGCGGGCGTCGCCGAAGGGACCCTGTTTCGCTACTTTCCCACTAAAGACGATCTGCTGAATGCCCTCTATCTGCACCTGAAGCAGGATCTCTGCCAGGCCATGCTGGCAAACCTCGATCGCACCATCACGCTGCCCAAAGAACATACCCGCAATATCTGGAACAGCTACGTGGACTGGGGTATTCGTAACCCCGTTTCTCATGCGGCTATCCGCCAGATTGGCGTCAGTGAAAAGTTGAGCGCCGAAACGGAACAGGCGGTGAAAGAGATGTTCCCGGAGCTCCATGAGCTGTGCCGCCGCTCGGTGCGTCAGGTGTTTATGTCAGATGAATTTAAAACCTTTGGCGATGCGCTTTTCTTATCGCTGGCCGAATCCACGATGGAATTTGCCACTCGCGACCCTTCCCGCGCCGTTGATTTTAAAGCGCTCGGTTTTGAAGTGATGTGGCGCGGGCTGGCCCAGGAAGAGAGCGATGGACAGTAAATCCTTGCAGGAGCACGCAATGCGCGTGGCCCTTGAGTTGCCCTTCACCGAACACTGCTGGCCGTTTGGGCCGGAGTTTGACGTGTTTAAAGTGGGCGGAAAGATTTTCATGATCGCCGCGGTCGCGCACGGGCGACCGCACGTCAGCCTGAAGTCAGACCCGGAGAAATCGCTGTTAAATCAGCAGATCTATCGCGGGATCGAGCCAGGCTACCATCTGAGTAAAAAGCACTGGATTTCCCTTTACGGCACCGACGACGTGACGCCGGAACTGGTTACCGACCTCATCCGTGATTCCTGGAATCTGGTGGTGGATAAGCTGCCGAAAAAAGACCAGAAGTGGATCCGTCCGGTCTGATTGTTCGTCTGAGACGAACAGATTAAGCGCTCGAATTGCACTTATCTTTTTCCGCGTCCCGCTGTAATCTGCTTTCCTTTCGCGCCCGCGAGCGGGCGAATTTCATCACCAGGAGTTGTTATGGATATCATTTCTGTCGCCCTGAAACGCCACTCTACCAAGGCGTTCGACGCAAGCAAAAAACTGACCGCGGAAGAAGCGGAAAAAATCAAAACCCTGCTGCAGTACAGCCCGTCCAGCACCAACTCCCAGCCGTGGCACTTCATTGTAGCCAGCACCGAGGAAGGAAAAGCGCGCGTGGCGAAATCCGCTGCGGGCACCTATGTATTCAACGAACGCAAAATGCTGGATGCTTCCCACGTGGTGGTGTTTTGCGCGAAAACCGCGATGGATGACGCCTGGCTGGAGCGCGTTGTGGATCAGGAAGAGGCCGATGGCCGTTTCAACACGCCGGAAGCCAAAGCCGCAAACCATAAGGGCCGCACCTACTTCGCCGACATGCACCGCGTGGATCTGAAAGATGACGACCAGTGGATGGCGAAGCAGGTTTACCTGAACGTCGGCAACTTCCTGCTCGGCGTGGGCGCGATGGGTCTGGACGCGGTACCAATTGAAGGTTTCGACGCCGCTATTCTCGACGAAGAGTTTGGCCTGAAAGAGAAAGGCTTTACCAGCCTTGTGGTAGTACCGGTTGGGCACCACAGCGTGGAAGATTTTAACGCCACGCTGCCGAAGTCTCGCCTGCCGCTGAGCACGATTGTCACTGAGTGCTGATCTCCTCTGGCACGCTGGGATCCGGCGTGCCTGTTTTCAATACCGCATACTCCCGTTGTGTATAGATGCATCCGTTAGCAGGCAAATTATTTGTAACAGCATAGAAATACCTATATCGGAAATTTCGCATACAATTTTATAATTAATAATTACGTTCTTTTATGTGATATCAACCAGTTACAGTCTCTCAGCACTCCAATCAATAACCCTCAAAAATATATCCATTTATTTTTTGTCACATTCACGTTAATTATTCCCTTCTGGTGCCGCATTAATTAATGCGCATTTTGTATGAATTGTTACATGTCCATTTTTGGAATCGGGGTTTTGCATGTTTTTATATGCACCCATTTCGCATTAAAAGAAATGGAAACACTTTTTCAAGGAATTACAAGGATAGATATATGAAAAATAAAAGTGCAGTGAGCACTCAGCCTAATACAAAGGTATTACACGCTAAACTGGCGCCGACCTGTTTTGCGACCATGCTTGCACTGGGCATGATCATGCCAGCTCAGGCTGCCATCGTGGCAGGTAATACCGATAAACCGGCCATTCATACGGATGCAAGTGGCGCAACCATTGTTGATATCAACAAGGCGAGCGCAGGTGGAGTTTCCCATAACGTTTATTCCGAATTTAACGTCGACAGCAACGGCGTGATCCTGAATAACAGCGGCACGGCAACCAACACCCAATTAGCAGGCCAGATCGATGGCAACGCTAATATGGCCGGCGGCAGCGCTAAAGTGATCCTGAACGAAGTGCGTTCATCGGATCCGAGCCAGCTGAACGGCATGGTCGAAGTGGCAGGCCAGTCCGCGCAGGTGATTATCGCCAACCCATCAGGCATCACCTGTGACGGTTGCGGCTTTATCAATACCAACCACGCTACGCTGACCACCGGTACCGCCACCTACGACAACAAGGGTGATGTTAGCGGTCTGGATGTGAGCAAAGGCCAGGTGACCATCACCGGTAAAGGGATGGATACCCGCTCTACGCAGTACACCGACATTATTGCCCGTTCAGTGAAGGTCAATGCGAAAGTTCAGGCTAACGAGCTGAATATCGTCACGGGTAACAACCACATCGATAAATATGGTCGCGTGCAGAAGAAGTATGACAGCAGCAATGCCCCTGACGTAGCGCTGGATGTGTCTGCGCTGGGCTCCATGTACGCGAATAAAATCTATATGGAAGGCACTGACGCCGGCGTTGGCGTGCATATCGATCGTGCTGACCTGACGGCATCCGACACGCTGTCAATCAACGTTGATGGTGTGGTCGAAAACAACGGGGGACATATCAGCGGTAAAAATGCAGCTACCGTAATGGGAAGTGATGTCCTGAACCATAACGGTCAGATTACCTCTGAGGGTATGGTGTCCGTTACCGCAGACAACACCCTGGACAACACTAACGGCGTCATTAAAGCCGCGATGGTGAATGTTTCCGGCAAAAATACCGTTAACAGCCATGGTTCCATTCAGGGCAGCCAGAATACCTTTATTACCGCTGACTCGCTGGACAACCGCGACGGTGAAATTCTCAGCAATGGCGATTTGACGATCGGCCGCGCCTCCTGGAATTACAACGCGCAGGGCGTGAATAATACCCATGGCCGCATTGTTGCTAAAGATGCCCTCAACGTAGATGCTGCCAGCCTGAACAACTCCGCTGGCCGCGTAGAAACCAACGGTGCGATGAGCGTCAATGTCGACACGCTGACGAACGACAACGGTCTTATTTCCGCCGGGAACGGCTGGAACATGATCAACGCCTCCATGCTGAATAACGATAACGGTGTGATTCAGTCTCTGGGGTCTGACAGCCAGCTTCAGGTGAGCGGCAACAACATGCTCTCTAACCGCAATGGTTCAATCCACAGCGACGGCTCTGTTTCAATCAATGGCGCGCTGGATAATATGTCCGGCACCATCGCAGCCGAAAAAGACCTCTTTATGTACGGCACGTCTTACTATTCTGACCTTGCCAGTAAGATGGAAGCAGGCGGCAATATCGACATGACCGTGACCGGTACGTTCCAGAACGCCGGAACCCTCAAGGCGGGTCAGGATATGATGTTAACCATCGGTTCTAATGGCTGGAATAGCTATGGCGGCCCGGCGCAGAACAGCGGTTCCATCGCGGCTGGCGGTCGCCTGGCGCTGCAGATGAACAGCAGTCAGTTCGACAACAGCGGCGACATCACCGCTAATCAGATGGATCTTCAGCTGGCAGACCTGTCCAACAGCGGCTCGATCGCCAGCAAGAATGACATCAACCTGAACACCACTAGCCTGGAAAACCGGGGTAACGGTACGCTCGTCGCAGACCATAACATCAACATTACCGCCTCTTATCTGATGACCGATGCAGGCAGCCAGATTGCTGCCGGTTCTGATGCCATGCTGTTTGTCATGAACAATCTGGACAACAGCGGTGACATCCGCGCGGCGCATGACATTAATCTCGACGTAATGGGCAGCTACGGCTGGTCTCAGAGTACCGCCTATAACTACGGCACGATGACTGCGGGTAATAAACTCAACGCACAGATGGACCGTGTCAACCTCATTAACGGCGGTACGCTGTCTGCTGATAACGGTATTACCCTGGTCAGCAACTACCTGACCAACAGCGGTAACATCACCAGTGCAAGTGATATTACGCTGAATACTGCCAGCGGTATTAACAACGAAGCCAGCGGTAATATTACCGGCGATCGCGTTTCCACCACAGGTTATGTTAATAACATGGGCGTAATTAACGAGACCGGTGCAGCAAATCAAGACAACGGTAATAACAATAACACTGCTGATGACAACAATACCAAACCAGATTCAGATACCACAGCGGATAATAGTGGAAATACCACTGTTAAGCCAAACGGGACACCTGAAGGTAATGGCGTTTGGGAAAACGGCGTTGTCTATTATCCGGGCGATCTGTATTACGGGTATGTCATTCAGGATATCGTTTATTACCCTGGCGGTTACTCCATTTATACCGCGTAATCATTTGATGTAAACCAAAGCCCCATTCCTGGAATGGGGCTATCTATTTTTTCGCTATATTCAGGATCCTTCGCGGTCCATAAAGTTATTTACATGACTAATTATCGATCTGGCCTCGTTCTGCTATCACTGCTCGCGTCACTTCCCGACACTGTACATGCTGAACCGGCCACCACTCAGCAGCAGGATCAGGCGAGGCACGAACAGCTTGCACCGCCTGGGAAGTCAGTCCTTTCATCAGAAGGCATGCTCGCAACTGATGCGCTTGCTCTGCCACATGAGACAGTGTGCTACGACATTCAGCATCTGAACATCGACAATACGCAGTCGCTTCCTCACTGGCTCACTTTTCGCGATATCATTCGTCAGGCTGAGAATAACTGTATCGGCGTGAAGGGAATTAAAGCCATACATACGGCCGTGCAGAATCGATTAATATCCCACGGATTTATTACTACCCGCGTATTAATACCGGAGCAAAATTTGCACAAGGGAACGTTAACCCTGCGAATTCTGCCTGGACGCGTCAGTGATGTCATTATTCAGGATGAAAGCGGCCTCCCCGTTCATCGCTGGAATAACGTCCCACAAGGGCCGGACGATCTCCTCGATTTACGCGGTCTGGAACAGGGGCTGGAAAACCTGCAGCGTATTCCCGGTTCGCAGGCCAGTATTCGTCTGGTGCCGGGGGAAAATCCTGGCGATACCCGCGTTGAGATCAAGCGCGACCAGCGTAAAGCCTGGCGACTGGGCAGCTGGTTTGATGATTCCGGTAGTAAATACACCGGACGGTATCAGGGGGGCCTGGCGCTGTATCTGGATAACCCCACCTCGCTCAACGATATGTTTTATGCCGCGTATGGCGGTGGTTTCAAGAATGAAAACGGCAAGCGTAACGATAATACCTCGGCGTTTTACTCCGTTCCCTGGGGATACTGGGCGCTGGAACTTTATGCCAGCCAGTACAGAACGACGCAGACTCTCCATAGCGGTGATTTTAACTACCGGTACAGTAGCGATGAAAAGTTAATGACCGCCGCGCTTAAGCGCGTGGTTTACCGCAGCGCGAGCCAGAAAACCACGCTGGGCTTTAAAGGGATCAAGCGGGATTCCCGCTACGATCTTAACGACGTGGAGGTGGAGGTTCAGCACCGGGACACCAGCAGCTGGCAGCTTAGCCTGGAACATTTAGCCTATCTTCCCTTCGGTCAGCTTACGGCAAGCCTCGGTTATCAACATGCCGCACCGTGGTTTGGTGAAGAACCCGATGCTGAAGAGATGGTGGGCAGTGCCGACGCGCAGGCGCGCATTATTACGCTGAGTGCAGACGGTACTTTCCCGTTCAAACTGGGCAAGTTCGCCCTCAGCTATGAACCGCATTTCAAGCAACAGACCACTCCGGACAGGCTGACCCAGCCCGATAAGTTCACCATCGGCAACCGCTGGACGGTGCGCGGCTTTGACGGAGAGTCCTCGTTGTATGCCGACAAAGGCTGGTATCTGCGTAATGATATCAATCTAAATCTGCCGGTATGGGGAATGCAGCCGTATATTGGCGCAGACTATGGCGAAGTCAGCGGCTCAGAAAATGATTACTGGAGCGGGGAGCACATTGCCGGTGCGGTCGCAGGCATACGTGGGGTAAAAGGCCACCTGGGTTATGACCTTTTTGCGGGTGTGCCACTGGCAAAACCGGATGAGATGCATACCAGTCCCGTCACGCTTGGATTTTCGGTGCAATGGCAGTACTGACACTGAAAGTCTAAGAATGGACGCAGGAGCGTTAGCCCCTGTCGGAGGGGGTAAATACAATCATGATTTACCCTCTTCAGGCTCTAATGAACACGCTGACATCCTCTTTGATTACGCTGGCAAATATATTGCTAAAAGCCCGCACGATACGCGTGCTGATACTGTCCACTTTCAGCCTTTACTGGCTGGTGCTACTACATATCCCCTGGCCTAACAACGGAGATTACGGCATGAACCTGCCGATGAACCTGCTGAGCTGGGGCATTATCTCACTGCTGGGTTTGATGGTTTGGCTATTACAGCGGGAAAAAACGGTGCGCTTCACCCCTACCGGTTTGCTGATGCTGGCTAGCGCGATGCTGTTTACCGTTCCGGCTTTCTGGTCACCGCACGAGGCCTTACCCATCGCTCTACCGAGGCTTGTCGGCATCTGGGGCGGAGCGTTGGTTTATATCACGCTTCTGCAGCAACCCATTCGCGAAAATGAAACCGTTGCCCTCTTTTACCTGTTGGCCGCCGCAGCCGTTATTGAGTGCACCCTCTCTCTGGCCGGGTTTTACTGTCCGCAATATTTGCCTTTTCCCCTCAATTCGCTGGCGGAAATATATGACGGGTACGCGCCCGGCGTCTTTCAACAGCTCAACGTGACCGCCTCGTTTCTCGCGACCGGGCTTGCCGCCCTGCTCTATCTTCTTGCCGATACGCGGCGCGCGCTTTATCTGCCGCAAGCCGAGCGTGTGCGGTTCGTGGCTATCAGCGTCGCCATTATCGTGATAACGGCGACGCTGGTGCTCTTCCATTCCCGTATTGGCTGGATTGGCGGGTTAACGTCGATAGTCTGCGCATCGGTGCTGTTCGCACAGGCACGTTTTCGACACCGCACTACACGCTGGCGGCGCACGCTGATAATCCTGCAGCCGGTGCTCGGCGGTCTGCTCGGCACGGCGATACTTCAGCAGTCGGTTGTGGCATCGCTCCTGCATGAAGGCTCTAACCAACAGCGCTGGCTGACCCTGGCGTACACGCTGCGCATGATCGGCGTCCACCCCTGGCAGGGCTGGGGGCTGGGGATGTTCGAATCAGCATTTCAGCACTTTATGGCCGCATTACCCGGTGACAACCCGAGCCGCGAAATGATGCAACACCCGCACAATGAGACGCTGTATATCTGGGCGGAGGGCGGCGTGATGGCGCTGGCGGGCGGGCTGTGTCTCCTGTGGGGCTGGATAATTCTTTTCCTGAGGCGAAAAAGCCTGTGGCAGTGGGCGGCACTGCTCACCACCTTGCCGATTCTGCTGCACACTCAGGTGGAGTTTCCACTCTATTATTCCGTGGCGCACTATTTTGCCATTCTGATTTTAATGGCCTCGGCAGACGGAGAACTCCGCACACTTCAGGTTCGCAGTTCGCGATTGCGTTGGCCGCTGGTGTTCATCGCACTGTATGGCTTAGTGCTTTCTGCACAGCTTTTTTTCGCCAGCGTTGTGCTGGGTAATTTTGAGACGGGCAGACTTGCTTTCCCTGAGAGCATTACCGGTTTACACGTGCCGGGACTCATGCAGATGCGCTATCAGCGTGACCTTAGCCAACTTCATTTGTGGCATTTCAACCAGGCGGGCGATATTGATGAACTGGAAAGATATGCCACAGAAAATGGCGAGTGGATTAGATGGCATATGGAAGAAGATGCCTGGAACGATGAGGTTAATATCTTATTATTTTTAGATCGTAAGATTGAGGCAGATAAATTAAAAAAACAGGCGCATCGGTTAATGCCGTGGGACGATCGTTTTAAACCATAGAGGGTAAAAATATATTCAGCCGCGCTTGTCACCTTGTTTTTTATACGGAAAGAAAAGACTTAAACAGAATTTTCCGTAATCCATCCTGTGAAAAATTGCCAAGGAAAATCAAGATGCTATGCAGTTTGCATGTTAATAAATAAAAACCAAGGGGCTCCTGATCGTAGGCTGCAAATCGACACGCCGCTGGAGATTGAGATCAATGAGAAAAGGGTGTTGGAAGTACTGACTAAGCAATAAATAAACGATGCCCGTTGAGGAATATTATAACTGATGTTCAGATAAATGAGGAGAAGCGTGAGTGAAAGAGCGAGACCGGGCTTCCTGCCCGGCTCAACATTACTGGTACGTCAGGTTAAGTACCGCAGTAGCATTTGCAATGCCCGGTTTAACCTTATCTTTAGTCTGAATATAACGCGCGGTGATAGGGAAGCTTTCTTGTCCTCCCTGGGATTGCTTGAGCACAATTCTACTATTTAATTTTAATGGCTCGTTATTGTATAGAAGTTGAACTCCAACACCTTCGGCAATACCCTCTTGTCCACCATCCGTTGTGAGACTCAATACACTACTATCACTTGTTTCATTGGACTGTACGCCGTTTAAAGTAATGTTAACATTAGCTCCAGCATCACAATCAAGCCCAAGATTTACAGTCCTTGCTTCCTTTGAAACAGTGCCTGGAGCAATAAATTGGCCAGCCATAACATCACCTATTGGAAATGCAAGTGATTCTCCGGAGACAATAGAGCATGCAACTTGGTTAATAGTAGATGATGAAACAATGCTCCATGTTACATGAGAGTTTGCATCAGTATTTTCATTATCAGCAGCTTCATATTTAACTGCCTCTCCGGTAAGCAATACACCAGATGTTATATTTTCAGTTTTAATTAATTCAGCGTTGGCTTCAGAAAAACCAAAACCCCCGGTGTCGCTAGAGGCAGTGAACACGAAACCGCCTGGGGATGGTGCTGCGTAAGCTCCGCCATGATTCCAACTATTTATTCTTATACGAATACCTACCCCTGGAACATTTGTTTTATAAACGTTATCAACTCCAGAAGCTTGTGCACCATTATAGAGCATTACCACATACACACTACAATCTTTACTTAAAAAGTAATGTGGATCGCCCGTCAATGTTCCTTTCGCAGAAGTAATTACACTTCCAACGGGAGTATCACGTTGAACTGTAATCGTAGGGTTAAATTTTATGGTTTCATTCGGACTACTAGCTACGTATGCGCTACAACCATATGAATATGTTGATATCATGATTAAAAGTAACGCCAGAGATTTTAGATATATACTCATAACACACCAATTAAATTTACACATAGTGAGGTATTGCGTTAAGAATAGTTCAAAACAAAGGTTGCAATAACATTGGCACTACCTCCAGAAACAACATTGGAAACAGATATATAACGAGCCGAGAAATTTAAATCAATAGAATCTTGCTCCGGATGAATTAGATATCCATTGCTTTTTTTATTTGGCGGTATTAAAACATCTTTATCATCATAAATACCTAAAGCGATTCCTTTTGATGATTCTGTTTCTGAATCAACCGAAAAATAATCAGCATTAAGAGAATTTACCTCTCCAGAAAAAGTTATACTTACCTCACTCGCTGCAGGGCCACAATTTTTAAGATTGATGATAAAAGGAATTGCATTAGATCGCGTACCTGCAATCGTGAATTCTTTGACAGGTACAGCTCCCATGTAAACAACTTTATCTTGTGATTCACTGGAAATTTCACAGGTGTTATCCTCAATTGTGCCTGATATACTCACTACTCCATCATGTGCATTTGCATTGCAAAAACATACCCCACAAAACAAAAATGCAAATAGATAAAAAACCTTCAGGTTTAACATGATTAACACTCACTGATAAGTCAAATCAAAATACATAACAGCAGAGGCTTCTCCAGGAGTTACCACGGCTTTAGTAGACTTGTATCTCATTAAAAATGACAGCGTATTTGTTTCCCCATCCAGTTCATAGATTAAAGGTTTCACACTATCAAAAGGCAATATTTTAAAACTGTTATCCAGTAACTCTATTCCTAATCCCGTTGCTAACAGTTTGCCCTTCCCAGTATCGGTTATTGCCAATAGTGTAGGATTATCACTGTCCGTTTTACCTGAAAAACTCACCTGGACATTCTTTAATTTTGGATAGCAATTTTCTAAATCAATATTCATCGCTTTGAATGAAGAGGTGCTTCCTACCGTAGGAAAATCTTTCCCAGAAAATGCACCGATCATTATAGATTGATCCGGAGATCGAACAGTACAACCACTGGCAGTAATACTACCCGCAATCGATAGCGTCGAATCGGCTGTCAATGCAAGTGGAACAAAAAAAAGATTACCCAAAAGCGTCAGCGTCACGACGTTAAGATATTTCAAATATAGTTTCATCGTTTGCATCCTCTTTAATGACAAAGCTCGTTCATCTGAGTAATGGCGGAATTCTCTGCATAAGCAGGGAACTGATATTTCACCCGGCACGTTTGCTCGGCCCCTTCCCCCCACTGAACCTGCAACTCACCTTTCGGAGCCAACCCGGATAAATAGACCTGCCCGTCATCTCCGACAATACTGCCCGCGCCATCATCATTACGTGTCACTGTCGCCCCAAACGGAACCGGTTTGTTATTGTTCATTAGTGTTAATAACGCCCGGATACCGACATGCGCTTTAAATGTTGCCCTAACCAGCGCGCCGCGCGTAGGCACAACGTCTACCACAGCGTTATCAAGATCAACGCTGTCACCTAAAGTCGTGGTGTCCAGGCCTATCCGGTTTTTACGATAGGTATTCGCGAAAGGAACAACAGCGAAACCACGCCAGTCGGTTTTCACGCCAGTGGAGTTTTCAACTTTAACGTTATCCGCACCCGGCGCTTCTATCAGAACGTTCGTCTCGCCCAACGGTTGGCTCAGGGTAATACCCTGGCGATGCGCCACGATGCCCCCGGCAACGCCATAGGTCACCTGCTGAAAATCGCCGTTATCGGTATAGTTGTAACCCACGTTAGCGTTCCCGTACCCGCCCTGATAAGCAAGGCTGGCATTACCGCTATTACCTGTACCCTGATTACCGTAGCCCTGCTGAACGCTGTAGCTCAGGTTATTGCCTTCCAGCAGGGTACCGCTGATCCCGGCATTCTGGGTGACGCTACCGTCGTTATCCTGGTTCAAGCTGTATGTCGCAAACGTATTATTTGGCGACGTGGCACCCTGTGGAGAAAGCCATTTACCGATCGGTAATGACAGGTTGAATGCAATCATTTTGTCGGCTACGGGTTGGCCGGACATCTGGCTGTAGTTATAACTCACACCGATATTAATATCCTTCCAGGTGGTGTTATAACCAAATTGCACCAGCGTATCCTTACCATCGCTATGCCAGTAACTCTGCTGGCTTCCGCTGAGATAAATGGAGCCAAAACCACCCAGTTGTTGAGAAATATTGACCTGCAACTTTCCGCGCTTGGTGTAATAGAGGTTGTAGTAGTCGAACCAGTGCGGCACATCGTTGTTATCATCATCATCCTCGTTCAGCGGATTGCTGTTATAGCCATCCATGTGCTTGTACGTAGTATCCGTAAAGGTGTAATAGCCTGACGTTGAATAGCGATAGCCTAATAACTGGAAGTTAGTTCCTATTTCGTTTAACGATTTTGCATAAAGCAAACGCAATGACTGACCGCTATGCTCGGTCTCATCAATAAGCGTACTTTGGGCGTGAGTGACATCCGCAGACAGCGCGCCCCAGTGGCCCATATTGACCCCCGTCCCGATCGCCATTGCCTTGTAATTGTCAGACAGCTGTGCGCCGCCATACAGCGTAAAACCATGCGGCAAGCCACAGCTTAATGTTCCTTGTGCGAAAGAGACTTGATCTTGCTGTTCGTTGCTGGTGCGGTACTTCGCGGCCGTGGCAGAATATTTCAGACGACCTTCGCGCTGTAGTAACGGGACGGCGGAATAAGGGACAGAATAGGAGGTAATAGCACCATCCTGCTCTTTTACTTCTACCGTCAAATCCCCGCTTGAGGATGTCGGAAAGAGATCGTCTATTGCAAAGGCGCCAGGCGCTACGTAAGTCTGATAAATAACGTATCCGTTTTGTTTGATCGTCACCTGAGCGTTGCTTTTTGCAATACCGCGCACCGTTGGGGCGAAGCCTTTCAGGCTGTCCGGCAACATATTGTCGTCTGAGGCCAGCTGAACACCACGGAAGCTAACGCTGTCAAACACGTCACCACTGGTATAACTGTCCCCCACCGTCAGTTCACTTTTCAGCGAGATGATCGTGCGTTCCAGAAAACCACTAATGTGTTGCCACTGGCTGGTTGTCTCTCCATTACTACTGGTGCTACGGTTAAATGTAGAATAGTCACGATAACGCCATGCTCCCAGGTTAACACCGCCGTTTAGCCCCAGAAAATTGCTGCTACCTTCGCCGCTGCTGTCTTTTCGTCTCGAGCCATTCAGGTTGTAGTTCAGAAGCAGGGCGTTGATCCCCTGATCCCATTTTTCCGGAGGAATGTAGCCCCGTGCGCTATTTTTAAGCGCAACCTGTGGCACACTGAGATCCAGGCGCTGCTTGCTAAAATCAAAACTGGCTTTAGCCCCCTCAATCAAAGTCGCGATGTCGATACACTGCCCGTCTACAGACTGTTTTCGGTCTTGCGGAATACTTAGATCGATACCCAGACCATCCAATACTTTTCCGGATAAACAGGCGGTTAAACCTGTATCATCGGAGGATGACGGGGCGCTGGAATTCTGCGTTTGCCGGGCCTGAAACTCGACATCATGACTGGTGATAAAATCATTATTGAGATAAATGTCTACGCGATATACCCCAGGGGCCTGGCTGCCGTCGTTTTCAAAGCGGGATAGATCGGCAACCTGATTTTTGCCATCCGCTAAAAAAGCCGGATTAAAATAGTTCTCTGCATGCAAAACACTGGAAAATAAACCCGTTCCAATAACTAACGCTAATGGAGATAACCGCCAGCGGACTGCATTAATCATTCGAGCTTGTTTTCGAAGTTTCATAACAACTTATGACCTGTCTGCATTACGCATTGCATGTTAGTGCTGGGGTTACTGCGCCATAGTCATTCATGGTCTGGAAAGAAATACTGCCCTGGGCATTATCCGGCGCCGTTACCTGAAGGTTACCCATTGGGGGAACCATGTTGTTCGGCAATGCTTTCCCTCCAACGCTGAATTTCACCAGCGAAACAAAATAGGGAGAAGGGTTTGTAATGGTGATGCTTTTTCCACTACGCTGGCAACGCAGCGTTGCAGGTGCATCCATTGATTTCATTTTTAAATGCGCAGGGCGAACAAATAATTTGATCACACTTTGCGTAGCGATCTGTAAGGTATTACCCTGGAGTTGTTTTTTATCGAGTGAAGGTATTGCTTTGTTATTGAAGTAAAATACTGACTCGCGATCTTCCGGAAGTTTTGGGCCTACGTACATGATGCGCAGAACGTTCGCTTTTTCAGGCTTCATCACAAACAATGGCGGCGTCACGGTAAACTGTGTGGATTTATTACCCTGGAGATCGGACACCCAAGATTGCACCAAAAACGTCTCTTTCTTATTGGTGTTAACAACATTGATGCTGGTTTGTTTTTCACCCAGCGGATAAATGATTCGGGTGGCCCCCAGCGCGATCCCTTCTGCATAAACTAAATGACTATTTCCCAGGCAGATCATTAATAAGAGCAACGTTGAAATAAAGGTTTTCATTTTAAAAATCCAAAAAAAATAAAAAGCATCCTGGTGAGTACTTATCCATTTTTACTTACTGATAAATCACCGAGAAAGTGACGGCCGCACTGGCATCCCCCGCCGTAACGGGCATCGATACAGAGCGATATCGAGCGGTAAACAGTAATGTGTTCTCTCCGGCAATCAGCGGCATTTTTGCGAGAGGTTGGCTATCAGGGATCACCTGGTTGCCTCTCATATCAAAAATACCAATTCCGACGCCCTTTGCAGCACCAGAGCCAAAACCTGCCTGAAAGACCTGTGGATCCTTAAGATCAGCCAGTCCGTTGAAGGTGACGCTTGCCGACTCGCTGGTTGAAGTGGCACAATTTTCAAGCTTAATCCAGAAGGTGACCGGTTCAGCCCAACTTCCTGGCCCTAAAAATGAACCGGTGCGGACTTGACCCATCATGACACTCTGGTCAAAACTCTGCGTATCAATTGAACATGAGCTATTAACCACAGCACCATAGAAATGCACTTTTCCCACGGTTGATATATCGCTACTAATACCTGGCTGAATCAATAGCAGTTGAACGAAAATTATCAGTGCTATCAGACGAAACATGTTTATCTCAATAAAAAAATTATGATGAAGCGCCAGAAATATCCCCCCCGGCATTCCAGAGGGGATAAATAAAGCAATCAGGAATAGATGATCTGGAATGTTGCAACAGCTTCAACAGCACCCGCAGTTGGTTTATCGCCAGTTGTCAGATAATCAACACTCATAGGAATGGTGTTGTCGCCTTTTGACAGCGGAATGGTGTCAGATGCGGTACCAGAGTTAACGTCCATCTGCTTACCATCTGGCCCGAACAGGCGCAGAGCAACACCCGTTGCTGCACCGGAACCTGCGGTGTTAGCCAGCGCACCTGCGGAAGCAGCGTCAGACTGGCCGCTGAAGGTGATAGCCGCATTGGTATAGGTGCTGACATCGCAGTTAGTCAGGGTCACGTAGAACGGCTTAGACTGGCCAGAAACGGCATCTTTAGCGCCGAGGCTTTTCAACGTAATTTGATCAATATGGACAACCTGGTCTTCAGATTCCAGGGCAACAGCGCACGGTGCGTCTACCACAGAACCCATAAACTTAATATTACCACCGTTAACGGTCGTAGTGCTTGCCGCCTGTGCACAGGTAGCGCTTGCCATAATAGATGCCATAACTACAGCTAACATATGCTTCTTCATTTAAAACTCCAGATACCTATAATAAGAAAGAAAAATCCTGTTCTCACAAATAAAACATTATTTTTCAGCGAAAAAAAACACTCAGCATGTTGTAACAATATTTTATTTACAAGGGTATTTTTACAAAATCAACTTTTTAGTCAAAATGAAATACGATCCTTTCTTGGATCCTAAATAGGATATTATTTAGAAAGACAATACCCATAGCGGCACTTAGAATTACAGCATCAGCATGGAAAACTGTCTTTCCCATTAAGGAGACATATATTATCTCTCGGAGTTTTACCGTGAAAATTATTACTATTTTACTGCTTGGCTGCACTGTCGCCGCCACCTGCCAGATGGCTCACGCAACGGTCAATATTGGCGGAACACGCCTCGTCTATGCAGGTGCAAAAAAAGAAGTGTCACTCAGCGTTCGTAATCCAGACAGTAGTCCTTATCTTATTCAGACAGTTATCGATAATCTTGATAGTAGTCAGCAAAAACCGCCCTTCATCATCACCCCTCCGCTTTATCGCCTTGATGGAGGGAAAGAAAACCTAATGCGCGTTATCCAGTCAGGCAATCTTCCACAAGATAAAGAGTCCATGTTCTGGCTACGTGTTAAGGCGATCCCTTCAGCGCCACGTGAAAAAAATACGCTACAAATTGCGGTATCAACCAGCATTAAACTGATTTATCGCCCGGACTCGCTGAAAAACCTGGACGTAGAGAAAGAAAGCGACAAACTCAGCTGGCATATTTCCGGCAACCAACTGAATATCAACAATCCGACGCCCTGCTACATTAATTTCAATGAAATAAGTGTTGCCGGAAAAAAACTTGCGAATGTCTCCTATGCATCACCGGGCAAAACAACCTCGTTTACGCTCCCTGCGGGAGTTAATTCCGGAGATATTCAATTCAGCGTCATTAGCGACTTCGGCGCTGTGGGCAAGATGCACTCAAAATCTGCTTAAATGGCCATTACTATGTTCAATGTAAAAAAATTCTTTTTATCATCAACAGCCTGTATTTTTCTTACTGTCGGCTCGGCTCACTCCGCGTTTGCCGCAGACCCAGTACAAATTACCGTAACGGGCAATATTGTCGCCTCACCTTGCGTAATCGATACGGGAAGTGAGTCGTTAAATATCTCTTTAGGCGATCAACTGCAAAGCGCCGATCTGAACGCAGCAGGAAGCGGTTCTGCATGGGTACCAATTAACGTCGTTTTCAAAAGCTGCCCGGCGGGTACGTCAACCATAACCGCAACATTCCATGGCACAGCCGATGCTGGGGACCCGAATACACTGTACAGCAACACGGCAGTAGATGCGGGTGAAAACAAAGCGGCCAAAAATATCGCTGTTCAGCTTGAAGGTTTGGCTAATGAAGCTTACGGCAACGGTAAAACGGCGACTATTGATATTGCCTCCGCAGGCGCGACCCCCACCTTTAAGATGCATACTCGCGCTTTCAGTAAAGACGGTGGCGCGACACCGGGAAAAATCAGCTCCGTTATCACGATGTCATTCACGTATAACTAATAAACGGGTTTTTCTCCCGGATACGGCTCAAGGATGGCCGTTTCCGGTCATTTTTTCATTGTAGGGTGCTGAAAGGGATATCATGATTTTCTCTCGCTTTGCGTCTTTGCTTTCTGTATTCACGCGTTCTCCCCATCGCCTTTACGTTAAACATCCTTCATCCTTTCAGCCTCTATTAAGATAACGTGTTATATGTTGCGTGTAGCCCATGGTGTCATTCATAACCTTGTTCTCACTTCCATCACTTTTATCAACCTCTGAAATACTCGTAGTGATATTTCTCTGGGTATGTTGTACGCTATGAAACCTGAAAATTATATTATAAAACTTATACATGAACTCTCTGAACCGGAGCGCGTCAGGGTAGGACACCAACGGCAAATCATTTCATTGGATCAGCATGAAAAACCAATGACATTCATACTCCATTCCGGCATCGTCGCCGTCTACCGCACGAGAGACCGGCTTCTGCTGAAGTTTATCGAAGCCCCGATGATCGTTGGTATGAATAATCTTATTGATACCAATGCGGGATTTTATATGCAGGCCTGCGGTGAAATTAGATATGAAATCAAACCGCTAAAATCTACATTTGCAATTATTAACAATCGCAATCTTTGGCAGGAGGCCGCCTATTCGTATATGTACGCCATTAAACGATTACTGGAAGCTCATGAAACTTCGGTTGGGTTGTCTACTTATGAGTTAATTCGCCTTAATCTTGTGTCACTGATGACAGAGAAGGAAGACCTTCGTCTGTCTGTTAATGCCTGTGACTACATACAGGAAAAGACTCATCTTTCGCGCAGTCGAATTATGAAGATCCTGAGCGATTTGAAAACAGGCAACTATATTAAAATTGAACGTGGGCTCTTAATGGCAATAAACAGGCTTCCGGATAACTACTGACCCGGTAAACCAGGTTTATTTGTTCTGCTCCGCCAACCATGCCATTGCCCTTTCTCCCGCCTCATCCACCGGTAAATACACCAGCAGCCGCGATCCGTTTCGCGGCGCGGAGTACCAGTACATCTGCTGCAGCGTAAAATCCCCCAGCTCGGGATGGGTAAACAGCTTGAGCTGGTTCTCCACGCCGCGCACGTCGTTGCGCTGGTGCCACAGGGTTTTAAACTCTTCCGACACCGCAAAGAAGCGCGCCAGTTTGGCCTCCCACAGCGGATCGCCCCGGTGCTCGGCCATCGCCGCCCGGAAATAGGAGACAAATATGGGCAGCACATCGTCACGTCTGCCGAGACGAGCGCGCCACGCCGGATGGGTGAGGAACAGGTAAATACAGTTGCGGTCTTCCGGCGGAATTTCATTGAAATCGACGCCCATAAGGTGCCCAAAGCTGTCGTTCCACGCCACGATGTCGAAATTCGGTTTCTGAATGCTGGCGGGTTTAGGCATCAGCGTATCCAGCAGGCGGCGCGTGCCCTCGCTGATACCCTCGCAGCAGACCGCCTGCGGGGCTTCACCCGGCGGCAGCCCGGCTAACACGAAAAGGTGTCGGGCCTCGGTCGGGGTGCATTGCAGCGCTTTTGCCACAGCCGCCATCACCGCGCTGGACGGATTGACGTCCCTGCCCTGCTCAAGCCAGGTGTACCAGGTCACGCCCACGTCCGCGAGCATCGCCACCTCTTCCCGGCGCAGACCCGGCGTGCGGCGACGACCGCTGCGCGGCAGGCCAAGACGCTGCGGATCGAGGCTTTCACGTCGTGCGCGTAAAAATGCCCCCAGCTGTTTTCGGGTGTCATCCTGAAGTGAGACGACGGGTTCAGACATCAAGGCCATAAATCCCCCTGCATGGTAGTGCCAGTACCAGTATAAGCAAGAACTGGTACCCGTTTATCAGATGGATGATGCTACGACCATCTGTTGAATGACGCAATGGAGTTACCATGAATACGTCAGTTGTTTCACCGGGCCGCGCTGGCCTGATATTGCTGCTAACCGGCCAGATGCTGCCGATGATTGATACCTCAATCACCAACGTCGCGCTGGACGCCATCACCCATTCGCTGAACGCCACCGCCACCGAGCTGGAGCTGATTGTCGCCCTCTACGGCGTGGCCTTCGCCGTCTGCCTCGCGCTCGGCAGCAAGCTGGGGGACAACTTTGGCCGTCGGCATCTGTTCATGTGGGGCGTCGCGAGCTTTGGCCTGGCCTCGCTGCTGTGCGGGATGGCGGGGAACATTGAACAGCTGCTGACCGCGCGCATCGTCCAGGGGGCGGGAGCCGCGCTGATCGTGCCGCAAATTCTTGCCACGCTGCACGTGACGCTGAAAGGTACGGCGCACGCTAAGGCCATCAGCCTGTTTGGCGGCATCGGTGGGATTGCGTTTATCGTCGGCCAGATGGGCGGCGGCTGGCTGGTGTCGGCGGATATCGCCGGGCTGGGCTGGCGTAACGCCTTCTTTATCAACGTGCCGATCTGTCTGGTGGTGCTGGCGCTGAGTCGCCATTTCGTACCCGAAACCCGTCGCGAGACGCCGTCACGCATCGACTGGACCGGAACCGTGCTGCTGGCGATCATTCTTTGCTGCCTGCTGTTCCCGATGGCGCTCGGCCCCCAGTGGCACTGGTCGTGGCCGCTGAAGGTTATGCTTCTCGCCATTATTCCGCTGGGTTGGCTGACGGCGCTGAATGCGCGCAAAAAGGAGCGTGAGAATGCCCATCCGCTGATCCCGCCGCGCCTGCTGCAGCTTCGCAGCGTTCGCTTTGGCATTCTGATTGCGATGCTCTTTTTCAGCGTCTGGTCCGGGTTTATGTTCTGTATGGCGCTGACCATGCAAACCGGTCTGGGGATGGCACCGTGGCAGTCCGGAAACAGTTTTATCGCGCTGGGCGTAACTTACTTTATTTCGGCGTGGTTCGCGCCGCGTCTGATTGCTCGCTACAGCACCAGTACCATTCTGCTGACGGGTCTGGCGATCCAGATTGCCGGCCTGCTGGCGCTGATCGCCACGTTCCGCGTCTGGGGAATGGAGAATACCGCCCTGACGCTGGCACCCGCGACCGGGCTGGTCGGCTACGGGCAGGCGCTGATCGTGAACAGCTTCTACCGCATCGGGATGCGCGATATTCAGCCTGACGACGCGGGGGCTGCGAGCGCCATTCTCAGCACGCTGCAGCAGGCCGCGCTGGGGCTTGGCCCGGCCATTTTTGGCGCGATTTTGCTGCACGCGCTGCAAAACCATCACGGGGATTACACCCATGCGGTTAACGTCTTCCTGATGGTGGAAACGGCGATGATGGTGGTGCTTGCCCTGGCGACGCTGCGCATCCGCCATAGCCTGTGCCTGCCGGTGGTGAAGGTCTGCCAGGCCACCAAATAAGCCTGGGAATTTGCATAATAGATCCGCAGCCGCCATTATGGGGCTGCATCAATACAGGAGACGTTATGCAGGAATTAATTGCTCAGGTTGAAGAGTTAGGCATTGAAATTAATCACACCACCTCTTTAGTGATTATCTTTGGTATTATTTTTCTTACCGCCATCATCGTTCATTTTATTCTGCACAAAGTGGTGCTTCGCGCGTTCGAAAAACGCGCGCAGGCCAGCAGCCATTTATGGCTGCAGATCATTACCCAGAATAAATTATTTCACCGTCTGGCCTTTACCCTTCAGGGGATAATCGTCAATGTCCAGGCGGTACTGTGGCTGCAAAAAGGCAGCGAAGCGGCGGAAATTCTCACTACCTGCGCAAAGCTGTGGGTCATGGTGTATGCCCTGCTCTCCTTCTTCTCGCTGCTGGACGTGATTTTTAATCTGTCGCAGAAAATGGCCACCGCATCACAGCTCCCGCTGAAGGGGATCTTCCAGGGCATCAAGCTGGTGAGCGCCATCCTGGTGGGGATATTGATTATCTCCCTGCTGATCGGCCAGTCCCCGGCGATTCTGATCAGCGGTCTGGGCGCCATGGCCGCCGTGCTGATGCTGGTGTTTAAAGACCCGATACTCGGACTTGTGGCAGGGATTCAGCTTTCTGCCAACGACATGCTCAAGCTCGGCGACTGGCTGGAGATGCCCAAATACGGTGCCAACGGCACGGTAACGGACATCGGTCTGACCACCGTTAAAGTACGCAACTTCGATAATACGATTACAACCATTCCGACGTGGGCGCTGGTCTCCGACGCCTTTATCAACTGGAGCGGCATGTCCGCCTCCGGCGGGCGACGCATTAAGCGCAGCCTGAATATTGATACCACCAGCATTCATTTTCTCGACGAGCAGGAGCAGCAGAAACTTATTCAGGCGAAGCTGCTGAAGCCCTATCTGGCCGCGCGACATGAGGAAATTAGCCTGTGGAATCAGAAGAACGGTGAAGGGGAGTCAGTATTAAATCTGCGTAAGATGACCAATATTGGGACCTTCCGCGCCTACCTGAATGAATATCTGCGCAACCATCCGCGTATTCGCAAAGATATGACGCTGATGGTGCGCCAGCTAGCGCCTGATGCGAATGGTTTGCCGATTGAAATATATGCCTTCACCAACACGGTGGTCTGGGCAGAATATGAGGAGATTCAGGCCGACATCTTCGACCATATATTCGCGGTGGTGGATGAATTTGGGCTGCGTATTCACCAGTCCCCGACCGGGAACGATATTCGATCCCTGGCGGGCGTTATCGCCAGATAATCCGTTTGTAGGCCCGGTAAGCGAAGCGCCACCGGGCGTGAAGGCAGGTGCAGTCTGGTGCCCTCACCCCGGCCCTCTCCCACGGGGAGAGGGAGAAAAGCAGATCACTTTTTGCGGGAAAGCTTAAACGCCACAAACAGGAAGATAACCCACACCGGCAGCAGCATCGCCGAAAGACGCATCTCATCCATGGTGCACATCAGCACCAGAATCAGCCCGAGGAAAGCGATACAGATATAGTTCCCCGCCGGGTAAAGCAGCGCTTTGAACTGCGTCTCGCGTCCCTTGCGGCGCATCGCGGCGCGAAAGCGCAGGTGCGCAAGGCAGATCATGATCCAGTTCAGCAGCAGCGTGGCAACAACCAGCGCCATCAGCAGGCCAAAGGCCTCTTTCGGCAGGAGATAGTTGATCAGCACCACCAGCGACGTAATGGCGCCGGAAAGTAACAAGGAATTCACCGGCACGCCGCGACGGCTGACGCGGGTGAGGAACTTCGGCGCGTTGCCCTGCACGGAGAGGCCGAACAGCATGCGGCTGTTGGAGTAAACGCCGCTGTTATAGACCGACAGAGATGCAACCAGAATGACGAAGTTCAGCGCCGAGGCCACCACGTTGCTGTTCAGATCGTGGAAAATCATCACGAACGGGCTGCTGTCGGACTTCACTTCCACCCACGGATAGAGCGCCAGCAGCACCACCAGCGAGCCGATGTAGAACAGCAGAATCCGGTACACCACCTGGTTGACCGCTTTGGGAATGCTTTTATGCGGGTCGCGCGCTTCCGCGGCGGTAATGCCGATCAGCTCTAGTCCACCGAAGGAGAACATGATCACTGCCAGGGAGAGGATCAGCCCTTTCCAGCCGGTCGCCAGGAAGCCGCCGTGCTGCCACAGGTTGTCGATCGTGGCGCGCTCGCCGCCGTGTCCGGAGAAGAGCAGCCACAGGCCAAAGCCGATCATCCCGATAATCGCCAGCACCTTGATCAGCGCAAACCAGAACTCGGTTTCGCCATACAGGCGCACGTTGACGAGGTTAACGGCGTTAATAATGATGAAGAAGGCCGCCGCCCAGATCCACGTCGGAACATCCGGCAGCCAGTACTGCATGTAAATGCCCGCGGCGGTCAGCTCCGCCATCCCCACCAGCACGAACATTACCCAGTAGTTCCAGCCGGACAGGAAGCCTGCAAACGGGCCCCAGTATTTATAAGCAAAGTGCGCGAAGGAGCCTGAAACCGGCTCTTCAACGACCATTTCGCCAAGCTGGCGCATGATCAGGAAGGCGATAATCCCTGCGATACCGTAACCCAGCAGCACCGCCGGGCCAGCCATCTGAATAGCGGGGCCGATGCCGAGAAACAGCCCGGTACCGATCGCGCCGCCAAGGGCAATTAACTGAATATGTCGATTTTGCAAACCACGTTGCAGCGTCGGATTCTGATCCGACGAGGCTTCAGCGCTACCATGGCCTGAAGCGAATGACGCGTCTTTCACGTCCTACCCCTGTCTCTTTTTTAGAAGGGGCACGTTTTAACACTTCATGCTGGAGGTAGCAAGGGATTGGGGCATCCCTGCCCCGGATAACGAGATGGAACGCTTAAAACGCGTAGCCAACCGAAACCTTAAAGGTGCGCGGTTCGCCCTGCGTAATATAGGTACCGGAATCATCCACGCTGGCCCAGTAGTTTTCATTGGTCACGTTGTCGATGCCCGCACGAACCGTCATCTGGTTTTCATTGTGGTTCACCGCGAAGCGATAACGCATCCCCAGATCCAGCGTGGTGTAGCTGTCCAGCTTTTTGGTGTTTGCCAGGTCAGCGTACTGCGCGCCGGAGTGGTTCACGCGGGCGGTGGCGGTCAGGCCGTCAATCGGCTTGATGTCGTACTCAGCGCCCAGCACGGCGTAAAAGTTCGGGATCCCGATCGCATCGTTGCCCTGATTCACGCCATTTTTGGTTTTGGTCAGTTCGGCCTGCAGCCAGGTGGCGCTGGCGTTCAGACGCATCCCCAGCATTGGCTCGCCGAAGACGTTCAGCTCCACGCCACGGTTACGCTGCTCGGCGTCCAGGCCGTAGTGGCCGCTGTCGTCGAGGATCGCCGACGGCATTTTGATTTCGAACAGCGCAAGCGATCCGCCCACGCGGCCGAAGTCCGCCTTCACGCCCACTTCGTTCTGCTTAGAGTGAACGATACCGGTGCTCTGGCCGTAGTTGGTGGCGGTGTTAGGTGCGGTTTTGCCCGGCTGCAGCGCTTCGGTGTGGTTTGCATAAAGGGAAATTTCCTCCCACGGCTTGTAGACCACGCCGTAGGTGGGCATCCAGCGGCTGCCGTCGAAACCGTCCGCCGCGTTTTCCGCCCCGGTGACTTTGTTATACCCGCGAATGACCACCTTCTGATGGCGGGCGCCTGCGGTGAACAGCAGCTTGTCGTCCAGCACGCCCAGCGTATCGCTCAGCAGCCAGCCCTGGGTACGGGTGCGCCCGCTGGTCAGCGGATCGCTGTACTTTCCGCCGGAACCATTGAAGTTGGTGCTGTCCGGCATATCGACGCCGGTGTTGTGGTAGATGTTGGTGGTCGGGTTATCTTTCGCCGCCGACATTTTCCACGCGATTTTTTCGTTTTTGGTCATCGCCGAATAGCCAACGTTGACCTTGTGCGAGACGAAGCCTGTATTGAAATTACCGCGAACGCCCGCCATGCCGCTGACGGAATCGCTGATGCGGTTGGTGTCGAGACGGCTGACCGTTGCCTTGCCGCTTTTATCCACCAGCTTCGGCGCGCTGTAGATGCCTTCCTCGTGCGCGTGCTGCGCGCCAAGACCGGTATAGGCGGTCCAGCCGTCGGTGATGTCGTACTCGCTGCGCCACATCCCAAATTCGTTTTCGATATTGCTGTAGGCCCACTTCTGCGAGAAGTTGCGATCGTTTTTCGGCGGCTCCGGAACGAAATCCACCGCGGAAATATTGACGCTGGTCGGGCTGCCGTGGAAGGTTTTCTTCTGATAGCCCAGATCCAGCGAGGTGCGGAAGCGGTCACCCGTGTAATCCAGGCCGGTAGAGAGCAGCGTGGTGCGTCGGCGGTCATTCGGTATGCCGGTTTCCCCTTCGCGATGAACCAGGTTCACCCGCGCGCCGAGCTGGTCGCTGTCACCGTAGCGACGGCCCGCATCCAGCGTGGTGCCAATCTGGGAATCCGAGGTGTAGTCCACGCCGACTTTGGCCTGCGGGAGTTCGCCCGCGTGTTTTGGCTCAAGGTTGATCATCCCGCCCACGCCGGAGCTTGCCGCGCCGTTCATCAGCGAGTTGGCCCCTTTGAAGATCTCGATGCGGTCGACCATCTGGGTATCCACCACCTGGCGCGGCAGCACGCCGGACAGGCCGCCAAAGGTCATGTCGTCGCCGTCGAACTTCAGGCCACGGATGCGGTAGGTCTCCGCGCTGTTGCCGTACCCCTGAACGAACTGCACGCCCGCGTCGTTCGCGACGACATCGGCAATGGTTTTCGCCTGCTGATCTTCCACCAGCTTCGAGGTGTAGCTAATGATGTTGAACGGCACGTCCATGGCGTTCTGCTGGCCCAGCATCCCCATGCGCCCGCCGTTCGCCACCTGTCCGTCAAGGAAGGCCGGTACCAGCTGGTCGCCACCGGGTTTGAAATCGCTGGCTGGAGCAGCCTGGACAACAAGGGTGTCCTCTTTTTGATTGTCCGCCGCGAAGGCGGAATGTGTCGCCGCGCCAACGGCGAGCGCCAGCAGCGTTTTGTGCATGATGGTGTTGTTCATCGTTAACTCATTTTAAAGTGCGCGCAAAAATGACCCGTTGTCGGGCCTTAGAATGTATTGAATGCAATGCAAATGAGAACTATACGCATTATCCATGCGTTAGCAAGCGTAACCGCGTTCATAAGGAGATTTGGCGAGAAAAGAGGGGGAACAGCCACCCCGTTTCGGGGATGGCTGCAATAACATTATTTTTTCTTGTAGATATTGGCCGTACCGTGAATTTTATTGTTGGTGTTCCCTGAAGTGAGCACCAGGACATCCGCACCTTGCTTATCGGCTTTCTCAATCAGTTCTTTTTTCGCATCATCCACCGATACTTCATTCGAGGTGTTTACCGTACCGATTTTTTTATATTGAGATGCAACTTTCTTGAACTCGCTTTTAGTGAGTAGCTGGGCAGCAAAAGCATTGGTCGTAAACAGTAACGCCGTTCCCAACAAAATAGCAGTCGTCTTTTTCATAACCTTTTTCCTTGAGATTAATCAGCAACTACGAAAAACCTCACGCATTGTGGTGAGGTTTTATGAGCATGGTAGAGAATCTCAGGAATTGCCATGCGTTCGGGAAAAATCTTTTATAACAACCCGTTGCATGAAATTACTAACGAATATTAAGAATATTCGAATACCCGCGCGGTGCCAGCAATATCAATGCGTACCGCCGTGCCCGGGTTCCATCCTGGCTGGCTTACGGTCTTCAGAATTACGGGCTGCTGCTGCCCGGCTAATCCCAGGGTGAGCGTTGACAGCTGGCCGGTGAAGTCCACGTCGAGAATCGAGATAGGGCTTTCATGCCCTGCACATGCCGTCACGCGTAATTGTTCAGGACGCATCATTACCCTGCCCTGTCCTGTCGCCTGCGCGTTGTCCGTCGGCACTTCACCCAGCGCGCACACGGCATACCCGGCAGCGAGCTGAGCAGGCAGGATCACGGCATCGCCAAGAAACAGCGCCGTCTCTTCGTCAACGGGACGGGTGTAAACGTCATAAGGCGTCCCGACCTGCGTGAAGCGCCCGGAGCGCATGACGGCAACCTGCGTGGCAAAGGACAACGCTTCGTTCTGATCGTGGGTGACCAGAATCGAGGCCACGCCCGCTTCGGCCAGCAGATCGGCCGTTGCCTTACGCGTCATGGCGCGAAGGCCGGTATCCAGAGCCGAGAACGGTTCATCCAGCAGCATCAGTGAAGGTCGCTGGGCCAGCGCACGGGCCAGCGCCACGCGCTGCTGCTGTCCGCCGGAAATCTCGTGGGGCCAGTGCGTTGCGAGCTGCCTGTCCAGAGAAACCATCTCCATCAGCGCCTCAACGCGCTGGCGCTTTTCGTGGCGGGTGCCGTCCAGCCCCCAGGCAATGTTGTCTGCCACATTGAGGTGCGGGAACAGCGCGCCCTCCTGAGGAACAAAACCAATCCGGCGCAGGTGGGCGGGAACAAAACTGTTTTCGTCGAACAGCGTTCTCCCCTGCATGACAATGCGCCCGGTGTCAGGCGTTTCGAACCCGGCCAGAATACGCAGCAGCGTGGTTTTCCCCGACCCGGACGGCCCGACAATCGCCGTCCTGCTCCCCGGCGCCACGCTCAGGTTTAAGCTGTCGAGCACCTGCACATCAGAAAACGATTTAGAAATGGCGGTTAATTCAAGCATGTCATAGCCCTGCAATTTTTTTCGACTGCATATAGAGAATGGCGGTGAGCGGGAGTGAAATCAGGATCATCAGCATCGCGTAAGGCGCGGCGGCAACATAGTCAATTTCACTGGTCAGCGCCCAGAATCCGGTGGAGAGCGTGCGCGTGCCCAGCGGAGAGAGCAGCAGCGTGGCGGTCAACTCGTTGCTGACGCCGAGGAAAACCAGCGCGGCCCCCGCCGCCGCACCCGGCGCGGCCAGCCGCATCGTGACGCTCCAGAGCGCCTTCGCGGGCGTGCTGCCCAGGCTGCGCGCCACGTTCTCCAGCTCGACCGGCGCCTGCGCAATCCCCGCCCGCAGGTTGATGAGCGCACGGGGCATAAACATCAGCAGGTAGGCAAGGAATAGGGTAATTTCCGTCTGGTAAATGGGACGGGCGTAGTGAATGGTGACGGTGACCAGCGCCAGCGCCGTGACGATGCCCGGCAGCGAGCTGGTGATATAGATGCACCCTTCCAGCATCCGGAAGATGCGGTGCGGATAGCGAATACCCAGCCACGCGATGGGGATCACGCACGCCGTCGTCAGAAGCGCACCGCCCACGCCGAGCATCAGCGTCTGGCGCAGGGAATGCCAGAGATCGGCACTCATCCAGTTTTGCACGCCGCCGAGCCAAATCCAGCGACACAGGACAATTAACGGCACGCCCAGCGCCAGAACAATCAGCACGATGAAAAACAGCTGGCCCAGCGCGGCGGCCGCAGGCTTCAGCGGCCAGCATTTCTGCTCGCGCGCGGCCCCGGCGCCAATGCGCGCGTAGCGTGCTTTTCCGCGCGTCACGCCTTCCAGCATTAATATAGCCAGACAGCACAAGGCCAGCACGCCCGCCAGCATGTTCGCCGCCGGGCCGCTGAAGGTAGACTGGAACTGGTCATAAATTGCCGTGGTGAAGGTATCAAAGCGGATCATCACGTACAGGCCATATTCCGCCAGCAGGTGCAGCGCCACCAGCAGCGCGCCGCCGCAGATAGCGAGCTTGAGCTGGGGAAGCACCACGCGGAAAAAGACCCGCCACGGCGGCGTACCCAGCGAAGCGGCGACATCTTCCAGCGTCGGGTCAAGGCGACGCAGCACCGCCGCAACCGGCATATAGATAAACGGATAGTAGGCAAGAACCGAGAGGAACACGCCCGCGGAGAGCCCGTGCATGGACGGGACAGCGCTCACCCAGGCGTAGCTTTGCACAAACGCGGGGATCGCCAGCGGGGCGACCGCCAGTGCGGACCAGATCCCTCGCCCGGCAAGCTGCGTGCGCTCCGTGAGCCAGGCGATTGCCACGCCCGTCATGATACACAGCGGAACCGCTAAAGCCGTCAGCCACAGCGTGTTGCTGAGCAACTCAGCAACACGCGGGCGAAACACCAGCGCCTTAATGGTTTCCCAGCCGGTCTCAATGCCAATGGCAATGATAAAACCCAAAGGCAGAAGCGCCATCAATGAAAACAATACAGCTAACGCAACCATCGGCAGTGCAGGACGCCTGCGGGCAGGCTCCTGCACTCTGTTTTTTCCGATGTCGAGACTCAGACCAGACATAAGACGTTCACTTCACTCTCAGGATCACAGCAGGCCGGCTTGCGTCATCAGCTCGATAACTTTTTTACTGTTGAGCGTTGAAGGTTCAACTTTCGGCGCATCAAGATCTTTCAGCGGGACCAGTTTCGGGTTTGAGGCCGCGTTCACGCCCACGGCATATTCAAAGGCGTTGTTGGTCCGCAGGCTTTCCTGGCCTTCTTTACCGGTAATGTACTTGATGAAGGCCTGAGCCTGCGCTTTGTGTTTGCTGGACGCCAGCACGCCGCCGCCAGAGAGGCTCACGAACGCGCCCGGATCCTGGTGTTTGAAGTAGTAAAGCTGGGTGTTTTTGCTGTTTTCACCGGTTTTGGACTGATCGACAAAACGGTAGTAGTGATAAATCACGCCGCCATCAATCTGACCGGCATTGACCGCTTTCATCACGGTGCTGTTGCCTTTATAGGCAACGAAATTGGCTTTCATCGCCTTGAGCCATTCCAGCGTGGCCTTTTCGCCTTTCAGCGCCAGCATCGCGCTCACGATGGCCTGGAAATCCGCGCCTGACGGTGATGCCGCCCAGCGCCCTTTCCACTCGGGTTTTGCCAGATCCATCAGCGATTCAGGCAGCTGCTTTTCGTTCAGCTTTTCCGGGTTATACACAAACACCGTGCTGCGGGCCGCGATGCCAATCCAGCGGCCGTGCGCCGGACGATATTCTGCCGGTACCTGCTTCAGGGTGTCTGCATCCAATGGCGCAAACAGGTTGGCGTTATCCACCAGCACCATTGAAGGCGAGTTCTCCGTCAGGAATACGTCTGCCGGGGACGCGCTGCCTTCCTGAACCAGCTGGTTACCCAGCTCGCTGTCATCGCCATTACGCAGAGTGACTTTAATGCCGGTTTCTTTGGTAAAACCGTCAACCCACGACTTCACCAGGTTTTCGTGCTGCGCGTTATAAACAACGATACCTTCGTTGTTATCGGCGGCAACCGCTTGTGTGGAAAGGAAAAGGGATGAAGACAACAAGGCAAGCGAGAAGCAGGACAGCAGGCGAGAATTCATGAACATATCCTTTATAGACCAACGGGATTAACGACTCATAGCTTTGTGGGACAGGATTAAAGCATACAACAACGCTAATGATAATTAGTATCAATCGAGTTTAGTCGTAAAAGTGTAAAATTTCTTTTTAGCAGATTTTAGAATGATAAAAATCCAAATTTTAATGAGAGATAATTTTTAGATTAAGAAAACCTTAAGCCTGCCTACAGTGAAATTCATTAGCCTTCTATTCATTATGACGCGAAGGTAAATCTGTTATTCATGCGCCCGGCAGATATAAAAGCCCCGATCTTGCGGGGCTTTTTATGCTTATCTGGAGGTAGCTAAGTTTATAAGACTACTCATTTAAAAAGCATCACATCGCCGCATGAGGGGCATACATAGGATAGGTGAAGAACAATAAATGCACGCAGTTCAGCCCAAAATGGAATAACGTTGCAACCCAGAGCCTGCCGCTCCACATCCACGCCAGGCCGTAAATAATGCCGGAGAGGCTGGCAAAAATAATCAGTAGTAAACCGCCGCTATAATGCATCAGTCCAAAGATGACTGAGGCAATCAACAGCGCGACAACAGGATGAATAATCCGGGACAAGCGTTGCTGCAGGTAGCCTCTGAACAAGGCTTCCTCAGCCAAAGAGACGAAAAAAATATTCGCAAGGGCAAATTGAGCGAACCATTCAGGCGCATGCGGCTCAATTCTAAGTCCGCCCAACGCAACAGCCAGAAGTAACAGCACGGGTATCGCAAGAACCAATATTCCCCAGCCGACCTTGCCCGCTTTATAGAGGGGTTTTGCGACGAATAACGTTGGCATGCACGTAATTAAAAAGAACGGCACCACTGCCTTGTCCATATTAAAGTACATACTGAACGGTATGCTTTGCGGACCAACGACGACAGCATCCAGCACTTTGGGGTTATGGAAGCCCGGAATCACATGCAAAACCAGGGCAACGGCGATGACCACGCACAGGCCTTCGACCAGATAGGTATATTTATTATTTTTATTACGTAGCCATTCAACAGCAGACCAGCCAACAACGATTGATGCAATAACCAGCAGCGCCGGGGCGTCAAGAATGCCCTGTTTCCAGCCGAGAAATGCCGTTAATCCCAGCATTAGATAAGCCAGGCTTTTATTAAGGGAGAGTGCGGCAAGCGAAGTTGCGAGTAGATACCACATAAATGTCCTTCTTGACCGGTAAATTTTAGGGGCGATGTCCCAAATATGTCCCACAGCGGAAATCAGGAGGATGTGAAAGAGGCGTAACTCTATGAAATGAAATGGCACCCCTGTAGGATTGAAACTAAGTGTACAATCTTATGATTTTAAATATAAAACCAATTTAAGGAAATGAGACATACCCCCAATAATACCCCCAAATGCAAACGAGCAAAGCTATACCAGAAACATTCGCACTTTCAGTAGAGTGTTTCCTGTCCAACCAACGTCATTTACGTTGACGTGGAACGGCAGGTTTTTGTCTCTCAACCCAGGCATCGACTTCTAACCGATTATACATTATCGGACTGTTATCCTTAGGCTGACAATCGCCTGAATAGTGTCGATACTCCCTTCCCTCCATCCATGATTTTTCCCGTGCAGATCTGATAGCGTTCTTTGTGAGGCCCGTGATCGCCATCAGTAAAGACTCTGTAACCCATTTATTAGGCTCTATTCGAACTGTTTGATATTCCATAACCTACACACAATTTTTGACGAGGAGGATGACAGTTGAACATGTATTTGATGGACCTGAAAGAGGTTTGCCGCACTGTTGGGTTCAAAAAACGGCTATTTACAAGTGGATGAACACGGGTGAGTTCCCAAACTCTATCAAGATAGGTAGTTCCGTAAGGTGGGTATCAACAGACGTGGAAGCATGGATCACTGAAAAAGTTCGAGCATGTAGGGAGGATAAGTAGCGGTAAAGTTAATTTTTAACTTCGCACATTTTCAACAAGTACACGACTAAAGGAAATATATGCATGATGCCAAAAGCTCGCACTAACCTTTCTGATGATTCATTCATTGACCTCAAATACATAACTAACGATTCGGGGTTCACAGCAAAATACTTTTACTCAATTATAAAGCGGGGAGAATTCCCTGCTCCGGTAAAGCTTGGAAGAAGTTCGAGATGGTTACTCAAAGATTATTCTGAATGGAAAGCCAGACATATTGCGAAAAGGGACACCAAAATGCATTTGAAGTAAAATGCAACTCGGTAGCTTGGCATGAACACTGAGCAACCAGCCGCCGCCTGTTCTTGCATACGACAGGCGGCGGCTTCTTCAGCTTCCTGATTGCAGACTTTCAACCTTATTATTCAACTCTTTGATCGCCTGAAGGCATAGCGCGATGACGCCAGAATATTCCACTGTGTAGCTGCGCTTACTGTCATCTTTTTTTCTTATCAGCTGCTGGGTGATTGTCACCTCACCAGCCTCATTAACTTCTTCAACTGACTCATACTGATCATGATCTTCAAATACTGACCCGACAGCCTCCGGCAGAACTTTGATGAGTTCCTGGGCAATAATCCCAGCAGATGGAAGGCCGCTGTCCTTCCAGTTGAATGTTACCCCTTCTAAAGCCATAACTTTTTCAAGAGCACCCTCAATGCGCTTGATATCGTCTTTTTTATCGGCGTCTGAAGTCTGGGTCAGCGATACGCAGGTGATATTTCCAGGAGTGGTAAATCTGTCCCCCCGCATTGAGAAATATTTTTCTGTTCCGGGTTTGGCTGCCTGGGTTGTGACAAATACCAGATCACCAAAATTTTCGCAGAAGGAGTAGGACATAGTATCCAGGGAGCCCGGATACTTGAACGCAAACACTCCGAAACTACTGGATTGAGTAATGACATTTACTGCACCAGTGGCATTTAACGAAGATGAAATCGTGCCTCCTGATTTTCCGTCAACAGAATTAAGGCGCGAGTCATCGCCGGCGGCGACCGTTCCCGCCGCTGCGCCGACGTTCCTCGTAGCGCTGTTTCCTAAACCTAGGTTTGTGCGAGCGCCTGATGCGGTTGTCGAACCGGTACCGCCCTGTGCTACAGATAGCGCTGTAGTGAGTCCGCTTAGAGAGGTGATGTCACTGTTTGAACCTTTTGCCGCCTTGCCTGAAAGTGATGTGGTAATGCTATTCCAGGCTGGTCCCGTCCATGTCGTTCCATCCGGCAAAGTTACCGTTACATTTCCGGTTCCGGAAAAAATGCTTTGCCAGTTCTGTTTGTCGTAATTCAGTCCACGCAGCGCTTCAGCAGTTTGCGCCACCAGCGCAGCAGTGACCATGTTCAGCGCCACGCGGGGCACCGCTGACCATGCCGCGCCGGATTGCGTTGGCCCGGTGAAGTTGCTGACCAGTGTAAGTTGCGCATTACTCTCAACCGATTTAACGGGGAGCGTATAATCAACGCCGCCGACAGTGGAGACAATAAAATCACCGGCAGCAAGTTCTGTTGAGAATGAGGTTCCGGAACCGCCGACAACAGCGGATCCGTTCGTCAGGGTGATGGTGCCTGCTGACATAATGGACTCCTGAATTCAGATATAAAAAACCCGCCGAAGCGGGTTGTCAGTAAATTGCATCAATGATGGGGATAGAGAGGCTTGTCAGCCGTCGCCCTACCACACTGTATTGCGATGTCCATGAAGCGGCATTTCTTCCTCTGCCGGCACGCACCAGATTGCCGCTGCGGATCAAGCCAGCCCATTTCAGGTAGTCCCAGCCAGTGTAGACCTCACTGTTATAGCCATAGCGGCCAAGCAGTATCATGCGATCGCCGATGTCTGTATTTCCCCATGACGGCGCGTAGGTCTGGTTCCGGTAGACAAACGGCCGGCGCGTGGTGGAGAACACGCAGACGCCTCCCTTTATGATATTCAGGCCTCTTCCCGGGGTCGGGCTTACGCCACTGGCAAAAATAGCTATCTGCATGGTAACGGTCGCATCCTGATCGAGACCTGCATGGTCGATTGTCGCAATGATATTTGAGCCGTCGAATTCGATGGTGACGTTATCAGCACTCCATTTTGCAAATACCATATAGCGGTCGCGTGAGATATTTGTCGTCGGCGTCGCCCAGCTCCCGGTGAAGGTGACAGTGCCGCGCCAGACGCAGTAGCCCGACATCGTGGCATCAGTGATTGAGAGGAAATCTGTGCTGTCCTGAATCAGCAGCCCTCTCCCGGACGAGGCAGGAAGTATTTGCCAGATAGACGCGCCAAAGGTTTTTGCGCGCCCCCAGTTATCACTCCACCATGTATTCATGGTGATGGTGTTACCTGATACGGTAAATCCATCCAGCATGCCGATCGTGGGAATGAGGTTTGTACCCCTGTTAAGTTTGTAAACGGTATTACGCGGGATAACGACGATCTGGCTGCCATCCACGCGCTGATTAATCGTGTACTGATTAACATCCCATGCTTCGCTGACGTTCTGGCAAAACGAAGGGCAGCGGAGCCCGGCAGTTATTTCCATTGCCGGGCCACCGTCCGCATAGGTAATACGTAAACCCTTTGGCATAGTTACCACTCTCCAAGAACAATCAGGTTACCGCCGCCGAGATCAATTTTTACGCCCTTCCCGTCAATCGTGACGCCATTACCGTTCCCGGTGAACGCGAAATTACCGCTGGCGGCATACAGCGCGCCGTGCATCTCGCAGTTCCCTGATTTATCAATGTTCCAGCCTGCACCTCCGGGACCAGCGACATAGTTTGCTGATCGGATGTAATTCCCAATTTTTGCGTTAGTTATGCTGCCATCCTGGATAAAGGCATCACGGATGAACACCTGACCGTTATAGACAAAAAATGCAGCCTGGTAATTTCCCGGATCGCTTCCCGAGTAGATACCAAACTGATCGGCAGCAAAGACCACTGTAGATTTATAGGTACCGCCGGATGGCTCAATCGACATGCCAAAACCAGTGTTGTATTTAACGCCATTACGAACGATCCCAAGGTTCAGCGTATACGATGCCTTTGCGGTTCCATCACTGTTCACCTCTGCCGTCATTTTCTGGTTAACCGCGGCGGTTAAATCCCCGACCTGCGCCTGAACGTACTCTGACAAATCAGCAAGAGCGTGATCCACTTCAGCCACTGTCGTTTTAACAACCAGAACATCAGCGCGTACTTCGCCTAACTGCTGAAACTGGTGTTCAACCGTGCCGTGATTTGCCAGGGCATTCTGCATAGCTGCTTCAAGATTGGTGTCCACGCCTTCAGAAACGTTTTTGAAAGCGTCAGAATCGCGAACGGACTCATCAATGATGTCGATGAGTTCACCGGTATCTGTCTGGCACAGCGCGGCCACCTCGACGAAGGCAGACGCACCAAACGCGTTGATGGTTCTGATATACCAGTAATAGGTATGCCCGTTTTTCAGGTTGTGGCTGGTCCATGTCGTGCCCATGCCCGCGCGCGTAGCTCCAGACTCCACTGTCGCCGTATCAGCGTTGGCCAGAGGTTGTTCCCCGGATGTCCAGAAATCGAACTGGGTGGAGACGTTCGTCACGGCTGCGAGGCGAGGAATGAGCATCACGGCAAAAAATGCCTGCTCAACCGTAACACCCGACGGCGGAGGCGGTGCCTCAATGCTGAATTCGAGGTAAGCCTCAGGTGATGATGCCCCCATCTGATTAACGGCGGTAACGTGGGCTGTATAGGTATCCTGCAGCAGACCGGTTAATCGCGTGAAGGAGCCGGGAACCTGGGCTGTGAGCACCGGCTGGCCATTCCTGCGAATGACAACCTGGTTATAGACAAACTGCCCGATGTTCTGCCAGGAGAGAACGCCCTGCACCACCTGACCAATTTCCTCTACGGTGTACTTCAGATTCTGAGGCTGAGCCACCCCACCAGGGGGAAGCTGGGTAAACGGTGGGCGATCGATGGGTTTACCGATGGCGTCCCCCCACACGTCAGCAGTTTCCTGCTTCAGTGTGATCTGCACGCCGTTCTGCACGCCAAATTTCCAGTCAGTCACGCGCATCTCAACGTTAACGATCCCAAGCGAGGGAAAATTAACTTTTACGTACATACCGGGGCGGTACCGGTACCCACTGAGGTTCAGCGTGAGATTCATTGTGCGGGAAATGCGGGTCCGCTTGAGCTTGATGTCTGCCAGGCGCTGGGCCTGAAATTCAGACGTAACGAAACGCAGCTTAAGATCCTGCGATATCTCCACGCCGTCTTCGATTACCCACTCGCTCACAGATACTGAGGGGAAATCGGCTTCAGAGTATGTCTGTTTAGGATCGACAAACGTACCGCTGATGGTGTTAACGCGCTCTGACTGTGACACTTCAGGCATGATCTCGATATCACCGGCCAGCTGACTCTCGGTAATAACTTCGGTTGCGGGGCCATAATACGCGCCAACGAGGATGCCATGTTTACCGGCGATGTAGGTTGGCTCTGCTGCGCCAGCTGTCAGCATCGCCTCAAGAATGCTCGCCTTATTTTCGCTAAGGTCAAATTCCCCGTTCAGCGTGTAACGCTTTTCCGTCGTGCCGTCGCCGTTAGTCACCAGCTCGTCGCAGATGTTGGCCGCCTCCTGAAACTGATCCCAGTTAATATCAGCATCAGCGACTTTCAGGTAACTCCGGTAATAGTCCAGCACGCACAGCGCCAGATTGTTGCTGTACTCCGTGCGGCCGGTGCGCGGGTCGTATATTTTCCGGCCCGTCTTCTCAACCTTCACGTTCGGGATGCCTGACGGGAATTTCTCAGCATTGTATTTCAGAGACAGACGCAGCCAGGAAATCCCCTTGCCGATCATGTCATCTTTCCACGACGGGCAATTTGCCAGCATAAACGGATCTGCTGTCTGGCGATCGATATGCACTTCATACGTGGCACTCTCGCCATACGAGCCAATATCATCATCACCCAGGTAAATGGTGCCCGTGCCTGATATTGGGTGTCCCGCCAGAGTAATGGCAAGGTGAACCCATTCACCATCAGTCTGCTCGCCAGACTGTTCTTCAGCGAAAAACAGAGTGCCTGCAGATACGGTCCTGCCATAAACAACCGTTTTAGGGCTGGCCGCCGCGCGCAGCACCTGCTTACGTTCTGCAGTGTCCCGGTAAGACCCCAGTGATGGCTTCTTCGTCATCATCTGTGTGGCGACCTGAGCGGCAATGGTGATTGCCATTGCGATAGCGTAGGCTCCATTGGCTGCCGCGGCGCCAGCGGCTACCGTCGCGATGATAGGGATTGCAGCAGGCATCAGCGAACCCTCCACGTACTCAGGGGCTTAATCCGAAGGCAAACCAGCCCCGTTTCTCCCGGCACCCACACTGCACCACCGTAAATTACCCCGGCGCATCGGGTACCCGCGTTTTCAACTATCGCGATATCTCCGCGCTGAGCCATCTTCACCGGCACTTCATCGAGGTATTTATCCAGCACCTTTTCAAGTGAGCCGCCACCGCGCAGCAGCGCCTTTTTTGCGCCCGTTTCGCTGTCGTAGGTCCCGCGCCAGCCATCGGCGAAATTATCCCCGGTCATCGCTTCCGCACAATCTGCCGCAAACAAGCAGCAGTCATGTTCGCCCCATAAAAAAGGCCGCTTTTCAGCGGCCCTTATCACGGCGATTAATCTGTTATGCCAGTCTGGATGCTTCATGCTTCCTCACGAATAGGTAAACCCTGGCGCATCTTTTTTGCTGCCCCAGTAAATTGAACGTTCTGCCATCTGCGCGACGTAACGAAATATGCGGTCGCCTGGCTGAGTGGACTGGTGTGACTCGTCGGTATAGCGGTCCGGGAACGGTCGCTGCCAGTCCTCAAAAATATTACTGACGGTGTACTGCAGGGCATTCGTTTCACCCGCCGTTGCCCCGGTGCCGGAAACCTTCCCCTTAAAAATCAGGTCTGCAACTTGAACGACGCCGTTATCATCCATCGCCACCAGATACAGCTCCGCTGGCCTTCCCACACAGCGCTCATTGAGCGTTTTAGCAAACAGCGACATATCCAGCCCTGAGAGCGTCATCCTGAGCTGCGTCGGGCTTGTCGTGTTGGTTTCGCCCACATCGTCGATGGCGCCCATTGTTCCCATGCCGTAATAGACATAACCGCCCAGCACCAGCGTGCCGGTACCGGAATGCACGTAGGCGGTACCGGATTCAAACTGGACATTGGCCGCCAGCACGGCGGTAACCCTGTCGCGGGATAGCCAGTCCACCATCGAATCAGAAAACGGTGAATACAGCATCAGAAAGCCTCCTCAAACTCCAGCGTGTAGCTGGTAAAAATGCCCGGCACGCGGTTACCTGCCCCCTGCTGGTTATCCTTCAGCTTGAAAATGCCGTATGGCTTAGCGACTTCGATTTTTCCGTTGGCAGGGGGAGAGGCGCGCAGCATAGGCGCAAAGGGAATAACGGCAGTTCCTGCAGCAGTGCTGGTCACATCGGCGGTGACCATCTTCAGCTCGTCATTAACGGTAAAGTAATCACCGGTGCGCAGTACCAGTGTACCTGGTGTCCAGCCCTTACTGCCGAGCTGCGTACCGGTCTGGTTCGCGTCAGAAACCACCGGATTTCCGGCTGGCGTCCTGCCCCTTCTCCCCCAGTCTCTGATCTTCACCCTGCCATATTCACCATCCAGATCGGCCACCAGCGCATCGATGCGCCGGGATTTATCATCTGTAAGGTTGCTAAACGTCAGGGAGCAGATCCAGCGGGTGCCGGGGAAACGGACGGTCTGTGATGCACCATTAAACGGGGAACGAAATGTTTTTGTGTTACTTTCCGGCCGCCACGTCAGCGACGCCGGACATACATCTTCAGGCCATTCAAGCACAGACATAGTCACTCCTTATTTAAACGCCAAGCATCCTCCTGGCCTGACCGTTGGTCTGAAAATCACTCAGCATGTCCTGACGTGCTTTTTTAGCACCATCGGCAGCTCCCTGACGCGCAGCCTCCTGCATGGCACGATTAAGCGCGGCGTCACCGTTACCAGAAACATTTATATGCTGGGTTATATGGATTTCACCACCTCCACCACCAGCAGCTGTTGTGCCGACCATCCTGACGCCAAGAGTGCCATTCGGTGTCCTGGTTAGTGGCATCACAGCCTCGGGGCCAGCTTCACCCATCAATCCATCGCCTTTGGCAAATTTGAACATCGTCGGGCTGGAAATGATCGAATTACTGAAATGGCTAAGATTTGGGGAATCAAAGACGCCGCCTTTGGCAAACTTCAGTCCGCTGGCCGCGCCGGAATATGCGCCTGATGGTGTACTTCCTACAGAGGTTGCATCACCCCCACCAAAAAGACCACCAAGAGAACCGAACAGTCCCCCGCCTCCTGCAGACTTCAACGAATTGACCAACATTGCGTTGAGGATAATTTTTTGCATAGAAGCCAGTACCGATTTCGACCAATCCTCCCAGTCAACTTTATTGCCTGATAAAGCATCGGAAATATTTCCGATAAGACCTGTCATTGAGTTGTTCACAAGGTCTGCTGTCTGCGAGGAATAATCAGAAGCGGTATCAAACCAGTTTTTAAATCCCTTCTCGGCGCCTGCAGTCCAGTCAGCCTCAGAAGCAGCGATTGCTTTATATTTTTTGTCCAGCGCATCGAGAGCCGCCGCACGCTGTGCGATTGCTTCGGTACCGCCGTCAGTTTTGGCGAAAACACGGTCAATCTGCTGCGTTTCATCGAACCGGCTGCGCTGGCGATCGCTCATTCCTCTGGTTTCAGTTGTCAGCGTTGCCTCGTCCCTGAACTTCCTGGTCGCTTCAGTTAAATCCTTCAGGGCATCAGCCTGTTCGCGCTGCTTGCGCACGTTCTCATCAGCTTTTTGAGTCCACTTCGCCAGTTCTGTAGACGATGCCTGAATAGCCCTGCGCTGCTCATCCGTCCATTTAGTGCCGGCCTGGTGTGAAGCCGCATAAAGGTCGGAGGCTTTTTCTCCCTCCGTTGCCCGCACGCGCTGCACGTCGATAGCCACGCTCAGATCGGCCATTTTCCGCGAATACTGTTCGGCGGTGCTGGCCGCTTCGCGCTCGGCTTTACTCTGCGCATTTGAGGCAGCGGTGGAGGTTTTTTTTGCCTCCGCAGCTGCTGCATCCTTTTTGGCTGCCTGATCCTTGTTGTAGATGTACTGGGTGTAAAGCGCCCCCGTCAGCTTCAGGTCTTCTGCTTCATAGACGTGCTGCTGATGGAGCTTCTCTAAACCGCTTAGGCTGGCCAGCTCGTTATCTCGGCGTGAGCGCTCCAGTGCCGTTTGCTGCTGAGGTGTTGCGTTCGCCATTGAAACGACGGGCCCGGCATATTGAGGCGGCTTGGCACCAGCGGTAGCTGACATTGAGCGGTTAAGCAGGTCATAAGCACCTTTCAGGATTGAAACGGCACCAGCCTGCTCAATAGCCTTTTGTGTTGCCTTATCGCTGGCATCGTTAACCAGCTTCTGCGTTTGCTCAACCTTTGACGCTGCCTGTTCCCGCTGGTACTCCAGCTGGTTCAGCTTGTCGGTAAGCTCAACGTTTTTGGCCGTGATATCGGCCTGATCCATGAAGGTATTGATCTGAGTCAGCGTCGGGTGACGGTTGTAGTCCTGCTGGATTTGGTCAACCGCCTTCAAGCTGTCTTTCACTTTCGCAATTTGTGAATCGAGAGCGGCCAGGTCCTGCATTTGTGCCTGTAACGATGTACGGGCATCGGCAGCAGTAGAGCGCAGCCCCAGCACCGACATCTGCTGCAGCTTACCGTTTATTTCGTCCAGATTATTGGCAAAGCCAACCGCCTCCTTGTGCACCTGCTGGGTGTGCTGATACAAACCATACATCGCCGCACCGGCACCGATAATAACTCCAGGCCATCCACCGAGAATACCCAGCACCCCACTACCCAGCCGTGACATGACCGAGGCTGTATTGGTGAGGTTGTTAACTGCAGAGGCCCTACCAGCAAGCGCCGTATTCAGTGATGCCTGAGCTGCTGCAAGATTACGCTCAGCGACAATCTGAGCCTCAATACTCGTCGCCGCTGCGCGTGCCTGTTGAGCGCGGTAAACAGCCTGGCGACCAGCAGCAACGCTAACCTGTGCACCGCGAACCTGCGCCTGCGCCAGTGCGACTTCGGCAGCTGTATTAGCGAGGACAGCCCGTGTGGACTCTCCAACACTGCCGACCATATTCCCAAAATAACGGGCCAGCCCAACACCAACCAGAATGCCTGCGGTGTTAGCCACATCATCTATGTTATTTGCCAGCCCATCCAGCACGCCGGAAAGCGCGGAGGATGCACCAACGGCATCGTTCGCACCGCCCACCCAAGCGAGAAAGGCGTTTTGTACTTTCTGTGCAGATCCGCTGATTGATGCCGGGAGAGTGTCGAACTCTTTGCGCAGAATCTCGACGTTGGTCAGCAACGGGACGATCTTATCTGTAGTCAACTCGCCATTGTTGGCCATATTACGCAAACCGCCAACAGTGGTACCCAGGCCATCAGCCAGCAGTTTTACCAGCCTTCCCCCGTTCTCCATGATGGAGTTGAATTCCTCACCACGCAAAACACCAGACGCTAACGCCTGGCTGAGCTGAGTGATAACGGAGCTGGCTTCTTCTGTACTGGCACCTGATAACTTCAGGGATGTAGCAACAGTTTCGGTTACTTTCGCTACTTCTGCAGAAGCGTAACCAGCTGATCGCATGGACTGAGCAATACGGCTATATAGATTCGAGTTGGCAGTAAGCGATGTGCCTGTACGCTGGCTTATCTCCATCAGGGTGCGCTGTGCCGCAGCAAAATCTTCAGTCGATGTGGACGCCAGCCGCAAGCGTCCATTCATTTGGTTCCATGTATCGGCAAACTGAACCAGCTGATGCGTGGCAAATGCACCGGCCCACGCACCGGCAAGCCCGGCAGCAGAAGATCGCACGGTTGCAAGCTGAGAATTCAGGTCAGCCAAAGAACGCTGAGTTTCACGCGTTGCCGCTGCAGCTTTTTTCCCGCCCTGCTCCATAGTGCGGTAGTAATCCGTTCCCATACGAGATGCGCGGGAAATCTCTGTCTGGAAGGTGGAGGAATTGGCAGAAATTTTTATGATCAATTCACGGAGTGTTGCCATATTTCACCCATAAAAAAAACCCCGCAGTTGCGAGGTTTGTTTTAATTAAACTTATCTATGACTGCCCAGCCTTTTTTCTGGCCTCTTCAAGATATTCTTCTTCGGTTTTCACAGGACGACAGTCTTCAGAAGAAGATGTGAGATCGCTACCACAGTGTTTACATTTCACTGCCTCACTCTTGATTAGCTCTGCGCAAAAAGGGCATTTTTTCATGCCATCATCCAACATAGTTTTTTCTTCGAAGTGTGGATCTTTCTTTATAATAATTGAATGCACTAGCGCAATAATAAATAGCAACGCTCCGTAAACCCACCAAGCAAAAAATGACCTCCCTTTACTTTGCGCTATTAACGCAGGGATGAGACCAATTACTATAGCTACCAGTAATAATTCCATGACTGCCCCCAAGTTTAAAGTTCCGATGGCAATCCTAATAATTGGAACGAATATTGTCACCAATTAATGAAGATTTATAAAGCAGACATCCATTCCTCCAGCTCGCTGATCTCCCTGTCTTCTTCCTGTTCACCCCATTTCAGCATCACGTCAGGGATAGTGAATTTCCCGCCCTGAGAGTTTAGCATTGCAACGGAGATCTGCGCCGCCTGTGCATCGGCGCGCCAGTCACCAACTGGACTAATGCGGTCGAACTCGATCCACATTTTGAGTTCACTGGCGGTCATGGTCTGGCGCAGCTCGTGAAGAGTGCGCCCCATCCTTAGCGCCAGCGACATCATGAAGAAGGTCAGCGGCTGCTTTACGGCTTTCCCGCTTCTTCCTGACTCATTCCAAGGTTGAGGGCCTGAGCCAAAAGGCGAGCATGCACAGGACCATAAATTTTTGATACCTGCTCCTGATCTTCATCGCTGAATACGCGCTCGCCGTTTTCATCCAGCAGAACGTCAATAAACAGAACCACATCAGCCATTTTGTTACGCAGAAACTTTTCCGCCTCCGTCAGCGTCGGTGCCTCTTCGCCATCGGCGAGCTGAGGATTAACGATCTCCCGGAATTTCACCCAAGCATCGCCAGAGGGTTCACGCAGCGTTACCTTTGCGCCATCCCATTCAGGGACCGTGATACCGTCTTTGGTGCGATAGGCTTTCGATGCTGTAAGCGCCACGTTGCGTAATGAATTCTGTGATGTTTTTTGCGGCATTTCATTTTTCTCTTGTTATATGATCGGAGGGATAAAAAAAGCGGCCGAAGCCGCTCAGGAACCAGACGCGTAGATGCGTTTAGGTTTACCGCGTACACGCAGAGAATAGGTAGCGCCAACAACGGAAGATGTTGCAGCAGACCATGAGCTCTGGCGTACCTCCACCAGCACGTAAAAACCGTTGCCAGACGGGAATACCACGCGCAGCGCGCGCAGTTCGTCATTTTCGTAAGCGGTCTGCAGTGCCTCCTGTGCTGCTTCATCGCCAACCCAGTTACGGGTAATGCTCATTTCAGCTGGCGCGGCGAGGCCGTTGGTTTGCTCCTGTTCAGTTGAGCAAAGCGTGGTTACGTCGATATCCCCTTTTTGACCGCCTGTGAAGGTGATCTCCTTTGTTGCACAGGCCGCTTCCAGCCAGGTAATACCAGCCCCCGGGAAAGTTGGCGAGTTAAAATCATCAGCGGTTACGGGTGCGTCGGAGACGGCAAAGGTCATCCCCTTTGTAACTTCATACTTACTGGTCATGGTTTCTCCAGTTAAAAAAAAGACCGCCGGAGCGGTCTGTTATGGTGGGTAAGGTTAAACGGTTATCTGGAATTCGAGCGTCGCCCGGTGATAACGCAGATCAGGCTCATATCCTGGCGTTTTAACAATGCTTTCCGGTTTCAGCACCTGCAGGGCATCAAGCGCCATATTTCTGATCGTGCGCGCTTCAGTGATGGTGCTGGAATAAACATCAACCTGCACAGAAACGGCTGATTCAGCCTGACCGCAGAGAACGTCAGCGGCCACGTCGGTAATAATCGAGAAAATTACCCAGGGCGGCGAGACTGAAGGCTTCCCGTCACTGCCGAGCGGCGCAACGTAGGGATAAACCTGCCCTCCGGCCAGCGGCGCCAGCAGAGGATAGAGATCGTCTTCCGTCATTTGCTTAATGCCTCGTCAATGGCCTGGTTCATGCGCCTGATCGCAACCTCCGTCGCCTGCTCCTGGCGAACATCGAACGCGGGACGAATGAAAGGGTGCGGTGGCATGTTAACGGTTCCCATTTCAACGAATCGCCAATAAAAGGCGTTTCTCGGGTTACTCGCCTTCATCGTGTTATCGCTGTTCCCGGTGCGCGGGTTAACACCACGAATATGGACGCCGGAAGAAATTTCCCCGTGGCGGCGGCTTTTTTGGGTCACCACCACCACGTTTTTTTTCAGTTTCCCGGTGCGCACCGGCGCGCGGGCGATCACTTCTTCCTTAAGCACTTCGGCGCCAGCGCGCGTGGCATCACGCAGAACCTTGTTGTTTTCAGCGCGGCTAAGCGCCTCCAGATCCTTTGCGATGTCATTCAGCCCGGAAAAATCGAGGCTCGTCTCAATCATTTTTCGGCTCCCGTTTTGCAAAGAATTTCCAGGCGAGTGCCGGTCGCATTTGCTACAGGAGGACCGATGATATTTAGCACCTGACCTTTATACGGGCCGCTGAGCACTTCCAGACGAGAAGAGGCATTCAGCTCATCCCTGAAGCGCATCCAGACGCGAATGGTTGCCTGCGCCGTTTCCGCACCGCCAGACATCTGCTCTCTGCCGCTGATCCCCTTCACCTCAGCCGGGACCGGGTTGCCACCACTCCACGATTCAACCGGCTGACCAGATGGATCGCGCGAAGTCGTGAAGGTGAGAATTTTTACCCTGTGCCTGAATCGTCCAGGTTCCATCAGGAGCCCTCCTCAGGTTCAGATTTACCGCGCCAGTTGCGATAGATGAACATCATGCGTTCGGCTGCAGCGTTCTCATAAAGCTGTACTTCGCTTTGCGCGGTGCGGTGTTCAAACATGTCAGCAAAGACAAGAAGAACGGCGCCCTTAACGGCTGCAGGAATATCAGCTGCAACCTTCCATGCTGGTTCATCGCACCAGCGTATGCAGTATTCAAAAGCGGCCTGAGCGTACAGGGTGATCAGCTCGTCCCTGTCGTCTTCCTCAAACTCAATCTGCTGCTTAAACAGGCGGAGGCCTATGACATCCAGAACATCTATCGCCATACGTTAAAAGGGCGGGTCACCCCGCCCCCTCCATCATGAGCCAGAAGAGAAAGCGCCCTTGATGATTGCCGTCGGGCGATAGTGCGCCAGCGCCAGGCGTTCTTCGCACAGGATGGTCAGCATGTTTTTCACGAAGTTGTCGCGGTCTTCACGGCTGACTTCCACGGTGGCATCCATGCGATCCCACACCTGTGAGGCCATATCAAAACCGCCCACCGTAAAGGTGCCGGCGGCCTGCGCCTTAGTCGGAACCACTGGCAGGCCCCACATGATGTTGCTGGTAAACGCCTGAGGACCACCGAAGATATAGCGGCCTTCGTTGTCTTTCAGCAGCGCAATGTTGTGCCAGTCGCGCGGGTTCAGGACGATACCGGAAGCGCTAAACTCAGACTCTGTCACCTGGTAAATAGCGTGAGCGATAATGTCAGCGCGAGTGTCGCCAGTGGCATTCAGCGAGGTGTCGTAGGCGGTAGCCACTTTGTTCAGACCTTCCAGGTTATCCCCGGTGCCGTCGCCGTTCAGCAGCTGGCCTTCTTCCTTCAGTGCCAGGCCATACATCAGACGGCCGTTGACGTATGACTGCAGCATTGGCGCATCGTCCATAACCTGACGTGACGCCTGCACCCAGTGCGCGATGGTCTTCACGTTCGCGGTCTGCTTGCTGAATGTGATATCCGATTCTGGCTTAAGCGCTTTCTCAGCCACCACATCGGCGTTATTGGTAAACACCTCTTCACGCACATATTCCAGAGCGTTACTGGAAATGCGGCCCTGAGCCAGCAGGTCACGGATGGTCAGACGGCGCAGGCCCGGCATGATAATGCCTGGGATCTGCATAGGCTGGATCAGTGCGCCAGCAGAGTCAGCGTCACTGCCGAGCGACTTATTGAACGTCTTCGCATCGAAGGTGCCCTGTTTACCGTCCCATGACTTAATGAGCTCTTCGGCAGCTCGTTCAGAGAAGGATTTCTTCTCACCCGGATTCTCAGCGCCGGATGCCAGTTTCTGTTCAAGATCGAAGAGGCGGGTACCGGATTTGGTCAGTTCTTCCTGTACCTTCACCAGGTCGGCCTGCAGCTGTTTGGATACCTTACCCGTGCTTTCGATTTCTGCTTTCTGCGCATCGAAAAGCTGAGACATTTTCTGCTGGGACTCTTCGATAGCTTTTTGAATGAGAGCGAGTTCAGACATAATTAATTACCTAAATTAGAAGGGAAAGATTTAATGCTCTGAAGCAGAGCGTTGATTTTTGCTTCGTTTCCGTCGCCCTCGGACTCGCTCCGAATCGCTGACTTAAACCGGGCTATTAGCCCAACTGCCTGTGATTTGGTGAGCCCGACTGAATCCCTCAGCCAGTTCTCCACATCACGAATTGTTTCAATGCCGTCGACACTTTTCATGGCTGCGATGCCAGCCTGTTCGTTGGCGGGGAAAGTGCAGACGCTGATTTCGCGCAGAGCCTGGATATTCTTAAAAATGCGGCCTGTTGGAATGATGGTGTAATCGTCTTTCGCAACGGAAAAGCCAACCGACATACCTTCAACCGTACCGTGCTGCATTGCCGCTTTCAGGTCGGCGGCGCCGCTGTGCCCTGGGGTAAGTTGACCGCGCACATACAGGCCTTTTTCGTCTTCTGCCAGGCTGTCCCATTTACCAACCGGCAGCTCCCACGTCTTGTGGTTGAAAAACATCGCCACTTTGCGGGTCTGGTTCGCCAGCGCGTTTTTAAACGCCCCGGGCAGAATGATGTCGCCATCGGAATCGGTGTTATTAAAAACAGAGGCGTAGCCTTCAAAAATCCCCTGTTTACCGTCACCGGTGAATTTGATTTCTGTCTCGTCGAAGGACAGCGTTTTTACGATCTCAGGCATTACGGCCCCCATAAAAATTAAGCCCCGTTATTACGGGGCTCTTTGTTGGTTCCTAAATCGGTGATCGGCACGTATTGCGACTGGCGCATTGCCACATCGCCACCCGGCAATGGCGGGAGGTTGTCCGTTCGTCGCATCTCGTTGATGGTGCGTAGCCCTGCCTCTCCCATTGCCTTCATAAAGGCAGCGCGGGATGCCGAATCGCCCCTCAGCAGGCCGTCGAGGTTGTGCTCAGCATGAATGCGGCCGACATCCTTAGCAGGAATAAGCCACCGCTGAATGCTGTTTTCCCACCGGGAGATATAGGGCTGCAGGGTGTACTGCAGGAAGCCGAGATTCTGCTGCTCGATGCCCGATCCCCAGCTCGTTGATTTCTCGACGTCGCCGACAAGGTGAGGCGGTACGCCAAAGAATCGCGCCAGTTCACTTACCTGAAATTTTCGGGACGCCATCATTTCGGCATCCTGCGGCGTTACGCCAATTGCCGATGTGGAAAAGCCCGCTTCCAGTATCCAGAGGCGTTTTTTAACCGGACCGCCGGCGATCTCTTTGAAGTTCTCTTCGACCTGCGAGCGCTGCTGTTCAGTTAGCACTTTTTCGCCGGTTGAGAGGATTTGCGGAGACTTGGCGCCGTTGGCAAAGAAATCTCGCTGCTGGTCCTCCATCGCAACTGCCACACCTGCCGATTTACAGGCAAAAGCAATGGGGGACAGGCCGACCAGCCCGGTGAATCCGAAGCCTTTAAGGTGAAAAATCTCTCTCTGCGAAAAGTCGGCGTATTCGCTGTCGCGCTGATAGCGATAAACCACTTTTTTTCCGACGAGTTTCACATCCATATTGGCAGACTGAAGCGGGAGAAGGCTTATCACGTCACCCGCGCTGTTGCGGTCCACCAGTGCATACGCGTTACCGTAGAAACAGAGCTGCATCGTCATGGCCTCCCTGAATTCCTGGGCGGTCATGTACTGATTCGGTGAGTAGCGCAGCAGTCGCGCCAGCGGATTGCTCAAACCCACTTTTTTGCGGTTGTCATTCTGGTCGGTTTCGAAGACATCAAGCGGTAAGCATGCCGTGAGCGTTGAAATCAGGCTCACGCAGCGCCAAACCGTCGAAATTTGCAGTATCCGTTCATCGTTAATGGATGAATCGCCCAGGTGTCCGTGGGCCGAAACAGGCCCCGTCTGTGAGCCCTGATTTGGGGTGACTAAACGCCCGCCGACAAACCAGGACTGCAGCCTTGCCCACCAGCCGTTATTGGTTCGCAGGTCAATCGTGTATTTAGGTTCTTCCATCACATGCTCAGCGGTCGGAAAATGAAGTCATCGAAGTCACCACCCTGTTCGGTAACTTCCCCATTAGCAGCACCAACGGACATTGTCATTGCGACCATGCCATCAATACGGCCTGTTGCTTTGGACTTATCGAGCTTGCGGTTACCAGCAGCATCTTTCACCACCACCGCATTCACAGCACACATCGTTAATACGGGGTGCATGCCATGCCTCACGCGCCCGTTAAGCATTAGAGACTCCAGCGTGTCTACAGCTGGCCCCATATCCTTAAAGCCCTGGCCGAACTCGACCAGCGGGAGGCTCAGCCCAATGGCATCGGCATCCTTCCTGAACTGGTCAATGCGCCAGCGGTCAAAAGCCATCGAGGTAAGGTCGAAATCACCGATAATTTCAGCGATATCCGCAACGACGAATGAGTAATCCACCGAAGCGCCTGGCGTGGTGCGCAGCAGCCCCTCTCTCACCCAAACGTCATAGGGTGCGCGGTCCGTTTTGGTTCGCTCTTCAAGAGTCTTTTGCGGTGTCCAGAAGAAGGGGAAAACATCCCAGACACCATCATCTGCTTCACCAGCCATAACCAGCGCCGTTAAGTCGTTCCTGGCTGACAGATCCAGCCCCGCGTACCACTTCCTCGGGGTGTTAATCGGCATCTCTCCGCAAAGCTCCCACACGCTGCGGGAGATAAACGGCGATACGGTAGAAACGCGCTGATTGAGATTGAGGTTTCGGAAGGTGTTTTCGAAGCTTGGCATTCGTCCTGCTTTCTCGGCCTGGCGCGCCATGTCTTTTTCTGACCTGAATGTTCCCAGCGCCGGGTTCGCAGCCAGCCAGGACTCGCGTTTACTGATATCAGCGTCCTTTGGCGCTTCATAAACGTGGCACACGATGTGCGGATCTTTCGATTTGACAGCATCATCAATCCAGATGCTCAGCAGGTCAGCATCGTTTGCTGCCTGCGTACTGATAACAATCAGCAGCGGGTTTTCATGGGCACCCTGCGCGGTAGTTATTGCATCGATAAAATCATCCTGCGGCCCCCTAACCTGCCCGGTTTCATCGAGAATGGCCAGAATGGGGGAAAGGCCGTGCGTCGTCTTACCTTCTGCGGATAAAGCCTTGTATTCGACGTTACACGGCAGGCCGATCAGCTTTTTGCCGCTTGGCGTTATGTGCACTATCTCCTGCAGACTGGGGCTCAGGTTAACCATCTTCACTGCGAGGTTAAAAACGATGGCCGCCTGTTCCCGGCTAAGTGCACCGCTGACAATTTGCGTGTTCTGCACCGCTTCTGGCCCCACCAGGTGTGCCAGCAGGATTCCGGCGATTAAGCCTGTCTTCCCATTTTTTCGTGCGATGCTGAGGATCGCCATATCCGTTCCGGCTGGATTGTCGTAAACCGCCAGGATGAATTCTTTCTGAAAGGGGTCCAGCCTCATTGGCTGGCCGATAAGCTTGCCTTCCGGCACGATGCAATAGCGCTCGATGAACGCTATTACACGCTCACCTCGCGTCATAGTCTTTTATCCGTGCTTGGGAAAGGCGATCAGGTTGTCGTCCTGGCCCTGATGCTCGTTTTTCGTGTTTCGTGCATCACGATCATTCTGATTGCGTTTCTTCTGGTCGCGGCTTTCGCCGTTGGTTGCGTGGGAATGGATCTGCAGGTCACGGCGCTGAGCTAGGATGGTTCGCTGCAGCTCAACAATCTGCTTGCGAAGGTCTTTGATTATCCCTTCGTCTCGCTCTTCTCCGCGAATTCGCTCTTCTTTGCGTAATTCCTTGCGTAAAACGGTGATATAGAGCTGATTATTTGCCAGTTCTACAGCGGCCAGAAGGTCGGCTGGCGTCCAGCTGTCCAGAGCTTTCGATCTGATATTGTCATGCCAGAATGGTTCGGCTTTTTTTTCCAAACCTGCATGGGACGGAGGATCGATGGTGTCCACTGCTGCATTTTTCATGGCCTGAACCGCTGCCGCCGAACTGTCGGAACGGGTTCGTTTATCTGCCATATGTCAACACCTTAAAACTAAAAAAATCGGGTTAGCGTTAAAATCAAACTTTGGCGGCGGTCATTTGGGGCAAAGGTTTTGAAGATTTGATCCCCCCCTGCCCTGATGCGATTCATTCTCATTTGATATCGTTGCATTTGAAATGATTTCATATGATAGGTAATCGACTTGCCGCCGCCGCGCTATGCCGAATGTTTGTCTACCTGTTCGAGTTTCTGATCGCCTTTCCTGTGCCCGGAGACAACATGCCCTGAAATAGCCACCGTCGGCACCTCCTGCCCTACAGCGTGCAAGAACTGAATGGATGTCACGTCCTTCATCTCCACGCCATCAATCACTAGGAGAACGAATTTTCCATCGCGATATTCAATGCTGAGGTCTTTCATTACGTACTCCAGTGAGACGCAGGATCGAGCGGGTAGCCGTTGGCATCACAGCCTATTACTGCGCCGCTCTTCTCCATTCTCTGTTTCGTTGAGTCATGATGCGCTTTGCACAGTGGCTGCCAGTTCTCTTTACTCCAGAACAGGAGCTGTGCTTTCGATATGGCCAGCGGGTTACCTGACTTAAGCGCATCTTTGAGTTTGTGGGGTTCGATATGGTCAACCACCGTTGCCGGGGTAATGCGTCCCTGCTGTTCGCACATCACACATAGTGGGCGCTGCTGCAGGAAACGCAGACGGGCTTTATCCCATCGGGTACCATAGATGCGTGGTTCTTTCATAGAGTATCCAAGAAATCAATTGTCGCTTCGCTCACTGGGAATTATCTTATTTACTCCCTTTCTACAGGAGTTGAGATATGACTAATTACACTGTGCGCGTTGAGCTGCATGATGCAGATGATGGTGATTATGAAGATTTACATAAGGCGATGAGCGCCAAAGGGTTCTCACGTTCACTAGGCATAGACGGCGTTCGATGGAAATTACCTTCCGCTGAATATTCAATGGTGGCTGATATAACCCCCCAACAAGTATTAAGCAAAGCTCAGGCCGCTGCTAATAAGGTACAACCAGAACCAGAGCCATCGATACTAGTGACGGGCTCGCCTAAAGTGCGAGTATTCTCCGGACTTGAACGAATTAACAAATAAAAACCAAGGCCCGAAAGTCGTCGGGCATGTTTAAGCCAGCCTCCATGCCCGGCGACGTTCCGTCCTCGGCTCGTTGTCAGGGTGACGTTCAACCGTCGGGAGGTCAGCGTGGTCCACCAGCGAGTAACACGGGTAAATTACCCGGCCACCGAATGCCTCACCGACAGCGTAATCAGCTGCAAGCGTTTTATTCCAGGCGTTAAGCATGCACGCCAGCCTGGCCTGAGGAGGGCTGTAACATACGCCGTGAATCAGTTTGCTTAGAACAAGGTAATCAGCGTTTACTCTGTCTGATTCCACCAGTATTCCGGCAATCTCTTTCTGATACTGCGGCGGTCGGCCGGTACCGAGATAAAAGCTCAGCATGTCTTCAGGGAAACGCACCAGCCAGTCAGTTACCTTATCGGTGAAACCCTGCACAGGAAGCGCGTCGTCTTCCAGCACAACTACCCGGCAAGGTTGCTCTGCAGCCCATTCAATAGCGCGTCGGTGATTCCAGTTTGCGCCGTGATGACCATCATCAACCAGTAAGTGAGCATCCAGCAACGCAGCAAGCCGTTGCGCTTGCCCTAAGCGGATGTGATGGCCGACCACCACAAACTTTATGTCTTCAGCCACCAGCAAATCTCCATAAAAAAGCCGCACGATGGCGGCTACTGTCTGTATATCAGGGTGTTGCTTCGCTTTAACCCTGGTTAAGGTAAGCATTCAGCCCGTCAGTGGTGGGACACTGGCGCACTAAGCGCAGAGGGATGGCTGATTACCTCTGGATAAGGAAAAAAGAATGGGAAAGTTTTCTATCACTTCGATTCGCGACATTGACTGGCAATCAGACCCTTCTCGGCCGGGTAATTGCAACATCACTGTTGGCCTGAATACTCCGGCGGGATACACCTCAATATCTTTTGACCCAGGAAGCATTGATATCAAGAAGTCAACAATCGAGGACCTGGAAAAACTCGCTATCGAGGAGTATCAGAAGAGAATGAATTAACTGTGTCTAAATAGGCGCTGAATTCATTAATCCGGTTTCGAAGTAAATTTTCAAAGTGGGTAATATGAGCATCTTTCTCGCTTACCTGCTTTTTCAATAACGCAACAGCTTCTTCCAGTGTCGCAACTCGTCGTTCAAGGGTCATAACATCTTCCTCTCATTTATGTTTCCACCAGGCGCACTCTGTGCCGATGCCATCAGTTTTAAACACGGTATGTACCTGAGGGCCGGTGACCAGCCTGTCAGCGAATGACTGCGCGACAATACCGAACGCCAGCATGTCACCCACCGCGGCGCCAGCCTGTTCTTTCTTCCAGAAACGATAACTCTCGATCCGGTAGTAAAGACGGATGATGCAGTGAGTGAACTCCATTACATCTGCGCGGGTGCCACCCAGCAGGCCAGCATTAAGCATCACATCGTTGCGGTGCGCTTCAATGAACTCCTGATAGATACGCTCAGGATGATTCTGCTTTGCCCAGGTGTCGGCGTAGGTCTTCGGTTCGGAACCGACGTAAACATTCCCGGGCTGCATTTCATCCCATGGCGCGCGAAGCATTTCGACATCGGTACCATCGGTACACCAGACGAACCGGTATTCAGGGTGATCGCGTAGATGCTGCCAGATGTGAAGCCAGCGCCGGAAGTAGACGTTCATCTTCACGTCAGGAACGCGATACAGCTCAACGTCTGCCAGTGCCGTCTGCAGTTCATCCACCAGCGCAATACGGCCACAATTTCGAAGCGAGGCAGCCCACTTGGTCAGCATGTCAGGTGCGGCCGCCATTTTCGTACCGCGCTGCGGGTCAGGCTGGCTGGTAAGCAACGTTGTTATTACCACGTCGCGCTGAGAACGATACTCGGCATAGCCTGTATATCCTGAATCCCGGCGTTGCCCGTAAATCACAGCGTTCTTTTTATCGAGCGCTTCACGTTCTGGCCTCGGTATGCTGCGTGCACCTTCTTCATACTCGTCCATTGAGTGAATCAGCTTTTCAGAGCCAATCACATCAGCGAACGCCCACGACGTTAAACCAGCGTTGTGAATCCGGAGCGCCAGATCAGGATGCTCATACATGCCCCGGCCATACACTGGATCGAACCCACCCACCTGCTCGATGGCGCTGCGGTGGTAGTACAACATCACGCCACGCTGCCCAGTGTAAGCAATATGCTTATCATCCCGGTGCAGAACGGTCATATCGTTAATCTTTCGCGGACCAGCCAGATCGAGAAACTGATAAGCCAGGTGCGGCTCTGGAGATTCGATATATGGCAGGTGCCAGTTATCGGCGATCGGCCAGGCATCATCATCCCATAAAAAAAGATGCTCGCACCCGGCATCTGTCAGGGCCGACAGGCTGGCGTTCTTCGAAGCAACAATGCCGAGTGATGTTTCATGGCGAAGCAGCTGCACGCCTCCGGGAACTACCGCTGCAGGCCTTGAACCGTCATCGATAACCACCATCAGCGCACCGGCTGGCAGGTGCTTCATGTGCTGTTCTAGCGTTCGTTTCAGAACGTCGGCGCGCTGGTGTGTCGTTATTGCAATCCCGATCTTCGATGAAATTGCGCAGACGGGTGCATACGGGACACCCTCAATAGTGACCTGCATATTTACTCCAATTAAAAAGACATTAGCGGAAGTCAGTAGCTTCTGTCAGTGTGATTAACGCCTAATTATTCATTAAGTGTTATATGTTAGGATTAATCTGATTAAACAAAAGGTATGTCAGATCGGAGGGTTAAATGATCAAAATGACAGGTTGTAGCGCCGTAGACTGTGGGGTTGGATTTGTGTTCGGTAAAGGAGTTAATGCCGAACTCATCAATACAAATGCTCACTCATGCCGAATCGGCTTTTTGCAGCACGGTAGCGAGCAAGAGTGGCAGCTACTTTTAGATAAATTGATCACAAAGCCAGAAGAACTGAATCAACTAGTAAAAGTTTACAGTGAAGCTAAGCCTGAACAGAAAAAACAAGCCATTTCAAAGTCTGGTTTATTTGAATATTTATCAGCTTTTGCAAATGCATCGACTGTTTATCAATTCCTTGAAGGTCTTGTTACGTCCTTCCTGAAAAATTCACAAAACAACTGACCAGCTTCGCAACGCTTCACAGCGTGGCTGACAGTGTTGGTATAGTGAAAACATTAATAGGCGCGCGATTTGACTTGGTCATTTCGCCGCTGATTGATAACTCGACGAACTAGTTAAATCCAGTTCTATGCATCTCTTTGGTGTTCTGACAGTTCGCCTGCCACGCTTTGTTATGTGCCAGGATGTCGCGCTTCGTCTGGCGGTCCATAACGTCAATGTCGCGATCCGTCAGGTAGGTTGGCTTTACCCAGTCGCAGGCGGTATCAACCACTACCGGGGGGCCACGTTCCTCGCAACTTGCAATCAACAAATTTTTCAGAGAAACATTACTCCAGCCCGATACGCCGTCTCGATGGCATCCCAGTCCGGTGTTGGCATAATTTCCTCTGGTTTTTAGTCGTTTGATGGCTGATATTGTTTCTTCAACTAACCGTGTTTCTTCAACTAACCGTGGTAGCCACAACAGAGAAATCATTCCTGTCAAGGAAATCACATCTTTACCAAGGAGGATTAATGATTGATGTAATGCATTACGTTGTTATCAAGAAACATGCGATTGACCACGCATATTTAGTCGTTTATCTCTTCGAGAGCGATGGAGGCAGGTATTTTTCTGCTGCACGCGCACCAGAGGATGTTGAGTTTGATATCGGCGATATCCTCAAACATGATGTTGCGAATATCTGGGTTCGTAGCGATGGGACAAAACTAAAATTTGAGGGCAATATTACTTGCTCTACCCTCGAAGAGGCTGAGGCCCGATTTACACAACTAATTGCCGAAATTGGATGAGAAATCTAGGGCACTCAATGAAGAACTACTGAAGTGCCTTTATTGGCTGGCTCTTGCCTTCTCAGCATACCTTAACCACCACCAGCATACCGGTTGGCAGATGCTTCTGGTGCTGCTCAATAGCGCGCTTTAAAATGGCTGTCCGGTTGTGGGTAGTCATCGCAATGCCAATCTGTGACGCTGAAGCGCAGGGAGGCACAAACGGGATACCATCAATGTTGACCTGCATTTGATTTTCCTTTTGGGCTTGAGCCTGTCGCACGACAAAGTCGCCGAGAGATAAGGTAAAACCCAGGCTCATTTCTGAAAGATTCTCTTCGGTACATGCGTGCGATACGCAATAAAAAAGGCCGCCGTAGCGACCTTACAACCCTTGCTTATGCAGTCAAATTTAGATGTTTACTTTTTTTGGCGCTATTGCTGATATGGAAATCATAAATCCAGTCAGTGCAGCAATAATCAAGGGAAACACGAATGCATCAGATGTACGGAGAGGGTTTTTGACATCAAATAAAATGACAATAAAAAACGCACTTGTTGCGAAAGTCGACGATGAGTAAACTTCATTCATCTTATATTGAAGTCGTTCCAGTGAAAACTTAGGCGTTTCTTTACAGAATGCGTCCCATACCAGATGAATAACAAGGTACAGAACGCAAAGGATGAAGTAAAATCTGGTTAACTCTTGAGCGTTTTGAGGCGCTAACCAAGCAAGATGGCTCATCTTAGTTAGCTAACTTCCTGGCTGCGTAAATTGCAGGAAGAGTAACAGCACCTGCGACAGCAAACCCGTATGCAATGCCACCAGTAACAGTAAATGCAGGGATCAGGAAAGACAGTCCACCGGGCAAAGCGAAACCCAAGCTTGCGCCGCCAATGATAGCCTTCATCAAAGTGATAATGTTTAGTTCCATTTTTCCTCCCTAGTAAACATTACGTTTACCTGAGAGGTAATATTAGAAAACTATTTTGTCGGTTGCAAGCACATCCGCACTTGATACCTATAGATGCTCCACTGTTTGTTACCGTTTTTGAACAACTTCTTTCCCAAGGCTTGTTATGCATCATAACGTCTTTCTTCTTTCCACGATGCATAACGTCTTTGTCATGTTCAGTCAGGTAGATTGGTTTTACCTTGTCGCCCCATCCCCTCTATCGTTACTGCACCGAGCATAACGAAACCGTCTACCAACTCAGTCTGGGTCGAGACCTCTTTTGCCCTTGAAGGTGTCGCCTGTTAGGGTGGTTAGCGTGATTTGGTAGATGTCAGACATTGGGAGCCTTACCATCCCATCCGGGGATATTTGGTTGGTTATCCGCTTATGGGTATATTGCCATTATGATGAGCTGGCCCATGGTGATGGGACTAAAAGCCACCAGTGAGTCAGTGGCTTGAAAATAAAGCTATAGTCTAATTGTACAGGCTGTTAAGCCTCAATTCTATAGATACAAAAGTGTTCGAGACATGAGTTAGCCTTAAGGTTTGTCCGACAGCTAGCGGAAGGTCCGGATAAAATGAAAACCCATTTGAATCTTTTTGCGGCTGCGCAGCCCTACTACCATGTAAGCAGTATTCAAGCTTATCGCCAGAATAGAGACGAATCTCATTTTCACCAGGCTCACCAACTAGCTTATAGGTCGCATTAAATCCAGAACGACCATCGGTAAACCCAGCCTTCCCTCCCGAAAAATCGCCTAAGTACTTCACTGTTGCATGCGGACCAATTTCCAAACCCAACATAACACAATCGCCATTTTTTGGCTCAGCCATGCCTGCATAGTTTTTATTCATTCTCATCTCCTTTAAACTGAGATTTCAACTCTATTCCTATCAACCCAGTTTAAAAAGAGTTATTTCAGACATTGTTCAGAGATGTATTGTTGGAGGTATTTTATTTTGGTTTGGTCGCTGAGAATTCCGGTCCGGATACCGAGAACGTTTCGTCCAGCAACGTCTGAGAGTTCGATGGTGGCATCATTGCCCACGCTGCAGGGACTGGAGGCTTCAATTTTAGCTGACACAGGGCAGCGCCCTTTGACGAGCACCCTGCCACCATTATCAAGCTTGCGCTGCAGAGCATTATTTTCAGCTTTCGCATCGGTCAACTCCTTCGTGTATTTGGCATCCAGCACAGCGACATCGCGCTGGCGGGTCTGCATGTCTTTGATGGTGGCGTTCGCCAAGTTAAGCTTCTCAGTGATTTTATCGCGCTGGTATTTGTAGGTGATGGCGTTGTCGCGATACTGGTTAATCGCCCAGGCCATGGAAACCAGCAGGCAGATAACGACAGAACAGATGATTGCTGTTAGTCGGCTCAATGATCTATACCCCAGCACACCAGCGCGCTTTCCTGGTCGCGGCGCTCAACCTGACCATAACAGCCGTTCTTCTGGCCTTTAGTCAGGCGGCAATCCCGGCCACCATCTTTAATCCACCAGCGGATAGCTTCACAAGCCCCTTTCCGGTCTCCGGCATTGATTCGCTGGTAGAAGGTCGATGGATAGCATTTACCGGGACCAATGTTGTACGGGCAGAACGATGCAATTCCTACCTTTTGCGGTGCAGTGAGCGGGATCTTGATGTTCTTGTCGACCCAGGTAAGCGCTTTATCACGCTCGATAGCGTTGACCTTCTTACATTGTGCCTCGGTGGCGGTCATGCCCTTTACAACACGTTTTCCGTCGATAACTGTCACGCCATGGCAAAGTGACCAGACGCCACCGGGATCCACGACAGCCACAAGGGCGTTTCCTTCCTTCTCACTGATGAACTGGTCAAACAGCACAGGAGCTGAAGCACCAGCGGCGATCAGGGATAGCATGGCTGCGCTTAGTTTTGCTCTTGTCGATGCCATGTCAGTTATCCTGTGGTGGAGCGGTAATGTAGCCCTTCTTAAGGGCCTTCTCGTATGCCTTGGTCTGGCGTCTTTTGAAGTAAAGGTTGGTAAGGTATGTGGCTATACCGATAAGAAAACCGCCTACCACTGCAACCTTGTTCCAGTCGAGGTCGTGCAACCATTGCAAAATGCCGCCTCCACAAATAAGACTGCCGGACACGCAATACGAGACTGCGGATGCAATTTTGTCAGGCATATATCGGATCATCTCTATCTCCTCGCGTAATGGCGGGAGCTGTGTGTAAGAGGTCAGGCTCTCGGGACGATTTAACAAGTAGGCGTGTCGCTGATGGTTCCCGGAGCCTGAAATAGAAAAAGGCCACCAAATGGCAGCCTTAGAAAAGAAAACCTCGCCGAAGCGAGGCTATTTGAGTTTGAGGCACCTCATCCAACAAACCACCCGAGGCTAATTGGATTTTGACGAGATGCTTTTGGATGAGCGCTGAACCCAAGGGTCAGTATTTTCACACAGCAATTTTGCGAAAAGCAGCGCCCATTCAAAACGGGGTAGCTTCTCAGCCACTCCGGGTAACCCATCATCGCAGACCGAAAAGCTTTAACTGGAGCGGGCAGCGTGAATCGAACCCGCATCATCAGCTTGGAAGGCTGAGGTAATAGCCATTATACGATGCCCGCATTATGGTGCCGACTACCGGAATCGAACTGGTGACCTACTGATTACAAGTCAGTTGCTCTACCTACTGAGCTAAGTCGGCATTGGTCCGCCACCGGGGCCTCGAACCTCGTACTACAACATTTAGTTGCCGCTCTTCCCGATGAGCTAGTGGCGGTCTGGTGGCCCTTGCTGGACTTGAACAAGCGACCGGGCGATTATAGGTCGCACGCTCTAACCAACTGAGCTAAAGGGCCGGGAGCGAGATGATACATAAGTCAAAATAACCACGCAATATCAGTGGTTTTTATGGTTGACTTGCATCCTGTCTGGTATCGTTAAATCGCCAAAAGTAACCATATCAGAAAAGGAAGCTATTCATGAGTAAGGTTAATTTTAAGTGTCCTGGCTGCGGCCATAACTTGACTGTACGCAGCGGTGTTGAAATCAAGAGCGTAGACGATATTGAAGGCACCACCTGTACTAACTGCGGGAGGACCATTCACAAAAACGATATCACTAAGCAGGCTCGAGATCATGCAGAGAAACTGGTCAGGGATATGCTCGGGAAACATTTCAAGTAAAGCATCAACCTTCTCTTTCAGAATGCTGGGATCTGCAGAGACTCTTACCAGCATTTTTTATCTTTCATAGTTGGCCTCCAGATACGACAAAACCCCACTATTTCTAGCAGGGTTTCGATGATTAAGCTGTGTGTCGAAGTGACTACTCTTATCAGGATATGATAATTTTTGCGTACGCGTTAGCTATTATGTAAGAAATTATCACAAAAAAATGGAGTATTTATGAGCACCCCTTTATCTCAGACTAGGACAGCAATGACCCCCCAACAATATGCCAATGAATGGGGGAAATCTAGTTCAGACCACAAACGGTTTTCTGACTATAAATGGATAGCCTCTCATATCATCAATCCTAAAACTGTATTAGAGATTGGTTGCGGTGTGGGATATGGTACGCAGGAAGTGTTAGCATTGGGAGCTGTAGTCGTTAGTATCGAAATCAATACAGACTTACTCAACGTCGCTGCTAGTAATCTTAACCAATCAGGTTATAAAGTAAAAAAAATCAACCTATCTCAAATAAATACCATCAACATCGACTCAGACATTCAATGCTACCTCGTTGAAGCAGATATCTTCGATAAAAATTTAGACTCGCTATTTCAAAGTATTAATTTCGACCATGTTTTATTTTCTTTCTTTGGTGCAGCCCCAGCACATGCTGCAAAAGGACTAAACACTACAGTTGCGCTATTGGATAACAAATTTGCATCTAACTATCGTGAAATGGGAACCACTAGGGCATTTGAAATTAAAAAAATGTGTAATGCTCAATGCAAGTTAATCATTGTTGATAGAATCCATCAAGATCAAGGGTACCAAGCAAAGGAGGTTAGGGGTTTTTATCTAACTGATTTAGCCAGAAGATTAAATGTACCAGAAACGGTTATAACAGTTCAAACAAGAAAAAACCAAGCGTTACAAACAATTTCATCCTCCAAACTTAATTATATCAACGATGGCTCGTTTAATAAGCGATTAGGAACGCCATTAATTGTAATTGCAACCATCTAGTAGTTTCATGGCAGGCTCGTGGCCTGCCTTGTGAACTTATTAATGATTGTTTGTAAATAAAATACTTCTTACGCCATCAATAAACCCCATAGCAGTCTGCAACTCCTTTCTGATCGTCCCATCACAACACTTCCGCTTTTTGGCTATCGTTCTCAGTGAAATTCCAATCACAAAATGGGCGATAATAAGTTCATATTCATCTGGCTTATACTTCCTCAAACGCGCCACACAACCGTCAATCATAATCCCTTCATCATCATCGCACTGAAGGCGTGATTTCTTACCGTGTGGCAAAAGTCCTTTGAATCCGGCTGCGATTGGTTGCCAGTCTACCCCGCTACTATCAGCAGCGGCCCAGGCTCCCCAGCGATCCATAACGTCGTACATATCACGCATAAGTTTTTCCTTCACTTGTTCTTTTTCGCTGATGTGTGTCCCCTGAGGGCTGGAATGTTTGAGTGGTGCTTCCAGTTTCATTCTTCACACTCCCCGACCAGGTTAAGAATCACCGCTGCGCCGTGGTTCTCCATGTATTGGCCCTTTTCACTTTCAAGGAACCAGCGACATACCTCGATAGCTTCAGCTCGCGTCACGGGTTTGATGGTTGCCAGCAATTTTTCAAGGTAACGCTCACGGTCATGTACGGATTCATGATGATCGGAGTAGCCGTATTCGTGTTCGAGCTCGTTCCCGGCAGTGTTGCGCGCCCAGTAAAGCCAGTCCCAATAAATCAGCTCACGGACTACATCCGAAAGCGTGTGTGGCTCTGGCAAAACATCACGATAACCATCGACAAATTCCCGGCGCTGATCGTCAATTTCGTTAATACGTCCGCCGCTAATGCTGCCAGCTTTCCTCTCGCTCAAAGTCCAGCCCCAACGGAGATCGTCGATAAATTTCAGGGAAGACTTGATTACGCGCTCGGCTTCCACATCTTCGAGTGCTGCCTCATAGCTGCCGAACGTGGCCCTGACTGATGCTGCTTTTTTGATGTTCTCCCGGGCGTTCTTGATTGCCTGTGCCGGGTTATCCATGCCGATGGTACCGAAAGCAACCTGGAAAGGATCGCCACCATTCGCCAGCAGATAACGCGCGTAACGTTCCTCGGCCTCTTTTGGGGAGATTTTAATTTTCTCCAGCGCGGCTTCGGCTGCGTCCAAATGTTCGGGTTCGTTCAGACGGATAACCTCCAGCACCCAAAGATAAGCGTCAGTCTGCTTATGCCCGGTGATTCTCCGTTGCTCGGGCAGAGGCTTGATGTTTGCGAGGGCGGTGCTGTGCGTTTCCGTCGGAATGGTGAAAAGTGTCTTATGGTCATTATTGTCTTTGCGCATCGTTATACCCTCGTCACGTTGCTGGCTTCCCACTCGAGATCAAGCTCGCTTTGCGGCTTACCGACCAGGTAGTTAAATGGTTTTTTCTCGCCTTCCAGGAACTGGTGAGAGCGAGAGTCGAAATTAGCTCCGATGTCACCGATCCACCCTTCCCCTTCTCGTTGCTTCAACAAACGAATCATTGAGGCGGGAAGATTGATTGCGGCTTGTTCGTCTTTGTCGAGGCTCTCATAACCCATACGATCCGCTTTTCTCTGCGCCAGCTCGCGCGGAATGTTGCGCCAGACGGCCATCACGTTGTCGGGCATATCCGTTAACGCACCGGTGCCTTTTACATCCATCTTTCCGGTCGGAGCGGAGTCGTTTGTTTTTCTGGCATGGGTAACCAGCAGGACGTGACAGTTATGTTCGTTCTTGAAGTCGCAAAGGGTATCGATGAAGTCTTTCTGACCTGTGTAGTCTTCTTCGTCTAAACCACATTTAGCTAGGTTATCTATGACGAAAAGCTCAATGCCATAACGACGCCGAGCATAGGCAAAAATCTCCAGCAGCCGGTCTGCTTTGGCCGTTCCGGTGAGTTTGAATACCCAAAGGCGGTCAGAAAACCATTCGTTAGTCATAATGATTTCTTCCCGCTTCGGTGAGGAAGTACAGATAGTTTGCCGCGTGAGTCGGGCAAGCATCTTGCCTGGTTTAAGCTCCAGAGAAGCAATACAGGTCCTGACGCCCTGACTCATCGCATCAATCGCAATATGCCCAACGAGCTCTGTTTTGCCATGCCCATTCACGCCATTGACGAGGGTCAGCTCACCGGCACGGAACTTAAAGTTGTTGTTCAGCGAAGCCCATGGGCTTGTAAACAGGCCAGTATCCCGATGTTCGAATGCCTCGATAGTTTCCTGAAGCAAATCCCCTGCTGAGCAAAGCTCATCGGGATCGAAGAATTTAGCGCGCTCCATGTATTCCAGAATGGAGTCGCTGTCCATGCCGTTCATCAGGCAATCGTTGATATCTTTGTGCGGAAGCTCAACCATGCGGCAACGATGTTCACCAAGACGTCTGGCGATTTCTTTTGCAGCTTCACGGCCCACATCATCGTTGTCCAGGCACAGCCAGATTTCCTGAAAGCGATCGAGGTTGTGGTATTCATATTCAATCCACTGCTGCTTGGCACCCTTCCCACCGCCAAATGGAACAGACAGGGCATCATAGCCAAGCTGCGTAAAGGTCAAGCAGTCAATCTCACCCTCACACAGCACTACCAGACGGGTGTTTTTATCCAGTGCCTGCCAGCCAAATAGGCATGGTTCACAATCAGCTTCAGCCATGATCAGCTTTTTGCCGTTTGGCCGTTCGGTACCAATACGTTTTACCTGCAGCAGTTCGCCGTTCCGAATGTACGGGAATGCCACTGCAGGCACCTCGCGGTTTTCGTCGTGGTACCAGACCACCGCGTCTGTCACTTTAAAACGATCGGCTGTTTCTCGGGTAATGCCACGCGAAGCAAGGTAGTCGTAGCATTTGCTGGCCGATTTAACGCCCTTCTTCGTCGGGCGAGAGAACGTTTTTTTCTTCGCTTCGAAGTGGTGATCGTCATCTTTCAGGCCAAGAAACTCTTTCGCCTCTCGCATTGCATCGTGCAGTTGGCAATTACGCACCAGCACCCAGAGATCCAGCAGGTCACCACTGTCTCCGCTGGCGAAATCAGCCCATGACTTTTTACCACCGATATTAACCTTGAGGCTTTTACCTGAGTCACCGTTAGTATTGCCGGCACACCACTCTTTCCCCTCCAGATGTCCTTTCGGAAGGAGAAATTTAGCTACGCGCTCGGCGTTATCCCATAATTTTTCTGAGAGTTCAGCAGGGGTCATTACACACTCCTCAAATCCAATTTAACAAAACACCACGACACAAAGTCCTTGCGCAAAACACCATGGTTGTATCCGGCCACAAGCAGCCTTTTGATGAGTGTTTTCATTTGCGTTGTCCGCCACGACTCAAACGCTCAATAGCAGCCTGATTAATAAAAATCTCAGATGAACCGTCATTTGACGGAGTGAACCATGAGTTTGATGCTGAGCCTCCCGGAGTGGAGGCTCCTGAAGAATTCGACGTTACGACTGGTTTCTCATCATTCCAGCGCTCACCGTTCAAATACGTAGCAGGAAGTAACTTGTCGAACCCAAGTTGCTGCGCCCTAGCTCTTATTCGAATGTCATCAGCTAGCAGTGTGGCGAAGTCCTCTGGTGTGCCATGGTTAGATTTTTTCCATTCCTTAAATTTTGTTTGAAAAGCAGACCTAGCCTTGACCTTTGCATCCTTACGAAGTCCAGCCATCCAAAAGATATTTTCAAATGCTGCTTCAACTGGATCACCACTGTCGTCCCCATTCTTTGGTCCTGACTTTTCCTGTGCAGGTAAACTTTTCTGTTCATCTGGAGCATCACAATTTGTCCGAGGAAAATCGGACATTGTATTTAGTTCCTTTCCTTTCCCTTCCTTTCCTTCCTTCCTTTCCCCTTGGTACGCGTCATCATCGCGTGGTTCACACGTGCTTATCGCGCCACAACCCGCATCAGATAAGGGTTTCAGAATTTCACAGCCAGAAATGGCCGGAAGCTCAGATTTTGACTCTTTATTGTTAATAACTTGGTGGTTTTTGAACGAAGGAATCACGCCATACTCACCCGTGTTATTAGCGTACTTAACGAGAAAACCACGCGTATTTAACGCGTGAAGTACGCGTGACATATCAACTTCGTCGTAAGGAAGAATCGCAGCTTTAAGCCTTAAAGGCCGCCATTTAAAGCGACCTTCCCGGTCGCATTGAGTCCAAAGACCTATAAAGGTCAGGCGAACTGGCAACCCTGTTTCTTTCTCAAGTTCGAATAACTCATCATGCAGGAAGAATTCGGGTTTAATTGTTCTAATGCGCGCCATAGCTCCCCCTTTCAGAATGGAAAGAAAGGACCATGTAATAGACCACGAAGTATCGTCTCTTTTTTATGAAGCTCTGCTTTTCAGGTTTCATAATTACGTTTCTCCTTTCTCAGGCCGAAGAATTCCCCAACCTGATGGCTGTATTTTTTCTAATAGCGGGTAATAAATTACTGGTTCAGTTTTTCTTGCGTCTGACTTCTCTCAAAACTGAATCAGCTTCACCAGCGTTGAATTTCAATGCAGCGGCTATACCGGGGAGATACATAAGCATTTCACCGATATTGCGGAGATCTTCCCTAGCAGATTTATCATCGTAATCTGCATTATCACATGCCCAGAAAATCACGTTCCCCATGGAGCTGAGACCAGACATAATTCCATCAAAGGCATCATGAGAGTTTGAACTTATTTTATTGAGTTCATCCGGTGATTCATTCCTTGAACAGGACCTAGTGAGAATTTGTTCAATCTGACTCATGATTAACCTCCGCGTCCTTCACTGACAGCCAATGGTTTGCGTACTTGAGCAATTTTGGCTCTTCAAGATTGTCTAGCTTATGGCCTCCATGCTTTACAGCTTGTTCCAGCCAATCTTCTAACAGTGTGAAAAAACCAACAATCTGTCCTTTAAGCGCATCCTGTTCGTCAGTGAGTCTCCCGGCAGAAAAACCTAAGCCACACATATCCATGACAACAAACTGTAGATTGCCTCCTAACCCTCTCCCATTCTCACGTAAATATTTGAGATAAATCATTCCAAGAGCCTTTCCTGACTCACAACCGCCAAAATAGCCACCATCTCGCGGAACGCACCAAGAGTTGTAACCTGGCTTACCCTCAATTCGGTCTACAAAAGGAAGTCTTGCCCAAATAGAGCAGCGATTTTTGTGAAACTTGAGTTGAGTTGATTTAGACATTAGCCACCTCCTGAATACGAACGCGACCAGTGGAAGAGAAAACGTAAAACTGCATAGATGCCGTACCAGCATCAAAACCAGATGATGCCTTGACAATCAAGCAGCAAAAGTTTGCTAAAAAATCAGTTTGGTTTAATACCAGAAATCGCCAATGATATTTTTTTTCAGGGCGAGTTTGGTTACTATGTGAATGTGCCATAGTGTAAGCCTCACTTACGTTGTGGTTAGAGACCCGGTAAGTGTTGGTAGCACTGCCGGGTTTCGCATTTTCACCTGAATCAACACTAGGTGTCGGACACAATGTAATACCAAGGTGTCCGACACGTCAATGCTTTTTTCAGTTGAAATTTTAATGTATGATGTCGGACACCTACCCAATAATGGAAATGTCATGGCAACCAAAGGCATCAATGCAAAATCAAAGCGATTCGACGTACGAGTACCGCATGAAGTTGCGGATGCAGTCGAAGCATTAAAAGAACAAGGTGAAAGCACTGGCCAATTTGTTGTAACTGCTCTGGAACGTGAAATAAAATTTCGCGAGAGAAAGAAACACAAAAGCACAAATGACCAGTGATCTTTGAGGTTCAATAAGGCAGCGTTCCTAACAACGCTGCCGTCACCATGGACAAAACTGGCAGGAAGCATCAGCGAACCTCTAGAAATTTGCCACCACCAATTAAATCCAGCTTCAACTGACTGAGGCTTTCAACCAGTGTTTCTGCTTTTTCAAGCAGTACCAAATCGTCCTGGCGTTTACGTAAACGGCGGCCAGCATCACTTGAGTCTTCATCCGATACCTTACGAGCTCCAGCCACAATCGCCTGCAGTTCTTGAACTGAGTAATTGAGGTAGCCATGGGCCTGACGATCTAACTCTTCCATGTAATCGTAAACCTTAGCCTGCAGCTCGTAGCTATAACTCATTGCCATCAGGCAGGCCTCGCGTTTGGGGAAGTTGTAGCAAGACTGGGCTCGCCCTTTGCCATCAATGTAATCTCCAGAAAATTTTGGAGATTGAGTTTCACCCAAGACTTTTGGCACTTTCGCCATAAAACTGTCGTGGCGAAGCTTACGATATTTTTTACATGGGAAGGACATCCCCTCCTCTTCCGCTTTCACCTGACGTTCGGTATTGATGTAATCGACCATTTCTAAGCTACTCATAGTCGGCGTAGAAATGCCATGCAGGCCGATTTTAGGTTGAGAGAGGTCCTCCCCAATAGGGGCATATAATTTATTCATGATGGTTTACCTATCTTTAATTAGCTGATAGCTGTCGCAACAATTAGATCTTAACCAGATACTAATTAAACGACACGCAACAAATGCACATAGGGGATTCTTTATCAGGCTACCTCCTTCCGAGACTCTTCGATGCGCTGGTTAATCCAGTCATCGATTTCACTTTCGACAAAGGCAATGGAGCGGGAGCCAATTTTGATGGAAGATGGGAATTTACCCTGACTCATAAGGCGGTATAACCAAGCCTTGGAGTAGCCGGTTCGGCGCTGAACTTCAGAAAGCCGAATTAAAGATTGAGACATGATAACTCCTTAGTATTCCAATGTAGTGCACAGAAGAATACTAAGAAGGTTGAAAGCCATTTGAAATACCAAAAGCACTCTATTAATGACTTGTTTTGACTAGACAAAAAAACGCGAACCAATCTAAATTACGTCAGGACAAAAATGGACAATAATCATCTGTTTTTGTCCACAGATGAGGATAATGAATCCCAACATCTTTGTATTGTTTTTCTTTCAATGTCATTCTGCATAAAATTTGATCGAGTAAATCTATAAACAGCCGATGCAGGATTAGAACCACCATGTTTATAAAAAAGCTTAAGCAATTCAGTAACGAAGGCTCTTTCAGCAAGAGAATTATCATTTCTGGTAGAAATTACCCCAGCTCTTGCTTTATCTATTTCGGCAAGGACTCTTATAAGACTATCATCTTCACCATGAAATACTCTTCCATGCCACTCAGGTAGGTAACTAAACAAACTATTTTTTTCGAGCTCGCAAATTCCTTTTAAAAGCTGTTTATACTTATCAAGTGTTTCAATTCCATCCGCATAAGCTTGTCTTATTTCTCCTGATGCATAACCATACATAATATATACTAATCTTTTATGAAATTTATATGGTCTGCCATTGAATAATTCACGCTCCTTGTCAGTGAAATCATTAATCTGCTGCCAATATGCAAACATATCAGCCGTATGCACCCCAGATATAACTCTATTCAAGGCCTTAAATTTTATATACCTATTAGGATCAATCACAGGGAGAATAACCACCCCCCCATCTAACAACGCTCTCGCGATGTATTTGTCATTCAATATTTTAGATAAGATGTCATTACAAAAAATGATTTCTTCATGTGAGCAGATAGTTTCATGTTTTTTCTCTAGATGGCGTAGAAGCTCGTCAAAATCCTCATGCGTCTCAATATTACTATAAATAGCATCCATTTTATTTCTTTCATCAACCCAACCTCGAAAATCATATTTGCCAGATATAAAGCTTAGATTTTTCGCTTCGGAAAAAGAAGGAATCCATAACGGGTTGCTATTATCAATTTTTTTTATAATTTCAAAACATTTTTTTAGAGAATCTGCGTTCACCATTAATACCCCTCACAATCCTGACTTTAGCAACTATATTACCCATTAGGGTAATGTTTTTTCACAAAGCTAACTAGAGGAAGCCATTTAGTTTAAATATATTATCGTCTACTGAGGTAAACATGTCCATCCCAAACCATACCCAAATACAGCATTATGAAAATCATGGGTGGCTATTATCTGATACAAAATTAACGCTATGCCAGCCTAACCATACGACTCACGAATTTGCTGGCTTCTCCATTCATTAAATTTAATTTCGATGAATTTGTATAAGTTACAGACATGACAAAAAGACCTAGTCACGAATGACAGGTTTGATCAATGATTTAAATTTTATAGAGAGATGTATTTCAAATAATAGCCAAAGTTTTAAGATAAAAACATTGATATATGATATAAAAATCGAATAACCAAAATACTGCTGAAGTTGGTTTTAACTTCAGAGAGGGACGAAACATCCCTAACCAAATGGATTCACGAAGCCGCAATACACAGCCCACTTGTATCCTTAATAAGAATACGAATCCAAATTTAAAAGAACTATCGGTACTATCGCTTAGCTTCTTCCAGTTTTTTCTGGGAGAAACTCATGAACGAGTTTTGAATACTGTGCAGCCTACATTTCGGTAGGCCAACCCATTCATTTTAAAGAGCAACGTGTAAAAAACGCTATGGTAACTCGCTTTTCAGCGACGTAGATTGCGATAGCAATCATTGTCTATACAAGTACAAGATAGATCACCACTGTCTACATGTCCAGCACTTTCCTCATAATAAACTATGAATGCTGACTCATTATGATTGTTCCAAAACAGCAGAAAGTTGATCCAGCTAAAGAGAACGCGTGTAATTAAAAACAATAAGTTATCTTGTAAACATAGTTATGGAACAACTGAAATGACCGGAACAACTACTTTTACTCGACATGAAGAAAGCTGGCTAACCCACCACTTTTACAGTCAACCCATCTAGGTAGTCTGCATACCACTGAAGCATCTCGCGCCGCCCATAAATGTACTGAGCATGATTGTAAGTACCACGTATCGTGTTTCTGTCAGAATGCGCCAGTTGCGCCTCTATCCAGGCAGAATTGAATCCCTGTTCATGTAACACAGTGCTCATGGTGTGCCTGAAGCCATGGCCAGTAGCTTGACCAGCATAGCCAATACGTTTAATCACCTGGTTAATGCTGGCTTCGCTCATCGGCTTCCCTGCATCATTACGCCCCGGGAAAACATATTTTCCTCTGCCCGTAATCTCTTTGAGTTCGAGCAACAGCTCCTTGGCTTGTCTCGGAATAGGAACGAGGTGTGGCCGACGCATCTTCATGCGCTCTTTTGGGATTAGCCAGAGATCTTTGCTCAAATCAAATTCATGCCACTCAGCAGCACGAAGTTCGATGGTTCGGACACTAAGGTACATGAGAAGTAATGTCGCGATACGGGTAATTTTACTACCGCTATATGCGTCGACAGCTTTTCTGAAAGGACCAAGTTGAGCTGGTGAGAGATGAGGGAAATGTTGCTGCCTAGGTGATTTCAAAGCACCTGCCAAATCCGTAACTGGATTGTACTCGGCCCTTCCGGTGATGACAGCATAAGTGAATATCTGGCGGCAAGCCTGTCTCGTTTTCTTGAGCTTATCCAGGACACCGCGTTCCTCCATCTTCTTTAGAACAGAAAGCATGTCCATGGGTTTAATATCGGTTATCGCCTTTCTACCGATATAAGGGAAAATATCTTTTCGCAGATATTCGAGAATGTCGTCAGCATAACCGGAAGACCAATTCGGTTTCTTATGTTCATGCCATTCAAGTGCAAGAGACTCAAAACTGTTATTCACCGCGAGTATTCTGGCTTGCTTCTCCGCCTGCTTAACCTCAGACGGATCTTCACCATTAGCGAGTAATCGCTTGGCTTCATTTCGCTTATCTCTCGCCTCAGCGAGGGTTACATCAGGGAAAACGCCAATAGACAGGAGCTTTTCTTTTCCTGCCAGGCGGTACTTCAGACGCCAGTATCTGGAACCATTCGGGTTAACTAGCAGGTACAGGCCACCGCCATCCGCCAGTTTGTAGGGCTTGTCCTGAGGCTTAGCTGCGCTTATCTGGCGTGCCGTTAACTTCATTGGGGGTATCTCTTTTCATTGAACCTGCATATACCCCCGAATGTACCCCCACATTGGTGTAGATTTCAATATAATTTAGTAGACGTAGGGAGAGCGAAATTTAGCTGAATGGCTTGGTATTACTGGGTTAAGTAGACTTTGAGAGACGTTAGTAGAAGTGAGAATGGCACGCCCTGTAGGATTCGAACCTACGACCTACGGCTTAGAAGGCCGTTGCTCTATCCAACTGAGCTAAGGGCGCACTGATATGCGTGTACTTCGCGGTGGTGAAACGCGAAGAATTATACGGTCAATGGCAGGTGAGTCAATGCCTTTTCCGTTTTCAGGGCCAATTACCGCTAGCCGATTGTAAATACGGCTATTTTCTCAACATTTCGCCCTGTTTCACCGTAAAATTTAGCGCTGCGAAAAGGCTTAGTTGCATTTAAGTAACGCCTGCTGTTTTCCTGACCGTCAGCTCGTCACACTAGAGTCAGGTATCCCGGCCGCCTGGAGGCTGACAGACAACAGGACAATGGAGTGACAGCGCAAAACCTGATCGATACGCCCCCCCGGTTACAGTACATTTCTCAGGACATCGTCGGCATTAAGCTTGAGCCCATCGTCGCCCTTTCCTCCTTGCGCCAGGTTGGCGTGGAGGTCCTTAGCGTTCTGTCCGACACGCGGGACAGCGAGAACTTTTTTTGCGATCGCTCCGCAGAGTGGTCGATAACGCTGCTTGAAGCGCAGCTTGCCGCGTTAAAAAATACGCCGCACGGTCATAATCTTTTTATTAATCTGCCGATAACCGTCCTGACAGAGCCCGCGTCTTTTCAGCGACTTATCCGGTTAACAGGCGTGCCGCTCAATATTGAGATTGTCGACCTCGCGTCCTTTTTGGCGCTTTCCCTCGTAGAGAAGCAGCATGTCGTTCAAAATTTGCGGCAACTTTGCAGACAGGGACACGCAATCTGGCTTGATGACGTGGATGACGTCACAGTGCAGTCGTTTTTATCCTGCCGACTCCCGTTAAGCGGCATCAAAATAGATAAGGAAGCATTCTGGCGTTTACGCGACACCCCTGCGCTGAGGCAACTGGTTTCCCTTTGCTTTCAGCTTGCCGGGAAAGTGCTTATTGAAGGTATTGAGACTGAACGCGATCGTACCTGGGCACTGCAGGCAGGCGCAGACCTCGGCCAGGGATATTACTGGCCGTCCTGGACATGGCCGGAGGATTAAAAAGCCATTTCCAGGAGGGAGACCATGCGAATGACAGTGCGCCGTTACCGGCGGCGGCGTACAGGAAGTGATGCACTGGGATTTACGCGCTCACCTTTTGCTCCCCCCTTTTTCGACCGGCTCGAATTTTTGAGCCAGTCCATCAGCCAGCCCCGCAAAACCGACGCCCCGTTTATCCTTCTGGTGACGGAGGATCACTACCTGCGCACCGGTTTTCTCCACGGGCAGTTTCCCCTGAGCAGCTGCTGCGACTACGCCACGCTGGACGACGCCCTTATCGCTCAGACGCAGTGGCCCTCAGCCCGTCTGGTCGTGGATATTGAAAGCCGATCCACGGGGCTTCTGGAGAAACTGGATCAGTTGAGACGGCATAGCCTGTTTCCTCCGTTCCTGACGCCCTGGCTGTTGGTCCGGGCCGATAATTACGACACCCGCCTCTTCTGCAAAGCGGCAGGTCCCTTTCATGTACTCGAACGTCAGCTGAACGCCGCCGCGCTCCAGCACAGCCTGCAGGATCCCCTCCCTCCGCCGGGAACCGAGAAAGACTGGTTCTCGCGCAACGAATGGCCCATTCTGCAGGAGCTATCCCGGGGCAAGACATTGCGTCAGATTGCCCTTATGCAGAATCGCCCCTATAGCCGCATTATCTATCGTCTCAGCTGCATCCTGCTGAAGCTGGGGCTAAGCCATCGCCAGGAATTGCTGCATCTTCTTAATAACCTCTCAGACTGCACGTTTTCACTCACCTCCTAACCCCTTATTTCCTAAAGCGGTTTAAGAATTTACTTACCACTTGCGTTGCGTAAATGTTAATTTTTAACAATAAAATCGAATTTATAACTATTCCTAATTCATGGGCGTGAACCTTGTGAAATGCCACAGATTAGCGGAACGGCAGCACTTTCCTCCATCCGTTAAGCGAATGCAGAAGGCGTTAACAAGATGATAATGATGTAAAAACAAGCAGCTTAGCGACAACTGCCAGGAGTAAAAAGCAAAGCGGGCAGCACGTTCTCCTGTGCACCAGATGCCGTTATCCGGATCGGCGTAAGCACTTTCAGATGAAGGTCAGACGGCCTGCGAGGGCAATTTTTAACCTCACTTTTGCGGGTTCGTCCCTTTCAAAGAGGCGTATTTTTGTTAACAATTAATCAACATACAGAGATATCTGTTATTTTTTGTTATTACATAAAGATGAAAATATGCGGTAAATGAGATAACAGGATATTTCCGCTAAATTTAAAAAAATAGCGATTCAGATCCAGAAGATAATACAAACCAATACCCTCATATTAATTTACAGGGTTTTCGGAAAAAACTTACCCTGTATAATAAGATGCGTATCAAATATGAATAAGAAAAACCTTTTTGCCAACACCAGCCTAATGAGATGACCGCGCTGAGGCATAGTTCTTTTCATTACGTAAACAAGGATGCTTTCGCTCTTTCCAGGGAAATACTACGGTATAGGGATCTGCACATTATATCCTTCCGGCATTTCGAGAGTTTTACCAAACTCTGCATAACGCTTTTAACAATCTGAGGCATTAAAAATGAAACCGGCATCCGTTATCATTATGGACGAACATCCTATCGTCAGAATGTCGATAGAAGTCCTGCTACAGAAAAATAAGAATATCACAGTCAAGCTCAAGTCTGGCGATAGCCATGAAGTCCTTGACTGTATCCGCAATCACCCTATCGATCTGGTGATCCTTGACATTGAACTCACGGGCACGGATGCTTTCGCTTTACTTAAAAGAATCAGAAACTTAAACAAGAACATTAAGGTTCTGTTCCTCTCGTCTAAATCAGAGTTATTTTACGCGGGTCGCGCCATTCGCGCCGGGGCAAATGGCTTCGTCAGTAAACGAAAAGATTTAGGGGAGATCTACAACGCCGTAGAAATGATTCTGATGGGCTATTCCTTTTTCCCGTCAGAGACGTTGAACTTTATAAACCACCTGGGTTCAGGGAAAGGGATGGCAGTAGATATGCCATTATCGAATCGCGAGGTCACGGTATTACGGTATCTGGCGAATGGATTATCCAACAAGGAAATTGCTGAACAGCTACTATTAAGCAACAAGACCATTAGCGCGCACAAATCCAATATTTATTCCAAGCTGGGTGTGCAAAGCATCGTGGAATTAATTGATTACGCTAAAGCCCACGAGCTGCTATAACCTGAATTCACTCCCTGCAGCTTATCTGAGCTGCAGGGAGTGCGGTCAGTGCTAATTATAATTAATCATGAAGGTGGCATCCGCATCAGCCCGTCCGGGCTGAGGGTTATCGGCAGTGGCAATATAATTGGCATAAAATGACAGAATCGCATTTCCCTGCGCATCAACCGAGACCGGCTGGCTGGCCTGCTGAAGCGCCAGCCGCGTTTTATCTGCATCCCTGATCTCAACGGCGACATGGCTTGCAGTACTGGCGTCATTCAGCGCCAGCAGGCCGCTATTGCTCCCATCAGCTTTACCCGAAAACGTAATGGACGCCGCGCCCGGCGGGCAGCCGGTCAGCTTCAGCGTAAACGGCATCGGCTGCGTGCGGCTCCCGGTGGTGCTGAGCTGTTTCGTGGGCCAGGTGCCCAGCGGGACGGCCTTGTCGCTGTCGCTGCCCTCGGCAACGCAGGTAAAATCGACGATATTGCCGTAGAGCCGAATGTTAATCTCGCCCAACGCGGTGTCCGCCTGAGCCTGCGTGCAAAGCGCAAAGAGCGCTACGGTGATAAAACGGATCCCGTTTCGCATATCGGCTCCTTAGTCGTAATCCACGCGCAAATACCCGCGCGAGGTGAAGCGCCCTTCCGCTGGCTTATTGCCCGTCACGCTCACCGGCCAGACCCGGATCCCCACCTGCGCCTGCGCGCTGTCGTCGAGGCGGAACGGAATTTTGCTTGTCAGGTTGTTGGGCGTCAGCGGCGCCCCGCTCTCGTTGGCGATGATGAACCCCACATCCGGGTTATCCGACACCAGCACATTATCAGAGACTTTTTCCGCCTCGACCCGCATCGTCAGCATGGCGTTCGCCTCCACGTTGGTGCATTTAATGGCGATGGTTTTGCTTTGCGATGAGACTCCCTCCGGCTTGTTACCCACGCCCGCCTTGCTGAACAAGGAGGCGCCAATGTCGCCGAAATCAAACTCCACCACGTTACCGGCATTGATGGCGCAGCTTTGCGGCACCTGAATGGTTCCGCTGTAGCTGATGGTATAGACCGGCGTGGTTAACGGATCGGAAGAGGTAGTGGTGACGTAAACGCGGAACATGGTGGCACGCGGGATCACCACCATGTTGATAAAACGCCGGGTCACCTTAAGACGGAAGACCAGGCTGGAGTCCTGAACGCCAAACGGTTTGTTTTTGGAGACGTTAGGATGGCTCCCCATCTGGATATAGCTTTTTGGCGGATAAAATACGCCAGCAAAGCTGTCCGTGATTTTCATCGCCCCGTCCAGATAGTCGTTAAGCTTCAGATACTGGTAGCCATCGCTGGTCCCCGTTACCGTATAATCGGTCACATAGCTGCGCTTGGTGGTATTCCCGATCGTGCCCTTCGGGCAGACGGCATTCACCCCTACCCACTGCGATTTCTCGTTGAGCGTCACGACCTGCCCAATCTGGTTATTCGAGCTGTTGAATTTATCCGTCAGGTCGTAATGCACTTCCGTCGGCACGCCTTTTTCATTGACGCACACGGTCGCTAATGCGTTTGTCGCGGGCAGTAGCGCCAGCAGCGACAAGGCAAAGAGTTGAGTTTTAATCACAGCCGATCCCCTTAAGTGTGATTGCCTGTTGCAGGCTCTGTTCAGACAAGCTGTAAGGTGCGCGACACTGGGACTGCGCCCCGTCGCCCCACTGGATCAGCAGTTCTCCCTCCAGCGGCAGCCCACTCAGGTAAATTTGCCCGTCATCCCCCACCATGCTGGTGACGCCGCTTTTGGTCTCGCGCACCACCGCGCCGAACGGCACCGGCTGGTTGCCGCGCGTTACCGTCAGCAGGGCGCGCACGCCAATGCGGGTATCAAAGCTGGCGCGCACCAGCGCACCTTTGGTCGGCACCACGCTGCTCACGTTGTTTTCGATATCGGTGTTATTGCTCATGGTGTTGGTATCCAGCGCCACGCGGTTGTAGCGATAGACGGTGGCATACGGCATCACCGCGTAGCCTCGCCAGTCGGTTTTCACGCCGGTTTGGTTTTCAATACTGACGCCCGATGCCCCCGGCGCTTTGATCAGCACGTTGGTGTCGCCCAGCGGCTGGCTGAAGGTCACGCCGTCGGCGTGGCCGACTACCCCGCCGGAGAGCTGCCAGTTGAGATCGTGCTGATCGCGGGAGTAGTTGTAGCCCACGCCCAGCGTGCCGTAGGTCGCCTGCCAGTTGGCGCTGGCGCTTCCGCTTGCGCCGTTGGTGCTGGCGTGCCCCTGGGTCACGCTGTAGTTCAGGTTGCGGTCCTCCAGCAGCGTTCCGCTGACGCCGGTTTGCCAGCTTGTATCGCCATCGCTGTTTCGACTGGCGGATGCCGTCGCGTAGGCGCGGTCAATCGCGCTGTCCCGGCGATAGCCCTGACGGGTAAAGAGGCTGAACGGCACGGAAACGTTAAATGACGCGATCCGATCGGTGCCGTCTATCCCCACGGATTTGTTCCACGACCACGAGACGGAGTAGTTGATCCCCTTCACGCCTCCCGCGTAGCCCAGCTGGTACCAGAGGTTCGTCTCGTCTGTTCCCCAGTAGGTCTGCTCGCTACCGGAGATATAGACCGAGCCGTAGTCCCCCAGCGACTGAGACACGTTGAGCTGGAAGCGGCCTTTTTTATTCCACGTCAGGTTGTGATAGCTCTGCACGTCCGGCACATCGTTATCGTTCTGGCTATCGGCATACTGATAGCCCTCCATTGAGCGCCAGGCGACATCGTCGAGGGTGTAAAACCCTTTTGTGGAGTAGCGGTAGCCCAGCAGCTGGAAGTTAGTGCCGAAGCCGTTAAGGGATTTCGCGTAGAGGAAGCGCAGAGACTGCCCTTCGTGCCTGCTGTCGTCCGCGAGCTGGCTGCGGGCGTGGGTGATATCGAGCGAGACCGCGCCCCAGTCGCCCAGGTTTTTCCCGGCCCCGACGGCCACCGCGGTATAGCGTGACGCCAGCTGCGTCCCGCCGTAGAGCGTGTAACCGTTGGCAAGACCGGTAATCAGGGTGCCCTGAGTGAAGAACGGCGTATCCTGATCGCTGTTCCCGCTGCGGTAATCCCCCGCGACGAGGTCATACTTCCAGCGCCCTTCACGCTGCAGGAGCGGCACGGTGGAGTACGGCACGGTATATCGCTGCTGGGTGCCGTCTTTCTCTTCGACCGTGACTTCCAGGTCACCGCTTGAGGAGGTCGGGTTAAGATCGGTAATGGCAAATGCGCCCGGCTGCACATAGCTTTGATAGATAACGTAGCCGTTCTGGCGAACCATCACTTTGGCGGGCGTACGGGCGATCCCCCGCACGGTCGGCGCGTAGCCCTGCTGGCTGTCCGGGTACATGCTGTCAGACGAGAAGAGCCGCCCACCGCGAAAACCCATGCTGTCGAAGACGTCATTCCCGGTATTGCTGTCGCCCAGCACCAGTTCGCTTTTGAGCGGGATGACGGTGCGCTGCGCCCAGGTGCCAATATTCTGCCACTCGCTGTGCCGCTGCCCGTTATTCTGCGTGTACCGCCATGCGCCGTTGTTACGTAAACGCCAGGCGCCATAGTTCAACCCGCTCTGCAGGTTCAGATAATAGCTGTCGTCTTCGCTTCCCCGGTTACCGGTGAAGCTGTAGTTCACCAGCGCGGCGGGAATGCCTTCATCCCACTGTTCAGGCGGAATGTAGCCCCTGGCGCTGTTTTGCAACGCCACCTGCGGCAGGCTGACGTCCAGACGCTGAGAGGCAAAATTGAATACCGTTTCGCTGCCGGGTATGGCCGTGGTCAACGGAACGCAGGTGTCGCCCTGCACCTTAGCCAGCTCGGGAAACGCCGCGACATTGACGCCAAAGCGATCGAGCATCGCGCGCGTAATGCACGCCGACAAACCGCCCGCCACCGGCGGCGTGTTCTTGGCCTGCTCGAAACGCACGTCCTGGGTACCGATAAACTCATCGTTACGCCAGATATCCACGCGATAAACGCCGGGTGCCTGCTGGTGTCCTTGTTCAAAACGCGACAAATCCGCCACGCTGGCGGTGTCGTCGGACAAGAAGGCCGGGTTGAAATAACTTTCGCTCCAGCCAGCCTGCGGCCAGAGCGCAGCCATCAGCGCCAGTGCAACCGGGCAGTAACGTCTCTGGTGGTTTTTCATCGCCCTGACTCTGCTCACAGGTTGACGCTACGCGCCGGAGTGATGGCACCGTAGTCATTCACGCTCTGCCAGGAAAGCGTGCCGCTGGCACCGGCTGGCAGCACCTGCTGAGCCGAGCTTTTCGGTGCAACCATCAGGTTATCCAGCTGCTGCCCGCCCAGCTTTAGATTGACGAGGGTGATGTAATACGGAGAAGCGTTGCTGACTTTGAGATGGCTGCCCGCGCGCTCAAACCGCAGCTGGGAAAGCGCCTCTTCCGGCTGCATCGCCAGGTTGTTCGGGCGCACAAACAGCTTGATGCGTGAGAGGATCGCCAGCTGCAGCACGTTATTGTTTTCCGTTTTCGCTTTGTTCACCGACGGGATCGCCTTCACGTTCATGTAAAAGAGCGATTCACGATCGGCTGGCAGCGCTGGCCCGGCGTAAATAATACGCAGCGTGTTTTCACTGTTAGGCTCGCTGACAAACAGGGGCGGAGTGACGGCAAAGGTTTTTTCTTTTTGCCCGCTCGCATTTTCGATCCACGCGTTAATTAAATAGCGTTCCTGTTTGTTGCTGTTAGTGATCGCCAGCGACGTTTGCTTCGCCTCTGCGGGATAAATAACGCGCGTGGCCCCCAGCGCAATACCGCCGGAAGCATTTGCGCAGGCAGAAACCATCATCAAAATAAACGATAAAAAAAGTCCTGGTTTAATTAGGGTATTCATCACAACCGTACCTTTAATAATGTGTTCGCAGGTGTTATGGATAAATCAACGTAAACCAGACATCCGACTGAATTTTGCCTGGCTCGAGGTGTTCGGAAATAGCCCGATAGCGGGCGCTAAAATGGAACGCGAGCTCGCGGGTATCGATCGGCAGCCAGCTGACGGCCGTGGCGTTTGGGATAATCTGACGCTGCTGTTCGTCAAAAAGCGCCAGCCCCACGCCGCTGCTGACGGGCGTTTCACCCGGCCGCGAGGTCGCCAGAAAGACCTGCGGATCTTCTGCGGGCGTCACGCCCTGAAACTGGATCCCCACGGTGCGCGAAACATCAACGCTGCAGTCCAGCAGCCGCACGGTAAAAGGCACGTTAACCGTGGAAAAACTGCCCACACCGGAAAATGAATTGGTTCGGTACTGCCCCATGTCGATGCGCATATTCTGGCTGTCGGGCGCCACGGCGCAGCCGCCGTTCACCAGTTCACCTCTGAGATGAACCTTGCCACCTTCGATCACCACGGTATGCGCCGATGCCGGGCAAGCCATCGCAAGGGTTAACAGCAGTAGTGTTCCAGTCCTTGTCATCCTTCGTTCCTGGCATTAGCGTATGACGGGCCTCGTCCGTGAGGCCTGAACATCCCTGTGCGGAGGAATTACTCGTATTTCATTACGAAGGTGGCGTCAGCGTTTGCCTGGCCTGGCTCAGTGGTGGCAGCCGTTGATTTGTAACGTGCGGTGAACTTCAGGGTGTTGGTCCCTTCGATCAGCGTCTGCGCAGCAGAGAAGGTCGCGCCGTCTGGGGTCAGAACGCTGGATTTGCTGTCGAGGATCTCGATACCCACGCCTTTCGCGGTGTTGTCGTTGTTACCGGAGGTCACGGCCAGCAGGGTTTTGTCGGTTGGGTCGATCTGACCGGTGAACGCAACAGCGGCAGTTTTGGCAACCAGCGGATCGCAATCATTCAGTTCAATGTTGAATGGAATATTAGAGGTGGTGTCGCCCACTTTGGTAAATTTCGCGGTACGATACTGACCCAGATTAACGGTCTGCTCGGAAGAATCAGTATTTACTGAACAAGCCGCATTAACCAGCTCACCTTTAAAATGTACGGTACCGCCATTTACGGAAACCGGCGCAGCAGGATCTGCTGCATTTGCGGCACCTGCAACCAGGGCCAAAGTAGCAATAACAGTAGAAGCAATGTTGCTGAGTTTCATGTCTATTCCTTTAAAATGTAAATAACCCTTCCCGCGAATAATCGGGAATAAGAAATACGTTCAATTGATTAATTGAAAGCTTATTTCGGAGGAGACAAAGTAGCTCAGGACGCGTTTTTTAAATATGTCAAAACGCTGCTATTTCGCCAGGTCACATCCTAATCCCGCCTAAGAAATTGACCATCCCTTAAGAAGGGTTTTTGCGTCTCACTGATAAAAACGCGTAAAGGGTGACTGACAGCGACGCTCGCTTCTGACAAAATACACGCCATCCCCCCTTTCAAACGTTACAGACGGAATCTTCTCTCTGATGGCAGCAAAGATTATTGACGGTAAAACGATTGCGCAGCAGGTGCGCTCTGAGGTCGCGGAAAAAGTGAAGGCGCGTAAAGCTGCCGGAAAACGCGCCCCCGGGCTGGCCGTTGTGCTGGTTGGCAGCAACCCGGCATCGCAAATTTATGTCGGCAGCAAGCGCAAAGCGTGTGAAGAGGTGGGCTTCGTCTCCCGCTCTTACGATTTGCCGGAAACCACCAGCGAAGCAGAACTGCTGGAACTTATTGACACCCTGAATGCCGATAAAGAGATCGACGGTATTCTGGTTCAGCTGCCGCTGCCGGCGGGTATCGACAACGTGAAGGTGCTGGAGCGTATCGCGCCGGATAAAGACGTGGACGGTTTCCATCCGTACAACGTTGGCCGCCTGTGCCAGCGCGCGCCGCGTCTGCGCCCGTGCACGCCGCGCGGCATTGTGACGCTGCTGGAGCGCTATAACATCGACACCTACGGTCTGAACGCCGTGGTTATCGGTGCGTCCAACATCGTGGGCCGCCCGATGAGCATGGAGCTGCTGCTGGCGGGCTGCACCACCACCGTGACCCACCGCTTCACCAAAAACCTGCGTCACCACGTCGAAAACGCCGATCTGCTGATCGTCGCGGTCGGCAAGCCGGGCTTTATTCCGGGCGAGTGGATCAAAGAGGGCGCGATTGTCGTGGACGTCGGGATTAACCGTCTGGAAAACGGCAAAGTGGTCGGCGACGTGGTGTACGAAGATGCCGCCGCGCGCGCGTCTTACATTACCCCCGTACCGGGCGGCGTAGGCCCGATGACCGTAGCAACGCTGATTCAGAATACGCTGCAGGCGTGCGAAGAATATCACGACGTAGAGGACGCGTAAGATGGCGACTTTTTCATTAGGTAAACACCCGCACGTTGAGCTGTGCGACCTGCTGAAGCTGGAAGGCTGGAGCGAAAGCGGCGCGCAGGCGAAAATCGTTATCGCCGACGGGCTGGTAAAAGTCGACGGCGTGGTAGAAACGCGCAAGCGCTGCAAGATCGTCGCGGGTCAGACCGTGAGCTTTGAAGGACAGAGCGTAACCGTTACGGCCTGAGCCGTATTATGCCCTCACCCTAACCCTCTCCCACAGGGAGAGGGGATATAAAATCCCTTACACCCATCGCGGTTATTTATCGATCAACTTCAAATAATCACTATTTCATCTGTTGAAACATGAAAATTCTGTTGCGCGTTTTTCACTCTTTGCCCACGATAAGTAGAACGTTCTACTAAAACGTTCTACTTACAATAACAGCGCCAAAAAAGCGCTACTCGGGGGAAATCAGCATGAGTCTGATATCAGGGTTTGTTAAATCGCTGTCTAAGTTATCGATGATTGGTCGCGCCTTAATGCTGCCAATTTCACTGCTTCCCGCTGCGGGCCTGCTGCTGGCCTTCGGCGATAAGTTCCATCTGCCGCTGATGATGAACGCGGGCGGGGTTATCTTTGATAACCTGCCGATGCTGTTTGCCATTGGCTCCGCCGTGGGTCTGGCGTCAGAATCCGGCATCGCGGCGCTGTCTGCGGCGGTGTCGGTGTTTGTCACGAATATCACCATCAGCACCGTGCTGAGCATCACGCCGGAAATGGCCTCCCAGGGTGGGAAATACGCCATGGTGGTCGGCATCCCGACGCTGCAGATGGGCGTCTTCGGCGGCCTGATCTGCGGTATTCTCGCGGCCTGGTGCTATAACCGCTTCCACACCATGCAGCTGCCGGAGTTCCTGGGCTTCTTCTCCGGCAAGCGCTTCGTGGCCATTGCAACGGCGTTTCTGTCGTTCCTGATGGGGCTGCTGCTGCCGTACGTGTGGCAGCATATTCAGGCCGGTATCGACGCGCTCTCCGTGGTGGTGAACGGCGATAATCAGGCGGCGTCGACCTTTATCTTCGGTCTGGTAGAGCGCGCGCTGATCCCGCTCGGCCTGCACCACATCTGGTATCCGTCCTTCTGGTACTCGTTCGGGGATTACACCACCCAGGCTGGACAGGTGATCCACGGCGACCAGACGATCTGGTTCAAGATGCTGGAAGAAGGAGTGAAGTCCTTCAGCAGCGACACCTACCAGAATGCCGGTAAATTCATGCAGGGCGAATTCCCGCTGATGCTGTTCGCGCTGCCCGCCGCGTGCCTGGCGATGTATCACGAAGCCCATACGAAGAATAAGAAAATCGCGGCCGGTATTCTGTTCTCTGCGGCGCTGACCTGCTTCCTGACGGGGATCACCGAACCGGTCGAGTTTACCTTTATCTTTGTGGCGCCGATCCTGTACGTCTTTAACGCCATCATGGCGGGCCTGGCCTACATGACCATGTATCTACTGCATGCGCATATCGCCAAGTCGTTCTCCGCAGGCTTTATCGACTATCTGTCATTCGGGATCCTGCCGTCCTTTAACGGCTACAAGACCAACTTCCTGAATGCGATTATCATCGGCATTCCAATGGGTCTGATTTATTACTTCACGTTCCGCTTTGTGATCCGTCGTTTCGACGTGAAAACGCCGGGCCGCACTGAAGTGACCGCCAACGCGGATGATAAGTCTGATTCAGAACTCGCGACCGAGATCATCACCCTGCTGGGCGGGGCGCACAACATCGACTCCGTCGGCGCCTGTATCACCCGCCTTCGCCTGGAAGTGGCAAAAAGCGAGGTGGTCGATAAGGACGGCCTGAACGGACTCGGCGCGCGCGGCGTGGTCTTCGTCGGCGACAACGGTATTCAGGTGATTTTCGGTGCCAGAGCACAGTTTATCGCCCAGACCATGTCCACCATGATCGGCAAATAATAAGATGCCTGAACGACGCGTCTCCTGTAGTCTGGGAGACGCATTGTCGTATCTGACTGATAATCGGTGAATTTCAGGGAGCGGTTTTGAAGAAAGTCAGCATTATTGATGTCGCAAAGCACGCGGGCGTATCGGTCTCAACCGTCTCGCTGGTTTTGCGCCAGAAAGGGAAAATCTCAGAGGCAACGATCGAGAAGGTCAACGCTGCCATCAATACGCTGGGCTATGTTCATAACGTTGCCGCTGCCAATCTCCGCGCCAATACGTCCAATCTGATTGGCCTGATCCTCCGCGACTTTAGCGACAGTTTCTCCATCAAGGTGATGGCGAGCATCGTCCAGGATCTTGAAAAACAGGGGTATATGGTTTTTCTCGGCCAGCCCCAGAACGACCATGACCATCTTGAGCGCTGCCTGCTGTCGTTTAAGCAGCAGGGCGTCGCCGGGGTTATCTATCTGGCCTCGGATACCCGCACCTCCACCCTGCCGGAGCAAATTCGCCGCTGCCCGCTGCCGCTGGTGGTGGTTTCTCAGTCGCTGCTGGATGAAAAATGCAATCTGGTAATGCGCGATAACCGCCAGGCGGCAAATCTGGCGGTGCGTTATCTTATCGAGCGCGGCCATCGCAATATTGCCTACATTGGCGGGCGTGAAGGCTGCCTTATCCGCGAGCAGCGCCTGCTCGGTTTTCGCAGCGCGATGACGCAGAACGGGCTGGTCTGGCGCGATGAATACTCTCCGGCCTGCAGCGATGACACCCTGGCAGCGGGTTTCGCCACCCGCCAGCTGCTGGAAAAAAACAATACCATCACCGCCCTGCTCTGCCACTCGCCGGATGCCATGATCGGCTCCATCTCCGGTATTCATCAGGTTGGACGAACGGTGGGTAAAGATGTGTTTTTGACGCAGCAGGTCGCGCTGGTCGGTTTCGAAGATATGCTCCACGTTAACCTCACCTCGCCGTCCTTTACCTACGTCTCGTCAGCCAGCGAAGAGACGGGGCGTCAGGCTGCCGGGCTGATTATTCGCACGCTGAAGGAGCCGACGCTGCAAACCCAGCGCATTACGCTTTCCGGACAGCTTATCGCGCGCGAGTCGGCGTAAAAATAAGAATTTGACGCGGGTCTGCCGGCGCGGGATTGCTGCTATATTTCCATGATTTGCCATGGATAATCGCAATGCCTACCGTTATTACACACGCTGCTGTTCCGCTTTGTCTGGGCTTAGGCCTGGGAACCAAAGTGATTCCTCCCCGCCTGCTGTTTGCCGGGATTGTCCTCGCCATGCTGCCGGATGCCGACGTGCTGGCGTTCAAGTTCGGCGTCGCGTACGGCAATGTTTTCGGCCATCGCGGCTTTACCCACTCCCTGCTGTTCGCCTTTGTGGTGCCGATACTCTGCGTGCTGACTGGACGACGGTGGTTCCGGGCCAGCCTGACGCGGTGCTGGCTGTTTTTAACCGTGTCATTGCTATCGCACAGCCTGCTGGATTCGATTACCACGGGCGGGAAAGGCGTCGGCTGGCTGTGGCCGTGGTCAGATGAACGCTTCTTTGCGCCGTGGCAGGTGATTAAGGTCGCGCCGTTTGCGCTGTCGCGCTACACCACGCCGTACGGGCATCAGGTGATCGTGTCGGAGCTGCTGTGGGTGTGGCTGCCGGGAGTCGTGCTGATGGGGTTGCTGTGGTGGAGAAAACGTGGGCGCTGATGCCCTCACCCCGGCCCTCTCCCACGGGGAGAGGGAGAAAACCTAATAATTCCCTCTCCCTTTGGGAGAGGGTTAGGGTGAGGGGAAAATTACTTACGGCGCCAGGTGGTGCCCTGCGGGCCATCTTCCAGAATGATGCCCATCTCGGTCAGACGATTGCGCGCCGCATCTGCCGCCGCCCAGTCTTTTGCCTGACGCGCTTCCAGACGCGCTTTGATCAACGCTTCAATTTCCGCCACTTCACCGTCGTCCGCCTGCGCACCGCTCTGCAGGAACGCGTCCGGATCCTGCTCCAGCAGGCCGAGCACGGAGGAGAGCTTACGCAGATGGGACGCCAGCGCATTCGCCGCGGCCATATCTTCTGACTTCAGGCGGTTCACTTCGCGCGCCATGTCGAACAGCACGGAGTACGCTTCCGGGGTGTTGAAGTCATCGTTCATCACCTCAACGAAGCGGGCTTCAAACGCTTCGCCGCCTGCAGCAGGAACAGACCTGTCGGTTCCGCGCAGCGCGGTATACAGGCGCTCCAGCGCCGAGCGCGCCTGTTTCAGGTTCTCTTCGCTGTAGTTCAGCTGGCTACGATAGTGGCCGGACATCAGGAAGTAGCGCACGGTTTCCGCGTCGTAATACTTCAGCACATCGCGCACGGTGAAGAAGTTACCCAGCGATTTAGACATCTTCTCGCGGTCAACCATTACCATGCCGGAGTGCATCCAGTAGTTAACGTACTCGCCGCCGTGGGCGCAGGTGGACTGCGCGATTTCGTTTTCGTGGTGCGGGAACATCAGGTCTGAACCGCCGCCGTGGATATCGAAGTGCTTGCCCAGCTGCTTGCAGTTCATCGCGGAACATTCAATGTGCCAGCCCGGACGGCCTTCGCCCCACGGTGATGGCCAGCTTGGCTCGCCCTCTTTGGACATTTTCCACAGCACGAAGTCCATCGGGTTACGCTTCACGTCAACCACGTCAACGCGCGCGCCGGCCTGGAGCTGGTCCAGATCCTGACGGGAAAGCGAACCGTAGGTTGGGTCCGTCGGCACCGAGAACATCACGTCACCGTTGTCCGCAACGTAGGCATGACCGCGAGCGATCAGCTTTTCGGTGATCTCGATGATTTCGTGAATATGGTGGGTCGCGCGCGGCTCGCTGTCCGGGCGCTGAATATTCAGGGCGTCGAAATCTTTGTGCATTTCGACAATCATGCGATCGACCAGCGCAACGAAGCTTTCGCCGTTTTCATTAGCGCGCTTGATGATTTTGTCGTCGATGTCGGTGATATTACGCACGTATTTCAGGGTGTAGCCCAGAAAACGCAGGTAGCGTGACACCACATCAAAAGCGACAAAGGTACGGCCATGGCCAATGTGACAGAGATCGTAAACCGTAATACCACACACGTACATGCCGACTTCCCCGGCATGGATAGGTTTAAATTCCTCTTTCTGGCGCGTCATTGTATTAAAGATTTTTAACATCGAAGATTCCATGTAAACACGTGTGTGGTTGAAAACCGGCTATTCTACCCGTAATTCAAACCCGAAGCAGCACACAATGCAAGGTGATCGCATCCTGTGGTTATGCTATAACAAGCCCCTATAGATGACCCGAACGCGGGTCGACGTACCACAATAACGGAACAGGATGCAAAAATGGTTACTTTCCACACTAATCATGGCGATATCGTAATCAAAACCTTTGATGACAAAGCGCCTGAAACAGTTAAAAACTTCCTGGACTACTGCCGCGAAGGTTTCTACAACAACACCATTTTCCACCGCGTGATCAACGGTTTTATGATCCAGGGCGGCGGTTTCGAACCTGGCATGAACCAGAAAGAGACCAAAGAAGCGATTAAAAACGAAGCGAACAACGGTCTGAAAAACACCCGCGGTACGCTGGCAATGGCCCGTACTCAGGCGCCACACTCTGCCACCGCGCAGTTCTTCATCAACGTGGCGGACAACGACTTCCTGAACTTCTCCGGCGAAAGCCTGCAGGGTTGGGGCTACTGCGTATTCGCAGAAGTGGTTGAAGGTATGGACGTGGTTGACAAGATCAAAGCCGTCGCTACTGGCCGCAGCGGTATGCACCAGGACGTTCCTAAAGAAGACGTTGTGATTACAAGCGTGACCGTCAGCGAGTAATTCGTGGCGACACTCTTTATTGCGGATCTGCATCTGCAAACAGAAGAACCGGCGATAACCGCCGGTTTTCTGCGTTTTTTACGCGGTGAAGCGAAAAGCGCCGATGCGCTGTACATCCTGGGCGACCTCTTTGAAGCCTGGATTGGCGACGACGACCCTAACCCGCTGCACCGTGAAATGGCCGCCGCCATTCACGCGCTCGTGGATTCCGGCGTCCCCTGCTACTTCATTCATGGCAACCGTGATTTCCTGATCGGCAAGCGCTACGCCCGCGAAAGCGGCATGACGCTGCTGCCGGAAGAGCAGGTGCTCGACCTCTATGGCCGCAGGGTTCTGATCATGCACGGCGACACGCTCTGCACCGACGATACCGGCTACCTGGCGTTTCGCGCCAAAGTCCACACCCCGTGGATCCAAAAGGTGTTCCTTGCGCTGCCGCTGTTTATCCGTAACCGCATAGCTGCCAGAATGCGCGCGGGCAGTAAAGCCGCCAACAGCAGCAAATCCATGACCATCATGGACGTGAACCCGCAGGCCGTGGTGAGCGTGATGGAAAAGCATGGCGTTCAGTGGTTGATCCACGGTCATACCCATCGTCCTGACGTCCATTCCCTTATCGCCAACGGCGAACCGGCCCATCGCGTGGTATTAGGTGCCTGGCACACCGAAGGCTCCATGGTCAAAGTCACGCCAGAGGGCGTGGAGCCGATCGCCTTTCCGTTTTAACCCCTCGCACCATCATTCTATTTTTTTGAACAATATCGGCAAATTGTTTCGATTTTAATCAGCCCGTGGTCGGCCTATTATTTATCACATCAGGGCAATACGCCCTATCCCAGATAAAATACTTAAGGAATACGACCATGAAATCTATCAAAACTTTCGTTGCAGTTGCCGCTCTTTCCCTGGTTTCTTTCGGTTCTTTCGCTCAAAGCGTGAGCGCAACCGCCTCTACCCTTGACCGCGCAGAAGCGAAAATTGCCGCGCAGGCCGCCGAGCAGAATGCCTCTTATAAAATCACGAGCGCGAAGGTCAACAACCGCGTGTACATGACCGCAGAACTGACTAAATAAAAACCCTGATTGCCGTGCCGCCAGCGAAGACGTGCGACAGCGACAATACGATGAGGAAGGAACAGAGAATGAAAAACATCAGCATCGTAAGTACCCTGCTGCTGGCAGTCGTGGTGTCCACTGGCGCACAGGCCGCGGAGAATCGCTTCTCCGTGCCAAAATCGGGCTCGAATGCCGACACCAGCATGGTGAATCATATCGATGTCAGCCGCGCGTTCGACAACGAGAACCTGTCCGGAGGGGATCTTCAGTAACATCACATAAAAGACCGCCGTCGTGCGGTCTTTTTTGTTATCGCTTTCTCGCCATAACTGCTCGCCTTTTAACCGCGCAACCGTTTTCCTTGCCCGTATAACATGCTATTCTCTGTGCCCTCGAAAGCAGTGTGTTTCGCACCACAGGAGTTTTAAGACGCATGTCTTCCCGCAATAATCCGGCGCGTGTCGCCATCGTGATGGGGTCCAAAAGCGACTGGGCTACCATGCAGTTCGCCGCCGAAATCTTTGAAATCCTGAATGTTCCGCACCACGTTGAAGTGGTCTCCGCGCACCGTACACCGGACAAACTGTTCAGCTTCGCCGAAAGCGCCGAAGAGAACGGTTATGAGGTGATCGTTGCCGGCGCGGGCGGCGCAGCACATCTGCCAGGCATGATTGCCGCTAAAACCCTGGTGCCGGTACTGGGCGTTCCGGTCCAAAGCGCCGCGTTAAGCGGTGTGGATAGCCTCTACTCCATCGTCCAGATGCCGCGCGGTATTCCTGTCGGCACGCTGGCGATTGGTAAAGCGGGTGCGGCGAACGCAGCCCTGCTGGCGGCGCAAATTCTTGCGACGCACGATAAAGCATTACACCAGCGTCTGGCGGAGTGGCGTAAAGCCCAGACCGACGAGGTGCTGGACAATCCGGACCCGCGGGGTGCGGCATGAAGCAGGTTTGCGTCCTCGGTAACGGCCAGCTAGGCCGCATGCTGCGTCAGGCCGGTGAGCCGCTGGGTATTGCCGTCTGGCCCGTCGGGCTGGACGCCGAACCGGAAGCCGTACCGTTCCACCAGAGCGTGATCACCGCCGAGATCGAACGCTGGCCGGAAACGGCTCTGACGCGCGAGCTGGCGCGTCATAACGCCTTCGTTAACCGCGACGTGTTCCCGATCATCGCCGACCGTCTGACGCAAAAGCAGCTGTTCGACAAGCTCGGTCTGCCGACCGCGCCGTGGCAGCTCCTTTCCGATAAAAGCGAGTGGAATGACGTTTTCGCGATGCTGGGCGAGCTGGCAATCGTGAAGCGCCGCGTGGGCGGCTATGACGGCCGCGGCCAGTGGCGCCTGCGTGCAGATGAAACGGCAGAACTGCCGGACGACTGCTACGGCGAGTGCATCGTTGAGCAGGGCATTAACTTCAGCGGTGAAGTGTCGCTGGTTGGCGCGCGCGGGCACGACGGGCATACCGTCTTTTATCCGCTGACGCATAACCTGCATCAGGACGGCATTCTGCGCACCAGCGTCGCCTTCCCGCACGCCAATGCTGACCAGCAGGCGCAGGCGGAAGATATGCTCTCTGCCATCATGCACGAACTCGGGTATGTGGGCGTCATGGCGATGGAGTGCTTTATCACCCCGTCCGGTCTGCTGATCAACGAACTTGCGCCGCGCGTGCACAATAGCGGCCACTGGACGCAAAACGGCGCGTCCATCAGCCAGTTCGAACTGCACCTGCGCGCGATCGCCGACCTGCCGCTGCCGCTGCCGGTGGTGAACAGCCCGTCGGTGATGATCAACCTGATCGGCACCGATCTGAACTACGACTGGCTGAAGCTGCCGCTCGTGCATCTGCACTGGTATGACAAAGAGGTACGCGCGGGTCGTAAGGTCGGTCACCTGAACCTGAACGACAGCGACACGGGCCGCCTGAGCGCCACCCTGGAAGCGATGATCCCGCTCCTGCCGCCGGAATATGCGAGCGGTATTGTCTGGGCACAGTCTAAGCTCAAGTAAGACATCTGCGCCGGGGAGTTGATCTTCCCCTTCCCCGGCGTACAATCCCCGCCCATTGCTGCTGAGTTTTCTTCTGGAATAACCATGAACGATGGAACGGACTATCGCGCGATCCTCGCGTCTGATACCCCTTTAATCGACGTTCGCGCGCCGATCGAATTTGCCCAGGGCACGATGCCTGCGGCGATCAACCTGCCCTTAATGAACGACGACGAGCGCGCCGCCGTCGGTACCTGCTATAAACGCCAGGGCCCCGAGGCCGCGCTGGCGCTCGGCCATCAGCTGGTAAGCGGCGAGACGCGTGAGGCACGCATCAACGCCTGGCGGGAAGCCAGCCTTGCCCATCCTGAGGGCTATCTCTGCTGCGCGCGCGGCGGCCAGCGCTCGCATATCTCGCAGGCCTGGCTGAAAGAGGCGGGCGTCGACTACCCGCTGATCCGCGGCGGCTACAAAGCCCTGCGTCAGACGGCGATTCAGGTGACCATCGAGCAGTCACAAAAGCCGATGGTGCTTATTGGCGGCTGCACCGGAAACGGTAAAACCCTGCTGGTGAAGCAGCACGCGCAGGGTATCGATCTGGAAGGGCTGGCGCACCACCGAGGTTCGTCGTTTGGCCGCACGCTCACGCCGCAGCTTTCCCAGGCCAGCTTTGAAAACCACCTTGCGGTTGAGCTATTGAAAAAAGACGCCGCGCGCTGGGTGCTGGAAGACGAGGGCCGGATGATTGGCTCCAACCACCTGCCGGAGTGCCTGCGCGACCGCATGGCTGAAGCCCCTATCGTTGTCGTCGAAGACCCGTTTGACGTCCGCCTTGAGCGCCTGCGCGAAGAGTATTTCGACCATATGTGGGCGGACTTTTCTGCCGCATACGGCGAGGAAGCGGGCTGGAAAGAATACAGCGAGTATCTGCACCACGGCCTGTTCGCCATTCGCCGCCGTCTGGGGCTGCAGCGGTATGCAGAATTCACCGCGCTGTTAGATTCCGCGCTGCTGGAACAGCAACGCTCCGGCAGCACGGACGCGCACTTCAGCTGGCTTGCGCCGCTGCTGAAGGACTATTACGACCCGATGTACGGCTATCAGCTGGAGAAAAAGGCGGAGAAGATTGTGTATCGCGGGACGTACGAAGAAATTGCTGAGTGGCTTGATCGCTGAAAAATAAAGCCGGGTGGCGAGGTAAAAGCAAAACGGCAACCAGGGTTGCCGTTTTTAATGTTTGTTCCCTCTCCCCGTGGGAGAGGGTCAGGGTGAGGGCATCAGGCCGCACCCTACAAGACGACTTAGAAGTCGTAACGCAGACGCACCAGGTTCATGTCGCCCAGGTTGTCGGTGCTGGAGGTGAACACGTGTTCGTAATCCACGCGGAAGCCGTAATCCAGCTGGAAGCTGATACCCACGCCGTTGTCGATGCGCTGGTAGTTACGGCCGTTCACGTACTGAATGCGGTCGCCCATGAAGTATGGCTGGATGGATTTAACCGCGTACTGACCGATTGGGAACTTATAGCCCGCAAAGTATTCAATACCCCATGCATCACCGGCGAAGTAGTCGTTAACCGACACCTTTTTGGTGGTCAGGAAGTTCTGGTACCAGCCGCCGCCAGCGGAGAAGGTCCAGTTGTCCGGGGTCCAGCTCAGCGCGGTACCGAGGATGTTCTGGTCGTAGGTTTTGCTGTCGCCGTTATCCGGGTTACGCATGTCCGCACGGGTGTAGTTCCACGCGGCGCCCCAGGTCAGGTCGGTGGTCAGGTGGTAATCCAGACCCAGCGAGCCGCCGCCTTTACGCTTGTAGCGCAGGCCGTTGCCCGGCAGGTATTCGCTGTCTTCAAACAGGTAGGATGCATAAATGTCGGCATCACCCACGGTTTTCTTATATTTCAGCATCTGGCGTGAACGGTAAGAACCGTCGTAATCGCCGTTGATCCCGTTACCTGGCGCCTGACCGATCATGTCGTAGTCCCAGATATCGGTTTTCGCGCCCACCACATCATAGTAAACGCTGTTCTGTTGACCGAAGGTCAGCGTACCCCAGGTGTCGCTCTTCAGACCGGTGTAGAGCATACGACGCGTGGTGTCGTGTGCGCCGTCGGCGTAGTGGTGATCCCAGTTGAACTGTGCAGGAATATTCACACCCAGCTCGTAGTAGCTGATCCAGCTGATGTCATCAAACAGGTAGTAATCAGCCGCGAAACGGAAACGGGTGCCGCCGTCAAAGCCGTTACGCTTGTAGCTGTTTTTACCGTCGTCGCCGGTCATGTTCTGGAACTGAGGACGAATACTGCCGCCAACGGTGAAGTTCAGACGGCTCAGCGGGTTACCCGCCTGAGGATCCTGCTTAAGAACGGTGATTTCCGCCTGAGAAGCGAAGGTAGTCAATGCCACTGCCGCGCCGATCGTTACCGCCAGCGCTGATTTTTTTATAGTCATTATTTTTCCTTAATAGACACGCTGCTAAATATTTAGCGGGTGAATATTAACTGGAAATAATCGGGCTGTGTGGTCGGGTTTTTAATGTTTTGTGCTACTAAATGAGTGGGTATTATCACTTTGTGCTATTTAAACGCTGCGCACCGGCATTAAAACCCGGTGCGCAACTATCACGGCTCTAAATCAACTCGCAAACTGACGGAACAGGGCTTTCCCCTTTAACAGCCGCGTGCCGAGCCAGCCTCCGCAAAGAGAAAGCAGCACCGCGCCGCTGAGAGGCAGGATCAACCAGAGGCGCCAGTCAGGCTCCCACGGGAAGTCGAAGACCTTTGTCTGCAGCACCGCCAGCGCCGTTTCCGCGCCAATGGCCGCTACCAGACCCGCCACCAGCCCCAGCAGCGCAAACTCGCTCCAGAGCGTCATCCGCAGCAGCCGCTTTCCAGCCCCCAGCGTGCGGTAGACCACCAGCTCCTGATGGCGCTGGCGCATGCCCACCTGCACCTGGGCCAGCAGCAACAGCACGCCGCAGATCGTCACCAGCACCACCATCACCTCCAGCGCGCGGCTCACCTGCTCCAGCACCTGCCCCACCTGCTTCAGGATCGCGCCAATATCCAGCAGGCTGACCGTCGGAAACTCCCGGTTGAGCTGGGTCAGCATGCCGTTGCCGTTTTCCCAGCGGAAGCTGGTCAGCCAGCTCTGCGGCTGACCGTCCAGCGCGCCCGGCGGGAAGATAAAGAAGAAGTTGGGCCGCAGGCTTTCCCAGTCCACCTTGCGCAGGCTGGTGACTTTCGCCGTGAAATCCTGGGTATCGCCGGTAAAGGTCACGCTGTCCCCGAGCTTCACGTTCAGCCGCGTCGCCAGCCCCTCTTCCAGCGACACTTCCCCCGCTTTCGGCGGCCAGGTGCCCGCGGTTATCGGGTTGTGGTCAGGGCGTTTCTCCTGCCAGGTCAGGTTCAGCTCGCGGTTCAGCGACTCGTCCTTGTTTCCGTCCGCTGGCTGGCCGTTGATCTGCGTCAGACGCGCGCGCACGATGGGATAGAACGACTCAGGGATAATGTGATGCTCCGACAGGAAGCCCTTCAGCGGCGTGACCTGCTCAGGGGAAATGTTGATCAGGAAATAGTTCGGGCTTTCCGGGGGAAGCTGCTGCTGCCAGCGATCGAGCAGATCGCCGCGCAGCACTAACAGCAGCGCCAGCAGCATAAACGACAGCGAAAACGCCGACAGCTGGCTGAGCGTTGACCACGGCTGATGCAGCAGGCGGTTGACCGCCAGGCGCACGGGCAGCGATTTCACCGTGAGCCGCTTCAGGACGTTGAGCAGTATCCAGCCCAGCACGCCGCACAGCAGCGCCAGCACAACCGCCCCGGCCAGCACCGCCCACAGCAGCGTGCTGCCCCCCATCAGCCACGCCAGCAGCCCCACCGCCACGGCAATAATCACCGGAAGGTAGAACTTCAGCGGCCAGACGTTCGCCACCACATCGTTGCGAAGCACGCGCAGCGGCTGCGTCGCGAGCAGCAGGCGGTACGGGCGTAGCCCCACCAGCAGCGAAATCACCGTCATCGCGCCCATCGCCCACAGCCACGGCCAGAGGCTGGCCGGCGGCAAGGCGGCCGGGAGCACCGGCTTCAGCATCACCATCAGCAGTTTTTCAAACAGCAGCCCGATTATTCCGCCAGTCAGCGCGGACAGAACCAGCAGCATCAGCCACTGGCCGACAATCAGCTTGCGCAGCTGCGCCCTGCCCGCCCCCAGGGTTTTGAGGATCGCCACCAGGTCGTAACGGCTGCGGCAGTAGTGCCCCATCGCCACGGCAACCGCCGCCACCGCCAGCAGCAGGGTCAACAGTGCCGAAAGCAGCAGGAACTGCTGAGAACGTTCAAGTGATTTACCGAGCGCCCCTTCGTCCTGCTCCAGCCCGTACCAGCGGTGCTCCGGCTTGAGCTGCGGCAGAAGCCATTTTTCGTACGCGTCAAGCTGGGCAGGCGTGCCGCCAAACTTATAGCGCCAGGTGACGCGGCTGCCCGGCTGTACAGCATGGGTTGCCGCGACATCCGCGGTGTTCATCAGCAGGCGCGGCGCGAGCTGGAAGGGGTTAAAGCCGGAATCGGGCTCCTGCACCACTTCCCCGGCAATGTTGAGGGTGGCGTCGCCGACGTCGATGCTATCGCCGGGTTTCAGGTTCAGAAGCGCCATCAGACGTGATGCCAGCAGCACCGTGCCGGGCTTTGGCTTCAGCCCTGGCGGGTTGGTCTGCAGTTCGCCGTACATCGGGTAGATATCATCGACGGCTTTAACGCTGGCGAGTTGCGGCGTGTCGCCCGCAAACGTCATGGTCTGAAAGCTTATCTGCTCCCCCACCTTCAGCCCTTGTTTACGCGCTTCGTCAATCCAGCCCGACGGCACCGGGCGGGAGCTTTGCAGCGCCCGGTCACCCGCCATAAACTCCCGGCTCTGCTGGCTAAGCCCTTTTTCCATGCGGTCGCTGACGCTGCCGAGCGCCAGCACGCAGGCCACCGCCAGGCTTAGCGCCAGCCAGACGATAAGCAGCGAGGGCGAGCGCCACTCGCGCCAGAACCAGCGGGTAATCATGCCTCCTCCTGAAGAATACCGTTCACCAGCCGCAGGCGACGGTCGCAGCGGGCGGCGAGCTGCGGATCGTGGGTGACGAGGATCAGCGTGGTGCCGTGCTCGCGGTTGAGCGAAAACAGCAGGTCGGCAATCCGGTCACCGGTTTTACGGTCAAGGTTACCTGTGGGCTCATCGGCAAACAGGACTTCGGGACGACCGTTAAACGCCCGCGCCAGCGCCACGCGCTGCTGCTCACCGCCGGAAAGCTGTGCGGGAAGGTGGTCGAGACGCTTGCCCAGACCGAGCTGCTCCAGCAGCGCCTTCGCGTGCGCCCGGCTTTCACGGCTGTTTTCACCGCGCAACAGCGCCGGGAGTTCGACGTTTTCCAGCGCGTTCAGGGTGGGGATCAGCATGAAGGACTGGAAGACAAAACCAACGTGACGCGCGCGCAGCGCGGCCCGCGCCTCTTCATCAAGCTGATGCAGCGGTTGCCCGACAAGATGGACCTCGCCGCTGCTGCCGTCGTCCAGACCGGCCAAAATCGCCAGCAGCGTGGACTTGCCAGAGCCGGATTCGCCAATCAGCGCGATGGTTTCAGCGCGTTTGACAACGAGTTCAACTCCAGTAAGGATGGAAAGCTCGTGTTCCCCCTGACCGACGGACTTCTTAAGATGATGAACTTCAACACTGTTTTCCGCTGGCATTTGCCCTTCCTGTTTTTGATTCTGATGACCTTCCGCGCGGCGGCAGCGGACACGTTACTGGTTCTCGGCGACAGCCTGAGCGCAGGCTATCGCATGGCGGCCAGCGCGGCCTGGCCCGCGCTGCTCAACGACAAATGGCAGAGCAAGACGTCGGTAATCAACGCCAGCATCAGCGGTGATACCTCGCAGCAGGGCCTGTCGCGCCTGCCTGCACTGCTCAAACAGCATCAGCCGCGCTGGGTGCTGGTGGAGCTTGGCGGTAACGATGGATTGCGCGGTTTTCAGCCTCAGCAAACCGAGCAAACGTTGCGCACCATTTTGCAGGATATCAAAGCGGCAAACGCCCAGCCGCTGCTGATGCAAATTCGCCTGCCCGCTAACTACGGTCGTCGGTATAATGAAGCCTTTAGCGCGATCTACCCTAAGCTTGCCAAAGAGTTTGATATTCCGCTGCTGCCATTTTTCATGGAAGAGGTCTATCTCAAACCCCAGTGGATGCAAGACGACGGGATCCACCCCAATCGCGATGCTCAGCCGTTTATTGCCGACTGGATGGCAACGCGGCTGGCTCCTTTAGTTAAACATGACTCCTGATTAAGCGGAGATCCTGACAGGTAAAGTTATGCAAAAATCGGTCTTAATTACAGGATGTTCCAGTGGAATCGGCCTGGAAAGCGCGCTCGAACTGAAGCGCCAGGGGTTTCGGGTGCTGGCGGCGTGTCGCAAACCCGACGATGTCGAACGCATGAACGGGCTGGGCTTTACCGGCGTGCTGCTGGATATGGACTCGCCGGAGAGCGTTGAACGCGCCGCCGATGAGGTGATCGCGCTGACCGACAATCGTCTCTACGGGCTCTTTAACAATGCCGGCTACGGCGTGTATGGCCCGCTGGATACGCTCTCCCGCGAAACGCTGGAGAAACAGTTTTCGACCAACTTCTTCGGCGTGCATCAGCTCACCATGCGCCTGCTCCCCGCGATGCTGCCGCACGGTGAAGGGCGCATCGTGATGACATCGTCAGTGATGGGGCTGATTTCCACCCCGGGCCGCGGCGCCTACGCCGCCAGCAAATATGCGCTGGAGGCCTGGTCCGACGCCCTGCGCATGGAGCTGCGCCACAGCGGCATCAAGGTCAGCCTGATTGAGCCCGGCCCGATCCGCACCCGCTTTACCGAAAACGTGAACCAGACCCAGGCGGATAAGCCGGTCGAGAACCCCGGCATTGCCGCACGTTTTACCCTCGGGCCAGAGGCGGTGGTAGCCAAAGTGCGCCATGCTTTTGAGAGCGAACATCCTAAAATGCGCTATCCGGTGACGCTGGTCACCCATGCCGTAGGCTGGTTAAAACGCCTGCTGCCGGGCCGGATGATGGACAAAATTTTGCACGGTTGAGTTGAAGCGACGACGCTCATCCCCATGTAAAGAACAAACCGACAAAAGAGAAAGCCGCATGTCCGTACAGAATATCGTCAATATTACAGAAGCTAACCTGCAACAGACCCTTGAACAGTCGATGACCAAACCGGTCCTGTTCTACTTCTGGTCTGAACGCAGCCAACACTGCCTGCAGCTGACGCCGGTGCTGGAAAGCCTTGCCGCGCAGTACAACGGTCAGTTCATTCTCGCTAAGCTGGACTGCGACGCCGAGCCGATGGTGGCGTCTCAGTTTGGTCTGCGCGCCATCCCAACCGTCTATCTGTTCCAGAACGGCCAGCCCGTTGACGGTTTCCAGGGGCCGCAGCCGGAAGAGGCTATCCGCGCCCTGCTGGATAAAGTGCTGCCGCGTGAAGAAGAGCTGAAGGCGCAGGAAGGCATGGCGCTGATGCAGGAAGGTAAATACGACGAGGCGCTGCCGCTGCTCAAAGAGGCGTGGCAGCTGTCGAATCAGAACAGCCAGATTGGCCTGCTGCTGGCGGAAACGCAGATCGCCCTGCACCGTTCAGAAGACGCGGAAGCCGTACTCAAGACGGTTCCGCTGCAGGATCAGGACACCCGCTATCAGGGTCTGATCGCGCAGATTGAGCTGCTAAAACAGGCCGCGGACACCCCGGAAATTCAGCAGCTGCAGCAGCAGGTTGCCGACAACCCGGCCGACGCCGCGCTGGCAAGCCAGCTGGCGCTGCAGCTGCACCAGGTGGGGCGTAACGAAGAGGCGCTGGAGCTGCTGTTCAGCCACCTGCAAAAAGACCTGGCAGCCGCAGACGGTCAGGCGCGCAAGATGTTCCAGGAAATTCTGGCCGCGCTGGGCACCGGAGACGCGCTGGCATCGAAGTATCGTCGTCAGCTGTACGCGTTGCTCTACTAACAAAAAAATGCCCGGTGGCGCTAACGCTTACCGGGCCTACAAAACAGGCTTAACCCGTTTTCTTTAATTGCGTCACCACCAGCTGGTGACGCGCGTTGTAGAACTTCCGATAGGTCAGGTAACAGGCAATGATGGTTGACAGGCTTGCCGTGGAAAGCAGCATAAACGTCACCATGATCTGATACTTAATCGCTTTGACCGGATCGATACCGGCAAAAATCAGCCCCGACATCATGCCAGGCAGGCTCACCAGCCCCACCGTTTTGGCTGAATCGACCGTTGGGATCAGCGATGAGCGAATGCTCTCACGGATCAGCCGCGCCGAGGCCACTTTAGGCGTCGCCCCCAGGCTTAATTTCTCCTGAAGCTGCTGCTGTTCACTGCTGAAGCGCTGGCCGAGATTGTTATAACAGAGCCCAACGGCCACCATGGCGTTCCCCGCAATCATCCCGGAGATAGGGATAACCTGCATCGGCGTAAAGGCAATCGAGCCGGAGAGCACCAGCACCGCCAGCGTGAGCGCCGTCCCGGTGGTAATAGCGATAAACGACGAGATAAACGCCTTATCAATGTATTTACTGCGCTTTTTCGCATTCCACGCCGCGTTGAAACAGATAAAGAGCACCATCAGCAGCGTCAGCACAGCGTGGTTGACGTTAAATATATACTTCAGCACATAGCCGACTATGATGAGCTGAACCACCGCGCGGCAGATACTCCACAAAATATCTTTTTCCAGCCCCAGCTTTTCCCGATAGCTGACTACAATCGCAATCAGCACCAGCACCATCGAAAACGCCAGTGATTCATTGGTAATGTTATGCTCACCCACGGTTAGCCTCCTGCATTTTCCCGCCGTGCGGCTGAAGCGTAATCACGTCATCCGCATGGGTTATTTCATTAGCGTCGTGCGTCACCCACAGCACGGCAATGTTCTGCTCCCGGGCGTAGCGATGAATAATCTCGTTAACGTTGCGCTTGTTGACGTCATCGAGCGCGCTGGTAATTTCATCCAGCAAAAGCACCTTCGGTAAAAACTGCAGGTTGCGGATCAGCGAGACGCGCTGCTTTTCTCCGCCCGACAGCGCAGTGATGGATTTGGTTAACGTCTCCTGCGCCAGGCCAAAGCGGGCCAGATCGCTGATAAACTTTTCCGGCTCCGGCGTTTTATTGCGGATTTGCCACGGGAAAATCAGGTTGTCATAAACCGTATCGCCAAACAGCGCGGGGGTTTGCACGCAGTAGGAGACCTGCTGGCGATAGTTTTCCGGGGACAGGGTTGAGATATCCTGTCCTTCAAACAGAATGGTGCCCTCCGTCGGGCTGAGGAGTGAGGCCACAATTTTCAGCAGCGTGCTTTTACCGCAGCCCGAAGGTCCCGTGATTAATTTAAACTCGCCCGGCGACAGGCTAAACCCGACGTGCTGAAGAATAATATTTTCTCCAACACGAAATCCGATATCCCTGAGATGTAATAGTTCTTTTTTATCGTTCATTACGCTTCCGTTAACCGCTTCGTGTAATAACCGCCTGTAGCATAATCCTTTCGTGCGCACAGAGCGAATAGCCTCACGCTAAAGCAAGTGTTAAACTTTTTGTTTGTTATTTGTCTCCACCATCACTACAGGAAGTAAGCAGCATGGCACATATCTTTTATGAGTTTCCTTCCCTGAAGCCTGGTGTTCCTGATGTCGAAACATTAATGGAAGTCATCAAATCGTCGGAACTCACGCGTTTTGTCATTGGCGCAGAGGTGGTGGATTTTGTTAAGAAGGCGCTCATCGTGAACACCACGATCGGCAGTTTCAAAAATTGCTATTTCGCCTTCGACAACGGGACACACTTCCTGGAATTTGACGGCAAGGGAAAATCCAAACGTTTCAATGAGGTACCCGACTGGTTCGTCTCTCCGGCTGAATTTTCTCGTACCCAGTGGCTTATCAACCACGATCTTGCGGATGTAAAGGCCACCCAATTCATTGACGTGCTGATGTCCTATCCGCTGAAAGAGCGCCGTGCGCACTGTAATTTGTTATTCGGGCTGGAGCTGGAAAAGGTGAATGCGGTTCCGGCCCCAGCGTCAGCCGCAGGGAAAATCGGCAATAAAAACGGTAAAACGACCAAACCGCGCGTCACCGATCTGGGATCGTTTGAATTGTTCAGCCAGTTCTTTGCGCGCATGAAAACCGCCGTGCTGGCCGATGAGTTTCCCACCCTGCAGGTCCTGACGGGCATGGATAACCTGACTAAAGCGCCGCATAATTTAAAGCAGGGTATCAGAACATGGTTCAAGGCCATCGCGGGCGACCTTCCCCCTAATAACAAGCGCGTTGAAGCGGGGAATGCCGTTCTGTTCTGCGCCCCCATTCGCGAACAGATCCAGCGTATCGAAGCGCTGGGGCTGGAGAAGTACTACCAGGGATTATCCAAAGCCATTGCCGAAGCGGGTGATGGATTCATCTCTGACTTTACCTATACTTACGAGCAATAAACACACACATTCACTCATCACAGCATGCAAAACAGGAGGTTTTTATGCTTATCGTTGTTCCTGTCCTTATTTTCGTTGCGCTGGTTATTGTGGGCGCAGGCGTCAAAATTGTCCCTCAGGGCTATCAGTGGACCGTCGAGCGTTTCGGTCGCTACACCAATACCCTCCAGCCAGGCTTAAGCCTGATTGTTCCGTTCATGGACCGGATTGGTCGCAAGATCAACATGATGGAACAGGTGCTGGACATTCCTTCTCAGGAGATCATCTCCAAGGATAACGCCAACGTCACCATCGACGCCGTCTGCTTTATTCAGGTGATTGATGCACCGAAAGCGGCCTATGAGGTCAGCAATCTGGAGCTGGCGATCGTCAACCTGACGATGACCAACATCCGTACCGTGCTCGGCTCAATGGAGCTGGACGAGATGCTTTCCCAGCGCGACAGCATCAATACCCGCCTGCTGCACATTGTCGATGAGGCAACGAATCCGTGGGGGATCAAGGTCACCCGTATCGAGATCCGCGACGTGCGCCCGCCGGCGGAGCTGATCGCCTCCATGAACGCCCAGATGAAGGCCGAGCGAACCAAGCGCGCCTACATTCTGGAAGCCGAAGGGGTGCGTCAGGCGGAGATCCTCAAAGCGGAAGGGGAAAAACAGTCGCAGATCCTGAAAGCGGAAGGCGATCGTCAGTCCGCATTCTTACAGGCGGAAGCACGTGAACGTTCGGCAGAAGCGGAAGCCCGCGCCACCCAGATGGTGTCCGAGGCGATTGCCGCCGGTGATATCCAGGCCGTGAACTACTTTGTCGCGCAAAAATATACCGACGCGCTAAAACAGATCGGCTCGGCGAACAACAGCAAAGTGGTGATGATGCCGCTGGAGGCCAGCAGCCTGATGGGCTCTATCGCCGGTATTGCCGAACTGATTAAAGACAGCGGAAACGAGCGTAAAAAATGATTGAGCTGATCGCTGCACATCCTCATGCCTTCTGGCTAAGCCTCGGCGGCTTATTGCTGGCGGCGGAGATGCTGGGCGGCAACGGCTACCTGCTCTGGAGCGGTGTTGCCGCCGTCATTACGGGCCTTCTGGTCTGGATCCTTCCCCTGGACTGGGCGTGGCAGGGTGCGCTATTTGCCGTGCTGACGCTGGTGGCCGCGTGGCTGTGGTGGCGCTGGCTAAACCGGCGGGTTAACGAGCAAAAACCGCTGGACGCGCACCTTAACCAGCGCGGGCAGCAGATTGTCGGCAAGCGTTTTACGCTCGACACCGCGCTGGTGAACGGGCGCGGGCATATGCGCGTGGGCGACAGCTCGTGGCCGGTGGTCGCAGACGACGACCTCAGCGCCGGCACGCGGGTTGAGGTCATCGCGGTGGAAGGCATTACCCTGCGGGTGAAAGCCTGCTAAGCAGAAGCCTTACGATGACAGCAGCCGGCAAGATTGTCGATAATCGGGCAGTCGGCGCTGTCATCCCCCGGACAGGATTCCGCGAGCTGCAGCAGCTGTTCGCGCATCGCCTGCAGCTCGATGATGTGGCGTTCGATCTCGGCCACTTTTTCCAGCGTGCGTTTTTTCACGTCGGCGCTGTGACGCTTCGGATCGTTAAAGAGGTTCACCAGCTCGCCGCACTCTTCCAGATTAAACCCCACCTGTCTTGCCTGGCGCAGTAGCGTCAGCTCATCAATATGCAGTTTCGTATAGCTGCGGTAGCCGTTTTCACTGCGCAGCGGTGGAGTTACCAGCCCCTTCTCTTCATAAAAGCGGATTGCCTTGCTGGTTAAGCCAGTTTTTTTTGCCACGTCACTGATATTCACATTTCCCCCTTGACCTTCCCCTTGATGGAAGGTTTAACCTTTATAGCAGTCAGTGAAAAGCACTGTATCGGTCAACAACTGACCAGATCATTATACGGGAGTTTTACTATGTCTCACACTATCGACCTGACGCTGGACGGCCTCTCCTGCGGCCACTGCGTCAAACGCGTTAAAGAAAGCCTGGAACAGCGCCCTGACGTTGAAAGCGCTGACGTGACTATCGATCATGCCGCCGTCACCGGCAGCGCCAGCGCGGATGCGCTGATCGATACCATCAAGCAGGCCGGTTACGGGGCGGAGTTAAGCCACCCAAAGGCTAAACCGCTGGCAGAGTCATCATCCCCGTCGGAAGCACTGACAGCGGCCACTCCTGAGCTTCCGGCAGCTGATGATATTGACGACAGCCAACAGCTGCTGATCAACGGCATGAGCTGCGCCAGCTGCGTCTCCCGGGTACAAAACGCCTTGCAGGCCGTACCGGGCGTCGCGCAGGCACGGGTAAACCTCGCGGAGCGCACTGCGCTGGTGATGGGCAGCGCCTCCGCCGCAGATTTAGTGCAGGCCGTTGAGAAAGCGGGCTACGGGGCGGAGGCCATCGAAGATGATGCCGAGCGCCGCGAGCGTCAGCAGGAAACGGCTATCGCCACCATGAAGCGCTTCCGCTGGCAGGCGATTGTCGCCCTGCTGGTGGGTATTCCGGTGATGGTGTGGGGCATGATGGGTGACAACATGATGGTCACCGCTGACAACCGCACGCTGTGGCTGGTGATTGGTCTGATTACCCTTGCGGTGATGGTGTTTGCAGGCGGGCATTTCTATACCAGCGCCTGGAAGAGCCTGAAAAACCGCACCGCGACGATGGATACGCTGGTGGCGCTCGGTACCGGCGCGGCGTGGCTCTATTCGATGAGCGTGAACGTCTGGCCCCAGTGGTTCCCGATGGAGGCGCGTCATCTCTATTACGAAGCCAGCGCGATGATTATCGGCCTGATTAACCTGGGCCACATGCTGGAAGCCCGCGCCCGCCAGCGCTCCTCGAAAGCGCTGGAAAGATTGCTTGATTTAACCCCGCCGACGGCCCGCGTGGTCACGGACGAGGGGGAGAAAAGCGTCCCGCTGGCGGAAGTTCAGCCCGGCATGACGCTGCGCCTGACGACGGGCGATCGCGTTCCCGTTGACGGCAAGATAACCCAGGGCGAAGCCTGGCTGGATGAAGCGATGCTGACCGGCGAGCCTATCCCTCAGCAGAAATCAGACGGCGACGCCGTTCATGCCGGCACGGTGGTGCAGGACGGCAGCGTGCTGTTTACCGCCAGCGCCGTCGGCAGCCACACGACGCTGTCGCGTATCATCCGCATGGTGCGCCAGGCGCAGAGCAGCAAGCCGGAAATTGGCCAGCTTGCTGACAGGATCTCCGCCGTTTTTGTTCCAGTAGTGGTCGGCATTGCCCTGCTGAGCGCGGCGATCTGGTATTTCTTCGGCCCCGCACCGCAGATTGTTTACACCCTGGTGATTGCCACTACGGTGCTGATCATCGCCTGTCCTTGCGCCCTTGGCCTGGCGACCCCAATGTCGATTATCTCCGGCGTAGGCCGCGCGGCCGAATTTGGCGTACTGGTACGGGATGCAGATGCGCTGCAGCGGGCCAGCACCCTCGACACGCTGGTGTTTGATAAAACCGGGACGCTGACCGAAGGCAAACCGCAGGTGGTGGCCGTCACTACCGCAGGCATTGCGCAAGAGGAGGCGCTGCGCCTCGCCGCCGCGCTGGAGCAAGGATCCAGCCATCCGCTGGCGCGCGCCATTCTCGATAAAGCGAATGCTTCTGCCCTGCCGCAGGTCAGCAATTTCCGCACCCTGCGCGGGCTCGGCGTCAGCGGTGAAGCAGAAGGCCACGCGCTGCTGCTGGGCAACCAGGCATTGCTTAATGAAAACGGTATTGATACCGCCGCGCTGGAAAGCGAGCTGAAAGCGCAGGCGTCTCAGGGCGCTACGCCGGTTCTGCTGGCGGTGGATGGCAAAGCCGCCGCGCTTCTGGCCGTGCGCGATCCGCTTCGCCAGGACAGCGTGGACGCCCTGCAGCGTCTGCACCGTGCCGGCTATCGTCTGGTGATGCTGACCGGGGACAATCCGACAACGGCCAACGCCATCGCGAAAGAAGCCGGAATTGATGAGGTCATTGCAGGCGTACTGCCGGACGGTAAAGCGGACGCCATCAAGAAACTGCAAAGTCAGGGCCGTCAGGTGGCGATGGTCGGCGACGGCATCAACGATGCCCCGGCGCTGGCCCAGGCGGACGTGGGGATTGCCATGGGCGGCGGGAGCGATGTCGCCATCGAAACCGCCGCCATTACGCTGATGCGCCATAGCCTGATGGGCGTTGCCGACGCGCTGGCCATTTCAAAAGCCACGCTGCGCAACATGAAGCAGAACTTACTGGGAGCGTTCGTCTATAACACCCTCGGTATCCCAATCGCGGCCGGTATTCTGTGGCCGCTGACCGGCACGCTGCTTAACCCGGTGGTCGCGGGTGCGGCGATGGCGCTCTCCTCCATTACCGTGGTGAGCAACGCCAACCGCCTGCTGCGCTTTAAACCGAAGGATTGAACCTTGTACCCGTACGCGCTAGCATGAACCTTTCCATTCATGGAGCGCGTATGGGTCTGTTTAATCGTATAAAAGCATCGTTTCGCGCCCTCTTTCCTCGCCGTTATGCCTGGCCCGGTCTGGATATCTCTCTCCCCGGCGGGCAGCACCTGCATCTGGTCGGCAGTATTCATATGGGTACGCAGGATATGTCTCCCCTGCCACCCGGGCTGATTAAACTGCTGAAACGCGCCGACGCGCTGGTCGTTGAGGCGGACATTTCGGGTCAGGAGTCGCCGTTTGTCGGGCTGGAAAGCGATCTCACTCTGGCGGAACGTCTGGATGATCCCCGGCTTGCCGAACTGACGCGCGTCGCGGATGAAACCGGCGTGTCGCTCTCCATGATTGACACCCTGCCGCTCTGGCAAATTGCGATGGTGCTGCAGGCTACGCAGGCGCAGCGTCTGGGACTGCGCGGTGACTACGGCATTGATTACCAGCTGCTGAACGCGGCAAGGGCGCGCAGCCTGCCCATCATCGAGCTGGAAGGGACGGACAGCCAGATTGCGCTTCTGCGCCAGCTTCCCGACGACGGCCTGATGCTGCTGGATGATACGTTGACCCACTGGCACACCAACGCGCGCCTGCTGCAGACCATGATTGGCTGGTGGCTGGACGCGCCGCCTGAGGACGGTAAGCTGGCGTTACCGTCGACCTTCAGCGAATCGCTGTATGATGTGCTGATGAATGCGCGCAACAAAGCCTGGCGGCAGACGCTGCATGCTTTGCCCGCGGGGCATTACGTGGTGGCGGTTGGGGCGTTACATTTGTACGGAGAAGGGAATTTGCCGTCACTGTTGAAATAAAAAAATGGCCAATATTTCTATTGGCCCGTCAAAGAGGAATTTCATCGTTTTTATTATGCCGAAGGAGACCTTCGGTTGAGCCGATTGTCGCTCAAAGTGACCATCACTGCCAATACTATTGCGCAAGATGGTGCTATTTTTTAGACAAACGTCAGGCGTATGCTGATGGCATGATTTGTCTGTCGTAAGAAGGATAGCTATGACTCCCGCCGTTAAATTACTCGAAAAAAACAACATTTCTTTCCGGATCCACACTTACGATCACGATCCGAATGAAACTAACTTTGGTGATGAAGTGGTGCGCAAGCTGGGGCTGAATGCTGACCAGGTTTATAAAACGCTGCTGGTGGCGGTGAATGGCGATATGAAACACCTCGCCGTCGCGGTTACTCCGGTGGCGGGACAGCTGGATCTGAAGAAAGTCGCCAAAGCGCTGGGGGCGAAGAAGGTGGATATGGCGGATCCGATGGTGGCGCAACGCACCACGGGCTATCTGGTGGGCGGGATCAGTCCGCTCGGGCAGAAAAAACGCCTGCCGACGCTGATTGATGCCCCTTCGCAGGAGTTTGAAACCATCTTTATATCCGGCGGCAAACGCGGGCTGGATATCGAGCTGGCGGCGGGCGACCTGGCGAAAATGCTGGACGCGAAGTTTGCGGATATTGCGCGCCGGGATTGAGAAAATTGCCCGGTGGCGGCTGCGAGGTAAAAGCAAAACGGTAACAGGCGTTACCGTTTTTTGTGTTCGCGCCCTCTCCCGGTGGGAGAGGGTTGGGGTGAGGGCATCAGGCCGCACACCACTACTGCCAGCTCACCTCACCCTTCGGCTCGTACGCATTCACGTCAATCGGCGAATTCTGCTCGATGAACTGCTTCAGCACTTCCGCGTCGATAAAGCCGGTATTCACGTATCCCGGTTTGTTATCAATATGCGGATAGCCGTCGCCGCCGGTGGCGTTAAAGCTTAACGTCGCCAGACGGTAAGTCTTGGCCGGGTCAACCGGTTCGCCTTTGATCTTCAGGTCGTTAAGCTTGCCGTCTTTCGCCACAAAGCTGACGTTGGCAAACTGCGGATAGGCCCCAGAATCCGGCTTCATCTGCGCCACGGCGGTCAGGTAGTCAATCACCTCTTTCCCGCTCATGTCCGCATAAACCACCACGTTGCCGAACGGCTGCACCTTCAGGACATCCTTATAGGTAATGTTTCCACCCTCGATGGAATCACGAATACCGCCGCCGCTCATCACGCCGAAGTCGGCGCCGGTGCGCGCCATTTGCGCCGCCAGCACCAGGTGGCCCATGTTGGTCTGCACGAAGCGAACTTTACTGCGGTCTCCCTCCAGACGACCGTTCAGCGTGCCGATTTTCACGTCCAGCTGCGCCTTGCCCTTGTTCTGGAACGGCGTCAGCAGGGAGAGCATCTGCTGGTTTTCAGCGATCTCTGGCGTGTAGAGTACGCGCTCACTTTTACCGTCCGGGTAGGTGACTTTCTTCTTCAGGTTGACCGGGATGAGCTGATAATGAACAAGCTTCATCTCGCCGTTACGGAACTCAAAATCCGCCCGGCCGACGTATTTGCCCCACTCGTGCGCCTGAACAATCCAGATACCGTTCTGACGGTCCGGCGCGCACGGCGTGCCCGGCACGTAGTCCACCTGCTTTTTGTTCTCGGATGCCATACACACCGGATCCTGTGAGTGACCGCCCACAATCATTGCCAGCGAGCCCGCAGGCAGGCTGCGCGCCATCTCCACATCGCCGGGCGCGTTAGAGCCGTGCTCGCCGTTGTCGTAGTGCCCCATGTGCGTGGTGGCGATAATCACGTCCGGCTTTTCGTTTTGCTGCAGCTCCTGAATCACCAGCTTCGCTTCGTCTGCCGGTTTGCGGAATTCAATATCGGTAAAGAACTCGGGGTTGCCAATTTTCGACGTGTCGTCAGTGGTTAAGCCGATGACCGCAATTTTCAGATCCTGGCGCTTAAACAGCGCCCACGGCTTAAACAGGCGTTCGCCGGTGCTTTTCTGGTAAATATTGGCGGAGAGGAAGGGGAATTTGGCCCATTTTTCCTGCTGACGCAGCACGGTCAGCGGATTATCGAACTCGTGGTTACCCACGGCCATCGCGTCGTAGCCAATCAGGTTCATGCCGCGAAAATCAGGTTCCGCGTCCTGTAAATCGGATTCCGGCACGCCGGTATTGATATCGCCACCCGACAGCAGCAGCACGCTGCCGCCCTGGGCAGCCACCTCTTTACGAATGCCGTCCACCAGCGTTTTTTGCGCCGACAGGCCATATTCGCCGTATTCGCTGCGCCAGAAATGACCGTGGTGATCGTTGGTATGCAGAATGGTGATTTTATAGGTTTTGTCTTTTTCATACGCCTGCGCGGGCAGGCTTACCAGGCCCCATGCGGCGATGAGCGCCAGCGCGACGCCCCGCTTCATAAACTTCATCTTCTCTCTCCCTGACCAATAGACAAAGGCAAAAATTACAGTGACTAACAAGAATAGACAAATAAGTTTTCAGAATTGCGACTTTCTTCAAATGTCCCGGACGGGTATGTTAGTCGGATAATAATTACACCCTGCATCTCTAATAACGAAAAACGTGGTACTTCTCTCTATGGCAATCAGTGAATCAACCCAGCCCGTTCCGGGCGCGCCGGCGTCGCGCACCTCCTTTAAAGTCTTAGGCGCAATCAGTCTCTCGCACCTGCTCAACGACATGATCCAGTCGTTGATTCTGGCCATTTATCCGCTGCTGCAGTCCGAGTTTTCGTTAACGTTCGTGCAGATCGGGATGATCACCCTGACCTTCCAGCTGGCTTCCTCACTGCTGCAGCCGGTGGTGGGCTACTGGACGGATAAATACCCGATGCCGTGGTCGCTGCCGATCGGCATGTGCTTTACCTTAAGCGGGCTGGTGCTGCTGGCCATGGCGGGGAGTTTTGAAGCGGTGTTGGTTGCCGCCGCGCTGGTGGGCACCGGATCGTCCGTCTTCCATCCGGAGTCCTCGCGCGTGGCGCGTATGGCTTCAGGGGGCCGTCACGGTCTGGCGCAGTCGCTCTTCCAGGTGGGCGGTAACTTTGGTAGCTCTCTCGGCCCGCTGCTGGCCGCGGTGATTATTGCCCCTTACGGTAAAGGCAACGTGGCCTGGTTTGTGCTGGCCGCGCTGCTGGCGATCATCGTGCTGGCGCAGATCAGCCGCTGGTATGCCGCTCAGCATCGCGTGAATAAAGGTAAACCTAAAGCGAAGGTTATCAATCCCCTTCCGCGCAATAAGGTTATCCTGGCGGTTTCCGTGCTGCTGGTACTGATTTTTTCGAAATACTTCTATATGGCGAGCATCAGCAGCTATTACACCTTTTATCTGATGCAAAAATTCGGATTATCGGTACAGAATGCGCAGATCCACCTGTTTGCCTTCCTGTTCGCCGTTGCGGCCGGCACGGTCATTGGCGGGCCTGTGGGTGATAAGATTGGGCGTAAATACGTCATTTGGGGCTCTATCCTCGGCGTGGCGCCGTTTACCCTTATTTTGCCGTACGCGAGCCTTGAATGGACGGGGATTTTAACCGTGATTATTGGTTTTATTCTCGCATCCGCGTTTTCCGCCATTCTGGTCTATGCCCAGGAGCTGCTGCCTGGCCGTATCGGTATGGTTTCCGGGCTCTTTTTCGGTTTCGCCTTCGGCATGGGCGGGCTTGGCGCGGCGGTGTTGGGGATGGTGGCGGATCACACCAGCATCTTCCTGGTCTATAAAATCTGCGCTTTCCTGCCACTTCTTGGGATGTTGACCATATTCCTGCCTGATAACCGTCATAAAGCGTAAATTACGGGTAGCCAAAGTTTTACTTTGGCTACCTGATACCCTGATGCCATAAGGGTTTCTTCTTCTTCCCCTCGCTGAATTTATCAAAGCGCGCTTTTTTACGTGCATATTGCTGTTTTATTCAAACTTCAACAATAATTCATAAACATAAGGGTAAAAATTGTCATAAACTATTACTCGGTTTTTTGGTTTTCGCCAAAAAGGAACACCCACAACGAAAGGAGACGGAATGCACCACGCCACACCGCTTATCACCACCATTGTTGGTGGACTTGTGCTCGCTTTTATCCTCGGCATGATTGCCAATAAGCTGCGTATTTCTCCTCTTGTCGGCTATCTGTTAGCGGGTGTACTGGCGGGACCGTTTACGCCAGGCTTCGTGGCGGATACCAAGCTGGCCCCTGAGCTGGCGGAATTGGGCGTGATTCTGCTGATGTTTGGCGTCGGCCTGCACTTCTCCCTGAAGGATCTGATGGCGGTAAAGTCGATCGCCATACCGGGAGCGATCGCCCAGATTGGGGTGGCGACGCTGCTGGGGATGGCGCTTTCGGCGGTGCTGGGCTGGTCGTTAATGACCGGTATCGTATTTGGGCTGTGTCTCTCAACCGCCAGTACCGTGGTGCTGCTGCGCGCGCTTGAAGAGAGACAGCTGATAGACAGCCAGCGCGGTCAGATCGCGATTGGCTGGCTGATTGTTGAAGACCTGGTCATGGTCCTGACGCTGGTACTGCTGCCAGCCGTCGCCGGGATGATGGAAAAAGACAACGTCGGTTTTGCCTCGCTGGCGCTGGATATGAGTATCACCATCGGTAAGGTGGTGGCGTTTATCGCCATCATGATGCTGGTGGGACGCCGTCTGGTGCCGTGGATCATGTCCCGCAGCGCGGCAACCGGCTCCCGCGAGCTGTTCACCCTCTCCGTGCTGGCGCTGGCGCTGGGTATCGCTTTTGGTGCCGTAGAGCTGTTTGATGTCTCCTTTGCCCTGGGCGCGTTCTTCGCCGGGATGGTGCTGAACGAGTCCGAGCTGAGCCACCGCGCGGCGCATGACACTCTGCCGCTGCGCGATGCCTTCGCCGTGCTGTTCTTCGTCTCCGTCGGGATGCTGTTTGACCCGATGGTCCTGATTCACCAGCCGCTGGCCGTGCTGGGCACGCTGGCGATCATCATCTTTGGTAAGTCGCTTGCCGCCTTCTTCCTAGTGAGAATGTTCGGCCACTCCCCGCGCACGGCGTTGACCATCGCCGCCAGCCTGGCGCAGATCGGTGAGTTCGCCTTTATTCTGGCCGGTCTGGGCATGGCCCTGAACCTGCTGCCGCAGGCGGGGCAAAACCTGGTGCTGGCGGGGGCGATCCTGTCGATTATGCTGAACCCGGTGCTGTTTGCCCTGCTGGAAAAATACCTCGATAAAACCGAAACGCTGGAAGAACAGACGCTCGAAGAGGCCATCGAAGAAGAGAAGCAGATCCCAGTGGATATTTGCAACCACGCCCTGCTGGTCGGCTTTGGCCGCGTGGGCAGCCTGCTCGGTGAGAAGCTGATGGCGCAGGGCATTCCGCTGGTGGTGATTGAGACCTCACGCACCCGCGTCGACGAGCTGCGCGAGCGCGGGATTCGTGCGGTGCTGGGCAATGCGGCAAACGAAGAGATCATGAATCTGGCGCATCTGGACTGCGCGCGCTGGCTGCTGCTGACCATACCTAACGGCTATGAAGCGGGCGAGATTGTGGCCTCCGCGCGCGAGAAGTGCCCAACGATTGAGATTATCGCCCGGGCGCACTATGACGACGAGGTCGAGTACATTACCGAGCGCGGGGCGAATAAGGTGGTGATGGGCGAGCGCGAGATTGCGAATACGATGCTGACGCTGCTGGAGAAACCGCCGGTTGAAGAAGGGGTGACGGGGTAAGTTTGGTGCGGTCTGGTCCCCTCACCCCGGCCCTCTCCCCATAGGGGCGAGGGAGAAAAGACGGCTTCGTGCTATCCCCTCTCCCCTATGGGGAGAGGGTTAGGGTGAGGGGTTTTCTTTTACCTGTCCCAGTAGGCCTCTTCGAGGCTGTCTTCTCTTTCAGGCAGACCGCGCGTTAAGCGCGGAGAATGCTGGTTCAGCACCTGATAGCTCACGCGGTTGGCATATTTACACACCTGCGCCAGCGAGGAATAGGTCAGCCAGCTGAACTTGTGCTTGCTGGAGTTCGGCACGTTGGTTTTATGGTAGGCGTTAGCGGTGATGTCGTGCAGCAGTGCGGCCAGCGCGCCGTCGCCCGCACCGTTGGTGTTCATGATCTTCTCCGGCCCGCCCATATACGGCGCGATATGAGAGTAGATTCGCAGCGGATTCACGCAATCTTTGTAGCGCATGCCGCGGCTGAACTCGTACTGGTTGAACTCGGCAATCGCACCGGGCAGCAGCGGGTGCTGGGTTTTGCGCTTGCTCTCTTCTTCCGTGAAGCCCGCCATATAGAGCCCAACCGGGCCGGCGGTGCAGAGCACCAGATCCACCCAGTCCAGCGCTTTGTCAGACGCCAGCAGCGGATCGCTTTCGCCGGTCAGCGCTTCGGCCTCTTCTTCGTTCATCGCCAGAATCGAGACGTGCTCTTTCAGGAACGCCTGCCACCACTCCGGGTTATCGGCGATAACGAATTTTGTGCCCAGCGTCAGAACGACAGGCACGTTGTATTTCTTCGCGTACTCGATCGCTTTCATGGTCGCTTCCGGCATCGGCTCGCCCGGCTTACAGCGCACCAGATAGGAAGTCAGCACCAGCGCCGAGGCGCCCGCGATCACCTCTTCCGGAATACTCTCGGCGCGCAGCTTATTCATATGACCCGGGCTGATGGCAAAAGTACGCTCGCCGGAATCGCTAATCAGCGTAAAGCAGCGGCCAATAGGCCCGTCGACGCCCTGAAGGTAGTTCAGATCGGTACGGCTGGAGGTGTTGCAGAGATAGCGGTAGGCATAGCCACCGATTTCAATATTGCTGCACATCACGCCGAGCAGCACCGAGCGGTCGTCGGCCAGCACGGAGTAGTTATGCATGGTATTGCCGATGGTGCCACCGGCGAACTGATGGGTAATCAGGTTTTCGCGCACCAGCTCCTGGTACAGCGCTTCGGCAACGTCGTCCTCAATCACCAGCGAGTGACCGGCGCTCAGACCGTAACGGGCGACAAACGCATCATCCACTTTCGCTTCAATGTCCACCAGCGTCTGATCGATACCGACGACCCATGCCGCGCTGGTTTCGTTTTCAGGCTGGATTTGCTGCAGGAGCGGATCGCGGGCATCGACGGGGAAGTAGTGTTTGGATTTGCGTTTACCGGGAAATTTCATGGTCTGAACTGTACGAAGAATATGGGCCGGGAATGGTAGCACAAACCCGGCCCGGAGTGCGATCAGCGGCTGTTGGTTACCAGCGAGACCATCATGTCGATATGCTCAGGCGAGTCGTTAAGCGCCGGAATGTACTCATACTTTTCGCCGCCAGCCTCAAGGAAAAATTCCCGGTTTTGCACCGCGATCTCCTCCAGCGTTTCCAGACAGTCGGCCGAGAAGCCCGGCGACATCACCTGAATGTGCTTCACGCCCTTCTCACCCAGCATTTTGAGGGTTTCATCGGTGTACGGCGTCAGCCACGGCTCGCGACCGAAGCGCGACTGGAAGGTCATCATCACCTTCTCCGGCGGCAGGCCAAGGGCGGAAACCAGCTCGCGCGTGGTATCGCGGCAGCGCTGCGGATAATCATCCCCTTCATTGGCGAAACGCTGCGGGATCCCGTGATAGGAGAGCAGCAGCAGATCCGGCTCGCCGTGCTTTTCAAACGACGCGCGCGCGCTGTTGGCAAGCGCCTGGATGTAGAGATCGTTATCCGCGTAGTCTCGAATAAAGGTCACGCCCGGAATGCGGCGGCGGGTCGCCAGAATGCGGGCCAGCTCGTCCCAGACGGCGGCCACCGTCGAGCAGGAGTACTGCGGGTAGAGCGCCAGCACGACGATATGGTCCACGCCCTGCGCCAGCAGTGATTCCACCGCGCTTTGCAGGGACGGTTTTCCGTAGCTCATGCCGAGCGCGACGGGCATATCCGGCAGTCGGGCGGCCAGCGCTTTTTCCTGGCGACGGCTGTAAACCATCAGCGGCGAGCCCTCTTCCATCCAGACGGACTGATAGAGTTTGGCGACGCGCGGAGAACGAATCGGCAGAATGACGCCACGCAGCAGCGGCCACCACAGCAGTCTCGGGAAATCCACGACGCGCGTGTCGCTTAAAAATTGTCGCAGGTAGCGTTTTACCGCGTCTGATGTAGGTGCTTCTGGAGTGCCCAGATTGGCAAGCAGGATGCCGGTTTTCGCCTGACTCATTCACGCCTCTTAACCATTTGATAGGTTGTCAATTGTAGCGGAAATGCGTTTAAACGAAACCCATTGCTGTAATAGGTAAGATGAGAATATTTCTCACCCGGGAGCCCGGGTGAGAGGCGCGCGATTAGCCGAGGATTTTTTCCAGCTCTGCACGTACGTCAGCCACGGCTTTGGTGCCGTCAACTTTGGCGTATTTGGTGTTACCCGCCTGCGCTTCTTTGGTGTAGTAGCCGATCAGCGGCGCGGTCATCTGATGGTATTCCACCAGGCGTTTACGCACGGTCTCTTCCTGATCGTCTTTACGTGTAGTCAGCTCTTCGCCGGTCACGTCGTCTTTGCCTTCAACCTTAGGCGGGTTGAATTTGATGTGGTAAACGCGGCCAGAAGCAGCGTGTACGCGACGGCCAACGATACGGTCAACGATCAGCTCGTCCGGTACGTCGAACTCCAGAACGTAGTCCACGTTGATGCCCGCTTCTTTCATGGCGTCAGCCTGAGGAATGGTGCGTGGGAAGCCGTCCAGCAGGAAACCGTTACGGCAGTCTTCCTGCGCAATGCGCTCTTTGACCAGAGCAATAACCAGCTCGTCGGTCACCAGCTTGCCTGCGTCCATGATGTCTTTCGCTTGTTTACCCAGCTCGGAGCCAGATTTAACAGCGGCGCGCAGCATGTCACCGGTGGAGATTTGCGGAATACCGTATTTCTCCATGATGAACTGAGCCTGAGTTCCTTTACCCGCGCCCGGAGCGCCAAGCAGAATAATACGCATTGCGAAAATCCCCTCAAAAGTCGTTTCAATTTTTCAAAAGCGCTAAACAATACCACCAGAACGGGCATCGCTCAAGGAAGGCGGGAAGGCTGAAACGGTTAACGGGGGGAGATTATTTGGGTTAGTGCGGTCTGGTGCCCTCACCCCGGCCCTCTCCCACGGGAGAGGGAGAAGACCAGGGGAGGCGTGCTCAATTACGCCAGCAGCAGCGCATTCACACGTTTAATGAACAGGTTAGGATCTTCCAGCGTGCCGCGCTCGGCCAGCAGGGACTGATCCAGCAGCAGTTCAACCCACTCGGCAAAGCGGGCGTCGTCCTGGGTATCCGCCGCGCGTTTCACCAGAGGATGATCCGGATTAAGCTCAAAGATATATTTCACTTCCGGCATCGCCTGGCCCGCCGCCGCGAACAGCTTCGCCATCTGGGTGCTCATTTCGTCCGCATCGGTGGTGACAATCGCCGGGGTGTCGGTCAGACGGTGCGTGAAGCGCACCTCCTTCACGCGCTCGCCCAGCAGGGTTTTCACGCGCTCAACGAACGGCTCCAGCGCCTTCTCGGCTTCTTTCGCGCTTTCGTCAACTTCATCCGCCAGCTTGTCGATGGATTCGTCCGCTTTGGCTACGGACTGGAAGGATTTACCGTCGAACTCGGTCAGGTAGTTCATCATCCACTCGTCGATGCGGTCAGAAAGCAGCAGCACTTCGATGCCTTTCTTACGCAGCAGCTCCAGGTGCGGGCTGCTCTTCGCCGCCGCGTAGCTGTCGGCGGTGATGTAGTAGATCTTCTCCTGCCCTTCTTTCATGCGGGAGACGTACTCTTCCAGCGACACGGTCTGCGCGGAGGAGTCGGTGTGCGTAGAGGCGAAGCGCAGCAGCCTGGCGATCGTTTCAACGTTCGCGGTGTCTTCTGCCGGGCCTTCTTTCAGCACCAGGCCAAACTGTTTCCAGAAGGTCTGATATTTTTCCGCATCGTCTTTCGCCAGTTTCTCCAGCATCTGCAGCGCACGTTTGGTCAGGGCGTTGCGCAGGTTACGGGTGACGGTGCTGTCCTGAAGGATCTCACGGGAGACGTTCAGCGGCAGATCGTTGGAATCGATCAGACCACGCACGAAGCGCAGGTAGTTCGGCATGAACTGCTCGGCGTCGTCCATGATGAACACGCGCTGCACGTACAGCTTCAGGCCGTGCTTGTGATCGCGGTTCCACATGTCCCACGGCGCCTGTGCCGGAATGTACAGCAGGCTGGTGTACTCCTGCTTACCTTCCACGCGGTTGTGGCTCCAGGTCAGCGGGTCGGTAAAGTCGTGGGCGATGTGCTTGTAGAACTCGTTATATTCGTCGTCTTTAATTTCAGACTTGTTGCGCGTCCACAGCGCCTGCGCCTTGTTGATCTTCTCCCAGGAAACCACGGTTTCACCGTCTTTCTCTTCCTGTTTTTCAATCTCTACCGGCAGGGCGATGTGATCGGAATATTTGCTGATGATGGAGCGCACGCGCCAGTCGTTCAGGAAATCATCTTCCCCTTCACGCAGGTGCAGGGTGATTTCGGTACCGCGATCCGCTTTGGTGATGTCATCAACGGTATATTCGCCTTCCCCTTTGGATTCCCACAGCACGCCGTTCTCGGCGCTGTCGCCTGCCGCACGGGTACGGACGGTAACTTTGTCGGCCACGATAAACGCCGAGTAGAAGCCCACGCCGAACTGGCCGATCAGCTGGCTGTCTTTCGCCTGGTCAGAGCCCATGGACTCAAGGAACGCTTTGGTGCCGGATTTAGCGATGGTGCCGAGGTGGTCGATCACCTCGTCGCGGTTCATCCCGATGCCGTTATCGGCGATGGTCAGGGTGCGGTTCTCTTTATTGAACGAGACGCGCACGCGCAGCTCGCCGTCGCCTTCATACAGGTCCGGGTTGGACAGCGCGCGGAAGCGCAGCTTGTCCGCCGCGTCCGAGGCGTTGGAAATCAGCTCACGCAGGAAAATTTCTTTGTTGGAATACAGGGAATGGATCATCAGGTGCAGAAGCTGTTTTACTTCTGACTGGAAACCACGGGTTTCTTGTCCTTTCATCTATGTCGACCTCAACAATGCCATTTAATGGGGTTTTAAAACGTTGAGTGAGAGATGGGGATAAGGGGGGAAATTTTCAAGCGGAGGCCGCGCGCGCAGCCTCCGTTTGGTCAGAAAATAATCTTGTGACGCCCTGCCAGTGAGTGCGACAGCGTGGTGCCGTCGACCATTTCCAGCTCGCCGCCCACCGGCACGCCGTGGGCGATGCGGCTGGCGTCAACGCCGTACTGCGAGCACAGTTCGGCGATGTAGTTGGCGGTTGCCTCCCCTTCCACCGTTGGGTTGGTGGCGAGGATCACCTCTTTGATGGTTTCGGACTCAAGACGCTGTTCAAGGCGGTCAAGACCGATATCATCCGGGCCAATACCGTCCAGCGGGGAGAGATGCCCCATCAGCACGAAGTAGCGACCGGAAAACTGCCCGGTTTGTTCGATGGCGTAGATGTCCGCCGGACTCTCCACCACGCAAATCTGACCGTTTTCCTGACGACGCGGGTTCGTACAAATGTTACACACGTCCTGCTCGGTAAAGGTGCGGCAATCCGCACAGTGACCAATTTCTGACATGGCGCGGGTTAAAGCCTGCGCCAGGCGCATCCCGCCGCTGCGGTCGCGCTGCAATAGCGTAAACGCCATGCGCTGCGCCGACTTCGGGCCAACGCCCGGCAGGCAGCGCAGTGCTTCCATTAACTGCGTGAGCAGCGGACTGGTTTGCATCAGAATGGCATCTTGAAGCCAGGCGGCAGCTGCATACCGCTGGAAACAGAGGCCATTTTCTCTTTCTGAGTTTCGTCGATACGGCGAGCGGCATCGTTAAACGCGGCTGCAACCAGATCTTCCAGCATCTCTTTGTCGTCTTCGAGCAGGCTCGGGTCGATTTCCACGCGACGGCAGTTGTGCGCACCGTTGATGGTCACTTTGACCAGACCGGCACCGGACTCACCCGTGACTTCCAGCTGAGCGATCTCTTCCTGCATCTTCTGCATTTTTTCCTGCATCTGCTGAGCCTGCTTCATCAGGCCACCCAGACCGCCTTTTCCACCAAACATAGGCTTCTCTCTTCTTTCACGTTTAAGGATTACAACCGTAAGTCAGACTCACGATCAAATGGGGCGAATACTCTCTTCATCCAGATCGGCGTCGAAGAACCGGCGCAGGGTCTGAATGTTGTTATCCGCAATAATCGCCTCGCGCGCCTGCGCGAGCTTTTCTTCATAAATGGCCTGGCGCCACTCGAGCGGCGTTTTCACTGCCGGATTATCATCTTCAATGATAGTCAATTCAACCGGCGCACCCTGTAATGCGGTGAGCGCCTCGGCCAGCGCCTTTTGCGCGCCAGGGGAATTGAGGTGCCGCTGGCCCGGACGCAGGTGTAAACGCACCTGATTACCGTCCTGCTCTTTCCAGGCATTCAGCGCGACCTGCTCGACCAGCTTCGGCAGCTGGAGTTTGCTGACCTCGGCGGCCCAGGCGTCGCGCGCAATGGACTCTTCGGCAAGCTTCGCGGAAAGCTCCGGCGTTTTCTCATGCTCCAGCGCCTTTTTCAGCGCTTTCGGCGTGGCGACCTCTTCCTTCACCTCTTCGGTGATGGTGGTTGCCTTCCAGCGGTAAGCCTCTTCTTTCACCGGGGCTTTCTGCTCGAGCGCGGACGGTGCCGGACGCGACTGTACGCGCTCCGTTACCGAGGCCAGTCGTTCAAGCGCGGCGTTGTTCACCGGCCGCGCTCTTCCTGGCGCTGCCGGTTCACTCTTTTTTGGTTTGGTTACTCCCTGCGCACGCTGCAGCTGGCTGCGTGCGGCAAGCACCGAACTGGTGGCATCCGACAGCGGCACGTTTTGCGGCGGCGGCGGTGTCGGCTGCGCTGGCACCTGCTGCGGCGACATCACCGCCGTAGGGGCGACCGGCGCGAAAGACTGCCGCGGCGCTTCCGGCTCCGGCAATGGCATGCGCGGGTGGAACGCCAGCGCGCGCAGCAGCGTCATTTCAACGCCCATCCGTGGATCCGGCGCGAAAGGTAGCTCTTTGCGGCCAATCAGCAGCGTCTGATAGTACAGCTGCACGTCGGCAGGCGGCACGGTGCGGGCAAGTTCACGCATCCGCTGTTCAATGGCGGCCATATCCGCACCGATGGCGGACGGAGAAAGCTGCAGCATCGCCACGCGGTGCAGCAGGCTGAGCATCTCAACCAGCAGTCCTTCCCATTCGATACCGCGGGCAGCGGCCGCGTTCACCTGCGACATCACGCGTTCGCCGTTGGCGGCAATCATCGCCTCGATAAGCGACAGCGCCTGATCGTCATCCAGCGTGCCGAGCATGGTGCTGACCGCCTCGGTGGAGAGCTTGCCGTCACCGCTGGCAATCGCCTGGTCGGTCAGGCTGAGCGCATCACGCAGGCTGCCGTCCGCCGCGCGGGCCAGCAGCTGCAGGGCGCGCGGCTCGTGAACGATCTTCTCTTCATCAAGAATGTGCTCAAGCTGCGCGCGGATCTGCTCAACGTCCAGCGCCTTCAGATGGAACTGCAGGCAGCGCGACAAAATCGTGACCGGCAGCTTTTGCGGATCGGTGGTCGCCAGCAGGAACTTCACGTGCGCGGGCGGCTCTTCCAGCGTTTTCAGCAGGGCGTTGAAGCTGTGGCGCGACAGCATGTGCACTTCATCGATCAGGTAGACCTTGAAGCGGCCGCGCGCCGGGGCGTACTGCACGTTATCGAGCAGATCGCGGGTATCTTCCACTTTGGTACGCGAGGCGGCGTCGATCTCGATCAGATCGACAAAACGCCCCTGCTCGATCTCCCGGCAGTTATCGCACACGCCGCACGGCGTGGCGGTGATCCCGGTTTCGCAGTTGAGACCTTTTGCCAGCAAACGGGCAATAGAGGTCTTACCGACGCCGCGGGTGCCGGAGAAAAGATAGGCGTGATGGATGCGACCTAGCGACAAGCCGTTCGCCAGGGCCGTCAGCACATGTTCCTGACCGACAACGTCAGCAAAGGTTTGTGGTCGCCATTTACGGGCTAACACCTGATAACTCATGGGCAGGCTCTGCAACGCTGGAAGGTGAATTTATGGAGGGGAATGCTATCACAACCTCACCCATTGAGCGAGGTTGTGAAAACCGGGATTAATGACCCGGGAAAGGCACCAGGCTGTAGCTGGTGATGCCCTGTTTTTCCAGGCGCTGTTCACCGCCGAGATCGAACAGGTTGATGATGAATGCCGCGTCGGTCACTTCACCACCCAGACGACGGATCAATTTCACGGTCGCTTCAATGGTACCGCCGGTTGCCAGCAGATCGTCCACCACCAGCACTTTGTCGCCAGGCTTGATCGCATCAACGTGGATCTCCAGCTGATCGGTGCCGTACTCCAGCTCATAGCTCTCAGCAATGGTTTCACGCGGCAGTTTGCGCGGCTTACGCACCGGCACAAAACCCACGCCCATTGCCAGCGCAACCGGTGCGCCAAACAGGAAGCCACGGGCTTCGGTACCTACTACTTTGGTGATCCCGGCGTTTTTATAACGCTCGACCAGCAGTTCAATGCTGAGCGCGTACGCTTTCGGGTCTTCCAGCAAGCTGGTGACATCACGGAAAAGAATGCCAGGCTTTGGATAGTCCTGGATGCTTTTGATGCTGTTTTTCAGATATTCAAGCTGCTGTGCAGTTGCGGTCATCGGTTTTGCCTAAATGAAACAGTGTTACTCACAGCGCGCAACGAGTCGGCCAAGGCAACAATTGTTTAACCTTTGACCAGGCGCACCTGTGCTCGAAAACGGTCGAATTTACTGGCTGCGCGTGATAATTGCAACAGCCATGATGAGGCTTCAGTGCTTTTGTTGCTTTTCATCAACCACGGGGATCCGCCACATGAAGAAAAGCAGGCAGGAGAGGATCGCCAGCAGCAGAATACGTACCCACATCATTTTCACCAGCCATAATGAAATAGCGAAGGTGATGAGGATCACCGCGATCGCGCGCGGCTTCGCGCCGGGCGGCATGGCCCGGTGTTTTTGCCAGTGCCGCAGATAGCCGCCAAACCACGAGCGATAGAGCAGCCAGTGGTGAAAACGCGGCGACGAGCGGGCGAAGCACCAGGCCGCAAGCAGGATAAACGGGGTGGTCGGCAGCAAGGGTAAAAACACGCCCAGCGTGCCAAGCACTACCGCGAGCCAGCCAATGATGATTAAAATAGTACGCTTCATAATGCGAATCGTTATCAAACTGAACGGCTACTTTACCACTGGAGAGCGCCTTGAAAACAGCACTGCTTCTTGAGAGGCTGCAAAATCAGCTTATTGTTCTGCGGGAGCAGGCTACACCGCTGATGGGCCACGCCACGCTGAAACCGCGCTTTGACCGGCAGCTTTTTCGTACCCGCAGCACCGTCATTCAGGATTACCTGGCGGAAGCGCAGACCAACCTCGACGAGCTTCGCCATGCGGTTGAGAGTGAACAGCAGGAACAGGTGGCGTGGCTCGCAGAGCATCTCACAGAGCAGATCACCGCTCTGCATCGCGAAATCGCCGCCTGGCCGCTGCGCGCCTGGGACAGCGCCTCGCCGGGGCTCGGTAAATGGCAGCGCAAGCGGCTGGAGAACCAGGAGTTTGAGCGCCGGCTGTTTGAGATGAAGCGCGAGCGCGAGACGCGGCTAAACAACAGCGAGACGCTGGAAGAGCAGCAGCTATTGATGCGCGAGATTAGCGCGCTGGAAGGACGTATCGTCCGCTGCCGTCAGGCGCGGGACGAGATTGAGCGCGTCATTGAACGTTTGACCCGTTAACAGGAGCCACACCCATGTCACTGGAAAATGCACCCGATGAGGTCAAGCTGGCCGTCGATTTGATTATGCTTCTCGAGAATCATGAGATCCCCGCCGAGACGGTGCTTAAGGCGCTGGAGATTGTGCGGCGGGATTTTGAAGGAAAATTACCCTCACCCCAACCCTCTCCCTGAGGGAGAGGGGGAAAATCGTTCCCTCGCCCCTGAGGGCTGAGAGAAAATAGATTAAGCAGGCGTAGGATCGTCACCCTTAATGTCGCGCTTCACTTCCGTATGCTCATCACCTTTCTCGTTGCGCAGGTGAACCTCGAGCTGGTTGAAGGCGATATTAATATCGTTTTCACGGCACAGACGATCGATAGAACGGTTGAGTTCATCCACCGTGTAGCTGCGGTCACGCAGCTCGCGCACGTATAAACGCAGCTCGTGATCCAGCGTGCTCGGCCCAAAGGTGGTGAAGAAGACCGCCGGCGCCGGATCGTGCATCACTTTCGGATGTTCTGACGCCGCCTTGAGCAGTACCTCTTTCACCTTCTCCAGATCCGATCCGTAGGCTACGCCCAGGCGGATCACCACGCGCGTCACCGTATCGGAAAGCGACCAGTTGATCAGGCGCTCGGTCACGAACGCTTTGTTCGGGATGATCACCTCTTTGCGATCGAAGTCGGTGATGGTGGTGGCACGAATACGGATCTTGCTGACCGTACCGGAGAAGGTGCCGATGGTGACGGTATCGCCGATTCGTACCGGACGTTCGAACAGGATGATCAGGCCGGACACAAAGTTACCGAAGATCTCCTGCAGGCCAAAACCAAGACCGACCGAGAGGGCGGCCGCCAGCCACTGCAGTTTATCCCACGAGACGCCAAGCGAGCCAAAGACCGTCATCGCCCCAACAATAATGATCACGTAGTTGAGGATCGTGGTAATGGCGTAGGACGCCCCCTGGCGGAGATTCAGACGCGACAGGAGCAGCACTTCGAGCAGGCCTGGCAGGTTGCGAATCAGCGCCCAGGCCACCACCGACGACACCAGCGCAAACAGCAGGCTGCCCATGGTCACGCTTTTCATGACCGCCGCGCCCGCTTCGGTACCGTTGTATTGCCAGAGGGTAATACTGTCGAGATAGGCGAAAACGGTAATAAGATCGGACCAGATGGCCCAGAACATCACCGCAAACAGGGCGATCATCACCAGCATGGTGATACGCAGCGTCTGCTGGTTAACCTGCTCCAGGGCGATGGTCGGCTCTTCCTGCGGCTCCGCGCCTTCGGCCCCCTCTTTCACCTGATGCTGACGACGCGCGATAGCACGGCGATAGGCGATGCGGCGGGCCGCCACGCTCAGGCCGCGCAGCACGGTCTGATAGAGCAGGTTCCAGACGATCACCAGATAGACCGTTTCAATCCAGCGCCCGGACAGGCGCAGCGTGGTATAGAAGTAGCCCGTTGCCGTCAGCACCATCAGCGCCAGCGGAATGATCGCCAGCACCGTCACGGTGGCCAGGCGAATATTGTGGGACTCTTTATCACGCCAGCTGTCGCGGCACATCGGCCACATCAGGATCGCAATCAGCAGCAGGTTCAGCAGGATGACCAGCTGGCCCAGCACGTCATCCATCAGGTGCAGCGGAGAAAGCTCAGAGACAACCGACCAGAAGTGCAGCGGCAGGAGCGCCAGGCTGATGCGCACAATCTGACGACGCCAGTGGCTGGTCAGCTGTGCAGGCATGTTGAAATGACGCACCGCCACGCCGTCTTTTTCCAGCACCTTCCAGCACACGCCAAAGACCAGCCAGAACAGCGCCAGTTTTTTACTGAACGCCCACAGCAGATCGCTGACGTTGAGCTGCATCGTGAGCAGAATCAGGCCCACCGCCAGAATAATCAGACACACCGGCAGGGCGCGGATGAGATCGATGAGAATCGCTTTTGGCGTATGGAGCTGGCTATCGTTGCGCAGCTGCCCCACTTCGGAGGCCAGCTTCGCCTGATATTTTTTCAGCCAGCCCAGACGCCAGCGGATCAGGCCGGCAATCAGCAGCAGCGGTAATCCCGCCAGCAGGGCAATCGTCACCGCAGGCCAGGCTTTCTCCCAGTTTACGGTGATCTTCATGCTCTTAATCTGCGTTTTCAGCGTCTCCGGGAAGGATTTGATCCAGTCCCAGTCCATCGGTTTGTTGCTGTTCACCCAGAAAATCTGCTGGGTCAGGATCTCCTGCAGACTTTTCGAAACGCTCACCAGCTGCTGCTGGTTGATTTGCAGGTTAATGGCCATCATCAGCTGGTTGCCCAGCTGTTTGTTGAGCTGGTCCAGCAGCTCGCGACGCATATCGACGACCTGGAGCAGCGCGTCGTGCACTTCCGGGTTCACGTCGCTGGAATGCCCCTCTTCAATTTTGGCGACAAAGGCATCGCTCTGGAAAAGGGCATCGCGCTGCTGGTTGACGTCAAACTGTTCCAGACGTAAATCCGCAATGCGGTTGGTCATGTCCTCCAGCTCATCGGCGGACGGGAGCGTCTGCTGCTGCTGGTAGAGAATACGCGACAGCAGGAGGCTGCCCTTCAGGACCGCAATCTGCTCTTTGATGTTGCGCTCAGCCTGCAGCGCGCGATCCAGCCAGTTCTTCACTTTGATATTTTGCTGAACCAGCGAGTTGCCGTTTTCCGTCGCCAGTATCAGGCGCTGGCTAAGCTGGTGGTTGGCCTCGAGCTCCTGTTTCACCAGCGGATTTGCCTGAATGCGGGCGGTTTCGTCAGGCGATACGGCCTCCTGGGCGGTTTTTTCCGTCAGGGTCAGGCGTTTGCTGTTTACCGCCTCCTGCAACAGCTGAAGCTGGTGTTCCAGGCGGTTAATATTCGCGGTGACGTAATCACGCTGTTTCTGAAGCGTGTCCTGCAGCACCGTATTCCCTTCCAGGCTTTTACGCTGCTGTTCGATTTGCGCATTGAGCAAGGTCTGCTGTACCAGCAGCAGGGTTTGCTGCGTCGGGCGCAGCGTGCCTTCGCCTACCGTCGTGCCGTTCAGACGGTTGCGGATCTGCTGCAGCTGCTGAGACGCGGCGTACATCGCGTTTTGCACGCGCTCGGGCTGGGTCTGAAGCGAGACAAGCTGGCTGTTATAGGTTGCGAGATCCGACTGCGCGGTTTGCAGGTCGTCAAGCAGCTGCGCGACGCGGGACTCCAGCTGGCGTAAAGAGAGCGTCGAGAGCGTCTTGCGCGTCTCGTCATCGTTATCCACATCGCTGAGGGCATTCAGCGCGTCGGTGGCCTTACGCATGTTTTCAGGCGCCTGCGCCACCTTCTGGCGAAGCTGGACGGTTTCCGCTTTGATGCGTTCAATTTTATCCAGCGTTTCCAGCGTTTCCGTCAGATCCTGCTGGACGAGTTTCTCCTGAGGGGAGAGATCTTTTTGTTTGTTCAGCGTGTCGAGCTGCGACTGAACATCGCCGCGCGAGGGAATATCATTGCTGTTATCGGCGCGGGCCCAGGTCAGCGGCGCCGTGGCGAAGAAAAACAGCATCGCAAAGAGCAATGCAAAAACAGGATGTTGCGAGCGATTGATGGGCAGCATAGTTGTGAATGATGTCAGAAGATGACCGAAAATAGTCCGGCGTGAAGAATATCACGCTCGCTGAAAGCAGAATAGCGCGAACGTTATCCTCTGAGATAAATCCTGGAAAGGGATCAGGCCGTTAGCGAAGGCGCGTCGCTGCGCAGCGTGGGGCAGAGCTGTAGCATTTCCAGTAAAATCGCCACGTAGCTGCGGGCTTCCTCTTTGAGGTCAAAGGATTGCGGTGAGAAAAGCCAGTTTTCCATCAGACCTGAAATGTAGCTGCGCATCAGGATTGCCGCCCGTCGGGTCAAGAGATTGGCCGGTAAGAGTTTTGCCTGCATACACAGGTTCAGATTCTGTTCAATACGATCATAGCTCTCCAGGCTAAGGCTGCGTTGCGCCTGCTGCACCACCGCCATCTCGCCCACGAACTCGCATTTATGAAAAATAATCTCCATCATTAATCTGCGACGTTCTTCAACTACCGTTGCTTCAAGGATATATACTAATATTTCTCTCAATACTGAGAGTGGATCGTCAGGGAATTTTGCCCGATACTCACTCTCGAGATCGCTAATGCTGGACTCTGAAAGCTCCCAGATTTCACTGAACAGATCTGACTTATCTTTAAAATGCCAGTAAATCGCTCCTCGCGTCACACCGGCAGCCTGAGCAATCTGCGCCAGCGAGGTGGATGAAACACCCTGCTGCGAGAACAAACGTATTGCCACATCCAGAATGTGTTGTCGGGTTTCCAGCGCTTGTTGTTTAGTTTTTCGTGCCATAGGTGGGTGAATTTACAGGAGTCAGATTTACATACATTTGTGAATGTATGTACCATAGCATGACGATAATATAAACGCAGCAATGGGTTTTTAGACTCAGGACCCTTGATCAATTTGAAATCGGACACTCGAGGTTTACATATGAACAAAAACAGAGGGTTAACGCCTCTGGCGGTCGTTCTGATGCTCTCAGGCAGCTTAGCGCTAACAGGATGTGACGACAAACCAGCTCAACAAGGAGCTCAGCAGGCGCCAGAAGTAGGCGTCGTGACGCTCAAATCTGAACCTCTACAAATCACCACCGAATTACCAGGCCGTACCAATGCTTACCGCATTGCGGAAGTGCGTCCTCAGGTCAGCGGCATTATCCTGAAGCGTAACTTCACCGAAGGTGGTGATGTGAAAGCCGGTGAGTCTCTGTATCAGATTGATCCAGCAACCTATCAGGCCTCTTATGAAAGTGCGAAAGGCGACCTGGCGAAAGCACAAGCCGCGGCCAAAATTGCTCAGTTGACGTTGAACCGCTACCAAAAGCTGCTCGGTACCAAGTACATCAGCCAACAGGATTACGATACCGCTCTGGCCGATGCACAGCAGGCTAACGCGGCCGTGGTGGCAGCCAAAGCGGCCGTCGAAACCGCGCGCATTAACCTGGCCTATACCAAAGTGACCTCCCCTATCAGCGGTCGTATTGGTAAATCTTCCGTCACGGAAGGGGCGCTGGCGCAGAACGGTCAGACCAATGCGCTGGCAACCGTGCAGCAGCTTGATCCGATCTACGTTGACGTGACGCAGTCCAGCAACGATTTCCTGCGCCTGAAACAGGAGCTGGCTAACGGCACCCTGAAACAGGAAAACGGCAAAGCCAAAGTGGAGCTGATTACCAATGACGGTATCAAGTTCCCGCAGGAAGGTACCCTGGAATTCTCTGACGTGACGGTCGACCAGACTACCGGTTCCATCACCTTACGTGCGATTTTCCCGAACCCTGACAAAAATCTGCTGCCAGGTATGTTCGTTCGCGCGCGTCTGGAAGAAGGAACGAATCCAACCGCACTTCTGGTTCCACAGCAGGGTGTGACCCGTACGCCACGCGGCGATGCGAGCGCGCTGGTTGTTGGGGCTGATGACAAAGTCGAAACGCGCAATATCACCGCCACCCAGGCGATTGGCGATAAATGGCTGGTGACGGAAGGTCTGAAAGATGGCGATCGCGTGATTGTTACTGGTTTGCAAAAAGTTCGTCCTGGCGCGCAGGTTAAAGCACAGGAAGTGAAATCTGACGATAAACAACAAGCTTCGGCCGCTGGCCAGTCAGAACAAACCAAGTCTTAACTTAAACAGGAGCCGTTAAGACATGCCTAATTTCTTTATCGATCGCCCCATATTTGCGTGGGTGATCGCCATAATCATCATGCTGGCCGGGGGACTTGCGATCCTGAAGCTGCCTGTCGCGCAATATCCAACGATTGCGCCACCGGCGGTGACAATTTCCGCAACCTACCCGGGGGCTGATGCGAAAACGGTGCAGGACACCGTCACCCAGGTTATCGAACAGAACATGAACGGTATCGATAACCTGATGTACATGTCCTCAAACAGTGACTCCACCGGTACGGTGCAGATCACCCTGACCTTCCAGTCAGGTACGGATGCTGACATTGCGCAGGTTCAGGTGCAGAACAAACTGCAGCTGGCAATGCCTTTGCTGCCGCAGGAAGTACAACAGCAGGGTGTGAGCGTCGAGAAATCGTCCAGTAGCTTCCTGATGGTTGTCGGCGTTATCAACACCAACGGCACCATGACGCAGGAGGATATTTCCGACTACGTGGGCGCCAACATGAAGGACGCCATCAGCCGTACTTCCGGTGTGGGTGACGTGCAGCTGTTCGGTTCCCAGTACGCGATGCGTATCTGGATGGATCCGAACAAGCTGAACAACTTCCAGCTGACGCCGGTTGACGTGATCAGCGCGATTAAAGCGCAGAACGCCCAGGTAGCGGCCGGTCAGTTAGGCGGTACGCCGCCGGTGAAAGGCCAGCAGCTTAACGCCTCGATCATCGCGCAGACCCGTCTGACCTCTGCCGATGAATTCAGCAAAATTCTGCTGAAGGTGAATCAGGACGGTTCGCAGGTTCGCCTGCGCGACGTGGCGAAAGTTGAGCTGGGCGGTGAGAACTACGACATCATCGCGAAGTTTAACGGTAAACCGGCTTCCGGTCTGGGTATCAAACTGGCGACCGGCGCTAACGCCCTGGACACCGCCACGGCGATCCGCGCAGAGCTGAAGAAGATGGAACCGTTCTTCCCGTCAGGTCTGAAAATCGTTTATCCGTACGACACCACGCCGTTCGTCAAAATCTCGATTCATGAAGTGGTTAAGACGCTGGTTGAGGCGATCATCCTGGTATTCCTGGTGATGTACCTGTTCCTGCAAAACTTCCGCGCGACGCTTATCCCAACGATTGCCGTGCCGGTGGTATTGCTCGGGACCTTTGCGATCCTGTCGATATTCGGCTACTCGATAAACACCCTGACGATGTTCGGGATGGTGCTCGCCATCGGCCTGCTGGTGGATGACGCCATCGTCGTGGTCGAGAACGTCGAACGCGTGATGGCGGAAGAAGGTTTGCCGCCGAAGGAAGCGACCCGTAAATCAATGGGCCAGATCCAGGGCGCGCTGGTCGGTATCGCGATGGTGCTGTCTGCGGTATTTATCCCGATGGCCTTCTTCGGAGGCTCTACCGGTGCGATTTACCGCCAGTTCTCCATTACCATCGTTTCCGCGATGGCGCTGTCGGTACTGGTCGCGTTGATCCTGACCCCTGCCCTGTGTGCCACCATGCTGAAGCCAATTCAGAAAGGCGGTCACGGCGAGCACAAAGGGTTCTTCGGCTGGTTTAACCGCATGTTCGATAAGAGCACGCATCACTACACCGACAGCGTGGGCAACATCCTGCGCAGCACCGGTCGTTACCTGCTGCTCTATATCATCATCGTGGTGGGCATGGCCTTCCTGTTCGTTCGTCTGCCAAGCTCGTTCCTGCCAGATGAAGACCAGGGCGTGTTCCTGACGATGGCACAGCTTCCGGCGGGTGCCTCGCAAGAGCGTACCCAGAAAGTGCTGGATGAAGTGACGGACTACTATCTCACCAAAGAGAAAGACAACGTTGAGTCCGTGTTTGCGGTTAACGGCTTTGGCTTTGCGGGTCGTGGTCAGAACACCGGTATTGCCTTCGTTTCTCTGAAAGACTGGTCTGAACGTCCGGGCGAAAAGAACAAGGTTGAAGCCATCACCGGCCGTGCAATGGGAACCTTCTCGCAGATTAAAGATGCGATGGTCTTTGCCTTTAACCTGCCAGCGATTGTTGAACTGGGTACGGCGACCGGTTTCGACTTCCAGCTGATTGACCAGGGCGGTCTGGGCCACGAAAAACTGACGCAGGCGCGTAACCAGCTGTTTGGTGAAGTCGCTAAACACCCTGACCTGCTGGTCGGCGTGCGTCCAAACGGCCTGGAAGATACGCCGCAGTACAAGATCGATATCGACCAGGAGAAAGCCCAGGCGCTGGGCGTATCCATCAGTGACATCAACACCACGCTGGGCGCAGCCTGGGGCGGTAGCTACGTTAACGACTTCATCGACCGCGGTCGTGTGAAGAAGGTGTACGTGATGTCAGAGGCGCAGTACCGTATGTTGCCTAACGATATCAACAGCTGGTTCGTGCGCGGCAGCAATGGTCAGATGGTACCGTTCTCGGCGTTCTCAACCTCACGCTGGGAATACGGTTCGCCGCGTCTGGAACGCTATAACGGTCTGCCATCGATGGAGATCCTGGGTCAGGCTGCTCCGGGCCGAAGCACCGGTGAAGCCATGAACCTGATGGAAGAACTGGCAAGCAAACTGCCTGCGGGTATCGGCTATGACTGGACCGGTATGTCCTATCAGGAACGTCTGTCCGGTAACCAGGCCCCTGCCCTGTACGCCATTTCACTGATTGTGGTCTTCCTGTGTCTGGCGGCACTGTACGAGAGCTGGTCGATTCCGTTCTCCGTTATGCTGGTGGTTCCACTCGGGGTTATCGGTGCGCTGCTTGCGGCAACGTTCCGTGGACTGACCAACGACGTTTACTTCCAGGTAGGCCTGCTGACAACCATTGGCTTGTCGGCGAAGAACGCGATACTTATCGTTGAATTCGCCAAAGATCTGATGGAGAAAGAAGGCAAAGGCCTTATTGAGGCGACGCTTGAAGCGGTTCGTATGCGTCTGCGCCCAATCCTGATGACGTCGCTGGCGTTTATCCTCGGCGTACTGCCGCTGGTTATCAGCTCCGGTGCGGGCTCCGGCGCGCAGAACGCAGTAGGTACAGGCGTGATGGGCGGTATGGTTACCGCGACCGTACTGGCTATCTTCTTCGTACCGGTGTTCTTCGTGGTGGTTCGCCGCCGCTTTAGCCGCAAGAATGAAGATGTTGAACACAGTCATTCGGTAGAACCTCACTGATACCGGTTCCACATGATAAAAAGGCCGCATTAGCGGCCTTTTTCATTTTCAGAAAAAATCATAAATTACGCTTATTGTGGCTCTATTTATTTTCTGCCATCTTAAATAGACATATCATAATTAACTGATACCTTAATCGGTGAATTCAGGATTTTTTTAATTTCATTTCCCCGCTTAAGCTATTAGGAATATTCCTAATAAGAAGTTCTTACAAAGATAAGTCTGAATCTGAACTTTTCTCATCATTTTTGCTAAGCCGATGAAACGTAAGGAAGCGATAAAACCCCGTCGTTAATTTGGATAAAAACGTTGAGTCCAGGGTGACCATTTGCGTGCACGCTCCCAGCCTACGGTTTTTATTTGTAATTTTTCGTAATAGCGCGGTGAAATCCAGGAAGGAGTGGCTTATAGTTAGGTTATCAGGAACACAGCACTCATGTAGCTAAGTCAGTTGTATCCATCCCGACAATGATGTTCGGTGAGTAAGAAATCACTCAGAAGGGGATGCGCTATGGACGAGTACTCGCCAAAAAGGCATGATATCGCGCAGTTGAAATTTCTCTGCGAATCCTTGTACCATGACTGCCTTGCCAATCTTGATGAAAGTAATCATGGCTGGGTAAACGACCCAACATCTGCCATCAATTTACAGTTGAATGAGCTGATAGAGCATATCGCAACCTTCGCACTTAATTATAAAATTAAGTACAATGAAGATAATAAGCTCATTGAGCAAATTGATGAATACCTGGACGACACCTTTATGTTGTTCAGCAGTTACGGCATTAACGCTCAGGATTTGCAAAAATGGCGTAAATCGGGAAATCGGCTATTCCGCTGTTTCGTCAACGTGAGCAGAGCTAACCCGGTGAGTCTTTCCTGTTAAAATTATTACAATTACTAAGGTGAATTTATGTCTGATAAACCACTCACAAAAATCGATTATTTGATGCGCTTACGACGTTGTCAGTCAATTGACACGCTTGAGCGCGTCATTGAAAAGAATAAATACGAGCTTTCTGATAATGAACTGGCGGTATTTTATTCAGCCGCTGACCATCGTCTTGCTGAACTGACAATGAATAAGCTGTATGACAAAATCCCTACTTCTGTGTGGAAATTTGTCCGTTAATCTTTGAAGGGTGTCTGTAGAGTTCTACGCCTCGTTCTGAGTATTTACCTGTCCCGTTATGCTCCCTGTGCCCAGGCCAGGTCTCCGTGTAAAACGTGTTCATCAGCAGCAATGTTGTGACGTCAGTCACATCGGCTTTTCGGGAACGTTCCCCTTCTGGCCTGTTCCGATTACCCTTCGGTAATAACATCCAGAGAGGTTTCCAATGAGCTTAGAAAAACAGAAAATGATTGCCGGTGAACATTACCGCCCCGGCGATGAGACGTTACGGGCTGACCGACTGCGGGCCCGCCATCTGGTATATCGCTATAACCACACTGCGCCTGATGAAAAAACAGAACGCCAGAACATTCTGGCGGAACTTCTGGGACAAAGTGCAGGCGCTTATATTGAGCCGAGCTTCCGCTGCGACTATGGATATAACATTTATCTCGGCAAAAACTTTTACGCTAACTTCGACTGCGTAATGCTGGATGTCTGCCCTGTTTATATTGGCGATAACTGTATGCTCGCACCGGGTGTTCATATTTATACGGCCACCCACCCGCTGGACGCGGAGGAACGGAATAGCGGCGTGGAGTTTGGAAAACCCGTCAGGATTGGCAATAACGTCTGGATTGGTGGCCGGGCGGTCATTAACCCTGGCGTCACCATTGGTGATAATGTGGTGGTGGCCTCCGGTGCCATCGTGACGAAAGACGTCCCGGCTAACGTCGTCGTTGGCGGCAACCCGGCCAAAATCATCAAAACGCTGTGAAGTTACGGGGAGCCAACTGTTATGGTCTTTTAGGGCCAGACTGTTACTTTTTTCAGCCAGATGGCTCCCCTAAAATTGGCAGACCCCCTGTATTGTCAACTCTTATGAAGGCAAAAAATGACCGAGATACAGCGCCTGCTTACCGCCACCATCGACGATCTTAACCTCCGCGAAAAGCGCGACAATCGCCCGCGCTTTAGCATTAGCTTTATTCGCAAACATCCTGGACTGTTTGTCGCCATGTATGCCGCCTGGCTGGCGACGCTGATTGTAATGCTGAAGTCCGAAACGCTGGTGGACTCCGTCTGGCTGCTGGTTGTACTGTTTGTCGTCTTTAACGCCTTTTTCTTTTTCGACGTGAATCCGCGCTACCGTTACGAAGATATCGACGTGCTCGATTTCCGGGTCTGCTATAACGGCGAATGGTACAACACGCGTTACGTGCCAGAAGAGCTGATCGAGAACATTATGCACTCTCCGGCGGTTGAAGCCGGGCAAAAAGAGAAGCTGCAGAAAATGGTCTCCACCAAAGGTCAGCTCTCTTTCTATGATGTCTTTACCCTTTCCCGCCCTGCTGCTGCGTAATTAACGCCTGCAGGCGTCGGATCCCCGGCGCAAACTGAGAAGCAGAGGTATTGCCGTAACCTAAAACCAGACCGGTTTGCCCCTGCTTCGCCTCCAGGTAGTACCCGCTCAGCGCAGCGGGTGCCAGCTGAAACGCCCTCGCCTGCTCCACCAGCTTCTGGTCGTCAATACCGTCTATCGCCAGCGTCAGATGCATTCCCCCTTCGCCTGCCAGAATGCGGTGCGGAGAATAAAGCTCTGCGCTCAGCACCTCCCGCAGCTGGCGGTAGCGTTTACGGTAGAGCCGACGCATGGCGGCAAGATGACGTGCGTAATAACCTTCTTCAATAAACAGCGCCAGGGTACGCTGCTCCGCACGATGCCCTCCGCGCAACAGCGAGCCGATGGCCGGGCGAGCCGCTTTCGCCAGCGCTGGCGGTAGCACCATGAACCCCATTCTGAGCGAGGGAAACAGCGTTTTACTGAACGTCCCCAGATACACAACGGGCGCATTGTTGACCATTCCCAGCATCGCCGGTACGGGCTCACCGGCATAGCGGAACTCGCTGTCGTAATCGTCTTCAATGATCCACGCGTTGTGCTGCCGGGCCAGCTCCAGCAGCGCCAGCCGCCGCCGCGCGCTGAGCACGCTCCCGTAAGGGAACTGATGCGAAGGTGAGGTAAAAATCATTGAGGGCGCAGGCGCATCCAGCCCTTCCCAGCACATTCCCTCGTCATCAACCGGTATTCCCGTCATTGCCAGGCCAGTTTTAACAAACGCACTCTTTGCCCCGCTATAGCCGGGGTTTTCTACCCAGGCGACATCGCCAGGCTCGCTTAACAGCATCGTGCAGAGGTTGACGCCTTCAAGCGCCCCTTCGGTTATCGCAATCTGGCTGGCGTCGCAGTCGATACCGCGGGACAGGGCGAGATGCCGGGCAATCGCGGCGCGCAGCGACGGCTCGCCGGCCGGGTCGCCATAGCCTAACAGGGCACTCCCCTCCTCGCGCAGGACGCGATCGTACAATCGCCGCCACAGCGGCAAGGGGAAATAGTTAATGGCAGGCGTTCCCGGCGTAAACGCCATCACCGGGGTGTCGCGCGGCACGGGCGCGGGCAGCAGGGCGACCCGTTTTGTCAGACTGACGTCAGGATCCGGCAATGTCCGGGCAATCGTACGATGAGCGAATTGCCCCACCCGCGTACCCTGACGGTTACGCAGCAAATAGCCTTCGAGCGCGAGCTGGTCCAGCGCCGCATTGACGGTGTTTCGGGAAACCGAGATCTGCTGCGCCAGCGTTCGCGAACCGGGCAGCTGGCTGCCGGACCGAAGCCTTCCGCTCAGTATGGCCTCCCGCAAAGCGAGATAGAGCGCGCGCTGAAGCGTCTCCTGCCCACGCTTTTTCAGCGCAGCATGGAGCAAAGTGTAAAGCTCATCACCCGGTATATTCATCTTCCCTCCTTGTGGTACCAGAAAAACATAGCCTGGTGGTTCTTTTTAAGGAACCAGCAATTCACTAATCTGGAGATCTTTTCAACGTCATGGAAATAAAGATGAATACATTCAACGAGTTTGGACAGCCTGTAGGCGAAGCCCTTATCGACTGGCAGCCTCGTCAGCACCCGTCCCGGGTGGTCCTTCAGGGTCACTATTGTCGGCTTGAGCCGCTGCGCGTGGAGCATGCCCACGCGTTGTTCTCCGCCTATTCCCTGGCCGAAGATACCCGCAGCTGGACGTGGCTGCTGCGTGAACCCGATGCCAACGCAGAGGATTTTGCCGAATGGGTGGCGAGCGTAAGTGAGTTATCCGATCCCATCCACTTTACCGTTATGGATAACCGGACCCAGTCTCCTGTCGGGACGCTGTCCCTGATGCGGATCGATCCTAAAAACGGGGTCGTGGAAGTGGGGCACGTTCACTTCTCTCCTCTGTTAAGCCGCACGCCAGGGTCGACAGAAGCGCAGTATCTGCTGATGCGATACGTGTTCGATACCCTGGGGTACCGGCGTTATGAATGGAAGTGCAATAGCCTGAACGAGCCTTCCCGTAAAGCGGCGCTGCGTCTGGGCTTTCAGTTTGAGGGGCGCTTTCGTCAGGCGCTGGTCATAAAAGGCCGTAACCGGGATACCGACTGGTTTTCGATTCTCGACAAAGAGTGGCCGGCGCTGGCGAGCGCCTTTGAAAGCTGGCTTGCCACCGACAATTTTACTGCCGATGGCAAACAGAAAAGATCCCTGGAAAGCTGGCGAGAAACGCGCGTTTAGCGTCTTTTTTTACGTCCCTGAACCGCCTTAAAGCGCGGATTAGATTTGCAAATCACGTATAAGCGTCCCTTGCGTTTGACTATCTGGCAATCCGGGTGACGCTGCTTTGCACTTCGTAATGAGTTAAGTACCTGCATGGTTAGCCCCGCTTCGCATTGAGAAAACCGCCAAAACGCTTGCGGAAGCGCGCTGCGCTGCCGTCCGTGGAGAACGTTTTCTGCTTACCGGTATAAAACGGGTGCGATTTTGAAGAAACCTCGATGGTGATGTACGGATATGTCTCACCGTCGAGTTCAATTTCGCGGTCGGTTTTAATGGTTGAGCCGACTTTAAAGTATTCATTAGCGCTGGTGTCGTGGAATACCACGGTGCGATAGGCTGGGTGAATATCGGGTTTCATCGTAAATCCTTTATGTTTTGTTATAACATAACAAAATAATATCCAGGCGAGGTTGAAAAAACAACCCCTCTCTTCTGACGATAATTTCTCGTATGCCTGAGATAAAATGAAAACCATGCCAACCACGTGCTATAACTATATCATTTCGCGGTAAAATCTTTCTCTTCAGGCAGGGAACTCAATGCCCAGGAACGGGTATACGAGGAAGGACACGACAGCATGAAAACCCGACATCTGGTCAGTCTGGTGACTGGCGTACTTATCTTTTCTGTGCTGGTCCCCATTTGCCTGAGCATCTGGCTGGCCCATCGCCAGGCGGAAGATAAATTCGCCGATGCGCTGGATAACTATGCCTCCCGCGTGCTGGTACGCACCGACAGGGTTGTGGATCAGGCAAAAGAAGCGCTCGATCACCTGCAGGCCTTTGAGGGCGTGCCGTGTAGCCCCTTGCAATTGCGGGAAATGCGCCGGGTCGCTTTCTCGTGGCGATATGTCCAGGAAGTGATTTATATCGACAACCTTCGACCGCTCTGCTCCTCCCTGGAGCAAACCAGCCATGCGTCCCCTTTCCCTCCTCCAATGCGCATTACCGAAGATGGTTACAGCGCGTGGCTGACCACGCAAAACGATCTTGGGTTTAACCGCTACATGACGGTGCTGGGAAAAGGCCACTACCTTGTCATGATCGATCCTGCCTCGCTGGTGGACGTGATCCCTTTCGGCGAGATAGCGATTGATGCCGCCCTGGTAGGAAGCGCAACGCATCGCATATTTGCCAGCAGCAGCAAGCTCGACTCTCACATCCGCGACATGGTTCAGGAGCGGGGTGTGAAAAGCGTGCAGTACAACGGTTCAATGTACGTCATGAAGTCTGTACCTGAGCTTGGATTTACCGTCGTCGCATGGGCAACGCTCAAACCGCTGGCTGAAACCTGGCACCGGCAGCTTCTTTTCTGGTTACCGTTCGGCATGTTGATAAGCCTGCTCGCCGCACTGTTTGTCCTGCGGATCCTGCGGCGTATCCAGTCGCCGCGCAATCGCCTGCTTGACGCCATTAACAGCCGGGATTTTGTGGTCCACTATCAGCCCATCGTAGCGCTCTGTAGTGGAAAAATTGTGGGCGCTGAGGCGCTAACGCGCTGGCCGCAGCCGGACGGAAGCTGCCTCTCTCCGGATATTTTTGTCCCTCTTGCCGAGCAAACGGGGCTCATCTCGAAGCTGACGCAGTTAGTCATCGAAAAGGTGTTTGAAGATATGGGCCACTGGCTGCAACGCTATCCGGATCAGCATATCTCCATTAACCTCGCCCCTGCCGATTTAACCTCCGGCATCCTGCCGCCTCTGTTGAGCCAGCTCCTGAACAAGTGGCAAATCCACCCCCGGCAAATCGCCCTTGAGCTCACCGAGCGCGGCTTTGCCGATCCCAAAATTAGCGCACCGGCTATCGCCGCATTTCGTCGTTCGGGCCACCCTGTCTATATTGATGATTTTGGCACGGGCTATTCCAGCCTGAGCTATCTGCAGGATCTGGACGTCGATACGCTAAAAATTGATAAATCGTTCGTAGATGCGCTGGAGTATAAAAATGTGACGCCGCACATCATTGAAATAGCGAAGTCGCTGAAGCTGGCGATGGTAGCGGAGGGCGTCGAAACCGCAGGGCAACTCGCCTGGCTACACCAACACGGCGTGCAGTACGGGCAGGGGTGGTACTACAGCAAAGCGCTGCCAAAAACGGAATTTATTCTCTGGGCAGAAAATAACCTCGGCACGCACGCTACTTGAGATAGGATTTCATCACCCGCAACACCACGCCAAGATCGGCTTCACGCTGCGCTTCTTCAGGCTCTTTCACCACATGATCGGTTAAATGCCCTTCGATCACCTGCATCATCATGCCATTCACCGCCCCGCGGATCGCCGCCAGCTGCTGTAACACCTCGGCGCATTCGTGATCGCTGTTGAGCATTTTCTCCAGCGCGGTGCTCTGCCCCTGAATTTTCTTCAGGCGAGTCAGTAACATCTTCTTGTCGCGAACGGTATGTGACATCTCTGTCTCCCTTATTTTTTGGCTTTTAAAGCATACCACGCTCTACTCCCCCTGAGTATTTTTCTACTGGGGGGTAGTATTACGCTACTGGGGGGGAGTAGTATCTCCGCACGCTTTCCACTCCGGAATTTCCCATGACCGATTTTGCTTCACTCCTTCAGCAGGGCAACGCCTGGCTGTTTGTTCCCAGCGCTATCCTGCTCGGTGCGCTACATGGCCTGGAACCGGGCCATTCAAAAACAATGATGGCCGCCTTTATTGTTGCCATCCGAGGCACGCTGAAACAGGCGGTGCTGCTCGGCCTGGCGGCCACGCTCTCCCATACGGCGGTGGTCTGGCTCGTTGCGATGGCGGGATTATGGTTTGGTCGGGGCTGGGATGCACACACGTCCGAACCCTGGTTCCAGCTGATTTCCGGGGTGCTGATCGTTGCGATCGCCCTGTGGATGGCGTGGCGAACCTGGAAAGAGAGCCAGCCGCACGATCATCATCATCACGACCATGATCACCACCACCACCATGACCATGACCATGACCACCATCATGATCATCATCACCACCACGAACACACGCTGGTTGAAGAAGAGTGGCAGGACGCCCACCAGCGCGCTCACGCGCAGGATATTAACCGGCGCTTCAGCGGTCAAAACGTCACCACCGGACAGATCGTGATGTTTGGCCTGACCGGCGGGCTTATTCCCTGCCCGGCGTCCATCACCGTACTGCTGATCTGCCTGCAGCTGAAGCATTTCGCCCTCGGCGCGACGCTGGTGTTCAGCTTCAGTATTGGTCTGGCGTTAACGCTGGTCGCTTCCGGCGCGATTGCCGCCTTAAGCCTCAAGCACGCGACCAAACGCTGGCCCGGGTTTAGCGAATTCTCCCGTAAAGCGCCGTGGATCTCCGCTGCGCTGATTACCGTAGTAGGGATTTACATGAGCCTGCATGGCCTGAGCGGCATTCTGGCGTAAGACTGCGGCCACGCTCTGTGGCCGCATCTTCATGGTCAGTTAAGGGTTCTGCTGCCAGCTGAAGGTATAGCGAAGCTGGCGTGTCTGCAGGAGGAATTCCGGCGAGACGCTGGGGCTCCAGGAGTCGTCGCCGCCCACGCCCATATGGAACGCATCGAGATTGAGCCAGCATCCCGGCTCTTCGCGCAGCAGATGATGATGGGTTGTCTCACGCAGCTGCTGCTGGCCGTAGCGGCTCACCGAGAAATGGAACCGGCCGTTCAGCTGATGCGTTCCCACCACAAGCTCCCGGGTATCGCAGCGCAAACCATTTTCCGTCGGGAAGATATACGGCGTGTGCATGGCCTCGAGAGGTAATGTCCAGCGACCCTGCTGCGCCGCCAGCTTTCTGTCCGGGTAGTTTTCATGCGGCCCCAGCCCCAGCCAGTGAACGTTTTCCGGCGTTTCGGCAAGATGAACGCTCAGGCCAACGCGCGCGGGTTCAGGGATATCAGACGCAACATCAATCTGAATATCGCCATGCAGAACGCCCCGATCGTCCACCCGCCAGACTTTACGGCTCATGAACAGGGCTTTGCCGCGATACTCAAGCACGTGCTGGGTTGTGACCACCACGTCGCCTGCGTGCTGCCGTGCCTCACAGTGCAGAACGCGCGAGGTGAGTTCGTACATGCCCGCCGCTTTCCAGCGTTCAACCCAGGCGTTCGGATCGATCTGCGTCGCTTCACTCACGCCAATGTCGTTGTCCAGCGGCGCGCGGCTGACGTTGTCCGTCAGAGGTGAAAGGAGCGTTTCAACGCCATTTCGCCACCATTGGGACAGGTTTCCGGTTGCGCGATCGAACTGCCAGCGCTGTTGACGATGGGCGATCTCCAGGATGAGCTCGTTTTGCGTTAACACCGGCGGCTCGCCCGCCGGGACTGGCGGAGCAATAAAGAGGGGAGCCGGAAGCGGCCACTGCTCCCACGCGCAGCGATGGTCAGCCGGAGACCACGGCGTTGCCCGCGGCTGGCGTACTTCAACGTTCAGCCAGATCTCACCCGGCCCGGCGTTCAGCGCCGGCAGGTCAATCTCCAGACGCTGGGTGCCTTCAGGCGCCATCGAGAGCGTCACCTCGCCCGCGGCCAGCACGTCCCCGTCCCGGGCAACCGTCCAGTTCAGCACTTCGTTATCGGTGTGGCGGAACAGGTAGCCGCTTTGCACCTCAATCACCAGCGGAGAGGTGCTGACCCGCGTAAAGGTAAAGAACTGCTGGGCACGCTGCGCCTCGTACAGCGCCGGATGCGGCGTGCGATCGGGGAACACCAGCCCGTTAAGACAAAACTGCCGATCGTTCGGCTTATCCCCGAAGTCTCCGCCGTAGGCCCAGAACGCGTTGCCCTTTTCATCCCGTTTCGTCAGGGCCTGATCGACCCAGTCCCAGACAAACCCGCCCTGCAGGCGAGGATGGCTGCGAAACGCTTCCCAGTATTTCGCAAACCCGCCGAAGCTATTTCCCATCGCGTGGGCGTATTCACAGAGGATCAGCGGGCGCGTTTCGTCCGGCATGCCGATCCATTTCTTGATTGACCATTTAGGCACTGCCGGGAAGGGCTGATCCCGATCGACCCGGGCGTACATCGGACAGACAATATCGGTCGCCGCCGTGTTCGCGCCGCCGCCTTCATACTGCACCGGACGCGTAGGATCGGTGGTTTTCAGCCAGCGGTACAGCGCATCGTGATTCGCGCCGTGGCCCGACTCATTGCCCAGGGACCAGATGATAACCGAGGGATGATTACGATCGCGCTGCACCATGCGGGTCACGCGTTCGCTCATGGCGGGCAGCCAGCGCGGATCGTCAGCAAGGCGGCTCATCGGCACCATGCCGTGCGTTTCGATATTGGCTTCGTCAACGACGTACAGCCCGTAGCGGTCGCAAAGCCGGTACCACATGGGATGGTTCGGGTAGTGCGAGCAGCGCACGGCGTTGAAGTTGTGCTGCTTCATGATTTCGATATCGCGGCGCATGGTCGCTTCGTCCATCACCTGGCCGTTTTCCGGATGATGCTCGTGTCGGTTAACCCCGCGGATTAGCAGCGGTTTACCGTTAAGCTTCAGCAGGCCATTGCCGATCTCAACGCGGCGGAAGCCCACGTCGCACGCCTCAACCTCCAGCACCTCACCCTGCGGGTTAAGAAGCGCAATCGTCAGGCGATACAGTTCTGGCGTTTCAGCGCTCCAGAGCGCGGGCTGGTCGACGGGGATCGCCGTCGTTAGCCGCTCTGCCCAGCTGCCGCGCTCGTCGACGATGGCAGATCCTGGCCGCCGGGAAACGCTGGCGCATTTTTCACCCCTGCGCCACAGGGTCATGACCACCTCGCAGTCTGCAAAGCCAGCGCCTGTCAGCGCGACATCCATCTTCAGCACCGCGCGGTCCAGCTCCGCATTCAGGTCCGTCACCACGTGATAATCGGCAATCTGCGTCTCGGGTTTATGCAGCAGCGTCACATCGCGGAAGATGCCGCTCATGCGCCACATGTCCTGATCTTCCAGATAGCTGCCGTCGCACCAGCGCAATACCATGACCGCCAGGCGGTTCTGCCCGGGGCGCAAGGCCGCCGAGAGGTCAAATTCGGCGGGCAATCGGCTGTCCTGGGAATAGCCCATCCACTGTCCGTTGCACCAGAGATGGAACGCGGAGTTCACGCCGTCGAAGATGATGCGGGTCTGCCCGCTCTGAAGCCAGGCGTCATCCACCTCAAATGTGAGCGAGTAACAACCGGTCGGATTTTCCTGCGGCACGAAAGGCGGGTTAACGGGAATGGGATAGGTGACATTGGTATAGATGGGCGTGTCGAAACCCTGCATCTGCCAGTTAGACGGCACGGGCATCGCAACGGCATCGGCGCAATCTTCGGTTACCCATGCCTGAGGAACCTGCTCCGGCGCGGTAAAGAAGCTAAACTGCCACACTCCGTTCAGAGAGTGCCTGCTGGTCGATCCAGCGTCCTCTCTGGCAGAGTGTTCATTGCGCCAGCTGTGCAACGGCGCGTGTGCGGCCAGACGGTTCCACTGGGTGACGCCAGGATTTTCCCAGTCCCGACGGGCCAGAATGGCGCTGAGGGTCAGCGGTGAAGTGGTGGACATAGTAACCTCTTTGCGAAGCGCTCACAATTTTGGTTAACATGCCCTGGCACCGGGCAACGGTAAAGCGTTCAATCGCGGGGTAGCGAGTCCGATCACAAAGTTTTATTTGCGGGCAATCTGCTCGGCAAGGAGTGCCAGGCTTCTGAGCTGCTGCGCCAGATCCTCGCGTTCGGCCTGCTTCGGATTGCGGCGCGCGCTGGAATGACGGGTAACCAGCGTCACCGGCAGCTGAACCTGCCGGCACGCTTCGCCCCCGGAAGGCGCCAGCAGCCACTCCACGCTGCGTTCGCCTGCCTCGCGAAACGCCTGACGAATGGTTGTCAGCGGCGGGGAAAACCAGGCGCTGTCGGCCGTATCGTCAAACCCAACCACCGAAAGCTGGCCAGGTATCGCGATCCCTTTTTCCGCGCAGGCGCGCATCGCCCCGAGCGCCATCTGATCGTTCGCCACCAGAATCGCGTCCGGTAATGCCGCACCCGACAGCAGCACGTGTCCCTTCTCATAACCGCTGGCCGCGCTCCAGTCACCGTAGGCCACAGCCGTCGCGTTAAGACCCGCCTGCGCCAGCGTCGCTTTCCAGCCCGCCAGACGCGCCCGCGCAGAGACCGAGCTTTCCGGCCCGCTCAGCAGGGCAATGCGCTGATGCCCCAGAGAAAGCAGATGCTCAACGCCCAGACGCGCCCCCTGCTCCGCGTTAAACACGAGGCTGTTTACCCGCGCTGAGGGCGATACATCGAGGAACAGCACCGGGACGGGGGACGCCAGCGCCCTGAGCTCTTCGGCGTGCGGATCGTCAAGCGGCACATTCACCAGCAGCGCGTCCACCCGCTGTGCCAGCAGCGCCTGAAGCGCGGCCTGACACTGCCGGGGTTGCTCCACCATTGAAATCAGGACGCTCGCCCCCTGTTCCGCCGCACGCGATTTGACCGCCGACACAATTTGCGAAGGAGCGTGCAGGGCCAGGTCGGTGGTGATGAGGCCCAACGTACGGGTGCGTTTCCCCGCCAGCTGCTGCGCCCGAAGGTTAGGAACGTAGTGCAGCTCCGCCATCGCCTGCTGCACCTTTTCTCGCGTGCGGGCAGACACATGTTCCGCGTCGTTAATGACGCGGGAAACGGTCTGATAAGAAACCCCCGCAAGGAGGGCGACATCATAGAGAGTGATTGCTTTCATGCTTTCTGGCATCGCGATTTTCGAAGCGTCTATTCTGGCACAGCGACGCCGTTAAAACATGTGAGCGCTTCGTAAAATTAAACAACCCGCTCCGGCTGGGGTATTTCCGCAATGCGTGGCTTCTGGCGGAACCAGGGCAGGCAGAGCTGGATAAGCGGGCCAATGGTCAGTGCATACAGTACGGTTCCCACCCCAAACGTGCCGCCAAGCACGCACCCAATCAGCAGAACGGACACCTCAATTGAGGTACGCACGCTGCGAATGGACCACCCCAGTCGGGCGTGAATGCCGGTCATCAGGCCGTCGCGCGGGCCTGGCCCGAAACCGGCCCCGATGTACATGCTGGTCGCAATCGCGTTCATCACGATGCCCGACACCAGGAAAGCAATTCGAACGGGTAACGAATCCAGCTCCGGGATAAGCGCCATGCTGGCGTCCGCCGCCAGGCCGATACAAATCACGTTGCTGATCGTGCCAAGGCCCGGCATCTGGCGCAGCGGGATCCACAGCAGCAGCACCGCCGCGCCGGTCACAATGATCACCGTCCCGATAGTCATCCCCAGCTGCATCCCCACCCCGAGGTGAAACACATCCCAGGGATCGACACCCAAATCGGAACGAATAAACATTGCGGTGGAAAGGCCATACAGTCCTAAACCGACATAGAGTTGTAGCAGACGACGTACCATTTTTATCTTCTCCAGTGAACCAGGCTTTCATCCTGACCTAAAATGGCACTATGATTAATGTCCAGTTTTCAAATAGTGGACTGCATATGTCATCACGTCGCTTCGGAAGCCAGTCTCTGGTACGCCTTTTAGGCCACTGGCAGCAAGCCTCATCCCGCACCCCGCTCTGGCGACAGCTGGCCGACGCGCTGCGTTTGTTAATTCTTGATGGGCGTCTGGCACTGAATACGCGGCTGCCGGGCGAGCGTGAGCTGGCCACGGCGCTGGACGTGAGCCGAACCACCATCAGCAGCGCGCTCGCCCACCTGCGTGAAGAGGGGTACCTTGAAAGCCGCCACGGCAGCGGGTCGCGGGTCATTCTCCCGGACACGCGCGCCGTTCCCACCCTTTCCGCGGCGAGCGCCGCACTGGATCTCTCCACTGCCGCCCTGAATGCCGGGCCGGAGATCCATCAGGCTTATGCCCATGCGCTCACGGCCATTACCCCGCTTCTCTCGCTGACGGGCTACGATCAGCTGGGGCTACCGACGCTGCGGGAGGCCATCGCTGCGCGCTATACCGCGCGGGGCCTTCCCACCCGCGCAGACGAAGTGATGGTGGTTAATGGCGCCGTCAGCGGCTTTGCGCTGGTGCTGCGGATGATGACCGGGCCGGGGGACCGCGTCGTGGTCGATCATCCCACCTATCCGCTGGCGATTGCCGCCATTCAGGGGGCGCAGTGTCGGCCAGTCGGGGTGTCGCTGCCGGAAACCGGCTGGGATACGGATGGCTTTGCCGCAACGCTTGCCCAGACGGCGCCGCGCCTGGCCTACCTGATGCCAGATTTTCATAATCCGACCGGGCGCTGTATGGATATCGCCACCCGTCAGGCCATCACGGATATTGCAGCCCAAACCCGCACGGCGCTGGTGGTGGATGAAACGATGGTGGATCTCTGGTTTGATGCGCCTCCCCCGCCACCGCTGGCCGCCTTTAACCCGCAGGCCACCGTCATCACCTTAGGCTCTGCCGGAAAAAGCTTCTGGGGCGGGCTGCGTCTCGGCTGGATCCGTGCCTCATCGCGCATCATCGCCACCCTTGCCCAGACGCGGGATACTCTGGATTTAGGCTCGCCGCTGCTCGAACAGCTGGCAATGCGGTGGCTCATTAACAACAGCGAGACGTTTCTGCCCGCACGCCGGAAGATGCTGGCGGAACGGCGCGATCGATGTGGTGACCTGCTGCGCGAACATTTCCCGGAGTGGAAATTCCACGAGGCGGAAGGCGGGCTCTCTTACTGGATAGAGCTTCCGGGCATGCTGGCGACACAGCTTGCCGCGCGGGCAGAAATAATCGGGATTAACCTGGGAACCGGGACGCGATTTGGTTTATCGGGGGCGTTTGACCGCTATTTACGTATGCCCTTCTCGCTGGAATCGACAGAGCTTGAGCAGGCGTTGCTGAGGATCAAACCGTTATGGCTCGCCTTGAATAAAAACGTGCCATCGTTAAAACGCAGCGTGATCTAATATTAAAATATTAGAAGCAGATCATAAAATAAAAACTGCTGACTGTAACATATGCAGTCAGCAGTTTTCACTGGTCAGGGTTTAATGCTGAGGAGGAATAGGAAAGCCTTTTAGTGAAATAACGAAGTTATCACCGTCTTTCTTAATTTTTGCACCGGTATCACACCAGTCAGACGCAATTCGAAAGAACTCATCGCTTCCAACATTCCAGCCAAGACGTACATGCTTCACGTAGCCTGAACGCAACAGATCGCAGGCCTCGTTGTAGTCACTGGCGGTTGACAGTTGTTGTTTCATTTTCTCTTCTTCAGAAGTTTACGTAGGGCCTTGATTTCTTTAGGAGTAAAAGGAGAAACACTCTCTTCTTCCGTATGCTGATTATCAATATCCTCTTCCGATACTCCCGCCTCTTCTACTGCTTCGAACGCCAGCAGCAGCAGTTTCTCTGTCGTCACGCTTAAATTCTCGTTATTGACTTCCGCATAGTGGCGAAGCCTTTCTTTTAGCGCGTCATCAATCTTAACGTTTAATACCGCTGTAGCCATGTTTGTCACTTCCCTTCGGAATAAGTACTTTATTTAATACACGAACTTAACAATCTTATCCAGATATATATTTTTTTGAGTTATGGAAGAAAATAACCGTCCGATTATAAAATGACAGTCTATTATTACAGGTTTATGACAATAATATTTCAGTGTAATGAAATATATATTACACGATACAGGTGTAGTTTTATTGTGGAGTAATGATGTAAGGGAGAGGTGAAGCTGAAGGATCTTATGAGGCCACAAATGGGTGGGGGCCCTGCCAGCTAAGCCTTTTCGAATAAAGCCCATGTATTTCAATGCACTAAACAGCAGTGAGGCTATGAATTTGTATCACCATAAGGAGACACGGGCAAGCTATTTTCTCATGCGACAGACACAAAAAAGCCGGGTTGCCCCAGCCTCAGATTGCATTCTTCTTTCTCAACTTCAACAGAGCTTCACTGATAGCCTTCTCAAGCATTGCGACAGCAGAAGAATTGACCGCATCCATTACAGACATTTGCAGGTCGGAGCCTGGTTTGCGATATGGTTGCACGTCTGCCGCTGTAATACGGTCCTGAAAAGCATAAAGCGGAGCTTCAATCAGGTGATTGCTGGCGCTACGCTTAGGAATGCTAGACCACTACAGATGAAATCGCTGTTGTCTACCCCGCTTCGCATCAACGCTCCGAAAAGCAATATCTGACAATTCCAGTCAAGTACTTATAAGAACCATTATGTTAAATAGACCAGAAAACGAACAGTAAAACGCTCTATTGTGCCAAGTTTCCCTGTTGTTATGCCCTATGGGATGAAGTGGTGAAGTGCATTGCTGGGAGTGTCGGCTCTGCGATATTTCTGCAAGAGAATAAGAAATTATTGAGGGATCGTCTGTCAAGTCAGGCACATGGCCCAGAGAGCCGTAGGATATTTTCAGCAAGAGCATGTAAGCTGGATCGGCAAATAGCAGGGACACCCACGAGGTGGGTTGATGAGTTGCCGGGAGTTTTACCCGGCAGACAGTTAGACTGATTAGTTAAAGGTGCAGTTGCCGCCAGACGGAGCACCGATGAAAAGCTGCATCTTTTCGCAGGTCACGGTGATCTTCTGCCCCTTTTTCAATTTCGACGCCTGTGCCATCTCTGAATCAGCCATACTCAGGCTGACAGGCATGAAGCGATTACCACTTTCAAGTTTAAGGACTACATCATTTGCGAAATTTTTTGTTATGTCCTGAACAATTCCGGTCATTTCCACCTTACGACCACCAATCTTGTCATCCGCTGCAACTTCATTAGCGCTGTACAGTTTCGCCAGAGCTTTTGCTGTTGTACGGTAAATGCCCTCATCAGAAGCTGGCACTTTGGGTTTACTATCGGCAACCTGAGATTGTTCCGGATTAGTCATACTAGCAACGACCGTTTTTATAAACTCTTTTTGCATCATGGTATAGGCCGCTGCACCACCACAACTTTCAATCGCGATTTTTTCTTTGGTGATAAGTTTACCTTTTTCCTTCAGTCCGTTGCCGAAACCAGCCCCCAAAACGATAGCATTGTGTACATTATCGTAACTCGCCGTGTCCTTCTTCATACCCTTCGTTGCCCGTTTGATCAATACGTCCTCAGAACCACCTTTCAAGGTTTGTTCACATCCAGCAGTAATCAACGTTTTGACATAGGCCGCCAGGTACTCAGGGTATGGTTGTACATCTGTAGACGGAACGCCTTCAGAGAAGGACGAGAAGGAAAAGAACATAAGAGGTAATGCAAGAATCTTTTTCAAAACAGCCTCCATAGCTGAATAGATTAAGTGCACCAACGGTAGGTGCCTCAACGCAATTAATTACTTTAATCGATCAAAATAATAAAATTGATCGTTAAAATTGATCAATTTGGTTACTATAATCTTCCAAGGATGTTTACTCGGATTGCCATTTGGCATTGTAGAAGGCAGATCATTCTAGGGGGAATATATGAGAGGAATTCTATTGATTTGCGGTACTCTGGTGGCTTTTTATGCAATGGCAGGCAAAATCACCATGCAACTGACAGAACAGACCCAGACTGCCAACGGGACGCTGTGTCGCTATTCCAATTCAATCTACGATTTTATGTACAAAACGAACAGCAAGCATTGTCCAAACGTGAAAACATTCTCTACAGAGGACAAGTAAGGTTAAATTCTGTCAAAATCAGAATTGCAGCGGCGGCAATGCCAATGCTTATAGTCGTATGATCCCATCATACCGATGACCTTCTCCCTTGCTTCCATGTGGAATTTAATATTCTCACTTTCATAGCATTTAGGGCAAAATGCTATTTCATCACCCTCTTTCCACCAAACACCGTTTTGGAAAATGAAGACTTGCTTATCCTTTAACTGCTCCTCTAATTGCTTGTTCTTTTGTTCTGCATCAAAAAGTAGCGCTTGGGTGGTGATAACTTCCATCTTAACACTTGCAAGCTCTGTCATGAGGTTTGCAAGCTCAAGTTTAAGCGTCGCCTTATCAAGCTCACCGCCATCATCTGCAAGTTTCTTTGCGATACCGACAGCTTTATCAATAATGCCAACAGCGGCAGCTGTACTTGCTAACATTCCAGACATATTGTTTCCTTAAACTAAAATTCGATTCATTACTGCTTCAGACGCAGTTTTACCATAACTGACTAAATCCATAGGCCCGACGTAATTCACATTTGGAGGGAAGGTTCGGTACATGTATTTATGCGCCGTTGCCGCTGCTGCAATCGCCGTATCAAACTCAGGTGTTGAACCGTTCAAAAAATGTTCAGCGTTAAAATGCGCGATTACATTGCTTCTGAATTCAGTCATTTTCTTCCAATAAGCATGAAATTCGGTTGGCGTCGTTCGCAGTTCTTCGAATAAAAACTTTCGAAACCCATCGTGATCATCGATTACACATTTCCAGTGAGTAGCCTCAGCATCAGATCCAAAAACTTTGCACCAGTGTATCGCCGCATCACCAATCAAGGCATTGCAAACTCCCCTGAACGGGAATAAATCACCAGTCCCACGATCCAGGTGTTCTAGAACGTTAGCCAGCGCGAAAAAAGTGTGGATGGATCGTGAAAATATCGTTAAGCACATCATACTGTTTTCAATCGCTTGTGCCTTTTCAACATCCATGCCTTTACCCCTACTTTTTTAGTGATTTTATATGGTATGCATAATAAACAAGCACTGAATAATGGTATTAGTATTAATTAGTAAGTTTATCAATCATATAGCTAGATATGACCCCCGCCATCTCAATGGCAGCTTTTGCCTCACTTTCTTTTATTGTTGGTAACCAAGGCCTACCATGTCCAGTTCCCTGCTTATTTCTCAATTTATTGATACCAATGGCAGTGTTAAACATCCCCCGCTCCATTGTATGATGAGGAGCTTCAAGATTTTCGATCTTATCTTCTGGTGTGGCTAATCCAAGAGCGATGAATGCCTGTCCAAGCAAGGCAGGAAAATTAGCTTGTTGAGGATAGGTCCCAAATTTTTGGGTGATAACATGTGCTGCTGTTGCTTCCAAAAGATCCTTACTGGTTCCAGAGAGAAGTGCAGCATCTTCAGCACCGCGCCTCGCTCTATCAGCATATTTTCTCAATGCTTCAGTTAATTCACGCCCTCGAAGACCTTCAATACTTTGACGAACTAAAGAGCCTTCTTCTGTCAAAATTAGACCTTGTTCTCTAAAGGCTTCAATTGCCCCTTGGATGGCATCGCGTCCCGCATAGTTGGTCGACTCTGGTCTAAAACCTCCAGCTACTTTAACATCCTGCAAAAGCGTCAATGCCAGTTTATATCCAGCTTCAGGATCGTTATCCAATGCCCAAGAGAGGACAGCACGAACACGTTTAGTCTTACCTACAACTTGCTGATTTTTTGGATCAACATGTGATAAGCAATGTCTTTCAAAAGCATAACTCAAATCTGAATGAGAAGGTGACCTAGGGGCATCCGCCTGTGCATCTCCAACAAGACGAGCTATTGCAACCAAGATGATCTCGGTAAGAACAAATTTCATAATTAATCCCTTATTATTCCGGCCTTATATCGATAACGACTTTATCCCTACAAAGCTACCAGCACAACCATCATAGATACTCCACCAATTCAACCAATCGCGAGACATCAACGCCCTTCCCGTATCGATTGTACGTGATCGTTGCATTCGAGTGTCCGAGCACCTGCGAAGCGAACTGTTCAGGGAAACCATTCTGTTTAAATGTTGTGGCGGCATAGTGGCGCAGTGAATGATATTCAGGCAGGCTATGCTTGCCTCTGAACCTCGTAAACCAACGGCTGAAATAGTGACCATAGCTACCAAGATGCAAGGTTAGCTCAGGGAACAAATGTCCTTTCCTTTCTTTGGTGAAATCAAGCAGACCAAGCGTCAGCAGTTGCGAATGGATCGGAACGAACCGCCGTGAACTGTCGGTTTTGAGCGTCTGATTCGGATTCAAGTTATCAACACGGAGGCACCAAACCCCGTCAACTTTCATCACGTCATTGTGGTAAAGCTGGCAAATCTCATTCTGCCTCATACCAGAATAGCGACCTATCAGAATGATCCACCGCTTCCAATCTTTCACGCCATGCAAAGCAATGTGCAACCGTTTCAAATCGTTGAACGTGTATGCAGGACGGCGATCCATCGGTGCGGTTGTTTCCTTAACACCCATCCCCTCAAATGGGTTTCGAATCTCTTCGTCCGTGCGAGTTGCAAGCCCTTTGAAAAACGCCGAGTTCTTTTTGATGTAACGGTTTCTGGTGGATGCTGAACCTTCAAGATCATCGACAAATGCCGCCGCGCTTCTCTTGCTGAAAGGCTCTTTTGTAGAATTCAGATATGCATTTACGCACCTATTGATCGTCAGTATTTCCCGTTCACCAACCTCTCCTGTTTTAGCCTTGGTGTACTTATCAAGCTCGCTCTTCAGGCTCTTGAAAGGCTTTTTCTGTTGTGGTTGTTGGAAGGAAGCAGACGGGGTTGCAGTGTGTGCCGGGATGGACTGCGGAACGCAGTGGAAAGGTTGTGAGGTGAGATATTTCTCCACACGGAGCAAAGCTTCACGCTTGGAACGTGTGCGAAGAGAAATACGAATTTCACGGCGTTTCCGAGGTGTCAGGTAGACCCTACGGTAGTACCAGATCCCGTGACGGGAAAGCATCAGATGCGACATTGATTAGCGTCCTAAGTGATACACGAAAGTTGTATCACCGCCGTTTCAATGCACGAAAACAGAGGGTTACATGATGGATATCATGCACTTAGCAGAAATGGGTGGGGGCCCTGCCAGCTACATCCCGGCACACACGTCGTCTGCCCTGGCTGCTTCCTTCCGGACCTGACCTGGTGAACAGAGTAGCGTTGCGGGAGAACCAACAGAGCCCCCATTGAGAGCGTTGATAACCAACGCGCTGGCGCATTATCCCTGTGCTAAGGCCCAATTGCAAGCGACCAGCAACCGGATGCTGGTTTCTTGCGCAAACAGGCGCAGCAATCATGAAGATCTTCGTTTACCATAGCTTTCCAGAAACTCCCCACAGGTAAAGGTATGGACGAACACGACTCCTTTCCACAGCGCGTATGGCAAATCGTGGCCTCAATCCCGGAAGGCTACGTCACCACCTATGGTGATGTCGCGCGTCTGGCCGGTTTCCCGCGCGCGGCGCGACAGGTTGGAGGCGTCCTGAAACGGCTGCCGGAAGGCAGTACCCTGCCCTGGCATCGGGTGGTGAACCGTCATGGCGCCATTTCACTCACCGGGCCGGATCTTCAGCGTCAGCGTCAGGCGTTACTTTCAGAGGGTGTGCAGGTGTCAGGGTCGGGTCAGATCGATTTGCAGAAGTTTCGCTGGGTGTATTGACCCCTCTCCCGGAGGAGAGGGGAAATGCAGAAATTACATCTGAGTCGGTGGAGTTGGCAGAGACGGCTGATTGGTCTGCGGTGCGACCGGCACTTCGGTCTGCTGCACCGGCACCAGGTTCAGATCGATTTTTGTCCCACCGTTGTTGATCGCTTCCTGGACCGTATCGGTGATAAAGACCAGCTTGCCGTTGATGGTTACCGCTGCGCTCAGCAGGATACGGGCGTTAGGCTGCACGTCCGACGGGTTATACGGCAATACGAAGCTAAACGGCGCCTGCTTGCCTTCAGTACGAACGGCACGCTGGGCAACGACTTTCGACGGCGCGTCGGCCAGAGAAGCATCAGACAGCGTTACGGTTAATACCGCATCCGGCGGCAACGCCACTTTCTGTTTAATCCAGATGGTACCGGAAACATTAGGCTGCTGAATGGATTGCTGTGAAAGGGTATTAATCCCGTTCGGGTCGGCTGCTGGTACTGGCACTTGGGCGCTTTTACCGGCACAGGCGGACAACGCCACCGCAATAGCTACACCACTTAGCATGGGCACGAGTTTCATTGAAGTCTCCTTATCAATGCACCAGCGGGATCGATCCCATCCGATGTCGTTTCAATCACATAACGTATTCAAGTGTGGCACAGATCACCGATTTATGCCTGAAAACGTGCCGATATTCAGATTATTCTACCCATCGGACCACTTTCATTTCTGCGTTATACTCTGCCTATCTTTCGCTACGGCGTTTATTGAGGACAACTATGAGTCAGGCACTGAACAATCTGCTGACATTACTGAATCTGGAAAAAATTGAGGAAGGACTCTTTCGCGGACAGAGCGAAGATCTCGGCTTACGCCAGGTCTTCGGGGGGCAAGTCGTTGGACAAGCTCTGTACGCAGCAAAGGAGACTGTCCCGGCAGACCGTCTGGTGCATTCATTCCACAGCTACTTCTTACGCCCTGGCGATAGCGCAAAACCGATTGTGTATGACGTTGAAGTCCTGCGAGACGGCAACAGCTTCAGCGCACGCCGCGTAGCGGCCATTCAAAACGGCAAGCCGATCTTTTACATGACCGCCTCTTTCCAGGCGCCGGAACCCGGCTACGAACATCAAAAAGTGATGCCCCCGGCTCCGTCGCCCGACTCTTTAAAATCAGAGACGGATATCGCCCGCGCGCTGGCGCATCTGCTTCCGCCGCAGGTCAAAGAGAAGTTTCTCTGCGATAAGCCGCTGGAGATCCGCCCGGTTGAGTTCCACAACCCGATGAAAGGCCATACCGCCGAACCGAAGCGCCAGGTCTGGATCCGTGCCAACGGGACCGTGCCGGAAGATTTCCGCGTGCATCAGTATCTGCTCGGCTATGCGTCAGATTTCAACTTCCTGCCGGTGGCGCTGCAGCCGCACGGCGTTGGTTTCCTGGAAAAAGGGATGCAGGTCGCGACGATCGATCACTCCATGTGGTTCCACCGTCCGTTCAACATGAATGAGTGGCTGCTTTACAGCGTGGAGAGTACGTCAGCGTCGAGCGCGCGCGGGTTTGTGCGCGGGGAGTTTTATACTCAGGATGGCGTGCTGGTCGCGTCTACGGTGCAGGAAGGGGTAATGCGTAATCGCGGGTGATTGTGTGCGGCCTGATGCCCTCACCCTGACCCTCTCCCACGGGGAGAGGGAATACACAATAAAAACGGCAACCTGGGTTGCCGTTTTGCTGTTTATCAGGCGTTATACGCATTCTCGCCGTGGCTGTTGACGTCCAGGCCTTCGCGCTCCTGCTCTTCCGGTACGCGCAGACCCACCGTCATATCCGCCAGCTTATAGCCAATGAAGGCCACAACGGCAGACCAGACAACGGTGATAGCAATACTTTCCAGCTGCACCAGCACCTGATGAACCATGGTCACGCCTTCTGCGTAGCCCACGCCACCGAGCGACTTCGCGGCAAAGATACCGGTCATGATACAACCTACGATGCCGCACACGCCGTGAACACCAAACACATCGCATGGGTCGTCAACGCGCAGCACACGTTTCAGTGCGGTCACGCCCCACAGACCCGCCAGACCGGAAACCAGGCCGACCAGCAGCGCGCCACCCACGCCGACATAACCGCATGCTGGCGTAATGCCAACCAGACCGGCAATGGCACCCGAACAGGCACCCAGCAAAGAAGGTTTACCGCGTACCGCCCACTCGCCAAACACCCAAGAGAGGATTGCACCCGCCGTGGCCACAACGGTGTTCACGAAGGCCAGCGCGGCGATTTCGTTTGCTGCACTTGCCGAGCCGGCGTTGAAGCCAAACCAGCCAAAGTAGAGGATAGCCGTACCGGTAAACACCATCGGCAGGTTGTGCGGTTTAAACGCTTCTTTACCGAAGCCCACGCGTTTGCCAATCAGGTAGGCACCCACCAGACCCGCTACCGCGGCGTTGATGTGTACAACGGTACCGCCCGCGAAGTCCAGCGCGCCGTGCGTTGCCAGCAGACCGCCACCCCAGACCATGTGCGCAATCGGCACATAGGAGAGCGTCATCCAGACCACCACGAAGATCAGCACGGCAGAGAAACGAATACGCTCGGCGAGCGCGCCCACAATCAGCCCGACGGTAATACAGGCGAAGGAGCCCTGGAACGCAACGTGGATGTACTGATAGAAACTGCCCATCAGCGCGGTCAGCTCAATATTTTTCAGCATCACCCAGTCGAAGTTACCAAAGAACGCGTTGCCCGTACCGAACGCCAGAGAGTAACCGTAAACCACCCACAGCACGCAGACCAGTGCGAACGTCACGGCAACCTGCGTCAGCATGGAGAGAACGTTTTTGCCACGGATCAGGCCGCCGTAGAACAGCGCAATGCCCGGAATTGACATGAACAGCACCAGCGCGGTGCTGATCATCATAAAGGCGTTATCGGCTTTGTCGACCACCGCAGGGGTAGCAGCCAGCGCCAGGCCCGGCAGCAGCGCCAGCGAACCCAGACCCGTTTTAAGTGTTGCTATCTTCATTTTCTCGATCCCTATCACTGTGTGCCAGGCGTTATTTACAATGCCGCTTCGTCAGATTCGCCGGTACGGATGCGAATGACGCGCTGCAGTTCGGCAACGAAAATTTTGCCGTCGCCAATTTTGCCGGTATAGGCCGCTTTGCTAATGACATCAATGACTTCATCAAGCTGATCGTCAGCAATCGCGACATCAATTTTTACTTTTGGCAGAAAGTTAACGCTGTATTCCGCCCCGCGATAAAGCTCGGCATGACCCTTCTGACGACCAAAGCCTTTCACTTCGGTGACAGTCAGTCCCTGAATACCCATTGAAGACAACGCTTCACGCACGTCTTCGAGTTTGAATGGTTTGATTACAACCGTAACCAGCTTCATAGATCCCCTCCAGTCAGAATTCGGTAATGGCCGCAGCTTACGCAGAAGGTATTGCAAGGGGTGTGCCAGAAATGAAAACGAGGGGGAACGGCGGCGCACAGAGCATTACGCGGCCGTAATAAACGAACAGGCGAAAAAAAACGCACCATGCCGGTGCACGGTGCGTTTCAGTTTTGCACCAACAGGAATGACTGTTAGCGCGTCGCCTCATTTTGGTGCATCAGGCGCTAAGCGACTCTTCATCACGCACGCTGGCCGCCAGCTCTTCGCCCGCCAGCTGCAGCTGGTACATCTGCCAGTAGCGCCCTTTTGCTTCCAGCAGTTCACGGTGCGTACCGCGTTCAACGGCCTGTCCGCGATGTAGCACCAGAATGGTATCGGCATCGACGATGGTGGAAAGACGGTGGGCAATCACCACCAGCGTCGTATGGTCGCGTACGGCGGCCAGCGCCTGCTGGATGGCCTGTTCGGTGCCGGAGTCAATACTGGCCGTGGCTTCATCCAGAATCAGTATCTGCGGCGTTTCAATCAGCACCCGCGCCAGCGCCAGGAGCTGCTTTTGCCCGACGGAGAGATTGTTCCCCTGCTCGCCCAGTTTGGTATTGATCCCATCGCTAAACCCGCGCGCCAGCTCTGCCAGCTGCACTTTTTCCAGCACGTCCCAGACCTGCTCCTGCGAGTAGTCTCGCCCCAGGGTCACGTTGGCGTAGAAGGTATCGGCCAGCACGACCGGATCCTGCTGCACCATCGCGACGCCTTTACGCAACACGGTGTGGCTGAGAGACGCGAGCGGGCGCCCGTCGAGGCGGATTTCGCCGTGCGTGACCGGATAATAGCCCATCAACAGGCTGGCAAGCGTGCTCTTACCGCTGCCGGTATGCCCCACCAGCGCCACGAAACCGCGCGACGGAACGTCAAGCGTGATGTCCTGCAGCACCAGCCGGTCTTCGCGATAGGCAAACGAGACGTTATCAAAGGCGATAGTCCCGCTTTGCAGAGGTCGCTCGTCATTGCCGTAGGCCTGGCGCGGCCTGTCCATCAGCTCAAACACGCGTTCACCGGCAACTACCGCCTGTTGCAGCATCGATTGCTGGGTGGTGAGCTCGATCAGCGGCTCGTTAAGGCGTCCCAGATAGCTAATAAAGGCGTACAGCACGCCCACTTCGATCGTACCGTTTGAGCTCAGGCCAAAGAGCATCAGCAGCCCGCAAAGCACCAGCGCAGAGAAAAGGCTGAGCAGCGGACGCAGCAGGAAACCGTCGAGGCGCAGCGTCTGCATGCGCGCCATGTAGTGCGATCGGCTGGCTTCGCCCATGCGCTCGCCAAAGCGCGCCTGCTGGCGGAACTGCTGGATGACGCTCATGCCGTTGATCACTTCGTTGAAGCCATCGTTGATGTCGGCCAGGTAAGCGCGCACCCGACGCACAATCGGCGTGCTGTATCGCTGGTAGATCACCATCACGATCAGCACCGCCGGGAAGATGGTGATCGCCACCAGCGCCATGCGCCAGTCGAGGCTGAACATCGCCACCAGCATCGCGCCAATCAGCGCCGCGCTGCGCAGTACGGTTGCCACCACGGTGACGTACAGATCGCGGATCACCTCGGTATCGTTGGTCACGCGTGAAATCACCTGCCCGACCGGCTGGATATCAAATTCGCTGAGCGGCTGGCGAAGCGCCGCGTCCATCACATCCGTACGCAGCTGCTGAACAACGCCCACGGCTGCACGGTTAAACAGCAGCGACTGCGCATAGTGCAGCCCTGCTGCCGTCAGCTGAAGGCCAACGTAGGCCACGCCTAAGCCCGCCACCAGCCCCAGCGGCAGATAGCTTTTGGCGACCATGTTGTCGATAAAATAGCTGATGAGCAGCGGACCGCTCACTTCAGCGATCGCCGCAATCCAGAGTAAAAGCACGGCCACGGAGAGCGGTTTACGCCACGGCGAGCCGTAGGCCAGCAGACGTTTTAGCGTCGGCCACATCGTTCCAAGCTTACGCATTGGCGGCCTCCTCATTCTGCTCTGGTGCATCGTCCAGCGCCGCCTCAAGCTGTTGATAGCGGTACATATCGCGATACCAGCCCGGCTGCTCGGCAAGCGTTTCATGCTGCCCGCGCTGGGCAATGTGCCCGTGCTGTAAGACCACAATTTCGCTGGCTTCGGTGAGCGCCGACAAACGGTGGGCGCTGATTATCACCGTGCGTCCGTCGCCCCACTGGCGCAGGTTATGCAGGATCTGATGCTCGGTACGACCGTCCACGGCGGAAAGCGCATCATCCAGGATCAGGATTTCAGCATTCAGCAGCAGGGCGCGGGCAATGGAGATACGCTGCTTTTGCCCCCCTGACAGCATGACGCCGCGTTCCCCGACTTCCGTTTCGTAGCCCTGCGGCAGACGCAAAATGTCATCATGTACGCTGGCCAGACGCGCCACATGCTCAATTTCTTCCTGCGTTGCCGCAGGGCGTCCCAGGGCAATGTTGTTCGCCACGGTGTCCGAAAATAAAAACGGCGTCTGGCTGACGACCGCCAGGCGACCGCGCCACTCGTCCAGCAGCAGTCTGGTCAGGGGAATATCGTGGAAGCGGATATCGCCCTCGGTGACGTCAAAGTGGCGCTGAAGCAGAGAGAGCACGGTACTTTTGCCGGATCCCGTCGGGCCGCAGATCCCCAGCATCTGGCCCGGCTGAAGCGTAAAGCTAACGTTCTCCAGCACCGGATGCTCCGTATGCGGGTAGACAAACTTGCGGACGTCGACGGTCATGACGCCGCGCCCTTCCGGTACGGCTTCGCTACCGTCGATGACCACCGGCGCTTCGGCCAGCATGGCGCGAATGCGGCTGTAGGCGGCGCTGCCGCGCTCCACGATGTTAAACATCCAGGCCAGCGCCAGCATCGGCCAGATCATGAGACCCAGATACATCGCAAAGCTGGTCAATTGCCCCAGGGTAAGCGTGCCCTGCACCACCATCCAGCTTCCGCCGCCAATGGCCAGCATATTTGCCATGCCGATTGCGATATAAATCGTCGGGTCAAAGCGGGCGTCGATACGCGCGACGCGCATGTTTTTCGCCCCCGTGTCTGCCGCATCGGCGGCAAACAGCGCAGACTGCCGGTCTTCCAGACCAAACGCTTTGATCATGCGGATGCTGGTCATGCTCTCCTGGGTGCGATCGTTCAGAGATGAAAACGCCGCCTGCGCCAGCTTAAAGCGCTCGTGCAGCTGTTCGCCATAGCGATTGATCGCCAGCGCCATGATCGGCATCGGCAGCAGGGCGAGCAGGGTCAGCTGCCAGCTGATCTGCGTGGACATCACGATCAGCACCGCACAGCCCATCACCAGCGAGTCCACCAGCGTCAGCACCCCTTCCCCGGCGGCAAAGACCACGCGATCGACGTCGTTTGTCGCGCGGGCGATGAGATCCCCGGTGCGATGACGCAGATAAAATTCGGGATGCTGTCGGCTCAGCTGGCGGTAAAAATCTTCACGCAGCTCAACGGCCAGCTGATAGGACGCACCAAACAGCAGCACGCGCCAGACGTAGCGCAGCAGATAAACAATGACGGCCGTCAGCACCAGCGTGCCGACCCACATCAACACCCGTGCGGTGGTGTAATGCTGTTCGGTGACGCCATCCACGACGTACCCCACCACTTTCGGCGGGATCAGCTGCAGGATGGCAATGATAATAAGCAGGAATACTGCGCCGAGGTAGCGTTGCCACTCCCGACGAAAGTACCAGCTTAGTTGGGCAAATAATCGCACGCGGTTTGTTCCTGAAGGTATTTTACGAAGTTATTCAATAGGTAATGCTGTGGTGTATTTAATCTGTTCCATGGCGAAGCTTGAGGTGACGTCCGACAAACCCGGGACGCTGTTCACCAGCCGCTTGTAGAAATCATCATAGCGCTTCATGTCGGCCACCTGGACGCGCATCAGGTAATCGTACTCTCCGGCCATTCGCCAGAAACCGAGCACCTCGGGCATCTCCGACACCTGGGTGACGAAACGGCAATACCAGTCGCTGCTGTGATGCTGGGTTTTTATCAGCACAAACGCCGTCAGCCCAAGCCCCAGCTTTTCGGGATCTAACAGCGCGACGCGCCCCAGAAGAATGCCGTCATCTTCCAGCTTCTTTAGGCGCTTCCAGCACGGGGTGGTGGTCAGATTAACGGCATCTGCCAGCGCCTGCAAAGAGAGGGTACAGTCATTTTGCAGCAATGAAAGGAGCTTGCGGTCAATTTTATCTAGCATACCCACCTCACAGAGAAAATTTTTCTCTCTTCATTCTATTTTAAAGGCCAGATAGCAACAATTTTTTCTGTGCTTTTCGCTATCCTAGGCACAAAATGACAAACGGATAACGATGATGAATAGCACCTGGGTTAAACATGCAATCAGCGAAATCAATGCCGACTATCAGCGCTCGGCGGATACGCACCTGATTCGCCTTTCTCTGCCGGGATTTGACGGCATTCAGCTCTATCTGAAAGATGAAAGCACCCATCCTACCGGCAGCCTGAAGCATCGCCTGGCGCGCTCGCTGTTTTTATACGGTTTATGTAACGGCTGGATCAAAGAAGGCACCACTATTATTGAATCTTCGTCCGGCTCAACGGCGGTGTCCGAAGCCTATTTCGCCCGCCTGCTGGGCCTGCCGTTTATCGCGGTGATGCCGTCCTGCACCGCAAAACGCAAAATCGAGCAGATCGAATTTTACGGCGGTCGCTGCCACTTTGTGGAAAGCGCCTGCGAAATCTACGCCGCCTCCGAAATGCTGGCCCGCGAGCTGAACGGCCACTATATGGACCAGTTCACCTTCGCCGAGCGCGCGACCGACTGGCGCGGCAATAACAACATTGCCGACAGTATTTTCCGCCAGATGACCCACGAACCGCATCCGGTTCCGTCCTGTATCGTCATGAGCGCCGGTACCGGCGGCACGTCAGCCACGATTGGACGCTATATCCGCTGTCAGGGATACGATACCCAACTGATGGTGGTTGACCCGCAGAACTCCGTGTTCCTCGACTACTGGCAAAACCGCAATGCGGAACTGCGCAGCCCGGTGGGCAGTAAAATTGAAGGGATTGGCCGCCCGCGCGTTGAGCCCTCTTTCATCCCCGACGTTGTGGATGAGATGATGCGCGTGCCGGATGCCGCCAGCGTGGCAACGGCGCACTGGCTGGAGACGCAGCTGGGCCGCAAAGTGGGCGCATCGACGGGCACCAACATGTGGGGCGCACTGCAGCTTGCAGCACGTATGCGCGAAGAGGGCCGCACCGGCTCCATCGTCACGCTGCTGTGCGACAGCGGCGAGCGTTATCTCGATACCTACTACAACGCGGAGTGGGTGCATGCCAACATCGGCGATATCGCCCCGTGGAAAGCGCAGATTACAGACCTGGTGAAATAAAAAAAGCCAGACCGAAGTCTGGCTTGCTGGAAGGGTCTCACTATTCGGGGGAATACGGGAGATTGTTGTTGTCCAGCCAATGCGTCAAAAAATGGGACACTGCTTCATTGCGGCAGTGGCCAATAACCGGCAGATGGGGAAGTTCTGCTTTCAGCTGCGCCATCGCATTCCCCATGATCAGACCGCGGCCAACGCTACCCAGCATTTCGCGGTCGTTCATGGCGTCACCAAACGCCATACACTCCTGCAGCGTTAAGCCCAGGTGGTCGCTGAGTACCGCCAGAGCGGAGCCTTTGTTACAGCCCACCGGCAGAACTTCCAGACAATCCACCGCCGAGAAAGTCAAGTGCGCCCGGTCACCCAGCGCCTCATTCAGCTGAATCCGTAAGCGACACAGATCGTCATGATCGCCGCAGAAGCAGATCTTGGTTACCGCATGAGCGGGGATCCGACGCAGATCGATAAGCTGATATTTGAAACCGCTGTATACATGCGCGTGCAGCAGTTCAGGAATTTCACGTCCGGTAAACCAGCCCCGATCGTTAAAGACGTGGATACTGGCCTGCGTGTCCCAGGTGCTGTGCAGCACGATGTCCGCCACTTCCGGGTTGAGATCCTGCCGGTGCAGCACATCGCCTTCTACGGAGTGAATTCGCGTCCCGTTGCCGGTGATCAGAAAGGCGTCGAGGGAAAACGCGCCCAGCAAATGGCGCATCTCCAGCACATGGCGGCCAGTGGCAAACGTCAGGGTGACATCACGCTCGCGCAGACGCTTCAGCGTGTTCAGGGTTTTTTCCCCTAAACGGTGATCCGGCATTAACAGCGTACCGTCCATATCAAATGCAGCGAGCCGAGCCATGATTACTCCCGAAATGTGATGCGGTTAACTTGTGCATCAGTATCGTGTGAGATATACGGAAGTAATAGTGAATAGATGAAAATTATTGTTCCGGGTTTCTTATGCGCCAGCTCAATCGACTCAACCAGTATCACCGCCTCTGGCAGCCTTCTCAGGGCGCAACGCAACAGGTCACCATCAGCGAGCTGGCCGCCCGCTGTTTTTGTAGCGAGCGGCATGTCCGAACCCTGCTGCGCCAGGCCCAGGAGGCGGGCTGGCTCAGCTGGCGATCGCAGTCTGGCCGCGGTAAGCGCGGTGAGCTAACGTTCCATGTCGCCCCGGAGTCACTGCGCAATGCGATGATGGAAGAGGCGCTGAAAAGCGGGCAGCAGCATAACGCGCTGGAACTGGCCCAGCTTGCCCCTGAAGCGCTGCGGTCATTACTGCATCCTTTTTTGGGCGGGCAGTGGCAAAACGACACGCCGACGCTGCGCATCCCCTACTATCGCTCGCTGGAACCGCTTCAGCCGGGTTTTTTACCGGGCCGGGCGGAGCAGCATCTGGCGGGAGAGGTGTTCTCAGGCCTGACGCGTTTTAACGGTAACAGCAGTGAACCTACGGGCGATCTGGCGCATCACTGGGATGTCTCTGCTGACGGCCTGCGCTGGCATTTCTACATTCGCTCCACACTGCACTGGCATAACGGCGATAAAATAGAAACGCCGCAACTCCAGCGAAGTCTGACAGCGCTGTTGACGCTTCCCGCCCTGCGCACTCTGTTTCATAGCGTCTTATGTATTGAAACAACGCATCCACAGTGTCTGACGTTTAGGCTGCATCAACCGGACTACTGGCTGCCGCACAGGCTGGCAACCTACTGCAGCCGTCTGGCGCATCCCGACCATCCTGTGGTTGGCAGTGGCCCGTTTCGGCTGGCCGCCTTTGAGCCCGACCTGGTTCGTCTGGAAAGCCATGAGCAGTATCACCTGAGCCATCCGCTGCTCAAAGCCATCGAATACTGGATCACTCCCCAGCTTTTTGATTACAGCCTGGGCACCAGCTGTCGTCACCCGGTGCAAATCGCGATCGGCGAGGCCGACGAGCTGGAAAGTCTGCGGCTGGTAAGCAGCAGCACCAGCCTGGGGTTCTGTTACCTCACGCTAAAACAGAGCGCGCGCCTGAGTGAGATTCAGGCAAAACGGCTTATCAATATCATTCATCTCTCCAGGCTTCTTCACACACTTCCGCTAAACGAAGGGCTCATCACACCCACTCAGGAACTGCTTCCCGGCTGGACCATCCCCGATTGGCCTGATTTATCGGACGTCACCCTCCCTGAAGCGTTGACGCTGGTTTACCATCTCCCTGTTGAGCTTCACACCATGGCCAGCCAGTTGAAGGCATACCTGGCGCTACAGGGGTGTGAACTGACCGTCATCTTTCACGACGCCAAGACGTGGGACGGATGCCTGGAGCTTGCCGATGCAGACATCATGATGGGGGACAGACTGATTGGCGAAGCGCCGGAATATACGCTTGAACAGTGGCTGCGCTGCGATGCCCTCTGGCCGCACGTTCTTAGCGCACCGGCTTACGCCCATCTGCAAGCCACGCTGGATGCGGTACAGACTCAGGCCGAGGCTCGGGATAGACACTCGGGGCTGCAAGCCATCTTTAACCGGTTAATGGAGAGTGCGGTGCTGACGCCACTCTTTAATTATCAATACCAAATCAGTGCTCCGCCTGGCGTGAATGGTATACGCCTCAACACCCGCGGCTGGTTTGACTTTACCGAAGCCTGGCTGCCCGCGCCCAAATCGTGAAGAAGCTGGTCGCCGTCGTGGTCAGACGGTAACATAACGTTTTTACCGTAACAGTCGAGATGATTTATGAAACGTGCCGTCGTCGTGTTCAGCGGAGGACAAGACTCTACTACCTGCCTGGTCCAGGCCCTTCATCAATACGATGAAGTTCACTGTGTCACTTTCGATTATGGTCAGCGTCATCGCGCTGAAATCGACGTTGCCCGTGAACTTGCCCTGAAACTGGGCGCACGCGCGCACAAGGTGCTGGACGTTACGCTGTTAAATGAACTGGCCGTGAGCAGCCTCACCCGCGACAGTATTCCTGTACCAGACTATGAACCCGATGCCAGCGGTATTCCAAATACCTTCGTGCCGGGCCGTAATATCCTCTTCCTGACCCTGACGGCGATCTACGCCTATCAGGTAAAGGCCGAAGCGGTGATCACGGGCGTGTGCGAGACCGACTTCTCCGGCTACCCGGACTGTCGTGATGAGTTCGTGAAAGCGTTAAACCACGCCGTCAATCTGGGGATGGCGAAAGAGACGCGGTTTGAAACTCCGCTCATGTGGCTGGATAAAGCCGAAACCTGGGCGCTGGCGGACTACTGGGGCAAGCTGGACCTTGTTCGCAGCGAAACGCTCACCTGCTATAACGGCATCAAAGGCGACGGTTGCGGCCAGTGTGCGGCCTGTAATCTGCGCGCTAACGGGCTGAACCACTATCTTGCCGATAAATCCGGCGTGATGGCCGCGATGAAGAAAAAGACCGGTCTTAAATAGGGCTACTTGACCGTGCTGTCGAATAATTTCACACCGGCAGCACGGGTGACTTTCATCAGCGTTGTCAGCGTTGGGTTGCCGTTGTCTGATAAGGTTCGGTATAGCTGCTGACGGGACAGACCTGCTTTGGCAGAAATTTCTCCAATACCGCCTCGCGCTTCAATGACCTGACGGAGTGCAATGAGATAGGCAGGGATTCCCTGCTCTTCATAGATCTCTTCCAGGGCTGTTTGCAGATAACGCTGAGCGTAGGAAGGATTCTCTCGCAGCATTTTCACAACAGCATCATGGTGGCTAACGGAGCTCGAATATTTTCGTTCAGTGGCGCTCATAGGAATGTCCTTTTGTTTGATGATCTTTCCAGTAATCTATTGCCAGTTTGATATCCGCTTTTTGACTCTTTTTGTCACCACCGATCAGTAACAATAAAACCTGCCGATTCTCTACTGAAAAATAGATTCTGTAGCCGGGGCCACTGTCGACTCGCATCTCCCAAACACCTTCCCTGAGATACCTGTAATCGCCAAAATTACGTTTTATCGCGCGGTTAATCCGCATAAGGATCCGGAAAACCATATCCGGATCCCTTCGATTCATTCTGGCTACCCACTCCTCAAACGGTACTTTCCCGTCACGGGTCCGGTAGCGTTCAACGACATAGTCCCTGTCCATTATTCTATCCCTGAAAAATCCTTTTGTCTTTTATAAAAGACAACCTTTCTAAGCGATCATCAACTCCAGCTTTTCCCGCAATTCCCCTTCCAGCGGCAGCGCTTTCTGCGTTTTCAGATCGATACAGACAAACGTGATCAACGCATCTGCGACCATCTGCCCTTCTGGATCGAGCGTCACCACCTGGCTTAAGACCCCGCTTTTGCCATTGATCTGTTGCACCTGGCTGGTGACCGTGAGCACATCACCCAGCACGGCTGGACGGCGGTAGTTGATGTTGATATTGACAACCACAAACGCGATGTTGTGCGCGGTCAGCCACTGAAAGCTTTCGCTGTTTTCCAGCCCGTCCCAGCGCGCTTCTTCAAGAAACTCAAGATAGCGAGCATTGTTCACATGCTGATAAACGTCGAGATGAAAACCGCGTACTTTGATTTTTGTCTGCATAGCGCAATAGCCTTTACTGTTATTGTAGGAAGAGAGGTCATAACTGGTATGACCTCTTTATCCTGGCAAAATTTTGCCGCAGTGCAAGAAATTGCGTAATTACAGCGTCAGGTGTGAGAGGTTGCGCTCAACCAGCGCGCTGCCCATGCCCGGCACCTGCTTGAGATCATCGACCGTTTTGAAAGGACCATACTCTTCGCGGTAGCTGACGATGGCCTGCGCTTTTTTCAGGCCCACGCCGTTCAACGCACGGGCGAGATCTTCCGCTGAGGCCGAATTGATACTGACCCGCGTACCGTCATCATCCGCATTTTTACCGGCATCTGTCGCTTTGGTTTGCCCTTGCACCGGCGCTGCCGCATCGGCCTTGCTCTGCGTAGCCTGTGCTTTGGCAGCAGGCGTCGCCGCCAGCGCGCCCGCGCTCATCCCGGTGGTGGCAATAGCCAGCGTAATTAACAGTGCTTTGATTCCACATTTCATGCTGTTATCTCCTTGTTTGTTGACAGCCACGTCACGATAGCCGCCAGTTAAAACCGGCACAAACAGCAGATTGCAGAAATGGAAAAGGCCGCGAAAGCGGCCTTTAGTTTTTGCAGAGCGTTACGAAAATCTGCGAGCAGACACGTAATTACTGCTGCTGAGTCATTACATCACCCAGCTTGATTTTGGCTTCTTTACGCAGGTTGCTCATCATGGCTTCGAAGGCAATCTGAGCATTGTTCTGGGTAATCCCCTGAACCATCGCTTTCTTCTGCGCTTCTGGCAGGGTACCGGCTTTCACTTCATCCAGCGCCAGCAGAACAACGTTACCCTGCGTATCGGTGGTGGTACCAAAGCTTGGCTTGTCCTTCGCAGGCAGAGTCAGACCAAACGCGGCCTGGCTGATTGGGTCCTGGCCGGTACGGCTCAGCGTTTTCGCTTCACCGAAGCTCAGGCCAGCCGCTTTCAGCGCATCTTCTTTACCCGCTTTCAGATCGGACAGAATCTTCTCAGCATCCAGTTTCGCCTGCTGTTCCGCTTTGTTGTGCTTAACCTGAGCGACGACCTGATCCTTCACTTCCGCCAGCGGTTTGACCGCTTCTGGCTTGTGCTCGCTGACGCGCAACACAAACGCACGATCGCCGTCGACGGTAATGATGTCAGAGTTACTGCCCGGCGTGCCGTTCTCGCCCACCAGACCACCGTTGAAGATGGCATCGGAAACCGGTTTGAAGTTCAGCTCTTCCGGAAGGTTGTCACGACCAAACCAGCCCGTCTCAACCGCCTTCACGCCCGCCGCCTGCTCTGCACCTGCCAGAGATTCGTTGTCGTTGCTGGCAGCATCGCTTACCTTCTGCTGCAGCGCGTAGTAGGCATCCAGCGCTTTTTCCTGTTTCACTTTCGCCGCGATATCATCACGAACGTCAGCCAGCGGCTTGGTTTTCGCCGCGGTGATGTCGTCCAGACGCACGACCAGGAAACCAACGGAAGACTTAATGACGCCAGAAAGCTGGCCTTTCTCTTTCAGACCGGCATTTTTCAGCTCGTCAGGCGTGGTCGCATCTTCCAGCCAGCCCATATCACCGCCGTTTTTCGCAGAGATAATGTCGGTGGATTTCGCTTTCGCAACGGTCGCGAAATCAGCGCCTTTGTTCAGCTCATCCAGCGCCGCTTTAGCATCAGCCTCGGTTTTCGTCTGAATTACGCTGTAGCGGTTACGCTGCGGCTGAGTGAACTGATCCTGATGCTGATCGTAGTAAGACTGGATTTCAGCATCAGACGCGGTTTCCTGCAGCGCGGCAGCATCCAGCTTGATGTAGCTCACGCGGAACTGCTCTGGAGAAACAAAGGAATTCTTGTTCTGCTCGTAGTAAGCGTTGACGTCAGCGTCGCTCACCTGCTGTTTCGCCGCCAGGGCGTTCACATCAATGGTCGCTTCGCGTACAACACGCTGCTGCGCCACCAGCGCGGCCAGTTCGTCCGTTTCACCTTTGAGCATGAAATCGGTGCCCACGACGGCATTGATGAGCTGCTGGGTGGTCAGCTGGTTACGCAGCGCCTGGGCGTACTGATCGGCCGTCATCCCCATCTGATTGACGATGCTGTTGTAACGCGCGTTGTCGAATTTACCGTTAGACTGGAAGGCCTGGGTGGAGAAGATGGCTTTTTTCACCTGCTCATCACTGATGCCAAGGCCGAGTTTTTTGGCATACTGATCAAGCAGCGCTTCGTCGATAAGACGGTTCAGTGTCTGTTGGCGCAGGGTCTTCATGTACCCTTCGTTCGCCGCCAGTTCAGAGAATTGGTCGCCCAGCTGTTGCTGCATACGGTTACGTTCACCGGCAAAAGCATTCTCGAACTGACCACGGCTGATTTCCTGGCCATTCACTTTTGCGGCGTAGTTTGCGCCACCGCCAATAAGGTAACTGCTCACGCCGGTCAATATGAACGACACGATAATGATACCGAAAATAATCTTGAGCACGAGACTGTTAGCAGCCGTGCGTAAGCTGTCCATCATGGTGTAACAACACTCCGCTGTAGGTGACTGGTTACCTGACGCTGACGGAAAATCCTGCCCGTCGCGCGTGAAGGCGTATTGTGACAAGAAAACGGGGCGATTGTCAGCCCACAACTCGCATAAACTCGCACAAATCAGGTCTGGACAAACAAAAAAGGCACATCAAATGATGCGCCCTTGTACTTTCCGGCTTCCCTGAAACGGGAAAGCAATCAGTTTACTGCGTCTTTCAGCGCTTTACCTGCACGGAAACCCGGCACTTTAGCAGCAGCAATGGTGATCTCTTTACCGGTCTGAGGGTTGCGGCCAGTACGGGCAGCACGCTCTTTAACAGCAAAAGTACCGAAACCTACCAGTGCAACGTCGTCCCCAGCCTGCAGAGATTCAGTAACAGAAGCAATTAAAGCATCTAACGCACGTCCAGCTGCAGCTTTAGAAATATCAGCACCCGCAGCAATTTTGTCAATCAGTTGAGATTTATTCACTGTTCTCTTCCTCTCTTTATAATTTATATCGCGCCTGAATCCTTCACAACGCGACCGCGCAGCAGTTATATCAGGCCTGCCATGACCTTACAACACCCGTTGTTGATGACGGACCTAATCAGCAATCTAAATTAGCTATACAAAAAAAGGCTGGCAAGTGCGAAATGACTTACCAGCCTTGTTTTTATTGACGCTCTTTGCGCGAGGTCACTATTTTGCGGTTACAACCTGCATTCCGGAGGGTTCATTCTGCAGTGCGAGACTGAGAACTTCCTCAATTCGCTTCACAGGATGGATCTGCAGGTCGGCAATCACATTGTCCGGAATCTCTTCCAGATCGCGTTTGTTTTCGTAAGGGATCAATACGGTTTTGATCCCACCGCGGTGTGCCGCCAGCAGTTTTTCTTTTAAACCACCAATCGGCAGAACCTGACCACGCAGCGTAATTTCACCGGTCATTGCCACATCGGCACGCACCGGGTTACCTGTCAGGCAGGAAACCAGAGCGGTACACATAGCAATACCCGCGCTTGGGCCATCTTTCGGCGTCGCCCCTTCCGGAACGTGCACGTGGATGTCGCGTTTTTCGTAGAAATCAGGGTTGATACCCAGTTTCTCCGCGCGCGCGCGCACCACGGTCAGCGCCGCCTGGATGGATTCCTGCATCACTTCACCCAGCGAGCCGGTGTAGGTCAGCTTGCCTTTGCCAGGGACACAGGCGGTTTCGATGGTCAGCAGATCGCCGCCCACTTCCGTCCATGCCAGGCCGGTCACCTGGCCAACGCGGTTTTCGTTGTCCGCGCGACCGTAGTCGAAGCGCTGAACGCCGAGATAGGCATGCAGATTGTCGCCGTTAATCACAATGTGCTTCAGGCTCTTATCCAGCAGCAGCTGTTTCACCGCTTTACGACACAGTTTAGAGATTTCACGCTCAAGGCTACGCACGCCCGCTTCACGGGTGTAGTAGCGAATGATGCCGATAATCGCGCTGTCCTCGACGGTCAGCTCGTTGGCTTTCAGCGCGTTACGCTCAATCTGTTTCGGCAGCAGGTGCTGCTTAGCGATGTTCAGCTTCTCATCTTCGGTATAACCGGAGAGACGGATCACTTCCATACGGTCCAGCAGCGGGGCCGGAATGTTCATGGAGTTGGAGGTCGCCACGAACATCACATCGCTCAGGTCGTAGTCCACTTCCAGGTAGTGATCGCTGAACGCTACGTTCTGTTCTGGATCAAGCACTTCCAGCAGTGCAGACGCAGGGTCGCCACGCATGTCCGACGACATCTTGTCGATCTCATCGAGCAGGAACAGCGGGTTTTTAACCCCCACTTTCGCCATCTTCTGGATCAGTTTACCCGGCATAGAACCGATGTAGGTACGGCGGTGACCGCGGATTTCCGCTTCATCACGTACGCCACCCAGCGCCATACGGATATACTTACGTCCGGTCGCTTTGGCGATGGACTGACCCAGAGAGGTTTTACCCACCCCCGGCGGTCCAACCAGGCACAGAATTGGGCCTTTAATTTTGTTTACACGGCTTTGTACCGCGAGGTACTCAAGAATGCGGTCTTTCACGCGTTCCAGACCGTAGTGGTCGGTATCCAGGATTTCCTGCGCCTGACGCAGGTCTTTTTTGACCTTGCTGCGGGCGTTCCACGGAACCTGCACCATCCACTCAATGTAGCCGCGAACAACGGTCGCTTCAGCCGACATTGGAGACATCATTTTCAGCTTCTGCAGTTCTGCTTCAGCCTTCTCTTTCGCCTCTTTCGGCATCTTCGCCGCGTCGATCTTACGCTTCAGCGCTTCGTTTTCGTCCGGCGCGTCGTCCATCTCGCCCAGTTCTTTCTGAATGGCCTTCATTTGCTCGTTCAGATAGTACTCACGCTGAGATTTCTCCATCTGCTTTTTGACGCGGTTGCGAATGCGCTTCTCAACCTGCAGCAGATCGATTTCAGACTCCATCATCGCCATCAGGTATTCCAGACGTTCGTTAACGTCGGACATTTCCAGCACGGACTGCTTGTCAGCCAGCTTCAGCGGCATATGTGCAGCGATGGTGTCCGCCAGACGCGCAGGATCGTCGATGCTGTTCAGCGACGTCAGCACTTCTGGTGGAATTTTCTTGTTCAGCTTGATATAGCCTTCAAACTGGCTAATCGCGGTGCGAACCAGCACTTCCTGTTCACGCTCATCAAGCTCAGGCGAATCAAGGTACTCTGCCTTTGCAGAGAAGTGCTCGCCGTCGTCTGACAGAGTGGTAATACGCGCACGCTGCAGGCCTTCTACCAGCACCTTCACGGTGCCGTCAGGCAGCTTCAGCATCTGCAAAATAGAGGCCACGGTCCCGACGGTGAAAAGATCGTTTACACCCGGCTCATCCGTTGATGCTTCTTTCTGCGCGACCAGCATGATTTTTTTATCATGATCCATGGCGGCTTCGAGGCAACGGATAGATTTTTCCCGCCCTACAAATAAGGGTATGACCATGTGCGGATAAACCACCACATCGCGCAACGGCAATACGGGGATTTCAATGCGTTCAGAACGCTCAGGATTCATAGAGCTCTCTCTTAGTTAGTGTCCGCCAGGTAAGCTGGTCATGTCACTGTGCTTCACATAACCATTAACATGTATCCAGTATATGGGGATGTTTCCCACACATTCAACGCTATGAATACGGAAAAAGTAAAGGGGAGATAAAATCCCCCCTTTTTGATTAACTGCTTGTATGATTTGGTTAATTATTCGCCAGATGCCTGCTGCGCTTCCGGTTTGCCGTAAATCAGCAGCGGCTTGGTTTGACCGCTAATGACGGACTCGTCAATCACCACTTTCTCAACGTCTTCCATCGACGGAAGATCGTACATGGTGTCGAGCAGTGCCGCTTCAACAATTGAACGCAGACCACGGGCACCGGTTTTACGGACCATCGCTTTCTTGGCAATAGCATCCAGCGCTTCGTCGCGGAATTCCAGATCAACGCCTTCCAGATTGAACAGCGCCTGATACTGCTTGGTCAGCGCATTTTTCGGCTCTTTCAGGATCTGGATCAGCGCGTCTTCGCTCAGCTCATTCAGCGTTGCCACAACCGGCAGACGGCCGATGAATTCAGGGATCAGACCGAATTTGATCAAATCTTCCGGTTCAACCTGAGACAGCAGTTCGCCTTCGTTTGGTTTTTCGGACGTCGATTTCACCGTTGCGCCAAAACCAATGCCGGAGCCGGTTTCAACACGGTGGGAGATGACTTTGTCCAGACCAGCAAACGCGCCACCACAGATGAACAGGATCTTGGAGGTATCAACCTGCAGGAACTCCTGCTGCGGATGTTTACGACCACCCTGTGGCGGAACGGCAGCAACCGTACCTTCAATCAGCTTCAGCAGTGCCTGCTGTACGCCTTCACCCGATACGTCACGGGTAATGGACGGGTTGTCAGATTTACGGGAGATCTTGTCGATCTCATCGATGTAAACAATCCCGCGCTGGGCTTTCTGTACGTCGTAATCGCACTTCTGCAGCAGTTTCTGAATGATGTTTTCGACGTCCTCACCCACATAACCGGCCTCGGTCAGGGTGGTGGCATCCGCCATCGTGAACGGAACATCAAGCAGGCGCGCCAGGGTTTCAGCCAGCAGCGTTTTACCGGAACCGGTTGGGCCGATCAGCAGAATGTTACTTTTACCCAGTTCTACGCCATTGCTGGTGTCGCCGTTACGCAGACGTTTGTAGTGGTTATAGACCGCTACCGCCAGCACTTTCTTGGCCTGCTCCTGTCCGATGACGTAGTCGTCAAGGTGATGACGAATTTCATGCGGCGTTGGCAGCGCGCTGCGCTCACGGTGCGGTGCGACTTCTTTAATCTCTTCGCGAATGATGTCGTTACATAAATCGACACATTCGTCGCAGATATACACGGACGGCCCGGCAATCAGTTTACGCACTTCATGCTGGCTTTTGCCGCAAAAAGAGCAGTACAGCAGTTTGCCCGAACCATCTTTGCGTTTATCTGTCATGAGTCCAAACCTCTTTTTAAGTTCTTTGTGCCGCACATGACGACGCAAATGCCATTCTAAGACGCAAGCTGCAATCAGCAGCGTGCCGCCCTACCTTAGTATAGCGGCACACTCGCGTCGCGGGCATCAATTACGATGGGTCAACACGGAGTCGACTAAGCCGTACTCAACTGCCTCTGGAGCAGAGAGGAAGCGATCGCGCTCGGTATCGCGCTCGATCTGCTCGAGTGGTTGACCCGTATGCTGCGCCATAAGTTCATTCATGCGCGCTTTTACTTTCAGAATTTCGCGGGCGTGGATTTCGATATCCGTCGCCTGCCCCTGGTAACCGCCCAGCGGCTGGTGAATCATCACGCGGGAATTTGGCAAGCAGAAACGCTTACCTTTCGCCCCTGCTGTTAACAGGAACGCGCCCATTGATGCAGCCTGACCCATACAGATAGTGCTTACATCAGGCTTGATGAATTGCATGGTGTCATAAATCGACATTCCTGCTGTAATCACGCCACCCGGGGAGTTAATGTACAGGTAAATGTCTTTTTCCGGGTTTTCCGCTTCCAGAAACAGCATCTGCGCAACGATCAGGTTAGCCATGTGGTCTTCCACCTGGCCGGTCAGAAAGATAACGCGTTCCTTGAGCAGACGGGAATAGATATCAAAAGAACGCTCACCACGTGAGGTCTGTTCAATAACCATTGGCACCAGAGCCATATGGGGTGCAAAGTTATCTCGTTCGCCACTGTATGACATTTCCGTCTCCTGGATCAAAATTGAAAACACCTGCTGTACTGATTGTAACCTTACGGACGGATTATCAGCCAGTCTCATTCATCATGATTACGTACTTATGGGGTTCACAGTGCCCTATTTCAAGCATAACAACCTTTTGTTGTTACGCTAACACCGAAAGGGCGTTTTAGCACTCTTCCTGGGCTATCGCTGCGATAAAAAAAACCCGCTGCCGCAAGGCAACGGGTTTTCTGTTCAAACTTTAAACCGTTGGGCGAAATTACGCCTGCTGGTTCATCAGTTCGTTGAAAGAGGTCGCTTTTTCGGTCACTTTCGCTTTCGCCAGTACCGCTTCAACAGCCTGCTCTTCCAGGGCAACGTTGCGCATGTTGTCCATCAGCTCTTTGTTCTTACCGTAGAACTCGATCACTTCTGATGGATCTTCGTATGCAGAAGCCATCTCTTCGATCAGGCCTTTCACACGCTCTTCGTCAGCTTTCAGCTCGTGGGTACGAATTACTTCGCCCAGCAGCAGGCCAACAACAACGCGGCGTTTCGCTTGCTCTTCGAACAGCTCGCGTGGCAGTTCCATCGCTTGCTGCTGGTTGCCACCGAAACGCTGTGCAGCCTGACGGCGCAGAACGTCGATTTCGCTGTCGATCAGGGCAGCTGGAACGTCGATTTCGTTGGCTTTCACCAGACCTTCGATCGCCTGAGATTTCACACGGTTACGTACAGCGCCGTTCAGTTCGCGTTCCATGTTCTTACGCACTTCGGTACGCAGACCCGCTACGGAACCATCTTCCACGCCGAAACGCTTGATGAATTCTTCAGTCAGTTCTGGCAGTTCGCGCTCTTCAACTTTTTTCAGGTTGATAGCGAACTTCGCTGCTTTCCCTTTCAGGTTTTCAGCGTGGTATTCTTCCGGGAAGGTCACGTCGATGGTGAACTCTTCGCCAGCCTTGTGGCCTTTGATACCGTCTTCGAAGCCTGGGATCATACGACCCTGGCCCATCGCCAGTACGAAGTCAGACGCTTTACCGCCTTCGAACTCTTCGCCGTCTACAGAACCGGTGAAGTCGATGGTGACACGGTCTTCAGCGTCAACAGCGCCTTCTTTCTCTTTCCAGTTCGCCTGCTGTTTGCGCAGGGTATCCAGCATGCCGTCAACGTCTTCGTCAGTCACGGAAACAACTGGTTTTTCAACTTCGATAGATTCCAGACCTTTCAGCTCAACTTCCGGGTACACTTCGAACTCAACGGAGTAGGTGAAGTCTTCGCCCAGTTTGTATTCGCCTGGAACGTAGTTCGGCGCGCCGGCCGGATTGATTTTTTCTTTGATGATCGCATCAATAAAGTTACGGCTCATCAGTTCACCCAGCACATCCTGACGCACGGAAGCGCCATAACGCTGAGCAACAACATTCATTGGTACTTTGCCCTTGCGGAAGCCGTCAATACGTACTTTTTTTGCTACGTTGACCAGCTCGCTTTTCACAGCAGTTTCGATGCTGTCAGCAGCGATAGTAATCGTTACACGGCGGCCAAGGCCTTGAGTGGTTTCAACTGAAACTTGCATCTTGTTACCTCAAAAAAATCACAGTGCTCGGTCAACTCTGAATCTGTCTGTTATACCGGGATGCTCTCTTAGTGCAGATTCACATTCCCTGTCGCCAGAATCATCCCGAAGACATTCAATAAGACGCGGCATTATAGCGGCATCACTTAGGTGAGTCGAGAACGGTTGGGGCATGTTGCTGCGGCTTTTTTCACACTTTAAGGCTATTTTTAGTCTTAAAATCGCTCCATTCGCTCAAAACTCAGACAAAACAAAACGGCCCGGAGGCCGTTTTGAGGAAATCTGTAAGCAACATACTGGAAAAGCTCCAGCCGTTGCAAATCCGATTTATCAGGCGATAGTGCCTGCACCGCGACAGGGCGGCGATGCGAAAACCGTATCCTGCAGGCCTTCCCATTCCTTAATGGTGTAGGTATGCAGTGCCAGCGCATGCACGGTCGTGGAGAGTTCTTCCGTCAAGGTGCTGTAGATCAAGCGGTGTCGATTCAGGAAACGTTCTCCCGTGAAGCGATCGCTAACCAGAACCACTTTAAAGTGGCTTTCAGAACCTGCCGGCACGTTATGACGATAGCTTTCGTCGACGACTTCGAGGAACACAGGGTTGAACGCTGCCCTTAATTTATCTTCTATATGCTCACGTATCATCATGAAATTACTCCTCCGACAACGCCAGGATGTCACCCATCCCTTTAAATGTTAGCCGCTTTTACCGTTTCCATTACACCTTGACAACAAATATTTAGCTTTCGTCTGATTTTCTCATTCAAACGAATGAAGTTCACTGTGAGACTCATACGTTTTGTCATACACGGATTGGGAAAAAGGGTGATCTGGTCAGTTTTCGGACAAGGCGATGAATTTACATGCGTTGACCACTTCCCCTCGCCGTTGGCGATGTTATGATGGCGGCAATTTTTCTCTTTATATGCTTACGATTCGTTGAGAACCCGAAAATGTTAAAAAAACTCTTCTTTCCGTTGGTAGCCCTTTTTATGCTGGCAGGCTGTGCTACCCCACCTACCACCATTGATGTCTCACCAAAAATCACCCTGCCTCAGCAGGACCCAAGCCTGATGGGCGTCACCGTGAGCATTAACGGTGCCGATCAGCGTCAGGATCAGGCGCTGGCTAAAGTGACCCGCGATAACCAGCAGGTTACTCTCACCGCGTCCCGCGACCTGCGCTTCCTGCTCCAGGAAGTGCTGGAGAAACAGATGACCGCTCGCGGCTACATGATTGGCCCAAGCGGCGCGGTCGATCTGCAGATCATCGTCAACAACCTGTACGCTGACGTGTCTCAGGGCAACGTGCGCTACAACATTGCGACCAAAGCGGATATCGCCATCATTGCCACCGCTAAGAATGGCAACAAGATGACCAAAAACTACCGCGCCAGCTACTCTGTTGAAGGTGCCTTCCAGGCTTCTAACCAGAACATTGCTAACGCCGTGAACAGCGTGCTGACCGATACCATCGCCGATATGGCGCAGGACACCAGCATTCACGACTTCATCAAGCAGAACGCGCGTTAATCCCGCTCTCTGACCCGGTGTATCACCGGGTCAGTTTTATAAGAACATGTCCAGCCATTACTTACGCATTTTCCAGCAACCGAAATCAGCGATCCTGCTGATCCTCGGCTTCGCCTCGGGTTTACCCCTCGCGCTCACTTCCGGCACGCTTCAGGCGTGGATGACGGTTGAGAACATCGATCTTAAAACCATCGGTTTCTTCTCGCTTGTTGGCCAGGCCTATGTCTTTAAGTTCCTGTGGTCTCCGGTCATGGATCGCTACACGCCGCCTTTCCTCGGACGTCGACGCGGCTGGCTAGTGATGACGCAGATCCTGCTGCTGCTGGCTATTGCGGCGATGGGATTTCTTGAACCCACCACCCAGCTTCGCTGGATGGCAGCGCTTGCGGTGGTGATTGCCTTCTGTTCCGCCTCTCAGGATATCGTGTTCGACGCCTGGAAGACGGACGTGTTACCTGCTGAAGAGCGCGGCGCCGGTGCAGCAATCAGCGTGCTGGGCTATCGCCTCGGGATGCTGGTCTCCGGCGGGCTGGCGCTGTGGCTGGCCGACCGTTACCTCGGCTGGCAGGGCATGTACTGGCTGATGGCCGCCCTGCTGATCCCCTGCATCATCGCGACGCTGTTCGCGCCCGAACCGAGTGACGTTATTCCGGTTCCCCGCTCGCTGGAGCAGGCCGTCGCCGAACCTCTTCGTGACTTCTTTGGCCGCAACAACGCCTGGCTGATCCTGCTGCTTATCGTCCTTTATAAGCTGGGCGATGCCTTTGCCATGAGTTTGACCACCACCTTCCTGATCCGGGGCGTCGGTTTTGACGCCGGTGAAGTGGGTGTGGTGAATAAAACGCTGGGGCTGTTTGCGACGATTGTCGGCGCGCTTTATGGCGGCGTATTGATGCAGCGCCTGACGCTGTTTCGCGCGCTGCTGATTTTCGGCATCCTTCAGGGCGCCTCTAACGCAGGCTACTGGCTGCTGTCGATTACCGACAAACATACGATCAGCATGGCCGCGGCGGTGTTCTTCGAAAACCTCTGCGGCGGCATGGGCACAGCGGCGTTTGTCGCCCTGCTGATGACCCTGTGCAATAAGTCGTTTTCCGCTACCCAGTTCGCGCTGCTCTCGGCGCTCTCCGCCGTTGGCCGGGTGTACGTTGGCCCGATTGCCGGCTGGTTCGTGGAAGCCCATGGCTGGCCAACATTTTATCTCTTCTCGGTCGTGGCTGCCGTGCCGGGAATTTTATTGCTGCTGGTCTGCCGTCAGACGCTGGAATATACCCAGCGGACAGAACATTTTATGCCGCGCACCGAATATCGCCGCGCCTACCGTTTTGCGCTACGTCTGTTAATGGCGGGCTGCATCGCTCTGGCGCTCTGGCTTGTGGTGCTTATTATCAATGCCAGCACCTCTCTGGTACTCCCTTTCGAAGCCCTTCTGCTGGACGCAGGCGCCCTGCTGGCTATCGCCGGGATCCTGATCGGAGGTCTGCTCGATTTCATGGCGTTGCGTAAAACGCAGATGACCTGAAGAAAAATGCGAAAGGTTATTTCCCGTTGTAATCACTAACTGAAATTATAACGGTGAAATAGCCGCCAGGCGCAAAAAAAATATTTGTTGTTTTGTGCGGGATAGGATTTGGAAATTATTGGCTCCCATTCCAAACCGCTATTTTTCATTAAACGATTCAGCATACGAGAGTTTGATTTTTCGTTTTTCAGATGTCTTTTTATTGATAATTAATTGTTAATTTTTTGTTTATTTTCAACAATGGTTATACCAATTGCCCCTTTTAGGGTATGCTTGGGGGTCCTTTCGTTATAAAGCCCATGCCATGCGGCTTCGGTCATAAAAACCGACATAATTTGCAACACTTGTGACACGTGCGGCAGAACCCGGTAACACCTTCCTGACACAGGCCTAATGATGTTTACAGTAATGTAACCTTCCCGTAAAATGCCCGCACACTTTAAACGCCACCAGACTCCGTGGAATTGAGGTCGTTAAATGAGACTCGGGAAATACAATAAAAGTTTGGGATGGTTGTCATTATTCGCGGGCACTGTATTACTCAGTGGCTGCGATTCTGCACTACTAGACCCCAAAGGACAGATTGGACTGGAACAACGTTCACTGATATTGACGGCTTTTGGCCTGATGTTGATTGTGGTTATTCCTGCCATTTTGATGGCTGTTGGTTTCGCCTGGAAGTATCGTGCGAGCAATAAAGATGCGAAGTATAGCCCTAACTGGTCACACTCCAATAAAGTGGAAGCTGTGGTCTGGACGGTACCTATTCTGATCATCCTGTTCCTTGCCGTACTGACCTGGAAAACCACTCACGCACTTGAGCCAAGCAAACCGCTGGTTCACGATGAGAAACCTATTACCATTGAAGTGGTCTCCATGGACTGGAAATGGTTCTTCATCTATCCAGAGCAGGGTATTGCTACCGTGAATGAAATCGCCTTCCCGGCGAACACTCCGGTTCAGTTCAAAGTGACCTCCAACTCCGTAATGAACTCCTTCTTCATCCCACGTCTGGGTAGCCAGATTTACGCGATGGCCGGTATGCAGACTAACCTGCACCTGATCGCGAATGAAGCAGGCACCTATGATGGTATCTCCGCCAGCTATAGCGGCCCGGGCTTCTCAGGTATGAAGTTCAAAGCTATTGCGACGCCAGACCGTGCCGCTTTCGACCAGTGGGTTGAAAAAGCGAAGCAGTCTCCAAACACCATGTCTGACATGGCGGCGTTCGAAAAAGTGGCTGCACCAAGCGAATACAACAAGGTGGAGTACTTCTCTAATGTGAAACCAGATTTGTTCAAAGACGTTATTGGCAAATTTATGGATCACGGCAAGAGCATGGACATGACCCAGCCTGAAGGCGAGCACAGCGCGCACGAAGGTATGGAAGGCATGGACATGAGCCACGCGGAAACCGCTCACTAAGGGGCCGAGGAAGAAAATGTTCGGAAAATTGACACTGGATGCAGTGCCCTACCATGAACCGATTATCGTGGTTACGGTGGCTGCAATTATCATTGGTGGCGCGGCCTTACTGGCCCTGATCACTTACTTCGGTAAGTGGAGCTACCTGTGGAACGAGTGGCTGACTTCGGTTGACCACAAAAAACTCGGTATCATGTACTGCATCGTCGGTATCGTCATGTTAATTCGTGGCTTTGCGGATGCGATCATGATGCGTAGCCAGCAGGCACTCGCTTCTGCGGGCGAAGCCGGCTTCCTGCCACCGCACCACTACGATCAGATCTTTACCGCCCACGGCGTTATCATGATCTTCTTCGTGGCGATGCCGCTGGTTATCGGTCTGATGAACGTTGTCGTTCCGCTGCAAATCGGCGCGCGCGACGTGGCGTTCCCGTTCCTGAACAACCTGAGCTTCTGGTTCACGGTTGTCGGCGTTATCCTGGTTAACCTGTCACTGGGTGTGGGCGAATTCGCGCAGACCGGCTGGCTGGCTTACCCGCCGCTGTCAGGAATTGAGTACAGTCCGGGCGTTGGCGTCGACTACTGGATTTGGGCGCTTCAGCTCTCCGGTGTCGGTACTACCCTGACCGGTATCAACTTCTTCGTGACCATTATCAAGATGCGTGCCCCTGGCATGACCATGTTCAAGATGCCGGTATTTACCTGGGCATCTCTGTGCGCCAACATCCTGATTATAGCCTCCTTCCCAATTCTGACCGTTACCATCGCGCTGCTGACCCTGGACCGCTACCTGGGCACCCATTTCTTCACGAATGATATGGGTGGCAACATGATGATGTACATCAACCTGATTTGGGCCTGGGGTCACCCGGAAGTGTACATTCTGGTTCTGCCTGTGTTCGGTGTGTTCTCCGAAATCGCGGCAACCTTCTCGCGTAAACGTCTGTTTGGTTACACCTCTCTGGTGTGGGCAACCGTGTGTATTACCGTTCTGTCGTTCATCGTTTGGCTGCACCACTTCTTCACCATGGGTGCTGGCGCGAACGTAAACGCCTTCTTCGGTATTACCACCATGATTATCGCCATCCCTACCGGGGTGAAGATCTTCAACTGGCTGTTCACCATGTACCAGGGCCGTATCGTGTTCCACTCAGCGATGCTGTGGACTATCGGCTTCATCGTGACCTTCTCCGTAGGTGGGATGACCGGCGTACTGCTGGCGGTACCGGGTGCTGACTTCGTTCTGCACAACAGCCTGTTCCTGATTGCGCACTTCCATAACGTTATTATCGGTGGCGTGGTCTTCGGCTGCTTCGCTGGCGTAACCTACTGGTGGCCAAAAGCGTTCGGCTTCACGCTGAACGAAAAATGGGGTAAACGCGCGTTCTGGTTCTGGATCATCGGCTTCTTCGTGGCATTTATGCCGCTGTACGTGCTGGGCTTCATGGGTATGACCCGTCGTCTGAGCCAGCAGATCGATCCGCAGTTCCACCCAATGCTGATGGTTGCAGCGGGCGGCGCCGTGCTGATTGCCTGCGGTATCGCGTCTCAGCTGATTCAGTTCTACGTGTCTATTCGCGACCGCGACCAGAACCGTGACCTGACCGGTGACCCATGGGGTGGCCGTACGCTGGAGTGGGCGACCTCTTCTCCACCTCCTTTCTATAACTTTGCCATCGTGCCGCAGGTTCATGAACGCGACGCATTCTGGGAAATGAAAGAAAAAGGTGAAGCGTACAAGCAACCTGCTCATTACGAAGAAATCCACATGCCGAAAAACAGCGGTGCGGGCATTGTGATTGCCGCCTTCGCAACGGTATTTGGTTTCGCAATGATCTGGCACATCTGGTGGATGGCGATTGTTGGCTTCGCTGGCATCGTAATCAGCTGGATTGTGAAGAGCTTTGACGAGGACGTGGACTACTACGTACCAGTCCGTGAAGTTGAGAAGCTGGAAAATCAGCATTTCGACGAGATTTCTAAAGCGGGGCTGAAAAATGGCAACTGATACTCTGGCGCACTCAACTGCCCACGCGCATGAACATGCGCACCACGATACAGGACCGACCAAAGTCTTCGGTTTCTGGATCTACCTGATGAGCGACTGCATTCTGTTCTGCTGTCTGTTCGCGACCTACGCCGTTCTGGTGAACGGCACGGCGGGCGGCCCGGCTGGCAAGGACATCTTTGAACTGCCGTTCGTTCTGGTTGAAACCGCACTGCTGTTATTCAGCTCCATCACCTACGGCATGGCGGCTATCGCCATGTACAAAAACAACAAGAGCCAGGTTGTGTCCTGGCTGGCGTTGACCTGGCTGTTTGGTGCTGGATTTATCGGGATGGAAATCTATGAATTCCATCACCTGATTCTGGAAGGTTTCGGTCCGGATCGCAGTGGCTTCCTGTCCGCGTTCTTCGCGCTGGTCGGTACCCACGGTCTGCACGTGACCTCTGGTCTGATCTGGATGGCGGTACTGATGTTCCAGGTATCCCGTCGCGGCCTGACCAGCACTAACCGTACCCGTATCATGTGCCTGAGCCTGTTCTGGCACTTCCTGGACGTGGTGTGGATCTGTGTGTTCTCTGTTGTATATCTGATGGGGGCGATGTAATGAGTCATTCAAACGATCATGGCGCTTCCCACGGTAGCGTAAAAACCTACATGACAGGTTTCATCCTGTCGATCATCCTGACGGTGATCCCGTTCTGGATGGTGATGAGCGGTTCTGCGTCTAAACCGGTTATTCTGGGTGCAATCCTGGTGACCGCGGTGATTCAGATTCTGGTGCATCTGGTTTGCTTCCTGCACATGAACACCAAGTCCGATGAAGGCTGGAATATGACCGCCTTTATCTTTACCGTGATTATCATCGCTATCCTGGTAGTCGGTTCCATCTGGATTATGTGGAACCTCAACTACAACATGATGGTTCACTAAGAGCGGCGAGTATGTTTAAGCAATACCTGCAAGTAACGAAACCAGGCATCATCTTTGGCAACCTGATCTCCGTGATCGGAGGGTTCCTGCTGGCCTCTAAGGGCAGCATTGATTACACCCTCTTTATCTACACGCTGGTCGGTGTGTCACTGGTTGTTGCGTCCGGTTGTGTATTTAACAACTACATCGACATGGATATCGACAAGAAGATGGAAAGGACCAAAAATCGGGTGCTGGTGAAAGGCCTGATCGCCCCTTCCGTCTCGCTGGTGTACGCCACCTTGCTGGGTATTGCTGGCTTTATGCTGCTGTGGTTTGGTGCTAACCCGCTGGCCTGCTGGCTGGGGGTGATGGGGTTCGTGGTGTATGTGGGCGTCTACAGCCTGTATATGAAACGCCACTCCGTCTACGGCACGCTGATTGGTTCTCTCTCCGGCGCTGCGCCGCCGGTGATTGGCTACTGCGCGGTCACGAACGAGTTCGACAGCGGTGCGCTGATCCTGCTGGCTATCTTTAGCCTGTGGCAGATGCCGCACTCCTATGCCATCGCGATTTTCCGCTTTAAGGATTATCAGGCAGCGAACATCCCGGTTCTGCCGGTCGTGAAGGGCATTTCGGTTGCCAAGAACCACATCACGCTGTACATCATCGCCTTTGCCGTGGCAACGCTGATGCTCTCTCTGGGTGGTTACGCCGGGTATAAATATCTGGCGGTAGCGGCTGCGGTGAGCGTCTGGTGGCTCGGTATGGCGCTGCGCGGTTACAAAGTGGAAGATGACAAAGTCTGGGCGCGCAAACTGTTTGTGTTCTCGATTGTGGCCATCACCTCGCTGTCCGTGATGATGTCCGTGGACTTCATGGTGCCAGATTCACACAACCTGCTGACTTACGTCTGGTAAGCCAAACAGGTCAATAAAGGGGTGCTTCGGCACCCTTTTTTATTCACTGAATCTACTAATAACGCATGTAATATTTGTTAAATAACCCTTTATTTACCCCGCCCCTTCCCCGCACTACACTATGGCCTGCTTTTGAACTGAGGTGGTAATGAACGATTATAAAATGACGCCAGGCGAGCTACGCGCGACCTGGGGCTTAGGGACTGTCTTCTCGCTACGGATGCTTGGCATGTTTATGGTCCTGCCTGTTCTGACCACGTACGGTATGGCGCTGCAGGGGGCCAGCGAGGCGCTGATTGGCCTCGCGATCGGCATCTACGGCCTGGCGCAGGCGGTTTTCCAGATCCCCTTTGGCCTGCTCTCTGATCGGGTGGGCCGAAAGCCGCTGATCGTCGGCGGGCTGCTGGTCTTTGTGCTCGGAAGCGTGATTGCCGCCCTCTCCCACTCCATCTGGGGGATTATTCTCGGCCGCGCCCTGCAGGGTTCCGGCGCGATTGCCGCCGCGGTGATGGCGCTGCTGTCCGACTTAACCCGCGAGCAAAACCGTACTAAAGCGATGGCGTTCATCGGCGTGAGCTTTGGCGTGACCTTTGCGATTGCGATGGTGCTGGGCCCCATCATTACGCACACGCTGGGTCTGCACGCCCTGTTCTGGATGATTGCCGTGCTGGCAACCATCGGTATTGCCTTAACCCTGTGGGTTGTGCCGGACAGCAAAAACCACGTCCTGAACCGCGAATCGGGGATGGTAAAAGGCTGCTTCAGCAAAGTGATTGTCGAGCCGCGCCTGCTCAAGCTGAACTTTGGCATTATGTGTCTGCACATCCTGCTGATGTCGACCTTTGTCGCCCTGCCCGGCCAGCTTGCCGCAGCGGGTTTCCCGGCGGCTGAGCACTGGAAAATCTATCTGGTCACGATGCTGATTTCGTTTGTCTCCGTCGTGCCGTTCATCATCTACGCCGAAGTGAAGCGCAAAATGAAGCGCGTCTTCGTGGGCTGCGTGGCGGTCCTGCTGATTGCCGAAATTGTGCTCTGGGGTGCTGGCCCGCACTTCTGGGAGCTGATTGCCGGCGTGCAGCTGTTCTTCCTGGCCTTTAACCTGATGGAAGCGCTGCTGCCGTCGCTGATCAGCAAAGAGTCCCCCGCCGGCTACAAAGGCACGGCGATGGGCATCTACTCCACCAGCCAGTTTCTCGGCGTGGCGATCGGCGGCTCGCTCGGCGGCTGGGTGGACGGCCTGTTTGATTCACAAACCGTGTTTCTCGCAGGTGCGCTATTGGCGACAGTCTGGCTGCTGGTCGCCAGCACCATGAAAGAGCCGCGCTACGTGAGCAGCCTGCGCGTGGAAATCCCGGATGATGTTGAGATTAGCGATACGCTGAAACAGCGTCTGGAAGCCAAAGAGGGTGTGACAGAGGTGCTCATCGTCCCGGAAGAGCGCAGCGCTTACGTCAAAATAGACAGTAAAATGACCAACCGCTTCGAGGTCGAGCAGGCGCTCAAAGCGTGAAAAAAAGCCCGGTTAAACCGGGCTTTTTTATATCAATCGCGGAAGTTTTTAAACTGGAACGGTTGCCCCAGATCGCCGCCGCGCACCAGCGCCATTACGGACTGGAGGTCATCGCGGGACTTACCGGTCACGCGAATTTCTTCGCCCTGGATCTGCGCCTGCACCTTCAGCTTGCTGTCTTTAATAAGCTTAACGATCTTCTTCTGCACCGCGCTCTCGATGCCCTGCTTCAGCCTGGCTTCAACAAACCAGTTTTTACCGCTGTGCACAAACTCTTCCGGCACGTCCAGAGACGTCCCTTCGATGCCGCGCTTTAACAGCTTGGCGCGCAGAATGTCGAGCAGCTGATTCACCTGGAAATCAGACTCGCTCAGCACCTTAATGGTCTTATTTGCGTCGTTCAGCTCAAACGACGCCTCAACGCCACGAAAATCGAAACGTGACTCAACTTCGCGGGTTGCGTTCTCAACGCCGTTGCGAACTTCCTGGATATCAACTTCGGAAACAATATCGAAAGATGGCATCTTTTCTTCTCCCTTCACTTTTGTTGCGTTGCATAATACCCGCTACGAGGCATAACTCAACAGAAGCTTAGCTGTATAATTAAGCTGTAACACCTGGCGCAGTTGCAGGTGAGGAGGAACAATGAAAATTACGGTGCTCGGATGCGGAGCGCTTGGTCAGCTGTGGCTGACCGCGCTGTGCAAGCACGGACATGAGGTTCAGGGCTGGCTGCGCGTGCCCCAGCCCTATTGCAGTGTAAACCTGATTGGTGAAGACGGAAGCATCTTTAACGAATCCCTCACCGCGAACGATCCTGATTTCCTGGCGCAAAGCGATCTTTTACTGGTGACGCTCAAAGCGTGGCAGGTCTCAGACGCGGTAAAGACACTGGCCGCGCAGCTCCCCCCCACTTCGCCCATACTGCTGCTGCATAACGGCATGGGAACCCTTGATGAGCTGAAAAGCGTCCCGCAGCCCCTGCTGATGGCGACGACCACGCACGCTGCCCGTCGCGACGGCAACATCATCGTGCATGTCGCCAGCGGCGTGACGCACATCGGGCCCGCCAGAACTCAGGATGGAGATTACAGCTATCTTGCCGATGTGCTGCAGAAGGTGCTGCCGGACGTCGCCTGGCACAACAACATCCGCCCTCAGCTGTGGCGCAAGCTGGCGGTAAATTGCGTGATCAATCCGCTGACGGCGCTGTGGAATTGCCCGAACGGGGAGCTGAAAAATCATCCGCAGGACGTTGCGATTTTGTGTGCGGAAGTCGCGGCGGTCGTTGAGCGGGAAGGCCTGCATACCTCGGCCGACGATTTACGCTGTTATGTCGAGCAGGTCATTGAGAGCACGGCAGAAAACATCTCCTCGATGCTGCAGGATGTTCGGGCTTTACGCCACACGGAGATCGACTACATTACCGGCTATCTGCTAAAACGCGCCCGCGCGCACGGTATTTCCGTGCCGGAAAACGCCCGTCTGTATGACCTTGTTAAACGTAAGGAGAGTGAATATGAGCGCGTCAGCACTGATCTGTCTCGCCCCTGGTAGCGAAGAGATGGAAGCGGTCACCACCATTGATTTGATGGTGCGCGGCGGCATTAAGGTCACCACCGCCAGCGTCGCCAGCGACGGTAATCTGACAAACACCTGCTCGCGCGGGGTGAAAATCCTCGCGGATGCCCCCCTTGTTCAGGTGGCTGACGGCGATTACGACATCATCGTGCTGCCCGGCGGCTTAAAAGGCGCGGAATGTTTTCGCGACAGCCCGCTGCTGGTCGAGACCGTGCGTCAGTTTCATTTATCCGGCCGCATCGTCGCGGCTATCTGTGCCGCCGCCGGAACGGTTCTGGTTCCGCACGATATCTTCCCCATCGGCAATATGACCGGCTTCCCGGGGTTGAAGGATACGATCCCGGAAGAGCACTGGGTGGATAAACGCGTCGTCTGGGACCCGCGCGTCAACCTGCTGACCAGCCAGGGGCCAGGCACCGCGATTGATTTTGGCTTAAAGATTATTGACCTGCTGGTCGGGCGCGAGAAAGCGTACGAAGTGGCGTCGTCGCTGGTGATGCCGGCGGGGATTTATAATTATTACGAATAGGTGTTCTCCCTCTCCCTGTGGGAGAGGGCCGGGGTGAGGGCTTCAGGCCGCACTCCCCGGCAATAAACTACGGGCGGTACACCTTCACGTTCGCAAAGCCCTGTTCGCGCAGATACAGCGCCTGCAGGCGACTCATCACCCCGCGCTCGCACCACAGCAGATACGTTTTGCTCTGGTCGAGATCGCCAAACTTGGTGCTCAGCTTATAGAACGGCAGAGAAACCACGTCGACGCCTTCAACCTGCAGCGGCTTGTCATCCTGCTCGTCAATGGAGCGGATATCCAGAATCGCATCGTTAGCGCCAAAACCGCTCACGGTTTCAACTTCAACGACTTCCTGCTCGGTCTGCTGGGCAATCTCGCGGATGTCGATGTTGGAGGCTTCCTCCACCACTTTTTCCAGAATGCTGAAATCGAAGTTCTCTTCTTCCGCTTCGATCTTCGCCTTCACCGCTTTCACCGTTGGGCTTTTTGAGATCACGCCGCAGTATTCCGGCATGGTGCGGGCAAAATCTTCGGTGCCGATTTCGCGCGCCAGATCGATGATGTGCTCTTTATCGTGGGAGATCAGCGGGCGCAGGATCAGCGTATCAGACACGTTGTCGATCAGACGCAGGTTGGTCAGCGTCTGGCTGGATACCTGGCCCAACGCTTCACCGGTGACCAGCGCCTGCACGCCGTAGCGCTCGGCAACTTTGGACGCCGCACGCACCATCATGCGCTTCAGCACCACGCCCATCTGGCCGTCGTCCACTTTTTCGAGGATTTCGCCGACGACAGGTTCGAAGTTGATCGCCACGAAACGCACGCGGTGGGAGCTGCCGAAGCGGTTCCACAGGTAATGCGCGACCTGACGAACGCCGATTTCGTGCGCCGCGCCGCCCAGGTTGAAGAAGCAGTAGTGCACACGGCAGCCGCGACGCATCAGCATATAGCTGGAGACGCCGGAGTCGAAGCCGCCGGAGATCAGGGACAATACGTCTTCCTGGGTGCCAATCGGGAAGCCGCCGATACCTTCATAGCGCCCTTTCACCAGCAGCAGGCGATCGTTTTCGATCTCCAGGTTCACGGTTACGTCCGGGTTGGTCAGACGAACGCGCGCCGTTTCAACGTGCTGGTTCAAACCGCCGCCGACGTAACGTTCCACTTCAATAGAGCTGAACTCGTGCTTGCCGCGACGCTTCACGCGCACGCAGAAGGTTTTGCCTTCGATCTGGTCGCGGTACTGGACCAGCGCTTTCTCGAAGATGTCGTGCATATCGCTGAACGGAACATCTTCCACTTCCAGGATATGGTGGATCCCCGGAATACGGGTCAGCGCGTCGCGAATATCCTGACGTTTGTTTTCGTCTTTCGCACGGACCTCTACGTGGTCCCAGTGGCGCACCACGGCGAGGGTTTCGTCGTAGTGCTTTAATACGTTACGAATGTTCCCGGTGAGAATTTTAATAAAGCGCAAACGCACAGATTGGCTTTTGATGGTGATTTCAGGGAACAATTTAATGATAAACTTCATGGCGGCAATGTTTCTTAGGCAAGCGTATTAAGGCTTGTAATGGAAAAGAGTACAGCAGCCCACACCCGTGGCTGCATCCAGGCGCGCAAGTATACCACCATCGCGCCGCTCCTGTGCACATTGCGCGTTATTTGATAATTGCCCTGAGTCCGTTACCATGTCGGGGCTGAGAATATAAGAGTCAATTCACTATGCCGAAGAAGAACGACGCACCGGCCAGTTTCGAAACTGCGCTGAGTGAACTGGAGCAAATCGTTACCCGTCTTGAAAGCGGCGATCTCCCGCTGGAAGAGGCGCTCAACGAATTCGAGCGTGGCGTGCAGCTGGCGCGCCAGGGGCAGGTCAAACTGCAGCAGGCCGAGCAGCGCGTGCAGATCCTGCTTTCCGACAGCGAAGACGCGAAAACCACGCCTTTCACACCGGACGCCGAGTAAATGGATTTTGCCAACGAGCTTCAGGCGCGTGTCGTACGCGCCAACGACGCCCTGCGCCGTTTTATTGCGCCACAGCCTTTTCAGAACACTCCACTGGTTGAAGCCATGCACTATGGCGCACTCTTGGGTGGAAAGCGCCTGCGCCCGTTCCTGGTCTACGCCACAGGCAATATGTTTGGCATCAGCGATAACACGCTGGACGCCCCGGCAGCCGCCGTGGAGTGTATCCACGCCTACTCGCTGATCCACGACGATCTCCCGGCCATGGACGACGACGATTTGCGTCGGGGTCAACCCACCTGCCATATCAAGTTTGGCGAGGCGAATGCCATTCTGGCGGGTGATGCCCTGCAAACGCTGGCATTCTCGATTTTGAGCGATGCGCCGATGGCGGAAGTGGCCGACCGCGACCGCCTGGCGATGATCTCCGAGCTGGCAATGGCCAGCGGCGTGGCCGGCATGTGCGGCGGACAGGCGCTGGATCTTGAAGCGGAAGGACGTCAGGTTAATCTGGAACAGCTGGAGCGTATTCATCGCCATAAAACCGGGGCGTTGATTCGTTCCGCCGTTCGCCTGGGCGCGCTGAGCGCGGGTGAACAAGGGCGCAAAGCCCTGCCGATTCTGGACAGATACGCAGAAAGTATCGGTCTGGCGTTCCAGGTTCAGGATGACATTCTGGATGTGGTGGGCGATACTGCAACATTGGGTAAACGTCAGGGTGCGGACCAGCAGCTTGGCAAAAGTACCTACCCCGCCCTGCTGGGTCTTGAGCAAGCCCAACGTAAAGCCCGGGATCTGATTGACGATGCCCGCCAGTCGCTAAATGAACTGGCCGCGCAATCGCTGGATACCTCGGCACTGGAAGCGCTAGCGGACTATATAATCCAGCGTGATAAATAAACTATATATCTCGATGAGCCTTTGATGAGTTTTGATATTGCCAAATACCCGACACTGGCGTTAGTTGACTCCACCCAGGAGTTACGTCTGTTGCCGAAAGAGAGCCTGCCGAAGCTGTGCGACGAGCTGCGTCGCTACCTGCTCGACAGCGTAAGCCGCTCCAGCGGCCATTTCGCCTCCGGGCTTGGCACGGTAGAGCTGACCGTGGCGCTGCACTACGTCTATAACACGCCGTTCGATCAGCTCATCTGGGACGTGGGACACCAGGCCTATCCGCACAAAATTCTGACCGGACGTCGCGATAAAATTGGCACCATTCGTCAGAAAGACGGCCTGCACCCGTTCCCGTGGCGCGGTGAGAGCGAGTACGACGTGCTGAGCGTCGGCCACTCCTCCACCTCCATTTCTGCGGGCATCGGTATTGCCGTTGCCGCCGAGAAAGAGAACAAGCAGCGCCGCACCGTCTGCGTGATTGGCGACGGCGCCATTACCGCCGGTATGGCCTTCGAAGCCATGAACCACGCGGGCGATATCAAGCCGGACATGCTGGTTATCCTCAACGATAACGAAATGTCGATCTCCGAGAACGTCGGCGCGCTGAACAACCATCTGGCCCAGCTGCTCTCCGGCAAGCTTTACTCCTCGCTGCGCGAAGGCGGCAAGAAAGTCTTCTCCGGCGTACCGCCGATTAAAGAGCTGCTCAAGCGTACCGAAGAACACATCAAAGGCATGGTGGTGCCGGGCACCCTGTTTGAAGAGCTGGGCTTTAACTATATTGGCCCGGTTGACGGTCACGACGTGCTGGGCCTGGTGACCACGCTCAAGAACATGCGCGACCTGAAAGGCCCGCAGTTCCTGCATATCATGACTAAAAAAGGGCGCGGTTACGAACCGGCGGAAAAAGATCCGATCACCTTCCACGCGGTACCGAAATTTGACCCGTCCAGCGGCTGTCTGCCAAAAAGCAGCGGCGGCATGCCGAGCTATTCCAAAATCTTCGGCGACTGGCTGTGCGAAACCGCAGCCAAAGACAACAAGCTGATGGCGATCACCCCGGCCATGCGTGAAGGCTCCGGCATGGTGGAGTTCTCCAGAAAATACCCTGACCAGTATTTTGACGTCGCCATTGCCGAGCAGCATGCGGTGACGTTTGCTGCGGGCCTGGCCATTGGTGGCTACAAGCCGGTTGTCGCGATCTATTCCACCTTCCTGCAGCGCGCCTACGATCAGGTGATCCATGACGTGGCGATTCAGAAGCTGCCGGTACTGTTTGCTATCGATCGTGCGGGCATCGTCGGTGCCGACGGCCAGACGCACCAGGGCGCGTTTGATCTCTCCTTCCTGCGCTGTATTCCGGATATGGTTGTCATGACGCCAAGCGACGAGAACGAATGTCGTCAGATGCTGTTTACCGGCTATCACTATCAGGATGGCCCAAGCGCCGTCCGCTACCCGCGCGGCAATGCGGTAGGCGTTGAGCTGCAGCCGCTGGAAAAACTGCCGATCGGTAAAGGTCTGGTGAAGCGTCGCGGTGAGAAAGTGGCAATCCTGAACTTCGGCACGCTGATGCCCGAGGCCGCGAAAGCGGCTGAAGCGCTGAATGCCACCCTGGTGGACATGCGCTTTGTGAAGCCGCTCGACGACTCTCTGATCCTGAGTATGGCTGAGACCCACGACGTGCTGGTCACGCTGGAAGAAAACGCCATCATGGGCGGCGCGGGCAGCGGCGTGAATGAGGTGCTGATGGCGAACCGTAAAGCCGTGCCGGTGCTGAACCTCGGCCTGCCGGATCGCTTCATTCCGCAAGGTACTCAGGACGAAGCCCGTGCGGCGATAGGCCTGGACGCCGCCGGTATCGAAGCCAAAATCCGTACCTGGCTGGACTGACCCTTCCCCCTTTTCCGCTCCTGCTATGCTTAAAGCTGATGTTTAAACAGCAGGAGCGGAACCGTGCAATACACAACATTAGGAAAAACGGACCTTAAGGTTTCCCGACTTTGCCTGGGCTGCATGACCTTTGGCGAGCCCGATCGGGGAAACCACGCCTGGACGCTGCCGGAAGAGAGCAGCCGTCCGATTATCAAACGCGCCATCGAGGGCGGCATTAACTTCTTTGACACCGCCAACAGCTACTCCGACGGCAGCAGCGAGGAAATTGTCGGCCGCGCACTGCGCGACTTTGCCCGCCGTGATGACGTCGTCGTCGCCACCAAGGTCTACTACCCGGTGGGCGACCTGGCTGAGGGCCTTTCTCGCGCGCAGATCCTGCGCTCCATTGATGACAGCCTCAGACGCCTGAACATGGATTACGTCGACCTGCTGCAGATTCACCGCTGGGATTACAACACGCCCATTGAAGAGACCCTTGAAGCGCTGAACGACGTGGTGAAAGCCGGGAAAGCGCGCTACATCGGCGCATCGTCTATGCACGCGTCGCAGTTTGCTCAGGCGCTGGATCTCCAGGCGCAGCACGGCTGGGCGCGCTTTGTCACCATGCAGGATCACTACAATCTGATCTATCGTGAAGAAGAACGCGAGATGCTGCCGCTGTGCCATCAGGAGGGCGTGGCGGTGATCCCGTGGAGCCCGCTGGCGCGCGGCCGCCTGACCCGCCCGTGGGGGGAAACCACGGCTCGCCTGGTATCGGATGAAGTGGGAAAAAAACTTTATTCCGGTACAGAAGCCAGCGATGCGCTGATTGCCGAACGTTTAGCCGGGATCGCCGACGATACCGGTGCAACCCGCGCTCAGGTGGCCCTGGCGTGGCTGCTGGGCAAGCGCGGGGTCGCAGCGCCGATTATTGGAACGTCGCGGGAAGAACAGCTGGATGAGCTGCTGAATGCGGTGGATATCACGCTGACGCCGGAGCAGGTTGCCGAGCTGGAAACACCGTATCAGCCCCACCCGGCGGTGGGGTTTAAGTAATCACATCTTTTGTAGGCCGGGTAAGGCGAAGCCGCCACCCGGCAGTACAGCGCGCACAAACTCACGCGAAGTGATCGTATCCTTTCCAGTCCAGCGTAACGGGCGCACCGTCTTTCACAAACTTCAGCCCTTCGCTCTCCGGCATGATCTGACCGATGCAGGTAAACTTCGCGCCGAGATGCGCTAACGCCACGTCCAGCGTTCCACGGTTGAGCTCTGGCACCGTGAAGCACAGCTCATAGTCTTCACCACCGGACAGCGCCCAGCGCAGGGCCTGCTCAGGCTCTACATGGCGAAGCAGTTGCTCCGACAGCGGGAAGAGATCCAGGTCAACGCGCGCGCCTACGCCACTGGCCTTCAGGATATGCCCGAGATCCGAGATCAGCCCGTCAGAGAGATCGATAGCCGAGCTTGCCCGTTCGCGCAGCGCCTGGCCGTGCAAAATACGCGGCGTTGGCCGCAGATGGCGTTTCACCAGATACGCCGCGTCGTCAGCATTTTCAACCGTTAAACGATTCTGAAGGATCGCCAGCCCTGCCGCGCTGTCGCCCGGCGTACCGGTCACGTAGATCCAGTCGCCCGGTTTTGCACCTGAGCGCTTCAGCGCGCGGCCGAGCGGCACGTAGCCATGGATCGCCAGCGTCATCGACAGCGGACCGGCAGTCGTATCGCCGCCAATCAGCTGCATATCGTAATAGCTAAGCTGCTCAAACAGCGCATCGCTAAAGGCTTCCAGCCAGGCTTCATCTACCTCAGGCAGGGTCAGAGCCAGCGTCAGCCACGCGGGATCGGCCCCCATCGCCGCCAGATCGCTGACGTTAACCGCCAGGGCTTTATACGCCAGATCGGCAGGATCGATATCCGGTAAGAAATGACGGCCGCACACCAGGGTGTCGGTGCTGATTGCCAGCGTCTGTTTTTCGGGAATATTGAGAAGTGCACAGTCATCGCCAATGCCGGTTTCAACATCAAGACGAGAGGTTCTGACACGGTCGAAATAACGGGCAATCAGGGAGAATTCGCCGCATGCCATACGTTATGCCTCAGCAAATAAAAGAAAAAACCGGAGCCGCACTGCCCGTCAGGCAATGCAGAACTCCGGTTTGCGGATCACTTTTTGTGGGGACGGATCGCAGGTGCTGCTTTATCAAGTACGCCGTTTACAAACTTGTGGCTGTCTTCAGCGCCGAAGGTTTTCGCCAGCTCGATCGCTTCGTTGATGGCCACTTTATACGGCACATCATCACGTTTAGACAGCTCAAACAGCGCGATACGCAACACTGCTTTTTCCACCTGGCCCAGCTCTTCGAGCAGACGGGACAGGTATGGCTTCATCAGGCCATCGAGATACGCGCTATTAGTCGCCACTCCCGACAGCAGTTCGCGGAAGTACAGAACGTCAACGTCTTTTACGTCCTGTTCTGACAGGAACTGGTATTCGACATCAGCGATGTCGTTCTGGGACAACTGCCAGGAGTAAAGTGCCTGGACGGCACATTCACGGGCGCGGCGACGAGCAGCAGGTTTCACGGAATTCCCCTTACAAAAAAATCAGGCCTTGATGGCTTTCAATACATTGATCATTTCAAGCGCGGTCAGTGCAGCTTCTGCACCTTTGTTACCGGCTTTGGTGCCAGCACGTTCGATGGCTTGTTCAATACTTTCGGTGGTCAGCACGCCGAACGCGACAGGAATTTCAGCATCCTGCGCAACGTGTGCCAGACCGTTGCTTGCACCGCCCGCAACGTATTCGAAGTGCGCAGTGCCGCCACGAATAACGGTACCCAGCGCAATCACCGCGTCGTATTTACCGGTTTTCGCCAGCGCGCCCGCCGCCAGTGGCAGTTCGTAAGCGCCTGGAACCCAAACAACGGTAATGTTGTCATCTTTAACCTGGCCGATACGTTTCAGGGCGTCAATCGCACCTTCCAGCAGGCTGTCGTTGATGAAGTTGTTGAAACGCGCAATGGTGATGGCGACGCGAGCGTCCGGGGTAGCTACAGCAGCTTCAATAATGTTCATACTCTTCCTTTACGGGTTCATTTGGCCCCGCAGGGGGGCGGATTTTATCATAATACTTTGCGCACTGCTTCCCTATTTCAGGAGCAATTACGCTGTCGTTAAGTGGAGGCAGACATCCGGGCCTACCGGACGAATCTCGCTAAATTTGAGTTGCGGTGCGTCGGCCAGTTTTTCAAGGCCGGGCAGCACAAACAGGCCGCGCGCGTCGTGACCTAACAGTTTAGGCGCAACGTAAACAATCAGTTCATCCACCAGTCCGGCCTGTAAAAGCGCACCGGCGAGCGTTGGCCCCGCTTCCACCCAGATGCTGTTCACCTGCTGCTTGCCGAGCAGCATCATCAGCACCACCAGATCCAGATGACCGTTATGCTCCGGCACCATAATGCTGCGCACGCCTTCCGGCCATTCGCGCGCATCTTCTTTAGTGCGGGCAATCCAGGTTTCACCCGGCTGCTGCACGATGCGGTGCTCCGGCGTCACGCGGTTCTGGCTATCAATGATAATACGCAGCGGCTGGCGCAGGTTCTCCTGCGGGTACAGCGCCTGGGTATCGGCATTCAGTTCGTCCCAGCGCACGGTCATGGCCGGATCGTCAGCCAGAACGGTTTCACTGCTGGTGAGAATAGCATGGCTTTGCGCGCGAAGACGTTGCACATCGCGCCTTGCCTGTGGTGAGGTTACCCACTGGCTTTCGCCGTTTGCCATCGCCGTACGACCGTCCAGCGAGGCGCCCAGCTTGAGCTGAATATACGGGAACCCCGTGCGCATGCGCTTCAGAAAGCCTTTGTTGATCGCTTCCGCATCCTGCATCATCAGCCCATGGCTGACGTCGATGCCTTCCTGCTGCAGGCGATACAAACCGCGTCCGGCAACCTGCGGATTCGGGTCCTGCATCGATGCGACCACGCGTGAAACGCCTGCCGCGATCAGCGCTTCGCAGCACGGCGGCGTACGCCCGTGATGGCTGCAGGGCTCCAGCGTGACGTAGGCTGTGGCGCCGCGCGCCTTCTCACCCGCCATGCGCAACGCATGAACCTCGGCATGCGGCTCGCCGGCACGATAGTGAAACCCCTCCCCCACGATCTCGCCATCTTTAACGATAACGCACCCGACGTTCGGGTTGGGATGGGTGGTAAAACGACCGCGCTGCGCCAGCTTCATGGCTCGCGCCATGTAAATCTCATCCTGCATGAGCTTAATCCTGTAAGCGGGCGATCTCTTCGCCAAACTCTTTGATGTCTTCGAAGCTGCGGTAGACCGAGGCGAAGCGGATATAGGCAACCTTATCGAGCTTTTTCAGCTGCTCCATCACCAGGTTACCGATCATTTTGCTCGGCACTTCACGCTCACCCAAACCACGAAGGTAAGATTTTATGTGGTTTAACGCCATCTCAACGTCATCCGCGCTGACGGGACGTTTTTCCAGGGCCTTCAACATCCCGCTGCGCAGTTTCTCTTCGTTAAACGGCTCGCGCACGTCGTTGCTTTTCACCACGCGCGGCATTACCAGCTCTGCAACCTCAAAGGTCGTGAAACGCTCGTTGCACACCAGACACTGCCGACGACGGCGTACGGATGACCCTTCGCCCACAAGACGAGAGTCGATGACTTTGGTATCCACAGCGGAGCAGAATGGGCAATGCATACGATATCCCTGTTATGTGGTTAACTAATTTTCATTTTACCCTGATCTGGCCTGACAACAAAGGAAGAGCTTTTTGAGACAAAGGATCTATGTCTGACACGTCGAGGCTGGCTACCATTAAGGCGATCCGTTATTTCAAGGAAATAAACGCAATGACAAGACGTTACCTTAAAATTTTGCTGGTGGGGAGCCTCTTCACCCTTAGCGCCTGTGCACAGCAAACCGAAGTCCGCCAGATGAAACAGAGCGTGAACACGCTCAATGCGGCGATGGACAAACTGAACAAAGAAACGGTGAAGATCACCCAGCAAAACGCGCTAAACGCCAAATCCAGCAGCGGGGTTTATCTCCTGCCGGGAGCGAATACGCCTGCGCGTCTCAATAGTCAGATTGGCACGCTAAAAATGTCTCTGGTGAATGTGGCGGCGAATGCAAATGGTACTCGCGCAACATTACGCATTCAGGGCGAGTCCAACGATCCGTTGCCTGCCTTCAGTGGTACCGTCGAATGGGGACAGATCCAGGGCACCACTGAGAGCTACCAGGAGGTGAATGTTAACAGTCAGCTGTTCACCGCACCGGCCAGCGTGCTGGCTCCGAGCGATGTTGACATTCCGCTGCAGCTTAACGGACTCACTCCGGATCGGTTAGGTTTCATCCGCATTCACGATATCCAGCCCGCCGCGCAATAACCCTCCCTTTAGCGGAGTGAAATGTCACTCCGCTAACATTTACATTTCGTATGGATTGGCAACATAAATGATTGCCGCTACAATCCCGCCCGTTTAAAGTACGCAAACGTGAACGCAATCGATTACGCGTGTGAGAGATATGTGAAACAACACATATTTTTGTGAGCAGGGATTCCTATAATAGGCACCGCAGAAACACGAAATATTTAGAAACGCAATTCGCGCATTTTTCACTCCCGGAAGGGAATTTCAATCAGTGGCATGATTATGAAAAAAACATTACTCGCAGCCGGCGCCGTGCTGGCACTTTCTTCCTCTTTCACTGTTAACGCAGCGGAAAACGATAAACCACAATACCTCTCCGACTGGTGGCACCAGAGCGTTAACGTGGTCGGCAGCTACCACACGCGTTTCGGACCTCAGATCCGCAACGATACCTACCTGGAGTACGAAGCATTCGCCAAGAAAGACTGGTTTGATTTCTACGGCTATATGGATGCACCGGTCTTCTTCGGCGGTAACTCGCAGGCTAAAGGTATCTGGAACCACGGTTCTCCACTGTTCATGGAGATCGAACCGCGCTTCTCCATCGACAAGCTGACCGGCACAGACCTGAGCTTCGGCCCGTTCAAAGAGTGGTACTTCGCGAACAACTATATCTACGACATGGGCCGCAACGAGTCCGGTCGTCAGAGCACCTGGTATATGGGTCTGGGTACCGACGTTGACACCGGCCTGCCAATGAGCCTGTCCCTGAACGTGTACGCGAAATACCAGTGGCAGAACTACGGTGCCGAAAACCAGAATGAGTGGGATGGCTACCGTTTCAAAGTGAAATACTTTGTGCCAATCACTCAGCTGTGGGGCGGTAACCTGAGCTATATCGGCTTCACCAACTTCGACTGGGGTTCAGAGCTGGGCGATAAGAGCGGTTACGCAGAGAACGGTATCAAGCAGCGTACCAACAATTCCATCGCCTCCAGCCACATCCTGGCGCTGAACTACGATCACTGGCACTACTCTGTTGTTGCGCGTTACTGGCACAACGGCGGTCAGTGGAACGACGATGCGAAACTGGTATGGATGAACGAAAACGTCCGTTCTACCGGTTGGGGTGGCTACCTGGTTGTAGGTTATAACTTCTAACCTGTTCGGGACTGTGCGGGCTGATGCCCTCACCCTGACCCTCTCCCACAGGGAGAGGGAACAAATACAAAAAACGGCAACATTCGTTGCCGTTTTACTTTTACCTCGCCGCCGGGCAAAAAAAGCCAGCTCAAGAGCTGGCTTTTTACTGCTTAACCTTCCGCAAAAAATCCGCCAGCGATCTGTCCGCACTCTCGCTAAACCGCCTCTCCGTCTGCACAATATTGAGACAGCGGTCGAGCCGGAAACAGCGATAGTCGTCGCGCCGTTCGCACCACGCCGCCAGCAGCCAGCGCTCCCCCCAGAAGAACAAGCCCAGCGGCTGAACCTCGCGCTTTGAGAGCTGTCCGGCTTCATCACGGTAATGCAGCGCCAGCACGCGCTGGGCGGAAATCGCCTGATGGATCATGTCAAAATCGCTGCGGGAGTGGCTTTGCATGCAAAAATCCGGGGCGTAGATCCGCGTCTGCTCCGCCTTTCGACGACTCTCCTCGGGCAGGATAGCCAGCACCTTCTCCTGAGCCGACTCCAGCTCGCGCGAAAGCGATTCCCCTCCCCAGGTTTTGAGCAGGCGAATCGCGACGATCAGCGCCTCTGACTCCTTATTTGTCAGCATCAGCGGCGGCAGGTCAAAACCCGACATCAGCCGATATCCGCTCCCCGCCTCACCTTCCACCGGCACGCCGGAAAGCGACAGATCGCGGATATCGCGGTAGACCGTGCGCTCGGACACGCCAAGCCGGTCCGCCAGATGCGCTGCCGTTGTCAGACGCCTGCCCCGCAGGATCTGCACAATCTGAAACAAACGGTCAGCGCGTCGGGTCATATCTTATTCCGCTCTCAGGCAGGTTGATGGAGGCCGACGCGGTTACCCTCGCTGTCGGTAAACAATGCGATAGTGCCAATACCATGCGGCAGTTCCAGCGGGCCAAACACGCACTCGCCGCCCGCGGAGGCGATGCGATCGAGCGTGGCCGCCAGATTGTCAGTATGCAGGTAAATAATAGCGCCCTGCAAAGACGGTGTAACGCCGTCAAATTTTGCCAGCGCCCCGCCGGTATACGGATCCTCATGCGGGAAAACGGCCAGCTCCGCACAGTCCATTTTCTCGCGACGCAGCGCGAGCTGCATCACCGGCTCATAAAATTTGATGGCGCGATCCATATCGGCGACCGGAATTTCAAACCAGTTAATGACGCTTTTCATATATTCTCCTGCCAGTTGTTTGGGTTCAGAAGAAGTCTACGACAGGGCTCCTGACAGCATACTGTCAGGAGTGTTTGTCAGGAGCAGATAAAAAAAATCCCGGTCAACAGACCGGGATTTCGATAACGCGCTAAACGTCGCCTTACGGCAGAATGGACGGCTGATCCGCCCCTTCTTTCTCGACTTTCTGCTGGAGCAGGTGCTCGCGCTTCATGCCGAGTTTCAGTGCCAGAGCGGATGCGACATAGATAGACGACGCCGTACCGATGGTGACACCAATCAGCATGGTCAGCGAGAAGCCTTCCAGTACCGGACCACCGAAGAGGAACAGCATCAGGATCACCATCAAAGTGGTACCGGATGTTATCAAGGTACGGTGCAGCGTCTGGGTCAACGACACGTTAAAGATTTCGTACGGCGTACCGCGACGGATCTTACGGAAGTTTTCACGGATACGGTCAGATACCACGATACTGTCGTTCAGTGAGTAACCGATAACGGACATCAGGGATGCCACAATCGTCAGGTCAATCTCAATGTGGAACAGCGAAAGTATGCCCATGGTGATCACCACGTCGTGCGCCAGAGCGATAACCACACCGGCCGCCAGTCGCCACTCAAAGCGGAAACCGACGTATACCAGAATGGAGATCAGCGCCACCAGCAGCGCCATCGCACCGGTCTGCGCCAGGTCAGCACCCACGCTTGGGCCGACGAACTCAATACGCTTGACCGCCGCGTTCTGGCTGGTTGTTTCGTTAATCACGCTAACAACCTTGCTGCCCAGCTCCTGGCTGCCGTTGGCATCGTGCACCGGCGGCATACGCACCATGATGTCGCGGCTGCTGCCGAAGTTCTGCAGCAGCGGCTCTTCAAAGCCCGCTTTCTGCAGAGACAAACGCATCTGGTCCATATCGACCGGCTTTTCCAGGGAGATCTCAATGACCGTACCGCCGGTGAAATCCAGACCCCAGTTAAAGCCTTTCACGCTCATAATGCCGATGGACAGAATCAGCAGTAAACCTGAAATGCCGAAGGCCCAGTAGTCCCAGCGCATAAAGTCCCAGACTTTACGGCCGTGGTTCAATTGTTCAACAGTATATTCCTGTGCCACAACGCACTCCTCAGATAGACAGCTTTTTGACGCGCTTGCCGCCGTACAGCAGGTTCACGATGGCACGGGTGCCGACAATAGCGGTAAACATTGACGTTGCGACACCGATACCGGTTGTAATCGCAAAGCCTTTGATCGCGCCAGTACCCACTGCATACAGGATAAGAACCTTAATCAGTGTTGTTACGTTCGCATCGAAGATGGAGCTGAACGCGCCTTTATAGCCTTCGTCAATCGCCTGCTGAATAGAGCGACCGTTGCTCAACTCTTCTTTGATACGTTCGTTAATCAGTACGTTGGCGTCGACCGCCACCGCAAGGGTAAGAACGATACCCGCAATGCCCGGCATGGTCAGCGTCGCCCCCGGCAGCAGGGACATAATGCCGATGATCAGCACCAGGTTGGCGATCAGCGCGGAGGTCGCAATCAGACCAAACTTCTTGTAGAAGAAGATCATGAAGAGGATAGAGACCACCAGACCGGCCAGACACGCTTCCAGACCCTGCTGGATGTTTTGCATACCCAGAGTTGGACCAATGGTACGTTCTTCAACAATCTGAATTGGCGCAATCAGCGCACCGGCACGCAGCAGCAGAGAAAGCTGACGCGCTTCGTTCGGGTTGTTGATACCGGTAATACGGAAGCTGTTACCCAGACGAGACTGGATGTTGGCGATGTTAATCACCTCTTCCTCTTTCACCAGTACCGCACGACCGTTTGCATCTTTCTTGCCGCTGTCTTTGTACTCCACGAACAGGGTCGCCATCGGTTTGCCGATGTTGTCCTTGGTGAAGTTAGACATGATGTTACCACCCGCGCTATCCAGCGAGATGTTAACCTGCGGCTGGTTGTATTCGTCCTGGCTCGACGTGGAGTCGGTGATGTGGTCACCGGTCAGAATCACGCGTTTGTACAGCACTACTGGCTGACCTTCGCGGGTCTGTTTCACTTCGGAGTCACCCGGAATACGCCCTGCGGCGGCAGCGGACTGATCGACGTTGGAGTTCACCAGACGGAATTCCAGGGTTGCAGTCGCACCCAGAATCTCTTTCGCACGCGCGGTATCCTGGATACCCGGCAGTTCAACCACGATACGGTCAGCACCCTGACGCTGTACCAGCGGCTCAGCCACGCCCAGCTGGTTTACACGGTTACGCAGAATGTTGATGTTCTGCTGAACGGCATATTCACGCGCTTCTTTCAGACGCGCATCGGTCATCACCGCGCGCAGCTGGTTGCTGCCCTGAGAGGTGATCACCAGGTCACGGTGACGTTGAGTCAGGTAATCTACAGCCTGATCGCGCGCCGCGCTGTCGCGGAACGTGATGCTCATGCCGTAGTTATCTTCTTTACGCACGGTGGTGTAAGCGATGCCTTTGTCACGCAGATCGCTGCGCAGGCTGTCGATATTCTGTTCCTGCAGCTTGCCGAGCGCGGTATCCATATCCACTTCCATCAGGAAGTGAACGCCGCCACGCAGGTCAAGACCGAGTTTCATTGGCTCTGCTTTCATCGCAGCCAGCCAACGCGGGGTTGCAGGGGCAAGGTTAAGCGCCACGACGTATTTGTCACCCAGCACGCCCATCAGCGCTTCGCGAGCGCGGAGCTGCGTGTCGGTGGTGTCGAAGCGAGCAAGAATTGCCCCCTCTTCCAGAGCCACAGACTTAGCGGTAATTTTTTCTTCTTGTAACGTTTTCTGGACCTGGATCAGCGTTTGCTCACTGGCGGCAACACCGCGCGCGCCAGTGATTTGAACAGCCGGATCCTCACCATACAGGTTGGGAAGCGCGTACAGCAGGCCGACGAGAATCACGACGACCAGCATGATGTACTTCCACAAAGGATAACGGTTTAACACGGCAGTTCCCTTTGGGAAAAGTTGGGATTACAGCGCCTTCATGGTGCCTTTCGGCAGAACGGCAGCTACGAAGTCACGTTTGATGACCACTTCAGTGGTGTCGTTCAGGGCGATAGCAATGTAGCCGTTTTCAGCCACTTTGGTTACGCGACCCACCAGACCACCGTTAGTCAGTACTTCATCGCCTTTCGCAATGGAGTTCATCAGGTTTTTGTGCTCTTTGGTGCGCTTCTGCTGTGGACGCAGGATCATGAAGTAGAAGATCAGACCGAACACAACCAGCATCAGAATCAGAGACATCGGGCTGCCCTGCGCTGGAGCACCTGTTGCCGCTACCGCATCAGAAATAAAAAAGCTCATTCAAATTCCCTCATTATTAAAATTAATCAACGTTCAACGGTGGAACATCCCGCCCCTGACGTTGGTAGAAATCAGTCACGAAGCTCTCTAATTTACCCTCTTCGATAGCCTTACGTAAACCAGCCATTAAGCGCTGATAATAACGAAGATTATGAATGGTATTGAGACGCGCGCCCAAAATCTCGTTGCAACGATCGAGATGATGCAGATACGCGCGAGAATAATTGCGACAGGTATAGCAATCGCACTCGGAATCGAGCGGGCTGGTGTCACTCTTATGCTTCGCGTTACGGATTTTCACCACGCCATCGGTAACGAACAAATGGCCGTTACGCGCGTTGCGGGTTGGCATGACGCAGTCGAACATATCAATGCCGCGGCGTACGCCTTCAACCAGATCTTCTGGTTTACCCACGCCCATCAGGTATCGTGGTTTATCCGCCGGGATTTGCGGGCAGACATGCTCCAGAATGCGGTGCATGTCTTCCTTCGGTTCACCCACAGCCAAACCGCCGACAGCGTAGCCATCAAAACCTATCTCTACCAGACCTTTAACAGAGATATCGCGTAAATCTTCGTAAACGCTGCCCTGGATAATGCCGAACAGCGCATTTTTGTTCTGCAGGGAGTCAAAACGGTCACGGCTACGCTTCGCCCAGCGCAGAGACATCTCCATGGAGCGTTTTGCGTAATCCCAGTCGGCCGGATACGGCGTACATTCGTCGAAGATCATGACGATGTCAGAGCCGAGATCGTACTGAATCTCCATCGATTTTTCGGGATCGAGGAAAATCGGATCGCCGTTGATCGGGTTACGGAAGTGTACGCCCTGCTCGGTGATCTTGCGGATATCGCCCAGGCTGAAGACCTGGAAGCCGCCGGAGTCGGTCAGGATTGGGCCTTTCCACTGCATGAAATCGTGTAGGTCGCCGTGGAGCTTCATGATCTCCTGACCCGGACGCAGCCACAGGTGGAAGGTGTTGCCGAGGATAATCTGTGCGCCAGTGGCTTCTACTTCTTCCGGCGTCATCCCTTTTACGGTGCCGTACGTGCCCACAGGCATAAACGCGGGGGTTTCCACCACGCCGCGATCAAACACCAGGCGACCGCGACGCGCGCGGCCATCGGTGGTATCGAGTTCAAATTTCATTTTTTCTCCGACGTCAGAAAAACAGTCCAACGTTGTAAAACGGTGCCGCGGACTTATTCCCCGACACGCTCATTCAAAGCCAGCGGATTGTACGTGATAAACATCGCGTCCCCGTAGCTAAAAAAGCGATATTTTTGTTCTACCGCAGACTTGTAGGCCGCCATCGTGTTCTGATAACCGGCAAATGCCGACACCAGCATAATCAGCGTCGATTCAGGCAGATGGAAGTTGGTCACCAGCGCGTCAATCACTTTGTACTGATAGCCCGGATAGATAAAGATCTGTGTGTCGCCAAAGAACGGCTCGATAAGATTGCGCTTCGCCGCCTGCGCGGCGCTCTCGAGTGAGCGCACGGACGTTGTACCGACCGCCACGACGCGGCTACCGCGCGCTTTCGCCGCCAGCACCGCGTCCACCACATCCTGAGGCACTTCGGCATACTCAGAGTGCATGATGTGATCTTCAATGCTGTCCACGCGCACCGGCTGGAAGGTTCCCGCGCCGACGTGCAGCGTCACGAACGCCATCTCCACGCCCTTCGCGCGCAGTTTCTCCAGCAGCGGCTCATCAAAATGCAGGCCCGCGGTCGGCGCAGCGACGGCGCCAGGCTTCTGGCTGTAGACGGTCTGGTACAGCTCGCGATCGGCCTCTTCGTCCGGACGCTCAATATACGGCGGCAGCGGCATGTGGCCGATGGCGTTCAGGATATCGAGCACCGTACGCTCGTCGTCGAACGCCACCTCAAACAGCGCATCGTGGCGCGCGGTCATGGTCGCTTTGATGCTCTCGTCATCACCCAGCAGCAGTTCAGCGCCCGGCTTCGGCGCCTTAGACGCGCGAATATGTGCCAGAATACGTTTATCATCGAGCATACGTTCGACCAGCACTTCAATCTTGCCGCCGCTGGCTTTACGACCAAACAGGCGCGCCGGTATCACGCGGGTATTGTTAAAGACCAGCAGATCGCCAGGGTTGAGCTTGTCGAGCAAATCGGTGAAAGTACCGTGCGTCAGCTCGCCCGTTGGCCCATCCAGTGACAGTAAGCGACAGCTGCTGCGCTCAGGCATGGGATAGTGAGCAATCAGGGATTCAGGTAGTTCAAAGGAGAAATCGGCGACGCGCATGACGTATACTCGTGACTTAAAAACAGGCGGCATAGTCTAGTGCTCACACCCTTTTGCTGCAACAACTAGCCGCCCCCGGACAAATAAAACGCATGAATTTTCTCGCTCACCTGCATCTCGCTCACCTCGCTGACAGCTCCCTGTCCGGCAATTTGCTGGCCGATTTCGTACGCGGCAACCCCGCTGAGGACTATTCCCCTGAGGTTGTCGACGGGATTTTTATGCACCGCCGCATCGACGTACTGACGGATAAGCTGCCGGAAGTGACGGAAGCCAAAGCGTGGTTTCGCCCTGAAACGCGCCGCGTTGCGCCGATCACGCTCGACGTGATGTGGGATCACTTTCTGTCGCGCCACTGGGAACAGCTGTCGCCGGAGATGCCCTTGCCGGCGTTTGTGCGCTATGCCCACCAGCAGGTGTCGATCATTCTGCCCGACTCGCCGCCGCGCTTTGTGAATCTGAATAACTATTTATGGTCGGAACGCTGGCTGGAGCGCTATCGCGAGATGGATTTCATCCAGAACGTGCTGAACGGGATGGCGAGCCGCCGACCGCGACTGGATGCGCTGCGGGATTCCTGGTATGACCTGGATGAACATTACGATGCCCTGGAAGCGCGTTTCTGGCAGTTTTACCCGCGGATGATGGTGCAGGCGAAAAACAAACAGCTCTGACAGAATTCACATTGATAGGTAAAAGCTGGCGGAACGATTGTCACCACCTCTTTGTCTTATCCATGAACACTCTCTATACTGGCTCGCGTTGCGTTCCAAATAACCTTAGTATCTACAGGAGAATCATATGGTTCTGGTAACTCGTCCGGCTCCGGATTTTACAGCTGCAGCAGTTCTGGGCAACGGTGAAATCGTTGAAAACTTCAACTTCAAACAGCACACCAACGGTAAAGCGACCGTTCTGTTCTTCTGGCCAATGGACTTCACTTTCGTTTGCCCGTCTGAGCTGATTGCCTTCGACAAACGTTATGAAGAATTCCAGAAGCGTGGCGTGGAAGTTGTTGGCGTCTCCTTCGACTCTGAATTTGTACACAACGCATGGCGTAACACCCCTGTCGACAAAGGCGGCATCGGTGCGGTGAAATACGCAATGGTTGCGGACATCAAACGCGAAATCCAGCAGGCTTACGGTATCGAACATCCGGACGCTGGCGTTGCGCTGCGTGGCTCCTTCCTGATCGACGCAAACGGCATCGTTCGTCACCAGGTTGTGAACGATCTGCCGCTGGGTCGTAACATCGACGAAATGCTGCGCATGGTTGACGCGCTGCAGTTCCACGAAGAGCACGGCGAAGTGTGCCCGGCTCAGTGGGAAAAAGGTAAAGAAGGCATGAACGCGTCTCCAGACGGCGTGGCTAAATACCTGTCTGAGAACGTATCCAGCCTGTAATCGGCACGGTTTACGAAAAAGGCCCGCTTATGCGGGCCTTTTTTTATGCCTTACGCTGCGTCTCTCGCCAGATACGCCAGGCCATGCCCGCCAGCAGAATCACCCCCGCAATCAGCACGCCCCATACCAGAAGCGTGTTCATCCTGCTCTCCCGCTCAGCCGCAGAGGTAGCGTTCAGACGCCCCTCGCCGCCTAACGCAACATCATCCAGAATGTCGGCCTGCGGCAGGTTCGCCATATCATAGGTCTTGCGCAGGTCGGCCGGGATCAGCATGCCGGGCTCCACGCTGGCAGGCTTCGCGGCGCCGTTGCCCCAGGCGAGCACGTACGGCGCTTTCCCCTGCGCGTTGAACACCAGGTCATAGCGGTCGCGATGTCCCGTGACGCTCGGCAGGTATTCTGGCAGACGCGCATTCAGCGTCGTGATTTTCAAGGCCTGCACCAGCCCCCCGTTAAGCGAAACCGGTGGCGACGTTTTTCCCTCAAGACGGTAAAGGACCTCTTTCTTCAGAGGATGCCATGCGTCTTTTTCCGTACTCCGCCACGCGATCTCCACGGGAAGGACGCCATCGCCATTCAGTGAGAGGCTGACAGCACTCAGCGGCTGCGGGCGCGCCCAGTGCCACTGCGCTTCGCTTGTCGATAGCTGCTCCACTTCGCCCTCAAGGTCGACCGCTTCGGGGGCTGTCTGCGCGGGTGCGCTGATTGCGTTTACGCCGGTCAAGGTTATCCCCTGTCTCTGCGCATTCAGCACCACCATGAGATAGCGATTCGCATCGGGAGATAAAACCGTATCGGTATCGATCCGATCGAGCTTAAGACGATCCTGACCGCTGATGACGTCCAGCAATGGCATATCCTCGCGCAGGGTATACCAGCGCTTAAGATCCTCGCTGTAATAGACCGACGCCGTTCCCTGCCACGGCGTCTGCGGGGTATTCCAGAGCAGCTGCAGCTGGGATATAGCGATCTCGCCCGTCGCCTGTTCCGGCAGGGTCAGCAGATAATGTTGCCCGGCTGCGGCGGCTTTTTGCCCCTCCAGCACAATCTCAACGCCGCTTCCGGAACGAAGCAGGATCTTATCGCTATCACCGGATCCTCGAGAAGCCGCAAGCGGCGAGGAGTCCAGCGGGAAAAGGCGCAGCGCGGTGGATTGCGCTGGCACCTGCGGACGCGTCGCGCTGACCAAGCTGAAGGGAACCGCCTCGCCCGACTGGTTAAAGACGCGGACATCATGCAGATCCGGCGACGTGCTTTGCTCATAGACGGCGAGCGGCAGCATCACCCGATACCACTGGGAAGGAACAGACGTATCCAGTGAAAGACCAAAGGCATAGTCCCGGGGCGATTCCGTTTGTCCCTCGTCGCAGAACGCCGGGCCGGAAAGCGCCAGCAGCGCGGTACAGGCTACCGCTTTCATCCATTTCATTTTTCATCTCCTGTTTTGGGCGGTAGCGGTGAGAAATACCCCACGATCAGAACCAGTATCGCCACGCCGATAAACGCCACCGCGCGCGACAAACCGCCTCCGCCCGCGCTGTCCACCAGCATCAGTTTAACCATCACCACGCCCAGCAGCACGGCACCGCAGAGCCACTCCTGTCGGGAAGCCCGACGGGTGGCATGGATCATGACCACCAGCGCGCTCAACATCCAGAACAGAGCAAAACTGGTCTGGATAAGCCGCGAATCCCACAGCGATGCCATATTCCAGGCCACGTCGCCGTACCAGGCCAGGGCGCGCATCAGCGCACCATTAAGCCACCAGAAGCCAAACGCCATCATCGCGACGGCAGGCCACGGACGGGCCTGCGAGAGCCACGCCGGGTAGTAGCGATCCACCGCCCGATAAAAGACCACCAGCCCCAGCAATGCGAACGCCGCGCCTTCCTCAAGCGGGTTTACCAGCGGCAGCCAGGTCTGGCGATAGACCACGCCGTCCTGGAAATTGGTCACCACCAGCAGTACCAGCAGCGCCACGACCACGGGGATCGGTGCCAGGCAGGCGTAGAGCGCAGGCCACTCCCGGAACGGCCACCCGCGACGCCGTACGGCTGCAGAGAGCCCCATAATCATCCCGCCGCCTGCTGCCATCGCCAGTCCGCTGCCCCAGGCCGCCATGCCCCACGGCAATGAACGGGCAAACCAGTAAAGCTCCGCGGCCAGCGCCAGCAAAATCATCCAGAACAGCGACAAATGCAGCCCCATCGCGATGCGCGGCGGGAGCCTTTCACCGTCGCGCCGAAGCAGCATCAGCGCGGCAGGAAGCGCAACGCACCAGGCGAGATTTGACCAGCCGGCGGCAACGATCTGCTGGTGCCAGAGCTGATAACCCACCATCAGCAGCATAACCGGCCACAGCAGCCATTTGCTGGCATCCAGCTCCCGCCACGCCAGACGAGCAGCCGCCTGCCGCCAGCCCCAGACCGACGCCGCCGTCATCGCCAGCACGCCCGCCAGAATCGGTAATTCCTTAGTCAGTGCCAGCCGCGATGCACCCAACAGCGCCACGAGCCAGAACAGCAGCCCGCCTGCCAGCAGCGCCCAGCTGACCGGCAGAAAGAGAGTCCGCCACAGCCAGGCCGCAGCCAGCCAGCAAAGGCTGAGGATGGTGAAGATCAGCAGCAGGCTCAGGGACGTAACGCCGTTCGTTTGCGCCCACAGCGCGCTGCCGAGCGCCAGCACCAGCAGCACCGTCCCGCTATAGCTCATGCGACGCTGGTTCTGCTGTACGCCCAGCCAGAGGATACCCAGCCCTTCCAGCGCCCAGGCCATCGCCGTCCAGCGCGCCGACAGCGCCAGCGGAATGGCGAGCGTGGCAAATCCGCCGCCGATTGCCAGCGCCGCCATGACCAGAGGTCGCCCGATAGAGGGATAGCGCCGCAGCGCAAGGAACGCGAGGGTAAGATAAAATGCGCCGTAGCCCAGCGCGCTCAGGGCCGGTCCATATTCCCAGTGCCGGGTCATGCCGTACTGCATCCCGAAACCGATCAGCGGCGGAGCAAACAGCAGCACGCCGTCAATAATTTGCTTCCCTTTCTCCTGCGCCCGCAGCGACAGCGCCACGCTCAGGACGCCGAATATCAGCGTATTGGCAATCAGGAACAGCTGGCAGACCCAATAGTCTTCAGGCTGGTAGTCATTCAGCCCCCACAGGCCGCCCACGCCGAACGTAAACAGCAGCCCGAGCAGGTTCAGCTCGCGCCAGTGCTGCCAGATGCTGATAGCGAGAATGCCGATGGAAAGCAGGAGATAGAAAGAGAACAGCGCCACAAAGCTGCCGCCCCCGGTGGACAACAGCAGCGGCGCAAGATACCCGCCGAGGCTCGCCAACATGGCCAGGCTCAGCGCCTTCTGCAGAACCGCCAGCCCGACGCTCGCGGCGCAAATTACCACCAGAAGCGCAAAGGCCAGCGTCATCGGCAGCATTTGCCAGAGCCGGAATGCGCCAAACACCGTCAGGTAGAGCACGCCGGTCGCCCCGCCCTGGAGGATCAGCGCATAGACGCGCTGCCTGTGCCGCAGCCGCCACCCGACCGCCAGCAGGACAATGGCAAACAGCGCCGTTGCCACGAGGCGCAGCTCAAGCGGGAACAGGGAATGTTCCACGGTATAGCGCAGCAGGAATGAAAGACCGAGGAAGAGTAGCAGGATCCCAAGCTTCGCCAACGGGTTACCCTGCATAAACCAGCGCACCAGCGACGTCAGGATGCCGCCAAAGGCAGAAGGCTGTTTTGCCGCAGGCGTCGGGGCCGGAGCAGGTTCTGCCACGGCTGCGGGAGTATCGGGGCGCCAGGGGTCGACAGGCGCGGGAGCGTCCTCAACCACCGACGCGGTCACGACCGCCGGAGCGGCAGACTGCACCGGCTCTGGCGCTATCTCATTCGCGCCGCGCTGCTCAAGCGCCTCAATGCGCTGGCGTAGCCGGGCGATCTCCTGTCGAGCCGCCGTACTTCGGTTAAAGCCGATAACCGCAAGCACGGGTGCCACCACCAGCGCAAATACCAGGAACAAACAGCCAAGGATGTAAAGCTCGTCCATGTTTCCACCTTCACCGTAAACGATCCGTTAAGATTGACACAAATAGTTGCATTTGCGCCATCTTAAAAGGTGGAAACATTAGCAGGTCTTAGCTGCCGAACCAGATCGTCGCGGATACCGCAGGCAGCGCCAGCACGCCGTCCTGTATCGTCGCCTTGCCCTCTTTATTCTTCCACGCCGCCACCTTCAGCAGCGGTGAATCATCCAGCACCACTTCGCACGCCTCGCCCCGGTTGATCGCCACGAGCACGCGCTGCTGATTGTAGACGCGAGCAAACACCACCACGTTATCGTGGGCATACACCACCTGACAGCCGCCGTAGCGCAGGGCAAGGCTCTGCTTACGCAGCTTCGCCAGCCGCTGATACAGGCTGAACAGCACCTTGTCCTGCTTCTCTGGCTCCCACGGGAAGGTTTTGCGGCAGAAAGGATCGTTGTTGCCGTCCAGCCCCACTTCGTCGCCATAATAGATGCACGGCACGCCCGGCCAGGTGAAGAGCCAGGTCACCGCCAGCGGCAGACGCGCCACATCCTTGCCGAGCAGGGACTTAAAGCGGGCGGTATCGTGGCTATCGAGCTGGTTAAACATCCGCAGCTGCTGCTGATGGGACAGACCGGCGCGATAGTTCTCCATCCACGCCATGCAGGTTTCAGCGTCGATATGATTCGGATCGTAGGATATGTCGGTGTTAGCGAGGAATCCCCATAGCGGGAAGGTAAAGCCGCGATAGTTCATCGCCGCATCTTCCGCATCGTTCTGCAGCCACTGGCGCGCGTCGCCAAAGTGCTCGCCAAAGACGAACGCCTCCGGCTGGGCCGCTTTCGCCGAGCGCGTAATCCCGGCGACGTGCTGAAGGTTATTCCGCGCCCCGCCCGCTTCACCCAGCATATGCACCACGTCCAGCCGCCAGCCGTCCATGTTCCACGGCGCCTTCAGCCAGTGACGCACGATGCTGTCTTCGCCGCCGTAGATTTCATTCACGAGCGTTGGCGACTGGAAATCCAGCTTCGGCAGGCTCGCGTAGCCCAGCCAGTCCAGCGCGCGGCCCTCCTCGTTAAAGCTGTACCAGTCGCGCTGCGGCGAGTCCGGGTTATGACATGCCCCGCCCATCGACTGGTTATGGCGGTCAAACCAGGCGTGCGAATCTCCACTGTGGTTGAACACGCCGTCCAGAATCAGGCGCATGCCTTCGTTTTGGGTATTCTTTCGCAGGCGCAGCAGCGCCTCGTCACCACCAAACTGTTCGTCAACGTGGCGATAATCTTCGGTATCGTATTTGTGCACGCTCGGGGCTTTAAACACCGGGTTGAGATACAGCGCCGTCACGCCGAGCTTTTTCAGGTACGGCAGCTTTTCGCTGATGCCGTCGAGATCGCCGCCGTAAAAAGTGGATCCACCCGCCTGCGCGGTTAACGGCTCGTCCCACGCTTTCAGGATAATGTCGTGGCCCGCCGCATGGTGGTGATAGATCTTATCCTGGTCGGCGGTGCGTTTTTCGCTGCGCGCAAAACGGTCCGGGAAAATCTGGTAAAACACCTGATCGTTAACCCACTGCGGGCCGTTATCCGGGTAATCGACCGCAAACTGCTCCAGCCGTGCGGGCGGGAAACGGCTAAACCCCTGCGGGGTAAACCACAGCTGGCGGTTATTCCACAAAAGCTTAAAGCTGTAACGGCGGCGCGGCTGCCCAGTATTCAGGTCGATATTCGCCCGCCACGCCGTGATCCCCGGCTGCGGCTGGCTGCGCAGCTTGTGCATTTTCAGGCCGGTCTCTTCGTTATCTATTTCGGCGCGGAGCGTCACGCGTTCAGGCTGATTTTCCCCCGCCAGCCAGAGCGTAATCACAAGGTTGTCTTTGTTTTGCTTAACAAATGGGGCAACAGGAAGGTGCCAGGCGTTTAACATCACGAATCCCCTCTGATGAAATTGACGTCACCTTGCCACAGGGTGGTTAAGGATAGCTCATCACGTTCGGGATTATTGGGGGAGGAGAAAGGAGGATGAGGCAAAATTCCCTCTCCCAAGGGGAGAGGGGAAAAGGATATTACTGCGCTTCCGCCAGCTGACGGTCACGGCGGCATTTAAACACCCAGCCCACCAGCAGCAGGACGATCCACGCGCAGCCCACGTACAGGGAAATGCGGGTATCCGGATGGTAGCCAATCAGGGCAATGATAAACACCAGGAAGATCAGCCCGACGACGGTCGTCGCAACGCCGCCCGGTACTTTGAACTTCAACGCTTTCGCCTCATCCGGCGACAGACGACGGCGGAACGCAATCTGCGACAGCAGGATCATAATCCACACCCACACCGTCGCGAAGGTCGCCAGCGATGCGATCACCAGGAAGACGTTCTCCGGCATGATGTAGTTCAGGTAAACCGAGAACAGCAGCGCTACGGTCATCACCACAACGGTTACCCACGGCGTGCCGCGGCGTGAGGTTTTGGCGAACACCTTCGGCGCACTGCCCTGCTCCGCCATGCCGTGCAGCATACGGCCCACGCCAAAGACGTCACTGTTGATCGCGGAGAGTGACGCGGTGAGCACCACAAAGTTCAGAATGCTGGCCGCAAAGGCAATTCCCATATGCTGGAAGGTCAGAACAAACGGGCTACCGTTGGTGCCGACCTGATTCCACGGGTAGATGGACATAATCACGAACAGCGTGCCCACGTAGAACACCAGAATACGCATCGGCACCGAGTTGATGGCGCGCGGAATGGATTTCTCCGGATCTTTCGCTTCCCCGGCGGTGATACCGATAATCTCGATACCGCCGTAGGCGAACATCACTATCTGCAGCGACATGACCATTCCGAGCCAGCCGTTACTGAAGAAGCCGCCGTTGCTCCAGAGGTTATGGATGCCGGTCGGCTGCCCGCCGTTGCCGATTCCCCAGATGATGATGCCGAAACCGGCCACGATCATGATGATGATGGTGGCGACCTTGAAGAAGGAGAACCAGAATTCGAGCTCGCCGAACACCTTCACGCTCATCAGGTTGACGGCGCAAATGATCAGCACCACGCCCAGCACCCAAATCCAGTGCGGCACCGCCGGGAACCAGACGCCCATATAGATGCCAAACGCCGTCACGTCGGCAATCGCCACAATCAGGATTTCAAAGCAGTAGGTCCAGCCGGTGATAAACCCGGCCAGCGGGCCGAGGTTTTCCTGCGCGTAGCGGGAGAAGGAGCTGGCGGACGGGTTGTGAACCGACATTTCGCCGAGGGCGCGCATGATGATATACGCCGCCACGCCGCCGATGATGTACGCCAGCAGAACGCTGGGACCGGCCATTTTGATGGCATCTGCCGAGCCATAAAAAAGACCGGTGCCGATAGCAGAGCCCAGCGCCATAAAGCGGATGTGGCGCGTGCTCAATCCACGTTTAAGTTTGTTAGTGCTTTCCATTTAAATCTTGCCATTCAACACGAAAAAAACAAAAAACCACGGGGCCTTAAGCCCCGTGGTTAAACAGTTTGTTGCCGTTGATTAATGAGCGTTCGATGCGACCTGACGCCCTGCAGCACGGTCCCAGATAATCGCCAGAACCAGTGCAACAACGGTAGGCATCAGCCAGGCCAGACCCTGCTCGGACAGCGGCAGACGCTGTGTCCATGCCGGCAGTATGTGCGCAAAAGCTGATGCTTTAATCCCGTCAAGGATACCAAAAATCAGGCTGATAAACATGGCTGGCGCAATAATTCGTGAAGAGTTGTTCCACCACGGGCGAGTAAAGCTCAGCACCACCAGCACAATACACGGCGGGTAAATCGCCGTCAGCACCGGAATAGAGACCTGAATCAGGTGGCTCAGACCGAGGTTGGACACCGCCATGGAGAAGATACCGAGGATAAACACCAGAGTGCGGTAAGAGAGCGGCAGATACTGTGCAAAGAACTCTGCGCAGGCGCAGGTCAGGCCAACCGCCGTCACCAGACAGGCAAGGAAGATGAGCGCTGCCAGCAGCATACTGCCCGCACCGCCGAAGGTGTGCTGAACGTAGGCGTGCAGGATAGCCGCACCGTTGGCGTTCTGATCGACCAGCATGGCGCTGTCGGAGCCCAGACGGAACAGCGCCAGATACAGCAGCGTCAGCCCCACGCCGGCCATCAGGCCAGCCCAGATGGTATAGCGGGTCAGCAGACGCGCTTCGGTCACACCGCGGGAACGCGCGGCGTTAACGATAACGATACCAAACACCATCGCGCCCAGCGTATCCATCGTCAGGTAGCCGTTCACAAAGCCGTTGGAAAACGCGGCATTTTTATAGGCGTCCATCGCGTCGCTAATCGGGCCCGCTGGCCAGACGATGGCCGCTACCGCCAGAACAATCAGCGCCACAATTTTCAGCGGAGCCAGGAAGTTACCCACGGTATCCAGCAGCTTGCCCGGATAGAGGGAAACCAGAATCACGATTGCGAAGTAGATCAGGCTGTAGATAAACAGCGGCATCGCACCGTCACCGGTCAGGGGAGCAATACCCACTTCGAAGGACACGGTTGCCGTACGCGGGGTCGCAAACAGCGGGCCAACGGCCAGATAGCAGACGGTTGCCAGCAGAACGCCTGCCACTTTGCCAATCGGGGTGCTGAGGCTATCCACACCGCCGCCGACTTTCGCCAGCGCGACGACGGTCAGAACCGGCAGACCCACGGCAGTAATCAGGAAACCAAACGCGGCGGTCCAGACGTGTTCACCCGCCTGTAAGCCAACCATTGGAGGGAAAATGATGTTGCCTGCGCCAACGAACAGCGCAAATGTCATAAAGCCCAGCGCGATGATGTCACGCGATTTTAAGTGATGGGTCATAAAACCTTACTGCCTGTGGATGTGGTGTTGAAAACATTGAGATTTTCGATATCCCTGACGGGATGATACAGCCGAAAATTTGCTCAATTTCAGCGGGAAATGCTCCCGTCCTGGCGTGGAGAAGAATAGTTTTTCGATTTACCACGCAAATACAGTCGGTCTGACAGTATCTGGGGCGCAATTTAAACGCTTATAACGTTTAAAGGCAAGGTGGGATCGTAAAACCAGAACAATATGCCAGCATGAAAATACACGTCAGAACAATACGCTATTTATAAGAAAAACCCATGGCTAATCATGCGAACAAAAAACAGTCAGCCGTATAAAATTCATCCGCGTTTCGCTTGACTGCAAAGCAAACGGGCCAGCAGACGCTGACCCGTGGAAAGGTAAAATGACACGCCTGCCGTCAGGCGATCTTTTTGGCAATTAATCGTTCCGGAATAACGAAACTGAAGCGGGTTCCTTTACCCAGCGTACTCTGAATATCGAGACGGCTTTCATGGTGATTCACCGCGTGTTTCACAATTGCCAGCCCCAGGCCGCTTCCGCCTGTTTGCCGGGATCGCGCTTTATCCACACGGTAAAAGCGCTCGGTCAGACGCGGAATATGCTCAGGCGCGATCCCCGGCCCGTTGTCTTCCACGCTAAACTCAGCCCCCGTTGGGGCATGGTGCCAGCGCACCACGATATTCGTCCCCTCCGGCGTATGATTCACCGCGTTATACACCAGGTTGGAAATGGCGCTCCGCAGTTCATCTTCGCTGCCCAGCACCTTCAGCGTATTGTCGACCTCAAAGGTCAGGTGATGCTTTTTGTGGCTTAGCGTCTGCGCTTCACGCTCAACTACCCGCAGCATCATCGGGACATCAATGGTCTCATTTAGCGCGAGCGTTGGCGCCGCTTCAATCTTCGAGAGCGTCAGCAGCTGCTTCACCAGCCCTTCCATCCGGTGCGTTTGCTCGCGCATGGTGTGCAGCGCTTTTTCACGCGGCGCGCCTTCAAGCGTTTGCTCCTGCATCATCTCCAGGTAGCCCTGAAGCACGGTCAGCGGGGTACGCAGTTCGTGACTGACGTTGGCGAAGAAGTTGCGACGCGCCCCTTCCAGCTGGTGCATCTGGGTGACATCGCGCGCCACCATCAGCCACTGTTTATCGCTGTAGGGCATCACGCGGATTTCCAGATGGCGACCATTATTGAGCTTCAGATTGTGCGGGCGGGTAAAATCACGCTTTTTCAGATACAGCGTGAACTCGGGATAGCGCAGAAGGTTGAGGATATTCTGACCATTATCATCGGGCCAGCGCAGGCCCAGCAGCTGTTGCGCAAGGCCGTTACACCAGAAGATCGTCCCTTCTTCGGTCGTCATAATAACGGCATCCGGCAGCGACTCTGCACCGCTGCGAAAACGCTTAATCAGGCTTCCCAGCTCGCGGCGACGCTTTTTATTACGCATCTGCATCTGATGCAGACCGTACAGCAGCGGCTCCCAGCTGCCGCTTCCCGGCGGCGGCGTCATACTTCGGTCAACCCACAGCCACCACGAGAGGCGCAGCAGGTTCCAGAAATGCCAGATCAGCAGCCCGGTGACCGACGCCAGCAGAAACCACGGCAGGTGTCCAAGAAAGGCCCCCAGAAGGAAGGCCGGAATACAGCATAAGATCAGTTCAAAGACGAGCCTTTTCCATGACAGACGTTCCAGCACGCGTCACACTCCTGTCATTGTTCAGAAACGGGTAGAAAAACGATAACCCGTGCCGCGGACCGTCTGCACCATGCGATCGTGGCCGCTCAGTTCCAGTGCTTTTCGCAGGCGGCGAATATGTACGTCAACCGTCCGGTCTTCGACATACACGTTAGTTCCCCAGACGTTATTCAGCAACTGCTCGCGGCTGTAAACGCGTTCCGGGTGAGTCATAAAGAAGTGCAGGAGTTTAAATTCGGTAGGCCCCATGTCGAGGGGATTTTCACCGGTCATGACGCGGTGTGAGGTGGGGTCAAGGCTCAGCCCCTGCATCTCTATCACCTCTTCCACCGCCATCGGCGAAATACGGCGCATCACGGCTTTAATGCGGGCAACCAGCTCTTTTGGGGAGAACGGTTTAGTAATGTAATCGTCCGCGCCGGTCTCCAGACCGCGCACGCGATCCTCTTCTTCTCCGCGCGCCGTGAGCATCACAACCGGGATGTCGCGGGTCAGCGCTTCACGCTTCAGGTGTTTGATAAACTGCAGTCCGGAGCCGCCGGGCAACATCCAGTCCAGCAGAATCAGATCGGGCCAGGGTTCATTCAGCTGGTTCACTGCGCTGTCATAATCTTCCGCTTCAACCGGCTGGAAGCCGTTTTGCTCGAGCACGAAGCACACCATTTCACGAATTGGAGCTTCATCTTCTACGACCAGAATACGTCTCGCCATACTTTGCCCTGTCTTATCTTATTTAAGTTACAAGTTTGTAATTCGGCGCCATTATGCGTCAGATTTATGACAGATTTATGAAAAACAGTACCACGATAACGGGCAAACCGTTGTTTTATTACAGCGGTTATTTTCCCGTCTCTGAACGTTTATAATCCTGCTTTCTCTTTTTTGCCACGGATCTGCTATGCGCATACTTCACACCTCGGACTGGCATCTGGGTCAAAATTTTTACAGCAAAAGCCGTGCGGCTGAACATGAAGCCTTCCTGAACTGGCTGCTGGAAACGGCCCGGACGCACGAGGTGGACGCGATTATTGTGGCGGGTGACATCTTTGATACCGGCTCGCCCCCCAGCTATGCGCGTGAACTGTACAACCGCTTCGTGGTGAATTTGCAGCAAACCGGCTGTCATCTGGTGATTGTCGCCGGCAACCATGATTCCGTCGCGACCCTCAATGAATCTCGTGACATCCTGGCATTTCTCAATACCACCGTCGTCGCCAGCGCCGGGCACGCCCCGCAGCTCCTGAAAAAACGCGACGGCACGCCGGGGGCGGTGCTGTGCCCCATTCCGTTTTTACGGCCACGCGACATCGTGCAAAGCCAGGCGGGGCTGTCGGGTGCGGAAAAGCAGCAGCATTTATTACAGGCCATCACCGACTATTATCACCAGCAGCACGCCGATGCCTGCGCCCTACGGGGCGAGCAGCGGATTCCAGTGATTGCGACCGGCCATCTCACCACCGTCGGGGCCAGTAAAAGTGACGCCGTACGCGACATCTATATCGGCACGCTGGATGCCTTTCCGGCGCAAAACTTCCCGCCAGCCGACTACATTGCGCTCGGGCACATTCACCGGGCGCAGGTCGTCGGCGGCAGCGAGCACATCCGCTACTGCGGCTCGCCAATTTCGCTCAGCTTTGACGAAACGGGCAAGGCCAAATCCGTCCACCTGGTGAGCTTTTCCGACGGAAAACTTCACGCCGTCGAGACGCTGGAGGTCCCGGTCACCCAGCCGCTGGCGGTGCTGAAGGGCGATCTTGCCGCCATTACCGCCCAGCTTGAGCAGTGGCGCGGAACAGCGCTTAACCCGCCCGTCTGGCTGGATATCGAAATCACCACCGACGACTACCTGCACGATATGCAGCGTAAAATTCAGGCGCTGACGGAAGATTTACCCGTCGAGGTCTTACTGGTACGCCGCAGCCGCGAGCAGCGCGAGAAAATTCTGTTAAGCGCTCAACGCGAAACGCTCAGTGAACTGCGGGTTGAAGAGGTGTTTGAACGCAGGCTCTCGCAGGAGGAAATTGACGACGCGAAGCGCGCAAGACTCAGCGAACTGTTCAGCCATACCCTGCATGCGCTCAATGATGAGGAAGAAAACGCATGAAAATTTTGAGCCTGCGCCTGAAAAATCTCAACTCCCTCAAGGGCGAGTGGAAAATTGACTTTACCGCGGAGCCGTTTGCCAGCAACGGGCTGTTTGCCATTACCGGCGCGACCGGGGCAGGTAAAACCACCCTGCTCGACGCCATCTGCCTGGCGCTTTATCACGAAACGCCGCGACTGCAGAAGGTCTCTCAGGCGCAAAACGACCTGATGACGCGCGACACCGCCGAGTGCCTGGCGGAAGTGGAGTTCGAGGTAAAAGGCACCGCCTATCGCGCATTCTGGAGCCAGAACCGCGCGCGCAACCAGCCGGACGGAAACCTGCAGGCGCCGCGCGTGGAGCTGGCGCGCTGCGAAGATGGCAAAATCCTGGCCGACAAAGTGACGGATAAACTGGAGCAAACCGCCGCGCTCACCGGGCTGGACTATGGCCGCTTCACCCGCTCGATGCTGCTCTCACAGGGGCAGTTTGCCGCCTTCCTTAATGCCAGGCCGAGCGATCGCGCCGAGCTGCTGGAAGAGCTGACCGGCACCGAGATCTACGGACAGATTTCCGCCATGGTGTTTGAAAAACATAAAGCCGCCCGCAGCGTGCTTGAAAAGTGCGAGGCGCAGGCGGCGGGCGTCGTGCTGTTGAGCGAAGAGCAACAGCAGCAGTTGCAGCAAAGTTTGCAGGCGCTTACTGACGAAGAGAAAATCCTGCTGGTTCAGCAGCAAAGCCAACAGAAAGATTTTCAGTGGCTTACGCGCCATGATGAGCTCGTGCTTGAGCAACAGCGCGTCACCGCAATGCAGCAGCAGGCGCAACAGGCGCTGACGAACGCTGCGCCAGAGCTGGCAAAGCTCCAGCTTGCCCTGCCCGCCGCCCAGCTTCGACCGCTTTGGGCGCACCAGCAGGAGCAAACCGCGCGCCTGACGCAAACCCAGCAGCGAATTGTTGAAGTAAATACTCGCTTACAAGCCAAAACCGCACTGCGCGCGCGGATCCGTCATACCGCCCAGCGTAATCATGAGCAGCTTCAGACCGAACTGAAGGCGCTGGCGCAGTGGCTGGCGGAGCACGAGCGCTATCGCCTGCTGGGGCAGGAGATTGCCGGCTGGCGTGCCCAGTTCTCACAGCTTAACCGCGACAAAACGCAGTTAGCCTCGCTTGCTGCGCGGATGGGTGAACTACGCAACAGGCTGGCTGAGATGCCGGAAAATGCGCTGACGCTGACGGCGGATGAGGTCAGCGCGGCCATGGAGCAACAGTCACGGTCACGCGCGCTGCGCCAGCGGCTAACGTCGCTGCATGCCCGCTATCAGCCGCTGCAAAAGCGCCTGCGCCAGAGCGGTGAAAGCGTGCAGAAGGCCCAGGCCGATCAAAACAAACTCAATGAAACGCTGACGCTGCGTCGCCAGCAGTACAAAGAGAAACACCAGCACTTTCTGGATCTTAAAGCCCTCTGCGAACGCGAAGCGACGATTAAAGACCTGGAAAGCTATCGTTCCCGGCTTGAGGCCGGCAAACCCTGTCCGCTGTGCGGCTCCAGCGAACACCCCGCCGTTGCGCAATACCAGTCGCTTGAGCTGACGGATAACCAGCGCCGCCGCGATACCCTGGAAAAAGAGGTCGCCGCGCTTAAAGAGGAAGGCCTGCTGGTGCTGGGACAGGTTAATGCCCTGACGCAGCAGATCCAGCGCGAGACAGACGAAGCGCAGACTCTCTCTCAGGAAGAGCAAGCGCTCACTAAAGAGTGGATGGAGGTCTGCGCTTCCCTGAACATAGCGTTGAATATTCAGGAAGATATCACGCCATGGATGAACGAGCAGGAACAGTACGAGCGCCAGCTTTATCAGTTGAGCCAGCGTCTGACCCTGCAAAACCAGCTAAACGAGCAGGAAGTGCTGGAGCGACAGTATCAGCAGCAGCTGACGGCCGCGCGCCAGGCGCTGGAAATCACCCTGCTCTCGCTATCGCTTAACGTACCTGAAGACGGCAATGAAGCCGCCTGGCTGCACGCCCGCGAAGCGGAATTCGCGCAGTGGCAGGAGAAACAAACGCAGCACGGCGTGCTTCTGGAACGCATAAACGCGCTGAAGCCGCTGCTCGACACGCTTCCGGAAACGAACGGCGAAGAGGCCGAACCGGCCATTCCTGACGGCTGGCGCGACGTTCACGATGAATGCGTGTCGCTACAAAGCCAGCTCAGCGCGCAGCAGCAGCAGGAAAAGCTGGAGCAAGAGCGCCTGCAGCAGTCGCAGACGCAGTTCACCGCGGCGCTCGCAGCGAGCTGCTTTGCCGATCGGGACGCGTTCCTTGCCGCGCTGCTGGATGACGACGCTATTCGTCGCCTCGAACAGCTGAAGCAGTCGCTGGAAAGCCAGATACAGCAGGCCGCAGCCCTTTCCGGCCAGGCTAACCAGCAGCTGCAGGCTCATCTGTCGCTGCGGCCGGAAGGGCTCAACGCCGATGCTCCTGCGCTGCAAAGCCAGCTGCAGCAGCTGGCGGAAAGGCTTCGCGAGAACACGACGCATCAGGGCGAGATCCGCCAGCAGCTCAAGCAGGACAGCGATAACCGTCAGCACCAGCTGGCGTTGATGCAGCAAATTGAAGAGGCCGCGCGCCAGGCGGACGACTGGGGTTATCTGAACGCGCTGATCGGCTCCAGCACCGGCGACAAGTTCCGCAAGTTCGCGCAGGGGCTGACGCTGGATAATCTCGTCTGGCTTGCTAACCAGCAGCTTAACCGTCTGCACGGGCGTTATCTGCTGCAGCGCAAGGCCAGCGACGCGCTGGAGCTGGAAGTGGTCGATACGTGGCAGGCGGACGCGGTGCGCGATACCCGAACGCTCTCGGGCGGCGAGAGCTTCCTGGTCAGCCTGGCGCTGGCGCTGGCTCTTTCCGATCTGGTGAGCCATAAGACGCGGATCGATTCCCTGTTCCTGGATGAGGGGTTCGGCACGCTCGACAGTGAAACGCTGGATACCGCGCTGGATGCGCTCGACGCGCTGAACGCCACCGGGAAAACCATCGGCGTGATCAGCCACGTAGAGGCGATGAAAGAGCGCATTCCGGTGCAGATCAAGGTGAAGAAAATCAACGGGCTGGGTTATAGCAGGCTGGATAAGGAATTTGCGGTGGGCTGAATGGTAGGTCGGTGCGGTCTGATGCCCTCACCCTAGCCCTCTCCCACAGGGAGAGGGTAAAAACACCAAAAACAGCAACTTGCGTTGCTGTTTTGCTTTTACCTTGCCCCACCCAGGCCCTCTCCCGCAGGGAGAGGGAATAAACATTATTTGCTTTTATTCCGGCCACAGCCACGCCGCGCCGCGCACGCCGCTGGAGTCACCGTGGACAGCTTTGCGGATCGGGGTTTCACACTCGCCGCCAAACACCCACTGTTTCACCAGATTCGGTACCGTGGCGTACAGCCGGTCAACGTTGCTCATGCCGCCGCCGAGCACAATCACGTCCGGATCGAGAATATTCACCACGTGCGCCAGGGATTTCGCCAGCCGCATTTCGTAGCGGCTAAGGGCCAGCTCGGCGACCGGATCCTGTTCTTCGACCAGACGCATGATTTCGTTGCCCCTGAGCGGCTGGCCGCTTAAGCGGTGGTAGTCGGTCGCAAAACCGGTGCCAGAGATAAACGTCTCAATACAGCCCTGCTTTCCGCAGTAGCACGGCACCTCAGCGCGGTATTTAAGCTCGTCTTCATCCATCCACGGCAGCGGGTTGTGTCCCCACTCGCCCGCGGTGCCGTTACCGCCGATATGGGCGCGTCCGCCGAACGCCACGCCCGCACCGCAGCCGGTACCGACGATCACGGCAAACACGGTCTGGGCACCGGCCGCCGCGCCGTCGATGGCCTCAGAGACCGCCAGGCAGTTGGCGTCGTTGGCCAGACGCACTTCCCGGTTCAGACGTTGGCTCAAATCTTTATCAAACGGCTGACCGTTGAGCCAGGTGGAGTTGGCATTTTTAACCACCCCGGTATACGGCGAGATCGACCCCGGGATCCCCATCCCGACGCTGCCGGTTTGCCCTGTCGCCTGCTCTGCCATCTCAACCAGGCTGGCAATCGTCTCGATAGTCTGGTGATAATCATCGCGCGGCGTCGGCAGACGGTGGCGGAACAGCTGCTCCCCCTGCTCGCTCAGCGCGATGACTTCTGTTTTGGTGCCGCCCAAATCGATCCCAATACGCACAAGACTCTCCTCATTATTTTGATTATCAACAGAGTAGAAGCACGCTTCCCGATTAGCAATGCAAGCGATGCGACAATTCGTTATCATGCCCGCTGATTTAACGACAAGGCCGTGGAAATTATCATGCTGTGGTTCAAAAATTTGATGGTTTACCGTCTCAGCCGCGACGTTTCGCTGCGTGCAGAAGAGATGGAAAAACAGTTAGCCGCTTATACCTTTTCCCCTTGCGGTAGCCAGGATATGGCGAAAACCGGCTGGGTTCCGCCAATGGGTTCACAAAGCGATGCACTGACCCACGCCAGCAGCACGGGTCAAATCATCGTCTGCGCCCGTAAAGAAGAGAAAATCCTGCCGACGCCGGTGGTTAAGCAGGCGCTCGAAGCGAAAATTTTCAAGCTGGAAGCCGAACAGGGCCGCAAGCTGAAAAAGACCGAGAAAGATTCGCTAAAAGACGAAGTGCTGCACTCTCTGCTGCCGCGCGCCTTCAGCCGCTTCAGCCAGACCATGATGTGGATCGACACCGTCAACGGGCTGATCATGGTGGACTGCGCCAGCGCCAAGAAAGCAGAAGATACGCTGGCCCTGCTGCGTAAAAGCATCGGATCTTTACCGGTCGTTCCGCTGGCGCTGGAAACGCCGATCGAGCTGACGCTGACCGAATGGGTACGCAGCGGCGCTGCGGCTCAGGGTTTCCAGATCCTTGATGAAGCCGAGCTGAAAGCCCTGCTGGAAGATGGCGGCGTGATCCGCGCGAAGAAGCAGGATCTGGTGAGCGACGAGATCGCCGTCCACATCGAAGCGGGTAAAGTGGTCACTAAACTGGCGCTCGACTGGCAGCAGCGCATTCAGTTCGTGATGTGCGACGACGGCTCCGTGAAGCGTCTGAAGTTCTGCGACGAGCTGCGCGATCAGAACGAAGATATCGACAGGGAAGATTATGCCCAGCGCTTTGACGCGGACTTCATCCTGATGACCGGCGAGCTGGCCGCGTTGATTCAGAATCTGGTGGAAGGTCTCGGCGGCGAAGCGCAGAGATAACAGGCAAAACGCAGGCCGGGTAAGCGTTAGCGCCACCCGGCTTTTTTTTATTTCAGGTAGCGGCACAGATAAGAGGTAGGTTCAGCGACCTGCAAATGGAACTCGCTGTGGCCAGGGACGTTGAAAACTTGCCCGGCAGCGTAAACTTTCCATTCCGTTTCACCCGGCAGTAAGACGTTCAGCGCACCGCTGACGACCGTCATTTCTTCAGCTTCCGCCGTGCCAAAGGTGTATTCCCCTTCCGCCATAACGCCGACACTGGCGCGGCCAGTGCTGCTGCTGGTAAAACCAATGGATTTCACTTTACCGGAAAAGTATTCGTTACTTTGAAGCATGAACTGGCCCTTATATTTATAGATAAAAATTCACTATAGGGGCCATGCTCATCACCTGTCACGCAAAATCATTACATGAGCAGTTCCGAGGCCAGGCGAGCCATCAGAACGTTGGATAACAGCACGGGAACATCCAGCGCTTTTTGCAGCAGATCACGATGATGCTGATGGAAACCGAGGCAGTCCAGAATCAAGACATCTGCTCCTCTCTCAAGCAGTTCCTTCCCGGCAGCAATGAGCTTGGCCTCACTGTCCCAGAACGGATTTGCCAGCGCATACAAGGGCACTTTTTCCAGCACGTGCCATTTTGCTTCCTGGTTATCCATGAGCTCCTCAATGGGCACAATCACCCCCACCTGATGACCATCCACGATGGAGGCCACCAGCGGTGGAATGATCCGCATCGGCTCAAGCAAAATCGCATTACGCGCCGTAAGCCCCTTAATGGGTGCGGTGCTCATCAGCAAAATAACGTCATAACCTTGATTATCGAGCACTTCTATTACGCCCTGCAGCGAGCGCTCGATTTTCTGACGCGAAACGTGCGCCAGTTTACCGTCGCTTAATAACGTCGCCAGGGGATCCTCCCCCGCCTCGACAGCGTAGTCTTCCATGACCTCTTCCCGACTCATCTTCCCCAGCAGGCTAAGATGCGTTATCTGTTGTTCAGATACATGCTCGGTTAAGAGCGGTAACACTTCGCTTACAGGGACCACACCAATGGTGAGGATCGCCAACGTTGCCTTCATCTTGATCGCCTTCCATTACTCCAACATCGTGCATACAGGTACAGGCTCACTACGCTGCACAGTTCATTTTTTCAACAAAACAGCACCAAGCGTAGCAGGTGATCCCGACATCGAAATGTAAAGATCGCCTGCCGATACCGGAGTTACTTGTAATAACTAAATATTAACTCCTGCTTAACTTTCCCGATGAGTAAAAAGTGTGATTCAGGCACGATACTGGAACGTTTAGGAAAAGGGTCAGGTTTTATCGGGATCTTCATAGCGCCGTTTCGCATCCAGCGCTTCCTGTTCAGTCTCGTGTTCACTGATCAGCGAGTCCGGCTTGGGGTGATCGGCACGCAGTTGATACCAGGTCACGGTATGACCCGTCTGGCCTTTTTCAACGGTAACAATACGTGCTTCACGCGGATAGGGAGGTCTGGTTGGCATAGCTCATCCTTTTTTTATGTCTGAGCTATAAGTATAGACGCCGGTTAGCTGGCACAAGCCAAACGCAGGGCGGTAATAATCTGAATCACAACGTCTTCGGGAGAGGCTGCCGCATCCACCACATGGTGAGCCGCTTCGCGGTATAGCGCATCGCGTTCGGCCAGCACTTCGCTCACCTCTTCGCTGAGCGGCCTGGTAGTCAGCGCAGGGCGTTGCCCCTCTTCCGGAAAAGCTTCCAGACGCCCTACCAGAGCCGACACCGGCGCGCTGAGATAAATCACAATCCCCTTTTCGCGCATAAAGTGGCGATTGCACTCCGCCAGAACGATGCCTCCGCCGGTCGCGATCACGGCAGACGGGGTGGTGACCGCTTTCAGCGCGGCGGTTTCGCGCGCGCGAAAGCTCTCCCATCCCTCTTGCTCAACAATCTCGGCGATGGTTTTTCCGGCCTCGGTTTGCAGCCAGTGGTCGGTATCAACAAACTGGCGATGACACACGCGTGCCAGCTCCAGGCCAACGGTGGTTTTCCCACAGCCGCGGGGGCCAACTAAAAAGATGGGTTGGGTCATGCCAGGTGTTCCCCTTGATGCCGAATGGCTGAAGAGTGTAAAGAAATAATTGCAGAAGATGTTGCGATTACTTTACTGCAAAGCGGTACGGGATGACAACCCTGTGGAGGCCACACTGTACCACAAATTGACAATAATTATCATTACGCTGTGCGGCGCTTCACTTCCAGCAGCCATTTATCCAGCTCGGCAGCGAACTGCTGGCGATCGCGCTGGGACAGGCTGTCCGGTCCACCGGTCTGCACGCCGCTGGCCCGCATCGTATCCATGAAATCGCGCATGGTGAGCTTTTCCCGAATGGTCGAAGGCGAGTAACGCTCCCCGCGCGGATTGAGCGCCGCCGCCCCTTTCTCCAGCACTTCGGCAGCCAGCGGAATATCCGCCGTGATCACCAGATCCTCCGCGCTGCACAGGCGAACAATTTCGTTATCCGCCACGTCGAACCCGGCCGGCACGCGCAAGGAGCGAATGAACCGCGAAGGCGGTACGCGAATATTCTGGTTCGCCACCAGCGTCAGCGGCATCTGAACGCGCTCGGCGGCGCGAAATAAAATCTCTTTAATCACGTTCGGACACGCGTCCGCATCAACCCAAATCGCCATATTGTCTCCCCATAATGACTCTGCCGACTATTGTCGCCTGCATTTCGTTGTTAAGCTATCAATCAGAGAAAACAACGCATAATGACGGAGAATCGTGATGGACAAGAAAATCGGGTTTATCGGCTGCGGTAACATGGGCAAAGCCATCCTGGGCGGTCTGATCGCCAGCGGGCAGGTGCTGCCGGGTCAGATTTGGGTCTATACCCCGTCACCGGACAAAGTCGCCGAGTTGCGCGATCAATATGGGATCAACGCCGCCGAAAGCGCGCAGGAAGTCGCCCAGGTCGCCGATATCGTCTTTGGCGCCGTCAAGCCGAACATCATGATCAAAGTGCTGAGCGATATCACCTCCAGCCTGAATAAAGAGACGCTGGTCGTGTCGATTGCCGCAGGCGTCACGCTCGATCAGCTGGCGCGCGCGCTGGGTCACGATCGTAAAATCGTCCGCGCCATGCCCAACACCCCCTCGCTGGTCAATGCCGGCATGACCTCCGTCACGCCTAACGCGCTGGTGACCACAGAAGAAGTGGCCGACGTGCTGAATATTTTCCGCTGCTTCGGTGAAGCAGAAGTGATTGCCGAATCGATGATCCATCCGGTGGTCGGCGTGAGTGGCTCAGCCCCTGCCTATGTGTTCATGTTTTTAGAAGCGATGGCCGACGCCGCCGTGCTTGGCGGAATGCCGCGCGCGCAGGCGTATAAGTTCGCCGCGCAGGCCGTCATGGGCTCCGCCAAAATGGTGCTGGAAACCGGCAAACACCCGGGTGAACTGAAAGATATGGTCTGCTCCCCGGGCGGTACCACCATTGAAGCGGTGCGGGTGCTGGAAGAGCGCGGATTCCGCTCGGCCGTCATTGAAGCGATGGCAAAATGCATGGAAAAATCAGAGAAGCTGAGTAAATCCTGATTTCTGACCGGGCGTCAGGCGGCCACTTCGGTGCGGCCGCGCCCGGCATTTTTCGCCCTGTACAGCGCCACGTCGGCCGCCTTCAGCCATTCCCGATAATGTCCAAACTGCGGCCCCCAGGGGGCAACGCCTACGCTGATGCGCAGCGCTTCTTTTGGCGCGCACGGCAACGTCAGTTTTTCCAGCCGCTCATGCAGTCGCGACATCACGGCGATGGCGCTTTCCGCCGCGGTCTGCGACATAATCACCGCAAACTCATCCCCGCCAAACCGACCGATCGCATCGCCTGACCGTACCGACCGCTGGAGCTGACGCGTAATAGCAATGATCGCCTCGTCGCCCACGTCGTGCCCCCAGGTGTCGTTGATGTTTTTAAAGTGGTCGATATCAATCAGCAGTATCGTGGCGGTGCTGTGGTCGCGCCGACAATGCTCAAATTCATTTCGCAGCAGCATTTCCCAGTGCCGACGGTTAAAGACCCCGGTCATCCCGTCGCGGGTGCTCATCATTTCCAGCCGCTGCTTATGTTCCGCAAGCCTGACGGCGGTTCGGTGGCTGAGCCAGGCAAACAGCATGGGATACAGCACGAGCACGGGTAACGTTAAGCCCCACTCCACGAGGTCGGGGTTGAAGACGGCCACTTTCCCGACGAGTGGCAGGGTCACCAGCGCGGAGAGCAGCGTCAACGCGATCCCCGGGATAAACAGACGACAGCCGCCGGAACCCATCATATTCATCCCCACCATCATCACCAGCGCTGCGGTGGGTAACGCATTCATCCCCATCACGCCGATCCAGAGCCCGGCGATAATGGCATCGATTTTAAGATTGAAAATTTCCTGCTGATGAGGTGAAGCGGCGCGGCAGGACAGCTGCCAGGCAAAATGGGGCCAGACGAACGACCATCCCACCAGTAAAAGCCACCAGCCACCGGGTAAAAAATGGGTGACCAGCATCCCCGCAACGGGGAAAAACATCGCCGCCAGCCCGACGGCGCGCGCCAGCCGAACTCGCCGGGCAAACTGAATGCCGGCGCGGTGAGGGTCATCCTGAGAAAGGGTTAAATTCCACTCTTCCCGAATGCGCTTTTTGTTGTAATACGTTTCATCATTCATCATTTTTGGGAATATTCTGAAACATTTTCCCAAATTATAGAGAGGGGGTCTGCGGGGAAAGTATGAAATTTCGGGTGAGCCGCCGAAGCCGCTCACCCGTTTGAACTACACTTTTTTCTTCAGGCACGCGCTCATGAACTTGCTGCGGTCGTCCCCCTTCAGGGACTGTTCGGTTGCTTTCGCATTACACTCGCGCATTTTTTGCTGCTGCGGCGTCAGGCTTTTTTCAGCCGGCTTCGCGGCGCCATTTTTAAGGCAGTCGCTCATGTAGGTTTTGCGAGCATCTCCCTTCAGACTCTGCGACGTCGCCTGTTGATTACAGGTGGTCATACGCTGTTGTTGCGGCGTTAGCGTTTTCTCTTCCGCGTTCGCCGATGCGACCAGGAACAGGCCGGAGAGCAGAGTAACCAGTAATGTTGTTTTCATTGCACCATCCTTTTGTGAACATTCCCTGTAAGTCTGGTTCGTGACAGGAAAAAAACCAGCCGACAGATGTGATTTCCGCCGGGATTTTATCATTTAAGACCCAGCGCCGCCTTCATGGTGTAGAACAGATCCGTTTGATCGGTCAGGCCTACCACATTTGCCGCGTGCGGACCGTAGGCTGCAATGCGCAGCTGGGTGCCGGTGTGCTCCATGGACTCTTCCTCAGAGTTGCCGTAGCTCAACACCATAACGGCGCCATCTTTGGTATTCAGCGCCTGCGTCAGGCCCGGGGCTTTAGTATCTGCCGGAATGATCTGGCTGGCATGGGCATGGTCCGCGGTGACGATCACCAGGGTGTTGCCGTCTTTTTTCGCGAACTCAAGCGCCTTCTGCACCGCTTCGTCCAGATCGACGGTTTCGCCAATCTGGCCGCACGGATTCGCCGCATGATCCTGCTTATCAATCGACGCGCCCTCAACCTGCAGGAAGAACCCTTTTTCGCTCTTGCTCAGCAGAGAGATGGCTTTATCGGTCATCGCCGCCAGCGTCGGTACGCTGTCCGTGCGTTTCGGGTTAGGCGTACAGGTTACGACAGGTTTATCGATATTGCCGTGATAAGAGGCTTTTGGTCCTTCCCAGCGCACGGGCATGTTGCCGTCAGAGAATAGCCCCAGCAGCGGCTTGTCCTGGTTCGCCTCGGTGATGGCTGCCAGAGAATTTGCGTCACTCACCAGCTGATAGCCGCGGGCCTGCGCCTGCTCGCGCAGCGTTTTGCCCTGCCACTCGCCCGCCGTTGCGGTTTCTGCGAAGGTTTTCGCGCCGCCGCCCAGGGTCACGTCAGGACGCGCGTTCAGCAGCTGTTCCGTAATCGAGCCTTTGCCGCCTTTTTCCAGCGCGTTCGTCGGGCATTTTTCGCTGGTCACTGACGGACCGTAGCATTTACGCGAGGTCACGTGCGCCACCAGCGCCGCGGGCGTTGCATCCTGAAGTTCAGCGGTGGAGACGTTGCCGGTCGCCAGGCCCGCCGCTTTTGCCATCTCCAGAAGGGTTTGATGATCTTTTTCGTGAATATCCACACCCAGTGCGCCATTATAGGTTTTCACGCCGGTGGACCACGCCGTAGCAGAGGCCGCGGAGTCCGTGACGTAATCCGGTTTACCGGTTTTTTTATCCAGCGCGTAATGGGTATATTGTCCGGTCAGCGGTAATGCGTCGATGCCTTTAAAAAAGCCGCCCGCACCCTCGGCATAATTTCGCGCCGCCGTGATTTCGGAATCCCCCATTCCATCGCCAATCAGCAGAATAATATTTTTCGCCGGCTTATCATTCAGCGAAGCGCGAATAGCGGCAGTTTGATCTTCTGATAAACGGCGTGCGCCGCCAGGCTGGGTGATATCCCCTTTTGCCGCGCGATTATCCAGCACGCTGGTTTGGGCAGTATCGGCATAAATGGCAGGGGTAATTAACAGGGGAAGTAATGCGATGAAAAGTGCGCTCTGTTTCAATTTATTTTCTCCATGTACAAATACATAAAAATAAAAACAGAGCGACTATAGGCATCCTGCATGACAATTCTATGACACGTCGTTACGTCCTGTGACGGTTTAGCTGCGCGGATGCCTTAACAGCTTCTTTACGTACTGGTGGAGCATCTCGGCATCCTCAACCGGAACCTGCGATTCAGGCCTGACGCTGTCCAGCGCGCCTTCCACGCTCTCAATCAACGCCTGTTGATCGGTTTTCGCCATTTGTCGCAGCAGCGCGGTGACCACAATTTCCAGCGCTTCGACCTGGGCTACCAGCTCTTTTGACTCCTCTTCCTTTTGTGCCAGCTTGACCAGCAATTCAGCAATGAGATTTTTCATCGTGCCAGTTCCTTTTTCAGTTTTGTCTGAAGTTAGCATTCTGAATCCATAATGCAAAGAGAAGAAATTTATTATGGTATGCAAAAGTGATGCAGGAATGAAAATAAAGGACCGCCGCGGTGAGCGAAACGTTTTTCTATAAAGAAGCGCCGCATTTTGTTATATAAAAATGCGGCTACCATAAGAATATATAATACATCAACGAAACGATTATCTCGCCGATTTCGCTTCCGCCATTTGTCTGCGGCGACGCAGCGCAATAGCCAGCTGGATAATATTGATTAAAACGACAATCGCCGTGGCCGCAAATACCCAACGAAAACCGGCCATCGCGGAAACAGATGCGCCAATAAGCGGACCGGCAACATTCCCCAGATACATAAATGACTGGTTATATCCAAAAATACGCCCCGTCACCTGGTCGCTGGAATATTTAACCAGCAGGGTCTGCACTGCAGGCAACATTGCACCATCAGCAAACCCGAGCAGGAATCGCAATACGCCAAGCTGAAGCGGAGAGGTGACAAACGACATCGCGAAGAAGAGCACGACCGCAAAGATCAGCGTCGCCATCAGGATGCGCGCCGTGCCGATCCTGTCACCCAGTTTTCCCAGACGCGGCGCGGAAATCAGAGCGGATACGCCCGGCACGGCGGCAATCATGCCGCTCAGAAAAGCGATATTTGTACTTTCCGGCTCCATCGACTTGATAAACAGCGCCAGAATCGGACCGACCGAACCGTTACAAAGCTGGATAACCATAGTGGTCACAAACAGGCTGATCATCAGTCCAGGATAGGGCAGCGAGGCGAAGACGGCCTTGCCGCTCAGGCGTTCAGATTTACTGATAACCGGGCGGCCTCCCTCTTTGATAAGAAAGAGCGTGACCAGAAAACTGACCACCAGCAGGATCGCGGTGATGATAAATACCGCGCGCAGCCCGACGTGATCCGCCAGAAAACCGCCCAGCAGCGGACCGCCGATGACGCCGCTGATCTGGGCCGTGGAGAGCGTACTCAGCGCCCAGCCGCTACGCTCGCGCGGCACCTGAGAGGCGACCAGCGCCATGGCATTCGGAATGTACCCGGACGTCAGCCCCATCACCGCACGCAGGAAAAACAGCTGCCAGACGTTGGTGGCGAAGGCCTGGAGCAGAATGGCAATCGCCATCCCGAGCGAGGCGCGCAGCAGCATCAGTTTTCGGCCTTTCCGATCCGCCAGGCTGCCCCACATCGGTGACACAATGGCGGAGACCAGAAACGTGACGCTGAACGTCAGGCCGGACCACATGGAGAGCGCTTCATGCGAGGTCACCCCCAGCTGCGAGACGTACAGCGGCAGGAACGGCAGGATCTGGCTAATGGCCAGCCCGGTAAAGAAGCAGCCGAACCAGACCGAGATGAGATTAACTTTCCAGGATTCCATAAAGAAATAGTCTTCATTTTTAGGCGAATTCGCCTACAGATTAGCAAGTTACGCGTTTTGACGTCGCACCAGAGATGCGGCCCGACTGACTTTGGTGTTTTATCTTCCCAGTCATCATATTTGTGAAATAAGTCACAATTCATCCATTTTCTGGCGGAATATTATGCTTCACCGACAGAGTCCGAAACCGCGCATTCCCAGATGAAAATGGTTGGCATGCGCCGCGTTATACTCCGGCCCCAGGCCGTTTCCGTAGTAGCCGCAGCTTGCCGCCAGCATGGCCTTCAGCCATGGATGCGTTGTTGCCGCCTTCCAGCCGTTCAGTACCGTGATGCGCTCCCCGTTCGCCAGCCGAAAGGCGGCGATATCCAACGCCTCCGCCGTGGCATGCTCACTGCGTCGCGCATCAGGGCGGTGGTAAATGTTGCGGCAGGCAAAGCTGCCGAGATGATCTATACGCGTCAGGTCGCTGCCCGTATAGCGTTTTGTCAACGGCCGGGCCTGCTGGCTGATAAACAGCGCAGAGCTGAGCGCCAGCGGACAGCTGGCAAGAAAACTGCTGTTCAGGCCGACCGAGCCGAAGTCACGCACGCGCACAACGTTGTTGAGCGGACACGCGCCGCCGCTGTCGGCCACCGGCTGGGTGCGGATGAGAGCTCTTTGGTTAGCCTGCGAAAGCAGGCTTGCGCACGCCTGGGGTGTTAGGCGCCGAAGCTTATACTGGGTGATACGGCCCGGCGGGTCGTCAAGCGTCAGCGGCATAAAAGGGTTGTAGTAAGGCGGCAACCAGCGGTAACCCACCGTTGCAACGGCCACAATGATGAAAACGGTCAGCAGCGTTTTTCCTTTCACTCTCCCCCCTCAACATTCCCCAAAACATTATGGCAGAAGGCCGCGAAACCCGCCGGGCATCGTGGTATGTTATTGGCTTTTCGTCAGACTGGAAGAGAGTGAGATGGCTAAGCAGCGCGTAGGTATTGTCTTTGGGGGAAAATCAGCGGAGCACGAAGTGTCATTGCAATCGGCCAAAAATATCGTCGATGCGATCGATAAAAGCCGTTTCGACGTCGTGCTGCTGGGCATTGATAAACAGGGCCAGTGGCACGTTAACGATGCCAGCCAGTATCTGCTGAATGCTCACGATCCGGCGCACATCGCCCTTAATCCTTCGGAAGTGAGCGTCGCCACCGTACCCGGCGTCGTGAAGGGGCAGCTCATCGACGCCGGCAACGCGCAGGCACTCGCCCAGATCGACGTTGTCTTCCCTATCGTTCACGGCACCCTGGGCGAAGATGGTTGCCTGCAGGGGATGCTGCGCATGGCCAACCTGCCGTTCGTCGGCTCGGACGTCCTCGGCTCTGCCGCGTGCATGGACAAAGACGTCACCAAACGCCTTCTGCGCGATGCCGGGCTGAATATTGCGCCATTCGTGACCCTCACCCGCGCCAACCGCGACAAGCACAGCTTCGCGCAAATTAGCGGAGAGCTGGGTCTGCCGCTGTTTGTGAAGCCGGCAAACCAGGGCTCCTCCGTGGGCGTCAGCAAAGTCACCAGCGAAGCAGAGTTCACGCAGGCCGTCCGTCTGGCGTTTGAGTTCGACCATAAAGTGGTGGTTGAGCAGGGCATCAAAGGCCGTGAAATTGAGTGCGCCGTGCTGGGCAACGATTTCCCACAGGCGAGCACCTGCGGCGAAGTGGTCTTAAACAGCGACTTCTACTCGTACGACACCAAATACATTGATGACAAAGGCGCGCAGGTTGTCGTTCCTGCGGATATCGATCCGGCGATTAACGATAAGATCCGGGCGATCGCCATTCGCGCTTATCAGACGCTCGGCTGCTGCGGCATGGCGCGCGTGGATGTGTTCCTGACGCCGGAAAACGAAGTGGTGATCAATGAAATCAACACGCTGCCGGGGTTCACAAACATCAGCATGTATCCGAAACTGTGGCAGGCCAGCGGCCTGAGCTACCCGGAACTGATCACCCGCCTGATCGAACTGGCGCTGGAGCGTCACGCCGCCGACAGCGCGCTTAAAAGTTCCGTAAACGGTTAATCGGCGCGCTTCGCCTCATCCGCTGTCGTCTCTTCAGGACGACGGCGGATAATCAACCCCGCCAGCCAGAAACTTATCACCCAGGTCACCAGCCCGACGGCATAGGTTTGCCATCCTTTTGCTTCAAACCCCAACAGGCCCACGACACCGTTAAGAATAAAGATCAGCCCGATAGCAAAGGCGTAGTAGTGCCAGTCACGGCGTAGTTTGGACGTGAGCTTCATAACAACTCCGGCAGGAAAAAAAGACATCCTCTCACAGTTTTACGGCCAGGTCTGTGGCAGATACGGAAATTCTGAAACGCGACGCAATTTCACTTAAGTGACGAAATTGTGATGTGCTGCAGAAATCGGCAATCCAGGAGAATTCCTGAGCGTAAATTACCACGATTCTGATATTGACAAATGCGATGACCTGTCAAACTCACCCCGTAAGACGCGTATTAAAACAGAGTGATACCACGGGAGGTCAACATGGCTGACTTTACATTGTCGAAACCGATTTTTGGCGGCAAACCAAAAACCTCCACGGCGGGTAATATCGCTTATGCCCTGTTTGTCCTGTTCTGCTTCTGGGCCGGCTCACAGCTGCTCAATATGCTGGTCCATGCGCCGGGCGTTTATGAACACCTGATGCAGGTGCAGGATAACGGACGCCCGCGAGTTGAGATTGGCTTTGGCGTCAGCACCCTGTTCGGCCTGATCCCCTTCCTCGCGGGATGTATGATTCTGGGCGTTGTGGCGTTAGTGTTGCGCTTTCGCCGTCGCCGTTAAAGCCCCATACAGCGAGCCCGGCGATCGTCCACGCGTTTTGCGAACCATGCGGTGGTCAGGTTACGGGTGATCTTCGGGCTTTCCAGCTGGATCCCCGGCAGGATCGCCCTCGGTAACGTTTTCCCGCTTTTCTGCTCCGCAAGCGCAAACACCTTGTTGTACAGATCCGTTTTCTCAAAGGCCAGGCTGTCGCCTTTCTCAAGCTGACGGCGAATGTCGCTATTGCTCAAGCCGAGCGTGGTGGATAATTTCCGTACTGCCAGCTCGGTGCTTCCCGCCTCGCTGCTGCCGTAAGCGATGAGATCGCCGTCCAGTGCGAGCTTGACGCCGCTTGCGCGGCTGACCGCACTCTGAAATGCCGCATTACGGCTGGCATACCAGCCCGCGTTAAAGTCGGCAAAGCGGTACAGCGGCTCATTGTAGTTCGCCGGATAGTTCAGCAGATGATACGTGCCGAACCACAGCCCACCGCGCAGGGAGAAGACCTCCTGACGTACCGTACCGTCGATTTTCCACGGGTAGCCGTCGGTATGCTTCTCCGCGAACGCAATGCTCACCTGCATCGGGCCACCGGTATGTACCGGGTTCAGCGAGCCAAACAGCTTCTGCCCCATCGGGACCATACTGATGAAATCATCAAAGATGGCGCTAAGCTGTTTTTCGGTTTTCACCGCGTCCAGCCGTTCGCTGTAGCTTTTGCCGTTCGGCGAGGTGATTTTAAGCGCGGTATGCACGAGGAAAACCGGGATATGCATGGATTCCGCGCGGCGGTCGATCTCTTTCCAGGCAATTTTGTTCAGGCCCGGCACCACCGGGTCTGACTGGTACATCGACTCCTGCTGCGCCACCGCCAGCACCGAGCAGATATTCTCCTCGGTCGGCGCGATCTTTTGGCTTTCAAAGGTTTTTGCCAGCGCATCTGCCCACGCGTTGCGATCCTTCACGCTGGCGGGCATTTTCTGCCGCACAACGCTCGCCACATCGACGGGCTTCTCCCCCTTTTTGAGCGGAGCGGCCCCTTTTTCGGCACAGCCTGCCAGCACAAGAGCGGCCAGCAAGGACAACGGTAACGCGCGCGGTACGGCAAAAGACATAGCAACTTCCTGTATTAGCTAAATGTGTTGGTGACTTCCTGCAGGTCACGATCGTCCAGCTCACGTTCAAAACTGCGCAGACGTTTGTAGATGGACATCAGTTCTACCAGGGTGGTCCAGGAGCTGATCAGGTACTGGAACGACCCGCGAACCTGACCGAAAACGTTGGTGATCTGCGTCATCAGACCGAGCGTAATCGTACCCGCAACAATCGACGGGAACAGCAGGAACAAACCGAAAACGTTATCCACCTGCAGATACAAAATACGGGCAATGTTGAAATACATATAGTGGAAGTAGAGTCGGAAGTAGTTACGACGCACGGCGCCAAACAGCTCGCGGACGGTTGGCGGCGAGGCGCGGTTGGCGTCATCTTCGCCGTAAACCAGTTCTTTACGGTAAGCGGCTTCCACGCGTTGATTTTTAAACTCCAGGCCCGGCAGTTTGATCCCCACCACCGCCAGCAGGCCCGTGCCCATCAGCGACCAGACGATCGCGGCAATCACCAGACCATAAGGAATATGGCCGACAATCGGCAGATCCGGCACGTGCGCCGAGAGCGTCACCAGCACCGGCAGGAAGGCGATTAGCGTCATGATGGCGTTGATAAAGCTGACGCCCATGTCTTCAAGGGTGGAGGCAAAACGCATGGTGTCTTCCTGCACACGCTGTGCGGCACCTTCGATATGCCGCAGGTGCTGCCAGTGCGCCATATAATGTTCGTTCATCGCGGTACGCCAGCGGAAAACGTAGTGGCTGACGAAGAAGTTGTTCATCACGCCGATAATCACCGCAATAAGGGCGATACCGAGGAAGACGCCGACTTCATGATAGAACTGGTTGATGGTCACCTTATGCGGCGAGCTCAGCGCGGTCTGGATCAGATCGTAGAACGGCGCATACCAGGCGTTCACCGCCACGCCCACCTCCACGAGGAACCAGGTGACAAAGATAATTAGCGATGTGCCGAGGATAGACCAGTACTGCCAGCGGTGCGGAGAATACATAAACCAGAACAGGGCAAACAGCCCTACGCACACCGTGTAGTAGGCGTAAAACAGTAGATAGCTGAGCGACCAGAAGCGCGCCGCGCTAATCGGCACCTCGCCCGTTGCTCCCGTGATGCGCGTCAGCCATGCGCCGCCGCCCGCCTGCCAGAAAATGACAGCGATGAGTGCCCAAATAAATGCCGACAGGAAAAAAGGCCCCGGCTTTGGGAAAAAAGACTTAAACATAATGCTTCCTTCTTGTTGTTATGGCTGTTGCTGTGCACAACACGTTACCACACGAAAAACCTGCCCGAGCCAGCCTCCCGACTCAGGCAAAAAGGTCAGACCCGAGGGTTGATTATTAGTTCGCTTTCCAGTTTTCGAGAATTGTTTCGGTGCGTTTCACCGCGAGAGGATTCGCCGGCGCGATGAAGTTACGCCAGACGTCGTTGTGGTGGTTAATCAGGATCCGCGCATCTGCCGCCGGGCGATTGGCGGTAGTATGGGCATCTTCCGCCACGGTGATGTGATAACCCCGGCTGACGCCGTTCTTGATCGTCGCATCGACGCAGTAATCGGTGGCGCAGCCGCAGATGACAAACTCGCGAATGCCCTGCTCACGCAGCAGCGCCTCAAGCACGGTGTTATAGAAGGCATCACAGGCGGTTTTGGTCACATATAGCGCGTCAGCTGGCTGATGGAGTTCAGGCAGTAGCGCAAACCCTTCACTTCCCTCTTCCAGGCCCCCTGCCTCGGTATGCTGAATAAAAATGACCTTGTCGGCTGCCTGCGTAAGCTGGTTGATCAGAGAGACACATTTTTCGCGCTGATGACGAGGGGTTTCAAATACCCCGTTCTGCATATCGACAACCATAACCACACGCTTCTCAGACATACCGTTCTCCGTAAGATTGAGTGACACTGGTGCCTATCATAAGCCCGATGTCACAAAATGGGAGATGGCTCGTCAGTAAATTGTTCATATTTACCCATGGTTACGTTTTTCTCGCTATCGTTATGCAATTCGGGGCATTGCGCGGTACCGATTAGTAGTATAAATACCCATTACTTTCTTCATTCACTTCATGGATGCTTTTCGTTGAAACGTTGTCTGCTCTCTTTTGCCGCGCTGTGTGCGGTGAGCTTTTCTACCGCCCAGGCAGCCCAACCGCTGACGGCACCCGTTTTAGCTTCAGATATTGCCGACCGCTACGCGAACCTTATCTATTACGGCAGCGGTGCGACCGGGATGGCGATGGTCGTCATCGACGGCAACCAGCGTGTGTTCCGCAGCTTTGGCGAGACGCGCCCAGGAAATAACGTTCACCCGCAGCTGGATTCCGTTATTCGCATCGCGTCCTTAACCAAGCTGATGACCAGCGAAATGCTGGTGAAACTGCTCGATCAGGGCGTGGTAAAACTCGACGATCCGCTCAGCAAATACGCGCCTCCAGGCGCCCGGGTTCCAACCTGGCAGGGTACGCCGATTCGGCTTGTGAACCTTGCCACCCACACCAGCGCCCTGCCGCGTGAGCAGCCAGGCGGGGCGGCGCACCGTGACGTATTTGTCTGGCCAACGCGCGACCAGCGCTGGAGCTACCTGAGCACCGCCACGCTGAAGGCGGCGCCGGGTTCGCAGGCCTCTTATTCAAACCTGGCCTTTGACCTGCTGGCGGACGCCCTTTCAACGGCGGCTGGTAAACCCTACACGCAGCTTTTTGAAGAGCAGATAACCCGTCCGCTGGGTATGAAAGACACCACCTTTACCCCGTCTCCGGATCAGTGTCGTCGCCTGATGGTGGCGGAGAAAGGCGCTAGCCCCTGTAATAATACGCTGGCGGCCGTGGGCAGCGGCGGGGTCTATTCCACACCTGGCGACATGATGCGCTGGATGCAACAGTTCCTTTCCTCAGATTTCTACGCACGCAGCAGCCAGGCCGATCGCATGCAGACCCTGATTTATCAGCGCACTCAGCTGCAACGCGTCATCGGGATGGACGTGCCGGGTAAAGCCGACGCGCTCGGTATGGGCTGGGTCTATATGGCTCCGAAAAATGGCCGTCCGGGTATTATTCAGAAAACCGGCGGCGGCGGCGGATTCATCACCTATATGGCCATGATCCCGCAGTCAAACGTGGGCGCATTTGTGGTGGTCACCCGCTCCCCGCATACGCGTTTCGTCAATATGAGTGACGGGATTAATAACTTAGTGGCTGAACTGAGCGCCAATAAAGCCCAGGTTCTCACCGCGTCTAACTAATTTTAATATTCCGTGGGCAAGCGGTTGATGCTGACCAGCTTGCCCCGGCTCATGTTGATATAGTTTCCCTGCCTCAGGGCGGCAAGCACCTCGGCAACAACGGAGCGTGAAATTCGTGTGCTCTGTTGAATATGATTCATCACACCGATTTTTGAACGCAGCGTTTCATCCCATTCCGCCATATTCAGCAGCATCGAGCGGATCTGGTGATAGGAATTATTTCCCACCAGCTGCTTATCGCGTTTCTCAAGAATGTAAGTTATCCAGGATAACCAGCAGAAGGCCTCTTTCCAGAGTGAATACTGCTGGATGAGTTGACGGGTGGTTTCCGTGGGCAAATAAAAACCGGTACAGGCCGTTTTAGCAATCACCCTGTATTCGTGAGAGTGATTAATCACCACCGTAGATAGCCCGAATATAAAAGGGGCAGTCGCAATCCCCACCAGCAATTCATCAGAAGTTCGATAAACCTCAATAACGCCGGTTTGTAATACGATCGTACAAGGCTCATTCCATTCGCCTGACGTAATTAATTGCTGGGGCGCACATGTAAAAGGGGTACTGGCCGCTGTTAAATACTGTTCGAGCCGGCGTAATTCAGAAAGCGGTTTCGCATTAACGTTCATGCAGACCTCAAGTCATCCGTATTTGTCGGTCCAATATTATTTTTATTGCTTCTATAAAAAGCGGGGGAGATAACCACTCCCCCGCTTTTATTCATTACCAGGTATATTTCACGCCCAGATTTGCGCCCCAGTTCTGATCAACGTCGCCGCCGCCCAGATAAGTGGCATCGGTGTACGCACTGAAGTTCTTCGTGAAGCTAAACTGGGTGCCCAGCCCTACCCGCACAGCGGAGCCTTTCACGCCGTTATCAATGCTGTCACCGTTAATATCGGCATTGTTATCGGCATCGTCATAGACGTAGGCCAGTTTGAAGTAAGGCGTCAGAGCCTGTTCGCCGCCGTAGTTGAAGGTGTAACCCGTATCAACACCGAGTTCATAACGCAGGCTATCGTATGATTGTCCATCTACGCGCATGTCATTGCTCAGACGATAATCATCGCCAGACTGGAACAGGCCAGATACGGCTGCATATGGCGTAACGTAGCCAGAGAGGTTTGGTTTCCAGTCATAGCCCAGCTTCAGCCCAAAACCAACAGCATCATTCGTGGTATTGCCGTCAACATACTTACCGTTGCTCATGTTGGCAGAGAGATCGCTGTTGAAGCGGGTGTAGCTCAGGGAGCTGTCGAGGAACAGATCGTTCATGAACTTCGCTGACGCATAGATCATCGCTGTCTGGCTATCCTGATCGACCTGACCGGTACGATCGCTGATATCACCCTTCGCGAAACCTGCCGCCCCACCGACGATCCATTTTGCATTATTACCGTCAATCTGGGTGTCCAGACCCACCATAATACCACTCACGTCCTGATCGTAGCTGATAACGCTATTGTCACCGTCGAAGTTGCCACCGAAGTAGCTCACCCACGCCCCGCCGTTATCCGTCAGGCCGTGACGGCTGTTGGTCAGACGCGTGCCGACGGTATCCTGCTGCAGATTCCAGATATTGGTATTGGCAGATGGGATGCTCAGCGCCATGTTGGCAGAGTCAGTCAGCTCTTTCTGCTGAAGGACAACGGCGTCACCCTGCTGCTGCGCCTGATAGGTGTAAGCACCTAAATCGGCTTTGTTTGCGGCAGTAAAGCTGGCTGTGGTATCCGCGTTATTGTCATAGACGCGAATAATCTCTTTGTTTTTGTAATCGGCAACGGAACCGGCACCGGTCGCATCGTCGATGCGCACCTGGTAGTTACCTGCAACATCACCGTTCACTGACAGATGGCCATCTGAGTTAATCGCCACAACGCCATAGTCGTAATCGGCATTGTACTTATCGTTAGTGATATAGCGTGCGTTGTTCAGATCGCTGTTCAGGACGTAATCACGACTGGCAACGTTCAGCACCCCGCCATCGGTCAGTTCCATATTATGCGTATCAACCTGACCCAGCCCCAGCGCCAGCTCAGCACCGTTATCCACGGTGATGGTGTTGGCATACAGTTGGGACGTTTCTTCCGTCAGTGCCGCACGGCTATAGCTGTCCAGATACAGATGGTCGGTCGCCACAGCACCGCTGTCTCCAATATTCATTGATGAAGCATTGGTCAGGGTGATGGAGTCCGCCAGCAGATCAGAGTCTTCAACGTTAACCTGAGACTGGTTGTTTACCGTCAGCGTGTCGATGTTTGAAAGCTTGCGGGTATCCCACTCAGAGCCGTTATCCAGCGCGATGTTAAACAGCCCGCTCTGATACACAGCTTCACCCGCAACGTGTCCGTTGCTGTCATAAATGGAATCCGGCCAAATGCTGTTAGGGGATAAGCTACTCCAGTCTACGTTACTGTAGCCCAGGCCATACATCTGCGCTGGGCCGATAGCCTCGACGCTGGACTGTGCTGCACCGACCCATTTGCTGCCGTTGGTCAGGGTGACATCCAGCTTATCGGTGCCATCCCAGCCGTTGGTGGTTGGGTTATAGACACCGTCTGCAGTCGTATCCGTTGCCGGATCGCCGTTCGGATAGAAGTTGTTGTCGAAGGTGCTGGAGAACAGAATATCGCCAGTAACGGTGGAATGATCGAACGTGGCAGTGGTCTGCATCGCGTTATCAGACGCGCTAGCGGCAACGATCAGCGCCGCATCATCCGCTGCCGTGGCATTCGTTTCACCGTAGTCGCTCGGTTTCGCGGTTTGACCGTAGAACCCGCTGGTTCCCAGATCGCTGTACGCGCCTGAGGTCAGAACGGAGTCTTTCACCACCAGCGTGTCGGTAAATACGTTGCTGCTGTTGGCTACGCCTTCAACACCGTCGTAAGGAGTGTTATCCGACTCCTGATAACCCTGCGTCAGGGTAATACCGGCAATGTGGGAATTATTCTGGATAACAATATCGGACTCTACATCCAGGGTAATCGCATTACCCAGATTATACGTGTCCAGATAGTGTCTTTCCGTATTTTCCCCATTCACGACGTCATACGCATAATGCTCATAGGTATCGTTAATGGTGGAATTATCTACGGTCAGGCTAAAACGATCGTATTGAGAATGGTTGGTGCCATCGGTATCCAGGCCTTCAGCACACGAGGAGGTCATACACTTAGAGGTAATCATGCCATTAATGGTGCTGTTGGAAATGCTTAACGCATTCGCCCGCCCATTGATGCCATCATCCAGATAATATGTTGAAATAACACCATTCACGGTGCTTTTATTAATCACCGGATAAATATCGCCGTCGTGGGTCGCGTCTGAGTAATCCCAGTCGGCATAGCCATAATACCAGGGAGTGGAAGCGGTATTATCGTATCCGAATGTATTATATGTCGTACCGGAAATATCCTTCGCATTGGCCTGAGAAGCGATAGCCAGGGTGCAGGCTAATGCAAGTTGAGATACAACGAGTTTCTTTTTCCATGTTTGCATTGGGTCATCCCTCCTCAGGGACGTAAGCAAGTTTGTCCATCAATGATTTTGCAATGTTTAATTGCGGAGGGAATTATGCATTTTCATTTCGAAAAGGTTCAATGAATGTTTCCATTAAGTCCGTATCCAGACTAATAACACATCAAAACCGAGAAAGCATCTGTCACTACAGATAAATATTATAAAAACAAAGCATTAAAATACAGACACAACAATAAGAAACATATAAAAATATATAATGAATCATTTTCAATGATGTTTTCTATTTAATATAAAAACAATATGAATAACTCATCTCCATTTCGGCGTTATACTGCCCTGCATTATATATTGATGCCAGAAAGTCAGACCCATCACATTTTACAAAAATAAAATGCCCATTTTTACCAAAACACCTGTCTTCACTTTGAGGTACACTAGCCTTCTTTGTTCCACAAACATCAGGCATACCATGACCGATTTAATTGCACGTCCCCGCCGCCTGCGCAAGTCACCTGCACTGCGCGCTATGTTTGAAGAGACAACCCTGACCTTAAACGATCTGGTGTTGCCGATTTTTGTCGAAGAAGAGATCGATGACTACAAAGCCATCGAAGCCATGCCGGGCGTAATGCGCATTCCGGAGAAATATCTGGCGCGTGAGATTGAACGCATCGCCAACGCGGGGATCCGCTCGGTGATGACCTTCGGCATCTCTCACCATACCGATGCCACCGGCAGCGACGCGTGGAAAGAAGATGGCCTCGTTGCCCGCATGTCGCGCATCTGCAAAGAGACCGTGCCGGAAATGGTGGTAATGTCAGACACCTGCTTCTGCGAATATACCTCTCACGGCCACTGCGGCGTGCTGTGCGATCACGGTGTCGATAACGATGCCACCCTGCTGAACCTCGGCAAACAGGCGGTCGTGGCTGCCGCTGCGGGTGCGGACTTCATCGCGCCCTCTGCCGCAATGGACGGACAGGTTCAGGCGATCCGTCAGGCGCTGGACGCGGCGGGCTTTACCGACACCGCCATCATGTCTTACTCCACCAAATTTGCCTCCTCCTTCTACGGCCCGTTCCGCGAAGCGGCCGGTACGGCGCTGAAGGGCGATCGTAAAACCTATCAGATGAACCCGCTGAACCGTCGGGAAGCGATTCGCGAATCCCTGCTCGATGAAGCCCAGGGCGCAGACTGCCTGATGGTGAAACCAGCGGGCGCGTATCTCGATATCCTGCGCGACATCCGCGAGCGCACCGAGCTGCCATTGGGCGCTTACCAGGTCAGCGGCGAGTACGCGATGATCAAATTCGCCGCGCTGGCCGGTGCGATTGACGAAGAGAAAGTGGTCCTCGAAAGCCTCGGCGCCATCAAACGCGCAGGCGCGGATCTGATCTTCAGCTACTTCGCGCTGGATCTGGCCGAGAAGAAAATCCTGCGTTAATCCGCTCTAGCGCCGGGTAGCGGCTTCACCTTACCCGGCCTGCTCTAATCTTCACCAAACTGCAATACAACCGACATCTGCGCCTTCTACTGTCTTCGCAAGACGGCAGGAGGAGTAACCATGTTTAGCCTCGATAGCGTTCTCGACGATCTTTGGCCTCAGGCGAGGCCTGCACCCTGGCAAAAAAGTCTGTTAAAAAGACTGTTTTACGAAGACGAGTTTCAGCAATTTGCCGCAGCACACCGCCACCTGAAAGGACTGGATATGGTGGAGCAAGTTCTGGAACACCTTGATATTCTCTGCACCGTTTCCGCCCGCGATCTTGAACAAATCCCCGAACATGGCCCGCTGGTCATTATTGCCAACCACCCGACGGGTACGCTGGACGGCCTGGCGCTGATGTACGCCGTCTCCCGCGTGCGACGCGACGTTAAAGTCGTGACCAACCGGATGCTGACCCACCTTGAGCCCCTCAGCTCGCTGTTTATTCCGGTGGACAATATGGGCGGCAGGACGGCGAAATCGTCGCTGGTGCAGATGGAACAGCATCTGCAAAACGCAGGCGTGCTGATCTTCTTCCCGGCCGGAGAAGTTTCCCGCCCCACGCGCAAGGGCATTCGCGATAAAAAATGGCACTCTGGCTTTATCAAACTCGCCAGCAAGCTGCGCGCCCCGCTGCTGCCGGTGCATATTCAGGCGCATAACAGCCTGCTCTTCTATGCCAGCACGCTGGTCTCCCCGACGCTGTCGATGCTGCTGCTGATGCAGCAGATGTTCCGCCGCCGCCATAGCCAGCTGCCGATTAAAATCGGCCAGCAGATTGCCTGGCATCACTGGCACAGCGCCACCCTTTCGTCGCGTGAGATGGCCGAACAGTGCCGTCAGCACGTGATGCGTCTTGGCAAGGGATTGCCTGGCGTCTTTAAAACCCAGTGCGCCATTGCCCGTCCGGAAGACCGGGCCACCCTGAAACGCGCGCTGGCGCAGGCCGAATGTCTGGGCAATACCAGCGACGGTAAAACCATCTATCTTTGGCAGCGCAACGGTCAGGAAGACGCCCCGCTGCTGCGCGAGCTGGGCCGCCTGCGAGAGATTGCCTTTCGCGCGGTCGAGGAAGGGAGCGGCAAACGCCGTGACACCGACTGCTACGATGATGATTATCTGCACCTGATCCTGTGGGATGATGAGGATCTGGAGATCGTCGGCGCGTATCGCTTTATGCCGACCGCCAGACAGGTTGAACGTCGCGGTCTGGAAGGGTTGTACAGCTATAGCCTGTTCCACTACGACGACAAAATGCAGGACGTGCTGGAGCACGGTATTGAGCTGGGGCGCAGCTTTATTCAGCCGCGCTACTGGGGACGCCGTGGCCTGGACTATTTATGGTCCGGCATTGGGGCCTACCTGGCGCGTTATCCGAACTACCGCTACCTGTTTGGCCCGGTCTCCATTTCCGGCGGCTTACCGCCTGCCGCGCGGGATCTGCTGGTGGCCTTTTATCGCCTGTGGTTCCCGGCAACGCATCCGCTCGCCGCGTCACGTCAGCCGTATCCCGCATCGCTGCCGGACGTGCTCGCGCAGTTTGGCGGCATGGATTACGTGGACGACCTGACAAAACTGAAATCCCTGCTCGGTAATCTGGGCTGCGGCATTCCGCCGCTCTACAAGCAGTATTCCGAGCTGTGTGAACCCGGCGGCGTGCAGTTTATTGATTTTGGCAGCGACCCGGCGTTTAACGACTGCGTCGACGGACTGGTGCTGGTGGATTTGTGTTACCTGAAGGCGAACCGGTATCAGCGGTATATAGAGGCGCATTTAATACCCTCACCCCAGCCCTCTCCCTAACAGGGAGAGGGTGAAAACCGCACCGGGCAGTCCCCTCGCCCCTTTGGGGAGAGGGTTAGGGTGAGGGGATCATGGCGCACGGTAAAACGGCTTATCCCCCAGGATCGTCGCCCGCTGCATAATCCGGCGCTGCGGAAGATAGTCCGCATTGGCGTAGTGCTGCGTCACGCGGTTATCCCAGATCGCCAGGTCATTCTCCTGCCAGCGCCAGCGCACCTGAAACTCGGGCCTGGTGATATGCGCGAAGAGGAAGCTTAACAGCGCCTCGCTCTCTTTCTCCGTCACATCCACAATGCGCGTCGTGAACCCTTCGTTCACGAACAGCGCCTGCTTGCCGGTGACCGGATGGGTCCGCACGACCGGGTGCAGCAATGGAGGATGTTTCGCAACCGCCTCCTGCCAGCGCTGATGCTCCTCTTCCGTTTTACGGTACTTGTACTCCTGGAACGATTTTTTGAAGTCGTGCTCCGCCCGCAGCCCGCTCAGCAGCGTCCGGAACGGCGCGGAGAGCGCCTCGTACGCCGCAATCCCGCTGGTCCACAGCGTATCACCCCCGGTTTCCGGCAGCAGCTTCGCCGCCAGAATGGCCCCGGCGGGCGGCGTCTCGATAAAGGTCACGTCGGTATGCCAGTTGTCGTTGTCCGGCGGGTTATCGTTGTGGGTGTCCAGAACGATAATCTCCTCCACCCCCTCCGCATGCGGATAGACAGGGTGGATATGCAGATCGCCAAAGCGCAGGGCCAGCGCGCGCTGCTGCTGCGGGGTGATCGCCTGTTCGCGCAGGAAAACAACCTGATGACGCAGCACCGCGTGGTACAGCTGCTCGAACTGGTTATCGCTCAGCGGACGGGTCACATCCAGGCCCGACACCTGCGCGCCAATGTACGGCCCCAGCGGGGTAATGGTCAGACGTTCACTCATTGTATTTCTCCATGCCAGGGCGTAAGGCGACGCTGTAACGCGCGCAGCCCCAGTTCTAATCCAAAGGCGATCGCGGCAATCACCGCGATCCCTGCCAGCACCACGTCAGTCGCCAGGAACTCTCCCGCCGACTGCACCATAAAGCCAAGGCCGCGCGTGGCCGCAATCAGCTCTGCCGCCACCAGCGTGGACCAGCCCACGCCAAGGCCGATGCGCAGCCCGGTTAAAATCTCCGGCAGCGCGCCCGGTAAAATCACGAACAGCAGCACCTGCGTGCGGCTGGCCCCCAGCGACTGCGCCGCGCGGATCCGCACCTGCTGGGCGCTCTTCACGCCAGCCAGCGCCGACATGGCAACCGGGGCGAAAATGGCCAGATAAATCAGCAGGATTTTTGACGTTTCACCGATGCCGAACCAGATCACCATCAGCGGCAGATAGGCCAGCGGCGGCACCGGACGGTAAAGCTCAATCAGCGGATCGAGAATGCCGCGCACCGTCGGGCTTAAGCCCATCGCGATCCCGACCGGTATCCCGATAATTACCGCTGCCAGAAGCGCCACCAGAATACGCGCCAGACTGGCTCCAAGATGCTGCCAGAGCGTGGCATCCATAAAGCCCTGCGGCCCGGCGATGGTAATGAGTTTGGCCAGCACCTGGCCCGGCGGCGGAAGAAACAGCGGGCTGACCCACTGCTGGGCAGCAACCGCCCACCACACCGCCAGAAGCACCAGCAGCGTACCGACGCTCAGCGTGATTTGGCGCGAGAAAGGCCAGCGCAGCGCCAGACGCGTGCGGCGCGTTTTTTCACTGAAGACGATGCTCATGAGAAAGCCTCCCGTTGTTCAAACACGCGGCTTAAAACGTATTCACGCTGTTCGATAAACAGCGGATCGGATTTGATGCTGCGCACGGGCTCTCCCGCGACGTAGCGGCGGGCGAAATCCAGCGGCAAGCGCTCCAGCACGCGGCCCGGCCCCGGCGAGAGCAGCACCAGCTCCGTCGCCATAAACACCGCCTCTTCGATATCGTGGGTAATCAACAGCACCTGCTTGCCCGTCTCGTGCCACAGGCGCAGCAGCAGGGTTTGCATCTGCTCGCGGGTGAAGGCATCCAGCGCCCCGAACGGCTCGTCCAGCAGCAACAGCTGCGGATTCGCGGCCAGCGCGCGGGCAATACCGACGCGCTGACGCTGGCCGCCGGAAAGCTGCCAGATAAAGCGTTTTTCCGCCCCTTCCAGCCCCACTTTTTTCAGCATCGCCCGCGCCGTTTCCAGCCGCTGTTCGCGGTTGATGCCCGCAAGCTGTAGCCCAAACGCCACGTTTTCCTGCACGTTGCGCCAGGGAAGCACCCCTTCGTTCTGGAAGACCACGCCGCGCTCGGCGCCCGGGCCTTCCACCTTTTTGCCTTCCAGTTGAATAGTGCCATGCTGATAAGGGACAAACCCGGCGATCAGATTCAGCAGCGTGGTTTTTCCGCACCCGGACGGGCCCAGCACCACCAGCAGCTCACCGCTGTCCAGCGTCAGGTTGATATCCTCCAGCGCGGGCTTACCACCGTAATCGGCGTACAGGTTCGTAATATTCAGCATGGCGGACTCCTTATTTCACAAAACGATCGGTCACGTACTGGCTGTAATCCGCCGCTACCGCAGGCACTTTGCCCTGCTCTTTCAGGAAGGTGGCGGTATCCACAATCGCTTTGTTCACCGGCCCGGTCAGCTGCTGCACCTGCTGCGCGGGCGTCAGATAGGTATTGCCTTTCACCAGCCCCGGCACGTCCGCTTCCGGCACGCCGCTCAGGCGGGAGAGTTTTTCCAGGTTGGCGGGCTGCTTCAGCCATTCATCCGGGTTGCTGATATACGGCTGCTGGGCGTCAATCGCGCTTTTGGCGAAGGCTTTCACCACCTCAGGATGTTTCTCGGCAAAGTCTTTGCGCACGACCCACACGTCGAGGGTTGGCGCGCCCCACTGGCCCACTTTTTCAGAGTCGGTCAGCACGGTGCCGTCTTTTTCCAGTTCGTTCACTGCCGGAGCCCAGACGTAAGCCCCGTCAATATCCCCGCGCTGCCAGGCGGCGATAATCGCCGGCGGCTGCAGGTTGATGATTTGTACCTGACCCGGCTTGATGCCCCAGTGTTTGAGCGCCGCCAGCAGGCTGTAGTGGGTGGTGGAGATAAACGGCACGGCGATGCGTTTGCCGATCAGATCTTCCGGTTTGGTGATGTTTTTCTTCACCACCAGCGCTTCAGAGTTACCGAGCTGCGAGGCGAGCAGGAAAACCTCGATCGGCACCTGCTGGCTGGCCGCAACCGCCAGCGGGCTGGAGCCGATATTGCCGATCTGCACGTCGCCGGAGGCTAACGCACGCACGACGGACGCCCCGCTGTCGAACTTGCGCCAGTCGACTTTCGCGCCGCTCTCTTTGGCAAAGGTGTTGTCCGCCTGCGCGACTTTCGCCGGTTCCGCAGAAGTTTGATACGCGACGGTGACGTCCACCGCCTGCGCCTGAAATGCCCACAGCGCCAGTGCGCCGAGAAGTGTGATTCGCGATGAAATTGCCATAATGTCTGCTCCCCTTGTTGTTATGAGGGCAGTATTTCCGGCGCGGGAATTTTGATAAAGGAATAAAAATGAATCGCTCATAACGATTCGTTTTTAGATAAAAAGCGGGAAAGGATAGTTGGTTTTGTGCGGTTGTTTTTTTCCCTCTCCCCGTGGGAGAGGGTCAGGGTGAGGGTATCAGCGCTGCGCGTTCAGCTCAGCAATGTCTTTCGGCGTGGTGCGACAGCATCCGCCAATCAGCTTCGCGCCGGCTTCCAGCCACTGCGGCAGATACCCTACCAGCGTCTCGCACGCTTCGCCGTGGTGGTGCCAGGTTTTGGTTACCGCGTCATAATGCTCGCCCGAGTTCGGATAGACCACCAGCGGCAGCGACGTCAGGCTTTGCAGATGCCTCAGCGCCGCCGTAGTGTTTTCCAGGGCGATGCAGTTAATGCCCAGCGCGACAATCTGCGGAGAGTTTGCCAGCGCGCTGACCACCTCGCGCAGCGGCGTGCCGTCGCTCAGGTGTTCGCTGTCGCGTAAGGTGAACGAGAACCACACCCGGGCGCGGGGGTACCCGGCCAGAAGCGCCGCCAGCGCCTTGATCTCCACAAACGAAGGCAGCGTTTCGCAGGCCAACAGGTCAGCGCCCGCATCCAGCAGCGCTTCCACGCGCGGGCGGTGGAAGGCAGTAAACTCCTCGATGCTGCGCACGTAGTCGCCGCGATACTCTGAGCCATCCGCCAGATACGCGCCGTACGGCCCCACGGAGCCCGCCACCAGCAGCGTGCCCGCATGCGGGTTTTCAGCCAGATACGCTTCGCGCGCCTTACGCGCCAGCTCCACGCTTTTACCGATCAGCGCGCGGGACTGCGCCTCGTCCAGACCGCGCGCCGCAAAGCCCGCAGGCGTGGCCTGATAGCTGGCGGTGATCGCCACCTGCGCGCCCGCGCGGTAGTAATCGAGATGCACTTCGCGAATGAGTTCCGGGTTTTCCACCAGCACTTTGGCTGACCAGAGGCTGTCTGCCAGGTTACAGCCGCGCGCTTCCAGCTCCGTCGCCATCGCGCCATCCAGCACCACAAACGGCTGTTTTTCAAGGATGGCGGTAAGCGGGTTATTCTGCGACATGTTCAGGCTCCTGCGATGTCATATTTCGGGTCAGGTAGTACGCACCATAACACAGGGCGACAAACGGAAGCCCGCAATAAAGGGCAATGCGCTGGCTCGGGTCAAACCACAGGCCGACACAGGCCACCACGCAGAGGATAAAACCGAGCACCGGCACCAGCGGATACCACGGCGCGCGGTACTGCAGCGCAGAGAGCGGCTGCCCGGACTGCAGATGACGGCGACGGAAAACGAAGTGCGACGCGCAGATGCTGATCCACACCGCCACCACCGCAAAGCCAGAAATCGCGGAGAGCGCGACAAACACCGTGTCCGGGGCCACTACGCTGGAGAACAGCGCCAGCACGCCGCCGAGCATAGAAACCGAGAGCGCCGTCAGCGGCACGCCGTTTTTGTTCACGCGGGCAAAGCAGCGCGGCAGCGTTTTCTCGTTCGAGAGCGACCACAGCATGCGCCCGGAAGCGTACAGTCCCGAGTTCGCCGCCGAGAGGATCGCCGTCAGGATCACGAAGTTAACGATGTCTGCCGCGTAAGGAATACCGACCTTTTCAAACACCAGCACGAACGGGCTCTTTTCCACGCCCGCCTGCTGCATCGGGATCAGCGCCGCCAGCACAAACACGGTACCGATAAAGAAGATAATGAGGCGCGCAATGGTGGTGCGGATAGCAACCGGAATCACCTTGTGCGGATTTTCCGTTTCCCCCGCCGCGATGCCGATAAGCTCGGTACCGGAGAAGGCAAAGTTCACCGCCACCATGGTCATCAGGATCGGCAGGCCGCCGTGCGGGAACCAGCCTTCGGCGGTGATGTTGCTTAACCCCGGCGCGGGTGAACCGTCCTGCATCGGGATAAAGCCAAAGACCGCCGCCCCGCCAAGGATAATAAAGGCGATGATGGTGATGACTTTGACCAGGGAGAACCAGAATTCGCCTTCAGCAAAGAAGCGCGTCGAGATGACGTTCAGGCCAAAAATCACCGCGCAGAAGACCACGCACCAGGCCCAGACGGGCACCTGCGGGAACCAGTACTGCATACAGAATCCCGCGGCGGTGAAGCTCGATCCAAGCGCCACCGTCCAGGTGAGCCAGTAGAGCCACGCCACGGTATAGCCCGTCGCCGGGCCAAGGTAGCGGGCGGCATAGACGTGGAACGCGCCGGTTTCCGGCATCGCCACGGAAAGCTCGCCCAGACACTGCATCACCAGCCAGACTACCAGCGCGCCTATCAGGTACGCCAGCAGCGTGCCCGCCGCCCCGGTCGTGGAAATGATGTATCCGGTATTGAAGAATAACCCTGTCCCAATCACGCCACCCAGCGAGAGCATAATCAGGTGGCGTGTTTTCATGGTGCGCTTAAGCTGCCCATTTTCTTGTTGTGTTTGCATATTACCTTCTATACGTATGGACATCTAAACATCCAAAGAAGGTGTGTTATACCGCGATTGTTAATAAAAAGCTAGATGACCAGACGCAAACGGGCACGCCTCGCGCTGAGTCTGGGGTGGGTCGTGAGGATCACATAGAGAATCGGACGCCAGGCCATAAGCACCTCCGCAAGCAGATACTTACAGCATGGTGCGGGAAGCGGCGATCTTCGGTCAGTCGAAAGTGGTAACGATGAACCCTCGGATCATACTTTTACGCTTCCCTCATGGTATGTCGCCACCAGGCAGGCATCATGTCGTCGAAGGAGTGATTTTCCGGGGCAAACTCCGGCTGGTCCGGATCGTCAAACACGCCAGTAAATAAGGCAACGGTGGGTGAATCATCAATCGCGCCAATTGAACTGCCGCAGGTGGGGCAAAACGCCCGGCTGGAGTAGTACGACGATCGCCATGTCGCCGGACGTCCGCCCGGACCGATCCACTGCACGTTTTCCGCCGGAAACTCAATCCATACGACGGTTTGTGCGCCGGTGTGTTTCTGACAGATATCGCACGAGCAGGTGTGCACATTGCCCCCATTCGCAGCGGTAAAGCGAACCGCGCCGCATAAGCACCCACCTGAAAAGACCTTTTCCATGCTGTCGTCCTGAGCTGTTTAAAATCTCATCAAAACATAACACATTATTGAGGTCTGTATGCCGGGTCAGGCGCGAAGCCATCGTCCGGCACGCCAGCGGCAGAATTATTGGTAAATCCTCAAATCAGTTCTATAGTCGACTCTGCTTATTCGTTACCAGGAATCACTATGCGCTTTAATGGACTGACCAAAGGTTTCTTCATTTTTATTCTCGCCCTCGTCACCTGGGCCTTCTTCGACATACTGTCGCCCTACTTCTCCGCGATACTGTGGGCCGCCATTCTGACCGTCATCTTCAATCCGGTAAAAAACAGGCTGCGCGCCGCGCTGGGGGATCGCAACGGGCTCGCCTCGCTGTTGACCATTGGCATTATCTGCCTGATCGTTTTTATTCCGTTGATGGTTATCCTCTCCTCGCTCGCCATTGAGCTGAACGTGGTTTACACGAAGCTTCAGGAGAACAACACCCAGTTTCCGGAAGTGGTGGCGAGCATCTTCAACCATCTGCCTGACTGGGCCAGCGGCTTCCTGGCGGATCACAACCTGACCAACGCGGCGCAGATCCAGAAAAAACTCTCTGACGTCGCCCTGCAGGGCGGGCAATATCTCGCCGGCAGCGCGTTTCTGATTGGCAAGGGCACGTTTGGCTTTGCGATTAGCTTCGGCATCATGCTTTATCTGCTGTTCTTCCTGCTGAAAGACGGCCCGTATCTGGTGCGCCAAATCCTTGACTCCCTGCCGCTGTCTGATTTCGCGAAACAGCACCTGTTCGCCAAATTCGTCGGCGTGTCGCGTGCCACGGTAAAAGGAACGGCGGCGGTGGCGGTGGTTCAGGGCATCCTCGGCGGGATTGCGTTTGCTATTGCCGGTATTGACGGCAGCGTGCTCTGGGGCGCGCTGATGGCCTTCCTCTCGCTGGTGCCCGCCATCGGCTCGGCGATTGTCTGGGTTCCCGCAGCCATCTTCCTGTTCGCCACCCATCAGCTTTGGCAAGGGCTGTTTATTGTCGGCTTCTTCGTGATTATCGTCGGGCTGGTGGACAATATCCTGCGCCCGCTGCTGGTCGGGAAAGACACCAAAATGCCGGACTACCTGATTCTGATCTCCACCCTCGGCGGCATGGAGCTGTACGGCATTAACGGCTTTGTGATTGGGCCGCTCATTGCCGCGCTGTTTATCGCCTGCTGGAACCTCTTCTCAGGGCGCGATCACGAAGGTAACGCCGAAGAACTGGACCCCGACTTCATCGAAGAAGGAAAAAATCCTCCAGAATTGTGAGGATGTGACGATATAGACCACACCAGGCGGCGCTGTGCCGCCTTTTTTTTCGCCTTAAATCAAACGTTTTCTATAATTTGAAAGAACGCCATCCTACTCATGTCGTAAAAGGATCATCAGGTGCGAATCGCAACGATAACAAACTGGGCCTACGGTGCCACGGTCTGCCTGACCATCGCCTCCGGCATCATCATGCTGATGGCGTCCAGTGCTGATACCCTCGAGCGTCAGGCCGTTGAACAACGGCAGAAATTTGATCAGCTAACGGAAGATATCGAAACCGATATCTGGGCCCAGTCTGATTTAGCACGGCTGTACGTCATTAAAAAAGATCCTCAGGTTCTCAAGGAATATGACCAGGCGGAAAACAGCCTGAAGAGCATCGAGCTTCGGCTGGAAAAGTTGCAGGATAACGGCGCATCGGATGAAGAACTGGCCCTGCTGCATGAAGGAATAAAGATCGTCGATGAGCTGCAGGACGAACAGCAAACCGCCCTTTCCAGCCTTGAGCGAGGAGAAGACGCGCAGGCCGTTGCGCTACTCTACGGTGCGCCCTATGAGCAGGAGCTGGAGCGCGCGCAGAGCCAGCTCGATCACTTCCGCCAGATACTCGACAAACGCGTCATCGCCTCCGTTCAGGACGCGACAAAAAAATCGAAAGCGCTGCGTACGGCCTCTGAGCTGATGGTCGGCCTGACCGCCCTGCTGTTCTTGTTTGTTCTCGGCTTTATATTAAAGCGCCGCGTGCTGCGTCCCGTGGTGCGCCTGAGCGACGTGGTGCACCGCCTGGCATCCCAGGATTACGCGGTTGAAACGCCCAATTTCAACCAGATTGATGAGATTGGCGACATGGCTCAGGCCATCCGCATCTTCCGCGAAAACGGCCTGGCGCGACAGCGTCTGGAAAAAGAGCGCGATGCCGACTGGGCCATCCGCGAGCTGCTGGCCCGCATGACCCAGCGGCTGCAGGGGTGTGAGAACTTTAACGATGTGATTAACGTGGCGGAGCTGTTTGCGCCTAATATCGCGCCGGGGATCGCGGGGCGACTTTACGTCCTTGACCGGGAGCCATGGCAGATGCGCTGCGTCGCACACTGGCTTTCACCGGTTGGGGAAGAGACGAGCTTCCACCCTGACGAGTGCTGGGCCGTGCGCCGCGGGCAGAGCCACCCGCCGGTAAACGGTGAGCCGGATATCGCCTGCTACCATCTTCCGGCATCGCAAGCTGAAAGCTCGCTGTGCGTGCCGCTTATCGCCCAGGGCGAGGCCATTGGCCTGCTCTCATTCCAGAATATTACGGCGGACAACGCCCCATCCCGCGCCTATCTGGAACTGATGGCCGAAGCGCTCGGGCTGGCGCTGGCCAACAAGCGTCTGCGCGACGCGCTGCTGGAAAAAGCCTTGTTCGACCCGCTCACCGGCCTGCGTAATCGTCATCATCTGGAAGATACGCTGCAAACCCAAACGGCACAGGCGATGCGCACCGGCGAGCCGTTAAGCTGCATGATGATCGACATCGATCACTTCAAGAGCATCAATGACCGCTTCGGCCATGAAGCGGGCGATCAGGTGATTAAAAGCGTGGCGTCAATTGTCCAGCGTGCCGCCCATGACAACGGACTCGCATTCCGCTACGGGGGCGAGGAGTTTCTGGTCCTGCTTCCCGGTGCCGATGAACCAGAGGCGCACGCCTGCGCGCAGAAGATTTACAATAGCGTGCATGAGCTGTCGCTTCGCTACGGGCTGACCGAGATTGGGCCGGTGGATGTGTCGATTGGCATTGCCAGCTACCCGCAACATGCCCAGACTGACAACCTGCTGCGCGCCGCGGATGTGGCCTTGTACCGGGCGAAAGAGCTGGGCCGCGCGCGGATTGTGAGCTTTGGGATGCTGGAGGCGGGTTAGCTATTATTTTCACGCCACTGCTTTACCATCTCATCCGTAACTTCATTTTTATAACAAATGGGAGCATAGCCTCCCGCTTTACTCCATGCGCTGCGTCTGCCGCAGGCGCTTCCGTTTCTGGCCCGGTTAAAAGGACAGGCGCATACTCCGGGATAAGATGCGATCGACTCTGCAATAACGTTCTCTTTAACCTGTTCACTGGAAACTGAACTGTTTTTTGCCATAGCGATGTCCGCAACAAAAAAGCAGCACACAGCGCAAAGCACCATCAAGAATGGTCTTTTTTTCATTTTTTGATTCGTTTTAAGGAAGGGTGTGCACACGATAAGCGGCGAATGAAAGAGATAATCTGATTTACATCAATGAATCTAATTCGTCAGGAACAACAAACCTTACACGTTCTCGCTTGAGAAATAGAAAACTTTAAATTACATATTTCGTCACTATTTCTCAGTAAGAACCTGTCCTGCCACAATTACCGTTGTGATAAGTAGCCCTCCTTTGTGACGGCGAAAAGGTTTAAACTTTTCGTGATATTCTTTCTTTACGCCCCTTAATTTTTATACTCAAACCATATTCGCCACTGTATTAACACATGTCACGCGCAATACGTTGTGCATGACATGTGAAGATATTTTGTTATGGAAAAACGTCTATGTCGAAACTGGATTTGAGATCCAAAAAAACCTGGGGCGCGCTGGCATCGATCGCCGTTGTCGCCGGTACGTTGGCATTTGCTTTTGCATGGACGGCGGGCTGGCTTGGTTCACGCACGGTCAGCCAGGCACTGGTGGGTGAAACACCGAAACCCTTCCCGCCGGGTTTTCGCCGCGCGCATGGAAAAGGCATCTGCTTTGCTGGCACCTTTACGCCAAACGGCTCGGCAAATTCTCTTTCAACCTCCCGCCTCTTCTCACAGCAGGAAGTGCCCGTGGTGGGCCGATTCTCTATTGGTACTGGCGATCCCCATGCCCCGGATAGTACGACCAAAACCCTGAGCATGGCGCTGCTGCTGAAGACAGATGACAAGCAGCAATGGCGAATGGCGATGAACAACGAGCCTTTCTTCGCCACGCACAGTCCGGAAGGTTTTCTGGCCTTGCGAAAAGCCACGGCTGTCGATGCAGCCACTGGCAAACCGGATCCACAGCGTCTCGCAGACTTTTTGAAAGCGTACCCGGAGGCGGAGAAATACCTTAAATGGGCGGCACAAAAACCCGCGCCCGGCAGCTTCGCGGGCGCGACGTTTTACAGCATTAACGCCTTTTATCTTGTGAACTCGCAGGGAGATCGCCAGGCCGTTCGCTGGATGATGCGTCCGCACGAGCCTTTCCTTTCTATGAGCGATGAACAACGACAGAAAGCCGATGACAACTTCCTGTTCGAAAACCTGCGTCAGCGCCTGGCGCAGAAGCCACTCTATTGGGATTACGTTTTGCAGCTCGCACAGCGGGGCGATCCGGTGGATGACCCTTCCCAGCCATGGCCGGACGATCGCAAACAGATGGTTGCCGGCACGCTGGAAGTGACGCGTGTCGAAGCACAATCCGAGGGCGCGTGCCGCGACGTTAACTTTGACCCTTCGATTGTTCCTGCAGGCGTTGCAGTGTCTGATGATCCCATCTTAAACGCCCGTTCCGCTGCCTATTCCCACTCTTTCAGTCGCCGTGAGCGGGAAATCGGCTACGGCAAGGCCACCGAAGCTGTGCAAAAGCAGGAGGTAAAATGAGCTCGAATAAAGATATGCGAGAGCACGCGCCGCAGCATTTCAATATCCTGGCGCGAAGCCTGCATTGGCTGATGGCGGTGATGATCCTGGCCATGCTTTTCATCGGTGCCGCAATGATGACGTCGTTACATCACCGGATTTGGTTAATCGACCTGCACCGGCCGCTGGGTGTCGCCATTTTACTGCTGGCACTGGTGCGTCTGGTCAACCGGCTCCTTAGCCGGACGCCCCCACTTCCTGCTGATTTGCCCGTCTGGCAGGTGCTTGCAGCAAAGGCATCACACTGGATGCTGTATGGGTTAATGCTGGCAATGCCGCTGCTGGGCTGGGCGCAACTGTCGGCAGCCGGGCTGCCGATTGTGATGTTTAGTGGCGTCAACCTGCCGGCGATTGCCCCGAACAGTCCAGCACTGTATGCCTGGTGTCACGACGCCCATAGCCTTCTGGCAAAGTTGCTTTTTGCTGTGGTGCTGGTCCATATCTCTGCCGCACTCGTTCATGCGTGGATCTACCGGGACGCAGTGTTTTCCAGCATGGCGAAAGGGGGGAAGTCGGCGTCAGCCATCCAGGATGACATGAAGTAAGGCAAGCGATATGGGACACGCACCATCAGAATGGTCGTGTTCTCGCTTATCGTCGTCATCCTGAAACAACGGACACAACCGGGGTGCGTATTTAGTCTCCAGATTCGCGCCCCAAAAAGCCAAGGACATCCTAAAATTGTCGCGGAAGTTAATATCTATCAATTAAAGCGATTATTTTTTAAACAGAAGAGCATTTATGCCCGCAATTTTAGCTTTTATCAAAAAGTTAAGCGTCGCTCTAGTATCAAACACCCTGTCACCCGCAACACCTAACCTATTGATTAAAATGGGTTTATATCAACAAAAACGATAAAACCCCTTACTCCTCAACAAAATATATAAACTCGTGTGATATCTAAATTATAATTCTTATACTTATGTTCAAAAGGTGGAGGTCAAAATGCGATTAACCCTACTGCTGTTATGCTGTCTCGTACAAAGTGTAACCTGGGCTGGCGACCTGCCAAAACCAGTTGGTAAACCCATTTTAACGATTTACGGTAATATAGAAAATACCAATGAAAATGGAAAAGCAGTGTTTGATCTCGCCAGCCTTGAAAAACTCGGAGTAGTGAGTTTCGAGACGACATCTCCCTGGTATAATGGTCGTACGAAGTTTGAGGGTGTTCCAATGAACAAACTCATGGAGTATGTGGGTGCGAAGGGAACTAACGTTAATGTTATTGCGCTCAATGATTACTCTACCGTGATCCCTCTCAGTGACTTTAAAAAATACAACGCCATACTTGCCTTAAAGGTCAATGGCGAATATATGCGCATCCGCGATAAAGGCCCATCGTTCATTGTATACCCCTATGACAGTCTTCCTGAGTTGAATAATCAGATTTATTACTCACGATCAGCATGGCAGGTTAGCAAAATGAAGATTGAGTAGTCGTTCAGGAGAACATAATGAACAGGATACTGGTTGGTATCATTTTTTCTCTTTTTATCACGACAGGATATATTGCATTCCTTGTTTACGATCGCCAGCAGGAATTGCAAAAACTGACTCAATACACTGAGTCCTGGTCCGTGGCACAACTGGTATCAGAGTATTACCGTTTTGAATCATGGCTTGGTCTATACGCAACCGATACCGATGACGTTACGATAGACCAGGTCCGCATGCGTCTTGAAATTATGCTCAGCCAGAGCGATTTAATGAAAGGGGGTGATTTAGGTCGCTATATTGACAGTGATAAAGCGCATCAGGAGCTCGCTTTGCGCTTAGAGAAAATACTGGCCTATCTGGATAGCCATCTTGAAAAAATGAGCCACCCAGAACTACAGGCATACCTGACAAATATGCATGACCTTGATGCGCCGCTGAGCCAGCTTTCTGCAACGGCATTGACGAAAGATATTAACACGGTTAATGAATCCAACCATAAAATACAAATCCTGTATTATATTTATTCGGTACTTTCATTATTACTGGTGATATTAAGCTTTATTCTGGGTTTCTTAATGATCTACCAGAATAAAAACATTCTCAAAGCGCACATGCAGGTTAAAAGCCTTGCTGACGAGCTTCAGATATCAAAAGAAACGCTGCAAATTCAGAACTCGAAGCTGGAATATGATGTTTATCATGACTCCCTCACCGGCATGAAAAACCGCCTTTTCTTCTGGGACGATCTCAACAAAATTAATCTTCAGGCAGATAAAAACCACATCCCCGTCACGGTGATGTTATTTGATTTAGACCGCTTCAAAGAGGTCAACGATACCTATGGCCATGATGCCGGAGATTTGCTGTTGAATCAGGTATCCAGACGCCTCACCTCAATGAGCAGCGCCACTGATACCTTTTACCGTTTGGGCGGAGACGAGTTTGCCCTGCTTTCCAGTGGACTCACTGAAGCAGCCGCCGTTTCGCGTGCCAAAGAAATCAGCGAACATATCAGCCAGCCCTATACGATTAATAACCAGCTGATAAAAATCGCCACCTGTGTGGGTATCGTTTTATCTGATAATGAACGGCGCTCTGACTACCTTTATAAATTTGCCGATCTGGCGCTCTACGAAGCCAAAAAAGAGGGTTCACAGCAGATAAAAGTTTTCCGTCAGTGGATGCTGCAAAAGTTGCAGGAAAGCAGAACCCTTGAACATGATATGGCACTGGCGATCGATAACCATGAATTCGTTGTTTATTACCAGCCTATTGTCGATTCATTCAGCAATGAAATTTACGGCTATGAAGCGCTTATTCGCTGGATACACCCGGTGAAGGGGATCCTGTCACCCGATTACTTTATTTCCGTCGCTGAAAAAACGGGGATGATCAACCAGATCGGCAAAACCGTGCTGGAGCTTGCCTGCCGGGAAGCGGTTTCCTGGGCGGTTCCGGCAAGGATCTCTGTGAACGTCTCACCCGTTCAGCTGGGCACGAAATCCTTTACGGCGATGGTACAGTCCATCCTGAAGGAGACAGGACTTCCGGCAAACCGTCTTGAATTAGAAGTTACGGAGTCATCGCTCTTCAGCGACAGCAACACGCCGCTCACTATTCTCAAAAAGCTGAGAACGCTGGGTGTAAGAATTTCAATCGATGATTTCGGAACGGGTTATTCGTCGCTCTCACGTCTGAGTGAACTGAATTTTGATAAAATTAAAATCGATAAATCCTTCGTGAACCCGATATCCACGCAGGATGATGCCCTTAATATCGTTAAATTGATAACCGGCATGGCGAAGAGCCTCAATATGAGGGTCATTGCAGAAGGTGTTGAAACCGAAGCGCAGCTTGAACGTCTTCAGGCGCTTGGCTGCGATCTCGTCCAGGGATACCTGTTCGGAAAACCACAGGCTGAGATTGACAGGAAGATTAGATACGGTTGAAATGGTTGCGCGGCTTTTTCTGGCCTAAAACCCTTTAGTCGATTGATAATCAAAGGTTAAACAATGAAAAAAACAGCCCCGGCCTATACACCTGTTGATTTATCTCGCTGGGCCAGGAAGGAGCATTTTGAAGTATTCCAGTCATTTGCTGAGTGTACCATTAACCAAACGGTTCTGATCGACATCACCGCGCTGCGAAAACATATCAAAGAGGTCGGCTGGAAGTTTTACCCGACGATTATTTTCCTCCTCTCTAAAATCATGAACCGGCATCCGGAATTCCGTATGGCCATGAAGGATAATGAGCTTGTCATATGGAATGAAATTCATCCCAGCTATACCATTTTCCACCCTGAAACAGAGACCTTTTCATCATTGTGGAGCCACTTCGACGGCAATATTCAGCACTTCCAGAATACGTATGCGGAAGACGTTGCCCGCTATGGCAATAACCTTTCTTACTGGCCGAAGGAAGAGTCCCGGGAAAATGTCTTTTTCGTATCGTCTATTCCCTGGGTAACGTTTACGAACTTTACGATGAACATTGCGCACATGAAGAACTTCTTTTCCCCTATGTTCACGTTTGGAAAATACTACGAGCAGGATGGGAAAGTGTTGTTGCCTATGGCGGTACAGGTACATCACTCGGTGTGCGATGGTTTCCATGTGGCAAGGATGTTTAATGAGTTGCAGGAGATGTGTGATGGTTTGTCGGGGCTGTCAGAGGAAAATAGTTTCTGACGCGCAAGGGACAAATGTTGTTTATTTGATACTCGAAAGGCTACTTTGAAAGATGGTGCGATAATAGGAACCAACAAACAGACTCATAATACTGATTTTAAAAGAAAATTTAATATAGAAGAATAAAACTATACACATCACTATACACATTGGCGGTAGCGTTCATTTTTCGCACAAGCAAAAACAACGGAAATAACTTTTTTTACGGAAAACTGTTCACACTGTTCACTCGGAATTATTTTCTATTTATTTCAGAAAGATAGAGAGTGAATAGTTCGTGAACAGTGAACACTTTACTGTTCACTTTCCGGAATTACAGGTAAAAAAAGACCGGCTGATGCCGGTCCGGGTAGGTTATATCGCTGGGGTTTCGTCACACCGGGGCAGCCAGTCAGCGTTGCTTTCGTCCCGGAGGGCGAGATTGGTCTGCATCCCCTGATTCGTTCGCCGCTTGCCGTAATTCAGCCCGTATTCCTTCAGCATGGCCGACAGCCCTTTGCCGAACATGGTGAGGCTGAGCGTATTCTTGTAGCCGTGCGCCTCCATATAGACCAGATAGGCGTGATAGAGATACAGGCGCGGCTGTTTCGGAATGATGTTCGCATTCTCCATATACATACCGTCAGGCTCGGGCAGCGCTTCAAGGTAGCCACAAAAATCGAATGTCGGGTCTGAATCACGTTTGATGCTGAGTGCCTCGTCGGAGTTCTGCTGTGACTGCAGCAACGTGCGCGCCGTCATCGGTTCGCTGAATTTCTGCATAAGCTGACGCACGATGACGGCCAGCTCGCGTGCAATTTTGTCTTTCAGTTGCGGGTCGCGCTCCTCCGGGGCGATTTGTTCCGGGAAATGGATAATCACCCGCCGACGGGAGACTCTACCGCTGCGGTCGGTAAAACGCATCGGGCTATTGTTCACGGCCAGTATCACCGCCGGAATATGGGTGGAATACGCATCGAGATATTTCGGGTCGACGGATACGGCATCGCCGCCGGTACCGACACTGAATCCCCCGCCAGCGCCAGCACTGCCGCGCTATGAGGCCAGTCATGCACCTGCATTAAAAGCGTCCCCTTAAGCGGGCAGGCTAGGCGGGGAAAGCACTGCGCGCCAGCGGTAACATATTTATTTAATGATATTTAATTTCACGGTCTGAGCGCGTCGCTGCGCTGCGTGCGTTTCCCGGGGGCAGGTGGATAGGAGTGGGGTGTTCGCGGGCGTTGGGGGCTTCTGAGATGACCAGACTTAAGGGGAAGCAAAAGGCGGTCCAGTGTGCCGGAAATCATTCATTTTAGGTGTCTATGGCGTTACTCCTAAAGCAGTACTCTTCCACCCAGGCCAAGAGTTTATCTGACATATTCGCTCATGTAGTGGTGTTGGGCCGTTTATGTACCTCCCCATAACCACGATATGAAGCGGGTCGGTATGACGGGGAGTATGTTACGCGTAAAAAGACTCAAACAAATACATTTGAGATGTATCCTGTAAGTTAAGTAGAAATGAGTGTTTTTTAAGAAATAGATATAGCCATAAAATAATTTAAATGAAATGCCAAAATGCCCTATCAATAATTTACTTTTATTGATAGGGATAGGTTAAAAGTTATTTAGCAAGCTTCGGATATTATTAAGAGTAATGTTTTTTTTCAGCGCATCATTTTCATTCAAATATTTACTCATGAGCTCCGTAAGATCTGCCTCGTTTACATATACCTCATCAATATCAAACTCATGAAAAAATCTATTTAACTTACATATATGAATTGTATAACTGCCTTTTTTAGTGCGATCTACATATATCTTATTAAATTTCTTGATGTGCCTATCCCATGTGTCATAATGAGGATGATAGATTAAAAATCTTTCAGACACTCCCGGGTATTTTACAGTTTTCCCTTTAACTACCTTCGGTATTTCACCTATAATTTCCTGAGCCCTTTTTATCTCATTGCAATCAGCGCAAAGAACGCATAAATTCTTCGGTTCGAACATGAAATTTACATTTCCAGATTTATGTATTAAATGTTCTATGTCACAATTTCTAGCTGATTGCAACGAAAGAGGGGCTTTACAGAAAGCACATTTCCCTTTTTGTACTTCACGATAATATTTCCTGATGTTTTTACGCAGATTTAAAAGCTCATCGCTAGACCAAATATCATGATCAAAATCTGGCCGATTCTTTAATTCACTTATTAAAGCCAACTCATCCTTTGAGAATTCATATGGCACAGTAATATCAGGCATAGAAGTCATACATTTCCTCCAATGAGGCTATCAACTCATATACCGGATCTTCGTTCTCTAAAAATTTTTTAAATTCTTTAAGTTTATTAATAGCAATAACATCTTCATGATCAAATATTTTTTTTGATTTCACTTTTGCAAATACGTTTAAAGCAATTCGAGTGATATACTCATTTTTATACCCCGGGCTATCAAAAATCTCAGCGAGCAAAAAATCTGAAGATTTCTTCACAAACTGTTCTGCACTAAATAGTTTATTAAGATGCAGAGATAGTACATAACTGTTTTTAGATTTTAAGCGCGCAATAATCTGAGGTGAATGTGAAGCTATTATAAAATGACAGCCTTGATAATGAGAAAACACCTCAGATAAAATTTCAATATATTTCTCTTGCCATTCTGGATGAAGACTTATTTCTGGTTCATCAATGACAACTAAGGCACCATCCTTAATACTTCCTGCAATTGAAAACAATGTAGAGAACATGCATTGCTCTCCTGAGCTCGCTCGTTTCAATGAAACGCTACCTATTTTTTTCTTTAAGATATTCACATCAAAAATTGATATAATATTTAGATTAACAAGTTTAAGTAGTTTAGTTAGGATAACATCTTCAACTTCAATTCCTTTAAAACTGCATTTTTTCTTAGAGTTATCAAAGTCTAACATCAATCTAATATCGCTTGTCTTTTCTAAGACATCAGAAAATGAAAAGTAATTAGATATTTCCTCCAGGAAAACGAGTATTTCCTCCGCCTCTTTCCTTGACCAAATCAGTTCTACTATGCCACCAAGCCTAATAACATCATCATTTGTTTTATTTAACTGTTCCATTAAGCTCTTAATTCGATAATGATGTATTCGGAATGCCAGACTAAATTCATCTTTGAAATCTAAAAAACTAAATATTTGTGCAGTGTTTTGTCTGTCAACTTCGATACTATTTAGAAAATTGTTTACTAATGCTCCCCCGACACTATTTATAAGTTTCATCACACCGCTACCAAATTGACTCCTTACACCATTGTAAACATAAAAATGGTTCGAAATAGAAGTTGATGTGCGAGGCCTATTAACTAACGGAAAACGGTCAAAAACACTCGTAGATACGGCAATTATTTTTGTTGGGAATGTTGATTTTAAACTTTCTTTTTTGTTACTTAAATGAGCATTAATAACATCATTTAATAACCGAGATTTCCCTACGCCATTCTTACCGACAATAATAGTAAACGCGTTGTTATTATCTTTTTCATTGCCAATTAAAAACTGGAACTCTTTACCTAAAGAATCAGAATAAAAATTACCAATCATTATTATCTCCAATAATTAAATTACTGTAAAATTGCATCATGCCTCTACGATTGTCAATATAGTTTGCATGATTATATGTTCCTCGAATACAATTTTTATCAATGTGAGCTAGTTGCATTTCAATCCACGCACTTTCAAAATCATGTTCATGTAATATTGTTGATAGTGTATGTCTAAATCCATGACCAGTTAACCGTCCCGCATAACCTATTCGCTTGATAACCTGATTTATGCTCGCTTCACTCATAGGTTTGTTCGGATCATTCCGCCCTGGAAAAACATAACGATAATTCCCTGTCATGACTTTGAGTTCATGGAGTAAATTTAACGCTTGAGTCGATAATGGCACAAGATGTGGCCTACGCATTTTCATCCTTTCAGCAGGAATTTCCCAAATAGCGTTATCCAGATCAAATTCTTGCCATAATGCCGCGCGTAATTCGATGGTTCTCACGCCCGTAATCATCAGTAATTTCGTTGCAATCTGGACAAGCTTACTCCCGGAGTAACCCTCTAAGGCGCGCAGAAAATCAGGTATCTCATCAGCTTTTAGGAATGGGAAATGATTGGATTGGTGTACTTCGAGAGCGCTGGAGAGATCAGCCGCAGGATTGTACTCCGCCCTACCCGTTGCAATTGAGTAGCGAAACACTTCGGAGCAACGCTGCCGCACTTTGCGTATTTTCTCCAACGCACCACGTTTCTCAATTTTACGCAGCACGTTCAGCAGCTCTAGCGGTTTAATCTCTCCCACTGGCCTTGTTCCGACATAAGGGAATATGTCGTTCTTAAACGCTTCCATGATGTCTGATGCATATCCCACTGACCATTTAGCAGATTTAAGCTGATGCCACTCTCTGGCTATCTTTTCGAAGGAGTTCTCTGAATCTGTTTGCAGAGCTAGCTTTTGATCTTTTCGAACCTCACTAGGGTTCTTTCCTTCTGCCACAAGTTTTCGAGCTTCATCGCGACGGGAACGAGCATCGGCAAGGGTGATCGTTGGGTAAACACCAAGCGAGATCATTTTGGGTTTACCGGCATAGCGATAACGAAACCGCCAGCTCTTGCTTCCATTAGGTTCTATAAGCAATGACAAGTCTTGCCCATCCCCAAGCGTATAGGGTTTATCTTCAGGCTTAGCGCGGCGAATCTGCATATCGTTTAAAGGCAAGTGTTTAGGAATCCAATACCGAACAGGAACATATACACATTCTGTATCGGATTCTACTGGATGGTTACGGACAACGATGGACTTAAAATCAGTAAAATCCTTATAAAACAAGGAAGTTAAGGGTGGATACGGACGTTTGAGGAAGTTGAGATGGTGCCGATAATAGGAGTCGAACCTACGACCTTCGCATTACGAATGCGTAAATTGATCTTGTAAAATCAATACCTATCGAATTTAAATGGATTTTTTGCCACAATATTGCCACAGTTCGTTAGGAATCAGACAGAAATGGCGACTATACGCAAACGTGGTAACTACCAATGGGAAGCTCAAATCCGTAAACGTGGTTTTCCCTCTCAAACCAAAACCTTTAACACCAAAGTAGAAGCAGAAGCTTGGGCCAAAATGATCGAGTCAGAAATGGCGAGAGGAGTTTGGCTTAGCCGCAGCGAAGCGGAATCTACGACATTGCATGAAGCCCTAACGCGATATGAAAAAGAGATTGTTCCCGACAAAAAAGGGGCAGTGCAAGACCGATCATTGGTGCGGATACTAAAAGGCACTCAGCTGGCGAAAAACTATATGGCTAGCATCAGGAGTGCCGATGTCGCCAAGCTGAGAGATGAATGGTTGAAAATCTATGCTCCTGCAACCGTTTTAAGGCGTTTGGCCTTACTTTCTCATGTATTCAATGTTTCGCGGAAAGAATGGGGCATGGAGAGCCTGCTGAACCCCGTAGAGGCCATTCGCAAACCCCAACCCAAGAACTCCAGGACCAGACGCCTGGAAGCACTGCCTGTAGTTTCTGAGAAAACCGGTGTTACGTCAGGAAAGGAAATAGCCAACGAGATCGAACATATCATCGCCGCAACACATTCATTAGTATTGCCAGCAATCATTCTTCTGGCGTTAGAGACAGCCATGCGCCGTAGCGAAATCGCAGAGCTTCGATGGCGCTTTATCGATCTTGATCGGCGAGTTGCACATCTGCCGGATACTAAGAATGGTAATGCCCGCGATGTCCCTTTATCAACGAAAGCCATTACGATACTGTCCAGTCTCAAGGAACATTCTAAGCCAGCTGCTGATAAGGTTTTTGATATGCGTGCAGACGCGATTACCCGAGCTTTTGACCGAGCTGTAAAACGAGCCAGAGAACGATACGAGAAAACAAACTCATTATGTGAGGAATCTTTCCTTAAAGATTTAAGATTTCATGACCTTCGACATGAAGCAACTTCTCGACTTGCTGAAATTTTCCCTATGCATGAACTAACCAAAATTACAGGACATAAAGATCCAAGAATGCTAATGCGGTATTATCATCCAAAAGCTGAAGATTTGGCGTTAAAGTTGAAATAAGGACGTTGTATGGATTATAAAAATAAGTTAGTTGATGCATCACCAAAATTAAACAACCCTCAACTATTGGCTATAATATACTTAATACCTTTTGGATACTTGATTGTAGAAAACCCATTATGGCTAGAAAATATATACGTTGCCGCTCCAATTTTCCTATCATCCATAGCTTTATTAACCAGTGTATACATAGGATATCGTGATTTATTAAATAAAGTATTTAATAATGCAGTAGTTAAATGGGGCGTAACTGGCTTTACATATTCCGTATGCTTATGGATCGCAAAGTTTAAGCTTGACATAGCTTATGGTATAGTCCCAGAAAATCTTAATTACTCGACATTAGCTTATGCTTTCATGCTCTCATTTCCAATAGGAGCAATGATTTGTGCAATTACAGTCTATATATACATATTTTTGCGAGATGTATCCCCAGCAAAAATAGTAATATCCTCTATGATATCAGTATATATTGGAAACTTGGCTCAACATCATATGCAAATGAACAATCTTCCTGAAAAAAATATTATTAATAGGACTCATAATTATGGTCCCCTATAACATGGTCAATCTAGCCAGTTTGTTAGTTATTAAAAGGAAATTTAATTTTAATCGTTTAGTATCAGGCTTATCCCTTTTTGCTGTGTCTGTTGCTCTTTTTATTATTAGCATGACAGCAATGAAGTATATTGAAAGATTTCAAGAAAAGTTTATTTTTCTTGATGCAAGAACATCTACGACATGTGATAGCTCAGAAAGCAAATCGCTTTATATTGAAAAAAATGAAAATCAGTGTTATAGAATATCAGGAAATAAATTCTCGGAGTTAAGACTAACTCTTGTAGATAAAAACATCTCGAATATAAATAATAAGGGCACTTCAACCTATGAACAAAAATAACCCTGCAAATTTATTTTCTATAGAAGCAAGGAAAGAAGCTTTTCGGAGGGCTGAAGCCAGTCTTTTTTTATCAAGTAAAGATCCTAAAGGCTCCTCATTTTTTAATGAAATAAAAAATAAGGTGATCAATGGAGAGCTAACCTATGAAGAGGCAAAGAGAGAAGTATTAAATTATCACATTGAACAATCTAAAAATCAAAATAAAAAAGGCTAACATTTAGTTAGCCTCTTCTCACTAGTGAGCTATTTTATAGTCCCTTAATGCATTTTTAAGCAACTCAGTTTGCACATCAGCATCATCATAATTATAAATTCCGGTAGCAGAATAATACTCTTCGATGCAAAGAATATTTATCAATGGTTCACAAATCTCTTTAATAAACTCCTTGTTGTTATCGGCAAAAATAATTTTTATTCCTTCCAAAACAAAGCTATTATAATCAGCCATTATCCACCTCCTTACAGGTGTTTAGTGGAAGCGTCAGTTAACGTTACCGCGCTAACTGACGCGCCTAAATCAAGATTTTTTACTGCCAGTTAAACTATCACCCTCAAACTCATCCTGTTCGTGGTTAGTCTGACGATCGGCTGTGTGTTTACGTATTTGATTCGCTATTTCCCCACCAACGGTCTGTTGTCTTCGGATAGAATTAGTACTTCCCTTCATCATCTGATACTCCGAAGCTCCGTTAGACAGCCCGCTCGCCATGTGAGAAGCCATGCGGCCAGCTCGTGAGAATGATGAAGCAAACCCCTGGCTTCCTCCGCTGACGCTACCTGTATTACTCCCTGCAGAAGAACCACCGGAACCGCCTGATGGTTGTCCTCCAGAAGTATCTACGGAACCGGTATCTTCCCCTCCGCCAAATCCTCCACCTGAACCACCTTTATCGCCAGAACCAGATTCTTCGGCCATCGCCGCTTGTGCAGATTCAAATGCTGCTTTTAGAGCGGAAGCACCACCACTGACTTGAGCTGTAGCACTCATTGCCATTGCCCCAGCGCCACTGATTGCAGTAGCAGCAGCGCCAGTAATCATACCTGCTCCAAAACCACCGATCCCTTGTAAGGACGCTCCTCCAACAACGCCTGATAACAACAACGGTAATTTATTCGTCAATACTAAAAGAATAATTGACGCCAGAAGTAAAACAATAAGACTATTAAGATCAGGAATATCATTTTTAATAATAGAAAAATACTGATCTATAAATGATTGCCCAATCCCAATGATTAATGTCATCGTAAATAACTGAATACCAATCGATAATACTGTGCGTAAGTAATTTATTGCTATATCAGAAGTCCATTTCGAGCCACCAAACCCAAGTAAAATAACTCCTGCATAACACAACACCCATGCAGAAACTAACATTATTAGCATATTTATCGCGATAAGCGCCATTACTACTAATACTATTATCGCGACGGTTATCATAATGGTCGAAATCATTGGAGACCAAATTGATGCTGCTGAACTGACCTTTGTTAATATCACAAAAGCCATATCCACTATGCTGGAGGGTGAAATACCAGTACTTGTTCCTAAAGCATTTGCTGCAAGTTGTCTCATTGAGTTAATTATAGATTGTGATATGGCTGGGCCGTTGATTAAAAGATAATAAAAAAAACCAATCACGGCAAAAAAACGAACTATTTCTGCAAGTGCACTGATTAAACCTTCCCCTTGCATCGCCAACATACCAAATGTCCAAACCATACTTATTAATACCAGCCCCCAGAAGAGCCAATTTGCATAATCACCAATTACTAATGACCATGTGCTGGCTACTTGCTGAAACTTATCTAATAACGTATCAAGTAATCCGCTACTATCTAATTGACCAGCATAAGCATTTACAGAAAACAAAAAAACCATTCCTAAAAAAGTGAGCTTGCTTACTATTCTCATAATTACCATTCTCGCTTAGGGCTAGGATTGTTATTGCTACGCAGGGCACATTTATCGTAGTTATGTTCGTTCAATTTATTTTCTGGCGTCGATAAACAATCTTCATCTTTTTTATCGCAAGAGCATAGAATTAATGAAATTATTAGAATAAAAATGACCAAAAGTTTATCTTTCATTCAGCTCTCCCTCACCAAATTCGCTTCGGGCTTGGTGTGTTCTCGCCAGCTAACGCTTTTTCATCAGCGACTATTTGTTGGGCTTCTTTATCAGCCTCAGCCTGTGCCAGTGTTGCTGCAGCGTTTTGCTGAGCTACCAGAAGCGAGCGGATTTGCAGCAACTGGTTCGTTTGAGCACTGGCAAGCTGGTTAGCGGCCTGAATAGCTTCCATTTGCCCTTGTGCGCCGGTTGCCTGCGTTTGCAAATCTGCAAGGTTGTCAGCATCGCTTTGCAGTGTTTCCTGCTGTTCGTCAAGAGCCTTAAATACAGCGTCATTGGCCTTTTTACGTGCCTCAGAGCTGTTCTGTTCAGCTTTGCGCAGTGCGCTAATTTCATCCGCAGTACATTCAACATTACTGTTAAAGCACGGTGATGAGCGGTAGTAATTCACGTCCTGATAACGTTTCAGATATGAATCAAGACTCCCGGCCTGGTTTTTGTAGTAATTAAGAGTGTCCTGCGCCTGCAACAATTTGTTGATGGTCGAATTGGCCTGATCCCAGATATAGGCTGCAGGTGCGACTGTATTTTTGAGCATGTTTTCATACTGCTGCAGCTGCGTCTGGTACTGCTGGATCTGTTTTGCCACAGCCTGAACGTTGTTGACTGCGCTAATTGTGGTCTGCACCACATTAGTACCATCGATTACAGGGATACCGGCTGTCGCCGGTAATGCCATGATGGACGCCAGGAAGGAAGCTGCTAATGATTTTTTAGCTGCTAAAATCCCTCTCAGTGATGAAAATACTCGGAGCATTAACTTCATTTGCCCACCTCAAATTTAACTGATTATTAATATTGAAAACTCGTACTTTTAACAAATACAGATAGTTAGGAAACCATAAATTTATTTATCCAAGATTCTATCCATAATATTTCTTAGTTCTTGTCTGGTTGATTCTATTTTAGCAAGCAACGTTTTTATCAATGAGGGTGAAAAATCAACTGTGCGTGGATCGTTAGCTAACCACAGTTTAAGTAACCCACCAAGTCGACCAAGATCAGCATTTACTCGGCTAAGCTCTACAACCTGTTCAATATCTACCATAGACTCAACCTGATAACCCATTGCTACTTTACGAATGAAACTCGCTACACTTAAGCCAGATGCTTCTGCATTTTCCTGGATTTGCGCTTTTTCATCTGGCAAACAATAAACTTTAATTGGTGTACTATTTTTTCTAGTCTGAGAAACGGTCATATCATTCTCCATACAGGCGGTAGCCGATCAGCCTCGCAGAGCAGGACTCCGTTGAGCAGCTCAGCTGCGAATAAGGGAAGGTAAAGTAGAAGCACCGTTTACGGTGGGCCTACTTTACATGTCCTGCCCTACATTTGCCGTTGTGCATCTGTGTACGTATTGTGTATTCCTGTGTACTCAGTGTGTTTTCGTAAAGCATTTGTGCAGTATTAGTCGTGTAAAAGTGTGCAGCATATGTGTTTATTGAAAGGAAACTTATCTGAATACCCCAAGGAATATTTTTATTCTCGCGGCTTGGGTTTTAGCGGCCTGCCACGTTTCCTTTGAAACCTATTTATCTCTTTCGCTATATCGTCATTTTCTGTCTTTGACTCAACAGATTTATCTATCCAGTCCTTAACATCCTCTCTACGCCAGAGAAGACGTTTATTACCGGGAAGACGGCATCTTGGTGGAAGACATTTTGGATTTCGCGTTGCATCACTGCGGATACTTTTTACAGTTTTCTTTAATGCAAAAGCCAACTCTTCAACGGTTATAAGTTCTGGCATAACTGATTTCATCGAAGAACCCATCTCTCAGTAGAAATTTGAGGATTTTAGCGGCTAAAATTTTAGGCGCTAAAGTTTGCTAACCAACGTTATGAATTGAGAATAATTAAAACTTACTGCCAAAAAGAATAATGTCAACAGGGTTTTTATTCATCGGGTTCTAACTTCATATGAAATTGGTTTTATTGACCAATTTCTGAATCACACTAAGGTTTTAATAATTCCTTTAATCTTTTTGGTTATATATAAGGTTAAAGATCTGGTTAGAGGGGTGTGCAAAACTCAATTAAAACAATGATTATTAAGGGGAAAAATATCCACATGCGCCCCTCATATGTCATAAAGTAGCCCCTCAAGTGTCATGAAATCGCCCCTCATATGTCATAAAGCAGCCCCTCAAGTGTCATATAATAAAAAATTAACAAACAAGTTATGCACAATATTATCAACAGAATCTGTGGGTAAATACACAGATTATACATGATGAAATAGATTGTTTAGCTAAACTAAATAGCAATAAATAAAATGAAACAAAATGTAAATAATAGAGGGTTGTAGATGACTTATAAATTTGGTTAGCTAACCTTTATAAGAACTACTGTTTGCAAATGATTCATTCCTGACAGCGGATATATCGAATTTGAGTAAGAAAAACACTTAAACCAACCTTACTCTATGATTTGTTTAACTAAACAAATTACTATAATGAATCCGATGACGTTTAAAAAAAAGGAGGGGGGATGAGGACGATAAATGCTGCACCTTCAACTGTCGGAGAGATTTTATACGAAGAATTCTTGAAACCATTGGATATGCCTCCCGCAAGACTTGCTGAACTGATGGATACATCATATGAAAAAATTTTGGAAATAATACAAAATGAGCGAAATATAACTCTTGAGGAAGCTTTTCAACTCGCGATAATTTTCAATACAGATGCATATTTTTGGGTGAAACTGCAAGAGCTACATGAGGCATGGTTTAATAAAAAAAAGTAATGGTATTCAATTAGATTGCTTAGTCCTAATACATAATATGCTTTGAATAATACTCATGTATTACTAGTGACTCATTAAAACATGATAACACCAGGAGGACTGAGGATTGAGAAATTTGACCCTGGATGATGGGACACAGTCCTGACCGGACAAATCATTTTAGCCGTGGTACAGGCGACACTGAAAACCGACATAAAGAAGCCCGACTGGTAAGTTCGGGCTTTGTTTGACGCTCTGGCCTGAATGGAACATTCCTACATTAGACGTTAATATCTTACATCTATTTAGCCGCAAATACTAATGGATACATAGTTCCATTTGACTTGACTACCCATTTGCAGATTACTCCACCATCACTAATAAAATTCGACCACTTAGATTCGGAAGTGTCAGGCTGTAGGTCTTAAACCCGAAAGACTGCTTTTGGCCAGAACCTGCCTTTGCTAGAATCTTATTATGTCAAAAGTCCAACTGCGGCTCATATGTAAATTATTTCAACTAATAATTAGAACTCCTGAAGATACTTCTTTTAATTAGTAGCGTAACCGCAAAAACAATTTTTGAGTTTTCTTTTATATTTAAATTTCTCGCAGAAGATATTTACACATCTGTTGTTGTTTTTGATATAATTAGGTGAATCTAAACAAAAAAAGGTTTTCGGAAATTATATGGAAATCATTATTGTACCCCGAGAGCAACGTATTCCTGCCGCAGGTATTAGTACGGCTTACCTGCATGTGGATCGTTGGAATGACTTTTCATTCATTACAATGTTTTACATGTATCTGTTTGATCAGAAAGGTGAACGGCATGATATTGGGAATGTCAAGATTGGCTTTCAAGGACAAACTACTGAAAAATCAACTTACTCCACGTTAGGAAGCAGGTTTAGAATTCTCCCAGAAGGATATTTTTCCGTTGGTCAGGATGTCGACTATTATCAGAAAATTTCGAATTTACCAGAATCCGTCAAAGTTTCATTACTTGAGGCGCTCAAAGATATTGCTTATGCGCCAGAACTTATAGATCTTGTTAAGGATGAGGAGGTCTTTAAAACGTCTTTGCTTCGGTATGTTAGTTTGTCTGTTATTAAAGGGCAGTTTGCGCGAGTACTTGAGGGAAAGAATCCACTGACTAATTTTGAGTTCAAGTTCATTCGCCCTGCACAAGACAAGATTTCCGATATCGAATTATCATTTAAGGTGAAAGTAGGAGAAAAACCAAGCACCAATATTCACGCGATCATAGGTCGTAATGGTGTGGGGAAAACGACAATTCTAAACGGAATGATTGAAGCTGTTACCAGTAAAGGTACGTCGAATGCAAAATTTTATGATCTGGAGGGGTGGAGTGATGATCCGATTGATAATGATTACTTTAGTAGTTTAGTCTCTGTGTCATTTAGCGCATTCGATCCATTCGAGCCACCAAGTGAACAGCCTGATCCATCAAAGGGAACTTGCTACTTCTATATAGGTTTGAAAAAAAAAGGAGAGTCGCTGAAAGGACTAAATGATATTCATGAAGACTTTCTACAAGCTTTGACGCTATGCTTTAGCCAGATTCCTAAGCGTGAAAGATGGCTGCAGGCTATTGATACTTTGGAGTCTGATGAAAATTTTGCAAGCATGGAGCTGAAAAATCTAGCAGGATATAATGGTGAGATGCTCGTTAGTAATGCACGGAAACGTATAAAAAGAATGAGCTCCGGTCATGCGGTAGTGTTATTAACACTTACACGTTTAGTTGCAACGGTGGAAGAAAAAACGTTAGTGCTAATTGATGAACCAGAGAGCCATCTTCATCCACCGTTGCTGTCTGCTTTTATTCGTGCACTGTCTGATTTGCTACTTGATAGAAATGGTGTTTCTATTATTGCAACTCACTCACCTGTGGTACTTCAAGAGGTCCCTAAACGATGTGTTTGGAAAATCAATCGTTCAAGATTGTCTACCGAATCTCGCAGGCCAGACATTGAAACATTTGGTGAGAATGTAGGAATCTTAACAAGAGAGGTATTTGGTCTTGAAGTAGTTAAATCCGGTTTTCACGATTTATTAGTCCAATCTGTTAAGTCAGGTGGAACATATGAGGATATAGTCGATGAGTATCGTAACCAGCTTGGTGTTGAAGCCCGAGCTCTATTAAAAGCGCTTGTCACACACAGAGATCGGAGTGTTAAGTGATGTTAAAACTTAAACAACCTGCTTATACATATGCCGATATGCTGACTAGCTGCCGCGAAGGCATAACTGGTAATCCGGGCTTGTTGCTGAAAGTGAATGAAGCAATAACTGATTTGCAAACATTGGCAGCTTCATACAATGCATCGGCATTAACTGGTGAACTTTATACAATACAACCACTGCAAATAAAAAATGAGGAAGACCCTATTGTTGTAGGTCGGTTAAAGAAATCTGACTTTGTTAAGCTTTATGGAAATTATGTTGTTGGGAAGAAAAAGCCTGCTCGAACTATTTATGATGCCCTGATGACTGCTGCTAATGAAAAATGCCCATTTTGTGGTGGGATTGGGCGACCTCGAAATTTAGATCATTATTTGCCTAAAGCTCACTATCCTCAGTTTTCTATATTGCCTGTTAATCTTGTGCCAGCTTGTCGAGATTGTAATATGGATGGAAAAGGGGAAGCTTTTGCAAGAAATGAAGCAAAACAGATAATACATCCCTATTTAGACGATAGCCGTTATTATGATGAACAGTGGATATCGGCTAGATACTTGGTTGGCAAAAATGATGAGCCTGGAGTTATTGAGTATTTTGTTTCGCCACCTGCTGATTGGGATAATGCACATAAACAAAGAGTGGAAAAACATTTTAACGATTTTGATTTATCTTTAAGATACTCTAAAGAAGCTGGTGCGAGGTTAGTTGTGCTTTTAGCTCTATATAACTCAGTACTACCAATCTCCGTAGATAAAAATGCTGCTAAAGACCTTATATTTCAAACAATAATCAATAATTCGCCTTTTGTGAATCACTGGGAACGGATTATGTGTTTGGCTCTAATGTCAGACTTGTAGTAATGCTTGGAATGTTTATTTCTGTTCTTATTGATCTGCTCTCCATTGATTAATACGCCGTAATGTGAGTAATGCAACTATTTGACTGCGAGATTAATCGCGAAGTTCCGCTCTTCGCTCACAGCGGACCTTCAAACCAGCCATCTCGTCCGCTCTGTGCCGAAAGCTGAAGTAGCTAATAGCACTTATTGTTGATCAATGAAGAGCTGGTCAATTGAATAGGCTAATTTAATTGATAGCTAGCGTAACTATGAGGAGACACACTCATAGTGATGAGCGTGTTCCCATATAAATGATCAGATTATGATAACGCAGCTCGTTCATAAAGAGGCATAATCTCTTGATAAACCTGATTGTAAAGCTCTGATTTTAGCAGACTGTATTTTTCAGTCATAATAAGTGTTTTAAACTGATTCGTTTCTCTTTCAAATGAAACTGAGCCGATAATTAGCTGGCTATTAGTTGATAAACCATTAATACATAAATCGAATAACTTTTTTGTTGTACGCGGATCTGGATCTTGTTGTTTAGGCGAGTCAATTACTACTGGAAGCATAGGACTTGTCGATTTATCTTCTATTGTTTTTAGAAGAGCATAGTGATAAGCCAATATTGATCTTGGAGCACGGCTGCCTGTTTCGCTCTTAGAAATCGGACCATATTGAAGAATAGTTCCAACTTTAGGATCTTTGATACCTAACTCAGTTTGCGCAAACTTCAGTGACTCTTTAAACTTATCATTGATTTCTTTTGCTCGCTTTTTATCTTCGAACTTTGCTATTTCTTTTGAAAACTGAGTTCTAGCAACATCCAATTCGCCTATTTTTAGCAGTAATTCGTTAATTTGCTCATCGAAAGTTACCTCAACCTGCTTACTTGCTTGAGACTTAATAACGTCTTGAAGAGTCAGTTGCTCTTTGACTTCCAGAAGCATGTTTTTGAGTTCTGAGCTTAAGCTTATAGCCTGTTTCAAATCTTCTTTAATTTTAGAGAGTTGATCATCATATACAGATTTTTCCTCATACAACTTTGGTATGATTTGCAATAGCTTTTCTTTATTCTCAAGTACTACATATCTTGCTTCTAAGCCTGCCGATGGTAGCAAAGAATCTATATCATTTTCATCGAGCTGTCTTTTTGATTCCTCTATTTCTGTTACTAATTCATCTCGTAGAGATAATATTTTTATGAGCTTAATTCTGTATTCTGTTTCTTCTTGATGTAAGTCTTGGCACTTACGAAGGAAACGTTCCAGCAGCTCTTCATAATATTTTACATCCACATCGAAAAGTACTCTTCCAAATGACTCTTCGAATCGCTTTTTAGCTCTCTTTAGAGCTTTTAACGTCGTTCGGATTTCAACAAGATCGATATCAATTAAATTAATCTTTCCTTGTAAAGTATAGTACTCCTTTGGTTTTACACCAGTATGAAAATTCAAGATATTTTTTTGCCAGTCCTCATACATAGCCAAACTGCTAAATGAATCTAAAACTTTCCCCCAACCGTTATCTTGATCAATATAGTAAGGGAGATAAAGACTTGCTGGTTGTGCTTGTCCCTGAACCAAATTAGTTTTAGTCACAAGCTCCAAATTGAAATCAAAGACATCACGCACAGCTAATGCAATCTCTGCACGAGAGCTAGAGGTCACTAAGTGATGCTCTTGTCCTGCTGTTATATCGAAAATGGAAATACGTTTTTCGTGGCGAAGAAACGCATAGTCACGATTATTAACACAAATAACAACTTTTGAAACAAAGTTATCTTCTTTCCACTTTTTATCCAGTCGAACATCAGCACCTAATGTATGATATAAGCTCTTAATAAAGCTAGACTTACCTGTGTCGTTCTCACCTGTAATGATATTAATATCAGGTGAGAACTTGAAGGAGAATCCTTTCTTATCGCGAAGGGATAATATATGAGCACTTTTAAAGTATATGCTTTTCATTATTCACCTCCCTCTAAGAGCTTCTGGATTATTGAGTAAATAACTATGCATTCTTTCTTCCCTGACTTTAAAGTCAATGCATAATCTGGACAAAGTGCATCAATTTTGTACATGGTTTCAGTTAGATATAATTTCAAATCCGAGTGAGCACTCGCCTCATCGTAAAGGCTAATTGCATATTCTAGATATACAGTCGAAGGATTTTTTTTGTTTTGGTTAAGGTCGATGCAAACTTGTGAGAACATGGCTTGCAGGATAATGAGCTGAAGCGATGTTTTGCCAAGATCATTGAATAGGGGACTAGCTTTGTCCCAATCAGGCTTTAAACTATTACTTGCATTCAAGGAATCAAGCACACCATTCAATGCTTCTGATGAGAAACCCTTTCGTGAGATAAGTTCAGGAAAATTAATAATATCTGCGGATTTTACCTTGGATTTTTCTCGACACGCCTGTTCAAGCAAAGAAGCTAATGCATTAACACTCAGGCTAATGCTATCGCCAAACTTCTTGCTAAGGAAATCGCATAGTTTACCTTTTAGATGTGTAATGTGGTCATCTAGGCTTAATGAGGATTGAACGAAACGCATAACAGAAAGATCGATACTGGAGTCATCAAGCTTTACTTGATCTTTGATTGCTTTCTTAAAGCTCGTCTGATACTCCACTTTGACTTCATTTGCACCAAAACAAGACTTACCACCGTTTTCCTCACATAGATTGAAAGAAGCATTAGTAACAAAAAGGAGCTTGGGTGAATATTCGGCGAAATTCTTTTGATGAATAAATAACTTACCGATGATAGATATTGGGTTCTTCTTGGTGCTATTACTAAGAGTGGATGCAGTCCAGTGTTTCTCTCTTGTTTTTACTTGAGCAAATGTGAGTTGTGTTGGAGAAACTTCGTCATCAAGAATAAGAACATCATCATGATATTCGAAGATAAACACATAGTTCTTTTCATCTAGTTCATATTCCAGCATTTGAGATAAAGCCCAGCAAGTTTGATAGTCAAACCCACGTTGAGCAATCTCACCGCCTCTTTCAGACTGCGGAATACTAACTAATGTTTCAGCTAACCCCATATACTCCCTTATGTTTAGTTCAATGGACTCGCGTAACAACATCATTAATCCGATTGAATACAAATAGTAGCATTAGCACGAACTATTGGGTAACACATTCTGAAAGTTAAAAATATGTGAGTTGCAACATCGAAACAGGGAAGCTAAGTAAGCGACTTTGTCTCTAGCGAAGTCATAGCTCTATTCGTTCAGAGGAGGACCAAGAGTCTTTGAAGTACGTGCTGGCGGCGCTCGCCAAGCGTTTTGGAGGCGATGAACATGGTGAAGACTATGAGAAGGTGCGATCGGTTGCCTTCACACGTTTCTACGGCGAGGACGACGAAGATGGTCTTGTTAGTCTGCAGCGTTTCGCAGTTGGGTTAGTCCAGAGCTTGATGGCTGAGATTGTGACCTGCTCCTAGATGATTAATACGCCACTATGCTGGTAATGTCAGCAGATCGCTCATAGCGGACAGTTTCATCCCTACGCGCTCCCATCAGTCTTCATTGGCTCATATGTGGCTTTCGAGAGCTCCGCTGCTGTCGGCCTGTCAGCGATACTTGCGCAGCAAACACGCCGCGCATATACGGTTTGGGCTTACCTTTTATCAAACGGTTAGACTACTTTTCACCTGCCGAATTTTTTGGATAAAAGCCATCATTGACAAAGCAACATCGAAAAATGCTTAATTAAAAGTGCTCACGCCTGCATCCCCTTACCCCGTGCCAGGTTAATCCTGTCAACGCATTCCCTAAACGCTTTGACTTGCTCCGGAGAAAGCTCAGATTCATCAATGTTGGCCAGTAGAGCATTGAGGGAGCGCTCAATATCATTTTTTGTTAACTGTAAACAGATAACCTTAACCCAACGTGGCGAGAACCTGCTGAGGCCGATTGCTCTTGTGATTCGTAATTTCATGCCATGCCTCTCAACCACCCGTGTGGAGGTTTTCATACTCGCTTATAACACGCTTTGGATAGGCCTTCTGTTATTATTTCACCTGCAAGCTAACAATAGGCATTGCGCCAGGGAGCAATCAGCTTTCAGCGAACATCAAATTTGGCTGTCCTGCCTGATGCGCAAGCGCTACGTCATACCAGAGAGTTACTGGCTTAACTTATGGCAATTTTAATGATCTGATACAGGTTGGGATGTCAGTTTTGTGCCAATAACGGACGTTGTTAAGCTCATGCAGTATGGATTCACGAAGAACATACATTATATATTGTCCTAATTAACTCGGGATGAAAGCTCCTGATGGCTCTCTTTTTGCTCGCTGTAACGATCTGCAAGATAACCGGTTTGTCCCTTAAGCAGCACTGTGATTTTAAACAGCTTCTCGGTTACATCAACGGAACTAAATGTTTCTCGACTATTCTCTAAGGCAACTTGCGGCCTATACAAAAAAGAGCCGGGTTATACCCGGCTCTTTTTAGCTGATTTCAAAATCTTTTAATTCCCCACCTTCAGCAATCAGATTTGAGATCCGCTTCGGCATTCGCCCCTGACCTGACCATGTTTTTGACTCTCCAGTTTCGTCAGTATATCGATACTTCGCGGGGCGGGGGGAGCGCGTCCTTTTAGCCTTACCCGAAGAGCCAATAGCAGCTAAAAGTTCGGAGGGGTCGATACCCTCATCAAGCATCATCTGACGAAGTGTTTCCAGTTTATCGCGGCGCTGACTTTCATTTGCAAGACGTAATGTCTCTTCTTCTCGTCGTTCTATAAGAATAATTTTAAACTTTTCCAGAACATCTTCCAGTACATCTAATGACATTTCACGAGTCTGAGAACGTAAGGTACGGATATTGTTTAACTGTGTTAGAGCATCTGACATAAAGAGACCTTTTAAAGTTTTTTCGTTGTTCAGCAAATACCAATGTCGACGGTTGCTCATCAACACGATTTTTCTTACTGAGCATTTTAATGCGATTGGGACATATTGTTATTAACGAGGTTTAGACTACTTATATAAATCTCTTATCGCAAGAAAAATTAAGAAGAATGTGCAAGAACTAAATTACAACTCATACGAAATGTCCATGCATTTTTGAAGGTACTTAAAACTATGATGCCAGGAGTCATCCGGAGAGCCTTTTTATATCCTCATAACTTATTGCTTCAGTCACACCTGATGAGATTTAAAATGAGGAGAGACAGCGCCGCCGCTTAGCAAGGTTTTTCACAAATGGCAAGATGGCACGCAGGGGAGAGACACCTGCATTTTGTCAGAAGGTAGCGAATTACTCTCTCTTTATAGAGGTGTTTCTAAAAAGTGTAATGTAAAAAAAAGCCTGCTGTTAGCAGGCCATAAATGTTTTCAACTCATTTTTTGTTCGATTCTGATAAATAGGGTAAGCATGCAATTAAACGTGGAGCAGAGAGCATGACAAAAATGCTATAAATATTTCCTGGCCGCATCAAGTATCTCCTGTGACGTTAACTCCCTGTCAGTAGCCACGTAAACAATACCATGATCGCCAGTTAAGGAAGGAAAACCTGCAGACATAATCCGAAGATGTGTTTCTTCACCGTTTGGATATTCCTGCCTGATAGAGGATATACCTTCCAGAACGGTCATGACTTTACAGGATTCAGCATTAAAGAAAACAAGGACTTTAATCATATTCTATTACCATGTTCTCTCGTGGATATTAACTGGCAGATGCCATTAAGGTCAAAGCCATTACGCACTTCTTATTTAACATGTGGTTAGTTTGTGCTTTTAGACTTTTTATGCAGTAGTACTGCACTTCATCACATCGGTTAGCATACTCATAATTTTGAAAAATATGCTGATCAGATATTATGAATAAACGACTTTCATCTGATTTAAGTTATGGATCTGTCTACTCAGGAATAATCCTTCATCGTTATCGCAGACCCACAATGATTTATTTATCGCAAAGTGTTACGTTTGCAGCAGCAGGACCCTTGTCTCCGCGGTGAATGGCGAATTCAACTTTCTGACCTTCAAATAAGGTTTTAAAGTTGTCGCCATCAAGTGCAGATAAATGGACAAAGATATCTTTGCTGCCATCAAGAGGAGAGATGAAGCCAAAACCTTTGTCTTCGTTAAACCATTTAACCAGGCCCATAATTCTAGAGGTCATACTGACTCCGTTATACATGATTGTATTGATAGTAAACGTATAAGATTAAACATATGGACTCAAAAGAGGGGATATCAACGATAGCGCCTGGTAATGAGAACTGCCCGGAAAATTTCTAACTTTCATTAGTACATCGAACTGATGGGATTCATTAAGGCACAGGGAATCGATATAAGCAAATTATCTTTTAGCCGTCCAGAGGTCCTGTAGGGAAAATAAAAGTGGCTGAATGCCATTTTCAATGTATAGTCTTTACGTGTTTTCAATAAGGAATTGACTTGTCCCATAAAATGACAGGAATTGTCAAAAGCTTTGATATTCTTAGTGGTAAAGGCCTCATCATCCCATCTGATGGACGAAAAGACGTTCTGCTTCACATTTCAGCCGTTAACTCTCGCGAATCAGAATTACTCATCCCTGGAAGCCGCATAGAGTTTTGCCGGATAAACGGTCTCAGGGGGCCTGTGGCTGCGAACATTTATCTTTCCTGATTTTCAGTGTGTCAAAATAGATAGATTAAAACTTAACCACATGTGGTACGGTGAAGCTCATTCATTGAAAGGTTAATGGTTATGTCTGTTATCAATTACGCAATGAAATTCTTCAGCAGTGCGTCTACTGCCACTGCTGCCTGTCCTGTTTGTGGCTTAAAATCAGTACAACCGTTGTCAAAAATCCGGCTCAACCAGACCATGCTTTGCCCCGGATGTAAGGCTCTGTTTATCTCCCGACGCTAGCTCGACCAAAACCGCAGAACAGAGCTCATGTCCTATACTTATGTTAGATTCCGGCAGCTGTTAAATCCCTGATGCCTGACGCCCATCCTGAGAGAACGTTTCTGAACTGATTTCTCAACTGCTCCTGCGCGCTAACGTCGCATCAGAGCAATGCTATGAAAATGATCCCCAGAGCGTGGTTTAACCGCTCCCGTATTCTGATGAATGCTGCCGAAAACATAACGTTTTCGGCGAACGATCCTGCCGGTGAAAGCTCGCCGCGGTCAGAACTCTTTTCGACCGTCCAGATGGAACGCTACGGCCAGAAGCTGGCGCGGACTCATAAAGTATCACCGGATAGGCATCCTTATTATCTTCTGAAACGGCTTGGCGACAATGAGGCCGTCATTACCCAAAACTGCTATGAGCTTAACGCGGGTAAAAAGACCAGTATCATGCCCGCCGGTGAATGGCTGCTGGACAATTATTATCTGATTGAGGAACAAATCCGCACTGTCCGCCAGCATCTGCCGAAAAGCTTTGGCAAAGGTCTTCCGTCGCTTGTATCGCCGTTGAATTGCCCACGAATTTATCATATTGCATCAGAGGCCATTGCTCACGGCGATGGCCGCTGGGATGCCGCCAGCCTGACCAGCTATCTCACTGCCTATCAACAGGTGACGCCGCTGACGCTGGGTGAAGTCTGGGCGTTACCGGGAATGCTGCGCCTTGCGCTGATTGAAAATCTTCGTCGTATCAGTATGGAAGTGATAAAAGCGCAGCAGGACAGAAACCTTGCTGATACGTGGATAACAAGGATTGTCGAATGCGCAGAGAGTGCGCCTGGTGATTTAATCATGGTGGTTGCCGATATGGCGCGCTCCCGACCTCCGTTAACCAGTGCGTTTGTCGCAGAGCTGGTGCGGCGCCTGCAGGGGCATGGCAACGCGCTGTCGTTACCTCTGACCTGGGTTGATCAGTGCCTTCGGGAACAGGGGATCACCACTGACGTTCTCATACATAGTTTCAATCAGCAGCTTGCCGCCAGCCAGCTGTCCGTCAGTAACAGCATCGCGGGCCTGCGTTTATTGAGTGAAACGGACTGGGCTGATTTCGCCGAAACGATAAGCGTTGTCGAACAGGCATTACGCAATGATCCTGCCGGCATCTATCCCCGGATGCACTTCAATACCCGGGATCATTACCGGCACGTAGTTGAGGTTCTGGCCAGGGACAGCGGTCTCAGCGAGCCTGAGGTTGCTGAGAAGGTGCTGGCGCTTTCAGAGGAAAAAGCGCCCGATACACCGGAACATCATGTTGGTTATTATCTTGCGGGCGAAGGTCGACAGGCGCTGGATATTCATCTCCTGGCAGACGCCTCAAGGCTCATACGCTTGCGGCACAGTTTCAACAGAATAACCCTGCTGTCATGGCTTGGAAGCCTGGCGTTGCTGACAACCGCAGCGACCGCAGCAATATTGCACGAAACCGCCATGCAGGGCGCAGACTGGCTATTGATCGCGGTGATATTACCTCTGATTATCGCATTAACTCAGTTAATGAGCGATTTGCTCAGTGATGCAACCACCCGTTTTCGCGTTCCTCGACCCTTGCCGGGGATGGATTTTTCAGCCGGTATTCCCGCTGAAAGTGCCACCATGTTAGTCATTCCCTGCATGTTGACCAGCCACGAAAGTTTCAGCCAGCTCCTCACCAGTCTTGAAGTCTGCTGGTTGGGGAATGAAAACGAAAATCTCAGGTTCGCGCTGCTCACTGATTTTGCTGATTCTGAAAATGAACCCTCGCCGGAAAGTCACGCGCTGCTCAGACAGGCTATCGCCGATACGCAGGCGCTTAATCGCCGCTACCCCTCCGGCCGACCACGTTTTTATCTGTTACATCGCCAGCCTGAATGGAACCCCTCGGAAGGAGCGTGGATGGGCTATGAACGCAAGCGGGGAAAACTGGCGTTACTGAACAGCTGGTTGCGCCATCCCGGAACGCAATTCGTCAGCGTTGCAGAGATGCCTGCCCACCTTTTACCGGGTCACATAAAATACGTCATTACCCTGGACAGCGATACGGTGCTCCCGCGCGATACGGCACACAAACTCGTCGCGACGATGGCGCATCCGCTGAATACGCCTGAGTATGATCCGGTACGCCAGAGGGTTGTCAAAGGATTCGGTATTTTACAGCCCGGTCTTGCGGAGGAGATACCACGCAACGGTCAGGGGCGTTACGCAGCCCTGCGCAGCAGCGTACCGGGCAATAACCCTTATTCGATGATGTCTTCGGATATTTATCAGGATCTCTTTGGGGAAGGCTCGTTTGTGGGCAAAGGGATTTACGATGTTGATATTTTTATGCAGGCCACTACCAACATCTGCCCGGAAAATCTGGTACTCAGCCACGATCTGCTTGAAGGATGCTATGCACGTTCGGGTCTGCTGAGCGAGGTGTTACTGTACGAACAGTACCCTAATAATTATCTGTCGGATGTTGCACGACGTTCACGCTGGATCCGGGGTGACTGGCAACTGCTTAACTGGCTAAAACCACGCGTCAGAAAAGCCGATGGAACCCGGGTCAGGAATCCGCTGACCGCGCTTTCTTACTGGAAATTACTCGATAATCTACGTCGCAGTCTGGTCGCCCCCTCTTTACTGATATTGCTGTTCTTCACTCTGCTTTGGGTACCCAATCCGGTTTACTGGCTGGGCATACTGTTGCTGATATGGCTGTTGCCAGCCATCCTCTGCATCAGCCATGACCTTCTGCATAAACCTCTGCGTCGCCGCGTGAAGCCGCATCTGTTACTGGTGGGGGCGGGCGCGCTGAAGCGTTTGTCAGGTATCAGCCTTAATTTTGCGATACTGCCGCACGAAGCCGGATATTCGTTGAAAGCGATCGCCGTGACGCTATGGCGACTGGGGATAAGCAGGCGTCACCTCAGCCAGTGGGTCAGCCACAGCCAGGACAGCAGTCAGGCCAGACCCACTGTTGCACGTTTTTATCAGGCGATGTGGCTGAACGTTGCCGGTGGCGTGGCGCTGACAATACTGACCGGACAATTTGCCCCACAGCTGCTGGGGATTGCGTTACCGATCGGTTTGGTATGGTGTGTGGCACCGCTGCTGATGAGCTGGCTGAGTCGCCAGCCCGTGCGTAAGGTTTTTTCGCCTAATCAGGAACAAAAACAGCTGTTACGCCAGACAAGCCGTGAAATCTGGGCTTTTTTTGAAATATTTGCCACAGCAAAAGAGAACTGGCTTCCGCCTGATAATTATCAGGAAATACCACAACCGACGGTGGCACACCGAACTTCTCCTACCAATATTGGTCTTTCACTTATGGCTAACCTGACGGCATGGGACTTTGGCTACCTGCCTGGCGGAGAGGTGCTCCGGCGCGTGTCGCTCACGCTCGACACGATGGATAAAATGGAGCACTACCGGGGCCATCTCTACAACTGGTATGACACCCGTACGCTGGTCCCCCTAAGTCCACGCTATATCTCCAGCGTCGACAGCGGCAATATGGCCGGGCATTTATTGACCCTGCGTGCAGGCCTGTCCGCCATGCGTCATCAGCCTGTTTTAAGCAACCAACAGATACTGGCAGGACTGAACGATACGCTGGATATTCTGGAAAAACAGTGGGGTAAGAACCCACCTGACAGCCTGAGACTGCTGCGCAAGCATTGCCTGAACGCGGTGTCGCTCTCTCCGCAGGCGCTTTTCAGCGAACTGAAAAGCATGCGCACCCAGTGCAACCATCTGACCAGCGCATGTCATCAGGGATCTCCTCTTCAGATGCGCTGGGCTGGATATCTGGAGCATCAACTGGTTCAGCTTTGCCATGAGTGGTCTCTGTTGCTTGGCTGGTTGCCTGCATCCTGGAATGAACAGACGCTGCCGACGCTGAGCGAGCTTGCCCGTCCGACATTAACCGGTACAGGAACGCCTCCGGCGTCAGTGGCGGAGCAGGCCCGAATGCGACTCAATATTATCACCGAGCTGGAACAGCGGCTGGATGAGCATGCCCGGATGGATTTCGCCTTTCTGTACAGTGAAGCAACCAGTCTGCTCAGCGTCGGTTATAACTGTGACACCAATATGCCTGACAAAAGCCACTACGATCTCCTGCCGTCTGAAATCCGCCTGACCAGTTTTCTTGCCATTGCGACTAATCAGCTGCCTCTTAAAAGCTGGTACGCGCTGGGTCGATTGTTTACCACGATTGATAATGAAACTGCCCTGATGTCATGGAGCGGATCCATGTTTGAATATCTGATGCCGAATCTGGTGATGCCCACCTGGCCCGGCAGCCTGCTCGATGAAATGAGTCAGTCGGCGGTTATGCGCCAGATTAACTGGGGGAAAGAACGCGGGGTACCATGGGGTGTTTCAGAGTCTGGCTATCATGCTTTTGATGTTCAGCATAATTATCAGTATCAGGCATTTGGCGTACCGGGGCTCGGTCTACGCAGGGGACTTGCCGATGACATGGTTGTTGCTCCTTACGCCACGCTGCTGGCGCTGATGGTTTCCCCACAGAGAGCCTGTGAGAACCTGTTCAGGCTGCAAAAAAATGGTGCACGCGGAGAATACGGTTTTTATGAAGCGCTGGACTATACCCCCTCACGTCTTGCAACCGGTCAGCTCTATGCGGTGGTACAGTCCTGGATGGCGCATCACCAGGGTATGGCATTTCAGGCGCTGGCTCATGTGCTGCTTGACGCCCCCATGACTGAACGCTTTATGTCCAGCACGGTATTCCGGTCAGCGAGTCTGCTGTTACAGGAGCGCGTGCCGGATGCGGTCGATCTGTACAGTCCGCGCCGTCATTTTGAATCTCATGAGGGCATGGTCAAACCCGTTCGCTATGAACCCCGTATTTTCTATAGCGTGGATACCCCCTCCCCGGATATTCAACTCCTGTCCAACGGCCATTATCATCTGATGTTGACCGCGGGCGGCGGTGGTTACAGTCGCTGGAATGATATTGCACTAACGCGCTGGCGCAGTGATACCACCTGTGATAACTGGGGAGCATTCTGCTACATCCGCGATACCCAGACGGGAGATGTGTGGAGCAATACCTGGCAACCAACAGGCTACACCAGCGGACAAGACGAGGAAGTGTTGTTCACCGATGCGGGGGCAGAATTCAGACGCAGCTTAGGGGGACTCAGCGTCAAAACTCAGGTGGTGATCTCTCCGGAGGATGATGTTGAATTGCGACGGCTCACACTGATTCATCGTGGTCGTAAGCCTCGCTCTCTGGAGCTGACAACCTATGCTGAAGTGGTACTGGCACCTGATGCCAGCGATCTGGCACACCCGGCATTCAGCAATTTGTTTATTCAGACTGAGCTGGCTCCAGAGCGTGACGCTATTCTTTGCCACCGGCGCCCGCGCTCACCGGATGAACCGGGCCCTTGCCTGTTTCACATGATGGTGGTGCACGGCGATAACCGACATAACGTGTCGTTTGAAACGGACAGGGCAAGGTTTATTGGACGTGGCAGAAACCCTGCGAATGCACAGGCAATAGAGACGGGAGGGATGCTAGGCAACACGTCGGGCTCGGTGCTGGATCCGATACTGGCAATTCGCAACGCCATCATTCTGCAGCCAGGGCAGCCGGTTACGATTGATATCATTTATGGCATCAGCGAGACCCGTCAGCAGAGCCTGGCGTTGCTGGAGAAATATCGCGATTACCCTATCGCCGATCGCGTCTTTGAACTGGCCTGGTCTCACAGTCTGGTGGTATTGCGCCAGATGAACGCCAGTGAAGATGATGCCACGTTGTTCAATAGTCTCGCCAGCGCTGTGCTTTACCCTGTCCAGGAGCTGCGCGCCGAAGGCCAGGCGATAGGCCGCAACCGGCGTGGCCAGTCCGGACTGTGGGGCTGGGCAATTTCAGGGGATCTGCCGATAGTGCTGCTGAGTATAACCAGCGAGGAAAGTATCACCTCAGTGACCACACTGATTCAGGCACACCGTTACTGGAGACAGAAAGGGCTGGATGTTGATTTGGTTATCCTGAATAACAGCCCCGGCGGCTACCAGCAGGGATTACAAAATCAGATTATGGAGTTAATTTATGCCGGGTCTGAAGCCAGTCTGCTGGATAAAAAGGGCGGGCTTTTTGTCCGGAACGGTGAGCATCTCTCCGCTGAGGATAAGTTGCTTTTGATGAGCGTGGCCTGTCTTTATCTTGATGACCGCGCAGGGGGTATTAATGAGCAGCTTAACCAGCGTATTCATACCCTGAAATCGCCGGCAAGGGCATTCATTCCGCGTGCTGTGCGCGAGCGTAATCAACATACGGACTGGAGCCCTGATACCAGTCAGTTATGCCATTTCAATGGGTACGGTGGATTTTCTCAGGATGGGCGGGAGTATCAGATCGTCCTTCGGGAAAATGCGCTTACACCGGCTCCCTGGTCGAACATACTGGCAAATTCTCGTTTTGGCAGTGTGATCTCAGAGGCAGGGCAGGCCTATACCTGGTATGAGAATGCCCATGAATACCGGTTGACGCCGTGGGAGAACGATCCGGTGAGCGATCGCAGCGGCGAGGCATTTTACCTGCGCGATGAAGAGAGCGGGGAGTGCTGGTCGCCGACGGCTTTACCTGTTCGCGGACACGGTGACTACCTGACCCGCCATGGTTTTGGCTACAGCGTTTTTGCCCATCGTGAGAGTGGTATAGACAGCGAGTTGACGGTCCTGGTTGCTGAAGAAGATCCGGTTAAACTGGTGCTCCTGACGCTCAGTAACTCTTCGGGACGGACACGTCAACTTTCCGTCACAGGCTATGTAGAGTGGACGCTCGGAGAAACACGAACGCGCTCAGCCCCTCACATTGTGACACATGTGGCCAGAACGCCCGGTGGCTGCGGGGTGCTTGCGAATAACTTTTATGGTGATAATGGTGGCGGCCGAACTGCATTTTTTGCCGTCAGCGGTAATGATTGTTCTCTGACAGGGGATCGCCGGGAGTTTATTGGCCGTAATGGTTCCCTTCACGCCCCTTCGGCCATGAAACTGCAAAAGCTTTCTGGTAAGACGGGGGCCGGTCTGGATCCCTGCGGAGCGGTGCAATCGGCGGTTACATTAATTGACGGGGACCAGAGGACGTTTATTTTTATCCTCGGCGCAGAGGAGAATGATGTTTGTGCTCAGGAGACGCTGGCCCGCTACATGAACGAGGATACGGTCCGCCAGGAGCTGAACCGGATTCATAATCACTGGCACAATGTTCTCGATAAAATCGTAGTTAACACCCCCGACACGTCCGTAAATTTACTGGTTAATGGTTGGCTGCTGTATCAGACGGTCGCCTGCCGTCTTATGGCCCGGAGTGGCTACTATCAGTCTGGCGGTGCATTTGGTTTTCGCGATCAGCTGCAGGATACGCTGGCTCTGAGCCACGCTGCTCCGGACCGGATGCGTGAACAGATAATACTCTGTGCATCACGGCAGTTTATCGAGGGGGATGTGCAGCACTGGTGGCACCCGCCACACGGCAACGGTGTGCGTACCCGCTGTTCCGATGACTATCTTTGGCTGCCGCTTGCTGTGTGCCACTATGTTGAAACGACGGGGGATATGGATGCACTGGAAATACGCATTCCTTATCTGGAAGGACGCTCGCTTCAGCCTGGTGAAGAGTCTGTCTATGACACGCCGGTCATCAGCGGCACCGAAGAGACACTCTGGTTACACTGCGTCAAAGCTATTCACTATGGACTTCGCTTCGGGGAGCATGGCCTGCCGCTGATGGGGGCTGGTGACTGGAATGACGGGATGAACCGGGTGGGTATCGAAGGCAAAGGTGAAAGCGTCTGGCTGGGCTTCTTCCTGTACGACATTTTGCAGCGGTTTGCAGCGCTGGCGGAGCACAGGCTGGATGAAAGCGTCGCCGCGATGTGCCGTTCACAGGCTCTGCGCCTGCAAAGTAATCTCGAAGCCCACGCCTGGGATGGGGAATGGTACCGGCGCGGGTATTTTGACGATGGTACTCCCCTGGGATCGAAAACCTCACAGGACTGCCGGATTGATGCGATTGCGCAGAGCTGGTCTGTATTGTCCGGCGCCGCGAGCCCGGGACGGTGCGCAAAGGCCATGCAGGCGCTGGATAAGCACCTTGTGGATAACGAAGGAGGGCTGATCAAACTGTTAACGCCTCCTTTCGACGGACACGGTCCAAATCCGGGCTACATACAGGGGTACCTGCCCGGCGTGCGGGAAAACGGAGGGCAGTATACGCATGGCGCCATCTGGGCAGTGATGGCCTTTGCCCGAATGGGGAATGCCGAACGAGCCTGGCAACTCTGGTCAATGCTCAGCCCTATAAATCATACCCTGAATGCGGACTCTGTCGGGATTTATAAAGCTGAGCCTTATGTCATGAGTGCTGATGTCTACAGTGTCGCTCCCCATACCGGACGTGCAGGGTGGAGCTGGTATACCGGTTCCGCAGCCTGGGCCTGGCGTTTACTTACCGAGGGATTACTGGGGATAAAACGTTCCGGCACTGACTTTAGTGTTCATGCCAGGTTACCGGATGAGTGGTCCTCTTTTTCTATGGCATATCAATATGGTGAAAGCCATTATCAGATTAGTGTTTCACGCGGCGATGCAGAATATTGCGTGACGCTGGATGGTGTTCTCCTCCCTGATGACAGAATACCGCTGAAGGATGATGGACAAAACCATACGGTTGAGATCATTCAGAACTGACACTGATCCCGGAGGTGCATTAACGTCTGCCGTTAATGCGCTGATTATCCCTGAGAACATCAATCGCAGTCTGCATGGCGATTTTGTCATCCCGCCTTTTTTGTTTGTCCTGTATGACCTGAAGGTATTCCAGCAAGGTGCGGGTATTAATCGGTCGGCCCTGTTTACCCACAGCCAGCACGGCTTCTCCAAGAATAATTTTCACAGGCGGTAATTGTGCCGGATACCAGTCAAGGGTGTCTTCTGATTTCATCTTAAATTTCTCACGGAAGGGTAGTGTATCATAAATAAGACGTTCAATTTTCAATATCTGATATCCTGATTCAGACACAACTTAACATAACTTATGCCAGTTATTTTTATATTAAAGCGTATAATAATCACTCTATTCCTCAGAGAATTATTTATGTCTTATACAAATGGGCTCAGGTATTTTAAAGAAAGACCGGTTCATGTTGCCTGTCCGGTATGTGCACACAGAGCCGATCAGAAAGCAGGTAAACTAAGAAAAGATGCGGTTCTTGAGTGCCCTGCCTGCGGACTGTTGTTCAGACCTTCAGAATGCTGGTGTATCGGCGGCTGATCAGCTTCTGCCACTTAACGTCAGTGATGTCGGAAAATGACAACATTCCTCCTGTACTGCTGTTGTCGAGGGTATGATAATGAAATCTAAAAAATCTGTTTTTATTGAAGGGCATATCATGTCGAACAGCTGTCACGGACAGGCTGGCCAACCTTTCTGTATTCACAGGGTCAGGTTTAGTAATGGTAAATATGCGATTATTCGGGTGGCATCCGGGATATGTTTCAAACCAGACGAAATTATTCAACGAAACGATTGTGAGTGGTTTTGTAAACTTACCAAAATTCGGCTTCTTTCTTTTGAGTACCTTGATGATGATGAATCAAGAAGACAATTCCTTGAGTATCAATGATAAAACCATGGATTTATAACAGAATAAATTTGCTGGCTTACAATTCACTCCTGGTTCTTTAAATTATTCACCAGCCACTGGAAAATATTTTTTTCCTGAATTTAGATGAATTTAAATCATCTAAAACAAAATGTATCGCTAAAGACGAATTGCCTCATTGTTTTCCTTTTGCGTTATAACCTTCATTAGCATTAAGGAAATTTATGGCACAGACTTTAACTCATAATTTACTTCATCCTCGCCACTGGCTTACCTGGTCTGGTTTGGGTCTGCTGTGGCTTCTCGTTCAACTTCCTTACCCGGTTTTACATATTCTGGGCTCTGGCCTTGGAAAAATATCAAGACCCATTCTGAAACGCCGGGAACGGATTGCGATTAGAAATATCGAACTGTGCTTTCCCGAGATGACACCGTTTGCCCGGAGCCAGATGGTCAATAAAAACTTTGTTTCTCTCGGGCTGGGACTGATGGAAACAGGAATGGCCTGGTTCTGGAGCGATGCGAGAGTCAAAAAATGGTTTGATGTCGAAGGGCTTGAAAACCTGACCGGTGCGACAAGAGGAGTAATGGTTGTCGGGATTCATTTTATGTCCCTTGAGTTGTGTGGAAGAATAATGGGGTTATGCCATCCTATGATGGCAACGTATCGCCCACACAATGATCCATTAATGGAATGGGTACAGACAAAAGGGCGTATGCGTTCAAATAAGGCTATGATTAATCGACGTAATTTATCAGGTTTTGTTCATGCGCTAAAAGCAGGTGAAGCCGTTTGGTTTGCACCAGACCAAGATTATGGGTCTAAAGGAAGCGTTTTTGCACCTTTTTTCTCGGTAAAAAAAGCAGCAACGACGAACGGAACGTATGTTCTTTCAAAACTCGCTGGTGCACCCTTGATCACACTTAGCATGATTCGACGTAGCGATAAACAAGGTTATCACATGTATATCAGCAAGCCGTTGTCAGGCTATCCAGGGGAAGACAAGGTCGCCGCAGCGGCTTATATGAACAAGATCATCGAGCGTGAAATTCTCCGTGCTCCTGAGCAATACCTGTGGATGCATCGCAGGTTCAAAACGCGTCCTGAAGGCGAAGTCTCTTTATACAAATGAACAACTCTACTTGTCATGAGCCAGAATCTATCTTTCTTGCCACTGCGTATTTGTAAAAATGCGATAAGGAATTTTCGATCGGATTCATGTTAACGATAGCTTGACTGACAGCCAAGGTTAATCAATTGAACCGGTTCGGATTTGAAGGTCCGTTTTTCGCTCAAAGCTGCCTGTCAATAGTAGGGTATCGGATGCATTTTTTTGTTAGATATGACTAAGTGAAATGCAAATGGGTCGTCAAGTGAATGCAATAACCTAAATGGCAGACTAAACGTGTTTGAATGCCTGCGTAGGTTATTGTAATAACATCCTTTAGGTCAAACCGTGCTGGCTGCGAACTGGACTGACAACATCCGTAACCAGAAACCATCAAAGTAGTAATATTGCTCAAAAGACAAGATCGACGGGAGCTACAAGGTAACACGTGCCGTTAGCATACCCTTGCATTGAGCCACAAACAATCTCACTGTACTTGCCACAATTTTGCCACATCTACAACGCGCAAAATTGCACATTAGTGTTGAACAAAGCAAAACAATGCAATAATAACTTGATGATTTTATTATAAAAGATGGTGCCGATAATAGGAGTCGAACCTACGACCTTCGCATTACGAATGCGCTGCTCTACCAACTGAGCTATATCGGCCCTGAGAGGCCGGTTACGAGCGTAACCACGGGGCAAAAGGTTAGATCTAACCGGGTGATGCGTCAATGCCCTTTTGAATCAAACGGCTATTTTTGCATCACCCGTGATTATTTACGCACGAATCGTATCGTCGCCGAAGCCGATCCACTTGTACGTGGTCAGCGCTTCCAGCCCCATCGGGCCGCGCGCGTGAAGTTTCTGCGTGCTGACCGCCACCTCAGCCCCGAGGCCGAACTGGCCGCCGTCGGTAAAGCGGGTGGAGGCATTCACATATACTGCTGAAGAATCCACTTCGTTCACGAAGCGATCGGCATTGCGCAGGGTGCGCGTCAGGATCGCGTCAGAATGCTGCGTGCCGTGTTCACGAATGTGGGCAATGGCGTCGTCGAGATCGGCAACGATTTTCACGTTTAGATCCAGTGACAGGAACTCGTCGTCGTACTGCTCCGCTTTTACGGGAACAACGTTAGCCGCGCCATCCTTCAGCAGTGCGAGCGCGTTGGTGTCAGCATGCAGCGTCACGCCGCTCTCTGCCATCTGTTTGCTCAGGGCCGGCAGGAAGGTGTTCGCAATATCCTGATGCACCAGCAGCGTTTCAACGGTGTTACAGGTGCTTGGACGCTGGGTTTTCGCGTTCACGATTATCTTCAGCGCCGGTTCAATCTCAGCGCTGTCGTCAACAACGATATGACACACGCCGATACCGCCGGTGATCACTGGAATCGTCGACTGCTCGCGGCACAGCTTGTGCAGGCCCGCGCCACCGCGTGGGATCAGCATGTCGATGTATTTGTCCATGCGCAGCATTTCGTTGACCAGCGCGCGGTCTGGGCTCTCGATCGCCTGTACGGCCCCTGCCGGTAAGCCGCACTCTTCCAGCGCCTGCTGAATGACTTTTACCGTCGCGGCGTTGGTGCGCCATGTCTCTTTCCCACCGCGCAGAATAGCGGCGTTACCGGTTTTCAGGCACAGGGACGCAACATCCACCGTCACGTTTGGACGGGCTTCATAAATAACGCCGATAACGCCGAGCGGCACGCGGCGGCGCTCCAGGCGTAAACCGCTGTCGAGCAGCCCGCCGTCGATCACCTGCCCTACCGGGTCAGCCAGATTGCAGACCTGACGCACATCGTCGGCGATGCCTTTCAGGCGTGCCGGATTCAGCGCCAGACGGTCGAGCATCGCTTCGCTCAAGCCGTTGCGACGCGCTTCCAGCAGATCCTGCTCGTTGGCGAGCAAAATTTCCTGGGACTGGGATTCCAGATAATCAGCGATTTTTTCCAGCACGCGGTTTTTCTCGCGGCTGGAAAGGAGCGCCAGTTTGTAAGAGGCAGCCTTCGCGGCAGCGCCCATTTGTTCCAGCATGTTCTGGCTCCTTAACGAATAATCATGTCATCGCGATGCACGGCAACCGGGCCATATTCATAGCCCAGAATGGCGTCGATCTGCTGCGAGTGGTGACCCGCGATGCGGCGCAGCGCGTCGCTGTTGTAACGGCTTACGCCGTGGGCGATGTCGCGGCCTTCGAGGTTACGGATACGGATCACTTCACCACGGGAGAAGTTGCCTGTCACGCTTTTAATTCCTTTAGGAAGTAATGAACTTCCTCGTTCCAGAATCGCGGCGGTAGCTCCTTCATCGACGACGAGTTCACCAGCAGGAGGCGCGCCAAATATCCAGCGCTTGCGGTTTTCCAGCGGGGATTCCTGGGCGTGGAAGCGGGTGCCGACGGAGATACCTTCCATCACGTCACCAATCACGCCGGGGCGGCTGCCCGCCGCAATGATGGTGTCGATACCGGCGCGGCACGCTACGTCAGCGGCCTGCAGCTTGGTCCCCATTCCGCCCGTTCCCAGGCCTGAAACGCTGTCGCCGGCGATAGCGCGCAGCGCATCGTCGATGCCTTGAACGTCGGTAATCAGCTCGGCTTCCGGATTCGAGCGCGGGTCGGCGGTGAACAGCCCCTGCTGATCGGTCAGAAGCAGTAATTTATCGGCACCGGCCAGAATCGCGGCCAGCGCCGAGAGGTTATCGTTATCACCCACTTTGATTTCAGCGGTAGCTACGGCATCGTTCTCGTTAATGACCGGAACAATGTTGTTGTCCAGCAGCGCGCGCAGGGTATCGCGGGCGTTCAGGAAGCGCTCTCTGTCTTCCATATCCGCACGCGTCAGCAGCATCTGCCCGACGTGAATGCCATAGATGGAGAACAACTGTTCCCAGAGTTGAATGAGTCGGCTTTGCCCCACGGCGGCCAGCAGCTGCTTGGAAGCGATCGTCGCGGGGAGTTCGGGGTAACCCAGGTGTTCACGCCCGGCGGCAATCGCCCCGGAGGTCACAATCACAATACGATGCCCTGCGGCATGCAGCTGAGCGCACTGACGTACAAGCTCAACAATGTGGGCGCGATTTAGGCGGCGCGATCCGCCTGTTAAAACACTGGTACCGAGTTTTACCACCAGCGTCTGGCTGTCACTCATGATTCTCTGCCGTTCAACGATAAGGAAAAGTAATGTCGAACGAACGTTTTAACAGGAGTCAGCCCCGTTGCCAACTGCCTTAGCACATCGCGAAACACTTTGTTGCGCGGGATCAGGAAGCCTAGCGGGAAAGTTTGACACTTTTATTACCGAAATAATAAATCACAGTTTTTTAAAATTATTCTTAGTTTGTCATAAAAGTTTCATTCCAGAACGATAAAACCCTTCCTGTTTTTTCACGGGACTTAAGCATGAGCTTATCGTCCAGCGAATTTTTTTTAGCGCGTTTATAAGACAGGATCGAAAATGAAAAAGAGCACTCTGGCATTAATGGTTATGGGCGTAGTGGCTTCTGCATCCGTTCACGCAGCTGAAGTTTATAATAAAGATGGTAATAAACTGGACGTGTACGGCAAAGTGAAAGCCATGCACTACATCAGTGATGATGCCACCAAAGATGGCGATCAGACTTACGTTCGTTTCGGTTTTAAAGGCGAAACGCAGATTAACGATCAGCTGACGGGCTATGGCCGTTGGGAATCTGAATTTGCAGGTAACAAAGCCGAGAGCGACTCTACTCAGAAAACGCGTCTGGCGTTTGCGGGCCTGAAGCTGAAAAACTTTGGTTCACTGGATTATGGTCGTAACCTGGGCGCCCTGTATGACGTCGAAGCATGGACCGATATGTTCCCTGAGTTCGGCGGCGACTCTTCCGCGCAGACCGATAACTTCATGACCAAGCGTGCTACCGGCCTGGCCACCTACCGTAACACCGATTTCTTCGGCGCGGTTGACGGTCTGGACATGACGCTGCAGTACCAGGGCAAAAACGAAAACCGTGACGCCAAAAAACAGAACGGTGACGGTTTTGGTACCTCTCTGACCTATGACTTCGGCGGCAGCGATTTCGCCGTCAGCGGCGCCTACACCAACTCTGACCGCACCAATGCTCAGAACCTGCTGGCACGTGGCCAGGGTCAGAAAGCAGAAGCCTGGGCAACCGGTCTGAAATATGATGCAAACGATATTTATCTGGCTGCAATGTATTCTGAAACCCGCAATATGACGCCAATTTCCGGCGGCTTTGCAAATAAAGCGCAGAACTTTGAAGTTGTCGCACAATATCAGTTCGACTTTGGTCTGCGCCCGTCCCTGGGCTATGTCCAGTCTAAAGGCAAAGATATCGAAGGTATTGGTGACGAAGATCTGGTGAAATATATTGACGTTGGCGCGACCTATTACTTCAACAAAAATATGTCCACCTTTGTTGATTATAAAATCAACCAGATTGACGACAAAAATAAACTGGGCGTGAGCAGCGATGACATCGTTGCTGTAGGTATGACCTACCAGTTCTGATGATGTGAAATAAAAAAACCGGCTTGATGCCGGTTTTTTTATTGTCGGGATTAATGCGGTCTGGTGCCCTCACCCACGGGGAGAGGGAGAATTTGTAGGCCGGGTAAGGCGAAGCCGCCACCCGGCGCTGTGACACCATCAGGCAGTCAGCTTCACCGCTTCGCTGGAAAAGTCATCCGCGGGTTCGAACTTGAGATCCAGGGTGGCCAGCAGTGCGCGTGCCTTATCGTGAAACTCTTTTAGCGTATATTCCAGGCGGTCAATCACTTCCTGATCTTTAATTGTGGTCGCCTGCCAGTTGCCGTCTTTATTAAACAGGCCAAACTGGTAGCTATACGTAAAGCGTTTTTCCTCTGCTTCCATTTCCATCCACCAGCCCCAGAATTCACGTTTTTCGGGTGCAGGCTTCACGTTGACGCATACAGCCAGGCAGTCGAAAAAAAAGCGATTCTCTTCACACTGCTCTTCTCGAATATACGGGCCGAGAGCCATAAACTTCTTAATCAGTCTACTTTTCGGGTGTCCACTCGGTAACGTCATTGCGATCTCCTTTTGTGAAGCCACTGTTTTACCAAACCAGCGAAATTTAGCAATCTATTAACACGATCTCTGAGCGATCCAGCGCGTAATCTCTTTCAGTGATTTGTCGAAATTCTGATAGACCGGGCTGAACGGCACCTCAAGCAATTTGCCATCCGCAGATGACGAAGTGATTAATCGCGACTCTTCTTCCGGGCTGAACGGATCGTTTTTCCAGAACCCTGACAGCATCGGCGTTGGGCAGCGACGTCCCAGCAACCCCTGCGTTTTTAACGAGTAACGATTGAGCTCAACGCGCAGCGCTTCGTCTGATGCATCATGCATGCCAAGACGGCTGGCCAGCACATCAAGGTACATTTCAGGTACGCTCCCCTGGCGTGCAGGATCGCTGAGCAGAGCGTGTACGACCGGGCCGAGGCAGGCGACAGCTTTCAGACGAGAAGATTCAAGATAAGCCAGACGCACCGCGACGTTCGCGCCGAAACGGAAGCCGAATGCCGCCACGCGGGTGTGGTCAACCCACGGAATATTTTCCAGCGCTTTTAGCGCATGCTGGTGCAGCAGGCTGGAATCCTGAGTCAGTTTCCATTTGGATGAGAAACCAATTGAAGGCATATCAAGCGTCAGCATCGCGATCCCTTTTGGTGCGAAGTAACGCTCATACAGGCTGTAATAATCAATTTGCAGCGAATCCAGCCCGCCGCACATGAGGACGGTCGGGAACGGACCTTCACCTTCAGGCATATGCAGGAATCCGGTAACGGAAGCGCCCCCTGAAATGGTGAACTCAAGTTCACGCATCCGGCCCGGCAGGCGTTGAGCCGCCTCCTGATAGGCGCGATTCGCCAGCGCCTGAGCCTGCTCCGCCAGTTCATCCCCTTTTAAATGGGGGTAAGCGGCAATGCCGTAAAGATTAGCGGCGTGCAGCCAGTGCTTGCCGCTGCGCGTGGCATCCTCTTCCTGGCTGGCTTTTTGCTGCCAGAGCATCGCCTGTTTAGACCACTCGTAGATCCAGTTTCCGCCACGGTAGCCCACCACCGTATCGTAGAGTTCGCTGTCGGTACGTTCGGCTTCACTCATCACGATACGTGCCTGCACATCAAGGATTTCACGGGGGTCGATACCGCGCCAGATCCACATCAGGCGGTTAATCATGCGATACCAGTGAGGCACGTTTTTTCCGTCTAACGCGGACTGGACGGCAGGCTGGGTACCCGGATTGAAGCGACGCACCAGCGTCGACGTTTCAGGGTGTTTGAAACGGGGTTTGAAGAGAGTCTCGGTGAGATTCGCCTGCGTCATTGCGTTGCCTCCATGAATACGTCGTATAGAGACTATTGTAACGCGTGGCAGGCCAAAAAGAACAACGCCCGACATAGTCGGGCGTGTAAAGTTACGTACTGGTATTAACGGCCTGAAATAGGCGGTACGAAGACCACGCCCATATCCCATGGCTGTTCAATCCAGGTGTCCTGCGGGATATCAATCACGTAATCGTCAACCAGCGGGCGGCCAGCAGGCTTCGCGAAGATAGTGACGAAATGCGCTTTCGGATACATTTCGCGGATAGCGACCGCAGTACCGCCGGTATCCACCAGGTCATCAATAACGATGAAACCTTCGCCGTCGCCTTCCGCACGTTTCAGCACGGTCAGCTCGCGCTGGTTGTCATGGTCATAGCTGGAGATGCAAACGGTATCGACATGACGAATACCCAGCTCACGTGCCAGCAGCGCCCCCGGTACCAGACCGCCACGGCTGACGGCAATAATGCCTTTCCACTGTTCGGAAGGCATCAGACGCGCAGCCAGTTTGCGTGCGTGAATCTGCAACATGTCCCAGGTGACGACGTATTTTTCGCTCATGTGAAGTGTCCCAGCCTGTTTTTATACGGCTTAAAAAGTGTTCGAGGGGGAAATAGGTTGCGCGAGATTATAGAGATCTGACGCACTAAAAACCAGTGTTTAGCGCCCTCTGCCTGAGTTTTTACATGCTTTATGCTACCAGCCAGCAGAGAAAGTGGTATTCTCAGTTTCATCTCGCAAGCCTGACTTGTGGTAACTATTAACCTGCTAACCCTGTGGCCTGCAACCCTGTTTGCAGCGCCTCGACAAGGAGACTTATCGTGTCTGAACTGTCTCAATTATCTCCGCAGCCGCTGTGGGATATTTTTGCGAAAATCTGCTCCATTCCACACCCTTCCTACCACGAAGAACAGCTTGCCGAACATATTATGGGCTGGGCGAAGGAAAAAGGTCTGCATGCTGAACGCGACCAGGTTGGCAACATTCTGATCCGCAAACCGGCTACCGCAGGCATGGAAAACCGCAAACCGGTTGTGCTGCAGGCGCACCTGGACATGGTGCCACAGAAGAACAACGACACCGTTCACGACTTCACCAAAGACCCGATTCAACCGTACATCGACGGCGACTGGGTGAAAGCACGCGGCACCACGCTGGGCGCGGATAACGGCATCGGTATGGCCTCTGCGCTGGCCGTGCTGGCCGACGACAGCGTTGAGCACGGTCCGCTGGAAGTGCTGCTGACCATGACCGAAGAAGCGGGCATGGACGGCGCGTTCGGTCTGCAGGCGAACTGGCTGCAGGCGGACATCCTGATCAACACCGACTCTGAAGAAGAAGGCGAGATCTACATGGGCTGCGCGGGCGGGATTGATTTCATCTCTACCCTGCCGCTGAAGCGCGAAGCGATTCCTGCTGGCTTCCAGACCTTCAAGCTGACGCTGAAAGGGCTGAAAGGCGGCCACTCCGGCGGTGATATTCACCTGGGTCTGGGTAACGCCAACAAGCTGCTGGCGCGCTTCCTGGCAGGCCATGCGGCCGAGCTGGATCTGCGTCTGGTGGACTTCAACGGCGGTACCCTGCGTAACGCAATCCCGCGTGAAGCCTTCGCCACCGTAGCGGTTCCAGCGGCAAAAGCGGACGAGCTGAAAAAACTCTCCACCGTATACCTGGATATCCTGAAAAACGAACTGTCGGCGAAAGAGAAAAACCTGACCGTGGTGCTGGAATCCGTATCTACGGATAAAGACGCGCTGACCGCGCAGTCTCGTGACACCTTCGTTCAGCTGCTGAACGCGACGCCAAACGGCGTGATCCGCAACTCTGACGTGGCGAAAGGCGTGGTGGAAACCTCGCTGAACGTGGGCGTGGTGACCATGAGCGACGACAGCGCGGAAATCATCTGCCTGATCCGCTCCCTTATCGACAGCGGTAAAGAGTACGTGGTGAGCATGCTTGAATCACTGGGCACGCTGGCGGGCGCCAAAACGTCTGCAAAAGGCAGCTACCCGGGCTGGCAGCCGGATGCAAGTTCTCCGGTGATGGCGCTGGTGCGTGAAACCTATCAGCGTCTGTTCAACAGCACGCCGAACATTCAGGTGATCCACGCCGGTCTGGAATGTGGCCTGTTCAAGAAACCGTATCCGGATATGGATATGGTGTCCATCGGGCCAACCATTACCGGTCCGCATTCGCCGGATGAGCAGGTTCATATCGAAAGCGTCGGTCACTACTGGACGCTGCTGACTGAACTGCTGAAAGCGATCCCCGTTAAGTAATACCCTCACTCCAGCCCTCTCCCACAGGGAGAGGGTGAAAAACGTAGGCCCGGTAAGCGTAGCGCCACCGGGCTTTTTTACAATCCCAGAACCAGCTGTCGCTCTAACTGCGGATCCAGCAGCGTGACGTGTAATCCCACCAGCCTGACCCCTCGCCCGCCCCGGCGCTCTTCCCATGCCTTTTTCGCCGTCGCGATAAGATCGTCTTTATTCAGACGCGGCCAGACGTGTTCCTGCGTTGTCTGCTGGAAGTCGTTGAATTTTAATTTGATACCCTGACGGGCAATGAGCAGGTCCGGCTTCACCTTGCTTAAGCGTCGTTCCAGCTCAGGGTAAAGCTGTTCCGTGATAATGGTTTCGCATTCAGACCAGTCATGAATATCTTCAATGAGGGTGCGCTCAACGCCGACGGATTTCCGCAGCCGCTCGCTGTTCACATCGCGATCGTCAATTCCCTGGCTGCGCTCCCACAGCACGCGGCCAAACTTTCCAAAGCGCTTGAGCAGCATGGCGAGATCGCTTCGCTGCACGTCTTCGCAGGTCCGTAGCCCCATGCTTTCCAGCTTTGCGGCGGAGACTTTTCCCACGCCGGGGATTTTGCCGAGCGGCAGCGTTTTCAAAAACGCCGGCACCTCGTCAGGCGTGATGACGTATTGACCGTTGGGCTTATTTAAATCGGAGGCGATTTTGGCGAGGAATTTAACGGGCGCGACGCCCGCCGATGCCGTCAGATTCAGCTCGTGGAAAATCGTCTGGCGGATCTCCTGCGCCATCAGCGTGGCGGAGCCGTGGCAGTGCACGCTGTCGGTCACATCCAGATAGGCTTCGTCCAGCGACAGCGGCTCTATCAGAGAGGTATAGCGGGAGAAGATTTCCCGAATATGGAGGGAAGCCTCTTTATAGGCTTCAAACCGGCCGGGCAGAAGCGTGAGATGAGGGCAAAGCTTTAAGGCCATCGCCGTCGGCATCGCGCTGCGCACGCCAAATTTGCGCGCAGGATAGTTGGCGGTGCTGATGACACCACGCTGAACGCGGCTGCCGCCAATGGCGATGGGAATGTCCCGCAGCGCCGGGTTGTCACGCATCTCCACTGCGGCAAAAAAGCAGTCCATATCGACATGGATTATTTTGCGCATAGTAAGCCCTCACTCATCACTGGATAAGTATACAGTAAACAAATGAGGATTGAGAAGAAGATGTGAGAACGCCGGGTGGCGGCTTTGCCTTACCCGGCCTGCAAAAAATTAAATAATGCGCTGCTGCTCGCGGGCCATCCTTTTCTTCCGCGCATCGCACGGTTCCGGACAGTCGCAAACCTTTTCCATCCCAATAGAGGAAATACCGCCGCAGCTGCCCTGAATGCTTTTCCGCTTAACGATCCAGCCTAACGACATGCCGAAGATGACAAGCACAAACACCACAAAAGTTGCCAGAAACGTCAGCATCATCAGCCTCCAAAGTCATCGAGCATGATGTTCTCATCTTCGACACCGAGATCTTTCAGCATCTTAATCACGGCGGCGTTCATCATCGGCGGACCACACATATAGAACTCGCAGTCCTCAGGCGCCGGGTGCTGTTTGAGGTAGTTTTCATACAGCACGTTGTGGATGAACCCCGTATAGCCCGTCCAGTTATCTTCCGGCTGCGGATCGGAAAGCGCCACATGGAAGGTAAAGTTCGGGTTTTCACGCGCCAGCTGTTCAAACTCATCTTCATAGAACATCTCGCGCAGCGAGCGCGCCCCGTACCAGAAGCTGATCTTACGCTGGCTCCCCAGCCGCTTGAGCTGGTCAAAGATGTGCGAGCGCATCGGGGCCATACCGGCACCGCCGCCGATAAAGACCATTTCCGCATCGGTATCTTTCGCGAAGAACTCCCCGAACGGGCCGGAGATCGTCACCCTATCGCCAGGCTTCAGCGACCAGATGTATGACGACATGACGCCCGGCGGTGCATCCGGCACATTCGGTGGCGGCGTGGCGATACGCACGTTGAGCATGATGATGCCCTTCTCTTCCGGATAGTTGGCCATCGAGTAGGCGCGCAGCGTCGGCTCTTTCACCTCAGATACAAAGCGGAAGAGATTGAATTTGTCCCAGTCGGCGCGGTACTCATGCGGCACGTCAAAGTCCGCATAGGCCACAGCGTGCTCCGGGCACTCGATCTGAATGTAGCCTCCGGCGCGGAACGGGACATGCTCGCCTTCCGGCACCCGCAGCTTCAGCTCTTTTATAAAGGTGGCTTTGTTATCATTAGAGATAACCTCGCACTCCCATTTTTTGACGCCGAAGATCTCTTCCGGCAGCTCAATCTTCATGTTCTGGCGCACCGCGACCTGGCAGGCCAGACGACAGCCCTCTTTTGCCTCACGCTTTGTGATATGCGCCAGTTCGGTTGGCAGAATATCGCCACCGCCCTCTTTTACCGTCACGCGGCACTGTCCGCAGGAACCGCCGCCGCCGCAGGCTGAGGAGACAAAAATGCCGTTACCGGAGAGCGTGTTGAGCAGCTTGTCTCCCGCCGGCGTGCGGATCTGATTCTGCGGCTCGTCGTTAATATCAATGACCACGTCGCCGGAATTTACCAGCTTCGCGCGCGCCGCCAGAATAAGCCCTGACAGCACCAGTACAATCAGCGTGAACATCACCACGCCAAGGATAATTTCCATCTGTTTGCCCTTATAGCTGCACACCGGAGAAGGACATAAAGCCCAGCGCCATCAGCCCGGTGGTGATAAAGGTGATCCCCAGGCCACGCAGACCCGCAGGCACGTTGGCATATTTCATTTTCTCGCGGATCCCCGCCATGGTGACAATCGCCAGCATCCAGCCGATGCCGGAACCAAAACCGTACACCACGGATTCGCTGAAGTTGTAATCACGCTGCACCATAAACGAGACGCCACCGAAGATGGCGCAGTTCACCGCGATCAGCGGCAGGAAGATCCCCAGCGCGTTGTAGAGCGACGGGAAATACTTATCGAGGATCATCTCGAGGATTTGCACCAGCGCCGCGATCACCCCGATAAAGGTGATGAAGTTCAGGAAGCTGAGATCAACCCCTTCCACCAGCGCGCCGTCCCGCAGCACAAAGTTGTACACCAGATTGTTGATCGGTACAGATAAGCCGAGCACCACGGTGACCGCGATACCGAGACCAAATGCCGTCGACACTTTTTTGGAAACCGCAAGGAACGTACACATGCCGAGGAAAAACGCGAGCGCCATGTTTTCAACAAACACCGCCCGCACAAACAAACTCAGGTAATGAGCCATCGTCGGTTACTCCTTTTCCTGCTGTTCTGGCTTCAGCGTACGAATCAGCCAGATCAACAAACCGATAATGAAAAATGCGCTAGGGGCCAGCAGGAACAGGCCGTTTGGCAGATACCAGCCGCCGTTCTGCACCGTGTCCAGCACCGTGATGCCAAACAGCTTGCCGCTGCCAATCAGCTCGCGCAGGAACCCCACGGTCAGCAGGATCACGCCGTAGCCCAGGCCGTTGCCGATGCCGTCCATAAAGCTCGCCAGCGGCGGCATTTTCATGGCGTAGGCTTCCGCACGCCCCATGACGATACAGTTGGTTATAATCAGCCCGACAAACACCGAGAGCTGTTTGGAGGTTTCATAGGCAAAGGCGCGCAGCAGCTGATCGACCACGATCACCAGCGAGGCGATGATCGCCATCTGCACGATGATCCTCACGCTGTTGGGGATGTGGTGGCGGATCATCGAGATAAACATGCTGGAGAACGCCGTGACCAGCGTGACCGCCAGCGTCATCACGACTGCCGTTTCCAGCTTGGTCGTCACCGCCAGAGCAGAACAGACACCCAGCACCTGGAGCGTGATCGGGTTATTGGCTAACAGTGGGCCAACGAGCACCTTTTTAACTTCTTTCAGTTCACCGGTATCAGCCATTGTTCAGCGCTCCTTCACGTACGTTTTTCAGGAAAGGACCAAAGCCCAGCTCGCCCATCCAGAAATCAAAACTGTGCTGCACGCCTTTTGAGGTGAGCGTGGCGCCGGAAAGCCCGTCAACGGCGTAGTCGTCACCGGGACGTGCCGCCCCTTTCATCACCTTCAGCGCAGGCAGGCCGTTATCGTCGAGCACTTTCTTGCCGACAAACTGTGCCCGCCAGTTAGGGTTTTCAACTTCGCCACCCAGCCCCGGCGTTTCGCCCTGGTCGTAATACGTAATGCCTTTGACCGTGCGCCCATCGGTATCAAGGGCCACAAAGGCATACATCATTGACCACAGACCGTTACCGTAAATAGGCAGTACCACTTCCTGAATACGTTTTTGGGGGTCGCGAACCAGATAGATTTCGGCCAGGTTGCTGCGACGCTTAATCCCGGCGGGATCTTGCGATGCCTCCAGCGTCAGGCTCATCTGCGGATCTTTCAGCGCCAGCGCCTGGTTGAATTTTGCCGGGTCTTTATCCAGCAGTTCACCCGTTTTTAAATCCACCAGACGCGCCGAAATACGTTCAGCAAAGACGGCCGAAACCTCGTCCGCGCTCATTCCTTCCTGCATCAGCCCGGCGACGGCCAGGATGTTGCGCTGTTTATCCAGCGCACGTTGCTCCTGCTGCAGGGGTTTTAACCCCACGGCAGAGCCGGCCACGACAATAGAACAGACCAGACAGAGCACCAGCACCACCAGCAGCGTTTTGCTGATGCTGTCGTTATTTTTAACCTCAGCCACGCGCCTTCCTCCGCTTGATATTGGCCCGCACCACCAGGTAATCGAAGAGCGGCGCAAACAGGTTGGCAAACAGAATGGCCAACATCATCCCTTCCGGGTACGCCGGGTTGACCACGCGGATCAGGACACACATCGCGCCAATGAGCACGCCATAGCTCCATTTACCTTTGTCTGTAAACGAGGCAGATACGGGGTCCGTCGCCATGAACATCATGCCGAACGCGAAGCCACCCAGCACCAGATGCCAGTACCAGGGCATGGAGAACATCGGATTGGTGGTCGAACCGATAACGTTGAACAGGGTGGCGGTCAGCACCATGCCGATCATCACGCCCGCAACGATCCGCCAGGAGGCCACGCGACCAAAAAGAATGATCGCGCCGCCAAGCAAAATCATCAGCGTAGAGACTTCTCCGATGGAGCCCGGAATGTTGCCAATAAAGGCATCAAACCAGGTGACTGGCTGACCTGTCGCGTTGTTAACCAGCGTTTCGCCGCCGTGTGCCGCCCACTGTGAAAGCGGCGTCGCGCCGGAAAAACCGTCTGCCGCCGTCCACACCAGGTCGCCCGATATTTGCGCCGGATAAGCAAAGAACAGAAACGCGCGTCCCGCCAGCGCCGGGTTGAGGAAGTTCCGCCCGGTGCCGCCGAAGATCTCTTTGGCAATCACCACGCCGAAGCTGATGCCAAGCGCCGCCTGCCAGAGCGGTAGCGTCGGGGGAACAATCAGGGCAAACAGAATAGAGGTCACGAAGAAGCCTTCGTTGATCTCATGTTTACGGATGATGGCAAACAGCACTTCCCAGAAGCCGCCCACGACAAATACCGTGATGTAAATCGGCAGGAAGAACACGGCACCCAGCGTCATCATGCTCAGCCAGCCCGCGTCTGCGGTGAAGCTTACCCCTAACGACTGGGCCAGACGGTAGTGCCAGTCGGCCTGAATCACCTGCGCCAGCTGCTGTGCATCGTACATGTGGTGCAGCGCCGGAATGGTCTGCAGGCCGACGTTGTACATTCCCCAGAACATCGCCGGGAAGACCGCAAACCACACCAGGATCATCATGCGTTTCAGGTCGATGGCATCGCGAACGTGCGCCGCCCCTTTCGTCACCAGCCCCGGCGTGTAGAAAATGGTCGTCGTTGCTTCATACAGCGGGTAGTACTTTTTGAGCTTCCCTTCGGTAAAGTGCGGCTCAATTTTTTCAAAGAGGTGTTTTAAGCCCATCGGTTATCCTTCCTGCTCAATGCGGGTTAACACCTCGCGCAATACCGGTCCATATTCATATTTGCCCGGACAGACATAGGTACAGAGCGCCAGATCTTCCTCGTCAAGCTCCAGACAGCCCAGCGCCTGCGCGCCGTCGGTATCGCCAGCAAGCAGATCGCGCAGCAGCACGGTGGGCAGAATATCCAGCGGCATGACGCGCTCGTAGTTGCCAATCGGGACCATGGCGCGCTCGCCGCCGTGCGTGCTGGTTGAGAAGCTAAACAGCTTATTACGCAGGAAGTGGCCCAGCGTGGTTCGGGTGACGGAGTATTTTTCTGCGCCTGGCAGAACCCAGCCAAACAGTTCTTTCTCACGCCCTTCCTGCAAAATGCTGACCTGCAAATGGAAGCGTCCCAGGTACGCGTGCGCATTGGCCGCATGGCGGCCGCTGAGGACCGAGCCGGAAATCAGGCGGTTTTCGCCCTCTTTCGTTTCCCCCACCAGCAGTTCATTGATGTCGGCACCCAGCAGCGTCTTCACCAGGCGCGGATTTGCAGCCTGCGGTCCGCCGATGGCGATTATCCGTTCAGCGCAGAGTTCACCCGTAGTAAAGAGCTTACCGATGGCAATGACGTCCTGATAGTTAAGGTGCCAGACCTGTTTCGTCAGGCTGACTGGCTCAAGGAAATGGATGTGCGTCCCGACCAGCCCCGCCGGATGCGGGCCAGAAAATTCATTAAACGTGACCTGCCCCTGCGGATGCCCGCCAGGCTTGCCGCCGCCGGCCTGGCAAACGTGCACTTTTCCGGATGTGAGGCGGGTTAAAACGGTTAGACCAGCATCAAAAGCTTTTCGCTGCGCCAGGATAATCGGTTCCGGGTCCACGCTGAGCGGGTTGGTGTCGATGGCCGTGACGAAAATCGCGGCCGGTTCCGTGCCCGGAACAGGGGATTTGCTGAAGGGGCGCGTACGAAGCGCGGTCCATAAACCGGATGCCAGGAGCTGATCCTGAACGGCGTCACGGTTCAGCGACGCGAGTTCTGCGGTGTCGTAATGGGCAAACTCACGCTTTTCATCGCCCTCAATGCGGATAACCACCGACTGCAGAACGCGCCGTTCGCCACGGTTGATGGCCACAACGGTGCCGCTCGCGGGGGCCGTGAACATCACGCCGGGATTTTTTTTGTCCTCAAAGAGCGCCTGTCCTTTGATAACGCGATCGCCCTCCTGTACCAGCATTGAAGGACGCATACCCAGGTAGTCTTCGCCCAAAATGGCGACATGACGGACACTTGCGCCTGTCGAAACGTGCTGCGCTGGCACGCCTGCAATCGGCAGATCAAGTCCTTTTTTAATTTTAAACATGTGGTTAGCAGGTTTCCATGAACAACAATCCAGTGGGCGCAAAGTGTAACATTTTCCCCTTCACGCGGGCAGGGAATCCGCCGTCACGCGCGCCAAATTGCGAGCTAATGCGCAAAGTTCCTGGAGCCATCGCAATTTTGATGGTTTATAAAGTAAAACTAATTTGTAAACTCACCGCCCGGCTCTTGCGAAAATCTATAGCGGTGCTAATGTGAGCGCTCCTAACAGAATAATCTGATTTCGGGTCTCTTTTGCCGTCCTGGCAAGTTGGTCATGGTTTTATCAAGGAACTAGTAGTATGCGTAAAATCGCATTGTTCATTGCGATGCTTCTGATGCCGTGCATGTCGTTTGCCGGACTGCTCAGCAGTAATAGCTCAACGACGCCGGTCAGCAAGGAATATAAACAGCAGTTAATGGGATCGCCGGTTTATATTCAGATCTTCAAGGAAGAGCGCACTCTCGATCTGTTTGTCAAAATGGGCGAGACATATCAGCTGCTTGATAGTTACAAAATTTGTAACTACTCCGGCGGACTGGGGCCAAAACAGCGTCAGGGCGACTTCAAAAGTCCGGAAGGGTTCTACAACGTTCAGCGCAGCCAGCTCAAGCCTGACAGCCGCTTCTATAAAGCCATTAACATCGGCTTCCCGAATGCCTATGACCGTGCACACGGTTATGAAGGTAAATATCTGATGATCCACGGTGCCTGCGTGTCTATCGGCTGTTATGCGATGACCGACTCCGGCATTGATGAGATTTTCCAGTTCGTGACGGGCGCACTGGTCTTTGGGCAGCCTAACGTACAGGTCAGCATCTATCCGTTCCGCATGACGGACGCCAACATGACGCGTCACAAGTACTCATACTACGCGGATTTCTGGAAACAGCTGAAACCGGGTTACGACTACTTTGAGCAGACCCACAAGCCACCCGTGGTCTCTATCGTCGATGGCCGTTACGTGGTCAGCAAACCGCTGAGCCACGAAGTCGTCCATCCACAGCTGGCGTCAAATTACACGGTCCCCGAGACAAAATAGCACCCACTCGCCTGGCATAATCTTTTGCCAGGTTTCGTTGCCCGTCAGCGGCTGCGTTGCGATAACAGTGACCACATCGTTCGGTGTGGTCTCCTTCTGAAAGTCTATCTCCACATCCTGATCGAGCAGCGTCGCAACGCCAAACGGCGCACGGCGGGTGATCCAGAACAGATTCGTCGAGCAGAACGCCATCACATAGCGGCCATCAGAGAGCAGCATGTTGAACACGCCTTTTTCACGCAGTTCAGATGCCAGCGTCGCGATGTATTTGAACACGGCAGTCATGTTGCCGGGCGTGCGGGGATAGCGCTCCGTCAGCTTGTGCAGCAGCCAGCAGAAGGCTTTTTCGCTGTCCGTCTCCCCGACCGGGCGGAAATTGCCCGTCTCCAGTGACTTATAGCCCGTGAGCTGCCCATTGTGCGCGTAGGTCCAGTTACGGCCCCACAGCTCGCGGGTAAACGGATGGGTATTTTCCAGCGCCACTTCGCCACGGTTGGCCTGACGGATGTGGGCGATTACCGAGCGGGACTTGATCGGGTAGTCCTGAACCAGTTTGGCAATCGGTGAGTTAAAGCTGGGCTGTGGATCTTTGAACGTACGACACCCTTTGCCTTCGTAGAAGGTGATGCCCCAGCCGTCTTTATGCGGCCCGGTTCCTCCACCGCGCTGAACCAGCCCGGTGAAACTAAAGCAGATATCGGTTGGCACATTGGCGCTCATCCCGAGCAGTTCGCACATACGTCACCTCCACAACAGCGGGGGCAAGAGTGCCCCCAGCGAAGTCTTACTTAACCATCTCTTTTTCGATCAGCTGGATCAGGATGTGGATCACTTTGATGTGAATTTCCTGAATACGGTCAGCATAACCGAAGTGCGGAACGCGAATTTCGACATCCGCCGTACCGTCCATCTTACCGCCATCTTTACCGGTCAGGGTGATGACTTTCATCCCTTTTTCACGCGCGGCGGCGATCGCTTTGATCACGTTGCCGGAGTTGCCGGAGGTAGAGATCCCCAGCAGCACGTCGCCTTCACGGCCTACCGCTTCAACGTAGCGGGAGAAGATGTGGTCGTAACCGAAGTCGTTGCCTACGCAGGAGATGTGGCTCACGTCTGAAATCGCAATCGCCGGGTAGCCCGGACGGTTTTCGCGATAGCGTCCGGTCAGCTCTTCTGCGAAGTGCATAGCGTCGCAGTGGGAACCGCCGTTACCGCAGGAAAGCACTTTGCCACCGGCTTTGAAGCTGTCGGCCAGCAGGACCGCTGCGCGCTGAATAGCGTGAATATTGGCATCATCTTTCAGAAAGTTCGCCAGCGTTTCCGCCGCTTCGTTCAGTTCGTTACGAATAAGATCCTGGTACATGAGGATAATCCTTCAGTATTGATGAAATAACACAGTGGAGTGTACCGGATAGCGGGAAAAGCGAGAAGCTAAAGCCATGCGAATCGTCCGGCGTTTTGATTTTTTGTGCCGGCTAAAACGCGAACAATGTGAACCAGGTTGTAATTATTTTGTAAACACATTGCTAAAGGAAATAACATCAACTACAACCATATCATCACAAGTGGTCAGACCTCCTACAAGCAAGGGAGCTTTTCTTTATGATGATTTTGAGCATTCTCGCAACCGTTGTTCTGCTCGGTGTGTTGTTCTATCACCGCGTAAGTTTATTCCTGAGCAGCCTGATTCTTCTGGCCTGGACGGCTGCGCTTGGCGTCGCAGGTCTCTGGAATATCTGGCTTTTAGTCCCTCTTGCCATCATCCTTCTGCCGTTTAACCTGGCCCCGATGCGTAAATCAATGATCTCTGCGCCGGTGTTCAAGGGCTTTCGCAAAGTGATGCCGCCCATGTCGCGTACTGAAAAAGAAGCGATTGACGCGGGCACCACCTGGTGGGAAGGCGATCTGTTCCAGGGCAACCCGGACTGGAAAAAGCTGCATAACTATCCGCAGCCGCGTCTGACCGCTGAAGAGCAGGCCTTTATTGACGGCCCGGTGGAAGAAGCGTGCCGCATGGCAAACGACTTTGCCATCACCCATGAAATGGCCGATCTGCCGCCAGAGCTGTGGGCGTATCTGAAAGAACATCGCTTCTTCGCGATGATCATCAAGAAAGAATACGGCGGTCTGGAATTCTCCGCTTACGCTCAGGCTCGCGTCCTGCAAAAGCTGGCGGGCGTCTCCGGGATCCTGGCGATTACCGTTGGCGTGCCTAACTCCTTAGGCCCGGGTGAACTGCTGCAGCATTACGGTACCGAAGAGCAGAAAGATCACTACCTGCCGCGTCTGGCACGCGGTCAGGAAATCCCTTGCTTCGCGCTGACCAGCCCGGAAGCGGGTTCCGATGCAGGCGCGATCCCGGATACCGGCGTGGTCTGCATGGGCGAGTGGCAGGGCGAGCAGGTGCTGGGCATGCGCCTGACCTGGAACAAGCGTTATATCACCCTGGCGCCAATCGCCACCGTGCTGGGTCTGGCCTTTAAGCTCTCTGACCCGGAAAAACTGCTGGGCGGCGAAGAAGATCTGGGCATTACCTGTGCGCTGATCCCAACCTCTACCCCAGGCGTTGAAATTGGTCGCCGTCACTTTCCGCTGAACGTGCCGTTCCAGAACGGTCCGACCCGCGGTCAGGACATCTTTGTGCCGATTGACTACATCATCGGCGGTCCGAAAATGGCCGGTCAGGGCTGGCGCATGCTGGTGGAATGTCTGTCTGTGGGCCGCGGCATTACCCTGCCGTCGAACTCAACCGGCGGTCTGAAGTCGGTCGCGATGGGGATTGGCGCTTACGCCCACATCCGCCGTCAGTTCAAAATCTCCATCGGCAAGATGGAAGGTATCGAAGAGCCGCTGGCGCGTATCGCGGGCAACGCCTACGTGATGGATGCCGCGGCTTCTCTGATTACCTACGGCATTATGCTGGGCGAAAAACCGGCCGTGCTGTCCGCGATTGTGAAGTACCACTGTACCCACCGCGCGCAGCAGTCGATCATTGACGCGATGGATATCGCGGGCGGTAAAGGCATTATGCTCGGCGAAGGCAACTTCCTGGCGCGCGGCTATCAGGGCGCACCGATTGCCATCACCGTGGAAGGGGCAAACATCCTGACCCGCAGCATGATGATCTTTGGTCAGGGCGCAATTCGCTGCCATCCGTACGTGCTGGAAGAGATGGCTGCCGCGCAGAATAACGACGTGGATGCCTTCGATAAGCTGCTGTTCAAACATATCGGTCACGTGGGCAGCAACAAGGTGCGCAGCTTCTGGCTGGGCCTGACGCGCGGTCTTACCAGCGCGACGCCGACCGGCGATGCGACCAAACGTTACTACCAGCATCTGAACCGTCTGAGCGCCAACCTGGCTCTGCTGTCTGACGTCTCCATGGCGGTGTTGGGCGGTAGCCTGAAGCGTCGCGAGCGTATCTCTGCCCGTCTGGGGGATGTGCTGAGCCAGATCTTCCTGGCCTCTGCGGTCCTGAAGCGCTACGACGACGAAGGCCGTCAGGAAGCGGATCTGCCGCTGGTGCACTGGGGCGTTCAGGATGCGATGTATCAGGCTGAACAGGCGATTGACGACCTGCTGGCGAACTTCCCGAACCGCTTCGTGGCGGGTGCTCTGCGCGCGGTGATCTTCCCGACCGGACGTCACCACCTGGCGCCGTCCGACAAGCTGGACCACAAGGTGGCGAAGATCCTGCAGGTACCGAGCGCAACCCGCTCCCGTATCGGTCGTGGTCAGTATCTGACGCCGACGCCGCATAACCCGGTGGGTCTGCTGGAAGAGGCGCTGCTGGACGTGATGGCTGCCGATCCGATTCACCAGAAGATCTGTAAACAGCTGGGCAAAAACCTGCCGTTTACCCGTCTGGACGAACTGGCAAAACAGGCGCTGGCCGGCGGCATTATCAATAAAGATGAAGCCGCTCTGCTGGTGAAAGCCGAAGAGAGCCGTCTGCGCAGCATTAACGTGGATGATTTCGAGCCGGACGAGCTGGCGACGCAGCCGGTAAAGCTCCCGGAGAAGCACCGCAAACCTGAAGCGGCATAACGCGTTTCGCTTATACAAACCCCGCCTCGCGCGGGGTTTTTTATTGCCACATTTTCTCGTAATGACGTGCTACAGTGTCAAAAAGCGGTCTTTTGAGGAGTCTGTATCGTGCCTGGTTTGAAGATTTCTATTTTGCAGCAACCTTTAGTGTGGATGGATGGCCCCGCCAACCTGCGCCACTTTGATCGTCAACTGGAAGAGATTACCGGGCGTGATGTGATTGTCCTGCCGGAAATGTTCACCACCGGATTCGCCATGGAAGCGGCACAACAATCAATGCCGCAGGATGAGGTGGTGGCCTGGATGCATGCCAAAGCGCAGCAGACCAACGCGCTGATCGCCGGGAGCGCCGCCCTGCAAACGGATCGCGGGCCGGTGAACCGCTTCCTGCTGGTGGAGCCGGAAGGGAAAGTGCATTTTTACGATAAACGCCACCTGTTCCGCATGGCGGATGAGCATCATCACTATGAAGCGGGTCACGAGCGCGTGGTGTTCGAGTGGCGCGGCTGGCGTATTTTGCCGCTGGTCTGCTACGACCTGCGCTTCCCGGTGTGGTCGCGCAACCGCAACGATTACGACCTGGCGCTGTATGTTGCCAACTGGCCTGCACCGCGCTCCCTCCACTGGCAGTCGCTGCTGGTAGCGCGCGCGATTGAGAACCAGGCGTACGTGGTGGGCTGTAACCGCGTGGGAACCGACGGCAACGGGCATCACTACCGCGGCGACAGCCGGGTGGTGAATCCGCAGGGCGAGATCATTGCCACCGCCGAGCCGCATCAGGCGACGCGCATTGATGCCGAGCTGTCGTTGACGGCGCTGCAGGAGTATCGCGAGAAGTTTCCGGCCTGGCAGGATGCGGATCCGTTTAGCATTGGCTGAAATTTTCCCCTCACCCCGCCCCTCTCCCAACGGGAGAGGGAGGATAAAACATTAACTCACCAGCGCCTGCCCGTCTTTGCGGCTTTCCGTTGCGGCCACGTAGTGTCCTTCCGGCAGACGGTAAATCACCTGCGCCCCGCCGAAGTTGTAATCCTGAAGCGGATCTTCCACCACGATCTGATGACCCCGCTCGCGCAGCGCGGCGATGGTATTGCGATCGAAGGTCGATTCAACGATCACCTCCCTGCCCTGCACCACGCGCCAGCGCGGGGCATCGATTGCCGCCTGCGGGTTTTGCCCGTGCAGCATAATGCGCAGCGCCATCTGCATGTGCCCCTGCGCCTGCATCGGGCCACCCATCACGCCGAAAGACATCAGCGGCTGGCCGCTGCCGTCCATCGCAAAGCCCGGAATGATGGTGTGGAACGGTCGCTTGCTGCCCGCCAGCGCGTTCGGGTGATTGGGATCCAGCACAAACCCGCAGCCCCGGTTTTGCAGGCTGATCCCCGTATCCGGCACCACGATGCCTGAACCAAAGCCCATGTAGTTGGACTGAATAAACGAAACCATCATCCCGCTGGCGTCGGCGGTGCTGATGTAGACCGTGCCGCTCTGCGTCGGGGAACCGTAAACGAAATCAGAGGCGTGCTCGTGATTGATAAGCGCCGCGCGCGACTTCAGATAATGGTCGCTCAGCAGCTCTTGCGCCGCGAACGCCATATGGTCTTCATCCGCCACGTAGCGATCGAGATCCGCCAGCGCCAGCTTCATCGCCTCAATGGACAGGTGCAGGGACTGCACGGAATCCGGATGATGCTTCTCAATGCCGCACTGCTCCAGAATGCCGAGCGCAATCAGCGTGGCGATCCCCTGGCCGTTTGGGGGCAGTTCCTGCACCGAACCGCCCGCGAAGTCGCGCGACAGCAGCTCTACCCAGTCCACGCGGTGGTTTGCCAGATCTTCAGCCGTCAGGTGCGCGCCGTGTTCTTTGGCGAAAGCGGCAATTTTCTGCGCCAGCTCGCCGCGGTAAAAGGCTTCACCGTTGGTGCGGGAAATCAGCTCCAGCGAGTTCGCCTGCGCCGGGTTACGGAAGATTTCCCCCACGCGCGGGGCGCGGCCTTCCGGCGCGAAGCAGGCGCTGAAGCCCGGCTGATCTTTCAGCTTGCTATAGCCGCGCTGCCAGAGATGGCCGATCAGCGGGGAGACAGGGAAACCGTTGCGCGCGTAGTCAATGGCTGGCTGCGCCAGGGTGGTCAGCGGCAGCGTGCCGAAGCGTTCCGCCAGCGCGACCCAGCCGGATACCGCTCCCGGCACGGTCACCGCGTCCCAGCCAATTTCCGGCACCGCCGTTTTACCGGCAAACAGATCCGCATGCCAGCTCGCAGGCGAGCGGCCCGAGGCGTTCAGACCGTGCAGCTTTTCACCGTCCCAGACGATGGCAAAGGCGTCGCTGCCGATCCCGTTGCCGGTCGGCTCAACCACCGTCAGCGCCATCGCGGTGGCAATCGCCGCATCAACGGCGTTGCCGCCCAGCTGCAGCATTTTCATTCCAGCCTGCGCCGCCAGCGGTTGCGACGTGGCAACGGCGTTATGGCCCATCATTGGCGGGCGTCGTGAAGCGTAACCGGACGTAAAATCAAGCGCTTTGGTCATCATGACTCCTTAGTCGTGGCGCGGATCGAGCGCATCGCGCAGCCCGTCACCGAGTAAATTAAAGCCCTGCACGGCGAGAAAAATCGCCACGCCGGGGAAGACGGACATCCACGGCGCCTGCTCAAGAAACCCTTTCGCGGTGTTGAGCATGGAGCCCCAGGACGGATTGGGCGGCTGCTGCCCCAGCCCTAAAAACGACAGGCTGGCTTCGGCGATAATTGCCGAGGCAATCGCCAGCGTGGCCTGCACCAGGATCGGCGACATCACGTTCGGCAGGACGTATTTAATGATGATCCAGCGATCCGGCAGGCCAATCGCCCGCGCGCCGTCGATATACTCTTCGTTGCGAATGGCGATCACCTGGCCGCGCGTCAGGCGGGCGAAGATCGGCATCGCCGAAAGACCGATGGCGATCATGGCGTTCGTTAGGCTCGGGCCCAAAAACGCCCCCAGCGCGATCGCCATGATCAGGAACGGACAGGCCAGCAGCGCCTCGATAAACCGCGAGATCACGCCGTCCCACATCTTCTGGAAGTAACCCGCCACCAGCCCCAGCGGCACGCCGATGACCACCGCGATAACGACCGACATACAGCCTGCCATCAGCGAGGTGCGCGCACCCCAGATAATGCGGGATAAAATGTCGCGCCCCAGCTCGTCGGTGCCGAACCAGTACATCGCCGACGGCGCTTTGCGCACCGCCAGGAAGTTGGCTTTGACCGGGTCGAACGGGGCAATCCACGGCGCCAGCAGCGCCACCAGCACAAAGAATCCCACCACCACCGCGCCAATCACCGCACTTTTGTTGGCAAGGAATTTCTTCAGCACCCGGTTCTGCGCGCGCGGCAGCGCAGGCGTAACGGTTTGCGTCGTCAGTTCCGCCATGGTTAACCTCGCATTTTCGGGTTGATAAGGACGTAGAGCACGTCGGCCAGCAGGTTGAGCATCAGGAAGCCGATCGCCACGATCAGCACCACGCCCTGCACCACCGCGTAGTCACGGTTAAATACCGAGTCGACGATCATCTTGCCGAAGCCTGGAATGGTGAAGACCTGCTCGGTCAGCACCGCGCCGCCCAGCAGCTCGCCAAACAGCAGCGTGGTGAGGGTGATGACCGGCACCAGCGCGTTGCGAAACGCGTGCTTCAGGATCACCGCCTTTGGCAGCAGCCCCTTAGCGCGCGCGGTGCGGATGTAATCCGCCTTCAGAACCGCAATCATCGAGGCGCGGGTATGGCGCATCAGCGTCGCCGCAAGGCCCGTTCCGAGCACGGACGCGGGCAGCAGCAGCGTGCGCAGGTTCTGGAGCGGATCTTCACTGAACGGCACGTAGCCGGACGCGGGCAGCCACTGCAGGTTCACCGAAAAGACCAGAATCAGCAGGATCCCCAGCCAGAAGTGCGGGATCGAGATCCCCGAGATCGCCACGAAGTTCGCCCCGTGATCGACCCAGCTGTTTTTGTTCACCGCCGCGAGGATCCCCATGCTGATGCCAAACACCAGCGCGATAATCATCGCCAGCAGAGACAGCTCCAGCGTGACCGGCAGCTTGCTCGCGATCAGCTGCGTCACCGGTTCGTGCGTGCGTAAGGAGACGCCCAGATCGCCCTGCAGCGCGCGCGTCAGCCAGTGGAAATACTGCACGGGGATTGGCGCATCGAGGTTCAGTTCCGCGCGCAGCTGGGCGATGACCGCCGGGTCGCGCTCCTCCCCGGCCATGGCGATCAGCGGGTCGCCGGGCAGCAGCTTTTGCAGCCCGAAGACCATCATGCTCACCAGCAGCAGGGTTGGTATAGCCAGCAGCAGACGTTTGCAAATCAGTTCCAGCATGGGTTCTCCTCGGGACCTTTATTTCGCCAGCGTCAAACCCGCCAGACGCACGATGCCGTCCGGGTACGGCTTAAAGCCCTGCACGCTTTTGTTCAGACCGAAAATGCGCGGCTCGAAGTAGAGGTAGGCAATCGGCATGTCGGTTTGCAGCTGCTTCACCACCTTGTCGTACAGCGGCTGGCGTGCGGCCTGGTCGGTGCTCTGGCGCGCCTGGGTCAGCCACTCATCGACCTGCGCGTTGCTGTAGCGGCCGTCGTTAAGGGTGCCTTTGCTGTTGATAAAGCCGTAGATGCTGCCGTCCGGATCCGGGCGTCCCGACCAGCCGGAGAAGCTCAGCTGATAGTCGCCGCTCTGCTGGCGGTCGAGCAGCGTGGCGAATTCGGTCATCTGCAGGTTCAGGTTAAATCCGGCCTCGGCGACCATAGCCTGAATACCTGGCCCACCTGCTGCGAGGTTGGGTTGTTAGGCACCAGCAGGTTGACGGTCAGCGGCGCGGTGACGCCTGCCGCCTTCAGCAGCGCTTTGGCTTTGTCGACGTCACGCGGCGGAACCGGCAGGTTAACGTGATACGGGCTGACCGGGGAAAACGCCTGGTTGGCCGGGGTGTAGAGCCCTTCAAAGACCACCTGATTTAACGCATCGCGGTCGATGGCCTGAGAAAACGCCTCGCGCACGCGGGCGTCCTTGAACGGATCGTTCGCCGGCACCTTGCCGTTGTTGATGTTGAAGGTAATGCCCTGATAGCCCAGGCCCGTCACCTTCGCCAGCGCCAGCTTGCTGTCGGCTTCGACGGTTTTAACGTCGCTGGCGGCGATGCCTTCGGTCAGGTCGAGATCGCCCGCGCGCAGGTTCGCGAGGCGCACGGAGGCGTCCGGGATCGGCAGATAGATAATTTTGTCGAAGTGGTAGGCGTCTTTGTTCCAGTAGTTGTCGAAGCGGGTCAGAACGATGCGGTCCTGGGACACGCGGCTGTCGAATTTATACGGGCCGGAGCAGACCGGGTGGGCGGCAAAGTCCGGCTTTTTCGCCGCCTCCGGGGCCATCATTGCCCCGGCGCGGTCGGTGAGCTGCATCAGCAGCGCGGCATCGGGGGTCTTCAGGTGCAGCGCAATCTGCATCGGGCCGGTGACCTCGACCGATTCAACGGAGGAGATCTCGCTCTTACGCAGGGATCCTTTCAGGGTCAGGGCGCGGTCGAGGTTGTATTTTGCCGCGGCGGCATCGAATTTCTCACCGTCGTGGAAGGTGACGCCTTCGCGCAGATTGAGCGTCAGGGTTTTACCGTCGTCACTCCACGCCCAGTCTTTAGCCAGGCCGGGGACGACCTTCAGATTTTCATCCACGTCCACCAGCCTGTCGCACAGGGAGGCAAAGACGAAGCGGCCATAGTAGGTGCGCGCCAGATGCGGGTCGAGCATGTCCGGGTCAGCGCCCAGGCCGATTCGCAGCACGCTTTCAGAATGGGCGGGCAGCGCCGCGCCAAGCAACATAACACTTCCCAGTACGGTCAAAAGAGAATTACGCATTGTCATTATCATGAGTTCCTTGAAGGAAGGGACGAGTGAGTGGCCGCGTGTTCAAACAGCGCGCGGCGGCGCAGAAAGGCGGCGGATGGCGGTGCGATCTGAATAACGCTGCGATCGCGGTTGATCTCCTGCCAGCGGTGGCAGGCAACCTGACGTCCGCCGTCGAGCACCTGATTGATCGGCTCAACCTGGCGGCATTCATCGGTGACGTACGGGCAGCGGGTGTGGAAACGGCAGCCGGACGGCGGGCTGGCCGGGTTGGGCAGATCCCCCTGCAGCAGCGGCGCATCTCGCTCAACGCCCGGCTGCATCTGCGGTGCCGAGGCGATCAGCGCCTGGGTGTAGGGGTGCAGCGGTGCGTCAAAAATCTCATCGACGGTGGCAAGCTCAACGATTTGCCCGAGGTACATGACCGCCACGCGGTCGCTCATATGGCGGATCACCGCCAGGCCGTGGGCGACAATCACCATCGTCAGCCCCAGCTGGTGCTTCAGGCTCTCCAGCAGATTAACCACCTGCGCCTGAACGGAGACGTCCAGCGCGGATACCGGCTCATCGCCCAGCAGCAGCTTCGGCCCGGAAGCCAGCGCACGCGCAATGCCGATACGCTGGCGCTGCCCGCCGGAAAACTCGTGCGGATAGCGCCCGGCCCAGGCGGCAGGCAGGCCCACGGTTTTAAGCAGCTCGGCAACGCGGTACTGACGCTCCACTTTTTTCATGTTCTGATGCAGCCACAGCGGCTCCCCGACGATTTGCTCCACCGTCATGCGCGGGTTGAGCGAGGCGAAGGGATCCTGAAAGATGATTTGCAGCTCGCGCCGGAGCTGGTTCAGGCGGGCACCGGAGGCGTCGGTGATCTCCTCCCCCTGATAAAACACGCGCCCTTCGCTGGCGGCCAGCAGGCGCAGCAGCAGGCGGCCGAGCGTAGATTTGCCGGAGCCGGACTCGCCGACGATCGCCAGCGTTTCGCCCGGCATCACGGCAAGCGAAACGCGATCGACCGCGGTGACAAACCGTGCCGGGGTAAAGAGCTTTTTGGGGCCGGGGAAAAGCTTGCTGAGGTCACGGGCTTCAAGAATGGGCGTGGTCATGCGGTCTCTCCCAGGGCAATGTGGTGTTCGAGCGGCACGCGGAAGCAGGCGACCTGATGGCCCGCGCCGAGCGCGGTGAGCGGCGGTTTTTCAGCATGGCAGCGCGACAGCGCAAACGGGCAGCGGGTGGCAAAACGGCAGCCTTTCGGCATGGATTCCGGGAGCGGGACCGCGCCGGGAATGGTGGAGAGCTGGCCCTTGCGTGCGCCCAGCGAGGGGATCGACCCCATCAGGCCGATGGTGTACGGGTGCTGCGGGTCGGCGAATATTGCCTCCACGCTCCCCTGCTCCACCACCTGCCCGGCATACATCACCGCGACCTGCTGGGCGACTTCTGCCACCACGCCTAAATCGTGGGTGATCATCAGCACCGCCGTGCCGGTTTCCTCTTTTAAGGCGTTGAGCAAGGCGAGGATTTGCGCCTGGATGGTGACGTCGAGCGCTGTGGTCGGCTCGTCGGCAATCAGCAGTTTGGGGTGGTTAATCAACGCCATCGCAATCATCACGCGCTGGCGCATGCCGCCGGAAAGCTGGTGGGGATATGCTTTCAGGCGCATCTCTGCCGCCGGGATCTGCACCTTCTCGAGGATCTGCAGCGCGACCTTCATCGCCTCTGCGCGCGAGACGTTCTGGTGTCGCATAACCGCCTCGCTCAGCTGATCCCCCAGCGTGAACGCCGGATTGAGCGAGGTCATCGGCTCCTGAAAAATCATCGCCAGCTCGCTGCCGCGCAGATCGGCATACTCCCGCGGTGAGAGCTTTCGCAGATTGTGGCGGCGAAACTGCATCTCACCGCTGACAATCTGCGCGCTGGCGGGCAGTAATCCCATCAGCGCCAGGGAGGTGATACTTTTCCCGCAACCTGACTCCCCCACCAGCGCCAGCGTTTCGCCCGCCCTGACGGTCAGCGAGATACCATCAAGCACGCTAACCGGCGAGCCAGCAAACGTAACGTTGAGGTTTTGCACTCGCAATACGGGTGTGGCGTCCTTAAAGGGTATTGTCGTCATGGCGTGAAGTCGTCCTCAAGGTGGATCGCCTGAATCAGGGCGGTTTGCAGGCTGAGCAAGTGTTCGCGCATGGCGGCCGCGGCTTCATTAGGCTGGCGATGGATAATCGCAGACATGATCTTATGGTGGTGGTCGTTATAGCTGTCGACACGTTCGGGGGTGCGTGCCAGCTCGCGCAGATGCTGCCAGCCCGGTTCGCGCCGCACGGCATCAATGGCATCAAACAGGCCGAGCATCAGACGGTTGCCCGCCGCCTCAGCAATCGCCCGGTGAAAGGCGCTGTCCCAGAGTTCGTTGAGATCGCGGTCGTCCGGACTGACCTTGTCGATGCGTTCCAGCATGCGCTGCATGAGCGCGAGGTTTTCCCTGGTGGCACGCAGTGCCGCAAGCCGGGCTAAGCCGGGTTCGAGCTGTAGACGAGCTTCCATCACTTCCAGAAGGTTGGTTTGCTGAACCAATCCCTGAAGGGCCAGCGGTTCAACAGGTGCCGCCGGGCCAATAAAGGTCCCTTTGCCCTGCTTACGCCAGATGCGCCCCTCTTCTTCCAGCACGTCCAGCGCACGACGTACTTCACGTCGTCCTACGCCGAGAGTGTCCGACAGCTCACGTTCCGTGGGCAGCGGTATGCCTGGTGTTGACTCATGCTGGTTGATAAGCCCGCGCAACTGCTCAAGCGCGGTGCTGGAATTGGCCAGAAACCGTGACGGTTTTTCCATATTGGTTCGCTCGCTTTCATCATGACTTTATTTTTATTAACGATAAGTTATTGATATGGAATGAAGCTTATCGTGCTAATGATTAAGCAATAACCAAACCAATACGCAATTGGTTCGGTATATTTTTGGAAAGCAGGAGATAACCAGATGATTCTGCGTGAATTATTTTTACAGAAAGAAACATTCTGAATGAGGTGCGAAGAGAGGAGTGATGGAGTAATGCACAATACCAGTGCAAATAATGCACTATATCCGTGCAATTGTTAATAAATTGCACTATGAGTATTAACTTTTTGTTAACGATAAGGGGGAGAATGAGATTACTGAAGGCTGAAACGACGAAGGCCTGAATCATTTCTGATTCAGGCCTTCTGAATAGTGGCGGAACGGACGGGACTCGAACCCGCGACCCCCTGCGTGACAGGCAGGTATTCTAACCGACTGAACTACCGCTCCACTGTTCCCGTTTGGGGAACGAGGCGCATATTACGGTGCGCCTCCGATCTCGTCAACGCTTTTTCTCACGTTTTGAATCGTTTGCTGCAAAAATCGCCCAAACGATGATTTTACAGGCATTAAGGCGTTTTTTCAGGCGCGCCACAAACAGCTGCCGCCCTTCTTCTGGACCAGATCAAGCCGGGATTCGTGGTTAAGAAGCTCTTCGTCACTGGCTAAAATAACCCGCAACCGACTGGCCTGACGGACAACACGCTGAATGCCCGCTTCGCCTTGCGTCTGCTGGGATTCATTTTCCATACTGAACTTCATTGACGTCTGCCCGCCGGTCATCGTCAGATAGACATCGGCCAGGATCTGGGCATCGAGCAACGCCCCGTGGAGCGTTCGCTTGGTATTGTCTATCTCGTAGCGCGAGCAGAGTGCATCCAGGCTGTTACGCTTGCCGGGGAACATCTTCCTTGCCAGCGCCAGGCTGTCCGTCACCTTACAGAAGGTGTTCGTCTTCGGAATATCACGATTAAGCTTGCTGAATTCATAATCCATAAAGCCGATATCGAACGATGCGTTATGGATGACAAGCTCGGCGCCCTTGATGTATTCCAGGAACTCGTCAGCGACATCCGCAAAAGTCGGCTTATCCAGCAAGAACTCATCGGCAATCCCGTGAACGCCGAACGCTTCCGGATCCACCAGCCGATCGGGTTTGAGGTAGACGTGGAAGTTGTTCCCCGTAAGACGACGGTTCACCACTTCAACGGCACCGATCTCGATGATCTTATGCCCCTCGTAGTGCGCGCCGATCTGGTTCATACCGGTGGTTTCGGTATCGAGGACAATCTGGCGAGTAATTGCAGTGCTCATAGCGGTCATTTATGTCAGACTTATCGTTTAACTGAACGTTTCGAATACAGGAAGTCTACCAGAGATGCGTAAACAGGTAGAAATTTTCACCGATGGATCTTGTCTCGGTAACCCAGGACCCGGCGGCTACGGCGCGATTATGCGCTATCGCCAGCACGAAAAAACCTTTAGCGAAGGCTATTTTCTGACCACCAACAACCGGATGGAGTTGATGGCGGCCATCGTGGCGCTGGAGGCGTTAAAAGAACATTGTGACGTGGTGCTAAGCACCGACAGTCAGTACGTGCGTCAGGGGATCACCCAGTGGATCCATAACTGGAAAAAACGCGGCTGGAAGACCGCCGATAAGAAGCCGGTCAAGAACGTCGATCTCTGGAAACGTCTTGATGCTGCGCTGGGCCAGCACCAGATTAAGTGGGAGTGGGTTAAAGGCCACGCAGGCCACCCGGAAAACGAACGCTGCGACGAACTGGCGCGTGCTGCGGCATCCAATCCCGCACATGAAGATGCGGGCTATCAGCCCGACGTCTAATCGGTTTTTTTGTACTGCCGCGTGGCGCCCACGGTCTGGCGGATGGGCGTTTTCGACTTGCTCTGCTTCATGGGGTTAAGCGTAAGGGGAATGGTTCGCTTACGCGCAACGATAAACTGCAAACAGCCCAACGCGGGGAGATGGGTGCTCAGTACCACGCCCCCCTGCCGCGCCCAGGGCAGCACCTGAAAACCACCGTAGCAGAGCACTTCAAAATTCAGCAGTGAAAGCCAGTCGAGCTGACGCATCATGGTGAACATCCGGCTGTTGTAAGGTGGAGTCCGGCGTAGCACCGGTACCAGCTTACGCAGGCCCATCAGGCTTAGCGGATTGAATCCGCTAAGTACCAGCCAGCCGTCATCAATCAGCACGCGATCGGCTTCGCGAAGCAGACGATGCGGATCGCTGCACCAGGGTAGCGTATGTGCGAGCAAACACGCATCGACGGATTTTTCCGCAAACGGCAGATGCAACGGGTCTGCTTTCACCTGAACCGGCGATCCGCCGAGAGAGACGTTAACCTGATGCGAGATAGCGCAGCTTTCGGTATTGATTTCCGCGCTGAGATTGCCAATCTTAAGCAGGTGAAAGCCATACATTTTCGCGAGCCAGGGTTTTAGCTGCTGTTCTAACGCTTCGCGATAGTATTCACCCCAGGGCAATTCCGCCCAACGTTCCGGTGCTGCGACAGTCTGAGGTATCCTTGCCGGTTTCATCAAAACACCCGCCACGCTCTAAGAGGTAATGTATGAATCTTATCAGTATTCCAGCGTTTCAGGACAATTACATCTGGGTTTTGGTTGACGACGATCGCCGCTGCGTCATTGTCGATCCCGGAGAATCCGCCCCTGTACTGCACGCCGTAAAAGAGAACGGCTGGCAGCCAGAAGCCATTCTGTTGACGCATCATCATAACGATCACACTGGCGGCGTGCCTGAACTGCGCGCTCATTTTCCGCATCTTGTGGTTTACGGACCGGCAGAGGCACAAGATAAGGGAATCACGCATGTAGTCGAAGAAGGCGAAAATATCCTCATACGCGAGTGGGAGTTTTCCGTATTTGCCACACCGGGTCACACTTTGGGACATCTGTGTTTCTACAGTAAGCCTTATCTTTTTTGCGGCGATACGCTCTTCTCCGGAGGCTGCGGAAGACTGTTTGAAGGCACGCCAGCTCAAATGTATCAGTCTTTACAGAAGATTAACGCGCTACCCGATGAGACGCTCATTTGTTGCGCCCATGAGTATACATTAGGAAATATGAAGTTTGCAGTGAGCCTCTTACCCGAGGATCGAGCGATTCAGGATTATTATCACAAAGTGAAGGAGTTACGTGCAAAAAACCAAAAAACACTCCCCGTAATTCTGAAAAATGAGCGCCAAATTAATTTATTTTTACGCACAGATGATATTGATTTAATTAATAAAATTAACCAAGAAACAAATATGCAACAACCAGAACAGCGATTTGCATGGTTAAGGTCAAAGAAAGATAACTTCAGATAATTGCGGGTTGCCTTTTCAAAATTTCGCCGTTATCATCGCTCGTCTTTTAAGCAACTATTGACACACACATGAAGGCAAAAGCGATATTACTCGCCTCTGTCCTGCTTGTAGGTTGCCAGTCGCAAAACGGCAGCAACGTACAACAGCACGCACAGAGCCTTTCTGCAGCTGGTCAAGGGGAAGCAGGGAAGTTTGCAAGTTCGGCGCGCTGGATGGACGATGGAACATCTTACGCGCAGGATCAAGACTTGTGGACCTCTATTGGCGACGAGCTAAAGATGGGAATTCCGGAAAATCCCCGGATTCGCGAACAGAAACAGAAGTATTTAAGTAATAAGAGCTATCTCCACGATGTAACGTTACGGGCAGAGCCGTATATGTACTGGATAGCCGGGCAAGTTAAGAAACGTAACATGCCTATGGAGCTGGTACTCCTACCCATAGTGGAGAGCGCTTTTGACCCACACGCGACGTCTGGCGCCAATGCCGCAGGCATTTGGCAGATCATTCCGAGCACCGGGCGAAACTATGGTCTGAAACAGACCCGCAACTATGATGCGCGTCGCGATGTTGTCGCTTCAACGACAGCCGCTCTCGACATGATGCAACGTCTGAACAAGATGTTTGACGGCGACTGGCTGTTAACGGTCGCAGCGTATAATAGTGGCGAAGGTCGTGTACTGAAGGCAATGAAAGCGAATAAAGCACGGGGTAAATCCACCGATTTTTGGTCGCTCTCACTGCCACAGGAAACAAAGATTTACGTACCGAAAATGCTGGCATTGAGCGATATTCTCAAGAACAGCAAGCGTTACGGTGTACAACTGCCAACACCAGACGAAAGTCGTGCACTGGCGCGTGTTCGCCTCAGCAATCCAGTTGATATTCAACAGGTTGCTGATATGACGGGTATGTCGGTAAGTAAATTGAAAACCTTTAATGCTGGCGTTAAAGGCTCAACCCTGGGGGCAAGTGGCCCGCAGTATGTAATGGTTCCGCAGAAACATGCCGAGCAGTTACGTGAGTCTTTAGCTTCTGGTGAAATCGCCGCCGTTCAGTCAACGCTGATCGCGGATGCATCATCAGTTAACAGCCGCAGCTATAAGGTTCGTTCAGGTGATACGCTTTCGGGCATCGCGTCACGTCTTGGCGTGAATGCGAAAGATCTGCAGCAGTGGAATAATCTGCGCAGTTCCGGCCTGAAAGTGGGTCAGACTCTGACGGTAGGTGCAGGTAGCAGCGCACAGCGTCTCGCCAGCAACAGCGATAGCATTACCTATCGCGTACGCAAGGGCGATTCACTGTCCAGTATCGCAAAACGGCACGGCGTGAACATCAAGGATGTGATGCGCTGGAACAATGATACTGACAATCTGAAACCTGGCGACCAGCTGACGCTGTTTGTGAAGAACAGCGCGACGCCAGACTCCTGATAGCACGATCGAAAGATAAAAAGGCACCGATTCCCCTCGGTGCCTTTTTTGTTTATTCCGCTTTTTGCGCTTCAGCCATGATGGTATCGCTGGTAAACGAGCCATCGTCCTGCAGTTCAAAGTACGCCTTTACCTCCGCGGACGCACTCTCCTGATACAGTCTGATCGCCTGGCTCAATGCTTCCGGGGTGCGCATACGCGCGATCCAGGAGCTGAACTCCAGCGGTAAGCGATCGGTAATCAACGCGCGCGCGATCAGCCCCGCTTCAGTGATAAGCGACAACCACTCTCCGCTGGCGTAATTTTGCACGTGCGAGGTATCGCGCAGCGCTTCTACCGTCTGCAGCCAGATATTGCGCACCGGGTGTCCGGGAGACATCACATCCATAATGATGAAGGTGCCGCCCGGCTTCAGAACACGTTTGACCTCGCGCAATGCCTGGCCGACATCGTGCCAGTGGTGCGCGGAATAACGGCTGATCACCACCTCAAACGATGCATCATCGAACGGTAAGGATTCGGCATAGCCCTGGCGCGTATCGATGTTGTTCAGCCCTTTCGCTTTTGCCGCCCCGGCAACGACGTCCAGCATCTGGCTGGATAAGTCATACGCGGTAACGTGCGCGACCCGCTGCGCAGCCGTAAAGCTGGCATGCCCTGCCCCGCAGCCTAAATCCAGCACGTGCGCCTGCGGGAACGCCGCCAGACGTTCACCGAGACGCACCAGATCGCGGCCAGAAGCATGCACGGCGCTGCTCAGATAGGCACTTGCCTGAGAACCAAACTGTTTTTCTACATTGTCATGATGGGAGCGTGTTGTTGTCATCGTACTGTCCTTTGTGAGTGAAAAATAAAGGGCAGCACCCGCACAGGCCTGCCCCACGGCAGACCTGACACACCATTATTTATCAGGTTTGCCGGGACTGAATTCGACTAGTAGAGGGTTATGATCCGAGGCGCGCGTCACCAGAACCGAGGCGTCGTGCACGCTCAAACCACGATAGAAGACAAAATCGAGAGGACGACCAAAGGCTTTTTTGCGCTGGTCATCGCTAAAACGAACTTCACGCAGCGACATTTCGCGCGCAAAGCGATACAGCGCATTCATGCGCGGACGGCTCCAGGCATTGAAATCGCCGGCCATAATGATGGGCCCGCTGTGATGGGCAATCTGATCGCCGATCGGAAGTAACTGCTTACTGTAGACATCCACGCCCAGGCTGAAGTTTACCGCGTGGATATTCACGACCATCAGCATTCGGGTATCCGGCAGCGGATAGACCGTCACCAGCGCCGATTTTGCCAGACGCAGGATAGGTTCACGTTCGCGCAGTGGACAGCAATAGACCGGATGTGCTGCTGAAAGCGTCATCACACCTGAGGGGTGTTGCGGCAGGACAAATGCAGGCACCTGGTCGGCGGCAAGATAGTTCGTGGTGGCAAACCGTACCAGCTCAGGAGTGGTTTGCGCCTCCTGGAGCAAAACCAGGTGGGCATCTTTTCCAAAATTCTTGAGCACCGATAACCATTCGGCACGCTGCTGCTTAAAGATATTCCACACCAGTACACGGATTTTCTCATCGCTGCTTAACGGCGTGCCGGCGGGTAATGCCTGGCTTATGCTCGCAAATGACCCCGGAGGCAAGATCCTCTCCGCGGGCATTCCGGCAACATAACGCATGGCATAGGTATTTTTTCGCACTTTTGGAAACAGCCTCTGTAACATGAACCAGCCCGGAAAACGGACTGGTTCTAATGTTATAGGGACTTTAGGTCATACTTTCAACGCAATTTCTGAGAAACCGCTTTCCAGTTTTGTAAGCAAGCACTTACTGATGTTACCCCAGCGCGACCCGGGCTGGCTTATCGAGACGTCCACTCAGGCCAATCAGCAGGAAGGCGACCAGGACAATCACCGCGCCAATCCACGGGGTCTGGGCTAATCCGACATGCGCTACGGTTTGCCCGCCAATGATGGAGCCCAGCGCAATGCCGATATTAAATGCGGCAATGTTCAGACCGGACGCCACATCCACCGCATTTGGCGTATAGAGCTCGGCTTTCTGGACAACGTAAACCTGAAGCCCGGGGACATTACCAAAGGCAAAGATCCCCATGACCAGCACAGTGACCAGCGCGGCGTAGTGTACCGAAGCCGTGAACTGGAAAATCATCAGCAGAACCACCAGGGCGGCGAAGATGAATTTCAGCGCCGGTACCGCACCATGCTTATCCGCAAGCTTGCCGCCCCAGATATTGCCAACGGCAACGGAAATACCGTATCCCAGCAAAATCCAGCTCACGGCATTAGGTGAAAAGCCTGCCAGGTCCTGCATCATCGGCGCCAGGAAGGTGAAAGCCGTGAATACGCCGCCATAGCCCAATGCAGTTACCGCGTAGATAATCAGCAAACGGGGATGCGTGAGCACCTTCAGCTGATCGCGCAGGCTGGCGCTCGCCCGGCCAGGGATATTCGACGGTACCAGCAGCAGGCTGGTCACCAGGGCGATGACGCCCAGTAAGGAGACGGCCAGGAACGTTTCACGCCAGCCGAAGTGTTGTCCGATAAACGTTCCCAACGGTACGCCCGTAACGAGTGCGACGGTCAGTCCACCAAACATGATCGCAATGGCTGAAGCCGCTTTCTCTTTGGGCACCAGGCTGGTTGCAATGGTGGAACCAATCGAGAAGAACACGCCGTGTGCAAGGCCGGTTAACAGACGCGCAATCACCAGCGTGGTGTAGTCCGGCGCCTGCCAGGCCAGAATGTTGCCAGCGGTGAACAGCACCATCAGCGCGACTAACAGCTGCTTACGCGGAAAACGTCCGGTCAGGGCCGTCAGCACTGGCGCACCGACGGCGACGCCCAGGGCGTAGATAGACACCAGCAATCCGGCTGAGGGCAACGAGATCGCAAGCTGGTTAGCAATAGTGGGAACCAGACCCACGATAACAAATTCGGTCGTGCCAATTGCGAAGGCACTGATCGTCAGGGCAAGTAGCGCCAGTGGCATAAAATACTCCGTATCATCAGGATTAAGATGACAGGCAGTATGCGCCAGTGCTTAAATAACAAAAATGGTCAAAATCTCAATAGAATTTTGCAGGTGGTGCAACAATGAAAGCAACATCGGAAGAGCTGACAACCTTTGTCGCCGTCGTTGAAGGCGGCAGCTTTAGCCGCGCGGCCGAACAGCTGGGTCAGGCTAACTCAGCCATCAGCCGTTCGGTAAAAAAACTGGAGATGAAGCTTGGAGTGAGTCTGCTCAACCGAACGACGCGGCAGTTGAGCCTGACGGAAGAAGGAGAGCGTTACTTCCGCCGCGTGCAGTCGGTACTGCAGGAGATGGCTGCAGCAGAGACGGAGATTATGGAGACCCGCAGCACGCCGCGTGGATTGCTGCGCATTGATGCGGCCACGCCGGTTGTGCTCCATTTTCTGATGCCGCTGATCAAACCTTTCCGCGAACGCTATCCGGAGATGACGCTATCGCTGGTCTCCTCAGAGACGTTTATCAACCTCATCGAACGGAAAGTGGATGTGGCTATCCGGGCGGGAACCCTGACAGATTCAAGCTTGCGTGCCCGCCCTCTGTTTGCCAGCTACCGCAAAATTATCGCATCGCCAGAGTATATTGCCGAGCATGGGAAACCGGAGACGGTTGAAGAATTGAAGCAGCATCTGTGCCTTGGCTTTACGGAGCCGGTGTCGCTGAACACCTGGCCTGTCGCCTGTCATGATGGTCAACTTCATGAAATTACCTGCGGATTATCCTCAAACAGCGGGGAAACGCTGAAGCAGCTGTGTCTCGAAGGAAATGGTATCGCCTGCTTGTCAGACTATATGATTGACAAGGAGATAGCCCGGGGTGAACTGGTGGAGCTAATGGCCGATAAACGCCTGCCGGTCGAAATGCCTTTTAGCGCAGTGTATTACAGTGACAGAGCGGTGAGTACGCGCATTCGTGCCTTTATTGACTTCCTGAGTGAACATATAAAAACAGCTCCCGGAGGAGCTGTGTGAGGGTTCAGGTTACAGAGGGTGGGTCAAACTTAATCCCAGTCAGGAGCTAAACCTTCCGGGCTTACCAGGCGATCGTTGCACTCCAGCGCTGCGATCGCTTTTTTATCGTCTGCATCCAGATGAAGATCCGCTGCTAACAGGTTGCTGGCCAGGTTTTCACGCTTAGTCGATGATGGGATCACGGCATAACCTTCACCCATTGCCCATGCCAGAATGACCTGCGCAGCAGTCGCGTTATGTTTCTCTGCGATACGCGTAATCACTTCATCTTTCAGCGCCTTACCGTAGGCCAGCGTCATGTAGGAGGTGATGTGGATCCCGTGCTGTTTTGCCCAGTCCACGACTTTGCGGTTTTGCAGGTATGGCGACAGCTCAATCTGGTTAGTCGCAATATTTTCTGCACCAACAGCAGCAATGGCTTTTTCCATCAGCGGAATGGTGAAGTTGGAGATCCCTATTTCGCGGGTTAAGCCCTGCTCTTTCGCCTCCAGCAGCGCCTGCATGAATTCTTCTACTGAGACGGCATCATTCGGTGAAGGCCAGTGGATAAGAGTCAGATCTACGTAGTCAGTACGCAGTTTTTTCAGACTCTCTTTCAGGCTAGGGATCAGCTTATCTTTGCTGAGATTCTCAATCCAGATTTTCGTGGTGATAAACAGTTCGTTACGCGGCACACCACTCTCTTCGAGAGCTTGTCCAACGGCAGCTTCGTTTTCATAGATCTGTGCCGTATCAACTGCACGATAGCCCAGTTCGAGTGCGGTTTTAACAGATGCGATAACAACGTCGTCTTTCAGGCGGAAAGTGCCCAGACCAAATGCAGGGAGAGTCATACTATTCCTCAATCATTATGTTCGTAAACTGAGGAAGATTATCGCTGGCGTTGTTATAGAGAAAAAGATCGCAAAACGCAGAGGATTTTTGCTAATTTCGCAATAATTAAACGTCAGATAAGAAAAAAGCCCTGAGCGTGAGCTCAGGGCTTTTAATAAGTGGCGGAACGGACGGGACTCGAACCCGCGACCCCCTGCGTGACAGGCAGGTATTCTAACCGACTGAACTACCGCTCCACCGAAGACTGCTGTAACCACCGGATTTATGCACCGGCTTACTACTTAATTTGATGCCTGGCAGTTCCCTACTCTCACATGGGGAGACCCCACACTACCATCGGCGCTACGGCGTTTCACTTCTGAGTTCGGCATGGGGTCAGGTGGGACCACCGCGCTAAAGCCGCCAGGCAAATTCTGTTTAATCTGTATCAGGCTGAAAATCGTGTCTCTCTCTTCGCCGAAACAGCTTCGGCGTTGTAAGGTTAAGCCTCACGGTTCATTAGTATCGGTTAGCTCAACGCATCGCTGCGCTTACACACCCGACCTATCAACGTCGTAGTCTTCAACGTTCCTTCAGGACCCTTAAAGGGTCAGGGAGAACTCATCTCGGGGCAAGTTTCGTGCTTAGATGCTTTCAGCACTTATCTTTTCCGCATTTAGCTACCGGGCAGTGCCATTGGCATGACAACCCGAACACCAGTGATGCGTCCACTCCGGTCCTCTCGTACTAGGAGCAGCCCCCCTCAATTCTCCAGCGCCCACGGCAGATAGGGACCGAACTGTCTCACGACGTTCTAAACCCAGCTCGCGTACCACTTTAAATGGCGAACAGCCATACCCTTGGGACCTACTTCAGCCCCAGGATGTGATGAGCCGACATCGAGGTGCCAAACACCGCCGTCGATATGAACTCTTGGGCGGTATCAGCCTGTTATCCCCGGAGTACCTTTTATCCGTTGAGCGATGGCCCTTCCATTCAGAACCACCGGATCACTATGACCTGCTTTCGCACCTGCTCGAGCCGTCACTCTCGCAGTCAAGCTAGCTTATGCCATTGCACTAACCTCCTGATGTCCGACCAGGATTAGCTAACCTTCGTGCTCCTCCGTTACTCTTTGGGAGGAGACCGCCCCAGTCAAACTACCCACCAGACACTGTCCGCAACCCGGATTACGGGTCTACGTTAGAACACCAGCCATTAAAGGGTGGTATTTCAAGGTCGGCTCCACGCAGACTGGCGTCCACGCTTCAAAGCCTCCCACCTATCCTACACATCAAGGACCAGTGTTCAGTGTCAAGCTATAGTAAAGGTTCACGGGGTCTTTCCGTCTTGCCGCGGGTACACTGCATCTTCACAGCGAGTTCAATTTCACTGAGTCTCGGGTGGAGACAGCCTGGCCATCATTACGCCATTCGTGCAGGTCGGAACTTACCCGACAAGGAATTTCGCTACCTTAGGACCGTTATAGTTACGGCCGCCGTTTACCGGGGCTTCGATCAAGAGCTTCGCGTTGCCGCTAACCCCATCAATTAACCTTCCGGCACCGGGCAGGCGTCACACCGTATACGTCCACTTTCGTGTTTGCACAGTGCTGTGTTTTTAATAAACAGTTGCAGCCAGCTGGTATCTTCGACTGATTTCAGCTCCACCCGCAGGGGCTTCACCTACATATCAGCGTGCCTTCTCCCGAAGTTACGGCACCATTTTGCCTAGTTCCTTCACCCGAGTTCTCTCAAGCGCCTTGGTATTCTCTACCTGACCACCTGTGTCGGTTTGGGGTACGATTTCGTGTTACCTGATGCTTAGAGGCTTTTCCTGGAAGCAGGGCATTTGTTACTTCAGCACCGTAGTGCCTCGTCATCACACCTCAGCGTTAAAAGGTACCGGATTTACCTGGAACCTCCGCCTACATGCTTAAACCGGGACAACCGTCGCCCGGCTAACATAGCCTTCTCCGTCCCCCCTTCGCAGTAACACCAAGTACAGGAATATTAACCTGTTTCCCATCGACTACGCCTTTCGGCCTCGCCTTAGGGGTCGACTCACCCTGCCCCGATTAACGTTGGACAGGAACCCTTGGTCTTCCGGCGAGCGGGCTTTTCACCCGCTTTATCGTTACTTATGTCAGCATTCGCACTTCTGATACCTCCAGCACCCCTCACAGGACACCTTCAACGGCTTACAGAACGCTCCCCTACCCAACAACGCCTAAGCGTCGCTGCCGCAGCTTCGGTGCATGGTTTAGCCCCGTTACATCTTCCGCGCAGGCCGACTCGACCAGTGAGCTATTACGCTTTCTTTAAATGATGGCTGCTTCTAAGCCAACATCCTGGCTGTCTGTGCCTTCCCACATCGTTTCCCACTTAACCATGACTTTGGGACCTTAGCTGGCGGTCTGGGTTGTTTCCCTCTTCACGACGGACGTTAGCACCCGCCGTGTGTCTCCCGTGATAACATTCTTCGGTATTCGTAGTTTGCATCGGGTTGGTAAGCCGGGATGGCCCCCTAGCCGAAACAGTGCTCTACCCCCGAAGATGAGTTCACGAGGCGCTACCTAAATAGCTTTCGGGGAGAACCAGCTATCTCCCGGTTTGATTGGCCTTTCACCCCCAGCCACAAGTCATCCGCTAATTTTTCAACATTAGTCGGTTCGGTCCTCCAGTTAGTGTTACCCAACCTTCAACCTGCCCATGGCTAGATCACCGGGTTTCGGGTCTATACCCTGCAACTTAACGCCCAGTTAAGACTCGGTTTCCCTTCGGCTCCCCTATACGGTTAACCTTGCTACAGAATATAAGTCGCTGACCCATTATACAAAAGGTACGCAGTCACACCACGAAGGTGCTCCCACTGCTTGTACGTACACGGTTTCAGGTTCTTTTTCACTCCCCTCGCCGGGGTTCTTTTCGCCTTTCCCTCACGGTACTGGTTCACTATCGGTCAGTCAGGAGTATTTAGCCTTGGAGGATGGTCCCCCCATATTCAGACAGGATACCACGTGTCCCGCCCTACTCTTCGAGTTCACAACCTGTGTGCTTTCGTGTACGGGACTGTCACCCTGTACCGTGCGACTTTCCAGACGCTTCCACTAACACACAAGCTGATTCAGACTCTGGGCTGCTCCCCGTTCGCTCGCCGCTACTGGGGGAATCTCGGTTGATTTCTTTTCCTCGGGGTACTTAGATGTTTCAGTTCCCCCGGTTCGCCTCGTTAACCTATGTATTCAGTTAACGATAGTGTGACGAATCACACTGGGTTTCCCCATTCGGACATCGCCGGGTCAAAGGTTCATATCACCTCGCCGGCGCTTTTCGCAGATTAGCACGTCCTTCATCGCCTCTGACTGCCAGGGCATCCACCGTGTACGCTTAGTCGCTTAACCTCACAACCCGAAGATGTTTCACTTCTGATTGCGAAAATTTGAGAGACTCGAACACACCAATTAAGATGTGTCGTTTCAATTTTCAGCTTGATCCAGATTTTTAAAGAGCAAAACTTCGCAGTGCACCTTTTCAGGTTCACTCTGAAGTTTTCTTGTGTTCGCAGTAAAAGATGGTGGAGCTATGCGGGATCGAACCGCAGACCTCCTGCGTGCAAAGCAGGCGCTCTCCCAGCTGAGCTATAGCCCCATCGTTTGCAATCTCTGTACCGCTCATCCTTTAAAAGGAGTTTGGTAGGCCTGAGTGGACTTGAACCACCGACCTCACCCTTATCAGGGGTGCGCTCTAACCACCTGAGCTACAAGCCTGCAGAGATTTTTTACTGCTGTTTTTCATCAGACAATCTGTGTGAGCACTACAAAGGCAGGTTCTTTAAGGTAAGGAGGTGATCCAACCGCAGGTTCCCCTACGGTTACCTTGTTACGACTTCACCCCAGTCATGAATCACAAAGTGGTAAGCGCCCTCCCGAAGGTTAAGCTACCTACTTCTTTTGCAACCCACTCCCATGGTGTGACGGGCGGTGTGTACAAGGCCCGGGAACGTATTCACCGTAGCATTCTGATCTACGATTACTAGCGATTCCGACTTCATGGAGTCGAGTTGCAGACTCCAATCCGGACTACGACGCACTTTATGAGGTCCGCTTGCTCTCGCGAGGTCGCTTCTCTTTGTATGCGCCATTGTAGCACGTGTGTAGCCCTACTCGTAAGGGCCATGATGACTTGACGTCATCCCCACCTTCCTCCAGTTTATCACTGGCAGTCTCCTTTGAGTTCCCGGCCGGACCGCTGGCAACAAAGGATAAGGGTTGCGCTCGTTGCGGGACTTAACCCAACATTTCACAACACGAGCTGACGACAGCCATGCAGCACCTGTCTCAGAGTTCCCGAAGGCACCAATCCATCTCTGGAAAGTTCTCTGGATGTCAAGAGTAGGTAAGGTTCTTCGCGTTGCATCGAATTAAACCACATGCTCCACCGCTTGTGCGGGCCCCCGTCAATTCATTTGAGTTTTAACCTTGCGGCCGTACTCCCCAGGCGGTCGACTTAACGCGTTAGCTCCGGAAGCCACGCCTCAAGGGCACAACCTCCAAGTCGACATCGTTTACGGCGTGGACTACCAGGGTATCTAATCCTGTTTGCTCCCCACGCTTTCGCACCTGAGCGTCAGTCTTTGTCCAGGGGGCCGCCTTCGCCACCGGTATTCCTCCAGATCTCTACGCATTTCACCGCTACACCTGGAATTCTACCCCCCTCTACAAGACTCTAGCCTGCCAGTTTCGAATGCAGTTCCCAGGTTGAGCCCGGGGATTTCACATCCGACTTGACAGACCGCCTGCGTGCGCTTTACGCCCAGTAATTCCGATTAACGCTTGCACCCTCCGTATTACCGCGGCTGCTGGCACGGAGTTAGCCGGTGCTTCTTCTGCGGGTAACGTCAATCGACAAGGTTATTAACCTTATCGCCTTCCTCCCCGCTGAAAGTACTTTACAACCCGAAGGCCTTCTTCATACACGCGGCATGGCTGCATCAGGCTTGCGCCCATTGTGCAATATTCCCCACTGCTGCCTCCCGTAGGAGTCTGGACCGTGTCTCAGTTCCAGTGTGGCTGGTCATCCTCTCAGACCAGCTAGGGATCGTCGCCTAGGTGAGCCGTTACCCCACCTACTAGCTAATCCCATCTGGGCACATCTGATGGCAAGAGGCCCGAAGGTCCCCCTCTTTGGTCTTGCGACGTTATGCGGTATTAGCTACCGTTTCCAGTAGTTATCCCCCTCCATCAGGCAGTTTCCCAGACATTACTCACCCGTCCGCCGCTCGTCACCCAGGAGCAAGCTCCCTGTGCTACCGCTCGACTTGCATGTGTTAGGCCTGCCGCCAGCGTTCAATCTGAGCCATGATCAAACTCTTCAATTTAAGTTTGATGCTCGTGAATTAAACTTCGTAATGAATTACGTATGTTCACTCAGAGACTTGGTATTCATTTATTGTCCGAAGACATTAAGAATCCATGTCACTTTGAGTGCCCACACAGATTGTCTGATAAATTGTTAAAGAGCAGTGCAACGCGGCTTTCGCTCACCGTTGCGAGGTGGCGTATATTACGCTTTCCTCTTTCAGAGTCAACCCGTTATTTCAGAATTTTTCTCTTCAACCGACCGCGTTGTCTGTGAAGTGATTCACATCCGCCGTGTCGATGGAGGCGCATTATAGGGGGCCGCCGAGGAATGACAAGCGGAAAAATGCATTTTTATTTCAACCGCTCACCTTTTCACCAAAAAGGCTATTTTTGGTGCTTTTTAATCTCTTTTGGCAGGTCGGCCAGACTATTAATCACCCAATCCGCTGCATTTTCTGCTTCTGGCGTCACTGGCTTACCGGTGCGAACTAATATTTTGGTTCCTACACCCGCTGCCGCTGCCGCCTGCATATCTTCCAGTTTATCGCCCACCATATAAGAAGCAGACATATCAATGTGCAGGAACTCCTGTGCAGAGATGAACATCCCCGGATGCGGCTTACGGCAGTCACAGGTCTGGCGATACGCATCAACGGTTCCCTGCGGGTGGTGCGGACAATAGTAGATGCCGTCGAGATCCACACCGCGGTCGGCCAGCGACCAGTCCATCCATTCCGTCAGCGTCTCGAACTGCGCCTCGGTGAATTTACCGCGTGCAATACCGGACTGGTTCGTCACAACCACCAGCGCATAACCCATCTCTTTCAGCTGGCGCATGGCATCTATTACGCCCTCGATAAACTCGAACTCATCAATCTCATGAACATAACCGTGATCCACATTAATAGTGCCATCACGATCGAGAAAAATTGCGGGTACTGATTTTGCCACCGGTTTGCTCCTGAAAAAGGCATGTTCGACTAGTATCTCATGAATCGCAGCGCAATAAAGTGCTCATCGTACAGAGTTGGATTGATTTAGACGTCTGGATGCCTTAACATCCGTTTTGTTTACGGTCATCACCCGTATCTGGCAGAAGAAAATGCCACGGCTAACTTACATACGATAAAAATAATCTAATGATTAAACTTTCCAATATCACCAAAGTGTTCCAGCAGGGGAACCGAACCATTCAGGCGCTGAACAACGTCAGCCTGCATGTTCCTGCTGGTCAAATTTATGGCGTCATTGGCGCATCGGGTGCAGGTAAAAGCACGCTGATTCGTTGTGTTAACCTGCTTGAGCGCCCAACCCAGGGCAGCGTAGAAGTTGGCGGCCAGGAACTTACCGCCCTCTCAGAGAAAGAACTCACCAAAGCGCGTCGTCAGATTGGCATGATCTTCCAGCACTTTAACCTGCTGGCTTCCCGCACCGTGTTCGGCAACGTTGCCCTGCCGCTTGAGCTTGATAACACGCCAAAAGAAGAAGTGAAGCGTCGCGTCACCGAGCTGCTCGACCTCGTAGGTCTGGGCGACAAGCATGATAGCTACCCGGCAAATCTGTCCGGTGGGCAAAAGCAGCGTGTGGCCATTGCCCGCGCGCTGGCAAGTAATCCTAAGGTACTGCTGTGCGATGAAGCCACCAGCGCACTGGATCCGGCAACCACGCGTTCGATTCTGGAACTGCTGAAAGACATTAACCGTCGCCTGGGCCTGACGATCCTCCTTATTACACATGAGATGGACGTGGTGAAACGCATCTGCGACTGCGTGGCGGTCATCAGCAACGGTGAACTGATCGAGCAGGACACGGTAAGTGAAGTCTTCTCGCATCCGAAGACGCCGCTGGCACAGCAGTTCATCCAGTCCACGCTGCATCTGGATATTCCGGAAGATTATCTGGAGCGTTTGAAAACCGAACCCGCAGCAGACAGCGTCCCGATGCTGCGCATGGAGTTCACCGGTCAGTCCGTTGACGCTCCCCTGCTTTCCGAAACCGCGCGTCGCTTTAACGTAAACAACAACATCATCAGCGCGCAGATGGATTACGCCGGTGGCGTGAAGTTCGGCATCATGCTGACAGAAATGCACGGCACACAAGAAGAAACCCAGGCCGCGATTGCCTGGCTGCAAGAACACCACGTAAAAGTAGAGGTACTGGGTTATGTCTGAGCCGATGATGTGGCTGCTGGTTCGCGGCGTTTGGGAAACGCTGGCAATGACCTTTGTCTCTGGCTTCTTTGGTTTTGTGATTGGCCTGCCGGTCGGCGTACTGCTGTATGTGACGCGTCCGGGTCAAATCATTGAGAACGCGAAACTGTACCGTACGCTCTCTGCGCTGGTGAACATCTTCCGTTCTATTCCCTTCATTATTCTGCTGGTGTGGATGATTCCGTTTACCCGCGTGATCGTCGGAACGTCTATCGGTCTGCAGGCGGCCATTGTTCCGCTAACCGTGGGGGCTGCGCCGTTTATCGCCCGTATGGTGGAAAACGCCCTGCTGGAGATCCCAACCGGTTTGATCGAAGCCTCACGCGCGATGGGCGCAACGCCGATGCAGATCGTCCGCAAAGTCCTGCTCCCGGAAGCACTGCCGGGCCTGGTGAACGCGGCAACCATCACGCTCATCACGCTGGTCGGTTATTCCGCAATGGGTGGCGCAGTTGGCGCTGGCGGTTTAGGCCAGATTGGTTACCAGTACGGCTATATTGGATATAACGCTACCGTGATGAATACCGTTCTGGTATTGCTGGTTGTTCTGGTTTATTTAATCCAGTTCTCTGGCGATCGCATCGTCCGGACCGTTACTCACAAATAACGTTACACACAACACAAACTCTACGAGTTAAGGATAAAACATGGCGTTTAAATTAAAGACCTTTGCAGCAGTAGGCGCGCTGATCGGCTCTCTGGCACTGGTGGGTTGCGGTCAGGACGAAAAAGATCCAAACCACATTAAAGTGGGCGTTATCGTGGGTGCAGAACAACAGGTTGCTGAAGTTGCTCAGAAAGTGGCGAAAGAGAAGTATGGCCTGGACGTTGAGCTGGTGACCTTCAACGATTACGTTCTGCCGAACGAAGCGCTGAGCAAAGGCGATATCGACGCTAACGCCTTCCAGCATAAGCCATACCTGGATCAGCAGATCAAAGATCGTGGCTATAAACTGGTGGGTGTTGGTAACACCTTCGTTTATCCAATTGCCGGTTACTCTAAGAAAATTAAATCGCTGGACGAGCTGCAGCCGGGCTCTCAGGTTGCCGTGCCTAACGACCCAACCAACCTTGGCCGTTCCCTGCTGCTGCTGCAGAAAGTGGGCCTGATCAAACTGAAAGACGGTGTTGGCCTGCTGCCAACCGTTCTGGATGTCACCGAGAACCCGAAAAATCTGAAAATTGTTGAACTGGAAGCACCGCAGCTGCCACGTTCTCTGGACGATGCGCAGATTGCCCTGGCCGTGATCAACACCACTTATGCCAGCCAGATTGGCCTGACGCCGGCTAAAGACGGTATCTTCGTTGAAGATAAAGACTCCCCGTACGTTAACCTGATCGTGACTCGCGAAGACAACAAGGACGCGGAAAACGTGAAGAAATTCGTTCAGGCTTATCAGTCTGATGAAGTTTACCAGGAAGCCAACAAAGTGTTTAACGGCGGCGCTGTTAAAGGCTGGTAATCTCACCTCAGTGTAATATCATCAGGACGGGCTTATGCCCGTCTTGTCATTTGTGCAGTCAACTGATTCAATATCTGACGTTTTGATTATCCATTGAGGAACTATTATGCGTGCTTTACCGATCTGTCTTTTAGCACTCATGCTGAGCGGCTGTTCTATGCTAAGCAGATCTCCCGTTGAACCTGTTCAAAGCACGGCAACCCCGCCAAAAACCGAGCCTGCAAAACCGAAAGTGGTTCGCCCTGCGCCGGTTCGCATTATCACGAAAGCAGACGAACTCGTCGGTAAACCGTTCCGTGAACTGGGCGAAGTGAGCGGCGAATCCTGTCAGGCAACCAATCAGGACTCACCACCGAATATTCCGACAGCGCGTAAACGTATGCAGATTAATGCCGCAAAAATGAAAGCCAACGCGGTTCTGCTGCACAGCTGCGAAGTCACCAGCGGCACGCCGGGCTGCTACCGTCAGGCGGTTTGCATCGGTTCAGCGCTGAACATCACGGCGAAATGAGTGCATTTCAGTTCGAGCAGATAGGCGTTATCCACTCTCCTTATAAAGAGAAGTTCGCCGTCCCCCGCCAGCCCGGTCTTGTGACCAGCGGAAGCGGTGAGCTTCACCTGATTGCGCCTTACAATCAGGCCGATGCGGTACGCGGGCTCGAGGCTTTCAGCCATTTATGGGTGGTGTTCGTGTTTCACCAGACGATGGAAGGCGGCTGGCGTCCTACCGTGCGCCCTCCTCGTCTTGGCGGAAATGCGAGAATGGGCGTGTTTGCGACCCGCTCGACCTTCCGCCCAAACCCGGTTGGCATGTCGCTGGTTGAACTGAAAGGCATACGCTGCCAGAAAGATCGGGTGATACTGGAGTTAGGTAGCCTGGACCTGGTAGACGGCACGCCGGTAATCGACATCAAACCCTATTTGCCCTTCGCCGAAGCGCTCCCGGACGCGCGTGCAAGTTATGCTCAGGACGCACCGCAGGCGGACATGCCTGTTTATTTTACGCCAGAGATAACCGCGCAGATCGGCCAGCTGGAGAAACGCTATCCTCGCTTACGGGATTTCATCACTGAAGTTCTGGCACAGGACCCGCGTCCGGCCTACCGTAAAGAAGAGGAAGAAGGAAAAACGTACGCCGTCTGGCTGCTCGATTTCAACGTTCGCTGGCGCGTCACCGGGGCAGGTTTTGAAGTGTTTGCCCTTGAACCCAGGTAATTTTGTTCTCCTCTCTTTTGGCATCTTTGCCACACTGGTAAACTAAACCACTTTTTTTGTGTCAGGCTGGTGTTTCAGCCTGTTCCAATCGTCGAAATGGAACCGTAACAACATGCGTACTAGCCAATATCTGCTCTCCACTCTGAAGGAGACGCCTGCCGACGCCGAAGTGATCAGCCATCAGCTGATGCTGCGCGCCGGGATGATCCGCAAGCTGGCCTCCGGGTTATACACCTGGCTGCCGACCGGCGTGCGCGTCCTGAAAAAAGTCGAAAACATCGTGCGTGAAGAGATGAACAACGCCGGTGCTATCGAGGTGTCCATGCCTGTGGTTCAGCCCGCTGACCTGTGGCAGGAGAGCGGCCGTTGGGAACAATATGGTCCTGAACTGCTGCGCTTTGTCGATCGCGGCGAGCGTCCTTTCGTTCTCGGCCCAACGCATGAAGAAGTCATTACCGACCTGATTCGTAATGAGCTGAGCTCTTACAAACAGCTGCCGCTGAACTTCTTCCAGATCCAGACCAAGTTCCGTGACGAAGTTCGCCCACGTTTCGGCGTAATGCGCTCTCGCGAATTCCTGATGAAAGATGCTTACTCTTTCCATACCTCTCAGGAATCACTCCAAGAGACCTACGACGCAATGTACGCGGCGTACAGCAAAATCTTCTCCCGCATGGGTCTGGATTTCCGTGCTGTGCAGGCTGATACCGGCTCCATCGGCGGTAGCGCATCCCATGAGTTCCAGGTCCTGGCGCAGAGCGGTGAAGACGATGTGATCTTCTCTGACTCTTCAGACTACGCGGCGAATATCGAATTTGCAGAAGCGCTGGCGCCAAAAGAACCACGCGGGGCGGCAACGCAAGAGATGACGCTGGTTGATACGCCAAACGCTAAAACCATTGCCGAGCTGGTTGAGCAGTTCAATCTGCCTGTCGAAAAAACCGTGAAAACGCTGCTGGTGAAATCCACCGAAGGCAGCGCTTACCCGCTGGTTGCCCTGCTGGTGCGTGGCGATCACGAGCTGAACGAAGTGAAAGCCGAGAAGCTGCCGCAGGTAGCCAGCCCGCTGACCTTCGCAACGGAAGCGGAAATCCGCGCCGTGGTGAATGCGGGTCCAGGTTCACTGGGTCCAGTCAATCTGCCGGTGCCGGTTGTTATTGACCGCACGGTTGCGGCAATGAGCGACTTCTCCGCAGGTGCGAACATCGACGGTAAACATTACTTCGGCATCAACTGGGATCGCGACGTGGCGACGCCGGAAGTGGCTGACATCCGTAACGTGGTTGCAGGCGATCCAAGCCCGGACGGCCAGGGTACCCTGATGATTAAGCGCGGCATCGAAGTGGGTCATATCTTCCAGCTGGGTGATAAATACTCTCGCGCGCTGAACGCGGCTGTTCAGGGTGAAGATGGCCGTAACCAGATCCTGACCATGGGTTGCTACGGTATCGGGGTGACGCGCGTGGTGGCTGCGGCGATTGAGCAGAACTACGACGAACGCGGCATCGTCTGGCCGGACAATATTGCGCCGTTCCAGGTGGCCATTCTGCCAATGAACATGCACAAGTCTTACCGCGTGCAGGAGCTGGCCGAGAAGCTGTATGCCGAGCTGCGCGCTCAGGGTATCGAAGTGCTGATGGATGACCGTAAAGAGCGTCCAGGCGTAATGTTCGCCGATATGGAACTGATCGGTATCCCGCACACCGTCGTCATCGGCGACCGTAACCTCGACAGCGATGAGATTGAATACAAATACCGTCGCAGCGGCGAGAAACAGATGATCAAGACCGGCGACATTCTTGATTACCTGGTGAAAGCCATCAAAGGCTAAACAAAAAACCCCGCTCAGGCGGGGTTTTTTAATGGCTCAGCATCAGCTTATTTACTGTTACAGTCTTTACCCGCAACAAACTTCGCGTATTTATCTGCCACCAGCGTTTTCACCATCTCTCCGCTATCCGGGTTTGGCTCCAGCGTAAAGTGACCGTCAACCGTCAGCAGTACCGGCTTACTGTCATTGCCGCGTGCCACAGCGTAATCACGTTCAAGCTGCGCATTGTTTGCCACGCTGACCTTCCTGCCGGTTGCGCAGTCGGTAAAGATCGCCGCATCCGCCATATAGAAGTACATCCCCCGCATTGCCATCGGCGTGGCAGGCAGAGCCGCTTTTACCGGCGCCAGCGTGTAGTTGAACTGGGATTCAATCGGGTTGCCTTCGCGGTCAAGCATCTCCATTCCCTCACCTTTGGCGCGGAAAAAGGTTTTCTCACCGGAGGTATCCGTCAGGACCAGCTTCTCCGCCGTACGTGCCCAGGTTCCATAAGTGGCAAAAGAAGAAGGCTCTTTAGCGCCCTGATAGCGCTGATTCATCACCCAGGTGCCATCTTTTTGCAGGAACAGCGACGTTTCAATGCCTTCGCAGTCCGCGCAAGGCAATACGCCGCGCCAGCTTTGCTGCATCGGTTTTAATTCTTCCGTTTGCGTGGGTTGTAAAACCTGCGTTTCGGAGCGGTTGTTACACCCAAAAAGCGCAAACAGCGTACTCACTGCCAGCGCTGACCATAATGCTTTTTTCACAATGAATTCCTTATGAAAAGTGTGTTCCCTTTCGTCACTCTGTCGGGCGACGAACTTTACCGCGTAGTGCTTTCACTGTGGATTTTTGGGCCTTCGAGGACAACCGACGCTCTTTCGATGCGCGGGTCGGCCGCGTTGCCCGGCGGCTTTTTTGTACTGCCGTTAGCTCTTTGATGACCGCCACCAGCCTGGCTATCGCCGCTTCCCGGTTGAGCTCCTGGCTGCGGTACTCCTGGGCTTTGATCACAATCACGCCATCGCTGGTGATCAGGTGATGGCTGGCGGCAAGCAGGCTTTCTTTATAATACTCTGGCAGGCTTGAGGCCCGAATGTCAAAACGCAAATGGATAGCCGTCGACGCCTTGTTGACGTGCTGCCCGCCTGCTCCCTGCGCACGGATGGCGGTGATCTCGAGCTCGCTGTCAGGGATGCTGACGTTTCGGGACAAGACGATCATGACGCGGGTTGCCACGCCGTTAAATGAATTTCCAGATTATTCTGAGAATCAGAGAGCCAGATGGCGCCATCCTGAATCGTCGCCTGCAAAACCATGGTCCGGCTGGCAAATTCGCTCAACTGCGCCAGCTGCTCATCATCCAGATACCAGACCGTGAGATTTTTAAACTGTCCGCACTTGCTCTTGTTTTGCTGCCACCAGATCTCCGCAGCGCGCTGATTATATGCGAATAAGGCCACTTCAGCGGACTGGGTGCAGGCCTTCTTAATTCTGCGCTCGTCAGGTAGGCCGAGTTCGATCCACAAATCGATACCCAGATGATCGTTGCGCAGCCAGGCTTCAGGCTCGTCTTCTGCGCTTAACCCACGGGAAAACTGCAGACGCTCGTCGGCATACTTAATCCACGCCAGCAGGCGCAGCATCATGCGCTCCTGGGTTTCGGAGGGGTGGCGTGCCAGCGTAAGCGACGCGTCGAGGAACTGGTTGCGATCCAGATCGGCCACATTGACCACAGCTTTATAAATTGTCGCTTTCAGCGCCATGAGAGAACTCCATTCGAATCAGGCGCACATTGTAGCGAAAACCGCGGCAAAAGGCTGTTACAGGGTGTTAAATACACCGCTATCAAGGCCCTGATATTGCTTAAATGAGTATGGTATAGTCACCTTGCTAAACCGAGTTTATCTTCGTAGGCTTAATGATATCTCACAGTAAGTCAGTGCGCTGGCGGGAGGGGATGTGAATAATTATTGTGAGTTAATTCGCAAACGGTATGCGGAAATCGCCAGCGGAGATCTGGGGTATGTCCCGGACGCGTTGGGCTGTGTATTGAAGGTGCTTAATGAAGTGGCCTCTGATGAGAGCCTTTCAGAGTCGGTCAGGGAAAAAGCAGCGTATGCTGCGGCGAATTTACTGGTGAGCGATTATGTCGATGAATGATACTTATCAACCCATCAATTGTGATGACTATGACAACCTCGAACTCGCCTGCCAGCATCATTTATTACTGACGCTGGAGCTAAAAGATGGCGAAGTGTTGAAGGCGAAAGCCAGCGATCTGGTTTCACGAAAGAATGTGGAATACCTGATAGTGGAAGACGCCGGGGCGACGCGTGAGCTGCGTCTGGACAAAATAGCCAGCTTCAGCCACCCGCAAATCGGCACCGTCGTGGTGAGCGAATCCTGATGACACTAACGGGCAGCCTGGCTGCCCGTTACGCTTTCTGCCACTCAAAACGGACACCCTCTTCTGACCACCCCTCTTCCGTAATGAACACCCCTGCCGCAGCGATCAGCGTTTCACCGTAGAACAGTAGCGGCGTGGTGTCGCGCAGCCACGGCGGCACGTTGCACTCCTGCCATATTTTCTTCAGCTTTCGTCCCCCGTTGCGCCCGACGATATGCAGCAGGCCGCCAGCCTTAAAGCGCACGGTGACCGGTTCACCGGGCTTCGGCAGCCGCACATGACCAGACGACAGAAGAGAAACGCGTCCTGCCTCACAGGGCAATATCAGGGGCGCGTCAGGAGAAAGCCAGTCGAGCACCACATCGGTCAGCGAGGGCATGGATTTTATCCACCAGAGCTCCCCTTTATAACGTCTAACCTCAAAACCGTTCAGGTGGACGCACGGAGAAGCATCATCCCGCGCCAGTGCGACTTCGTCCCAGATACGGCTCAGCATTGTCCTCGACGGCATCGCGGCGCGATGAAAGGCCAGCCAGCGCCGTAACAGCGCGGCGCGACGTACCGGGCTCATCGCTTTCATCGGTGCGATCGCCAACGCCCCGTCGGCAGAAATGAGTGCAGCCAGCTCGTCGCTCAACAGTTCATCCAGCAACGATTCCTGTTCGGCGCACAGCATGGCGCTTCTTGCCGTCGCGTCGGCGAAATGCGGCCAGCGCTCGCCTAAAAGCGGGAGGACGCGCAGACGCAGGAAGTTACGGTCATAGCCGTCATCCTGGTTACTCTCATCTTCGATCCAGTTCAGCTGTTGTTCTCGCGCCCAGGCTTCCAGCGAGGCACGCGTCTCGCCAAGCAGCGGACGCAGTAGCGTTGTGCCGGCAAATTCAGAACGCGTCGGCATGGCAGAAAGTCCCGCCGGGCCGCTGCCCCGCTTAAGGGCCAGCAGAAAGGTTTCACACTGATCGTCCAGATGCTGGGCCGTGACCAGCGCTTCTCCAGGACGTAATGCCCCGGCAAATGCGGCATAGCGGGCTTTCCGCGCCTGCGCTTCGATGCCCAGCCCCTCCTCCGCAAGCGTGACGCGCTCAACGATGAGCGGGATCGCCCAGGCCGCACACAAGGCTTCACAGTGCACCACCCACGCCTCTGCGTGAGGACTTAATCCGTGGTGAATATGCATAGCCCGAAGCTGGACGTCAGGTTCCCGATCGCGCCAAAGCTTAAGGCGATGCAGCAACACGGTAGAATCCAGGCCACCGCTAAACCCCACCAGCAGCTGGCGGTACGGTGAAACGGCTTGTGCGATAGCGGGTGAGGTCATAGGAGATTACACATAAAAAATGCCCGAACTGAGCGGGCATTATCACACAGGACAACCATTACTGCTGATAAAGCTCCAGCGGCAGGCCATCCGGATCGTTGAAAAAAGTAAAGCGCTTGTCGGTGAACGGATCGACGCGTATCGCTTCGCACGTCACGCCGTGCGCTTCCAGATGCTTAACTGCGCTATCCAGGTCATCGACGCTGAAGGCAAGATGACGCAGGCCGCAGGCTTCCGGGCGGGAGGGACGCGCAGGCGGAAAAGGAAAAGAGAACAGCTCAATCACATATTGCCCGTTTAACGCCAGATCGCCCTTCCATGAATCGCGCTCCTCGCGGTAGGCCTCGCTCATGAGCGTAAAGCCCAGGATGTCGCAGTAGAAGGCCTTACTTTTCGCGTAATCGGTCGCAATGATCGCAATATGATGAACAGCTTTTAAACCCAGCATAGCTTCTCCTTTTTATGATGCCTGAACGTTACAACCGAAAACCCGCGCCTGGCAAGCGGTCACCCTTATTTTAGGACTCGCACCCAGTAAACGCCGCTCTCGTCGCGCTTCGCACCGTGGATATCCGTCTCAAAACCGGGATAGTGCCGCCCTACCGAACAGAGCATCAGCAGGAAATCAAGCACCGCCCGACTCTCTTCGGTAATCATCTCTCCCGGCATCAGGAGCGGAACGCCCGGCGGGTAAGGCAGGATCATGTTAGCCGATACGCGGCCGACCAGGTTTTCCAGCTCGACGGTTTCGACCTCCCCTTTCACCTGGCGCTGCCATGCCTTGTGCGGGGTAAACTTCATCTCCGGTAAGACATCGAACGCCTGAAGCATCAGACGCGGCAGATCGTGCTGACGGATCAGCCTGTGGATCCCCTGGGCCAGATCCTGAATGCGCATATTTCGATAGAAGTCAGGATCCTCCGCGTAGAGATCCGGCAGCATGTTCTTCACCCGCAGGTTGAGATCGTAGGCGCGCTTAAACTCCATCAGGCCGCGCAACAACCCCATCGCGCGGGTTTTGTCGATCCCGATGCTGAAAAGGAACAGCAGGTTATAGGGGCCGGTTTTCTCCACCACCACGCCACGTTCATCAAGGAATTTCGCGACCAGCGCGGCCGGAATACCTTCATCGCTCATCTTGCCCTGCTCATCCATGCCCGGCGTCAGGATCGTCACTTTTACCGGGTCGAGGAACATATGGTCGCTATCGGCATCCCGGAAGCCATGCCAGTCTTCGCCGGGCGAGACGGGCCAGCATTCGGCTTCATCAATCTCTTCCGGCTGCCAGATATCAAAGAACCAGCCGTCGGCTTCATCTTTAAGCCGCTGAACCTCTTTGCGGAAATGCAGCGCGCGTTCCACCGAACGATTGATGAGACGCTTACCGGGATTGCCGCGCAGCATCGCCGCGGCCGTTTCAATAGAGGCCACCAGCGGGTAGCTCGGCGAGGTGGTGGTGTGCATCATAAAGGCTTCGTTGAACGTGTCTTCGTCGTACTCGCCTTTGATGTGAATAAGCGAAGCCTGGGAAAACGCCGCCAGCATTTTATGCGTCGACTGCGTTTCGAAGAACACTTTCCCCGGCACGCGTTCACCGCTCATGCCGCTTTTGCCGGCGTAAATCGGATGGAAATTAGTGTACGGCACCCATGCGGAATCGAAGTGGATCGACGGCACATCCAGCGTCTGTTTGATCCAGTTCGTGTTGTACAGCAGACCGTCGTAGGTAGAGTTAGTGATCACCGCATGGACAGGCCAGCTTGCGCCAGGAATTGCCGCAACCTTACGTTCAATGGCGTCATGGGTGAACTCCCGGCGCGGAATACCCCCAAGAATACCGAGCGCGTTACGCGTGGGCGACAGCCAGAGCGGTACGACGTCGCTCATCATCAGCAGGTGTGCCAGCGATTTATGGCAGTTACGGTCAATCAGCAAGGTGCTGCCAGCAGGCGCAGCGTACATCCCGACGATTTTGTTCGAGGTCGAGGTGCCGTTGGTCACCATATAGCTCTGCTCGGCGCCAAAGGTGCGGGCGATATACTCTTCGGCTTCAAGATGCGGGCCGGTGTGATCCAGCAGGGAGCCTAGTTCGGTGACTGAAATCGACACGTCCGCTTTTAGCGTGTTGCCACCGAAGAAATCATAGAACAGGCAGCCCACCGGGCTTTTTTGATAGGCCGTTCCCGCCATATGACCAGGCGTACAGAAGGTATATTTGCCCTCCTTCACGTAGGTGAAGAGCGCGCGGGTAAAGGGGGGAGTAATGTTATCGAGATATTCATTCGTGTATTGCTGAATGCGGGTCGCAATATCTTCCGCAACGCCGAGGGAATATTCAAAGAACCACAGCGCCATACGCATATCATTGGCGCTGACGTCCATGGTTGAGTGGGTATTGATAAACGCGTACAGCGGGAGGTATTCGTTCAGCTTGTTGATGTCGCTGCACAGTTCGAGATCGTATTCGTCCCAGTCGAAGATCACGCCGCAGATACGCGGGTTATGCTCGATGAACTTCAGCAGATCGGCGCTGTTGTGCGGCCAGATTAGCTGATACCCGCGCGACTGCAGGGATTGCTCCAGCTCCTTAATCGGCTCATCTTTATAAAAGACGCCGTGTGGCCCCATAATGGCAATGATATTCATGGGCTTCCTCCTTAAAAAACATTAGCTAAGCATAGTCCGGCTAAACCGCAGGTATAAAAAAAGCCGCAACATTGTGCGGCTTTTCAGATAATTGTGAAGCTTACGCGTAACCGTAGGTCATCAGACGCTGGTAGCGGCGGTTGAGCAGATCGTCTTTGCTCAGCACGTCCAGATCCGCCAGGTCAGCCAGCAGCTGCGCTTTCAGAGAAGCCGCCATTACTTCCGGCTTACGATGCGCACCACCCAGCGGTTCCGGAATGATGGAATCGATCAGCTTCAGCTCTTTCAGGCGTGGCGCAATGATGCCCATTGCTTCTGCAGCCAGCGGCGCTTTGTCGGCGCTTTTCCACAGAATGGACGCACAGCCTTCCGGGGAGATAACGGAATAGGTGCTGTACTGCAGCATATTCACTTTATCGCCCACGCCAATCGCCAGCGCACCGCCGGAACCACCCTCACCGATAACGGTACAGATGACCGGCACCTTCAGACGAGACATCTCGCGCAGGTTGCGCGCGATGGCTTCAGACTGACCGCGCTCTTCCGCGCCCACGCCAGGGTATGCACCCGGGGTGTCGATGAAGGTGATGATTGGCATGTTGAAACGCTCAGCCATCTCCATCAGACGCAGGGCTTTACGGTAGCCTTCTGGTGCTGGCATACCGAAGTTACGACGGATTTTCTCTTTGGTTTCACGACCTTTCTGATGACCAATGATCATCACCGGGCGTCCGTCCAGACGCGCGATACCGCCAACGATAGCTTTATCGTCAGCGTATGCGCGATCGCCTGCCAGTTCGTCAAATTCGTCAAACGCCAGGCGGACATAATCCAGGGTGTACGGACGCTGTGGATGGCGAGCCAGCTGGGCCACCTGCCATGCGCCGAGATCGGCAAAGATTTTGCGCGTCAGCTCTACGCTTTTCTCGCGCAGACGATGCACTTCTTCGTCGATGTTAATATCCAGTTTTTCATCCTGACGGCTTACCGCTGTCAGAGAATCGATTTTCGCTTCCAGCTCAGCAATCGGCTGTTCGAAATCAAGGAAATTCAGACTCATAGTATTCCTGTATTAGTCAAACTCCAGTTCCACCTGCTCCGAACCAATGAGGCCACGGAGATCGTTCAGTAAACGATCGCTCGGAGAGACACGCCACGTTGCACCAAAGCGCAACCGCGCACGTGCATCCGCCCTCTGATAGTAGAGATGTACTGGAATTGTCCCCGAGCGGTGGGGTTCCAGAGACTGACGGAGTCGGTTTAAAAGCTGGTCATCAATTTGCCTGTCCGTCAGCGAGATAGCAAGCCCGCGAGCATATTTTTCCCGGGCTTCGTCAATGTCCATCACTTCGCGGGCGGTCATTTTAAGCCCCCCACTGAAGTCATCAAAGCTGACCTGTCCGCTGACGATAAGTATGCGGTCTTTTTCCAGCAATTGCTGGTATTTATCCAGCGCGTCGGTGAACAACATCACCTCCAGACGCCCGGAACGGTCATCCAACGTACAGATGCCGATACGATTACCGCGCTTGGTGACCATAACCCTTGCGGCAATCACGAGCCCCGCAGCCGTGGTGATTTTACCACGTTCTGTCGGATGCATGTCTTTAAGCCTGTGGCCGCCGACATAGCGCTCAATTTCTTTGATGTACTGGTTGATCGGGTGCCCCGTCAGGTACAAGCCTAACGTCTCACGCTCCCCATCCAGTACCACCTGTTCTGGCCACGGCTGGCAGTTGGAATAAGATTGCTCGATCTGCTCTGGCTCTTCCGCCAGCACGCCGAACATATCCGCCTGACCAATGGCTTCCGCTTTTGCATGCTGATCCGCCGCTTTCAGGGCGTCGCCGAGGGAATTCATCAGCGCGGCGCGGTGCGGCCCCAGCCTGTCAAACGCGCCGGACATGATCAGTTTTTCCAGCACGCGACGGTTCAGTTTTTTGGTGTCGGTACGGGCGCAAAGATCGAACAGCTCGCGGAAATACCCGCCGTTGTTACGCGCTTCGATGATCGCCTCGATCGGACCTTCGCCCACACCTTTGATCGCGCCGATCCCATAAACGATCTCTCCATCGTCGTTGACGTGGAAGTGGTAGAGCCCTGAGTTAATATCCGGCGGCAGGATCTTAAGCCCCATGCGCCAGCACTCGTCCACCAGGCCAACCACTTTCTCGGTGTTGTCCATATCGGCCGTCATTACCGCCGCCATAAATTCAGCAGGATAGTGCGCTTTCAGCCACAGCGTTTGATACGACACCAAAGCATAGGCGGCGGAGTGAGATTTGTTAAATCCGTACCCGGCGAATTTCTCCACCAGGTCGAAGATTTTCATCGCCAGCTCGCCGTCAACGCCGTTTTTCTTCGCCCCGTCTTCAAAGATGGAGCGCTGCTTGGCCATCTCTTCCGGCTTTTTCTTACCCATCGCACGACGCAGCATGTCCGCGCCGCCGAGCGTATAGCCGGAAAGCACCTGAGCAATCTGCATGACCTGTTCCTGATACAGGATAATGCCGTAGGTTGGCTCCAGCACCGGCTTCAGGCTTTCATGCTGCCACTGAACGTCCGGGTAAGAAATCTCTTCGCGACCGTGCTTACGGTCGATAAAGTTATCTACCATCCCTGACTGCAGTGGGCCCGGACGGAACAGGGCGACCAGTGCGATCATATCTTCGAAGCAGTCGGGCTGCAGGCGTTTAATCAGATCTTTCATGCCGCGGGATTCAAGCTGGAAGACGGCCGTCGTCTCCGAGCGCTGCAGCATGTCGAAACTTTTCTTGTCATCCAGCGGAATGGCGGCAATGTCTATCGGCTCAAGGCCCTGCTTTTCCCGGCGCGGGTTGATCATCTTCAGCGCCCAGTCGATGATCGTCAGCGTACGCAGGCCGAGGAAGTCAAACTTCACCAGCCCGGCGTATTCTACGTCGTTCTTATCAAACTGAGTAACCGGATGCTCACCCGCTTCATCGCAGTAGAGCGGCGCGAAGTCGGTAATTTTGGTCGGGGCGATAACCACGCCCCCCGCATGCTTACCGGCGTTACGCGTGACGCCTTCCAGCTTGCGCGCCATGTCAATCAGCGCTTTCACTTCTTCGTCAGCTTCGTAGATTTCCGGCAGCTGAGGTTCGGCTTCAAACGCTTTTGCCAGCGTCATGCCCGGATCGGGCGGCACCAGCTTCGAAATACGATCGACAAACCCGTACGGGTGGCCCAGCACGCGGCCGACGTCACGAATAACCGCCTTCGCCGCCATCGTACCGAACGTAATAATCTGCGATACCGCATCACGGCCGTACATATCGGCAACGTGCTCGATCACCTGGTCGCGTTTCTCCATGCAGAAGTCGACGTCAAAGTCGGGCATGGAAACACGTTCCGGGTTAAGGAAACGTTCGAACAGCAGGTCGAATTCCAGCGGATCGAGGTCGGTAATTTTAAGCGCATAGGCCACAAGCGATCCCGCACCGGAGCCACGTCCCGGTCCAACCGGTACGCCGTTATCCTTCGACCACTGGATAAACTCCATTACGATCAGGAAGTAGCCCGGGAAGCCCATCTGGTTGATTACCTGGAGTTCAATATCCAGGCGCTCATCGTACGGCGGCCGCTTCTCTTTGCGAACGGCCTCATCCGGGAACAGGAATTCCAGACGCTCTTCCAGACCTTCCTTTGATTTCACGACCAGGAAATCTTCCGTGGTCATGTCACCCGTCGGGAACTGCGGCAGGAAGTATTCACCGAGGCGGACGGTAACGTTACAGCGCCTGGCGATCTCTACGCTGTTTTCCAGCGCTTCGGGGATATCGGAGAAGAGTTCACACATCTCCTCCTCGCTGCGCATGTACTGTTGAGCGGAGTAATTACGCGGCCGTTTCGGATCGTCGAGCGTGAAGCCATCGTGGATCGCCACGCGAATTTCGTGAGCGTCAAAATCTCCCGGCTCGAGGAAGCGTACATCGTTTGTCGCGACGACGGGCAGCCCGCGTTCTTCCGCAAGTGCGACCGCCGCATGGAGATAGCTCTCTTCGTCCTGGCGACCGGTGCGGATCAACTCCAGATAATAACGATCCGGGAAATACTCCTCATAGAACGAGACGCACTGATCCACCAGCGCGCTATTGCCGCGCAGCAGACATTTACCGACATCGCCCATACGGCCGCCAGAGATCAGCAGCAGCCCTTCGTTCAGCTCAGCCAGCCAGTCCCTGTCGATCCACGGGCCCAGCGCACCATATCCGCGCTGATAAGCTTTTGAGATAAGCAGAGTGAGGTTTTGATAGCCCGTGTTGTTCATCGCCAGCACGGAGATTTGCGTCATTTCATCGCCGACGAGATCGCTCTGGACATGAAAATCTGCGCCGACGATAGGCTTCATTCCCGCACCGTGCGCCGTTCCGTAGAACTTCACCAGGCCACACAGGTTGGTAAAATCGGTGATCGCCAGCGCGGGCATGCCAAGGGAGGCCGCCTTTTTTACCAGCGGCCCGGTCTTCGCCAGCCCATCGATCATGGAGTAGTCGCTATGCACCCGCAGGTGTACGAAACGTGGTTCAGCCATCTTCAGATTCCGCGTTACTTAATTGCTTGCGTATTGATTCAGGACACCCGTCCCAGCGCGCGTTTCACCGGGCCAAAACTGCGCCGGTGATGTTCGGTTGCGCCATGTTCAGCCAGCCTTTCCAGATGGAAAGGTGTGGGATAACCCTTATGCTGGGCGAAACCATACTGAGGATAAGTGAGGTCCAGCGCGGCCATTTCGGCGTCGCGCGTCACTTTGGCAATGATAGAAGCTGCGCTAATTTCTGCGACCCGACTATCGCCTTTGACGACCGCCATTGAAGGCATGGGCAATGCCGGACAGCGGTTGCCGTCAATCAGGACATATTCCGGGGAAATTTTCAGACCTGCTACCGCACGCTGCATCGCCAGCATCGTGGCATGCAAAATATTCAGCTCGTCTATTTCATGCGGTTCAGCGCGCCCCAGGCTCCAGGCCAGCGCCTTCTCCTGAATCTCACTGAACAGCGCCAGACGGCGTTTTTCAGACAATTTTTTTGAGTCGTTCAGCCCGATAATCGGGCGAGCCGGATCGAGGATCACCGCGGCAGTCACCACAGCCCCGACCAACGGGCCACGACCCACTTCGTCCACGCCCGCCACAAGGCGAGTGTGAGGATAAACAAATTCCATCATTTTGCTAACTCCAGCACCGCATCAGCCGCTTGCTCATCAGCATTACAGCGGATCAGTTGATGCAGTTCGCGGAAGGTATCGTGCATCTGGTGGCTGGTCTTGCCGTTCGCGAGCAGCGGCAGTAGTGCATCGGCAAGCGCCTGCGGCTGGCACTCATCCTGCAGCAGCTCTTTCACCAGCTCGCGCCCGGCAAGCAGGTTTGGCAGGGAGACATAATCCGTTTTAACCAGACGTTTTGCCAGCCAGAAAGTGAACGGCTTCATGCGATAACCGACCACCATCGGGCATTTCGCCAGCATGCATTCCAGCGCCGCCGTGCCGGAGGCCAGCAGCGCGGCATCGCTCGCATACATCGCTTCCCGCCCTTTCCCGTCCAGAAGACGGACGTGAAGATCCGGGGCGACTTCCGCTTTGATGCGCTCAAACTGCTCACGGCGTTTGGCATTTACCAGCGGAACAACCACTTCAAGATCCGGATAGGTCTGGCGAAGAATTTGCGCAGTTTTGAGGAAATCGGCGCTCAGCATCTCAACTTCTGCGCCACGGCTGCCCGGTAGCAGTGCCAGACAGTGCACATCGTGCGGGATGCCCAGCGCGTCGCGCGCCGCGTTTTTATCCGGATCCAATGGCATCGCATCCGCCATGGTATGACCGATAAAACGGCACGGAACATTAAATCGGTCGTAAAACGCTTTTTCGAAAGGCAGGAAAGCCAGCACCAGGTTGGTGGACCGTCCGATTTTGAAAACGCGTTTCTGTCGCCACGCCCAGACGGACGGACTGACGTAGTGAATCGTTTTGATACCCTGCTTTTTCAGATTCCCTTCGAGGGTAATGTTGAAATCAGGTGCATCAATACCGACAAACACATCGGGTTTGAGTTCGGTAAAACGGCGGGTGAGATCGGCGCGGATGTGCAGCAAACGGCGTAGCCGTCCCAGCACCTCAACGATGCCCATCACGGCGAGTTCTTCCATTTCATACCAGGCTTCACAGCCTTCGGCCTGCATCAGCGGGCCAGCAACGCCGACAAAGCGAGCATTGGGTACACGCGCCTTAAGCGCGCGGATGAGACCGGCACCAAGAATATCGCCGGAGGTTTCTCCGGCGACCAGGGCTATCGTAAGCGGACGACTGTCGACCATTAACGAATCAGACCCCTTGTTGAACGGTCAAAGAATTCCATGAACGCGTTCACTTCCGGGTGCTTATTCGCCAGCTCGGCAATTTCCGGCTTCGCCTCTTCCAGCGTTTTACCGCTACGGTACAGCAGTTTGTACGCGTTGCGGATGGCAGTAATCGCTTCGCGACTAAAACCACGACGCTTGAGGCCTTCGATGTTCACGCCAAACGGCGTGGCATGGTTGCCCTGCGCAATCACATACGGTGGGACGTCCTGCGCCACACCGGAGCATCCGCCAACCATCACGTGCGCACCAATGATGCAGAACTGATGGACTGCGGTCATGCCGCCAATAATTGCGAAGTCATCAACCGATACGTGTCCTGCCAGCGTTGCGTTGTTGGCAAGAATACAGCGGTCACCCACGGTACAGTCGTGCGCAATATGCGCATTAACCATAAACAGGTTATCGCTGCCCACCTTCGTCAACCCACCACCCTGTACTGTTCCACGATGAATAGTGACGCTTTCGCGAATACGGTTACGATCGCCAATTTCCAGACGGGTCGACTCACCAGCATATTTCAGATCCTGGTTAACTTCGCCGATGGAAGCGAACTGATAGATCTCGTTATTGCAGCCAATGGTCGTGTGACCATTCACGACAACGTGAGATTTCAGTACTGTACCCTCACCAATTTCGACATGGGGTCCAACAATACAAAACGGGCCAATGTGGACGTTAGCGCCAATGATGGCACCGGTTTCCACAATAGCGGTAGGATGAATAAAGGCGGATTTATCAATCACGTATCAGGACTCCCGGCTACGAGCACACATCATCGTCGCTTCGCAAACAACTTTGCCGTCAACCAGCGCTACGCCTTTGAAGCGAGTCAGGCCACGACGCGTTTTTTCAAAAGTGACTTCCATGATCATCTGATCACCAGGCACGACAGGGCGCTTAAAGCGCGCTTCATCAATACCCGCGAAGTAATACAGCTCACCTGGCTCCAGTTTGCCAACGCTTTTAAACGCCAGAATACCGGTAGCCTGAGCCATCGCTTCCAGAATCAACACACCCGGGAAGATAGGCTTACCAGGGAAGTGTCCCTGGAAAAACGGCTCGTTCACGGAAACATTTTTCACTGCGCGCAGAAAACGACCTTCTTCAAAATCCAGCACACGGTCTACCAGCAGAAACGGGTAGCGGTGCGGCAGAAGTTCTAAAATCTCTTCAATATGCAGAGTATGAGTGTCAGTAGTCAAAATACTCTTCCTGTCAAAATGTACTGATAACAATAATAACACGGCCTGCCGGTTTATTAGAAAGCCGACAGGCCGGGAAAAATAGCGTTAAACGGATGACGCTTAATCTTGTTGATCGATCTTACGCTCAAGGGACTTGAGGCGCTTGCTCATATCATCAATGTTCATCACCAGAGCTGCTGTTTTACGCCATACCTTGTTGGGTTGTAGCGGAATACCTGAGGAATAGACGCCAGGTTCAGTGATAGGACGCATTACCATGCCCATTCCCGTCACAGTCACCTTGTCGCATATTTCCATATGGCCATTAATCACGCTCGCGCCGCCAATCATGCAATAACGGCCAATTTTCAGGCTGCCTGCCATAATGACGCCACCCGCAACCGCGGTATTGTCGCCAATCACAACGTTATGCGCAATCTGGCACTGGTTATCGATGATAACACCATTGCCAATGATCGTGTCGTCAAGCGCGCCACGGTCAATGGTGGTACAGGCGCCGATCTCTACGCGATCGCCAATAATAACGCGACCAAGCTGCGGGATCTTAACCCAGTTACCACGATCGTTAGCGTAACCAAAGCCATCAGAACCAATAACGGTGCTGGACTGGACGAGGCAATTTTCGCCAATTTCAACATCATGATAAACGGACACATTGGCCCATAAACGGGTTCCGGCGCCGATTTTCGTATTTTTCCCAACGAAGCAGCCCGGGCCAATGACGACGTTATCGCCCAGCACAACGCCGGATTCGATAACTGCATTCGCGCCAACGGCGACGTTGTTACCAAGCCTGGCCGTCGCATCAATCGCTGCACTGGCCGCAATGTTCTGGGCCGGCTGCGGCGTGGTATCAAGAATTTGAGCCATGCGTGCATACGTCAGGTAGGGGTTTTTCACTACCAGCGCGCTTACAGTGGCAAATGGAAGATCGTCCTGCGTCAGTACAACAGCTGACGCCTGGCATTGAGCCAGTTGCTCACGGTACTTAGGGCTTACCATGAAGGTAATCGTGCCAGCTTTAGCAGATTGCATGGACGCAACAGCGGTGATGACGATATCGCCATCACCGTGTAATTCTGCATCCAACTGCTGAGCTAAATCAGCCAGTCGAATTGAAGGCATTACTTATTTAACCTGTTTCAGAACATCAGCAGTGATGTCTTTAACATCTTTGCTGTTATAAGCAACGGCGTTCGCATCTACAACCAGATCGATACTCTGATCGGCAGCCACTGCTTTAACAGCAGTCTGAATGCGAGTTACCAGCTTGCCGCGTTCTTCGTTAGAACGACGCTGACGATCCTGCTCGAAAGCCTGCGCTTTCTGGGAGAACGTCTGGCGCTGAGCCATTACGTCTTTTTCCAGCTTGCTGCGGTCGCTTGCTTTCATGGTAGAACCATCACGCTGCAGACGCTGCATTTTGGACTGAAGATCGTTTTCCATACCCTGCAGTTCGCTTGCACGGCCTTTGAATTCGTTTTCCAGAGTCGCAGAAACACCCGTTTTCTGTGCAACCTGCTGGAACAAATTACCCATGTTGACGATTGCAATTTTGTCTGCTGCCTGAGCAGAAGTTGCCATCGCTAAACCGAGACCTGCAGCTAATAACCACTTTTTCACAATTAACTCCTTACCATCCCATTGGCACCAGAAGGTACCGTTCTTTGCGTGGCAAGGCGACCGTGTTACCGATCGCCAGTTGTCAGCGCTACACTGCCAACGCATTCCTTTGCAGCGGATTATTACCAGGTTTTACCAATGTTAAACTGGAATTGCTCCGCTTTGTCTCCATCATATTTCTTAAACGGCTGGGCGTAGGAGAAGACCAACGGCCCCAGCGGTGACATCCATTGTAATGCGATACCGGCAGACATGCGAATATTGCTCGGATCGCTGTAGTCAGGAATGCCTTCTGCGCGCATCTGGGCAGTATTCTGCCAGTTGGTATCCCACACGGTACCGGCATCCCAGAAGAAGGACGTACGGACCGAGTTCGCATATTTATCACTGATAAACGGCGTTGGCGTGATGAACTCCAGGCTGGCAACGGCCATGGCGTTACCGCCCACCGCGTCATTGGAGCTACAGACTTCTGACGAGGAAGACTTATCACAGTTATCTTTGTCGTTTCCGCCGTAGTAAACCGCTTTCGGACCAATGTTGTTGGACTGGAAACCACGAACGGTGCTGGAGCCACCCGCATAGAAGTTTTCATAGAACGGCAGTTCTTTGCTACCCAGACCATCGCCATAGCCCCAACGGGTACGACCCAGAACCACCCACTTATGATCGTCATCGATCGGGAAGTAGGACGCGGTATCCAGCGTGACCTTATAGAACTCGTTGTCGGAACCCGGCACGGTAACTTTACCGTTCAGGTTGACGCGAGAACCTTCCGTTGGGAAGTAACCACGGTCGAGACGGTTATAGGTCCAGCCGTAGTTAAAGGTGAAGTCATCCGCCGCGAAGCCATTGTCATTACCATTTTTACTGGTTGACTGGCCGATAGAGTCCAGATAGCGCCACATCGCCACCTGCGGTTGCATGTTGGAGAGGTCGTTATGCACGTAACCCAAGCCCGCACGCAGGGTGTTGTATTCGTTAACCGGGAAGCCAAGCGTACCGTCGACACCGTAACTCTTGTTGGTGTAAGAAGACAGGTCCGCGTCATCTGCTTTAAAGTCGTTATAGAAGATACGACCGCCCAGGCTCACACCGTCTACGGTGAAGTATGGGTTAGTCACAGAGAACTCAGAGTAGGTCTGGTAGTCGTTTTTGGTGCCGTTAATACCGACAGAGTAACCCGTACCCAGCCAGTTATCCTGCTGCACGCCTACCTGGAAGCTGACGCCGCTTTCAGTACCGTAACCCACACTGAAGTTGAAGCTACCGGTGTTGCGCTCTTTCACTTTATATACGACATCAACCTGATCCGGGCTGCCTGGTACGCGCTGGGTATCGGTATCCACCGTTTCAAAATAGCCCAGACGGTTCAGACGCTCTTTACCCTGATCAACGAGGTCGCTTCCCAACCATGCGCCTTCCATCTGACGCATTTCGCGACGCAGAACGGAATCTTTGGAGGTGTCGTTACCGACGAAGCGGATCTTACGCACGTAGAAACGGTTGCCCGCATCAACATTCACGTGCAGCTTAACGGTTTTATCCGCGTCATTGATTTCCGGCTGAGTCTGTACGCGCGGATAGGCATAACCGTAGCGGCCGAGCAGCTTCTTAATGCTGTCTTCCATTTTGGTTACCTTGGAACCGCTATACAGATCGCCCGGCTGAATTTTGGTCAGCGATTCGATTTCAGCAGAATGCCCCGCCAGGTTACCACTCACTTCAACACCAGAAAGCTTGTACTGCTCGCCTTCAGTGATGTTAACCGTAATGTAGATACCTTTCTTGTCCGGAGTCAGACTGACCTGAGTCGAGTCGATGTTGAAACGCGCATAGCCACGATCGAGATAGTAGCTGCGCAGGGTTTCGAGGTCGCCCGCCAGTTTCTGTTTCTGGTATTTGCGATCGCCCACCACGTTCCACCATGGCACTTCATCGCGCAGCTGGAAGGTGGAGATCAGTTCGTCGGTGCTGAACGCGTGGTTGCCGACAATGTTGATCTGCTGGATCTTCGCAGAAACACCTTCCTGGAAGACCAGCTTCAGGTCAACACGGTTACGCGGCAGCGGAGTGACAACCGCTTTCACGCTGGCGCTGTATTTACCGACGCTGTAGTAGAAGTCTTCCAGACCTTTTTCAATGTCTGAAAGGGTTGTGCGGTCCAGGGACTCACCCACACGAACACCAGATGCTTCAAGGTTCTGCTTGAGCATGTCATCTTTCACCGACTTGTTACCGGAGAAAGTGATACTGGCGATCGTCGGACGTTCTTTTACCTGTACCAGCAGCGTATCACCATCGCGCAGGACGCGAACATCCTCAAAGTTGCCGGTGGCAAACAGAGCACGGATGGTGTTACTGATATCATCATCATTAACCGTATCGCCGGGGCGTACAGGCATACTGAGGAGGGCCGCACCAACGGCGACACGCTGGAGGCCTTCGAAATGAATGTCTTTCACTACGAACCCGTCAGCACCGTATACGGTGGCGCTGCTAAACAGCAGCGACGCTATGAGCAACTTTTTCATCGCCATCGTTATTATGCGTTCTTCCTAACACTCTCTTACAACCGAGAGAAATCATTGAAAAGTGCAAGCCCCATTAACAGCACCAGCAAAATCGAGCCAATGCGATAACTAAAGTCTTGAACTCGCTCGGATACCGGTCCGCCTTTTAGCTTTTCAATCGCCAAAAACAGCAGATGACCCCCGTCTAAAACGGGAAGCGGGAACAGGTTGATTATCCCAAGGTTCACGCTAATGAGCGCGAGGAACATGAGATAGTAAATCACCCCGAATTCCGCTGACATCCCAGCCCCCTGAGCAATCGAAATTGGCCCACTGAGGTTGTTCAGTTTCACATCACCGGTTATCAATTTCCCCAACATGTTGACCGTCAGCTTCATCAGTTGCCATGTTTTATCCGTGGCTTCAAGGATGGCGCTGAACGGCCCATACTGGCGTATTGTCTTGTACTCATCTGGCAGCGGGATCACTTTTGGCACAACGCCTGCAAACCCTTCTGCCTTTTTGCCGACCGACTTCGTATCCGGGATCAGCGTCAGCGAAAGCGGACTGCCCTGCCTTTCAACTTCCAGCGCGAGAGACGTTCCCGGATTATCGCGCACCAGAGTAACAAAGGTCATCCACTCTGTTAATGGTTGACCATCGACTTTAACGATCCTGTCGCCCGCTTGCAAACCCGCTTTGCTCGCCGCCGAATTTGCCTGTACTTCGGCTAATACCGGCTCAATCTGCGCGCCGCGTGGACGAATGCCCAGTGCAGCGACGGGATCCTCTTTGTCTGGCTCGAAACGCCAGTGACGTAAATCGAGTACTTTGTCCTGACGCGTATCTGAACCAAACGGCGATACGCTGATGGTGGTCTGCGCATCGCCAATTTTGGCTACCAGCTGCAGTCGCACGGCATCCCAATCAGGGGTTTCGATGCCATCAATCGCTTTAAGTTCCATCCCGGATGTAATTTGCGCACTCGCCGCGATGGAATTGGGGGCAATTTCACCCACCACCGGACGTACGCCAGGGACGCCGATGATAAACACCAGCCAGTAAGCGAAAATCGCAAAGATGAAGTTGGCTACCGGTCCGGCAGCAATGATGGCGGCGCGTTGTCCAACGGTTTTATTGTTGAATGCGCTGTGTCGCAGCTCAGGAGCGACAGGCTCGACGCGTTCGTCGAGCATTTTGACGTAGCCGCCCAGCGGGATAAGGGCGATGACAAATTCCGTGCCGTGGCGGTCGGTGCGCGTCCAGAGTGATTTACCAAAACCGATGGAAAATCGCTCTACGCGCACGCCACAGCGGCGAGCAACCCAGAAATGGCCAAATTCATGCACGGTAATCAGTACACCCAGTGCAACAATGAACGCCGCCAGATTCCAGAGAATGCTCAGCATAAAACCTTCCGTTAAATCGTCCCGAATACCAGTAAAAGCAAACACGCAAACACTGGAACAGCCGCTGTCAGGCTATCAATGCGATCCAGTATACCGCCATGCCCTGGAATCAGGTGTCCGCTGTCCTTAATCCCTGCTTCACGCTTAAACATACTTTCGGTTAAATCACCGAGCACGGAGGCAAGCGCAGCAAAAATCGAGCACACCAGCAGTATTGACGGTGCCACTTCAAGATTCGCCCAGACGCCGTAGCCCCAGGAGATGATCGCTGCCGTAAACAGGCCGCCGATGAATCCTTGCCAGGTTTTGCCCGGAGAAACCTTCGGTGCCAGCTTATGTTTGCCAAACAGTTTACCAAACATATAGGCCCCGGAGTCAGCCCCCCAGACCAGAATCATCACATAAAGCAGCCAGATCGCACCGCTGTAGTGGTTTTCGTCGTAGTGCCAGGCTCGCAGCGCAACCATACCCCAGAAAAAAGGAATAATTGTGAGCAAGCCAAAAATCAGTCGCAGCACTTTTGAATTACGCCACAATGCCGCGGAACCCGGATAAAAAAGAACCAGCAACAGCGCGGCAACCCACCAGGCCAGCGATATCCACAAAGATCCGGCAACCAGGGGCTGATGAATATCATGGTGATATTCAGGCAACGTAAACAGCATTATGGCCAGGATAAAGCCACAAAGTACCGCAAGCCATACTCGCTGAGTGCGCGAGGTAAAGCCGCTAAACTGTCCCCATTCCCACGCGGCGAGCATGCACACCACCAGCGTGACAATAGCGAATCCCACCGGGGGCAGTAAAAACAGCGCCGCAATGACAATGGGTATTAATACAAAAGCGGAAATCAGGCGATACTTCAGCAAAAGCTACCCCCATCAGGCTTTGTCGCCACCAGGCTCGGTGCCGCCGAAACGACGCTCTCGATTGGCAAAGGCATGCAGCGCACCTTCAAAGTCTTGTTCATCAAAATCGGGCCAAAGAACATCCGTAAAGTAAAGTTCGGCATAGGCAATTTGCCATATCAAAAAGTTACTTATGCGATGTTCCCCCCCTGTCCTAATTACCAAATCCACAGGTGCCTGTTCATTCATGCAGATTTGCTTGCTCAGCGCCTCTTCATCAATTTGGTCGGGTCTCAACAGCCCTTCCTGAACCTGTTCGGCCAGATGCCGAACGCCCTGGATAATATCCCAGCGTCCGCCGTAATTCGCCGCAATATTCAACGTCAAACCGGTATTATTTTCCGTCAGCGCTTCAGCTTTGCGAATCCGTTCCTGCAAACGTGAGTTAAAACGACTGGTATCGCCAATGATACGCAGGCGGACGTTGTGGCGGTGCAGGCTTTTTACTTCGCTGTCTAGCGCCCACACAAACAATTCCATCAACGCAGTCACTTCCTGCAGAGGTCGATTCCAGTTTTCACTGCTAAAAGCATAGAGCGTTAACGCATCAATGCCGTTGTTGGCGGCAAAAGAAACGGCGCGACGAACGGATTTCGCCCCCGCTTTATGCCCAAAGGCTCGTATCTTCCCTTGTCTTTTCGCCCAGCGGCCATTGCCATCCATAATGATTGCTACATGACGGCAGCCATGAGCTGGCAAATTTTCGCTTATTGGTTGATTCGCAGACAACATAACGCGTTTTTTGTCCCTGAAAAGGATTTAACGGTACTCAGGAATACTGAAGCCTATACATAAAAAAGCCGTGTCAAACCACGGCTCACCTGACCACATTAAGTCAAATACCTGCGATCAGGTGGCGCAGACTATATCACTGAAGCCCAACGCTAACAAATAGCACGACGACTAGTGCTTGCTTTATCACCAGCTTGCGAGACGTGTCACCTGTTGGCGCGCAATATTACGCGCAGCTGCATCCACCGCCAGCACCTCTTCCACGCTTTGTGGTTCGCGCAAATCCATCATGTCCAGTACCGATAAATTAAGCGACGCGATATCGGTAAAACGAATTTGCTGATTCAGAAATGCCTCAACGGTAATTTCATTGGCTGCATTAAGTGCCGTCGTCGCCGCCTGCCCCTGGTCAAAGGCATTCATCGCAAGCTTCAGACAAGGATAGCGGTCGTAGTCTGGTTCACTGAACGTCAGGGAACTTAGCTTGCAGAAATCAAGCGGCTTCACGCCGGATTTCACTCGATTTGGCCACGCCATTGAATGGGCAATCGGCGTACGCATGTCCGGCTCGCCCAGCTGTGCCAGCACGCTGCCATCCTGATAACGCACCATCGAGTGAATCACCGATTGCGGGTGAATCAGTACTTCCATCTGTTTCGCTGACGCATTAAACAGCCAGCGCGCTTCAATGTATTCCAGACCTTTGTTCATCATGGTGGCAGAATCAACGGAGATTTTACGCCCCATCGACCAGTTCGGATGACGGCACGCCTGATCCGGTGTCATCGCACGCAGTTCAGAAAGTGGCGTTTCACGGAATGGGCCACCAGACCCGGTAAGTAGAATAGACACTACGCCATTCTGCTCCAGGTCAGCGTACCCCAGGTTCTGTTGAAAAGGTTGCGGTAAACTCTGAAAAATCGCGTTGTGTTCGCTGTCGACCGGCAGAAGACGCGCGCCGTGCTGCTTCACCGCATCCATAAACAGGCGTCCGCAAGTGACCAGCGACTCTTTATTGGCCAGCAAAACATCCTTACCGGCATCAATCGCAGCAAGCGTCGGCAGCAGCCCTGCCGCGCCGACAATGGCCGCCATGACCTGATCCACCTCATCCATCGCCGCCATCTCGCAGGCCGCCTGCTGGCCGCTCAGCACTTCGGTTCGACTGCCCTTTTCACGCAGCTGTGCTTTCAGCAGACGCGCGCTCTCTTCGTCATCCATCACCGCATAGCGGGGCGAAAACTCCAGGCACTGCTCGACCATTCGCTGCACATTCTTACCAGCCACCAGCGCTGTCACGGTGTAAAGTTCAGGATTATGGCGAACGACGTCGAGAGTGCTGCAACCGATAGAGCCGGTTGAGCCGAGGAGTGTTAAATGCTTCATGAGATGCCCGAAAAAAGTTAGACCAGATAAAAGCAAAACGCCGCCAGCAAGACCCGAAGTCCTTCTGAACGGCGTTTATCAGTGTACGACAGAAATCAGAACTGCATCAGTTCCGCTTCTTTTTCTGCCAGCGCCGCATCAATTTTCTTGATGGCCGCGTCGGTCATTTTCTGAATGTCGTCCTGAGAACGACGATCGTCATCTTCGCTGATCTCTTTTTCTTTCAGCAGTGCTTTCACTTTATCGTTCGCGTCGCGACGGACGTTACGCACGGATACACGACCCTGCTCAGCTTCGCCACGAACCACTTTGATAAGATCTTTACGACGTTCTTCCGTCAGCGGAGGCAGTGGAACGCGGATGTCTGCGCCCGCAGAGCTTGGGTTCAGTCCGAGGTCAGAGGCCATAATCGCTTTCTCAACGGCCGGGCTCATAGAGCGGTCGAAGACGTTGATTTTCAGCGTACGGGTATCTTCAACCGTCACGCTCGCCAGCTGGCGCAGAGGGGTTGGCGTACCGTAATATTCTACGATGATGCCATCCAGCAGGCTTGGGGAAGCACGGCCAGTACGGATTTTGCTGATTTGGTTTTTGAACGCTTCTACGCATTTGTCCATGCGTACTTCAGCATCTTTTCTGATGTCGTTAATCACGTTACGAATCCTTGAAAACTTGTCTCAGGCAGACTATCCGCCAGCACAGCGCTACAGGTGTGCTAAGTATAGTCGCGTTTAATTCATGACAACGCCAAAGGCGCGTCCGGGTAAGATACCACTACAAAATAAAGCGGAATCTTACCTGTATTTATCGTCAACGGAAATTATTCCGTGATCAAAGTGCCTTCTTTTTCGCCCATGACCACGCGACGCAGTGCGCCAGGCTTGTTCATGTTGAAGACACGGATCGGCAGTTTGTGGTCGCGAGCCAGCGTGAAGGCGGCAAGATCCATCACTTTCAGCTCTTTATCCAGCACTTCGCTGTAGCTCAGCTGATCGTACATGGTGGCAGAAGGATCTTTTGCCGGGTCGGCAGTAAACACGCCGTCTACTTTGGTCGCTTTCAGAACCACATCGGCTTCGATCTCGATACCGCGCAGGCAGGCAGCGGAATCGGTTGTAAAGAACGGGTTACCCGTACCGGCGGAGAGGATCACCACGCGGTTATTGCGCAGCAGGCTGATGGCTTCTGCCCAGCTGTAATTATCGCAAACGCCATTCAGCGGAATCGCGGACATCAGGCGGGCATTCACATAGGCGCGGTGCAGGGCATCACGCATTGCCAGGCCATTCATGACGGTTGCCAGCATACCCATGTGGTCGCCCACAACGCGGTTCATCCCCGCTTTCGCCAGACCAGCACCACGGAAAAGGTTGCCACCGCCAATGACCACGCCAACCTGGATACCCAGTTCGACCAGTTCTTTGATTTCCTGTGCCATGCGATCAAGGATGCTTGCGTCAATACCGAAGCCTTCCGATCCCTGCAGCGCTTCGCCACTCAGCTTAAGCAGAATGCGTTTGTACACGGGTTTTGCATTGGTAGCCATGTTTCTTTCCTGAGACTGTCAACGATTAAGATGGGGGTTAATTCTGGCGACATGATATGCCGCAAATCAGCACAGCGATACTGGAGCCTGTCTGATTTCCTGTGACGGGTGACAAAAAGAAGCCGCCCTCAGGCGGCTCCTTTTCAATCATTAAGACTGCTTGGACATTGCAGCAACTTCTGCTGCGAAGTCAGTCTCAACTTTCTCGATGCCTTCGCCCACTTCGAAGCGGATGAAGCCAGTTACGTCAGCGTTGTGCTCTTTCAGCAGCTGAGCAACAGACTTGCTTGGGTCCATTACGAATGGCTGGCCAGTCAGAGAAACTTCGCCGGTGAATTTCTTCATGCGGCCTTCAACCATTTTCTCTGCGATTTCTTTTGGCTTACCAGACTGCATCGCGATGTCCAGCTGAACCTGGTACTCTTTCTCTACCACTTCAGCAGACACGTCTTCTGGCTTAACGAATTCTGGTTTGCTTGCAGCGATGTGCATTGCCAGCTGTTTAACCAGCTCTTCGTCAGCGCCTTTAGCCGCAACCAGAACACCGATACGTGCACCGTGCTGGTAAGAGCCCAGAACGTCGCCTTCCAGAGAAGATACGCGACGGATGTTGATGTTCTCACCGATTTTAGCAACCAGCGCAACACGTTCTTCTTCGAACTGTGCTTTCAGAACTTCAACGTCAGTGATTTTACCCGCAACAGCTGCGTCCAGAACTTTGTTAGCAAATGCCTGGAAACCGCCATCTTTAGCAACGAAGTCAGTCTGGCAGTTAACTTCCAGAATGATGCCGTAGTTGCCGTCGATCTTAGTGATGATCACGCCGTCAGCAGCAACGTTGCCTGCTTTTTTAGCTGCTTTGATCGCACCGGATTTACGCATGTTTTCGATTGCCAGCTCGATGTCGCCGTTCGCTTCAGTCAGCGCTTTTTTGCAATCCATCATGCCTGCGCCAGTACGCTCGCGCAGCTCTTTTACCAGGGATGCGGTAATTTCAGCCATTCTTAAATCCTCGGGAGATGTGAACTGCCCGGCCGGGGGCCAAACAGTGTAAATTGAAAAAAGGGGCCGGTAATGGGCCCCTATTCATACACGGTACTAATAAGGGGTAAAACCTTATTATTCAGCTTCTACGAAGCTTTCTTCCGCCTGAGAAGCCAGATCCTGGGAACGGCCTTCACGAACGGTAGCAGCTACAGCGCTCAGGTACAGGCTAACAGCACGGATTGCGTCGTCGTTACCCGGGATAACGAAGTCAACACCGTCCGGATCGGAGTTGGTATCAACGATAGCGAATACCGGGATACCCAGGTTGTTAGCTTCTTTGATTGCGATGTGCTCGTGGTCTGCATCGATTACGAACAGCGCGTCTGGCAGGCCGCCCATATCTTTGATACCGCCCAGGCTGTTTTCCAGCTTGTCCAGTTCACGAGTGCGCATCAGCGCTTCTTTCTTAGTCAGCTTGTCGAAAGTACCGTCCTGAGACTGGGTTTCCAGATCTTTCAGGCGTTTGATGGACTGACGAACAGTTTTCCAGTTGGTCAGCATGCCGCCCAACCAGCGATGGTTCACGAAGAACTGGTCGCAGCTGTTAGCAGCATCTTTCACAGCTTCGCTTGCAGCGCGCTTAGTACCAACGAACAGAATCTTACCTTTACGGGAAGAGATCTTGTTCAGCTCAGCCAGGGCTTCGTTGAACATTGGTACAGTTTTCTCAAGGTTGATGATGTGAACTTTGTTACGCGCGCCGAAGATGAAAGGCTTCATTTTCGGGTTCCAGTAACGGGTCTGGTGACCAAAGTGAACACCAGCCTTGAGCATGTCGCGCATGGAAACAGTTGCCATGTTTAAAACCTCTATATTGAAAGTTGGGGTTATGCCTCCACGTATCCCATATTACCGACCCCGAAGGGCACCCCGGAATATGTGCCGATACGTGTGTGTTGTTACACAAAGTGAGATTTGTCGCTTCCGTCCAGCCTGTGTATCTGAGATGGATCGGAAGTCCGGCGCGCTTTATACCACAAAACACGACCAGAAACCAACAGTTGTTGGCGGAGTGTGCTGTTAATGATTCTCAATTTGGCACGGAGCGTGCCTGACTGATACCATTGACGACACTTAGACTAGTATTGTCGAAAAAATCGACACCGATGGACAGATTACATGGCTATCTCTATTAAGACACCTGAAGAAATTGAAAAGATGCGCATCGCCGGTCGTCTGGCCGCGGAAGTGCTGGAAATGATCGAGCCGTTCGTGAAGCCGGGCATCAGCACCGGTGAACTGGACCGTATCTGTAACGACTATATCGTGAACGAGCAGCACGCGGTTTCCGCCTGCCTCGGCTACCACGGTTTCCCGAAATCCGTCTGCATCTCCATTAATGAAGTGGTGTGTCACGGCATTCCGGATGACGAAAAACTGCTGAAAGATGGCGACATCGTCAACATCGACGTGACCGTCATTAAAGACGAGTACCACGGGGACACCTCAAAAATGTTCATCGTTGGCAAGCCGACCATCCTGGGCGAGCGCCTGTGCAAAGTCACCCAGGACAGCCTCTATCTGGCGCTGAAAATGGTTAAACCGGGTATTCGCCTGCGTACCATAGGTGCGGCAATCCAGAAGTTTGTGGAAGCAGAAGGTTTCTCCGTGGTGCGCGAGTACTGCGGTCACGGCATTGGTCGCGTCTTCCATGAAGAGCCGCAGGTCCTGCACTATGATGCAGATGACGGCGGCGTGGTGCTGCAAAAAGGCATGACCTTTACCATTGAGCCGATGGTCAACGCGGGTGACTACCGCATCCGTACCATGAAAGACGGCTGGACGGTGAAAACCAAAGACAGAAGCTTGTCTGCGCAGTACGAGCATACTATTGTGGTAACAGACAACGGCTGCGAAATTATGACGTTGCGCAAGGATGACACTATCCCGGCGATACTGACGCACGATGAATGATAAAAAAGCCGGCAAATGCCGGCTTTTTTAATGGCTATAGCTTTTTCTTATGGGTGGCACACGATGAGTAATCTTTTACCCGAACAGTATGCTAACACAGCACTTCCCACCCTCCCCGACCAGCCCGATAACCCGGGCGTCTGGCCGTCGCACGAGCTGACCTGCGCGCATATTAAAGCCCATATGGATGTTTTCCATCGCTGGCTGGGCAGCGCGTTTGACGCAGGCGTGTCGGCCGAGCAGCTCATTGAAGCGCGCACCGAATTTATCGACCAGCTGCTGCAGCGCCTGTGGATCGATTACGGGTTTGGGCAAATCAGTGATGTTGCGCTGGTTGCCGTCGGGGGCTATGGCCGCGGTGAGCTGCATCCGCTTTCCGATATCGATCTGCTGATCTTAAGCCGCAAAAAGCTGCCGGACGAACAGGCGCAAAAAATTGGCGAACTGCTGACGCTGCTCTGGGACGTAAAGCTGGAAGTCGGCCACAGCGTGCGTACCCTGGAAGAGTGTCTGCTGGAAGGGTTATCGGACCTGACCGTCGCCACCAACCTGATTGAAACCCGCCTGCTGATTGGTGACGTCGCCCTGTTCCTGGAGCTGCAAAAACACATCTTCAGCGACGGCTTCTGGCCGTCAGAAAAGTTCTTCGCCGCGAAGGTCGAGGAGCAAAATCAGCGCCACCAGCGCTACCACGGCACCAGCTATAATCTTGAACCCGATATTAAAAGCAGCCCCGGCGGCCTGCGCGACATCCACACCCTGCAGTGGGTCGCCCGCCGCCATTTTGGCGCCACTTCAATGGACGAGATGGTCGGCTTCGGCTTTTTAACCGAGGCCGAGCGTAACGAGCTGAACGAGTGCCTGCACCTGCTGTGGCGCATCCGGTTTGCCCTGCATCTGGAAGTCACCCGCTACGATAACCGCCTGCTGTTTGACCGCCAGCTCAGCGTGGCTCAGCGTCTGAATTATCAGGGCGAAGGCAACGAGCCGGTTGAGCACATGATGAAGGATTTCTTCCGCGTCACCCGCCGGGTGAGCGAGCTGAACCAGATGCTGTTGCAGCTGTTCGACGAGGCCATTCTGGCCCTGACGGCGGACGAAAAACCGCGCCCGATTGATGACGAATTCCAGCTGCGCGGCACGCTTATCGACCTGCGCGACGAAACGCTGTTCATCCGCGAGCCGGAAGCGATTCTGCGGATGTTCTATACCATGGTGCGCAACAGCACCATCACCGGGATCTACTCCACCACTCTGCGCCATCTGCGCCATGCGCGCCGTCATCTGACGCAGCCGCTGTGCTATATCCCGGAAGCGCGTTCGCTGTTCCTGAGCATGCTCCGCCACCCGGGCGCCGTCAGCCGCGGCCTGCTGCCGATGCACCGCCACAGCGTGCTGTGGGCCTATATGCCGCAGTGGTCGCACATTGTCGGGCAAATGCAGTTCGATCTGTTCCACGCCTACACGGTGGATGAACACACGATCCGCGTGATGCTAAAGCTGGAAAGCTTTGCGAGAGAAGAGACGCGCTCCCGCCACCCGCTCTGCGTCGAACTGTGGCCGCGCCTGACCCATCCGGAACTGATCCTGATTGCCGCCCTGTTCCACGATATCGCCAAAGGTCGCGGCGGTGACCATTCGGTGCTGGGCGCGCAGGACGTGCTGAAATTTGCCGAACTGCACGGCCTGAACTCGCGTGAAACGCAGCTGGTGGCCTGGCTGGTGCGCCATCACCTGCTGATGTCGGTCACCGCGCAGCGTCGTGACATTCAGGATCCGGAAGTGATCAAGCAGTTCGCTGAAGAGGTTCAGACGGAAAACCGTCTGCGCTATCTGGTCTGCCTGACGGTGGCCGATATCTGCGCCACCAACGAGACCCTGTGGAACAGCTGGAAGCAGAGCCTGCTGCGCGAGCTGTACTTCGCCACCGAAAAACAGCTGCGTCGCGGGATGCAAAACACCCCGGACATGCGCGAGCGCGTGCGTCATCACCAGCTGCAGGCGCTGGCGCTGCTGCGGATGGATAATATTGATGAAGAGGCACTGCATCAGATTTGGGCCCGCTGCCGCGCCAACTATTTTGTCCGCCATAGCCCAAACCAGCTTGCGTGGCACGCGCGGCATCTGCTCAAGCACGATCTGTCCCAGCCGATGATCCTGCTGAGCCCGCAGGCCACCCGCGGCGGGACGGAGATTTTTATCTGGAGCCCGGACCGACCTTATCTGTTTGCTGCGGTCTGCGCCGAGCTGGACAGGCGTAACCTGAGCGTTCACGACGCGCAGATTTTCACCACCCGCGACGGCATGGCGATGGACACCTTTATCGTGCTTGAGCCGGACGGCAGCCCGCTCTCGTCGGACAGGCATGAAGGGATACGTTTTGGTCTGGAACAGGCGATTACCCAGCGCAGCTGGCAGCCCCCGCAGCCGCGTCGCCAGCCGGCGAAATTGCGCCACTTTACCGTCGATACCGAGGTCAATTTCCTGCCGACCCACACCGACCGTAAATCGTTCCTGGAGCTGATCGCGCTCGACCAGCCAGGGCTGCTTGCCCGCGTCGGCCAGGTTTTTGCCGATCTGGGAATTTCGCTCCACGGCGCCCGAATTACAACGATTGGCGAGCGAGTAGAAGATTTATTTATAATCGCAACAGCGGACCGGCGTGCCCTTAATAATGACCTGCAGCTTGAAGTGCAACAACGGTTGACAGCAGCCCTCAATCCAAACGATAAAGGGTGATATGTTTTTTAGTGAAATGGAAAGAGTAAACAATGCAGCAGTTACAGAACGTTATTGAGTCCGCTTTTGAGCGTCGCGCCGAGATTACCCCGGCAAATGTGGATACCGTGACCCGTGAAGCGGTAAACCAGGTGATTTCCCTTCTGGATTCCGGCGCGCTGCGCGTGGCAGAAAAAATCGACGGTCAGTGGGTCACTCATCAATGGCTGAAGAAAGCCGTGCTGCTCTCTTTCCGTATCAACGATAACCAGGTTATCGACGGAGCAGAAAGCCGCTACTTCGATAAAGTGCCAATGAAATTCGCTGACTACGACGAAGCGCGTTTCCAGAAAGAAGGCTTCCGCGTGGTACCGCCTGCGGCGGTTCGTCAGGGCGCGTTTATCGCACGCAACACCGTGCTGATGCCATCCTACGTGAACATCGGTGCCTACGTTGACGAAGGCACCATGGTTGATACCTGGGCGACCGTCGGTTCCTGCGCGCAAATCGGTAAAAACGTTCACCTTTCCGGCGGCGTGGGCATCGGTGGTGTTCTGGAGCCACTGCAGGCTAACCCGACCATCATCGAAGACAACTGCTTCATCGGCGCGCGTTCTGAAGTGGTTGAAGGCGTGATCGTTGAAGAAGGCTCCGTGATCTCCATGGGCGTTTACATCGGTCAGAGCACCCGTATTTACGACCGTGAAACCGGTGAAGTTCACTACGGTCGCGTTCCGGCGGGCTCCGTGGTGGTTTCCGGCAACCTGCCGTCAAAAGATGGCAAATACAGCCTGTACTGTGCGGTTATCGTGAAGAAAGTGGATGCGAAAACGCGCGGTAAAGTGGGCATCAACGAATTGCTGCGCACCATCGATTAATCGGGTATAACAAAAAGCGGGGGCAACCCCGCTTTTTTTATATCTGAGGGTGGCGAAAATAGATTTTTTCGTTAATTATTCAAAGGTTATGTTGAGATCAAGGGTACCGCTATGTACGATAATCTGAAAAGTCTGGGCATTACCAATCCTGATGAAATTGATCGTTACAGCCTCCGTCAGGAAGCCAATAACGATATTCTGAAAATCTATTTTCACAAGGACAAAGGAGAGTTTTTCGCCAAAAGCGTGAAGTTTAAATATCCACGCCAGCGTAAGACCGTTGTGGCTGACGGTGTAGGACAGGGCTACAAAGAAGTACAGGAAATCAGCCCTAACCTGCGCTATGTGATCGATGAACTCGATCAGATCTGCCAGCGCGACCGCACCGAAGTCGATCTCAAGCGTAAGATCCTTGACGATCTGCGTCACCTTGAAAGCGTTGTAACAAATAAGATCAGCGAGATTGAAGCGGATCTTGAGAAATTAACGCGGAAATAAAAGCAAAACGGCAATCTTTGATTGCCGTTTTTAGTGTTTGCGCCCTCTCCCAGTGGGAGAGGGATGGGGTGAGGGCACCAGACCGCACTCAGTCATCTCTGTTCGTCCAGCTGCAGCGCCACATACAGCAGCAGCCTGTCGTCAAAGTTTCCCAGATCCAGACCCGTCAGCTCTGAAATCCGGTTTAACCGATACTCAAGCGTATTGCGGTGAATAAACAGCGCCTTCGAGGTCGCCAGCGGCTGCACGTTATGGCGGAACCACGCCTGCAGCGTCCGGCGCAGCAGGCCATTGTTGTCCATGGCTTTCAGACGCGCTAATGGCCGCGCCAGCTCATTGGCCTGCCAGCCCCCGCGCAGGCTGTCGAGCAGCACCGGCAGCATCAGATCCTGATAGAAATAGCTGCGGCTCTCCGGCATCCGCTGCTTGCCCACCATCATGGTGGTGCGCGCGGTACGCCAGGAGCGGGCGATACTGCCCGGCCCGGTAAAGTAGTTGCCCAGCGCAACGCGAAAACGCAGCTGGCCGTTCTCCTCCATCCGGGAGATCAGCTGCTCCACGCGACGACGATGATCGTCGGCATCCCAGCGGCCGAACGCATTGAGCGCCGGTTTGAGGACCACCATTTCCGTCAGAGAAACGATCGCCACCAGGTTATCGCGCTCCGGCGTCGCCAGCGCATTTTGCAGCTGCTGCAGCTCGGCCATCGCGCTGTCCACGCCAAGCTGGCCGCTATCGACCTCAATGACCGCCACCACGCGCGGCTGGTTTAAATCGATCCCCAGACGCTGCGCCCATTCGCTGAGCGCAGGCGTATGCTCTTCCGCCTGAATAAGGTTCATTACCAGCTCTTCACGCAGGCGGCTGTCCTGAGCGAGCAGGTGCATCAGGCGCGACTGCTCCAGCATCATCTCTGCCGTCATACAGACCAGCTCACCGTATTTTCGCAGTGACTCGGGCTCGCCGGTGAGGCCGATTACCCCCACAATTTCGCCTTCAAGACGCAGCGGTAAATTGATGCCCTGACGTACGCCGTGCAGGTGTTTCGCTACCGCATCGTCGATATCCACGACCCGCCCCTGAGAAAGCACCAGCAGCGCACCTTCGTGCAATTCCCCAATACGCTCGCGATCGCCGCTGCCAATAATGCGCCCGCGGGCATCCATTACGTTGATATTGGTATCAATAATGCGCATGGTGCGCGCCACGATATCCTGCGCCATTTTGGTATCAAGATGCCAGCCAGCCATGTAACCCTCCCGTGAGCAGAGCTCAAGCATAGGGAAGTTCAGCGACGGCTGCATTGTGCGAATGCACAAAGAGAGAGGAAGAAGTATGGAGTTGTGGCAAGAATCACAGAAACGAGAAAGCCCCCGCGAACAGGGGCTTCAGAGGATTACTGCATCAGCAGATAAAGAGAGGTATCACCACGCTGGATATTCAGCGCCAGCACGGAAGGCTTGCTGTCGAGAATTTTGCGCAGTTCAGCGATGTTTTTCACAGGCTGCTGGTTAGCACCCATGATCACATCGCCTTTTTTCAGGCCGATACGGGCTGCCGGTGAATTCGCTTTCACGTTGTTCACCACCACGCCTTTGTCTGCGCCTTTATTGCTCATCTCGGCACCTTCAATACCGCTGAAGATGGTGCTGGAATCCACCTGATTCTGGCTGCTCTGCTGCAGCTCCAGGCTCACGTTAACCGGCTTACCGTCGCGCAGCAGGCCGAGGGTCACTTTACTGCCAATCGGCATCGAGCCCACTTCGGCACGCAGGGCGGCAAAGCTGCTGATCGGTTTACCGTTCAGGGAGGTGATTACATCCCCCGCTTTAATGCCCGCTTTCGCCGCAGAAGAATTCGGCATCACCTGGCTGACGAATGCCCCGCGCTGAGCGTCAACTTTCATCGCCTTAGCCAGTTCGGAGTTCAGCTCCGTACCGAGGATACCCAGCTCGCCGCGTTTCACCTGGCCATACTGCACCATCTGCGCGGTCAGGTTTTTCACCATGTTACTTGGGATAGCAAAACCGATCCCGATGTTGCCGCCGTCCGGTGCCAGGATAGCGGTGTTGATACCGATCAGCTCACCGTTCAGGTTCACCAGCGCACCGCCGGAGTTACCGCGGTTGATCGCCGCATCCGTCTGGATGAAGTTTTCGTAGTTCTCAGCGTTGAGGCCGCTACGGCCCAGCGCTGAGACGATACCGGATGTCACGGTTTCACCCAGACCGAACGGGTTACCGATCGCCACGGTATAGTCGCCCACGCGCAGCGCATCGGAGTCGGCAATTTTAATCGCCGTCAGGTTTTTCGGATCCTGAATCTGGATCAGCGCAATGTCGGAGCGCGGGTCTTTACCCACTACTTTGGCGTCGAACTTACGGCCATCGCTCAGCTGAACCTTAATGCTGTTCGCGTTATCGACAACGTGGTTGTTAGTGACGACGTAGCCTTTCGCCGCATCAATAATTACCCCCGAGCCAAGCGCCATGAATTTCTGCTGCTGGCCGCCGCCCTGGCTGTCATCCCCGGCACCGCCGCCCTGACAGAACGGAGAGCTCTGGAATGGCGAACCGTCCTGGCAGAACGGCGAGTTGTCGCCGAAGAACTGCTGGAAGTTACGCGGCATACGCGGCGTATTGACGGTGGTGCTGCCCTCAACGTTAATACTCACCACCGATGGCATCACTTTTTCGAGCATCGGTGCCAGGCTTGGCATCTGCTGCGCGGTTGCTGCCGACGACGCGGTCTCGGCTGCAGTAGCAGTCAGAGGAGACAGCGCTAAACCTAAACTCAGAGCCAGTGCACTCATTGCTAATGTGGTTTTTTTCATGTTTCTCAATCTCGATTTACAGGTAACGCAAAATTGCTGTGTAACTCAGATTCATTTTATACCGCTTAGTTCCGGCGATAAGTTTATGGGAAAGGTAAAAATTTATTGGCCGTCTTTACAAAACTCCGGAATTATTCCACCGCCATGAGCTTGCGGTATTCATCCCAGGCATACAAATCCGTCATGCCGCTGATATAGTCCTGGATAAGACGGCAGCGATAATAATATTCCATCACCGGCCATTGGGGAGAGTTGCGTTCCAGCTTACCAATCGCTTCGACATACGCCAGACGATGCCGGGTAGAAAGTTTCTGATAAAGCCGCGATTCGATGGGTATTCTGCGCACGCGCTCGTGTTCCACCAGTTCGCTGAATTCATCGACCGACAGCTGAAGCAACGGGGAATAAATTTCCATTAACCCACTGATTACCCGATAGCCCTGCAGCTCTAGCTGCTCGACATCCGGATGGCTGAATACATGCCGCATCGCCACATGTTTATAAAGCTCAAGGAGTTGACTGAAACTGCTGTCATCTTCCAGCAGCGCGTGGTTGAATTCCCCGCTGAAAATGAGCGGCAAATTATCAATAAAACGCGACGCCGCATACGGCACCAGCTTATTTAATGTATTGACCCGCAAATACATAAAGAACTGGTCTTCCGTACTGCGGCTTAATGTATTTGAGCGCGATTTTTCCCAGGCATTTTCGACAACCTGCGCAAACAGCGAACCTTTTTCATGGGTACCCCAGGACGCATAAAGATGTTGATAAAGCTCCTCGACGCTGAAGATTCTTTTCTCCACGGCATCTTCCAGATCGGCCACGCAATAGGAAATATCATCGGCGGCTTCCATAATCCACGTCAATGGAAAGCGGCCGTTTGGCGTCAATGAAAGTTCTTTACGTAACCGTTCAATATAGGCCTCTTCGGAAAGGTAATAGCCCGGTTTTTTCATTAAATAGCTGTGGGACGGGGGCGTATCCCCCATCCACCACGCGGGACGCGTATATTTCAGAATGCAGCCGACCTGTGCCCAGGTCAGGTTCATGCGCATCAGGGAATGGACCAGCCGGATCCCCTGCGCGTTGCCCTCGAAGTGACACAAATCCTGGCGCACTTTGCGGCGCAGATCGTTCAGCCCCTCTTCACCTTCACGCAGGCGTAAATCGCGTACGATGCAGCGGTCATCGCTGAGGGGCTGGCTTACCGCATCCGAAGGATAAAGCCGCTGCTTAAACCAGTCATTGATAGCCGCCTCACCAAAGTGGCCGAAAGGCGGGTTGCCGATGTCATGCATCAGGCAGGCCATCTCAACGATGCTCTCGAAGGGCCCCGTCAGCTCGTCCAGACCATAGGTTTCCAGTAAACGCTGCTCTTTGAGACGGCTCAAAATCTCTTTGGCAATATAGCGCCCGACCTGCTGCACTTCCATCGAGTGGGTTAAGCGCGTGCGCACCGCGGCGTTACGCTCCAGCGGGAACACCTGAGTTTTTTGCTGCAGACGGCGGATGGCAGGCGAGTTAACGATCCGCCCGCGATCGCTTTCGAAGATACGCAGGATCTCATGTTCGCTCTTGTCGCCCTGCGGCGAACGGAAACGTCGGTGCCAGTTTATTTTGGTGCGAAAATCGATTGGTGACATGTGCTCCCCCGCGTGAGAATGCGTTTCCCCTTAACCGCATGATAGACTATGCATCTTAACAAGGCACATCGCGAGTAAATCTATGAAAATCGGCATTATTGGTGCAATGGAAGAAGAAGTTACGCTGCTGCGTGACAAAATTGAGAACCGTCAGACCCTCTCTCTGGGAGGTTGTGAGATCTATACCGGCCAGCTGAACGGCGTTGACGTGGCTCTGCTGAAATCAGGCATCGGTAAAGTGGCTGCTGCGCTGGGTGCAACCCTGCTGCTTGAGCGCTGCAAGCCGGACGTGATCGTGAATACCGGCTCTGCGGGTGGCCTGGCGCCGACGCTGAAAGTGGGCGATATCGTTGTTTCCGACGAAGCGCGTTACCACGATGCCGACGTCACCGCGTTCGGTTACGAGTACGGCCAGCTCCCGGGCTGCCCTGCTGGTTTTAAAGCTGACGACAAACTGATTGCGGCGGCAGAGACCTGCATCGCAGAACTCAACCTCAACGCGGTACGCGGTCTGATTGTCAGCGGTGATGCCTTTATCAACGGCTCCGTTGGGCTGGCGAAAATCCGTCATAACTTCCCTCAGGCGGTTGCCGTTGAGATGGAAGCGACCGCGATCGCTCACGTTTGCCATAACTTCAGCGTACCCTTCGTGGTGGTTCGCGCCATCTCTGACGTGGCAGACCAGCAGTCCCACATCAGCTTCGACGAGTTCCTGACCGTTGCGGCAAAACAGTCCACCGTGATGGTGGAGCGCCTGGTGCAGAATCTGGCACGTGGCTAAACATACTGTCAGGGCGCTGGCCGCCCTGCTTCTTCTCGCACCGCTGTGGCTCTATGCGTTACCGCGCGTGATTACCCTCTCTCCCGCAAATACGGAACTGGCGTTTGCCGCCGGAATCACGCCCGTTGGCGTGAGTAGCTTTTCGGATTACCCACCGCAAGCCGCGGGTATTGAACAGGTGGCAACCTGGCAGGGGATGAACCTTGAGCGCATCGTGGCGCTTAAACCGGATCTCGTGCTGGCCTGGCGCGGCGGCAACGCCGAGCGGCAGGTCAACCAGCTCACCTCGCTTGGCATAAAGGTCATGTGGATTGATGCCGTCAGCATTGAGCAGGTCGCTCAGGCGCTACGCGCCCTGGCACCCTACAGCCCTACGCCCAAAAAAGCCGAGTCTGCGGCGAAACAGATGCTGAGCGACTATGCCGCGCTGAAATCCCGATACGATACCCCTGTTAAAAAGCGCATCTTCCTGCAGTTTGGCAGCCAGCCGCTGTTCACCACCGGAAAAGGGTCGATTCAGAACCAGGTGCTGGAAGTCTGCGGCGGTGAAAATATCTTTGCTGCCAGCCGGGTACCGTGGCCTCAGGTGAGCCGCGAACAGGTGCTGGCGCGCCAGCCGCAGGCCATCGTCGTGGTCGGAAATGCGAGCGAGATTCCTAAAATTGAACAATTCTGGCAAAAGCAGCTAAAAATTCCGGTGATCCCGCTCAACAGCGACTGGTTTGAACGCGCCAGCCCGCGTATTATCCTCGCCGCAAAACAGCTCTGTGCCGCGCTGGCAGAGAGTCACTAACATAAGACCCTTTTCGAGGATTTAACGATGCTCGTTTATTGGCTGGATATTCTTGGCACAGCCGTTTTTGCTATCTCCGGCGTTCTGCTCGCCGGAAAACTACGCATGGATCCGTTTGGCGTGCTGGTGCTGGGCGTCGTGACCGCCGTCGGCGGTGGGACTATCCGCGATATGGCGCTGGCAAATGGCCCGGTGTTTTGGGTGAAAGATCCTACCGATCTGGTGGTCGCGATGGTCACCTGCCTGTTGACCATTGTGCTGGTTCGCCAGCCCCGCCGCTTACCCAAGTGGATATTGCCGGTACTGGATGCCGTGGGTCTGGCCGTGTTTGTCGGTATTGGCGTCAATAAGGCGTTTAATGCCGGTACCGGCCCGATGGTGGCAATCTGCATGGGCGTATTAACCGGCGTGGGCGGTGGGATCATACGCGACATTCTGGCGCGTGAAGTGCCGATGATCCTGCGTACTGAAATTTACGCGACGGCCTGCATTGTGGGCGGGATTGTTCACGCTACCGCGTACTACACCTTTGCCCTCCCGCTGGAAAATGCCGCGATGCTGGGGATGCTCGTGACGCTGGTGATACGCTTAGCGGCGATACGCTGGCACCTTAAGCTGCCGACGTTTGCGCTGGATGATAATGGCAGGTAAAAGCAAAACGGTAACCGCAAGGTTACCGTTTTTAGTCTTTTCTCCCTCTCCCTGTGGGAGAGGGACGGAGTAACGGCATCAGCCCGCACTCTTTTAGATGCTGAACGAAGATCCACACCCGCAGGTGCTTGTCGCATTCGGGTTCGTGACCACAAAGCGCGAACCTTCCAGACCCTCGGTGTAATCCACCGAGCCACCCACCAGATATTGCAGGCTCATCGGGTCAACCACCAGCGCGACGCCCTGTTTCTCGATAGTCATATCGCCATCGTTAACCTGATCGTCAAAGGTAAAACCATACTGGAAGCCGCTGCAGCCGCCACCGGTAATATAAACACGCAGTTTCAGATCCGGATTGTCTTCGTCGGCAATCAGGACTTTCACTTTGTTGGCTGCTGCTTCGGTAAATTCGAGCGGTACAGCTACTACGTCATCACTCATCTTATGCTCCCATGAATACTGCCATTGGGTAAAATTCACCCAATTCTTTGTCTCATTATCTAATACCCTGGTAATTCATTCAAGTATTCTGCGTGGCGGCCCGTTCAGCCTCTTGTTTCGCCAGGGTACGCGCGAGGATGGTGGAGTATAGCGGTTTTCCACCCAGGAACTGGGCTAATAGTGTCGCGCCGAGACAGGTAATGATCATTGGCAAAATGAGCTGGTAATTGTCCGTCATCTCCAGCACCAGTACGATCCCGGTCAAGGGCGCGCGCAGGGACGCGGCCAGCAGCGCCCCCATTCCGGCCACCGCAAAGGTCCCGGCTTCAAGATGATAGGCGGGAAAGCCCACTTCAGCCGCCATACCAAACGCGGTGCCGAGCAGCGTACCCAGCGCCAGCATCGGGGCAAAAATCCCCCCGGGCGCGCCGGAAGAGAAGCACAGTACCGTCGTGATAACCCGGGAGATAAACATAAACAGCAGCAGACCCACGCTGAAATTCCCCGCCGCCGCAATGGGAATCAGCCCGAACCCGCCGCCTGCGGCATTCGGCTCGATAAACCCGAGTACGCCACACATTCCGCCCAGCAGACCGCCCATCAGCACCCATTTCGTGGTGTTCCCGCCGTGAATGCGCTGGAACATATCCTGAGCGCGCAGGATAAAGGTGTTAAACAGCGGCCCCACCACGCCAAAAATCATGCCGAGGATCAGGTAAAGCCACAGGGTGTTGACCGGCGCGTTGGTCAGTTTACCCACCTCAATGACCGCGCCCTCGCCATTAAAGATGCGAAACACGATGCTCGACATAATGACGCCGGTGAATACCGCTTTAATTGAGATCAGGTTGTAGCGGAACTGCGCGCGCATCTCTTCGATAATGAACAAAATGCCTGCCAGCGGCGCGTTAAACGCGGCGGAAAGCCCCGCCGCCGCGCCGGTTGCCAGCAGCGTATGGCGCGCTTCGGCGCTTCGCATCCGAAACAGATCGCCCACCATGCGGCCGACGTTTCCCCCCAGCTGTACCGTGGGTCCTTCCCGTCCAAGCACCATTCCCGCGCCCAGAGTCCCCATGCCGCCGATGAACTTAACCGGAATCACCCGCCACCAGCGCACCGGACGCAGCTCCTCAAGCGCGCCTTCAATTTCAGGGATGCCCGATCCCCCCGCTTCCGGCGCGAATTTACGCACCAGAAAATACCCCACCATGGCAAACAGCGCGGACAGCCCGAATGCCCACACCCAGACCAGCCATTCGCTGTCGGCGAAACCGGCCACGGTGCCCACTCGCCAGTTGAGTACGGCATTAACCGCTTTTTCAAACGCTACGCCAACCAGGCCCGCGAGAGTGCCCACCACGGCAGCGGCCAGCAGGATCGCCAGCGGCGTTTTATCGCGATTGAGCAGCCGCCGAATGCTGATTCGGTGCTGGGCGCGCGTAAACTGTTGTTCTTCAAAAGACGGAGAATCTGATTTCATGTCCTGTTCTTATTTGTCACACAAAAAGCCGCGAGGATTTTACCAGAGACGGCCCTACCGTCTCCTGAAAATTACTTAACAAATCTTAAAGCATTGCCCGGCTAAAAATTTCATAACCTTCCCCGAATCACATAGAATAGTGGGCTTAACCATTTTATTCGAACCAGGAACGACGCCATGAGCAAGTCTGAAAACCTCTACAGTGCAGCCCGCGAGCTTATTCCGGGTGGCGTGAACTCACCTGTGCGCGCCTTCACCGGCGTGGGCGGTACGCCGCTGTTTATCGAACGTGCTGACGGCGCGTATCTGTATGATGTCGATGGCAAAGCCTATATCGATTATGTGGGTTCCTGGGGACCGATGGTGCTGGGGCACAACCACCCGGCCATTCGTAACGCGGTAATTGAAGCCGCCCAGCGCGGCCTGAGCTTCGGTGCGCCAACCGAAATGGAAGTGAAAATGGCGGAGCTGGTGACCGAACTGGTGCCTACCATGGACATGGTGCGTATGGTGAACTCCGGTACCGAAGCCACCATGAGCGCCATCCGCCTGGCGCGCGGTTTTACCGGCCGCGATAAAATCATCAAGTTTGAAGGCTGTTACCACGGTCACGCCGACTGTCTGCTGGTGAAGGCCGGTTCCGGCGCGCTGACGCTCGGCCAGCCGAACTCGCCTGGCGTACCGGCAGATTTCGCGAAGCACACCCTGACCTGCACCTACAACGATCTTGCTACCGTTCGCGCGGCGTTCGAGCAGTATCCGCAGGAAATCGCCTGCATCATCGTTGAGCCGGTTGCCGGCAACATGAACTGCATCCCACCGCAGCCTGAGTTCCTGCCGGGCCTGCGCGCCCTGTGCGACGAATTCGGCGCGCTGCTGATCATCGATGAAGTCATGACCGGCTTCCGCGTGGCGCTGGCGGGTGCCCAGTCTTACTACGACGTCGTGCCGGACCTGACCTGCCTCGGCAAAATCATCGGCGGCGGCATGCCGGTCGGCGCATTCGGTGGACGCAAAGACGTGATGGAAGCCCTGGCGCCAACCGGCCCGGTTTACCAGGCGGGCACGCTTTCCGGTAACCCTATCGCCATGGCGGCGGGCTTTGCCTGCCTGACCGAAGTGGCTCAGCCGGGCATTCACGAAACCCTGACCGACCTGACCACGCAGCTGGCAAACGGTCTGCTGGAGGCCGCAGAAGAGGCCGCTATCCCTCTGGTGGTTAACCACGTGGGCGGCATGTTCGGGATTTTCTTCACCGATGCGAAAACCGTGACCTGCTATCAGGACGTGGTGAAGTGCGACGTTGAACGCTTCAAGCGCTTCTTCCACCTGATGCTGGAAGAAGGCGTGTACCTGGCGCCGTCCGCGTTCGAAGCGGGCTTTATGTCCGTGGCGCACAGCGAAGATGATATCAACAACACCATCGACGCGGCGCGCAAGGTGTTTGCGAAGCTCTAAGGGCATTGCCGGGTGGCGCTAACGCTTACCCGGCCTACGATGTTCTCCCTCTCCCCGTGGGAGAGGGTCGGGGTGAGGGCAACAGGCCGCACCTGACTACCGACTCTGCTTTCTCAACAGATAAATAAAGTACGGCGCACCGATAAAGGTCGACAGCAGACCCGCCGGGATCTGATACGGGAACAGCACCATTCTTCCGCACCAGTCCGCGAACACCAGCATCACCCCGCCCGTCAGGGCCGACATGACGATATGCGGCATCGTCCGCCGGAATCCCATCATTCTGGCAATGTGCGGCGCCATTAATCCGACAAAACTCAGCGGTCCAATCGTCAGGGTTGCCACAGCCGTCAGGCACGCCGCCAGCAGCAGCAGGGCCACGCGCGCTGGCGTCAGCGCCATTCCCACCGCGCGCGCGGTTTCGCCGCCGAGCGGTAGAATGGTCATCCAGCGGCGGCACAGCGGCACCATCGCCAGCAGCACGAGCATCGCGATCCCGGACCAGACCACCTGGCTGCCGGTGGCGTTGTAGGTTGAGCCGGAAATCCAGGTCAGGATCTTCGCCATACGCGGATCGCCGCTGGCCTGCAGCATCATCAGCAGCATGGTAAATGCGGTGCTGAGCGCCATCCCGGCCAGCAGCATGCGGTGCGGCGAAAATCCGCCGCGACCGGCGGCAATCAGGATAATCATCAGCGTGACTGCCGCACCGATACTGCCGGCTGGCATCAGCCAGCCAAACGCATTCCCCGGCACAAAGAACAGCATCAGCACCACGCCAAAGGCGGCGCCAGAGCTGATCCCGAGCACTTCAGGGCTTGCCATCGGGTTGCCGGTCAGACGCTGAATAATGCACCCCGCCACTGCCAGCATCACCCCTGCGATCAGCGCAGCGAAGATACGCGGCCAGCGCCACTGCACCAGTTCATTGAGTAAATCACCCGTTGCCCAGTGCCAGCCCATGGCATCGCGTCCGAATGAGAGCGCCGCGAACGAGGCGATAATCAGCACCGCCAGACCGGCAAGGCTAAACCACAGCACCGACTGACGTTCAGCGTAGACTTTATCGCCGGCGTCCATCGCCGGTGCGCTCATGCTGCGCAGGCGCGGCAGCAGCCACAGCAGCAGCGGCGCCCCGATAAGCGCGGTCACAGAGCCGGTGGACACTTCCCTCCAGACCTGCGCCAGCCAGAGAATAAGCTGATCGGAAAGCCAGAGGATCAGCGCTCCAATCAGCGGCGCCAGCATCAGACGCGCCAGCAGGCGACGCGCCCCGAGCATTTTCGCCAGCAGCGGCGCAAACAGGCCGATAAACCCGATGATGCCAACCGCGTTGACCAGCAGGGCACTCAATACAATCGCCAGCGTCAGCGCCGCCAGACGAGCCAGCGACAGCGCCAGCCCCAGGTTACGCGCCACGCCATCATCCAGCCCCATGAGCGTCAGAGGGCGCAGGAGCAGCAGCGTCAGCACGACGCCGCCAGCCAGCTGCGGCCAGAGGTGCTCTACAACGCTCCAGTCGGTCTGGGTGAGCGTGCCGGTACTCCACAGGAACATGCTTTGCAGCCGATCGTGATGGAACAGCACCAGCAGCTGGTTAATCGCCCCGCAGTACAGGCTCACCACCAGCCCGGCCAGAATAAGCGTCACAGGAGAAAGGCGCTTGCCCCAGGCCACGCCAAAGACCAGCGCGCCCACCACGCACGCCCCCGCGAGTGCCGCAAACTGCGAGGTTAACGCTCCCGGCAGCGCCCACAGCGTGGTGATGGTGATCCCAAGCTGCGCGCCGGTCGCGACGCCGAGCGTGGTTGGCTCTGCCAGCGGGTTACGTAAAACCTGCTGGAACAGCACGCCCACCAGCCCTAAGCCGGCCCCGACCAAAAGGGAGATCGCCAGACGCGGCAGCAGGCTGTAGTGGAACAGCATCTGCTGAATATTGTCGATATCCGGCGAGGCCAGAGCGGCCCCCCACTGCGCGCGCGGTAAGGCCGCGGAGAGATTGAAGCCGGTTAATACCAGCGCAACCAGAAAAAGCAGGGATAACAGCAGCGCCGGGAAGCGGGCGATACGCGTACTCATGCTTTACCTCCCAGGGCGTTATCCAGCACGCGGGCAAAATGCATGGCCGACAGCGTCGCGCCGTAGAACCAGACAGCCGGGGCGCGCTGGAAGCGCTTCTCGCGTACAAACGGCATCGCCTGCCAGAGCGGGGTCGCCATCAGGGTTTGCATGTCGCGTTCATTACCGTGGTCGAAACAGAGCACGTCCACATCGCGAAACGCCGCCAGGCGGTCGATACCCACGGCGGTACTGCCCCAGAAGGTCATCTCCCCTTCCCAGGCGTTGCGAATGCCGAAGCTGTCCAGCACCTCCTGGAAAAGACAGTTTTTACCGAAGACCAGCATATGGCGGGCATCCAGCAGCGTCACCATCAGCAGCGGACGATCGCCCCGGTGAGCAAAGCGCGGCTTCAGGGAGTCTATCAGGGCATCAAATTCGTCGAGATGCTTTTTGGCCTCCGCTTCGCGGTTGAGGAAATGCGCCATCTCGTTAATCGAGTTTTTCGCCACGGCCAGCGGTTTTTTACCGTCGCTGAAAGCAAATCCACGTCCCGGCGCAATGCGCGCCATGGTCTCCTCTGACGGGCCGTAGCCCGCGGACCAGAACAGGAACGAGGGTTTCATCTGGGTGAGCAGCTCAAGGTTTGGCTCCGTACGCAGGCCGACGTCGATCACCGAGTCCGGCAGCTTTGGCTCGTTCACCCAGAGGTTATAGTTAGGAATGTCCGCCACGCCATAGGGCGTGACGCCGAGCGCCATCATCAGTTCGACCGGCAGCCACTCCAGAGCCACAATACGGTGCGGATCGACGGCGGCGGCACGCGCCGTATTCATTTTTAACAGCAGCGGCGAGAGCGCCATCGCCGTCAGCAGGCGACGGCGGCTAATGCGTGTGTTATTCAGCATCAGTAGACAAAGCTCACCGGTGCAGCCCCGGCCGGGTGAGGCAGAATACCCATCGGAATACCGTAAATATGTTCCAGCGTTTCGCTGCGCATCAGCTCTGCCGGTGTCCCCTGGGCAATCATCTCGCCCCCGCGCAGCGCGACGAGGTAGTCACAATAGCGCGCGGCCATGTTGATATCGTGCAGAACCGCGATGACCGTCAGGCCACGCTGCTGGCTCAGGCGATGCACCAGCGCCAGGACGTCGACCTGATGGGCGATATCCAGCGCAGAGGTCGGTTCATCCAGCAGCAGGCAGCGGCTGTCCTGCGCCACCAGCATCGCGATCCACGCGCGCTGACGTTCGCCGCCGGACAGGCTATCCACCAGACGGTGCGCCAGCGGTTTTAGCCCGACCAGCGCAATCGCCTCTTCCACCTTCTCTCGGTCGGCGACGCCGAAGCGCCCAAGCGCACCGTGCCACGGATACCGCCCAATCGCCACCAGCTCACGCACCGTCATCCCTTCCGCCTGCGGCAGCTGCTGCGGCAGATAGGCCACTTTGCGGGCAAAGGCTTTACTGCTCCAGCTCTCCAGCGGTTGGTCATCCAGCAGAATATCGCCTTCTGAAGGCGGCTGATGGCGCCCCAGCATTTTGAGCAGCGTGGATTTACCGGAACCGTTGTGACCAATCAGGCCCGTCACTTTACCGGCCGGAAACGTCAGAGAGAGCGGATGCAGCAGCGTGCGCCCGGGTACGCGAAATGAGAGATGGTTGAGCGTAAAGGTGGTGTCGGGTTGCGTTTGAATATCCTGCATATCAGCCAACTTAAATAAAAAGGGCACGGCGAACCGTGCCCGAAGAGAGATTAGAAGCGGAAGGTCGCGGTGGCAACAACCTGACGTTCAGCACCCCAGAAGCAGCCGTAGGTATTGAAGCAGCTGGCAACGTACTCGCGATCGAACAGGTTGTTCACGTGCAGCGCCACGTTTGAGCCCGCCATGCCAACGCGTGCCAGATCGTATCTGACCAGCGCATCGACTACGGTATAGCTGCCCACCTTGAAGGAGTTCGCCGGATCGCCATAGCTTGAGCCCGTGTAACGCACGCCGGTACCCAGCGTCAGACCCGACAGCGCACCGTCAAACAGGGTGTAATCACCCCACAACGATGCCATGTGTTTTGGCACCTGAGCAGGCGTGTTGCCTTTGTAGGTGGTGTCCGTGGTGTATTCCGCATCGGTGTAGGTATAAGAACCCACCAGGTTGACGCTTGCAGACAGGGCCGCTTTCGCTTCCAGTTCTACGCCACGCGCGCGGATTTCACCGCCCTGAACCGAGAAGAAGGAGCCCGCCGGGTCCGCCATCAGGTTGTTGGTTTTGGTCAGCTGGTACAACGCACCGGTGACGACGATCGGACGATCGTTCGGCACGTATTTCACGCCCGCTTCGTACTGTTTGCCTTTAGACGGCGAGAACAGCTTGCCCTGGGCATCGGTCTGCGAAGCCGGTTCAAACGATTCGCTGTAGCTAAAGTACGGAGTTACGCCGTTATCAAACAGATAGTTAACGCCACCGCGCCAGGTGAACTGGGTATCATCACGTTTGGAGGTGGTGTTCGTCACGCGGTTGTAGGATTCCTGATCGGCCCAGTCATAACGGCCGCCCAGGGTTACCAGCACTTTATCCCACTGCGCCTGATCCTGAACGTACAGCCCCGTCTGTTTCTGACGGTTGAGGATCTGATATGGGCCGGAGGTCGCGGGATCTTTTGAGCCGAAATCAAAATCGCTGTTCACCGGGTTGTAAAGATCCAGCAGCGGAACAGAGTCGTCGTAACCGAACCAGGAGTTGATGTCATTCCGCATGCGCATAAAGTCAACGCCGGTCAGCAGGACGTGGTCCACCTCGCCGGTTGAGAATTTGCTCTGCAGCTGGGTATCAACGGTAAAGTTCTGCAGCTTTTCGTTATCGACAACGTATTTACGCGCCGGATAATGGCCTTTGTCCGATGGCGCTAGCGCGGCACACTGTTTGTTGCCGCTGTTTGCCGGATCGGTACAGACGCCATAACCGTATACGCTGTTTTGCGAGGTTTTGTTCTCGGCAAAGCGCAGGTTCTGACGCACGGTAAAGGTATCGTTGAACTCGTGGTCGAAGCTGTATCCCACCATTTTCTGGTTACGGGAATAGGTATTGTTCTTCGCGCCTTCGTTGAAGTTCGTCGGCAGACGATCGCCATTCGGCAGCGGCTCAACCGTTCCCTCTTTTGGCAGCCAGCCGTAGTAGCCCGTTTCAGGCTCGTTCTGGAAGTAGGAGAGGAACGTGAAGGTGGTTTTATCATCCGGACGCCAGGAGAACGATGGCGCGATGGCGTAACGCTGCTCTTCCGCACGCTCCTGCTGAGCGTTATTAGAACGCGCAACGCCCGTTAAGCGATAAGAGTAAACGCCGTCGTCGTCGATCGCATCGCTAAAGTCAAACCCGGTCTGGAACAGGCTATCCGTGCCGACTTTGAACTGGATCTCTTTCAGCGGCTCGGTTGTTGGGCGCTTACTGACCATGTTCAGCAAACCGCCCGGGCTGCTTTTGCCGTACAGAACGGAAACCGGACCGCGCATGATCTCGGCGCGCTCCAGCATATAAGGATCAATCACCGCGTCGTTATAGAAGTTCCCCTGCATTTTCATGCCGTCGAGGTAGTTATTCTGCGTCTGACCATCGGCCGCGAAGCCGCGGATGATCAAATAGTCATAGGTGTTAGACGCGCCGCGCGTGCCTACCGCAACGCCCGGCGTGTAGCTCAGGGCTTCTTTCACCGAGCGCGGCTGATGCAGCGCCATCTCTTCGGCAGTGACTACCGAAATAGACTGCGGAACCTTTTGAATAGGGGTATCCGTTTTGGTTCCGGTCGCGGATTGCCGTGCGGCGATGGTCGCAGCAGGCCCCCAGGCACTTTCCTGTGCCGCAGGTGCTGCGGTTACCGTAATGGTTTCTTCTTTTTTCGGGGTTTCGGCCGCGTGAGCATAAGCAGACATGCCGGCAACCGCTGTGGCGACGACGACCGCGAGCTTACGCAGCGACGTGTTCATTGGCTGAGCAGTATTGGAAAGCGCCATGTTGAATCTCTGATGTGAAAGTGAATGATAACGTAAACGAGAATTATTATTATGAGCGCCAGAATAATATGCGAAACGCTGGTTGCATAGCAAGCAGTAAGCGGCCCTATGAGAATTAAGGGTTTAAGAAATCATCAAGAGAAAACGAAGGGTTAATCAGAGTTAAAGCGAGGGTTAACGAAATGAGGTTTACGGGTAAAAAAAGCCCCCTTCCAGGGAAGAGGGCTTTAAAAGGTTAGTTACCGCCGAACATGTCTTTAATCCAGCCCGCGACACCGTCGCTGTCTTTCTTCTCATTCTGCTGCTGCGGCTGTTGCTGCTGCTGTGGCTGAGAAGACTGGTCGAACGGGTTACCCGTTGGCTGTTCTGGCTGGCTTTGCTGGCACAGCGAGTCCGGGTTTGCGGTCCAGACAGGCAGCGTACGCATTCCGCCGCCGCAGACGAAGTTACCGGAGCTGTCTACGCCCATATCGACGATATCTTCCGGCGCAACCAGATTCAGCGGCACAGGAGACTGATTCGCCAGATAGCGCTGGTAAATCGACATCGCCCCGCTCGCCCCGTACAGTTTGGTCGGCTGGTTGTTGTCGCGGCCTACCCAGGTGATCACCACTTCACGGCCATCAATACCGGCGAACCAGGTATCGACGTTGTTGTTGGTGGTCCCGGTTTTACCCGCCAGATGCAGACCCGGATACTTCGCGCCCAGCTGACGGCCGGTACCGCGCTGCACGACCTGCTGCATCGTCCACAGCGTCATATAGGCGGCCTGAGCGGGAACGGCACGCTCCGCCTGCGGGAAGCTCTGATAAAGCACGGAACCATCTTCGGCAATCACTGAGCGCAGGGCAGACAGCGGCGCGCGGTTGCCCCCGCTGGCAATGGTCTGGAACGCCTGCGCCACTTCGATCGGCGTCAGGTTAAGCGCGCCGAGGATCATCGCCGGCACCGGATGCAGCTGATCTTTCGCCACGCCCAGCTTTTGCCAGGTATCGACAATCGCCGGCAGTCCCAGCGACATGCCCAGGTTCACCGTTGGCACGTTCATGGAACGGGTCAACGCATCCACCAGCATGACCTGACCGCTGAACTGTTTATCATCGTTCTGCGGTGACCAGACCTGGCCGTTAGGCTGGCGCAGGGAGATCGGCGCATCCGCAATCCAGGTATTCAGGCGATACTGATTTGGCTGGCTCAGGGCTGTGAGGTAGGTTGCCGGTTTTGCCAGAGAGCCGATTGAGCGACGCGCCTGCATCGCACGGTTGTAGCCTGCAAACTGCGGCTCGGCCCCGCCCACCATCGCGCGCACTTCGCCGGTGTTACGGTCAACCACCACCATCGCGGTTTCAAGATCGGAGAGCTTACGCTGTTTCTTCAGCGCCGGAATGCCTTCCACAGCCGCCTTTTCGGCCGCATCCTGCGCCACGGAGTCAAAGGTGGTGAAGATCTTCACGCCGGAGAGATCTTTGACCTTATCGCCGAGCTTGCTTTGCAGCTCCTGACGCACCAGCTGCATAAACGCAGGCTGAGGCGAAATCACGCCGCCGCGCGGCTGAACGCCGAGCGGACGCGCGCTCAGCATGTCGTACAGCTCCTGGTCAATCACCTGCTGCTGTTGCAGCAGACGCAGAACGAGGTTACGACGCTCCAGCGCCAGTTTCGGGTTACGCCACGGGTTATAAATGGACGCCCCTTTCACCATGCCCACCAGCAGCGCCTGCTGGTCCAGGCTCAGCTCTTCCACCGGACGGCCAAAGTAATACAGGCTCGCCAGCGGGAAGCCGCGGATTTCGTTATCGCCGCTCTGACCGAGGTACACCTCGTTCATGTACAGCTCAAGGATACGATCCTTGCTGTAGCGCGCATCCATCAGCACGGCCATGTAGGCTTCGTTCGCTTTACGCCAGTAAGAGCGTTCGCTGGAGAGGAACAGGTTTTTCACCAGCTGCTGGGTCAGCGTACTCGCTCCCTGCACGGTGCGACCGGCAGTCAGGTTAGCCAGTACCGCACGGCCAATCGAGTAGAGGCTGATGCCATCGTGCTCGTAGAAGTGACGGTCTTCGGTTGCCAGCAGGGTATCGACCAGCAGATCCGGGAAGCCATTACGCGCCACGAACAGGCGCTGCTCGCCGTTTGCTGACGAAAGCATGGTGATCAGACGAGGATCGAGACGGAAGAAACCGAACTGACGGTTGTTATCCATGTTCTCGATGGTGTCCAGACGATCGCCGTCAAAGGTCAGACGCGCGCGCACCTGCCCCTCTTTGCTGTCCGGGAAATCAAACGGACGACGGATCATCTCAATGCTGTTGGACTGCACGGTAAATTCGCCAGGCCGCGTCATTTTTGACACCTGACGATACTGGGTGGCTTCCAGCAGTTTAACCATCTCGTTTTTGGTGATGGACATATCTGGCTCAAGGTTCACCATACGGCCATACACTGCCGCAGGGAGCTGCCAGACTTTTCCGTCGATACGGCTGCGGATCTTCTGATCCAGATACACGCCGTAAATTGCCATCAGGACAACAAAAACAATAAACAGCTTCAGCAGCAGCCAGAACCAGCCGCGCTTGCCCCGAGGCTTACGCCCTTTGCCTTTTCCATTACGCGGCATCGGTTCTTCATCCTCATAATCGTCTTCATAGTCATCGTCATAGTCCTCATCTCTGAGGCGACGACGGCTTACCTTTTCTTTCGCCGGACGCGCTGGTTTTCCCTTACGTCCTATTGGCTCGCGGTCATTCCCCGCCATGCTTTTTCTCCGCAACTTTCAGGCGCAAAGGCCAGATTTTCTTTTCTTTCACAGGCCTGTGAAAGAAGAAATCTCTCAAAATAAACAGCAAGACTTTCCTGTCAGGAAAGTCTTTAGTGTTTTCTCCCTCTCCGTGTGGGAGAGGGCCGGGGTGAGGGCATCAGGCCGCACTCCCTCTTTCACCTAACCTACGAATATTTCTTCGTTCGCCGCGTCGGCGCCGTATTCGCCGGATCGTCCGGCCAGACATGTTTGGGATATCGCCCCTTCATCTCTTTTTGCACTTCACGGTAGCTTCCCGCCCAGAACGCTCCCAAATCTCGGGTGATTTGTAATGGACGATGCGCAGGCGACAGCAGCTCAAGCACTAACGGCACACGCCCTTCCGCAATGGACGGCGTGGTGGCTTCACCAAACATCTCCTGCATCCGAACCGCCAGCGCCGGCGGATTATCCTCATGATAACGGATGGCAATCCGGCTTCCGGTCGGCACAGTGTAATGCCCTGGCAGTTCACTATCCAGACGTTGACGTAATGACCAGTCCAGTAAATTCTGTAACGCGGTCTTAACATCAAGCGCCTTAAGGGCTCGCAGAGAGTGTACGCCGCTCATTTGCGGCAGTAGCCAGCGCTCAAGCGTAGCGAGCAGCGTCTCGTCATCCACCGCAGGCCAACTATATTCCGGTAGCCACTTCGCGGCGCAGTGCAGACGAATGCGGTACTGCTCCGCTTCCGGCGTCCAGTTCAGGGCGCTCAGCCCTTTTTCCCGAATTCCGTTCAGCATCGCCTGATGAAGCTCGTCTTCCGACGGCTTCGCCAGCGGCTTCGTCCCAAGCGTCAACTTGCCAATCTGGCTGCGACGAAAGGCCTTCAGCGTGCCCTGGGCGTCATCCCATTCCACGGTATCAGATTGCTGAAGCAGCTGCGGACAGGCACGCGTCAGGGCGTCAATCTCTACGGCTATCGCCTGCAGGATACGCGCATCCGGAGAATGGCTGCCCTGCAGCAACAGCGGGGCGATCAGCCATTCGTGACGCGTCAGCGCATCATCGCTGTCCAGCATCGCCCCCATGCCGTTTGCCAGCTGGTAGCGACCGTCCAGCCCGCGCCGACGCGCAATCCTGTCCGGGAAAGCCTGGGCCAGCAGGAAGGCAATCTTGTCGCTGTCAGGCGCTCCTCCCCGGCTATTCAGGCGTTTACCCAGCTGCTGCGCCCGCTGCTGCCAGTTACCCTGGCTGCGCGAAAACGCCTGCCCCAGATCGCTGCTGCCACCGCGAGGCGGCTCCTCAAGAATAGCCGCCAGTTTTGCCGCCGTGGCAATTTCATCATCCCCTTGCGCGGCCACCAGCATCGCGGCCAGACGCGGATCGTTGCCCAGCGCCGCCATTTTCTGGCCGCGCGCCGTCAGACGCTCGCCTTCCAGCGCGCCAAGCTGGGTCAGCAACGTGCGCGCAGCGGTGAGGTTTACGACAGGAGGTGGATTAAGCCAGGTGAGCTGCTCAGGGTTCGGACAGCCCCACTGGAGCAGGTCCATCACCAGACCAGACAAATCGCTTTGTAAAATTTCCGGCGTGCTTTGCTGTGCAGCGCGTTCAGCCTGCTCCGCGCTGGTCAAATGCAGGCAGATGCCCGGCTCAAGACGCCCCGCACGGCCCGCGCGCTGCACCATCGACGCCTGGCTGATGCGCTGCGTCAGGAGTTTAGTCAGCCCGGTACGCGGGTCAAAGCTTGCCACTCTCTCCTGCGCGCTATCCACCACCAGGCGAATACCTTCAATGGTCAAACTGGTTTCAGCAATGTTGGTTGCCAGCACCACCTTGCGCTGCCCCGCCGGCGCGGGAAGGATCGCTTTACGCTGATCCTGTAGCGACAACGCGCCGTAGAGCGGGCAAAGCAGCACGTCGCCGCCTACCCGGGTAGAAAGCTGCTCCTGCACGCGCTGAATTTCACCGACGCCCGGCAAAAACAGCAGCAGGGAACCAGGCTCCTGGCGCAGCAGCACAGCGGTGGCAATGGCGACGGCCTCGTCAAAACGCTGGTGGGAGGGAAGCGGCTGATAGCGGCGTTCAACCGGAAACGCCCGCCCTTCTGAGCTGATGACCGGCGCATCGGGTAATGCCTGTCGTAGCCGCTCGTTGTCCAGCGTGGCCGACATAATAAGCAGCCGGAGATCGTCGCGCAGCCCCTGCTGCACGTCCAGCAACAGCGCGAGGGCCAGATCCGCCTGCAGGCTGCGCTCGTGGAATTCATCGAGGATCACCAGCCCGACGCCGGTCAGCTCCGGATCGTTTTGCAGCATGCGGGTGAGAATACCCTCGGTGACCACTTCAAGACGCGTGGTCGGGCCAACGCAGGTCTCGGCACGCATCCTGTAACCTACCGTTTCGCCCGGTTTTTCATTCAGCAGCTCCGCCAGACGCTGCGCCACGTTGCGCGCGGCCAGCCTGCGCGGCTCCAGCAGGATAATTTTCCCGCTGATGTTTCCGTCTTTCAGAATCTGCAGCGGCAGCCAGGTGGACTTGCCCGCGCCCGTAGGGGCATTCAGCAAAACCTGCGGGGCATGGTGTAAGGCAGCGAGAAGCTCAGGAAGAATGACGGCGACCGGCAATGAGGACACTAACAGCTCCAGAGGGTTAACATTAGTCGGCGTACATTGTAGCATCGGCGCATATCATTACCGAGTCCTCCGTATGCCTGAGTCGAAACGGCTGTTTTTTGCCATTGAATTGCCCACCACCATACAGCGTCAAATTGTTCGCTGGCGCGCCGATTGCTTTTCGCCGGAAGCGGGCCGCCCTGTCGCGGCGGCCAACCTGCACCTGACGCTGGCCTTTTTGGGCGACGTCAGTGCCGAAAAACAGCGGGCGTTAGCCGCAATGGCCGGGCGTATTGCCCAGCCGGAATTTACGCTGCACCTCGACGACGCGGGCCAGTGGCCGCGTTCGCGCGTGGTGTGGCTGGGAACGCGCCAGCCGCCGCGCGGATTGTTACAGCTAGCGAATATGCTGCGCGCCCAGGCGGCGCGCAGCGGCTGTTATCAGAGCCCACAGCCGTTTCATCCACATATCACGCTGCTGCGCGATGCCGGTCAGGCCGTTGCCATCCCGCCGCCGGGTTTTCACTGGGCCTTTCCGGTCAACGCATTCGCGCTTTACGAATCCGTCTTTGCACAGGGACGCACCCGCTATACGCCGCTACAGCGCTGGACGCTGGGCAACACCGAAAGGAATTCTGATGAAGTTTAGTCCTCCCCTGCAGCACGCTACGCTTATCCAACGCTACAAACGCTTCCTCGCCGACGTGATCACCCCCGAAGGGGTTCAGCTCACCCTGCACTGCCCCAATACCGGCGCCATGACGGGGTGTGCGACGCCAGGTGACAGGGTCTGGTATTCCACATCAGAAAATAGTAAACGCAAATATGCCCATACCTGGGAAGTGACCGAAACCCAAAACGGGGCATTTATTTGCGTTAATACCCAGCGCGCAAATCAGCTGGTTAAGGAAGCGCTGACCCTTGGCGCCATTCCCGAACTGGTGGGATATGGCACGCATAAAAGTGAAGTGAAATATGGCGATGAAGGCAGCAGAATTGACTTCATGTTACAGGCGGAAGACAGGCCCGAGTGCTATATTGAAGTAAAATCAGTGACGTTAGCGGAACAGGAAAATGGCTACTTCCCGGATGCGGTAACGCTGCGTGGCCAGAAGCATCTGCGAGAGCTAATGAGTGTTGCGGCGGCGGGCAAACGCGCCGTATTGCTGTTTGCGGTGTTGCATTCAGCCATTGAACGTTTCTCCCCTGCCCGCCATATTGATCCTAAATACGCGCAATTGTTGCATGAGGCACAAAAGCAGGGGGTAGAGGTTTTCGCTTATAAAGCGGAACTTTCTGCCGATAATATGACTCTGAGATCCTCTCTTCCCATTGTCTTGTAAGGGATTAGACGATTGTCGAATAAGTGTTCTGGCCGCGTGCGCAAATACGCTTTTCCTCACAGGCTTGTCAAGTGTTACGTTTAGATAATTGCCTTACGGAAAAGCATCTGCTATTTATAGCGACCTGATTTTTCCCCCAACACGGGGATCGATAGTGCGTGTTAAGGAGAAGCAACATGCAAGAAGGGCAAAACCGTAAAACATCGTCCCTGAGTATTCTCGCCATCGCTGGGGTGGAGCCGTATCAAGAGAAGCCGGGCGAAGAGTATATGAACGAAGCCCAGCTGTCGCACTTCAAGCGTATTCTTGAAGCATGGCGTAATCAACTCAGGGATGAAGTCGATCGCACCGTTACTCATATGCAGGATGAAGCTGCCAACTTCCCGGATCCGGTAGACCGTGCCGCTCAGGAAGAAGAGTTCAGCCTCGAACTGCGTAACCGTGACCGCGAACGCAAACTGATCAAAAAGATCGAGAAAACGCTGAAAAAAGTCGAAGACGAAGATTTTGGCTACTGCGAATCCTGCGGTGTTGAAATCGGTATTCGTCGCCTGGAAGCGCGTCCAACCGCCGATCTGTGCATCGACTGTAAAACGCTGGCCGAAATCCGCGAAAAACAGATGGCCGGTTAATACCAGCGCTGTTTACACACTCCAAAGGCGGGAGTCTCTCCCGCCTTGTTACTGTTGATATGTCTGAATCACACTATATTGGGCGCTTCGCGCCATCTCCTTCCGGTGAATTACACTTCGGCTCATTAATTGCCGCGCTCGGCAGCTACCTGCAGGCTCGCGCCCGCCTGGGAAAATGGCTTGTCCGCATTGAAGATATTGACCCCCCGCGTGAAGTTCCCGGTGCTGCAGACACTATTCTGCGTCAGCTGGAACATTACGGTCTTCACTGGGATGACGAGGTGCTCTGGCAGTCAAAACGTCACGATGCCTATCGGGAACGTCTGGCCTGGCTTCGCGATCGGGGGCTTTCCTATAACTGCACCTGCACCCGCGCGCGTATCCAGAGCGTGGGAGGGGTCTATGACGGCCACTGCCGCACGCTTAATCTTTCCCCGGAAAATGCCGCCGTACGTATAAAGCAGCGCTCCCCGGTGACGCACTTTAACGATCTCCTCTCCGGTGAGATTCATGCCGATGAACGTCTGGCGCGTGAGGATTTTATTATTCACCGCCGTGACGGCCTTTTTGCCTATAACCTGGCCGTGGTCGTCGACGATCGTTTCCAGGGCGTGACGGAAATTGTGCGCGGGGCGGATCTGGTCGAACCGACCGTGCGACAAATATCGCTGTATCACCAGTTTGGCTGGACGGCACCGGACTACATTCATCTGCCGCTGGCGGTCAATGCGCAGGGCTTTAAATTGTCAAAGCAGAACCACGCCCCGGCCCTGCCAGACGGCGATCCGCGTCCTGTTTTGATCGACGCGCTGCGATTTCTCAACCAGAATGTAACCAACGAATGGCAGGATCTGCGTATTGACGAACTGCTGAAAATGGCCGTTGCCAACTGGACGCTCGCGGCAGTGCCAAAAATCCAGCATTCTCAAATGCGTTGCGCTGAGCTATGATTAGCCGCTTTTTTCATAACAAAACACACTACGAGGTGTACCATTTTTACCCGAGTCGCTAATTTTTGCCGCAAAGTGCTAAGCCGCGAAGAGAGCATGGCGAACGATGCTATTGCACAGCCACACATGTCGGTTATTCCGCGTGAGCAGCACACTATTTCCCGCAAAGATATCAGTGAAAATGCCCTCAAGGTGCTCTATCGTCTGAATAAAGCGGGCTACGAGGCCTACCTCGTGGGCGGTGGAGTGCGTGATTTACTGCTGGGCAAAAAACCAAAAGATTTCGACGTGACGACCAGCGCCACGCCTGAACAGGTGCGCAAATTATTCCGCAACTGCCGTCTCGTTGGCCGCCGTTTCCGTCTGGCTCACGTGATGTTTGGGCCGGAAATTATCGAAGTGGCGACCTTCCGCGGCCACCACGAAGCGGGCGCATCCGATCGCACCACGTCACAGCGCGGCCAGAACGGCATGCTGCTGCGCGACAATATCTTCGGCTCTATCGAAGAAGATGCCCAGCGTCGCGACTTCACCATTAACAGCCTTTATTACAGCGTGGCGGATTTCACCGTGCGCGATTACGTCGGCGGCATGCAGGACCTGAAAGAAGGTCTGATCCGTCTGATCGGCACGCCGGAAACGCGCTATCGTGAAGATCCCGTGCGTATGCTGCGCGCCGTGCGTTTCGCCGCCAAGCTCAATATGCGCATCAGCCCGGAAACGGCAGAGCCGATTCCGCGCCTGGCAACGCTGATTAACGACGTGCCGCCTGCCCGCCTGTTTGAAGAGGCGCTGAAGCTGCTGCAGGCTGGCCACGGCTTTGAAACCTACAATCTGCTGCGCGAATACAACCTGTTCCAGCCCCTGTTCCCGACCATTACCCGCTACTTCACCGAAAGCGGTGACAGCCCAATGGAGCGGATGATTGCGCAGGTGCTGAAAAATACCGATACCCGTATTCGCAACGACATGCGCGTCAATCCGGCGTTCCTGTTTGCGGCGATGTTCTGGTATCCGTTGCTGGAAACGGCCCAGCGAATTACCCAGGAGAGCGGGCTTGCCTACTATGATGCCTTCGCCCTGGCCGCAAACGACGTGCTGGACGAAGGGTGCCGTACGCTCGCTATTCCAAAACGTATCACCACGCTGGTACGCGATATCTGGCAGCTTCAGCTGCGCATGTCCCGTCGTCAGGGCAAACGCGCCTGGAAGCTGATGGAGCATCCAAAATTCCGCGCCGCCTTCGATCTGCTGTCGCTGCGTGCTGAAATTGAACGCAACCAGGAGCTGCAGCGCCTGACGCAGTGGTGGGCCGAATTCCAGGTTTCCGCACCGCCGGAGCAAAAAGACATGCTCACCGGGCTGGATGAAGAGCCGGAACCGCGTCGCCGCCATCGTCGCCCGCGCAAACGCGCGCCGCGTCGTGAAGGGACAGCATGACCCTCGCGTATATCGCCATCGGCAGCAATTTAGCCTCTCCGTTGGAGCAGGTGAACGCTGCCGTACAGGCGCTGGGGGAGATCCCGCAAAGCAAGATCGTGGCGGTCTCCTCTTTCTACCGCACGCCGCCGCTGGGCCCGCAGGATCAGCCTGATTATCTCAATGCCGCCGTGGTGCTGGAAACTGCCCTTGATGCCGAAACGCTGCTGGATAACACCCAGCGCATCGAACTGCAGCAGGGACGCGTACGCAAAGCCGAGCGCTGGGGACCGCGCACGCTGGACCTCGACATTATGCTGTTTGGTCACGAAACCATTAACACTGAACGTCTCACCGTTCCGCATTACGACATGAAAAACCGCGGGTTTATGCTCTGGCCGCTGTTTGAAGTCGCACCCGATCTCATCTTCCCGGATGGCATCCCACTCCGGACCATTCTGGACAACCTCAACGCGGAAAGACCCGCCCGCTGGTGATCCGGTTCCCCTGCCTATTAGCCTCAAAATAATTGTGGCTAATCGGTTACCTAAAATCATTGTTCCCCCGAATGTTACTGTTAGAATGCGCAAAGATTCGCTTTTGGGCTATCAGGAAACAGTATGAAACCAACCACCATCTCCTTACTGCAGAAATGCAAACAGGAAAAAAAACGCTTCGCCACCATCACCGCGTATGACTACAGCTTCGCCAAACTCTTTGCCGAAGAGGGTATCAACGTCATGCTGGTCGGAGATTCGTTAGGGATGACGGTACAAGGACATGATTCCACCCTGCCGGTCACGGTTGAGGATATCGCTTACCACACCCGTGCGGTGCGCCGCGGGGCTCCAGCCTGCCTGCTGCTCTCCGATCTGCCGTTTATGGCCTATGCCACGCCGGAGCAGGCATTCGAAAACGCGGCAGCGGTCATGCGTGCTGGCGCTAACATGGTCAAAATTGAAGGCGGTGCCTGGCTGGTGGATACGGTGAAGATGCTCACCGAGCGCGCCGTGCCGGTGTGCGGCCATTTGGGCTTGACGCCGCAGTCCGTCAACATCTTTGGTGGATATAAAGTGCAGGGCCGCGGTGACGCCGCCCAGACGCTGTTTGATGATGCCCTGGCGCTGGAAGCCGCAGGCGCCCAGCTGCTGGTGCTGGAGTGCGTGCCGGTTGAGCTGGCGAAGCGTATTACTGAAGCCCTGTCGATTCCGGTGATTGGTATTGGCGCAGGCAACGTGACCGACGGTCAGATCCTGGTGATGCACGACGCCTTTGGCATCACCGGCGGGCATATTCCGAAGTTTGCCAAAAATTTCCTCACCGAAGCGGGCGACATGCGCGCTGCGGTCAGGCAGTATATTGCCGACGTTGAATCCGGTGTTTACCCGGGTGAAGAACACAGTTTCCATTAAGGAGTCTCGTTGTGCTAATCATTGAAACCCTGCCGCTGCTGCGCCAGCATATCCGTCGCGCGCGTCAGGAAGGTAAACGTATCGCACTGGTCCCGACCATGGGCAACCTGCATGACGGCCATATGAAGCTGGTTGACGAAGCAAGAGCCCGTGCAGATATCGTGGTGGTCAGTATCTTCGTTAACCCAATGCAGTTTGACCGCGCCGACGATCTGGCACGCTATCCGCGCTCCCTGCAGGAAGATTGCGAGAAGCTCAAAAAACGCCATGCGGATATTGTCTTCTCTCCGGCACCGGCGGATGTCTATCCTCAGGGTACCGATGAGGCCACCTACGTTGACGTACCGGGCATTTCCACCATGCTGGAAGGCGCAAGCCGCCCGGGTCATTTCCGCGGCGTATCGACCATCGTCAGCAAGCTGTTCAACCTGGTGCAGCCGGACGTTGCCTGCTTCGGTGAGAAAGATTTCCAGCAGCTGGCGCTGATCCGCAAGATGGTTGCGGATATGGGCTACGATATCGAGATTGTCGGCGTACCGATTGTACGCGCGAAAGACGGTCTGGCGCTCAGCTCGCGAAATGGCTACCTGACCGCGGACCAGCGTAAAATCGCGCCGGGCTTAAGCAAGGTCATGAACACCATGGCAGAACAGCTGCTGGCGAAAGAGTTAACGGCCGAAGAGATTATTGCTCTGGCTGAACAGGCGCTGAACGATAAAGGCTTCCGCGCTGATGATATTCAAATTCGCGATGCCGACACGCTTCTGGAGCTTACACAGACCAGCAAACGTGCGGTCATTCTGGTGGCGGCATGGCTCGGTCAGGCCCGCCTAATCGACAACAAAGTGGTTGAACTGGCGTAGGTTTCTCTACCCGGAAGATGAAAGGTAAACGTAATGATTCGCAAAATGCTGCAAGGTAAGCTTCACCGTGTGAAAGTCACCCAGGCCGACCTGCACTATGAAGGCTCCTGCGCCATCGACCAGGATTTCCTTGATGCTGCGGGCATCCTTGAAAACGAAGCGATTGATATCTGGAACGTTAACAACGGCAAACGTTTCTCCACCTACGCCATCGCCGCCGAGCGCGGGTCTAAAATCATCTCCGTTAACGGCGCGGCAGCGCACTGCGCGGACGTGGGCGATATTGTGATTATCGCCAGCTTCGTGATGATGTCTGATGAAGAAGCGCGCCGCTGGCAGCCGAAAGTTGCATACTTTGAAGGCGACAACGACATGAAACGTACCGCGAAGGCGATTCCGGTTCAGGTTGCATAAGCACTATCCCTGCGGCTGATTGCTGATCAGCCGCGACATGGTCTCCAGCGAATCCGTTCTTAAGATGTACAGGCGTTTCAGTAAGAACGGATTATCCCCCGGCTTCACCTTCCCTTTCACCGTCGTCACCGCCAGATGGAAACCGGCATCATTCGCCGCCTTTATCGCTTTATTGTCGTAGCCGCCAAACGGATAGGAAAGATAGAGCACGCGTGGATTAAACTGCGCCAGCGCGCGACGCGAGCGTTCAAAATCAAACAAAATCACGTGATAGCTGCGGCTCAGTAAAATCGGGTGCTTATACCCATCCACGCGGTGCAGGAAGTGGGTGTGGGACTGAATATCGAACACATCCTGAATCCCCTTAATCTCCTGCACGCTCATAAACTGCAGCGATTTTGGATCCCACTTCTGCGGATGGCCTTTTATGCGGGAAGAGATAATAAACGCGGTTGCCTTGAAGCCGTACTCTTTCAGCACAGGATAGGCATAGCGGCTGACGGATTTCAGGCCATCGTCAAAGGTAATCACCACCGATTTTGCAGGCAGGTTCATTTTGTTACGCACGTACCCTTCAAGCTGATACATCGTCAGGGTGGTATAGCCCTGATCGCGTAGCCAGGCCATCTGGTTGTTGAACGCACGTACGCTTGTCGTTGTGGACGTATGTCGAAAGCGCGTGTTTTCTTCATCACGCAAAATATGATGGTAGGTCAGAACCGGAAGGCCGTTATCTTCCTGCGCGTCCAGGCTGCTGATCCACGCCAGACGATTGCCGATGCGGATTTGGAACCAGGTCTGATTCAGACGGTCTTTCAGTTTATTCAGTATGGGGTAGCGCAGATTGGCGCTTAACGTGCCGAAAGGCGCGCTGCCGCTCGACGGCGCGTTATACACCGGCGTGTCTTTCCAGGTAATGAGGTTCTGATTGCTCAGGGGCTTATTGAGATCCCCGAGGCTGTCCTCGACGCGCTGTTTCCCCTGAACCGGCTCCAGGTGGCCCTTGTCGATAAACCCCGTGCCAAAACCGAAGCGAAATTCGTAGTAGTCCGCCGCCGCGGGCACAACGGCCAGGATCTGCCCGGCGCGCACGTTACCGACGTTGATCACGCTGTTCCCCACCTGCGCCCAGATCGCCGCGTCTTCGGTGGTTTGCATGTACTGGGCAGGCAGCGTGTGCTGACTGAGTAAACTGGCTGAGCTGACGCCGGAAATGAGCATCAATAGCAAGAAAAGAATGCGCGGTAGCATGGTGTCTTAATCGGTGCGGAAAACTGCCGCTATTGTAACAAATGAGACATCAATACCCACGTTTAATTCTTATACAAATCGTGGAGCAGGACGAAGGGAGGATTTTTTTGCTGCTGATGCCACAAGCTGCTGACGCCCGGAACGCCCTGCGCCACGATGGCCTGGCGAAACTCTGCGCTGCTTAAGGATCCACGCTGCGGATACATTAACGCCAGCAGGGAGAAGTTAATACCCGAGATCACTTCACAGCACGCGTGCTTATGACTCAGCAACGCGGCTGCGCGGTAAGGCGCCGCGCCCGATTTATCGGTAAGAAAAATCACGCCATCCCCGGTGTCCGTTTCATGCAGGGCATCGCACATCATGCGGCTCAGCATATTGGTGCTCAACCCGCGCCAGTAGTTTACCGCCCGGCATTGCACCAGCGGGCCAAATCTGGCTTCAAGCTTATCCAGCATTTCCTGCGCCTGTTCATCGTGGCAGGTGATAACCCATCCCAGCATAACTCCCTCCTTAGCAGGCAAGTAGTTTAGCGGAGTGAAGGTTAGCTTACGGTGATAACTGTCAAAGAAAGTGCCCGGCAAACAGAGCGTCGCCGGGCAAAAGATTAGCTGCGCAGCCCGCGTCCGCGCTGGATCAGCGACCAGCAGAGCAGGTAGAAGGCGATGATGAACACCACCAGTACCGCCACCGTGGTAAACAGCGGCACATCGGTGATGCCGAGGAAGCCAAAGCGGAACCCGCTGATCATGTAGACAATCGGGTTCAGGTGCGACAGCGCCTGCCAGAACGGTGGCAGCAGCGTCAGGGAGTAGAACACCCCGCCGAGATAGGTCAGCGGCGTCAGCACGAAGGTCGGGATCAGGCTGATATCGTCAAACGTTTTGGCGAACACGGCGTTCAGCAGACCGGCCAGCGAGAAGAGGATCGCCGTCAGAAGCAGCGTCAGCGCGACAAACAGCCACGAGTGGACCTGGAACGGCACGAAGAACAGCGAAATCGCCGTGACCAGGATCCCCACGCACAGCCCGCGCGCCACGCCGCCGCCGACATAGCCCGCGATAATAACGTGCGTCGGCACCGGCGCGACCAGCAGCTCTTCAATATTGCGCTGGAACTTGGCGCTAAAGAACGACGACGCCACGTTGGCGTAGGCATTGGTGATCACCGCCATCATGATCAGGCCCGGCACGATAAACTGCATATAGGTAAAGCCGTGCATCTCACCAATTCGGGAACCAATCAGGTTACCGAAGATAATGAAATAGAGCGTCATCGTGATAACCGGCGGCACCAGGGTTTGCACCCAGATACGCATAAAGCGGTTGATCTCTTTCGCCCAGATACTTTTCAGCGCGACCCAGTAAAGATGCGTCATGCCTTGTCTCCTTGTTTGTCATGTACCAGAGAGACAAACAGCTCTTCCAGTCGGTTCGCTTTGTTACGCATACTTAAAACCTGAATCCCCTGCGCGCTCAGCTGTGAGAACACGCTGTTAATCCCCTGCTCGCGCAGCACTTCCACTTCCAGCGTTGAGGTATCTACCAGACGATAGTTGTAACCTTCAAGTTTTGGCAGCGCGCTTTTCGCCGCCAGATCGAGAATGAAGGTTTCGGATTTCAGCTTGGAGAGCAGATTCTTCATCGAGGTGTTTTCCACCAGCTCGCCGTTCTGAATGATGCCGATATTGCGGCACAGCATTTCAGCCTCTTCCAGATAGTGGGTGGTCAGAATAATGGTGGTGCCTTTGTCGTTGAGATCTTTCAGGAAGCCCCACATGGAGCGACGAAGTTCGATATCAACACCCGCTGTCGGTTCATCGAGGATCAGCAGCTTTGGCTCGTGCATCAGCGCACGGGCAATCATCAGGCGGCGCTTCATCCCGCCGGACAACATGCGCGCGCGTTCGTTACGCTTTTCCCACAGATCGAGCTGCTTAAGGTATTTTTCGCTACGCTCGAGGGCCTCTTTACGCTCAACGCCGTAATAGCCCGCCTGGTTAACGACAATTTGCTGCACCGTCTCGAATGGGTTGAAGTTGAACTCCTGCGGAACCAGCCCCAGCTGGCGCTTGGCGTTCACCACGTCTTTTTGCAGGTCGTACCCAAAGACGCTCACCCGGCCGGACGTTTTATTGACCAGCGAGCTGATAATCCCAATGGTGGTCGATTTCCCCGCCCCGTTCGGCCCCAGAAGCGCGTAAAAATCGCCGGCCTCTACTTTCAGATCTATTCCGCGTAGCGCCTGAACGCCACCCGGATAGGTTTTTTTAAGCTGCTCAAGCTCCAGTGCAATTGCCATGAAATTAACTTACCTTCAGTTCTTACACACGTTGTGTGGTTTCATTAAAAGTCGGGTTACCCTATAGTAGCGCAACGCAATAACTCGGTTACAGGTCGCTAACCTCCATGAACAACATAGATACACTCATCAGCAACAATGCACTATGGTCAAAAATGCTGGTGGAGGAAGACCCCGGATTTTTTGGAAAACTCGCGCAGGCTCAGAACCCACGCTTTCTCTGGATTGGATGTTCCGACAGCCGCGTACCGGCGGAGCGCCTGACCGGCCTTGAACCCGGCGAACTGTTTGTTCACCGCAATGTCGCCAATCTCGTGATTCACACCGATCTCAACTGTCTTTCTGTTGTTCAGTATGCCGTGGACGTTCTGCAAGTCGAGCACATCATCATTTGCGGCCATTATGGCTGCGGCGGCGTGCAGGCGGCGGTTGAAAACACGGAACTGGGGCTCATTGATAACTGGCTACTGCACATCCGCGATATCTGGTTCAAACATAGCTCACTGCTGGGCGAAATGCCGCAGGAGCGTCGCATGGATACCCTTTGCGAACTCAACGTGATGGAGCAGGTGTATAACCTGGGCCACTCAACGATCATGCAATCAGCGTGGAAACGCGGGCAGAAGGTCTCTATCCACGGCTGGGCGTACGGGATTCACGATGGCCTGCTGCGCAATCTGGAAGTGACCGCCACCAACCGCGAAACGCTGGAGCAGCGTTACCGTTCGGGGATTGCCAACCTTCAGCTTAAGCATGTAAATCATAAATAAAGCCGGGGATTTTCTCCCTCTCCCTGTGGGAGAGGGCCGGGGGTGAGGACATCAGCCCTCGATTACTCGTCCAGCAGTACCACTTTCCCCACATACGGCAGATGACGATAACGCTGCGCGTAGTCAATGCCGTAACCGACGACGAATTCGTCAGGAATCGAGAAGCCCACGAACTCTACCGGCACCTGCACTTCGCGACGGTCAGGTTTATCCAGCAGCGTACAAATCGCCAGAGATTTTGGCTCGCGCAGGCTCAGGATCTCGCGCACTTTTGACAGCGTGTTGCCGGAGTCGATAATGTCCTCAACGATCAACACATCTTTGCCACGAATATCTTCATCCAGATCTTTCAGGATTTTCACATCACGGGTAGTGGACATGCCGCTGCCGTAGCTGGAGGCGGTCATAAAATCGACCTCATGGGGCACATGCACCTCACGGCACAGGTCTGCCATGAACATGAAAGAGCCGCGCAACAGACCGACCAGCACCATTTCGCTGCCGCTGTCCTTGTAATGTTCGGTGATTTGACGACCCAGTTCGGCGATACGCGCTTTGATCTCGGCTTCCGGGATCATCACTTCAACAGTATGTTTCATATTACTAACCAAATGATTTTAGTGAAAATCTCTCAATACGGATGAGTTAATATCCAGCACTGATACGCAAGCCAGCCATTATATCAGCAAATGGATAAGCCTGGCGTATGAGTTATAAAAAGCAAATATTGTGATTCCGATCACACTTGTTAATACCTATAATTAGTTGCTAGCAAATTATTAACAAAAACTGACGAGTACACTTTCTATGGCTGAAACAAACTCTAAACAGCCGCGTCTACTGGTGACATTAACAGCCGCATTCGCAGCCTTCTGCGCGCTGTATCTGTTAATCGGTGGCGTCTGGCTGGTCGCTTTAGGCGGCTCCTGGTACTACCCGATTGCGGGTCTGGTTATGGTTGCCGTAACCGTCCTGCTGTTGCGTAGAAAACAATCTGCACTGTGGCTGTATGCCGCCCTCCTTCTTGCCACCATGATCTGGGGCGTCTGGGAAGTCGGGTTCGACTTCTGGGCACTGACGCCGCGCAGCGACATCCTGGTCTTCTTCGGTATCTGGCTGATCCTGCCGTTCGTCTGGCGTCGCCTGATTGTGCCGTCCAGCGGTGCGGTGGCGGGCCTGGTTGTTGCCCTGCTGATTACCGGCGGCATTCTGACCTGGGCCGGTTTTAACGACCCACAGGAGATCAACGGTACGCTGAACGCAGAATCCACGCCTGCTGCGGCTATCTCGCAGGTCGCTGACGGCGACTGGCCTGCGTATGGTCGTAACCAGGAAGGTCAACGCTACTCTCCGCTGAAGCAGATCAACGCGGACAACGTTAAAAACCTGAAGGAAGCCTGGGTATTCCGTACCGGCGATGTGAAGATGCCGAACGATCCGGGCGAGCTGACCAACGAAGTGACGCCGATTAAAGTCGGCAACATGCTTTATCTGTGTACGGCGCACCAGCGTCTGTTCGCGCTCGACGCGGCCACCGGTAAAGAGAAATGGCACTTCGATCCGCAGCTGAATTCCAACCCGTCCTTCCAGCACGTCACCTGCCGCGGCGTCTCTTACCACGAAGCGCGCGCCGATAATGCCAGCCCGGAGGTCATTGCCGACTGTCCTCGCCGCATTATGCTGCCGGTGAACGATGGTCGTCTGTTCGCCATCAATGCCGAAACGGGCAAGCTGTGTGAAACCTTTGCCAACAAAGGTATCCTGAACCTGCAGACCAACATGCCGGACACCACGCCGGGTCTGTATGAGCCAACCTCACCGCCAATCATCACCGATAAAACCATCGTGATTGCCGGTTCGGTAACGGATAACTTCTCCACGCGTGAAACCTCCGGCGTAATCCGTGGTTTCGACGTGAACACCGGTAAACTGCTGTGGGCCTTCGACCCGGGCGCGAAAGATCCCAACGCGATCCCGTCGGACGAGCACACCTTTACCTTTAACTCGCCAAACTCCTGGGCGCCAGCGGCGTATGACGCGAAGCTGGACCTGGTCTATCTGCCAATGGGTGTGACCACGCCAGATATCTGGGGCGGTAACCGCACGCCGGAGCAGGAGCGTTATGCGAGCGCTATCGTGGCGCTGAACGCGACCACCGGTAAGCTGGCATGGAGCTACCAGACCGTTCACCACGATCTGTGGGATATGGATATGCCGTCCCAGCCGACGCTGGCGGACATTACCGTTGACGGCAAAACCGTTCCGGTGATTTACGCGCCGGCCAAGACGGGCAACATCTTCGTGCTGGATCGCAGCAACGGTAAGCTGGTTGTGCCAGCACCGGAAAAACCGGTTCCGCAGGGCGCGGCGAAAGGCGATTACGTCAGCAAAACCCAGCCGTTCTCTGACCTGAGCTTCCGTCCGAAGAAAGACCTCAGCGGTGCGGACATGTGGGGCGCCACCATGTTTGACCAGCTGGTGTGCCGCGTGATGTTCCACCAGCTGCGCTATGAAGGCATCTTCACGCCGCCGTCTGAGCAGGGCACGCTGGTCTTCCCGGGTAACCTGGGGATGTTCGAGTGGGGCGGGATCTCCGTTGACCCTAACCGTCAGGTGGCGATTGCCAACCCGATGGCGCTGCCGTTCGTTTCCCGCTTGATCCCACGCGGTCCGGGCAACCCAATGGAGCAGCCGAAAGACGCGAAAGGCAGCGGTACCGAAGCCGGCATTCAGCCGCAGTACGGCGTGCCGTTTGGCGTGACGCTGAACCCGTTCCTGTCGCCGTTTGGTCTGCCGTGTAAACAGCCTGCCTGGGGTTATATCTCCGGTCTGGATCTGAAGACTAACCAGATCGTATGGAAAAAACGTATTGGTACGCCACAGGACAGCATGCCGTTCCCGATGCCGGTTCCGGTGCCGTTCAATATGGGTATGCCAATGCTGGGTGGCCCAATTTCCACCGCCGGTAACGTGCTGTTCATCGCGGCAACCGCAGATAACTACCTGCGCGCGTACAACATGACCAACGGTGAAAAACTGTGGCAGGGCCGTCTGCCGGCGGGTGGCCAGGCCACGCCGATGACCTATGAGGTGAATGGCAAGCAGTACGTTGTCATCTCAGCGGGTGGTCACGGTTCGTTTGGCACCAAGATGGGCGACTACATCGTCGCGTATGCGTTGCCTGACGAAGGCAAATAAAAGCAAAACGGCAACTTCGGTTGCCGTTTTTGTGTTTGTTCCCTCTCCCTGTGGGAGAGGGTCAGGGTGAGGGCATCAGGCCGCACCTGCGACCACCCGGCTTTTTTATACCGTGAACCCCAGCATCATCCCCGTATCCTCATGCTCCAGCAGGTGGCAGTGCGCCATATAGGCAAACTCCTTCGGCGCCTCGTGGTCAAACTTCACCAGCACCTCGCTGACGCCGCCTTCCACTCTCACCGTATCTTTCCAGCCCGCGCGATGCGCATCCGGCGCTTTGCCGTTCTCTGTGAGAATGCGGAACTGGGTGCCGTGGATATGGAACGGGTGCAGCATCATGTCCCCTTCGCCTGAAATCACCCAGCGCTCGAGCTGACCTTTTGTCGCTGCAAACATCGGCGTGTTCATGTCGAACGCTTTGCCGTTGATCATGTTGGCGTTGTGGAAATCAAAGCCATGGTCGCCGTGATTCATATTCCCCATGCCGCCCATTTTGCCGTGGTCCATATTCATGTGGCCCATCATCTGGCCGTGCTGCATCCCCGCCATCGCCTTATCGCCATATTTCGCCATCAGCGCCTGCATGCCCATCATATCGAGCATCGGGTTCATGGAGAGCTGCAGCTTGCGCTGCGTAAGCCCCTCCAGCGACGGGAGGGCTGGCAGGGTGGTTAACGTATCAGGCAGCGTGCCGGATGCGGCCACCAGCAGCGGCTGAATACGCAGCACCGGATGCGGCTTATCAAACGGTGCGACCGCCATCCCCATCTGGCTCACCGGCAGCGTCACGAGGTCAAACGGCTTACCGTCGCTGATATCCACCAGCACCTCAAAGCGTTCGCCCATGAGCATCGGCAGCTCGCTCACCTTCACCGGCTCCGGCAGCAGGCCGCCGTCGCTGGCTACCACATACAGCGGGCGTTTATCGCTGGCGGCGAAATTCAGCGAGCGCGCGTTACAGCCGTTGAGCAGGCGCAGGCGCAGCCAGCCTTTCGGCGCGGCATGCTGAGGGTAAATGGCGCCGTTGGTCAGCAACGTGTCGCCAAACCAGCCTACCGCCGCGCTCATCACGTCCAGCTGGTAGTCAATTTGCCCGTCAGCGTTGAATTTCTTGTCCTGCACAATCACCGGTACGTCGTCGATGCCCCACTGTTTCGGCAGGCGCAGCAGGCGGCTTTCGTCGTCTTCAATCAGCACCAGCCCCGCCAGCCCCATCGCCACCTGATGGCCCGTTTTGCCATGCTGATGCGGATGGAACCAGCAGGTCGCCGCGCGCTGATCGGGCGTAAAGGTCACGCTGCGCGTACCGCCCGCTTTGATGATGCCCTGCGGCCCGCCGTCCACCTCGCCCGGCACTTCCAGCCCGTGCCAGTGCAGCGTCGTCTCTTCGACGAGCGTGTTGTGGATATCCACCGTCACCGCTTTCCCTTTACGTAGCTGAAGCGCCGGACCGAGCAAATTGCCGTTATAGCCCCACGTCGTGGCGTTGTGCTCGCCGAACGTCGTTTGACCGGCCTGAACCACAAGCTGGATACGGCTGCGGGCGTCAGCGGTCAGTAAGTCAGGAATGGGTAAGGCAGGCCTGTCGGCCGCGAAAACCGCGCGGCTCCAGAGAGGTAATGCGCTGGCAGCCCCCAGCACAGCGGAATATTTTAAAAAATCACGACGTTGCATGTTCATTTCCTTATTTCCAGCAGGCGATCTTTTGAGCATAAACCCTCCCCTTACCGGAAGGTCAAGTAAAGCGGCAATAATAAAGATCGTCGCACCGGCATCAAGTATGCTAACGTTAATTTTCCGTGAAGAAGTGGTAGAAGCAATGAAGACGTTTTTCAGGACAATTTTGTTCGGAAGCCTGATGGCAATGTGTGCGAACAGCTATGCGCTAAGTGAAAATGAAGCGGAAGATATGGCCGATTTAACGGCGGTTTTTGTATTCCTGAAAAATGATTGTGGCTACCAGAATTTACCCAACGGGCAGATTCGCCGCGCGCTGGTCTTTTTTGCCCAGCAAAACCAGTGGGATCTCAGCAACTACGACAGCTTCGACATGAAGGCCCTCGGCGAAGACAGCTACCGTGACTTGAGCGGTATTGGTATTCCCACTGCCAAAAAATGTAAAGCGCTGGCTCGCGACTCACTCAGCCTGCTCGCCTACGTCAAATAACCTTCCCGACGCCCCCCTGTTGAACCTATAGCCGTGCAACCACGGTTATAGTTAGCTATCATGTTTCGCTCATTTTTTGTGAGCGTAACGGATGTTAACAAAGGAGGAGTCCGCGTATGGCCGACCACACGTTGTGGCATGAAACACTGCATGACCAGTTTGGTCAGTACTTTGCCGTTGATAACGTGCTCTATCATGAGAAAACCGATCACCAGGATCTCATCATCTTCGAAAACGCCGCCTTTGGCCGCGTGATGGCGCTGGACGGCGTCGTGCAAACGACCGAGCGCGACGAGTTTATCTATCACGAAATGATGACCCACGTTCCGCTGCTGGCGCACGGTCACGCGAAGCATGTCCTGATTATCGGCGGCGGCGACGGCGCAATGCTGCGTGAAGTGTCCCGCCATCGTTCCATTGAAACCATCACCATGGTGGAAATCGATGCGGGCGTCGTCTCTTTCTGCCGCCAGTATCTGCCCAACCACAATGCCGGTAGCTATGACGATCCGCGCTTTAGCCTGGTGATTGACGACGGCGTTAACTTTGTTAACCAGACCTCGCAGACCTTTGACGTCATTATCTCCGACTGCACCGACCCAATCGGCCCCGGCGCGTCGCTGTTTACCTCCTCCTTCTACGAAGGCTGCAAGCGCTGCCTGAACCCGGGCGGGATCTTCGTCGCACAAAATGGCGTCTGCTTCCTGCAGCAGGATGAAGCGCTCGACAGCCATCGTAAGCTGAGTACCTATTTCGATGACGTCAGCTTCTATCAGGCGGCCATTCCGACGTACTACGGCGGGATCATGACCTTTGCCTGGGCGACGGATAACGACGTGCTGCGCCATCTCTCTACCGAAATTATTCAGGCCCGCTTCCATCAGGCCGGTCTTCAGTGCCGATACTACAATCCGGCTATCCATACCGCAGCATTTGCTCTGCCGCAGTACCTGCAGGACGCATTATCCACTAAGGGGGTGAGCTAATTGAAAAAGCTTAAACTGCATGGCTTTAACAACCTGACGAAAAGCCTGAGTTTTTGTATTTACGATATCTGCTATGCCAAAACAGCGGAAGAACGCGATGGTTACATCGCCTATATCGACGAACTCTACAACGCCAACCGTCTGACCGAGATCCTGTCAGAAACCTGTTCCATTATCGGCGCAAACATCCTGAACATCGCCCGACAGGATTATGAACCTCAGGGCGCCAGCGTGACTATTCTGGTCAGCGAAGAGCCGGTCGACCCGAAGCTTATCGACAAAACTGAACATCCGGGCCCGCTGCCGGAAGTGGTCGTGGCCCACCTGGATAAAAGCCATATCTGCGTGCACACCTACCCGGAGAGTCACCCGGAAGGCGGGCTGTGCACGTTCCGCGCCGATATTGAAGTGTCGACCTGCGGCGTGATTTCCCCGCTGAACGCACTGAACTATTTAATCCACCAGCTGGAATCGGACATCGTCACCATTGATTATCGCGTGCGTGGTTTTACCCGCGATATCAACGGCATGAAGCATTTCATCGACCACGAGATCAACTCCATCCAGAACTTTATGTCCGAGGACATGAAATCGCTGTACGACATGATGGACGTGAACGTGTATCAGGAAAATATCTTCCATACCAAGATGTTACTTAAGGAATTCGACCTTAAGCACTATATGTTCCACACGAAGCCGGAAGATTTGAGCGAAGAAGAGCGTAAGGCGATTACTGACCTGCTCTGGAAAGAGATGCGCGAGATTTACTACGGCCGCAATATTCCGGCCGTGTAAGAGCAAGCCGGAGCAGGGATGCTCCGGGCTGTTATTTCTGTTTCATAAAGTCGCGGTAGGCATTTACCACCTGAAGGAAATCCTCTACGCCGCACATCGACAGGCTTTCTTCGTCATAGTAGCTCATCCCCTCTTCCATCTCGTCACCTGAAAACTCGAGCTGGTTGGCACGCACCATGACCTCTTCACCGTCCATCCACAGCGTATATTCATGCCCGGCGCGCTGCCAGGATCGTTCACTGCCTTTCACCGTATTTGCCGCCTGTTCAACCTCATCAAGAAGTGCGAGATTTTCTTTCACCTCTTCGTTAAACCAGTGTCCAACGGCTTCGTGGCCCATCGACATACGCACTTTCACCACTCCAGTGATGTCGCGCAGAAATTCGTAATCCATAGTGTTTTCCTCTGCAAAGCCATTACGGTAATTATCGCAGCAGCGAGGAAGAAAAAAAGCGTGAGAGGTGGGAGGAATGAAAATAAAAAGGTGAGAGCAAGACCCTGCGGCCTGATGCCCTCACCCCGCCCCTCTCCCACGGGAGAGGGTGCAAACACTAAAAACCGTCTCATGGAGACGGTTTTGCTGTTTATACCGCCGTCTGGAAGATAACCCCGTCGGCCTTCTCGGTGTACTGAGAAAGCTGGTCGAAGTTCAGATAGCGATAGGTATCCACCGCGGTCTTATCCACCTGAGCCACAAAGGTCTGGTACTCTTCCGGCGTTGGCAGTTTGCCAATCAGCGCCGCAACCGCCGCCAGCTCCGCAGAGGCCAGGAAGACGTTCGCACCGGTACCTAAACGGTTCGGGAAGTTACGGGTAGAGGTGGAAACCACCGTCGCACCGTCGGCTACGCGCGCCTGGTTGCCCATACACAGGGAACAGCCAGGGATTTCGATACGCGCCCCGCTCTTACCAAACACGCTGTAGTAGCCCTCTTCGGTCAGCTGAGCCGCGTCCATACGGGTTGGCGGCGCCACCCACAGACGGGTTGGCAGCTGGCCTTTGTGGGTATCCAGCAGCTTACCGGCAGCACGGAAGTGACCGATGTTGGTCATACAGGATCCGATGAACACTTCGTCGATCTTCTCGCCCTGAACCTCAGACAGCGGACGCGCGTCGTCCGGATCGTTCGGCGCACACAGGATTGGCTCTTTGATATCCGCCAGATCGATGTCGATCACCGCCGCGTACTCTGCGTCAGCATCGGCTTCCAGCAGCTGCGGATCGGCCAGCCATTTTTCCATGCCCTGGATACGACGCTCCAGCGTACGACGGTCGCCGTAGCCTTCTGCAATCATCCACTTCAGCAGCACGATGTTGGAGGTCAGATACTCAATAATCGGCTCTTTGTTCAGCTTGATGGTACAGCCAGCCGCAGAGCGCTCGGCGGAAGCATCGGTCAGCTCGAACGCCTGCTCCACTTTCAGATCCGGCAGACCTTCAATTTCCAGAATGCGGCCAGAGAAGATGTTTTTCTTCCCTTTCTTCTCAACGGTCAGCAGGCCCTGTTTAATCGCATACAGCGGGATCGCGTGAACCAGGTCGCGCAGGGTAATACCCGGCTGCATTTTACCTTTGAAGCGCACCAGCACCGATTCCGGCATATCCAGCGGCATCACGCCGGTCGCAGCAGCAAACGCCACCAGACCGGAGCCCGCCGGGAAGGAGATACCGATTGGGAAACGGGTATGGGAGTCACCGCCGGTACCGACGGTATCCGGCAGCAGCATGCGGTTCAGCCAGGAGTGGATTACGCCGTCACCCGGACGCAGGGAAACGCCGCCGCGGTTCATGATGAAGTCTGGCAGCGTGTGGTGCGTGGTCACGTCAACCGGCTTCGGATAGGCCGCCGTGTGGCAGAAAGACTGCATCACCAGATCAGAAGAGAAGCCCAGGCACGCCAGGTCTTTCAGTTCGTCACGGGTCATTGGGCCAGTGGTGTCCTGAGAGCCCACGGAGGTCATCTTAGGCTCGCAGTACGCGCCAGGACGAATACCGGCTACGCCGCACGCGCGGCCCACCATTTTCTGCGCCAGCGAATAACCGCGGTTGCTTTCAGCAACGTCTTTCGCCTGACGGAAAACGTCAGAGTGCGGCAGACCCAGCGCTTCACGCGCTTTGGTAGTCAGACCACGACCGATGATCAGCGGGATACGGCCACCGGCACGCACTTCGTCGATCAGCACGTCGGTTTTCAGCTCGAAGCTTGCCAGCAGCTCGTTGGTCTCGTGGTTGCGCACTTCGCCTTTGTACGGGTAAACGTCAATCACGTCGCCCATGTTCAGGTTAGAAACGTCCACTTCGATCGGCAGGGCGCCCGCATCTTCCATGGTGTTGAAGAAGATTGGCGCAATTTTGCCGCCGAGGCACAGGCCGCCGCCGCGCTTGTTCGGCACGTGCGGAATGTCGTCGCCCATGAACCACAGCACGGAGTTGGTTGCGGACTTACGGGAAGAACCGGTACCCACAACGTCACCCACATAGGCCAGCGGGAACCCTTTTTTCTGCAGGGCTTCGATCTGTTTGATCGGGCCGACGCTGCCCGGCTGATCCGGCTCAATACCTTCACGGGCGTTTTTCAGCATCGCCAGGGCGTGCAGAGGGATATCCGGGCGAGACCACGCGTCCGGTGCCGGAGAGAGGTCATCGGTGTTGGTTTCACCGGTCACTTTAAAGACGGTAACGGTGATTTTTTCAGCCAGGGCTGGACGGTTCAGGAACCATTCGGCATCAGCCCAGGACTGCATCACCTGCTTCGCATAGATGTTGCCCGCTTTGGCTTTTTCTTCCACATCGTAGAAGTTATCGAACATCAGCAGCGTGGAAGAGAGCGCTTTAGCGGCAATCGGTGCCAGCTTGTCGTTATCCAGCGCGTCAATCAGCGGATGAATGTTGTAACCACCCTGCATGGTGCCGAGCAGTTCAATGGCTTTTTCAGGAGTAACCAGTGGGGAGGTGGCTTCGCCTTTGGCGATAGCAGCAAGGAATCCGGCTTTTACGTAGGCAGCTTCATCTACGCCAGGCGGTACGCGGTTGATCAGCAGATCTAACAGGAATTCTTCTTCGCCCTTAGGCGGGTTCTTCAGCAGCTCGACGAGCGCGGCCATTTGGGTTGCATCTAAAGGTTTGGGTACAATTCCCTCGGCGGCACGTTCTGCTACGTGCTTACGGTATTCTTCTAGCACGACGGTTCTCCTCGCTCTCATTGTCATATGCGGCGGGCGTTCTCTTCACGCTCCTGTGAGACAGCAGTTTGTAGGGTAAATGCCCGATACCGCGTCGGGCAGCATAGCAGGATTTCTGCACAGTGTTAATCCGTTTACAAAAAAGCAACATTAAAAAATTTGCTGAATCGTTAAGCATGGTGTAGCGGGGATTCAGGGCATCTTTTTGCGGTATCTTCGGCACCGTGACGCTTCAGTTTTTTCTTCATCAGATATAATTGTGTAATAAATACTCACACTCTTTATCCGGACGTACCGGACGCTTCCCAATAAAAGTCAAAACAGTAAAAGACGGGTGAATAATACTCACGCCAACCGTAACGCCTCACGGCACAGCGCTTGTCTCGTTGGAGTCATTTTATGAAGTTGCCCTTTAAGCCACATCTGCTCGTCCTTCTGTGCAGTGCCGGGCTGTTTGCCGCCTCGGGCGTCATGTTTGTCAAAGGCCGCGCCACGGAGCCCGCTGCGCCGACTCCCGTCGCACAACAACCGGCTGCACCAGCGCCTGCCGCAGCCCAGCCCGCACCTGTTGTCGCGCCAGCCTACACTGCCGCGCAAATCGATCAATGGGTTGCTCCCATCGCGCTCTACCCGGATGCCCTGCTGTCGCAAATTTTAATGGCGTCGACCTATCCGGCCAACGTGATCCAGGCGGCGCAGTGGTCCAAAGACAACCCTAAAATGGAAGGGGATGCCGCGATTCAGGCCGTTGCCAGCCAGCCCTGGGATCCCAGCGTAAAATCGCTGGTCGCGTTTCCTCAGCTTATGTCCCTGATGGGTGAAAACCCGCCGTGGGTACAAAATCTGGGTGATGCGTTTCTCGCGCAGCCGAAGGACGTGATGGATTCCGTACAGCGCCTGCGCGCGCTGGCGCAGAAGACCGGCGCTTTACAATCCACGCCCCAGCAGACGGTCACCACCGTGACTAAACCGGCGCCAGCGAAAACCAGCACCGCCGAGGCGACGACCGCCACGACGTCCGCGCCCGCCCCAACGGTAATCAAAATTGAATCTGCCGATCCGCAGGTTGTTTACGTCCCGACCTATAACCCCAATACGGTTTATGGGACCTGGCCAAACGCCGCTTATCCGCCCACCTATCTCCCGCCTACGCCCGGGGAGCAGTTTGGCAACAGCTTCGTAAACGGTTTAGGCTTCAGCCTGGGCGTCGCCACAACCTATGCCATCTTCAGCAACATCGACTGGGATGATGACGATGACTGGGATCATCACCATGGCGACTGGGATAATCACGGCGGCTATAACCGCAACGGCGATAACAATATCAATATCAACGTTGAGAACTTCAATAAAATCAGCGGACAGCGCCTGACGGACACCAACCGCACCTGGCAGCACAACCCGGCCTATCGGGAAGGCGTGCCCTATCCGACTAACCAGCTCAACACTCGCTTCCACTCCACCAACGCGGCGACAGGGCTCAGCTCAACGCAGCAAAAACCGGTTAACCGCGATAGCCAGCGTCAGGCCGCGCTAAGCCAGATGGAGAAATCCACGGGTAAAACCTTCCCCCAAACGGCGCGCTCCGGAACGAAAGACGTGCAGCGTCAGGCCTCAGGTGAACAGCTGAAGCAGATTTCACAGCGCAATAACTACCGCGGCTACGACACTAAACCGCAGACGGCGAAGCGGAGCACCGCGCAGCAGCGAGAAAATCGCCAGACCAACGCGCAGAGACAAGAGAAGCGGGCTTCGCAGCCCGCGCAGCAACGCTCTCTCCAGCAGCGAAGCAGCCAGCCCCGGGCCAATGCGCTGAGCGGTAACGACAGCCGCTCGGCGAACTGGCAGGCGCAGCAGCAGCGCGGTGCGCAAAGCAGACAGCTCGCTGCGCGCCAGCAGCAGCCACGTCAGGCGTCTGGTGGACGTGCTGAACGCCGTGAAATTCGACATCGCTAAGGGAACCGACATGAAACGTAAACTACTCAGCGGAATGGTGTTATTTATGCTTTCGGCCTCGGTGATGGCGCAGCAGTCTTTTAGCACACCCGCTCAGGCAACCGATGCGCTGACCAAAGCCATCCGTGAGCAAAACGAGAGCGCGATGACCAACCTGCTTGGAGAGAACTGGCGCGATTTTCTGCCGCCTGAGGGCGTTGATCCGGATGCTGTCGATCGCTTCCTGCGCGACTGGAACGTCCGTCATACCACGGTTGTCGAAGGAGATACGGCACACCTGGTTGTCGGAGACAGCGGCTGGCAGCTTCCCATCCCGGTGATCAAAACCTCGGCAGGCTGGCAGTTCGACATCAAAGAAGGGGCAGAAGAGATCCTGACCCGCGAAATCGGGCGTAACGAGCTCGCCGCCATTGAAGCCTTACATGCCTATGTTGATGCGCAGCAAAGCTATTTTGCGATGAACCAGAAATACGCGCAGAAGATTGTCAGCTCGAAAGGCAAAAAAGACGGTTTGTACTGGCCAGCCTCGCCCGGCGAAGCGCCCAGCCCGCTCGGCCCGGCATTTAGTCCGAAAGAGCCAGGTACCGGCTATCACGGCTATCGCTTCCGCATCCTGCCGGATAATCACGGTTTCGCGATGGTGGCCTGGCCGGTCAGCTACGGTCAGACGGGCGTCATGAGCTTTGTGATAAACCAGGACGACAAGGTGTACCAGTCCGATCTCGGCAGCGATTCAGAGCAGAAAGCCCGGGCGCTAGCCGCCTATAGCCCTGATAAAACCTGGCAGCCTGTGGCCCCCTGAACGCAGCGCATAAAAAAAGCGGCCATTGGCCGCTTTTTTTCATCTGAAGAAACTTATTTCTTCTTCGCTTTCGCGTTTGGCAGGTCAGTGATGCTGCCTTCAAACACTTCTGCCGCCAGGCCCACGGACTCGTGCAGAGTCGGGTGAGCGTGGATGGTCAGCGCGATGTCTTCAGCGTCACAGCCCATTTCGATAGCCAGACCGATTTCACCCAGCAGCTCGCCGCCGTTGGTACCGACAATCGCACCACCGATGACGCGGTGAGTCTCTTTGTCGAAGATCAGTTTGGTCATACCGTCAGCGCAGTCGGAAGCGATAGCACGGCCAGAAGCAGCCCACGGGAAGGTGGCGGTTTCGTAGCTGATGCCTTTCTCTTTCGCTTCTTTCTCAGTCAGACCGACCCATGCCACTTCTGGCTCGGTGTACGCGATAGATGGAATGACTTTCGGATCGAAGTAGTGCTTCATGCCGGCGATAACTTCAGCGGCAACGTGACCTTCGTGGACACCTTTGTGCGCCAGCATTGGCTGACCGACGATATCGCCGATAGCAAAGATGTGCGGCACGTTAGTGCGCAGCTGCTTGTCAACGCGGATAAAGCCACGGTCGTCCACTTCCACGCCAGCTTTGCCCGCGTCGAGGTTTTTACCGTTCGGCACACGGCCGATAGCCACCAGCACGGCGTCGTAACGCTGTGGTTCGGATGGGGCTTTTTTGCCTTCCATGGAAACGTAAATACCGTCTTCTTTCGCTTCAACGGCAGTCACTTTGGTTTCCAGCATCAGGTTGAATTTCTTGCTGATGCGTTTGGTGAAGACTTTAACGATGTCTTTGTCGGCAGCCGGGATAACCTGGTCGAACATTTCAACCACGTCGATCTCTGAACCCAGCGCATGGTACACGGTACCCATTTCCAGACCGATGATACCGCCGCCCATGACCAGCAGACGCTTAGGAACGGTTTTCAGCTCCAGCGCATCGGTGGAATCCCACACGCGTGGATCTTCATGCGGAATGAATGGCAGTTCGATTGGGCGAGAGCCTGCCGCGATGATCGCGTTGTCGAAGTTGATCACGGTTTTGCCGTTTTCGCCTTCCACTTCCAGGGTGTTCGCACCGGTGAATTTACCCAGACCGTTTACCACTTTCACTTTACGGCCTTTGGCCATACCCGCCAGACCGCCGGTCAGCTGAGTGATAACTTTCTCTTTCCAGGTACGAATTTTGTCGATATCGGTTTTCGGCTCGCCGAAGACGATACCGTGTTCAGCCAGCGCTTTGGCTTCTTCGATAACTTTCGCTACGTGCAGCAGCGCTTTAGAAGGGATACAGCCGACGTTCAGACAAACACCGCCGAGGGTGCTGTAACGTTCTACGATGACGGTTTCCAGACCTAAATCCGCTGCACGGAATGCTGCGGAGTAACCTGCCGGGCCTGCCCCAAGTACTACGACCTGAGTTTTGATTTCTGTGCTCATCATGACCTCTTAATTTATACCCGTCGTCCACCGGGTCGTTCTATCCGCCCGCAGTTTACAAAATTGTTAACAATTTTGAAACAACAAACGGCTCACGAATTGTCGCTTTCGCCAATAACCTCACAAACACCATGAGATTATCAGAAAAAAGCCGGCCGACTGGCCGGCTTTTCGATTACATCACCAGGCGGCGAATGTCGCTCAGCATGTTGTTGATGATGGTGATGAAGCGCGCACCATCAGCACCGTCGATCACGCGGTGGTCGAAGGAAAGAGAGATTGGCATCATCAGACGCGGCACGAACTCTTTGCCATTCCACACCGGCTCCATCGCGGACTTGGACACACCGAGGATAGCCACTTCCGGCGCGTTAACGATCGGCGCGAAGTGGGTGGTACCCAGGCCGCCGATGCTGGAGATAGTGAAGCAGCCGCCCTGCATTTCGCCGGCAGTCAGCTTACCATCACGCGCTTTCTTGGAGATCACGGTCAGTTCACGGGACAGCTCAGTGATGCTCTTCTTGTTCACGTCTTTGAAGACCGGAACAACCAGACCATTTGGCGTATCAACCGCAACACCGATATTGATGTATTTCTTCAGCGTCAGCTTCTGGCCGTCTTCGGACAGGGAGCTGTTGAAGCGTGGCATCTGCTCAAGGGCAGCGGCAACGGCTTTCATGATGAAGACCACTGGGGTGAATTTCACGTCCAGTTTGCGCTTCTCAGCTTCAGCGTTCTGCTGTTTACGGAACGCTTCCAGATCGGTGATATCGGTTTTGTCGAAGTGCGTAACGTGCGGGATCATCACCCAGTTACGGCTCAGGTTAGCACCAGAGATTTTCTGGATGCGGCCCAGCTCCACTTCTTCGATTTCGCCGAACTTGCTGAAGTCCACTTTCGGCCATGGCAGCATGCCCGGGATACCGCCACCGGCGGCTGCAGCTGGTGCAGCTTCGGCGCGTTTCACCGCGTCTTTCACGTAGGTCTGAACGTCTTCGCGCAGGATACGACCCTTACGGCCGGTTCCTTTCACTTTCGCCAGGTTCACACCGAATTCGCGCGCCAGGCGACGAATCAGTGGGGTAGCGTGGACGTAAGCGTCGTTTTCAGCGAACTCAGATTTTTCTACTTTAGCAGCAGGGGCAGCGGCTGGTTTAGCAGCCTGAGCCGGTGCAGCAGCCGGTGCTGGAGCAGCCGCGGCAGCCGGAGCTGCGGCAGGCGCAGCGCCTTCCACTTCGAAGACCATGATCAGAGAGCCGGTAGACACTTTGTCGCCGGTGCTGATCTTAATCTCTTTAACGGTACCCGCGAACGGCGCTGGCACTTCCATAGAAGCTTTGTCGCCTTCAACGGTGATCAGTGACTGTTCAGCGGCAACTTTGTCGCCCACTTTCACCATCACTTCGGTCACTTCAACTTCGTCACCGCCGATGTCCGGTACGTTAACGTCTTTCGCGCCGCCAGCAGCTGCTGGTGCAGCAGCCGGAGCCGGAGCAGCGGCCTGCGCAGGCGCGGCAGCGCCTTCTGCACCCGCCACTTCGAAGACCATGATCAGGGAGCCGGTAGACACTTTATCGCCGGTGTTGATCTTGATTTCTTTAACGGTACCCGCGAACGGAGCCGGCACTTCCATAGAGGCTTTGTCGCCTTCTACGGTGATCAGTGACTGCTCGGCCGCAACGGTGTCGCCCACTTTCACCAGGATTTCAGTGACTTCAACTTCGTCACCGCCGATGTCAGGCACGTTCACTTCTTTCGCGCTCGCGGCAGCTGCTGGAGCAGCGGCGGCCGGAGCGGCTTTCTTCTCTTCCTGCGCAGGTGCAGCAGCTGCTGCACCGTCGGCGGAATCGAAAATCATGATCAGTTTGCCGGTCTCGGTTTTATCGCCAACAGAGACTTTGATCTCTTTAACGATGCCAGCCTGAGGAGACGGGACTTCCATAGAGGCTTTATCGCCTTCTACGGTGATCAGCGACTGTTCAGCTTCAACTTTGTCGCCTACTTTGACCAGGATCTCGGTGATTTCAACTTCATCAGCCCCGATGTCCGGTACATTGATTTCGATAGCCATTATTCTTTTACCTCTTACGCCAGACGCGGGTTAACTTTTTCTGCATCGATGTTGAATTTGGTGATTGCGTCCGCAACCACTTTCTTATCGATTTCGCCACGTTTAGCCAGTTCGCCCAGTGCTGCTACAACCACGTAAGAAGCATCAACTTCGAAGTGGTGACGCAGGTTTTCGCGGCTGTCAGAACGACCGAAGCCGTCAGTACCCAGTACGCGATAATCATCAGCTGGAACGTAAGTACGAACCTGCTCAGCGAACAGTTTCATATAGTCAGTAGACGCCACCGCTGGCGCGTCGTTCATCACCTGAGCGATGTACGGAACGCGTGGAGTTTCCAGTGGGTGCAGCATGTTCCAGCGCTCACAATCCTGGCCATCACGCGCCAGTTCGGTGAAGGAGGTCACAGAGTACACGTCGGAACCCACGCCGTAGTCTTTCGCCAGAATCTGCGCTGCTTCACGTACGTGACGCAGGATAGAGCCGGAGCCCAGCAGCTGAACTTTACCTTTGCTACCTTCGATGGTTTCGAGTTTGTAGATACCTTTACGGATACCTTCCTCGGCACCTGCTGGCATTGCCGGCATGTGGTAGTTTTCGTTCAGGGTGGTGATGTAGTAGTAAATGTTCTCTTGCGCTTCACCGTACATGCGCTGCAGACCGTCATGCATGATGACTGCCACTTCGTATGCGTAAGACGGATCGTAAGAGATACAGTTAGGGATAGTCAGAGACTGAATGTGGCTGTGGCCATCTTCGTGCTGCAGACCTTCACCGTTCAGAGTCGTACGACCGGAGGTACCGCCTACCAGGAAGCCGCGAGCCTGCTGGTCGCCTGCCTGCCAGCACAGGTCACCGATACGCTGGAACCCGAACATGGAGTAGTAGATGTAGAACGGGATCATCGGCAGGTTGTTGGTGCTGTAAGAGGTCGCAGCAGCCAGCCAGGATGCGCCTGCGCCCAGCTCGTTGATACCTTCCTGCAGGATCTGACCTTTCTCGTCTTCTTTGTAGTATGCAACCTGCTCACGGTCCTGCGGGGTGTACTGCTGGCCGTTCGGGCTGTAGATACCGATCTGACGGAACAGACCTTCCATACCGAAAGTACGCGCTTCGTCGGCGATGATTGGAACCAGACGATCTTTGATCGACTTGTTCTTCAGCATCACGTTCAGGGCACGAACGAAAGCGATAGTGGTGGAGATCTCTTTGTTCTGCTCTTCCAGCAGCTGAGAGAAGTCTTCCAGCGCTGGCAGTTCCAGCTTCTCGGTGAAGTTAGGCTGACGAGCTGGCAGGTAGCCTTTCAGCGCCTGACGACGTTCGTGCAGGTACTTGTGCTCTTCAGACCCTTCCGGGAAGGTGATGTAAGACAGGTTTTCTACCTGCTCATCGGTCACTGGAACGTTGAAACGGTCGCGGATATAACGCACGCCGTCCATGTTCATTTTCTTAACCTGGTGAGCGATGTTTTTACCTTCTGCGGTATCACCCATGCCGTAACCTTTGATGGTATGGGCCAGGATTACAGTCGCTTTACCTTTGGTTTCACGCGCTTTTTTCAGTGCAGCGTAGACTTTCTTCGGATCGTGACCACCGCGGTTCAGAGCCCAGATCTGCTCATCAGTCCAGTCTGCAACCAGTGCTGCGGTTTCAGGGTATTTGCCGAAGAAGTGCTCACGAACGTAGGCACCGTCTTTGGATTTGAAGGTCTGGTAGTCACCGTCAACGGTTTCGTTCATCAGCTGGATCAGCTTACCGCTGGTGTCTTTACGCAGCAGCTCATCCCAACGACCGCCCCACATGACTTTGATCACGTTCCAGCCAGCACCAGCGAAGATGCCTTCCAGTTCGTTGATGATCTTGCCGTTACCGGTTACCGGACCATCCAGACGCTGCAGGTTACAGTTGATGATGAAGCACAGGTTGTCCAGCTTCTCACGGGTAGCGATGGTGATCGCACCTTTGGATTCTGGCTCATCCATTTCGCCGTCGCCCAGGAAGGCGTAAACGGTCTGCTCAGAGGTGTCTTTCAGACCACGGTGTTCCAGGTATTTCAGGAATTTAGCCTGATAGATCGCACCGATTGGGCCCAGACCCATAGATACGGTCGGGAACTGCCAGAATTCAGGCATCAGTTTAGGGTGCGGGTAAGAAGACAGACCTTTACCGTGAACTTCCTGACGGAAGTTGTTCATCTGCTCTTCAGTCAGACGACCTTCCAGGAATGCACGTGCATAGATGCCCGGAGAGATGTGGCCCTGGAAGTACACCAGATCGCCGCCGTCTTTCTCGTTCGCTGCACGGAAGAAGTGGTTGAAGCACACTTCGTAAACGGTCGCAGAAGACTGGAAGGACGCCATGTGGCCACCCAGTTCCAGGTCTTTCTTGGATGCGCGCAGAACGGTCATGATGGCGTTCCAGCGGATTGCAGAACGGATACGACGTTCCAGATCCAGATTGCCCGGGTATTCCGGTTCGTCTTCGACGGCAATCGTGTTTACGTAGTTGCTAGCCCCTGCACCTGAAGCAACCTTCACACCGCCTTTGCGGGCTTCAGAAAGCAGCTGATCAATCAGATACTGAGCGCGCTCAACACCTTCTTCACGGATGACCGATTCGATCGCCTGTAGCCAGTCGCGAGTTTCGATCGGATCCACGTCATTTTGGAGACGTTCTGACATGGGGGTATTCCTTATCTATCTAATACGTTGATTTGTCTGGAACCTGTCCCATTGTGCTCTTTGTTCTTAATATTTCGGGTTATCTCTTTGTTGGCTGCGCTTTCTCACCCCGGTCACATAGTTCGCTATGCTCCCGGGGATTCGCGCGCTTGCCGCCGCGATATAACCCGAACTATTTGAACAACCAAAAGCACAATAAGACAGGTTCTGCGTTTAGTTGCCGCGCTCTAAAAGTACCTGGCGCTTAATCCTTTCGTTGCTGTATGCGGCGTAATGAACGTTCGCGACGCGATTGTTCACGGCTGCGGTCCAGCAAGATTTCCTCAATGAAAGCCAGATGTCGGTGCGACGCTTCGCGCGCCTGCTCCGGTTCCCCGGCCATTATCGCCTCGAATACTCGGGTGCGATGGTTGCTTACCAGTGGGAGCATGTCCCGACGGGCATACAACAATTCAAAATTCTGACGAACGTTCTGGGCCAGCATCGGCTCCATGCAGCGTAGCAGATGGAGGAGCACCACGTTGTGGGCCGCTTCGGTGACGGCGATTTGATACTGGACGACGGCGCTGGACTCGGCGTCTAGATCGCCGGACTGCTGTGCCCGTTCAATGGCCTGATGCAGTTCGCGGATACGCACGCGATCTTCATCAGTGCTGCGAAGGGCGGCGTAATAGGCCGCAATACCTTCAAGCGCGTGACGGGTCTCAAGCAGGTCAAACTGGGATTCTGGGTGGTCAGAGAGAAGTTCTACCAGCGGATCGCTGAAGCTCTGCCACAGGCTGTTTTGCACAAAGGTTCCGCCGCCCTGGCGACGAAGCAGCAAGCCCTTTGCTTCGAGACGCTGAATCGCCTCACGCAGAGAGGGACGTGAAACGTCGAACTGTTTTGCCAGCTCGCGTTCTGGCGGAAGTTTCTCACCCGGGCGCAGAGTCCCTTCGAGGATTAAAAACTCCAGCTGCTGCTCAATCACATCAGATAGTTTTGGTTGGCGAATTTTGCTGTAGGCCATATTCCCTGTCTTACGCCTTTTTGCCCGGAGTCAATTGGTCTTACCAATTTCTATTTCGTATCGCTAAAGTAACAAAGTATTCACCTTCTGTCCATATTGGTTTTGATTGAAATCAGTAAACCCTGCACATTTTAACAACCTTACAGAAATAACGTTTCAGAAATGTAACTTTGCACAAATGAGTTGATTACTCCTTAAGAGGGAGTTTTAACCATAATGAAACGAGGGTTTTTGCAATCTGAAGCGATTCAACAAGGCAAATAATGAAAATTCGCCCACTTACGGAGCATTTCTATTCTATAGGTTGGGTTAGGAAGAATGAGCGGGCCGATTTACAAATGCTTTCTTTTTATTCAAGTCGTCATCACCCCTTCATAAAGCAGGTGCATTCGCAGGCGCTTACCACTATTCTTGCGCTTACGGAAGTCATGTCCGCTTTTTTCGGTCTCGTTAACCGTAAAGAAATAAATACAGAATATGGATTTTCATAATTACACACGCACAGCGTGAACATAACAACCACACACGAGGTTTCAAATGGAAGCTCAACAGCACGGCGATCAGCTAAAGCGCGGGCTTAAAAACCGCCATATACAGCTGATCGCACTGGGCGGTGCGATTGGTACCGGCCTGTTTCTGGGCAGCGCATCCGTTATCCAGTCAGCCGGTCCCGGCATTATTTTGGGTTACGCGATTGCCGGCTTTATTGCCTTTCTGATTATGCGCCAGCTGGGTGAAATGGTCGTTGAAGAGCCGGTCGCAGGCTCCTTCAGCCACTTTGCCTATAAATACTGGGGCAGCTTTGCCGGTTTCGCCTCGGGCTGGAACTACTGGGTGCTGTACGTTCTGGTTGCCATGGCCGAACTTACCGCCGTCGGGAAATACATTCAGTTCTGGTATCCCGAGATCCCAACCTGGGCCTCCGCAGCGGCTTTCTTCGTCATTATTAACGCCATTAACCTGACCAACGTAAAAGTGTTCGGTGAGATGGAGTTCTGGTTCGCTATCATCAAGGTCATTGCCGTTGTGGCGATGATTATCTTCGGCGGCTGGCTGCTGTTCAGCGGCAACGGCGGCCCGCAGGCAACCGTGCGCAACCTCTGGGAACAGGGCGGCTTCCTGCCTCACGGCATGACCGGTCTGGTGATGATGATGGCCATCATCATGTTCTCCTTCGGCGGCCTGGAGCTGGTGGGCATCACCGCTGCTGAAGCCGACAACCCGGAGCAGAGCATTCCAAAAGCCACTAACCAGGTTATCTACCGCATTCTGATCTTCTATGTGGGCTCGCTGGCCGTGCTGCTCTCCCTGCTGCCGTGGACGCGCGTGACCGCCGACACCAGCCCGTTTGTGCTGATCTTCCACGAGCTGGGCGATACCTTTGTAGCAAACGCACTCAACGTGGTTGTTCTGACAGCAGCGCTCTCCGTTTACAACAGCTGCGTATACTGCAACAGCCGTATGCTGTTCGGCCTGGCCCAGCAGGGCAACGCGCCTAAAGCGCTGCTCAACGTCGATAAACGCGGCGTGCCGGTAAACACAATTCTGGTTTCGGCGGTTGTGACCGCGCTGTGCGTGCTCATTAACTACATGGCTCCGGAATCGGCGTTTGGCCTGCTGATGGCGCTGGTGGTCTCTGCCCTGGTCATCAACTGGGCGATGATCAGCCTGGCGCACATGAAGTTCCGCCGCGCCAAGCAGCAGCAGGGCGTCACCCCCCGCTTCCCTGCCCTGCTCTATCCGCTGGGCAACTGGGTGTGCCTGGTGTTCATGGCGGCCGTGCTGGTGATCATGCTGATCACGCCGGGTATGGCGATTTCCGTCTACCTGATCCCGGTCTGGATTGCGATCCTTGGCGTGGGCTATCTCTTCAGCCAGAAAAGCCGTAATGCCATGAAAGCACACTAAGCCTCTCTCCGCGGCGCCTGCTTTTGCGGGTGCCGCGCGTTGTTACCTCCCTCACACTTTCACGCCCACAGCGCATTTATCCATATCACCGCCCTGATACTGCAACGCATATATTCCTTTGCCAGCAAATAATTCTCTCCATACCGTAAACCGGAGAGCTGTCGATGGATAACAACACACTGTCAGTAAAAGAAAAGATCGGCTATGGGATGGGCGACGCGGGATGCAATATCATCTTCGGCGCCATCATGCTGTTTGTTAACTATTTTTATACGGATATTTTTGGCCTCGCCCCTGCGCTGGTCGGCGTGCTGCTGCTTTCCGTGCGCGTGATTGACGCCGTAACGGACCCGATCATGGGCGCGATTGCTGACCGTACCCGCAGCAAATATGGTCGGTTTCGTCCATGGCTGCTGTGGATCGCTTTCCCCTACGCGCTGTTCAGCATTCTGATGTTCACCACGCCGGAGTGGAGCTATAACAGCAAAGTTATCTATGCGTTTGTCACCTACTTCCTGCTCTCTTTAACCTATACGGCCATCAACATTCCCTACTGCTCGCTGGGCGGGGTGATCACCAACGATCCAAAAGAGCGCGTGGCCTGCCAGTCGTATCGCTTCGTGCTGGTCGGCATCGCCACGCTGCTGCTCTCATTAACGCTGCTGCCGATGGCCGACTGGTTTGGCGGGGATAACAAAGCCAAAGGTTACCAGATGGCGATGACCGTCCTGGCGCTGATTGGCACCTGCATGTTCCTGTTCTGCTTCGCCACCGTGCGCGAGCGCGTGCGTCCGGCGGTACAGACCAACGACGAGCTGAAAAACGATCTGAAAGACGTGTGGAAGAACGACCAGTGGGTACGCATTCTGCTCCTGACCCTGTGCAACGTCTGCCCGGGCTTTATCCGCATGGCGGCCACCATGTATTACGTCACCTGGGTGATGGGCCAGAGCACCCATTTCGCCACGCTGTTTATCAGCTTGGGCGTGGTCGGCATGATGCTCGGCAGCGTGCTGGCAAAAGTGCTGACCGACCGCTGGTGTAAGCTCAAGGTCTTCTTCTGGACCAATATCGTGCTGGCGATTTTCTCAACCGCCTTTTATTTCTTCGACCCGAAAGCCACCGCCACCATCGTGGTGCTCTACTTCCTGCTGAACATCTTGCACCAGATCCCGTCTCCGCTGCACTGGTCGCTGATGGCCGACGTGGACGACTACGGCGAGTGGAAGACCGGTAAGCGCATCACCGGGATCAGCTTCTCCGGCAACATCTTCTTCCTGAAGCTGGGGCTGGCGATTGCCGGGGCAATGGTCGGCTTCCTGCTCTCCTGGTACGGCTATGACGCGGGCGCAAAAGCGCAGAGCGCGGACGCCATTAATGGGATCGTGCTGCTCTTTACCGTCATTCCCGGCATTGGATACTTAGTTACCGCTGGCGTAGTGCGCCTGCTGAAAGTGGACCGCGAAACCATGAAGCAGATCCAGTCCGATCTGGAAAAGCGTCGCAATAACTACCGCGAGCTGAATGATTATCAGGAACTCAAAGCCGCAGAGACAAAATAAGGAAAGCCGAATGCAAACCTGGCCAAACCCGTTTATTGAACAACGCGCCGATCCGTACATTTTACGCCACGAGGGGCAGTATTATTTTATCGCCTCCGTGCCGGAGTACGACAGGCTGGCGATCCGCCGCGCAGAGTCTCTGGAAGGCTTACGTAATGCCGAAGAAGTGGTGGTCTGGCGCAAACCCAACACCGGCCCGATGAGCCAGCTGATCTGGGCGCCGGAACTGCACCACATCGACGGGAAGTGGTACATCTATTTTGCTGCGACGCACACCCAGGCGCTCGACGCGCTCGGAATGTTCCAGCACCGTATGTTCGCCATTGAATGTGCCGACGGCGATCCGCTCACCGGCACGTGGGTGGAGAAAGGGCAAATCAAAACGCCTTTCGATACCTTCGCTCTGGACGCCACCACCTTTGTTCATCAGGGGAAACGCTGGTATCTGTGGGCGCAAAAAGCGCCGGACATCACCGGTAACTCCAATCTTTATCTGTGTGAAATGGAGAACCCGTGGACGCTGAAAGGCGAGCCGGTGATGCTCAGCAAGCCTGACCACGACTGGGAGCGTCGCGGGTTTTGGGTCAACGAAGGCCCGGCGGTACTGGTTCACGGCGATAAGCTGTTTATCAGCTATTCCGCCAGCGCTACCGACGAGAACTACTGCATGGGTCTACTGTGGATAGACCTGAATGCCGATCCGCAAAAACCGGCAAACTGGCACAAATCCCCCCATCCGGTGTTCGTTACCAGCTACGAAAATCGTCAGTACGGCCCGGGCCACAACAGTTTTACGCAAACGCCGGAAGGGGAAGATGTGCTGGTGTATCACGCGCGGAATTACACCGAAATTGAGGGCGACCCGCTGTACGATCCGAATCGCCATACCCGACTGAAGCTTGTCCGCTGGAATGAAAACGGGATGCCTGATTTCGGCATCCCGCCCGCGGATACGCTTTAGCCTTTGCGGCGCGCTGGCCTACACCAGCGTGCCGTAAATCGTCAGTAGCGCCACGATCACCACCACCACAAACGACGTTTTCTTCGCCATGGAGACAGCGGCTTTCGGCGTTTCAATCTTGTCGGTATGCGGCTCACGCGCCAGCGAGAACTGCGCCAGACGCGTTAGCACCTGGTACTGCGACGTATGGCGATCGGCAAGAGAAGCGAACCATGCGGGCAGCGCTTTTTCACCGTGACCAATTAACGCGTACACCACGCCGACCAGACGCACCGGGAGCCAGTCGATCACGTGCAGGATGGCGTCAATACCGGACTGCAGGCGTTCATGCGGCGTCAGATAACGGGCAAGCCAGGTCTGCCAGGCGCGCAGGAACGCATATCCCATCAGCAGTACCGGCCCCAGCGGACCACCCACTACAAACCAGAACAGCGGCGCAAGGTAGTAACGGAAGTTAATCCACAGCAGCGCGTTTTGCAGCTCGCGCAGGAATTCGCGCTCGTCACAGTCCGGCGGCACGCCGTGGATCATCGTCAGCTCGCTCGCCATGGCACCGCGCGCATGGGCATCGTCACGGGAGGCGGCTTTCAGGTATGCGTGATAGTGTAAACGCACCTTGCCTGCGCCAATGCACAGCACCCCAAGCAGGATCCACACCACCAGCAGCGGCACGTTGAAAAAGAGTCCGTACAGCGAACGCAGGAGCAGGAACGTAATGACCATCACCCCTGCCATCATCAGCAGCGTGCGCAGCATGGAAAAATGTTTGATACGGCGGAATAATACCTCCAGCCGGTGATCCAGATGCCAGTGCTCGCCGAGCTTGAACAGGCGTTCAGCGATGATAACCAGCAGCATGGTAAACAACGTCATGGTATCTCCTTATTCTGACGACGCGGTGAGCATGGCGCGAAACCGGGGCCAGTCAAAGGCCGGGCCGGGATCGGTTTTTCTCTCCGGGGCTATATCACTGTGTCCCGTGATATTGTCGGCGATAGCCGGGTAGAGTCCGATAAGCGTGCGGGTCACTGCCGCTAGCTGTTGATACTGTGAATCGGTGTAGGGCGTCGTATCCGTGCCTTCCAGTTCGATCCCGATAGAAAAATCGTTGCACCGTTCGCGCCCGTGATACATCGACACGCCGGCATGCCAGGCGCGCTTATCAAAGGGAACATACTGAACCACTTCACCATCGCGACGAATCAGGCAGTGAGCCGATACGCGCAGATGTGCAATTTCAGCAAAGAAGGGATGAGCATCGGGATCAATCGTTCCCGTGAATAACGCATCGATCCACGGGCCGCCAAATTCACCCGGCGGGAGACTAATATTATGAACCACCAGCAGTGTGGGCTTTTCATCCTCCGGGCGGCAATCGTGGTGCGGCGAGGGCACGTGCCGCGCATCCACCAGCCATCCGTTTTCTAACAACATGCTGGAACTCCTTCTGTATGGTGCAATGACTCGGTTCAGAGTAGCATGTTTCAATATTATGATTCGTTACCAATTTGGAGTTTTATCATGCCGCCTCGCCGCTACAACCCCGACCACCGACGTGAAGCGCTTCTGGAACGTATTAATATGGATATTCCGGCAAGCGTCTCCCATGCTTTGAAAGAAGATCTGGGCGGTGACGTTAACGCTGATAAGGATATTACCGCACAATTGTTGCCAAAAGAGACGCGCTCGCACGCGGTCATTATCACCCGTGAAGACGGCGTTTTTTGCGGCAAGCGTTGGGTTGAAGAGGTCTTTACCCAGCTGGCGGGTGATGATGTGCAGATTATCTGGCACGTTGAGGACGGCGAGGCAATTACGGCAAACCAGCCGCTGTTTGAACTGGACGGTCCTTCCCGCGTCTTGCTGACCGGCGAACGTACCGCGCTCAATTTTGTACAAACGCTCTCTGGCGTGGCCAGCGAAGTGCGTCGCTACGTTGACCTGCTGGTCGGTACCCGCACCCAGCTGCTGGATACCCGCAAAACGCTGCCGGGCCTGCGCACCGCGCTGAAGTATGCGGTGCTGTGCGGCGGCGGCGCAAACCATCGCCTGGGCTTATCCGACGCCTTCCTGATTAAAGAGAACCACATTATTGCCTCTGGCTCCGTGCGTCAGGCGGTGGAGAAAGCCTTCTGGCTGCACCCGGATGTGCCTGTCGAGGTAGAGGTCGAAAGCCTGGAAGAGCTGGAGCAGGCGATCAAGGCCGGGGCCGATATCATCATGCTCGATAACTTCGAAACAGAGCAGATGCGCGAGGCGGTAAAACTGACTAACGGCCGGGCCCAGCTTGAAGTATCCGGGAACGTCACTTTCGAAACGATCCGTGAATTCGCCGAAACCGGCGTGGATTACATCTCCGTCGGCGCGTTGACTAAACACGTTCGCGCCCTCGACCTCTCAATGCGCTTCAAATAACGCATTCTCCCCTCTCCACCCGGAGAGGGGAATTTCAGCCCCGCTCGCAGATCCGCTGTTCTTCCCTGCAACACTGAATAAATTCTCTGAAGCCTCCTTCCCGTTCCCTTTTTTTCCTCTCGTTTCTCCTCTTTCCCGCTGACAAAGTAGCGCCACTTTGCATAAGGAGCAGATATGAACAGACAACAAGGCTTCACACTCATTGAGCTGATGGTGGTCATTGGCATCATTGCGATTCTGAGCGCTATCGGCGTTCCCGCCTATCAGAACTACCTGCGCAAGGCGGCGCTGACCGATATGCTGCAAACCTTCGTTCCCTACCGCACGGCCATCGAGCTTTGCGCGCTGGATCACGGTGGCGTGGAGAGCTGCGACGCCGGCAGTAACGGTATCCCTTCCCCCACCACGACACGCTACGTTTCAGGAATGAGCGTGGCGAAAGGGACCGTGACCATAACAGGACAGGAGAGTCTTAACGGGCTGACGGTAACCATGACGCCACGGTGGAGCGACGGCAACGGTATGACGGGCTGGACGCGCGACTGCAACATCAGTGCTGACAGCGCCCTGAAACAGGCCTGCGAAGACGTTTTCCGCTTCGACAATAACTGAGGAGCGGATAATGAATACCGATCAACTCGTGGCGCTTTGTCAGCGCCATCACGCTCTGCTGCTCACCAGCGACAGTGACATGGTCAGCATCGCCGTCGTGGGCAGCCCCGCGGCTGAACTCATGGAGGCGCTGCGCTTCGCGACCCAGAAACGGATTGATATTGAGTGCTGGAGCGCTGAGCGCATGGAAAAACACCGTCAGCTAACGTCACAATCGCATCTGCCCGTCGTTTCGCAAACACACTCGACGGTGGATATCCTCAACCACACGCTGCAGCAGGCAATCAACCAGCGCGCCTCCGACATTCATATCGAACCGATGGAGCATGCATGCCAGATTCGGTTACGCATCGACGGGGTTCTTTGCCCCCAGCCTCCGCTTTCCGCCTCGCTGGCCAGCCTGTTCAGCGCACGTTTAAAGGTGCTGGGTAACCTGGATATTGCTGAACGTCGTTTACCTCAGGACGGTCAGTTTACGATTGAGCTGGCAAACGAGCCGGTCTCGTTTCGGATCGCGACGCTTCCCTGCAGCGGTGGCGAGAAAATTGTGCTGCGTCTCCTGCATCAGGTTCAACAGGCTCTTGAGCCGAAAGCGCTTGGCATGAGCGCAGAACAACTGGCCTGTTTCAATGAGGTTCTCCACCAGCCGCAGGGGCTGATTCTGGTCACCGGCCCTACCGGCAGCGGCAAAACCGTGACGCTGTACAGCGCGCTGCAGGCGCGTAATACCCCTGACGTCAACATCTGTAGCGTGGAGGATCCGATTGAGATCCCCCTTGCGGGATTAAACCAGACGCAGATTAATCCCCGGGCGGGTTTAACATTCCAGAGCGTGCTGAGGGCGCTGCTGCGTCAGGATCCAGACATCATTATGGTCGGCGAAATCCGTGACGGTGAAACGGCAGAAATTGCCATTAATGCCGCCCAGACCGGTCATCTGGTGCTGTCAACGCTGCACACCAACTCGACGACGGAAACCCTGATTCGCCTGGAGCAGATGGGCGTCGCGCGCTGGATGATATCTTCCGCGCTGTCGATGGTGATTGCCCAGAGACTGGTCCGGCGTTTGTGTCCGCACTGTCGCCGGGAAGCCAGCGAGCATGCTGAATTACCGCGCGCCGTATGGTCCAGACCGCTTCCACGCTGGCAGCCCACCGGCTGCGATCGCTGTTATCACGGTTTTTATGGCCGCGTTGCCATTTTTGAAGTACTGGCGATCGACAATGCCCTGCGCCAGGCCATTGCCAGCGGGGCGGGAATCGAAGTGATAGAGGCGAGTGCCCGGCAGGCGGGAATGATTTCTCTTTTTGAGCACGGCTGCATGGCCGTCGAAAAAGGGCTGACCACGATCGAAGAGCTGGTGCGCGTGCTGGGAATGCCGGATGGCTGCTAATCAGCTCTGGCGCTGGCGAGCGCTCACCAAAGAAGGTGAACCCCAAAGCGGAACACTCTGGGCCACAGACCGCAATGCCGCCTTCACCAGGCTGATGCGTAGCGATCTCCATCCTCTGGCGCTTACCCGATGCGCTCAGCGGCACCGCTGGCGGCCGCATCACTGCTACGAGATGTTTCGCCAGCTCGCAACGCTTCTGCAGGCGGGGCTGACGTTGTCCCACAGCCTGCAGATGCTGGCAGAGCAACATCCGTTAAAACCGTGGCAGGCGCTGCTGCAAAGCATTGCCGATGAGCTCAGTGAGGGATCCCCCTTTTCTGAGTCGCTAAAAAAGTGGCCAGCGGTGTTTAGCCCACTGCATGTCTCGATGGTGAAAACCGGTGAGCTCACAGGGAAACTGGAGGAGTGCTGCCGCCAGCTCGCGCAGCAGCAAAAAGCGCAGCAGCAGCTCAGAGATAAGGTGAAAAAGGCCCTGCGCTATCCGGCGATCGTCCTGACGCTGGCCGTACTCGTGGTGCTGGCGATGGTCATTCTGGTCTTGCCCGAGTTTGCCGCGATCTACAAAACGTTTAACACGCCGCTTCCGATGCTGACACAAATGGTCATGGGGATGGCCGCATTTATCCAGTCCTATGCCCTCGCGTTGTTCGTCGCGTTATTAATGCCCTTAGCCGCCGCCTGGGCTCTGAGGCAGAACCCTCGCTGGCAGCGCATACTGATCCATACGCCCGTGATGGGCGCGCTGGCAAAAGGCCAAAAGCTGGGACACATCTTTACCGTGCTGTCACTCACGCAGCAGGCAGGTATCCCCTTTTTACAGGGCCTGGAGAGCGCAGAGGAGACCGTTGAAAGTCGCTATTGGCGGGGAATACTCCGCAGCGTTCGCGAGGACATTGAAAAAGGTCTCCCCGTCTGGTCATCCTTTCAGAAAGCGGCCATCTTTACCCCGCTGTGTATTCAGCTTTTACGAACCGGCGAAATGTCAGGTGCGCTGGACATCATGCTGGAAAATCTCGCCCGGCACCACACGGAACAGACCTTTCAACGGGCAGATAATCTGGCGGCACTTCTCGAGCCAGTGCTTCTGATTGTGACAGGGGTCATCATCGGCACGCTGGTGGTGGCAATGTACCTGCCGATTTTCCATCTGGGAGATGCGATGAGCGCGGGTTAGTGCTAAACAGTGCTGGCGCACGGGCATGCGCCAGCAGAAGCCATTACAGACTATTGAATACGCGGTTTTCCTGTTCCTGAACGCGAATAAACGTCGTACGTTTCGTCAGCTCTTTCAGGCGGGATGCCCCAACGTAGGTGCAGGCCGAGCGCAGGCCGCCGAGGATATCGCGCGCGGTGTATTCAACCGGGCCGCGCAGAGGCAGCTTCACGGTTTTACCTTCTGCCGCACGGTATTTTGCCACGCCACCGACGTGACGGGTCATCGCGGATTCAGAGCTCATGCCGTAGAAGAGCATAAATTTCTCGCCATTTTCTTCCACAACGGTACCACCGCTCTCTTCGTGTCCAGCCAGCATACCGCCGAGCATTACGAAGTCTGCGCCGCCGCCGAAGGCTTTCGCAACGTCGCCCGGCATGGTGCAGCCGCCATCGCTGATGATCTGGCCGCCCAGACCGTGCGCCGCGTCGGCGCATTCAATGACTGCAGAGAGCTGCGGATAACCGACGCCGGTTTTGACGCGGGTCGTGCACACGGAGCCCGGGCCAATACCCACTTTCACGATATCTGCACCGGAAAGGATCAGCTCTTCACACATTTCACCGGTCACCACGTTGCCCGCGATGATGGTTTTCGTCGGCCAGGCTTCACGCGCCTTGCTGACGAACTGCACGAAGTGTTCGGAGTAACCGTTCGCCACGTCAATACAAACGAAGTTGAGCGCCGGGTTAGCGTTCAGGATCTGTTTGGTCTTCTCGAAATCCGCATCGGAGGTCCCGGTAGAAACCATCACATGCTTCACCACGTCAGCAGGCGCGGTCGCAACAAACGCATTCCACTCTTCAGGGCTGTAATGTTTGTGCACGGCGGTGAGAATGTCGAACTGTGCCAGGGCGGTTGCCATCTCAAAGGTTCCCACAGTATCCATGTTGGCAGCGATGATCGGCACGCCAGACCAGGTCTGACCGGAATGCTTAAAGGTGAATTGACGTTCGAGTTCAACGTCTGAGCGACTTTTCAGTGTAGAGCGTTTAGGGCGGATAAGAACGTCTTTGAAACCTAACTTCAGATCTTCTTCGATACGCATGTGCGGATTCCTGGGGTTAGAGGCAAATATGTTAAAAGCACAACTCCAGTGACGTTATCATACGCACTAATACCTGCTCCGCAAGACTGCGAAATTCTCTTTTTTTACGCTACAATCCTATAAATTTACCTGGTAAAAAGCAGGTAAACAGGGCCAAACAGTTGCCGGCGCACCTAAGCGTTTTAATCAATTGATTTTAATAATGAATAATTCCCAGGATTTGAATTAATGGGGTATATCGTCGCATTAACCGGCGGCATCGGTAGTGGCAAAAGTACCGTTGCGGACGCGTTCTCTCGTTTGGGTATCACGATTATTGATGCCGATATCATTGCCCGCCAGGTGGTAGAGCCCAATACACCCGCGCTAAAGGCCATCGCAGAACATTTTGGTCATGCAGTTATCAGTGCCGATGGCACACTGAATCGCCGTCAGCTTCGCGAATGTATTTTTTCTGATTCTGCGGAAAAAGCCTGGCTTAATGCCCTGCTCCACCCCATCATCCACCAGGAAACTCAACGTCAGATAGCCGCAGCCCGCTCGCCCTATGTCCTGTGGGTGGTTCCGCTACTGGTTGAAAATCAGCTGCAGAAGAAAGCCGATCGTGTGCTGGTGATTGATGTCGCGCCCGAAACGCAAATCCAGAGAACCATGACGCGCGATCGCGTCTCTCGGGAGCATGCTGAACAAATTCTTGCCGCTCAGGCTACGCGCGCTCAGCGCCTTGCCGTGGCGGATGATGTTATTGATAATAACGGCGCACCAGATGCCATTGCATCGGATGTTGCCCGTCTGCACGCGCAGTATCTGACGTTCGCCGCGCAGGCCGTTGCACAGGAAAAACCATAATGTCGACACACATCCTTTTTGAGCATCCGCTCAACGAAAAAATGCGCACCTGGCTGCGCATCGAATTCCTTATTCAACAACTTTCACAACATCTGCCTGTTAACGATCATGCCAACGCGCTGCACTTCTTCCGCAACGTAGGCGATCTGCTGGATGTGATTGAACGCGGCGATGTCCGCACAGAATTACTCAAAGAGCTGGAGCGCCAGCAGCGTAAATTGCAGGCATGGACAGAGGTCCCCGGCGTAGATCAGAGCCGTATCGACGCGCTCCGCCAGCAGTTGAAAAGCAGCAGCGCCGTCCTGATGGCCGCGCCGCGCGTCGGGCAGTTTTTGCGTGAAGACCGCCTGATTGGCCTGGTGCGCCAGCGTCTGAGCATTCCTGGCGGCTGCTGCAGCTTCGACCTGCCGACGCTGCATATGTGGCTACATATGCCACAGGCGCAGCGTGACGCACAGGTGAACAGCTGGCTGGCAAGCCTGGAGCCAATGCACCAGACGCTATCGCTGATCCTCGATCTGATCCGTAACTCTGCGCCGTTCCGCAAGCAAACCAGCCTGAATGGTTTCTTCCAGGATAACGGTGATGATGCCGATCTTCTGCGTCTCAATCTGTCTCTCGGCGAACAGCTTTACCCACAGATTTCCGGGCATAAGAGCCGCTTTGCGATTCGCTTTATGCCGCTGGACAGTGAAAATGGCACCGTGCCGGAACGTCTCGATTTTGAACTGGCCTGTTGTTAAGGAGTGCCGATGTCTGATGTCACCACCGTAAGCTGCCCAACCTGTGGCAAAACCGTTGTCTGGGGCGAAGTCAGTCCGTTCCGCCCATTCTGCTGCAAGCGCTGCCAGCTCATTGACCTGGGCGAATGGGCGGCGGAAGAGAAACGCATTCCAAGCGAAGGCGATCTCTCGGATAGCGATGACTGGAGTGAAACCCAGCAGTAATCTGTAAAGCCTGCTGGCGCTTCGCTCAGCAGGCCTACGGTTGTGCGACTAACCGCAGGATCACGGGTTCATTAGCTGGCGGGAATTTTTCGGCATCACTTGCCTGAAGTTCCACCCAGTTACCCGGCTGTCCCTCTTTTCCCCAGGGTTCCCCCTCCCAGTTTTCTACCAGCCAGAACCACAGCGTGATGTGCCTGTCCGGAAACTGGTACTCAAGCTTATCAAACAGCGTTGCGCCAAGCGGCGTGATCCCCACCTCTTCCTGAAGCTCCCGAACCAGCGCCTCTTCCGGCGTTTCACCTGACTCGATTTTACCGCCTGGAAACTCCCACTTGTTCGCCATATGGGCGTCGGCAGCGCGCTGGGTGATGAAGATTTGGTTTTGCGGGTTGCGAATAATCCCGACGGCAATTTGCAGTATTTTCATATTGTCACTTCCATAAAAAAGGCGCAGATTTCTGCGCCTTTTTGTTTTTTTATGAACTTAGCTCAGACGGCCGTGGCACGCCTTGTACTTTTTACCGGAACCACACGGGCAAGGATCGTTACGACCCACTTTACGATCGCCGGTCTGCGCGGCGATCGCCGCTGCGGCTTCGCTGTCGTCGGTCTGATGACTCAGCTGTTGCATTTGTGCCAGGCGCTCGGCCTCTTCACGACGCTGCTGCTCCATCGCTTCCACTTCTTCAGGCATACGCACCTGAACCTTGCTCAGGGTGCTGATCACTTCATACTTCAGTGATTCCAGCATCGAGGCAAACATGGAGAAGGATTCACGCTTATATTCCTGCTTCGGATCTTTCTGCGCATAGCCACGCAGGTGAATACCCTGACGCAGGTAGTCCATCGCCGCCAGGTGCTCTTTCCACAGGGAGTCGAGCGTCTGCAGCATCACGCCTTTTTCGAAATGACGCATCATTTCAGCGCCAACAACCTCTTCCTTACGCTTGTAGACGTCCAGCGCGGTTTCAAAGATACGTTCGCGCAGGGTCTCTTCGTGCAGCTCAGGCTCTTTATCCAGCCACTCTTTGATTGGCAGATCGAGGTCAAAGTCATTTTTCAGACGTTCCTGCAGGCCTTCGATATCCCACATCTCTTCCAGAGACTGCGGTGGAATATGCGCGTCGATGGTGGCTTTAAACACATCTTCACGAATGCTGTTGATGGTTTCGCTCACGTCGGACACGTCCAGCAGTTCGTTACGCTGGGTGTAGATCGCGCGACGCTGATCGTTAGCCACATCATCATATTCCAGCAGCTGCTTACGAATATCAAAGTTGCGGCTTTCCACTTTACGCTGTGCGTTAGCGATCGCTTTAGTCACCCAAGGGTGCTCGATGGCTTCGCCAGGTTTCATCCCCAGCTTACGCATCATGCCGGAAACACGGTCGGAGGCGAAAATACGCATCAGCGCATCTTCCATAGACAGGTAGAAGCGGGATGAACCGGCATCACCCTGACGACCCGCACGGCCACGCAGCTGGTTATCGATACGACGAGACTCGTGACGCTCTGTACCGATGATGTGCAGACCGCCGGAAGCCAGGACGGCGTCATGACGAACCTGCCAGTCAGCTTTGATCTGCGCAATCTGTTCTGGCGTTGGGTTTTCAAGCTCCGCCACTTCAGCCTGCCAGCTACCGCCCAGCATAATATCGGTACCACGACCCGCCATGTTGGTGGCAATGGTTACGGCAGCCGGATAACCCGCCTGCGCAACAATGTCCGCTTCTTTGGCGTGGAATTTGGCGTTCAGAACGTTATGTTTGATACCCGCTTTAGTCAGCTCGTGAGAAACCACTTCAGATTTCTCGATGGAGATGGTCCCCACCAGAACCGGCTGGCCGTTGGCAGTGCGGTCGCGAATATCTTCGATGATCGCCTGAATTTTTTCCGCTTCGGTCATGTACACCAGATCCGGCATATCCTTACGGATCATCGGACGGTTGGTTGGAACGACCACGGTATCCAGCTTGTAGATGGAGCTGAATTCAAACGCTTCGGTATCAGCAGTACCGGTCATCCCCGCCAGCTTCTCGTACAGACGGAAATAGTTCTGGAAGGTAATAGACGCCAGCGTTTGGTTTTCATTCTGAATATCCACACCTTCTTTGGCTTCCACAGCCTGATGCAGACCGTCAGACCAGCGACGTCCCTGCATGGTACGGCCGGTGTGTTCATCGACGATGATCACTTCGCCGTCTTTAACGATGTAATCGACGTCGCGGGTGAACAGCGCGTGGGCGCGCAGTGCAGCGGTCACGTGGTGCATCAGCATGATGTTGCTCGGGGAGTACAGGGACTCGCCCTCTTCCATGATGCCTTCAGCTACCAGCAGCTCTTCAATTTTCACCAGACCACGTTCGGTCAGGTTCACCTGGCGCGCTTTTTCATCTACGGAGAAGTGACCTTCACCCTGGAAGGTATCCGAGTCCTCTTTCTCCTGGCGCAGCAGGTGTGGAATGATTTTGTCGACTTTACGGTACATCTCGGAGCTGTCTTCAGCCGGGCCGGAGATGATCAGCGGGGTACGCGCTTCATCGATCAGGATGGAGTCAACCTCATCCACCAGCGCATAGTGCAGCTTACGCTGTACGCGCTCTTCCGGGCTGAACGCCATGTTGTCACGCAGGTAGTCGAAGCCGTATTCGTTGTTGGTGCCGTAGGTGATGTCCGCGTTATACGCTTCGCGCTTGGCTGGCGCAGGCAGGCCGGACATGTTGATGCCGACGGTCATACCGAGGAATTCGAACAGTGGACGGTTGTTTTCGGCGTCACGCTGCGCCAGATAGTCGTTGACGGTAACCACGTGAACGCCTTTACCGGTCAGCGCGTTCAGGTAAGCCGGCAGCGTTGCGGTCAGGGTTTTACCTTCACCGGTACGCATTTCCGCGATGCAGCGCTCGTTGAGCACCATACCACCCAGCAGCTGAACGTCGAAGTGACGCATGCCGAATACACGCTTACTCGCTTCGCGCACGACAGCAAACGCTTCCGGGATCAGGCTTTCTAAGGTTTCACCTTTTTCCAGACGCGCACGGAATTCCGCCGTTTTCGCTTTCAGCTCGTCATCAGAGAGCTTCTCCATCGCTGGTTCCATACCGTTGATGACGGCAACAGCTTTGCGCATACGGCGCAGGGTACGATCGTTACGACTACCAAAAACTTTAGTTAACAATTTGATTAGCATAATAAATTCTCAAACGCCCCATTGTGGGCAGATAAATTAAGGTATTGAAAAAGTTAATTTAGCTGAGGCGTTGCGGCCCGGCGCGAATGCCGTGAGCCTGGCTAATCCAGGTTGAAACAGAGAATGAAGCTGGTGAAACAAACGCACGCTGCGTTGTCTGACGAACCATGACCGGCGGCTGGCTGTCCTGCGTGAGCAGCGCGTTGAGCGTGTCCAGCAGGGCAAGATGCTGAGCCTGCACCGGCAGCGCCTCTTCCGCAACAGGCATGGCCTGCGGTGCCATCGCAAAGGACAGATGGCGGATAACGGTGCGGATAGCGTGCTGGTGCCAGTAATCGACGGTGAAGTTTGGGCGGCGACTGGCTTCAAGCCACGCGAGGTTAGTGAAGTTAACCCGCGTGCTGAGATCGTGTTTAGTGGTGGAGGTTTTTGCGGGCGTCGCCGCTTCGGCACTGTTGCTGAGCGCAGGCAAGCCGAAACTCGCCGCGACCATCCCTAATAAGAGATGCGGCCAGAAGTAACGTCTGCCAAATTGTCGCCAGCGCGTCAGTATTCCGCTCACCTGCTCCACCCAATAAGCCAGCCTTGCAGAGGCTGAGTTCAGTTATTCATTTTAGCGCCCAGATAGTACCACTAAAGCCAATATACATCAGCAGGAATGAGGTGCCGCCGCGGAGAAAAACGGTCAAGAATGCAGCTAACGCACATATTTTCTGAGTAAGACAAACGAGAGATACCGCAGGGGTAAACGAAGAAGGGTAAAAATAAAAACGACTGGTCTTCCTGGTCGGAGAGAGTACCAGGTTAACCAGTCGATTTTTTTACGAAACGGTTTGAACCGTTACGCCAGAACCATGCTTGGTGCTTTGAAAGCCAGCGGCAGTTCAGCTTCGTCTTCGAAGGTCACATATTCCCAGGCTTCCTGTTTTGCCAGGACGGCCTGCAACAGTTTGTTGTTCAGCGCATGACCGGATTTGAACGCGGTAAATGCACCAATGATGTTGTGACCACACATGAACAGGTCGCCGATAGCATCCAGCATTTTGTGACGAACGAATTCATCTTCGAAACGCAGGCCGTCTTCGTTCAGTACGCGATAATCGTCAACAACGATGGCACAATCGAAGCTGCCGCCCAGGCACAAGCCGCGGGACTGCAGATATTCGATATCACGCATGAAGCCAAATGTACGGGCTCGGCTGATCTGGCGCATAAACGCATCAGCAGAGAAGTTCATCGCATAGCGTTGGGTGCTGGAGTCAATCGCCGGATGGTTAAAGTCGATGGTAAAGTCCAACGAGAAACCATTGTACGGTTTGAATTCAGCCCACTTGTCGCCATCTTCGACGCGAACGGTCTCTTTGATGCGTACAAATTTCTTCGCGCAGTTCAGTTCTTCGATGCCGGCATCCAGCAACAGATAGACGAACGGTGCAGCACTGCCATCCATAATCGGGATTTCTGGCGCATCGACTTCAACAATAATGTTGTCGATACCCAGACCCGCCAGGGCGGCGTTCAGGTGCTCTACGGTAGAAATCCGCACGTCATGCTCGTTCACCAGACAAGTACAGAGCATAGTATCACGCACAGATTTGGCATCGGCCGGAAAATCTACCGGTGGATTCAAGTCGGTGCGACGATAGATGACCCCGGTATTGGCCGGCGCAGGGCGTAACGTCAGCGTGACTTTCTTGCCGGTATGTAAACCGACACCAGTCGCCTGAACGATACGTTTAAGTGTCCTTTGTTTGATCATCGTATAATCTCGCCAAATTAACTATCCAACCGAGAGTGTATATCACTAACGGTGGGCCAGTTTAGCACAAAGAGCGCAAATCCCCTAATTCCAGCCAATTCTTAGTCAGCTTGCTTACGCAGGAACGCCGGGATATCCAGATAATCTGGCTCTTTCGCCGTTTGCGGCGTTGGGTCGTTCACCACTTTCGCGGCCGGTTTCTGCTCCTGAGTCAGAGGAGACATACCGTGCTGCTGGTAACGATCCATTACCGGTTGCTGAGTCTGCTTGTTGGTCACCAGGGTGATCTCAGGACGCTTGTCCATACCGATACCGGTCGCAACAACGGTAACACGCAGCTCGTCGTTCATTTCAGGGTCAAGGGAAGTACCGATTACCACGGTAGCGTTGTCAGAGGCGAACGCACGGATGGTGTTACCCACGGTTTCGAACTCATCCAGACGCAGGTCAAAGCCAGCGGTAATGTTGACCAGCACGCCGCGCGCACCAGACAGATCGATATCTTCCAGCAGTGGAGAAGAGATAGCCATTTCAGCCGCTTCTTCAGCACGGTCTTCACCGCTCGCCACACCAGAGCCCATCATCGCGTAGCCCATTTCGGACATCACGGTGCGAACGTCTGCAAAGTCAACGTTCATCAGGCCTGGACGGGTAATCAGTTCAGCGATACCCTGAACCGCGCCTTTCAGCACGTCGTTTGCTGCACCGAATGCGTCCAGCAGGGAAATACCGCGACCCAGAACTTTCAACAGTTTGTCGTTCGGGATGGTGATCAGCGAGTCCACATGCTTGGACAGCTCGGTGATACCCTGCTCCGCGAAGGCCATACGCTTCTTGCCTTCAAAATTGAAAGGCTTGGTCACGACAGCAACGGTCAGGATACCTAAATCTTTTGCCACTTCAGCAACAACAGGTGCTGCGCCGGTACCGGTACCGCCACCCATACCTGCTGCGATGAAGACCATGTCAGCACCTTCCAGTGCAGCGCGCAGCGCTTCACGATCTTCTTCAGCCGCATTACGACCGACTTCCGGGTTAGCCCCTGCTCCCAGCCCTTTGGTGATACCACCGCCGATCTGGATAGTCTGGCCTACAGCCGTCTTACGCAGTGCCTGCGCATCGGTGTTAACTGCGAAGAATTCAACACCTTCAATGCGTTCACGCACCATATGCTCTACGGCGTTACCGCCGCCGCCACCGACGCCGATGACTTTAATCACCGCGTCGTTGGTCAATTCCATAGGTTCAAACATAATTTCTCTCTCCGTTGTGCCTGTCGCCCGAGACCGCTAATTCTCTCCGGTCTCTTAAAAAAATTAAAACTCTTTTCGCAACCAGTTGTTCAGTCGTTTGACCCACGACCCCACTGAGACGCGTTTTTCCACTTCTGCTTCACCACTGAGATGAGATTCCTTCCCGTAGTGGAGCAGGCCCACAGCCGTTGAATAATACGGCTCCTGAGCATAATCCGTTAAACCGGTGATATTCAGCGGCGCACCAATACGCACCTGCGTATGGAACACGCGCTGAGCACAGGCCGCAAGACCTTCAATTTGCGCTGCACCGCCGGTTAATACAATCCCCGCCGCAAGATGATGTTTAACGCCCTGCTGACGAAGCTGTTCCTGTAACTGTAAAATCTCTTCGTTGACCAGGTTGAGCAGCTCGGTATAGCGCGGCTCAATGACCTCTGCCAACGTCTGGCGCTGCAGGCTACGAGGTGGACGACCACCGACGCTCGGCACTTCAACGCTCTCATCTTTGCCAACGATAGACCCCAGCGCACAGCCGTGGCGCACTTTGATCGCTTCTGCATCGCTCGGCGGCGTACCAAAAGCGTAAGCAATATCGCTGGTCACAACGTTCCCGGCATAAGGGATCACTTTCGTGTGGCGCAACGCACCGCCGGTATACACGGCGATATCCATTGTACCACCACCAATATCGACCACACAGACACCCAGTTCACGTTCATCTTCGGTCAGCACGGAATAACTTGCCGCCAGACCCGCGAAAATAAGTTGGTCAACTTTCAGGCCACAACGTTCAACGGCTTTTACAATGTTCTTCGCCATATCGTTGTGACATGTGATCAGGTGCACTTTTGCCTGCATACGTACGCCAGAAAGGCCAACCGGGTTCTTGATCCCTTCCTGGTAGTCAATCGCATATTCCTGCGGAATGACATGCAGCACGCGATGCTCGTCGCGGACACGCACGGATTTCGCCGTGTGCACAACGTTTTCAACGTCTTCCTGCGTCACTTCTTCTTCGGAAATCGGCACCATACCGATTTCGTTCTGGCAGCTAATGTGCTTACCAGAAAGGGCCAGATAGACAGAAGAAATCTGGCAATCTGCCATCAGTTCAGCCTGATCGATGGCGCGCTGAACGCATTTCACCACCGATTCAAGATCGTTTACCCCACCTTTATCCATACCACGGGACGGGCAACTGCCTACGCCAATGATATTGACCATACCGTCGGGCAGAACTTCCCCTACTAAAGCGGCAACCTTCGCGGTGCCAATCTCCAGTCCAACTACCAGTTTTCTGTCCGTCGCCTTGATCATTGTTGTTCTGCCTGTACCTGTGCCTGATTCTGTTGCTGATTAGGTTCCTCGACCGGAGCCGGTACCCAACCGACTGCTGCGCCTGAGTCATAGCGCAAATCAACGTAGCTTATCCGTTTGCCGTCAGTCTGTGCCTGCTGCTGTAAAACCGGGTAAAGTTCGACAAAACGCGCCAGACGCTTCATTGTGTCGCCGCGTCCCAGGTTGAGCTTAATGCCGTTCGTTAACGTCAGCTGCCAGGAACGGCGCGCCGTCATGGCAGCATCTTTTAACGTAAACCTGTCCTTCGCCAGCACCTGACCCATTTCGCGAAAACCTTGTAACACCTCGTTTTCGCTACCTTCCGGGCCATACAACATCGGTAAATTTTGCTTGTTGACACGATCGGCCGGGACGCTGAAGGAGTTTCCGTCTGCGTCAACCATGTGCTGATCATTCCAACGCGCAATGGGCACATATTCAACCAGATGAATCTTCAATTCATCAGGCCATTGCTTTCTTACGCTCGCCTGTTTTATCCATGGCAGACGTTCTATCTGGCTCTGGATAATATTGACGTCCTGCGTCATAAAGGTGCCAGGTGACCCCAGCGCCAGTATTGACTGGCGAATATCGTCGTTACGCGTGTAGTGACGCTCACCGGTGACCACCAGCTTAGAGAGCGGCAACCGCTGCGCATCTTCCATCCAGCCCAGGACCATCCAGCCGCTGATAAACACGGTGCACAGCACCCCGAGCAGGAAAATGATGCCTGCAAGACGCGTTCCATTACTGCGGCGTGAGGAGGCGTATTCGTCCTCGTCATCGCGGTTGCGCGTGTTCAATGCAGCCTGAGACATATCAGCCCGCCTGGTCCAGAATGCGTACGACTAACTGCGAGAAGCTCATCCCCGCCTGACGCGCGGCCATCGGCACAAGGCTGTGGCTGGTCATTCCCGGAGAGGTATTCGCTTCCAGCAGATAAAATTGTCCGTCACTGTCCTGCATCACGTCGATGCGTCCCCAGCCCTGACAACCCAGAATATGCCAGGCTTTAAGCACCAGGGACTGTAAATCTGCTTCACGCTCAGCTTCAAGACCACAAGGGCAGAAATATTGCGTCTCATCAGAGAGATACTTCGCCTCATAATCATAGAAGGTTCCGGCCGGTTGGATACGAATTGACGGTAAAATTTCTTCGCCAAGCATCGCGACGGTAAATTCCGGCCCGCTGAGCCATTTTTCAATCAGAACTTCTTCATCATGTTGAAATGCCAGTGCTAAAGCGGACGAAAGATCTTCAGCTTTGTCGACTTTGGACATTCCCACGCTGGAGCCTTCCCGGCTGGGCTTTACAATAACCGGTAAGCCCAGCTCAGCAATGCGTGCATTAACGCTATCCGGCAGGCCCAATTCAAATTCGCGACGCGTCAGCGCAACCCATGGCGCAACGGGTAACCCCGCGCCCTGCCACAGAAGCTTGCTGCGCAGTTTATCCATAGAGATAGCGGAGGCCATCACGCCGCTGCCGGTGTACGGCATGCCGATCAAATCCAGAAGCCCCTGCAGGGTGCCGTCTTCGCCGCCGCGACCATGCAAAGCGATAAAGACTTTATCGAAGCCCATGGCTTTTAATTGCGTCACGTCGACCTCTTTTGGGTCGACCAGGTGCGCATTGACGCCACCTTCACGCAGGCCCGCCAGCACAGCCGCGCCGGAATTCAGGGAAACCTCGCGCTCGGCGGAGGTACCGCCAGACAGGACAGCAATCTTATCAGCCATGATGCTCATCCTCCTGGGTTTGCGGCTTCAGTTTGATTTCAGCTAAGGTACGGGCGATTTTGCCAATATTTCCCGCGCCCTGAATCAGAATCAAATCGTTACCTGTAAGAACCGGTGCCAGAATTTCCGCCACCTTTGCAGGGTCAGAAACCAGAATAGGGTCAACTTTACCGCGTCCACGGATGGTACGACACAGAGAGCGGCTGTCGGCCCCCGGAATCGGCGTCTCGCCTGCGGCGTACACGTCCAGCATTAACAGGGTGTCTACCTGTGACAGGACGCTGGCGAAATCGTCGTACAGATCGCGCGTACGCGTGAAGCGGTGCGGCTGGAAGACCATCACCAGATTTTTGTCCGGCCAGCCTGCACGTGCGGCTTTAATGGTGGCGTCGACTTCGGTCGGATGGTGACCATAGTCGTCCACCAGCATCGCAGTGCCGGCTTTACCGTTCACGGCGTCCAGCGGGAATTCACCGAGGAAGTCGAAACGACGACCGGTGCCCTGGAAGCTTTCCAGCGCGCGCAGAATGGCATCATCATCAATGCCTTCTTCCGTCGCGACGGCCACAGCCGCTGCGGCATTGAGGGCGTTATGGCGACCTGGCGCATTCAGCGTGACGTGCAGCAACTCTTTGTCCTGACGCGCCAGCGTGAAGTGCCCCTGCGCACCAATCTGTTTGTACTCTTCCACGCGGACGTCAGCGTCTTCACTAAAGCCGTAAGTGGTGATTTGACGACCCACACGCGGCAGCAGCTCGCGGATCACCGGATCGTCTACGCACATCACCGCGCGTCCATAGAACGGCAGGTTGTGCAGAAAGTTGATGAAGGTCTGCTTTAAGTTCTCGAAGTCGCCCTGGTAGGTATCCATATGGTCAGCTTCGATGTTAGTGACAATCGCCACCATCGGCTGCAGGTGCAGGAACGACGCGTCGCTCTCATCCGCTTCGGCAATCAGATAACGACTGTGGCCCAGACGCGCGTGTACGCCCGCGGCTTTGACCAGACCGCCGTTGACGAACGTCGGGTCGAGACCCGCTTCCGCATAAATACTGGAGACCATCGCCGTGGTCGTGGTTTTACCGTGGGTCCCGGCAATGGCGATGCCGTGACGGAAACGCATCAGTTCCGCCAGCATTTCTGCACGGCGGATCACCGGAATGCGCGCTTCATGTGCGGCAACGATTTCCGGGTTGTCAGAGGAGATGGCGCTGGAGACCACCACCACGCTCGCATCGCGCACGTTTTCCGGACGATGGTTGAAATAGATAGTCGCCCCAAGCGACGCCAGCTGCTGCGTAACAGGGTTTGGCGCCAGGTCAGACCCGCTGATCTGATAACCTTCGTTAGCTAACACTTCGGCAATACCGCCCATGCCAGCACCACCGATGCCAACAAAGTGAATGTGCCGGACGCGACGCATCTCGGGCACGATTGAACGCAGTTTTGCCAGTTGTTGTGTATTCATTCTCTAAACGCCATCGACTACTTAAAATTCGTGCAGCGCAACACGCGCTGCGAGGGTTAAGCCTGGGCTGCCAGGCTCACTTCTTTTGCCACCCGTTCCGTCGCATCAGGGATAGCGGCCGCGCGTGCGCGTTGCGCCATCTCCAGCAGTGCGTCTCTGTTCCAGCCCGCCAGGGTGGTGGCGACCGCGTCGGCGGTAAATTGTGGCTGTTCAAAAATCTTCGCGGCACCGGCTTTCTCAAGCGGCAGCGCATTCCAGTACTGCTGTCTGTCTTTGTGCTGGAACGGCACAAAAAGGGCCGGCAGACCGGCGGCGGCGATCTCGCTCACCGTCAGCGCGCCTGAACGACAAACCACGACATCGGCCCAGGCATACGCCGCCGCCATGTCGTCGATAAATTCTGTGACTTTATGCTGCGGCTGCCCCGCCTCGGCGTAAGCTTGCTCAACGGTCTGCTGAGCGCCTTTTCCGCTCTGGTGCCAAATGGTCACGGTATCCCCCAGCTTTGCGGCAACCTGCGGCATCGTCTGGTTTAAAATGCGTGCGCCCTGAGAGCCGCCGACGACCAGTACACGAACCGGCCCTTCACGGCCCGTCAGGCGAGCGTCCGGCAGCGGGAGCGCCAGCACGTCCACGCGCACCGGGTTACCCACCACGTCCGCTTTCGGGAACGCACCGGGAAACGCCTGCATAACTTTGGTAGCGATTTTCGCCAGCCACTTGTTGGTCAGACCAGCAATACCGTTCTGTTCATGTAGCACAACGGGAATGCCTAACGACCACGCCGCCAGCCCGCCAGGACCAGAGACATAGCCGCCCATGCCCAGCACCACATCTGGCTTAAAGCGCTTCATGATGGTGCGCGCCTGACGCCAGGCGTTAAAAATACGCACCGGAGCCAGCAGCATTGCCTTGAGGCCTTTGCCCCGAAGGCCGGAAATACGAATAAAGTCGATCTCGATACCGTGCTTCGGTACCAGTTCGGCTTCCATGCGGTCTGCGGTTCCCAGCCAGCGTACCTGCCAGCCCTGATCCATTAAATGGTGCGCAACCGCCAGCCCCGGGAACACGTGTCCACCGGTACCGCCTGCCATCACCATTAACCGCTTCGGTTGATTCATCGTGAACCTCGTGTAAACGCCTGGGCTTTTTCCAGACGCGTCTCATAATCTATACGCAACAAAAACATGATGGCCGTCGACATAATCAACAGACTCGAACCACCATAACTGATCAACGGCAGCGTCAGACCTTTGGTCGGCAGCATACCCGCTGCGGCCCCGACGTTAACCAATGCCTGGAAGCTAAACCAGATACCAATTGAACAGGCTAAGAATCCTGAGAAGCGGTGATCGATCTCCAGCGCTTTCCGGCCGATAGACATGGCGCGGAAAGCGACGAAGAATACCATTAATAGCGCTAATACCACACCGATATAACCCAGTTCTTCCGCAATAATGGAGAAGATGAAGTCAGTGTGCGCTTCCGGTAAATACTCCAGTTTCTGTACCGAGTTACCCAGCCCCTGCCCCCAGACTTCACCGCGACCAAAGGCCATCAGCGACTGCGTCAGCTGATAACCGCTGCCGAAGGGATCTTCCCACGGGTTCCAGAACGAGGTAACACGGCGAATACGGTAAGGCTCGGCCAGGATCAGCAGCACAACCGCCGAAATACCCATCCCGATGATAGCGATGAACTGCCACAGCTTCGCGCCCGCCAGGAACAGCATGGCCAGAGTGGTAACGAACAGCACGACAACGGTACCGAGGTCAGGCTGCGCCAGCAGTAATACCGCCAGCACCAGAATCACGCCCATCGGTTTTAAGAAGCCGCGCAGGTTGTTACGCACTTCATCAACCTTACGCACCAGGTAGTTAGCCAGATAGCAGAACAGGGAGAGCTTGGTAAATTCCGCAGGCTGAATGCGCAGCGGGCCAAAGGCGATCCAGCGCGATGCCCCGTTAACAGAGCTCCCCACCACCAGTACGATCAGCAGCATAATAATCGAGGCGATCAGCATCGCCGTACTGTGGCGCTGCCAGAACTCCATCGGCAGGCGCAAGGTCACCAGCGCCAGGCAGAACGCCAGGATGATGTAAAGACCATCACGCTTGGCAAACAGGAAAGGATCGTTCGCCAGACGCTGCCCGACGGGCATTGAGGCTGACGTCACCATAATGAAGCCGACCGCCGCCAGCCCCATAGTGAGCCAGAACAGCGTGCGATCGTACATGACCAGGCTGTCGTTATCTTTTTGACGAGAGCCCATCACCCAGCCTTTGAGCGCCGCAAATACCCATGCCAGGATCCCAAATCCTGGCAGGCGCGGCATTTTCAGGCGAGGGAGAGATAAACGCATTAGCCTAACTCCTTCGCCAGGCGGGTAAAGACATCACCACGCTGTTCGAAATTCTTGAATTGATCGAGGCTGGCACAGGCCGGAGAGAGCAGCACCATATCGCCTGGCTTCACGCGAGGGGCAATCAGCCGCATCGCCTGTTCCATGGTTTCGGTTTGCTCGGCAACCTCAGGGCGCAGTTCAGCCAGCTCGCTGCCGTCACGCCCGAAGCAGTACAGGCGGATGTTATCTCCGGCGAGATACGGCTTCAGGGAGGAGAAATCAGCTGATTTACCGTCGCCGCCCAGCAGTAAATGCAGGGTGCCGTCAACGTGCAGACCGTTCAGCGCGGCCTCCGTGCTTCCGACGTTGGTGGCTTTGGAGTCGTTAATCCAGCGCACGCCGTTGTGCTCCAGCGCCAGCTGGAAACGGTGCGCCAGACCAGAAAACGTGGTTAACGCTTTCAGGCTGGAGGATCGCGGCAGCCCTACTGCATCCGCCAGCGCCAGCGCCGCCAGGGCATTGGTATAGTTGTGCTGACCAGAGAGCTTCATCTCTTTCACGTTCAGCACTTTCTCACCCTTCACGCGCAGCCAGGTTTCGCCCAGCTGACGGTTCAGGTGGTAATCCCCCATCGTGATACCGAAGCTGATACAGCGATCGTCTGCGCCACGCACCGGCATGGTCAGCGCGTCATCGGCGTTAACAACGCAGACTTTGGCATTTTCATAAACGCGGAGCTTGGCGGCACGGTACTGCTGCAGACCAAATGGATACCTGTCCATATGATCTTCAGTCACGTTGAGGATCGTCGCGGCCGCAGCATGCAGGCTGGAGGTGGTTTCCAGCTGGAAGCTGGAAAGCTCGAGAACATACAGCTCGCAGCCTTTATCCAGCAGCATCAGAGCGGGTAAACCAATGTTACCGCCAACGCCGACGTTCATGCCCGCCGCTTTCGCCATTTCCCCCACCAGGGTGGTGACGGTGCTTTTACCGTTAGAACCGGTAATGGCGATAATAGGTGCCTGCGCTTCGCGGCAGAACAGCTCGATATCGCCGACAATCTCAACGCCCGCATCCGCAGCAGCGCTCAGCGAAGGATGCGCCAGCGCCATACCCGGGCTGGCGACAATCAGATCGGCTGCCAGCAGCCAGTCATCATTCAGACCACCAAGGTGGCGTTCAACCTGTTCCGGCAGTTTGTCCAGACCCGGCGGAGAGACACGCGTATCCATCACGCGTGGCGTCACGCCGCGTGCGAGGAAAAAGTCCACGCAGGAGAGCCCCGTGAGGCCCAACCCGATGATAACGACTTTTTTGCCCTGGTAATCTGCCATGATTAACGTACCTTCAGCGTTGCCAGGCCAATCAGCACCAGCATCAGCGAAATAATCCAGAAGCGCACAATCACGCGCGGCTCCGGCCAGCCTTTCAGTTCATAGTGGTGGTGAATCGGCGCCATACGGAAGATGCGCTGACCGCGCAGCTTGAAGGAACCGACCTGCAAAATCACCGACAGGGTTTCAACCACAAACACGCCGCCCATGATCACCAGCAGGAACTCCTGACGCAGCAGTACGGCGATAATACCGAGCGCACCGCCCAAAGCCAGAGAACCGACGTCACCCATAAAGACCTGCGCCGGATAGGTGTTGAACCACAGGAAGCCCAGCCCCGCGCCGACAATCGCCGTACAGACGATCACCAGCTCACCCGCGTGGCGCAGATAAGGGATGTGCAGGTAGTTCGCAAAGTTCATGTTACCGGTCGCCCACGCCACCAGCGCAAAACCGGCGGCCACAAAGACGGTTGGCATAATGGCCAGGCCATCCAGACCGTCGGTCAGGTTAACGGCGTTACCGGTACCGACAATCACAAAGTAGGCCAGCAGGATGTAGAACAGCCCCAGCTGCGGCATCACGTCTTTAAAGAACGGCACGACCAGCTCGGTAGCTGGCGTGTCTTTGCCTGCCAGATACAGCGCAAAGGCCACGCCCAGCGCGATCACCGACATCCAGAAATACTTCCAGCGCGCGATCAGGCCTTTGGTATCTTTGCGGACGACTTTGCGGTAATCATCCACAAAACCGATGATCCCGTAACCCACCAGTACCGTCAGAACGCACCAGACGTACGGGTTAGAGGGATAGGCCCACAGCAACACGGAAACGACGATGGCGGTCAGGATCATGATCCCGCCCATGGTCGGCGTGCCGCGCTTGCTGAAGTGCGATTCCGGACCGTCGTTACGCACAACCTGGCCGAAAGAGAGTTTTTGCAGACGGGCAATCATGCGCGGGCCCATCCACAACGAGATGAACAGCGCAGTCAGCAGGCTGACGATGGCGCGAAACGTCAGATACGAAAAGACGTTAAAGCCTGAATAATATTTGACCAAATGTTCGGCCAGCCAAACTAACATGTCCCGTTCTCCTGTAATGCGTGCACAACCTCTTCCATGGCGGCACTACGTGAACCTTTCACTAACACAGTCACAATTTGTTTTTCTGTAATCAACGCCTTAAGGCGCGCTATCAACGCGGTTTTATCAGCAAAATGCTCGCCAACGCCGCTGGCTTGGCTAATCGCCTGGCTCAGTTTTCCTGCGCTCAGCACGCAGTCCAGCCCCGCCGCTTTCGCCGCTTCACCGACCTGGGTATGGCAGGCTTCGCTTTCGTCGCCCAGCTCTGCCATATCGCCCACCACCATGATGCGGTAGCCCGGCATTTCAGATAACACCTGCACCGCCGCCGTCATCGAGCCCACGTTCGCGTTGTAGGAGTCATCAAGCAGCAGCTTGTTTTCCGAAAGCTGAATCGGGAACAGACGCCCCGGCACGGCTTTCAGGTTCGCCAGCCCGGTTTTAATCGCTTCATGCGACGCGCCCACTGCCGTCGACAACGCCGCCGCCGCAAGCGCATTGGCGATATTATGGCGACCCGGCAGCGGCAGCAGCACATCTACGCCACCCGTTGGGGTGGTGAGGGTGAACTCCGTGCCGTGCGACGTCACATGGATATTGGTCGCGGTAAAATCACTGTTGGCCGCATTCGGCGAGAAGCGCCAGGTTTTACGCGAACCAATGATGCTTTGCCAGTTCAGCCAGTCGTTGTTGTCGGCGTTCAGGATGGCGATACCGTCATCCGGCAGACCGGTGTAAATCTCACCTTTGGCTTTCGCTACGCCTTCCAGCGAGCCAAAGCCTTCCAGATGCGCCGCCGCGAGGTTATTCACCAGTGCGGCTTCCGGGCGAGTCAGGCTCACGGTCCAGGCGATTTCGCCCTGGTGGTTTGCCCCTAACTCGATCACCGCAAATTCATGTTCTTTGGTCAGGCGGAGTAATGTCATCGGCACGCCGATGTCATTATTGAGGTTGCCCGCGGTATAAAGCGTATTCCCGCACTGGCTGAGGATCGCCGCCGTCATCTCTTTCACCGACGTCTTGCCTGATGAACCGGTCAAGGCGACAACGCGAGTAGGGACCTGCTGACGAACCCAGGCGGCCAGTTCACCGAACGCGAGACGCGTATCTTTCACCACAATTTGTGGCAGATCGATATCGAGCTTGCGGCTGACGAGCAGCGCACCGGCACCGTTCCCTTTGGCCTGTTCTGCAAAATCATGCGCGTCAAAACGCTCGCCTTTCAGCGCCACAAACAGACAGCCTGCGGTAATCTTGCGGGTGTCCGTCGTTACGGCATCAATGGTCAGGTCTTGCCCGTGCAGGTCGCCCTGCAGGATGGCAGCAGCCTGGCTTAACGTGATGCTAATCATGCCACGACTCCCAGCAGGCGTGCTGCCGTTACGCGGTCCGAGTAGTCCAGACGGCGATTGCCAACGATCTGATAATCTTCATGGCCTTTGCCCGCCAGCAGGACAACATCATTCTCCTGCGCCTGCATGATGGTGTTGGTCACGGCTTCCGCACGCCCTTCCACCACGCGAGCGCGGCCCGCGTCCAGCATGCCCGCCAGAATGTCATTAATGATGGCGCGCGGCTCTTCGGTACGCGGGTTGTCATCGGTCACAACCGGAATATCTGCGAACTGCTCGGCAATAGCCCCCATCAGCGGGCGTTTGCCTTTATCGCGATCGCCGCCACAGCCAAACACGCACCAGAGCTTACCGGCGCAGTGCAGGCGCGCCGCTTCCAGCGCTTTTTCCAGCGCATCCGGCGTGTGGGCATAATCAACCACAACGGTCGGTTTGCCCGGCGCGCTGAACACTTCCATACGGCCGCAAACCGGCTGCAGACGCGCTGAGGTTTTCAGCAGTTCAGCCATCGGATAACCCAGCGCCAGCAGCGTTGCCAGCGCCAGCAGCAGGTTGCTGACGTTAAAAGCGCCCATCAGGCGGCTTTCAATTTCGCCTTCACCCCAGGAAGAGGCAAAGCGGATTGTCGCCCCGCTGTCGTGATAATTCACCTCAACCGCCTTCAGCCAGCGGCCGTGGCAGTTGGGATTGATATGGTCTTCCATCGACACCGCAACCGCATCCGGCAGCTTCGCCAGCCAGCGGCGGCCCACTTCGTCGTCGGCGTTGATGATGGCTTGTCCGTAATGGTGAGTAGAGAACAGCAGCCATTTCGCGGCTTCGTAATGCTCCATATCACCGTGATAATCAAGATGATCGCGGCTCAGGTTGGTAAACACGGAAGCGGCAAATTTCAGCGCCGCGACGCGGTGCTGAACCAGACCGTGCGAAGAGACTTCCATCGCAGCAAAGGTTGCCCCCTGCCCTGCCAGACCGGCAAGCACATGCTGTACGTCTACGGCCGAGCCGGTGGTGTTTTCCGTCGGGCTCACTTTGCCCAGCAGGCCGTTACCCACGGTACCCATCACCGCACCGGTTTCACCCAGCAGCTGGGCCCACTGCGCCATCAGCTGCGTGGTAGTGGTTTTACCGTTCGTACCCGTGACGCCTACCAGGCGCAGCTGGTCGGAAGGTTCGTGATAAAAACGTCCCGCCAGCGCGGAAAGACGCTCGTTTAACTGGCTGAGATAGATGACCGGCACCCCGTGCATTTCACGGATCTCACCGTCGGTTGCCTCATCTTTCGCCTCAGCAATAATGGCAGCCACACCTTGCGCAATCGCCTGCGGGATATAACGACGCCCGTCCGCCTGATGACCGACCACCGCCACAAAAAGATCGCCAGAAGCAGCCACGCGGCTGTCCAGTACCATCTCTCGCAGTGCTCGCTCCGGTGCATTTGGCACCCACGGAGCGAGAAGGTCGCGCAAATTACGATCTGCCACCTGTACCCTCGCCTTGATTAATTACAAATTCACTTTTTTCGCCCGTCGCCAGCGCATCCGGTTCGATGTTCATGGTGCGTAACACGCCGCCCATGATAGCCCCGAACACAGGCGCGGAGACGGCGCCGCCGTAGTATTTACCCGCCTGTGGATCGTTTATCACGACCACCAGCGCAAAACGCGGATTGCTTGCAGGCGCAACGCCTGCGGTATAGGCAATGTATTTGTTGATATAGCGGCCGTCCGGCCCTACTTTTTTCGCCGTGCCGGTCTTGATGGCGATGCGATAACCTTTGATTGCCGCCTTCACGCCGCCGCCGCCGGGCAGCGCCACGCTTTCCATCATATGAACAACCGTACGGACGGTTGATTCCGGGAAGATACGCTCGCCGGGAACCGGTGGATCAACTTTGGTAATCGACAGCGGACGATAAACGCCATAGCTGCCGATCGTTGCGTAGACTCGCGCTAACTGTAACGGTGTCACCATTAGCCCGTAGCCGAAAGAGAAGGTGGCCCTCTCTATGTCAGACCACCGTTGTTTTTGAGGATATAAGCCACTGCGTTCTCCGACCAACCCCAAATTGGTCGCCTTTCCAAGCCCAAAACGTGAGTAAGTCTCTACTAACGCTGAGGACGGCATCGCTAACGCCAGCTTTGAAACACCGACGTTACTCGACTTCTGTAACACCCCGGTCAGGGTCAATTCGCTGTAGCGCGCCACGTCTTTGATCTCGTGGCCGTTAATTCGGTATGGAATGGTATTCAGGACGGTGTTTTCATTGACGATACCGCGCTGAAGGGCAGTCATGACCACCATCGGCTTAACGGTCGAACCCGGTTCGAACACGTCGGTGATGGTACGGTTACGCATAATATCCTTCTGCGTACCGGTAAGATTGTTAGGGTTGTAGGACGGGCTATTGGCCATCGCCAGCACTTCACCCGTGTTGACATCGACTAACACGGCACTGCCCGATTCCGCTTTGTTGAAGGCCACGGCATTGTTCAGCTCGCGGTAAACCAGCGCCTGTAACCGCTCATCAATACTCAGGGCCAGATTGTGTGCGGCCTGGCTGTCCGTAGAGGAAATATCCTCAATTACGCGACCATAGCGGTCCTTACGCACAATGCGCTCGCCGGGCTGGCCGGTGAGCCATTTATCAAAGCTTTTTTCAACGCCTTCAATCCCCTGGCTATCAACGTTAGTAAAGCCAATGAGGTGAGCAGTCACTTCGCCGGATGGATAGTAACGACGGGATTCTTCACGCAGATGGATCCCAGGCAGCTTCAATTTTTTGATGTAGTCCGCCATGTCAGGGTTCACCTGACGCGCCAGATAGATAAAGCGCCCTCGCGGGTTCGTATTTACGCGTGAAGCTAACTGGTCCAGCGGCATCTTCAGCGCATCCGCAAGCGCCTTCCAGCGGTTATCAAGCGTGATACCGCCAGCGTCGTGCAGCTCTTTCGGATCGGCCCAGATCGCCTTCACCGGCACGCTCACCGCCAGCGGACGACCCGAACGGTCGGTGATCATCCCGCGGGATGTCGACACTTCCTGGACGCGCAGGGAGCGCATGTCGCCCTGACGCACCAGCATGTCAGGGGCGATGATTTGCAGCCAGGCCACGCGTCCCAGCAGAAAACCCAGAGCGAGTAAAATGCAGCCGCAAAGCAACGCAAAACGCCAACTGACAAAGTTGGCCTGTTCTTCCTGACGTTTTGGTTTTAGCGTTTTTGCCGCTGCTTTCATGCGTCGCGTTTTCCCTTATTTTTGTACTACGATATTTTCCTGCGAAGGATCAACATGCTGCAGCTGCAGCTTTTCCGTTGCGATCCGTTCAACCCGGCTGTGATCGCCGAGCGCGTTTTCTTCAAGGATCAGATTTCGCCATTCAATATCCAGCGCATCGCGTTCCAATACCATCTGCTCGCGTTGCGCAGTCAATAAACGTGTATGGTGGGCGGTGGTCACCACCGTAACTGCCGTGACAATGATGCAAATGAACAGACAGAGTGGCAGTTTCCCAAACCGCAAAAGATCGTCGCCGATCACGCCAGGCAAGGCATGGCGCTCGTTGCTTCCTAACGAATCCTTAACTTTGCTTAGGGTCTCTGTCACTCTGCCGATCATGCGTTCGTCCTCTCTGCAACACGCAGCACTGAACTACGGGCGCGTGGATTCTCTGCCACTTCTTCTTCGCCCGGCATCAACTTGCCTAATGCTCGCAACTGACGGCCACCCAGTTTCCTGAGTTGTTCTTCCGTCATCGGCAGCCCCGCTGGCACCTGTGGACCGCGGCTTTGCTCACGCATAAAGCGTTTCACAATACGGTCTTCCAGCGAATGGAAGCTGATGATGGATAACCGCCCACCCGGGGCCAGCACGTCGAGCGAGCTTTTTAGCGCCAGCTCTATTTCCTCCAGTTCACTGTTTACCCAGATGCGAACCGCCTGGAAGGTACGGGTCGCGGGATGTTTGTGCTTATCCTTCACCGGTGTCGCCGCCGCGATCACTTCGGCCAACTCTTTGGTGCGGGTCATGGGCTCAATGCGATTGCGCTCAACGATGGCGCGCGCAATACGTTTGCCAAAGCGCTCTTCGCCAAACGTTTTGATGACCCATGCAATATCTGCTTCGTCAGCGGTCTGTAACCACTCAGCGGCAGACTGACCGCGCGTCGGGTCCATACGCATATCCAGCGGACCATCACGCATAAAGGAGAAACCACGTTCAGCATCATCAAGTTGGGGTGAAGAGACGCCAAGATCGAGAAGAATCCCGTCGATCTTGCCCGTCAGGCCACGCTCGGCAACATAATCCGCGAGCGCAGAGAAAGGTCCATGCACGATGGAAAAGCGTGGGTCATTGATGGTTTGTGCAACGGCAATTGCCTGCGGATCGCGATCGATTGCCAGCAGACGTCCTTCCTCTCCAAGCTGGGAGAGAATCAAACGCGAGTGACCACCGCGACCAAACGTGCCATCAATGTAGATGCCATCCGGACGAATATTCAGACCGTTTACGGCCTCGTCCAGTAACACCGTTTTGTGTTTATAATTTTCCATCATATTTATAGAGACAAGTCCTGCAGCCGTTCCGATAATGTCGCGGAATCAGACTGCTCAGCGTCGATATCTTCCTTGACCTGTTGATACCAGGTCGTTTCATCCCACAGTTCAAACTTGTTGAACTGCCCGACCAGCATCACTTCTTTGGTCAGACCGGCATGTTGCCGCAACACAGGGGCAATCAGTAACCGCCCTGCGTTATCCATCTGACATTCACTGGCATGTCCCAATAACAGCCGCTGCACGCGGCGTTCCTGCGGGTTCATGCTCGACAGTCGCGACAGCTTTTGCTCAATAATTTCCCATTCAGGCAAGGGGTAAAGCAGCAGGCAGGGGGAGTTAATGTCAATGGTGCAAACCATTTGACCCGCAGCGTTCTCAATCAGCTGGTCGCGGTATCGGGTTGGTACCGATAAACGCCCTTTGCTGTCGAGATTGACTAACGTAGCTCCACGGAACATGCCAGTCTCACCCCTCCTCACCACTTTAACCCACAAATTCCCACCTAAAGGAGTTTACGGAGCGAGGGAAAAGCTTGTCAAGCCAGGACTCTCCCTATAAGGACCCGAAAGCCCTCTATTTACAGAGATAAACAGTCCTGGTTAATAACTGCACAACTGGCGAGGCAAAATTAACGTTATGAATATTTGTAAGAAAAAAACCGAATATGCACACTAGCGTTAAAGCTCACTCAATATCATCGCAGATAAATATAAAGTGTCAGTTTGCGACGCGGGCAGCATTTTATGACAGATTCTCAGGGGATAACAGCGCCAGATTCATCCAGGTGCCCGGTAAGCGCGGAGGTTGCCACGTAAGCTGGAGCAGTAAGAGGAAAAACGTCTGAATATTCATCGACCGATGAGGGTTTGTAACAAAATAATACAAAGATAGCTGTTTAAAATCGCCCGGACGTTCTTTTAAAGGACAATTTAAAAGCCAGAATGAATTAAAAAAATAGGCGATTACGATCCCGCAAGAATTATCCTAATTTCTCTCCGGGAATTATCTGCACGAATAATCACAACAAAATGGGGCAGATTTCTCCGCCCCGGTCATTTCATTTTTGGCGGCTTAGAATTCCGCGATGGTAGAGATTGCGTTTGATACGCGTCAGACCCGGCTTCGGTTTGCGCGGCTCATCCAGGCTTGCCAGCACAATCTCAAGTACGCGTTCAGCCACATCGCGGTGACGCTGTGCTACCGCCAGCACCGGGCACTGCAGGAAGTCGAGCAGCTCATTATCCCCGAACGTGGCAATCGCCAGGTCGGAGGGCAGTTTACCTTCACGACGTAAGGTCACATCCATGACACCCTGCAACAGCGCAAATGACGTGGTGAACAGCGCCTGAGGCATCGGATGCGTTTCCAGCCATTTTTCAAACAGCTGCGCTGCGGCTTCACGTTCGTAGCTGTTGGCATAGAGGTAGTGAACCTCGCGCGGATCGTCTTTCCAGGCGGTTCTGAATCCCTGCTCACGCAGGAAGCTCACGGAAAGCTCGGGCAACGCGCCAAGATACAGCACTGTTTCAGCGGGGAACGTTCTGAGCTCTGCGGCCAGCATTTCGGCATCATCCTGATCCGCACCCACGACGCTGGTGAAATGCTCGCGATCGAGCGCGCGATCCAGCGCCACGATTGGGAACGGGTCGTTCGCCCAGCGCTGGTAGAACGGATGCTCTGGCGGCAAAGAGGTCGACACGATGATGGCATCCACCTGGCGCTGGAGCAGATGCTCAATGCAACGCATTTCGTTGTCGGGCTGGTCTTCCGAGCAGGCAATCAGCAATTGATAGCCGCGCTGGCGCGCCTGACGTTCAAGATAGTTGGCGATACGGGTATAGCTGGTGTTTTCCAGGTCAGGGATCACCAGACCAATAGAGCGGGTACGCCCGGCACGCAGACCGGCTGCGACAGCATTCGGATGGTAGTTATGCTCACGAACCACCGCCATAACTTTTTCAACGGTCTTGTCGCTGACACGGTACTGCTTTGCTTTACCGTTAATCACATAGCTGGCCGTTGTTCGTGACACGCCGGCTAGCCGGGCGATTTCATCCAGTTTCACAATTGCCCCTTAAAAAAAGAAAAGAGTCCATGGCCCTGTCAAGGTTATGGTTAAATCTTTTAACATCTAAACGCAGAAAAGACTTCGCGGCAACCGCTTTTATCTGCGTTGTCGGCTGATTACGCAAAAAAAAGCCCGGCTTTGGTGACCGGGCAGAAAGAGGCGAACCTTTTTGACAACTAACGCATGATTTTCTCGCCGCGTGACAGACCTACGACACCCGATCTCGCCACCTCGACAATTTTTGCAACGTCCCGCACGGACGCGAGGAAAGCATCCAGCTTGTCGCTTGTCCCGACCAGCTGCACAGTATAAAGAGAAGGCGTGACGTCGATAATTTGTCCGCGGAAAATATCCGCATTGCGTTTGACTTCATCACGCCCGTAGCCGCTGGCCTGGATTTTCACCAGCATGACCTCACGCTCAACGTAGGCCCCCTGCCCCAGCTCGCTCACGCGCAGTACGTCGACCAGCTTATGCAGCTGTTTTTCAATTTGCTCAAGCACTTTGGCATCGCCGACGGTTTGGATCGTCATGCGCGACAGCGTCGGGTCTTCCGTTGGGGCAACGGTCAGGCTTTCAATGTTATAACCGCGCTGCGCAAAAAGGCCAATGACGCGAGACAGTGCGCCAGACTCGTTTTCCAGTAAAACAGATAATATCCGGCGCATATCAGGTTCTCTCCGTTTTGCTTAACCACATTTCATCCATACCACCACCACGAATATGCATCGGATAAACGTGCTCGGTCCCATCAACAATCACATCCATAAAGACGAGGCGGTTGTTTTTAACGTGCTCAAGCGCTTGCGCGAGCTTCGTCTCCAGCTCAGCCGGATCGGTCACCCGCATGCCTACATGGCCGTAAGCTTCAGCAAGACGAACAAAATCCGGCAGCGATTTCATGTATGACTGAGAGTGGCGGCCAGAGTAGATCATATCCTGCCACTGCTTCACCATACCGAGATACCCGTTATTCAGGTTCAGCACCAGTACCGGCAGTTCATATTGCAGCGCGGTAGACAGCTCCTGAATGTTCATCTGAATACTGCCGTCCCCCGTCACGCAGACGACGGTTTCATTCGGCAGCGCCAGCTTCACGCCCAGCGCAGCAGGCAGACCAAAGCCCATGGTTCCTAAACCACCGGAGTTGATCCAGTGTCGCGGTTTATCAAACGGGTAATACAGGGCGGCAAACATCTGATGCTGCCCCACGTCTGAGGTCACGTACGCCTCACCTTTCGTCAGTCGCCACACCGCTTCAATGACCGCCTGCGGCTTAATATTTTCACTTTGCGTGTCATATTTCAGGCACTGACGCGCGCGCCACTGTTCAATCTGCTGCCACCAGTCGCGGATCTCATCCAGCGGCTGGGTTGCACTCTCCTGGGTCAGCAGATCCAGCATTTGCTCCAGAACCTGCCGGGCATCACCGACGATCGGCACATCAGCCGACACCGTTTTTGAAATTGACGTTGGATCGATATCAATGTGCAGCACGGTAGCGTTCGGGCAATACTTCGCCAGGTTGTTGGTGGTGCGGTCGTCAAAGCGCACGCCCACGGCAAAGATCACATCGGAATGATGCATCGTCATGTTGGCTTCATAGGTACCGTGCATACCCAGCATTCCCAGCGCCTGACGATGGGTGGCAGGGAACGCCCCCAGCCCCATCAGCGACGACGCAACGGGAAGGTTAAGCTTTTCAATCAGTTCACGAAGCTGGGCTTCACAGGCAGAGTTGATCGCCCCGCCACCGACATAGACCACCGGTTTTTTGGCTGCCAGAAGCGTTTGCAACGCTCGCTTGATCTGACCTTTATGCCCCTGCGTTGTGGGATTATAAGAGCGCATGCTGACCGATTCCGGCCAGACATAAGGCAGCTTGTTTGCCGGGTTGAGAATATCTTTAGGCAGATCGACCACCACCGGTCCCGGGCGTCCGCTCGCCGCCAGCCAGAAGGCTTTTTTCAATACGCCGGGAATGTCTTCTGTTTGCTTGACCAGAAAGCTGTGCTTCACAACGGGACGCGAAATCCCAACCATGTCGCACTCCTGAAACGCATCGTAGCCAATCAGTGAGGTTGCCACCTGCCCGGAGAGGATCACCAGCGGGATAGAGTCCATATAGGCCGTTGCAATCCCGGTAATGGCGTTTGTCGCGCCGGGGCCAGACGTGACTAACACCACGCCCACTTCACCCGTCGCACGTGCCAGGCCGTCAGCCATGTGTACCGCCGCCTGCTCGTGACGTACCAGAACATGGTCAATGCCCCCAACCGTATGCAGCGCATCATAAATATCGAGAACCGCACCGCCAGGGTAGCCGAACACTTGCTTTACGCCCTGATCGATCAGCGACCGAACGACCATTTCCGCGCCAGACAACATCTCCATGCTTTGCCTCCAGGCATTTTGTTATAGACGGACTGCCGAATTCATTTCCGCACCGTCTTACGACTGGGATGAACCAATCTTATATTTTGCAGAGTGTTCTTTACCTTAACCGCTCGTTATGAGGCAGGCAATTAGCAAACCCGGGGAGATAAACGGTGCGTAAAGCAGAAAAAGCAGCCGTTCACAGAAGATATGGTTAATTCCTCTGGGAATAGAGAGTGAGGTGATAAATCATCGCTGAAAAGCGCGACAATGCAGGAAATCATCTATTTTTGCGTGCCGTAGAGCAGCCAAAAAAAATCATCACAGAAGAAAATAGCAGTTATCTAAAAAAACTCAGGATAAATCACATAAAACGATGCGATTTATCCTGATGCGTTTACCGGCGACAGATGCCAACCAGCAACTCTTCCATCCACTGATGTCCTTTATCCCGGCCCGCTGCTTCATGCCAGGAAAGATAACAGGTACGGCTATTTAGCTTGAGCGGCAGAGGCAAAATTTGCAGATTTAAAGGGTCAGAAAACTCTTCTGCCAGCCAGCGCGGCGCAATTGCCACCAGCTGTGTCTGGGAAACCACGTTTAATACGCTGACCATGGCCATGCCCTGATAAGCCACGCTCGCCTGTTTATCCGCAGTGTCATACCACGGCAGGCTAAAGGAAGCATATCTGTCGAGCGCAACAACGGCGTGTTGCTCGTTATAAACATCGTTTTCTCGCAGCGGAGAATTCAGGCGCGGGTGTTTTTTACTGGCGACCAAAACCATTTCATCTTTAAACAGCGGCACGCAGGAAAATTCCGGACGACGGAACTCTTCATACCCCAGAACGAATTCGATCTCCTGATAGCGTAACTGATGTTCTGTGTTTTGATTCAGGGATGATTTAAAAACAAGATTGATATTGGGTGCGATCTCTTCAACTTTATTATAGATAATAGACGTTAAATAATTATCTAAAGGGCTACAGACACAAAGATGGAATACGCGCTCGCTGCTTAAGGGTTCAAAGCCCGATCCCGGCAGCTCATTTTGGACCAGTTGCAACGCCTGACGAATGGAGCCAAACAGCTGGAATGCGCGCGCCGTAGGCTGGATCCCCCTCCCGTAGCGAACAAATAATTCGTCGTTAAACATAAGCTTAAGCCTGGCAACGGCATTACTCACGGCAGGTTGTGACATCCCCAAGGTTTGGGCAGCGCGGGTGATATTCTGTTCCTGCATGACAGCATCAAACACCGTCAGAAGATTCAGATCCACCGTGCGTAACTGTGGTTTAATCCCATCAGTAGCTTGAGGTTGTTTAATATTATTTTCTGGCACTTCTGACTCCACTGTCACGCTACACCCCTTTGCCAACGTACGGTAATAATCCTGAAAAATATCATTTATCATGCAAATACGATCAGCGAAAGAGAATTATTTAAAATTCGGAATAAATAAAGACTTTATATTAACGAAAATTAATGAACAAAACTGATATGTTTGACTTTAGGATTTAAATGAAACCATAAATCAAACCAATATACAATTGCCGTCAGGTTAATGATGATTTAAGTATTATTAAACTGTTATTACTATCGCCCTACAGTTAGTTAACAACCTGTTATCTCTATTCGCTTTCCAGCATTCCGGAAAAAATTCACTACATTTATAAGTTTATGATATCAAAACTATTTAAACACAAAGCATCCTCATAAAACATTTCACTCATTTTTAAACATTTATATTTATTGGTATCTGCAACTCTTTTCTCAAGTCCAAAATTAGACAATTAATCGGGTCAAAAAAGCTAAAACCAGCACAATTAGCTAAAGTGAATACCCGGTTGATTCCATCTGTCGGGCCCGTTTTCATCCTCAGGGGTTGACATGAACAACCGTATCCAGTACCACTAAAAGCATATTGAATTTAACGGAGCACGATTCATGACACGCACCATTCGTTTCACCGGTCTACTACTACTAAACGCATCCACTGTGCGCGGTAGACTGGCGGGCGAAATTCAGCGTTGAATCGTCACCAGTAAGACTAGAAACCCGCGCCACTGCGCGGGTTTTTTTATGCTCGTAGCAAGGCGCCCTAAGACTGACAAGGACCTAACCCATGAGCCAGCAAGTCATTATTTTCGATACAACTTTACGTGACGGTGAACAGGCATTACAGGCAAGCCTGAGTGTAAAAGAGAAACTGCAGATCGCGCTGGCTCTCGAACGTATGGGTGTTGACGTGATGGAGGTCGGTTTCCCTGTCTCTTCCCCAGGTGATTTCGAATCCGTACAGACCATTGCGCACACCATTAAAAACAGTCGCGTCTGTGCCCTGGCGCGCTGCGTAGAGAAAGACATCGACGTCGCCGCCGAGTCGCTGAAGGTCGCCGAAGCGTTCCGTATCCACACCTTTATTGCTACCTCGCCTATGCACATCGCAACCAAGCTGCGCAGCACGCTGGATGAGGTGATTGAGCGCGCGGTCTACATGGTTAAGCGCGCACGCAACTATACCGATGACGTTGAGTTCTCCTGTGAAGATGCGGGCCGTACGCCAATCGAAGACCTGGCGCGCGTTGTGGAAGCCGCCATCAACGCGGGCGCGAAAACCATCAACATCCCGGACACCGTCGGCTACACCATGCCGTTTGAGTTCTCCAACATCATCACCGGCCTGTATGACCGCGTGCCGAATATTGATAAAGCAATTATCTCCGTCCACACCCACGATGATTTGGGTCTGGCCGTAGGCAATGCTATCGCCGCCGTCCACGCTGGCGCGCGTCAGGTAGAAGGCGCGATGAACGGTATCGGCGAACGCGCGGGCAACTGTTCGCTGGAAGAAGTGATCATGGCGATCAAAGTGCGCAAAGACATCATGGACGTGCACACCCGCATTAATCACAACGAAATCTGGCGCACCAGCCAGACCGTCAGCCAGATTTGCAACATGCCCATTCCGGCTAACAAAGCGATTGTCGGTACCGGCGCCTTCGCGCACTCCTCTGGTATCCACCAGGATGGCGTCCTGAAGAATCGTGAAAACTACGAAATCATGACCCCGGAATCCATCGGCCTGAATCAAGTACAGCTGAACCTGACCTCCCGTTCCGGTCGCGCCGCGGTTAAACACCGTATGGAAGAGATGGGTTATAAGGACAGCGATTACAACATGGACCAGCTGTACGACGCGTTCCTGAAACTGGCCGACAAAAAAGGCCAGGTGTTCGACTATGACCTGGAAGCGCTGGCCTTTATTAACAAGCAGCAGGAAGAGCCGGAGCACTTCCGTCTGGATTACTTCAACGTGCAGTCCGGCTCCAGCGACATCGCCACCGCCTCGGTCAAACTGGCCTGCGGCGATGAAATTAAAGCAGAGGCCGCTAACGGTAACGGCCCTGTCGATGCCATCTATCAGGCGATTAATCGCGTCACCGAGTACGACGTTGAGCTGGTGAAATATGACCTGACGGCCAAGGGCCACGGCAAAGATGCACTGGGTCAGGTCGACATAGTTGTTACCCACAATGGCCGCCGCTTCCATGGCGTGGGCCTGGCGACCGATATCGTTGAATCCTCCGCGAAAGCGATGGTACACGTGTTGAACAACATCTGGCGCGCCGCCGAAGTCGAAAAAGAGTTGCAACGCAAAGCTCAGAATAAAGAGAACAACAAGGAAACCGTGTAATGTCGAAGAATTACCATATTGCTGTGTTGCCGGGCGACGGTATTGGTCCGGAAGTGATGGCACAGGCGCTGAAAGTACTGGAAGCCGTTCGCGCGCGTTTTGCGATGAAAATCACCACCAGCCACTACGACGTGGGCGGTATTGCGATTGATAACCACGGTACGCCGCTGCCAAAAGCGACCGTGGAAGGCTGCGAAAATGCCGATGCCGTGCTGTTTGGTTCCGTCGGTGGCCCGAAATGGGAACACCTGCCGCCGGCAGAGCAGCCTGAACGCGGCGCGCTGCTGCCGCTGCGTAAACATTTCAAACTGTTCAGCAACCTGCGTCCGGCGAAGCTGTATCAGGGTCTGGAAGAGTTCTGCCCGCTGCGTGCGGATATCGCCGCCAACGGTTTCGACATTCTGTGCGTGCGTGAACTGACCGGCGGGATCTATTTCGGTCAGCCAAAAGGACGCGAAGGCAGCGGACAACACGAGAAAGCGTTCGATACCGAGGTGTATCACCGTTTCGAAATCGAGCGTATCGCCCACATCGCGTTCGAGTCGGCGCGCAAACGCCGCCATAAAGTGACCTCCATTGATAAAGCGAACGTGCTGCAGTCTTCCATTTTGTGGCGCGAGATCGTCAGCGAAGTCGCTAAGCAGTACCCGGACGTCGCGCTGTCGCACATGTACATCGACAACGCGACCATGCAGCTGATTAAAGATCCGTCCCAGTTTGACGTGCTGCTGTGCTCCAACCTGTTCGGCGATATCCTCTCTGACGAATGCGCGATGATCACCGGCTCGATGGGCATGCTGCCCTCTGCAAGCCTGAATGAAGAAGGCTTTGGCCTGTACGAGCCTGCGGGCGGCTCCGCGCCGGATATTGCCGGCAAAAATATTGCCAACCCGATTGCGCAGATCCTCTCCCTGGCCCTGCTGCTGCGCTACAGCCTGGATGCAGGCGAGGCGGCAACCGCAATTGAAAACGCCATTAACCGGGCGTTAGAAGAAGGCGTCCGTACCGGCGATTTAGCACGCGGCACGGCGGCAGTCAGTACCGATGAAATGGGCGACATCATTGCCCGCTATGTCGCTGAAGGGGTGTAATCATGGCTAAGACGTTATATGAAAAGTTGTTTGATGCGCACGTTGTTTACGAGGCACCGAACGAAACCCCGCTGCTGTACATTGACCGTCATCTGGTGCACGAAGTGACCTCTCCTCAGGCATTTGACGGCCTGCGCGCGCACAAGCGTCCGGTACGTCAGCCGGGTAAAACCTTCGCGACGATGGATCACAACGTTTCCACCCAGACCAAAGACATCAATGCCTCGGGTGAGATGGCGCGTATCCAGATGCAGGAGCTGATTAAGAACTGCAATGAATTTGGCGTTGAGCTGTACGACCTGAACCATCCGTATCAGGGCATCGTCCACGTGATGGGGCCTGAGCAAGGGATCACCCTGCCGGGCATGACCATCGTCTGCGGTGACTCCCATACCGCGACCCACGGCGCGTTTGGCGCTCTGGCGTTCGGGATTGGCACTTCCGAGGTGGAACATGTGCTGGCAACGCAGACCCTGAAACAGGGCCGCGCCAAAACCATGAAGATTGAAGTGAAGGGTAAAGCCGCACCGGGTATTACCGCAAAAGACATCGTGCTGGCCATCATCGGTAAAACCGGCAGCGCAGGCGGCACCGGTCACGTTGTTGAGTTCTGCGGGGAAGCCATCCAGGCGCTGAGCATGGAGGGACGCATGACCCTGTGCAATATGGCGATTGAGATGGGCGCAAAAGCCGGTCTGGTCGCGCCGGACGAAACCACCTTCAACTACGTGAAGGGTCGTCTGCATGCGCCGAAAGGTCAGAATTTTGACGACGCGGTAGCGTACTGGAAAACCCTGAAAACCGACGATGGCGCAGCCTTTGACACCGTCGTCACTCTTCAGGCAGAAGAGATTGCGCCTCAGGTGACCTGGGGCACCAATCCGGGCCAGGTGATTTCCGTTAACGACAATATCCCTGACCCGGCATCCTTTACCGATCCGGTCGAGCGCGCCAGTGCGGAAAAAGCGCTGGCCTACATGGGGCTTAAGCCCGGCGTGCCGTTGACCGATGTCGCCATTGATAAAGTATTTATCGGTTCCTGCACCAACTCCCGTATCGAAGATTTGCGTGCCGCAGCCGAGATTGCCAAAGGCCGCAAAGTGGCGCCAGGCGTTCAGGCGCTGGTGGTACCTGGCTCCGGTCCGGTGAAAGCCCAGGCGGAAGCCGAAGGTCTGGATAAGATCTTTATCGAAGCGGGCTTCGAATGGCGCCTGCCCGGCTGCTCCATGTGTCTGGCCATGAACAACGATCGCCTGAATCCGGGCGAGCGCTGCGCCTCCACCAGCAACCGTAACTTTGAAGGCCGTCAGGGCCGCGGTGGGCGCACCCATCTGGTCAGCCCGGCAATGGCCGCCGCTGCGGCAGTCACCGGCCATTTCGCCGATATTCGCAGTCTGAAATAAGGAGACAATCATGGCAGAGAAATTTACCCAACATACGGGCCGTGTTGTCCCGCTGGACGCCGCTAACGTCGATACTGACGCTATTATTCCAAAACAGTTTCTGCAGAAAGTGACGCGTACCGGTTTCGGCGCACATCTGTTTAACGACTGGCGTTTCCTGGACGATAAGGGAGAAGTGCCTAATCCGGAATTCGTTATGAACTTCCCGGAATATAAAGGCGCCTCCATTTTGCTGGCACGCGAAAACTTTGGCTGCGGCTCATCCCGTGAGCACGCGCCGTGGGCGCTCACCGACTACGGTTTTAAAGTGGTCATTGCCCCAAGCTTCGCGGATATTTTTTACGGTAACAGCTTCAACAACCAGCTGCTGCCCGTCACGCTGAGCGATGAACAGGTCGATGAGTTGTTCGCGCTGGTTAAGGCGAATCCGGGCATTTCGTTTGAAGTGGATCTGGAAGCAGAAGTGGTGAAAGCCGGGGATAAGACCTACAGCTTCAGCATTGATGCGTTCCGCCGTCACTGCATGCTGAACGGTCTGGACAGCATTGGTTTAACCCTCCAGCACGACGCGGCGATTGCCGCTTACGAAAACAAACAACCCGCATTTATGAAATAATCCTCCGGCCTGCAGTCCACTCTGCAGGCCGCGTTTTATCCCGAGCCCCCCCTCCTTCTGTAAATACTTCCCAAACCCAGCCAATAATGACGTTATATTTAATGTCAATTTAATGTTCCGTGCGCAAAATAATCGCTCAATCAGCTGGTAGCGGAAATAATCATGGAAAAGAAAAATGGCAATGAGTCTCATATCCGTTCTCGGGAAATACATAAATGCACATTAGTGAGCGTAATAATAAATAGTTTACTCACCGCCTTTCAGATAGTTGCAGGAATATTTTCCGGTTCACAAGGTTTAATTGCTGATGGGATTCATTCTCTTTCCGATTTATCCTCCGACTTTGTCGTTCTGGTTGCGAATAAAAAGAGTCAGAAAGCCTCTGATATCGATCATCATTATGGTCATCTGCGTTTCGAAAACGGCGCAAAGCTCATTATTGGCGCTATTCTGCTGCTTGTGGGGGTCGGGATGCTCTGGTCCGCAGGCAATAAACTGCTTCACCCCGAGACGCATCAGCTGGTGAAAGGGGCCGCGCTGTGGGTGGCGATACTGGCGCTGGTGGTGAAGGAAAGCCTGTTCAGATACATGTTTGCCACGGGAAAACGTATTCAGTCCTCGCTGCTGATAGCCAATGCCTGGCATGCCCGTTCTGACGCAGCGTCGTCAGTGGTTGTCGCCATCGGCATTGCCGGGAATTTAGTGGGTTTTCACGCGATGGACCTCATTGCGGCCCTGATTGTCGGAGTATTCATCGCCCACATGGGTTACAAATTTGCTGCCGATGCCCTGCACGATCTGATGGACCGTTCGCTTGAGCCCGAGCTGGAGCACGACATCAAAACGTGTCTTCTCGCAACCGAGGGCGTCACCGGACTCCATGATTTAAAAACCCGCAAGATGGGCGATTTAGCCCTTGTCGATGTCCATCTGGAAGTGAACGGCGAATTAAGCGTAAAAGAAGGACATCAGATTGCCGTGAATGCCAGAAATAACGTGATGCAAAAATTCAATGTGCTGAACGTGATGACGCATATTGATCCTGCCCACTAACCGGAACGCATAAATACAGTGTGACGCAAGCGACCGTTAAGGTTTCGTTAATTAATCTGCGTCACACTGCATCGCATCAGCTCTCTCATTATTGAGGTAAAAAGCGATGAAACCAAATTTACGCGATACGCTTCCCCATAAAGAAACGCCTTTTCTTCGCATACTGCACATTCTTGTGGCCGTACTGGTCCTCGCCCAGATTATCAATTCTAATTTCACCGAAAGTGAAGCCCTCCACGAATCCGGGCTGAACGGAATTGTCACCTGGATCCATGTTATCTCCGGGTTTGGTTTATTTTTTTGTGGCATTGCCATGATGGCATGGATGTTAACCCAGCGCGGATTTAAGTATTACTTCGCCTGGCTGGCGCTGGATTTTCGCGGAATTGTTGACGATATTCGCACCCTCGCGCAGCGTCAGCTTCCTGACGCGCATGCCGGCGGTATGGCAGCAACGGTGCAAGGTCTGGGCGTGCTGGCGCTGCTGGGCGTTGCACTCTGCGGCGCGGCCTGGTTCGTGCTGAACGCCACGCTCGGGCCGGTTTCGTCCGTCACGGAATCCGTCTTGGATTTGCATAAATTCCTGACGGTCTTTATTGAGACATATTTCTGGGCACACGGCTTCATGGGCCTCGTTCATATGTACCTGACGCTACGCGCGCAGCGTAAATATCAGTATTCAGAATAAAACGGTTCACAGAGCCCGGCGTTCCCGGGCTCCGTTTCGCTCATCCGATCACACGTCTTTTACGCGGCAGGTCAGCAGGAGCGTCACGACGGATAGCGCCGCAATCATCCAGTAGACAGACGCATGCCCGTAGCTTTGCGCCAGCGCCCCCTGAATCACGCCCGCCAGAATCACCCCGGTTGAAATGCTGTTGGTAAAAAGCGTGGTCGCCGAGCCGGCACGACCGGGCATGAGATCCTGAAACCAGAGCATGCCGATCCCGGCAACAATCCCAATAAACACGGCGTTAAACAGCTGCAGCGCCAGCAACGCTTCCCGCGAATGGAAAAGGATCAGCCCCGCGTAGAACAGCACCCCGGCCGCCACGGCGACAATCATCATCCTGCGCTTTCCAAAGCGCTTAACGTAGTAACCCGCCAGAATCATTGCCGGAATTTCCAGCCCGGCGGCAGTTCCCATTAAGATCCCCGCGAGCTTGTCCGGCAGGCCCAGATCGCTGCTGATCCACAGCGGCATATCGATGATGTACATGGTGTTGCAGGTCCACATCAGGGTGGAGGCAATAAACAGCATGCGGACGTTTTTGTCCTGCCAGCCGCTCACCTCGGTGACAGGTTTATCCGTCGTCTGTTCGACGCGCGCCACGGACGGCAGCGCGAAGGCAATCAGCGCCAGGCTGATGACAAAAATCCCGGCGGCGATGGAAAACATGGTGGTAAAGCCGTAGTTCAACGCCAGCATGAAGGCCAGCGGCGGACCAATGACCCACGCCAGCGAAAGCTGGGCGCGCATCACCGAGCTGAACATCACCACTTCACGCGCCGAGTTATCCGCATATTCACGGGCCAGCGCGAACAGCTGCGGCATGGCGGTGTTCGCCAGTGACGCCAGCAGCACGCCGCAGGTAATGAGCGTCAGATAATGACGGTTGAAGGCAAAGAGCAGCGCGTTTCCCACGGCCATGGCGCAGCAAAAGAGGATCAGCCTGCGGCGATCGCCCTGGCTGTCCGATCGTTTCGCCAGCGCGAGGCTGACCAGGATCCCGGCAATGGCGTTAACGGTGTAAAACAGGCCGACCCAAAACGGCTGCGCCCCCACCTCGCGGCTGAGAAACAGGCTCAGCGTCGGCGCCTGCAGCGCCCCCGCCACGCCCATCATAAAGGCCACCAGCATAAAAGCGGCATACACGCCGTTCAGGCGTCGCCCCATCGTCATCAACCAGAGCATGCGCAAGTCCTTGTGAGAGCGAATCGAAATTGGGTGAATAGTAAACGAAAAAAGCCAGCAAAAACATTTTGCTGGCGGGTGATAAGCACCAATACTCAGTCACACATGATCGAGGCGAGTTAGCGGGAAGAGGTCGGTGTTGTAACGTCCCACTGCATCAATTCTTCTAACGTTTTCAGCCGTTGCTCTGCACACCGGCGGGCCAGCCAGGACGATCCTTTTGTCGCTGAAAAGTACTGCTGATAGAACTGACGTGCGGTAGACCTCTTCATAATTTACCTCCTCGCTTCATCGGGGAGAATTATTGGCCTAATATAGGGATAAATAAATTGCTGGTTTTTTGTCAGGAGTTCCCCTTTTATGCCTTCCGGTCGTCTGCAACAACAGTTTATCCGCCTCTGGCAGTGCTGCGAGGGGCAATCTCAGGAGACTACGCTCAACGAGCTGGCTGACCTGCTTAGCTGCTCCCGCCGCCATATGCGCACGCTGCTCAACACCATGCAGCAGCAGGGCTGGTTAAGCTGGGAAGCGGAGGCGGGACGCGGCAAACGTTCGCGGCTGACCTTCCTCTATACCGGGCTGGCGCTGCAGCAGCAGCGCGCGGAAGATCTGCTCGAGCAGGACCGCATCGATCAGCTGGTACAGCTGGTTGGCGACAAAGCCGCCGTGCGCCAGATGCTGGTTTCCCATCTCGGGCGCAGCTTTCGTCAGGGCCGCCACATTCTGCGGGTGCTCTACTACCGTCCGATGAAAAATCTGTTGCCCGGCACGGCCTTACGCCGCTCAGAAACGCATATGGCCCGGCAAATCTTCAGCGGCCTGACGCGGATAAATGAGGAAAACGGGGAACTGGAGGCGGATATCGCGCATCACTGGCAGCAACTTTCCCCGCGCCACTGGCGCTTCTTTTTACGCCCCGGCATCCACTTTCACCACGGCCGCGAGCTGGAAATGCACGACGTCATCGCCTCCCTGGAACGTGCCCGCAGGCTACCGCTCTACTCGCATATCTCCCGCATCCACTCGCCCACGGCCTGGACGCTGGATATTGAGCTGTCGCAACAGGATAAGTGGCTTCCCTGGCTGCTGGGCTACGTGCCGTCGATGATTTTGCCCGGCGAGTGGGAATCAATGAACAATTTTGCCAGCCTGCCGATTGGCACCGGGCCTTACTCCGTGTCCCGCAATAACAGCAATCAGCTGAAAATCCGCGCGTTCGACGACTACTTTGGCTATCGGGCGCTCATCGACGAAGTGAACGTCTGGGTATTGCCGGATCTCAATGAAGACCTGAGCTGCGGGCTGACGCTGGAAGGCCCCACCACGGGAGAAAAAGCCGTGGAGAGTCGCCTCGAGGAAGGGTGTTACTATCTCCTGTTTGACCGCCGCACCCACCGTGGGGCAAACCAGGCCGTCCGCAAGTGGGTTAGCCACGTTTTGTCCCCTTCCAATCTGATTTACCATGCGGAAGAGCAGTACCAGACATACTGGTTCCCGGCGTACGGCCTGCTTCCGCGCTGGCACCACGCCCGCCCGGTGCACTGCGACAAACCCGCAGGGCTGGAGTCCATCACCCTGACCTACTACCGCGAACACGTGGAGCATCGTTTTATCGCCAGAATCATGACCCGGCTGCTGGCAGCCGAGGGGGTCACGTTAGAGGTCAGGGAAGTGGACTATGACGAATGGCATCAGGGGGAGATCGCCAGTGATATCTGGCTCAACAGCGCCAACTTTACCCTGCCGCTCGATTTTTCCCTTTTCTCGCATCTGTATGAAGTCCCGCTGATCCAGCACTGCATCGACCGTGACTGGCAGCAGGATGCCGCCCTGTGGCGCGCGGGCGAAATGAATCTTGCAGCGTGGTGCCAGCAGCTTCTGGCCGAGCAGGCGATCGTACCCTTGATCCACCACTGGCTGATGATCCAGGGCCAGCGCAGCATGCGCGGCCTGCGGATGAACACCCTGGGCTGGTTTGATTTTAAATCCGCCTGGTTTGCGCCGCCGGAGCCATAACGCTTTCGTAATATTCACCAAATCATTACAATAGCGCCGTTCTCAACGGGGTGCTGCATCACAGATGTGCGCTGAGATAATACCCGTCGAACCTGATCCGGATAACGCCGGCGAAGGGATTTGAGGCTGTCTCTCAAAATCCTTTGCCACTCAACTTTGAGGTGCAAAGTGTTAAAAAAAGTTCTCCCCCTGCTGGCGCTGTTTGCGCTGCCTGCTTTTGCGAAGCCCGTCCTGACGGTCTACACCTATGACTCCTTCTCTGCCGACTGGGGCCCTGGCCCGGTGGTTAAAAAAGCCTTCGAAGCTGACTGTAACTGCGAGCTGAAGTTCGTGGCGCTGGAAGATGGCGTATCGCTGCTCAACCGTCTGCGCATGGAAGGGAAAAACAGCAAGGCCGACGTAGTGCTCGGGCTGGATAACAACCTGCTGGAGGCCGCCTCGCAAACCAAACTGTTTGCCAAAAGCGGCGTCGCGGCAGATGCCGTTAACGTGCCGGGCGGCTGGAAAAACGACACCTTTGTGCCGTTCGACTATGGCTACTTTGCTTTTGTTTACGACAAAAATAAGCTGAAAAACCCGCCGAAGAGCCTGAAAGAACTGGTTGAGAGTGACCAGAAATGGCGCGTGATTTATGAAGATCCGCGCACCAGTACGCCAGGCCTGGGCCTGCTGCTTTGGATGCAAAAGGTTTACGGGGATAAAGCGCCGGAAGCGTGGCAGAAACTGGCCGCCAAAACCGTCACCGTGACCAAGGGCTGGAGCGAAGCCTATGGCCTGTTCCTGAAAGGCGAAAGCGACCTGGTGCTGAGCTACACCACCTCTCCGGCCTACCACATCATCGCCGAGAAGAAAGATAACTATGCTGCCGCTGATTTTGCTGAAGGGCACTATCTGCAGGTGGAAGTCGCCGCACGTACCGCCGCCAGCAAACAGCCGGAGCTGGCCGAGAAGTTCCTGAAATTTACGGTTTCACCGGCGTTCCAGAATGCGATTCCCGCAGGCAACTGGATGTATCCGGTCACGAACGTTGCGCTGCCCGCAGGTTTCGAGCAGCTGACCAAACCAAAAACCTCGCTGGAGTTTACGCCGCAGCAGGTCGCCGCGCAGCGTGCAGCATGGGTAAGTGAATGGCAACGCGCCGTCAGCCGTTGATTCCCGGCTGGTTACTTCCCGGGCTGCTCGCCGCCACAGTGATGGTGGCGGTCAGCCTGGGGGCTTTTCTTGCACTGTGGTTCAACGCGCCAGAGAGCGACATGCTCGCCCTCTGGCACGACAGCTACCTCTGGCACGTTATCCGGTTCTCCTTCTGGCAGGCGTCGCTCTCAGCCCTGCTGTCGGTGCTCCCGGCTATTTTTCTTGCGCGCGCCCTGTATCGCCGGCGTTTTCCAGGCAGGCTGGCACTGCTGCGCCTGTGCGCCATGACGCTGATCCTGCCCGTGCTGGTGGCGGTATTTGGGATCCTCAGCGTTTACGGTCGCCAGGGCTGGCTGGCTTTGCTGTTCGGCCAGCTTGGTCTGGAATGGTCATTCTCTCCTTACGGACTGCAGGGCATTCTGCTCGCACACGTGTTTTTCAATATGCCGATGGCAACGCGCCTCTTTTTGCAGGCGCTGGAGAACATTCCCGGCGAGCAGCGCCAGATTGCCGCCCAGCTCGGCATGCGCGGCGTTTCATTCTTCCGCTTTGTCGAATGGCCGTGGCTGCGCCGCCAGATCCCGCCCGTCGCGGCGTTAATCTTTATGCTCTGCTTTGCCAGCTTTGCCACCGTGCTGTCGCTCGGCGGCGGGCCGCAGGCCACCACCATTGAGCTGGCGATTTACCAGGCGCTGAGTTACGACTACGATCCCGGTCGCGCCGCGCTGCTGGCGATGGTGCAGATGGCGTGCTGCCTTGTGCTGGTGCTGTTGAGCCAGCGGCTGAGTAAAGCCATTCCCCCTGGCAGCAATCAAATAACCGGCTGGCGCGATCCGCAGGACAGCCTGCACAGCCGCGTTACCGATTTTATCCTGATCGCGCTGGCGCTCCTGCTTCTGCTGCCGCCGCTGATGGCCGTTATCGTTGACGGACTGAACCTCAATCTCATGTCCGTCCTGCAACAGCCCATCCTCTGGCAGGCGACCTGGTCCTCGCTACGTATCGCGCTGGCGGCAGGGTTACTGTGCGTCGTGCTGACCATGATGCTGCTGTGGAGCAGCCGTGAACTCTATGCCCGGCAGGCCCAAAAGGCCGGGCAGGCGCTGGAGCTGACGGGCATGCTGATTCTGGCGATGCCGGGCATCGTACTGGCGACGGGCTTCTTTTTACTGTTCAACAGCACCGTCGGCCTGCCGGAAAGGGCCGATGGCATTGTGATTTTCACCAACGCCCTGATGGCCATTCCTTACGCGCTCAAAGTGCTGGAAAACCCGATGCGCGACGTCAACAGCCGCTACGGTTTGCTGTGCCAGTCGCTGGGCATGCAGGGCTGGCAGCGGCTGAAGGTGGTGGAACTGCGCGCGCTAAAACGTCCGCTGGCGCAGGCGCTGGCGTTTGCCTGCGTGCTGTCGATTGGGGATTTTGGCGTGGTGGCTCTCTTTGGCAATGAAGATTTCCGCACGCTGCCATACTGGCTCTATCAGCAGATCGGCTCTTATCGCAGTCAGGACGGCGCGGTCACCGCGCTGTTACTGCTGCTGCTGTGCTTTGCCTTATTTACCGTTATCGAAAAACTTCCGGGGCGTGATGTTAAAACTGACTGATGTAACCTGGCTTTACCAGCATCTGCCGATGCGCTTCACGCTCTCCGCGCGCCAGGGGGAGATGATCGCCGTGCTTGGCCCAAGCGGCGCGGGAAAAAGCACGCTGCTTAATCTGATTGCGGGTTTTCTGCAGCCGGCAAGCGGTGCGATCGTCATTAACAATCAAGATCATACCTACACGCCGCCCGCGAAACGTCCGGTCTCAATGCTGTTTCAGGAAAACAACCTGTTTACCCATCTGACGGTGCGGCAAAACATCGCGCTGGGGATGCATCCGGGACTCAGGCTGAACGATGCCCAGCGCCAGAAGCTGGAGATCATTGCCGCCCAGATGGGGATCAACGAGTTCATCGACAGGCTGCCGGGCGAGCTTTCCGGCGGCCAGCGTCAGCGCGTGGCGCTGGCGCGATGCCTGGTGCGCGAGCAGCCGATACTGCTGCTGGATGAGCCGTTCTCGGCGCTCGATCCCGCGCTGCGCCAGGAGATGCTCGCCCTGGTTCAGGACGTCTGCCAGCGCCAGCAGCTGACGATGCTGATGGTTTCACACAGTATTGAGGATGCCGCCCGCATCGCCCCGCGATCGGTAGTGATTGCCGAAGGGCGTATTTTGTGGGATGGAAAAACAGAAGAACTGCTGAGCGGTAAAGCGGGGGCGTCTTCACTGTTGGGCATTCGTGCCGTCTGATGCCCTCACCCTGGCCCTCTCCCACGGGGAGAGGGAATAAACCTTAACGGCTCACCACCTTCAGCAGAATTTCGCCATATACCGGCATCAGCGGGTGACGAATCAGCGCAACCAGGGCTACCACAGCCACGCCAAGCGCCAGCGGGGCCAGCCACAAAAGGCGAGAGCGCGGAAGATAGCGCGTCAGGCGACCGACGCTGGCTTTCGCGCTGCGCCACAGCCGCCAGCAGAGCCATGCCGCCAGCCACAGCAGCACAGCCGTACCCAGCAGCAGCCACTTAAACTCACCGCTTTGCATACCGTCAGGGATATCGATGGCCGCGCCCGCGAGGATCCCCGGCAGGAAGTAGAACGGCGGCCAGAAGACGCAGCCGATAATGTTCGGCACCACGAATTTCGCGACGGGCAGATCCAGCATCCCCGCCACCATCGGCACCAGCGGACGCGTTGGCCCGACAAAGCGGCCGACGAGGATGGTAAACATGCTGTGCTGATGCAGCGCATGCTCGGTTTTATCCAGCAAGGCTTTGTTCTTTTTCATGAACGACCAGCGGTGCAGCGGCTTCTTAAAGCGCCAGCCCAGCCAGAAGGAGATCCAGTCGCCGAGCAGGCAGCCGATAATCCCGGCCAGCCACGCCTGCCAGAAATTAACCTCGCCGCTGCCAATCAGCGCCCCAAGTCCTGCCATCATCACGGTGCCGGGCAGGATCAGCCCAACCAGCGCCAACGATTCCAGAAACGCCACCAGCGCCACGGCGATGAGCGAGTACATAACGGACTGGGTAATAAAGTGTTCCAGCAATGCCTGCATAACTATTCCGGTCAGAAAACGAATCAGCGATTCTGCTTAGCGCCCCGCACCGCGTCAAGGCAACAATTGTCTGAATAGTTTACAGGTTGCTTTCTGCATTCACCTGTTTGTTTATCTTTTTTTACCGTTTATTCACATCCCGCGCGGAATTCGCTCGGGCTGGCGCCGGTGCATTTTTTAAATACCCGGGAGAAATAGAGCTGATCCTCAAAGCCCACGTTACGCCCCACGGTGGCGATCGGCATCCGGGTGGTGCTGAGCAGCAGCTTCGCCTGGCTGATGCGCTGATCCTCGCGCCAGCTCAATACGCTGACGCCCAGCTGCTGGCGGAACAGATGCGACAGCCGCGACGGCGACAGGCAGACGTGCTGAGCAACGCTGGCGATATCAAACTGGCTATCGGCCAGGTGGTCGCTGATGTACTGGCAGGCGTCGCGCACGCGGTTGTCCAGCGGGGGATTAAGCGATTCGTTAATCGCCTCCATCCGTCGCAGCAGCAGCTGTTCAAGCAGGTTAATCGCCAGCAGTTCGGCGTAGCGACCACCGGCCTGTCCCGCTTCGATAATCTGCGCAAAAAGCTCGCGAAACTGCGCCAGATGAACCTCATCCGGGCGATAAAAACCGGTATGCGCAAAAATGGCGGGCCACGAAAGCCACTCCTGCCAGTAGGCGCGCGGACGGAAATAGACCCACTGGTGATACCACTCTTTGGCATCCGGATGACGGCCATAGTGGTGGATCTCCCCCGGCGGGAACAGCAGGATATCGCCGGGGCGGCAGACAAACTGCTGGTCACCGTTCTTGATGATCCCTTCCCCTCGCACGGTCAGGTTGAGGATATACCCTTTCATGCCGAGCGGTCGGTCGACGTAAAAGTCGAGGTATCCCTCAGCCTCGATAGGGGTCAGTCCCGCCACAAGGTGCGCGTTAAACGAGTATCCCGGCAGCAGGGGATCGTTTTGCGTTTCGGCCATAGATTCAGTTCTCCCAAGGGTCCTGAAGGAAACCAATTGTCCATATCACTAAAAGCAGCTTTAAAATGGCCCGCGAAAAGATCCAAAAAGCATCACGCCGCTTTTACGTCCGCCATATTTCAGCCTTTCCCCCTGATTTCTCCGCCAGAGCAGGCAGATAACCAGTAACAAAAGTGTCTATAAGTGCGGCAGAAATGTCCACATTGAATATTTGCACGGCGTCACACTTTCCGTTGTAACAGCAATTTAGTCCATAAGATTAGCGGATCCTGCCTGACGACTTTTTTCCCCAGTCTCTAATGTTCTTCCATACCTGTTTTTTCGATGGAGCAACACCATGGCAATTGCGATTGGCCTCGATTTTGGCAGCGATTCGGTTCGCGCGCTGGCAGTGGACTGTACGTCCGGCCAGGAGATAGCAACCAGCGTTGAGTGGTACCCGCGCTGGCAAGAGGGGCGCTACTGCGATGCGCCTAACAACCAGTTCCGTCACCACCCGCGTGACTATATCGAGTCGATGGAAGCGGCGATCAAAACCGTTCTTGCCGAACTGACTGACGCCCAGCGGGCTGAGATTGTCGGAATTGGCGTCGACAGCACCGGCTCCACGCCTGCCCCGGTGGATGCCGAAGGCCGCGTGCTGGCGCTGCGCCCGGAGTTCGCCGACAACCCGAACGCCATGTTCGTGCTGTGGAAAGACCACACCGCCGTGGAAGAGGCCGAAGCCATTACGCGCCTGTGCCACCAGCCGGGCAAAAAGGACTACTCGCGCTACATCGGCGGGATTTATTCCAGCGAATGGTTCTGGGCCAAGATCCTCCACGTCACCCGTGCCGACGCAGCCGTTGCGCAGGCTGCGGCGTCATGGGTTGAACTGTGCGACTGGGTGCCTGCCCTGCTCTCCGGCACCACCCGCCCGCAGGATATCCGCCGCGGTCGCTGCAGCGCCGGGCATAAATCCCTGTGGCATGAAAGCTGGGGCGGCCTGCCTCCGGCCGCGTTCTTTGATGAACTCGACCCGATCCTCAACAAGAGCCTGACGTACCCGCTCTTTACCGACACCTTTACCGCCGATATTCCCGTCGGCACCCTCTGCGAAGAGTGGGCGACGCGCCTCGGCTTGCCGCAGAACGTGGCCATCTCGGGCGGTGCCTTTGACTGCCATATGGGCGCCGTGGGCGCGGGCGCACAGCCAAACACGCTGGTCAAAGTCATCGGGACCTCAACCTGCGACATCCTGACGGCGGATAAAGCCACCGTCGGCGACCGCGCGGTGAAAGGCATCTGCGGCCAGGTTGACGGCAGCGTGGTGCCGGACTTCATCGGTCTTGAAGCCGGTCAGTCCGCGTTTGGCGATATCTACGCCTGGTTTGGTCGCGTGCTCGGCTGGCCGCTGGACCAGCTGGCGGCGGCGCATCCTGAACTGAAAACCCAGATAGCCGACAGCAAAAAGCAGCTTCTGCCGCAGCTCACCGAAGCCTGGGCAAAAAATCCGTCTCTCGATCACCTCCCGGTGGTGCTGGACTGGTTTAACGGCCGCCGCACGCCGTTTGCCAACCAGCGCCTGAAAGGGGTGATCGCGGATCTCAACCTGGCGACCGACGCCCCTGCGCTGTTCGGCGGCCTGATTGCCGCAACGGCCTTCGGTGCCCGCGCCATTATGGAGTGCTTCACCGGACAGGGCATCGACGTGAACAACGTGATGGCGCTGGGCGGCATCGCCCGTAAAAACCCGGTGATCATGCAGGCCTGCTGCGACGTGCTGAACCGTCCGCTGCAGATTGTGGCCTCCGATCAGTGCTGCGCGCTGGGCGCGGCGATTTTCGCTGCCGTGGCCGCAGGCGTGCATGCCGACATTCCGACCGCACAGCAGCATATGGCGAGCGCCGTCGAAAACACGCTCCAGCCGCGCGCCCATCAGGCGCAACGCTTTGAACAGCTTTATCAGCGCTACCAGCAATGGGCAAAAAGCGCCGAACTTCACTATCTCCCTGTCGCCGCCCCGGCCAAAAGCACCGCGGACACTACGGCAACCCTGACCCATTAAGGACACGATGATGACCATTTTTAATAACTATGAAGTGTGGTTTGTGATTGGCAGCCAGCATCTGTACGGACCGGAAGCGCTGCAGCAGGTGACGAAACACGCAGAGCACGTCGTTAACGCGCTGAATGCGGAAGCCAAACTGCCGTGCAAACTGGTGCTGAAGCCGCTGGGCACAACGCCGGACGAAATTACCCACATCTGCCGCGACGCCAACTACTACGATAAATGCGCCGGTCTGGTGGTGTGGCTGCACACCTTCTCACCCGCCAAAATGTGGATCAACGGCCTGTCTATCCTCAACAAACCGCTGCTGCAGTTCCATACCCAGTTCAACGCCTCGCTGCCGTGGGACAGCATCGACATGGACTTTATGAACCTGAACCAGACCGCGCACGGCGGCCGCGAGTTCGGCTTCATCGGCGCGCGTATGCGCCAGCAGCACGCGGTGGTCACCGGCCACTGGCAGGATGGCAAAGCGCAACAGCGTATCGGCTCCTGGATGCGCCAGGCAGTATCCAAACAGGATACCCGCCATCTGAAAGTGGTGCGTTTCGGCGACAACATGCGTGAAGTGGCGGTCACCGACGGCGACAAAGTGGCCGCGCAGATCAAGTTCGGCTTCTCCGTGAATACCTGGGCCGTGGGCGACCTGGTGCAGGTGGTGAATGAAATCAGCGACGGCGACGTGAGCGCGCTGGTGGACGAGTACGAAAGCAGCTACCGCCTGACGCCTGCGGCACAAATCAACGGCGACAAGCGTCAGAACGTGCTGGACGCGGCGCGCATCGAGCTGGGCATGAAGCGCTTCCTGGAACAGGGCGGCTTCCACGCCTTTACCACTACCTTTGAAGACCTCCACGGCCTGAAACAGCTGCCGGGTCTGGCGGTACAACGTCTGATGCAGCAGGGCTACGGCTTTGCGGGCGAAGGCGACTGGAAAACTGCCGCTCTGCTTCGCATCATGAAGGTGATGTCGACCGGTCTGCAGGGCGGCACCTCCTTTATGGAGGACTACACCTATCACTTCGAAAACGGCAATGACCTGGTACTCGGCTCGCACATGCTGGAAGTGTGCCCGACGATCGCCGTGGAAGAGAAACCGATCCTCGACGTGCAGTACCTCGGCATCGGCGGCAAAGCCGATCCGGCGCGTCTGATCTTCAACACCCGTACGGGCCCGGCCATCAACGCCAGCCTGATCGACCTGGGCGATCGCTTCCGCCTGCTGGTGAACTGCGTCGATGCGGTTGAAACGCCGCACTCTCTGCCGAAACTGCCGGTCGCCAACGCCCTGTGGAAAGCACAGCCTGACCTGCCAACCGCCTCAGAGGCCTGGATCTTGGCCGGCGGCGCGCACCACACGGTGTTTAGCCACGCGCTGGATCTGAACGACATGCGTCAGTTCGCCGAGCTGCACGACATCGAGCTGACCGTGATTGATAACGATACCCGCCTGCCCGCCTTCAAAGACGCGCTGCGCTGGAACGAAGTCTATTACGGTTCAAAACGCTAAGTACGGAATGCCCGGTGACGCTACGCTCACCGGGCAGGGAGATAACGATGTTAGACGATCTCAAACGTCAGGTGCTCGAAGCCAACCTGGCGCTGCCGAAACATAATCTGGTCACCCTGACATGGGGCAACGTCAGCGCCGTTGACCGCGAAAAAGGCGTGTTCGTGATTAAGCCTTCCGGCGTGGATTACACGGTGATGACCGCAGACGATATGGTCGTTGTCAGCCTTGAGACCGGCGAAGTGGTCGAAGGTAAGAAAAAACCGTCCTCCGATACGCCGACTCACCGCCTGCTGTATCGGTCATTCCCGACCATCGGCGGCATCGTGCATACCCATTCGCGCCACGCCACCATCTGGGCGCAGGCGGGCCAGTCCATCCCGGCGACCGGCACCACGCACGCGGACTACTTTTACGGCACCATTCCCTGCACGCGTCTGATGACCGACGCCGAGATTAACGGCGAATATGAGTGGGAAACAGGCAACGTGATTGTCGAAACCTTCGAAAAACAGGGGATCGACGCCGCGCAGATGCCCGGCGTGCTGGTGCACTCCCACGGCCCGTTTGCCTGGGGTAAAAACGCGGAAGACGCGGTGCATAACGCCATCGTACTCGAAGAGGTCGCCTATATGGGGATCTTCTGTCGCCAGCTGGCGCCGCAGCTGCCGGATATGCAGCAAACCCTGCTGGATAAGCATTACCTGCGCAAGCACGGCGCGAAGGCCTATTACGGGCAGTAAACTGTATATAAACCCAGCATTAAAATCTTAACCAGGCTATAATCAGGCCTGGTTTTGTTTTCTGGGATAACGGCGTGGCGCAGGCGCAAGAAGGCTTTTTACTGACCCGACACTGGCGGGATACCCCTCAGGGCACCGAGGTCGCGTTCTGGCTGGCAACCGACAGCGGTCCGCTGCACGTTACGCTGCCCCCGCAGGAATCCGTGGCCTTTATTCCTGAAGCCCACGTCGAAAAGGTAAAGCAGCTGCTGCGCGGCGAAAACGGCTGGCGCATCACCCCGCTTGAGCTGAAGGATTTCCACCGTCAGCCGGTTTACGGCCTCTACTGTCGCGCCCATCGCCAGCTGATGCGCTATGAAAAGCTGCTCCGCGAGGCGGGCGTGACGCTCTATGAGGCCGATATCCGCCCACCGGAACGCTTTCTGATGGAGCGGTTCATCTCCGCCCCCGTCTGGGTCGACGGCACCGCGCATTGCGGCAGCCTCGTTAACGCGCGCCTGAAGCCGAATCCGCACTACCGCCCGCCGCTGAAGTGGGTCTCCCTGGATATCGAAACCACCCGTCACGGCGAACTGTACTGCATCGGTCTGGAAGGCTGCGGCGATCGGGTTGTTTATATGCTCGGGCCGCCGAATGGCGATGCGTCCGCGCTGGATTTCCGGCTTGAGTACGTCAACAGCCGCCCGCAGCTGCTGGAGAAGCTTAACCAGTGGTTTGCCGACAACGACCCCGACGTCCTGATCGGCTGGAACGTGGTGCAGTTCGACCTGCGCGTCCTGCAAAAGCACGCCGAGCGCTACCGCATCCCGCTGATGCTGGGGCGCGGAAACAGCGAGCTGGAATGGCGCGAACACGGTTTTAAGAACGGTATTTTTTTCGCGCAGGCCAACGGTCGCCTGATTATCGACGGCATTGAGGCGCTTAAGTCCGCCTTCTGGAACTTCTCTTCATTCTCCCTCGAAGCGGTCGCACAGGAGCTGCTTGGCGAAGGCAAATCCATCGACAACCCCTGGGACAGAATGGACGAGATCGACCGGCGCTTTAATGAAGATAAACCGGCGCTTGCCACCTATAACCTGAAAGACTGCGAGCTGGTCACGCAAATTTTCCACAAAACCGAGATTATGCCGTTCCTGCTGGAGCGCGCGACGGTAAACGGCCTGGCGGCAGACAGGCACGGCGGCTCCGTGGCGGCTTTTAGCCACCTCTATTTTCCGCGCATGCACCGGGCGGGATACGTCGCCCCCAACCTCGGGGACGTACCGCCGCAGGCAAGCCCCGGCGGGTACGTGATGGACTCCCGGCCAGGACTGTATGACTCGGTGCTGGTGCTGGACTACAAAAGCCTGTACCCGTCGATTATCCGTACCTTCCTGATCGATCCCGTCGGGCTGGTAGAGGGCATGGCCCAGCCGGACGATGAGCACAGCACCGAAGGTTTCCTCGGCGCACGCTTCTCGCGGGAAAAACACTGCCTGCCTGAAATCGTGGGAAACATCTGGCACGGCCGCGATGAGGCCAAGCGCCACGGCAACAAGCCGCTTTCACAGGCGCTGAAAATCATTATGAACGCCTTCTACGGCGTGCTGGGCACCAGCGCCTGCCGCTTCTTTGATCCGCGTCTGGCCTCCTCGATCACCATGCGCGGGCACGAGATCATGCGCCAGACCAAAGCGCTGATTGAGTCCCGGGGCTATGACGTCATCTACGGCGACACGGACTCCACCTTTGTGTGGCTTAAGGGCCCGCACTCTGAAGACGACGCCGCGCAAATCGGCAAAGCGCTGGTCGCCTTCGTGAACGACTGGTGGCAGGAACATTTGCAGAAAGAGCGGTTAACCAGCGCGCTGGAGCTGGAATTTGAAACCCATTTCGCCCGCTTTTTAATGCCCACCATTCGCGGCACCGATCAGGGCAGCAAGAAGCGCTACGCCGGGTTGATTCAGGAAGGCGACGCGCAGCGGATGGTTTTTAAAGGACTGGAGACGGTACGTACCGACTGGACGCCGCTGGCGCAGCAGTTCCAGCAGACGCTCTATCTGCGGGTGTTTCGCAATGAGCCGTATCAGGACTACGTGCGCGAGACGATAGCCAGCCTGATGGCGGGCGAACTTGACGCGCAGCTGGTATACCGCAAGCGCCTGCGCCGCCCGCTCGCGGAGTACCAGCGCAACGTTCCTCCGCACGTACGCGCCGCGCGCCTGGCGGATGAAGAAAACGTACGCCGTGGCCGCGCGCCGCAGTATCAAAACCGGGGAACCATCAAATACGTCTGGACCATTAGCGGCCCGGAACCCGTGGATTATCAGCACTCTCCGCTGGATTACGAACACTATCTGACGCGCCAGCTTCAGCCGGTTGCCGACGGAATTTTGCCCTTCATCGACGATGATTTTGCTACACTGGTTACAGGGCAACTTGGCCTATTTTGACGCGTGACGAAATGGCTGCCATCCAGTACCATAGCGCCCTTTCCATTCCTGGACCCATTTTTCGTTGACCGTCTTTTTTGACGGTAGTCGAACTATTGCCTGCAATTAAAGATTAGAGCCGAACAACTATGCCTTTTACACTTGGTCAACGCTGGATCAGCGATACAGAAAGCGAACTTGGACTAGGAACCGTCGTAGCAATCGATACGCGTATGGTTACCCTCCTCTTCCCTGCCACCGGTGAAAACCGTCTGTACGCTCGCAATGACTCCCCTGTAACCCGCGTGATGTTTAATCCGGGTGACACCGTGACCAGCCATGACGGCTGGCAGCTCAAGATTGAAGACGTAAAAGAAGAGAATGGACTGCTCGCCTACATTGGTACTCGTCTTGATACGGATGAAGCCAATGTCATCCTGCGTGAAGTGCTGCTCGACAGCAAACTGGTGTTCAGCAAGCCGCAGGACCGCCTGTTTGCCGGGCAAATCGACCGTATGGATCGCTTCTCCCTGCGCTATCGCGCGCGTAAGTTCCAGAGTGAACAGTACCGCATGCCGTGGAGCGGCCTGCGCGGCCAGCGCACCAGCCTGATCCCCCACCAGCTGAACATCGCCCACGACGTGGGCCGTCGCCACGCGCCGCGCGTGCTGCTGGCAGATGAAGTGGGTCTGGGTAAAACCATCGAAGCGGGCATGATCCTGCATCAACAGCTGCTTTCCGGCGCTGCCGAACGCGTGCTGATCGTGGTGCCAGAAACCCTGCAGCACCAGTGGCTGGTTGAGATGCTGCGCCGCTTTAACCTGCGTTTCTCCCTGTTCGACGATGAACGCTATGCCGAAGCGCAGCACGACGCCGACAACCCGTTTGAAACCGAACAGCTGGTCATTTGCTCCCTCGACTTCGTGCGCCGCAGCAAGCAGCGTCTTGAGCACCTGTGCGATGCCGAGTGGGACATTATGGTTGTTGACGAAGCGCACCACCTGGTCTGGAGCGAAGACGCGCCGAGCCGCGAATACATGGCTATCGAGCAGCTTGCGGAACGCGTGCCTGGCGTCCTGCTGCTGACCGCAACGCCGGAGCAGCTGGGTCTGGAAAGCCACTTCGCCCGTCTGCGCCTGCTCGATCCAAACCGTTTCCACGACTTTGCGCAGTTCGTGGAAGAACAGAATAACTACCGTCCGGTCGCCGATGCCGTCGCCATGCTGCTGGCGGGCAAGCGTCTTTCTGATGACGAACTCAACACCCTGAGCGATCTGATTGGCGAGCAGGATATCGAGCCGCTTTTGCAGGCTGCGAACAGCGAGAGCGACAACGCGGAATCCGCGCGTAAAGAGCTGATCGACATGCTGATGGACCGCCACGGCACCAGCCGCGTGCTGTTCCGAAACACCCGTAACGGCGTCAAAGGCTTCCCGAAACGCGAGCTGCATACGATTAAGCTGCCGCTGCCGACGCAGTATCAAACGGCGATTAAAGTCTCCGGCATTATGGGTGCGCGCAAAACCCAGGAAGAGCGCGCCCGCGACATGCTTTATCCGGAACAGATCTACCAGGAGTTCGAAGGCGATACCGGCACCTGGTGGAACTTCGATCCGCGCGTGGAGTGGCTGATGGGCTACCTGACCGCGCACCGCTCCCAGAAAGTGCTGGTGATCTGCGCCAAAGCGGCCACCGCGCTGCAGCTGGAGCAGGTCCTGCGCGAGCGCGAAGGTATTCGTGCCGCCGTGTTCCACGAGGGCATGTCCATCGTCGAGCGCGACCGCGCCGCGGCGTGGTTTGGGGAAGAGGACAGCGGCGCGCAGGTTCTGCTGTGCTCGGAAATCGGCTCTGAAGGCCGTAACTTCCAGTTCGCCAGCAACCTGGTGATGTTCGATCTGCCGTTTAACCCGGATCTGCTCGAGCAGCGTATTGGCCGTCTGGATCGTATCGGCCAGGCGCATGATATTCAGATCCACGTGCCGTATCTGGAAAAAACTGCCCAGTCCGTGCTGGTACGCTGGTTCCACGAAGGTCTGGACGCGTTTGAACATACATGCCCGACGGGCCGCACCATTTACGATCAGGTGCATGGCGATCTGATCGGCTACCTGGCCGCGCCGGAAAACACGGAAGGGTTTGATGAGCTGATCAAGTCCTGCCGTGAGAAGCACGACGCGCTGAAAGCGCAGCTGGAGCAAGGGCGTGACCGCCTGCTGGAGATCCACTCCAACGGCGGTGAAAAAGCGCAGGCGCTTGCCGAGAGCATTGAAGAGCAAGATGATGACACCAGTCTCATCAGCTTCTCCATGAACCTGTTCGACATCGTCGGCATCAACCAGGACGATCGCGGCGAGAACCTGATTGTCCTGACTCCGTCCGATCACATGCTGGTTCCGGATTTCCCGGGCCTGCCGGAAGATGGCTGTACCATCACCTTTGAGCGTGACGTGGCGCTGTCCCGCGAAGACGCCCAGTTTATCACCTGGGAACACCCGCTGATCCGCAACGGTCTGGACCTGATCCTCTCCGGCGATACCGGCAGCAGCACCATCTCCCTGTTGAAAAACAAGGCGCTGCCGGTGGGCACCCTGCTGGTGGAGCTGATCTACGTTGTGGAAGCGCAGGCGCCGAAACAGCTGCAGCTCACCCGCTTCCTGCCGCCAACACCGGTGCGTCTGCTGCTGGATAAAAACGGCACGAACCTGGCGGGACAGGTTGAATTCGAGAGTTTCAACCGACAGCTGAGTGCGGTAAACCGCCATACGGGCAGCAAGCTGGTGAACGCGGTACAGCAGGATGTGCACGCTATTCTGCAACTGGGCGAAACCCAGATTGAAAAAGCGGCCAGAGCGCTGATTGACGCCGCGCGCAGTGAAGCCGACGAGAAACTGTCTGCGGAGCTGTCCCGTCTGGAAGCGTTAAAAGCGGTCAACCCGAACATCCGCGACGACGAGCTGGCTGCGATTGAAAGCAACCGTCAGCAGGTGCTGGAAAGCCTGAATCAGGCTGGCTGGCGTCTGGATGCCCTGCGTCTTATCGTTGTGACGCATCAGTAAACGGAGCGCAAGATGGTGATGGAGCCTTACAATCCGCCTCAGGATCCCTGGCTGGTCATTCTGTATCAGGATGAACATATTATGGTGGTCAACAAGCCCAGCGGCCTGTTATCCGTGCCGGGGCGTCTGGACGAGCACAAGGACAGCGTGATGATGCGCATTCAGCGCGATTATCCGCAGGCGGAGTCTGTCCATCGCCTGGATATGGCCACCAGCGGCGTGATTGTGGTGGCGCTGAACAAAGCGGCGGAACGCGAGTTAAAGCGCCAGTTCCGCGAGCGCGAGCCGAAAAAGCAGTATGTCGCCCGCGTCTGGGGCCACCCCGCAAAGGCGGAAGGGCTGGTAGATTTACCGCTGATCTGCGACTGGCCAAACCGGCCTAAGCAGAAGGTGTGTTACGAAACCGGCAAGGCCGCGCAGACCGAGTACGAAGTGCTGGAGTACGCGCCGGATAATACCGCGCGCGTCCTGCTTAAGCCGATTACCGGACGTTCGCACCAGCTGCGCGTGCATATGCTCGCCCTGGGTCATCCGATTTTGGGCGACAGGTTTTACGCGCCGCCTGAAGCGCTGGCCTTAGCGCCACGTCTGCAGCTGCACGCGCAGACGCTCACCATCACCCATCCGGCCTTCGGTAACGCGATGACGTTTAAAGCCCCGGTGGACTTCTAAAAAAAAGCCCGACATCGTCGGGCTTTTTTTATTTGAAACCTTTCTTCTCTTTAATGAGCTCGTACGCCTTCTGGATTTCCTGCGCTTTTTGCTTCGCCATCTCCATCATCTCTGGCGGTAAGCCTTTCGCGACCAGTTTGTCCGGATGGTGTTCGCTCATGAGCTTACGATAGGCACGTTTAATCGTGGTCTGATCGTCAGAGGGCTTAACGCCAAGCACGTTGCAGGCGTCTTCCAGCGTCGGACCACGCTGCGCCTGCTGCCAGGCACCGCCGGACGACTGCTGGTGATAGCCGCCGCCAAACTGCGCCCCGCCCTGCATCATGCGCAGGAACTGGTCGAACTGCATGCGGGAGATGCCCAGCTCTTCCGCAATGACGTACAGCACGTCACGTTCATTAGGGTGAAGTGAACCGTCTGCGAAAGCCGCCTGGATTTGAATTTCCAGAAACATCCGAATTAAATCAAAACGTCCAAAGCAGATGCTGCGGAACTGACGCATTTTTTCGCGAAGCGGATAATTATCCGACTTACCGATGCGAAACGCATTTTGCGCTTCCAGACGGGAGTCGCCGTGCAGATTCATGCGATCCATAAAGACGCTGGCAATCTGAATATCGGCTTCTGTGACACGCCCTTTGGATTTGGTTAAGTGCCCCATGACCTCAAAGGTGGTGGAGAAAAAGAGTGACTGACGCTCGCGCTGATTGGCAAACCAGGCCATTTTGCGGCTGCGCGCCTTATCAAACATATGGCCGATAATAAGCCCAAGCACAATCCCCCAGAACCCGGCACCCATGATGATGGCGAACGCAACGCCGATTATTTTACCCCAATACTGCATATACTCCCCGGATAGTCATATTCCTTGCCGACGCAACGTCATCATCACTGTGTTCAAGTCACGGTCAATTGAAGGACATCGCCTATAATTTGCTTTATCATACTCGTCATTCGATAGCGAGCCTAACACTCTGGCACGCAAACGGGCAGGATTAACGCTGGTACTGCGCAGATGAGTAAGATAGTCTCTGAGCGTTTGTAAGCCGTAGCCACTGATGACGGAACAATAAAATACAACGTATGAAAAAACGTATCCCCACCCTCCTGGCCACAATGATTGGCTCCGCCCTGTACAGTCAACAGGGTCTGGCGGCCGATCTCGCCTCGCAGTGTATGCTTGGCGTTCCAAGTTATAATCGCCCACTGGTGAGTGGCGATACAAATAGCTTGCCGGTAACCATTACTGCCGACAGTTCGAAAGGGACTTACCCTGACAATGCCACCTTTACGGGCAATGTCGATATTAACCAGGGCAATAGCCGCCTGCAGGCAGATGAAGTGCAATTGCACCAGAAGCAGCCGGAAGGTGCGGCCGAGCCGGTACGAACGGTGGATGCGCTGGGTAATGTGCACTATGACGACAATCAGGTCATCCTGAAAGGTCCGAAAGCCTGGTCAAACCTGAATACTAAAGATACTAACGTCTGGAAAGGTGATTACCAGATGGTGGGTCGCCAGGGGCGCGGCGACGCTGACCTGATGAAACAGCGCGGTGAAAACCGCTATACGATCCTGGAAAACGGTACGTTCACGTCATGTCTACCGGGTTCCAATACCTGGAGCGTGGTCGGGAGCGAGGTTATCCATGACCGCGAAGAACAGGTCGCAGAGATCTGGAACGCCCGCTTTAAGCTGGGTCCGGTGCCCATATTCTATAGCCCTTATCTGCAGCTTCCCGTGGGTGACAAACGTCGCTCCGGTTTCCTGATCCCGAATGCCAAATACAGCACGTCGAACTACTTTGAGTTCTACCTGCCGTATTACTGGAACATCGCGCCAAACATGGATGCGACGATCACGCCGCACTATATTCACAAGCGCGGCAACATCATGTGGGAGAACGAGTTCCGCTATCTGACCCACGCCGGTGCGGGTCTGATGGAGCTGGATTATCTGCCGTCGGATAAAGTCTTCCAGGACGAGCATCCGACCGAAGGCGATAAACACCGTTGGATGTATTTCTGGCAGCATTCCGGGGTAATGGATCAGGTCTGGCGTTTTAACGTTAACTACACCAAGGTCAGTGACCCGAACTACTTCAACGATTTCTCGTCAAAATACGGTTCGAGTACCGACGGTTATGCCACGCAGATCTTCAGCGTTGGCTATGCGGTGCAGAACTTCGATGCGACGGTAACCAACAAGCAGTTCCAGGTGTTCTCCAGCCAGACCGCGAGTACCTATGGTGCCGAGCCGCAGCTGGACGTTAACTGGTACCAGAATGACGTGGGTCCGTTCGACACCCGTATTTATGGTCAGGCGGTGCATTTTGTAAACACCAATTCCAATATGCCGGAAGCCACCCGAGTTCACCTGGAGCCCGTCATCAACTTGCCATGGTCGAATGACTGGGCAAGCCTGAACACGGAAGCCAAGCTGATGGCGACACACTATCAGCAAAAAAATATTGATGATTACAACACCAGCAACAACGCTCATCTAGAGGAAAGCGTAAACCGTACGCTTCCACAGTTCAAAATGGACGGTAAGCTGATCTTCGAACGCAATATGGGACTTCTGGCGGATGGCTATACCCAGACGCTGGAGCCACGTATGCAGTACCTGTATGTGCCTTATCGCGATCAGAGCAACATCAATAACTATGACTCCTCTTTACTGCAATCTGATTACAGCGGCCTGTTCCGCGACCGTACCTACGGTGGCCTTGACCGCATCGCCTCAGCGAACCAGTTAACGACCGGGGTCACATCACGCGTTTATGATGACGCTGCCGTTGAACGTTTTAACGTTTCTGTTGGTCAAATCTACTATTTCACCGAGTCTCGCACCGGCGATGACAATATTAAGTGGGAGAAAGATAACAAGACAGGTTCGCTGATTTGGGCTGGTGATACCTACTGGCGTATGACCGATCGTTGGGGTCTTCGCGGTGGCGTGCAATATGACACCCGTCTCGACAATATCGCCAACAGTACGGCGGCGATTGAGTACCGCCGGGATGAAGATCGTATGGTGCAGTTGACCTATCGTTATGCCAGCCCGGAATATATTCAGGCGACGTTACCAAACTATGGTACTGCAGAGCAGTATAAAGACGGTATTTCGCAGGTGGGTGGCGCAGCGAGCTGGCCAATCGCCGACCGCTGGTCAATCGTAGGCGCTTACTACTTTGACACTAACGCTAATAAACCTGCTGACCAGATGGTGGGTCTGCAATATAACTCCTGCTGTTACGCGCTGCGTGTCGGCTACGAACGCAAGCTTAACGGCTGGAACAGTGAAAACAATCAGAGCAAATACGATAACGTGATTGGCTTTAACTTCGAGTTACGCGGCCTGAGTTCCAACTACGGTCTGGGTACGCAGAAAATGCTGCGCTCGAATATTCTGCCGTACAGTAGCGCCTTGTAATGTGCTTGATTTGCAACGTAATCCGCTTTGCGGTTAATTGAAATGGAAAAAGTATGAAGAACTGGAAAACGCTGCTGCTCGGTGTCGCTATGGTTGCGAATACCAGCTTCGCCGCCCCCCAGGTTGTTGATAAAGTCGCTGCTGTGGTTAACAACGGCGTCGTGCTTGAAAGTGACGTTGACGGTCTGATGAAATCGGTGAAGCTCAATTCGGGCGAAGCCGGTCAACAGCTTCCGGATGACGCTACGCTGCGCCACCAGATCCTGGAGCGTCTGATCATGGATCAGATCGTTCTGCAGATGGGGCAGAAAATGGGTGTGAAGATCACTGACGAGCAGCTCGATCAGGCGATCGCTAACATCGCGAAGCAGAACAATATGTCTTTAGACCAGATGCGCAGCCGCCTGGCCTATGACGGCATCAGCTACGCCACCTACCGTAATCAGATCCGTAAAGAGATGCTGATTTCGGAAGTGCGTAACAACGAAGTGCGTCGCCGCGTCACCATCCTGCCTCAGGAAGTGGACGCGCTGGCAAAACAGGTGGGTAACCAGAACGATGCGAGCACAGAGCTGAACCTGAGCCACATTCTGATCCCACTGCCAGAGAACCCAACGTCCGATCAGGCTGCGGAAGCCGAAAGCCAGGCGCGTTCGATTGTTGAACAGGCGCGTAACGGCGGCGACTTTGGCAAGCTGGCAATCACCTACTCCGCTGACCAACAGGCGCTGAAAGGCGGCCAGATGGGCTGGGGACGTATTCAGGAGCTGCCATCTATCTTTGCCCAGGCGCTGAGCACGGCGAAGAAAGGGGATATCGTTGGTCCTATCCGTTCAGGCGTGGGCTTCCACATTCTGAAGGTGAACGATCTGCGCGGCCAGAGCCAAAATATCTCCGTCACCGAAGTTCACGCTCGCCACATTCTTCTGAAACCGTCACCGATCATGACTGACGATCAGGCGCGTGTGAAGCTGGAACAGATCGCAGCTGACATTAAGAGCGGTAAAACCTCATTTGCGAAAGCAGCAAAAGAGTTCTCTCAGGATCCAGGCTCTGCTAACCAGGGCGGCGATCTGGGCTGGGCGGCTGCGGATATTTACGATCCTGCCTTCCGCGATGCGTTGATGAAGCTGAACAAAGGCCAGATCAGCGCGCCGGTCCACTCTTCATTCGGCTGGCATCTGATCGAGCTGATGGACACCCGTAACGTTGATAAAACGGATGCGGCACAGAAAGACAGAGCATACCGTATGCTGTTTAACCGTAAGTTCTCTGAAGAAGCAGCGACCTGGATGCAGGAACAACGCGCCAGCGCTTACGTGAAAGTTCTGAGCAACTAATGAAACAGCATCGTGTTGTTATCACGCCCGGCGAACCCGCCGGGATTGGGCCTGACCTCGTTGTCCAGCTCGCCCAGCGCAGCTGGCCGGTAGAACTGGTTGTCTGCGCCGATGCAACACTGTTACAAGACCGGGCAACGCTGCTCGGTCTGCCTTTAACGCTCATCCCTTACGTTGAAGGCCAACAGCCAGCACCGCAGCAAGCCGGTACCCTCACCCTTCTTTCTGTTCCCCTTCGTACGCCGGTTATTCCGGGCCAGCTCTGCACGGAAAACGGCCACTATGTCGTTGAAACCCTGGCGCGCGCCTGCGACGGTTGCCTGAAGGGCGAATTTGCCGCCCTTATTACCGGCCCCGTCCACAAAGGCGTCATCAACGAAGCGGGTATACCCTTTACCGGGCATACGGAGTTCTTCGAAGAGCGCTCGCACAGCCCGAAAGTGGTGATGATGCTGGCGACGGAGGAAATGCGCGTTGCGCTGGTGACTACCCATCTGCCGATCAGAGCCATTCCTGATGCGATCACCCCTGAACTCCTGCGCGAGATCATCGGGATTTTGCACCACGATCTGCAGACAAAGTTTGGGATCCCGCAGCCGCACGTGCTGGTCTGCGGCCTGAATCCGCACGCCGGAGAAGGCGGGCACATGGGAACCGAAGAGATCGACACCATTATTCCGGTGCTCGACGAAATGCGGGCGAAGGGGATGAACCTCAGCGGGCCGCTGCCTGCAGATACCCTTTTCCAGCCGAAATACCTGGATAATGCCGACGCCGTGCTCGCGATGTACCACGATCAGGGCCTGCCCGTGCTAAAATACCAGGGCTTTGGCCGCGGGGTGAATATCACCCTCGGTTTACCCTTTATTCGAACGTCCGTTGACCACGGTACTGCGCTGGATCTGGCAGGCCAGGGGAAAGCGGATGTCGGCAGTTTTATTACGGCGCTTAATCTCGCCATCAAAATGATTGTTAATACTCAATGACTAATCGAGTCCATCAGGGCCACTTAGCCCGTAAACGTTTCGGGCAAAACTTCCTTAACGATCAGTTCGTGATCGAAAGCATTGTCTCGGCTATTAATCCGCAAAAAGGTCAGGCGATGGTCGAAATCGGCCCGGGCCTTGCCGCGCTGACCGAGCCGGTAGGCGAACGCCTCGACGAGCTGACCGTCATCGAACTGGACCGCGATCTGGCCGCACGCCTGCAAACGCACCCGTTCCTCGGGCCGAAGCTGACCATCTATCAGCAGGACGCCATGACCATGAACTTTGGCGAGCTGTCCGAAAAAATGGGCCAGCCGCTGCGCGTCTTCGGCAACCTGCCGTACAACATCTCCACGCCGCTCATGTTCCACCTCTTTAGCTATACTGATGCCATTGCCGACATGCACTTCATGTTGCAAAAAGAGGTTGTTAACCGTCTGGTTGCAGGCCCGAACAGTAAAGCGTATGGTCGTTTAAGTGTGATGGCACAGTATTACTGCAACGTGATCCCGGTACTCGAAGTACCGCCGTCAGCGTTCACACCACCACCGAAAGTGGATTCAGCGGTTGTGCGCCTTGTGCCGCACAAGACGAAACCGTATCCGGTTAAAGATCTGCGCGTACTGAGCCGCATTACCACAGAAGCCTTTAACCAGCGCCGTAAAACGATCCGTAACAGCCTGAGCAATTCGTTTACCGTTGAGGTGTTAGCCGAGCTGGGGATCGACCCGGCAATGCGTGCGGAGAACATTTCCGTAGAGCAGTACTGCAAGCTGGCTAATTACATCAGCGATAATGCGCCGCCGAAGGAGAGTTAAGCCATGATTGATTCGCCCCGCGTATGTGTCCATGTACAAAGCGTCTATGTTGAATCACAGTCCTCACCGGACGAAGAACGTTTTGTTTTCGCTTACACCGTGACCATTCGCAATCTGGGGCGGATGCCCGTGCAGCTGCGCGGGCGCTACTGGCTTATCACTAACGGCAATGGCCGCGAAATCGAAGTTCAGGGCGAAGGTGTGGTTGGTGAACAGCCCCACATCGCCCCTGGCGAAGAGTACCAGTACACCAGCGGCGCGGTGATTGAAACGCCGATGGGTACCATGCAGGGCCATTATGAAATGGTCGACGTCGATGGCAATGATTTCCGCGTTGCCATTCCTGTGTTCCGTCTCGCCGTAACCACACTCATTCATTAATCTAATGTCTACATATCTGATTGGCGACGTTCACGGTTGCTACGATGAACTGATCGCATTATTAAAACAGGTCGACTTTACGCCAGGACAGGACACGCTCTGGCTGACGGGCGATTTAGTCGCGCGTGGCCCCGGCTCCCTTGAAGTATTACGTTTCGTCAAATCGCTGGGCGATAGCGTGCGCATGGTGCTGGGCAATCACGATCTGCATCTGCTGGCGGTTTTCGCCGGGATCAGCCGCAACAAACCTAAAGATCGCCTCACCCCACTGCTGGATGCGCCGGACGCGGACGATCTGATTAACTGGCTGCGCCGTCAGCCCCTGCTGCAGATCGACGAAGAGAAAAAGCTGGTCATGGCGCATGCCGGGATCACCCCGCAATGGGATCTTGAGACGGCGAAAACCTGCGCGCGTGACGTTGAGGCGGTGCTGGCAAGCGACTCGTATCCTTTCTTCCTCGATGCCATGTACGGCGATATGCCGAACCACTGGAGCGAGGATCTCAGCGGTCTGGCCCGTCTGCGCTTTATCACCAACGCGTTCACCCGCATGCGCTTCTGCTTCCCGAACGGACAGCTGGATATGTATTCCAAAGAGACGCCGGAGAGCGCGCCCGCGCCGCTCAAGCCGTGGTTTGCCATTCCGGGGCCGGTGACAAGCGAGTACAGCGTGGTATTTGGTCACTGGGCTGCACTGGAAGGAAAAGGCACACCGGAAGGGATTTACGGTCTGGATACCGGATGCTGCTGGGGCGGAGAGTTAACCTGCTTACGCTGGGAAGATAAAGCTTACTTTGTGCAGCCGTCCAACCGACAGCTGGACCTGGGGGAAAGCGAGGCCGTTGCCTCCTGATACGTTATTCCCTCTCCCGGCCGGGAGAGGGAAAATCACTTAACGACGTTCCAGAATCTCGAAGCAGTAGCTGTGGGAGTTCTGTGCATCCGCATCGTGGAATTCGCTGAATACCGATTCCCACTCGTCCGGATCGTAGTCCGGGAAATGAGTATCCCCTTCCACTTCTGCATCAATGTGGGTCAGATACAGCTTCTGCGCTTTTGGCAGGAACTGCTCGTACACGCGCCCACCGCCAATCACCATGATCTCTTCGGCATTGCCGCATGCAGCAATCGCCTCGTCTACTGATTTTACCCATTCGACGCGATCGTCAGTGCCCGGCTGGCTGCTGATAACGATATTCTTACGGCCCGGCAATGGACGACCAATCGACTCCCAGGTCAGGCGGCCCATCACTACCGGCTTGTTTAACGTAGTACGTTTAAACCATGCGAGATCGGCAGGCAGGTTCCACGGCATGGCATTTTCCATACCGATAACGCGGTCCACCGCCAGCGCTGCAATCAGACTGATCATTGAAAATTTCCCGGATGCAAAAAATTGCCGCCACTATACGGAAAGCTTAATCTTTCGTCGACTGGCGGCAGGGTAAAGATAAAGAAATTTTTTAATATTGCTGGCAACTCCACTTCACGCGGAAGGTTTACTCTCGGGCTCGTCAGCCGGATCGCCGGTATGCTTGCCCTCTTCCGTGCCCTGCCAGCCATGGCGCTGGATCAGCGACAGGTGGTTACGGTCCTCGTTAATGATTTCCGTCAGCATCGCGCTGGTGCGTTTGAACACCGCCGCACGCTCGGTGGCCGTACTGCCGGCCATCGCCGCCATCTCTTCGACCATCTCGGTATTAAAGCGGCGGAACAGGTCTGCCCGTTCGCGTGCTTCATACGCGCCAAGTCCCAGGTTTTCCAGCGCCATGCGGCCAGACTTCAGCGCACCTTCGAAGGTTTCACGCTCCGGCGCGTCTACGCCCGCCTGCCGCAGCCGGATGTAGTGATCCACATCGCGCGCGCGGGAGATAATAGTCAGCGCCGGGAAATGCTCTTTTACCAGCTCCACCATCTGCATGCTGGTTTCCGGATCGTCAATGGCGTTAATCAACACCTCGGCTTTTGCCGCCCCGGCGGATTCCAGCAGATCGACGCGGGTTGCATCCCCGTAAAACACCTTCATATCAAATTTACGCAGGGTATCGACATGGTCGGGGTCGTGATCGAGGATGACCATTTTCACCCCGCTCGACAGCAGTAAACGACCCACGATCTGCCCGTAGCGGCCAAATCCGGCGATGATGACGCGCGGCTGCTCCTCGTCGATCTCATCGGCCTCGCGCTCCTGCCCGCTGTCCGATTTTTCCAGGCGCGTCAGCACCACCAGCAGCACAGGCGTCGCCGCCATCGACAGGGCGACCGCCAGCGTCAGCGCTTTCGCCCACTCGGGATCGAGCACGTTTGCCATCTGCGCGGCGCCAAAGACCACGAACGCAAATTCACTCCCCTGCCCCAGCAGCACGGCGAACCAGCGGCGCTGCCTGCCCGGCACGTTCAGTGGGCGAGCAATCAGCCACAGCATCACCATTTTAATGACCAGGAAGCCGACGAGCAGGATGACGATCCGCAGCGGGTGCGTCACCAGCGTACCGAAGTCGACGGACATCCCGACTCCGATGAAAAACAGTCCCAGCAGCAACCCTTTGAACGGCTCGATATCGCTTTCCAGCGCGTGACGGTATTCAGAGCTCGCCAGCAGAACGCCTGCGAGGAACGCCCCCATCGCCATCGACAGCCCGGCCTCCTCCAGCAGCAGACCGAAGCCAAACACCAGGAACAGCGCCACGGCGCTGAACACTTCGCGCAGGCCAGAGCGGGCGACAAACCGCAGCAGCGGGCGGGTCACGTAGCGGCCAAGCACCACCACCAGCGCCAGCGCGCCCGCCACCTTCAGTGCCGACAGCGCGAAAGCGCCCAGCGTGGTAGAGGAACCGCTGGCCGCCAGCAGCGGGATCATCGCCACCAGCGGGATAGCGGCAATGTCCTGGAACAGCAGCACCGAGAACGCGCTGCGTCCCATCTGGGAGACCGTCAGATTTCGCTCGTTCATCGCCTGCATGGCAATGGCCGTTGAGGAGAGCGCCAGCGTCATGCCGATGAGCTCTGCCACTTTCCAGTCCATTCCTAACAGGATGCAGAACCCGCCCAGCAGCAGGCCGCAGGCCACCATCTGCAGCGCGCCGCCGCCAAATACCGAGGCGCGAAGCTTCCACAGCCGCTGCGGGTCGAGCTCCAGGCCAATCACAAACAGCATCAGCACCACGCCAATTTCAGCGAAATGGAGAATCGCCTCGGCATCCGTGACCAGTCGAAAGCCCCACGGCCCAATGACGCAGCCCGCAATCAGGTAGCCGAGCACCGAACCCAGCCCCAGGCGGACCGCCACGGGCACAATCAGCGCCGCCGCGCCGAGGTAAATCAGCGCCTCTATCAGCGTATGGCTATCCATGGTGCGTCTCCTGCCACTCAAGTAAGCGTTGTTTATAATGGCGAGCCTGCGCCTGCAGCGTTTCATCGTCGCAAACAAACGTGCAGTGCATCGCAAACGGCGGGAGCCAGTTCAGACCGCAATAGAGCGCAGTCGCCTGCAGCGGCTGCGCCAGGACGTCAAAACCCGGGAAGGAACCGATATCAAAATGGCTTTCCCCACCGCCGGTGGTGACCGCCCACATCAGGCTTTTTCCTTTTAGCGCATTGCCGTTGTGGCCATACGCCCAGCCGTGGGAGAAGACTTTATCAATCCACAGCTTCAGGAGCGGGGGCGTACTGTACCACTGCATTGGATGCTGCCAGATAATCAGATCGGCACGGGAAAGCGCCTCCTGTTCGGCGGCGATATCGATATTAAAATCGGGATAAAGTTGATAGAGGGAACGTATCTCTACGTTATCAAGCGTCCTTACCTGCTCAAGCATCCGCTTATTCGCATGCGAGTGCTGCGGATAAGGATGGGCATAAATTATCAGAATCATTGATTAGCCTGTTGTTACTGCTTTCTTTTAACAAAAGAGTGTAGTCAGTAATTCAACAGGCTAATAGTGAATATTATTGACGGGCTTACGTCAGAATTCTGAATTAGTTATCCAGCTCGCCCATGGATTTCACCTGGTCACGGTTGATCTGCTCGGTTTGACCGGTTTCGGCGTTTTTGTACGACACCAGACCGGTATCGTCATCCACCTGAGGTTTGCCGTCGGTGACAATGGTTTTGCCATCGGTGGTTTTTACGGCCTGATTAGACGAACAGCCCGCAACGGTAAACATTGTCGTGGCAGCCAGAACGGAAGCGATCAGTAATTTATTTTGCATGGTGTTTTCCCCTGCTCTCAGTTGAATTTCGTTATCGACCTAACCATTTTAGGCTAACTGACTGAAAGCGGATGAAAAACCAGAAGGTTCTGAAGATGGGAGAATGCCCGGCAGCCGAACGGCACCGGGCATTTTTACTTATTTGCTAATCTGCGCGTGCATTTCCTGCACTGAAATCACCTTCTCGGTGGCATCCGCGTTCAGCGCCATGGCCGTTGCGAAACCGCCGTTCAGGGTGGTGTCGTAGTGCACTTTGTACTGCAGCGCGCTGCGACGAATCAGCTTGGAGTCTTCAATCGCCTGGCGGCCTGCGGTGGTGTTGATGATGTAGGTGTATTCGCCATTCTTGATACGGTCCTGAATGTGCGGACGACCTTCATGCACCTTGTTCACCAGACGCGGGTTGATGCCGGCTTCGCCCAGCACAATCGCGGTACCGTGGGTCGCGTCCAGCTCGAAGCCCTGTTTCAGCAGCTTGGCGGCCAGGTCAACCACGCGCTCTTTGTCGCCTTCGCGAACGGAGAGCAGCGCACGGCCTGATTTTCTCATGGTGGAGCTACTGCCCAGCTGCGCCTTCGCGAACGCTTCTGCGAAGGTGCGGCCCACGCCCATCACTTCCCCGGTAGAGCGCATTTCTGGCCCTAACAGCGGGTCAACGCCCGGGAATTTATTGAACGGCAGCACCACTTCTTTCACCGAGTAGTACGGTGGAATGATCTCTTTGGTCACGCCCTGCTGCGCCAGCGTCTGGCCCGCCATCACGCGCGCCGCCACTTTCGCCAGCGGTACGCCGGTGGCTTTGGAGACGAACGGTACGGTACGCGCCGCACGCGGGTTGACTTCAATCAGGTAGACTTCGTTGTCTTTCACCGCGAACTGGACGTTCATCAGACCGCGAACCTGCAGCTCAAAGGCCAGCTTCTGCACCTGCTGGCGCATCACGTCCTGAATCTCCTGGCTCAGGGTGTACGCTGGCAGAGAACAGGCGGAGTCGCCGGAGTGCACGCCTGCCTGCTCGATATGCTCCATGATGCCGCCAATCAGCACCATTTCGCCATCGCAGATGGCGTCAACGTCCACTTCAACCGCGTCGTCGAGGAAGCGGTCGAGCAGCACTGGCGCATCGTTGGAGACGCTCACCGCAGTCTGGAAGTAGCGACGCAGGTCGGCTTCGTCATACACGATTTCCATCGCGCGGCCGCCCAGCACGTAGGAAGGACGCACCACCAGCGGGTAGCCAATCTCTTTCGCCTTCTCAACGGCCATTTCAATGGCGGTGACGGTGGCGTTCGCCGGCTGTTTCAGCTTCAGACGGTCAACCGCCTGCTGGAAACGCTCGCGGTCTTCCGCACGGTCAATCGCGTCCGGGCTGGTGCCGATAACCGGCACGCCTGCTGCTTCCAGCGCGCGCGCCAGCTTCAGCGGGGTCTGGCCGCCGTACTGCACGATAACGCCTTTTGGCTTCTCGATGCGCACGATTTCCAGCACGTCTTCCAGGGTAACCGGCTCGAAGTAGAGGCGGTCAGAGGTGTCGTAGTCGGTAGAAACCGTTTCCGGGTTACAGTTGACCATGATGGTCTCGTAACCGTCTTCGCGCAGCGCCAGCGAGGCGTGTACGCAGCAGTAGTCGAACTCAATGCCCTGGCCGATACGGTTTGGACCGCCGCCCAGCACCATAATCTTGTCGCGGTCGACGGACGGGTTCGCTTCGCACTCGTCTTCATAGGTGGAGTACATGTAGGCGGTGTCGGTCGAGAATTCAGCCGCACAGGTGTCCACGCGCTTGTAGACCGGGTGCAGGTCGTACTGGTCGCGCAGCTTGCGGATTTCCGCTTCACGCACGCCCGCCAGCTTAGCCAGACGCGCATCGGCGAAGCCTTTGCGCTTCAGCACGCGCAGGAAGTCAGCGTCCAGGCCGTTGATGCCCAGCTCCGCGACCTGTTCTTCCAGACGCACCAGCTCTTCAATCTGCACCAGGAACCAGCGGTCGATGTTGGTCAGATTGAACACGCCGTCGACGGAGAGGCCCGCACGGAAGGCATCGGCGATATACCAGATACGCTCTGCGCCCGCGTCTTTCAGCTCGCGGCGGATTTTGGTCAGCGCTTCCGGGTCGTCCAGGCTCACTTTCGGGTCGAAGCCGGTCGCGCCCACCTCGAGGCCGCGCAGCGCTTTCTGCAGGGATTCCTGCTGCGTGCGGCCAATCGCCATCACTTCACCGACAGATTTCATCTGGGTGGTCAGACGGTCGTTCGCGCCTGCGAATTTCTCGAAGTTGAAGCGTGGAATTTTGGTCACAACGTAGTCGATGGACGGCTCGAAGGACGCAGGGGTGCGGCCACCGGTGATGTCGTTCATCAGCTCGTCGAGGGTGTAACCCACCGCCAGCTTCGCCGCCACTTTCGCAATCGGGAAGCCGGTCGCTTTAGAGGCCAGCGCGGAGGAACGGGACACGCGCGGGTTCATTTCGATAACAATCAGACGGCCGGTTTTCGGGTTCACCGAGAACTGCACGTTAGAACCGCCGGTTTCCACGCCGATTTCACGCAGTACCGCCATCGAGGCGTTACGCATGATTTGATACTCTTTGTCGGTCAGGGTCTGGGCTGGCGCAACGGTGATGGAGTCGCCGGTGTGGATACCCATCGCATCGAAGTTTTCGATGGAGCAGACGATGATGCAGTTGTCGTTTTTATCACGCACCACTTCCATCTCGTACTCTTTCCAGCCAATCAGCGATTCATCAATCAGCAGCTCTTTGGTTGGAGAGAGATCCAGACCGCGTTCGCAAATCTCTTCGAACTCTTCGCGGTTGTAGGCGATGCCGCCGCCGGTGCCGCCCATGGTGAACGATGGACGGATGATGCACGGATAGCCCACGTCAGCCGCGACGGCCAGCGCTTCTTCCATGTTGTGTGCGATACCGGAACGCGCGGTGTCGAGGCCGATTTTCTTCATCGCCACGTCGAAGCGGCGACGGTCTTCTGCTTTATCAATCGCGTCGGCGGTCGCACCAATCATTGTCACGCCGAACTCTTCCAGCACGCCCTGACGCTCCAGCTCCAGCGCACAGTTCAGCGCCGTCTGGCCGCCCATGGTTGGCAGCACCGCGTCCGGACGCTCTTTCTCGATGATTTTACGTACCACTTCCCAGTGAATCGGCTCGATGTAGGTTGCATCAGCCATTTCCGGGTCGGTCATGATGGTTGCCGGGTTAGAGTTTACCAGGATTACGCGGTAACCCTCTTCACGCAGGGCTTTACACGCCTGCGCGCCGGAGTAGTCGAATTCGCAGGCCTGGCCGATGACGATCGGGCCAGCGCCAAGGATCAGGATGCTTTTTATGTCTGTACGTTTTGGCATTGTCTTCTCGGCTCCTGATTATTTAGCGGTCTTACGGTATTGCTCGATAAGTTCGATGAAGTGATCGAACAGCGGCGCGGCGTCGTGTGGGCCCGGGCTGGCTTCCGGGTGACCCTGGAAGCTGAAAGCTGGCTTATCGGTGCGATGAATCCCCTGCAGGGTGCCATCAAACAGCGACTTATGGGTCACGCGCAGGTTAGCCGGCATCGAGGCTTCATCGACGGCAAAGCCGTGGTTCTGCGCGGTGATCATCACCGTGTTGTTATCGATGTCTTTCACCGGGTGGTTACCACCGTGGTGGCCGAACTTCATCTTAACGGTGTTCGCACCGCTCGCCAGCGCCAGCAGCTGATGGCCGAGGCAGATGCCGAATACCGGGATGTCGGTTTCCAGGAAGGACTTGATGGCGGCGATGGCGTAATCGCACGGCGCCGGGTCGCCAGGGCCGTTGGACAGGAAAATACCGTCCGGATTCATCTTCAGCACGTCTTCGGCAGACGTTTGTGCCGGAACTACCGTCAGGCGGCAGCCGCGGTCAACCAGCATGCGCAGGATGTTGCGCTTGGCGCCGAAATCGTAGGCCACCACGTGGAACGGCAGCTCGCTCTCTTTTTTCGCTTCCGGCAGGTCGCCTTCCAGCGTCCAGCTACCCTGAGTCCAGCTGTAGGCTTCAGCGGTCGTCACTTCTTTCGCCAGGTCCATGCCGTTCAGGCCCGGGAAGGCTTTCGCTTTTTCCAGCGCCAGCGTCGCATCGAGGTTATCACCCGCGATAATGCAGCCGTTCTGTGCACCCTTCTCGCGCAGCAGACGCGTTAACTTACGGGTATCGATATCGGCAATCGCCACGATGTTATGGCGCTTAAGGTAAGAAGAGAGGTCTTCGGTATTGCGGAAGTTGCTGGCAATCAGCGGCAGGTCGCGGATGACCAGGCCTTGCGCATGTACCTGAGAAGATTCTTCGTCAGCCGCATTGGTGCCGACATTGCCGATATGAGGATAAGTAAGAGTAACGATTTGGCGAGAATAGGAAGGATCAGTGAGGATTTCTTGATAACCGGTCATTGAAGTATTGAAAACGACTTCCCCAACCGCCGAACCCGTTGCCCCTATGGCCCGACCGATAAACTGGGTTCCGTCTTCCAGAACCAATAGCGCTGACTTAATCAAAACACCCTCCAGAGAATATTCACTCACTTTATTTGCATATTAATTCATAGCATGTCATGGATCAATGCAAATGTGTTGCCAGCGGATTTTTGGCAAACGGCGGCATTCTGGGGATTTGGTGGGTAAAAGTCAACTTAAAACGGATATTTTGTTTACTCTTTTGCAAGTCTGGCGAGTGGAATGCGGCTTAAGCGACAAAAAGATCAGGTAAATCACTGCGGAAAACGCTTGCGCGCCTGGTTTAATGAAAAATGAGATGGTGCAGCACTATAAAGTAGACCAGATGGTCAAAATTTACATTTCAGTAACGTTAAAACGCCACAAGAGATAGATATTTAGAGACTTAAACAAAAATACGCTATAAAACAGACAAAATAAAAGGGCAATAAAATATTGCCCTATGCAATCAAATAATTACGACTGCAATAACCACATCACGATGGGTAATAATGCTTACAAATTGTTGAGATCGAGCACATCTCGCATATCAAAAAGGCCGTTTTTCTTGTTTTTAAGCCACAAAGCAGAGCGTACGGCGCCGTTGGCAAACGTCATTCGGCTGGAGGCTTTATGCGTAATTTCGACACGTTCACCAATATCGGCGAACATCGCCGTATGTTCGCCGACGATGTCACCCGCTCGCACGGTTGCAAAGCCAATAGTGCCCGGCACGCGTTCGCCGGTGTAACCTTCGCGGGTATAGACCGCGCAGTCTTTTAAGTCTTTATCAAGTGCATGAGCAATCGCTTCGCCCATCGCCAGCGCCGTACCCGATGGCGCATCAACCTTGTAACGGTGGTGAGCTTCTACGATCTCAATATCGGTATAGTTGCCCATCACCTTCGCGGCCTTCTCCAGCAGCTTCAGCATGACGTTAACGCCCACGCTGAAGTTTGCCGCGAAGACAATCGCAATCTCTTTTGATGCATCCTGGATAGCCTGCTTGCCCGCATCGTCAAAACCGGTGGTGCCGATCACCATCCCCTTGCCGTGCTGACGACAAAACGCCAGATGCGCGAGCGTCCCTTCCGGGCGGGTAAAATCGATGAATACATCGAAGTCCTCTTTTACCGCCTCCAGGCTGCTTTGCACGGTAACGCCCGTGTGGCCTGCGCCCGCCAGCTCACCGGCATCGGTCCCCAGAAGTGAAGAGCCTTCACGCTCCAGAGCCGCGCCAAGCGCGACGCCATCCATCTGAAGTGCCGCCTGAATAAGCTGACGGCCCATACGTCCACCCGCGCCCGCAATGGCGACACGGATCTGTGCATCATGCATAGTTATTCTCTTACGTTAAAATGATGTAAACCGTTTTCAGATTAACCAGCCTTGAGAAGCACTGCCAACTGAAAACACCGATAATTAGAATTTAACGTGAAACCGACTTAAATATCAGTAAAAGACATGATTTTGTCGTCACGATAAAGTAACGGGTAAAAAAAAGGCCAGCACAGGAGGTGCTGGCCTTTCATCAGAAAAAGGACTATTCGACTTCGCGGGCGTCGATGCGCAGTTCTTTCGGGACTTCAAAAACGATGTTTTCTTCACGTCCTTCCAGCGGCACCGCTTCGCCACCGCCCAGTTCCTGCAAACGAGAAATGACGTTCTGTACCAGAATATCTGGCGCAGACGCCCCGGCCGTCACGCCGACACATGCCGCGTGCTTAACCCACGCCTCCTGAATATCCGACGCGTCATCAATCAGGAAAGCCGCTTTCCCCATGCGTTGCGCCAGTTCGGCCAGACGGTTTGAGTTAGACGAGTTTTTGGAGCCGACTACCAGCACCACATCCGCCTTTTCAGCCAGTGCGCGCACCGCTTCCTGACGGTTAGTGGTCGCGTAGCAGATATCATCCTTACGCGGGCCAACGATTTTCGGGAAGCGCTGACGCAGCGCGTCAATCACGTCTGAAGTATCGTCTACGGAGAGCGTTGTCTGGGTCATAAACGACAGACGGGCTTCATTTTTCACGTTCAGCGTAAAGACATCTTCAGGCGACTCAACCAGATACATCCCTCCTTCCGGGTTACTGTACTGGCCCATGGTGCCTTCGACTTCCGGATGACCGGCATGGCCAATCAGAATCGACTCTTCACCACGACGGCTGGCGCGAGCCACTTCCATATGCACTTTTGTCACCAGCGGGCAGGTGGCATCGAATACGGTCAGATCGCGGCTTTTCGCTTCGTTACGTACCGCCTGAGAGACGCCGTGCGCGGAGAAGATCAGGATCGCACCGTCCGGCACTTCGCTGATTTGTTCAATGAAGATGGCTCCGCGCTCGCGCAGGCTGTCGACCACGTAGCGGTTGTGCACCACTTCGTGACGTACATAAATCGGCGCGCCGTAAATCTCCAGCGCGTTTTCAACAATGCTGATAGCGCGGTCTACACCGGCGCAGAAGCCGCGCGGGTTAGCCAACAGGATCTGCATTTCAGGCCTCCAGTGCAGGATCGATTTCCAGCACTTCAACATCAAAATGAACGGTACGCCCGGCAAGCGGATGGTTGAAGTCAACGGTAATAGAGTCGCCGTTGATCTCGCGGATCACGCCAGGCATTTCGCTGCCGTCCATAGCGGTAAAGAGCATAATCGCTCCGATCTCCGGTTCACCCGCGTCCATAAACTCGCGGCGCGAGAAATACTGGATCAGGTCCGGACTCGGCACGCCAAACGCGGCATCCGGCTCCAGCGAAAAGGCTTTTTTCTCACCCTCTTTCAGGCCCAGAAGCTGCTGCTCAAGACCTTCAGACAGGGAGGTATCGCCAAGACGAAACAGGGCCGGTTTGCCGTTATTGCGGGTGGATTCGGCCGTGGAGCCGTCATCCAGCTTCAGCGTGAAGTGAACGAGAACCGCGCTGTTGCTCTGTACGGATTTAGACATGCAAATTGCTCGCTTGTTTTGCCCGGTAGCATTACGCCACCGGGCGAGTGTGTTACGCCTGCTCTTTCACGGCCGGTTTAGGCAAGAAGCCTTCCAGCACGATTAACGCCGCACCGATACAAATTGCCGTATCGGCAAGGTTAAAGGTCGCGAAGTGCCAGTCGCCGACGTAGAAGTCGATCATATCAACCACAAAGCCGTGCCACAGGCGGTCAAACAGGTTGCCCAGCGCGCCGCCAATGATCAGCGCGTAGGCAATGTTATTCAGCTTTTGCGTGGCCTTCGAGCGGTACATCAGCACCGCGAGGATCACGCAGATACCGAGAGCGATACCCGCAAAGAACCAGCGCTGCCAGCCACCGCTGTCGGCAAGGAAACTAAACGCTGCGCCGTAGTTACGCGCGTAGTGCAGGTTAAGCGACGGGAATAGCGGAACCGTCTCCCCCAGAGCGAAATTCTGGAGGATCAGGAACTTGCTGCCCAGATCGATAATCAGCACCACCACAACCAGCCATAGCCAGCGCAGTCCTGTTGAACAGAGAGTTTTACTCATCAGGCAAACTTACGTTTTTCGCCGTCACCGGCGACGTTGCTTACACAGCGTCCGCAGATGTCTGCGTGTTCCGCCACCTGGCCAACATCGGTGGTGTAATGCCAGCAACGCGGGCATTTCTCACCGTCGGCTTTGCTCAGCGCGACTTTCAGTCCTTTGAGCAGTTCGCTCTGCTGAGCATCAGCAGAAGCATCGGCATAATCCGCAACTTTCGCACCGGAGGTCAACAGGACAAATCGTAATTCATCGCCCAGCGCCGTCAGCTTCGCCGCCAGCTCCGGTTCGGCATACAGCGTAACTGCCGCTTCCAGAGAGCCGCCGACTTTCTTGTCCGCGCGCGCCTGCTCGATAACCTTGTTCACTTCGCCACGCACTTTGAGCAGCTCGTCCCAGAAGGCATCGTTCATCGCTTCGGTGCTGGAGAGATCGAACAGACCTTCGTACCACTCGCCCGTGAACACATACTTCTCACGGTCGCCCGGCAGGTAGCCCCAGATTTCATCCGCGGTGAAGGACATGATCGGCGCCATCCAGCGCACCAGCGCTTCTGCGATGTGGAACAGCGCGGTCTGGCAGCTACGACGCGCCACGCTGTCCGCTTTCGCGGTGTACTGGCGGTCTTTGATGATGTCGAGGTAGAACGAGCCCATCTCGATGGAGCAGAAGCGCATCAGGCGCTGCACCACTTCGTGGAAGTCGTAAGACTCATAGGCTTTCAGGATATCTTCCTGCGCCGCTTTCGCGCAGCCTACCGCCCAGCGGTCCAGCACCACCATCTCTTCCGGTTTCACCATGTCTTTTGCCGGATCGAACCCGTTCAGGTTCGCCAGCAGGAAGCGCGCGGTGTTACGGATACGACGATAGCTGTCGGCAGCACGCTTCAGGATCTCGTCAGACACCGCCATTTCGCCGGTGTAATCGGTAGAGGCCACCCACAGACGCAGAATGTCTGCGCCCAGCTTGTTCATCACATCCTGCGGAGAAACGGTGTTACCGATAGATTTGGACATCTTACGGCCCTGACCATCCACGGTGAAGCCGTGAGTCAGTACCTGACGGTAAGGCGCTTTACCCTTCATGGCGGTGGAGATCATCAGAGATGACATGAACCAGCCGCGGTGTTGGTCAGACCCTTCCAGATACATATCGGCAGCGTGACCGGCAAATTCCGGACGCACGTCAACCACGGAGGAGTGGGTAGACCCGGAGTCGAACCACACGTCCAGGGTATCCGGCACTTTCTCGTAGTTGTCTGCGTCAGCGCCCAGGATGTCGCGGGAGTCGAGATCCCACCACGCCTGAATGCCGTCAACTTCGACGCGCTTCGCCACTTCTTCCATCAGTTCCAGGGTGTTCGGGTGCAGCTCCTGCGTCTCTTTATGTACGAACAGAGACATCGGCACTCCCCAGGTACGCTGACGGGAGATACACCAGTCAGGACGGTTAGCCACCATGGATTCGATACGCGCCTGGCCCCAGTCAGGGATCCACTGCACGCCTTTGATCTCTTTCAGAGACTGCTCGCGCAGGCCTTTCTGATCCATGCTGACGAACCACTGCGGGGTCGCACGGAAGATGATCGGGGTTTTGTGACGCCAGCAGCACGGATAGCTGTGCTGCATTTTTTCAACGTGCAGCAGCGCGCCGCTGGTGCGCAGCATGTCGACGATGATGTCGTTCGCCTTGAAGACGTTGATACCGTCTAGCGCCGGATAGGTGCCTGGCAGGTAAGATCCGTCCGGGCCAACCGGGTTAGCGATTTCCAGACCGTACTTCAGGCTGATGTTGTAGTCGTCAGGACCATGGCCACCGGCGGTATGCACCGCACCGGTACCCGCTTCCAGCGTCACGTGGTCGCCCAGGATCGCCGGAACGTCGAAGTCCAGGAACGGGTGTTTGAAGCGCATCAGCTCCAGCGCGTCGCCTTTCACGGTGCCCAGCACGGTGTAGTCGGTGATATGCGCGCGCTTCAGCACGCTCTCAACCAGATCTTTCGCCAGGATAACCGCCTGACCGTCAATCTGCACCAGCGCGTATTCGAACTCACCGGACAGGGAGATCGCACGGTTGGCCGGCAGGGTCCACGGGGTGGTGGTCCAGATCACCAGAGAGATCGGGCCGTTTACCGAGGAGACGCCAAATTTAGCTTTCACCGCATCCTGATCGACGGCATGGAACGCCACGTCGATAGATGGAGAGGTTTTGTCGTAATACTCAACTTCCGCTTCTGCCAGCGCAGAGCGGCAGTCCACGCACCAGTGCACCGGCTTAGCGCCTTTGTGCAGGTGGCCGTTACCGATGATTTTACCCAGCGCACGGATGATGTTGGCTTCAGTTTTGAAGTCCATGGTCAGGTACGGGTGCGACCAGTCGCCCAGCACGCCCAGACGGATGAAGTCAGCACGCTGACCGTCAACCTGCGTGGCTGCGTATTCGCGGCACTTCGCACGGAACTCGGCGGCGGTGAACTTCTCACCCGGCTTGCCGAACTCTTGCTCCACTTTAAGCTCGATTGGCAGACCGTGGCAGTCCCAGCCCGGAACATAAGGCGAGTCGTATCCCGTGAGGCCTTTGGACTTCACGATAATGTCTTTCAGAATCTTGTTAACCGAGTGACCAATATGAATGCTGCCATTCGCATATGGAGGGCCATCATGCAGAATGAAGGTTTTTTTGCCTTTTTTGGCTGCACGAATGATGCCGTACAGGTCATCATCGGTCCAACGCGCCAGCATTCCCGGTTCGCGCTTGGCGAGATCGCCGCGCATCGGGAACCCTGTTTCCGGCAAATTCAGGGTTGATTTATAGTCACTCATCAGATTCTCGGTTCCGTATTTATCACGTAGGCAGTTAAGCCGGGTTCAAAGCCCAAAAAACTCGCGGGCCGTCAATTCATCTCGCGCAATTTGCGCTTTTAGTTCATCCAGCGAACCAAATCGCTGCTCGTTGCGTATTTTTTTACGCAGTATCACATCTATATGGCGACCATAGAGGTCCATTACAACGTCCAGCAGGTGCACTTCTAACTGTTGACGCACACCGGCGACGGTCGGACGCGTGCCAATGTTGGCGACGCCGTAGAACGGCTTATCGCCCAGTCCTGCCACTTCCACCGCATACACCCCTTTAACCGGGGAAACCTGACGACGCAGCGGTATATTCGCCGTCGGGAAGCCTATCGTGCGGCCCAGCGCATCGCCATGGACCACGCGGCCAGAGATGGTGAACGGATGGCCCAGCAGGGTTTCTGCCGTGTCCAGGTCATCATTAGCCAGCGCCTGACGCACCGCCGTGCTGCTGACGCGCACGCCGCCTTCGCAGAAGGTCATCGCGCTGGTGACGTCAAATCCATACTCCAGACCAGCCTTCTGTAATAGCAAGAAATCGCCCTGACGACCAGCGCCAAAGCGGAAATCATCGCCCACGGCAAGAAACTGTACGCCAAGACGCTTAACCAGCAGGTCGCTGACGAAATTTTGTGCTGTCAGCGCGGCAAAGCGACGATCGAAACGTAAACACAATACATAGTCCACGCCGGACTCCGCCAGATAGCGCAATTTCTCGCGCAGGCGAGTGAGTCGGGCGGGAGATTTATCGCCCGCGAACAGCTCCAGCGGCTGCGGCTCGAAAATCATCACTACAACGGGCAGGCCACGGGCCTCCCCTTCTTTCCGCAATCCCTGCAACAGCGCCTGATGACCACGATGCACGCCGTCGAAATTACCAATAGTCAGCACGCACCCGTGTGGCGCGCTGCTGAGATTATGTATGCCGCGTATCAGCTTCATGTCTGGCTCAAAACAGTGAAAATCGCCAAAGTATACCTTGTACAGCGGTTAAGGTTAACCGGCGATTGTTCGCGCAAAACAGAAAGCCGTAATGATTTCATCAGGCTGACCTTTCGCAGCGAAAAAATCTGCTCTTGAACTGCGATTTTTATGCCGAAAGGCTGTATTCAGGGAAGACAAGCTGGTAGAATCCTGCGCCATCACTACGTAACGTAGCGTCGCTAATTAACGGCGCTTATTTGCACAAATCCATTGACAAAAGAAGGCAAAGAGGGCATATTCCTCGGCCTTTGAATTGTCCACATAGAACATATTTGGGAGTTGGACTTGGCTAATATCAAATCAGCTAAGAAACGTGCCGTTCAGTCTGAAAAGGCTCGTAAGCACAACGCAAGCCGTCGCTCTATGATGCGTACTTTCATCAAGAAAGTATACGCAGCAATCGAAGCAGGCGACAAAGCTGCAGCGCAGAACGCATTTAACGAAATGCAACCAATCGTGGATCGTCAGGCTGCTAAAGGTCTGATCCACAAAAACAAAGCAGCGCGTCATAAAGCAAACCTGACCGCGCAGATCAACAAACTGGCTTAATCGCTACTTGTTGTTGCTTGTTTAAAGAACCCGCTTAACGCGGGTTTTTTTATGCCTTCAGATTGCCGGTGGCGTAAACAGCGCCGAGTAGTCACGGTTGCAGATTCGCTGCACCGCCGGGTGCTGAATCATTCTTTCGGCAAATATGGCGTGATACTCCTCCATCACGTTATCCACTCTGCCTATCTCCGTAATCTTGTCGTCTGAATAGAGATCGTGCGCGTACAGCGTCGGCGCAACGAAGATCGCATTATGCGCTTCGCCAAAGGCTTTCATCAGCGCCGCATCGTCGAACTCACCGAGGATTTCTACCTTCAGCCCCTGCGAATTAAACCAGTTCAGCAGCTTGCGTCCGAGCATTGAGCGTCGCCCAGGCACCAGCAGGCGACGCTCTTCCAGGCAGGCCGGGAAGGTTTTCTCCGGCGGCGGGTTGATACACCAGAAGCTCACGCCACATTCGCCAATCTTCACCGAGAACAGCCCTTCCTGCTGGGTGGAGTCAATCGGGCAGTCCGAGATAATCATGTCCAGCTTGTGCTGGCTCAGCTGTTCCAGCAGCATCTCGTGGGTGGATTCAAAGCAGCGCAGGTGGATTTGCTCATCTTCGACTACCGCCGCATCCAGCACGCCGCTCACCAGTCGCTTGGACAGCGCATCCGCCACGCCCACGTCAAAGAGCAGGTTCGACTCTTTGCGGTAGTTGACGATATCCAGCATCTCCTGGCTCAGGGTGAACATTTTGTCCGCATAGCGGAACACCAGTTCACCCAGTTCGCTGGGTTCAATCCCACGCCCCTTACGCTTGAACAGCTTCCCCTGCAGACGCTCCTCCAGGGCCTTGATTTGCCCGGTGATGGTTTGCGGCGTCAGGTAGAGCGCCTCTGCCGCCCCCACCACCGAGCCCTGTTTGTAGACGTGCCAGAAGTAGTACAGATGGTTGTAATTTAAATGAGACATCGCGTCTTCTCTCCCTGAGTGTGTATGGGAGAAGGATCGCCTCCTCCCGGTGTTCCGTTATGCCTGGACGGCCTGTCCGGACAACTTCACCTTCAACAAGGTATAACCGATTACCGCGGCCAGTAATGACCCGATGAGAATGCCGAGTTTAGCCCAGACGATAAGCTCAGGCGCATGCGTACCAAACGCCAGCGTCGAAATAAAGATCGACATCGTAAACCCGATTCCACACAGCACGCCGACGGCCATAATCTGCGAAAACGTGGTGCCATGCGGCAATGACGCAAGCTTCAGCTTCGTCGCCAGCCAGCAAAAGAGGCTAATGCCCAGCGGCTTACCGATAAACAGCCCGGCAATAATGCCCAGCGGCAGCACGGACGTCAGCCCGTCCAGCGTCACGCCGCCGAGGGAAACGCCCGCGTTGGCAAACGCAAACAGCGGCAGGATCATAAAGGCAACCCACGGGTGCAGCACGTGCTCCAGCTGTTTGGCAGGCGACTTGCCGTCCTGCGGTTTAAGCGGCACGAAGAAGCCCACAATCACGCCTGCCAGCGTGGCGTGCACGCCGGATTTAAGCACCGCCGTCCACAGCACCATCCCCACCAGGATATAGATACCGATGCGGCGAACATTGAAGATGTTCAGCAGCGCCAGCACCGCAATCGCCCCGGCGGCGACGCTCAGGGACAGGATCGACAGATCGCTGGTGTAGAACAGAGCGATAATCACAATGGCCCCCAGGTCATCGATGATCGCCAGCGCCATCAGGAAGATTTTCAGGGCCACCGGCACGCGGCTACCGAGCAGGGCTAAGACACCGAGCGCAAAGGCGATATCCGTCGCGGCCGGGATCGCCCAGCCGTCACGTGCAACAGGATCCTGCCAGGTGAACGCCAGGAAGAGCAACGCCGGAACGACCATTCCGCCAATCGCTGCGATCACCGGAAACGCCGCGCGCTGGCGACTGGCAAGCGAGCCCAGAACCAGCTCACGCTTAACCTCAAGACCCACCAGCAGGAAGAACACCGCCATCAGCGCATCGTTGATCCACAGCAGCATGTTCTTATTAATTTCCAGCGCCCCGACCTTCAGCTCAACGGGCGTTTCCAGAAATGCATGGTAGAGATCCTGCGTGATGCCAAGGTTAGCCAGCACCATCGCGGCCGCTGCGGCAATAATCAGGATCACGCCACCGGACGCCTCACTGCTAAAGAAACGGTGTAGTAATTTCATTTAAGTTCTCTCTTTTACAACAATACCTCGATAAAACCATAATACCAAGCCAAATAGCTCGGCAAAAACAGATTAATATTGAGTATAGACTCAGTTTAACCGAGCTATACGCGCAAATAAAAAAGCCCGGAATCGCTTCCGGGCTTTGAGAAGATGAAAACCAGCTAACGAATCAGCGAGTCAAATCATCGAAGAATTTTTTGACGCCATCGAAGAAGCTTTTGGAACGCGGGCTGTTTTTCTCACCCGTCGGGCCGCCAAAGCTTTCCTGCAGCTCTTTCAGCAGCTGTTTCTGCTTGTCGTTCAGGCCAACCGGCGTTTCCACGACGACGCGGCACAGCAGGTCGCCCTGGGCGCCACCGCGAACGGATTTAACGCCTTTCCCGCGCATGCGGAACAGCTTGCCGGTCTGGGTTTCCCCAGGCACTTTCAGGTTCACGCGACCGTCCAGCGTAGGCACTTCGATTTCACCACCGAGTGCCGCCATCGCGAAATTGATCGGCACTTCGCAGTACAGGTTATTACCTTCACGCTCGAAGATGGCGTGCTGTTTCACCTGAACCTGAACGTACAGATCGCCTGCCGGTGCACCGTGCTCGCCAGCTTCGCCCTCGCCCGCCAGACGGATGCGGTCGCCCGTATCGACGCCAGCCGGGATCTTAACGGACAGAGTTTTGGTTTTCTCAACGCGGCCGTGCCCGTGGCATTTGGTGCATGGATCTTTAATCAGCGTGCCGCGACCGTGACAGTGAGGACAGGCCTGCTGTACCGCGAAGAAGCCCTGGCGCATCTGTACCTGACCAGAGCCGTGACAGGTTGGACAGGTCTGAGGCTGTGTGCCCGCTTTCGCGCCGCTGCCGTGGCAAACGTCACACTCTTCCAGCGTCGGGATACGGATCTCTTTGGTTACGCCGCGAACGGCCTCTTCCAGCGTCAGCTCCATGTTGTAGCGCAGGTCCGCGCCGCGCGCCGCGCGCTGACGACCACGGCCGCCGCCGAAGATGTCGCCAAATACATCGCCAAAGATATCGCTGAAGTCAGCGCCGCCGCCAAAGCCGCCGCCGCCGAACCCACCGCCGCCCATGCCGCCCTGTTCAAAGGCTGCATGACCGTACTGGTCATAGGCCGCACGTTTTTGTGCATCGGTCAGGACTTCGTAGGCTTCTTTGATCTCTTTAAATTTGGCTTCAGCCTCTTTGTCACCCTGGTTACGGTCCGGGTGGAATTTCATGGCCAGGCGCTTGTACGCCTTTTTGATTTCACGCTCTTCCGCAGTTTTCGGAACGCCTAAAATCTCGTAATAGTCTTGCTTTGCCATTGGTTTTTTTAAGCCCCTTAACATGCGAGCACGGGCGTGGAGAGTTCTCCTACGCCCGTGCCGATTAATTACCCTGCATCAGGGCGATTATTTTTTATCTTTAACTTCTTCGAACTCAGCGTCGACAACGTCGTCGTCTTTCGCGTTGTTCGCCGAAGCGTCAGCGCCCGCCTGCTGTTGAGCGTGCTGCTGCTGAGCGATTTCCATCAGCTTCTGAGAAGCCTGCGCCAGTTCCTGCATCTTCGCTTCGATGTCCGCTTTGTCTTCACCTTTCAGTGAGGATTCCAGCGCACTCAGTGCAGCTTCGATAGCAGTCTTGTCTTCCGCTGGCAGTTTATCGCCTGCTTCTTCAACCTGCTTACGAGTGCTGTGCAGCAGATGGTCACCCTGGTTGCGAGTCTGAACCAGCTCTTCGAACTTACGGTCGGATTCCGCGTTAGCTTCGGCATCGCGAACCATTTTTTCGATTTCCGCTTCGTTCAGGCCAGAAGATGCCTTGATGGTGATCTTCTGCTCTTTACCGCTGTTTTTGTCTTTCGCAGACACGTGCAGGATACCGTCAGCATCGATGTCGAAGGTGACTTCGATCTGCGGCATGCCGCGCGGTGCCGGGTTAATACCGTCCAGGTTGAACTGACCCAGAGATTTGTTATCCGCCGCACGCTTACGCTCACCCTGAATCACATGGATGGTTACCGCAGACTGGTTGTCTTCAGCGGTAGAGAACACTTGGCTGTGTTTCGTTGGGATGGTGGTGTTTTTGTTGATGAGCGCAGTCATCACACCGCCCATGGTTTCGATACCCAGAGACAGCGGGGTAACGTCCAGCAGCAGTACGTCTTTAACTTCACCGGTCAGTACGCCACCCTGAACCGCAGCGCCGATTGCGACCGCTTCGTCCGGGTTAACGTCTTTACGTGGCTCTTTACCAAAGAACTCAGCCACTTTCTTCTGAACCATTGGCATACGCGTCTGACCACCGACCAGGATAACGTCCTGGATATCGGATACGGACAGGCCAGCGTCCTGCAGGGCAACTTTCAGCGGCTCGATTGAACGGTTCACCAGGTCTTCTACCAGGCTTTCCAGTTTCGCACGGGTCACTTTGATGTTCATGTGTTTAGGACCGGTCGCGTCTGCAGTGATGTACGGCAGGTTCACGTCGGTCTGCTGAGCGGAAGACAGCTCGATCTTCGCTTTCTCAGCGGCTTCTTTCAGGCGCTGCATGGCCAGCGGGTCGTTACGCAGGTCAATGCCCTGATCTTTCTTGAACTCGTCAACGAGGTAGTTGATCAGACGGGTATCGAAGTCTTCACCGCCCAGGTGGGTATCACCGTTGGTTGCCAGAACTTCGAAGGTTTTTTCGCCATCAACTTCGTCGATTTCGATAATAGAGATATCGAAAGTACCACCACCCAGGTCGTAAACCGCGATAGTACGGTTGCCAACTTCTTTATCCAGACCGTAAGCCAGTGCAGCAGCGGTTGGTTCGTTGATGATACGTTTTACTTCCAGACCTGCGATACGGCCAGCATCTTTGGTTGCCTGACGCTGAGCATCGTTGAAGTAGGCAGGTACGGTGATAACAGCTTCAGTTACCGGCTCACCCAGGTAATCTTCAGCGGTTTTCTTCATTTTTTTCAGCACTTCAGCAGAAATCTGCGGTGGTGCAGTTTTGGTGCCTTTCACATCAAGCCATGCATCGCCGTTATCTGCCGCGATGATTTTGTAAGGCATGATGGAAACGTCACGCTGAACTTCTTCGTCCTGGAAGCGGCGGCCGATCAGGCGTTTAATCGCAAACAGGGTGTTTTGCGGGTTTGTCACTGCCTGACGTTTAGCCGGCTGACCAACCAGAGTTTCACCATCCTGGGTATAAGCAATGATAGAAGGCGTGGTGCGATCGCCCTCGGCGTTCTCCAGCACGCGTGCAGTAGTGCCATCCATAATCGCTACACAAGAGTTGGTAGTACCCAGGTCGATACCAATAATTTTACCCATCTAAACGTCTCCACTAAAAATTCAGTCAACATGTGGTTGTGTACCTGTAATAAGGGCAGAACGTGCTTTTTCAACTGCCCAGATTTGATTTTTTTCAGGTCCACACACTGCGGTTGACTACAAGATGGGGTCGCGACGGCATCCATCAAGGGGCAAGCATAAAAAAAATTTTAATTTCACCCTGATGAGATCATAGACGCCATCGATTGCGCCCATTATGATGCCGCGCCCAGTCAGGGAGTACTGACGCGGGTTTAACCATTTCACCATATTAATGATGATTTTTTTGAGGACTTATGGGCAACACTAAGTTGGCTAATCCGGCTCCGCTGGGCCTGATGGGTTTTGGCATGACCACTATCCTGCTGAACCTGCACAATATCGGGATGTTCCCGATGGATGGCATCATCCTGGCGATGGGCATTTTTTACGGCGGTATCGCGCAAATCTTCGCGGGCCTGCTGGAATATAAGAAAGGCAATACCTTCGGCTTAACCGCCTTCACCTCTTACGGTTCTTTCTGGCTGACCCTGGTTGCCATTCTGCTGCTGCCTAAAATGGGCATGGCTGACGCGGCAAACGCCCACTTCCTGGGCGTTTACCTGGGCCTGTGGGGCATCTTCACCCTGTTCATGTTCTTCGGTACCCTGAAAGGTAACCGCATGCTGCAGTTCGTTTTCCTGAGCCTGACCGTGCTGTTCGCCCTGCTGGCGATCGGTCACCTGGTGGATAACGAAGGCATCGTTCATGTTGCAGGCTGGATTGGTCTGGTTTGCGGCGCAAGCGCTATCTACCTCGCAATGGGTGAAGTGCTGAACGAGCAGTTTGACCGCACCATTCTACCGATTGGTGAAAAACACTGATCCCTCTGTCGTGTCCGCTTCGCGGGCACGACATCCCTTCATCTGCCCCAGCCAAATCCCTAATCCCAGCCCCATCAACGAGAGCGCGAGTACATACCAGGCTGGCGCCATCGGCGACACGCCCATCAGCACCGTCACCGCAATCGGCGTCAGCCCGCCGAAAATGGCATATGAGACGTTGTAAGAGAACGAGATCCCGGTGAAGCGTACTTCCGGCGGGAAAGCTCGCACCATGACGTAAGGCACAGCACCCACTACGCCCACGCACAGCCCTACCACGCCGTACAGCAGGAACAGCTGTTCAGGATGACTGCCCGCAAGATGGTAAAACGCCCAGCTTGATGCGGCCAGTAACAGGCTGCCGACGATAAAGGTAACGCTGGCGCCGAAACGATCTGCCGCCAGCCCGGCGGCCAGACAGCCAAAGCAGAGCATGATTGTCGCGATACTGTTCGCCTGTAACGTCACGGCAGGGGCGAAACCGTACTGCTTTTGCAGCCACACCGGGGACATCAATATCACCACCACAATGCCCGCCGAAAGCAGCCAGGTGAGCAGCATCGACACCACCACCGCTTTTTTATGACGTACCACGACCGCCTTCACCGGCAGCTCCTGCGCCAGCGCTTTGCGCTGCTGCATCTCGAGGAAAATCGGCGTCTCCTGCAGCCAGCGGCGCAGGTACATCGCGACCAGACCAAACGCCCCGCCCAGCAGGAACGGAATACGCCAGCCCCAGTCATGCACGGCCTGCTGCGTCATGCTGGTGTTTACAATTGTCGCGACGACGGAACCGAGCAAAATCCCTACCGTTAAGCCCGCGGTTAAGGTTCCGCAGGCGATTCCAATGCGGCGCGCCGGAACATGCTCCGCGACAAACACCCACGCGCCCGGCACTTCACCGCCAATCGCCGCGCCCTGAAGAACGCGCATCAGCAACAGCAGCAACGGAGCGAGAATGCCCATCGAGGCATAGGTGGGCAGCAGACCAATAGCCAGCGTCGGCACGGCCATCAGCAGGATGCTAAGGGTAAACATCTTCTTACGCCCGACCAGATCGCCAAAGTGGGCCATGATAATGCCACCCAGCGGACGCGCCAGATACCCGGCGGCAAAAATGCCGAAGGTTTGCACCTGACGCAGCCATTCCGGGATATCCGCCGGGAAGAAGAGTTCTCCCACCACGGCGGCAAAGAAAACAAAGATGATGAAGTCGTAAAACTCCAGCGCGCCGCCTAAGGCCGCGAGCGTGAGAGTTTTGTAGTCCTGTCGATTCAGAGGTCGGGTGTTATGTGACATAGCGAACCATTTGCGTATATTGTGGATTTATTTTTACAGCAATCGTAAAGAAAAAATTACTATACCGTAAAAGCTTTACCACGCCATCGCCGCTTCAGCTAATGCCACATATTGGTTAATTTCAGGAGATTGTTTCGCGACGTGCGTTTTTCGGGCGAAAAGCTGCTACTACTTTCTCATCGGTTTCCACATAGGGGCCGTCAAGCAGCTGTATACAATACGGTACACTTGCAAAGATGCCGTGAACGAGGACGCTGCCATCTTCCGCCTTCAGCCCTTCCAGCGTCTCTTTGATCGACTTCGGCTGCCCCGGCAGGTTCAGAATCAACGCCTGCTTGCGGATCACTCCCACCTGGCGGGAAAGAATGGCCGTCGGGACAAAGTGTAGACTGATCTGGCGCATCTGTTCGCCGAAGCCCGGCATTTCACGATCGGCGATCGCCAGCGTTGCGTCCGGCGTCACGTCGCGGCGCGCGGGGCCGGTTCCGCCCGTCGTCAGAACAAGGTGGCAGCTCATCTCATCCACCAGCTCGCAGAGCGTCTGCTCGATGATCGGCTGTTCGTCAGGGATCAGGCGGGTCTGAATGTCAAAGGGGGTGGTCAGCGCGCTGCCAAGCCACTCTTCCAGAGCGGGGATGCCTTTATCCTGGTAAACGCCGCTGGAGGCGCGGTCAGAAATCGACACTAGGCCGATGCGTAAGGTATTCATATCCATTCCATTCAAAAAGTACTGATTAAAGGGAATGATACACGCAGAGAGGAGATTCAGACAGGGTACGAAAGAAGTCGCGTGACCGGGAGCCCGGTCACGCAGAATGATTACAGCAGGTCGCCGATCATTTTTTCCAGTTTGCCCTGGTCAACAGCAAACTTACGGATACCGTCCGCCAGCTTATCTACAGCCATTGGATCCTGGTTGTGCTGCCACAGAAACTCGGATTCAGTAATGCGCTCTGGGCGCGCTTTCACTTCACCGGTGTAAGACAGCTTACGCTCGATGGTACCTTCGCTTTCTGCCAGCTCTTTCAGCAGCGCAGGGGCGATGGTCAGGCGGTCACAGCCAGCCAGCTCGATGATTTCACCGACGTTACGGAAGCTTGCGCCCATAACCACAGTCTCATAGCCGTGCTGTTTGTAGTATTCGTAGATTTCAGTAACAGAAACCACGCCTGGATCTTCAGCCGGCGCGTACTCTTTCTTATCGGTGTTGGCTTTGTACCAGTCCAGAATACGGCCCACGAACGGAGAAATCAGGTATACGCCTGCTTCTGCACATGCACGCGCCTGCGCGAAGGAGAACAGCAGGGTCAGGTTACAGTTGATACCGTCTTTTTCCAGCTGCTCTGCCGCGCGGATACCCTGCCAGGTGGAAGCCAGTTTGATCAGGATACGGTCGTTGCTGATGCCAGCGTCGTTGTACATTTTGATCAGGCGTTTCGCTTTGGCGATAGACGCTTCGGTGTCGTAGGAGAGACGTGCATCCACTTCGGTAGAGATACGGCCAGGAACCAGCTTCAGGATTTCCAGACCGATGTTCACTGCCAGTTTGTCGGTGGCATCCACAACCTGCTGCGCGCGGTCGTTGCTCTGTGCTTTCGCCCAGGTCACTGCGTCGTCAATCAGTTTGCGATACTCAGGGATCTGTGCGGCGTTAAGGATCAGAGAAGGGTTAGTTGTGGCATCCTGCGGCTGGTACAGCTTCATTGCCGCGATATCTCCGGTGTCAGCTACGACAGTGGTGAACTGACGAAGGGAGGTCAATTTATCCGTCATGATAGTGTTTCTCTTTTAACGTGCCCTGGATAATTCACGCTACCGACAGCATGTCTGCAGCGGAAAAATGACAGGTTTACTTGTTAGGGGGATGTAACCGGTCTGCCCTGATGATAACACGACGGAGGGGTAGCGCAACCGCAGACAGTGCGCTTAGGTAGAGTATGGTAAACTCGGAAGATTAACAGGCTGCTAAGCAACAGCATGCCCAATCAGTGGTAGCGCTTACATATTCACTTTGGCATCAACAAGAGGGACGTTAATGCCTGATTTCTTTTTCTTTATTAACGAAGTCCTGTGGGGTTCGATAATGATTTACCTGCTTCTGGGAGCAGGTATTTGGTTTACGCTACGCAGTGGGTTTATCCAGTTTCGTTATATTCGCAAGTTTGGCAGAAGTCTGAAAAACAGCGTTACGCCCCAGCCGGGCGGATTAACGTCGTTCCAGGCACTCTGTACCAGCCTGGCGGCACGCCTCGGCAGCGGGAATCTGGCGGGCGTTGCGCTGGCCATCAGCGCCGGCGGGCCAGGCGCGGTCTTCTGGATGTGGGTGACGGCGCTACTCGGAATGGCCACCTCCTTTGCCGAAAGTTCGCTCGCCCAGCTGTATAAAGAGAAAGATAAAAACGGCCAGTTTCGCGGCGGTCCTGCGTGGTACATGGCGCGTGGCTTGGGGATGCGCTGGATGGGCGTTCTGTTCTCGCTTTTTTTACTGCTCGCATACGGCCTTATTTTTAATACCGTCCAGGCAAATTCTGTCGCCAATGCCCTGCGCTATGCCTTCTCCTGCCCGGAGTGGGTCGCCGGTATTGCTTTAGCCCTCGTCGTTCTGCTCACCATTTCTGCCGGTCTCAGGGGCGTTGCCCGCCTGATGCAGTGGCTGGTTCCCGTTATGGCGCTGCTTTGGGTGGTCGCGAGCCTGTTCGTCGCCGCACGGCATATCGACCAGGTGCCTGGCGTGATTGCGACCATCGTCAAAAGCGCTTTTGGCTGGCGCGAGGTAGCCTCCGGGGCGCTGGGCTATACCTTTAGCCAGGCGCTGATGGCGGGTTTTCAGCGGGGCATGTTCTCCAATGAAGCCGGAATGGGGTCAACCCCCAACGCGGCCGCTGCCGCCTCTTCCTGGCCGCCGCACCCGGCCGCACAGGGCATTGTGCAGATGATTGGCGTCTTTACCGATACCATTATCATCTGCTCCGCCAGCGCCATGATTTTGCTGCTGGCAGGCCCCGTCCCGCACTCCTCAGGAACCGCCGGGATACAGCTTCTCCAGCAGGCGCTGGTGAACCTGACCGGCGGCTGGGGAGCAGGATTTGTCTCGCTCGTCCTGGTGCTGTTTGCCTTCAGCTCGATTGTGGTGAATTACCTCTACGCCGAAAATAACCTTATTTTCCTGAAGCTCGACTCTCGCGCCGCAATCGGAACCCTGCGGCTCGCGGTCATACTGATGATCATCGCTGGCTCCTTACTCAGCATGCCGCTGGTCTGGCAGCTGGCCGATATCATTATGGCGCTAATGGCGATCACGAACCTCACCGCTATCCTGCTGCTCTCGCCCGTTGTGACCCTGATTGCCAGAGACTATCTGCGTCAGCGCAAACTCGGCGTTCCGCCGGTATTTGATCCCGCCCGCTATCCCGATATTAAGGCGCAGCTTGCCCCCGGCACGTGGGATGATTTGCCGCGGCAATAACAGCTATCGATCAATTCAGGGCGATTTTTTGCTAAAGTCGCTCTAAATTTCCTGCAAGGACTGGATATGCTGATTCTGATTTCACCTGCAAAAACGCTCGACTACCAGAGCCCGCTCGCCACCGAGCGCTATACCCAGCCTGAACTGCTGGACTACTCGCAACAGCTGATCCGCGAAGCGCGTAAGCTCTCTGCGCCGCAAATCGCCTCGCTGATGAGCATCAGCGACAAGCTGGCCGATCTTAACGCGACCCGCTTTCACGAGTGGCACCCGGATTTCACCCCGGCGAACGCTCGCCAGGCGATTCTGGCGTTTAAAGGTGATGTCTACACCGGCCTGCAGGCGGAAGATTTTAGCGAAGCCGATTTCGATTTTGCCCAGCAGCATCTGCGCATGCTGTCGGGTCTGTACGGCGTACTGCGCCCGCTGGATCTGATGCAGCCGTATCGTCTGGAGATGGGGATTCGCCTGGAAAATGCCAAAGGCAAAGACCTGTATCATTTCTGGGGCGATATCATTACCGACAAGCTGAACGCGGCGCTGCACGCTCAGGGCGATAACGTGGTGATTAACCTGGCATCCGACGAATACTATAAGTCGGTGAAGCCGAAAAAGCTGGATGCGGAGATTATCAAACCGGTGTTCCTCGACGAGAAGAACGGTAAGTTCAAAGTGATCAGCTTCTACGCTAAGAAAGCGCGCGGCCTGATGAGCCGCTACATCATCCAGAACCGCCTGACGAAGCCGGAGCAGTTAACCAAATTTAACAGCGAAGGCTATTTCTTTGACGAGGCGTCGTCAGGGAAAGGCGAGCTGGTGTTTAAGCGCCACGAGCAGTAAAAACAAACCCCGCCAGCTGGCGGGGTTTTGCATTAATGGTGTTTCCAGTCCGGGCCGCGATCGTCACGGCGGTCATCGTGGTGATGGTCATCGTGACGATCGTCGTGTTTACGATGCTCATCATGTGGGCGCCAGTGGTTATCACGCCAGTCATAATGCGCCTTCCACCAGTCGTGGTCGCGCCAGCGGCCGCCGTCCCAGTAATGCCCGTTGTTATCCCGGTCGCCAATCTGCAGTTTGACTGCAGGTACGAGGGTAATTTCAGATGCCTGAACCGCCATGGGGGCGGCCAGCACCAGTGAAAGCGCGATGAGTGCAGGTTTCAGTGTAGACACAGGTGACTCCTTATTCTTCTTGCCCAACGTGGGCCGATGTAAGGAGAGTACGCGAGGGGAACGGGGGATGTTATTCTCTGCAATCCTAAACGCTAAGTGACCGCATTTATTGGGAATTTCTGCTTTTTTCCTGCTTTTTCTCTCCTTAATTTCTCCACAAAAAAGCCGGGTGGCGGCTTCGCCTTACCCGGCCTTCGATTAGGTCGTCGTAGTCGTTGTAGGCCCGGTAAGGCGTAGCCGCCACCGGGCAACACAATCACGCGCGGGTCATCATCAGCTTACGCAGCGCGGCAAAATCTGCGGGCAGCTCATGTGACAGCAGCGGCAGGTCGGCGCGCTCGGCCAGCTCTTTCGGCAGCGGCAGCGTTTCGCCCAGGATCGCTTCCACGCTCTCTTTGAACTTCGCCGGATGCGCGGTGCCCAGGAACAGGCCATATTCACCCGGGTTAAGCTGGTCGCGCAGCGCGCGGTAGGCAATCGCCGCGTGCGGTTCAGAGATATACCCCACCGCTTTCATCTCGCGCATGGTCTCTTTGGTGGTTTCATCCGTCACCGCGGCGTAGCCCAGGTCACCCAGACGCCAGATCTTACGGCGGAACAGCTCTTCCACGCGCGGCCAGTTGTTCGGCTGTGACACATCCATCGCGTTGGAGAGCGTCGCCTGCGTGGCGTTCGGCGCCCACTTCCCGTCTTTCAGGAAGCGCGGCACGGTGTCGTTGGCGTTGGTCGCCGCGATAAAGCGTTTCACCGGCAGACCCAGGGATTTCGCCAGCAGACCTGCCGTCAGGTCACCGAAGTTACCGCTCGGCACGGAGATCACCAGCTGGTTGCGCGCTTCCTGCGGCAGCTGCGCCACCGCTTCGAAGTAGTAGCAGATCTGCGCCAGCAGACGGCTGATGTTGATGGAGTTGGCAGAGTTCAGACCCAGGGCCACCTTCAGCTCTTCGTCGTCGAAAGCCTGCTTGACCAGAGCCTGGCAGGCATCGAAATCACCGTCGATCGCCACGGTTTCAATGTTGCCGCCGAGCGTACAGAACAGTTTTTCCTGCAGCGGGCTGATTTTGCCTTTCGGATAGAGGATCACTACGCGGACATTTTTCAGGCCGTAGAAGGCATGCGCCACCGCCGCACCGGTATCGCCGGAGGTCGCGGTCAGGATGGTCACCGGTTTGTCGCCGCTGATGTGGGTCAGCATCTGCGCCATAAAGCGGCCGCCGAAGTCTTTAAACGCCAGGGTCGGACCGTGGAACAGCTCCAGGCAGCCAACGTCAGGCTCAACCTGCTTCACCGGCGCCGGGAAAGCGAACGCCGCACGCACGCGCTCTTCCAGAAGCTCCTGCGGAATTTCGTCGCCGATAAACGCAGACAGAATTTTGGTGCTGCGGGTGACGAAGTCCTGCTTCAGCAGCTCGTCGATCTCGGTCAGCTGGAATTCCGGCAGGTCATGCGGGAAGAACAGCCCCTGATTTTTGCCCAGCCCCTGAGTTACCGCCTGCGCGAAGCTGACCTGCTCGTTATGATCTTTAAGGTTATAGAGTTTCATTAATTATCCCAGTACTCGTGCGCCAGCCGTGTCCAGACGGCAAATATGAACAAAGCCTTCCTGATTTTGCAGGTAGTGTTTAGAGAGCCAGTCCGCCACGCGCTGCGCGGTGTCAGGCTTGTCGCACAGGGCGAACAGCGTCGGGCCGGAGCCGGAGATGCCGCACGCCTGCGCGCCGATATCCATCGATGCCTGTCGCGCCTCGTTAAAGCCGGGCAGCAGCTTCGTGCGGTACGGCTCGGCAATGACGTCCTTCATCAGCTTCGCCGCCAGCTGCGGCTGACGGGTGTAGCAGGCGTGAATAAAGCCCGCCAGATGACGCCCGTGGGCGATACAGTCCTGGCGACGATACTGCGCGGGCAGGATCGCACGCGCTTCCGCGGTAGAGACCTTAATGCCCGGATAGGCCAGCACCCACAGCCACTCATCAAACCCTGGCACCTGCTGGCTGATGATGCCATTTTCTTCGATCATCAGCTGCATGCCGCCGAGGAAGCACGGCGCCACGTTGTCATAGTGAATGCTGCCGGAGATGCGCCCTTCCAGCTCGCCCATCAACCCCAGCAGGCGGTTGTTGTTCAGCGGCTTGCCGCAGTGCTCGTTCATCGCCACCAGCGCGGCGACCACCGAACAAGCGCTGGAACCCAGCCCCGAGCCAATCGGCATACTTTTTTCCAGCGTCATGGCAACCGGCACGTTTTTGCCGATCTCCTGACAGAAGCGTTCCCAGCACTGATAGACGATATTTTCGCGCGGCTCAGGCGGCAGTTTGCTGGCGAAGCGGCCGACGTTGTTCAGGCTGAAGCTGTCTGCCGCTTCCACCGTGACCGTATCGCCCAGCAGTGAACCATCCACCGGCGTCACCGCCGCGCCCAGCACGTCAAATCCGACGCTCATATTCGCGCTGGAAGCCGGGGCATAAACTTTGACCATGTTAAACTCCTAACTTCCATGACAGGGTACGCAGCAGATCGGCAAACACACCCGCCGCCGTAACATCGTTCCCTGCGCCATAGCCGCGAAGCACCAGCGGCAATGGCTGATAATAGTGGCTGTAAAACGCGAGGGCGTTTTCGCCGTTTTTAACTTTGTACAGCGGGTCGTTGCCATCCACTTCGGCAATCTTCACCCGGCACACGCCATCTTCTTCAATGTTGCCAACATAGCGCAATACCTTACCTTCATCACGGGCTTTCGCAACGCGCGCGGCAAAAGCATCGTCAAGCTGCGGCAAATTTGCCATGAATGCAGCGACATCACCGCTGCTGTCAAATTCTGCTGGCAGCACGGGTTCAATCACGATATCGGAAAGCTCAAGCTCACGGCCCGTTTCACGTGCCAGAATCAGCAGCTTACGCGCCACGTCCATACCGGAGAGATCGTCACGCGGATCCGGCTCGGTATAGCCCAGCTCGCGCGCGGCGCGGGTCGCTTCCGAGAGGCTCATCCCCTCATCCAGCTTGCCGAAGATAAACGACAGCGAGCCGGAGAGAATGCCGGAGAAACGCTGCAGTTCGTCGCCCGCGTTCAGCAGGTTCTGCAGGTTCTCGATAACCGGCAGGCCCGCGCCCACGTTGGTATCGTACAAGAACTTGCGGCGCGACTTGCTCGCCGCCAGACGCAGCTGGTGATAGTAATCCATCGACGAGGTGTTGGCCTTTTTGTTCGGCGTCACCACGTGGAACCCTTCGCGCAGGAAGTCGGCGTACTGGTCGGCCACCGCCTGGTTAGAGGTACAGTCGACAATCACCGGGTTAAGCAGGTGGTACTCTTTCACCAGACGGATCAGGCGGCCCAGGTTGAACGGCTCTTTCGCCTCGTTCATCTCGGCCTGCCAGTTCTCCAGGTTCAGACCGTGAACGTTGGTGAGTAGCGCTCTGGAGTTGGCAATCCCGCAGACGCGCAGATCGATATGTTTCTTCTTCAGCCACTCCTGCTGACGCTTCACCTGCTCCAGCAGCGCGCCGCCCACGCCGCCGACGCCAATCAGGAACAGCTCGATAACCTGGTCGGTGTTGAACAGCATCTGGTGAACCACGCGTACGCCGGTGGTGGCGTCATCGTTGTCCACGACAACAGAAATTGAACGCTCTGACGAGCCCTGGGCAATCGCCACGATATTGATATTGGCGCGCGCCAGCGCGGCGAAGAACTTGGCGGAAATACCACGCAGCGTGCGCATGCCGTCGCCGACCACGGAGATAATCGCCAGGCGTTCCTGAATGGCGAGCGGCTCCAGCAGCTCTTCTTTGAGTTCCAGATAGAACTCCTCCTCCAGCGCGCGACGGGCGCGCAGGCAGTCAGCCTGCGGCACGCAGAAGCTGATGCTGTATTCGGAAGAAGACTGGGTAATCAGCACCACCGAGATACCGTTGCGGGACATAGCCGCAAAGACGCGCGCCGCCATGCCGACCATCCCCTTCATCCCCGGGCCGGAGACGCTGAACATCGCCATGTTGTTCAGGTTGGAGATGCCTTTGACCGGCAGACCGTCTTCATCGGTACTCGCGCCAATCAGCGTACCCGGCGCCTGCGGGTTACCGGTGTTTTTAATCAGGCAAGGGATCTGGAACTGGGCAATCGGGGAGATGGTACGAGGGTGAAGCACTTTGGCGCCGAAGTAGGAAAGCTCCATCGCTTCCTGGTACGACATCGATTTCAGCAGTCTGGCATCGGGTACCTGGCGCGGGTCACAGGTATAAACGCCGTCGACGTCAGTCCATATTTCACAACAGTCCGCGCGTAAACAGGCGGCCAGCACGGCGGCGGAGTAGTCGGAGCCGTTACGGCCCAGCACTACCAGCTCGCCCTTCTCGTTACCGGCGGTGAAGCCTGCCATCAGGATCATATGGTCAGAAGGAATTTTGCTCGCGGCGATACGGCGGGTTGATTCGGCAATATCAACGGTGGATTCGAGGTAGTGGCCCACCGCCAGCAGTTTTTCAACCGGGTCGATCACGGTCACGCTATGTCCGCGCGCTTCCAGCACGCCGGCCATGATGGCGATAGAGAGTTTTTCGCCCCGGCAGATCAGCGCCGCGTTGACGCTGTCCGGGCACTGGCCGAGAAGGCTGATGCCGTGCAGGACGTGTTTGATTTGTGCGAATTCCTGCTCAACGAAGGACTTCAGCTGAGCGTGTGGGAAGCCTGGCAGCGCCTCTGCCAGCCCTTGCAGCAAGTCAGCGAAGATACGCTCTGCGTCGCAGATGTTCGGGAGTGCATCCTGGCCACCGATGGTTTTTTCAATCATCGCCACCAGATGGTTCGTGATTTTTGCCGGGGCAGAGAGCACGGTAGCAACCTGCCCCTGCCTGGCGTTGCTTTCCAGGATATCGGCAACACGCAGAAAACGTTCTGCATTTGCCACTGATGTACCGCCGAACTTCAACACTCGCATGGTTCTACCTCGTTTCCTTTAGCCGAAAAAAAAGCCCGCACTGTTCAGGTGCGGGCTTTTTTTTGTTTTTCCTGTACGCGTCAGCCCGCATCGTTACCTGTGGTAATGATGATGGTTGTAGTAATGGTGGTGATGCTGATGCGTTTCATGGATGTTGTGTACTCTGTCATTATTATCTGTCTGTCCTGTATTCTTTTAGGGTTAAAGGATCGGGCACCTTAAGTCAACGAATTTTTAATTTGATCACAATTCGGGAGACTCTCACGTCCCGCTGTTTGCAGATTTATTTTCATCCGATTCGCCCAATAGCAACCCTTCTGGACAGACTTATTCGCCATAGTAAAAACTTATGGCAGGATTTTACTCCGCCAATTTTTTTTCAATATCGTGCAGCAAACGGTGCAGCATTGCGGTGTCCCGCTGCTCAAGACGCCCCAAACGCTGCTGCAACCAGTCAGCCATTTTTTGATCGTCCGCCACACCCAGCTGAGACAACAGTTGCTCAACGCGAGCGCGCAGGGCAGCCAGCTGATTTTCATTTGCCCCTTCTGCCGGAGGTTGAGGGATTTGTATTAGGGAGGCTAATTGATAGCAATAGACCATGACCGCCTGGCCTAAATTCAGGGAGGGATAATCGGCGACCATCGGCGCACCGGTAAGAACGTCCGCCAGCTCCAGCTCTTCGTTGGTTAATCCGGAATCTTCGCGACCAAACACCAGCGCGGCTTTATCCAGCCACTGGCTTTTCTCGCCCAACATCGGCACCAGCTCCGCTGGCGTGGCATAGTAATGGAACTTCGCACGGCTGCGCGCGGTGGTCGCAACGGTAAACGAAATGTCGTGCAGCGCATCAGCAAGCGTCGCGTAAGTGGTTATATTATCGAGGATATCGCCCGATCCGTGCGCTACCCAACGAGCCGCAGGCTCCAGGTGGGCAGCGCTGTCCACGATACGTAAATCGGTGAATCCCATGGTCTTCATGGCGCGCGCGGCAGCGCCTATATTTTCGGCTCTGGCTGGGGCAACCAGTACAATCGACAGATGCATTTATGCTCTCTTTTTAATCAGTTAGCGGGCAAAAATGTGATGCACTTCAACATATTACGCGGCGCGAATTTACAAAAATGCAACACAAATCACCGAAATAGCGTTTCATAACAAATTAAAAACGCTAAACTATTCCTTGTCTGAACAATCAGTTAGAATGTTAACAGAACACTATTATCCCCATGTTTTATAATGATAATAGCGACATGAATACCCTATTCTGATTGGATTCGCTTCGTTTATAAATCAATGTCCGCAACTAGTTGGTTTATTGAAAAATTGTGACAAAGGCTAGCATTCCGCTACGATGATTTCATCAAACTGTTAACGTGCTACAATTGAACTTGATATATGTCAACGAAGCGTAGTTTTATTGGGTGTCTGGTGTCACTTAGCCTGTTATGTTGCTGTTAAAATGGTTAGGATGACAGCCGTTTTTGACACTGTCGGGTCCAAAGGGAAAGTACCCAAGACCAAGCTAATGATGTTGTTGACGTTGATGGAAAGTGCATCAAGAACGCAATTACGTACTTTAGTCACGTTAAGCCGATCATGTTAATTTGCGACATGCATCAGGCAGGTCAGGGACTTTTGTACTTCCTGTTTCGATTTAGTTGGCAATTTAGGTAGCAAACATGCAGACCCCGCACATTCTTATCGTTGAAGACGAGTTGGTAACACGCAACACGTTAAAGAGCATTTTCGAAGCAGAAGGCTACGATGTCTTTGAAGCGACCGATGGCGCAGAGATGCATCAGATCCTTTCTGAAAATGATATCAACCTGGTGATCATGGATATTAACCTGCCGGGCAAAAACGGTCTTCTTCTGGCGCGCGAACTGCGCGAGCAGGCGAACGTCGCGTTAATGTTCCTGACGGGCCGTGATAACGAAGTTGATAAAATTCTTGGCCTGGAAATCGGTGCGGATGACTACATCACCAAGCCGTTCAATCCTCGCGAGTTAACCATTCGTGCACGCAACCTGCTGTCCCGCACCATGAACCTGGGTACGGTCAGCGAAGAGCGTCGTAGCGTAGACAGCTACAAATTCAACGGCTGGGAACTTGATATCAATAGCCGTTCGCTGATTAGCCCGAACGGTGAGCAGTATAAACTGCCGCGCAGTGAATTCCGCGCGATGCTGCACTTCTGCGAAAACCCGGGCAAAATTCAGTCCCGTGCAGAGCTGCTGAAGAAAATGACCGGCCGTGAGCTGAAACCGCACGACCGTACCGTAGACGTGACCATTCGTCGTATTCGTAAGCATTTCGAATCTACGCCAGATACGCCGGAAATCATCGCCACGATCCACGGCGAAGGGTATCGTTTCTGCGGCGATCTGCAGGAGTAATCCTGCAGTTAACGCATTAAAAAACGGCGCATTTGCGCCGTTTTTTTATTTCCAGATCCGCATCGTATCGTTATCAGATGCTGCGGGTGGCTCTGGTCGCTTCGGCTGAGAGAGCGAGTACCAGTCGAAATGCCGGGTCAGGTACATCACCGCGAACAGCGCCAGGGCAAGAACAGCAGAGCCCAGTAGCAATGCGCTGTCCTCCGAGCGCAGCAGGAACCACATCACGACATCCAGTCCGAGTAGTGCCAGCACAAACAGCCCGCTGCGTTTCCAGCTTTTCAGCACGGCCTGCAGGTACATTCCGTTCATCGCTGCGCCAACCAGGCTTGCAACAACCCAGGCTGGCGTAAACCCGACGTGTTCAGACAGCGCCAGCAACACCAGATAGAACAGGACCAGCGACAGCCCCACCAGCAGATACTGCATCGGATGAAGGCGTAATCCGGTTAAGGTTTCGAAGACAAAGAAAGCCATAAACGTCAGCGCAATCAGCAAAATAGCGTATTTAATTGCCCGGTCGGTCAATTGATACTGGTCGGCTGGCGTCGCTACCGTCACGCTAAAGGCCGGGAGCGCCTCCCACTCCGGCGACTCCTTGCCGTAGAACCAGCTCTCAAGGTTATTTGCAAACCAGCTGCTCTGCCAGTTCGCCTGGAAACCAGACTCGCCTATTTGATGCTTAACGGGGAGATAATCGCCCATAAAGCCCGGATGCGGCCAGTTGCTGTTGAGCGTCATCTCGCTATTACGCCCTACCGGTACCACCGCAAAACTGCCAGTTCCCGCCAGGCTGAGGGACATCTCAAGCGCAAACGTTTTGGCTTCCAGCGCTTTGTCGGTCAGCAGGATATGGATCCCAGCAAACGCACCGTAGACGCCTGAACCGGGTTCCACGCTTAGGGTCTCACCATTGATTTTAGAGATACTGACCGTGCCAATACCCCGCGCGTCGCCAACGCCCGTCACGATAAACGGCTGCCCTGTCGCGATCGTTTCCCCTTTCAACTGCTTCAGCTCTTCGGTATTAAACTGCGCTTTTATCTTCAGGTCCGTGTTCCAGATCTGCCCGTCATAGATACCAATATTTCTCGACTCAACGCGCTGGTTCCCTTCAACAACCAGAGATTCCGGCAGAATGAAATGCATGTAGCTTTTCTTGTATTCGACCTTCTTCTCGTCCTCTATCTTGTAGAAGATCTCCGTCATCGGAATCGCAATCATCGGGCCGACCAGTTTTTGCGGTCCGCTGGTACTCTGGCGAAGCGTATTTTCGACATCATTGCGGTAGTTCTCCCGCTCTGATATCAGGTTACTGACCATAAAAAGCGGGACTAACAGCAGCAGGATGCACCCCAGCAGGGTGCTAATTTTCCAGAACAGTGGGGATTTCATCATTACGTCTCCTTTATGATGAGGAGAGCGTAACCAGGCCGTGTGGGGTTAGTTTGAAGTTATGTGAAGGGACGGTGAAGTATCAGCGTGGCCATCACGCCACCTTCATCACGATTACGCAATGTAATCTCTCCCTGATGCAGACGCGCCACCTCCTGAACAAACGCCAGCCCGAGCCCGCTGCTCTTCAATCCGTTCTCCCGCGGCAGAGAATAAAAGCGCTCAAAAATACGATCCAGCGCGTAATCCGGGATCCCGCTTCCGCTGTCGGTGACGATCAGCTGTATCTGCCCCTGCTCTTCCCGGGCCGCCAGTTCAATGGCGCCGCCCTGCGGCGTAAAATCGATAGCGTTATCCAGTAAATTACCGAGTGCCTGTTCGAGAAGGTCGGGATCGCCTTCAACATGAATCGAAGCGGGCTGAAGGGTCAGTACAATCTCTTTTGCTGCCAACAGCGCCGAGCGCGCGTCGGCAAGACGCGTAAACAGCAGGTCGACACGGACGATCTGAGGCGTAATTTCGACCCGATTTTCAAGACGCGACTGAGTGAGCAGTTTTTCAACCAGCGACTGCATACGCGCGTTTTGCACCAGAATATTATCGATAAACCGCGCGGCCACCTGCGGCGGCGGCTGCTCGGAGAGAATTTCCGCCGCGCCGCGTATGGCGGCGATGGGGCTTTTCAGCTCGTGGGTCAGCGCATGGACATAGTGTTCAATGTAGTTTTTCCCTTCCAGGCGAATGCGCATACTCTCCAGCGCCAATGCCAGCTTGTGCAGTTCGCTACTGCCAGGATTAGGCAGCGGGAGAGGCGTATCCGTGGTCACCGAGTCGGCATAGCGCGATAACGTCGCGATAGATCGATTGATCCACCACGCCACAACGAGGCCAATCAGCAGGGCAATGCCGAGCAGCGCCCCGCCTGCCCACAGGATCCGCCGCTCGCTGCGATGGATAACCGGTGCCATCGCGCTGTTAGGTTTCCCGACCGACACCACGCCGATAATCTTGCCCTGCTCCACAACCGGCGCGGCAACATACATCACCGTGCTCTCCGGATCGTCGGGATGGCTTTGCGTACTGCGCGCGCCGTATTCGCCGCGAAGCGTCAGCCAGACATCGTTCCAGCGCGAGTAATCTTGGCCCACGGCCAGACCGGCGGAATCAAACACGACGCGGCCCTGCGCATCGGTCATGTAGACGTGGTACTCGTTACGCACTTTATGGATCCCGCCGATATTGGCGCGGAAAGGGCGCTGATGTAGCTGAGAAAAGGCCTGCGCCAGTTTGCCCTGCTGCGCATGGCCCGAAAGCAAATCATCACGCCCAATTTCAGCCAGCAGGGTCGCGGTATCGATTAACGTGCCCTCGGTTGCCCTGCGCACGCCGGGCTTCACTTCCTGAACAAAGATCGACAGCACGAACCACGCGGCGATGGCCACGATCAGGAAATACCCCAGCAGCAGACGCATCCCAATGCGCATTAATACAGCCCCAGGCTATAGCCCATACCGCGATGGGTGCTGATGGGTGACAGTTCCTCGTTCACCGCCCGCAGCTTGGCGCGCAGGGTTTTGATGTGGGTGTCCACGGTACGATCGAAGCTGTCGCCGTCTTCACCCCACACCTTGTCCATGAGCTGCTGACGAGAAAAGACCCGCCCGGGGGCCTGCAACAAGGTTTTGAGCAGCAAGAATTCATAGCGGGTCAGGGGCAGTGCTTCACCGCACCAGCTAATTCGCGCGGCAGGCTCGTTCAGTTCAAACTGCCCGATACGCAACGTATCTGATGGTGCGACGGATTTCTGCATGCGCCGTAAAATCGTCCGCACCCGGGCGCAGACTTCACGAGGGGAGAAAGGTTTCGCAACGTAGTCATCAGCCCCCATTTCCAGGCCAAGCAGCTTGTCCACCTCATCACTGCGCGCCGTCAGAAACAGCACGGGCAGTGAGGGGTGCCGCGCCAGAAGCTGGCGGCAAAGCTCAAATCCACTGATGTCCGGCAGCCCGACGTCCAGAATAGCGAGCGCCGGAACCTGCCGCCGCGCCTCCTCCAGCACGGGTAAACCGCGTTCAAACGCCTTTACCGCGAATCCTTCCTGCTGAAGCATGTAGATCAGCGTATCGGCGATACTGGTTTCGTCTTCAACCAGCCAGACCACAGGTTGTTGCATAGTTCATCCCTGAATTAATGCCACGGCATAATCGGCACCGCGCTGATCGCGTTTTTCGGCGAGCCTTCCACCACTTTGTCAGAGTAGGCAAGGTAAGCCAGGGTGTTGCGTTTGGCATCATAGAAACGCACCACCTGCAGCTTTTTGAACACCAGTGAGGTCCGTTTCTGGAACACCACGTCGCCCTGCGCTTTGCCGTTTTTAATTTTATCGCTTAACTCAACCGGCCCCACCTGCTGACAGGAAATCGCCGCATCGGAGGTATCTTCCGCCAGTCCCAGCCCGCCTTTGATACCACCCGTTTTCGCGCGGCTGACGTAGCAGGTGACGTTTTTCACGTCCGGATCGTCAAACGCCTCCACCACGATTTTGTGGTCCGGGCCGAACATTTTGAACACGGTATCGACGGAGCCAATCTGTTCTGCCTGCGCCACACGCCCGACCATCAGCATCAACGCGGTGAAGATCAAAGTCTTGTATTTCATATTGTTACCATTCTTTAAAATTACACTTAGCGATTATTCAACACTTTAGACAAAAATGTAGCAAGATCACAGGATTAGAATATATCTGCCTGTAATGTGCTCTAAAAAGCATGAATGCGCAAAAAAAACACTGAATGCTAAAACATCAAAAAATGCTATTATCCGCTAACCTGTTATCAGGCACCTGCTGTTTTAAGGATGAGGATAGTATATGGATCAGGCTGGAATTATTCGCGACCTGCTCACCTGGCTGGAAGGTCATCTCGACCAGCCTTTGTCACTGGATAATGTGGCGGCTAAAGCAGGCTATTCCAAGTGGCATCTGCAAAGGATGTTCAAGGATGTCACCGGTCATGCTATCGGGGCCTATATTCGCGCACGTCGTTTATCAAAATCTGCTGTGGCATTGCGCCTGACCGCGCGGCCTATTCTGGATATTGCCCTGCAATATCGTTTCGATTCACAGCAGACCTTCACCCGCGCCTTCAAAAAACAGTTCTCGTTGACGCCAGCGCTTTATCGTCGCTCGCCTGACTGGAGCTCGTTTGGCATGCGTCCGCCGCTGCGTCTGGGCGAGTTCGCGATGCCAAAATACGAAATTGTCACGTTGCCTGAAACCCATCTGATCGGCACGACACAGAGTTACTCGTGCTCCCTGGAGCAGATTTCAGAGTTCCGTCATCAGATGCGCGTCCAGTTCTGGCGCGACTTCCTGAGCCACGCACCGACGATCCCGCCAATCCTGTATGGCCTCAACGAAACGCACCCAAGCCAGGAAAAAGACGACGAGCAGGAGGTGTTCTACACCACCGCGCTGACACCAGAGATGGCCAATGGGTATATTCAGGGTTCGAAGCCAGTCGTGCTGGAAGGCGGCGAATACGTGATGTTCGCCTATGAAGGGCTGGGAACGGGGGTTCAGGAGTTTATCCTGACCGTTTACGGAACCTGCATGCCGATGCTGAATCTGAATCGCCGTAAAGGTCAGGACATTGAGCGCTACTACCCGGCGCAGGATGCCAAACCGGAAGAAGGCCCAATCAATCTGCGTATGGAATTCTTGATTCCGATACGTCGTTAACGCTGCAGTTCGTCAAGCGCAGGGGCATCAAGATGCGAAATGTCCCCTGCCATCTCTACTACCCAGCCCGACGCCAGCCACGCGCTTTCCTGATAATCAATCCGGGAAATGGAGCAGTTGCGCAGGCGCAAACGGCGCTCAGCGTAAGCCGGTAACCCCAGAATGGTGCTCACCAGGCAACCCAACGCAATCCCGTGACTCACCAGCAGCGGACGGCTTCCCGCCGGCAGCTTCAGGCACTCCGCCAGGGCGGCATGCATGCGTACGCTAAGCTCCTGCATGGATTCGCCTTCGGGAATGCGGCCATCTTCGGTACCGTTCACCAGCGTGCGGCGCCAGCCCTCCTCCGCTTCCGTCAGCGTATCGATATGGCGTTTCTCCAGCACGCCCATATCCAGCTCGCGCAGGCGCGGCTCCAGCATGACGTCACAGCCGCAGGCATCTGCGATGATGCGCGCCGTCTGCTGTGTGCGACCTAAATCGCTGGTGATCACGTGGGTAATACCCAGCGTTCTGGCGCGTTCCGCCACCTGCCACGCTTGCTGCACACCCTTCTCGGTGAGAGGACTGTCTGACTGGCCTTGAATACGTCGCTCGGCGTTCCACTGCGTTTCACCGTGGCGAACAAGGTATACCTGTAACATGCTTTTTTTCCGTTATACTGCGATGAGTTTTTTTTGAATCGAGCTTAATTATGCACCATGTTGTCTCTGCTACCACTAATCCTGCCAAAATTCAGGCAATTCTAAGGGCATTTGACGAGATCTTCGGCGCAGGATCCTGCCATATTGAGGCCATCGGCGTCGAGAGCGGCGTACCTGAACAGCCGTTTGGCAGCGAGGAAACGCGCGCTGGCGCACGAAATCGCGTGGCAAACGCTAAGGCCGCGGCACCGAATGCCGACTTTTGGGTAGCGATTGAAGCAGGTATCGACGAAGGCGCAACCTTTAGCTGGGTTGTCATCGAAAGCCGCGAGCAGCGCGGTGAAGCACGTTCGGCCACCCTGCCGCTGCCGGAGATCATTCTGGAAAAAGTCCGTGCGGGTGAAGCGCTCGGGCCGGTGATGTCGCAGTACACCGGCATCGATGAGATTGGCCGTAAAGAAGGGGCGATTGGCGTCTTTACCGCAGGCGCGCTGACGCGTTCAGGCGTTTATCATCAGGCCGTGATTCTGGCCTTAAGCCCGTTCCATAACGCGATTTATCGGTAAGTTTTTTGGCCGGATAAGGCAAAGCCGTCATCCGGCGTTTTTCAACAATACCGCTTCCAGCCACTGGCGCAGCTCAACCGGGGCCGACTTCAGGCTGTTCGAGCCGCGGGTGATCGTTGCAATACCCGCGCCGAGCTCATTTTTCAGCTCGCGCTGGCTCATCTCTCCGCGCAGCAGCTCTTCAATGATCCGCACGCGGGTGCCCAGCGCCTCGCGCTCGTCCGGCGTGAGCATCAGCTGCATAAGGGGTAAGTGCAGATCCTGTTCGTAAGACTGACGCAGCAGCTCCACAAAACGAAGCCACTCCAGATGACGTTGTTCGGCCATTGCCGAGGAATACGGGGAATGCTGGGTCATGTTATGCTGCCTCTTGTACTCTTTAGCGAGTACAGCATAACACAACCCACGCCGATCAGTAACGTCTCTGCCACTCGGCATCGCTCATCAGGGTATCTTTCTGCCCCATGAAGTAGCGATAGTAAGCGTCATAGGCCAGCACGTTCTTCACGTAGCCGCGCGTTTCCGAGAACGGAATGCTCTCCACAAAAGCCACGGCGTCGATGCGTCCGGCGCTGTTGCCGAGCCAGGTCCGCACGCGCCCAGGACCCGCGTTATACGCCGCAGAAGAGAAGATGCGGTTATTGCCGAACTGCTGATACACGTACTGGAGATAGCTGGTACCGATGTTGATGTTGGTATCCGGATCCAGAAGCTGCGACGGACTGCTGTAGCCCGGAATATTAAACATCTTCACCGTGTGCGTCGCCGTGCCCGGCATAATCTGCATCAGGCCGCTGGCGCCCACCGGGGAACGGACTTTCGGGTTCCACGCGCTCTCCTGACGGGCAATCGCCATCGCGTAGCTTTGCGGGATATCTTTGCCGCTGGTGTAGCGATCGAACAGATCTTTGTACGCCAGCGGGAAACGCTCTTCCAGATGATCCCAAAGCTTGCCGGCGATCGTCGCCTGCACGCTGAGATCCCACCAGTGATTATCAAACGCATAGCGGGCAAGCTGGGCTTTCTCATCGGTGGTGCGGCTGGTCACCAGATTCGCCCACTCGCTGCGCGCGGTGTTATCCATATTCCAGTACATCAGCTCGCGAACGCGCGCCATTTCTGGCCCCTGCGTCAGTGCCGGGTTCGCGTTAGCGGGCGCTTTATCTATACGGAAAGTGTATTCTTCGCCCAGACGCTGCGCGGCAGCCATTGGGTAAAACCCGCGCTGCTGCATCAGCGAATGGAGGATCTCTTTGGCCTCATCATCACGACCGCGCTCCATCAGCAGATCGGCCTGCCAGTAGCGCCATTCGTCTTTCTCTTTGGCCTCCATGGGCAACCGCGCGAGCCAGGTATTCAGCCCACGGCGATCGCCCGTGCCCAGCGCCATGCGCACGCGGCGTTCCACCAGCGACGTAGAATTCGAACGCATAATGGCATCGTCACGCCAGCGCGCCTGTTCATCGGTCACATCGGTGCCCATCAGTCGCCACGCCACGATGTCGCGCAGCTCCTGGGTTTGCTCCTCATTGAGCTGCTGCGCCTGCACCAGCTGCGGGATCATCAGCCGCGCGTTTTCGACATCGTCACGCGCCACGCTGGCAAAGGCCACCGCCGCCATCTGGCGGGTAAAATCGGTCGCGCCCGTACTGCGGGCAAAGGTCAGGACGCTGTTTGGATCGTTTGCCAGCGAGATAACCGCCGTGGAGATCGTCTGGTAATCGGACGGCATCTGCCCCGCCAGCGAGCTCACCAGACGCGTGTTACCGGCTTTCATCGCCAGACGGATGCGTTCAAGATAGGAGAGCGGATCCTGCTTGCCGGAAGCACGCCACGCGCTAAACAGGGAATCACAGGCGTTCGGCTGGTTTTTTCCGGTCAGCCAGAGCTCTTTCGCTCCGGCCCAGGCCTCTTCCTGCTGGCCGGTCGCCCATTTTGCGTAGTAATAGTTACACTGCGCTTCGGTGGCGTTCGGCTTTTCAGGGCTAAACGCCAGCAGTCCGCGCCAGTCTTCGCGACGCGCCAGCTCATTCACAAAGCGAGACTGCAGATTTCGGGCTGGCGGCAGGGTTGGGTTCGCCTGAATGAAGTTATTCACGGTGACGGTAGGCTGGTTCATCAGATCGTCGGTTATCTGGCGATACTCCAGATACGGATACAGCGGATAATCCTTTAGCGTCGGCATCAGCACCTGCACGGTATCCATCTGCTTGTTGTCCCACGCCTGTTTAATCTGGGCGTAGCGGTTACGTTGTTCATCCAGTGAATCGGCATGCACCGCCTGGCTTACCGCCATTACGCATACGCTGGCAGCCAGCAGACGCCAGACCACCCGTTTGGCTTTTTCCACAAGCTCTTCCTCATTGTTTTTTCGTCAATTGCAGCGTCTTGCCACGTCAAAGTCTAATTAACTTATGCTAACCAGGCATCCTTCAACGCGCCACGTCATGGACACTTTTTTACCTTTCTTGCGCGTTTTAACACTCCCGACGTTCCTGGCTGGGATTAGGACGTGAAAAAGGCTACACTTCGAGGCTGAAATTCCTTCTCATTACGATAAAAGAGGCGAAGTCCAACGTGGCTCAATTCGTTTATACCATGCATCGTGTCGGCAAAGTTGTCCCGCCGAAACGTCATATTCTTAAAAATATCTCGCTGAGCTTCTTCCCGGGCGCAAAAATCGGTGTTCTGGGTCTCAACGGTGCCGGTAAGTCCACCCTGCTGCGCATCATGGCCGGCATTGATACAGACATCGAAGGTGAAGCCCGTCCGCAGCCTGGCATCAAGATTGGTTACCTGCCGCAGGAACCTCAGCTGAACCCGGAACACACCGTTCGCGAATCCGTTGAAGAAGCGGTATCCGAAGTGGTCAACGCGCTGAAAGGTCTGGATGAAGTGTATGCCAAATACGCTGAGCCGGATGCGGACTTCGACAAGCTGGCCGCGCAGCAGGGCAAGTATGAAGAGATCATCCAGGCGCACGACGGTCACAACCTGAACGTGCAGCTGGAGCGCGCGGCTGATGCCCTGCGTCTGCCGGACTGGGATGCGAAAATCGCGAACCTCTCCGGGGGTGAACGCCGCCGCGTGGCGCTGTGCCGCCTGCTGCTGGAAAAACCAGACATGCTGCTGCTCGACGAACCGACTAACCACCTGGATGCGGAATCCGTGGCGTGGCTGGAGCGCTTCCTGCACGACTTCGAAGGCACCGTTGTGGCGATTACCCACGACCGTTACTTCCTCGACAACGTCGCTGGCTGGATCCTGGAGCTGGACCGCGGTGAAGGTATTCCGTGGGAAGGCAACTACTCTTCCTGGCTGGAGCAAAAAGATCAGCGTCTGGCGCAGGAAGCTTCTCAGGAAGCGGCGCGTCGTAAGTCTATCGAGAAAGAGCTGGAGTGGGTTCGTCAGGGCGCGAAAGGCCGTCAGTCTAAGGGCAAAGCCCGTCTGGCACGCTTTGAAGAGCTGAACAACACCGAATACCAGAAACGTAACGAAACCAACGAACTGTTTATTCCACCTGGAGCTCGTCTGGGGGATAAAGTGGTTGAAGTGACCAACCTGCGTAAGTCCTACGGCGACCGTCTGCTGATCGACGACCTGACCTTCTCCGTACCGAAAGGCGCTATCGTCGGGATCATCGGTCCGAACGGCGCGGGTAAATCGACCCTGTTCCGCATGATGTCCGGTCAGGAACAGCCTGACAGCGGCTCTATCACGCTGGGTGAAACCGTGAAGCTGGCCTCCGTTGACCAGTTCCGTGACGCAATGGATAACAGCAAAACCGTGTGGGAAGAAGTCTCCGGCGGTCTGGATATCATGCGTATCGGCAACACCGAGATGCCAAGCCGCGCCTATGTTGGCCGCTTTAACTTCAAAGGCACCGACCAGGGCAAACGCGTGGGCGAGCTGTCCGGCGGTGAGCGCGGTCGTCTGCACCTGGCGAAGCTGCTGCAGGTGGGCGGAAACGTTCTGCTGCTCGATGAACCAACAAACGACCTGGATATCGAAACCCTGCGCGCGCTGGAAAACGCCCTGCTGGAGTTCCCGGGCTGCGCGATGGTTATCTCGCACGACCGCTGGTTCCTGGACCGTATCGCGACCCACATCCTGGACTATCAGGACGAAGGTAAGGTGGAGTTCTTCGAAGGTAACTTCACCGAATACGAAGAGTACAAGAAACGCACGCTGGGCGCCGACGCGCTGGAGCCGAAGCGTATTAAGTACAAGCGTATTTCGAAATAAAAGCAAAACGGCAACCTCGGTTGCCGTTTTTTATGTTTGTACCCTCTCCCCGTGGGAGAGGGCCAGGGTGAGGGCATCAGGCCGCACAAAATCACCCACCCACGTAATACCGCTTCACCTCGTCAAACTGCATCGCAAAGTCGATATAGCTCATCAGCGCAGGCGAATTCAGCTTGCGGCTTGGGTAGGCCAGCCACAGATCGTTACCTTCAACATTCCACTCCGGCAGCACCTGAACCAGCGCCCCTTTTTCAATTTTATCTTCTACCAGGAAGGCGGGAAGCAGAGTGATCCCCGCACCGGCAATCGCACACTCGCGGGCGTAGACCAGATTATCGGTCATGTGCGCGTTATCCGGCAGGTAGCGGTAATCCTCGCTCTCGCTTCGCAGAAGCCACTCCGACCACGCCCGGTGCGTAATGCAGCGGTGCTCCACCAGCTGACGGGGATGCGTCAGCGGCTCCCGACGCGCCAGATAGTCCGGCGAGGCCAGCATGTAGCGCGGGCAGTGCCCGATCATCCGGCCAATCAGGGAGGAGTCCTGCGGCTTGCCGGTACGCAGCGCTACGTCAAAACCGGCCTCGACCAGATCCACCACGTCATCAGAGATCGACACATCCAGCGACACGTCAGGATAGCGAAGCTGAAACTCGGCATTCATGTGCGCCAGCAGCGTCGCCCCAATTCCCGCCGGACAGGTGATCCGCAGCCGCCCGCTCGGGTTTTCGCGCAGCCGCTGAATGGCGTACTCGGCCCGCTCGCTGGCCGCCAGCATCTCGCGACAGTGCACCAGATAGTGCTCGCCCGCAAACGTGAGGCTGATCCTGCGCGTGGTGCGGTTCAGAAGGCGGATCCCCACCTGCTGCTCCAGCTGGCTAATTCGCTGGCTAACGCTGGATTTCGGCAGTTCGGCTTTCTGCGCGGCAGCGGTAAAGCTGCCCATCTCCGCCACCAGCGCGAACAGCGCCATATCCTGCAGCTGTTTAAACATGATTGTTCATCCTGTACGAACGCTGAGTTCTTGATTGTCCATCTTATCATGCAGCTGGCCACTTAATAGACTAGCCTCAACAAAACGCATGCCATTGAGGAACACACCATGTCTGTTAAAGCTATTGCCGTTAACCCAGAAAATCCGTCCACCTTCATTGAAATCACCCCGCCAATGCCGCGGCCCGGCGAGCACGATCTGCTGGTAGAGGTGAAGGCCGTCTCCGTTAACCCGGTCGATACCAAAGTCCACGCGGGCATCGCTAAAAACGGGCTGAACGAGCCGCGCATCCTCGGCTGGGATGCCAGCGGGATCGTCAAAGCGGTGGGGGCTGGCGTGACCGGATTTAAACCGGGTGACGAGGTCTGGTACGCGGGCGATATCACCCGCCCGGGCAGCAACACCACGCACCAGCTGATCGACGCGCGGATTGTCGGGCGCAAGCCTGACAGCCTCAGCTGGGCGGCTGCCGCTGCACTGCCGTTGACCGCGCTCACCGCGTGGGAAGGTCTGTTTGAACGCCTGAACATTCAGGATGCCGGGGCGGAAAAAACGCTGCTGATCATCGGCGGCGCGGGCGGCGTGGGATCGCTGGCGATCCCCTTTGCGAAGCACAACAGCAAGGTGAAGATCGTCGCAACGGCTTCACGAGAAGATTCCGCCCGGTGGTGCCGCGATCGCGGGGCTGATATTGTCGTCAACTACCGCGATCTGAAAGGCGAGCTGGCGAAACAGGGGCTCACCTTTGTGGATTACATTTTCATCCTCAACGACACCGACGGGCACTGGGATGCGGTCAGCGAACTGATTGCGCCGCAGGGGCATATCTGTTCCATCGTTGAAAATGAACATCCGCTGAACCAGGACAAGCTGAAGTCCAAATCCGCCGCCCTGCACTGGGAGTTTATGTACACCCGCAGCATGTACCAGACCGCGGATATGGCGCGTCAGGGTGAGATCCTCAATGAGGTGGCAAAGCTGGTGGATAACGGCGTGGTGGAAAGTTCGCTCAGCGAAACGCTGCACGGGCTGAGCGTGGAAAGCATTACCGAGGCGCACCGTAAAGTGCTGGAGGGACATATGCGGGGGAAAGTGGTGGTTGAGTTCTGAGTGGCTTGATGCCCTCACCCCGGCCCTCTCCCACAGGGAGAGGGAGGTTAAAGTCCCCTCTCCCTGTGGGAGAGGGTTAGGGTGAGGGGTAAGTTTTTACCCCTGCTCCCCCATCATCTCCTTCACCAGCTCGACGCAGCGCAGGAAGCGGGAGTCGTAGTCAGACTCTTCCACATGGACAAACTCAACGTTGTTTTCGTTGAGCATCTCCACCAGCATGGTCTGAAACTCTCGCCTGTCCACGGAGCTGCCGAGACTGCGCATGCCGTCGGCCACCCATGGGGTGTTGTTTTCCAGCAGGATCACCAGGTCAAAACGGTATTCGTCAATCAGCGCCTGCACGAACGGGTGCTCGCGCCCTTCGTATTTTTTACAGAACGCCTGCGTGGTGACGAAATCGGTATCGATAAACGCCACTTTGTTGGCGTATTTGACCGCAAAATCAATGTACTGGGCATGACCGAGCGCGATTTTGTCGTAGTCGGAATACTGCAGCGCCATCTCGTCGCCGCCAAGGTGCGAGAAGACATAATCGCGGCCGTACTCCCACGCGCTGGTGGTGTTGAAGATATTCGCCAGCTTGTTGACCAGCGTTGATTTACCGCTCGACTCGCCGCCCAGGATCGCGACGGTACGCACGAAGAACGGCTTCACCTCAGTCGGGATGTAATCCCAGTAGCGGAACGGGTTTTCGCGGATCTGCGCCCCGCTGATGTTCATAAAGGTGCGTTTCGGGTCGATCAGCACCGTCTCGATGCCCAGATGCTCGCGGAACTGCGGCGCGTCAGACTCTTCAGAGGTGTAGATCCAGTTAGGCGCAATGCCCTTCTCTTCCATAAACGCTTTGATGCCGTTGCTCCACACGTCCCAGCCGTGCGGATACGGCTCCATACCCTCTTCGTTAAAGGCATGAATACGAATATTTTTCTGGTACTTAAAGGTCTGGAGCAGCCAGCGCAGGCGGTCCGGCACGGTCGGCTGCTGCGACATGGCGCTGTCTTCAAACAGCTGACGGTCACGGGTTTCGTCGTAGCCCATGATGATGTGCAGCTCGTCAACCTGGCTACAGGCGCGCTGGATCAGATAGATATGCCCGGTATGCAGCGGGTAAAACTTGCCGAACACCACGCCGATGTTCTTTTGCATACGCGGGAACTCCAGCCCCAGAAAGCGGTGCAGCGCTTCCAGCTTCTGCGCGCTGGGGCTTTTGATTTTGGCGTTCAGCAGCTGGCTCAGGTAGCCTTTGGTCATGCCGCTGGCGTCCGCCACCTGCTGCAGCGTGCAGCCCTTCTGGCGGATTGCGGTCTTGATGTAGTCAAATGATGACATAAATTACGGTGCCTCCTGCAAAATCAAATTTACGTAATTATAAGTCGTCAAAGACATTTAACGCATCTGCGAGTTTTTTCACGCCAAATACCTGCATCCCTTCCGGGATCTTTTTCGGCACGTTGGCGGCGGGAACTATCGCCCGGCGGAAACCGTGTTTTGCCGCCTCGGAGATACGCTCCTGGCCGCTGGGTACCGGACGGATTTCCCCGGCGAGGCCCACTTCGCCGAAGACCACCAGGTCCTGCGGCAGCGGCCTGTCGCGCAGGCTGGAGACCATCGCCAGCAGCAGCGCCAGGTCTGCGCTGGTCTCCGTGACTTTGACGCCGCCGACCACGTTAACGAAGACGTCCTGATCCGCCATCTGCAGCCCGCCGTGACGGTGCAGCACCGCCAGCAGGATCGCCAGACGGTTCTGTTCCAGACCGACCGCCACGCGCCGCGGGTTTCCCATCATCGACACGTCCACCAGCGCCTGAATTTCAACAAGCAGCGGGCGCGTTCCTTCCCATAGCACCATCACCGAGCTGCCGGAGGTGATCTCATCGCCGCGGCTCAGGAAGATGGCCGAGGGATTGCTGACTTCGCGCAACCCCTGTTCGGTCATGGCAAACACGCCCAGTTCGTTCACCGCCCCAAAGCGGTTTTTATGGCTGCGCAGGGTACGGAAACGGGAATCCGCGTCGCCGTCGAGCATCACGGAGCAGTCGATACAGTGTTCAAGCACCTTCGGCCCGGCCAGCGAGCCGTCTTTGGTCACGTGGCCGACCATCACAATCGCCACGCCGCGCGTTTTGGCAAAGCGCGTCAGGTAAGCCGCGGTTTCACGCACCTGCGCGACGCTGCCCGGCGAGGACTGAATGTCCGCCATGTGCATCACCTGGATGGAGTCGATCACCATCAGCTTCGGCTGCTCTTCTTCGGCAATCATGCAGATCTGCTCGATGCTGGTTTCGGAGAGCATGTTCAGGTTGCCGGTCGGCAGGCCCAGACGGTGCGCGCGCATCGCCACCTGCTGCAGAGACTCTTCGCCCGTGACGTACAGGGTTTTCATCTGTTCGGCAAGCTTGCAGAGCGTTTGCAGCAGCAGGGTCGATTTACCCGCGCCCGGGTTACCGCCGATCAGGATCGCGCTGCCCGGTACCACGCCGCCGCCGAGCACGCGGTCAAACTCTTTGAACCCGGTGGAGAAGCGCGGCAGCTCTTCGAGGCTGATGTCCGAAAGTTTTTGCACCTTCGCCACGCCCGCGTTACCGGCATAGCCGCTCAGGCGCTCATTGCGCGCCACGCTCGGCGAAGCCGCCACACCACGCACTTCGGTGATGGTGTTCCAGGCATGACAGGCGCTGCATTGCCCCTGCCAGCGCGGATAATCCGCACCACATTCATTACAGACAAATGCGCGTTTTGGAGCTTTCGCCACGGTTTACCTCGTTATTTCTGTGCGGCCTGCGTGCCGGGTGGCGCTTACGCTTACCCGGCCTACAAAGCAGACCGTTATTTCTGATTAATGCTGCCGGAGAGAATGCAGAACACCCCCATCAGGTCAGCGTGACGGATAGTGACTTCCGTCTTTTCATTCACTTTTGGCTTGGCATGGTAGGCAATGCCCAGACCGGCGGCTTTGATCATCGGCAGGTCGTTCGCGCCATCGCCGATGGCGACGGTCTGGACAACCGGAATTTCATATTTTTCCGCCAGACGCGTCAGCGTATTGGCTTTGTACTGGGCATCAACGATATCGCCGATCACCTGGCCGGTCAGCTTGCCGTCCATGATCTCCAGCTCATTGGCCACCACGGTGGTCAGATGCAGTTTTTCCCGCAGGTAATCCGCGAAGAAGGTGAAGCCACCGGAAGCAATCGCCACTTTCCAGCCGAGGGATTGCAGCTTCAGCACCAGCTGCGTCAGCCCTGGCATCAGCGGCAGCACGTCGCGCACCTGGCGCAGAATGTTGGCGTCGGCCCCTTTCAGGGTCGCCACGCGCTGTCGCAGGCTGGCGGTGAAGTCCAGCTCGCCGCGCATCGCACGTTCGGTGACTTCCGCCACCAGCTCGCCGCTGCCCGCCAGCTTCGCAATCTCGTCAATACACTCGATCTGGATCGCCGTAGAATCCATGTCCATGACCAGCAGGCCCGGGGTTTTCAGATGCGGAATTTTACCCAGCGGCGCGACGTCCAGCCCGGCGTCATGCGCCAGACGCGTTGCGCGCTGCGTCAGGGAACCCGCCAGGCGAATAACCTGGTAGTCTTCCACGCACCAGGCGGCGACGATGACCATTGCCGCACCCAGCTTGCTTTGATACTGGGTCAGGCGTTGCTTATCCAGACCGCGTCCGTAGAGGAGCCAGCCGCTACGACCGGCGTGGTAATCCAGAGGCATCACCTCATCGCCACTTAAAGAGAGCGGCAATCCTGGCCATAAAGAGACATCCGTTGGCAGGTCACACCAGGTAATGTTCGGCATTAAAGCTCCTGTAATTTCGTTCGCGCCGGAAGGTTGCAGAGGGAAAATAACGCATGAGGCTACCCTGTAACCATCACTTCTGGCAACATTAAGCCGTAAATTTTCAGCAGGTGGAATATGGCTCGCGCAAAACTGAAATTCCGGCTCCATCGCGCCGTGATTGTCCTTTCCTGTCTCGCACTATTAGTGGTGCTGATGCAAGGGGCATCGTGGTTTAGCCAGAACCATCAACGGCAACGCAACCCGCAGTTTGAAGAGCTGGCCCGCACGCTGGCACGCCAGGTGACGCTCAACGTCGCGCCGTCCATGCGTACCGAAACGCCGGACGAGAAGCGGATAGGCCAGGTTTTACGCCTGCTCACGGAGAATAGCCGCATTCTTGATGCCGGCGTCTATGATGAGCAAGGCAACCTGATTGCCCGCGCTGGCGAACACGTCGACGTGCGCGACAGGCTGGCGCTGGACGGGAAAAAAGCCGGGGGCTACTTTAACCAGCAGATTGTCGAACCTATTCAGGGGAAGAATGGCCCACTGGGCTATCTGCGCCTGACCCTCGATACCCACACCCTGCCTACTGAAGCCAAACAGGTCGATAATACCACCAATATTCTGCGCCTGATGCTGCTGCTTTCACTCGCCATCGGCGTTGTGCTGGCGCGCACCCTGCTTCGCGGCAAGCGCTCGCGCTGGCAGCAATCCCCGTTCCTGCTGACCGCCAGCAACTCCGTCCCCGAAGACGAAGAGAGCGAGAAGAAAGATTAGTGATAAAGTAGGCGAACGATTCGGAAAAGGAACTTTGCCATGACGACGTTACGCCTGCTTATCTCTGACTCTTACGATCCCTGGTTTAATCTCGCGGTAGAAGAGTGCATCTTCCGCCAGATGCCCGCCACCCAGCGCGTCCTGTTTCTCTGGCGGAACGCCGATACGGTGGTCATCGGCCGCGCGCAAAACCCGTGGAAAGAGTGCAATACGCGGCGTATGGAAGAGGACAACGTCCGTCTCGCACGTCGCAGCAGCGGCGGCGGCGCGGTGTTTCACGATCTGGGCAATACCTGCTTTACCTTTATGGCGGGCAAACCGGAATACGACAAAACCATCTCAACGTCCATCGTCCTCAACGCGCTCAATTCACTCGGCGTGACGGCGGAAGCGTCCGGGCGTAACGATCTGGTGGTGAAAACCCCCGAGGGTGACCGGAAGGTCTCCGGCTCCGCCTACCGCGAAACAATGGATCGCGGGTTCCACCACGGCACCCTGTTGCTGAACGCTGACCTGAGCCGTCTGGCGAACTACCTGAATCCGGATAAGAAAAAGCTCCAGGCCAAAGGAATTACCTCCGTGCGCGGCCGCGTGGCAAATCTGGTGGAACTGCTGCCGGGCATTACGCACGAGCAGATTTGCGATGCCGTCCGTGACGCGTTCTTTGAACATTACGGCGAGCGCGTGGAAGCAGAAGTCATCTCCCCTGACAAAACCCCGGACCTGCCCAACTTCGCCGAAACCTTCGCCCGCCAGAGCAGCTGGGAATGGAACTTCGGTCAGGCTCCTGCCTTTTCCCATCTGCTGGACGAGCGTTTCACCTGGGGCGGCGTGGAGCTGCATTTTGACGTGGAGAAAGGCCATATCACCCGCACGCAGGTGTTTACCGATAGCCTGAACCCGGCACCGTTAGAGGCGCTGGCGGCACGTTTGCAGGGCTGTTTGTACAGGGCGGATATGCTGCAGCAGGAATGCGACGCGTTGATCGGGGATTTTCCGGAGCAGGAAAAAGAGCTGCGGGAGCTGTCGGCGTGGATTGCACAGGCCGTGCGCTAGGTACGGTCTGGTGCCCTCACCCCTGCCCTCTCCCACAGGGAGAGGGAGGGAAGAGACAGAATTACTCTTTATCGCCCAGCAGAACGGATTCCAGCGCGATTTTGATCATGTCGTTAAAGGTAGTCTGGCGCTCGGCAGCAGTGGTCTGCTCGTGGGTACGGATGTGGTCAGACACGGTGCAGATGGTCAGCGCTTTCGCACCAAACTCAGCCGCGACGCCGTAGATACCCGCCGCTTCCATTTCAACGCCCAGAATGCCGTATTTTTCCATCACGTCGAACATCTCGCCGCCGTCCGGGGCATAGAACAGGTCAGCAGAGAAGATGTTACCCACGCGCGCTTCAACGCCCAGCGCTTTTGCCGCGTCAACCGCGTCACGCACCATGCCGAAGTCAGCAATCGCCGCGAAGTCATGGTCTTTGAAACGCATGCGGTTAACTTTGGAATCGGTGCAGGCACCCATACCGATAACGATGTCGCGCAGCTTAACGTCCATGCGCACCGCGCCGCAGGAGCCAACGCGGATGATTTTCTTCACGCCGAAGTCGGTGATCAGCTCTTTGGTGTAGATAGAGCAGGATGGGATACCCATACCGTGGCCCATAACGGAGATTTTGCGGCCTTTATAGGTACCGGTGAAGCCCAGCATGCCGCGAACGTTGTTCACTTCACGCACGTCTTCCAGGAAAGTTTCTGCAATGTGCTTCGCGCGCAGCGGGTCGCCCGGCATCAATACGACGTCAGCGAAATCACCCATTTCTGCGTTAATGTGAGGAGTTGCCATCTTCAGTTCCTTTTACATTGTTGTTTTTGCCGGGTGGCGGCTACGCCTGACCCGGCCTACATTCTGTTCTCCCTCTCCCTGTGGGAGAGGGTCGGGGTGAGGGCATCAGGCCGCACCCAATCCGTTTAGAACATGGCCTTGCCATATTCCATGTCAGACGTACCAAAGTATTTCGCCAGGGTCTGGCCGATGTCCGCGAAGGTTTCACGGTGACCGAGCGAGCCCGGCTTCACTTTCGGGCCATACACCAGCACCGGAATGTGCTCACGGGTGTGGTCGGTACCGGTCCAGGTTGGGTCACAGCCGTGGTCCGCGGTCAGGATCAGAATGTCATCTTCGCCCACCAGCTCCATCAGCTCCGGCAGACGGCGGTCGAACAGCTCAAGACCCGCTGCATAGCCCGCAACGTCGCGACGGTGGCCCCAGGAGGAGTCGAAGTCCACGAAGTTGGTGAAGACGATAGTCTTGTCGCCCGCTTCTTTCATCTCTTTGATGGTGGCATCAAACAGCGCGTCCAGACCGGTGGCTTTCACTTTTTTGGTGATGCCGCAGTTGGCGTAGATATCCGCGATTTTACCCACGGAAACCACGTGACCGTCTTTCTCTTCAACCAGCTTCTGCAGCACGGTTGGCGCCGGTGGCTCAACGGCCAGGTCATGACGGTTACCGGTACGCTGGAAGTTACCCGCTTTGTCGCCGATAAACGGACGCGCGATCACGCGGCCGATGTTGTAGCCGCCTTCGGTCAGCTCTTCACGGGCGATTTCGCACAGCTCGTAGAGTTTATCCAGGCCAAACGTCTCTTCATGGCACGCAATCTGGAACACGGAGTCAGCAGAGGTGTAGAAAATCGGCTTGCCGGTTTTCATGTGCTCTTCGCCAAGCTGGTCCAGAATCACGGTACCGGAAGAGTGACAGTTACCAAGGTAGCCCGGCAGGTTGGCACGCTTCACCAGCTTATCGAGCAGCTCCTGCGGGAAGCTGTTTTCGTGATCGGAGAAATAACCCCAGTCGAACAGCACCGGCACACCGGCGATTTCCCAGTGGCCAGACGGGGTGTCTTTACCGGAGGAGAGCTCGTGAGCCCAGGCATAGGCGCCCACGACTTCCGCGTTGCCGTCCATACCGGCTGCGATTTTACCGGTAGAACCTTCATGCGCTTTCACCAGACCGAGGCGGGTCAGGTTAGGTAGAGTCAGAGGGCCTTTACGACCGTTGTCCGCTTCGCCTTTCGCACAGGCTTCCGCGATGTGGCCCATGGTATCGGAACCCACGTCACCAAAACGTTCTGCATCTTCGGTTGCGCCGATGCCGAATGAGTCCAGCACCATAATAAATGCACGTTTCATAATTGTTCTCCGTACGTAGTGCTTCAAAAATTATCGATCAGATCAGTATACCGCTATTCGGTGATGCGGCGATAGACAGTCGGTGTGGTTTCCGGCGCTTTATCGTCAAGCGTAATTGCCGCTTTCACCGCTTTAGCCGCTTCCTGCCAGCTGGCTTCGTCTTTCGCGTGGATCACCGCAAGCGGACGTTGACCGTCAACGCTGTCGCCCAGACGGGCCATATCGGTAAAGCCGACGCTGTAATCAATGGTGTCTGACGCCTGACGACGGCCGCCGCCCATCGAGACTACTGCCATACCCAGCGCACGGGTGTCCATTGCAGAGACAAACCCTTCGCTATCGGCATACACCGCTTTGCTGAGCGTCGCGGTTGGCAGGTATTTCGCGTAGTTTTCGACGAAATCGGTCGGGCCTTTCTGGGCTGCGACCATGCGGCCGAAAATATCCGCCGCTTTGCCGTTATCCAGCACCGCCTGCAGCTTCGCGCGGGCTTCTGCGTCGTCTTTGGCCAGCTTGCCGGAGATTAACATCTCAACGCACAGCGCCATGGTGACGTCGAACAGACGCGGGTTGCGGTATTCACCAGTCAGGAACTGCACCGCTTCACGCACTTCGACGGCGTTACCGGCGCTGGAGGCCAGCACCTGGTTCATGTCGGTGAGCAGCGCGGTGGTGCGCACGCCCGCGCCGTTGGAGACGCCAACGATCGCTTCCGCAAGCGCAGCAGAAAGTTCATAGGTCGGCATAAACGCGCCGCTGCCCACCTTCACGTCCATCACCAGCGCGTCCAGCCCTTCTGCCAGTTTCTTCGCCAGGATAGAGGCGGTGATCAGCGGGATGGAGTCAACGGTCGCGGTGATGTCGCGGGTGGCGTAGAAACGCTTGTCTGCCGGAGCAAGAGAGCTGGTCTGGCCGATAATCGCCACACCAACGTCTTTAATAATGTCGCGGAAGCGGTTGTCGTCCGGGAAGATATCGAAGCCCGGAATGGCTTCCAGTTTGTCGAGCGTACCGCCGGTGTGGCCCAGGCCGCGCCCGGAGATCATCGGGATGTAACCGCCACAGGCTGCCACCATAGGGCCGAGCATCAGAGACGTCACGTCACCCACGCCGCCGGTGGAGTGCTTATCCACAATCGGGCCGTTAAGGTTGAGGCTTTTCCAGTCCAGAACGGTTCCTGAATCTCGCATCGCCATGGTCAGCGACACGCGCTCAGGCATCGACATATCGTGGAAGAAAATGGTCATCGCCAGAGCCGCAATTTGCCCTTCTGAGACGGTGTTATCACGAATGCCGTTGATGAAGAAGCGGATCTCTTCATCGCTTAATGCATGACCATCACGTTTTTTACGAATAATTTCTTGTGCGAGAAACACGGTAACCTCCATGCGGAATCGGGGGAGTTGTGGCGGGTGGCGCTACGCTTACCCGCCCTACGATCCTGTCGACCGGATGAGCGAAGCGTCATCCGGCATTGTCTGGCAATCAGTAGCTGCTTGCGCTCTTACCGTCGCCATGACCCAGCGCTTTCAGCAGGCTGGCCAGCAGGCTGGACGCACCGAAGCGGTAGTGACGGGAATCGGCCCAGTCGGCGCCAAACAGCTCGTCGGCAATCGCCAGGAATTGCTGCGCGTCTTCAGCAGTACGCACGCCGCCCGCAGGTTTGAAACCAACGGTTTTGGATACGCCCATGTCGCGGATCACTTCCATCATGATGCGCGCGCTTTCCGGGGTCGCATTCACCGGCACTTTACCGGTAGAGGTTTTAATGAAATCCGCACCGGCTTTGATGGAGATTTCAGATGCCTTACGAATCAGCGCCTCTTCTTTCAGCTCGCCGGTTTCGATGATCACTTTCAGCAGCACATTTGCCGCCGCGCACGCGTCTTTACAGGCTTTCACCAGGTCAAAACCGACCTGCTCGTTACCGGCGATCAGCGCGCGGTACGGGAACACCACGTCAACTTCGTCTGCGCCGTAAGCAATCGCCGCGCGGGTTTCTGCCAGCGCGATCTCGATATCGTCGTTGCCATGCGGGAAGTTAGTTACGGTTGCAATGCGCACGTCCGGCGTACCCTGCTCTTTCAGCGTCTTACGGGCAATCGGGATAAAGCGCGGGTAGATACAGATGGCTGCGGTGTTACCCACCGGCGTTTTCGCCTGATGGCACAGGGCGATGACTTTTTCATTGGTGTCGTCATCGTTCAGGGTGGTCAGGTCCATCAGTTTCAACGCGCGCAGGCTGCTTGCAGTTAAATCGGTCATAACATTCTCCAACGGCAGTGCCGTATAAATTTTACCTTGCGGGTCTGTGAGTATTCTAACATTCACCCGCATCCACACTTCGACATTCATCACAGTTAATGAAAACTGCATACAAATTTGCATTACTGTAATGAGATCTTCTTCAAACTTTAGCGCGTAAATTGCTGACTAAAGCAGCGATACCCCCTGTCGGATCAAAAGCCCCGACAGGCTTGCTTCCTACAATCCGTTCATCATCCGCAGAACACACAAGGAAGCGACTATGCCCCACTCCAGCCCCGACGCCCTGCAACAACGTTGCCAGCACATTGTGACAAGCCCGGTGTTAACCCCGGAACAAAAACGTCATTTTCTGGCGCTGGAAGCGGAAAACAACCTGCCTTACCCGGCACTTCCTGAGGCCGCACGAGCCGCGCTGGACGAGGGGGTTATCTGCGACATGTTCGAAGGCCATGCGCCTTACAAACCCCGTTACGTTCTGCCGGATTACGCAAAATTTCTGGCTAACGGTTCAGAGTGGCTGGAGCTGGAAGGCGCGAAAGATCTCGACGACGCCCTCTCGCTGTTAACCATCCTCTACCATCATGTTCCGTCCGTCACATCGATGCCGGTCTATCTCGGTCAGCTTGATGCGATATTAACGCCATATGTTATAATTCTAACACAAGAAGAGATCGATAGCCGAATAAAACGTTTCTGGCGCTATCTCGACCGTACGCTGCCGGATGCGTTTATGCACGCAAACATCGGGCCTGAAGATACGCCCGTCACGCGCGCCATTTTGCGTGCCGATGCAGAGCTGAAGCAGGTCGCACCGAATCTGACCTTTATCTACGATCCCGATATCACCCCGGATGATTTGCTGCTTGAGGTGGCGAAAAACATTTGTGAATGCAGCAAACCTCATATTTCTAATGGCCCGATGAATGATAAAATTTTCACAAAAGGCCGTTACGGCGTGGTGAGCTGTTACAACTCCCTGCCGCTTGCAGGCGGTGGCAGCACTCTGGTGCGCCTTAACCTCAAAGCCATTGCTGAACGCAGCGCATCCATTGACGACTTCTTCACCCGCACGCTCCCGCACTACTGCCAGCAGCAAATTGCCATCATCGATGCACGCTGCGGTTTCCTGTACGAGCAATCTGGCTTCTTTGAGAATAGCTTCCTGGTAAAAGAGGGGCTGATTGATGCGGATCGGTTTGTGCCCATGTTTGGCATGTACGGCCTGGCGGAAGCGGTAAACGCGCTCTGTGAGAAAGCAGGATTAGCGGGACGCTACGGAAAGGATGAACAGGCCAACGCGCTGGGCTATCGCATCAGCGAACAGCTTGCAGCGTTCGTTGAAAGCACGCCGGTGAAGCACGGCTGGAAGCATCGCGCGATGCTGCACGCGCAGTCGGGGATCAGTTCCGATTCGGGCACCACGCCGGGCGCGCGCCTGCCCTACGGCGACGAGCCGGATCCCATCAGCCATCTGCTGGCCGTTGCGCCGCATCACAAACACTATCACTCCGGAATCAGCGATATTCTCACCCTGGAGGAGACGGTCAAACGCAACCCGCAGGCGGTGGTTCAGCTTTGCCTGGGCGCATTCAGGGCGGGAATGCGTGAATTTACCGCCAACGTAGCGGGTAACGATCTGGTCCGCGTGACCGGCTACATGGTTCGCTTGTCGGATCTGGAGAAATACCGGGAAGCCGGATCGCGCACCAATACCACGTGGCTGGGGGAAGAGGCCGCACGCAATACCCGTATTCTGGAACGTCAGCCGCGCGTGATAAGCCATGAACAGCAGATGCGCTTTAGTTAGTCAGGTCATTCCTTTTTCCTGCGTGGACGGGCCGGGCAGCCGCCTGGCGCTGTTCCTGCAGGGCTGCAACCTGCGCTGTAAAACCTGCCACAACCCGTGGACGATCGGCCGCTGCAACGACTGCGGGGACTGCGTGCCCCACTGCCCGCACGACGCGCTGACGATTCAGGCCGGACGCGTCTGGTGGCAGGAGAGTGACTGCCTGCAGTGCGACACCTGCCTGCACCTGTGCCAGCAGCAGGCAACGCCTATGGCGCACCGCTTCAGCGTGGAAGAGATCCTCGCTCAGGTCCGCAAATCCGCACCGTTTATCGAAGGGATCACCGTCAGCGGCGGCGAAGCCACAACGCAATTGCCGTTTTTGATCGCCCTGTTCACCGCGATCAAAGCCGATCCCGCCCTGCGTCACCTCACCTGCCTGGTAGACAGCAACGGTCTGTTAAGCGAAACCGGCTGGCAAAAGCTGCTGCCGGTACTGGATGGCGCGATGCTGGATCTGAAGGCGTGGGGGAACGAGCATCACCGCTTCCTGACCGGGCGCGAAAACCCGCAGATTAAGCAGAGCATCCGCTGGCTGGCAGATCGTCACCGTTTGACGGAACTCCGCCTGCTGGTGATTCCGGAGCAGTGTGATTATCTGGAACACCTCAAACCGCTAACGACCTTTATCCACGGGCTTGGGAATGTGCCGGTGCGCATCAACGCGTTTCATGCGCATGGCGTTTACGGTGAGGCGGCCTCATGGCGCAGCGCCACGCCCGAGGACGTTGAACCGCTGGCGCTGGCGCTGGAAAAACAGAAGATAACGGTGATTCGTCCGGCACTTTACCTATAGCGTGATGCCAAATACCGAACGGGTATTTTCCAGCAGCGCATCGGCAATCACCTCTTCAGGCTCTTTTCGCAGTTCACATAGGGTGGTAAACACGCGCGCCGCCTGTTCCGGGCGATTCGGCTGGCCCTGAAAACCATTCAGCGGCATATCCGGCGCGTCGGTTTCCAGCAGGAGCGCCGACAGCGGCAGCTGTGCCATCACGTCCCGGGTTTTACTGGCGCGCGGATAGGTGATGGTGCCACCGACGCCAATTTTATAGCCCAGTTCAATAAAACGCTGCGCCTGCTGCAGGCTGCCGGAGAAACCGTGCACGACCCCTTTTCGCGGCAGATCGATGCGTTTCAGGTGCATCGCCAGCTTATCGTGCGTGCGTCTTGAGTGGAGGATCACCGGCAGATCGTGGCGCTTCGCCAGCCTGAGCTGCGCGTCGAGGATCGTCTGCTGGCGCTCAAACTGCGGATCCTCACGATAAAGATCGAGGCCGATCTCACCGATGGCGACAAGTTTGTCTCCTGCGGTTTGCACAACCTCATCAAGCCTCTCAATGTGCTCATCAAGATGCCGTTCAATCACAATCGGATGCATGCCGAGCGCGGCATAGAGCGCGGGGTGCCGCGCGGAAAGATCCAGCACCCGGGAAAAATAGGCCGCTTCCACTGCCGGCACAATGATAGCCTGAACGCCTGCTTCGGCCGCTTTCGCTATGCTTTGCGCTTCATCCCCGGTAAACGGCGGAAAATCAAAGTGGCAGTGGGTATCGACAAAGCGGAGCGTCACGCCAGATCCTCGTTATCCAGTAAAGCGTCATTCGCCTGCGGAATATCCACCAGCGGCATCGTCAGGGCGTCGTTGGCGACAATCGCAGGCGGCAAAATAATGCGTTTATGGCGATGAAGCGGCGGTTGCTCCGCCAGCATTTTCCCCACCGTCGCCAGGAAGTAACGCCCGCACAGCCGCCCCGTTTTGTAATCCATGCGCAGCGCAGGGACGCGGCTGCCCAGGGCCATGCTCAGCAGCGGCTTAGGCGGATAGATTTCAAAAATACGCAGCTTGCCCGGCGGTTTTTCAATGAAGCGCTGCATCGCGCCGTAGGTGGTTTCATGCTGCTTCGCGATGTTCACCAGCGGCTGCAGGCTGCTGTCGCCCAACCAGCGCTCCATCCGTTTGAACCACTGCGGCGTGTAATACATTTGCGACGGTACGGTACGGATCACCACAATGGTTTTCGCCCCGCGCCGGGCGGCTTCCTGCACCGGCACCGCGTCACTGATCCCACCGTCCAGATAGCTAATGCCGTCCAGCAGGGCACCGGTACGATAAAAGCCGGGGATCGCGCTGGAGGCGCGGATGATGTCCAGCCAGTTCTCCTTCTGAGGAGAAAAATAGCCCGGCGAATAGTCATCGCCCCGGCTGGCGCACATCCAGAACTCTTTGCCGCTATCAAACAGACGGGCAGCGGTATCCATGGCCAGCGGCATCTGGCTGGAGGTCGATTCCAGCAGCCAGTCAAGATCGATCAGGTTACCGCCGCGCACAAAGCGCACCGGATTAAAAAATTCTTTCGCCGTGGTGTAGCGCATGATGACCTTTCGCGCGTAGCCGGGCTGGTTACATACATAGGCAGAGAGGTTCTGCGCCCCGGCAGAGGTGCCGAAGTAAAGGTCAAACGGGTTGAACTGCGCGCGCATAAATTCATCCAGCACGCCTGCGGTGAAGATGCCGCGCTGCCCTCCCCCCTCGCAAACCAGTGCGAGTTGTCCTGAGCGAAACGGCTTTAACGTCAGCGGCGCAATATTGCCGAGCGTAACGGGAATTCGTTGCCCCACCTCTGCTTTCCTGTTTTGATTATTTTATAACACCACAGTAACGCACCCGACCTGTTCCGCAAATAAGAAAAAGCCAGTCACAGTGACTGGCTTTATTTTGTTGAAGGAATATTGCGTTTGCTACGGACGTCTACGACCCGTAAACAGGCTGACCAGGAACAGAATAATACCCACAACGAAGACAATTTTAGCTGCCCATGCCGCTGTACCTGCCAGTCCACCAAAGCCCAATGCGGCGGCAATTAACGCGATAACCAGAAATATAATGCCCCAACGAAACATAAGCTTCTCCTTTACCATAGTTAATGTCGGCCGCTAAACGTGAGCGCTCAGGTCACTCACCGGCGTTTTTCCAGAGTCGTTCTTATTTCGCCCGCAGGTTTTAACCAGACGGGCGAATGGTCCAGATTTACTTCGTTTTCAGATCGTTTTTAACGCTTTTCACACCGTCAATCGCTTTCGCGATGGACTCGGCGCGTTCACTTTGCGCCTGCGAATCTACCGTACCGGAGAGCTGAACCACACCATCGGTGGTTTCCACTTTCACCTTGCGGGACGGCACGATGTCATCTGCTAAAAGTTTAGCTTTGATTTCGCTGGTGGTGGCTGCATCACCGGCATAACCTTTCACCGACGCGTTTTTACCGTCACGTACGTGCAGCTTATCGCTGACGGACGCAACGCCTTCAACGCCTTTCGCGACTTTCACCGCCTGTTCGGCCTGAGCCTGGCTTTCCACGAAGCCGCTCAGCGTGACCACTTTCTTGTCGGTCTTAACGGAAATATCGGTACTTTTGATGGCTTCATCATCCACCAGTGCGGCTTTCACTTTTGCTGTGATTGAGCTGTCGTCCATGAAGTTGCCGACTTTATTCATAGAGCTATCGATTTTTTGCCCTGCGGTATCGGCCGTGGACTGGGCTTTATCCATTGTGCTGCTTTCCGCCAGAGCGGAACCGCTCACCAGAACGCTACCCAGGGTTACAGCCAGCAGAGTTTTCGAAATCTTCAGTCTTGTCATATTCATCGATCTATTCCTGTGTTTACCCGTTATTCGGGCTACATACTTCCTTAGTAGTTTTATATATTGCGAATAAACACACGGGTAAAATGGATAACCTAAAGTCATGCATTGAACAGTTAATTTATCCACGCCCGGTGTTAAACACTGAGTTAAATATAGATCACTCTCACAGAGCCGCTTTCAGAATTGGGTAAAAAACGCGCGAATAGCGTGAAATTGCGTTGAATTAAGAACATTCCGCAAGGGATTAATAAGACAGGAATTAAAGAAGAGCACGGCGGGAGCCGTGCTCTGAGAGGGGATTAGTGCTCGCGGGTTTTACGGAACTGAACGTCAGGGTAACGTTCCTGCGTCAGGTTCAGGTTCACCATGGTTGGCGCGATATAGGTCAGGTTATCGCCGCCATCCAGCGCCAGCTGAATTTCGTTCTTACGCTTAAATTCTTCGAATTTCTTCACGTCAGAACACTCAACCCAGCGCGCGGTCGCGACGTTCACAGACTCGTAAATCGCTTCCACGTTGTACTCGCTCTTCAGACGCGCAACAACCACGTCGAACTGCAGCACGCCGACCGCACCCACGATCAGGTCGTTGTTCGCGATTGGGCGGAACACCTGCACGGCGCCCTCTTCGGAGAGCTGAACCAGGCCTTTCAGCAGCTGTTTCTGCTTCAGCGGATCGCGCAGACGGATACGACGGAACAGCTCCGGTGCGAAGTTCGGAATACCGGTGAACTTCATCATTTCACCCTGGGTGAAGGTATCGCCGATCTGAATCGTGCCGTGGTTGTGCAGACCGATGATGTCGCCCGGATACGCCTCTTCAACGTGCGAACGGTCACCCGCCATAAAGGTCAGGGCGTCGGAAATCACCACATCTTTACCGATACGCACCTGGCGCAGCTTCATGCCCTTTTCATACTTACCGGACACCACGCGCATAAACGCCACGCGGTCGCGGTGTTTTGGGTCCATGTTGGCCTGAATTTTGAACACGAAGCCGGTGAATTTCTCTTCCTGCGCTTCCACTTCACGGGTGTCGGTTTTACGCGGCATCGGACGCGGCGCCCACTCCACCAGACCGTCCAGCATGTGGTCAACGCCGAAGTTACCCAGCGCGGTACCGAAGAAGACCGGGGTGATTTCACCGCTCAGGAACAGCTCTTTATCGAACTCGTGAGACGCCCCCTTCACCAGCTCCAGCTCGTCGCGCAGCTGCGCGGCCAGCTCTTCGCCGACTGCCGCGTCCAGCTCAGGGTTATCCAGACCTTTCACCACGCGAACTTCCTGAATGGTGTGGCCTTTACCGGTCTGATACAGGTAGGTTTCGTCTTTATAGAGGTGATACACCCCTTTGAACAGCTTACCGCAGCCAATTGGCCAGGTGATTGGCGCACAGGCGATTTTCAGCTCGCTTTCCACTTCGTCCATCACTTCCATCGGGTCACGGATGTCGCGGTCGAGTTTGTTCATGAAGGTGAGGATCGGCGTATCGCGCAGACGGGTGACTTCCATCAGCTTACGGGTCCGGTCTTCTACACCTTTCGCGGCGTCGATCACCATCAGACAGCAGTCCACCGCCGTCAGGGTACGGTAGGTATCTTCGGAGAAGTCTTCGTGGCCCGGGGTGTCCAGCAGGTTCACGAGGCAGTCGTGATACGGGAACTGCATCACGGAGGTGGTAATCGAAATACCACGCTGCTTTTCCATCTCCATCCAGTCAGATTTTGCATGCTGGCTGGAGCCACGGCCTTTAACGGTACCCGCAGTCTGGATCGCCTGTCCGAACAGCAACACCTTCTCAGTGATGGTCGTTTTACCGGCATCCGGGTGCGAGATAATGGCAAAAGTGCGGCGCTTGGCCACCTCTTGCAGATAAGGAGACAACGTCATAATTAAATCTTCTTTTATAAGCGCGGCAGCACGCCACGCATCATGGAATACAAAATTGCGGCTATTTTACCCATCAATGGGGGGCAGGCAATCATTGTTTACACAGGAGTTGCTCCAGTTCGTTCAACGACGTCACGGTCCAGGTCGGCTCGATGCCTTCAGGCTTCACGCGGCCATGCGCGTTGAGCCAGACGGTCGACAAACCTGACTTCATGCCGCCCAGGATATCTGACTCTGCCGTATCACCCACCATCAGGACGCGATCGCGGTCAGGATGACCGGCCTGGGCCAGCGCGTAGTCGAAAATACGCGGATCCGGTTTAGGTACGCCCACCTCTTCGGAGATCACCAGCGCGTCGAAATGATCGCGCAGGCCGGTGCGCTCGAGGCGGATCTGCTGCAGGGCGGTAAAACCGTTGGTGATGATCCCCAGTTTCACCTTCCCTTTCAACGCATTCAGCAGGGAAACCGCACCCGGCAGTGGCGCACAGATATCGGCCATCGCGTTCAGGAAGGCATCGTTCAGCGTTCCCGGACTGACCTTTAAGCGTTCCGCCCAGACGTCAAAACGCTGGTGCTGAAGCTGTAACGCGGTGATGGCACCGTTCTGGTAATCCACCCACAGCGGCTTGTTTACCGCCTGATAGTCCTGAAAATCTTCAGCGGTGAAGGTCACGCTATAGTCGAGAAACATCCGCTGCAGGCCGCCGAACGAGTCAAACGTAAACAGCGTTTCGTCGGCATCAAAGAAAATCCAGTCCCATTTCATCGTTACAACCTTATATTCGTTATCCAATCGGCAGAGCCATTATGATGGCGTCTTCACGTCCCTCTGCGGTGGGGTAGTAGTTACGGCGGACCGTCGCCTCGTTAAAGCCTAAGCTTTCATAGAGCGCGATGGCGGCGACATTCGACGCGCGCACCTCCAGCCACAGGGTGAAAACGTCACGGGTTTCGAGCTCACGAATGAGGTGCTCGAGCAGTTCTCTTCCCAGCCCACGGCGCTGGAACGCGGGATCAACCGCAATATTAAACAGCGTCGCTTCATCAAGAACAACCTGCGTGATCGCGAAGGCGGCCATGGTGCCGTCAACGTCCAGACGGAAGTTCAGATACCGTTCGCCCTGATTGCTGGCGAAGGTTTTTTCGCTCCACGGAAACGCGTGGGCGCGTGTTTCAATCGCGAACGCGGTGGTCAGGTCAGGCGTCGTGAGGGAAGAAATCGTGTTCATATTCGCAGATTTGTTGCCATAGCGCGCTGCGCGCTTTTGGGTTGGCTTTCAGTTCGTCCAGCGCTGGCGTGCAGATCTGGCTCCCCTGGAGGGGGATCTCGTTTGTCTCTCCGATACGCCAGCTGTTACAGCGGCTATCAGGAGGAAGCATCGCGACACGCTCTGGCGTCAGCTGTAAAACCTGGTCGGCCGTCATCTTCAGGCTGCGAAGGACATCATCGATCAGGGGTTCATTCAGGGCAGGCAGTTCTTCCGCCACCATCACCAGGCGTACGTGCGCAGGGATGGAAATGGCGATTTCGCCCTGCAACGCCGTCGGGCGACGCAAAGCCCACTGGGTAATGCCCAGCTGCTGCAACTGCCAGTCTCGTCGGGATGTCATAGGGAAAACTCCTGTCTCTCAGGCGCGCAAATATAGCAAATGTGTCGAAAGTGCGCCATCTACCTACTATAATCCCCGCCTGAGTTTATTGAGGAACAATTCATGTCTGCATTTACCCCGGCAAGTGAAGTCTTGCTGCGTCACAGTGATGATTTCGAAGAAAGCCGTATTCTGTTTGCCGGAGATATGCAGGATGACCTGCCTGCGCGTTTCGACTGTGCTGAAAGCCGTGCCCACACCCAATACTACCACCACTGGCAGGTGCTGAGCCGCCAGATGGGCGAGCGCGCGCGCTTTAGCCTGGTGGCGGAGCAGAGCGATATCGCCGACTGCGATACGCTGATCTACTACTGGCCGAAGAACAAGCCTGAAGCCCAGTTCCAGCTGATGAACCTGCTCTCCCTGCTGCCGGTAGGCTGCGATATTTTCGTGGTGGGTGAGAACCGCAGCGGCGTGCGTAGCGCTGAACAGATGCTGGAAGGCTACGCGCCGCTGAATAAAGTCGACAGCGCACGCCGCTGTGGTCTGTATCATGGCCGTCTGGAAAAACAGACAACGTTCGATCCACAGGCATACTGGGACGAGTACCAGCTTGACGGCCTGACCATCAAAACCCTGCCGGGCGTGTTCAGCCGTGACGCGCTGGATACGGGCAGCAAGCTGCTGCTCTCCACCCTGACGCCGCATACCAAAGGCAAAGTGCTGGACGTGGGCTGCGGCGCGGGCGTGCTCTCTACCGTGCTAGCCAGCCATTCACCAAAAGTGCGCTTAACCCTCTGTGACGTGAGCGCCCCGGCTGTTGAAGCCAGCCGCGCAACGCTTGCCGCAAACGGCATTGAAGGCGAGGTGATTGCCAGCAACGTCTTCTCCGACGTCACCGGTCGCTTCGACATGATTATCTCCAACCCGCCGTTCCACGACGGTATGGAGACCAGCCTTGAAGCGGCGCAAACGCTGATCCGCGGCGCAACCCGTCATCTGAACAGCGGCGGCGAGCTGCGTATAGTCGCGAACGCCTTCCTGGCGTACCCGAAAGTGCTGGACGAAACCTTCGGCTTCCACGAAGTGATCGCCCAGACCGGCCGCTTTAAGGTCTACCGTACCGTCATGACGCGCCAGGCCAAAAAGTAATCTCCGCTCCAGCAGGCCGGATAAGCGCAAGCGCCATCCGGCTCCGCATAGCGCCTGCATCGGCCATTTTTGCAGCAATCAAGGCGTCGCGCGCACTTTTCTGTTGACGTAAAGCTGAAAACATCTAGAATGCGCCTCCGTGGTTACGATACTTTTACAGTATCGATGGTATGCGAAGGTGGCGGAATTGGTAGACGCGCTAGCTTCAGGTGTTAGTGTCCTTACGGATGTGGGGGTTCGAGTCCCCCCCCTCGCACCATAAATCACAATGATATTGCTCGCACTGGGCGAAGGTGGCGGAATTGGTAGACGCGCTAGCTTCAGGTGTTAGTGTCCTTACGGATGTGGGGGTTCGAGTCCCCCCCCTCGCACCAACGAGGCGATATCAAAAATAGTAAGATGACTGTGCGAAGGTGGCGGAATTGGTAGACGCGCTAGCTTCAGGTGTTAGTGTCCTTAGGATGTGGGGGTTCGAGTCCCCCCCCTCGCACCAATTATCTTACATCCCTTCTGAAGTTCCCCTTGTTTTTCCCTGTTATTTCAAACTCATCAGTATCACCAGAATTCCACTGACCAGTGCTACGCATGATGGCAGTAAAACAAAGTGGCGCAGCTGCTTATGCCAGATCATGCCTGACGTGACTAACAGTCCTGACACAATGATCGCTTTCCAGGTATCAAGGGAGAGATCGGCAAACATCAACCCGCCGAGAATGGCTCCCGGTAGCAATACCCCCCAACCACTGCCAAGCGCCCTGTTCAACATGATCTGCCCTCTCACAACGATAATGATAACCAATATCATATGACAGACATTATCATTTGTCAGCTGAATGAATCAAAATCCATCGACCTTTACCTTTCCCGTAATGACAGGAATTGCCTAAGGTGATAAATTGCACACCTGTTAACAACATCTAAAGATTTTCTGATAATTACTCTTTGAGTTTTTTGCATGTTTTATTGCGAAACAGCACCTACTTATTTGTTTTAATTAAATTTTAATAAAAACGCACGACTATGACATCACAATCCTGGCGGTCTTTGGTTCACAGAAAATATCAATTGTCGTTACGTTTATTTTTATTTCTGAACGCAACCTCGGCAGTGTTCTCGGTAACAAATCCGCTCAATTCTGTACGCCTGTTATCTGCCCCACTTATTGCTATTTTCTCCATCAGCACCGGCCTGTTCGTCTGGCACTGGAGAAAGCGCGCGCGGAAGATAAATATTCCCGTTGTTTCAGGGATCTTCGGTATTTTGTGGGCCTGGCAAATTGAGTCTAAATTCGCCTTAATTACCCACGACCACGCGACGTATTTGTTAATCGCTCTATTAACGGTACTTTTTATCGGAACGCTGGCATTCGCGAGTAATATCAAAGCATTTACGCTGCACTCATTGCCCACCTTTATTGTCTGCCTGTGGCTAAGCGATCACGATATATGGCTGAGAATGACCTATTCTTTCGCACTTCCTGTGGTGGCAATTGCTATACATAACATTTTGCAAACGCGTAACGATCGTTTCGCTCAGGAATTGCTCTCGCGCCTGTTGGAAGAGCGAGAAACCCTTACCGATCTCAGCATGATGGACCCGCTTACCGGGCTCTATAATCGTCGTGGTCTGCAAAGCCGTCTGGAGAACCTGCCGACGGTAGAAAATGGCGAGCACTTTGTCCTGCTGATGGATATCGATCACTTCAAAGCCTATAACGATCACTATGGCCATATGATGGGCGACCAGGCGCTGAAGCGCGTCTCTGCGGCAATTCGCGACGCCGTGCGTTCTCGCGATATTGTGGCGCGTTTTGGCGGAGAAGAGTTTATGGTGCTGCTGACCAATATTTCTCTCGAACATGCCCGCCAGACGGCCGAGCGGATCCGTCAGAAAGTCTACGATTTGAAAATCCCGCATCTGTTTAACGAGAGTGTCGCGACAAACGTCACCATCAGCATTGGTATTGCCATTTTCGAGGATGAAGACGTGGAAGGCGCGCTGGAAAAAGCGGACAAAGCCCTCTACGAAGCAAAGCATATGGGGCGCAATAACATTCTGTTAAGTGAAGAGCTGCAGACGGCATAAACATCACGGCGGTGTCTTAAAGACAAAAGTCTTGCCATTGATATGAGCAATAGTTAGGATTGGCAATCATTATCATTTAGATTTCTATCTATACTATGGCTACGCATACCGCACACATCGTCGAGCCCCTCCTCTGGCGAGCGCCCCTCACCAGCGGGAATGCTTCGCTTGCGGATGCCATACGGGATAAGATTGCGGAGACGCGCGCCCACCTGCTGGATTTTATCCGCCTTGATGAAGCGCACCCGAACCACGCCATGACGCTCTCAGAGTGGCGTCAACCGACAAAACTGCAGTCGCTGTTGGCCACCTATTCCGACCATATCTATCGCAATCAGCCCACTCTTACGCGGGAAAATAAACCACTGCTCTCTCTTTGGGCGCAATGGTATATCGGGTTGATGGTGCCTCCCCTCATGCTGGCGCTGTTAACCCAGAAGAGCATGCTGGAACTCTCGCCGGATAATTTCCACGTCGAGTTTCACGAAACCGGGCGCGCAGCCTGTTTCTGGATTGATCTGCACGAAGACCAGAACGCGGAACGCCTGACGGCTCAGGAACGCATGGAGCAGCTTATCACCCAGGCCCTGATCCCGGTCGTGGACGCGCTTGAAGCGACGGGAGAGATTAACGCGAAGCTTATCTGGAGCAATACGGGCTATTTAATCCACTGGTATTTAACGGAAATGAAGCCTCTGCTTGGTGATGAGAACGTTGATGCCCTGCGTCAGTCCTGTTTCTTTGCAAAACAGCTTTCCGATGGCCGTGACAACCCGTTATTCCGTACCGTCGTGCTCCGTGATGGACTTCTGGTTCGCCGCACCTGCTGCCAGCGCTATCGCCTGCCGGACGTTAAGCAGTGCGGGGACTGCACGCTGAAATAATCGGCCACGGCCTGATGCCCTCATCCTGCCCCTCTCCCTCAGGGAGAGGGAACAAACACTAAAAACGGCAACCTGAGTTGCCGTTTTGCTTTAACCTAAGCCACCTGCTGATTGTCCTCTTCCGCGTTACGCTGTGCTTCTTCCGCTTCCTGCTCCAGCAGCTGTTTCTCGTACACTTTGAAGAACGGGAAGTAGATGATTGCCGATACGCAGGCCAGAACCACAACCAGAATAGCCGCGCGGAAATCCCAGCCCAGAGCCCACGCTGCGCCTATTGGCGCCGGTGCCGTCCAGGGAACCACTGAGATGACGCGGCCAATCAGGTCAAACGTCATCGCCGCCCAGGCTAGCACGGCATTTACCATCGGTGCCAGCAGGAACGGAATAAAGAACACCGGGTTCATCACGATTGGCGTACCGAAGATAACGGGTTCATTGATGTTGAAGAAGCTGGGTACCACGCTCAAACGCCCGATAGAGCGTAAATGCGCTGAACGGCTACGCAGATAGCAAATGACCAGCCCCATCGTGGCGCCCGACCCGCCAATCACGATAAAGAACGTCCAGAACGCCTCCATAAAAATATGCGGCAGAGGCTGACTGGCGGCCAGCGCGGTCTGGTTCGCACCCAGGTTAGTCAGCCAGAACATCTGCAGCATCCCGGAGACGATGGCGGCTCCGTGGATCCCGGCGAACCACAGCAGATGACCAATCAACACGGCCAGCAGGATCGCAGGCAGGGAATCCGCTGCGGAAACCAGAGGTTTAAAGACCGACATAATGGCCTGCGGGATCAGCATGCCGAACTGAGACTGAATGAGCAGGCTCAAAGGATAAAGCGTCAACACCACTACCAGCACCGGGATGAGCAGATCAAAAGAGTTTTTGATCATCGGAGGAACCTGGTCCGGCAGGCGAATACCGATGTTATGGGCCTTGAGGAAACGCATCATCTCAACGCAGTAGATCGCCACCAGAATCGCGGTAAAAATGCCCGTCCCACCCAGGCTATCGACAGGCAGCGTGCCTTTGGTTTTCGGTGCCGCGACCAGCAGAAACGCCATCAGCGACAGCATGGCGCACATAAACGGGTCTAACTGGTGTGATTTGACATAATGTTTGCCAAGGTTATAGGCGATGGCCGCACAGATATAGATGGACATAATGCCCATCGTCATATCAAACGGCGTCAGGATCTGGCCTTCAAACTGCTTCGCCATATCCAGCCAGGCTCGGGCGAAACCCCAGGTGGTATCCGGCGAAAACGGTGGGTATGCGAACACTAACAGAAACGAACCCACAATCATAAATGGCATCGCAGAGATAAACCCATCACGGATAGCCATGACATGACGCTGGGAAGAGATCCGCCCGGCAATCGGGCTGACGTAATTTTCAACAAAACGGAATATCAGGTTAAACGCAGCATGGTTGGCAGACATGGCAGATCTCCTGTCAGACGTTTGTTACGGGCGCATTTGCGCCGCACGTTGTTCCATAAATCACCTTCACAACCTTGCTGGCTTGTGTACCAGTGGTACTGCTCAGACGGAATGGTTTCATAATTTGCTCTTATTATTGGATACAGGGGACGTTACGTACTCAGTATTAATCGACGCATCTCGCTCTGCAACCGGTTACTGTAACCGGTTTCCGTGATTGTGAAGAGGATCCAGAAATCAGCCGTTCGGGATATTTGTTACTGAAGAGATATTTACAGAGCATAAATTCTTATGACAGATTACGCAGGATATTTGTCAGGAGGAAACAATGAGTTTGCAGTCTGTACAGCAGTTTTTTGCCGACAACGCGCCGGATATAGACGTCATTGAACTTAGTCAGAGTACCGCTACCGTTGCGTTGGCTGCTGCCGCCCATCGTGTTGAACCGGGACAAATCGCCAAGACCTTGTCATTAAAGGTGAAAAATGAGGTGATACTGGTTGTGGCGAAAGGCGATGCGCGCCTGGATAACAAAAAACTGAAAGATACCTTTGGTGCAAAAGCGCGCATGCTCAGCAGTGATGAAGTGGTGACCATCACCGGTCACCCCGTTGGCGGCGTGTGCCCGTTCGGCCTGGAAAACCCGCTCGCGGTTTACTGCGATATCTCATTAAAGCAGTACGCCGAAGTTCTGCCCGCAGCAGGCGCAATTCATAGTGCCGTGCGTATTTCACCTGACAGAATGGCAGAGTTAACTTCCGCAAAATGGGTTGATGTTTGCATATGATTGATGCGCCAGAACCTGTCTGGCGCGCAACAGACAGGTTATAAAAAAGTCGGCTTGCTGAGTATCGAACTTCGCGGTTCTCTTGCTGAAAGATGGGTAATAATATCCGCCGCATCGAGCAGCCCTACGTCAGAGTTCACCCCCAGCTTGACCATCGCATTAAACTTATGCGCCCGGATGGTCTTAATATTGCGTTCAAGCTGTGCCGCGATTTGAGGAATGGAATAGCCGCAAGACATATAACGCAATATTGCCCGTTCCGTTGGGCTTAACATTCTGCTTTGACTCTGGTACCAGTGATTCATCATATTGTCATTGATGCGCAGGGTTTCGCTCAGCAACACCATGAGTTCCTTCTGCAGGAGCTCAAGCTTCAGCGATTTACTGACCACACCGTGAAGGCGTGACGGGGAAAGATGGCTAATCAATCTTGCTTCCATCTCATCAGCGACCAGGATAATGCGCTGGATATGGCCATGCGTAAACGCAAAATCCCGCAGGTGCGCCAGGCAGCTACGACGCTCTTCTCGCGCATCGGAATATGAATAGATCAGCGAGAAAAAATTGATGTGCTGAAGTGCTTTCTTAAAGCTGTCAAATTCACTAAACAGATGCAGCTGATAATGATTCAGGCCGGGCATCGCAAAAAGATGCTGCAGCCCAACAGCACTCATCGTGCAATTTTCGACGATGGCGATATGTCTTGTTGAATCGGTTTTTTCCATTCCTCGAACTCTCCATAGGCTGACATCAAACTCAGCTCTCGCATTCCCTGTGTACTGTTTATCCAGGCGTACATATCGGCATTACTGCGTAATGACAGCCGTCGCATCGCACTGTTTTTCTGTGCACTGACGGTTTTATTGCTTTTCTTGAGCAATGTGGCGATTTGGTTAATCCCCCATCCTTTACCTAACAGTCGCAAAACTTTGCGTTCGGAGTGCGTAAGGGCAATAACGTTTTCGTCTTCTTCCCCCGTACTTTGAGGTTCCGGGGTTAACAACGTCTGGCTTACCCGCTCTGCGCGTTCACTACCTGCCCGAATAGCGTTAACCAGGCCTTCAATGGGTTCCATATCAGAAAGCAACGTACTTTCCGGGCGCACAAGTAGCTCAACGGCAATAGGGTTAAGCGGCCGCGAAACTAAAAAGATCCAGTGAATGTTCCGGTATTGATTCAATAAATTGAAATACTCTTCGAGCGCGCCCCGAGGATTCCAGTATTCGCCTGTAATATCGGCAATGATGACGTCAGCGCGGCGTAGCTGGAGCAGTGTTAACTCCTGCAATGAGCTGCAATAGGTCAATTCAAAATCGGGGAAATGGCGAGTCATTACGCCCCCCAACCCGTTTTGCATGACCGGTATCCGGCTAATGATAACGCTATGCTTACCGTGCAAAGACAACATAGACCCTCCATGTCCATTCTTCATGTGATGAGTAACGTTAAAGTGCATCAACGTATGAGTATTTTCGTCCCTGAGTGTAAAGCAGGTTAATACAAGCAGAAGATGAGATGTTTTCTTAGTTTAAGAAATACCTAAACAGCAGTAATATCTCACAAAGCGAAATTAAATTTAATTGCAGTGTCATTAAAATAACTACAATATAAAATTAGAATAACTAAATATATATAACTTATCTTTCAATAATTATAATTCACCAGAATGATGAATTAATCCCAACCCCTTCCGCACGTAGGCGCTGCAACTGTTTGCATAAACCTTGATCTGGCCCACAGCAAGAGACACTGCACTTTGTGCTAAAAGTAATCGCTATGGGCCAACCGGCAACTTTCCACCTTCTTCAGGACAATACATGCAGGCAGATCGGTCAACGCAGCGTGCTATCACGCGGCTATGTATTCAGTGCGGTCTTTTTCTGCTCCAGCACGGCGCGGAAAGCGCGCTGGTTGAGGAGCTTTCCACCCGGCTGGGACTGGCGCTGGGTATGGATAGCGTTGAAAGCGCTATTTCATCTAACGCCATCGTGCTGACCACGATCAAAGACGGCCAGTGCCTGACCTCCACCCGCAAAAACCATGATCGCGGCATTAACATGCACGTCGTGACCGAAGTGCAGCACATCGTCATCCTTGCTGAACATAAGCTTCTCGATCTTCGGGAGATTGAAAAACGGTTCAGCCAAATTAAGCCATTGCGTTATCCGCGCTGGCTTGTCGTGGTGATGGTAGGGCTGTCTTGCGCCTGCTTTTGTAAGCTCAATAAAGGCGGCTGGGACGGCGCGATCGTCACCTTTTTCGCCAGCAGTATCGCCATGTATGTTCGCCAGCTGCTGACGCACCGGCAGCTGCATCCGCAAATTAACTTCTGCATTACCGCGTTTGTCGCCACCACGGTTTCCGGCCTGCTGCTGCGCCTGCCGCAGTTTGCCACTACCCCGACGATTGCCATGGCCGCCAGCGTGCTTCTGCTGGTTCCGGGCTTTCCGTTGATTAACGCCGTCGCCGACATGTTTAAAGGACACATCAATACCGGTCTGGCACGCTGGGCTATTGCCAGCCTGCTGACGCTGGCGACCTGCATCGGCGTTGTGATGGCCATGACACTCTGGGGGTTACGCGGATGGGCGTGATAGATTTTCTGCTGGCGCTGGCACAGGACATGCTTCTGGCCGCCATTCCTGCCGTCGGCTTTGCGATGGTGTTTAACGTTCCGCAACGCGCTCTGCGGTGGTGTGCGCTGCTGGGCGCGATTGGTCATGGCTCGCGAATGGTGATGATGACCGCAGGATTTAACATCGAATGGTCGACATTTATGGCCTCCATGCTGGTTGGCAGTATCGGCATTCAGTGGTCGCGCTGGTATCTGGCGCATCCCAAGGTGTTCACCGTCGCCGCCGTGATCCCAATGTTCCCCGGCATATCTGCCTATACGGCGATGATTTCCGCGGTGAAAATCAGCCATTTTGGCTACACCGAGCCTCAGATGATCCTCCTCCTGAGCAACTTTCTTAAGGCCTCGTCCATCGTCGGCGCGCTCTCTATCGGGCTGTCGATCCCCGGGCTGTGGTTGTACCGCAAACGCCCACGCGTTTGATATTTGTGTTATTTCGCTGCCATGGAGATAATCTTTCTGGTCCGTTTGGTGAAAATAAGGAAAGGATGTGGCTAACCCTGGCAGCGAACACCCCGAGCACAGCGAAGAATCCAGCCTGAAAGAGAAAATTTTTCAGAGCGCCATCGCGCTTTTTGCCGAGTATGGATTGAACGGTGCCCGCATGGAGCAGATCGCGGAGAAAGCGGGCACCACCAAACGCATGGTGGTTTACCATTTTAAGAATAAAGAGAATCTCTATCTCCTGGTTCTGGAACATGTTTACACCCAGATTCGCGCCAGTGAAAAAGCGCTAAGCCTGGCGGGAATGCCCCCCGTCGAAGCGCTGGTCAACCTGGTTGAAGCCACCTTTGACTATCATGCCGACCACCCGGACTACATCCGGATTATCTGCATGGAAAACATGCAGCGGGGCCGCTTTATGCAGCAGTCGAGCTATCTGCGCCAGGTCAACCGTAGCGCGCTCGACCTGCTGGAGGGCATCCTGCTCCGGGGCAAAGAAAAGCAGCTCTTCAGCCAGACGGTTGACGCCCGCGATCTTCACCGCCTGATAAGCAGCTTCAGCTTTCATTACGTTGCCAACAGCTACACCTTCACGCTCCTGTTTGAAGATGGGGCGGACGAACAGGCTCAGCGCCAGCACTACCGCAAAATGGCCGTTCAGGTGGCGCTCCGCTACACCTGCCCATAAAATTGCTTGCAATTAAATCGCACACTACCTATATTAATCTCATGAACGCGAAAACGAACGACGCAACCGCTGCGCTCAAGCTGGATAACCAGCTTTGCTTTGCTCTCTATTCGGCAAATCTGGCGCTTAATAAGCTGTACCGGCAACTGCTGGCACCGCTGAACCTGACTTACCCGCAATATCTGGTGATGCTGGTACTGTGGGAGCAGGATGACGTCACGGTGTCGGACATCGGCGAACGCCTGTTTCTGGACTCTGCAACCCTGACGCCGCTGTTAAAAAGGCTGGAAAACGGTGGGTTAATCAACCGTCACCGTTCGCGCAAAGACGAACGTCAGGTCGCCGTCACCCTGAGTGAAGCGGGACGTGAACTTCAGCAGCAGGCATTGGGTATTCCCCATGCGGTGGGTTGCGCAGCGCAGTGTGATACCGACACTTTGCTGGCGCTCAAACAGCAGCTCGAACTTTTGCGACAACAGCTACACCGCGCGTAAAGCTATACTTTACGCGTGATTATTACCCATATATATCGCACGCTATTTAATAGCACGCATTAAAGCAAGATGAGGAACCTGCCATGTCTTTAGAAAAAGTAGTGTATACCGCCAAAGCAAAAGCAACCGGTGGCCGTGACGGCCGCGCGACCTCTTCCGATGGCGTACTGGACGTAAAACTGGGCGTGCCAAAAGAGATGGGCGGCATGGGCGGAGAAGTGACGAACCCTGAGCAGCTATTTGCTGCGGGCTACTCTGCCTGCTTCCTGGGCGCGATGAAGTTCGTGGCCGCACGCGACAAATTCACCCTGCCAAAAGATGCCTTTATTGAAGGCGAAGTGGGTATTGGCCCGCTGCCAACCGGTTTTGGTATCGAAGCAAAACTGAACATCCACGTTGAGGGTATGGATCCTGCGGAAGCCAAAAAGCTGGTCGATGCGGCGCACATTGTTTGCCCGTACTCTAACGCGACCCGCGGCAACATCGACGTGACCCTGAACATCATCGCGTGATAAATACCTGATGGCACTGCGCTTTTCAGGCCTACGACCATAGCCCCGGTAAGCGCAGCGCCACCGGGGAAATCCCCTCCTTCCCTTTCCTCTCTCTGTGCTACCATAAGCCCATATCACGCCCGTAGTAATCAGTAGAGTAAGCGTTATGTCCTCCAGAATTCTGACCACCAGCATTGCTGGCATTGATGCCTTTATGCGCGACCCACGCGGTGTGTTGACCCATGCCGAAGGCGGCACGGTTGCGGTTTTTGCCGACAACGCGCCGGCGTTCTACGCAATCACGCCGGAACGCCTGGCACAGCTTCTGGAGATTGAAGCGCAACTGTCACGCCCGGCGAGCGATATCACGCTGGACAACCAGTTCTTTGATGAACCGGTTAACGTCCCCGTGACCGTTCCGATGGGAAAATTTGCCCTGTACGCGGGCTGGCAGCCGGATGCAGATTTTCAGCGGCAGGCCGCGCTGTGGGGCATTGCGCTAACCCAGCCGGCCACCGCGGAAGAGCTCGCCGCGTTTACCGCCTGGTGGCAGGCGGAAGGTAAAGTCTTCACCCATATTCAATGGCAGCAAAAGCTCGCGCGTCATCTTCAAATTACCCGCGCCGGCAACAACGGCCAGCCCAAACGCGATATCAACGCGTTTTCAGAACCGGATAAACAGATCCCCAGCGGATTCCGAGGTGCGAAATGAAGAACGTCGGCGACCTGATGAAACGTCTGCAAAAAATGATGCCTGCCAACGTGAAGCCCGCTTTCACCACGGGTGAAGAGCTGCTGGCGTGGCAAAAAGAGCAAGGTGAGATCCGCGCCGCCGCGCTCGCCAGGGAAAACCGGGCGATGAAAATGCAGCGCACCTTTAACCGCTCCGGTATCCGTCCCCTGCACCAGAACTGCTCGTTCGATAACTATAAAGTCGAAACCAACGGACAAATGAACGCCCTTGCCGCCGCCCGTCAGTACGTGGATGAATTCGACGGCAATATCGCCAGCTTTATCTTTAGCGGCAAGCCGGGTACCGGAAAAAACCACCTTGCAGCCGCCATCTGCAACGAGCTGCTTCTGCGGGGTAAATCGGTTCTTATCATCACCGTGGCCGATATCATGTCCGCGATGAAAGACACCTTCAGCAACCGCGAAACCAGCGAAGAGCAATTGCTCAACGATCTGAGCAATGTCGATTTACTGGTCATCGACGAGATTGGCGTTCAGACAGAATCCCGCTATGAAAAAGTGATCATCAACCAGATTGTCGACCGCCGCTCCTCGTCCAAACGCCCCACCGGCATGCTGACGAACCACAATATCGACGAAATGACCCGCCTGCTGGGAGAACGCGTCATGGACCGCATGAAGCTGGGTAACAGTCTCTATGTCATCTTCGACTGGGAAAGTTACCGCAGCCGCGTTACCGGCAAAGAGTATTAAGACAGTTCCAGGAATCGCCGCCAGGGCATAGGTATATACTGGAACCCTTCGGCCCAAAACGGACCTTTTTGAGAGAGCCATGATGAAAAAACAGATTCTAATCAGCACCTTTTTAGGCGCTATGCTGGTGACCGGCGCAGCGCAAGCGGCGTCCTGGCAGGAGTCCCTGTCAAGCGCGGCAAATGAGCTGACCAAAGAGAGCAGCGGCTCTCAGGGTGGACTCTCCGCCTCTTCCCTCACCAGCCTGCTGGGCAACAGCTCTCAGAGCCTTAGCGCGGGCACGATGAACAACGCGGCGGGGATTCTGGAATATTGCGCGAAGCAAAAGCTGGCCTCCGTGACCGACGCGCAAAACGTGAAAAACCAGGTGCTGGGTAAACTGGGGCTAGATACCCAGGAGCAAAAAGCGGACACCAACTATATGGACGGCATTCAGGGCCTGCTTAACGCGCAAAACGGGCAGCAGCTTAACCTGAGCACCCTCGGCAACTCTTCTCTGGCAAAACAGGTGAAAACCAAGGCCTGCGATCTGGTGCTGAAACAAGGCGTTAATTTCATCTCCTGATCCACCCCTTTTTCTGCCACAACACGCCGCGTTTAATGCGATAGTCTTGCAAAGCGGCGCTAAACGAACGTTTTTCCCACCTGCCACCGTCTCAGCGTCCGTTTGTCAGGATGCGACCTTCTTCATAAAAACGATTTTCTAAACCAAATCCTAACAACAGCACACTTTCGTGACACTAAAATTGCAGCTTAACGACATCGCAATTACATTGTATGACCCAAAAAATAAACAGTTAGCCAGCGAAGCACCTGGCGTCATGAGGATATGCTGTTGTCAGAATTCATGTCTCTTATCCTTTTTCTGGCTTCTGTCGGCGTTTACGCCTGGAAAGCCGGCCGTCACACCTGGTGGTTTATCGCCACGCTGGTGGTACTCGGCATTTTTATTATTTTAAACATTACCTTATACGCCAGCGACTACTTTACCGGTGACGGTATTAACGATGCGGTGCTCTACACGCTAACGAACAGCCTGACGGGCGCGGGTGTGGGCAAGTACATTCTTCCGGGGCTCGGCCTTATCGTCGCGCTGGTGACGATTTTTGGCGCGCTGGCCTGGGTGCTGCGTCGACGTCGCCATCTTCCGCACCATCATGGCTACAGCCTGCTGGCGTTATTCCTGGCGCTGGCCTCCGTCGACGCCAGCCCGGCGTTCCATCAGATCACCGAGCTGGTGAAATCCCAGTCGCGCGACGGCGATCCGGATTTCGCGGCTTACTACAAAGAACCGTCCAAAACGATCGCCAGCCCGAAGCTCAACCTGGTCTACATCTACGGCGAAAGCCTGGAACGCACGTACTTTGATAACGATGCCTTCCCGAACCTGACGCCGGACCTGGGCGCGCTGAAAAACGAAGGGCTCGACTTCAGCCACACCATGCAGCTGCCGGGTACGGACTATACGATTGCCGGGATGGTTGCCTCCCAGTGCGGTATCCCGCTGTTCGCGCCTTTTGAAGGTAACGCCTCAGCCTCGATGTCGACGTTCTTCCCCCAGAATATTTGCCTCGGCGATATCCTGAAAAACTCCGGCTACGAAAACTATTTCGTGCAGGGGGCAAACCTGCGCTTTGCCGGAAAAGACGTGTTCCTGAAATCCCACGGTTTTGACCACCTGTATGGCTCAGAGGAGTTAAAAACGACGGTTGCCGATCCGAGCTACCGCAACGACTGGGGCTTCTATGACGATACGGTACTCGACGAAACCTGGAAGAAATTCGAGGAGCTTTCCCGCGCGGGCAAGCGTTTCTCCCTCTTTGCGCTGACGGTGGACACCCACCATCCGGACGGGTTCGTCTCGCGCAGCTGCAAACGCAAAAGCTATGACGTGGATGGCAAAAACAACACGTCTTTCAGCGCCGTGACCTGCAGCCAGGAGCACATTGCCGCGCTGGTCGAGAAAATCAAAGCCTCGCCCTGGTTTAAAAACACCGTCATCGTCGTTTCGTCTGACCATCTGGCGATGAAAAACAGCGCATGGGATCGGCTCAACAAGCAGGATCGCAGCAACCTGTTCTTCGTCCTGCGCGGCGACCAGCCGCAGCAGGAGGTCATCGCCACCAAACGCAACTCCATGGATAACGGCGCAACCGTGCTGGACATTCTGGGCGGCGACAACTTTATTGGCCTGGGCCGCAGCACGCTGTCGGGGCAATCCCTGTCGGAAGTGTTCCTCAACATGAAGGATAAAATTCTCGCCTGGAAGCCAGACATTATCCGCCTGTGGAACTTCCCGAAAGAGATGAAGGACTTCACCGTCGATCGGGATAAAAACACGATTGCCTTCTCGGGCAGCAGCTTCCGTCTACCGCTGCTGGTGCGCGTGTCGGCGGGGCGCGTCGAGCCGCTGCCGGAAAGCGAATATTCCGCGCCGCTGCGCTATCAGCTGGCCGATTTTGCCCCACGCGATAATTTCGTCTGGGTCGACAGATGTTACAAGATGGGCCAGCTCTGGTCGCAGCCGCTGGCGCTTTCTACCGACTGGTGCGTCTCTCAGGGTCAGCTCGGCGGGGAGCAAACCGTGCAGCACGTGGATAAAGCCCAGTGGAAAGGCAAAACCGCGTTTAACGATACGGTGATTGATACCGCGCGCTATCAGCGTAACGTCGACATGCTGAAAATCAGCGATAACGACATTCGCTACAAAGCGGACAGCTTTATCTTTAACGTGGCCGGCGCGCCCGAGGAAGTGAAGCAGTTTAGCGGCATCTCGCGTCCGGAGTCCTGGGGGCGCTGGTCCAACGCGCAGCTGGGCAACGAGGTGAAAATTGAATACGCCCATCCCCTGCCGGAACAATTCGACCTGGTGATCACCGCCAGAGCGTATGGCCCCAACGCTAACAAGCCCGTACCGGTTCGCGTGGGCAGCCAGGAGCAGATGCTGACGCTCGGGAACGACGTGAGCACGCACACGCTGCATTTTGAGAACCCATCGCGCAGCAATACCCTGGTGATCGTGCCGCCGGATCCGCAGTCCACCAATGAAGGGAATATTCTCGGCCATTCACCGCGCGAGCTCGGCATTGGCATGGTCGAAATTAAAATTGTGAGTCGCGCAGGCTAATGGTCGACCTTAACCTCACCGTCCGCCCCACGCGTCCCGGCGACGTTGCCTCCCTGCCCGCCATTGAACGCGCGGCGGGCGAGCGCTTTCGTGAAAGCCCGGATCTCGCCTGGCTTGCCGACGGTGAGGTCATTTCCGCTGAGCAGCACCTGGAATATGCCGAACGTGGGCTAAGCTGGCTGGCGCTGGCGAACGGCCAGCCCGTCGGGTTTATCCTCGCCGAGGCACACCCTTCATCACTGTTTATTGTCGAACTCTCGGTTGATCTGGACTGGCAGGGAAAAGGGATCGGCAGGCAACTCATCGCCTGCGTGGCAGACCATGCCCGCACGCTGGGGCTGGCGTCGCTGACGTTGACGACGTTCAGGGACGTACCGTGGAACGCGCCGTTCTATGCAAAGCTGGGGTTTGAATACATAGCTGAACTCACGCCTGAACTGCGTGAAAAACGTGAAGAAGAAGCAGCGCACGGCTTAGCGTATAACTCCCGCTGTGCCATGCGTCTGCCGCTTTGATATCGCCCGGTGGCGCTTCGCTTACCGGGCCTGCAACAACCTTCCGTAGGCCGGGTAAGGCGTAGCCGCCACCCGGCACAACGCACCGGGTTAGAACGTTTCCCAGTTATCGCCTGAATCGGCCGTCGCGGTTTTACGCGCCATCACCGGCGTGGAAACCGCTTTAGCCGCAGCGAATTCGCGCGCTTTCATCTGCTCCTGCTGAATGCGGAACACCGCCACGGCCTGAGTCAGACGGCTCGCCTGCTCTTCCAGGGCGGCCGCCGCTGCGGCAGATTCTTCAACCAGCGAGGCGTTCTGCTGGGTCACGCGATCCATCTCAGCGACCGCCAGACCCACCTGGTCGATACCGCGGCTCTGCTCGTCAGACGCAGAGGCGATTTCACCCATGATGTCCGTTACGCGGGTCACCGCGTTCACGATCTCACCCATGGTTTCACCGGCGCTTTCTACCAGCGTTGAGCCCACTTCCACGCGGCCCACGGAGTCTTCAATCAGGCTCTTGATTTCGCGAGCCGCCTGGGCGCTGCGCTGGGCCAGGTTACGCACTTCACCTGCCACCACCGCAAAACCACGGCCCTGCTCGCCCGCACGCGCCGCTTCTACCGCCGCGTTCAGTGCCAGAATGTTGGTCTGGAAGGCAATGCCGTCGATCACGCTGATAATGTCGGCAATTTTCTGCGAACTGCCCGCGATATCGCGCATAGTCTGGACCACGTTATCCACCACTTTGCCGCCTTTCTGCGCGGTTTCAGAGGCGCTCAGCGCAAGGTGGCTCGCCTGACGGGCGTTTTCGGCGTTCTGCTTAACGGTTGCCGTCAGCTGCTCCATGCTGGCAGCGGTCTCTTCCAGGGAAGCGGCCTGCTGTTCAGTACGGGAAGAGAGGTCGTTATTGCCCATCGCAATTTCGCTCGCGCCGCTGTAGATCGCGTTCGCGCCGTTACGCACGTCGCCAACGGTACGCACCAGCTCACTCTGCATATGGCGCAGCGAGTCGGCCAGTTCACCCATCTCGTTGGTGCCCTGAACCTCAATGCGCTTCACCAGGTCGCCGCTGGCGATATGGCGAATGTTGTCGATCAGACGATTCAGCGGAGAGATCAGCGTCTGCTTGATGTTGAGCCAGACGGCCACGATCACCACCAGCACGGCAATCAGGACGCTGATCAGCACCCAGATAGCCTGGCTGTAGGAGCTGTTGCTGTCTTCGACCGCCGTCTGATACAGCTTGTCGTTCTGCTGCAGGTAGCTCACATACTGCTTCTCAAAACCGTCCTGATAGCTCTGGGTCGGCTGGTCGAAGAAGGCGTTGATTTTGCCGGCACCCAGCAGCTGAATCAGCTCCGCCAGCGCACCGTGGTAAATATCATAGTTACGCTTGATCTCCATGGCATCCGCATCGCTTTGACGCGGATCGCGCGGCAGGGCTTCGTAGGCAGCCCAGTTTTTTTCCGCCTGTTTCAGAGACGTAGACGCGATTTGCATCAAATCGTTAACGGTCGCGCCGCTGCCGATATTGCTCTGATCCATCATGTAGCGGATACCCGCACGGTTCAGGGTATTACGGGTTTGCAGCAACGCGACCCAGCTGGCGTTCAGCGTGGATTGTTGCTGGCGAATGGTTTGCAGGACGGTGAAATTCTCTTTGTCATTCTTAAGGGCATTAAAGAAAAGACCACCGGACGTGAGTTGTAAAAGGCCAAATATCGCTAAAACCAGCATTAAGCTGGTGACAATCTTGATACGGTTTAACATGTTTTCTCTTTCCTCAGACAGATACAGAATTTTCGGCCTGGAAAGGGAAAACTTTACGAAAATCATCCTGGAATTTGTGGTTTTTACTCTTCTTCCCGCGCTGCGTTATGCCGGTTTCCGAGTTCAATAAACTCTTCCAGCAGCGCCGTCAGCTGTTTCATCTTCTCAGGCGTGTATTCCGCCTCGATCTGCTGATACGCCTCTTCGACCTGCGCCTGGGCGTGTTCATACAGCGCATTCCCCTCTTTGGTCAGCGACACGTACAGCTTGCGCTGGTCGTTCACCGGCTTTAGGCGCAGCACCAGGCCGTCGCGCTCCATGCGCGTCAGGATGCCGGTCAGGCTCGGGCGCAGGATGCAGGTGCGAAACGCCAGATCGTGAAAATCCATCGACGGATGTTCAGCCAGCACGCGCACGATGCGCCACTGCTGCTCGGTCAGGTTATGGCGCTTCACGATCGGGCGGAAGTACGACATCGCCGCTTCCCGCGCCTGCAGCAGCGCGATGGTTAATGAATCATGCATAGCCTTTCCCCTTCCCATCATTAACAAGTAAACAATCCCTAAAAGATGCTTTTATAAACAACACGTTTTCCGTCAAAAAGTCTAACAGAAACCATTCATTTTTATTAAACATATGATTTACATATAAATAAAATCCAACATGTAAATTTATTGTTATTCCCATCACAAATATTTCACTTCTGATTGCGAAATAAACAGCAAAAGCATAAAACCAGATCATTAACATATTAATGAAATCATAACCCGGACCGTCGGAGTGAGGAGTATGTGAATGAAAGGTACCGTTTTTGCCGTCGCCCTCAACCATCAAAGCCAGCGTGAAGCCTGGCGTGAGGCCTTTGAAAAAGCTCCCTACAACACGCCGCCGAAAACGGCGGTGTGGTTTATCAAGCCGCATAACACGGTGATCCGCGCGGGCGAGCCGATCCCCTTCCCGCACGGGGAAACGGTATTAAGCGGCGCGACGGTGGCGCTGGTCGTGGGCAAAACCGCCAGCAAGGTTCGCGTGGAGGACGCCGCGGAGTACATCGCGGGATATGCGCTCGCCAACGAGGTGAGCCTGCCGGAAGAGAGCTTCTACCGCCCGGCCATCAAGGCCAAATGCCGGGACGGATTTTGCCCGCTCGGCGAACTGGTCGCCGTGGATAACGTGGATAACCTGACCATCATCACCGAGATCAACGGCCGCGAAGCGGACCACTGGAGCACGGCCGATCTTCAGCGCAGCGCCGCCGAACTGCTGAGCGCCCTGAGCGAGTTCGCCACCCTCAATCCCGGCGATGCGATCCTGCTCGGCACCCCGCAAAGCCGCGTGGAGATCCGCCCGGGCGATCGCGTGCGCGTTCTGGCGGAAAGTTTTCCGCCGCTGGAAAACCCGGTGGTAGATGAACGCGACGTCGCTAACACGCACAGCACGCCGCCGCACGCCACGCTGTTTGCCCTCGGTCTCAACTATGCCGATCACGCCAGCGAGCTGGACTTTAAGCCGCCGACCGAGCCGCTGGTATTTATCAAAGCGCCAAACACCTTCAACGGCGACGGCCAGACGTCGGTGCGCCCGAACAATATCGAATACATGCATTACGAAGCGGAGCTGGTGGTGGTCATCGGTAAAACCGCGCGTAAGGTCAGCGAAGCCGAGGCGATGGACTGTGTTGCGGGCTATACGGTCTGCAACGACTACGCCATCCGCGACTACCTGGAAAACTACTACCGACCAAACCTGCGGGTAAAAAGCCGGGACGGGCTGACCCCCATTTCCCCAAACATCGTGCCAAAAGAAGCCATCCCCGATCCGCACAACCTCACCCTGCGCACCTTCGTCAACGGCGAGCTGCGGCAGGAAGGCACCACCGCCGATCTCATTTTTAGCATCCCGTACCTGATTGCGTACCTGAGCGATTTTATGACCCTGCAGCCGGGCGACATGATTGCCACCGGCACGCCGAAGGGGCTGTCCGACGTGGTGCCGGGCGATGAAGTGGTGGTGGAAGTGGAAGGCGTGGGACGCCTGGTGAACCGGATTGTCAGCGAGGAGACTGCAAAATGAAAAAGATTAACCACTGGATCAACGGTAAAAACGTCGCCGGAAGCGAGTACTTCCACACTACCAACCCGGCCTCCGGCGAGGTATTAGCGGAAGTCGCCGCCGGCGGTGAAGGTGAAGTTCACCAGGCCGTCGCCGCCGCTAAAGAGGCGTTCCCGAAATGGGCCAACCTGCCGATGAAGGAGCGCGCGCGCCTGATGCGTCGTCTGGGCGACCTGATCGACCAGAACGTGCCCGAGATCGCCGCCATGGAAACCGCCGACACCGGCCTGCCGATCCACCAGACCAAAAACGTGCTCATTCCGCGCGCCTCGCACAACTTCGAGTTCTTCGCCGAGGTGTGCCAGCAGATGAACGGCAAAACCTACCCGGTCGACGACAAGATGCTCAACTACACCCTGGTGCAGCCGGTGGGCGTCTGCGCGCTGGTGTCGCCGTGGAACGTGCCGTTTATGACCGCCACCTGGAAGGTCGCGCCGTGCCTGGCACTCGGAAACACCGCGGTGCTGAAGATGTCTGAACTCTCCCCGCTGACCGCCGACCGTCTGGGCGAGCTGGCGCTGGAGGCGGGCATTCCGGCGGGCGTGCTCAACGTGGTGCAGGGCTACGGCGCGACGGCAGGCGACGCGCTGGTGCGCCATCACGACGTACGCGCCGTCTCCTTCACCGGCGGCACCGCCACCGGGCGCAACATCATGAAAAACGCCGGGCTGAAGAAATACTCCATGGAGCTGGGCGGCAAGTCCCCGGTGCTGATTTTTGAAGATGCCGACATAGAGCGCGCGCTGGACGCCGCCCTGTTCACCATCTTCTCCATCAACGGCGAGCGCTGCACCGCCGGCTCGCGCATCTTCATCCAGCAGAGCATCTACCCGGAATTCGTGAAGCGCTTTGCCGAACGCGCCAACCGCCTGCGCGTGGGCGACCCGACCGATCCGAACACCCAGATCGGCGCACTCATCAGCAAGCAGCACTGGGAGAAAGTCTCCGGCTACATCCGCCTCGGCATTGAAGAGGGTGCGACCCTGCTGGCGGGCGGCCCGGACAAACCGACCGATCTGCCTGCACACCTGAAGGGCGGCAACTTTCTGCGACCAACCGTGCTGGCGGACGTCGACAACCGCATGCGCGTGGCGCAGGAGGAGATCTTCGGGCCGGTGGCCTGCCTGCTGCCGTTTAAGGACGAAGCGGAAGGCCTGCGCCTGGCCAACGACGTGGAGTACGGCCTGGCGTCGTACATCTGGACCCAGGACGTCAGCAAAGTGCTGCGCCTGGCGCGGAATATCGAAGCGGGGATGGTGTTCGTCAACACCCAGAACGTGCGCGACCTGCGCCAGCCGTTTGGCGGCGTGAAGGCCTCCGGCACCGGCCGCGAGGGCGGTGAGTACAGCTTCGAGGTGTTCGCGGAGATGAAGAACGTCTGCATCTCCATGGGCGACCATCCGATTCCAAAGTGGGGGATCTGACCATGGGTAAATTAGCGTTAGCGGCAAAAATCACCCACGTTCCGTCGATGTACCTCTCCGAGCTGCCGGGGAAAAACCACGGCTGCCGCCAGTCGGCCATCGACGGGCATAAAGAGATCGGCAAGCGCTGCCGGGAGCTGGGCGTGGACACCATCATCGTGTTCGACACCCACTGGCTGGTGAACAGCGCGTACCACATCAACTGTGCGGACCATTTTGCGGGCGTCTACACCAGCAACGAGCTGCCGCACTTTATCCGCGACATGACCTACGACTACGACGGCAACCCGGCGCTCGGCCAGCTGATCGCCGACGAGGCGGTGAAGCTCGGCGTGCGCGCCAAAGCGCACAACATCCCGAGCCTCAAGCTGGAGTACGGCACGCTGGTGCCGATGCGCTACATGAACGCGGATAAGCACTTCAAGGTAGTCTCCATCTCGGCGTTCTGCACGGTTCACGACTTCGCCGACAGCCGCAGGCTGGGCGAGGCCATCGTCAGCGCCATCGAAAAATACGACGGCACCGTGGCGGTGCTCGCCAGCGGCTCGCTGTCGCACCGCTTTATCGACGACCAGCGCGCGGAGGAAGGGATGAACAGCTACACCCGCGAGTTCGACCGCCAGATGGACGAGCGCGTGGTGAAGCTGTGGCGCGAAGGCCAGTTTAAGGAATTTTGCAGCATGCTGCCGGAGTACGCCGACTACTGCTACGGCGAGGGCAACATGCACGACACGGTGATGCTGCTGGGGATGCTCGGCTGGGACCAGTACGACGGCAAGGTGGAGTTCCTCACCGAGCTGTTCGCCAGCTCCGGCACCGGCCAGGTCAACGCCGTTTTCCCGCTGCCCGCGTAAGGAGCCACCATGCCGCACTTTATTGCTGAATGTACCGACAACATCCGCGAGCAGGCCGACCTGCCGGGGCTGTTTGCCAAAGTGAACGAGGCGCTGGCCGCCACGGGCATCTTCCCCATCGGCGGCATCCGCAGCCGCGCCCACTGGCTGGACACCTGGCAGATGGCCGACGGCAGGCACGATTACGCCTTTGTGCATATGACGCTGAAGATTGGCTCCGGGCGCAGCCTGGAGAGCCGGGAAGCCGTGGGGGAGATGCTGTTTGCGCTGATCAAAATGCACTTCTCGGCGCTAATGGCGAGCCGCTATCTGGCGCTGTCGTTCGAGCTCGAGGAGCTGCACCCGACGCTCAATTACAAACAAAACAACGTGCACGCGTTGTTTAAGTAATACCGTCCCCTCTCCCTTTGGGAGAGGGTTAGGGTGAGGGGAAATCTCTGCGGCCTGATGCCCTCACCCCGTCCCTCTCCCACGGGGAGAGGGAGAAAACAAACGTAAAACAGGATATCGCCATGCTCGACAAACATACCCATACCCTGATCGCCCATCGTCTGCATCAGGCGGAACAGTCCCGGGAGCAGATCCGCCAGATCTCTCTCGACTACCCGACGATCACCATCGACGACGCCTACGCCGTCCAGCGCGAATGGGTCAGCCTGAAGATTGCCGAAGGACGCGTGCTGAAGGGCCACAAGATCGGCCTCACCTCCAAAGCGATGCAGGCCAGCTCCCAGATAAGCGAGCCGGACTACGGCGCGCTGCTGGACGACATGTTCTTCCACGACGGCAGCGACATTCCCGTCGATCGCTTTATCGTTCCGCGTATCGAAGTGGAGCTGGCCTTTGTGCTGGCAAAACCGCTGCGCGGCCCGAACTGCACCATCTTCGACGTCTACAACGCTACGGACTACGTGATCCCCGCGCTGGAGCTGATCGACGCCCGCTGCCACAACGTTGACCCGGAAACCCAGCGCCCGCGCAAGGTGTTCGATACCATCTCCGATAACGCCGCCAACGCGGGGGTGATCCTCGGCGGTCGTCCGATTAAGCCCGACGAGCTGGATCTGCGCTGGATCTCCGCCCTGCTCTACCGCAACGGCGTGATCGAAGAGACCGGCGTCGCCGCAGGCGTGCTTAACCACCCGGCGAACGGCGTGGCGTGGCTGGCGAACAAGCTGGCACCGTACGACGTGCAGCTTGAGCCTGGCCAGATTATTCTCGGCGGCTCCTTTACCCGCCCGGTGCCCGCCAGCAGAGGCGACACCTTCCACGTCGACTACGGCAACATGGGCTCCATCAGCTGCCGCTTTGTGTAAGGAGACAACCATGCAAAACGCATTCAAAGCGGCGCTGAAGGCGGGCCGCCCGCAAATCGGTTTATGGCTGGGGCTCACCAGCAGCTACAGCGCCGAGCTGCTGGCCGGGGCAGGCTTCGACTGGCTGCTGATCGACGGCGAGCACGCGCCGAACAGCGTGCAGACCGTGTTAACCCAGCTGCAGGCCATCGCGCCCTATCCCAGCCAGCCGGTGGTGCGCCCGTCGTGGAACGACCCGGTGCAGATCAAACAGCTGCTGGACGTGGGGGCACAAACCCTGCTGGTGCCGATGGTGCAAAACGCCGACGAAGCGCGGCTGGCGGTACGTGCCACCCGCTACCCGCCCGCGGGCATTCGCGGGGTCGGAAGCGCCCTGGCGCGCGCCTCGCGCTGGAACCGCATCCCGGATTACCTGCAGCAGGCCAACGACGCCATGTGCGTGCTGGTGCAGATTGAAACCCGCGAGGCGCTAAAAAATCTGCCGCAGATCCTGGACGTTGAAGGCGTCGACGGCGTGTTTATCGGCCCGGCGGATCTGAGCGCCGACATGGGCTTTGCCGGCAATCCGCAGCACCCGGAGGTGCAGGCCGCCATCGAGCAGGCTATCGCGCAGATCCTCAGCGCGGGCAAAGCGCCCGGCATCCTGATGGCGAACGAGCCGCTGGCGAAACGCTACCTCGAGCTTGGCGCGCTGTTTGTCGCCGTCGGCGTCGACACCACCCTGCTCGCCCGCGGCGCCGAAGCGCTGGCGGCACGCTTTATCGAACAACCGGTTACGTCAGTTAATAACAATAAATCCGTCTACTAAACGTAAGATCTGGAGCGCACCATGACGACCTCTACCCTGCAAACCCATGATAATAAAGCTGTTGAACATCGCGCCATTAACAAGCTGTTCCGACGCCTGATCGTCTTTCTCTTTATCCTGTTTGTCTTTTCGTTTCTCGATCGCATCAACATCGGCTTTGCCGGGCTGACGATGGGCAAAGATCTGGGCCTCACGTCCACGATGTTTGGCCTGGCCGCGACGCTGTTTTACGTCACCTACGTGCTGTGCGGGATCCCGAGCAACATCATGCTGGCGAAGATCGGCGCGCGGCGCTGGATCGCCGGGATCATGGTGGTGTGGGGCATCGCCTCCACCTGCACCATGTTTGCCACCAGCCCTGAAACGCTCTACGTCCTGCGCATGCTGGTAGGCATTGCCGAAGCGGGCTTCCTGCCGGGGATTTTGGTCTACCTCACATGGTGGTTCCCGGCCTATCACCGCGCCCGCGCCAACGCGCTGTTTATGATCGCCATGCCGGTGACCATGATGCTCGGCTCGATCCTCTCCGGCTACATTCTGGCGATGGATGGGCTGTGGAACCTGAAGGGCTGGCAGTGGCTGTTCCTGCTGGAGGGGCTGCCGTCGGTGGTGCTCGGCGTGGTGACCTGGTTTTATCTCAACGACACGCCGGATCAGGCCACCTGGCTCGACGACGACGAAAAGCAGGCGCTGAAAACGATGATCGCCCGCGAGCAGGAGGTCGCCATTGCCCAGTCCGTCACGCCGCGATCGACGCTGCGCGAAGTGCTGACCCCGGCGGTGCTGCTCTACACGCTGGCCTACTTCTGCCTGACCAACACGCTCAGCGCCATCAACATCTGGACGCCGCAGATCCTGCAGAGCTTCAACACGGGGAGCAGCAATATCGTCATCGGCCTGCTGGCGGCGATCCCGCAGTTTTGCACCATTCTCGGGATGATCTGGTGGAGCCGACGCTCCGACAGGCTGAAAGAGCGAAAAAAGCACACCATCCTGCCGTACCTGTTCGCCGCGGCGGGATGGATGCTGGCCTCGGCCACCGATCACAGCCTGATCCAGCTGCTTGGCATCATTATGGCCTCAACCGGATCCTTTACCGCCATGGCGATATTCTGGACCACGCCGGATCGGGTGATTAGCCTGCAGTCCCGCGCGGTGGCGCTGGCGGTGATCAACGCCATCGGCAACGTCGGATCCGCCGTCAGCCCGCTGCTGATCGGCATTCTGCGCGACGCGACCGGCAGCTTCAGCTCCGGACTGTGGTTTGTGGCCGGGCTGCTGGTGGTCGGCGCGCTGGTGCTGACGCGCATTCCGATGACGCAGCGGGATCAACAGAGGAACGAGCATGTGCCAGAGCCCTATCGCCAACATTGATATCAGCAAGGAGTACGACGAAAGTCTGGGCACCGACGATGTGCACTACCAGTCGTTCGCGCGCATGGCGGCCTTTTTTGGCCGCGACATGCAGGCGCACCGTCACGACCAGTATTTTCAGATGCACTTTCTCGATACCGGGCAGATTGAGCTCCAGCTCGACGATCACCGCTACTCGGTGCAGGCCCCGCTGTTCGTCCTCACGCCGCCGTCGGTGCCGCACGCGTTTATCACCGAATCCGACAGCGACGGACACGTGCTGACGGTGCGCGAGGATCTCATCTGGCCGCTGCTGGAGGTGCTCTACCCCGGCACGCGGGAAGCGTTTGGCCTGCCGGGGATCTGCCTCTCGCTGGCCGACAGGCCGGACGAGCTGGCGGCGCTGAAGCACTACTGGCAGCTCATTGCCCGGGAATCCACGGAACAGCTGCCGGGGCGCGAACATACTCTGGTCCTGCTGGCGCAGGCGGTGTTTACTCTGCTGCTGCGTAACGCGAAGCTCGACGACCACGCTTCGGGCGGCATGCGCGGCGAGCTGAAGCTGTTCCAGCGCTTTACCCAGCTGATTGACGTTCATTACCATGAGCACTGGACGGTGCCGGAATACGCCAGCGAGCTGCACCTGACCGAATCCCGCCTGACCGATATCTGCCGCCGCTTCGCCAACCGCCCGCCGAAGCGGCTGATCTTCGACCGCCAGCTGCGGGAAGCCAGGCGGCTGCTGCTCTTCTCCGACAGCGCGGTCAGCGACATTGCCTGGCAGCTGGGGTTTAAGGATCCGGCCTATTTTGCCCGGTTTTTTAATCGCTTAGTGGGGTGTTCGCCGAGCGCGTATCGGGCGCGGAAAGTACCAGTGTCGTAAAACCTTACCCCTCACCCTAACCCTCTCCCCATAGGGGAGAGGGGACGATTTCTCCCTCGCCCCTTTGGGGAGAGGGCCGGGGTGAGGGGACAACGATCACAAATCCCAATCCAGCCCGAAAAGTACCCGCCGTTGTCCCAATCGTCCCTTCACGTTCCGCCCCTCTCAGGCTTCAATTAAACAACAAAAACAAAACATAAATTTAACAACTCTATTCCGATACGAGGTCCCTATGAAGCCTGAAGATTTCCGCGCTGATGCCAAACGTCCGTTAACCGGCGAAGAGTATTTAAAAAGCCTGCAGGACGGCCGTGAGATTTATATCTACGGCGAGCGCGTCAAAGACGTCACCACCCATCCGGCGTTTCGCAACGCGGCGGCCTCCATCGCACAGATGTACGACGCGCTGCACAAGCCGGAGATGCAGGACACGCTCTGCTGGGGCACCGACACCGGCAGCGGCGGCTATACCCACAAGTTCTTCCGCGTGGCGAAAAGCGCCGACGACCTGCGCCAGCAGCGCGACGCCATCGCCGAGTGGTCGCGCCTGAGCTACGGCTGGATGGGCCGCACGCCGGACTACAAAGCCGCGTTCGGCTGCGCGCTCGGCGCCAACCCGGCCTTCTACGGCCAGTTCGAACAGAACGCCCGCAGCTGGTACACCCGCATTCAGGAAACCGGCCTGTACTTCAACCACGCCATCGTTAACCCGCCGATCGACCGCCACAAGCCGGCGGACGAGGTGAAAGACGTCTACATCAAGCTGGAGAAAGAGACCGACGCCGGGATTATCGTCAGCGGCGCGAAAGTGGTAGCAACCAACTCGGCGCTGACCCACTACAACATGATCGGCTTCGGCTCCGCGCAGGTGATGGGCGAAAACCCGGACTTCGCGCTGATGTTCGTCGCGCCGATGGATGCCGAAGGCGTGAAGCTGATCTCCCGCGCCTCTTACGAGATGGTGGCAGGCGCAACCGGATCCCCGTACGACTACCCGCTCTCCAGCCGCTTCGACGAGAACGACGCGATCCTGGTGATGGATCATGTGCTGATCCCGTGGGAAAACGTGCTGATCTACCGCGATTTCGACCGCTGCCGTCGCTGGACGATGGAGGGCGGTTTCGCCCGCATGTACCCGCTGCAGGCCTGCGTGCGTCTGGCGGTGAAGCTCGACTTCATCACCGCCCTGCTGAAAAAATCCCTGGAGTGCACCGGCACCCTGGAGTTCCGCGGCGTGCAGGCGGATCTGGGCGAAGTGGTGGCCTGGCGCAACATGTTCTGGGCGCTGAGCGACTCCATGTGCTCCGAAGCCACCCCGTGGGTCAACGGCGCGTATCTGCCGGATCACGCCGCGCTGCAAACCTACCGCGTGATGGCGCCGATGGCCTACGCGAAGATCAAGAACATCATCGAGCGTAACGTGACGTCCGGGCTGATCTACCTGCCGTCCAGCGCCCGGGATCTGAACAACCCGCAGATCGACCAGTATCTGGCGAAATACGTGCGCGGCTCCAACGGCATGGATCACGTCGAACGCATCAAGATTTTGAAGCTGATGTGGGACGCCATCGGCAGCGAGTTCGGCGGCCGTCACGAGCTGTACGAAATCAACTACTCCGGCAGCCAGGATGAGATCCGCCTGCAGTGTCTGCGCCAGGCGCAGAGCTCTGGCAACATGGACAAAATGATGGCGATGGTCGACCGCTGCATGTCCGAATACGACCAGCACGGCTGGACGGTGCCGCACCTGCACAACAACAGCGATATCAATATGCTCGACAAGCTGCTGAAATAGCGCAGCGGGAGGTTGCAATGCATTCAGATGAACAACGCCTGCGTTTTCGCGACGCAATGAGCAGCCTGTCGGCGGCGGTTAATGTGATCACCACCGAGGGCGAGGCGGGCCGCTGCGGCATTACCGCCACCGCCGTCTGTTCGGTCACGGACACCCCGCCGTCGGTTATGGTGTGCATCAACGCCAACAGCGCCATGAACCCGGTATTTCAGGGCAACGGCAGGCTGTGCGTTAACGTGCTGAACCACGAACAGGAGATCATGGCTCGCCATTTTGCGGGGATGACCGGTATGACGATGGAGGAGCGCTTTACCCTCTCCTGCTGGCAGAAAGGACCGCTGGCGCAGCCGGTGCTCAAGGGCGCGCTCGCCAGCCTTGAGGGCGAGATTAGCCAGGTGCAAACCATCGGCACGCATCTTGTCTACCTTGTTGAAGTTAAGAACATCATTCTGAGTGACGCGGGACACGGTCTGATCTACTTCAAGCGCCGTTTCCACCCGGTCATGCTGGAGGCGGAAGCCGCCGTGTGATCCCCCCCTCGCGCTGGCCTTTTTTTCCGGCCAGCGCCGCTTTCTACAAAAACTCCTAAGGTTTCCGCTAAATCACGCCGTTATATACCCATAAGAGAAATTTTCTGTGACTGAATACTGACACCCTTTGTCAGTGCATCCGCATCATTCAGCGCATACCTAAATATACAGGATGACCTTATGGCTAAAACGACGCGGAGCCGCTCGGCTGAACGTCTGGTCGATATTCTGGTTGAGCTACATTTAAACGGTGTGGTAAACCGCAGTGCGCTAATGGAAAAATTTAAAATTACCGAGCGTACCGTCTACCGGGATTTAAATGCCCTCTCTCCCATTGTTGAGCATACCGGTAACGGGCTATATCGGCTGATCCATTCTGCACAATCGCCCGGCGGACAAGGCTTACATCACACCCTTGCTAACTTCCTGAATGCTGACAGCTTTTTCCCTGAAAGAAATATGGAATTCTGGCAAAAGCTTGAAACGCGCGTTGACGAAAACCATATTCTCATTCTTGGAAATGAGGCAGAACACACGGTAGAACGTGATATTCGCCGTCATTTAACGAAAATCGAGAGATCGATTAAAAACCATAATGTTTGTCAGATCGTTTATAAGGGAAAAACCCGTCTGATTAATCCCTATAAACTCATTAACAAAAAAAATATATGGTATTTACAAGCCACCGAAAATAGCCGCCTGAAATCCTTCTCATTGAGCCAGATTAGCTGGTTTGATATTCAGAAAACGACCTTCACGCCCGAAGAAAATGTCCTTGAGCTGCTGGAGAAAAGCCTCGATCCCTGGGTGTCTGAAAATACTTTCGCGGTGAAAATATTTATCAAAGATAATATTTCACATTACTTCCTGCGCCGCGATCTTCTGCCGGAACAGGAGCTGCTGGAGGAGCAGCAGGGCGGCGTCACGCTGCGCTGCCAGGCGGCGCACGAGAACCAGATCCTGCCGCTGCTGTTCTACTGGCTGCCCCACATTCAGATTCTGGAACCGAACTGGCTGAAGGAAAAACTGATTAGAACGCTGGAGAACTATCTGGCGGTGGAGCGTAACCCGAATAATCAAGTGATCTCAATCACATAATTTCGCCCCCTGGCGGCGAGCCGGAACCGCTCGTCGCCCCCTTTGACCGCTCACCCGGCACTTTCAACCACTCATTCATTTACCGTCCTTTACACGCGCGAGGATCTGGCACGATCGCTCCAGCATTAATCAATACCTCCTCACAACGAACCCTGACCCTTTTTTCTTTACATAAAAAACCAGGTCTTACTATGGATACTAAAAAACTACTGAAGCACGTGCCCTGGGCCTTACTCGGGATCCTCGGCGCTTTTTGTCTGGCGGTTGTCGCATTACGCCGGGGCGAACACGTAAGCGCCCTGTGGATCGTGGTTGCGTCCGTTTCCGTCTATCTTGTTGCTTATCGCTACTACAGCTTGTACATCGCGCAGAAGGTCATGAAGCTCGACCCGACGCGCGCCACTCCGGCGGTCATTAACAATGACGGCCTGAATTACGTGCCAACCAACCGCTACGTGCTGTTTGGTCACCACTTTGCCGCTATCGCGGGCGCAGGCCCGCTGGTCGGCCCGGTGCTGGCCGCGCAGATGGGCTACCTGCCGGGTACCCTGTGGCTGCTCGCAGGCGTGGTGCTGGCGGGTGCGGTGCAGGACTTTATGGTGCTGTTTATCTCTTCTCGCCGTAACGGCGCCTCTCTGGGTGAGATGGTCAAAGAAGAGATGGGCCGCGTGCCGGGGACGATCGCTCTGTTCGGCTGCTTCCTGATTATGATCATCATCCTCGCGGTGCTGGCCCTGATCGTGGTGAAAGCGCTGGCCGAAAGCCCGTGGGGCGTCTTCACCGTCTGCTCAACCGTGCCAATTGCGCTGTTCATGGGGATCTACATGCGCTTCCTGAGACCGGGACGCGTAGGTGAAGTGTCGGTGATTGGTATCGTGCTGCTGGTAGCCTCCATCTACTTCGGCGGCGTGATTGCGCACGACCCTTACTGGGGCCCGGCGCTGACCTTCAAGGACACCACCATTACCTTCGCGCTGATTGGCTATGCGTTTATCTCCGCGCTGCTGCCGGTCTGGCTGATTCTGGCCCCGCGTGACTACCTCGCGACCTTCCTCAAAATCGGCGTTATCGTCGGTCTGGCGATCGGTATCTTGGTGATTAACCCGGATCTGAAAATGCCTGCGGTAACCCAGTACATCGACGGTACCGGCCCGCTGTGGAAAGGCGCCCTGTTCCCGTTCCTGTTCATCACCATCGCCTGCGGTGCGGTCTCCGGCTTCCACGCCCTGATTGCGTCCGGCACCACGCCTAAGCTGCTGGCGAACGAGAAAGACGCGCGTCTGATCGGCTACGGCGCGATGCTGATGGAGTCCTTCGTGGCGATCATGGCGCTGGTTGCCGCGTCTATCATCGAACCGGGTCTCTACTTCGCGATGAACACCCCGCCTGCGGGCCTCGGCATCACCATGCCAAACCTGCACGAGATGGGCGGTGACAACGCGGCGCTGATTATGGCGCAGCTGAAGGACGCGAGCGCACACGCGGCGGCGACCGTCAGCTCCTGGGGCTTCGTGATTTCGCCTGAGCAGATCATGCAAACCGCGAAGGACATCGGCGAACCGTCCGTACTGAACCGCGCCGGTGGCGCGCCGACGCTGGCCGTCGGTATCGCACACGTGTTCCACAAGGTGCTGCCGTGGGCGGACATGGGCTTCTGGTACCACTTCGGTATTCTGTTCGAAGCGCTGTTCATCCTGACCGCGCTGGACGCCGGTACCCGTGCGGGCCGCTTCATGCTGCAGGACCTGCTCGGTAACTTCGTGCCGTTCCTGAAGAAAACCGACTCTCTGGTGGCGGGTATTCTGGGTACTGCGGGCTGCGTCGGCCTGTGGGGCTACCTGCTGTATCAGGGCGTTGTCGACCCGCTCGGCGGCGTGAAGAGCCTGTGGCCGCTGTTCGGTATCTCTAACCAGATGCTCGCAGCCGTTGCTCTGGTGCTCGGTACCGTGGTCCTCGTGAAGATGAAGCGCACCAAATACATCTGGGTAACCGTTGTTCCTGCGCTGTGGCTGCTGCTCTGCACCACCTGGGCGCTTGGCCTGAAGCTGTTCAGCGCCAACCCGCAGCTGGAAGGCTTCTTCTTCATGGCTAACCAGTACAAAGAGAAGATTGCCGCAGGCGGAGCGGACCTGACCGCTCAGCAGATTGCCAACATGAACCATATCGTGGTGAACAACTACACCAACGCGGGTCTGAGCATTCTGTTCCTGGTGGTGGTGTACAGCATTATTTTCTACGGCATCAAAACCTGGCTGAACGTGCGCAACGCCGACGGCCGTACGGATAAAGAAACCCCGTACGTGCCGGTGCCGGAAGGCGGCGTGAAGACCTCTTCACACCATTAATCCGCAATCCTCCCCCTCTCCCTTTGGGAGAGGGCTGGGGTGAGGGAAACATAAGCCCAGCGGACTCACATCGCCGGGCTTTTTCTGTCTGGAACCCACAATGTTTGGTAACTTAGGCGAAGCAAAAAAATACCTCGGTCAGGCGGCGAAAATGCTGATTGGCATTCCGGACTATGACAACTACGTTGAGCATATGAAGACCAACCATCCGGATAAGCCCTACATGACCTACACCGAATTCTTCCGCGAGCGTCAGGAAGCGCGCTACGGCGGAAGTGGAGAAGGCGGCGTTCGCTGCTGCTAAAGGAGAGACCATGACCCCGATTGCCGTTACCCTGCTGACCGGTTTCCTCGGCGCCGGTAAAACCACCCTGCTGCGCCACATCCTGAACGAACAGCACGGCTTCAAAATCGCCGTCATCGAAAACGAATTCGGCGAGGTCTCCGTTGACGATCAATTGATCGGCGATCGCGCCACCCAGATCAAAACCCTGACCAACGGCTGCATCTGCTGCACCCGCTCTAACGAATTAGAAGACGCCCTGCTGGACCTGCTCGACAGCCGCGATCGCGGCGAGATCGACTTTGACCGCCTGGTGATCGAGTGCACCGGCATGGCCGACCCCGGCCCGATTATTCAGACCTTTTTCTCTCACGAGATCCTCTGCCAGCGCTACCTGCTGGACGGCGTCATTGCCCTCGTCGACGCGGTTCACGCCGACGAGCAGATGAACCAGTTCACCATCGCCCAGTCTCAGGTGGGCTACGCCGACCGCATCCTGCTGACCAAAACCGACGTGGCGGGCGAAAGCGTTAAGCTGCGCGAGCGCCTGACGCGCATTAACTCCCGCGCGCCGGTTTACACGGTGACGCACGGAGACATCGCTCTGTCTCAGCTGTTCAATACCAACGGCTTTATGCTGGAAGAGAACGTCACCGCAAAGCCGCGCTTCCACTTTATGGGAGACAGGCAAAACGACGTGGCGTCGATAGTGGTGGAGCTGGACTACCCGGTGGACATCAGCGAGGTTTCGCGCGTGATGGAAAACCTGCTGCTGTCGTTTGCCGACAAGCTGCTGCGCTACAAAGGGATGCTGTGGATTGACGGCGAGCCGAACCGCCTGCTGTTCCAGGGCGTACAGCGCCTGTACAGCGCCGACTGGGATCGCCCCTGGGGCGAGGAAGCGCCGCACAGCGTGATGGTGTTTATCGGTATCCAACTCCCGGAAGAAGAAATTCGGGCGGCGTTTGCGGGTCTGAAGAAATAACAGCCATGCATCCCCTCTGCCCAGTAATTTATTAACCTGAAGCGATGAACGTTGCTTCAGGTTAATTAATGACTTACAGCGACGCCCTGGTCCGGCTGTAAATCGCCGAAGCGTTTCCGTAAGGCCGGGGCGAGGCGCAGGGATGCGCCGAGAGGGCGTGGCCTGCAGGGATGCAGGCTCATGCCCGACCCGATAGCCTGAAGGAATAAGCTGAGGGCACCGCGAAGCGGCGATTTACCGCCGGGAGCCCGGGTCGCCAGGGTGGTGGCGATTGAGCCACCCTGGCACGTTCACCGGTCATGCCGTTACAGAGTAGCAAGGAACATGAAGTGAACGGAATGACCACTAGAGCCGTATGTTCCCCCTCACCCCAGCCCTCTCCCTCAAGGGAGAGGGGGCGTCTGTGCAGGCATTATTTTGTGGGGATACTTATTTCACCGCCTCCGGCAGCGTCACAATCCACAGCTCGCTGTCCGACTCCGGCTTTTTCAGCGGCTTCACGCTGAGCGTGGTTTCAACTGGCTTATCATCCAGCGTCAGCTTGCCTTCCGCGTTCACCCGATAATCCTTGAGCTTCTTGCCCTCGACCGGGTTTTGCATCGCCACCTTCACGCCAAAGTCGTTATCGTTCGCTACCGCAAGCGTTTTGCTGTCGATCAGCGCCAGCCCTTCGGCCTTCTCCTGCTGCCAGCCCAGTGCGCGGAGATCGACGACCTGCGTTTTAGCCGCAAGGGTAATGCCGCGCTGCGCCAGGGTTTTCTCATCATCAAACTCCGGGTATTCGCCCGGCTTGTCGAAGGTGGTCAGGTCGCTCGCCTTGCTGAGATCCACCTTGTAAATCAGGTTACGCATCCCGTCGTTTTTATCGCTTCCCTGCTCAATCAGCAGGATGTGCTGGTCATCGAGCGCCACGATGTCGCCGATTTTGGCGTCGCTGTTTTTGCTGTAGGCCGCGCTGTCGATAGGGTAACCGTACATCGCCGTTTTCCCGGTCGCCGGGTCGAAGCTCACCAGACGCGTAAACAGCGCCTGCTTTTTGCTCTTGCCGTCAATATCCAGCGTGCTTTGCACGGCGGCGATAATCCGCCCGTCCGGCATCCGGGTCAGGCCTTCAAAGCCCCGGTTCGCCTGGCGCCATTTGATGATGTTTGGCAGGCCGCCCGCGATGGATTTCTCCCCTTCCGCGGCCTGCGGCCCGTGGATCGCCAGGATCTTCCCTTTGCTGTCGACGTTAATCAGGAACGGACCATATTCGTCGCACAGCCAGTAGCCGCCTTTGCCGTCCGGGGTGATGCCTTCCGTGTCCAGCCCGCGGTTGTCGCCCTTCAGGATCTTGAGGGTGTCGCTGAACGCCACTTCATTGGTGGAGCCAATCACGCCGCTTTGCAGCGGCAGACCGTTGATCTCGCCTTTATCATCATGCAGCGGGCGGGCGTCGACAGCCTCCGCTTTGCCGTTCTGAACGCGGATGGTCATCAGCAGCGGCGCGAAATCTGGCGTGACAAATATTTTGGCTTCGTTTTTACCCATTTTTGGCGCATCGGCGTTTGGACCGCGATCGGTCACGGTCGCAAAGGTCAGGGCGTCGCCCTGCTTGCCCGTAAACAGCAGGCCGGAGCCGATTCCCACAGGGAGTCCGTTCGGAAACGCGCTGGCAAACGCGCCGCTGTAGCTCACGTGGGAGCCTTCAGGGAAGCTGACGACATAGCGCTCAGCAGTGGGCTGCGCCGCCAGGCCAGAGAAAGAGAGCGCACAGCCGATAAGTACAGGAATAATTTTTCTTTTCATATTGTTAGCATCCAGTTAGTGAAGCCAACAACGTAAAGAATAAACGTGTCAGAAAAATGACATGGAAGGGAAACCGGCCTGCGCGATTGAACGTATATTCATCGCTCGAAATGTAAGGCTTTGTTGTTTTGTGTGACAGGCGAAACATTTTTGGAAATTATTAGAAACCCAATTAATTCATCTCAAATCACTATCCCCGCCTCGTTCAGTTTATGTTTAGTCAAAAAACTAAACGGTTCCTAAACGCTAAAAACATCCCCTGTTGACACCCCGACAATCAAACATCATTGCAACAACTTCAATAAAAAAGTTAACAATATCAGTATAAAACCGCGATTTATATCACATTTGCAGTCATTAACATCGCTTGTTAAGGTGCGCCCAGATGAATTTAATGACGAGGCAAAAAACATGAAAAAACTGAATATCCTTCTTCTTTCTGCTCTGGCTGCCGTATCGGGTTCCGCACTGGCGATGGGCGGCACCGTTGAGCAGGGTAAAAACTTTACCAACCTCAATCTGGAAATGGGGAAATCCTCATCCGGTGTTTATCTGGAAAGTAACTGGCTCAAAAACACCGACGACGGTACCCAGACCGGCGGCGTGGGCGCAGGCTACAACCTGGGTCTTGGCCCGGTGATGCTGAACGCGGGCGCAAAAGCCATCTACCTCGGCCCGAAAAAAGGCGATAACGGCGTGGCGTTCCCGATTGGCGGCGGCGTAAACGTTGCCCTGACCGACAGCATCCACGTGTACGGTGAAGGCTATGTCGCACCAGAAGGCCTGAACAACAGCGTGAAAAACTACGTCGAAGCCAACGGCGGCGTAAGCTGGACGCCAATTACGCCAGTGACCCTGAAAGTGGGCTACCGCCACGTGAGCGTGGACGGAAAAGACGGTCGTCCTGGCCACACGCTGATTGACGGCGCATATGTAGGCGGTGGAGTCACCTTCTGATGAAACACCGCATGACCGCGCTTTGCGTTCTGAGCCTCACGCTGATGCTCGCCGGCTGCGTCCAGTACAAATGGGTGAAACCGGGCGTCAGCGATGCGGAAATGAATAAAAAGCTCACGGAATGCGAAGCGCAGGCGCTAATCGATCTGCCCCCGGATAACGTCGTGACCGGATCCAGCTCGGAAAAAACGGACAAAAAGAACAAGAAAAAGGATATTTCCACGAGCTACACGGTTGAAGACGCGAACGAATATCGCCGGGATACGTTAGTTGACAGCTGCATGTTTAAAAGCGGCTGGGACAAGATCGAAGTGCAATAATCCCTTAAAAAAAACCTGCCGGCTGGCAGGTTTTTTATTATCTCTTACTTACGCACCACCACCAGCTTCTGGTTCACAAACTCTTTGATCCCCAGATCCGACAGCTCGCGTCCGTAGCCGGAGCGCTTCACGCCGCCGAACGGCAGCTCCGGCGCGGTATCGGTGAGCCAGTTGATGTACACCATCCCGGTCTCAATCCGCGACGCCATTTTCTTCGCGCGCTCGATATTCTGGCTGAATACCGCCCCGCCCAGGCCGTAGTGGGAGTCGTTCGCCAGCGCGACCGCCTCGTCGTCGTTTTTCACCACGTACATCTGCGCCACCGGGCCGAAGAACTCTTCGAAATACGCCGGGTTATCGCGGGAGATATTCGTCAGGATCGTCGGTTCGAAGAAACTCCCGTCGCGCTGCGCCGGTTTGCCGCCATAGTGCAGCGTGGCGCCGTTTTTCACCGCCTCGTTAACCTGTCTGGTCAGCGTTTCGAGCGCATCTTTAGACGACAGCGGCCCCAGCGTGGTGCTTTCGTCCAGCGGATCGCCAATCTTCACCTGCTTAAACGCCTCGGTGAATTTGCTCAGGAAGGCATCCGCAATCTTTTCATGCAGGATAAAGCGCTTCGCCGCGGTACAGACCTGCCCGGCGTTGTTGAGCCGCGCGTTAACGCCAATTTTCACGGCCTTCTCAAGGTCTGCATCGTCCAGCACCACGAACACGTCGTTACCGCCCAGCTCCAGCGTGGATTTCTTAATGTGCTTCGCCGCCTGCGCGGCCACCGCGCTGCCGGCCTTTTCGGAGCCGGTTAATGCGGCGCCCTGCACGCGATCGTCAGCAATGATATTCGCCACCTGCTCGGACGAGATAAACAGGTTGGTCCACGCCCCTTCCGGCGCCCCCGCCTCGCGCACCAGATGGGCAAAGGTCTCGGCGCAGTGCGGCACGATGCTGGCATGTTTGGCGATGACGGGGTTACCCGCCGCCAGGTTTGGCGCCAGGACGCGCATCAGCTGGTAGTACGGGAAGTTCCACGGCTCAACGGCCATCAGCACGCCGATGGGGTGATGCTCCACCCAGGCTTCACCGAGCTCAGAGTCGTACTTCTCCGGGGCCAGGAACCGCTTCGCGTTGTCGGCGTAGTAGCGGGCGATCTGCGCGCACAGCTTCACCTCGCCGCGGCTCTGTTCGATGAGCTTACCCATCTCCTGGCTGGCAATTTTCGCCAGATCCTCCACACGCTCGTCGATCAGATCGGCAAGCTTATGCAGCACCGGCAGGCGCTGGCTGATGTCGCCTTTCGCCCAGTCCGAATGATAAAGCGCATCGGCCGCCTTCAGCGCCGCTTCGATATCCGCGTCGGTATGTGAGGGGTATTCTTTGATGAGCTGGTTAGTGGCAGGATTTACTGTCTGATAAGCCATGTCGAATCTCCTTGTTTTACCGCTTAGGGTATTAAGGGTAGTCAACATGACTGGCTATGGACGTAAAGTTGGGTATATCCGGAAGGTTCTTAATGAAGCGCTGCCGGACGGTTCGCTGACGTGGTATAAAAAATCTTCAGAAGGAGCGCCCATGACCGATACCCGACATATCCGCCAGACTTTTCACCGCGCCTCAGGCCTTGAGCTGCGCAGCACCTGGCAGAGTACGCAGGCGTACAAACGCCACAGTCACCCTCAGCTCTCCATCGGCGCGATTGTGGAGGGCCAGACCTGCTGCGTGTGTCATGACAGAGAGTACATCCTTAACCCCGGGGACCTCATCGCGATCCCGGCCGGTGTGCCGCACAGCTGCAACCCCGTCGCCGGGCAACCGCGCAGCTACCATATGCTCTACATCGACACCGGGCTTCCGCTGGCGCTACAGGTGATTCGTAACCCAACCCTGTTTGCCCATTACCTGGACGTTGTTGAGACCCTGTCTCCGGCGTCCCTTGAGACCCTGCTTTCTGCCCTTCCCCGCGCCGCGGATAACGCTGACGCGCTTCGCGCAACCAGCCAGCAGATTCAGCAGGCGTTTCTTTCCGATCTCACCTGCCCGCCTTCCCTCGACGAGCTTGCCCAACGCTTCTCGCTGCGCAAGGAGACGCTGATCCGCACCTTCAGGCAGGACACCGGCCTGACGCCGGGCAGTTTTCTCAACATCTCCCGCGTGGAGTACGCCAAGGTGCGGCTGCGTGCCGGGGACGATATTGCCGACGTCGGCTACCAGAGCGGCTTTGCCGACCAGAGCCATTTTCATAAGACCTTCGTCAGCTATACCGCCGCCACGCCGCGCCAGTACGCCACCGGCCGATCAATATCAGACAATAAATAGGTTCTGCAGCGCCGTACTCTGACCTCGGATTGTTAACTGAGGTCGCTATGGAACTGTTCTTCCCTTCCGCTTTTCTCGCCCTGGCGCTGGCGCACTTTGTCGCCCTGCTAAGCCCGGGCCCGGATTTCTTCCTGCTCGTGGGCTATGCCGCGCGCTATCGGCTACGCGGCAGCGCCGGACTGTGCCTCGGCATCGCCGCGGGCAACGCGCTCTATATTCTTCTGGTGATTATCGGCTGGAGCGCGCTGCGCCAGTTTACGTGGCTGTTTACGCTTATCGAGCTTTGCGGGGCGCTGTACCTGCTGTGGGTCGGCTCGCATCTGATTCGCAGCCGCCAGCAGGCGCTGGCGCTGGCGCTGAATGAAACCCACCAGCGCTTTCCCTCGCTGCAAAAGCAGATCCTGCTGGGGCTCGGTTCGGCGCTGCTAAACCCGAAAAACGCGCTGTTCTATCTGGCGCTGATGACGGCCTTGCTGGGGCCGGACGTCACGCTGCTTCAGCAGGCGACCTGCGGCGTCTGGATGGTGATGGTGGTGCTGGCGTGGGATGTCGCGCTGGTGTCGCTGATGGGGCTATCGGCGGTACAACAGAAGCTCAGCCGTTCGCTGTGGTGGATTGAGCGCACGGCGGGGGTGGTGCTGATGGGATTTGGCGGGTGGGTGCTGTGGCGGTTGTGCGTTAATACTCTTTGACCCTGCTCCATCATTTGGATTGAAATACACATTCATGACACCCATGAATTATTGTAATTCATAAACATAAACCATTGATTTAGATCTATTTTTTAGTCGATCTATATTTTTAACCATGATAAAAAGAGGGTTTTAATTCATCATCAAAAATGCCTGAAAAATGGGCAAGGACGCTTTTATGAGTACCCTGAATTTCTCCCAAACGGCAGCCTTTATCTGGTCTGTTGCAGATCTCCTGCGCGGTGATTTTAAGCAATCTCAATATGGCCGCATTATTCTTCCGTTTACCCTGTTGCGCCGCCTGGAATGCGTGCTTGAAGAGACTAAAGAGGCCGTCGTTATTGAGGCTCAAAAAGTCCGCTCTTCTCCCCTGCCTGAAGAAGCGAAAGAAAAGTTAATCCTGCGCGTCACCAACGGGCTGACGTTCTTTAACGCCTCGCCGCTGGATTTGAGCAAAATGGGCCAAAACGACATCAGGGCCAACCTGGAAAACTACATTCAGTATTTTTCCAGAGATGCGCGGGAAATTTTCGAGCACTTTAAATTCAACGAATTCATTGGGTTACTTGATGATGCCAACCTCCTCTACAAAGTGGTGCAGAAGTTTTCCACCACCGATCTCAGCCCGCAGGCCATCTCCAACCATGACATGGGGCTGGTCTTTGAAGAGCTGATCCGTCGTTTTGCCGAAAGCTCGAATGAAACCGCCGGTGAGCATTTCACGCCGCGTGATATCGTTCGCCTCACCACTTCGCTTGTGTTTATGGAAGACGACGAGGCGCTCACCAAAGAGGGCGTTATTCGAACCCTTTACGACCCGACGGCAGGCACGGGCGGATTTCTCTCTGCCGGGATGGAGTACGTTCACGAACTCAACCCGAATGCGGTGATGCGCGCGTTTGGGCAAGAGCTGAACCCGGAGTCCTACGCTATCTGTAAGGCCGATATGCTGATAAAGGGTCAGGACGTCAGCCGCATCAAGCTGGGCAATACCCTGTCTAACGATCAGCTTCCAGCAGACCGTTTCGATTACATGCTGTCGAACCCGCCGTTTGGCGTGGACTGGAAGAAGATCGAAGCCGACGTTAACAACGAGCATCGTAAAGGATTTGATGGCCGTTTCGGGCCTGGCCTGCCGCGCGTTTCCGACGGCTCGCTGCTGTTCCTGCTGCACCTGATCAGCAAAATGCGCGATGCGGATACCGGCGGGCGCATCGGGATCATTCTCAACGGTTCGCCATTGTTCACGGGTGGTGCGGGCAGCGGCGAAAGCGAGATCCGCCGCTACATCCTTGAAGCCGATCTGCTGGAAGGGATCGTCGCCCTGCCCACCGACATGTTCTACAACACCGGGATCGCCACCTACGTGTGGATCCTGTCGAACAAAAAGGCGGCGGAGCGTAAGGGCAAGATCCAGCTGATCGACGCCAGCAAGCTGTGCAGCAAAATGCGTAAGTCACTGGGCGCGAAGCGCAACATGATGAGCGAGGAGGACATTCGGCTCATCACCCGCACCTTTGGCGACGCCGAGGTCGTGGATCTTAAGGACGCGGACGACAAGCGCGCCGTCGCCAGCAAGATTTTCTACAGCACCGATTTTGGCTTCCGCCGGCTGACGATTGAGCGCCCGCTGCGCCTGACGGCGCATGTCACGGATGAATCCATCGCCGCGCTGCGCTTTGCGCCAAAACCGCTTAACGCACCGATGGCGTGCCTGTACGACGCGTTCGGTGCCTTCTGGCAGGACGAGAACTACGGCAGCTTTGCCGAGTTCGAGGTGGAAGCACGCGCCGTTATCAAGGCTGAATTCCCTGAGCTTAAAGAGAAGCAGATTAAAGATCTGCTCGACGCAACGCTGTGGCGACAACAGCGCGCGCTGATGTTCAAAGCGCAAAAAATCCAGACGGCGCTCGACGGGAAAGCAGGTGGTCTCGCTCAGCCGAGCGATGATTTCAATCAGTTCCAGCTGACGCTCAAAGAGGCGTTTAAAACCGCCGCCGTTAAGCTGGATGCCAAAGAGCATAAGCAGTTCATCGAGGCCATTACCCGCAAAAACCCCGACGCGGAGCCGGTCGTCAAAAAGGTGCTCAGGGAAGATGCGCAGCCGCTGTACGGCGCGTTTGCGTACCGCGGACAGGTGGTGGAGTTTGAGCAGGACGGCGACCTGCGCGACAACGAGAACGTGGCGCTCAATCCGTCTGTTTCGACCAGCGATTTGATTGAAGGCTATGTGAAGGCGGAAGTGCTGCCGCACGTGCCGGACGCCTGGATTAATGCCGATAAGCGCGACGCCCGCGACGGCGAGGTTGGGGTTGTTGGGTACGAAATTCCATTTAACCGGCATTTTTATGTGTACAAGCCACCGCGCCCGCTGGAGGAGATTGACGCGGAGCTGGATGCGCTGAGTGCGGAGATAATGAAGCTGCTGCAGGAGGTACACTCCTGATGGCTAAGTATAAGGCGTATCCGGAATATAAGGATTCTGGGGTTGAGTGGTTGGGGGAGATACCTGAGTGCTGGGTTATCAGTAAAGTTAGATATTGCTTTGCATTTGATAAAGGTCTGACTATTACAAAAGAAGATCTCCAAGATGAAGGCATTCCCTGTTTAAATTATGGAGAAATACATTCTAAATATAGTTTTGAAGTTAACCCTGAGATTGATCATTTAAAATCTGTTGATAAAAAAAACCTGAAAAATAATTTTAACTCATTAATTTATAAAGGCGATCTTATTTTTGCCGATACTTCTGAGGACATTATAGGATCAGGTAATTTCTCGCAATTAATTCATGAAACAATTACTTTCGCCGGTTACCATACAATAATAGCCAGACCAGTGAAACGCGAAAATTATCGTTTCTATGCTTACATTTTTGACTGTGAAGAGTTAAGGACTCAAATTAGATTCTCAGTTAAAGGCGTCAAAGTTTTTAGTATCTCTCAGTCCATTTTACGTGGATTATCTCTTTGGCTACCTTCAGAAAACGAACAAGAAAGAATTTCGGCCTTTCTAGATTATCAGACCGCAAAAATCGACACTCTAATCCAAAAACAACTCCAGCAAATTGAGCTTCTGAAAGAACGTCGCACCGCCCTTATCTCCGCCGCAGTCACCGGCAAAATCGATCTACGTGACTGGACGCCTCCCGCCAGCAGCACCGAAACATCCCTCACCGCAGAGGAGGCCACAGCATGATCGCCGACGTCACCAAAGAATCGAACCTGCAGGCAGATATCATCAATCAGATGTGTCAGAACGGCTGGATCCCCGGCACGGGCAGCAAGTACGATCGCGAACGTGCACTCTATCCGCAGGATGCGCTGACGTTTGTCCAAATTACCCAGCCGCAGGAGTGGGAAAAATTCACCCGCATCTATCCCAACGACACCGAGCGTCATTTTCTCGATGCGCTGGTGGCGCAGCTTAAAAAAGCCGATGCCAACGCCACCGATCTTCAGTCACGAACCTACGGCACCCTGGGGGTGCTGCGCCACGGCATCAAAAGCCATAACGCACGCTTCTCGTTATGCCAGTTCAAGCCGGATCACAACCTCAACCCGGACATCCTTGCGCGCTATCGGCAAAACATCTGCCGTATCGTTCCGGAACTGGTTTACAGCCCCCACGCGAGCGGCAGCGACACGGAGGCGAAAGCCAAACGCAGGCGCATCGATCTGGTGCTGTTTATCAACGGCCTTCCCGTTGCCACTCTCGAACTGAAATCCGAATTCAAGCAGACGGTCAACAGCGCCATAAACCAGTACAAAAAAACGCGCCTGCCAAAAGATCCGGAGACCAACAAGCCTGAGCCGTTGTTGACCTTCAAGCGCGGCGCGCTGGTGCATTTCGCCGTCAGCCAGTATGAGGTCTACATGACCACTCGACTTGCTGGTGACGACACGTTCTTTCTGCCGTTCAACAGAGGCACGAAAGAAGGTGGCGCGGGTAACGACATCCCGGAGGATCACCATGAATACGCCACCAGCTATCTGTGGAACGAGGTATTGCTACCCGAGAATCTGCTGAAGATCCTCGCCTGCTTTGTGCATCTGCAAATTGAGGAAAAAGAGGACTGGGACGGTAAAAAGGTCAAAAAAGAGAGCCTGATCTTCCCGCGCTATCACCAGTGGGACGTCTTGAACAAGCTCATTGCCGCAGCAGATGAGGAAGGCACCGGCAACAAATACCTCATCCAGCACAGCGCCGGATCCGGAAAATCGAACTCCATCGCCTGGACGGCGCATCAGCTCTCGTGTCTGCATAACGAAAAGGGGGAAAAACGCTTCCACTCGGTGATTGTTGTGACTGACCGCACCGTGCTGGACGATCAGCTGCAGGACACCATCTATCAGTTTGAACATGCGGACGGCGTGGTCGGGCGAATCAACAACCGCGAGGGGGAAGGCTCGAAATCGGAGAAGCTCGCCTGCGCGCTGGAGCATTCGCAGCCCATCATCATCGTCACCATTCAGACTTTCCCGTTCGTACTTAAAGCGATTGAAAACAGCACCTGTCTCAAAGAGCGAACCTACGCGATTATCGCAGATGAAGCGCACTCCTCCCAAAGCGGCTCCACGGCGCGCCAGCTGAAAGAGGTGCTGATGAGCGAAGGGGCCGACGACGATGTGGTCCTCACCTCCGAAGACATCCTCGACGCCACCCTTGCCGCGCGAAGCGGGAGCAGCAACCTGAATTTCTACGCCTTCACCGCGACGCCGAAGGCGAAAACCCTGGAGCTTTTTGGCCGCAGACCCAACCCGCACGAGCCCGCATCCAGAACCAATAAACCTGCGGCGTTTCATGTTTACTCTATGCGCCAGGCCATCGAGGAGGGCTTTATCCTCGACGTGCTGAAGAACTATACCAATTACAAAGTGGCCTATAAGCTGCTGCAAAAAATGGGTGATAAAGACCGGGAAGTGGACAGCAATCGGGCGAAGATCAGGCTCAACCAGTGGGTAACATTGCACGACCACAATGTCTCGCAAAAGGTAAAAGTCATCATTGAGCACTACCGCCAGCACGTGATGCATCTGCTCGGCGGACAGGCAAAAGCGATGGTGGTCACCAGCTCTCGCAAAGCCGCCGTGCGCTATAAGCTGGCGTTTGATAAATACATTGCCGACATGGGCTACGGAAAGATCGCTGCGATGGTGGCGTTCTCAGGCGAAGTTGAGTTTCAGGAAAATGACATGAACAGCCTTGCGCTGTTGCACCAGAAATTCACTGAAATCAATATGAACCCGGCGCTCAAGGGCCGCGACATGCGTAGGGCGTTTGATACCGATGATTATCAGGTGATGCTGGTAGCCAACAAGTTCCAGACCGGCTTCGACCAGCCGAAGCTGTGCGCCATGTACGTGGATAAAGCGCTTGGCGGCGTGGAGTGCGTACAGACGCTGTCGCGGCTGAACCGAACCTATCCTGGTAAAAAGGAATCCGGCACCTTTGTACTCGATTTTTATAACGAACCTGACGACATCCTGGCTGCCTTCCAACCCTACTACCAAACGGCTGAATTGACCGATGTCAGCGATCCAGGTCTGGTGTTCGATCTGTACGAGAAACTTCGCGCGACGGGGATATTTTTATGGCACGAAGTCGAACAGCTATGCGAGGCTTTTTACAGTAAGAAGAAATCGAATGCGATGCTCAGCAATATTTGCATGCCTGCAGTAAACCGCTGGGCAATGCGGTATGCCTCCGCGAAAGAGGCGTATATCAGCGCTAAACAAATCTATGAATTAACAAAAAAGGATTCCCCTAACCCCATTTTGCTCGCGAACGCGGAAAACAGTTTTAAATCCTGCAAGCAGGAAAAAGATCGTCTGGAGATCTTCAAAAAAGATCTCGGCAGCTTTGTACGCTTTTATGAATTTATGTCCCAGATCGTCGCCTACGATGACAAGTCGCTGGAGAAGTTAAGCCTGTATTGTCGACACCTTCGCCCCCTACTGCGCGAAGAGGCAACAGATGAAGATGACGTCGATCTTTCCAATGTTGAAATGAGCCACTATCGGCTTTCAAAAATCCTGGAACAGCATATCAAGCTTCAGGAGGATGCGGCAGAGTATAAGCTCAACCCGGTTAATGACGTCGGCACCGCAAAAGCAAAAGATAAGAAAGAGGAGTTTATGTCGCAGGTGCTGTCGCAGCTCAACGAGCTGTTTATCACCGAAAATCTGACCGACAAAGATATGCTCAACTATGCCTTTGTGGTTTACGATAAGCTCGCAGAAAACAAACTTGTCATGACCCAACTCGACAACAACACCCGTGAACAAGCGATGCTGGGCGACTTTACGAAAGCCATTGATGACGCCGTGATAGACAGCAACGAAGCGCACAAGGAGATGATGATGCAGTATTTATCGTCTCCTGACGTTGCCAAAGGGTTTGCTCATCTGATGTATGACATCGCAAAAATGCGCAGGGAATCGATTCATGAGTGATATTCAACTTTTCCGCTATAGTGCTAGCGGCGTAAAAGAACTTTCCGGTAAAGCAGCAACCATCGAAAAAGAGCTGCAATCCTTGATCGAATCCCGAATGGATACCTTTCTCGGCGTTCGTTTTCTCGACAGTGAATACAGTACCGGTAAGACCCACCGTGGACGCATTGATTCAATGGATCTGGACGAATAACTGCCTTTTGCTCCGGGGAAGATTTTTCTCCCGGCGCAGGTTAATCAAGCCCCTAACCGATAATCCCAGTCATCCGAATGAATAACATTACCGTCACGGTAATGCCAGGTAATCTTTTCATAACGAAGCTGAACAAGCTCAAGATGCCCCTGTTTTTCATGATAAGTCTCTTTCACGTCATGCATTAATGAAAACAGCGTGACGACTTTTACCGATTCCAGCGTTATCGTGAAATAGATTTCTTCCTGACCGGCATCATTGATTCTGTAAAGGTCGATAGTCGCTTTCCTGAGCGTACCGCCCGTGCTGAGCGCTTTATAGAGATAAACGCTGGAGGCATCAATTTCCTTTTCAATGAGAAAAGGGCGATGCTGGCGTTTGCTCAACACTCTGCCATTATGCAGGTCAGAATTATAGCTTACGTTATGATAGAGCCCTAAAACCTCAATTTGGTTTTCACGGTCTGTAACTTTCACGCTCCCTTTTATAATATTACCCGCATCGTCAGTTAATGACATATATCCCGGAATGGCCATTTAAATATCCTTATCGAATGGAACAGAGTGTTCAACGGTGGCGATCATGACGGCGAGACATCTTTTACCCTCAGGGCTTTTTATTTTAAACATCTCCCTGATGGAATCTACATAAAGCTTATTGCTCTCTGCTTCCGTCTCAGGGAAATTAGCAAAAGCGCAGACTTGTTCAATAGTGAGCAACGGTTTATCGTCTTTTAATATTGCTAAGACACCCTCAGGGTTATGCGGGATGGCTTCTGAAAGCGCCGCCTTTAAATCTTCAGCCGTACTGGCGTCTACTCCGGGTTCAAGGGCACTCGCCACCGCTAACCATGCTTGTGTTCCGCTCCTGATTTTCGGGATGACATGGTTCCACCATTCCGACTCACCGTTATCATTTGAGTTCATTTCACCAACAACAGTGCTGACCCCCTTGTCGTTTATCCTTTGCAATATCTGCTCAGGCGTATGATTTTTGGCAAATAAGCCCATCGATAAGGACAAAAAGAATAGCGCAATAATATATTTCATTATCGTACCACCAGTATTGTGTCACCTGAATCATAAATTATATGGCGCTTGTCCTGGCCGTTCATTATGATGCAACCTGCTGACGCAGAACCTGGCGGCAGTCCTTTTTTATCACCATGAATTTGAAAGTGATCTCTACCAAAGGTATTGGTTCCGGCTATAGGCTCAAGAATTATGGCCTCTGCACTTTTATGATTATTCCATCCGGCAATAAAATAAATACCTCTGGGGATGGGCCCTCTGTTTCGTTGACTTTCACACTCGGGTTTATCTTTCGATTCACCAGCGCCGCTGTAGCAGTTAGCGACAAACTCACCGTTATGGCTCAATACTCCTGTCGATACTTTATATTCCCATGTCATTAATACCACCTCCTTTTACGAATAGTTCTTTATCTTATGACGGGCAAGAAAATCGAAATTACCATGAAGATCACAAAAACTTACTGCCGATAATAGACAAGCACAAAAAATATATAAAAATGAATAATAGGTAATTTTAATACATATATTTTTTAATATAATAGCAGTCTGTTCGCTCAGATTATGCATCCCCCTCCTCTTACACCAGTTTTGCACTTTTGGTGAACTTCCCTCTATCCTTAACCCATGGAAAAAATAGCTGAACTCAAACGCGCCAAGCTGCTGGCGCTGTCGCTGCTGCTGGTTGCCGCCGCGGCGTTTATCACCACCCTGTTCCTGCCGCAGACCTTCTGGGTGCGCGGCGTGAAGGCCATTGCCGAGGCGGCGATGGTCGGCGCGCTGGCAGACTGGTTTGCCGTGGTTGCGCTGTTCCGCCGGGTGCCCATTCCGTTTATCTCGCGACATACGGCGATTATCCCGCGCAATAAAGACCGGATCGGCGACAATCTCGGCCAGTTTGTGCAGGAGAAGTTTCTTGATACCCAGTCGCTGGTGGCACTCATCCGCCGCTATGAACCTGCCCAGATGATCGGCGCCTGGTTCAGCAAACCGGACAACGCCCAGCGCGTCGGGCTGCATTTGATGCAGGTGATGAGCGGTTTTCTCGAACTCACCGACGATGGACGCATTCAGCGCCTGCTCAAACGGGCGGTGCATAAGGCCATCGACAAGGTCGATTTCACCGAAACCAGCGCCGTGATGCTGGAGAGCATGACCAAAAACAACCGCCACCAGGTGCTGCTGGATGCGATCATCAACCGTCTGATTACCCTGATTCAGCGGGAGAGCACGCGGGACTTTATTGCCGATCAGATTGTCCACTGGCTGAAGACCGAACACCCGCGCAAAGCGATGGTGCTGCCCACCGAGTGGCTGGGCGATCAAAGCGCGGAAATGGTCTCGAACGCGGTGAACACGCTGCTGGACGATATCAGCCACGACCGCACGCACCAGATCCGCCAGGCGTTCGACCGTGCCACGCTGAAGCTTATCGACAACCTGAAAAACGATCCGGAAATGGCGGCGAAAGCCGACAACATCAAGCACTACCTGAAAAACGATGAGGCGTTTAACCGCTATCTGGGAGAGATGTGGGCCGACCTGCGCCAGTGGCTGAAAGCGGATATGCAAAGCGAGGATTCGCGCGTGAAGCAGCGCATCGCCAACGCCGGGCTGTGGTTTGGCGAAACGCTGTCTAACGACGCCAGCCTGCGGGCGTCGCTGAACGAGCATCTGGAGCAGGCGGCACACCGCCTCGCACCGGATTTCGCGGCGTTTCTGACGCGCCACATCAGCGACACGGTCAAAAGCTGGGACGCCAAAGACATGTCCCGCCAGATTGAGCTTAACATCGGTAAAGATCTGCAGTTCATCCGCGTCAACGGCACGCTGGTCGGCGGGACGATTGGCCTGATCCTGTTTTTACTCTCGCAGCTGCCTGCCGTGCTGGGGCATTAATCTACTTTAGGCGGCGCGATGACGTAGCGCGTCGCCTCAAAGCGGTTGAGGATCAGATGCACCAGGAAGACCATCGTCAGCGTTGCGACCAGCGAAAAGGTGACGGAAGTGATGCGGTAGAGATCGCTGAACACCAGGTCAGTGTCCGGGTGCATGTTCTGCCCGAACATAATGCCGATGGTCGTGATGCTGGAGAACCCCACGCCCGCGCCCACCTTTTCCATCACGTGCAGACGCGCGCCAAACGCCAGCCCGAGGCCAATCAGCGGCATCATCAGCAGCATATGGCTGCTGTGATCGTAGAGGATCAGCTGCACCACCAGAATATAGAGACAGCCCAGCACCACGCCGACCACGCGCCAGATCGAGCTCATCACCGAACCGCGGTAGTGCATGGGGAACAGGATCAAAATCCCCGCCATCAGCGCCGAAAGCGAATCGCTTAAGTCGCTAATCTGAAACACCACGAATATCAGCGTCGCGACGGTGCCGGAGAGCAGCGACTCGTGGCGCACGCGGGCATCGTCTTTCTCAATCAGCGGCGGCGGCCTGCGGGGCTCCACGTCCGGCAGGAGATAGTTCATCAGCGCGCTCAGGCACACCGCCATCACGCTCGCTTCGATGTTGGAAAACAGCAGCGTGTGCCAGCTGGTAGTGGGGTAGCTCATAAAGTTGAGCATCACGCTCTGGCACACCACGCCCATTGAGCCAAACAGGAACAGCGGCCCCTTGCTCATAAAGCGAAAACGCATCACGTACAGGGCAAACACCACCAGCGTCATGATGACCGGCCATTGCGACAGATAGCCGATAATGAAGATCATTTCGACGCAGTTTAGCGCGGCGCTGAAGATAAACTGCTTCGCCACGTGGCGGTTAAACACCGGCACCAGCGACAGGAGCATGATCGGATAGACTACGAAAAATACGCCGTAGCTGGTGTTGTAGAAGCTGGAGATGCTCAGCGCAATCATCCCGGCGAAGACGATGCGCAGGGTCTGGCGAAAGTCGTTTGCCGTATAGACGATGTTGCCGTGCGGGGTAAACACCCGCGCCAGGGTGCTAATAGACATAGTGAAGCAGGCTCACCAGGTGGATCTGCATCCCGGAGAAAAAGCGCGCAAACGGCCCCTCGCTGTTGTAGAGCTGCACGGTGGCGCGCGCGCCGGTCGGCAGATGCTTCGGCAATTCTTCGTCCAGCGCGACGTGAATACGCATGCGTTGGGCATCGCGCACCCAGCGGTTGGAGGTTTCCGGCTCGGACAGCTGGCCGTTCACGGCCTCCTGACCCGCCAGTATCCCCGCGTCGCTGCTGGTCACGTGGGCGCGGAAAACGTGCCCCGGAAAGGCGTCAAACACCACGGCGGCATCGGTGCCCTGATGGGTATGGCGCAGGCTCTTCTCGCGGAAATCAGCGACGATATCGGTTTGGTTGTTCACCAGCGCCAGCGCGGCGGAACCCGAGGAGGCGTAAAAGCCCGGGCTTAACTGCAGGTTACTGACCGTACCGTCCGCCTGGGCGTAAACCTTCGTCCAGCCGAGGTTAAGCTCCGCGTCATCCAGCGCGTTACGGTATTTTTGCAGCGTCACGTTGCGGTGCTCGTCCCGCTCGCCGCGCTGAATGCGCAGGTTATGGATATTGGCCTGGATGGAGCTGACGGACTGCTCGCTGCTCTGCCAGGTGGTTCGGACCTTATCCAGATCCGCCTGCGAGACGTTCTGCAGGGTGCTCAGCTTCTGGTAGCGATCGAAGGTCACTTTATCGTTACGCGCGGTCAGCACGGCGGTTTTCAGGCTGGCCTGCGCGGCAGCGATCTGCGCATCCAGCTGGTCGTTGGAAAGGCGTGCCTGCTCAAGCGCGATTTGCGCCGCTTCCACTTTATTGCGAAACGGCGTGTCGTCGAGCTCAAACAGCAGATCGCCTTTCTTCACCTGGCTGTTGTTGTGGACATGTACCGCCGCCACGTAGCCGGAGACGCGCGGAGAAACCGGCGTCACCACGCGCATCACGGTGGAGTCCGGCGTCAGCGGGATCCAGATATCCGCGACGATAAAGTAGACAAACATCAGCAGGAAAGAGGCAATACTCACCCTTACCCAGCGGGCAAACTTTTGTTCAGGGGTCATTATTTTTCGGTCTTGTTATCTTCTTCGCGGATTGTCCGCAAATTGCAGGCGAATTGATTCAGGGTGGCGCTGAAAATGTCGATATGTTCCGGCGCGATGTTTTGCGATACGCGCGCCTGATAGGTCTCAATCACCCGAGTGAGCCTTTGTAATAGGGCTTTTCCCTCAGGCGTCAGCGTCAGAAGCCGGATGCGCTTGTCATAAGGCGATACGGAGCGCAGCAGGTAACCCTGCTTTTCCAGCTGTGTCAGGGTGCGCATCAGCGGCGGCAGTTCAATGCCCTGCACCTCCGCCAGCTCACTCACGGAGACGTTATCCCCGAGCTGATGAAGCTGCATCATCACCGTCCAGCTCGACTGGGTTAACCCGGTATCGAGAATGGCGTCGTCGATTACCGCACGCCACTGGCGCACGATCATCGCCATCCGCATGCCCATCGGCCTGCGGCTAAACAGTTCTTCTTCGCTCATGGGGAAACCTCTCGTCACACGCGGTAACGATAATAGTTATCAGGGTAAGTATCAAGAAACGAGAGGCGAAAGAGCAGGAATTGCGAAACGACGTCTCCCTCTCCCCGTGGGAGAGGGTCGGAGTGAGGGCACCAGCCCGCATCAGAGTTTAGCGGCTAAAAAGTCTCTTAACAGCAGCCCTACCTGAAGCCGTCACCACCACCTCCCTGTACCCCGCCACCCGCTGGATCCACCCTTTGCTTTCCAGATGAATGAGCAGCGCCGCGCCCGCCTCACCGCCCAGATGAAACCGCCGCTCGCTCCAGTCCAGACAGGCGCAGCAGGCTTTTCGGCGCGGGTGAGCGCTTAACGAAACGCCGAGCGTCAGGAACTGCTCGCGGCCATACGGCGTGAGCGCTGAACCGTCTGCCTCCAGCCAGCCTTCCGCCTGCATAAAATCGTAGATTTGCACCGCAACCCTTCCGGCAAGATGGTCGTAGCAGGTTCGGGCCTCGCGCATGGCTTTCGGCGCGGTTGTTTCCGGCGGGGTGATGCGGCTCCAGGAGAGCCCCATCATATGCTCGACCAGCGCCGCCACGTCGTGCCCCGCCAGACGATAATAGCGGTGCCGCCCCTGCGACAGGCAGGTAACCAATTGCCCTTCCACCAGCCGGGCGAGATGGCCGCTGGCGGTCGACGGCGCAACGTCTGCCGCCGCGCTCAGCTCGGTGGCAGTCCACGCCCGCCCGTCCATCAGCGCGCACAGCATCTTTACACGCGACGGATCGGCCATTGCGGCAGCCACCGCGGCAATGGCCTGTTCCAGCGCCGCGCCGTTATCAGGAGGTAGGCTCGTTTTTAACATGTGTCGCCCAGGGTTCGGTGATCTCTGCGGCCAGCTTATCATCATCCGTCAGCAGAATAAGGTGAACGTCATACATCCGCGTGCCCTCCGGTTTCGGAACTGTACTCCCGCACCAGTTGCGCCACTCGAATGCGGTAGTACGCGAAAATCGACTCCCGCCCTTCGGCCTGCGCCGCCTGATGGAAGACGTTCTGCTTCCAGCGGCGGACGGCCTCTTCGTCGCGCCACCAGGAAAGCGACAGGATTTTGCCGTCGGTCGTCAGGCTCTGAAAACGTTCGATATCAATGAAGCCGTCGATGTCCGCCAGCAGAGGTTTGAGTTCGGCAGCGAGCTGTAGGTAGCGCGCCTGATGGGCGGGCGCGGCTTTGGCTTCGAAAATGACTGCAATCATGATGGTCTCTCCGTAGTGATTTGGAGAGAGAATGCAGGGTAGAGAGGAACGATGCTTCGGCAAAGAGCGAAATGTTGTGCCGGATGGCGCTGCGCTTATCCGGCCTGTGGGCTCCTGTAGGCCCGGTAAGCGCAGCGCCACCGGGCAGGTTTTAGCTCAGAATCGACCTCGGCTCCATAAACGCCCGGATCCCCCACTCGCCCATCTCGCGCCCCACGCCGGAGTGCTTAAACCCGCCGAACGGCGCCTTCGGCTCATGGGCAAGGGTATTCACCAGCACGCGACCGGAAACAATCTGCTGCGCCACGCGTCGCGCGCGGTTCGCATCGCCGCCCAGCACCATCGCGCTCAGTCCGTAGTCGGTATCATTGGCAATGGCGACAGCCTCCGTCTCGTCACGATAAGGGATCGCGCACAGCACCGGGCCGAAAATCTCATCACGGGCGACCGTCATCTGGTTGTTCACGTCGGCAAACAGCGTAGGGCGCACAAACCAGCCGTCTCGCGTGCCGTCCGGTCTCCCTTCACCACCCGCCAGCAGGCGCGCGCCCTCTTCGATTCCTTTACGGATATAGCCCTGCACCCGCTGCCACTGCTTTTCGCTGACCATCGGGCCGACGTCCGTCGCGCTATCGCGCGGATCGCCCGATTTCACCGCCGCCACGGCCTGCGCCAATGCGGCTTCGATCTCCGCCTTGCGCGCCTGCGGCACCAGAATGCGCGTTCCGGCCACGCACGCCTGCCCGCTGTTCATAAATCCGGCCTGAATCACCAGCGGGATCGCCTGCGCCAGATCCACATCATCCAGCAGGATCGTCGGCGATTTACCGCCTAACTCCAGGGTAACGCGCTTAAAGCTCTCCGCCGCGTTGCGCAGGATCGCCTTGCCGGTATTCGTCGAGCCGGTAAACGAGATTTTTGCCACGTCGGGATGACGGCTGATGGTTTCACCGACGGTTTCGCCGCGTCCGGTGACGATATTAAACACGCCCGGCGGCAGTGCGGCATCGCGCAGCGCTTCGGTGACAATCCGGGTTTGCAGGGCGCTCATTTCGCTCGGCTTGATGACTGCCGTACAGCCCGCAGCCAGCGCGGCCGCCAGCTTGCCGCAGATAAACCCCGCGTCGCTGTTCCACGGCGTGATGAGCCCGGCCACGCCAAGCGGCGTCATCTGCACCGTCGCTGCGCCTGCGGGGGTGATAAATTCAAACGCCTCCAGCGCCTCAATGGCCTGAGCAATCACCTCCGCCGGATAGCTGGCCATCCATGCAGAGCGCGAAGCGGGCGCGCCGTACTCTTCAATGACCGCTTCCAGCAGATCGTCGTGACGGGCGGCCACGGCGGCGTGCATACGTTTTAGCGCCGCGAGGCGTTCCTGTTTAGTGGTCTGCGACCACGCCGGGAACGCCGCTTTCGCCGCCGCAACGGCGCGCTCCGCGTCAATCTCATCCGCCAGACGAACCTGGCCGATGACCTGCGCCGTCGCCGGGTTGTACAAATCAAACCACTCGTTGCCGTGCGGGGTAACAAATTCGCCGTTAATAAAGATCTGTTCGATGGTGTGCATATAAACCTCCTCAGGCTGTGTGAGCACAGTCTGTCACGGTTTCTCCATTGCGATAATCCACGCTATGCTGCAAGGGTTGTTTCGATTTTCAGGATAATCTATGCATCGTTCAGGTCTGACAGAGCTGGAAGTGGTGATGGCGGTCGTGCGGCGCGGCAACTTTCGCACCGCGGCGCAGGAGCTGGGCATGTCCGCCACGGCGGTCAGCAACGCCATCGCCGGGCTGGAGAGCCGCCTTGATACCCGCCTCTTTAACCGCACCACCCGCAGCGTGGCGCTCACCGACGCCGGACAGCGCTACGTGGCGCGTATCGGCCCGGCCCTGCAGGAGATCCGTCTCGCCAGCGAGGAGATCCACAGCGACACCGGGGAACCCGCCGGCACGCTGCGTCTGAACGTGCCGAACCATATCGGCACCCTGTTTCTGGACCAGCTGCTGATCGACTTTATGATCCGCTACCCGAAGATGCGCGTAGAGACCGTCAGCGAAGCGCGAATGATCGACATCGTCGCGGAAGGCTATGACGCGGGGATCCGCCTTGAAGAGTCCGTGCCGCAGGACATGATCGCCGTGCCGCTGACCGGAGAGATCCGCCAGCTGGTTACCGCCACGCCGGACTATTTTGCCCGTCACGGCATTCCGCAGACGCCGGACGATCTGCTTTCGCATCAGGGGATCGGCATGCGCATGGCCCACGGCGGGATCTACCGCTGGGAGCTGGCGCGTCGGGGGGAAACGTACGCCCTTGCCGTGCCGCCGCGCTTTGCGACGTCCGATCTTTTTGCCTCGATCCGCGCCGTAAAAGCGGGATTAGGGGTGGGATTTTTGCCGGAACTGTATATCCGTGAAGAGCTGGAGCGTGGAGAACTGGTGAGCGTCTTAAACGACTGGGCGCAGCCCTTTGCCGGACTGCGCCTTTACTACCCCGGCCATCGCCACGTCCCGCCAGGCCTGCGGGCGCTGGTGGCGACGATCCGCGAGCGCGGGATTATTCCAGGTTAGCCTTGTTCAGCCCGTAAGCCGCGTCCAGCGAGCCCGGCGCCATGCGGGAGGTGATCCCCAGACGGTTCCAGGCGTTGATCGCCACGATGGCGAAGTTCAGCTCTGAAATCTCCACGTCCGAGAAGTGCTCCGCCACGCTGCGGTACAACGCGTCGCTCACGCCGTGAACGCCAATCTGGGTCAGCGCTTCGGTGAAGGCCAGCGCGGCTTTCTCGCGGGCGCTGAACAGCGGGGACTCGCGCCAGGCCGCCAGATGGTACAGGCGCAGCTCGCGCTCGCCGGCGATTTTGGCCTCTTTCGAGTGCATATCCAGGCAGAAGGTACAGCCGTTCAGCTGCGACACGCGAATGTCGATCAGGTGCTTAAGCGCCGGGTCGATGGAGGTTTTTGCCACCTCCATGCTCAGGGCGGACAGGGCGTTGGCGAGGGCGGGTGTAACTTTGTGGTGGTTAACGCGAGTGCTCATTGTCTTTCCTCTTTTTTGTGCGGCATATGTCATGCGATGCGGCAAATCTACGCCGTTCATGACATAGTAAAAAGATACAAAACGCGTGAAATGAGGTAGGACATGAAGCCAGGCTATCACGAGATTTATTCCCGCTATCGCGACAACATCACGCGCGGCGTGCTGAAGCCGGGCGATAAGGTGCCTGCCATCCGCGTGCTGGCGGAAGAGCTGAAGGTGGCGCGTAAAACCGTCGAAACGGCGTATGCCATTCTGACGGGGGAAGGGTATCTGGTGAGCCGGGGCGCGCGCGGCACGCGGGTCAACCCGGACCTGCTGTTGCCGGATAAGAGTGCCCCTGCGGAACAGCCCACCGGCACGCTTCCGGCATCGCTCATCAGCCAGCGCGAGCGGGCCGGGTTTCTGCGCCCTGGCATCCCCGCCCTCGACAGCTTCCCGTATAAAAAATGGCTGTTGCTGGCGGGTCAGGCGACGCGCGCCATGCGTCAGGAGGAGATGCTCAATCCGCCCGTTCTGGGCTGGTATCCGCTGCGCCAGGCCATCGCCAGCTATCTTAATATCTCACGCGGGCTGTCCTGCAGCGCCGAACAGGTGCTGATCACCAGCGGCTACAGCGGCAGCCTGCGGCTGATCCTCGACACCCTCGCCAGCCGCAGCGACAAGGTGGTGTTTGAGGATCCGGGCTACTTTATGGGCCAGCAGCTGCTCAAGCGGATCGTGCCGCGCCTGCACACGGTGCCGGTCGACCACTGCGGCATCGATACGGACTACCTGCTCCGTCACCATCGCGACGCCCGTTTTGCCATCGTCACCCCGTCGCACCAGAGCCCGCTGGCGGTCACGCTATCGCTGCCGCGCAAGCAGCAGCTGCTCGACTGGGCCAGCCAGAACGAGGCGTGGATCATCGAAGACGATTACGACGGTGAGTTTCACTACACCCGCAAGGTGCTGCCGTCGCTGAAAAGCCTCGACCAGCACGACCGGGTAATTTTTATGGGCACCTTCAGTAAAACCATCATGCCGTCGCTGCGCATGGGCTACGTGGTGATGCCCGCCAGCACCGTCGGGGCCTTTACCGACTGCGCGGACATTACCACCAGCGGCCAGCCGGTGCTGACGCAAAAGATCCTCACCGCGTTTCTCAACGAAGGGCATTTTTTCCGTCACCTGAAAAAGATGCGCGCGCTGTATCAGACCCGCCGCGACTGGATGATTGCGGCTCTCCGCGAGGTGTATGGCGATCTGTTTTTCACCGAGCAAAACGACGGTGGGATGCATATCGTGGCGTTCCTGACCAGAGGCAGCGGTGACCGGGAAGTGGCGCGCTGCTGGCAGGAACAGCAGCTGCAGGTGAATGCGCTTTCGGAGTGGTATTGCGGGTCGGGCAAACGCTACGGGCTGGTGATGGGCTATAACAACGTGCGGTCGTATGAAGAGGCGCTGGCGTTGCTGGAGAGGCCGAAGCGGCAGACGCTTGCGCTGTTGAGCTGAAATCGCCGGGTGGCGGCTACGCCTTACCCGGCCTACGGTTTAAATATCATTGCGGGACAACCCAACGTCCTTGAGCTGCTCGTCGCTCATCTGGCTCAGGATGCGGCGGGTACGGTTGATGCGATACCAGTTGCAGATCGTTTTGCCGATCCAGACAAACACGACGAACGGACGTTTTGAACGATTCTCATAGAATTCCATGATGCTCTCCTCACTGTACCAGTGGGGTTATCATCCTGGAAATCGGTCTGCGCAATACAGACTCAAAAACACCTTTTGTTTAACATACAGATCCGCTAAAACAGTATCTGCATGCCAATTTTTACGGCAATCTGTACTGGTTTTACAATCTGTATGGTGGAAACAAAGGATACAGCATGACGCGCTATCAACATCTGGCCAACCTCCTGGCAGAACGCATTGAACAAGGGCTGTATCGCAGCGGCGAACGTCTGCCGTCGGTGCGCACGCTGAGCCAGGAGCACGGCGTGAGCATCAGCACCATACAGCAGGCCTATCAGGTCCTCGAAAACCTCCAGCTGATCACCCCTCAGCCGCGCTCCGGCTATTTTGTCTCGCAGCGCAAGGCCCAGCCGCCGGTTCCGGCCATGACGCGCCCGGTGCAGCGCCCCGTGGACGTCACCCAGTGGGATGAGGTGATGATGCTGCTGGACGCCCGCGCCGACAAAGAGATGATCTCCTTCGGCGGCGGCTCGCCGGATATTAACCAGCCGAGCCTGAAGCCCCTGTGGCGCGAGATGAGCCGCATCGCGCAGCATAATCCTGCCGAGATGCTGAGCTATGACGTGCTCGACGGCCGCCTGGAGCTGCGCGAGCAGATCGCCCGCCTGATGCTGGACGGCGGCTCCACCGTAGCGGCGAATGAGATTGTCATCACCAACGGCTGCCACGGCGCGCTGTCGATTGCCCTGCTCTCGGTGTGCAAGCCGGGGGATATCGTGGCGGTGGAGTCGCCGTCGTTTCACGGCACCATGCAGATGCTGCGCGGGTTTGACATCAAGGCGATTGAAATTCCTACCGATCCCGAGACCGGGATCAGCATCGAGGCGTTAGAGCTGGCGCTGGAGCAGTGGCCGATCAAGGCCGTGATTCTGGTGCCCAACTGCAATAACCCGCTCGGGTTTATCATGCCGGAAGCGCGGAAAAAGCAGGTTTTAGCCCTGGCCCAGCGGCACGATATCGTGATCGTGGAAGATGACATTTACGGCGAGCTGGCGGCGGAGTACCCGCGCCCGCGCACCATTCATTCGATGGATATCGACGGCCGCGTGATCCTCTGCAGCTCGTTTACCAAAACCGTGGCGCCGGGCCTGCGCGTCGGCTGGATTGTGCCGGGGCGCTATTACGACCGGGTGATGCACATGAAATACGCCGCGGGCGGGTTTAACGTGCCGGGCACCCAGATGGCGGTGGCGGCGTTTATTCGCGACGGCCATTACCATCGCCACGTGCGTCGTATGCGCCAGATTTATCAGCAGAATATGGAAACCTACACCTGCTGGGTGCGGCAGTATTTTCCGGCAGAGATTTGCGTCACGCGCCCGCAGGGCAGCTTCCTGCTGTGGATTGAGCTGCCGGAAAAGGTCGACATGGTGTGCGTCAGCAAGCAGCTGTGTCGGCTGAAGATCCAGGCCGCGGCCGGATCGCTGTTTTCCGCCTCCGGGAAGTACCGCAACTGTCTGCGGATCAACGTGGCGCTGCCGCCGACGGAGAAGAATCGCGAGGCGCTGAAGAAGATGGGTGAAGCGATTGTGATTGCAATGGAGGAGTAGTGCGGCCTGATGCCCTCACCCCGACCCTCTCCCACAGGGAGAGGGAGAAAACCGATCCTGTAGGCCCGGTAAGCGCAGCGCCACCGGGCAACAGGCAGGTTACTCGTCGAAGTACCAGTATCCCTGGTTAATCAGCCCGGTGAGCTCTTCAACAAACGCCGGGTTATTCAGCGCATCGCCCAGCTCGGCCTGGCCGAGTTCGGTGTAGCGGCACAGCGCATCCGCCGCCTTCGCGTCTACCGTCTCCAGCTGTTCGCTGTTGATAAAGAAGCTGCCGTTGACGTTCAGCACACGCAGGCCGCTCAGGCGGGACAGCGTTTCGCCGCCCTGCAGCGCGTCCAGCACCTCTTCCGGCGCGTACGGCGGCTCAGCGGCGGCGATATCCAGCTCGTGGCGCGGCGTGGAGACAAAGCTGCCGAACCATTTTGTGAAATCATCCGGCTTGCTGATCATCTCGATCATCATCTGGCGAATGCGATCGAGCTCGTACTGCTCCACGCGGCCCGGGTGTTCGCGACAGGTCAGATCCGGATCGCTGTAGTGCTCGCCGCCCAGATCGTTTTCCAGCGCATAATCGGCGAAACTGCTGATCAGATCGCGACCGTTCGGCCCGCGGAAACCGACCGAGTAGTTGAGCGCCGTCTCATGGGTAAAGCCGTCGTGCGGGAATCCAGGCGGGATGTAGAGGATATCGCCCGGGGCCAGATCTTCGTCGATGATCGGCTCAAACGGATCGACGTGCAGCAGCGCCGGATGCGGGCAGAACTGACGCATCGGCAGCTTGTCGCCCACGCGCCAGCGGCGGCTGCCCATCCCCTGAATGATAAACACGTCGTACTGATCGATATGCGGACCCACGCCGCCACCCGGCACGGAGAAGGAGATCATCAGGTCATCCAGACGCCAGTCCGGCAGGACGCGGAACGGACGCACCAGCTCCGCGGCGGGCATATGCCAGTGGTTCACCGCCTGCGCCAGCAGCGACCAGCCGGTTTCGCCCAGATCGTCAAAGTGCTCAAACGGACCATTGCTGGCCTGCCATTTGCCGTTGAAATGGCTCACCAGACGGCTATCGACTTCCGGCTCCATCGCCAGCCCTGCCAGCTCGTCCGGAGTAATCGGGTCGACAAAATTCGGGAAGGCATTTTTCAGCACTACGGGTTGTTTTTGCCAGTATTTCTCAAGAAATTCCGGCCAGTTCAGGTTCAGTTGATACGCCATGGGTAGCACCAGAGAGAGGGGAAACAGGCGCGATTATGGTGGAGAGCGTGGAGGGCTGCTTTGTCGTGGGTCAAGCGCAGATGATTTGCCTGCCACGCGCGTGTTGGCAATGATTAAACCTGGTCATTAGGTGAAGTGGTATTAAAGTAAAACTTAAATGATAATTTTTCATGAACCTTTTCCCCCGTCCGACGTTTACTTTTACTCAAGGCATCTTACCTCTTAAAACTGGTAGTTTTTTAATTTTAAGAACAAGATTAGCATTAGAGATTGTCATTCTTTATATTTAGCTCTAAGCTATTTTCTTTTGCATACCTGGCTCATTAAAGGCAATGATTAGAATCACAAGGACTGTTGAAAGCGAACATTGCTTACAAGAATATATTTCAACGTTTTCTGCCTTAAATAATCTTATTGACCGACACCTTTCTAAAACTTATCTCAATCTTTTTGCCCGCCCTCAGCAGGCTGAAGATGGTGCGGTTGAATGGTATAGCGAAATAAATGGCAAACCCCAACGCTTTAACGCTTTAAACGTCGTTGAGCGAGACAAAATCGCCATACTCCTCTCACAAAAGCTGGCGGCACTCACTCAACTTCATCAAACACTCTCGACTAGCGCGCAGACTTCTCCCGAAACACTGCAGTTACTGGCAAAAATAGCCAGACAGCCCTCACCAGAAAGAATATGGATCGTTGACGGTCAGCCTGTGATTACAGGCTGGGACATCATGCCTGAAACTAAGTTGCCGGCAGAACCGCTGGCTAAAAAGCGTGGGTGGTTATGGCTGGGGCTTTTAGCACTGGCTCTGCTTCTGGCTCTTGTTCTCCTGCGCGGCTGCTGGCCGACTGTCAAAGTAGCCACTCCTGCCGTTTCTCCCGTCCAGCCAGCCCCTGAGCATCAGGTCAAAATGCTCTGCCCGGCACAGCGGACAAAACAGCAGGCACCTGAAATGGTTATTATTTTTGATGCTTCTGGCTCTATGGCCATGAGCATGGATGCCACACCAGAAGAGATAATGCGGTGGATGCAGGATAAACCTGTACCCGGTATCGATCGTGAACCTCGTCGCATTACGCTCGCACATCAATCCGCTAAACACATTATCGATGACGTGCCAAATGACATGGACATTAGCCTTATTGCCGCAGCTAATTGCCACCAGGTGAACGCAACTCCGGCTTTCCTGCCGGAACAACGCGCTGAGCTAAAAAAGTTAATTGATAAAATCCAGCCGGTGGGTAAAACCGCTCTGGCAGAGGCGTTAGAAGAGGCGGGGAAACGAGTTAATGGCGTTGACCGTGATGCCATAATTCTACTGGTGACGGACGGGGAAGAGACATGCGGAGGCTCGCCTTGCGATGTCGCGCTTGAGCTAAAAAAACGTAAGCCCCGATTACAGGTCAATGTTGTCGATATCATGAATACCGGCGCCGGAAACTGTATTGCCAGCAATACAGGTGGAAAGGTATTTGCTGTCAATAATACGCAGGAGTTTAATAAGATGATGAACAACGCCGTGAAGGAATATATACCGCAGGGTTGTGATTAACACATTAGAGAAAATGAATACATTGCCAGAAATATAGTTTCACAGCGAAACTTTTTTTTGCGGCAATCGGATATGCGCACGTCCCAATAATAAGTTTAGTTTAGGTCTAAACGTTTTCGGCCATTTGCCGATAATACTCAATATTTTGTTGCCATAAACAATTGACGCAGATTACCCGGCGTATTTGCGGCGTCCTTTTTCACAGTGGAACTTGCTTTCACTTGTTCGTTTAACAGCAAAGGCATGCAGCGTGAAAGAAATTTTTCTATGCAGTGACAAGCTCGATAAATATCAGTCGATGGGTGAGAATGGACAGGCAGTATATATTTCCGCATTACAGCTGCGTGAAACCCTACGACTTAGAAAACAAACGGCGGTTGCTGACACTTTAGCCATCCCGCAAATCAGCGAGCATGGCGATCGAATCGACTGGTATGCCCCGCTGGCCGGTGACGTTATTCCATGGACGGCCGCAACGGAAGCTGAGCGCCAGGCCGCGCTCGCGCAACTCGAAACCACCCATGCAGCGTTTCGCCAGATAAGTAATGAATTTGCCCAAAGCCAGCAGCCGGAACGCCGGCTCTTTGGGAAATTACTTGAAAAAGCGATGCAATTCCCCGATCAGCAGCACGTGTGGCTGGTAGGTGGAAAGCCGGTCATCAGTTTTTGGGGATTTGTGAACGCCACTAACCAGGCCCGCATCGAGCCGTTAGACTGTTTGCGTCCCATATCTACAGCCTTGCCTCCGCAATCAGCCAGTATTGAACCGGTGATACCAGAACGCACTTTCACTCATCAAAGGCACGCCAAAAGACGCTGGTGGTTGCTCTTACCCGCATGGTTGCGTTGGCTACTGCCGCTACTTCTGTTACTCTTTTTAGCACTATTGTTCTTACGGGGTTGCATGCCAGGCATAACGATCCCTGGTATTTCATCTTCCGTACCCGCTTTGCCCGCGCCCCACCTTCCAACAGCCGAATCTCTTGCGCCGTCGTCAAGGGCCATCATCAGCACAACAACGTCTAAGGCGAACCTGCATTCGACAACGGGCAGTGAGATTTTAAGCACCACGGGCACTTCACTCACAACGTCACAAGAGCAATCAGCATTACAAACGCCGTCACAAAGCGCAGCAGCAACGGCATCTGCTGTGGATCCTGCGTCAGCCACGAATAGCCCTCATCCCGGCGGAACAGCACCTGCTCTCGAAGCGCCATCGGCCAATACCTCAACTGGCGCTAAAGTCCCGTTGACCCTGCCCGCATCTTCACTGGCCCAAGGAAACACCCGTTTTCTGGACGGGAACTGGCACGCAGGGGCTGGTATTCAGGATCAACGCACAGGAAAGCCCCTTAGTCTGAGTTACCAAATCAATGACGGTAAGGGCGAAGTACAGATGATCCGTGGCGACGGTGTGACCTGTCGTGGCGCGGTCAACGCGGCCATTCAGTCAGGTCATCTCGCCATTAACAATCAGGGAGAAGCACAGTGCTCCGATGGCTCACGCTACCAAATGCCAGAAATTCTGTGTGCTCCCGGCGCGCAAAACATTGCGGATTGCAAAGGCCGTTACGACGCCAAAACACTTTTCCCTATTTCGATGAAGCAGGAGGCAAGTCAGTAAATGCTCGCTGAACTCACTGATTTTAAAAAACAGGTCAAACTTATTCGCGACAGCGGGATCCAGTTCCTTGATTTCGCCTTTACCCTGCCCACGCGTAAAGAATATGGGGAATTTCTTCGTCAACAGGGAGACGAGGCTATTATGCGGCTTATCTATAATGAGAGGGAAGATAAGCTGCAGATCCCTCAACCTGACAGCGAACCTCCTCGCTACGCAGACTCCGACTACACATTGACGACCGAAGAGTCGCTACGCCTCTATCGCGGCCTCTGGTTACCGCTGCCATTTTTCCGCTTCAACCCGCCACGAGCCTTTGCTCACGGGCCGTATAACTGGTCACGCGTCCAGTTCCATGAGCTGCCTGAGCCGGATGAAAAGGGCAATACCTGGCGCGCTACTCTGATTTTTGATACCAAAATTTTCCCGGATCGCGAGAATACGCAGTATCTCGCACCGGGCGAGGATGATATCCGTTCAGGCGCGGGATTTGCTCTGGCACGCCATCCTCACGAGATGGGGGAGTTTCTCTCACTGCCATGGGTGAATGAATGGCTACGGGAAATTTTCAGTACTCAGGCTCGCGAAGTATTACGCCAACATATTGATGACATTGATGAACAACTACTGCAGCAGGAACATCAGGCGCATTATCTTAACCTGCTGCATGTCCTGGCGACGACGATTGTCGTTCCTGAAGTACAGGTCAACGACGTAAAAATCCGGGACTCAGCGATACCTGTAGATCTCGTGCTGGACATTGGTAACTCACGTAGCTGCGGCATCCTGATCGAAGAACATCGTGACGACAATAAAGGGCTTTCTCAACTTTATCAGCTTCAGCTGCGAGATTTGAGCCAACCGCAATTTGTTTATAACGAGCCTTTTGACAGCCGTCTCGAGTTTGCCCAGGCCGAATTCGGCAAGCAGGATTTCTCGCTAAAAAGCGGGCGCAGCGATGCCTTCACATGGCCAACCATTGGACGCGTCGGCGGAGAAGCCTTCAGAATGGCGGCTCAACGCCTGGGTACCGAGGGCTCAACAGGGATCTCCAGCCCTAAACGCTACCTCTGGGACGATCAACCCTATTCACCGGGATGGCGCTTTAGCCAGGCCTTCGTGAAAAGTGACAGAGAGCCGTTAGCCACTGCAGCACCGCTGCTGTATATGATCAACGATCAGGGGAAATTGCTCATTCGCCTGAAAAATGAAGAAGACCGTATGCCCGTCTTCACGCCGGTATACAGTCGTAGCTCGCTGATGACGATGATGTTGTCAGAGGTATTAAGCCAGGCTCTCATGCAAATCAACAGCCCTTCACAGCGGCTGAAGATGAACCACGCCAGCACACCGCGTCGTTTACGAAATGTCATTATGACTGTCCCTCCGGCGATGCCAAAGCCTGAGCGCGCTATCTTTGAGGAGAGCATGCATGACGCTATCCGCATGGTCTGGAAAGCGCTCGGCTGGGAAGAGATGGATTATGAAGGCGATGACCCGCAGTGCTTGAAATACGCCCATCCAGGCGTACACGTGAAGTGGGACGAAGCCACCTGTGGGCAGTTGGTATATCTCTATAACGAAACGCAGAACTACTTTGGCGGTCGCACGGACGAATTTTTTGCAGCTACTCGCCGTCCCGATACTCAAAAGGACACCAGCGATACACGCTCATTAAAAATCGCGTCGATTGACATTGGCGGAGGAACGACCGATCTCGTCATTTCTCGCTACACGCTGGATGAAGGCCAGGGCATTAACGTCCGGATTACCCCGAAACAGCTTTTCCGTGAAGGGTTTAAGGTAGCAGGCGACGACATACTGCTGGATGTTATACGGCTTTTCCTCCAGCCAGCAGTAAAAGCGGCCATGACCAAAGTCGGCCACAGCGATCTTGCAGCCGAATCAATGATGTCACAACTGTTCGGTAGTGAATCGATCGAAGCCGGAAAACAGGTATTACGTCAGCAGCTAACATTGCAGATCTTCGCGCCTCTGGCGTTATCTATTTTGCATCGCTATGAAGAGTACTCCCCGGAAAATGGTCGGGAGATACTGAATTACACTTTCCGTGAGCTACTTGCCGATAATCTTCCAACCGAGAAAGTACAGGATTACGTCAACGACGTTGCCCGTTCCGGACAGCTTGCGAGCGAAGTACCGTTCTCCATTCTGGATGTACCGCTGGAGTTGGATCTTGCGCGTCTGCACAATGAATTTATCGACCCTCGCAGCGGGCGAATGAACATTTGCCACAGCCTGCGCGCGTTGTGCGAAGTGCTTTGGCACTACAACTGCGATGTATTACTTTTAACCGGTCGTCCATCCCGCCTGCCGGGAATTCAAGCGCTCATTCGCCAGCTTCAACCTGTTCCCCCTTCTCGCGTGCTGCCACTCCACGGTTATGAAACCGGTGGCTGGTATCCGTTTAACAAGAAAGGATGCATTGACGATCCGAAATCGACAGCCGTTGTGGGGGCGATGCTGTGCCTGTTAGCGGAGAAATCCAGGCTCAACAACTTCTTCTTCCGCACTGCGAACTTTAAGCCTTATTCAACCATCCGCTATGTCGGGATGCTTGATGGAAACAATGTGATTAAAGACAGCAATGTCGCCTATCGCGACGTTGATTTGGACTCCGCTGATTTCCAGTTACCGGAAGGGAAAGGCTTTGAAGCACGGGGGGAAGTGCGTATCGGTTTCCGCCAGCTTGATAACGAACGCTGGCCATCGACCGCACTTTACACCCTAAAAATTACCAGTGCGAACCTGGCAAGCGAGCTGTCGGGTGATGCTGTAATAAGCATCGGTTTAACCGCAGAACAGGGACGTGGACGTAGTAGCGAAGAACCGGTCAGTCCGGAGCGCTTCCAGATTGGCTCGATGGAAATGAAAAACGCACAGCGCGGTTATGGTCGTAGAGATGTTGCATTCCAGTTGAACACAATGGTCGGTAATGGGCTGAGTGAAACCCATTACTGGCTGGATAGCGGGAGTATTAAAAGCTAATGAGCACTATTCATCCCAACACCATTATCCAGGGCTGGAATGGCGTCGAACAAGGTGCAGGCCGGGCCATTGACTGGATCGCAAGCGTTCGTCAGGACGCGCCGCGCCTGAACACTGAAGCCGATCGCCTGACCATGAACTTGCGCCGCAGCCGTAACAAAGCACGCAGATTGGCGCAGGCCGCAGCGAAACCGATGACAATCGGCTTCTTTGGCTTGTCGCAGGCAGGCAAATCGTATCTCATTTCCGCGCTGGCTGCGGGTGAAAACGGAAAGCTGGAAACACGCCTCGGCGGCAATCAGCTCGATTTTTTGACCCACATCAACCCGCCTGGCGGCGGCAAAGAGGCGACGGGTCTTGTTACCCGGTTTAGCCGCAGTGCTCAGAGCTCAGACGACCGCTGGCCTGTCACGTTACAGCTCTTCAACGAAGTGGAAATGGGGAAGATCCTCGCCAACGCATTCATCCATGATTTCAACCAGGAAAAATTTGACTGGCAGTTCGATGAAAAACGCATCAGCGATCTGTTAACGTCCCTGTCGAAACGACGCCTGACCTCCCGCAGCCCTGGCGTGACCGAAGATGACGTAGTTTCTTTTTGGGATTACCTCATCCGCCATGCTGAGAAAACGCAAAGCCGTTTTGCCCTGACCTACTGGCCACAGGCAGTAAGCCTCGCACCATGGCTTTCTGTTGAAGATCGCGGCCAGCTTTTCTCCGTTTTATGGGGCGAAGTACCAGAACTAACCAATGCCTATATCCGTTTTGCCAACACGCTACAGCGTCTCGGTGGAGAGCAGGAGCTGCGTGCCCCGCTGAGCACGCTGGTTCGTAACGAAAACGGCCTGCTTATCCAGCGGGATAGCATCATGAACGTCGATATGCTGGAGCGGCTGAATACCCCGTCGGATCAGACTATTGAAGTCTGTCCTGTGGTAAATGGGCAAACGGGTGCGTCTATTTCGCTATCGCTGGCAGAGCTCACTGCGCTTACCGTTGAATTGCATATCCCGTTAATGGCTCCGCCTCGCGAAACAATCTTCGAAGCCGTCGACTTGCTTGATTTCCCGGGTTATCGCGGCCGTCTGGCGGTGGAGTCCATGAGTGATGTCACTCGCGAGGTTAAAAATGCAGAGAGCAACCCGCTAGCGCAGTTAATTTTGCGCGGAAAAGTGGCCTATCTTTTTGAACGTTACACCGAAAACCAGGAGATGAATGTCCTGGTGGTGTGTACGGCCTCAACAAAACAGTCCGATGTCAAAGAAGTGGGCGGCGTTCTGGACGAGTGGATCCGTTACACCCAGGGCGCCGATGCCGACGCGCGTGGTCGTCGCTTACCTGGCCTAGTCTGGGCATTAACCATGTTTGATCTGCGCATTAGCCAAAACCTTTCCCATGACGAAGCACTTCTTCGCCAGTCCTGGGGGCTTGGCGGGATGATCAAAATGGCGATGACCGAGCGTTTTGGCCAGTACAAATGGATGCAGGAATGGAGCCAGGGTCAGGCGTTCAATAACACGTTCCTGGTACGCAAACCGCGCCAGCAAACGCCCTTTATCCGCATGAACGCAGGTAGTGAAGCGGCTTTCAACGACGACAATGGCGGGCAGCTCGCACTGATGCGGAAAACCTTCCTTGAAGATGAAGCTGTCGCTCGCTACATCGCGAACCCTGCTGAAGCCTGGGATGCGATGCTCACCCTCAACGACGGTGGTATGCGCCGAATGGCCGATTATCTGACCCGCGTCGCCCGCCCTGAACTGAAACTGGAGCGGATCGCAGAACAGCTCGACGAGATCCGCCACGAACTGGTCGAAGGGGGACTGGGGAACTGGTACCAGCCGGACGGCGAAGAAGAGCTGTCCAGAAAATCCCGAATTGCGCAAGAGATCCTTGCCACCCTGAAAAAACGCAGCGGCATGCACGGCGAACTGCTGGCGCGGTTGGTTCCGGCACGCCGCGATCTCCATGCACTTTACATGCAGCAAACGACCCTGTCTGCGCCTGAAGCAGAAGAAGAAGATGCAGGATTCTTTGATATCGGTGTGGAAGATGCTTTCGAAAGCAGCGCAACTGCGGTGACGACGCACAGCCATGAGATCGCTTTCGCGCACCAGAGCGTTCAGCTCTGGATTAACCATCTGCGCGGCCTGCCTGAAACCGCCGCCATGCTCAACTACATCAGTCTTCCGCGCCCGATTGCCGAAGCGCTGGTAGACGAATTGATCACGGGGTTATTGCGTTCACGTGTCGAGGACGCGCTGGTCAATGCAATGAAAAATACCGAGCAGGCTGGCGTTCGTCGCGAACGTATGGTCGAGCGTCAGGTTTCACGCGTGCTTCACGTGATGAGCGATTTCATCACCTGGCTGGGCTATCAAAATATGCCGGAATCGAAACGCCCGGCCCGTCTCAACCAGCCCGAACAGCCGATCTTTACCCGTCCACCAACGTGCGACAGCGTGGTCTGGAAAGGTGATGAACGCCTGGCACGCCTGACGCCGCAACAGCTGAACTACAGTGCCTTCTTTATCATCGACTGGCTGGTTGGCCTGGAAGCACTCATTACCGAAAACGCAGGTCATTCTGCCGGACGCGAGATTAGCGTCGCGCAGAACGAAAATCTGGGCGTCATTCTCCGCCAGATTAAATTGGCAAAGGAGTAACTGGACGTGATCAAACCTGAACTTAAGACGCTGACCCCTATACAACCAGGATTCGCATTGCTCTTGTTGAAAGGCTGGAAAGGCGATGCCGAGGGCGTCACAATCTCGGTAGTACGTAATCAGGATCGCCTGTATCTGGATAGCCACGGTGATTGGGTCAGTGGCGAGATTTTCCTCGCCCTTCCTCCACTGATACAAAATGAGGAGACGCCCTGCGTTCAGGTCGGCCCTTCTCTGATCGATCCACTACTCGCCAACCGCCAGGCGGCCTATCGCATCACCATCAAAGATGGAAGTAATAAGGATATGGGGATTCTGACCATCGCTGAAGGGCTACTCAGCTCCCAGGCCGGTGGTGAAAACCCACTCCCGGAAAATATACAGACGCTGAATGATACCCCCATCGTGCAGCCGATGTCCGTTCAAGAACCGGAACCTGTCGTTTTAGAACCTGTCGCAGAAAAGCCTGTATCTCAACAGCCGCATAAGCCGAAAAGTAAGCTGCCGTTATTTGCGGGATTAGCCATTCTATTGCTCCTGCTGGCCGCTGCTGGGTGGTGGTTTACCCGTAAGCCAGAGCCTGCAATTCCAGCGGCACCTCCCGCGCCCGTCGCGAAAACTACCGGGCCGTGTGGTGATGAACAAATGGCGAGCGGCAATGAAATGGCGTTCGTTAAAGGGTGCCTGCGTAGCCAGCCAAGTAGTGCACAACTGCTGGACGTCATCGCAAAAGCGAAAGCGGCAAAACATTGCGATATCGCTCAGCGCCTTTACGCCTATAAAGCCCAGTCCGGCGATACGCAGATAGCTGTTCGTTATGCACAAGAATATGACCCGAAAACCGCAAAACCAGGGGGATGCTTCAATCCTGACGCAGAGACAGCGGCGTATTGGTATGAATCGGTTGTAAATCAGGACCCGCAGAATAACGAGGCCAAAGCCCGTTTAGCTGAGCTGAAGAAATAGGATAAACAATGAAATACATGCATTGGTTCAGTAGCCTGGTGTGTGCCGCAACGCTGGCATCCCCCGCCTGTGCCGCGGGTAAACAGCCGCTTTTGCAGGAAGGTAAACATGCGTTATTCCAGCGGGTACTGACTTACCCAGGCTGCCAGCTGTCCGCCAAAGCAGGTGAAGCAGGTAAAGAGCAGCCGGCCTTTAGTCGATTCTATGTTTACCAAAGGACAACGCTGGGTCAGGACACGTGGCTGCAGGTTGGGCCGGACAGCTTTGGTCATACCGCTGGCTGGATGAAATCCTCCTGCACCGTTGACTGGAAAATGCAGCTGACGCTGGCGTTTACCAATCCTGCTGGCCGTCAACCGATGCTGTTCTTTAAAGAGAAATCCGACGTTGAGTCTCTTCTGAACAGCAAAAACCCTGCGGCAACATTGCAACCAATGCTCAACAGTTTGAGCAGCCATAAACCGGTCCCGCAGGTTCTGGCACGCGAGCCTGATTACATGGTGGATCAGTTAAAAAACTTTTATCTCTTACCTGTTCTTGGCTCAGATGATGTGTTTACCGATACCGGCTTCCAGGTACGTGTACTCAACGTTGCCTCCGTCAGCGAAAAGTCGCCCGCAAAAAAGGCCGCGTCCGCTGCTGATGAAAAGAACATGATGAAAGGGTTCTCCGCCTCGGTTGTCTTTGTGATCGACTCCACCATCTCGATGGGGCCGTATATCGATCGCACTAAAGAGGCGATCGATAAGATCTACAAGAGGATCGAGAAGGAACACTTACAGGATCAGGTCAAGTTTGGCCTGGTAGCTTTCCGCTCCAGCGTGAAAGCGGTTCCGGGTCTTGAATACGACAGCAAGATGTATGTCGACCCCAATACCGTTAAAGATGGTAAAGACTTCCTCGCTAAAGTACATGACCTGAAGCAGGCTACCGTTTCCAGCAGCAAGGTTGATGAAGATGCTTACGGCGGGGTCATGACAGCGCTGGACAAAGTGGACTGGACGCAGTTTGGCGCCCGCTACGTTGTACTGATTACTGACGCAGGCGCGCTTGATGGCACAGATAAGCTCTCGTCAACCCATCTGGATGCCGCCCAGGTGCGTCAGGAAGCCGCCTATCGTGGCGTTGCGCTGTATGCGTTACATCTGAAAACCTCTGATGGTAAGAAAAATCACAGTTCTGCTGAAGCCCAGTATCAGGAGCTGACGTTAAATCCATTCCTGCACAAACCGCTCTACTATCCTATTGATTCAGGTGATGTAAATAGCTTCGGTAGTATGGTCGATAACCTGGCGAATGCCATTACCGGCCAGATTAAAACAGCCTGGAGCGGCGAAGAAACGGCGGGGAGCGCGCTGGGGGCAAGCCCTAAATATGCCGGTAAGAAAGAAGATCCCCTGCTCAGTGATGCCGACAAGTTAAGTAAGGCAATGCGTCTTGCCTATCTGGGTGAAAAGCAAGGCACCACGGCACCACCGGTATTCAAGTCATGGATAAGCGACCGCGATCTGATTGACCAAAACATCCCGGCGACCGAGGTGCGCGTACTGCTCACGAAAAGCGAGCTCAGCGATCTGAGCGATGTCATGAAGAAGATCGTCAATGCCGCCAATGAGGGGATGATCTCTCCGGATGACATGTTTGCCAGCCTGCGTTCTCTGGCGGCAACCATGGGCAACGATCCAAACCAGGCGAAAGGGAAAAATGCGACCCGCCTAGGAGAGATGGGGCTGCTCGGTGAATATATCGAGAGCTTACCTTACCTCAGTGAAGTATTGAGCCTGGACGAAGAAACCTGGAAAAGCTGGGATGGCCTTGAGCAGGAGCGTTTCATCCGCAGGCTGAATACCAAGCTTAATTACTATCAACGCTACAACCAGGATGTAGACCGTTGGGTGGCATTAGCGCCCGATAGCGACCCACGCGATAACGTTTATCCGGTACCTCTGGAGAACCTGCCCTGATGTTGAGGATCCGCGATATGGAGATCAGCCGGGGCGGAACGCATGGCTATAGCGTCGCCCTCCCGCACCTCTCGTTGAAAAAGGGAGAGGTGGTCGCTCTAACCGGGCCTAGCGGGTGCGGTAAAAGCACGCTTCTGGAGATGATAGGGGCGATCCTCCGCCCAGCGCATCTTGCCGAATACCGGCTCGCCGGTCGCGATATTTCAATACCGCTCATGGCTGAAAACGAGCCTGTCCTGGCCGCGCTTCGCGCACGCGAGCTTGGGTTTATGCTACAGCACGGCGGCTTGTTGCCCTGGTTACCCGTGATAGAAAACATCACTCTGGTTCGCAGGCTGGCAGGACTTAGCCTACAGTCAGCCTGGCTCGATAAGGCCATCGACAGCCTGGGCGTGCGGCCGCTGCTGACAAGAATGCCTTCCCGGCTTTCTATCGGCGAGCGCCAGCGCGTTGCCTTCATCCGTGCGATTGCCCACCAGCCACGCTTACTCCTTGCCGATGAACCGACTGCGGCGCTGGATCCTGATAATGCAGACCGGCTGTTTGACCTGATGATCGGCATGGTGCGCTCACTGGATATGGCAGCCATTGTTGTGAGCCACGACTGGCAGCGCGTGACGCATTTTGGGATTGACCGATATCAGGCCGTGACCGGAGAGGGAAAAAGTGTCTTCTTACCCAGCTGATATGCCAGCGTCAGGCACCCTGCTATGCCGTATGGCTCTGCGCGATCTCATTCACGATCGCAAGGTCGCGCTGTGCATCATCTTCTCTTTGATTGCCGTTATCGCACCGTTATTGCTGCTGTTCGGATTGAAGAATGGCATTGTCAGCCAGCTTCGCCATCAGCTTCTCGACGACCCTCGCACCCGGGAAGTACGTATAACGGGTAATGGTAATTATGATTTTGCCTGGCTTGATAAGCTCGCCCGCCGTTCAGAAGTCGGATTTTCGATTCCGTTAACCCGTTCGCTGAACACTCAGGCCGATCTGGTCCGGGACGGGCAACACTTTGTCCCGGGTGCTGAAGTGATCCCGACGGCCAAAGGCGATCCTCTTTTGCAGGATGTCAGAGCACCGGTCAAAGACAGCGATACCGTACTCAGCGCCAGTGCGGCACGGCGCCTTGGCGTGCAGCCAGGAGATATCCTGCGCCTGATGGTGAGCCGAAAAAGCGAAGGGAAAAACCAACGCGCCACGTTCGCTTTAACCGTTACCGGCGTGCTGGATGACGCAAAATTTTCACGTCAAGGTGCCTTTATTACATTGCCTTTGCTTGTTGCTCTGGAAGACTACCGCGATGGCTTTCAGGTTCCCTTGCTGGGGGTCAGCGATGGCAAGCCGCCCAGAGAGAGAACCCGCTATTCAAGAGCACGTATCTATGCCAGTTCGATAGATGACGTTTCACTCCTCGCGCGGTGGCTGGAGACGCAGAACATTGAGGCTATCACTCAGTCAGCTCAAATTGAGTCTGTGCGTGCCATCGACCGTGTGCTGGGGATTATCTTTGGCGTGATTGCCTGGATCTCTGCATCAGGGTGCATCGCCTCGTTAGTCGGTGCCTTCATCGCCAACATTGATCGTAAGCGCAAAGATATGGCCGTGCTGCGCCTTCTGGGTTTTCGCCGTCGCGCTGTGACGCTTTTTATTATTATTCAGGCGCTGTGTTTGACCGGCGTCTCATACGGACTGGGTGTGATCATCTACCTGCTGGGCAGCGCATTGTTCAACCATGTGTTGGGCAGTTCTTTACCGGACCAGGCATTCGTCTGTCACCTTGACCCCCTTCATTTTATCGCCGCATTGCTCTGTGTCCTTGCCGTGGCGTTAGGCGTGGCCGCTATCGGAGCACTGCGCGCACTGAAAATCGAACCTGCGGAGAGTTTACGTGAAATCTAAACTGGCGATGAGCCTGGCTATCATTGGACTCGGGTACGCCTGCGCGGCGAATGCCACCTGGGATGAAAAGTTCTGGAACCCAAAACCTCTGGCCGATGACGTGATATTGCCTATGCCGTGCGACGGTGCCATGGCATTTCGCAAAGTCGCTATCCCGCTGAATAAACCGCTGGAAGATTACAACATCACGCTGGGGCAAGAAGGCGACGACTGGGGATACGTTGAACAATCTCGCCAGGAACACATTGCAGGCAGTTTCCCGGAGAAGGGTGGTAAGGGCCGTTATTACCTGATGGCCAAATATGAACTGAGCGACCTGCAGTATCGCGCGCTTTCTGGGGAATGCCCGACGACGGATATGAAAGGACGTTTACCGAAGGTGAGTATTGGCTGGATGGATGCCATGGTATTCGCAAATCAATACAACCTGTGGTTACGAAAAGAAAAACTTTCTGCACTGCCTGAAGATGATGGTCAGGCGGGATTTTTACGGCTTCCGACAGAAACCGAGTGGGAGTTTGCCGCACGCGGCGGGCTCGCGGTTTCCCCCGCAGAGTTCCGCGATCGCCACTTCCCCATGCCTGAAGGATTAAACGGTTATGTCTGGTTTGCGGGGGCACAGTCTGCAAATGGAAAACTTCAGCTTACCGGCCTGCTGAAACCTAACCCGCTCGGATTGCACGACATACTGGGCAACGCAGCAGAGATGATGTTTGACCCGTTCCGCCTGAACAAGCTCGATCGCCTGCATGGTAAGGCTGGGGGCTATGTCGTTCGGGGGGGCAGTTATATGACTCCTCAGGCGGATATCCGCAGTTCACTGCGTGGAGAGGAGCCGTACTATGCCAATGCGGGCGAGAATACAACCAAAAGCACCGGTGTTCGTCTGGTTTTAGTTTCCACAACCCTGACATCACGCGAGCGGGTGAAAGAGATTGAAAAAGAGTGGCAATCATTAGGCACGGGTAAAAAGGAGACACCTGCAGGCAAAGCTGATGATTCGCTAAAAAACCTGAATGCTATCTCGGCAAAAGTCCAGGATGACGCGCTGAAGAAACAACTTGAGCAACTGCGCGGTGAGCTGCGCGCAAATAGCCAGCTTCGGGATGAACAACGGGATCAGGCAATACGCACATCGTTACAGTTGGGCGCCTTTTTGTGCACAAAAATGAAAGATGACGGCGAGTTTTACGATCGTCTCAACCAGCTCTTCACCAAAACCTGTGCCGCAGGCAGCCAGCTTGATGCTAATTGCTCCCGCCGTCAGGAACAGCTTGGTCAACATCAAAAAGCCCTTGATTTTATTACCAGTTATTACGCTGACACCCTGGTAGACATGGGCAAAACCTATGACAAACCCCTCATCGAACCGCAGGTCGCTGTCGTATTGCAACAGATGGCTGCACGCGGAAAAACCAACCTTAACGGTTATCTCGATACCTACTGGAAGAACCTTCAGGGGTACTGGAAAGATGGAAAAGTTGCGCGCGAGGCGTGGCTTAGTTCATGTAAAAAAAATAATTAAATAGTTCAGGAGATTGGAATGTTAAAGGTTATTCGCACAGCAGTGATAGCAGGAATGATGGTATTTCTGGCGGGGTGCCAGAATGGCAGTACGGGAAGTAGTGGCGGCGTCGACCCGCGCCTTGCCAATAATCAGGACGTTGAGTTTTTCAATAAATCAGGCTGGCAGGCCTGTGCTGGCGGCGCGGTAATCGGCGCACTGGCTTGCGCTGTCAGTAACTCCAGCAACAAAGCGGTATGTATGGCCGCCGCCGCTATCGCCGGTTGCGGTGTGGGTATGGGGGCTAACGCCTATCTGGATAATCAGCGCAAAAAATACGCCTCCCAAGAGCTGCAGTTAAACGCAACGATTAAGGATGTTGAAGCCGAAAACAAACGCATTCAGAACGCAACCAGCGTTGCAAAATCGGTTATCGACTCTGATAAAAAGACCCTCGCTCAAATAGAAAAAGATATGGCTGCAAACACGGTGAAAAAAGACGCCGTACAGAAGCAAATTAAAGGAGTGGATGCCAACATTGCTTACCTTCGCGGCACCATCACCGACATGAAAAAACATGAGAAGCAGTGGCAGGACGTTTCTGCAGACATGAGCAAATCCGGCAGTGATACCCAAAATCTGGATAGCGAGATTGCGTTGATGCGCGACAAAATTGGCTCTCTGCAGGGCGAGCTCGATAGCCTCTATACCCAGCGCACCGCGCTGAAAGTCGGTTGAGGGGAATAGCAATGCGTTATATTTTTCTTGCACTCAGCGCACTCATATTAGCCGGCTGTGCCACTAACGCGCGAGATTGTGACCCGACAACCGGTGATGTCAGCATTATTACCAAATTTAACTGCAACTACTCCGGCACCTGGGATAAGCGCGTTGAAGATAAACAAAAAACGCTGCAACACGATCAGGAACTGAATAAAGAGTTCAAAGCGGTGAATGATGCGATTGAAAAAGAGAAAGCACTGAGCAATGCCAACGTAGCCAGTAAACAAAAATCGCAGCAAGAACTGCAAAAGTCGATGAACAATCTGGTCGCCCAGTTGAAGAAAAAAACAGCTGGCCGGGCTGATGCTCAAAAGCAAGTTGCAGACCTGGAAAAAAGTATGAAGGAGGCGCAAAACAAACCAAGCGCTTCCGAATTGCAAAAACAGATGGAACTGCAGAAGCTGCAGGGACAGCTGAATGAATTACAAGAAACACTGGCTTCACAATAATAAAATAGCAGCCGGATTACCGGCTGCTTTACCTGCTAAGGAAAAATAACGTTGAAATCTCAATTACTCTCTGCTGGATTATTGACACTTCTGGCGACAACTCCAAGCGTTCATGCTGCACCGCCTGAGCCTGAACTTATTTTCAACTGCGAACTCACGAACGGAAAATACGTTATCGTCCGTCTGGATCACGATGTTCCTACTTATTATTACGGCTCACTTGAAAAAGTAGAAATGACTCTCCCCCAAAATGAGGGAGACAAAACGCAGGTTCGCCTGGGTGAAATGACGTTCTCAGGTGGAGGCGCTTATTATTATCGTTTCATCAATGGCAACTACAGCTATGTTGTTTATAGCGGTACGGGAAAAGGATGGGATTATACCGGCCTGAAAGTATATAAAAACCAAAAGCTCATCATGAAAAAAGAGTGCACTAATGGGGGGTTTTTACCTAATGAATATCGCGGTCAAGGCCTCGTAAAAGAAGCGGACACCGGTGATGATGCAACATACGGTTATGTTGATTAATACATCATTTTCAGGATGGTAAAATATGATGAGCCGTTACTTACACTGTAGCACAGTATTCGCATGTCTTTTATTCGCTGCTCCAACTCATGCGATTGAGATCTGGCACTCAAACACCGTCTGGGCAAATCAAGGGATGTGCAGCGCCACTTTCACGCTGGACAGTGGCATGGAAAGCGTTGGTTCGTTAGAGGTAGGCTTTGACCTCGTTGATGCAAAAAATAACCTTGTAGCTCATGATACTTTGCAGGTAGACCCATTCGGCGATTCTGATGCCACGCGATACCAAACGGCTTTCGCCGAAGGCGAGCATTATTGCGAAAGCAATCTCACGCTGCGCCTGACGTCACTGGCATTAGTTAACGGAAAGACCAAACAGCCTTTACCTCTCAGTTTGCTTACACCAAGGGCATTTATTCCATTCCCTATCATTAACCCACAGGCAGATCACTAATATGTCTATAGACGCTGAAGCAAACTCAACACCTGACAATAATGGACCTGGCCTTTGCTTTTTGTTATTACTTATCTTTGGCGGGTTCGTTTTCTTTATACCTGCAAGCGTTGTGGTCGCCTTCCCGGCCGTTCTCGCCGGTTCCTTCCTGTATTTTATCTGGTATCTTATTTCGGAAGGGCATTTAGGCAATATTCTTGGCAGTATGATCGTCAGCATGATACTAATGGCTATCGCCGCAGCTATTCCTGTCATTGGCTGGATATTGTTACTTCTATGGATCTTCTACAATATTGCGAAAGCCTTTGAGACGATAAAAACATTACTTCCCGATGCGCTCTTTAGCGCTGTTCTCTATGGATGTTTGCTCTTTCCCGTTATCCAGGAAATGGCAATGGACGGGGAGAGCAACATGGCTGCCACTATCGCTTGTGGTGTCGTGTACGTGATAACTGCAGGGCTTTATTGTTCCAGGTTAACGCAGCTGGCAACCAACACTAAGCAAAGTATTTTCTATTTTTCAATTATGTGGCTTTCGGTCCCACTTATCGCACTTCTGATCGTCTCGATTGTGGCATCCTTACGCGCGGCATTCAGAACCGTGCTGACCCCGGTGCAGACCGTGGTCAAAACCCCGCAAAACGTATCAGCGCATATGCGAGGCGGGAGCCATGTCAACGCTTACACCCGAACTGTGACCACCATTCAACATAGCGTGACCTCCCAGACGCTTCCGGGGATGGGAGCTGTTGGTGCCTCTATGGTTGGTTCCGTATCGGAGGCAACGATAACAACACCACAACAGCCACAGCAAACCTTGCCAGCGCTGGAACACAAACCAGCCGGGGGTGAATTAACACAGTATGCGACGAACAAAGACCACAACTTTTACCGCTACGACAATCTCAACGCGAAAAAAATAAGCAATTTCGTCCAGGCGGCCAGTCATCGTCAATCGCTGCCTCCTCTCACGGAAGATGCGATCCTGTTCTACTACGACGAAACGGTTTTCGGCCAAGGGGATCATGGTGTGGTATTAACCGATGACGGTGTTTTTTGCGTGTTGGGAAAATTGTATGAAACTTTCTACGCCCGCTTCAGCGAAGTCAGTAGCGTAGTCATAAAAGGATCCTTTAATAAAAAAATTGTCCTGCATATGAAGAATGGCCAGAAACATAATATTGAACTGACTCAATCAAATGCCGGGGCAAAAAAAATCTACGAACTTATCAGCATCGCAGCCCAGAATTAAGTAATCCTCCAGGCACCCGCTCAACGGGTGCCTTTCAGACTTCTGCATGACACATTCTGACAGTTTCACGCTTTATCGTGATCGCCATATTTACAGCGGCTTATATCGTTACGTTAAGAGAGAACTGTCATGAGGCCTGAAATGAGCGATTTCACTGAACTGCCGGTCACTGGCTTTGTTAAGACCACAACAGCGGTCTACACGCGTAAACAGAACCCCTCGGTATTCTCGCCCGTGGCGCGTGAACTCCCTGCGGGAAGCCAGCTGACGGTGCAGGCTGCGGTGATGGGGGATGCTGTGGAAGGCAACGCGCACTGGTATCGCATTGATGAGGATACATACATCTGGGCGGGGGCATGTACACGGCTCGATCCTTACCCGGCGTTTCCGCCAGGCACGCGAACGAACTGGATGGCGGTGGTGTTCGAGGTACGCTAGGTCCGGCGTAGGTCGGGTTAGGCGAAGCCGTCACCCGACTCAAACACGCCGCGAAAACTTAATCCAGCTTCAGCTCGTCATAATGGGTAATCAGTTTACCCACGATGCCGTAGTCCAGCGCTTCTGCCGGAGACATCCAGAAGTTGCGGTCGGTGTCTTTTTTCACTTTTTCCAGCGGCTGGCCGGTGGCGTCAGCGATCAGCTTGTTCACGCGATCCAGCATGCGGATGATCTCGCGCGCTTCGATCTCAATATCCGTCGCCTGACCGCGCACGCCGCCCAGCGGCTGGTGGATCATAAAGCGGGTATTTGGCAGCGAGTAGCGGTGCTCTTTCTTCGCCGCCAGGAAGATGGTGATCCCGGCGCTCGCCACCCAGCCGGTGCCGATGACGTGCACTTCCGGGCGGATGAACTTGATGAAGTCGTGGATGGTATCGCCCGCTTCCACGTGGCCGCCCTGGCTGTTGATGTACAGCTTGATCGGATCGTTGCTGACGCTTTGCAGCAGGATCATCTGGGTGATGACCTTCTGCGCCAGCTCCTGGTTGATCTCACCGGAGATCACAATCGAACGAGACTCCAGCAGTTTTTGCTGCAGAGCGCCCGCGCCGTTTGACCCTTCCGCTTTTTCCTTGTCGCTATCTTTCAGTGTGTAGTGCATTGTTATTTCCTCAGCTTGTCGCGCTCAAAACCAGAGTGTAGCCTGTTTTACCGGTGAAAGTCCTCACAGACAAATAACGAGGGAGCTTATGAATATTGCCCATGTCGCACTCTGGACCCGCAGCCTGAACGCGCAGGTTCAGTTCTGGGAAACGGTGTTTGGTGGCCGCAGTAACGAACGCTACGTCAGTAAAAATCGTCCCGGTTTCGAATCACACTTTATTACGCTGGATGACGGGCCGACCATCGAGCTGATGACGCTACCGGATCTGCCCGACGCCCCTGCGCACCCGGAGTTTATCGGCTGGGCGCATATCGCCATCAACGTCGGCAGCAAAGCGCAGGTCGACAGCATGGCCGGGCGTGCACAGGCCAACGGCACGCTGCTCAGCGCCCCGCGCATGACCGGGGACGGCTTCTATGAAGCGGTAATTGCGGATCCGGACGGCAACCGCATCGAGCTTGTGGGTGCATAAAATCAGCGTTTCGTTCCTTCACCGCTCCGGTCACGGATCGCTATACTTCATCTTCATACGGTTATCATATTGTTAAATGATAATGATAGTTAATGTGTTAAGATGAAAGTCAGCATAAACAGTCCCTTACGTAACCGGCGGGATTGTTTGCATCCTCGACATGTAAATCAGCACCGGGGCGGTGAATGGAACACATTGTGTATGTGGTTGATGACGATGACGCAGTCAGGCAGTCCGTGATCGGGCTGCTGGATTCGGCGGACCTGAACGCCGTCGGCTTTTCATCGGCAGAAGCGTTTCTTCAACACCGCTTTGAAGAGCTCCCGTCGTGCGTAGTCCTCGATATGCAAATGCCCGCCATCTCGGGCTTTGAGGTGGCTGATGCCCTTAAGGACAGCGGGCGCGAAATCCCGATTATTTTTCTTACCGGCCACGGCACTATCCCGATGTCGGTGCGCGCCATTAAAGGCGGCGCGTACGAATTTCTCACCAAGCCCGTCGAATCCACCGCGCTTATCGACGCCATTGAGTCCGCGCTTCAGCTGGCGGAACACAACGCCGTGCGCAATAAAGAGCACTACGCCCTGAAGCAGCGCCACATGTCCCTCACCCCGCGCGAGCACGAGGTGCTGACGCTGGCGATAAGCGGCATGTTGAACAAGCAGATTGCCGCCGAGCTGGGCGTCAGCGAGATCACGGTGAAGGTGCACCGCCGCCGCGTGATGGAGAAAATGCAGGTGCGCTCCGTCGCGGAGCTGGTCAGGGCCGTTGAGCGCCTGACCAATAGCCAGCCTGCGGAGTAACCTTTACCCTTCCTGCGCCGCCAGCGGCAGCGCAAACGCGAACACCGTGCCGTACGGCTCCCGGCGGCGCGCGCTCAGCTTCCCGCAGTGGCGCTCGATGATGCTGGCGCTGATGGTCAGCCCCATCCCCATCCCCTGCGCTTTGGTAGAGTAGAACGAGTCAAAAATCTGCTCCAGCCGCTCGGGCTCAATGCCGCTCCCGGTATCGGCGATCTCGACGATCACTTTCCCGTCCGCGTTGGCGGTGCTGAGGGTTATGGTGCTGGCGCGATCCTTCACCTCGGCCATCGCCTCTACCGCATTCATCACCAGGTTCAACAGCACCTGCTGGATCTGCACGCTATCGCCGGTGATAAAGCTGTTCTGCGCCTGTAACAGATAATCAACGCTAATGTGTCTCTGCTCCAGCTCGCTGCGGGAGAGCGTGATGATATGGTGGATCAGGTAGTGCATGTCGATGCGCGAGAAGGTGGGATCCTGCTTGCGCGTCAGGGACTGGATGCTGCGAATGATCTCCCCAGCCCGCGCGCCTTCCGCGGCGATCTCCTCCAGCCCTTCGCGCACTTTATCCAGCCGGGCGGGCTCGCGGTTGAGCCAGCGCAGGCTCGCCCCGGCGTTCGAGACGATCGACATCAGCGGCTGGTTGATCTCGTGGGCGATGGAGGAGGTCAGCTGCCCAACGGTGGTGGCCCGGGAGACCCGCGCCAGATCCGCCTGCGCGACCCGCATCGCATCCTCCGCGGCGCGCTGGCTGGTGATGTCGGTGATGATGCCGTAATACTCGTTCACCTCGCTGCCCACGCCCACCGGATCGCCAATCCCGAGGAGGTAGCGCGTTGAGCCGTCGGTACGCTTAACGCGAAACTCCGCGCGCATGGAGAGCCCGTCGCGCACGCTCCGGGTGACGATGGCGCTGATGCGGGCGTAATCGTCCTCATGAACGAAGGTCAAAAACTCCGCCATGGAGATCGTCTTTTGCTGCTCGGGCAGGCCGAGAATGCGGGCGTACTCGTCCGAGACAAACATCAGATCCTGCTCCAGCTCCCAGCGCCAGCTGCCGGTGTGGCTGATCTGCTCGCCGAGCATCAGCGAGGTCTGGCTGGATCGCAGCTCTTTCTCCACCCGTCGGCGCTGGATGTTCTCCGCCAGCAGCTCGGCGTACAGCCGCGCCGTCTCCAGGGATACCGCGGCCTGCGCGCCCAGCAGGCTCACCACGCGCGAGTGCTCGGCGGTGAAGACCTCCGGCATCAGGCGGTTTTCCAGGTACAGCACACCCACCAGCCGCGCCTGTTTGAACATCGGGACGCACATGACCGCCGCCCCCGAGGTCACCAGATAGGGGTCCTGACTGAAAGGATGAAACTCCTCTGGCCTGCCGGTGCGGATCTCCTGCCCGGTGCGGATCACCGCCGCCAGCACCGACAGCGGCAGGTCGGTCGCCGTCGGCACATCTTTCAGGATCCGCACCCGCACGCCCTCGGTGCTGGTCCAGGCGCTGGCCTCGATCTCCGGGATGAGGCTCTCGCTCACGCGCAGCAGCAGGCCGCGCTGCGCCCCGGCGCGTTCGAGCAGGATGGTCATCAGGTTTTCGATTAAGCGTTCAAGGTTAATCTCTTCCGACAGCGCGCGGGAGGCTTTGATGACGCTTTGCAGATCGCGGATGGTCTCGTTCTGGGCGAAGGCCACCGTGTCGTAGGCGCTGGCCTGCCCGGAGGCCAGCAGGTGCGGGAAATCCTGCTCCAGCTGGCGCACCTTGGCCTGCGCGCCCGCGCGGCCCCAGGCGGCAATCGAGCCGCGGAAGTGCGCGTCCGAGGCGGTCGGGTAGCCGCAGGCCAGCGAAAAGCGCCCCGCCAGCTCGTGGGCCAGGGCGTTGATCGGGTTAAACCCGCCCTCGCGGGAGAGCCGGACCGCCTTCTCATACTGCTCGAGCGCAATGCTGTTCATCCCGTCCAGCCGCACGATTTCGGCGTAGATCAGCGCCTCTTTATCCGCAAACGTGCCCGGATTAATGCGCGCCCAGAGGGCAATTTTGTCGTAGTGGGCGTGAATGCTGCGGCGGTGATTCGCCGAGAAGGTCTCCGGCGTCAGCTGACGTGACAGCGCCAGTGCGCTGTAGAGATGGTAATCCAGCAGATGGATATGCCCCGGCGCAGACCACGCGTACCAGCCCGCCATCTCGAGATCCGCCTGCGCGTCGACATATTCGCCGCAGGTAAAGTGCGCCATGCCGCGGTAGAGCCAGTACCAGAACAGCATGGTGGAGTTCTTCTCCGGCGCCTGCTCCGGCGACGCGGGAAGCAGCGCCTCCGGCAGCACCTGCGCCGCGGTCCAGGTGCCGATGACCGGCGTGCGCAGAAACTCAACGTAGCCGCGCTGGACCATCAGAATGGTTTCCACGTCCTGGAAGTGGGTTTTACGCACGAACGCCAGGCCGCGATCGATGCTGGTCAGCACCCCATCCAGGTGATCGCCCCGCGAGAGGAAGTTAATCACCTGATGGCAGGCCGCAAAGCAGGCCATCGTCATATCCCCGTGGGTCACCGCCGAGGTGAAGCAGGCCTTTGCGCACTCGATGGTAAACGACAGCGGCTGGGTCCAGACGCTGAGCTGGTCGAGCGGCAGCAGGGTTTTGGCTTCGAACGCGTCGTAGCCGTGGCGATTGACCAGCTCGCGGGCCAGCGTGCCGTACTGGAACCCAAGGCGATACTCGGCGTAGCGGTGGCCAATCAGCACGCCAAACCAGGCCATCGCCGTGGTGGAGGCGCCGGTAATACCGTGGTCGAGGGTCAGGTGCATCATGCGGCAGAGCAGCAAAAAGTGCAGGCGCGGGCAGATGAAGCTGGCGCAAATGCTGGCGCTGTAGAGCAGGTTCATCACCGCTTCGGTTTCCGGGTTATCCATCCGCGACGGCTGGGCAAACAGGTTTTGCGGCGCGTCGGCCGTGCGGTTGCAAAACAGCGCCCAGGCCTCGTCGCAGTCGGCATCTTCCGGATAGCGGCTAATCTGGATCCCAAAAATCCCCAGCCAGCAGAGTGCCGCCTCCAGCGCCAGACGGCTGTCCGACTGGCGAATGTACACCTCCACCAGCAGGTTCGCCGCCAGCGCCTTTTCGGTCAGCCCGCCTGGGCAGCCGAGAATGGCATCACACAGCTCGCGGGTCCGCTCCAGGTGCCCCAGCGCAAACTCGCAGCCCGCCTCTTCGATATCGAGCATAAAGTCCGACACCGTCCCGGCGTTGCCCAGCGCTCTGGCGGTCTGGATATAGCCGAGCGCCGAAGGATAATCCCCGGAGCGCTTCGCGCGTCGCGCGGCCAGCAGGCTCAGCTCGCGGAACATCTCCCGCTGCGGGGCGGGCTGGATGCTGTCCAGCGCGGCCGTGACGTGGTGCACGGCGCGGAACAGCAGCTCATTCCCCGCCGCCTGACGCGCGGCGTCGGCCAGCAGGCTGGCGGTGGTCAGGTGAATATGGCTTCTCTCATGCCGATCCAGCAGCGCAAAGGCGGCCTCCTGCACCCGGTCGTGGGTGAAGGCGTACTTTTTTTCCGCCAGCACGATGAGCTGGGCCATCACCGCCGGGTGCAGCGCATAGCGCATTTCCGCCATCGACATGCCGACCACGCGGCAGATCATCTCCATCTCGCCCGTGCCGCCGAGGCAGGCGATGCTGCCCAGCAGGCGGCGCGTCTCGTCGGGCAGCTCTTCAAGCTGCTCCAGCACCAGGGTGACGAGGTTTTCGGTGTAATGCCTGGCGCGGATCGCCTGCAGATCGTAGTGCCACTTGTCCTGATATTTGTTGTGCACCACCAGGCCGTCATCCACGATGCGGCGGAAAAACTCGTGCACAAAGAGCGGGTTGCCACCCGTTTTCTCGTGGATCAGCGTGGCGAGGTCGGTCGTCGCCGCGCTGCGGGTGCGAAATACCGTCGCCAGCCAGCGCGCCACTGCTTTCACGGAAAGCGCCTGCGGGACAATCTCGCTCGCGTTTTGCGCCGCCTCCGGCAGGCCCGCCAGCAGCGCCTGCAGGGCGGCGTCGGGCACGGCGCTGATATCCCGGTGGGCCGCCACCACCAGCAGCGGAACAGCGCCGCAGTTCATCAGCAGATATTTGAGCGTGTGTAGGCTGGCGGCGTCGCTCCACTGGAGATCGTCGAGCACCAGCACCAGCGGGCAGCCCTGCGAGGCAAAGGTTTTTACCAGCGCCAGCACCATATGGCTGAAGCGCGCCCGGGCATCTATGGAAAACGTATCGGCCGAGAAGCGCGGCTTGCTCTCCAGCAGCAGGCCCAGCTCGGGCACCAGGCTGACGGCCAGCGCCTCGTGCCCCTCCAGGGCGCGAGACAGGCGGATTTTCCACTTCGCCACCTCGTCTGCGGGCAGCCCCAGCAGGTGCAGCGTCAGGGTGCGGAACGCGGAGCTTAATACGCCGTAGGGCAGCGACGGCGAAAACTGGTCGACTTTGCCCACCGCCAGCAGCACCGTACGCTGCTGCAGCGTTTTAAGCGCCGTCGCGATAATTGAGGATTTGCCGATCCCCGACGGCCCGCCAATTGTCACCAGCTCCGGCACCAGGTTCTGACTCACCCGCTCAAACGCCGCAATAACGTCGTTCGCCTGCGGATGCGTCGCGAACAGGGAGTCCGCCAGATGGATCGCCGGGGTGCGGTCCTGCTGGCCGGGGGTAAAGGCGACGATCTCGCCCTCGCAGGTCAGCGTCGCCTGGCAGCGGCGAAGGTCGGCAATCAATCCGTCGACCGTCTGGTAGCGGTTATCGGGGTGCTTTTCCAGCAGCTTCAGGACGATGGTCGACAGCATTCCCGGCACGTCCGGGCGGATCGCGTCCGGGGCCAGCGGCGCCGAGGCAATATGATAGTGCGCCCAGTTGGCCCGATCGTCCTCCCCCAGCTCAAACGGCAGACGTCCGGTCAGGAGTTCATACAGCACCATGCCGAGGCTGTAGAGATCGCTGCGGCCGTCGACGGGGCGCTGGGTGCGGGTGGTGTGCTCCGGCGACATATACGCAGGCGTGCCCCCTGAAACGGCAAGCCGGGTCTGGGTGATGGCATCGGAAAGACTGCTGGAAAGGCCAAAGCTGCCCAGACGGCAGGTGCCGTCGTGATGAACAAAAATACTGCCGGGCTTGATATCGCCGTGGATCAGGTTTTGCAGATGCATCTGGCGCAGGGGAACGCAAATCTGGATCGCCATCTCGAGAAAGCGCGTGATGCCCGAGATCGCCCTGCCCGCGCGCCGCGCCAGCAGCTCAAACGAAAACGGGGCGTACACCAGCGCGAAGCGCCCCCGGTACTGGGTGGACGCAACGGCGCGAATGGCCCAGCTGTCCTGCAGCGCGTCGCGCAGCGCAAACTCGTTTTTAAGCAGCCGGGTGGCCCGCTCTTCCTCTTCGTCGCTCGCCGCGGTGGCGATAATGAACGAGCCGCCGGAGTGAGGATGTCGCGCGTGCATCCAGGCGATTCCGCCCTCCTGCGCCAGCACGGTAAAAATCACATCCTCTTTAAGGACAAAAACCCGCCCCTGGTGAAGATTCCCCTGGGCGGGCCAGAATGCAGGCTGCTCGTGTTCGTTCATCCGCGATCCTTATTGTCGGCGGGCCAGCTCCCGCTGAATATGATCCAGCAGAATATCGATGTTAATAGGCTTACGCAAAAATGCAGCGGCGCCCAGATTAAGAGCGTACCGCTGCATATTTTCATCAGCATGACCGGAGATAAAGAGCACGGGCGGAGGCGGTACGGCCAGCAGCCGCAGCTTATCAAACAGCTCCAGGCCACTCATGCCCCGCAGCTTGATGTCGGTGATCACCAGCGCCGCGCCGGACAGGGCGAGCGGATGGCTCAGAAATACCTCTGCCGAATCAAACGTATCGGCGGTATAGCCTTCCGACTCCAGGAGATTACTCAGCCCGCTGCGGACGGATCGTTCGTCATCAATGATGGCAATGCGCCACGGCAGCGTCATGCTGTCTTTCCTCTGGTAAATCATTAAACGTCGCGATCGTCCTTCGCGGGCGCAGGGGGCGCCGTGCCGCTGATTTTCGGCACGCATTCGTGACGAAACCAGGCGAGGGTAAGCGGTTCGCGACTCAGTAAACGCCGTCCCACCGGGATGAGCTGTTCGCCCACCAGCATGCCAAACAGGCCAAGCAGGGCGACAACCGGCGGCGCCGGGGAATGCACGTCGAGCAGGGCGTAAATTACCCCAGCAAACACGCCGCACACCAGCGAAATTATCCATGCTTTCATGATGACGCTCCCGTCTGCGATTTGACCTGCGGAACGGTCACCGGAGGCGGCGGCGCGCCGTCGCGGGATAACAGATGTCGCGTCGCCTGTTCACCCGCCAGCATCCCCAGCAGGCCAATCAGCGCCAGCGCGGGCGGCGCGGGGGAACGCACCTTCAGCACGGCATACATCAGGCCAATCAACACGCCTGCCGCAAGGGATATCAGCCCAGTACTCATTGTGAACTCCAGAGAAAGAGGCAGCGGCGAGCCGGATGAGGGACCAGCCCGCCAGCGGAACTTAGCGTGCCGGGACCGGCGCTAAGGTGCGGTGCTCGCTCTTCTGGCGAGACGGCGCTTTGTGCACCATGGTGTAGGCGTAATCGACGCCCATGCCGTACGCGCCGGAGTGCTCGCGCACGATATCCATCACCGCGGTGTAGGTCTCTTTACGCGCCCAGTCGCGCTGCCACTCCAGCATCACCTGCTGCCAGGTGACCGGGATCACGCCCGCCTGGATCATGCGCTGCATCGCGTAGTCGTGGGCTTCTTTGGAGGTACCGCCGGACGCGTCCGCCACCATATAAATTTCGTAATCGCCTTCCAGCATCGCGCACAGGGCAAAGCTGTTGTTGCACACTTCGGTCCACAGGCCGGCAACCACCACCTTCTTCTTGCCGTTGGCCTTCAGCGCGTCGCGCACCTTCTGGTCGTCCCAGGAGTTCATGGAGGTACGCTCCAGAATGTCCTGGCCCGGGAACACGTCCAGCAGCTCCGGATAGGTATTACCGGAGAAGCTTTCGGTCTCAACGGTGGTGATGATGGTCGGGATGTTGAACACCTTAGCCGCTTTCGCCAGCGCCACGGTGTTGTTTTTCAGCACCTGACGGTCAATAGACTGCACGCCAAACGCCATCTGAGGCTGGTGATCGATAAAGATTACCTGACAGTTCGCAGGGGTTAACACTTCGAGCTTTGAAGAGGTCATAGCATTTTCCAGTGGTTAAGGGTGAAATCGCCGCGAGCGCCGCGACGATAAAGTCACCCTCATCCTGCGGTTTTCCGTCTTTGCGCGTAATTATCTCTTCGTATAGTTAACCTTAGGTATAGTTATACTTTGGTATACCTATCCTATTGTATAACTGGATCTTTGCCGAAACCGGTTCCCATAATCCTGACCATTCCCCTCTCAGTCAGGAGCAGTTTATGGTTACCCTTGGTAAAGCCGATCTCATTCTGGTTAACGGCCAGTTTCACACCGTCGATCGCGAGAACCCCGTCGCGGAAGCCGTTGCCGTGCGCGACGGAAAATTTCTGGAAGTGGGTACCGTCGCCGAGGTGATGCAGCACCACTGCGAAGGCACCAAAGTGGTCGACTTAAAAGGCCACACCGCCATCCCCGGCCTGAACGACTCGCACCTGCACCTCATTCGCGGCGGGCTGAACTACAACCTTGAGCTGCGCTGGGAAGGCGTGCCGTCGCTGGCCGACGCCCTGCGGATGCTGAAAGAGCAGGCCCTGCGCACGCCGTCGCCCCAGTGGGTGCGCGTGGTGGGCGGCTGGACCGAGTTCCAGTTTGCCGAGCGCCGGATGCCGACCCTGGACGAGATCAACGACGCCGCGCCGGACACCCCGGTCTTCATCCTGCATCTGTACGACCGCGCGCTGCTCAACCGCGCCGCGCTGAAGGTGGTCGGCTACACCAAGGACACGCCAAACCCGCCGGGCGGAGAGATCCAGCGCGATGCCAACGGCAACCCGACCGGGATGCTGATTGCCCGTCCGAACGCCATGATCCTCTACGCCACGCTCGCTAAAGGGCCGAAGCTGCCGCTTGAGCAGCAGGTCAACTCCACGCGTCAGTTCATGCGCGAGCTGAACCGTCTGGGGCTGACCAGCGCCATCGACGCGGGCGGCGGCTTCCAGAACTACCCGGAAGATTACGAGGTGATTGCCGAGCTGCACGAGAAAAAGCAGATGACCATCCGCATCGCCTACAACCTGTTTACCCAGCGTCCGGGCCACGAGCTGGAAGACTTTGAAAAATGGACCGACATGCTCACGCCGGGCCAGGGCAGCGACTTCTTCCGCCACAACGGCGCGGGCGAGATGCTGGTCTTCTCCGCCGCCGATTTTGAAGACTTCCTCGAACCGCGCCCGGACCTCGCGCCGGGCATGGAAGACGAGCTGGAGCGCGTGGTGCGCCATCTGGTGGAGCACCGCTGGCCGTTCCGCCTGCACGCCACCTATAACGAATCCATCAGCCGCATGCTGGACGTCTTCGAGAAGGTGAACCGCGACATACCGTTCAACGGCCTGCACTGGTTCTTCGACCATGCGGAAACCGTTACCCAGGCCAACATCGACCGCATCAAAGCGCTCGGCGGCGGCATTGCCGTCCAGCACCGCATGGCGTTCCAGGGCGAGTACTTTGCCGAGCGCTACGGCATCGAAGCCACCCGCCACACGCCGCCGGTGGCGAAAATGCTCGAGACCGGCGTGCCGGTGGGCTTAGGGACGGACGCCACCCGCGTGGCGAGCTACAACCCGTGGACCGCGCTCTACTGGCTGGTCTCCGGCCGCACCGTCGGCGGGATGCAGATGTACGACCACAGCGCCCGCCTGGATCGCGATACCGCCCTGATGCTCTGGACCCAGGGCAGCGCGTGGTTCTCCAGCGAGCAGAACCAGAAGGGGCAGATCAAGGTCGGCCAGCTCGCCGATCTGGCGGTACTGAGCAAAGACTTCTTCCGCGTGCCGGAAGAGGAGATCAAGGGCATCGAGTCCGTCCTGACGGTGGTCAACGGCGATATCGTTTACGCCGCAGGCGCTTTTGGCCCGCTCGCGCCGCCGGCCATTCCGGTTCTGCCCGAGTGGTCCCCGGTGGTCAAGGTGCCGGGCCACTACCGCAGCGCGCCGCCGCAGGCCGCCCGCGTCGGGATGAACGCCGTCCACCACTGCAGCGGGCCGTGCGGGGTTCACAGCCACCAGCATGATTTCGCCCGCACGTCAGAGATGCCGGTGTCCGACGATAACGCTTTCTGGGGGGCGCTGGGCTGCAGCTGCTTTGCATTCTGATGAAAAACACCTTTGCTCCGCCCCGGGTCGACCTGGGGCTGTTCTTCCTGCGTCTGACCGGCAGCCTGCTGCTGCTGTACGTACACGGCCTGCCGAAGGTGCTGCACTTCAGCGAAGAGCTGACGCGCATTGAAGATCCGTTCGGCTTCGGGCCTTACGCCAGCCTGATCCCGGCAATTTTCGCCGAGGTGATCTGCCCGCTGTTTATCATTGCGGGCGTGTACACCCGCCTGGCGTGCCTGCCGATTATCGCCGTGCTGCTGGTGGCGATGCTGGCGGTCCACCCGAACTGGTCGATTGCCGAAGGGCAGTTTGGCTGGCTGCTGCTGATTATCTTCACCACCCTCGCCCTCACCGGGCCGGGCCAGTGGCGGCTGCAGCGTAAGACAGCGGAGAGGTTCGCATGACCCAGGTTAACGACGTTCGCGACGCACACGTCGAGACGACGCCCGCACCGACGGTTTCGCCCTGGCAGCCGCTGAGCCAGCCGGTGTTCCGCATGCTGTGGATCGCCACGGTGGTCTCTAACGTCGGCTCATGGATGAGCGACGTCGGTATCAACTGGAGCATGCTGACCCTGAGCGCCGACCCGCTGGATATCGCGCTGGTGCAGGCGGCCAGCAGCCTGCCGATGTTCCTCTTCGCCCTGCCGTCCGGGGTGATGGCGGACATCGTCGACCGGCGTAAATACCTGCTCTTCTCCCAGCTGTGGGTGTTCATCGCCGCCGCCGGGCTGACGGTGCTCTCCTTCACCGGACACGTCACCCCCGCCGTTCTGCTGGTGGCGACGTTCCTGCTGAGCGTGGGGGCGGCGATGAGCTCGCCGCCGTTCCAGGCCGTGGTGCCCGATCTGGTGAGCAAGCCGGAGCTGGGCGCCGCCGTGGCGCTGAACTCGCTGGGGGTGAACATCAGCCGGGCGATAGGCCCCGCGCTGGGCGGTTTCCTGCTGTCGCTCGCCGGGCCGTGGATGGTGTTTGCCCTCAACGCGCTCTCCGTGGTCGGCGTGGCGTGGGTGCTGTGGCGCTGGCGTCCGGCACCGTCCATACAGCGCCTGCCGCCGGAGCACTTCTTCTCCGCGGTGCGCTCCGGCATCCGCTACGTGCACGCCGCGCCGGTGCTGCGCAACGTGCTGGTGCGCACCGTGGCCTTCTTCGTTTTCGGCAGCGCGGGCTGGGCGCTACTGCCGCTGGTGGCGCGCCGCGAGCTGGGCTTAGGCCCGGCGGGCTACGGCGTGATGCTGGCGTGCATTGGCCTGGGGGCGATTGCCGGGGCGATCCTGCTGCCGCGCCTGCGCCAGCGGCTCGACGCCGACCGCCTGATGGTGGCCGCCAGCCTGACCTTTGCCCTTACCATGCTGGCGCTGGCGTTCGTGCGTCACGTCTGGCTGCTCAACCTGTTTGAGTTTTTCACCGGCTTCGCGTGGATTGCGGTGCTCTCAACGCTGAATCTCGGCGCGCAGCGCAGCGCCGCCCGCTGGGTGAAGGCCCGCGCCCTGGCGGTCTACCTGACGGTGTTCTTCGGCTCGATGACCGCGGGCAGCGCCATTTGGGGGCAGATCGCTTCCCGTTTCGGCACCCCGACCTCGCTGGTGGTCGCCACGCTGGGGATGGTGCTGGCGAGCGCCACCGTGTTCCGCTGGAAGCTGGGGAAAGATCCGGACCTGAACCTCGACCTGAGCGGCCAGCCGCTGGACGGCGTGGAGATTGACCTGCCCAACGAGCGCGGCCCGGTGCTGGTATCGCACGAGTACATCATCGACCCGAACAACACCAAGGCCTTCCTGGAAGCCGTCCACGAGCTGCGCCGGGTGCGCCGCCGCGCCGGGGCGATGAGCTGGGCGGTGTACGAGGATATCGAGCGCCCCGGCCTGTTTATCGAGACCTTCCTGATGGGCTCCTGGATCGAGCATCTGCGCCAGCAGGAGCGCCACACCATGAATGACCTCCTGCTGCAGAGCCGCGTTCTGGCTTTTCATCAGGGCACAACATCACCGGCAATTCGCTACCTGGTCGCGCCGGTATAACCATAATCATCACCTGCACAGGAACACACTATGGCAACGTTTAAGGCAAAAGACGGCACGCAGATTTACTACAAAGACGGCGGCGCGGGCAAACCGGTTCTCTTCAGCCACGGCTGGCCGCTGGACGGCGACATGTGGGACAGCCAGCTGAACTACCTGGCGGAGCGCGGCTTCCGCGCCATCGCCTTTGACCGTCGCGGCTTTGGCCGCTCGGATCAGCCGTGGAACGGCTACGACTACGACACCTTTGCGTCCGACATCAACGACCTGATTACCACGCTGGATCTGCGCGACGTGACGCTGGTGGGCTTCTCCATGGGCGGCGGCGACGTGACCCGTTACATCAACAACTACGGCAGCGCGCGCGTGGCCGGTCTGGCGCTGCTGGGCGCGGTGACGCCGATCTTCGGTAAATCCGACTCCTTCCCGCAGGGCGTGGATCAGAGCGTGTTCGACGGCATTCGCGACGGGTTGCATAAAGATCGCGCCCAGTTCATCAGCGATTTCGCGACGCCGTTCTACGGCATCAACGCCGGGCAGACCGTCTCTGCCGGTGCCCTGACCCAGACGCTGAACATCGCCCTGCTGGCGTCGCTGAAGGGCACCATCGACTGCGTGACCGCGTTCGGCGAAACCGACTTCCGCCCGGATATGGCGAAAATCGACGTGCCGACGCTGGTGATCCACGGCAGCAACGACCAGATCGTGCCGTTTGAAAGCACCGGCAAGCTGGCGGCAGAGATGATCAAAAACGCCACGCTGAAGGTGTACGACAACGCGCCGCACGGCTTCGCGCTGACCCACCAGGACCAGCTTAACGAAGACCTGCTGGCGTTTGTGAAGTCGCTGTAATTTTTTCCAGGCCGGGTAAGGCGCAGCCGCCACCCGGCGCTTTCGCTCCGCCAGCGGCACGTAGCCAGTGATCGCTGAGACAGGACCTGCAGGCTGAAGGTGCGCGCCTCAAGCCTCGTCTGAGGTAAACACCATGCCCGCGTAGGGCTTCTCCCGACACGCCGCCATCCGCGCGGCGAGGCTGCCCACGTGCAGCTCCAGCTTGTGCCCGTCCGGGTCGAGAAAATAGAACGACGCCCCCTCGCTTTTGTTCTGCTTCCAGACGGTGACGCCCGCCTGCTCAAGCCTTTGCGAGAGCGGTTCAAAATCTTCTTCCACCACGGTAAACCCGTAGTGGGTGTAGTCGCTCTCCTGCGGCGGCACGTACTGGCGCGCCTCGTCGTACGACAGGCAGACCCACAGATCGCCGCAGGTGAGATAGGCCCCGGTATTCCAGCGGGCGTGCAGCGTCAGCCCCAGCAGCTCGTGCCAGAAGGTGACGCTTTTTTGCAGGTCGCTGACCGCGAGGGTCAGATGGTTGAGAGATTGCAGCATGACGTGCCCTTTTGTTTTTCTCGCCGGACGTGATACGGTAAAAGCATGAACATAAACCACGCCGTGCTCACCGTAAACCGCTGGTGGCTGCCTTCTTAAAGGCGGCTCGGAGTAGTTTTCCCCATTTTCAGATAGCCGCCGAAAGGCGGCTTTCACACATCTAAGACCCCTTTCGGCAACTGCCCATTAAGGAGTCTTTATGAACGCACCCACCATCCTCACCGGCGATCGCCCAACCGGCCCGCTGCATCTCGGCCACTATGTAGGATCGCTGCGCCAGCGCGTGGCGCTGCAGCAGACGCACAGCCAGTTTGTGCTGATTGCCGACCTGCAGGGGCTGACCGACAACGGCAGCAACCCGCAGAAGATCCGCGACAACATCCCCGAAGTGCTGGCCGACTACCTCGCCGCCGGCATCGACCCGAACCTGACCACGATCTGCCTGCAGTCCGCCCTGCCCGCCCTCGCCGAGCTGACGATGCTGTATATGAACATCGTGACCGTCGCCCGCGTGGAGCGTAACCCGACGGTGAAGAACGAGATTGCGCAGAAGGGTTTCGCCCGCTCGCTGCCGGTCGGGTTTATGGCCTACCCCATCAGCCAGGCGGCGGACATCACCGCGTTCAAGGCCGAGTGCGTGCCCGTCGGCGACGACCAGCTGCCGATGATTGAGCAGACCAACGAGATTGTGCACAAGATGAACAGCCTGCTGCCCGCCCCGGTGCTGCGCCACTGTAAGGCGATGCTGAGCGACACCAGCCGCCTGCCCGGCATCGACGGCAGCGCCAAGATGTCGAAATCGCTCGGCAACACGCTGCACCTTTCGGCCAGCGAAGAGACCATTCATCGTGCGGTCAGCGCCATGTACACCGACCCGAACCACCTGAAGGTGAGCGACCCGGGGCAGATTGAGGGGAACGTGGTGTTTACGTATCTCGACGCGTTTCATCCGGACAGGGAGAAAGTGGCAGCGATGAAGGCGCATTATCGGGCGGGCGGGCTGGGTGACCGGGCGTGTAAGAACGAGCTGGAGGCGTGCCTGCAGGAGCTGATTGCGCCGATGCGGGAGCGGAGGGCGATGTATATGCAGGATAAGGGGGAACTGATGGCGATGCTGAAGCGCGGGACGGAACGGGCGCAGGGGGTGACGCAGGGGACGTTGAGGGAGGTGAAGGTTGGGCTGGGGGTGCCGGTGTTTAGTTAAAGTCGATTTAGCGGTGGAATGCGGGGGATTGGCATGAAGCCGCTAACTTGATTATTGCGTAAATAAGCGAGGAGCAAAAATTCTTAAATGCATTATTAGCCATTGTCGTTTGTCATTCTGTTAAGAGCGCTATTGTCATAGACTCTTATTTTTTAACCGTCTCGGAAAATGCTATGGGCAAGTTTATTATTTACATGCTGAATATATTATTCTGTGGTTATGTACTGGCTACATGCCTCATTTCTTTGGTTAGTTTTGATAACTGGGAGGACCGTATAATCGCAATAACAATAATCTTAGGAAGTGCACAACTTATTGCGACATTACTTAATCGGGCACTGCCTCATAAGTTACATGTTTTAGGGGGGATAGCTGAACTGATAGAAGGTCCGCTATTAGTTATTGGCGCAATTGTGTGTCTGGATGTGTTTGAACCCTGGCCTATGAAGATTATTGGAATTTTTGCGTGGGTTATTTTTATGATGTTTCTGCCATCATTTACGAAAAGGAATAAAGAATGATATTCTCTGCCCGCACAAACGAAACGCTGGCGGGCAAGTTCAAGATAGCATCAAGCAGCGGAACCCGATGTTGGACGTTCGTTCCACGCGTCGTGCGCTAACAAGTTACCGTCCTTGTACAAATGGGTAATCTTCTCATAATTAAACGCCACTTCCTCCATATGCCCCGTCCCCGGACAGCCTCGGGTGTCGTACATTACTGGACTCACAGAAATGACCTTAACATTCTCGAGCGTGATTCGGTAATACTCCTCCTCTTGCCCGGAATAGTTAATATGGTAAAACCTGAATTCTGCCGTTTTAAGGGTCTGACCCGTTGCTGCCGCTTTGAACAGATAGGGCGAAGAGCTATCCAATTCCTTGGTAAACTGAAACGGCGAATGTTGACGAGTGCCAGTGACCTTTCCCGTTGCCGAGTCGGTTGGCAGGCTGAGGTTATGTTGTAATCCTCTTAGCTCAATACTTCCTTCCCTTTGTGCAACGTCACAAGAACCACAAATCATTGTGCCGCCGTCATTGGTTAAAAAGAGATGTACAGGTACGGCCATTCTATTGCTCCTTGCGTTTTAGTCGTATAACCATTTGCCCGCTTTTGCGGATTCGATAAGCATTCCAATAGTGAAATCTGGAACCATCACCACCGGGCTTTTTTTGAATGGATTCCATGAAAAAGGCTCATCAGGGTAGTAGGTGTTTATGTTAAAATTCCCTCTATCAACATCAAATTCTTTAAAAAATTCTTCCATTAAATCTTCTGCTTCAGTGACATCAAGCTGCATGTCAGTATCCAAATCAGTTTTTGCATTCAGTAATTTCTGCTTCGCTTCGTTATTCATCAGATAAACGCCGTTATAGCGTCTGGCTAAGGCGTAGATGCGCTGCTCAATATCCTCTACCATAGTTTGTCGCTGCCCCGTGCGATTCGATTATAATCACGTATTGCAGCATAGGTGATTAGTGATACATCAGCGACTAATATCAATATGCCTATTAACGGTATTGTCCTGCCAACAAACGCACTAACTTTCGATACCATTCGACACTTTACTGTCCACGGAGTGTACCCACCAACCCAGGTAGGCAGCTTAATGCCATAAGGAAATTTCGCCTGTTTGAAATAGTTCCTCATGGCTTTCGAGGCTCGGGACGTTCCTTCCGTAGCTCCTGCGGGTTTCTTTCTAGTCGTTTGATTATTAGCACCACTGTATAACGCAGCAATTCCTGCCACATCGTCAATACCAAAATGATCGGCAATTGACTCACAGTAAATCATAAAGAAAAGTCCTGCCGCGGTAAGATTGGTTCTGCCAGCATAAAAATACGTTCCATTTAGTTCTTCTGTTGTGTCCATAGTTCATTCCATTGAGTTGCTCCAGGAAGAATCATAAATGTTGGACAATAATTAAATTGAGATCTCCAACATACTTCTGAAAAGCCTCCTTATATAACCACAATGATAAAAATACAGCCATACCATTCAGATCAATAATATTATTGAAAAAACAAATTACCCCTTCTACTAATTTAAACACCCTCGATTCAGGATCAAGGGTGTTTAAATACGTTATTATTTTGCCTGCCCTATAGTGCGCTTAACTACCGGGATATCTCCAGTATCATTCAGCGCTCCCGGAAACGTCTTCAACCACTGCGCGACTTTCTGCTTATTTATATTCACCACGCTCATACCTTCCAGGCATCCCCATAATTCTCTTGTATGCTGTGGCGTAATCACGATGCAGTCTTTCATGGCGCGGATTTTTACCGGCATGCCGTTGATAAAGCCTGCGCGGGTTAACCACTCGCCGCCCAGCAGAAGGTATTTCATGTCTATGCGTGCATACAGTTCGCAGCAGGCAGCACTGTCCTGCGGCGTTTCTGCGCGGGGATGAACGGGCGCTGTATCGGGCTGGTTGCCGTGCAGACGGCGGGCGCTGTTTTTGCGTACCAGCTCGCGGTTTTCAATCATGCCGGTGAAAGCGTCTGATTCTGTTTTGCAAACAGTAAACTCTGGCTTAAAATTCGTCGCAGCCATTTTCAACTCCATCTTAGTTGTTGGTGGTTAGCGGTATGGGGGTGTTGCAGCACCTTCATATCGCGAATTTCTCGTTAAATTCTCGTTGATATTTCCTTTTGCCGTTCGGCGTAATTTCTGGTGACCATTATACAGGGCTGAATATAAATACAGCGGTTTGGTGTGAGGGATATTTGGAATTTGCGAGGGGGGTTCAGGAAAAGGGTGGAGTCAGGGAAATTACGCAGCGAGGACTATCAGAATATAAGGTGAGCGCCCGCATGGACCTCAGAGCAACCATTCGCCATTCTTCGGGCTGGCAATGAGTCGTTTTATTATCAAGTTCGGTGACCGACTGAGCGATCACCTTTAATACGATGGCAGTTACACAGAATTAAGGACAGACTCCTTTGCGAGAATAAGCGTTAATAAAGAGGAGGCACTCAATGCCTCCTTTCTATTTGTTACGCTCTTACGTTCCAATCGTCCGTATACTGGACATTACCATCAACATAACGCCAGGTGATTTTGTCATACATCAGGGAAACAGATTCCATGTGGTTGATCTGCGAGTTTCCTGCCATTTTAGCGTTTGGCATCCCTGGATTAATGCCCGTCACTTTCACGCCCTCAATGGTCATGACGAAGTAGCACTCTTCTTGTCCTGCATGGTTAATGCGATACCAGCGAATTTCCGCACTTTTCAACGTTTGACCGGTGGCAACGGCTTTGTATAGATACGGGCTGGAGCTATCAAACTCCTTTTCAATCATCATCTGAGAATGTGAACGCTTACCAGTAATCTTCCCGTTGGCACTGTCTACTGGAATGTTCAGACCATGACTAAAGCCAACAATCTCTATACTCCCCTCACGATCCTGAACGTCTACAGCTCCTTTAATATCTGCGCCGCCATCGTCCTTAAGCCACATGTAAGCCGGAATAGGCATTTTACAAACTCCTTTTAGTTGTGATTTTCTTCGTGATGAACCAGTAGCAAACAATCGTTAAGAGCAACTGAAAGCCCACAATCGCCGCCAATGTGAAATTTGAATACATTTGATCCGGGAATAAAGACTGATAAGGCAGCAAGCGAAACAACGCCCAAAACAGGAAGGTAAACCCGAAGATTTTAGCTAACCGTCGCAATGTGGAACTGAACCACTCTCTGGGGATGCCAGCTGGACTAACTTTTTGTGTCGCGCCACTGTACGCCGTGGTAATGGCGCTCATGACAGGTACGCTGATTAATGTATTGATTAAGATGCTAAAATAGCCGTCTAACGATTCCCAAACTTCTAAATCAGGTTCACCCAAAATGAAGCGGGTAAACTTGTCGGCGGTCTGGAAATCGAAAAGCCCCGTAATAGAATTAACTAATCCATCATACGGAACCATTTCAGCAACGATCAGCACAACAACAGCGAACAGCACTATCTTGATGAATAAACTAAGGGCATGTTTTGCCATTGGAGATCACCTCAATCGTGCCGTATGCCTGTAGCTTCCTCATGCAAGGAACATCTATTCTCTGGCTTCTCAACAGAGCATTACGCAACATGGCAAAATCAGAATCATGTGGGAGAGTGATACAACCTTCTGATAGTACGCCTGGATGCAAACGAAAATTGCCACGCTTAACGCTCTCAATCCATGTGTAGTCGTCGATCCCCCAATCATCACGCCATAATGCGAACCATTCAGAATGTTTGAATGTTGCACCATTGGCGAAGTGATTATAAATGTCTCTTCCCACTGTGTTTAGCTGTGACTTGAGTCCACCTTGAGGGCGGTCAACAATCCAGTATTTACCCGCTGGTACTGGCCCCTCTTTGGGGATCATTCCACATGCCCCACGATTACGGTAAGCACCATTACCAGAGAAAGCTAAAAACGTGCCTATACCAGGAAACGATAACGGGGAGTAGTACGCATCATTAATTACGAACTTTCCATGTAGAGCCATAGATAACCCTTTTATCTATAATGATTTGTTGGCTTATCGTACTCCTACGCAATTGGACATAAGAAGGTTTTCTTCCGAGAGACCTCTGATTTTCAGACAATAGCCCGTTGGTGGTAAGACAACGTGTAAGGCCGTTAGGCGGTAACATCAGAGGTGTGTCAGGAAGCTAGGTTTATCATGTTGACCATGTACCCTCAGGGGCGAGACCGAACCGCTGGCAGAGTGACCTGCTCCCTGATGTTAGTAATGTCTTCATAAGCCACATGAGGACATCCCCATGAAAAGGCGTTTTTCCGACTGGCGTAATTACTGCTGCCTATTATACAGAACTGAATATAAATACAGCGGTTTTGCGACAGGTAAAATTGGGAAATACAAGGGGGATTCAGGGAATGGGTTTGGGGGATACTGGTAAATCGCTGGCTTGAAAATCAGTCTTATTTTCCTCATCCAGAAATCTATTCATTCGCTAAATTGCCTTAGACGACAAATTCATCGCATCCAGCCCTTCTTCTCAGATCCCACAAAAATTCATCAAACCTATAGATTAACGATTTACATCACCCTGATTTTGTTATGTGATCCTGTTACAGGCTTCAGTAACGCCCTGCCCAGCCAACCGTAACAGGACTTCATCGATGGAATTTTATCAGGCCGATCCGACGCTTGAGAACTACTGGCGTGGTGTGATCCTCTTTGGAAGGAACGTCGCATCTTACAAATTTGCGCTGGCGTCAGCATTGTATGAAGTGGATAAATCGGGCAGCGATTTGATAACGCTCGACCAGCTTGCCGTACCGTTCAGCCGCAATCTTTGCGAACACCTGAAGCATGCGCCAAAACAGATCACCTCCCGCAGCAGTCAATTTCTTGATACCTGCCTGAAGTTCAACAGAGGTGAAATCACCCACGCTCAGCTCATTGAAGCGACGGTGCGCCTTGGCTTTAACAACGTGATTGATGCCTTTCATTACGTGAACCAGGGCGAGATCGATAAACGTTTTTTCCTCGATGAGCGCAAAACTAATAACGGCATCCGTCTGACGGACAACTTCTTTAAACTGGGCGAACGCCTGCAGTATAAAAACCTCGCCTTTGAAACCAATGCCCGCTGGAACCTGGTGGAACAGGCCTGGTCGATGGGGATTTCGCGTAACCTTGTGGGCGTGGAGTTCGACGAAGATAATCAGCTGTTGTTCACGAGGGTGAACGCGCATCGCGTAGACATCACCAGCTGTCGCGACAGCCTGAATGGTTACCAGAAAGGGCGGTGTTTTTACTGCTTCAAACCCATCAGCCTGGTACCGGGAGACGCAGCTCTGGCGGACGTCGACCACTTTATTCCCTGGGCTGCCCGTAAAGAAGTGAGCAATATTAACGGCGTATGGAACTTAGTGCTGGCCTGTCGGTGCTGTAACCGTGGCGTCGAAGGCAAGTCCGCACGCATTCCCGACCTCAGCCTCCTGCAGCGGTTACACACCCGCAATGAGTATTTTATTCAAAGCAAACTGCCGTTACATGAGACGATTGTTCAACAGACAGGGCAACGTCCTGAAGCACGGAAAAGCTTTCTTCAGCGCAACTGGCAGGCCGCGCTGGACAAACTTATCCATACCTGGAAACCCTACGCGGAAGGCGAGGCAACATTTTAATGACTCTTCACTACTATCAGAACCACGCACAGGATTTCTTCGATGGCACGGTCAATGTCGATATGACCCCGCTTTACGAGGCCTTTACCCAACACCTGCCTCACGGTGCCCGGGTTCTGGATGCGGGCTGCGGTTCAGGCCGGGACGCAAAAGCCTTTCATGAGATGGGTTATCAGGTGGATGCTTTTGATGCCTCTTCCGCGATGGTGGAACTGGCAAAGCAACATACCGGGTTACCCGTGCAGCTGATGACATTTTCAGAGATCGACGGTAAAGCGCAGTACGATGGGATCTGGTGCTGTGCCTCTTTGCTGCATGTCCTCTCTTCTGAGCTGCTTGCGGTGATGCAGAAGCTTGCGGATGCGCTTAAACCTGGCGGCGTCTGGTATGTGTCCTTTAAGTACGGCAACGGTGAACGGGTACAGGGTGAACGACGGTTTACGGACCTGGATGAAGAGGGGCTGCGGGAGTTGCTGAGAGCGGTTCCGGGAATGGAGATAACTTCACTGTGGGCGACTCAGGATAACCGCCCAGACAGGGATGAGACATGGCTGAATGGGATACTACGAAAAAGCGCCGCTTGATGATCAGGCGGTGCTAGTCGACAGGGAGTAGGTTAACTCAGTAATTCATCACTTTAGTCAGCTCAACACACAATTAGTTAGTCTGTGATCGCATGACCTGCGAACCACTGAGCTTGAAAAGCTCTTAGCCCAGATATCAGAAACGGTCAGAAATGGATTATACGGTTTTCCGGAATCTGAGCTAAATCCGGGAGAATGAATAAAATAACAACATCAAATAAAACGGCATAGTGAGTATTCACTAAAGCAGAGCTGTGGCAGGATAACCGTTTAAAAATCAGCGATATTTTTACAGCGAGGAAGTGATGATGTCGGGGCTACATTCATGGCTGTTAGATAAATCAACCAGTGACACCTATATGTTCATCAAGCGTTTGTCAGCCAACGACACCGGCGCGACGGGCGGACATCAGGTTGGTATTTACATACCCTCTGGCATTGTTGGACATCTTTTCCCTTCAATTAATCATACAAGGGATCCTAACCCGTCCGTAAGGCTGAATGCGCATACCTCCTCGCACAGCTGCCCGGACAGCGAGGCTAGGGCCATTTATTACAATGGTCGTTTCTTTGGTAAGACACGAAATGAAAAGCGTATCACTCGATGGGGGGGAGGAAAGAATCCTCTGCAAGACCCGGAGAATACGGGAGCGCTGGCATTATTGGCGTTTGATCACCATCAGGGATCTGATAGCCAATTTGTTGATATTTGGGTATGTCATGACGCAGAAGAAGAAGATGTCGTTGAGTCATCGCTCGGAGAAATTGTTCCTGGATCGTTGGTCTATGGCCCCGCAAATGAGATTCTGGGCGGCCTGGCCTTAAAAGAACCAGTTTCCAATGGGTATCGTCTTCCTGAGGAGTGGAGAACAAATTTCCCTTCAGGTAAGGAAATTATCCAGTATGCAGCAGCTCACTATTCCCCAAATGTCGTAGGTCCGGATAAGCAACTGATTGAACGTCGTCGTGTTGAGTATGAAATTTTCCTACTGGTGGAGGAAATGCATGTGCTGGGCATAGTTCAGTCTGGGTTTGGTTCCGTTAATGAATTTATTGCACTGGCGAATTCCGTGAGCAACAGACGAAAATCACGAGCCGGTAAATCACTTGAGCTGCATCTTGAACAACTTTTTAATGAGCATGGGCTGAAAACTTTTGAGACTCAGGCCGTTACAGAAGGAAATAAGAAGCCAGATTTTTTATTCCCCTCTGCGCAAGCTTATCACGATGAGACGTTCCCTGAGCAGAAGCTTCGCATGTTGGCAGTAAAAACGACCTGTAAAGATCGCTGGCGGCAAATATTAAATGAAGCAGATAGAATTCAGGACATTTACCTTTTTACCCTTCAGGAAGGTGTTTCCGTTGCTCAATTTCAGGAGATGCAGCAGGAAAGAGTCAGGTTGGTTGTACCCATTAGTCTTCATGATAAGTACCCGAAAGCTATCCGGAAATATCTTATTTCTTTAGATACATTTATCAATGAAACTAAATCATTGTATGTCGATTAAATAATTTTATACTGTTATCCCCCGGATAAATTCCGGGGGATCTGTTTATATTATTTATTTGTCGCCTTGTTTGCTGCGGCTTTAATAATATAAGGTTGAAGCAGTTTCGCCACGGCTTCAAAAACGGGAACGACCACTGAATTCCCAAACTGGCGATAGGCCTGGGTATCGGAAACGGGGATCCGGAATGGCTTGCCTCCGGGTTGCTCAAAACCCATCAATCTGGCGCATTCATGAGGCGTCAGTCTTCTTGGTCTTTGTTCCTGATTCACTGGATTTGAGAAATCGATTTCGCCGAGTTCTTTATTCCATCCTCTGTCGATGAGAATTTCAGATCCATCTTTATGGTAACGAGCGGATAATGTTCTCGCAATGCTATTTTCATTATTCGGATCAACCAGACCAAAACCGAACCCATTACCTTTGGCAGCATGCTTTTTAGCATAGTTATAGAGATACTCCCATAACTTAGGGCTCAGGATATATTTACTGTCAACCGCAGGGTCCAGAAGCTGACCAAATGTTGGTCTTTTCTCAGGGTAGAATTTATGAATATCTTTTAAAGTGAATCCCTGATGGATATTGAGGTCACGGCGGAATCCGACCAGAACAATACGCTCACGATGTTGTGGCAGGAAATTTTTACCATCAATAATTTTAGGATCATCTTTCCCTGTAATATTGGCATCAGCGACTTCATAGCCTAATTCATCAAGGGTATCCATAATAACTTTAAACGTTTTGCCTTTGTCATGGCTCTTAAGGTTTTTCACGTTTTCCAGAACAAAAATGGCTGGTTGCTTAGCCTTGATTATGCGGGCAACATCGAAAAACAGAGTGCCCTGCGCTTCACATTCGAATCCATGTGCACGTCCGAGAGAGTTTTTCTTACTTACACCCGCCAGACTGAATGGCTGGCAGGGAAAACCGGCCAGCAGGACGTCATGATCCGGGATGTGTTGATCGATATGGGCGTAGGCTTTCTCTTCTGAGATGCCTTCTTCCCCGCTTAGCGTGACTTCGCGGATATCCAGATTGAATGTGTGTGCGTCTTCATCGTTGTACCAGTTTGCTTTGTAGGTACGTACCGCTTCTTTATTCCATTCGCTGGTAAAAACGCATTGCCCGCCGATGGCCTCGAATCCTTTACGTATACCACCAATACCGGCAAACAGATCAATAAAGCGGAAATCATAGTCAGGATGATGAGCGGGTTGCTCCGGCAGCATTTTCCGTAACAGCGCTTCTTCTGCCATGGTGAGCGATTTTGGCTCACACTTGCCATTTATCCAGCGGTTAAGAGTTTCGCGACTCCACTCGTTTTTACCTATTTTTCTTAGCAGTTCTGCGACATACTTCTGGTCGTAAATTTCAAGTACCCGATCAATCAGCTTCCTGTCGCGCTCTTGTTGTTGTTTTTCTTCAGCTTCTGCTTTTTCGAGCAGTTCCTGAGCAAATAAATCGAATTCAGACATAACGCCTCCTAGGGGTTTATGGGTGAAAATATATCACTCATTTGACCCAGATGAAACGATTTATTCTGGATATTTGATCAGTATATGGATTCAACAGAGAGTAGTAATTATGAGATTTAGCTAATGATGTTTCCAAGTGGTATACATGCAGCATGCGTAGTGAATATCACAGTATAGCGCATAATAAATGATACAAAAATCAATTAGTTAAGCTTTAAAACCCGGTGGCTTCATCCAACTTTCCCTAAACAAATACCGGTAAGAGGCTTATAAAATCGCTGTCCTAAACCTGACGCTTCTCAAGGCTATTATAAATAGAGTCAATCTCGCCCTTCAGCTCATCATCGCTCTAAACCATCGATGGATCGTACCGTTCATTTCGTCATTCACTTGGCGCACTAAACCAGTTGAGCGACCCCACGCACAGCAAACCATATCACCAATAACAATTTTGTATAAACACGATCGACTAGTTTTGTAACAATACCAAGGGCATTCGGTTTCTCGAACGCAGCCATTGCTTGTACCATAATGCTGATGTTTCTACCTACCGCCTTATGGTTTGGATGACGGCCTAGATGGCTGCAGGGAGTTATAAACGGTGATTATAAGTTATTAACATCCCCTGTTGTATTGTGAGTTTTTTATCGAAAGGAACTGCTATAAACTTACCTCAAGTTTTGTCCAAAACATTCTAATATATGAACCATTCTAGAAATTCTTTACTCATTTATTTTTATCCATAAATATCTCCCATCTTTCTTCTATTGCCTCTTGTGATAGCACGTGGGAAAGACTAAGAATACTACCTTCATAAACCAAATACTCACTGCCTTTAAGCTTTTTATTAATATGAACTGTGAAGCTCTTAGGCTCAATAGCTATTAAATCAAGATCAAAAAGTGTATGTATATCAGCCCTAAGTAAAATACCGTTACTTATATGGTTATGAGAGTTATTTCTATATGGATAGATATGGGCGGCTTCAAGAATATCTACAACCGCACATTTAGTTATAGCGCAATGATTATTCTTTTTGAGAAGTTTTTCCCTAAACGAACGTTGTCCTCGTCTTTGTTTAATAGAACGATTAACTACTTCTCTTAGATCTTCCTTGTTGAATAGGGCTTCAGGTTCACTCGCCTCTAAGCTTTCTAAATTATCGATATAAAGATTATTTCCTTCCCATAGATTTTTTGCCCATTCTAACTTTACTTCCTGGATAGATAGTTGTTTGTTATGGTTTATTATTTTACCCTCCAGCTCAAGATAATTCATTTTTAGTATTTTAAAGCTATTAGAATAGAATGCCGTAGATTTTATTACAGGTATGTTTTTTTTTAATGGTTTTTCGAATTCATGGCCATTACTACATCTCCATTCGGGTTTCTTGCTAGTTCTGGTTCTTATTTTTTCTGCATTACAGTTTTTTATTGGACATTGATTTATTTCTTTTTGAGAATCTTCCTTTATAAGAGAGGTTATTTCCGCCACACCAATTACTTGCTTCCTATTATATATTACAACAATATCCCCAGATTCAACTTGCTTATGATTAGCAACCAAATTATCATAAGAATACGATTCAGATGGATTATCATCATAACCATCATTACCACGATAAACTTGTTCTTTTTTACTTATTGTTTTAAAAGCCCAAGCTCTTTTATTTTTCATGCTCATTTCCAAGTTAAAAATTTCACATTCTCGCCCAATTATAACAAATTAACTTATATAAAAAAATTAATTCCTCATTCACAATATAGATTTCATCACATCATTTTACGCTTTAGCGTAGAAATTGATACATTCGCCCACTCTCAGAACAGAAATTACATAAACAAGCTAACGGGATGAAATGTTTTTTTCTATGCTAACTAATTCTTAGCTGATTGTTGACCTGACCTTATTCTACACTGCCATGAACAGTCTGCGGAGACTATTATCATGCGTAAAAACTCACCATTTCTGTTACTGGCTTTACTCACAATGCCGCAGGCCTTGGCCACTCCAAAATCCACTCAGCTCGCCCTCGCGAGGAAACAACACGACGACGTGAGATCGTTATGGAACACGCCCGGATCACTATCAGTGCATGAGCATCAAGTGTTCGGCGACCTTCCGCACGCTTGAATCCATCGACGGGGTTATTCGTTCACCGGCGATAGAGCCGGTCATCCCTGTCCCCGCACCGGCGGCCACCGTTAACCGTGCCGGTGCCTAAGCACCCTCAGTCAGAGGGAGAAACTTACGTGACCACACTGACACTACAGGAAGCCTTTGCGGCCTGTCAGGCAAATAAATCCGCCTGGCTGCAACGCAGGGAAGAACTGACGCAGGCCGAACAGGCATACCGCGAACAGCTTGTCGACAGCGGCCGGAGCCTGCAAACGCTGCGCGAAATTATAGATATGAAAAAAAATGGGAAATCAATCAGCCTGCCGATCGCTATATTCGCTCGCATAAAGAAGTGCAGCGCATCAGCATCCGCGACCGATTAAATGATTTTATGCGGGCGCACGGCGCGGAGCTGACCGCCGCAAATGCCCCTGAACTGATGAATTATTCCGGGCAACATCCCGCCGTTCAGCGCTACGCCATGCAGCACTGACTCGATTATCTGTGCGAGGCGCTACAGCTCTAGCTGGTCGCCGGTGAAAAAATTAATTATTCGGCGCAGGATAATGACATTTTAACGGCCATCGGATTCAGGCCAGACGCGGCTTCTCGGGATGATAATCGTGAAAATTCACGCCCGTACAGAACCTGAATTACCCCCGCCGTCGTGCAGAACTGGTCGTTTAGTACCCGCTTAAAAATCCCCGAAATCCCGCCATTTTTACATATCAAAGCCATGCATGCTTAAGGTGCATGATTTTGCATGCGTTTTACTGACACTGAATCCCCCGCCAGCGCCAGCACTAGCGCGCCCTGAGGCCGTTCATGTACCTGCATTAAAAGCGCCTCCTTAAGGGGGCAGGCGGGGCGGGGAGAGCATTGCGCGCCAGAGCTTAGATTAGTGTAACGTGATCTATATCAAGGTTCAGAAACATATATCACTATTAGAGGAATAAATAGTCTATTTGCGTCAAAAATAGATTTAAGATTGTAAGAAATATAAAATCGCCAATATAAGCCAAAACCAAATGGATTTAATATGCCTATAGACATTAAACAATTAGTACATGACATAACGCCTGAAAAAACCGTTTTATTTTTTGGTGCGGGTTCATCAATTCCATCTAGAGCACCTAGCGTGGAAGGAATAATTAGAAAGCTGGCCACTAGATTTAAAGAAGATGCAAATGGATATACCCTTAGAGAGTTCACAAGCATACTGGAAACTAAATATACCAGATATGAGATGATCACCGAATTAAGAAAGATGTTTGAAGATGTTAAACCTACTGGTGGAATACTCAATACTCCACTATATGACTGGAAGTCGATATACACCACAAACTATGATGAGTTAATTGAACAGAGTTATAATTCCTCTCAAAAAAGAATAAGACCCATTTCATCCAACTTTGACTTTTCAAGTGCCGGTGGGGCGGACACTTTAAAATACTTCAAATTACACGGCACGATAGATAAGGATATAGTTGACGGCATTCAGTCTAGGATAATAATTAGTGACGGAGATTACGATCAAACTGTAGAATACAGGGAAAAACTCTGGGATAGATTTAAAAATGATATTAGTGACTCTCATTTAATAATAATAGGTCATTCTCTAGCAGATGCTCACATTAAAGAACTTATTGAAAAAACAGCCAACATAAATGCAATTTCCGGGATTGGTAAAGTTTCATTATTTCTTTATAGCCGTGATGATAACAGGGCTATGCTTTATGAGAAGAGAGGATTTAAAGTTTGCTTCGGAGGCATTGATGACTTTTTTGCGGAGTTAGCAGCTGCTAAACCTCAGGTTGGACCACAAAGAAACGATCAAGATTACTTTTACAATACTATTCAGCTAAGAGCCACCACTCAAGATGTTAACCATTTAATGGCTGGAGAAGGTGATGCGATTGCAATGTTCAATGGATGGCCAGCGCTTTATTCAGATATTAAATCAGGATTGACGTTTGAGCGCGATATTATAGGGTTGAGTGACCAACTTATATCCTCGCAAGATATTACCTCTCTCATAATACTTGGAGCTAGTGGTGTTGGAAAAACAACCGCAGCTAGACAAATGCTAGTTAGATGCGTTGATAAAGGGATCATTTGCTGGGAGCATAAAAATGATTTTAATTTAGAAGCTCTTGCCTGGCTAGACGTAAGTAAAGAGCTTGTAAAAAATGATAAAATAGGTATTTTGTTTATAGATGAAGCTCATTCTCAATTAAACGCAATTAACGAATTAATTGATAGATTACGTTCTGATAACATTTCTAATTTGAAGATAATTTGTGCCTCATCGAAGAACCTTTGGAATCCTCGCATCAAAACGCCTAATATATACAAACATGGTAAAGATGTTAGCCTGTCTCAACTATCTAGTGAAGAGATAGATCGACTCTTATTCCTGATAGAAAACAATACAACAATGAGAGGATTAACTGAGGAGAATTTTAGTGGTTTCTCCAGGCCAGAAAGAAAAAGGCGCTTAGCCGTTAGATGTGAGTCTGATATGTTTGTTTGCTTGAAAAATATATTTGCCTCTGAAAAATTTGATGACATTATTTTACGAGAATATGCACATTTATCATCGGAACTTCAAGAGATATATAAAATTGTAGCCGCAATGGAAAGTGCAGGAGTAAGGGTTCATAGACAGTTGATCATCAGACTGCTAAGCATCCCTAGCGATGCTATTCAGGCAATCTTAGTTAATCTCTCAGAGATTATAAACGAATATACCGTCAGTGAACGAGAGGGTATTTATGGCTGGAGAGGGCGGCATTCAGTAATAGTAGACATAATTGCAAAATACAAGTACTCGGACACTTCAGATATAATATCATTATTTGACAAAGTCATTGATTGTATTTCACCAACATATGATATAGAAATCCGCACAATTAGAGAGCTTTGTAACATAGAAAATGGCTTACAGAGGATTTCAGACAAAACAGCGCAAAACAGGCTGTTACGTAAAATGATATCAATAGCGCCTGGAGAAAGATTGCCTAGACATCGACTAATTAGAAATATGATTGATTTGGGTGAGTTTGATAAAGCTGAAACAGAAATTAGAATTTTTGACAAAGATTTCAGATCTGACAGTGCAATTATGCGATACAAAGTTTCTCTTCTGACGGCAAGAGCAGTTAATACCCCAGGAATAATGACTGAAGATCGGATTACAATCTTAAGGGAAGCAGAGAAAGTAGCCATGATTGCTTTGCAGCGCTATCCTGATCATAAATATATCTTAAGTTCTTATTGTTCTCTTGGGCTCGAACTTTATAGAAAATCAAAAGATATAACTGTATTTGATGATGCTATAACAAGGCTAAAACAAGCTGAAGAGAGAACATCAGACCCAGAAATCAGTAAATTAATATTAAAATTTGAAAGAATTATTACTGGTCAATTAGGAAGTGAAGAATAAATATAGCCCCCTCTCACAAATGAGAGGGGGCTATGTAAATTATTTATTATTTTCAAAATCATAAGGTGTTACATGTAAGTCGCGATTTACATCTAAATAATCAGCCCACCATTGCACCATTAAACGGCGTTCATCCAAATGCTCAGAAGTATGTATGTAAGCCGCACGCACATTGTTACGCTCTGTGTGGCTCAATTGTCGTTCAATCGCATCATCGCTCCATAACCCTGACTCACACAACGCACCACGCGCCATCGTCCTAAACCCATGCCCGCACACCCGGTTTTAGTGTCATATCCCATCGCACGCAATGCACTGTTTACCGTATTTTCACTCATAACCTTAGTTGCGTCATGGTCACCCGGAAAAAGTAACTCTTTATCGCCACTAATCTGCTTAAGCTGCTCTAACAAAATCATCGCCTGCCGACTAAGCGGAACGATATGCAGTAAGACGTGCAAGAAATTCAGGAAAGCGGCTGGAGGGTAAAGCGGGGTAATGTCGAGCTTTGGTTGTTGATAACGCACCTGCCATATCACTAGCCGGGTTAGAATCGATGTAATCGTTCTGGACGGCATACCGCATAATGGCCTTGACGCGCTGTTGCAGGCGCTGAGCGACATCGTGTTTTCCACTGGCATCAACTTTTTTAATCTGGGCTAACAGGTGGCTGGTTTTAAGCTGCCGAATGTCGGACGAACCGATATGAGGGAAGATATAAAGCTCAAGATAGCGAAGAACGCGCGATCGATGGTCTTCACTCCAGCACTTGTTATTGGCATGCCATTCACGAGCAATGGTTTCAAAAGTATATGCCCCTGAATTCTCGGCCTGAGCTTGTTTCTGTTCGGTTTTTGGAGCAATGCCCTGCGCTAACAGCTTTTTAGCTTCATCGCGCTTTGCTCTTGCCTGAGCCAGCGTCACAGAAGGCCACACCAAAAGCGAGGCGATCCTCTTTTTTGTCGGAGGGGCGTCTGTATTTCATGTGCCAGTATTTAGAACCCTTGGCCGAAACCTCGAGATACAAACCGCCGCCATCGGCCATTTTATAGGTTTTGTCTTTTGGCTTTGCGGTCTCGACCTGTCTGCGTTGAGCTTCATCTGAGGGCTCATTTCTTATCGAAGTTAAGATGCCCCCAATTATATCCGGATTTCAACGGACTACCACGGACAACTCAGGACGTAAAAATCGCTGCAAGCGTTGATTTTAAAGGGTTTAATGGACTTTCTCGGATGATCTTGGAAGTACTAATGGTGCCGAAGGCCGGACTCGAACCGGCACGTATTTCTACGGTTGATTTTGAATCAACTGCGTCTACCGATTTCGCCACTTCGGCACTGAAGGGGATGCGGAAACGTTGTGGATTATACCTGTCGCGCGCCGCCATGCAAGCGACGACGCGCTAAACCTACGCTAAGTGCCCAAAAAACCAGCGCCCTTTGTCACTCCAGCTCAGACACCGCCAGACGAATCACCCCCGCCGCCTTCTGCTCCGGCAGCGCCAGCACCTTCGCCCACATCTCCTGCACCATATCGCAGGAGAGCTTCTCCTTGCCCGCCGCCTTCTCCGGCATCTGCAGCAGCTGGATTTCCTCGCCGTACTTATCGGCAAGTTGCTTCATAATCGGCCGCACGTCCTCAACAGCCGCCTCGCGTTCGACTTGGGTCACGGTGTGGCGGTTTTTGCCGTAGGCCGCGCGCATCATGTCGGCGTCGGCCTGCATGCGCCGCGCCATCAGGTCTTTATCCAGCATGCGCATCGGGTTCACGCCGCCCTTCACCGTCGGGTAGAGGAAGCGGAAGCAGGCGTCGTCGCTCACCTTCTGGATGGCGGCGGTTTGCTCCATGTTGATGGTCATGTAGTTCACCACGTTGGCGTCCGGGGCGTTTTGCAGTCGCGACATCTGCAGATGCAGGATCTGCGGCTGGATGGTGTCGATAATCTGCTGCTCCGGCTCGCCCGCTTTTTGCAGGGCGGCCATCTGGTCGAGGATGCGCTGATGCAGCGCGGGCTCCTGCTCCTTAATCACCTGCCAGGCGGGCATCGCGTTAAGGGCGGAATCCATCTGCCGTTCCGGAGCGCGCTGCCTGTCGAAGAACACCCAGAACGCCACGGCGGCGGCCACCACAACAACCATCACGGTACGGGTCCACGTTTTATTCATCTCGCATCCTTATCCTTGAGTTGTGCCGGTTTACACCGGCACGCCGCTGTGGAAGCGAAACTCGTTGTCCGGTGTCGAGATAAGTGTGGCTTCAATTTCGCCAAAAAGCTGTATGCGCGGTGAGATATCGTCGTCGCTCACCTGCTGGGCCAGCGTCAGGTAGTCCTGATAATGGCGCGCTTCCGAGCGCAGCAGCGAGAGATAGAACTTCTGCAGGTCATCATCGAGGAACGGAGCCAGCGCGGCGAAGCGTTCGCAGGAGCGGGCTTCGATGTAGGCGCCGCAGATGAGCTTGTCGATCAGCGTCAGCGGTTCGTGGGTGCGCACGTCCTTCAGCATCCCTTTGGCGTAGCGGCTGGCGGTGATTTTGACGTACGGAATGTTGCGGGCCAGCATCGCCTCGCGCACCTGCCAGAAGTGGTGCAGCTCCTCTTTAATCAGCAGCACCATGCTGTCGATAAGCGACTGGCCCCACGGGTCATCGGTTTTGGGCATCACGCTTTTGCCAATCTGCCTGTGCAGGGCGACGAAGTCCGGCTCCGGGCCGTCGCGGAAGGTGAACTGTTCGTAGGGTTTGAGCCAGTCGAGCAGCGCGTCGGCACCGCTTTCGTCGGCGACGTATTTACGCACCAGCAGCAGCGCGGTCTGGGCGGCCTTGAGCTCGCACACCATGTGGTCGGTGAGCAGCAGCGGCAGGTTCGCCGGGTCGCGGGCTTTATCAATCCATGCTTGCGGGGTCGGGCACTGGAGGAAGTTGAGAACGGGGGCGAGTATCTGCGGGTAATCCATGGTTCTGCCTTGAAAAAGCGGTGGCTCGCGCCACCGCCTGAAACGCTTAGTGACGCACGCCGTCGTCGTCTTCGTCGACGTAATCTTCGTCGTCGCCTTCTTCGCCGTCTTCACCGTTCGGATCTTCGAAGTAGGTTCCCCAACCGTCGTATTCCACTTCAAACTTCTCGGCCAGGTTCATCAGCTGTTCTACCTGCGCGTCAATAAGCTCTGCCTTCAGCGCGCCTTCGCTCAGGATGTCGCAGCAGATGACGGTGTCGCCCTCTTCCACTTCCAGCTCTTCCGGCTCGGTCACTTCGTAACCCAGCTTGAAGGCTTCCACGGCCAGCTTTTCCAGCGCGTCGAAATCATCCGCAGAGAAATGGTGCTCGATGGTGTACAGCGCGTCCGGATCGCTACCGTCTTCCAGCAGTTCTTCAATAATCAGACGCGTCTCTTCGCGTTGCTCTTCCAGGTGTTCCGGGTTTGCCATGGCTCAATCCTCTTTAAAGTGCGGCAGATACTTCTATTTTCACACACGGACGGGTTTGCCTCCACCTTTGTAAGAAAGAATTGTGAAACGGGGTTGCAAATGAATAATTACACATATAAAGTGAATTTTAATTCAATAAGTGGCGTTCGCCATGCGAGGATAAAATGTCCGATTTATACAAAAAACACTTTCTGAAACTGCTCGACTTTACCCCTGCACAGTTCACCTCTCTGCTGACCCTTGCCGCACAGCTCAAAGCCGATAAAAAAAATGGCAAGGAAGTACAGAAGCTTACCGGTAAAAACATCGCGCTCATCTTCGAAAAAGACTCGACCCGTACACGTTGCTCTTTCGAAGTTGCCGCATTTGACCAGGGCGCGCGCGTCACGTATTTAGGGCCGAGCGGCAGCCAGATTGGGCATAAAGAGTCAATTAAGGACACCGCGCGGGTTCTCGGGCGGATGTACGACGGCATTCAGTATCGCGGCCACGGCCAGGAAGTGGTCGAAACGCTGGCGCAGTACGCGGGCGTGCCGGTGTGGAACGGGCTGACCAACGAGTTCCACCCGACGCAGCTGCTGGCGGACCTGCTGACCATGCAGGAGCACCTGCCTGGCAAGGCGTTTAACGAGATGACGCTGGTCTACGCGGGCGACGCGCGCAACAACATGGGCAACTCGATGCTGGAAGCAGCGGCGCTGACCGGGCTGGATCTGCGCCTGGTGGCCCCGAAAGCCTGCTGGCCGGAAGAGAGCCTGGTGGCGGAGTGCAGCGCGCTGGCGGAGAAGCACGGCGGGAAGATTGTCCTGACGGAAGACGTGGCGGCAGGCGTGAAGGGCGCGGACTTTATCTATACCGACGTCTGGGTGTCGATGGGCGAAGCCAAAGAGAAGTGGGCGGAGCGGATTGCGCTGCTGCGCGGGTATCAGGTGAATGCGCAGATGATGGCGCTGACCGGCAACCCGAACGTGAAGTTCCTGCACTGTCTGCCGGCGTTCCATGACGACCAGACCACGCTCGGCAAGCAGATGGCGAAAGAGTTCGACCTGCACGGCGGGATGGAAGTGACGGACGAGGTGTTTGAGTCGGCGGCGAGCATCGTGTTCGACCAGGCGGAAAACCGGATGCATACGATTAAGGCGGTGATGGTGGCGACGCTTGGGGAGTGAGCCTCTCTCTTACCTTGAGATGGTGATTATCTGCTGAATTATTTTTCAGCAGATAATCATTTCCAGTTTACGAGCAAAAAAATCATTTTACTGACGCATCCTCAGATAAGCATCAACCATAATATGTATTTATAATTTTATTAACCATTATTTATTAGATTGATGATGGTTAATATTAGATCATTATCAATTACAAACCATTGTAAATATCCGGTGTAATGTTTCCTTATTACTACGTTTCGTTAATAAAATAAGGATTATTTTATGTCATGGAATAAGCATGAAGCTGTGTCATATGCCCGCAGCCACGCACATCATAACAGTACGGGTTACTGCGCTCGCGCCGTCGCTGCAGCTATTCGTGCCGGAGGTTTGAAAATTGATGGTGCTGATGCAAAAAACTTCTGGCGCTCTCTTGAGAAGGCAGGATTCAGCAAGGTGTACGGCACACCCATTGAGGGTGATGTCGCAGTAATTGACGCATTACCAGGTGCGCATCAGAATGGGCATGCATGTATCTACGACGGATCGGGCACCTGGTATTCAGATTTTAAACAGAACAGCCTTTATCCCGGCCAGACATATCGGAATATACAGCCAAAAATCATCCTTTACAGGCACTACTGATATGAAAAATATCTTACAGCTTCTCTTCATATTTTCTTTCTCTGTAATGGCTGGCCACTCTGACCCGATTGAGCGTGCTGTAAAATTTAACAGCTGGTACGTTAATCAAATCAACAAAGATGCATTTCCCATTACTGATGGAAACGAAATAGATAAATATGTCACAGCATCAACAATGAAAAAACTCCGTCATACGCAGGATCCGCGTTATGCCGACGAAGAGTTTTACGAAGCCGATATGTTTTTAAAAGCGCAATACGTTGGCGATGACTGGCCCCAGAATGTAACAGCCATAGCCGGGGATACCGATCCAGTTTGTGTCAACGTATACATTGCATTTGGCAAAAAGCAGGAGCACGTAGTCATAGACTGCATGGTTAAAGAAAACAACTTATGGAAGGTACAGTCAGTTTCTAATGCGGATTTTTCAAGAAATCTGGCTATCTCTAAATGAGCCAAACAAAGTTCTTATCACTCTAGTGGTTCAGTGCGCCTTTCTTGCCGGGTGGCGCTGCGCTTACCCGGCCTACTTTGTGCAACGATATCAATAATCGTAGGCCCGGTAAGCGCAGCGCCACCGGGCAAATCAAGCACCGATACGGCCCTCTCCCTGTGGGAAAGGGAGTAAACTCGTTTAGCCGATCAGCATCTTCACCACAACCTTGCGCACCTGCGCAGGCGCGCCCACCGCGCACAGCGGCTTGTGCACTTCACCCGGCCAGAACACCACAAAATCCCCTTCGCTCAGCACCACGGTTTTCTCCTGCTCGCCTTCCGGCAGGAACGCGATGTCTTTGTCCGCCAGCCAGTCGGTGTCCGGCGTACCGTGCGGCAGGGTGCTGAACGTCATTCCTTCCTGCCCCTTCATCACGATCTGGATATCCAGATAGCGCGCGTGGTACTCGGCGCGGCGCTCGGCGAACGGCTGGGTCATATCTTCCGAGACCAGATAAAACAGGCTGCTGCCGTTGATGTCGTGCTTGCCGAGCGGCGTAGCGTCGGTGACGTGGGCTTTAACGTGCTCAATGGCCTGGCGCAGCGCGTCAGGCAGCCAGGGCTGCAGATGGTGGATGTTGCCGATAATCATGTGAAATCCCTCTACGTAAAACAACGTTTCATTTTTATCTTTTATACGAGAGTTAAGACTGCCATACCAGCCCTTTTTCGAAGAGGTTTGCGCGAGCGCATGTTTATCGGGAAAGGTGTTAACCCACTGTTAATCCTGTCCAGGCAATTATGCAGGGGTTATGCATAACCTCGATCAGCGCTTATCGTCCGACTCTTCTAACCTCTTGATCCTGCTCTCTAATTAACAAAACCCGTTGCCGTCTCACACTTTACTGTTTTGATAATTTGCTCTAAAAAGCCATAATTATTTATTGATTTTTCTTAAGTCAAAAATAGTTAATTACGTTAATTGCATAGCCATTCTTGCTCATGATATTTTTCATTTAAAATCAGTCACATAACGATATATTTCAAAGAATTAAAATCTACAAAATAATAACAACCTCAAATAATGCCAGCGGATCCTGCTTAGCTATTCACCCCTCAATAATATGAAATCAATCATTATCTGATGCGAATCATGCAAATGAAAACAAACTCCTTAATATCCGGTTTCGCGTGAGCAATATCACAATACGGATTATTTAACTGCCTAGTATGAATCACGAAATCAATTGAGCTTAGCCGCCATGAAATTAAACACATCACATGGCGCATGCCCTTTTTATTCTGAAAAACAGTTAAAGGAATAATTATGGAAAAGCATTACGTCGGTTCTGAAATTGGTCAATTGCGTAGCGTTATGCTGCATCGTCCTAATTTAAGTCTGAAACGTTTAACGCCATCAAACTGTCAGGAGCTGCTTTTCGATGACGTGCTCTCGGTTGAGCGGGCGGGTGAGGAGCATGACATCTTCGCCAACACGCTGCGCGAGCAGGGTGTGGAAGTCCTGCTGTTGACCGACCTTCTGACACAAACCCTTGATATTGCAGAAGCGAAAGCCTGGCTGTTGGATACCCAAATCTCTGACTATCGCCTCGGCCCGACCTTTGCCGGCGACGTCCGCGGCTGGCTGGCGGATATGCCGCACCGCGAACTGGCGCGCAGATTAAGCGGCGGATTAACCTACGGCGAAATTCCGGCGGCCATTAAAAATATGGTGGTGGATACCCACACGGCGAATGATTTTATTATGAAGCCGCTGCCGAACCATTTATTTACCCGCGACACCTCGTGCTGGATTTATAACGGCGTCTCTATTAACCCAATGGCGAAACCGGCCCGTCAGCGTGAAACCAATAACCTGCGGGCAATATATCGCTGGCACCCGGCGTTTGCCGACGGCGATTTTATTAAGTATTTCGGCGACGAGAATATTAATTACGACCACGCCACGCTAGAAGGCGGCGACGTACTGGTGATTGGCCGCGGGGCGGTATTAATCGGCATGTCCGAGCGCACGACGCCGCAGGGCGTGGAGTTCCTCTCCAACAGCCTGTTCAAACACCGTCAGGCCGAGCGCGTGATCGCCGTTGAGCTGCCAAAACACCGCTCCTGCATGCACCTCGACACCGTCATGACCCACATCGACGTGGACACCTTCTCCGTCTACCCGGAAGTGGTGCGCAAGGATGCCCAGTGCTGGACGCTCACCCCGGACGGACGCGGCGGCCTGCTGCGCACTCAGGAAACAGACCTGCTGCACGCCATCGAGAAAGCGCTCGGCATTAACCAGGTGCGCCTGATCACCACCGGCGGCGACGCCTTTGAAGCCGAACGCGAGCAGTGGAACGACGCCAACAACGTGCTGACCATTCGTCCGGGCGTGGTGATCGGCTACGAGCGCAACGTCTGGACCAACGAGAAGTACGACAAAGCGGGCATCACCGTGCTGCCTATCCCGGGAGACGAACTCGGACGCGGCCGCGGCGGCGCGCGCTGCATGAGTTGCCCGCTGGAACGCGACGGAATTTAAAGGAGCCATCATGGAACGAAAACCCACTCTGGTTGTGGCCCTGGGCGGCAACGCGCTGCTCAAGCGCGGCGAGCCGCTGGAAGCCGAAATCCAGCGCCAGAACATCGAGCAGGCCGCGCGCACCATCGCCGGATTAACAGAACAGTGGCGCGTGGTGCTGGTGCACGGCAACGGGCCGCAGGTCGGGCTGCTGGCGCTGCAGAACAGCGCCTACGACAAAGTCACACCCTACCCGCTGGACGTTCTCGGCGCCGAAAGCCAGGGAATGATCGGCTACATGCTCCAGCAGGCGCTGAAAAACAATCTGCCGCAGCGCGAGGTGAGCGTCCTGCTCACGCAGGTGGAAGTGGACGCCGCCGACCCGGCCTTCAGCAACCCCACCAAATACATCGGCCCGGTGTACAGCGAAGCCCAGGCGAAAGCGCTCGCTGCGGAAAAAGGCTGGGTGTTTAAGGCCGACGGGAGCTACGTCCGCCGCGTGGTGCCATCACCGCAGCCGAAACGCATCGTCGAGAGCGACGCCATCACGGCGCTGATCCAGCGCGATCACCTGGTGATCTGCAACGGCGGAGGCGGCGTGCCGGTGGTGGAGAACGCCAACGGCTATCGCGGCATTGAGGCGGTGATCGACAAAGACCTCTCCGCCGCCCTGCTGGCGCGCCAGATCGAGGCCGACGCCCTGCTGATCCTGACCGATGCCGACGCGGTGTACCTCGACTGGGGCAAGCCGACCCAGCGCCCGCTGGCGCAGGTGACGCCGGAGCTGCTCAGAGGCATGCAGTTCGACGCCGGATCGATGGGGCCGAAAGTGGCCGCCTGCCGCGAGTTTGTAGAAGCCTGCAACGGCATTGCCGGGATCGGCGCGCTGGCCGACGGCGCGGAGATCCTGGCGGGCGAGAAAGGCACGTTGATTCGTAATTGAGCACACTCTCCCCTCACCCTAACCCTCTCCCCAAAGGGGAGAGGGGACTTGAAACACCCTCTCCCCTTTGGGGAGAGGGCTGGGGTGAGGGGTAAGGTTTTAGACACTAATTTTAAAAAAGGATTTACCCATGACCATCAACCTGAAAAACCGCAACTTCCTGAAACTGCTGGACTACACCCCGGCGGAGATCCAGTACCTGATCGACCTCGCCATCGAGCTGAAGGCCGCCAAAAAAGCCGGGCGCGAAAAGCAAACCCTGGTCGGGAAAAACATCGCCCTGATTTTTGAAAAAACCTCCACCCGCACCCGCTGCGCATTCGAAGTGGGCGCGTTCGACCAGGGCGCGCAGGTAACCTATCTCGGCCCAAGCGGCTCGCAGATCGGCCATAAAGAGTCGATGAAAGACACCGCCCGCGTGCTGGGCCGCATGTATGACGGCATCGAATACCGCGGCTACGGCCAGGCCATCGTCGAAGAGCTGGGCGAGTACGCGGGCGTGCCGGTGTGGAACGGCCTGACCGACGAGTTCCACCCAACGCAGATCCTCGCCGACCTGATGACCATGCTGGAGCACGCGCCGGGCAAAACCCTGCCGGAGCTGAGCTTTGCCTACCTGGGCGACGCGCGCAACAACATGGGCAACTCGCTGATGGTCGGCGCGGCCAAGATGGGGATGGATATCCGCCTCGTCGCGCCGAAATCCTTCTGGCCGGAAGCCGGGCTGGTTGAGCAGTGCCGCGCCATCGCGAAAGAGACGGGCGCGCGCATCACCCTCACCGACGACGTGGAAGAAGGCGTGCAGGGGACCGATTTCCTCTACACCGACGTGTGGGTCTCCATGGGCGAGCCGAAGGAGGCCTGGGCCGAGCGCGTCAGCCTGATGAAGCCGTATCAAATCAACGCGGACGTGATGAAAGCCACCGGCAACCCGAACGTCAAGTTTATGCACTGCCTGCCGGCGTTCCACAACGAACACACCAAAGTGGGCCGCGAGATCGAGATGGCCTACGGCCTGAAGGGGCTGGAGGTGACGGAAGAGGTCTTCGAATCACCGAACTCCATCGTCTTCGACGAAGCAGAGAACCGCATGCACACCATTAAAGCGGTCATGGTGGCGACACTCGGCGACTAATCACCGCCCGGCGCGCCGCGGGGTGCGCCGGGTTTAAGGAGAACATCATGGGCAAGTTTAAGTTTCCCTCCGCTTACACCATTCTCTTTTTCCTGATTGCCGTTGTGGCGGCGCTGAGCTGGGTCGTCCCCGCCGGTCAGTACCAGATGACGATGAACGAAACCCTCGGTAAAGAAGTCCCGATTGCCGGAACGTACGCGCACGTGGCGGCGCATCCGCAGGGGCTGGTTTCCGTCCTGATGGCGCCCATCGCCGGGCTGTACGATCCGGTCTCCGGCCAGGCCGGGGCGATCGACGTCGCGCTGTTTATCCTGATCATCGGCGGTTTTCTCGGGATCGTCACCAAAACCGGGGCGATTGACGCCGGGATCGAACGCGTCACCACCCGGCTTCGCGGGCGCGAGGAGTGGATGATCCCGATCCTGATGGCGCTGTTTGCCGCAGGTGGCACCATTTACGGCATGGCCGAAGAGTCGCTGCCGTTCTACACCCTGCTGGTACCGGTGATGCTGGCCGCCCGGTTCGATCCGGTTGTCGCCGCCTCTACCGTGCTGCTCGGGGCGGGGATCGGCACGCTCGGCTCTACCATTAACCCGTTTGCCACGGTGATCGCCGCCAACGCCGCCGGGATCCCCTTCACTAACGGCATTGCCCTGCGCGTGGCGCTGCTGGTCATCGGCTGGGTCATCTGCGTGGCGTGGGTGATGCGTTACGCCCGTAAGGTGCGCCAGGATCCGTCGCTGTCGATCGTCGCAGACAAACAGGAAGAGAACCGCGCCCATTTCCTCGGCGACAAGGGCGAACAGTCGCTGGAATTTACCCCGGTGCGCAAAATCATCCTGGTGATTTTCGCCCTCGCCTTCGCGGTGATGATCTACGGCGTGGCGGTGCTGGGCTGGTGGATGGCGGAGATCTCGGCGGTGTTTCTCGCCAGCGCGATTATCGTCGGCCTGATTGCCCGCATGAGCGAAGAGGAGCTGACGTCGACGTTTATCAACGGCGCGCGAGATTTGCTGGGCGTCGCGCTGATTATCGGCATCGCGCGCGGTATCGTAGTCATCATGGATAAGGGCATGATTACCCACACCATTTTGCACAGCGCGGAAGGGCTGGTCAGCGGGTTGTCCACGGTAGCGTTTATCAACGTGATGTACTGGCTGGAGGTCGTGCTGTCGTTTCTTGTGCCTTCTTCATCCGGCCTGGCCGTTCTGACGATGCCGATCATGGCGCCGCTTGCCGATTTCGCTAACGTCAACCGCGACCTGGTGGTGACGGCTTACCAGTCGGCCTCCGGCATCGTTAACCTCGTCACGCCCACTTCTGCCGTCGTGATGGGCGGGCTGGCTATCGCCCGCGTGCCCTACGTGCGTTATCTGAAATGGGTGGCGCCGCTGCTGGGCATTTTAACGGTGGTGATTATGGTGGCGTTAAGTCTGGGTGCCTTGTTGTGATTTGCCGGATGGCGCTGCGCTTATCCGGCCTACGGATCGGTGCGGTGCCACCGGTTATTTCAGGAACTGATATGGGAACTATGATGGATTACGAAGAGTACTCTCCCAAAGAGCAACTACAGCTGACGGTCTGCCAGCGCCTGATCGCAGAAAAGAGCTATCTCTCTCAGGAGGAGATCCGCCGGGATTTGCAGGAGCGTGGTTTTGAGACCATCAGCCAGTCCACCGTTTCACGTCTGCTTAAATTGCTCGGCGTCATAAAAATTCGAAATGCCAAAGGGCTAAAGATTTATTCGCTGAATCCCCAGCTGCGCCCTGCCCCCGACGCCGCGCGTACCGTGTCCGAAATGGTGGTCAGCGTCGAGCACAATAGCGAGTTTATCCTTGTTCATACCGTCGCCGGATATGGCCGCGCGGTGGCGCGTATTCTGGATTATCACCAGCTACCGGAAATTTTAGGCGTGGTGGCCGGCAGCAGTATCGTCTGGGTCGCTCCCCGGGTCGTGAAGCGCACCGCACTGGTGCATAAGCAAATTAATTATTTACTCAGAACGCATTAATATTCATAAAGAACCGTTTGCATTGAGTAAAGCGTGCATTAAATCGCTTGATCCGAAAAGCGAGCTGCGTATAATGCCCGACAATTTGCCGGGAGGAAGCATGGTCAAGCGTGTACGACATAACGTCTTACCGCGTCTGAAATCAGACGCTGGCCTGCCGTTTTTCTTCCCGTTGCTAAACCTATTCCCAGAGCCCCTCATTTGAGGGGCTTTTTTTTGCCCGGCGTCAGGAGATAAACATGAATCCGCTTTATCAAAAACACATCATTTCCATAAACGACCTCAGCCGCGAAGAGCTGGAACTGGTTCTGGAAACCGCGGCAAAACTGAAGGCCAATCCGCAACCGGAGCTGCTGAAGCACAAGGTGATTGCGAGCTGCTTCTTCGAAGCCTCGACCCGCACCCGCCTCTCCTTTGAAACCTCCATGCACCGCCTGGGCGCGAGCGTGGTGGGCTTCTCGGACAGCAGCAACACGTCGCTGGGTAAAAAAGGCGAAACCCTGGCGGACACCATTTCAGTGATCAGCACCTACGTCGACGCGATTGTGATGCGTCATCCGCAGGAGGGCGCGGCGCGCCTGGCGACCGAATTTTCCGGCGGCATTCCGGTGCTGAACGCCGGTGACGGTGCCAACCAGCACCCGACGCAGACCCTGCTGGATCTGTTCACCATTCAGGAGACGCAGGGCAAGCTCGAGAACCTGAATATCGCCATGGTCGGCGACCTGAAATATGGCCGCACCGTCCACTCCCTGACCCAGGCGCTGGCGAAATTTAACGGCAACCGCTTCTTCTTCATCGCGCCTGACGCGCTGGCGATGCCGCAGTACATTCTCGACATGCTGGATGAGAAAGGCATTCAGTGGAGCCTGCACGCCAGCATCGAAGAGGTGATGAGCCACGTGGATATTCTCTACATGACCCGCGTGCAGAAAGAGCGTCTGGATCCGTCCGAATACGCCAACGTGAAGGCACAGTTCGTGCTGCGCGCCAGCGACCTCGAGGGCGCGCGCGACAACATGAAGGTACTGCATCCGCTGCCGCGCATCGATGAGATCACCACAGACGTGGATAAGACGCCGCACGCCTGGTACTTCCAGCAGGCCGGAAACGGCATCTTCGCCCGCCAGGCGTTACTGGCACTGGTTCTGAATCGCGAATTGGCACTGTAAGGGGAAACGACCATGACACACGATAACAAACTCCAGGTTGAAGCCATCAAGCGCGGCACCGTGATTGACCACATCCCTGCGCAGGTGGGCTTTAAGCTGCTGACGCTGTTCAAACTGACCGAAACCGACCAGCGCATCACCATCGGCCTCAACCTGCCGTCGGGCGAGATGGGCCGCAAAGACCTGATTAAAATCGAGAACACCTTCCTGACCGACGAGCAGGTCAACCAGCTGTCGCTGTACGCGCCGGACGCCACCGTCAACCGCATCGACGAGTATGAAGTGGTCGGCAAATCCCGTCCGAGCCTGCCGGATCGCATTGAAAGCGTGCTGGTCTGCCCGAACAGCAACTGCATCAGTCATGCTGAGCCGGTTTCTTCCAGCTTTGCAGTGAAAAAACGCGCCGATGACATCGCGCTCAAATGCAAATACTGCGAAAAAGAGTTTTCTCATTATGTGGTGCTGGCCAACTAATTGAGGTTGGTAATGAAATCCCGGCTGTTATAATGGCCGGGAACATTCTTAACGCTGTAATTCTGGAGAAAACATGAGCAAAGTACTCGCGACGGAAAATGCACCAGCGGCTATCGGCCCTTACGTTCAGGGCGTTGATCTGGGTAGCATGATCATCACTTCCGGTCAGATCCCGGTGAACCCAAAAACCGGCGCGGTGCCGGAAGACGTCGCGGCACAGGCGCGTCAGTCGCTGGAAAACGTGCAGGCTATCGTTGAATCTGCCGGTCTGAAAGTGGGCGATATCGTGAAAACCACCGTTTTCGTGAAGGATCTGAACGATTTCGCGACCGTTAACGCCACTTACGAAGCGTTCTTCACCGAGCACAACGCCACCTTCCCGGCGCGCTCCTGCGTGGAAGTGGCCCGTCTGCCAAAAGACGTGAAAATTGAAATCGAAGCGATTGCCGTACGTCGCTAATTCGCGTTGGCGATAAAAAAAGGCAGCCCAGGCTGCCTTTTTTGTTGCTTGCTACTGATTCCGCGTCGCCCTGAGCAGCGTCTCCAGCGGATAGACCGCCGCAATCACCACTTCGTCCTGAACCTTCGCCGCGTTATCCAGCTCGCTCTGAATCGAGGCTATCTCTTTATCATCCAGCGTGCCCTGGCGCGCCACCAGATCCGTCAGCCTCAGGCCAATGGAGGCCAGCTTATCCACCTCCTGGATCACCGGCTTCATCGCCTTCAGCTGATAGCTGTTTTCGCTTAGCGCCAGCGCGTCGCTGGTGTTGCTCTGCCAACGGTTAAAGACGTGGCGCAGCGCGTCGGCGCTTTCCGCGTCTTCCGCATCGCTCACCAGGCGGTCCGCCCATTTGTTCATCTGGCGCACGGTGGCGCTTTCGGCGTTCAGCGCATCGGCGAAGCGGTTGAGCGGTTCGAACTGATGATAATTTCCCGCCTGGAACTTCAGGTGCTGGCGGGTGTAATACTGCGCGGGCTCTACAGCCTGAGCAAGGATCTGCAACGGCAGCGTGTCGGCATTACCGGCGAGGCGCGTGAACTGCACCTGCTGCTGGGTATGCTGCTGCAGCCCGACAGACACCGTCGACCAGCTGTCCATCGCCTGCAGGCGGGTGTACATGTTGTCGACGTCGTTGACGTCCTGCGCGGACCACAGCCTCTCCGCCACCGCGAAGGTGCGCGGCCACAGGCGGATATCCAGCACCGGCGCCACCACGTTTTCCGCCCACAGCGCGGCTTCCCCGCCGAGCAGGTTGGCCTGATTCGCCACGTCCGGCACGACGGGCGGAATGCCTTTCGGCACCGCGTCCAGACGCGTGCCGCTGATTGGATAACGCGTATTCCCCACCAGGAAATAGCCGGTGAGTTTATCGTTATCGACGGAAACCACCGGGCGCGTCTCGCCCATCCACGTGTCGACGGTGAAGGTCACCTGGCTGTCGTCACGCCATTCAATATCCTGCACCGCGCGGCGGGATTTCCCGGCAAAATCAATAAACCCGCGCCAGCCTGAATCCCCTTTCACCAGCGTAAAACTCCCCTCTACCGGCTTGCCCTTCAGGCGCGGCATGGAGAAGGCCCAGCTCTGGACGCTGTCGGTGTCGGCAATCACATCCACGCCGTTCAGCCCCTGTGGGACAATTTCGTTGCGGTAGTGATAGGCGGTGGACTGGGGCTGGTCGAGATAGAAACCGGTCGAGAGAATGCCCTTGTAGCCGTTTTGCGCCACCTGCCCCAGCGCGTCCTGCCCCTGCCAGGACTGGATCAGAATGCTTTTCGGCAGGTCGGGATGATAGATCTCATCCCAGCCGACCATCTGCCGGTGATGCTTCTCAAGGATCGTTTCCAGCCTGCGGTTGAAATACGCCTGCAGCGCGTGGCTGTCCGCCAGCCTGTTGTCGCGCATGAAGTTCTGGATCGCGGCGTTCGCTTTCCACTGGCTGTCGTCGACCTCATCGCCGCCGATATGCAGATACGGATCGGGGAAGATCGCCGCCAGTTCGCTGACCATCGCGTCAGCAAAGGCGTAGGTTGCCTCTTTAGTGGGATCTAAAACCGGCTTCAGCACGCCCCAGTGGCGCTCCATGGCGTACGGCCCCGGGGCGCTCATCAGCTCCGGATAGGCTACGGCAATCGCCGAGGCGTGGCCCGGCATGTCGATCTCCGGCACCACGCGGATACCGCGCTCGGCGGCGTAACGCACCACTTCACGCATCTGTTCAGGCGTGTAGAACAGTCCGTCGCTGGCAAGCTGCGTCAGCTTAGGGTAGCGCTTCGAGCTGAAGCGCCAGCCCTGATCGTCGGTTAAGTGCCAGTGCAGGACGTTGAGCTTCGCCGCGGCCATGCCGTCGATCTGGCGCTTGATATCCGGCAGCGGAATAAAATGACGCGCCGAGTCGAGCAGCAGCCCGCGCCACGGGAAGCGCGGCGAATCTTCAATGGTGACCCACGGCAGCGAGGTGTTTTCCGCCCCGTTCTGCATCAGCTGGAGCAGCGTTTCCATGGCGCGCAGCGCGCCGAAGCGGGTGTTGGCGGAGATATCGACGCCGTCGGCATCCACCGTGAGCCTATAGCTTTCATCGCTGTCCGGCAGCGGCTGCGGTTTTACCTTTTTGGCAATCGCGATACGGATGGTCGGCTTTTCAGGCTTGTCGGCCTGGGGCTGCAGCGTCCAGCCGGTTTGCAGGGCAATGCGCTGGCGCAGGCGGTTGACGGCGTCACCGAGATCGTCCCCGCTGACGCTAATGGATACGTTGTTGCTGAGCACCAACGCGCCCTGGGTCGTAGGTCGTTCGACCTTCGCAGGCCAGGGCATCAGGGGGAGATCGCCTGCCGGGGCGGCAAACGCAGAGGCGCCGAGCATCAGCCCGGCGGTTAAGAGGCTGTACCGTAACATGAATGTTCCTTATCTGACGGGCCAAATAAAGGCAAAACATTCTGTTAACATGCGCTCAATTTGTCGTCAAGCGAATGCGCCGACGGAGATCACAGGTTGTTGAATTTGGGAGGAAAGCCAGCCCCCTCTCCCCAAAGGAGCGAGGGTGAAAGGCGACACCGAGCGGTCCCCTCTCCCTTTCAGGGAGAGGGTTAGGGTGAGGGTAAAAAATTACTGCCACCCATACCGACGCGCATAGAATCCTTTCACCATCTGCGTCAGCACCATATAGCCCGCGAGGATCGCCACCAGCCACGGGAAGTAGCTCAGCGGCAGCGCCTGAAGCTGCAGGTAGCCTGCCAGCGGCGAGAACGGCAGCGCGATGCCGAGCGCCATCACAATGCCCGTCATCACAATCAGCGGCCACGCGGCGCGGCTCTGGATGAACGGAATACGGCGGGTGCGGATCATGTGCACAATCAGCGTCTGCGACAGCAGACCTACCACGAACCAGCCGGACTGGAACAGCGTCTGGTGTTCCGGGGTGTTGGCGTGGAACACAAACCACATCAGGCAGAAGGTCAGGATGTCGAAGATGGAGCTGATAGGCCCAAAGAACAGCATAAAGCGCCCGAGATCCGCCGGGTTCCAGTGCTGCGGCTTCTGGATCTGCTCGTCGTCGACGTTATCAAACGGGATCGCTACCTGAGACACGTCGTACATCAGGTTCTGGATCAGCAGATGCAGCGGCAGCATCGGCAGGAACGGCAGAAACGCGCTCGCCACCAGCACGCTGAAGACGTTACCGAAGTTGGAGCTGGCGGTCATCTTGATGTACTTGAGCATATTGGCGAAGGTACGGCGCCCTTCGATCACGCCCTCCTCCAGCACCATCAGGCTCTTTTCCAGCAGAATAATATCCGCCGCCTCGCGGGCGATATCCACCGCCCCATCGACGGAGATACCGATGTCCGCCGCACGCAGCGCGGGCGCGTCGTTGATGCCGTCGCCCATAAAGCCCACCACGTGCCCTTCACGCTTAAGCAGGGTGACGATGCGCTCTTTGTGCATCGGCGTCAGGCGGGCAAACAGCGTGGTACGCTGGGCAAGCTTCGCCAGCTCGTCGTCGGACAGGTGCTCAATATCGCTTCCCACCACCACGTCGCCCGCGTCCAGCCCCACTTCATGGCACACTTTGGCCGCCACCAGCTCGCTGTCGCCGGTGAGAATTTTGACGGTAATACCGCTCGCCTTCAGCGCTTTCAGCGCCGGCGCGGTGGTCTCTTTCGGCGGATCGAGGAAGGCGATGTAACCCTCGAGGATTAGATCGGATTCGTCGATACGCTGATAGTCACCCTCGCGCGCGGGCAGGAACTTGCTCGCGACCGCCACCACGCGCAGCCCCTGACGGTTCAGGTTGTCGGTGACGCGCTTGATGCGGCGCAGCATGGTGTCGTCCAGCGGCACGATGTCGCCGTTATAGCGAACCTGCGTCGACACGTTGAGGATCTCCTGCAGCGCCCCTTTGCAGATCAGCTGATGCACGTCCGTCTGCTCGCTCACCACCACCGACATGCGGCGGCGCTCGAAGTCGAACGGGATCTCATCCACCTTCTGCCAGCGCCCGGAGAGCGTGCGGGCGGATTCCTCATCCACCCCTTCCAGCACCGCGACGTCGAGCAGGTTTTTCAGCCCGGTCTGGTAATGGCTGTTCAGCCACGCGCTGTGCAGGACGCGCTCGCTGGTTTTGCCGGAGATATCGGTGTGGTTCTCCAGCACGATTTTGTCCTGCGTCAGGGTGCCGGTTTTATCGGTGCAGAGGATGTCCATCGCGCCAAAGTTTTGAATGGCGTCGAGGTGTTTAACGATCACTTTCTGTTTAGAGAGCTTCACCGCCCCGCGCGCCAGCGTGGAGGTGACGATCATCGGCAGCATTTCCGGCGTCAGGCCAACGGCCACGGAGAGCGCGAACAGGGCCGCTTCCCACCAGTCGCCTTTGGTGTAGCCGTTGATCAGCAGCACGATCGGCGTCATCACCATCATAAAGCGGATCAGCAGCATGCTGACGCGGCCAATCCCTTTCTGAAAGGCGTTTGGCTCGCTCTCCTGCTCGCTGACGCGCCCGGCAAGCTGACCAAACCAGGTGTTGCCCCCGGTGGCGGTGACAATCGCCTGCGCCGTACCGCTCACCACCGTGGTGCCCATAAAGCACAGGGTGTCGCACTCGAGCGGGTTCATCTGCTGCGGGTCGCGGCTGCGCGCCACCTTTTCAACGGGCAGGGATTCCCCGGTCAGGGAGGCCTGGGCGACGAACAGATCGCGCGCCTGGATGATGCGTAAATCCGCCGGGATCATGTCCCCCGCGGCCAGCTTCACCAGATCGCCCGGCACCAGCTGGTCGATCGGCAGCTCCACCCAGGCGTTTTCGCCGAGATCGTTAATCACGCGCGAGACGGTCGCGGTGTTGCTGACCATCGCCTTCAGGGCGTCCGCCGCTTTGGTGGAGCGGGCTTCCTGAATAAAGTTCAGCAGCGTGGAGATGCCCACCATCAGGGCAATGACGCCTGCGGCAAACAGATCTTCCGTCGCGTAGGAGATGAGGCCGAGCACGGTCAGCAGCAGGTTGAACGGGTTGCGGTAGCAGAGCCACAGGTGCACCCACCACGGAGACGGCTTTTGCGCCGGGATCTGGTTATCGCCGTGCACGGCGCGGATTTTTTCCACTTCGGCCGCGTTTAGCCCTTCCGGATGTCCGCCGAACGCGCGCCAGACTTCGTTTTCATCCATCGCCGCCACGTTCAGGCAGCGTTCGGTCAGGGACGCGGGGATCGCCGCCCCCGCCATGTTTTTGGCGTTTGGCAGCGGGTCGCGCTGAACAAGACGGTGTGGCAGGTGGCGGCTCAGCAGGGCCTGCAGCTGCCGGGTGATATTTTTAAACATAGTCATTCCTCCGCATCCGCGAATGCGGACGCAGCAATTCCTTCAGGCGTGGCAAGGCCGTACCTGAGAGGCACTCAATTTTTCAAGCAGGAACGTTTAAGACGTTGCTGCCTCACGCCGGTGAGACAGCAAAAGCTGGCTTACCGGAAAGAACGCATTCTCCCGTTCAGGAGAGGTGTGGGATCGGGATCCATGAAGCCTCCGGTAAGTAAAAAAACAGGGTGTCGCCGCGCAGTACAGGGATTTAGGCATACCCTTTATGACGATTCGGGCGGTATTATACCCCCCTGCAAATAAACCGAACGTAAACCAGACTTTGCCCATAGCGAAATCGCGCTATAGCATTAGGCTCAATTCACTACATCGTCGTTGTTACAGGGAATACAGCATGCAGAACCGCCTTACGATTAAAGACATCGCGCGTTTAAGCGGCGTGGGGAAATCGACCGTCTCACGCGTGCTGAACAACGAAAGCGGCGTCAGCGAACGCACCCGCGAGCGCGTTGAGGCGGTCATGAATCAGCACGGTTTTTCCCCTTCCCGCTCCGCGCGCGCCATGCGCGGGCAGAGTGACAAAGTCGTCGCCATCATTGTCTCGCGTCTGGACTCTCTGTCTGAAAACCTCGCCGTGCAGACCATGCTGCCCGCCTTCTACGAGCAGGGGTATGATCCGATCATGATGGAGAGCCAGTTCTCTGTGCAGCTGGTTGAAGAACATCTGGGTATGCTCCAGCGGCGCAACATTGACGGCGTGGTGCTGTTTGGTTTTACCGGCATTAAGGACGAGATGCTGAAACCCTGGCAGCCTTCGCTGGTGCTGCTGGCGCGCGATGCCCACGGGTTTGCCTCCGTCTGCTATGACGACGAGGGCGCGATTATCACCCTGATGCAGCGCCTGTTTGACGAAGGCCATCGCCACATCAGCTTCCTCGGCGTCCCGCACGCGGACGTCACCACCGGCAAGCGCCGTCATGAGGCCTACCTGGCCTTTTGCAAAAAGCACAATCTCTCCGCCGTGGCCTCCCTGCCCGGGCTGGGCATGAAGCAGGGCTACGAGCAGGCCGCCAGCGTTCTGACGCCGCAGACCACCGCGCTGGTGTGCGCCACGGATACCCTGGCGCTGGGTGCGAGCAAATATCTGCAGGAGCAGCGTATCGATAACCTGCAGGTGGCGAGCGTCGGCAGCACGCCGCTGATGAAATTCCTGCACCCGGAGATCATCACCGTCGATCCGGGCTACGCCGAGTCCGGCAGACAGGCCGCCGCGCAGCTGATCGAGCAGATAAACGGGCGTTCAGAGCCCCGTCAGATCGTCATTCCCGCTCATCTTTCGTAACCCCTCTAAAACAGATTATTGTGATCTTCGCCTGATTTCGGGAACGTTCCCATTTTCGCCGTCACGCTGAAGGAGTAGGCTTGCGCTCAGGTCATTACACCCCCTCACCATCTGTCATGAGGTTTCATGATGAGTAAAGTCAAACAAGCAGATATCGATCGGCTGATCGTCCTGGTCGGCGGACGCGAAAACATCGCCACCGTCAGCCATTGCATTACCCGCCTGCGCTTCGTGCTGAACGATCCGGCCAAAGCCAACCCGAAGGCCATTGAAGAACTTTCCATGGTCAAAGGCTGCTTCACCAACGCCGGGCAGTTCCAGGTCGTTATTGGTACCGAAGTGGGCGATTACTATCAGGCTCTGCTGGCGACAACCGGGCACTCTTCTGCCGATAAAGAGCAGGCGAAGAAGGCCGCGCGCCAGAATATGAAGTGGCACGAGCAGCTGATTTCCCACTTCGCGGAAATTTTCTTCCCGCTGCTGCCCGCGCTGATCAGCGGGGGCTTAATCTTAGGCTTCCGTAACGTCATCGGCGATGTGCCGATGAGCGACGGCAAAACCCTGGCGCAGATGTATCCGGCGCTGAAAACCGTTTACGATTTCCTGTGGCTGATTGGCGAGGCGATCTTCTTCTATCTGCCGGTCGGGATTTGCTGGTCCGCGGTGCGCAAGATGGGCGGCACGCCGATTCTCGGTATCGTGCTGGGCGTCACGCTGGTCTCTCCACAGTTAATGAACGCTTACTTACTTGGTCAGCAGGTGCCTGAGGTGTGGAACTTCGGCCTGTTTACCATCGCCAAAGTGGGCTATCAGGCGCAGGTCATTCCGGCCCTGCTGGCGGGTCTGGCGCTGGGCTTTATTGAAACGCGCCTGAAGCGCATCGTGCCGGATTATCTCTATCTGGTGGTGGTGCCGGTCTGCTCGCTGATTCTGGCGGTGTTCCTGGCGCACGCCTTTATCGGTCCGTTTGGCCGCATGATCGGCGACGGCGTGGCCTTCGCGGTGCGTCACCTGATGACCGGCAGCTTTGCGCCAATCGGTGCCGCGCTGTTTGGCTTCCTTTACGCCCCGCTGGTGATCACCGGCGTGCACCAGACCACGCTGGCCATTGATATGCAGATGATCCAGAGCCTCGGCGGCACGCCGGTCTGGCCGATTATCGCCCTGTCTAACATTGCGCAGGCCTCTGCAGTGACCGGCATCATCATCGTCAGCCGCAAGCACAACGAGCGTGAGATCTCCGTTCCGGCAGCCATCTCTGCTTACCTCGGCGTCACAGAACCGGCGATGTACGGTATCAACCTGAAATACCGCTTCCCGATGCTCTGCGCGATGATCGGTTCCGGTCTGGCGGGCCTGGTGTGCGGTCTGAACGGCGTGATGGCGAACGGGATTGGCGTCGGCGGCCTGCCGGGCATCCTCTCCATCCAGCCAGCTTACTGGCAGGTGTTTGCCCTGGCGATGGCCATCGCGATTATCGTCCCTATGGCGCTCACCACAGTGGTTTACCAGCGTAAGTTCCGTCAGGGCTCGCTGCAGATTGTTTAACTTCTTCTTTCGGGGCGCAGTTGCGCCCCTTCGCATTTGCAGGAACGCACTATGAATACCCTTCCTCACTGGTGGCAGAACGGCGTCATCTATCAGATTTACCCAAAGAGTTTCCAGGACACCACCGGCAGCGGCACCGGCGATCTGCGCGGCGTGACGCAGCGTCTGGACTACCTGAAAACCCTCGGCATCGACGCCATCTGGCTGACGCCGTTTTATATCTCCCCGCAGGTGGATAACGGCTACGACGTGGCGAATTACACCGCCATCGACCCGGCTTACGGCACGCTGGATGATTTCGACGAGCTGGTTGCCCGGGCGCACGAGCGCGGCATCCGTATCGTGCTGGATATGGTGTTTAACCACACCTCCACGCAGCACGCCTGGTTCCGCGAGTCGCTGAACAAAGAGAGCCCGTACCGCCAGTTCTACATCTGGCGCGACGGCACGCCGGAGCAGCTTCCCAACAACTGGCGCTCCAAGTTTGGCGGCAACGCCTGGCGCTGGCACGCCGAGAGCGAGCAGTATTACCTGCATCTGTTCGCCCCGGAGCAGGCGGATCTCAACTGGGAGAACCCAGAAGTGCGCGCCGAGCTGAAAAAGGTGTGCGAGTTCTGGGCCGATCGCGGCGTCGACGGCTTGCGTCTCGACGTGATTAACCTGATTTCGAAAGATCAGGATTTCCCGGACGACAACACCGGAGACGGCCGCCGCTTCTACACCGACGGGCCGCGCGTTCACGAATATCTGCAGGAGATGAGCCGGGACGTCTTCACCCCGCGCAACCTGATGACGGTGGGCGAGATGTCCTCGACCTCACTGGAGAACTGCCAGCAGTACGCCTCGCTCGACGGACGCGAGCTGTCGATGACCTTTAACTTCCACCACCTGAAGGTGGACTACCCCGGCGGCGAAAAATGGACGAAGGCGAAGCCGGACTTCGTGGCGCTGAAAACCCTCTTCCGCCACTGGCAGCAGGGGATGCACAACAGGGCGTGGAACGCGCTGTTCTGGTGTAACCACGATCAGCCGCGCATCGTGTCGCGCTTTGGTGACGAAGGGGAATACCGCGTACAGGCCGCGAAGATGCTCGGCATGGTGCTGCACGGCATGCAGGGCACGCCGTATATCTACCAGGGCGAGGAGCTGGGGATGACCAACCCGCACTTCAGCCGCATCACCGACTATCGCGACGTGGAAAGCCTGAACATGTTCGCCGAACTGCGCGCCAACGGCCGCGAACCGGATGAATTACTGGCGATTCTGGCGAGTAAGTCCCGCGATAACGGGCGAACCCCAATGCAGTGGGACGCTTCGCACAATGCGGGCTTTACCGAGGGCGAGCCGTGGATTGGCGTCTGCGACAATTACGAGACGGTGAACGCCCGCGCCGCGCTCGACGACCCGGATTCGGTGTTCTACACCTACCGGTCGCTGATCGGCCTGCGTAAAACCTTGCCGGTGCTGACGTGGGGAGATTATGAGGATCTTCTGCCGGAACATCCTTCTCTTTGGTGCTACCGTCGTCAGTGGCAGGGGCAGACGCTGATGGTGGCGGCGAACCTGAGTAATATACCGCAGGAATGGCAGGCAGACGCTCTCAGCGATAGGTCGCAGGTGGTGATAAGTAACTACCCGGCACCGCAAACGACATCGCTGCGTCCGTTTGAAGCCGTCTGGTGGTTGCAGCAGTAACTCTCTCTACCGGGTGCGGTTCAGCACCCGGCTTACTTTACTGTTTTTGTTGAGTAAATAATCAGATTTTTCTCTCGCGCCTTTACAATCGCTGTAGCGCCCGTCGTTTGTACTCTCGTCTTTTTACTTTGTTCTGCATCAAATAAATCGCAAACATGTTTGATGCAAATCACTATATGTAGCACTTAAAATGCACGCCGACCCAACATCTTGTATTTATCGTCTACTATTCCAACAACAAGACGGCGCTTACGCTGGCCGGAATTGTGGATAACACGAGCTGGGAACGCGGGAAGTCTTTGGCCCGGCGGGGAATATGCCCGGTTATTACTTCTCCACCTCTGTGGATAACCTGTTTTCAAAAAATGGAGTGATCATGACACCGCATGTGATGAAACGTGATGGCTGTAAAGTGCCGTTTAAATCAGAGCGCATCCAGGAAGCCATTCTGCGTGCAGCTAAAGCAGCGGGAGTCGATGACGCAGATTACTGCGCCACCGTCGCAGAAGTCGTTAGCAGCCAGATGAACGAACGCAGCCAGGTCGATATCAGTGAGATCCAGACCGCGGTTGAGAACCAGCTGATGGCGGGGCCCTACAAGCAGCTGGCGCGCGCCTACATTGAGTACCGTCACGATCGTGACGTGCAGCGTGAGAAGCGCGGTCGTCTGAACCAGGAGATCCGTGGCCTGGTGGAGCAGACCAACTCCGCCCTGCTCAATGAAAACGCCAACAAAGACAGTAAAGTGATCCCGACCCAGCGCGACCTGCTGGCCGGTATCGTCGCCAAACACTATGCCCGTCAGCACCTGCTGCCGCGCGACGTGGTGTCGGCGCACGAGCGTGGTGAAATTCACTACCACGATCTCGACTATTCGCCGTTCTTCCCGATGTTCAACTGCATGCTGATCGACCTGAAAGGCATGCTGACCCACGGTTTTAAAATGGGTAACGCCGAGATTGAACCGCCTAAATCAATCTCCACGGCCACCGCCGTCACCGCGCAGATTATCGCTCAGGTCGCCAGCCATATTTACGGCGGCACCACGATTAACCGCATTGATGAAGTGCTGGCCCCGTTCGTGACGGCAAGCTTCAACAAGCATCGTAAAACGGCCGAAGAGTGGCAGATCCCGGACGCCGACGGCTATGCGCACTCCCGCACCGAGAAAGAGTGCTACGACGCCTTCCAGTCGCTGGAGTATGAAGTGAACACGCTGCATACCGCCAACGGCCAGACGCCGTTTGTAACCTTCGGGTTTGGTCTGGGCACCAGCTGGGAATCGCGCCTGATCCAGCAGTCCATTCTGCGCAACCGCATTTCCGGCCTCGGTAAAAACCGCAAAACGGCGGTGTTCCCGAAACTGGTATTCGCCATTCGCGACGGCCTGAACCACAAGTTTGGCGATCCGAACTACGACATCAAACAGCTGGCGCTGGAGTGCGCGAGCAAGCGCATGTATCCGGACATCCTGAACTACGATCAGGTGGTGAAAGTGACCGGTTCGTTTAAAACGCCAATGGGCTGCCGCAGCTTCCTCGGCGTGTACGAAGACGAAAACGGCGAGCAGATCCACGACGGGCGCAACAACCTGGGCGTCATCAGCCTTAACCTGCCGCGCATCGCGCTGGAGGCGAAAGGCAATGAAGCGGAATTCTGGACGCTGCTGGATGAACGTCTGCAGCTGGCGCGCAAAGCGCTGATGACCCGTATTGCGCGCCTTGAAGGGGTCAAGGCCCGCGTGGCGCCAATTCTCTATATGGAAGGGGCCTGCGGCGTACGTCTGAAAGCGGACGATGACGTGTCGGAGATCTTCAAAAACGGTCGCGCGTCCATTTCGCTGGGCTATATCGGTATTCACGAGACCATCAACGCCCTGGCGGGCGATACGCATATGTACGACAGCGAGGCCCTGCGCGAAAAAGGCATCGCCATCGTTCAGCGCCTGCGCGACGCGGTTGACCAGTGGAAAGAGGAAACCGGCTACGGGTTTAGCCTCTACAGCACGCCGAGCGAGAATCTGTGCGACCGCTTCTGCCGTCTGGACACCGCCGAATTCGGGATTGTGGAAGGCGTGACCGACAAAGGGTATTACACCAACAGCTTCCACCTCGACGTGGAGAAAAAGGTGAACCCGTACGACAAGATCGACTTCGAAGCGGCGTATCCGCCGATCGCCAGCGGCGGCTTCATCTGCTACGGCGAGTACCCGAACATTCAGCACAACCTGAAGGCGCTGGAAGACGTGTGGGATTATAGCTATCAGCACGTGCCGTATTACGGGACCAACACGCCAATCGACGAGTGCTACGAGTGCGGCTTTACCGGTGAGTTCGAGTGTACGAGCAAAGGCTTTACCTGCCCGAAATGCGGCAACCACGATGCGGCTCGCGTCTCCGTGACCCGTCGCGTGTGCGGCTATCTCGGCAGCCCGGACGCGCGTCCGTTTAACGCCGGCAAGCAGGAAGAGGTGAAGCGTCGCGTGAAGCATTTGGGGAATGGGCAGATCGGGTAAGTTCTGCGCAGGGTTCTCCCCCTCACCCTACCCCTCTCCCTCAAGGGAGAGGGAACCGATCGAGCACATAGTTATTCCGGCCACCGGTTTTCTCCCTCTCCCTGTGGGAGAGGGCCGGGGTGAGGGCATCAGGTTAACGCTATGAATTATCATCAATACTACCCCGTCGACATCGTCAACGGCCCCGGCACCCGCTGCACCCTGTTCGTTTCAGGCTGCGTCCACGAATGCCCCGGCTGCTATAACAAAAGCACCTGGCGCTTAAATTCCGGCATGCCGTTCACCGCCGAAATGGAAGACCGGATCGTCAACGACCTGAACGACACGCGCATCAAACGTCAGGGGATTTCCCTCTCCGGCGGCGATCCGCTGCACCCGCAAAACGTGCCGGAGATCCTGAAGCTGGTGAAGCGCATTCGCCGCGAATGTGCAGGCAAAGATATTTGGGTCTGGACGGGATATAAGCTGGATGAACTCAATGCGCAGCAAAGAGAAGTAGTGGATCTGATTAACGTCCTGGTCGACGGCAAGTTCGTGCAGGATTTAAAAGACCCAGCCCTGATCTGGCGCGGCAGCAGCAACCAGGTTGTGCACCATTTGCGATGAACGCTAAAGCCGTTTGTTTGCATCATGATAAACGGCTGATTTCTCTCGCTTACCGATAGCGATAACAAATACCGTTACAACGTTGTCCTGAACCTGATAGACCAAACGATAACCCTGCGATCTGAGTTTTATTTTGTAGCAATCCGGCAGACCATGCAGGCGGGCCGATTCGACCCTGGGGCTCACCAGCACGTCCGCAAGTTTCTTCTTAAACTGGTCTTTTACAGTCTGCCCCAGCTTGCTCCACTCCTTTAACGCCCTCGGGTCAAATGCCAGTTCATAAGTCATCCAGACTAACCTTGATTCCCTTTTGCGGATTCGCCAGTCGCTCCCGGACCGTCTGTATCAGCGCATCTTCGCTGTCGCTAATCGTGACCGTTTTCACCGGCATACGTCCCGTCTCCGCGACGTACTGAAACAGTAATCGCACGGCTTCCGTTGGGGTGATATTGAGTTTTTCCAGCACGGCATAAGCCTCGTTTTTGAGTTTGTCATCCAGACGGACGTTCAGCGTGGCCATTATGCCTCCAGTAAAATCGAATGTGTAATGCAGTTTAGCATTACATTCGCATTACATCGAATTCTGGATAACGCCTCTCAAAACCGACTCAAACTCTCCATCGCCACCGCCTTAAACCCGGCAAAGTCACCGCAGCTACAGAGCCGCGACATCGCCCGTTCACGCAGGAAGGTGACGAAGATATCGTAAATCGCCATCGCCTCTTCGTATTCGCTTTTGCTGATGGCGAGCAGGAAGATGACGTGCGCGGTTTCGTCTCCCCACTGAACGCCGTGCGGGGCGAGCACGGTATAGACTACCGTTTTCTGCGCCAGCAGGCCGAGGGAGTGCGGCAGCGCGATGCCGTCGCCGAGCATGGTGCTGACGATGGCTTCACGCTCGACGACAGAATCCAGGAACTCCGCGCCGACAAACCCCTCGCCTTCAAGCTGCGCGCACAGTTCACGGAACAGCGTTTGCTGGTCAACGGGCTTGTCGATAATGCGGAAATGGGCCGCGTCGAAGTATTTATCCAGCATCCACGGGCGGGTGCGGTCCACCAGCACCAGCTTGCCGATCTGTTCTAACTGGTAATCGGTCGGGAACGGGGCGATCGTCACCACCGGTTTGGACTTTTCGCTTACGCGGGCGGTGGCGATCACAAAGTCTTCGCTAATCGTTTCCGCCAGCTCGTACTCGCGCAGGGTGAGCGTGCGGGCCACCTCAATTTGCGGGTACTTGCGCTGCAGCACCGCCTCGATCATGCGGACCATGGCATTCCCGGCGTCGCATACCAGCAGTACCCGCGGCTGGCGCTGGTAGCCGATGTTGTAATGGCGCTCCAGCCCGACGCCGATATGCAGCACCAGGAAGCCGATTTCGTTTTCGCTGATCACATACGGCGTGTATTTTCCCCAGCTCGACACCGCCGCGAGGGTCATATCCCACGCCATCGGGTAGTGCTGCTTGATGTTATCCAGCAGCGGATTGGGGATCATGATTTGATACCGCACCCGGGTGATCATGGTTTTGATGTGCGTGAGCAGGTCCGCGTGCAGCTGCGCGTCGCTGAGCAGGTTGTAATTATAGTGGGTGTTGATGTAGCGCAGGATGTAGTTGACCAGCGCTTCGTCGTCATCCGCGTTAATGGCGCTCGGGGCAATCTCCTGGATCTGCCGTGCCGCAATGTGCACGCAGAGCCAGCTCTCCTCTGAAGGTGAAAGCGCTTTGCCCGCCAGCTGCTGGATAGTGACGGCGATATCCTTCGCCGCCTCGCGCACGTTCTCTTCCACGTCTTCGGCATGGAATTCCGGCAGCGGATAGCCCTCGCTGATGCGCCGCACCGACACCGCACAGTACAGGCGCAGGAACAGCTCGCCTTCGTCGGTCAGACGGATGTGATGACGCGTCAGCGCCTCGTGTAGCACGGGCACCATCTGCTCCGCCACGCCTGCATTCAGCGCCACGTCGGTCACCAGCGGGTTCAGGCTGTCCTGCTGCGCCAGCTCCCAGAGCAGATCGGTCAGGCAGGCGCGGGTCGACATCTCGCTGCCAAACAGCTTCATGCCGTGGCGCGGGCGCGTTTCCAGCGTCAGGTTATAGCGGTGAAACCACTCGCGGACTTCGGCCATGTCGCTCTGCAGCGTGGCGCGGCTGACGAACCACTCGTCCGCCAGATCCTCGAGCTTAAGAGAAAATGCCGAGGTGAGAAAACGCACCACCAGATAGTGCACGCGCTCCGGCCCGGTCCGGGGAATACGCAGCGCGCGCGGGTGGGATGCCTGCAGCTGCTGGTAGCGCTGGGCATCATCAATTTTGAGCTGATAACCGTTGCCCCGGCTCAATATAAACTGCGCACCGTGGCTTGCCAGCAGCGCGTTCAGGGCGGTGATATCGGCACGGACGGTTCGCGTGGAGACCGACAGCCGCTGCGCCAGCTCGTCCTGCGGCAGCGTCTCGTTTTGCAACAGATCGAACAGTTGCGCTAAACGTTGGTTCGGAAATCGCACGGGCTTGTCCTCTTACAGCTTAAGGTGAAATGACCATCTGGGATGGGCTGCCGACCGGGGTATAGTCTGGCTCGAAGCTGAGCTTACCGTCCTGACCGACGCGGAAACGGGTAATGTTGTCGCTGCGCTGGTTCATGACGTACAGCCAGCGTCCCTGCTTATCGAGCGTCAGGGTGCGCGGGTAGTCGCCGCGCGTCCACACGTCGTCCTGATGCGTCAGCGTGCCCTCCGCTGTTACGGTAAAGTGCCCGATGCTGTTATGCAAACGGTTAGCCACATACAGCTGTTTACCGTCGGCGCTTAATGCGAGCCCGGCAGCAAAGCTGGTGCCTTTGTAACCTTCCGGCAGGGCTGAGAGCGTTTTGCCCTCTTTCAGGGTGCCGTTGGCGTTCACGGTATAATGGGTGAGCGTAGACGCCTCTTCGTTAATCAGCCACAGGGCATCGCCTTTTGGCGTAAAGACAAAGTGGCGCGGCCCGGCGCCTTTTGAGGAGGCGCTGATAAACGGCGGATCGTTCGGCGTCAGCTTCCCTGTTCGATCGTCAAAACGGTACTGGTAGAGGCGATCCAGCCCAAGATCGGTGGAAAACACGTATTTCCCGCTCGGATCGGCGGCGATCATGTGCGCGTGGGGGCCGTTATGATCGCTGATGGCAAAGCTTCCTTCGACAGCCGCTTCCGGCTTCGCCGCGCCCGGTTCGCCCTGATCCTGACGTTTATCCGTAGCCTCACCCAGGCTGCCGTCTGCGTTGACTGGCAAAACGGCGATCGATCCGCTGACATAGTTAGCCACCAGCAGATGTCGACCGTTCGGCGTCAGCGACAGGTAAACCGGCCCCGCGCCGCCGGAGGCCACCTGATTAAGCTCGCTCAGCGCGCCGTTATCCCCCACCCGCAGCGCCTGCACCACGCCCTGCTCCACTTCACTTGCCAGATACAGCGTTTTGCCGTCGTGCGAGACGGCCAGCTGCGCGGCGTTCGGCAGCCTGCTCACCAGCGTTTTATTCGCCAGCGCGCCGCTTTGCGGGTCAACGGTAAAGCGGTACAGCCCTTCGCCGTTGGGGTTGTAGGTGCCCACCCAGGCGTACTGCGGCTGGGCGATAGCGGCGGTGGCGAGCATTGAGAGTGAAGCAACAAGCAGGGTACGGGTGTGCATGGTGGCTCCTTTATATTTGTGCGGTTTGTTTTCCCTCACCCCGGCCCTCTCCCAAAGGGAGAGGAGGTAAAAGTTCCCTCTCCCTTTGGGAGAGGGTTAGGGTGAGGGCAGATACTACTTCACCAGCTTCTTCGTCATCGCAAGCAGCGTACGCACGTCTTCCGGGCGCGTGTCGCCGCTGGCTTTGTCGATAATCGAGCTGTAGATATGCGGGATGATTTTGCTCACGCCCGCGTCGAGGGCGATCTGCAGGATCTCCTCATAGTTTTCCAGATCGATACCTCCGGTCGGCTCCAGCCAGAAGTCGTGACGGGCGCAGGCTTCCGCCACCGCGTTGTACTCATCACGGCACTTGAGGCCGCCCATCGGGAAGTATTTGATGGAGCTGCCGCCGAAATCCTTCAGCAGGGCAATCGCGGTTTCAACTGGCACAATGCCGTCCGGAGCGTTGCTGCTCAGCGGTCCGGTGGAGATTTTGACCATCCCGACGGTGCCGGTCGGAGAGACCAGGCCGTTGACCACCGACTCATTCTGCCCCAGCAGCGCGCGGCTGGTGGCCACGCCGGTAAAGACCTGGTTGACGTGCTGCGGCTGCACCTGACGGGAGATCTCGCTCACCATCGCCGACTGGTTCGGATCCCCCGCGCCGAGGCCTACGGAGAGCGCGTTATCAATCAGCGCGGCGTATTCACGCATATCGGCAACGGCGCTCGCCACGTCCGGGTAATTTTTGGAGAGCACGCCCACCAGCACGTGACCTTCCGCCGCCTCGTAAATGGCGCTGGCGTTGGCTTTCGATCCTGCCAGCACGTTCAGGCAGACTCGGTCACGGTAAAAGTTGGGGGTCAGTTTCATGCTTTTTTCTCCTGTCCTAATACTTCGCTAATGCGGCGGTACACGATGTTCAGCTGGTCAGCGTTCACGCTGCGCACGTCCGCCTCGATAATCCCTTCGTTGGCCTTGTAGCCACGGAAGTAAATGGCATATTCGCCCTGCTTGAGCTTCGCCACCAGATCGCCCGTGCCGACGCCGGTCGTGGCTTCGTCGAACTTGATCTCGGTGCGCGCGATATCGCGACCGGCGCTGTCCCAGACCACGCGCGCGGTCACGCCGTTGAGGGTGTTGAGCGCCTCGATAAACGGCGTCATCTTCGCCACCATTTCAGACCCGCTCTCTTTGGTCGCCGTCAGGTAGTGTTCGATGGCGCAGGTCAGGCCAAGAATGCCCTCTTTGCCCACCTTCATCGCGCGGCCAATGCCCGCGGTCTGGCGCTTCACCCACTCAACGTACTGGGTTTTGCCGATCACCAGCCCGCTGGTTGGGCCTTCAATCGCCTTCGCGCCGCTGTAGATCACCAGATCGGCGCCGGATCGGTAGTACGCGTGCAGATCTTCTTCCGCCGCCGCATCGACGATCAGCGGGAGATCGTGCTTGCGCGCCACCACCGCCGCCTGCCCGACGCTGAGCATGCTTTTCTGCACGCAGTGGTGAGATTTGATGTAGAGGATCGCCGCCGTGCGCGGAGTGATCGCCGCCGCCAGCTGATCGGCGGAGCATTCGTTGGCGTAGCCCGCCTCCACCAGCTTGCCGCCGCCCAGCGCCACCATGGTGCCCACCGGCGCGCCAAAGTTTACGTTGTGGCCTTTCGGCAGGACGATTTCGTTGTTCTCAATCGGGGTCACGTGCAGGTTTTCCAGCAGCCAGTCGCTGTCTTTGACCAGCACCGCCGCCACGGACTGGGCAATGCCCGCAGACGCGCAGGAAACTACCGTCGCGCCTTCCACATCCAGCAGCTTCGCGATGTATTCCCCGGTTTTGTTGACCAGATCTTTCATCTCGAAATAGTGATTCATGCCGTCCATCGCCGCCTGCACCACTTCCGGGCGCGGCGTGGAGACGCCCAGCGCCGTCATGCGGCCAGAGGTGTTGATAACCTGCTTTAAATGGTACTTCTCATAAATCGAAGGCATGTTCCGTGCTCCCTTGTTCGGTCATGTAGCCCTTGCCCGCGCGGATCGCGGCAAGCGGCACCAGAATGTGTTCAGCCTGCAGGCTGTCGTTTTCGGCGTCCGTCAGCACCGTCGGCTGGCGTTTAATCGTGAACAGCGTCAGGTCGGCGTCGAGACCCGGCTGGATGCGGCCCTTGCGCGCCAGGCGCAGGCCGTCGGCGGCGTTGGCGGTCACGCAGTCAATCACCTGCGGCAAGGACATGCCGATGGCGAGAAACTTCGACATCACGCTTGCCAGCGAGCCCACCGGGCCGTTGATGCGGTTGCGGCAGTAGATATCCGAGCTGATGGTGTGCGGCAGAATGCCCATCGCGATGGCGCGTTTCGCCACCTCAAAGCTGAAGCTCGCCGTGCCGTGGCCGACGTCCAGACGCACGCCGCGCTTCAGGGCGGAGGTGATGGAGGCGCGCAGCTCGCCGGAGGGCGTAAGAATGCGGTTGGGTTTGCCGTTGTAGCAGTGGGTGATGATGTCGCCGGAGCTCAGCAACTCGGCGATTTCGTCGAGGTTCGGCGGGTTGTTGCCAATGTGCACCATCAGCGGCAGGTCGCCGTTCTCTTTCTGAATGGCTTTCGCCCGCTCCAGCGGCGTGATGCCGTTTTCACCGACCACGCTGCTGCTCATGCGCGCCTTCAGGCCGACGATAAAATCAGGGTGGCGCTTCACCGCCTGCTTCACCGCGTCGGCGTCGATATTCGCCATGTTGGCCAGCTCGTTCTGGGCAATCAGCCCCACGCGGGAGATGTTCAGCAGGGCAAACACCTCGGTGGAGGCCCTGCGGGTGATGTCATAGAAGTCGTCCACGTCGTCGGCGCCGGTACTGCCCGCGTCCACCACGGAGGTGACGCCGGTGGCAATGCCCACGCTGTCCGGCTCGTCGTGGTAAATCGGGGAGTTCGGGTAGCAGTGAACGTGGGAGTCAATCCAGCCTGCGCTGACGAACACGTCGCCGTTCAGCTCAACCGTTTTATGCGCGGGGGCGTCAATCTCGCCCAGCGCCGCGATCTTCCCGTCCTGAATGGCGATATCGGTCAGGGTATCGTCGGCAAGGCGCGCACGGCGCAGGAGTAAATCAAACATGAGGATCTCCTGATAAGGCGGGCGCCTGAGCGCCCGCGGGTATTAAAGGGCGACCGGGAACAGCCAGCCCAACAGCATTGCGCCGAGGATCGCGCCACCGGTGATCGGCTTCTGCCAGATGTAGAACACCAGCGCACCCAGCAGGGAACCGACGCCGATAGGAATGGAGGCGGTCATGGCGCTGAGGATAATCAACGGCCCGAGGAAGCGGCCGGAGGCGTTACCCGCGCCCATCATCACGTCTGCACCGTAGGTGGAGTTGCTCTGGTTGATGGTGAACTTACGCGCCAGGATGATGACGTAGCCAATCGCCAGACCAATCACCAGGCCGGTAATCAGCGCGGCAATGAAGTTGGTCACCGGGAACATGATGCCCGCGCCCAGCAGCAGCGCCGGAACGCCGAGGCCCACGCCGGTCTGGATGGCGCCGCCGATGTCGAGAATACCCACCAGCGACCCTTCGATAATGCGGGCGAACAGGAAGCTCGCGCCGAACGCCGCCACCGCGCCGTAAACGCCGGTATCGATCCCCGCTTTCAGCATCGCCACGAAGGCCACTTCGTTAAACGCGCCGATGCCGTAGAGGTAGTACATGTGCGTCCCTGCGAAAACGCCGGAGGAGAGCAGGCCAACGAAGATCGGGAACGACCAGTCGGCATACCAAAAACCTTTATTCTGTTCCATTTAGAGGCTCCTGTTATTTACCGCTGAGCGAGTTGTGGATCATGTCGAGCCAGTTCGGCACGGTCAGATGGAAGGATTCGATCATCTTCATGTCGAAGCCGCGGAAGAAGCCGCTCAGCACGAAGAGCAGGACGATCGCCGCCATCATCACTTTGGTGACGTGGTTCCAGCCGCTCTCTTCCACGCCTTTCCCGATCAGGATCCCCAGCACCAGGCCCGGTACGGCGTTCCCCATAATCAGCTGCGCCGCGCCGCCAAAGATGGTGGCCCAGAAGCCCGATTTTTTACCCGCGTCGATGGCCGCCAGCCAGAAGATCACCGGCATGACGGTGTTGACCAGCAGGTTTGCCGCCGGTACCAGAACCTTCACGGCGGTGACCTGAAGCGCTGCAGGAACGGAGGAGGCGGTCAGGTTCAGGAAGGTGACGACGAGCATGCCAATCACGCCGCAGGCAATCGCCATTTTGCGCGGGTCGTGCAGCGTTTCGCCGACGTTACGGTTTTTGATCATCAGTGCAGCAGCACCCCAGTTCGGGATGATGCGGTGGTCAACGTCCTGTGTGAAAGCCCCTGCGGCCACGGAAGAGGCCCAGGCGTTAAAGAAGAAACCTAACCCAAAGGAGAAGTGGGACGCCGGATCCCCTTCGCAGGAGTTCAGTTCCCCCAACGTACGAAACGCGCCCATACCCTGAGTGGTAGGCGCATGAAACATGCGTGCAGCCCCGGCTCCGACACCGACGCCAACCAGGCCGCCAATGATGAGCGATTTTATTAATATAATTAAGAACATCAGTCTGCCCTTTTATGAATAATCAGCGTTGCGTGACGAAATCCACCTGGTCAAGATTGATAGCGGTCACGTTGACGGTCACATCCAGCTCCACGCTGTAGGTGCGTCTTTCCCGGCGCAGAAAGAAGAACAGAAACGCTTCTTTTCGCACCGCTTCTTGCGCCTGAACGACCTGCACATCCTGTGGCTCAATACGCAGTAAGATATGCGGTGAGGCTTTCATCACCGCGGCCTGAACGTGGTTGAGCGCGTCGGCAAAGGCGCGCGCTTTGGCGTCGCCTTTGCCCTTCACTCTCACCGTGGTTGTGAACTGTTCTTTCATGCTTATGCGCCGTATTTCTTCTGCCACGCCTGTACCAGACGCTCGCCCAGCTCTTCTTTATCCATAAAGCCGAAGCCCAGCACGTTGCAGCCTTCGTTGATGGCGGTCACGCCCTCTTCCACGGAACGCATGCCGTATTTGGCCTTGTAGCCATATTTGGTTTGGGCAGTGATGGCACCCGCGCCGCCGCTGCCGCAGAAGGAGATGCCGAAGGTGGCGTTTTCCGCCTTCATCACGTCGCCGAGCTTCATATCCGCTGCCATGCCCGGTACGACCACCGCGCGTCCACCTGCTTTTTCCACACCCGCAGCCACTTTCTGACCTTTACCCAGGCGATCGCCAATCACGACTGTAATCTGTTCCATGTGTTGCTCCTTAAAGGTTGTCTTTCGCGACTTCAAAGTGAACGGAGAGCAGCCAGGCTTCTTCATCAGGAAGATTGCCAAACTGCGCGACCACTTCACGGGCGAGCCGCATTGAATCCGGTGAAATTTCGTCAAACAGCTCTGCTTCAACCTCCGGCAGCGGCTCGCCGGTCACGGACCGGTGCGCCATTGCGCGCACGTGGGAGGTGAGCATCTGCTCCTGTACCGCATTGGGGATGATGTTGTTTCGACCCAGCAGGGCATAAACCTGCTGCAGCATGGTGTTCGCGAGCTGTTCTGTTTGCTCTGCCTGTTCCCCAACGTCGTTCATTACCGCTCCGTTAATCACTGGTCTTACCCCGTTAATGGCTCTGGAATAAAACTAACGTTGGGGGGGAATTGTTTGTAGCGAGTTGTTTTCCACTTCGAAGTGGAAAGGCGAGCCGCAGCAGTGATCTGTGCCACATAAATGCGGTGAATCTGAATTAATGACGGTATTTGCGTGATGAATATCACGTATTCCAGCGGCAAAACGCGCGCCGGGGAAACGAAACGTTCAGGCGTGGTGACGCAAAAATGTGATGGCGATAGGGTTTACTTATTACCGCGTAAAAAAAACGGGGGCCGCTGGCCCCCGCTGGTTGTTTGTCAGATGCGCGATCGGTTAACGGTATTTCTGGTGATACGTGTTACGGGTCGTCACAAACTGCTCGGCCGCCGCCTGGGCTTCCTTCACTTTGCCTTCGTTAGCCAGCTTCAGCGCGCCGTCGATCTGGCCGACCAGCACGTCAAAGCCGTGGCGGTAGTCTTTCATCTCTGCGCTGTCTGCCGCTTTGCTTTCCAGCTTCGGAGGCGTCGCTTTTTGTGCGTCGAGCGCCGCTTCACGCATTTTGGTCAGCGCGTCTTTCATTTCAGCCGCATTGTCGGTTTTCTGCACCACCTTTAGGTTTTGACCGAGGATGCCCATGTCGTCTTCAAGATCGGCAGCAAACGCAGAAGAGCCAAGAACCAGCGTTGAAGCCGCGACGATCGCTAACAGATGTTTACGCATTGCTCACTTCCTTTTTTATTATTAAAACGCCTTTACGGGTATTACTGACCGGCGATTTTCATTTCCGGCAGAAGTACAGAACCACACTGTATATTGCTACGTGTTTCAATATCGTTACCGACCGTAACGATATTGCGCCACATGTCCTTCAAATTTCCAGCGATGGTAATTTCGCTCACCGGATACTGGATTTCGCCGTTTTCCACCCAGAAGCCCGCCGCGCCGCGCGAGTAGTCTCCGGTGATGCCGCTTACGCCCTGGCCCATCAGCTCGGTGACCACCAGACCGGTGCCCATCTCTTTCAGCATCTGCTCAAAGTTCAGGCCCTGTCCGGCAATGCGCCAGTTGTGGATGCCGCCAGCGTGTCCGGTGCTTTTCAGCCCCAGCTTGCGCGCGGAGTAGTTGGTCAGCAGCCACTGGGTCAGAATGCCGTCTTTGATGATATCGCGACGTTCAGTGCGCACGCCTTCGCTGTCGAACGGCGTGGAGGCCAGCCCTTTTAGCAGGTGCGGATGTTCTTCAATGGTGAGCCATTCCGGCAGGATCTGCTTGCCCAGCGAGTCGAGCAGGAAGGTCGACTTACGGTAAACCGAGCCGCCCGCGATAGCGCCCACCAGATGGCCAAACAGACCGGTCGCCACTTCGTTGGCAAAAATAACCGGGGCCTTCATGGTGGAGAGTTTGCGCGGCGACAGGCGTGACAGCGTGCGTTCGGCACACTCTTTACCCACCCACTCAGGAGACTGCAAATCCCCCAGCGCGCGGCCAATGGTATAGGCGTAGTCACGCTCCATGTCACCGTTCTCTTCGGCGATCACGCAGCTGGAGAGCGAATGACGGGTAGAGCAGTAGCCCTGCAGCATGCCGTGGCTGTTGCCGAAGACTTTGATGCCGTAATGGCTGTTGAAGCTGCCGCCTTCGGTATTGGTGATGCGCTTATCGGCCTGCAGGGAAGCCTGCTCGGCGCGCGCGGCGAGTTCGATCGCTTCGTCCGGGGTTACTTCCGCCGGGTGGAAAAGATCGAGATCCGGCGCGTCAAACGCCAGCAGGTCTTTATCCGCCACGCCTGCGTAAGGATCCGGAGAGGTATAACGGGCGATATCCAGCGCCGCCTGCACCGTACGGGCAATGGCATCCGGGCTGAGATCGGTAGACGACGCGCTGCCTTTGCGATTCTGGTGATACACCGTGATCCCAAGCGCGCCATCGCTGTTGAATTCTACGTTCTCCACTTCACCATAGCGGGTACTCACGCTGATGCCGGTGGTTTTGCTGACCGCCACTTCGGCGCCATCTGATTTTTCTGAAGCAAGCATCAGCGCGGTGGAGACGGCTTCTTCAAGAATCTTACGCTGCGCTTCAACTTGTGAGGTTACTTTCATCGCAAATGCCATACTGTAAGAGAGAGTTATCTGAAGTCTAACAGAGAACCGTTTTTCAGTGCGCGTCTTAACTGGTAACATTAGCCTCTTTTTTTAAGGAGCCTGACATGACTAAGCAGCCCGAAGACTGGCTCGACGACGTTCCCGGTGATGACATCGAAGACGAAGATGATGAGATCATCTGGGTCAGTAAAAGTGAAATTAAACGTGACGCCGAAGAGTTAAAACAGCTTGGCGCAGAAATGGTAGAACTGGGTAAAAACGCGCTGGACAAGATCCCGCTCGACCAGGATCTGCGTGATGCCATTGAACTGGCACAGAAAATCAAAAAAGAAGGCCGTCGTCGCCAGCTTCAGCTTATCGGGAAAATGCTGCGTCAGCGCGACGTCGATCCGATCCGCCAGGCGCTGGACAAGCTGAAAAACCGCCACAACCAGCAGGTTGCGTTTTTCCACAAGCTTGAGCAGATCCGCGATCGCCTGATTGAACAGGGTGATGATGCCGTACCGGAAGTGCTGAACCTGTGGCCGGATGCCGACCGCCAGCAGCTGCGTTCCTTGATCCGCAATGCGAAGAAAGAGAAAGAAGGGAATAAGCCGCCGAAATCTGCGCGCCTGATTTTCCAGTATCTGCGCGAGCTGTCTGAGAACGACGAGTAATCTCTTCCCCTCACCCCGGCCCTCTCCCCGGAGGGGCGAGGGAGAAAACACGGGAAAGTAGGCCCGGTAAGCGCAAGCGCCACCGGGCTTTTTTTTACTCTGCGGCTGCCGCTTCCGCTTTCTTCGCCAGACCGTCCAGCAGCTTCTGATGGATCCCACCAAAACCGCCGTTGCTCATCACCAGAATGTGGTCGCCAGGCTGTGCGGCTTTCACCACCATATCCGCGAGCGCATCCACGTCCGCACTCCAGTGCGCAGGCTGAATGCAGGCGTCGGCCACTTCGGCCACCTGCCACGGAATATGCTGCGGCTGCAGCAGGAAGACCTCGTCGGCACGCCCTAACGACGGCGCGAGGTCATCTTTGCAGATGCCCATCTTCATGGTGTTCGAGCGCGGTTCCAGCACCGCCAGAATGCGGGCAGTGCCGCCGACCTTGCCACGCAGGGCGGCAAGCGTGGCCAGAATAGCCGTTGGGTGGTGCGCGAAATCGTCATATACGGTAACGCCGTGGGCTTCACCGCGCAGTTCCAGACGGCGACGGGCATTGATAAACGAGCCCAGCGCATTGGCCGCATCCGCAGGCAGAACGCCAACGTGACGCGCCGCAGCAATAGCCATCAGGCCGTTGTGCATGTTGTGCTCACCCACCAGGCCCCACTTCACCTCACCCACTTTTTCACCGTCGAGCAGCACTTCCCACTCGGAGGCATCGGCGTTGAGTTTCTTCGCCTGCCAGTGGCCCTGCTCGCCCACCAGCTCCTGCTCGCTCCAGCAGCCCATCGCCATCGTCTGCTTCAGGTTGATGTCGTTTTCCGGCAGGATGATGCGCCCCTGGCCCGGAACAATGCGCACCAGGTGGTGGAACTGTTTCTGGATCGCTTTCAGGTCGTCAAAAATATCCGCGTGGTCGAACTCAAGGTTGTTGAGGATCAGCGTGCGCGGGCAGTAATGCACGAACTTGGAGCGTTTGTCGAAGAACGCGCAGTCGTATTCGTCGGCTTCGATCACAAAGAACGGGCTGTCACCCAGACGCGCAGAAACGTCGAAATTACCCGGTACGCCGCCAATCACGAAGCCCGGCTTGTAGCCGCAGGCTTCGAGGATCCAGGTCGCCATGCCCGCGGTCGTGGTTTTGCCATGGGTACCGGCAACGGCAACCACCCAGCGGTCGCGCAGGACGAAGTCATGCAGCCACTGCGGGCCGGACATGAACGGAATATTGCGTTCCAGAACCGCCTCGACGCACGGATTGCCGCGGGTCATGGCGTTGCCGATGATCACCAGGTCCGGCTCGGGATCCAGCTGGCTGGCATCGTAGCCCTGAATTAACGAGATGCCCTGTTTCTCCAGAAGTGTGCTCATTGGCGGATACACATTGGCGTCCGAACCTGTCACTTCATGGCCCAGCGAGCGCGCCAGCATTGCCAGTCCGCCCATGAAAGTGCCACAAATCCCCAATATATGAATGCGCATACGTCACTATCCTTCTTCAATGTGGCGCACATTTTACTCACATGTTAGCGGCTGTGAAACGCATTTCAGGTAAATCCGTATGTTGCTGGCGCGATTCACCTCTGCGCTAATATTTGAATGTTTGTTAAGATTGTTGGGCTTTAGTCGTTTTAGTGAACATACAATCGCTCTACTCACAAAGATGCAGGGAAAGTGTTATGAAAACGTTAGGTGAATTTATTGTCGAAAAGCAGCACGAGTTCTCTCATGCTACCGGTGAACTCACTGCTTTGCTGTCGGCAATAAAGCTGGGCGCTAAGATCATCCACCGCGATATCAACAAGGCCGGTCTGGTCGATATCCTGGGTGCCAGCGGTGCCGAGAACGTTCAGGGCGAGGTTCAACAGAAGCTCGATCTGTTCGCAAATGAAAAATTGAAAGCTGCACTGCGCGCGCGCGACATCGTTGCGGGTATCGCCTCTGAAGAAGAAGATGAAATTGTTGTTTTCGAAGGGTGTGAACACGCTAAATACGTTGTTCTGATGGATCCGCTCGACGGCTCCTCAAACATCGACGTTAACGTTTCTGTCGGTACCATTTTCTCCATCTACCGCCGCGTCACGCCTGTTGGCACGCCGGTGACCGAAGAAGATTTCCTGCAGCCGGGCATTAACCAGGTTGCTGCCGGTTACGTCGTTTATGGCTCCTCCACCATGCTGGTGTACACCACCGGCTGCGGAGTTCACGCCTTTACGTACGATCCTTCCCTGGGCGTTTTCTGCCTGAGCCAGGAACGCATGCGCTTCCCGGAGAAGGGCAACACCTACTCCATCAACGAAGGCAACTACATCCGATTCCCGAACGGCGTGAAGAAGTACATTAAATTCTGCCAGGAAGAAGATAAAGCAACCCAGCGCCCGTACACGTCCCGCTATATTGGCTCTCTGGTCGCGGATTTCCACCGTAACCTGCTGAAAGGCGGTATCTACCTCTACCCAAGCACCGCCAGCCACCCGGACGGGAAGCTGCGCCTGCTGTACGAGTGCAACCCGATGGCGTTCCTCGCCGAACAGGCGGGCGGCAAGGCGAGCGACGGTAAAGAGCGTATTCTGGATATCGTGCCGGAAAGCCTTCACCAGCGCCGTTCATTCTTCGTCGGCAACAACCACATGGTTGAAGACGTTGAGCGTTTTATCCGTGAGTACCCGGACGCGTAATGCCTCTCTACAGGGGAGCCGTTCTGGCTCCCCTGGTCATTTATATATTTTACCGTATAAGTGTTTATAAAAAACATGCTTTAATATTCACCACTGCTCCTGCATTATTTCCATAACAGTTTGACAGATATTTCGTGGAGCAGAATCGCAATGAATAATTATTCCCGTGCTAATACCGGCATTGATTTAAATCTTATCCCTGTATTTATTGAAATCGTCCGCTGCGGCAGCATGGCTAAAGCCTCTTTGCGTCTGGAGATGTCACGTCCGGCGGTGAGTCTGGCCCTAAAGCGTTTTAATCAACTCTTTGATGAACCGTTATTTTTCCGCAAAGGTTTATATCTTGAACCGACGGAAAAAGCGTTAGCCTTAACCAGTTCGCTGGAAATATTAATGGGTGAAATTCACGATAATATTGCGGCAGTTAATTCCGGAAAAAATAAAACCCCGGCACAGAACGTACCGGGGCTGGGTAATATTATGCAGCGGTCTGAGTCGTCACTTTGAATGATGACATGGCTTCCATCAGCTGACGCGACTGCTCTTCAAGGGAGCGGGTCGCGGCGGAGGATTGCTGCACCAGCGCCGCATTCTGCTGCGCGGTTTCGTCCATCTGATTCACCGCAATATTCACCTGCTCAATGCCGCGGCTCTGCTCCTGAGACGCGGTCGCAATCTCACGCATCAGTTTGGTCATCCGCAGCACTTCTGTTGCGATTTCGTCCATCGTTTCGCCGGCCTGCTGGGCCAGCTCGCTGCCCTCGTTAACGTGGGTCTGCGAATCACTGATAAGCGATCGGATTTCTTTCGCCGCGTCGGCGCTGCGGCTGGCGAGGTTTCGCACTTCGCCCGCGACGACGGCAAACCCGCGCCCCTGCTCGCCCGCGCGCGCCGCTTCCACGGAGGCGTTAAGCGCCAGGATATTGGTCTGGAAGGCAATACCGTCGATCACGCTCAGGATGTCGGCGATGCGCGCCGAGCTGCCCGAGATATCGCGCATTTTTTCAATCACGTAGCAGACCATTTCGCTGCCGTGATCGGCCGTGTCGGACACCGACTTCGCCAGCTGGTGCGCCTGCTCGGCGTTATCGGCGTTGAGCTTCACCGTTGCGGTGATCTGTTCCATGCTGGCCGCCGTCTGCTCCAACGACGTGGCGGTAGATTCCGTACGCTCGGCAAGATCGCGGTTTCCCAGCGTCAGCTCGCGGCTACCGGTGTCAATTTGCGAGCTGGCATCGCGAACCCGCATAACCGAGTTCATCAGCGACTGCCGCATCTCCTCTATCACCGCGTTGAGGCGGTTAAACTCCTGGCTCGCGGGGGCATTCAGCGTATGGGTTAAATCCCCCGCCGCCACGTTCTCCAGCTGAGCGATCGATGCAGAGAGCGGCTTGAGCAGCATATGGCGCAGCACCAGCCACGCGAGCACGATAATGCCCGCCGTCAGCAGCGCTGCGACGATAATCAGGATCAGTACGCGGGTTTTACTCGCCTGCACGGCGCTCACTTCCGCCTGACCACGCGCTTCGCTCCATTTCTGAAACGCCTGCATGTCGTTATCAAACTGCTTCGCCACCGGAATTAGCGTCTTCTCCAGAAGATCGTAGTACCCGTCCGCGCTCTGATCATTCAGGGTTTTCAGCATCGGGTTGATCCCCTGCTGGCTATACGTCGCCAGGCTGGCCGCCACTTTATCGAGCAGCTGTTGCCCCTGCTCGTCAGCCACGCCGCCGTCGATCACGCCTTTCAGCGTTTTCTGGGCCAGGGCAACTTCCTGATTGATGTTTTTTACCGCTTTGGCCGCATCGTCCAGCATGCCGATTTCCATCATGCGGACGGCCTGGCCCGCCTCATTGCGCGCGCGCAGGATCAGCGTATAGCCTGAATTAAGCTGCACCATCTGCTCACCCTGAAGGTGATTAATACGCTGCAGTGAAGAAGAACTCTGTGTGAGGGCATAAATGCCAATGCCGCTGACAATCAGCAGCAGAAGGGTCATAACGGCCAGTAAAGAGAGCAAGCCGGTACGAATCGATAGCGTTTTAAGCATGATATTATTTCCGGTAGCGAGATATTTCTGGGCATAAAAAAAGAGTATCGGCCGCTACCGGAAAATGTTTAGACTTTAAGCAAATTCAGCGTGTTATCGCTCTGTTACCGATGTGTTTACGCGGGTAACAGGTGAGCTTTGGCGGTTCTCCCAGAGCACCGTAAGACCGCGCTGCAGGGCAATAAAAATAAACAGCAGAATGCCGATGGCGATCTTCGTCCACCAGGAGCTGAGCGTGCCGTCAAAGTTGATATAGGTTTGTATCAGCCCCTGGATCGCCACGCCGAACAGCGTTCCCAGCACCGTCCCCACCCCGCCGCTGAGCAGCGTGCCGCCAATGACCACAGAAGCAATCGCATCCAGCTCAACGCCCACGCCTGCAAGGGCATAGCCCGCCTGGGTATACACCGAGAAGACGATCCCCGCCAGCGTCGCCAGGCCGGTCGAGAGCATATAGATGCGGATGGTGGTGCTGCGGGTGGAGATCCCCATCAGGTTTGCCGACGTGGCGTTACCGCCGATGGCGTAAACCTGATTGCCAAACCGGGTACGATGGGCGAGGAAGATGCCAATCACCACCACGCCCAGCATCAGCAGCCCCATCGCGCTCAGGCGGCCGCCGCCGGGAATTTTCCACGCCAGGCTGGAGAGCGTGTCGTACACCGGATGGTTAATCGGAATCGACTCTTCCGAGACCAGATAGCTCACCCCGCGCAGGAAGAACATCCCCGCGAGGGTAATGATAAACGCCGGGATTTTTAACGCGTCGATAAGCAGCCCCATAAAGGCGCCAAACGCGCAGCCCATCGCCAGCACCAGCGGAAACGCCACCAGCGGAGAGATCCCCCAGAAGCCGATCGCCTTCGCGAGGAACACGCCCGTAAACGCGATCACCGACCCAACGGAGAGATCGATCCCGCCGGAGAGGATCACAAAGGTCATTCCGACGGCGATGATGCCTAAAAAGGCGTTATCGGTCAGGATATTGCAAATCACGCGCGTCGACGCAAAACCGGGGAATTGGGTGAGGCAGTAGAGATACCCCAGCACAAACACGCCCAGCGTGATCATCAACGGTAAATTACGTTTTATCATGGCCACGGATCCCCTTAATGATGCTGACAAAGCGCGGCGACTGGACGATCAGCACGCAGAGCACGACCACCGCTTTCACCACCTGGTTGAGTTCCGGCTGGAACCCCGAGAGCAGGATCCCGGTGTTCATTCCCTGAATGATCAGCGCGCCAATCACCGAGAGCAGCAGGTTAAAGCGCCCGCCCATCAGCGATCCACCGCCGATCACCACCGCGAGGATCGCGTCCAGCTCCAGCCAGAGCCCCGCGTTGTTGGCATCGGCCCCGCGAATATCCGCCGCGACGATGACCCCGGCGATGGCGGCGCAGACGCCGCTCAGCACGTAGGTCAGCATCACCATCAGCCGGGTGTTGACCCCGGCGTTGCGCGCGGCGCGGATGTTGATCCCGACGGCTTCAATGAACATGCCCAGCGCCGTTTTGCGGGTGAAAAGCCAGAAAACCACGAGCGTGACCAGGGCAACGATCACCGGCGTCGGGAAGAACAGAAGGTTGCCGCTCCCGATCCACGCCAGGCTCAGCGAGTTAAAGGTGACAATCTGCCCGGAGGTAATCAGCTGCGCCACGCCGCGCCCGGCCACCATTAAGATAAGGGTGGCGACAAAGGGCTGAATTTTCAGCACCGCCACCAGAATGCCGTTCCATAATCCGGCCAGCACGCCGGTGCCTAAGGCCGCCAGCAGTACCACCGGCAGGCTGTGTCCGGACACGGTCATGGAGGCGGCCGTGGCCCCGGCGATAGCCATCACCGCGCCGACGGAAAGGTCAATCCCGCCGGTGGCGATGACCAGCGTCATCCCGATGGCCAGCAGCGCCACGGGCGCTGCACGGTTTAGAATGTCTATCGGGCTGCCAAACAGGCGACCATCCTGCACGATAATCTGGAAGAAATGCGGCGCGACCAGGCTATCAACCAGCAGCACCACCAGCAGCGCTGCGATTTGCGGCGTGCCGGTTGGCCAGCTGAATCGGCGCTTTGACTCACCGGTTTGCGAAAGCGAACGGGGCATCACGATTTACTCCTTATGCCGCGATGGCATTCATGATCGCCGGAACGGACAGCTTATCCAGCGGGATCTCTGCCACCTGTTTGCGATCGCGCATGATGATGACGCGATCGGCATATCCCACCAGCTCCTCCAGCTCGGACGAAATAACCAGCAGCGCCAGACCGTCCGCGCACAGGGTTTCGATAAGCCGGATAATTTCGGCGTGCGCCCCCACGTCAATGCCGCGGGTCGGTTCGTCGAGGATCAGGAACTGAGGTTTGGTCAGCAGCCAGCGGGAGAGCAGCACCTTCTGCTGGTTGCCGCCGGAGAGGAACTCGATGGGCTGTTCCGCGCTCGGGGTACGAATACCCAGCTGACGGATAAAGCGCTCGGCAATGGCGTTTTGCTCTTTACGCGGGATCGGGCGCAGCCAGCCGCGCTGGGCCTGCAGCGCCAGAATGATATTTTCCCGCACCGAGGCCGCGGCAATAATGCCGTCCGTTTTCCGATCTTCCGGGCAGAAGCCGACGCCCAGACAGGAGGCCTGATGCGGGGATCGCAGGGTTTGCGGTTTGCCCTTGATCAGCGCGCTGCCGCTGTCGGCCGGCTTGATCCCGAAGATCACTTCGGCGGTTTCGGTTCGTCCGGATCCTAACAGGCCCGCCAGCCCGACAATTTCGCCCGGGCGGACTTCCAGATTAAACGGCGATATCACGCCTTTCTTGCCGTAATCGCTGAACGCGGCGACCGGTTTCTCGCTCAGCAGCGTGCGCCCGGCGCGCTGAAGGGCGTTGGTTTCCAGCTCGCGGCCCAGCATCATTTTCACCAGTTCGATCTGCGGCAGCTCGCGGGTTTCGCGGCAGCCGACAAAGCTGCCGTTGCGCAGCACCGTGATGCGATCGCTTACCTCATATACCTGATCGAGGAAGTGGGTAACGAAGATCAGGCTGACGCCCTGATCGCGCAGCTGACGCATCAGGGTAAAGAGCATCTCAACTTCCTGGGTATCGAGGCTGGCGGTGGGTTCGTCGAGGATCAGCACCTTTGCCGAGAGATCGATCGCGCGACAGATGGCGACAATCTGCTGCATCGCCACGGAAAAGCGGTTCAGCGGCTCGCGGACGTCAAGGGAGAAACCGTACGATTCCATCAGCTTTGTCGCCCGCGCCTCCATCTCTTTGCGGCGCAGCAGGCCAAAACGTCGCGGCTCACGGCCAATAAACAGATTATCCGCCACCGACATATTCGGCAGCAGGTTCACTTCCTGGTACACCGTCCCGATCCCCAGCTGTTGGGCATGGGCGGTATTTTTCGGCGAAATGGCGTTGCCTTCCAGCCAGATGGTGCCGCGATCGGCATGATAAACGCCGGTCAGGGATTTAATCAGCGTCGATTTTCCCGCGCCGTTCTCGCCCAGCAGCGCCATGATCTCACCGCGCCGCAGGCTGAAATCAACGTTATCCAGCGCCTTTACGCCGGGGAAGAATTTGCTTAAGCCCTCTGTGCGGAGGATTTCCTGGTGTTGTTCAGTGGTCATGGTTTTCCCCCTCACCCTGATCCTCTCCCCGGAGGGGAGAGGGGATTGATCGTGCCAATTGTTAATATCCAGCTCCGCCCTGCCTTTCTCCCTCTCCCCTCCGGGGAGAGGGCTGGGGTGAGGGGCGCGGGTCTTAGTAGCCCATATTTTTCTTCTTCTCTAACTCTTCTTTCGCCGTATCAGGCAGGTAGAGCGTGGACTTGGTGACCGTCACCTTCTCAGGCATCGTGCCGTCTTTCTTGAATTTCTCCAGCGCGTCGAATGCCGGACCCGCCATGTTTGGCGTCAGCTCCACGCTGGCGTTGGCTTCGCCGTCGATCATCGCTTTGTAGATGTCCGGCACGCCGTCGATAGAGCCGGTGAGGATATCTTTGCCCGGCTTCAGGCCCGCTTCTTTAATCGCCTGAATCGCACCGATCACCATGTCATCGTTGTGGGCGTAAACCATGCAGATGTTCTTGCCGTTGTTTTCAGCCTTGATGAAGCTCTCCATGACCTCTTTACCTTTACTGCGCGTAAAGTCGCCGGACTGAGAACGGATAATCTTGATGTTTGGCGCTTTAGCGATGGCCTCAGCAAAGCCTTTTTTACGATCGATGGCCACGCTCGCGCCGACGGTGCCCTGCAGCTCAACGACGTTACACGGCTTGCCGTCGACCTGTTTCACCAGCCAGTCGCCAATCAATTGCCCTTCAAGCACGTTGTTGGCGGTCACGGTGGTCATATAGAGGGATTTGTCTTTGACGTCGATGGAACGGTCGAGCAGGAAGACCGGGATCTCAGCGTCTTTCGCTTCCTTCAGGACGGGTTCCCAGCCGGTCGCCACGACGGGTGCAATAAAGATGGCATCCACGCCCTGGGCGATAAAGGAGCGCACGGCTTTGATCTGATTCTCTTGTTTTTGCTGACCATCGGCGATTTTCAGGGTAATGCCGCGTTTCTGAGCCTCGCTTTTCGCAACGTTGGTTTCTGCCGCTCGCCAGCCAGATTCAGAGCCGACCTGCGAAAAACCTACGGTTAAGGGAGCGGCCATCGCCATAGACGACATGGCTGCCGAAACTGCTGTGACAAGAAGTAAGCGCTTCCACATATGAGCGTCCTCGTAGGGGTGTTTATTGTTGGTTAAAAGATGTTCTGCGAAATGACTATAGCCCATGAAATATGTAACGAATTGCGTTACATCACACTTCAGAAAAGTGAATAAAACGTTAATCACAAGTTTGTAATCGCTTTCATTTCGCCATGAAAAATGCGGCTGAGTTTATGGATTTTTCTGTCATGGAATCGGTCTGAAAAGTGGAGAAAGCGGGGAGAGAAAGCGAAAACAGGCGGAGACATTCAGCGCGAGTTGGCTATAATACCTGCCACTTGTTTACCATCCATTTTAAAGGACACCGACATGAGCTTACTCAACGTCCCAGCGGGTAAAGAACTGCCAGAAGACATCTACGTAGTTATCGAAATCCCGGCTAACGCAGATCCGATCAAATACGAAGTGGACAAAGAGAGCGGCGCCCTGTTCGTAGACCGTTTCATGTCTACCGCGATGTTCTATCCGTGCAACTACGGTTACATCAACCACACCCTGTCTCTGGACGGTGACCCGGTTGACGTGCTGGTCCCAACGCCATACCCACTGGAGCCAGGCTCCGTCATTCGCTGCCGTCCAGTTGGCGTGCTGAAAATGACCGACGAATCCGGTGAAGATGCGAAGCTGGTTGCGGTACCGCACACCAAGCTGAGCAAAGAATACGATCACATCAAAGATGTGAACGACCTGCCAGAGCTGCTGAAAGCGCAGATCACTCACTTCTTCGAGCACTACAAAGACCTCGAAAAAGGCAAGTGGGTTAAAGTTGACGGCTGGGACAACGCAGAAGCGGCGAAAGCAGAAATCATCGCCTCTTTCGAACGCGCTGCTAAGAAGTAATTCTTACCGCTGTTAATGAAGGCCCCGCGAGTCGGGGCTTTTTTATTTCCCTGGTTGAGAGTAGTACAAACTTAACTTTTAAGAATAATCCCATTCCTTTTGTTTTGGATATTAAAAACAAAAAAAAGACTCCCTATCATTTATAGTGGGAGTGGTTGAATAGCCTGGCTGTTCACAACATACTGTCATGATGATCATTAATCCCCATTCATTACAGGATTCATATGTCATCCATTAACATTGATGTTGCCCGCCCAACTGGAATTTATTTTATCATTGAACGGTTGTATTCCCGCGATGGTTATATGCCTTCTATTGGGGAAATCAGCCCCTCTTTGACACAGGTGCACCGTACTGTCATTCAGCTAAAACGCAAGCAGGATATGTTTATGGATGGTGTTAAGGTTACCCCTAAAGATATTACCCTTTGGCAACAGATAAAATATATTACGGGTTCAAAAGTAACGACCAAGGATACAGATGCGTTAGTGTATACGACCGATTTTATCGGCTCCCTTGTTGCCACCACGCCTTTAGGTAATATTGAGCATGAAAATATTCCTCGCTTCCTCACGACAGAGTCTATCCACTCCCTTCCACAGGCGGTGAGTTATGGGCGTGATCCCATCCCACAAGTCCTTCTTTATGGTCGTAAGGATATAGTCTTCTTTATGGATAATGGTGGTAAGGGTACACCAACCGCTATTGCAAAATATAACCACAATACTCGTGACCTTGCCATAATCAAAGATCAGCTAGAAGCCAGTAAAACGATGAAGGAGCTGCTATCTAAGGGAGCAAAATTATGAGTAAGAAAAGCCATGTCATAAGCCTATTCGTCCTTATTATTGCCTCCTTTGTCTTTGGCAGAAGTACTTATGTTGAATATCTGTCATGGTACTATGGAAGCGATCATTTAATATTCAGTCAAATAAATAGCGCATTACTATCTGGTTTACTTAACGGACTTTACTTCGCGCTATCATCAAGCATTATTTATGCGTTACTCACTCTATTAAAAACAATTCCCAGAAATATCTTTTTTTCTTGTCTTCTGCAATTCTTTATTAACATAGGGCTATATACGCTTTTTGTTGCAGTAGATAAAGGTTATAGTAAATTGCATACTTTAGGCTCGGGTGCTACTGATATCACCCAAAGCTATTTTTTAGGGGCGTTGCTGATGAGCACACTCCTGACCGTCGCGATCGTGAGCGTTATACATGCTAAGTTTCTTTCTTCAAAGCATAAAGATGGGCTACATAAAGGCGTTTGACTGTTACGGTAAAGACAGTAAATGGCAGTATCTCTGCATCATGACATTCCAGCTTGCCTGGTTTTTGTTTTACTTATGGATCCCTTATCGAAGCGATTATGTGATTCTGCTGTTTTTACTGTTTTTCCTGCCCGTCATTTCAAGCAATACGCGGTGCATAAACTACTATGGCCGTTCACGCGCCTTGTGTTTTTTATGGCTTATTGCCCCGTACATCATGCTGTTCGTTCCTCTGTTTTTAACCCGACGCCGGGATACAGAAGAGAGTTGAAGGAATAAAAAAAACAACGCCACCTCACGGTGGCGTTGTTTTTTTCAGTACTGGTCTCTGTCTAACCAGTTACCGCTTACAATCCGCGTTAACCCTTCGACCGGACGCTGGTAGACGTACATCCACGCACTTCCGTACGGAGTCTGGATCAACTGGCGTGCGTATTCACCGCCCCTGGTGCGCAAGGCATCAAGTTCGGCAAGCGTCGCGTTATCAATACGATAGACTTCACCCTGTACTGTTCCTTCGCCCGGAACCGCGCCTGGATAGTGGCCCAGGCTGTACAACTGGTAGTTCTCGATATTGTAATTCCCCAGCAGCAGGGCATTGGTCATCCAGTGACTGTTGCCTTGCTTGGTTCGTAAACTGCCGTAGACAAATATTCGCATTGCTAAAACTCAAACTGATAGAGCAGATCAAGTGCCTGGTCTACGCCGGACACTGCTTCCAGATATAGCTTGGGCATCAGGCGATAGCGTAACGTGAGAGTTGCCAGTGAGTCAAAGATCCCCACACCATATTTTACCTGCAGACCCGGCAATACATAGCCGCTGACCACCACCTGCGAGGAGTCACCCACGCCCTGGGTGTCCAGCGCCAGATTGCTTACGCCGAACGTCTCGCCGATTTTACCCACAACCTGCCCACTTTGTGCAACCCCCAGACCCACTAACATCGAGGTCATCGCCGCACTGTCGCTTTGTCCGCTGTTCAGACCTTGCCCACGCAGCAGATAAGAGAGCGCTTCCTGCTGCGACATCGCCGGGTCAGAGAAGATCTCCGCCTTCGGTTCGTCGGCGGAGCCGGTGACGCGAACGCCAGCAATGACGTCGTCTTCCGTCGCTTCCGGGTTACGAATCGCCTCGATGTTCAGCAGGGGCTGATCCGGTGGACCGGAGAACAGCAGCTCGCCTTTGCGCACAATCAGATCCTGACCATAGGCGTGGAAACGTCCTTCAGGGATAGTGATCTGCCCGTTCAGGCCAAGCCCCTGTTTATCCTGCGCGACTTTCAGGTCGCCCGTGAGCCTCGCCTTCAGCCCAAACGCATTCAACCGCACGTTATTCCCCACGTGCACGATGAGGTTACTATTGATCGGTATGCCCGCGCTCTTCTGTTCGACAGGTTTCAGATTTTCATTGAGCATCACTTCATCACTTGAGACGCCGACCGCGCTTTCCGGCACGTCGTGAACCACGATGCGCGCCCACGGCACGTCGACGCGTCCGTCAAGCGTGAAGAGGCTTGGCGTGGCTTCAAAGACCACATCAGGCGAGACGTCCAGGCGCACCATCGGCGGTACGGTGATGCGCACCTTGCTGCCCTTCGCGGCAATACGGGCGCGCCAGTTGTCGAGCTGGCTCCAGTCCGCGTCGCCGCTCAGGTTGATTTGCCCTTGCTGCGTCAATACCGAGCCGCTCAGCGTCGAGCTCATGCCGTTGAAGTTCATCGCGATCTGGCTGGGCTGCATGTCAAACGGCATGAAGTTACCGTCGATATCCACGCCGCTGAGCCGCATCTGACCGAACAGCTGCGGGCTTTGCACGTTACCGGCCAGGCGCAGGTTAGCGTTCAGCATGCCCTCCGCTTTTTCCCCGCGCGCGAAAATCGGGTTCACCATCGCCAGGTTGAAGTTACGGACGTTGACGTTGCCGCCCAGATTACGCCGTCCCTGCGGATCGGTAATCTGGACCTGCCCGTCCAGCTGACCGTTGTTGGTCAGGCGGATCGTCCACCCCAGCTGTGCGCGATTGTTATGCAGATCGGCACTCAGGTTCAGGGTGTCGAACGCCACCGGCAGCGGCGCGTCGTTGACCTCCTGCGTCACCTTCACGTTACGCCCGGACAGCGTGACGCTGCCCTGCGGCAGTCCCTCTTTGGTGGTGTCCCAGGCCACATCGGCTTTCCCGCTGAAGACGCCGCTGGCCTGGGTCGTATCCGGCATAAACGGCTTCAGCATCGCCAGATCGAAGCGGTTGAGATTGATCTGCGCGCGCCCTTCCGCACCCGCATCGATGGTCTGCGGCACGCACAGCTCCGCATTCGGGTTGGTCCAGCAGTGTGGCCCAATGCTTATCTTCTGCTCAGCGTTGCGATAGTCGAGGGCAATGGATCGCGAGAGCGCCAGCGGCCCGACCGGCGTATTGAAGCGCGTGTTATCCAGCGTCCCTTTCCAGCGTTCTTCTTTGCGGTCGAAGCTGCCGGTAAGGTGAAGCTGGCCGGAGACCGGCTCGCCCTGCACGCGCAGCTGGAGGTCGTGCTGTTTCTCGTTCCCTTTGGCGTCCAGGGTGACCAGGTTAATGTTCACGTCCGGCTGAGAAATGCGCTCCACGCGCAGGTTCAGGCTACCGCCGATCTGATCGGTGGATTTCACATCCCCTTCCACGCGGACGCGGGCAACGCTCAGCTCCTGCCAGCGCAGGTTATTGGCGGTAATGTCCGCCAGCAGCTGCGGCGCCTCCACCGTACCGCGCACTTTCACGAGGCCCTTCGCCGTGCCGCCCAGCCCCGGCAGGGCGTTATCCAGATTCGGCGCGTCGATGGTGGCATCCAGATTGAGATCTTTCACCCCCAGCTCGCCTTTGATATCCGCCGTGTTGCGGCCCAGCGCCACGTGCAGCCCCGGGATAACCCACTGCAGATAGCTGTTGCCTTTCACCGAGCCTTCAACGTTAACCTTGTTCTGCTTCACGTTCCCGGTGAGCTTGATTTCCGGCACGTCCATCTGCCACGTACCGCCGTACAGGCTGCCGCGGGTTTTAATCAGGCCATCCAGCTTCGACGGCCAGTCCGGCACCTCTTTGGCGGTGTTAATGCCCGTCAGCTTCAGCTCGCCGCGCCAGCTGATCGCCTGCTGCCAGTCGAGCAGCGCGGTCAGCTCGGTTTTGCCTTCCAGCGCCGCGACGGTCAGCTTGTCGAGGTTGACCTGCTGTTCGTTGCCCTTCGCATCCAGCGTGATGTTCGCGGGCGGCACGCCCTGTCCCTTCACCGCGGTGCGGAACGAGAGCGCGTAGTCGGTCATCTTGCCGCTCAGCTTCAGCTTCAGATCATCGGCCTGGAACTGCTTTTCGCCGGTGAACGGCCAGTAAAGCTGCTTGCTGACAACCTCCAGATTGAGCGGCAGCCCGGCTTCCGCCAGCTGCGTTTGCGCGCGCAGAACCATGTCCACCGGGCCGGAGAGATTCACCCCGACATCCAGCTTATCGCGCAGCGCACCGCCCACTTTGACCTTCACCTTTTCGCCTTTCAGCGGATCGATGTTGAGGGCACTGTTAAGCGTGATGTCCACCGGCCAGTTATCGCGCAGCAGGGCATTCCCTGACGCATTCACCGAGCCCTGGTTGGTGTCGATATCCAGCGCGTCGAGCTTCATGTTGCCGTCAATGCTGCTGACTTTCAGCAGCATGTTATAGACCGTCAGATCGGTATCGCCGGTCAGGCGCAGCTGCTCGCCTTTGAACTCCTCGATGTTGAGGTTCAGCGGCAGGTGAACGTCGGTCATTTCCGGCAGGACAGGCTTCGAGAAGAGATCTTTCAGCGTTTCGCCCAGCGGCTTTTCTTCCGGCTGCGGGTTCTGGATCTTCGGCTCGACGATCTCTTCCTGCGCCACGTCGGCCACCTTCGGCAACGCGATCAGCAAGCCCTGCAGGGACGTCGGCGTCAGGGTGAGGTTTTTCTCCTGCCAGCGCAGGCCGGAGGTGAAATCCATCACGGACACGGTAGTGTCGTCGATTTTGATATTGACGTTATCAAGCGCGACCCGATAGAGCGCGATCGGGTACGGCGTGGAGAGATTCAGCGGGCCGCTGTCCTCTTCCTCGACCGGCGCAGACTTCGGCATTTTTTTCGAATCTATCGCCACGTTGACGTCTTTAAGCGACAGATCGTTGACGCAGAGCTTGCTGTCGCGCAGGCAGCCCAGCTTCACCGCCAGGTGGAACTCCCCGGCGTTCACCGCCACGCCCGGCTGCTCGTAGCGGATATTCTTCAGACGCAGGTCGCGCCAGCCGCCCGTTACCTGGCCAATCTCCAGCCCCGGCACCCAGCGGTTCGCAGCGTTAAACAGCAGATGCAGCCCGGTCGTCGTTCCCACCAGAAACGCCACCGTACCGAGCAGCAGCACGATAAAAATCAGCACCCCGAGGCTTATTTTCTTCCATAAACTCATAATTCAGGCCCCAGACCGATGTAAAACTGTAATCCGTGCTCTTCTTTGTCGCCGACAGGCACGGCGAAGTCGAGCTTGATGGGCCCGACGGGTGACTGCCAGCGTACGCCCACGCCCGCGCCGGTTTTGAAGTCGCTGCGGCGGATATCGTTCACCGCCTCACCGCCGTCAACAAACATGGCGCCCCACCACTTTCCGCTGACGTTGTACTGATACTCCAGCGATCCGGTCGCCAGTTTTGATGCACCGGTAAGTTGGCCTTTCTCGTTCTCAGGTGAGATCGATTTGTACTTATACCCACGAATGCTGCGGTCGCCCCCGGCGAAGAAGCGCAGATCCGGCGGAACGCGCTCGAAGTCTCCCGTTTCAATCCAGCCGAGATTGCCGCGCATCACAAAGCGGTGTTTGTCGTACAGCGTGCGGATCCAGACGTTTTGCGCCTGAATCACCGAGAAATCCACGTCGGAGCCCCAGGCGGAGTTGGAATAATCGATGGAGTAGCGCTGTGAGTCGCCCCAGCTCGGCATCAGGCCGCCGCGCGAGCGGGTACGGCTGATCATCACGCCCGGATAAAGCAGCATGGTGGTATTGGTGACGTTGGCCTGGGTAAAGTGGTCCAGGCTCCAGCGCAGGTTAATGGCGCGCTGCCAGCCGCTGGAGAGATCCCAGAAGCGGGAGACCGCAAGCGTTGTTGAGTCCTGCTTGGTGTCGTTCAAGTCGGTGCGCTTAAAACCGCCCTGCACAAGGTAATATTGCTCAAGCGGATTTTTCAGCAGCGGCATTTTGTAGCTGAAATCCAGCTGCTGCTCGGGCGCAGAGAGGCTCAGGCTGGTGGTCAGGCTGTGACCGTACGAGTTCATCCACGGTTTTTTCCACGAGGTTCTCACGCGTGGTCCAACATCCGTCGAGTAGCCAACACCGGTCTCAATGGTGTTCTCGGTGCGCGGCGAGACAACGCCATGCAGCGGCAACACCTTCGTTTTGCGAGACTTATCAAATTCCGGCGCGACAACCACGGAGTTAAACCAGCCGGTAGCGGAAAGACGACGGTTCAGTTCCGCCAGGTCCCTCGACTGGTAGTAATCCCCTTTTTTGAACGGCACGAGGTTTTGCAGATACTCTTCACGAATTTGCGAACCTTCAAACGTCACATCGCCAAAGCGGTAGCGTTCTCCGCTGTCGTAGTCGATATCCCAGAAGGCCTGACGCCGATCCAGCGCAATCCCCAGCTGGCTTTTATTGAACTGGCTGTCGAAGTAGCCCTTACGCAGGGAAACGTTCGTCAGCTCTTTTTTGAAATGATCGTAGTCACCGTGGTTAAGCACGGTACCGATTTTCGGCCGCGTGCTGAGCAGGTCCAGGTAATCCCGGTCGGTACGCGCCCCGCCGCGCAGGATAACGTTCGTGCCGCCAATCAATACCGGCTCACCCGGCGAAACGCGGGCAATAAGAACCTGGCGCCCCTTCTTTGGCGGCGGGCGAAGATCGAAATCAATGGTGGGTTCGTAATACCCCAGCGCTTTAAGCCCTTCACGGATGGCGTCATCCACGCGCGCGCGAAAACGCCGGTCCGGCGTCACCTCATCACTCTGGATGGTCGACAACTGCGCACGCACGTTTTTTTCCAGCGCCCCGGATAACCCCTCAACCTGCAAACGGACATTCGCCGCGCTGGCAATCCCGCTTGTCAGCAACACACTGACTAAACATAACTGGCGGATTTTTGTCACGTTTTCTCCTGAATATCCCTGTTTCCACCCTGGAAGCAAATGAAGTACCGCTCCGCGGCAAAATACGGCCTGTTGGCCAAAAACCCAAATCACGGGTTGAAAACGGGTGTAACACCCAAATATTTCTTATGATTAAATCTAGACTCATTCAGCGCATTTATTGTGTTCAATTAAACGCTTCGTGACAACCTTAACCGAAACATCGCACCCCGGGAGGCCCCATCGTGAGTTTATTCGACAAAAAGCATCTGGTTTCACAAACTGATGCATTACCGGGACGCAACACCCCTATGCCTGTGGCGACCTTACACGCCGTCAATAACCATTCCATGACCAACGTGCCGGAGGGAATGGAAATCGCCCTGTTCGCCATGGGCTGCTTCTGGGGCGTTGAGCGCCTCTTCTGGCAGCTGCCCGGCGTTTACAGCACGGCGGCTGGCTACACGGGCGGCTACACGCCGAATCCTACCTATCGCGAAGTCTGCTCCGGCGAAACAGGGCATGCGGAAGCGGTACGCGTGGTCTATGACCCTGCAGTCATCAGCTACGAGCAACTCCTGCAGGTCTTCTGGGAAAACCACGACCCGGCGCAGGGCATGCGTCAGGGCAACGACCACGGCACACAGTACCGTTCGGCCATTTATCCGCTCACGCCCGAGCAAGATGCCGCCGCACGCGCCAGCCTTGAGCGTTTCCAGCAGGCCATGCGTGAAGCGGGCGATACGCGCGAGGTGACGACGGAAATCACCACCGCGAAACCGTTCTACTATGCCGAGGACGATCACCAGCAGTATCTGCATAAAAACCCGTACGGCTACTGCGGTATCGGGGGCATCGGCGTCTGCCTGCCGCCACAGCTGGCCTGATTATCAGCCGTTAAATCGTCGCCCGTACCGGACAGCGCCACGCTGTCCGGTCTTTTTTATGCCAAATTGTGACCTCTGGCAGATTTACATCTCTTTACGCTATACTACCCGCTGAAATAATCGGCTCAACGCTACGAGCTGATTTTCAATGTGTTTTCACACAAATGGTATCAACTCCCCTTCTGAGGATCTGGCGATAAGCCGGATAAACTATGTTAAACAGTATTTTAGTAATACTTTGTCTGATTGCCGTCAGCGCGTTTTTCTCGATATCTGAGATCTCGCTGGCCGCGTCCCGTAAAATCAAACTGAAGCTGCTTGCCGATGAAGGCAACATCAATGCCACCCGCATCCTGAAAATGCAGGAAAATCCCGGGATGTTCTTCACCGTGGTGCAAATTGGCCTCAACGCGGTCGCCATTCTCGGCGGTATCGTGGGTGATGCGGCGTTTTCTCCGGCGTTTTATAGTCTGTTTGTTAAGTACATGTCCGTTGAACTGGCCGAACAGCTGAGCTTTATCCTCTCCTTCTCGCTGGTAACCGGCCTGTTCATCCTCTTTGCAGACCTGACCCCGAAACGCATCGGTATGATTGCGCCAGAAGCTGTGGCTTTGCGTATCATCAACCCGATGCGCTTCTGTCTGTACGTGTTTCGTCCGCTGGTGTGGTTCTTCAACGGCCTGGCGAACGTCATTTTCCGCATCTTTAAGCTGCCGATGGTGCGTAAAGACGACATCACCTCTGACGACATTTATGCGGTGGTGGAAGCCGGCGCACTGGCCGGGGTGCTGCGCAAGCAGGAGCACGAGCTGATTGAGAACGTATTCGAACTGGAATCCCGTACCGTGCCGTCTTCCATGACGGGCCGTGAAAACATTATCTGGTTCGATTTACATGAAGATGAGCAGAGCCTGAAGAACAAAGTGGCGCAGCATCCGCACTCTAAGTTCCTGGTCTGTAATGAAGATATCGACCACATCATCGGTTACGTCGACTCCAAAGACCTGCTGAACCGCGTGCTGGCAAACCAGAGCCTGGCGCTTAACAGCGGCGTGCAGATCCGCAATACCCTGATTGTGCCGGACACCCTGACGCTCTCAGAAGCGTTGGAAAGTTTCAAAACCGCCGGGGAAGACTTCGCGGTTATCATGAACGAATACGCTCTGGTGGTGGGTATTATCACCCTGAACGACGTGATGACCACGCTGATGGGCGACCTGGTTGGCCAGGGGCTGGAAGAGCAGATTGTTCAGCGCGACGATAATTCGTGGCTGATTGATGGCGGCACACCGATTGAAGACGTGATGCGCGTGCTGGATATCGACGAGTTCCCGCAGTCCGGCAACTACGAGACCATCGGCGGCTTTATGATGTTTATGCTGCGTAAGATCCCGAAACGTACCGACTCGGTGAAGTTCTCCGGCTACAAGTTTGAAGTGGTGGATATTGATAACTACCGCATCGACCAGCTGCTGGTGACGCGCATCGATAACAAACCGACCGTACTGGTACCGAAGCTGCCGGACGCGGAAGAGAAGGTGTCGGCGTAAAGTACCAGCCTCTACAAACATCAACGGCTCCCATTGGGAGCCGTTTTTTTAACTACTGCATAGCACGTTGGTTAAGCCATCTCAGTCTGCAGACGCATAACCTGACGGTTGACTTCGGACATCACAGACAGGTGCTGTTTGTCCTTCACTTTTGGGACAAGGATCTTGCCCTTATCAAACTCAAAAGCGCCAACATCCTTGATGTACAACCGTCCACGGAACAGGATCTTCACGTACTTCGCCACCTGAAGCGGGTTGTAGCGTTGGAAAATTTTCATTATTGTATCTCCTGCGAATCATACGCTCTTGCGGTGCCACAATCGGCCCGACTGTCCTGAGCGCAAATTTTAATGCCCAATGACTATAGACCAGAACTACGGTGTTACCCAGTGTGCATAAGTTTATTTACCGTTTGATTACAATTATTCAGAATAATCTTTGCAAAGCGTGACCGGGCGCAGTATAAGCCGTCGTTTTTTCATGGATATGTGCGTTCGCCCGCAAACTGGCATCGGGATTGCGGGAAAACCCCATTGATCGCACTTATGATTAAAAGCGCAAGACCAAGTGGTCGGATCACCTGCAAACAATAAGGAAACGCCATGACCCTACGTAATATCCTTGCAGCAGCCTGCCTGCTGCTGCCGCTGTGGGCTTCCGCTCACAACATTGAAAAAGGACAACGTGTACCGCCAGTCGGCATTGCTGACCGGGGAGAATTGATTCTCGACAATGATAAGTTTAGCTACAAACCCTGGAATAGCGCGCAGCTCGCGGGCAAAGTGAGAGTTGTACAACATATTGCCGGTCGTACATCCGCAAAAGAGAAAAATGCTACCCTGGTGGAAGCGATCAAGGCCGCAAAATTCCCTCACGACCGCTACCAGACGACCACCATTGTTAACACCGACGACGCCATTCCGGGCTCCGGGATGTTTGTGCGCTCAAGCCTTGAGAGCAATAAAAAGCTCTACCCGTGGTCGCAGTTTATCGTCGACAGCAACGGCGTAACCCGTAAGGCCTGGCAGCTGGAAGAAGAGAGCTCCGCGATTATCGTGCTGGATAAAGAGGGCCGCGTACAGTGGGCGAAAGACGGCGCGTTAACCCAGGAAGAGGTGCAGCAGGTTGTCGACCTGCTGCATAAGCTGCTGGCTCAGTAAATAGAGACGCGGAAGCCGGGGTTGAGGAAGGATTCGCGCGGGGTATAGTCAAGCGGCTTGCCCTGCCAGTCATGAACATGCGCCCCGGCGGCCGCGGCAACGGCATGACCTGCCGCGGTATCCCAGACGTTGGTTGGCCCAAAGCGAGGGTAGAGCTGCGCATGGCCTTCCGCCACCAGGCAGAATTTCAGCGATGAGCCAATCGAGGTGGTCTGGTGTTCACCCAGCTGCTGCAGGTACTCCTGCAGCTCGCTGTCGCTGTGCGAGCGGCTAATCACCACCAGCGGTGGACGCGCATCGCGCACCTGGATCTGCTTGCGCACGCCGCACTCTTCCTTCCACGCCTTCCCTTCTGCAGCGCTGTACATCACCTTCATTACCGGCGCGTAGACCACGCCCAGCACCGCTTTGCCCTTCTCAATCAGGGCGATATTGACGGTGAATTCACCGTTGCGCTTGATGAACTCTTTTGTCCCGTCCAGCGGATCGACCAGCCAGTAACGCTGCCAGTGCTGGCGCTCGTCCCAGCTTTGCGGCGCTTCTTCTGACAGAACGGGGATATCCGGCGTTAAAGCCTGTAATCCTTTCAGGATCACCTTATGCGCCGCGATATCCGCCGCCGTGACCGGAGAGTCGTCGGCTTTGCTGACCACCTCCATAGGTTTACTGCCGTCATACACCTGCATGATGGCATCTCCCGCATCCCGTGCGAGCTGACAAATTTTATCTAGCATTTTCCACCTCTTTGTTAACGCAGTGAGGTTAACTCTTTGTTTTAGTTATATCGTAATGTGAACAATTCCGCTATCTGTGAAGCAATTCCGGTTTCAGGTTACTTTTTTCTGTCAGGATTCACATTTCTGTAAGCAACAAGCTATAGATACATACTCTTTTGTGCTCTGCATCGAAAAAAGGACTCCTCTGATGATTAAGTTTAGTGCAACGCTTCTGGCGACGCTGATTGCAGCAAGCGTACAGGCGGCGACGGTAGATCTGCGTATTCTGGAAACGACCGATCTGCACAGCAACATGATGGACTTCGATTACTACAAAGATACCCCGACGGAAAAATTCGGTCTGGTACGCACGGCAAGCCTGATCGATGCGGCGCGTGGCGAAGTGAAAAACAGCGTGCTGGTCGACAATGGCGATCTCATTCAGGGCAGTCCGCTCGGGGATTACATGGCGACCAGGGGGCTGAAAAAAGGCGAGATCCATCCTGTTTATAAAGCGATGAACACCCTGGACTATACCGTCGGCAACCTCGGCAACCACGAATTCAACTACGGTCTAAAATACCTGCATGACGCCCTTGCCGGTGCGAAATTCCCGTACGTTAACGCCAATATTATCGACGTTAAGACGCAAAAGCCGCTCTTTACCCCTTACCTGATTAAAGAGACAAACGTCGTCGACCAGGACGGTAAAAAACAGACGCTGAAAATCGGCTATATCGGCTTTGTGCCGCCGCAGATCATGACGTGGGATAAAGCCAACCTAGACGGCAAAGTGACCGTTAATGACATCACCGAAACCGCGCGGAAATACGTGCCGGAAATGCGCGAAAAAGGCGCCGATCTGGTGGTCGTTGTCGCCCACTCGGGCCTCTCCGCCGATCCGTATCAGGCCATGGCAGAAAACTCCGTTTACTATCTGAGTGAAGTCCCAGGCGTCGACGCGATCCTGTTCGGCCACGCCCACGCGGTCTTCCCGGGCAAAGATTTCGCCAGCATCAAAGGAGCGGACATTGAGAAAGGGACGCTCAACGGCGTGCCTTCGGTGATGCCGGGCATGTGGGGCGACCATCTTGGCGTGGTGGACCTAGTGCTGAATAACGACGGCGGCAGCTGGAAGGTGACGCAGTCAAAAGCCGAAGCGCGCCCGATTTACGACGCTGCGGCTAAAAAATCTCTGGCGGCGGAAGATAAAAAACTGGTCGACGTGCTGAAGCACGATCACGACGCCACGCGCGAATTCGTCAGCAAGCCGATCGGCAAATCCGCCGACAACATGTATAGCTTCCTGGCGCTGGTGCAGGACGACCCGACCGTTCAGGTCGTCAACATGGCGCAGAAAGCCTATGCGGAACACTTTGTGCAGGGCGATCCGGATCTGGCAAAACTGCCGGTTCTGTCAGCGGCTGCGCCATTCAAGGTGGGCGGGCGTAAGAACGACCCGGCAAGCTATGTTGAAGTCGAAAAGGGCCAGCTGACCTTCCGTAACGCCGCCGATCTCTATCTCTACCCGAACACGCTGGTGGTGGTAAAAGCGACGGGCCAGGAGGTGAAAGAGTGGCTGGAGTGCTCTGCCGGACAGTTTAACCAGATTGACCCGCACAGCAGTAAGCCGCAGTCGCTGATTAACTGGGACGGCTTCCGTACCTATAACTTCGACGTGATCGACGGCGTGAACTACCAGATTGACGTCACCCAGCCGGCGAAATATGACGGCGAGTGTCAGGCGATCAACCCGCAGGCGGAGCGCATCAAAAACCTGACCTTCAACGGCAAGGCGATCGACCCGAATGCCACCTTCCTGGTCGTGACCAATAACTACCGCGCCTACGGCGGTAAGTTTGCCGGTACGGGAGATAGCCACATCGCCTTTGCCTCGCCGGATGAGAACCGCTCGGTGCTGGCGGCGTGGATCAGCGCGGAGTCGAAGAAGGCGGGCGAAATTCATCCGGCGGTGGACAACAACTGGCGTCTCGCGCCGATCCACAGCGATACGAAACTGGATATCCGCTTTGAAACGTCGCCATCCGATAAAGCAGCCGCGTTTATCAAGGATAAAGCCCAGTATCCGATGAAGAAGGTCGCAACGGATGATATCGGGTTCGCGATTTATCAGGTGGATTTGAGCAAGTAAAAACAAAACGGCAACATACGTTGCCGTTTTTCGTGTTTGTTCCCTCTCCCTATGGGAGAGGGGTCCTCAGTAATTTTCCAACTCGAAGCGATGAATATTTCTTCAGAAAAATTAATGAATTGCAGCGATGCCCTGGTCCGGTTGTAAATCGCCGAAGCGTTTCCGCAAGGCCGGGGCGAGGCGCAAGGATGCGCCGAGAGGGCGTGGCCTGCAGGGATGCAGGCTCATGCCCGACCCGATAGCCTGAAGGAATAAGCTGAGGACAAAATTGCCGGGAGCAATTTTGGACAGCGCCTGAGCTGGCCCTGAAAGGGTGAGCCCCAGGGATGGGGCGAGCAATCCGCGAAGCGGCGATTTACCGCCGGGAGCCCGGGTCGCCAGGGCGGCGGCGATTGAGCCGCCCTGGCACGTTCACAGGCCATGTCGTTACAGAGTAGCAAGGAACATAAAGTGAACGGAATGACCACCAGAGTTATATGTTCCCCCTCACCCCAGCCCTCTCCCTCAAGGGAGAGGGGGTCGCCCACGCAGGCATTAGGTCAGGGTGAAGACATCAGGCCGCACGATCGTCCCTGTTCGCCATCACCTTCGGGGTATTCACCTCAATCCAGTCCGCCAGCGCGGCGACTTTCTCGCTGACCTCAATCCCCATCGGCGTCAGACTATACTCTACGTGCGGCGGCACCACCGGATACGACACGCGATCGACAAACCCGTCCAGCTCCAGCGCCTGGAGTGACTGCGACAGCATCTTTTCGCTCACCCCGCCCATTTTACGGCGCAGATCGCTAAAGCGATGCGTTCCCTGGCGCAGGGCCAGCAGAATCAGGACACCCCAGCGGCTGGTCACGTGTTTGAGCACCTCGCGTGAAGGACACTGTTCCGCGAAAAGATTGCCATCGCGCATTTGTTCGCTGAGCGTCGGTATCGTTGTTTTCATACTTACCTTTTTGTACGTACTTACTAAAAGTTAGCTATGGTGCTAGTGTGCCACAACACCAGACAAACACGAAGGAGATTCATCATGATCGCGATTACCGGTGCTACCGGCCAGCTTGGCCATCTCGTTATCGAACAGCTGTTGAAAACCGTACCGGCCAGCCAGATTGTGGCCATCGTACGTAACCCGGCGAAAGCGCAGGCCTTAAGCCAGCAGGGAATTGTGGTTCGCCAGGCGGACTACACGGATGAAGCCGCATTCACCGCCGCGCTGAGCGGCGTGGATAAGCTGCTGCTGATCTCTTCCAGCGAAGTCGGCCAGCGCGCAACCCAGCACCAGAACGTGATTAACGCCGCCAAAACGGCAGGCGTGAAATTTATCGCCTACACCAGCCTGCTGCATGCGGACAACTCCCCGCTGGGTCTGCACGTTGAACACGTTGCCACTGAAAAAGCGCTGGCGGCGTCCGGCATCTCTTATGCCCTGCTGCGCAATGGCTGGTATACCGAAAACTACCTGGCGAGCGCGCCGCCTGCGCTGGAACACGGCGTGTTTATTGGTGCGGCAGGCGAAGGCAAAATTGCCTCTGCCACCCGTGCCGACTATGCCGCGGCGGCCGCCAAAGTGATCGCAGAAGAGGGCCACGCGGGCAAGGTCTACGAACTGGCGGGCGACCACGGCTGGACGCTGAGCGAACTGGCGGCTGAACTCAGCAAACAGAGCGGGAAGCCGGTAACCTACCAGAATCTCAGTGAAGCGGATTTTGCCGCCGCGCTGAAAAGCGTCGGTCTGCCTGCCGGGCTGGCAGATATGCTGGCGGACTCCGATGTGGGTGCGTCCAAAGGGGGACTCTTTGACGATAGCCATACGCTGAGCAAGCTGATCGGGCGCGCAACGACCCCGCTGGCGCAGAGCATTAAAGCCATTCTTTAACGGTGTCACCGTTCTTTCCTGCGGCCGGGTGATTTCCCTTACCCGGCCCGCTCATATTTATTAATAATAAAATCAGATATAACGATTAAAAGTCCGGGTATTCTTTATCCGTCGCGTACGTTATCGGTTTTTCAAATCCGGGAATGGTGATGCCATTCATATCAATCTTAATATCTTCCTCATTTATCCCCTGCTGGCCGAAACGATAAATGACATTGAGTTCACCCTGCGAGGCCGCCTCGTCGTAGGCGTTAGCCTGACGTCGCACCTGGCGGTTACGCTGCTGATAATTCGCAAACACCGTTTCCCCATAGCGTTTGCGCAACCATTGATGGGTAAGCTTTGGCGAGTAAACCACCCCCGTGGCATTATTACCGCCAAAGCCTTTTGAATTAATAAAGGCGATTTGTCCCTGGCCTTCCTCTAATTTGCAGTCCTGAAGAGGAATGGTTAAGCGCGCATTGTTCACCTGCGGCGCGATGTGGGACACGCTTTTAATTCCCGGCAAAATACCATAGCGGAAGACGCCGAGGCAGCCGATAAGCTGGTCGCCGCTGGCGGGGCCTAGGGAGTGACCGAGGTACGATTTCACCGCCGTCACCGGCCAGTCGCGAATCGAAAAAGCTTGCGCAACGCGGTCAAAAATATCGGCCTCGGAGACGCAATTCTTCGGCGTGCTTGAGCCGTGCGCCTGAATAAACGATCCCTTCTGCACCGTCTCTATCCCGGCCATCGATACCGCAGAGGCTACGGCTTTCGCCATGGTGATGTAATTCCCCGGCCCCGTTGACGCAATAGAGCGTTTAAAGCCGTCAGCGTTGATGAAGACATTCCCCACCGAACCGTGGATCTCTGCGCCAAGCTGCAGCGCCAGCTCGTCGTCCATTAACACGACATACTGGCTGGATTCTGCGATAACAAAACCGCAGCTGTTGCCAAACGGGCGGCTGCTGTTGCGCCAGTCGGCCGTTTCCGTTTCATCAATGTGCTTAAGCTTGCTCTCCGTTGCCAGGGCGCCCATGGCATCGAATCCTTCAATCACTTCTGAGGTGACCGGCGCTTCGGCGCTGCCAACGACGGCTACGCGAATGCGCCCCGCTTTGATATCCTCAACTGCCGCATTCAGGTTATACAGAAACGTGGCACACGCCCCCAGCGTGGCGCTGGTATGACCGACGCTACCCAGCACATACGCATTGAGGAAATCGGCGCACATGCTGTTCAGGCCCAGCGGGCACTGTTTGGCGCTGACGCGATGGCCTTTCAGGCGCGACTGCAGCATCCCGCCAAAGCCATAATCGTCGAGCTGCCCCATGATATTGCCCGAATAGACGCCGAGCTGATCCGGCGTGATTTTGGCCTGTACCTCTCGCCACGGGATCCCCAGCGCGTTGATGGCGTCTGACGCTCCGACAATCGCCATTTGTAACGCCCGCGGATGGAACTGCGAATTGTAATGGTCGCCCGGACGGAATCCCTGCGGCAACAGCCCTGCAGCCTGAACCTCCGTGCGCAGCAACGCCTCAATTTTGCAGTCCATCTCTCCCTGAACGGTAATACGGACACGCCGATCCGCTAATTCCTCAACGTGCCATCCCGCCGGTAAGGGTTGAGGTAATTGCCTGGCAGATATATTAAAACTGAATCCCTCTTCGCCTGAAGCCATATTCAATTTTGCATGGCCGGCAATAGCATCGACATCAAAGTAGTCGCGCGTAATATTTCTGATAAGGGTTCCCTCAAGCACCTCGTCTTTTATCCTCGCGGCGGCCTGAGCAGGTGTAAATCTTTTACCGGAAATGTCGCAATACCCACCTTCATCATATTTAAGGACGCCCATCAGGTTGGCTAACGATAATAACGTATCCTGCCGTTCCTCTTCCGATAATGACTCAATAATCATTCGACGAAATGCATGATGTGAAGAACTACGCCCAGCTGGACCATAGCCGCCAAAAGCCGTTATTACGGGTAATTTCACCATAATTTATTCTCTCGTGGTCGTGGATTTATTTTATTAAGCAAGTGCGATAATTTCAGATATTAGTTTACAAATTACCAACAAAAGCTAATATGAAAATCCAGCCAAAACGCTGACTTTTTTGGCCACGGCAACGATGAGCCACCAAAAATAATAGTCAAAACAGGTATTAATCAAAAATGACAAATACACAAATAGGATTTGTGTTATGTGAACGCATGCTAAGTTCCGGTCTCAGTCTTCCGATTGAAATGTGGAAAGCGGCAGCCAGTAGCTATTTAGCTGAGCAAAAAAAAACATCCCACGCAGGCACGCACAAACCGGAGAAGTCACCCTTCAGGCTCTGTCGCCCGGAGAATATTCTGAAGGTGAATACCATTGGCATAAACAGCGAGCCCATTCTGACGCACAGTGGTTTTAGCATTACCGCCGATACCACCCTTGCCGCAGACAGACACTATGACGTTATCTATCTTCCTGCCCTGTGGCGCAATCCTCGCGCGGTGGTCAGACAAGAGCCTGAACTTCTGGAATGGCTGACCGAGCAGGCCGCGCGAGGAACCCGCATCGCCGCCGTCGGAACGGGCTGCTGTTTTCTGGCGGAGTCGGGATTGCTCAACGGAAAGCCTGCCACCACCCACTGGCACTACTTCAAACAATTCTCGCGCGACTACCCCAGCGTAAAATTACAGACAAAACATTTTCTCACTCAGGCCGATAATATTTTCTGCGCCGCAAGCGTTAAGGCCCTGTCAGATCTGACAATTCATTTTATTGAAACGACATACGGGAAACGTGTAGCCACCCATACTCAACGGACATTTTTCCATGAAATTCGTAGCCAGTTTGAACGTCAGTGTTACAGTGAAGAAAACAAACCCCATCCGGATGAAGATATTATTCAAATTCAAATCTGGATAAAAGCCAACTGCGCCTCGGATATATCCATGCAGAATCTTGCAGATATGGCTGGCATGAGTTTGCGCAACTTTAATCGCCGCTTTAAAAATGCCACCGACATGTCCCCACTGCAGTATTTATTAACCGCCAGAATTGAATCCGCCATGACAATGCTGCAATCCACCAATCTGTGTATTCAGGAGATTGCAAATGCGGTTGGATATCAGGATATTGCGCACTTTAATCGCCAGTTTAAGCATAAAACAACGGTTTCACCGGGGGATTACCGTAAGACCGTCCGGGCAAAGATGTTTAGTGCATAAATTCCGGTCATCTCTGATAATGAAAAGATGACCACGAGGAGGCTCAACGTGCAAGGCGTACCGGAACAGTTTAATGATGAAAGAGACAGCGCGCGCTTTCGCCATCTGGCGCAGTTGCCGGGCCTGGAGCTTTATCACGCGCATATTTCTGACTACGCCTTTGAGCCTCACACCCATGAAGCCTTCGGGATCGGCACGATTGAAACCGGTGCCGAACGCTTTCGCTATCGCGGTACCCAGCATCTCGCGGCGGAAAAATCCGTCGTTACCATGAACCCGGACGAGATCCATACCGGTGAATCCGCCACCGAAGGCGGCTGGCGCTACCGGATGGTCTATATCGAACCCGATCTGCTGGAAGAGGTGACCGGCCTCCGGCACTGGTGGTTTAGCGATGTCACGCGTCATGACCCGCTGCGCTCGCAGCAAATCGGCAGGCTGATTTACGGCTTGTGGCATACGGACGAGCCGCTTGCGCAAAAAGGATTACTGCTGGATCTGATTGAGACCTTCCAGCCGCTGGCCCATCACGCGCCGGTGATTCAGGAAGGCGCGCACCGCTTCGAACGCGTGCGCGAGTACCTGCACGACAACTACATGCACTCCCTGACTCTGGACGAGCTGGCCAGCGTCGTTTCGCTCAGCCCGTACCACTTCCAGCGCCAGTTCAAAGCCCATTTTCACGTTACGCCGCACCAGATGCTGATGGCCATTCGCCTCTGGCGCGCTAAAGCGTTCCTCACCCACGGCATGCCCGCCGCCGAAGTGGCAGCCGCGACCGGGCTGACCGACCAGTCCCATTTAACCCGCGCGTTTACCCGCCGCTACGGCATTACGCCCGTGCGCTACCAGAAGCAGGTCACCCGGCGCTAATGCGCAATCTCATACAATACGCGCGCATTTTCCCCTCCTACACTGCATGCAGCGTAAATACCTGTGGATGGAAAAATGATTAGTGGAGTGTTGTATGCCCTGCTGGCCGGGATGATGTGGGGGCTTATTTTTGTCGGCCCGCTGATCGTGCCCGAGTATCCGGCAATACTGCAGTCGACCGGACGCTATCTGGCGCTCGGGCTGATTGCTCTGCCCCTGGCGTGGCTGGGACGCGCGCGCTTGCGTCAGCTCAGCCGTCAGGACTGGGGCACCGCGCTGGCGCTGACCATGATGGGCAATCTTATCTACTACGTTTGCCTTGCGAGTGCCATTCAGCGTACCGGTGCGCCGGTATCTACCATGATTATCGGCACGCTGCCGGTCGTCATCCCCGTCTTTGCTAACCGGCTCTACAGCCACCGCGATGGCAAACTGGCGTGGTCAAAAATGATACCGGCGCTGGTATGCACCGCCGTGGGGCTGGTATGCGTCAATATTGCCGAGCTGCGTCACGGGCAGGCGGATGTTGACCTGTGGCGTTACGGTTCTGGCATTGTGCTGGCGTTCATTTCCGTGGCGTGCTGGGCATGGTATGCCCTGCGCAACGCGCGCTGGCTGCGGGAGAACCCGGACAAGCACCCGATGATGTGGGCGACGGCGCAGGCGCTGGTTACGCTGCCCGTCTCGCTGGTGGGCTATGCCGGCGCGTGCATCTGGTTAGGCCATCAACAGCCAGACTTCGCCCAACCCTTCGGGCCAAGACCCTGGGTGTTTATCGGCCTGATGGTTGCGATTGCGGTGCTGTGCTCATGGGTGGGCGCGCTGTGCTGGAACATTGCCAGCCAGAAGCTGCCGACGGTGATTTTAGGGCCGCTGATTGTCTTCGAAACCCTGGCCGGACTGCTTTATACCTTCCTGATGCGCCAGAGCTTACCGCCGTTATTCACGGCCTGCGGGATCGCGCTGCTGGTGGTGGGAGTGGTGATGGCGGTAAGAGCGAAGCCGGAAAAACCGAGGGTCATTCCGGCTTCGGAGATGTGAGCATTGCCCAGCGGCGCTGCGCTTGCAGGGCCTACAAAATCGTAGGCCCGGTAAGGCGTAGCCGCCACCGGGCAAGCCCTTAAAACGTTTCCCAGTTCCCTTCAGACGCCGCCGCTACGGGCTGCGCTTTAGGTACATAGGTTTTCACCGGCGCCGCTTTGACCGCCTGGTTGCGGGTGATTTTGAACACCGCCACCGCTTCGTTCAGGCGGGCAGCCTGATCTTCCAGCGCCGCCGCCGCGGCCGCAGATTCCTCTACCAGCGAGGCGTTCTGCTGGGTCACGCGGTCCATCTCGGCTACCGCCTGGCCCACCTGGTCAATACCGCGGCTCTGCTCGTCAGAGGCCGAGGCAATTTCACCCATGATGTCGGTGACGCGGGTGACCGCATTAACGATCTCTGCCATCGTCTCCCCGGCTTCGTTGACCAGCTGGGAGCCCGCGTTCACGCGCTCGCCGGAATCATCGATCAGCGCTTTGATCTCTTTCGCCGCCTGGGCGCTGCGCTGGGCGAGAGTACGCACTTCCCCTGCCACCACCGCAAAACCACGGCCCTGCTCGCCCGCGCGCGCCGCTTCAACCGCCGCGTTCAGCGCCAGAATGTTAGTCTGGAAGGCAATACCGTCGATCACGTTAGTAATTTGCGCGATTTTACTGGAACTGGTGGCGATTTCGTCCATTGTACGCACCACGCCTTCCACCACGTTACCGCCCTTCTTCGCCGTTGAGGAGGCGTCCAGCGCCAGACGGGAAGCCTGACGCGCGTTATCGGCGTTCTGCTTCACGGTTGCCGTCAGCTGTTCCATGCTGGCTGCCGTCTCTTCCAGAGACGCGGCCTGCTGCTCGGTACGGGAAGAGAGGTCGTTGCTGCCGGCAGAAATTTCACCGGCACCGGTGTAGATGGTATCCGCACCTTCACGCACCACGCCCACGGTGTTCGCCAGCGAGGTCTGCATCTCCTGAACGTTACGCGCCAGGATAGCCATCTCGTTCTTACCTTCAGCCTGAATCGGCTGGGTTAAATCCCCCGCCGCAATGGCGCGAATATGGTTAATCACCTCTTCCAGAGGCAGCAGCAGCACGCGGCGCATGGCTACCCAGCTGGAGATAATCACCACAATCACCAGCAGCATAACCGCAGAGAGGATCCACAGGATGCGCTTGTAGTCGCTTTCATTGTCCTGGATGCCTTTATCGGTAAGCGTTGCCTGCGCTTCACGCCATTCACGGTAAACCGCCTGCATCGCGGTCTGCTTTTGCTCCGCGTTCTGCTTGAACATGTCTTCCAGATTGCCCTGGCTCAGCAGGACGTTCATTTGCGTCAGCGTTGAGGAGTAAATGCGGTACTGCTCTTCCAGACGCTTGGCCAGGTTCTCGTCCAGGCCCGGCGTATTTGGCAGGGCATAGTATTTATCGTAATGGACCTGCGCATCGGCGAGCAGATTTTTCGCCGTGTTGACCAGCTCATTGAGCTGCCCACCGTTAATCTGAGAGGCCATGCTGCTTTGCAGACGCAGCATCCCGCGGTTCAGCGTCACGCGCGCCTGGTTCAGGCTGATCCACGCATCGGTAAACTCCGCCACGTTCTTGCTGGAGAGCTGCGACACGGTGAAGTTGTCTTTATCGTTATTCAGCGCGTTGATAAAGATACCTGCGGAAATCACTTGCATGATGCCGAGCACAAGCAGCACCGAAATCAGAAGGGTAATGACTTTTATACGTTTAAACATGCGTTGCCTTTGTTATATGCAGGTTTGTCTGACGTGGATATATCGGCAGACGCGGCGGGTTGTTTACTGTTTCTACACCTTTAAAAAGTTTCTAAACCACTTTCCTAAGTCCATTCAGAGAGTTAAACGGGATATTTTTTTGTGATCTGCATCTCACTTTCCCCCTTCCCTCTAAAGGGTTATAGCGCTGTCTTAAAGATGCATTTAATATGCATCTTATATTATTGATGACGAGGTAACTGCTATGGCCTTTCGCGACCAACCCCTTGGCGAGCTGGCGCTCTCCATTCCTCGCGCTTCTGCGCTGTTCCGTAAATACGATATGGATTACTGCTGCGGCGGTAAGCAAACCCTGGCGCGTGCGGCCTCACGCAAGGAGCTGGACGTTGAGGTGATTGAAGCAGAGCTGGCGCAGCTGGCCGGGCAGCCCGTCGACAAAGACTGGCGAACCGCCTCGCTCGCTGAAATCATCGACCATATCATCGTGCGATACCATGACCGTCACCGTGAACAGCTGCCGGAACTGATCCTGCAGGCAACCAAAGTTGAGCGCGTACATGCCGACAAACCTTCCGTACCGCGCGGTCTGGCGAAATACCTGACCCTGCTGCATGAAGAGCTTTCCAGCCACATGATGAAAGAAGAGCAGATCCTCTTCCCGATGATTAAACAGGGAATGGGAAGCCAGGCGATGGGGCCTATAAGCGTGATGGAAAGCGAGCACGATGATGCGGGTGAGCTGCTGGAAGTGATCAAACACACCACCCACAACGTCACGCCGCCGCCAGAAGCGTGCACAACGTGGAAAGCGATGTACAACGGCATTAACGAGATGATTGACGACCTGATGGAACACATCAGTCTTGAGAACAACGTTCTGTTCCCGCGGGCATTAGCTGGGGAATAAAAAAGGCCGCTGCGGCCTAATGCCCTCACCCCGGCCCTCTCCCACGGGGAGAGGGTGCAAAAACTAAAAACGGCAACCGAAGTTGCCGTTTTGCTTTTACCTTACGCCTGCCATACGTTTCTTACCGATAAACACCCAGCCCAGCCCCAGCGCGATAAACCACAGCGGCGTGACGATGAGTGCCTGACGGGTATCATCTTCCAGCGTCAGCAGAACCAGCACGAAGACGAAGAACGCCATGCACACCCAGCACATCAGCTTGCCCAGCGGCATCTTGTAGATCGATTTTTCATGCAGGTGCGGGCGCTGCTTGCGGTACACCAGGTATGAACAGAGGATGATGGTCCAGACGAACATAAACAGGATCGCTGAGACCGTGGTGATCATGGTGAACGCGCCAATCACGCTTGGGTTCACGTAGAGCATCACCACGCCGCCCAGCAGGCACATGCAGGAGAAGGTCAACCCTTTTGCCGGTACCGCGCGCTTCGACAGCTTGGCGAACGCGCTCGGCGCCACGCCTTCCTGCGCCAGACCAAACAGCATACGGCTGGTGGAGAATACGCCGCTGTTGGCAGACGAGGCAGCAGAGGTCAGCACCACGAAGTTAATCAGGCTCGCGGCAGCAGGCAGGCCTACCAGCACGAACAGCTCAACGAACGGGCTCTTGGTTGGCACCACGGAGCTCCACGGCGTCACGGACATAATGACGATCAGCGCGAAGACGTAGAACATGATGATACGCAGCGGAATAGAGTTAATCGCGCGCGGGAGAGACTTCTCGGGATCTTTGGTCTCCGCTGCCGTCGTGCCCACCAGTTCAATGCCCACGAACGCAAATACCGCGATCTGGAAGCCGGCAAAGAAGCCGCTAATGCCTTTCGGGAACCAGCCGCCGTCATTCCACAGATGGGTAAACGACGCCTGAACGCCCGTTGGCGACTGGAAGTGGGTGAGCACCATCACCAGACCCACGACGATAAGCCCGACAATCGCCACGATTTTGATCATCGCGAACCAGAACTCCATCTCACCGAACATTTTAACGGTGGCGAGGTTAAGACTCAGCAGCAGAACAATGACCGCCAGCGAGGCGACCCAGTCCGACAGCCCCGGGAACCAGAACTGCGCGTAGGCGGTAATCGCCACGACGTCCGCCATACCGGTGACGACCCAGCAGAACCAGTAGGTCCAGCCGGTAAAATAGCCCGCCCACGGCCCGAGCAGGTCAGAAGCGAAGTCGCTAAAGGATTTGTATTCGAGGTTCGAGAGCAGCAGCTCACCCATTGCACGCATCACGAAGAAGAGCATAAAACCGATGATCATATAAACGAATATGATCGACGGCCCGGCGAGACTGATGGTTTTGCCTGACCCCATAAACAGCCCGGTACCGATGGCACCCCCAATCGCAATGAGCTGAATATGACGGTTAGTGAGATTGCGCCGTAGCGACTGTTCAGACGACGCCTCTTCGTCGGCGACGACTTTGACCTGATCTACCATGTGATATTTTCCTGTTTATGCCTGTCTGTGTTGTTAAGGCTCTTCTGGCCTTTAAATACGTCAAAAGATGACGTTCCCTTGTAAGGGCTAATCGATATTAGGTAAGAATCGGCGGGATGAATACTATGATTTAGATATTATGTTAATAATATGTTGAAAGTGAGTGTCATATCACTCATACAGCGCGAAACAGCTCACAAAAATACACGCAACAGTTTCGTTTGCAAGATAAAATGTTGATAGCACCGTAACTATAGGTTTTTACACTATTTTCCTCTCCCCAACCGGGGAGAGGAAATAAGAAAATTCGATTACAGAATTTCCAGCAGCTCGACTTCAAAGACCAGGGTGCTGAATGGCGGGATGGACGCGCCAGCGCCGCGCTCGCCATAGGCCAGGTTATGCGGGATAGTCAGTTCCCATTTGGAACCGACCGGCATCAGGGTCAGAGCTTCGATCCAGCCTGCGATCACGCCGTTGACCGGGAATTCAGCCGGTTCGCCGCGCGCCACGGAGCTGTCGAACACGGTACCGTCGATCAGTTTACCGGTGTAATGCACGCGAACGTGGTCGGTACGCGCCGGGATTGCGCCGTCGCCCTGATTGATCACGCGGAACTGCAGACCAGACTCGGTGCTGTTCACGCCTTCACGCTCGCGGTTCTCTTCCAGATATTTCACACCTTCGGCCGCCATCTCTTCGAAGCGCGCGCGACGCACGGCGTCAGCACGTTCGTGGATTTCACGCAGCGCACGGTGCACAACGTCTACCGGAACGGCAGGCTGTTTGCCTTCCAGCGCGTCAGCGATACCCGCCACCAGCGCTTCTGGTAACAGACCTTCCAGGCCGGATTCGCTCAGCTGCTGTCCTACCTGCAAGCCGATACCGTAACTTGCCTGCGCTTCGATAGTGTCAAAAGTCGGGGTGGTCATGGGTTTTCCTTCCATCACATTTAAAGTAGCGGGCAGCATATCAGCCATGCCCTTATGGGTAAAACTTTGTCTGAAGTTAAGGTGACAAACCGCGACGAAACAGAAACAATAGAGATAACCAGGATTAATCCCGAACTGATGTCACGGATGTCGGGTTTACTACGCCGTTCAGGCAGTTAGCAAACTATACTTCGGGACACAGGATAAAAAATACGCGGAGCAGGAGGAGTGCCATGCCCGGGCGATTTGAACTGAAACCTACCCTGGCGAAAATCTGGCAGGCGCCGGACAATTTTCGCATCATGGACCCGCTGCCTCCTCTGCATCGCAGAGGGATCATCATTGGCGCGCTGATGGTGATCGTGGGCTTCCTGCTTCCTTCCGGGGGCGATGATGTCGATACCGCACCCGTCACCCGCAATGCCCAACTGGACATTCAGTCGCAGACGCGGCCTCAGCCTGACGCACAGCCGATGCAGACGCAGCTCGTCACCCCGTCTAACGATCCGGGTCAGGTCGCGCCGGTTGAGCCAGAGCCCATTCAGGATGAACAGCCGCAGGATCAAGCCGCCGCCCCGTCTCAGCCTCAGGCGCAACAGCCTACCGGTATTGAGCAACAGTGGCGTTCCTATCGCGTAGAGCCGGGCAAAACCCTGGCGCAGCTGTTCCGCGACCACAACCTGCCGCCAACCGACGTGTATGCCATGGCGAAGGTGGAAGGTGCGGGTAAACCGCTCAGTAACCTGCAGAATGGTCAGATGGTACAGATTCGCCAGAATGCCAGCGGGGTAGTGACAGGGTTAACGATTGATACGGGAAGTGGACAACAGGTACTGTTTACCCGCCAGCCAGACGGCAGTTTCATCAGGGCGCGTTAAGACCCGGATCTGTAAAAAGCAAAACGCCGGCACAAGGCCGGCGTTTCAACGTGAGCAGAGTAAAAAATTACTCAGCTACAACGTTAACAACCAGTTTAGCGAACACTTCGCTGTGAACCTGGAAGTCAACTTCGTGCTCACCAGTGGTACGCAGAACGCCGTTCGGCAGACGAACTTCGCTCTTAGCCACTTTAACGCCTGCTGCAGAAACTGCATCAGCGATATCGCGGGTACCGATGGAACCGAACAGTTTACCTTCGTCGCCTGATTTAGACGCGATGGTAACGGTGCCCAGTGCGTTGATTGCTTCAGCGCGAGCGTTAGCAGCCGCCAGAACGTCAGCCAGTTTGGCTTCCAGTTCAGCGCGACGTGCTTCGAAAAACTCTACGTTTTTCTTGGTAGCTGGAACAGCTTTACCCTGTGGAACCAGGAAGTTACGTGCGTAACCCGCTTTAACGTTAACCTGATCACCCAGGCTGCCCAGGTTTGCTACTTTATCAAGCAGAATAACTTGCATTACCTTATCCTCTTAAAGTCGTATTAATGGACCGTGCCCGATTACTGATGACGATCAGTGTACGGCAGCAGGGACAGGTAGCGAGCGCGTTTGATAGCGCGAGCCAGCTGACGCTGGTATTTTGCACGAGTACCGGTGATACGGCTTGGGACAATCTTACCGCTTTCGGTGATGTAGTTTTTCAGCGTTGCGATATCTTTATAGTCGATCTCTTGAACGCCTTCCGCGGTGAAACGGCAGAACTTGCGACGACGGAAATAACGTGCCATATGGCTAGTCTCCAGAATCTATCAAATCAATCTGCTCGGCATGCAGAACCATTTTGCTCAGGCCGTTCTTTGCCTTGTGGCAAGAGATGAACCCCTGAACGATTACTGCGCTACCGACCGTTAAACTGTGAGTAATGGCCTGGTTTTCGTGTCCGCTAATAATAACGGGCATTTGGCACCACGCCTGCCGGTGAAACCCGGCTTCCTCTTGCACAGAACGATGCTCAAGCACGAACTGGCAATGCGGAATTCCTGATGGACTGACCTTTCGAAGGGGAGCCCTGCATACGATGCCGGACAACGCCAGACGGTTGGTCATCAGAAATTACTCTTCAGAATCCCCAGCATCAGAATCATCTGCGGTTTCGTTTGCGAAATCATCGCGACGCTCACGGCGCTCGTCTTTCGCTTTAACCATCGGAGATGCTTCGGTAACTGCGTTTTTGGTACGCATAACCATGCTGCGGATAACGGCATCGTTGAAGCGGAAGGTAGTTTCCAGCTCATCGATCACTTCCTGCGGCGCTTCAACGTTCATCAGAACGTAGTGTGCTTTGTGCAGTTTGTTGATCGGGTAAGCCAGCTGACGGCGGCCCCAGTCTTCCAGACGGTGGATCGTACCTTCTGCACCAGTGATGGCAGCAGAGTAACGCTCGATCATACCCGGAACCTGTTCGCTCTGGTCAGGATGGACCATAAAAACGATTTCGTAATGACGCATCGAATTGCTCCTTACGGATTATTCAGCCTCCTGTCTGGGTCAGCCGAGGCCCGGGGAGGCAAGGAACGTGTTAAAGGTCGGCTGAAAAATTGACGCGTCATAATACTTGCGCGCCCCTGGAAACTCAAGCTGATTGCACAAATAATTCGCACAAAGCGCGAAGCGGGTCTAAGTGGGTGATTTAAAATTGGTCACACCCGGAAGCGTTGTTTTTTTGAACAACTGCATCAGAAATGGTCACGCATCCCCGCCGGATGAGTGATTACACTTTAATCAGAGATCGCCTGAATTAAAGAAGGAGCATCCCCCCTCTCGCAGCACGTAGTCGTGGAGCGCATATCATGAAAAAAATCGCATTAGCCATAATGGCGGCGCTTTTGCTCAGTGCAAACGCGATGGCAGCCATCAAGATAGACAGCCGACAGGCCAGAAACATGGATGATGTGCAAAGCTTGGGCGTAATTTACATCAATCATAATTTCGCCACGGAAAGTGAAGCAGATCAGGCATTAAACGCAGAAACCGATGCGCAGGGCGCAACCTATTACCACGTGATGTTAACCCGTGAGCCCGGCAGCAACGGCAACATGCACGCCAGTGCAGATATTTACCGATAACGCTTTAACGCTAGCACCAGGAAAGCCAACAACGAGAACATAGCCATAGTTGACGTTGCCCCCTGCCCGGGGGCTTTTTTTTGTGAATAGCTCCGGAATACTCCCGGTAAAAGAGTCCCCAGAGATCCTCCCGAAGCGGGAAGATAAGGGCGTCAAAGTCCCGCGCGTTACAGGTGCTGGCGGAAAAACGCCACCGTGGCGTCCAGCGCCGTTGGCGTAATGCGGTGGCGGACGCCCGGTTCCCACAGGCAGGTCAGATTACCGTCCAGCCCTTCATTCATTAACGCCTGCTGCAGACGGAAGGTTCCCTCGGGCGGGACCACATCATCCGCGTCACCGTGCCACAGCAGCAGCGGGCGATCGGCCACGCGCGGCAATGCCCGGGTCACTTCCCACTCTGCCAGCGTCGCGGTCATTTCCGTTAAATCCTGAGGGGGAAAGAGGGTCTTCGCCAGCGAAGTAAAGTAGCCCGAGCCCATCAGACAGGCGACAGACTTCACTTCAGGATGATGCGTCATAATCCCCAGCGCCGTCATACCGCCCATCGATGCCCCGGCTACCGCCAGACGATTGTCGGCCACCAGCCCTGCCTCATAAAGCGCATCGCGCAGCCCGGAAAACTCGGTCAGACTCCCGTGCAGAATGTGCCAGAACTGCCCCAGCCGCGCCTGTTCATTACCCGTAAAGCGTGCGCCGTGGTCGGGTGCATCTGGCATCACCACGCGAAAACCCGCCTGCGCCAGCGCTACCGCAAAATAACTGTAAACCAGCTTCGATGAGGTAAACCCGTGATAAAAAACGACAACAGGCAGCGGTTTATCACGTTTACCCGCCGGCATCGCGTGTAAAATTTCATGGTCGCCGAGGTGGCGTATTTCAATTTCAATCATTGTCGACCCTGTGCGAATCTATGATTCATAATGTTGAGAACTGGGTTACGCTTTCGCGTCATTTTCATTCGAAATATACGTCCCAGATAACACTTCGGGAACATTCCCCCAAAACTAAATTCACAGCCAACTACACTATGGCTATCAGGAAACGAGATATGGTTATGCGCAGGTTTGCTGCTTTATTGCTGGTGTTTCTGCTGAGTGGCTGTAGCGCGCTGCAGGGAACGCCGCAACCCGCTCCACCGGTCGCCGATCATCCACAGGAGATTCGTCGTAATCAGACGGAAGGATTACAACGAATGGGCACCATCTCCGCGCTGGTTCGCGGCTCTCCGGATGACGCAGAATCGGCAATAAAAGCACAGGCCGTCGCCGCCAAAGCAGATTATTACGTCATCATTATGATCGACGAAACCATCATAACGGGACAGTGGTACTCACAGGCCATTTTGTACCGCAAATAATGGTTTTCCTTTGAACGAGATTTACACTGCTTTGCGTCCATAGACATTTTCCTGTCCACAATAAACTCCACGCCCGCATCAATGGAAGGGAGTTTATTAGCGAAGGATTGCCCGGCGGATACCGGATATATGTGAAATGGAGCTGACGATGAAACGAACTCTTGCTTTGACCTCACTGTTGCTCTCAGCAGGCCTGCTGAGCACCACCGCGCAGTCAGCAGAATTCGCCAGTGCTGATTGTGTGACTGGCCTGAATGAAATTGGCCAGATCTCCGTGAATAATATCTCGGGGAGCCCGCAAGACGTTGAACGTGTCGTGGCATTAAAGGCCGATGAGCAGGGTGCTTCATGGTATCGCATCATCCAGATGCAGGAAGATAACCATATCGATCGCTGGCGGGTACAGGCCATTCTCTACGTGTAAACTCCCTCCTGATAAAAGCCACTTATTTTTAGTGGCTTTTCGTTTTTGCAAATTTTTTATCTTATATAAAACCAATAAAGAACAATTGAATAACATTTTGTTACATTAAAACAGTAAACGTAATCTCCGCTCTGCCGTTGAAGAACCATAACTTTTCAATGATGAGCAATTTATGATCAACTTTTTCCGCCGTGCGGGCCTGGGGTCGAAACTCTCGCTGCTGACTGGCGTCAGTGTCGCCACGCTGTTTCTGCTATTCACTTTTCTGCTCAGCCAAAAAGCCAGCCAGCAGCTTGAAGCCCTTGCGGTCGAAGATCTGCATAATCAGTCCACCGGCATGGTCGACATGGTGCAGATGTTCAACACCAGCCTGAGTGAAGAGGTTGAGAGCTATACCCGTCTGTTTACCACCTTTTTACCGCAGCCCCTGAACATTGATAATTCCCAACACCAGACGATTAACGGACTTAGCGTTCCGCTTCTGAAAGGCGGAGACACCGGGCTGCATGAAAATAACACCCTTTCGGACGAGTTCCTGAACCGTACGGGAGCCATTTCGACGCTGTTTGTACGCAGCGGTAACGACTTTGTTCGCGTAGCCACTTCCCTGCGCAAAGAGAATGGCGATCGGGCAATGGGTACCGTTCTGGATAACGCCAGCCCGGCCTTTGCCGCCGTCAACAAAGGTGAAGTGTACCGCGGCCTGGCGCTGCTGTTCGGCAAACACTACATCACCCAGTACCAGCCCGTTAAAAACGCCGAAGGGCAGGTCATTGCGATTGTCTTTGTCGGGGTGGACATCACCCACTCCTGGAACGTAATGCGCGAGAAAATCCTCAACCGCCGCCTGGGCGAGAGCGGTCACTTCTTCGTGCTGGATCGCAGCAACGGCAAAACGCGCGGGCAATACCTGTTCCATGCCAGCGAAGAGGGAAAACAGCCGAAGTGGGACGGCGCGACGCAGCAGCAGCTTCTGGGTGACAAACCCGGCACGCTGGAGCGTACAAGCGACGACGGCCGGACACTGAAAATGGCCTATACCCCGCTGCCGGGCTGGAACTGGACGATCGTGGGCGAAGTGGATAAATCGGTGCTGCTCTCAAGCGTTACCGCCATGCGCGATCGCTTCCTGCTGGCCGGCGTGGTCTTATCCATCCTTTTTGCTGGCCTGTTCGTGGTCATTATTCGCCGCGTGCTGACCCGTCCGCTGCGCAACGTTATCCATCTTGCCCGACAATATGCCGCAGGGGATCTCCGTTCCAGCCTGCCCGTGACCCGCCAGGACGAAGTCGGCCAGCTGATCGATGCTATCAACGGCATCGGCGGCGGCCTGCAAAAAATTGTCCTGCAGGTTCGTGAGGCAGCAGGCGAGATCCATTTGGGCACCAACGCGCTGGCCGCCGACACTGGCGAGATTTCAGAGCAGATCAACAAGCAGGCCAGCAGCGTGGAGGAGACGTCCGCCAGCATGGAGCAGCTGGCCGCCACCGTGCAGCAAAATGCCGCCAACATGGAGCAAACACAGCAGCTGGTGGGTGAAACCTCGCTCGCGGTCCATCAGGGCGGTGAGACGGTCACCCATGCGGTGTCGACCATGGACGACATTCGCGAAGCGTCAAAACGCATCGAAGACATCACGCGCGTGATCGAATCCATCGCTTTCCAGACCAATATTCTGGCGCTGAACGCGGCAGTGGAAGCGGCCCGCGCAGGCGAGCACGGAAAAGGGTTTGCGGTAGTCGCGCAGGAAGTTCGCGCGCTGGCGGGTCGCAGCGCTAACGCGGTGAAGGAGATTGAACAGCTGATTGGCGATACGCTCAGAAAAGTGAGTGAGGGTCATGCGCTGTCTGAACGGACGCGCCTGGCGATGGACGACATCATCATTCATATCGATAACATCAGCCAGCTGGTCACCGAGATTAACCATGCCTCACGCGAGCAGTCCGCCGGGATCGGCCAGGTGAACCTTGCCATGACCCATATTGGCGAAGCGTCGCATATCAATGCCGATCGCATCTCACGCAGCGAACAAACCGCTCAAACGCTGCGCGAGAAGGGTTCACACCTGACCCAGCTGGTGAGCCTGTTCCAGCTAAAAGGCTAACCAACTCTGCCCGTCGCACGCAGCAGCAGGTCGCTTTGCACCTGCTCGCTCATCAGCGTGCCGCCACGGGTATCCAGCATCATACGGCACCACGCCTGCGCCACCGGGGGCGATGCGTGCCGCAGCATCTGGCTTCCGGCACCCAGCAAGAAAAGCTGCTGCGCGATCTCCCGCCCCTGCGCCTCCTGCGGTTTACGCAGTTTTTGCTGAAGCTGTCGCCAGCTGCGGTCGAAGTGTCTGTCCTGCCCTTTCACCTGCGCAAACTCATCGGCAAGCAGGTCGTGAATACCCGGCTGCTTCGCCAGCACGCGCAGAACGTCCAGGCACATAATATTTCCTGACCCTTCCCAGATGCTGTTGACCGGCATCTCGCGGTACAGGCGGGGAAGTTCGCTCTCTTCGCAATATCCGATCCCGCCCAGCACCTCCATCGCCTCAGCGACAAACGGGATGCCCGCTTTACAGACGCTAAATTTCGCCGCCGGGGTAAACAGCCTCGCCCAGGCGGCCTCCTGCAGATTGGCACGCTTGTCCCACGCCCGGGCCAGGCGGAACAGCAGCGCCGTGTGCCCCTCCAGCACCAGCGCCATGCGGCTTAGCACTTCGCGCATTAACGGCTGATCGATGAGATTTTTGCCGAAGGTCTGACGCTGGTGGGCATGGTACAGCGCCACCGAAAGCGCCCGACGCATCAGTCCGTGGCTGCCCAGTGCGCAGTCAAAGCGCGTCAGCCCGCCCATTTTGAGGATCTGCCGTACCCCTTCGCCCTCTTCCCCCAGCAGCCAGCCAGAGGCATCAAGGAACTCCGCCTCGCTGCTGGCGTTGGAGCGGTTTCCGAGCTTGTCCTTGAGGCGCTCAAGACGCACGGCGTTGCGCTGTCCGTCAGGCAAAAAGCGCGGCACAAAAAAGCAGGATAGCCCGCCCTTCGCCTGAGCCAGCACCAGATGCGCATCGCTTTGCGGGACGGAGAAAAACCATTTATGCCCCACCAGCCTGTAGCTGCCGTCACTGCATTTTTCCGCTTTGGTGGTGTTGCTAAGCACGTCCGAGCCGCCCTGCTTTTCCGTCATCCCCATGCCAATCAGCAGGCCGCGCTTTTGCGCGCCAGGGGCAAGGTGCGGATCATAGCGATCGCTGAGCAGCGGCGTCAGCCAGTCGTGAAATGCTTTGGGGAGCGCCTGCAGCAGCAGCGGCGTGGCGGCGAACGTCATGGTGACCGGGCAAAGCGTGCCCGCCTCCACCTGAGCATGCAGCACAAAGCGTGCGGCCCGAGCGACAAACGCCCCTTTACGCGCCTCCTCTTCCCACGCCAGGTTATGCACGCGGTTGGCGCAAAGCCCCTGCATCAGCAGATGCCACGCCGGATGAAAACGCACGTCGTCCAGCCGCTCCCCGGTGGCGTCATAGCGTAACAGCTCGGGCGGGTTGACGTTTGCCAACCGGCCCAGCTCCAGCGACTCCGCGGTGCCCAACTGCTGCCCGATGCTGGCGAGCAGCTCAAAATCCCACTCGGCTCCTTCACGCACGACCGCATCGCGCAGGGCGCAGTCCGAGAGGAAAAGGTTGCTGTTGGAAAGCGGTGCAGGTTGATTGAAAACGGTATGGGTCTGCCAGTGCATGCTGTCTCCCTCCTTCAGTGGCAATGACGATAAGTATGGACAGACCGCGCGCACGCTGCATGGGAGGGGAGTCACACGTTCACGATCCCGCTGATATCATTCGTGAAATAGCTCACAGAACATAAGAATAAACTATTTCATGACTCCGCTTTTGTTGAATAATTTATTCTTACACCTTAAGTGAGGATCGTTATGCAACCGGACGCGCACAAGCGAGCATTAATTGCAGGCTCCATTGGTAACTTTATCGAGTGGTATGAGTTTGCGGTCTACGGTTTTCTGGCGACCGTCATTGCGAAAAACTTCTTCCAGCTTGAAGGAGAGGCGGGGCTGACCAGCCTGATCCTCACCTACGCCTCGTTTGCCATCGCCTTCTTCTTCCGCCCGCTGGGTGCGGTGGTGTTTGGCCGCATCGGCGACCGGATTGGCCGTAAGCCGACGCTAATCATTGTGCTAGTGCTAATGACGCTCGCTACCGCCGCCATCGGCGTTGTGCCGGTCTACGCCAGCATCGGGATTGCCGCGCCGCTGATTATTACGCTGCTACGCATCCTGCAGGGGCTGTTCGCGGGCGGCGAGTACGGCGGCGCGGTCTCGCTGATGACGGAGTTCGCCCCGCGCGGCAAGCGTGGGCTCTATGGCGCGTGGCAGTCCTTTACCGTGGCGCTGGGGCTGCTGGCGGGCGCAGGCATCGTGGCGCTGCTCTCCACCCTTCTCACGCCTGAAGCCCTGCACGACTGGGGCTGGCGCATTCCGTTCTTCCTGGCGCTGCCCATGGGCGTTGTGGCGCTGTGGCTTCGCGTCAGTATGGAAGAGACACCGAGCTTTGTGCAGCAGCAGGATAAACCGGCTGTCGCTCAGGCGGATACTGCCGCCACGCTCCGGGCCATCGTGATGGGAATTGGGCGCGTCATGGTCTGGTCTGCGGCGGGGTATACCTACCTGGTGATTATGCCGACCTATCTGCAGTCGGCGCTGCACACCGGGTTCAACCAGGCGCTGTTGATAGCGGTGATTTCAAATATTGGTTTTGCGCTGACCATCATTCCGTCGGGGATCCTGAGTGACCGGATAGGGCGCCGCACGGTGATGATTCTCGCCACCGCGCTGCTGCTGATCCTCGCCCTGCCGCTGCTGAAAATCCTGCAGGCGGAGTCCAGCACGCTAGCGGTGAAGGCTGTTGTGGTGCTGATTGCGGGCGGTCTGGTGGGCATGCTGGCGGGTCCGGGCCCGGCGATGCTATCTGAGATGTTCCCGACGCGCGTGCGCTATACGGGGCTGGGGCTGGCCTACTCGTTGTCGAACGCGATCTTCTCGGGATGCGCAGGGTTAATCATTACCGGGCTGATTAAGCAGACGGGCAACCTGGATATTCCGGCGTATTACGTGATGGCGACGGCGGTAGTGAGTATTTTCGCGCTGATGACGCTGAGGAAGGACGACCATTTGCGGTCACTGGAGGAGTGAGGTTGTCACCATCAGGTGCCCTCACCCAGCCCCTCTCCAACGGGGAGAGGGAGAAAACACAAAAGGCCGTCCTGTGGACGGCCTTGCTGTTTATTCTCCGCGCTGACGCACCGCTTCAAACAGGCAGATACCCGTCGCAACGGAAACGTTCAGGGACGATACGCTGCCCGCCATCGGGATGCTAATTAGCTCGTCGCAGTGCTCGCGGGTGAGACGACGCATGCCTTCGCCTTCCGCACCCATCACCAGCGCCAGACGGCCGGTCATTTTGCTCTGGTACAGAGTATGATCCGCTTCACCGGCGGTACCGACGATCCAGATATTCTCTTCCTGCAGCAGACGCATAGTGCGCGCCAGGTTGGTCACGCGGATCAGCGGAACGTTTTCCGCCGCGCCGCAGGCCACCTTCTTCGCCGTCGCGTTCAGCTGCGCGGAGCGATCTTTCGGCACGATCACCGCGTGCACGCCCGCCGCATCGGCGCTGCGCAGGCACGCGCCGAGGTTGTGCGGATCGGTAACGCCATCGAGGATCAGGAAGAACGGGTTATCCAGCTCGGCAATCAGATCCGGCAGATCGTTTTCCTGATACTGACGACCCGGCTTCACGCGGGCAATGATCCCCTGGTGGACCGCGCCTTCGCTTTTCTCATCCAGGAACTGGCGATTCGCCAGCTGGATCACCACGCCCTGCGCTTCCAGGGCGTGGATCAGCGGCATCAGACGCTTATCTTCACGCCCTTTCAGAATAAACACTTCCTGAAAACGCTCCGGTGCGCGCTCGAGAAGGGCCTGCACCGCGTGGATGCCGTAAATCATTTCACTCATTGATGGTTCTCGTAATAAGTATTTCCCCTCCCCCCGCTGGGGAGAGGGTCAGGTTGAGGGGAGAATTTACTCCGCCTGCTTTTTCTTGGCCGCGCGCTTCGCTTTGGTGGCGGCAGCGATTTTCTGCGTTTTCGCGGAAGGTTTTTTCGCTGAACGGGCTTCTTTCTTCGCCGCCTTCGGCTTCTGTTTCTTCTCGCCGCGGAACGCGCTGTCCGGTTCGAAGTTTACCTTCTTGCCCGCCTGACGACGTTTACCGCCGCCCGGTTTACCGTTACCGGTTTTTTTCGCCCTTTCACGCTCGGTTTTACCGACGTTACGCGGCGCGCGCTCGCTGGAGATCAGGCTGAAGTCGATCTTACGGTCGTCCATATTCACGGCTTCGACCTTCACTTCCACACGGTCGCCCAGACGGTAGGTCTGGCCGCCAGATTCGCCAATCAGGCGCTGGCCGACCTGGTCGAAGCGGTAGTAGTCGTTATCCAGGCTGGAGACGTGCACCAGACCGTCGATGAACAGCTCGTCCAGACGAACGAAGAAACCAAAGCCGGTCACGCTGGCAATCACGCCTTTAAAGACGTTACCGACCTGATCGAGCATAAAGTCACACTTCAGCCAGTCCGCCACGTCGCGTGTTGCTTCATCGGCACGACGTTCGGCCATGGAGCAGTGCTGACCCAGCTGCAGCATCTCTTCCATCGAATAGTGGTAGCCACCGGTTTCGGTGGTGTTCCCTTTATGGCCCTGCTCCTGCGCCAGCAGATACTTGATCGCACGGTGCAGAGAGAGGTCAGGATAACGACGGATCGGCGACGTAAAGTGGGCGTAAGACTGCAGCGCCAGGCCGAAGTGTCCGCGGTTTTCCGGATCGTAAATCGCCTGCTTCATAGAGCGTAACAGCATCGTCTGCAGCATTTCTGCGTCAGGACGGTCGCCAATAGACTCCAGCAGCTCAGCGTAATCGCGCGGCTCTGGCTTGTTGCCCCCGGGCAGTTCCAGACCCAGTTCAGCCAGCACGGAGCGGAACGACGTAATGGCTTCCGTGGTCGGCTTATCGTGAATACGGAACAGCGCAGGCTCTTTGGCTTTTTCAACGAATCGTGCCGCCGAGATGTTCGCCAGGATCATACACTCTTCGATCAGCTTGTGCGCGTCGTTACGCTGGGTCTGCTCGATACGCTCAATGCGGCGTTCGGCGTTGAAGATGAATTTCGCTTCTTCGCTCTCAAACGAGATCCCGCCGCGCTCTTCCCGCGCCTGATCCAGCGTTTTGTAGAGGTTATGCAGCTCTTCGATGTGTTTGACCAGCGGCGCGTACTGCTCGCGCAGATCCTGGTCGCCCTGCAGCATATGCCAGACCTTGGTATAGGTCAGACGCGCGTGCGAGCTCATCACCGCTTCGTAGAACTTGTAGCCGGTTAAGCGCCCTTTGGTGGAGATGGTCATCTCGCAAACCATACAGAGGCGGTCAACCTGCGGGTTCAGGGAACACAGGCCGTTAGACAGCACTTCCGGCAGCATCGGCACGACCTGGGACGGGAAGTAGACCGAGGTACCGCGGCTGCGGGCTTCGTTATCCAGCGGGGTGTGCGGACGGACGTAATAGCTTACGTCAGCGATAGCGACCCACAGGCGCCAGCCACCACCGCGTTTTTTCTCGCAGTAGACGGCGTCATCAAAGTCGCGGGCGTCTTCGCCGTCGATAGTGACCAGCGGCAGGGAGCGCAGATCCACGCGGCCCACTTTGGACTCTTCCGGCACTTCTTCGCGCAGGCTTTCGATCTGATCTTCAACCGCTTTCGGCCAGATGTACGGAATTTCATGGGTGCGCAATGCCATATCAACGGCCATCGTGGTGCCCATGTTATCGCCCAGTACTTCGACGATTTTACCTACCGCTTTGGTGCGACGGGTTGGGCGCTGGGTGAGTTCCACCACCACCACAAAGCCCATGCGGGCACCCATCACCTCTTCAGGTGGGATAAGGATGTCGAAGCTCAGACGGCTGTCGTCCGGCACCACGAAGCCCACACCCGCGTCGGTAAAATAGCGGCCGACGATCTGGCTGGTTTTTGGCACCAGAACGCGTACCACGCGCGCTTCGCGGCGGCCTTTACGGTCAGCGCCCAGCGGCTGCGCCAGGATCTGGTCGCCGTGGATGCACATTTTCATCTGTTCAGATGAGAGGTACAGATCGTCCTTACGGCCTTCCACGCGCAGGAAGCCGAAGCCATCGCGGTGACCAATGACGGTCCCTTTCAGCAGATCGAGGCGTTCTGGCAGCGCGTAGCACTGGCGGCGGGTAAAGACCAGCTGCCCGTCACGCTCCATCGCGCGCAGGCGGCGGCGAAGGGCTTCAATTTGCTCTTCACCTTCAATGTTTAATTCAACGGCAAGTTCTTCACGATTGGCGGGTTTTTCGCGTTTTGTTAAGTGTTCAATGATGAACTCGCGGCTGGGAATAGGATTCGCGTATTTTTCGGCTTCGCGTTCCTGGAAAGGATCATGTGACATGTCGGTTCCTCCGTTGTCAGCTCCGGTGGAAATTTTCTTCATTCCACCAGCAATAATTTATAAAGCGGTTGATTCTCTTCAACCAAATCGGCCAGCGTGTAGTTATCCAGTTCCATGAGAAAACTTTGCACGGCCTTTGAAAGCGCCTTTTTCAGGCGGCAAGCGGGCGTGATGTGGCAGAACTCGCTGCTGCAGTTCACCAGAGAAAGCGGCTCCAGTTCACGTACCACATCGCCAACACGAATACTCTGTGCCGGTTTACCGAGACGGATCCCACCATTCTTCCCGCGGACGGCAGCAACGTATCCGGCACGACTAAGTTGATTGATTATTTTGACCATATGATTACGGGATACGCCGTAGACCTCTGTCACTTCAGAGATACTGGTCATCTTCCCCTCGGGTAACGACGCCATGTAAATCAGCGCACGTAAGCCGTAATCGGTGAAACTTGTTAACTGCACATCAACCTCAGGAAAAAGGGAAAACGCGGTCAAACCGCAGAGATATTCATTAATGATGATAAACCAGCCAGATAGTGAGCGGCTAATTTATTTGACAGACGGGGCGAAAAAGCGGAGATCCAGGAGCGGTCGCCGGATGGCGCTACGCTTATCCGGCCTACGGGTCTCCCCGCAGGCCAGCAGTCACGAAGATTATGCGTCGAACGGGTCGCGCAGGATCATCGTTTCAGTACGATCCGGGCCGGTAGAAATAATATCGATCGGCACTTCGGTCAGTTCTTCAATACGCTTGATGTAATCCAGCGCCGCCTGCGGCAGGCCGCTACGCTCTTTCACACCGAAAGTGGTCTCAGACCAGCCCGGCATGGTTTCGTAGATTGGCTCAATGCCTTCCCAGTCGTCAGCAGCCAGCGGAGTAGTGGTCACTTCGCGGCCATCTGGCATACGGTAGCCTACGCAGATTTTCACTTCTTTCAGGCCGTCCAGTACGTCCAGCTTGGTCAGGCAGAAGCCAGACAGGGAGTTGATCTGCACTGCGCGACGCACTGCAACCGCATCCAGCCAGCCGGTACGACGACGACGACCGGTGGTCGCGCCAAACTCGTTACCCTGCTTGCACAGGAACTCGCCGGTTTCATCAAACAGCTCGGTCGGGAATGGACCCGCACCCACGCGAGTGGAGTACGCTTTGATGATGCCCAGTACGTAATCCACATAACGTGGACCCAGGCCAGAGCCGGTCGCCACGCCACCTGCAGTGGTGTTAGAGGACGTTACGTACGGATAGGTACCGTGGTCGATGTCCAGCAGCGTACCCTGCGCACCTTCGAACATGACGAAATCGCCACGCTTGCGCGCCTGGTCCAGCAGATCGGACACGTCAACAACCATACCGGTCAGAATGTCAGCGATCGCCATGACGTCATCCAGCACTTTCTGGTAGTCAACAGCGTCAGCTTTGTAGAAGTTCACCAGCTGGAAGTTGTGATATTCCATCACTTCTTTCAGTTTTTCAGCGAAGGTTGCTTTGTCGAAGAGGTCGCCCACGCGCAGACCGCGACGTGCTACTTTATCTTCGTAAGCCGGACCGATACCACGACCGGTGGTGCCGATCGCTTTCGCGCCGCGCGCTTTCTCACGCGCTACGTCCAGCGCCACGTGATAATCCAGGATCAGCGGGCAGGCTTCGGAGAGCAGCAGACGCTCACGAACAGGGATACCACGGTCTTCCAGACCTTTCATCTCTTTCATCAGCGCAGCAGGAGACAGCACAACGCCGTTACCGATGATGCTGGTGACGTTATCACGAAGAATGCCTGATGGAATAAGATGGAGGACGGTTTTTTCACCGTTGATTACGAGAGTATGGCCTGCGTTGTGACCGCCCTGGTAGCGTACAACATATTTAGCCCGTTCAGTCAGAAGATCAACAATCTTCCCTTTACCTTCGTCACCCCATTGGGTGCCCAGTACGACGACGTTGTTACCCATTTTTTTCAAAATCACCGTTTGCTTAAAAATGGATTCTACCATCGCTTTTTCAGATATACAGCACTTTTTGACCTCAAAATACGCCGATTGCGCCTACTTTTTGATCAGCCAATCGTTTTCCTCAACATGTAGTAGATCACGATGCCCGCAACCACAAGACCGCCGCCAAAACGACGCAAAATATTATCCGGCAGCTGACTCATCGTGGCGATCATTCGGCGCCAGGCACGCGGATAAAGCATCGGTCCAAGACCTTCCAGCACCAGGACCAGGGCCAGTGCGAGCCAGATCGTTGAATTCATTTTTATTCCCTATAAAAGAAAACCACCGCTCCGTTGGGAGCGGTGGTTTGAATACTCAAACGAGCCTGAGTTTATCGCGTTGCGTTAGTCGGCGTCTTCATATAACGGAAGAAATCGCTGTCCGGGCTGAGCACCATCACATCCTGGTTGCTCTGGAAGCTATTCTCGTAAGCGCGCAGGCTACGGATAAAGGCGTAGAAGTCAGGATCCTGGCTGAAGGCATCGGCGAACAGCTTCGCCGCTTCGGCATCGCCTTCACCGCGCAGGATACGGCCCTGGCGCTCAGATTCCGCCAGCGTCTTGGTGACTTCGTAGTCCGCTGCGGCACGCAGCTTCTCAGCCTCTTCCTGGCCCTGTGAACGGTGACGACGGGCTACCGCTTCACGCTCGGCGCGCATACGGTTGTAAATCGCCTCGGACACTTCAACTGGCAGGTTGATCTGCTTAATACGCACGTCAACGACTTCGATACCCAGCGCAGCCATACTGTTCGGGTTGATCACCGGCACTTTACCGTTGGTCTCCGCCTGAACGCGTTCAGCCGCTTTGGCAATCGCATCATCTGCTGCCGGCGTTGAAACTTCGTCTTCAGTGCCCGCTGTACCGGAGTTCAGCGCATCGCGTACTTCCAGGGTCAGACGACCACGGGAGTCGGTCACGATGTCTTTCACATCCAGACGACCAATCTCGGAACGCAGGCGGTCAGAGAACTTACGTTTCAGCAGCACTTCTGCCTGAGAAACGTCGCCGCCGCCCGTTGCCAGGAAGTAACGGCTGAAATCGCTGATGCGCCATTTGATATAGGAATCAACGATCAGGTCTTTCTTCTCTTTGGTCACGAAACGGTCGGCCTGGTTATCCATGGTCTGGATACGCGCATCAAGCGTTTTCACGGACTGAATAAACGGTACCTTGAAGTGCAGACCCGGCTCGTAAATCACCGGGCGTTTGTCGCCATCACGCACGACGCTGCTGAACTGGAACTTGATCCCTCGCTCGCCTTCTTTCACCACAAAGATCGAGGTATAAAGCGCGACCAGTACGATGACGATGATCGCAATAACTGACTTACGCATCCTTATTCCCCCTGACGCTGGTAGTCGTTACGCTGCGCGTTAGCACGGCGTTGGTCCATAATGTCACCATCGTTCGAAGAAGGCGTTGTGTTCGTGCTGGCGCTGCCTGTTGAGGCTGGCGGCAGACGCAGCAGGTTGTTCGCGCCGCTGGTGTCGCCTTTCGCTGCTGGCGCAGAACTGCCTTTCAGCATCTGATCCAGCGGCAGAACCATCAGGTTTCCGCCTTTGTTGTCGTTAACCAACACTTTGCGGGTATGGCTCAGCACTTTTTCCATGGTCTCGATATAGAGACGCTCACGGGTAATTTCCGGTGCCGCTTTATATTCCGGCAGGATCTTCGCAAAGCGGGCCACTTCACCCTGAGCTTCCAGGATGGTCTGCGTTTTATACGCGCGCGCTTCTTCCAGAATACGCTGCGCCTGACCGTTAGCGCGTGGCTGAACTTCGTTGGTGTACGCTTCTGCTTCACGGATGTACTGCTGTTCGTTTTCACGGGCAGCAATCGCATCGTCAAATGCGGCTTTCACCTCTTCCGGCGGACGCGCAGCCTGGAAGTTGACGTCCAGCAGGGTAATACCCATGTTGTACGGACGAATGGTCTCTTCCAGCTCGCGCTGGGTATCGCTACGAATAACGGTACGACCTTCGGTCAGAATACGGTCCATGGTGTATTTACCGATCACACCGCGCAGGGCGCTGTCGGTCGCCTGACGCAGGCTGTCATCGGCGCTGGTCACGCTAAACAGATAACGCTCAGGATCGGTCACGCGGTACTGCACGTTCATCTCAACGCGCACCACGTTTTCGTCAGAGGTCAGCATCACGCCAGAGGCGGCCAGTTCACGGACGGATTCCACGTTTACCGCGGTCACATCGTCAATGAAGGTCGGCTTCCAGTTCAGACCCGGCTCAACCAGATGGCTGAACTTACCGAAACGGGTGACTACGCCGCGTTCTGCTTCTTTAATGGTGTAGAACCCGCTGGCTGCCCAGATGATGACTACCGCAGCGGCCACGATGCCCACTACGCGGCCACCCATTGGCGGGCGCGAGCTCTGAGTGGAATTGCCACCCGAGCCAGAACCTTTTCCTCCGCCAAGGCCACCAAGCTTCTTGCTCAGTTTGCGGAAGATATCATCCAGATCCGGCGGCCCCTGCTCGCGACCACCTTTGTTGCCATTTCCCTCAGAGTTGCCGCCAGGTTTGCTGCTTCCCCACGGGTCGCGGTCTTGTCCGTTATTACCGGGCTGATTCCACGCCATGTATATGCTCCATATTTGTTATGCAAGGGCGAATTATTCAGGCATCCCCTTTCTGATCAGACGATATAGTCGACCAGCGCAGGTTCTTGTTTACAGAGGCGACGCCAGTCAACGATCGGCATACGCACCTGCATCCCCACGCTGCCGTCATCCTCCATCCACTCTTTTTCTATCGCCTGAAGCTGATAAAACCGGCTGCGCAGCCTGCCTTCCTGTGGCGGCAGTCGCAGCGTGTGCTGAGCTACCTCACCGGAAAGACGTTCTGTCAAAGCCTGGAAAAGCAGTGGCACACCAATACCAGTCTGGGCAGAAAGCCAGACCCGAATCGGTTTGTTTTCTTCATCTCTGTCGATACGCGGTTCGAAATCGTCCAGCATATCGATCTTATTCATGACCAACAGCGTTGGGATCTCGTGGGCGTCGATCTCTTCGAGCACCACGTTCACCGCGTCGATGTTCTCCTGCACGCGCACGTCTGCCGCATCAATCACGTGCAGCAGCAGAGTCGCCTGTCGCGTCTCCTGCAGGGTGGCTTTAAACGCCGCCACCAGGTCATGCGGCAGGTGGCGGATAAACCCTACGGTATCCGCCAGCACCGTTTCACCGACGTCTGCGACGTCAATACGGCGCAGCGTAGGGTCCAGGGTCGCAAACAGCTGGTCTGCGGCATACACCTGGGCCTCGGTTATCTGGTTAAACAGGGTGGATTTACCGGCGTTGGTATAGCCCACCAGCGACACCGTCGGGATATCGGCTTTGGTTCGCGCCCGACGCCCCTGTTCGCGCTGTTTCTCTACACGTTCCAGACGTGAAAGGATCTGGGTAATTCGGCCACGCAGCAAACGACGGTCGGTTTCGAGCTGGGTTTCACCCGGGCCGCGCAAACCAATCCCGCCTTTTTGTCTTTCAAGGTGTGTCCAGCCACGCACCAGACGCGTTGCCAGATGGCGCAGCTGCGCCAGCTCAACCTGCAGTTTCCCTTCGTGGGTACGTGCACGCTGAGCAAAAATATCTAAAATCAAACCCGTGCGATCGATAACACGGCATTCGCAAAGGGCTTCCAGGTTGCGCTCCTGGGCTGGAGACAGCGCATGATCAAACAACACGACTGACGCGCCGGTTGCTTTTACGGCATCCGCAATTTCGACTGCTTTACCTTCACCAACAAAATACTTTGGGTGCGGCGCTTTACGGCTACCGGTAATCACCTGCATTGCTTCGACACCGGCGGAAGAGACCAGAGATTCAAACTCCTGGAGGTCTTCCATATCTTTGTCTTGCGAAAAATAGATGTGTACCAGCACCGCCTGCTCACCGGCATCATAACGGTCAAACAAGCGTAAACCTCTCTAAAAAGATCAGCGGGGAACGCAGGATCCCTGGCTCCCCGTGTGGATAACAGTGCGAAACCTTATTCGGTCTCGTCGCTGTCCTGCGCCGGCGTTGAAGAACCCTGCGCGCTGCTGCCATGATGGTAGTTACTACCAGTGCCGCCGCCAGCGTTATTGCTGTGATGAGATACCGGACGGGACGGAACAACAGTAGAAATAGCGTGCTTGTAGACCATCTGACTGACCGTGTTTTTCAACAGAATCACAAACTGATCGAAAGACTCAATCTGACCTTGCAGCTTAATACCATTCACCAAATAAATAGAAACTGGAACACGTTCCCGACGCAATGCGTTCAGGAACGGATCTTGTAAAGATTGCCCCTTAGCCATTCTATCTTTTCCTTATATGCTTGTTTTGTACTTAGAACCTTGCGATTCTGAAAAATTGCGCACGATACGTCTCAATTGTACACATTCAGTGAGCGATATCACCAACAACCTCAATCACTTCGTTTAACGCCTGTTGCGGTTTTTCACTGTCTAACCAGTGAACCCCCTCCCAACCGCGCAACCAGGTGATCTGGCGCTTCGCTAACTGTCTCGTGGCGCAAACACCTCTATAAACCATTTCATCGTATGAAATCTCACCTTCAAGATACGACCACATCTGGCGATATCCCACACAACGAATGGAAGGCATGTCCGTATGCAAATCTCCACGGGCAAATAGCGCCCGCACTTCTGCTTCAAAATCTGAAGCTAACATCTGATGAAAACGCTGCTCAATTCGCTGATGGAGCAGTTCACGGCTCGCCGGGGCGATGGCGAACTGATGCACCTGATACGGCAGAGCGTCTCCTGACGTTTGCGTCAGTTCCGTTAAAGTTTTACCCGAAATGAAAAAAACTTCCAGTGCCCGGGAAAGCCTTTGCGGATCATTTGGATGGATCCGTGCTGCAGCAACCGGGTCAATCTCCGCCAGTTGCTGATGCAAAACGTCCCAACCTTGCTCTGCCGCCTGCTGCTCAATTTTCGCTCTTATTTCCGGATCCGCGGATGGCAGAGGTGACAACCCTTCCAGCAACGCCTTGAAATAGAGCATGGTTCCGCCAACCAACAGCGGTATACGTCCCGCCGCCGTTATCTCGACCATCTCGGCTAAGGCATCCCGGCGGAAATCCGCTGCGGAATAGGCCTGAGCCGGGTCGAGAATATCGAGCAAACGGTGCGGCGCCGCACGCAACTCTTCTGCGTCAGGCTTCGCCGTGCCGATGTCCATCCCCCGGTAGATGAGGGCGGAGTCGACGCTAATCAACTCTACAGGCAAAACTTTACGCAACTCAATGGCTAGCGCCGTTTTGCCGGAGGCCGTTGGGCCCATTAAAAAAATTGCCTTAGGCAGGCTCGCCTTACTTGCGTCAATCATGTTTCAGGGCGTTCATCGCCGTTTGTAAATCAACAGGTTGTAATAACCCACCCGGCGGCGTTTTCACCAGATGCGGACAGAGGCGTTCTACCTCCGCCAGCACGCTAATGGCCTGCGCCATACTCCACGTCGCGTGTTCGCTTGCCAGATGGCGGGCGATCCACTGCGCGGTGTTGGCGGCATCAAACGACGTTTGCTGCGCCAGGTAGCCTATCAGTTCAGGAATCAAGTTTTGTAAATTTTGTTGGCGTAAGGGTAAAGGCACTGCACGAATTGTCACATGTTGTGGTTCGAGCACGGTTTCAATACCCATTTGCGCCAGCTGCGGCTCTGCGCGCTGCAATACCCTCGTTTCATCAGGGGATATTTTCAGGCGAACCGGAATTAATAACGGCTGCGCGCAGGCTGCATTTTCGCCTGGCGTAAGCTGCACCTGCTTGAGCCAGCGTTCGGCGACCGGCAGGGCCAGAAGCATCAGTTTGCCGTCACGCTCAAGCAGCGCCATATCCGGCGCGATAATCGTCAGCACCCGGCCAAAACTCTGGCTATGGCCGTCCAGAGAAGGCTGAGCGGGCTGAATGTGCTCTTTTCGCTCCACGGCGGGCGTTTCCAGCAGCTTGCGGTACAACGCTCCCTGCTGCTTCTGATAGCCCGGCTGGGCATTCGGGTAGTTCGCGCCCGTTGGACGCGGTGCGCTCCCGGCCTGGGAGAAACGCGGAGCTTCCGGTTCACGCGCGACGGCAGGCTCAGCAAAATGGTTGCGCCCTGCCGCTACACGGTTTTCAGGCAGCGGACGCGGCGCAGGGGCGTCGTTCTCCAGCGGCAGCGTTGGCGCTGCCTGCTGCTGCAACACGGCGGCCACGCCCTGATAAATGAAGTCGTGAACCAGACGCGACTGGTGGAAACGCACCTCATGCTTGGCAGGATGAACGTTTACATCCACCTGATGGGGGTCGATTTCCAGATAAAGGACGAAAGCTGGCTGCTGATCGGCCCCGAGTTTGTCTTCGCAGGCCTGGCGAATCGCGTGATTGATGAGACGATCGCGCATCATGCGCCCGTTCACGTAGCAATACTGAATTTCAGAGAACGCAGCACTGCTCGCGTTTGGATCGGCAACCCAGCCGCGTAAAGCCAGATCGCCGTGCTGCCACTCAATGGCCAGAGCCTGTTCCAGAAACGGCGTCCCGCAGATAGCGCCCAGGCGACGCTCTTTCTGTCCACCTTCCGCCACCGCGCGGTACTGGCGCATCACCTTACCGTTATGGCTGAGGTTGATGGCGACATCGAAACGGGCCAGCGCGATACGGCGAATGATCTCGTCGATATGGCCGAACTCGGTCTTCTCGGTACGCATAAACTTGCGTCGGGCGGGGGTGTTGTAGAACAGATCCAGGACTTCCAGCGTCGTGCCGACAGGGTGCGCCGCGGGTTTGACCGTCACATCCATATCGCGCCCTTCGGCGTAAGCCTGCCAGGCTTCCTGCTGTTCAGCGGTACGGGAGGTCAGCGTTAAGCGCGAAACCGAGCTGATACTGGCCAGCGCTTCGCCGCGAAAACCGAGGCTAATAATCGCTTCCAGATCGTCCAGAGAGGCGATTTTACTGGTGGCGTGACGAGCCAGCGCCAGCGCCAGCTCCTCTTTTTTAATGCCACAGCCGTTGTCGCGAATGCGGATAAGCTTCGCGCCACCGCGTTCGATATCAATATCGATGCGGGTTGCGCCCGCATCGAGGCTGTTTTCCACCAGCTCCTTCACCACCGACGCAGGGCGTTCCACCACCTCACCGGCGGCGATTTGGTTCGCGAGCTGCGGCGGTAGAACCTGAATCGGCATGAATGCTCCTTAGTTGGTCGCGGTCATCTCACCCGGCAGCGCTGCGCTGGCCGTCTGTGCTGAGCCGCTCTGCGGCGCAGACTGCAGAGGATGCGCCTCAAAATATTTACGTAAACCGTTATAAATCGCTTCGGCAATTTGCTGCTGGTAACTGTCGCTTCCCAACAGACGCTCTTCACCGTTGTTACTGATAAAGCCCGTCTCTACAAGGATGGACGGAATATCCGGGGAGCGCAGAACGCCGAGGCTTGCATGTTCCGGACGGCGCTTATGCAGCACGCCAACGCTTTGCAGCTGGTTCAATACGTTAGTGGCGACATCATACCCGACGCGCTGCGAATGACCGAACTGTAAATCCAGCACCGCCTGGCTGAGGTACGGATCGGACTGGCTGTTCGCCAGCACGTCGCCCGCGCCGCCTAACAGTTCAGACTGCTTCTCGTGCTCTTCCAGCCAGTTGGCCATTTCGCTGTTAGCGCGACGGTTCGACAGCACCCAAACCGAGGCGCCGGTGGCGCTACGATTCGGTGCGGCGTCCGCATGAATAGAGACCAGGAAGTTCGCGTTTTGCTTACGCGCCACGTCCGAGCGTCCCATTACGGAGATAAAGTAATCCCCGTCGCGGGTCAACACGCCTTTAAACATGGGGTCGTCATTGAGTAGCGAACGCAGTTTACGCGCGATAGCGATAGTGACGTTTTTCTCTCGCGTGCCGCCAGGGCCAATCGCCCCCGGGTCTTCCCCGCCGTGGCCCGCATCAATGGCGATAATCACTTTGTCACCGCTGACCGTCGCGCGTCGCGCGCTGGCCGCCGGACGCGTCACCGTATTGCTGCTGGTTGCCGCAGTAATGCGATCGTTCTGCGATTTAAACGGATTACGCGCAGGTTCAGAAGGACGCGGCGTATACACCGGTTCTTCCACGCGCTTCGCTACGACCGGCGGCGGTGGAGGCGGTGGCGGCGCGTCGGCATTGATGGTAAACACCACCGTATAGTTCGCCCCGTTTTGCTGCTTCACCGCCTTCGTTTTGCCCTTTTCGGTCAGATCAACCACCAGGCGTAACGACTGGCTATCCTGCGGCGTTCCCGAACGGATACTTTTCACCAGATTATTACCGCTGAACCGCAGCGGTAACCCCTGGATCACGCCTGTTTGTTTGATATCCAGCGCCACGCTGTGGCTGTCTGGCTGTGAGAACGCATATTCAGGGTCGCCCATAAAGCTGAACGTGATCCGGGCCTGGCTTTCGCCGTTTGATACCTGAATATCTGAGAGGTTTGCAGCCCCGGCCTGCGCGCACAGCAGCACGGTGGCAGCCAACAACCAACCTTTAACGCGATTTATCATCCCGTCATCCCTACGCTTAACCGGCCAGTCGCGCCAGTAAGGAACTGCCTGATGAGGAAACAGCACTGATGCGCGCCTCACGCCCTTGTGCCTGGTAATCTAAGTGAATTTCGACATCCGGGTCAGGCAGCACACCCGCACCTTGTTGCGGCCACTCCACCAGGCAAATGGCGTCGTTGGCAAAATAATCACGGATCCCCATAAATTCCAGCTCCTCAGGATCCGCAAGGCGGTATAAATCGAAGTGGTACACCATGAGATTTTCAAGGGTGTACGGTTCTACCAGCGTGTAGGTTGGGCTTTTCACATTCCCGTTATGCCCTAACGCCTGCAAAAAACCCCGGCTGAAGGTGGTTTTACCCGCACCTAAATCACCATACAGATAAATGACGGTTGCCCCCTGACAGGCCTGCGCCACGCGCTTGCCGAGTTCTAAAGTGGCTTGTTCATCAGGTAAAGGAATCGCTCGATTAGTCATTTTCTACGTCAATCACATCCGGGTTAACAACACGCCGCAGCGTGCAAAAAAGATCGGTGGCCAGCATGCCGCGTGTACCGTAACGCGCGGCCAGTTTATCCGCCGCGACACCGTGGGCCACGCAGCCCGCGCAGGCTGCATCATAAAGGGGAAGTTTCTGTCCAAGCAATGCGCCAATGATGCCGGAAAGCACATCGCCCATGCCGCCGCTTGCCATGCCCGCATTTCCGGCATCAATAATGCCCTGCGTCTCGTCACTGGCGACAACGGTTCCTGCCCCTTTCAAAACAGCAACACCTCCGTAACGTTTTACCAGACGCTGAGCAGAAAGTAAGCGATCGCTTTCAATTTCTGCCACGCTGCAGTTAAGCAGGCGCGCGGCTTCGCCGGGGTGTGGCGTCAGAATGCGATTGTGACGCTTATCGGGGTTTATTGCCAGAAGGTTAAGCGCGTCGGCATCCCACAGCATCGGTTTACGAAAATTCTCGACCTTTTGCAGGGCCTGTTTACCCCATGCCTGCTGCCCAAGCCCGGGGCCAATCACCACCACGTCCGCCCATTCCAGACTTTCTTCAAGCGCCTGAGGCGTAAGCTCATGGACCATCAGCTCCGGTCGGGCCCTAACGATCGGCGCAATATTCTCAATGCGAGTGAGTACTCGCACTAATCCGGCACCGCTGCGCAGAGCCGCCTCGCCGGTCATGCGAATTGCACCTGCCGTACCATGATCGCCGCCAATAATCACCAGCCTGCCGTGATCGCCCTTATGGGACGTCTGCCGGCGCGGCGGGAGCCACGCCGCAAGCTGCGAAGCATCAAAACGCGCGAGGTGCGTTTCCTGCCCGGACAGCCAGCTCTCCAGCCCCAGCGCATGGTGGTGCAGCACGCCAACAACGTCTCGTGCTTTACCGGTCAGTAGCCCCGGCTTGAGGGCGATGAAGGTTACCGTATGTGCAGCCTGAATCACCGCTCCCGGCGTCGCGCCGGTTTGTGCGATCAGGCCTGAGGGAATATCCAGGGCAACGACCGGCGCGGAATGTCCGTTAGCGTGTTCAATAAGGGCGGCAATGTTCTCGCGAGGCGCACTGCGTAGCCCGGTACCCAGCAGACCATCAACAATCAGATCCACCTCTTCCGGCCAGACGATATCAGGCGCATGAATCACACCGCCTGCGTTAAGCCACGCCTCCCGGGCCGCGCTGGCCTCTTCCGGCAGCGGTTTATCGCTCTCCAGGGCCAGCAACGTCACGCGGATACCTGCCGCAACCGCCAAACGGGCGACAACGTAGCCGTCGCCGCCGTTATTGCCGTGACCGCACAGAATCAGCCAGTGGGCGGCATGAGGGTACGCGCTGCGGGCAACGTTAAACGCCGCCTCACCCGCGCGCAGCATCAGTTCATAAAGGGTAATCCCGAGGCTGTCTGCGGCCTCTTTTTCGGCGCGCCGGAGGTCATCCGCATGCCAGATGGAATGTGGTATACTTGCGGGGTTTTTCTTCACCGTATGGTCCGTCATGTCACAGCCCCTCGATCTCAATGAATTAGCGCAAAAAATTAAACAGTGGGGTGCTGAGCTTGGCTTCCAGAAGGTGGGCATTACCGATACCGACCTCTCCGCCAGCGAGCCGAAACTGCAGGCCTGGCTGGACAAACAATACCACGGCGAAATGGAGTGGATGGCGCGTCATGGCATGATGCGCGCCCGCCCTCACGAGCTTTTGCCGGGCACATTACGCGTCATCAGCGTGCGCATGAATTATCTGCCCGCCAACGCGGCCTTTGCGCGCACGCTAAAAAATCCCTCTCTGGGTTACGTCAGCCGGTACGCTCTGGGCCGTGATTACCATAAGCTCTTGCGTAACCGTTTAAAAAAACTCGGGGAAACTATTCAGCAGCACTGTGTTTCGCTGAATTTTAGACCCTTTGTCGATTCTGCGCCTATTCTTGAGCGCCCGATCGCCGAAAAAGCCGGGCTTGGCTGGACAGGTAAGCACTCACTTATCCTCAGCCGCGACGCCGGATCGTTTTTCTTCCTGGGTGAACTGCTGATTGATTTACCATTGCCGGTAGACGGCCCGGTAGAGGAAGGCTGCGGACGCTGCGTGGCCTGCATGACCATCTGTCCGACGGGTGCCATCGTCGAGCCTTACACCGTTGATGCGCGCCGCTGCATCTCCTACCTCACTATCGAACTGGAAGGGGCCATTCCAGAGGAATTTCGACCACTTATCGGCAACCGCATCTACGGCTGCGACGACTGCCAGCTGATCTGCCCGTGGAACCGCTATTCGCAGCTCACGGACGAAGAGGATTTCAGCCCGCGTAAGGCGCTGCATGCGCCGCAGCTGGTTGAGTTATTCGCCTGGACCGAAGCCTGGTTCCTGAAAGTGACGGAAGGTTCGGCCATTCGCCGTATCGGTCATCTGCGCTGGCTGCGTAATGTTGCCGTCGCGCTGGGTAATGCCCCGTGGGATGAAGCGAATATTCGGGCGCTTGAAAGCCGTAAAGGTGAGCACCCACTTCTTGATGAACACATAGAATGGGCGATTGCGCAGCAAATAGAGAAGCGTAATGCCTGCACGATCGAGGTGCAGCTACCGAAGAAACAGCGTCTGGTGCGGGTGATTGAAAAAGGGCTTACGCGGGATGCCTGAACTATTCACAGCCTGTGAATAAAATTACAAACTCAAGCGCCATCTGGGCTGGAGAAGAGGTCAAGTGATCTCAATAACATTTTGAAATGAAAATTTATTTACTAAATACAGCGCGTTACAAAGATATTATTCACCCTGCTAAGTTTTAACCCTGTTACGGTTAAGCGTAGTTTCTGTGGATAACTCTGTTCACAAGAGTATTTCAGAGACAATAGAAAACGTCCCCAACGACTCTTTTCGCTGTGGATATTTTAGAGATGAAGAAGAATTTGGAGCGGGAAACGAGACTCGAACTCGCGACCCCGACCTTGGCAAGGTCGTGCTCTACCAACTGAGCTATTCCCGCTTGGGTGGTCCGTGCTTTAGAAGCACTTTCAAATTTTGGAGCGGGAAACGAGACTCGAACTCGCGACCCCGACCTTGGCAAGGTCGTGCTCTACCAACTGAGCTATTCCCGCTTGGGTGGTCCGTGCTTTGGAAGCACTTTTCAAATTTTGGAGCGGGAAACGAGACTCGAACTCGCGACCCCGACCTTGGCAAGGTCGTGCTCTACCAACTGAGCTATTCCCGCAAATCTGCACTGCTTTTGTTGCTGTCGTAACGTGTAATTCTCTGTCGTTACGGGAGGCGCATTATACGAGAAATCCTTTTAGCTGCAACCCCCCTTAAAGCGATTTTTTCGAAATTAAGTTCAAATGCTTAATTAATCGGCAAGCTGAACAATTTAACGACAAAAACCCGGCCACGCAAGGCGCCGGATCGCAAAATCACAGCTTAATAAAGTTTTCGCGGTAGTAGGAAAGCTCCGCCACAGACTCACGGATATCGTCCATCGCCTGGTGAGTCCCCTGCTTTTTGAAGCCGTCGAGGATTTCAGGCTTCCAGCGACGCGCCAGCTCTTTCAGGGTGCTGACATCCAGATAGCGGTAGTGGAAATATGACTCCAGCTCCGGCATGTACTTAAACAGGAAACGGCGATCCTGGCCGATGCTATTTCCACAGATAGGCGATTTGCCTGCCGGAACCCACTGTTTCAGGAACTCAAGCGTCGCCAGCTCCGCCTCGCGATCGCCGAACGTGCTCGCCTTCACGCGCTCTACCAGGCCACTGCCGGTGTGGGTGCGCACGTTCCATTCATCCATCAAAGCCAGCTGGTCGTCGGACTGATGCACCGCAATCGTTGGCCCTTCAGCCAGGATATTCAGGTTAGCGTCCGTCACCAGCGTTGCAATTTCAATGATGCGATCGCGCTCGGGATCCAGCCCGGTCATTTCGAGATCGATCCAAATCAGGTTGTTTTCATCCGCGCTCATGTTATTTTCCACCCTTCTCGCATAACCGGCAGTAGCAGGTTAACTAGTATTAATTAGAGTGTATCATAGAGGTTTTGCCCCTTACGGGCGACCAGGAGCCAGCGCGATTGAGTAAAAATAAACTCTCCAAAGGGCAGCAGCGCCGCGTAAACGCCAACCACCAGCGCCGTCTTAAAACCACTTCGGAGAAGCCGGATTATGACGACAACCTGTTTGGTGAAGCGACAGAAGGCGTAGTCATCAGCCGTTTCGGTATGCATGCCGATGTCGAATCCGCCGACGGGGATATTCACCGTTGCAATATCCGTCGCACCATCCGTTCACTGGTTACCGGCGATCGCGTGGTCTGGCGACCGGGTAAAGAGGCGGCGGAAGGCGTTACGGTAAAAGGTATCGTTGAAGCGGTTCATGAGCGCACGTCCGTGTTAACCCGTCCCGATTTCTACGACGGGGTCAAACCCATTGCTGCCAACATTAACCAGATTGTTATCGTATCGGCGATTTTGCCCGAACTTTCGCTCAACATTATCGACCGATATCTCGTCGCCTGCGAAACGCTGCAGGTTGAACCGATTATCGTGTTGAACAAAATCGATCTGCTGGATGACGACGGCATGGCCTTCGTGAATGAGCAGATGGATATCTACCGCAAGATTGGTTACCGCGTGCTGATGGTCTCCAGCCACACCAAAGATGGCCTTAAACCGCTGGAAGAGGCGCTGACCGACCGCATCAGCATCTTTGCTGGCCAGTCCGGCGTGGGTAAATCGAGCCTGCTGAACAACCTGCTCGGCCTCCAGCAAGAGATCCTGACCAACGATGTGTCCAACGTCTCTGGCCTGGGCCAGCACACCACCACCGCCTCGCGTCTGTATCATTTCCCGCACGGCGGCGACGTGATCGACTCCCCGGGGGTGCGTGAGTTCGGTTTGTGGCACCTTGAGCCGGAACAAATCTTTAACGGATTTGTCGAATTCCATGATTATTTAGGCGCCTGTAAATACCGCGACTGTAAGCACGATAACGACCCAGGCTGCGCTATCCGTGAAGCGGTTGAGAAAGGCGAGATCGCGGAAACCCGCTTCGAGAATTACCACCGCATTCTTGAGAGCATGGAAGACGTAAAAACGCGTAAAAACTTTTCTGATTCTGATAACTGACAACTAAGCTAAGCATCGCTAAAATCGTCCCCTTTTTTCAGGTTCCGGCGGCTTAACGCCGGATCAGGAACGACAAAACAATGGCCTGGAGGCTACCTTGTTAAACGCATTTAAACTTTCGCTTCAATACATTCTGCCAAAACTGTGGCTCACTCGCCTGGCGGGCTGGGGCGCAAGCAAACGCGCGGGCTGGCTGACCAAACTGGTCATCGACCTTTTCGTAAAATATTACAAGGTCGATATGAAAGAGGCGCAGAAGCCGGATACCGCCAGCTACCGCACCTTCAACGAGTTCTTCGTACGCCCGCTGCGTGACGAAGTGCGCCCGCTGAACACCGACCCTAACGTCCTGGTGATGCCGGCAGACGGCGTGATCAGCCAGTTGGGTAATATCGAAGACGACAAAATCCTGCAGGCGAAGGGCCATAACTACAGTCTGGAAGCGCTGCTGGCGGGTAACTACCTGATGGCGGATCTGTTCCGCAACGGTACGTTTGCCACCACCTATCTTTCACCGCGCGACTACCATCGCGTGCACATGCCGTGTAACGGTATCCTGCGTGAAATGATTTACGTCCCGGGCGACCTGTTCTCCGTAAACCACCTGACCGCGCAGAACGTGCCGAACCTGTTTGCCCGCAACGAGCGCGTCATCTGTCTGTTCGATACTGAATTTGGCCCTATGGCGCAGATTCTGGTGGGTGCGACCATCGTAGGCAGCATCGAAACCGTCTGGGCGGGCACCATCACCCCACCGCGCGAAGGCGTGATCAAACGCTGGACCTGGCCTGCCGGTGAAGCGGAAGGCTCGGTGGCCCTGCTGAAAGGTCAGGAGATGGGTCGCTTCAAGCTGGGCTCTACCGTAATCAACCTGTTTGCGCCGGGCAAAGTGAAGCTGGCTGAACAGCTCGAAAGCCTGTCGGTCACCAAACTGGGCCAGCCGCTGGCGGTCTCTACCGAAACCTTCGTTACGCCGGATGCAGAACCAGCGCCGCTACCGCAGGAAGAGATCAACGCCGAGCACGACGCCAGCCCGCTGGTTGACGACAAAAAAGACGAAGGCTAACAACAGAAGGATCGCTGACGTGCGCCCGATTATCGTTCTACTGATGGCCTGGTGCCTCAGCATGGGGGCGTACGCAGCGACAGCCCCCGACGCCAAACAGATAACCCAGGAACTGGAGCAGGCAAAAGCGGCCAAACCCGCTCAGCCAGAGACCGTCGAGTCGCTCCAGGCTGCCCTGAACGCGCTTGAGGAGCGAAAAGGCTCTCTTGAGCGCGCTCAGCAGTATCAGCAGGTTATCGACAACTTCCCCAAACTCTCGCAGACGCTGCGCGCGCAGCTCAATAATCTGCGTGACGAACCGCGCGACGTGCCCGCAGGCATGACCTCCGACGCCCTGAACCAGGAGATCCTGCAGGTCAGCAGCCAGCTTCTGGAAAAGAGCCGCCTTGCCCAGCAGGAGCAGGAGCGAGCGCGTGAAATTGCCGACTCCCTCAGCCAGCTTCCGCAACAGCAAACCGACGCCCGCCGCCAGCTTAATGAGGTTGAGCGTCGCGTGGGTACGCAAAGCGGCAATACGCCACAGGCTCAGGCTCAAAATCTGGGCCTGCAGGCAGAATCGGCTCGCCTGAAGGCCCTTGTCGATGAGCTGGAGCTGGCGCAGCTTTCCGCCAATAACCGCCAGGAGCTGTCGCGGATGCGCTCTGAACTCGCTCAGAAGCAGAGCGAGCAGCTGGATGCGTATCTCCAGGCCCTGCGCAATCAGCTTAACAGCCAGCGTCAGCGCGAAGCCGAGCGTGCCCTTGAAAGCACCGAACTGCTGGCGGAAAACAGCGAAAACCTGCCTGCCGGTATCAACGAACAATTCAGGGTCAACCGCGAGCTTTCTGCCGCGCTGAACCAGCAGGCGCAGCGCATGGATCTGGTTGCCTCGCAGCAGCGTCAGGCCACCAATCAAACCCTGCAGGTTCGCCAGGCGCTCAACACCCTGCGCGAGCAGTCCCAGTGGCTCGGATCATCAAACCTGCTGGGCGAAGCGTTACGTGCCCAGGTCGCGCGCCTGCCGGAAATGCCGAAGCCGCAACAGCTGGATACCGAGATGGCCCAGCTGCGCGTTCAGCGACTGCACTTTGAAGATCTTCTCAATAAACAGCCGCAAATCCGCCAGATCCGTCAGGCTGACGGACAGCCCCTGACCAGCGAGCAAAACCGTATTCTGGAAGCCCAGCTGCGTACCCAGCGTGAACTGCTGAACTCTCTGCTCCAGGGCGGGGATACGCTGATTCTGGAGCTGACCAAGCTAAAAGTCTCCAATAGCCAGCTGGAAGATGCGCTGAAAGAGGTGAACGAGGCTACGCACCGTTATCTCTTCTGGACGTCCGACGTGCGTCCGATGACCTTCTCGTGGCCGATTGAGATTGTCCAGGACCTGCGCCGCCTGATTTCGCTGGACACCGTCAGCCAGCTGGGACAGGCCAGCGTGATGATGTTTACCAGCAAAGAGACCATTTTCCCGCTGCTGGGGGCGTTGATTCTGGTGGGCTTCAGCATTTACTCGCGCAGACATTTCACCCGCTTCCTGGAGCGTTCCAGCTCCCGGGTCGGGAAAGTCACCCAGGATCACTTCTGGCTGACGTTGCGCACCGTATTCTGGTCGATTCTTGTCGCCTCTCCGCTGCCGGTGCTGTGGATGACGCTGGGGTATGGCCTGCGGGAAGCCTGGCCCTATCCGCTCGCGGTCGCGATTGGCGATGGCGTCACCGCCACGGTGCCGCTGCTGTGGGTGGTCATGATTTGCGCCACCTTCGCGCGCCCCAATGGCCTGTTCATCACCCACTTTGGCTGGCCGCGTAATCGCGTCGCGCGCGCCATGCGTTACTACCTGATGAGCATCGGGCTGATTGTGCCGCTGATTATGGCGCTGATCATGTTCGATAATCTCAACGACCGGGAGTTCTCAGGCTCGCTGGGGCGCCTCTGCTTTATGCTGATATGCGGGGCGCTGGCCATCGTTACGCTCAGCCTGAAACGCGCGGGTATTCCGCTCTATCTCGATAAATCCGGCAGCGGCGAAAACATGTTCAACCGGCTGCTCTGGAACCTGCTGCTTAGCGCGCCGCTGTTTGCGATGCTGGCAGCAGCGGTAGGCTATCTGGCAACCGCGCAGGCGCTGCTGGCGCGGCTGGAAACCTCGGTGGCCATCTGGTTCCTGCTGCTGGTGGTGTACCACGTGATCCGCCGCTGGATGCTGATCCAGCGCCGCCGTCTGGCCTTCGATCGTGCCAAGCATCGCCGGGCGGAGATCCTCGCCCAGCGCGCGCGGGGTGAGGAAGAGCCAAACCACGTCAACAGTACGGAAGGCACAACGGAAGCGGACGAAGTCGAACTGGATCTGGATGCCATCAGTACCCAGTCCCTGCGCCTGGTTCGTTCCATCCTGATGCTGATTGCCCTCCTGTCGGTGATCTTCCTCTGGTCAGAGATCCACTCCGCGTTTGGCTTCCTGGAGAACATCTCGCTCTGGGACGTGACGTCTACGGTGCAGGGTGTTGAAAGCCTGGAGCCGATTACCTTAGGGGCGGTGCTGATTGCCATTCTGGTGCTGATCATCACCACGCAGCTGGTACGCAACTTCCCGGCGCTGCTGGAGCTTGCGCTGCTGCAGCATCTGGATTTAACGCCGGGTACAGGCTATGCGATTACGACCATTACCAAATATCTGATCATGCTGTTTGGCGGGCTGGTTGGCTTCTCGATGATCGGTATTGAGTGGTCGAAGCTGCAGTGGCTGGTGGCGGCCCTTGGTGTAGGGTTAGGTTTTGGTTTACAGGAGATCTTCGCCAACTTCATCTCTGGCCTGATCATTCTGTTCGAAAAACCGATCCGTATTGGCGATACCGTAACGATCCGCGATTTGACCGGCAGCATCACGAAGATCAACACCCGCGCGACGACGATCAGCGACTGGGATCGCAAAGAGATCATCGTGCCAAACAAGGCGTTTATTACCGAGCAGTTCATCAACTGGTCGCTGTCAGACTCCGTTACCCGCGTGGTGCTGACGGTACCGGCGCCGTCGGACGCCAACAGCGAAGAGGTCACCCAGATCCTCTACACTGCCGCTGAGCGCTGTTCGCTGGTAATCGACAACCCGGCGCCGGAAGTATTCCTTGTGGATTTACAGCAGGGGATCCAGATTTTCGAGCTGCGCATCTACGCCGCCGAAATGGGACACCGTATGCCGCTGCGCCATGAGATCCACCAGCTGATTCTGGCGGGCTTCCGCGAGCACGGTATTGATATGCCGTTCCCACCGTTCCAGATGCGTCTCGAAAGCCTGGACGGGCGTAAAACGGGAAGAACGCTGACGTCAGCGGCGCGTACGCGCCCGGCGGGAAGTTTGTAAGGTAAGCGGGGCAACCCTCTCCCGCGGGAGAGGGTAAACTGCCGTCAGGCGCGATCTACGGTAAACGCAATCACATCGCCAAGCTGCTCTGCGCCCAGGGCCAGCATCACCAGACGGTCAACACCCAGCGCCACGCCGGAGCAATCCGGCAGACCTGCTTTTAATGCTTCAAGCAAATTCACATCAATAGGCTGCTGCGGCAGACCGCGCGCGGCGCGCTTGCGGTTATCCTGCTCGAAGCGCTGCTGCTGCTCGCGGGCATCCGTCAGTTCGTGGAAGCCGTTCGCCAGCTCGATGCCTTTGTAATAGACCTCAAAACGCTCTGCGACACGATGATCTTCGGTACTGATCTGCGCCAGCGACGCCTGGCTTGCCGGGAAGTGATAGACAAAGGTCGGACGGTCTTTGCCAATCTGCGGTTCAACGCCAAAAGTGAACAGCAGCTGCAGCAGCGTGTCGCGATCCTCTTCGGTATCCGCCACGTTGCTCAGATCCAGTTTTGCTGCCACTTCGCGCAGCTGGGTTTTGTCCGCCGACAGCGGATCGATTTCCAGATGGCGCTGGAAAGCCTGCTGATAGGAGAGCGTTTCGGCTTCCGAGCAGTCCAGCACCTGCTGGAGCAGATCGTCCACCTCATTCATCAGGCGGTACATATCATAATGCGGGCGGTACCACTCCAGCATGGTGAATTCCGGGTTGTGGTGACGCCCCATCTCTTCATTACGGAAGCTGCGGCACAGCTGATACACCGGGCCACATCCCGCCGCCAGCAGGCGTTTCATGTGGTATTCCGGGCTGGTCATCAGATACAAATTCATGCCCTGAGAGTGGCCGGGGCCAACAAAACGGGTTTCAAACGGCACCAGATGAATATCCGTTACCGTTGCCTGACTCATGCACGGCGTTTCCACCTCCAGGACTCCGCGGTCGGCAAAGAAACGGCGGATCTCCGCCATAATTGCAGCGCGTTTTAACAGATTAGGGATGGATGCGCTCGGCTGCCAGGTGGCCGTTTCGCTCATGAGTTGTTCTCCGATTTCAGACAAGGGCACGAAGTCTACTCGTTAGCAGGGGCAGAGACAAATTTTGCGCAGTAAAAAAGGGCATTTCATTTAGGTGAACTTTTTCGTGACGTATTTCATCAATCTTCATAATAAATCGCCGTACAGAACAGCAAAAAAATCGAACACGTCAAATTTCCCTGACATCTACACGGTTATACTGTTTTACCCATAAAGGAGCAGTGGAAACGCTTTCGCAATCGTCCTTTTGGACGGGTGAACTACCTTTAGTTTGTCGCGTTGCGAAATAACAAAAATCTGGAGGAATGTCGTGCAAACTTTTCAAGCCGATCTTGCCGTAATAGGCGCTGGCGGGGCTGGATTACGTGCTGCGATTGCTGCAGCACAAGCTAATCCCAACGCTAAAATCGCATTGATTTCAAAAGTCTATCCAATGCGTAGTCACACAGTGGCAGCAGAAGGAGGGTCCGCCGCCGTTGCGCAGGATCATGACAGCTTTGAATACCATTTCCACGACACGGTTGCAGGGGGCGACTGGCTTTGCGAGCAGGATGTCGTTGACTACTTTGTGCATCATTGTCCCACGGAAATGACCCAGCTTGAGCAGTGGGGATGTCCGTGGAGCCGCCGCCCGGACGGCAGCGTCAACGTTCGCCGCTTTGGCGGTATGAAGATTGAACGCACCTGGTTCGCCGCCGATAAAACCGGCTTCCACATGCTGCACACCCTGTTCCAGACCTCCCTTCAGTTCCCACAAATTCAGCGCTTCGATGAACACTTCGTCCTCGACATTCTGGTTGATGACGGACAGGCGCGTGGCCTGGTGGCGATGAACATGATGGAAGGCACGCTTGTCCAGATCCGCGCCAACGCGGTAGTGATGGCAACGGGCGGTGCGGGTCGCGTTTATCGTTATAACACCAACGGCGGCATCGTCACCGGTGACGGCATGGGCATAGCGCTCGGTCACGGCGTACCGCTGCGCGATATGGAGTTCGTGCAGTATCACCCAACCGGTCTGCCGGGCTCCGGCATTCTGATGACGGAAGGCTGCCGCGGTGAAGGCGGTATTCTGGTCAATAAAAACGGCTACCGCTATCTGCAGGATTACGGCATGGGCCCGGAAACCCCGCTCGGCGAGCCGAAGAACAAATACATGGAACTCGGCCCGCGCGACAAAGTCTCTCAGGCCTTCTGGCACGAGTGGCGCAAAGGCAACACCATCTCCACGCCGCGCGGCGATGTGGTCTATCTCGACCTGCGTCACCTTGGCGAGAAGAAACTGCTGGAACGTCTGCCGTTCATCTGCGAGCTGGCGAAAGCTTACGTCGGCGTCGACCCGGTGAAAGAGCCGATTCCGGTGCGTCCAACCGCGCACTACACCATGGGCGGGATCGAAACCGACCAGCAGTGCGAAACCCGTATTAAAGGCCTGTTCGCCGTCGGCGAGTGTTCCTCCGTGGGTCTGCACGGCGCCAACCGTCTCGGGTCTAACTCGCTGGCAGAGCTGGTCGTCTTTGGCCGCATGGCGGGCGAGCGCGCGATGGAGCGGGCGGCTACAGCAGGCGAAGCCAACGGTGCCGCGCTGGATGCGCAGGTCGCAGACGTTGAAAAACGCCTGAAAGATCTGGTGAACCAGGAGGGTAACGAGAACTGGTCTAAGATCCGCGACGAGATGGGCCTGTCGATGGAAGAAGGCTGCGGTATTTACCGTACGCCAGAGCTGATGCAAAAAACCGTCGACAAGCTGGCGGAACTGCAGGAGCGCTTCAAGCGCGTACGCATCACCGATACCTCCAGCGTATTCAACACCGACCTGCTCTACACCATCGAGCTGGGCCACGGTCTGAACGTCGCGGAATGTATGGCGCACTCTGCGCTGGCGCGTAAAGAGTCGCGTGGGGCCCACCAGCGTCTGGACGAAGGCTGTACCGAACGTGACGACGTCAATTTCCTGAAACACACTCTCGCCTGGCGCGATGCAGATGGCACCACACGTCTGGACTACAGCGACGTGAAAATCACCACGCTGCCGCCGGCTAAACGCGTGTACGGTGCAGAAGCAGAAGCCGCCGAGAAGAAGGAGAAGGCGAATGGCTGAGATGCAAAAAATGAAGGTTGAAGTGGTGCGCTACAATCCGGAAGTGGACGCCGCACCGCACAGCGCTTTCTATGAAGTACCTTATGACGAGCAAACCTCCCTGCTGGATGCGCTCGGCTATATCAAAGATAACCTGGCGCCAGACCTGAGCTACCGCTGGTCCTGCCGCATGGCAATCTGCGGCTCCTGCGGCATGATGGTCAACAAGGTGCCGAAGCTGGCCTGTAAGACCTTCCTGCGCGAGTACACCAAAGGCATTAAGGTCGAAGCGCTGGGCAACTTCCCGATTGAACGCGATCTGGTGGTCGATATGACCCACTTTATCGAAAGCCTGGAAGCCATTAAGCCGTACATCATCGGTAATCCGCGCACGCCGGATCAGGGGCCAAATACCCAGACGCCGGCTCAGATGGCGAAATACCATCAGTTCTCCGGCTGCATCAACTGCGGCCTGTGCTACGCAGCCTGTCCACAGTTTGGCCTGAACAAGGAGTTCATCGGCCCGGCCGCCATTACCCTGGCACACCGCTATAACGAAGACAGCCGCGACCACGGCAAAAAAGAACGTATGGCGCAGCTTAACAGCCAGAACGGCGTCTGGAGCTGTACCTTTGTGGGTTACTGCTCCGAAGTGTGTCCGAAGCACGTCGACCCGGCCGCCGCAATTCAGCAGGGTAAAGTGGAAAGCTCGAAAGACTTTCTTATCGCTACCCTGAAACCACGCTAAGGAGTGCATGATGACGACTAAACGCAAAGCCTATGTGCGGCCTGTGCCGTCCACCTGGTGGAAAAACCTGCCGTTTTATCGCTTCTACATGCTGCGTGAAGGCACGGCGGTACCGGCGGTCTGGTTCAGCCTTGAGCTGATGTACGGCGTTTTTGCCCTCAAGCATGGCCCGGAAGCCTGGGCCAGCTTTGTCGGTTTTCTGCAAAACCCGATCATTGTTGTTCTGAACCTGATCGTACTCGCGGCCGCGCTGCTTCATACCAAAACCTGGTTTGAGCTGGCGCCAAAAGCGGCGAACATCATCATAAAAGACGAGAAAATGGGGCCAGAGCCGGTGATTAAAGGGCTCTGGGCAGTGACGATTCTGGTCACTGTGGTCATTCTGTTTGTCGCACTGTTCTGGTAAGGAGACACCTGTGATCAATCCAAATCCAAAACGTTCTGACGAGCCGGTCTTCTGGGGCCTGTTTGGCGCAGGCGGCATGTGGAGTGCCATCATCGCCCCCGTCATCATTCTGCTGGTCGGCATTATGCTGCCGCTGGGGCTGTTCCCGGGCGATGCGCTGAGCTACGAGCGCGTGCTGGCGTTTGCGAGCAGCTTTATCGGCCGCGTGTTCATCTTCCTGATGATCGTCCTGCCGCTGTGGTGTGGCCTGCACCGTATTCACCATGCGATGCATGACCTGAAAATCCATGTACCGAGCGGGAAATGGGTGTTCTACGGTCTGGCGACCATCCTGACCGTGGTGACGCTGATTGCCGTGGTCACCATCTGACGCTTCTGGCCCGCCATCCGGCGGGCCTTTTATTTCTGCATCTTCCCCACAAGCCACTGGGCAAACTCGCGCATTGCGGGCGTTTCTGTCCGTGACTGTAGTCTTGTCAGCCAGTAGCTGCCGAGGTCAATCTGCGTTGCAAACGGCTGCACGATGCGTTCGCTGCTGAGTAAATGGGTAAACATGTCGACAGGCGCAATGGCAATCCCTGTGCCTGCCTGCGCGGCTTCCAGCATGGTCACGGACGAATCAAACACCATCACCCGGTGCGTCGGTGAGGGAGGATGTTCACCCGCGGCCTGCATCCACGCCGCCCACTCGTCGCGCCGGTAGGAGCGCAGCAGGGTAAACTTCAGGATATCTGCCGGGCTTTTTAGACAGGAGGCAATGTCGGGTGTACAGAGCGGAGACAGCGGCGCAGGGCAAAGGAATTCAGCATCGGTTCCATGCCACGCGCCGCCACCGTAGCGAATGGCGTAATCAAGCCCTTCAGCCGCCGGGTCGACGCGATTGTTATGGGTGGAAAGCTGAAGATCAATATGCGGATAGCAGCGGCGAAAGTCCGCAAGCAGCGAGAATAAAACTCCCGTGGCAAAAGTCCCTACCACACCTATTTTGAGCTTCTCCTGAGCGCGCTGGCTGGCAAAGCGATCCAGCATTCCGGCGATGCGATCGAACGAGTCATTCAGTACCGGCAGCAAATTCTCGCCTTCGGTGGTCAACATCAGCCCACGCGAAACGCGGACAAACAGCTGGCAATTAAGGTGCTGCTCCAGCGCCTTTACGTGCTGGCTAATCGCGGAATGGGTGACGTTCAGCTCGATAGCGGCATGCGTAAAACTGAGGTGCCTGGCGGCTGCTTCAAACGCCCGCAGGGAATTAAGAGGGAGATAGCTGCGCGTCATGGTCTCGTCCGTTAGAAAAATTAACAGCTAATGCTAAATTTAACCGTTTGTCAGCCATAGTCAAATCCAACAGACTACAGCGGTCTGACGGGCCCGGACACTCCCTTGAACTGCTATTACGGAAGATAACTGATGATGACTAAATCCCTTTGCTGCGCCCTGCTGCTCAGCACCTCCTGCTCGGTATTGGCTGCCCCGATGTCAGAAAAACAGCTGGCTGAGGTGGTGGAACGTACCGTTACGCCGCTGATGAAAGCGCAGGCCATTCCGGGTATGGCGGTGGCGGTGATTTATCAAGGTCAGCCGCACTACTTTACCTTCGGTAAAGCCGATGTTGCGGCGAACAAACCTGTCACCCCACAAACCTTATTCGAGCTGGGTTCTATAAGTAAAACCTTCACCGGCGTACTCGGCGGCGATGCCATTGCTCGCGGTGAAATATCGCTGGGCGATCCGGTGACAAAATACTGGCCTGAGCTGACAGGCAAGCAGTGGCAGGGGATCCGAATGCTGGATCTGGCAACCTATACCGCAGGTGGTTTGCCGTTACAGGTACCGGATGAGGTCACGGATAACGCCTCTCTGCTGCGCTTTTATCAAAACTGGCAGCCGCAGTGGAAGCCGGGCACCACGCGTCTTTATGCCAACGCCAGCATCGGTCTTTTTGGCGCGCTGGCGGTCAAACCTTCCGGCATGAGCTATGAGCAGGCCATAACGACGCGGGTCTTTAAGCCGCTCAAGCTGGACCATACATGGATTAACGTTCCGAAAGCGGAAGAGGCGCATTACGCCTGGGGATACCGCGACGGTAAGGCGGTACACGTTTCGCCAGGCATGCTGGACGCTGAAGCCTATGGCGTAAAAACCAACGTGCAGGATATGGCAAGCTGGGTAATGGTCAACATGAAGCCGGACTCGCTTCAGGATAGTTCACTCAGGAAAGGCATTACCCTGGCGCAGTCTCGCTACTGGCGCGTGGGTGCCATGTATCAGGGTTTAGGCTGGGAAATGCTTAACAGGCCGGTCGATGCAAAAACCGTGGTTGAAGGTAGCGACAATAAGGTGGCGCTGGCACCGCTGCCTGCGAGAGAAGTGAATCCACCGGCGCCCCCGGTCAACGCATCCTGGGTCCATAAAACCGGCTCTACCGGCGGGTTTGGCAGCTACGTGGCATTTATTCCTGAAAAGCAGCTCGGCATTGTGATGCTGGCGAATAAAAGCTATCCGAACCCGGCACGCGTTGAGGCGGCATACCGTATCCTCGACGCGCTGCAGTAAAACATTGCCGGGTGGCGGCTTTGCCTGACCCGGCCTACAAAATCCACGGGGTGACCCCCCGGCGAAACACACCGCACAAAAACCACATTTTCCTTGCCGTCATCTACACTTAACAAAAAACAGTAAGGAAACTCCTATGCGCATTCTGCCTGTTATCGCCGCGGTGACAGCCGCGTTTTTAGTGGTTGCCTGCAGTTCCCCTACCCCACCTCCAGGCGTTACCGTCGTCTCGCCTTTTGATGCACAACGCTTCCTTGGAACATGGTATGAAATCGCGCGCCTCGACCATCGGTTTGAGCAGGGCTTAGAGAAGGTCACTGCGAATTACAGCCCGATGGATGATGGCGGTATTCAGGTGATCAACCGGGGCTATAATCCCGATCGGGAGATGTGGCAGCAATCGATTGGGAAAGCGTACTTCACGGGCGACCCGCGACGGGCCGCGCTCAAAGTCTCTTTCTTCGGCCCGTTTTATGGCGGCTATAACGTGATCGCGCTCGACAGAGAGTACCGTCACGCGCTGGTGTGCGGGCCGGATCGCGACTATTTGTGGATACTTTCCCGCACGCCAACTATTTCGTCAGAAATGAAACAGCAAATGCTGGACGTCGCGACCCGGCAAGGGTTTGATGTGTCAAAACTCATCTGGGTAAAACAGCCCCATTAATGGGTGCTGAGCTTCAGCCCAACGATGCCGGCCACAATCAAGGCGAGGCTGGCGATACGCGCCAGACTCGCTGACTCTCCCAGCAGCAGAATGCCGGTGATGGCGGCCCCTACCGCACCAATGCCCGTCCAGACGGCATAAGCCGTTCCCACAGGCAGCGAGCGCATCGCCCAGGATAACAGGACAATACTCACGATCATCGCGGTGACGGTAATGACGCTGGGCGTCAGGCGGGTAAATCCGTGGGTGTACTTGAGACCAATTGCCCATACCACTTCGAGCAGGCCAGCAATAAAAAGAATGATCCAGGACATTTCAGGCTCCTTAACTTAATTCAAGTTGGGGCCGTCCCCGGTGAAAGAAACGCTTACGGGTCGTCCCGTAAGGCAGAGATTACGCCCCATATTGTGGTTAGCGTGCTATTTTTTTTCAATCATTTTTTGCTGAACACGTTAAGGCAAGAAATAGCCGCAGTATGGCGCGTAGTTCCGGCATTTAGCACTCATCCGACTTCTCTATGATGATGTGCTTTCTGATGGCAGGAAGCCAAACCACTAGCCGACTGCGAATAAAATATGTTCAAAATTCTTTTGATTGACCGTTGTCACTTCACCCGCACGGGGTTTGAAGCATGGCTCAATCATTCCGGTTTGTTCCCGGGACACTACGTTGTGACCGGACTAAATAATCTGTTCCTTGCCAGGGAGCACATTCTGCAATGGAAACCCACGCTGGTCATCGCCGACCTGTACGGCTTCAGGCAGGATATTCATCATTTTCAGCAGCTCTCGTCCTTGCTTAACGCCAGTGAACGATTACCGTTTATTATGCTGCAATCGGGAGAGGACCGCGGCATGACCGACTGGCTCGGACAGTTCCCGGTTTGGTCGTCGCTGTTGAAAAACGCCAGTCTCGGAGAAGTGGCAACGACTATCAATGACGCATTAAACTCGCGCGCTAGCGCTGAAAGGCCAACGGCAGCCGCCCCCTTGCTGACCCGGCAGGAAGAGAAAGTGCTGACATTGTGGATGGACGGGGCAAGCAATCAAAAAATTGCCGCTCACCTGAGTATCAATGGAAAAACGGTCTATACCTACAAACGCAATATCCGGATGAAATTGCATATGGATACGCGTTTTTCTCCGTTCTTATCCCTGCAGGAATCAGAAAGCTGACGGTACGAAACCCGCTGGTCTCGTACCGTATGTTAATTACTGCTGAGCTTTAGTTGCCGCACCAGAGATTGCGCTACCACCTTCAGAAATATCCTGACCGACGCCACGCGTGGTATTACAGGCCGTTAACACTGAAGAAAGTACCAGGACTGAAAAGATCGCTGCAATTGTCTTCTTAACCATAATATCTTCCTTTTATAGCCAAAGTTGTTTTGTGTATAGCAACTTAAGAATAGACAAGATCCCGCCGGTTGACGGAAAAGGAAGCATTTTTAGGAAAATTAGACGAACTTAGCTGGCGGCGTGAGAAATGATATGACCGAGATCCTGGATATCTTGTCCCATTCCACGGGTGGTGTTACAGCCGGAAAGCAATGCACTGGAAAGCGCTAACAGAAGCAGAATTTTAACGGTACGTTTCATCATCCCTGCCTGCAAAAATCAGGCGCAGCGGGCGCTGCGCCTTCAATCATGACGTAAATTACTTCACGCGGGATACGTATTCGCCGGAGCGGGTATCCACTTTGATCACTTCGCCAGTCTGTACGAACAGTGGAACTTTAACCACTGCGCCGGTAGACAGTTTGGCTGGTTTACCGCCGGTACCTGCGGTATCACCTTTCAGACCTGGATCGGTTTCAACGATTTCCAGTTCTACGAAGTTTGGTGGGGTCACAGCGATAGGCTGGCCGTTCCACAGGGTCACGATGCACTCAGCCTGATCCAGCAGCCATTTAGCGCTATCACCTACCGCTTTCTCATCAGCAGACAGCTGTTCGAAAGTGGAGTTGTTCATGAAATGATAGAACTCACCGTCGTTGTACAGATAGGTCAGGTTCATATCAACAACATCAGCGCCTTCAGCGGAGTCAGTAGACTTGAAGGTTTTCTCAACACGGGTACCGGTCAGCAGACGGCGCAGCTTAACGCGTGCGAATGCCTGGCCTTTACCTGGTTTAACGAATTCGCTGGCTTCAACCGCGTACGGTTCGCCGTCCATCATGATTTTAAGACCAGCACGAAAATCGTTGCTATAGTACGTTGCCATAAGGCCCTCTAAATTTGTTAACTGGTAGCTAAGCCACAAAATGGCGCATATTGTAACCCTAAACACCCCGTCCAGAGAAGATTGGTTATCGCAACTTGCCGATGTAATCACCAGTCCTGATGAATTGCTGCGTCTTTTAGACCTCGATCAGCACCCAGAGTTGCTTGCAGGCCGCGAGGCAAAGCGTCTTTTCGCCCTGCGCGTTCCCCGTGCGTTTGTGGCGCGAATGGAGAAAGGCAACCCCGACGATCCACTTTTAAAACAAACGCTTACTTCGCAGGATGAGTTTGTCACCGCACCGGGATACAGCACCGATCCGCTGGAAGAGCAGAACAGCGTGGTGCCGGGTTTACTGCACAAGTATCTCAACCGCGCCCTGCTGCTGGTAAAAGGCGGTTGCGCGGTAAATTGTCGTTATTGCTTCCGTCGGCACTTCCCGTATGCCGAAAACCAGGGCAATAAACGCAACTGGCAGGTCGCGCTGGACTATATCGCCGCCCATCCGGAGCTGGATGAGATTATTTTTTCCGGCGGTGACCCGCTGATGGCAAAAGATCATGAGCTGGACTGGCTGTTGACTCAGCTTGAAGCCATCCCGCACGTTAAGCGCCTGCGTATTCACAGCCGTTTACCGATTGTCATTCCGGCACGTGTCACTGACGGACTGGTGTCACGCCTGGAGCAGTCAAGATTGCAGGTGCTGCTGGTGAACCATATTAACCACGCGAATGAAATTGACGATGACTTTCGCGCGGCGATGGCGCGTCTGCGTAAAGCGGGCGTGACGCTGCTGAACCAGAGCGTGCTGCTGCGCGGCGTCAATGACAGCGCCCGCGTGCTGGCCGACCTGAGCAATGCCCTGTTTGATGCGGGCGTGATGCCCTATTACCTGCACGTGCTGGATCGCGTTCAGGGCGCGGCCCATTTCATGGTGACGGATGAAGAAGCCCGGCAGATTATGCGCGAACTGTTAACGCTGGTTTCAGGCTATATGGTGCCGAAGCTGGCACGCGAGATTGGCGGAGAGCCGAGCAAGACGCCGCTGGATCTGCAGCTGCGGCAGCGCTAGTTTCCCCGCACCCTAACCCTCTCCCACAGGGAGAGGGAAAAAGGCAATCAGTTCGGGCACTTGTAGACCTGGCCGTTCATCTGGCTGGCGGTCGGCACGAAGCTGGACAGCATACTCTGCGTTGGGCTGCTCACGCCGTAAATCACGTTACCGCCCATTGCCGCAGCCTGGTTACGCAGGGCATTCGCCGCACCGCGCATCGAGCCGCCTTCTTCGCCATGCTGCCCTGACATCCAGTTACTTTGCTCACCGGTTGCCGTGCCTAACAGCTGGCATTCACTGCCAGGCTTATCTTCCACAAAGCGAACGCCCTGGCCCGCTGCCGACAGCTCATTGCTGGAGCTACAACCCGCCAGCAGCAATGCTGCCCCTACAATCCCTGCACAGACTTTTACGCGCATGTTATTCCTCGTTTTCAATAAGCTGGACAGTAGTTGTCCGTGTGTAAATCTTATACCTAAAAGATGACCAAAAGAAAAACCCCCGAGCATTTCTGCCCGGGGGTTTTTCACGTTCTACGACGTAGAGCGCACGATTACATCATGCCGCCCATACCGCCCATGCCGCCCATGCCAGCAGCACCTAAGTCTGGTGCATCGCCTTTAGGCATATCGGTGACCATGCACTCGGTGGTGATCATCAGGCCAGCGACAGATGCCGCGTACTGCAGAGCAGAACGGGTCACTTTCGTTGGATCCAGGATACCGAAGTCGATCATGTTGCCGTATTCTTCAGTTGCTGCGTTATAACCGTAGTTACCTTCGCCCGCTTTCACGTTGTTCGCAACCACAGATGGCTCTTCACCGGCGTTAGAAACGATCTGACGCAGAGGAGCTTCCATTGCGCGCAGCGCAACTTTAATACCCACGTTCTGATCTTCGTTCTGTGCGGTCAGGCCTGCCAGTTTAGCGGCAACACGCACCAGCGCAACACCACCACCAGCAACCACGCCTTCTTCTACCGCAGCACGGGTCGCGTGCAGGGCATCGTCAACGCGTGCTTTTTTCTCTTTCATTTCAACTTCGGTCGCTGCACCGACTTTGATTACCGCAACGCCGCCTGCCAGTTTCGCTACGCGCTCCTGCAGTTTTTCACGGTCGTAATCGGAAGTCGCTTCTTCGATCTGCTTACGGATCTGACCAACGCGGCCCTGAATAGCAGCTTCTTCACCCACGCCATCGATGATGGTGGTGGTGTCTTTGTTGATCACAACGCGTTTCGCCTGGCCCAGGTCTTCCAGGGTCGCTTTTTCCAGCTCCATACCGATCTCTTCAGAGATTACGGTACCGCCGGTCAGGGTAGCGATATCCTGCAGCATCGCTTTACGGCGATCGCCGAAGCCAGGTGCTTTAACCGCAGCCACTTTCACGATGCCGCGCATGGTGTTAACCACCAGGGTCGCCAGCGCTTCGCCTTCAACGTCTTCAGCGATGATCACCAGCGGCTTGCCTGCTTTCGCAACGGCTTCCAGCACTGGCAGCATTTCGCGGATGTTGGAGATTTTCTTGTCAGCCAGCAGGATGAACGGGCTTTCCAGCTCAACAGCGCCAGTCTCTGGCTTGTTGATGAAGTATGGGGACAGGTAACCGCGGTCGAACTGCATACCTTCAACCACGTCCAGCTCGTCTTCCAGACCGGTACCGTCTTCAACGGTGATCACGCCTTCTTTACCGACTTTGTCCATCGCTTCAGCGATCAGTTTACCTACGGTTTCGTCGGAGTTAGCGGAGATAGTACCAACCTGAGCAATGGCTTTAGAGTCAGAGCACGGTACGGACAGCGCTTTCAGCTCTTCAACAGCGGAGGCGACAGCTTTGTCGATACCACGTTTCAGATCCATTGGGTTCATGCCCGCAGCAACGGCTTTCAGACCTTCGGTGATGATTGCCTGCGCCAGTACGGTCGCGGTGGTGGTACCGTCACCAGCAGCGTCGTTCGCTTTAGAGGCAACTTCTTTCACCATCTGCGCGCCCATGTTTTCGAACTTGTCTTCCAGCTCAATTTCACGTGCTACAGAAACACCATCTTTGGTGATGGTTGGCGCGCCGAAGGATTTATCCAGCACTACGTTGCGGCCTTTCGGGCCCAGAGTCACTTTAACTGCATCTGCCAGTACGTTTACGCCGCGGAGCATTTTTACACGAGCGTCGTTACCGAATTTTACGTCTTTAGCTGCCATGTTCTTATTTCCTCAAATTCTCGTGCGTAAATTACGCTTCAACAATTGCCAGAATGTCGCTCTCGGACATGATCAACACTTCTTCATTGTCGATCTTCTCGGATTTCACGCCGTAGCCATCGTTGAAAATTACGATGTCACCAACTTTAACGTCCAGTGGCTGCACAGTTCCGTTTTCCAGGATGCGGCCCTTACCGACAGCGATGATTTCGCCACGCGTTGATTTGGCTGCTGCAGAACCGGTCAGAACGATGCCGCCAGCAGACTTGGTTTCAACTTCTTTACGTTTGACGATCACACGATCATGTAACGGACGAATACTCATTGATAGCTCTCCTTTGAGAAAGTCATTATCAGTTATGGATGACGCCGGCCCGCATGCGGTTTTCCGACTAGTGCCCTGAGAGATGGGGATAGCTTTTTCCCCCTTCAAGGGGGAGTCGAAAAAAAAATTTGCGAAAGTGTTACCATCGCCTCTCTTTTGGTACTGGCAGGGCGATGTGAATGAGTGGACTCAAGCAGGAGCTGGGGCTGGCGCAGGGCGTCGGACTGCTCTCAACCTCCTTGTTAGGTACGGGCGTGTTTGCCGTACCCGCACTGGCGGCGCTGGTGGCTGGAAATAACAGCCTGTGGGCGTGGCCAGCGCTGATTGTATTGGTTTTCCCGATAGCCATTGTGTTTGCCATCCTGGGCCGGCATTTCCCCAGCGCGGGTGGCGTGGCGCACTTTGTCGGACTGGCCTTTGGCCCGCGGCTGCAGCGCGTTACCGGCTGGCTGTTTCTCTCCGTCATTCCGGTTGGCCTTCCTGCGGCGTTGCATATTGCGACCGGCTTTGGTCAGGCGCTGTTTGGCTGGCATAACGAGCAGTTATTGCTGGCCGAGCTGGGTACGCTGGCGATCGTCTGGTGGGTGGGCTCTCGCGGCGCCAGCTCCAGCGCCAACCTGCAGACGCTGGTTGCGGTGCTGATTGTCGCGCTCGTTGTCGCAATCTGGTGGGCGGGCGATATCACAATAAAGGAAATTCCCTTCCCTGCGGTGACAGACGTCGACCATTCCCAGCTTTTCGCCGCGCTCTCCGTCATGTTCTGGTGTTTTGTCGGCCTGGAAGCCTTTGCCCATCTGGCCTCTGAATTTAAGCAGCCTGAACGTGATTTCCCCCGCGCGCTGATGATAGGCCTGCTGCTGGCTGGCACGGTCTATTGGGCGTGTACCGTGCTGGTCTTACACTTCCACGCGTTCGGAGCGGATCTCGCCGCCGCGGCATCGCTACCGGGTATCGTGGTGGAACTGTTCGGCGTGAAGGCGCTATGGATCGCCTGCGTCATCGGCTATCTCGCCTGTTTTGCCAGCCTCAATATTTATATCCAGAGCTTTGCCCGGCTGGTGTGGTCGCAGGCGCTCGACAAACCAGAGAATCGCCTCGCACGCCTGTCTAAACGCCAGCTTCCGCTGAATGCCCTGAATGCCGTACTGGGCTGCTGCATGGTGAGCACGCTGTGTATTTACGCACTGAAGATCAATCTGGACGCGCTGATCGTCTACGCCAACGGCGTTTTCATCATGATCTACCTGCTGTGCATGCTGGCGGGATGTCGTTTGCTGAAAGGTCGCTATAAAGCTCTGGCGGTCGTCGGGGGTATGCTTTGCCTGCTGTTGCTGGCGATGGTGGGATGGAAGAGTCTGTACGCGATTGTCATGCTGGCAGGGCTGTGGGTGTTTTTGCCGAAGCGCGGTGCGCTACCGGAGGCCCGGTAGGCGAAGCGCCACCGGGCAACAAAATCACCGATCGTCTTTATGGTCTAAACGGTCGTGCTGTTCATCCTTACGCTGATACTCCCCTTCAAAGGTATCGCCCGGCCCGGTGCTGAATCCGCCCCCCGGCATACGGCTAAAGCGCAGATGCGGCAGCAGCTTCATGGTCAGGTGTTTTTGCACCGGCGGCAGAAGCAGCAGAAGGCCAAGGAAGTCAGTGAAGAACCCCGGCAGGATCAGCAGCAGCCCCGCAATAATCAACGACACGCTTTTGATCATCTCTTCCGCCGGGCTTTCCCCTGCAGCCATCTTCTGCTGCATTATCAGGAAATTTTTGAAACCCTGATTGCGCACCAGCGACATGCCGATGACGGAGGTGAAAATCACCAGAATCAGCGTCAGCAGGACGCCCAGCACATGGGCAACCTGGATGAAAATGGAAATCTCAATGTAAACATAGAGAAAGAAAGCAATAAACGGTATCCAGCGCACTGGCATCTCCTGTGTGGCAGAGGCCATCGGGCCCCTGTCTGAATGTGTTCGCGACGCGCGTTTGTATGAAATGGTGACGGTTAGCGAAAATTCAATCAGTTTGCACGGATATTTTTTTTGGAAATTATAAAGCGGTGACCCATTTCACAGATTAATAATTATCATGGAATCGGCTCGATAATAAGTGATCCAGCTTACGGCAATTCGCTATCATCAGCATATGATCTCGAACATCTGGCTGATTGAGGGAATAATCGTCGGCCAGAAAATATTCAAAACCACATAAATACTGTGTGTTTAGTACAATCCATCGGCAGCTTGAAAAGAAGGTTCACATGTTAAACAACATTCGTATCGAAGAAGACTTGTTGGGTACCAGGGAAGTTCCAGCGGATGCCTACTACGGTGTCCACACTCTGAGAGCGATTGAAAACTTCTACATCAGCAACAGCAAAATCAGCGACATTCCTGAGTTTGTCCGTGGCATGGTGATGGTGAAGAAAGCCGCAGCACTGGCCAACAAAGAGCTGCAAACCATTCCTAAAAGCGCGGCAAATGCGATTATCGCGGCCTGCGATGAAGTGCTGAACAACGGCAAATGCATGGACCAGTTCCCGGTTGACGTCTATCAGGGCGGCGCGGGCACCTCCGTCAACATGAATACCAACGAAGTACTGGCAAACATTGGCCTGGAGCTGATGGGTCACCAGAAAGGTGAATACCAGTACCTGAACCCGAACGACCACGTAAACAAATGCCAGTCTACCAACGACGCCTACCCTACCGGCTTCCGTATCGCGGTGTATGCCTCTGTGGTGAAACTGGTGGATGCGATCAACCAGCTGGGTGATGGCTTCCAGCGTAAAGCGGTTGAGTTCCAGGACATCCTGAAAATGGGTCGTACCCAGCTGCAGGACGCGGTGCCGATGACGCTCGGCCAGGAATTCCACGCGTTTAACGTACTGCTGAACGAAGAGACCAAAAACCTGCTGCGCACCTCCGAGCTGCTGCTGGAAGTGAACCTGGGCGCCACCGCCATCGGTACGCGTCTGAACACCCCGGATGGCTATCAGCAGCTGGCGGTACAGAAGCTGGCTGAAGTCTCTAACCTGCCGGTTGTGCCTGCAGAAGACCTGATTGAAGCCACCTCCGACTGCGGCGCCTACGTCATGGTACACAGCGCCCTGAAACGTCTGGCGGTGAAACTGTCCAAAATCTGTAACGACCTGCGCCTGCTCTCTTCCGGTCCGCGCGCTGGCCTGAATGAAATCAACCTGCCAGAGCTGCAGGCCGGTTCATCCATCATGCCAGCCAAGGTGAACCCGGTAGTGCCAGAAGTGGTGAACCAGGTTTGCTTCAAAGTCATCGGTAACGATACAACCGTGACCATGGCCTCGGAAGCGGGTCAGCTGCAGCTGAACGTGATGGAGCCAGTGATTGGCCAGGCGATGTTTGAATCCATCCACATTCTGACCAACGCCTGCTACAACCTGCTGGAAAAATGCATTAACGGCATCACGGCGAATAAAGAAGTCTGTGAGGGTTATGTCTATAACTCCATCGGGATCGTCACCTACCTCAACCCGTTCATCGGCCACCACAACGGTGATATCGTCGGTAAGATTTGCGCCGAAACCGGTAAGAGCGTACGTGAAGTGGTGCTGGAGCGCGGGCTGTTGACCGAAGCTGAGCTGGACGATATCTTCTCGGCCCAGAACCTGATGCACCCGGCATATAAAGCGAAACGATATACCGATGAAAGCGAACAGTAACCGTTCTGGCTAGGCTTCTTAAGGCACGTCACTTGTGACGTGCCTTTTTTCTTTTTAGGCGTTACCTAAATACAACAATTCAATATCAACTTGTTAATAAACAAGGCAGGTCCTTATGTTTGGAGCAGAACTCGTCATCGTCTTGTTGGCGATTTATTTGGGAGCAAGACTCGGGGGTATCGGCATTGGTTTTGCCGGCGGTCTCGGGGTGCTCGTTCTTACCCTTATCTTTCAGATTAAACCCGGCGCAATCCCGTTCGACGTTATCGAAATCATCATGGCAGTTATTGCCGCTATCGCCGCCATGCAGGTGGCAGGCGGTATGGACTACCTGGTAAGCCTGGCGGAGCGTATGCTGCGCCGCCATCCAAAATACATTACCTTCCTTGCCCCGCTGGTGACCTGGTTTATGACCATTCTCGCCGGTACGGGCCACACCGCCTTCTCTACGCTGCCGGTGATTACCGAAGTGGCGAAAGAGCAGGGTATCCGTCCGTCTCGTCCGCTCTCAATTGCCGTCGTCGCGTCCCAGATTGCCATTACCGCCTCGCCGATTTCCGCTGCGGTGGTCTTCTTCGCCGGTATTCTGGAGCCGATGGGCGTGAGCTACCTGACGCTGCTGGCGATCTGTATCCCGGTGACGCTGATCGCGGTGATGATTACTGCCGTGCTGTGTAACTTCCTCGGCGCTGAACTGAAAGACGATCCGGTTTACCAGGAACGCCTCGCCAAGGGTGAAGTGAGACTGCGCGGCAGCCAGGTCTTCGAGCTGAAGCCGCACGCAAAGCGCTCCGTGCTGCTGTTCCTGATCGGTATTGTCGCGGTGATGTTCTACGCGACCGCCATCAGCGATACCGTGGGCCTGATCCAGAACCCTGTCCTGCCGCGTAACGAAGCGATTGTAGTGTTTATGCTGACCATCGCGACGCTGATTAGCATCACCTGTAAAATCGACACCAGCGAAGTGCTGAACGCCAGCACCTTTAAATCCGGTATGAGCGCCTGCGTATGCGTACTGGGCGTGGCGTGGCTCGGTGATACCTTCGTGAAAGCGCACATCAGCGACATTCAGACCATCGCTGGCGACCTGCTGCACAACTACCCGTGGCTGCTGGCGGTGGTGCTGTTCTTTGCCGCTACCCTGCTTTACTCCCAGGCGGCGACCACCAAAGCGCTGATGCCTGCGGCACTGATGCTGGGCGTGACGCCACTGACGGCGATTGCCTCTTTCGCGGCGGTTTCTGCCCTGTTCGTTCTGCCAACCTACCCAACCCTGCTGGCGGCGGTGGAGATGGACGACACCGGCTCAACCCGTATCGGTAAGTATGTGTTTAACCACGCGTTCCTGATCCCGGGCGTGGTCGCCATTTCACTTTGCGTGATCCTCGGCTTTATCATTGGCGGCGTGGTGCTGTAAACGGTGAGTGGTTGTAAAAATAGTTAAAAACGGGCCGCACTGCGGCCCGTTTCATTAATGACCAACCGCCTTGCGTGATATAGTGAAGCCTTTCGTGATGAGGAGGTCGACTTGTGAACACGCCTGATGCTGTTGTCGTACTGTGTACCGCCCCTGATGAAGCCTCTGCCCAGGATCTCGCCGCCAAAGTGCTGGCCGAAAAACTGGCTGCCTGCGTGACGCTCCTCCCCGGTGCCACCTCCCTTTATTACTGGGAAGGCAAGCTGGAGCAAGAGTACGAAGTCCAGATGTTGCTCAAAACCAATCTGGCGAATCAGCAGGCTCTCCTGGATTGCCTCAAATCTCATCATCCTTACCAAACCCCGGAGCTGCTGGTATTGCCAGTGGTTCATGGCGATAACGACTATCTCTCATGGCTCAACGCTTCCTTACGCTGATCCTGCTGCTGTGCAGCACGTCAGCTTTTGCCGGGTTGTTTGACGCGCCCGGCCGTTCGAACTTTATTCCTGCCGACCAGGCGTTTGTTTTCGATTTTCAGCAGAACCAGCACGATCTGACGCTCACCTGGCAGGTGAAAGAGGGCTATTACCTCTATCGCAAGCAGGTGAGTATTACCCCTGCCCAGGCAAACGTGGCCGCATTACAATTGCCCGCTGGCGAGTGGCACGAGGACGAGTTCTACGGCAAGAGTGAAATCTACCGCCAGCGCTTAAGCGTGCCCGTGACGGTGAATCAGGCCGATAAAGGCGCGACGCTGACGGTGACCTATCAGGGATGCGCGGACGCGGGATTCTGCTATCCACCGGAAACGAAAGTCGTGCCGCTTAGCGAAGTGAAAGCGTCTGCTGCTGTAACGCCGGTCCCTGCGGTTGAGAAAACCAACGACCGCGCTGACCTTCCGTTCTCAGCGCTGTGGGCGTTACTGATTGGTATCGGCATTGCCTTTACGCCGTGCGTGTTGCCGATGTATCCGCTCATCTCTGGCATCGTGCTGGGCGGCAAACAGCGTCTTTCTACCGCCCGCGCCCTGCTGCTGGCTTTTATATACGTGCAAGGAATGGCGCTAACCTACACAGCCCTTGGCCTTGTGGTTGCCGCTGCCGGGTTACAGTTCCAGGCGGCACTCCAGCACCCTTATGTTCTCATTGGCCTGTCAGCGGTGTTTATCCTTTTGGCGCTGTCAATGTTTGGCCTGTTCACGCTACAGCTGCCCTCTTCGCTGCAAACGCGCTTAACGCTGATGAGCAACCGTCAGCAGGGCGGCTCCGCAGGCGGCGTGTTTGCGATGGGTGCCATTGCCGGGCTGATTTGCTCTCCCTGCACTACCGCACCGCTGAGCGCTATCCTGCTGTACATCGCCCAGAGCGGTAACATGTGGCTCGGCGGGGGTACGCTGTACCTCTACGCGCTCGGCATGGGCCTGCCGCTGATTCTGGTCACGGTTTTCGGCAATCGACTTCTGCCGAAGAGCGGCCCGTGGATGGAGACGGTGAAAACCGCATTTGGTTTTGTCATCCTCGCGCTGCCGGTGTTCCTTCTTGAGCGTATCATCGGCGACGCCTGGGGTCTGCGCCTGTGGGCGATACTCGGCGTATCATTCTTTGCCTGGGCGTTTATCGTCAGCCTGGGGGCGAAGAAGCCATGGATGCGCCTGGTGCAAATCCTGCTGCTGGCTGCCGCGCTGGTGAGCGTACGCCCTCTCCAGGACTGGGCGTTCGGCACACCGGTGAGTCAGACCCAGGCGCATCTGAACTTTACCCAGATAAAAAACGTGGATGAACTTAACAGCGCACTGGCAGAGGCGAAAGACAAACCGGTGATGCTCGATCTCTATGCCGACTGGTGTGTCGCCTGCAAAGAGTTTGAAAAATATACTTTTAGCGATCCACAGGTGCAAAGCGCCCTGAAAGAGACCGTTTTGCTCCAGGCTAACGTGACCGCCAATAATGCGCAGGATAAGGCTCTGCTGAAGCAGCTTAACGTGCTCGGGCTGCCAACCATTCTGTTCTTCAATCAACAGGGCCATGAGCAGCCAGAACAGCGTGTAACCGGGTTTATGGATGCTGCGGCATTTAGCGCGCATTTGCGCAATCGCCAACCGTAAACAACACTTTAAGCGGGACAAACCGTTGGGAATAGCGGAGGAGATAACCGTGCAACGTGAAGACGTACTGGGACAAGCCCTGCAACTACTTGAGATTCAAGGGATCGCCAGCACCACGCTTGAGATGGTAGCCGACCGTATCGATTATCCCCTGGATGAACTTAAGCGCTTCTGGCCGGATAAAGAGGCGCTACTCTATGATGCCCTGCGCTATCTCAGCCAGCAGGTTGATGTCTGGCGCAGACAACTGATGCTGAATGAAGAACTGACCGCGGAGCAAAAGCTGCTGGCGCGCTATACCGCGCTGACGGAATGCGTCAGCAACAACCGCTACCCGGGTTGTCTGTTCATCGCCGCCTGCACTTATTTTCCTGACCCTGGCCATCCTATTCACCAGTTGGCGGATCAGCAAAAACGGGCGGCGCATGACTTTACCCACGAACTGCTGACCACGCTGGAAGTCGATGACCCTGCGATGGTGGCTAAACAGATGGAGCTGGTGCTGGAAGGTTGCCTCAGCCGCATGCTGGTGAACCGTAGCCAGGCCGATGTGGATACGGCGCACCGCCTGGCGGAAGATATTCTACGCTTTGCCCAATGCAGAATGGGTGGAGCGCTGACCTAAGCCAGCATGCCCGCCCAGGCGGAGACGAGCAGACACAGCGCCATCAGGCGCTGAAACCGCACCATCGCCACGGTGGTGCGAAAAATTCGGTTCACCGCTTTACCCAACCACGCCCAGCACATCAAACAGGCTATCGAGATCAGCAGAAACCATAGCGCCATTAGCGCAATATCGTGCAATGCATGGTCACCAGCTGGGGCAAACAGGCTGACGACGGCCAGCGCCATCATCCAGGTTTTGGGGTTCACGATCTGCAGCAGCGCCGCCGCCCGAGCGGTGAATCGAATACGGTACTCAGCGGAGAGACGGGCAGCCGGGGCGCGAAACAGCTGCCAGCTCATCCCGCTTAGCCACAGCACGCCTGCCCAGCTCATTATCTGACGTATCAGAGGATACTGACGCAGCACTTCCCCCGCGCCCGCGCCTGATACCAGCACAATCGCACTGGCCGCGATACATCCGCCCAGAATAGCAGGTACGGTATTTTTTACGCCAAAGTGCTGGCTGTTCGTCAGCACGAGAATATTGGTCGGCCCCGGCGTAATGGAGGCGACAAATGCGAACAACAGAAAGGGTATCAAACTCACGGGTGGCTCCTTTTTATTAGAGCCATGAATGTGCCGTTATTTTTTGGAAACGTCTGGAAGGTTTGTGCACAACCGTCGGTAGTGTGCAGGAGAGATACGGTAAGCACGCTGAAACCAACGTCCCAGATGGCTTTGATCGGCAAAACCCACTGCGGCAGCCACATCAACGGGCTGGTCCCCACGCGCCAGCAGCTGTCGGGCCTTTGCCAGACGAAGCTGAATAAGCCATGCGTGTGGCGCCAGGTTGAACTCGCGCTTAAAACAGCGCGTCAGGGTAAAGCGATCCGTTCCCGTCTCGCGCGCAAGGTCTGACAGCCCTACGTTCTCGCCGATATGAGCAAAGAGATAGTCGCGCGCACGGTGCGCCACGGCAGCGCTTTGTAACTGCGACGGCAGTTTTTTACGCCAGTGGCAGTGGGCGGTGATCCGGGAGAGCAGATTATCCATTGTGCTCTGCTGAACGATTTTCATCTCGTCATTATGCAGGGTGGAAAATGTCTCACCGATAGCACGCACCAGCTGCGGCTCCCGCGTCAACGTTTGGGCAAAGTGGAGTGAATAACTCCCGGGAGTAGATTCGTAAAGCCCTTGTAGCGCACGGGTAAGCCAGCGCTCATCCAGATAGAAGGTCAAATAGGTAAAGCCGCCCTCTACAGGCGCATCACCGTCGTGGATCTCGCCAGGTTCGAGGAGAAATGCGTCGCCCGGCTGGCTACGATGACGCTCACGGCGGCAGTGAAACTGCTGCGTGCCGGAGAGGGTTATCCCTACCAGATAGCTATCGTGCCAGTGCGGATCAAAGGCATGACCTTCGAAATGCGCTTTAATCGTCTCAATACCCGTATCTGCATGCTGACGCAGTTCAAGCCAGTCATTCGCCATACTGTCCTCCTCTTGCTATCAGCATTGCCGTATTACGCTGGTTGTGTCTGGAAGATTTGTGCATTTTCACGGCGAAAGCGGACAGACTGCCGCAAACTTAAGCAATTGAACAGCTTTTCCCGAAATAATGTTGACGATCGAGCGTGATTGCGGTTTAATGCGCTCCGTTGCCCGGATAGCTCAGTCGGTAGAGCAGGGGATTGAAAATCCCCGTGTCCTTGGTTCGATTCCGAGTCCGGGCACCACTATTTAAAGAACCCAGCCTATGGCTGGGTTTTTGCTTTTCTGCGTTTATACATCCCTTCTTTGTATTCTTATTTCTCTTTGTCGTGGGATCGTGCGGTCTGCGTTGCCGGATGGCGGCTTTGCCTTATCCGGCCTACTAAGCGCCATCGGGCTTTTCTGCGCGCACAAAGCAAAAAACCCCGCACCTTACGGTACGGGGTTTTTCTAATTGATGCCTGGCAGTTCCCTACTCTCACATGGGGAGACCCCACACTACCATCGGCGCTACGGCGTTTCACTTCTGAGTTCGGCATGGGGTCAGGTGGGACCACCGCGCTAAAGCCGCCAGGCAAATTCTGTTAATCTGTATCAGAGCTGAAAATCGTGTCTGTCTCATCCGCCGAAACAGCTTCGGCGTTGTAAGGTTAAGCCTCACGGTTCATTAGTATCGGTTAGCTCAACGCATCGCTGCGCTTACACACCCGACCTATCAACGTCGTAGTCTTCAACGTTCCTTCAGGACCCTTAAAGGGTCAGGGAGAACTCATCTCGGGGCAAGTTTCGTGCTTAGATGCTTTCAGCACTTATCTTTTCCGCATTTAGCTACCGGGCAGTGCCATTGGCATGACAACCCGAACACCAGTGATGCGTCCACTCCGGTCCTCTCGTACTAGGAGCAGCCCCCCTCAATTCTCCAGCGCCCACGGCAGATAGGGACCGAACTGTCTCACGACGTTCTAAACCCAGCTCGCGTACCACTTTAAATGGCGAACAGCCATACCCTTGGGACCTACTTCAGCCCCAGGATGTGATGAGCCGACATCGAGGTGCCAAACACCGCCGTCGATATGAACTCTTGGGCGGTATCAGCCTGTTATCCCCGGAGTACCTTTTATCCGTTGAGCGATGGCCCTTCCATTCAGAACCACCGGATCACTATGACCTGCTTTCGCACCTGCTCGAGCCGTCACTCTCGCAGTCAAGCTAGCTTATGCCATTGCACTAACCTCCTGATGTCCGACCAGGATTAGCTAACCTTCGTGCTCCTCCGTTACTCTTTGGGAGGAGACCGCCCCAGTCAAACTACCCACCAGACACTGTCCGCAACCCGGATTACGGGTCTACGTTAGAACACCAGCCATTAAAGGGTGGTATTTCAAGGTTGGCTCCACGCAGACTGGCGTCCACGCTTCAAAGCCTCCCACCTATCCTACACATCAAGGACCAGTGTTCAGTGTCAAGCTATAGTAAAGGTTCACGGGGTCTTTCCGTCTTGCCGCGGGTACACTGCATCTTCACAGCGAGTTCAATTTCACTGAGTCTCGGGTGGAGACAGCCTGGCCATCATTACGCCATTCGTGCAGGTCGGAACTTACCCGACAAGGAATTTCGCTACCTTAGGACCGTTATAGTTACGGCCGCCGTTTACCGGGGCTTCGATCAAGAGCTTCGCGTTGCCGCTAACCCCATCAATTAACCTTCCGGCACCGGGCAGGCGTCACACCGTATACGTCCACTTTCGTGTTTGCACAGTGCTGTGTTTTTAATAAACAGTTGCAGCCAGCTGGTATCTTCGACTGATTTCAGCTCCACCCGCAGGGGCTTCACCTACATATCAGCGTGCCTTCTCCCGAAGTTACGGCACCATTTTGCCTAGTTCCTTCACCCGAGTTCTCTCAAGCGCCTTGGTATTCTCTACCTGACCACCTGTGTCGGTTTGGGGTACGATTTGATGTTACCTGATGCTTAGAGGCTTTTCCTGGAAGCAGGGCATTTGTTACTTCAGCACCGTAGTGCCTCGTCATCACACCTCAGCGTTAAAAAGGTACCGGATTTACCTGGAACCTCCGCCTACATGCTTAAACCGGGACAACCGTCGCCCGGCTAACATAGCCTTCTCCGTCCCCCCTTCGCAGTAACACCAAGTACAGGAATATTAACCTGTTTCCCATCGACTACGCCTTTCGGCCTCGCCTTAGGGGTCGACTCACCCTGCCCCGATTAACGTTGGACAGGAACCCTTGGTCTTCCGGCGAGCGGGCTTTTCACCCGCTTTATCGTTACTTATGTCAGCATTCGCACTTCTGATACCTCCAGCATGCCTCACAGCACACCTTCAACGGCTTACAGAACGCTCCCCTACCCAACAACACCTAAGTGTCGCTGCCGCAGCTTCGGTGCATGGTTTAGCCCCGTTACATCTTCCGCGCAGGCCGACTCGACCAGTGAGCTATTACGCTTTCTTTAAATGATGGCTGCTTCTAAGCCAACATCCTGGCTGTCTGTGCCTTCCCACATCGTTTCCCACTTAACCATGACTTTGGGACCTTAGCTGGCGGTCTGGGTTGTTTCCCTCTTCACGACGGACGTTAGCACCCGCCGTGTGTCTCCCGTGATAACATTCTTCGGTATTCGTAGTTTGCATCGGGTTGGTAAGCCGGGATGGCCCCCTAGCCGAAACAGTGCTCTACCCCCGAAGATGAGTTCACGAGGCGCTACCTAAATAGCTTTCGGGGAGAACCAGCTATCTCCCGGTTTGATTGGCCTTTCACCCCCAGCCACAAGTCATCCGCTAATTTTTCAACATTAGTCGGTTCGGTCCTCCAGTTAGTGTTACCCAACCTTCAACCTGCCCATGGCTAGATCACCGGGTTTCGGGTCTATACCCTGCAACTTAACGCCCAGTTAAGACTCGGTTTCCCTTCGGCTCCCCTATACGGTTAACCTTGCTACAGAATATAAGTCGCTGACCCATTATACAAAAGGTACGCAGTCACACCACGAAGGTGCTCCCACTGCTTGTACGTACACGGTTTCAGGTTCTTTTTCACTCCCCTCGCCGGGGTTCTTTTCGCCTTTCCCTCACGGTACTGGTTCACTATCGGTCAGTCAGGAGTATTTAGCCTTGGAGGATGGTCCCCCCATATTCAGACAGGATACCACGTGTCCCGCCCTACTCTTCGAGTTCACAACCTGTGTGCTTTCGTGTACGGGACTGTCACCCTGTACCGTGCGACTTTCCAGACGCTTCCACTAACACACAAGCTGATTCAGACTCTGGGCTGCTCCCCGTTCGCTCGCCGCTACTGGGGGAATCTCGGTTGATTTCTTTTCCTCGGGGTACTTAGATGTTTCAGTTCCCCCGGTTCGCCTCGTTAACCTATGTATTCAGTTAACGATAGTGTGACGAATCACACTGGGTTTCCCCATTCGGACATCGCCGGGTCAAAGGTTCATATCACCTCGCCGGCGCTTTTCGCAGATTAGCACGTCCTTCATCGCCTCTGACTGCCAGGGCATCCACCGTGTACGCTTAGTCGCTTAACCTCACAACCCGAAGATGTTTCACTTCATGATTGCGAAAATTTGAGAGACTCGAACACACATAACATGTGTGTCGTTTCAATTTTCAGCTTGATCCAGATTTTTAAAGAGCAAAACTTCTTAATGCACTCAAAAGTACATTCAGAAGTTCATCATTCATCAGACAATCTGTGTGGACACTACAAAGGCAGGTTCTTTAAGGTAAGGAGGTGATCCAACCGCAGGTTCCCCTACGGTTACCTTGTTACGACTTCACCCCAGTCATGAATCACAAAGTGGTAAGCGCCCTCCCGAAGGTTAAGCTACCTACTTCTTTTGCAACCCACTCCCATGGTGTGACGGGCGGTGTGTACAAGGCCCGGGAACGTATTCACCGTAGCATTCTGATCTACGATTACTAGCGATTCCGACTTCATGGAGTCGAGTTGCAGACTCCAATCCGGACTACGACGCACTTTATGAGGTCCGCTTGCTCTCGCGAGGTCGCTTCTCTTTGTATGCGCCATTGTAGCACGTGTGTAGCCCTACTCGTAAGGGCCATGATGACTTGACGTCATCCCCACCTTCCTCCAGTTTATCACTGGCAGTCTCCTTTGAGTTCCCGGCCGGACCGCTGGCAACAAAGGATAAGGGTTGCGCTCGTTGCGGGACTTAACCCAACATTTCACAACACGAGCTGACGACAGCCATGCAGCACCTGTCTCAGAGTTCCCGAAGGCACCAATCCATCTCTGGAAAGTTCTCTGGATGTCAAGAGTAGGTAAGGTTCTTCGCGTTGCATCGAATTAAACCACATGCTCCACCGCTTGTGCGGGCCCCCGTCAATTCATTTGAGTTTTAACCTTGCGGCCGTACTCCCCAGGCGGTCGACTTAACGCGTTAGCTCCGGAAGCCACGCCTCAAGGGCACAACCTCCAAGTCGACATCGTTTACGGCGTGGACTACCAGGGTATCTAATCCTGTTTGCTCCCCACGCTTTCGCACCTGAGCGTCAGTCTTTGTCCAGGGGGCCGCCTTCGCCACCGGTATTCCTCCAGATCTCTACGCATTTCACCGCTACACCTGGAATTCTACCCCCCTCTACAAGACTCTAGCCTGCCAGTTTCGAATGCAGTTCCCAGGTTGAGCCCGGGGATTTCACATCCGACTTGACAGACCGCCTGCGTGCGCTTTACGCCCAGTAATTCCGATTAACGCTTGCACCCTCCGTATTACCGCGGCTGCTGGCACGGAGTTAGCCGGTGCTTCTTCTGCGGGTAACGTCAATCGACAAGGTTATTAACCTTATCGCCTTCCTCCCCGCTGAAAGTACTTTACAACCCGAAGGCCTTCTTCATACACGCGGCATGGCTGCATCAGGCTTGCGCCCATTGTGCAATATTCCCCACTGCTGCCTCCCGTAGGAGTCTGGACCGTGTCTCAGTTCCAGTGTGGCTGGTCATCCTCTCAGACCAGCTAGGGATCGTCGCCTAGGTGAGCCGTTACCCCACCTACTAGCTAATCCCATCTGGGCACATCTGATGGCAAGAGGCCCGAAGGTCCCCCTCTTTGGTCTTGCGACGTTATGCGGTATTAGCTACCGTTTCCAGTAGTTATCCCCCTCCATCAGGCAGTTTCCCAGACATTACTCACCCGTCCGCCGCTCGCCGGCAAAGTAGCAAGCTACTTTCCGCTGCCGCTCGACTTGCATGTGTTAGGCCTGCCGCCAGCGTTCAATCTGAGCCATGATCAAACTCTTCAATTTAAGTTTGATGCTCGTGAATTAAACTTCGTAATGAATTACGTATGTTCACTCAGAGACTTGGTATTCATTTATTGTCCGAAGACATTAAGAATCCATGTCACTTTGAGTGCCCACACAGATTGTCTGATAAATTGTTAAAGAGCAGTGCAAAGCGGCTTTCGCTCACCGTTGCGAGGTGGCGTATATTACGCTTTCCTCTTTCAGAGTCAACCCGTTATTTCAGAATTTTTTCTCGTCAACCGACCGGGTTGTTTGTGAAGTGATTCACATCCGCCGTGTCGATGGAGGCGCATTATAGGGAGTTCTCAGCAGGCCGCAACCGCTAAATGACAGAAAAATGACTGACTGCTGCATTCCACAGCAAAACCCCGCCTTATACCCTTTTATGCACAAAGTTATCCACAATCATGAGCGGTTCGCGATGCGATCCTACGAATTGAGCGGGAAGATCAACTATACTAGCGGCAAATAATCTCCCCTGTGCAGGCCCCCCTCATGACCACACAACGCCTCGCCCGCGACTGGCGTCTCCCTACCGCAGGTTTGATGCTGCTGGCACTCCTCTTTGCGGGTTTTACCCTGCATGCGCACTGGAACGCTTTTATCCAGTGGTGTCTCGCCACGCAAATTACGCTGCACCGCTATCTGGTGATGTATCTGCTGCAGCTTAATAACCACCAGTACAGCGGCGGATTATGGCTGTTAACGGGGGCTTTCCTTTATGGTGTCCTTCACGCCATTGGACCCGGACACGGAAAGTTCATCGTGACGACCTATCTGACCACCAATAAGGAAAGCGAACTGGCCGCCCGGGTTGTCCCCTTCCTGGGTAGCCTGATGCAGGGCGTCAGCGCCATTCTGTTTGTCTTTATTCTGGCGGTGGGGTTTAACCTCGCCTCAGGGGATATCAGTACCAGCCGCTGGTACGTGGAGAAGATAAGCGCAGTGCTTATTGGCGCATTCGGTGCTTTTGTCATTTACCAGGCGCTGAAGAGCCTGCGCCCGCGCAGGATGACTATCTCCGCCATCAAGCCGCTTCATCAGCACGATGAACACTGTGGCTGCGGACATCACGGCGTAGGTACAGATCTGACGCAGGGCGACTGGAAAACGCGCCTGGGCGTCATTCTGGCGATTGGCGCACGTCCGTGCAGCGGGGCGATCATGATTCTGATGTTTTCGAACGCGCTGGGCATTGTCACCTGGGGGGTAGCCGCGGTCATGACCATGTCTTTGGGCACCGCACTTTCTATTGTGGGGCTTTCCCTGGCTGTACGTTACGCCCGCGAGCGCACGGTGACCTGGTTCGGAGAGAGCGCCTCATTGAGATGGCTCGTACCGGCAGTCAAAATAGCCGGAGGGATAGTCCTGATCCTGTTTGCGACGGTGCTGTTCCTGACGGTGATCCCCGTCAGCGCCAATGGCGACTACATCGCTGCCGGATGCTAATAAAAGAAAACCCGCCGTTGGCGGGTTTCTTTATTACTCGTTGATGCGTGGATGCTGGTCCACCAGTCGGGAGCGTTTTTTCTGCAGCTCTTCAATCTCTGCGTCAATATCCTCAATCTTCTGCTCTACGTTATCGTAGTGCTCGCGCAGGATCTCTTTCGCTTCCTGGATGTCAGACGCCGCAGGCGTTGCGCCTTTCAGAGGGCGATTCGCCGTCTCCTTCATGGTAAGACCTGTAATCAAACCAATCACCGCAATCACCATCAGGTAATAAGCCGGCATCATCAGGTTCTGCGTGCTCTCGACCAGCGAGGCGGCAAGCGTCGGGGTCAGACCGGCAATCAGCACCGAGATGTTAAAGGCCGCGGCCAGCGCGCTGTAGCGAATATGCGTCGGGAACATCGCGGGCAACGTGGAGGCCATCACCCCGATAAAGCAGTTAAGGATCACCGCCAGCATCAGCAGACCGGCAAAAATCAGCCCCAGCACATCACTGTTAATCAGAATGAATGCCGGAATTGCCAGAGCAAACAGCGCAACGCTTCCCAGGATAATGAACGGTCGACGACCAAAACGGTCACTCAACAGGCCCATAATCGGCTGCACAAACAGCATACCCACCATGATGGCGATAATAATCAGCACACCGTGATCTTCCGAGTAGTGCAGGTTATGCGACAGATAGCTCGGCATGTAGGTCAACAGCATGTAGTAGGTCACGTTGGTCGAAATCACCAGACCAATACAGGTCAGCAGGCTGCGCCAGTGCTTAGTGGCAATCTCTTTGAACGACACCTTCGGACCATCCTGCAGCCCTTCGCGGTCACCCTGTTCCAGTTTTTCGACGTGCTGCTGGAAAGCAGGCGTCTCTTCCAGCGCATGACGCAGGTAAAGACCAATAATCCCCAGCGGCAATGCCAGGAAGAACGGGATACGCCAGCCCCAGTCGAGGAAGTTATCTTCGCCCACCACGGTTGAAATCAGTACCACTACGCCCGCGCCCATGACAAACCCGGCAATCGAGCCGAAGTCCAGCCAGCTCCCCATAAATCCGCGCTTACGGTCCGGGGAATACTCGGCGACGAAGATCGAGGCACCGGTATATTCACCGCCGACGGAGAAGCCCTGCGCCATCTTACAAATCAGCAGGAGAATGGGTGCCCAAATGCCGATGGTGGCGTAAGACGGTATAAGGCCGATACAGAATGTACTGATCGACATAATGACGATGGTGATGGCCAGGATCTTCTGACGACCATATTTATCGCCGAGCATACCGAAGAACAGACCGCCCAGCGGGCGAATCAGGAAGGGAACGGAGAACGTACCCAGCGCGGCAATCATCTGCAGGCTGGGATCGGCCCCGGGGAAAAACACTTTACCTAACGCATAGGCCACAAAGCCGTAGACACCAAAATCGAACCATTCCATCGCATTACCGAGCGAGGCTGCGGTAATGGCTTTACGCAGCTTTGCGTCATCAATAATGGTGACGTCGCGAAGCGTGATGGGTTTAATCTTTTTCCTTCTCAGCATAGCTATCCTCGTTGACTCGGCCCTGTCTGTTTCACAGTCCAGTTAGCGTTCTGTGAACCATGGGATCCGCTCCATGCGAATCGCCTTATTCAAGCGTAGCAGGTTTACTTACATTGACGTTTTACGTCGATACAACCGAACCTGTTGACGCCTGCCTGGGCAGTTAATGACCTTTTTACCCTACCAGCGTTTATATTTGTGATCAACTTCACACATATTTTCGTGTCTGGTCAACTCAGGCAAATTTTTGTCAAGGAGTGCCAATAAGTACTTCCTTACCCCACCTAAAGAACATCCTCCCGCACGTCATTATTTCTTTCGTAACAGAAAAACAAACCACGTTAATTCACATCAGGTTTACATAAATTTTCATCAACAGGAACCGGCCTCAAGTTTTACATTGAATATGTGATAAAGATAACTAAAACGATGTTTTATTTTCATTGAATCAATATTCCAATGATCGCATCATAAATCCGAATTCAGCGTTTTACGTGTTTAAGGAAAAGATTAATTGAGAGCACGCATTTAATTTTGTTGCAGGGCTTTCGAAAAAACACCACAAGCAATACGAACAATCAATTGAATTTATTGACTAATTTTTAACACCTATCCCCCGTACTGCGGGATCCGATGTGAGGTTTGTCTATGAAGATTAAAGCCACGATAGAACGTATACCCGGCGGCATGATGCTGGTTCCGCTGGTACTGGGCGCGATCCTGAATACCCTTGCTCCCAATACCGGAGCTTATTTTGGCGGTTTCACAAAAGGCATGATAACAGGCACGGTTCCCATTCTTGCCGTCTGGTTTTTTTGTATCGGCGCATCGATTAATTTACGGGCAACGGGGACAGTATTACGGAAATCCGGCACGCTGGTGATCACCAAAATAGCGGTAGCCTGGGCGGTGGCAATGATATGCGCGATGTTCATTCCGGAGAATGGAATTCAGACCGGGTTCTTTGCGGGTTTATCGGTCCTGGCGATCGTCTCGGCGATGGATATGACCAACGGCGGATTGTACGCCAGCCTGATGAATCAGTACGGGACGAAAGAAGAGTCCGGCGCATTTGTGTTGATGTCTCTGGAGTCCGGCCCATTGATGACGATGCTGATCCTGGGGTCTGCTGGCCTGGCCTCGTTTGAACCGCACCACTTTGTCGGCGCGATCCTGCCCTTCCTGGTCGGTTTCGCCCTTGGCAATCTCGACCGCGATCTGCGTGATTTCTTCAGCAAAGCCACGCCGGTGTTGATCCCGTTCTTCGGTTTCGCACTGGGGAACACCATCAACCTGAAGGTCATTCTCGATACCGGCCTGCTGGGCATTGTGCTGGGTGTCGCCGTGATCGTCATCACCGGTATTCCGCTGATTATTGCCGACCGCATAATCGGAGGAGGAAACGGCACGGCCGGCGTCGCCGCCTCTTCAGCCGCCGGTGCTGCAGTCGCAAACCCGGTGATTATCGCCCAAATTAACCCGGCCTTCGAACCGGTCGCCGCTTCAGCAACGGCGCTGGTTGCCGCGAGCGTGATCGTCACCGCGATTCTGGTCCCCATCATCACGGCGCTGTATGCGAAACGCTACGGGAATATGCAAGAGACCCTGCCTGAACCGAAGCCGATAGAAATGAATCATTAACACACCGCACCGTTCCCTCTCCCAATGGGGAGAGGGGGAGAGATTTAGCCAAAAATCTCTTCCACCATCCCGTCCACCAGCCGTTTTGCCGAACAGAGTCTCGGCATGCCCAGCGCGACGGTCTGCCAGTTTTGCGTCACTGACCAGCTCACCGGATGTTGATCCGCCTGACACCAGTCCCCCAGCCAGCCCAGCATGTCTTTATGATCGATTAAACCCGGAGAGGCCGGCGTTGTCAGCCACTGGTGATAGAAATGGCGGGTCGTGGGTGACGCATTGATGCCCTGTGCCAGATAGTTAGCCGCCATGCTGCGCAGGTTATCCTTAAGCATTGCCGCCACATCTTCATTCGCGAGGCGGCATGCGTCACCAAATGCCCCCCAGCGCAGCTCTTCCAGGACGATAAAACAGCGCCCGGCCAGCGACCAGCCATCATAATGCCCGGCCCGCCAGCGGGTAAAAATCTGCTCGCTATGCTCACCCGCCTGCACCGTCAGCCCGCGCTGGGTTAGCGCCTTCTCTTTATAGGCGCCGCGTTGGGTAAAATGAGAAGCGAGTTCAGCGTACTGCTGCATCAGACCGGGGGACTGCTGGGCGCGCGGGTGCGTCTGCTGGCGCAAAGCAATCAGTTTCTCTGCCATCAGCGTCAGCGCGAGATGACCCGGGTCAAGCATGCCGGCCAGTTTTTCCGCCAGCCCCAGGCGCAGCGCCGCATTTTCATTAAGCATACCCGCCATCGCCCAGGGGCGCAGCCGGGTATGCGTCATGATTTCCTGAGTCAAACGCTCACGAAACTGAAGCTGTTGTGGTCCCAGGTGAGGATGACGCGCCGCGTCCACTCCCTGAACCAGATCGACCATAAATTTTGGATTAATACACTCCAGCCTTCGCCCGGGGCCGTCCAGTAGTGGTGTTGTCATGGTTGCTCTGCCGCGAATAGAGTTTGAATATCATCGCGTAACAGTCGGGTATCTTCCTGTATCCACGCCGCAGTCGTAATACTTTGCTTCAACAGCTGGCAGAGCGCTCGGGTTGAATGCTCATTCTGTTGACGCACTGCGAGGCTATCACGCAAGCTTTCCTGTAACCCGGTCAGGCACAGTGAGAATTCGGCAAAGAACGTCGCCATTCCTGCCGTAACAGAGACATCGACCTGCGCGGACAAAGCTTTACGTATTTGTTCACAAAACAGCTCAATATGTTGCTTAAATTTGTCATGTAGCTGCGCAATATCGATAACATAGCGCGTGCGCGTTTCCACATACTCATCCCAGCCCCAGCCCGGATTATTGAGCCAGCGAGAGACCGTTTCTCGCATGCTGCTCCCGCCTGATGACGGGCCTGCCTGGCTGTCATCCTGCGCTATCGCATCGTTAAACAGCGCCCGCGTATTGAAGTTGAGCTGGTGAGCCTGAAACGCCGGGAAACTGATTCGCGCCCGAAAACCCGCATGGCTCAGATGCTCTTTAATACGCGTTTCGATGGGGCGCATGGCTTCGTTCAGGGAACGCGCCAGCGTAGATTCAAGCTGGTCGAAGCGTAACGCCAGCTCCCGGCAGATTTTCGTCTGTGCATCCAGCATCACCAATTCGCAGGAGGAGCGGATTTTACTCAGCGCGATCTGCGCCTGCCCTTCATCGTCCAGAACCAGCTGCTTCAGCTCGTCATCGTGAGGGTTCTGCCGATCGATACCTGCCAAATCAAGAATATGCTGAGCGCTGAACACCTCGCCAATCGCCTGGTTAAGCGCGGTTTTTTGCGCTCCAATAAAGTCCGCTGTAGCGTTCAGCGCCTCCTCAACTTCATGTTTCACCTCATCGCTCACCACGCTCTGACGCGTCTGGAGAAGCGCCATGTCCTCTTCCAGACGTGCGATATTCAGTTCCAGAGCCTCAAAGGCAACCGTCAGCCCCTGATAGCGGAAGTCGAGGTACTCCCGGGCATTTTGTGCGTAGTTGAGCAGCTTATGCGAGGCCGAACGCAGCGCGTAAAGCGAGGCATTGGCATAGGCGGCGTAAATCAGTTTGCGTATCGGTTGTTCGAAAAGCGAATCTTCCCAGAGCAAATCGGCAGCATGACGAATATGGTCGATATCGTCCAGGTCCGCCGTACGCCAGCGTCGCCCAAGCGCCGCTTCGGCAAAGTCCTGCACCCAGGGTTGCTCCTGATGATCCGGCAGTTGTCCGTGGGTAATCATCTCGTAGCGAGCGCGGTTCGCCAGATAGGCCCACATGGACGAAACGGGGTAGATCTGGCCAGGCGAAATATTGCCTTTCATTAAGGTGCCGGAGATCATCGCCCGGATCTGCTCTTCATCGTCGCTATTGCGATCTTTCTGATCGAATTTATTGACCAGCGCATACAGCGGCACGGATTTTCCCGCCGCGGAAATAGCCTGGCGGACTTCTTCATCAGAGATGGATTTAAGCTGGGTATAATCCATCACGGCCAGCACTGCCGATGCGCGGGACAACTGCTCGCTTAGCATTTTTTGCAGGTGCGGCTGTCCGGCCTCATTCGGCCCGGGCGTATCGAGCAGCGTCAGCTGTCCGAGGTGAGCATCAAGACCCGCAAGATGCACGAACTCCACTTCAATCACCGGAATATGTTCGATAGCCGCATACTCAGAGAACGGAAACTCCACCCCTAACGCCTGGGAAAGCCTCACCAGGTCGTTGAGGCTTTTCAGACAATGAAATATCGGCTGCGCGCCCAGGTGATGCTTCTCAAAAGCCTCTCCTTTTTCAATGCGCTCCAGCAGCGTATTCATGTCTTTATCAATTTCCAGATGCTGAGCGAGCTTTCCGCGATCGTAATCGCATAGCTTTTTCTGAAGCAGTTGGATCAAATCATCAATGGGTGAGGCATGCGAGAAATGCAGTACCGGCTCCTTCTGACCCGGCGTGTGGCGAATCAGGGTAGGAAGCGCCGTCATCGGACGATTGCGGTTCGGCAACACTTCGGTCCCCACAATCGCATTAATGGTGGTCGATTTCCCCGCTTTCATAGTGCCCACAATAGCCAGGACCATTTCCAGCCGGGTTATTTTTCGTAATTCATTATTCAGCATCGCCTGCTGCGCTTCGACACCGCGCGCGCTAAAATGCAAAGGTAAAACGTTGTTCTTTTCACCCGTAATAGCAGCCGCGGTGCTCTCCAGCATCGCAGTCGGCATTGATTTCAACGTATCAAGGTTTTGCCGGGCGAGCTGTAGCAAACGCTCAGCTTCCTGGCTTAATTCAAAAATGGTCTGTGTGTGCATGATAAAAGCCTTTCCTTAACGCAAATTTATTACTTTTATTAAGCCACTGGTATTAATTATGTTGTTCAGGCTTATATGATCACGTGTGGAAAACATGTCCGCCGAAATATAACTGATTGATGATAATCAGAAATAATTCGCTATCCTTGCATGGCGTGTATAGCGCCCCTCCTGGCCTGACGGCCAAAGGAAAAAAGCGTAGCCCAATTTTAAGAAACTTCAGGATATATCATCATTATTTACCCACCTAAAAAGAGAGGTAATACGCCCCTGCCAAAAGATATGGATGGCAGCGAAGTCAGGAGATAAATAACAATGTGTCGCTTCACCTTATCCGAAATGAAGGAGCGTAGCAATTTGCTGCAATAAAATATTCGATATATTTAGCGTCATTTCTTCCCAACGTGTTAATGAAGTAAGCATCTCTTAACTGACTGACAGGAAGTGTCACTCCCGATACGCTTTTTGCATTTTTTTAATTCACAATGTCACCGACAAACGTGTGGATTTGCGCTATACTTGCCGCCTTTTTCGGCACGCTGCCGTCATTTAGCTGGCACTTTCCAGCGCGTTTACACTTTTTGAGGATACCGATATGTCACTCCCACACTGCCCAAAATGCAATTCTGAATACACCTATGAAGATAATGGCATGTTCATCTGCCCGGAATGCGCTCACGAATGGAATGATGCCGAACCATCACACGATGCTGATGCACTTGTCGTAAAAGATGCGAACGGCAATTTGCTGGCGGACGGCGACAGCGTAACCGTGATTAAAGATCTGAAAGTGAAAGGCAGTTCTTCCATGCTGAAGATCGGCACCAAAGTGAAGAATATCCGTCTGGTTGAAGGCGATCATAATATCGACTGCAAAATTGACGGCTTCGGTCCGATGAAGCTGAAATCAGAGTTCGTGAAAAAGAACTGATTTACCCGCCCGGTGGCGCTTCGCTTACCGGGTTTTCGGGAACTACACTTAACGGGCTTTTCTTACGTGAGGTAAAGATTATGCCGTTAAGTCCCTACATCTCTTTTGCCGGCAACTGTGCAGAAGCCACTTCTTTCTACCAGCAAGCCGTCGGCGCAGAGCTTCTCTATAAAATCACCTTCGGCGAAATGCCAAAAAGCGATAACAGCGAAGAAGGCTGTCCGTCCGGTATGCAATTTCCGGATTCGGCTATCGCTCACTCCAACGTCCGCATTGCGGGCAGCGATATCATGATGAGCGACGGGATGCCGCCGGGCAGCAACGCGCAATACGCGGGCTTCACGCTGGTTCTCGACACCCAGGACGTTAATGAAGGCAAACGCTGGTTCGACACCCTCGCCGCGGGCGGGAATATCGACATGGCCTGGCAGGAAACCTTCTGGGCACACGGTTTCGGTAAAGTCACCGATAAATACGGCGTGCCGTGGATGATTAACGTCGTTAAGCAGCAGCAAACCTCTTAGGCCGGATAAGCGCAGCGCAGCCGGCAACAGCGCCCGGTGGCGCTGCGCTGACCGGGCCTACGGTGACTGTCATCGCTTTCACTTCAACTCTTCAAACTCCCGCAACCCAGACTTAACCCAAATGTCACATTGATGCGCCAGCATGAGGCCACATTTATCGTGAGGCCCAGCACATGCAAACCGTCATCCGCGTCGAGAAACTGAGCAAGACCTTCCATCACAATAAGGCTCTGCATGCCGTTGATCTGACCGTCCAGCAGGGCGAAATGGTGGCGCTGCTGGGGCCATCCGGTTCAGGTAAATCCACCCTTCTGCGTCATTTAAGCGGCCTTATCACCTGCGATAAAACGCCGGAAAGCCACGTCGAGCTGCTGGGCAATACCGTGCAGCGCGCGGGGCGTCTCGCCAGTGATATCCGCAAGAGCCGCGCCCAGACGGGCTACATCTTCCAGCAGTTCAACCTGGTGAACCGCCTGACGGTGCTTGAGAACGTGCTGATTGGCGCGCTCGGCAGCACCCCGTTCTGGCGCACCTGTCTGCGCTGGTTCTCCCCTTCGCAGAAGCAGGAAGCCTTGCAGGCGCTGACCCGCGTCGGCATGGCGCATTTTGCCCACCAGCGCGTCTCCACCCTGTCCGGTGGGCAACAGCAGCGCGTGGCGATTGCGCGCGCGCTGATGCAGAAAGCGCAAATCATTCTTGCAGACGAACCCATTGCCTCGCTGGACCCGGAGTCCGCCCGCATCGTGATGGAAACCCTGCGCGACATTAACCAGAACGACGGCATCACCGTAGTGGTCACGCTGCATCAGGTGGATTACGCCCTGCGCTACTGCGAACGCATTGTCGCCCTGCGTCAGGGACATGTGTTCTTTGATGGCGCGAGCCATCAGTTTGATAACGAACGTTTTGACCATCTCTACCGCAGCATTAACCGCGTCGAAGAGAACGCGCAGGCTGCTTAATTAAACCCGATCCGAGGAAAGTACATGAGCTACAAAGCCGTTGCCGCGCTGGCCTTTACCAGCATGTTAAGCCTCAGCACCCTGTTAAGCCCGGCGTATGCACAAGAGCAGGAAAAAGCGCTGAACTTCGGCATTATTTCGACGGAATCACAGCAGAACCTGAAGCCTCAGTGGGAACCGTTCCTGAAAGATATGGAAACTAAGCTGGGGATCAAAGTGAACGCCTTCTTCGCCCCGGACTACGCGGGCATCATCCAGGGGATGCGCTTTAATAAAGTGGACATCGCCTGGTACGGCAACCTCTCCGCCATGGAAGCGGTGGACCGCGCGAACGGCCAGGTCTTTGCCCAGACCGTCGCGGCAGATGGCTCCCCGGGCTACTGGAGCGTGCTGATCGTCAACAAAGACAGCCCGATCAACAACCTCAACGACATGCTCGCCAAACGCAAAGAGCTGGCCTTCGGCAACGGCGACCCGAACTCGACCTCCGGCTACCTTGTCCCTGGCTACTACGTCTTCGCCAAAAACAACGCCTCCGCCAGCGACTTCAAACGCACGGTGAACGCCAGCCACGAAACCAACGCCCTGGCCGTGGCCAACAAGCAGGTGGACGTTGCTACCAACAACACCGAGAACCTCGACAAGCTGAAAACTTCCGCGCCGGACAAGCTGAAAGAGATCAAGGTTATCTGGAAATCGCCGCTGATCCCGGGCGACCCGATCGTGTGGCGTAAAAACCTGTCCGAGAGCACCAAGGACAAGGTGTACGACTTCTTCATGACCTATGGCAAAACGCCGGAAGAGAAAGCGGTCCTGGCGCGTCTGGGCTGGGCACCGTTCCGCCCGTCAAGCGACCTGCAGCTGGTCCCGATTCGCCAGCTGGCGCTGTTTAAAGAGATGCAGGGCGTGAAGGACAACAAAGGGCTGAAGGACGAGGAGAAGACCAGCAAAGTGGCCGCAATTGAGGCCCAGCTGGAAGACCTCGACCGCCTGACCGCCGCGCTCGGTGCGATGACGAGCGTGAATAAAGCGGTGCAGTAGTGCCTTTCTCCCTCTCCCAGTGGGAGAGGGCCGGGGTGAGGGCATCAGCGCGCACATTTCCCCCTCACCCTAACCCTCTCCCTCAAGGGAGAGGGGACTAAACCCAAAGGAGCCAACATGCAAACCATCACCCTCCCGCCGCCGAAGCGCAGCTGGTTCTCGCTCATAAGCTGGGGCATCCTGCTGGCGGTGCTGGTTATCTCCTGGAAGGGCGCGGAAATGGATCCGTTGCTGCTCTTCAAAGACGCGGGCAACATGGCGACTTTCGCCGCCGACTTCTTCCCGCCGGACTTCAGCCAGTGGCAGGATTACCTCAGCGAAATGGCGGTCACCCTGCAAATCGCCGTCTGGGGCACCGCCCTTGCCGTCGTTCTCTCCATCCCATTTGGCCTGATGAGCGCCGAAAACATCGTGCCGTGGTGGGTGTATCAGCCGATGCGTCGCCTGATGGACGCCTGTCGCGCCATCAACGAGATGGTCTTTGCGATGCTGTTCGTGGTCGCCGTTGGCCTGGGTCCGTTCGCCGGCGTGATGGCACTGTTCATCCACACCACCGGCGTGCTCTCCAAGCTGCTTTCTGAAGCGGTCGAAGCCATCGAGCCCGGCCCTGTGGAAGGCATCCGCGCAACGGGTGCCAACAAAATCGAAGAGATCCTGTACGGCGTCCTGCCGCAGGTCATGCCGCTCCTGATCTCCTACTCCCTGTACCGCTTTGAGTCCAACGTCCGCTCCGCGACGGTGGTCGGCATGGTGGGCGCAGGCGGGATTGGCGTCACCCTGTGGGAAGCGATTCGCGGTTTTCAGTTCCAGCAAACCTGCGCCCTGATGGTGCTCATCATCGTCACCGTCAGCCTGCTGGATTTCCTCTCTCAACGTTTGCGTAAGCACTTCATCTGAGAAGCGAGGCTTTGTTTTCTATGCACTTATCCAGACATCCGACCAGTTACCCGACCCGCTGGCAAGAGATTGCGGCAAAGCTCGAAGTGGAGCTGCGCACGCACTACCGCTGCGGGGACTACCTGCCCGCCGAGCAGCAGCTTGCCGACCGCTATGAGGTGAACCGCCACACCCTGCGTCGCGCCATTGACCAGCTGGTCGAGCGCGGCTGGGTCCAGCGCCGTCAGGGCGTGGGCGTGCTGGTGCTGATGCGCCCGTTCGACTACCCGCTGAACGCCCAGGCGCGCTTTAGCCAGAACCTGCTGGATCAGGGCAGCCACCCGACCAGCGAAAAGCTGCTCTCGGTGCTGCGTCCGGCCTCCAGCCACGTGGCGGACGCGCTGGGCATTCAGGAGGGTGACGACGTCATTCACCTGCGCACCCTGCGTCGCGTTAACGGCGTGGCGGTATGCCAGATAGACCACTACTTTGCGGACCTCGCCCTCTGGCCCGTGCTCCAGCATTTCTCCAGCGGCTCGCTGCATGATTTTCTTCAGGATGCGACAGGCATAGCGCTCAAGCGCACCCAGACGCGCATCAGCGCCCGTCGCGCGCAGGCGAAAGAGAGCAAGGTGCTCGAAATTCCCAATATGGCCCCGCTGCTCTGCGTGCGCACCCTCAACCACCGTGACGGCGAGATCAACGCGACGGAATACTCCGTCAGCCTGACCCGCGCCGACATGATCGAATTTACCATGGAGCACTGAATGCACTTCGATACCGCCACCCGACAGCGCTGGATGCGCGTGCTGGCCCACAGCCAGCCTGCTGCGCTGGCTGCCCGCATGAACGCGCTCAGCCTGACGCCAGACTACGACACCCTTCGCGCCCCGGAGATCGGCCTCGTTCAGATCCAGGCGCGCATGGGCGGCACCGGAGAACGCTTTTTCGCCGGAGATGCCACCCTCACCCGCGCGGCAATCCGCCTGAACAGCGGCACGCTGGGCTACAGCTACGTGCTGGGGCGCGACAAAGCGCACGCCGAGCGCTGCGCGGTGATCGACGCGCTTTTACAGGAACAACCCTATTTCCAGACGTTAATGGAAACCCTTATTGCCCCGCTGGAAGCCGACCGCGCCGCGCGCATTGCCGCACGTCAGGCCGAAGTGAATACCAGCCGGGTCGACTTCTTTACGCTCGTTCGCGGAGACAACGCATGACGCTTCAACCTGCTTTTACCCTGGCCGTCCAGGATGCCCAACACAGTTTTCGTCGCCTGCTGAAGGCGATGAGCGAGCCGGGCGTGATCGTCTCGCTGCACCAGCTCTCCCAGGGCTGGCTGCCGCTGAACCTGGCGACCACCAGCGTGCTGCTGACGCTTGCCGACAACGACACCCCGGTGTGGCTTTCGGGCGCGCTGTCGAACGATATCGCCAGCCAGAACCTGCGTTTTCACACCAGCGCTCCGCTGGTCGATCAGCCCCAGCAGGCGGTTTTTGCCGTGGCTGACGAGCAAATCAGCCATGAGCAATTGAACGCCCTGAGCGAAGGCAGCGCCGTCGCCCCGGAGACCAGCGCCACGCTGATCCTGCAGGTCTCCAGCCTGAGCGGCGGCCGCATGCTGCGCCTCACGGGGGCAGGCATCGCCGACGAACGCATGGTCGCGCCGCAGCTGCCGGAGTGCATCATTCACGAGCTGACCGAGCGCCCGCACCCGTTCCCGCTGGGCATTGACCTGATCCTGACCTGCGGCGAGCGCCTGCTGGCAATCCCGCGGACCACCCACGTGGAGGTGTGCTGATGTACGTTGCCGTCAAAGGGGGCGAGAAGGCCATCGCCGCCGCCCATGCGCTACAGGCGCACAGACGACGGGGCGATGAACGGCTTCCCGAGCTGAGCGTCGCCCAGATTGAGCAGCAGCTAAACCTCGCCGTCGACCGCGTGATGACCGAAGGCGGCATCGCCGATCGCGAGCTGGCGGCGCTGGCCCTGAAGCAGGCCAGCGGCGACAGCGTGGAAGCCATCTTCCTGCTGCGCGCCTACCGCACCACGCTCGCGAAACTGGCAGTCAGCGAGCCGGTGAATACGGCGGAGATGCGCCTGGAACGCCGCATTTCTGCCGTTTATAAAGACGTTCCCGGCGGCCAGCTGCTTGGCCCCACCTACGACTACACCCACCGCTTGCTGGATTTTACCCTGCTGGCGAACGGTGAATCGCCGCAGCTCAGCACCTCCGACGCCGAACAGGAACCGTCTCCGCACGTCTTCAGCCTGCTGGCAAAACAGGGCCTGGCGAAGACGGAAGAAGATTCAGGCGCGCAGCCGGATGACATCACCCGCACGCCGCCGGTTTACCCGTGCTCGCGCTCGTCCCGCCTGCAGCAGCTGATGCGCGGCGACGAAGGCTATCTGCTGGCGCTGGCCTACTCAACCCAGCGCGGCTACGGGCGCAACCACCCGTTTGCGGCCGAAATTCGCAGCGGCTACATTGACGTTGAAATCGCGCCGGAAGAGCTGGGTTTTGCGGTGAACGTCGGCGAACTGCTGATGACCGAGTGTGAAATGGTCAACGGTTTCGTCGCCCCGGAAGACGAAGACCCGCACTTTACCCGCGGCTACGGGCTGGTGTTCGGCCTCGGCGAGCGCAAGGCCATGGCCATGGCGCTGGTCGACCGCGCCCTGCAGGCACCGGACTACGGCGAGCACGTTGCAGGCCCGGCGCAGGACGAAGAGTTCGTGCTGGCCCACGCGGATAACGTTGAGGCCGCTGGCTTCGTCTCGCACCTCAAGCTGCCGCACTACGTCGATTTCCAGGCCGAACTGGAACTGCTGAAACGCCTGCAACGGGAGCGCAAAAATGGCTAACTTAAGCGGCTACAACTTTGCCTATCTGGATGAGCAAACCAAACGCATGATCCGCCGCGCCATCTTAAAAGCGGTGGCCATTCCGGGCTATCAGGTGCCGTTCGGCGGCCGCGAAATGCCGATGCCCTACGGCTGGGGCACGGGCGGTATTCAGATCACCGCCAGCGTGATCGGCGAGGCGGACGTGCTGAAGGTCATCGACCAGGGTGCCGACGACACCACCAACGCCGTGTCGATCCGCAGCTTCTTCCAGCGCGTAACCGGCGTCAATACCACCGAAAAAACCGAAGACGCAACGCTGATCCAGACCCGTCACCGCATCCCGGAAACCCCGCTCACTGAAGATCAGATTTTGATTTTCCAGGTGCCGATCCCGGAGCCGCTGCGTTTTATCGAGCCGCGCGAAACGGAAACCCGCACCATGCACGCGCTGGAAGAGTACGGCGTCATGCAGGTGAAGCTGTATGAGGATATCGCCCGCTTCGGCCATATCGCCACCACCTACGCCTACCCGGTGAAGGTGAACGGGCGCTACGTGATGGACCCGTCGCCAATCCCAAAATTCGATAACCCGAAGATGGACATGATGCCCGCCCTGCAGCTGTTCGGCGCCGGGCGCGAAAAGCGCATCTACGCCGTCCCGCCTTACACCCGCGTGGAAAGCCTGGATTTCGACGATCACCCGTTTACGGTGCAGGAGTGGGACGAGCCGTGCGCCATCTGCGGATCCAAACACAGCTATCTGGACGAAGTGGTGCTGGACGACACGGGCAAACGGATGTTTGTCTGCTCCGACACCGATTACTGCCGCCAACAGAGCGAGGCGAATAGCCAATGAAACCGCTGCTTTCGGTTAATAACCTGACTCACCTGTATGCGCCGGGCAAAGGCTTTAGCGACGTGTCGTTCGAGCTGTGGCCGGGCGAAGTGCTGGGGATCGTCGGCGAGTCCGGCTCCGGCAAAACCACCCTGCTGAAGTCCATCTCCGCGCGCCTGACGCCGCAGAAAGGCGACATTTTGTATGAGGGCGCCTCGCTGTACGGCATGAGCGAGGCCGGGCGCCGTCGCCTGCTGCGCACCGAGTGGGGCGTGGTGCATCAGCACCCGATGGACGGCCTGCGCCGTCAGGTCTCTGCCGGGGGCAACATCGGCGAACGCCTGATGGCTACCGGCGCGCGCCACTACGGCAACATCCGCGCTACCGCCCAGCACTGGCTGGAGGAAGTGGAAATCCCCGCCTCGCGCATCGACGACCTGCCGACGACCTTCTCCGGCGGGATGCAGCAGCGCCTGCAGATTGCCCGCAACCTGGTCACCCATCCGAAGCTGGTGTTTATGGATGAACCCACCGGCGGGCTGGACGTCTCCGTGCAGGCGCGCCTGCTCGACCTGCTGCGCGGTCTGGTGGTGGAGCTGAACCTTGCGGTGGTGATTGTCACCCATGATTTAGGCGTTGCGCGCCTGCTGGCGGACCGCCTGCTGGTAATGAAGCAGGGCCAGGTGGTGGAAAGTGGGTTAACCGACCGGGTGCTCGACGATCCGCACCATCCGTACACCCAGCTGCTGGTGTCCTCGGTATTACAGAATTAAGAGGCCAACATGATCCACGTACAAAACGTAAGTAAGACCTTTGTGCTCCACCAGCAAAACGGCGTGCGCCTGCCGGTGCTGCAAAATGCCTCGTTAGAGGTCAGCAGCGGCGAATGCGTGGTGCTGCACGGCCATTCCGGTAGCGGAAAATCCACCCTGCTGCGCTCCCTTTATGCCAACTATCTGCCGGATGAAGGCCACATTCACATTCGCCACAACGATGAATGGGTCGATCTGGTGCAGGCCCCCGCGCGCAAAGTGCTGGAAGTGCGCCGCACGACGATCGGCTGGGTCAGCCAGTTTCTGCGGGTGATCCCGCGGATCTCCGCTCTGGACGTGGTGATGCAGCCGCTGCTGGATCTGGGCGTGCCGCGAGAAGCCTGCGCCGCCAAAGCCGCCAGCCTACTGACGCGCCTCAACGTGCCGGAGCGCCTGTGGCATCTCGCCCCGTCGACCTTTTCCGGCGGTGAACAGCAGCGCGTGAATATCGCCCGCGGGTTTATCGTCGACTACCCGATTTTACTTCTGGATGAACCCACCGCCTCGCTCGACGGCAAAAACAGCGCCGCCGTGGTGGAACTGATCGAACAGGCCAAAGCGCGCGGCGCGGCGATCGTCGGGATCTTCCACGACGACGCCGTACGCAGCCGCGTGGCGGACAGATTGCACCCGATGGGGGTCCACGCATGATTATCAATAACGTCAGGCTGGTGCTGGAAAATGAAGTCGTTAATGGCTCGGTTGAAGTTCATGAAGGCGTTATTCGCGCCTTTGCCGAAACCCAAAGCCGTACCCCTGAAGCGATGGACGGTGAAGGCGGCTGGCTGCTGCCGGGGCTGATTGAGCTGCATACCGATAATCTGGACAAATTTTTCACCCCGCGCCCGAAGGTCGACTGGCCCGCCCATTCGGCGATGAGCAGCCACGACGCGCTGATGGTCGCCAGCGGCATTACCACCGTGCTGGACGCGGTGGCGATTGGCGACGTGCGCGACGGCGGCGATCGACTGGAGAATCTGGAGAAGATGATCAACGCCGTGGAGGAGACGCAAAAGCGCGGCCTCAACCGCGCCGAGCACCGTCTCCACCTGCGCTGCGAGCTGCCGCACCACACCACCCTGCCGCTGTTTGAAAAACTGGTCGGGCGCGAGCCGGTCTCGCTGGTCTCCCTGATGGACCACTCGCCGGGGCAGCGCCAGTTCGCCAACATTGAAAAGTATCGCGAATACTATCAGGGCAAATATTCTCTCAGCGATGCGGAGATGGCGCGCTACGAGGAAGAGCAGCTGGCGCTTGCCGCGCAGTGGTCGCAGCCAAACCGTCTCAGGATTGCCGCGATGTGTCGTGACCGCAATATCGCGCTGGCCAGCCATGACGACGCCACGCACGATCACGTGCGCGAATCCCACCAGCTTGGCAGCGTGATCGCCGAATTTCCCACCACGTTTGAAGCGGCTGAAGCCTCCCGCAGGCACGGCATGAACGTGCTGATGGGCGCGCCAAACATCGTGCGCGGCGGATCGCACTCCGGCAACGTCGCGGCAAGCAGGCTAGCCTCCCTTGGCCTGCTGGATATTCTCTCGTCCGACTACTACCCCGCCAGCCTGCTGGATGCGGCGTTCCGGGTGGCCGACGACGAGAGCAACAGCTTTACGCTGCCGCAGGCGATTCGCCTGGTGACGAAAAACCCGGCCTCGGCGCTTAATCTTCAGGATCGCGGGGAAATCGCCGAGGGTAAACGCGCGGATCTGGTGCTGGCCCACCGCAAGGGCGAGCACGTTCATATCAACCACGTCTGGCGTCAGGGAAAAAGGGTGTTCTGATGGGAAGGCTCATCTGGTTAATGGGGCCCTCGGGTTCCGGTAAAGACAGCCTGCTGTCCGCCTTACGGCAGCGGGAACATCCGCAGCTGCTGGTCGCGCACCGCTATATTACCCGTGCGGCCAATGCCGGGAGTGAAAACCATATCGCCCTGAGCGAGCAGGAGTTTTTCATCCGCGCCGGGCAAAACCTGCTGGCGCTGAGCTGGCACGCCAACGGTTATTACTATGGCGTGGGCATCGAAATCGACCTCTGGCTGCATGCGGGGTTCGACGTACTGGTTAACGGCTCGCGTGCGCATCTGCCGCAAGCTCGCGCCCGCTATGAGGCGGCTCTGCTGCCGGTCTGCCTGCAGGTTTCGCCGGACGTTCTGCGCAGCCGGTTGCAAAGCCGGGGGCGTGAATCAGCCCGTGAGATCGATCAGCGGCTTGAGCGCGCGGCTCGCTATGCCCCGTCGGACTGCCACATCCTCAATAACGACGGAAGTTTGCTACAGTCAGTCGAGACCTTTTTATCGCTTATCCGTCAGAAGGAGAAACAGCATGCCTGACTGCCAGCTTCGCCCCGCCACAGCCGACGATGCGCAGAGTGTTTACGCCCTGATCTGCGAGCTCAAGCAGGCAGAGTTCGATCGCCAGGCGTTCCACGCGGGCTATTTTGCCAACCTGCAGGATCGCAACATGCGCTACCAGCTTGCGGAGAGAGAGGGACAGGTCATCGGCATGATCGGTCTGCACATGCAGTTTCACCTGCACCACGCGCGCTGGATCGGCGAGATCCAGGAGCTGGTCGTAATGCCGCAGGCGCGTGGGTTAAAAGTGGGCAGTCAACTGCTGGCCTGGGCAGAAGAGGTGGCGCGACAGGCCGGCGCGGAGCTGACCGAACTTTCCACCAGCGTGAAGCGCACCGACGCGCACCGTTTTTACGTCCGTGAAGGATACACGCAGAGCCATTTCCGATTCACCAAACCGCTGTAGAGGTGCGCTATGAGTCTGACCATCACGTTGACGGGAACGGGTGGTGCCCAGCTGGTGCCGGTCTTTGGCTGCGACTGCGCGGCGTGTCGCCGGGCGCGCCTGCAGGATAACTATCGCCGTCGCCCGTGCAGCGCGGTGGTGAAATTCAACGATGCCGTCACCCTGCTGGATGCCGGTATTCCGCACCTGATGGACGATTGGCCGGCGGGCAGCTTCCAGCAGTTCTTGCTCACCCATTACCATATGGATCACGTTCAGGGGCTTTTCCCCCTGCGCTGGGGCGTGGGGGCGACGATCCCGGTTTACGGTCCGCCGGACGACGCCGGATGCGACGACCTGTTTAAGCACCCCGGCATTCTGGATTTCAGCCACACGGTCGAACCGTTTGTGATGTTTGAGCTTCAGGGTTTGCGGGTCACGCCGCTGCCGCTCAACCATTCGAAACTGACCTTCGGGTATTTGCTGGAATCGGCCCACAGCCGCGTGGCCTGGCTTTCCGACACCGCCGGATTGCCGGAAAAAACGGTGAAGTTCCTGCTCAACAGCCAGCCGCAGGCGATGATTATCGACTGCAGCCATGAGCCGCGCGAGGAAACGCCGCGAAACCATTGCGACTTAAATACCGTGATTGCGTTAAACGAGATAATTGGCTGCCCGCAGGTGATCCTGACGCATATCAGCCATCAGTTTGACGTGTGGATGATGGATAACCCGCTGCCGCAGGGCATAGAAGCGGGCTATGACGGGATGGTGCTGGTGCTGGATTAGGTTTTCTCCCTCTCCCGTGGGAGAGGGCAACAGGCCGCACTTAGCCTCGATCGTAATCGTCTTCTAACCTGCGCTCATCCTCTTCTAACCGACGGCGATCGTCATCCAGCTGACGCTGACGTTCATCTAAACGACGGCGTCTGTCTTCAAGCTGCCGACGACGATCGTCGTATTGTCGACTGTCGATTTGACGGCTGCGGTCATAACGATCGTCGTCGTCATTGCTGCGGCTGCTGCCGGGGTTATAGGCATCGTTGATCGCCTGCTGAATGTTGCCAATAGCATCATCAACAATATCGGCATGAGCCAGTTGGCTGGTGAGTGACAGCAGACCGAATAACAGAGCAGTTGAGTAACGTTTCATAAGGCCAGACTCGCAGGTGAACTGGCCTTACGATAATGAACGGCGGGAAGCCGGGGTAGCGGAGGAATCTCAAATTACCATAACCTTGCGCAGCGCCTGCGCCAGCTGCACCCGCGTAAACGGCTTACGCAGTAGCGGGACGTCCGGCAGCTGAGGGTTATGCGCGGGCCGTAGATCCTGGCCGCTGATCAGCAGCACAGGAAGCTGCGGATAATGGCTGCGCACATGGTTAATCACCTCGGCGCCGCTGAGGCTGCCGGGCAGCATCAGGTCGCTGATAAACATGCCAATATCCGGCGAAGCCGCCAGCATATTCAGCGCCTGCTCGCCGTTGTCCGCTTCCAGCGTCAGGTAGCCGAGCTGATGCAGCTGCTCGCACAGGGTTTGCCGAACATCGGCTTCATCTTCCAGCACCAGCACCAGCCGCTCGCTATCGACGGAGGCGGTGGCTGACAGCGCTTCATCGTCTGCCGCAGCAGGCAGCACCGAGCGCGGGAGGTGAAGCCGAACGGTCGTTCCCTGCCCCGGCGCGCTTTCAATTTCCACGCGGCCGCCGGACTGACGCACAAAGCCGTAGACCATCGACAGGCCTAATCCGCTCCCGCTTCCGGTCTGCTTGGTGGTGAAGAACGGTTCAAAGACCCGGGATTTCACCTCCTGCGACATGCCGCTGCCGCGGTCAATCACCTCCAGCGCCACCATATCCTGCCTGCGCCCGTCGCTGCGGGTGACGCGCTGATTCCAGGTCCGGATTTTAATCACCCCGCCTTGCCCTTCCATCGCATCGCGCGCGTTCATCACCAGGTTGATGATGGCGTTTTCCAGCTGGCTAACGTCAATCCACGCGGGCCATGCCGGGGTTTGCGCTTCAATCTCCAGGGTCAGGGTAGCAGGCAGGGAGTGGCGCATCAGCTCCCGGAGGTTCTCCAGCAGCGGCAGCATCTCTACCGCATGCGGCGTCAGGGACTGCTTGCGGGAAAACGCCAGCAGGCGCTGCGTCAGTAAGGCACCCCGCTCGGCCGCCTTCAGCGCCCGGGTAATGCGCGGCGCGTCTTTTGATTCGGGGTCGGTGAGCTCAAGGCTGCCGATGATTACCGCCAGCAGGTTGTTAAAATCATGCGCCAGCCCGCCGGTCAGCTGTCCGACCGCCTTCATCTTCTGGCTGTGCAGCAGCGCCTCTTCCAGCCCCTGACGCTCAACGCGGTCGATCTCCATCTGCGTGGTTTTCTCTTTCAGCAGGCGCGTGGTGTGCTCAAGCGAGGCGGTATTGCGGGCAAAAACGTTAAACGCGCGCGCCAGCTCGCCCAGCTCATCGCGCCGCTGGAGGGCGGGAACGGAGACATCCTGTTCGCCGTGAGCAAGGCGCGACATCGCCCGGGAAATCGCCGTCAGGTTAGAGGCCAGATTGCGGTAGATATACCAGCAGGCGCACCCGGTGATGATCAGCGCCAGCACGGCGAAGAAGCTGATAAACACGCTGATGGACTGCAGCTCGTGATGGCTCTGGGCCGTGCGAAGCCGGGAAGCCTGCGCCACCTGCCCGACGTACTGATTAATGTCGCTGTTGAGGATCGCCACCAGCGCCTTGATGTGGAACATATACCAGCTTATCGCCAGATCGCTCTCTTCCAGCTGCTTCGACAGCGGGGCGAGCTTGCCTAACTCGGCATTAAAATCAGGCAGAACCCCCTTCACGACCGGCTGTACGGCACTCCGGGGCAGCGCAGCGGCCACGGCGTCCAGCTGCTGAACGGTCGCGCGCGGCGAAGGGGTGTCGATGGCGGCGGCGATCAGCCGGTCCATCTCCATCAGCTGCTGCGCATCCGGCACGTTGCTGTCGTAACGGCGGTTGATGTCCTGCAGATGACGCAGGTAGCTCTGGCTTTGATACAGCGAGCTCAGCAGCGCGTTACGCTCCAGATGGCGCCGCTGGCCGCGCTCAAGCATCTCCGTCACGCTCTGCTGTAGCTCATTGCTTCGTTGAATAATACGCGCCACCAGCGCCGGCTCCTGCTGCGCCAGCGGCGCTTCCGCAAGCTGTTCCAGCGAGCGGCGCAGCGCCATTTGCGTCTGCTTCAGGCGCTCGGCTTCGCCTTTATATTCCAGCGCCCCGACGACCTGCGAAAGCCGCACCGCCGCCGTCGCCACGTTGGCGGTATCGCGGGCCAGGTTCATGCTGCCGGTCATATCGTCCAGCGTTTGCTGCTGAACCTGCTCCTGGATTTGACTGGCGTGACGAAAGCCGAGCACCGCCACGCCGCTCACCATTAGCGTCACGGCGACCACCAGCAGATTAAAAATCAGCAGGCGGCCTCGGGCGCTGGCGAAAAAGGGCGGACGGCGTGATGGCATGGGCTTGGGCTCCTGTGCGGTTTGGTGTCCCCTCACCCTAACCCTCTCCCCAAAGGGGCGAGGGAATGATTTGCTCCCTCTCCCTTTCAGGGAGAGGGCCGGGGTGAGGGTAGTTCAATAACTGTGATCTACATTAGCTATTCATAACTATGACAAATATGAACAGCTTCTGACATTTTGCATTTACGCACCTGTGATGAAGTGCAGATATCGGCATTCGCAGGAGATCCGCCATGAGCAGAACCCCGGTATTAGAGATGCGCAGCATTGCCAAAACGTTTGGCAGTTTCCACGCGCTCAAGGGTGTGGATTTGACGGTCTTTCCCGGAGAGATCCACGCGCTGATGGGCGAAAACGGCGCGGGAAAAAGCACGCTGATGAAAATCCTCGCGGGAGCCTATACCGCCACCAGCGGTGAGATCCTGATCGACGGTCAGCCGTTTCACATTAAAGGGCCGAAAGATGCGCTGGCCGCAGGCATTACCCTGATTTATCAGGAGATGCAGCTCGCGCCCAACCTGACCGTTGCCGAAAATATCTTTCTTGGCAGCGAGCTGTCGCGCGGCGGGATGGTGCAGCGCAAAGAGATGGTCGCCCAGGCGCAGGCGGTGATTGAGCGCCTCGGCGCACAGTTCAATGCCACCGACCTGGTGATGAAGCTGACCATCGCCGAGCAGCAGCAGGTGGAAATTGCCCGCGCGCTGCACCGCAACAGCCGCATTCTGGTGATGGATGAGCCCACCGCCGCCCTCTCCTCCCGGGAAACGCATCGCCTGTTTGAACTGATTTTGCGCCTGCGCGATGAAGGGATGGCGATCATCTATATCAGCCACCGCATGGCGGAAGTGTATGAACTTTCTGACCGCGTCAGCGTGCTGCGCGACGGGCAGTACGTCGGCAGCCTGACGCGCGACAAGCTAAACGCCTCCGAGCTGGTGCGCATGATGGTGGGCCGCCCGTTAAGCGACCTGTTCAACAAAGAACGTGATATTCCCCTCGGCAGCCCGCGCCTCAACGTCCACCACCTCACCGACGGTAAAAAGGTACAGCCGTGCAGCCTGCAGGTCCGTTCCGGCGAAATCGTTGGGCTGGCGGGCCTGGTGGGGGCCGGGCGCTCCGAGCTGGCGCAGCTGATTTTCGGCGTGCGTAAAGCCACCGGCGGCATGATTGAGGTCGACGGCGAGCCGGTGGTGATCCACTCCCCGCGTGCGGCCATCGAAAACGGCATCGGTTTTCTCACCGAGAACCGCAAGGAGCAGGGGCTGTTTCTGGAGCTGGCGGCGCAGGAGAACATCACCATGGCGACGCTGGAGCGCGACGCGACCTTCGGTATGTTAAACCGCAAAAAAGCGCAGGCCATTTCCGATGACGCCATTGCCCTGCTTAACATCCGCGTGCCCCATTCGCAGGTTCGCGCGGGCGGGCTGTCCGGCGGCAATCAGCAAAAGCTGCTGATCTCCCGCTGGGTGGCCATCGGTCCGCGCATTCTGATTCTGGACGAACCCACGCGCGGCGTGGACGTCGGCGCGAAAAGCGAGATCTACCGCATCATGAACCAGATGGCGCGCAAAGGGGTGGCGATTTTAATGATCTCCAGCGAGCTGCCGGAAGTGGTGGGCATGAGCGACCGGGTGTACGTGATGCGGGAAGGCAGCATTGCGGGTGAACTCCACGGGCGCGACATCTCTCAGGAAAACATTATGACGCTGGCAACCGGCGTGAACGACACTCATCATCAGGCGGTGCAATCATGACAACTCCAACCCATCCGCAGCAGGTGGCGAAATCCGCCTCTGCCAAAAAAATGCTGATGAGCGATCTGATGCAAACGGTCGGCATCCTGCCGATTCTTATCCTGATTGTGGCGGTATTTGGCTTTATCGCCCCGAACTTCTTCACCGAGAGCAACCTGCTCAACATTACCCGTCAGGCGTCGATCAACATCGTGCTGGCGGCGGGAATGACCTTCATCATTTTAACCGGCGGGATTGACCTCTCCGTGGGCTCGATTCTGGGCACCACGGCGGTAGCGGCGATGGTGGTCTCGCTTATCCCTGAATTTGCGATGCTCTCCATTCCGGCCGCGCTGATGCTCGGCATGGTGCTGGGTCTGTTCAACGGCGCGCTGGTGGCCTTTGCCGGGCTGCCGCCCTTCATCGTGACGCTCGGCACCTATACGGCGCTGCGCGGCGCGGCGTATCTGCTGGCGGACGGCACGACGGTCATTAACTCCAACATCAGCTTCGAGTGGATCGGCAATAACTACCTCGGCCCGATCCCGTGGCTGGTAGTCATTGCCCTTGCGGTGATTGCTATCTGCTGGTTCATCCTGCGCCGCACCACGCTCGGCGTCCACATCTACGCGGTGGGCGGCAACATGCAGGCGGCGCGACTGACCGGCATCAAGGTCTGGCTGGTGCTGCTGTTTGTCTACGGCATGAGCGGCCTGCTCTCCGGGCTCGGCGGCGTGATGAGCGCCTCGCGCCTCTACAGCGCCAACGGCAACCTCGGCACGGGCTACGAGCTGGATGCGATTGCGGCGGTGATCCTCGGCGGCACCAGCTTCGTCGGCGGGATCGGCACGATCACCGGCACGCTGGTCGGCGCATTAATCATCGCCACCCTCAACAACGGCATGACGCTGATGGGCGTCTCCTACTTCTGGCAGCTGGTGATCAAAGGGGCGGTGATCATCATAGCGGTGCTGATCGACAAATACCGTACCCGACACCATCAAAGTGCATAACAACAAAACCCTACAGCTTCGAGGAAAACAACATGCGTTTGAAACCGTTAGTGACCGCGCTCTGTGCTGGCGCGCTGCTTGCCGCAACGCCGTTTGCGCAGGCAAAAGATCTGAAGTCCATCGGCGTGACGGTGGGCGACCTGGCCAACCCGTTCTTCGTGCAGATCACCAAAGGTGCCGAGCTGGAAGCGCGCAAGCTGGCTGGCGATAACGTCAAGGTGACGCTGGTCTCCAGCGGTTACGATCTGGGCCAGCAGGTGGCGCAGATCGATAACTTCATCGCCGCGAAGGTGGACATGATCATCCTCAACGCTGCGGATTCCAAAGGGATCGGCCCGGCGGTGAAGCGCGCGAAGGACGCCGGGATCGTGGTCGTTGCGGTTGACGTGGCGGCGGAAGGGGCGGATGCGACCATCACCTCCGATAACACCCAGGCGGGCGAAATGGCCTGTAAGTACATTACCGATCGCCTGAAAGGCAAAGGCAACGTGGTGATCATCAACGGACCGCCGGTCTCTGCGGTGCAAAACCGCGTGGAAGGTTGCCAGACGGAATTCAAAAAACATCCGGATATCAAGGTGCTCTCGGATAACCAAAACGCCAAGGGCAGTCGTGAAGGCGGTCTGGAAGTCATGACCTCCCTGCTGGCGGCCAATCCGAAGATCGACGGCGTGTTTGCGATTAACGATCCGACGGCGATCGGCGCCGATCTGGCCGCGAAGCAGGCTCAACGCAACGAGTTCTTTATCGTCGGCGTGGATGGCAGCCCGGACGGTGAGGAAGCGCTGAAGCGCGAAAACTCGCTGTTTGTCGCAACCCCGGCGCAGGATCCGCAGGTGATGGCGGCAAAAGCGGTGGAGATCGGCTATGACATTCTACAGGGCAAACCTGCGCCGAAAGCGCCTGTGCTGATCCCGGTGACGATGATCGATAAAAAGAACGTCGGCACGTATAAGGGGTGGACGGTTAAGTAACCTCGTTGCGGCCTGATGCCCTCACCCTAACCCTCTCCCACAGGGAGAGGGAACTTATTTCCCCCTCTCCCTTGAGGGAGAGGGCCGGGGTGAGGGGGTGGCATAAAATTCAAGGAGTCCCCATGAAACGCTCCGACATCAATGAAATTCTCGGCCACACGCGACAGTTTTTTTCCATGCACGACGTGCACCTCCCGCCGTTTGCCAGCTTCCCGCCCACAAAATGGCAGCAGCTTGACCAGGCCGCATGGCAGGAAGTGTTCGATCTCAAGCTCGGCTGGGACGTGACGGCGTTCGGCGGCAACAGCTTTGCCGCTGAGGGCCTGACGCTGTTTACCCTGCGCAACGGCTCGCCCAACGGCGTGCCTTATGAAAAGTGCTATGCCGAAAAAATTATGCACGTGCGCGACGGCCAGGTGACGCCGATGCATTTTCACTGGCGCAAGCGGGAAGACATCATCAACCGGGGCGGCGGAAATCTGATTATTGAGTTATGGAATGCCGGGGCGCATGAAGAGACGGAAAACACCGACGTGACGGTCACCGTCGACGGCTGTCGTCAGACCCACGCGCCCGGCAGCCAGCTGCGCCTCACACCAGGGGAAAGCATCTGCCTGACACCCACTCTGTACCACAGCTTCTGGGGCGAACGCGGCTTCGGCGACGTGCTGGTTGGGGAGGTGTCATCGGTAAACGACGACGAGCACGACAACCACTTTTTGCAGCCCGTTGCCCGCTATAACAACATCGAAGAAGACGAACCGGCGCTGCTGGTGCTGTGCAACGAGTACAACCTGTTCCGGATATAAGGAGTAAATGATGCCATTGATCTCTCTTGCCGACGGTCTGGAGCACGCCAGGGCGCATCGCTACGCGCTGGGCGCGTTTAACGTGCTCGACTCCCACTTCCTGCGCGCGCTGTTCGCCGCCGCGAAGCAGGAACGCTCGCCGTTTATTATCAACATCGCCGAAGTGCATTTTAAGTACGTCTCCCTGGATTCGCTTGTCGAAGCGGTTAAGTTCGAAGCCGCCCGTCACGATATTCCCGTGGTGCTCAACCTCGACCACGGCCTGCATTTCGAGGCGGTGGTGCGCGCCCTGCGCTTAGGGTTCAGCTCGGTGATGTTCGACGGCTCTACGCTGAGCTATGAGGAGAATATTCGCCAGACGCGGGAGGTGGTGAAGATGTGCCACGCGGTCGGCGTGTCGGTGGAGGCGGAGCTGGGCGCGGTCGGTGGCGATGAAGGTGGCGCGCTGTACGGGCATGCGGATGAAGCGTTCTTTACCGACCCGCAGCTGGCGCGCGAGTTTGTCGATTCAACCGGCATTGACGCGCTGGCGGTTGCCATCGGCAACGCGCACGGCAAATACAAGGGCGAGCCAAAACTCGATTTCCCACGCCTGGACGCCATTCGCCAGCAGACGGGCCTGCCGCTGGTTTTACACGGCGGCTCCGGGATTAGCGATGCCGACTTCCGCCGCGCCATCGAGCTCGGCATTCATAAAATCAACTTCTACACCGGCATGTCGCAGGCCGCACTCGCCGCCGTTGAGCAGCGCATGGCGAACCGCCAGCCGCTGTACGATGAATTTGCTGAACTGCTGCTGGGGATAGAAGAGGCGATTGCCGATACGGTCGCCGAACAGATGCGCATCTTCGGCAGCGCGGGGCAGGCATAATGGAACACAAAGGCATCATCGCCGCAGGCAACATGCTGGTGGATCACGTCCACCAGATCGTGCAGTGGCCGGAGCGCGGCTGGCTGGCGGAAATCACCCACAGCGAACGCTCAACCGGCGGCGCGCCGCTCAACGTGCTGCTGACGCTGGCGAAAATGCACGTTGGCCTGCCGCTGCAGGCGGTGGGGCTGATTGGCGAAGATGCCGACGGGGATTACATTCTGGCGATGCTGGACCAGTACCACGTCAACCGCCAGCGCGTCCAGCGCACCACCTTTGCACCAACCTCCATGTCGCAGGTGATGACCGATCCCAGCGGACAGCGCACCTTTTTCCACTCGCCGGGCGCCAACCGCCTGCTGGATCTTCCCGCCTTCGATCGCTTAGACGGATCGATGAAGATCTTCCATCTCGGCTACCTGCTGCTGCTCGACAGCCTGGATATGCCCGATGACGAGTTTGGCACCCGCAGCGCGCGCCTGCTGGCGCAGATGCGCGACCAGGGGTATGAAACGTCGCTCGATCTGGTTTCCCGCAAGGGCGACCCGCGCTATCAGCCGCTGGTGCTCCCAGCCCTGCGCCACCTTGATTATCTGGTGATTAACGAGCTGGAAGCCGGGGAGTTTAGCGGACTGGAGATGCGCGACGCCGACGATGCGCTGAATATCGCCCATATCGCCGATGCCGCGACGCAGCTGCTGGCGGCAGGCGTGCGTCAGCGGGTGGTGATCCACTGTCCGGAAGGCGCATGGGGCGAAGCGCCGGGTGAGCAAGGTCGCTGGATCCCCTCATGGTTACTGGAGCAGAAAGAGATTGTCGGCAGCGTTGGCGCGGGCGATGCGTTTTGCGCGGGGTTTTTATACGGCTGCCATGAATCGCTGCCGCTCACGGAGAGCATTTATCTGGCACACGCCTGTGCGCGGGCCAGCCTGCTGGCCGCCAATGCGATTGACGGCGCGAAAACGCTGGCCGAGCTGCAGCTGTTTATCAAAGAGAATACCTAGGCCGCTTTCTCGCTATGAGAAACATCGGTGGCAAACACATAGCCCAGCCCACGGATGGTTTTGATGAGCGCAGGCTGATGCGGATTAGCCTCGATCTTCCGGCGCAGGCGCATGATCAGCACGTCAATCGTGCGGTCGAACACGTCCGCGCTTTCGCTGTGGGTCAGCTCAAGCAGCCGGTCACGGCTCAGCACCCGACGGGCATTTTGCGTGAGCGCCAGCAGCAAGCCGTACTCGCCCTGGGTTAAGGGGACAGGGTTACGCTGCGGATCGCTCAGCTCACAGCGGGTGGTATCAAGCGTCCATCCGTTAAAAGCAATGCCCGCGACGGGCGCTGCGGGGACTTCCGCCGCCAGTACGCCGGTACGGCGCAATACCGCTTTTACGCGGGCGACCACCACGCGCGGGTTGAACGGTTTGCCAATATAATCGTCGGCCCCCATCTCCAGCCCCACCACCACGTCTGACTCACTGCCCAGCCCGGTTAACATGATCACCGGCAGCGCCGGGCGCTGCTTTTGCAGCTGCAGCAAAACCTGTAAGCCGTTGATATCCGGCAGCATCATATCCAGCAGCACCAGCGCGATATTCGGCTCCTGCTGTACCTGCCGCAGTGCATCCTGGCCGTTATGGCAGACAAGCACGCTAAAGACGTGCTCGCTCAGCACGTCCTGAAGCAGTTCGCAGACTGCCGTATCGTCATCAACCACCAGGATCGCCGGTTTCATCGTATGCTTCCGTCAGGGGATTATGTTAAGTCTGAACCATTCTGCCGTCGGCTCCAGTCAAATGGTTTTTTCAGTGACGGAAATTCAACCCATGTCACATCCGCTGCCCTGTCGACACGTCAATTTTGACGATTGGCTGCTTTTTGTCAGGGTTTTCACCGCGAAGGGACCGTAAAGTCAGGGTATACCCATACAAAAAACATGGCATAGAAGCTGCATAGTGGGTGCGAATGATTCGATTAACTGGAGCAGACTGATGAAAAAAGTCGTCACGGTTTGCCCTTATTGTGCCTCAGGTTGCAAGATCCACCTGGTGGTCGATAACGGCAAAATCGTCCGGGCGGAGGCCGCACAGGGGAAAACCAACCTGGGCACGCTATGCCTGAAAGGTTACTACGGCTGGGATTTTATTAACGATACCCAAATCCTCACCCCGCGCCTGAAAACCCCTATGATCCGCCGCGAGCGCGGCGGCAAGCTGGAAGCCGTCTCCTGGAGCGAGGCGCTGGATTACGTCGCCACGCGTCTGAGCGCCATCAAGGCCAAGTATGGCCCGGATGCGATTCAGACCACCGGATCCTCACGCGGGACGGGGAATGAAACCAACTATGTGATGCAAAAATTCGCGCGCGCCGTTATTGGAACCAATAACGTCGACTGCTGCGCTCGCGTCTGACACGGCCCATCGGTTGCAGGTCTGCACCAGTCGGTCGGTAACGGCGCAATGAGTAATGCCATCAACGAGATAGATAACACCGATCTCGTTTTCATCTTTGGTTATAACCCGGCGGATTCTCACCCTATCGTCGCGAACCACGTTATTCGCGCTAAGCAGAACGGGGCGAAAATCATCGTCTGCGATCCGCGCAAAATTGAAACCGCGCGCATTGCGGATATGCACATCGCGTTAAAAAACGGCTCGAACATCGCGCTGTTGAACGCAATGGGGCACGTCATTATTGAGGAGAACCTGTACGACCAGGCGTTTGTCGCGACCCGTACGGAAGGTTTTGAAGAGTATCGGAAAATTGTCGAAGGCTATACGCCAGAGTCGGTGGAAACAATCACCGGCGTCAGCGCGCAGGAGATCCGCCAGGCGGCACGGATGTATGCCGGGGCGAAAACCGCCGCCATCCTGTGGGGCATGGGCGTGACCCAGTTCTATCAGGGCGTGGAAACCGTGCGTTCTCTGACCAGCCTCGCGATGCTGACCGGCAATCTGGGTAAAGCGCACGTCGGCGTCAACCCGGTGCGTGGGCAGAATAACGTCCAGGGCGCCTGCGATATGGGCGCGCTGCCGGACACCTATCCGGGCTACCAGTACGTGAAGTTCCCGGAAAACCGCGAGAAATTCGCGAAGGCCTGGGGCGTGGAAAGCCTGCCGGAACACACCGGGTATCGCATCAGCGAGCTGCCGCACCGCGCGGCGCACGGCGAAGTGCGTGCGGCCTACATCATGGGTGAAGATCCGCTCCAGACCGACGCCGAGCTGTCTGCGGTGCGCAAAGGGTTTGAGGATCTGGAGCTGGTGATTGTCCAGGATATCTTCATGACCAAAACCGCGGCGGCGGCGGATGTGATTTTACCGTCGACCTCCTGGGGCGAGCATGAAGGCGTCTACACGGCGGCGGACCGCGGCTTCCAGCGCTTCTTTAAGGCGGTCGAGCCGAAGTGGGATCTGAAAACGGACTGGCAGATCATCAGCGAAATCGCCACCCGCATGGGCTACCCGATGCACTACAACAACACTCAGGAGATCTGGGACGAATTGCGCAATCTGTGCCCGGACTTCTACGGGGCAACCTATGAAAAAATGGGTGAGTTGGGGTACATCCAGTGGCCGTGTCGCGATGAGTCCGAAGCCGACCAGGGGACGTCATACCTCTTTAAAGAGAAGTTCGACACCCCGAACGGGCTGGCGCAGTTCTTCACCTGCGACTGGGTCGCGCCGATCGATAAACTCACCGACGAGTATCCGATGGTGCTCTCCACCGTGCGTGAAGTGGGCCACTACTCCTGCCGTTCGATGACGGGTAACTGCGCCGCGCTGGCGGCGCTGGCGGACGAACCGGGCTACGCGCAAATCAACACCGCCGACGCTGAGCGCCTCGGCATTGAGGATGAAGCGCTGGTGTGGGTGAACTCGCGCAAAGGCCGGATCATTACCCGTGCGCAGGTCAGCGATCGTCCGAACAAAGGGGCGGTCTATATGACCTACCAGTGGTGGATTGGAGCCTGTAACGAGCTGGTGACGGAGAACTTAAGTCCGATAACCAAAACGCCGGAGTATAAATACTGCGCCGTACGCGTGGAGCCGATTGCGGATCAGCACGCTGCGGAACAGTATGTCATCGACGAATATAACAAGCTGAAAGCCCGACTGCGCGAAAGCGCAATGGGCTGAAGCCGTTAATTAATCAGTGAATAAAGGGAGTGAGATATTCACTCCCTTTTTATTTCCGATTAACTCATCAAATATATGAATTATTATTCTGGAAAGCGGCTCGCAGAAATAATGTAATTTTCGCGAAAAAGAATTACATCTTTGCATTTTAATTCAGAGGGATAAGATGTGCGGCGGGTGCTTAAGACTTTCTGTCTTGAGCATTGTTGAGGGACAGAAAGTAGAAAGCCCCGGGAAATTTTCATTTACCCGAGGCTACTCTCCCTCAACTCCGACAAGTTGAGAGTAGCCTCTTATTCTTTTTTTGACAAGGAGTAAAAGGCATGACGCCATTAAAAACTGCGTTAGGCATCGTCTTTATTATTTGCCTGACGATAGTGATCTTTACCTTTATTACTCGAGGTAAGTTATGCGAGTTTTCAATAAAGGGTGAACATCAGGAGGTGGCGGCAAAATTAGCCTGTAACGCAGGCTAACCTCTACGGGCGGAACCACTGTTCCGCCCGGCTTGCAGGATGCTGAGGTCTTAATGCACCCATTTTTTTCTTCTGTCGCCGCGATTATACTGCGCGGCGTGTACCCCGATGATAAGAACCCATGAAACATATTTTTCTGTTGTTGTTACTTTTTACATCGCTTGTCCGTGCCGACGAGATTGGCAGTCAGTACAAAGAACAGGCTGAAGCGGGTGACGCCCGTGCCCAGTATTATTTGGCCGATACATACTTTAGCTCCGGTGACAGCAAGCAGGCCGCGCTGTGGGCCGAGAAAGCCGCTAAAGGTGGCGATGTCGACGCCATGGGGCTGCTCTCTCAAATCCTCTTTACCCAGGGAAATTATGCGCAAGCTAAGGCACTGGCGCAGCAGGCAACCATCGCGGGCAGCAAACGCGGCGCGATCATGCTGGCGCGCGTGCTGGTCAACACTCAGGCAGGTACAACCGACTATCCCCAGGCCATCAAACTGCTGCAAACGGCGACCGAAGATATCGACAACGACTCTGCGGTAGATGCGCAAATGCTGCTGGGGCTGATTTATGCCAACGGCGTTGAAGTGGTCCAGGACGACGTACAGGCCGCCTCGTGGTTCAAGCGGAGCTCGGCACTTTCACGCACGGGCTACGCCGAATACTGGGCAGGGATGTTGTTCAGGCAGGGTGAGAAAGGCTTTATCACGCCCAATAAACAGAAAGCGCTGTACTGGTTGAACCTGAGCTGCACTGAAGGGTTTGATACCGGATGCGAAGAGTTTGATGCGCTGAGCGGAGAGTAAAGCATTGCCCGGTGGCGCTGCGCTTACCGGGCCTACGGCTTGTGTAGGCCCGGTAAGGCGAAGCCGCCACCCGGCTTTTAACATTACTGGTCAGCCGTCTTATCAAAACGACCCAGCACCTCGCGTTCATACGCCAGCGCTTTTTTACGATCGAATTTGTGTTCCCACTTGGCGATAACCAGCACCGCCAGGGCATTCCCCACCACGTTCAGCGCGGTACGCGCCATGTCGAGGATACGGTCCACACCGGCGATAAACGCCAGACCTTCCAGCGGAATACCGACGCTGCCAAGCGTCGCCAGCAGCACCACGAAGGAGACGCCCGGAACGCCTGCAATACCTTTGGACGTCACCATCAGCGTCAGCACCAGCACGATCTCCTGCCACAGCGACAGGTCAATGCCGTACAGCTGCGCAATAAAGATAGCGGCGATGCTCTGGTACAGCGTCGAACCGTCCAGGTTAAAGGAGTAGCCGGTCGGTACCACGAAGCTGGTAATAGAGGCAGGCGCGCCGTAGGCTTCCATCTTCTCAATGATGCGCGGCAGCACGCTCTCAGAACTTGCCGTGGAGTACGCCAGAATCAGCTCATCTTTCAGGATGCGAATCAGGATCCAGATGCTCAGCCCGCACAGGCGCGCCACGATCCCCAGCACCACCAGCGCGAAGAACAAAATGGCGAAGTGCACCAGGAGCACCAGCTTCGCCAGCGGCCACAGGGAGGCAAAACCGAAGTTCGCCACGGTGACGGCGATAAGCGCAAACACCCCTACCGGCGCGTAACGCATCACCATGTGGGTCACTTTAAACATGGTTTCGGAGATAGAGCGGAACACGGTCACCAGCGGCTCACGGTGCGTCGCCGGCAGGGAAGAGAGCCCCAGACCAAACAGCACCGAGAAGAAGATGATAGGCAGCATCTCGCCCTTCGCCATCGACGCCACGATGTTGGTCGGCACCAGCGACAGGATAGTGCCCATCAGGCCATGCGCATGGCTCTGCACGTCAGCGGTCGTACTTTGGTATTTCGAAATATCCACCGTTGCCAGCTGCGACATATCGATCCCGGACCCCGGCTGGAACACGTTCGCCAGCGTGATACCGAGGATAATCGCAACCGTAGTGATCACTTCGAAATAGATAATGGTTTTCGCACCAATACGGCCTAACTGTTTCGCATCGCCGACGCCCGCAATACCGACCACCAGCGTCGAGATCACAATCGGCACCACGATCATCTTGATCAGATGAATAAAGATATCCCCTGCCGGTGAAAGCAAGTTCGCAATCAGCCATTCGCGGCTGTCGCTATGATAGTGGAGGTAACTGCCCAGCAAGATGCCCAGCACAAGGGCGATTAAGATCTGCCAGGCAAGGCTGACTTTAACGTTTTTCATAGAAACTGACTTCCTCAATGAAGCGCCTTATTCACTCAAACTGCATGAACAGGGAGACATACTGAAAGGGTATGAATTGTGTTGCGTTGGTTTATGGGATTTTTTAACGCGGCGTATGAGTATCATTTGCGCGACCTGTTGCGCAAGCCTTAAAGAACGACGCGTTTCACTCACAAATGCGACGATGACGGGAGTTTGTTCTAATTCTGATAAATAACCTTTTGTTATAAAAACGCTTTTTTAAACATAAATGTGAATAATCGTCAGCATCAATTATTTTCCTTCAAAGTTTCATTCGCTCAATTTTCATACTCTTCAAACAATGCGTGATCTGTAGCCCAAATAATAAACAAAGCTTGTAAAGCCCCTACAATTAACGTTTTTGCGACATATTATTAACATCTTACAAGGAGAAAAAAAGCCATGAGCCAAATACATAAACACGACATTCCCGCAAATATTGCGGACCGTTGCCTGATCACCCCGGAGCAGTACCACGAGAATTATCAGCAATCTATCACCGCCCCGGACACCTTCTGGGGTGAGCAGGGTCATATCCTTGACTGGATCAAACCTTATCAGAAGGTGAAGAACACCTCCTTTGCGCCCGGCAATGTCTCCATTAAATGGTATGAAGATGGCACCCTGAACCTGGCGGCGAACTGCCTCGATCGTCACCTCGCCGAGCGCGGGAATGAGACGGCCATCATCTGGGAAGGCGATGACGCCTCGCAAAGCAAACATATTACGTACAAAGAGCTGCACCGCGACGTGTGCCGCTTCGCCAACGTCCTGCTGGAAAAGGGCATTAAAAAAGGTGATGTAGTTGCTATCTATATGCCGATGGTGCCGGAAGCGGCGGTGGCCATGCTGGCCTGCGCGCGTATCGGCGCAATTCACTCGGTGATTTTTGGCGGGTTCTCGCCAGAGGCGGTTGCGGGCCGTATTGTCGATTCCAGTTCAAAACTGGTGATCACCGCCGATGAAGGCGTGCGCGCCGGGCGCGGTATCCCTCTGAAGAAAAACGTCGACGAAGCGCTGAAAAACCCGAACGTCAAAACGGTCAGTAACGTCATCGTCCTTAAGCGTACCGGCGGCAAAATCGACTGGACCGAGGGGCGCGACCTGTGGTGGAGCGACCTGATTGAGAACGCGAGCGACCAGCATCAGCCGGAAGAGATGAACGCAGAAGATCCGCTGTTCATTCTTTACACCTCCGGCTCCACCGGTAAGCCGAAAGGCGTCCTGCACACCACCGGCGGCTATCTGGTCTATGCGGCCACCACCTTCAAATACGTCTTCGACTACCATCCGGGCGACATCTACTGGTGTACCGCCGACGTGGGCTGGGTTACCGGACACAGCTACCTGCTGTACGGCCCGCTGGCCTGTGGCGCAACAACGCTGATGTTTGAGGGCGTACCAAACTGGCCGACCCCGGCGCGTATGTGTCAGGTGGTCGACAAACACCAGGTCAACATTCTCTACACCGCGCCAACGGCGATCCGCGCACTGATGGCGGAAGGCGATAAAGCCATCGAAGGCACTGACCGATCTTCATTGCGCATCCTCGGTTCCGTGGGTGAGCCAATCAACCCGGAAGCCTGGGAGTGGTACTGGAAGAAAATCGGCAACGAGAAATGCCCGGTGATGGACACCTGGTGGCAGACCGAAACCGGCGGCTTCATGATCACTCCGATGCCGGGCGCCACGCAGCTCAAGGCCGGTTCCGCAACCCGCCCGTTCTTCGGCGTGCAGCCTGCGCTGGTGGATAACGAAGGCAACCCGCTGGAAGGCGCCACCGAAGGCAACCTGGTGATCACAGATTCCTGGCCTGGTCAGGCGCGTACTCTGTTCGGCGATCACGATCGCTTCGAGCAAACCTACTTCTCGACCTTTAAAAACATGTACTTCAGCGGCGACGGCGCGCGTCGTGACGAAGATGGCTATTACTGGATAACCGGGCGCGTGGACGACGTGCTGAACGTCTCCGGCCACCGTCTGGGCACCGCTGAGATTGAATCGGCGCTGGTATCGCATCCGAAGATTGCCGAAGCGGCGGTTGTGGGCATTCCGCATAACATCAAAGGCCAGGCGATTTACGCCTATGTCACTCTGAACCACGGCGAAGAACCGTCGCCTGAGCTCTACGCTGAGGTGCGCAACTGGGTGCGTAAAGAGATTGGCCCGCTGGCGACGCCGGACGTGCTGCACTGGACCGACTCGCTGCCGAAAACCCGTTCCGGCAAAATTATGCGTCGTATTTTGCGCAAAATCGCGGCTGGAGACACCAGCAACCTCGGTGATACCTCAACGCTCGCGGATCCTGGCGTGGTGGAAAAACTGCTCGAAGAGAAGCAGGCCATCGCGATGCCTTCCTAGTGTTTTCTCCCTCTCCCTGTGGGAGAGGGCTGGGGTGAGGGCATCAGACCGCACCTTCCTCCCCTCACCCTAACCCTCTCCCCAAAAGGGAGAGGGGACTAAAAACAAACCTACCTTACCTTTGGAGACTCTGTGATGAATAACGATATTTGTCAGCAGATAGAGAATAGTGCGCACTACAGGGAGCTCGTCGATAAGCGGCAACGGTTTGCCTTCATCCTTTCCATCATCATGCTGGTTATCTACGTCGGCTTTATTCTGCTGATCGCCTTTGCCCCGCACTGGCTGGGCACCCCGCTGCACGAGGGAACCAGCGTGACGCGCGGTATTCCGATTGGCATTGGCGTGATTGTGATTTCATTCCTGCTGACCGGCGTCTACGTCTGGCGCGCGAACGGTGAATTCGATCGACTTAATAAAGCGGTACTGCAAGAGGTAAAAGCATCATGAAGAGAGTTCTGACGGCGCTCGCCGCCACGCTTCCCTTTGCCGCCCACGCGGCGGATGCCATTACCGGCGAGGTCCAGCGCCAGCCAACCAACTGGCAGGCCATTGTGATGTTCCTGATTTTCGTCCTGCTGACGCTGTACATCACCTACTGGGCGTCGAAACGCGTGCGCTCCCGTAACGATTACTACACCGCTGGCGGCAACATTACCGGCTTCCAGAACGGGCTGGCGATTGCGGGTGACTTTATGTCCGCCGCCTCGTTCCTCGGGATCTCCGCGCTGGTGTATACATCCGGCTATGACGGCCTGATTTATTCCCTCGGCTTCCTCGTCGGCTGGCCGATCATCCTGTTCCTGATTGCCGAACGCCTGCGTAACCTGGGCCGCTATACCTTCGCTGACGTGGCCTCCTATCGCCTGAAGCAGGGGCCGATTCGCACCCTCTCCGCCTGCGGTTCGCTGGTGGTGGTGGCGCTGTACCTGATTGCGCAGATGGTCGGTGCGGGTAAATTGATCGAACTGCTGTTCGGCCTGAACTACCACGTCGCGGTGGTGCTGGTTGGCGTGCTGATGGTGATGTACGTCCTGTTCGGCGGCATGCTGGCAACCACCTGGGTGCAGATCATCAAAGCCGTCCTGCTGCTGTTCGGCGCCAGCTTTATGGCCTTTATGGTGATGAAGCACGTCGGATTCAGCTTCAATAACCTGTTCACCGAAGCGATGGCGGTCCACCCGAAAGGGGAAGCGATCATGAGCCCGGGCGGGCTGGTGAAAGACCCGATATCCGCGCTCTCGCTCGGTCTCGGCCTGATGTTCGGTACCGCGGGCCTGCCGCATATCCTGATGCGCTTCTTCACCGTGAGCGATGCGCGTGAAGCGCGCAAGAGCGTCTTTTACGCCACCGGTTTCATGGGTTACTTCTATATCCTGACCTTTATCATCGGCTTTGGCGCGATCATGCTGGTGGGGGCGAACCCGGCGTTTAAAGACGCGGCGGGCGCGCTGATTGGCGGTAACAACATGGCGGCGGTGCATCTGGCGGACGCGGTGGGCGGTAACCTGTTCCTCGGCTTTATCTCCGCCGTGGCCTTCGCCACCATTCTTGCGGTGGTTGCAGGGCTGACGCTCGCCGGCGCGTCTGCGGTGTCGCATGACCTCTACGCCAACGTTATCCGCAAAGGCGCGAGCGAGCGCGACGAGCTGAAGGTCTCGAAAATCACCGTGCTGGTGCTGGGCGTCGTGGCGATTCTGTTAGGCATTCTGTTCGAGAAGCAGAACATCGCCTTTATGGTGGGGCTGGCCTTCTCGATTGCGGCAAGCTGCAACTTCCCGATCATCCTGCTCTCCATGTACTGGTCGAAGCTGACCACGCGCGGCGCGATGATTGGCGGCTGGCTGGGGCTGCTGACGGCGGTGATCCTGATGATTCTGGGCCCGACCATCTGGGTGCAGATCCTCGGTCACGCAAGCGCTATCTTCCCGTATGAATACCCGGCGCTGTTCTCGATCGCCGTGGCGTTTATCGGCATCTGGTTCTTCTCGGCCACCGACAATTCGCCGGAGGGTAACGTGGAGCGAGAGAAATTCCGCGCCCAGTTCATCCGTTCTCAAACCGGCCTGGGCGTTGAGCAGGGCCGCGCGCACTAAGCCTTTCTCCCCGGTCATTCTGGCCGGGGAGCTTAAAACATCACCCACGCCACCAGCGGCGCAATCAGCACCATCACTACGCCTGAGAGCATCATCACCAGGCTCGCGACAACGCCCTCCTGCTGCCCCAGCTCATACGAACGTGCCGTACCCGCCCCGTGCGACGCCGCGCCAAACCCCGCGCCTTTTGCCATCCCTTCACGGATCGACAGGCGCAGGAACAACATATCGCCGACCGCCATACCGAACACGCCCGTCACGACAACAAACAGCGCCACCAGATCCGGCTGCCCGCCGAGCGGTTTAGCGGCCGCCAGCGCAAACGGCGTGGTCACCGAACGCACCGCCAGGCTGCGCTGAATTTCATCGGGCAGCGTAAACAGCCGCGCCAGCCAGACGGAGCTGCACACCGCCACCACCGTGGCGGTGATGACGCCCGCGCTGAGCGACATCCAGTGGCGTTTGATAATCGCCAGGTTGTCGTAAACGGGGACGGCAAAAGCGATGGTCGCCGGGCCGAGCAGCCACAGCAGCCAGTGGGATTCGCCAATGTAGTTTTGCCAGGAGATGTGGCCGAAGACCAGCATCAGCACCAGCAGGATCGGCGTAAAGACCAGCGGCATCAGCGGCAGGGCATGAAAGCGGCGATACAGCCGCTTGTTGGCAAAGTAGATCGCCAGCGTCGCAATCAGGCACAAGACGCTGATCTGAAAATTAGTCATGTTTGTGCCTGCTGATTTCAAAGCGATACACTTTATCCACCACCCAGGCGGTTGCCCCCAGCACCATCAACGTACTCAGCGCGATAACCGCAAAGATTCGCCAGCCGTCCACCATCAGCAGCTGCGCGTAGTTCACCACCGCCACCACCGCCGGAACAAAGAACAGCAGCATCTCCGCCAGCAGCCAGCGCGCCCCGGCGCGCACCCAGTTAAGGGGGATCACGCGGCACAGAATAAGCGTCAGCATCAGCAGCATCCCGACAAGATTGGCGGGCAGCGGCAGATGCAGCCAGCCGACAAGATATTCCGCGAAAACAAACAGTCCCGCGTAGAGCAGTACCTGCACCGGGACCTGGAGTCGTTGCACAACGGCAGGCGTAAAACGGCTTAACGCCACGGCCATGGGGGTTTTCCTCAAAAATGAGACGAGGCGCCAGTATAGAGAGCGCACGGTATGGACTGAAATGAATTAAAATCATCAAAGGTATAGTTTCGAGGAATAATCATGGACATAAGAACGCTGCGCTATTTTGTCGAAGTGGTTCGTCAGCAAAGTTTTACCCGCGCAGCGGAGAAGTTGTTTGTTACCCAGCCCACCATCAGCAAGATGCTGAAAAACCTCGAAGATGAACTGAACTGTACCCTGCTGATCCGCGACGGGCGCAAGCTGTTGCTGACCGACACCGGACGCGTGGTATTCGAACGCGGGCTGGCGATTCTGGCGGAGTTTCGCCAGCTGGAAGCAGAGCTGGGCGATATCAATCATCTGAAGAAAGGAGTGCTTCGCCTCGGCATTCCGCCCATGGTGGGGATGATGATGGCCGGGCCGATTAGCCTGTTTCGCCAGCGTTATCCCGGCGTTGAGCTGAAGATTTCGGAGTTTGGTGGGTTAACCGTCCAGCAGGCCGTCACCAACGGCGAGCTCGACGTGGCAATGACCGCCCTCCCCGTTGAGGAAGAGAGCGGTCTGGCGACGCTTCCGCTCTTTAGCCACCCGCTGTGCGTGCTGGTTCCCCGCTCCGGCGACTGGCTGAAGTTAGACTCGGTGAGACCTGAACTGCTCGGCGAGCACCCTCTGCTGATCTACAACGAAGACTTCGCCCTCAGCCGCCAGCTAATGACGCTGTTTAACCAGCATAACGTCAAGCCGCGCATAGCGGTGCGCAGCGGACAGTGGGATTTCCTGGCGGCGATGGTGCAGGCCGGCGTGGGGATTGCCATTCTGCCGCAGCCGATTTGCGAGCGTCTGGATAAAAACACGCTGCGCTGGATCCCGCTGGAGAGCGACCTGCACTGGCAGCTGGGGATGATCTGGCGCGAAGGGGTGTATTTATCGCAGAGCGCGCAGGCCTGGCTGCAATGTTGTGAGGGGTTTTGGGTGCCCTCACCCTAACCCTCTCCCACAGGGCTGAGGAATCCCCAGTAATTTTTTACCTGAAGCGATGAACGCTTCTTCTGCAAAATTAATGGCTTACAGCGACACCCTGGTCCGGCTGTAAATCGCCGAAGCGTTTCCGTAAGGCCGGGGCGAGGCGCAGGGATGCGCCGAGAGGGCGTGGCCTGCAGGGATGCAGGCTCATGCCCGACCCGATAGCCTGAAGGAATAAGCTGAGGGCACCGCGAAGCGGCGATTTACCGCCGGGAGCCCGGGTCGCCAGGGTGGTGGCGATTGAGCCACCCTGGCACGTTCACCGGTCATGTCGTTACAGAGTAGCAAGGAACATAAAGTGAACGGAATGACCTCCACAGCCGTATGTTCCCCCTCACCCCAGCCCTCTCCCTCAAGGGAGAGGGGGTCGTCCGTGCAGGCATTATTTTGTGGGAAACCCTCAGCCCACAAGGAGAGGGAACCGATCGAGCACGCAGGCCCGGTAAGCGCAGCGCCACCGGGCAAAAGCGCGCTACTGATTCTCTATCAACAGCGCTTCCAGCAGGTCCAGATCGTGCAGCAGCTTTTGCAGCGTTTCGTTGCTGATCTGGCGCGTGGCGCGCAGATGGTACAGCTCGGCGCGCTCTGAGCGCAGCGCCGCCAGGCGGAACCGACGCTCCAGGTTTTCCTCCTGCAGCGAGCTTTCCACGTCGTTACGCCCGTCCGCGCGGCGGCGCAGGTTACCAATCACGCGGGAACTGACTTCCGTCAGCAGCTGATTGTCGATGTTCTCTTCCGCATCCGCGGCCAGACGCTCTTCCATTTTCTGAATCGCGACAATTGCCACTTCGGCGGTAGCCGCCCGGGCAATACGCTCCTCTTTATGCTGCTGGGTCGAATCACCGGCATCAATATGCTGGAGTAAAATCGGCAGCATAATCACGCCGACAAACAGGGAGAACAGAATCACGCCCGCCGCCAGGAAGACCAGCTCGTAGCGCGCCGGGAAGACGTCGCCCGTGGGCAGCAGCAGCGGAATGGAGAGCACACCGGCAAGGGTGATCGCCCCGCGTACGCCCGCAAAAGAGGCGATCAGCAGCTCACGCGTTGTCCACGAGCCGAACTCCATCGGCTTTTTCTTCAGGAAACGTACGCTGAAGTTTTTCATCGTCCACAGCCAGCCGAAACGCACCAGCATCAGCGCCATGTAGATCAGCACGATGTCGGTAAACAGCATCCAGACCTCAACGTTCGGATCGGCTTCCGCCGCCACCAGCGAGGATTCCATAATGCCCGGCAGCTGCAGGCCCAACAGCAGGAACACCATGCCGTTAAAGACAAATTCCAGCATGGCCCAGGTGCTGTTGGCACGCAGGCGCATGGCCAGCGGCGCGCGACGCATTACGCCGGAACGGGTGATGGTCATCCCTGCCGCAACCGCAGCCAGAATGCCCGACACGCCGATATGTTCGGCAATCAGATAAGAGGCAAACGGCAGCAGGAACAGCAGTACGATCTGCGTTGCGGGTTCATCGCCGCCCCAGCGGCTGAGGAAGCGCAATGAGCGGCCGTACAGCCAGCTCACCACGAAGCCCGCCAGAATACCGCCAATCGCCACCTTGAAGAATTCCAGGGTTGCGCCGCCGATGGTAAAGACCATCGTGCCCATCGCAACGGCCACGGCAAACTTCAGGGCGACCAGGCCGGAGGCGTCGTTCATCAGCGCCTCACCCTGTAAAATCCCCATGATTTTCTTCGGAATACGGCCTTCACCCACAATGCCGGACAACGCCACGGCATCGGTTGGCGACAGCACGGCGGCCAGCGCAAAAGCCGGTATTAATGGAATACCCGGTACCGCCCAGTAGATCAGAAAACCAATCCCGACGACGGTGACCACCACCAGCGCCAGCGCCAGGCCGAAGATCTCGCGCCCGTGCTCAAGGAATTCGCGGGTGGGCGTTTTCCAGCCATCGGCAAACAGCAGCGGCGGAATAAACAGCACGAGGAACAGTTCGGGGTCAAATTCCACGTGTAGGCCAAACGTCGGCCACGCCAGCAGCGCGCCGATGGCAATTTGCATTAATGGCAGGGGGACCTGAAAGGGCAGTACGCGTGTAACCACCCCGGATAGCGAGACCACAAGGGTCATGATGAGTATTGTGAAGAAGATTTCCATGCGTTCCCTGTTTGCTGTGTTGCTTATGTACTCCGGAAGGCGTCGTGCCTTTTATTCTATCTTCTCCAGAGTAACGCAAAAGGCAACAGGATGAGTCCTGAAAATAAAAACGGGCGGCCTGAGCCACCCGTTTTCGCATCAATGGACAACTTAGATTGCCCAGCCGCCCGCGTAGAACGCTACCAGCGCAACGGCGATAATCACGGTGCCGACGTTCAGCTTGCGCCATTCACCGGAGACCAGACGACCAATCACCAGCGACGCGAAGCCGATCATAATGCCGGTCACGATGTTACAGGTCAGGACGATGAAGACCGCGGTAATCAGGCCAGACATCGCGTCAACGAAATCCGCAAAGTCGATTTTCGCCACGTTGCTCAGCATCAGCAGGCCAACGTACATCAGCGCTGGCGCGGTCGCATACGCCGGAACCAGATAGGAGAGCGGAGAGAGGAACAGGATCAGCATGAACAGCACGCCGACGGTGATCGCCGTCAGGCCGGTTTTACCGCCTGCCGCCGTACCCGCTGCGGACTCGATGTACACCGCCGCAGGCGCCGCGCCCACCAGACCAGAGAAGACGCTGCTCAGGGAGTCGGTGGTCAGCGCTTTGCCGCCGTCAATAATCTGACCGTCTTTATCCAGCAGGTTCGCCTGACCGGCCACCGCACGAATGGTACCGGTCGCGTCAAACACGGCGGTCATGACCAGCGCCAGCACGCTTGGCAGGATCACCGGGTTCAGCGCGCCAACGATATCCAGGCTGCCAATCAGGGAGTTGCCTTTGTCATCGCTCAGCGACGGCATGGCGAAGATACCGGAGAAGTGTACGGTTGGATCGAAAATCAGGCCGACAATAGAAACGCCGATAATGGTCAGCAGAATGCCGCCAGGCACCTTCAGTTTTTCCAGACCGATAATCACCGCCAGACCGATCAGCGACATGATCACCGGGAAGCTGGCGAAGTGGCCCAGCGCTACCGGCAGACCGTCCAGCGGGTTCTTGATGACCAGACCGACGCCGTTGGCGGCGATCAGCAACAGGAACAGGCCGATACCGATGCCGGTACCGTGCGCCACGCCCTGCGGCAGGTTGCGCAAAATCCAGCTACGGATGCCGGTCGCTGAAATCACGGTAAACAGCACACCCATCAGGAACACGGCACCCAGCGCAACCGGTACGCTGATGTGCTGACCCAGCACCAGGCTGAACGCGGTAAACGCGGTCAGAGAGATGGCGCAACCAATCGCCAGCGGCAGGTTCGCCCACAGACCCATCACGATGGAGCCCACGCCGGCCACAAGACAGGTCGCCACAAAGACAGCCGCTGGCGGGAAGCCTGCTTTGCCCAGCATGCCCGGCACAACGATGACGGAATAAACCATCGCCAGAAACGTTGTCAAACCGGCAACAATTTCCTGGCGCACGGTGCTGCCGCGGGCCGAAATTTTAAACATGGCGTCAAGTGAACCGCCAGTACGCGCAGATGGCGTAGACATAGAAAACATCCCCTGAGAGTTTTTTAGGAAGTCCGTAAGCGAGGTGGAGACGCCACTGCCAGCTGAACGTCAAATCCTTGTGTTGCGTTTGTGACGAAAGGGCGTCACAAAAAAAGCAAACGTTTAGCTCCGCGCTTACAAACGGGTGGTCAAATTAAGGCAAACGATTATCTAGCGTAATCCCCGCCCTTTTCAACTGAACTTTCTCGTTTTTCGCTAAAATTCACTTATGACGCTGAAGAAATAAACAGAGGATGCGCAAACGTTATCGTCTATGCGCAATTTGTTTACATTTCAGTCCTCGCCCGGGATAGATAATGGGCCCCCCTGTTCCAGGGTTCTTTGCCAGCCTGGGGTGTTCTCAACTTTTGTCTTCCACGCCAGAATATGCGGCAGATTAGCGATACCGCCTCGCGCCAGCAGGGCAAAGATCGGGAAGCTCATCTGGATATCGGCCATGCTGAGCGAATCCCCGGCAAACCAGCTGTTTTCGGCAAGATGTGACTCAATAAAGCGCGCATGGGTTTCCAGCTGACGGTTGAGATACGCTTTCTGCACCCCCTGCCCCAGCGCTTTGCCCAGGGTTCTGATACCAAACGGCACCGGCGGCTTGCCGAGGCTGTTGAAGACCAGCTTCATTAACAGCAGCGGCATCAGCGATCCTTCGGCGTAATGCAGCCAGAAGCGGTATTGCACCTTATGCGACGGGTCTAAAGGCTTAAGGCGTGACTCGGGATCGTACGTTTCCTGCAGGTACTCCAGGATGGCGCCCGATTCCGCAAGGATCAGCCCGTTATCTTCGATAACCGGCGATTTGCCCAACGGATGCACCTTTTTGAGAGCCTCCGGCGCCAGCATGTTCTTTTCGCGCTGGTAGTGGACGATCTCATAAGGCAGGCCGAGTTCTTCCAGCGCCCAAATCACGCGGTGCGAGCGTGACTGGTTAAGGTGGTGTACCGTGAGCATGGCTTTCTCCTGTTATTCATACTTTTTAACTATAGAAAATTGAACAACACCGCGAAAAAAATTCGTCTAAAAAACGGTCGGTGAGGCTGGCGAAAAAACGGGTCTTGCATAGAATTAAAGTGTCAGCACAATCCGGAACCTCCCCAACCAGCTCGACACTGAGGGGTGCTGATGTCGGGGGAAACCCTCCCGTGAACCAGCGGGATAGAGTGAAAGACAAAGACCGGGAAAAACTAAAGCGCCCTTATGTGGCGCTTTAGTTCTTTATAATGCTTTTGCCGGGTGGCGCTTCGCTTACCCGGCCTACGTTCCCGGTTTTGTAGGCCGGGTAAGGCGCAGCCGCCACCCGGCAAACCGGCCGCACAATCTCAATCCTCTTCCAGCAACCGCGCCCCCGTCCCCTGCTCGCCCAGCCTGTCGCCGGGGTTACGCAATGGACAATCGCTACGCGACAGGCAGCCGCAGCCGATACAGCCATCCAGCTCATCACGCAGGACGACCAACGTATGAATACGCCGGTCCAGCTCTTCACGCCACTGGGACGACAGCTCTTTCCACTCTTTCGGGCTAAGCGTATGCCCTTCCGGCAGCACGCCAAACGCCTCGCCGATCGTGGCCAGGGGAATTCCGATTCGTTGCGCAATTTTGATAATCGCCACGTAGCGGAGCACGTCGCGAGTATAGCGACGCTGGTTGCCCCCGTTGCGGATGCTTTTAATTAACCCTTTGCTTTCATAGAAGTGGAGCGCGGATACCGCAACGCCGCTTCGCTTCGCCACTTCACCGGGGGTTAACAGCGCTTTAATTCGCGGCAATCTCTTTTCCATAAAACCTCTTTACCTCAAGTTAACTTGAGGAATTATACTCCCCCGCAGAGAAAACGACGAATTAACCGAGATAGTTGTATCTACAGAGGGGCAACCTTATGTCGCATCAGCAGATTATTCAGACGCTTATTGAATGGATTGATGAACATATCGACCAACCGTTGAACATTGATGTGGTCGCTAAAAAGTCGGGCTATTCGAAATGGTATTTACAGAGAATGTTCCGCACGGTCATGCATCAGACGCTGGGCGAGTACATTCGCCAGCGCAGACTGCTGCTGGCGGCGCAGGCGCTACGCTCAACGCAGCGGCCCATTTTTGATATCGCGATGGACCTTGGCTATGTGTCGCAACAAACCTTTTCCCGCGTGTTTCGCCGCGAGTTTGACCGCACGCCGAGCGACTATCGCCACCAGTTGAATTAATCGCCCTCAGTGCAAAGGTTGCTGCTGCCAGGTCATAAATTCCTGGGGCGGCATCGCTTTCGCGAAGTGCCATCCCTGACAAAACTGGACGCCGCGCTTCAACAGCCAGCTTACCTGCTCTGCCGTCTCTACCCCTTCCGCAATGGTTTTCAGCCGCAGGCTTTGCGCCATCTCGATAATATGCTCGGCGATCAGGTGACTGGTACTGTTGGTCGTTAAGGTATCGATAAACGATTTATCGATTTTCAGAATATCCACGTTCAGCGAGTAGAGGTTGTGCAGGTTCGAGTAGCCGGTACCAAAATCATCGATCGCGACTTCATAACCCGCCTGACGGAAAGCCTGAATCACCGGGGTGGTTTTTGGCACATCGATAAAACCGCGTTCCGTCACTTCTATTTTGATTTGCTGCGCACGGACGGCGTAGTGGCGGGCCTTGTCGGAAATCATGGCGATCAGCCGCGAAGAGTGGAAATCCGTGGCCGACAGGTTAATCGAAATATAGAGATGCGGATGCTCGGCCAGGAAATGGCCCAGATCGTTGAACACCTCCTCAACGACATAGTCCGTAATCCGCTCGCTCATTCCCTCATTTTCCGCCAGCGGAATAAACTCAGCCGGGCTCATCACCTGGCCGTTAAAGCCAGGCCAGCGTAACAGCGCCTCCGCGCCCACACACTGATTATTCTTAATATCAATAATCGGCTGATAGTGTACGCAAAGCTGTCGTTTGTTCAGCGCGCGGTGCAGTAAGCGCCCCGGCGAATTGAGTTCACGATGGGTACGGGACCATACCAGCAAAATAATAATGCTGCAGATCATGCCCAGCGGTAGCGTCAACGTCGCCTGGTGATAAAGCGTTTCATAAAAGCGTTTATTTGATGTCGAGACAATGGCCGCAATCGGTCTTTTGGGAGATGTTACGATCGTATAAAAGCGGTTATCTTTTTGAAATACCGATTCCTTATCCCGAATCATCGAATTTAATAAAGAAACATTGGCTTTCTGGCTGACGGAAAAGAAAGCATTGGTTACCGTGTCGTACACACCCCAGGAGAGAGAATGATCCGCGGACATGACTTCGCTGTATGAAAGCGGATTGACGACCACCACATAATTTCCGCGCTGCATATATGTCATTTTATAGCCAGTATAAAATGGGGTATCGCGATAATAATAGATAGCGACGTCAGGTTTACGCGTGTAATTAGCGACAGGAATGGCGTAGGGGTGATCCGGTGTAAAAACGGTCGAACAAAGAAAATTCTGACCTTCAGCGTAAATTAAATCGGCGACAAACAGGCGGCCACGAACAACGTTCAGCATATATTGACGGTGTCCCGGCGTGCAAAGCTCGCCCTGATATTTTACCGCCTCGTCCCTGGCCAGCTCAACCTGTTGAATAACCAGCTCTGTTTTGTCTAAAGCCAGTTCAGCAAATGTGCGTAGCTGGGCGCTTGTTTCAGACACGGCACGCAGTTGGGCAAACCATAGCGCAAGCATCACCGGCAGCATAACTACCATGATGATCCCTACCACCCTGAGCATTTTGCGCCGCGCGCTACGATTCATTTCCCGCCCTATATCCCTGCATGTTGTACGCCTGTAGTACTTAAGGCCGGATGCTTTGTTAAACAGGTGATTACGTTGCATGAATCATGCGAAGTTAGCAACTGACTTTTAGTATTAAAAATCTTAAATTTCGTTATGCCGATAATATTTTCCCGTAAGTTAAACTGTAAGTATTCGTTCCGTTTCAATTAAGGAAAATAATTATCCAGCTCGTCAGGCAGACGGGAAGATAACACAACAGACAATCGTTGATTAAGCCAAACGTCTGACAGCATGAAAAAAGTACAATTTCATCATGACGTTTTATGCTATTTGCTCTGAGCCATTGTGTTCGTTGATTTATAAATAGTCAGCCTACACCACAATATTTTGAGTATTGGCGGAAAATAACGCCCCTCTTATAAAAACCGAATTTGCGCTATCCCCACTTGCCCGAAGGGCATTTTCGGCACGCTGTGACTCCGCCTCCTCGTGCGCCGAAGGCAGGACCAGCCCGCGCAATCGCCTTTTCTGAGGAATAAAATCCTCTTTTTTGATCGTTCAGATACTGGCGAATAAATCAACAAATGTGATATAGTTCACACATATTTTGTAACGAGAAACACCGTTTCATTCAGTTCGTCTGTTTTATAGAGGATGGGTTTTATGGCAACCATTACTACCAGCATGGTTCTCCTGCGCTGGCCTTTGTTGAGTGCGGTACTGATGTTTCTAGCCAGCACGCTGAATATTCAGTTTCGTAAATCTGACTATGCAGGTCTTGCTGTCATCAGCACCCTGCTGGGGCTGGGTGCGGCCTGCTGGTTTGCAACGGGTCTGCTTGGCATCACCCTGCTGGATATCGCTGCCGTCTGGGAAAACATTAAAGTGGTGATGGTTGAGGCGATGAGCCACACGCCGCCAGACTGGCCGATGGTGATTACCTGATCCCTTCCGGAATAAAAAAACCCAGACGATAGTCTGGGTTTTTTGTTTTCAGCACGCGGAAATCAGAACGGAATGTCGTCGTCGAAATCCATTGGCGGTTCGTTAGACGGCGCCGGAGCAGACTGCTGCTGCGGACGAGACTGTGCGCCGCCGCTGAACTGGTTGCCGCCCTGCGGCTGCTGAGGCTGACCCCAACCGCCCTGCTGCTGGCTCTGACCGCCACCTGCCGGTGCGCCACCGCCCTGACGGCCACCCAGCATCTGCATGGTACCGCCCACGTTGACCACGACTTCTGTGGTGTACTTCTCAGCGCCGGCCTGATCGGTCCATTTGCGGGTACGCAGCTGGCCTTCGATATAGACCTGAGAACCTTTACGCAGATACTCACCGGCCACTTCGGCCAGTTTGCCAAACAGCACTACGCGGTGCCATTCGGTCTGCTCTTTCATCTCACCGGTCGCTTTATCACGCCAGGATTCGGAAGTAGCCAGCGTAATGTTGGCAACTGCGCCACCACTCGGCATGTAGCGTACTTCCGGGTCCTGGCCCAGATTACCGACGAGAATCACCTTGTTTACGCCTCTGCTGGCCATGTTCGTGTCTCCTGAATACGTTTCTTAATAGTGTAAACGCGCGAGTGTACCATTTCCATGCTGCACTTTGATAGTTGCGTAGCACGTTCCAGAGTTCTCTCGCAACTCCACATTGTTACACAGCCAATCAGAAAATGCATTCCAATACTGTATATTCAAACAGGTCAAATTGTGTCATAATTAGCCGTTTCTGACAGCCGTTTGTCCTTCAAACAAATCAGGCAATCCGTGTTCCAACCGGGAAAGGTGAATGGATAAGATCGAAGTTCGGGGCGCCCGCACCCACAATCTCAAGAATATCAACCTCATAATCCCTCGCGACAAACTCATTGTCGTGACCGGGCTTTCGGGGTCTGGCAAATCCTCACTGGCTTTCGACACTTTGTATGCCGAAGGACAGCGTCGTTACGTTGAATCGCTCTCTGCGTACGCGCGTCAGTTCCTGTCGCTGATGGAAAAACCGGATGTCGACCACATTGAAGGGTTGTCCCCTGCTATCTCTATTGAGCAGAAGTCCACCTCGCATAACCCGCGTTCAACGGTCGGTACCATTACCGAAATTCATGACTACCTGCGTCTGCTGTATGCCCGCGTGGGTGAGCCGCGCTGCCCGGACCACGACGTCCCGCTGGCGGCCCAGACCGTAAGCCAGATGGTGGATAACGTGCTGTCGCAGCCGGAAGGCAAACGCCTGATGCTGCTGGCGCCGATCATTAAAGAGCGAAAAGGCGAACACACCAAAACGCTGGAAAACCTGGCAAGCCAGGGCTATATCCGCGCCCGTATCGACGGCGAGGTGTGTGACCTGTCCGACCCGCCAAAGCTGGAGCTGCAGAAGAAGCACACCATCGAAGTGGTGATTGACCGCTTTAAGGTACGCGACGATCTCGCCACGCGCCTGGCGGAATCTTTTGAAACGGCGCTGGAACTCTCTGGCGGCACGGCCGTGGTCTCCGACATGGACGACCCAAAAGCGGAAGAGCTGCTCTTCTCCGCCAACTTCGCCTGCCCGATTTGCGGCTACAGCATGCGCGAGCTCGAGCCGCGCCTGTTCTCATTCAACAACCCGGCGGGCGCGTGCCCGACGTGTGACGGCCTGGGCGTCCAGCAGTATTTCGACCCGGACCGCGTGATCCAGAACCCGGAGCTGTCGCTGGCGGGCGGGGCCATTCGCGGCTGGGACAAGCGTAACTTCTACTACTTCCAGATGCTGAAATCGCTGGCAGAGCACTACAAGTTTGACGTCGAAGCACCGTGGGCGAGCCTGAGCCCGAACGTACACAAAGTGATCCTGTTCGGTTCCGGCAAAGAGAACATCGAGTTCAAGTATATGAACGATCGCGGCGATACCTCCGTGCGTCGCCACCCGTTCGAAGGGGTGCTGCACAACATGGAGCGCCGATACAAAGAGACCGAATCCAGCGCGGTACGCGAGGAGCTGGCGAAATTCATCAGCAACCGCTCCTGCGCCACCTGTGAAGGCACGCGTCTGCGTCGCGAAGCGCGCCACGTGTTTGTGGAAAACACCGCGCTGCCGACCATCTCAGACATGAGCATCGGCCATGCGATGGACTTCTTCAACAATCTGAAGCTCTCCGGCCAGCGCGCGAAAATCGCCGAAAAAGTGCTGAAAGAGATTGGCGATCGCCTGAAATTCCTGGTGAACGTCGGCCTGAACTACCTGACGCTTTCCCGCTCGGCAGAAACGCTCTCCGGCGGTGAAGCCCAGCGTATCCGTCTGGCGAGCCAGATTGGCGCGGGCTTAGTCGGCGTGATGTATGTGCTGGATGAGCCGTCCATCGGCCTGCACCAGCGCGACAACGAGCGTCTGCTCGGGACGCTGGTTCACCTGCGCAACCTCGGCAACACGGTAATTGTGGTCGAGCACGATGAAGATGCGATCCGCGCGGCCGACCACGTCATCGACATTGGCCCAGGCGCTGGCGTGCACGGCGGCCAGGTGGTCGCGGAGGGAACGCTGAAGGACATCATGGCGGTACCCGAATCGCTGACCGGCCAGTTCATGAGCGGCAAGCGCAAGATTGAAGTGCCAAAACAGCGCGTAGCGGCAGATCCGGAAAAAGTGCTGAAGCTGACCGGCGCGCGCGGCAACAACCTGAAAGACGTCACCCTGACGCTGCCGGTTGGCCTGTTTACCTGCATCACCGGCGTGTCCGGTTCCGGTAAATCGACGCTGATCAACGATACGCTGTTCCCGATTGCGCAGACGGCGCTAAACGGCGCGACGCTGGCCGAGCCTGCACCGTACCGCGACATCCAGGGTCTGGAGCATTTCGATAAAGTTATCGACATCGACCAGAGCCCGATTGGCCGTACCCCGCGCTCTAACCCGGCAACCTATACCGGCGTCTTCACGCCCGTACGTGAACTCTTTGCCGGCGTGCCGGAAGCGCGCTCCCGCGGCTATACGCCAGGACGTTTCAGCTTTAACGTGCGCGGTGGCCGCTGCGAAGCATGCCAGGGCGACGGCGTGATCAAGGTTGAGATGCACTTCCTGCCGGATATCTACGTGCCGTGCGACCAGTGCAAAGGCAAACGCTATAACCGCGAAACGCTGGAGATTAAGTACAAAGGCAAGACCATCCACGAAGTGCTGGACATGACCATTGAAGAGGCGCGCGAATTCTTTGATGCCGTCCCTGCGCTGGCGCGTAAGCTGCAGACGCTGATGGACGTAGGCCTGACCTACATTCGTCTTGGGCAGTCGGCAACCACGCTGTCCGGCGGTGAAGCGCAGCGCGTGAAGCTGGCGCGTGAGCTGTCAAAACGCGGCACCGGTCAGACGCTCTACATTCTGGACGAGCCGACCACCGGCCTGCACTTTGCCGATATCCAGCAGCTGCTCGAGGTTCTGCATCAGCTCAGAGACCAGGGCAACACCATCGTGGTCATCGAACATAACCTGGACGTGATTAAAACCGCGGACTGGATTGTCGATCTCGGCCCGGAAGGCGGCAGCGGCGGCGGTGAAATTCTCGTCTCCGGTACGCCAGAGACCGTTGCAGAGTGCGAAGCCTCGCACACCGCGCGCTTCCTTAAACCGTTGCTGTAATTGTCACACGGAGAGTTGCTGTCGGGTGGTTTCCGGCAGCAGCTCAACCGCCTGCTGATAGGACGCGTCCACCAGGTAGTAAATCTGCGAGCCAGGAATCGATCCATCCAGATAGACGGTGCTCCAGTGCGCCTTATTGAGGTGCTTGCTCGGCCTCACGTCATCATGCTGCTGGCGTAGCAAATCCGCCAGTTCAGGGCTGGTTTTCAGCGACGCAGCCGGACGGCCTTCCACCTCTTTCACCATCGCAAACAGGACATCTCCCACTTTAATCTGCGTGGCTTTCCAGTCGCTATGAACGCTCTGCTCCGCGCCGGGCTTGCTCATGCAGTACTGAAGTATCTCCGAAATTGTCATCTTTATTCCCCTTGTAGCGTGGCGATAATTTTACGCGAACCACCGTGAATGCGATGCTCTCCCAGCCAGATCCCCTGCCACGTACCCAACAGCAGTCGGCCGTTGTGAACCGGCAGCATCAACGATACGCCCAGCAGGGAGGATTTAATATGCGAAGGCATATCGTCCGCCCCCTCATAGTCATGCTCGTAAGGCGCGTTGTCCGGGACACTCTTCAGAAAATGGTGCTCCATGTCGGACCTGACGGTGGGATCGCAATTTTCATTAAGCGTGAGAGAGGCTGACGTGTGCTGAAGCAGCAGATGCAACAAACCCGTTTTCACCCGCGACAGATCGCGGAGTTGCCCGATGACTTCATCCGTCACCAGGTGAAATCCGCGTGGTTTAGCGCTTAAGGTCAGGGTTTGTTGGTACCACATGTGCTGCTCCGTGATGAAAGATGAATCTTTCTAAGTGTGCAGCAAGAAGACGAAAGGTAAAACCCGCAGCAGCGAGATTTGATTAAAAAAGAGTCAAACCCGCTGCCGGATACTTAATACTCCGAGTTGACGATTACCTCTTCGCCAAACTTTCCGGCCATCGGCAGCGGTCGATAGGTCGAGTTAGAGGCGCGCAATACCCTGATCCCTCGGGCCCCCACGTCATGTGCGGCGGTGATGTCGTTATCCGAATCGCCGTAGAATACTTTGATATTTTTCTTTTCCAGCCACTGGGTTTTGGTGTTTTGCCCCTCTTTGTCACCGGCAAAAATGACCGGGTTCATGCTGGTCGCCGGGATCTGGAAATCATCCTGCAGCGTTTTAGAGACGGTTTCGGTTTTGGTCTGGCTGCGGCCGGTAACAAAATAAATGCTGTCGCCGCGCTTCACGTGCATGGCAATAAGCGCACGGGCAACCTCTTTCGGGATGCTGAATTCGTCCCAGCCGTTATTCATTTTTTCCCAGAATTCCGGGTTCTTCAGATACGCTTCGCTGTCGGGTGAATACGTTTTCTTCCCGCGCCAGAAGCCAGGGCTTGAGAACAGTACGGTATCGTCAATGTCAAAACCCACGGCCATTGGCGCGCGGCCGATCAGACTGTTTTCGATTTGGGCCACTGAAACCCAGTGAATGGGTGCCTGCTCGGCGAGAATGGCGGCGGTGGTGCCGGTGTAAAGCGGCGTCGGGGCAGAAGCTCTCGCGACGACGGCGCTGTTAAGCGAGAACAATAAGCAGGCGGCGCTGAGCGCCAGTGTGATCTTGCGCATATTTTCCCCTGAATATTCAGTTTGTTATCGTTTTAATTTGAGCGGATGGTCAAAAAACTATCCGACCATAACCCCAGCGGGAGGTGAAGGGAAGGAGTTTTTGCTTATGAAGCGGAATAAAAAGAAGACGATCACAGAATGCCGGGCAACGTTTTTGTGCGGCCTGATACCCTCACCCCAGCCCTCTCCCACGGGGAGAGGGTCGGTTGGTAAGTGCTTACATTACAGCAGCAAACGCCTGCGCCACGCGATGAACGTTGCTGGCATTCAGGCCCGCCACGCACATACGGCCGCTGGCGATCAGGTAGACGCCGAACTCTTCCCGCAGGCGATCGACCTGCGCCGCGCTCAGACCGGTATAGCTGAACATCCCACGCTGCTTGAGCAGATAGTCGAAGTTATGTCCCGGCACGGCCTCTTTCAGCACGTTAACCAGCTCCTGACGCATGGACAGGATGCGCTTACGCATCGCTTCCACTTCGGCAAGCCAGGACGCTTTCAGCTGTTCGTCACCGAGAACCGTCGCCACCACCTGCGCACCAAAGTTTGGCGGGCTGGAGTAAATGCGGCGCACCGTCGCCTTCAGCTGGCCCAGGACGCGACCCGCCGCTTCGGCGTCTTCACAGACCACGGACAGACCGCCAACGCGTTCACCATACAGGGAGAAGATTTTAGAGAAGGAGTTGCTGACCAGCGCTGGCAGCCCGGCGCTGGCCACGGCGCGGATGGCGTAAGCATCTTCTTCCATACCCGCGCCAAAGCCCTGGTAGGCGATGTCGAGGAACGGAATCAGGTCGCGGGCCTTCAGTACCTCAATCACCGCATCCCACTGGGCGTTGGTGAGATCTGCCCCGGTCGGGTTATGGCAGCATGGGTGCAGCAGCACAATGCTGCGCGCCGGCAGGGTGTTCAGTTTTTCCAGCAGCGCTTCAACGCGCACGCCGTTCGTTTTACCGTCGAACCACGGATAGGTCGCCACGTTGAAACCTGCGCCCTCGAAGATCGCAACGTGGTTTTCCCACGTCGGGTCACTGACCCATATGCCTGAATCCGGGAAGTATTTTTTCAGGAAGTCTGCACCCACTTTCAGCGCACCCGAGCCGCCCAGCGTCTGGATGGTCGCCACGCGTTTTTGCGCGAGCACCGCGTGATCGGCACCGAATAACAGCGGAGCGATGGTGTTGCGGTAGGCGTTTAACCCTTCCATCGGCAGATAAAGAGAGGCACCGTGTGGAACAGCGTTCAGACGCGCTTCGGCTTCGGCAACGGCTTTTAATTGAGGAATGATGCCATCCTCGTTGTAATACAGACCGATGCTGAGGTTCACTTTGTCGCTGCGAGGATCTTCTTTGAAACGCTCCATTAAGGAGAGGATAGGGTCGCCGGCATAGGCGTCAACTTTCTGAAACACGCGATGGTTCTCCGGAATTCGATGAGGCAGGGATTTCAACAATAAACCGGAACATCACTCAACACCACCCCTTAAGATTATCCTGCGATCGGCATAGGTTTTTTGCGTCCTCTCGCCATGACATTTACCCAATATTTTCCCCTTCTCGCTTTCCGTAATGTGGCTCCTGCGCAACCGCGCATTCACTGATTCAAGGAGTTCACATCATGGATTCACAATTTATTGGTTCAGTTATTAACGCCCTGCCGCTGGAACATATGATCGGCGGTCCGCTGCAGGCGATGATCAAAGCACAGGTCCAGGCGAGTAAGGCCTATACCGACTTCCTGCTCTCCGTCTGTATTAAAGACGGCAAAGCTGTCGCGATCGAGTTCGATTACGACGAAACCGTGGTAGACGAACAGGGGGTCAATAAAGGCAGCGTGACTCGCAAGATGAGTATTCCGCTCCTGGCGGCGGTCACCCACCCCATCATCTGTATCGAGGACGGTACCATCGACTTTGAGCTGGAAGTGAGCCAGAGCGAAGCCAGTTCCAGCAGCACCGAAGCGGAGGCTTCCGTAGAAGCGTCCGTCGGCTGGGGCGTTTTCAAAGCGAAAATGACCGGCAAGGTCTCCCATAAATCGGAGCAGACCCGTTCGACCGATACACGCGCGAAATATTCCATTCATACCCAGATTAAACGCCAGGAGCCACCTGAAGCTCTGCAGCGCGTGATTGATTACCTGACCAACGCCAAAACCAAGCCTGTCGCCGCGCAATAATCTTCCACGCCGCGACATACGTGCGATTCCGTAACGCAAGGGCTACCCGGGTAGCCCTTTTTCCAGGAGCGAAATATGTCTTTTAAAAAATGGCTGCGCGGCGGCAAGGATGAGGAGCCGGAAAACAGTGCGGACAAAGAGGATCAAGGCACGCCGTCGGTACAAGAAAACACGCCTCCAGCGCCTCCAGCGCCTCCAGCCGATATTCCCGGCGTGCCGATCTCGCTTGAAGATATCACGCGTGGGATGCAGTACGCGGCCACTGCGGCCAACGAACTGATTGCTCAGCAGTATATGAAGGCGCTGGATCCCTTTTTCGAACCCGCAGAAGACGGTTCGTTAATTCCACGCACGGTACAGCTGGCGCTGGATGAAAAGCACTACTTTGACCTGCCCTTAGTCGCGCTTTCGACACCGCGCGGGCTGATGCTGGAAAAGATGAAGGTCAACCTGACGATCCGTACGGAAGGCATGCAGGCGCCTTCCCGACAGTCCGGTGAAAACGAATTTGGCCGCTTTCACGTCAGCCTTTCGCCTTCCAGCGATAACAAAGGCGGGCGTGACAGCCGCCACGTCGATGTAGAGATGCAATTTACCGCACTTGAGCCACCGGAAAGCGTCATGCGTTTGATTGACGAATACACCAACAAGGTGATTCCCCGCCCGAAAGCAGAGGAGACTCCGTAATGCAAAAACAACCAGAACGTACAGGTGACAGGGGCATTCAGCTTATTTGCCAGTTTGAAGGGCTGAGGCTGGAGCGTTATCGCGATGCCGTAGGTTTATGGACCATCGGCTACGGCCATTTGATCCTCAAAGAGGAGATGGAAAAGCTCACCAAAATTACCACCGGTGAAGCCAAAGATCTGCTGCGCAAAGATCTGAAACGCACCGAGGACGGCGTGAAAAAACTGCTGAACAACGCTTCGACGCAGAACCAATTCGACGCGCTGGTTTCGTTCGCCTTCAACCTTGGCGTGGGCAATTTAAAGAAATCCACGCTGCTCAAAAAATTCAACGCAGGCGATATCCAGGGCGCCGCACTGCAGTTCAAAAGCTGGAATAAGGCAGGTGGTAAGGTTTTGACCGGGCTTACCCGACGCCGCGAGGCGGAAATGAAGCTATTTCTTAGTTAATTCAACAGGAAAATTACAATGAAACCACTATACATAGTGAAAATGGCCGTACTGTCTGTTTCGTTATTCAACGTGTTACAGGCAACCGCCGCCATGCCAACCTGCGAAGAGGAAATAAAGGAAGCCAACGCCTTTTTATCTTCTCAGGGTATGGTGCCCGTCAATAACGTGACCGATCTGGCGACAACGCTTCGTCATATAAAAAATTTTGGGCGCCTGCCCGACCGCTATATTACCTCGGATGAGGCCAAACGCCTCGGCTGGTCGGGAAGTGAAAGCGAATCGCTTTGGGGTCTTAAACCCACCAATCAAAAATGGATCGGTGGCGATAAATACAGCGATCGCGCTCTTCCTTCCAGTCAGCCCTGGCTTAGCGCGGATGTCGATGTCGTGAAGGGGTATCGCTCTCCCAAGCGTCTGATTTACAGCCTGTCAGGGCAGCAGCGCTTTATTACGACCGATAAGTATCAGCATATTGTTGAGCTGGATCCCTGCCAATAATAAGCGCCCGTTACGATAATAAGTCCCCTTTTCCGAGGGGATTTATCCTTGCAGAGGATGAACATATGTCTGACATCTATCTCCCGACCCTCATCAGTGAAGCCTTGCTGGCTTTTTCAGGTTTATTTGGCGGCGTCAGTATCTCGTTTTTCTGGCAACCGCAGCGATTGCACCAGCACAGCCGATTTATGGCAGGCATTATTTTTGGTGGAATCAGCATGGGCGCGGCCGTCGCATTAGGTGGATTAGCAGCCCGCTGGTTAAAGATAGACCTTAATCAGGCCGATATCACGCTTGGTTTAGGGTATATCCTCGGGGCAATGAGTAATGGCCTGATCGTCTGGCTGGCAAACTTTTTTCGCCGGCATGAGCAGCGCGATATTTTTGATGTTGCAAGCGTCATTAAAAGTAAAGTCAGACATGAGTCACTTTCTCCGCCAGATTTAACCCACAACAAGCCCGATGGAGAATAAATGCTTAACATAATGAATGGCTGGGTGCTTCCCTTTATTATCTTCGTCGACCTGATAACATCGCTGCTGATTTTGTTTGCCGCCTATAGCCGAAGAGTCCATGCCCTGCCGGTAATGTGTAAAATCGGCTTAGCCGCCCTCGCCTTTGGTTTTTTTGGTGAGAGCAGCTTAAACATGAAATTTATTCTTACCGGTGCTGATATACTGAGTGACAGCTTTCCATTCTGGCTATTGCAGGACTTCGGAACGCTGGTGGTGGTGATATATTATTTCAAATCTCAGTACCGTTAAAAAAACAAAGCGCAACAGAGGTCTGTCTGTTGCGCTTTTCTTTTAACGCATTTTGACTGCAGCCTTTCGCTTTGCTGAAAAGCGGCTAATTAGACATATATTTAAAATAGAGCATTGCGGCCTGCGTCCGATTGTTGACCTGTAGTCGGTGAAAGATGGATTCCAGATGCACTTTGACCGTACCTGCGCTGATATTCAATTGCCGGCTGATCTGCTTATTTGTTCCCCCATTCGCCAGCAGCTTAAGAACCTCCTTCTGCCGACGACTCAGGGAGTAGATTGGCAAACCGCCAGTGGGTTGTTCTCGCTGGACCACGGCTTGCTCCGGAAAACAGACCACCCCCGAGGAAACCATGCAAAGTATCTGGCTGATTTTCTCGGCGGGGAGATCCTTGGTAAAAATGCCCTTAATGCTTTGGCGGATGTAGAAGTTGAATATCTTATCCGTCGTTTTTCGTAACATCACCACGATCGGTAGCTCAGGCCAGTTTGTCATCAAATTAGTGATAAAATCACGGCACTTCATTTCACCATCCAGCAAAATAATGCTGACCGGCATAGAGGTTAAAATTGCGTGTGCATCTTCAAAGTTGTTCGCTGCAAAAACAGTGCATTCCGGCATGACGCGTTCCAGCTCTGTTTTCATACCGTGAATGAAGATCGGTAATTCATCGATCATTAATATATTCATCGTAGCATAACCCCGTGTGAAATCTATTTTCTTAGGTTATTCAACCAACTTATTCCGAAATTAAGTATGCGTGCTATTACAAAACTGTAAAAACAGCATTCGGCATAAGGCAAACGTCATATACCCAAAGCAAAAAGTTAAGCAGTACTACACATTAGACATAGCCATATTTAATTAAAAACGATCTTATCGTTATTAAAAACAGCCTGGGCTCAATAGCATATTCCAAGAAATATTGCTGGCACTTATTATTTTACTGCACGCGTGCCATCCACCTACATATTAATATTTCAATGAGGTCATTTATGACAATACTAACAGTGTATTTCTGTGGTACTGGATCTAATAAATTTGATGAGTCTCATGCTAATTACTGGAACGGCGAGCTCATCTCTTCTCTGGCAGCCAATAACAAGGGTAAAGAGTTCGCCGAATGGGTCATTCTTGATGGTCCGGGGAGCGGCAATCTACAAAGCGATGAGCTTTGGGTCAAAAGCGGAGAATATTCTCAGCTTCGCGCCCAGCTTCTGGGCAGCGGCTGGAATGAGAATGTTCAGCATGCGATCAATATTATCAAAGGACACGTTGACTGGCAGCGTGAGAAGCTCACAAAAGAAAACTATGAGCAGCTTAAAAAGGCGGGCGTACCGATTCAGGACGTTGAGGTTACCGGCTCATTTTGGTGGCGCAAATATGACTATGGCGATCGTAAAGTGACCCAGCAGGCGCTGCAGCAGCAAATCATTAAAACCTTCCGCCAGGGTCAGATCCTGCCCACTCAGGTGAACCTTGTTGGGTGGAGCCGGGGCGGAATTAGCTGCCATATGCTTGCCAATGCAATGCTGGCCGACCCCCTTTTGACGACGATTCCGGTGAATATTTTTGCGGTCGATCCGGTTCCGGGCATGGGTAATTTCCAGGCGGACAAAGTCACTCTGGGCAGCAACGTGAAGGAGTATGTGGCTTTCTATGCCAGACATGAGCGGTCAAAAGGTTTCTCGTGCGTCATTCCGCAGACCGATAGCGCGACAAAAGTCCATATTTATCCCATGTCTGGTCGCCACGCTACGCTGGTAGGGAATGCTTCGGCCAATGGGAATAGCGGGGAAAAAGTGGTCCATGAGCCCGGCACGATCGTGCGTCATTTCGCCGAAGTTTGCCTGCAAAGATGGGGCGTCACGCTGGATAAAAAGCTCAATCTGGATGGAGTGCAGCTGCTGGAATTGCATCAGGCCATTCAGCGTAACGCTCCGCTATTCGCCGAAATGCAGAAAACGGTGTACACCATTTCGGAAAACGATGGGGGGGAGCGTTATGTCTCACTGGGCAGCACTGGAAAACGGTTCTCATCCATCCAGGGTTCGCGCTTCAGTCCGGAGTCAGGGCTCGCGTCGGATTATTTGACTAATCAGGCGATCTATAACGTGTTGAAATAAGCGTTACGCGTCCAACGGCAGCTAATGCCGTTGGACGACTATCTGCGAGTCTCAGTCGATGTACTTCATCGCAACCCTTGACGTCAGGCGCGTGATAAGTTCGTAAGCACTCACTTTCGTAATTTCAGCAATGCGTTCGACGGGCAAACCTTCACCCCACATCACGACATCGTCGCCGGGCTTATCCTGGGCTTCAGGCCCCAGATCGACACAAATCATGTCCATCGCCACGCGGCCGACGATCTTCACCTCGCGACCGTTGACCAGAACCGGCGTACCCGACGGCGCGGCGCGCGGATAGCCGTCACCATAGCCCATCGCCACCACGCCGAGACGGGTATCACGCTCGCTGGTCCAGGTACCGCCGTAGCCCACTGGCTCGCCCGCTTTATGGTCACGCACGGCAATCAGGTTAGAGACCAGCGACATGACCGGCTGGAAGCCAAAGTCCGGCCCCCAGGGTTTGTTCTCCAGCGGCGACACGCCGTAGAGAATGATGCCCGGTCGCGCCCAGTCGAAATGCGACTGCGGCCACAGCAGAATACCGCCGGATGCCGCAATCGAGCGCATCCCCGGCTTGCCTTCGCAGAAGGTGTTAAAGATATCCAGTTGGCGCTCGGTCGCACCGCACTCGGGCTCATCGGCACGGGCGAAGTGGCTGACGATATTCACCGGCTGACGCACGTTTTTGCACCGGCATAAACGCTGATAAAACGCTTCCGCGCTTTCCGGACGCACGCCCAGACGGTGCATGCCCGTGTCGAGCTTCATCCAGACGGTCACCGGCTCGCTCAGCTCGGCGGTTTCCAGTGCGGCGAGCTGTTCTTCGTTATGTACCGCGGTATGCAAATGCTGGTCAGCAATGGTCGGCAGATCGCTGGCTTCGAAAAAGCCTTCGAGGAGCAGAATGGGTTGGGTAATGCCGCCCGCGCGCAGGCGGAGGGCTTCTTCGAGACGGGCGACGCCAAAGGCGTCGGCATCGGGGAGCGTTCGCGCGGTCTCAAGAAGACCGTGTCCGTAAGCGTTCGCTTTCACGACTGCAACGAGCTTGCTGGCAGGCGCCAGTTCACGCAGACGTTGCAGGTTGTGTCGCAGAGCGCGGCGGTTAATAACAACAGTTGCCGCTTGCATTTGAATTCCTTAGAAATTACTCATCATCATATTGAGGACCGGCATAGTTGTCGAAACGCGACCACTGTCCGTTAAAGGTCAGACGCACCGTCCCGATTGGGCCGTTACGTTGTTTACCAATAATAATTTCGGCGATCCCTTTCAGGTCGCTGTTCTCGTGATAAACCTCATCACGGTAGATAAACATGATTAAGTCGGCATCCTGCTCGATGGAGCCGGATTCACGGAGGTCGGAGTTGACCGGGCGCTTGTCGGCACGTTGTTCCAGAGAGCGGTTCAGCTGCGACAGCGCAACGACCGGTACGTGCAGCTCTTTGGCTAACGCCTTGAGCGAGCGGGAAATCTCCGCAATTTCCAGCGTACGGTTGTCGGAAAGCGACGGGACGCGCATCAGCTGAAGGTAGTCGATCATGATGAGGCCGATGCCGCCGTGTTCACGGGCGATACGGCGCGCGCGGGAGCGCACTTCCGTCGGCGTCAGGCCGGAGGAGTCATCGATATAGATGTTACGTTTTTCCAGCAGAATGCCCATGGTGCCGGAAATGCGCGCCCAGTCTTCATCATCGAGCTGGCCGGTACGAATGCGGGTCTGATCCACGCGCGACAGCGACGCCAGAGAACGCATCATAATCTGCTCGGAGGGCATCTCAAGGCTGAAGATCAATACCGGCTTATCCTGCAACATCGCCGCGTTTTCGACGAGGTTCATCGCAAAGGTAGTTTTACCCATCGACGGACGCGCGGCGACGATAATCAAATCCGACGGCTGCAGACCAGCGGTTTTCTTGTTCAAATCGTCATAGCCGGTGTTTACCCCGGTCACACCGTCGTGCGGCTGCTGGAACAGCTGTTCGATACGGGCAACGGTGGCGTCGAGGACATCGGCGATGTTTTTTGGACCTTCGTCTTTATTGGCGCGGCTTTCGGCGATTTTAAAGACGCGGGATTCAGCCAGATCGAGCAGGTCTTCGCTGGTACGCCCCTGTGGATCAAAACCGGCTTCGGCGATCTCATTCGCCACCGAAATCATCTCGCGGACGACGGCACGTTCGCGCACGATATCGGCATACGCGCTGATGTTCGCCGCACTAGGCGTGTTTTTTGACAGTTCCGCCAGATAGGCAAACCCGCCGCAGCTGTCGAGCTGACCAAGGCGCTCCAGCGATTCCGCGAGCGTGATCAGGTCGATTGGGCTGCCCGACTCCTGCAGACGCGCCATTTCGGTAAAGATGTGGCGGTGCGGGCGGGTGTAGAAATCTTCCGCCACAACGCGCTCGGCGACGTCGTCCCAGCGTTCGTTATCCAGCATTAAACCGCCCAACACCGACTGTTCCGCTTCAATCGAGTGCGGCGGGACCTTTAACCCTGCGACCTGGAAATCACGCTCGCGAGGTTCAGTCTGTTTGTTGAAGGGTTTGTTTCCTGCCATAGTGAATGGAGTTACCGAGATAAAGAGTGGGTCGAAAGATTACCATATTTTTCTTACGGAGGGAGCATGGCAACGCGCATTGAATTCCAGAAACACGGTGGGCCAGACGTACTGAAAGCGGTGGAGTTCACCCCTGACGCGCCTGGCGAAAACGAAGTGCAAGTTGAAAACAAAGCCATAGGCATAAACTACATCGACACTTATATTCGCGGCGGTCTCTACCCGCCGCCGTCAATGCCGAGCGGCCTGGGCACTGAGGCAGCCGGGGTCGTCGTCAAAGTGGGCAGCGCGGTTAAGCATATTAAAGAGGGCGACCGCGTGGTGTACGCGCAGTCTGCGCTGGGCGCTTACAGCTCCGTCCACAACGTTCCGGCGGATAAAGCCGCCCTGCTGCCTAACGCCATCTCCTTTGAGCAGGCGGCGGCCTCGTTCCTGAAAGGTCTGACGGTTTACTACCTGCTGCGCAAAACCTATGAAATTAAGCCCGACGAGCAGTTCCTGTTCCATGCCGCAGCGGGTGGCGTCGGGCTCATCGCTTGTCAGTGGGCAAAGGCGCTGGGCGCGAAGCTGATCGGCACGGTCGGAAATGCACAAAAAGCGCAGCGCGCGCTGCAGGCGGGCGCCTGGCAGGTGATTAACTACCGTGAAGAGAGCATTGTTGAGCGGCTGAAGGAGATCACCAGCGGCAAAAAAGTGCGCGTGGTGTATGACTCTGTGGGGAAAGACACGTGGGAAGCGTCGCTGGACTGTCTGCAGCGCCGTGGTCTGATGGTCAGCTTCGGCAATGCATCAGGCGCGGTAACCGGCGTTAACCTCGGTATTCTGAATCAGAAAGGTTCGCTGTATGTGACTCGCCCTTCCCTGCAAGGATACATCACCAACCGGGAAGAACTTGAGGAAGCCAGCAACGAGCTGTTCTCGCTGATCGCCAGCGGCGTCATCAAAGTGGATGTGGCAGATGCGCAGAAATTCGCGCTGACCGATGCGCAGCGCGCGCATGAGGTGCTGGAGAGCCGGGCGACGCAGGGGTCGAGCTTGTTGATTCCCTGAGCCCCAAAAAGAAATTGGGCTTCCCGTGGGAAGCCCTTTCTTTTTTTAGTTCGGCTGTATGTAGGGTACAGCTCGATGAATTCTTTAACGGCAGTCATAGTGACAGATTCGATAACTAAATCCTATTCTGTTCTAAGCCATGCCGCCGGAAAAGTTACAAGTATGTGACGAACCCCTCAATACCTTAGTAACGGAAGCGGTTATTGCGCTGATAACTGGGCACTTTTGGCGCTTTAATCGCCCGAATCACCCACACGACCGCAATGGCCAGCAGTAGCCACGGCAACAGTTTGATCGTCAGCGCAAACAATCCGCCAATAAACATGACCACCGTCGCCACCACGATAGCCGCCAGAATGCAGAGCAGCGAAACGCCTGTCGCTAACAGCATGACAAAAAAGCCAATCACAAAAAGTAGTTCCAGCATGGTGATCTCCCACGAGTTCCCGAGTAATGAAGTAAGCATTACAAGAATCATGCCAGTATTAACCTGTTGTTATTAAAGCAAAACGCCCCGCGAACGTTCGCAGGGCGTGGTGAATTTGACGAACTTTTAGCGAAAGTTATCGCTTGTCCGCCACCAGTCGCAGCGCATGTTCCAGCACCTCAATATCGGCTCCGGCTTTATGCGCATTCTCGCTCAGGTAGCGGCGCCACTGACGCGCGCCCGGAATACCCTGGAACAGGCCAAGCATATGGCGGGTGATATGGCCGAGATACGTGCCATTGCTCAACTCATGCTCAATGTAAGGGTACATCGCACGCACGACGGCAACCGGATCGGTGTCCGCGCCTTCGATCCCAAAGATTTCGCGATCGACCGTCGCCAGAATGCCCGGATTCTGATACGCCTCGCGGCCGACCATCACGCCATCCATATGCGCCAGATGCGCTTTGGCCTCTTCCAGCGACTTGATGCCGCCGTTGATGGACATCGTCAGGTGCGGGAAGTCACGCTTCAGTTGATACACGCGCGGATAGTCCAGCGGCGGGATCTCGCGGTTCTCTTTCGGGCTGAGGCCGGAGAGCCAGGCTTTTCGCGCGTGGATGATGAACATCTCGCACTCGCCTTTCCCGGATACCGTGTTGATGAAGTCGCACAGGAATTCGTAGCTGTCCTGGTCGTCAATGCCGATACGGGTTTTGACCGTGACCGGAATGGAGACCACATCGCGCATCGCCTTGATACAGTCCGCTACAAGCTGTGCATTCCCCATCAGACAGGCGCCAAACATGCCGTTCTGCACGCGGTCGGACGGGCAGCCAACGTTCAGGTTGATCTCGTCGTAGCCGCGTTCTTCCGCCAGCTTCGCGCACTGCGCCAGCGCGGCCGGATCGCTGCCGCCCAGCTGCAGGGCAACCGGATGCTCTTCTTCGCTATAGGCCAGATAGTCGCCCTTCCCGTGAATGATTGCGCCCGTGGTCACCATTTCGGTGTACAGCAGCGTATGGCGGGAGAGCTGGCGCAGGAAGTAGCGACAGTGTCTGTCCGTCCAGTCGAGCATCGGCGCAATGGAGAAACGGTGTGCAGGGAAAGCGGTCTGTAATTCTGACGACATGGCGAAGTTTTAAGCATCTGGTGGAAAAGGGGCGCTACTATAGCACAAAGAAAAGCCGGAGGCGCAGCGCCTCCGGTGGACTTTAGAACGTCATGCTCAGCTGAGCCCCGGCGCCCCAGGTTTCGTCCTCGCCGTACAGGCCCATCAGGTCAACATGAACGGTACTGAACGGCGCGAAGCCGACACCGCCGGTAAAGACATTGCTGTCGTTACCCTTCACGTCCGCGCGATAACCCGCACGCACCGCCAGCCAGCTGAGCGGCGTAACCTCAGCACCGACGCCCACGTACTGCGACGTATCTTCGCTCTTGAAGCCTTTGGTTTCCGTCAGATCGCCATCGGCGGTCAGCGTCACCAGGTCGTTATGCCAGGCGGCGCCGGCGGTCACCAGCGGACGGATCTGGTAGGTGTCTTTGTAGCTCACCACTTCTCCCGTCCGGCCGTTGCGGATACGGATATCTTTGGTGTCGATATCGCGCGACATCAGGTTTTGCCCGCTCACGCCAACCGTCCAGTGTTCGCCGAAATCAGCCGCAATACCGGCATCGACGTTAAAGCCCGTGTCGTCCGTGCGGTAGCGGCTGTCGTTCCACTTGTTACTGTCGTAATCGTAGATTGACGTGGTGTAGTTATAGACCCAGGTTTTTTGCAGTTTTGGCGTCACCCCCACGGAAACCGGGACGCCGCCGAGGTCAAACTGACGGGCAACGGCAACACCATAGTCGGACACAATCGCTGCCCGGCCAGACGCCGTTGAGTTGAGATTTTTAGTGATCTGATCCGTGCCGTTCAGCGCAGCGTCCAGGGCAACACCGGCAGCCACCGCTTTGCTTTGTTGAATACCGCGCAGATAATCAATATCTTGCTGATCGATAGACGAGCTTACCCGGCCATGGGCGTAGCCTTTCGCCATAAAGGCCACGGAAAGCACATCGTTAGGGATACTCACGGCAAGCCCTGCACCTGCCGTCGCGCGTGCGGTTTTACCCTTGAGATAGTCCAGCTCATCGGCCAGATCTTTGGCCGCGCCCTGGAATTGATTAATGGAACCTAACGGATTGGTGATGATCTCCCTTGGCGTGAGGTCATCAACCACATCCTTATAGTGATTGATTTTGTCGTTGATGGTATCAATCTCGTCCTGCAGATTGTCCTCATCCGTCACCTGTACGCCAACGGACGGCAAAATGACCGTCACATCATCGTCCGGTTTTGCCTTTGCCAGCAACGCGGGGTTGATTAACGCCCCGCTACCATAGCTCCCGGAGGCAACGCCAGTGCCACCCATTGCGTCGCTACGTGATTCTGTCCAGGTATTGGCTGCTCCCGCCTGATTTGCCATAAACAAGGAAACAGCGATACTAACCACCGAAAATTTAAAATTTTTTTTCACAGTATGCCCGTTATAGTCTGTTATGAAATAACCCCTGTCTGTTATCACCCAAACAGGAACGAACTATTGCTGTGAATAAGTAGTAAAAGACCCGCTATTTCTATCCCTAAGTAAAACTCCCTTACGGCCTGTTATATTTTGTGACGGCCCTCAATATTTATAGAAGAGGAAATTATTTTTTCCCAGGTTTTCCATCATGCGGTCCAAAAAACTGGGGCGGGTGGTCTACCCAGCGATCCTCACGCGTGGCGGCATACACAGGGTTGAGCGGGTAGTAGATGCGGTTGTGCTTTTTGTTGGCCTCGCCAACGACCAGTAACCGCACCTCTTCGTCCGTGTTGTTGATAAAGGTGTGGCAAATACCGGTTCCGGCAGGAAACCCCACGCTGTCGCCCGGTTCAAGTTTCCATAAATAGCCATTGATCCACGCTTCTGGATGACCTTCGAGCACATAAACGAACTCTTCTTCATCGCTTTCCGCGTGCGGATAGGACGTCCTGCGCCCGGGCGGTAAACGCTCGTGATGGATACCAATGCGCCCGAGCCCAAGCTTGCGAGCCAACGGGGCGCCGATAGAAAAACGCTCATCGCTATCTGGATAGGTCGAATCATCCGCGCCTTCAACGTCGCGCCAATGTCGAATACAGTCAGGTTTTTTCATTGTTTATTTCCCGGTTTGCAATGGGTCAGGTATAGCACAGACTGGCGGATCTCGGCGTTTTTACCAGAACATGATAAAGTGAGGGTTTTCCGTCCTATAACATCCGGGGTGCTAAATGGATAAGTCCACAAAAGAGCTGTTAGCGCAGGCCGAAAAGCTGTGTGCGCAACGCAATGTGCGCCTGACTCCGCAGCGCCTTGAAGTCTTACGTCTGATGAGCCTGCAGCAGGGTGCCATCAGCGCTTACGATCTGCTGGACCTGCTCCGCGAAAGCGAGCCGCAGGCGAAACCACCGACCGTGTATCGCGCCCTGGATTTCCTGCTGGAACAAGGATTCGTGCATAAAGTTGAGTCCACAAACAGCTACGTGTTGTGCCATCTGTTCGATCAGCCCACCCATACATCGGCGATGTTTATCTGCGACCGCTGCGGCGTGGTGAAAGAAGAGGCTGCGGAAGGCGTGGAAGATATTATGCATACGCTGGCGGCGAAAATGGGTTTTGCCCTGCGTCATAACGTGATTGAAGCGCACGGACTGTGCTCTGCCTGCGTGGAAGTGGAAGCCTGCCGCCATCAGGACGCATGTCAGCACGACCACTCTATTCTTGTGAAGAAAAAACCGCGTTAGCAGTAGTAAAAGCAAAGGCGGCTCATGGCCGCCCTCAGGGTGTACTTCCTTGTACTTGCGGGTATAGCCCGGTTACCAGCGGTAGTCGTTGCGTTTTTCCCAGTCGCCCACTTCTTTTTCCGCCTGGTCTTTCGCGTAGCCGTAACGCTCCTGGATTTTACCGACAAGCTGATCGCGTTTACCTTCAATGACGGTCATATCGTCATCGGTCAGCTTACCCCACTGTTCTTTCGCTTTACCTTTGAACTGCTTCCAGTTGCCGCCGATTTCGTCTTTATTCATCATCGTGTCCTCTTAGTTAAGCGTCGGGTCGTAACGTCCGTTACGTTCTTTTCTGCTGGACGTGATAATTATTGTAGTTAAGGATTCGGCAGTTGATTTGATATTCGGAATCTTTAACCGTCACGATATATCGTGACGTGAAGGGAACCAGGTATTGTTTTGCCAGTGGCGGTGCCAGATAAAAGCCAGCGATATCCCTCGCAGCGAGAGGAAAACGGCCAGGGCCAGCCACAAACCGTGATTACCCAGCCAGGGAAGCGTCAGCAGCGTCAGACCAAACCCGGCCGCCGCGACCGCCATGCTGTTACGCATTTCCGCTCCGCGCGTCGCACCAATGAACATACCGTCCAGCAGATAACACCAGACGCCGACCACCGGTAAGATGACTTGCCAGATGAGATAGTGACTCGCCAGCTCGCGCAGCGCAGGAAGAGACGTAAGCAACGCGACAATTTGCTCACCAAAGCAGGCGTAAACCAGGCCGAACGCCAGCGCCACCAGCCCAGACTGGCGGCAGGCTGCCCGCCAGACGTCCCTAAGCTGCCCGCTTTCGCGCGCCCCGTACGCCTGCCCGGAATGCGCTTCTACCGCATAGGCAAATCCGTCCAGCGCGTAGGCGGTAAAGGTCAGCAGCGTCATCAATACCGCGTTGACCGCGACGATTTCTGGCCCCAGTCGGGCCCCGAAAACCGTCAGCGCGCCAAAGCAGAGCTGAAGCAGCAGCGAGCGCAGCATGATGTCACGATTGAGCGCCAGCAGCTTACGGATATTGCCGCGCCATGCGGTTTTGAGCAGCGCCAGGGAGATCCCGCGCATCGACAGCACGCGCCAGACCATCCACAGACCGATAATCAAGGTTCCGTATTCGGCAATCGCCGTCGCCAGCGCCGCGCCCCGCACGTTCATATGCAGGCCCATTACCAGCCAGACATCCAGCACAATGTTGAGAAGGTTGCCTGCCACCAGCAAAATCACTGGCGCACGGGCGTACTGCACGCCCAGTAGCCACCCCAGCAGAACCAGGTTTGCCAGCGAGGCGGGCGCGCTGAGCCAGCGAATTTCAAGGAAACGGCGCGCCTGAGCCAGTACCGCCTCGCTGCCGCCGACAACATGGAGCGCAAGGTCGATCAGGGGCGTACGTAATAAAACGATTAACACTCCCGCGCCAAGCGCAAGGATCAGCGGCTGGACCAGCGCGCGCGCCAGACGCAGCGGATCTTTTGCACCATAAGCCTGGGCCGTGAGCCCGGTGGTGCTCATGCGCAAAAACAGCAGCAGCATAAACAGGAAGCTGGTTGCCGTCGCGCCAATCGCCACGCCGCCAAGATAAACAGGCGAATCAAGGTGGCCAATAACGGCAGTATCGACCAGACCCAGCAAGGGAACGGTAATATTGGAGAAAATCATCGGCAGAGCAAGACGCCACAATGCCTTATCTGATTCCGTCAGCAGTGACATGAAAAATACCGGGAGTGGAGAATGAAGCAGGCTACAGCGGCGCCATAGCCTGTCAGGAAGAGGTTACAGCCATTCGCCGTTGCGAATGACCCCAACCGCCAGTCCTTCGATAGAGAAGTTGTGTTCGCGGAGATCGACCACAATCGGGGAGAACTCGTTGTTTTCAGGCAGTAGCTGAACGGTGTTACCCTGTTTTTTCAGACGCTTGACGGTAACTTCATCATCTATGCGCGCGACAACCACCTGACCGTTACGCACATCCTGTGTTTTGTGCACCGCAAGCAGATCGCCGTCAAGAATACCGATGTCTTTCATCGACATACCGCTGACGCGCAGCAGGAAATCAGCGCTCGGTTTGAACATGCCAGGATCGACCTGGTAGTGGCCTTCAATATGCTGCTGTGCCAGTAAAGGCTCACCGGCGGCAACACGGCCTATCAGCGGAATGCCCGTCTCTTCTTCCACCAGCAGGCGGATACCACGTGACGCGCCTGAAACAATCTCAATCACGCCTTTACGCGCCAGCGCTTTCAGGTGTTCTTCGGCAGCATTCGGAGAACGGAAGCCCAGACGCTGCGCGATTTCCGCACGCGTGGGTGGCATACCCGTCTGGCCGATATGATCCCGGATGAGATCAAACACCTCTTGCTGCCTGGTCGTTAACGCTTTCATTCCGCCCCCTGGGTGTATATACAGTTATGCTGTGAGTATATACAGTCAAAGGCGATTTTGGAACCAAAAACTGCACAAAAAACCAGGGACTTAATTATTCCTCGAGGCTCATCGGAAATGTGACCAAAGCAGCGTGACCCAGGTGATAACGGCAGTGATAATCGCCAGCAACACGGCAGCAGAGCCCATGTCTTTTGCGCGGCCAGAAAGCTCGTGGAAATCTGAACCAATGCGATCAACAACGGCTTCAATAGCGCTATTAAGAATTTCCACTATCATCACCAGAAGCACGGAACCGATTAGAAGTACGCGGGTAATAGCATCAACATCAAGGAAAGAGGCGATGATCACCGCGATGATAGCGGCGACGCCCTCCTGGCGAAAGGCGGCTTCGTTGATCCACGCGGCACGGAAACCTTTCCATGAATAGCCGGCGGCTTTGATGATACGCGTTAACCCAGTGGTATTATTGGCCATTAAAAGAACCTTTTATGAAAAAAAGCGTCAGTAACAGGAACTGTAGCGCGTTTCGCTACAGCCTGAAGTATGACGGGTAACAACAGAAATTTTGCGCGCTTTCTGTTATCCTTGCGCCGCAATTGCATTATTAACCAGAGGCTTTACATCGTTTATGTCCGGCTGGCCACGAATTTACTACAAATTACTTAATTTACCATTAAGCATCCTGGTAAAAAGCAAGTCTATCCCAGCAGAACCCGCGCTGGAATTGGGGCTCGATACGTCGCGTCCTATTATGTACGTTTTGCCTTATAACTCGAAGGCAGACTTACTGACGCTGCGCGCCCAGTGTCTGGCGCATGACTTACCGGACCCGCTTGAACCGCTTGAAGTTGACGGTACGCTGCTGCCGCGCTACGTGTTCATTCACGGTGGACCGCGCGTGTTTACCTACTACACGCCAAAAGAAGAGTCCATCAAGCTGTTCCACGACTATCTCGACCTGCACCGCAGCAACCCCGATCTGGATGTGCAGATGGTGCCGGTGTCGGTGATGTTTGGTCGTCGTCCGGGCCGTGAAAAAGGTGAAGAGAACCCGCCGCTGCGCATGCTTAACGGCATCCAGAAGTTCTTCGCGGTCTCCTGGCTGGGACGCGACAGCTTTGTGCGTTTCTCCCCTTCCGTTTCGCTGCGTCGTATGGCGGACGAGCACGGTACCGACAAGATCATCGCGCAAAAACTGGCGCGCGTGGCGCGTATGCACTTCGCCCGCCAGCGCCTCGCTGCCGTAGGGCCGCGTCTCCCGGCGCGTCAGGATCTGTTCAACAAGCTTTTGGCCTCCAAAGCGATTGCCCGCGCCGTTGAAGACGAAGCGCGCAGCAAGAAAATATCGCATGAGAAAGCCCAGCAGAACGCCATTGCGCTGATGGAAGAGATTGCAGCGAACTTCTCTTACGAGATGATTCGCCTGTCCGATCGTATTCTCGGCTTTACCTGGAACCGCCTGTATCAGGGCATCAACGTTCATAATGCCGAACGTGTGCGTCAGCTGGCGCACGATGGCCATGAGATTGTCTATGTTCCCTGCCACCGCAGCCACATGGACTACCTGCTTCTTTCCTACGTGCTCTATCACCAGGGGCTGGTACCGCCGCACATTGCTGCCGGTATCAACCTGAATTTCTGGCCAGCAGGTCCGATTTTCCGCCGCCTGGGCGCGTTCTTTATCCGTCGCACCTTCAAGGGCAACAAGCTCTACTCCACCGTGTTCCGCGAGTATCTGGGCGAGCTGTTCAGCCGCGGCTATTCCGTGGAGTACTTCGTGGAAGGCGGTCGTTCCCGTACCGGACGTCTGCTCGATCCGAAGACCGGCACGCTGTCGATGACCATTCAGGCGATGCTGCGCGGAGGAACCCGTCCAATCACGCTGGTGCCAATTTACATTGGCTATGAGCACGTGATGGAAGTGGGCACGTACGCCAAAGAGCTGCGCGGTGCGACCAAAGAGAAAGAGAGCCTGCCGCAGATGCTGCGCGGTTTGAGCAAGCTACGCAATCTCGGTCAGGGCTACGTGAACTTCGGCGAACCCATGCCGCTGATGACGTATCTGAACCATCACGTTCCCGAGTGGCGCGAGTCCATCGATCCTATCGAAGCGATTCGTCCGGCCTGGCTGACGCCAACGGTCAACGGCATCGCGTCCGAGCTGATGGTGCGTATTAACAACGCCGGTGCGGCTAACGCCATGAACCTGTGCTGTACGGCGCTTCTGGCTTCACGTCAGCGCTCGCTGACCCGCGAACAGCTCACGGAGCAGCTGGATTGCTATCTGGACATGATGCGCAACGTGCCGTATTCCGTTGATTCAACCGTGCCTTCTGCTACCGCCAGTGAGCTTATCGATCACGCACTGCAGATGAACAAGTTTGAAGTCGAAAAGGACACGATCGGCGACATCATCATTCTGCCGCGCGAGCAGGCAGTGCTGATGACCTACTACCGCAACAACATCACCCATATGCTGATGCTGCCGTCGCTCATGGCGGCTATCATCACCCAGCATCGCCGTATTTCGCGTCAGGAGCTATTGCGTCACGTTGAGACGCTCTATCCGATGCTGAAAGCGGAGCTGTTCCTGCGCTGGAGCAAAGACGAGCTGGCGGGCGAACTGGACAAACTGACGGAAGAGCTGCGTCGTCAGGGGCTGATCACCGTCTCAAACGACGAGCTGCACATCAATCCGTCGCGTTCCCGAACTCTGCAACTGCTTGCGGCCGGTGCGCGCGAAACGCTGCAGCGCTACGCCATTACGTTCTGGCTGCTGAGTGCGAACCCGTCTATCAACCGCGGTACGCTGGAGAAAGAGAGCCGGACGCTGGCACAGCGCCTGTCCGTTCTGCACGGCATTAACGCCCCTGAGTTCTTCGACAAAGCGGTCTTCAGCTCTCTGGTCCTGACGCTGCGTGATGAAGGCTACATCAGCGATACGGGCGATGCAGAGCCGGAAGAGACGCTGAAGGTGTACCAGATGCTGGCCGAACTCATTACGTCGGATGTGCGTTTGACGATCGAGAGCGCGACGCAGGGCGAGTGATGTGAAAAAGCCGGGTTGGTGGTTTCACCTGACCCGGCCTGGCGTTCTGCATAATATAAAGGCCCGGTAAGCGTTAACGCTACCGGGCCTTATTTTTGAGCCTTGTTAAATCACCGCATTCAGCTCAGCAGTGTGAAAGCAATCATCCCGACAATGGCGCCCGTCGTGCCAAGGATGGTTTCCATCAGCGTCCAGGTTTTCAGGGTTTGCGCTTCGGTGGCGCCGGTAAATTTCCCGAACAGCCAGAAGCCCGCGTCGTTAACGTGAGAGACCACAATCGAACCGCCCGCGATACAGATAGACAGCGCGGCCATCTGCGCACCGGAGTAGTTCAGCTGTTCAATCACCGGCATCACCAGACCCACGGCGGTTAAGCACGCCACGGTTGCGGAACCCTGGATGATACGCACCGCCGCAGCCAGCACGAAGCAGGTGACCGCAATCGGCAGGCCCATCCCGGTCAGCGCTTCGCCCAGAGCCGGGCCCACGCCGGAATCCACCAGCACCTGCTTGAACACGCCGCCAGCGCCGATCACCAGCAGGATAATACCCGCAGGCTGCAGCGCGGCACCGCAGATCTCCATCACCCGATCTTTCGGCATTCCCTGACGCATCGCCAGGCCGTAAATCGCCACCAGACAGGCCACCAGGATCGCCGTGAACGGGTGGCCGATGAACTCGAACCATTCGTAGGCGCTGGAACCCACCGGCACAAAGCGCGCGGCGATGGTTTTCAGACCCACGAGAACCAGCGGGAGCAGGATCAGCGACAGGCTGAAGCCGAAGGACGGCATTTTGCCCTCGCCCAGGTGCGGCTCGGTGACGTCGTCCGGAATATGCAGCTCAACGTAACGGCTGATGAAGTTGCCCCACAGCGGACCGGCAATAATCATCCCCGGGATTGCCGCGCACAGGCCAATCAGGATCATCCAGCCAAAGTCAGCGTGCATCTGGGACGCCAGCAGCATCGGCGCAGGCCCAGGCAGCAGAAACGCTGCGGCCGCCGCCACGCCCGCAAACAGCGGAATGACCAGCTTCACGAGGTTAGTGCCGGTATGGCGCGCCATGGAGAACGCGACGCTTATCAGCAGCACAACGGCCACTTCGAAGAACAGCGGCAGCGCGCAAATCAGGCCAGCCAGACCAATCGCGTAGTGCGCGCGGCTGTGGCCAAAGGATTTCAGCATCTTGACGGCAATCTGGTCGACCGCGCCCGTCTCGTGCAAAATCTTGCCAAACATCGCGCCAAGGGCGACCACAATCGCCAGGAAGCCCAGCGTGCCGCCCATCCCTTTTTCCATCGTCGCGGCGATCTTGTCGAGCGGCATACCGGAAAAGAGACCTGCACCTATAGAAACCACCATCAAAGCGACAAAAGCGTGCATACGCGCCTTCATCACTAAAAACAGCAGCAGCAACACGGAACCCACTGCTGTCAAAACTAGCGTTAATGTACTCAAAACTTACTGCCTTTTATTAATGACCTCGATGGTGCTGGCAACAACACCTTCCAGTGACTGATCGATATCAACCACTAAGACGTCTTTCTCATCATCACCCGGCTCCTGCAGCGCTTCGAACTGCGTCACCAGCATCTGGGTTTTGAAGAAGTGACCTTTACGCGCCTTCAGGCGGCTTTCAATCACCTCGAAGTCCCCTTTCAGGTAGATGAAAGAGAGGTTCGGGTTACCGTCGCGCAGCAGGTCGCGGTAGGTTTTTTTCAGCGCGGAGCAGACGATCAGGGAGACTTTGTTGGTGCGCTGCATGGCGAACGCGGCGTCATTCAGCGCCTGCAACCACGGTTTGCGGTCGTCGTCGTTCAGCGGCTCGCCGGACGCCATTTTCATGATGTTGCTGCGCGGATGGAGGAAGTCGCCATCAAGGAACGCAGCCTGGAGTTGATGCGCCACTTCGCTGGCTACGGCTGATTTCCCGCTACCGGAAACGCCCATCAGGACGTAGACGTGGTGATCGTGATTAGTCGTGCTCAAAGGGTGTCCCTCAGTCAATTGTTACGGGTAACAGTTATCGGTAACATTGTCCTGCCGGGGCAAAAGAGAAGCAATATCCAAACGTGCGCGAAGTGAATAAGTGTGAGCTACTTCAAATTTGTCAGTTCAAATAGATCCACCCGGTGACAAAGTGAAACCTAAATCTAACATTTTTGGGGTAACCGTCTCGCCACGAATGCGCGCCAGCAGGCGTTCTGCGCCAATGCGGCCCATACGTTCACGCGGGGTCAGGACGCTCGCCAGACGCGGCTCCATCACCTGGCCGATGTCGTGGCCGTGGAAACCGGCAATTGCCATATCATCCGGGATCTTGAGCCCCAGACGCTGACACTCAAACGCCGCGCCAACCGCAAGGTCATCGTTGGTACAGAAAATACCGTCCAGTTGCGGATACTCGCGTCGTGCCTGACGCATCAGCTCAATACCCGACGTATAGGAAGAGGACTGTTCCACCATCACGCTGTACGGGGTTAGGTTCGCGTCGAGCATCGCCTGCTCGTATCCCTTCTGTTTGATGATAGTACGTTCATCAAGACGCGCACCCAGATAGGCGATATGACGATGACCGCGAGCGATGATCGCCGCCGTCATCTGGCGCGCCGCTTCGAAGTTATCGAACCCAACGGCGATATCGAGGCACGGCGACTGACTGTCCATCAGCTCCACCACCGGGATACCGGCCACTTCAATCATTTTGAGCGTGCGGGCAGTGTGGGTACGTTCGGTTAAAATCAGGCCGTCGATGTTCCAGGAAAGCATCGATTCAAGACGTTCCTCTTCCAGTTCCGGCTTGTACCCGTAGTGGGCGAGCATGGTCTGATAGCCAAAAACATCGGTGACGCTTTCAATGCCTCGCAAAACTTCGGCGAAAACCTGGTTGGTCAGGGAAGGAAGCAGGACGCCCACCGCACGGCTGGTCGCATTGGAGAGAATATCGGGCGCGCGGTTGGGGATATAACCCAGTTCATCAAGGGCCGCGGCAATCTTGCCACGCAACGCCACGGAAACCTGTTCCGGGTTACGTAAAAAACGGCTAACCGTCATTTTGGTCACACCGACGCGATCGGCGACATCCTGAAGTACGGGGCGTTTCTTTTTCATCGTCCTGAGAAATCTTGAAGTGAGAGATTTGCTCAGTTTATCACGGACAAAGCCCATCCTTCCCCTGTCAAAGGGAAGGATGGGCATTTATTTATGATTTATTACACCGGCGGCAGGTCAAACAGCAGAATTTCACTTTCGCTGTCGGCATGCACGGAGAGCGCCTGCTCATCCCAGACGGCCAGGCCATCGGCGGTTGTCGCTTTGGTGCCGTTGATGGACACTTCACCTTTCACCACCTGGATCCAGACGCGGCGGTTGGCGGCAATCTGGTGCACAGACTGTTCGTCTTTCGCCAGCGCCCAGCGGTACAGCTCCATATCCTGATGCACCTTCAGAGAACCTTCACGCGCATCCGGGGACAGCACCAGCTGTTTGCCCTGTTTCGCGTCGAAGCGGCGCTGTTCGTAGCGTGGCGTGATGCCGGTCTCTTCTGGAATGATCCAGATTTGATACAGGTGCAGTTTTTCCGTTTTGCTCGGGTTGTACTCGGAGTGACGCACCCCGGTACCCGCGCTCATAATCTGGAACTCACCCGCCGGAACCTGCTCTTTGTTGCCCATGCTGTCCTGGTGTTCCACCGCCCCTTCCAGCACATAGGTCAGGATTTCCATGTCCTTGTGCGGGTGGGTACCGAAGCCCTGGCCTGCATCAATCACGTCGTCGTTAATCACGCGCAGTGCGGAGAAGCCCATGAAGTTCGGGTCGTAGTAGTCGGCAAACGAGAATGAATGCCATGAGTCCAGCCAGCCATGATTCGCGTGACCACGTTCGTTTGCTTTGCGTAAGTAGATCATTGTTTCACCCTCAGTTCGTTTCGATGGAGTAAGTGTGGACGCAAACCGCCTGGGATCATAGAGGGTGAAAATTGACTCCTCTGTTCAAAAATTATGAACAAGCGCAGAGGAGCCGTTTTTGCTTATTTCGCGAGGGTTGCCGTGGCAGGAGAAGCCTGCTCAAAGGCCCGTTCGAGGATTTCGAGGTTGGTCAGAACGTCAGATTCCTTGACGTAATTCGGCGCGCTAGTTGTGAGAGTTTCATACAGCGCATCGTAGACGCGGCCATAGTCGCCAATTTCCGGTTTCAGCTCTTCCCTGACCGTTACGCCCTCATCGTTCACATACTCCAGCACGCCCACGGAATTATCCGCCGCAAAGCCCGGTTCACCCGGCATGATGTTGGCCTTCAGGCTGGTCTCCTGCTGGTCGATGCCGTACTTAATGAACGATCCTTTGGTGCCGTGAACGATAAATTTCGGATAGTCGATTTTCACCAGATGGCTGGTTTTGACGATGGCCTTCAGGTCGCCGTAGAACAGCTGCGCTTCAAAGGTGTCGTCCGGGTTGGCTTTATTACGCAGGCTGCGGATGTCATACGCCACGTGGTCCGGTCGGCCAAACAGGGAGATGATCTGGTCCATCGTATGCACGCCCAGACCATAGAACGAGCCGTCCTGCGGCAGGCCGGGTTGGGTTTCCGCCACCGGACGGTAGTAATCGAAGTGGCTTTCGATTTCCACAATGTCGCCCAGCTTGCCGCTTTCAATCGCCTTTTTCGCCGTCAGGAAGCAGCTGTCAAAGCGACGGTTCTGATACGGCGTAACGGTCAGGCCTTTACTTTTCGCCAGCGCGAACAGCGCTTTTGCTTCGGCGATAGTTGGGGTGAACGGCTTTTCCACCAGCACGTTTTTACCCGCTTCCAGCGCGCGTTTCGCATAGTCAAAATGGCTGTCGGCATGGGTGCAGACAACAACCAGTTTGACCTGCGGGTCGTTAAGCACTTCATCAAGATCGCTGGTGAAATGGATATGGGAATACTGCGGGGATTGCTCTTCCGGCTTCGCGCGGCGGCGGAAGATGTGCGCGACGTGCCAGCTGTCTTTACGGTTGAGAACATACGGCAGGTGGTAGCGGGTCGTACTTTTACCAAATCCAATAAATGCGCAATGTAGTGTCATGGCTCAGTCCTTTTGGAAGGTTACTGAGTCTAACCATAACAAAAAAAAAGCCAGCTAAAAGCTGGCTAAAGTAATACTGGAAGCAATGTGAGCAATGTCGTGCTTTCAGGTTCCCGTAGCGGTCTTCCTGAATGCAGAGCAATAATAATCATTCTCATTCGCACTTGTCCAATACTTTTTGCAAAAAATAGCGGTTGACTCAAATTTTAAAGTCATTGATGTTGAAAGGGACGTTTAACTGACTGAGGAACAAGGAATGAGTGAGATAGTGATACGCCATGCGGAACCGAAAGATTATGACGCCATTCGTCAGATCCACGCCCAGCCGGAGGTGTACCACAACACACTACAGGTTCCTCATCCCTCTGAGCAAATGTGGCAAGAACGGCTATCCGACCAGCCCGGCATCAAGCAGCTCGTCGCCTGCATAGAAGGTCATGTCGCCGGCCATCTGTGCATCGTCGTCGCGCAACGCCCGCGCCGCAGCCATGTGGCTGATTTTGGGATTTGTGTCGGCGCGCAGTGGCAAAACCGGGGCGTTGCCAGTGCTCTGATGCGCACTATGATTGATATGTGCGATAACTGGCTGCGCGTTGACCGCATTGAGCTGACGGTATTTGTCGATAACGAACCGGCGATTGCGGTGTACAAAAAACACGGGTTCGAAATTGAAGGCACCGGCAAACGCTATGCCCTGCGCAACGGCGAGTATGTGGACGCGTATTATATGGCGCGAATGAAGTGACACACTCCCCTCACCCCGGCCCTCTCCCCACAGGGGCGAGGGAGAAAAGACCGCACCGTGCAATCCCCTCTCCCCTGCGGGGAGAGGGTTAGGGTGAGGGGAATCGTTAATACCCCGCCGACAAATCATCCACCGACCGCGGGTCCGACGCGCCAAACAGCGCCCCGTCCGGCCCCACCATAATGCTCTGGGTGCTGCCCATCGCCTCCTTCACCGCCACCTTCTGCCCGCGCTGTTCCAGCAGCTTGATGGTGTCAGGGCTAAAGCCCTTCTCCACGCGCAGCTCGTCCGGCAGCCACTGGTGATGGAAACGCGGTGCGTTGGTCGCTTCGGCGACGTTCATCCCAAAGTCGATGCTGTTCACCACCATCTGCAGCACGGTAGTGATAATACGGCTCCCGCCAGGGCTGCCGGTCACCAGCCAGGTTTTCCCGTCTTTCACGACAATGGTGGGCGACATAGACGACAGCGGACGTTTCTTCGGCCCTACCGCATTCGCATCGCCGCCCACCAGCCCGTAGACGTTCGGCACGCCCGGTTTGGCAGAGAAGTCATCCATCTCGTTGTTCAGCAGAATGCCGCTGTTGCCCGCCACAATCCCGGTGCCGAAGGTGGTGTTGAGCGTGTACGTCACCGCCACCGCGTTACCGTCTTTATCCACCACCGAGAAGTGGGTGGTCTGGTTGCTTTCATACGGCGCCAGCTTGCCGGGGCGGATCTCGCTCGACGGTTTTGCCTTGTTGATGTCAATCTGATCGGCAATGGATTTGGCATACGCCTTGTTGGTCAGCGCCTGCCACGGCACCTTCACGAAGTCCGGATCGCCGAGATATTCCGACCGGTCGGCGTAGGCGCGTTTTTCCGCTTCCGCCATCACCTGCATGGCGTCCGCGCTGCCGAAGCCGAACTTGTGCATATCGAAATTTTCGAGAATATTGAGGATCTGCACGATGTGGATCCCGCCGGAGGACGGCGGCGGCATGGAGAAGACCTCGTATCCGCGATAGGTACCGCTAATCGGCTCGCGCTCCACCGCCTTGTATTCCGCCAGATCCGCTTTGGTGATGAGCCCGCCGTTCTTCTGCATCTCTTCGGCAATCTGGTCGGCAATTGCCCCTTTGTAGAAGGCGTCCGGACCGTGCTCAGCAATCAGCTCCAGGCTTTTGGCGAGGTTCTTCTGCACCAGCCTATCGCCCTTCTTCAGGGGCTCACCGTCTTTCCAGAAGATGGCCTTGCTGTTTTCGTGATTCGGAATGACTTCGCTGCCATAGGTCTTGAGATCGTCCGCCAGCGCATCGTTTACCACAAAGCCGTCGCGCGCCAGCTTGATGGCAGGCTGCACCACCTTGTTCAGCGGCATCGTGCCGTATTTTTCCAGCGCCAGCGAGAAGCCCGCAACGGTGCCCGGCGTGCCGGTGGCGAGGTGCGAAGTCAGGGATTTTTTGCTGTCAGGGTTACCCTGATCGTCGAGGAACATATCGCGGGACGCCTGAGAAGGCGCCATTTCGCGGAAATCGATGGCGGTGGTTTTGCCGTCTTTGGTACGCAGCATCATAAAGCCGCCGCCGCCCAGGTTCCCCGCCTGCGGATGCGTCACCGCCAGCGCATAGCCGACGGCGACCGCTGCATCCACCGCGTTACCGCCCTGCCTGAGAATATCGACGCCCACTTTTGTTGCCAGCGCATCCACCGACGCCACCATGCCATGGGTTGCCCGCACGGGATGAAAAACATCTTCCTCCACGCCGTAAGAGACCGGAGGCGCCGCTGGCGGGTTGGCCGCCACGCTAAATGTACCGCCTGCCATCAGCGCGGCGATGGCGACCCAGCGCAAAAATGTTGGTTTCATCATTATTGTTCTCCAGGTGAAGGGATCCATATTCCCCGCTTAAGCCTGGTTCACAACTCCTAAAAAATCATCGTCATGGTGAAATCGGGGTAAACTTAAGAGAGACCTCAAAAGGAGGAAATGACAATGAAACGCTTATGGATCCTTACGGCGCTGATCCCGTTTTCCGCGCTCGCACAGCCACTCAACACCATGAACAACCCGAACCAGCAGGGTTACGTTATCCCGAGCCAGCAGCGAATGCAGACGGAGATGATGAGCCAGCAACAGCAGCAGAAAGGGATGCTTAATCAGCAGCTTAAAACGCAGACCCAGATGCAGCAGCAAAGCCTGCAAAATCAGATGAACGCCAACACCCAGCGCGTGCAGCAGGGGCAGGTGCGCGAGCAGCCGCTGCCGAATAAAAACGGCGGGATGTTAGGAGGAATGACGTCGTCAGGCAGCGGTCAGCAGCACATGCTGCCGCCGCAGTCGAATGGCAGCATGCTTAATCCGCAGAACTAAAGTCCGGGCCGATCAGGTCGATTGCATCGGTACAGATGCTGTCCACGCCCCAGCGCAGCAGTTCGGCTGCGCGCTGGGGTTTGTTAACCGTGTAGACCAGAATATGCAGGCCTGCGTCCTTCAGCATCTTCACCCGCGCCTCATCCAGCAGCCTGTGGTTGAGATGGATAGAAACGCACGCTAAGCGTGTCGTCAGCTCGCGCCAGTCCTCGCGCCACTCGTCAAGCAGCAGCCCGCGCGGCAGCTCCGGTACGGCCGCCTGTGCGGCCTCCAGCGCATCGATTTCAAATGATGACAGCAGCGGCGCGGTAATCCCTTCCCACAGCTCGCGCGCGGCCAGGGCAATGACTTTGCCCGTCAGCGGCCCGGTGCCGGTGGTCGGTTTGATTTCGATATTGGCCATCATGCCGTACTGGCGACAGCGATCGGCCACTTCCGCCAGCAGCGGCAGCGGTTCGCCTTTGAATTCGCCGCTGTACCAGCTTCCGGCGTCCACTTTCAGCAGATCGCGCCACGGCAGCTCGCCCGCCACGCCCCAGCCGTTGCTGGTGCGTTCGAGGTTATCGTCATGCAGCAGGAAAATTTCGCCGTCTTTCGACAGCTTGGCGTCGAACTCGATCATCGTGTGACCGTAGCGCGCGCCAACGTCAATCGCCGCCAGGGTGTTCTCCGGCGCCAGCTTACCGCCGCCACGGTGGGCGACGACGTGGGGATAAGGCCAGTTGCTCATACTCGTTGTCCTGTTTCACCGTCAAACAGGTGCAGATGGTTTTCCGGCAGGTGCAGCCACAGCGTGCTGCCTGCTTTCGGACGCTCCTGATGTGCCAGGCGCACCACCATTTTTTGCTCGCCCCAGCGCCCGTGCGCCAGGTTATCTGCACCCAACATCTCCAGCGTGTCCATCACCAGCGGCACGCCGCCGTCCGCCTGAGAGGTTAAACCAATATGTTCCGGGCGGATACCGAGCGTCATCTTACGCCCGGCGTAGCCACGATAGTACCAGTTGATCGGCAATGCCATCCCGCTTTCCAGCTCAAAATGCGTGCCCGCGCTGCTGATACGCCCTTCCAGCAGGTTCATTGCCGGGCTGCCGATAAAGCTCGCCACAAAGCGGGTGGCCGGTTTCTCGTACACTTCCACCGGCGTGCCAATCTGCTCGGCGATGCCTTTGTTCATCACCATCACGCGTTGGGCGAGGGTCATGGCTTCGACCTGATCGTGGGTCACGTACAGGGAGGTGGTGTTCAGGCGACGGTGCAGCTGCTGCAGCTCAAGACGCATCTGCACGCGCAGCTTGGCGTCGAGGTTAGACAGCGGCTCGTCGAAGAGGAATACCGCCGGATCGCGCACGATGGCGCGCCCCATTGCCACGCGCTGGCGCTGGCCGCCGGAGAGCTCGCGCGGGCGGCGCTTCAGCAGTCCGTCCAGCTCGAGAATGCGTGCCGCTTCTTTCACGCGCTCGTCGATATGGCCTTTGCCCATGCCGCGGATTTTCAGCCCCCAGGCCATGTTCTCTTCCACGCTCATGTGCGGATAGAGGGCGTAGTTCTGGAACACCATCGCGATGCCTCTGTCTTTCGGCTCCATCTCGGTGACGCGCTGACGGTCAATCCAGATATCCCCGGAGGTCACGCGCTCCAGCCCCGCCACCATGCGCAGCAGGGTGGATTTGCCACAGCCGGACGGGCCGACCATCACGATGAATTCTCCGTCCGCCACGTCGAGCGTCAGCGGCTGAATCACCTGGGTTTTGCCGTCCCAGCTTTTGGTTACTGCCTGAAGTTTTAAACCTGCCATCTTATTTCTCGCTATCGACCAGGCCGCGGACAAACGCGCGCTGCATGGCTAAAACAATGACTACGGGTGGGATAAGGGTGAGCAGCATCGCCGCCATCACCTGGTTCCAGAGGGTGGTGCCTTCGCCGGTGGCGATCATGCCTTTGATGCCCGCCACGGCGGTACCGAGGTTAACGTCCTGAATAATCAGCAGAGGCCACAGGTACTGGTTCCAGCCGTAGATAAAGGTGATCACAAACAGCGCCGCAAGGTTGGTTTTCGACAGCGGCAGCACGATGTCGCGGAAGAAGCGCATCGGCGACGCGCCGTCGATGCGCGCCGCTTCAATCAGCTCGTCCGGCAGGGTCATAAAGAACTGGCGGAACAGGAAGGTGGCGGTCGCCGAGGCCATCAGCGGCAGGGTTAAGCCCGCGTAGCTGTCGAGCAGCTTCAGGTTGGCGATCACTTCTACCGTCGGGAAGATACGCACCTCCACCGGCAGCATCAGGGTGATAAAAATCATCCAGAAGAAGAGGTTACGCAGCGGAAAGCGGAACCAGACGATGGCGAAGGCCGAAAGCATCGACACCGTAATTTTGCCGACCGTAATGCCAAACGCCATGATGAAGCTGTTGAGCATCATCAGCCAGAACGGCGCGCTGTTGGCGCCCACCCCCTGAGTCCAGATGGTCTTCATGTTCTCGAACAGATGCCCGCCGGGGATCAGCGTCATCGGCGTGTCGAACACCGCTTTGGTGTCCAGCGTGGCGGCGACAAACGCCACGTACAGCGGGAAGAGGATGACGATAATCCCTAAAATCAGCATGGTATGGCTGAAAATCGTCAGCCCGCGACGGTTCTCAATCATTGGTAGCGCACCTTACTTTCGACATAGCGGAACTGCACCACCGTGAGGATGATGACGAGGAACATCAGCACGACCGACTGCGCGGCGGAGGCGGAGAGATCCAGCCCCGCAAAGCCTTCGCGATAGATTTTGTAAATCAGCGTGGTGGTCGCCTGCACCGGGCCGCCTGCGGTCGCCGCGTCGATCACCGGGAAGGTGTCGAAGAAGGCGTACACGAGGTTAACCACCAGCAGGAAGAAACTCACCGGGGCGATCAGCGGCAGCGACAGCCTGAAGAAGCGACGAATGGGCCCTGCGCCGTCAATTGCCGCGGCTTCCACCAGCGAGCGCGGAATGGACTGCAGCGCGGCAAAGAAGAACAGGAAGTTGTAGCTGATCTGCTTCCACACCGAGGCGAACACCACCAGGAACATGGCCTGACCGCTGTTCTGGGCGTGGTTCCAGTCGTAGCCGAACTCAGCCAGGAAGTGGGTAATCAATCCGCGACCGGGGTTAAACAGGAAGATCCACAGTACGGCGGCGACGGCGGGAGCCACGGCGTAAGGCAGCAGCATCAGGGTTTGATAAATCCGGCTGCCGCGCACCACGTAGTCCACCAGCGCGGCGAAAAACAGCGAGGCAACCAGACCGCTGACGGTCACCAGCGCGCTGAACTTCATCGTCGTCCAGAAGGAGTCCAGGTAGTAGCTGTCGTGGAACAGCGCGGTGAAGTTGTCCAGGCCAACAAACTGGCTGGAAAGCCCGAACGGATCGACGCTTTGTACCGAGTACCACAGCGCTTCGCCCGCAGGCCAGATAAAGAAGATAACGGTGATGACCAGCTGCGGTGCGACCAGAAGATAGGGCAGCCAGCGGGAACGGAACACCGGACGGGATGATGACATAGGTTTGCTCTGTAGGTATTCCCCCTCACCCCGGCCCTCTCCCCAAAGGGGCGAGGGAGAAAAGACGGCTCCGCGCAGTCCCCTCTCCCCTATGGGAGAGGGTTAGGGTGAGGGGCAGGTTTGAATTACGATTTGGTCGACTGCTCAAAGCGGCGCAGCAGCTGATTCCCGCGCTCTACCGCAGAGTCCAGCGCCTGCTGTGGCGTTTTCTTACCGGTCCACACGCTTTCCAGCTCCTCATCCACGATGGTACGGATCTGCGGCATGTTGCCCAGACGCAGGCCCTTGGTGAACGGCAACGGCGGCTTGTTCAGCATCTGACGCGTCGCAATGTCCGCCCCTGGGTTCTTGCTGTAGAAGCCCTGCTCGCGGGTCAGGTCGTACGCGGCTTTGGTGATCGGCAGGTAGCCGGTCTTCTGGTGCCACTCGGCGGCGTTTTCAGGCTTGGCCAGGAAGTCGAGGAATTCGGCTACGCCTTTGTAGGTGCCCTTGTCTTTACCCTGCATCACCCACAGGCTCGCTCCGCCGATGATGGCGTTCTGCGGCGCGCCCTTCACGTCAGCGTCGTACGGCATCATGCCCACGCCGTAGTTGAATTTGGCGTAGTGGCGGATATCCGCCAGCGAGCCGGACGAGGCGGTGGTAATGGCGCAGTCGCCGTTGTAGAACTTCTCGGTGGATTCGTCTTTACGTCCGAAGTAGCTGAAGTCACCCTTCTTGTTAAGATCGGCAAGCAGCGCGATATGTTTCACCTGCTCAGGCTTGTTGAACTCCAGTACCGCGTCGGTGCCGTCGAAGCCGTTGTTTTTGGTCGCCACCGGCAGGCCGTGCCAGGCGCTGAAGTTTTCAATCTGGATCCAGCCCTGCCAGCCGCTGGCGTAGCCGCACTTCATCCCCGCCGCTTTCAGCTTCGCGGTGTACTCCGCCAGGTCCTGCCAGGTTTTGGGCGGCTGCTCCGGGTCTAAACCGGCTTTTTTGAAGGCGTCTTTGTTGTAGTACAGCACCGGCGTGGAGCTGTTAAACGGCTGGGATAGCAGGTGGCCGGTTTTGGAATCGGTGTAGTAACCCGCTACGGTCGGCACGAACTGCGACTCGTCGAAGTTGATGCCCGCTTCTTTGAACACTTCATACACCGGTTTGATGGCTTTAGAGGCCATCATGGTGGCGGTACCCACTTCATAAACCTGCAACAGCGCCGGTGCGTTACCGGTACGGAAGGCGGCGATGCCCGCGCTCAGGCTCTGCTCGTAGTTGCCTTTGTACACCGGCACAATTTTGTAATCCGGATGGGTGTCGTTGAAACGCTGCGCCAGGGAGTCAACTTCTTTACCCAACTCCCCTTCCATGGAATGCCAGAACGGAATGGTCGTGACAGCCATTGCGTTCGTCGCAAAAGCCAGACCCAGTGCCAGACCCAAAGCTGTGTGTCGTAACGATGTCATTGTCATCTCTCTTATTGTGCCGGATGCGCGATATCACGCGTTTTATGCTCGCGAGGTAACATGACATGCTCGAATTACAGAAAAATAACTGTTTGTTTACAGATAAGTGACAGCCAGGCGTCAGGGGGATGATGGTTGTGTGAAAGGGGCTGGGGGGTGGTTTGGGTGTGGTCTGGTGCCCTCACCCCGCCCTCTCCCACGGGGAGAGGGAGAAAACACTAAAAAAGGCAACTTGCGTTGCCTTTTTGCTTTTACCTCGTGCGGTCTGGTGCCCTCACCCCGCCCCTCTCCCACGGGGAGAGGGAGAAAACATTAAAAAAGGCAACTTGCGTTGCCTTTTTGCTTTTACCTATCCGCCCAGATACGCGCTCCGCACCGCTTCGTTCGCCAGCAGCGCGTCGCCGGTATCCTCCAGCACCACGCGGCCGTTCTCCAGCACGTAGCCACGATCGGCGAGCTTCAGCGCCTGGTTGGCGTTCTGCTCGACGAGGAAGATGGTCATCCCCTCTTTGCGCAGCTGCTCGATGGTGTCGAAGATCTGCTGAATGATGATCGGCGCCAGACCGAGCGACGGTTCGTCCAGCAGCAGCAGGCGCGGCTGGCTCATCAGCGCGCGGCCAATCGCCAGCATCTGCTGTTCACCGCCGGACATGGTGCCCGCACGCTGGATGCGGCGCTCCCACAGGCGCGGGAAGAGTTCATATACCCACTTGATGCGGGTCTGGTATTCATCGCGGTGAGCGAAGAAACCGCCCATCGCCAGGTTCTCTTCCACCGTCATGCGGGAGAAGACGCGGCGCCCTTCCGGAACAATCGCCACCGCCTCGCGCATGATTCTGGCGGTCTGCCAGTCGGTAATGTCTTTACCATCGAACACAATCCGCCCGCTGGTGGCGCGCGGGTCGCCGCACAGGGTGCCGAGCAGCGTGGTTTTGCCCGCGCCGTTGGCGCCAATCAGGGTCACGATTTCACCCTGATTGATATGCAGGCTGACGTCGTGCAGCGCCTGGATCTTGCCGTAGTGCGCGTTGACCTTGTCGAACGTTAACATCGCTTTTTCCATCTTATGCCTCACCAAGGTATGCGCGGATCACGTCCGGGTTGTTGCGGATCTCTTCCGGCGTGCCGTTTGCCAGCGGCGTGCCCTGGTTTACCACGTAGATACGGTCCGAAATGCCCATCACCAGCTTCATGTCGTGCTCAATCAGCAGGATGGTGGTGTCGTGACTGTCGCGCAGCTCGGCAATCAGCTCGTCCAGCTCTTTGGTCTCTTTCGGGTTGAGCCCTGCCGCCGGTTCGTCGAGCATCAGGATTTCCGGCTGCGTCACCATGCAGCGCACGATCTCCAGGCGACGCTGGTCACCGTAGGCCAGGTTGCTCGCCTGACGGTTGGCGTGCTGAAGCAGGCCAATTCGGTCGAGCCAGGTGGCGGCGCGATCAAGCGCTTCATCCTGCGCGCGGCGGAAGGCCGGGGTTTTCAGCAGGCCGGAGAACAGCCCGGTTTTCAGCTGCTGATGCTGGGCCACCAGCAGGTTCTCAATCACCGTCATCTCGCGGAACAGACGCACGTGCTGGAAGGTACGCACCACGCCCATACGGGCGATCTGCTGGCCCGGCAGCCCTTCCAGGTGCTGGTCGCGCAGCATGATGGTACCGCCCGTCGGCTTGTAGAAGCCGGTCAGGCAGTTAAAGACCGTGGTTTTCCCTGCGCCGTTCGGACCAATCAGGGAGACAATCTCTTTCTTGTGCAGATCCAGATTCACGTTGTTGACCGCCAGCAGGCCGCCAAAACGCATCATCAGGCCGTTAACGGATAATAATGGCTGACTCATGCCTGCTCTCCTTTCGCTTGCCCGTTCTTCAGCTTCAGCTGTGGACGGGTCATCGGCAGCAGACCCTGCGGACGCCAGATCATCATCAGCACCATCAAACCACCCAGCATCAGCATGCTGTATTCGTTAAAGTCGCGCATCAGCTCGCGCGAGACCACCAGCAGGATGGCCGCGAGGATAACGGCGAACTGCGAGCCCATCCCGCCGAGCACCACAATCGCCAGCACAAAGGCGGATTCGGCGAAGGTGAACGATTCCGGGCTAACGAAGCCCTGACGCGCGGCAAACAGCGTTCCGGCGAAACCGGCAAACGCGGCGCTGATGGTGAACGCGGTCAGCTTGATGCGGGTCGGGTTCAGGCCCAGGGAGCGGCAGGCGATCTCATCTTCACGCAGCGCTTCCCACGCGCGGCCCAGCGGCATGCGCAACAGGCGGTTGATCACGAACAGGGTAATCACCACCAGCAGCAGCGCCACCAGATAGAGCCAGATCACGCGGTCGGACGGGTCATACTTCACGCCGAAGAAGTTGCTGAAGGTATCCCAGCCGCCTTCGCGGGCGGTACGGCTAAATTCCAGGCCGAAGAAGGTCGGTTTCGGGATCTGGCTGATGCCGTTCGGGCCGCCGGTCACTTCGGTGTTGTTGAGCAGCAGGATACGGACGATTTCGCCGAAGCCTAAGGTCACAATCGCCAGGTAGTCGCCACGCAGGCGCAGTACCGGGAAGCCAAGCAGGAAGCCAGCAGCGGCAGAGACCAGCCCCGCCAGCGGCAGGCAGGTCCAGAAGCCGAGACCGTAATAGTGGTTCAGCAGCGCGAAGGTATAGGCGCCGATGGCGTAGAAGCCGCCGTAGCCCAGCACCAGCAGGCCCGAGAGCCCCACGACCACGTTCAGACCGAGGCCGAGAATCACGTAGATCATGGTCAGCGTGGCGATATCCACGGTGCCACGCGACACCACGAACGGCCACGCCACGGCGGCCACCAGCAGCGCCACGAGGAACAGCTTCTGCTTAACCGTAGAACCGTCGATTGCCGGCAGGACGAATTTCGGCCCGGAGACGTTTTTCAGCGTCTTCTGGAACAGCGGACGCAGCAGCTGGAACAGGAACACTACGGCCGTGCCGATAAATACCCACTGCCAGCGGATGTCAGCTGCGGTATCGACAACCAGTTTGGTGCCATTCAGCTCAAGCTGGACTCCCATAAAGACGCTGGCCAGCACGAAGAACATGGCGGCAGAGAGCAGCGCCATTGCAAAATGCATCGGTTTCATACTTTCTCTACCTCCGGACGGCCCAGAATACCGGTAGGCATCACCAGCAGAACCAGAATCAGCAGGGCAAACGACACCACGTCTTTATACTCCGTGCTCAGGTACGCCGAGGAGAGCGCTTCGGCCACGCCCAGGATCAGGCCGCCGATCATCGCGCCCGGAATACTGCCGATACCGCCCAGAACCGCCGCGGTGAAGGCTTTCATCCCGGCCATAAAGCCGATGTATGGGTTGATCACGCCGTAGAACTGGCCGAGCAGGACCCCCGCCACCGCCGCCATCGCGGCGCCAATCACGAAGGTCAGGGCAATCACGCGGTCGGTGTTGATGCCGAGCAGGCTCGCCATCTTCAGGTCTTCCGCGCAGGCGCGGCAGGCGCGTCCCATACGCGAGTAGCGGATGAACAGCGTCAGGGCAAGCATCGCAATAAAGGTCACGACCCAGATAACCAGCTGCATGGTGGTGATAGAGGCCGCGAAGTTTTCGCTGGCCCCCACAATCCACTGGCCGTTAAACAGGCTTGGCAGCGCCACGTCGCGCGAGCCTTCGGTCAGGCTGACGTAGTTTTGCAGGAAGATCGACATCCCGATCGCGGAAATAAGCGCAATCAGGCGCTTGGAGCTGCGCACCGGCCGGTAGGCCACGCGCTCAATGCTCCAGCCGTAGGCGCTGGCAATCACAATCGCGCCGACAAAACCGGCGGCGACCAGCAGCCAGCTGCTGTCGATGCCCATCATCATCAGGGCGGCGATAATCATAAAGGAGACGTAGCTACCGATCATGTACACCTCGCCATGGGCGAAGTTGATCATGCCGATAATGCCGTAAACCATCGTATAGCCGATGGCGATCAGCGCGTAGGTGCTTCCCAGCGTAACGCCGTTAAACATCTGCTGCAGGAAATAGAGAAACTGCTCGGACATATGCAAACCTTTTTATACCCGCCCGTCATGCCGGGCGGTGGGATAATTATTTGGCGGCCGAGGATGAACCGTCGGCGTGCCACTTAAAGACACCAAACTCAAATCCCTTCAGATCGCCTTTCTCATCCCAGTTCAGCGGCCCAATCACGGTGTTCGCCCCGTGTGCTTTTAAATCTTTCACCAGATCCAGCGGTTCTTTGCTGCCGGAGCGATCCAGCGCGGTGGCCAGAGACTGTACGGCCGCGTAGGTGATCCAGACGTACGGACCACTCGGATCTTTCTTCTGCGCCTTGAGCGCATCCACGATAGCCTTGTTGGCCGGATCCTGGTCATAGCGTTTTGGCATCGTCACCAGCATGCCTTCGGCAGAATCCCCCGCGATGTTTGACAGGGAGGCATTGCCCACGCCCTCTGGCCCCATAAACTGGGTTTTCAGACCGGTGGCGCGTGCCTGACGCAGCATCTGGCCCATCTCCGGGTAGTAGCCGCCGTAGTAAACGAAGTCGATATTCTCTTTTTGCAGGCGAGCAATCAGCGCGGAGAAGTCTTTCTCACCGGCGGTAATGCCGTCGAAGAAGACGATGTTCGCGCCGCCTTTTTTCAGGCCGTCCTGCACGGAGCGCGCCAGGCCTTCGCCGTACTGCTGTTTGTCATGAATAATGGCAATGCGCTGTGGCTTAACGCTCTCGAGGATGTATTTGGCGGCGGTGGGACCCTGCGAGGAGTCCAGACCGGCGGTACGCATAATGTGCTGGTAGCCGCGCTGGGTCAGCTCCGGGTTCGTTGCGCCAGGGGTGATCATCAGAATGCCTTCGTCTTCGTAGATATCAGACGCCGGCTGCGTGGAGGATGAGCACAGGTGGCCGATCACATACTGAATACCGTCGTTGACGATTTTGTTGGCGACCGCGACGGCCTGTTTCGGATCGCAGGCGTCGTCATATTCCACGCCCACCAGCTTGTCGCCTTTGATACCGCCCTTGGCGTTGATGTCTTTGATGGCCTGGCGCGCGCCGTTGAACTCCATGTCACCCCACTGGGCAATAGGGCCGGACATCGCGCCCACTACCGCAACTTTAATGTCGTCTGCCATAGCGGCATGCGAGATCGACAGTGCGACCATCCCCGCGATTAACGTCTTCGCGTTCCTTTTCATCTCTGAATCCCCATTCGTGATGTCGTGTTTATATTTTGTTTTATTATGGTTAAAAAGCATTCTGTACTTTTAATGAACAACGCTATTTTTACCAGTGCCTTTAATGGTTTAGCGCAGTTTTTTGTCAAAAACCAGACTAAAATCTCTATTTTTCAGGCGATTAAGCAAAGATAATATTCTGAAATCAGGCAGAGATAAACAAATAAAAGTGCAGTTTGCAGCATAAAATAACGGTACAAAGCGCCGAATAAATCACTACCGTTCAGGTTAAAATTCTGCTTATTTTTCGATCCATGTGTTTTCAAACTGCCCATCGCGTTGCCAAAAAACTAATCACCTGGTTAATGAGAATAAAAAGAGGAAGCCGCTGAGTGAATAAATTGAGTACACTGCCCCTACTCAATCTGATTTGGACAAGTGGCTAATGAAACTGACTATCGTGCGTCTGGTGACCTTTAGCGACCAGGATCATATCGACCTGGGCAAGATCTGGCCGGAATATTCCCCTTCGTCGCTGCGCGTTGATGAGACCCACCGCATTTATGCCGCGCGTTTTAACGAACGCCTGCTGGCAGCGGTTCGCGTAACCCTGAGCGGTACAGAGGGAGCGCTGGACTCGCTGCGCGTGCGTGACGTCACCCGTCGTCGCGGTGTGGGACAGTATTTAATTGAAGAAGTGATCCGCGAAAACCCGAGCGTGACCTCATGGTGGATGGCTGATGTGGGCGTGGAAGACCGCGGCGTGATGGCGGCGTTTATGCAGGCGTTAGGGTTTACGGCGCAGGAGAGCGGTTGGGAGAAGCGCCAGGGCTGATTTGTGCGGCTTGGTGCGTGCGGTGCGGCCTGATGCCCTCACCCCGACCCTCTCCCACGGGGAGAGGGTGCAAACACTAAAATGGCAACCTTATGGTTGCCATTTGCGTTTATTTTGCGTCTGTCGCCGTGCCGTTCGCATGCCAGTCAAACACGCCGAACTCGAAGCCCTTCAGGTCGCCCTTCGCGTCCCAGGAGAGTGGTCCCATGACGGTCTCGACGGTATTCGCTTTCAGCCAGGTGGCAATCTCAGCCGGATCGGCTGACTGGTTCAGGCCCGCCTGCAGAGACTGCAGCGCCGCGTAGGTGGTCCAGACGAACGCGCCGCTTGGATCCTGTTTCTTCGCCTTGATGGCATCTACGATAGGTTTGTTCGCAGGGACCTGGTCGTAGTTCTTCGGTTTGGTTACCAGCAGGCCTTCGGCTGATTCACCCGCAATGTTAGACAGGGAAACGTTCGCCACGCCTTCCGGGCCCATAAACTGGGTTTTCAGGCCCGCAGCGCGCGCCTGGCGCAGGATCTGGCCCATTTCCGGGTGGTAGCCACCGTAGTAAACGAAATCAATATTCTCTTTCTTCAGACGCGCCACCAGGGTTGAGAAGTCTTTCTCACCGGCGGTGATCCCGTCGAAGAACACCACGTCGGCATTCGCTTTCTTGAGGTTATCCTGCACTGAACGCGCCAGACCTTCACCGTACTGCTGCTTGTCATGAACGATGGCAATGCGCTTTGGCTTCACTTTTTCAACGATGTATTTCGCCGCGGTTGGGCCCTGGTCAGAGTCCAGGCCGGTGGTGCGCAGGGTCAGCTTGTAGCCGCGCGCGGTCAGCTCCGGTGCGGTCGCTGCCGGGGTGATCATCAGAATACCTTCGTCTTCGTAGATGTCAGACGCTGGCTGAGTAGAGGAAGAGCACAGGTGACCGATAACGTATTTGATCCCGTCGTTCACCACTTTGTTCGCGACCGCGACCGCTTGTTTCGGGTCACAGGCATCATCATATTTTACGATCTGCAGTTTTTCGCCCTTGATACCGCCCTTGGCATTAATGTCTGCAACCGCCTGCTCAGCGCCGGTAAATTCCTGGTCGCCGTACTGTGCTACCGGACCGGACATTGCGCCAACCACAGCCACCTTGATGTCTGCCTGTGCCATGGTGCTGAATGCCAACGCGATACATCCTGCCAGTAACGCTTTACCCTTCATGTTCATCCTGAGATTCCCCATTATTATGGTTATTACGATTGTTGTGATGTTGTTGTGCAGCGCTTTATGTCAGTTATAGGTGTGCTGTCCGCGCTTTTTCAGCATACTCTGCTAAAACATACCCGATTTTTATGATTTTGGAATAGCTAATTTGAAATGAATATATGATAAGCCCGGCAGGGATTTTCGCCGGGCATATGGCTTTAACGTGTCAGCGACGCGGAGATAATGTCCAGCGCTTTACGGAACTGCGCTTCAGGGATAGTCAGCGGATACAGGAAACGAATGACGTTGCCGTAGACGCCGCAGCTCAGCAGCAGCAGCCCTTCCTGCAACGCGCGCTCCTGCACCTGTCGAGTAAATTCCGGCGAAGGCTGGCCCGTTTGCGGGTCGTTAAACTCCACCGCCACCATCGATCCCTGCGCGCGAATGTCAGCGATATACGGGCAGTGTTCCTTCGCTTTGTTCAGCACTTCCACCAGGTGATGGCCAAGATGCGCCGAGCGCGTGCAGAGATCCTCTTCATCAATCACGTCGAGCACGGCATGCGCCGCCGCAATCGCCAGCGGGTTCCCGGCGTAGGTACCGCCCAGCCCGCCCGGTGCAGGGGCGTCCATGACCTCCGCACGGCCCGATACCGCTGAGAGCGGCATCCCGCCCGCCAGGCTTTTCGCCATGGTGATCAGATCGGGCTTCACGCAGTGGTGTTCCATCGAGAACAGCTTGCCGGTACGGGCGAAGCCGCTTTGCACCTCGTCGGCAATCAGCAAAATACCGTGGGTGTCGCACAGGGCGCGCAGCGCCTGCATAAAATCAGCTGGCGCAATGTTGAAACCGCCCTCTCCCTGAACCGGTTCGAGAATAATGGCCGCGACCTGATCGGGTGCGATATCCGCCTTAAAGATGCGTTCCAGGCTTTTCAACGCTTCCGCCGTGCTGACGCCGTGCAGTTCATTCGGATACTGCGCGTGATACACCGAACCGGGGAACGGGCCAAAGCCGAGCTTGTACGGCGCAACTTTGCCGGTCAGCGCCATGGTCATAAAGGTGCGGCCGTGGAACGCGCCGCCGAAGGTGATAAGGCCGGGACGTTTGGTGTACGCTCGGGCAATTTTGACCGCGTTTTCGACCGCCTCAGCCCCCGTGGAGAAGAACGCGGTTTTGGCCGGACCGTCAACGGGCACGCGCTGGTTGATGCGCTCGGCAAGTGCCACATAGCCTTCGTACGGCACAATCTGGTACGCCGTATGGGTAAACGCGTGGAGCTGTTTTTCAATCGCGGAAATGACTTTTGGATGGCGATGGCCGGTATTCAGCACCGCGATCCCGGCGGCGAAGTCGATGTACTCGTTACCTTCCACGTCCCACACCGTGGCGTTTTCAGCTTTATCAGCATAGAAGTTACACATCACGCCGATGCCGCGCGGCGTCGCCTGTAAACGCCGGTCGTTCAGTTCGTTATTTTTCACCCTGTCCCCCTGAGAAAGTCGCCTGCTTAGCGCATCAGTAAGTGTTTGCCAGGGGGAGGGAATTCGCCAGAGCGGGCGCTAAAAAAACAAAACCCCCGGACTTTCATCCAGGGGTTCTCGGTGTACTTCGCGGAAATTACGCTTCGATAGCGGCGCGAAGTTTTTTCATGGCGTTCTTTTCAAGCTGACGGACACGTTCCGCAGAAACGCCGTAGCGGTCGGCCAGCTCCTGCAGCGTGGACTTGTTGTCTTCGTCCAGCCAGCGGGCGCGGATAATATCCTGGCTACGCTCGTCGAGGCCTTCCATCGCATGGGTCAGCTTGTTCGCGGCCTGATCTTCCCAGTTATCCTCTTCGATGCCGTCAGCAAAGTTAGAGGTTTTATCCTGCAGATACAGAACCGGCGCCATCGGCTGGCTGTCAGATGCGTCGTCGTCGGAGGACATATCAAAGGTCATGTCCTGCGCGGCCATACGGGATTCCATCTCACGCACGTCTTTGCTGGATACGCCCAGCTCGCGCGCCACCATTTCCACTTCATCCTGATTGAACCAGCCCAGACGCTGCTTGGCTTTACGCAGGTTGAAGAACAGTTTGCGTTGCGCTTTTGTCGTGGCGACTTTCACGATACGCCAGTTGCGCAGCACGTATTCATGAATTTCTGCTTTGATCCAGTGCACAGCGAAGGAGACGAGTCGCACACCCACTTCCGGGTTAAAGCGACGCACAGCCTTCATCAGGCCGATGTTACCTTCCTGAATCAAGTCCGCCTGCGGCAGGCCATAGCCCGCATAGTTACGAGCAATGTGAACAACAAAGCGCAGGTGAGACAGGATCAGCTTTTTCGCTGCTTCCAGATCGCCCTGGTAATGCAGCTTTTCAGCAAGCTCCTTTTCTTCCTCGGCCGTTAACATCGGCCAGGTGTTCGCAGCCCGGATATAAGATTCCAGGTTACCAACAGGGGCTAAAGCTAAAGTTTGCATTTCTTTGGTCATTCATTCCTCTCAATGTTTCTTCTGGTCCTGGTCGTCCCCGTCAGGCAACAACCATGCCAAAGCGTTTGAGCAACGAGATTAGCATTCACTCTTTTATCAGACAGTGATTTTATCCACAAGTTCCAGGTGCAACGGTGAATAAATTACGCACAAATTGTGACATGGAGATGATAACAGGGGAAGCGACAACAGGGACGCTTTCCCTGCAGAGCGAGCATCTCGGTGCAGGGAAAGATTATATCACGCTTTTATTAGTCGGGAGTAAAGTGACGTAAATGTTGAACGGTTGCCAGCCAGGCTGCCACCCACCCAATCATCGAACAAACCAGCAGCAGCAACAGGCACTCATCGAAGCCTAAGCCACTGATATCAAACTTCGTTCCGAAAACCTGCGCCACTTCAGTCACGGCAGAAGAGAGCCGCATCACCAAAATTTCTGACAATATCAGTGAAAGAAATGCACCGGAAAAACCGAGCAATGCGCCACCGTAAAGGAACGGTCGGAGGATGAAACCATCCGTCGCACCAATCAGTTTCTGCACGTTAATGGTATCGCGACGGGCAAAGATGCTCAGGCGCACGCTGTTACCGATGACGAGGAAGACCGCCGCCACCATCAGCACGCCAATCATCGCCGCGACGCGTCCTACCAGCCCGGTCAGGGCAGCAAGGCGCGCAAACCAGCTGTCGTCCATGCGCACTTCATCAATGCCCTTAATGCGCGTGATGCGATCGCGCAGGGTGTTAAGCGAATCGGTCCCCTGGAAATCCAGCTTCGGGATCACCACCGCCACGGCGGGCAGCGGGTTCTCTTCGAGCATATCCAGCGCGCCGCCAAAACCAGACCAGTTACGGAACTCGCCCAGCGCGTCTTCACGGGAGAGATAGTTGACCTTCTCCACGCCCTGCTCGGCCTGGATTTGCCCGACCACCTGTGCCGCGGCGTTATCGTCGAGCGCTTTATCCATATAGACCGTGATCTGCGGAGACGGATAATACTGTGAGGCCGCCTGGTTGACGTTTTTATAGACCATATAGCAGACGCTTGGCAGCGTCAGGGAGATGGCGATCACCATCACCGTCAGGAACGTCGCCAGCGGTTTGCTTTTCAGGTCCTGCAGCGCGCCGTGGAAGGCGTAGCGCACCTGCTCGTTAAACACGTTGGTTTTACGGGAGGCCGGTTTTGGCGCGGCCTTCTGGCGCTTCGGCGCATTACGATTGCCGTCACCACCGCCCTGCGGCTTACGGAAACGGTCAAACCGGTTTCCGAACTGCCGAATCTGGTTTATTGCATCACGCTTATTCACCGTGGCCTCCGTGCAAATGCCCGTCGCTCAGGGTCAGCATGCGGTACGAACGACGGGAAATGAGCCCGATGTCGTGCGTCGCCATCAATACGGTGACTCCTACGCGGTTGAATTCCTCAAACAGACGCAAAATCCCTTCGGACAGGGCATCGTCCAGGTTACCGGTTGGTTCATCCGCCAGCAGTACGGCAGGCTTGTTCACCACCGCGCGGGCGATGCCCACGCGCTGCTGTTCACCGCCGGAGAGCTGGATCGGGAAGTTCTTCGCTTTGTCCAGCAGCCCGACCTTATCCAGCGCCGCAGAAACGCGGCGGCGGATATCGTCATAGCTGGCGCCGGCAATAATCAGCGGAATGGCCACGTTATCGAAAACGGTGCGATCCATCAGCAGGTGGTGATCCTGGAAAATCATGCCGATCTGACGACGCAGGAACGGCACTTCGCGGTTTTTCAGGCGGCTGATCTCATGGCCGCCAAAAAAGATTTTCCCGGCGCTTGGCCGCTCGATCCCACAGATAAGCTTGAGCAGGGTACTTTTCCCCGCGCCGGAATGGCCGGTCAGGAATGCCATCTCGCCCGGCTGCAGGTGGAATGTCACCCCCTGCAGCGCTTGTCTCCCACCGAGATAGGCCTTGCTGACGTGTTCAAAGCGAATCATTGTTAGTCCTCTCGGGCAAATAATGCCTCAATAAAGTCGTCCGCCTTAAACGGACGCAAATCCTCAATACGCTCGCCCACACCGATGTAACGGATAGGAATACCGAACTGATCGGCCACGGAGAAGATCACCCCGCCTTTCGCGGTGCCGTCCAGCTTGGTCAGCGCGATCCCCGTCAGTCCTACCGCTTCATTGAACAGCTTCGCCTGACTGATGGCGTTCTGTCCGGTGCTGGCATCAATGGTCAGCATAATTTCATGCGGCGCGTCTTCGTCCAGCTTCTTCATGACGCGAACGATTTTCTTCAACTCTTCCATCAGGTGCGATTTGTTCTGCAAACGCCCTGCGGTATCGGCAATCAGCACGTCCACGTTGCGCGCCTTCGCCGCCTGGATGGCGTCGAAGATCACGGACGCGGAGTCCGCGCCGGTATGCTGGGCAATCACCGGAATGTTGTTGCGCTGGCCCCAAACCTGCAGCTGCTCAACCGCTGCCGCGCGGAAGGTATCGCCCGCCGCCAGCATCACCGATTTGCCCTGCTGTTCGAACTGACGCGCCAGCTTGCCGATGGTGGTGGTTTTACCCACGCCGTTCACGCCGACCATCAGAATAACAAATGGCGTTTTGCCTTCAATATTAAGCGGTTCGTCAACTTTTGCGAGAATTTCACCCATCTCGTCTTTCAGCAGGCCGTACAGCGCTTCGGCGTCGCGCAGCTGTTTGCGGCTCGCCCCTTCGGTCAGATTGGCGATGATCTTACGGGTGGTTTCCACGCCGACGTCCGCAATCAGCAGCTGTTCTTCCAGCTCTTCAAAGAGATCGTCGTCGATCTTCTTGCCGCGGAACAGACTGATAAATCCGGAACCTAAGTTTTCTTTGGTTTTGAGCAGGCTGCGCTTCAGGCGCGCGAAGAAACCTTCTTTGGTCGGTTTTTCCTGCTCCTGGACGCTCTCTTCTTCGGCCTGCTCTTCTACCGGCACGACGATGACCGCCTCTTCCGCGGCTTCTGCCGCCAGCGCCTGGGCTTCCAACTCTTCATCGGTCAGCTCTGGCTCGAGTGCCGCTTCTTCTTCCACCGCCTCAACAATTTCAACGGTTTCCGCTTCGGCCTGCCACTCTTCGGCAGAAACCTCTTCGGCTTTCACCTCTTCCGGCAGCGGCAGCTCTTCGTGTTCGATAACGGCCTGCGGCGCTTCGGCAAGGGCCTCAATGACAACCGGCTCTGGCTTCTCGCTCTCCTGAACCTGTTCCGTGACCTCAACAACCTCTTGTGCAAAGGTTTCAATCTCTTCTTTGCTGTGCGCCGTTTCTTCCGCTTCGACAACCGCGGCGGTTTCTACAGGCGTTTCAGGCTGTGACTGCTCTTCAACGGCTTGTTGCTCTTCGGTTTTCTGTTCTGTTTCTTGCTCTTTTTCACCGAAGCCCAGCCAGGAAAAGAAGCCACGTTTTTTTTGTTTTGCCATCTGCGACTACACTCCTCGCGGCGCTATATACATGGAAGCTAAAAAAATGATGAAATAGTCTAACACTTTACTTAATTGACATCACCGCCCGCAATCGCAGGCCAATTGTTAACAGAGCTTTCCAGAGATGAAGAAACCCAACCGCGCCCCGGCCGGTCAAATTCGTATTATCGGCGGTCAGTGGCGAGGCCGGAAATTACCGGTGCCGGACAGCCCCGGTTTACGCCCTACTACTGACCGCGTGCGCGAGACGCTGTTTAACTGGCTGGCCCCGTCAATGGTAGACGCCCACTGCCTGGACTGCTTCGCCGGAAGCGGCGCGCTCGGCCTGGAAGCGCTGTCGCGCTATGCCGCCAGCGCCACGCTGCTGGAGATGGAGCGCGGCGTTGCGCAGACGCTGCAGCAAAATCTGGCGACGCTGAAAGCGAGCAACGCCAAAGTCGTGAACACCAACACGCTGAGTTTTCTTGCGCAGAAAGGCACGCCGCATAACGTGGTGTTTGTCGATCCGCCGTTCCGCAAGGGGCTGCTGGAAGAGACGTTATCCCTGCTTGAGCAAAACGGCTGGCTGGCGGATGACGCGCTAATTTACGTTGAAAGCGAAGTGGAAAACGGTTTACCGCCGGTTCCCGCCCACTGGGATCTGCACCGCGAAAAGGTCGCCGGCCAGGTCGCTTATCGTCTTTATCACCGTCAGGCACAAGGAGGCTCCGATGCCGGTACTGATTAACCTGGGACGTTTGCTGATGCTGGGCGTCTGGGCGTTTTTAATTCTCAACCTGGTACACCCCTTCCCGCGTCCGATGAATATTTTCGTTAACGTCGCGCTGATTTTCACGTCGTTTATGCACGCCCTGCAGATGGTGATGCTGAAAAACGGCCTGCCGAAAGACGGCCCGCAGATGACGGGCTGGCAGCAGCTGCGCGTGTTTATTTTCGGCGTGTTTGAACTGCTGGTGTGGATGAAGAAGTTTAAGGCGCAGGTGAAGAAGTAAGGTGCGGCCTGATGCCCTCTCCCACAGGGAGAGGGAACGATTACACCCTCTCCCTGTGGGAGAGGGCCGGGGTGAGGGGAAATTACCGCTCCGGTTCAAACCCCTCAAACCGCGATCCTTTGTAGCTCAACGTCCCTTTCTCCCCCACCGTCAGCTGATGGTACTGCTGCGCCTCCAGGCGGAAGGTCATCTCCAGGCCGCCCATTTCCGGCCTAAAGCTCGCTTCATAGCGCATTGCTGTGCCCGCGGGCGTAACCTGCTGCTGGCGCGAGCGGCGGTCGTTGAGCGGTTTCTCGCGTTTGTTGGTCACCTCCACGCGCTTTTGCATCAGCGGCGCGGCATCGTTATCCGCCTTCTCGCGGCGCTGCTGCACGAAACGGAACGAGGCGGCAATGACGATAATCGCCACCACGATAATGAAAAAAAGCGGCATCTTGCTCATTGAAAAATCCCATCAGATTATGCGGAATTCAGGATACATTGCCTGTACCGCCATTGCCAAACGCCCGCCCGCGTCACTACACTGGATCAGAAACTGATTATTCAGACTTAACAGATACAGGGAGTTAATATGCTTTGGTCATTTATCGCTGTCTGTTTTTCCGCATGGCTTTATGTCGATGCGTCGTACCGCGGTCCCACCTGGCAGCGCTGGTTGTTTAAACCGGTCACGCTGTTGCTCCTGCTGCTGCTGGCCTGGCAAGCGCCGATGTTTAACGCCGTCAGCTATCTGGTGCTCGCCGGGCTGTGTGCATCCCTGATTGGCGATGCCTTAACCCTGCTGCCGCGCCAGCGCCTGCTGTACGCCGTTGGGGCGTTCTTCCTCTCCCATCTGCTGTATACCATCTACTTTGCCAGCCAGATGACGCTCTCCTTCTTCTGGCCGCTGCCGCTGGTGCTGCTGGTGATTGGCGCCCTGCTGATTGCGGTGATCTGGTCACGTCTGGAAGAGATGCGTTTGCCGGTCTGTACCTTTATCGCCATGACGCTGGTGATGGTGTGGCTGGCAGGCGAGCTGTGGTTCTTCCGTCCGACCGCTCCGGCGATGTCCGCGTTCTTCGGCGCCGCGCTGCTGCTGATCGGGAATACCGTGTGGCTGGGCAGCCACTATCGCCGCCGCTTCCGGGCGGATAACGCGATTGCCTCCGCCTGCTACTTTGCCGGGCATTTCCTGATTGTGCGTTCGCTGTATATCTAAATAGCGCTTGACTCTGGAGTCGACTCCAGAGTGTATTCTGCGGTTAATGAGAAAATTATCATTGCCGGAGACTGCCATGTCGACTCCAGAAATACCTAAAAAAGTACCTCAATTCTCGGCACTTAAGCTCAGCCCGGCTCCGTCGAAAGACGACTGCTGCTGCGAAGGCGCGTGCGAAACGCCAACTCAACCCCTTCCTGAAAGCGGCAACCGCTTCAGCTGGGTCGTCAACGGTATGGACTGCGCGGCCTGCGCCCGCAAGGTGGAAAACGCCGTGAAGCAGGTGCCGGGCGTGAGCCACGTTCAGGTGCTGTTCGCCACCGAAAAGCTGCTGGTTAGCGCCGATAACGACGTCACCAAGCAGGTTGAAGCCGCCGTCAGCAAAGCGGGCTATACCCTGCGTAGCGAAACGGCGCCCGTTGAAAAAGCCTCCTCCCTGAAAGAAAACCTGCCGCTCATTACCCTCATCATCATGATGGCCCTGAGCTGGGGTCTGGAGCAGATTAACCATCCGTTCGGCACTCTGGCGTTTATCGCCACCACGCTGGTCGGGCTGTTCCCGATTGCCCGTCAGGCGCTGCGCCTGATGAAAAGCGGGAGCTGGTTTGCCATCGAAACGCTGATGAGCGTGGCGGCGATCGGCGCGCTGTTCATTGGCGCGACGGCGGAAGCGGCGATGGTGCTGCTGCTGTTCTTAATCGGCGAACGCCTTGAGGGCTGGGCGGCGAGCCGGGCGCGTAAAGGGGTCAGCGCGCTGATGGCGCTGAAGCCGGAAACCGCCACTCGCGTGATAAACGGTACGCGTGAAACGGTCGCCATCAATACGCTGCGCCCGGGCGACGTGATTGAAGTCGCGGCAGGCGGACGCTTGCCTGCAGATGGTGCGCTGCTTACCGCAACCGCCAGCTTCGACGAGAGCGCCCTGACCGGGGAATCCATTCCGGTAGAGCGTGCCGCGGGTGAAAAAGTGCCTGCTGGCGCCACCAGCGTCGACCGACTGGTGCAGCTCACCGTGCTTTCCGAGCCGGGCGACAGCGCCATCGACCGCATCCTGAAGCTGATTGAAGAGGCAGAGGAGCGCCGCGCGCCGGTCGAACGCTTTATCGATCGCTTCAGCCGGATTTATACCCCTGCCATCATGCTGGTTGCCCTGCTGGTCACCGTCGTCCCGCCGCTGTTCTTTAGCGAGCCGTGGGAGGGCTGGATTTATAAAGGGCTGACGCTGCTGCTGATTGGCTGCCCGTGCGCGCTGGTGATTTCCACCCCGGCGGCGATTACCTCAGGCCTGGCGGCAGCGGCACGTCGCGGCGCGCTGATTAAGGGCGGCGCGGCGCTGGAACAGCTGAGCCAGGTTCAGCATATCGCCTTCGATAAAACCGGTACGTTAACCGTCGGCAAGCCGCAGGTGACCGGCGTGTATCCGCAGGAAATCAGTGAAGATGAGCTGCTTACGCTGGCCGCCGCCGTTGAGCAGGGGTCCACTCACCCGCTGGCGCAGGCGATTGTGCGAGAAGCGCAGTCGCGCGGGCTGGACATCCCTCCGGCAACCGCCCAGCGAGCGCTGGTCGGGTCAGGGATTGAGGCCACCGTTGAAGGTAAAAAGGTGCTGATTGTCGCGGCGAGCAAGTCTTCCAGTCCAGAGGTTGAGGCGTTAGAACAGACCGGACAAACCGTCGTGACCGTCCTGCAGGACGGTGTCGCGAAAGGGATGCTGGCGCTGCGCGATACTCTGCGCGATGACGCCAAAGAAGCCGTGGCGGCGCTGCACAAGCTGGGCGTGCAGGGCATTATTCTTACCGGCGATAACCCTCGCGCGGCGGCAGCGATTGCCGGTGAGCTGGGGCTGGAGTTTAAAGCCGGACTGTTGCCTGCGGATAAGGTCAGTGCCGTGACGGCGTTGAACGCTCGCGCGCCGCTGGCAATGGTCGGTGACGGGATTAACGATGCCCCGGCGATGAAAGCGTCCACCATCGGTATAGCGATGGGCAGCGGAACCGACGTGGCGCTGGAAACGGCCGACGCGGCATTGACGCACAACCGCCTGACCGGGCTGGCGCAGACGATCGCCCTGGCGCGCGCGACGCGGGCCAACATCCGTCAGAACATCGGCATTGCGCTCGGTCTGAAGGGGATTTTCCTGGTGACGACCCTGCTCGGCATGACCGGACTGTGGCTGGCGGTGCTGGCGGATACCGGGGCAACGGTGCTGGTGACGGCGAACGCGCTTCGGCTGCTGCGTCGCCGATAAAAAAAAGCCCGGTGGCGCTAACGCTTACCGGGCCTCCATGTCCTGTTAACTCGTAGGTCGGGTAAGGCGAAGCCGCCACCCGACTTTTTTATAAGAAATAGCTCATCGCCAGGCCTAAAAACAGCACCAGACCAACGTAGTTATTGTTCATAAACGCTTTAAAACAGGCGTCGCGTTCACGCTTCGCAATCAGCTTTTGCTGGTACACGAACAGCAGTCCCGCCACCAGCACGGACCAGTAAAACTCCCAGTTCAGCCCGTTCAGGCGACCGATCGCGACCATCAGCGCCAGTACCGCGACCTGCAGGATGCCGATAATCAGCTTGTCCTGACGACCAAAGAGGATGGCGGTGGATTTGATGCCAATTTTCAGGTCATCGTCGCGGTCTACCATCGCGTATTGCGTGTCATACGCCACCGCCCAGAGAATGTTCGCCAGGAACATCAGCCAGCAGCTGAGCGGTAAGGACTCACTAACCGCCGCAAACGCCATCGGAATCGACCAGCCAAACGCCGCGCCCAGCACCACCTGAGGCAGGTGGGTATAGCGCTTCATAAAGGGATATACCCAGGCCAACGCCAGCGCCGCAACGGAAAGCAGAATGGTCATGGTGTTGAGGGTCAGCACCAGCATGAAAGAGAGCAGCACCAGCACAATGAACAGCACGCGGGCTTCTTTCCCGGTGACCTGCCCGCTGGGTAACGGACGACCGGCAGTACGCTTAACATGACCGTCGAATTTACGATCGGCATAGTCATTCACCACGCAGCCAGCCGCACGCATCAGCCAGACGCCGGCAACGAACACGGCCAGGATCCACAGCGGCGGCACACCCGGTGTGGCGAGCCACAGCGCCCACAGGGTCGGCCACAGCAGCAGTAACGCGCCAATGGGTTTATCGGTACGCATTAAGCGGTGATACGCCAACAGCTTATTCTGCGTCAGGCTCCACTCCATTTTTTCTTCCTCTTAGTACAACGGTGATGCCGGTAAAAAAAGCTCCGTCAGAATTAACGGTTTACCGCTCAGGCGAAGGCGGGAACGACGCCCCCAGAGTTCGGCATCACGACCAATCTCAATAAAATCCCGGGTAAGCTCAGACGAGGTGAAAAGGTAACGCCCCAGCGGCGTTTTCCCCAGACGTTGCAGCGCGAGCTCTGGCCCGGAAAGGGTGGACTCGGGGACCACCGTCCGCCCGGCAAGCCAAGGCTCACCATCAGCACAGAGTAAAATTTCGCGCAGCCAGTAGCGTGGCTCTTGCGGCAGCAGCGGCAGCTCGCTGGCGATCTCATCGCCAGAGACAAACCCTTCCTGAATCAGGGTCACCGTGACCGTTTTACCCTGTTGCTCAAAACGTTTCGTCATGGAATCTTCCAGCAACAACCAGTCCAGTTGCTGCGGATCAAGCGCAGGTATTTGGTCGAAATAGCGCAGCGCACGCAGTTGCGTTAGCGCAGGGTGTGACATGCCAGACTCTCCGATACATAACGTAATGGCATTGTATCGCAGAAACACAGATTGAGGGGGGCCAAACGTTATTTAACGATCACGATCGCAACATGGGCGCAACAGCCTGGCCGATACGAAAAAAAGTGCGCCCACTCAGGCGCACCAAACTACTAACAAATCAGCACTGTGGGGAAACGGTTACCCCTTGCCTTTTACACTGCTGATAAAGGTGGAACGGGCAGTGGTTGAACCTAAACGTTCGGCTTCATCAAGCAGTTTCAGCGCTTTATCGACATCGCCGCGCTTCACCGCCTGCTTAATGGCGTTGTTGAAGTACTCTTCGGTGTCGTTCAGTACCGGCTCGGCTTTCTTCGCCGGGGCAGGCGCTGCGGTCGCTACCGGTGCGGCTGCCGTGGCAGCTGGCGCGGTATAGGCAGGAGCAGCTGTGTTACCTACAGTGACAGGGCCGGAACCGGAAGAGCCAAACAGCGGGCCGACCAGCACGCTTGAACCGCTGTTCGTTTTCACCTTCAGCTTTAACGTTCCGTCGGTGACGTGACGAGCAATCGGGTCTGGAATATCAGGAATCGCGTTACCGGTACCTTTTGCGTAGGCTTTAGCCGGATCGAGCAACGTGGTGGTCTTCTGAAGATCTTGCTCAGTGGTAAAGACCAGAACGTAGAGTTTTTGCTGGCCCAGCGCTGGCGTAAGGCGCATGACGCCTTCCAGACGGTCGGCGCTCATCACGCCGGGCTCCTGATACGTAAAGTATTCACTTGGGAAAAAGGCAGATGGCGTCATGTTCTGATCGAGAATTAACACGTTTGGTGCAAATACACTCGTCTGCTTATTAACCTCACTGGTTAAGGTAATGGCCAGTTCACCAATATTGGCGGGTACGCTATACGCAGCGACAGGGCCGGTAATACCCGGAACATTAAGTGACTGACCAGCCGTTGAGAGCTGGGTGGTCTGGGTTTTAGACTGATCGACAGGGGCCCAGACAAGCTGTTGCAATGCCGCTGTCGGAATGGCTGGCGCGGATGTTGTGTTTTGCGGAACGAAATTGACGTTAGCGAGCGTTACAGCAGGCGCGCTTGCCAGCAGCCCTGCGGTTAAACAAAGGGCAAGGAGAGTTTTGTTCATTTTCATTGTTATCACCTCAAAATGCACAGGTCAGCGGTAGCCAGGCAATAGCGCGCCGTCCCAAGGATTGAGGGGCTTACGCCCCTCAGTTTGGTCATTACGTCAGGTTAAGACGGGATTACCACCAGATTTCCATCTGGGCGCCGAAGGACCACTCGTCGTTGTCGCCGCGGCTGAAGCTTTTCGCAGTGGTATCGCTATAGGCCATGCCTGGAGTGTAACCCGCAACGGAGTTTTTACCTGAAGGCGCATAACCCCATTTCTCATCCCACTTGGCATAGGTGGCGAAGACGCGGATTGCTGGACGTGACCAGATGCTGTCGCCAGCCTGCCACTGTTGTGCCAGGGTGATTTTATACTGGTTGTTGGTTTCGCCAGTTTCCTGAGATTTGACGTTGTCGTAGCCCACTTCAAGCAGAGTGCTCATGATAGGCGTCCATTTGTACATAGGACGAACGCCTACGGTCCACCATTTCGTACCGTTGTTGTTATCCCAGTTGATATCCTGGTACATACCGACGTACATCAGATCCCAGCTATCGCCCAGCGAGATAGCACCGTGGTCAAGTACGCGCCACAGGTGCCCGTTGTTGTTGATGCCGTAGTTGATATCGTCAGTGGTGCCAATGTTCGAACCTTGCGACAGACCTTTACCCTGAGAGGTCATAGAGTCAGTTGCATATTGCAGAACGAATTTGTTGTAGCCTTTCAGCATGCTCTGCGTGTGTTCAGCGGTGAACATCCAGCCATCTTTAGATGCGCCGTCGATCAGGTGATAATCATCACGTGGGTTTGCACGGCCGTAATCAGCCCCCAGCTCCAGGGTACCGCCCGGGTTAATTTCCATCTGGGCTAAACGCACGTCAAAGACATCGTTCGCCGTGCGAGTGGTGTAGTCATAAACGCTGTTGCTGGCGAAGGATGAAGAACCGCCGGCTTCAGAAGAACGGGTTGCAGCCAGAGAGAGCTTACCAAAACCTACGTCGATGTTTTCCAGACCTGCACCAGGACCTGAAATATCCCAGTAGTAGAAGTCGATCATGTGGACGTCATGACGCTGATAGAAGCGCTTACCGGCCCAGATAGTCGAACCTGGCAGCCACTCAATCAGGTTTTTACCCTGCACGTTGGCTTCACGGAACGCCGGGTCAGTGGCCTCCCAGTCGTTCTGTTGCGCCACGGAATACGCAACGTTGGTGTCGAAGTAGAAGCTCTTATCGCCTTCTTTCCACACTTCCTGGCCCAGTTTCAGTTCCGCATAGGTTTCACATTCGTTACCCAGACGGTATTTACTTTGAGCACCGGTTGCCTGGAAGCACTGTTGTTCGCCGCCACTACCCGTCCAGCCGATACCGGAACGAGCATAACCATGGAAATCCACGGCCATTGCCTGAGCAGACATTACGCCCGCTGCGACGGCAACTGCCAGAGGAAGTTTGCGCAGAGTAATCATCATTCTATCTCCTGAGATCATTGCTTTTCTTTGAACACTTCACCTGTCGGTTTCGTGTCTTCTTTTGGGATTGCTTAAACGCCTGGCTCTTTGTGCAACCGACGACATGCAGTGCCATCCTCACGGAACAGATGGCAACGCTCTGGCGGCAAGCCGATAGCGAATGTGGCACCCTCTTCTACCAACACCACGTCGTTCTGGCGGTAGACCAGGTTCTGACGGATGGCGGGGATCTGGATATGAATCTGTGTTTCGTGACCAAGCTGTTCGACGACCTGAACGTCACCTTCCAGGGTCACATCAGCGATGTGGCTCGGCAGCAGGTGCTCAGGACGAATACCGAGGGACATGTTTGCCCCTACCTGTACGTTGGCGCTGTCGACCGGTAGCCAGACCTGCTGGCGGTTTGGCAGCTCCACCTGTACCTGTTCAATGGCTGTCGCGGTCACTTTGACGGGCAGGAAGTTCATCTTTGGCGAGCCAATGAAGCCCGCAACAAAGCGGTCTGCCGGGTAGTGATACAGCTCCAGCGGTTTACCCACCTGCGCCACGCGGCCGGCATCCAGCACCACGATTTTGTCGGCGAGGGTCATCGCTTCCACCTGATCGTGGGTGACGTAAATCATCGTGCGGCCAAGACGCTTGTGCAGACGGGAGATTTCAATACGCATCTGGACGCGCAGGGCGGCATCCAGGTTAGAAAGAGGTTCATCGAGCAGGAACACGCGCGGTTCGGCCACCAGCGTACGGCCAATCGCCACACGCTGACGCTGACCACCGGAAAGCGCTTTTGGTTTACGCTCCAGCAGGTGGGCCAGCTGTAACACTTCCGCCACCTGCGTCACGCGCTGGTTAATCACTTCTTTCTTCGCGCCGGCCAGCTTCAGGCCAAAGGACATATTTTCGGCAACGGAAAGGTGTGGATAGAGTGCATAAGACTGGAACACCATACCGACGCCACGTTCGGCAGGCGGGATGTCGTTCATTCGGGTATCACCAATCAGCAGGTCGCCGCTGGTAATCGTTTCAAGACCGGCAATCATACGCAGCAGAGTAGATTTACCACAGCCTGATGGGCCAACAAACACCACGAATTCGCCTTCGTTGATGTCCAGATTGATGTCTTTCGACACCACAACGTCACCCCAGGCTTTCGTTACATTACGCAGCTGTACGCTCGCCATGCCCTTCTCCCTTCGTTACAACCTGTCACCGACAGAAACATTCAAGATAAGTTCACTATGGGGTATCCATTACTTTCCCGAATCCTCCACCCCCCGCCTTTTTTATGGGGGAGGAGGCGGGAGGATGAGGGAGCAGGCTCTGCGACCGCCATGGGCGGGCTGAGGCAAAATTCGTGAAGCCGCCTGCAAAATTCGGTGGGTTTTTATGTGCGCCAGCACTCATAACTTAAATTTATGCAACGGAGATCACACAAACGGGGGGTGGGGCGTAGGGGTTGGGAGGATGGAAAGAGGATGTCAAATAAGGAGACTGAGACACGTTGAACCACTGAAGTCATACCACGAGACATCACCAAAAAGGATGGCAGCTATGAATATCAAGACTGGCGCACGCGTTTTCGCATTGTCCGCCCTCGCAGCAATGATGATTTCCGCACCGGCGCTCGCCAAAATTGAAGAAGGCAAACTGGTTATCTGGATTAACGGCGACAAGGGCTATAACGGCCTGGCCGAAGTGGGCAAAAAATTCGAAAAAGATACCGGCATCAAAGTTACCGTAGAACACCCGGACAAGCTGGAAGAGAAGTTCCCGCAGGTTGCAGCAACCGGCGACGGCCCGGACATTATCTTCTGGGCGCATGACCGTTTCGGGGGTTACGCGCAGTCTGGTCTGCTGGCTGAAGTGACGCCAGATAAAGCCTTCCAGGACAAACTGTTCCCGTTCACCTGGGATGCCGTTCGCTATAACGGCAAGCTGATCGCTTACCCTATCGCGGTTGAAGCCCTGTCTCTGATTTACAACAAAGACCTGGTACCAAACCCACCTAAAACCTGGGAAGAGATCCCGAAACTGGATAAAGAGCTGAAGGCGAAAGGTAAATCCGCGCTGATGTTCAACCTGCAAGAGCCGTACTTCACCTGGCCGCTGATTGCTGCCGACGGCGGTTACGCGTTCAAGTTTGAAAACGGCAAATATGACGTGAAAGACGTGGGCGTGGACAACGCTGGCGCGAAAGCGGGTCTGACCTTCCTGGTGGATCTGATCAAGAACAAACACATGAACGCGGATACCGACTACTCCATCGCGGAAGCGGCGTTCAACAAAGGCGAAACCGCGATGACCATCAACGGTCCGTGGGCCTGGACCAACATCGACAAGAGCAAAATCAACTATGGCGTGACGCTGCTGCCAACCTTCAAAGGCAAGCCGTCTAAACCGTTCGTTGGCGTGCTGAGCGCGGGCATCAACGCCGCCAGCCCGAACAAAGAGCTGGCGAAAGAGTTCCTGGAAAACTACCTGCTGACCGATCAGGGTCTGGATGAAGTGAACAAGGACAAACCGCTGGGCGCCGTCGCGCTGAAATCCTTCCAGGATCAGCTGGCGAAAGACCCACGTATCGCGGCCACCATGGATAACGCCCAGAAAGGCGAAATCATGCCGAACATCCCACAAATGGCTGCGTTCTGGTACGCCACGCGTACCGCGGTCATCAACGCTGCAAGCGGTCGTCAGACTGTCGATGCCGCGCTGAAAGATGCTCAGGGTCGTATTACTAAGTAATGACGTAGTCCCCTCTCCCTTTGGGAGAGGGTTAGGGTGAGGGTTGGCGCTATCCGCACGCCCTCACCCCGGCCCTCTCCCCCAGGAGAGGGAGAAAAGATCAAACGTTGTAGAGGAAAAACCCCATGGATGTCATTAAAAAGAAACGCTGGTGGCAAAGCGACGCGCTGAAGTGGTCAGCGATCGGTCTGCTGTGCCTGCTGGTGGGTTACCTTGTTGTTTTAATGTACGTACAAGGGGAATATCTGTTCGCCATCATGACGCTGATTTTAAGCTCTGCTGGCCTGTATATTTTCGCTAATCGTAAAGCCTATGCCTGGCGCTATGTTTATCCGGGCGTGGCCGGGATGGGGCTGTTTGTCCTGTTCCCGCTGATTTGTACCATCGCCATTGCGTTTACCAACTACAGCAGCACCAACCAGCTTGCGCAGGAACGCGCGCAGCAGGTCCTGCTGGATCGCTCATATCAGGCAGGCAAGACCTTTAACTTCGGCCTCTATCCTGCCGGGAACGATTGGAAGTTAGCGCTTACTGACGAAGCAAGCAGCAAACACTATGTCTCCGACGCGTTCAAATTTGGCGGCGAGCAGAAGCTCACCTTAAAAGAGGCACAGGCCCTGCCGGAAGGTGAACGCGCCAACCTGCGCGTCATTACCCAGAACCGTCAGGCGCTGACCCAGCTCACCGCCGTGCTGCCAGACGAAAGCAAGGTGACCATGAGCTCGCTGCGCCAGTTCTCCGGCACGCAGCCGCTGTATACCCTGGCGGACGACGGCACGCTGACCAACAACCAGAGCGGCGTGAAATATCGTCCGAATAACGACATTGGTTTCTATCAGTCCATTACTGCCGACGGCAAATGGGGTGATGACAAGCTCAGCCCGGGCTATACCGTCACCATCGGCTGGGATAACTTTACCCGCGTGTTTACCGACGAAGGCATTCAGAAACCGTTCTTCGCCATCTTCGTCTGGACGGTGGTCTTCTCGGTGCTGACGGTGATCCTGACCGTGGCCGTGGGCATGGTGCTGGCCTGTCTGGTCCAGTGGGAATCCCTGAAAGGCAAAGCGATTTACCGCGTGCTGCTGATCCTGCCGTATGCCGTACCGTCGTTTATCTCGATTCTGATTTTCAAAGGGCTGTTTAACCAGAGCTTCGGTGAAATCAACATGATGCTGAGCGCCCTGTTCGGCATCAAACCGGCCTGGTTCAGCGACCCGACCACCGCTCGCTCGATGATTATCATCGTGAACACCTGGCTCGGTTATCCGTACATGATGATCCTGTGCATGGGCCTGCTGAAGGCTATCCCGGACGATCTGTACGAAGCCTCGGCGATGGACGGCGCTGGCCCGTTCCAGAACTTCTTTAAAATTACTCTGCCGCTGCTCATTAAGCCGCTGACGCCGCTGATGATTGCCAGCTTCGCCTTTAACTTTAACAACTTCGTGCTGATTCAGCTGTTGACCAACGGCGGCCCGGACCGCCTTGGCACCACGACGCCAGCAGGCTATACCGACCTGCTCGTGAGCTACACCTACCGTATCGCCTTCGAAGGCGGCGGCGGCCAGGACTTCGGTCTGGCGGCGGCGATTGCCACCCTGATCTTCCTGCTGGTAGGCGCTCTGGCGATTGTGAACCTGAAAGCCACACGTATGAAATTTGATTAAGGAGGGCATCAATCATGGCAATGGTACAACCCAAATCTCAGAAGTTGCGCCTCCTGGCGACGCACTTAGGCCTGCTGATTTTCATCGCGGCGATCATGTTCCCGCTGCTGATGGTTATCGCCATCTCCCTGCGTTCGGGTAACTTCGCGACAGGGAGCCTGATCCCGGACGAAATCTCCTGGGAGCACTGGAAGCTCGCGCTGGGCTTCAGCGTGGAACACGCGGATGGCCGCGTCACGCCGCCGCCGTTCCCGGTCCTGCTGTGGCTGTGGAACTCGGTGAAAATCGCAGGCATTACCGCCATTGGTATCGTGGCGCTTTCCACCACCTGTGCTTATGCCTTCGCCCGCATGCGTTTCCCGGGCAAAGCGACGCTGCTGAAAGGGATGCTGATTTTCCAGATGTTCCCCGCCGTGCTGTCGCTGGTGGCGTTGTATGCCCTGTTTGACCGTCTGGGCCAGTACGTACCGTTTATCGGCCTGAACACCCACGGCGGCGTGATCTTCGCCTATCTTGGCGGTATCGCACTGCATGTGTGGACCATCAAAGGCTATTTCGAAACTATCGACGGCTCGCTGGAAGAAGCGGCCGCGCTGGATGGCGCAACCCCGTGGCAGGCGTTCCGCCTGGTGCTGCTGCCGCTGTCGGTGCCGATTCTGGCGGTAGTGTTTATCCTGTCGTTTATCGCTGCGATCACCGAAGTACCGGTTGCCTCACTGTTACTGCGTGATGTGAACAGCTACACCCTGGCCGTAGGTATGCAGCAATACCTCAACCCGCAAAACTACCTGTGGGGCGACTTTGCCGCGGCGGCCGTACTTTCCGCCATCCCGATTACCGTGGTGTTCCTGCTGGCGCAGCGCTGGCTGGTCAACGGCCTGACGGCGGGCGGTGTGAAAGGTTAAGTTTCATTTTGTTATGCCACTGCAACCCTCAACTTTAGACGTATTGTATTGACCCAACTTGTGACTGTTGTTAGGCGCTCTTCGGAGCGCCATTTTTTTATTCGCGTTTCAGCCGCTTCGAATTACACAGCCAGAGGGTGATCACCAGCAGCAGGATCGCCGCCGAGTAGATCAGCACGTCGAGCGGGGATTTATGATCGACGATGATCAGCCGCACTATCGCAGTGATCCCAATGTAGACAAAATAACGCAGCGGGAAGTGAAAGCCGGACTGAAAGTACTTCACAATCAGGGCGATAAATTCAAAGTAGAGAAAGTAGACCACCAGGCCTTCCACCAGCGCATATTTGCTGGTTTGTTCAGGGGCGAACAGTACATCCGCAAGATGCACTGTCTCTTTACCCAAAAAGACGACCAGTATCAGGCCAAGGCTCAACAGACCGAGGTTCAGCACGGTCTGGAGGACTGTTGAGATAAACTCAACGCGCGGGCGAGTCAGGGATGTCATACAGCACCTCATTCTCCAGGGCGAGGTTCCTGTATAACGCAAAAATGTGACGGGGATCTATATTTTTTGTTTATGTTTGACGCAATGGAGAGGATTACCCTCTCCCCTTAGGGGAGAGGGTGAGGGGCATCAGCGGAAGTTAATGTTCTTATCGCTCGTCATGTCATACAGCTGGAACTTACGTCCAAGCTGCTGACCCCCGTCACGCGTCAGCGGCGTCCAGCCCACTGCCGCACGGCTGCGGGTTGGGCCTGACGAGAACAGATCCAGCGGGATCGACACGTAGACCCCTTTGGTGAAGTCCCCTTCCCCGTACTCGTCCGGCGAAACGTTGGTGATGGTGGCATAGCCACCCACCACGACGCCGCTGTCGAAGTGTTTAGAGATGTCCAGCGTACCGCCCTTATCGCCCGCCAGGTACTGGCCGACGCTGGCTTTCACCAGCACGTCAGGCGCGAACGACGGCGTCCAGTAGGCGGTCAGATGGCCCGTTTTGACGCTGTAGTCGGTGAACTTCATCATGTCCTGCGCGCTGCGCCAGTCACGCTGTTTGACGTAGTTGGCATCCACCCCGAACGCCCAGTTACTGTCGACAGGACGATAAAGCACTTCCGCCCCCGCGCCGCCGTACATGGTTTCCAGATACCCGCCGTACACCTGGCCGTAGAAGCCGTTGCCAAAGTACTGGAAGTAGTTGGCCTGCAGGTTATTCACGTAGGCATCGTTTTGTACGTACTCACGCACGCGGGTACGCACGCGCGGCAGCGCCGAGTCTTTTGGCGGGTTGGTGTAGTTGAACTTGTCGTAGTTATTGGCGATGTTGCCGAACAGGCTGCCGGTGGTCAGCAGGTGGTCGGTGAGCCACAGATCCGCCGTCGCCATGACGCCCAGCTGATACATGTAGAAGTTTTCAGGCCCGCCCACGGACTGGTTCAGCACCGGATCGATATGGAAATCGAAGCGAGATTTGTCGATATACCAGCCCTGCTCGGTGGTTTCCGGCACGATCGGCTCTACGCGTTTTTGCACCAGCTCGGTTTCATGCCCGAGCGGCTCGCCTTCCAGATGGCGCCTGAGGCTGGCAACGTCCGTTTCGGTTGTGACCTGCGGCAGGTTGAGACGGTTCTCCGTCACGCGGATCGTGCGGATCCCCTCCGGCAGATCGTTCATAACGATCCGGTTAGCGCGTTCGATCCCTTCGCGCGAGTCGCGGTATTTCACCTGCTCGCCGGTCACGTACAGCGTATCGCCTTTCACCTGAATTTTCGGATCCGCCAGGCCGGCATTGTATTTCAGCAGCGTCAGCTGGTTTGCAACCACGGAGTGCTGCAGAATCGCATCCTGCGGCTCCGGCTGGTATGCAGGGCGCGCGTTATCATTGTAGTGCGGCCGCATGTCGTTAAAGTTGGTGCGCAGCGTGAAGCCAAACATCACCGTATTGCCGCGCTCGTAGCTGAGGTTAACGTCGGCCCAGTCGGTGACGCGATAAATGGCGCCGACGTTAAACTTGCTCTTCTGCTCAATCTTTCCGGCGAAGTCCTGCGAGTAGTCATTCCCCTCATATTCCAGCTTCAGGCGTAATGGCTGCCAGGGCGTTTGATACTCCACGCCGCCAAACAGCGACGCCGGACCGTGGAACATCTGGTCTCCGTTGATGGAGCCCGCTTTCTTATAGCTGTTATCGCGGTAGCAGTATTTGTCGCTGTAGGAGCAAAACGGGTTTTTCACGTTGCCGCTGGTGCCGAGATAGCCCCATCCCAGGCCGAGCGAGAAGTCGAACGGCCCCCAGGCTTTACTGGCCACGATGTATTCCGCATCAAACAGACCGGTACCACCGATATCTTTGGCGCCCACGGACACCTGCGGCATCCAGTAGCTCTCTTCCCACAGGCGCAGCTTGACGTCGAAGGCTTTATCTTTGTAGGTCTGATCGCCGGAGAACGCCTCTACGCTGCTGTACTGTTTCGTACGCACGTCGGTATAGCGCAGCGTGGTTTCAAGCCACGGGAACAGCTGCACCGACGCCGAGTAATAGCGATACTGGTCGTTATCACGGTAGTTAAGACTAATTTCGCCTTCGCGCGCCATCCGCGCGGTGGGCGTTTGCAGTAAACCGACGCCGCCGAAGTCTGACTGAGACGGGCCAATGGGTGCCGGATACGTTTCTGCATGGCAGGCGGCACTCACGCAGAGCGCCAGCATGCTGTAGAGATAGGTTCTTTTCATTATTCCGGTATCCGCTGAATCAGGGAGTGAAGGATATCGGCGTTAAGCCCGTCATACGCCTTCGTCCAGAAATGGTCGGCAAAACCGACAAAAATGATGCTGCCCGGCATAGGTTCGATATGCCGTTTATTCCAGTAAGCGACGGGGGCTTTTTGTGTGTGCCCGTCAGGGTAAACCACCCAGGCGTAGCTGTTATCGGCACCGCTCAGCAGGCTCTGCTCGTCGAGGTAGCTCGCCACGTCACGACCGGGCGTGAAGGGCTTTTTACCCGGGCTGCTGATAAGCCCCATTACGGTCACCGTCGTCGGCTTCTCCGGCAGCCAGAGCGTATACTCCCCTTCAAGCGTGGGATTGCCCTTTTCCGTGACGCGCACTTCGTCGGGATCAAGGTTCACGTTCTGACGGCCCGTCACCTTCAGCGCCTGCAGCTGCTGGCGAACGCTGTTAATCGCCGCCGCGTCGTCGCCATCTTCCTGCTCCGCTAACCCCGTCAGCCTGGCAAGGAGCGCCTTGTGCTGTTGTTCCGCTTCAGCCGTCTTCTGCCGCTCAGCGATCACTGCCCCCGGCCACCAGCTGTTGGCGAGCCTTGGCTGTCCGACGAGATCGAGCAGATGCTCAGCGTGGGTTAAGGTTTTGGGTTTTTCACTGTCCGGCGTGTAGACCTTCACCGTCCCTGCGGACCATGCCAGCGGTGCGGCAAGGCTGGCGAGAAGCGCAACGTGGATGAGCGTTTTCATGATTTCGCCGCCTTGATCAGGGTGGTTTTCACCGGGAAGAATCCGGCACCAAGATACTGCAGGGACTGGCGGATCTGCCCTTCCTCGTCGATCCAGAAGCGGTTGTGCCAGGTGGCCTGGTCGGTAGTGACTTCTTCATCCAGCACGCGAACCTGCGTTTCGTCGCTGCCGACTTTCACGCTGTCCGTGCCGTCCCAGCGGAAGGTCGAGCGTGCCGTGGCGTAACGCACCTGCTTATGTTCGGTCCAGCCCATCGTGCGCGTCCAGCTTGCGCCGTCGGCGATCTGGTTCGGCTTGATCAGCGGATCGGCAGCGATGTTATTCACCTCCAGCAGGTTGTCGCCGCCCAACAGGGTTTTCACGATACGACCATGCTGCGTCACGATGGTGGCCTGATCCTGCGTCACCCATTTCTGCTGCCCGTTTTCATCGAAAGCGAGCACCACAAACAGCTGCGGGCCATCATTAAGCTGCATGTACTGACTGGCATAGGGCATGTTTTGAAGTTCGTCATCGGTCAAATGCACGCCCGGTGTGCCGAACATGCTTTCCCACAGTGAGTTTCCCAGCCCTTTGGTGGTGGCCGAGCACGCCTGCAGCAGCAGGCAAATCAGAATGATTGCAGGTCGCTTCACGACTCTTCTCCGAAGGGGCGAAATAACCACACCGAAGTGTGGTTATGATTAAAACACCCGCTATTACTGGGTGCTGGTTGTCGTGGTGGTCGTGGTTCCGGTATTGGAGCCATCACCGCCACCGGTTGCCGCCAGCGCGACACCCACGGCTGAACTTACGGTGCTGGCGCTGGCTGCGGTAGAACTTCCCGCAGACGCAGACGTCGCAGCCGAACCTGCCGCTTCCCCGACCTGAACCGGAGCTGCATAGACAGATGTCGCCGCAAGCGCAGATATGGCAAAAATGCCATACAGTACTTTCTTCATAACAATTTCCCTTCAATGAATGAATGGAGATTTGCCCGAAAAGAATTTCAGGCGGAATCGAGTATACACAACTAGTGCCGTGGGTTTGCCGTAAGGGGAAATAGGGAGAGGGTTTTCGGACTAATGGTTAAAATGGAAATGAAAGGCAAATAACACAAATATATAATTAATAAAAATCAATAATTTATAATATATCAATATTAATGAACCACTACGTATTTTCTTAAAATAAACCGCAGCAATTAACGGGTTAAGCGTCTTTTTCGGATTAAACTCAGATTCAGAATTTGAGTTAACTAACAGACATCAGGAATTATCCGATAAAAAAATGCCGGCATTAAGCCGGCACGTTTTCATGACGCTTTAATTACGCACGCCAGGCTTTATAACGGTTGATCAAACCATTTGTCGAGCTGTCATGGCTGGCAATCGCTTTATCGTCACCCAGCTCTGGCAGAATACGGTTTGCCAGCTGTTTGCCCAGCTCAACGCCCCACTGGTCAAAGGTGAAGATGTTCAGGATGGCGCCCTGCGTGAAGATCTTGTGCTCGTACAGGGCAATCAGCGCGCCCAGGCTGAACGGCGTGATTTCGCGCAGCAGGATGGAGTTGGTTGGGCGGTTGCCTTCGAACACTTTGAACGGCACCACGTGATCCAGGGTTGCCGGATCTTTACCCTGGTCACGGTATTCCTGCTCAACCACTTCGCGGGATTTACCGAACGCCAGCGCTTCGGTCTGCGCAAAGAAGTTGGACAGCAGCTTCGGATGGTGATCGGACAGCGGGTTATGGGTGATAGCCGGGGCGATGAAATCGCACGGTACCATTTTGGTGCCCTGGTGGATCAGCTGGTAGAAAGCATGCTGGCCGTTGGTGCCCGGCTCGCCCCAGATGATTGGGCCAGTCTGGTAATCCACCGCGTTGCCGTTACGGTCAACGTATTTACCGTTGGATTCCATGTTGCCCTGCTGGAAGTAAGCAGCAAAGCGGTGCATGTACTGGTCGTATGGCAGGATCGCTTCGGTTTCAGCGCCGAAGAAGTTGTTGTACCAGATACCGATCAGCGCCAGCAGTACCGGCAGGTTTTTCTCTGGTGCGGTGGTGGAGAAGTGTTTGTCCATTGCGTGCGCGCCGGAGAGCAGCTCGACGAAGTTGTCGAAGCCCACGGACAGGATGATGGACAGACCGATCGCAGACCACAGGGAGTAGCGGCCGCCAACCCAGTCCCAGAACTCGAACATGTTCGCAGTATCAATGCCGAACTCGCTGACCGCTTTACCGTTGGTAGACAGCGCCGCGAAGTGTTTCGCCACGTGCTTGTTGTCGACCGCGGTTTTCAGGAACCAGTCGCGCGCGCTGTGGGCGTTGGTCATGGTTTCCTGAGTGGTGAAGGTTTTGGACGCAACCAGGAACAGGGTGGTTTCCGGGTTCACGTTCTTCAGCACTTCGGCGATGTGGGTACCATCGACGTTAGACACAAAGTGCATATTGAGGTGGTTTTTATACGGGCGCAGCGCTTCGGTCACCATGAACGGACCGAGGTCAGAACCGCCGATACCGATGTTAACCACGTCGGTGATCGCTTTGCCGGTGTAGCCTTTCCAGCTACCGGAGATGATCGCTTCGGAGAAGGTTTTCATCTTTTCCAGCACCGCGTTCACTTCCGGCATGACGTCTTTGCCGTCAACGATGATTGGCGTATTGCTACGGTTACGCAGGGCCACGTGCAGCACGGCACGGTCTTCGGTACGGTTGATCTTCTCGCCGGAGAACATGGATTTGATGGCGTCGGCAAGCTCAGTCTCTTTCGCCAGATCCTGCAGTTTTGCCAGCGTTTCTTCGGTAATGCGGTTTTTGGAGAAATCCACCAGCATCAGGTCGTCGAAGGTCGCGGAGAACTTAGAGAAACGATCGGCATCTTTCGCGAACAGATCCGCGATGGTGACGTCTTTCATTTCATCAAAATGTTTCTGGAGTGCCTGCCAGGCAGCGGTCTGCGTTGGGTTGATGTTTTTCATTAGCAATACTCTTCTGATTTGAGAATTGTGACTGCGGTCGATTGTAGCGCCTGCAAATAAAAATTGTGATGGTTTTTATGCCATTGCCCTGGCCTGCATCAAACACAGGTGAAAAGACCCGAAAAGTATAGCTGCTGAAGCGCCCTCCCGGGGCGGCGAAATGTCGGTCAAAAAGCCCTAAAACGGAGCATAAAATCTGGCGCTGTTATAAGTCCTGTTTCTCAGGGGTACCCCCCCATAAAAAATCCGCATAATCCCAGCATTGACAGGACCTCCCCCGCATTTTATTTATAGGGCCGTATTTTGCGCCTGCACCTGTTTTCGTATCACTCTTGTGCCAAGGTCGCTTATTCATTCCCTGACACGAGGTTGTTATGACGAGTTTTGTGGTCGCCAAATTTGGCGGCACCAGTGTGGCCGATTACGATGCCATGAACCGCAGCGCCGATGTGGTGCTGGCCGATCCGAATACCCGCCTGGTGGTGCTGTCTGCCTCCGCCGGCGTGACGAACCTGCTGGTTTCTCTGTCTGAAGGACTGGAAGCGACAGAACGTTTCGTGAAGCTGGATGCACTGCGCAAAATTCAGTTCGACATTCTTGAGCGTCTGCAGAACCCGAACGTCATCCGCGAGGAAGTGGAACGTCTGCTGGAAAATATCACCACTCTGGCAGAAGCGGCGTCTCTGGCTACCTCCACCGCCCTGACCGACGAACTGGTCAGCCACGGTGAGCTGATGTCCACCCTGCTGTTTGTTGAAATCATGCGCGAGCGTAACGTTCAGGCGCAGTGGTTTGACGTGCGTAAAGTGATGCGTACCAGCGATCGCTTTGGCCGCGCCGAGCCGGACGTTGAGGCGCTGGCGGAGCTGACCAATCAGCAGCTGGCACCACGCCTGGCAGACGGTATCGTGATCACCCAGGGCTTTATCGGCAGTGAAGCGAAAGGCCGCACCACCACGCTTGGCCGCGGCGGCAGCGACTACACCGCCGCGCTGCTGGGCGAAGCCCTGCATGCAACGCGCGTGGATATCTGGACTGACGTTCCGGGAATTTACACCACCGACCCGCGCGTCGTTTCTGCGGCTAAACGTATTGATGTAATCGCCTTTGAAGAAGCGGCTGAAATGGCCACCTTCGGCGCGAAAGTGCTGCACCCGGCAACGCTGCTGCCGGCCGTACGCAGCGATATTCCGGTCTTCGTCGGCTCCAGCAAAGATCCGAAAGCGGGCGGGACGCTGGTCTGCAAAAAAACGGAAAACCCACCGCTGTTCCGCGCCCTGGCCCTGCGCCGTCGCCAGACGCTGGTGACGCTCCACAGCCACAATATGCTGCATTCACGCGGTTTCCTGGCGGAAGTGTTTGGCATTCTGGCGCGCCACAATATCTCGGTGGATCTGATCACCACCTCTGAAGTGAGCATTGCGCTAACGCTGGACACCACCGGCTCGACCTCCACCGGCGACACGCTGCTGACGCAGTCGCTGCTGATTGAGCTGTCTGAGCTGTGCCGCGTGGAAGTAGAAGAAGACCTGGCGCTGGTTGCCATCATCGGCAACAAGCTGTCGCGCGCCTGCGGCGTGGGTAAAGAGGTGTTCGGCGTGCTCGACCCGTTCAACATCCGCATGATCTGCTACGGCGCATCCAGCTACAACCTCTGCTTCCTGGTGCCTGCCGATCAGGCCGAGCAGGTCGTGCAGAAACTTCATCAGAATTTGTTTGAATAAAATTCGTTAGCAGGATAAACAATACCTATAAGCCGGGCACAGACCCGGCTTTTTCATAACTAAACAACACGACAATACTGCAAGGAATCCACTATGTTATCCGCCGTTACGCGGCTGTTCCCGTTATGGGCGCTGCTGCTCTCCGTACTCGCGTATTACACCCCCGCCACGTTCACGGGCATTGGTCCGTGGGTCGCCACGCTGCTGATGCTGATCATGTTCGGTATGGGCGTGCATCTGAAAGTCGACGACTTTAAACGCGTGCTGTCTCGCCCTGCGCCCGTCGCGGCAGGGATCTTCCTGCACTACCTGGTGATGCCGCTTGCGGCGTGGCTGCTGGCGATGGCTTTTAAGATGCCGCCCGATCTTTCCGCCGGGATGGTGCTGGTGGGCAGCGTGGCCAGCGGCACGGCCTCCAACGTCATGATCTACCTGGCAAAAGGAGATGTGGCGCTCTCCGTCACCGTCTCTTCCGTTTCAACGCTGGTTGGCGTCGTTGCCACGCCGCTGTTAACTCGCCTGTACGTGGACGCGCATATTCAGGTGGACGTGACGGGCATGCTGCTCAGTATTCTGCAGATTGTGGTGATCCCGATTGCGCTGGGGCTGGTCATTCACCATCTTTTCCCGCGCGTTGTGAAGGCCGTTGAGCCCTACCTGCCCGCGTTTTCGATGGTCTGCATTCTGGCGATCATCAGCGCTGTGGTGGCGGGTTCCGCATCGCACATTGCCTCCGTGGGCTTTATCGTGATTATCGCCGTGGTGCTGCATAACACTATTGGCCTGCTGGGCGGCTACTGGGGCGGGAAGCTGTTCGGTTTTGACGAATCGACCTGCCGCACGCTGGCAATCGAGGTAGGCATGCAGAACTCAGGCCTGGCGGCGGCGCTCGGTAAAATTTACTTCTCCCCGCTGGCGGCCCTGCCCGGCGCGCTGTTCTCCGTCTGGCATAACCTCTCCGGCTCGCTGCTGGCGGGCTACTGGTCCGGCAAACCGATTGATGAACAAACGAAAAAAGATGCGGTGAAGCAGGGTTAATTTACGCAGCTTGCTTTACACTGAAGCCTCTCTATCAGGAGGCTTCAGCAATGGCTACACCACGTTTGACCCAGAAAGACATGACGGAAGCCGAGCAGCGCGAACTGAAAACGCTTCTCGACCGCGCCCGAATCGCACATGGCCGCACGCTGACGAACGCCGAAACCAATCAGGTGAAAAAAGAGTACATCGATAAGCTGATGGCGCAGCGTGACGCCGCGGCGAAAAAAGCCCGCAAGCTGAAAAAAGAGCAGGCTTATAAACCCGATGCAGAGGCGACCTTTTCCTGGTCCGCCACAACGTCTACCCGTGGAAGGCGCTAATCAGCGCCCTTTCTTTTTGCGCCCCGGCTGGGTAAAGCGTTTTCCATTACCCGGCTTGCCTCGCCCCTTATCTTCCGCCTGAGGCGCCTTCACCACCGGGCGCTTAATCGCCTGGGTTTTCGGTTTGGCTTTGGCCTTCGGCTTCGCTTCGGACGAGGAATTCTCGATAAGCTTGAAGAGTTCAATCAGCTCGTCATCCGTTAAATCGCGCCATTCGCCCAGCGGGATGCCGGACAGGCTGACGTTCATGATGCGCGTGCGTTCCAGCTTCGTCACTTCATAACCGAAGTGCTCGCACATACGGCGGATCTGGCGGTTTAAGCCCTGCACCAGCGTAATGCGGAACGCGAACGGTGCTTCTTTCTTCACCTTACACTTTTTCGTGACGGTACCGAGGATCGGCACCCCGGCGCCCATGCCACGAATAAATTCGTCCGTAACCGGCTTATTTACCGTCACAATGTACTCTTTCTCGTGATCGTTACCGGCACGCAGAATTTTGTTGACCAGATCGCCGTGGTTGGTGAGGAAAATCAGCCCCTGAGAGTCTTTATCCAGACGGCCAATCGGGAAGATACGGCTGCTGTGGTTCACGAAATCAACGATGTTGTCCCGCTCACCGTCTTCCGTGGTGCTGACAATACCAACCGGTTTGTTCAACGCGATAAACACCAGGTCTTCAGCATCACGCGGTTCGATGACCTGACCATTCACTTTAACCACATCGCCAGGGACCACCTGGTCGCCGATGGTGGCGCGTTTGCCGTTAAGAAACACGTTACCCTGTTCAATGTAACGGTCAGCCTCGCGACGTGAGCAGATCCCGCTCTCGCTAATGTATTTGTTTAATCGGGTTGATTGAGTTGGCAGCATAGTTTCTCCTGTGAAGGGCGAAATATACCTTACCTTGCGGCTGACAAAAAAGTGTTAGTAACCGTTGATCAAAAAATCGAGTGCATCCCGCAATGAAGACCGGTTTTGCGTAAGATCGGCAACACGCTCACCTAACTCTTTTGGCGATATGCCAGCCATCATGTGCATCATAACCACGCAGGGCTTACCCGCTATCTCAACAACAGGGCACACTTTCGCAGGCGGCTGAATGCCTCCCAGGTGGCTAAGCTCAACTGCTGGGGCGACCAGGACATGCTTCATCACATTGGCCACGGGATGCTGCATATTGATTAGCCAGGGATAGGCAGTTTTCCCCTTACCTTCATTCTCATAAGCAAAATATTGCTCCATCAGAACGATCTCTGAGAATCACTAAAGGAGCCGTTTTCATCAACCCACTGGTTAATGGCCTCGATAGAAGCTTTATTTTCTGCTAACCACTCTGCGCGCTGATGCGCTCGAAACTGCTCCTGCAGTGCACTCGTGAGTACAGCAGAGAGATTCAGTTTAAGCCGTCGCGCCTCTTCAAGGATTTCTGGTGCTAACGACACATTGACTGATTTTTTGATGCCATGAGTAGTGCGCATGAGAACCCCCATCGGAATGCGCATGAATTGGCGAAGTGTAGCGTAATAAACGAGCATTTTCTATTCCCTTCAAAATGTAAGGTCTGAAGAGTAAATGGCGCTTTATAAAGTGTCACGCCCCGCAAAACGATTTTGCGAGGCGCTTTCAGAGATTAATACTCATCCCGCTCGTCGTCTTCATCCGGCTGTTCCATCACGCTGTACGCCACCGCGCAGAACAACGAGTTGAGACGCTTCATATCCCCCAGCAGCCCCAGATGCAGGGAGCTGGTCTCGATACTCTGCACGTTCTGCTGGTGCAGACGCTCAACGTGGGCGTGCGAGTAGCGACGGTTCAGAATACGGAAACGATGCTTGTTGCGGCGCAGGCGGCGCGCGCTCGGCACGTCGCTGGAGAAGAAGACCAGCATCGCCAGCTTGAGGTTGCTGACCAGCTGTTCGTGCAGCGCTTCCAGCTCCTTCAGGCCTTCACCTGAAAACGCACGACGCGCGGCAAGGGATTTGTCAGCGATCTCGCTGCCCATACGCTCCACGATATCCGAGGCCTGCTCAAGGTTAAGCGACATCTCGATGATTTCCGCCCAGCGGCGGGACTCCTCTTCCGCCAGCTCGTCCTGCGGCATACGCGCCAGGTAAAGCTTAATGGCGGTATAGAGCACGTTGATATCGTCCGCCAGTCTGCGCAGTTCTTTCTCTTCACGCGGCTCGCCGTGCATCACCTTTTGCAGGCCTTCGAGCATGGTTTCCATTGCGTCGCCCATACGCAGCGTCTCGCGCGCGGCATTCGCCAGCGCCAGCGCCGGAGTATCCAGCGCGGACGTATCCAGGTGCTTCGGCTTCAGGCGCGCATCCAGCTCAGGCTCGTCCTGAATGAGACGCTCGCAGAAGCGGGCCATCGGCCCGGCAAAAGGCACCATCGCCAGGCAGCGCACCAGGTTGTAGAACACGTGGAAGTAGATCACCAGCTCCGCCTTCGGCAGCGGGAGATTGTCCATCAGGTTCGCCAGCGGGTGGATAAAGGGCAGGATAATCAGGCTGCCCACCAGCTTAAACAGCAGGCTGCCCAGCGCCACGCGGCGGGCGGCAGCATTGGCCGCGCTGTTGTTAAGCATCGCCAGCAGGCCGGAGCCGAGGTTGGCCCCGATCACCAGACACAGCGCTACCGGGAAGGAGATCGCCCCTGCGGCGGTAAGCGTGGCCGTCAGCAGGACCGCCGCCAGGCTGGAGTAGCTGACGATAGCAAACACCGCGCCAATGAGCGCGTCCAGCATGATGTCCCCGGTCAGGGAGGCGAAGATGACCTGCACGCCGTTGGCCTCGGTGATTGGCGTGACCGCCTGCACAATCAGCTCCAGCGCCAGCAGGATCAGCCCGAGGCCAATCCCTACGCGCCCGAGCTGCCCGGCGCGCGTCTGTTTGCGGCCGAGGAAGAAGATAACACCGATAAAAATCAGCAGCGGCGACAGCCAGGAGAGATCGAACGTCAGAACACGCGCCATCAGCGCGGTACCTACATCCGCACCCAGCACAATCACCAGCGCCGGGGCCAGCGCCACCAAATCCTGCGCCACAAAGGAGGTCACAAGCAGTGTCGTGGCGTTACTGCTCTGCACCAGTGCCGTTACGCCAATGCCCGCGCAGAAGGCGAGCGGCTTCTTCTCAACGCTGCTGCTGAGAACGGTACGCAAGCGCGCGCCAAATACGCGCATCACGCCGGTACGGACGATATGGGTGCCCCATACGAGCAGTGCGACTGCAGAGAGCAGGTGTAACAGGGTCAGCACGGAAGGTTTTCCTCCTTATCGTTATTCGTTTTCCATAGGTTCAGTATAAGGGTTTAAACGTAAGAAAGAGACAGGGCGCCCAATGAGCGCCCTGTTTGTTGTAAGGAAAAGTGATTTTAGTCGGCGTCGTAGCCGAGATTAGGCGCCAGCCAGCGCTCCACTTCAGACACGCTCATGCCTTTGCGCAGGGCGTAATCTTCAATCTGATCCCGCTGCAGCTGCGCCACGGCAAAGTACTTGCTGTCCGGATGGCTGAAGTACCAGCCGGAAACGGACGCGCCTGGCCACATGGCGAACGACTCGGTGAGCTTCATGCCGGTATGGGTTTCCACGTCCAGCAGCTTCCAGATGGTGCCTTTTTCGGTGTGCTCCGGACAGGCCGGATAGCCCGGCGCCGGGCGAATGCCCTGGTAGTTTTCGCGGATCAGATCCTCATTGCTGAGGTTTTCATTCGCCGCGTAGCCCCAGTGCACCTTACGCACGCGCTCGTGGAGGTACTCGGCGAAGGCTTCCGCCAGGCGGTCGGCAATCGATTTCACCATGATTTTATTATAATCATCGTGCTGCGCTTCGAACGCGTCCGCCAGCGCGTCTTCCTCCAAACCGCCGGTCACCGCAAAGGCGCCAATATAGTCGGCTTTACCACTCAGCTTCGGCGCGACAAAATCGGCCAGGCAGTAGTTGGCAAAGCCCACTTTCTCGGTTTGCTGGCGCAGATGACGGCTGACCGCCAGCACGTGGGTGCGGGTTTCATCGCGATAGATTTCGATGTCGTCGCCCACGCGGTTCGCCGGGAACAGGCCCACCACGCCGCGCGGGTTGAGGCTTTTCTCTGCGCTCAGCGTGTCGAGCATATCGTTGGCATCTTTAAACAGGCGCTTCGCCTCCTCGCCGACCACCTCATCTTCCAGGATGCGCGGATATTTGCCCGCCAGCGACCAGGTCATAAAGAACGGCGTCCAGTCGATGTAGTTGCGCAGCGTCTCGATGCTGGCCGTCACGTCCTGCACGCCCAGGCGGTGCGCGACCGGCGGCGTGTAGCTGGACCAGTCGAAGGCCAGATCGTTATCGCGCGCCGCCTGAAGCGAAACAGGCGGGGTGCGCGGTTTCTTACGGCCGTGCTGGATGCGGACGGTTTCGTACTCTTTGCGGGTGCGCGCCACAAAATCGTCGCGCTGGGTGTCGGAGAGCAGCGCGGAGACCACGCCCACCGTACGCGAGGCGTTCTGCACGTAGACCGTCGGGCCGCTGTAGTTCTGCTCGATTTTCACCGCCGTGTGCGCTTTCGAGGTGGTCGCCCCGCCAATCAGCAGCGGAATGGTGAAGCCCTGTCGCTCCATCTCTTTTGCCACGTTGACCATTTCGTCGAGCGACGGCGTAATCAGGCCAGAGAGGCCAATCAGGTCGGCGTTCACTTCGCGCGCGGTCTTGAGGATTTTGTCCGCCGGGACCATCACGCCAAGGTCGATAATTTCGTAGTTATTACACTGCAGCACTACGCCAACGATGTTCTTGCCGATGTCGTGCACGTCGCCCTTCACGGTGGCGATAACCATCTTGCCGTTGCTGGAGCCTTTCTCTTTGCTGGCTTCGATGTAGGGCTCCAGATAGGCCACTGCCTGCTTCATCACGCGGGCGGATTTCACCACCTGCGGCAGGAACATTTTGCCCTCACCGAACAGATCGCCGACCACGTTCATGCCGTCCATCAGGGGACCTTCGATCACCTCAATCGGGCGGGCTGCCTGCTGGCGCGCCTCTTCGGTATCGAGCTCGATAAATTCGGTGATACCTTTGACCAGCGAGTATTCCAGACGCTTTTTCACGTCCCACGAACGCCACTCGGCCTGCTGAACGTTTGCCGCCTCATCCGATTTGCTGCCGCGGTATTTCTCCGCCAGGTCCAGCATGCGCTCGGTGGCGTCGTCGCGGCGGTTAAGGATCACGTCCTCTACGGCATCGCGCAGCTCGGCGGGGAGGTCGTCGTAAATCGCCAGCTGGCCGGCGTTAACGATCCCCATGTCCATGCCGTTGCGGATGGCGTAGTAGAGGAACACAGCGTGGATCGCCTCACGCACCGGGTCGTTGCCGCGGAACGAGAACGACACGTTCGATACGCCGCCGGAGATCAGCGCATGCGGCAGCTCGCGCTTGATGTCTTCACATGCGCCGATAAAGTCCTGGGCGTAGTTGTTGTGCTCTTCAATCCCGGTCGCAACGGCGAAGATATTCGGGTCAAAGATAATGTCTTCCGGCGGGAAGCCCACCTCTTCGGTCAAAATCTTGTACGCGCGGCGGCAAATCTCGATTTTGCGCTCGCGGGTATCGGCCTGACCCACTTCGTCAAAGGCCATCACCACCACGGCGGCACCGTAGCGGCGGACCATCTTCGCGTGGTGGATAAAGATATCGACACCCTCTTTCATCGAGATGGAGTTGACGATGCCTTTACCCTGGATGCACTTCAGCCCTTTTTCGATGACTTCCCACTTGGAGGAGTCAATCATGATCGGCACGCGGGCAATGTCCGGCTCACCGGCAATCAGGTTGAGGAAACGCACCATCGCCGCTTCGGCGTCGAGCATCCCCTCATCCATGTTGATATCGATAATCTGCGCGCCGCTTTCTACCTGCTGGCGGGCAACGTCCAGCGCTTCGCTGTACTTCTCTTCTTTAATCAGGCGCTTGAACTTTGCGGAACCGGTGACGTTAGTACGCTCACCCACGTTCACAAACAGGCTGTCGTCGCCGATGGTCAACGGCTCCAGGCCGGACAGACGACAGGCAACCGGAAGCTCGGGCAGCTTGCGCGGCGGCAGACCGGCCACGGCGTTGCTCATGGCCGCGATGTGCTCCGGCGAGGTGCCGCAGCAGCCGCCGACGATGTTCAGGAAGCCAGACTCGGCCCACTCGCGGATTTGCGCCGCCATGGTGTCGGCATCGAGATCGTATTCACCGAACGCGTTTGGCAAACCGGCGTTCGGGTGGGCAGTGACGTAGCATTCCGCGATGCGGGAAAGTTCCTGCACGTACTGACGCAGTTCATCCGGCCCCAGCGCGCAGTTCAGGCCAAAGGAGAGCGCTTCGGCGTGGCGCAGGGAGTTATAAAACGCTTCGGTTGTCTGGCCGGACAGGGTACGGCCGGAGGCGTCGGTGATGGTGCCGGAAATCATGATTGGCAGGTCAACGCCGAGCGCTTCAAACTCCTCTTTCACCGCGTAAATCGCGGCTTTGGCATTGAGGGTGTCGAATACGGTTTCAATCAGGATCAGATCGGAACCGCCTTCCACCAGCGCTTTGGTCGATTCACGGTAGGCCGCAACCAGCTGATCGAAGGTGATATTACGAAACGCCGGGTCGTTGACGTCCGGTGAAATCGACGCGGTGCGGTTCGTCGGGCCAAGCACCCCGGCAACGTAGCGAGGCTTGTCCGGCGTGCGGGCCGTCCACTCGTCGGCGCAGGCGCGCGCCAGCTTCGCGGCTTCCAGGTTGATTTCCGCCGACAGGGATTCCATCTGGTAATCCGCCATGGCGATGGTTGTCGAGTTGAATGTGTTGGTTTCAACGATATCCGCACCCGCTTCGAAGTAGGCGTTGTGGATATCCTTAATGACGGACGGCTTGCTGAGCACCAGCAGGTCGTTGTTCCCTTTCAGGTCGCAGGGCCAGTCGGCAAAGCGTTCGCCGCGGAAATCATCTTCACTCAGACGATACCCCTGGATCATGGTGCCCATGCCGCCGTCCAGCACCAGAATTCGTTCATTTAACTGCGCACGCAGTTGCTCTACTTTGCTGCTCACACTTGCTCCCGACAACGCTCAACAAGGCCATAAGGCTGCGTTCCATACTGGCACAATCTCGCAGGGTGGAAAAGCCGCACAGCGGTAACATGAGACATGTTCACCATCACTCCTCCGATCAGTCAGGATAACGGTTGCAAATTCACCAAATAAAACGAAAATGATTTCCACGATACAGAAAAAGGAGATCGTCATGGTCGCGACCGTTCCCGCTAAACGCGGCAGAAAACCTGCTGCCACCACCGCCGCCGCACAACAGGGCGGACAGGTTCAATCGCTCACGCGCGGTTTGAAGCTGCTGGAGTGGATAGCCGAGTCGCACAGCAGCGTGGCCCTGACCGAGCTGGCCCAGCAGGCTGGCCTGCCGAACTCCACGACGCACCGCCTGCTGACCACCATGCAGCAGCTGGGCTTTGTGCGTCAGGTCGGCGAGCTGGGGCACTGGGCGGTGGGCGCGCACGCGTTTATCGTCGGCAGCAGCTTCCTGCAGAGCCGCAACCTGCTGGCAATTGTGCACCCGATTCTGCGCAAGCTGATGGAGGAGTCCGGCGAGACCGTAAACCTGGCGGTGCTGGACCAGAGCGACCACCAGGCGATTATCATCGACCAGGTGCAGTGCACGCAGCTGATGCGCATGTCCGCACCGATTGGCGGCAAGCTGCCGATGCATGCCTCCGGGGCGGGGAAAGCGTTTCTTTCGCAGCTGAGCGAAGAGCAGGTGACGGGACTGCTGCACCGTAAAGGGCTGCACGCCTATACCCACGCCACGCTGGTGTCGCCCGTGCATCTGAAAGAAGATCTGGCCCTGACCCGGAAGCGCGGCTATTCGTTTGATGATGAAGAACATGCCCTGGGCCTGCGCTGCCTCGCGGCCTGTATTTTTGACGAGCACCGCGAGCCGTTTGCCGCCATCTCCATCTCCGGGCCGATTTCGCGGATGACCGATGACCGCGTGACCGAGCTGGGTGCGCTGGTGATTAAGGCGGCGAAAGAGGTGACGCTGGCGTACGGTGGGATTCGTTGAGATTGAGTGCGGCCTGATGCCCTCACCCGGCCCTCTCCCGCAGGGAGAGGGAGAAAACATGATGCCCTCACCCTGCTAGAGAGGGTGCAAACCTAATGCAAAACCTCTGCTTGCGGCGGTAAGCGTACACATCTTCGACATGCCCGTTTTTGATCCGCGTTTGCAGCCCGCGCCAGTAGCTGGCGCGGAACAGATCCTCATGCATCTCTTCAAATAACGGCCCGATGCGCGGGTCGGCGCACAGCCAGTGGCGAAACTCCTCCGGAAACACATCGCCCGGCGAGACGCTGTACCACGGCTCACCGGAAAGCTCGTCTTCCGGGTAGCGGGGCTGTGGTATATCGCGGAAATTCACTTCGGTCATGTAGCAAATTTCGTCGTAATCGTAGAACACCACGCGCCCGTGACGGGTGACGCCGAAGTTTTTAAACAGCATGTCGCCCGGGAAAATATTGGCGGCGGCAAGCTGGCGAATCGCGTTGCCGTATTCTTCAATGGCATCCCGCAGCGCCTGACCTTCGGACTGCTCCAGCCAGATATTCAGCGGCACCATACGGCGTTCGATGTAGAGATGGCTAATCACGATTTTATCACCCAGATCGGTGATTTTCGCGGGCGCTTCCTGCATTAACAGCGCCATGAGCGCCGGGTCGATCTGCTGTTTATCCAGCACAAAGTTTTCGAACTCCTGGGTATCCGCCATGCGCCCGACGCGGTCGTGTTCTTTGACCAGCTGATAGCAGGCGCGAACGTGCGCGGCGGTCATCTCTTTCTGCGGCGCGAATCTGTCTTTAATCACCTTAAAGACCCGGTCGAAACCCGGCAGCGTAAAGACCAGCATCACCATACCGCGAATGCCGGGCGCTTCGATAAACTGCTCATCGGCCGCGGTGACATAACGCAGGTACTCCCTATAGCTTTCCGTTTTGGCGTGCTTCTGGCAGCCAATGGCCATATACAGTTCGGCGGTGGTTTTGCCCGGCAGGATCTCCCGCAGCCACTCCACGAGCGCGGCAGGCAGTGGGGCGTACACCATGAAATAGGAGCGGGCGAAGCCAAACACGATGCTGGCCTCGGCGCTGGTGGTCAGGCAGGTATCGACAAACAGTTCCCCGTCGTCGGTACGGTGAATGGGCAGCAGAAACGGCACAATGGCGGTCGGCGTAACCAGTTTGCCCACCAGCCAGGCGGCTTTATTGCGGTAGAAAAGCTCGTTGGCAACCTGCAAATGGCTGTGGCTGAGCACCTCCGCGCCGAAGGTTTCGTTGAGATGGGCGTGGATATAGCCGATATCCCGGGTTTTATTCTCCCAGGGCAGGCGCAGCGGCAGATCCGTTAGCACGCGGTGCAGGAGCTTTTCCCATCCGCGATCGGGAAAGAAATCTTTCGCCAGCGGACGGGGAATGGTTCGAAAGCGTCGCTCGGGCTGGGAGCTGAAGATAAATAACCGCTCAGGAGATAGTGAGCGGTGGTCAAATAACCGACAATAGACGGAGTTGAAAAAGCTCTCCGCAATCTCGAAGCGCGGGTAATCGGGTAACAAATGGGTGTAGTGCTCTTTCACGCGCAGTAAAAATTCCGCGTCCGGGCTTTTACCGTCGGTAATACAGCGCAGCTGCTCCACCACCAGACCCACGTGGTGGTCATAGAGATGGATACGCTGCTTCATGGCCTGCTGAACCGCATGCCAGTCTGCATGTTCGAAGCGCTGCTGCGCGCCGGATGTCACTTCAAGAAAACGACCATACTGGGCATCGAAGCCCTGCAAAATAGTTTGGGCAATCAGCAATTCCAGGCCACGCGACATATATTCCCCCTCACCCCAACCCTCTCCCCGAGAGGGGAGAGGGGGAAAAGATTAGAACTGTGCTTCTTCCGTTGAACCCGTTAAGGCGGTGACGGAGGAGGTTCCGCCCTGGATAATCGTGGTCACATTGTCAAAGTAGCCGGTTCCCACCTCCTGCTGGTGAGACACGAAGGTGTAACCGTCTTTGCCCGCCGCAAATTCCGGCTGCTGCACCTTCTCAACGTAGTGCTTCATCCCCTCACCCTGCGCATAGGCGTGCGCCAGGTCGAACATGTTGAACCACATGCTGTGGATACCGGCCAGGGTAATGAACTGGTATTTGTAGCCCATGTCGGACAGCTGCTGCTGGAAGCTGGCGATGGTTTTGTCATCCAGCTTTTTCTGCCAGTTGAAGGACGGCGAGCAGTTATAGGCCAGCAGTTTGCCCGGATACTTCGCGTGGATGGCGTCAGCAAAGCGTTTTGCCAGCGCCAGATCCGGCGTGGAGGTTTCACACCAGACCAGGTCCGCGTAAGGCGCGTACGCCAGGCCGCGGCTGATCGCCTGTTCAATGCCGGCATGGGTGCGGTAGAAGCCTTCACTGGTACGCTCGCCGGTGATGAACTCGCTGTCGTACGGGTCGCAGTCAGAGGTGATCAGGTCCGCCGCGTCCGCATCGGTACGGGCAATCACCAGCGTCGGCACGCCGAGCACGTCCGCGGCCAGACGCGCGGCAACCAGCTTCTGTACGGCTTCCTGTGTAGGAACCAGCACCTTACCGCCCATGTGTCCGCATTTTTTCACTGACGCCAGCTGGTCTTCGAAGTGAACGGCCGCTGCACCGGCCTCAATCATCGATTTCATCAGCTCGAAGGCGTTCAGCACACCGCCGAAGCCCGCTTCCGCATCCGCGACGATCGGCAGGAAGTAGTCAATAAAGCGCGGATCGCCAGGTTCGATACCGGCAGCCCACTGGATCTGATCCGCACGGCGGAAGGTATTGTTGATCCGATCCACCACCGACGGCACGGAGTTAGCCGGATAGAGCGACTGATCCGGGTACATGCTGGACGCCAGGTTAGCGTCCGCCGCAACCTGCCAGCCGGAGAGATAGATAGCTTCAATACCGGCCTTCGCCTGCTGCAGCGCCTGACCGCCGGTCAGCGCGCCGAGGCTGTTGATGTAGCCCTTTTTAGAGCCACCGTGCAGCAGCTTCCACATTTTCGCCGCACCGTTCTGTGCCAGCGTGCATTCCGGATTGACCGAGCCGCGTAATTTCACCACTTCCTCCGCGCTGTAAGGACGGCGGATGCCTTCCCAGCGAGGCTGTGTCCACTCTTTCTTCAACTCTTCGATTTGTTGGGTACGGGTTTTCATGTGCAGATGCTCCATATTGTTATGTGGTGAGTTACGCCAGGAAGCGGTAGCCCGGCAGGGTCAGGAAATCGATTAAGTCATCTGATGTGGTGATTTGCTCCATCAGGCGCGCGGCGTCGTCAAAACGTCCGCTGCTGAAGCGGTGCTCGCCCAGCTCGTCCTGGATCACCCGCATCTCTTCGGCCAGCATCTGGCGGAACAGGGTCTTGGTCACCGGTTTGCCGTTGCTGAGCGTTTTTTGATGGTGGATCCACTGCCAGATGGAGGTACGTGAAATCTCCGCCGTCGCGGCATCTTCCATCAGGCCGTAGATAGGTACGCAGCCGTTGCCGGAGATCCACGCTTCGATGTACTGGACCGCGACGCGGATATTGGCACGCATGCCCTCTTCCGTACGCTCGCCCGCGCACGGTGCCAGCAGCTGTTCTTCAGCCGTTGGGGCATCGTCTTCACGCGTGACAAACAGCTGGTTTTTGTTGTCGCCGAGAACGCGGTTAAAGACCTCCATCGCCGTATCGGCCAGGCCGGGATGGGCAATCCACGTGCCGTCGTGACCGTTACGGGCTTCAAGCTCTTTATCAGCCTTCACCTTGTTGAGCACCTGATTGTTCCGCTCTGCGTCTTTGCTCGGGATAAATGCCGCCATGCCGCCCATCGCAAAGGCGCCGCGCTTGTGGCAGGTTTTGATCAGCAGGCGCGAGTAGGCACTCAGGAACGGTTTATCCATGGTCACGACCTGGCGATCCGGCAGTACGCGGTCGGGATAGTTTTTCAGGGTTTTGATGTAGCTGAAAATATAGTCCCAGCGTCCGCAGTTCAGGCCGACAATGTGGTCGCGCAGGGCGTGCAGAATTTCATTCATCTGGAACACGGCAGGCAGCGTTTCAATCAGCAGCGTGGCTTTGATGGTGCCGCGCGGCAGGTTGAAACGATCTTCCGCATAGCTGAAGACCTCGCTCCACCAGGCCGCTTCTTGCCAGGCCTGCGTTTTTGGCAGATAGAAATAAGGGCCGCTGCCTTTTGCCAGCAGGTTCTTGTAGTTGTGGAAGAAATAGAGCGCGAAATCAAACAGGCTGCCCGGAATGGCTTCCCCACGCCAGGTGACATGTTTTTCAGGCAGGTGCAGGCCGCGTACGCGACAGATCAGCACCGCAGGGTTCGGTTTGAGCTGGTAAATTTTGCCGGCTTCGTTGGTATAGCTGATGGTGCCGTTCACGGCGTCGCGCAGGTTGATCTGCCCCTCGATGACCTTACGCCAGTCCGGCGCCAGTGAGTCTTCAAAATCGGCCATAAAGACTTTAACGTTGGCGTTCATGGCGTTGATCACCATTTTGCGCTCTACCGGACCGGTGATCTCAACGCGACGATCCTGTAAATCTTCAGGGATACCGCGGATTTTCCACTCACCGCGGCGAATGGAAGCGGTTTCCGAAATGAATCCAGGCAACTTGCCATCGTCAATTTCCTGCTGCTGATGAATGCGTGCCGCCAGCAGCTTATTACGCTGCGGTGTAAAGCGGGTCACCAGTTCAGTCAGAAATTCTACCGCTTCCGCCGTCAAAACTTGCTGTTCTTGCTCGCCATACGGCTGGGTAAAGGCCAGTTCATCGACCGTCGTTGCCTGTTGAGTCATTACTCTGCTCCTCATCAAAGATCCAAAATCACGCCCCCGATGCGAACGAAAGATCGTTGGGTAGTTTTCGCTCAGCAGAATTAAGACTATCTATATTTTTTCTAAAATCAAAAACAATTTCCATTTTAATTGTTAATTGAAATTAATTATATGATTTTATTGGAATTAAATTTTTATTGAATGGTGAGCAGCATTTCGGAAATAAAAAAGGCACCCGAAGGTGCCTGATTTGAATAGCTGAAACGCTTTAGGATCGTTTAGTGCAGAAGATTACTCCAGCGTCGGATTCATGTGACGCAGATCGTATGGCGTTATCTGGTAGACGTAATAGTTGAGCCAGTTAGTGAAAAGCAAATTTCCGTGGCTGCGCCAGGTTGCTCTCGGTTTGTTTTGCGGATCGTCTTTCGGGAAATAGTTGTACGGTACATCCGGATTAAGACCCGCTTCGACATCACGGTAATACTCTGATGCGAGGGTATGCGGATCGTACTCAGGATGTCCGGTCACAAAAGCAATGCGTTTATCCTTGCTGGCAAACAGGTAAGCATCTCCGTCTTCCGTTTCGGCCAGGATCTCCAGATCGGTGTAATCACGAATCAGCTGGGCCGGGAAATCGGCGTAGCGAGAATGCGGGGCCAGGAAAGAGTCATCGAAACCGCGCGTCAGCAACGCATGTGGATGAAGAATATGGTGTTCGTATACGCCGGAGAGCTTTTCAGTGCGGGTTTGCTTGGGGATGCCATAAAGAATATTCAGTGCGGCTTGTACCGCCCAACAGACAAACAAGGTAGACGTGACGTGATCTTTTGCCCACTCCAGAACCTGTTTGATCTGCGGCCAGTAGGCGACATCGTTAAATTCAACCAGGCCGAGCGGCGCGCCGGTCACGATCAGTCCGTCGAAGTTTTCCCCCTGAATGTCATCGAAGTTACAGTAGAAGTTGTTCAAATGCTCAGATGGCGTGTTACGTGATTCACGGGCATCGATTCGCAGCAACTGGATATCCACCTGCAGCGGGGAGTTCGACAGAAGACGCAGGAACTGGTTTTCTGTTTCGATCTTTTTTGGCATCAGATTGAGAATAAGCACCTTCAGCGGGCGAATTTCCTGACCTGTCGCACGCGAAGCCGTCATGACGAAGACGTTTTCTTCACGCAAGAAATTGACGGCTGGTAGCTCGTCCTGCACCCGAATCGGCATAGCTTTATATCCTCACAGCATACGTATAAACGTTTAGACATCCAGATAGCTAACGATACCCAGAAACGGGCATAATGTCGAGCCTGCAAGCGGAAGGTGAGAAAGTTTCAAGGAGGGGGGAGAGGGAAAAACAAAAGCAAAAAACCCCGCACCTTACGGTACGGGGTTTTTCTAATTGATGCCTGGCAGTTCCCTACTCTCACATGGGGAGACCCCACACTACCATCGGCGCTACGGCGTTTCACTTCTGAGTTCGGCATGGGGTCAGGTGGGACCACCGCGCTAAAGCCGCCAGGCAAATTCTGTTAATCTGTATCAGAGCTGAAAATCGTGTCTGTCTCATCCGCCGAAACAGCTTCGGCGTTGTAAGGTTAAGCCTCACGGTTCATTAGTATCGGTTAGCTCAACGCATCGCTGCGCTTACACACCCGACCTATCAACGTCGTAGTCTTCAACGTTCCTTCAGGACCCTTAAAGGGTCAGGGAGAACTCATCTCGGGGCAAGTTTCGTGCTTAGATGCTTTCAGCACTTATCTTTTCCGCATTTAGCTACCGGGCAGTGCCATTGGCATGACAACCCGAACACCAGTGATGCGTCCACTCCGGTCCTCTCGTACTAGGAGCAGCCCCCCTCAATTCTCCAGCGCCCACGGCAGATAGGGACCGAACTGTCTCACGACGTTCTAAACCCAGCTCGCGTACCACTTTAAATGGCGAACAGCCATACCCTTGGGACCTACTTCAGCCCCAGGATGTGATGAGCCGACATCGAGGTGCCAAACACCGCCGTCGATATGAACTCTTGGGCGGTATCAGCCTGTTATCCCCGGAGTACCTTTTATCCGTTGAGCGATGGCCCTTCCATTCAGAACCACCGGATCACTATGACCTGCTTTCGCACCTGCTCGAGCCGTCACTCTCGCAGTCAAGCTAGCTTATGCCATTGCACTAACCTCCTGATGTCCGACCAGGATTAGCTAACCTTCGTGCTCCTCCGTTACTCTTTGGGAGGAGACCGCCCCAGTCAAACTACCCACCAGACACTGTCCGCAACCCGGATTACGGGTCTACGTTAGAACACCAGCCATTAAAGGGTGGTATTTCAAGGTTGGCTCCACGCAGACTGGCGTCCACGCTTCAAAGCCTCCCACCTATCCTACACATCAAGGACCAGTGTTCAGTGTCAAGCTATAGTAAAGGTTCACGGGGTCTTTCCGTCTTGCCGCGGGTACACTGCATCTTCACAGCGAGTTCAATTTCACTGAGTCTCGGGTGGAGACAGCCTGGCCATCATTACGCCATTCGTGCAGGTCGGAACTTACCCGACAAGGAATTTCGCTACCTTAGGACCGTTATAGTTACGGCCGCCGTTTACCGGGGCTTCGATCAAGAGCTTCGCGTTGCCGCTAACCCCATCAATTAACCTTCCGGCACCGGGCAGGCGTCACACCGTATACGTCCACTTTCGTGTTTGCACAGTGCTGTGTTTTTAATAAACAGTTGCAGCCAGCTGGTATCTTCGACTGATTTCAGCTCCACCCGCAGGGGCTTCACCTACATATCAGCGTGCCTTCTCCCGAAGTTACGGCACCATTTTGCCTAGTTCCTTCACCCGAGTTCTCTCAAGCGCCTTGGTATTCTCTACCTGACCACCTGTGTCGGTTTGGGGTACGATTTCGTGTTACCTGATGCTTAGAGGCTTTTCCTGGAAGCAGGGCATTTGTTACTTCAGCACCGTAGTGCCTCGTCATCACACCTCAGCGTTAAAAGGTACCGGATTTACCTGGAACCTCCGCCTACATGCTTAAACCGGGACAACCGTCGCCCGGCTAACATAGCCTTCTCCGTCCCCCCTTCGCAGTAACACCAAGTACAGGAATATTAACCTGTTTCCCATCGACTACGCCTTTCGGCCTCGCCTTAGGGGTCGACTCACCCTGCCCCGATTAACGTTGGACAGGAACCCTTGGTCTTCCGGCGAGCGGGCTTTTCACCCGCTTTATCGTTACTTATGTCAGCATTCGCACTTCTGATACCTCCAGCACCCCTCACAGGACACCTTCAACGGCTTACAGAACGCTCCCCTACCCAACAACGCCTAAGCGTCGCTGCCGCAGCTTCGGTGCATGGTTTAGCCCCGTTACATCTTCCGCGCAGGCCGACTCGACCAGTGAGCTATTACGCTTTCTTTAAATGATGGCTGCTTCTAAGCCAACATCCTGGCTGTCTGTGCCTTCCCACATCGTTTCCCACTTAACCATGACTTTGGGACCTTAGCTGGCGGTCTGGGTTGTTTCCCTCTTCACGACGGACGTTAGCACCCGCCGTGTGTCTCCCGTGATAACATTCTTCGGTATTCGTAGTTTGCATCGGGTTGGTAAGCCGGGATGGCCCCCTAGCCGAAACAGTGCTCTACCCCCGAAGATGAGTTCACGAGGCGCTACCTAAATAGCTTTCGGGGAGAACCAGCTATCTCCCGGTTTGATTGGCCTTTCACCCCCAGCCACAAGTCATCCGCTAATTTTTCAACATTAGTCGGTTCGGTCCTCCAGTTAGTGTTACCCAACCTTCAACCTGCCCATGGCTAGATCACCGGGTTTCGGGTCTATACCCTGCAACTTAACGCCCAGTTAAGACTCGGTTTCCCTTCGGCTCCCCTATACGGTTAACCTTGCTACAGAATATAAGTCGCTGACCCATTATACAAAAGGTACGCAGTCACACCACGAAGGTGCTCCCACTGCTTGTACGTACACGGTTTCAGGTTCTTTTTCACTCCCCTCGCCGGGGTTCTTTTCGCCTTTCCCTCACGGTACTGGTTCACTATCGGTCAGTCAGGAGTATTTAGCCTTGGAGGATGGTCCCCCCATATTCAGACAGGATACCACGTGTCCCGCCCTACTCTTCGAGTTCACAGCCTGTGTGCTTTCGTGTACGGGACTGTCACCCTGTACCGTGCGACTTTCCAGACGCTTCCACTAACACACAAGCTGATTCAGACTCTGGGCTGCTCCCCGTTCGCTCGCCGCTACTGGGGGAATCTCGGTTGATTTCTTTTCCTCGGGGTACTTAGATGTTTCAGTTCCCCCGGTTCGCCTCGTTAACCTATGTATTCAGTTAACGATAGTGCAACGAATTGCACTGGGTTTCCCCATTCGGACATCGCCGGGTCAAAGGTTCATATCACCTCGCCGGCGCTTTTCGCAGATTAGCACGTCCTTCATCGCCTCTGACTGCCAGGGCATCCACCGTGTACGCTTAGTCGCTTAACCTCACAACCCGAAGATGTTTCACTTCTGATTGCGAAAATTTGAGAGACTCGAACACACCATTAAAGATGTGTCGTTTCAATTTTCAGCTTGATCCAGATTTTTAAAGAGCAAATATCTCAAACGTCACCCGAAGATGAGTTTTGAGATACTGAGGCAGGTGACTTTCACTCACGAACCAGCAAGTGGCGTCCCCTAGGGGATTCGAACCCCTGTTACCGCCGTGAAAGGGCGGTGTCCTGGGCCTCTAGACGAAGGGGACGTGAAGTCTCAATCGCAAGACGCCTTGCTATTTACTTTTCATCAGACAATCTGTGTGGACACTACAAAGGCAGGTTCTTTAAGGTAAGGAGGTGATCCAACCGCAGGTTCCCCTACGGTTACCTTGTTACGACTTCACCCCAGTCATGAATCACAAAGTGGTAAGCGCCCTCCCGAAGGTTAAGCTACCTACTTCTTTTGCAACCCACTCCCATGGTGTGACGGGCGGTGTGTACAAGGCCCGGGAACGTATTCACCGTAGCATTCTGATCTACGATTACTAGCGATTCCGACTTCATGGAGTCGAGTTGCAGACTCCAATCCGGACTACGACGCACTTTATGAGGTCCGCTTGCTCTCGCGAGGTCGCTTCTCTTTGTATGCGCCATTGTAGCACGTGTGTAGCCCTACTCGTAAGGGCCATGATGACTTGACGTCATCCCCACCTTCCTCCAGTTTATCACTGGCAGTCTCCTTTGAGTTCCCGGCCGAACCGCTGGCAACAAAGGATAAGGGTTGCGCTCGTTGCGGGACTTAACCCAACATTTCACAACACGAGCTGACGACAGCCATGCAGCACCTGTCTCAGAGTTCCCGAAGGCACCAAAGCATCTCTGCTAAGTTCTCTGGATGTCAAGAGTAGGTAAGGTTCTTCGCGTTGCATCGAATTAAACCACATGCTCCACCGCTTGTGCGGGCCCCCGTCAATTCATTTGAGTTTTAACCTTGCGGCCGTACTCCCCAGGCGGTCGACTTAACGCGTTAGCTCCGGAAGCCACGCCTCAAGGGCACAACCTCCAAGTCGACATCGTTTACGGCGTGGACTACCAGGGTATCTAATCCTGTTTGCTCCCCACGCTTTCGCACCTGAGCGTCAGTCTTTGTCCAGGGGGCCGCCTTCGCCACCGGTATTCCTCCAGATCTCTACGCATTTCACCGCTACACCTGGAATTCTACCCCCCTCTACAAGACTCTAGCCTGCCAGTTTCGAATGCAGTTCCCAGGTTGAGCCCGGGGATTTCACATCCGACTTGACAGACCGCCTGCGTGCGCTTTACGCCCAGTAATTCCGATTAACGCTTGCACCCTCCGTATTACCGCGGCTGCTGGCACGGAGTTAGCCGGTGCTTCTTCTGCGGGTAACGTCAATCGACAAGGTTATTAACCTTATCGCCTTCCTCCCCGCTGAAAGTACTTTACAACCCGAAGGCCTTCTTCATACACGCGGCATGGCTGCATCAGGCTTGCGCCCATTGTGCAATATTCCCCACTGCTGCCTCCCGTAGGAGTCTGGACCGTGTCTCAGTTCCAGTGTGGCTGGTCATCCTCTCAGACCAGCTAGGGATCGTCGCCTAGGTGAGCCGTTACCCCACCTACTAGCTAATCCCATCTGGGCACATCTGATGGCAAGAGGCCCGAAGGTCCCCCTCTTTGGTCTTGCGACGTTATGCGGTATTAGCTACCGTTTCCAGTAGTTATCCCCCTCCATCAGGCAGTTTCCCAGACATTACTCACCCGTCCGCCGCTCGTCACCCAGGAGCAAGCTCCCTGTGTTACCGCTCGACTTGCATGTGTTAGGCCTGCCGCCAGCGTTCAATCTGAGCCATGATCAAACTCTTCAATTTAAGTTTGATGCTCGTGAATTAAACTTCGTAATGAATTACGTATGTTCACTCAGAGACTTGGTATTCATTTATTGTCCGAAGACATTAAGAATCCATGTCACTTTGAGTGCCCACACAGATTGTCTGATAAATTGTTAAAGAGCATTGCAACGCGGCTTTCGCTCACTGTTGCGAGGTGGCGTATATTACGCTTTCCTCTTTCAGAGTCAACCCGTTATTTCAGAATTTTTCTCTTCAACCGACCGCGTTGTCTGTGAAGTGATTCACATCCGCCGTGTCGATGGAGGCGCATTATAGGGAGTTCTCAGCAGGCCGCAACCGCTAAATGTCAGAAAAATGACTGACTGCTGCATTCCACAGCAAAACCCCGCCTTATACCTTTTTACACACAGACTTATCCACAATGATACGAAAAAATGAAAATGTGCGAGCGTTGCGCAAACGTTTTCGTTAAAATGCTCGCGCTTAATAAGGATGCCCCGTCAGGTGTGTTAGATGAGTTTTTCACAGGAAAATTCATCTAACGCTCTCTGTAATCGTGAAATCCAGGGGATTTACCATGCAACAACGTCGTCCAGTCCGCCGCGCTCTGCTCAGTGTTTCTGATAAAGCCGGTATCGTCGAATTCGCTCAGGCACTTTCCGCACGCGGTGTGGAGCTGCTTTCTACAGGCGGTACCGCTCGCCTGTTAGCAGATAAAGGTCTGCCGGTAACCGAAGTGTCCGATTACACCGGTTTCCCGGAAATGATGGATGGACGCGTCAAAACCCTGCATCCGAAAGTGCACGGCGGTATTCTTGGCCGTCGCGGTCAGGACGACGCCATTATGGAACAGCATGACATCGCGCCAATCGACATGGTTGTCGTTAACCTCTACCCGTTTGCCCAGACCGTTGCTCGCGAAGGCTGTTCTCTGGAAGATGCCGTAGAGAATATTGATATCGGCGGCCCAACCATGGTGCGCTCCGCGGCCAAGAACCATAAAGATGTGGCCATCGTCGTAAAGAGCAGCGATTACGAAACCATTATTAACGAGATGGACGCCAACGAAGGGTCACTGACTCTGGAAACGCGTTTCGACCTCGCCATCAAAGCCTTCGAGCACACCGCGGCGTACGACAGCATGATCGCCAACTACTTCGGTAGTCTGGTGCCTGCTTACCACGGTGAAAGTAAAGATCCTTCTGGCCGCTTCCCGCGCACCCTGAACCTGAACTTCATTAAGAAGCAGGATATGCGTTACGGCGAGAACAGCCACCAGCAGGCAGCCTTCTATATAGAAGAAGAGGTTAAAGAAGCCTCTGTTGCGACCGCTCAGCAGGTTCAGGGCAAAGCGCTATCCTATAACAACATTGCTGACACCGACGCCGCGCTGGAATGCGTGAAAGAGTTCAGCGAGCCGGCCTGCGTTATCGTTAAGCACGCGAACCCATGCGGCGTTGCCGTGAGCACCTCTATTCTGGATGCCTACGATCGCGCGTACAAAACCGACCCGACCTCCGCGTTCGGCGGCATTATCGCCTTCAACCGCGAGCTGGATGCTGAAACCGCGCAGGCCATCATCTCCCGCCAGTTTGTTGAAGTGATCATCGCGCCATCGGCCTCCGAAGAAGCGCTGAAAATCACCGCGGCAAAACAGAACGTGCGCGTGCTGGTTTGCGGCCAGTGGGCAGAACGCGTGCCGGGCCTGGACTTCAAGCGCGTGAACGGCGGCCTGCTGGTTCAGGACCGCGATCTGGGTATGGTGACAGAAGCCGACATGCGCGTGGTAACGAAACGCCAGCCTACCGAACAGGAACTGCGTGACGCGCTGTTCTGCTGGAAGGTCGCGAAGTTCGTCAAATCCAACGCCATCGTCTACGCCAAAGAAAACATGACTATCGGGATAGGCGCAGGCCAGATGAGCCGCGTTTACTCCGCGAAAATCGCGGGCATTAAAGCAGGCGATGAAGGTCTGGAAGTAAAAGGCTCCGCCATGGCTTCTGACGCCTTCTTCCCGTTCCGTGACGGTATCGACGCGGCGGCTGCAGTGGGCATCACCTGTGTGATCCAGCCTGGCGGCTCAATTCGCGACGACGAAGTGATTGCCGCTGCCGACGAACATGGCATTGCAATGATCTTCACCGACATGCGCCACTTCCGCCATTAATTCCCGGAGCAGAAAATGAAAGTATTAGTGATTGGTAACGGCGGACGCGAGCACGCTCTGGCGTGGAAAGCGGCGCAGTCTCCGCTGGTGAAAACAGTTTTCGTAGCACCGGGCAACGCCGGTACCGCGCTGGAACCCGCGCTGCAGAACGTGGCTATCGGCGTGACCGATATCCCGGCGCTGCTGAGCTTTGCCCAGAGCGAGAAAATCGATCTGACCATCGTCGGCCCGGAAGCGCCGCTGGTGATTGGCGTCGTCGATGCCTTCCGCGCGGCGGGCCTGACAATCTTCGGGCCTACGGAAGGCGCCGCGCAGCTGGAAGGCTCCAAAGCCTTCACCAAAGATTTCCTCGCGCGTCATAACATCCCGACGGCGGAATATCAGAACTTCACCGAAGTGGAGCCAGCCCTGGCCTACCTGCGTGAAAAAGGTGCGCCGATTGTTATCAAGGCCGACGGTCTGGCCGCTGGTAAAGGCGTTATCGTCGCGATGACCCTCGAAGAAGCCGAAGCCGCGGTTCAGGATATGCTGGCGGGCAACGCCTTTGGCGATGCGGGCCACCGCATCGTGATCGAAGAGTTCCTCGACGGTGAAGAGGCCAGCTTTATCGTGATGGTCGACGGCGAGCACGTTCTGCCGATGGCCACCAGCCAGGATCACAAACGCGTGGGCAATGGCGATTCCGGCCCGAATACTGGCGGAATGGGCGCTTACTCCCCTGCTCCGGTAGTGACTGATGAAGTACACCAGCGCACCATGGATCGCGTCATCTGGCCAACCGTGAAAGGGATGGCGGCGGAAGGCAACACCTACACCGGTTTCCTCTATGCAGGTCTGATGATCGACAAACAGGGTAACCCTAAGGTCATCGAATTCAACTGCCGCTTTGGCGATCCGGAAACGCAGCCCATCATGCTGCGCATGAAATCCGATCTGGTGGAACTGTGTCTGGCAGCCTGCGAAGGCAAGCTCGACGAGAAAACCTCAGAGTGGGACGAGCGTGCGTCTCTGGGCGTGGTGATTGCGGCGGGTGGTTATCCGGGCAACTACAACACCGGGGATGAAATCCACGGCCTGCCGCTGGAAGAGATTGACGGTGCGAAGGTGTTCCATGCGGGTACGAAGCTGGCTGAAGACGATCGCGTCCTCACCAACGGCGGACGCGTGCTGTGTGCGACCGCGCTGGGCCATACCGTGGCAGAAGCGCAGAAACGCGCCTACGCGCTGATGGCGGATATTCACTGGAACGGCAGCTTTAGCCGTCAGGATATCGGTTATCGCGCGATTGCGCGTGAGCAGGGAGAGTAATTTCACACCCTAAGCCTCTCCCTCAAGGGAGAGGGATCGTTCGTAGGCCGGATAAGCGTTAGCGCCATCCGGCTTAATCCACAGAACTCAGAAACTCTTCTCTGTCGGCTGCCAGGTGCAGAAGTCTTCGTTCGCCACCAGCAGCAGCTGAGAGCCTTCCGGCGCTTCCAGCCACGCCACACTCACCTCCATTGATGAATGACGCTGACGACGTTGAATGTGTTCGGTTGCCCAGGATTCGAGCTCGGGCTTGACCGTCTGCCCTTCGCAGGTTGTGACCGTCCCATCGGCATGCCAGCGCCCCTGGCGCAGCACAACGCGGCCCAAACGAAGCGCATCGCTGGTCTGGCGGATTTGTTCGGCACGATAACGGTAGAGGGCGATTTGATCGCTGGAAAGCTGCTGTTTTTGACCGCTGACTTCGCGCTGCATAAAGCTCAGCTCGCCATGGTCGTCAAAACGCACTTTCACGTGTTCGGGTGTCTTGCTGTAGACGTTCAGTTCAATCAGCGACAGGTCATCTCCCTGCCAGCGATATTCCGCAGTCGACGTATTGCCGTTATGCCACGGGCTGAAGGCAGAAAGCAGATGCACTTCTCCGCCGGAATCTTTGCGCCAGATCCTGACCGCACCCTGGTTGTCCGCGTAACCGCTGGCGGTAAACGGCGGCAGGGAGGTGTCGTGGCTGCAGGCTGACAGCAGCAGCATGCCTGCCAGCGCGAGCGTTCCACGCCAGAAAGACAAAAGGGGCGTTACCGCCCCTTCGCTAAAACTGTTCACTGCCACGCGTCTTACTTAACAGCGTCTTTCAGTGCTTTACCAGAAACAAATGCCGGCACGTTAGCTGCGGCGATTTTGATTTCTTTACCGGTCTGCGGGTTGCGGCCAGTACGCTCAGCGCGGTGGTTCACTTTGAAGGTACCGAAACCAACCAGTTGCACAGCATCGCCTTCTTTCAGAGACTCAGTAATAGCAGCCAGGGTAGATTCCAGAGCAGCTTTAGCCTGCACTTTAGACAGATCAGCCTTGTCCGCAATTACATCAATCAGTTGAGTCTTGTTCATAAGTTATCCTTTCAATGTGTTTATCGCTTGCTAAGCATCGAGTGCGACGAAAATGCCAAAAAAGCACTCTCCTGCATACACGCACCGATAGCCACTTTTTTTCGCCCCCCAAATGTAGACCAGACAAGGGGCGAAAGGGAAGAGTCGAGGAGCGACAAAACGGGCGTTATCTCAAGATTTATTGTCTCATTGATTAAAAATTATACCAATATTGCTCTCAGCAGCCTCTCGTAAGTCCGCGCGCAGCCCTTTTATCAGCTCAATATCGCGTTCTTCACACTCTGCCAGCAGGCGGAAAATTTCCCACTGAATGTCCCATTCTTGCTCAACCGCCGGGTTCGCACGCAGCTCTTCGTCGGTCATCTCGCGACCTTCCTGGGTCATTTCCAGCATCGCGACGGTCGTAATAGACGCCTTACTGACTTCAATTGCGTGCTCCAGCGTTTCACCGCTCAGACGGGAGTGGAGCAGTTCGCTTAACGCCACGCAGGCATCAATCGCCGGATAGACACCGTACAGGTCAAAATCATCCGCAGCCGGAATCGCCTCTTCCAGCTTTTCCAGCTGGGAGTCGAAGTTCACCTTCGCGTCTTTCACCGTCAGCGTTTCCCAGATCAGATCCAGAATGCGGCGGTAGATATGGCCATCACCAAAGCCCGTCTCCTTACAGAACGCGGCATAGTTGGGATACATGCGCTCGCACAGGCAAGCCATAAACGTCACGTGCTGCCAGCTTTCAAGTTTCTCAAGGCGCAGGTGAATCGGGTTTTGTAGCATGATGATCTCTCGAATCGAAAATTAGGCGCAGTTTACCTGAATCATCGCTGAATTTCCTGCCAACGAACAAAAGCCGGACGCGAAGATGCCACGGCGTCTGCCCAGCGCGTCGGCTCCGGCAAGCGGTAGCCCTTCATGCAGCGCTGCACCCACGCCAGGGCGCTGTCCATGCTCACCCGATGCCCCGTGGCGATAAAGAGCGGATTACAGCGTGCCTTGCTGCGCCAGACCCACGCTAGCTGCTCACCTTTATGGATAAGCGGCGCCAGCGCGCCCGGCTCGGCTGAAAGAGGTTCAAAGGCGCCGCACAGGCGTTTCTTGGCAACGCCAATGGTCGGGACATCCACCAGCAGACCAAAGTGGCTGGCAACGCCTAAACGGCGCGGGTGTGAGATACCGTGTCCATCGACAAACAGCAGGTCAGGTTTTTGCGAGAGTTGCTCCCACGCTGCCAGCAGCGCGGGATATTCGCGGAAGGAGAGAAAGCCTGGAATGTACGGCATGGTGGTCGCGATACGCGCAACCTTGAACTCCACCAGCTCAAGCGAAGGGTATTTCAGTACCACCATCGCCGCTCGCGTCACTTCCCCACCCTGCTCGAATCCGACGTCTGCTCCGCCAATGTACTGCGGAGGATCTTTATCCAGACGATCCTCGCGGATCACCGATGAGGCCAGTTCGATTTGTTGAGCGCGTAGCGACGCGAGATCCATAATCACTCCTTACTTGTGATACTGGGCAGAAAGCCGATGCACCGCCTCCACAAATACGCCTGCGTGTTCTGGCGGCACATCCTGATGAATGCCGTGGCCGAGGTTAAAGACGTGGCCTTCCCCCTGGCCGAAACCAGACAGTATAGTCGACACTTCTTCTTCAATGCGCGCTGGCGGCGCATAGAGCATGGACGGGTCCATATTGCCCTGCAGCGCCACTTTGTCGCCCACGCGACGGCGCGCATCGGCGATATCGGTGGTCCAGTCGAGGCCCAGCGCGTCGCAGCCGGTTGCCGCCATCGCTTCCAGCCACTGGCCGCCACCTTTGGTGAACAGCGTCACCGGCACGCGGCGGCCTTCGTTTTCACGCAGCAGGCCGTCGACGATTTTGTGCATGTAGTACAGGGAGAACTGCTGATAATCGCGCCCGGTCAGCACGCCGCCCCAGGTATCGAAAATCATCACCGACTGCGCACCCGCCTTAATCTGCGCGTTCAGATAGAGGGTGACGCTCTTCGCCAGCTTATCGAGCAGCGCATGCAGGGCCAGCGGCTCGGCGTACATCATCTTTTTAATCATGGTAAAGGCTTTGCTGCTGCCCCCTTCCACCATATAGGTCGCCAGCGTCCACGGGCTGCCGGAGAAGCCAATCAGCGGCACTTCACCTTTCAGCTCGCGGCGAATGGTGCGCACGGCGTTCATCACGTAGCCCAGCTCGCCTTCCGGATCGGGGATCGGCAGCTTATCCACGTCGGCTTTGCTTTTGATTGGGGAGGTGAAACGCGGGCCTTCACCGGTTTCGAAGTACAGGCCAAGGCCCATTGCATCCGGAATGGTCAGAATATCCGAGAAGAGGATCGCAGCATCCAGCGGGAAGCGGCGCAGCGGCTGGAGCGTCACTTCGCAGGCCAGCTCGGCGTTTTTGCACAGCGACATAAAATCGCCCGCCTGCGCGCGCGTGGCTTTGTACTCCGGGAGATAGCGTCCCGCCTGGCGCATCATCCACACCGGGGTGACATCAACGGGCTGGCGCAGCAGCGCACGCAGATAACGATCGTTCTTCAGTTCGGTCATTTTTGCAGTTCCTTAAGCGTCATGGCCTCAGTGTAACACTACTCATACTCGGCCCGACACATCGCCACGGTATCTTCTATCAGCCGACGCGCCACGGTGCCCGGCGGAGGTAACAGCGGTAGATCGTCGTAGCGATACCAGTTTGCTTCCAGCAGCTCTTTCTGATCGATAACGATCTCGCCGCTATCATATTCGGCCATAAATGCCGTCATCAGCGACTGCGGGAACGGCCACGGCTGCGAGGTAACGTAGCGCAGGTTCTTCACTTTGATCCCGCTCTCCTCCATCACCTCGCGCGCTACCGCCTGCTCCAGCGTTTCGCCCACTTCGACGAAGCCGGCCAGCACGGTGTGAATGCCGTTGCGATGGCGGGTATGCTGCGCCAGCAGGATGGAATCCTCCCGGCGGATAGCGACGATAATGCACGGCGCAATCTGCGGATAGTAGCGTTCGCGGCAGTGGCTGCAGAGCATCGCCCACTCGGTTTTGCTCGGGCGCATGGTATGACCGCAGTAGCCGCAGTATTTATGCGAGCGGTAAAACTCGGCCAGCTGCACGCCGCGCCCCGCCAGCTGGAACAGCCCCACGTCCAGATCCAGCACCTGGCGCACCGATCCCATATCCTGGCGGCGGGGCTGTTGGATCAACCACACCGGCTCACCCTGCCACTCGCCGATCTTCAGCGCAGGCTGGCCGACGAGATCGAACGCCTCAGCTGCACCGTAGGGGATTTCCCCGGCAGGAAGCCATAATTTTTGTTCGTGACTGACGATCCACCAACCAAGATCTGATTTTTCAATAATACGATCCATATCTATTGCACTACCTTCGCTTCACTGACATGTTGTTAGCATTGTGGTTACATTCTGGATAAGCAGATTCAATCCTACATTTTGCGGAGTCGACCATGTTAAACCAGCTGCAAAGCCTGACTGAGCGCGTTAGAGGAAATAACAAACTGGTGGATCGCTGGCTACATGTACGCAAGCATCTACTCGTGGCTTATTACAATCTGGTCGGTATTAAGCCTGGCAAAGAATCGTTTATGCGACTGAATGAAAAAGCGCTGGATGATTTTTGTCAGGGCCTGGTCGACTATCTGTCCGACGGCCATTTCAATATTTATGAACGCATTATCCGCGAAATGGAAGGGACAACGCCGTATTTAGCGGCCAGCAAGCTCTATCCCCTTCTGGAAGCCAACACCCAGCAGATCATGGATTACTATGATTCCGCGCTCGAGAACGCTATCGACCACGATAACTATCTTGAGTTTCAGCAGGCGCTATCCGACCTCGGTGAAGCGCTGGAAGAGCGATTCACGCTGGAAGATAAGCTGATCGCCCTCGTGCTGGACAACGATTTGAACATCAGTAACGAAGAGAACGTCGCGCGCCCTGCTTGAGTTCTTCACCGTTAACGAGTAATTTACAACCATTCGCCCCTCTCACGAGGGGGATTTTTCTTGTCGGAGTGCCCAGCGCCTGAAAGCGCGGGCTGAGACCGTTAATTCGGGATCCGCGGAACCTGATCAGGCTAATACCTGCGAAGGGAACAAGAGTCACACTGCTGTTGTATCGCCTGAGGGCGATCCTCTCTTGCTTCATCCGTCGTCTGACAAGCCATGTCCTTCACTTTTGGAATGAGCTATGTCTACTGCAAAACTGACCCGCCGCGAACAGCGCGCACAGGCCCAACACTTCATCGACACGCTGGAAGGCACCGCTTTCCCGAACTCGAAACGCATCTACATTTCCGGCTCGCAGGCCGATATCCGCGTCCCAATGCGCGAAATTCAGCTTAGCCCGACGCTCATCGGCGGCAGCAAAGATAACCCGCAGTATGAAGACAACGAAGCCGTGCCGGTATATGACACCTCCGGTCCGTACGGCGATCCTGATGTTGCCATCAACGTCCAGCAGGGTCTGGCTAAGCTGCGCCAGCCGTGGATTGACGCGCGTAACGACTGCGAAGAGCTGAGCGTCCTGAGTTCTGCGTATACCAAAGAGCGCCTGGCCGACGACGGCCTGGACGAGCTGCGCTTTACCGGCCTGCTGACGCCAAAACGCGCTAAAGCGGGCAAATGCGTGACCCAGCTGCACTACGCGCGCCGGGGCATCGTCACGCCGGAGATGGAGTTCATCGCCATCCGCGAAAACATGGGTCGCGAGCGCATCCGTAGCGAAGTGCTGCGCTATCAGCATCCGGGTGAAGGCTTTGGCGCTCGCCTGCCGGAGAACATCACGCCGGAGTTTGTGCGTGACGAAGTGGCCGCAGGCCGCGCGATTATCCCCGCCAACATCAACCACCCGGAATCCGAGCCGATGATTATCGGCCGCAACTTCCTGGTGAAGGTCAACGCGAACATCGGTAACTCGGCCGTCACCTCCTCCATCGAAGAAGAGGTGGAGAAGCTGGTCTGGTCCACGCGCTGGGGCGCGGACACGGTAATGGACCTCTCCACTGGACGCTATATTCACGAAACCCGCGAATGGATCCTGCGTAACAGCCCGGTACCGATTGGCACCGTCCCGATTTATCAGGCGCTGGAAAAGGTCAACGGCATTGCCGAAGACCTCACCTGGGAAGCGTTCCGCGACACGCTGCTGGAGCAGGCCGAACAGGGCGTGGACTATTTCACCATTCACGCGGGCGTGCTGCTGCGCTACGTGCCGATGACGGCGAAGCGCCTGACCGGCATCGTCTCGCGCGGCGGTTCCATCATGGCGAAGTGGTGCCTGTCCCATCATCAGGAAAACTTCCTCTACGAACACTTCCGCGAAATTTGCGAAATCTGCGCCGCGTACGATGTCTCTCTGTCGCTGGGCGACGGCCTGCGTCCGGGCTCTATTCGCGACGCGAACGACGAAGCGCAGTTTGCCGAGCTGCACACGCTGGGCGAACTGACCAAAATCGCCTGGGAGTATGACGTGCAGGTGATGATTGAAGGCCCGGGCCACGTGCCGATGCAGATGATCCGCCGCAACATGACCGAGGAGCTGGAGCACTGCCACGAAGCTCCGTTCTACACCCTGGGGCCGTTGACCACCGATATTGCGCCGGGCTATGACCACTTCACGTCGGGCATTGGCGCGGCGATGATCGGCTGGTTCGGCTGCGCCATGCTCTGCTACGTGACGCCGAAAGAGCACCTCGGCCTGCCAAACAAAGAGGACGTGAAGCAGGGGCTGATCACCTACAAAATCGCCGCCCACGCGGCGGATCTGGCCAAAGGCCATCCGGGAGCGCAAATCCGCGATAACGCCATGTCGAAGGCACGCTTTGAATTCCGCTGGGAAGACCAGTTCAACCTGGCGCTGGACCCGTTCACCGCCCGCGCCTATCACGACGAGACACTCCCGCAGGAATCAGGCAAAGTCGCGCACTTCTGCTCTATGTGCGGGCCAAAATTCTGCTCGATGAAAATCAGCCAGGAGGTGCGCGACTACGCCGCCGCGCAGACCATTGAAGTGGGGATGGCGGACATGTCTGAAACCTTCCGCGCCAGAGGCGGCGAAATCTACCTCAAAAAAGAGGAGGCGTAATGTATAAGCCCGATTTCCCGCCTGTCCCCTACCGTTTAGGGCTCTATCCGGTGGTGGACAGCGTGGAGTGGATAGAGCGCCTGCTGGAGACAGGCGTTCGAACGATCCAGCTGCGCATCAAGGATAAACGCGATGACGAGGTGGAAGCCGATGTGGCTGCCGCCATCGCGCTTGGCCGTCGGCATAACGCCCGTCTGTTTATCAACGATTACTGGCGGCTGGCCGTTAAGCACCAGGCGTACGGCGTGCACCTGGGTCAGGAGGACCTGGAAACAACGGATCTGAGCGCTATCCGCGAAGCCGGGTTGCGTCTTGGCGTTTCAACGCACGATGACATGGAGATCGACGTGGCGCTGGCGGCCCGTCCCTCTTACATCGCGCTGGGTCACGTCTTCCCGACGCAAACCAAGCAGATGCCCTCCGCACCGCAGGGTCTGACGCAGCTGGCGAGTCACGTTAAACGCCTTGCCGATTACCCTACCGTCGCCATTGGCGGAATCAGCCTTGAACGCGCCCCGGCGGTGCTGGAGACCGGCGTCGGCAGTATCGCCGTCGTCAGCGCCATCACCCAGGCCGCAGACTGGCGGTTCGCCACCGAACAGCTGTTACAGCTGGCAGGAGCGGGTGATGAACGATCGTGATTTTATGCGCTACAGCCGTCAGATCCTGCTGGAAGATATCGCCATCGACGGACAGCAAAAGCTGCTCGCCAGCCGGGTGCTGATTGTCGGTCTGGGCGGGTTAGGCGCGCCCGCCGCGCTTTATCTGGCTGGTGCAGGTATCGGTACGCTGGTGCTGGCCGACGACGACGAGGTTCACCTCAGCAACCTGCAGCGACAAATCCTCTTTACCACCGAGGATATCAACCAGCCAAAAGCGCAAATTACCCGGCAGCGCCTGAACCAGCTCAACCCGGATATCGCGCTGATTGCCCTGCAGGATCGGCTCAGCGGTGAAAACCTGCGCCGTGAGGTCGCCCTTGCCGACGTGGTGCTGGACTGCACGGACAACATGGCGACGCGCCAGGCGATTAACGCCGCCTGCGTGGCAAGTAATACGCCGCTTATCACCGCCAGCGCGGTGGGTTTCGGCGGGCAGATGATGGTCCTGACCCCGCCGTGGTCGCAGGGCTGCTATCGCTGCCTGTGGCCGGATGATGCAGAGCCGGCGCGCAACTGCCGTACGGCGGGCATTCTTGGTCCGGTGGTCGGCGTAATGGGCACAATGCAGGCGCTGGAGGCCATCAAGCTGCTCAGCGGCATGGAAACGGAACGCAATACGCTCCGCCTGTTCGATGCCCGCTCCAGCGGCTGGCGCCATCTGGCGTTACACCGCGCCAGCCGCTGCCCGGTATGCGGAGGCCGCGATGCGCATTCTGTTTAACGATGAGCCGATGAAATGCGACGACGGGCTCACCGTTGCGGTACTGCTCGACAAGCTGCGCCAGCTCAAGCCGGGAACGGCGCTGGCGCTCAATCAACAGATCCTGCCGCGCGAGCAGTGGGAACATCAGCAGGTCAATGACGGCGACCAGATCCTGCTGTTTCAGGTTATCGCAGGGGGCTGAGATGTTACGTATTGCCGATAAAGTCTTTGATTCACATCTGTTTACCGGAACCGGAAAATTCGCCTCGCCGCAGCTGATGGTGGATGCCATTCGCGAAAGCGGCAGCCAGCTGGTGACGCTGGCGCTCAAGCGCGTGGATCTGCGCCATCACAGCGATGCCATTCTGGCGCCTTTACTGGAGGCAGGCGTCACGCTGCTGCCCAACACCTCCGGTGCCAAAACGGCCGAAGAGGCGATTTTCGCCGCGCAGCTGGCCCGCGAGGCGCTCGGCACCCGCTGGCTGAAGCTGGAAATTCATCCTGACGCCCGCTGGCTGCTGCCCGACCCCATCGAAACGCTGAAAGCGGCTGAAAAGCTGGTGCAGCAAGGGTTTATCGTCCTGCCTTACTGCGGCGCCGACCCTGTTCTGTGCAAACGGCTGGAAGAGGTCGGGTGCGCCGCAGTCATGCCGCTGGGCGCCCCCATTGGCTCCAATCAGGGGCTGGAAACCCGCGCGATGCTGGAAATCATTATTGAGCAGGCTACCGTGCCGGTGGTGGTTGATGCGGGCATTGGCGTGCCCAGCCATGCCGCGCAGGCGCTGGAGATGGGCGCCGACGCAGTGCTGGTCAACACGGCCATCGCGGTTGCCGACGATCCGGTCATGATGGCGCGTGCGTTCCGCATGGCCGTAGAGGCTGGCCTGCTGGCAAGGGAATCCGGTCCCGGCTCGCGCAGTTTCCAGGCGCAGGCCACCAGCCCGCTGACCGGTTTTCTGGAGGCGATCTCATGAGCACGTTTACCGATCGCTGGCGGCAGCTTAACTGGGACGACATTGCCCTGCGCATTAACAGCAAAACGGCGGCTGACGTGGAGCGCGCGCTGCATGCCCGCCATCTGACCCGCGAGGATCTGATGGCACTGCTCTCCCCGGCGGCCAGCGCGTACCTCGAACCGATGGCCCAGCGAGCGCAGCGGCTCACACGCCAGCGTTTTGGCAACACGGTGAGCTTCTACGTGCCGCTCTATCTCTCAAACCTGTGCGCCAATGACTGCACCTACTGCGGTTTTTCCATGAGCAACCGCATCAAACGTAAAACGCTCGATGACGATGAGATCGCCCGCGAGTGCGCGGCCATTCGTGAAATGGGCTTTGAACATCTTCTGCTGGTCACGGGCGAGCATCAGGGAAAAGTGGGAATGGACTATTTCCGTCAGCACCTTCCCGCCATTCGTCGTCAGTTTGCGTCGCTGCAGATGGAAGTGCAGCCCCTGGCGCAGGAGGAGTATGCGGAGCTCAAAACCCTTGGGCTGGACGGGGTCATGGTCTACCAGGAAACCTATCACGAGGCGACGTACGCCCGGCATCACCTGAAGGGCAAGAAACAGGATTTCTTTTTCCGCTTGGAAACGCCGGACAGGCTGGGTCGCGCGGGGATCGACAAAATCGGTCTGGGAGCGCTGATCGGGCTCTCTGACAGCTGGCGGGTGGATTGTTACATGGTGGCGGAACATTTGCTGTGGCTTCAGCAGCACTACTGGCAGAGCCGTTATTCCATCTCCTTCCCGCGCCTGAGACCTTGCGCGGGCGGGATTGAACCGGCTTCGCTGATGGATGAACGCCAGCTGGTGCAGGCCATCTGTGCGTTTCGCCTGCTCGCCCCGGAAGTGGAATTATCGCTCTCAACGCGTGAATCCCCGGCGTTTCGCGATCGCGTTATCCCGCTTGCGATTAACAACGTCAGCGCGTTTTCCAAAACGCAGCCTGGCGGCTACGCCGACGATCGTCCGGAGCTGGAGCAATTTGTGCCTCATGACGGACGACGTCCGGAAGCGGTCGCCGCAGCCCTGACGGCGCAGGGTCTTCAGCCTGTCTGGAAAGACTGGGACAGCTGGCTGGGAAGAGCCTCGCAATGACGATGAAACGCGCTGCAACACCATAAAAAATTGTCGAGGCGCGACGAAAAGGCAAAACCGGGTGGTTGTCAGCGATCGTCCGGTTTTTTATTGTCACACGGTCAGCAACGGATGCTGACCAGGGCGAAAAGCTTCTTCCTCGTTTCGCCCTGCCTCTGGTTCATTGCGCACACGGCCGCCAGCAGGTTGAATAAGTAATTTCTTAATGGTTCTTAAGATAAATCATCCCGCCAGAAATCGTGTGCCGTATAATTCACCGCTAACCGCAGGACAGCGACTATGCTGAGAGGATATCGGCAGACGAAAAGTATTCACCATCAGGAACGATGTACAGCTCATGGCACTTCACAGCAAAAAGCTCTCTTTTACCCGACCAATCATGCTCAGCTTCGCGGGGATCCTATGCAGTTTTGCGGTGATCGCGATCGCGGTGACGCTTTCGCAACGAAAGGATTTTCTTGAGGATTATCATCAGATAAACAGCAATTTCACGCACAACCTGGCGGTGAACTACACCGAATCTATCCTGCGTGAAAACGACTATATCCTGGGCCGTTCCGCGATTTACTTTGCCCGCGACGACAGGCTAAACGAGACGCTCAACGTCAACCCGACGCAGGGGCTGCAGATGATGATGCATTTGCAAAACCTGATGCCGACCGTGTCCTCCATCTCGCTGGCGGACACGCAGGGGCATTATCTCCGCGCGCCGGAAGTGCTCCCCACGGAGAAGAGTAAAACCTTCGATCCCCGGACGCGGCCGTGGTTTATCGCTCAGGCCGAAGCCAGTATCTTCAGCCACTATACTCGCCCGTACATGGACTATTTCACCGGCCATCCGACGGTCACACTTTATAAGCCATTGATTTCTCCCGAAGGCAGACTGAAGGGAACGATCGCGTTTCATCTCGATTTGACGTCAATGGGCTTCACCCTGCGTCAGATGGTGGCGCCCGTCCAGGGAGAATTCTTCGTCGTTGAACGCGACGGCGCCGTTGTGCTTCACCCGGATACAGGCGCGCTCTTCAAACACTACGTGAGCGAAGCGCTGATGGACAAAATGACCAGCGGCGAAGGCCACCTTTACGATAAGAAAAGCAACGCCTGGTACTACTACTACTCGTTTACCAATCCGGACTGGTTTGTCATCTACCGGGTCTCTGGCGAGACGCTCACCGATATCACCCGCCACGAAACGACGATTGTTGGCTGGGGGTTTGCGCTGGCGGCAATCATCATCATCCTCTTCGGCTTATACCTCCGTCACGCCTCGCGTACCGTGCTGATGCACATTATCAATGCCATCAAAACCGGCGACGTCAGCGAAGCGCCGCGCCTGGAAGCGATGCTGAGCCACACTATCCAGTCCAATAAAGAGCGTGAGATGGCCTATGTGCGCCAGGCCACTCACGATGCGCTGACGGGCTGTAAAAACCGCCGCGCGTTCGATAGCGATATCGCGGAGCTGCTGAATGCCCAGCAGCCTTTCGCGCTGGCGCTGGTGGACATCGATAACTTCAAGTCGATTAACGACACGCTGGGCCACCTGACCGGTGATATCGTTCTGCGCAACGTGGCCCGCGAAGGGATCCAGATTATGCAGCCACATCACGTCTCGATTTACCGCTATGGTGGAGAAGAGTTCGCGGTAATCTTCCAGGCTGAGCAGATGACGTCTGCGCTCTCATTGCTGGAAGCCTGGCGTACCGCAGTTGAAAAACGCGTCTGGCGAGAAGAAAACCTGCGGGTTACGTTCAGCGGCGGTCTTGGGGAGTGGCATTTTGAACCGCTGGAGCAATTTGTCGGAAGCGTTGATAGCGCCCTCTACAGCGCCAAACAGCAGGGCAAAAACCGCATCAATCGAACGTCCATCAGCTAATCCTCCCACTTTCACCCTGCCCGTTTCCACGGGCCGGGTACCCGACAATGTAAAATTGTAACCGGTTTCAGAAAATCGCCGGTTTCTTTGTGATGCCTGACACACAATCGCGGTAAACCGGTTGTTGAAGCGCTCTGCACGGGATAATTATCAATAAACACATGTAGATCGAGGCTGATTATGAAGAACATCGTTTTATGCTGTGCAGCGGGAATGTCAACCAGCATGCTGGTTCAACGTATGAAAGACGCCGCGCAGAAAAAAGGGGTTGAAGTCACCATTAAAGCCGTTCCGGTTGCGGAGTTTAAAGACAACATCGCGACGGCCGACATCGTATTGCTGGGGCCACAGGTTAAATACGAGCAGGCCAAGCTACAGGCGCAGGCCGAGCCGCTGGGTAAAAAGGTCGCGGTGATCGACATGATGGATTACGGCATGATGAAAGGCGATGCCGTCCTGGAAAAAGCGCTCAAACTTCTGGAGTCATAATGGAAGACTTAGAAACCACGATTATGGAACTGCTGGTCAACGCAGGCGCGGCGCGCAGTGCGGCCCTGACGGCGCTACAGATGGCGCGTAAAGGTGAGTTTGACGAAGCAGAAAAAGCGATGGAAGAGTCGCGCGAATATGTGAAGCATGCGCACACGATCCAGACGCAGCTTATCGGTTTTGACGAAGGGACCGGGAAGCTTCCGGTTAACCTGATCACCGTCCACTCTCAGGATCACCTGATGAACGCGATGGTCATTCAGGATCTGGCGGGCGATATGATTGAGCTTTATCGTCGGATCCCGTTGGTGAACTGATAAAAAAGCCCGGCAGCGCTACGCTTACCGGGCCTACAAAAACACCATAAAAAAACCCGCCAAAGCGGGTTTTTTATTTATGGCCTCAACGATTACTCGTTGTCGGAACCGCCCAGACCTGCGTTCAGCAGTTCTGCCAGGCTCGCGGATGCATCTTCAGCAGTTACCTGCGGTGCAGCTGGCAGTTCGCCCGCAGCACGACGACGCATACGATCCTGGTGGTACGCATAACCGGTACCCGCCGGGATCAGACGACCCACGATGACGTTCTCTTTCAGACCGCGCAGTTCATCACGTTTACCTGCAACAGCGGCTTCGGTCAGGACACGAGTCGTTTCCTGGAACGATGCTGCAGAGATGAAGGACTCGGTTGCCAGAGACGCTTTGGTGATACCCAGCAGATCGCGCGAGAAGGTCGCACCGATTTTGCCGTTCGCTTCCAGTTCGCGGTTAGCGATCTTGACGCGTGAGTATTCAACCTGCTCGCCTTCCAGGAACTCGGAGCTGCCTGCGTTTTCGATGGTTGCTTTACGCAGCATCTGACGAACGATAACTTCGATGTGCTTATCGTTAATCTTAACGCCCTGCAGACGGTAAACGTCCTGTACTTCGTTGGTGATGTAACGCGTTACCGCGTGGACGCCACGAAGACGCAGAATGTCGTGCGGAGCTTCTGGACCATCGGAAACCACGTCACCACGTTCTACACGTTCACCTTCGAACACGTTGAGCTGACGCCACTTAGGAATCATCTCTTCGTACGGTTCGCTGCCATCTACTGGAGTGATAACCAGACGGCGTTTCCCTTTGGTCTCTTTACCGAAGGAGATGATACCGCTGATTTCAGCCAGGATTGCAGGCTCTTTCGGACGACGTGCTTCGAACAGGTCCGCAACGCGTGGCAGACCACCGGTGATGTCCTTGGTACCGCTGGATTCCTGTGGAATACGCGCCAGAGCATCACCCGCACCGATCTGAATGCCATCTTCCAGCTGAACGATCGCTTTACCCGGCAGGAAGTACTGCGCAGGCATGTCGGTACCAGGGATCAGAACGTCGTTACCCTGAGCATCAACGATTTTCAGTGCAGGACGCAGATCTTTACCACCGGTAGTACGTTCAGCAGAATCCAGTACCACCAGAGAAGACAGACCGGTCAGCTCGTCGGTCTGACGAGTAATGGTCTGGCCGTCGATCATGTCAGTGAAGCGGATGAAACCACTTACTTCGGTGATAACCGGCATGGTGTGTGGATCCCAGTTTGCAACGGTTTCACCGCCGGCAACCTGCTCGCCATCACCTTTCGCCATAACCGCACCGTAAGGCACTTTATAGCTCTCTTTGGTACGACCGAATTCGTCGATCAGCTTCAGCTCGGTGTTACGAGAGGTCACAACCAGCTTGCCAGCGGAGTTAACAACAGACTTCGCGTTGCTGAGCTTGATGCTACCTTTGTTTTTCACCTGGATGCTGGATTCAGCAGCCGCACGAGATGCCGCACCACCGATGTGGAACGTACGCATCGTCAGCTGTGTACCCGGCTCACCGATGGACTGTGCCGCGATAACGCCGATTGCTTCACCTTTGTTGATGATGTGGCCACGCGCCAGGTCACGACCGTAGCAGTGCGCACATACACCAAAGTCGGTGTCACAGGATACAACGGAACGTACTTTCACGGAGTCAACAGAGTTCGCTTCCAGCAGGTCACACCAGTGCTCGTGCAGCAGCGTGTTGCGTGGAACCAGAATGTCTGCAGTACCCGGCTTCAGAATGTCTTCCGCGGTTACACGACCCAGAACGCGATCGCGCAGTGGCTCTTTAACATCACCACCCTCGATAACCGGGGTCATGGTGATACCTTCGAGGGTGCCACAATCGTCTTCGGTCACAACCAGATCCTGAGCAACGTCAACCAGACGACGCGTCAGATAACCGGAGTTCGCTGTTTTCAGTGCGGTATCCGCCAGACCCTTACGAGCACCGTGGGTGGAGATGAAGTACTGGAGTACGTTCAGACCTTCACGGAAGTTCGCGGTGATTGGCGTTTCGATGATGGAGCCATCTGGCTTCGCCATCAGACCACGCATACCTGCCAGCTGACGAATCTGTGCTGCGGAACCACGCGCACCGGAGTCGGCCATCATGTAGATGCTGTTGAAGGAAACCTGCTGCTCTTCTACGCCGTCACGGTTAATCACGGTTTCGGTCTGCAGGTTATCCATCATCGCTTTGGATACACGATCGTTCGCCGCTGCCCAGATATCGATAACTTTGTTATAGCGTTCGCCCGCGGTAACCAGACCAGACTGGAACTGCTCCTGGATCTCAGCAACTTCGGCTTCCGCTTCAGAGATGATCTCGTGTTTCTTCTCTGGGATGACCATGTCATCGATACCAACAGATGCACCTGAACGCGCTGCATAAGCAAAGCCGGTATACATTGTCTGGTCAGCGAAGATAACGGTCGGCTTCAGACCCAGAATGCGGTAACAGGTGTTCAGCATTTTGGAGATCGCTTTCTTGCCCAGCGCCTGGTTGACGATGGAGAAAGGCAGACCTTTCGGTACGATCATCCACAGAATGGCACGGCCAACGGTCGTGTCTTTCAGGCTGGTTTTCGCAACGAATTCGCCGTTTTCATCTTTTTCATATTCGGTGATACGCACTTTAACGCGCGCATGCAGAGAGGCCAGGCCAGCGCGATAAATACGCTCAGCTTCTTTCGGGCCAGTCAGCACCATGCCTTCGCCTTTGGCGTTAACACAGTCACGGGTCATGTAGTACAGACCCAATACAACGTCCTGAGAAGGAACGATGATAGGTTCACCGTTCGCTGGGGACAGGATGTTGTTGGTAGACATCATCAGCGCACGCGCTTCGAGCTGGGCTTCCAGCGTCAGCGGTACGTGAACAGCCATCTGGTCACCATCGAAGTCGGCGTTATATGCCGCACAAACCAGCGGGTGCAGCTGGATAGCTTTACCTTCGATCAGGACTGGCTCAAATGCCTGGATACCCAAACGGTGCAGAGTTGGTGCACGGTTCAGCAGTACCGGGTGTTCGCGGATAACTTCGTCCAGGATATCCCAAACGACAGCTTCTTCACGCTCAACCATTTTCTTAGCGGCTTTGATGGTGGTGGCCAGGCCACGCAGTTCCAGCTTGCCGTAGATGAACGGTTTGAACAGCTCCAGTGCCATTTTCTTCGGCAGACCGCACTGATGCAGACGCAGGTATGGACCTACGGTGATTACAGAACGACCGGAGTAGTCAACACGCTTACCGAGCAGGTTCTGACGGAAACGACCCTGTTTACCTTTGATCATGTCGGCCAAAGATTTCAGAGGACGTTTGTTAGAACCGGTGATCGCACGACCGCGACGGCCGTTATCCAGCAGGGCGTCAACCGCTTCCTGCAGCATACGTTTTTCGTTGCGTACGATGATGTCCGGCGCAGCCAGATCCAGCAGACGTTTCAGACGGTTGTTACGGTTGATAACGCGACGATACAGATCGTTCAGATCGGACGTTGCGAAACGACCACCATCCAGCGGAACCAGTGGACGCAGATCTGGCGGCAGAACCGGCAGAACGGTCAGGATCATCCACTCTGGTTTGTTACCAGACTGAACGAACGCTTCCAGCAGTTTGATACGCTTGGTCAGCTTTTTACGTTTGGTTTCGGAGTTGGTTTCGTTCAGCTCTTCACGCAGCTGCTCGCACTCTTGCTCCAGATCCATGCTCTTCAGCAGGGCCTGAATAGCTTCCGCACCCATCTTCGCATCGAATTCGTCACCGAACTCTTCCAGCGCGTCCAGATACTGCTCTTCAGTCAGGATCTGATGACGTTCCAGGTTCGTCATCCCGCCTTCGATAACCACATAAGATTCGAAGTACAGAACGCGTTCGATATCGCGCAGCGGCATATCCAGCAGCAGACCGATACGGGACGGCAGAGATTTCAGGAACCAGATGTGAGCGGTCGGAGACGCCAGCTCGATGTGGCCCATGCGCTCACGACGCACTTTGGTCTGGGTCACTTCAACGCCGCACTTCTCACAGATCACACCACGGTGTTTCAGGCGCTTGTACTTACCGCACAGGCACTCATAATCTTTTACTGGCCCGAAAATACGCGCACAGAAAAGGCCGTCACGCTCAGGTTTGAACGTACGGTAGTTGATGGTTTCCGGCTTTTTAACTTCACCGAATGACCATGAACGGATCATGTCTGGCGAAGCCAGAGCAATTTTGATCGCATCAAACTCTTCGGTTTTAGTCTGCGCTTTCAGAAACTTTAATAAATCTTTCACGGATTTGCTCCCGTCGGAGTTAGCACAATCTGGTGCCGGGGATTAACCCGGCACCAGTGACCTGTTTGAGCGAGAATTACTCGTCTTCCAGTTCGATGTTGATACCCAGCGAACGAATCTCTTTCAACAGTACGTTGAAGGATTCTGGCATGCCCGGCTCCATCTGATGGTTGCCGTCCACGATGTTTTTATACATCTTGGTACGACCGTTCACGTCATCAGACTTAACGGTGAGCATTTCCTGCAGGGTGTATGCCGCGCCGTATGCTTCCAGCGCCCACACTTCCATCTCCCCGAAGCGCTGACCACCGAACTGCGCCTTACCACCCAGCGGCTGCTGAGTAACCAGGCTGTAAGAACCGGTAGAACGAGCGTGCATCTTGTCGTCGACCAGGTGGTTCAGTTTCAGCATGTACATGTAACCTACGGTTACCGGACGCTCGAACTGTTCACCGGTACGGCCGTCAAACAGCGTAATCTGACCAGACGTTGGCAGACCACCCAGTTGCAGCAGCTCTTTAATTTCAGCTTCTTTCGCACCATCGAAGACCGGCGTTGCGATTGGCATACCTTTTTTCAGGTTCTCAGCCAGACGCAGCACTTCTTCATCGCTGAAGGTATTCAGGTCGACTTTCTGACGCACGTCGGTACCCAGATCGTAGGCACGCTGGATGAATTCGCGCAGTTTCGCGACTTCTTCCTGCTGCTTCAGCATGGCGTTAATCTTGTCGCCAATACCTTTCGCAGCCATACCCAGGTGAGTTTCCAGGATCTGACCGATGTTCATACGAGACGGTACGCCCAGCGGGTTCAGTACGATATCTACCGGCGTACCGTTAGCATCGTGCGGCATATCTTCGATCGGGTTGATCTTAGAGATAACACCCTTGTTACCGTGACGACCTGCCATCTTATCACCAGGCTGGATCTGACGTTTAACGGCCAGATACACCTTAACAATCTTCAGCACGCCTGGTGCCAGATCGTCGCCCTGAGTGATTTTGCGGCGTTTCGCTTCGAGTTTTTTCTCGAACTCGTGTTTCAGTTCGTCATACTGCTCAGCCAGCTGTTCCAGCTGATTTTGTTTCTCTTCGTCGGTCAGGCCCAGTTCCAGCCAGCGATCGCGTGGCAGTTTGTCGAGCTTCTCAGCTTCAACGCCACCGGCAACCAGCACCGCATAGATACGGCTGAACAGACCCGCTTCGAGGATCTGCAGTTCTTCAGACAGGTCTTTCTTAGCCTGTTTGAGCTGCATCTCTTCGATTTCCAGCGCACGCTTATCTTTCTCAACGCCGTCACGGGTGAAGACCTGAACGTCGATAACCGTACCGGAAACACCGTTTGGTACGCGCAGAGAAGAGTCTTTAACGTCAGACGCTTTCTCACCGAAGATTGCACGCAGCAGTTTCTCTTCTGGCGTCAGCTGGGTTTCACCTTTAGGCGTAACCTTACCAACCAGAATGTCGCCGCCGGTCACTTCCGCACCGATGTAAACGATACCGGACTCATCCAGTTTGGAGAGCGCAGCTTCACCCACGTTAGGGATGTCAGCGGTGATCTCTTCTGGCCCCAGCTTGGTGTCACGAGACACGCATGCCAGTTCCTGAATGTGGATGGTGGTGAAACGATCTTCCTGAACCACACGCTCGGAGACGAGGATGGAGTCTTCGAAGTTGTAACCGTTCCACGGCATGAACGCTACGCGCATGTTCTGACCGAGCGCCAGTTCACCGAGGTCGGTGGACGGACCGTCTGCCAGCACGTCGCCGCGCTCAACTGGCTCACCCAGAGATACGCAAGGCATCTGGTTGATACAGGTGTTCTGGTTAGAGCGGGTGTATTTGGTCAGGTTATAAATGTCGATACCAGCTTCGCCCGGATACATCTCGTCTTCGTTAACTTTGATAACGATACGGGATGCATCGACGTACTGAACAGTACCGCCACGTTTAGCAACTGCAGTAACACCGGAGTCAACGGCAACAGCACGTTCCATACCGGTACCAACCAGCGGCTTATCAGCGCGCAGAGTTGGAACGGCCTGACGTTGCATGTTCGCACCCATCAATGCACGGTTGGCGTCATCGTGTTCCAGGAACGGGATCAGGGACGCACCGACGGATACCACCTGCTGGGTGGATACGTCCATGTAGTCAACCTGGTCGCGACTGAACAAGCTGGATTCGCCTTTGCTACGGCAGGTAACCAGATCTTCTACAAAGTGGCCTTCGTCATCCAGGTTGGAGTTCGCCTGAGCGATAACGTAGTTGCCTTCTTCGATAGCAGACAGGTAGTGAATTTCGTCGGTTACAACACCGTCAGTCACTTTACGGTACGGGGTCTCGAGGAAACCGTATTCGTTAGTCTGTGCGTACACGGACAGGGAGTTGATCAGACCGATGTTTGGACCTTCAGGCGTTTCGATTGGACATACGCGACCGTAGTGCGTCGGGTGTACGTCTCGAACTTCAAAGCCTGCGCGTTCACGGGTCAGACCGCCTGGGCCGAGTGCAGAGATACGACGTTTGTGCGTAATCTCAGACAGCGGGTTGTTCTGGTCCATGAACTGAGACAGCTGGCTGGAACCGAAGAACTCTTTCACTGCTGCAGAAATCGGCTTGGCGTTGATCATATCCTGAGGCATCAGGGTATCCAGATCGCCCAGAGACAGACGCTCTTTCACCGCACGCTCTACACGTACCAGGCCAACGCGGAATTGGTTTTCCGCCATTTCGCCTACGGAACGGATACGACGGTTGCCGAGGTGGTCGATATCGTCCACTTCGCCTTTACCGTTACGGATATCGATGAGCTTCTTCATCACTTCGATGATGTCGTCTTTGCTCAGGATACCGGAACCTTCGATTTCGTCGCGCAGCAGAGAACGGTTGAACTTCATACGACCAACCGCGGACAGATCGTAGCGGTCTTCGGAGAAGAACAGGTTCTCGAACAGGCTTTCCGCCGCTTCGCGAGTTGGTGGCTCACCAGGACGCATCATGCGGTAGATTTCTACCAGCGCGCTCAGACGATCGGTGGTTGGGTCGACGCGAATAGTTTCAGAAATATACGCGCCGTGGTCCAGATCGTTGGTGAACAGCGTTTCGATACGTTTGTGACCAGACTGGCTCAGCTTAGCCAGCAGATCCAGGCTCAGCTCCATGTTCGCTGGGCAGATCAGCTCACCCGTTGACTCATCAACGTAATCTTTCGCGGCTACTTTTCCTGCAATGTACTCAACCGGAACTTCGATGAGTTTGATATCATCTTTTTCCAGCTGGCGGATGTGGCGCGCGGTGATACGGCGACCTTTTTCCACATACACTTTGCCGTCGGCTTCGATGTCGAACGACGCGGTCTCGCCACGCAGACGTTCCGGCACCAGCTCCATCTGCAGCTTGTTGTCGCGGATTTCAAAGATCACTTTCTCAAAGAACAGGTCCAGGATCTGTTCAGTGGTGTATTGCAGCGCACGCAGAATGATGGTTGCAGGCAGCTTACGACGACGGTCGATACGGACAAACAGGTTGTCTTTCGGATCGAACTCGAAGTCCAGCCATGAACCACGGTAAGGAATGATGCGTGCGTTATACAGTACTTTACCGGAAGAGTGTGTTTTACCTTTATCGCTGTCGAAGAAGACGCCCGGGCTACGGTGCAGCTGGGAAACGATAACACGCTCAGTACCGTTGATAACGAAAGTACCGTTGTCTGTCATGAGTGGAATTTCACCCATGTAGACTTCTTGTTCTTTAATGTCTTTTACGGTGCCTTCCGGCGCTTCGCGCTCGTAGATCACCAGACGCAGTTTTACGCGCAGCGGTGCGGAATAGGTCACGCCACGGATCTGACATTCCTGAACGTCAAACACCGGTTCGCCAAGGCGGTAGCTGACGTACTGCAGCTCGGAGTTACCGCTGTAGCTCTGAATCGGGAACACGGAGCGGAAGGCTGCTTCCAGACCGTACTGCCCTTCAGGATCTTGCTCGATAAACTTCTGGAACGAGTCAAGCTGGATAGAAAGGAGATATGGAATGTCCAGAACTTGTGGACGTTTACCAAAATCCTTACGAATACGTTTTTTCTCGGTATAGGAGTAAACCATAGGGTTCCTCAGCTCGCTGACAAGTCGACCCATCTGTCCGACGAAGGGACAGTTTGTGCAACACCATTTTGTGGACCGGAAAATTGAATACTTTCCGCAATACCTGTTGCTATCACGCTTAAATCATTTCGTCGCGATTTACACAGAGCGAGCACCCTGTCGCAATATATTAAGTCGTCGATAGAAACATGCATTGTCAGGACAATCAGCAGTCAAACAGTGTGAAATGCTACTGATGCCTTACAGCGCAAAAAGGCTGGTGACTAAAAAGTCACCAGCCATCAGCCTAATTACTCAGGCTGCAACCAGAAAAGTTGGCTTATTTAACTTCAACTTCAGCGCCAGCTTCTTCCAGAGATTTTTTCAGTGCTTCTGCGTCGTCTTTGCTCACGCCTTCTTTCAGCGCAGCTGGAGCAGATTCTACCAGGTCTTTAGCTTCTTTCAGACCCAGGCCAGTTGCGCCACGTACTGCTTTGATAACAGCAACTTTGTTAGCGCCAGCAGCTTTCAGAATTACGTCGAATTCAGTTTTTTCTTCAGCAGCTTCAGCCGGGCCCGCAGCTACAGCTACAGCAGCAGCAGCAGAAACACCGAATTTTTCTTCCATTGCAGAAATCAGTTCTACAACGTCCATTACGGACATAGCTGCAACTGCTTCAATGATTTGATCTTTAGTGATAGACATTTAAATTGTTCCTGAAAATCAGAATAAGTTTATACGTAAGCAAATGCTTTATAAAGATAACTGCGATTAAGCAGCTTCTTTCGCATCGCGAACAGCAGCCAGAGTGCGAACCAGTTTGCCAGCCGAAGCTTCTTTCATGGTTGCCATCAGGCGTGCAATTGCTTCTTCGTAGGTCGGCAGGGTTGCCAGGCGATCGATTTGCGATGCCGGGATCAACTCACCTTCAAAGGCTGCAGCTTTGACCTCAAATTTTGCATTCGCTTTCGCGAACTCTTTGAACAGACGAGCAGCAGCGCCCGGGTGTTCCATAGAGTATGCAATCAGGGTCGGACCAACAAACGTGTCTTTCAGGCACTCGAACTGAGTACCTTCAACTACGCGACGCAGCAGGGTGTTACGAACAACACGCATGTATACGCCAGCTTCACGACCTGCTTTACGCAGTTCAGTCATTTTGTCTACAGTAACGCCACGGGAATCCGCAACTACTGCAGACAGCGCGCCTTTGGCTACTTCGCTGACTTCAGCAACAATCGCTTGTTTGTCTTGAAGATTTAAAGCCATTAGCTTTGCTCCTGGATGTTTGCCGGAACTCATGTTCCGGAACTCACTTCACTCTCCCAAACGGAAAGAGCGTCTTAATACGGTGAGCAGAAACAAGCCAGAGTATCCAAAAATAATCTTAGCGTTCTGTCACCGTCTACGCAGGGGATTAAGTCTCTTGCGAAACACCTGCGGTCTTCGACGGAGGCCTGGATTAGGCCAGGCTCCAACGAACAAATCTTTTAGCCGCTAACTTTCGTTAGCAAACGTGGGGGTAAGATTGTAGACAAAATCACCGCCCACGTAAAGGCATTAGTTTGCAGCAGCGCTCAGGCCTGCCTGGTCAACTGCAACACCTGCACCCATGGTGGTGGAGATGCTAACTTTCTTGATGTACACGCCTTTCGCCTGAGTTGGTTTTGCTTTTTTCAGCGCAACCAGCAGAGCTTCCAGGTTTTCTTTCAGTTTGTCAGCGTCAAAGTCCACTTTACCGATGGTGGTGTGGATGATGCCGTTTTTGTCGTTACGATAACGAACCTGACCTGCTTTAGCGTTCTTAACCGCTTCAGCAACGTTAGGAGTTACAGTACCGACTTTCGGGTTAGGCATCAGGCCGCGTGGACCCAGAACCTGGCCCAGCTGGCCAACAACGCGCATTGCATCTGGAGAAGCAATAACAACGTCAAAGTTCATTTCGCCTTTCTTGATCTGATCAGCCAGATCTTCCATACCTACCAGTTCAGCGCCGGCAGCTTTAGCAGCTTCAGCGTTTGCACCCTGAGCAAATACAGCTACGCGAACGGAACGGCCAGTACCGTGTGGCAGTACAGTTGCGCCACGAACGTTCTGATCGGATTTACGCGCGTCGATGCCGAGGTTAACGGCAACGTCAACGCTTTCAACGAACTTAGCAGTTGCCAGTTCTTTCAGCAGAGCGATAGCTTCGTTGATGTCGTACTGTTTGGTCGCATCAACTTTGTCACGGATCACGGACATGCGCTTGGTCAGTTTAGCCATTTCTTAGTCCTCCACTACCAGGCCCATGGAACGTGCAGTACCTTCGATTGAGCGAGTCATCGCTTCAATGTCGGCACCAGTCATGTCGGCAGCTTTGGTCTGCGCGATTTCCTGCAGCTGAGCGCGGGAAATTTTACCCACTTTGTCTTTGTTCGGTTTACCGGAACCAGACTTGATACCAGCCGCTTTCTTCAGCAGAACAGCTGCTGGAGGGGTTTTGGTAACGAAAGTGAAAGAACGGTCAGCGTAAACAGTGATTACGACTGGGATTGGCAGACCTTTTTCCAGGGATTCGGTTTTGGCGTTGAACGCTTTACAGAATTCCATGATGTTCACACCCTGCTGACCCAGAGCTGGACCAACTGGTGGACTTGGGTTCGCCATACCAGCTGCAACCTGCAGCTTGACGTAGGCTTGTACTTTCTTAGCCATTGTAAAATCCTCTGATTGGGTGATAGCGCCTCAGGGAGGCTCCCCGTGAATAAAATTCGTTTTACGGGCCGGGCCCATAAAAACAAAAGGCGCGAAATTGTATTCCAATCTCGCGCCCTGTGCAACGATTAAATCGCCGCTTTTTTGATCGCTGCTTAGGCTTTTTCGACCTGCGCAAAGTCCAGTTCTACCGGGGTCGCACGACCGAAGATAGAAACAGAAACTTTCAGGCGGGACTTCTCGTAGTCCACTTCTTCAACCACACCGTTAAAGTCAGCAAACGGACCGTCGCTAACACGAACCATTTCACCCGGTTCAAACAGCGTTTTCGGACGCGGCTTATCACCCACCTGCTGCAGGCGGTTCATAATCGCATCAACTTCTTTGTCGCTGATTGGCGCCGGACGGTCAGACGTGCCGCCGATAAAGCCCATCACGCGCGGTACGCTGCGCACCAGGTGCCAGCTCGCGTCGTTCATCACCATCTGAACCAGCACGTAACCCGGGAAGAATTTACGCTCGCTTTTGCGACGTTGGCCGCCACGGATCTCAACCACTTCTTCGGTCGGAACCATAACTTCGCCAAATAACTCTTCCATGTTGTGTAATTTGATATGCTCACGCAGCGACGTTGCTACGCGGCCTTCAAAACCGGAAAACGCCTGAACGACGTACCAACGCTTTTTAGGGGCTTCAGACATCTTAGAACCTCAGGCCAGTAATAAAGGAAACCAGGCGAACCAGAATACCATCCAGTCCCCACAGGATCAGTGACATTACCGCAGTCACTGCAGCCACGATCAGCGTGGTGTGCAATGTTTCCTGGCGAGTCGGCCAAATGACCTTGCGGACTTCGGTACGTGCTTCGCGAGCGAAAGCAACGGTTGCTTTACCCTTAGTCGTCAACAGCGCGACACCGCCCGCTGCAGCAATCAGAATCACCACTGCCAGCGCGCGGAGCGGCAGCATCATGTCACGATAAAGATAGTTGCCAACGATTGCCACAATCAGCAGCACGGCAACAGCGACCCACTTCATCGCTTCCAGGCCGCGCCCGCTCCCTTGAGCTTCGGTATTCGCACTCATAAACCAACCTGTCAGAAGAATTCTACAAATAATTTCACCCCGCGATTGCGAGGCGAGCCAAATCGAAACGCTAATCCCTTTATGGATTATACGCTCTCTGCAGAGCCTGTCTCAGCAATGATTATGACAAAAATAATCACTGATGAGCCAGGTTCTGATGTGAAAGCGTGCAAAAAGGGCATCAAATGATGCCCTTTTCATGCGCATTGCGTCAAATGTTATCAGCGATTAGCCGAGAACTTTAGCAACCACGCCCGCGCCAACGGTACGGCCACCTTCACGGATTGCGAAACGCAGACCGTCGTCCATCGCGATTGGGTGGATCAGAGTCACAACCATCTTGATGTTGTCGCCTGGCATTACCATCTCAACGCCTTCTGGCAGTTCGATGGTACCGGTCACGTCAGTTGTACGGAAGTAGAACTGTGGACGGTAGCCTTTGAAGAACGGAGTATGACGGCCGCCTTCGTCTTTGGACAGGATGTACACTTCAGATTCGAACTTGGTGTGTGGCTTGATTGAGCCTGGCTTCGCCAGAACCTGACCACGTTCGATTTCTTCACGTTTGATACCACGCAGCAGAACACCAACGTTCTCACCAGCACGGCCTTCGTCCAGCAGTTTGCGGAACATTTCAACGCCAGTACAGGTAGACTTCGCAGTCTCTTTGATACCAACGATTTCAACTTCTTCGCCAACTTTGATGATACCGCGCTCTACACGACCGGTAACAACGGTACCACGACCGGAGATGGAGAATACGTCTTCGATTGGCAGCAGGAATGGCTTGTCAATCGCACGCTCTGGTTCTGGGATGTAAGAATCCAGGAAGCCAGCCAGTTCGATGATTTTCGCTTCCCACTCTGCGTCGCCTTCCAGCGCTTTCAGAGCAGAACCACGAACGATTGGGGTATCGTCGCCCGGGAAATCGTACTGAGACAGCAGTTCACGAACTTCCATCTCTACCAGTTCCAGCAGCTCTTCGTCATCAACCATGTCGCATTTGTTCAGGAACACGATGATGAAAGGAACGCCTACCTGACGACCCAGCAGGATGTGCTCACGAGTCTGAGGCATTGGGCCGTCAGTCGCAGCAACAACCAGGATCGCGCCGTCCATCTGCGCAGCACCGGTGATCATGTTTTTAACATAGTCGGCGTGGCCTGGGCAGTCTACGTGTGCGTAGTGGCGAGTCGGGGTGTCGTACTCAACGTGAGAGGTGTTGATGGTGATACCACGAGCTTTTTCTTCTGGTGCGTTATCGATCTGGTCGAATGCACGAGCAGAACCACCGTAGGTTTTTGCCAGAACGGTAGTGATTGCAGCGGTCAGCGTTGTTTTACCATGGTCAACGTGGCCGATAGTACCGACGTTAACGTGCGGTTTTGTACGTTCAAACTTTTCTTTAGACATCGATTGTCCCTCTAAGACACGGATAAATCGGTGATATCACCACATCAACCAGGCGAAATGCCTGAATTGTTGAATACAGTAAAATTGAAACAGAGAGAAACGGGAAGGAGAAGTGAAGTGGTGCTGATACCCAGAGTCGAACTGGGGACCTCACCCTTACCAAGGGTGCGCTCTACCAACTGAGCCATATCAGCACGTATTGGAGCGGGCAGCGGGAATCGAACCCGCATCATCAGCTTGGAAGGCTGAGGTAATAGCCATTATACGATGCCCGCATCCTGAAACTCGGCTACCCAGTTCTTTCTGTAACAAAAAAAGAGATTTCTCTCTTTTTCAGTTTGAGCTGGCTAATTTTTCCAACCAGCTCCGGCGGCATTTACGCTGCCAGAAAGTGGTGGTGGGGGAAGGATTCGAACCTTCGAAGTCTGTGACGGCAGATTTACAGTCTGCTCCCTTTGGCCGCTCGGGAACCCCACCGGACTTGATGGTGCCGACTACCGGAATCGAACTGGTGACCTACTGATTACAAGTCAGTTGCTCTACCTACTGAGCTAAGTCGGCATCAAGTAGCGCGCATTCTATGGATACCTGCGCGGTCATGCAACTAAAAATTTGCATAAAACGTTCTTTCGCTCACATTTTATGCGAACAGCGTATCGGACGCTGTAAAAGTAGTCATTTGAGGTCAAATATTCAACATATCATCGTGATTTGCACCGTATTCACCGTAGCGTGACGGCTTCCGCGTAACGCAGCGCTTTCCATCTTTTTTCTTATTATTCCCGTCATCTGGTGTTAACCTCCTGCCCATTGTCCAAAATTAACTGTGTGATGAGCCACGATCCGGCAGTGTGATGCTGGCTCACTGAAGCATGCTTATGAGCAAAAAAGAGCAAACGTTAATGACGCCTTATCTTCACTTTAACCGCAGCCAGTGGGCTGCCCTGCGTGATTCCGTTCCTATGACGCTGACGGAAGGTGAAATCGCACGGTTAAAAGGGATAAACGAAGATCTGTCCCTGGAAGAGGTGGCAGAAATTTATCTCCCCCTCTCTCGCTTGCTTAACTTCTATATCAGCTCGAACCTGCGCCGTCAGGCCGTGCTGGAGCAGTTTCTCGGGACGAACGGTCAACGCATTCCTTATATCATTAGTATCGCAGGCAGCGTGGCCGTGGGTAAAAGTACCACCGCGCGCGTCCTGCAGGCGCTGTTAAGCCGCTGGCCGGAACACCGCAGCGTGGAGCTGATCACGACAGACGGCTTCCTGCACCCGAACGAGGTGTTAAAAGAACGTGGGCTGATGAAGAAGAAAGGTTTCCCGCTTTCTTATGATATGCACCGTCTGGTGAAATTTGTCTCTGACCTGAAATCCGGCGTGCCGCACGTGACTGCGCCAGTCTATTCGCACCTGATCTACGATCGCATCCCGGGTGGGGATAAAACCGTGGTCCAGCCGGACATCCTGATTCTGGAAGGTCTGAACGTGCTGCAAAGCGGGATGGACTATCCTCACGACCCGCATCACGTATTCGTCTCGGATTTCGTCGATTTCTCTATTTATGTCGATGCGCCGGAAGACCTGCTGCAAAACTGGTACATCAACCGCTTCCTGAAGTTCCGCGAGGGGGCGTTCACTGACCCGGATTCCTATTTCCACCACTATGCTCAGCTTTCTGAAGAGGAAGCGATCGGCGTGGCGACGGGGCTGTGGAATGAGATCAACTACGTGAACCTCAAAGAGAACATCCTGCCGACGCGCGAGCGCGCGAGCCTGATCCTCACCAAGAGCGAAAAGCACGCCGTCGACCAGATTCGCCTGCGGAAATAATCAAGCAGACATAAAAAAACCGGCTTATCGCCGGTTTTTTTCGTTATGCCTGTGGCTTCTCGCCATTTTCATCCTGATCGACCGCGAAGCAGGCAACCAGCTGGCCGCCATAATCCTTCAGCTGCGGCTGGAGCTGGGTACATGGGCCAAAGCGGCGACTGCAGCGGGCGTTGAATGCACATCCCGGAGGCGGATTCAGCGGGCTTGGCAGTTCACCCGTCAGCTTAATACGCTCACGACGATCGTCCGGGTTCAGACGCGGCGTCGCAGACAGCAGCGCCTGGGTATACGGGTGACGAGGGTTATTAAAGATCTGGTCTTTGGTCCCCTTCTCCACGCAGCGCCCCAGGTACATCACCATCACTTCATCGGCAATATGTTCCACCACCGACAGGTCGTGGGAGATGAACACGTAAGAGAGCCCCAGCTCCTGCTGGAGATCCATCATCAGGTTCAGCACCTGCGCACGCACGGATACGTCGAGCGCGGAGACCGGCTCATCGGCAATCACCACGTCCGGATCGAGCATCAGCCCGCGGGCGATAGCGATACGCTGACGCTGGCCCCCGGAGAACATGTGCGGATAGCGGTCATAATGCTCAGTTTTGAGGCCGACCTTCGCCATCATCGCCAGCGCTTTTTCACGGCGCTGCTCTTTGCTCAGATTACTGTTGATCAGCAGCGGCTCTTCCAGAATCTGCCCCACTTTTTTACGCGGGTTCAAAGAACCGTACGGGTTCTGGAACACAATCTGGATTTTCTGGCGGCGCAGCTTCTGCGCCTGCGGATCGTGCTTGAGCAGATCCTGCCCCTGATAATAGAGCTCCCCGCCGGTCGGCACTTCAATCATCGTCAGCAGACGGCCCAGCGTGGATTTGCCGCAGCCTGACTCCCCCACCACCGCCAGCGTTTTACCGCGTTCGAGGTTAAAGGAGACGCCGTCCAGCGCTTTCACCAGGCGTTCAGGGGCAAACAGCCCCTTCTTCACCGGGTAGTATTTTTTCAGATCGATGGCCTGCAACAACGGTTGTTGCGTGGTGGCCTGTTGCGTACTCATAGTGTTGGCCTCCCGGCATCATCGAGTGGGTAGTGGCATTTCGACTGACGGCCGTCAGCAAGCTGGTTCAGCTCTGGCTCTTCTGCCCGGCATTTGTCCGTTGCATACGGGCAGCGCGGATTGAGCAGACAGCCCTGCGGACGGTCATATTTACCCGGTACCACACCCGGCAGCGATGCCAGACGCGCTTTGTCCTGAGCAAACTCCGGCAGCGCGCGTAAAAGCGCCTGGGTATACGGATGACGCGGCGCGCGGAAAATATCGTGTGAATTCCCGGTCTCGACCACCTGGCCGGCATACATCACGATGATTTTGTGCGCAGCTTCGGCCACCAGCGCCAGATCGTGCGTAATCAGCACCAGCGCCATATTCTCTTTCTGCTGCAGCTCCAGCAGCAGTTCGATGATTTGCGCCTGAATGGTCACATCCAGCGCCGTCGTAGGTTCATCCGCAATCAGCAGTTTTGGTCGACAGGCAATCGCCATCGCGATCATCACGCGCTGGCTCATCCCACCGGAGAGCTGGTGCGGGTAAACGTCCAGACGTGATGCCGGGTCAGGAATACCCACCTGGTTCAGCAGGTCGATCGCGCGCTGACGACGGGTTTTCTTATTCCCGCCCTGATGCACCTTAATCGCTTCCATAATCTGGAAACCAACGGTATAGCAAGGGTTCAGGCTGGTCATGGGATCCTGAAAAATCATCGCCACTTCGGCGCCCACCAGCTGGCGGCGCTGTTTTTCAGAAATGCGCTTCAGATCCTGACCGTTGAACTGCAGGTTTTCCGCCATCACGCGGCCCGGGTAATCAATCAGCCCCATGATCGCCAGTGAGCTCACTGACTTACCGGAACCGGACTCCCCGACAATGCCAACCACTTCGCCCTGATTTACGCTGTAGCTGATGCGGTCCACGGCGCGAAACGGGGTGCCTTCGTCGCCGAAGTGCACCGATAATTTATCTACATTTAATAACGCCATCTCGTGCCTCTTACTGCTTCAGTTTGGGATCAAGCGCATCACGCAGACCATCACCCATCAGGTTAAATGCCAGCACCGTCAGCAGGATTGCCAGACCCGGGAAGGTGACAACCCACCAGGCGCTTTGTGCGAACTGCAACACGTCGGAGAGCATGGTGCCCCACTCCGGTGTTGGCGGCTGCGCACCCATGCCCAGGAAGCCAAGAGCGGCCATATCAAGAATGGCGTTAGAGAAACCGAGCGACGCCTGAACAATCAGCGGCGCCAGGCAGTTAGGGAAGATATTCACAAACATCTGGCGCATCGCACCGGCACCCGCCACGCGAGAGGCGGTGACGTAATCGCGGTTCACTTCCACCAGCACCGCCGCACGGGTTAAACGCACGTAGTGAGGGAGCGCCACGAAGGTCAACGCCAGCGCGGCATTGCCTATCGACGGGCCGAAGATTGCCACCAGCACCAGCGCCAGCAGCAGGCTTGGCAGCGCCAGCATGATGTCGACGATACGCATGATGATGTTATCAACGATGCCGCCGAAGTAACCGGCAACCAGGCCGAGGACGACGCCCATGATCAGCGACAGCACAACAACGAGACAGCCGACCAGCAGCGACAGGCGCGCGCCGTACATCAGACGCGACAGCACGTCGCGGCCCACGTCATCGGTACCCAGCAGGTGCGCCAGGCTGCCGCCGTCCTGCCACGCAGGCGGGGCGAGCAGCGCATCGCGGAACTGGTCCGCCGGGTTATACGGTGCGAGGAAGTTCGCAAACACCGCGATCAGGATCATGATTACGACATACACCAGCCCTACCACCGCGCCTTTATTGCGCTTGAAGTAGTGCCAGAACTCCTGCAGCGGCGTCATAGGAACCGGTGCAGCGACCACTTTATTTTGAGTGACTTGTGACATGATGGTCCCTTACTTCTTATGACGAATACGCGGGTTCACCACGCCGTACAGCAAATCGACCAGCAGGTTGACGAGGATAATCATCGTCGCGACCAGCAGTACACCGCCCTGCACAACCGGATAGTCACGGCGTTGCAGCGCGTCAATCAGCCAGCGTCCAAGGCCCGGCCAGGAGAAGATGGTTTCGGTCAGGATCGCCCCCGCCAGCAACGTCCCCACCTGGAGACCGATAACGGTCACCACCGGCAGCATGGCATTACGCAGCGCATGGACGATGATGACGCGCATACGCGTCAGGCCCTTTGCGCGCGCGGTGCGGATATAATCCTCACCCAGCACTTCCAGCATCGATGAACGGGTCATTCGCACGATCACCGCCAGAGGAATGGTGCCCAGCACCATGGCAGGTAGGATCATGTGCGCCACGGCATCAATGAAGTTGCCCTCTTCGCCCCAGATAGCCGTATCGATCAGCATAAATCCGGTGAGCGGGTTGGAGTCATCCAGGAAGACCATATCGCTGACGCGCCCGGAGACCGGTGTCAGGTTAAGCTGCACCGATACCAGCATGATCAGCATCATGCCCCACCAGAAGATAGGCATGGAGTAGCCGGTCAGCGCCAGGCCCACGGCGGTGTGGTCAAAAATAGAGCCACGCTTGACGGCAGCCAGAACCCCAACAGGAATACCCACCGCAGTGGCGAAAATCATGGCGCAGACGCCAAGCTCCAGCGTCGCTTTAAAACGCGGCACGAACTCGTCCCACACCGGAAGACGGCTTTTCAGCGAAATCCCTAAATCACCGTGCAATACGCCCCAGATATAGTGGAGGTACTGCTGCCACATCGGCTTATCGAGACCGAGTTCCGCCAGCAGCTGTGCATGGCGCTCAGGGGAAATACCACGCTCGCCCGCCATAATCATTACCGGGTCGCCGGGGATCATATGGACGAAGGCAAAAGTGAGAAGGGTGATACCGATAAACGTGGGGATAACAAGTCCCAGACGTCGGAGGATGAACTGCAACATAACCCGGATTCTCTCTGATGACGCACGACCAGTGGCGTGACGTCTGTATTGCTCACAAATGTAAATTCCCTCTCCTGGCGGGAGAGGGTTAGGGTGAAGGGCGTGCATGCATCCCCTCACCCCTGCCCTCTCCCAGAGGGAGAGGGAGAACACCCTACTTATTATTCAACAGATACGTTTTCGAAGTGGTGTTTGCCCAGTGGATCAACCACGTAGCCCTTCACTTCTTTACGCACTGGCTCGTACACGGTGGAGTGAGCAACAATCAGCGCCGGAGCCTGATCGTGCATAACAACCTGAGCCTGCTTGTACAGTTCAATACGTTTGTTGTGATCGTCGGTCGCACGCGCCGGCTGGATCAGGTCTTCAAACGGCTTGTAGCACCAGCGAGAGTAGTTAGAACCGTCTTTCGCCGCCGCGCAGCTGAACAGGGTGGCGAAGAAGTTGTCCGGATCCCCGTTATCACCGGTCCAGCCCATCATTACCGCCTGGTGCTCACCCGCTTTGGCGCGCTTCAGGTACTCGCCCCACTCGTAGGTCACAATCTTGGCCTGAACGCCAACCTTAGCCCAGTCAGCCTGAACCATTTCCGCCATACGGCGTGCGTTCGGGTTGTACGGACGCTGTACCGGCATCGCCCACAGCTCAACGGTAAAGCCTTTATCCTGGCCCGCTTCTTTCAGCAGCGCTTTCGCTTTCTCAGGATCGTAGGTGTAGTCTTTAACGTCGTCGTTATAACCCCACATGGTTGGTGGGATCAGGTTTTTGGCAGCAACGCCAGCGCCCTGGTAAACCGCCTTGATGATCGCTTCTTTGTTCACCGCGTAGGTCAGCGCCTGACGCACTTTCACGTCATCAAACGGTTTCTTCTCGGTGTTGAAGGAGAGATAGCCCACGTTCAGGCCAGCCTGCTCCAGCAGGTTGATGTTCTTGTCCTGCTTCATACGGGCGATATCAGCCGGGTTCGGGTACGGCATCACCTGGCATTCGTTTTTCTGCAGTTTTGCATAACGTACTGACGCATCAGGCGTGATGGAGAAGACCAGACGGTCGATCTGCGGCTTGGTGCCCCAATAGCCTTCGAACGCTTTGTATAGAATGCGGGAGTCTTTCTGGTACTGCAGCAGCTGGAATGGACCGGTACCGATTGGGTTCAGATCGACTTTTTCCGGCGTACCGGCTTTCAGCATGTTGTCCGCGTACTCTTTGGACAGAATTGAAGCGAAGTCCATGGCCAGGTCAGCCAGGAATGGCGCTTCCGGACGCGTCAGCACGAACTGAACCGTTTTATCGTCCACTTTTTTCACTTCAGCGATCAGGTCTGGCAGACCCATCCCTTCGAAGTATTCATAGCTGCCGCCAGACACTTTGTGGTACGGGTTCTGAGCGTTTTTCTGACGGTCGAAGGAGAACACAACGTCGTCGGCGTTAAAGTCGCGCGTTGGTTTGAATTCTTTGCTGTCCTGCCACTTCACGCCCTGGCGCAGGTGGAAGGTATAGGTTTTACCGTCTTCGCTGACGTCCCACTTCTCGGCCAGACCCGGAATCACTTCCGTGGTACCGGTTTTGAATTCAACCAGACGGTTATAGATCGGTACAGAGCTTGCGTCGTAAGTCGTACCAGAGGTAAAGAGCTGTGGGTTAAAGCCTTCCGGCGAGCCTTCAGAACAGTAAACCAGGGTTTTTGCCTGTACGCTTGCTGCCACGGTCATAGCCACCAGGCTCAGACCAAGCTTCAGCATCCCTGACTTCTTCAAGGAAATACTCATTATTCTGCTCCAATGTGATGTTTTGCTTTGTTGTGTTACGCCGCCAGACCTTTATTTATTTTTTACCCGGTCCGGTCGGTGATGCCCGAAGGCTTTAAAGGGATGGAGAATCCTTTCAGAAGAGCGTTTGAGTTGCAGCGCAGATCGTCCCTGAAATGCCCCTCATGCCCTACAATCTGTCAACAGAATGTGAAAACGTCAATACAGGTGACGGGGATTTACGCTGAGTGTGAGAAACCGCAAACAAAGATTAAAAAAACTATGTATGCCAGTTTTCAGCAGGGAAATTTATGCTACTCGCTATCTTGCAGCACAAGTCTCTTCATATTTCGCAACAATCAGTGATTAACTTTTATTCAGAATGGGTAAATTTTCTTGCAGAATGGTGATTATCTGAGCACTAAATACCGCGAACGTTAAAACGCACAGCGAAAAATGCTGAGGTTATCCATAAGCAACGCGAAAAAAGATCAATCTATATATAAAAAAATACAATGGATTATGTCACAAAATCGTTAACAGGCAGGGAGAAGCAGGCCTAAGGGGCGTTTTGGATACTCTGACGGGATAAGATCATAATGCAAAAAGGGCTAACCTTGCGGTTAGCCCTTTTCAGAATGTGGTCGGCGAGAGAGGATTCGAACCTCCGACCCACTGGTCCCAAACCAGTTGCGCTACCAAGCTGCGCTACTCGCCGAATGCGGAGCGCATCTTACTGCTGAGGTGCGCCCCCGTCAATCCCTTATTTTCAAAAAGCCATTCAACTGGCGATATTCTCGCCAGGGCAGCTACTGCGCGGCTTTTACGCTGTTATCAGGGAGTTTACACCAGTTGTTGTTTTCGTTAATCCCACCATTCGGTGAGGTATAGCCGAGACAACCCATAATGGTGTCGTACAGCTCAACGTGACGACGAGGCACCTTCATATCCGCCTCTTTTTTCAGCTGAGCAAACATCTTCGCCTTCTCCGGATTTTCAAGATACTTATCCGACATCCACATGATCATCGGCACGCGGAACTGCTCCGGCGGTGCCAGCTTGCGCGGCGTACCGTGCAGGTGCTCTTTCTCATTGATGGATTCACCGTGGTCTGCCGCGTAAATCACAATCGCTTTTTTATCGCGCAGCTGGTCGATCACCCGGCTCAGGAAGGTATCCACGTACAGCACCGAGTTGTCGTAGGCGTTGATCAGCTCCTGCTTGCTGCAGTCTTTATTAATGCCCACGCACTCAGGCTGCCACTTCGCAAAATCACGCGTGTAGCGCTGGTAATAGCTGTAATGCGACCCTTTGGTATGCAGAATAACCAGATGCTTACCCTGCGGATGGTTCTTAAGGGACTGCGACATCTCTTCCAGCAGCAGCATGTCGTCGACGTTTTTACCGCGGTTACGCGGTTCGGCGCCAATCTGCTCACGGTACGCAATGTTATCTGCCAGCGTGTTGGTGTAGAACCACATCTCACTTTGCATGGCGAACAGGTCAGAGCTAAACCCAAGCTGCTTCAGCACGGCAAACACGTTCTGCTCTTTCAGCGTGCGTTGCGGGTTATCGCTTGCACCGCCTTCACGCACAAACATACAGCGCAGCGAGAGCTTCGTTGCGGTATCGCAGGAGTAGCCACGGTAAGCCACCAGGTTTTTCTCCTGCGCCAGCTTTGGCGTGGTGTCCCGGTTATAGCCGAGAATACCCATATGATCCCAGCGCGTCGTTTCGCCGATGACGAAGACGACGTACGTATCATCAATCCCGTCGGCTGGCGGCTGGTAGGTGAATTTTTTCGTTGGATTGATCAGCGATTTCACATCACTGGATTCGTCCGCCTGCGCCCAGGCATACAGACCTAACGCTGACAGCCAGTTAGACGGCAAATACGAGTTTGCCACCACGCCGCCATAGCTTGGCATATCCACGCCCGTCGCTTTTTCAACGCGTTTTTGCTGCGTTTCCATCAGGCGGATTGGCGCCCATACCAGCAGACCAGCCAGCAGGACAACGACGATATTGCGGATCCGCTGTCCACGGGTGCGCAGCTGGCGTAACAGCGTATAGCGGCACGTATTGTTCCAGATAAAGAACAGCGGTATCAGACAGGTTAAAACTGTCCAGACGATAAAGCCTTTCCCTACCACCTCTTTCGAGAGATCGATATCCGTGGTCATCACCGAGGCAACGATACCGTACCCAATGACCACGTTCATAAAGGTCATGTAATAGCTTGCGGCGGCGGAAATAATCACCACCAGCGAGGCCAAAATTTGCCAGGTACGTCGGCCAAAAAGGGACAGCAGGCGTAAGAGGAAGAAGGTAGCGAGGACGGAGCCGAACACTTCAATGGCGGCAAAAATACCATTACTTACGGTAAGGTGTTCAAAATAACCTTCCACTCTTCTGAACAGTACCGCGCCATTCAGAAATAATCCGATATAGACAGCCAGCATCAGACACAATCTTTGCTGGGTAAGAGACCTAATGTATTTCATGCAAACAACCCTGGGGGAAGGGGTATAAAAACCCGACGAATCTCAAAGAGAAAGCGGACAGAGTACGTAAATGCGTAAGGAAGCGTTATTAGAAACGTCTACAAGCGCGATAAGTAGACCACAGCGGGAGAGAAAAGTGGCAGCAGAGAGTGTGATCGGTATAAATTTTTACAAAATATCGAGACGGGAAGCGTCTCGCATAAAGAAAAAAGAGGCCACAGAGGCCTCTTTCATACTGCTTACGCGTGCGCTTCTTTGAATACTTCACGCTGCGGCTGGCGAATCGTGGTCGAGAGCGCCAGCGAGATAATCAGCAGGGCAAATATGACGCAGAAGGTCACGTAGAACCCGCCGAACAGAGAGGCTATCAGCGAGCCGCAGATGCTGCCGATCCCGAAGCCAAGATAGATAACGCCGTAGTTTTTCGCCAGATTGTTCAGGCCAAAGAACTCGCTTACCAGTGACGGGAAGACGGTAATCGTGCCGCCGAAGTTAAAGGCCACGCAGGCAATCGCCGCAAAGAAGGTGGCTTCATTCAGCGGAGCGAACAGCAGCGCCGCCATGCCGACCAGCGAAACCACCTGCCCAATCGTAATCACACGGATGCGGGCAATTTTGTCAGACAGAATACCGAGCACCAGACGACCGGAGAGGTTCGCAATGGAGATGACCGTCACCGCATTCGCCGCCGTAGCCGCATCCAGCTTCACCATCCCCTGCGCGATATCCTTCGCCACGCCGATGACATAAAGTCCGCTCATGCAGGCCGTCAGGAACATCACCGCCAGCATCCAGTACTGCGGTTTACGCATGGACTGCGCGAGGGTGAAGTCGTTCTCCACCACGCCGTTAACGGATTTGACCTCCTGCTGCGGCGCATCGGTCATCAGCGTGGCGCCGAACAGAATCATCACCAGCACGATTGCGCCCCAGATCATAAAGGTGTTTTCGAGGCCAACGGACGCCAGCAGATGGGAGTCGATAAATTTGAATCCGAGGCTGCCCAGGCCATAGGAGCCGATGGCGAACGCGGAGATTAAGCCTTTACGCTCAGGGAACCACTTCACGCAGTTCGACAGGGTCAGCAGGTAACCTGCGCCATCGGCCAGACCCACCAGCACGCCGGCGCTCAGCCACAGCATCATCAGGTTGCTGGAATGCGCCGTCAGGAAAAAGCCCAAACCCAGCAGAATGCCGGACGCCATGGTCACACGCTTCACCCCAAAACGCTCCTGCAGCTTGCCCGCGACGGAAGACGAAATCGCCAGACCCAGGCTCAGCAGACCAAAGGAGAACGCAACCTGGCTGACCGGCGCGCCGAGTTTGTCGGAAAGCGCGCTGTTAAACAGGCTCCAGGTATAGACCGACCCCAGCGCAAACTGGGTGACGATGGTGCCAAAGAGCGTGAGCCAGCGCGTGCGGTTATAATTTGATGTGTTCATGGCAGTCGTCCTGCAAGAGAAATTAAGGAAGTTCGCTGAGGACAACGATAAACAAAACCTTAATACGCCTGGGGTAAAACGGCATGAAATGCAGGCGGAACGGAATGAAATGCCTGGAAACGGGAATGAATGGCCTGGCCCGGGCATAAAGCGACAGCGTGTTAGTATCCGCTATCGCTGTAACGCCCGTGGTTGTTGTATTCGAGATGTTATCGTAACGTTTAAAAAAGTAACAACTCTAGAAATTTGCGCTAACGCCGAGGGTGTATAAAAACTCCTCACCGGTGGTGGTGTGCTCCCCCTGAGCCAGCGACGCATAGGCCGCGACGTGCGTATTAAAAGGAATATCCGTTCCCACGGTGACGTCCATCCAGCTACCGTTTTGGGCAGGAGCTGGCGTTTGCGGCATGCCAAACTGCGATTTCCACTGGTTTTCACCAAACTGCTGGTTATAGCTAATCTGCGCCCACGGACGAAGATCGCCGTACTGGGTATTCACGCGCCACCCCAGCGTGCTGACGCTGGCATGCCAGAGCGGGTCGGTGATTGCCTGCGTCGACGCGCTATCACCAAACTCGTTGATCATCATGGGAGCCGTGCCGTCGTATCGCCACGCCACCACCGGACCGGTGGTGATACGCGCTGAAACCGGAAAATTCCAGCCCACGCTCATCGTCCCCTCCGGCGTGCTGCCAGACGGTATATTCAGGGCAAGACCGGGCGCGTTTTGCGAAGACTGAATACGCTCAGCCAGAATATCCTCATAACGCGGTTGGTGATCCGCGTCCCATGTATAGCGTTCCGCCGTATTATTTTGGGCGTCTGAAACGATATATTCCTGTTGCCAGGCAGACGCTGTATTACAAGAAAACAGGCAGGCTGAAATCCCCACCAGGCCAGAAGCAGCATGGCGACCACTGATTTTTTTTATCATCATCAACGCGACCCCAGAGAGAGCCGAATTCGGCGATATTTGTCGTTATTCAGGAAGAGCTTATAACCCTTGTATTAACTATTGTCTTTATAGTAAACACGTCAAGCCAGTCAGAATGAAAATTTTGCGAAATCAGTATCAATAAGGGAGATGACGGATGGAACGTTGCGGTTGGGTGAGCCAGGATCAGCTTTATATCGACTATCACGATCGGGAATGGGGCGTGCCGGAAACGGATGGCAAAAAACTCTTTGAGATGATCTGTCTGGAGGGCCAGCAGGCGGGGTTGTCATGGATTACGGTACTGAAGAAACGTGAAAACTACCGCAACGCCTTCCACCAGTTCGATCCTGTCGCCGTCGCCGCGATGACCGATGAAGACGTGGAACGCCTGGTGCAGGACGCCGGTATCATCCGTCATCGCGGTAAGATCCAGGCCATCATCGGTAACGCACGCGCTTACCTGGCAATGGAGCAAAACGGCGAATCGTTCTCAGATTTTGTCTGGTCGTTTGTGAACAACGATCCGCAGGTCACCCGGGCCGCCACGCTCGCGGAAATCCCGGCCTCTACCCCGGCCTCGGATGCGCTCTCGAAGGCCCTGAAAAAACGCGGCTTTAAGTTTGTCGGTTCCACCATCTGCTACGCCTTTATGCAGGCCTGTGGCCTGGTCAACGACCACGTTACCGGCTGCTTCTGTCATCCGGGAGGCCATCATGATCCGCAAATGGCAAAGTGAGAATACCGCGCCGCTTCTGAGCCTCTGGCTTGAAAGCACCACGGAAGCGCATCCGTTTATTGAACCGGGTTACTGGAAAGAGAACGAGGCCATGGTGCGGGACGTTTACCTGCCGTCGGCGGAAACCTGGGTCTGGGAACAGGATGGCGAGCCATACGGATTTATCAGCGTGATGCAGTCTCAGTTTGTCGGCGCGCTGTTTGTCGCACCGTCATGCATCGGGAAAGGCATCGGGCGCGCGCTGCTGAACCATGTTCAACAGCGCTTCCCGCATTTAACGCTGGAGGTATATCAGAAAAATGTGCGGGCGGTGAATTTCTACCATGCTCAGGGCTTTCGCATTGAAGACAGCGCCTGGCAGGATGATACCCAGCACCCGACGTGGATCATGAGCTGGCAGGCGGATCAAACGCCGTTAAGGTAAGCTCGGGTCCCTGATATTTTTCTACCCAGGCCAGCGCCGTGTTCCCTGCGCAGCCATTCCCCAGCTTCGAGCTGGGGAGATCTTTGGTCAGCACGTTAACCGCCCCGTTTTTACAGATCCCTCCCTCGTAAGGCTCAAGGTCGGGCCATGCGCCCTGATGAATGCAGATCACGCCCGGTTTAATCCCGTCGCTCACCACCGCCCCTGCCAGCACCTGCCCGCGCGAGTTCCAGACGCGCACCACGTCGCCGTCCGCAATCCCCCGGGCTTTCGCATCAAGGGAATTCAGCGTGACCGGCTCTCGCCCGGCGACCGCATACTGCTCGCGCAGGGACGTATAGTTAAGCTGGCTGTGCAGACGGTGCGCGGGATGCGCAGACAACACCTGCAGCTGTTCCGGCTGGGCGTTGCCGTGCCACTCGTCCGGCTCGAGCCACATAGGGTGTGGCGGGCAGTCGGCATAGCCAAAGCTGGCGATGCGCTCACTATAAATCACGATCTTTCCGCTCTCGGTTTTCAGCGGGTGGCTCTCCGGGTCGCGGCGGAAATCGGCAAAACGGACAAACTTCGCGTTCTGTTCGCTCTCCGGCATCTCGACGATCTGGTTCGCTTCCCAGAATTCGGCAAATGGCGGAAGCGTCACGCCCTGCGCCGCGCCACGCTGGCCGGCAATCTGGTAGAAGGTTTCCAGCCATTGCAGATCGCTTTTCCCTTCGGTAAAACGCTCGCGACCGCCCGCTTCCCACAGCTCGCTCAGTTCAGCAAACACGTCAAAATCATCACGCGCTTCGTCTCGCGGGGCCACTACGCGCTTCATCGGGACCATATGCTGGTTGCTGTAGTCGCCGGTCATAGTGAGATCGTTACGCTCAAACGAGGTGGTCGCTGGCAGGACAATATCTGCATGCTTAGCCGAGCCGGTCCAGAAGCACTCGGAAATCACCACCAGCTCCGGCTTTTGCCAGGCGCGGATCAGGCGGTTGGTATCCTGATGGTGCGTGAAGTTCGACCCGCCCGCCCACCAGACAAATTTAATGTCCGGGAAGTGGCGGTCCAGACCGTTGTGCTGATAGAAACCGCCGGGGTTTTCAAGGGCTTCAACAATACGCGCCACCGGGATTTTATCCACGGCGTCCACGCCGCCCTGCACCGAGCCTTGCAGAGACGCCAGCACCGCCGCTTTACGCGTCGGGTTACCGCCGTTTGCAAAGTGATAGGAGAGACCAAAACCCCCGCCCGGCGTGCCGATTTGTCCAAGCATTGCGGCAAGCGTTACCAGCATCCAGTGTTTTTGCTCGCCAAACTGCTGACGCTGCATTCCCCAGCCGGACATTAACATCGTGGTATTTTTATGGAACAACGCCGCCAGTTCGCGGATTTTCTCCGCAGGAACGCCGCAAATATCTGCCGCCCACGCTGCCGTTTTCGCCACCCCATCGGATTGGCCCGTCAGGTAGTCGGCGAATTTATCGAAGCCGGTGGTACAGCGCGTCAGGAATTCAACATCGTGCCAGCCGTTTTCTACCAGCGTATGGGCGATCCCCAGCATCATCGCCACGTCGGTACCCATATGGGGGGCAATCCACTCGGCGCTGTCGCCGAAGAAATCCATGGTTTCAGAACGCATCGGGTCAATGCAGATGATGCGCTTGCCGCTTTTGCGCAGCGCGTCGAAATACCCAATGCCCTGCTCGTCGCTGGCATTCCAGGCAATTTTCAGCGTATTGAGCGGGTTGGCGCTCCAGAGCACTACCACGTCGGTATGCGCCAGCACCAGCGGCCAGCTGGTCTGCTGCTGGTACACTTCGTTCCCCCCTACGACGTACGGCATGATCGCCTGCGCCGCGCCGGTGGAGTAATCCCCCAGATGGCCGGTATAGCCTCCCGCCAGGCTCATGTAGCGCTGCAGCAGCGTCGAGGCCTTGTGCAGCACGCCGTTAGAACGCCAGCCGTAGGAGCCGGCAAAAATGGACGACGGACCGTAAGTGTCGCGAATGCGCTTATGCTGGGCGTGGATCAGCGCCAGCGCGTCATCCCAGCTCACGCGAACAAACTCATCCTGACCGCGGATCCCCTGCGGTTTATCCGGCGAGGCCAGAAAACCTTTACGCACCATCGGCCAGCGCACGCGCGTGTTGCTGTGCACCTGATCGCGAACGACGGTCTGTAACGAGTTGGGATGTTGGGTTGGCAGTGCCCCGCGGGACGACAGAACATTTTCGCCATCGGTTTCGACCAGCATCGGCCCCCAGTGGGCGGCGGTCAGAATGGTTTTCGTTGAGGTGCTCAAGCGTGCGCTCCTGGTTGCGTGCAGGTTTACGGCCTTCTTTCTGAGGCAGTTTATGGTTTGTCACAAATTTCAGAGTTATACCCGGAATTTTCTCCGTATCTGGACGTCATAATCAACTGCCACGCTCGCCGTGGCAAAGAATAAAAAGGATTAAGGAAAGAAGATGAAAAAACGCGTACTCGTTATTGCCGCTCTGGTGAGCGGTGCACTGGCTGTTTCTGGCTGCACAACTAACCCTTACACCGGTGAGCGTGAAGCGGGTAAATCCGGCATTGGCGCGGGTATCGGCTCGCTGGTCGGCGCAGGCGTGGGGGCGCTCTCCTCCTCCAAGAAAGACCGCGGTAAAGGCGCGCTGATTGGCGCAGCGGCGGGCGCGGCACTGGGTGGCGGCGTCGGCTATTACATGGACGTGCAGGAAGCGAAGCTGCGCGACAAAATGAAGGGAACCGGCGTGAGCGTGACGCGCAGCGGCGATAACATCATCCTGAATATGCCGAACAACGTGACCTTCGACAGCAGCAGCGCGACGCTGAAACCCGCGGGCGCGAACACGCTCACCGGCGTGGCGATGGTGCTGAAAGAGTACAACAAGACCGCCGTGAACGTGATGGGCTACACCGACAGCACCGGCAGCCAGGATCTGAACATGCGTCTGTCCCAGCAGCGCGCCGACGCCGTAGCCAGCTCGCTGATTACCCAGGGCGTTGAAGCCAACCGCATCCGCACCAGCGGCATGGGCCCTGCCAACCCTATCGCCAGCAACAGCACGGCGGAAGGCAAAGCGCAGAACCGCCGCGTTGAGATTACGTTAAGCCCAATTCAGTAGGTAAAAGCAAAACGGCAACGCTCGTTGCCGTTTTTAGTGGTGGCACCCTCTCCCGTGGGAGAGGGTTGGGGTGAGGGCACCAGACCGCACCCTCCGGTAAGCGCAGCGCCACCGGGCAAATTACTTGATTCGTCTGATTTTCCCGTTAAGGTATTCTCACTAAATTCAGGGAAATCAGCGATGAGCAAACCAGCCCGGGCCACCATTAGCGACGTGGCGAAAGCCGCCAAAACCGGTAAAACCAGTATTTCACGCTACCTTAACGGCGAGAAACACCTGCTGTCCGACGCATTGCTGGCGCGTATTGAACAGGCCATTGCCGATCTCGACTACCGTCCCAGCCTCATGGCGCGCGGGCTCAAACGCGGCCGCACCCGCCTTATCGGGCTTATCATCGCCGATATCACCAACCCCTATTCCGTTAACGTCCTCAGCGGTATTGAAGCCGCCTGTCGCGAGAAGGGGTTCACGCCGCTGGTCTGTAATACCAACAACGAAGTCGACCAGGAGCTGCATTACCTCGATCTGCTGCGCAGCTACCAGGTCGAAGGGATTGTGGTGAACGCGGTGGGCATGCGGGAAGAGGGTTTAAACCGCCTGCAGCAGTCCTCCCTGCCCATGGTCCTCATCGACCGTAAAATCCCGGAATTTGCCTGCGATGTGGTCGGGCTGGATAACACTCAGGCCGCCACGACCGCCACCGAGCATCTGATCGAACAGGGCTTCGAGGCCATTCTGTTTCTGAGTGAACCGTTAGGGATGGTCAATACCCGTCGCGAGCGCCTGAGCGCATTTCGCGCCACGCTGGAGCGATATCCCGGCGTGATCGCCGAAAATGCCGAAACGCCGCTTCACGAAGCCGACCAACTTGATAACACCCTGCGCCAGTTCCACACGCGCCATCGCGGGATGCGCAAAGCCGTTATCTCCGCAAACGGGGCGCTGACGCTTCAGGTCGCCCGCTCGCTCAAGCGCATTGGCCTGCACTGGGGCAGCGATATCGGTCTGCTGGGGTTTGATGAACTGGAGTGGGCGGAACTGGCGGGCGTCGGCATTACGACACTCAAACAGCCCACCTGGCAGATTGGCTATGCTGCTGTTGAACAAGTGGTTCGCCGCATTGAAGGCACCAGCGATGCCGTTCGCGAGCAGGTCTTCTCCGGCGAGCTGATCGTTCGCGGCTCCACGGCGCGTTAATTTTCCCTTGTGATACCGATCATAAATTCGACATCCTGACCTTTTCTTTGGAACCGGTTCCATCTAGCGTAATAGTATTGTTATGTTGCGATGGAGTCCGAAGATGGGCAGGAAAATTATGGTGGTCACCGCCGCGTACGGTGCGGAACAGGTGCGACAGGCAGGCGGTCAGCGGGCGATGCTTCCCGTTATTGCAGGCGCAGGGGCAGACGGCGTGGAGATCCGCCGGGAACTGTTCAGCAGCGAAGAGCTGCTGGCGCTGCCTGCGCTGGGAGAATCTATTGAGCTGCTCGGCCTGCTGGCGTGCTACTCCGCCCCCGCCGCCCTGTTTATGCCCGACGGCACCCTCAACCCGGATCTGACCCGCTATCTCTCTGAGGCCAGCACCCTGAACGCCCTGTGGCTGAAGGTTTCCCTGGGCCATTTCCGCGACGCGCAGCCTCTCGACGCCCTGCGTACCCTGCTGAACGCAAGCGGCATGGCGCTGGTCGTGGAGAACGATCAGACCGACTGCGGACAGCTCGCGCCGATGCAGCGCTTCCAGGCCGCCTGTCGGGAAATGGCCTTACCCGTCACGCTGACCTTCGACATGGGCAACTGGCTGTGGGTCGGTGATTCCCCCGAAGAGGCCGCGCGTAATCTGGCCCCTGCGGTGAGCTATATCCACGTGAAAGCCGCCGTGCCGCATAAAGATAACTTCCGCGCCGTGGCGCCGGACCACGCCGATGCGCGCTGGCTGGATCTGCTTGGCCAGCTGCCTGCCGATGCCCCGCGCGGTATCGAGTTCCCGCTGGAAGGGACGGATTTAACCGCCGTTACCCGCCATTACGTCAACCTGCTGCGCGAGGAGTAAGCCATGCACAAGACGCTGGATGTCATCACGATCGGCGAGGCCATGGCGATGTTTGTCGCCACCGAAACGGGCGAGCTGAGCGCGGTAGAGCACTTTATCAAACGCGTGGCGGGCGCAGAGCTGAACGTCGCAACCGGCCTGGCGCGTCTCGGCCTGAACGTGGGCTGGGTCAGCCGCGTGGGGGACGATAGCTTTGGCCATTTCGTTCTCGACTCGCTGAAAAAAGAGGGGATTGATGCCGCGGGCGTCACCCTTGATGCACGCTTCCCTACCGGCTTTCAGCTTAAATCAAAGGTCGAAAATGGAACCGATCCCATCGTTGAGTATTTCCGTAAGGGATCGGCCGCAAGCCACCTCTCAGTGGCGGATTACCACGCCGACTATTTCGCCTCCGCGCGCCATCTGCACCTCAGCGGCGTGGCGGCAGCGCTGTCTGCCAGCTCGTATGAACTGCTGGATCACGCGGCAGCCACTCTGAAAGCCCAGGGAAAAACGATCTCTTTCGATCCGAACCTGCGCCCGGTGCTGTGGAAAAGCGAAGCGGAAATGGTCGAGAAGCTCAACCGTCTGGCGTTCAGAGCGGACTGGGTTCTGCCGGGCCTGAAAGAAGGGATGATCCTGACCGGCGAAAGCACACCGGAGGGCATTGCCGATTTCTACCTGAATAAAGGAGTAAAAGCGGTGGTGCTGAAGACCGGCGCCGATGGCGCATGGTTTAAGACGGCCGACGGCGAACAGGGCGCGGTCGCGGCGGTCAAGGTTGAGAACGTGGTCGACACCGTCGGCGCGGGCGACGGTTTTGCCGTGGGCGTGATTAGCGCCCTGCTGGAAGGCAAAACGCTGCCGCAGTCCGTGGAGCGAGGCAACAAGATTGGCTCGCTGGCCATTCAGGTGCAGGGCGACAGCGAAGGATTACCCACGCGAGCAGAGCTTAACGAATAAACATCCCCCTCACCCTAACCCTCTCCCCTCTGGGGAGAGGGCCGGGGTGAGGGGCATAAATCGCACTCAGCAAAACAAGCCACCGTGTACCCTACAGACAACGGCGGTAACAACCTCAACAACAGAGGCAAGCCTATGAACAGTTCGACCAATGCAGTAAAACGCTGGTGGTACATCATGCCAATCGTGTTTATCACGTACAGCCTGGCGTACCTTGACCGTGCCAACTTCAGCTTCGCGTCCGCGGCGGGGATCACAGAGGACCTTGGCATAACCAAAGGTATCTCCTCCCTGCTGGGAGCCCTTTTCTTCCTGGGCTACTTCTTCTTCCAGATCCCCGGCGCGATTTACGCGGAACGCCGCAGCGTGCGTAAGCTGATCTTCGTCTGTCTGATCCTGTGGGGCGCCTGCGCGTCACTGACCGGCGTGGTGAACAATATTCCTGCCCTGGCCGCCATTCGCTTTATCCTCGGCGTCGTTGAGGCGGCGGTCATGCCGGCGATGCTGATCTACATCAGTAACTGGTTTACCAAATCTGAACGCTCGCGCGCGAATACCTTCCTGATCCTCGGTAACCCGGTGACGGTGCTGTGGATGTCGGTGGTGTCTGGCTACCTGATCCAGTCCTTCGGCTGGCGCGAGATGTTTATCATCGAAGGGGTCCCGGCAGTGATCTGGGCATTCTGCTGGTGGGTGCTGGTAAAAGATAAACCTGCCCAGGCGAAATGGCTTTCCGAAGATGAAAAAGCGGCGCTGCAGGCGCAGCTGGATAAAGAACAGCAAGGTCTGAAGGCGGTACGCAACTACGGTGAAGCCTTCCGCTCGCGTAACGTGATCCTGCTCTGCGCGCAGTACTTTACCTGGAGCATTGGCGTGTACGGCTTTGTGCTGTGGCTGCCGTCGATTATCCGCAGCGGCGGCGAAAACCTCGGCATGGTAGAAGTGGGCTGGCTCTCTTCCGTACCATACCTGGCCGCGACCATCGCCATGATCGTCGTCTCCTGGGCGTCGGACAAGCTGCAGAACCGAAAATTGTTTGTCTGGCCGCTGCTGCTGATCGCTGCTTTTGCCTTTATCGGCTCGTGGGCCGTGGGTGCAAATCACTTCTGGGCCTCTTATACCCTGCTGGTGGTCGCCGGTGCCGCCATGTATGCCCCGTACGGTCCGTTCTTTGCCATCATCCCGGAAATGCTGCCGCGTAACGTCGCGGGTGGCGCGATGGCATTAATTAACAGTATGGGTGCGCTGGGGTCGTTCTGCGGCTCCTGGTTCGTCGGCTACCTGAACGGTGCCACCGGCAGCCCGTCCGCATCGTACATCTTTATGGGGGTGGCGCTTTTCGCCTCCGTGTGGCTTACTCTGATTGTTAAGCCTGCTAATAATCAACAACACCCTGTCGGCGCACGCCACGCCTGAACCCTTAAAAATCAACGGAGATTAGCATGAAGCCGTCCGTCATTTTGTACAAAGCACTGCCGGAAGATCTGCAGAAACGCCTTGAAGAACACTTCACCGTCACGCAGGTGAAGAACCTGAGCCCGGAAACCGTGGCGCAGCACGCCGAAGCGTTCGCCAGCGCCGAAGGCCTGCTGGGTTCAAGCGAGAAAGTGGATGTCGCCCTGCTGGAGAAAATGCCGAAGCTTCGTGCTACCTCTACCGTTTCCGTGGGTTACGACAATTTCGATGTGGATGCCCTGAACGCCCGCAAGATCCTGCTGATGCACACCCCCCATGCCCTGACGGAAACCGTGGCCGATACGCTGATGGCGCTGGTACTCACCACGGCCCGTCGCGTGGTGGAAGTGGCCGAGCGCGTGAAAGCGGGCGAATGGACAAAAAGCATTGGACCGGACTGGTTCGGCGTGGACGTTAACGGCAAAACGCTGGGCATTGTTGGCATGGGGCGTATCGGGCTGGCACTGGCGCAGCGCGCGCATTTTGGTTTTAACATGCCGATTCTGTATAACGCGCGTCGCCATCACGGTGAAGCCGAAGAACGCTTCAACGCCCGTTACTGCGAGCTGGATACTCTGCTGCAGGAAGCCGATTTTGTTTGTCTGGTTCTGCCGCTGACGGACGAAACGCGTCATCTGATTGGCAAATCCGCATTTGAAAAAATGAAGAAATCCGCCATTTTCATCAACGCGGGTCGTGGCCCGGTGGTAGATGAGAAGGCGCTGATTGAAGCCCTGCAGAACGGTGAGATCCATGCCGCAGGTCTGGACGTGTTTGAACAGGAGCCGCTGCCGGTGGACTCCCCGCTGCTGGCAATGCCAAACGTCGTCGCCCTGCCCCACATCGGCTCCGCCACCCATGAGACGCGCTACAACATGGCGGCCACTGCGGTCGATAACCTTATCGCCGCCCTAAGCGGAAAGGTGGAGATAAACTGTGTGAACCCGCAGGTGAAACGATAGAAATGAAAAAACCCGCCAGAAGGCGGGTTTTTGAATTTTGTGCTACTGGGTTGGAAGCTTACAGGCTTACAACGTTACCAGCTGCTGGGCCTTTAGCGCCGCTTTCGATGGTGAAGGACACTTTCTGACCTTCGTCCAGAGATTTGTAGCCATCGTTCTGGATAGCAGAGAAGTGTACGAACACGTCTTTTGAGCCATCGTCAGGAGTGATGAAGCCGAAACCTTTATCAGCGTTGAACCATTTTACCAGACCAGTCATTTTAGCAGACATAGAAATTACCTTATTAACAAATATATTGAGCCTTCCGGCTTGATGGATTGCGTTACAGATTTTTAAGCGATGAAGGAAGGGTCACAACGAAGGGTATCTATGGATAACAATCTGGACTGCTTTACTAAACTGCTTTAGGTCTGTGTAACAAACCGACGGGGATAGTTATACCGATGTGGTAGAAGAATGACAAGCGTTATTTTCGATAAGCATAAAAAAACCCCGCCAGAGACGGGGTTTTTTCGGTTTATTCTGTGGCCGTGACTGCGGCACTCCAGGCCTGGCTAAAGGCCTGATGCTGGGAGGCCAGCGGCCCAATCAGCGTATTGTACTGGCTTGCCTGCTGCGAGGTCGGGAACTGAATACCGTTGGCAACAAAGCTCACCTGAGTATCCTGCTGGGCAATAAAGTCGCCCACCTGCACCAGCTGCTGCGTGAAGATTTGCGCGGCCGGAATCAGCGGTTGCAGCGCTTCAGACGGTTTCGTCACCACTTTCTCATACACTTTGTCGAAGACAGGTTTGAGATCGTCACCCTGCTTCAGCGCAGAACGTGACGCGTCAGCCTGCATTTTCGCATTCTGCAACTGCTGGCTCAGCACGCCAAGCGCACCGTTGGACTGGCGAAGCGGCTCACGCTGCGTCATATAATCCTGCGGAACGCGAATGGCGTTCACGCTATCCACTACCGGACGGATACCGGAATCCATCGCCTGGCTCACCTGCTGTGAATAACCATAAAGAATGGCGTAATCGGACACGAAGGGGCCAAACTGTTTTTTCTGATCCGCAGTCAGCGTCGGCAACCGCTCGCCGCTGCGCATCACTGTATTCTGCAGAAAATCGATAAACGCTTTGCGCTGATCGCCTTCTTTATCAAAACACCCACTCAGGCTAACAACCATCAACAACGCCGCAATAGGCGCAAACCAGCGAGAGCAGGACTTTCCTGTCGCCATTTTATTACTCCTTTCACCCAAAAAAGCGCACACCGGCACACGCGTGCCCGACGCTGACAAGGATAGTCCAGGTCAGCCTTGCAAGATACTCTTTTCATGCAAAACGGCTATTGCCGATTTATTTCTTACCATTTACAAAAAAATACCTGCCGAAGCCGACATATGACTAATCAGGTAATTAGCATAACTATCCATATCGCTGAATCGGGTAAAGCGATCGTTACCGCACGATTAATCACACCCGTGACGATCCTGAGTTCGTATTAGGGACTATTCTTAACTGGCTCTCTGATGTTCTTGATCACGATGTGAGATTTAAGAGGAGTCCTCAATGGAATATAAAGATCCTGAGTTTGAACTGCTGAGCAGTCTGGAACAGATCATTTTTAAAGACGTACCGCAGGCGATTACCCTGCAACAAAAATCCAATCCCTTTACAGAATATGAGCAATTGCGCAAAGGGACAGGACTGAAAACGGAAGAATTCGCCAGAGCGATGGGTGTCAGCGTGGCTATGGTGCAGGAGTGGGAGTCAAAACGTGAGAAACCCACCCCAACCGAGTTAAGGCTGATGCGCCTGATTCAGGCCAACCCTGCACTCAGCAAACAGATAGCGTAGTGAAGATTGAATGCCCCCGCCTTTGCGGGGGCTTGTGTTTTAAAGGCTCTCGCAACGCCAGCCCGCCTCTTCCCACACCCATTCATGCGTTAACGTTAAGCCTCTTAGAAAAGCCTCATCGTGTGATACCACCAGCAAAGCCCCAGGGAAACCGGCCAGCGCCGCTTCAATGGCCTGGACCGAGGCCAAATCCAGATGGTTGGTCGGTTCATCCAGCAGCAGAAGCTGCGTAGCCTCCGCGCGCCACAGCACGCAGGCCAGGGCGGCCTTAAGACGCTCGCCGCCGCTGAGCTCCGCCAGCGGGAGCGTGACTTTGTCGGCACCCAGTTGAAGCTGCGCCAGACGGGTTCGCAATACCCCCTCTTCCAGAGGCGTATGACTCAGGTTGAGATGCGTCATGACCGACTGCGAAAGATCGAGCCGGGAGAGATGCTGGTCGAGATAAGCGCAGCTGACGGAAACCTTACAGGTACCCGAACGGGGGGCAATCTCGCCGAGGAGGATTTTTAACAGCGTCGATTTTCCGCAGCCATTCGGTCCCTTTAACGCCACGCGCATCGGTCCGTCCATCCGCCAGTTGAGCGGAGGAACAGGCACATGCGGCAGCACCAGATCCTCCAGCACCAGCACCTGCTTCCCGTCCGGGATCTGATTCCCCGGCAGGGTGAACATTACTGGGTTATCTTCTTCAACGCGTTCACGCGCCTTTTTTACCGAGGCGTTGAGGGCTTCATTTTGCTCGCTGTGCTGTTTTTTCCAGGAGCCGATCCGCTCCTTTGCCGCGCCTTTATATTTGACCCGCTCGAACGACGCGATATTCAGGGTATCGACGGTGCGCAATGTCTTTGCCGAACGCCGCTGGCTGTCATCATGCTCTTTTTGCATGCGTACCCGAGTGCGTTTGCGCTCGGTTGCCGCATGTTCCAGCGCCGCGCGGGCCGCCTGCTGTTCGGCATCGCGCTGGGTTTGATAATCCGTATAATTCCCGCCGTAGCTGCGCAGGCCCGAGGCGCTCAGTTCAAGGATACGCGGCACCTGCTCCAGAAGTTCGCGGTCATGGGAGGCTACCAGCACGCCGCCCTGAAAACGGCTGAGCTGGTCGTAGAACCACGCCCGGCCCTGTCGGTCCAGATGGTTAGTGGGCTCGTCCAGCAGCATGAAATCGGCTTCAGCCGTAAACGCCCCGCACAGCAGGGCGCGAATGCGCTCGCCGCCGCTGAGCTCACCGGCGGGTTTATCCGGGTCAAACGGCGGGAGATTCGCATTGATAAACGCCTCGCTCAGACGCTCGGCGACATCCCAGCGGCCGTCGAGCGTGTCCAGATCGTCAGGCTGATAATCGCCGCTGTCGATGCGCTTACGCGCCGCAAAAATAGCGTCATACCCGAGCAGTTCAGCAAGCGTCGTCTGCGGCGAAATGAGGTGCTGCTGCGCCACCCAGGCATGCGAGCCAAAGCGTTCAATATGACCGGAAGCCGATTCGTCCAGCCCCGCCAGCAGACGCAGCAGACGCGTTTTCCCGCTGCCGTTGCGGCCAACCAGCGCGCACAGGGCGGGTTCCAGCGTGAGATTCAGCGGACCAAAAAGGATATCGCCCGTCGGAAACTGGCAGGTGACCTGATGCAAAATAAAAGAAGGGGACTGCGCAAAATGAGCCATAAGCACTCCTGAATGAAATCAAAACATCCCCTGCCGACGCGGTGGCGTTTAGCAAGGATCGAAATTCATCAGTCGTGTTTGTTCATTTTTGGGGGGCGCTCCAGCGCGAGAAAGTTAACGCGATAAGGATAGCGGTAATGTGTTGACGGTTTCAAGGTTAAATTTTGGACGACTTATACTCCCTCTCCCTTTGGGCTGAGGGATCCCCACCAAATATTGTCTGCACAGACGGCCCCCTCTCCCTTGAGGGAGAGGGCTGGGGTGAGGGGGAACATACGGCTGTGGGGGTTGTTCCTTGCTACTCTGTAACGACATGGCCTGTGAACGTGCCAGGGCGGCTCAATCCCCACCGCCATGGCGTCGCTGTAAAATCTCTACCCGCAGTATGCTTCTCATTACGGTAATTTTGCGAGCCTCTTTCCAGAAATGGTAATATCCTCAGCGACATAGCTCAAAACTGTTGCCGCCTGTTTTGATGAGCAGTAAGTTCTCTTCGCACCTGCAAAATCAGGTGCCGGGATTGGAACCCTGAATCACTTCACTGGCGACACAGGCTCTGTGTCGTACGGCCTGTTGCATCTCAATGGCGGGCCGGACAGGGGCGCTGCAAAGCGCGCTGGTGTCAGTGAGGCCAGTCGTTCCAACCTTGTTCGGTTCCGCCACCAGCGAGCCTGGAACCTCCCGTGGCGGAAGATATACCACTCACTGAGGTTATTTTATGTCATTGATTAACTCTTTAATCACCCTGCCCTTCAACCATGCCACCGACTTCACCGAACTGGCGGATAACTGCGAACGTTTTACCGACGCACTGGTCGATTGCGAAGAACCCGCCCCAAAAATGGCGCTTTACGGCAGACTTTATGCCTGTCTGAATCTTCTGCAACCCACGCTTCTGGAACCTGTTCCGGACGCTTTAAAAGCCAGCCTGACCGTGAAGGAACTCCCGTCACGCGTTCCGGCTTTCGAACCCGAATGCGATCAGCTGGGGCGCTACTGTCAGGAGCTTACGCAGATGCTGATGAACGGCTCACTGCCGCGACAATCTGAAATCGTGATGGAAGATTTGCTGTGCGAGCTGGTCAGCTACTTTGCCGATACGCTGAAGGCACCGCGCTGGCTGCAGACAGACGAAGGCACAATCGCGATCGGCTAAACCTGCCGGATGGCGCTGCGCTTATCCGGCCTACAAAAGACCCATAAAAAAACCCGCCGAAGCGGGTTTTTAGCATGTGTAACAGCGGCACATCACTGCAGCAGCGAAATATCCGCTACGCGCAGGAACAGCTCGCGAAGTTTCTCGAGCATGGAGAGACGGTTAATACGCAGTTCTTTATCTTCTACGTTCACCATCACTTTCTCGAAGAAGGCGTCGATAACGTCACGCAGCTCGGCCAGCTCCACCAGCGCTTCCTGGTAGCGACCTTCCGCGAAGTACGGCTCGAGCTTGTCGCGCAGCACCACAACCTGCATCGCCAGAGCGATCTCTTCCGGCTCTTTCAGGGTCGCGGCGTTCACACGCTCGTTCAGCGTCTCGTCGGATTTCGCCAGAATGTTGGATACACGCTTGTTGGCCGCGGCCAGGGCAGATGCCGCTTCCAGGGTACGGAAGTGGGAAACCGCCTTCATACGCGCATCGAAATCAGCCGGACGGGTTGGACGACGCGCCAGCACCGCCTGAATAGTGTCAACGGTGTAGCCTTCGTCCTGATACCACGCGCGGAAACGACCGAGCATAAAGTCGATCACATCATCCACAACGTTCGCGTTAGTCAGCTTGTCGCCGTACAGACGCACCGCTTCTTCGGTCAGGGTCTGCAGATCGAGGTTCAGGTTCTTCTCAACGATGATACGCAGCACGCCCAGCGCAGCACGACGCAGCGCAAACGGATCTTTGTCGCCTTTCGGATGCTGACCGATACCAAAGATACCCGCCAGGGTGTCCATCTTATCGGCAATCGCCACGGCGCAGGCAACCGGGTTGGACGGCAGTTCGTCACCCGCAAAGCGCGGCTGATACTGCTCGTTCAGGGCGACGGCCACGTCTTCCGCTTCGCCATCGTGACGCGCGTAGTGCATGCCCATCACGCCCTGGGTGTCGGTAAATTCGAACACCATGTTAGTCATCAGGTCGCACTTGGACAGCAGGCCTGCACGCGTCGCGTGGTTGACGTCTGCACCGATTTCACGGGCAATCCAGCCGGACAGCTCCGCAATGCGGTCGGTCTTGTCGCGCAGCGTACCCAGCTGCTGCTGGAACAGCACGGTCTGCAGGCGCGGGAGATGATCTTCCAGACGCTTTTTACGGTCGGTATTGAAGAAGAACTCCGCATCTGCCAGACGTGGACGCACCACTTTCTCGTTACCGGAGATAATCTGGATCGGATCTTTCGATTCGATGTTCGCCACGAAGATGAAGTTTGGCAGCAGCTTGCCGTCGTTGGCATAGACCGGGAAGTACTTCTGGTCACCCTTCATGGTGTATACCAGCGCTTCAGCCGGAACGGCCAGGAATTTCTCTTCGAACTTCGCCGTCAGCACAACTGGCCATTCAACCAGAGAGGTGACTTCTTCCAGCAGGCTGTCGCTCAGGTCTGCGTTACCGCCAATCTTGCGCGCCGCGTCTTCCGCGTCCGCTTTGATTTTGGCTTTACGCTGTTCGTAGTCGGCAATGACCTTACCGCGCTCCAGCAGGATCTGCGGATACTGGTCGGCATTGTCGATGGTGAACTCTGGCTCACCCATAAAGCGGTGGCCGCGGATCACGCGATCGGACGCCACGCCCAGAATGGTCGCCGGGATAACGGTATCGCCCAGCAGCAGGGTCACGGTGTGCACCGGACGCACGAAGTGCACGTCAGAGGCGCCCCAGCGCATCAGCTTAGGAATCGGCAGCTTCGCCAGAGAAGTGGCAATCATGTCCGGCAGCAGCGCTTCCGCGCTTTCGCCTTTCACGTGCGCACGGTACAGCAGCCACTCGCCTTTATCCGTGGTCAGACGCTCGGCCTGATCAACGGTGATGCCGCAACCGCGCGCCCAGCCTTCAGCCGCTTTGCTCGGCTTGCCTTCCGCGTCAAACGCCTGGGCAATCGCCGGGCCACGTTTTTCGACTTCGCGATCCGGCTGAGACGCCGCCAGATTTGCCACTTTCAGCGCCAGACGGCGCGGTGCAGCAAACCACTCAATTTTACCGTGTGCCAGGCCAGCGTTATCCAGCTCGGCGGTCACGTTCGCAGCGAAAGATTCAGCCAGGCTGCGCAGGGCTTTTGGTGGCAGCTCTTCGGTGCCGATTTCCACCAGGAAAGTTTTCTCAGACATGGCCGCCTCTTATTTGTTTCGGTTGCACATCGGGAAGCCAAGGGCTTCACGGGACGCATAGTAAGCTTCTGCAACGGCTTTGGTCAGGGTACGAATACGCAGAATGTAGCGCTGACGTTCAGTCACGGAGATGGCTTTGCGGGCGTCCAGCAGGTTGAAGCTGTGGGCGGCCTTCAGAATACGCTCGTAGGCAGGCAGCGGCAGCGGAATTTCCAGCGCCAGCAGCTGCTGGGCTTCTTTCTCATACTGCTCGAAGCAGGTGAACAGGAAGTCCACATCCGCGTATTCGAAGTTATAGGTGGATTGCTCCACTTCGTTCTGATGGAACACGTCGCCGTAGGTGGTTTTACCCAGCGGCCCGTCGCTCCAGACCAGGTCGTAAACGCTGTCTACGCCCTGAATGTACATCGCCAGACGTTCCAGACCGTAGGTGATTTCACCGGTGATCGGCTTACATTCCAGACCGCCAACCTGCTGGAAGTAAGTGAACTGGGTCACTTCCATGCCGTTCAGCCACACTTCCCAACCCAGACCCCAGGCACCCAGCGTTGGGTTTTCCCAGTTATCTTCCACGAAACGAATGTCGTGAATGGTTGGATCCATACCCAGCTCTTTCAGCGACCCGAGGTACAGTTCCTGAATGTTGTCTGGTGATGGCTTAATCACCACCTGGAACTGATAGTAATGCTGCAGACGGTTCGGGTTCTCACCGTAACGACCATCGGTCGGACGACGGGAAGGCTGCACATACGCGGTCGCCATTGGCTCTGGCCCCAACGCGCGCAGGCTGGTCATCGGGTGTGAAGTGCCGGCGCCGACTTCCATGTCCAAAGGTTGAACAATGGTACAGCCCTGACGAGCCCAGTAATCCTGTAAGGTCAGGATCAGGCCCTGGAAGGTCTTGGTATCAAACTTTTGCATAGTATTTCGTGCTGGATACGTGTGGTTTTAAATGGAAGGGACCAGTATACCCGCTGGCTGCAAGATATACAGTACGAAACGGGGTTGTTTAGGGAAAATTGGGGAAATAAGCCTTCCGGCCAGAACGCTGACGGCGTCTGGCTGTTGATTATACGAGCAGGCTAGCGCATGGAGAGGTGTAAAAACTGACCGTCCGCATCAAACGAGCAGACAAAGCCCTCTTTGCGCGACGTATGCCCCCGCAGCTCATAGCTTCCCTGAAAACGCTCAAACCCGGTGACATCAATTTTCTGTACGTCAGAGTTATAGCGGCGAGCGGCCCGATCTTTACAGAGCGCTTCCATATTCAGTGAACGTTCCGGGCTCATTTTACCCTGCTGCGCTTTCTGCACAGGTGCTTCTTGCGGCGCGCTGCATCCCGCCAGGATGAACAGCAGAAAGAGTGACGCCACACGCTTCATCATCATTTTTATTACCGCCCTGGTCAGTGGCTGTTATTTTTAGTATCAAAGCTTTTATAGATTACGGTCCGGCATTCTGCGAATCTCGCGGCCTCCCTACAAGCCTGCTGAATAAAACTCAGAATTTTCCAAGCGAAGACTTTTGGACAATGGCAGTCACACTCAATTTACAGGGAATACGAGGAACTGATGCAGTCAAAAATTAACTGGATTGATAACCTGCGAGGAATAGCGTGTCTGATGGTGGTCATGATCCACACGACGACCTGGTACGTCACGAATGCCCACAGCATCAGCCCCGTTAACTGGGATATCGCCAATATTCTCAACTCTGCGTCACGCGTCAGCGTGCCGCTGTTCTTTATGATTTCCGGCTTTCTCTTTTTTGGCGAGCGTAGCGCGCAGCCGCGGCACTTCATCCGCATCGCGGCCTGCCTGGGGTTCTACAGCGCCGTTGCCCTGCTCTATATCACGCTGTTCACCTCCATTAACGCCGGGCTATCGCTGAAATACGTGCTGCAAAAACCGGTGTTCTATCACCTGTGGTTCTTCTTCGCCATTATCGTTATCTATCTGGTCTCCCCGCTCATCCAGGTAAAAAACGTCAGCGGTAAAATGCTCCTAGCCCTGATGGTGGTTATCGGCATTGTCGCCAACCCGAATACGCTCTCACAGAAAATCGACGGATTTGAGTGGCTGCCGGTCAATCTCTATATCAACGGCGATACTTTTTACTACGTGCTTTACGGCATGCTGGGGCGCGCCATCGGGATGATGGACACGCAAAAACGCGGGCTGAACTGGCTCTGCGGGGCGCTGTTTATCGCTGGCGTGGCGGTGATTTCACGCGGGACGCTGCACGAGCTGCAGTGGCGCGGCAATTTTGCCGATACCTGGTATCTCTATTGCGGGCCGATGGTCTTTATCTGTGCCGTTTCGCTGCTCACGCTTGCCAAAAATACCCTGAACGCGCGCGCCCTGCCCGTGCTGAGTCTTATCTCGCGGCACTCTCTCGGGATTTACGGTTTTCACGCGCTGGTGATCCACTCGCTGCGCACGAGAGGCGTTGAGCTAAAAAGCTGGCCGGTGCTGGATATCGTCTGGATTTTTGCCGCCACGCTGGCGATCAGCCTGCTGCTGTCGATGCTGCTGCAAAAAATAGACGCTCGCCGCTTCGTCAGCTAATGCTTCGCTGCCGGGCGCGATGGTACTGCCGCGGGGAGGAAAACCCCGCCGCCAGTGAAGCCTGCTCCACGCCGCGCCCCTGTAATAGCCACTGCTCCGCCACCGCCAGACGCAGCTGTTCCAGATAATCGCGAACGCTAATCCCTAAATGTGACTGGAAAAGCCGGGTGAGATGACGTGGGCTGACGTGCGCCTGTGCGGCAATGTCAGGCAAGCTCCACGTTTTTTGCGGCTCGGCGGTGAGCGCATCCTGCGCCCGATGAATCGCCGGGTGAAGATGATTGCGATAGCGTAGCCACGGAGAGAGCTGGGGATCGTCACCGGAACGGCGGAACCAGACCACCATTTCACGCGCTACGGTCAGCGCCTTTTCGGGGCCGCACAGGCGGTTAATCATGTGCAGCGCCAGATCGATGCCTGACGTGATCCCCGCGCTGGTCCAGATATTCTCATCCTGCACAAAGATGCGGTTTTCTTTAATCGTCGCCGTGGGGGCCGCGGTGCGTAAACGGCTAATAACGTCATGATGGGTCGTGCACTGTCGGTTGTTCAGCAGGCCCGATTTCGCCGCCAGTAAGGCCCCTGAACAGACGCACATCACGGTGATTTCCTGGCGCTGGATCTGCGGCTGCAGGCGCATCAGCCAGTGCTGGATCTGCTGCGCCTGTGGCGTTGAGAACTGACTGCGGGAGTCGCTCACACCCGGCAGCACCAGCAGACTACCTTCCGGCAGACGCTCCGGCAGCGGCTGAATGCCGCTCATCGTCAGGCCAATCGACGTCTGAACGTCAGGCTGCGGGCCAACGTAATGCAGGCGAAACGCGTCGCCTGCCAGCACAAAGGTTTCTGCCGGGCCGGTCATGTCTAATGACAGCACCCCGGGCAACATCACGAACCAGACGTCGATGCGCATTACAGTGACTCCAGCGTCTCCGCTACCGTTTTAATCTCGGCAAAACGCCCGGAAAGTACCGTCTCGGTACGATGGCGAATTTCCGCTGCGCTAAGGGTTATCCCCTTGTACGTCATGGGAAACGTCAGCGTTGCCTCACTAACAAAGGTCACAGCATAACCTAGATCGGATGCCACCCGGGCGGTGGTTTCACAGCATTGTTCAGTGCGAATGCCGCAGATAATCAGCTGGTTGATATCACGCTCGCGCAGCCAGCGGTCAAGCCCGGTATCCGTGAAGGCATTATGGACGTGTTTCTGGAAAACCACATCCGGCTGATGACGTAAAAAGGCCATCGGTTTGACATAGCCGCTTTCGAGGGTGAAAGGACCGTCTTCATCCACGTGAAAAATATCAACGACCGGAATATTGCGCGCCTGGCAGCCTTCGATCAGCCCCAGCATCGCCTGCTGAAACGCAGGGATCTCGCTTTCCTGCCAGTAATTGCGGTGATGGAAGGACTGCTGAGTATCGATGTTGATTAATGCAGTGCGTGACATGATAAATCTCCTCGCCAGTGGGTGTAACACCATACTGGCAAGGAAAGTAAGGCACGCACAGACCAAAAAAGGACATCCTCGTGCCTCTCCCGGACAAGCGTATTTACGACATCAGCGGCAGCAGCTGCTGGTAGATTTTGCGGAACACGTCGCGCCTCTCCGCGTACCGCGCATGGCGCGCCGCGTCAGGCAAATGCGCCTGTTCAAGCGTAAGCTGCGGCAACAGTTGCGAAAGCGGTTGTTCCGGATGAATGGCTATCTGCGCCAGACGCGCGGCACCGAGCGCGGGCCCGACGTCCCCCCCGGTGCGGAAATCCAGCTGCAACCCGCTGATATCAGACAGCATCTGTCGCCAGTAAGGGCTTCGCGCACCGCCGCCAATCAGGGTGACGCTCGTCGGTTTCAGGCCGCAGTCGTGCACCACGTCCATCCCGTCGGCCAGCGCATAGCCCACGCCTTCCAGAACCGCACGCGCCAGTTCTGCCGGGCCATGTTGATGGGTTAAGCCAAAGAACACCCCTTTCGCTTCCGGGTTGTTGTGCGGGGTACGCTCGCCGGAAAGATACGGTAAAAACCAGACGGTACCCGCAGCGTCATCCGCCTGCTGGGCTGTGGAAATGAGCGCCGGAACGTCGGCCATGCCGGTGAGTTTTGCCGCCCAGTCCAGGCAGGATGCCGCGCTGAGCATCACCGACATCAAATGCCATTTCCCGGGAAGGGCATGACAGAAACTGTGCACTGCGCTTTCTGGATTACTGCGATACCCGTCGCTGACGGCAAAATAGACGCCGGACGTTCCCAGCGACAGCATCGCCTGCCCCGCCTCAACCATGCCGACACCGACAGCGCCCGCCGCGTTATCGCCGCCCCCGGCCACCACCGGTACGGCAGGCATATTCCAGCGTTCAGCAACGGCTGGCAGCAGCGCGCCTGTCACCTCACAGCCTTCGTACAGCGCTGGCATATGTTCCCGGGTCAGATGGCAGGCATCCAGCATCGCCTCGCTCCAGTCGCGCTTCGCCACGTCGAGCCACATGGTGCCCGCGGCATCGGACATGTCGCTGGCGAAATCGCCCGTCATGCGAAAACGCAGATAGTCTTTCGGCAGCAGGACTTTCGCCACCTGACGGAAAATCTCCGGTTCGTGGCGCTGCACCCACAGCAATTTGGGCGCAGTAAAGCCGGGCATCATCAGGTTGCCGGTAATCTCCCGGGAATTGGGCACGCGTTCCTCAAGAAGCGCGCACTCTTCCGCACAGCGGCCATCGTTCCAGAGGATCGCTGGACGCAGCACGCGATGCTGGCTGTCGAGCAGCGTAGCGCCGTGCATTTGTCCGGCAATTCCCAGCGCTTTCACGTCACGAAGGCTGTGCTGCTCACCTAAGGCTTTCATTGCGCGATCCGTCGCCTGCCACCACTGCTCCGGATCCTGTTCTGACCACAGCGGATGCGGACGTGAAACCCGCAGCGTTTCCGTCTGCGTTGCTAACACGTCGCCCTGCTCGCTCAACAGGATGGCTTTCACACCCGATGTGCCAAGATCGATCCCGATATACATTACGGTGACTCCTTTAACAGAAATGCCCGGTGGCGCTAACGCTTACCGGGCCTACGTGCATCTTCAGCTCAATCACTTATCAAACAGATAGTGGTTTACGAGATTTTCCAGCAGTTCCTGGTGCCCGCTCTGGTGCTGCGGCGCCAGCTGCTGTTGTTCAGCGTACTTCGCAATTTCCGCCAGCGATAACTGACCTTTCAAGATTTGCTGGCCCAGCTCACTGTTCCAGCCGCTGTAACGCTTCGCTACGCGTTTATCCAGCTCGCCGTCTTCAATCATACGAGCCGCCACTTTCAGCGCCAGCGCCATGGTGTCCATCGCGCCAATGTGGCCGTAGAACAGATCGTATTTGTCGGTGCTCTGACGACGCACCTTGGCGTCAAAGTTCAGGCCGCCGGTGGTGAAACCGCCCGCTTTGACGATCTCGTACATCACCAGCGCATTCTCTTCCACGCTGTTCGGGAACTGATCGGTGTCCCAGCCCAGCTGTGCATCGCCACGGTTCGCATCGACAGAGCCGAAAATGCCCAGCGCAATCGCAGACGCGATCTCGTGATGGAAAGAGTGGCCCGCCAGCGTGGCGTGGTTGGCTTCAATGTTCACTTTGATCTCTTTTTCCAGACCGAACTGCTTCAGGAAGCCATACACCGTCGCCACGTCGTAGTCATACTGATGCTTGGTCGGTTCCTGCGGTTTCGGCTCAATCAGCAGCGTGCCGCGGAAGCCGATTTTGTGCTTATGGTCGACAACCATCTGCATAAAGCGGCCAATCTGCTCGCGCTCCTGACGCAGGTCGGTGTTCAGCAGCGTTTCATAACCTTCACGGCCACCCCACAGGACATAGTTCTCGCCACCCAACTGATGCGTAGCGTTCATTGCCGTCACCACCTGCGTGGCTGCCCAGCTAAACACTTCCGGATCCGGATTGGTTGCCGCGCCCGCGCCGTAGCGTGGGTTGGTGAAGCAGTTTGCCGTGCCCCAGAGCAGCTTCACGCCGCTTTGCTGCTGTTTCGCCGCCAGTACATCCACCATCTGCGCAAAATTGTTCAGATACTCTTTCAGCGACGCGCCTTCCGGCGACACGTCCACGTCATGGAAGCAGTAGTACGGTACGTTCAGCTTGTGGAAGAACTCAAATGCGACATCGGCTTTGCGCTTTGCCAGCTCAATGGCCTCACCCGGCTGCTGCCACGGGCGGTCAAAGGAACCCACGCCGAACATATCGGCGCCGTTCCAGCAGAAGGTATGCCAGTAACAGGCAGCAAAGCGCAGATGATCTTCCATGCGCTTACCCAGCACCAGCTCATCCGGGTTGTAGTGACGAAATGCTAAAGGATTGGTCGTTTTTGGGCCTTCGTAACGAACACGATCGAGTTGGTCGAAATAAGCTTGCATATTGAGCTCCATAATCAGGGTATGCGGCGAGTCGTTGATACAGGAGTAATAGTGAATAGACATTTTGGGTTGCTCAATTACGTTATTTCACACTGCTATTGAGAGAATGCACAACTGTGCGCTGGCTCGCAAAATAATGCGCAGACAAACTATTTTTCGGCGCGTATTCCAGAATCAAATGTAATTAAGACGTTACTTATTTTAAAATCCGATCGCGGTCATAAATTCAGAAATAAACCAAATATCATAATGAGAAGATAAAAATCTGTAATTGCCAGCCCGCCTTTCCGCGTTAAAAATTTGCTGCGTCTCAGTAGTGAATGTTTCTTTTATCTCAGCAACACATACCCCTACAAAAAGGCCTAATAATTATGAAGATAAAGAACCTGACTCTAACGCTCTGCACTACGCTTCTCCTTGCAAGCTTTGCAGGACATGCCAAAGAGGTCAAAATTGGTATGGCGATTGACGACCTGCGCCTGGAGCGCTGGCAAAAAGATCGCGATATTTTTGTGAAGAAAGCAGAATCCCTCGGCGCTAGCGTGTTTGTTCAGTCGGCTAACGGCAACGAAGAAACACAAATGTCGCAGATCGAGAATATGATCAACCGTGGCGTCGATGTTCTGGTCATTATCCCCTATAACGGCCAGGTATTAAGTAACGTGGTGAAAGAAGCCAAACAGGAAGGCATAAAAGTCCTGGCCTATGACCGCATGATTAATAATGCGGATATTGATTATTATATTTCGTTCGACAATGAAAAAGTCGGGGAATTACAGGCGCAAAGCCTGATCGACAAAGTGCCTCAGGGCAATTATTTCCTGATGGGCGGCTCTCCGGTAGATAACAACGCCAAACTGTTCCGCGAAGGGCAAATGAAAGTCCTTAAGCCGTACATCGACAACGGGAAAATTAAAGTGGTTGGCGATCAGTGGGCCGACGGCTGGCTGCCAGAAAACGCGCTGAAAATTATGGAAAACGCGCTGACGGCCAACAACAACAAAATTGATGCGGTTGTGGCCTCCAACGATGCCACTGCAGGCGGTGCTATCCAGGCCCTGAGCGCACAGGGGCTGGCCGGAAAAGTCGCCATTTCAGGACAGGATGCCGATCTCGCTGGCGTAAAACGCATTATCGCAGGCACCCAAACCATGACGGTCTACAAACCGATTACCCAGCTGGCCAATACGGCGGCGGAAATCGCCGTGGAGCTGGGTAATGGCAAACAACCTAAAGCAGACGCAACGCTGAATAACGGCCTGAAAGACGTTCCGGCTCGCCTGCTCACGCCGATTGAAGTCAATAAAGAGAACATTGACGCCACCGTGGTTAAAGACGGTTTCCACAAGAAGAGCGAACTGTAATCCGGCGCGGCCCCTGCTCTGCGGGGGCGCATCACGTTGTACTGTTCTTCCCTCGGGTTATGTGGAGCGGTTATGCCCTATTTACTTGAAATGAAAAGCATCACCAAGCGCTTCGGCACGGTGAAAGCCGTCGATAACGTTAGCCTCCGGTTGAACCCCGGCGAAGTGGTTTCACTGTGCGGCGAGAACGGCTCGGGCAAGTCGACGCTGATGAAAGTGCTGTGCGGGATCTACCCACACGGCAGCTACGAAGGCGAAATCGTCTTTGCCGGTGAAGTGATTCAGGCGACACACATCCGCGATACCGAACGCAAAGGCATCGCCATCATCCACCAGGAGCTGGCGCTGGTGAAGCATCTCACCGTGCTGGAGAACATCTTCCTCGGGGCCGAAATTTCCCACCGCGGCGTGCTGGATTACGACACCATGACGCTCCGCTGCGAAAAGCTGCTGGCGCAGGTGAGCCTCAACATTTCACCGGATACCCGCGTGGGGGATCTGGGCCTGGGTCAACAGCAGCTGGTCGAAATAGCGAAGGCGCTAAATAAACAGGTCAGGCTGCTGATCCTTGATGAGCCAACGGCCTCGCTCACCGAACAGGAAACCGCGGTTCTGCTCAACATCATCCGCGATCTGCAAAACCACGGCATCGCCTGTATCTATATTTCGCACAAGCTGAACGAGGTCAAAGCCATTTCGGACACCATCTGCGTGATCCGCGACGGGCAGCACATCGGCACGCGTGAAGCCGCGGGGATGAGTGAAGATGACATCATCACCATGATGGTGGGCCGCGAGCTGACGGCGCTCTACCCGAATGAGCCTCACGCTAAGGGCGATGAAGTGCTACGCGTGGAAAACCTCACCGCGTGGCACCCCGTTAACCGCCACATCAAGCGCGTCAATAACGTCTCGTTTTCCCTTCACAGTGGTGAAATTCTTGGGATTGCCGGCCTCGTCGGTGCCGGACGCACCGAAGCCGTACAGTGCCTGTTTGGCGTGTGGCCGGGGCGCTGGGAGGGCACGGTTTATATCGACGGCCAGCCGGTGAAAATCGACAACTGCCAGCAGGCGATTGCCCACGGTATTGCCATGGTGCCGGAAGATCGTAAGAAAGACGGCATCGTACCGGTGATGGGGGTGGGTAAAAACATTACGCTTGCGGCACTCGATCGGTTCTCCGGCGCGCTGAGCAGCCTGGACGACGCCGCCGAGCAGCAGTGCATCCTCCAGTCGCTTGCCCGGCTGAAGGTCAAAACCTCCTCGCCGGAACTGGCGATTGGCCGTCTGAGCGGGGGGAATCAGCAGAAGGCGATTCTGGCGCGCTGCCTGCTTCTCAATCCACGCATATTAATCCTTGATGAGCCAACGCGCGGGATTGATATCGGTGCCAAATATGAAATCTACAAACTGATTAATCAGCTTGTCCAGCAAGGGATTGCCGTCATTGTCATTTCGTCTGAATTACCCGAAGTGCTCGGACTGAGCGACCGCGTGCTGGTCATGCATGAGGGAAAACTGAAAGCCAACCTGATTAACCAGAACCTGACGCAGGAGCAGGTGATGGAAGCCGCTTTAAGGAGCGAACGTCATGTCGAAAAGCAATCCGTCTGATATCAAAGTCGCTGTTCCGACGCCCGGTGCGTTCGCGGGCTTAAAAGCGCTTAACCTGCAGGTTTTCGTGATGATCGCGGCCATTATCGTCATCATGCTCTTCTTTACCTGGATGACCGATGGCTCGTACTTAAGCGCACGTAACGTCTCTAACCTGCTCCGCCAGACCGCCATCACCGGCATTCTGGCGGTGGGCATGGTGTTCGTGATTATCTCCGCGGAGATCGACCTGTCGGTCGGGTCGATGATGGGCCTACTCGGCGGCGTGGCGGCGATTTTTGACGTCTGGCTCGGCTGGCCGCTGCCGCTGACCGTGGCGGTCACGCTGGTGCTGGGTCTGGTACTGGGAGCCTGGAACGGCTGGTGGGTTGCCTACCGTAAGGTGCCATCGTTCATTGTCACCCTGGCGGGGATGCTGGCCTTTCGCGGGATCTTAATCGGCATCACTAACGGCACCACCGTCTCCCCGACCAGTGCAGCCATGTCGCAGATTGGCCAGAGTTACCTCTCGGATACCGTGGGCTTTACCCTCGGTGTGGTGGGGTTGCTGGGGTTTGTCGCGTGGCAGTGGCGTGGACGCATGCGCCGTCAGGCGCTGGGGCTGGCTTCTCCAGCGTCAACGTCGGTAGTGGGGCGTCAGGCGCTCACGGCGGTCATTGTGCTGGGCGCCATCTGGCTTTTAAACGACTATCGCGGCGTTCCGACCCCCGTCCTGCTGCTGGCGCTTTTACTGCTGGCCGGTATGTTTATGGCGACGCGCACCGCGTTTGGCCGCCGTATTTATGCCATAGGCGGCAACCTTGAAGCTGCCCGCCTCTCAGGTATCAATGTCGAACGAACCAAGCTGGCAGTTTTCGCCATTAACGGCCTGATGGTCGCTATCGCCGGGCTGATCCTCAGCTCGCGTCTGGGCGCCGGCTCGCCCTCCGCCGGTAACATCGCCGAGCTGGATGCTATCGCCGCCTGCGTCATTGGCGGCACCAGCCTCGCAGGGGGTATCGGGAGCGTGGCGGGCGCGGTCATGGGGGCATTTATCATGGCGTCGTTGGATAACGGGATGAGTATGATGGACGTCCCGACGTTTTGGCAGTATATCGTCAAGGGGGCCATTCTTTTACTGGCAGTCTGGATGGACTCGGCCACCAAGCGACGGGCCTGATAACCGTATTGTGACTTAATTGGGAAGTGAGCCATGTTTGAAAAGCGTCACCGCATTACGTTGTTATTCAATGCCAATAAAGCCTACGACCGTCAGGTGGTGGAAGGTGTTGGTGAATATTTGCAGGCGTCGCAATCTGAATGGGATATTTTTATTGAAGAAGATTTTCGCACCCGTCTGGAGAACATCAAAGACTGGCTGGGCGATGGCGTCATCGCCGACTATGACGATCCCGTCATCGAACAGCTGCTGACCGACGTCGACGTCCCGATTGTGGGCGTCGGCGGCTCCTATCATGCGCCCGAACACTATCCGCCGGTCCACTATATTGCCACCGATAACCATGCCCTGGTCGAGGCCGCCTTTCTTCATTTAAAAGAGAAAGGCGTCCATCGCTTCGCGTTTTATGGGTTACCGGCCACCAGCGGCAAGCGCTGGGCCGTTGAGCGAGAACACGCGTTTTGCCAGCTGGTCGCGCAGGAGAAGTATCGCGGCGTGGTGTACCAGGGGCTGGAGACCGCGCCGGAAAACTGGCAGCACGCGCAAAACCGCCTGGCGGACTGGCTGCAAACGCTGCCGCCGCAAACCGGTATTATCGCCGTAACGGACGCTCGCGCGCGGCACGTGCTGCAGGTCTGCGAACATTTACACATTCCGGTGCCCGAAAAGCTGTGCGTGATTGGCATTGATAACGAAGAACTGACCCGCTATCTGTCTCGCGTGGCGCTCTCCTCCGTTGCACAGGGCACGCGTCAGATGGGCTATCAGGCGGCGAAGCTGCTGCATCGTCTGCTCGATAAAGAATCTCTGCCGCTTCAGCGTTTGCTTGTGCCTCCTGTCCGTGTCGTGGAACGTCGCTCAACCGATTATCGCTCCTTAAGCGACCCGGCCGTCATTCAGGCCATGCACTACATTCGCAACCACGCCTGCAAAGGGATAAAGGTCGATCAGGTGCTGGATTCGGTGGGCATTTCGCGTTCGAATCTGGAGAAGCGTTTTAAAGAAGAGGTGGGCGAAACCATTCATGCCGTCATCCATGCTGAAAAGCTGGAGAAAGCACGCAGCCTGCTCATTTCCACGTCGCTGTCGATCAACGAAATATCGCAGATGTGCGGTTACCCGTCTCTGCAATATTTCTATTCCGTGTTTCGCAAGGAGTATGACACCACGCCGAAGGAGTATCGGGATCGCCACAGCGAGGTGTTGATATAGAAAAGAAAACGCCTTCCAGTGGAAGGCGTTTTTTCGAGATTACATATGGGCGGCAATTAAGCGCTGGTTATCCTGGTACATGGCGAACAGATAGTTGTTATAGCTCTGTCCCTTTGTCGAATAACCTTTCAGCTTGTGGATCATCGTACTGGCCGTCACTTCCTGGTCCGCTTTACGCAGCTGAGCGCGTGATTTACGGAACGATGAGTAGGCCGGATGCGTGTTCAGATTCACCACATAGGCGCTGACGGAATCTTTCACAGATTCAAACTGCGAATAGCCTTTCACCTTGCCAGGGGCATTATTACAACGACCTTTCACACATTTCATGCCGAAAAGGTTGTTGTTGCTACGCGCAAGCTTAGAAGTACCCCAACCGCTTTCGGCAGCAGCCATGGTCGCAACCATGCTGCCCGGGATGATATCTACACGCTCAAGGAGAGCATTCCACGGCACACGACGCGTGTTACCGTTCCAGCTCAACTTGTAGCGCTTCGTGATATCTTTCAGACGCGCGCGCTCTGACGGCGACCAGCGGCTATCGTACTGCTTGGAAATCAGCCAGTTACGATCCGCAGTAATCGCGGCATTTTGACTCGTGATGTAAGGCATTACCGTCCGGAGAAACGCTTTTTTCCTTGGTGTTCCGGAAGGGTATTTTCGCAAATCAGGAAGTGAACTACTCTTTGCACTATTGCGAGAATACTCTTGTTTACTGCTAACCTTACTACTTGTCGTCTTTATTACGTGGGCTTTCTTACTCGTTGTATCCGTGTGCGTCTTCGCAAGCACCTCACCCGAAAATGCCGTGGTGAGTAACATGAGTATCGCAGCCCCATATCGTCGAATGGGAGTCGATATCATTAGGTCTCCTGGTCGGATGTAATCATCCCAACACCTTATTTTTTTCACAAATTTGAGAGCGGAATCTCAAATCATATCAAAAATAGACTTCAAGAGCACGTATAGAAATAGTCCAATTCCGAAACTATGTCACCTGAAACTTGCTCATAAAAACATCATCCCACAAAAACTGTGTGCGCTATCGCAGATAACTGCCTAATTTTGCGCGAGATCACTCATCCTCACGCTTCCTCCCGGCAGAAAGCGACAGGGGATGAGTTTTTGCCCCTCGCCTGATGGCACACTGGTCAAAAATGCCGCGACAGGAAAAAGGAATGAAACGTACCGCATTAGCCTTTCTGATGTTACCCGCACTGGCGCATGCCGACTGGTCATCGCCTGGGTTTAGCGCATTTAGCGCCGAAGGCACCGGGGTCTTCACAAGCCAGGCAAAGCTTGCGAAGGGTACGCGTCCTCTGACGCTGAGTTTTGACAAGACGTGCTGGCAGCCTGCGGACGCGATAAAACTCAATGAGATGCTGTCGCTCAAGCCCTGTGACGGCACGCCGCCGCAGTGGCGCCTTTTTCGCGACGGTGACTACCAGATGCGGATTGATACCCGCTCCGGCACGCCCACCCTGCTGCTGACGATTCAGAGTGCCGCAGAACAGCCGGTTGCAAACGTCATCCGCCAGTGTCCGAAGTGGGACGGTAAACCGCTGTCGCTGGACGTCGGCGATACCTTCCCGGAAGGCTCCGTCGTGCGCGACTACTACAGTAAACAGACGGCGACGGTGCAGAATGGAAAAATCACCCTGCAGCCAGCCGCCCACGGTAACGGCCTGCTGCTGCTTGAGCGCGCCGAAACCGACAAGCCTGCGCCGTTTAGCTGGCAAAACGCCACCGTCTATTTTGTGCTGACCGACCGTTATGTGAATGGTGACCCGGGCAACGACAACAGCTACGGTCGTCATAAAGACGGTATGCAGGAGATTGGCACCTTCCACGGCGGGGATCTCAAAGGACTTGCCGGCAAGCTCGATTATTTACAGCAGCTGGGGGTGAACGCGCTCTGGATAAGCTCTCCGCTTGAGCAGATCCACGGCTGGGTAGGCGGTGGCACAAAAGGAGATTTCCCGCATTACGCCTATCACGGCTACTACACCCAGGACTGGACGAAGCTCGACGCCAACATGGGAACCGAAGATGATTTACGCCATCTTGTCGACGAAGCGCACAAGCGCGGGATCCGCGTTCTGTTTGATATCGTCATGAACCACGTTGGCTATGCCACGCTGGCAGACATGCAGGAATTTCAGTTTGGTGCCCTGTACCTTCAGGGTGATGAGCTGAAAAAGACGCTGGGAGAACGCTGGACGGACTGGAAGCCGGGCGCGGGCCAAAGCTGGCACAGCTTTAACGACTACATCAACTTCAGCGACAAAGCCGCATGGGAGAAATGGTGGGGCAAAAAATGGATCCGCACGGACATCGGCGATTACGACAACCCCGGCTTCGACGATTTGACCATGTCGCTGGCATTTCTGCCGGATCTGAAAACGGAATCCACGACGCCTTCCGGATTGCCTAACTTTTACCAACACAAGCCCGACACCCACGCGAAGGCCATCCCCGTATATACCCCGCGCGATTATCTGACCCACTGGCTCAGCCAGTGGGTACGTGACTACGGCATCGACGGTTTCCGGGTGGATACGGCGAAACACGTTGAGCTTGCGGCCTGGCAACAGCTGAAAGACCAGGCAAGCCAGGCGCTGGCCGCCTGGAAAGGGGCGAACCCGGACAAAAAGCTCGACAACGCACCGTTCTGGATGACCGGGGAGTCCTGGGGCCACCGGGTGATGCAAAGCGATTATTACCGCCACGGTTTTGATGCGATGATCAACTTTGACTATCAGGAGCAGGCGGCAAAAGCGGTGGATTGCCTGGCCGATATGGATCTCACCTGGCAGCAGATGGCGGAAAAGCTGCAAAGCTTCAACGTGCTGAGCTATCTCTCATCACACGATACGCGTCTGTTCCGCGAAGGGGGTCAGCGCGCGGCGGAGCTGCTTCTGCTGGCTCCGGGCAGCGTACAAATCTATTACGGTGATGAATCCGAGCGTCCGTTCGGTCCGACGGGTTCTGATCCATTACAGGGCACCCGGTCAGATATGAACTGGCAGGACGTCACGGGCAAGCAGGCCCTAACTGTCGCCCACTGGCAAACGCTGGGCCAGTTCCGCGCCCGCCACCCGGCGATTGGTGAAGGCAAACAAACCACGCTGTCGCTGAACGAGGGGTATGGATTCGTGCGCGAGCATAATGGCGATAAGGTAATGGTGGTATGGGCAGGTAATCAATAATTCACCCCCTCACCCTAACCCTCTCCCCGCAGGGGAGAGGGAACCGCACGGCGCCGTCTTTTCCCCCTCTCCCTTTTGGGAGAGGGTCGGGGTGAGGGGAAACCCACCAGAACTATTCACTACACAAATACACTTCCGCCATATAAAACAACAAATCCGACCACATCACCCGATTTGCACCAGCACGGTGCTAGCGTTATGGTTACCCACTTTCAAAATAAGCTCGACAGATCACCTGCTATGACGTTTTCACTTTTCGGCGACAAATTTACCCGCCATTCAGGCATTACTCGCCTGATGGAGGATCTCAACGACGGGCTGCGCACACCGGGCGCAATCATGCTCGGCGGCGGAAACCCGGCTCAAATCCCGGAGATGAATACCTATTTCCAGACGCTGCTCGCTCAGATGCTGGAAAGCGGCAAAGCAACCGATGCGCTTTGCAATTACGACGGCCCGCAGGGTAAAACCGAACTGCTGGCACTCCTCGCCGAAATGCTGCGTGACGAGCTGGGTTGGGATATCGAACCACAGAATATTGCACTGACAAACGGCAGTCAGAGCGCGTTTTTCTACTTGTTTAACCTGTTCGCAGGGCGTCGCGCCGACGGCACCACCAAAAAAGTGCTGTTCCCGCTGGCACCGGAGTATATCGGCTACGCTGATTCCGGCCTGGAAGAGGATCTGTTCGTCTCCGCGCGCCCGAACATCGAGCTGCTGCCGGAAGGCCAGTTCAAATATCACGTCGATTTTGAACACCTGCATATTGGTGAAGAGACGGGCATGATCTGCGTATCGCGCCCGACTAACCCAACGGGCAACGTGATCACCGACGACGAACTGATGAAGCTGGATGCGCTGGCGAATCAGCACGGCATTCCGCTGGTGATCGATAACGCCTACGGCGTGCCGTTCCCGGGCATTATCTTCAGCGAAGCACGACCGCTGTGGAACCCGAACATTGTCCTGTGCATGAGCCTCTCTAAGCTGGGTCTGCCGGGCAGCCGCTGCGGCATCATCATCGCCAACGAGAAAATCATCACCGCCATTACCAATATGAACGGCATTATCAGCCTTTCACCGGGCGGCATTGGCCCGGCGATGATGTGTGAAATGATTAAGCGCAACGACCTGCTGCGTCTGTCGAATGACGTGATCAAGCCATTCTATTACCAGCGCGTTCAGGAGACGATTGCGATACTTCGCCGCTATTTGCCGGAAGAACGCTGCCTGATCCACAAACCAGAAGGAGCAATTTTCCTGTGGCTGTGGTTTAAGGATTTGCCTGTCACCACCGAACTGCTCTACCAGCGCCTGAAAAAGCGCGGCGTTCTGATGGTACCGGGCGATTATTTCTTCCCGGGACTGGATAAGCCGTGGCCGCATACGCACCAGTGCATGCGCATGAACTACGTACCCGATCCGGAAAAAATCGAAGCGGGTGTAAAAATTCTCGCCGAAGAAATTGAAAAAGCCTGGCGCGAAGGCAATTGTTAAATATTAAGGCTCTTCGGATGAAGAGCCTTATTTTTACCGTGATCTATATATTTTATAAAGGATATATCCTTCAGCTTTATTCCCCTATTATTTAAAGGGATTATTTAGGATAATTCCTGTTGTTTTAATGGCACTATAGTAATTCAAAAATAATTAAGTAGACGTTAAATAATAAATTAATTAACTCATTGTTATACAAGATTTAAAACAAACAACGCTGGTAAAAAATATCCTCGAAGCGAGTCTGTGTGCATTTTTAAAATACTGCATATACTCACTAATACGCCGCTCGGCGTTCTATTGCGTGGAGTATTTTTATGCTACCTAATAATGCTAGTCGCATCAGCGTAATTGCTGCTGCGGTACTGCTCGCGTTCTCTCTTTCTGCCTGCAGTGGAAGCGGTGGCGGATCTCACTCAACAGCCAAAAATAACCCTGCAACCGGAAGTAATACCGGCTCGGGTGATGGAAGTGGCACAACGGCTAACAATGGTGGTTCAGGCAGTAACGGATCTGGCTCAGGTTCAGGGACAGGCTCGGGCTCAGGCTCAGGAACGGGAACCGGAGGTAACGGCAGCGGAGGAACCGGAACGGGCAGTGGCGGCACAACCACTGCAGGCGTGAATACTGTGCTGGGTGATGCCGGTAAAACGGTAACCAGCGTCGGCTCTACGGTGGACAGCCTGGGAAGCCAGATCCCGACAAATAATCCTGTTACATCAACCGTTTCAACCACCGTCAGCGGTGTTGGCAGCGCCGTTTCTACCGTGGGGACGGGCGTCACCTCCGGCATTGGCGATCCGGGCAACGCGAACGGTGTTGGTACGACGGTTCAGGGCGTGACCACATCGGTCACCTCCTTGGGCAATACCGTCTCTACGGTAGGCACGGGCCTGGCAAGTTCGACATCGGGAACACCGGTTAGCGGCGTAACAGGCCTGACGGGCAGCGTGGTAAACAGTACCGGGCAGTTAGTCAGTAACACCGGCACAGGTTTAACCAACACGGTCAGTAGCCCTGCGGTAGCTCAGGTAACAACCGATACGACGACCGTGGTGAACAAGACGCTGGGCGGAGTACAAGGCGTGACGCAAAGCGTGGGCACCACAACAGGTCTGGGTACTCCGGTCAACGGCCTGCTGACGCAGGTAGGAAACACCGTGAGCGGCGTAGGTACCAACGTTAGCAGCAGTAATAGCGGGCTTAGCGGCGTAGGTCAGGTCGTTCAAAACGTCGGCCAGACGGTGACGGATACCGGTACGCTAGTGAAACCCGCCACCTCGACGACCGGAGGAGGATCAGGCTCTCTCACAGCTAATGCAAATGTGGCGGCCACGAACAACAGCCTGGGTGCGACGGTCAATACAACCCTCAATACCCTGACGTCGGGCGTTACCGCCAGCACAACAACACGTTAACCACCGGTCTACTGACGCCAAAACAGTAAAACGGTTATTGCCTTTCTGCGCCCCTGCTTCAGGGGCGCTTCGTACAGCGACACTCCCCCTAACCGGGAATGATGAACAGGGATAGCGCGATGAAAAACCATTTCCTTTTTTCGCTGACGGGGCTGGTTGTGTTGAGCATGGCCCGCGCCGATACACTGCCCTCTATTATTAACCCTGATAACCCGGCGCAAGTTTCTCGTAACGTTGCCCCAGAACAGACTGAGACCGTCCCACAGCCGAAAGTCAAAATAGAAAAACCGCAGTCAACGCTGACGCCTGAAACGCCCATTACCATTCATCACATTCAGTTTATTGGCGGCACGCGTTATCCCTTGCAGGAATTACTTAACCCCTTCAGGCCTTACGCCGGAAAAACCGTGCCGCTAAAAACGCTTACGGGGCTGGTAAATGATATTACGGCGCGCTACAAGGCCGACGGTTTTCCGCTCTCCTATGCCTGGCTGCCCGATAATAATTTCCAGCAGGGAAATATTAAAATTGTCCTGGTCGAAGGGTACGTGGCGCACAGCGACATAACCAGTAACAACCCCAATATCGCCGCGCGCCTTAAACGCTTGTCAGAAAAAATCATGGCGGAAAAACCGCTGTCTCAGGATACGTTCGATCGCTATAGCCAGCTGATGACCCGCACCCCGAACGTTCCGGTCACGGCCAACGCGCAGCTGCCAACCAATATCTATGGCGCGGCGGCGATGCAGATAACCGGTAATGAGGAGCGGAGCTGGAATATCGCCTCCACGATCGACACCCGTAAAGGGCAAGATTTAATGATGCTGAACGGAACGCTCAGCAACCTGACAAGCTATGGCGATCAGCTTGGCGTGGCTACGCTTATACCGTTAGATAGCAACACGCGAAAAAACTATGTGGGTCTGAACTGGCAGCAGTTTTTAAACGATGAAGGGCTGACGATGCAGATCAAAGGCAGCTATTACCGTGAAAATCCGCGGGATTTTTCCCCCCTGCTCACTTTGCCCAATAATATTCAGGTCGATTCGAAGCAAAAAACCACGCAATACAACGGCGGCGTGACGTTTGGCTATCCATTGCTGCTGACGCAAAAATCACAAATTAATCTGACCAGCGGTTTTGATTATACCGACCGCCGGGATGACTATGCCCTGCAGGCCAGACTGCAGGGCAAAACCTACAGTCTGGACTCCGTCAACCAACACGCACGTTATCCGGCGCTGGAAGTGGGTATCAATGGTGCACATCAATTCACAACCGCCAGCATCAGCGGCAGACTCAACGTACGACAGGGTATTGATGCGATGGGTGCCGATATCGTCTCAGCGCCTAAACCCGATATTAATTTTACGCTCACAAAAAGCTATTTAGACGCAGCCTGGCTGTTTGCCGATAAATGGCGGCTATCAACATCCTGGGAGGGAGACTGGTCAAATAACACGTTGCCAGAGCCCGAACGCGTTAGCTTCGGTGCCCAGCGCTTTGGCCGTGGATATCAGGACAGTGAAGCAAGCGGTGATTACGGCTACGGCGGGCAGGTAGAACTGCGCTATATCAAGATGCGAAAAGAGAGCACCTGGCTTGCCACCATCCAACCCTATATCCTGGCCGATACCGCGCAAACCTGGTTTAACACGTCCGGTTTGCCCCATCAGCGGCTCGGGTCAGTGGCTGCCGGGGTGATGATAGGCGATACGCGCCACTATAGCGTCACGGTGGAGGCGGCACGACCCGTCGGGGATGTTCCGACAGACAGTCGCAACAGGGACTGGCGCTACAGTCTGACGTTTACGTGGAATTTCAATAAAATGCAGTAAGCTTTTCAGCCCGAATCCTGGCAGGGTCAACGCAGCGCAACGCGTGGGTTGGACAGGCCTCCACGCAGGCCGGTCCGCCTTCGCGATGCAGGCATAAATCACATTTCAGCGCCTGCGCCTTATTTCCCTCCAGGCGCACCTGCATCGCCCCAAACGGACATGCCACCACACAGCTTTTGCACCCAATGCAGCGCGTCTGCTCAACGAGCCAGGCTCCCGCCGTAAGGCTGATGGCATGGGTTGGACAGATGTTAGCACACGGCGCGTCCTCGCACTGATGGCAACCCACTGCCGTAGTGTATGAACTTCCCTTAACCACCCGAAGGCGGGGCGCAAAGGCACGAGCGGAGACGGCGTCCTGATGCGACACCGCACAGGCCACTTCGCAGGTGCGGCACCCAATGCATTTTTCCGCATCCGCCACGATAAATCGGTTCATGTGTTACGCCTCGCGCACGTTAAAATCCGGTTCTTTTAAGATAGCCGCTGGCGCTACCGTCGAAGTCAGAATGAATGTAAGCCGGATAAAACATAACGACTTCTGATATCCGTGCTTAATTCCCGCCTTTCGCCAAATACGGGCGAGAGTGCCCGGTTTGATTTTCTTTAAGCATGATACACATGATGCACACCTTTATTGATGGCGCAGATCGCATTAGCGTATCAGGAATATTAATGAGGAAGCCATGACGGGAAGGGAAAACGGGAGATCGGTACTCTCAAATATGCCCGGCGGCGCTTTGCTTGCACGGGCCTACGTAAAACTGCGATGGCAGTCCATGTAGGCCGGGTAAGGCGAAGCCGCCACCCGGCTTTAGCGCATCAGAAACGCCAGGTCAGGCCGGTCATCAGCGCGAAGCTGTCGTCGCGGTCGATCATCGGGCTGTTCTTCACGTCGTCAGGCAATACGGTGTAGACCGCGCTGGCGTTAAGATACAGCTTCTGGGTTAACTGATATTTGGCCGCCAGGCCAACGTATGGCGTCCAGCTGTCACCGGCGGTGTATTCATCCAGACCTGAGCGGCGAGACTCGCTTCCGGATACGCCGTAGTAGTAGTCGTTATAGCTTTCGTCGCTATAGAAAATACCGACAGAGGGCGTCAGGGTCAGGCGTTCCATCCTGATTGGACGGAAGTATGAAACCTCGCCGATCATACCGCCGCTTTCATCCGTGGCATCGCCCGAGACCGCCACTTTCAGCGAACCCCAGCTTTCGTGGCGGTAGTACGCGCCGCCGAGGAAGGCAGAAGCTTTACGCTCATCAAGCTTTTTCATCTGATGGTCGTCGTTGTCATCAGGATCGAAATGCAGCGGCATCCACGATGCGGTCAGGCTGAGTTCATTTTTTGCGTCTTTCCACAGGATCCATCCGCCCGTGGTCTGGCGAACATAAAAGCTATCGCCTTCGTAGCTAATTAACGGTACTGCGGTAGTATTTTCGTTATAGCCTTTGTAAGGAGACTCATTAAATACAGCCCCCGCTCCTAGTGAAAAGTCACCGGCCATTGCTGAGGATGTTGCAAATAACGTGGCAGCGATGAGTAAATTGTATTTAATAGTCATTACATGTAATCCATTAAAATGCCAAACAAGCGAGGCGCATAATAATGGTTACAAATTTGCCAATGCAACGCTGCGGTTTATATAATATTATATACAAAATCATATAGATGGGTGTGCATGATGAATAAATTACAGCTAAAGCCGCGCGAGTTAAAAATTATATCCGTCATCGCAGCCACCCACAGCATTGGTGATGCCGCCGCCCTGCTGGGCATGGCGCAGGCCAACGTCAGTAAATATCTGTCTGATTTTGAAACGCGGGTTGGACTCAAGGTTTTTGAGCGCACCACGCGCCAGCTGGCCCTGACCCAGTTTGGGGAAGCGTTACTCCCGTACATTGATGCCACGCTGGATAAGAACAGTCAACTCGTTAATTTTATTGCTGATTACAAGCATGAAAAGCGCGGAAAGGTCACGATCTATGCCCCTACAGGTATCGTAACCTATCTCGCGCGCCACGTGATCCATCAGATAGAAGATATCGGTGACATCCGCATCTCCCTGAAAACCTATAACCTGGATCGGAATGAATTTTCAGAAGGCGTTTCTTTTCCGGATGACTGCGATATTTTAATTACCTATGCGCCGCCGAAAGACGAAAGTCTGGTTGCCAGCGTGTTAACAAAATATTCTGTTACGGCATTCGCTACCCTGGAATATTTAAATAAACACCCCTTAACGGGACCTGAAGGTTTAATTAATCACTCCTGTATTCTCATTGATTCCATGCTGATCGATGATGCAAACATCTGGCGTTTCCGCGTGCACGGCAGTGATAGCGTGCATGACTACCGGGTGACCGGTAATTATATTTGCGACAATACGCAGACGGCCCTGGAGCTGGCAAGAAATAATCTTGGGATTGTTTTTGCGCCAAAAGAGAGTCTGAAAAAAGAATTAACGCAAGGGATGCTGGTTCCCTGCTTCCCGCATCAGGAAGAGTGGTGGCTCGATCTGACGGCCATTTTCCGCAAACGCGAATACCAGCCCTGGCGCGTGCAATACGTTCTGGATGGCGTTCTGAACTGCCTGCGCCAGCAAATTGCTCAGGCCGCCCATGGACGGCCTGAGCTGGGCGATTAGAACAGCCCCAGCGGTTTATCGGAGTAGCTGACCAGCAAACATTTCGTCTGCTGATAATGTTCCAGCATCATCTTGTGGGTTTCACGCCCGATGCCCGATTGCTTATAACCGCCAAATGCCGCGTGCGCAGGATAGGCGTGGTAGCAGTTGGTCCAGACGCGCCCGGCCTGAATGCCTCTGCCCATTTTATAGGCCAGGTTACCGTTGCGGCTCCAGACGCCGGCTCCCAGGCCATACGGCGTGTCGTTGGCAATCTCCAGCGCCTCCTCCATCGTTTTGAAGGTGGTTACGGCCAGCACCGGTCCGAAAATTTCCTCCTGGAAGACGCGCATGTTGTTCTGACCGAACAGGATCGTTGGCTCCAGGTAATACCCTTCCTGCAGATCCCCGCCGAGCACCTTACGGCGACCGCCGGTCAGAATATCCGCCCCCTCTTTCTTGCCGATATCGATGTAGTTGAGGATGGTTTCCAGCTGTCCGTGCGAGACCTGCGCCCCCATCTGCGTGACGTTATCGAGCGGGTTACCGCTGCGGATAGACTCGACGCGGCGAATGGCCCGCTCCATAAAGCGCTCATAGATGGACTCCTGCACCAGCGCGCGGCTTGGGCAGGTGCAGACTTCGCCCTGGTTAAACGCAAACAGCGCAAACCCTTCCAGGGCTTTATCGAAGAAAGCATCCTCTTCCTCCATCACGTCCGCGAAGAAGATGTTCGGGGATTTCCCGCCCAGCTCCAGGGTCACGGGAATGATGTTCTGCGTGGCGTACTGCATAATCTGCTGGCCCACTTCCGTCGACCCGGTAAACGCCACTTTAGCGATCCGTTTCGAGGTAGCCAGATATTCCCCTATCTCACCGCCCGCACCGTTGACCACGTTAATCACGCCAGGCGGCAGAAGATCGCCAACGATTTCCATCAGCAGCAGCACCGAGAGCGGGGTCAGACGCGCCGGTTTAAGCACAATGCAGTTCCCGGCCGCCAGCGCGGGCGCCATTTTCCAGCTCGCCATCAGCAGCGGGAAGTTCCATGGAATGATTTGCCCGACGACGCCCAGCGGCTCGTGGAAGTGATACGCCACGGTGTCGCTGTCAACCTCGCTTATTCCGCCCTCCTGAGCGCGAATGCAGGAGGCAAAATAGCGGAAGTGGTCGATGGCAAGCGGCACGTCTGCCGCCATCGTTTCCCGGATAGGCTTGCCGTTATCCCAGGTTTCCGCCGTCGCCAGCAGCTCCAGATTCTGCTCCATCCGGTCGGCGATTTTGAACAAAATAGCCGCGCGGTCCTGAACGGAGGTGTGGCCCCATTTATCTTTCGCTTTGTGCGCCGCATCCAGCGCCAGATCGATATCGCGCTTGCCGGAGCTGGCTATTTCGCACAGCGGCTGGCCGGTTACGGGGGTCAGGTTGGAATAGTATTCGCCGTCGACGGGAGCTACCCAGTCGCCGCCAATAAAGTTGTCATAACGAGGCTTCAGCTTGAGGGGAAAACCATACTCGCCGGGCTGGATACGCGATGAGGGAGGATTGTTTGTCATGACCGTCTCCTTGCTGTTGGTGTACATCAAGGGTAGTTCCGGCTGGCGATTTTCTCGCCAACCGGTAACGGCTTTACGACGGGGGTCACGGAGTTTCAGGAAATAATAACGAATCGCGCAATAAATGATCGTTACCGCGACGGCGGGTGAAGCCGATGCGGTTGAAATACTCCAGGATCTGAATCGCCAGCTTGCGGCCCACGTTCAGCCGGTCGCGGAAATCGGCTGCGCAGGTAGAGCCCCGCTCCAGATCCAGCTCGCGGATCAGGTTCGCAAAGGCCACAATACGATCGTTACGGTAATAACGATCTTTCACGATCGCGACTATCAGCCCCTGCTGCGCCGCATGGCGCAATACCTGACGCATCACCTGCTCGTCGGTATTCGTTTCGCGGGCCAGATCGCGAACCCACCACGGCTCATCGCCAAACAGCGAGGCCACTTTTTGCCATACCGCTTCTTGCTCTGCGGTGAACCCGGCCTTGTGATCCGGCAGATGGAGCCAGCCGTGGTGGCTTTTGATCGCCCCGCTTTCGCGCATGTTTTCAATCAGCAGCAGCACCAGCGCATCGTCTTCCATCGGCAGCGCCATGCGCCGCAGACGCTCACGGCCCGGGCCAGGCTCATCCTGATGCTGTTCATGGTATGTTGCGAGCGTGTTCAGTATCTTACGCTGCCAGTTCGCAGCAACCGGGGCGTTTAGCAGACTGTTTCCAGCCTGAATAAAGCCCGGCTGCTGGGCCAGCAGGCGTAATCCTTCCTCGCTCAGCTGGCGTGCCCATGCAAAATCACGCAGGCTCACCGCACCGCGCTCAAGATGCACCCGCAGCGCGGCGTTATCATCGCTGGCCTGCACCAGCGCTGCCAGCCACTGCAGATATTCGGGCTTACGCTTGCCGCGTCGCGGTGGATTCAGCGCGACCACCCGTGCCCCGGCCAGCGTTTCCCGCGCGGAAATATCACGCAGAACCAGACGATCGTTGTCTGCAAGCCAGAGCGGTGAATCGAATACCAGTTCGGCAAGATCGTTTTCCAGCAGCGACACGCGCCCGGTGATATGGCTGGCCGCGTGGTGAATATGCAGCGGCTGCCATTGGGTCAGGGGCACGTTTGTCTGCAGGGAAACAATGACGCGTTCAGACGGCTCAGGTGGGGCATCGGCCAGCAGCCAGTCGCCGCGGTTAAGCTGCTCTTTTTCCGCATCCCCGGCAATGTTCAGCGCGATCCGCTGCCCGGCATGAGCACGCTCCGCGGGCTGGTTTTGCGCATGCAGGCCGCGCACGCGCATCGCCTTGTTAACGCCCGTCAGCCAGAGCGTATCACCTACGTTCACTTCACCGCTCAGCGCCGTACCGGTCACCACCAGCCCCGCGCCTTTGACGGTAAACGCCCGGTCAATTGCCAGACGGAAGCGGTGATGGCTGGCGTGGTCACGCGACGAAAGCTGCTGTAAGTGGTGGCGAAGTTCATCGATACCGCGCCCTTCTGTCGCCACGGTGACAAAAAGCGGGGCATCGGCAAAACCATACTCCTGCAAGGTCGCCTGTACCGCTTCGCGCACCTCACTGACGCGTGCGTCATCCACGCGATCGGCTTTGGTCAGCGCCACGGTCAACTGCGGGTTACCGGTCAGCTGCAGGATCGCCAGGTGCTCACGGGTTTGCGCCATAACGCCATCATCGCAGGCCACCACCAGCAGGGCATGATCGATACCCCCCACGCCCGCCAGCATGTTGGACAGAAACTTTTCATGCCCCGGAACATCAATAAAACCCAGCACGCGACCATCAGGCTGGGGCCAGTAGGCATAGCCCAGATCGATGGTCATGCCGCGCTTTTTCTCTTCCGGCAGGCGGTCGGCGTTTATGCCGGTAATAGCCTGCAGCAACGTGGTTTTTCCGTGGTCGACATGACCGGCGGTGGCAATAATCATTTCAACAACATCTCCAGAAATCGCTCTTCATCTTCAAGGCAGCGCAGATCCAGCCACATTCGGCCATCGTAAATCCGCCCGATAACCGGCGCAGGCAGGCCACGCCAGCGCGCCGACAGGGCTTCAAGGTGGCTGCCGCGCCCGTCACGCGGGGTGAACGTGAGCGCTTCACTCGGCAGCCTGTCCACCGGCAGCGAACCGCTGCCAATCTGCGACTGGCAGGGTTCAATGCGAACGTCAAAATCGGGGTAGTGCGGGGCAATGCGCGGCAGCAGTAATTCGGCCTGGGCGCGAATCGAGGCGGCATCGCGGGTTAACAGACGCAGCGTGGGCAGGCGGTCGGCCAGTTTCTCCGGATGGAGATAGAGCCGCAGCGTCGCCTCCAGCGCGGCAAGCGTCATTTTATCGGCTCGCAGGGCGCGCTTGAGCGGATGCTGCTGCAGCTTCGCAATCAGCTCGCGCTTGCCGACGATAATCCCGGCCTGCGGCCCGCCCAGCAGCTTGTCGCCGGAAAAGCTGACCAGGCTAACGCCTGCGGCAATCATCTCTTGCGGCATCGGCTCTCTCGGCAGCCCGTAAAGGCTCAGATCCACCAGCGAGCCGCTGCCGAGATCGGCAATCACCGGAATATTCAGTTCGCGGCCAATCGCCGCCAGCTCTGCCTCTTCAACCGTTTTGGTGAAGCCTTCAATATGGTAATTGCTGGTGTGGACCTTCATCAGCAGGGCGGTATTTTCATTCACCGCCGCGCGATAATCTTTCGCATGGGTACGGTTAGTAGTGCCCACTTCATGCAGCGTGCAGCCCGCCTGGCGCATCACGTCCGGAATACGAAACGCCCCGCCAATCTCCACCAGCTCGCCGCGGGAAACCACCACCTCTTTGCCGCTGGCAGTCGCCGCCAGCATCAGCAGCACCGCTGCGGCGTTGTTATTCACAATGCAGGCATCTTCCGCGCCGGTCAGCTGGCACAGCAGGTCCGCCAGCGCCCGGTCACGATGCCCGCGTCCGGCGCCGTCCAGATCGTACTCCAGCGTCACGGGCGCCCGCATGGCCTGCACAACCGCAGCCACCGCCTCTTCCGCCTGCTGCGCGCGGCCCAGGTTGGTATGCAGCACGGTACCGGTCAGGTTAATCACCGGGCGTAATGCGCTTTGCGCTTTCTCATCCAGCCGGTGCTCAACTTCCTGCTCCCACGCCGCGCACCAGTCGGGCAAGGCGTTTTCTGCCTGAATAGCGCATCGGGCTTCGTCCTGAAGCAGGCGTAACATCTCCACCGTCGCGGTATGGCCGAAGCGCTCAACGGCAGCATGAATGCGGGGCTCGCGAAGGAGGCGGTCGGTAGCGGGGATCTGGCTGTACAGCGAATGATGAGTAGTCATGAAAGCGCCTGGCGAGTAAATATCTTCCCCCCTCCCGACGGGAGAGGGAGTTAACATGTGGAGGGATTGTACCGCCTCCGACGCCGAAGTGTTATAACCCGCATCAAGCCTTTGGCGGTTCGGTACGGGCAAAGCTCTCGCGGCTAAAAAGCGTGTCTGCCAGTTTCACCAGCAGCGGACGGTCGACGCACCAGCCAGGGGAAACCCGGCGGAAGTTGAGATAGCCGATGGCGCAGGCGATAGCGATAGTTGCCAGGTTCAGGCTGTCGGTTTGAATCTTTCCCTCCCGGATAAGCTGTTCGCACCTGTCCAGGCTGCGGCTGATTTTTTCCCGCTGGCGTAACAGTTCCGTTTCCGACTGCTGGGCGGCGGGCCTGGCCTGTTCACGCACGGAGGTTAACGCCGCATCCATAATGCCATCGGCCAGAGCTTCAATTTGCTTCAGCGCCAGCGCCGCTTTTGGGTCAGCCGGCAGCATTGCCGGGGCAACGCCCAGCAGCTCGATATACTCCGCAATAATCGGGGAATCGAACCAGTATTCGCCCTCGTCCGTCACCAGCGCCGGGACTTTCCCCAGCGGGTTGTACTGCGCGACGCCGTTTTCAGCGTTGTAGGGCTGTTCATTGATGAATTCAAATTCAATCCCTTTCTCCAGCAGGAGAATCGAGATTTTTCGCACGAAGGGACTGGTGTAGCTACCGATGAGTTTCATTGCCTGATCCTTGATGCCGGAAAAAAGTCAGTATGGATCAAGCGATGAAAAAAGGGCAGGTACGCGTGTCGCATTCCTGCCCTGGAAGGATTAGTGATCGAGGTAGAGGTAGTGCATCCAGCTCGTCATGCGCAGCAATACTTTACGCATCACCGAGACGTGGGCGAAATGGTCCGAGTAGACCGCCACCTGGGCATAGATACCGTCTGGCAGCGCATCGACTTCCGCATTCGGATCCAGCTCAATCGTACCCAACACGCCGTCCGTTCCCGGCACCACCGTCAGCGACTGCAGCGCGCCCTGCGCCTGATAGGAGCCTCCCGGCACCACCGGCAGAATACTGGTGAGTTTACCGGTAAACACCTGGCCCGGCAGCGCGTTAAACACCACCTCCGCTTCATCGCCCGGCTTCAGACGCAACAGCGAGTTCTGACGGAACTGGGCCACGATCTGACGCTTCTGTTCAGGAATAAAGACCATCACCGGACGCAGCGGCAGCGCGGCGGCGTACGTCCCCGGACGGATCAGCACCTGGGTGATGTAGCCATCGCTTGGCGCACGGACCACGGTCTGATCCAGGTTGTATTTGGCTTCAGCAAGCTGCGCGCGTAAGGAGGCAATCTGCGACTGCTCGCCGTTCACCATGCTGTCCAGCTGGCTTTGAATCTGCGTCTGTTCGGCAACGGAGCCTTTCACCATCGCATCCTGTGCGAGATAATTTTGCCGCGCGTTGTCGATATCGCTTTCAGAAAACGGATTCACCTTTGCCTGGCTGCCTTTCAGGTAGCGCTGATAATCTTTAAACAGACGATCGCGTTCAGCCGACACGCGGGTGGTATTGGCGACCGCTTCCGAAAGCTGCGCTTTCAGATTGTCGATATTGTGCGTTGCGGTCACCAGGTCGGCCTGGAGTCTGTCGACGCGCGCCTGGTAGCGGCCCGGATCCAGTTTAAATAACACTTCGCCTTTTTTAATTAGCTGGTTATTTTTATCGGTCACTTCACTGACCACCCCGGTAACCTGCGGCGTAATTGGAATAGAAATAACCGCCTTTTGCGCCGTAAAGGTGTACGGATGGTTATAGTTCATTAATAGAATAAGTCCGGCAACAATAAACACCCCGCCTAATGTCGCGGTGGCAAGCGTCCACTGGTTTACCGGAATACGGAATATTTTAAAAATCACCCAGGCAAATGCCACATAGGTCAAAATAATTAACAGATCCATGATTAGCGCTCCAGCGTGTTCTTATCAGCGGCGGGCTGTACCGCGGCCAGCTTTTGTTCTAATTCGGCCACGCGTTTGGCCAGCGCATCCATGCCCGGAACCTCATCAGGCTTGGTGATGTGGTTTTGCATCCCCCAGCCGCGATCTTCACGGTACAGCGTGGCCCATATCCACAGGAACGGCCAGATGGCATGGAGCGTAAACAGGCTAATCCAGCCTGCCGTGTGAATCGCATCGGCATGCGGATGGTTTCGCTTTTTGGCCATATTATAAGGAATGTCATGGATGGCGATGATTCCATAAAAAAGAACCAGAAATACAAAAATCAATACGCCCAGCGCAAAATAGTTGAGAAACATATTCTCCTCACTTAAACAACGTCAACTCATTTAATTAATAAAACAGTACGCAACCTAATTAATTTATTTTGAAATACAGAAGGTATACTGGTTATTTCAGAGCCGGGGAGTATCGTTTTTTATAATATCTCCGTGCAAGTTTATAAGCGTGTCAAAATATATCCTGAATAATAATATACTTAACCTTACAATATGAGCGTAATCCACGTTTTAACTTTTCGCCATACCACACTTCAAAAGTGGTTTTTTAGCTTAACGTGTCGCGCTATGCCATCCTGACGCCGAATCGCTAAGCAGAGTTTGCCGCCGATCACAGCCGGAGAAATCTGCATAAAAATATTTTGTGAAATCAGTCACAATCCAGAAACAAACCCACAAAACCAAATCGTGACAACCATCACATAAAAGGGTGGTTTTTGCCGCATTTCTCGCCGTCGTATTTTTTATGCCCATCTTTTTTGTGACTAAGATCACCTCATTGACATCCACACCCCCTACCTTTACGTGATATGCGTCACACAAATTTTCACTGTCTGGACAGTTGAACGATTCAGTGCCAGATTTCACAGCATCAGAACAGGGCCCGGCTACCTCTGCCGCCTCATTAACAATAAACCTCGGGCCGCAAGCCTAAGCGTAAACAGAAGAAGGGGTGTTTTATGTCATCCGATTTCAAGATCAAAGTTCAAAGCTTTGGTCGTTTCCTCAGCAACATGGTGATGCCAAATATCGGCGCGTTTATCGCGTGGGGTATCATCACTGCATTGTTCATTCCGACAGGGTGGTTGCCTAACGAAACGCTGGCGAAACTTGTTGGCCCAATGATTACCTATCTCCTGCCGCTGCTCATCGGTTTCACCGGTGGTCGTCTGGTGGGCGGTGACCGTGGTGGCGTAGTGGGTGCCATCACGACCATGGGTGTTATCGTCGGTGCGGATATGCCGATGTTCCTCGGTGCAATGATTGCCGGTCCTCTGGGCGGCTGGGCGATTAAGAAATTCGACGTCTGGGTTGATGGTAAGATCAAATCCGGCTTCGAAATGCTGGTGAACAACTTCTCTGCGGGCATCATCGGGATGATCCTCGCGATTCTGGCGTTCCTCGGCATTGGCCCAGCGGTTGAAGTGCTGTCTAAAATTCTGGCGGCAGGCGTTAACTTTATGGTGGCGCACGACATGCTGCCGCTGGCGTCTATCTTCGTTGAACCGGCGAAAATCCTGTTCCTGAACAACGCCATCAACCACGGCATTTTCTCGCCGCTGGGTATTCAGCAGTCTCACGATCTCGGCAAGTCCATCTTCTTCCTGATTGAAGCGAACCCGGGTCCGGGCATGGGCGTTCTGCTGGCGTACATGTTCTTTGGCCGCGGCAGCGCTAAGCAGTCTGCTGGCGGTGCGGCAATCATTCACTTCCTGGGTGGTATCCACGAAATTTACTTCCCGTACGTGCTGATGAACCCACGTCTGATCCTGGCCGTTATCCTTGGCGGTATGACCGGCGTGTTCACCCTGAGCGTGCTGGGCGGCGGTCTGGTGTCTCCAGCTTCTCCGGGTTCTATCCTGGCTGTGCTGGCGATGACGCCAAAAGGGGCGTACTTCGCGAACATCGCGGCCATCTGTGCGGCCATGGCAGTCTCCTTCGTGGTCTCTTCTATCCTGCTGAAAACCAGCAAAGTGAAAGAAGACGACGATATTGAAGCGGCGACCCGTCGTATGCACGACATGAAAGCCGAATCCAAAGGCGCAACCCCGCTGGCGGCTGGCGATGTGTCTAACGACCTGAGCCACGTGCGTAAAATCATCGTAGCCTGTGACGCCGGTATGGGTTCCAGCGCAATGGGTGCAGGCGTGCTGCGTAAGAAAGTGCAGGATGCGGGTCTGACCAACATCTCCGTCACCAACAGCGCCATTAACAGCCTGCCGCCGGACGTTGACCTGGTCATCACGCACCGCGACCTGACCGAACGCGCCATGCGCCAGGTGCCGCAGGCACAGCACATCTCGCTGACCAACTTCCTCGACAGCGGCCTGTACACCAGCCTGACCGAACGTCTGGTTGCGGCGCAGCGTCACGAAGACAACGAAGTGAAAGTGCGCTCAAGCCTGCAGGACAGCTTTGACGAAAGCAACGCCCACCTGTTCAAACTGGGTGCGGAAAACATCTTCCTCGGTCGCACAGCAGCAACCAAAGAAGAAGCGATTCGCTTTGCCGGCGAGCAGCTGGTGAAAGGCGGCTACGTTCAGCCTGAATATGTCGACGCAATGCTGGAACGCGAAAAACTGACGCCAACCTACCTGGGCGAATCCATCGCGGTTCCGCACGGTACGGTTGAAGCGAAAGATCGCGTCCTGAAAACCGGCGTCGTATTCTGTCAGTATCCGCAGGGCGTGCGCTTCGGTGAAGAAGAAGACGACATCGCCCGTCTGGTGATTGGTATCGCCGCTCGCAACAACGAGCACATTCAGGTGATTACCAGCCTGACCAACGCGCTGGACGATGAGTCTGTCATTGCGCGTCTGGCCAGCACCACCAGCGTGGAAGAAGTCCTGGCACTTCTTAACAAATAAGTCCTCTTCCCTCTCCCCTCTGGGGAGAGGGCTAGGGTGAGGGGAAAAGTTCCTCACCCCAGCCCTCTCGGGTAAAAACATTGATGAAGGTTAACACTATGAAAGCATTACATTTTGGCGCAGGTAATATCGGTCGTGGTTTTATCGGTAAACTGCTGGCAGACGCGGGCATTACGCTGACATTCGCCGATGTGAATCAGGTGGTCCTGGATGCCCTGAATGCGCGTCATAGCTATCAGGTCCATGTAGTCGGTGAAAACGAGCAGGTTGAGACGGTGTCCGGCGTCAACGCGGTCAGCAGCATCGGGGAAGACGTTATCGACCTGATCGCCAGCGTCGATCTGGTCACCACGGCCGTGGGTCCGGTCGTCCTTGAGCGCATCGCCCCTGCGGTTGCGAAAGGCCTGGCAAAACGTAAAGCGCAGGGCATCGACGCTCCGCTGAACATCATCGCCTGTGAAAACATGGTGCGCGGCACCACGCAGCTGAAAGGCCACGTGCTCAACGCTGTAGCAGATGAAGACAAAACCTGGGTTGAAGCGCACGTCGGGTTTGTGGATTCCGCCGTGGATCGCATCGTTCCGCCGTCTGAATCCGCCACCAACGACCCGCTGGAAGTGACCGTGGAAACCTTCAGCGAGTGGATCGTTGATAAAACCCAGTTTAAAGGCGCCCTGCCGACCATTCCGGGAATGGAATTAACCGATAACCTGATGGCATTTGTCGAACGCAAACTCTTCACGCTGAACACCGGGCATGCTATAACCGCGTACCTCGGAAAATTGGCCGGTCATCAGACCATTCGTGACGCGATCCTCGATGAGAAGATCCGCGCGGTGGTGAAAGGGGCAATGGAAGAGAGCGGCGCGGTGCTGATCAAACGCTACGGTTTTGATGCTGATAAACACGCAGCATACATCCAGAAAATCCTCGGTCGCTTTGAAAATCCGTATTTGAAAGATGACGTTGAGCGCGTGGGCCGTCAGCCTCTGCGCAAACTGAGCGCGGGCGACCGTCTGATTAAGCCGCTGCTGGGCACGCTGGAATACGGCCTGCCGCACGCCAACCTGGTGAAAGGGATTGCCGCCGCGATGCACTACCGCAGCGAGCAGGACCCGCAGGCGCAGGAACTGGCTCAGCTGATTGATGACAAAGGCGCGCAGGCTGCGCTGGCGCAGATTTCCGGTCTGGACGCCAACAGCGACGTGGTTGTGGAGGCGGTTAACGCATACAACGCAACCAAATGATGCACAGTGAGGCGCAGGTTAACCTGCGCCCAGATAATAGATTGTCAGATATGCAGGCAATAATGGAACAAACCCAGGCCTTTGAAAATCGTGTGCTTGAGCGTCTGAATGCTGGCAAAACCGTACGAAGCTTCCTGATTGCCGCCGTCGAATTACTGACCGAGGCGGTGAATATCCTGGTGCTTCAGGTGTTTCGCAAAGACGACTACGCGGTAAAGTATGCTGTAGAACCGTTACTGGACGGAGACGGACCGCTGGGCGATTTATCCGTGCGTCTGAAGCTGATTTATGGTCTTGGCGTGCTCAACCGACAAGAGTATGAAGATGCGGAGCTGTTAATGGCGCTGCGCGAAGAGCTCAATCATGACGGTAACGAGTATACCTTTACCGATGATGAGATCCTGGGGCCCTTCGGCGAGCTGCACTGCGTCAGCGCGCTCCCCCCTGCTCCCCATTTTGACAACAGCGACCCTGAGCTCTACGCGATGCAAAAGCTGCGTTATCAACAGGTTGTCCGTTCCACGATGGTGCTCTCCCTGACTGAGCTGATTTCCCGAATCAGCTTAAAAAAAGCGTTTCAGAAGTAAGCCTGCTCACATTGGTGTATCCTTCCCTGTAAATTCCCCGTTTTCAGAGTTATTTGTCATGAAAGAAGTCGAAAAGAACGAAATTAAACGCCTGAGCGACCGTCTGGATCTGATCCGCCACCAGATGGCTGGCCTGTCACTGGTCGATTACGCCGAGAAGTACGCCGAGCTGGAAAAAGAAGCCGCCACGCTGGAAACAGAAATCGAGCGCCTGCGCGAAGTGAAGGGCCAGAAGCTGAGCAAAGAAGCGCAGAAGCTGATGAACATGCCGCACCGCCGCGCGATCACCAAAAAAGAACAGGCCGACATGGGCAAGCTGAAAAAAAGCGTCCGTGGTCTGGTGGTGGTACACCCGATGACCGAACTTGGCCGCGAAATGGGCCTGAAAGAGATGACGGGCTTTTGTAAGACCGCGTTCTGATACTTCCCCCTCTTCCTGTGGGAGAGGGCCGGGGTGAGGGCATCAGGCCCCACCCTGCTTCAAATTGGCCCAACCAATCCCCCTTTTCTTTCTTCCCCGGTTCACAATTCCATTATTTTCGCTCACAAACTCATTGCCTGACCATAACATTTGGTTAACCATTCATTGTCATTAACCCTACAACACAACATTGGCAGGACCACTTTTACACAACCTGTGACGCAGAGTTGAGCGGAGACTCACCCGCAGCGCAGGCTGTCTGGTCCCCAGGAGACCTGCATGAGCCTCTGGCAACAAAACTACGACCCGGCCGGAAATATCTGGCTGTCGAGCCTGATCGCATCGCTTCCGATTCTGTTCTTCTTCTTTGCGCTGATTAAGCTCAAGCTGAAGGGCTACCTCGCCGCGACGTATACCGTTGCTATCGCCCTGATGGTGGCGCTGTTCTTCTATAAAATGCCGGTCGATCGCGCGCTGGCCTCCGTCGTCTACGGTTTCTTCTACGGCCTGTGGCCGATTGCGTGGATCATCATCGCGGCGGTCTTTGTCTATAAAATCTCGGTGAAAACCGGGCAGTTCGACATTATCCGCTCGTCGATTCTTTCCATCACGCCGGACCAGCGCCTGCAGATGCTGATTGTCGGCTTCTCCTTCGGGGCGTTTCTGGAAGGTGCGGCAGGCTTTGGCGCACCGGTGGCGATCACCGCCGCGCTGCTGGTCGGTCTGGGCTTTAACCCGCTCTATGCCGCTGGCCTGTGCCTGATTGTGAACACCGCGCCGGTTGCATTTGGCGCGATGGGTATTCCGATACTGGTGGCCGGACAGGTCACCGGGCTGGACAGCTTCGAGATCGGCCAGATGGTCGGCCGCCAGCTGCCCTTCCTGACCATTATCGTCCTGTTCTGGATCATGGCGATTATGGACGGCTGGCGCGGCGTGAAGGAGACCTGGCCTGCGGTGATGGTAGCGGGCGGTTCGTTCGCTATCGCTCAATACCTCAGCTCGAACTTCCTCGGCCCGGAGCTGCCGGACATCATCTCCTCGCTGGTGTCGCTGGTCTGTCTGACGCTGTTCCTGAAACGCTGGCAGCCGGTACGTATCTTCCGCTTCGCCGACATGGGCGCCTCGCAGGTCGATCAAACCCTGGCGCGTACGGGCTATACGGCAGGACAGGTGATCCGCGCCTGGTCGCCGTTCCTGTTCCTGACCGCAACGGTCACCCTGTGGAGCATTCCGCCGTTTAAAGCCCTGTTCGCCCCGGGCGGCGCGCTGTACGACATGGTGATTAACATCTCCGTACCGTTCCTCGACAAGATGGTCGCCCGTATGCCGCCGGTGGTGCACGCCGCTACGCCGTATGCCGCGGTCTATAAATTCGACTGGTTCTCCGCCACCGGTACCGCCATCCTGTTTGCCGCGATCCTTTCCGTGGTGTGGCTGCGCATGAAGCCTGCGGCCGCGGTGCAGACCTTTGCCGCGACCATTAAAGAGCTGATGCTGCCGATTTACTCCATCGGCATGGTGCTGGCGTTCGCGTTTATCTCGAACTACTCCGGCCTGTCATCGACGCTGGCGCTGGCGCTGGCCCATACCAGCCACGCCTTCACCTTCTTCTCGCCGTTCCTCGGCTGGCTGGGGGTGTTCCTGACCGGTTCCGATACCTCGTCTAACGCCCTGTTTGCCGCGCTGCAGGCAACGGCAGCCCAGCAGATTGGCGTGTCGGATGTCCTGCTGGTGGCCGCGAACACCACCGGCGGCGTGACCGGGAAAATGATCTCTCCACAATCCATCGCCATTGCCTGTGCGGCGGTGGGACTGGTCGGTAAAGAGTCGGATCTGTTCCGCTTTACCGTGAAACACAGCCTGATATTCACCTGCATGGTCGGGGTGATCACCACCCTGCAGGCCTATGTCTTAACCTGGATGATCCCATGATAGTGATGCCCAGACGCCTGTCCGACGAGATTGCCTCTCGCGTGCGGGCGCTGATTGAAGAACAGCAGCTGGAAGCGGGCATGAAGTTGCCCGCCGAACGCCAGCTTGCCGCCCAGCTTGGCGTGTCGCGCAATTCACTGCGCGAGGCGCTGGCGACGCTGGTCAGCGAAGGGGTGCTGGTGAGCCGTCGCGGCGGCGGCACCTTTGTGCGCTGGCAGCATGACGACTGGTCCGAGCAAAACATCGTGCAGCCCCTGAAGACGCTGATGGAGAACGACCCGGACTACAGCTTCGACATCCTTGAAGCGCGTCACGCCATCGAAACCAGTACCGCCTGGCACGCGGCCATGCGGGCAACCGACGCCGACAAAGAGAAACTCATCGCCTGCTTTGAGGCCACGCAAAGCAGCGACCCGGACATCGCCTCCCAGGCGGACGTCCGTTTTCACCTGGCGATTGCCGAGGCGTCGCACAACGTGGTGCTTCTGCAGACCATGCGCGGGTTCTTCGACCTGCTGCAATCCTCCGTTAAACAGAGCCGCCAGCGCATGTATCTGGTTCCGCCGGTGTTTGCCCAGCTGACCGAACAACACGAGGCGGTGCTCAACGCCATTCTGGCCGGTGATGCCGAGGCCGCACGCAAAGCGATGATGGCGCATCTCGGTTTCGTGCACACCACCATTAAACGATTCGATGAAGACCAGGCCCGACAGGCGCGTATTACCCGTCTGCCTGGCGACAGTGATATTTCCAGGGAGAACAAAGCATGATTATTTCAGCAGCCAGTGACTATCGCGCCGCGGCGCAGCGCATTTTGCCCCCGTTCCTGTTCCACTATATCGACGGCGGGGCGTATGCCGAATACACCCTGCGCCGCAACGTGGAAGATCTGTCGGAAGTGGCCCTGCGCCAGCGCGTGCTGAAGAATATGTCTGACCTGAGCCTTGAGACAAAGCTGTTCAACGAAACGCTCTCCATGCCCGTGGCGCTCGCGCCTGTAGGCTTATGCGGCATGTATGCCCGCCGTGGCGAAGTGCAGGCCGCCGCTGCGGCGGATGCCAAAGGCATTCCGTTTACCCTCTCCACCGTGTCCGTCTGCCCGATTGAAGAGGTCGCCCCGACCATCAAGCGCCCGATGTGGTTCCAGCTGTACGTGCTGCGCGATCGCGGCTTTATGCGCAACGCGCTCGAGCGCGCCAAAGCGGCTGGCTGCTCCACGCTGGTCTTTACCGTCGATATGCCGACTCCCGGCGCGCGCTATCGTGATGCCCACTCCGGCATGAGCGGCCCGAATGCTGCGCTCCGTCGTTACTGGCAGGCCGTGACCCACCCACAGTGGGCGTGGGATGTCGGCCTGAACGGTCGTCCGCACGATCTGGGCAATATCTCGGCATACCTCGGTAAACCGACCGGGCTGGAAGATTACATTGGCTGGCTGGCTAACAACTTCGATCCGTCGATCTCGTGGAAAGACCTGGAGTGGATCCGCGAGTTCTGGGACGGCCCGATGGTGATCAAAGGGATCCTCGATCCGGAAGATGCCCGCGACGCGGTACGCTTTGGCGCAGACGGGATTGTGGTCTCTAACCACGGCGGACGCCAGCTTGACGGTGTGCTCTCTTCCGCACGCGCCCTGCCGGCCATCGCCGATGCGGTGAAAGGCGATATTGCGATCCTGGCCGACAGCGGCATCCGCAACGGGCTGGACGTGGTGCGCATGATTGCGCTGGGCGCCGACAGCGTACTGCTGGGGCGCGCGTATCTGTATGCGCTGGCGACGGCGGGCCAGGCAGGGGTGGCGAATCTGCTCAACCTGATCGAAAAAGAGATGAAGGTGGCGATGACGCTGACAGGTGCAAGAACGATTAGCGAAATCAGTAAGGATTCTCTGGTGCAGGAGTTAAGCAAATTACCGGCGGCGCTGGCTCCCCTGGCTCAGGGAAACGCGGCGTAAATTCTCCTCCGTTAATACACCTTTTTCTCGCGCCCGATTTTCCCCTCGGGCGCTTTTTTACGCCAAAAATAACATCCAGATAACATATTGGATAAGAAAATTTGACATCCCCCTGCCGTCCGCAATTGTATAGACAAGCAAATACAAGAACACAAAAACAACATCAGATCGGAGGGGAGCGTATGGCGTATTCAGGTAAGGTGAATATTCAGCAGGTGATCGATGAGAGTCCCTTTTCAGGGTTTCACTGGCTGCTCATTGTGCTGGGCTTTCTGGTTCTGGCGATCGATGGTTTTGATACGGCGGCGATGGGTTACATCGCGCCTACGCTGTCGGCAGAATGGGGGATACACAAACAGGATCTGGGGCCGGTGCTGAGCGCGGCGCTGCTGGGGCTATCGCTGGGCGCGCTGATTGCCGGTCCGGTATCGGACCGGATGGGGCGCAAGCGCGTGCTGGTCTTTTCGTGCCTGTTCTTCGGCCTTGCGAGCCTGGGGACGGCCTGGGCGCAAAGTCTGAATACCCTGACGCTTTGGCGCTTTCTGACGGGCCTGGGGCTCGGCGCCGCAATGCCTAACGCCATCACGCTGATCTCGGAGTTTGCCCCCCAGCGCTGTCGCGCCATGGCGATTAATACCATGTACTGCGGCTTCCCTCTGGGTGCGGCGGGCGGTGGCGCGATCTCTTCCTGGCTTATCCCCCACCACGGCTGGCGGAGCGTGCTGCTGACCGGCGCGATTGCTCCGCTGGTTTTAACGCTGCTGCTGGCGCTGTTTTTACCGGAGTCCGTGAAGTTTCTGGTGCAGCGCGGGAAAGACGTCATGCAGGTCCGCCGCATCGCCAGCCGGTTCGCCCGCAGCACGCTGGATAGCGTCACGGGCTTCTTCCTGGCGGAGGAGAAAGTCGCGTCTAAAAAAGGGAGCGTGTCGCAGCTCTTTTCCATGCCCTGGCTGCCCGGCACCCTGATGCTGTGGGTGACCTATTTTATGGGGCTGGTGATTTACTACGTCCTGCTTAGCTGGATGCCAACGCTGATGCAGGGGATGGGCTATGCTCTGGCGGAATCCGCCTGGCTCACCTCGCTGTTCACCTTCGGCGGCACCGCAGGCATTCTGCTCGCGGGCTGGATGATGGACCGCTGGGAAGCGCATAAAGTGGTCGCGTGTGGTTTCGTGCTGACAATGGGCCTTATTCTTTTACTGGGCATTGAGCATAACCATATCGCTCTGTTTGGCGGGCTGATTTTCCTGATGGGGATCGCGATGAACGGCGCGCAATCGGGCATGCAAACCCTGGCCGCCACCTTTTACCCTACCGAGTGCCGCGCGACGGGCATCGCCTGGATGCAGGGGATCGGCCGCTTTGGCGGCGTGGCGGGAACCATGACCAGCGCCCAGCTTCTCGCTATGCAGTGGCAGGCAGACAGTATTTTAATGATCCTCAGCGTGCCCGCTCTGGTGGCCGCTGCGGCAACCGTCTACAAAATGCTCTACAGCCGCTCGCAGGAACCCGGCGTCGCGTAGTTCCTCTCTTTTCTGCTATTCTGCCCCCGCAATTAAGGGGGCAGCATGCTTAACATCGTTTTATTCGAACCAGAAATTCCGCCAAATACCGGCAATATTATCCGCCTGTGTGCCAACACCGGTTTTCGTCTGCATATCATTGAGCCGATGGGCTTTACGTGGGACGACAAACGCCTGCGTCGCGCAGGGCTGGATTATCATGAATTTACCGCCGTCGTTCGCCATCACGATTACGCCGCGTTTCTGGAAGCAGAGAAGCCGCAGCGCATGTTCGCCCTGACCACCAAAGGCACGCCAGCGCATAGCGCCGTGAGCTATCAGGCAGGTGACTATCTGATGTTTGGCCCGGAAACCCGCGGCCTGCCGGCCACGATCCTGGATGCCCTGCCCGCTGAGCAGAAAATCCGTATTCCGATGATGCCGGACAGCCGCAGCATGAACCTGTCGAACGCGGTGTCGGTGGTGGTGTATGAAGCATGGCGCCAGCTGGGGTATCCGGGCGCCATATTAAGGTAGGCCCGGTAAGCGCAGCGCCACCGGGCAAAATCTCAGATGCCGTCACCATACTCGAACGTATGGTGAATGCCGTTGAAGTGCTGATCCATGTCCATGGACGGCTTATCGCTGTCTGGTTTACCGACGATGCGCGCCGGTACGCCAGCGGCGGTGGTATGCGGCGGCACGGGCTGGAGCACCACGGAGCCTGCGCCGATCTTCGCGCCGCGCCCGACTTCGATATTGCCGAGGATTTTGGCACCCGCGCCAATCATCACCCCTTCACGAATTTTTGGATGGCGATCGCCGCTGGTTTTACCGGTACCGCCCAGGGTAACCGACTGCAGGATCGAGACGTCATCTTCAATCACCGCCGTTTCCCCGACGACAATCCCGGTAGCGTGGTCGAGCATGATCCCGCGGCCAATCTTTGCCGCCGGGTGAATATCGACCTGGAACGTCACGGAAACCTGGTTTTGCAGGAAGATCGCCAGCGCGCGGCGGCCTTCATTCCACAGCCAGTGGCCGATGCGGTAAGCCTGCAGGGCGTGGAAGCCTTTCAGGTACAGCAGCGGTGTAGAATATTTATCGACCGCCGGGTCACGCGTGCGCACGGCCTGGATATCGCAGGCGGCAGAGGCGATCATTTCCGGGTCTGCAGCGTAAGCCTCTTCCACCACTTCACGAATGGCGATAGCTGGCATGATCGAGGAAGCCAGCTTGTTGGCGAGCATATAGCTCAGCGCGCTGCCGAGATTTTCGTGCTTGAGTAGCGTCGCGTGGTAAAAACTGGCCAGCATAGGCTCGCAGTCGGCCAGCGCCCGGGCTTCGGCTTTAATATTGTTCCAGACGATATCCAGTTCTTCACACGGCATTGCTTACTCCAGACGATAGTTAATGACCAGCCAGTTCTGCGCTGGCTGGGTCATTCAGGTGACAACGGTTCCGACTAGTTACTGCTGCGCTCGTCCTTGCGCGCACGACCTAATAAGGTCAATGCTGCCTCGCGCGCATTTTTTCCGCAATACAATACCTGATAAATTTCCTCGGTTATTGGCATTTCGACACCGAAACGGTGCGCCAACTCGCGGACTTCCCTGGTATTGCGGTAGCCTTCAACCACCTGACCAATCTTCTCCTGCGCGCCTTTAACATCGCTGCCCTGTCCGAGCATCATGCCAAAACGGCGGTTACGAGACTGGTTATCGGTACAGGTCAGCACCAGGTCGCCCAGGCCAGCCATCCCCATAAAGGTGGCCGGATCGGCACCCAGCGCTTCGCCCAGGCGGGACATTTCGGTCAGTCCTCGGGTGATCAGCGCCGTACGCGCATTGGCACCAAAACCAATGCCGTCTGACATTCCGGCACCAATCGCAATCACGTTCTTCACCGCACCGCCCAGCTGCACGCCGATAAAATCGGGGTTGCTGTAGACGCGGAAGCTCTTGCCGCAGTGCAGCAGCTGTTGAAGATCGTCGGAGAAGGCCTGATCGGTGGAGGCCAGCGAAATCGCCGTCGGCAGGCCAGCGGCCAGCTCTTTGGCAAAGGTCGGGCCGGAGATGACCGCCAGCGGGATCTCATCACCCAGCGCTTCGCGGGCAACGTCCTGCAGCAGGCGTCCGGTTTCGGCTTCCAGTCCTTTTGTCGCCCAGACAATGCGTGCATCCGGGCGCATCAGCGGCTTAATCTGACGGAGCACGTCGCCAAATACATGGCTCGGAACCACAATCAGAATGTTGCGGCTGGCCGCCAGCGCGGTCGCAAGGTCGCTTTCAAGGTGCAGGGAGTCGGGGAACGGAACGTCCGGAAGAAACGCCACGTTACAACGGTCGCGTTGCAGCGTTGCGATATGTTTTGGATCGTGGCCCCAGAGAACCACTTCGTGACCATTTCTTGCCAGCGTGATGGCAAGAGCGGTGCCGTATGAGCCGGCACCGATCACAGTCATTGACGCATTAACAGTGCTCATCAGGCATCCTGATGTTGTTCAGCACCTTCGCCAGCTTGCTGCTGCAGATAGTTCATGAACAGCGCATCAAAGTTAACTGGCGCAAGGTTCAGTTGCGGGAATGTACCGCGAGAAACCAGGCTGGTGATGCATTCACGCGCATACGGGAACAGAATGTTCGGGCAGTACGCACCCAGGCAATGCGCCATCTGGTTGCCTTCGATACCGCCGATAGAGAAGATGCCGCCCTGCTGAACTTCACACAGGAATGCAGTTTCTTCGCCCAGAGACGCGGTAACGGTCACACGCAGCACGACTTCATACACGTCATCTGCCAGTTGGGTAGATGCGGTATCCAGATCAAGTTTAACCTCTGGCTGCCAATCTTTCTGGAAAACATGTGGCGCATTTGGCGCTTCGAAAGAGACGTCCTTGGTGTAGATACGCTGGATCTGGAAAGTCATTTCGGTGTTGTTTTGTTCTGACATGGAAATACCCTTTTTAATTGTCCTAAAGTCTCTTAGCTCAGCAGCGGATCGAGTCCACCACGGGCGTCGAGCGCATACAAGTCATCACAGCCGCCAATGTGCTGCGCATCAATAAAAATCTGCGGAACCGTCGTGCGACCACTACGTTTGATCATCTCTTCGCGTTTAATCGCGTCACCGTCGATCGGCAGTTCCTGGAACGTGACGCCTTTGCTGTTCAGCAGCGCTTTCGCACGATGACAGAACGGGCACGTCGCTTTGGTATAGATCTCAATATTGGCCATGACTGAACTCCTTATTTACCGCGTACCAAAGGAAGATTTTCCCCGCTCCAGCCGGAAATACCTTCTTTCAGCACCGTTACGTTTTCGAAGCCTGCTTTATGAAGCGCGCTGGCAGATTCCTGTGCCTGCATGCCGGTCGCATCGACAACGATAATCGGCTGGGCTTTGTGTTTCTCAAGCTCACCGACGTTGTTCGCTTTGATTTCAGCTGGCAGCAGGTTGATTGCGCCCGCAATGTGACCTTTACGGAAATCGTCACGCTGACGCAGATCGACCACGACGGCATCTTCTTTGTTGATCAGACGCGTCGCTTCACCACGGGTGATAACCTTAATTTTAGACGTCAGGCTCTTAAATGTGGTGAACAGCACAGCAGCCAGCAGGCCAATCCACGCGATGCTCAGAACCGGATGGCGGCTAACGAATTGCATAATTTCTTGCATGGAGGGTAACTACTCCCGACTAAGTGATAAAAAAAACCAGGACAGGAGTATACCTGTGCGTTCTGGCAAATACAGCCAGCGACCATAACCTAATCCATTTTCTGCGGCATGCCACCTAAAAAAATGCCTCAAAATGGTCTGGTGTACATCTTGCCCCTGCGCTTTCTTTGATCTTCTGCGGCTATTTGATCGATTCAGCTGTAGTAAAATTACGCAAATTTTGACTCTTGAGCATGAGGTTGTCGCAATGTCGGTTTCTAAAAAACCTATGGTACTGGTGATTCTGGATGGCTATGGCTACCGTGAAGATAGCCAGGATAACGCTATTTTCAACGCCAAAACTCCGGTCATGGATGCCCTGTGGGCGAAACGTCCGCATACGCTGATTGACGCGTCTGGCCTGGAAGTGGGTCTGCCGGACCGCCAGATGGGCAACTCCGAAGTCGGTCACGTAAACCTGGGCGCCGGGCGTATTGTGTATCAGGATCTGACGCGTCTGGACGTTGAAATTAAAGAACGCACCTTCTTCTCCAACCCAACGCTGTCTGGCGCGGTCGATAAAGCCGTTGCCGCTGGCAAGGCCGTACACATCATGGGCCTGCTCTCTGCTGGCGGCGTTCACAGCCACGAAGATCACATCATGGCGATGGTTGAACTGGCCGCCGAGCGCGGTGCGGAAAAAATCTATCTGCACGCCTTCCTGGACGGTCGCGATACGCCACCACGTAGCGCAAAAGGCTCTCTGCAAGCCTTCGAAGAGAAATTCGCCGCGCTGGGCAAAGGCCGCGTAGCGTCCATCATTGGCCGTTACTACGCTATGGACCGCGACAACCGCTGGGATCGCGTTGAACAGGCCTATGACCTGATGACCCTGGCAAAAGGTGAATTCCAGTTTGCGACCGCCGTTGAGGCGCTGGAAGCGGCCTATGCGCGTGATGAAAACGACGAATTCGTGAAAGCGTCCGTGATTCGCGCTGAAGGCCAGGCTGATGCCGCCATGGAAGATGGTGATGCGCTGATCTTCATGAACTTCCGCGCTGACCGCGCCCGTGAAATCACCCGTGCGTTCGTCAACAGCGACTTCGACGGTTTTGCCCGTAAGAAAGTGGTAAACCTCGATTTCATCCAGCTGACCGAATACGCCGCCGATATCAAAGCGCCTTGCGCGTATCCGCCAGCATCTCTGGCAAATACCTTTGGCGAGTGGATGGCGAAGAACGACAAAACGCAGCTGCGTATTTCCGAAACTGAAAAATACGCGCACGTGACCTTCTTCTTTAACGGCGGCGTTGAAGAGCCGTTCAAAGGCGAAGACCGCATTCTGATCAACTCCCCTAAAGTGGCTACCTACGATCTGCAGCCAGAAATGAGCTCTGCAGAATTGACTGAAAAACTGGTTGCGGCCATCAAGAGCGGTAAGTACGACACCATCATCTGTAACTACCCGAACGGCGACATGGTGGGTCATACCGGGGTGATGGAAGCGGCAGTGAAAGCGGTTGAAGCGCTGGACCACTGCGTTGAGCAGGTAGCGAAAGCGGTTGAATCCGTTGGCGGCCAGCTGCTGATCACAGCTGACCACGGTAACGCTGAACAGATGCGCGACCCGGCGACCGGCCAGGCGCACACGGCCCATACCAACCTGCCTGTTCCGCTGATTTATGTGGGTGATAAATCACTGAAAGCAGTGGAAGGCGGCAAGCTTTCTGACATCGCGCCAACCATGCTGTCGCTGATGGGTATGCCGATCCCTGAAGAGATGACTGGTAAGCCGCTGTTCATCGTGGAATAATCGCTCCCCATGAGGGGAAAGGCGATTTTTTCAATCACATGGGTCGTGAAGCCGCTTAGGTTATCAGTCAGACCTCTGTTTTACGCCAGCGCACTCAGCGCTGGCGTATTGCTGTGCGCCGCATCCGCCCACGCGGATGACCGCGACCAGCTGAAATCCATTCAGGCCGATATCGCCGCCAAAGAGCGTGCGGTACGCCAGCAGCAGCAGCAGCGCTCCGCCCTGCTCGCCCAGCTCAAGCAGCAGGAAGAGGCGATCTCCGCCGCCACGCGTAAACTCCGTGAAACGCAAAACACCCTCGCCCAGTTGAATAAACAGATCGACGAGATGAACGCGTCGATTGCCAAACTCGAGCGCCAGCGTGACGCGCAGGAGCGCAATCTTGCCGCACAGCTTGATGCCGCATTCCGTCAGGGTGAACATACCGGACTCCAGCTGATCCTCAGCGGCGAAGAGAGCCAGCGCGGCCAGCGCCTGCAGGCCTACTTTGGCTATCTCAACCAGGCGCGTCAGGAGACGATCGCGCAGCTGAAGCAGACGCGCGAAGAGGTCTCCACGCAAAAAGCCGAGCTGGAAGAGAAACAGAGCCAGCAGCAGACGCTGCTTTACGATCAGCAGGCCCAGCAGGCGAAGCTTGAGCAGGCGCGCAACGAGCGTAAGAAAACCCTTTCCGGCCTTGAATCCTCCATTCAGGAAGGTCAGAGCCAGCTCAGCGAAATGCGCGCCAACGAATCAAAACTGCGTAACAGCATCGCCCGTGCGGAAGCGGCGGCGAAAGCGCGCGCCGAAAAAGAGGCTCGCGAGGCGCAGGCCGTTCGCGATAAGCAGCAGGAAGCGTCCCGCAAAGGCACTACCTACAAACCAAGCGAGAGCGAACGTTCCCTGATGTCGCGTACCGGCGGTTTGGGCTCTCCTCGCGGTCAGGCTTTCTGGCCCGTTCGCGGTTCAATTCTGCATCGCTATGGCGAACAGCTGCAGGGTGAGCTACGTTGGAAAGGAATAGTTATCGGTGCGTCTGAAGGTAGCGAAGTAAAAGCCATTGCCGATGGCCGCGTGATTCTGGCTGACTGGCTGCAGGGTTACGGTCTGGTGGTGGTGGTCGAACACGGTAAAGGTGACATGAGCCTTTACGGCTACAACCAGAGCGCGCTGGTCAGCGTCGGCACGCAGGTGCGCGCAGGCCAACCCATCGCCCTTGTGGGCAGCAGTGGCGGTCAGGGCCGCCCGTCACTCTATTTCGAAATTCGTCGCCAGGGTCAGGCGGTCAATCCACAGCCGTGGTTGGGAAGATAAGTTTTGCTTCAATTTCGTCGAATGGTTTTCTCCGTCGTCAGCGCGCTGGCGCTGGCTGCACCAGTATACGCAGGTAAACTCGCTATCGTGATTGATGACTTCGGTTATCGTCCGCACTATGAAAATCAGGTGCTGGCGATGCCGTCGGCCATTTCTGTCGCCGTCCTTCCAAATGCGCCCCACGCGCGTGAGATGGCGACCAAAGCCCATAACAGCGGTCATCAGGTGCTGATCCACCTGCCGATGGCCCCGCTCAGCAAGCAGCCGCTGGAAAAAGACACCCTGCGCCCGGACATGAGCAGCGAGGAGATCGAGCGCATCATCCGCGACGCCTATAACAAAGTGCCGTATGCCGTAGGGCTGAACAACCATATGGGCAGCGCGATGACATCAAGCCTGTACGGGATGCTCAAAGTGATGCAGGCGCTGGAGCGTTACAACCTCTACTTCCTCGACAGCATGACCATCGGCAACAGCCAGGCGATGCGTGCCGCTCAGGGAACGGGCGTAAAGGTGATTAAGCGCAAGGTGTTCCTGGATGATACCCAGAACGAAGCCGATATCCGCATGCAGTTTAATCGCGCGGTACAGCTGGCCCGCCGCAATGGCTCAGCCATCGCCATCGGTCACCCGCACCCGTCTACCGTTCGCGTCCTGCAGCAGATGCTGCCGACCTTGCCTGCCGATATCACGCTGGTGCGTCCGAGCGATCTGCTGAACGAGCCGCAGGTAGATACCTCTACACCAAATTCTGCGCAGCCCGTCCCGACAGCGCCGCGTAATCCGTTCCGCGGCGTGAAGCGCTGTGTACCGAAGCAACCGCTTGAACCGGTCTATGCAACCCGCTTCTTCTCCGTCATCGGAGACAGCATCAGTAACAGTACCCTGGTGAAATACGTCCAACAGCAGTGGCAGGGATGGGGTAAGAAATCCTGACGCTTATTTCGCAATCTGAGAGTCCGTCTGCTCGTTAGCAACGGACTCTTTTTTTTCCTGATGCTGATACCAGGATTTGAAATACTTCAAAAAGCTATAGGCTGTGGCATACAGTCCCGTCGCCACCCCCACTTTGCCCTTACGCCAGGCGCCGCTAAACAGATACCATTTGAAAAAAGCCCCGATGGCGCTGATTACGCCGCGCCCTATAGAGGGCCGTATTTTTTGATGTTGAACCAGGCGGGTTGTATAACAATTTAATTTGTTAAAAAGCTCATGCAGTGTGGGAAACGTATCATGTTTTACATAACCCGGAATACGTTCACAACGGAGAAAACCTTCGACCTGATCGTCTACCGGCCTGTTATTAAACCGGGACTGGTTACGGTTAAAAAGACGCACAGGATAATCAGGGGATGAAACTGGATAAATCGTCCGGACTTCTTCACCCAGAACAAACCAGTGGCGGCATATTCGCCATGCCATTCCGGGGTCTGGCTCATCGCCTGCTTTTAACGTTAAAACGGCATTAACCGTTTCCTGGTCAAGAATTTCGTCGCTGTCGATGCACAGGACCCAGTCATTGCTGGCTAAGGATATGGCATGGTTCATCTGCTCGCCATGCCAGCCAAATTTTTTATAGACAGGTAGCAGTCCAAAACTTTCACAAATATATCGTGTTTTGTCCGTACTGCCAGAATCGACCACGACAATTTCATCCGCTATTTTCAAAAGAGGCGAAATAACATCGTGCAATAATCTTTCAGAATTAAACGTTAATAAGCAGACCGTTATTTTAAACATTTTCCCACTCTCAATAGCAGCCTAAATTAATATTATTAATACTATATAAATGAGTAGAGGCGATTAAAGTCCTGAATCACACTTTTCAAATAAGCACGCTTGAAATTTTGTCTAATTCTCAAGAGCAATAAAATAGAAAAATCTATTTTATTTCAACAGATTCTTTATAATGCAGTCAGATGAAGGGTAGCACACGGATTCAGACATGCCGCACAAAAGTAAAATTCTCCTCCTGGATACGGGCAAAGAATGGGGGGGAGGCACCAACAGTATGCTTGAGCTCCTGAAGCGAATCAATCGCGATAAATTCGATATTACCTGTTGTTTTTACAGTGATTATAGTCGTGCTGAAGGTGAGACAATTGGCCAGGTGCTCAACGGCATCGGCATCCCGCTCATCGTGATCCCTCAACGTCCGCAGCCGGTCTGGGCCAAATTGTTGAAGGAAGCGGGACGTAGCCTGCTGTTTTTCTCACGCAGCGCCCGCAAGGCATTGACGCGTCACGTGGATATCATGTGGCGCATCAGGCCTAACGTCAGCAAAATCGAGACCCTTTTCACGCAGGGCGGTTTCGATACGCTCTATATGAATAACCAGCCGGGCTCAAACGAAGAAGGCTATCTGGCGGCGGCGAACCTGCAGGCGCGGTTGATCCAGCACTGCCGCATTGAGCCCGTTTTGACCCCGCCGCTGGTAAAGCTGGTTAATGCCCATGCCACAAAAATCATCGCCGTCTCGCACGGCGTTGAACGCGTGTTGCTTCAGCATGGCGTCCGGCCCGAACTGTGTACGACGGTCAATAATGCCATCGACATCCACCAGCCTTTACCTGACCGACGCGCGATGCGCCAGCGCCTGAACATTGATGACGACACGTTTGTGTTCGGCAGTATCGGGTCGTTAATCCCTCGCAAAGCCAACCACCACACGCTGGAGGCGCTGGCACAGTTCAGCCAGAAGCATCCCGAGGCGAAATGGAAAATGGTGCTGGTCGGTGAAGGTGCCGAACGCCGCGCTTTAGCGGAACAGGCCCGAGCGCTGGGAATTGAAAACCACGTCATCTTCACCGGTTTTCAGAATACCCCATTTGATTACCTCGCTACGTTTGACGCCTTTATTCTGGCCTCAAAAAGCGAAGGGCTACCGCGCGTGGTGCTGGAAGCGATGCTTCTCAATATCCCCGTGATTGGCTCTCAGGTGACCGGCACGGCGGAATTGATTGACCATGATTCGACAGGGCTGCTCTTCCCCTGGAGCGATGTTTCACAGCTTGCACAGCATCTGGACAATATCTGGGCAGACGCGGATCTGCGGGCTCGACTGGCTGCGGCTGCATACCAGAACGTCTGTCATACCTATGCCATCGAAAACTATGTCAGCGGTGTCGAAGCCGTGCTTGGCGCGCACTAACCAAACGAGATAACTATGTTTAAATTTCTTAATGCTCGCTATCGTCATATCACCGGGCGACACAACATTCCTTACAGCTCTCTGCCCGTGACGGGCGCGCTTGCTGCGGTGGATTCTATTGTGATTCCGTGTACCGGCGCAGATTTCGTCGAAGAAGCATTACTCTCTGCCACCTTCGCGGAACGTTATGCCACCGGGGTGAGCGAAATCATCATCGTCAGCGATCAGCCTGAATCCGCCTTTGGGGTACTGCCGCCGAAAACCCGCGTCGTGACGCTTAACCTTCCCGTACGTGAGGAAAGTTACCGCTATAAGCAGATCTACCTCAGCCGTCTGGTGAAGCTTAACGCCCCGCTGCAGGCTCGCGGTGAAGGGGTATTGATGATCGATTCCGATCTCAACTTGCTGAAAATGCCAGAGATCAACATGGCCGACATGCACATTTACTCCAGCTTCCGTCAGGGCAAAATGATTGCCAAGCTGGACGGTGCGCCAGCGGAGAAAGTGCCGGCGTATTACAAAGAGACGGTGCGCCCGTATCTGGTCGATCACGTTAACGGCGCGTTTCTTGCGGCAACCAAAAAAACCTGGCGCCGTATCTGCCCGCTGTGGCTGACGCTGTTCCAGGATACCTGGGAGCTGATGGATGATACGCAGCCGCCGACCGATCAGCTGCCGCTCGCCGCGCTGCTGGACATGCTGGATTTAAAAACGGTTAACCTGGGGGACTGGATGAACTGGCCGGTCTCGAAAAAAATCGGCGGTCAGGAAGCCGTTGTACCGAAAGAGGTGATTGGCGCGCATGGCGGCTTCCCTCTCTCTGAATGGCAGAAGTACCTTGAATCGCCGGATAACAAACTGCTGTTCAAAGGTCAGGACTACACCCGCAAGGTGCGTTACCTGACGGACGAAGAGAAAAAGAAGCAATAAAATAAGGGGCCTGAGGCCCCTTTTTGATTACTTATCCCAGCTCAGGATCACTTTTCCTGACTGGCCGGAACGCATCGCGTCGAAGCCCTGCTGGAACTCATCGATGGAGAAACGGTGAGTAATAATCGGGGACAGATCCAGACCGGACTGGATCAGCGCCGCCATCTTGTACCAGGTCTCGAACATCTCGCGGCCATAGATGCCCTTGATGAACAGCCCCTTGAAGATGACTTTGTTCCAGTCGATAGACATGTCTGACGGCGGAATACCCAGCATCGCGATACGGCCACCGTGGTTCATGGTGTCGAGCATGGTGCGGAACGCCGGTGGCGCACCGGACATCTCCAGACCCACGTCAAAGCCTTCGGTCATGCCCAGCTCTTCCATCACGTCGGTCAGGCTCTCTTTCGAGACATCCACCGCGCGGGTGACGCCCATTTTGCGGGCCAGCGACAGACGGTATTCGTTCACGTCGGTGATCACAACGTTGCGCGCGCCCACGTGCTTCGCCACCGCAGCGGCCATAATGCCGATTGGGCCCGCGCCGGAGACCAGCACGTCTTCACCGACCAGGTCGAAGGAGAGCGCCGTGTGCACCGCGTTGCCGAACGGGTCGAAGATGGAGGCCAGGTCGTCAGAGATATTGTTCGGGATTTTGAACGCGTTAAACGCCGGTATCACCAGGTATTCCGCGAAGCAGCCCGGGCGGTTTACGCCCACGCCAATGGTATTACGGCACAGGTGCGTACGCCCGCCGCGACAGTTACGGCAGTGGCCGCAGGTAATATGGCCTTCACCGGAGACGCGGTCGCCAATCTGGAAGCCTTTTACTTCCTGGCCGATACCCACCACTTCGCCGACATATTCGTGACCGACAACCATCGGTACCGGAATGGTTTTCTGCGACCACTGGTCCCAGTTGTAGATGTGAACGTCAGTACCGCAGATGGCGGTTTTACGAATTTTGATCAGCAGATCGTTATGACCGACTTCCGGCTCCGGCACGTCGGTCATCCAAATCCCTTCTTCCGCTTTCAGTTTGGATAACGCTTTCATCACACGTCCTCAGGCAATTACGCCCAGCTGTTTGCCGATGCGGGTAAAGGCTTCCACCGCACGTTCAATTTGTTCAGGCTTATGCGCCGCAGACATCTGGGTGCGGATACGCGCCTGACCTTTTGGCACCACCGGGAAGAAGAACCCGGTGACGTAAATCCCTTCTTTCTGCAGTTCGCGGGCAAATTGCTGCGCGACGACCGCATCGCACAGCATCACCGGAATGATCGCGTGGTCAGCACCGGCCAGGGTAAACCCTGCGGCGCTCATTTTTTCACGGAACAGGCGGGCGTTGGACCACAGGCGGTCGCGCAGCTCAGCGCCCGACTCCACCATCTCCAGTACCTTGATGGAGGCGGCAACAATGGCCGGCGCCAGGGAGTTGGAGAACAGGTACGGGCGAGAGCGCTGGCGCAGCCACTCGACCACCTCTTTACGCGCGGCGGTATAGCCGCCGGACGCGCCGCCGAGCGCTTTGCCCAGCGTACCGGTGATGATATCCACGCGGCCCATCACGTCACAGTATTCGTGGGAACCGCGGCCATTTTCGCCGACAAAACCGACCGCGTGAGAGTCATCTACCATCACCAGCGCGTCGTATTTATCCGCCAGGTCGCACACGCCCTTCAGGTTGGCGATCACGCCGTCCATAGAGAACACGCCGTCGGTGGCGATCAGCACGTGGCGAGCACCCGCTTCACGCGCCTCTTTCAGGCGCGCTTCCAGCTCGACCATGTCGTTGTTGGCGTAGCGGAAACGCTTCGCTTTACACAGGCGTACGCCGTCGATGATGGAGGCGTGGTTCAGGGCGTCGGAGATAATCGCATCTTCTGCGCCAAGCAGGGTCTCAAACAGACCGCCGTTGGCGTCGAAGCAGGAGGAGTACAGAATCGCGTCTTCCATTCCGAGGAAGCTCGCCAGCTTTTGCTCAAGCTGCTTGTGGCTGTCCTGCGTACCGCAGATAAAGCGTACGGAGGCCATGCCGAAACCGTGGGTGTCCATGCCGTTTTTTGCAGCGGCAATCAGCTCAGGGTGATTCGCAAGACCTAAGTAGTTGTTCGCACAAAAGTTGATCACATGGCTGCCGTCGGCAACGGTGATGTCCGCCTGCTGGGCAGACGTGATAATACGCTCTTCCTTGAACAACCCTTCCGCACGTGCGGTGTCGAGGTCGCTGTTTAACTGTTTGTAAAAATCACCACGCATTGCAATTCTCCAGACTCGGCAAATTTCGGGACATATTACCCAAACCTATAGTTCATGACGAGATGACACGTCATCTCTTGTCGTTTTTGCAGCATAAATCACGCGTACCCCTGCGCTGTGAAGGTGAATGGCTGAAGGGCAGCCATACTAATGATATGATAGAGACATTAGCGTCCGGGATTGTCCCCGGGCTCCACACTTCAAAGGTTACAGTTATGATCATCGTTACCGGCGGCGCGGGCTTTATCGGCAGCAATATTGTTAAGGCTCTCAATGACAAAGGCATCACCGACATCCTGGTGGTTGACAACCTGAAAGACGGCACCAAGTTCGTCAACCTGGTGGATCTGAACATCGCTGACTACATGGATAAAGAAGACTTCCTTATCCAGATTATGGCAGGCGAAGAGTTCGGCGAGATCGAAGCCATCTTCCACGAAGGTGCGTGTTCTTCCACCACCGAGTGGGACGGCAAGTACATGATGGACAATAACTATCAGTACTCCAAAGAGATCCTGCACTACTGCCTGGAGCGTGAAATTCCGTTCCTGTATGCCTCCTCCGCGGCAACCTACGGCGGCCGCACCTCGGACTTTATCGAATCCCGCGAGTATGAACAGCCGCTGAACGTCTACGGTTACTCCAAATTCCTGTTCGACGAGTACGTACGTCAGGTGCTGCCAGAAGCGAACTCGCAGATCGTCGGCTTCCGTTACTTCAACGTCTACGGACCGCGCGAAGGTCACAAAGGCAGCATGGCGAGCGTGGCGTTCCACCTGAACACCCAGCTGAATAACGGCGAAAGCCCGAAACTGTTCGAAGGCAGCGACGGCTTTAAGCGCGACTTCGTTTACGTGGGCGACGTTGCCGCAGTGAACCTGTGGTTCTGGGAAAACGGCGTATCCGGCATCTTCAACCTGGGTACCGGCCGCGCGGAGTCCTTCCAGGCGGTGGCTGACGCAACGCTGGCGTATCACAAAAAAGGCAGCATCGAGTACATTCCGTTCCCTGACAAGCTGAAAGGCCGTTATCAGGCGTTCACCCAGGCTGACCTGACCAACCTGCGCGCCGCAGGCTACGACAAGCCGTTCAAGACCGTTGCCGAAGGCGTAACGGAATATATGGCCTGGCTGAACCGCGACGCATAAGTATGAAGATTCTGGTGATCGGCCCGTCATGGGTGGGCGACATGATGATGTCGCAAAGTCTCTATCGCACGCTCAAGGCGCGTTATCCCCAGGCGATAATCGACGTGATGGCACCCGCGTGGTGCCGTCCGCTGTTGTCGCGTATGCCGGAAGTGAACGAGGCGATCCCGATGCCGCTTGGCCACGGGGCGCTGGAAATCGGCGAACGCCGGAAGCTCGGTCATAGCCTGCGCGAGAAGCGCTACGATCGGGCGTATGTCCTGCCAAACTCCTTTAAATCCGCCCTTGTGCCTTTCTTTGCGGGCATCCCACATCGCACCGGCTGGCGCGGCGAAATGCGCTACGGCCTGCTGAACGATGCGCGGGTGCTGGATAAAGAGGCCTGGCCGCTGATGGTGGAGCGCTATGTGGCGCTGGCCTACGACAAAGGCGTGATGCGCAGTGCGAAAGACCTGCCGCAGCCGCTGCTCTGGCCACAGCTTCAGGTTAACGACGGTGAAAAATCCCAGACCTGTAACGCGTTTGGTCTATCGTCTGAACGCCCGATGATTGGCTTCTGCCCCGGCGCCGAGTTCGGCCCGGCAAAACGCTGGCCGCACTACCACTATGCGGAGCTGGCGAAACAGCTGATTGACGAAGGCTACCAGATTGTCCTGTTCGGTTCGGCAAAGGACCACGAGGCAGGCAACGAAATTCTCGCGACGCTCAGTAATGAACAGCAGGCCTGGTGCCGCAACCTGGCGGGAGAAACGCAGCTTGAACAGGCGGTTATTCTGATTGCCGCCTGTGAGGCCGTGGTCAGCAACGATTCGGGCCTGATGCACGTCGCCGCCGCGCTCAACCGCCCGCTGGTGGCGCTGTATGGCCCAAGTAGCCCGGACTTCACGCCCCCGCTTTCTCATAAAGCGCGCGTCATCCGCCTGATCACCGGCTATCACAAAGTACGCAAGGGCGATGCCGCAGAAGGCTACCATCAGAGCCTGATCGACATTACGCCAGAGCGCGTTCTCGAAGAGCTTAACGAACTGCTGTTGAGCGAAGAAGGATAACGAATGCGGGTACTGATCGTTAAAACTTCTTCGATGGGCGATGTTCTGCATACGCTCCCGTCACTGACGGACGCGATGCGGGCCATTCCCGACATTCGTTTTGACTGGGTGGTGGAAGAAGGCTTCGCGCAGATCCCCACCTGGCATGAAGCGGTTGACCGCGTGATCCCGGTGGCGATTCGCCGCTGGCGCAAAGCGTGGTTCTCCGCCCCGATTAAAGCCGAACGCAAAGCCTTCCGTGAGGCGGTGCGGGCACGGCATTACGACGCCATCATCGACGCCCAGGGGCTGGTGAAAAGCGCCGCGCTGGTGACGCGTCTGGCACACGGCGTAAAGCACGGCATGGACTGGCACACCGCCCGCGAACCGCTGGCGAGCCTGTTCTATAACCGTCGCCACCACATCGCAAAGCAACAGCATGCCGTAGAACGTACCCGCGAGCTGTTTGCAAAAAGCCTGGGCTATGCGAAACCGGAAACTCAGGGCGACTACGCCATTGCGCAGCACTTTTTGCGCAATACAGATCCCTGTGCTCAGCCTTATCTTGTCTTCCTGCATGCCACAACGCGCGACGATAAACACTGGCCGGAAACGCACTGGCGAAGCCTGATTGAACTAATGCAACCTACCGGCATCCATATTAAACTGCCCTGGGGCGCTGAACATGAGCGGCAGCGTGCAGGGCGTCTGGCAGCAGGTTTTTCACACGTCGAGGTATTGCCGAAACTCACGCTGGCGCAGGTTGCCGCGCAGCTGGCGGGAGCGAATGCTGTTGTTTCCGTTGATACAGGTTTAAGCCATTTAACCGCGGCGCTGGATCGTCCGAATATTACGATTTTTGGTCCGACCGATCCCGAATTGATCGGGGGTTACGGTAAAAACCAGCATCAGATGGTCAGCCCGACCCAGCAAACGAAGGATATCAGCGCAGATGCTATTTTTTCATTTTTACAGGGCAGCCGTTGGCTTTCCAACAGGGATATCTAACGCATGAGTTACGTATTTCTGCTGATTTTACTCTTTCCGGTGAAGCTTATCCGGAAGCTGTTCCGCAAAGAGACAGGTAAAAACCTGGTCATTCAGACAGCAAAAATCGGCGATTTTGTTAATGCAACGCCCCTTCTGGCATACCTGCAAAAAAGCGACGTGCTCATCAGTCGTAGCGTAGGTGCGCTAGCGAAGCATGATGAGACGGTCGATGAGATTTTTTTTATCGAGCAGCATAAGCGTAACCTGTGGCGAAAGCTGGTCTTTGCCTGCCGGATCATGAACCGCTATGACAATGTCTATCTCCTGCAACCCAATAGCGTGAACCTCTTTTTCGCCTCCGTGTGTAACGCTAAAAACAAACAGTTTTTAAGCACTTACACGCGAAGATGGTATCACGGAATTTTCTATGCAACGGCAGACGGTACTGTTGAACACGGTAAGAAGACTCTTTCAGTCACGAACTATCTCAAACTGGCCGATCGCACCTTAACCTGGCAAGACTCGCCAAAGCACGCCACAAAGCCACTTTTCAAACCTGCGACCTATCCGGCAATCCTCGATAAACCCGGCGTGATCCGGATTGGCATCAGCGTAGCCGCGGGAAATAAAGCGAAAACCGTTCCGCCGGTCATCTGGAAGCAAATTTCCGATCGTCTCGCCGACCTGCCCTGCGAATTTTATGTGTTTGGCGCCCCGAATGAACAATCGTGGATGGACGACATCACCCGCGCTTACGGTGAACTGCCCAACTTTATTAATCTGATTGGCAAAATCTCGCTTGAAGAGCTGCCGTGGGCCATTTCTAAAATGGATTGCTATATCGCGTCTGACTCGGGGAATGTCTACATTGCCGATGCAGTCGGCGTGCCGGTAGTTATGTTATTTGGGCCTTGCTGTCATTATGAACAACGCCCACTCGGTAACGTTCTGTTGATTGGTAATGATGAAAATATTAACTCTTATGTTTTTGAAACACGTTATTATTTCAGCCAGCCGAAGGAAAAACTGTTTGCTATAAGCGATGTTGATATGAATAACATAGTGAGTTTATTGACGAATATAAATAAAAAAGCATTATTAGGGGCATAGAATGGGCTCTCTAACCAAACAATTGTACCGATACACACATAAGCGCAATATGCGCCATAACGAAAATTTGTGGCCCTTTATTAAATTATCTCGCAATGAAACCGGAGAGATTTGTGATTTAAAATATAAAGGCCAAAGTATCAACCTCACTACGCTTACTTCGCTTCAGGATCGGTTTGAGGGTGAGGTTCTGATAACGGCAACCGGTCCTTCAATCAAAAATATTAATTTTGAAAAACTGTCATCCACGATAGTTACTGCTGGTGTCAACGGCGCATGGCATCTCAATAACAAGCTGCATTTTAGTCTCTATTTTGTGGTCGACATGACGTTCATCGACCGTCAGACTGCTATTTTAAAGCAGGTCATTGGCTGTAAAAATGTCATTTTGTTTACGACCGTAATGGGGATCGTTAAGCTCATAAACCGTTTTTCATATGAAAATATCCACTGCGAAATATGCATCATCGAAGATATTTGTTACGAAACCTATAAACCCTCTATAAAAATGGTTAATTTGCACCAGGCATTAGCGGGTAGGCCAGAAATCGTCTTTTCCGATACACACCCCAATATTGCCTTCAGCCGTGATGCGAGGTGCGGTGTGGTAGATGCTGGTACCGTAATGTATTGGGCACTCCAGGTAATTTATTTTTTGAGATTTAATAAGATTTACATCGCTGGTCTGGATATGAATAATTTCAACCAACCGCGATTTTATGAAAACGGTAACACCATGTTGCCTTCATTCCTTGGAGACAAAGTACATAATATTGTGATCCCCGCGTTCACACTGGCAAGTACTGTTTTGAAAAAAGATAACATCACTGTTATTAATTTATCACCTCAAAGCGCTATACCTGACTTTGTTTTTCCCAGAAAGGATTTTACTGATGTTTTCAATTAATTACCAACGTATTCCGTTCTATCCTTTTACGCTTTTTGTATTTTTAAGCATAATTTTTTGCGGAGTTTCTCGCGTAAACAACTTATTCCATCTTGCGCTTGGGCTATTTATCATTGCCACAATTGCTAGCAATGAATTCAGAGTGCATTTTATCAATGACCGTACCTTTCTACACGCCCTAGGCATAACGGGTGCCTTTTTAATATACTTTTCACTTTCGAATCTTTGGGCTGAATCGTCTCAGGTAAGCTCTGCCTTAACACATTCATTATATTTATTTATTTTCATATGTCTTTATCGTCAGTGTGAATTGCAGGGAAAGAAAAAATTTGTCATTGGCGCAGCTTATGCAGGTATTGTCGCACTCGCTATACTCACCCTGATTTATGTTGATAAAGCGAACATTTTTTATAACAGACTTTCGAATGCTTTCCCTTATGCCCCTGATAACGTCATTGACCTCGGAGGATATATGGCACTAGGGGTTTTATTAAGCGCTATATTGGTGCGGGAAACGCGTAACGTCTGGTTTTATCTTCCAGTCCCGTTGCTGCTGGCCTGCTTAATATTGACTCAAAGTCGCGGACCGTTCCTTTCCCTGGTGGTAGCCTCTACAGTAGCGTTTCTTTGTAAACCAAAGTGGAATGTTAAGCTACTGGTAGGCTCGGTTATTATATTATTATTAATCGGTCTCGCTTTCTATTTTAGCGGCTCATTCGATATATTTATCAATCGAGCAGAAGAGTCTTCTCGTGCAAGCACCGTGCGCTTTGGTATCTGGCAACACGCCGTTGAAGTGGCAAAACAGAAAGCGATTTTCGGATGGGGTTTCAACAAGGAGCTTCAGTTCATTAATGGCTATGGCCAGGCCATTTCCACAACGCACAGCCTCTATTTAGCTACCTTCCTTAAGGGTGGGATCGTGGGGCTTCTGCTACTCGTCGGTATGATTTTATATGCCGCCAGACAGTCTCTTCGTCACCTAGCGGCCGATCATAAGGCGGAGATCGCCGTCCTTGTCTTCGCGCTGATGTTCTATATCACTCAAGGTATGTTTATTATCAGTAACCCACGGGAATATTGGGTCCTGTTCTGGCTACCTTTCGCCATTATTTTCAGCACTCCCGTTAAAACGGTTCTGCAAAAATAAACCTTACAGCGCCGATTACCCGGCGCTATTTTTTTCGGAATAAAACTCCGCCAGCGTCATCCCTACCGTCTTATCGGATAACCAGCTAAAGAGCGTTTCTAAATCCTGATACAACCCTTCAATCGCCGCCTCATCTTTAAACGTTGGGCTTCCGCCAGGCATAAATTCCGACGAATGAAGCATAAACTCCACGTACTCACTTCCCTGCGACAGGCATTGCTGTGCGACCTGAATCATTTGCTCCGCATTCCCACCGGACGGTCTTAGCCAGTTCACAGAGGGAGAGCGGTATTTACCGCGAAGCCTGTCGTAACCCTGTTTGATCGTGTTCAACCACGCCGGGTGTTTATACTGAATGCTCATCGGCACTTCGAGTAATGGGCTATGGCCTGCCCGGGAAATATTGTCTAAATCCATGAAATAGGCGTGGTCGGGGAAATGCTGATAATCCGTTCCGCCATTACCCTGTGGGGCGCCTTTCGCATTGCGCCAGTTCACGCGTGGCGTCACGGAGCAATCCACCTGGTAGCCCAGTTCAACGAGCAATTTTGCGTAGCGACTGTCAAATGCCCAACGTCCGGCACGGTGGCTTAACATTTTGGTCTGGAAGGTCTCTTCCAGCAGGCGGGTCATGAATAGCACTTTTTCGCGCATCACCTCATCCGAAAATTCAACCAGATAAGGCTGCCATCGCCAGTCATCGCCCGTGAGATCGTGTTCCGGCGGGCTATTCCATGCGTGAAGGTGCATTCCCACCTCCCCCTGACCGCGGGCGATCGCGTCCCTGGCGAATTCGATGAAAACGGGCTCGATCGCCATCTCGTAATTGGTCAGCCACACGGGCTTAAAGCCGAAACGCTCACAAAGCGCCTGGAAACGCGCCAGATAACGCGCATTTTCCGTTTTAATGACGCGGTGATTTTGCCAGAGATTATCGCCCTCAGTATCAATTGTGATGATAAACGCTGGTTTGTTCATAATGAGTCCGCAAGACAGGAAAGTTAGCGCTATGTTACGCACTCTCCAAAGCATGAGTAAACCCTTCCAGGGAAATTACTGAGATTATGGAGAAAGAGTGCAAGTCGCTATCAGGTCTATTAGAATTGCCATCAGTACAACGCCGATAAGATGATGATGAATAACTTACCTGACACACCTGATTTGCGCATTTTACTTATCAAACTCCGCCATCATGGCGACATGTTGCTGACCACTCCCGTCATTGATTCGTTACGTCAAAAATGGCCGCAGGCGCAGATTGATGTTCTGCTGTATGAAGAAACGCGCGATATGCTCGCCGCGCATCCGGCGATCGGTACAATTTATGGAATCGATCGTAAATGGAAACAGCTTGGCACGCTGAAGCATCTTCAAAAAGAGTGGCAGTTGCTGCGTGCGTTAAGAAATCAGCATTATCATCTGGTGATTAACCTTGCCGATCAATGGCGTAGCGCGATCGTCACCCGTTTCACCGGTGCACCCGTTCGCCTCGGATTCGCGTTTAACAAACGCAACAGTGCATTCTGGCGTTTTTGTCACACCGATCTGGTCTCTGTCGACGGCCACAAATCCCTGCATACGGTCGAACAGAATCTTTCCATTCTGGCGCCATTACAGGTCGCGCCGCAGCCTGCTGTCACCATGGCTTACACCGCAGAAGACTGGCATCATGCCCGCCAAAAGCTGACGCAGACGGCTGTGGGCGACAGCTATATCGTGATCCAGCCGACGTCCCGCTGGTTCTTTAAATGCTGGAGCGAAGACAAAATGGCGCAAACCATTACTGCACTGCAGCAGGATGGTCATACGGTTGTGCTCACCGCGGGGCCGGATAAAAAAGAGCTGGCGATGATCGATCGCATTCTCGCCGCCTCGCCAAAGACGGGAGTCGTCTCGCTGGCGGGCCAGCTAACGTTGCGCCAGCTGGCCTCACTTATCGATCATGCGCGTCTTTTTATCGGCGTTGACTCCGTTCCAATGCATATGGCCGCCGCGCTGCAAACGCCCTGCGTGGCGCTGTTTGGTCCTTCTAAACTCACGTTTTGGTCTCCATGGCAAGTCAACGGTGAAGTCATCTGGGCCGGCGATTACGGCCCGCTACCCGATCCGGATGCCATTGATACCAAAACGAAAGAACGCTATCTCGACGCCATTCCCGTTGATGCTGTCGTCTCCGCCGCAAGGAGATATCTGTCATGAAAAACCATCGTCTGGCCATTGTTCGCCAAAAGTATCGCCCTGATGGCGGAGCGGAACGCTTCGTTTCGCGCGCTCTCACCGCGCTGAGCAATCAGAACCTTGAGCTCAACGTCATCACGCGTGAGTGGCAGGGAGAGAAGCAAGACGACTGGCATATCCACATTTGCAACCCTCAAAAATGGGGCCGCATCAGTCGAGAGCGCGGATTTGCACAGGCCGCGCGCGCGCTGTGGCAGCAACAGCAGTTTGATATTGTTCAAAGCCATGAGCGCATCCCGGGTTGTGATATCTATCGCGCGGGTGATGGGGTGCATCGTCGCTGGCTGCTGCAGCGCGCGCGCATTTTACCTGCCTGGCGTGCGCAAATGCTGATGTATGACCGCTATCACCGCTACGTGATGCGTGCGGAACGGGAAATGTATCAGGCGCCCGAGCTGAAAGCCGTAATCTGTAATGCGGAGATGATCAAACGCGAAATCGTTGAAGACTTTGATATTGACGCAAATAAAATTCATGTGATTTATAATTCTATTGATTCCAGCCGCTTCGTTCCGGCCCAGGAGGCACAGCGTGCGATGCTGCGCCAGCAATTTGGTTTGCCAGCCGATGCCGTTGTGCTCTGTTTTGTTGGCTCAGGGTTTGAACGAAAAGGATTAGCCAGCGCCATACGCGCTATCGCTGGAACATCAGCCTGGCTGATTGTGGTTGGGCAAGATAAAGCAGAGCGTCGTTATCGCGACCTCGCCCGTTCGTTAGGGTGCGAGGGGCAAATCCGTTTCCTGGGGGTGCAAAAAGAAACTCTGCCTTTTTATCAGCTATCCGATGGTTTACTGTTGCCAACGCTGTATGATCCCTTTCCTAACGTCATTCTTGAAGCGATGGCCTGCGGCTTGCCCGTCATTACTTCAGAGAGTTGCGGTGGTGCAGAGTTTATTCAACAAGGCCAGAACGGATTTTATTGTGACGCACTTGATATCAGTACATTGAAGGAAGCGGTAGCCGCCATTCCTTCACTGGAAAAAAATAACAATATGGGACGAGCGGCACGTGAACGTGTAAAAGACGCCACTCCCGAAAAACTATCAAGTCAGCTTATTACGCTTTATCAAAAATTACTGGATTAAAAATGCGCATCCTAATGATTATTGATGGTTTACCCGGTGGAGGAGCTGAAAAAACGGTTCTTACACTCTCCCGTGGATTAATAGAAATGGGACATCAGGTCTCTCTATTCTCTCTGCGGAAAGTGTGCGACTACGCCATCCCGGAAGGCATCGATTATCAGGTTGTTCAGGACACATGTAAAAAACCGTGGCGAAAGCTGACGGAAATCCCACGCCGCGCCCAACTGCTGGATCAGGCGATTGAGCGAGCTGAGCGCAGCGGCAAATTTGATGTGGTGTTCTCTCACCTGCACAAAACCGACCGCATTGTGTCGCACTGCCGCGCGCTGGAACGTGATAAAGTCTGGTTCTGCGTGCACGGCATGTTCTCGTTTTCCTATCTTCGCCATCGCAGCGGACTTTCGCGCTGGTTTAAACATCTTAAAATCCGTCATACCTACGAAAACCGCAACGTTGTCGCCGTCTCAGGCGCCGTGTTGACAGATCTTTCCGAGACGCTGGCGCTCAATCTTCGACGCAAAGCGGTTATCCATAATCCTTTCGATATTCCTGAAATTCAGCGTCTGGCGGATGCGCCCTTCGAGATGCAGGGAAAGGATTACATTATTCATGTTGGCCGCTTCCATGAGCACAAACGCCACGACCGACTCTTACGTGCGTTCGCCCTGAGTAAAATTGACACAACGCTGGTCATGATGGGCAATGGATCTGACGCTCAAATTCAAAAACTCAAGCAGCTTGCTGCCGAGCTGGGTATTGAAAACAAAACGGTTTTCCGCCCGTTCGAGTCCAATCCCTATCCCTGGATTAAAGGGGCACGCCTTTTAGTGTTAAGTTCTGACTGCGAAGGTTTTGGTAATGTGCTGGTCGAAGCCATTATCTGCCAGACGCCACCGGTCAGTACAAATTGCCCCGGAGGCCCTGCCGAAATCCTCACCGGCGCTTTAGCGCGCGGGCTGGCAGAGTTAAATGACGAGTCACTGGCAAAAACGCTGGCGGATATTTATACCGCCCCACCGGTCGTTGGCGATACAACCATCGCGTCGTTCGGTATCAATGCCATTTGCCAGCAATATATTGCTCTGGTCGACAATCAAAAATAATCAGGTTTCTTATGCAAAATTCAGCCCCATTGTTAAGCGTGGTGGTTGCCGTTTATAACGGTGAAGCTTTCCTGGATCAGTTCTTTACCTGCCTTGTCAATCAACGCATCGACAGCATGGAAGTCATCATTGTCAATGACGGCTCTACTGACCGCTCGATGGAGATCGTCGAAAACTGGCGAGAAAAACTGCCGCAGCTGCAGGTCATAGAACAGCAAAACCAGGGCGTATCCATCGCGCGTAACACCGGTCTGGCCGTTGCGACGGGTCAATATCTCTCTTTCCCGGATATTGATGATGTCTTTAAACCCGGCATGTACCAGCGCCTGCTGGATATGGCCGTCACGCAGGATCTGGATGTCGCCACCTGTAACGGGAACTACGTCTGGGAGAATAACAAGAAACCCTCGCGCCCGATCTTCCCTGAAGACAAACTGGCTTCGACAGGGGTCATGGCTGGCCCTGCGTGGTTAAAAATGGCGCTGGACTCTCGTAAATTCCTTCACGTCACCTGGTTGAACATCTATCGCCACGACTTTATCCGTACACACAATTTCCATTTCGAACCCGGCCTGCGCCATCAGGATATTCCGTGGACCACCGAAGTGCTGCTCGCGGCAGAGCGGGTTCAGTACACCAGTGAACGTTATTACGACTACTACATTCACTCTGCATCGGTGTCCCATATGCCGGACAATGACGACACGCTGATTCGTTCCGCGCGTCACTACATGAAAATCCTGCAGATGCTCGACGCCATCAATCAGCGCTACCCGGATAAAGTGAAAGGGATCCCTGCATGCCACTGGCAAATTGCCAAAGAGGGCCTGGGCATTATTCACACCTTCGACAACATGAAGGATGAGAAGAAGAAATCAATGATTATTAAAGAGTTCTTCGAAACAGGCATCTGGAAACTCATCTGGAAAAGTGCAAAAAGTCCGCGTCTGCGCTGGCGGCTGGGTCGACGTTATTTCCGTTTGAAACGGTATCTGGCATAAGAGATAGCTTTACCTGGCCTAAATGCTTAGAATTTGCCCGCCGAAACTAAAAAAACGGATAATCGCTTGGAATTGTTGTATACCGCTCTGCTCTACATCATTCAGCCACTGGTGTGGCTGAGACTGTTGCTTCGTAGCCGGAAAGCGCCTGCGTATCGTAAACGCTGGGCTGAACGCTATGGCTTCTGCCGCAATAAAGTCGTACCGGACGGTATTTTGCTGCATTCCGTTTCTGTCGGTGAAACGCTGGCGGCGATCCCGCTGGTTCGCGCCCTGCGTCACCGCTACCCTTCGCTGCCAATCACCGTCACGACGATGACGCCGACCGGCTCGGAGCGCGCGTTATCCGCTTTCGGTAAAGACGTGCAGCACGTTTATCTGCCTTACGATCTGCCCTGCGCCATGAATCGTTTCCTGAATACCGTTCGCCCGAAGCTGGTGATCGTGATGGAAACCGAACTGTGGCCGAATATGATTTCCGCCCTGCATGCCCGTAAAATCCCGCTGGTCATTGCCAACGCCCGCCTTTCAGAGCGCTCGGCGAAAGGTTACGGCAAGCTGGGTAAGTTTATGCGCCGCCTGCTGAGCAAAATTACGCTGATTGCCGCGCAGAACGAAGAGGATGCGGCACGCTTTATCGCGCTGGGCCTGAAACGCAACCAGCTTGCGGTAACGGGCAGCCTGAAATTTGATATTTCCGTTACCCCTGAGCTCGCCGCCCGTGCGATCACGCTGCGTCGCCAGTGGGCCCCGCGTCGTCAGGTCTGGATTGCCACCAGTACTCATGATGGCGAAGAAGAGATCATTCTGCAGGCTCACCGCAAGCTGCTGGAAAAATTCCCTGATTTACTGCTGATCCTCGTGCCTCGCCATCCGGAGCGTTTTAAAGATGCCCGTGAAATGGTGCAGAAAGGCGGCTTCAGCTTCACGCTGCGCAGCAGCGGTGAAATTCCTTCCGGCAGCACCCAGGTGGTGATTGGCGATACGATGGGCGAGCTGATGCTGCTGTACGGAATCGCTGACCTCGCGTTTGTCGGTGGCAGCCTGGTCGAACGCGGCGGTCATAACCCGCTGGAGCCGGCAGCCCACGCCATTCCGGTGCTGATGGGGCCGCACACGTTTAACTTCAAAGATATCTGCGCGAAATTACAGCAGGCCGATGGTTTAATTACCGTGACCGATGCGGATTCGGTGGTTAAAGAGGTATCGACCCTTCTGACTGACGAAGATTATCGCCTGTGGTACGGGCGTCATGCCGTCGAAGTGCTGCACCAGAACCAGGGCGCACTGACCCGACTGCTGCAGCTTCTGCAACCTTATCTGCCTCAGCGGAGCCACTGATGTCAACGCGTCTGTCGGTCGTTATGATCGCCAAAAACGCCGCCGACCTGCTTCCGGATTGCCTGGCGTCGGCTGCCTGGGCTGACGAGATAGTCATTCTTGACTCCGGAAGTACGGACAACACGGTGGACGTTGCCCGGGCAGCGGGCGCAAAAGTCTTTGTCGACGCTGACTGGCAGGGCTATGGCATCCAGCGCCAGCGCGCGCAGGGGTATGCCACAGGTGATTATGTCCTGATGCTCGACACCGACGAACGCATCACGCCTGAGCTTCAGCAGGCCATTCAGGCGGTGATTTCCTCGCCCCAGCCTGGTGCCGTATACAGCATTGCCCGCCGCAACTACTTCCTTGGCCGTTTTATGCGCCACAGCGGCTGGTATCCTGACCGCGTGATGCGCCTCTACGAGCGCGAGCGGTATCAATACAACGACAATCTGGTGCATGAATCCCTGAGCTGCGATAGCGCCCAGGTCATTCCCCTGACGGGCGATTTGCTGCACCTGACCTGCCGTGATTTCGCGAGCTTCCAGCGTAAACAGCTCAACTATGCCACCGCATGGGCTCAGGAGCGTCACCAGCGCGGCAAGAAGGCCTCGCTGACGGGTATCTTCACCCACACGCTGGGCGCGTTCCTGAAAACGCTGCTGCTGCGTGGTGGCGTCCTGGACGGCAAGCAGGGCTGGTTACTCGCGGTTGTGAATGCCCAGTATACTTTCAACAAATACACCGAGCTGTGGGCGCTCTGCCGCGGCTACTCAGAGAAAACGTGAGCCATGAGCACAAAAGCGATTTATCCGGGTACCTTCGATCCGATCACCAACGGTCATCTTGATATCATCACCCGTGCGGCGTGCATGTTCGACAAGGTGATCCTGGCCATTGCCGCCAGCCCCAGCAAAAAGCCGATGTTTGATCTCAACGAGCGCGTACAGCTCGCCACCGATGCCATTTCGCACCTGCCGAATGTTGAGGTGGTCGGGTTTAGCGACCTGATGGCAAACTTCGCCCGCGCTCAGCAGGCCAATATTCTGATCCGTGGTTTACGCGCGGTGGCAGACTTCGAGTACGAGATGCAGCTGGCGCACATGAACCGCCACCTGATGCCGGAGCTGGAGAGTGTGTTCCTGATGCCCTCCAAAGAGTGGTCGTTTATCTCTTCCACGCTGGTAAAAGAGGTGGCGCGTCACCACGGCGATGTCACCCATTTCCTGCCGACTAACGTCCACCAGGCATTGATGGAAAAGCTAAAGTAGCCCTATTTCTGGCACTGACGGCAGTAAAACGTGGCGCGCTGGGCGTGCTTCGTGGCAATCACTGGCGTGCCGCAGACTCTGCACGGTTCGCCTTTCCGGCCATACACCTGCAGCTCCTGGGCAAAATAGCCCGGCTTGCCGTCACTTTGCAGGAAGTCCTTCAACGTTGTCCCGCCCTGCTCAATCGAGCGAAGTAATACGGCTTTAATCACCCGGACCAGCAGCTCGCACTCCTGCGCCGACAGCGAAGAGGCCAGCCGATCGGGATGGATCCCCGCCGCAAACAGCGATTCGCTGGCGTAGATATTCCCCACGCCGACCACCAGCTTGTTATCCATCAGCCAGGGCTTAATCGGGCTTTTCTTCTTCGCACACTTCGCCTTGAGGTATTCCGCGTTAAACGCGTCTGAGAGCGGCTCCGGGCCCAGATGCGCCAGCACGTTATGCCCTTCCAGCTCCTTCGTCCACAGCCACGCGCCAAAGCGCCGTGGGTCGGTGTAACGGAGCACTTTGCCGTTGTTCATCACCAGATCGACGTGGTCGTGCTTTTCCGCAGGCAGTTCTTCGGTAAGAATGCGCAGGCTCCCGGACATTCCCAGGTGGATAATAATCCAGCCGTCGGGCAGTTCCAGCAGCAGGTATTTCGCGCGACGCTGTACGCTAAGGACGGGTTTATCGCTCAGGGCATGGATCTCATCGGACACCGGCCAGCGCAGACGTCCATTGCGGACCACCGCGTGAAGAATCGTCGCGCCGACCAGATGGGGCTCAATGCCGCGACGGCTGGTTTCTACCTCAGGTAATTCAGGCATAGTTCCTCCGTTGAGATGCAGAATGCAAAAAACCCCGCAGTTGCGGGGTTTTTCGATACAAGGAATCTAAAATTATTTGATTTTAGCTTCTTTGTACAGTACGTGCTGACGTACAACTGGATCGAACTTTTTCAGTTCCAGTTTTTCCGGCTTAGTACGTTTGTTCTTCGTGGTGGTGTAGAAGTGACCTGTACCAGCAGAAGAAACCAGCTTGATTTTCTCGCGAATACCTTTAGCCATGATTTATTTCCTCTTTAAGTACTTAGTACTTTTCGCCACGGGCACGCAGTTCGGACAGAACTGTATCGATGCCTTTCTTATCGATTACACGCATACCTTTAGCAGATACGCGCAGGGTGACAAAACGCTTCTCGCTCTCAACCCAGAAACGGTGAGAGTGCAGGTTCGGCAGGAAACGGCGTTTAGTCGCGTTCAGTGCGTGGGAACGGTTGTTACCGGTCACCGGACGCTTGCCAGTAACTTGGCAGACTCGGGACATGTCTATTCTCCAAAAATCAAATTAGCTCGAGCTTCGTATGGGGTATCGGCGCCTCGTCAGGCTTTACAGCCCGGTCATCGCATAGTTCTAAGTGAACTCTCGATTGCCAGGCCCAAATGCCAAACCCGAGATTCTCAAAGGTGGCGTAGTATACGCTGACTCGGCGGTGTGCTCAAGTCCCGAACAGACAAAGATCCCGATGGATCGCGAGAAATAGCCTAAATCCAGCCATGTTCTGCGAAAGAAATGTACTCACCGCGGCCAATTATCAAATGGTCCAGCACACGAATGTCCATGAATTGACAGCATTTGATAATGCGTTCGGTGATTTCTTTGTCCGCTCTGCTCGGTTCTGCACAGCCAGAGGGGTGATTATGCGCGAGGATCACGCCCGCTGCATTCACTTTTATCGCTTCCCGCACAATTTCACGCGGATGCACCTCAACGTGACTCAATGTGCCCGCAAAGAGACAGCTATGTTTCAGCACCCGATTTCTGTTATCGACAAAGATCACCATAAAGATCTCGCGTTCGATATCGGTTAACTGGCTTTGCAGGAATTCGCGCGTCATTTCAGGCGTCAGGATCGGATCTTCCTTCTCCATGCGGACATTGTAAAAACGGCGGGCAAGTTCAGCAATGCCCCTCAGCTGGGCATATTTCGCCACGCCAATTCCCTCAACGTGCTTAAACTGCGCCATATCGGCGGTCAATAAACCGTACAGCGAACCGAAATGTGCGATCAGCTCTTTTGCCAGCGTAAATACCGTTTTTCCGGGCGTTCCGGTACGTAAAAAGAGCGCCAGCAGTTCATCGTCTTTTAACAGGGTGACGCCATAGCGCAGCAGTTTTTCGCGCGGCAGCAGCTCCTCATCCTCTTCTTCCATGCTCTTTCTCCCCTTTTTAACCTCATGCTGCCACAGGCCAATCCGTCGCTCGACAGCCACATTGCGTTCTTGCGTAGCGCCTCGCAAAGTGGACGAAGGACAAAATCACCCCGCTTTGGGGATTGTGATAAAATGCCCGCTCTCTGGTGAAACCCAACAGGAAAGAATCATGATGAGCCTGGCCGGTAAAAAAATCGTTCTTGGCGTGAGCGGCGGCATTGCTGCTTATAAAGCGCCGGAGCTGGTGCGTCGTCTGCGCGAGCGCGGAGCTGACGTGCGGGTCGCGATAACCGAAGGCGGTAAAGCCTTTATCACTCCCCTGAGCCTGCAGGCCGTTTCAGGATACCCGGTATCTGACAGCCTGCTCGATCCGGCCGCCGAAGCCGCGATGGGCCATATTGAGCTGGGAAAATGGGCAGACCTGGTTATCCTCGCTCCCGCCACGGCTGATTTAATCGCTCGGGTGGCAGCCGGTATGGCAAACGACCTGGTCTCCACCATTTGTCTGGCCACCCCTGCGCCTGTTGCCGTCGTTCCTGCCATGAACCAGCAGATGTACCGTAACGCGGCCACCCAGCACAATCTGGAGACGCTGGCCTCACGCGGCCTGCTTATCTGGGGTCCGGACAGCGGCAGCCAGGCCTGCGGCGACGTTGGCCCGGGCCGCATGCTTGACCCGCTGACGATTGTTGATATGGCCGCAGCCCATTTTTCGCCTGTCAACGATCTGCAACATCTCAACATCATGATTACCGCGGGCCCCACGCGCGAGCCGCTGGATCCGGTGCGCTACATCACCAACCACAGCTCCGGCAAAATGGGCTTTGCGATTGCCGCCGCCGCCGCAAGGCGTGGCGCGAACGTCACGCTGGTGAGCGGCCCGGTATCGCTGCCTACCCCTGCGTTTGTGAAACGAATTGACGTGACCACCGCGCTGGAGATGGAAGCCGCCGTGCAGGCACATGCGCAAAGCCAGCAGATTTTTATCGGCTGTGCGGCCGTCGCAGACTATCGTGCCGAGACGATCGCCGAGGCTAAAATTAAAAAGCAAGGCGATGAATTAACACTAAAAATGGTGAAAAACCCGGACATTGTTGCCGGCGTCGCCGCACTAAAAAGCCATCGTCCATACGTTGTTGGGTTTGCCGCAGAAACGAATAATGTGGAAGAATATGCCCGGCAAAAACGTACCCGCAAAAACCTCGATTTGATTTGCGCGAACGACGTATCGCTGGCCACACAAGGATTTAACAGCGACAGCAACGCACTGCACCTTTTCTGGCAGGATGGAGATAAAGTCTTACCGCTTGAGCGCAAGGAACTCCTGGGCCAACAATTACTGGACGAGATCGTTACCCGTTATGATGAAAAAAATCGACGTTAAGATTCTGGACCCGCGTGTTGGCGAGCAATTCCCGCTGCCAACCTATGCCACCTCCGGCTCTGCCGGTCTTGACCTGCGCGCCTGTCTCGATGACGCCGTAGAACTGGCTCCGGGTGCCACTACCCTGGTTCCAACTGGCCTGGCAATTCACATTGCTGACCCGTCTCTGGCAGCAGTGATCCTGCCGCGTTCTGGTCTGGGCCATAAGCACGGCGTTGTGCTGGGTAACCTGGTCGGCCTGATCGACTCCGACTACCAGGGTCAGCTGATGGTCTCCGTCTGGAACCGCGGTCAGGACAGCTTCACCATTGAACCTGGCGAACGTATCGCCCAGATGGTCTTTGTACCGGTGGTACAGGCAGAATTTAACCTGGTGGCAGACTTTGACGCCACCGACCGTGGCGAAGGCGGCTTCGGCCATTCCGGGCGCAAATAACGGCCCGAAAGACACGTATCTCACAGCGTCATAATGCAATAACAAACCGCAAACGCCCGTTTGCGGTCGCTGTGTGGATGCCAGCCTGGCAAGTGCTTATTTTCAGGGGTATTTTGTAACATGGCAGAAAAACAAACCGCGAAAAGGAATCGTCGCGAAGAAATACTTCAATCTCTGGCTCTGATGCTTGAATCCAGCGATGGCAGTCAACGCATCACCACCGCTAAACTGGCCGCCTCTGTAGGCGTGTCTGAGGCGGCGCTGTACCGTCATTTCCCGAGCAAGACCCGGATGTTCGACAGTCTGATCGAGTTTATTGAAGACAGCCTGATTACGCGCATCAACCTGATTCTGAAAGACGAAAAAGACACGACCGCGCGTCTGCGTCTGATTGTGCTGTTAATCCTGGGCTTCGGTGAACGCAATCCGGGCTTAACCCGTATCCTCACCGGCCACGCGCTGATGTTTGAACAGGACAGACTGCAGGGCCGCATTAACCAGCTTTTCGAGCGGATTGAAGCGCAGCTGCGCCAGGTACTGCGCGAAAAGAAAATGCGTGAAGGCGAAGGTTACACCATTGATGAAACGCTGCTGGCGAGCCAGATTCTGGCGTTTTGTGAAGGGATGCTCTCCCGCTTTGTGCGTAGCGAATTCAAATACCGTCCAACGGACGATTTTGACGCCCGCTGGCCGTTAGTGGCTGCTCAGTTGCAGTAATCCGTAAGCCCGGTAAGCGTAGCGCCACCGGGCAATTTAATTACACCCCGAACTCTTCCCGGTACGCACGTACCGCCGCCAGATGGTCCGCCATCTCAGGCTTCTCTTCCAGATACGCAATCAGGTCTTTCAGGGTGATAATCGACGTCACTTTGCAGCTGTAATCGCGTTCGACTTCCTGAATAGCGGAAATTTCACCGCGACCACGCTCCTGACGATCCAGAGAAATCAGCACGCCAGCAAGCGTCGCACCGTTGGCCTGAATAATCTCCATCGATTCACGGATCGCCGTACCCGCGGTAATCACGTCATCGACCAGCATGACGCGACCCTGCAGCGCGCTGCCGACCAGATTCCCGCCTTCGCCATGGGTTTTGGCCTCTTTGCGGTTAAAGCAGTACGGCACGTCGCGGTCATGGTGTTCCGCCAGCGCCACCGCGGTGGTGGTCGCAATCGGAATGCCTTTATAGGCCGGGCCAAACAGCAGGTCAAAATCAATCCCGGAATCCACCAGCGCTTCGGCATAGAAACGGCCTAACAGTGCCAGATCGCGCCCGGTATTAAACAGCCCGGCGTTGAAGAAATAGGGACTTTTACGCCCGGATTTCAGCGTAAATTCGCCAAACTTAAGTACCTGCTTGTTAAGCGCAAACTCAATAAACTGGCGCTGATACGATTTCATGGATTTGCTCCTTTGGTTTTTCTGTCTTACAGGCAAAAAAAAGGCGACTCATTGGTCGCCTTTAAAATCAATTTTCTAACGCCGCTTTCTGCGTCGTTACAATGGATTCGATTCCCCCTCGGGCTAACGCCAGCAGGGAGAGAAGCTCTTCGTGGGTGAACGGCTCGCCTTCCGCCGTGCCCTGCACCTCAATGATGCGACCGTCTTCTGTCATCACCACGTTCATGTCGGTTTCGGCTGCGGAATCTTCAACGTATTCCAGATCGCAAAGCGCTTCGCCGTTAACGATACCGACAGAAACCGCCGCAACCATGCCTTTCATTGGGTTGGTTTTCAGCTTACCGGCAGCAACCAGCTTGTTCAGGGCATCGGCCAGCGCTACGCAGGCACCGGTAATGGACGCGGTACGCGTGCCACCGTCAGCCTGAATCACGTCGCAGTCCAGCGTGATGGTGAATTCGCCGAGGATTTTCAGGTCAACGGCGGCGCGCAGCGCACGCGCGATCAGACGCTGAATCTCCATGGTACGGCCGCCCTGCTTACCCTTTGCCGCTTCACGGGCATTACGGGTATGGGTCGCACGCGGCAGCATGCCGTATTCTGCGGTGATCCACCCCTGGCCCTGACCTTTCAGGAAGCGCGGAACGCCTTCTTCGATGGAGGCGGTGCACAGCACTTTAGTGTCACCAAACTCAACCAGCACGGAGCCTTCAGCGTGTTTTGTATAGTTACGGGTCAGGGTGACGGGACGCACCTGATTGGCGCTACGGCCTGATGGACGCATGATGGATTCTCCGGCTTGAAACGAATGTGGCTGCGCATTATACGGATAAAGGACGCTTATTCCTATCCTGAGAAGCCCCCGAAAGCTATAATCCCCCCATCTCTCCTTTAAAAACGGGAATCTCTATGATCCGCAGTATGACCGCCTACGCCCGGCGTGAAATCAAGGGTAGCTGGGGCAGCGCCACATGGGAAATGCGCTCGGTAAACCAGCGTTACCTGGAAACGTATTTCCGTATGCCGGAGCAGTTCCGCAGCCTTGAGCCTGTCGTACGTGAACGTATCCGTACGCGTCTGACGCGCGGAAAAGTGGAATGTAACCTGCGCTTTGAGCCTGATGCGAGCGCACAGGGCGAGCTCATCCTCAACGAAAAACTGGCAAAACAGCTCGTGAATGCGGCGAACTGGGTCAAAATGCAGAGCGATGAAGGCGAAATCAACCCGGTTGATATTCTGCGCTGGCCTGGCGTCATGGCCGCCGGTGAGCAGGATCTGGACGCCATTGCCGCTGAAATCCTGGCAGCTCTCGACGGCACGCTGGACGACTTTATCGTTGCCCGCGAAACCGAAGGCCAGGCGCTGAAAGCGATGATTGAGCAGCGTCTTGAAGGCGTGAGCACCGAAGTTGCCAAAGTCCGCACCCATATGCCAGAAGTGCTGCAATGGCAGCGCGAGCGCCTTGTCGCCAAACTGGAAGAAGCGGAAGTTCAGCTGGAAAACACCCGCCTGGAACAAGAGCTGGTGCTGATGGCGCAGCGTATCGATGTCGCTGAAGAGCTGGACCGTCTGGAAGCGCACGTTAAAGAAACCTACAACATTCTGAAGAAAAAAGAAGCTGTGGGCCGCCGTCTGGACTTTATGATGCAGGAGTTCAACCGCGAGTCGAACACCCTGGCGTCTAAGTCGATCAATGCAGAAGTGACGAATTCAGCGATTGAGCTGAAAGTGCTGATTGAACAGATGCGCGAGCAGATCCAGAACATCGAGTAATGCCTTTCGGGTGGTGTCGAATGCACCACCCATTACTATTTCTAAACCATCTCAACGCCCATTTTGTCGCTTTACCGCCTTTCATCAAGCCTGCTCAATATAGCTTGATAAAAATTTATAGGGCAAACTGACTCGCCTTAGAAAATCTCAATCGTGATCTTGCGCACAAATCGCTAACCTCCCCCGCGTTCACACCGGAGGGTATATGCTGCTTCACATCCTTTATCTCATTGGCATCACCGCAGAAGCCATGACCGGCGCGCTTGCCGCCGGACGTCGCCGTATGGATACCTTCGGCGTAATCATTATTGCTACCGCGACCGCGCTGGGTGGCGGTTCCGTGCGCGATATTCTGCTTGGCCATTACCCGCTCGGCTGGGTTAAACACCCTGAATACGTGATTATCGTGGCAACGGCCGCCGTGTTAACCACCATCGTGGCGCCCGTTATGCCCCATCTTCGCCGCCTGTTCCTGGTGCTTGATGCGCTGGGGCTGATCGTCTTTTCGATAATCGGTGCGCAAATCGCGCTCGATATGGGGGAAGGACCGGTTATCGCCACCATCGCCGCCGTGGTCACGGGCGTATTCGGCGGTGTGCTGCGAGATATGTTCTGCAAACGCATCCCCCTGGTCTTTCAAAAAGAGCTGTATGCCGGCATCTCCTTTGCGGCAGCGGTGCTCTATATCGCCCTGCAGCATTACGTTTCAAACCATGATGTGGTGGTCATCTCAACGCTGCTGTTTGGCTTTACGGCCCGCATGCTGGCGCTGCGTCTGAAGCTCGGGCTGCCCGTTTTTCATTACAAACACAGCGCCCACTAGCTTCAGAACCCGTTGATGTGCTGTTCAGCGAGCCATTTCGCCAGCACATCAATCTGAGGCGCGTGAATCCAGTTAACGATTTGTCGCGCTTTCTCCTCTCCCGTTCCCGGCAGGGTCTGCCAGTCCTTAGCGTTGCGCCCGCTCATCTTTTGCCACGATATGTCTCCCATCGCCTTCAGCGAAGCCTGGGTCAATGGCACACCCATTGCCATGAGCCAGCGGATAAACGGCTTCTCGCGCACCAGATTAAATCGGTGCCAGAGCGCCAGCCCGCGTGCTGAGGAAAAACCCGGTGTAGCCTGCAGCTGCGCCTGCGTTAATAACAGCCATGAAAAGAGATGTTCAAAATGATGCGCCTGCCAGATGGCCCGCCATGATGACTCGCCTACTCCTTCAATATCAAGTACCTGCTTTGAACTGAGCCAGGTTAGCCGGGCAAAGAACTGCTCCATACACTCCGGCGAAGCATAGAAACAGCTAAGAGCATGATAGCGTGAGGCCGGAGGCTCTGGTTTATGTCTGTCCGTTCCGCGCCAGAGCACCTTATCAAACCGGGGGATACCCTGCCCGGCCAGGCTGATCTGTATCTGATCCCCCGGAGCAATATCCAGACTCTGCCAGCGCCCAACCGAGCCCAGACTCACCCGCTGCACCTGTTTATCATCCAGTTGCACGGGTTCCAGCGCTGCTACAACGGAAATTTTGCCCGTGCGCCCCACGGAAAAATGAATATCACTCACCTCAGCGACTTGGGCTGCGGGAGGATATTTCCACGCGACAACCCAGCTGCCTTCTCCCGGTAACCACTCTTCGCCCGCAGGTTCATCCTCCGAACGCACCACAATGCCATCCGTGGCAAAGGGTAATGCGGTCACGTGCCAGACCGCGCGCTGCTTCTCGACGGCATCGACAGATTCGGCGGGTAGCGTGTACCGTGCCGACAGCGTAAAACCGGCCTGAGACAGTTCAGCTAAAGAGGTACGCATATCTTTCGGTCCGTCCGGCCAGGCCCAGATGAATACGCCGATCTTGCTTAATAGCGCGTTATCCTTTTGCCGCATCATCGCCCCCGCCACCTTGGCGCGAGCGTTCATTCCGCCCATCTGGTTCTGAATGTGGTTGTCGCGTAACCAGTAAAGCTCGCCCTGCAAGACGCTATTCGCCAGCGCGCCGGTGAGCTTTTGCGGAACCGACGGGATTAAACGCACCTTATCGGTCCAGTCTTCCCCTTTGAGGCCATCACCGCGACTGATAGCCTGGGTTAACTTTCCGTTGCGATAGACCAGCGTCACCGCCACACCGTCAACTTTTGGTTGCAGCCACAGATGTTGTCGGGTACGCATCCACTGTCTCAACTCCTCTTTGCTGGCCACTTTATGTACGCCCGTATGGGCAACGGGATGTTTTACGCTTCCCGCCAGCGCCGGGAGTTTCTCTTCTGAAGGCTCACCGCCAAAACAGCGCTGCCACTGCGTTAATCGCCCGTGAAGCTGGTCGTAAACCTCGTCGTTGATCTCGCTCACGCCCTGCTTCCAGTAAGCCTCATCCCAGCCTTTGATTTGGGCGCTTAACGACGCCATCTCTTTTTCTGCTTTTGCCTGCGACCACACCGGACACACCGCCGCGCCAGAGCCACACCACAACAGCATTAACCCGCTTATCCATCGCCACATCGCTACCCCTCCTTTGCATTGCAGGAGGTATACCCGGATGCCTGAAACAACGCTAACGACAACGTTTCACAATGCGAGACGCTATCCGGTGTTTCTTTTGGTTGCTGAAAACCACAGATAAAACCTGAAAACGGCACGCAAAATTCAATAATCCAGGGGAAAAAGTGTGACAAAGGCTACGTCACACGGCGGTGACGTGTATAATAAGCCCGTATGTAGGACTTCTTCGTTAACACATACAAAAGACTCTCATGGCTCAAGGCACGCTTTATATTGTTTCTGCCCCTAGTGGCGCGGGTAAATCCAGCCTTATTCAGGCACTGTTAAAAACCCAACCGTTGTACGATACACAGGTTTCTGTTTCTCACACCACGCGAGCGCCGCGTCCGGGTGAAGTGCACGGTGAACACTATTTCTTTGTGGATCACGACGAATTCAGAGCGATGATCGGCAGAGACGCGTTTCTTGAACACGCTGAAGTATTTGGTAATTACTACGGTACCTCGCGTGAAACCATTGAGCAGGTTCTGGCCACGGGCGTGAATGTGTTCCTGGATATCGACTGGCAGGGCGCACAGCAAATTCGTAAGAAAATGCCTGATTCGCGCAGTATCTTTATTTTACCGCCATCGAAAGATGAGCTGGATCGCCGCCTGCGTGGCCGCGGTCAGGACAGCGAAGAAGTGATCGCAAAGCGTATGGAACAGGCTGTTGCAGAAATGAGCCATTACGCGGAATATGATTACCTTATTGTGAATGATGATTTTGATGCCGCACTGAGCGATCTCAAAACCATTCTTCGTGCAGAACGTCTGCGTATGAGCCGCCAGAAGCAGCGACATGACGCATTAATCACCAAACTGTTGGCAGACTGAACCCACTTTCAGTATCATGCCCAGTCATTTCTTCACCTGTGGAGCATTTTAAGTATGGCACGCGTAACTGTTCAGGACGCTGTAGAGAAAATTGGTAACCGTTTTGACCTGGTGCTGGTCGCCGCGCGTCGCGCTCGTCAGATGCAGGTAGGCGGTAAAGATCCGCTGGTACCGGAAGAAAACGATAAAACCACCGTTATTGCACTTCGCGAAATCGAAGAAGGTCTGATCAACAACCAGATCCTCGACGTGCGTGAGCGCCAGGAGCAGCAAGAGCAGGAAGCCGCAGAACTGCAGGCCGTAACCGCTATTGCTGAAGGTCGTCGTTAATTAAACCTGCGGGTCGCCCTTGTATCTGTTTGAAAGCCTGAATCAACTGATTCAAACCTACCTGCCTGAAGACCAGATTAAGCGTCTTCAGCAGGCGTATCTCGTTGCACGTGACGCTCACGAGGGCCAGACACGTTCAAGCGGTGAACCCTATATCACGCACCCGGTAGCGGTGGCCTGTATTCTGGCCGAGATGAAACTCGACTACGAAACGCTGATGGCCGCTCTGCTGCATGACGTGATCGAAGATACCCCTGCCACTTATCAGGACATGGAACAGCTGTTTGGCAAAAGCGTTGCCGAACTGGTGGAAGGGGTCTCCAAGCTTGATAAGCTGAATTTCCGCGACAAGAAAGAGGCGCAAGCCGAAAACTTCCGCAAGATGATTATGGCGATGGTGCAGGATATCCGCGTCATTCTCATCAAACTCGCTGACCGTACCCACAACATGCGCACGCTGGGCTCACTTCGCCCGGATAAACGTCGCCGCATTGCCCGTGAAACCCTCGAAATCTACAGTCCGCTGGCGCACCGTTTAGGTATTCATCACATTAAAACCGAGCTGGAAGAGTTGGGTTTTGAAGCGTTGTACCCGAACCGCTATCGCGTGATTAAAGAGGTGGTGAAAGCCGCACGCGGTAACCGTAAAGAGATGATTCAAAAAATCCTCTCGGAAATTGAAGGGCGCTTACAGGAAGCGGGAATTCCGTGCCGCGTCAGCGGTCGCGAAAAACATTTGTACTCCATCTACTGCAAAATGGTGCTCAAAGAGCAGCGTTTTCACTCGATCATGGATATCTACGCCTTCCGCGTAATTGTCCACGACTCGGACACCTGCTATCGCGTGCTGGGGCAGATGCACAGCCTCTACAAACCGCGTCCGGGCCGCATGAAAGATTACATCGCCATTCCAAAAGCGAACGGCTATCAATCTTTGCACACCTCGATGATCGGGCCACATGGCGTACCTGTTGAGGTGCAAATTCGCACCGAAGACATGGACCAGATGGCAGAGATGGGTGTTGCCGCACACTGGGCGTATAAAGAGCACGGTGGCGAAAGTAGCACGACCGCACAAATCCGCGCCCAGCGCTGGATGCAAAGCCTGCTGGAGCTTCAGCAGAGTGCGGGTAGCTCGTTTGAATTTATCGAGAGCGTTAAATCCGATCTCTTCCCGGATGAGATTTACGTTTTCACCCCAGAAGGTCGCATTGTCGAACTGCCTGCGGGCGCAACGCCGGTCGACTTCGCTTACGCCGTGCATACCGATATCGGGCATGCCTGCGTCGGCGCGCGTGTCGACAGACAGCCTTATCCGCTGTCTCAACCGCTCTCCAGCGGCCAGACGGTAGAAATTATTACCGCGCCGGGCGCGCGTCCGAACGCGGCCTGGCTGAACTTTGTCGTGAGCTCCAAAGCACGCGCCAAAATTCGCCAGCTGCTGAAAAACCTCAAGCGCGATGATTCCGTCAGCCTGGGGCGTCGTCTGCTCAACCACGCGTTGGGCGGTAGCCGTAAGCTGGCTGAAATTCCGCAGGAGAACGTCCAGCGTGAGCTGGAGCGCATGAAGCTTGCGTCGCTTGACGACCTGCTGGCAGAGATTGGCCTCGGCAACGCCATGAGCGTGGTGGTGGCGAAGAATCTGCAGCAAGGCGACACGACAGCGGTGCCTGCAACCACGCAAAGCCACGGACACCTGCCGATTAAAGGCGCAGACGGGGTGCTGATCACCTTCGCAAAATGCTGTCGTCCAATTCCTGGCGACCCGATTATTGCGCATGTCAGCCCGGGTAAAGGGCTGGTTATCCACCACGAGTCCTGTCGTAACATTCGCGGCTACCAGAAAGAAGCCGAGAAGTTTATGGCGGTCGAGTGGGATAAAGAGACCGCGCAGGAATTTATCACCGAAATTAAGGTGGATATGTTCAACCATCAGGGTGCCCTGGCGAACCTGACGGCAGCGATCAACACGGCTTCATCCAACATTCAGAGCCTGAATACGGAAGAAAAAGATGGCCGCGTGTACAGCGCCTTTATTCGTCTGACCGCCCGCGACCGCGTGCATCTGGCGAATATTATGCGCAAGATCCGCGTCATGCCGGACGTGATTAAAGTCACCCGAAACCGAAACTAGGTTTATGAATTCACAACGTTATGCACGTATCTGCGAAATGCTCGCCAGGCGTCAGCCTGACCTGACGGTCTGCATGGAGCAGGTGCATAAACCTCATAACGTCTCTGCTATCGTCCGTACCGCAGATGCCGTCGGTGTGCATGAAGTGCACGCCGTCTGGCCGGACGGCCGTATGCGCAATACGGTCTCGGCGGCGGCAGGCAGCAACAGCTGGGTGTCTGTCAAAAATCATCACACCATTGGCGAAGCCGTATCGCACCTGAAAGGGCGCGGGATGCAGATCCTGGCCACGAACCTGTCCGCTAAAGCCGTAGATTTCCGCGAGATCGACTACACCCGACCGACCTGCATTTTGATGGGTCAGGAGAAAACCGGGATCACCCAGGAAGCGCTGGATCTGGCGGATCGTGACATCATCATTCCGATGATCGGCATGGTCCAGTCTCTCAACGTCTCCGTGGCGTCCGCGCTCATTCTGTATGAAGCGCAGCGCCAGCGTCAGAACGCCGGGATGTACGAGCGCAGCAACAGCATGCTGCCGGAAGATGAGCAGCAGCGCCTGCTGTTTGAAGGTGGTTATCCGGTGCTGGCTCGCGTTGCGAAGCAGAAAAAATTGCCTTACCCACACGTCAACGCGCAGGGCGAAATAGAAGCCGATGCCGAGTGGTGGGCCACCATGCAGTACGCCGGGTAAGCGATGAAAGGCCGCCTGCTGGATGCCATCCCGCTTAACAGCCTGACGGGCGTGGGCGCGGCGCAAAGCAATAAGCTGGCAAAAATTGGCCTGCACACCGTGCAGGATCTCCTGCTTCATCTCCCCCTGCGTTACGAAGACCGCACCCAGCTCTACAAGATTGGCGATCTTCTTCCCGCCATTTACGCCACCGTTGAAGGCGAAGTCCTGAACTGCAACATCACCTTCGGCGGACGCCGGATGATGACCTGCCAGATCAGCGACGGCACCGGCATTCTCACCATGCGTTTTTTCAACTTCAGCGCGGCGATGAAAAACAGCCTGGCGACGGGTCGCAGGGTGCTGGCCTATGGCGAAGCCAAACGCGGGAAATACGGCGCAGAGATGATCCACCCGGAGTACCGCGTGCAGGGCGATCTCAGCACGCCGGAAATGCAGGAGACGCTCACTCCGGTTTACCCGACGACCGAAGGCATCAAGCAGGCGACGCTGCGCAAGCTCACCGATCAGGCGCTGGAGCTGCTGGATACCTGCGCCATTACCGAGCTGCTGCCGCCCGAACTGGCGCAGGGCATGATGAGCCTGCCCGAGGCGCTGCGCACCCTGCACCGCCCGCCGCCAACGCTGCAGCTTAGCGATTTAGAAAGCGGCCAACACCCCGCACAACAGCGTCTTATCCTTGAGGAATTACTGGCACATAACCTGAGCATGCTGGCGCTTCGCGCGGGCGCGCAGCGTTTCCACGCTCAGCCGTTAAGCAAGAATGATGCACTCAAAGATAAGCTGCTGGCCTCTCTGCCGTTTAAACCCACCGGCGCGCAGGCGCGCGTCACCGCCGAAATCGAACGCGATATGGCGCTCGACGTGCCGATGATGCGCCTGGTTCAGGGCGACGTGGGCTCCGGTAAAACGCTGGTTGCCGCCCTGGCGGCCCTGCGCGCGATTGCTAACGGTAAACAGGTGGCGCTAATGGCGCCGACCGAGCTGCTGGCCGAACAGCACGCCAACAATTTCCGCGCCTGGTTCGCGCCGCTCGGGATTGAAGTGGGCTGGCTTGCCGGGAAGCAAAAAGGCAAAGCTCGCCTTGCGCAACAGGAGGCTATTGCCAGCGGGCAGGTGCAGATGATTGTCGGCACGCACGCCATCTTCCAGGAGCAGGTGCAGTTTAACGGTCTTGCGCTGGTGATAATCGACGAGCAGCACCGCTTCGGCGTGCATCAGCGTCTGGCATTATGGGAGAAAGGCCTGCAGCAGGGCTTCCACCCGCACCAGCTGATCATGACCGCTACGCCGATCCCACGCACCCTGGCGATGACCGCCTACGCCGATCTGGATACCTCCACCATCGACGAACTGCCGCCGGGCCGTACCCCGGTCACCACGGTCGCCATTCCCGACACGCGCCGCAGCGATATCATCGACCGCGTGCGCAACGCCTGCACTCAGGAAGGGCGTCAGGCCTACTGGGTCTGTACGCTGATTGAAGAGTCTGAACTGCTGGAAGCGCAGGCTGCCGAAGCCACGTGGGAAGAGCTTAAGCTGGCGCTGCCGGAACTGAACGTGGGTCTGGTTCACGGACGCATGAAGCCCGCCGAAAAACAGGCGGTGATGCAGTCGTTCAAACAGGGTGATTTGCATTTGCTGATCGCCACCACGGTGATCGAAGTCGGCGTGGACGTCCCTAATTCCAGCCTGATGATCATCGAAAACCCGGAGCGTCTCGGCCTTGCCCAGCTCCACCAGCTGCGCGGGCGCGTCGGCCGCGGCGCGGTTGCGTCCCACTGCGTACTGCTCTACAAAGCGCCTCTTTCCAAAACCGCCCAGATGCGTCTGCAGGTGCTGCGCGACAGCAACGACGGTTTTGTGATTGCGCAAAAAGACCTGGAGATCCGCGGCCCGGGCGAACTGCTGGGCACGCGTCAGACGGGTAACGCGGAATTCAAAGTAGCCGATTTACTGCGCGATCAGGCCATGATCCCCGAGGTTCAGCGCCTCGCCCGCCATATTCATGAACGCTACCCCGAACAGGCGGCAGCGCTAATTGAGCGCTGGATGCCGGAAACCGAGCGCTACTCCAACGCCTGATTTCAGGCAAACATCGGCAGCATCAGGTACAGCTTGATCACCAGCGCGTTGACGATATCAATAAAGAAGGCGCCAACCATCGGGACCACCAGAAACGCCATGTGCGATGGCCCGAACCGTTCTGTGATCGCCTGCATATTGGCGATAGCCGTTGGAGTGGCCCCCAGACCAAACCCGCAGTGACCCGCCGCCAGCACCGCCGCATCGTAGTTTTTGCCCATCATGCGCCAGGTCACGAACATGGCGTACAGCGCCATAAACAGCGCCTGTACCGCCAGAATCGCCACCATCGGCAGCGCCAGCGAGGCCAGCTCCCACAGCTTAAGGCTCATCAGCGCCATCGCCAGAAACAGCGACAGGCAGACATTGCCGAGCACCGATACCGCCCGTTCAAACACGCGGTAGAAGCCCATCAGCGCCAGACCGTTGCTCAGGATCACCCCGATAAACAGTACGCAGACAAACGTCGGCAGTTCAAACGCGGAACCCGCAAGCCATTGCGCAACCACTTTGCCCACGGTCAGGCAGATGGCGATCGTCGCGATAGTTTCAATCAGCACCAGCGAGGTGATGCTGCGGCCAACGTCCGGCTTTTCGAAGGCGGTCGGCACCAGCTCATCGTCCGGCCTGCCGTTCGGCGTGGTGGAGTGCTTAACCAGATACCGCGCCACCGGGCCGCCAATCAGGCCACCCAGCACCAGGCCAAAGGTCGCACAGGCCATCGCCACTTCCGTCGCGTTTTCAAACCCGTAGCGCTCGATGAACAGCTTGCTCCACGCGGCCCCGGTTCCGTGACCGCCCGAAAGGGTAATCGACCCCGCCAGCAGACCCATCAGCGGATCCAGCCCCAGCAGCGTTGCCATGCCGATGCCAATGGCGTTTTGCATCAGCAGCAGCCCCACCACCACAATCAGGAATACGCCTAGCACCTTACCGCCCGAGCGCAGGCTCGCCAGGTTGGCGTTCAGGCCGATAGTGGCAAAGAAGGCCAGCATCAGCGGGTCTTTCAGGGACATATCAAAATCGATTTCCCAGTCCATGCTTTTTTTCAGTATCAGCAGGGCCAGCGCCACCAGCAGGCCACCGGCGACAGGTTCAGGAATGGTGTATTTCTTCAGAAGGGAAACGCTATGTACCAGCTTGCGACCAAGCAGAAGAACCAGCGTTGCGGCAACAAGGGTCGACAACGTATCGAGATGAATCATAAAAGGCTCCTGTTATGCGCGTGTTCCATACACACGCGGCGTTATCCTGGGCCGGTTTGCGCTCTTCATGAGCCCCCGGCGCAAAAAGTGTAATTTTTTTTCCCCACGCGTTGTAGAAAACCTGCTCACAGCGGCAGATTTTCTTCCCTTTTTTTGCTGGCAATCGTTTGCTTTTACCAGGTGGTCAGATAAAATGCCCGCTTTTCCACCGTGGGATTGCCGCCGATGTCCGTTAACACCATAGAGTCGCCTGATGCGCAACCGATTGCGCAGAAGCAAAATAGCGAACTGATTTACCGCCTTGAGGATCGCCCGCCGCTGCCGCAAACGCTTTTCGCCGCCTGCCAGCATCTTCTGGCGATGTTTGTTGCGGTGATCACCCCGGCGCTGCTGATTTGCCAGGCGCTCGGTTTACCGGCGCAGGACACGCAGCACATTATCAGCATGTCTCTCTTCGCCTCCGGCGTGGCCTCGATTATTCAAATTAAAGCGTGGGGGCCGGTGGGGTCGGGATTATTGTCGATTCAGGGCACCAGCTTTAACTTCGTGGCACCGCTTATCATGGGCGGTACGGCGCTAAAAACCGGCGGTGCGGATGTCCCAACCATGATGGCGGCGCTGTTCGGCACCCTGATGCTGGCCAGCTGTACGGAGATGGTCATCTCCCGCGTTCTGCATCTGGCTCGCCGCGTCATCACCCCGCTGGTTTCCGGCGTGGTGGTGATGATTATCGGGCTGTCGCTGATTCAGGTGGGCCTGACCTCCATCGGCGGCGGCTATGCCGCAATGAGCGACCACACCTTCGGCGCGCCGAAAAACCTGCTGCTGGCGGGGGTCGTGCTGGCGATCATTATTCTGCTTAACCGCCAGCGAAATCCTTACCTGCGCGTCGCCTCGCTGGTGATCGCCATGGCGGCGGGCTACCTGCTGGCGTGGGCGCTGGGCATGCTGCCGGAGAACACCGCGCCGACCAACAGCGCGCTGATCACTGTCCCCACGCCGCTGTACTACGGTCTGGGCATTGACTGGGGCCTGCTCCTGCCGCTGATGCTGGTCTTTATGATCACCTCTCTGGAGACCATCGGCGATATCACCGCTACCTCCGACGTCTCCGAGCAGCCGGTGTCCGGACCGCTGTATATGAAGCGTCTGAAAGGCGGCGTGCTGGCGAACGGCCTGAACTCGTTTGTCTCTGCGGTATTCAACACCTTCCCGAACTCCTGCTTCGGCCAGAACAACGGCGTGATCCAGCTGACCGGTGTGGCCAGCCGCTACGTCGGTTTTGTGGTGGCGCTGATGCTGATCGTCCTCGGCCTGTTCCCGGCGGTAAGCGGCTTTGTGCAGCACATTCCTGAGCCGGTGCTGGGCGGCGCAACGCTGGTAATGTTCGGGACCATCGCGGCCTCCGGCGTGCGTATCGTCTCCCGCGAGCCGCTGAACCGCCGCGCGATCATGATTATCGCGCTGTCGCTGGCCGTCGGTCTGGGTGTTTCCCAGCAGCCGCTGATCCTGCAGTTTGCGCCTGACTGGGTGAAAAACCTGCTCTCTTCCGGCATTGCCGCGGGCGGTATCACCGCTATCGTTCTGAACCTCGTTTTCCCGCCTGAAAAGAACTGATCCTCTTCACGGCAGGCAGCCAATGCCTGCCGTGACATCTAATTACACCATTCCCGCCTTGAGGATTGCGCATAAATCGTGCATAACTCCCTTATGTGCGTTTTGCGGGATGGAAGACCATGAAATTTATTGGAAAGCTCCTCATCTATCTTCTGGTAGCCCTGCTCATTGTGCTGCTGGCGTTCTACATTCTGCTCCAGACCCGCTGGGGCGCGTCTCAGGTCAGCAGCTGGGTGACGGTGAATACCGACTACGAACTCAGTTTCGACAAGATGAATCACCGCTTTTCGTCGCCTTCCCACATCATTCTGGAAAACGTCACCTTCGGTCGGGACGGTAAACCCGCCACGCTGGTAGCCAAAAAAGTCGATATCGGCCTGAGCAGCCGCCAGATAACCGATCCGCTGCATATGGACACCATCACCCTGTTCGACGGCACGCTGAATCTCTCGCCCCAGACGGCACCGCTGCCTTTCCAGGCGGATCGCCTGCAGCTGAACAACATGGCCTTTAACAGCCCGAATACCGAATGGGATCTCAGCGCGCAGAAGGTCACGGGCGGCGTCAGCCCGTGGCAGCCGGAAGCGGGCAACGTGCTGGGGAACAACGCGCAGATCCAGATGAGCGCGGGCTCGCTGACCCTGAACGGCGTACCGGCGACCAACGTGCTGATCGAGGGGCAGCTTAACGGCAGGGAGGTGGTGCTGAAAACGATTGGTGCCGACATGGCCCGTGGCTCACTTACCGGCTCCGCCCTGCGCAACGCCGACGGGAGCTGGATTATCGACACGATGCGCCTGAATGAGATCCGCCTGCAGAGCGATAAAACGCTGATGGCGTTCTTCGCGCCGCTGGCCTCCATCCCCTCTCTGCAGATTGGTCGTCTGGACGTGACCGACGCCCGGCTTCAGGGCCCGGACTGGGCGGTAACCGATCTCGATTTAAGCCTGCGCAACCTGACTCTCAGCAAAGGCGACTGGCAGAGCCAGGAAGGCCGGCTGTCCATGAACGCCAGCGAGTTTATCTACGGCTCGCTGCATCTTTTTGACCCGATCCTGAATGCGGAGTTTTCCCCGCAGGGCATGGCGCTGCGTCAGTTCACCTCCCGCTGGGAAGGCGGCATGGTGCGCACGTCCGGTAACTGGCTGCGCGACGGTAAAGCGCTGGTGCTGGACGATGTTGCCATCGCCGGGCTGGAGTACACCCTGCCGCAGAACTGGAAAACGCTGTGGATGGAGCCTCTGCCGGAATGGCTGAACAGCGTCACGCTGCAAAAATTCGGCCTGAGCCGCAACCTGGTGATCGACATCGATCCCGCCTTCCCGTGGCAGATCACCTCTCTGGACGGCTACGGCGCAAACCTGCAGCTGGTGAAAGATCGCCAGTGGGGTATCTGGGGCGGTAGCGCAACCCTGAACGGCGCGGCGGCGACCTTTAACCGCGTGGACGTGCGCCGTCCGTCGCTGGCGCTGAATGCGAACGCCGCCACGGTGAACATTACCGACCTGAGCGCCTTTACCGAGAAAGGCATTCTGGAAGCCACGGCGACGGTTTCTCAGCTGCCGCAGCGACATACCACGGTGAGCCTGAACGGGCGCGGCGTGCCGCTCAACGTGCTGCAGCAGTGGGGCTGGCCTGCGCTGCCGATTACGGGCGACGGCAATATTCAGCTCACCGCCAGCGGCAGCGTGCAGGCCAGCGCACCGTTGAAGCCAACGGTGAACGGCAAGCTGAACGCGGTAAATATGGATAAACAGCAGGTGCAGCAGACGATGACGGGCGGTGTAGTATCGACCGCACCCTCACCCCAGCCCTCTCCCTGAAAGGGAGAGGGAGCAAACCCTTCCCTCGCCCCTTTGGGGAGAGGGTTAGGGTGAGGGGAATTAAAGGTGAACCACCACCTCATTCCCCTCCGCTTTCACCACCACGCCCCACTCGCTGCCCGCGTGTGAACCCCCCTTCACGCCGCTCACCTTCTGTACGTTGCGCAAGCACACGGACCAGTTTTTCGCGTCTCCCGCGCCGGTAAAGGTCACGATATCGCCCCGACGTGACGCCTTCAGCGTAAACGCCACGGCCCCGTCCGCCGCAGGCACTTCGCTCACCGCCGTTGAGCCATCGTCCAGGTTAAACAGCTGGAAGGCCGTCCCCGCGTTCCACGCGTAGTCCGGCTTCTGGTTATTGTTGCCCAGCGCCAGCAGGGTGTTGTCGCGCACGTAGACCGGCAGGCTCATGAAATCGTGCTGCTGCTTATGCCAGCGGCTGCCCTGAATTTCGTCGTTATGCCACAGATGCGTCCAGCGTCCTTCCGGCAGGTAGAACTGCACGTCGCCCGCCTCGGAGAACACCGGCGCGACCATCACCGCATCCCCCAGCATGTACTGGCGGTCGAGGTAATCGCATGCCGGATCGTCCGGGAACTCCAGCATCATCGCCCGCAGCATCGGCGTGCCGAACTCGCGGGCCAGCGCCGCCTGACGATACAGGTACGGCATCAGCTGACACTTCTGCTGGGTGAAGTGGCGCACCACGTCGCAGGACTCGTCATCGTACGCCCACGGCACGCGATAGGATTTGCTGCCGTGCAGGCGGCTGTGGCTGGAGAACAGCCCGAACGCGCACCAGCGTTTGTAGACATGCGCCGGAGCGGTGTTTTCGAACCCGCCAATATCGTGGCTCCAGAACCCGAAGCCGGACAGGCCAATCGACAGCCCGCCGCGCAGGCTTTCGGCCATGGATTCATAGTTGGCGTAGCAGTCACCGCCCCAGTGTACCGGGAACTGCTGCGCCCCGACGGACGCCGAGCGGGCAAACAGCACCGCCTCTTCCTCCCCCACCGTCTCCTTCAGCACGTTCCACACCAGCTCGTTATAGATGTAGGCGTAGTGGTTGTGCATCTTCTGCGGATCGGACCCGTCGAACCACTGCACATCCGTCGGGATACGCTCGCCGAAGTCGGTCTTAAAGCAGTCGACGCCGATATCCACCAGGCCTTTCAGCCTGTCGGCATACCACCGGCACGCGTCCGGGTTGGTGAAGTCGTAGATTGCCAGCCCCGGCTGCCATTTGTCCCACTGCCACAGGGAGCCGTCCGGGCGCCTGAGCAGGTAGCCCTTCTCTTTCAGCTCCCGGAAGATCGGGGATTTCTGGCCGATGTACGGGTTAATCCACACGCAGACCTTCAGGCCTTTCTCTTTCAGGCGGCGGATCATCCCTTCCGGATCCGGGAAGGTCACCGGGTCCCACTCGAAGTCGCACCACTGGAAGGCCTTCATCCAGAAGCAGTCGAAGTGGAACACGTGCAGCGGCAGGTCGCGCTCGGCCATGCCGTCAATAAAGCTGTTTACCGTGGCTTCGTCGTAGTTGGTGGTGAACGAGGTGGTGAGCCACAGGCCGAACGACCAGGCAGGCGGCAGCGCCGGACGCCCGGTGAACCGCGTATAGCGGTTCAGCACCTCTTTCGGCGTCGGGCCGTCGATCACGAAGTACTCGAGGTATTCTCCTTCCACGCTGAACTGCACTTTGGAGACCTTCTCGGAGCCGACTTCAAACGAGACGTTTTCCGGATGATTCACCAGCACGCCGTAGCCGCGGTTGGTCAGGTAGAACGGGATGTTTTTGTAGGACTGCTCGGTGCTGGTGCCGCCGTCGCGGTTCCAGGTTTCGACCGTCTGGCCGTTGCGCACCAGGGCGGTAAAGCGCTCGCCCAGACCGTAGACCGTTTCGCCCACGCCCAGGTCCAGACGTTCAAACACGTAATTGCGGTCGGTATTGCTGTCCTGCACGTAGCCGTTATTTTTCAGCTGGCTGCCGGTAATGCGCTGGCCGTTGCGCAGGAAATCCAGCGCCCAGAACTCGCCTTTGGTGACGCGCACGCTGACGCTTCCGCTTTTCAGCTCGGCAAACCCGGCGTTGTTTTCAATCTCTACCTTCACGTCTTTCAGAACGTTCAGCGGATAGTGCGGGCCGTTATTCAGCGCGCCCTGGAAGTGCTCAATGCGCACCCCGACAATCCCTTCCTGCGGGGAAAACAGGCGCACCGTGAACATCAACGTGTCGAGCTGCCAGGTGCGTTCGCGCACGTCGCGCGGCGCCACATACACCACAAGGTCGTTGCCCTGCTGCTCCACGTCGAACACCTGAACCGGATACGTCACGTTCAGGCCCGGTTGAATAAGCCAGTTTCCATCACTGATTTTCATGCTTTCGTCCTCTTAGTTCTGCAATTCTTTGCTGACCGGCAGGTTTTCAAACTCCTGCTGATTGCGGCGCGCGCCCTGCGCCAGCTCGCCCAGGATTTTGGTCAGGAAGGGGGTTTTCAGCGTGTAGTAGCGCTTGGCGATAATGGCGCTCAGCACGTAGCAGGCCGCCGGGGCCAGGGTAAACAGGCCGATAATGATGCTGATGGTCGCGCTGTTCTGGCTTTTGGCTGCCGCGTCGTAGCCGCCGCCAGCCAGCATCCAGCCGATCATTGCCCCGCCCAGCGCCAGGCCGAGCTTCAGCACGAACAGCGTGCCCGCAAAGCTGATGCCGGTCAGGCGTTTGCCGTTGGTCCATTCACCGTAGTCGACGGTATCGGACATCATCACCCACTGGATCGGCGTCACCAGCTGGTGCAGCACGCCGATGACGAAGATAAAGGCGAACATCAGCACGGTGGCGTGCATCGGTACGAAGAACATCGCCACGCTGACCACCGCCAGCGCGGCGTTGGTCCACCAGAAGATGCTGACCTTGCACTTCCAGTCGGTGAGCGGTTTCGCCAGCGCGGAGCCAATCAGGTTGCCGACGCAGTAGGTAGTGAGGAACGCGACGAACACCTCCGGCGAGCCCATGATCCAGGTGCAGTAGTACATCATCGCGCCGCCGCGCACGCAGACTGCGAGGATGTTGAGGATGGTGAGTACGCCGACGATGCGCCACTGGTCGTTGTGCCAGATGTCGCGCAGGTCTTCCCGCATGGAGGTGGTGCTCGGCGGCACCTGGATGCGCTCTTTGGTGGTGAAGAAGCAGAACGCCAGCATCAGGAACGCGACCACCGACAGCACGGCGATGCCGCCCTGGAAGCCGAACGCCTTATCGTCGCCGCCAATCAGGTTCACCAGCGGCATCATCAGCACCGTGGAGAGCATGCCGCCCGCGGTCGCCAGCACAAAGCGCCAGGACTGAAGGGAGATACGCTGCGTCGGGTCGTTGGTGATCACGCCGCCCAGCGCGCAGTAGGGAATGTTGACCACGGTATAGAGCAGGGTCAGCAGGGTGTAGGTAACGGCGGCGTAAACCATTTTGCCGTTGAGGCTGAGGTCCGGCGTGGTGTAGGCCAGCACGCAGACGATGCCGAACGGGATGGCGCCGAACAAAATCCACGGACGGAATTTGCCCCAGCGGCTGCGGGTGCGGTCGGCAATCAGCCCCATGCACGGGTCGGAGATCGCATCCAGCGCGCGCGCCAGCAGGAACATGGTGCCGACAAACCCGGCGGGAATGCCGAAAATATCGGTGTAGAAAAACATCATGTACAACATGACGTTATCAAAAATGATGTGGCTGGCGGCATCTCCCATGCCGTAGCCAATCTTCTCTTTAACTGACAATACTTCGCTCATCTTTTTTTATCCTTCACGCTGTAGGGGGGCGCTGAGACCGGTTACAGAGTTTTAAACCATTGTTTCAGGAGCGGGTATTGCGTTTTCTGGTTAGCAGATTACGTTTCTTGTTTTTTGTGATCGCGGTAAATGTTGGAAGCACGAGGGGCTAACATGAGGATTTTCTTAGGAATTAACTGAAACAGGGGTGTACAGGTCAAAAGAGAGGTGAAAAAAGTGTGTCTGGGTATGTGGTAAATGCCTGAAAGTAGCTATAATGCGCCCCGCCTCCATGTAGCAATCGAGGCGCGGAAGATCGTCATCTCCGGTGAGGTGGCTGGACTTCAAATCCAGTTGGGGACGCCAGCGTTCCCGGGCAGGTTCGACTCCTGTGATCTTCCGCCAAAAGTTATCTAATAACTTCTTCAATGATCCCTTGTAGTTCGTTACTCCATTCTTTATCTCTCACTGTTCTAGAATTTTTTAAACAGTCTTTATGTATACTAAGTTGAGACTTAATCGTTGCAATCCACTTAGAATCTCTTGACTGAGTTTCTAGTATTTGTTCAAAAGAGAATAGCATGGCAGAAACGAACCAGCGGTATTGGCCATATTCATTAGTATTATTTTCCGGTTTTTCTAAGCCTGCTGAAAATTTTGGGTTTACAATACAAAGTTGCAAATATTGTTGATAAATGTCATACGCAATACTTTTCCTTTCTTCATCTTTACTACTTTTAAGCTGCTTATATCCAATCCAAGCAGCTAAACCTGCAACAAAAACAGCAATAAATGTTGCCAGATCAGACGCCAGTGAAACCCATTTAGCCCAAAAATCAATATTCATTTTTTATTCCCAGCCAACATTATTGTAGTAATTCTTTCTTTCGCCAAATCAAAGCCTATTGGAACAGGCTTAAACCTTTCTTCTGTATCGGTCATAACTCCTGTATGCTGATATTCTCTTAAAGGTAGAAAATCAATTTCGGCAATAACAAAATAATCATCTATACCTCCTTTCAATCTAACCATATCACGCTCATAAGACTTTCTATATGGTGTTCTAACTCGACTATCGCCATACATTCTATTATTTACTTGGATTATAAATGAATGGATATCATGTGCAGCGCCCTCTACTAAATAACCAAATGTATTTACATCAGCATTCCATTCTAAAAGAATCAAAGCATCAACCTTTCCTTGAAAACGAACACGATTTCGAGGATCAGTTAGATCACTACAAATTAGTACGCCGAAGAAAAAATCTCCATGCTGATATATGTGTGGTACTTCTTTTAAAAACTTCGGTTTATATAAAACTTGTTCTTTTAACTTTAGAAATTTTTCTTCTTCATGAGAAGGCCTTATTTTAGGCTGAATAATTATTAAATTTGTTGGGTATCCAGGCCAAACTGTAGCCAAAGATATTAACGAATCATTTCGAAGTTCTTTCTCACCATTTAATTTATAATACTCCATACCTGCTATAAAAGAAACACCTTGCTTACCAAGTTTTGATGCTATACTCACAGCCCATTTTCTTGGTATTGAACATTCAGGAAGGATTATATAGTCAGTCCTCTTACGGGCTCGAAGGATATTATTTATTAAATCATTCGTCCTCTCATATCTCTCAAGACTACGATTCGGTACGCCAGATACAACCATATTATACGTCTGCAAAGTTGTTTCAAAACTAGTTAGTGCCACATTTATTTTTTCCTTTCTTGAATAAGGAATTTTGTAGTTGATACCTTCATTATGAGGAAAACTAAATTTTTCCTTATTTAATATTTTTGCCCCCCTTAATCCCATAACGCTTTTTTCAAAAAAATCAGAATCCTCGAGAAGATGAGGACAAATAAGAACCATCTCTTGAATATTCAGAGGTCTAGTTGAAAAAGCTAACGCAGGCCAAAATGGTTTCTTTAGTTTGACTTTTTTTCTAAAAGATTCAATTTGAGGAAGCCGCAGCAGGTAATGAATACTCTTTTCCAAAGGAATATTGATGCAAATTGCATCACTTTTTTGAGAGTGATACCAAAAATCCTTATATGGCCTTAATCCTAAATCTGATATTAAAAGCATGTTACTAATAGTCTTTAATTCTTCTATATCATAGGGTTCAGACCTTACGCCGGAAAGAAAACTAATATCCTCAATTACTTTTTTTAATTGATTCCATGAATCAAAACCTTTTATAGTAGATGATTTTATTACTGTTTCGATCAATTTTTTTATAAAGTAATTTATGCAGTATTTAAGTTTATTACTTTCTTTGACATAAGTAGTTTCTTTTATCAACCCAAAAGTCTGATTTATCTTTAAAATAAAACTATTTAACTGTGTGAAATCTTGACAAGAAATCATTATTTGAAATATTCTTGGAAAGTACTGAAAATATTCAAACATCCCTTTTGGAGAGAGTAAATATCTTTCGCAAAGACCATAAAATTCATGGCGAATGAGTTTCCATTCATGACAAGATAAATCTTTAGAGTAACTTTCCACATCTCTAATTAACAATGATAACCCGAGTCTTCGAATTGAAATTGTATCAGCCTTCCGAAGAGCATCAGCAACTAATGAAGCATCTGAAGATGCAAGTAAGGTTTTTTCAGCCATTTGGATAGAATCCCGAGGTATACTCGGTAACATGCGATACTCACTTGATTGCGCCCTTATTTGGCTAGATATTTGATTTATAAGATCTAAACCATGCTCAGAAGAAAGACTAAAAATTCTTTGCTTTTGTGTTTTAAATTTTAAATTTGAATCAAATGCATATTTTAGCTTTATAACTAAATCCGGTAATCCTTCTTCATCACGATTAATTTTGATACAATCAACTCGTTGTGAAATATACCGTATTATCGCCTCACCACTTATAGTATCCTCAGGAGTCTCAAAGACAAGGAATATGTCATCAACATATCGCCCGTAGTAAATAGGATTAATATTGTTATAGATGTCTTGGTCTAACTCAAATAATAATACATTAGATATTATTTTCGATGCTGACAAACCAACAGGTATAGCCCCTTGCGGGTTTTCTTTGTAGTCTGGGGTCTGAAAATACCATGTTTTTATTGAGTTTATAAGTAATTGAGTAAATGAAACTTCCTCAGAAGACAATTCAACTCCAATAGTTTTTAAAAATAATGGCCTCAACATAAACTCTGGATTTATATTATGATAAAAACTTGCAACATCCATTGTTACTGCTGTAATGTTTTTCCCATTCTTAAGTGATCGCTCCATTGATTTAAGCCCATTTCTTCTCCAGTTTTTATAGGCTGTAAAATAAGGAACAAACAGGCCGTTTGCATTTTCATTTATCACATAATCTTTTTCTTCCGAAAAATCCTGGCTACCATATCGTCTTAATCTATTGCCATAAGAAAGCTTTTCATTTAATTTTTTTTCTAACTTATGACCAACCTTAAGGATCCATAATGCGGAAATTATTTGATAATTCACCGTAGCATTTATAATTAGTCTATATTCTGCTTGAAGTTTCTTTTTATTTTCTTTGAATCTTTTTCTCCAGTCGGTATTTGGATCAACCGAGCGATAGTGCATAATAGGGTTTTTATCCCATTCACCATCATCCAATCCCTTTGGAATATATAAATTCTCTCCCAAAAAGGAAACATTGTTTTCCCATCCAGAATCATTCTTTGTCAAATTCAAATATAGATTTTTGATGTTTTCATGAAGTTGTGACTCGTAGTTAGAATACATTATTGAATTAGAATGAAACGTATCAAAATAAGCTTCTTGCTTCGCTTTTCTATAAGCCACGTAAAGATCGCTTAAGCTTATGAATGACTCTGCTAGTAACATTTTCAGTCTCCTGAACTTAAGAATATTTTATTGATGTCGTTGTTATTATTTTTTTCGTTCAGTCTAGTTAATTCTTGTCTTCCCAACGATTTTAGCCAATTCCCCAAACTCATCCCTTCAGCCTTCGCAGCCTCCTCAAACTGAGCCTTCAATTCAGATGTAATACGAATCTGAAACGTCGGTGCTTTTCCGGATTTAGATTTGTTGGGGTCGCGTTTAGCTGTTGACATGTACGTACCTACAAGAGCAAAATTTCTCCACTGAGGTACGTACCTTAACATACAAAAACCTCAAATTAAAACGCCCTCGCCAGGTACTCGCAATACCGGACGAGAGCTAACCTCACCAACTATCAAGGAGTTGATTATGGCTGATTCGCATTCTACCCCAGACACCGACCAATCAGGAACCGAGCGTTCGTTAATTGTGGGATACCACCCGAATGTTTTCGACAAATCCACGCCGAAAATCATCCTTTCCGGCAAGTGGCTGCGCGCAGCGGGTTTTGATACCGGACAGCAGGTCACGGTAAAGGTGATGAAAGGATGCATCGTTCTGGTGGCGTATAACGAGCAGGAGCAGAAGGATGCTGGACGATTACAAACGCACTAAAGCAAAGTTATGCCAGATCGAGAATACGCTGGCGAGCCTGCAATTATCATAACCGTTCCCGCTGTTATCAAGTTGGCTGCTGGGCATGCAGCCAACATAAAACACATTATGGAATGCCAAATTTCTTCCATAACATCCAAAAAGCAATCGAACCCAACATGTAATGCTAACTTACAAGTTGAATATTTGATGACATTCATCATTTCAATAGCTGATGCTATTTTAACTTAGCATTTATCTTACGATGGCAACGAAATCATAATTCAACGTTATAGTCTTTAAAAATCCATCTGAGAAACTTATACATCGCAAACAGCAATTTTAAGTCCCACTTCCATATTTTATTTTCTATTTTGAAATGAAAGTCACAATTTAAATCCATAATGAAGAGTAGTTTCCCTCAGTCTATAAAAGGAGACTGAGATGGCTATACCTGTTTACTTATGGCTCGAGGATGATTCAGGTCGGAGAATTAATGGATCTGTCGATATTAAAGATCGCGAGGGTTCAATAGAAGTGATTGAATTTATGCATTCAATAGAACAACCTATAGATAAATCCTCCGGAAAAATCACAGCAAAACGCATTTGTAGTACCTATGCATTCATGAAAGAGATTGATTCATCATCCTCTTATCTATACAAAGCTTTGTGCACTGGGCAAACACTAAAAAAGCAGAATTTATATTCTACAGGATCAACTATAACGGACTTGAAGAGGCTTACTTTAAGACAACATTAGAAAATGCAAGAGTTGTTCAAATTGAACCTATCATGTTTGACATTAAACATCCGCAAAACGAACACTATACACACCATGAATATGTAGATCTGACATATGAAAAAATCACATGGCACTACATTGATGGAAACATCATTCACTCTGATACCTGGAAAGAACGCGCTTAAGGAGAAAGTATGTCCTGGGAATATGATGTAAAAGAGCATAAATTTTATCTGGATGGTGTCTACCAATTTGATGCTGATTACGCAGGTGCAAGTGGTTACAAAAACGATCCGTCACAAGAATGTGTAAAAAATAGCGGACCGCTGCCACGAGGTACCTACACTATTGGGTCCCCTCATAATTCAGCCCACACTGGAAAATATACTCTCAGCCTCACACCCTATTCGACAAATGATATGTGTGGTAGGGACTCATTTAAAATACATGGTAAAAGCAGTTTGCACCCTGACGACTCTTCAGAGGGCTGCATCATTGCTCCTCTGAGTGCCAGAAGGAGTATCTGGAAAAGCAACGATACGGTATTGATTGTCAAATGAAGCGTTTATTTTGTTTATTGCCATTACTCGTTGCAGTCAGTTCACACGTCTCAGCAACGGGAATGACCGGCTTTGCGGCCCAGTATTACGATGAAGACGGCTCGCTGACGGAAATTTCTACAACAGTGCCCCTTTCCCCAACCATCGCTATAGGCAAGCAAGCCGTACAAATGGAGGTTACTCACCTGTCAGATATCACCAGCTCACCAGTCAACACAGACAGTTCCGCTCGTTGGGTCTGCCTTCATGACGACGATGGCACGAATTACTGGTTCATCTCGGATAACGAAATGGGTGCAGGATTGTTAACTGCGCTAGTTATAGCCAAAGATGGCATCCATAACGAGTGTGCTAAAACAACGGAACCTATCAGAGTCTCAGTCGCTAATGTTCCGTTATTAAATGCGACACATGGCAATTTAGTCGCGTTGTTCGGCGCGAAAGAGACCGCCCAAAAGAAAGCGATGCTTTTTTATCAGGAGACGCCAGTACAGAATGGATTCATCCAGAGTAATACGGTCTCCTATTACTTCGATGGCGAAAAAGTGCGTGGCGTAATCATCGGGCAAATTACCAGTAACTAATTTTTTAAATCTCTCTCCATCAAGGTAGAGGGACCCAATCTTCACTAACAGCATCACTGAGGCACCTTATTCCAGTGATCCTCATATTTAATGTGTCCTTCCAGATAAAACCACTCGATACCGCGATAACGAATCCCGATGCTTTCCATCATATTATAACCAGGCGCCCCCGGAACCCAGGTATGGGCAGCATCGACAGACATAATCACGATACTATCCAGCGTTATGCGGTACACCTCGAATTCAAATCCTGCTTCGTTCACATCATAGTAGTGGATAACCGCTTTCTGTAGCCTTTTGCTTTGACATAAAGCATCTGCAAAGTAAGGCGACGTTTTGTCGATCTGCTTATGGATCGTGAATGCCCCATGTTCTCTGGCCCCCATAAGATTGCCCGTGCTGGCGCTGCAAACCTGATGGATGTGGTAATTGCTGTTAAGGATCTCAATCGCGCCTTCTCTGCCCGAAACGTTGCAGCTGCCTTTGATCGGGTTTCCATTTTCATCATAAAGAAACATGTACGCGGGTAATGACATTGACTTTCCTCCTAATGATAATTTATGACTCTGCCGTCATTATCCTTGAAAAATGGATAGTAATAATTTCGCTCATTCAAGGTATAAGAGATTTCATAGGCATAGCCAGCTGGCAGGGCAATCTCGATACAACTATCTGGATATGAACGTCTTTGAAATTCGGCCGCAAACTCTTTATATTCACCGTGTTGCATAGACGAAATTGTATATCCATTCAAAATATCTTTTTCGTCAACACTAAAACAAAAATGATTGCCATTTATCATGATCGTTCGCTGCTCAGGAATATTCAGATTTTCACCCGGACAACCGGTCAACATTGAGATAATCGGAATGAATAGAATTTTTAGTTTCACTGTGGAAAGTCTCCTAAAATAGCTTCATACCGCCTGAGAAGATCCTGTTTTGGTTCCGATGGGTCATAATCAATGAGTTTATGCAGGTTGCTGCGGGGATCAAATCCATAGGTATTGAGCAGCCAGAAATCACTGACGATAGAGGCTTGTTGCTCGAGACCGTAATCAAGCAAGTGATTTTTATCTAAATGGTAGGAATAGTCGACAGCCCAGGAGAATGCTCCGCGAAGGCGTACCATCATACCGTGCTGATGCTGCTAAACATGCATCATGTCATGCAGAAAAAGATGCGCTCCGACGATACGAGACATTCTTTGATGGGACATGGAAAAGTCGTTTTCATACGTACCTTCCATAAAATAAATCTCACCGTTTGGCGTCATTGCGGTTCTGAAATTCTGCATATTGAAGGGCAAATAACTTCCCCGATGAATCCACACTTCATTATAACGAATACTTAAACCATAAAGTGTTTTGGCAAGGTTAATTTCACCGAGCGTTAGCAGTCGCACTCCGCCAATTTTTATTCCATCGCTCATCTGCGCTCTCCTTTTGCGAGAGCTATATTAATATCACCGTAAATTAATACAATTATTTTTTTAATGAATGATAAGGGTGTTATTATATCCCTCAGAAATTACGGTAACGTTTTAAATTACCTACTGATTATTTTTACTCACCCAATCGCATATGCAGCAACGGAAACGGATTCCCCTGCCCGTCCAGTTCCGAGCGTCCGACCTGCTCAAACCCCATATGGCGATAAAATCCCACGCCCTGCGGATTCTGCTCATTCACGTCCACTTCGTTCGCGCCGAACGCTGCGATGGCGTGTTGCAGCAGCAATTTCCCGACGCCCTTCCCGCGACTCGCTTCATCAACAAACAGCATTTCAATGCGGTTTTCATCCACGCCTAAAAAGCCGTGAATAACGCCTGCGTCATCGCGAGCGATCACGACCTTGAGGTTAGGCAGATAGGCGTTAAGCAATAGCGGGCGCAGCGCCGCAATATCGCTTTCCTGCAAAAAGTGATGGGTGGCGCGGACGGAGGATTCCCAGATCGCAACCAGACGTTCGAAGTGTGTGGGAAGTGCGGTTTCAATTTTCATGGGGGGATCATTATAGAGCGCAGAGATTAAATCAAGTATCCAGAAGCATGGAGGCAATAAAACGAAGACCTTAAATGAAGTTATAAACTCTCGTACATCTGAAAGTAGAGAGCGTATCAAGGAAATGGCCCGAAAGTTGGTTCAGGAAACCAGGCAAATGATAGATCATGGCAAGCAAGAATCATCACCTGGGAATGAGAACAGGAAAACGAGTCAATCCTTCATGACAGTTGTTCGGTTTAACCGAACAACTGAGGAACGGTAAATATTGTTGCGCCCTGCTCCCCCTCACCCTAGCCCTCTCCCTCAAGGGAGAGGGAACCGATTGTGCGGTTTGTCATCCCACACCGTTCGAGCTAAACCCTAATCTCCATCACCGCATACACCCCATCCTTCGGCACAACCACGGTGACGTTTTCCACCGGCACGCCTGCCGCGAGGTGGATATCCTGCAGCTGCTGTAACGACCTCGGGTGAATATCCTCCCAGCCGATACCCCGCAGCACAAAGTCAATTTGCGGGCTGCTGGTCAGCATGTTCGACACAATCACCGCCCCGCCGGGCTTGACCAGCCGCAGCGCGCGCTGGAGAAAAATCACCGCATCGGTATCGTTGAAGTATTCGAAAATCCCCAGCGCGTCGACCAGTTCGGCCTGATGCTCGCCGAGCTCCAGCAGCAGGTCCTCGTTACGCACCAGCGTATGGAGCAGGTTGCGCCTGAGCAGCGTCAGCTGTTCGCCCACCACAATCCCTTCCTGCGCCGCCATGGTTTCGGCCCAGCTGAGCGCCACCGGGTCTTTGTCCACCAGCGTGAGATATACACGCTGGCCGTCGAGCTTTGCTTCGCGCAGCGCCTCCAGCACCGGAATGGCGGCACCGCTTGCGAGGCTAACCCAGTTATTTTCACTTTCGTTGTGAATATACTTATCCACCAGCGCGGCCAGCACCCGGGCGCGGGAGCGCACGCCAACCGCATCGTTAGCGTGGATAAACCACTGGCGGCTGTCGCTGTCCATTTTCGTGCCGTCGGGCAGGCGGTCCTCCAGCGGGTTTTGCACCACAAACAGCGCCAGCGCGGAGGGCACCAGCCGGGTACGCCACGCGGTGAGCGCCGGGCGGTTGCGGAAGGCCTGTTCGGAATAGCGGTTCTGCGGGACAAGCACGGCCTGCCCCCCCTCGTCGTATTCCACCCTCGGAGGCCGGAGCGCTGGCTCGGCTTTCAGGGCGCGGTCAAGGGAGGCGATCTCACGGGCAGCGTCGTCTTTCATCGGCCACTGGTCGCTGACGTCGGGAAATGACGCGCTGAAAATCGTCATATTTTCCGGTGCATCGCCGCGAAAAGGCTGCCAGTTCATGTCGTCTTCCCTCCGTTGGGCTTTTAACGGAAGTCTATCCAGGCGAGCGAGTAATACCCTACGAAGAAAGCACGAGATAGGTGCATCAGTTCTGCGACGTGCGCCATACCCCCGGCGTGCAGCCGTACTCGGTCTGAAAATGACGAATAAAATGGGCGCAGTCGCTAAACCGCATCCGCCGCGCAATATCCGTCACGCTTTGCTGAGAGTTTTTCAGCAGCCAGCAGGCATAGCGCAGCCTGGCGCTGCGAATAAATTCCCGCGCCGTTTTGCCAAACTCGGCGTGAAACAGGCGGTTAAGCTGGCGTTCGCTCAGCTTAACGTCCTGCGCGAGCCTGGCGGCGTTCAGCGGGTGAGTCAGATACTGTTCGACGATCGTCACCGCCCTGCGCAGCCGTGAATCAGGGATCATGGCGATATTCGCGGGCCGCGGCGTGGCGGCGTCATGCGGAGGAAGGGACAGCCGCCGGGAGGTGGTGGCCGCAATGTCGTCTCCCCCGTGGGCGCGGATCAGCGCCGTTACCAGGGTGAGCGTTGAGATCCCGCCCGGGCAGGTCAGCACATCGCCTTCGTCGATAAAATCGAGACCTTGCTCAGCATAAACCTGCGGAAAGCGTTGCGTGAAAACGTCATGGTGATGAGGATGAATCGAGGCGCGGCGCTCGTTCAGTAAGCCTTCCTCCGCCAGGATAAAGCTGCCGGTACCAATACCTATCAGGGGAACGTTGTTGTGATAAGCCTCCGTGAGAAACGCTCTGTCGCCACGGTGTCCCTGGTGAAGATGCTCCAGACCTCCGCCGATCGCCGCAATGTAGTCGAAGTCGCCGGGCGGCGCATGGGCGGCCTCAGGCCGCACGCTGAGCCCTGAGCTGCTCACTATCGGTAAGTCGGGATAAGTGCTTATCAGGCTGAGTTTAAAGCGTATTTTCTGGCTACGCTTCTGGACGCTGGATGCAATACGTAACGCCTCTATTAATCCTGAATATGCGAAAAGCGAGAAATGGGGCCACAGGAGTAAACCCATATGCAGGGATTTATTCCGTGCAGGCGTCATACTGACACTATCATCAATTATATTTTTCATTAACTTGCCGAAGAATAATTACATTATCGCAACATTATTGTCGCTGTTATATTTTCCTAAGATAGGTCCTGGCTGTTAAATCAAGCATAAATGATGCCCGCAAAAACTTAAAAACATTTCTCCCTGTCGCTATCCGTTTTTTGACGTGTGGCACACGTAGGTCGGCAGCGTCCCCAGAATAAATAAATAATTCTCATTCTGCTGTTTCTTAATACGCATATAAATATTCTTATTCGGATAGATAAAAAATAAGGGCTCGTACTTCTCCAGCCAGCTGTCGCTGATGTTGTCGTCCGGAAATTTCATATTGCGTATGGACGTCAGATTATAGACGCTGTCTTTGCGCTCAATCTGAAAGAAAACTTTGCGATTCAGGGTCTTCGTGGGATCGCTTTTCAACCGGCCATTCATGCTGAGTATTCCGCTGTTACCCTCCACGGTGTAATTCAGCCACAGAGAGAGCGTTTCATCACGGTGATGCTGAATAAAGTTCGCCTGGCAGGAAAAGGGCTGGATGTAATGGCGATGCCAGAGGTAATACGCTGCCACGATAGCCCCCATCAACAGGCACAGGCAGAGCGCAACAAGCGTTTGACGGTAGCGAACCATACTAGCGATCCTCAATAAAATAATCGGACATACAGCGGTTGGGTTCCGTCATTGGCCTGTCACAGCGAATGACCGATGCACGGGGCAGCAGGATATATCCGCTGACGTAAACCCAGGGATAGTTCGCGCACTGGTCCTTAAACGGGGCGGCATAGGCCAGGGCTTTATCCCTGTCGCGCTGCGTTTCAATATCGCGAGAAAAATAGAGCTGGCATTCGCCCATCTTCATCGCGAAGCGGTACCCGTCTACAAAATAGCTGTCATGCAGCAGGTTATGGCTGATAACGCTCACGCCAGCCAGCATCAGCAATAGCACCAGCGCGCCCGGCAGCAAGAAGCGGCGTGTCGGGGCCGTCGGGCCGACGGTCTCTTCGGCGGCATCCGGAGCAGCACGTTCTTCCTCTTCAGCCTGCGGCTGCGTCTCTTTAACGGTGATTTGCGTATCGCTTGCGAGCGTCAGTCCAATCCGCGGGATAGTGACAATCGGATCGGTTTCAAACCCCACTTTCTTCAGCCCCTTACGCAGAATAGAAATATTCTGGTAGTAGGTATTAGGCGAAACCAGCATCCCCCGGCGCTGCCAGACAATATCCATGCACTCCTGTTGAGTCACAATACTTCCGACTCTTTCTATTAATAACAACAAACAGCGCCCCGCCGGGGAATTTAATACCACCACCCGGTCAGGATTGTTGAGATCGCGTAATGTGCTGGCCGCTGGATGAAACTCTACCAGGCCATTAATAATGTAATGCTTATGCATAGAATGGGCTAAATACCTCCGGTCAACGCCTGTTGCTCCAGTAGATTCCCTTCACGGTTAACCTGCGTATCCCTCGCCTGTGTAAGGATTAATGTGACGGATAAATGCGCAACTGTATATCCTGGCGCCTGGCGAAAAATCTTATTTTTCCTTTCTCTTTATCTGACCGGTCTGAAGTTTTCTTAACCGCCATTTTAAGCCGTCTTGACACTGACAAAACTCGACAAAGGCGCCCGTTGAACGCTTTAGCCATCATTGTCTGAATTATTCAGCGCGCTTAATTTGTTTTTTTAATCAAAAGCAGAGAGGACGCGCTCTGCCAGCGGGTTTCGAAATTACGACCAATTCGAAAGCTGTCGTCTTAATTAACAATTTCGGTGCGAAACTGTTAGCCACCGTCAGTAACAACCCGCGTCGCATGACGTCTCCAGACTATTTCCTTACAAAACATTTATTAAAGCCAACTTTTCAATAAAAACTACCGGTATGATTATTTACAGGCAGATAAGCAAAAGCCGGTTCAGCGAGGAGAAATTGACGCTACACCTAAACCGTACTTAAAACAAATTAAGATTAATTCAGGTTACCTCTTTTACGCCCTGAGTATAGTGGGCTCACACCGTGCAATGCTTAATTGCTTCGAAAATACAGGCATCGTTCTGCCAGACAGACGAGTCTCATTACAATTATAAATCGAGGGAATGACATGGCGAATAAGCTCAACAACACACGTCATTTAAATATCGCGCTATTGGGTGGAGATCACTTTGCGCGCCAGGGGATCGCCGCGTTATTAAAAAATATTGTCCCGGCTATGCAGATTACAGCATCGATCGATAATTACGCGGAGATCGAAGCGATACTCGCGACCGCACCGGTAGACGTGATTTTTTTATCCGGCATGGAGAAATATCACGCGGGATATGACTGCCTGAAATATATCAGGAAGATGAAAGTCCTTTATCCCGACGTACTTATTTGCATGTATTCCGCACCGGCAAATTCCTGGCTGTGGATACGCGGTGAAATAGACGCCTATCTCTCGCTGCAGGACCCGCTTTATCACTGGCGAGCCAGCGTATTAAAAATGGTCGATAGCCGTTATCGCCCACTAAAAAAACCCACGGCGTTATCGCTGACGCCGGGTGAATGGAGGGTATTGAAGGAACTGCGAAAGGGTCTGGATATGCGTTACATCGCCGAAACAGAGCAGCTTTCTTACCGTCGTGTCAGCGCGTTAAAAAGCTCAGCGATAAGAAAACTCGGGCTCAGGAACAAGACAGATTTGCTGGTCTTTTTAACCAGTTAGACCTGCTGCTTTCAGAGCAAATCTCGACATAACACCATAATGGAATCAGGACAATGAAAGCTCAATTCAATAATAAAACGCTGCTCGCGATCGCTATTGCGGCCTTACTGCCAGCGGGCACGGCCCTGGCTGCCGGCACCAGCGGCGGCACGGTGAACTTTAGCGGCAAAGTGGTGACCTCAGCCTGCGCCATCAGCGCAGGAAGCGCCAACATTGACGTGGACATGGGTGAAGTGCGTACCGCAACGCTGAAGACGGCAGGCAGCGTTGCCAGCACGGCAAAAGCGTTTGCCATCACCCTGGAAGATTGCGAAATCGCCGATACCTCAGCCTCTACGGATGAGAACCCGATTGCCGCCACAACCGTGGCCGTCACCTTCACCGGCACGCCGGACACTTCCGATGTTAATAGCTTGTCCGTCGGGGCAAACGGCAGCGCCAACTCTGCGCAAAACGTGGCTATTCGCCTTTATGACGAGCAGGGCAACGTGGTGAACCTGGGTGAACCTGCTGCGGCCATCCCTCTGCGTAAGGGTGCCAACACCCTGAACTTCAGCGCGAAATATTACTCGCCGAAGGGTGGCGCCACCGCGGGTGATGCCAGCGCCGTCGCGACCTACACCGTGACCTATTCGTAATCCTCAGGCCCGGTCTGCGAGCCGGGCCTGTCTTAGCTTTCAGGAGAAACACTATGCGCGTAAACACATGGATTTGCCTGGCAGGTGCGTTATGTTCCTCCGCCGTCTATGCCGGCGGCGTGGGGCTGGGCGCAACGCGAATGGTCTACTCCAGCGCCACCAGCCAGGCCATGATGCAGGTGAGAAACACCCATCCCGACGCTACGTTCCTCATCCAGTCGTGGATGGAGAATGAGAAAGGCGAGCGCACCAACGACTTCGCGATCACGCCGCCGCTGTACGTCATAAAACCGGCCAGCGAAAGCGCGGTGAAAATCATGTTTAACGGCAAAGCCCTGCCAGCGGATCGGGAGACGCTCTACTGGATGACGGTCAAAGCCATCCCCCAGCAGGCGAAAAGCGGCGCCGGGAATACGCTGCAGTTTGCGTCGGCTAACCGCATCAAGGTCTTTTATCGCCCGGAGGGACTCAGCGAGAGCCCGGGAGAGGCGTGGAAAAAACTGGCCGGTGCCTATCGCGCCGGAAAAGTCACGCTCAGCAACCCTACGCCGTACTACCTCACCACCATCAACGTGAAAATTGACGGTATGCCGGTGCAGCCGGTGATGGTGCCCCCGAAAGGCAGCGTGACGCTGGCCGAAACCTTCAGCCATGCGGGCAGCATGAGCTATCAGACCATTAACGATTACGGGGCATGGACCCCCGCCACGCGCACGTCGTTATCCCAATAATAAAAACAGTAAGGCGTGACCACGTGAAAATAAAAATCCTGTGCGCCACGGTGATCTCCCTGGTGATTCGGCAAGCCGTGGCTGCTGAAAGCGAGCTGCAATTTAACCCTGCGTTCCTCAACGGCGAGAGCGCAAACAGCGCAGATCTCGCCTGGGTCAACGCCGGGAGCGCGTTGCCGCCGGGTGATTACAACTTCAACGTGTATATCAATACGAATTATGCGTTCACGGGTAACGTCACGTTCCGCCTTGCTGAAGACAGCACGGGTGAAGCGCTGCCCTGCCTCACGCCTGAACAATTCGCCGCGCTGGGCATCGATAGCCATCAGGCGAAGGGTGGCGACCTGCCGCTGGCGCAGCGCTGCATCTTCCTAACGAAGGCGTTTGCGGATACGCAGTTTGATCTGGACCAGAAGACGCTCACCCTGAGCTTCACCGTACCGCAAAGTGCGATGCGCAATTTGCCGCGCGGGTACGTCAGCCCGGAAAGCTGGGAGGCGGGCATTCCTGCCGCGTGGCTGAATTACGTGGTCAATGGCTCGAACAATGAGTATCGCGGCGAGACGCGCACGCGGGAACAGCAGCTGTTTGCGAGCCTCAACAGCGGCGTCAACCTGGGCGCGTGGCGGCTGCGTGATTTCACCACGTGGACCAAAGACAGCAATGAGCTCACCCACGTGCAGACCTGGCTGCAGCGCGATATTCACGCCCTGCGCGCGCAGGTGTATGCCGGGGAAACGTACACCTCGGCGCAGGTGTTCGACTCCGTGGGCCTGCGCGGTATCGCCCTGAAAACCGATGACAACATGCTGCCCGCCAGCCTCAGCGGCTATGCGCCTGAAGTTCGCGGCATCGCGCGCAGCAACGCCACGGTCACGGTTCGCCAGAACGGCAACATCATCTATCAAACCTCCGTCCCGCCGGGGGCGTTTGTGCTGAAAGATCTCTACCCGACCTCCTCGAGAGGCGATCTGGCGGTCACCATTCAGGAGAACGACGGCAGCAAAACGCAATACACGCTTCCCTTTGCCAGCGTGCCGAACCTGGTGCGTAACGGACAGGTGAAATATGCCCTCGGCGCCGGGAAATACCGTCCGACGGGCAATCAGGACGCGCCCGCTTTCGCGCAGGGCGAGCTGTTCTACGGCTGGCGATACGGCCTGACGTTTTACGGCGGGGCGCAGTTTGCCGATCGCTATAACGGCCTGGCCCTCGGGTTTGGGCAAAACCTCGGCCGCTTTGGCGCCTACTCCATCGATCTGACCCACGCCCGCAGCCAGCTGGCGGACGATCGGCACTATACCGGTGATTCGGTGCGCCTGCGCTACAGCAAGCTGCTGAACGACATTGGCACGCGGGTGAATTTCTTCTCGCTGCGCTACTCCACGAAAGGGTTTTATACCCTCAGCGACACCACGTACAAAGGCATGTCGGGCGGATCGCCAAAGCAGACGGTGGAAGACGATGGCACCGTCACCACCCAATACGACACCGTGTACAACCTGCGCATGTCGCGCAAGGCAAAAAACCAGCTGCTGCTGTCGCAGCCGATGGGACAATACGGCTCGCTGTCACTGTCGTGGGATCAGCAGACCTACTGGAACACATCAAATACCACGCAAAGCCTGCAGTTTGCGTGGAACGCCACGTTTCGCAACGTGTCGCTTGGCGTCAGCGTCCAGCGAAGCTCGAGCCTGTATGACGACAAGAAAGATAACATCCTGTCGATGTCGATTTCGGTCCCGCTGGGCAACCCGACGCTGTCGACCCGCGCGCGCTTTACCACGACCCATGCGGACTCCACCGGCACCACCACCAGCACGGGCGTGAGCGGCTACCTGCCGGGTGAGGAGAATCTGTTCTATAGCGTCAACCAGCGCTACAGCTCCCGACAGCACTACGGCGGCGATGCCACCCTGCAATACGAAGGCGCGTGGGGAGACTACAACCTGGGCTACAGCTACGCCAGCGACTCCCGCAACCTCAGCTACGGCATCAGCGGCGGCGCGGTAGTGCATGAAGATGGCCTGACGCTGAGCCAGCCGCTCGGGAACACCAACATTCTGGTAAAAGCGCCGGGGGCCAGCAATGTCGCCGTGCTTAACCATAAGGGCATCAAAACGGACGGCCGTGGCTACGCGGTGATCCCGTACGCCACGCCGTACCGCGTTAACCAGGTCGCGCTGGACGTGACGACCGCCGGCAACGACGTGGAGCTGGAAAACGCCATCGCCAACAAAACGCCTACCGATGGCGCCCTGGTTCGCGCCACCTTCACCACGCACCAGGGGGCAAAAGCGATGTTTATCGTACGTCACGGCAACGACGTGCTCCCCTTCGGCACGCTGGTCTCGCTCGATGATGACAAAACCAGCGGCATCGTTGGCGATGGCGGCAGCCTGTATCTCTCCGGTTTGTCAGAGAAGGGCAAGCTGAACGCCGTGTGGGGCCGCGGCAGCCGCCAGCGCTGCGCCATTACCTACGCCTTAAACAAGCAGAACTATAACGCCCGCACCGGTCTTTATTCTCAGGAGGTGGTATGTCAGTAACGCTTCGGATCGGCTGCCTTGCGCTGCTGCTGGTTTTCACGCTCCCCGTTCGCGGCTACGACGTGCTGGTCTCCGTCACCGGCAATTTGATCGGCAACACCTGCGTGGTGGCGCAGGACTCCGTTGAGCAAAACGTGCCGCTGGGCACCATTGGTATTAAACAGTTCAGCCGTGCCGGGGCCGTCAGCAATATCAAAACGCCCTTCACGCTCAGGCTTGAAGCGTGCGGGCCAACCTTTGCTGGCGTAAAAATTCGCTTCAGCGGTACGCCGGATGATGCCAATCCGCAGCTGCTGAAAATTGCCGACGGTGGCGCTACCGGCGTGGCGGTGCAGATCCTCGATAAAGAGAGCGTACTCATTCCCCTGAATACAAAGACCACCGCATACGGAACGGCGGGGGATGACAGCGTACAGATGACCTTCTACGCGCAGCTGGTTGCCACCGCTACGCCGGTGAGCGCCGGTGATGTGTCAGCCCTCGCCACCTGGACAACGGAGTATCTATGATGCGTTTAGCGTTTCCTCTCAGCGGATTACTTTTCTGCGCCAGCGTGCAGGCTCTGGACTGGAAATCGGACATTACGCTCTCGCCTCAGCCGATGACCTACAGCGGGCCAGCGGACTCCGTGGTGCCGGGCAGCATTATCGGATCGACCTGGAGCGCCACCGCCAGCGTGCAGCAGGTGTTCTGGTGCGGGCTTATTTTTACCTGCAACAAAGGCACGCTGCAGCCCAGCAGCAGCGCCATCTCAAGCGGTGCGACGGTCACCGTCGACGGCGCGAATTACACCATTTTTGAGACCGGCGTACCGGGCGTGGGGTATATCATCGGGCTGAAGGATTTTAAGAGTACGCAATATATTCCCCTGCAAACCGGTATCACGCAAAGCTACCCGGCAGAGGGCACCAGTGGGTTTGCCCAGGATCTGGGATGGTCAGCAAAGGTCACCTTTATTAAAACCGGTGCCGCCCTGAAATCCGGCGTCTATAACATCCCGACCATCAACGCCGCGGTGCTCACCGCCTATAACAACGAAACGAAAACGGCGCAGGTCATCATCAGCCCGACCACCATCACGGTGACCGCCAGCGGGTGTACGGTCGGCAGCAAAAACGCCAGCGTGGCGCTGGGCACCATTGATATTCGCACCCTGCCCACGGTGGGAAGCACGTCGCCATCGGGGACGTTTACCGTCGGCCTGACCTGCGACGCGAACGTGGCGGTTCACGCGGTGATGACCGATCAGACCACGCCGTCGAACACCTCGTCGGTGGTGACCCTGACCGGAGATTCCACGGCGTCCGGCGTTGGGGTGCAGTTTTTCTACAACGGCAGCGGGCCGCTGACGATGGGGCCGGACAGCTCGGCCGCGGGTGCGACCGGCCAGTTCTTCATCCAGAGCACCACGGCGGCGCAGACGCTCACGTTACCGTTCCAGGCGCAGTACATCCGAACCGGCGAACTGGTCCCCGGCTCGGCCAACGCGCTGGCCAGCATTACGTTTTCCTACCAGTAGGGGCTACTGCTTCACCCACACCAGCTGATCGGTTCGGAAGCCCAGACCGCGCGCGGTGTTCAGGTAATCCTGCTTCACCGCATCCGGAATGGTTGGCGTGCGCGACAGGATCCACAGGTAGTCGCGGTTCGGGCCGCTGACCAGGGCGTACTGGTACTTATCGTCCAGCCTGATCACGTTATAGCCGCCGTAGAACGGGCCGAAGAAGGACACCTTCAGCGCGGCGGTGGTTGGCTCGCCGGTAAAGTACGCTTTGCCTTCGCTCTCGTTCCACTTGTTCTTCACCGGATCGTAGCCCCGGTTGAGCACGCTGATGCCGCCGTCGCTGCGCTTGCCGTAGGTGGCGGTTACCTGCTCCAGCCCGCGTTCAAAGCGGTTTTCCAGACGGGCGACCTCGTACCATTTGCCAAGATAGCGGCTGGCGTCAAAACCGGAAATCGGCTGCACGCCCTTCGGCGGCGTGGGGGATTTACAGGCGACCAGCGTCAGCGCAATGGCAACACCGGTCACTACAGGCCATAGCTTCATGAGAATTCCTTTCATTTGCACGGTTGGACGTTAAGTGTAGTGCACCGTTTCGGCGCTTCATCCCGTTCGGGAAAATTCGTAGTATATTGAGAGTATTCCTCCACTCTGGACACGGACATGGCTTACTCCATCGGCGAATTCGCCAGACTCAGCGGCATCACCGCCACCACCCTGCGGGCGTGGCAGCGTCGCTATGGTTTACTCAAGCCACAGCGCACGGAAGGCGGCCACCGCCAGTACAGCGACGAGGACGTCCAGCAGGCGCTCAAAATCCTCGACTGGGTAAAAAAAGGCGTCCCGATCGGCCAGGTCAAACCGCTGCTGGAGCGCCCGATGCCGGGACGGACCAACAACTGGCAAACCCTGCAGCAGAACATGCTGCAACGTCTGCAGGACGGCAAGGTCGAGTCCCTGCGCCAGATGATTTACGACGCCGGACGCGAATACCCAAGGCCGGAGCTGGTCGCGAACGTGCTGCGCCCGCTGCGCAGCCAGGTCTCGGCCAACGTCGCCGCCGCCATGACCCTGCGCGCGATCCTCGACGGCATCATCATCGCCTACACCTCGTTTTGCCTCGAAGGCGATAAAAAAGCGCCGGGCGATAATATTTTGCTCAGCGGCTGGCACCTGAACGACCCGTGCGAGATCTGGCTCGAAGCCTTAACGCGCACCGGGCAGGGCCACCGAATCGACATCCTGCCGGTTCCGCCTGACGCGCTGGCACCGGAAATTTTCCCGGAGCGCAAATGGCTTCTGGTCACCAGCGGCAAACTCACCGCCGGGCGGAAAAAACAGGTGGAGCAGTGGCAGCAGCAGGTATCGCTTGAAGTGATTATCCTCTGATAATTTTCTCCTGCGGGAATCTTCACGAAAAGTTGAATATTTTCCCGCGCCGCAGATGCTAACGTTTTCCTGTGACGAATAACTCAACAGGAAAACACCATGAAAAAAACTGCCCCTCTGCTGATCCTGGCCTCGATGGCCTTTGCCCCTGCTGCCTTTAGCGCCCCTGCCGGCACGCTGAGCGTCCACATTCTCGACCAGCAAACCGGGATGCCGCCATCAGACGTGACCGTTACGCTGGAGAAACAGCAGCAGGACAAATGGACCCCGATTGCCAGCGGTAAAACCGACCACGACGGCCGCATCAAATCGCTCTATCCGCAGGATCAGGACATGCAGCCTGGCGTGTATAAAGTGACCTTCAAAACCGCAGAGTACTTCCACGGCAAAAAGCTGGACTCCTTCTTCCCGGAGATCCCGGTGCTGTTTACCGTGACCCGCACCAACGAGAAGCTGCACATTCCGCTTCTGCTGAGCCAGTACGGTTACTCGACCTACAAGGGCAGTTAAGACGCATTGATTTTAAAGGAATAAAAAAAATAGTTCCGCTAATACTTGGACAAATTAGTCATGTTGTGTAAGTTTTAATTATGTGAACGGGAGGACTACACCATGACAACGAAACCTGTGCTCGGTATTAGCGGATGTTTGACCGGATCCGCCGTTCGCTTTGACGGCGGACACAAGCGTATGGGCTTCGTCATGGATGAGCTGGCCCAGTGGGTGAATTTCAGGCCCGTCTGCCCGGAAATGGCTATCGGTCTCCCGACCCCTCGTCCGGCCATACGCCTGACGCTGACGGACAGCGGCGAAACGCAGCTCCGTTTCAGCAAGCCGCCTCATGATGACCTCACGCAGAAAATGGCCGACTTTACGGCAGACTATCTGCCAAAAATCGGCGATCTGTCGGGATTTATCGTCTGTGCAAAATCCCCAAGCTGCGGCCTGGAACGCGTGCGGCTGTACGATGAAAACGGCAACCGGGGCCGCAAGGAGGGCGTCGGGCTGTTCACCGCCGCCCTTCTTGAAACCTACCCGTGGCTGCCCGTCGAGGAAGACGGTCGGCTGCACGACCCGGTGCTGCGGGAAAACTTTATCGAGCGGGTATTTGCCCTGCACGAGCTAAACACGCTGCGCGCTAAAGGTCTGACGCGCCGTGGGCTGCTGGATTTTCACAGCCGCTATAAGCTTCAGCTACTGGCGCACCATCAGGCAGGCTACCGCGAAATCGGCCCGTTCGTTGCCTCGCTGCACGAGTGGGAAGACCTGGACGCCTTCTTCGTGGCGTATCGGGAAAAACTGATGACCATCCTGAAAAAACCCGCCTCGCGGAAGAATCACACCAACGTGCTGATGCATATCCAGGGGTATTTCCGTAACCAGCTGAACACCCGCCAGCGCGGCGAGCTGCGCGACGTGATCCTGCACTATCGCAACGGACAGTTGCCTATTCTCGCCCCGATCACGCTGCTGAAGCACTACCTGGCCGAATACCCCGACCGGTATCTGATGACGCAAAACTACTTTGATCCCTATCCTGATGATTTGGGTCTGCGTCTGGCAGTCAAGTGATCATAAAAATGCGAAGGCCCCATTGACCCGTAGAGGCCCAAAGCAGTACCCCGTTTAGACGACATCCTCACTGTCGTCTCTTTTTTGCATTTCATCTCAAAGACTGTGATTATATACAGGCTTATTCTGCAAAAAGGGGCCTGCCAGTGATCAACACCCTGCACATTCAAAACTACCGATCCATCCGCGACATGTCGCTGGAGCTGGAGCAGCTCAACATCGTCTTCGGGCCGAACGGCACCGGGAAATCCAATATTTACAAGGCGATACACCTGATGCACAGCGCCGCTCAGGGACAGTTTTCCCAGGCGCTGGCAAACGAGGGCGGCATTCTGAAGGTGTTCTGGGCAGGCAAAACCCGCAGCGACCAGCTGCGGCGGATGAATCTGGCGGTGGAAACAGAGACCTACGAATACGAGCTGCAGGTCGGGTTTGTGGAGAAGCTGCCCTATCCCTCGCAGTTTCAGCTCGACCCGGTGATCAAAGAGGAGTCCATCTGGCTGAGCGGTCAGCACCGTCGGCCTTCATCACAGCTGATGAAGCGTAAGAACCAGGCAGTATTTCTGAACAACGTGCATCACGAGAAAGTGACCCACAGCGGCACGCTGTACGAGAACGAATCGGTGTTCGGGCAGCTCGGCGAACCGCATCTTTACCCGGAAGTGTCGCAGATGCGCGAGTCCCTGCGTAACTGGCGATTTTATCATGAGTTTTCTGTATCAATCGGCTCGGCGATGCGCGCCCCGCAGGTCGGCTTCCGCTCCCCGGTGCTGGCCAGCGACGGTGCCAACCTGGCGGCCGCGTTTCAGACTATCGTCGAGATCGGCGACGAGCTGCTGCTGATGCGCATCCTTGACCAGGCCTTCCCCGGCTGCGTGTTTTACAGCGACAACACCGGCGGACGTTTTCGCATGATGATGCAGCGCGAAGGTCTTAGCAGGCCGCTGGAACCGGCGGAGTTCTCCGACGGTACCCTGCGCTTTCTGTGCCTGGCGGTAGCGCTGTTAAGCCCGCGCCCACCGGCGTTTATCGCGTTGAACGAACCGGAAAACAGCCTGCACCCACAGATGCTGCCCGCGCTGGCGAGCTTAATCGCCGAGGCCAGCCGCTACTCGCAGATTTGGCTCACCAGCCACTCGCCGGAGCTGGCGAAGTTGATTGAGAAACAGCGATCGTTTTCGCTGTATCAGCTGTCAATGGTGGAGGGGGAGACGCGGGTGGAGAGGCTGGGGTAGGTCGGTTAGAAAAAATCGCAAGGAAAGTCTCGTTTGTAGCGAAGTTATGCCTGGAAAGAATATTTCCCAGGCATATCAAATGTCCATTCAACCCGGATTGGTCTGTCAATTAGTGGCGATATATTCAGGATGATTTTCTAGCTTTGCGTTCATCTAACTTTGCAAAGAGCCATACTCTGGCACCAGCGGCGACGCCAACTATAGCGCTCACCACAGATAGATAAATTAATGATTTTGATGATAAATCAATCTTTCCAGAACTTATAAACTCGATCAGTACATTGTTTACAATAAAAATAAATGCAAAAAAACACACACCGTAATAAAGGGTACTAAGCAGAAAAACCAAAAACGTAGCCCGATGAAACGCCTTATTATTTGCCATTAACTTTATCCTTAACTTTATCGCCGATTAACTCCCCTCCCAAACCACCTATCAGATCATTAACTTCCCCTGGGAAAGGTGCTAGTTCACCGAGTTTACCGCCAGCCCATGAACCTAATGCTGAACCAATAAGCGATCCCGTATTTGGGCCATCAGTAAAGAATGCCCCTCCCATAGCTATGCCGATGTTTTGCCAGGTATTCCTTCCCGGAGCAAGCATCCCCCCCACGCCAGCACTAATGCTGCTTTTATAATCCCACGATTTGTTTTCATTGCCTGGCTGACTCAGGTTAAACCACTGGTACCCTCCGTTGGCGATTTCCGCAATCACTCCCCCGCCAACAACTTTACCCACCGACGCCGCAGGTCCTAAATACCAGGCGGCTCCGATCATTACCCCATCCTGGTAACCTTCGACAATCACTTTTGTGATGTTAGCCCCCTCAGGTAAGTCGCCTTTCGCCAGTTTATCCAAACCTGCCTGTTTTTCTTCTACAGATAAGCCCTTATTTTCGGCATATTGATTCCATGAACCCACGGCGTTCATGTAGTTATCCAGGCCAGAGGGGAGAGGAATGGAGGTAGCATTATTCTCAGCCGCGTTCTTTCCTCCTTGCGCCCCAGCAGCTGCCGAAGCCGTACTACCTCCCGCCAACCCACCAGCCATCCCCGCCGATACAGATGCCAGCGTAATGACCGTCTGCTTTTGATCTTCGCTCAATGTCGACAGGTCTTTCACATCCGGATAGAGCAGGCTGGCTATAGCATGCGCAGCCAGCTCGCCCGTTGCGGCACCTGCCGCACCCGCCGCTGCGCTATTCCCCTGCAGTACCGCAACTGCGCCACCCAGTATCGCGTGCGCAATCGTGTTGATAGCCGGGTTATCCTCTGTCGATTTCAGCAGATGCGCCAGCTCCGGTGCCGACGCGCCCGCCAGCGCCCCTCCGATATTGCCGCCCGCCAGTCCCTGCAGCGCTGCCGTGGCCGCCTGGATGCCGCGCTGCATATCGCTGCCGGTTCCGTACGTCACCATCACGTTTTTGTATGCCTGGGTATCTCGCAGTTTCGCCAGATAATCCTGCCGCTGTTTCTCTGTCGCGTTTGCAGGGAGTGTTGCGCCAGTTTCTTTCTGGGCCGCCTTCAGCCCGTTAAGATCACCCTGCGTCCTGGCAATATCCGCCACCTGGCTGCCAATGTCGCTGATCATCCCAACCGCGTTCAGGCGGTTCTGCTCTTTCTCCTTGTCGAAGATCGGGCTGATGCTGTCGTTGGCATGTTCGGTATCGCGGCTCAGATCGGCCACGTCCTGCTTCTGGTTTGCCTTGTCGCGGATAGTGAGGGAGCCCTCTGCCACGGCGGCCTGCGTGGTGCCTTCCTTATGGCCTTTATTACCCGCAGCGGAGATCATGCCGCCCGGCAGGTTGCCCTGGAATTTATCCCCGAAGCTGCCGCCGCCGCTCAGGCTGATTCCGGAGTGCGAGGTTTTAAAGTCCGCTTCGTTGTGGATATCGCTGAAGCCGAGCGTTCCGGTATCGAGGCTGTTTTTGTCCGGCGTGGCGGTGGACGCGATAACCGCGCCATCAAGCTGGGTGTGATGCCCCACGGTGATGTCGAAGCCCCCGTCCCCGGCATACAGCCCGGTCTGTTCGGCCACCGAATCAAAGCGGCTCTTCATCTTGTCCTGGCTGGCGTTGATATAGCCTGAACCGGACATGGTGCCGAAGGTGAAGCTGCCACCCGCTGCAACGCTGGTCTGCTTGCTGTCGTAGTCGCTGTTGTTCTGCTGGCTGCGCATCAGCAGGTCGTGACCAGCGTCTGCCACGATTTTATTGCCGTTAACCTGGGCGCCATCAAGCACGGTGTCGTGCCCGCTTTTAAGGGTGACGTTTTTGCCGCTGTCGATTGTGGTTTCGGTCCAGTCGGTACCGTTACCTTTATCCTTGCCGTGCGCGGCGTTAACGTTGGCAAACACGCTGATACCCGCGCCGTTGCCTCCGGCACCGATGCTTACCCCAATACCGCCACCGCTGCTGCTGTTCTTGCCGCTGGTTTTTTGGGTATTCGCCGCACCGGACAACAGAATATCGTTCTGTGCATCCAGCGTGGTGTCGCCCCCGGCTTTCAGCTGGCTGCCCGCAATCACGATGTCGCCGCTGTTTGCACCTTTGTTTTTGCCGTTCGCGGTGATGGAGAGATTGTTGCCTGCGTTCAGCGTGCTGCCTGCCACCGCATCACTCTCAGCATGCTGCTGTGATTTCGACTTCTGGGTCGTCAGCGAGAGGCTCACACCCATTGCGTTCGGGTCGCCGGTGGTTGCCGCCATATCCGCTGCCTGCCCGGCCTGCACGCCGGACAGCACCGTTTTGGTGGCCTGAAGGGCTTTCAGACGGCCATCACTTTGCTCTTTGGTCTCCTGCGCCGCGCTCACGGCATTGTTAATAGCGCTACCGACGGTGCCGGAGAGCGCCACGGTGAGCCCGCTTTTCTTCTGCTCGAAGGTTTCATCCCGGGTGCGCCTGTCGTGCCCCGGCTCGATGATGACGCTGTCGCCGCTGAGGCTTAAATCCTTCCCGGCGATAAGATCCGCCCCGCCGATGTGGGTCTGGTTTCCGGCAGAAATCGCGACGTTACCGCCCGTCGAGCCCACCGTACTGAAGCTCTGGCTCTGGGTGGTACCCTTCTCACGAAGATCGTGCGTGCTTTTACTGCTGCCGATGGTGAAGCCAATCCCGCCCGAGCCCATCAGGCCGGATTTTTTCTCTTCCTTAAAGCGCCAGGAGGTGTCGGTGTTGGTGGCCGCAACGATATCAACATTGTTGCCCGCCTTAAGCTGCACGTCGCCATCGCCCGCCACGGCGGAGCCGAACACCCGCAGGTTGTTGCCCGCCACCACCTGCACGTTGTCGCCGCTAAGTAATGAGCCGGATTCACGCGTCGCGCTGTCCTCCTCGATGGTGTGGGTGGTTTTCTTGCTGAGGAAACCTTTTTTGGTTTTGGTCTGCTCTTTGTAGTGATAATCGCTTTCGGTTGCGGTATTGAGATTGACGTCGCGGCCTGCCGCCACGCCGATATCGCCCTTCGCCGTCACCTGCGCGGCTTCGGTGGTGACATCGCGTCCGGCGAGGATTTGAGTATTCTCCCCGCTGGCGATCTCGGTTCCCTGCTGACGTACCGATTCGTTAATAACGGTTTTCTTGCCTGACCTATAGCTGTCGCCCTGCGTGGTCTCTTCAGCAGCCAGATTCACGTCGCGACCCGCCTGCAGCCCGACGCTTTTCTCCGCCGCCAGCGCGGCGGCCCGGGCGTTGATATCCTGCCCGGCCTTCAGGACCAGGTTATCGCCTGCGGAAATCGTGGTGCGGTCGAGCCCGGTGCTGTGGGACTCGCTTTTCCCTTTCCGGCTGCTTTCGCTGGTCTGTGCAGCGTTCAGGTTCAGGTCGTTGCCCGCGCTCAGCCCCGCGCTGCCGCCCGCCTTCAGGTCGCTGGCGGTCACGTCAAGGTTATGCCCGGCATTCACCAGCAGGTTGCCGCCCGCACTGACGTTACTTCCCTGATACGTGACGGAGGAACGGCTGGTTTTCTCCCGGCTGGAGCTGAATGCGTCGTTGATCTGATTCGCGTTGACGGCAATATCGCCCCACGCGTTCAGCAGCATATCGCCGCCGGAGGCCAGGTTCGCCCCGGTGACGGTGATGTTTTTTCCCGCCTCAAGCGACAGGCCATCCTGCGCGGTAATCGACGCCGTGTTGCCCAGCAGGGTGTCCTTCAGGCCGATGTTGCCGTACTTCCCGCCGGCGTTGATATCAATCTGCTCAACCTGCGTCAGGTTGTTGATGCTGCCGTCCAGGCTCTCCAGCGCGACCGTTTTGCCGCTGATGGTGGAGCTGATGTTATTGATATCACCGATGGCGCTCAGGTTCAGGTCGCCGCCCGCTTTCATCAGGCCGTTGCTGAGGTTGCTGATGCTGTTCTGGCTGTCGAGCGTCAGGCTGTTTTTCGCCAGCAGCGAGCTGCCGCCGTTGGTGATGCTGCCGCCCTTCAGGGTGACGTTGTTGCCCGCGATCACGCTGCCGTTGTTGACGGTGACGTCCTTCGGCGACAGGTAGAGTTTCGGCACCATCACCGTTTCGCCGTTGACGGTGGCTTTCTCCCACCACAGCAGGCTGTGGTCGAGCGCGGCAATCTGATCGGCGGTCAGCGAGACGCCAAACTGCAGGCCCAGCGACTGCTGCGCCGCCGCGGCGTTGTCCATCAGATAGCGCATCTGATCCAGATCGGAGCCGATGCCGTTCAGGTAGCGGTTACCGGTCTGGTTGAGTACCACGTTGGAAACGTAGCGGGTATCGAACGCCGCATCGCCGAGGAAGCGGTAATCGTAGTCCGGGTTCAGGTTGAGGCGGCCGAGCATATAGGACGAGCCGAGGAACTGCTTCTCGTCGGTAAACGCCAGCCGCGTCTCCTGCGGCGCCGTGGACGACGGTTTGATCCCGAGCATCGCGTTCAGATCGGCAAACAGGGCGGGATCAAGCTGTCCGAGACCGTTCAGTTTCGGGTTGATGCCGATCAGGTACGGGCTTTTCGGGTTGTCGGAGAAGACAAAATAGCCGTTGTTGCCCGACGGCAGCGGGTAAGCGCTGGTATCGACGCGCTGGCCCTGATAATGCCCGACGGCGCCGCCCTGAGCGGTGCGAAGATCGGCGGTGGTGACCCCGGCGTTCGCCAGTGCGCCCAGCTGGCCGAGGTTCGCATCGCCTTTCTGCGTGGTGGCAACGTTGCTGAGAGGCGTGCCGGACGCGCCGCCGTTTTCCAGCGAGCCGCCGCCGTTAAGCTGCTGCAGCGCCCCCTGGAGCCGATCGTTCCACTGCGGCGAGTTAACCGCCACGGTGCCGGTCGTGTTCAGCCCCTGTTTTTGCACGCCGCTGCCGACACTCTGGTTGCTGAGGGTGTTCAGCGACGGGGTGGAGATAACGTTACTGACGCCGCCCGCATTGGCGGTGGTACTGGTGTTACTGATGTTGCTGGTGAAGTTCGCGGTGACGTTACCGCCCGCCTGGATGACGGCGCGGTATGTTTCACCATTTTCACTTTCTGTGACATGCCCATCTAATACATAGGTTACGTCATTGTCGTAGTAAGTATTGCGATGGGTTGGAGAGTAGGAGCCAGGAGAACCCCCGCCATATGAGGGGCTTACATATTTATATACAGCATATTCTGTATAAGTTCCGCTCTGATAGCTCTGATTATTCAGCGTGTTTCCTGCAAGCGTAATATTGCTATTCGCCAGGATTGCACTCGCCTGATTGTTCAACTCTGCGGCAGTGATAGTCAGGTTACGCCCGGAAGAAATACGAGCGCTTCCACCCTCAGCATTTACAACCTGCGCTATCTGATTTAGTGCATATTTACGTGTTTCATAGCCTGTAATTGGTTTGTAATAGTAATGGGTATCCTCATACAAGAAACAGGGAACTCCCCCACATGTACCTGAACCGTCATGGGTATAAGTGCTGTATTTATCCCGAACAAGCGTATCGATTCCGAGAACCGACACAGGTATGTCAACAGTTGCCTGCCCAACCCAACCATACGCTGGCGACGCACTTGTTGTTGTGGTTGACGTTAATCCATCACGCTGATTTAACAGGCTTCCTGTCCTGATGGTAATATCCCCACCCTGCGTCTCAATATTCCCCGACGTGTTCACCACCTGGCTGTTCGCATTCCCCGCCGCATCACGCTGCATCCACAGGTTGTTCCCCGCCATGATGTCGCCGCGCCGGTTGGTGATGCTGTCAGCAAACAGCGCCAGATTATTCGCCGCGTACAGCAGCGCGGTGTTGACGATGGCGCCCGGCGCGCTCAGGGTCAGCGAGCCGCGCGTGCCGGTGAAGCCGTCGACGGTAATGTTGCTCCGGCTGGCGACGGTGATGTCGCCCCCGCCCTGCACCGCGCCCGCGGCATTGAGCGCCACGCTGCTGCCGGAGAGCGTGCTGGTGCCGCCGCCGGTGGTGATTTGTCCGTTGTTGCTGAGCTGCCCGCCCGCGCTGAGGTTGACCGCCTGCCCCTGCAGCACGCTGCGGTTATCGATGTCGCCGCCGCTGCTGATGGTCAGGGTTCGGCCTGCCGCCACGGCGGTCCGGCTGGTAAACGCGTTCGTCAGCTGCAGCGTTAAGTCCCCCAGGGAGACCAGCTGGCCGGTCAGGTCCAGCCCCCGGCTCTGCAGCCACAGGTTGCCGCCGCTCAGCAGCCTGCCGCCCGCGCTCTGGGTCACCTGGTCCGCGCCAATATTCAGCTGCGCGTTGCCGAGCAGCGTGCCGCTGTTGTTCAGCTGGCCGTAGTTAACCGTCAGCTGTCCCGCCTGGGTGGTACCCTGGCTGGCAAAGGTGGTGCCGGTCAGCGTGGCCCGGTCGGCCACCCACGTGCCGCCGTTAGTGGCGTTTGCCGCATTGAGTATCAGGTCGGTGGCCTGCAGCCAGCCGGTGCCGGTGAACTGCGGCGTGCCGAGCGTCAGGCGCGCGCCGGAAAGCAGCCTGCCGTCGTTACGCGCCTGCGAGGAGGCGGTCACGCGCGTCTCGCCGCCGCCCTGAATCAGGCCGTAGTTAAACAGCGCGGGCGTGGTCAGCGTCAGGCCATCGCGGCTGACGATTTCGCCCCCGCTGCTGTTGGTCAGCGTGCCGCTGAGGGCCAGCGTCGCGCCGTTATCGCCCTGCAGACGTCCGCCGTTGGTGAGCGCCCCGGTGGTGATGCCGAGCGTGCTCCCCTGCATTTTGCCGTCGCTGGTGACGGAGGCCGCCGTGACGTTCAGCGCCCCGCCGGAGAGCAGGGTGCCGGTCGACTGCTGGCTGACCGCGCCGGTCTGGCTGAGGGTCAGGCCATTCACCCCGCTGATGGCGCCGCTGTTGCTGAGCGTGCCGCCGGTCAGCGTCAGGTTTTTCGCCGCCCACTGCCCCTGGTTCACCAGCGTCGCGGCCTGCAGCGTTGCCGCACCCAGCGCGGTAATCTTACTGCCCGTGGTTCCGGTGAGCGTGTCGGCCAGCGTCATCTGCAGCCCGTCGGCGCTCTGCACCGTGCCGCTGTTGCTGAGCGACTGCGCGTTAAGCAGAATGTTCTGCGCCTGCCAGCTGCCGGCGTTGGTCACCGCCCCGGAGGCAATGGTCAGCGCGCCCTGAGTGAGCAGCCTGCCGCCTGCGCCGTTAATCAGCGCCTGCTGCGGCGCGGCCATCGCCATGCGCGCCATCAGCCGCTGCTGCCCCTGAACGGTCAGGCTCTGCAGGCCGGTCAGGGTGCCCTGGTTGTTAATGCTGTCCTGGCGCAGCGCGAGGGTGTTCCCCTGCACGGTGCCGCTGTTTTTAAGGGTGCTGCCGCCGAGCGTCACGTCCCCTTCGCTGAGGAGCTGCCCGCGGTTATCCAGCGTCTGCGCGGTGATATCCGCCCGCCCCTGGCTCATCAGCGAGCCGGACGAGGTCAGCGTGCCGCCGGTCGTGGCCGTCAGCGCCCCCTGGCTGAGCAGGGACCCGCCGTGCGTCCAGTCGCCGGTGGCGCGGACGTCCGCGCCGTTCCCCTGCAGCGTGCCCTGCGTGGTCAGCTGGCCTGCGTCCAGCGTCAGCATGCCGCCGGAGAGGGTGCGCGAGGCCGCGCCCGTGGTCAGCGCGGTGCCGGTAAGCGCCAGGCCGTTCGTTCCCTGCATCAGCCCGTCGTTGTTCATCTCGCGGGCGGTCAGGGAGAGCGTGCCGCCGGTGATGCGCCCCGGGTTCGCCAGGGTGTCCGCGGTGAAGGTGGTTGCGCCGCCGCTCTGCAGCAGCCCGGTATTGGTTAACGCCCCGCCGAGCGTGCCGCTGAGCCCCGTCAGCCCGTTCACCGTGCCGCTGCTGGTCAGGGTGGTGCCGGTCATGTCCAGCGTCGCGCCCTGCAGCGTACCGGCGTTCGTCAGCTGCCCGCCCGTCAGCGTGAAGCCGCCGCCGGAGAGCCATTTGCCGTTCAGCGCGTTGATAAAGCGGTCAGCGGCGGCGTTAACCGCGCTGCTGCCCTGCATCAGGCCGCTGTTGCGCAGCTCCGTCGCGCCTGCGGTCAGCGTTCTGCCCGCCACCGTGCCGCTGCTGGTCAGCGTCGTCGCGTGAAGCGCGGCATCGCCGGTGGCCACGATGTTCCCGGTATTGCTCAGGGCGTTGCCCAGCCCCAAATCCAGGTCCTGCGCCTGAATATCGCCCTGGTTGGTCAGGTCGCTGCCCCGGAGGGTGAGCCCGCCGTTCACCAGCAGCAGACCGGCGTTATCGAGCGTGTCCAGGGACAGATTCAGGCCGCTTCCGCTCACCAGCTGCCCGGTGGCGCCGTTGCTCAGCGCGCGGGTGGTCAGCGCCAGCGTGTCGTTGCCCTGCAGCATGCCGGTGTTGGTCAGCTGCGCGGCGTTCACCGTCAGCGCTTTCCCCGCCAGCCGGCCGTCGTTAAACAGCTGCGCCGCCGTCAGCGTGAACAGGTTCTGGCTGAGCAGGGCGCCCGTGTTGTCCAGCCTGCCGGTCGCGGCAAGCGTCAGGGCGTCCAGCGCCTGAACGCTGCCCTGGTTATTCAGGCCTGCGGCGTCCAGCGTGGCGCTGCGCCCCTGCAGGCTGCCCGCGTTGCTGAGCGTGTGTCCGCTCAGGGTGAGGGTCTCACCGCCCGTCACCTGCCCCTGAGTCTGGTTCGCGAAGGTGTTGCCGGACCAGGCCAGCGTGCTGCCGCCCTGAAGCAGGCCGCTGTTCTGCAGGTCGCCCCGCAGGGTCAGCACTTTCGCCAGCAGCTGGCCCCGGTTATCGGTATTGCCGGCCTGAACGTCCAGCGCCTGCTGGCTGAGCACCTTACCGCCGTTGGTCAGCGCGCCGGTCACCGTCGCCGTCACGCCCGCTTCCCCCAGCGCGTTACCGGTGTTCATCCACTCGCCGGTGGCCAGGTTCAGGGTGCTGCCCTGCATGAGCCCGGCGTTGTTCAGGGTGGTGTGGTGCAGGCCGAGCGCGCCACCGGAGAGCAGCATGCCCGCCTGCAGGTTGCTGAGCTGTGCCCCGGCCGCCGTCAGGGAATGAGTCCCCTGCAGCGTGCCGCCGTTGGTCACCGACGCGCTGTTGAACTGCGCGTCGGCACCGGCCATCAGCCCGCTGTTGGTCAGGCTGGCGGCGGTCAGCGTCAGGCCGTCCCGGGCAATCACCCGGCCGCCCGCCTCGTTGCTGACCTGACGGGTCAGGTTCAGCAGCAGCGCGGTGGCGCTGAGCTCGCCGCTGCTGGTAAGGGTGTCGCCGTTAAGCGTCAGCGTTCCGCCGCTGCGCAGCGCGCCGCGGTTAGTGAGGTCTGCCACGCCGAGCGTCAGGGCCGCGTCCCCCTCGACGGTGCCCTGGTTCTCCAGGCTGTCCGCCGTGATGTGCAGGTCGCCGGCGGCAATACTGCCCGCGTTAACCAGAGTAGTGCCGTTCAGGGTGAGCCGGTCGTCCGCCAGCAGGCGTCCGCTGCTGGTCAGGCTGAGGTAGTCGCTGCTCAGGCTGACGCCGTTGATTTCACCCTGGTTGGTCAGCGTGTCGCCTTTAATGCGCAGCGTGCCGTCGGTGGTGATAAGCCCGCCGTTGGTCAGCACCGGAACGTTCAGCGTTAAATCCTGCGCGCTGTAAACCGACCCGCCCGCGAGGTTCGCGAGTGACCCGGTCTTCAGGCCGAGCAGGGTGGTCCCCTGCAGCAGCCCGCCGTTCTCCACCGAGGCTGCGTCCAGCGAGAGGGTACCGGCAATCAGCGAGCCGCTGCTGGTGATGCGCCCGGGGGCCGTCAGGGTCATGCGGTCCGCTTTTGCGGCGCCGGACTGGAGGATGTTCTGTCCGCTGAGAGTAATGGCGCTGGCGGTGAGCTCCCCGCCGCTGGTCAGGTCGCCGGTCGCGTTAAAGCTCAGCGCGTCACCGGTGGATTTCCCGGCGTGCGCAATCGTGCCCGCCGTTACCGACAGGGCGCCTTTCGCCGCCTGGGTGCCGTTCAGCGCGGCGTTCTGCGCCTGCAGGGTGAGCCCCTGCCCGCTCTGCAGGTGCGCGTCCGGGCCGGTGGTCAGGTCGCCGGCGCTGACGGTGACCGCCCCCGCCGCGTCCGTCTGCCCGTTCAGGCTGGCGCTGCGGGTCGCGGTAATCTGTATATTGCCCTGGCTGGTCGTGCGGGACGCCTGACCGCTGGTCAGGGTGCCGGCCTGTGCCGTCAGCGCCGTCGCGCCGGACAGGGTGCCGTTCTGCTCAAGCGCGCCTGCGGTCACGTTCATCGCGCCGTCAGCCAGCAGGCTGCCGTCGTTACGCAGGGTCTGCTGCGCCGTGACGTCCGCATTGCCTTTCGCGCTCAGCGTGCCCCGCTGCGCCAGGGTTCCGGCGCTTAACGCCAGGTTGCCGGCGCTCTGCAGGGTGCCGCTGTTGGTCACCGTCTGCCCCTTCAGGGTGACGTCGCTGCCCTGCGCCGTGCCGCCGTTCGTCAGCTCTCCGGCGTTCACGTCCAGACGGCCTTTCGCCGCCAGCAGGCCGCTGCTGGACACCCTGTCGCCGGAGAGCGCAATGTCGCGCCCCGCATTCACCTGCCCCTGGTTACTGACGGTGCTGCCCGTCAGGCGGATATCGGCCGCGGCATCGGCCCGGCTCTGGCCGTCCAGCACCAGCTGCCCGCCGCTCAGCGCCAGGCTCTCCCCTGCCGAGACCGCACTGCCCGTGGATGACAGCGTGCCGCCGCTGCTGAGCGTCGCGCGGGTATCGCTTCCGCTGCGGGTATTCGTCAGGGTGATATCCTTCCCGGCCGCCACGCTGAGCTCGCCCCTGCCGGTGACGCTGCCGCCGCGCTGCGTCAGGCTGCCGCCGGTGGACAGCGTGGTGTCGCCCTGGCCCGTCAGCGTGGCATCCGAAAGTGCCACTCCCTGCCCGCCCGCGACGGTCAGCGCCCCGCCCTGTGCCGACACGCCGCCACCGTTGACGGTCAGGGTGTCCTGACTGTTCAGCGTCGCCGCGCCGCGGGAGATAAGGGAGGTATTGCTGAGCGTCATCGCCTGCCCGCTGCTGACCGCCAGCGCGCCCGCGCTGTTTGTCCCGCCGCCCGTCATCTGCACTTTCCCCGCCGCGGAAAGGCGCATGTCGCCCTGGCTGGCGAGCGTGCTGTTACTGAGCTCCACATCCTGCGAGCTGGCCACGTTCAGCGCGCCCCCGGCCTGATGGCTGCCGCTGAGGGCCACCCCCGCGCCCTTCGCGCTAATCGAGCCGCTGGCGAGGCTGTTCCTGACCGTCAGTTTCCCGCCCGCATCCAGCTGAATGTCGCCCTGGCGCGCGGTGAGGTTGCCGAGGTTCACCCCGACGCCCGCCTCGCTGGAGACCAGGCGGATACGGTTCGCATACATCCCGCCGAGCGCGCCGGTATCCACCGCCACCACGGGCGCGGCGCCCTCGCCGGCAACCGGCCTGACGCTGCCGTCGGCACCCACGCGGTTCGCCCCTGCGGTCACCGTCAGGTCGTTCGCGTGTATCGCGGCGTTCACCTCCGTTGCGCGCGCAATCAGCGACAGCGCGTCGCTTTTACTGGCGTCCAGCCCCTGGCCTTCAACCGTGATGGCGCCTTTTGTCACCTCCAGCGCCAGCAGGTTACCGCTGGCGTCGAACTGCGGTTTCCCCGTGGTCAGGGTGACGTTCGGGGTGTTGATAAATCCGCACCCGTTACAGGTAATGCCGTACGGGTTGGCCACCATGACGTTTGCCGCCTTACCGGCGACTTCCGTGTAGCCCTGCAGCTGCGAGCGGCTGGCGCCCGTGACTTCGTTGATGATGCCTTTCGCTTCCCGCCCGGCCTGCAGGTTGGGGTTGTTCTGGATAAGCCCGCCCAGCTGGGTCCGGGTTAAACGGTCCGTGCCGTTGTTGAGGATAAGCCCCTCGCTGCCGACGTTATACTCGCCGAACTGGTTATGCGAGATACCCGCCCCGTTCGGGGTGGCAATGTTGACGACCGGCACCCCGTTCCCCGCCCGGTCGACCGTGGTCTGCCCGGCCGGCGTGAGCGCCGCCGCGACGGCGGGTGCCACCGGCTGCCAGACCATCAGGCCGCAGACAATCCAGCTGATCAGACGCTGCGAGAAACGAACGGGTGGGTGACGGGTATCCATAGTCGTAGAGTCTCTTAAAGCATGAAGGCAATGCGCCAGTTAACGCTCACATGATCCGGGCCGAGCCAGTCGGGGTAGCGCAGGGGCGTGCCGACCGAAATCTGGCTGCTGTACCCGCGCCCAGCGCTGCTCAGCCCCACCGAACCGCCCCACAGCGTGCCGGAGGCAAAGCGGTCCTGACGGTCTTTTTCCAGCCAGCCGCCGTCAACGGCGACCGTTGCGCTTACCGCGCCAATTACCGGGAGGGTGAAGAGGGAATACCCCAGCTCGTTACGCCAGTAGCCGCCGTTATCCCCGGACAGGTACTGTTCTTTAAAACCGCGCACGGAGCTTTCGCCGCCGAGCGTCAGGCGCTCGGCGCCGTACAGCCGGTCGGGCGACCACTGGCCGTAGGCGCTGGTCAGCCACCACGCGTTACGGGCAACAGGACGCTGGAAGCTGGCGTTCAGGCTCCATTTGCGGAATTCCGCCCGCGGCATATCCCCGGATTTATTTTCATCGGTTTCGGCATTGAACCACGGCATGCCGTGGCTCCAGGTCGGGTTGAAGGTCGCCACGCCGCCCAGCATTTTTTGCGTGTGGGTAATTCCCAGGACCAGGCTGGAGAGGTTGCGCGTGCTGCTCTTAAGCGGCGCGTCGTTCAGCCAGTTGCGGCTGGAGCGCTGAACCACGCCCGCCGCAATGCCGGTTTTGACATCCCCGTTGCGGAAAACCACCCAGGACGCGTTAAGGCGGTGGGTTTTGGTATCGCCCGTGGAGAGCCAGTTGAACCCCTGGTTACTGATGGTGGTCCGGTAGTTACTCCAGGCATAGCTGTAGTCCAGCAGGCCGTAGCCAGACGGCACGCTGACGCCCGCCTGGAAATTCTGCGCATCGAACGCGCTGGCAAAATCGCTGCTGCGCCCGCCGCTGACAAACCATTTATCCGCCAGCCCCAGCATATTATTGGCGGTGAGCACGCCGTTCAGCTGGTTTTCACCGGTGCTCTTCTGCCCGCTATTATCCAGGCTCACGGATGCACTTAACGGAAATTCCGGCTTGCCCGTGAGATTAACGATGGAATATCCGGCCTGCGTTCCCGGCAGAATTTCAATCTGCACCGGTTCGGCGCGCAAACGGTTAATTTGCTCCATCCCCTGTTCGATATCGCGTAAATTAAGGATGCCGCCTGTCCGTCCCGGAAACGCCATTTTCAGCATGCGGGGCGTTTCACCTTCCAGACGGATCGCTTCCAGCCGTCCTTCCAGCACCACAATATTCAGCTGGCCGCCGGAGAGATCCTGCTCGGTAAGAAAGGCGCGGCTGGTGATATATCCCCGGCTGATATACCAGTCAGAAATACGGGCGAGAAGCTCCGTTATTTTCGCCATATCCAGACACCGGCCCTGCCACGGCGCAACCAGGGCCTGCTGCGTTTTCGGGGAAATGAGGGTCGTGCCGGAAAGGGTAATGGTATCAATGGTGAAGCAGGGCCCGGCGCCGGCTGCAGGCAGAGGTCTGGCAGGCGCGGGGCGAGGAATACTCCGCTCCAGCTCTTCACGCTGTTGCTGGTTCTGTAATAAAAGCTGCTGCTGTTGCTGCTGAATAGTATCGCGATCGGCTGGCGACAAGGGTGCAGCGTTAACGCTTGCTGAAAAAAGCGCACCCGATAAGATAAAAATAATATAATTTGCTAATGAAATTATTCTTCTTTCTATTTTATTGCTATTCATCCATGCCACAAAATTTATTCGCAATTAATATTTTCGAAATATAAGAGCATTCTTAATGCGAGTATATCTAATTTGCGTTAGGGCGAAGCAAATAAAATATTTTTTCAGAAAAATGAGAGGTGGATTAAGAAAAAATAAGAAGTGATTTAACTAACCCTTAAATCTTGAGTTAGCCGTAATACACTAGCTGTGAAGACGAAACGTTTTTCTCCATTCCGCAGGGCTCACCCCAAAACGCGCCTTAAACTGCTGCCGCCAGGTGACGGCGGAATTAAATCCCACCAGTTCGGCCACGCGCTCAATCGGCATATTTCCGGCTTCAAGCAGGAGCTGGCTGCGCCGCAGGCGTTCGGCGGTAAGCCAGTCGGCGACGCTCATCCCCGTGGCTTGAATAAAATGACGGGTCAGGGTGCGGCGGCTCATCGAAACCACCTCCGCCAGTGAGTCCAGGCTATGCGGTTCGGTGATGTGCCGCTGCAGGTAGTCGATCAGGCAGTTAATGCGTCCGTCGCGGGTATCTTTGGGTACCGGCTGGGCGATGAACTGCGCCTGACCGCCCTCGCGGTGGGGCGGAACAATCATCCGACGGGCAATCTGGTTGGCGACCACGCTGCCAAAGCGCTGACGAATGATATACAGGCAGCAGTCCAGCGCCGCCGCGGTTCCGGCGGAGGTGATGATATTGCCGTCATCCACGTAGAGCGCATTGATATCCAGCTGAACGTGCGGGAAAAGGGACTGGAACTGATGCTCGAACTCCCAGTGGGTGGCCGCACGTTTGCCGTCGAGGAGCCCCGCCCAGGCCAGCACAAACGACCCCAGACACAGCCCGACGATTTCCGCGCCGTTGTCTCTCGCCTGCACCAGGCTGTCGAGCAGCGTCTGGGGCGGGCGTTCAAGAACGTGCTGCCAGTAGGGAACGACGACAATATCGGCCTGACCAAGGGCGGTAAAATCCTGCGTGGCGTTGAGGGCAAATCCGTCTTTTGAGGTGAGAAAACCCGGCGTTTCGGCGCAGATCGTCACGTTAAAGCGCTTTTCGCCGGAGACCGAATCGCCAAACAGAATGCAGGGAACGGAGTAGTGGAACGGGCTGAACCCGTCTACCGCGACAATCGCGACGTTGATTAGCGACATCAGATCCTCCTTTCCCCTTAACGCGCTCAGAATATAACGGTTTCGCCATCCTGGGGAATGCTCACTGCGTCACTCACCTGATTGGCTTCAACGTACTCACGCAGCGCGCTGCGGGTCAACAGGCAGTGGTTAATCGCCTCCATATGGATCGCCACAATGCTGGCCTGCGGCAGCAGGAAATGAACGTTGAGCACGTCCTCCTGCCCCATAATAATGGGCCCAAAACCAATAACGTGGGCATAGCCCGCGTTCAGCACCACCACGTCCGGCTGGTGCTTTTGCAGATCGGCCGCCACCTCGTCACGCCAGACGGTATCCCCGGCAAGATAGAGCGTCTTCTCATCGGGATGACGCAGCACCACGCCGCAGGCCTCACCCAGACGCTCCGCCAGCTCGGGCACGGCGTAAGCGCGATCGGTGCCGTGCTGCCCGCCGTGGGTTTTCGTAATCTGAATATCGCCGAAGAAGGTCGCGTCGGTCATGACCGTCAGGTTGCTGAATCCCTGGCTGCGCAGCAGCGCGGCGTCACGATCGTTTTGCACGTAGATCGGTTTGTCTTTGGCGATCAGCTCCGCCGCAGTGAGATCCCAGTGATCGTCATGAGTATGGGTGACGATCACCGCGTCGGCGTCCAGCAGCGTGTTGACGTCAACGGGGAGTTCGACCGTCGGGTTACGGCGTTCGGCATACGCCGTGCCGGGAAAGCCCGGATAAGCCCCCTTCGGGGCCAGCATAGGGTCGATTAAAAGACGTTTTCCGGCGTAGGAAATCAGCTGGGTGGCGTTGCGAATGTGGGTAATGTTCATGGGCTATCCTCCGGTGGGTGTGATAAGGAGGATAGCCAGCCGTCGCACTTGCCGCAGTGGGTTAAAGGGCGATTACCGATGGAATCGGGCCAATTTAAGCAACCCGTTTTCCGTCAGATCGTTTACCAGCCCGGCACCGCCCCGCCGTTAAAGATCGTCTCCGCCGCTTTCGCTACCTCAGGCGACTGATACGACTGGATAAATTCCTTCACGTTCTCCGCGTCTTTGTTGTCTTCGCGCGTCACCACGATGTTCACGTACGGCGAGTTTTTGTCTTCAATAAAGACGCTGTCATGCACCGGCGACAGCCCGGTTTGCTGAATATAGGTAGTGCTGATGATGGCGACATCCACTTTCGGGTCGTCCAGCACGCGCGGCAGCTGCGCCCCTTCTAGCTCCATAATTTTCAGCTGTTTAGGGTTGGCGGTAATATCCAGCGCCGTCGGCAGCAGCCCGGTGCCCGGCTTCAGGGTAATGAGCTTCTCCTTTTGCAGCAGCAACAGCGCGCGGCCAAGGTTGGTCGGGTCGTTTGGAATGGCAATCGTCGCCCCATCCTTCAGGTCAGAGACGGATTTGATTTTGCGGGAATAGCCGGCCATCGGAAAAACAAAGGTGTTCGCCACGGCCACCAGCTTGTAGTTATGCGCCTTGTTATCCTCAGCGAGGAACGGGCGATGCTGGAAGACGTTGGCATCCAGTTCTCCCTGGTTGGTGGCATCGTTGGGCAACAGCGAGCCGCTGAAGCCGACCAGCTCCACGTCCAGGCCATATTTCTCTTTTGCCACCTTTTTGGCAACTTCCGCCACGTCCTGTTCAGCGCCGTTGATGACGCCCACTTTAATGTGTTTGGCATCGCTGCCACTTTGATCGCACCCTGCCAGCAGCAGGCCAGCAAGTACCAGAGCACCCAATCGACGTTTCACAAGACAGTTCCTTTTGCTAAATGTTGTAGTGACTATATCGACAACGAGGCGGTGAAATAAAAACCGAAAAAGAATCAATAAGAAGGATAAGTTATATGCGGGTTTTGCCGGGTGGCGCTGCGCTTACCCGGCCTACAGATCCGGGGCTTAAAGCGCTTTCGCCAGATAATGCCGCTGCATGCCCGGATAAGGATAATCCTGCAAAGACATCTGCAGCCGGTAGCCCTGTTTTTCATAGAACGGGCGCGCCTGGAAGCTGGCGGTATCGACCAGCGCGTGCTTGCAGCCTTTGCGTCTGGCTTCCTCTTCGGCCGTTTTGATGAGCTGGCTGCCCACGCCGGATCCGCGCACGGTCTCACTGACCCAGAGATAGTCGATATTCAGCCAGTCGCCTTTACGCACCCCAATTAGCCCGCCGAGCATGACGCCTTTATCGTCTCGTACGTAAACGCCAATGTCGCCGCTAAAGGTCGCCATATCCAAAAATTGCCCGTTATAGGCTCTTAACCCCACAAATAACTCTTCTTTTTCAGCGGGCGTTACATTATTTGTTATGCTCAGGTGCATTTTTCTCTCCTTATTTTCTATGCAATCTGAATATCTCATAGCTTAACCTCCACAAAAACTCCTCATTCCCTCCATTTTTTAAATACGGAAACATTCCCTCAATATCTAAATAAAAAAGGCCTTTCCAATACGCACCCAAAACGTATACTGAGAACGATCATTCTCACTTTTACACGGTAGCCGACGATGAGTACGAAACTGGAAGAACGACAAAAACAACGTCAGGACGAAATCATCACCGCCGCGCGTCGCTGCTTTCGCGCCAGCGGATTTCACGCCGCCAGCATGTCGCAGATAGCCAGCGAAGCGAAGCTCAGCGTCGGTCAAATTTACCGTTATTTCAGCAACAAAGACGCGATTATCGAAGAGATGATCCGCCGAATCATCGACTCACGCATTGAGGAGATGCAGGGTAAAACCCTGGTGGAAGGGATGCCGCAGGCGCTCGCCTGGCGACAGACCCTCAACGAAGATGACGATGCGCTGATGCTGGAAATGTCCGCTGAGGCCACGCGTAATCCGCAGGTGGCGACGATGCTGATCGAAGCCGAATCGCGCATGTTCGCCAACGCCTGCGCGCACCTGAAAAAGCAGTTTCCCCACCTGAGCGACGAGCATATTCGCTGCTGCGTGGAGATTACCGCCGTGATGATTGAGGGGACGATTTATCGTCGATTAACCCCCTTAAAAGTCCCGTCAGAACAATTAGAACCCCTTTATCAGGATATTTTAAATATGCTTTTCTCTGCGAAGTAATCGCATATGAATAATTAGCGGGAATAAGTAATTCCCCTTTTTTACATTTCTGGCTCAGCCAGAGATGCGGTATCGCTGTGCCTTTAAATAGCCCTCCTCCCCGTTAAGCCATTAACGGGGCTGGTGTCGTTCACCCTGGAAAAAGATTATGAAAAACATAACAACCTCCATCGCGGCATTATTTCTCCTGACCGGGTGCGATAATGCGCAAACATCTGCTCCCCAACGTCCTCTTCCGGATGTGGGGATTGTCACCCTCATGAGCCAGCCGGTGTCCGTCTTCAGCGAGCTGACCGGCCGCACCGCCGCCGCCATGAGCGCCGAAGTGCGCCCGCAGGTGGGCGGCATTATCCAGAAGCGGCTGTTCACCGAAGGCGATACCGTGAAAGCCGGGCAGGCGCTGTATCAAATTGACCCTTCCAGCTACCGCGCGGCGTTTGATGAAGCCGCCGCGGCGCTGAAGCAGGCTCAGGCGCTGGTAGCGGCCGACTGCCAGAAGGCCCGGCGCTATGCGCAGCTGGTGAAAGACGACGGCGTGTCGCGCCAGGACGCAGAGGACGCACAGTCCACCTGCGCGCAGGACAAGGCCAGCGTCGAGTCAAAGAAGGCCGCGCAGGAGAGCGCGCGCATTAACCTCAACTGGACCACCGTTACCGCGCCGATTGCCGGACGCATCGGCATCTCCTCCGTCACGCCCGGCGCGTTGGTGACCGCCCAGCAGGATACCGCGCTCGCCACCGTTCGCGGACTGGACAGCATGTACGTCGATCTCACGCGTTCCAGCGCCGATCTGCTGCGTTTACGCAGGCAAACCCTTGCCACCAATAGCGATACGCTAAGCGTGTCGCTAATCCTTGAAGACGGCAGCACCTACGGCGAGAAAGGCCGTCTGGCGTTAACCGAAGTGGCGGTGGATGAATCAACCGGCTCGGTCACGCTGCGCGCCGTCTTCCCGAACCCGCAGCATCAGCTCCTGCCGGGGATGTTCGTTCGCGCCAGGGTAGATGAAGGCATCATGAACGACGCGATCCTGGCACCGCAACAGGGCATCACCCGCGACGCCAAAGGCACCGCCACCGCGCTGGTGGTGAATGCCAGCAATAAGGTCGAGCAGCGTCAGCTGGAGACGGGCGACACCTACGGCGACAAATGGCTGGTGCTGAGCGGCCTGAAGGCGGGCGACAGGCTGATTGTGGAAGGTACCGACAAAGTGACTCCCGGGCAGGAAGTGAAGGCCGAAGAGATGAAAGCCAGTGGAGGAAAAGCCTGATGTTTTCCCGCTTCTTCGTGCGTCGCCCGGTCTTTGCCTGGGTTATCGCCATTCTTATCATGCTCGCCGGGATGCTGGCGATCCGCACGCTGCCGGTGGCGCAGTACCCGGACGTCGCCCCGCCGTCGATCAAAATCTCCGCCACCTACACCGGTTCCTCCGCGCAGACGCTGGAAAACAGCGTGACGCAGGTGATCGAGCAGCAGCTGACCGGGCTGGATAACCTGCTCTACTTCACCTCCACCAGCAGCTCGGACGGGTCGGTGAGCATTACCGTCACCTTCGAGCAGGGAACCGACCCGGACACCGCCCAGGTGCAGGTGCAGAACAAGGTTCAGCAGGCGGAATCGCGTCTGCCGACCGAGGTGCAGCAGTCCGGCATTACCGTCGAGAAATCGCAGAGCAACTTCCTGCTGATCATGGGCGTGTATGACAAAACCGACGCCGCCAGCAGCTCGGATATCGCCGACTGGCTGGTCAGTAACATGCAGGACCCGCTGGCGCGCGTGGAGGGCGTCGGCAGCCTGCAGGTGTTTGGGGCGGAATACGCCATGCGCATCTGGCTTGACCCGGCGAAGCTGGCGTCCTACTCGCTGATGCCGTCCGACGTGCAGAGCGCGATTGAAGCCCAGAACGTGCAGGTTTCCGCCGGTAAAATCGGCGCGCTGCCCTCGTCGAACGCCCAGCAGCTGACCGCCACCGTCCGCGCCCAGTCGCGCCTGCAGACGGTCGATCAGTTTAAAAACATCATCGTGAAGAGCCAGTCCAGCGGCGCGGTGGTGCGCATCAGCGACGTCGCCCGCGTGGAGATGGGCAGCGAAGATTATACCGCCACCGCGAAGCTCAACGGCCACCCGGCGGCGGGTATGGCAGTCATGCTCTCACCGGGTGCGAACGCGCTCAACACCGCCACGGCGGTAAAAGACAAGATTGCCGAGTTCAAAAAGTCGATGCCGGAAGGCTACGACGTGGCCTACCCGAAAGACAGCACCGAGTTCATCAAGATCTCCGTTGAGGACGTGATTCAGACCCTGTTCGAAGCCATTATCCTCGTGGTGGTGGTGATGTACCTGTTCCTGCAAAACATCCGCGCGACGCTGATCCCGGCGCTGGCGGTACCGGTGGTTCTGCTGGGCACGTTTGGCGTGCTGGCGCTGTTCGGCTACTCCATCAATACCCTGACGCTGTTTGCAATGGTGCTGGCGATCGGGCTTTTGGTGGATGACGCCATCGTGGTGGTGGAAAACGTCGAGCGTATTATGCGCGACGAAGGCCTGCCCGCGCGGGAAGCCACCGAAAAATCGATGGGCGAAATCTCCGGCGCGCTGGTTGCCATTGCGCTGGTGCTTTCTGCCGTATTCCTGCCGATGGCCTTCTTCGGCGGCTCCACCGGGGTGATTTACCGTCAGTTCTCGGTCACCATCATTTCGGCAATGTTCCTCTCCGTGGTGGTGGCGTTGACCCTGACGCCCGCGCTCTGCGGCTCGATTCTGAGCCACACGGCGCCGCACAAAAAGGGCTTCTTCGGCGCGTTTAACCGCTTCTACAGCAGGACCGAGCGCGGCTATCAGAACAAGGTGCTGCGCGCCCTGCGCCGTTCCGGCGGCATGCTGGTTATCTATGCCCTGCTCTGCGGCGCGATGGGCTTCGCCATGCTTAAGCTGCCGGGCAGCTTCCTGCCAACGGAAGATCAGGGCGAAATCATGGTGCAGTACACCCTGCCAGCGGGCGCAACGACGGTACGTACCGCCGAAGTCAGCCGCCAGGTGCGCGAGTGGTTCCTCACGAAAGAGAAAGCCAACACCAACGTTATCTTCACCATTGAAGGCTTCAGCTTTAGCGGCAGCGGCCAGAACGCCGGGATGGCGTTTGTCTCCCTGAAAAACTGGTCCGAACGTAAAGGCGATGAGAATACCGCTCAGGCCATCGCCCTGCGCGCCACGCAGGAGCTGAGCACCATCCGCGATGCGACCATCTTTGCCATGACGCCGCCCGCGGTGGACGGCCTGGGCCAGAGCAACGGCTTTACCTTTGAGCTGATGGCCAGCGGCGGCACCGACCGCGACGCGCTGCTGAAGCTGCGTAACCAGCTGATTGGCGAGGCCAATCAGGACAGCTCGCTGCACGCCGTGCGCGCCAACGATCTGCCGCAGATGCCGCAGCTTCAGGTGGATATCGATAACAACAAGGCCGTGTCGCTGGGGCTGTCCCTGAGCGACGTTACCAACACCCTTTCCAGCGCCTGGGGCGGGACCTACGTGAACGATTTTATCGATCGCGGCCGCGTGAAAAAGGTCTACATCCAGGGCGACAGCGACACCCGCGCCGTGCCGTCGGATCTCAACAAATGGTTTGTGCGCGGCAGTGACAGCACCATGACCCCGTTCTCCGCCTTTGCCACCACCCGCTGGGAGTACGGCCCGGAAAGCCTGGTGCGCTACAACGGCTCGGCGGCGTATGAGATTCAGGGTGAAAACGCCAGCGGCGCCAGCTCCGGCACGGCGATGGGCAAAATGGAGCAGCTGGCAAACAGCCTGCCGTCCGGCAGCACCTGGGCGTGGAGCGGTTTGTCGTTGCAGGAAAAACTGGCGAGCGGTCAGGCGATGAGCCTGTATGCCCTCTCCATCCTGGTGGTGTTCCTGTGCCTGGCAGCGCTGTATGAGAGCTGGTCGGTGCCGATTTCGGTCATCCTGGTGATCCCGCTTGGCGTGCTGGGCGCGGCCATGGCCGCCTCGCTGCGCGGCCTGAACAACGACGTTTACTTCCAGGTGGCGCTGCTAACCACTATCGGCCTGTCGTCGAAGAACGCGATCCTGATTGTCGAGTTTGCCGAAGCCAAAGTCGCTGAAGGGTACTCTCTGACGCGCGCCGCACTGCGTGCCGCCCAGACGCGTCTGCGGCCGATCATCATGACCTCGCTGGCGTTTATCGCAGGGGTTACGCCGCTGGCCGTGGCAACCGGTGCAGGCGCCAACAGCCGCGTGGCAATTGGTACCGGCATTATCGGCGGGACGCTGGCCGCGACGCTGCTGGCGATCTTCTTCGTCCCCTTATTCTTTGTACTGGTGAAACGACTGTTCTCCGGTAAACACGCGAACCGGAGGTCATAATGTTTCGTGTATCTGTTTTAGCGCTAGCCCTGCTGAGCGCAGGCTGTGTGTCGTTAGACCCAACGTATCAACGCCCGGACGCGCCCGTCCCGGCAACCTTGCCCGGCGCGCACGGCGAAGCCACCGCCGTGGTGAGCCAGTGGCAGCAGGTAATGAACGATGCGCGGCTGAAAAGCGTGGTGACGATGGCGCTGAACAGCAACCGCGACGTGCAAAAAGCGATTGCCGATATCGACGCCGCCCGCGCCCAGTACGGTGAAACGCGCTCGTCCCTGTTCCCGACGGTGGACGCGGAGCTGAGCCACACCCGCAGCCGCACGCTGGCAAGCGGCGTCGCGACAAGCGATGAAGCCAACGGCGCGGTCTCCAGCTTCCAGCTGGATCTGTTTGGCCGCAACCAGAGCCTCTCCCGCGCCGCGCGTGAAACCTGGCTTGCCAGCGAGTTCACCGCGCAGAACACGCGCCTGACGATGGTCAGCGAGCTGACCACGGCCTGGGTGACGCTGGCGGCGGATAACAGCAACCTGGCGCTGGCGAAATCCACGATGGAGAGCGCCGCGAACTCGCTGAAGATTGTGAAGCGCCAGCAGGAAGTGGGCGTGGCGGCGGCGACGGACGTCAGTGAAGCGATGGCGGTGTATCAGCAGGCGCGCGCCAGCGTGGCGAGCTACCGGACGCTGGTGATGCAGGACAAAAACGCCCTTAATCTGCTGGCGGGCAATACGGTGCCGGAGAACCTGCTGCCCGGCACGCTGGAGAGCCTGAGCGATAACGCCATCACGCTGATCCCGGCGGGCGTCAGCTCCAGCGCGCTGCTGCGCCGCCCGGACATTCAGGAGGCCGAGCATAACCTGCTGAGCGCCAACGCCAACATCGGCGCGGCGCGCGCCAACTTCTTCCCGACCATTTCACTCACCGCCAGCGCGGGCGTCGGCAGCGACTCGCTCTCCTCCCTGTTCAGCCACGGGATGAAGGTTTGGTCGTTTGCGCCGTCCATCACCCTGCCGCTGTTTAGCGGCGGAAACAACCTGGCGCAGCTGCGCTACGCGGAAGCGGAGAAGAAGGGGCTGATCGCTACCTATGAGAAAACCATCCAGAGCGCGTTTAAGGACGTGGCCGACGCGCTGGCGCGACGAGAAACCCTGAGCGAACAGCTCGACGCCCAGCGCGAATACGTCGCGGCGGAGCAAAAAACACTGGACGTGGCAACGCGCAGCTATAAGGCGGGCGCGGGGGATTATCTGACGGTACTGACCGCGCAGCGGTCGCTGTGGTCGGCGCAGGAATCGCTGATCGCGCTGCAGCAAACCGACCTGGAAAACCGCATCACGCTGTGGCAGTCGCTGGGGGGCGGTCTTCAGTAGCGCTTGCCGGGAAGTTCATGACAGGCGGTGAAGAGAAAATTCATACTTTCGGCTGGCGTCGCTACACTGAATGTAACGATATATTTCATGGGAAGCATGTGACTTCTAAAGGGGGTTGTTGATGAAAGCTGCGCACCTGGTCTGCCTGCTGGTTTGTCTGCTCTTCGCCGCGTTTGTCCATGCTCAGGAAAAGGATGACCCCGCGAAAGAGGCGCAAATAAAGCAGCAGGTCCTTAAAGATATTAAGAAAACCTGTACGCCACAGAAAAAGCAGAGCGATAAAGCCTGGCAGGAGATGATTTTGTCGTCCGAGGCCAATCAGCTGCTGATCAAAAATGCCATTACCGCCGTGAAGCGCGACAACCTGGATGCCTACTGGGGGGCGATTGGTCAGGTGGATTGTATGGAAGATTATTGAGAGCTGGAAACGTGCTTCTCGCCGGGTGGCGGCTGCGCCTTACCCGGCCTACACAACATGTTTAACGCTTCCGCATATCCGGAATGATGAGATCCCCGCGCAGAACATAGGACCCGAGCATCTGCGTTTTCTCCGTCAGCCAGCTCACAATGCGCGCCGCCATCGCGTCCATGGAATATTCAATCGCCGGGATCACCGGAATGCCCGGCAGGTGCAGCGATCCGGCCAGGCTGAAGACCATGATGTCGTCCGGCACCGATTTATTAAACGCCTGCAGCTGCGGGATCACCCGCTGGGCTTCCTGCTCGTCCGCCACCAGCAGCGCGTTGAAATTCAGGGTGCTGGCGTTGTTAAGCAGCTCCTGCAGCGCAACAGATGAAGAAGTCGCGTCCATAAAGACCAGGCTGCGATTAAAGGGCAGGAAATTTTTCTCCAGCGCGTGCTTGTAGCCGAGCAGCACCTGGTCGGCAAAACCGCTGCCGTGGGGGTGGATCAGCGCAATCTGGCGACGCCCCTGGCTGGTGAGGTAGTTACAGGCGGTTTCGGCGGCAAAGGCGTGATCGAACTGAATGCTGTTGGAATTATCAGACTCCATGCAGTCCACCAGAATGACGTTGTCCATCTCCACGTCCAGCGGGAAACGGGCGCCAATCACCAGGATATCATCGCAGAGTCCGCAGGAGAGTTCTTCAAGGGCGTGCATCACTTCCGCCTTGCTGTGCGCGAAGCGCAGCAGGAGGTGTTTTTGATGCTGGCTGAGCTGTTTTTCCAGCGCGTAGAGATATCCGGTGGTCTGGTTAATATTTTCCTGCGCGCAAATGACTCCAATGCAGCCCGTCGACTGGCTCAGCAGCGACTGGGCAATCACGTTGGGACGATAGTTCAGCTCATCCACGGCCTTCAGAACGGCCTGACGGCTGGCTTCCTTTACGCCACGCGACCCACTCAACACTCGCGATACCGTGGCTTTAGACACCCCGGCAAGACGTGATACATCATTGATTGTCGACATCTCTTTCCCCTGGCAGGCTTACCTCGCGCCTGCAAATTCCATCACCGCTTCGGCTCACATTATAGCCAGAACGGAGTATATCCGTTTCCGTTTTCCATGGAAACCGATTTTCCGTTTCCACTCAAAATGATGTCAAAACGGCCAAATTATGTGACCCACATCCGGTTAATTAGCCTCATAAGTAAGGGATCTTGATGGTTGTCACACTTCTGTCTTTTATGAATGGAAACCGGTTTCCGTATAATGTCCAATCATCCTCGCAATAACTTTTTACATTTAGAGGATGGTTGTCGATGTTCAAGATTATGCTGTGCTGCTCTGCCGGGATGTCCACCAGCCTGTTGGTCAGCAAAATGGTCGATGTCGCGAAAGAACGTGGTTTGCCGGTGAAGATTGATGCGTACGGTGTTTCCGAATTTGATACGCAGTTTCCGCAATACCAGGTTGTCCTTCTCGGACCGCAAGTGAAATACATGTTAAAGACACTCTCAGACAAGGCGGCTACGAAAGGCATTCCGGTGCAGCCCATCGATATGATGGACTACGGCATGCAGCGTGGCGATAAAGTACTGGACTATGCTCTGTCGCTCATCGAAGCGGCACACTAAAAGGTGTTCACATGAGTTCGTTATATCAATCCATGGTCGCGGTGATTGAGCAGTCAATTACCCCGCTGGCCGCCAAGCTGGGCCAGCAAAAGTATGTGATTGCCATCCGCGACGGCTTTACCGCCGCGCTGCCGTTTATGATCATCGGCTCGTTTATGCTGGTGTTCATCTTCCCGCCTTTCTCGGCGGATACCACCAACAGCTTTGCCCGCGGCTGGCTGGATTTCTCCCAGACCTATCGCGAACAGCTGATGCTGCCGTTTAACCTCAGCATGGGCGTGATGACCTTCTTCATCTCGGTGGGAATTGGGGCGAGCCTGGGGCGTCAGTTCAACCTCGACCCGGTGATGTCCGGCCTGCTGGCCTTTATGGCCTTCCTGCTGGTCGCCGCGCCGTATGCCGACGGCAAAATTTCGACCCAGTATCTCTCCGGCCAGGGCATCTTCACCGCGCTGATCACCGCCATTTACGCCACACGCGTTTACGCGTGGCTGAAGCAGAACAACGTGACCATTCGCCTGCCGAAGGAAGTGCCAACCGGCGTGGCGCGCTCGTTTGAGATCCTGATCCCGGTGATGGTGGTGATCGGCACGCTGCACCCGCTGAACCTGTTCATCGAAGCGCAGACCGGGATGATTATCCCGCAGGCGATCATGCACCTGCTTGAGCCGCTGGTGTCCGCGTCTGACTCCCTGCCCGCCATTCTGCTCTCCGTGCTGCTGTGTCAGATCTTCTGGTTCGCCGGTATTCACGGCTCGCTGATCGTCACCGGCATCATGAACCCGTTCTGGATGGCGAACCTCTCGGCAAACCAGGCGGCGCTGGCGGCCGGCGCGGCGCTGCCGCACGTTTACCTCCAGGGCTTCTGGGATCACTACCTGCTGATTGGCGGCGTAGGCTCCACGCTGCCGCTGGCGTTCCTGCTGCTGCGCAGCCGCGTTACCCACCTGCGCACCATCGGCAAAATGGGCGTGGTGCCAAGCTTCTTCAACATCAACGAACCGATTCTGTTCGGCGCGCCGATCATCATGAACCCGATGCTGTTTATCCCGTTCGTGTTCGTTCCGCTGGTCAACGCCTGCCTGGCGTACGCGGCAACCAAACTCGGCTGGCTGGCGCAGGTCGTCTCGTTAACCCCGTGGACCACCCCTGCACCGATTGGCGCCTCGTGGGCGGCAAACTGGGCGCTGAGCCCGGTGGTGATGTGCCTGGTCTGTATGGTGATGTCCGCGCTGATGTACCTGCCGTTCCTGCGCGCCTATGAGCGTACGCTCATCAAAAACGAAGAGCAGAAGGCCCAGGCAACCGTCGGCGCCGCCGAGACCGCCAGCAATTAAGTCAAAGAGGAAGAGTCATGAAATACGCATTTCCCGATAATTTCTGGTGGGGCAGCGCAAGCTCCGCTCTCCAGACGGAAGGGGCAAGAGAGGGGGAAACCACCTGGGATTACTGGTTTGCCCGCGAGCCGAACCGTTTTCACAGCGGCGTGGGGCCGCAGCAGACCTCCACGTTTTATCAGCACTGGAAAACGGATATTCAGCTGTTAAAGCAGCTGAACCACAACAGCTTTCGCACCTCGATTAGCTGGGCGCGCCTGATCCCTGACGGTATCGGTGAAGTGAACCCGGAAGCGGTCGATTTTTACAATCAGGTCATTGATGAGCTGAATGAACAGGGCATCACGCCGTTTATGACCCTGTTCCATTTCGACATGCCGATGGCGATGCAGGAGATCGGCGGCTGGGAAAACCGCGACGTGGTGGACGCCTACGCCCGCTATGCGCAGATTTGCTTTGAGCTGTTCGGCGATCGCGTGCTGCACTGGTTTACCTTCAACGAGCCGATCGTGCCGGTGGAAGGCGGTTATCTCTACGATTTCCACTACCCGAACGTGGTGGATTTTCGTCGGGCAGCCACCGTGGCGTATCACACCGTGCTGGCCCATGCGAAGGCGGTTCAGGCCTACCGCGCCGGGCATTACGCGGGGGAGATTGGCATCGTGCTGAACCTGACGCCGTCGTACCCGCGTTCGCAGAACCCGGCAGACGTGAAGGCGGCGCACATCGCGGATCTGATGTTTAACCGCAGCTTCCTTGACCCGGTCCTGCGCGGCGAATACCCGGCAGATCTCGTAGCGCTGCTGAAATCCTGCGATCAATTACCCGCCTGTAAACCGGAAGACGGCTTCCTGATTGCGGAAGGGAAAATCGACCTGCTCGGCGTGAATTACTATCAGCCGCGTCGCGTGAAGTGTCGCGACAGCGCGGTGAACCCGCAGGCGCCGTTTATGCCGGAGTGGTTCTTCGATAATTACGAGATGCCGGGCCGCAAGATGAACCCGTACCGCGGCTGGGAAATCTACGAGCCGGGTATTTACGATATTCTGGTTAACCTGCGCGACAATTACGGCAACCCACGCTGCTTTATTTCTGAAAACGGCATGGGCGTCGAAAACGAGCAGCGTTTTATTGAAAATGGCCAGATTAACGATCAATACCGCATCGAGTTTATTTCCGAACATTTAGCCTGGCTGCATAAGGGTATTAGCGAAGGGTGCAATTGTCTCGGCTACCATATGTGGACGTTTATTGATAACTGGTCGTGGTGCAACGCGTATAAAAATCGCTACGGATTTATCCAGCTCGATTTAGAGACGCAGAAACGCACCATTAAGAAAAGCGGAGAGTGGTTTGCCGCTACCGCGTTAAATAATAGTTTTGAAAAAGAGTAATGATGATGATCGCATTAGAAGAAGCCGTAATGGAAATTATCGTCAATGCCGGACAGTCCCGCAGCCTGTGCTTTGAAGCGCTGCACGCGGCGCGTCAGGGCAACATTGACGAAGCCAAAAGCCTGCTGCGCGAAGCCGACGGCTACGCGCGCCAGGCGCACAAGATGCAGACCAAACTGATCGAGCAGGATGCGGGTGAAGGCCGCCAGCCGATGACGTTAATTATGGTGCACGCGCAGGATCACTTAATGAATTCATTATTAGCGCGTGAACTGTCCGAAGAAATTATTCATTTATATCAGAGATAGTCTATGGCGAAATAATTATTGTAATACCTCTGTACCCTAAATAGAGATCCACTTGTTCTGATGATAGCGACATACTCTGTCAGATCGGAGCGGGATGGTTATTGTCTGAATAAAATTAAACTATATTGAGATAACCATGAATACGATTAAAAAACTTCCATTAACCATGGCGGTTATCGCCGCGCTTTGCCCAATTTCCGTGCTCGCGCAGGAATTCACCCAGGAGCAAATCGACGCCATTGTGGCGAAAGCGGTGGATAAAGCCCTGGCCGAACGTCAGGCTAAAATGGATGCGGCGGTCGCGAAAAAAGCGGACGTGGTGACCGAGCCGCAAAGCGCGGCGCAATCTCCGGATATGGCGATCCCGTTCGGAATTAAATTTACCGGCTACGCCCGCTACGGCGCGCACTTCCAGGCCGCCGATCAGAAATACGTGGCGGTGGACGGCTCGTACAACGGCGCGTCCGCCATTGGTCGTCTGGGCAACGAAGGCAACGGCGGGGAATTCCAGCTCTCCAAGGCCTTTAAGGGTGAAAACGGCGCCATCTGGGACGTTAACGTGATGATCGATCACTGGGGCGACGAAGTTAACCTGAAAAAAGCCTACGCGGGGGTGACCAACATTATGGCCTCCAACCCGAACGCCTATTTCTGGGCAGGTCGTGACTTCCACCAGCGTCCGCAGCAGGGCATCAACGATTACTTCTGGATGAACCACGACGGCCAGGGCGCCGGGGTGAAGAACTTCGACATCGGCGGCGTGCAGTTCGACGTGGCCGCCGTGGCGGCGGTGGAATCCTGTAGCCCGGAAGTGATGGAAGATGAAGCCAACCCGTCGCGCATCACCTGTACCGGCGGTTCCGGCACGGGCGACAAAGGCAACTACGCCGCGACCTCAAAAATCCACGGCATGAAGCTTGGCCCGATCGACATGGAGCTGTACGCCAACTACGGCTTTGACTCCAAGGCGGTGGAGAGCGACGAGCGTCTGAACGCGTGGCAAGGCGGCGTGGTGTTGAGCCACACCAACGACAGCGGCGTGAACAAGGTGATCGCCCGCTACTCCGATAACGCGGACAACAGCGTGTTCAACAAAACCGAGGATCTGACCACGGTCTACGCCAGCTTCGAAGGGCTGTACAAATTCACCCAGGCCACGCAGGTGGAGTACATCCTCGCCTTCCACGACTACGACAACAGCCGCGATAAGACCGACAACCGCAAAAACTACAACGCCATCGTGCGACCGATGCACTGGTGGAACGACGTTCACTCCACCTGGCTGGAAGCGGGCTGGCAGCACGTGGATTACGACAACGGTGGCGACAACAAGGGCTGGAAGCTGACCCTGTCGCAGAACATGTCTATCGCCATGGGGCCGGAGTTCCGCCCGATGCTGCGCTTCTACGTGACCGGCGGCAAAGTGGATAACGAACGCACCGCGCGCGTGAACAACACCAAAGACGAAACGCTCGACGACTTCAACGTCGGCGCGATGTGGGAGGCGTGGTTCTAGGCAAGGTAGAAGCAAAACGGCAACGCAAGTTGCCGTTTTTAGTGTTTGCTCCCTCTCCCCGTGGGTGTACGGTCCGGGGTGAGGGCATCAGGCCGCACGCAACCATGCTATGCTGTTGACCGAATTAACGACAACATCGCAGGGGAGAAAATGGGTTCCACACGTAAAGGGATGCTAAACGTCCTGATCGCCGCCGTTTTATGGGGCAGTTCCGGCGTTTGCGCGCAGTACATCATGGAGAAAAGCCACATTTCTTCGCCTTACCTGACCATGGTTCGCCTGCTGTTTACCGGCGTGATCCTGCTGACGCTCTCCTTCGTGCACGGCGACAAGATTTTCTCGGTCATCAAACATCGCAAAGACGCCCTCAGCCTGCTGATTTTCTCACTCGTCGGCGCGCTCACCGTGCAGCTCACCTTCCTGCTGACGATTGAGAAATCCAACGCAGCCACCGCTACCGTGCTGCAGTTTCTCTCGCCGACCATTATCGTGGCCTGGTTCGCCCTGGCGCGGAAAAAGCGCCCCGGCGTCTTTGTGCTGTCGGCCATCATGACGTCGCTTGTCGGTACGTTTCTGCTGGTCACCCACGGCGACCCAACCTCGCTCTCTATCTCGCCTGCCGCGCTGTTCTTCGGCATCGCATCGGCGTTTGCCGCCGCGTTTTACACGACGTATCCGTCAACGCTGATCGCCCGCTACGGCACGCTGCCGATTGTCGGCTGGAGCATGTTGATCGCCGGGCTAATGCTGACGCCGTTCTACGCCGGACGCGGGACCACCTTTGTGATTGACGGCAGCCTGCTGCTGGCGTTTTTCTACCTGGTGGTGATTGGCACCGCGCTGACGTTCAGCCTGTATCTGAAAGGCGCGCAGATGATTGGCGGGCCGAAGGCGAGCATTCTGAGCTGCGCCGAGCCGCTGAGCAGCGCGCTGCTGTCGGTGATTTTGCTGGGAGTGGCGTTCACCCTGCCGGACTGGCTGGGGACGCTATTGATTGTGTCGTCGGTAGTGTTGATTTCAATGGATTCGAGAAGACGGGTTCAGACATCGGCGTAGCCTGATGTCCCCTCACCCTAACCCTCTCCCCACAGGGGAGAGGGGACGGCTCGGTGCTGTCTTTTCACCCTCGCCCCTTTGGGGAGAGGGCCGGGGTGAGGGGGGAAATTGACTTACTTCGCCTTAACCTTCCCCGCCACCAGCAGCGCGGTCAGCAGCATCAGCGTGCCGGAGATCACCAGAGGTGACGTCAGCCCCAAATGGTCGAGCGCCACGCCGCCAATGGCCGCGCCGCAGGTATTTGCCAGCTGGATCACCGCCACCTGAATCGACCCGGCTTTTTCCGCCTGATCGGCAAGCGAGCGGGTGATCCACGTCGACCAGCCCACCGGTACCAGCGCAAAGGCCAACCCCCAGATAATCGCGATGGCAGACGCCACCCACTTATCGCTGCCCCACAGCACCAGCACCGCCGCGCTCGCTGCCAGCACCAGCGGCGCACCCGCCAGCGCCACCTTCAGGGAGCGTTTCAGGAACTGGGAAGACAGCGAGGTGCCGACAAAGCTGGCGATACCAAAGCTCAGCAGCACCAGCGTCAGGCCGTCCACGTCAAAGCCCGCCATGGTCATAAACACCGGGCGGATATAGGTAAAGAAGGCAAACTGCCCGGCAAAGGACATAAAGATAGCGGTCATCCCCGCCAGCACGCCGGGGCGCTTCAGCAGCGCGAACATGTTCTGTTTGTGGTGCGCCGCTTCGCCCGGTAGCGACGGTAGCGCTTTCCACACCCAAATGATGCAGAGCAGGCCCATCACCGCCGCGGCGTTGAAGACGTTACGCCAGCCGATAATCCCGCCGAGGAAGCTGCCGAGCGGCGCGGCAATCACCAGCGCGATAGAGACCGCACCGAAGATAACGGAAAGCGCTTTTGGCACCGTCCGCGCGGGCACCAGTCGCATCGTGAGCGAGGCCGACATCGCCCAGAAACCGCCTAATCCCAGCCCCAGGCAGGCGCGCCCCAGCAGCAGCAGGGTGAAGCTTTCCGCGAAGGAGACCAGCAGGCAGGAGAGCGTCAGCAGCACGCTGAACAGAATGACCACCTTGCGGCGGTCGATGGTGCCAATCACCTGGGTGATAAACAGGCTGGCGAACATCGCCACGAAGGCGGTAACGGTGACGGACTGCCCCGCCACGCCCTCAGAAATGCCCAAATCCTGCGCCATCGGCGTCAGCAGGCTCACCGGCAGAAACTCAACGGTAATCAGGCAGGCGACGCAGAACGCCACGGCGAAAACGGCCGACCAGTTGGGGCGAGAAACCTCTTTGGTCTGCGGTCTGGTCGTGGGCTGGATATGTTCTGTCATGGCGTCACCTGAAGATAAAAACGTGCGGAAAAGTCGCGCAGTTTATCATCAAAAGTGTGACGGATTTAACGATTTGACAACTTTTGTCGTTTTTACAGGGGATCAGTGCAGGTAAAACACGCCCTCTTCCGGCAGGAAGAGCTGGTTATAGCGAAGCTGGAAAGCGTTTAGCTCCTGCGGATCGGGCTCCATCTCGCGCATGAAGCCAAGCGCCAGACGAATTTGCGCATCGGTAATCGGCGCGGCAAGGCGGGCTTTACGCAGCATGCGGTGCCAGGCGTGCAGGTTCTCCTCGCTGCCGTCGACAATGCAAACCTGCCAGATCAGCAGCACCTGCGCCGCGTTTTGCAGATGCGCCTCGTCCGGCCGCTCAAGGTAGCGGATAAACTCATTGCCGGGCGTTTTACCGAACTGGTCGATCATCGACTCGACCGGCATCGGGGTGATCCCCAGACGCTCGCTCAAACGTTTGATGGCGCGGCGGGAATCTGAGGTCAGGACGCGAAATCCCACCACAAACACCACGGCAAGCGTTGCCAGCATTATCCAGACCATGCGTTCTCCTATGAATAGCCGCTCATCATAGCGGGAAACGCACGGCGTCGACAGCGACAGCCATAAAAAAGCCCGGCATCACACACCGGGCAAAGAAGTTACCTGCACACTCAGGCTGTTTTTAATTTCTGCGCACGATTTTCACGGCGGATCTTACGTTCTTCCAGCACCGCTACCATCGCCATCAGGACGATACAGCCGATGGCTGCCGCATCCAGCGCCGCGAAGGTGCCCGCCCAGCCGGTGAGGCCGAAAATTGGCGTGCCGTCGGCGATCATCCCCAGACCCAGCTTGGCGAAGCTGTCGCCGATCAGGTAGGCGAAGGTGCCCTTAATCCCATCGGCGGCGCCGATCGCTTTTTTCGGGACGAAGCCGACTGCCGCCACGCCGATCAGCAGCTGCGGGCCAAACACCAGGAAGCCGAGCGCGAACAGGGACGCCAGGTAAACGTACTGGTTGCTGGCATGCTGGTAGACGCCGAGCGTGGCGATAATCAACGCCAGCGCGACGCAGGCCACCAGCGCACGACGGCCGTTGGCGAGATCCGAGAGCCAGCCCCACAGCAGGGTGCCGACCAGGGCGCCCACTTCGAACAGAGTGAAGCCCTGAATCGCCACTTCTTTAGAGAGCTTCAGCTCCTGGAAGGCATATACGGTCGACCACTGGTCGATGCCAATACGCACCACGTAGAGGAAGATGTTTGAGAAGCACAGCAGCCAGATCACTTTGTTTTTCAGCACGTACTCAACAAAGATCTGCCATTTGGACATCTCGTTTTCTTCGGTCTCTTTGTCCTCTTCGCTGATCTCCTCGCCGAACAGCTCTTCGGCTTTGCCGAGGCCGTAAGATTCCGGGGAGTCGCTGCCGTAGCGCAGGCCGATAAAGCCGACAATCAGGGCGATAATCGACGGGAAGATAAACATGCCGATCACGTGGCCGTCGAACAGGTAGTTTGCGCCAAACAGCGCCACGCCTGCCGCACCCGCCCCGCCTAGGTTGTGGGAGATGTTCCACATGCCGAGGTACGAACCACGCTTGCGGCGCGGGGTCCATTTGGTGATGGTGGAATAGCTGCACGACCCGCCGGTACTCTGGAAGAAGCCGCTCAGGGCGTAGAAGGCGATCATCATGAACAGGCTGACGGAGCCCGCGCCCATGCTGGCGCTGAAGCCGAGCATACAGATGGCGGAGAGGATCAGCATAAACGGCAGGAACTGCTTGGTGTTTTTGCCGTCCGCGTAGTAGGAAACGACGGTTTTACCCACGCCGTAGGTGATGGAGAAGCCCAGGCCAATCATCCCCAGCTGCGTCATGCTCAGCCCGTAGGTTGAGATCATGTCGTTCTGCGCGATGTTAAAGTTTTTGCGGATCAGGTACATGGTCAGGTAGCCGATGAAGACCACCAGATAGGACTGCATGAACGGTTTGAACCACATCTTGCGCCGCACGTCGAGCGGCAGATCCAGGGTCGGCTTGCGCACCTGGTTGAGGAAGGCCAGCATGGTTTGCTCCTGAGCTGATTTTTACCTGCGAATGGCAGGCATTGTAAAAATCAGCCGGGAGAGATGCCTGAGACAGCGTCCAGGTAAAACCGGGAAAATTTCCTGGTTTTGCGCCACTCGGGGCGAAAAGGTGAGACGCATCACGCTTCGCTCACCTCGCGCGGCGCCTGCGCATGCAGGAAGGGCAGCAGCAGCAGCGCGGAAATCCCCGCCGCGATGGCGATCACCGCAAAGAATCCGCTCCAGTGCCAGACGTCGATCACCCGCGCCAGCGGCCAGCCGGAGAGCGATGCGCCGAGGTAGGCAAACAGCCCGACAAAACCCGTCGCCGCGCCTGCCGCCTCTTTGTGGGAACACTCTGCCGCCGCCATGCCGATCAGCATCTGCGGGCCAAACACGAAGAAGCCGGTGGTGAAGAAGCACGCCGCCTGCATCACGTAGCTGGCGAACGGCATCAGCCACAGCGAGCCGACGGAGAGCAAAATCCCGGCGGCGAAAATCAGGTTCATCGGTCCACGGTTGCCGTTGAACAGCTTGTCCGAGCCCCAGCCCGCCACCAGCGCGCCGATAAACCCGCCCAGTTCGAACATCGTCACCGCCGAGTTGGCGGTCACCAGATCCACGCCGAGCGTCTCGGACATGTACAGGTTGCCCCAGTCGTTGATGGCCGCGCGCACCACATAGACCAGCACGTAGCAGAGCGACAGCAGCCAGATGTACGGGTTTTTCAGCACGTATTTGGTGAGGATCTCCCTGCGGGTCAGCCCCGCGCCCTCCTGCTGCTGGGCAATCTCCATCTCGTCGTGCCGCCAGTCGCCCACCGCAGGCAGGCCGACGGTTTGCGGCCGGTCGCGCAGGCGCCAGCAGAGAAACAGCCCGGCAATTATCGCCAGGCCACCGGCAATCATCATCCCCGCGCGCCAGCCGTAGTGCAGCGCCGCCGCCCCCACCACCATCGGGATCAGCGCCCCGCCGACGTTATGCGCGGTGTTCCAGATTGCCCACCAGCCGCCGCGCTCGTTGCGCGAATACCAGGCGGTGAGCAGGCGGGCGCAGACCGGCGCGCCCCAGCCCTGGAAAAAGGCGTTCAGCGCCCACAGCAGGGCAAAGGCCCAAAGCGACGTCGAGAAGCCAAACAGGATATTCACCACCCCGGTGGCGATCAGCCCAACGCCCATGAAATAGCGCGCGTTGGAGCGGTCGCTGACGATGCCGGAGAAGAACTTCGACAGGCCGTAGGTGATGTAAAACAGCGTCGCCAGCAGGCCGATATCGGTGCGCGTCATCACGCCGCTGGCGAGGATTTCCGGCGCGGCGGCGTTGAAGCTTTTGCGGGTGAAGTAGAACAGCGCGTAGCCGAGCCAGATGGTCATCAGGATATGGCGACGCCAGTAGCGGTAGCGGGCGTCGATTTCCGCTTTATCGCCAATCGGCGCGGCGCTGGCAGGGGTTTTAAACATGGTAACTCCGTAGCGGCAGGCTGACGCTGACGCGCGTCCCGTGGGTGCAGGAGAGGTTCAGCGTGCCGCCCAGCGCCTTCACGCGCTCGCGCATGCCCGCCAGGCCAAAGCCCTGCTGGCCGGAACCCGGCGGCAGGCCGCAGCCGTCGTCTTCAATTATCAGCTTCAGGCTGTCGTCCTGCTGCCAGCCCTGGATGGTAACCGCGCTGGCGCTGGCGTGTTTGACGATATTGTTCAGCCCTTCCTGACAGACGCGGAACAGCGTCACGCGCTGGCCTTCGCTGAGCGTAGATTCGTTAATGCGCCAGTCGAGATGGCTGACTATTCCGCGGCTTTCCAGCTCCATCTCGCGCATCAGGGAACGCACCGCCTGCTCCAGCGTAAGGTCGTCAAGCTGGCGCGGGCGCAGCCGTCCTAACAGGCGACGAACGGAGTCATAGACGCCCAGCGAAAGCTGTTCGATATGCGCTCCGCCCTGCTTCACGCCCGCGTTTTCCGCCGCCAGGCGCTGGACAATGCCCGCCTGGGTGCGGATAGCGGTGATGGTCTGGCCGATATCGTCGTGCAGCTCGCGGGCGACCTCCTGCCGCACGCTCTCTTCGGTTTCCAGCAGACGCTCCGCCAGACGGCGGTTGCGCGCCAGCTCGGTTTGCAGGGACTGGTTCAGCTCGCGCAGGCGCTGAATGCCCGCGCCGAGCAGCAGCCCGGTCAGGCTTTGGGCCAGCAGGGAGAGCAGTAAATCCACAGGGTGATCGTGCCAGGTCTGGCTGGCGATCAGCGCGATGGCGTTCATCAGCGTGGCGATCAGCGCCCCCTGCCAGCCGTAGTGCCAGGCCAGGGCGATAATCGGCAGCGCCAGACAAAACGGCGTGAAGCGAGAAAGCTCGGCGGGCAGGCCAAGCTGGAGCCACAGGCTCACCACAAACAGCAGCAGATACCAGATGAGGTGCCGGGCGCGCCAGTTCACCGGCTGGGAAACCAGCGCCGGGCCGAGCGGCTGCCAGACGGTGCTTGTGAGGTAGTGCCAGATCACCAGACAGGTTGGCGCGAGCGTCAGGCCGCCGGTGAGGGTCAGCAGCAGGGCGTTGAGCATCTCCTTCTCGCCTACCCACGGAAGCGACTGCAGCAGCGCGGCGGCAATCAGCGCCGCCCCCTGACGCAGCAGCGTGCGCCAGTCGCGCTGGTGGCGGTAGCGGGAAATGAGGGCAACCGGGAGAAGCGTGAGCACGCTTCCGGTCATCAATAAGGGCAGGTGCGCGAGGGCAACCTCCTGCGCCAGCCAGACCAGCATCAGCCATTCAGCACCGAGCAAAACGGGCCAGTAGGCGCGCGGACACTGGAGCATTAACCCCAGACGCAGGCCGAAGGGAAACAGCAGCACCGCCAGCTCCGGGCGTTCCACCAGGTGCAGGCTGATGCTCCACAGGCAAAACCAGGCGGCGGAGAAGATAAAAAAGCTGGCGACGACGGCGATCAGCCGTGAAAAAGCGGAACTCATTGCCAGCTGTCAAACATGCGGCGCGCCAGCTCGACGTCGTTGCTGACGTTGAGTTTTTCCATCAGGTTGGCGCGGTGGACGTGCACGGTTTTCGGGGACAGTTCCAGCTCGGCGGCAATCTCTTTCACCGACATCCCCTGCGCGAGCTTCTCAGCCACCTGGCGCTCGCGCCGGGTGAGCGGATCCTGACGTCCGGCCGCCAGCTTGATGGCGATATCCGGCGTTAAATAGCAGCCGCCGGTGGAGACAGTGCGCACGGCGGCGATCAGTTCGTCGGGGCTACAGCGCTTGGAGAGAAAGCCGCGCGCGCCCGCGTTGAGGGCCTGCTCGACCAGCGCCGGGCTGTCGTGGACCGACAGCATGATCGTCGCCATCCCTTTCGGCAGCTGGCTTAGCAGCTCCAGCCCGGAGAGATCCGGCATCGAGATGTCGCAGATACAGACCTGCACCCCGCGCCCCGGCAGGCCCGCCAGCGCCTCGCGACCGGAGCCAAACTCGGCCACAACCTGAAAATCCGGTTCGAGGTTTAAAAGCTGGGCAAAGCCGGAGCGGACGATAAGGTGGTCGTCGATGAGAGCGATGGTGGTCATGTGTCTTCCTGCGGTCTGAAAGCGCCGGATGGCGCTGCGCTTATCCGGCCTGCAAGCGCGACGCCTGCAGGCCGACCAGGGCGCTTACCTTAAGCGATTTATTCGAAAAACACCGCAATTTTGTTAAACATGGTGGGATCGGACTGGTTGCGCGCCACTCTGGTGACGTCTTCCAGCTTGTCGATCTGCGCCATCATCTGCTCCAGACGCTGGTCATCGTTGACCAGCAGCCAGATGCGGCTGTGCTCGCTGCCCTGAATCGGCAGACAGAGAATGCCTTCCACGTTAAACGCCCGGCGGGCAAAGAGCCCGCAGACGTGGGTCATGACGCCAGGGTGGTTGCGGACGGTGAGTTCCAGAATGACGTTATCATGTTGTTTCTGCATGGCTTATTCTCCCACCATCTCAGTATTTGCCGCTCCCGGCGGCACCATCGGATACACTTTTTGTTCAGGGTCGATACGCACGTGGATCAGCGCCGGGCCGGGGCGAGAAATCGCGTCCTGCAGCGCCGCGTGGGCATCCTCTTCGGCGTTCAGATCGCAGGTGTGCAGGCCAAAGCCGGCGGCAATCTGCATGAAGTTAATCATCCCCGGGTAGGTCGCGGCAAACACGCCCTGCTTGTAGAACAGGCTCTGCTGCTGATGCACCAGCCCCAGCGCCTCGTTGTTCATCAGGATGATTTTCACGTCTAACTGATTTTCGGCCGCGGTCGCCATTTCCTGAATGTTCATCATCAGGCTACCGTCGCCGGAGAAGCAGATGACCTTGCGGTCCGGGTTGGCGAGCGCCGCACCCACGGCTGCGGGCAGGCCGAAGCCCATGGTTCCCAGACCGCCGGAGGTCAGCCACTGGCGCGGACGGTTCAGCGGGTAGGCCTGGGCGGTCCACATCTGATGCTGGCCCACGTCGGTGGTGATGATTGCGCTGTCGTCCACGCAGGCTGCCACGGCGTTGATCAGTCCGTAGTGGCTCAGCGGGTCGCCTTCGGTTGGGATGGCGCCCGGGAACTCGCGCTGCAGATCGGCCACCAGCTGGCGCCAGTCGGCGCGGTCGGCTGCGTCCGTCTGCGGGATCAGCTGCGCCAGAACCTCGGCCACGTCGCCCTGAATCGCCACGTGCGGCTGCTTGATTTTACCCAGCTCGGCGCGGTCAATATCCACGTGGATGATTTTGGCGTTCGGGCAGAACTGCTCGGTTTTGCCGATCGCCCGGTCATCAAAACGCGCGCCCATAACAATCAGCAAATCAGCCTCTTGCAGGATGTAGTTGGTGCTGCGCGCGCCGTGCATGCCCAGCATGCCGAGAGAGAGCGGGTGCGCTTTAGGCAGCATGCCCAGCGCCATCAGAGTCATGGTGGTCGGCAGGTTGGCTTTCTCTGCAAACTGGCGGATTTCATCCGCAGCGTTAATCGCTCCGCCGCCCAGATAGAGCACCGGGCGTTTGGCGGCGTTAATCATGTCGGCGGCATCGCGCACGCTCTCAGCGCTGAATTCCGGCGCGGGGGCACGCTCGCCCGGCTCCGGCAGGACGTCGATCTCGATCTCAGCGGTCTGGACATCCTTAGGAATGTCTATCCACACCGGGCCCGGGCGGCCAGACTGCGCAATGCGGAACGCATCGCTGATAACCTGAGGCAGCTCGCTGATGTCGCGAACTAAATAGTTATGTTTGGTGATGGGGATAGAGATGCCGTAGGTGTCCACTTCCTGGAACGCATCGGTGCCGATCATCGAGGACGGTACCTGGCCGGTAATGCAGATCAGCGGAATGGAGTCGAGACGCGCGTCGGCGATGGCGGTCACCAGGTTGGTTGCGCCCGGGCCGCTGCAGGCCATACAGACCGCCGGTTTGCCCTGCGTACGCGCCATGCCCTGAGCAATAAAGCCTGCCCCCTGCTCGTGGCGCGCCAGCACGTGGCGGATCTGCGTGCTTTGGCTTAACGCATCGTACAGCGGCAGCACCGTGCCGCCCGGGATACCCGCAACCGTGGTGATGCCCTGCCGTTCCAGCAGATGAACGATCAGCTGCGCGCCAGTAAAACGCGTCGTGGTGGATGTTGTGCCCGAACTTGCCATGCTCCAGTCCTTTTCTTCTGGGCCGACGTTCCGGGGAGGGTCCTAAACGAAAAACCCCGCCCGGTTTGCGCCGGCGGGGTTTTGGATTCGTGTGTTGATCCAGTCCCTACGGCGCATTGCCGACGACCACCACCACACGCACGACGACCACTGCGGCTGGTTGCGCAGTTTTTAGTAGGGTCGAAGTGAAGATGGATGAAGTCATTGGGGACCTGTGTTTGGAATCATTGATGGAATTTATACAAACACAGGTTTTCGGGTGTGACAATGGAAATATTTTCATCTGCGCAAAAATGCGTCAGGGATCACGTTTCAGTAAGTTGCTCGCTCATTCCAGGAGTCACTATAGATGACATTGCCGTCGCAATGCTTCCAGGTGATTTTCTCGTAGCGGATGAGAACCGTCTCAAGGTGTGTTCCGGTGTTTGCGCCTGGGTACAGGTCTGGTGTGATTGAGGTGATTTTCACATTCTCGAGGAGGATATTAAAATATTCCTGTTCTAAACCCGCCTCATTAATCTGGTACATCTTAATGGTGGCTGACTGGAGCGTTCTTCCTGTACTCAGCGCCCGAAATAAAATCGGGGTTACCCGATCAAATTCCTTCTGAAACATGACGGGCATGTGTATGCGCGTCCCCGTCAATTTTCCGGTATTCCCGTCGACTGGAATGTTAACATTATGAGTGAACGATTTGAGTTCAATTGCACCTTCACGCCCTGACACAAGGCAAGGTCCAACCATGGGAGAACCTTGTTCATCTGTTAGAAACAAATAAGCTGGGTTTGACATATAAAATCCTTTTTATAAAATTTAATCGTACTTATCAAAGCGGCCGAAAATTATCGGATGCACAATAATAAATACAACAATAGAAATGAATGTTAGTAATACCCAGTGGTCAGGCATCAACCACAGGAACAAAGAGGCGCACGCAAAAATATAAACGGGGAATAAAACATCCGAAAACAGAATTGATAGCAGACTCTTAAACATGCTCCTTGTCCTTTAAGTCGTCATAAATTGCATCGAAATCCTTATAGAATCCCATTTGCACCTTCTTAATGAGTTCAGACAGGAAAGGCTCAAAAAAGTAGTAAAGCATCTCCAGTTGTGCGGCATACAGGGTCGCGTAATACCTGGGGTCCAACGTTTTCAGGCGACGGGCAGCAAAAACGCACTTCTGTTCCGTTCCAATCAATTGAAGCGCCATGACAACGTTAGGTACGCGGCGTGCAAGCCGTTCGACGACGATTTCAGAGAGCAGGCCAGATTCGGAAAGGGATTTGGCCAGCCCCAATGCTATCGCTAAACGCGCGGCCTTGTTTGTTGGTATGTTTTTAACAAGCCCGGTGACTTTTGAATCCATCTTACGAACGCGATTTTGTTCATTTCCATTTTCAGAATCGGTAATAACACGTTCAAAATAAAGATAGAGCATGTGTTCTATTACATCGCGATAACGGTAAAGCGAGAGAATTGAGAGATACATCCTCTTTTCTTCTGAGAGAAGCTCATCACACACATCATGATAGCTAGGGATTAAGCATGATGAGTACCAGCTTACGCGTTCGATTCCTGAGTAAATATCAGAACCGATCCCCTTTAATGCTCTCCATGTCCCTGCAACGCCTTGCTGTCCATAAATAGCCAACTGCCTGTCACTCTGGAACTTCATCTTTAAATAATCAGATGCTTGCATAATGTATCCATACAATATTTGCGACTCTGGAAATATACATTGGAAAGCGCTGAGTTTCAAATAAGTGAAATTATTTCAACTAAACATTCACGTAAAAAATAAATTGACTCACTTTTATTTATTATTGTTATACGCGAAGTAATTAAATTACTTGAGAGGTATTAGTAAGTTATATTAGTTTACACATTAAGTGGTGTTATCTTACAAAATGAATCTAATACCTCTCCATTAAACAGAGCGGCTTAAGCGATCCGGCTAGCCCACATCGAAGCCAAACAGCAGAACCCTCGCTCATCCAGCAGTTTTTTATGAGGCACATCAGAAAACAAAAAACCCCGCCGGAGCGAGGTTTTTATCAGGGTTTTGCGGTTGGTCGCCGCAGAACACACTGTGTTACGTCAACGCAAAAAGTATACGCGATCGAAGACGAACGCGCAATTCCGGCACGGATTTTGACGCTTTTGAGTATGGATCGCCTTCCTGATTTTGTCCAAAAAATACTGTTCATGCATACAGTATTTATCTATACTGAGGGTGTTCGCAGTGAGCGAGGGGGCCGCAGTTTTACCGGCGCAACGAAGTCCTGGCTGAAACGGGTGGTGCCGTCAGTGCCTTAACCCCTGAAGTGAGCACACTGTGTTACGTCAATCCAGGTGCTGGCAACAGGCGGCGGAAAGGTACGCCAGCATCGTGCTCCTTTTAACCAAAAGGAGACGCGTATGAGCGTAGTGGATATGGTGATACTTATCCTCAAACTCATTGTTGCAGTACTGCAACTGCTTGATGCTGTCCTGAAATTCCTTCGGTAATTCAGGTTCAAGTCGCACCTGAGAGGGGCGGGCAACCGCCCCTCTTTAATAACGAGGGAATGCTATGTCGCGTCTGTTAATTGAGCCCGTCACACCGGATGAACCGGGGTATATCGCCCTGAAGGCTGAAAGTATCGCACTGAATTTCAACATGCTGCGCAGGCTGGAAGAGAACTGGCAGCGCGGCGAGAACCGCTTTAACGCGCCGGGAGAAAAGCTGCTGGGCGCGTTTCTCAACGGCAGGCTGGTCGGCGTGTGCGGCCTCAACCGCGATCCGTTCAGCCAGCAGCCGCGCGCCGGACGTATTCGCCATCTCTACGTCAGCGAGAAGTGCCGCGGGCTGGGCATTGGCAAACAGCTTTTAACCGTGGTGATGGCCGATGCCAGCATCTGGTTTGATTTCCTGAATACCCACGCGCCGGACAGTGCCTACGGGTTTTATAATCGGGCGGGTTTTACGCTGGTCTCGGACGAACCGCGGGTGACGCACCGCCTTTTTTGTGCCGTGTAACCGGCTGGCAGCATCAGGGTGTGAATGTTACAGTTAAGTGACAATTCATCACCCGATACGCCATGACCACCACCGTTTTCTGCATTTTGCTCTTCGCCGCGCTGCTGCATGCCAGCTGGAACGCCATCGTTAAGGCCGGAACGGACAAGCTCTATTCCGCGATAAGCGTCAGCGGATCCGCCACGCTTATCGCTCTGGTCTTACTGCCGTTTTCCCCACAGCCATCTGCTGCAAGCTGGCCGTTTTTGATCGTCTCCTGCGCCTTACAGGTGGTGTACACCGTGCTGGTAGCGAAGACCTATCAGGTCTCCGATATGAGCCAGACCTATCCCCTGATGCGCGGCACCGCCCCGCTGCTGGTGGCGCTGATCGGCGTGCTGGCGCTCGGCGATCGTCTCTCCTGGCTCGCCTGGTCCGGCATCGGGGTAATTTGCCTTTCGATTCTGGCGATGGCGATGCATGGCCGCATACGGTCACGCAAAGGGATCTGGCTGGCGCTGCTGAACGCCTGCTTCATTGCCGGGTATACGCTGGTCGACGGCACCGGCGTGCGGCTGTCGGACACCGCGCTGGGCTACACGCTGTGGACCTTCTTTATGAACGGCTTCTGCCTGCTGAGCTGGGCGATGGTGGCGCGCCGGCGCGAGGCGTCCGGCTACCTGCGCCTGCACTGGAAAAAGGGGTTGCTCGGCGGTATTGGCACCATGGGCTCTTACGGTCTGGCGCTTTGGGCCATGACGCAGGCACCGCTGGCGGTGGTCGCGGCGCTGCGTGAAACCTCGATTCTTTTCGGGGCGCTGATCGCGTTTGTCCTTTTAAAAGAGAAGGTTGCGGGCCTGCGCATCGCGGCGGCGCTGGGTATTGCCGGCGGCGCCATTCTGCTGCGCCTGGCGTAAATCACTGGCAACATTAGTTGCCGTTCTTGTTTACAAATCCTGCCTTTCCCGGTTTTTTCATTCACCACGACAATGCTTAAATTGTCATCTCTCTGTGGTAGATTCCTCGCGCATTTATGGGAATGCGCAGTCACTTATTCTTCATTTTTCTCTTTTGGCAAAAGTATTCAGCGACATGAAAAAACAAAGGAACGTTAACTTATTGTTGATGCTGGTGTTACTGGTGGCCGTCGGTCAGATGGCGCAAACCATCTACATTCCGGCGATTGCAGACATGGCAAAGGAATTGAACGTCCGCGAGGGCGCGGTGCAGAGCGTGATGGCAGCCTACCTGCTGACCTATGGCGTTTCGCAGCTCTTCTACGGCCCGCTGTCTGACCGAATCGGGCGTCGCCCGGTGATCCTGGTGGGCATGAGCATTTTCATGGTGGCGACGGTGATTGCCATTACCACGCACAGCCTGACCGTACTGATTGCCGCCAGCGCCCTGCAGGGCGTCGGAACCGGCGTCGGTGGGGTGATGGCGCGAACCTTACCGCGCGATATGTATCAGGGCACCCAGCTCCGTCATGCCAACAGCTTGTTGAATATGGGTATTCTGGTCAGCCCGCTTCTCGCCCCGCTGATTGGCGGCCTGCTGGACACGATGTGGTCCTGGCGCGCCTGCTACGCCTTCCTGCTGGTGCTGTGCGTCATTGTCACCTTCAGCATGGCGCGCTGGATGCCGGAAACGCGCCCGCAGGACGCCCCGCGCACGAAGCTTATCACCAGCTATAAAACGCTGTTCGGCAACGGGTCGTTTACCTGCTACCTGCTGATGCTGATCGGCGGCCTGGCGGGCATTGCGGTGTTTGAAGCCTGTTCCGGCGTGCTGCTGGGCGCGGGTCTGGGCCTGAGCAGCATGGTAGTGAGTATTCTGTTTATTCTGCCGATCCCGGCGGCGTTCTTCGGCGCGTGGTTTGCCGGACGCCCAAATAAACGCTTCTCCACCCTGATGTGGCAGTCGGTAATCAGCTGTCTGCTGGCGGGTCTGATGATGTGGATACCGGGGCTGTTTGGCGTGATGACGGTCTGGACGCTGCTCATCCCGGCAGCGCTGTTCTTCTTCGGCGCGGGGATGCTGTTCCCGCTGGCGACCAGCGGCGCGATGGAGCCGTTCCCGTTTCTCGCAGGCACGGCTGGCGCGCTGGTAGGCGGTTTGCAGAATATCGGCTCCGGCGCGCTGGCCTGGCTCTCGGCGATGATGCCGCAGACCGGGCAGGCTAGTTTGGGCCTGCTGATGACGCTGATGGGGCTGCTGATTTTACTGTGCTGGCTGCCGCTGGCGTCGCGTGTTCCGCATCACGAGCAGCCGGTTTAACCGCATGATGGCCCGGCTTTTCGCCGGGCTTTTCACAGACGGGCGCAATCATCGCCTGCAGTAACGGCTCCGGCGCGGGCCGCCAGGCCCCCTCTTCCCCGTCGTAAAACTGGAAATCCGCGTTCAGCGCATACGGGATTTTCGCCTTTTGCAACTCGCAGGCCATAAAGGTGGAGAACGCCATTTGCGAAGCGGTTGGCGTGAGATGGTTTGACTCTCCCACTCCCCAGCCCCCGACCCAGCTCACGTGCCCGGTTTTTTGCTGCCAGCGCAGCGCGGTAGTGATGCGATTATGGATAGCCGCTTTCTCCGTCGCCGTGCCGGACGTCCACGGGTATTTACCGCTATTTTTCAGCGGCCCCCACGGGAAAATATGCCACTCTGCCAGCAGGTAGTTTTGGCTGTGCGCGGGCAGCTTCAGGCTGGATAAATCCTCCGGCGCGGCGCGAAGGCGCGGCGCAATAAAGATCATGCGCTGCGGGTCCATGTCGTGGATCGCTTTAATGGTTTTTTCGTACACGCGGTTTAGCGACGCGAGGTTGTGGTTAAGCTTGTCGGCCGGCTCATAAATGAGATCAAAACCCAGCAGCGGATAGCTCTGACCGAAATAGTGCGCCACGGCAATCCACCAGTTGACCGTCTCTTTCTCGTTATCGGCTTTCGGGTCGTTTTTATACTCATCAGCCTGATAGGCGATAATCGGGATCACGCCATACTGTTCGCAGGCTTCTACCAGCTTGCGCAGGTGAATTAGCCGCGCTTCCGTCGGCTCATCGGCGACGCGAATGCGCACGTGGGTAATGCCTTTTGCACGAAAATCGCGTACCACCAGCGGGTCGAATTCGCGTATGCCGCGCTCGGTGCGCGCCCAGTCCACATCCATCCCGACGCCCAGCTGCTGCGCATAACGGGCAGCCGTCAGCGGCGGCTCAGCGGCAATCGCCCAGCCGGAAGAGATTAGTAATGCACAGGCAATAAAAGGCTTTAACACGGTTTACCCTGGATAAATCGAAAGCATTACCTGTATTTAGCACGCTTTTTCACATTTCGTGTAGAGCGAAAGCGTAATAATTCTTCAACCTGCCAGTTCTCTCAGCCAGCCGATAAAGGCGTCTATTTTCGGCCACTGTCGGCCAGAGAGCGTCGAGATATAGTAGTGCTGATGGCATTTCAGGGTCTTTTCACCAAACGGGGCGATAAGCTCGCCCCGTTCGAGCCGTTTCTGCACCAGCCGCTTTCTGCCCATCGCGACGCCGACGTGGTTGATGGCCGCAATAATCGCTAAATCGGAACGATCGAAACCAATACCCGACGATGGCGGCATATTCACCGCAAAATGTTGCGCCCAGCTCAGCCACTCATCCGTACCGGAATCGTTGCTCCAGGCCTGACGGTCGTGCAGCAGCGTGCAGTGGCTGAGGTTATCGGGGTTTTTCAGCAGCTCATGCTCGCGGGCATACTTCGGCGAGCAGACGGGCAAAATCTCCTCGTCCATCAGGAAGTGATGAGAGAGGTGGTTTGGCGGCGTATCGTCGAAATAGAGCGCCAGATCGACGCCCGTTCGCTGCATATTGACGTAATCATTGCCGGTCAGGATGGTGAGTGAAATCGACGGATAGCGGCGGGTAAAGTCCCCCAGCATGGGCACCAGCCAGCACTGAGCGATCGACGGCCGGGAGTAGACCGTCAGCGTGCCGGACAGCGCCTGGTTTTTGATGTCCAGGATCTCCTGATTCAGGGTGTCGAGGGACGACTTAAGCGTCCAGTAAACACGCTTTCCCTCCTGCGTCAGCTCAACTTTACGGTGCGAGCGGACGAACAGCTGAATGCCCAGCTCCTCTTCCAGCAGGTTGATGCGGTGGCTCACCGCGCTTGGGCTGAGCGACAGCTCCTCCGCCGCCAGGGCGAAAGACTCATGCCGGGCGGCCACTTCAAAGGTGTACATTTTCGACAGCTGCCAGCCGTTTAACAGGCGGTTTCTGGCTTCATTCGCATCGGTCATCACAATTCTCACGCGGGTTTTCTGCGCTCAGCATACCGCTCAAGGGTGAATTTATGTGAACCTAATACGAATTAAGTGCACTTTTTAGACCGCAGTCACTCAGTTGATCCAATCTGGCTCATCTGAACGCCAATTTATATCGTTTGTCAGCCCACGCCGTTTTTTCGTCCAATACCCACAGATGACATAAGGGTGAGGTGAGATATGGGATCTCAGGTCTGGGTTGTGGCAACGCTGCTGGTCAGCATTGTGTTGATTGTTTTAACCATCGTTAAGCTGAAGTTTCACCCGTTCCTCGCGCTGCTGCTGGCGAGCTTTTTCGTCGGCGCGATGATGGGGATGAGCCCGCTGGATATGGTGAATGCCATTGAGAGCGGAATTGGCGGTACGCTGGGCTTCCTGGCGGCGGTGATTGGTCTGGGCACCATTCTCGGCAAGATGATGGAAGTCTCCGGCGCGGCAGAGCGCATCGGGATCGCGTTGCAGCGCTGCCGCTGGCTGTCGGCGGACGTGATTATGGTGCTGGTGGGCCTTATCTGCGGGATCACGCTGTTCGTGGAAGTGGGTGTGGTACTGCTGATCCCGCTGGCGTTTTCCATCGCCAAAAAGACCAACACGTCGCTGCTCAAGCTGGCCATTCCGCTCTGTACCGCGCTGATGGCGGTGCACTGCGTGGTGCCGCCGCATCCGGCCGCGCTGTTTGTGACCAATAAATTAGGCGCGGACGTCGGAACGGTCATTGTCTACGGTTTGATGGTGGGCCTGATGGCCTCGCTGGTCGGCGGCCCGCTGTTCCTGAAACTGCTCGGCAACCGTCTGCCGTTTAAACCGGTTCCGGCGGAATTTTCAGACCTGAAGGTGCGGGAAGAGCACACCCTGCCGTCGCTGGGCGCCACGCTGTTCACGGTGCTGCTGCCGATTGCCCTGATGCTGGTGAAAACCATTGCCGAGCTGAATATGGCAAAAGAAGGCACGCTGTATACGCTGCTGGAGTTTATCGGTAACCCGATCACCGCGATGTTTATCGCCGTGTTTGTCGCCTACTACCTGCTGGGGATACGCCAGCATATGGGCATGGGCACGATGCTGACGCATACCGAGCACGGCTTCGGCTCTATCGCCAACATTTTGCTGATTATCGGCGCGGGCGGCGCGTTTAACGCCATCCTGAAAACCAGCGGGCTGGCGGATTCGCTGGCGCATATTCTCTCGAACCTGCACATGCACCCTATCCTGCTCGCCTGGCTGGTGGCGCTGGTGCTGCATGCCGCCGTAGGCTCCGCGACGGTGGCGATGATGGGCGCCACGGCGATCGTCGCGCCGATGCTGCCGCTCTATCCAAACGTGAGCCCGGAAATCATCACCATTGCCATCGGTTCCGGCGCCATTGGCTGCACGATCGTGACCGATTCCCTCTTCTGGCTGGTGAAGCAATACTGCGGCGCGACCCTGAATGAGACCTTCAAATACTATACGACGGCGACGTTTATCGCCTCGGTGCTTGCACTTGGCGGCACATTCCTGCTTTCCTTCATTATCTGAGCGCGAAGAGACGTATTATGGAAAACGCAACAATCACTACTTTAACCGCACAGTTTCCTCTGGTTGAGGATCTGATCGCCCTGAAAGAAACTACCTGGCTTAACCCGCGCACCACGACGCTTGCAGAAGGGTTGCCCTATGTCGGGCTGACCAAAGCCGACGTGGACGACGCGCACGCGCGCCTCAACCGCTTCGCGCCGTATCTGGCGAAAGCCTTCCCGGAAACGGCGGCAACGGGCGGGATTATCGAATCCGAACTGGTCGCGATCCCGGCGATGCAAAAGCGGCTGGAGAGAGAATCTGGTAAGCCTATTCCCGGCACGCTGCTGCTGAAAAAAGACAGCCATCTGCCGATTTCCGGCTCGATTAAAGCGCGCGGCGGCATCTATGAGGTGCTGACCCATGCGGAAAAACTGGCGCTGGAAGCCGGGTTGCTGAGCGTTGAAGACGACTACAGCATTCTGCTGGAGCCACGCTTTAAGGACTTCTTCAGCCAGTACAGCATTGCGGTAGGCTCAACCGGCAACCTCGGGATGTCCATCGGCATTATGAGCGCACGCATCGGCTTTAAGGTGACGGTGCATATGTCCGCCGACGCCCGCGAGTGGAAGAAAGCCAAACTGCGCAGCCACGGCGTCATCGTCGTGGAATATGAGCAGGATTACGGCGTGGCGGTGGAGCAGGGACGAAAAGCGGCGGAAAGCGATCCGAACTGTTTCTTCATTGACGATGAAAACTCCCGCACCCTTTTCCTGGGCTACGCCGTTGCAGGTGAGCGCCTTAAGGCGCAGTTTGCCGAACAGGGCCGCGTGGTGGATGCGGACCATCCTCTGTACGTTTACCTGCCGTGCGGCGTTGGCGGCGGCCCCGGCGGCGTAGCATTTGGCCTGAAGCTGGCCTTTGGCGATAACGTCCACTGCTTCTTCGCGGAGCCAACGCACTCCCCGTGCATGCTGCTGGGCGTCTACACCGGCCTGCACGATGAGATCGCGGTGCAGGACCTGGGCATTGATAACGTCACGGCGGCGGACGGGCTGGCGGTAGGACGCGCCTCCGGCTTCGTGGGCCGCGCGATGGAGCGCCTGCTCGACGGGTTCTACACCCTTTCCGACCAGAGCATGTACGACATGCTCGGCTGGCTGGCGCAGGAGGAAGGGATCCGCCTGGAGCCGTCGGCGCTGGCGGGGATGGCCGGGCCGGTGCGCGTTCATTCGCATACCAACGTTACCCACCTGGTGTGGGCGACCGGCGGCGGGATGGTGCCGGAAGACGAGATGGCGAAGTATTTAGCAAAAGGCCGTTAATCGTAGGCCCGGTAAGGCGTAGCCGCCACCGGGCTTACAGGCTCAAAATTTGCTGAATATGGGTTACTGCAAACAGCAGCGACAGGGAGAGAACAGCGAGCGCGATCAGGAACTTATCCCGAACCGCTTTCGGCTGTACAAAATCGTTCTGCGCCACGTCCATCAGGTTACGGCTGCGGGTATAGCGCCATAAAATGATGGCCACCAGCGCCAGCACAACAATAGAAATCCAGAATGGCACCCCCGTGCGGTGCCAGTTGTGCTTAATCGCCAGGGCAATCAGCGCGCCATACCCCAGCAGCGTGCGAAGCCAGGCCAGCGACGTCCGCTCCGGCTGCAGGCCGGGGTCCGCCTCGCGCCGCGCTTTGCGGCTATCCGCCATAGAACACCAGCACCATCACCACGCCCGCCACCGTCAGCAGAATCGTGCTGATAATCAGCAGCCCGCGCGTATAGGGCAGATCCTGCTTCAGACGCATCGCCTTCTCATTGCGCAGCCAGCGCAGGTAGCCGTAAATCGCCAGCACGCCCGCAAACAGGCACAGCAGCAGCGCCAGCACTTCGCGAATCAGCGGCGTGGCGAAATCCGGCGCGAGCTGATCGAGACCCACCCCTGCGGCAAGAAAGCCCAGCGCGGTGCGGATCCACGCTAAAAAAGTGCGTTCATTGGCCAGAGAGAAGCGGTAGTCCGGCGCTTCGCCGAGGCGGGAAATTTTCATGAAGGTTCCTTGTCGTGCTCCAGGCAGGCTTCAGCATAGCGTAAATCGACAAGGACAAGGAGACCGGCATCGGGCGATGCCGGTCAGGACGATTAGTGCAGCTCTGGCCAGTAGTCCTTATTGGCCTCGATCAGGTCATCCAGAATCGCTTTCGCGACGGACGCGCTCGGCACGGTTTTCGACAGGGTGATCGCCTGCCAGAGTTTCTGGTACGAGCGCTGCTCCCAGGCATCCACCACCAGTTTTTCCACCGCCACCTGCTGGCTCATCAGCCCTTTCTGGAAGTGTGGAATATCGCCCACCGTAAGCGGCTCTGGGCCGTTATGGCCTACCAGGCACGGGATCTCCACCATCGCGTCGGCATCAAAGTTATGGATGGCCCCGTTGTTTGGCACAATCAGCAGCATCCTCTCCTGAGTGTTGAAGGCAATCGCCGTCGCCAGATCGACGATGTACGACGCATGTTCGTCGATTTCCAGCTCACCGGCGGCAGAGTGACCGGCTTCAATAATCGCCCGGCAGGCGCTGAATACATGCTTCTCACGGTGATCCATGACCTCATTGGCGCGGGTGCGTTCCGGGTTGGAGTGCGCGACCACGTAGTCCGGGAACAGGTAATACTTCAGGTAGGTGTTCGGCATGGTATCCGGATCAAGCGCCTGTACGTCTCTGGCTTTGGCAAAGGTATCGTTCCAGCTCGCTTCGGTATGCGCATCTTCCGAAGGCGGAACATAGCCGTTTTTCGCCACGTATTCGCGCAGTTTCGGCATCAGATCGTTGCCGTTGAGATCTTCAATCGACGTCCACCAGCCGAAGTGGTTCAGGCCGTAGTAGCGCACGCGCATCTCTTTGCGGTTTTTCAGGCCGACAATCTGCGCCATGCGCCCTTCAATGCCGATCGGCATATCGCAGATGTTGAGGATTTTGGCGTTCGGACGCAGGCGGCGCGTGGCTTCCGCGACAATCGCCGCCGGGTTGGAATAGTTCAGCATCCACGCGTTCGGGGAGTACTGCTGCATATAATCCACCAGCTCCAGCACGCCGCCGATAGAGCGCATGCCGTAGGAGATGCCGCCCGGTCCGCAGGTCTCCTGGCCCAGCACGCCGTGGCGCAGCGGGATTTTTTCATCTTTTTCACGCATCGGGTATTTGCCCACGCGGATATGCGCCATCACGAAATCCACGTCGGTAAACGCCGCTTTAGGATCGGTGGTGTAGCTGAATTCAATCTCCGGCGCCTGCTCCCTGAGGATGATTTTGCACGCTTCGGCGATGGTCTCCTGACGTGCGCCGTCGTTGTCATAGAACTTCAGCGCGCGCAGCGGGAAACGGTCACGGTTGGCTAACAGCATCAGGACGATACCAGGCGTAAAGGTGCTGCCGCCGCCTGCAATAACAACTGAGAATTTTTTCATGATATAGCCTCTGTCAGGGTGGTTTGTTCATTCGTTAAAGGGGTTTTCATCAGCGATTCCAGCTGGTCGCGCACCTGAGGAACGTGCAGGCCGACAATCACCTGAATGCCGTTGCCGCGTCGCACCACGCCGTGGGCGCCGAGGGCTTTGAAGACGTCATCGCTTTGGGTTTTCGCCATATCCACCAGCGCAATGCGCAAGCGGGTGGCGCAGTTGTTGATGCTTTCGATGTTGGCCGCGCCGCCGAGCGCCTGCAGGAACCCGGCGGCCTGCCCTACCTGCTGGCTGGCCGCCGCCGGGGCGGTGGTTTGCCCGCGCGCCGCCTTATAGTCGGCCTTGCTGTAGAGTTTGATTTCGCTCTCTTCCCGGCCCGGCGTTTTCAGGTTCAGACGTTCGATCAGCGTTTTGAAGACCACGAAGTAAATCCCGGTGAAGCAGACGCCAATGCCGATCTGGGTGAATACCGTCGAGGCGTGGTTGTGGAACATTGGGATCCAGTTTTGCGGCAGGAACTGGTCCAGCAGGCCGCCGCCCATGTTCCCGACCACGCCAAAGGCGTACATCACCGTTGCCATAGTCGCCGCCAGCACGGCGTGCACGGCAAACAGCAGCGGCGAGATAAACAGGAAGGTGAACTCAAGCGGTTCAGTGATGCCCACCAGCACGGCGGTGAGCGTGGCCGGGACCAGCAGCCCCGCCACCTTGACGCGGTTTTCCGGCGACGCGGTATACCAGATCGCCAGCGCAATCCCGACCGAGCCAAACACTTTTGAGTTGCCGTGCAGCGCGAATCCGCCTTCCGGGAAGAGGGTTTTCAGCGGCAGGGTGCTCTGGCTGAATTCCTGCAGGTGCTGCGCCCAGTAGACCTGAATGCCGCCTTCTACCGCCGCCGGGCCGAAGATGAACGGACCGTAGACGAAGTGGTGCAATCCGGTTGGGATCAGAATGCGTTCCAGGAAGGTATACACCCACACGCCCAGCGCACCGGCGGAGCGCAGAAACGCCTGCAGGGACTCAATGCCCATCTGCACTTTCGGCCAGCCCAGCAGCGTCAGCCAGGCGCAGGGGATCATGACGAAGAACGCGAGGATAACGACAAACGAGCTGCCCTGGAAAATCCCCAGAAACACCGGCAGCGGCTTGTCGAAATAGCGGTTGTGGATGGCGGTGACGATGCCTGAGATCACAATGGCACCGATGATGCTGGTATCGAGCGTTTTGATGCCGGCAATCATCGCCAGCCCGCTTCCGGCCGTCGGTTCGGCGGAGAAATCGACGCCAAAGAAGTGGCCCCAGGTCATCCCCATCGCGTTAATGAAGTAGTTCCAGGTCAGGAAGCTAATCAGCACCGCCAGACAGGCGCGGCCCTGCGCCTGCTTCGCCAGGCCAATCGGTAAGCCGACGGCAAAAATCAGCGGCATATTGCGAAACACCGCCCAGCCGCCCTCTTCAATGATGTGAACAATCTGCGCGAAAAGATGATCGGGGGCCGTTAAGGCTTCGCCGACAAACAGCGGGTTGCGAAGCATGATGGCGATTCCCACCACGATCCCGGCGAACGGAAACAGCAACACCGGGGTAAACATGGCACCGCCAAAACGTTGTATTTGACTGAGCATTTTTAAATCCTCATGAAACAACCTGTAGGGGTAGAGGCCTTTATGGTTTTTTGCTGGCCTGAGGTGAGCATAAGAAGTTACTGATGCGCGAACATGGCGTGCCGCTGCGATTCGTGATCGCATTCATGGTTTTATTTTGACCAATCAGGTCTACTTTTTGACGTAAATATGGACATGTCAGAACGCAATCCACGCCCTGATAACGGCAGAGAGGTCTACTGGTGATCTACAAATCCATTGCTGACAGATTGCGGCTGCGGCTGAATTCGTCGGACTACAACGTCGGCAGCCCGCTGCCCGGCGAAAAAGCGCTGGCGCAGGAGTTCGGCGTGGCGCGAATGACCATCCGCAAGGCGCTGGATCTGCTGGTGAGCTGGGGGCTGGTTGAGCGTCGGCACGGCAGCGGAACCTTTGTCTCACGCAAAGACGTTCACCACGAAACCACCAACCTGACCGGGCTGGTGGAGGTGCTGCGTCAGCAGGGAAAAGAGGTGCAGAGTAAGGTCTTACAGTTTGAAGTGATGCCCGCCCCGCCCGCCATCGCCAGCCAGCTGCGGATTCAGGTGGATGAACGGATCTACTTTTCCCGGCGGGTGCGCTACGTGGACGGGAAGCCGCTGATGCTGGAGGACAGCTTTATGCCGGTGAAGCTGTTCCGCAATCTGTCGCTGGCGCATCTTGAGGGGTCTAAGTTTGATTACATCGAGAAGGAGTGCGGGATCACCATCAGCGGCAACTACGAGAGCCTGACGCCGGTGCTGGCAGATAAAACGCTGGCCGGTTATATGAACCTGCCGGAACAGACGCCGCTGCTGCGAATTACCTCTCTCTCCTACAGCGACAGCGGCGAGTTCCTCAATTATTCCGTGATGTTCCGAAATACCAGTGATTACCAGGTGGACTACCATCTGCGGCGCATCCACCCGGATGACCTGCTAGCTCATCCCCCAGAACAGCACCGCCAGTAGCTGCGGGGTGATGATGCGCAGGAACATCACCAGCGGATAGACGGTGGCATAGGAGAGCGCGGCCGCACCGCTGGTGGCGTGCAGGTTGTTGGCAAAAGCCAGCGCGGGCGGATCGGTCATGGAGCCCGCCAGCATCCCGCACAGCGTCAGGTAGTTCATTTTGGCGAACATCCGCGCCAGTATTCCCACCGTCAGCAGCGGGATCGCCGTGATAAAGATGCCGTAGCCTACCCAGCTCATCCCTTCGCCCTTGACCAGGGTATCGACAAAATCCCCTCCGGATTTCAGGCCGACCACCGCCAGGAACAGCACGATGCCCAGCTCGCGCAGCGCCAGGTTGGCGCTCGGCGGCATAAACCAGTAGAGCTTGCCGATACAGCCGATACGCCCGAGGATCAGCGCCATAATCAGCGGCCCGCCCGCCAGGCCCAGCTTGAGCGCCACCGGGAAGCCCGGCACGTACACAGGAATAGAACCGAGCAGCACGCCAAGCCCGATACCGATAAACACCGGCAGCATCTGCACCTGCTGCAGCTTTTGCTGGGCGTTACCCACCATATCCGCCACGGCGTCGATGGACGACGGGCGCCCAACCAGGTTGAGGATATCCCCGAACTGCAGGCTGGCCTCCGGGCTGGCGACCAGTTCAACACCCGCACGGTTAAGGCGAGAGATCACCACGTCATAGCGCTCCTTTACCTGCAGATCGCGTATTTTCTTGCCAAGAACGTGTTCGTTAGTCACCACAACGCGTTCCACGCGCATATCGGTGCCGCGGGTTGAGAGCGAGGTATCCACTTCCTGGCCAATCACCAGCCGCGCGTTGTTTAAATCTCCGGGCTGGCCGACCAGGTGCAGCAGATCGCCCTGCCGAATGACGGTGCCGGGCGCGGGCACCATCAGCATATCGTCACGCTTGAGGCGGGAGCAGATGATATTGGCGCTGTTGAGGATCGGCACGTCCTGAATCGCCATATTGTTCAGGTTGGGGTTATCGACCCGAATGTTGATGGTTTTGATCGGCATATGGCCGTTGGTGAGCGTGGTTTCGTGGTCCTTCGCCTCTTTGTCGACGTTAATGCGAAACAGGACGCGTACCAGCCACATGGAAAGCAGAATGCCGCAAATCCCAAACGGATAGGCCATGGCGTAGCTCATCCCCATCTGGTCGACGATGCCGGGTTCGATGCCCAAATCGCGAAGGATTTGCTGCCCGGCACCGAGCGCAGGCGTGTTGGTAACCGCCCCGGAGAAAATGCCCAGCACCACGGGGAGCGGGATATCGAAGATTTTATGCAGGATTGCGGTGACCAGCCCGCCCATCACCACAATGCCGAGGGCAAACAGGTTGAGCCGTAATCCGGAGACCCGAAGTGAGGCGAAAAAGCCCGGTCCCACCTGAATACCGATGGTATAAACGAAGAGGATCAGGCCGAACTCCTGGGTAAAGTGGAGCATTTCGGCGCTGAGGACCAGCCCGAGCTTGTCGGCGAAGTGCCCGACAAAAATGCCGCCAAACAGTACCCCGCCTATCCCAAACCCGACGCCACGGATTTTGATATTACCTATCCACAGGCCAACAACAGCGACCAGGGCCAACACGCTGACGGTTAACGCGATATCACTCATGACCCACTTCCTTATCATAACCTTAGTTATGCTAAGGATTCTCTCAGAGCCGGAGGCGGTTGTATGGGTGATGGCGCACAAAAAAGCCCTGCCGGGGCAGGGCTTTATCTTTTCACCCTCTCCCTACAGGAGAGGGCCGGGGTGATGGCATCAGCCCGCACACTATTAGCTATTCAACGCAGGCCGCTCGCTAATGGCGATACGCTGCGGCGCGATGGCTTCCGGCACGTTGCGGATCAGGTCGATATGCAGCAGCCCGTTGGTAAACGTTGCGCCGGACACTTCCATATGGTCTGCCAGGGTAAAGCTCAGGCTAAACGGCTGATTAACCAGCCCCTGATGCAGCCATTTGGTCTCGGTCTCTTGTTTTTCCGGTGACCCCTTCACGGTCAGGCGAGTGCCTTCAAGCTGGATGTCCAGATCGTCCTGGCGGAAACCGGCCAGCGCAAGGGTAATGCGATAGTGGTTATCGTCGCTCTTTTCGATGTTGTACGGCGGAAACGTCTGTTGCTCGGTGGTGCTTTGCAGGGCGTTAGCCAGTTTGTCAAAACCAATCCACTGACGCAGCAGAGGGGATAAATCATAGTTACGCATACTAAATCTCCTTCTGAGAAGCGAGTTCGGCACAGTCTAATTTTGTGCGCAGTTGTTCCTGCAAATCCTGATGGATTCGCATATGCTCCCGTTACGGCAAGCACGTCTGGATGGGCCGCTTACGCGACCCGCGTAATTAGTTAATTTCGATACGACGCGGTTTTTTCTCTTCCGGAATCACACGTTCCAGTTCGATAAACAGCAGGCCGTTAACCAGGTTCGCGCCTTTAACGTGAATGTTCTCGGCTAACTGGAACTTGCGTTCAAAGTTGCGCTCGGCGATGCCCTGATAAAGATAGGTACGTTCTTTCTGCTCGGCCGTATGGGAACCTTTCACCACCAGCAGGTTGTCCTGCGCGGTGATCTCCAGTTCGTTTTCTGCAAAACCGGCGACGGCAATAGCGATGCGGTAGTGGTTTTCGTCAACCAGCTCAACATTGTATGGAGGGTAGCCGTTGCTCTGGCTTTGGTTATTTTCTAAATGGTTAAACAGGCGGTCAAAACCAATTGCAGAACGGTATAGCGGAGAAAGATCGAAGTTACGCATAAATAAAACTCCTGAAATCAGCGAGAAATTGTAGCCTTCCACCATGGACAGGCCTTTGCACCCCCGAACACCCATCAGGCGAGTTCGTTATCGGGCCACATTCTTAAAATGGGTCTGCAATCGGGCTTTTCAAGAACGACAGCTGCACTTTTTTTTGCACTTTCCTGCATCTCGCTTAGACTGGGACAACAGCACAAAGGGTTAAATTGCGATGGCTGCCACAGTGCGGGGTTATCGGGCTATCCATTTTGGATAAGGCTCGCTATAACCCTGAGTTGCAGGTCTATGCAGTGCCATTAACGATGACTGAGTGATGATGAAAAATGTTCTGATAAAGCTGACGACGTTCAGCGGGGTAGTTTTACTTTGCGGGTGTTCGAGCGTGATGTCTCACACCGGCGGTAAAGAAGGAACATATCCGGGGACGCGCGCCAGCGCGGCGATGCTCTCCGATGACGATACAAACTGGGGCACCAAATCCCTGGTTATCCTGGATATGCCGTTTACGGCCGTGGCGGATACGCTTCTGCTGCCGTGGGATATGTTTCGTAAGGACAACTCCGTGCGCTCGCGGGTAGAGAAAAGCGAGCAGGAAAATCTGGCGACAAACGCCGTCATCCCGCCCGCTGACATGCCTCCACGCTAGTACTGCGCGGTTTCCGTTACCCAAAGCTGACGGAAACCGGCTGTCTCCTCCATCCACGCAATAACGCGCCCGTCCGGGGAAAACACGACCGCATCAGCAGACGGTGGGTTGCCATGATCGGACGTCAAAAACGTCACCTCTCCGGTCCGTGCGTCGCAGCAGGCGATCCGATTTTCGAGCACAAACCCCAGACTGTCGCCCGCAGGATGCCAGTTAAATGCTGACTGAATATCGCTCCCGGTACGCGTCAACTGGCGCGGCTCGCCGCCCGCAGGAGAGATCAGCCACAGCTGCACAATGCCGTTATCATCCCGCATCAGAAACGCAATCTGCGTCCCCTGCGGGTTGCAGCGAACCCAGTGACGCGGCACGTTCACCAGGCCCGGGTACGCCCTCTGATGCGTAAAGGTCAAACGACGCTGGTTCACACCCGCAGGCGGCGCAGGCAGGGTCTCCGTCGTGCCCTGTAGCGGCGCATCGCCCGCACGCTTCCAGCCCTGCTCGTCTTTCGGCAGGTCGACGATAAACAGTTCGGGTACTTTTTCGCCCTGCGCGGAGAGGGTATCGCCGATAAACGCCAGCCTGTCGTTGCCCACCCAGCCCTCTTCGTAAGCGCGGTTGATTTCATCGCTGCCCGGCCGAGAGTTGGGAGTCGTGCGGCTAACCAGCACGCTCCAGAAGGTTCCCGAATATTCACGGGGATGGTTCCCCTGCGGGTTCACCGGGCCATAAGGCGCAGCCACGCCGACGTTGCGTAAATCGAGTTTAGGATCGCGCTCGTGCAGGACATGGTCGTTATAGGTAAAGCTGACGAGCTGCCCGTTCGGGCTGAAGACATGGACGTGGCTGCCGCCGCGCAGCGCGCCTGCGGTGTAAGGCGCGGTGATATCCATCGCGTCCAGGTTGCTCACCTGACCGTTTTGCGCAATCACTCCCTGGCGATGATGAAAATCGTAATGCCAGTCGGCATCCGGGTTTTTCGGGCCGTGGATAAAGACATATTTATCTTCTGCAGGATGAACGGTCACCACGCCGACATGCGCGCCGTCAGTGGCGCGATAAACCACCTCTACCTCACCCGTAGCGACGTTGACCCGCTCGATGGTTTCACCGGTGAACGACGCACCGGACGGGCGCACGTCGTAGACCAGCCACTGGCTGTCCGACGTCCAGGTATTGATGTTGGTCAGCTGGTGGTTGCGCGAAGCGAAGGTGATTTGTTTCATGAGGATACCCTGATGCACGGTGAGTGCATCAGGGTAAAACATCCGCAGGGATTAGCCTACTCGTTTCACATCACCCACCAGCAGGATGTAGGAGAGTGCCCCGATCAGCGCCACGGCAGAAATATAAACCAGCGCCGGGCCGAAGCCGTAGTCCTGCGCCAGGTAGCCGATGACCAGCGGTACGGTGATCCCGCCCAGCCCGCCGACAAAGTTGAACACGCCGCCGGTCAGGCCAATCAGCCGCATCGGCGCAAGGGACGACACCAGCGACCAGGTGATAGAGGCGAAACCGTTACCGAAGAACGCCACCGCCATCAGGGTCATAATCCACACCGGATCGTTGGTGTAGTTGGCACCCATGATGCAGGTTGAGATCAGCAAGCCGCAGATGATCGGCGTTTTACGCGCCACGCCCAGCGAGTAGCCTTTTTTCACCAGCTTATCGGCCAGCCAGCCGGAGAGCAGCACGCCGAAGAACGCCGCGAGAAACGGCACGGTGGTCATAAAGCCCGCCTTCAGCGCCGTGATCCCTTTCTCCTGGGTCAGGTAGTTCGGGAACCAGGTGAGGAAGAACCACAGCGTGGAGGTCACCGCGAACTGGCCCAGATAAACACCCACCAGCTTACGATGGAAGACCAGCTTCCAGTCCGCTTTGGTCAGCGGCTGGCGCGCCTCTTTTTTCACCGGTGCATCGCCGTCCACCAGGCCACCGCCGTCACGGATGTAGTCCAGCTCGGCTTTGGTGATGCTTTTGGTCAGACGCGGCGGCTGGTAAACCTTGAACCAGATTAGCGACCAGATAATGCCAATCCCACCCGTGACGATGAATACCCAGTGCCAGCTCAGCAGCTCCTGGATCCAGATCAACAGCGGCGTCAGAAACGCCAGGCCAACGAACTGTCCGGAGGTGTAAAAGCCGACGGCTGACGCACGCTCGTGTTCCGGGAACCAGCTGGTCACCATGCGGTTGTTGGTGGGAAACGCGGGCGCTTCGAAAATACCGGTGATGGCGCGCAGGCCAATCAGCGACATCAGCCCGGTCGCGAAGCCCTGGAACAGGGTCGCCACGGACCAGCCGAAAATGGCGATAAAGTAGGTCAAACGTGAGCCCACGCGGTCAAGGAACCAGCCGCCCGGTATCTGACATAACGTATACAGCCAGGCAAACGCCGAGAAGACGTAGCCCATTTCCGCTTTGGTGATGCCAAACTCTGCCTGAATATGGGCCGATGCCACGGCAAGGTTGGCGCGGTCGACATAGCAAATGACCACGGTAATAAAGATCATGATTAGCGTCAGGTAGCGGCGACGCCCGGTTTTTGCAGCAGTAACTGGAATATCCATCGCAATCTGTCTCCAGATTTTGGGCATAGCGAAGCCGCTCACCATGCCCTGTAATTTACAGAGGGTGTATTTGGTTTTTTTAATTAATAACGTAAACAGAATGCGCTAAATAATTCGTGCTGGGGGAAGGCGGCAAGTTTTCGCATCCCCGGGAGCATACAAAAGTATGTGACCGGGGTAAGAAAACGCAGCCAACGCATCACCAGCGCGAAGTATGACGCGCATTTACCATTCGGCTACGCTGCCGTCCTCATGACGCCACAGCGGGTTACGCCAGTCCGGCGCACACTTACTCAGTTCAATGACTTTGGCTTCGTCTATTTCCACGCCAAGGCCCGGCTTCGTTAACGGTTTAAAGAAACCGCCTTCCATGCAGAAGTCTTCTTTATTTTTCACAAAATCGAGCAGTTCCGCGCCCTTGTTATAGTGAATCCCCATGCTCTGTTCCTGGAACACCGCATTGCGGGAGACAAAGTCAACGTGCAGACAGGCAGCCAGCGCGATCGGGCCGAGCGGGCAGTGCGGTGCCAGCGCTACATCGTAAGCTTCGGCCATCCCGGCAATTTTGTAGCATTCGGTGATGCCGCCCGCGTGAGAGAGGTCCGGCTGCAGAATGGCAATGCCGCCCGCTTCGAGCACGCGTTTAAACTCGAAGCGCGAAAACATACGTTCACCCGCCGCGATAGGAACGTGGGTCTGTTCAGCCAGTTTCGGGTAGTACTCGGCCTGCTCGGCCAGCACCGGCTCTTCGATAAACAGCGGGCGATACGGCTCCAGCTCTTTAATTAGCACTTTGGCCATCGGCGCGCTGACGCGGCCGTGGAAATCCAGGCCAAACTCAATCTCGTTGCCGAAGGCTTCACGGATTTGCGCCACGGTATTGACCGCCCGGTCTACCGCGCGCGAGTTGTCGATAATACCCATCTCTTCGCAGCCGTTGAGCTTGAAAGTGTCGAAGCCGATGTTGCGCAGCTGCGTGATGCCATCAATCACTTCCGCAGGACGGTCGCCGCCGACCCAGCTGTAGGCTTTGATTTTGTCGCGCACCAGGCCGCCCATCAATTGCCAGACCGGCGCGTTCAGCACTTTGCCTTTGATATCCCACAGCGCCTGGTCGATGCCGGCGATGGCGCTCATCAGGATCGGCCCCCCGCGGTAGAAGCCCGCACGGTACATCACCTGCCAAAGGTCGTTAATGCGCGCCGGATCCTGACCAATCAGGTATTCACCCAGCTCGTGCACCGCCGCTTCTACGGTACGCGCCCGCCCTTCAATCACCGGTTCGCCCCAGCCCACAACCCCTTCATCGGTTTCGATTTTCAGGAACATCCAGCGCGGGGGTAAACGGTACGTGGTGAGTTTGGTTATTTTCATTTCACTGCCTCTCGATACGCTTTCACAAATGCTGCCGCCTGCTGTGCGGTACGCTCCACGGACTGTCCGGCACGATAAAGATCGCTGCCCAGCCCCGCGCCCACACAGCCAGCGCTGATCCACTGGCCCAGGTTTTCTGGCGTTACGCCGCCCACGGCAAAGACCGGCACGCTGGCGGGCAATACCGCTTTCAGCGCTTTGATGTAGTCCGGACCAAAAGCCGATGACGGGAAAATTTTGAGCGACTGTGCGCCTGCATCGAGGGCAGTAAAGGCTTCCGTAGCGGTAGCGCAGCCCGGGCAGACGGTCATGCCGTGCCCCACCGCGCGGCGGATCACCTCAGGCTGAATGTTGGGCGTGACGATAAGCTTGCAGCCCATTTTCGCCAGTTCATCCACCTGCTCAGACCGTAACACTGTGCCTGCGCCAATCAGCGCCCTATCGCCGAAGGCCTCCACCACGGCCGGAATGCTTTTTTCCCACTCCGGAGAGTTAAGCGGGATTTCCACCGCGTCGAACCCGGCGTCGATAACCGCGCCGACGTGGGCTAACACCTCATCGGGCGTGATGCCGCGCAAAATCGCGATAAGGGGAAGATCAGTTTGCCACTGCATGAGCGATGCTCCTTATTCCTGCCTGAAATGCCGTGTCGCCGGATAGCGTTGAAACGTTACGCCCAACGGCGCGAAACGCCTGCTCGTAGCGCGACGTCAGCGATGCGCCTGCGACAATGGTGATGGCCTGCTCGTGCGCGATGAAATCACGCATGCTGGCGACCTCAGCGCCAATCAGCAGGCCGGAAAGAAACTCGCTGACCTGCTCGCGCGGGAGATTTCCCAGCACGTGCGAGGCGCGAACTTCAAAAAGGTGCGGCAAAACATCAGGAGAAGCGATCCCACGTTCAAGCCCGGCAGCAAACGCCTCTGCCGAGGCTTCCTGCTCAGGCAAACCGGCCCCGACCAGCGAATGGTTGAGCAGCAAATGGTGCAGCTCGCCGGTCATCACGGTGCGAAAGTCGTGGATTTGCTCAGCGTCAGCCTGGACCCACTTGCAGTGTGTTCCGGGCATGACGTAGACAGAAGAAGGAGAAAGCGTGCGCGCGCCAAGCAGCTGCGTCTCTTCGCCGCGCATCACGTTGTGGTTATCGTCGCGAGAGACGCACAGGCCGGGAATAATCCAGATATTGTCGCCAACGGACGTTAACTGCTCGCCAATAGAGGAGAAATGGGCGGGAACAGGCAGATATGGCGCGACTTTCCAGCCTACGTTACTGCCTACCATTCCCGCCATTACCACCGGCGTGGCGCTATCGCGCCAGTGTTGTGTGACCTCTGCTAACACCGCCTCGGGGGACTTACCCTTCAGGCGCGTCACGCCTGCTTCCGATTGCCTGCTCTCCAGGCACTGCTCACCCTGGTACAGCCAGGCGCGCAGATTGGTCGATCCCCAGTCAATTGCGATGTAGCGAGATGTCATGTGATTTCCTTCAGCCTTCGTGTCGAGCTGGCAATCATAGTAAGTGCCGCCTGCTCTGCCGCATCGCCGTCCTGATGCCGTATCGCATCGAACAGCGCTTTATGTTCCTGGAGCGTTTTCGGCATGTTGGCCTCATCGCCCATCCAGGTACGTTCAAATACTGCTCGCTGTAGCGAGCTGATCGCCACGCTAAGCTGCTGTAATACCGGGTTATGCACCGACTGCAGCACCGCTTCGTGGTAGCGAATGTCCGCCTCGTTAAACGCCTCCCGGTTCTGGTTATTGGCGATCATGTCGTTTAAAGCCGACTCGATCTGGGCCAAATCGCCGGAAGTTGCGCGTTCCGCCGCCCAGCGGGCGATGGCCGGTTCAACCAGGTTTCGGACTTCGCTCATCGCGCCGATAAGCCGCGGGTCGTAGTCGTTTTCCAGCACCCACTGCAGCACGTCGGTATCGAGGTAGTTCCACTGGTTACGCGGGGCAACAAACGCGCCGCGATAGCGCTTCATTTCAATCAGCCGCTTCGCCATCAGCGAGCGGAATACTTCCCGGATGATGTTGCGCGAGGTTTCAAACTCCTCACACAGTTCTGCCTCTGCCGGCAGCGGCGAACCAGGAACGTATTTGCCACCCACAATTTGGGTGCCCAGCGTAATGACAATGCGATCGGTTTTATTGAGAGTCATGGAGAGTCCTTGTGCTCTGTATGTCCATCACTACTTTACCGCGACCGCTGAATTTCACCTCACTTTTGCAGTACAAACGTGAGGGAGTTCGTCTTTGCCATGGCTGTAATGTAGTACAATCATTTAATGTTGTACTACAATCAAGATCACAAAAAGAACAATTCAATAAATTCAGCGCAAAAAAAAGCCCCGGTTGATAACCGAGGCCGATGATTAAAAATAAGCGTTACTGCAGCACAAACTTCTCGATCGCGTAAGCAACGCCGTCTTCCAGGTTGGATTTGGTCACGAAGTTGGCCACTTCTTTCACGGATGGAATGGCGTTATCCATCGCCACGCCCATACCGGCGAATTCGATCATCGCGATGTCATTTTCCTGGTCGCCCAGCGCCATGATCTCTTCCTGTTTAATGCCCAGCGCATCGGCCAGCGATTTGACACCGGTGCCTTTATTGACGCGTTTATCGAGGATTTCGAGGAAGTACGGCGCACTTTTCAGCACGGTGTACTTCTCTTTTACCTCCGCCGGAATGCGCGCAATCGCTTTATCCAGGATCTCCGGCTCATCGATCATCATCACTTTCAGGAACTGCGTCGCCGGGTCCATTTTCTCCGCTTCACAGAACACCAGCGGAATGGTCGCAACGTAGGATTCATGTACCGTGTAGTAGCTGATATCGCGGTTGGCGGTATAGAGCGTATTGCGATCGAGCGCGTGGAAGTGGGAACCCACTTCACGGGACAGTTTTTCCAGGAACAGATAGTCTTCGTAGCTCAGCGCGGTTTGCGCAACCGTACTGCCATCTGCGGCTTTCTGCACCAGCGCGCCGTTATAGGTGATGCAGTAGTCGCCCGGCTGATTCATGTGCAGCTCTTTCAGGTAGCTGTGTACGCCCGCATACGGACGCCCCGTGGTCAGGACCACATTCACGCCCTTAGCGCGCGCCGCGGCGATCGCGTTTTTAACGGCTGGAGAGATGGTGTGGTCTGGCAGCAGCAGCGTGCCGTCCATGTCGATTGCAATGAGTTTGATAGCCATGAGTTCCCCGGAATAAATGAGTGCTGCCTCATGCTAACGCGATTAAGCACACAAAAATAGAGCTATATTGCGCAACAGGAATGCCCCTTTTACGCTTATTCCGGGGAACGAAGGCTTACTCGCGGGTGAGCACAATTTTACCGAACGCGCCGCGATCCAGATGTTCAAACGCCTGTTCAAGCTCGTTAAAACGGTAGCGATGCTCAATCACCGGCTTCAGCCCCGTGACGTCAACAGCGCGGACAAAATCTTCCAGCGCCCGGCGGTGCCCCACGCCAATCCCCTGAATGACGGGGGATTTCAGCAGCAGTTCGCCAGCAGAGAGGGTAATCTCCGTCCCGGCGAGCACGCCAATGACGGAGATACGTCCGTGAACGGCAACGGCGCGCAGGGAATGCTTCAGATTCTCTCCACCGACGGTTTCAATAATATGGTCGATACCGCGATCCTGCGTGAGCGCCAGCGTATTTTCAGCCCAGTCGCCTTTCAGCCGGTTGATGCCGTGGCTGGCCCCCAGCGTTTTGGCCAGCGCCAGTTTCTCATCGCTCCCCGAGGTGACAAACACCTCCGCGCCGTGCGCTTTTGCAATCTGAAGGGCGAATATCGCCACGCCGCCCGTGCCCTGCACCAGCACCGATTGCCCGGCGCGGAGCTGGCCGCGCTCCACTAGCGCAAACCAGGCGGTAAGCCCTGCGCAAGGTAAGGTGCTGGCCTCGGCGTCATCCAGGGTCTCCGGAGAGGCCACCAGCGCGTCTTCCTTCACAATCACATACTCGGACAGCATGCCCTGGAAGTATCCGCCGGACGTTTTATAGGGCAGATTGCGCGCGTCCGCCTGCGGCTTACCGTCGATCCACTCCGGGAAGAAGGTTGAGATGACGCGCGCGCCGGGCTGGAAGCGCGTAACGCCTTCACCAATGCTGTCCACCACGCCCGCCATGTCAGACGCCGGGGTAAACGGGAAGGAAAGCGGGATCGGCATTGTGCCTTCAACAACCATTTTATCGCGATAGTTGAGCGCAACAGCATTCACCCTTACGCGCACTTCACCCGGGCCTGGCTGTAGGACGGGCGCCTGAGTCAGCTTGAGGTTCTCGCGCCCGAGGGCATCCATGGACCAGCGTTGCATTGTCTCTGTCATTTTATTTCTCCTGCCATCAGATGAGCTTTAGTCCTGACAGTCTACCGTTGACTAATGGTCGCCAGTGGCGATAAGTTTTCTCTTTATTGACGCCAGAATAGATACAATCCATGACCGATACGCTGAAGGATATTCCTGTTTTCGTGGCCGCAGTTGAGGCGGGAAGTTTCGCGCAGGCCGCGATTCGCCTGCATTTGTCACGTTCGGCGGTCGGAAAAAGCATCGCTCGCCTCGAACAGCGGCTGGGGGTACGTCTTTTTCAGCGCACCACCCGCAGCCAGAGTCTGACCGATAACGGCGCCCTTTTTTATGAACGCTGTCTGCGCGCGCTGGAGGAGATTCGGGGTGCGGAATCGCTACTTGAAACGGGGAAACAGCAGGTCAGTGGCCGCCTGCGCGTTGCCATGCCGGTGCTGTTTGGTCGCCAGTGCGTCGCCCCCTTGCTGATAGCGCTGGCGCAGGAACACCCCGGGCTTGAGCTGGAAATGTCATTCAGCGACCGCGTGGTGGATCTCGTCGAGGAAGGGTTTGATATGGCGGTGCGTAACGGCACGCTTCAGGACAGCAGCGTGCTGGTCGCCAGAAAGCTGGGAGAACACCGCATGGTGCTTTGCGCCGCGCCGGAGTATCTGTTGAAGAAAGGCCAGCCACAAAGCGTTAATGATTTATCCCAGCATACGGCCATCAACTATTTGAGCGCAGGCAGAGTGTTGTCCTGGCAGCTGATGGATAACGAAGGAACGTCGCACACCTTTACGCCCCGATCGTCACTCAATATGGATGATTTGCAGGCGATCTGCGACGCTGCGCTGGCCGGACACGGCATTGCATGGCTGCCCTGCTGGATGGTCGTCAAAGATATTCACCAGGGTAAACTCGTGCCGCTCCTGAAGCAGGCACCGGATGTGCATTTCAACGTTCATGCCGTGTGGCAGCAGACGCCGCATCTGCCGCTGAGGGTAAGAATAGCGATAGATACGCTGGCGAGCCGTTTACCGGCAGCGATGTCACTGGACCTTCCAGCGTCCATAAAAAAGCCGCGCTAAAAGCGCGGCCAGTTATCGTGCGGTATAACGACGATTAAATATCGATATTTGCCGCTTTCAGGGCGTTCTCTTCGATGAAGGCACGACGTGGTTCAACCGCATCGCCCATCAGGGTCGTGAACAGCTGGTCCGCGGCAATCGCGTCCTTAACGGTCACGCGCAGCATGCGGCGGCTTTCCGGATCCATGGTGGTTTCCCACAGCTGGTCCGGGTTCATTTCGCCCAGACCTTTATAGCGCTGGATCGCAAGACCACGACGAGACTCTTTCACCAGCCAGTCCAGCGCCTGCTCGAAGCTGGCTACCGGCTGACGACGTTCGCCACGCTCGATGAACGCATCGTCTTCGATCAGGCCGCGCAGCGTCTCGCCGAGCGTGCAGATACGACGGTATTCCGGACCGGTCACAAACTCGTGCTCCAGCGGATAGTCGGTGTCAACGCCGTGGGTACGCACGCGAATAATAGGCTCGAACTGCTTATCGGCGTTCTGCTGGATATCGCATTTCCACATGCTGCCGTGCTGCTCTTTTTCGTTCAGATCGGTCACCAGGGCATTCACCCAGCGGGTCACGGTCTGCTCGTCGCTCAGATCGGCTTCGGTCAGGGTCGGCTGATAAACCAGCTCCTTCAGAAGCGTTTTCGGATAGCGGCGTTCCATACGCGTAATCATTTTCTGCGTGGCGTTGAACTCGGACACCAGACGCTCCAGCGGCTCGCCGGCCAGTGCAGGGGCGTGCGAGTTCGCGTGCAGGGTTGCGCCATCAAGGGCGATCGCGATTTGGTACTGATCCATCGCTTCGTCGTCTTTAATGTACTGTTCCTGCTTGCCTTTCTTCACCTTGTACAGCGGCGGCTGTGCAATGTAGACGTGACCACGCTCAACGATTTCAGGCATCTGACGATAGAAGAAGGTTAACAGCAGCGTACGTATGTGCGAGCCGTCGACGTCCGCATCGGTCATGATGATGATGCTGTGATAGCGCAGTTTGTCCGGGTTGTACTCATCACGGCCGATGCCGCAGCCCAGCGCGGTAATGAGCGTCGCCACTTCCTGAGAAGAGAGCATCTTGTCGAAACGGGCCTTCTCAACGTTGAGGATTTTACCCTTCAGCGGCAGGATAGCCTGGTTCTTACGGTTACGGCCCTGCTTCGCAGAACCGCCCGCGGAGTCCCCTTCCACGAGGTACAGTTCGGACAGCGCCGGGTCACGTTCCTGGCAGTCAGCCAGTTTGCCCGGCAGGCCTGCTAAGTCCAGCGCGCCTTTACGACGGGTCATTTCACGGGCTTTACGCGCCGCTTCACGGGCACGCGCCGCATCGATAATTTTACCCACAACGATTTTCGCGTCGGACGGGTTTTCCAGCAGGTATTCGCTCAGCAGTTCGTTCATCTGCTGTTCAACCGCCGATTTCACCTCGGAAGAGACCAGCTTGTCTTTGGTCTGTGAGGAGAACTTCGGATCCGGCACCTTCACGGAGACAACGGCAATCAGGCCTTCACGGGCATCGTCACCGGTGGCGCTGACTTTTGCTTTCTTGCTGTAGCCTTCTTTGTCCATGTAGGCGTTCAGGGTACGGGTCATCGCCGCACGGAAGCCTGCAAGGTGCGTACCGCCGTCACGCTGTGGAATGTTGTTGGTGAAGCAGTAGATGTTTTCCTGGAAACCATCGTTCCACTGCAGCGCCACTTCCACGCCGATACCGTCTTTTTCGGTGGAGAAATAGAAGATATTCGGGTGAATAGGCGTTTTGTTCTTGTTCAGATACTCAACGAACGCTTTGATACCACCTTCGTAATGGAAGTGGTCTTCTTTACCGTCACGCTTGTCTTTAAGGCGGATAGAGACGCCGGAGTTCAGGAACGACAGTTCGCGCAGGCGTTTCGCCAGGATGTCGTACTCGAATTCGGTGACGTTGGTGAAGGTTTCATGGCTCGGCCAGAAACGCACCATGGTACCAGTTTTGTCGGTATCGCCGGTAACGGCCAGCGGTGCCTGCGGCACGCCGTGCGTATAGAGCTGACGGTGGATTTTGCCTTCGCGCTGGATAACCAGCTCCAGCTTCTGCGACAGGGCGTTAACCACGGAGACGCCTACGCCGTGCAGGCCGCCGGAAACTTTATAGGAGTTATCGTCAAACTTACCGCCTGCGTGCAGCACGGTCATGATCACTTCCGCAGCAGAGACGCCCTCTTCCGGGTGAATACCGGTTGGGATGCCACGACCATCATCGGTGACGGAGACGGAGTTGTCCGCATGGATGGTGACCACGATGTCTTTACAGTGACCCGCGAGCGCTTCGTCGATAGCGTTATCTACCACCTCGAATACCATGTGGTGCAGACCGGTGCCGTCATCCGTGTCGCCGATATACATACCCGGGCGCTTACGCACCGCATCCAGCCCTTTCAGGACTTTGATACTGGAGGAGTCATAAGAATTCGACATCAACGTTTCTCGCTCATTTCAACTTGGGTTAATCCGTTATTTTACCCTTTTCCACGGTAAACATCTTCGAATTTTCGTCCGACATGTCTATAACGTGTTCAGCGCTAATGGCGCTGACGAAAACCTGCGACTGCGTGGCTTTTAAGCGGCTGGCAAGCAGCCCGCGCCGCGCGTCGTCAAGTTCCGAGGCAAAATCATCTATCAGGTACAGGCAGCGTCTTCCGCTCTCGCGGGTGAGAAACTCCCCCTGTGCCAGGCGCAGCGCGCACATCAGGAGCTTGAGCTGCCCGCGCGACAGCGTGTCTTCCACCGGTGCACCGTCGGCACGAATGCGGAAATCCGCCTTGTGCGGGCCGTGCGCGGTATAGGTCAACATGCGGTCGCGCTCGAAGCTTCTCTCTAACACCTCGGCATAATCCGTCTCTTTCTCCCAGCCGCGCTGGAAAGAGAAGGTGAGAGAAAACTCGGGTAAAAACTGTTTGCAGGTGTCGGCCATGTCTTCGGCGATACCTGCGCTGTATTCGGCACGCCAGTTGCTGATTTGTTCCGCGAGAGGGATTAACTCCATGTCCCACGGACGCAGCTGGGCGTAACGGGTAACCTGGCGCAGGGCAGCGTTACGCTGCTTGAGCAGACGCTTCAGGTTGCTCCAGGCGTTAAAGAAACCGGCTTCGTTGTGAAAGCATCCCCAGTCGAGGAACGCTCTTCTGTATTTGGGGCCGCCGTTGAGTAAAGTAAACCCCTCCGGCGTAATCAGCTGCATTGGCATCAGCAGCGCCAGCTCCGCCACTTTATGGCCGTCGGTGCCGTCGATGCGCACCTTGCTGTCGCCCTGCTTGTCTTTGGTCAGGCCGATCGCGGTTTCCCGCTCCGCCCCCTGCAAACGCCCGTGCAGGACAAAGGATTCCTGCTCGTGGCGAATGACGCGACCAATCTGCAAACTGCGAAACGCCCGACCGTGGCCGAGCGTATAGATGGCCTCAAGCACGCTGGTTTTGCCGCTGCCGTTTGCGCCAACCAGGAAGTTAAAGCCAGGGGATAAAGCGAGATCCGCGCTTTCGATATTGCGAAAGTCGCGGATCAACAGACGGGTGAGCGACATTACAGTCTCATTGGCATGACAACATAAGCAGCCGACTGTGATGCGGCATCTTCAATCTGTACGCTTGAAACGGAGTCGGTCAGCAGAATGCGCACGTTTTCGCATTTCAGCGCATTCAGCACATCCAGCACGTAGCTGACGTTAAAGCCGATTTCCATCTCAGCGCCGGCGTAGGTGACGTCCAGAATCTCTTCTGCCTCTTCCTGCTCCGGGTTGTTAGCGGTGATTTTGATCTGGTTTTCACTCACGTACAGGCGCACGCCGCGGAATTTTTCGTTGGAGAGAATGGCCGCACGGGCAAAGGCCTGCTTGAGGCTATCGCATCCCGCTTCCAGCGTTTTGTCCGGATTCTTCGGCAATACGCGGCGATAATCCGGGAAACGACCGTCAACCAGCTTCGAAGTGAAGACAAAATCGCCCACGTGTGCGCGGATGTTGTTGCTGCCGATTTGCACGCGCAGCGGCGTGTCGCCGCCGTCGAGCATACGCATCAGCTCAATCACCCCTTTACGCGGCACGATCACCGAATGGTTTGGCAGCGCGTCGCCAATCGGCATAGAACAGACCGCCAGACGGTGGCCGTCGGTGGCTACGGTACGCAGCTCTTCACCTTCGGTTTCGAACAGCATGCCGTTTAAGTAGTAACGGACGTCTTGATGCGCCATGGAGAACTGCGTGGCTTCAATCAGACGCTTCATCGTCGCCTGCGGCAGGGTGAATTCAACTTCGCTCTGCCAGTCGTCCAGGTTCGGGAAGTCCGCAGCAGGCAGCGTGGAGAGCGAGAAACGGCTGCGGCCAGAGCGCACCAGCATACGGTCGCCTTCCAGCTGCACGGCGATTTCAGCGCCTTCCGGCAGCCCGCGGCAGATATCAAAGAATTTACGTGCCGGAACCGTGGTCGCGCCCGCGTCGTGCGGCTGCGTCAGCGTAACGCGCGCGATCATTTCCATTTCCAGATCTGTACCGGTCAGCGACAGCGTACCGTCCGCGACCTGAAGCAGCAGGTTTCCGAGAATAGGCAGCGTTGGGCGGCCACCTAATGGGCCACTCACCTGTTGCAGCGGTTTTAATAAATGTTCACGTTCAACGGTAAATTTCATAGCGTCACGATGATAATGTTCTGATTAAATTGGAAAAATCTTCTTTTATGTCGTGGCTTTCTTCGCGTAACTGCTCAATCTTACGACAAGCGTGCAGCACGGTCGTATGGTCACGGCCACCAAACGCATCTCCGATTTCCGGCAGACTGTGGTTGGTTAACTCCTTTGCCAGCGCCATCGCCATCTGACGCGGACGCGCCACCGAGCGGGAACGACGTTTAGACAGCAAATCTGCCACTTTGATTTTGTAGTACTCGGCCACCGTCTTCTGAATATTGTCGATGGTGACGAGTTTTTCCTGCAATGCCAACAAATCACGCAGTGCTTCACGCACAAAGTCGATGGTGATCGCACGCCCGGTGAAGTTGGCGTTGGCGATAACGCGGTTCAGCGCCCCTTCCAGCTCACGCACGTTGGAGCGCAGACGCTTGGCAATGAAGAACGCCACTTCGCCCGGCAGGCGAATGTCGTTTTCATCGGCTTTCTTCATCAGGATCGCGACGCGGGTTTCCAGCTCCGGTGGCTCGATCGCCACGGTCAGGCCCCAGCCGAAGCGGGATTTCAGACGATCTTCAACGCCGTTGATCTCTTTTGGATAACGATCCGAGGTCAAAATGATCTGCTGATTGCCTTCCAGCAGGGCATTGAAGGTGTGGAAAAACTCTTCCTGCGATCGTTCTTTATTCGCAAAGAACTGGATGTCATCGATGAGCAGCGCGTCAACGGAACGATAGTAGCGTTTAAACTCTTCGATCGCATTGTTTTGCAGGGCTTTTACCATGTCCTGAACGAAGCGCTCGGAGTGCATATACACCACTTTGGCATTGGGCTTGCGCGCCATAATGCCGTTACCCACCGCATGCAGCAGGTGCGTTTTACCCAGACCCGTGCCGCCGTAAAGGAACAGCGGGTTGTAGGCCCCACCGGGGTTATCAGCAACCTGACGAGCCGCCGCGCGCGCCAGCTGGTTCGACTTACCTTCAACGAAGTTATCGAACGTGTGTTTCACGTTAACGTTAGAGCGGTAGGTTGGCTCAGCCGGTGCAGGGACATTATCCCAGCCCTGACGAGCGGGTGCGACGCGAGGGGCCGGAGCAGGCGCGGCCTGAGCGGGCGCTGCTACGTTCACGGTTTCACGGACGGTTTGGGTGACCGGCTTTGTGCCCACTTCAAAGCGCAGCTGCGGGGCATCTGACCCGCAGAAATCGTTCAGCAGTCCATTGATGTTATTAAGGTACTTGTCCCTTACCCAATCGAGCACAAAACGGTTTGGCGCATACAAAGCCAGCGTGTTATCGCTCAGTTCCGCCTGCAACGGGCGGATCCACATACTGAATTCTGTGGCTGGTAACTCATCCTGCAATCGGGCAAGACACTGCTGCCAAAGCGAAAGTGACACGGCGGACTCCACTCGAACAATAAAAGAAAACTATTGAATATTCATGATTGTTGGCGCACATCGACATGACCCTGTGCAAAAGGGTGATGTGCGAACCGCTATCTGCGGTTATACACTTCATCGTTCAAGCCGTCTCTGCGTTGGCTGCACTCGCTCGCCCCAGTCACGTACTTGTGTACGCTCCAGGGGACTCGCTCCTTTGCCGCCTTGATACAGCGTGAACGATTTTGTGTCATACCCGGCCAGGATCGCTGGATCCCGATCGGGACCGCGGATCATAGCCTAAACTGAGCCAGAGATCTTCTGTTTCTCACAGATTCTTCCCGATTTATCCACAGGAAGATCCGGAACCGGATAAGTGTAAACGATCCTGGCGCCAGTGCCCCACGATTTAGTCCGCATATTGGAAAAATTAATGAGCACAGACAATTTATTGCTTAAATGATCTAACGAAGATCCGGGACGATCCTTGCGCTTTGTTGGCGAGGCCGTATAATCCTCGACCCGGCGCGTGATGCTCATCTTCCTGCGTCGTCCGTTGCTCATTTTCCACGCGAAAACGTGCGGAAATACGCGGGAAATAAGGAAAGAGAATTGACTCCGGAGTGTACAATTATTACAATCCGGCCTCTTTAATCACCCACGCTGAGGCGTTAGTCGTTCGAAACTCGTTCGGGTATACGCAAAAGTCAGTGAATTTATTCAAGTTTAGGTAGAAATCGCCATGAAACGCACTTTTCAACCGTCTGTACTGAAGCGCAACCGTTCTCACGGCTTCCGTGCTCGTATGGCTACTAAAAATGGTCGTCAGGTTCTGGCACGTCGTCGTGCTAAAGGCCGCGCTCGTCTGACCGTTTCCAAGTAATAAAGCTAACCCCTGAGTGGTTAAGCTAGCATTTCCCAGGGAGTTACGTTTGTTAACTCCCGCTCATTTCACTTTCGTCTTCCAGCAGCCACTACGGGCTGGCACGCCGCAAATCACCATCCTCGGCCGCCAAAATTCGCTGGGGCATCCCCGCATCGGTCTCACAGTCGCCAAGAAAAATGTTAAGCGTGCGCATGAACGCAATCGGATTAAACGTCTGACGCGTGAAAGCTTCCGTTTACGTCAGCACGAACTGCCTTCAATGGATTTCGTGGTGGTGGCGAAGAAAGGGGTTGCCGACCTCGATAACCGTGCTCTCTCGGAAGCGTTGGAAAAATTATGGCGCCGCCACTGTCGCCTGGCTCACGGGTCCTGATAGCCCTCATTCGGGTCTATCAACGCCTGATTAGTCCGCTACTCGGGCCGCACTGCCGTTTCACACCAACATGCTCAAGCTACGGAATTGAGGCATTGCGCAGGTTTGGAGTGATAAAAGGCAGTTGGTTGACGGTGAAACGCGTATTAAAATGCCACCCTTTACACCCCGGTGGAGACGACCCCGTCCCCCCAGGACCCTTTGATACCAGAGAACACTAACGATGGATTCGCAACGCAATCTTCTTATCATCGCTTTGTTGTTCGTGTCTTTCATGATCTGGCAGGCATGGGAGCAGGATAAAAATCCTCAACCCCAGCAGCAGACCACGCAGACTACGACCACCGCAGCGGGTAGCGCCGCCGACCAGGGCGTACCGGCCAGTGGCCAGGGGAAACAGATTACGGTTAAGACCGATGTGCTTGAGCTGACAATCAACACCCGTGGTGGTGATGTTGAGCAGGCGCTGCTGTTGACCTACCCGAAAGAGCTGAAGTCTAACGAACCGTTCCAGTTACTGGAAACCACGCCTGAGTTTATCTACCAGGCGCAGAGCGGCCTGACCGGTCGTGATGGCCCGGATAACCCGGCTAACGGTGCGCGTCCACTGTATAACGTCGAGAGCGACACCTTTGTACTGGCTGATGGTCAGAACGAACTCGCGATCCCGATGACGTACACCGACGCCGCAGGCAACACCTTCACTAAAACCTTCACCCTGAAACGCGGTGAATATGCGGTGAACGTGGGCTACAGCGTACAGAACGCCAGTGCGAAACCGCTGGAACTGTCGACCTTTGGCCAGCTGAAGCAGTCCATCAATCTGCCGTCTCACCGTGACACCGGAAGCAGCAACTTTGCGCTGCATACCTTCCGTGGCGCGGCGTACTCCACGCCAGACGCGAAGTATGAGAAATACAAATTCGACACCATTGCCGATAACGAAAACCTGAACGTCAGCGCTAAAGGCGGTTGGGTGGCAATGCTGCAGCAGTATTTCGCTACTGCGTGGGTGCCAAATAACGACGGTACCAACAACTTCTACACCGCGAACCTGGGTAACGGTCTTGCAGCCATCGGCTACAAATCTCAGCCGGTTCTGGTTCAGCCGGGTCAAACCGGTAAGATGGCAAGCACCCTGTGGGTCGGCCCGGAAATTCAGGACAAAATGGCCGCTGTTGCGCCGCACCTGGATCTGACCGTTGATTACGGCTGGTTGTGGTTCATCTCTCAGCCGCTGTTTAAGCTGCTGAAGTTCATCCACAGCTTCCTGGGTAACTGGGGCTTCTCCATCATCGTTATTACCTTCATCGTTCGTGGCATCATGTACCCGCTGACTAAAGCGCAGTACACCTCCATGGCGAAGATGCGTATGCTGCAGCCGAAGATTGCGGCGATGCGTGAGCGTCTGGGCGATGACAAACAGCGTCAGAGCCAGGAAATGATGGCCCTGTATAAAGCAGAGAAAGTAAACCCACTGGGTGGTTGCTTCCCGCTGCTGATTCAGATGCCAATCTTCCTTGCGCTGTACTACATGCTGATGGGTTCCGTTGAGCTGCGCCACGCGCCGTTCGCACTGTGGATCCATGACCTGTCCGCACAGGACCCGTACTACATCCTGCCGATCCTGATGGGCGTGACGATGTTCTTCATCCAGAAGATGTCGCCGACCACCGTGACCGACCCGATGCAGCAGAAGATCATGACCTTTATGCCGGTCATCTTCACCGTGTTCTTCCTGTGGTTCCCGTCAGGTCTGGTGCTGTACTATATCGTCAGCAACCTGGTGACCATCATCCAGCAGCAGCTGATTTATCGTGGTCTGGAAAAACGTGGCCTGCATAGCCGCGAAAAGAAAAAGTCCTGATTCGGTAAGTTAACGCTAAAATAAGGGCGGTCGATTGACCGCCTTTTTTATTTGTATTGAACGAGACCAACCATGAGCCATAACGACACTATCGTCGCCCAGGCAACCCCACCGGGACGCGGTGGTGTAGGCATTCTGCGCATCTCCGGCCTGAAGGCGCGCGAGGTGGCCGAAGCGGTGCTGGGTAAACTGCCAAAGCCGCGCTACGCTGATTACCTGCCGTTTAAAGATACCGACGGCACGCCGCTGGACCAGGGCATTGCGCTGTGGTTCCCTGGCCCGAACTCCTTTACCGGCGAAGACGTGCTGGAGCTGCAGGGCCACGGCGGCCCGGTTATCCTCGACCTGCTGTTAAAACGTATTCTGACCCTGCCGGGCCTGCGCATTGCGAAGCCGGGCGAGTTCTCCGAGCGTGCCTTCCTCAACGACAAGCTCGACCTGGCGCAGGCAGAAGCGATTGCAGACCTGATCGACGCCAGTTCTGAACAGGCGGCCCGCTCCGCCCTGAACTCGCTGCAGGGGGCATTCTCCGCGCGCGTAAATCACCTTGTGGAAGCACTTACTCACCTGCGGATCTACGTGGAAGCGGCTATCGACTTCCCGGATGAGGAGATCGACTTCCTCTCTGACGGTAAAATCGAAGCGCAGCTCAACCAGGTAATGAACGATCTCGACGCCGTGCGCGCCGAAGCGCGCCAGGGAAGCCTGCTGCGTGAAGGGATGAAGGTCGTTATCGCCGGACGTCCTAACGCCGGGAAATCGAGCCTGCTGAACGCCCTGGCGGGCCGTGAAGCGGCGATCGTCACCGACATTGCCGGCACCACCCGCGACGTGCTGCGCGAGCATATCCACATCGACGGGATGCCGCTGCATATTATCGACACAGCGGGCCTGCGCGAAGCCAGCGACGAAGTTGAACGCATCGGTATCGAACGCGCCTGGCAGGAGATCGAACAGGCTGACCGCGTGCTGTTTATGGTGGACGGCACCACGACCGACGCCGTTGACCCGGCAGAAATCTGGCCAGACTTTATCGCCCGTCTGCCGGCGAAACTGCCCATCACCGTGGTACGCAACAAAGCGGACGTCACCGGCGAAACGCTGGGCATCAGCGATGTGAATGGTCACTCACTGATTCGCCTGTCGGCGCGTACCGGTGAAGGCGTTGACGACCTGCGTAACCATCTCAAGCAGAGCATGGGCTTTGATACCAGCATGGAAGGCGGCTTCCTCGCGCGTCGTCGTCACCTGCAGGCGCTGGAAGAGGCGGCGAACCACCTTGTTCAGGGTAAAGCGCAGCTGATCGGCGCATGGGCGGGCGAACTGCTGGCGGAAGAGCTGCGCCTGGCACAGCAGAATCTGAGCGAAATCACCGGGGAGTTTACATCGGACGATCTGCTGGGACGGATCTTCTCAAGCTTCTGTATTGGTAAGTAATTCCCGCTAATCCATGGTGATTTCCTCCCGGGAAATCACCATTGTCCAAATGGCAACTCGCCTAATCTCTTTTCACCCCCTATCCTGCATGCCTGCATCTATGGGGGGTTTATGGCGCGTTTTCTGTTTTGTAGTTTCGCATTAGTTCTGCTTTATCCGTCCGGCATTGATATGTATCTGGTGGGATTGCCGCACATCGCCCGCGATCTGGGCGCCAGCGAAGCGCAGCTGCACATCGCGTTTTCGGCCTACCTCGCGGGGATGGCGTCGTCGATGGTCTTTGCCGGGAAGATCGCGGATAAGGCAGGCCGTCAGCCCGTCGCGATAACCGGCGCCATCATTTTTGCCCTGGCCTCTCTGCTCTGCTCACAGGCGCAAAACAGCACCTTGTTCCTGGCCGGACGGTTTATTCAGGGCATTGGAGCCGGTGGCTGCTACGTCGTCGCGTTTGCCATTTTGCGCGACACCTTAAGCGCCCAGCGTCGCGCCAAAGTGCTTTCGATGCTGAACGGTATTACCTGCATCATCCCGGTGCTGGCCCCGGTCGTGGGATATCTGATCATGCTGAAATTCCCGTGGCAGAGCCTGTTCTGGACCATGGCGGCGATGGGCGCGCTGGTGTTTGTCCTGTCCATCGCCGTGCTGAAAGAGACCCACCCGGGCTCGCAGAATACCGGTCATACCGCAGCCATTCACCCAGCCGAGAAGCTGCTTAACCGCTTTTTTCTCAGTCGTCTGGCCGTGACCACGTTAAGCGTGGCGGTGATCCTGACCTATGTAAACGTTTCCCCGGTTTTACTGATGGAAACCATGGGCTTCGATCGGGGTGAGTATTCAACGGTGATGGCATTAACCGCCATGGTCAGTATGGCAGTGTCGTTTTCTACCCCGTTTGCGCTAAATGTTTTTAGCCAGCGTACGTTGATGCTGACCTCACAGGTTTTATTCCTCACGGCAGGCGCGATCCTGGCAACCGCCAGCTCGCATGCGGTAATGCTGGCCGGCATTACCCTCATTTGCGCCGGGTTCTCGGTTGGCTTTGGCGTGGCGATGAGTCAGGCGCTTGGTCCCTTCTCGCTGCGGGCAGGCGTAGCAAGCTCGGTGCTGGGAATTGCGCAGGTCTGCGGCTCGTCGCTGTGGATTTGGCTGGCGGCGGTCATCGGGCTTAACGCGCTGAATATGCTGATCGGGGTTCTGATTGGCTGTAGCATACTGTGCATCACCTTACTTATGGTCATCCAGCCCGCGGCGCATTATGAAGAAGCCCATCAGCAGTCTCGATCTTAACCTGTTGCTGTGCCTGCAGCTTTTGCTGCAGGAGCGCAGCGTCACCAAAGCGGCGAAACGGATGAACGTGACGCCGTCTGCGGTGAGTAAATCGCTGGCCAAGCTGCGTGACTGGTTTGACGACCCGCTGTTTGTCAAAACGCCGTTGGGGCTGCTGCCGACCCCGCTGACGGTAAGCCTGGAGCAGGATTTGGCTGACTGGATGCAAATAGGCAACCAGATCCTCGATAAATTCCACCATGATTCCCCGGGCGGGCTAACGTTCGTGCTGGCCGCCGAAACGCCATTGATGCTGATCCGCTTTAACGCCCTGCTGGAGCAGGTGAACCAGCGCTATCCGCAGGCTACGGTGAAGATGCGTCACTGGGATTACGACTCGCTGGACGCCATTACGCGTGGAGAGGTGGATCTGGGATTCACCGGACGCGAAACGCACCCGCGCTCGCGTGAATTGCTGAAGCTAATGCCGTGGTTCATCGACTATGAAATCCTGTTCAGCGACCGTCCGTGCGTGTATCTGCGTGAGGATCATCCCGCGCTACAGGACGAATGGAACCTCGAGACCTTCCTGCGCTACCCGCACATCAGCATCTTCTGGGAACGCAGCGACACCTGGGCGCTGGACGAAGTGCTAAAGGAGATGGGTCGGGAGAGAAATATTGCCATGTGCGTACCGGGCTTTGAGCAGTCGATGTTTATGGCAGCCCAGCCCGGGCATAGCTATATCGCCACGGCTCCGCACTACTGCCATCACTACAATCAACTCCACCAGCGGAAGCTGATCGCGCTGCCCATTCCCATTGACGAAGTGCAGGCTGAAAAGCTTACCGTTCCCTTCACGCTGATCTGGCATAAACGAAACAGCCATAATCCAAAAATCCTCTGGCTGCGGGAAACCATCAAGGCGCTGTACGGTGCCAGCGATCCAATTTTTGCCTAAGAAAATGTAAAGTTCGGTCCTGAGGCTTCTCTTACTCCCATTTACTGATTAAAACAGGAGTCAAGTTAAGCGATAATCATGTAACCGTTTAACCGATTACGACCATTATCAAGGAGCGAAAAATGGCTACGCACTTTGCAAGAGGGATACTTACGGAAGGACGTCTCGTATCGGCAAGAATTTCTTCAGCCTGTCACAGTGAAGCACTCACTCTCCCGGAACACCGCAGAACGCGGTTTTTAGCGTCCAGAGCGCTTCTGGCAGAACTGATGTTTATGCTGTACGGCACCAGCGAGCTGCCGGACATCATTACCCAACCCGAAGGTCGCCCGGTCTTTGCCGGCCCGGACCTCCCTCGTTTTTCGATTGCCTACGCGGGCAATATCATTGGCGTCGCGCTGACCACCGAAGGGGATTGTGGGCTGGATATGGAACTTCAGCGCGCGACGCGCAGCTTCCATGGCGGTAATGCGCATGAAGACTATCCGCTCTCCAGCAATGAGAAGCTGTGGGTACGCAACCAGAACGATCCTGTAGAAGCCCGAGCCCAGCTCATTACCTTGCGCCAGAGCATTCGCAAGCTCTGTGGATGCGCCTCAGACGACGCCAGCCTGCTGCAACTGCTTCCAGGTTCCGGACGTCTGCGTGCCGCTCAGGCCACGCTGGTAGAGGCGCTCAGCGACGCAGAGGATGTGCTGATTTGGTCCATTGCGGTTACCCCCGCCATCGAACGCATGAAAATCTGGGAATTTGACAGCCAACAGGGATGGCGTAGCCTTCCTGATGTGCCCGAGCGCGCCAACGAGCCCGCCGCACGCCTGATGCGTTTAACCAGTTTACCGGCAGAAAAAGCATTCACCCTTAGCTGATCCGATCAGGGTCATCATGATGAAACAGGAGTAATCATGTCTGATACGTTGAAAGTAGTTACGTTACTGGGAAGCCTGCGCAAAGGTTCATTTAACGGGATGGTTGCCCGCACGCTGCCAAAGCTGGCACCGGCAGGAATGGAAATTAGCGCCCTGCCGTCTATTGGCGATATTCCGCTGTATGACGCTGACGTACAGCAGGAAGAGGGTTTTCCGCAGAGCGTTGAGGCGCTGGCAGAGCAGATCCGCCAGGCCGACGGCGTGGTCATCGTCACGCCAGAGTACAACTATTCGGTTCCGGGTGGCCTGAAGAATGCCATCGACTGGCTGTCCCGTTTACCTGAGCAGCCGCTGGCAGGCAAACCGGTGCTGATCCAGACCAGCTCAATGGGCGCCATTGGCGGCGCGCGCTGCCAGTATCACCTGCGCCAGATCCTGGTGTTCCTGGATGCGATGGTCATGAACAAGCCGGAATTTATGGGTGGTGTGATTCAGAACAAGGTCGACCCGCAAACGGGTGAAGTGGTGGATCAGAGCACGCGCGATCATCTGTCTGGCCAGCTGACGGCGTTTGGGGATTATATTAAGCGGGTGAAGGCTTAAGCTTATTGCAGCCTGATGCCCTCACCCTAACCCTCTCCCACAGGGAGAGGGAACTTTGCCCGTAGGTCAGGTAAGCGAAGCGCCACCTGACACCACCAGCATCTTAGTGTGCATCAATAAACACAATCTTCAGCACAAACAGCAGCGCCACAACGATGACGCACGGGCTGAGGTCGCGGAAGCGGCCGGTACCGATCTTCATTACGCAGTAAGAGATAAAGCCCAGCGCGATACCTTCGGTAATCGAGAAGCTGAACGGCATCATCACGGCGGTAATAAACGCCGGCACCGCTTCGGTTAAATCATCCCACTTCACGCGTGACAGGCTGGAGGTCATCAGCACACCCACATAGATCAGCGCGCCGGCTGCCGCATACGGAGGAACCATACCCGCCAGCGGAGAGAGGAAGATCACCAGCAGGAACAGAATACCCACAACCACCGCCGTCAGGCCGGTACGGCCGCCCACGGACACGCCGGAAGACGATTCAATGTACGCGGTAACGGACGAGGTTCCGATAAAAGCACCGGTCACAGAGGAGACGCTGTCCACAAACAGCGCCTGCTTCATACGCGGGAATTTCCCTTTTTCATCCGCCAGGCCCGCTTTATCGGTCACGCCAATCAGCGTGCCGGAGGAGTCAAACAGGTTGACCAGCATGAAGGAGAAAATCACGCCAGCCAGGCCCAGGTTAAGGGAACCCGCCAGATCGACGTGACCAATCACGGTAGAGACGCTCGGTGGCGCGGAGACGATACCGTTATAGTGAACGTCGCCCAGCATCCAGCCCAGCAGGGTGGTGACAACGATGGACACCAGCACCGCCGCGTGAATATTACGGGAAGCCAGGATCGCGATGATAAAGAAGCCCAGCACGCCCAGCAGCACGTTATGAGAGGTCAGGTGACCGATGCTCACCAGCGTATCCGGGTTAGCCACGATAACGCCGGCGTTTTTCAGCCCCATCATACCGATGAACAGACCGATACCGCTGGTGATGCCCACGCGCAGGCTCACGGGAATGTTCGCAATCATCCAGTAACGTACGCGGAAAATGGTCAGCAGCAGCAGGCCAACCGCGCCCCAGAAGATGGCGCCCATGCCAACCTGCCACGGCAGCCCCATCGCCTGAACAACCACGAACGCGAAGAACGCATTCAGGCCCATCGCCGGTGCCAGCGCAACCGGCAGGTTAGCGAATACACCCATCAGGATGCTGCCAAGGGCCGCGATCAGACAGGTTGTAACGAAGACGGCGCTGGTATCCATGCCAGCAACGCCCAGAATTTGAGGGTTCACAAAAACGATATAGACCATCGTCAGGAAGGTGGTGAAACCAGCGATCACTTCGGTGCGTGCCGTTGTGCCGTGCTCGCGCAGTTTAAAAACGCGCTCAAGCAGACCCTGACCAGATGTCTGGGTAGTGTGTTGTTGACTCATCATCAATTCCGAACAAGGAGGGAAAATTCGTCGCTATCCTATACCAAAATGCGACAATAGTGGCGGTTACGTGATACTTTTTTCATTGATTTTGCTTATACGGCAACGATTGCGTGCCGGCGAACTGCCGTACGTAAACGTTAAACTTGTTAAAAGGGAAAGGCATGTCCGGAATTGAAGCGGTATTTTTCGACTGCGACGGTACGCTGGTCGACAGTGAGGTCATTTGTTCCCGCGCGTATGTCACCATGTTCCAGGAATTTGGCATTACGCTGGAACTCGAAGAGGTGTTTAAACGCTTTAAGGGCGTAAAGCTCTACGAGATCATCGACATCATTAACGAAGAACACGGAGTGGATCTGGCGAAAGCCGATCTGGAACCGGTGTACCGCGCCGAGGTCGCACGCCTGTTCGACTCCGAGCTGGAGGTTATCTCCGGGGCTAACGCGTTGCTGGATGCGATGACGGTGCCAGTCTGCGTCGTTTCTAACGGCCCGGTCAGCAAAATGCAGCACTCGCTGGGCAAGCTTGAGATGTTGCACCATTTCCCGGAAAAACTGTTCAGCGGCTACGATATCCAGCGCTGGAAGCCAGACCCGGCGCTGATGTTCCATGCGGCAAAAGCGATGAACGTCAACGTAGAGAACTGTATTCTGGTGGATGACTCGTCTGCGGGCGCGCAGTCGGGGATTGATGCGGGGATGGAGGTGTTTTACTTCTGCGCCGACCCGCACAACAAGCCGATCGTTCATCCCAACGTGACGACCTTTACCGATCTGGCGCAGCTGCCAGCGCTGTGGAAGGCGCGCGGGTGGGATATTACTCGCTGAGTTTTCCCCTCACCCCGACCCTCTCCCCTGGGGAGAGGGTTAGGGTGAGGGTAAAATCACTCTTTCGGATCTTTACCCGCCAGCAGCTTGTCCAGCTCGTCGCCGCCCACGTGACGGAAGTCCTGACCTTTAACGAAGTAGAAGATGTATTCGCAAATGTTCTGGCAGCGGTCGCCGATACGCTCAATAGAGCGCGCGCAGAACAGGGCGGTCAGTACGCTTGGGATCGTACGTGAATCTTCCATCATGTAGGTCATCAGCTGACGCACGATGCCTTCATACTCCTGGTCGACCTTCTTGTCTTCACGGTAGATACGCACCGCTTCGTCCAGGTCCATACGCGCAAAAGCATCCAGCACATCGTGCAGCATCTGCACGGTGTGGCGGCCCAGCGACTCCAGGCTCACCAGCAGCGGCTGGTGCTGCTGAGAAAACTTCTCCAGCGCGGTACGGCAGATTTTATCCGCAACGTCACCAATACGCTCCAGCTCGGCGATGGTTTTGATGATCGCCATCACCAGACGCAGGTCGCTCGCCGTCGGCTGACGTTTCGCGATAATACGCACGCAGGCCTCGTCGATAGCGACTTCCATCATGTTGACGTTTTTATCGCCTTCAATGACGCGCTTCGCCAGCTCGCTGTCCTGGTTGTGCATTGCCGTAATCGCATCAGAAAGCTGCTGCTCGACCATGCCGCCCATGGTCATTACCTGGGTGCGAATGCTTTCCAGCTCTGCGTTGAACTGGCCGGAAATGTGTTTATTAAGATTGAGGTTGTCCATGGTTTCTCCACATGCACTAAGGCAAATCAACCGTAGCGGCCAGTAATATAATCTTCGGTTTGTTTCTTCGCGGGCCTGGTGAACAGCGCGTCCGTATCGCTGAACTCAATCAACTCGCCCAGGTACATAAACGCCGTATGATCGGAACAACGCGCAGCCTGCTGCATGTTATGGGTCACGATAACCACGGTGTAATCCTGCTTCAGCTCGGTGATCAGCTCTTCAATACGGCCGGTTGAGATCGGGTCCAGCGCTGAACACGGCTCATCCAGCAGCAACACTTCCGGGCGAATAGCAATACCGCGCGCAATGCACAGACGCTGCTGCTGACCACCGGAGAGAGAGTAACCGCTCTGGTGCAACTTATCTTTGGTTTCGTTCCATAATGCGGCCTTGGTCAAAGCCCACTGCACGCGCTCGTCCATATCGGCACGGGAGAGTTTTTCAAACAGACGCACGCCAAAGGCGATGTTGTCATAAATGGACATCGGGAACGGCGTTGGTTTCTGGAACACCATCCCCACTTTGGCGCGCAGCAGGGCGATATCCTGCGCCTGGGTCAGAATGTTTTCACCGTCCAGGATGATTTCACCCTCAGCGCGCTGCTCCGGATAGAGCGAATACATTTTGTTAAAGGTACGCAGCAGCGTGGATTTCCCACAGCCGGACGGACCGATAAATGCCGTGACCTGGTTCTTCGCGATATCCAGGTTGATGTTCTTCAGGGCATGGAATTTGCCGTAGTAGAAGTTCAAATCACGAACCTGAATCTTACCCGGGGCAGTATCAACCATACTCATTGACTCATTTCCTCATTCGGCGCCGCGAGCTGCCGCGCCGTAAAAAATTAACCGTGTTTCTTCTTCGCGAAAATGACGCGCGCCAGAATGTTCAGCAACAGTACGCAAAGGGTAATGATCAGCACCCCGGCCCAGGCCAGCTGCTGCCATTCCGCGAATGGGCTCATCGCAAATTTAAAGATCGTCACCGGCAGGTTGGCGATCGGCTGCATCATGTCCGTGCTCCAGAACTGATTGGAGAGAGACGTAAACAGCAGCGGCGCCGTTTCACCCGCGATACGCGCAACCGCCAGCAGGATACCGGTCATGATGCCGGATACAGACGCCTTCAGCGTAATCGCAGAGATCATCTTCCATTTCGGCGTACCCAGCGCATAAGCCGCTTCACGCAGGCTGTCCGGCACCAGTTTCAGCATGTTCTCGGTGGTACGAATAACAATCGGCACCTGCAGCAGCGCCAGTGCAATCACACCCGCCCAGCCCGAGAAGTGTTCCATCTGCGCCACCACCACGGTGTAAACAAACAGACCCACGACGATAGAAGGAGCAGACAGCAGAATGTCGTTGATGAAGCGAATGACTTCCGCCAGCCAGGATTTACGACCGTATTCAGCCAGGTAGATACCCGCCATGATGCCCAGCGGCGTGCCGAAGACCGTCGCCCAGAGGATCAGCAAGCCGCTGCCCGCCAGGGCATTCGCCAGGCCACCACCCGCCGTGTTCGGCGGTGGCGTCATTTCGGTGAACAGCGACAGGGACATCCCGTCAATCCCGCGAACGACCGTCGAGAAGAGGATCCAGACCAGCCAGAACAGGCCGAACGCCATTGTCGCCATAGAGAGCGACAGGGCAATACGGTTTTTCATGCGGCGTCTGGCCTGCATTTTGCGGCGGGATTCCGCCAGTTCAGCGGTAGCTTGCATTTCGAGAGTTGCCATTAGCGTGCCCCCTCATTTTTAGCGAGGCGCATAATCATCAGCTTGGAAATCGCCAGAACAATGAAGGTGATAACGAACAGAATCAGACCCAGCTCCATCAGCGCCGCCACGTGCAGCCCGGATTCCGCTTCCGCAAATTCATTCGCCAGCGCCGAGGTAATACTGTTACCCGGCATGTAGAGCGACGCGCTGTCGAGCTGGTAGGTGTTACCGATGATAAAGGTGACCGCCATGGTTTCACCCAGCGCACGACCCAGACCCAGCATCACGCCCCCGATCACCCCATTTTTGGTGAACGGAAGGACAATGCGCCAGATAACTTCCCAGGTGGTGCAGCCGATGCCGTAGGCCGACTCTTTCATCATCACCGGCGTTTGTTCAAAGACATCGCGCATAACCGCCGCAATGTACGGAATAATCATGATGGCGAGGATCACACCTGCCGCCAGAATGCCGATACCGAAAGCCGGGCCAGAGAAAAGGGCACCCACAAACGGAATGGCGGAAAGCACGTTACCGACCGGTTCCTGGAAATACGTGGCGAACAGCGGAGCAAAGATGAACAGACCCCACATGCCGTAAACGATACTTGGAATGGCCGCCAGCAGTTCGATAGCAATACCCAGCGGGCGTCGCAGCCAGCCCGGCGCCAGCTCCGTCAGGAACAGGGCAATACCAAAGCTCACCGGAACCGCAATCAGCAGGGCGATGAACGAGGTCATCAGCGTGCCGTAAATCGGCACCAGGGCACCGTAGATGTCGTTCGGCGCGTCCCACTCTTTGGTCCACAGGAAGGAAAAACCGAATTTCTGGATGCTCGGCCATGAGGAGAAAATCAGAGACACGATAATGCCGCCCAGCAGCAATAGCACAATCAGCGCAGCCAGTTTCACCAGCGCGCTGAAAATCATGTCACCTTTTTTACCCGGAGGGTTAAATGCAGGCTTGGTTGCAGCCATAAATTACTCTTCTGTTTGAGACGTTTTTACGAATATGCCCGGTGGCGCTGACGCTTACCGGGCCTACAGCTTAAACCGTAGGGCGGGTAAGCGCAGCGCCACCCGCCATCTTCGTTAAATATATCCTGTTAGTACAGCGCTTTACCGCTGCTGTCTTTCACGTTTGTTTTCCATGCAGCGCGAATCTGCTCAACCACGTTGTCCGGCAGGGTGGCGTAATCCAGGGCGTTAGCCTGTTTGCCGCCGTTTTTGTACGCCCAGTCGAAGAACTTCAGCACTTCGGCGCCCTGCTCAGGTTTCTTCTGCTCTTTGTGAACCAGGATGAAGGTGGTAGAGGTGATTGGCCACGCACCTTCGCCTTTCTGGTTAGTCAGATCCTGCGCGAAGGATTTGCTCCAGTCAGCGCCTTTCGCCGCGTTAGCAAAGTTCTCTTCGGTCGGGCTAACCGGTTTGCCGTCGGCTGAAACCAGTTTGGTGTAGGACAGGTTGTTCTGCTTGGCGTACGCATATTCTACGTAACCAATTGAGCCAGGCAGACGCTGTACGAATGCGGCGATACCGTCGTTACCTTTACCGCCCAGACCGGTTGGCCAGTTAACGGTAGAGCCGGAGCCGACTTTAGATTTCCACTCTTCGTTCACTTTTGCCAGGTAGCTGGTGAACACGAAAGAGGTACCGGAACCATCCGCGCGGCGAACCACGGCGATGTTCTGAGAAGGCAGCTTCAGGCCTGGGTTGAGTTTAGCGATCGCTTCGTCATCCCATTTTTTGATTTTGCCCAGGTAGATGTCACCCAGCGTTTTGCCGTCCAGCACCAGCTCACCCGACTTCACGCCCGGCAGGTTGATGGCCAGAACCACACCGCCGATCACGGTAGGGAACTGGAACAGGCCTTCCTGAGCCAGTTTGTCATCAGACAGCGGAGCGTCTGATGCGCCGAAATCAACAGTGTTCGCGGTAATTTGTTTAACGCCACCGGAGGAGCCGATACCCTGATAGTTAACCTTGTTACCGGTTTCTTTCTGGTAGGTATCCGCCCATTTGGCATACACCGGCGCAGGGAAGGTTGCACCAGCGCCAGTCAGGCTTGCTTCTGCAAATACAGAGAACGCGCTCAGAGATAAGGTCGCGGCGACAACAGTTGCGACAGTGGTACGCATAACTTTCATAATGTCTCCTGCAAGATTTTCGTAAATCGTTGTTTAGTGGCTACGATGAGCAAAATAGGACAAACAGGTGACAGATAAATGTACGAATTATGACAGTTTTATTACAACGTAAATTTCACTTAAAAATAAGCAAAATAAAGCTTATTTTTCATCGCGTTAGCCGCTTTTATGACAAGGCGTTTTCAGAAATATTTTCTTTATGTGACACTGAAAAAAGTAGCTGAAGATGACAAATTGTCATTATTAAAAACGAGAAAGGATTGATTAAAAACAAGCCGGGCAGGATAAAAAAGCTCCACCCGAAGGTGGAGCCTGAAGGGATTATTCTACGGTAACCGATTTCGCCAGGTTACGCGGCTGGTCAACGTCGGTACCTTTGATTAGCGCAACGTGATAGGCCAGCAGCTGCAGCGGAACGGTGTAGAAGATTGGTGCAATCACCTCTTCCACATGCGGCATCTCGATGATATGCATGTTGTCGTTGCTGACAAAACCGGCATCTTTGTCGGCGAAGACGTACAGAACACCGCCGCGGGCGCGCACTTCTTCGATGTTAGACTTCAGTTTTTCCAGCAGTTCGTTGTTTGGTGCCACAACGATGACCGGCATATCCGCGTCAATCAGCGCCAGCGGGCCGTGCTTCAGCTCGCCAGCCGCATAGGCTTCAGCGTGAATGTAGGAGATCTCTTTCAGCTTCAGCGCGCCTTCCAGCGCAATCGGATACTGATCGCCACGACCCAGGAACAGGGCGTGATGTTTGTCAGAGAAATCTTCCGCCAGCGCTTCAATGCGTTTGTCCTGAGACAGCATCTGCTCAATACGGCTCGGCAGCGCCTGCAGGCCGTGAACGATGTCGTGCTCAACGGACGCATCTTCACCTTTCAGACGCGCAAGCTTCGCCACCAGCATCAGCAGAACGGTCAGCTGAGTGGTAAACGCTTTGGTGGAGGCCACACCGATTTCTGTGCCCGCTTTGGTCATCAGCGCCAGATCGGACTCACGCACCAGCGATGAGCCAGGAACGTTACAGATAGCCAGCGAGCCCAGGTAACCCAGCTCTTTAGACAGACGCAGCGCTGCCAGCGTATCCGCCGTTTCGCCGGACTGGGAAAGGGTGATCATCAGGCTGTTACGACGCACCGCGGATTTGCGATAGCGGAATTCAGACGCGATTTCCACATCGCACGGCACGCCCGCCAGGGATTCAAACCAGTAGCGAGAAACCATACCGGAGTTGTAGGAGGTGCCGCAGGCCACGATCTGAATATGCTCGACCTTGCCGAGCAGTTCGTTCGCGTTTGCGCCCAGCTCGCTCAGATCCACTTCACCGTGGCTGATACGCCCGGTCAGCGTGTTTTTGATGGCGTTTGGCTGCTCGTAAATCTCTTTCTGCATGTAGTGACGGTAAGCGCCTTTGTCGCCCGCGTCGTACTGCAGATTCGATTCGATCTCCTGACGTTTCACCTGCTCGCCTTTGGTATCGAAGACGGTCACGCTGCGACGGGTCACTTCCGCGATATCACCCTCTTCGAGGAAGATAAAGCGACGAGTGACCGGCAGGAGCGCCAGCTGGTCAGAAGCGATGAAGTTTTCGCCCATACCCAGACCGATAACCATCGGGCTACCGGAACGCGCTGCCAGCAATGTGGACGGATCGCGGGAATCCATGATCACCGTACCGTACGCACCGCGCAGCTGAGGGATAGCACGCAGCACCGCATCACGCAGTGTACCGCCCTGCTCCAGCTCCCAGTGCACCAGGTGAGCAATCACTTCGGTGTCAGTTTCAGAGACGAAGGTGTAGCCGCGCGCTTTCAGTTCTTCGCGCAGCGGTTCGTGGTTTTCGATAATGCCGTTGTGCACGACCACGATGTGTTCAGACACATGCGGGTGCGCGTTACCTTCAGACGGTTCGCCGTGCGTCGCCCAGCGGGTGTGCGCAATACCGGTACCACCGTGCAGCGGATGTTCTTCCGCGGCCTGGGCCAGCATCTGCACTTTACCGAGACGACGCAGACGGGTCATATGACCTTCTGCATCGACGACAGCCAGACCGGCAGAGTCGTAACCACGGTATTCCAGACGACGTAAACCTTCGAGAAGGATTTCAGCAATATCACGCTGCGCAACTGCGCCAACAATTCCACACATAATTTTAGATTCCGAATTTAGGCATTATGCCTGCGTTGTCGCTGACCTGTATTTACCCTGCGTCTTTCACGCTGCGGCTGCGTTGGCTTCTCGTACTCGCCATGGGCGCTTACTTAAGTAAGCGCCCATGGACTCATACGCTTGCCGCCTTACCACAACGCGAAATCCTTTGGGTAACGCCCTTTCCGGGCACCCCGAGCCTTGTAGAGAGTGGGGTTATTTTTATGGGTACTGCTTGTGGGGGGAGGATTATATTATCCCCTCACCCCGGCCCTCTCCCCAAAGGGGCGAGGGAGAAAAACACCACACCGAACGATCCCCTCTCCCCTTTGAGGAGAGGGTTAGGGTGAGGGGTAAATCCGTTACTTTTTCTTCACCGGGCGTTTCCAGCCCTGCTTGCTGATCTGCGGCACGCGGCTTAACACCAGCTCGTTCTCGGCCACATCGCGCGTAACGGTTGTTCCGGCGGCGATAGTCACTCCGTTACCCACGGTAACAGGCGCCACCAGCTGCGTATCGGAGCCAACGAACACGTCGTCACCGATGATGGTTTTAAACTTATTCGCACCGTCATAGTTACAGGTAATAGTCCCTGCACCAATATTCACGTTATTGCCAATTTCCGCGTCGCCCAGATAGGTCAGATGACCGGCTTTCGAGCCTTTACCCAGACGCGCTTTTTTCATCTCCACGAAGTTACCCACGTGAGCGCCTTCCAGCAGCTCAGCGCCCGGGCGCAGACGCGCAAACGGGCCGATGGTACAGGCCGCATCCAGACGGGCATCTTCCACCACGCTATACGGGCTGATTTCGCAGTCGTCGCCGATGACGCTGTTTTTAATCACGCAGCCGGCGCCAATTTTGACGCGATTGCCCAGCGTGACGTGACCTTCGAGGATAACGTTCGTATCAATTTCAACGTCACGACCGTGAGATAACGAACCACGCAGATCGAAACGCGCCGGATCGCGCAGCATCACGCCCGCCAGCAGCAGTTTTTCGGCCTGCTCGGACTGATAAACGCGCTCCAGGCGGGAAAGCTGAAGACGGTTATTCACCCCTTCGGTTTCGCTGATGCGCGCCGGATGAACCGCCGCAATCTCACGTCCTTCCTGGTACGCCATCGCAATGATGTCGGTGATGTAGAATTCACCCTGTGCGTTGTTGTTGTTGAGCTGAGACAGCCAGCGCTTCATGTCCGCGCCATTGGCAATCAGAATACCGGTGTTGATCTCCTGAATCTGGCGCTGTTCGTCGCTGGCATCTTTATGCTCAACAATACCCGTGACGTTGCCGTTTTCACGGGTGATGCGGCCATAACCGCTTGGATCGTCCAGCACGACGGTCAACAAACCGATACCGCCCTGCGGTTTGGCTTCACGCAGGCGAGTCAGGGTTTCAACGGAGATCAGCGGGACATCGCCGTAGAGCATCAAAATGTCTTCGTCATCCGCAAAGAAAGGCGCAGCCTGCTGCATCGCATGGCCTGTGCCCAGCTGTTCGGCCTGAAGCACCCAGTTGAGCTTGTCATCGCTCAGCGTCTTTTTAAGCAGATCGCCGCCGTGGCCGTAGACCAGGTGGACCTGACCGGCACCCAGTTCGTTCGCTGCATCAATGACATGCTGCACCATTGGCTTTCCTGCAAGCGTGTGGAGCACCTTAGGCAGATCGGAATACATGCGGGTCCCTTTGCCAGCGGCAAGGATCACCACGCTCATCGCACTGTTTGACATACGCATCCTGACGGTAGTTTGAGTGTGAAGTAAAAACGTTTGATGCTTAAAATTCTACATCTTTTTCATCATGAATTAAGGCCGAAAAAAAAAAGCCAGCCTGGTATCCAGACTGGCTTTTGTGCTTTTCAAGCCGGTGTTACATCGCTTTTTTGGTCAACTCGATAACGCGCAGTTTCGCGATCGCTTTGGCCAGCTCCGCAGACGCCTGAGCGTAATCCACGTCACCATGAGAGCTGCTAATGTGCTCTTCAGCCTTACGCTTCGATTCCAGGGCTCGCGCTTCGTCGAGATCCTGTCCACGGATAGCGGTATCGGCCAGAACGGTCACACTGCCAGGCTGCACTTCAAGAATGCCGCCGGAGAGATAGATAAACTCTTCGTGACCGAACTGTTTAACGATGCGGATCATACCAGGCTTAATGGCGGTGAGCAGCGGTGCGTGACCCGGGAAAATACCCAGTTCACCTTCACTACCCGTTACCTGGATTTTCTCGACCAGACCAGAGAACATTTGTTGCTCTGCGCTGACGACGTCCAGGTGGTAAGTCATTGCCATATCACCCTCCGATTAAGGCGTTAAAGTTTTTTGGCTTTTTCCACGGCTTCGTCGATGGAACCAACCATGTAGAACGCCTGCTCCGGCAGGTGATCGTATTCGCCTTCCATGATGCCTTTAAAGCCACGGATGGTGTCTTTCAGGGAAACGTATTTACCCGGAGAACCGGTGAATACTTCCGCAACGAAGAACGGCTGGGACAGGAAGCGCTGGATCTTACGCGCACGTGCTACCACCAGTTTGTCTTCTTCAGACAGTTCATCCATACCCAGGATGGCGATGATGTCTTTCAGTTCCTGGTAACGCTGCAGCAGGGACTGTACGCCACGCGCGGTGTCGTAGTGTTCCTGACCAACAACCAGTGGATCCAGCTGACGGCTGGTGGAGTCCAGCGGGTCAACGGCCGGGTAGATACCCAGAGACGCGATCTGACGGCTCAGTACCACGGTTGCATCTAAGTGCGCAAAGGTGGTTGCTGGAGATGGGTCAGTCAAGTCATCCGCAGGTACGTATACCGCCTGAACGGAGGTGATAGAACCGGTTTTGGTAGAGGTGATACGTTCCTGAAGAACACCCATCTCTTCCGCCAGCGTAGGCTGATAACCTACCGCTGAAGGCATACGACCCAGCAGTGCAGATACTTCCGTACCGGCCAGGGTGTAACGGTAGATGTTATCAACGAACAGCAGAACGTCACGGCCTTCATCACGGAACTTCTCAGCCATCGTCAGACCGGTCAGCGCAACGCGCAGACGGTTTCCTGGTGGCTCGTTCATCTGGCCGTAAACCAGGGATACTTTGTCCAGAACGTTGGAGTCGGTCATTTCGTGGTAGAAGTCGTTACCCTCACGAGTACGTTCACCTACGCCCGCAAACACAGAGTAACCGGAGTGCTCGATCGCGATGTTACGGATCAGCTCCATCATGTTTACGGTTTTACCAACACCCGCACCACCGAACAGACCGACTTTACCGCCCTTCGCGAACGGACACATCAGGTCGATAACTTTGATACCGGTTTCCAGCAGTTCCTGAGAGCTGGACAGCTCTTCGTAGGAAGGTGCCGCGCGGTGGATAGCCCAACGCTCTTCTTCACCGATGTCGCCTTTCATGTCGATTGGCTGACCCAATACGTTCATGATACGACCCAGTGTTGCTTTACCTACCGGGACTTCGATCGGGTGCTCAAGGTCTTTTACTTCCAGACCACGACGCAGACCGTCGGAAGAACCCATAGCGATGGTACGCACGATACCGCCGCCGAGCTGCTGCTGAACTTCCAGCACCAGGCTCTCGTTACCATTCTGTACCTCAAGCGCGTCGTACACGCGTGGTACGGCGTCCTGAGGGAACTCGACGTCCACCACGGCGCCGATTACCTGGACAATCTTTCCAGTAGCCATCTTGAATCCTCTACGTAATTCGTAAACCTGGTTAAACCGCGGCGGCCCCCGAGACGATCTCGGTGAGTTCCTGAGTAATGCTGGCCTGACGAGCTTTGTTGTAAACCAACTGCAGCTCTTTAATCAGGCTGCCGCCATTATCGGTCGCGGCTTTCATCGCCACCATTCGTGCGGCCTGCTCGCTGGCCAGGTTTTCTACAACGCCCTGATAAACCTGAGATTCAACGTAACGACGCAGCAGGGTATCCAGCAGCGGTTTCGGATCGGGTTCATACAGGTAATCCCAGGCTTTTTGCTTCAGCTCGTCATCTTCTGATGCCGGTAATGGCAGCATCTGAGTGAGCGTTGGAACCTGAGACATGGTGTTAATGAATTTGTTGCTGACAACGTACAGTCTGTCCAGACGGCCTTCATCATAGGCCTGCAACATCACTTTAACCGGGCCGATCAGTTCGGACAGGGACGGGTTATCACCCATACCGGTCACCTGAGCGACAATGTTGCCACCAACGGAGTTAAAGAAAGAGACGCCTTTAGAGCCGATCATTGCGATATCGCACTGAACGCCTTTTTCAGACCATGCTTTCATATCCGCCAGCAGTTTTTTGAACAGGTTAATGTTCAAGCCGCCACACAGACCACGGTCGGTCGACACCACCAGGTAGCCCACGCGCTTAACGTCGCGTTCTTCCAGGTAAGGGTGCTTATATTCCAGATTACCGTTTGCAAGGTGACCAATCACTTTGCGCATGGTTTCTGCATAAGGACGGCTGGCCGCCATGCGATCCTGCGATTTACGCATTTTGGAAGCGGCGACCATCTCCATCGCTTTAGTGATCTTTTGCGTGTTCTGGACGCTTGCGATCTTACTACGTATCTCTTTTGCGCCGGCCATGAGCTTCTCCTCAATGCCAGGCGGCTTGTCCTGAGACAAGCCGCCGGACGATTACCAGGATTGGGTTGCTTTGAAGGAATCGAGGATAGCTTTCAGCTTGCCTTCGATTTCGTCGTTATAGCCACCGGTCTGGTTGATCTCTTGCATCAGCGGAGCGTGATCACGGTCGACGTAAGCCAGCAGAGCGGCTTCGAAGCTACCGATTTTCGCCAGTTCCACATCTTCGAGGTAACCGCGTTCTGCCGCGAACAGTACCAGGCCCTGCTGAGCAACAGACATTGGTGCGTACTGTTTCTGCTTCAGCAGCTCGGTCACTTTCTGACCGTGGCTCAGCTGTTTACGGGTTGCTTCGTCCAGATCGGATGCGAACTGAGAGAACGCAGCCAGTTCACGATACTGTGCCAGCGCGGTACGGATACCACCGGACAGTTTCTTGATGATCTTGGTCTGAGCAGCACCACCAACACGGGATACGGAGATACCCGGGTTAACCGCCGGACGGATACCGGAGTTAAACAGGTTGGTTTCCAGGAAGATCTGACCATCGGTAATGGAGATTACGTTAGTCGGAACGAACGCAGAAACGTCACCCGCCTGGGTTTCAATGATCGGCAGAGCGGTCAGAGAGCCCGTTTTACCCTTCACTTCACCTTTGGTGAAGTTCTCGACGTATTCCGCGTTAACGCGGGAAGCACGCTCCAGCAGACGAGAGTGGAGGTAGAATACGTCGCCAGGGAACGCTTCACGTCCAGGTGGACGACGGAGCAGCAGGGAAACCTGACGATAAGCAACAGCCTGTTTAGACAGGTCATCGTATACGATCAGTGCATCTTCACCGCGGTCACGGAAGTATTCGCCCATTGCGCAACCGGCGTATGGCGCCAGGTATTGCAGTGCAGCAGATTCAGACGCAGTTGCTACCACAACGATGGTGTTAGACAGTGCGCCGTGCTCTTCCAGTTTACGAACCACGTTAGAAATGGTGGACGCTTTCTGGCCGATAGCCACGTACACGCATTTGATGCCGGAGTCACGCTGATTGATGATGGCGTCGATAGCCATCGCGGTTTTACCGGTCTGACGGTCACCGATGATCAGTTCACGCTGACCACGACCAATTGGGATCATGGCATCAACGGACTTATAACCTGTCTGAACAGGCTGATCTACGGACTGACGGTCGATAACGCCTGGTGCGATAACTTCGATTGGGGAGAAGCCATCGTGCTCAACCGGACCTTTACCGTCGATTGGCGCACCCAGGGTGTTAACAACGCGACCCAGCAGGCCACGGCCAACCGGCACTTCCAGAATACGGCCAGTACACTTAACCTTCATGCCTTCGGCGAGGTCAGCGTATGGACCCATCACAACTGCACCTACGGAGTCGCGCTCCAGGTTCAGTGCGATAGCGTAACGGTTACCCGGCAGGGAAATCATCTCACCCTGCATACAATCGGCCAGGCCGTGGATGCGGATAACACCGTCACTTACAGAAACAATAGTACCTTCGTTGTGAGCTTCACTCACAACACTGAACTGAGCAATGCGCTGCTTGATCAGTTCGCTGATTTCGGTGGAATTCAGTTGCATGCTCCAGTCCCCTTAAGACTGCAAGACGTCTGCAAGGCGTTCAAGACGGCCGCGTACGCTGCCATCAATGACCATATCACCCGAACGGATGATTACGCCTGCCATTACAGACTTATCGATTTTGCAATTCAGCTTAACTTTGCGTGACAGACGTTTTTCCATCGCGGCGGTGATTTTCGCAAGCTGTTCATTACTCAGTTCAGTCGCAGAAGTCACTTCGACTTCAGCGGTTGCTTCACTAAGGGCACGTAAGTGCTCAAACTGCTCGAGAACATCCGGGAGCACACGGAGACGACCATTTTCTGCCATCACCTTAATCAGGTTCTGGCCGTTGGCATCCAGTTGCTCTCCGCACACGGCGATAAACGACGCGGCGAGAGTTTCAGGTGCTAACGCACCGGAAAGCAACTCAGCCATTTGTTCGTTTTTCGTCACCTCAGCGGCAAACGCCAGCATATCCTGCCAGCGATCGACATTTTGGTGTTCGACAGCAAAGTCAAAAGCTGCTTTGGCGTAGGGGCGAGCTACCGTAACAAATTCAGACATCAGCCCCTCCCTCCTTACAGTTCAGCGACAAGTTTGTCCACGATGTCGCTGTTAGCAGCTTCATCCACGGAACGTTCGATGATCTTCTCGGCGCCAGCAACAGCCAGAATCGCAACCTGCTTACGCAGTTCTTCACGAGCACGTTTACGCTCAGCATCAATTTCTGCCTGAGCCTGTGTCACGATCTTAGTACGTTCCTGTTCTGCTTCAGCTTTGGCTTCGTCCAGGATCTGAGAACGGCGTTTGTTAGCCTGTTCAATGATTACCTGAGCTTCAGCTTTCGCTTTTTTCAGCTGGTCTGTCGCGTTGGCCTGTGCAAGGTCCAAATCTTTCTTAGCGCGTTCTGCGGAAGCCAGACCGTCAGCAATTTCTTTCTGACGTTTTTCGATGGCAGCCATTAAAGGCGGCCATACATACTTCATGCAGAACCAGACAAAGAGAATAAACGCGATGGCCTGGCCGAGGATTGTTGCGTTCATGTTCACAGCACAATACCTCTTTAATTTCTGTGGCTTAGGGTTTTAAAACTACTACTACGCGACAGCAAACATCACGTACAGACCCAGACCTACAGCGATCATTGGGATAGCATCCACCAGACCCATAACGATAAAGAACTGAGTACGCAGCAGAGGAATCAGATCAGGTTGACGCGCTGCGCCTTCCAGGAATTTGCCCCCGAGGATGCCGATACCGATCGCAGCACCGATAGCCGCCAGACCCATCATCACAGCGGCAGCCATGTACAGCAGATCCATATTCAGGTTTTCCATGACAGTCTCCAGTTTGTTTCAATTAAAACGTAGTAGTGTTGGTAAAAAATCAGTGCTCTTCAGACGCCATCGACAGATAGACGATCGTCAGAACCATGAAGATAAAGGCTTGCAGCGTAATGATCAGGATGTGGAAAATGGCCCATGGCACATTCAGAATCCACTGTGACCACCACGGCAGAAGACCCGCGATCAGAATGAAAATCAGCTCACCCGCATACATGTTGCCGAACAGTCGCAGACCCAGTGAAACAGGTTTGGACAGCAGGCTAACGCCTTCCAGGATCAGGTTGACCGGAATAAACGCCCAGTGGTTGAACGGCTGCAAGGTAAGCTCTTTCACAAAGCCGCTTACGCCTTTCATTTTGATGCTGTAGAAAAGAATCAGGATAAATACGCCCAGCGCCATCGACAGGGTGATGTTCACGTCCGCAGACGGTACAACACGCAGCGCAGGCAGGCCGAAGATGTGCTCGCCGATGAACGGCAGCAGATCGATTGGCAGCAGGTCCATCAGGTTCATCAGGAAGACCCAAACGAACACGGTCAGGGCCAGCGGAGCAATCAGCTTGCTCTTACCATGGTACATGTCTTTGACGCTGCCATGGACGAAGCCGATGATCATTTCGATGAAGGTCTGGAATTTCCCTGGAACACCGCTGGTCGCTCGTTTAGCAACACCGCGGAACATGGCCAGGAACAGAAGACCCAAAACCACCGAGAAGAACATGGAGTCGATGTTGATCGTCCAGAAGGTGGCCGGGGGGTTATGTGGATCCACCAGCGAGAATGTACGCAGGTCCAGCTGAAGGTTATTCAGATGGTGACCTATGTAATCCTGCGGCGTCATATTTTCTGAAGCCATGATGCCTTTTACCCTTTGTTATTGATTACAGCTGGAGCCAGAACTTGTACCACCAGCACCAAAACCCACGTTGCTATCAGCGGCATGAAGACCACTTTCAAAACCGCCAGCGCCATCACCAGTAGAGCAAAGGTCAGCAACACCTTACACACTTCGCCGAGGGCGAAGGACCAGGCCACGCGGCCTTTGGCAGGTGTATGCGCCTGATGACGCCAGGCAAAAATCATAAACAACACGTTTGGCAGCACAACCGCCAAACCCCCGCACACGGCGGAGATGCCCCAGAAGGGGTCTTTGAGGCTAAACAGCAGTCCACTTGCTATCACAGCCAGAAACTGAATGAACAGAAGCTTACGAGCAACGTTTCTACTCAAGAGCGACACAGACATCACGTTTTTACTCCTGCTCCCTTCGAGGTATGCCGCGTGTCGTATAAAACGTCCTTTAAGGCTCAGAGTCAAGCATCAAAAAGCGGTCAAATTATACGGTGCGCACCCGTGATTTCAAACATTAAGTAGCGAAAAGGTGAATAAATGTTTAAATATTTTTCCCCACCGCTATTTTTTAACTTTCGCTGAAAGCGTCAACCTTCGACCAAAACTGCAAACAGCGCGAAAACGTTGGCGATAAAGCGTGCACGAGATCACAAAACACACATTTGCGATAAGGTTGTATTTATCAAAGGCGCAAATCGCGCAAATTTATCTTTATGAAATTAAACGCAAAATGTCGTAACTATTTTCAAAACAGCCCAGTACACAATAAAAACGTTTTATTGACATTCTTAATAAATAATTAACATTGCGTTCTGGTTACTGCCTTCCACTTTTAGCAGACTTATATTTTCACAGATGACTATCTTCTCGGTGAATAAAAGTCGCCAGGTTAACCATAAGAAAAGCCTTAGTGAAAAAGAGGTTAAAAGACCGCCGGTAAATCCTCTGTATTTGTGCTGTTTTTTAACATGCGAAGAACAGCACAAATTCCACATTTTTTATTAATTTTTTAAAAATTGTTTGGCTTAATTATCACCAGATGACGCTCCCCATCGAGCTGAGGAATGTGTAATTTCTCGATGGATTCAACAGCAAAACCGTCCGGGAGCTGTTCAATCTCATCGCCTGGCAACTGCCCTTTCAGCGCATAAAAGCGGCCGTTCTCCGCAGGTAAGTGTTTGCACCAGCTCACCATATCGTTGAGCGAAGCAAATGCACGGCTGATAACCCCGTCAAACGGCGGCTCTGCCGGGAACTCCTCTACCCTGCTCTGCACGGGCGTGATGTTTTCAAGCTTCAGCTCATGCTGTACCTGACGTAAAAAGCGCACGCGCTTGCCGAGGCTGTCCAGTAGCGTGAAGTGGCTTTCAGGGCGAACAATCGACAGCGGAACGCCCGGTAAACCCGGTCCCGTCCCCACGTCGATAAAACGCTCACCTTTCAGCCAGGGGGCAACCACGATGCTATCGAGAATATGGCGTACCAGCATCTCGTTGGGGTCACGTACTGAGGTCAGGTTGTACGCTTTGTTCCATTTGTTCAGCATATCGACATAGGCCACCAGCTGATTTTTCTGGTGATCGGTGAGCGAAATACCTGCCTGATCCAGCAGACGAGAGAGTTTGTTGAGCACGGTGAATACCTGTTGGAAAACTTAGATGGCGGGTGGCGCTTCGCTTACCCGCCCTACGGGTTCATCAGGCCCGGTAAGCGCAGCGCCACCGGACAATGTTCTGGCATTATGCGCTGCGGCGCAGCATGCCCTGCTTTTTCAGCCAGACCAGCAGAATCGAAATCGCCGCAGGCGTGACGCCGGAGATACGGGATGCCTGGCCGATCGATACCGGTTTGTGATCGTTCAGCTTGGCGATCACTTCGTTGGAAAGGCCCGTCACCTGGCGGTAGTCCAGCATTTCCGGCAGCAGCGTGTTTTCGTTACGCTGCTGTTTTTCGATCTCATCCTGCTGACGCGCGATGTAACCTTCGTACTTCACCTGGATCTCAACCTGCTCTGCCGCTTCAGCGTCTTCCAGGCCAGGCGCGAACGCGGTCAGTTTGACCAGGTTCTCGTAGGTGACTTCAGGACGGCGCAGCAGATCTTCCCCGCTGGCTTCGCGCGACAGCGGCGCTGTTAAGTGAGCGTTTACTTCGGCAGCGGTTTCCGCCTGCGGATTCACCCAGGTGGTTTTCAGGCGCTGACGTTCCTGTTCAATGCGCTCCAGCTTTTCGTTGAAGCGCGCCCAGCGCTCGTCATCGACCAGACCCAGCTCGCGGCCCATTTCGGTCAGACGCAGGTCGGCGTTATCTTCGCGCAGCATCAGGCGATATTCCGCGCGAGAGGTAAACATACGGTACGGCTCTTTGGTACCCAGCGTGCAGAGATCGTCAACCAGCACGCCCAGATACGCCTGAGAACGGCCTGGTGCCCAGCCCTCTTTCTCAGCGGAGAAGCGTGCGGCGTTCAGACCGGCAAGCAGGCCCTGTGCAGCCGCTTCTTCGTAGCCGGTAGTGCCGTTGATCTGCCCCGCGAAGAACAGACCGTGGATGAATTTGCTTTCCAGGGTTGGCTTCAGGTCGCGTGGATCGAAGAAATCGTACTCAATAGCGTAGCCGGGACGAACGATTTTCGCATTCTCCATACCCTGCATTGAGCGAACAATTTGCATCTGCACATCGAACGGCAGGCTGGTGGAGATGCCGTTCGGGTAAATTTCGTTTGAGGTCAGCCCTTCCGGCTCCAGGAAGATCTGGTGCTGGTTACGATCGGCAAAGCGCATCACTTTGTCTTCGATCGACGGGCAGTAGCGTGGGCCGATCCCTTCGATCACGCCGGCATACATGGGGCTGCGATCGAGGTTATTACGGATCACGTCATGGGTTTTCTCGTTGGTATGCGTGATGTAGCACGGTACCTGCTGAGGATGCTGTGCCGCATTGCCCATGAACGAGAAAACCGGCATGGGGTTATCACCGTGCTGTTGCGCCAGCACGCTGAAATCAATGGTGCGCGCATCAATACGCGGCGGCGTACCGGTTTTCAGGCGGCTGACGCGCAGCGGCAGTTCACGCAGACGGCGAGACAGTGGAATAGACGGCGGATCGCCGGCACGGCCACCGCTGTAGTTATCCAGACCGATATGAATTTTACCGTCCAGGAAGGTGCCCACGGTCAGCACCACGGCTTTCGCACGGAATTTGAGACCCATCTGGGTCACGGCACCTACGACGCGATCGTTCTCAACGATAAGATCTTCAACTGCCTGCTGGAAGATCATCAGGTTCGGCTGGTTCTCCAGCGCGGTACGCACAGCCTGACGGTAAAGCACGCGGTCTGCCTGGGCACGGGTCGCACGCACAGCGGGACCTTTACTCGCGTTTAGTATCCTAAACTGGATGCCAGCATGATCGATCGCTTTCGCCATCAGGCCGCCAAGTGCATCCACTTCTTTTACCAGGTGTCCTTTCCCAATGCCGCCAATCGCCGGATTACAGGACATTTGTCCCAGCGTGTCGATATTGTGTGTCAAAAGCAGGGTCTGCTGACCCATACGCGCTGCGGCCATTGCGGCCTCAGTGCCTGCATGACCCCCGCCAATGATGATGACGTCAAAAGGATCCTGATAAAACATGGTGGTCTGCCTCGCGTAAAGCGGTATGAAAATGGATTGAAGCCCGGGCCGTGGATTCTACTCAACTTTAGTCTTTCGAGAAAGCATTGGGATCCTGGGCTATTAAAAAGAAGATCTTTTTATTTAGAGATCTGTTCTATTGTGATCTCTTATTAGGATCGTGAACCTGTGTGGATAAGTCCGATCTCACAAAGAAGATCATGCAGTTAGAAAGGATCGTTTGCTGTGAATGATCGGTGATCCTGGACAGTATAAGCTGGGATCAGATCGCGACTTTATACACAGGTCAAAAACGATACAACAGTTGTTCTTTGGATAACTACGGGTTAATACGAGCTTTTAACCAGAGTTATCCACATCTGTTCGCGCGATCTTTAATCGTTTTTGAGTAAATTTTTCCATTCCGCGAGCCAGATCTCAGCTGGATCCTCCGGAATGTCATGATCGAGGATGTTGATCTTGAGCGTTTCACCCAGCTGTTTTGCTCCACAAGAGGTAACAGCGGCTTCAACTTTCTCTATTGCCCCGCAAAAGGTGTCATATTCACGACTGCCGATCCCCACCGCGCCAAAACGGACGTTTGACAGGTCGGGCTGCTGTTCCAGCAGTTCGTCATATAAAGGTTGCAGGTTATCCGGCAGATCGCCCGCGCCGTGCGTGGAGGTGATCAGCAGCCAGACCCCGTCAGTCGGGAGATCTTCAAGCAACGGACCGTGCAGGGTTTCTGTAGAAAAGCCCGCATCTTCCAGCTTTTCAGCCAGGTGTTCCGCTACGTATTCCGCACCACCAAGGGTGCTGCCGCTGATAAGGGTAATGTCCGCCATTGATCGCTCGCCCAGATAAAGAGACGGCCATTGTACGCTGTGAACGAGCTGGGATCTACCTGTGGAAAATGTGGGAATGAATTTGCCCGATCACGGGCGGATGGTACGCATGATCGGGTTTTGCAGGGAGATCAGCGTCTCGGTGGACTGAATTTCATCGATTGTTTGGATCTTGTTGATAAGTACCTGCTGGAGGGCGTCGATGGATCGGCACATGACTTTAATAAAGATGCTGTAATGCCCGGTGGTGTAATACGCCTCGGTGACTTCATCCAGCGCGTTCAGCTTCGCCAGGGCTGAAGGGTAGTCTTTGGCGCTTTTAAGAATGATGCCGATGAAGCAGCAGACGTCGTAACCCAGATGTTTAGGACTGACGTCGATGCGTGCGCCGGTAATGATCCCCGCCTGTTTCATTTTCTCTACGCGAACGTGAATGGTCCCCGGGCTGACGCCAAACTGTTTCGCCAGCTCGGCGTAGGCGGTACGGGCATTGGCCATTAACGCCTCCAGGATGCCGCGGTCGAGATTGTCGATCTGATAATTTTCCATAGCTTTTTCTTATGAAGATTAATGAATCACTCTATTCTAGCGTTTAATTTTATCGAATCAAAAGTGAAGGTGGCTTTTTGTTGATGAGTTATTGAATATGATGCCATTTCTGTTGCTTAATCAATATCAACAGGACGCAGGAGTATAAATAATGAAAACCGCTTACATCGCCAAACAACGCCAGATCAGTTTCGTAAAATCCCATTTTTCCCGCCAGCTGGAAGAGAAGCTTGGCCTTATTGAAGTTCAGGCGCCGATTCTGAGCCGCGTGGGTGACGGGACGCAGGATAACCTCTCTGGATGCGAAAAAGCGGTACAGGTGAAAGTGAAAACACTGCCAGACGCTCAGTTCGAAGTGGTTCATTCACTGGCGAAGTGGAAGCGTCAAACCCTGGGACAGCACGACTTCAGCGCGGGCGAAGGGCTTTACACGCACATGAAAGCCCTTCGTCCCGATGAAGACCGCCTTTCACCGATTCATTCCGTTTACGTTGACCAGTGGGACTGGGAGCGCGTAATGGGTGATGGTGAACGTCACGTCGGCACGCTGAAATCCACCGTTGAGGCGATCTACGCCGGGATCAAAGCAACCGAAGCGGCCGTGAGCAAAGAGTTTGGTCTGGCGCCGTTCCTGCCGGATACGATCCACTTTGTTCACAGCCAGGCGCTGCTGAGCCGCTTCCCGGATCTCGATGCTAAAGGCCGCGAGCGTGCGATCGCCAAAGAATTAGGTGCAGTATTCCTGATCGGTATCGGCGGCAAACTGTCTGATGGCAAACGCCACGACGTTCGCGCGCCGGATTATGATGACTGGAGCACTGCGGGTGAGGGCGAATTTGCCGGGCTGAACGGCGATATTCTGGTGTGGAACCCGGTACTGGAAGACGCATTCGAGCTCTCTTCTATGGGGATCCGCGTGGATGCTGACGCGCTGAAGCGCCAGCTGGCGGTCACCGGCGATGAAGATCGTCTCAAACTCGAGTGGCACCAGGCGCTGCTGCGCGGTGAAATGCCTCAGACTATCGGCGGTGGTATCGGCCAGTCCCGTCTGACCATGCTGCTGCTGCAATTACCCCATATCGGTCAGGTTCAGTGTGGCGTCTGGCCGCAGCAGGTACGTGAAAGCGTCGGTTCTCTTCTGTAATTAACGCTGCCAGCGTCTGAGCAGGCGGCTACGCAGCCCGGTATCAAAGCGCCAGATATGATCGAAGATGCGCATGATGCCGGGTTTTCCATGGGCTGACATCGCCACCGCATGAAATCGGTGCTGGTGCACCCGCTGTAACTCCTTCACCTTATTCACCACGTCATCCGGCAGCCGCTGGGCAATAAAATCGGAAATCACCACCGCGTCAGCGTCATACCAGTCGCCTCCCTGCATACGCTCCACAATGCTGCGAAAGCAGCTGGCCAGATCCGTGCCGCCGCGAAAGCGCTGGCTCAGGAAGCGGATTGCCTGCTCGATACCCTGCTGATTCGTCAGCTCATAGCCCACCACCTCGCTGGAGAAGAGCATGATGAAGCAGCGACGACGATCGGCCAGCGCCACGCGCATCAGTGCCAGACAGAACGCCTTCGCGCACTGCTCGTTAAACCCGCCCATCGAACCGGACGTATCCACGCAAACAATGAATGGCCCGCGCGGCTGTTCATCAAAATCCTGATGGACGACCGGCCGTTGGCTGACGTTCTCACGCCAGGCTTCGCCGTGCAGTCGGTAGGTGAGAAGCTGTTTTTCCACCAGCCGACGATAGAACTCATACTCCAGCTCGGTCATCCCCAGCGTGCTCAGTTCCGTGGGCAGCAGGCGTAAAATGTCATCGCTCTGCTGGAGCCCGTCGACCTGCTCCGGCACGGTAGCCGGTTCGCGCACCAGGGTGCGGAAGGTTTCCATCGGGGCATCTTTCTTTGGGACCGACTTTGCCTCCCTTGAGCGACCCAGCTGTTCTGCAAGCTTCATCAGCTCGGGCTGCTGCGCCAGAAAATCGCCGTATTTGACGATCAGCTGATAATCCCCGCGCCGGAGCTGGCCGGCGCTCATATCCCACAGACGCCCTGCGGCGTTTTCATTCTCCACCAGCACCTGTTCTAGCTGGCCGCTCAGCGTCATCCGTTCCTGAACTTCACTGAGCAGCTGTTCACGCTCTTCGTCCAGCAGCTGCTGGTTCAGCGTTGTGGCCTGAACCACCAGGCTGAGGCGCCAGCGCTGTAAGAAGAGGGTATGAAGTGCGGGTGTAAAGGTGGCGTTATCCGTGACCAGCGCCCGGGCCTGGCTGGCAAACGGAGAGTGGACGTTATCGAGCAACGTCAGGGTTTGCGGGAGCTGGACGATAAACTGCGACGTGGAGAGCCGCTGGCACTGCTGATAGCAGGACACCTCTTCCGTTAACTCAGGGGGAACTTCGGTCTCCCTGAACCGCTGACGCAAATTTTCCCGCCAGCGCGGAAGATCGTCCGTCATCGCCTTTTTAAGCTTTGGAAATTTTTCAAAAAACGCCGCCAGCTGCGGCGACGCCAGAAGGGTAATGACCACTTCTTCGATCAACCCCTCCTCGCTGACGGCCAGCATGACGTTAAGCGTATCCAGCGTTAGCATTGACGCGCCTGTTTGATCTGCGCGCTGACGTCCTGCAGGCTGGCTTCGATGCGGCCTAACCAGTCGCTATGAATAAAGAGGCATTTTTGCTGCTCGCTAAAGCGGGTGTGCTGCTGATGCCATTCGGTATCCAGCGCTTCCAGCTGCTGCTTAATCTCTTCGGGGACGCTGTCAGAGGCGGTGCCCGGAAGCGCAAGACGCGATCCCTGGAGGCTGACGTCGCGGATCACCAGGTGCTGGCTGCTGTCCACTTCCATATTCAGCGGCTGCGCGAAACCAATGCCGTTGAGTTTTCCTCGGATCTCTCCGCCCTTATCCAGCCACTGCGCCAGCGCCTCGCGCTCAATCGTAATGTGCACCACCTGCATATCATGCAGTTTAAGCGGCTGCTGGAGCAGCAACGTTAGCGTTGCGCCGGTCAGATCCGCGGGAAGCTCGTAGTGCGGTTTGCGGGCGAACATGCCCCCAAGGCGATTCACTTTCAGCGCGGTTTTATCACTTTGCTGCTGCTGGAGCTGGATGCGCCGCTGGGCAATCGCCCCCAGCTGGTTGAGCATTGCCTGCTGTCCCCAGGCGTGCCCGGTCATCAAAACGTCAAGCTGCTGCTGCATCAGGTTCATGCCTTCTGCATCGTGCCAGAGGCAGTCTTTCAGCAGGATCAGATCGATTGGCGCGACGGCATCACGCCCGCTGAACAGGGCGCTCGCCTGCAGCAGGCGGATCGCTTTTTTCCACCGGCGATCGGAGACATAGGGCGCTGAAGGGATGAGATCAAGCTGCTGGCGCAGGAGATAGATCAGCTCGAAGACGGCGTCAGGCAGCTTGATTTTGCCGATATCCTGCTGCCACTGGTGATACTCCTCATCCGTCACCTGCAGCGAAGCGGATACCGGGTTTTCACTTTCATCCTGCTGGCTGACCAGCATGGAGCGGAAGTTGGATTTATCCTGCACTTTGTCCAGCCACAGGCGGATAAGCATACGGTCATACAGCGCTTCCAGACTGCTGTCGGCTTCAGGCAGTTCGTTAGAGGCGGCCACCAGCAGGCGCATCGGGATTTTCTCTTCACTGGCGCCGTTACGGAACCGACGTTCGTTTATCGCCGTGAGCAGGGTGTTCAGAATAGCCGGCCCCGCTTTCCAGATCTCATCGAGAAAAACAATCTCAGCCTCCGGAAGATACCCTTCTGTCAGACGCTGATAGCGCCCCTCATCTTTCAATGCCTGAATGGAGAGCGGACCAAAAACTTCTTCTGGGGTGGAAAACCGGGTCATGAGATATTCGAAGGCGCGGGCGTTCTGAAAAGCAAATTTCAGCCTGCGGGCAATCAGGCTTTTGGCAATGCCCGGCGGTCCCAGCAAAAACACGCTTTCACCGCTCAACGCCGCCAGTAAGCAGAGGCGGATGGCGTGGCTACGCTCGAAAAGGCCTTTTTCCAGCGCGCTGCTGAGGCGGGAAATTCTTTCTGCTAATAAATGTGAGTGAGCCATAATAGTTTTGCATCCTTTCGCCGTCGTGGCGGCCAATTGAAGCGAGTATAGACGTTTCAGTCAGGGCTGGTAATAGACTGAAGTGCGGCGCAATTTTCTTTGCGCTACATTAATGCGGTTGCATTTAGGGGTACGATTTTGCAATGAATCGTGCATACTGTGCGCTTTTTGTGGGCCAAGGGACCGGGAACACATTTGTTATTTAAACGAAAAGACTAGTCTATGAGCACTGATAATAAGCAATCATTACCCGCAATAACGCTTGCGGCGATCGGGGTTGTCTACGGTGATATCGGCACCAGCCCGCTTTATACGCTTCGTGAATGTCTGTCCGGCCAGTTTGGTTTTGGTGTTGAACGCGATGCCGTGTTTGGCTTCCTGTCCCTCATTTTCTGGCTGCTGATCCTGGTGGTTTCCGTTAAATATCTCTCCTTCGTTATGCGTGCTGATAACGCAGGTGAAGGTGGGATCCTGACCCTGATGTCTCTTGCCGGGCGTAATACCTCGGCCAGGATGACCTCTGTGCTGGTCATTATCGGCCTGATTGGCGGCAGTTTCTTTTACGGGGAAGTGGTGATAACGCCGGCTATCTCGGTGCTGTCAGCGATAGAGGGGCTGGAGATTATCGCTCCGCAGCTCGATTCATGGGTGGTTCCGCTGGCCATTATTGTCCTGACGCTGCTGTTCATGATCCAGAAGCACGGTACAGGGCTGGTGGGCAAACTGTTCGCGCCGATTATGTTGGCCTGGTTCCTGATCCTGGCGGCGCTTGGCTTGCGCAGCATTATCGCGAACCCTGAAGTGCTGCATGCGCTGAACCCTTACTGGGCGGTGCATTTCTTCCTCGAATACAAAGTGGTTTCCTTCGTGGCGCTGGGGGCCGTCGTGCTCTCCATCACCGGTGTGGAAGCGCTGTATGCTGACATGGGCCACTTCGGGAAACTGCCTATCCGCGTGGCATGGTTTATTGTGGTGCTGCCGTCGCTGGTGCTGAACTATTTCGGTCAGGGCGCGCTGTTGCTTAAAAACCCGGAAGCGATCAAGAACCCGTTCTTCCTGCTGGCGCCTGACTGGGCGCTGGTGCCGATGCTGATCCTGGCGACGCTGGCGACAGTCATTGCCTCCCAGGCGGTGATTTCCGGCGTGTTTTCTCTGACGCGCCAGGCCGTGCGTCTGGGGTATCTGTCACCGATGCGCATCATCCATACCTCAGAGATGGAGTCGGGTCAGATCTACATCCCGTTCGTTAACTGGCTCCTCTATTTCGCTGTTGTTATTGTTATCGTCAGCTTCGAGCACTCCAGTAACCTGGCTGCAGCGTACGGTATTGCGGTAACCGGTACGATGGTGCTGACATCGCTTCTCTCCACCACGGTGGCGTACCGAAACTGGCACTGGAATAAATTCCTCGTGGCGATGATTCTGGTGGGCTTCCTGTGTATCGACGTGCCGCTGTTCTCAGCGAACCTCGATAAAATTGTCTCCGGTGGCTGGCTGCCGCTGACGCTGGGTCTGGTGATGTTCATCGTCATGACCACCTGGAAAAGCGAGCGTTTCCGCCTGCTGCGCCGCATGCACGAGCACGGCAATTCTCTGGAGGCGATGATCGCTTCTCTGGAGAAATCCCCGCCGGTCCGCGTGCCGGGTACTGCGGTATATATGTCACGCGCGCTGAACGTCATTCCGTTCGCGCTGATGCATAACCTCAAGCACAACAAAGTGCTGCACGAGCGTGTGATCCTGCTGACGCTGCGCACCGAAGATGCGCCGTATGTTCACAACGTGCGCCGCGTGCAGATTGAGCAGCTGTCGCCGACCTTCTGGCGCGTGGTGGCAAGCTACGGCTGGCGCGAAACGCCAAACGTGGAAGAGGTGTTCCATCGCTGCGGCCTGGAAGGACTGAGCTGCCGGATGATGGAGACGTCGTTCTTTATGTCGCACGAGTCGCTGATCATCGGCAAGCGCCCGTGGTATCTGCGCCTGCGCGGCAAGCTGTACCTCATCCTGCAGCGTAACGCCCTGCGCGCGCCTGACCAGTTTGAGATCCCGCCTAACCGCGTGATTGAGCTGGGGACGCAGGTCGAGATCTAATCCCTTCTGAAAATGCCGGGTGGCGCTTCGCTTACCCGGCCTACCAAACCCCTCGCCAACCCACAATAATTGTCTCTGCATTTCACTTAGCGAAACGTTTCGACGTCGATCACAAATCTGTTACGTCATGATGGTTTTCTGAACATTCTTGAGATTAAACTGATGTCAGCGAAACGTTTCGCTAGTGGAGCAAGAAAATGAAGAAAGGCACGGTACTCAACTCAGAAATCTCATCGGTTATTTCCCGTCTTGGGCATACCGATACGCTGGTGGTTTGCGATGCAGGCTTACCGGTTCCGCGCAGCACAACCCGTATCGATATGGCGTTAACGCAGGGTGTACCCTCGTTTATGCAGGTACTGGATGTGGTGACCGCGGAGATGCAGGTTGAGGCAGCCATTCTCGCGGCGGAAATCAAACAACATAATCCGCAACTCCACGAAACGTTGCTCAGCCATATTGAGCAACTGCAACAACACCAGGGAAACACCATAGAAATTCGTTACACGACGCACGAACAGTTCAAACAACAAACCGCAGACAGTCAGGCGGTGATTCGCAGCGGGGAGTGTTCCCCGTATGCGAATATCATTCTCTGTGCTGGCGTCACATTCTGAGGCCATCATGGACGCATTACTGCAACTCAAAGGGATCGATAAGTCGTTCCCGGGCGTTAAAGCCCTCTCCGGCGCGGCGCTGAACGTCTACCCCGGGCGCGTGATGGCGCTGGTGGGCGAAAACGGTGCCGGCAAATCCACCATGATGAAAGTGCTGACCGGTATCTATCAACGCGATGCCGGTTCACTCGTCTGGCTGGGTAAAGAGACCACCTTCAATGGCCCAAAATCCTCTCAGGAAGCGGGTATCGGTATTATTCACCAGGAGCTGAACCTGATACCGCAGCTCACCATTGCGGAAAACATCTTCCTCGGCCGCGAGTTTGTTAACCGGTTCGGCAAAATCGACTGGAAAACCATGTATGCCGAAGCGGACAAGCTGCTGGCGAAGCTGAACCTGCGCTTTAAGAGTGACCGCCTGGTCGGCGATCTGTCCATTGGCGATCAGCAGATGGTGGAAATCGCGAAGGTGCTGAGCTTTGAGTCGAAGGTCATCATTATGGATGAACCGACCGACGCCCTGACCGATACCGAAACGGAATCCCTGTTCCGCGTGATCCGCGAGCTGAAGTCGCAGGGGCGCGGGATTGTCTATATCTCTCACCGCATGAAAGAGATCTTCGAAATCTGCGATGACGTTACCGTCTTCCGCGACGGGCAGTTTATTGCCGAGCGCGAAGTCGCCACGCTGACCGAAGATACGCTCATCGAAATGATGGTGGGACGCAAGCTCGAAGATCAGTATCCGCATCTGGAGAAAGCGCCGGGTGAGATCCGCCTGAAGGTGGACAACCTCTGCGGTCCGGGTGTGAACGACGTGACCTTTACCCTGCGCCAGGGCGAGATCCTGGGCGTGGCGGGCCTGATGGGTGCCGGACGTACCGAGCTGATGAAAGTGTTGTACGGCGCACTGCCGCGCACCAGCGGTTATGTCACCCTCGACGGTCATGAAGTGGTCACCCGTTCTCCGCAGGATGGTCTGGCGAACGGCATCGTTTATATCTCCGAAGACCGCAAACGCGACGGCCTGGTGCTGGGGATGTCAGTTAAAGAGAACATGTCCCTGACCGCGCTGCGCTATTTCAGCCATAGCGGCGGTAGCCTGAAGCATAAAGATGAGCAGCAGGCGGTGAGCGATTTTATCCGTCTCTTTAACGTCAAAACCCCGTCGATGGAGCAGGCGATTGGCCTGTTGTCCGGCGGTAATCAGCAGAAAGTGGCGATTGCGCGCGGACTGATGACGCGTCCGAAAGTGTTAATCCTCGACGAGCCAACCCGCGGCGTAGACGTGGGCGCGAAGAAAGAGATCTACCAGCTGATTAACCAGTTCAAGGCCGACGGTCTGAGCATCATTCTGGTCTCTTCCGAGATGCCAGAAGTATTAGGCATGAGCGATCGCATTATCGTCATGCATGAAGGGCATCTCGGCGGTGAATTCACTCGCGAGCAGGCCACCCAGGAAGTTCTGATGGCTGCCGCTGTGGGCAAGCTTAATCGCGTGAATCAGGAGTAAGAAGATGACTACCCAGGCTGTTTCTGGTCGCCGCTATTTCACAAAGGCATGGCTGATGGAACAAAAATCGCTGATTGCCCTGCTGGTGCTGATCGCGATTGTGTCGACCATGAGCCCGAACTTTTTCACCGTTAATAACCTGTTCAACATTCTGCAGCAAACATCGGTGAACGCCATTATGGCGGTCGGCATGACGCTGGTGATTTTGACCTCAGGTATCGATCTGTCCGTCGGTTCCCTGCTGGCGCTCACCGGCGCGATCGCCGCTTCGATTGTCGGCATTGAAGTCAACGCGCTGGTGGCCGTGGCCGCTGCCCTGGCGGCAGGCGCGGCGATTGGTGCCGTAACCGGCGTGATTGTGGCAAAGGGCCGCGTTCAGGCGTTTATCGCCACGCTGGTGATGATGCTGCTGCTGCGCGGTGTGACCATGGTATACACCAACGGTAGCCCGGTTAATACCGGCTTTACCGATAACGCGGATCTGTTTGGCTGGTTCGGTATCGGTCGCCCGCTGGGTGTTCCGACCCCGGTCTGGATCATGGCTATCGTCTTCCTGGCGGCGTGGTACATGCTGCACCACACCCGTCTGGGCCGTTATATTTACGCGCTGGGCGGTAACGAAGCGGCAACGCGCCTGTCCGGTATCAGCGTTAATAAAGTCAAAATTATCGTTTACTCCCTGTGCGGTCTGCTGGCATCGCTGGCAGGTATCATCGAAGTGGCGCGCCTCTCTTCTGCGCAGCCGACGGCGGGTACGGGGTATGAGCTGGATGCTATCGCAGCAGTGGTTCTGGGCGGTACGAGTCTTGCGGGCGGTAAAGGTCGCATTGTTGGGACATTGATCGGCGCACTGATTCTCGGTTTCCTGAATAATGGTTTGAATTTGTTAGGTGTTTCCTCCTATTACCAGATGATCGTTAAGGCAGTGGTGATTTTGCTGGCGGTACTGGTAGACAACAAAAAACAGTAACTGACGACACTACAGGACATCTTAGATATGAACATGAAAAAACTGGCTACCCTGGTTTCTGCTGTCGCGCTGAGCGCAACCGTAAGTGCTAACGCCATGGCGAAAGATACCATCGCGCTGGTTGTCTCTACCCTGAACAACCCGTTCTTCGTCTCCCTGAAGGACGGTGCGCAGAAAGAAGCGGACAAACTGGGCTACAACCTGGTGGTGCTGGATTCACAGAACAACCCGGCGAAAGAGCTGGCTAACGTTCAGGACTTAACCGTTCGCGGCACCAAAATTCTGCTGATCAACCCAACCGATTCTGACGCCGTCGGTAACGCCGTTAAAATGGCAAACCAGGCGAAAATTCCGGTGATTACTCTGGACCGCCAGGCAACGAAAGGCGAAGTTGTTAGCCACATTGCGTCTGATAACGTGCTGGGCGGCAAAATCGCGGGTGATTACATCGCGAAGAAAGCCGGCGAAGGCGCGAAAGTTATCGAACTGCAGGGGATTGCCGGTACGTCCGCAGCCCGCGAGCGTGGTGAAGGCTTCCAGCAGGCTGTGGCTGCGCACAAATTTAACGTGCTGGCGAGCCAGCCAGCCGACTTTGACCGTACTAAAGGTCTGAACGTTATGCAGAACCTGCTGACCGCACACCCTGACGTGCAGGCGGTATTCGCGCAGAACGACGAAATGGCGCTGGGCGCGCTGCGTGCCCTGCAGACCGCAGGTAATTCTGATGTGATGGTTGTCGGATTTGACGGCACGCCGGATGGTGAAAAAGCAGTAAACGATGGCAAACTGGCTGCGACCATCGCTCAGCTGCCTGAGCAGATTGGCGCCACTGGCGTTGAAACTGCCGACAAAGTGCTGAAGGGCGAAAAAGTTCAGGCTAAATACCCAGTTGACCTGAAGCTGGTCATCAAGCAGTAAAAGGCGAATCAGGCAGTCGCTGGCTGCCTGAGGGACACCAATAAAGAAAAGTGTGGCATACGCCACCGGGTAACACCGGTGGCGCTCTCAGATGGACAACCCAACCATGAAAACCGCAGGCAACCTCGTCGTCCTTGGCAGTATCAATGCCGATCACATTCTTAACCTTGAATCGTTCCCTGCACCGGGCGAAACCGTCACGGGTAACCAGTATCAGGTGGCATTTGGCGGTAAAGGTGCCAACCAGGCCGTCGCTGCTGGTCGCAGCGGGGCGAATATTGCGTTTATCGCCTGCACGGGTGATGACGATACCGGTGAGCGCGTACGCAAACAGCTGGCGAGCGACAACATTAACGTCGCACCGGTCAGCGTTGTTGCAGGGGAATCGACCGGCGTGGCGCTGATTTTCGTCAACGCTGAAGGTGAGAATGTCATCGGTATTCATGCGGGTGCTAACGCTGCGCTGACGACGGAGCGCGTAGAAGCGCAACGTGCCATCATCGCCGGAGCGGAAGCCCTGCTCATGCAACTGGAGTCACCGGTTGAAAGCGTGCTGGCTGCCGCGAAAATTGCGCATGAAAATCATACCACTGTCGTACTTAACCCGGCCCCGGCCCGTGTATTATCAGACGAGCTGCTGGCGCTGGTGGACATCATTACGCCGAACGAAACCGAAGCCGAAAAGCTGACGGGCATCCGCGTAGAAAATGATGACGATGCCGCGCGAGCCGCCCGTGCACTGCATGATAAGGGCATCGGTACCGTGATTATCACCCTTGGTAGCCGTGGGGTGTGGGCAAGCGTCAATGGCGAAGGCCGTCGCGTGCCGGGCTTTAAGGTCAAAGCGATTGATACCATCGCAGCGGGAGATACCTTCAACGGTGCACTGGTCACCGCGCTGCTGGAAGGCAAGAGAATGGATGAGGCTATTCGCTTCGCACACGCTGCTGCCGCGATTGCGGTGACGCGCAAAGGCGCCCAGCCTTCCGTTCCGTGGCGTAAAGAGATCGATGAATTCTTAAGTCAGCAGGGGTAACGCTTGGCCACAATGAAAGATGTCGCCCGCATGGCGGGCGTTTCTACCTCGACGGTCTCCCACGTTATAAACAACGATCGCTTCGTCAGCGAGGCGATTCGGGAGAAAGTCGAAGCTGCGGTAAAAGAACTCAACTATGCGCCGTCTGCGCTGGCGCGCAGTCTTAAGCTCAACCAGACGCGCACCATCGGTATGCTGATCACCGCGAGTACCAACCCCTTTTATTCAGAACTGGTCCGCGGCGTGGAGCGCAGCTGCTTCGAGCGTGGCTACAGCCTGGTGCTGTGCAATACCGAGGGTGACGAGCAGCGCATGAATCGTAACCTGGAAACGCTGATGCAAAAACGCGTCGACGGGCTACTGCTGCTCTGCACCGAAACGCACCAGCCCTCGAAAGAGATCATCCAGCGCTATCCTTCGATTCCCACCGTGATGATGGACTGGGCGCCGTTCGACGGAACCAGCGATCTTATTCAGGATAACTCCCTGCTGGGCGGCGATATGGCGACTCAGTACCTGATTGATAAAGGACACACTCGCATTGCCTGTATTACGGGGCCGCTGGATAAAACCCCGGCGCGTTTGCGTCTGGAAGGGTATCTCTCCGCCATGGAACGAGCGGGCCTTGCCATTCCTGATGGATACCGGATCACCGGCGACTTTGAGTTTAACGGCGGTTTCGAGGCAATGCAGAAACTGCTAACGCAAAAGCCGCGTCCGCAGGCGGTCTTTATTGGTAACGACGCGATGGCGTTTGGTGCCTATCAGGCGTTGTATCAGGCGGGGCTACGCGTGCCGGACGATATGGCGGTGATTGGCTATGACGATATCGAACTGGCCAGCTACATGACGCCGCCGCTGACCACTATTCATCAGCCGAAGGATGAACTGGGCGAGCTGGCCATCGATGTGTTGATCCACCGTATGGCGCAGCCCACGCTGCAACAGCAACGGCTGCAGCTTACTCCTGTTCTGATGGAACGCGGTTCGGTTTAGCTTTCTCTTTGTGACGCTCTTTAATCAGGTTTCGGCCGTCTTTTGGTTTTAACAGCATAAAGACCAGCGCCGATACCACGGTAAGTGCGCCCATGGTGATAAAGGTATAGTGGAACTGCTCAACGGTATTCGCGCTGTCAAAACCCTCATAAAACCTCAGCACCGCTGCACTCACGGCAACCCCTAAACTGATCGACAGCTGTTGCGTTACCGCCAGCACGCTGTTGCCGCTGCTTGCGTTCTCGTCAGTCAGGTCGGCGAGGGTGATGGTGTTCATCGACGTGAACTGCGTCGACATCGCCATGCCCAACACAAACAGCGGCAGGATCAGCATCCAGACGGGTAACGCGGCGGATTGTAGCGAGAACTGCGCAATCATCAGACCGATAAAGACCGTCACGCCGACCAGCGTCTTACGATAGCCAAACCAGCGCAGCACCTGTGTCACGGTTGATTTTGCCAGAATCGAGCCCATTGCCGTGGGCGCCATCATGCAGCCAGCAATCAGGGCCGGGTAGCCAAAACCCACCTGCAGCATCAATGGCATCAGGAACGGCACACAGCCCGTCCCCAAACGAGACGCAATGTTCCCTGCAATCCCAACGGAAAACGTTCGGGTATTAAAGAGCCCCAGGGAGATTAACGGCGTCGGGTGACGACGCGCGTGACGTATATAAAGAAGGAATAACAGAATACCGCCGAGGATAACGGAGAGCGCTAACCACGTCGCGACGATCTTCTCGCCAAACAGCTCCATCCCGCTGGAGAATAACACCAGGCTCAGGCCAAACAGGAAAAAGCCGCCCATATCGAAGCTGCGCCTTGGCGTGGTGAAGTTCGGCATATATTTGCGGGCATACAGCAGCCCCGCAACGCCAATTGGAATATTAATCAGGAAGATCCAGTGCCAGCTTGCCCAGGTGACAAACACGCCACCGAGTACCGGGCCAAGAATCGGGCCAACCAGGCCCGGCATGGTGACGAAGTTGAGTACGGGAAGCAGTTCGCTCCTGGGGTAGGCTCGCAGCAAGGCAAGGCGCGCCACCGGCATCATCATCGCGCCGCCAATGCCCTGCAATACGCGGAAGATAACCAGCTCCGTTAAGGATGAGGAGAGCGCACAGGCCAGCGATCCAAGCGTAAAGAGCGTGACGGCCAGCATGAAAACTCTGCGGGTGCCAAAGCGGTCGGCCAGCCAGCCGCTGACCGGAATTAACATTGCGACCGTCAGGGTGTAGCTGATGATGGCGGACTGCATCGCCAGCGGGGAGCGGTTAAGGCTTTGCGCTATAGCGGGAAGCGCTGTGTTGAGGATGGTGGCATCCAGTGCCTGCATAAAAAACGCCATGGCTGCAATCCACGGCAATCCGGCCATGCTGCGCGCTTTTTTCGTTGTCATTTATTTACCTGCTGGTGGGTTGGTGCGGCCAGCAATGCCTGGCACGCACTCAGGGCTCGCTGCCCGTCGCTTTCCTGGATGGCATCAACTATCGCCTGGTGCAAATCCAGTTTTACCACTTCGTTTTGTGTAATAGAGGTAAAGTAAGTGTGATACACCGAATGAAATAAAGAGGCAAAAGAGGTGAGAAACGGATTGGCGCTCATCATATAGATGTGTTCATGCCAGGCCATATCAACCTCAACCCAGCGTTCGCGGTTGAAGTGCTTTTTCAGGAACACCATCTCTTCCATCAGCGCGTTAAGCTGTGCTTTCTGCTCTGCAGTTCCTAGCGTGGCGGCAAGCAGACATGCCTGAGGTTCAAGGCTGCTGCGCATCACCAGAAAGTGATCGACGACTTGGTGAAAGTTATCTTCCGTCATCCACCAGGAGAGCAGCTCCTGATCGAGAAAATTCCAGTTACTCTGTGGCATCACGCGTGTGCCAATGCGAGGGCGTGGAAGCACCATGCCTTTTGCCGTCAGGGTTTTCACCGCTTCGCGAACGGCGGTACGGCTCACCCCAAACTGCTCACCCAGCTCCATCTCACCCGGCAGGATGCTACCTGGGGCATATTTACCCGCTAAAATCCGCTGAGCCAGCTTTTCTGCCAGCACGTACGACAGGTTTTTTTGGGCGGCCAGCTGTTGTGCGCTTAATGGCATCGCTTTTATTCCTTAAAGATTCATGCTGATAATTATGCCACCTCGAATGTGATTGTGGTTGCAGATACATCAAATAGAACAATTTGTAGCTCGATTTCACCTCTGTTGGTGAAAAAAAACGCGGATGGAAACTTTTTTTAAATTTCCTCTTGTCACGTCGGAATAACTCCCTATAATGCGCCTCCACTGACACGGAACAACGGCACACACGCCGCCGGGTCAGCAGAGAAAAGCGAAAATAAACGCTTGACTCTGAAGCGGGAAAGCGTAATATGCACACCCCGCGCCGCAGCGAAAAGCGAAGCGGCATTGCTCTTTAACAATTTATCAGACAATCTGTGTGGGCACTCAAAGTGACATGGATTCTTAATGTCTTCGGACAATAAATGAATACCAAGTCTCTGAGTGAACATACGTAATTCATTACGAAGTTTAATTCACGAGCATCAAACTTAAATTGAAGAGTTTGATCATGGCTCAGATTGAACGCTGGCGGCAGGCCTAACACATGCAAGTCGAGCGGTAGCACAGAGAGCTTGCTCTCGGGTGACGAGCGGCGGACGGGTGAGTAATGTCTGGGAAACTGCCTGATGGAGGGGGATAACTACTGGAAACGGTAGCTAATACCGCATAACGTCGCAAGACCAAAGAGGGGGACCTTCGGGCCTCTTGCCATCAGATGTGCCCAGATGGGATTAGCTAGTAGGTGGGGTAACGGCTCACCTAGGCGACGATCCCTAGCTGGTCTGAGAGGATGACCAGCCACACTGGAACTGAGACACGGTCCAGACTCCTACGGGAGGCAGCAGTGGGGAATATTGCACAATGGGCGCAAGCCTGATGCAGCCATGCCGCGTGTATGAAGAAGGCCTTCGGGTTGTAAAGTACTTTCAGCGGGGAGGAAGGTGTTGAGGTTAATAACCTCAGCAATTGACGTTACTCGCAGAAGAAGCACCGGCTAACTCCGTGCCAGCAGCCGCGGTAATACGGAGGGTGCAAGCGTTAATCGGAATTACTGGGCGTAAAGCGCACGCAGGCGGTCTGTCAAGTCGGATGTGAAATCCCCGGGCTCAACCTGGGAACTGCATTCGAAACTGGCAGGCTAGAGTCTTGTAGAGGGGGGTAGAATTCCAGGTGTAGCGGTGAAATGCGTAGAGATCTGGAGGAATACCGGTGGCGAAGGCGGCCCCCTGGACAAAGACTGACGCTCAGGTGCGAAAGCGTGGGGAGCAAACAGGATTAGATACCCTGGTAGTCCACGCCGTAAACGATGTCGACTTGGAGGTTGTGCCCTTGAGGCGTGGCTTCCGGAGCTAACGCGTTAAGTCGACCGCCTGGGGAGTACGGCCGCAAGGTTAAAACTCAAATGAATTGACGGGGGCCCGCACAAGCGGTGGAGCATGTGGTTTAATTCGATGCAACGCGAAGAACCTTACCTACTCTTGACATCCAGAGAACTTAGCAGAGATGCTTTGGTGCCTTCGGGAACTCTGAGACAGGTGCTGCATGGCTGTCGTCAGCTCGTGTTGTGAAATGTTGGGTTAAGTCCCGCAACGAGCGCAACCCTTATCCTTTGTTGCCAGCGGTTCGGCCGGGAACTCAAAGGAGACTGCCAGTGATAAACTGGAGGAAGGTGGGGATGACGTCAAGTCATCATGGCCCTTACGAGTAGGGCTACACACGTGCTACAATGGCGCATACAAAGAGAAGCGACCTCGCGAGAGCAAGCGGACCTCATAAAGTGCGTCGTAGTCCGGATTGGAGTCTGCAACTCGACTCCATGAAGTCGGAATCGCTAGTAATCGTAGATCAGAATGCTACGGTGAATACGTTCCCGGGCCTTGTACACACCGCCCGTCACACCATGGGAGTGGGTTGCAAAAGAAGTAGGTAGCTTAACCTTCGGGAGGGCGCTTACCACTTTGTGATTCATGACTGGGGTGAAGTCGTAACAAGGTAACCGTAGGGGAACCTGCGGTTGGATCACCTCCTTACCTTAAAGAACCTGCCTTTGTAGTGTCCACACAGATTGTCTGATGAAAAGTAAATAGCAAGGCGTCTTGCGATTGAGACTTCACGTCCCCTTCGTCTAGAGGCCCAGGACACCGCCCTTTCACGGCGGTAACAGGGGTTCGAATCCCCTAGGGGACGCCACTTGCTGGTTCGTGAGTGAAAGTCACCTGCCTCAGTATCTCAAAACTCATCTTCGGGTGACGTTTGAGATATTTGCTCTTTAAAAATCTGGATCAAGCTGAAAATTGAAACGACACATCTTTAATGGTGTGTTCGAGTCTCTCAAATTTTCGCAATCAGAAGTGAAACATCTTCGGGTTGTGAGGTTAAGCGACTAAGCGTACACGGTGGATGCCCTGGCAGTCAGAGGCGATGAAGGACGTGCTAATCTGCGAAAAGCGCCGGCGAGGTGATATGAACCTTTGACCCGGCGATGTCCGAATGGGGAAACCCAGTGCAATTCGTTGCACTATCGTTAACTGAATACATAGGTTAACGAGGCGAACCGGGGGAACTGAAACATCTAAGTACCCCGAGGAAAAGAAATCAACCGAGATTCCCCCAGTAGCGGCGAGCGAACGGGGAGCAGCCCAGAGTCTGAATCAGCTTGTGTGTTAGTGGAAGCGTCTGGAAAGTCGCACGGTACAGGGTGACAGTCCCGTACACGAAAGCACACAGGCTGTGAACTCGAAGAGTAGGGCGGGACACGTGGTATCCTGTCTGAATATGGGGGGACCATCCTCCAAGGCTAAATACTCCTGACTGACCGATAGTGAACCAGTACCGTGAGGGAAAGGCGAAAAGAACCCCGGCGAGGGGAGTGAAAAAGAACCTGAAACCGTGTACGTACAAGCAGTGGGAGCACCTTCGTGGTGTGACTGCGTACCTTTTGTATAATGGGTCAGCGACTTATATTCTGTAGCAAGGTTAACCGTATAGGGGAGCCGAAGGGAAACCGAGTCTTAACTGGGCGTTAAGTTGCAGGGTATAGACCCGAAACCCGGTGATCTAGCCATGGGCAGGTTGAAGGTTGGGTAACACTAACTGGAGGACCGAACCGACTAATGTTGAAAAATTAGCGGATGACTTGTGGCTGGGGGTGAAAGGCCAATCAAACCGGGAGATAGCTGGTTCTCCCCGAAAGCTATTTAGGTAGCGCCTCGTGAACTCATCTTCGGGGGTAGAGCACTGTTTCGGCTAGGGGGCCATCCCGGCTTACCAACCCGATGCAAACTACGAATACCGAAGAATGTTATCACGGGAGACACACGGCGGGTGCTAACGTCCGTCGTGAAGAGGGAAACAACCCAGACCGCCAGCTAAGGTCCCAAAGTCATGGTTAAGTGGGAAACGATGTGGGAAGGCACAGACAGCCAGGATGTTGGCTTAGAAGCAGCCATCATTTAAAGAAAGCGTAATAGCTCACTGGTCGAGTCGGCCTGCGCGGAAGATGTAACGGGGCTAAACCATGCACCGAAGCTGCGGCAGCGACACTTAGGTGTTGTTGGGTAGGGGAGCGTTCTGTAAGCCGTTGAAGGTGTGCTGTGAGGCATGCTGGAGGTATCAGAAGTGCGAATGCTGACATAAGTAACGATAAAGCGGGTGAAAAGCCCGCTCGCCGGAAGACCAAGGGTTCCTGTCCAACGTTAATCGGGGCAGGGTGAGTCGACCCCTAAGGCGAGGCCGAAAGGCGTAGTCGATGGGAAACAGGTTAATATTCCTGTACTTGGTGTTACTGCGAAGGGGGGACGGAGAAGGCTATGTTAGCCGGGCGACGGTTGTCCCGGTTTAAGCATGTAGGCGGAGGTTCCAGGTAAATCCGGTACCTTTTTAACGCTGAGGTGTGATGACGAGGCACTACGGTGCTGAAGTAACAAATGCCCTGCTTCCAGGAAAAGCCTCTAAGCATCAGGTAACATCAAATCGTACCCCAAACCGACACAGGTGGTCAGGTAGAGAATACCAAGGCGCTTGAGAGAACTCGGGTGAAGGAACTAGGCAAAATGGTGCCGTAACTTCGGGAGAAGGCACGCTGATATGTAGGTGAAGCCCCTGCGGGTGGAGCTGAAATCAGTCGAAGATACCAGCTGGCTGCAACTGTTTATTAAAAACACAGCACTGTGCAAACACGAAAGTGGACGTATACGGTGTGACGCCTGCCCGGTGCCGGAAGGTTAATTGATGGGGTTAGCGGCAACGCGAAGCTCTTGATCGAAGCCCCGGTAAACGGCGGCCGTAACTATAACGGTCCTAAGGTAGCGAAATTCCTTGTCGGGTAAGTTCCGACCTGCACGAATGGCGTAATGATGGCCAGGCTGTCTCCACCCGAGACTCAGTGAAATTGAACTCGCTGTGAAGATGCAGTGTACCCGCGGCAAGACGGAAAGACCCCGTGAACCTTTACTATAGCTTGACACTGAACACTGGTCCTTGATGTGTAGGATAGGTGGGAGGCTTTGAAGCGTGGACGCCAGTCTGCGTGGAGCCAACCTTGAAATACCACCCTTTAATGGCTGGTGTTCTAACGTAGACCCGTAATCCGGGTTGCGGACAGTGTCTGGTGGGTAGTTTGACTGGGGCGGTCTCCTCCCAAAGAGTAACGGAGGAGCACGAAGGTTAGCTAATCCTGGTCGGACATCAGGAGGTTAGTGCAATGGCATAAGCTAGCTTGACTGCGAGAGTGACGGCTCGAGCAGGTGCGAAAGCAGGTCATAGTGATCCGGTGGTTCTGAATGGAAGGGCCATCGCTCAACGGATAAAAGGTACTCCGGGGATAACAGGCTGATACCGCCCAAGAGTTCATATCGACGGCGGTGTTTGGCACCTCGATGTCGGCTCATCACATCCTGGGGCTGAAGTAGGTCCCAAGGGTATGGCTGTTCGCCATTTAAAGTGGTACGCGAGCTGGGTTTAGAACGTCGTGAGACAGTTCGGTCCCTATCTGCCGTGGGCGCTGGAGAATTGAGGGGGGCTGCTCCTAGTACGAGAGGACCGGAGTGGACGCATCACTGGTGTTCGGGTTGTCATGCCAATGGCACTGCCCGGTAGCTAAATGCGGAAAAGATAAGTGCTGAAAGCATCTAAGCACGAAACTTGCCCCGAGATGAGTTCTCCCTGACTCCTTGAGAGTCCTGAAGGAACGTTGAAGACTACGACGTTGATAGGTCGGGTGTGTAAGCGCAGCGATGCGTTGAGCTAACCGATACTAATGAACCGTGAGGCTTAACCTTACAACGCCGAAGCTGTTTCGGCGGATGAGACAGACACGATTTTCAGCCTGATACAGATTAACAGAATTTGCCTGGCGGCTTTAGCGCGGTGGTCCCACCTGACCCCATGCCGAACTCAGAAGTGAAACGCCGTAGCGCCGATGGTAGTGTGGGGTCTCCCCATGTGAGAGTAGGGAACTGCCAGGCATCAAATAAGTAGAGAGGCCATCCGCAAGGATGGCCTTTTTGCGTTTAAGCATTCAGAAATTTGTAGGCCGGATAAGGCAAAGCTGCCACCCGGCAAGTCAGATCGCACTCCACTCCACAATAAACTCCGCAATCCCATCCACATCATTTAAATCCAGCATCGGAACTTCAAGCGGCAATACAACATCACTGGCCACCGCAATCACATGCTCATCCAGCGTTAATTCGCTGAAATCATGCCCGGCATCGCTTCTGAACAGTAGGATCTTAGGCACGGCCTCATGCTTAAATCCCTCAACCAGCACCAGATCCAGCGTGGCGTGATCCATCCGGCTGACCAGATAAGCGAGGTCCAGCGGCGCCTCATCCGGTGTTTCTGTCATCAGCGCCCAGCGTTGAGTACTTGCCACCATCGTTTGCGCTGCACCCGCTTTACGTAATGCATAGCTATCTTTGCCCGGTCTATCGATATCCATATTATGGTGGGTGTGCTTAATCAATCCTGGACGGATACCTCTGGCACAAAGCGCAGGAATGAGCTTTTTCAGCAGCGTGGTTTTTCCGGTCCCACTCCAGGCGGAAATGGCGACAACTGGTATCATCTTTTCTCCTGCATCATCTGCAAATCGTCAGGCGTATTCACATTCACAAATGCTGATTTTAAATCGCTAAAATCAACGGGATGACCGCCAGACTCGCGCATAAAAGCCATCACCCTGCGCTCTCCCGCAGCCAGATAGTACTGCAGGGCTGGCGCCAGGGATCGGTGCATCAGTGCGATAGCAGGATGATCACGCTCGCCGTCATGTACCCAAATCACAGGAGCCGTACCCCGAAGCAGCAACAAACGTTCGACAAGACAGGACGGAATAAACGGGGTATCGCAGGGACAGAAGATGAACCACTCTCCGTGAGACTGTTGCATGACCGAAAGCATGCCGGCCAGCGGGCCCGGGTAATCCTCAAGGATATCCTGATAAACGGCATACCCGCTGAGCTGGTAAGTGTCGATATGCCGGTTAGCACTGATGACCATTGTCGACACCTGGCCTGCGAGCGTATCAGCGACACATTGCCATAAGGGTTTGCCGTTCAGGCGTTGAAGCCCCTTATCTTTTCCCCCCATTCGCGTCGCCCTGCCACCTGCCAGAACGACCCCAATGATTTCCTGGCTAAGATTCACGAATATCGCCTCTTTTATTGTGGGATTGACCCTGCTAACGTGTCACTCTAAATGAAAGGAGCACCACCATGAAATGTAAACGTCTGAATGAAGTTATTGAACTCCTCCAGCCCGCCTGGCAAAAAGAGCCAGAGCTAAATCTGATGCAATTTTTACAGAAACTGGCGAAAGAGTCAGGTTTTGACGGCGATCTGGCAGACCTTTCTGACGACATCCTGATCTATCACCTTAAAATGCGTGACTCTGCCAAAGATGCTGTTATTCCTGGTATTCAGAAAGATTATGAGGAAGATTTTAAGACCGCATTACTACGCGCTCGAGGCGTAATTAAAGAGTAAAAGCTTGTAAGCGGCGGCACCGAAATCGCCACAAGATGATATCCTGAATCATTCGTATAATTTCCGGATGATCGGATGAACGACCAGGCTTTTACTTTCCAGACATTACACCCGGACACCATTATGGATGCCCTGTTTGAACAGGGTATTCGGGTGGATTCCGGGCTAACACCGTTAAACAGCTACGAAAACCGCGTCTATCAGTTTCAGGACGAGGATCGTCAGCGCTTCGTCGTAAAATTCTATCGTCCTGAACGCTGGTCCGCAGAACAAATTCAGGAAGAGCATCAGTTTGCTCACGATCTGCTGGATGACGATGTTCCCGTTGCCGCACCGCTAAAATTCAATAACCAAACGCTCCTCACGCACGAAGGGTTTTACTACGCTGTATTCCCGAGTCTGGGTGGCCGCCAGTTTGAAGCGGATAATATCGATCAGATGGAGTGGGTTGCCCGCTATCTTGGGCGCATACACCAGACGGGACGCAAAAAAGCCTTTATTGCCCGCCCGACTATCGGGATTCAGGAATACCTTCTTGAGCCGCGCGGAATATTCGAAACGTCTGCCATGATCCCCACTGCGTTAAAGGATGATTTCCTCAACGCCACCGATAAGCTCATTGCTGCTGTTAAAACCTGCTGGCGCGACGATATTTCCGTCCTGCGCCTACATGGCGATTGTCATGCCGGAAATATCCTCTGGCGTGATGGCCCGCTGTTTGTCGATCTCGATGATGCGCGTATGGGGCCCGCGGTTCAGGACCTGTGGATGCTGCTCAATGGCGACAAAGCCGAGCAACGTATGCAGCTTGAAACCATTATTGAAGCATATGAAGAATTTAGCCCGTTTAATTCAGACGAAATTGCCCTGATTGAGCCTTTACGTGCGATGCGTTTTGTTTATTATCTCGCATGGTTAATCAGGCGTTGGGACGATCCCGCATTTCCCCGGAATTTCCCGTGGCTTACCGGAGAGGATTACTGGCGTAGCCAGATATCTACATTTACCGAGCAGGTCAAGGTTCTTCAGGAACCCCCTCTGCAATTAACGCCGATGTATTAATTGGACACACCCAGGAGAGAGTTAATCATGAAAAAAATTTGGCTGGCGCTGGCAGGTATGATTCTGGCATTTAGCGCTTCTGCTGCGCAGTTTACCGACGGCAAACAGTTCATCACGCTGGACAAACCGGTTGCTGGCGAGCCACAGGTTCTGGAGTTCTTCTCGTTCTATTGCCCACACTGCTATCAGTTCGAGCAGGTTCTGCATGTTTCTGACAACGTGAAGAAAAAGCTGCCAGAAGGCACCAAAATGACCAAGTACCACGTCGAGTTCCTTGGCCCATTGGGTAAAGATCTGACCCAGGCATGGGCGGTCGCGATGGCACTGGGCGTGGAAGATAAGATCACTGCGCCAATGTTTGAAGCCGTACAGAAAACCCAGACCGTTCAGACCACTGCGGATATCCGTAAAGTGTTCGTTGATGCCGGCGTGAAAGGGGAAGAGTATGACGCAGCATGGAACAGCTTTGTGGTGAAATCTCTGGTTGCTCAGCAGGAAAAAGCGGCTGCTGACCTCCAGCTTCAGGGCGTTCCGGCGATGTTTGTTAACGGCAAATACCAGCTGAACATGCAGGGCATGGACACCAGCAGCATGGATATCTTCGTACAGCAGTATGCTGATACCGTGAAATACCTGGTTGAGAAGAAGTAATTTCGCTGATGTAAAAACGCCGGTCACTGACCGGCGTTTTTGTATGAAGATTTAATATTGTTTATCTGTTCGTCTTTCTCTTTCCAGAGCGTATTAAGCCACTGCTGGAAACGACGCTTGAAATTCTTATCGTTAACGTAATCACCGTGCAGCCCGGCATCTATCGGGACCAGATCGACACGCACAACAATGCGCGTCAGTTTGCCGCTGAGCATATCGAAGAACGGCGTCTTATCGTTTTCCGGATAGCAGAGCGTGACGTTCAGGAGTTTATCGAACTGTGATCCCAGCACGTTAAGCGCCATCGCAATACCCGCAGCCTTTGGCGGCAGCAGATGCTGGTAAGGGGAGCGAGTTTGTTGATGCTTCTCTTCCGTAAACCGGGAGCCTTCAACAAAGTTCACGATGGTCGTTGGATGCGCGCGAAACTTTTCGCAGGAACGGCGCGTGGTATCCACATCTTTGCCGCGACGCTCGGGATGACGAATCAAATAGCTGCGCGAATAGCGTTTCATAAACGGCATATCAAGTGCCCAGCAGGCCAGCCCGATAAAAGGCACCCAGGCGAGCTGCTGTTTCAGAAAATATTTGTTCATCGGGATGTGTTTGCGAAAAAGTACGCATAACACCACGATGTCCGCCCAGCTGTGGTGATTGCAGATCAGCAGATACCAGTTCTTCTTGTTAAGACTCTCCAGCCCTTTGATATCCCACTTCAGATGCGAGTTCAGGCACAGCAGTATCGCCAGTCCTTCGCACCAGCAGTACATCATGAAGTTACAAAATGCGGACACGGCTCGCCACACCATGGGAACAGGCAGCAGCAGTTTAACGATCCCGGCGATGATGATCGGCACAGAGCAGGCGACAGTCACCAGGATAGTTAAAATGATGCTTAACAGTAATGTTATTGCTGCGAGCAATCTCGGCATGATGAGCTTTTTCAGGTAGTTAGCTGTAAGTGAGCGGTCGGCTATGCAACGCCGGGCGCTGATTTTACCAGAAAACAGACAAATTAATGGCGCTTTGACGTGATGATTTGGCCGCTTTTACCCTGTCGCAGACGATTTCTCTGTGATTGCGCGCTTAACAAGGCTTATATCCACATAGACTAAATTGCCATCAGTTGACCATATAGATAAGATCTAATGCTATAACAGCATGATAATTAAGATCTAAAAATTAACGCATATGTATTTTTTACGTCTGTTATTCATATGAAGTGAAAATATACACAAACTTATCCACAGTTTGATTTTTGCGAGCGATCCTCACGATCGCAAAATCTTTTCCTGTATCTGGCGCTAATACCTGATGTTTTCATCCTTCTGTGGCATCCTTTACCCATAAATTGATTAAAGGCACGGACATTATGGTTCAGATCCCAGAAAACCCTCTTATTCTCGTCGATGGCTCTTCTTACCTGTATCGGGCATATCATGCGTTTCCTCCTCTGACCAATAGCGCAGGGGAACCCACCGGCGCAATGTACGGCGTGCTGAACATGCTGCGCAGCCTGATCCTTCAGTATCAGCCAACCCATGCGGCTGTGGTCTTTGATGCGAAAGGTAAAACTTTCCGCGACGAACTGTTTGAGCATTACAAATCTCACCGTCCGCTAATGCCTGACGATCTGCGCGCGCAGATTGAGCCGCTGCACACCATGGTAAAAGCGATGGGGCTGCCGCTGCTGGCCGTCTCTGGCGTTGAAGCCGATGACGTCATCGGCACGCTGGCGCGTGAAGCAGAAAAGATGGGGCGTCCTGTGCTGATCAGCACCGGTGATAAAGATATGGCGCAGCTGGTGACGCCAGGCATCACCCTGATTAACACCATGACCAACACCATTCTGGGGCCAGAAGAAGTGGTCACAAAGTACGGCGTGCCGCCTGAGCTGATTATCGACTTCCTCGCGTTGATGGGCGACTCCTCGGATAACATCCCGGGTGTCCCTGGCGTCGGTGAAAAAACCGCGCAGGCGCTGCTCCAGGGGCTGGGTGGACTGGATACGCTCTACGCGGAGTCAGACAAAATCGCCGGGCTCTCCTTCCGTGGCGCAAAAACCATGGCCGGAAAACTGGAAGAGAACAAAGAGGTGGCTTATCTCTCCTATAAGCTGGCCACAATCAAAACCGATGTCGAACTGGAGCTGGGCTGTGAGCAGCTTGAAGTGCAACAGCCTTCCGCTGACGATCTGCTGAGCCTGTTTAAGAAATACGAATTCAAGCGCTGGACCGCTGACGTGGAAGCCGGTAAATGGCTGCAGGCGAAAGGGGCCAAACCTGCTGCAAAGCCGAAGGAGACAATCGTCGTTGACGCAGAAGAGCAGGCGGAAGAAGAAGCCGTGGCGCTTTCCTTCGACAACTACGAAACCATTCTTGAAGAGTCACAGCTAATCGCCTGGATCGAGAAACTGAAAAAGGCGCCCGTCTTCGCCTTTGATACCGAAACCGACAGCCTCGATAACATCTCTGCCAATATGGTTGGCCTGTCATTTGCGACAGAGCCGGGTATTGCCGCCTACGTCCCTGTGGCGCACGATTACCTGGATGCGCCGGAGCAGATCTCCCGTGAACGCGTGCTTGAGCTGCTGAAGCCGATCCTGGAAGACGAAAAGGCGCTCAAGGTCGGGCAAAATCTCAAGTACGATCGCGGCATTCTGCAAAATTACGGCATTGAACTGCGCGGGATTGCCTTCGACACCATGCTTGAATCCTACATTCTGGACAGCGTCGCGGGCCGCCATGATATGGATTCCTTATCTGACCGCTGGCTCAAGCACAAAACGATCACCTTTGAAGAGATTGCCGGTAAAGGGAAAAATCAGCTCACCTTTAACCAGATTGCTCTGGAAGAAGCGGGGCGCTACGCGGCGGAAGACGCTGATGTCACGCTACAGCTGCACCTGAAGATGTGGCCAAAACTGCAGAAGCATGAAGGTCCGCTGAACGTGTTCCAGCATATCGAGATGCCGCTGGTACCCGTTCTGTCACGCATTGAACGCAACGGCGTGAAGATTGACCCAACGGTGCTGCATAACCACTCCGGGGAGCTGGCGCAGCGTCTGACCGAGCTCGAGCAAAAAGCGCATGAGCTTGCAGGCGAGCCGTTTAACCTCTCTTCGCCGAAGCAGCTGCAAACCATTCTGTTTGAAAAGCAGGGCATCAAGCCGCTGAAGAAAACTCCTGGCGGCGCGCCGTCAACCTCTGAAGAGGTGCTGGAAGAGCTGGCGCTGGATTACCCGCTGCCAAAAGTGATTCTGCAGTACCGTGGCCTCGCGAAGCTGAAGTCTACCTACACCGACAAGCTCCCGCTGATGATCAACCCGAAAACGGGTCGTGTGCACACTTCGTACCATCAGGCTGTCGCGGCGACCGGTCGTCTCTCATCAACCGATCCTAACCTGCAGAACATCCCGGTACGTAACGAAGAAGGCCGCCGTATTCGTCAGGCTTTCATCGCACCAGAGGATTATCTGATTGTCTCTGCTGACTACTCGCAAATTGAGCTGCGCATTATGGCGCATCTGTCCCGCGACAAAGGCCTGCTGACCGCGTTTGCCGAAGGGAAGGATATCCACCGGGCAACCGCGGCGGAAGTCTTCGGCTTGCCGCTGGACAGCGTGACCAACGAGCAGCGCCGCAGTGCTAAGGCGATCAACTTCGGTCTGATTTACGGCATGAGCGCATTTGGTCTTTCGCGCCAGCTCAACATTCCGCGTAAAGAGTCGCAGAAGTATATGGATCTCTACTTCGAGCGTTATCCGGGCGTGCTGGAATACATGGAACGCACCCGCGCGCAGGCGAAGGAAAAAGGTTACGTCGAAACCCTGGATGGCCGCCGTCTCTACCTACCGGACATCAAATCCAGCAACGCGGCGCGTCGCGCTGGCGCAGAGCGAGCGGCGATCAATGCCCCGATGCAGGGTACCGCGGCGGACATTATTAAGCGTGCAATGATCGCCGTTGATGCCTGGCTGGAAAAAGAGAAGCCTCGCGTGAAAATGATCATGCAGGTACACGATGAACTGGTATTTGAAGTGCACAAAGACGACCTCGACGCCGTGTCGAAGAAGATCCACGAACTGATGGAAAGCAGCATGACGCTCAACGTGCCGTTGCTGGTGGAAGTGGGAAGTGGCGAAAACTGGGATCAGGCTCACTAAGGGTTCTTCGCATAACGCGCTTTTTATGTAAGTTTGCAACATAACAACGCGCGTTTTGTGACAATCATTAGAATTCCCTATGTAAAGAATGAAAAAAAACTACAAAAAGTGCTTTTTCTGCAGCACAAAAAGGGGTAGAGTTGTCGGCGTAGGGTACAGAGGTAAGATGTTCTATCTTTCAGACCTTTTACTTCACGTAATCGGATTTGGCTGAATATTTTAGCCGCCCCAGTCAGTAATGACTGGGGCGTTTTTTATTGCGGCAAAGAAAAATTCAGGCAAAAAAAAACGCGGCTATCGCCGCGCTCGGTATTACTCTTCTTCCGCTTCCGTCGCGGGTTCCAGCTCGCTAAACCAGGTATCGAGCTTCTGACGCAGCTTGTCCACGCCCAGCTTTTTCAGCGAGGAGAACGGCTCAACCTGCACATCACCGTTGAACGCCAGCACCGCTTCGCGAACCATATTCACCTGCGCTTTACGCGCGCCGCTCGCCAGCTTATCGGCTTTCGTCAGCAGCACCAGCACGGCGATATCGCTTGCTACAGCCCAGTCGATCATCTGTTGATCCAAATCTTTCAGGGGATGGCGAATATCCATCAGCACCACCAGACCTTTCAGGCACAGGCGTTTTTCCAGGTATTCACCCAGCGCACGCTGCCACTTGATTTTCATCTCTTCCGGTACCTGCGCGTAACCGTAGCCCGGTAAGTCGACCAGGCGTTTGCCCTCTGCGACTTCAAAAAGGTTGATCAGCTGGGTACGGCCAGGTGTTTTTGAGGTACGCGCCAGGCTCTTCTGATTGGTCAGCGTATTCAGGGCGCTGGATTTCCCCGCATTGGAGCGGCCAGCAAATGCCACTTCAATACCGGTATCAGAAGGAAGGTGGCGAATATCGGGCGCACTGGTGACAAAATGCGTCTGTTGGTAGTTCCAGGTAGTCACGTGGTCGTCTCCAAAATCGTAATCTGAAGGGGATTATACCCGAATGCAGCCAAAAGGCTTTTCTGATTGCTATGAGCTGTAGGCGAATGCCCCAATCGGTGTGAGAGATCGGCCAGTGATGCTATGGGAGATTTCAGAGAATTCGCAGGCGTCAAAAAATCCAAACTGTTTTAAATCATAAGCTTATTTCCGGGTAATTGTCTGAAAAATCCTTTTTGTACCGTTTCGTTGCTTGTTAGTTTAACGGAACAAGGTAAAGTGTGCGTCAGGGCGAGGAAGCCAACAGGAAATCGACTTAAGGATTAGGGTCAGGAGCGCCAGGAGGCGAAGACGCAGGATTGTCAGGATGACCAGCGCCTGGAGGCGTTTTAAAAGGAAATGGAACCGTATCACGGACGGTATTAGCCAAGGGATAAACAGGGTTTGTTGTTGGCAAACACGGAATGTCTGACCCGCTAAGGGTTGTGAGTCAGGAAAAAAGGCGACAGATTGCTCTGTCGCCTTTTTTCTTTGCTTGCTTTCTGCTAGATTTCGCCGCAATTCTATACTGAAGAAAACGACTTAAAGATAAAACATCATGAAAAAACCAACCTCCGCTGCGGGCGCGAAACGCCCTGCAAAAGCACGCCGCAAAACGCGCGAAGAACTGAACCAGGAAGCGCGCGATCGCAAACGCGACAAAAAACATCGCGGTCACGCTGCGGGTAGCCGTGCCAACGGTGGTGGTGCAGCGGGTGCTTCTGCAAAAGGCAAACAGCAGAAAGACCCTCGTATCGGCAGTAAAACTCCCATTCCACTGGGCGTGACAGACACCCTGGTCACTAAGCAGCACAAACCAAAGAGCGAGAAACCTATGCTTTCACCGCAGGCTGAGCTGGATTTGCTGGAGAACGATGAGCGCCTGGACGCGCTGCTGGAACGTCTTGAAGAGGGTGAAACCCTGACCGCTGAAGAGCAGTCATGGGTGGATGCCAAACTGGATCGTATCGATGAACTGATGCAGAAGCTGGGCCTGTCATACGACGATGACGAAGATGAAGAAGAAGACGAAAAGCAGGAAGATATGATGCGTCTTCTGAAGGGTGGAAACTAACATTTGCACCCGGCAGGCACGATAGTCCTGCTTATAACCCTTCCGGTTATATGTTATCTGGTGTGGTTATTCGTTAAACTACGGCGGTTGTCGCGGCGACAGAAGTGGCTGCGCACCCGAATGATGGCCCGCGATGGGGCCAGAACGGGCCGCCGTATACGAACGCGACACCAACGGAAGGAGTGAGCATGTCAGCACCAACTATCGACTGGGATTTGGCCCTAATCCAGAAATATAACTATTCCGGGCCGCGTTATACGTCATACCCCACCGCGCTGGAGTTCTCCGATGCCTTCGGCGAGGCTGATTTCCAGCAGGCTGTCGCGCGCTATCCTGAGCGTCCGCTGTCGCTCTACGTCCATATTCCGTTCTGCCACAAGCTTTGCTACTTCTGCGGCTGCAATAAAATCGTTACCCGTCAGCAGCACAAAGCCGACCAATATCTTGATGCGCTCGAACAAGAAATTGTCCATCGCGCGCCGCTTTTTGCTGGCCGTCACGTCAGCCAGCTGCACTGGGGCGGCGGGACGCCAACCTATCTGAATAAAGCGCAAATCAGCCGCCTGATGACCCTGCTGCGCGGCAATTTCAGTTTTAACGCCGACGCTGAAATCTCGATCGAAGTCGATCCGCGTGAAATTGAGCTGGATGTACTGGATCACTTACGCGCTGAAGGCTTCAATCGTCTGAGCATGGGCGTGCAGGATTTCAATAAAGAGGTTCAGCGTCTGGTGAACCGCGAGCAGGACGAAGAATTTATCTTTGCCTTACTCAATCACGCGCGCGAGATTGGTTTCACCTCGACCAATATTGACCTGATTTACGGCCTGCCAAAGCAAACGCCGGAAAGCTTCGCCTTCACCCTGAAGCGCGTGGCCGAACTCAACCCGGACCGCCTGAGCGTCTTTAACTATGCGCATCTGCCGACGCTCTTTGCCGCTCAGCGAAAAATCAAAGATGCCGATCTTCCTTCTGCCCAGCAGAAGCTGGATATCCTGCAGGAAACCATTACCTCGCTGACCGAAACCGGCTATCAGTTTATCGGGATGGATCACTTTGCCCGTCCGGATGACGAGCTGGCGATTGCGCAGCGTGAAGGCGTTCTGCACCGTAACTTCCAGGGCTACACAACCCAGGGCGATACCGATTTGCTGGGGATGGGCGTCTCCGCTATCAGCATGATTGGCGACTGTTACGCGCAGAACCAGAAAGAGCTGAAGCTTTACTACCAGCAGGTTGATGAAACGGGCAACGCGCTGTGGCGCGGCATTGCGTTAACGCGCGACGACTGCATCCGACGCGATGTGATTAAGGCGCTAATCTGCAATTTCCGTCTCGATTTCAGCGACGTTGAGTCGCAGTGGGATCTGCACTTCAGCGATTATTTTGCGGAAGACCTGAAGCTGATTGCACCGCTGGCGAAAGACGGGCTGGTGGATGTGTCGGAGAGCGCGATTGAGGTCACGCCGAAAGGGCGTCTGTTGATCCGTAATATCTGCATGTGCTTTGACGCGTATCTACGTCAGAAAGCGCGACTGCAGCAGTTCTCGCGGGTAATTTAAGGCGCATTGCAAAATGCACAAAACGTAGGCCGGGTAAGGCGAAGCCGCCACCCGGCTTTTACGTTCAACTCGCTAGCTAAACAGCCCCACCAACGCCGCACACAACATGGCCGCAACGGCTGTCTGTGGCGTGTGGCTTTCAGCGGCTCCGCTAGAGAGCATATTCACGATTGTTTCCAGCATGATGTTCACCCCCAATTTCCGGGCACGATCATACAAAACTCATCGGAACAGTAAAGCGCAAAATAACGGCAATTTGCGCTCAATGAATAACCTTTACACAGCGGCGTGCGATCACTCCATTCCCAGCTCTTTAAGCTTGCGCGTCAGGGTATTACGTCCCCATCCCAGCAGGCGAGCGGCTTCCTGCTTATGGCCCTGCGTATGACGAAGCGCGGTAGTTAACAGCGTACGCTCCATCTCCGGCTGAGCTTCAGACAGCAGGTTTTGATGACCGGAACGCAGCGCGCGGTCGGCCCACTGCGCCAGCAGCGTCGCCCAGCTGTCCGGCAGCGCGTGCCCGGTACTGCTTTCAGGCGCGGTCGCTTCAAACAGCTCGGCCGGTAAATCCTGAATCAGCACTTCCTGCCCGGCGGCCATCACGGTTAACCAGCGGCAGGTGTTTTCCAGCTGACGCACGTTGCCCGGCCACGCCAGACGCGTCAGAGCGGCATCGGTTTCCGGGTGAAGCTGCTTGGCTTCCACACCCAGCTCACGAGCGGCCACCTGCAGGAAATGGCGCGCCAGGCGGGGAATATCTTCCCGACGTTCACGCAGCGGCGGCAGATGAACGCGGATGACGTTCAGACGGTGGAATAAATCCTCACGGAATTTTCCTTCCTGAACGCGTTGCTCCAGGTTTTGGTGGGTCGCGGCGATAATGCGCACGTCCACCTTTACCGGCGCATAGCCTCCCACGCGATAAAACTGCCCGTCGGCCAGCACGCGCAGCAGGCGGGTCTGGACATCCAGCGGCATATCGCCAATTTCATCCAGGAACAGCGTACCGCCGTCAGCCTGTTCAAACCGCCCCTGGCGAATGGTATTGGCGCCGGTAAATGCCCCTTTTTCATGGCCGAACAGTTCGGACTCAATCAAATCCTTCGGGATCGCCGCCATATTCAGGGCGATGAACGGCGCTTTTGCCCGCGGGCTGTGGCGGTGCAATGCATGCGCCACAAGCTCTTTACCGGTTCCCGACTCACCGTTAATCAATACGCTGATGGACGAGCGGGACAAACGACCGATAATGCGAAACACGTCCTGCATCGCCGGCGCTTCACCGATGATATCTGTCGTTGGCCCAAAATCGGGTGCGTGGCGCGGCTGTTGCTGCTCCTGATAATGGCTAATCGCGCGCTCAACCAGCGCCACCGCTTCGTCGATATCAAAGGGTTTGGGCAGGTAATCAAACGCCCCTTGCTGATAGGCGCTCACTGCGGCATCCAGATCGGAGTGCGCAGTCATTATGATGACCGGAAGCATAGGGTGGCGTTGTTTGATCTGCTTTAACAGCGCCAGCCCGTCCATGCCCGGCATACGAATATCCGAAAGCAGAACATCTGGCGTTTTGGTGGTGAGTGCGTCGAGCACTTCGCTGCCGCTCTCAAACGTCGTGCAGCTTAATCCTGCCCCAGTGAGCGCGCGTTCAAGCACCCAACGGATGGAGCTATCGTCATCGACTACCCAGACTATCCCTCGTTGCATAAACGTCACCTTTATTTTTTAATCGGCAGGAAAACCGAAAACTCGGTATGTCCCGGCCAACTGGTAAATTCAATTTTCCCGGAGTGTTGATCGATCAAACTGCGGGCAATGGATAAGCCCAGGCCGGTCCCGCCTTCGCGACCGCTTACCATCGGGTAGAACAGGGTGTCCTGCAAATGCGATGGAATGCCGGGCCCGTTATCCTCAACGTCGATACGGGCCGCCAGCCGGTAGCGCACGCCGTGTAACGTGAGCTGGAAGGCGGTGCGGGTGCGTAAAATAATCTCGCCGCCTCCAGGCCCAAGCGCCTGCAGGGCATTACGCACAATATTCAACAGGACCTGCTCAATCTGGTCTGGGTCATGGGCCAGTTCCGGCAGGCTTGGATCGTAATCACGTACCAGCGTGACGTTCTCCGGCAGCTCCATTGAGACGAGCTTCACCACCCGCTCAGCCACTTTATGGATGCTTTCAGTAACGTGCATTCCCGGCTGCTGCGGACCGAGAAGACGGTCTACCAGATTCCGCAGACGGTCCGCCTGCTCAATGATGACGTTGGTGTACTCCGCCAGCGCGGGATCGGGCAGCGCCTTGGTCAGAAGCTGCGCCGCGCCGCGTAATCCACCCAGCGGGTTTTTGATTTCATGCGCCAGACCGCGCACCAGGTCACGGGCGGCAATCTGCTGCGCGTGCTGAAGCTGCTCCTGGCTCAGTCGACGCTGATTATCCATCGGCGCCATTTCCAGCAGGATCAGGCCTTCGGGAAGACGTTGCGCGGTTAGCGACAGAATGTGCGAGCGCCCGTCGATCACCAGCGTCACTTCGTTATCGGTAAACCCCTGGCCGGCCTGCAAACTTTCCTGCATCAGGCCAATATTCAGTGAAAAATAGCTCAGGAGTTCAGGAAGCGGGGTGCCGAACAGTTTACGTGCGCTTTGGGCGAGCAGCTGCTGCGCCGCCGGGTTGGCGTAATGAACGGCCAGCTCGTCATCGACCAGCAATATGCTGTTAATCAAAGAATTGAGGATCTGCCCAGCATCGGGCAGCGTGCCAGTTGCCATTCAGCAGTCTCCTGGAGTCGTTTGCACTAATTTAGTGCAGTATAGCGTTTTCGGCGTAAAAAGCGCGTGAGATCAGGTTGTTGGTGGAGAAAAAAGCCCATCCGGAGATGGGCTAAAAGTTTCCACGGCAACTACCCCCGGCGCTTATCACGCCGGGTAAAACAACTTTAATTAAACGCTGTAGTACAGCTCGAACTCTACCGGGTGTGGCGTCATACGCACGCGGTCGTTCTCTTCCATACGCAGGGCGATGTAAGCATCGATAGCGTCGTCAGTGAATACGCCACCTGCAGTCAGGAACTCGCGGTCTGCGTCCAGCGCCTGCAGGGCTTCTTCCAGAGAGCCAGCAACCTGTGGGATCTCTTTCGCTTCTTCTGGCGGCAGGTCGTACAGGTTTTTGTCCATCGCTTCGCCCGGGTGGATCTTGTTCTTGATACCGTCCAGACCGGCCATCAGCAGTGCAGCGAAGCACAGGTATGGGTTAGCCGCTGGGTCCGGGAAGCGAACTTCGATACGACGTGCTTTAGGAGAAGCCACCACCGGAATACGGATAGAAGCAGAACGGTTACGTGCAGAGTAGGCCAGCATCACTGGCGCTTCGTAGCCCGGGACCAGACGCTTGTAGGAGTTCGTGGTTGGGTTCGCCAGGGCGTTGATCGCTTTAGCGTGTTTGATAACACCACCGATGTAATACAGCGCCTGCTCGGACAGACCGGCATATTTGTCGCCAGAGAACAGGTTGGTACCGTTCTTGGACAGAGACATGTGGCAGTGCATACCGGAACCGTTATCGCCAAACATTGGTTTTGGCATGAAGGTCGCGGTTTTACCGAAACGGTGCGCAACGTTGTGCACAACGTATTTGTAGATCTGAATTTCGTCCGCTTTTTTGGTCATGGTGTTGAAGCGGGTTGCCACTTCGTTCTGACCAGCAGTCGCCACTTCGTGGTGGTGAGCTTCAACAACCAGGCCCATCTCTTCCATCACCAGACACATGGTAGAACGGATGTCCTGTGCAGAGTCGACCGGAGGAACCGGGAAGTAACCGCCCTTCACGCCAGGACGGTGACCTTTGTTACCGCCTTCGTATTTGGTGGAGGAGTTCCATGCACCTTCGATGTCGTCGATAGCCACGTGGGAGCCAGAAATAGAGGCACCGAAACGGATGTCATCGAACAGGAAGAATTCTGGCTCTGGCCCGAACAGAACGGTGTCTGCGATGCCGGTAGAACGCAGGTACTCTTCAGCGCGTTTCGCGATAGAACGTGGGTCGCGGTCGTAGCCCTGCAGCGTGCCTGGCTCGAGGATGTCGCAACGGATGATCAGGGTTGGTTCTTCGAAGAACGGATCAATGACCGCAGTGGTCGCGTCTGGCATCAGAACCATGTCGGATTCGTTAATGCCTTTCCAGCCACCAATGGAGGAGCCGTCAAACATTTTGCCTTCTTCAAAGAATTCGGCGTTCACCTGATGAGCAGGGATTGTGACGTGCTGTTCTTTACCTTTGGTATCGGTGAAGCGCAGATCAACAAACTTCACTTCATGTTCGTTCAGCATCGTCAAAACGTGTTCAGCGGACATACTTAACTCTCCAGATTGGTCATTGTCGTCGTGGTAACGAGGTCTTCAATTTCTGTTTGTACTGGCTGGTGCCATGTATTTTTTATAAAGCGAAATCTGTGCCAACTTTTAAATCACCCCAAAAAGGCGTTATCATGCGCACCATAGTGCAAAAGGGCTGCACCACAATGGATTTGTTGCACCAGTATAGTGCTTCAATGTGAACATTGAGCACCATATTGGTGCAATTTACGTTAAAGTGCCCTTTTACCGCTCCGTGAAAGCGATCACAAAGCATCTCTGCAATACTTGTTTGCGGGGGATGTTTGTGATCCTGTTTTGTAGTGCGATTAATCCGTGTACAATAACGCGCTATTTCTAAATGCCTGAGGCAAAGTTGTGATCGAAAATTTGCGTAACATCGCCATCATCGCGCACGTTGACCATGGTAAAACTACCCTGGTCGACAAGCTGCTGCAGCAATCCGGTACGTTTGATGCGCGTGCCGAAACCCAAGAACGCGTGATGGACTCCAACGATTTGGAGAAAGAGCGTGGGATTACCATCCTCGCGAAAAACACCGCGATTAAATGGAATGACTACCGTATCAACATCGTTGATACCCCAGGGCACGCCGACTTCGGTGGTGAAGTTGAACGTGTAATGTCCATGGTAGACTCCGTTCTGCTGGTCGTTGACGCAATGGATGGCCCAATGCCACAGACGCGCTTCGTGACCAAAAAAGCTTTTGCCCATGGTCTGAAGCCAATCGTTGTTATCAACAAAGTTGACCGCCCTGGCGCGCGTCCTGACTGGGTTGTTGACCAGGTCTTCGACCTGTTCGTTAACCTCGACGCGACCGACGAGCAGCTGGACTTCCCTATCGTTTACGCCTCTGCGCTGAACGGTATCGCAGGTCTGGACCACGAAGACATGGCTGAAGACATGACCCCGCTGTATCAGGCGATTGTTGACCGTGTTCCTGCACCAAACGTCGATCTCGACGGCACCCTGCAGATGCAGATCTCTCAGCTCGACTACAACAACTACGTTGGCGTAATCGGCATTGGTCGTATCAAGCGCGGTAAAGTGAAGCCTAACCAGCAGGTTACTATCATCGATAGCGAAGGCAAAACCCGTAACGGTAAAGTCGGTAAAGTACTGACTCACCTGGGTCTTGAGCGTATCGAGAGTGACGTTGCGGAAGCGGGCGACATCATCGCTATCACCGGTCTGGGTGAACTGAACATCTCCGACACCATTTGCGATCCGCAGAACGTCGAAGCGCTGCCAGCTCTGTCCGTTGATGAACCAACCGTATCCATGTTCTTCAACGTCAACACCTCTCCGTTCTGTGGTAAAGAAGGTAAATTCGTTACCTCTCGTCAGATCCTTGACCGCCTGAACAAAGAGCTGGTGCACAACGTTGCGCTGCGCGTTGAAGAAACCCAGGATGCCGATGCATTCCGCGTTTCTGGTCGTGGTGAGCTGCACCTGTCTGTACTGATCGAAAACATGCGTCGTGAAGGTTTCGAAATGGCGGTTTCCCGTCCGAAAGTAATCTTCCGCGAAATCGACGGCCGTAAACAAGAGCCGTTCGAAAACGTGACGCTGGACGTTGAAGAGCAGCACCAGGGTTCTGTGATGCAGGCTCTGGGTGAGCGTAAAGGCGACCTGAAAAACATGAATCCAGATGGCAAAGGCCGCGTACGTCTCGACTACGTGATCCCAAGCCGTGGTCTGATCGGCTTCCGTTCAGAGTTCATGACCATGACCTCCGGTACCGGTCTGCTGTACTCCACCTTCAGCCACTACGACGACGTGCGTCCAGGCGAAGTGGGCCAGCGTAACAACGGCGTGCTGATCTCCAACGGTCAGGGTAAAGCGGTTGCGTTTGCGCTGTTCGGTCTGCAGGATCGCGGTAAGCTGTTCCTGGGTCACGGTGCTGAAGTTTATGAAGGCCAGATCATCGGTATTCACAGTCGTTCTAACGACCTGACCGTAAACTGCCTGACCGGTAAGAAACTGACCAACATGCGTGCGTCCGGTACTGACGAAGCAACGGTTCTGGTTCCACCGATCAAGATGACTCTGGAGCAGGCTCTGGAATTCATCGATGATGACGAACTGGTAGAAGTGACTCCACAGTCAATTCGTATCCGTAAACGTCACCTGACCGAGAACGATCGTAAACGTGCTATGCGCGGTGCGAAAGAAGAGTAATACGGTCAATCCGTAGGCCGGGTAAGCGTGAGCGCCACCCGGCAACTAAAAAGCCGCTGAGCGATCAGCGGCTTTTTTATTATTATTTGAAGCTGTATTTCACCCCCAGCATCCCCTGGGTATCGCTGTAGCCTTTGTCGCCTATCTGCTGAGCCACATTGCCCCAAACGCTAAGCTGAGGTGTAATCTGTCCCTCTACGCCCGTCTTTAACTCGCCGATATTGCGAGCACCGCGCATTTGATTGCTGACGTCATCCATGCGGATGCGCGTGGTCTGGGTATTGTGGATCCAGTTCGCCTCGATAAACGGCTGGAAGGTACGGGATTTACCGTCGTCAATCGCGTTATGTCCGCTGATATAGGCCTTCACGCCGAGACGTGTCATCAGATTCCCCTGAGTCTCGTCTTTCACCCGCGTGCCGTTGCGTTCGCGATGGTCATCAGCCTGCACGTCCATCCAAACGGCCTGCGCTTTCGGCTGGATCCAGTAGCTGTTGCGGCCGCTTTCGCCCATCTTAACGCTATAGCCAGCTTCTACAGAGGCGGTTACGCCGCTGGAGCGATAATTCTCAGTCGCCTGATCCTGCCCCATCACCTTATTGTCGAACCAGTTATACAGCATCCAGCTATCAACGTAGGTTCCACTTTTATCCGCGTCGTTTGCGTACCAGGTACCGTACAAACCGACGCTATAGCCATTCACTTCGCCACGCGAGTGGTATCCGGTTAGACTGGAAGCACTCCGGCTCTGGCTGTTGCCGTAGCCCGCCATCAGGCCAAGGTGCCAGCGATCCAGGCCGTCGGTGCTCCACTGGGCGACATCACCACCCAGCTGCAGCACGTAGCGGTTGGCGGTCGTTTTTAACTGGCTGCTGCCGTCTCTGAAACGCGTATGGCCGCCGACGTTACGCATCCACAGGCTCGTTACTTTTTGCTCGCCGGTGAGCAGGTCGGTGTACTGCGTTTCACCCAGACGGTCGTGCAGGCGGGTCATAAACAGCGTATTTGCCGCATAGCTGTTCGCCTGATAGCTACCAAATTCAGGGCGATACTGATGCTCGCTTTTCGGTGGTGCAGCAGGGGGGACCGGTTCCTGCGGCGGAATCACCGGGTCGACGGGCGGGTCCACAGGGTCAACAGGTGGGTCTACCGGGTCGACCGGCGGGTCAACGGGCTCAACCAGGCTGGTCAGAAACCAGTTTTTACCTTTTTGCACAACGTTATAGTCATAACCCCCCGCCACGATACGGCTGGCCTTCTCAAACGTCCCGTCAGAGTTGCCGCCAACGCTGACGATTTCAATCCCTTCAATGGTTTGTGCGCCAGTACCGCCAATGTTGTTCACTTCCACCCCGGTATGGCCGGAGGTGTTGCCTTCAACGATCAGTTTGTCCGTTTCCGATGTGTCGTCAAACAGCACGGTATTGAAAACCAGCTTGCCGCCGTTGCCGATAAAATCGTCACTGATGGTCAGGGTTTGCCACGCCGCATCATCAGCATGCTGGAAATTAATCGTACCGCCCGCATTCAGCGTCAGGCTGGTCAGCGTGGAGCTGTCGCGCATATTCCACACGGCATCATTCATCGTAAGCGCGATAGTCCCGGTACCGTTGGCGTTGCTCTCAATGTAAGACGCCCCGTTCCAGAGAGAGTTGTCCTGCATGGTGAGCGCGATCGCGCTGTTTTGCGCTGCGGCAGTGCTGGTGGCCGCGACGCCGCCAGCGGAAAGGATATCCCCGTTGAGGATGAATTTTCCGCCCGCGGAGGCATCAATCACGCCACCGTTGCTGGCGTTCAGGGCGTAGCTACCGCTGTCGCGCTGGCCTGCGGTGGTAATGGTTGCGCCACCCCCGAGCGTTATCACGCCGCGTGACCAGGCATACATCCCGTGCGGCGCTTGCGCGGAGCTGCTGGTTTTCTCGCTGCTGTTGACCGCAATGGTGACGTTATCCCCAATATTCACCGCGCCTGTGTATGCATAGACGCCATGCGCGCTGGCACCGTTGGTGGTGATGGTCGCGCCTTCATCAAAGGTGATGGTTGACGAGCCGGTAGAATAAACCCCGGAGGCGCTGGCCGCGTCGGTGGTAATCGTCGCTTTTTTTCCCAGCTCAATTTTGGATGCAGAGCCCGCATACAGGCCGTAGGCCGATGTGCCGTACGTTTCGATGGTGGCCTCATCCCCCAGACGGACATATGAGCCGCTCTGGTTGGTACGAATCCCCTCTGCGTAGGTACCACGCGTCACAATATGCGCACGATCGCCGACGATAACGTTATTTTTGGCCTTTGAAGCATCATTCAATGCATAGGCGCTAATGCCGCGACCGGTACTGCCGGTGGTTTCGATATAGAGATCGTCACCCACATAAATATTGGCGGAGCCAAGAGAGCCCTGGCTGAAGGAGCTGTACCCGGCATTGATGCCGTCACCGCTTTGGCCATTAACGTAAATGTGGGTGCGGTCTCCGGTAATAATAAACACCGGGTTGTCCGGCGTGTTCATACCATGGGTACGAATGCCGTCGACGTCTTTACCATTATTGGCAGCCACTTTTGACTGGGTGCGAATAGTCAGATCGTCACCAAATATTACCCCCGGGCTGCCGGACGTGGAGTTCTGAATAACGGTGACTGAATGCTCAAAGGCTTCCGCCCCCGGTCCTTCGAGGGTGATCCCATCTCCGTAGATCGGGATATTACCCGGGCTGTACTGGTAGACATAGTTAGGATCGCCGGTATTTTTGCTAAAGTTCGCGTTTGCCGTTGCAGGAATTAGCGCCTGTATTTCTGCAGGCAACTCCGTTACTGCTCCGGAGGCAGGTAAATTAGCAAAATCTATTACCGCTGCATGCGCGGTAAATAACGCTGACGATAACGCCAGTGAAATCGCAACTGCGACAGGTGAGTGTTTCATTAAATATGGCATGACTGCCCCCTTTCTTTCAGGCGTAGAACATCCTCCACGCGATTAATTGTGGGTATGCTAAGAGGTTGAAATTACAAAATAGAAATGAGAATTTTATGAATGCTGGTACCTAACTTCCTCTCAAGTCGTATTTTATGAACATAAATTTTTTTAACATCAATGCTGTCTGTTTTTATAATCTCCTGGAGGCATGCTCCTGATAAAAACCTGTTAAGCAAAGTAAATTCGACAGCATTCAACTTACTTCCACGTCTGCTATTTACCCGTCTTCCGGAGAAAAGGTGGTTGATTTTATCCTGCAATATAACGTCATTATCGTCTGAATAAATAACTCCCTTTATTTCACTGTGGTGAGTGAGTAAGTAATTAGCCAATGCCTCTAGTTTACGGTCCGAGATTATAACGATGTTCATGTTAGTTATCGCCAGGCGTTCAATCCATTGCGGATCGGCCAGTACGCGCAGGTTGTACATCGAAAAGTCTACAAAAATAAACCCTCGTGACAGGTGATTCTTGTTCCTGCGTAATATTTTATTTACAACTGCAATCTGCAGGAAATGATTACCAACCGGCCAAACTGCGAACGAGGCATTACCACAATATTGTGATCGTACTGCGTTATCTGGAAATAACTGACAGGACAATTCACAGCTTATACAGCGGGCAACTGTTTTCGACGATGTTATCATCCAGTCCACTCCTGTCTTTTTTCATTGCCAATATTTCATTGCCGTTCAAATGTGTCAATCTTGAAACATATCCAGTTATCCTGTCTTGTTTATGAAAAAGAGTATCAGGGAAATAAATTCCTGGGCTTATCTATTCAGTCAGTCCGTCGTCATAGCGAAAAAATATCACCTGGCAGAAGTGCTCCAGGAATATTTGTCACTCCTTTAAGATTATTCGGCAAAAAAAATCCAGGAAGGAGGTACACGAAATAGCACTAATAGCTAAAGATTCGTTTCCTCAGTCTGCCGCAACGTCAGTCTTTTCTCTGGTTGCGGCTCAATATAATTATTTGGGCTGGCGAAGTGTAATGAAATCTCATTATGTCGTTTTAGATGAGGTAAACCTAAGAAAAGTGCCTTGTAACTAATTGAAAAATAATATGTTGTTTTTAATCTTAGATGGGGCGGTATCGCGTCCTAATCCATCTGACCTATACTGTTGTTAAATATACGTATATGTTTTTGGTGTATAGAGTTATGTATTGTTATTTCTGAGGAAAGGAAAATTGTATCTCATTAACAAGTTGGTCGAGTATGACCCAGAAAACAAAACCCTGGTAAATAATATTACCGGGCGAACGATACAATTGCAGCTTCCTGCCAATCTCTGTTTTCTTTATCTCATCACCCATCCTGGAAAAATAATTTCGCAAAATAAGTTAATGGTGGTGGGATGGGGGGAGCGCAATGACGTCACAACACCGAATACCTTTTACCAGGCCATTTTGACATTACGCAATGCGCTTGCTGAGGTGGGGTTGCCGCGCGATACGGTAAAAACGATTTCTCGCCGCGGGCTTACGCTTTCCGAAGCCACCCAGGTTGAAGTATTTACCCCAACCGCTGAGCCCGTGATGGTTAATAACGAGGCGGAAATAGCTGATGATACCGCGATGCAGATGCCGGTCTGGTTGATAATAACCACCGCTGTGCTTTTGCTGATCGCGCTTATCAACGGGGGGATATTATATAAGCATTACCAGAACATGCCGTTTAGCCACTACATGCCACTTTCAACGGGCAGTACGAACAACGCCTGCCAGCTTTTTTATGCACCTAATGAACCTGTTCAGGATCATTACTTGCGCCTGTTAAAAAATCATCCCGGTCTGTGCGCCGAAAAAAGATACGTTTTTCTGATCGGCTATAGTAAAACGGAGCGAATCGCGGCGTTTGTCTGTAATAACGATGCGCGACGGGATGCGGCAGCATTATGTACCACGCATTATTTTTGGGCGCATGAGCAATGAAGACATTCCGGAACCGTATTATTTTTCTGGCGGCGTTTCTGGGGGCCGCTATCACCAGCGGCTGGTTAGCGTATTCGCATTTCTCGAGTTCGCCGATACGCTGTACGGGGGATGTGGAATGGACGATTGGTAAAAACCGATTTGTGGGTACGGTTTCCTGGCGGATGCAGCATCGGGAGGGATCCACCGTCATTAACGGTAAATTATTTGGTCAGACGGTTTCTGAAGTTAACCGGACCATCTATTTTCACTACAGCTATCATCAGAACGCGCGCGTATTAAATAACGATCGTATTGTTAAAACCTTCGCCGATAATGCGGATGAGGCTGATATCAACGCCACGCTGCCGGGTTTTTATCGCACGCCGGGAAGAGAGCTGAGCCTGATGATCGATGAGTATCGGGGGGCCTGGCTTTTTGCCGCGTCAAACGTCCCTTCACTTTACTGTCGTAAAAGCGCGCCGTAGAAATCGATCGCACACCTTAGACTGCACGCATAGTCAAATCTCTTTATTCCCGCTACAGTTATCTCTCCACGGCGAGCAGGAGATAAACATGCTTTATATCTTTGATTTAGGAAACGTAATCGTCGATATCGATTTTAATCGCGTGCTGGGTGCATGGAGCGACTTTAGCCGCGTTCCGCTGGCGACACTGAAGCAGAATTTCGCGATTGGCGAGACCTTCCATCAGCATGAACGCGGCGAGATCGACGATGAAGAATTTGCTGAACGTTTCTGCCAGGAGATGGACCTACCGTTAAGCTACGAGCAGTTTTCTCACGGCTGGCAGGCAGTATTTGTCGCCATCCGGCCTGAAGCGATCGACATCATGCACAAGCTCCGCGAGCAGGGCCATCGGGTCGTTGTGCTGTCCAATACCAACCGTCTGCACACCACGTTCTGGCCTGAGGAATATCCTGAAGTTAAGGCGGCGGCCGATAAGATCTATCTCTCGCAGGAGATGGGCATGCGTAAGCCTGAAGCACGCATTTATCAGGCTGTTCTCCAGTCGGAAGGATTCACCGCGGCCGATGCGGTCTTTTTTGACGACAACGCCGATAATATAGAGGGAGCTAACCAGTTGGGTATAACGTCAATTCTGGTGACCGGAAAAGAGACGATACCAAACTACTTTGCGAAGCAGCTATGCTAAAAACCGTTCATCAAAAAGCCACGCATCATACTCGCCCCCTGAGGGCCTGGCTGAAACTGCTCTGGCACCGTATTGACGAGGACAACATGACCACGCTGGCGGGTAACCTCGCCTACGTGTCGTTGCTCTCATTAGTGCCGCTTGTGGCGGTCATCTTTGCCCTGTTTTCCGCCTTTCCGATGTTTGCGGACGTCAGCCTGCAGCTTCGTCATTTTGTCTTCGCGAATTTCATCCCTGCAACCGGGGATGTCATCCAGAACTACATTGAGCAGTTTGTTGCCAATTCCAGCAAGATGACGGCAGTGGGGGCGTGCGGTCTTATCGTTACCGCGCTGCTGTTGATGTACGCCATTGATAATGCGCTGAATACAATCTGGCGAAGTAAAAAAGCGCGGCCAAAGGTCTATTCCTTTGCCGTGTACTGGATGATTCTCACGCTGGGGCCGCTGCTGGCCGGGGCGAGCCTGGCGATCAGTTCGTATCTTCTCTCCTTGCGCTGGGCGAGTGATTTAAACGGCGTAATTGATAATGCGCTTCGCATCTTCCCGCTGATCCTGTCGTGGCTCTCGTTCTGGCTGCTCTACAGCGTCGTGCCGACCACGCGCGTGCCTAACCGTGATGCGGTTGTGGGCGCGCTGGTGGCGGCGTTGCTTTTTGAGCTCGGTAAAAAAGGATTTGCCCTCTACATCACCATGTTTCCGTCCTATCAGCTGATTTACGGCGTGCTGGCGGTGATCCCCATTTTGTTTGTCTGGGTCTACTGGACCTGGTGTATCGTCTTGCTTGGTGCCGAAATAACTGTCACTCTCGGTGTGTACCGCGAACTTAAAAAAGCAGCAGAAGCTGAAAAACAATTAGAAGCAGACCAACCATGATTGCATTGATACAGCGCGTAACCCGTGCCAGCGTCACCGTGGAGGGAGAGGTGACGGGTGAAATTGGCCCAGGACTTTTGGTGTTGTTAGGTGTCGAAAAGGATGACGACGAACAAAAAGCCAACCGCTTGTGTGAGCGCGTGCTGGGCTACCGTATTTTCAGCGATGCGGAAGGCAAGATGAACCTGAACGTCCAGCAGGCGGGCGGCAGCGTGCTGGTGGTTTCCCAGTTTACGCTGGCTGCGGATACCGAGCGCGGCATGCGTCCGAGCTTCTCCAAAGGCGCCGCGCCGGATCGTGCAGAAGCACTTTACGAGTACTTTGTTGAGCGTTGTCGCCAGCAGGAAATGAATACGCAAACCGGACGATTCGCTGCAGATATGCAGGTTTCGCTGGTGAACGATGGCCCCGTCACATTCTGGCTCCAGGTATGAGCCAACTGGCGGCGTGGCCGCGGGTAACAAGAGAGAGTACAGCTATGTATCACCTTCGAGTACCGCAAACGGAAGAAGAGTTAGACGCTTATTACCAGTTCCGCTGGGAAATGCTGCGCAAGCCACTGCATCAGCCAAAAGGATCGGAACGCGACGCCTGGGATGCGATGGCCCACCATCAGATGGTGATGGACGAAGAGGGTAACCTCGTCGCCGTCGGGCGCTTGTATATCAACGCCGATAACGAAGCGTCGATTCGCTTTATGGCAGTTCATCCCTCCGTTCAGGACAAAGGTCTGGGAACGCTAATGGCGATGACCCTTGAGTCCGTCGCCCGTCAGGAAGGCGTTAAGCGTGTTACCTGTAGCGCCCGCGAAGATGCCGTAGATTTTTTCGCCAAGCTCGGCTTTGTGAATCAGGGGGAAATCACGACCCCACAAACCACGCCGATTCGTCATTTTTTGATGATCAAACCCATCGCCACGCTGGATGATATTCTTCATCGCGCCGACTGGTGTGGACAGCTGCAGCAGGCCTGGTATCAGCACATTCCGCTCAGCGAAAAAATGGGCGTGCGCATTCAGCAGTACACCGGACAAAAATTTATTACCACCATGCCGGAAACCGGCAATCAGAATCCGCACCACACTCTGTTTGCCGGAAGTCTGTTTTCCCTCGCGACGCTCACCGGCTGGGGGCTCATCTGGCTGATGCTTCGCGAGCGCCATCTGGGCGGCACCATTATTCTTGCTGATGCTCACATCCGCTATAGCGCACCGATAAGCGGCAAGCCGAGCGCCGTGGCCGATCTGGGGTCACTGGGTGGCGATCTGGACCGTCTGGCGCGCGGCCGCAAAGCCCGCGTACAAATGCAGGTTGAACTGTTTGGCGATAAAACACCGGGTGCTGTGTTTGAAGGCACCTACATTGTTCTTCCGGCGAAGCCCTTCGGCGCGTATGAAGAGGGTGGGAACGAGGAGGAGTAATCTTCTGTTCACTCTCCTCGGGCGTGGTTAATCCGCCCGGCGATATCCCGCATAACGTCTCGCGCTGACTGGCTGACGCCGCCAAGCTGAAAGAAGCCATGGATGACGCCCAGCCAGCGCTGAGCGGTACACTTCACACCCTGCTCAGTGAGATGCTGATACAACATTTCTCCCTCATCGCACAGCGGATCGTACTCTGCTGTAATGATATGCACTGGCGGAAGCCCGTAAAAATCATCGCGCCACAGCGGGCTGGCTTCCGGATGCTGGCGGTCAGTCTCTGCGAGATACATTTCATACCCGCTGAGCAGGGTATCGCGGGTGATAATATAATCCGTGCCATTGAGGGCATAGCTTTCAAAACTGGCGGTGGCGTCGAGCATAGGATAGATAAGAATGAGCTGTACGGGTTTCCATTGTCCTCTAGCGTTGAGCCGCAATGACGTCACCAGCGCCAGATGCCCTCCCGCGCTGTCTCCACAGAGGGTGAGCCGGTTCTTATCCACGCCTAATTTGTCCGCATACTTCCAGACCAGATCTGCACCTCTTTCAGCATCGTCATGTGCGGCGGGGAAGGTATGCTCCGGCGCCAACCTGTACTGAACCGCGATCACCCGGCAATTGCCGTAGCAGGCTAACTGACGGAGTTGGTTGTCATGGGTATCAAAGCCGCCGCTGATAAAGCATCCGCCGTGATAGTAGATGGCAGCAGGCAATATTTCAGGGGCATTAAGAGGTGAAAATACCCGAATGGTAAGGCCCTCAAGCACTAGCGCCTCTACCTGAACGCGCGTTTCTGTCTTCCCGGCAAGCCCCGTGCTGGCAATGTACCCTGCTCGTCGTACCTCAATGGTCTGTCGACGTGACGAAGGCCGGCCTGCAGCGATAAATCCCTGAACCAGCTGCGCAATACCCTGTTCCAGTGCCATGAAAACTCCCTTTAACTGTATGGATATACAGCTTTATAACCTGGTTTGATTCAAAAGAAAATAAGAAAATTGCCGAGGACTAAAAATCTGGAAAGCGCTTCGCAAATAGCAGGAAAACTATAGCTACGGGCTTTAACCCTTCTGAATGAAAGCGTATGTTGCCTTGAAAATAGACAATAGTGATATACTAAGGTGATATATGAGTCTTTCCGCGGATCTTGATATGGGCAGAATTCTGATCGATTTGTCTGATGACGTAATTCAACGACTGGATAATCTGAAGCAGCTGCGTAACCGGCCTCGTGCCGAATTGCTTCGGGAAGCCATTGAGCAATATCTTGACCAGCAAAGTTCATCGGTTATCCGCGATGCGCTTGGTTTGTGGGGAAATCAGCAGGAAGATGGGCTTGAGTATGAACGCAAGCTGCGTGAGGAGTGGTAATCATGGAGCACATGGCGGTGTTCGATACCAATATACTCATCGATCTTTTTAATAATCGCGTTGAGGCTGCGGATGCAATTGATCGCACAGCTTCGCATCGAGCCATTAGTCTGATCACATGGATGGAAGTCATGGTGGGGGCCCGCAAACATGGTCACGAAGCGAAAACTGCGACAGTGATGGGCGTATTTGAGATTATTGATATCACCCGAGATATCGCTGAAAGAAGCGTAATTCTGCGCGAGAAGCATGGAATGAAACTGCCTGATGCTATCATTCTGGCCACAGCTCAGAGCAGAAATTGTCCGTTGATTTCTCGAAACACGAAAGACTTTTCGGGCATTACTGGAGTCGTTTCACCTTACCAACTATAGGCCGGGCAAGCTTACGCCGCCCGGCACTGTCAGAGGGAATTACTCCCCTTCACCCGGGAACAGGAACGGGTTGATCGAGCTGCGGGCAAAGCCTTCCTGCTCCATCTTCGCATCCAGAATCAGCGAGGCGAGATCGTCGGCCACCGCTTCGACTTTCGGGTCTTTTTCCTGATACAGAATCTTCAGGTAAGTGCCGCAGTCGCCGCAGCTTTCGGCTTTCACTGCCGCTTCTTCATTTTCCAGCGACCAGTAGTTCAGATCGCGGGTCTGCTCGCAGTTGCTGCACTTGATGCGCACCACGTGCCACTCGGTTTCGCACAGGTTGCAGTGCAGGTAGCGCAGCCCCTGAGTGGTGCCGATTTGCACCATGCTCGATACCGGCATGGAGCCGCAGACTGGGCAGAACTGGCGCGCCTCGCCGTATTCGGCGCGGGCTTTACCGGGGATCAGGCTTGCCATTTGCGCCCAGTAGAGCGACAGCGCAGCCCAGATAAACGGCGCTTTATCGCTGCTCACCAGAGCGAAGTCGGAGGCAAACAGCGCGCTCGCCATCTCTTCCAGCTCCAGGTCAGAGGCCTTTTCCAGATTCTCAATGACCGCCAGCGCGGTGCCGCTCATCTCCGGCTTCAGCTCGGCAATCAGAGAATGCAGCAGCTTTTGCCAGTGCTTGTCGCGCGGCAGGACGTGAATGTCCAGCGGCGGCTTGCCCTGCGCGTTGGCTTCTTTGATGCGCGCAGTCAGATCCATTTGCAGCGGGTGGTCGTACAGCACCACTTCCTGCGCGTGGGCAACCAGCGCGGCAAAGCGCAGAAAATCACCCAGCGGGTTGTTCTCTGCCAGCTCGCGCAGACGCTCTGCGCGGCGGTTGTAGAGGTTCTTGAGTCTGGGGAATAACAACGGCGGAATATAATCCGCCGTGCGTTTCTCGCTCGACCCCAGCTCATCTTGCGGGATTATGCGAATACTCATTCAGATGACTTTTCCTGTTTCTGGCGGACTTCACGGTACCAGCGCGGGTGATGTTTCTTCGCCCACGTGCTGGTTACCCATCCTTCCACCATCGCGGTAATGGTGCCTTTCACCCAGAGGGCGGCGTAGATATGCACCATGATAACCACAATTAACGCCACTGCGGCAAATGAATGCAGCATCAGCGCGAATCGGATCACCGGGATTGAGAAAGCAGGCGCAAAGTACGGACGCCAGATGATCACGCCGCTCACCAGCAACAGGACCAGGAAGATAATCGCCGCCCAGAATACGCATTTCTGGCCGAAGTTATAACGCCCGGTATCACCCACTTCCTCGTTGACGACGATCTTACGAATATTCTTCGCCCAAAAGATATCATCCCGATTGATTAGGTTATGGTGCCAGTAGCGGAAAAACATGATGATAAACGAGGCAAACATCACCACACCCACGAACGGGTGAAGGATGCGCGCCAGCTGCGGCGTACCCAGTACCTGCATCAGCCAGTTGAAGGACGGGAAGAAGAACCCCAGCCCGCTTATCGCCGCCAGCATGAAGCAGAAGGCGGTGACCCAGTGGTTGATGCGTTCCGGCGCGGTGTAGCGCACGATGGTGTCACGTTTTCTCATTTGCGCACCTCGTCTTTCTCTTCATGCAGGTTGTCGTCTTCCTCTTCCGCGCGGTTCGGACCAACGCCGACGTAGTGGAAGATGCTCGCTGCGAAGGTGGCAGCAAAACCGACCGCTGCCAGCGGTTTCCAGATGCCTTTCCAGAACTTCACGGTGGCGCTGATTTCCGGGTTCTCCGGCAGGCCGTGATACAGGTTCGGCTTGTCGGCGTGGTGCAGCACGTACATGACGTGCGTACCGCCAACTCCGGCCGGATCGTACAGGCCCGCGTTGTCGTAACCGCGGGTTTTCAACTCGCCCACGCGCTCTGCCGCCAGCGTTTTCATATCCTCTTTGGAGCCAAAGTGGATAGCGCCGGTTGGGCAGGTCTTAACGCACGCAGGCTCCTGGCCGACGGTGACGCGGTCAACGCACAGCGTGCATTTGTAGACGCGATTGTCTTCCGGGTTCAGGCGCGGTACGTCGAACGGGCAGCCCGCGATGCAGTAGCCGCAGCCGATACACTGTTCGGACTGGAAGTCGACGATGCCGTTGGCATACTGAATGATAGCCCCTTCTGACGGACATGCCTTCAGGCAGCCCGGATCCGCACAGTGCATACAGCCGTCTTTGCGGATAAGCCATTCCAGTTTGTCGTTCTGCTCAACTTCGGAGAAACGCATTACCGTCCAGGACTTGGCGGTCAGGTCCGCCGGGTTGTCGTACACCCCGACGTTGTGACCGACTTCGTCACGCAGATCGTTCCACTCCGAGCACGCCACCTGACAGGCTTTACAGCCGATACAGGTGGTCACGTCGATAAGCTTCGCCACTTCCTGCTGGTGGTCCCGCGCCTGAGGCGCGGGCGTGAAACTGTTTGTCGCGGAACGACGGATAATGTCTTGAGATTGATAAGCCATAAGTCGTCTCCGTTACACCTTTTCCACGTTCACGAGGAAGGCCTTAAACTCCGGCGTCTGCGTGTTCGCATCGCCGACGAACGGCGTCAGGGTATTCGCAATGAACCCTTTTTTCGCCACGCCCTCATAGCCCCAGTGGATCGGAATACCGATGGTATCCACCTGCTGACCGTGAACGTTCAGCGTGCGGATACGCTTGGTCACCACCGCCTTGGCCTTGATATAGCCGCGGTTAGAGGAGACCTTCACGGTATCGCCATGGGCAATGCCGAGCTTGCCCGCCAGCTTCTCGCCGATCTCCACAAACTGTTCCGGCTGCGCGATGGCGTTAAGCAGCGCGTGCTTGGTCCAGTAGTGGAAGTGCTCGGTCAGACGGTAGGTGGTACCCACGTACGGGAACTTGTCCTTTTTACCCAGCGCTTCGAAATCGCCCTTGAAGATACGGGCTGCCGGGTTAGAGACCACGTTCGGGTGCAGCGGGTTGGTACCCAGCGGCGTCTCAAACGGCTCGTAGTGTTCCGGGAACGGACCTTCCGCCATCTTATCGATAGCAAACAGACGCCCCATCCCTTCAGGCTGCATGATAAACGGCCCAACGTCGCTGCCCGGTGCGGAAGTGCTGTAGTCCGGAATATCCACGCCGCCCCATTTCGCGCCGTCCCACTTCAGAAGCTGACGCTTCGGATCCCACGGGTTGCCCTGCGGGTCAGCGGATGCGCGGTTATAGAGGATGCGGCGGTTGAGCGGCCACGCCCATGCCCAGCCCAGCGTATTGCCAAGGCCCGACGGGTCGGCGTTATCGCGGTTGGCCATCTGGTTGCCTTTCGGCGTCCAGCTACCGGCAAAGATCCAGCAGCCGCTTGACGTGGTACCGTCATCGCGCAGGTGCGCGAAGGTGCTGAGCTGATCGCCTTTCTTCGCCAGCACGGTACCGGTGGCCGGGTCGATAACGTCCGCCAGCGCCTTACCGTTGCTCTCCATCGCCACTTCTTCCGGCGCTGGGTTTTCCGGCGTCGAGTAGTTCCAGCTCATATTAAGCACCGGTTCCGGGTTCGCGCCGCCTTCTTCCGCATACATCTTACGCAGGCGTAAGAAGATACCGGCCAGGATCTCGCCGTCGTTCATGGCGATGCCCGGGGCGTCCGCACCTTTCCAGTGCCACTGCAGCCAGCGTCCGGAGTTGACGATAGAACCGTTCTCTTCCGCGAAGCAGGTCGACGGCAGACGGAACACTTCGGTCTGAATCTTCGACGGATCGACGTCGTTCGATTCACCGTGGTTCTGCCAGAAGGTTGAGGTCTCGGTATTGAGCGGGTCAATCGTCACCAGGAACTTCAGCTTCGACAGAGACTCAACAACCTTGTTCTTGTTCGGGAACGAGGCAACCGGGTTAAAGCCCTGGCACAGATAGCCGTTCACTTTGCCCTGGTGCATCATCTCGAAATACTGCAGAACGTCGTAACCCTTGTCCCACTTCGGCAGCCAGTCAAAGCCCCAGCTGTTTTCAGCCGTCGCTTTGTCGCCGAAGAAGGCTTTCATCATCGAGACGAAGAACTTCGGATAGTTGCCCCAGTAGTTTACCTGGCCTTCGAGCAGCGGTTTAGGCGTGCTGGCCGTCAGGTAGGTTTGCAGGTCGGTCTGTTTCTCGCTTGGCAGGTTCATGTAACCCGGCAGGCTTTGAGACAGCAGGCCGAGGTCGGTCAGACCCTGAATATTGGAGTGACCGCGCAGGGCGTTCACGCCGCCGCCTGCCATCCCCATGTTGCCGAGCAGGAGCTGAACCATCGCCATGGTACGGATGTTCTGCGCGCCGATGGAGTGCTGCGTCCAGCCGAGGGCGTACAGGAACGACGCGGTTTTATCTTTCGCGCTGGTCTCGGCGATAAGCTCGCACACCTTCAGGAAATCTGCCTTCGGCGTACCGCAGATATTCTCAACCACCTCCGGCGTATAGCGGGAAACGTGCTCTTTCAGCAGGTTCCACACGCAGCGCGGATGTTGCAGGGTGGTGTCGCGCTTCGCAAAGCCTTTTTCATCCAGCTCGTAGTTCCAGCTGGTTTTATCGTATTTGCGTTTTTCGGCGTCGTAACCGCTGAACAGGCCATCTTCGAAGTGGTAATCCTCACGCACGATCAGGCTGGCGTTGGTATAGGCTTCGGTGTATTCGCGGTTATATTTTTCGTTGGTCATCAGGTACAGCAATACGCCTGACAGGAAAGTGATGTCAGTACCTGAACGAATTGGGGTGTAGAAATCCGCCACTGACGCAGTACGCGTAAAGCGGGGATCGATCACAATCAGTTTCGCACCGTTGTGGATTTTGGCTTCCATCGCCCAGCGGAACCCGACAGGGTGCGCTTCAGCGGCGTTACCGCCCATCACCACAATGAGGTTGGCGTTCTTGATGTCGACCCAGTGGTTGGTCATCGCACCGCGACCAAATGTTGGAGCAAGACTTGCTACCGTTGGTCCGTGTCAGACACGCGCCTGGTTGTCGACCGCGAGCATACCGAGTGCGCGCGTAAATTTCTGGGTTAAATAACCGGTTTCGTTGCTGGAAGCAGAGGCACACAGCATCCCGGTGGAGAGCCAGCGGTTGACCGTGACGCCGTCGGCGTTCTTCTCAACAAAGTTGGCATCGCGGTCTTCTTTAATGTGTTTTGCGATGCGGTCGAACGCCTCTTCCCAGCTGATTTGCTGCCATTTATCGGAGCCAGGCGCGCGATATTCAGGGAACTTGAGGCGGCTTTCGGAGTGGATAAAGTCCACCAGACCGGCCCCTTTCGGGCACAATGCGCCGCGGTTGACCGGATGATCCGGGTCGCCTTCGATATGGAAAATAGACGCTTTGGCGTTTTTAGCACCGTCGCCGAGGCTATACATCAACAGCCCGCAACCGACAGAGCAGTACGTACAGGTATTACGGGTTTCACGGGTGCGCAGCAGTTTATACTGCCGCGTTTCCGCCAGCGCTACGCCGGGCGCAAAGCCCAGTGCCGCTGCCGTGGTGCCTGCCATACCGCCAGCGCAGATCTTAAAGAACTGCCTTCTGCTGACCTGCATGGGTCACTCCTTGTTTCGACATTGCTTACATATGTAGTTTTAACTTCGCGGTTGAGAATTGACCGCAAAGGAGAAAAATTTGCGTTAATCCCTCAATTCCACGAGGGATATCATCAGAATACCACAATGTCGGTACAGCTGTTCTAATGGCGTTAATACAAAGTGAACGTATTATCACCCTGTTGACTATAAAGTGTGATATTAATCACATTATTAACCCCGCATGTTAAAGGGGTGTAGCATGCGTTTTGTTGTACCTCTCACAAGTGAGTAGGTAAACTTGATGCTGAAAAGTTGATCCATACTATGCGTAAGCCCTGTTGTTTGTGATGCAATAGCAGGCTCACCTCCGTGGTTGTTCAGGAATACCGTTGTGTCTAAACAAAACCGTGCTCCCCACTCGTCCCCCCTGCCTGCGGGCATTGTGGAACTGTCGGTACACAGACCGCCCCACATTACCCATGCCACGCCGGATTTTCTGGCGGAAGAGGTGCCCGTTGCGCTCGTTTACAACGGTATCTCCCATGTGGTGATGATGGCTTCGCCGAAAGATCTCGAGCTGTTCGCCATCGGTTTTTCCCTCTCGGAAGGCATCATTGACCATCCGCAGGAGATCTACGGCATGGATGTGGTGCAGGCTTGCAACGGCCTTGAAGTGCAAATCGAACTCTCCAGCCGCCGCTTTATGGGGCTGAAAGAGCGCCGCCGCGCGCTGGCCGGGCGTACCGGCTGCGGCGTGTGTGGCGTTGAGCAGCTCAATGATATTGGCAAACCCGTTGCGCCACTGCCGTTTACTCAGATCTTTAATCTGGCTCACCTCGACCATGCGCTCGAGCACCTGAACGATGTACAGCCCATCGGCCAGCTGAGCGGCTGCACGCACGCGGCGGCATGGGTGTTGCCGTCGGGCGATATTGCCGGGGGCCACGAGGACGTGGGCCGCCACGTGGCGCTGGACAAGCTGCTCGGTCGCCGTGCGCGTGAAAGTGATGTCTGGATGCAGGGGGCGGCACTCGTTTCCAGTCGCGCCAGCTATGAGATGGTGCAAAAATCGGCGATGTGCGGTGTGGAAATTCTGTTCGCGGTGTCGGCGGCGACCACGCTGGCGGTGGAGGTGGCGGAACGCTGCAACCTGACGCTGGTGGGCTTCTGCAAGCCGGGAAGGGCGACGATTTATACCCATCCGCAGCGATTAATTGTTAATCAATAATTTTGAATGATAATAGCAAATCCTTCCGCTTTTAGTTGTTCGTGATGAGGTCTAGTATTTATCTCATCAAGGCACGGTGCCTTACCTAAACAACTTAATGAAAGGGTTTATATCATGAAAAGCATCAAAACTTTTGTCGCTGTAATCGCTCTGGCTACTTCTTTCGGTTCTTTCGCTGCACAGACCGTGACCGCTACCGCCTCTACCATTGATGGCGCAGAAGCTAAAATCGCGGCTCAGGCTCAGGATGCTGGCGCATCATCTTACAAAATTACCCAGGCGTTCTCAGGTAACCGCGTACACATGACTGCTGAACTGACTAAATAAGCTGTCACACCGTCGAAAGAGCGCCCCCGGGGCGCTTTTTTAGTTTATGCCCGCCACGCGCAGCAGCGCGGTTACCACTGCCGCCGCCACGATCACCACAATTAACGGCATTTTCCGCCAGGCCAGAAATACCGCAAACGCCACGCCCAGCACGCGCGCCATGCCGGCAAAGTGGTCACCTTCATAAAAGGTGGTCGCCAGCGCCACGGAAAACAGCAATACCGTTGCCGCATCTGACAGCAGCGCCTGTGAACGCTCTGACAATGCCAGCCTGCTGCCCAGTTTCGCCCCGCCAAGACGCATCAGATACGTTCCCGCAGACAAAATGGCGATGCCGAGAATAAAAAACGTCATATTTCCCATTATTTTTTCCTCGCAGCGAGACCCAGTAAGGAGAGCAGCACCGGTAATCCCACCGGGGCAAACGGCACGGCGGCCAGTGACAGCGCGGCGCCGCTGCAGGCGCGGATCAGCGTGGTACGGTTTTTAAACGCGGGAACCACCAGCGCCAGCAATATGGCCGGGAATACCGCATCCAGCCCGATGGTTTCCGGATCCGGCAGCAGCTTGCCGACCATAGCGCCCAGCAGGGCCCCCAGTGGCCAGACAATCGCCACGCCTAAACCACATAGCCAGTACGCCGCTTTGCGCTGTTCGGGCGTTTTTTGCGACAGGCCAAACACCACGCTTTCGTCGTTCATGATGTGGCAGCCCAACAGGCTCAGGCCACGTTTGCCGACCAGTTCACGCACCGTCACGCCAAACGGCACGTGCCGCGCGTTGACCAGTAACCCCGCGGCTGCGGCCGCCAGCGGGTTACCGCCGCTTGCCACGATGCCAATAAACATAAACTCTGACGCGCCCGCGAGTACGGTGATGGAGAGTACAAACGGTACCCAGACCGGAAAACCGTAGGCCATCGCCAGGGAGCCGTATGACATCCCGACCACGCCGACCGCGAGGCAGACCAGGATGATTGCTTTTATGGTGTCGCCTTTCAGGCAAGAGAGATGATGCTTCATACATTTTTAGCCATATCGAACGGGTATCCATTATAATGAACGCAACAGAAGTGTTTTTCAAGATGAACGATTCGTTCGATTTAAAGAACAAAGAGGTCGTTTTATGACGCAGCCAATCAGCGTAATCGCCAAAAGCCTGGTGCGAGAACGCCTGCGAACCGGGCTTTCACTGGCGGAAATCGCTCGCCGTGCCGGGATCGCAAAATCCACGCTTTCTCAGCTAGAGTCAGGCAACGGTAACCCTAGCCTCGAAACGCTGTGGTCGCTTTGCGTGGCGCTGGATATTCCTTTTGCCCGCCTGCTTGAACCACAGCAGCCTACCACTCAGGTGATCCGTCGTGGTGAAGGTACGAAGGTCGTTGCCGGACAGGCCAACTACGAGGCGATACTGCTGGCGGCATGTCCGCCTGGCGCGCGACGCGACGTATACCTCCTGCTTACCCAGCCGGGCGCAGACCGCATTTCCCAGCCGCATCCGCCGGGGTCCGTTGAACACATTATTGTGACGCAGGGGCGCGCGTTAGTGGGCCTGATCGACGCGGCCGAAGAACTCGGCCCGGGAGATTACATCTGTTATCCCGCCGATCTGCCACATATCTTTAAGGCGCTGGAGCCGGATACGCACGCGCTGCTGGTGGCGGAACAAAACTAACAGAGATACGGAAACTCATGTCGCTTAAAGCCATTGCTAAAGAACTGGGGCTGTCAGTCACCACCGTCAGCCGCGCCCTCAACGGATATGACGACGTCTCCGCCGAGACGCGCGCACGCGTGGAAGCTGAGGCTCAGCGCCGTGGTTACCGACCAAACACCTTTGCCCGCCGCCTGAAGATGGGCAAAATTGACGCCGTCGGGCTGGTGTTTCCCGTACATCCTGTTCCGCTCAATAACAGCGTATTTATGGACATGGTCGGCGAAATTAGCCATGAACTGGCGCGACATGAGATCGACTTATTGCTCATCGCCGACGACGATCTGGCGGATAAGCACAGCTATATGCGCATGGTGCAAAGCCGACGCGTCGACGCGCTGATCGTGGCGCACACGCTGGATCACGATCCGCGTCTTGTGCAGCTTCAGGCCGCCGGTTTTCCTTTCCTGGCGCTTGGGCGCAGCCACCTCCCGCAGCCGTATGCGTGGTTTGACTTCGACAACTATGCCGGTACCTGGCAGGCGACCCGCTGGCTGATCGAGAAAGGCCATAAGCGTATCGCGCTACTTGGCGAAAGCAACAATCAGGCGTTTATCACCCAGCGCCGTCAGGGTTATCTCGACGCCCTGCGGGAAGCCGGGCTTTCCAGCGAATGGCTGCGCGCCATGCCGCCTTCGCGCCGCGTCGGGTATGCCACCACGAAAGAACTGCTTGCCCTGCCGCAGCCGCCAACGGCCATCATCACCGACTGCAACACCCACGGCGACGGCGCGGCGATGGCGCTGGCGCAGATGGGGCGTTTATCCGGCGACAACGCCGTCTCGCTGGTGGTCTATGATGGCCTGCCGCAGGACAGCATCGTTGATATTGAGGTGGCGTCGGTGATCCAGTCCACCCGCCAGGGCGTCGGGAAACAGATTGCCAATATGGTGCGCCAGCTGATTAGCGGCGACGATATTGAACAGCTTCAGGTGCTCTGGCAGCCTGAATTCTCTCCGGGCCAGACGGCCTAAATACCGCAAAATTTTAAACCCGATCACAGAACCGAAACGTTTTGGTTTGTATCCGAAACGTTTCGGATCAACACTCAGATCATCCCGATGACAGGAGATGTCTGATGCAAGATCCCGTTTTACGACTCGAAACCACGACGGTAGACGTGGTGATCAAAACCCATCCGTTCGCCGAAATTCTCTACTGGGGGCCTCACCTTCAGCACTTTTCGCCTCAGGATGTTGCTATTCTCGCACGTCCTGTTGCCAACGGCAGGCTTGACGTCGACTCCCCGGTCACGCTGATGGCCGAGCTGGGGCATGGTCTGTTTGGTTCGCCTGGCATTGAGGGTCATCGCCAGGGGCTGGACGGTTCCCCGGTGTTCAAAACCACGCAGGTGCATCAGGACGTAAACACCCTGACGATTACCGCCGAAGATGAGCATGCGGGCTTGCGCCTGACCAGCGAGCTGGCGCTGGATGTCAGCGGCGTGCTGGTGGTTCGTCACGGTTTAACGAACCTGAAAGCGATCCCCTGGCAGGTTGACCGTTTCGCCGTCACGCTGCCGGTGGCCGAGCGCGCGCAGGAGGTGATGGCCTTCCACGGACGCTGGATCAGAGAGTTTCAGCCGCACCGCGTAAAGCTTGAACACGACAGCTTCGTGATTGAAAACCGTCGGGGTAAAACCTCCCACGAGCACTTCCCGGCGCTGATTGCCGGTACGCCGTCGTTCAGCGAAATGCAGGGCGACGTCTGGGGCGTGCATCTGGGCTGGAGCGGTAATCACCGCCTGCGCGCGGAAGCGAAAACCGACGGTCGTCGCTATCTTCAGGCCGAAGCGCTCTACCTGCCGGGTGAAATGGCGGTTGAGGAGGGCGATACGCTCTGGACGCCGCGCCTGTACGCCAGCTACTCCACGCAGGGCCTGAACGGCATGAGCCAGCCGTTTCATCGCTACCTGCGCAGCAACGTCATCCGCTTCCCGGAAAACAAACCGCGCCCGGTGCACCTCAATACCTGGGAAGGGATCTACTTCAACCACGATCCGGACTACATTAAGCGCATGGCCGACGAGGCTGCCGCGCTGGGCGTGGAGCGCTTCATCATCGATGACGGCTGGTTCAAAGGCCGCAATGACGACCATGCCGCGCTGGGCGACTGGTATCTGGACGAGAAAAAATACCCGAACGGCCTGACGCCGGTGATCGACCACGTCAAACGGCTCGGCATGGAGTTTGGCATCTGGGTTGAGCCGGAGATGATTAACCCGGATTCAGATTTGTACCGTGCGCATCCTGACTGGGTACTGGCGCTGCCGGGCTATCCCCGGGCGACCGGACGACACCAGCTGGTGCTCAATCTCAGCATCCCGGAGGCCTTTGATTACCTGGTGGAGCGCATGAGCTGGCTGCTGGGCGAGCATGCGGTCGACTACGTGAAGTGGGACATGAACCGCGAGCTGGTGCAGCCTGGACACAACGGTAAAGCCGCCGCCGACGCTCAGACCCGTCAGTTTTACCGCCTGCTGGACGTGCTGGGCGAGCGCTTCCCGCATATTGAGTTTGAATCCTGCTCCTCCGGCGGCGGTCGCATTGATTATGAGGTACTGACCCGCAGCCACCGCTTCTGGGCGTCCGACAACAACGACGCGCTGGAGCGCAGCACCATCCAGCGCGGCATGAGCTACTTCTTCCCGCCGGAGGTGATGGGTGCGCATATCGGTCATCATCAATGCCACGCCACCTTCCGCCAGCATAGCATCCAGTTTCGCGGGCTGACGGCTCTGTTTGGCCATATGGGGCTGGAGCTGGATCCGCTCACCGTGGACGCACGGGAGCGCGAAGGCTATCGCCATTACGCCGCGCTGCACAAGCAGTGGCGGAATGTCATTCATCACGGCACCCAGTGGCGAATTGATATGCCGGACGCCACCACGCTGGCGCAGGGTATTGTTAGCGAAGATAAGGCTCAGGGGCTGTTTATGGTCAGCCAGCTCGCGATGCCGGACTACAGCCTGATGATGCCGCTGCGCATGGCGGGGCTGGAGGCCAGCGCGCGGTACCGCGTCACGCTGCTCGATCACCCGAATATTCAGATTACGGGTGAAGGAGGGCACACCATGCGCAAGCTGCCGGCGTGGATGGAAACGCCGCAAACGGTGAGCGGCGAGTGGCTGATGCAGGCGGGCATTGCGCTGCCGATTCTGGATCCGGAAACCGCCATTCTGATTGGCGTTGAACGCGTGTAAGGGTGACGGGCCGGGCAGCCGGCCCTCCGTTGAGGATAAAAATAATGAACACAACAACCTGTACCTACAAATACAACCCTAACTTCTGGATCTTTGGGCTGTTCTTCTTTCTCTACTTCTTCATCATGGCCACCTGCTTTCCGTTCCTGCCGATTTGGCTGTCGGACATCATCGGCCTGAATAAAACCCACACCGGGATTGTCTTCTCCTGCATCTCGCTGTCGGCTATCGCCTTCCAGCCAGTGCTGGGCGTGATTTCGGACAAGCTGGGGCTAAAAAAACACCTCCTGTGGATCATCGCGGTGCTGCTGTTTCTGTTCGCGCCGTTCTTCCTGTACGTCTTCGCGCCGCTGCTGAAAGTCAATATCTGGCTGGGCGCGCTGAGCGGCGGGCTGTATATCGGTTTTGTATTTTCGGCCGGATCGGGGGCGATTGAGGCCTACATTGAGCGCGTGAGCCGCAACAGCTTCTTTGAGTACGGCAAGGCGCGGATGTTTGGCTGCCTCGGCTGGGGCTTGTGCGCCTCAACGGGCGGCATCCTGTTCGGCATCGATCCGTCGTACGTTTTCTGGATGGGATCGGGAGCGGCATTGCTGCTGATGCTGCTGCTGGTGGTGGCGAAGCCAAAGCCCAACCAGACGGCGCAGGTCATGGATGCCCTGGGAGCGAACCAGCCGCAAATCACCGCCAAAACCGTGTTCAACCTGTTCCGCCAGCGCAGAATGTGGATGTTTATCCTCTATGTGATTGGCGTGGCCTGCGTGTATGACGTTTTCGACCAGCAGTTTGCCACCTTCTTTAAAACCTTCTTCGCCACGCCGCAGGAAGGAACCCGCGCCTTTGGTTTCGCAACGACTGCGGGGGAAATCTGTAACGCCATCATTATGTTTTGCTCGCCGTGGATCATTAACCGCATCGGCGCGAAGAACACGCTGCTGATCGCCGGGGTGATTATGGCGACGCGCATTATCGGCTCCTCGTTCGCCACCACCGCCGTGGAGGTGATTGCCCTCAAGATGCTGCACGCGCTGGAAGTCCCGTTCCTGCTGGTGGGCGCATTTAAGTACATCACCGGGGTGTTTGATACCCGACTGTCAGCGACTATCTATCTGATCGGCTTCCAGTTCTCCAAGCAGTCGGCGGCCATTTTCCTCTCCGCTTTTGCCGGGAATATGTATGACCGGATCGGCTTCCAGGAGACGTATCTGATGCTGGGGTGTTTCGTGCTGGCGATTACGGTGGTGTCGGCGTTTACGCTGAGCAGCAGGCAGGAGATCGCCGCCGCCGCGGGGGCAGCAGCGTTAACACATCAGTCCAGGTAAAAGACCTCTTTCAGCTCGGTACTCACCGGGCTGTTATCCGGGTTCGACGGCATGACGTCGCCCATATGTTTCCACCAGCGCTGGCAGACGTCGGTATTCGCTACCGCGCTCCAGCGCTCCTCCGATTCAATCTCTACGGTCGCAAACAGCAGGCTGCGGGCCCTATCGAGATAAATGGCGTAGTGGTGTGCGCCGTGGTCTTTCAACACCTTTTCCAGCTCCGGCCAAATTGGATTGTGGCGGCGCGCGTACTCCTCGTGCGCGTCCGGGTTTACTTGCATCACAAAGGCTTTGCGGATCATAGTGCCTCCAGATAGAGCTCGCGAACTTCCTCACGACTGGCGGCGCGCGGATTGCACGGCGCACACGGATCGGCGAGCGCTTTATCCAGCCAGCCTTCAATATCGGCTTTGGTCACGCCGAGCTGGCTAAAGCCCGCAGGGATGCCGACGCGAGCGCTCAGGTCGCGAATCGCCTGAATGGCGGACATGCTGGCGGCTTCATCGCTCATGCCGCGGGTATCGACGCCCATCGCCTGCGCCACGCGGGCAAAACGCGCGACCGCGTTCGGGCGGTTAAAGCTTTCGACGATCGGCAGCAGGATGGCGTTGCACACGCCGTGCGGCAGGTTGTGCGTCGCGCCCGGCTGGTGCGCCAGGGCATGCACAAGGCCGAGACCTGCACTGTTAAACGCCATGCCCGCCAGATACTGACCAAACGCCATCTGCTCGCGCGCCTCAAGGTTATGACCGTCTTCGACCGCTTCCGGCAGCCACAGGTTGATCAGGCGAATTGCTTCCAGCGCGTTGGCGTCGGTCAGCGGGTGCGCGCCAACGGACACGTAGGCTTCAATGGCATGGGTCAGGGCATCCATACCGGTTGCGGCGGTCACGGAGGCGGGAATATCGAGCATCACGCTGGCATCGTCCACGGCGATGTCCGGGATGATGTTTGGGTCAATAATCACCTCTTTCACCTGACGTGCGGAGTCGATGATCACCGCATTGCTGGTCATCTCCGCCGCCGTGCCTGCGGTGGTATTAATTGCCACCAGCGGCACGCCCGCATTTTTCACCTTGCCGACGCCGGAATAATTGGTTGACGGGCCGGGGTTGGCGGTGAGGATTTTAATCGCCTTGGCGGTATCAATCGGGCTGCCGCCGCCGAAGGCAATCACGTAATCACACTCCGCGTCCCGGTATGCCGCAAATCCTTTTTGCACCAGCGCTTCCGTCGGGTTCGGGAACACCTCATCGAACAGGTGATACGACACCTGATGGGCGTCCAGCGCGGTAAACAGGCTGTCGAGCAGGCCCAGCTTCACCAGCTGGCCGTCGGTGACAATCAGCGCTTTTCCCCACTGTTTGTTCGCTACCAGGTTGACCATATCGCCGATTGCGCCCGCGCCGTGAAGGCTGATTTTTGGAAGTGCCAACATAAAGCTCATGATAATTCTCCTTAACGATCAACGTTTGTCCTGCGAAGGCGTTATGCGTACAAATCCAGCGCGGATTGCAGCGGGCTCACGCCAAAGCGCTTGCCGAGGGCGATGAGTTCTTCCCGGGAAATGGTCTGCTTCATGCCGCCCATGGAGTACACCTTCACCAGCACTTCCGCTGATTTCTCGGCGGTGTCGATCAGGCCAAAGGTTTCATCCAGCGTTGGGCCGCTGCCGAACACGCCGTGGAACGGCCACAGCACCAGAGCATGTTTTTGCATATCAACGGCGGTTGCCTGGCCGATTTCGTCGGTACCCGGCACCATCCACGGCAGAATGCCCACGCCGTCCGGGAACACCACCAGACACTCGGTACTGCCTTCCCACAGCTTACGGGTGATGAAGTCGGCGCTGTTTTCCAGCACGTAGGTCAGGGCGATCAGGTTGGTGGCGTGGCAGTGCATGATCACGCGGTCTTTGCCGTTCGTCGCCCTGATGCGCTCGCAGTGGGAGAGGAAGTGCGCCGGCAGTTCGGAGGTGGGTACCGCCTCGTCGGTCAGACCCCACAGAATGTGGTAGCCCGCGCCGTCGCTGTCCACTTTCACCACGCCGAGGTTGGCCTCCGGGTCGAGCTGGACGTTACGGAAGAACTTGCCGGAACCGGTGACGATAAACGGCGTGTTGGCGAGCAGCGGCATCGGCTGGCTCAGCGCGATATAGCGCGGCTTCTGGTGGAAATCGGCCGCGAACGGTTCAATATCCGCGTCGTCCAGGCGCAGCGTCAGGTTGCCGCCGTTGCGCTCGTCCCAGCCTTTCAGCCAGGCGTCGGAGGTGGCTTTGATCATGCCCTGGACGAACCAGGAAGTGGTGATGGTCTGCATAGTCTTCATTTTCCAGTTATCGCGGTGAGGTTGAACCCTCACCCCGGCCCTCTCCCACAGGGAGAGGGGGTAAAAGTTCCCTCTCCCTGTGGGAGAGGGTTAGGGTGAGGGCAAAATTACCCGCGCTGACTCAACACGTCTTTCTCGTATGCCCGTACGTTGTCCAGCCACTGGCTGCCCGCCGGGGCGTCGTTACGCTGGCAGTACATCTCCCACACCGCCTGCCACGGCAGGGATTTCTGCTCTTCCAGCAGCGCCAGACGCGCGGTGTAGTCGCCGTTAGCCTCCAGCTGTTTCAGCGCGGCGACAGGCTCCAGCAGCGCGCGCAGCAGGGCTTTCTTCATGTTGCGGGTGCCGATAACCCACGCTGCGATGCGGTTGATGGAAGCATCGAAGAAGTCGAGGCCGATGTGTACGCGGTCAAAAAGGTCGTGACGGATGATTTCGCTGGCAATCGCCTGGGTTTCGTCATCCAGCAGCACCACGTGATCGCTGTCCCAGCGCACCGGACGGCTGACGTGCAGCAGCAGGCGCGGCACGTAGAGCATGGCGGCGGAGATTTTGTCGGAGATCACCTCGGTTGGGTGGAAGTGGCCGGCATCCAGACACAGCGCGGTCTGGCGGCTGGTGGCGTAACCCATGTAGAACTCGTTTGAGCCTACGGTGTAGCTCTCGGCGCCAATGCCGAACAGCTTGCTCTCTACGGCGTCGATGTGGTGCGCCGGGTCCAGCTTCTCGCTGATGGCCTCATCCAGCGCGGCCAGCAGGCGCTGGCGCGGGGCCAGACGGTCGACGGTGATGTCCTTCATGCCGTCCGGGATCCAGATGTTCATCACCGACGGCGTGCCGAGCTGTTCGCCGAAATAGGCCGAAACGCGGCGGCTGGCCTTCACGTGGTCGATCCAGAACTGGCGGATGTCGCCGTCCGCGTGGGCGAGGGTAAAACCGTCCGCGCTCAGCGGATGTGAGAAGCAGGACGGATTAAAGTCCAGGCCCAGCCGGTTGGCTTTCGCCCACTCCACCCAGTTCTTAAAGTGTTCCGGTTTGATTTCGTTGCGCGCCACCGGCTCGTCGGATTCGAGGTAAATCGCATGCAGGTTCAGGCGTTTTGGCCCCGGGATCAGGCTCAGCGCCAGCTCCAGGTCGGCGCGCAGTTCGGTCGCGTTACGCGCTTTGCCGGGGTAGTTACCGGTGGCCTGAATACCACCCGTCAGGGAACCGCCTGGGTTCTCGAAACCGGCGACGTCATCGCCCTGCCAGCAGTGCATGGAGACGGGCAGACGGTCGAGCTGGCGCAGCGCCTCTTCGACATCCACGCCGACGGCGGCGAAACGCTGTTTAGCCAGGCCCCAGGCTTGTTCTAATTGAGTTGTCATGCGCAAAGCTCCTTAGTCAGTCGGTTTTGCTGAAACTGCGCCCGAAAGCGAGCAATTTCACGGCAGGGATTGGGGGTGAAGGTGGTCAGGCTGGCGTTAGCCGCCACCACAGAACGGAAGTCATCAACGCTGGAAAGTTCGTCCAGGGTCATCAGCTGAATGCCGATATTCCCGAGCGTGGAGGCCTCCACGGGACCCGCCACCACGGTGATGCCGCAGGCATCGGCGCAGAGCTGGTTCAGCAGCTGGTTCTGGCAGCCGCCGCCCACGATATGCAGCTGGCTGAACGGTTTTCCGCGAAGGCTCGCCAGCTCGCTGAGGATGTCGGCATACAGCAGGGCGAGGCTGTCAAAAATGCAGCGCGCCAGTTCTGAAGGGCTCGACGGCACCGGCTGCCCGCCCTCGACGCAGGCGGCCTGAATTTCGGCGCTCATGTGCGCCGGGTTGATAAAGCGGTCATCGTTCGGGTTGATCAGGAACGTACAGGCCTTCAGCTTCTCGGTTTCGGCGATAAGCGCGGGCAGGTCGGTAATGTTTTGCTCTTTCAGCACCCGCTGGAGCAGCCACAGCCCCATGATGTTTTTCAGTACGCGGTAGCGGCCTTCGGCACCGCCTTCGTTGGTAATATTTGCCGCCATCGCGGCATCGCTGGCGTACGGGGTTTTGCTCTCAAAGCCCATCAGCGACCAGGTGCCGGACGAGAGGTAAGCCGCGTCTTTGCTTGCAAGTGGGGACGCTATTACCGCGCTGGCGGTATCGTGGCTGGCGACGGCAACGACAGGGATTGCGTTCCCCTGGGGGCAAATCCAGTGACCGATCACGTTACCCGGGTGGGTTGGCGTGCCGAACCAGGAAGGCGAGGCCCCCGTCCAGGCCAGCAGATGTTCGTCCCAGCTATCCGAGTTGATGTTGACCAGCTGCGTGGTGGTGGCGTTGGTATATTCCCAGTTCATGTTGCCGGTCAGGCGATAGCTCAGGTAGTCCGGGATCAGCAGCGCATGGGCCACATCCGCGACCAGCTCCGGCTGTTGCTCGACCAAAGCACGCAGCTGATAAAGCGTGTTAAACGGCAGAAACTGAATGCCGCTGCGCCCGTAGATGTTGTCCTTGCCAAGCTGGGCGATAGCGTTCGCCATCAGGCCGTCGGTGCGGCTGTCGCGATAAGAAACCGGCAAGCCGACGCGCTCGCCATGGCTATCAAGCAGAACGAAGTCTACGCCCCAGGTATCAATGCCGATGCTGTCGATGCGAATGCCGTCGTTGCAGACGTTGTTCAGTCCGGTACGGATCTCCGCCTCCAGGGCATCGATATCCCAGGTATCAAAACCGTCCTGCTTTTGCAGGCAGTTGGCGAAACGGTGCATTTCGCGAAGCGAAAGCGCGTGCTGCTCACGGTCCCAGCTCGCGAGCATTACGCGGCCGCTGGATGCGCCTAAATCGACAGCCACACAATGGCGAAAAGTCATGGTCGGGTCCTTTCTTAAGTCATTAGCGGTGAGTGTAAAAAAGGGAAGAAAAAGTCACCTTCTCACCACTGACAGGCCAAATCTCGCGCTGGCAAGAAAGCAAAGGTGAATGTGAGGGCGTTCACAGTTTCGAGCAGTGGCGGGATGCTCAGGCAGTGTGACGCTGGGCGCATTTCCCGATCTTTCCCCCTGTTTCTTGAAAAATGGACAGCTTTTGCGAGGTTTACTGCCAAAAATTGAAGGTGAGTGTGGGAGGCCTTAATTACTATTTTGAGAACATTTTTCATTGGTGGGGGCCGTTATGACCATACTGCACTGCGTGGATTTTTTTCCTTCAGGAGGTTCGCCTGTCGCGATTGAGCCACGGCTTCCTCAGGCTGCGTTCCCGGAGCATCATCATGATTTTCACGAAATTGTGATTGTTGAGCGCGGGACGGGTATTCATGTTTTCAATGGCCAGCCCTATACCATCAGCGGCGGTACGGTGTGCTTCGTGCGCGACCACGACCGGCACCTGTATGAACATACCGACAACCTGTGTCTGACGAATGTGCTTTACCGTTCCCCGGACGCGTTCCAGTTTCTTTCGGGGCTGAGCCAGCTGTTGCCCCAGGAGCAAGACGGACACTATCCGTCGCACTGGCGGGTGAATCAGTCCATCCTGCAGCAGGTGCGTCAGCTGGTGAGCCAGATGGAGAGAAGCGAGGACGGGCAGGAGACGCACGCCATTGCCACGCGCGAACTGCTGTTTATGCAGCTTCTGGTGCTGCTGCGCCGCAGCAGCCTGGTGGAAGGGCTGGAAGATAACAACGCGCGCCTGAACTATCTGATGGCCTGGCTGGAAGATCATTTTGCCGAGGATGTCTGCTGGGAAACGCTTGCGGATGATTTTTCCCTGTCGTTGCGGACCCTGCATCGCCAGCTTAAACAGCACACCGGGCTGACGCCGCAACGCTACCTTAACCGTCTGCGCCTGATCAAAGCGCGTCATCTTTTACGTCATACCGACGATAGCGTCACGGATATTGCCTATTGCTGCGGTTTTGGCGACAGCAATCACTTTTCAACGCTGTTTCGCCGGGAATTTAACTGGTCTCCGCGCGATATTCGCCAGGGAAAAGACGCGATGCTTCAGTAACGCGAGGGCAGTCACCGTTTTATTTCCGCAAAAAAGCTAATAGTGTCAGGTTATTCGGCGTAGAGGTCGTGGTGTGGCTGCTCAGTTAATTCTTCGCAAAGATGATTTTTTTGCCTCCGCGAGTCAGGCCGTCACGGTGGCCGATCGCTACCCGCAGGACGTCTTTGCCGAACATACCCACGAGTTTTGCGAGCTGGTGCTGGTTTGGCGCGGTAACGGCCTGCACATCCTCAACGACCGTCCCTACCGCATCACGCGCGGAGACCTGTTCTACATTCGCGCGGATGATAAACACTCCTACGCCTCGGTTAACGACCTGGTGCTGCAGAACGTTATTTACTGTCCGGACAGGCTCAAGCTTAACGTGGACTGGGCCGCGAGCATTCCGGGCTTTCTTGATGCTAAGGGTTCTCCGCACTGGCGCTTAAGCAGTAGCGGCATGGCTCAGGTACGGCAGGTTATTTCTCAACTGGAGCAGGAGAGCCAGAAGAACGACCCCGTTGCTAACCAGCTGGCGGAGTTGCTTTTCGCCCAGCTGGTGATGACGTTGAAGCGCCATCGTTACGCCACTGATAACCCCTCCGCCACAACGCAGGAAGCGCTGCTGGATAAGCTCATCACCCGGCTTGCGGGCAGCCTGAATAAAAACTTTGTACTGGATAAATTCTGCGAGCAGGAACAGTGCAGCGAGCGCGCGTTGCGCCAGCATTTCCGCACCCTGACCGGGATGACGGTGAACCACTACCTGCGCCAGCTGCGCATCTGCCATGCACAATATCTCCTCCAGCATACGGAGTGGATGGTCAGTGATGTGGCGATGCGCTGCGGCTTTGAGGACAGTAACTACTTTTCAGTGGTGTTTAACCGCGAGGTGGGGATGACGCCGGTACAGTGGCGTCATCGCAGTCGAAAGGGGGCGTAATCAGTTTGCCATGCCGAGGCCGACGATATTGGCAGCGATAATAATCACCACGCAGCCGAGGCTCAGTACGCCAACCGGACGACGTCCGGCGTTCGTCCACTCTTTCAGCACCAGCCCAACCAGCCCGCCGCAAAGTACGTAGAAACTCATGTGCAGCATCCAGCTTATATAGTCGTATTGCGCCGGAATGCTGGCGTGGCCCCAGGCGTAGAAGAAGAACTGCAAATACCACATCAGGCCGCCCAGAGCCGAGAGGAGCACGTTGGTGATGATGAGCGATGTTGCCAGCGAGAAATCGGTTTTTACCGACAGGTTTTTTACTTTTGCCAGACGAATGAAGCAGAAGCCCAGGTTAACCATCGCGCCGCCACCCATAATCACGACATAGCTTGGTAGCGCAACGTACAGCGGATCGACGCCCAGCGCGGCAGCCGCTTCGTGCATCGGTTTGGCGGCGTTCATGGCGAACGACATGCCGGCCGAGAAAATGCCGCACATCACCGCCAGCAGCAGACCTTTCTTCAGGTTAAAATCTTCAGCTTTAATGCCCATCTTGCGCTCTTTCAACTGCCCCGCGCGCGTCACAATTCCTACGCCAATGACCGCCACCAGCACGCCCAGGAGCGTCATCCGCCCACCCTGAGTATTAATAAGCACGTCGAAGTTGCCGTTGAGAATTGGCGTCATCAGGGTACCGACGATCAGCGTGATGCCAATCGCGATACCAATCCCCATCGACATGCCAAGATAACGCATGGTGAGGCCATAGTTGATGTTGCCGACGCCCCACATCGCGCCGAACAGGAACACCGGCAGCAGGGTGGCGGCGCTGAAGGAGGAGAAGTAGCCCCAGAAATCGGGCAGCAGCATGGCGCTAATGGTCCAGGGCAAAATCAGCCAGGACACGATACCGCCAACGGACCACATGGTTTCCCATGACCAGCCTCTCACTTTTTTAAACGGAGCATAGAAACAGGCTGCACTGGCAGCGCCTATCAAATGCCAGAAGATACCCATCGTAATCGCATGATTCATTTTTACACCCTCATCGTTTTTATCGTCAGTGGCTTCCCACCGACTTGAGGAGTGTAAAAATTAGGCGGTTTGGGGACCTTCAGAAGGTTGCCGCAGATGTGTTCTGGATGGCAATCAGCACGTTAACCGCGTGAGCAGACTCACAATTTCGCGATTAATCGAAAAACGAATAACCTTATAAAAACTACGGCATTGATAATCATTTTCAATATCATTTAATTAACTATAATGAACCAACTGCTTACGCGGCATTAACAGCTGTGCCGCCCGACAATAATGGAGAGGATTATGAGTTATACACTGCCATCCCTGCCGTATGCCTACGACGCACTGGAACCGCATTTCGACAAGCAGACGATGGAAATCCATCACACTAAACACCACCAGACCTATGTGAACAACGCGAACGCCGCGCTGGAAAGCCTGCCAGAGTTCGCTAACCTGTCTGCTGAAGAGCTGATCACCAAACTGGACCAGCTGCCAGCGGACAAGAAAACCGTTCTGCGTAACAACGCTGGCGGCCACGCTAACCACAGCCTGTTCTGGAAAGGCCTGAAGACCGGTACCACCCTGCAGGGCGACCTGAAAGCGGCTATCGAGCGCGACTTCGGCTCCGTTGACAACTTCAAAGCGGAATTCGAAAAAGCCGCTGCAACCCGTTTCGGCTCTGGCTGGGCGTGGCTGGTTCTGAAAGGCGACAAGCTGGCGGTGGTTTCTACTGCTAACCAGGACTCCCCGCTGATGGGTGAAGCGATTTCTGGCGCATCCGGCTTCCCAATCCTGGGTCTGGACGTGTGGGAACACGCTTACTACCTGAAATTCCAGAACCGTCGTCCGGACTACATCAAAGCCTTCTGGGACGTGGTGAACTGGGACGAAGCAGCAGCGCGTTTCGCCGCTAAAAAATAAGGTTGCATTGACGCCTGTGAGAAGCGAGTCTTATGACTCGCTTTTTTTGTATCTGTATACCCGTCATACTTCAAGTTGCAGGTGCGTTGGCTGCGTTCGCTCACCCCAGTCACTTACTTGAGTAAGCTCCTGGGGATTCACTCTCTTGCCGCCTTCCTGCAACTCGAATTATTTAGGGCATATAAAGGAGCAGCAATGCATTACCCGGTGAACGTGTTTACAGGCAAGGTAAGGGAGTACGACGGCAGCCGCCCGAGTGCCATCGCCAAAATTCAGGTCGACGGTGAGTTGACGTTAACCGACCTCGGGCTTGCGGGTGACGAGCAGGCCGAAAAGAAAATCCACGGCGGGCCCGATCGCGCGCTGTGCCACTACCCGCGTGAACACTATCAGCACTGGAAAACCGAGTTTCCCGAGCAGACGGACCTCTTTGTTGCTCCCGCGTTTGGCGAGAATCTCTCCACCGAAGGGCTCACCGAAAAGAACGTGTTTATCGGTGATATCTACCGCTGGGGCGATGCCCTGATTCAGGTGACGCAGCCACGCTCGCCGTGCTTCAAGCTCAACTACCACTTCGGTATTCAGGATATGTCGGCCCAGCTGCAAAAAGCGGGTAAAACCGGCTGGCTGTATCGCGTGGTGCTGGCTGGGCAGGTTTCAGCGGACGCGCCGCTTGAGCTGGCGTCGCGCCTGAGCGATGTGTCTGTTTATGACGCCTGCGCCATTGCCTGGCATATGCCGTTTGACGACGAACAGTATCACCGCCTGCTGTCGGCGGCGGGATTATCCATCAGCTGGACAAGAACGATGCAGAAGCGGCGTTTAAGCAGCAAGATCGAGGATAATTCGCGGAGATTGTGGGGGAAATAGTCCTCCGCAGAAAGTAGGCCGGGTAAGGCGAAGCCGCCACCCGGCACTAACAGCTACGAACGCTTATACAACGGTAGCCAAAGCGTTAACCGTAGCCCACCCAGCGGGCTATCGTCGGCTTTCACCCAGCCGCGGTGCTGCTGCATGGCGGTTTCAACAATCGCCAGACCCAGTCCCGTGCCGCCCGATTCCCGGTCGCGCGCCTCATCGGTACGATAGAACGGACGGAAAATCTGCTCGCGGTCTTCCGGGCTCACGCCTGGGCCGTCATCATCGACAATGACGGTGATCCCGTCTTTATCCACCGAGAACGCCACCTCAATCTTCGTATGCGAGTAGCGAAGAGCGTTCCGCACGATGTTCTCCAGCGCGCTTTCCAGCGTGTTGGGGTTACCGTACAGCGGCCACGGGCCCGGCGGGAAGTTGACGGTAAAGGATTTACCCATCTGTTCCGCTTCGAACGCCGCGTTGTCCAGCACCTCGTGCCAGAGGTGATTCGCTTTCACCGTTTCGCTGACCAGCGCGTTTTTCTGCTGATTGCGCGACATGACCAGCAGGTCGTTGATCATGCTGTCCAGGCGGTGCGCTTCCGTTTCAATACGCTCCAGCTCTTTGCTCTCACCGCTGCGGCGGCGCAGCAGCGCGGTGCCAAGCTGCAAGCGCGTAAGCGGGGTACGCAGCTCGTGCGAGATATCCGACAGCAGACGTTGCTGTGCGGTCATCATACGATCGAGGGCGCTCACCATCTGGTTAAAACTGGTTCCGGCGGCAAGGAACTCCTGCGGACCTGCTTCCAGTTCAGGGTGTTGTCGCAGGTTACCCTGCGCCACCTCATCGGCGGCATTCTTCAGCTTACGCGCCGGTTTTGCCAGGCTCCACGCCAGCCATAACAGCAGCGGTGAGCTGACCAGCATGGTGACAATCAGCAGCAGGAGAGGGCGGTCAAACAGCAGGTTGATAAAATCAGACTGGGAGTTGCTCGCCGGACGGATCAGGTAGAGCTGATAATTATCCTCTCCGTCCCTGACGGAGAAAGGCCCTACCATCTCTACGCGGCCATATTTCTTCTTCTGGGGATGATCGGCATTATCCGCCTGGCCAATGAAGTTGCGGATGATCTGCATTTCATTGCGATCGGCCCCAATCACGCGGCCTTCGCTGGTCACCAGCAGCAGGCGTTGTCCGGGCGGCGCCCACTTGTCGATAGCGCGAAACAGCCTGCGCCACCACATTAAATCGTTTGGCGGATCGTTTGCCAGCTCGGCTTCCACGTGCTGCTCGATCATCACGCCCTGACGTTGCTCGCTGTCGAGAAGCTCCGTCATCTGGCGTGAGTCGAGTTTTGGCAACATCAAAACGAGCATTAAAACCAGTGCCAGCGTCAGCCAGAAGATGGCGAAGATGCGGGCGGTTAAGCTTCCTATCATGAAGCGGAAACCATCAGATAACCGCGACCACGCAGGGTTTTAAACCATGGGTGACCGTCTTTACGCTCCGGCAGCTTACGGCGCAGGTTAGAGATGTGCATGTCGATGGCGCGGTCAAACGGGGTGAGGCGTTTGCCCAGCACTTCCTGGCTTAGATGTTCACGCGATACCACCTGGCCGAGGTGCTGCGCCAGCAGATACAGCAGGGTGAACTCCGTGCCGGTCAGTTCCAGCGTCTGGCCATCAAAGCTCGCTTCCTGACGGCCCGGGTTGAGGCTCAGGGAGTCGACTTCAAGAGTAGGTGAGCTGTTGTCGGTATTTTGCTGCTGTTCGCTCCAGTGGGAACGACGCAGGATAGCGCGAATACGGGCAACCAGTTCACGGTCGTTAAACGGCTTGGGTAAATAGTCATCCGCGCCCAGCTCAAGGCCGAGTACGCGGTCAAGTTCGCTGCCGCGTGCGGTCAGCATGATTACGGGAGTCTGGTGTGTCTGGCGAAGCTCTTTCAACGTATCAATACCGTTTTTCTTCGGCATCATCACGTCGAGCAAAAGTAAATCGATGCTGTCGTCAAGGAGACTCAGCGCCTGCTCGCCATCATGGGCAACCAGGACGTTGAAACCTTCCATGTCGAGCAACTCCTTTAAAAGGGATGTGAGCTCTCGGTCATCATCAACTAACAGGATTTTATTCATTGTTTAAATACCTCCGAGGCAGAAATTACGACATCAAGGCTGTCTAATCCATGACTTTACGTTGTTTTACACCCCCTGACGCATGTTTGCAGCCTGAATCGTAGACTGTCTCTCGTTGAATCGCGACACGAAAGATTTTGGGAGCAAGTGATGCGCAAAGTTACCGCTGCCGTCATGGCCTCAACGCTGGCGTTCAGTGCGTTTAGCCAGGCTGCTGAAGCTATCATCAGCGATAACAGTCCCTTACAAGAGGGCGCAACGCAGAACAGCAGCCAAAGCCATATGTTTGACGGCATAAGTTTAACCGAACATCAGCGTCAACAGATGCGAGATCTGATGCAGAGGGCACGACACGACCAGCCCCCTGTTAATGTTAGCGAAATGGAGACAATGCATCGCCTTGTCACCGCAGAAAATTTTGACGAAAGCGCTGTACGCGCTCAGGCCGAAAAAATGGCACAGGAACAGGTTGCCCGCCAGGTAGAGATGGCGAAGGTCCGCAACCAGATGTTCCATCTGCTAACGCCCGAGCAGCAAGCGGTTTTGAATGCCAGACATCAGCAGCGAATGGACCAGCTGCGTGAGGTTGCACGGATGCAGCGAAGCTCAGAAACGACGTTTTTCAGTAGCAATAGCAGTACCCGTAGTAACCAGTAAACCCTGTTTTCCTTGCCATAGACACCATCCCTGTCTTCCCCCACATGATGTGGGGGTTTTTTTTGCCCCGCATCCGCCCTGTTAACCGTTTATTCATCCTTAGACTCCCCATGCTTCCGTTATACTAGCGGCATGACATGACAGGAGCGTTTATGAATCAATCCTATGGAAGACTGGTAAGCCGGGCCGCCATTGCGGCGACCGTCATGGCCTCCAGCCTGTTACTGATTAAAATCTTTGCCTGGTGGTATACCGGCTCGGTCAGTATTCTGGCGGCGCTCGTGGACTCGCTGATGGACATTGCCGCCTCGTTGACCAACCTGCTGGTGGTGCGTTACTCGCTGCAGCCAGCGGATGAAGAGCACACATTTGGGCACGGTAAAGCGGAGTCGCTGGCCGCGCTGGCGCAAAGTATGTTCATTTCCGGCTCTGCGCTGTTCCTGTTTTTAACCGGCATTCAGCATCTCGTTTCGCCGACACCGATGAACGATCCCGGCGTAGGCGTAGTTGTGACGATCGTTGCGCTTATATGCACACTTGTTCTGGTAACGTTCCAGCGCTGGGTTGTTCGCAAAACGCAAAGTCAGGCTGTACGGGCGGATATGCTTCATTATCAATCTGATGTTATGATGAATGGGGCTATTCTTATTGCGCTCGGTCTGGCCTGGTATGGCTGGCATCGCGCCGATGCGTTATTTGCGTTAGGGATTGGTATCTATATTTTATATAGCGCCCTGCGGATGGGGTATGAAGCGGTGCAATCACTGCTTGACCGCGCCCTCCCGGACTCAGAACGTAATGAAATTTTTTCTATCGTGACCTCCTGGCCCGGCGTCAGAGGTGCACACGATCTTCGAACGCGGCAGTCAGGGCCGACCCGCTTTATTCAGATTCATATTGAAATGGAAGACAACCTGCCACTGGTTCAGGCTCACGTTGTTGCTGAGCAGGTCGAGCAGGCGATTTTGCAGCGTTTTCCTGGTTCAGACGTCATCATTCACCAGGATCCCTGCTCGGTTGTACCCGGTCATGTTGGGCTTTCGTAATTCGTTGTAAAAAAGTGAGCCAGGCCAGCATTTTGTGTATAAATTACCGCCGTTTGGTCTGACCTGAATCAATTCAGCTGGAAGGGATTGATATACTATTTGCAGTATTCGTTGGTCGATAAGTTTCTTCCGGCAACAGATTTCAATTTTGCATTCCTAAGTTCAGAGGTAGTCATGATTAAGAAAATCGGTGTGTTGACAAGCGGCGGTGATGCGCCGGGCATGAACGCGGCAATTCGTGGTGTTGTCCGTGCAGCGCTGACGGAAGGCCTGGAAGTTTTTGGCGTTTATGACGGTTATCTGGGCCTGTATGAAGATCGTATGGTTCAGCTCGACCGTTACAGCGTGTCTGACATGATCAACCGTGGCGGTACTTTCCTCGGTTCCGCGCGCTTCCCGGAATTCCGTGATGAACACGTTCGTGAAGTGGCTATCGAAAACATGAAGAAACGCGGCCTGGACGCCCTGGTGGTTATCGGTGGTGACGGCTCCTACATGGGTGCAAAACGTCTGACCGAAATGGGCTTCCCGTGCATCGGTCTGCCGGGCACCATCGACAACGACATCAAAGGTACTGACTACACTATCGGCTTCTTTACTGCACTGGGTACCGTTGTTGAAGCGATTGACCGTCTGCGTGACACCTCTTCTTCTCACCAGCGTATCTCTATCGTTGAAGTGATGGGCCGTTACTGTGGCGACCTGACGCTGGCGGCAGCCATTGCGGGCGGTTGTGAATTTATCGTCGTGCCGGAAGTCGAATTTAGCCGTGAAGATCTGGTGGCTGAAATCAAAGCGGGCATAGCGAAAGGTAAAAAACACGCGATCGTGGCTATCACCGAGCACATCTGTGACGTTGACGAGCTGGCGAAGTACATCGAAGCCGAAACCAAACGCGAAACCCGCGCGACCGTGCTGGGTCACATCCAGCGCGGCGGTTCCCCAGGCCCTTACGACCGTATTCTGGCGTCCCGTATGGGCGCGTACGCTATCGATCTGCTGCTGCAGGGTCACGGCGGCCGCTGCGTCGGTATTCAGAACGAAAAACTGGTTCACCACGACATCATCGACGCGATTGAAAACATGAAGCGTCCGTTCAAAGGTGACTGGCTGGACTGCGCGAAAAAACTGTACTGATCGGTTCTGTTGCCCGGTGGCGCTGCGCTTACCGGGCCTACAAAGCACGACTCGTAGGCCGGGTAAGGCGTAGCCGCCACCCGGCTTTTTTATGCGCGCACGCTTTTTTATTCCACTACGTTATAGCCAATCTTTTTTTATTCTTTAATCCTCGATTCGCTTTCTGGCACGCTGCATTCATCAAAACACTACACAAGAGAGCTGGGCGATGAATAAATGGGGCGTGGGTTTAACATTATTGCTGGCATCGACCAGCGTTCTGGCTAAGGATATCCAGTTACTGAACGTGTCATACGACCCGACGCGTGAACTGTACGAGCAATACAACAAAGCGTTTGCGGCACACTGGAAACAGGAAACCGGCGACAACGTGGTGGTTCGTCAGTCGCATGGCGGCTCCGGCAAGCAGGCGACGTCCGTGATAAACGGTATTGAAGCCGACGTGGTGACCCTGGCGCTGGCCTACGATGTCGACGCGATCGCCGAGCGCGGCCGCATCGACAAAAACTGGATCAAACGCCTGCCGGATAACTCCGCGCCCTACACCTCGACCATCGTCTTCCTGGTGCGTAAAGGAAACCCGAAACAAATTAAAGACTGGAACGACCTGATCAAACCGGGCGTTTCTGTGATTACCCCGAACCCGAAAAGCTCCGGCGGCGCTCGCTGGAACTATCTCGGCGCGTGGGGCTATGCACTGCATCACAACAATGGCGACCAGGCCAAAGCGCAGGAATTCGTGAAGGCGCTGTATAAAAACGTTGAGGTGCTGGACTCCGGTGCGCGTGGCGCCACCAACACCTTCGTCGAGCGCGGGATTGGCGACGTGCTGATTGCCTGGGAAAACGAAGCCCTGCTGGCCACCCACGAGCTGGGCAAAGACAAATTTGAGATCGTGACCCCGAGCGAATCGATTCTGGCTGAGCCGACCGTCTCCGTGGTCGATAAAGTGGTTGAGAAGAAAGATACCAAAGCGGTGGCGGAAGCCTACCTGAAGTATCTGTACTCGCCAGAAGGCCAGGAAATTGCGGCGAAAAACTTCTATCGTCCACGCGATGCGGCGGTCGCCAAGAAATACGAAGGGGAGTTCCCAAAACTGAAGCTATTCACTATTGACGATGTGTTCGGCGGCTGGACGAAAGCGCAGAAAGAGCACTTCTCCAATGGCGGTACCTTCGACCAAATTAGCCAGCGCTAACCATTAGCCTGTGACACGGTGACCCGGCGTGAGAAATCCGCCGGGTTTTTTATTTGGTCATCATTTTGCGTTACTCTTTTGCCTCTATTGAAAACAGGGAACGCGTTGTGAAAAAAATTATCTTATTGATCCTCATTGTCATCGCCCTTGCCGCTGGCGGCGTGTACTGGATGAAGGCGGGTAATCCGAATGCGTTGCGCCATATCGTTCTCGACCAGTGTGTGCCGAATCAGATCCAGAACCGTAACCCGGCACCCTGTGCGCAGGTGAAAACGGATGCAGGCTATGTGGTATTTAAAGATCGCAACGGGCCGCTGCAATACCTGCTGATGCCGACATATCGCATCAACGGCACCGAGAGCCCGCTGCTGACCGAAGCTCATACGCCGAACTTTTTCTGGCTGGCGTGGCAGTCGCGCAGCTTTATGACCCTGAAGCATGGATCCGAGGTGCCTGACAGCGCCATTTCGCTGACGATTAACTCGCCGACTGGCCGCACGCAGAACCATTTTCATATTCATATCTCCTGCCTGCGCCCGGACGTGCGCGAGAAGCTCAACGCGGCACAGGGAGAAATCAGCACCCAGTGGCTGCCTCTTCCCGGGGGGCTGGAAGGACATGAATATCTTGCTCGTCGCGTAACGGAGAATGAACTGGTCCAGCGCAGCCCGTTTATGATGCTGGCGGAAGAGCTGCCGGAAGCGCGCGACCATATGGGGCGTTTCGCGCTGGCAATGGCGCAGCAGTCGGATGGCTCTTTTGTTTTGCTTGCGACCGAGCGTAACCTGCTCACGCTTAACCGCGCGTCCGCGGAGGAACTGCAGGATCATCAATGCACTATCCTGAAGTAACCCCACCATAAATCGCGTTTACTCGGGCTGCCTGTCACCGTAGACTTGCTGAAAAATTCTACAGGAGACAGGTATGTCGCTCTGGTTAACGTATCCTCTGCTGCTGCCCTCACTGATCGTTGGCGTCACCATCGTGCTGTGGGCGACGTCGCTATTGCCGGAATTTATCACCGCGCTGCTGTTCTTCACGGCGGCGATGACCGCCAGAATCGCCCCGCCGGAGGTCATCTTCGGCGGTTTTGCCTCGTCTGCTTTCTGGCTGGTATTCAGCGGCTTTGTGCTCGGCGTGGCGATCCGTAAAACCGGACTGGCGGACAGGGCCGCCCGGGCGCTGTCGGCAAAGCTCACCGACTCCTGGGTGATGATGGTGGCGAGCGTGGTGCTGCTGAGCTACGCGCTGGCGTTTGTGATGCCGTCGAACATGGGACGTATTGCGCTGCTGATGCCGATTGTCGCGGCGATGGCAAAACGCGCCGGTATCGCCGACGGCTCCCGCGCCTGGTTCGGGCTGGCGCTGGCGGTGGGGTTCGGGACTTTCCAGCTTTCGGCGACGATCCTGCCTGCAAACGTCCCTAACCTGGTGATGAGCGGTGCGGCGGAAGGCTCGTACGGCATCCATCTGAACTATGTCCCGTATCTGCTGCTGCACACGCCGGTGCTCGGTATCCTCAAAGGCCTGATTCTGATTGGCCTCATCTGCTGGCTATTTCCCGGCAGCCCAAAACCGCCGAAGGAACAGGCGCCGTCTGATCCTATGGGGCGGGATGAAAAGCGTCTTGCCTGGCTGCTGGCGGTGGTGCTGGGGATGTGGGTCACGGAGAGCTGGCACGGCGTAGGGCCGGCGTGGACGGGGCTGGCGGCGTCGATCGTCGTCATGCTGCCGCGCATTGGCTTTATCACCGGGGAAGAGTTTTCTGCGGGCGTGAACATGCGCACCTGTATTTACGTCGCGGGCATTCTTGGGCTGGCGATCGTGGTGACGCAAACCGGTATCGGAACGGCCGTGGGCGAGGCGTTGCTTCGCATTATGCCGCTGGATGCAGACAGGCCGTTCACCAGTTTCCTGGCGCTGACCGGTATTACCACGGCGCTCAACTTCATTATGACCGCCAACGGCGTTCCGGCGCTGTACACCACTCTGGCGCAGAGTTTTTCGGACGCGACCGGTTTTCCGCTGCTGTCGGTGATCATGATTCAGGTGCTGGGCTATTCCACGCCGCTGCTGCCGTATCAGGCGTCGCCGATTGTCGTGGCTATGGGGCTCGGGAAGGTGCCTGCAAGGGCGGGGATGGTGCTCTGTCTGGCGCTGGCTATCGCAACGTATCTGGTACTGCTGCCGCTGGATTATCTGTGGTTTAGTTTGCTGGGGAAAGTGTAGTTCGGTGCGAGGTGTTTCCCCTCACCCCACCCCTCTCCCTAAGGGAGAGGGAGGAGAAGAGCGGCGGGTAAGCGCAAGCGCCACCCGCCACAAAGGCAATTACGCCTGTTTAGCCGCTTCTGCTGCCTTAACGATCACCGCGAAAGCGTCAGCTTTCAGGGATGCACCGCCAACCAGCGCGCCATCGATGTCTGGCTGGGTGAACAGCTCAGCAGCGTTGGAGGCGTTTACGGAACCGCCGTACTGGATAATCACTTGCTCAGCGACCTTCGCGTCGGCTTTAGCAATGTGGTCACGAATGAATTTGTGAACCGCCTGAGCCTGCGCAGGGGTTGCAGATTTGCCGGTACCGATCGCCCAGACTGGCTCGTATGCGATTACTGCGCCTTCGAACGCTGCCGCGCCCTGGGTTTTCAGCACTGCGTCGATCTGACGTGCGCACACTTCTTCGGTTTTGCCCGCTTCGTTTTCCGCTTCGGTTTCACCGATGCACAGAACCGGAATCAGACCCTGCTCTTTCAGCACGGCAAATTTCTTCGCGATGAACTCGTCGGATTCTTTGTGATAGGTGCGACGCTCGGAGTGGCCGATGATGATGTATTTCGCGCCGATATCTTTCAGCATTTCAGCGGAGGTTTCACCGGTGAACGCGCCAGACAGGTTAACGTCAACGTTCTGCGCGCCCAGAATGATGTGGCTGCCGTCAGCGGCGTGTTTAGCCAGATCCAGGTACATATCCGGCGGAGCGATAGCAACCGCGCAGCCCGTCACGCCAGCCAGCTCTTTACGTAGGTTCGCAACCAGTTCGTTTACCATGTGGCGGCTGCCGTTCAGTTTCCAGTTACCCATCACTAAAGGATGTCGCATTTCAATTCTCCACGCTAAATAAGCGAATTAAGGAATATGGCCACCCTGTCGGGCAGCATGGTCTGTGAATCAGTATAGAGATTTTCCCTCGAAAGGCTTTGCTTTTTGTCATTAATTCGCCCCGCCGAGGGTGTCAGATAGTGCCAGCTTAATCGGTTCAACAGCGAAGGTCAGTCCTTTTTCGCCGTTGTCCGCCACAACATAGCGGATTGCGCCTTCGGTATCAGCGTAGTAACGCTTGTTTTTCCCGGCGGTAAGGAGTTTTTGCAGCTTTTGCTGGCTTTGCTTTTTCGTCAGCGCAGGGGTAAAGGCCTGCAGTACCGCGCTCATGTACTCCAGCGCTTTCGCCTTAGCGGCTTTCTGCTCTGGCCCCTGTATCGGCAGCCAGGTGATTTGCATGCTTTTGATTTTTAACGTACCGCGCTCCAGCGCCGTGGAAGCATACAAATTCTCGTTAATCTTGCTTGCCGCACGGGTCAGTGTGGGGGTATCGCGTGAGCCATCAATGGCGCGAAACTCATCCAGCGGCAGCGTGGGGTTGGTCTGATTGAAGGTTTCACGAAACTGGCTGATAGACTGATCGAACGACGGCGCGCCCGCCAGCAGATAGGGTGCTGTGGTCGGGGCTGTGGTTTCGGCGGCGTGCAGGGGATAACCCGCGCTGAGCAGCGTTAAACACAGGAAAAGAGAACGTGCCGAACTTTTCATTAACATTGCCCCTGGCCGTAAGTGCTCATGATTAAAACGATATCTGGTCGGCTTGTCAAAAGGTCACAACTCCAGGGTAAAATGCGCGCTATACGATAATAAGGAACCTTACATGACCATACAGCAGTGGCTGTTTTCATTCAAAGGGCGTATTGGACGCCGTGATTTCTGGATCTGGATGGTGACGTGGGTTGTCGCCATGCTGCTTCTGTTTTTCGTGGCTTACAACGCCTGGCTGAGCACGCAAACGGCGGCCTTCGCGCTGGTCTGCCTGCTATGGCCAACGGCGGCGGTTGTCGTAAAACGGCTGCACGATCGCGGGCGTTCCGGCGCGTGGGCATTTCTGATTATTCTGGCGTGGATGCTGGTGGCGGGAAACTGGGCGATGCTGCCGTCCATCCTGCCGTGGGTTGTGGGCAGGCTGCTGCCGTCGGTCATCTTCGTGATGATGATTGTCGATCTGGGCGCGTTTATTGGCACCCAGAGCGAAAATAAATACGGTAAAGACACCGTCGAGGTGAAATACCGCTGATCACCAGTAGTGTTCGGCGGTCATATGGCCCGGTCGGCGGCGAAGATGTTTCGTCATCTGCCGGGTATCCTTCAGAAGCTGCTGCGTGTCCCGCACCATCTGGGGGTTGCCGCACAGCATGACGTGGCTGGTTTCAGCGTTCAGCGGCAAACCCACCGCGTCTTCCAGGGCTCCACTCTCAATTAACGCCGGCACGCGGCCGGTAAGCGCTCCTGCTACGGTTTCACGGCTGACCACCGTCTGAATCTTTAACTTCCCGCCGTACTGCTGTTCAAGCGCCTGCATTTGCGGCAAATAGCTCAGGTCTGCGGCGTAGCGCGCAGCGTGAACCAGCACGATGTTTTTAAAGCGCTCCAGATCTTTGCCGTACTGCAAAATAGAGAGATAAGGGCCGATGGCCGTACCGGTTGCCAGCATCCAGAGCGTGTCGCAGTCAGGGATCTCTTCGAGCACAAAGAAGCCTGCTGCTTCACTCACAATTTGCACCTCGTCGCCGGGCTTAAGGGCGGCAAGGCGCGGGCTGAGCTTACCGTCAGGAACGGTGACCAGATAGAACTCGAGATCCGGGTTATCAGGCGCGTTAACGTAAGAGTAGGCGCGCTGCACGCGCTCGCCGTCGACATCCAGTCCCAGCTTCGCAAATTGCCCGGCTTTAAACGGGTGAACGGGAGCATGTACGGTGAGACTAAATAGCGCATCGGTCCAGAACTGTACCTTTGTGACTTTACCTGTTACCCAGTCCGCCATGATCTTCTCCTGTGCTGTTTCTCTGTTCTATCTTCCGTACTTGTGGTGGTAATTTCCAGCCCGTCAGGGCCGGAAAGCTCTATCGATCAAACGGTTTTACAGAATGTGCGTCTGCACGTCCGGGTCTTTGCGGTCGAGATAGTGGATAGACTGGATGCGGCGAATGGTGCGTGATTTACCGCGAATCAGCAGTGTTTCAGTGGTGGCCATATTGCCCTTGCGGGTGATGCCGTCCAGCAGATCGCCTTTGGTGATGCCGGTCGCCGAGAAGACAACGTTATCGCTACGCGCCATCTCGTCCAGAGCCAGCACTTTATTGGCCTCGATGCCCATCGCTTCGCAGCGCGCCAGCTCGTTTTCCCCGATACGGCGGTTCTCTTCGCTGTCGCCTTTCACCTCATGGCGGGGCAGTAGACGGGCCTGCATATCGCCATCCAGCGCGCGGATCACTGCCGCGGAGACCACACCTTCCGGCGCGCCACCGATGCCGTAGAGCACGTCGACTTCGCTGTCCGGCATGCAGGTCAGGATCGAGGCGGCAACGTCACCGTCAGGGATAGCAAACACGCGCACGCCGAGCTTTTGCATCTGCGCGATAGTGGCGTCGTGGCGCGGTTTCGCCAGAATGGTGACGGTGAGTTCGCTAAGGGGTTTGCCCAGGGCTTTGGCGATGTTGTGCAGGTTCTCTTCCAGCGGCAGGCTAAGGTCGATTGCGCCTTTCGCGCCTGGACCGACAATCAGCTTTTCCATGTACATGTCCGGCGCGTTGAGGAAGCAGCCTTTATCGCCCACGGCCAGCACCGCTAACGCATTGGCCTGACCCATCGCCGTCATGCGGGTGCCTTCGATCGGGTCAACCGCGATATCCACGGCATCGCCTTTGCCGGTACCGACTTTTTCACCGATGTAGAGCATCGGCGCTTCGTCGATCTCGCCTTCGCCGATCACGATGGTGCCGTCAATGTTGACCTGGTTAAGTACAATACGCATGGCATGGACGGCTGCGCCGTCTGCGGTATTTTTGTCGCCACGGCCCAGCCATTTATAGCCTGCAAGTGCGGCCGCTTCGGTGACGCGGGAAAACTCGATAGCAAGTTCACGTTTCATGAGGTACTCGTGCAATCAAAAGGAATTGCACGAAGTTTATCACAGAGTGGGGAGGGGTGAGGGGGCCGGTGCGGTTGGAGCCCCTCTCCCCAAAGGGGCGAGGGGACTTAAAACACCCTCTCCCCTTTGGGGAGAGGGCCGGGGTGAGGGGGATTACTCTTCGTGCTCTTCCCACGCCAGGGCGCGTTTCACCGCTTTTTTCCAGCCGCTGTAGCGGAAGTTACGCTCGGTGGTTTCGATGCCCGGGCGGAACTCGCGTTCGATAACCGCTTTTTCCTGCAGCTCGTCCAGGTTCTGCCAGAAGCCTACCGCCAGACCGGCAAGGTATGCCGCGCCCAGCGCCGTCACTTCACGCACTTCAGGGCGCTCAACGCGGGTGCCGAGAATGTCGGACTGGAACTGCATCAGGAAGTTATTCGCTACCGCACCGCCGTCCACGCGCAGGGCGTGCAGACGAATGCCAGAGTCAGCCTGCATCGCTTCCAGCACGTCGCGTGTCTGGTAGGCGATGGATTCGAGAGTAGCGCGAATAATGTGGTTAGAGTTCACACCGCGCGTCAGGCCGAAAATTGCGCCGCGTGCATACGGGTCCCAGTACGGCGCGCCCAGACCGGTGAACGCAGGCACCACGTACACGCCGTTGGTGTCTTTCACTTTGGTCGCGAAGTACTCGGAGTCGAACGCATCGCTGATCAGCTTCATCTCGTCGCGCAGCCACTGAATGGATGCACCCGCCATGAACACCGCACCTTCCAGGGCATAGTTCACTTCGCCGCGCGGGCCGCAGGCGATGGTGGTCAGCAAGCCGTTTTCTGATTTCACCGCCTTCTCGCCGGTGTTCATCAGCATAAAGCAGCCGGTGCCGTAGGTGTTCTTCGCCATCCCTTCCTTGACGCACAGCTGGCCGAACAGCGCCGCCTGCTGGTCACCGGCGATACCGGCGATAGGAATACGGGTGCCGCCTTTACCGCCGATGTTGGTCTGGCCGTACACTTCGGAAGACTTACGCACTTCAGGCAGCATCGCGCGCGGAATGTCCAGCGCGTCCAGCATCTTGTCATCCCACTCCAGGGTGTTGATGTTGAACAGCATGGTACGCGAGGCGTTGGTGTAGTCGGTCACGTGAACGCGTCCCTGGGTCATCTTCCAGATAAGCCAGGTATCGACGGTACCGAACAGCAGCTCGCCGCGTTTAGCACGCTCGCGTGAACCTTCTACGTGGTCGAGGATCCATTTCACTTTGGTGCCGGAGAAATACGGGTCAACCACCAAACCGGTGGCGCTGCGCACGTACTCTTCCATACCGTCGCGCTTCAGCTGTTCGCAGATCTCGGATGTACGGCGGCACTGCCAGACGATAGCGTTGTAAATGGGCTTACCGGTTTCACGTTCCCAGACAATCGTCGTTTCACGCTGGTTGGTAATACCAATCGCGGCAATCTCGTCGGAACTGATATCGGCTTTCGCCAGCACTTCGACCAGCGTGGAGCTTTGTGACGCCCAAATCTCCATTGGGTCATGTTCTACCCAGCCTGGACGAGGATAAATTTGCTCAAATTCGCGCTGTGACACGCTGACGATGTTCGCGTCATGATCCATTACGACAGCGCGGGAGCTGGTAGTGCCCTGGTCGAGCGCAACGATATATTTTTTTTCGGTCATGGTATGTGTCCCGTAGTCAGATTACAGCGAAGCTTTTTGTTGTGCGGTAGAAGTCGTTTCCTTCTCCTCTTCCACACAGGTGTCGCACGGTAAGTGGCGACCAATTAATTTGCGGTAGCTAAACGCACCCAGCGCAGCCCCGACAACCGGCGCAAACAGCGGTACCAGGAAGTAAGGAATGTCTTTGCCACCGGTGAAGGCGACGTCGCCCCAGCCAGCGATAAAGGCGAAGGCTTTTGGTCCGATATCACGTGCCGGGTTCATCGCGAATCCGGTCAGCGGGCCCATGGATGCGCCAATTACCGCAATCAGCAAACCAATCAGCAGGGGTGCCAGCGGGCCGCGCGGAATGCCGTTTCCGTCGTCGGTCAGCGCCAGGATAACGCCCATCAGAATAGCGGTAATCACCATTTCAACTGCGAACGCCTGCACAAAATTAATATGCGGGTTTGGATAGGTTGAGAAGATACCTGCCAGATCCAGACTTTCGACACTGCCGCGTACCATATGATGCGTCTGTTCGAAGTCGATGAAAAGATTGTAATAAAGCCCGTAAACTAACGCCGCTGCGCAAAACGCGCCGGCAAACTGAGAAAGAATGAAAGGAACAACTTTGCGTCCGTCAAAGCACGCGAACAGCCACAGTGCGATTGTCACCGCCGGGTTAAGATGTGCACCAGAAACCCCTGCAGTCAGGTAGATGGCCATCGCCACGCCCAGACCCCAGATGATACTGATTTCCCACTGACCAAAACTGGCACCCGCCACTTTCAGTGCAGCGACACAGCCCACTCCGAAGAATATCAACAACCCGGTACCAAGGAACTCGGCAATGCACTGGCCTTTTAAGGTTGATGTCTGACTCATAATCGGAATCCTGAAGAAATTGATGTTTATTGTTAGCATGGCCGCCCGTGACAGCCACGATGCCCTGTAGACATAGTGTTAATTTATCGTTAACGAGCAAAAACGAGAAATATCGAAATCAAAATGTGTGGTCTGCGTCAATAAAATGAGCGTTTTCGCGCCATAAAGCACATTTTTGCATCAGTACAGGATCAGTGCAGGAATGTGAGCTGAATCATTTCATTAACGAATCAGTTAACAATTTAGGGGTATATGACGCGAACACACCAGGACCAGACCTAAAAGTGTTGCAAACCGCGATCTGCGCGGCGTGTCGCTGGACACAGAGCGCCGCGCTCCATACAATCGACGGTATATGTCGTGCGCGTTTATGTTAAAGCGTCGCCTTGCAATTCAGGAGAGGTAGCATCATGTCTTTAGAAGTGTTTGAGAAACTGGAATCGAAAGTACAGCAGGCGATTGACACCATCACCCTGCTGCAGATGGAAATTGAAGAGCTGAAAGAAAAGAACAACAGCCTGGCGCAGGAAGTTCAGAACGCTCAGCACGGCCGCGAAGAACTGGAGCGCGAAAACAACCAGCTGCGCGAACAGCAGAACGGCTGGCAGGATCGCCTGCAGGCGCTGCTGGGACGTATGGAAGAGGTCTAATTCCCTACGGGATGAATTGAACAGGCCGGGTAAGGCGAAGCCGCCACCCGGCTTTTTTTATGATTTGATGTCAGCCGGGGCTCACCATAAAAAAGACCGCCAAAGGCGGCCTTAACGCTACTTGTCCTGCGCTGTCATAGCAAAAGCAACGAACACATTCGGTTCATCACTCTTTACAACGAGTACGCTGGCGACAATGAACGCGATACATAAATAGCGTTTCATTATGCGGTCCCTGCAGCTAACCGCTCCACCGTTCACCACCGGTGATAAGTCGGTGGACACAAGCCCTGGTATTAGCCTGCTTTACGGTAGTGAATACACCTTTCCCTGGACCGATGCCCATTTGCGAGATGGCGGAAAGGGACGCTTCATCATAATGAGCATCAACCGTGGAGTTAAGGTATTCATAGACAATTAGGATTTTATAAAGGTTCTGAGGGGTTGCCGAAGGTTTGGACGAGAGTATGATGAAACTCCCTGGTGTTAGTCTGCAAAACTTCCCAACGGACCGCGAATCCTGAGGGGACAAAAAAACCGCCACATTGCTGTTGGCGGTTTTTTTATGGTTCTCGCTGACTTTTAACTACTCGATATCCAGCGCATCTTCCGACAGGATAATGCCGGTATTATCGGCGTAGAGATGGTCCCCGGAGAAGAAGGTCACGCCGCCGAAATTGACGCGCACGTCGCTTTCGCCGATGCCGTCACCCGCCGCCCCTACCGGTATGGCAGCGATGGCCTGAATCCCGATATCCAGGTCTTCCAGATCGTCCACCTGACGTACGGAACCATACACCACAAGGCCTTCCCACTCATTCTGAACGGCAATGCCGGCCAGTTCAGCATCAATTAATGCACGGCGCACGGAACCGCCGCCATCGACCACAAGAACGCGGCCACGGCCATTCTGTTCGAGCAGATCGTACAGCAACCCGTTGTCCTCGAAACATTTCACCGTGACGATTTGACCGCCAAACGACGACCTCCCACCAAAGTTGGAGAACAGCGGTTCAACGACGTTGACATCTTCCTGGTAGATGTCACAGAGCTCGGAGGTATCGTATTTCATAGGTTTAACGCTCAGTTGCTGCGAATGTGTTCAGTATATCGTGCGAAATGCGTTGTTGGCAAAATCATCAATTGTTAATTGATATTTGTCAGCTAACGCAGCGTCTGGCTTAAAACAATCCCGATGACGAACAACAGGTTAGTCAGCAACGCGCCTTTTACCGTGCGTTCCAGCATCGGCGGCATGGCGGACGGGCTGAGTTCACGCATCACAAAGCGGGCCTGCTTAATCAGCAGTGGCGCGGCAAGCACAAACAGCCAGCCCCACAGGCTCTGCAAGGAAATCAGGTTAAACAGCGCCAGGCAAACCAGCGCGCCAATGAGCAGACAGGCGTGATAGCGGCGCGCATTGACCGGCCCCAGACGAACCGCCAGAGTGTTTTTGCCGTTCTCGCGATCGCTGTCGATGTCGCGCAGGTTGTTGATGTTGAGCACCGCCGTCGCCAGCAGACCGCAGGCGGTCGCGGGCAGGAATAGGGCAGGGATCACCGTATGCGCCTGCAGGTACCAACTTCCCATCACGCTCAGCCAGCCGAAGAACACCAGTACGGAGATATCCCCGAGTCCAATATAACCGTAAGGACGCGTGCCGACGGTGTAGGTGATGGCCGCGATAATGGCCAGTAAACCCAGCACCAGGAAGCCAATGAAATCGCTGGTGGTCTTAGACGCCACCGTCACCAGCGCCAGGCCGGATACGCAGATCAGCACCACGGTGATAATCAGCGCGCGTTTCATCTGCGCCTGGGTAATCACCCCTTTCTGCATTCCGCGCAGTGGCCCTATGCGGTCCGGCTTGTCGCTGCCTTTTACCGCGTCGCCGTAGTCGTTGGCGAGATTGGAGAGGATTTGCAGCAGGCCGGCGGTAATCAGTGCCAGCGCGGCGACCAGCGGATCAAAATAACCCTGCCACCAGGCAAGGGCGGTGCCGACGATAATTGCGGCAAAGGCCAGAGGAAGCGTTTTAGGGCGCAGACTTTCGAGCCACGCCTGAGTACGGCTGATGTCAGTCATAAGTATTTAGCCAATAAAAATGGGGGCATTAGCCCCCATTAAACGTGATGAGAATCCAGTAACCGCGATTATAGGATAAAACGGCTCAGATCTTCATCTGCCACTAACGCATCCAGATGTTTACTCACATATTCTGCGTCAATGGTAACGGTTTGGCCGTTAAGGTCGCTCGCGTCATAAGAGATATCTTCTACCAGGCGTTCCAGCACGGTATGCAGGCGACGCGCACCGATGTTCTCGGTGGTTTCGTTGACCTGCCATGCGGCTTGGGCAATACGCTTGATACCGTCTTCGGTGAACTCGAGGTTCACGCCTTCGGTCGCCATCAGCGCTTTGTACTGTACGGTAGCAGAGGCGTTTGGCTCGGTCAGGATACGTTCGAAATCTTCGGTAGTAAGCGCCTGCAGCTCAACGCGGATAGGCAGACGCCCCTGCAGTTCGGGGATCAGATCCGACGGGCTGGCAACCTGGAACGCCCCTGAAGCGATAAACAGGATGTGGTCCGTTTTCACCATGCCGTGCTTGGTGGAGACTGTGCAGCCTTCAACCAGCGGCAGCAGGTCGCGCTGAACGCCTTCGCGGGACACGTCCGGGCCGGAGCTGTTGCCGCCGCGCTTACAAATTTTGTCGATTTCGTCGATAAACACGATACCGTGCTGCTCAACCGCGTCGATAGCGTCCTGCTTCAGCTCTTCCGGGTTTACCAGCTTCGCCGCTTCTTCTTCAATCAGCAGCTTCATCGCGTCTTTGATTTTCAGCTTACGCGCTTTCTGCTTCTGGCCGCCCAGGTTCTGGAACATGGACTGCAGCTGGCTAGTCATCTCTTCCATGCCCGGAGGCGCCATGATTTCCACACCCATTGGCGCGGCAGCGAGATCGATCTCAATCTCTTTGTCGTCCAGCTGGCCTTCACGCAGTTTTTTGCGGAATGCCTGGCGCGCCGCGGATGGTTCCGCCTGCTGCTCTGCCTGGCCCCAGTTGTTTTTTGCCGGTGGGATCAGCACGTCGAGAATGCGCTCTTCGGCCATCTCTTCCGCGCGATAGCGGTTTTTCTCGATCGCCTGGACGCGCACCATCTTGATCGCCGAGTCGGTCAGATCGCGGATAATGGAGTCCACTTCTTTACCTACATAGCCCACTTCGGTGAACTTGGTGGCTTCCACTTTGATGAACGGCGCGTTAGCCAGCTTCGCCAGACGACGGGCGATTTCGGTTTTACCGACGCCGGTCGGGCCAATCATCAGAATGTTTTTCGGCGTCACTTCGTGGCGCAGCTCTTCATCAAGCTGCATACGACGCCAGCGGTTACGCAGGGCGATAGCCACGGAACGCTTGGCGTTATCCTGGCCGATAATGTGTTTGTTCAGTTCGCTGACAATTTCGCGTGGGGTCATTTCAGACATGGGAGATCCTTACGCTTTGGAGGTCAATTCTTCGATGGTGTGGTTGTGGTTGGTATAAATGCAGATATCACCTGCAATATCCAACGCCTTCACCGCGATATCACGCGCGTTCATGTCGGTATTTTCCAACAGCGCGCGGGCTGCAGCCTGGGCATAAGGGCCGCCAGAGCCGATGGCAATCAGGTCATTTTCCGGCTGAATGACGTCACCGTTACCGGTGATGATCAGCGAGGCGGTTTCATCGGCCACTGCCAGCAGCGCTTCGAGCTTGCGCAGCATGCGGTCGGTACGCCAGTCTTTCGCCAGCTCAACGGCAGCTTTCACCAGATGACCCTGGTGCATTTCCAGTTTGCGTTCAAACAGTTCAAACAGCGTAAAGGCGTCCGCCGTGCCGCCAGCAAAACCGGCGATCACTTTGTCGTTGTAGAGGCGGCGCACTTTCTTCACGTTGCCTTTCATGACGGTATTACCCAGCGTGGCCTGGCCATCACCGGCGATTACCACATGGCCGTTACGGCGTACACTTACTATTGTTGTCACGAGCAGACCCCCTGGTTACAGAATCGGGAAACAGAAGCCCTGAGCCTGTGCTCAGGGCTGAATTAAATGATAGATGGGGGGGATTTTGGGGGTTTCAACCCCCGGAGGCGAGTCGAATGCAGTTTGTATGGCCGGCGATTTTCAAACGAGAAATGGTGCCATCGGCATTTTCTTTGCCTTTGACCGGACCAATCACCACGCGATTCCAGCCGTTATTGGTGGTAATACGCGAATCAAACCCTTCAAAGGCCAGCTGCGCACGTACCGTTTCCGCCTGCTCCGCGCCTTTGAACGAACCGCACTGTACCATCCAGCGACGCTCATCTTTTTTCTCAGCCGTCTGCTTCGGCGCTTCGGTCACCGGCGCGGCCTGCTGAGTTTTCGGCTGCTGCGCGGTGGTATGCGCTGGCGTCTGGAGCAGATCCTGATACGGCTGAGCCGCCTGTTTCTGCGGCTGCGTTTTCGGCTGCTGCTGGACTGGCTGAGACTGCGCCGTACGCGTCGGCTGCTGGTATGGCTGTTCCGTTACCCGCGGCTGTGCTTTCGGCTGCTGCACCGGCTGGGTTTGCGCCCACTGCTGCTGTTGCTGTTGCTGCTGGATCTGCTGTTGCGCCTGACGTCGCTGCAGCGTTTGCTGGCGCTGTGCCGGCGTCTGCTCATTCCACGGCACTTCGTTCAGCTGCGTAGGCTGCTGGCGCATATCGGCCTGCATTTGGGCCAGCAGCTGACGCTGTTCATCCGTCAGCTGATTCGCATTCTGCACTTCACCACCCGCAGAAGGTTCGGTTGGCGCACGCACCCCGGGCTGACGGCTTTCCAGCTCTTTGATATAGCGCCAGCGCTCTTCAGGCTTCGGAGGAAGGCCATTTCCGGCAACTTTACTGGCCTGAAGCGCCTCAGACTCTTCTTTTTTATGGTGCGTGATGAAGTACAGGCCACCAATAAAGGCGACGACTACAGCCGCAGCAATAGCGACCATTGCTGGCGAGACAGCAGGCAGGTTACGTTGCTTTTTCCTTGAGCTACTCTTTTTGCGTCGCGAAGGTGCCGGCTGGCCGCGACGTACATAATCTCGTTGTGCCACTATCGTTTCGCTGTATTTATTCGTTCGTCAGTCCGCCATGTTACTTAAGCGGCGGGGCTTTGACCAGATAAGGGTATCCGAAAGACGTTTACTTTAAGTCAATGCCTGGGTAGTGCCGCGGACAATCAGTTCGCAGTCCAGCAACCGCGAGCCGCTGCTAACTGTTTGACCGTGAAGCTGATCCAGCAGAAGGAGCATCGCTTCGCGGCCGATTTGGTAGCGCGGCTGAGCGACCGTTGAGAGCGGCGGATCGCAAAATTCTGAAAGCGAAATATTGTCGAATCCGATGATCGATAAATCTTTCGGTATGCGAAGGCCGCGGCGTTTGGCGTACGACAATGCGCCCAGCGCCATCACGTCGCTGTGACAAAATACGGCGGTTGGCGGCTCAGGCAGGTCCAGAAGTTTCTCCAGAGCTTGTCCACCCGCGGCGAAGGTAAAATCACCGCGCGCAATATAGTGCGGATCGACGGTGACGCCGGTACGGCGCAGCGCCTGCACGTAGCCCTGTAAGCGATAGTGACACAGCGGCATCTCTTCAGGCCCGGCAATACAGCCAATACGCTTATGCCCCAGTTCCTGAAGATAGTTTACGGCGTTGAACGCGGCGGTGAGGTTATCAATGTGGACCGTCGGCAGCTCCAGCTCCGGCGCAAACTCGTTGGCCATCACCATCGGCGGTAAATTACACTGCTCTTCAATGCTGGCATCAAACGGCAGGCGGGAACCAAGCAGCAGCATGCCGTCGATCTGCTTGGTGATAATGAGATCGATGAAGGTTTTTTCCTGCTGGTTCTGGTGAGCGCAGTCGCCAATCAGCACCAGGTAACCCTGTTCCGCTGCCGTAACTTCAATACCGCGGATAATCTCGCTGAAGAAGGGGTCGCAGATATCCGGCACAATCACCAGAATGGTGCGCGACTCATTGCGTTTGACGTTACGCCCCATCGCCTGTGGGAAATAGCCCACTTCAAGCGCAGCCTGCTCTACCCGGTTACGGGTCGCCTGGGAGACTTTATCCGGGTTCATTAATGCGCGGGATACCGTTGCCGTAGAGACTTGTGCTTTCTGGGCAACGTCTTTCATGGTCGCCGGTGCAACCTCTTTCCTGGACTTCAACGTCTTCTCCTCGCCTGAACACCGAACTTCTGACATCACCATTTTTACAGATAGTTAATGGAATCGGTTACAGAATTTTCATAAAAAGTGTGAGGAGCGTTAAATTTTTCGATCCGTCTTCAGCCTTCGATGGGATCGACGTCCAGTACCCACTTCACTTTTCGCGCTTCCGGCAGCGTGTTGATGAGCGCCAGCGTGCCGCTGACGATATGCTGCAGGCGAACACGTGAGGGGTGCTGAAGTAAGATTTGCCAGCGGAAACGTCCGCCGCGCTTTGGTGCGAGTGCCGGCACCGGGCCCAGGATCCACAGCTGATTATCCACCAGCGGGCTGGCCTGCAGGAGGTTTCTCAGCTGCTGCAGGAAAAGCGGCGCCTGCTGGTTATTGTGATCTTCCGCGCGGATGATGACGTGGCTGGTCCACGGCGGCAGCTGCATGGTCTGGCGTTCGGCCAGCGCCTGCTCGGCAAAGGCGTCATAGCCTTTATGCAGCAGGGTTTGCAGCAGCGGGTGCTCAGGATGGTGCGTTTGCAACACCACTTCGCCCTGTTTACCGGCGCGACCGGCGCGCCCTGCCACCTGGGTATACAGCTGGGCGAAGCGCTCGGCTGAGCGGAAATCTGCCGAGAACAGCGCGCCGTCCACGTCCAGCAGGGCGACCAGCGTCACGTCCGGGAAGTGGTGGCCTTTGGCCAGCATCTGGGTGCCAATCAGGATGCGCGCGCCGCCGCGATGCACTTCCGCCAGCTGCTGTTCCAGCGCGCCCTTGCGGCTGGTGGTGTCCCGGTCGATACGCGAAATAGGCACGTCCGGGAAGAAGGGGCCAAGCGCCTGTTCCAGCTGTTCCGTCCCCAGACCGACCGGTACGATATGGGTTGAACCACACGACGGGCACTGGCGCGGCACCGGGCGCTGGCTGTCGCAGTGGTGGCAGCGCAAATGCCGCTGGGCCTGGTGGAAGGTATAGTAGTGGTCGCAGCGCGGGCACTCGGCAATCCAGCCGCAGTCGTGGCACAGCAGGGCGGGGGCGAATCCGCGGCGGTTCAGAAACAGAATGACCTGGTTCCCCGCCTGCAGGTGCTGGCGCATGCGGGTAATCAATGCCGGCGCTAGCCCGGCCTGAACCTGCTGACCTTTCAGATCCAGCACGTGCTGAATGGCCGGGCGGGCATTCCCCGCCCGACGCGTCAGGCGCAGCATATGGTATTTACGCTGGCGCACGTTGTGCAGCGTTTCGAGCGCCGGCGTTGCGGACCCGAGAATAATAGGAATCTGCTCACTGTGCGCGCGATAAACCGCCAGGTCGCGGGCGTGATAGCGCCAGCCTTCCTGCTGTTTATAGGAGCTGTCGTGCTCTTCGTCGATCACGATAACGCCAAGATTTTTAAACGGCGTAAACAGCGACGAGCGGGTGCCGATCACAATCGCCGCTTCGCCGTTTTTCGCTTTCAGCCAGGCGCTGAGGCGTTCGCTGTCGTTCAGGCCGGAGTGCAGCACCTCAACCGGCGCGTTAAAGCGCTCGCGGAATCGGGCGATGGTTTGCGGCGTCAGGCCAATTTCCGGCACCATCACCAGCGCCTGTTTGCCCTGCGCGAGCACGTTTTCCAGCACGCTCAGGTAGACTTCGGTTTTGCCGGAACCGGTGACCCCCGCCAGCAGCCAGGCAGAGAAATGATCGGAGGCGCTATGAATCGCGCCCACGGCGGTGGCCTGCTCGGTATTCAGACGCAGGCGATCCCCTGAAACGGAGAAACTCTCCCGCCAGTCGTAAAGAGCGGGAGCTTCGCTGGCCAGTTCGCTCAGCCCTTTCTTTCTTAAGGCCTGTAGCGCCGTTTCGCTGACCTCAAGCTCGTCGACCTGATGTCGCCAGATTTTTCCCTGACGCAGCGCCGCCAGCGCCTGCTGCTGTTTCTGCGATCGCTTCAGGCTGTTGATATCCACCGCCTGGCCCTGCTCGGTGGCAAACCAGTACCACATCGGCGCATGGCTGGCGCTCTTGCCCTGGCGCAGCATAATTGGCAGGGCATGGAACAGCACGTCGCCAATCGGGTGATGATAATAATCCGCCGCCCACAGCAGCAGTCGCCAGGTGCTGGTGGAGTAAACCGGCTCGCTGTCCAGCACCTCAACGACCGACTTCAGCTCGTTAAGCGGTAATTCGCTTTTATCGCTGACGGAGACGACGATCCCCACGCGCTGCTGTTTGCCAAACGGCACGGTCACGCGGCAGCCCGCTTTGGCGCTCATGCTGTCGGGCAGCAGGTAGTCAAAGGTGCGGGGAAGCGGAACGGGCAGGGCAACGTGAGCGACGGGCATCGAATCTTCCTGACTTGAAAAGTGGCGCGTTAGTATACACATTAGTAAAAGCGGCGTGCGGATCAGTTTGCATACGTTGGTCAAATTCTGTATGATTCGCCGCCTTTGGTGTACTTTACGCCAAAGAACTTACAATCAACATCGCGTGGTGTCTGGCGTTAGGGCTGGAAGAGCGACGCGGCCTTAACTGAGGTTCTCCCATGAAAAAAGATATTCACCCGAAATACGAAATGATTACTGCAAACTGTTCTTGCGGTAACTCTATCCAGATCCGCTCTACCGTGGGTCACGATCTGAACCTGGACGTGTGCGGCAAATGCCACCCGTTCTACACTGGTAAGCAGCGTGACGTTGCAACCGGTGGCCGTGTTGACCGCTTCAACAAGCGTTTCAGCATCCCGGGCGCTAAATAAGTTTCCCGAAAAAAAGGCACCGCAAGGTGCCTTTTTTGTATCCGCTTCTCAGTATTCCCACGTATCCGGGTCAATACCCAGTTCACGCATGATCACCTTCGCCTCTTCCGGGATTTCATCACTACGCTCTTTACGCAGATCTTCATCGTTCGGCAACGGTTGACCGGTAAACGCATGCAGAAACGCTTCGCACAGCAGTTCGCTGTTGGTCGCGTGGCGCAGGTTATTCACCTGACGACGCGTACGTTCATCGGTGAGGATCTTCAACACCTTCAGAGGAATGGAAACCGTAATTTTCTTTACTTGCTCACTCTTCTTACCGTGCTCAGCGTATGGGCTGATATATTCGCCGCTCCATTCAGCCATGAGATACCTTTAATCCTCTCAGTCATTTATTTAAAGGTGCAAAACCTGTAACCACCCGTTTTGAACCGCAATCTTGTCTAGTTTACCGTAGAGACGATACCGTGGCACGGATATTGCCGCTGCAGCGTGCACTAAAGCATATAATTTTAACGGCTATTTGCGCATTGCTCAATCTATACGCAAAGAAGTTTAGATGTCCAGATGTATTGACGTCCATACTTTCAATGTTTACTCTGGTGCCTGACTTTTCACCTCATTCGCCAGGAAGCCCTCACCATGACGCGTAAACAGGCCACTATTGCAGTGCGTAGCGGATTAAATGATGACGAGCAGTACGGCTGCGTTGTCCCGCCGATTCATCTTTCCAGTACCTATAATTTCACCGGATTTAATGAACCCCGCGCGCATGATTATTCGCGTCGTGGCAACCCTACGCGTGACGTGACCCAGCGCGCGCTGGCCGAGCTGGAAGGTGGCGCAGGTGCAGTATTAACCAATACGGGGATGTCCGCCATTCACCTGGTGACCACGGTGTTCCTGAAACCCGGCGATCTGCTGGTTGCGCCGCACGACTGCTACGGCGGCAGCTATCGCCTGTTTGACAGCCTGGCGAAACGCGGCTGCTATCGCGTCCTGTTTGTCGATCAAAACGACGAACAGGCGCTGAAACAGGCCCTGGCAGAGAAACCGAAGCTGGTTCTGGTGGAAAGTCCAAGCAATCCATTGTTGCGCGTTGTCGATATTGCGAAAATTTGTCAGCTCGCAAGGGATGCGGGAGCGATAAGTGTAGTGGATAATACGTTCCTCAGTCCGGCCCTTCAGAACCCACTCGCACTGGGTGCCGATCTGGTATTGCATTCATGCACTAAATATCTGAACGGCCATTCTGATGTGGTGGCGGGCGTGGTGATTGCCAAAGATCCCGACGTTGTCACCGAACTGGCATGGTGGGCCAATAATATTGGCGTCACCGCGGGGGCCTTCGACAGCTATCTGCTGTTGCGCGGCATCCGCACGCTGTCGCCGCGCATGGACGTGGCGCAGCGCAATGCCCAGGCGATTGTCGATTTCCTGAAAACCCAGCCGCTGGTGAAAAAGCTTTATCACCCGTCGCTGCCGGAAAATCAGGGGCACGAGATTGCCGCGCGTCAGCAGAAAGGGTTTGGCGCGATGTTAAGTTTTGAACTGGACGGTGACGAGCAAACGCTGCGTCGCTTCCTGAGCGGGCTGTCATTGTTTACGCTGGCGGAATCCTTAGGTGGGGTTGAAAGCTTGATCTCCCACGCCGCGACCATGACGCACGCAGGTATGGCACCGGAAGCTCGTGCCGCCGCCGGAATTTCTGAGACGCTGCTGCGTATCTCAACCGGCATTGAAGATTCTGAAGATTTAATTGCCGATCTGGAAAATGCCTTCCGGATCGCAGCCAAGGGGTAATCATGAGTGTGATAGCGCAGGCAGGGGCGAAGGGTCGTCAACTGCACAAGTTTGGTGGTAGTAGTCTTGCTGATGTGAAATGTTACCTGCGCGTTGCAGGGATCATGACGGAATATTCACAGCCGGGTGACATGATGGTTGTCTCGGCGGCGGGCAGCACCACCAACCAGTTGATTAGCTGGCTGAAACTGAGCCAGACCGATCGCCTTTCTGCGCATCAGGTGCAACAGTCCTTACGCCGTTACCAGAGCGAGCTGATTGCCGGCCTGCTGCCTGCGGACGTGGCGGACGGGCTGATCAGCGCCTTTACGCATGACCTTGAGCGTCTGGCTGCCCTGCTGGACAGCGGAATTACCGACGCGGTGTATGCCGAAGTGGTGGGCCACGGTGAAGTGTGGTCCGCGCGCCTGATGGCCGCCGTGCTGCAACACCTGGGCGTGGAAGCGGCCTGGCTCGACGCGCGTGATTTCCTGCGCGCCGAACGCGCCGCGCAGCCGCAGGTGGATGAAGGGTTGTCCTACCCGCTGCTGCAACAGCTGCTGGTACAGCACCCGGGCAAACGTATTGTCGTCACCGGCTTTATCAGCCGCAGCAACGCGGGCGAAACCGTGCTGCTGGGCCGTAACGGTTCGGACTACTCGGCAACGCAGATTGGTGCCCTGGCGGGCGTGTCCCGCGTCACCATCTGGAGCGATGTGGCCGGTGTGTACAGCGCGGACCCGCGCAAAGTAAAAGATGCCTGCCTGCTGCCGCTGCTGCGTCTCGACGAAGCCAGCGAGCTGGCGCGTCTGGCCGCGCCGGTACTGCACGCGCGCACGCTGCAGCCGGTTTCCGGCAGCGATATCGACCTCCAGCTGCGCTGCAGTTACACCCCGGATCAAGGCTCCACGCGCATTGAGCGCGTACTGGCGTCCGGTACCGGGGCGCGTATTGTCACCAGCCACGACGACATCTGCCTGATTGAGTTCCAGGTGCCTGCAGGCCAGGACTTCAAGCTGGCGCATAAAGATATCGACACGATCCTCAAACGCGCCCAGGTGCGTCCGCTGGCCGTTGGCGTGCATAACGATCGCCAGCTGCTGCAGTTCTGCTATACCGCGGAAGTGGCGGACAGCGCGCTGAAAATTCTGGATGAAGCGGGCCTGCCGGGCGAGCTTCGCCTGCGTCAGGGGCTGGCGCTGGTGGCGATGGTGGGCGCGGGCGTCACCCGTAACCCGCTGCACTGCCACCGCTTCTGGCAGCAGCTGAAAGGCCAGCCGGTGGAATTCACCTGGCAGTCGGAAGAGGGCATCAGCCTGGTCGCCGTCCTGCGTAAAGGCCCAACCGAGAGCCTGATTCAGGGTCTGCACACCTCCCTGTTCCGCGCGGAAAAGCGCATCGGCCTGGTGCTGTTCGGGAAAGGCAACATCGGTTCCCGCTGGCTGGAACTGTTCGCCCGCGAACAGGTGACGCTCTCGGCGCGTACCGGATTCGAATTCATTCTCGCGGGCGTTGTGGACAGCCGCCGCAGCCTCCTGAACTACGAAGGGCTGGACGCCAGCCGCGCGCTTGCGTTCTTTAATGATGAAGCGGTAGAGCAGGATGAAGAGTCGCTGTTCCTCTGGATGCGCGCACACCCGTATGACGATCTGGTGGTGCTGGACGTTACCGCCAGCGAACAGCTTGCGGATCAGTATCTGGATTTCGCCAGCCACGGTTTCCACGTCATCAGTGCGAACAAGCTGGCGGGGGCAAGCAGCACCGATAAATACCGCCAGATCCACGATGCGTTTGAAAAAACAGGGCGCCACTGGCTCTATAACGCCACCGTTGGGGCTGGCCTGCCGGTTAACCACACCGTGCGTGACCTGATTGAAAGCGGCGACAGCATTCTGGCGCTGAGCGGTATCTTCTCCGGCACGCTCTCCTGGCTGTTCCTGCAGTTTGACGGCACCGTACCGTTCACTGACCTGGTGGATCAGGCGTGGCAGCAGGGCTTAACCGAGCCCGATCCGCGCGTTGACCTTTCCGGCAAAGACGTGATGCGTAAGCTGGTGATCCTGGCGCGTGAAGCCGGTTATGACATCGAACCGGACGCCGTACGCGTCGAATCGCTGGTGCCTGCCGGCTGTGAAGAAGGTTCTGTGGATCATTTCTTTGAAAATGGTGAAGAGCTTAACGAGCAGATGGTACAGCGTCTGGAAGCGGCGAACGAGATGGGGCTGGTACTGCGCTATGTGGCGCGTTTCGAGGCCAACGGAAAAGCGCGAGTCGGCGTCGAGGCGGTGCGTCCTGAACATCCGCTGGCGGCGCTGCTGCCGTGCGATAACGTCTTCGCCATCGAAAGCCGCTGGTACCGCGATAACCCGCTGGTGATCCGCGGCCCTGGCGCGGGTCGTGATGTCACCGCTGGAGCCATTCAGTCCGACATCAACCGTCTGGCTAAGCTGCTGTAAAGCCTGAATTTCCCTCTCCCTGTGGGAGAGGGTTAGGGTGAGGGCATCAGACCGCACTCACCCTCATCCTGAATTTCCCTCATATTCCCTGAGCAAACCTCACCGTTATTGTTGATTATTTATGTTGACGTCCCTCCGCTTTTCCGTCATTTTTACATCTGGACGTCTAAACGTATAGAAGTTCACAACACAACAAATAACGACATGCGATTGATAGAGGTAAGGTATGAGCTTTTTTCACGCCAACCAGCGGGAAGCACTGAATCAGAGCCTGGCCGAAGTAAACGGCCAGATTAACGTCTCTTTTGAATTTTTCCCGCCGCGCACCAGTGAAATGGAGCAAACCCTGTGGAGCTCTATCGATCGTCTCAGCAGCCTGAAGCCGAAGTTCGTCTCCGTGACTTACGGTGCTAACTCCGGCGAGCGTGACCGTACGCACAGCATCATTAAAGGCATCAAAGATCGTACCGGTCTGGAAGCGGCGCCGCACCTCACCTGTATCGACGCGACCCGCGACGAGCTGCGGGCCATCGCCCAGGATTACTGGAATAACGGCATTCGTCATATCGTCGCTCTGCGCGGTGACCTGCCGCCGGGCAGCGGTAAGCCGGACATGTATGCCGCCGATCTGGTCGCGCTGCTGAAGGAGGTGGCTGACTTTGATATCTCCGTTGCCGCTTATCCTGAGGTGCATCCGGAAGCGAAAAGCGCCCAGGCCGATCTGCTGAACCTCAAGCGTAAAGTGGACGCCGGTGCGAACCGCGCCATTACCCAGTTCTTCTTTGATGTGGAAAGCTACCTGCGTTTCCGTGACCGCTGCGTCTCCGCGGGCATCGACGTTGAAATTATCCCGGGTATTCTGCCGGTCTCTAACTTCAAACAGGCGAAGAAGTTCGCCGATATGACCAATGTCCGCATTCCGCTGTGGATGTCCAAAATGTACGAAGGGCTGGACGATGACCCGGAAACCCGCAAGCTGGTGGGGGCCAATATCGCGATGGACATGGTGAAAATTTTAAGCCGTGAAGGGGTGAAAGATTTCCACTTCTATACGCTGAACCGCGCGGAGATGAGCTACGCCATTTGCCATACGCTGGGCGTTCGTCCGGCGTAATAAGCGCAAAGCCCTCGTATTACGAGGGCTTTTTAGTTACGCGAATAGTTAAAAGGTATTAGCTATCGAATCTGTGGATTAATTCAACTATAACTTATTGCTAGTGGTGTATATCGTAACGGTAACACTGTAAAAGGGAGCATAGCGATGAGCACGTCAGACGAGACCAATAAAGCGGCATCGGTCGGCAAATGCCCGTTCCACCAGGGCGGCGTCGATCACAGCGCGGGAGCAGGTACAGGCAGCCGCGACTGGTGGCCAAAACAACTCCGCATCGATCTTCTTAATCAACATTCCAATCGTTCGAACCCGCTGGGTGAAGACTTCGACTACCGCAAAGAATTCAGCAAACTTGATTACTCCGCCCTTAAAGGCGACCTCAAAGCCCTTTTAACCGACTCTCAACCGTGGTGGCCTGCCGACTGGGGCAGCTATGCGGGCCTGTTTATCCGTATGGCCTGGCACGGCGCGGGGACCTATCGCTCCGTTGACGGGCGCGGTGGCGCAGGCCGCGGTCAACAGCGCTTTGCGCCGCTGAACTCCTGGCCGGATAACGTGAGCCTGGATAAGGCGCGCCGTCTGCTGTGGCCAATCAAGCAAAAATACGGCCAAAAAATTTCCTGGGCCGACCTGTTTATCCTCGCGGGTAACGTGGCGCTGGAGAACTCCGGCTTCCGTACGTTTGGTTTCGGTGCCGGGCGTGAAGACGTCTGGGAACCAGACCTGGACGTGAACTGGGGTGATGAAAAAGCCTGGCTAACCCACCGTGACCCGGAGGCGCTGGCGAAGCGACCTCTCGCCGCCACCGAAATGGGCCTGATTTATGTGAACCCGGAAGGGCCAAACGCCAGCGGTGAACCTCTGTCTGCTGCGGCGGCCATTCGTGCCACCTTCGGCAACATGGGGATGAACGACGAAGAGACCGTTGCGCTGATCGCGGGCGGCCACACCCTCGGCAAAACCCACGGCGCGGGTGAAGCCACGCACGTCGGCACCGACCCGGAAGCCTCGCCGATTGAAGCGCAGGGCCTGGGCTGGGCCAGCACGCACGGCACGGGAATTGGCGCAGATGCCATTACCTCTGGTCTGGAAGTTATCTGGTCGCAAACCCCGACCCAGTGGAGCAACTACTTCTTCGAGAACCTGTTCAAATACGAATGGGTGCAGACCCGCAGCCCGGCGGGTGCGATTCAGTTTGAAGCCGTGGATGCGCCGGAAATCATGCCTGACCCGTTCGACCCGTCGAAAAAACGCAAACCTACTATGCTGGTCACCGACCTGACGCTGCGTTTTGATCCGGAATTCGAGAAAATTTCCCGCCGCTTCCTGAACGATCCGCAGGCCTTCAACGAAGCCTTCGCGCGCGCGTGGTACAAGCTGACCCACCGCGATATGGGGCCAAAATCGCGTTACCTTGGCCCGGAAGTGCCGAAAGAAGATCTGATTTGGCAGGACCCGCTGCCGCAGGCGGTCTTCAATCCGTCGAAAGAAGACATTGAAAGCCTGAAGGCGGAAATCGCTGCCTCTGGCCTCTCCGTGAGCGAACTGATTTCCGTTGCCTGGGCATCAGCGTCGACCTTCCGCGGCGGCGACAAGCGCGGCGGCGCCAACGGCGCGCGTCTGGCGCTGGCTCCTCAGCGCGACTGGGATGTGAACGCCGCAGCGGTTCGCGCGTTGCCGGCTCTGGAAGCTATCCAGCGCACCACCAACAAAGCCTCCCTGGCCGATATCATCGTGCTGGCGGGCGTCGTGGGCGTTGAGCAGGCGGCGAAAGCGGCAGGCGTTTACGTCAACGTTCCGTTTACGCCAGGGCGCGTGGATGCGCGTCAGGATCAGACGGATATCGAGATGTTTAACCTGCTCGAACCGATTGCCGACGGCTTCCGCAACTACCGTGCGCAGGTGGATGTGTCCACCACTGAGTCACTGCTGATCGACAAAGCCCAGCAGCTGACGCTGACCGCGCCTGAGCTGACGGTGCTGATCGGTGGCCTGCGCGTGCTGGGTGCAAACTTTGATGGCAGCAAGAATGGCGTGTTTACCGACCGCGAGGGCGTGCTGAGCAACGATTTCTTCGTGAATCTGCTGGACATGAACACCCAGTGGAAGGCAACCGACGAATCTAATGAACTGTTTGCCGGAAGCGATCGCGCCAGCGGTGAAGTGAAATACACCGCCACCCGCGCCGATCTGGTCTTCGGTTCTAACGCCGTCCTGCGCGCGCTGGCAGAGGTTTATGCCAGCAGCGATGCCAGCGAGAAGTTCGTCCGCGACTTCGTTGCCGCATGGGCGAAGGTGATGGATCTGGACCGGTTCGACCTGCAGTAACCCTTGTGCCGGGTGGCGCTAAGGCTTACCCGGCCTACGGGCAAAAAAATCCCCGCTGATGCGGGGATTTTTATTCACGCTATTTACTCCCACTCCTGCAGGAACCGCTGCCCATACTGGTCGGCCACCAGCAGCGCCGCATATACCTGATCCGGCGTTACGCCGCCGGGCATGTTGTGGATAGTTTCCCCTTCGGCACAGGAGGCTTCCGCGATCAAACGCATTTTGGCCGGAATATCCTCTTTGATATTTAGCTGTGCCAGCGTGATCGGCAGCCCAACGCTGTGACAAAGCGCGGCGACGGTCTCTATTTCTTCTACCGGCGCGTTTTCCAGCACCAGCTGCGTGAGCGTACCAAACGCCACTTTTTCACCGTGATAGAAGTGGTGCGCGTCCGGTACCGCCGTCATTCCGTTATGAATAGCGTGTGCCGCCGCCAGCCCGCCGCTTTCAAAGCCTACGCCGCTGAGATAGGTGTTGGCTTCGATAATGCGTTCCAGCGCCGGTGTAACCACATGCTGTTCCGCGGCCAGCATGGCTTTTTCACCCTCTTCCACCAGCGTGTTGTAGCACAGCTCGGCCAGCGCGAGTGCAGCCTGCGTACATTTGCCGCCCGCCATGGTGGTCGCGCCGCTGCGCGAGCAAGCGCGTGCTTCAAACCAGGTTGCCAGCGCATCGCCAATCCCGGCGGCCAGCAGGCGTGCCGGCGCGCCCGCGACCACTTTGGTATCGACGATAACCATGTTTGGGTTGTGCGGCAGCATCAGGTAGCGATCGAACTCACCGCTGTCGGTGTAAATGACGGAAAGGGCGCTGCACGGCGCATCGGTGGAGGCGATTGTTGGCGCAATGGCGACCGGAACATCCATAAAATGGGCCAGCGCTTTGGCGGTATCGAGCGTTTTACCGCCGCCGATACCCAGCACCGCCAGACAGTCGGCGCTGTCTGCCAGCTTTTTCAGCCGATCGATTTCATTTTGTGAACATTCGCCACCAAACGGCGCGATTTCGGCGTGCAGTTCGGCTTTTTTAAAACTCTGACGCAGGGTCTCTTCGGCAAAACCCAGCACAAATTTATCGCCGACAACCAGCCAGCGAGTGGCCAGAGGCTTCAGATAGTCGCCGAGACGGGTAAGCACATCAGCGCCCTGGATATATTTTCCCGGCGATTGAATGATACGGTCCATAACAGTTCTCCCTTAGAGGTTGAGGTTACCAAACGCGTTTTTCCAGTCCTGCTCGAACTTCTCTATGGCTGACTCTACCGCTGGCGTGCCGAGCATTTGTTGCGCTACGTCTAAGGGAAGCGTGATTGCCTCGCATCCCGCCAGCAGGCAGTCCAGCGCCTGCCGCGGCGTTTTGAAGCTGGCGGCCAGCACTTTGCTTTCCGGCGCGTGCAGTTCCAGCAGGGATTGCAGCTCCTGGACCATGCGAATGCCGTCACCGCCCTGAGCGTCAACGCGGTTTACATACGGCGCGACATATTTCGCGCCTGCCAGCGCGGCGAGCAGGCCCTGTGCCGCGCTGTAAACGGCGGTCCCCAGCGTGGCTATCCCTTCTTTTTTCAACGCCTTAATCGCGATGAGCCCCTGAGCCGTCACCGGGATTTTCACCACGATGCCCGGGACGGCGTTACTCAGACGTTTGGCCTCCGCCACCATCCCTTCGGCATCGCGGCTCATGGTTTGAGCAAACAGCGTGCCTTCCGGTCCGATGGCTTTTTGCAGACGCGGCAGCACGTCCCAGATGGATTCACGGCTGGCGGCAACGATGCTCGGATTGGTAGTGACCCCCGCAATGGGGAAGACCCGCGCCAGGCGTTCAACTTCCGCCACGTTGGCGGTATCCAGGTACAGTTCCATTATTTTTCCTTAAGTCAGAAAGGTTGAATAAAGGATAAGACGCGGGCAGGCAGGGCGGATACAGGCCAATTTTGCCAAATACTGGACAAATGTAATGTCCTTAGCGAAGTGCGAGAGCGATCACAATGCTATTTTTTGGCGGTCAGCTCGCTGTGATACTGGCGACGATATTCGGAAGGAGAGCGTTCGGTGTGCTTGCGAAAGAGACGGCAGAAGTAATTGCTGTCTGTAAACCCACAGCGTGCGGCGATATCTTTGATTTTAAGATCGTAGCCTTTGAGCAGCTGGCGCGCGTGTTCGAGTCGCGTTTGCGTCAGGTATTCGTTGAACCCCACGTTGCCAATCTTCTGAAAGAGGTGGGAAAGGTAGTTCGGCGAGACGTAGAACGCCTGCGCGACGGATTCACGGGTTAACGCCGAAGCGTGATGTTCTTCGATGAAGCGGCGAATGGCCTCAAACAGGGCGCGGCTGCGGCTGGCGGTGTGGATGTCGCTGCCAAGCAGATCCCGGCAGTGGCTGAGCAAGCTTAATACCACCAGTATCGCGGTCTCTTGCTCATCCGGCTGCATCTGTAATTCGGCTAGCGTCTGCAGAAGAAAAGCACCCGTTCGCGGACCGCGGCGGGCAACCTGGAGCTGCTGCACAAGCGTATTGTCATGCTGTAACTCGATAGTCAGCAGCTGCTTACCGAAATGTATGCTCAGGGCATTAGACGATGGATGCGTTAAGTGTCCAAAGGATGAAAATATCGCCTCACAGGGGGCATCAAGGGTAATGACGAGGCAGGGAGATGTTCGGGAATGCTGTTCAGACAGCGCTGAGAAATGAATCTGACCCAGCGGTAGCGTGCGGTTTACCAGGTCTGCCAAAATTCGGGTGATATCGGAATGCATGAGAAGACTACCGAAATGTGCCGGGTGGCGCTAACGCTTACCCGGCCTACCAGTCACAGGTCCGGGCAAGCGCGGCGCCGCCGGGCATAGAGTATTAGCCGGTGTTACGCATTCCCGCAGCAACGCCCGCAATCGTCACCATCAGCGCCTGTTCAACGCGCGGATCCGGCTCTTTACCTTCTTCTTCCGCCAGACGCGAACGGTGCAGCAGCTCTGCCTGCAGGACGTTCAGCGGGTCGGTGTAGATGTTACGCAGCTGAATAGACTCGGCAATCCACGGCAGGTCCGCCATCAGATGTGAGTCGTTGGCGATGTCCAGTACCACTTTGATGTCGCCTTCCAGCAGTTCGCGCAGCTCTTTACCCAGCGCCCACAGCTCTGGTTTCACCAGACGCTGGTCGTAGTATTCCGCCAGCCACAGGTCAGCTTTCGAGAAGACCATCTCCAGCATGCCCAGACGGGTAGAGAAGAACGGCCAGTCGCGGCACATGGTTTCCAGTTCGTTCTGTTTACCGTCTTCCACCACTTTTTGCAGCGCGGCACCGGCACCCAGCCAGGCGGGCAGCATCAAACGGTTCTGCGTCCAGGCGAAGATCCACGGGATCGCGCGCAGAGACTCTACGCCACCGGTCGGGCGACGCTTCGCAGGACGTGAGCCCAGCGGCAGTTTACCCAGCTCCTGCTCAGGCGTTGCCGAGCGGAAGTAAGGAACGAAATCTTTGTTTTCACGCACGTAGCCGCGGTACAGATCGCAGGAGATATCAGACAGCTCGTCCATGATATGGCACCAGGATGCTTTCGGCTCCGGCGGTGGCAGCAGGTTTGCTTCCAGGATAGCGCTGGTGTAGAGCGACAGGCTGCTGATGGTCACTTCCGGCAGACCGTACTTGAAGCGGATCATCTCGCCCTGCTCGGTGACGCGCAGGCCGCCTTTCAGGCTTCCCGGCGGCTGTGAAAGCAGCGCTGCGTGTGCAGGCGCGCCGCCACGGCCAATCGAGCCACCGCGTCCGTGGAACAGGGTCAGCTCAATACCGGCTTTCTCGCAGGTTTTGATCAGTGCGTCCTGCGCCTGATACTGCGCCCAGGATGCCGCCATCACGCCCGCATCTTTCGCGGAGTCAGAATAGCCAATCATCACCATCTGTTTGCCCTGAATAAAGCCGCGGTACCAGTCGATATTCAGCAGCTGGGTCATGACGTCGTTGGCGTTGTTCAGGTCGTCGAGGGTCTCAAACAGCGGGGCGACCGGCAGAGCGTAGTCGATTCCTGCTTCTTTCAGCAGAAGGTGAACGCCCAGCACGTCTGACGGGGTCTTCGCCATGGAGATCACATAGGCGGCCACCGATCCTTTCGGTGCGTCCACGATCGCTTTACAGGTGTTGAGCACCTCGCGGGTTTCGTTGCTTGGCTCCCAGTTGCGCGGCAGCAGAGGGCGCTTCGAGTTCAGCTCGCGGATCAGGAAGGCCTGTTTGTCGGCTTCGGACCAGCTTTCATAGTCGCCGATGCCGAGATAGCGGGTCAGTTCGCCCAGCGCTTCGGTATGACGGGTACTTTCCTGACGCACGTCGATACGCACCAGCGGCACGCCGAAACACTTCACGCGGCGCAGGGTGTCGAGCAGTTCGCCGTTAGCGATGATGCCCATCCCGCAGGCCTGCAGTGATTTATAACAGGCATACAGCGGCTCCCAGAGCTGTTCGTTCTGGCTGAGCAGACCCTCTGGTTTTGGCAGGCGCTGACCTTTCAGACGCGCTTCCAGCCAGGCCTGAGTGGCCATCAGCTGACCACGCAGTTTCTTCATCAGGAAACGGTACGGCTCGCTGGCGCCTTCTTCTCCGGCCAGCGCGCGCAGTTCCGGTGTCGCTTCAACCATCGACAGCTCGGAGATCAGCACCTGAATGTCTTTCAGGAACAGGTCGGTCGCTTTCCAGCGGCTCAGCAGCAGGACGTGACGGGTGATTTCCGCGGTCACGTTCGGGTTACCGTCGCGGTCGCCGCCCATCCAGGAGGTGAAGCGCACCGGAACAAAGTCGACCGGCAGGCGGTAGCCGAGGTTCTCTTCCAGCTGTTCGTTCAGCTCGCGCAGGTAGTTAGGCACCCCTTCCCACAGGCTGTTTTCCACCACCGCAAAGCCCCATTTGGCTTCGTCGACCGGGCTTGGACGATGCTTACGAATTTCATCGGTGTGCCAGGACTGGGCAATCAGCTGGCGCAGACGGCGCATCAGCTGGTTACGTTCGTAGTCGGCAATGTCTTTGTTATCCAACTGCTTCAGACAGTTGTTCACTTCCACCATTTTGTGGATCAGGGTGCGACGGGTAATTTCAGTGGGGTGTGCGGTCAGCACCAGCTCCAGCGAAAGCGATTCCACCGCTTTTTTGATGGTGGCTTCGTTGAGGTCTGGCTGGTCTTTCAGTTTACGCAGGGTGCGGGCAATGACTTCCGGGTTGCTTGCCGCTTCGCCGTTTGGCGAAATGCTGTGGTATTGCTCAGCGGTGTTAGCCAGGTTCAGGAACTGGCTGAATGCGCGTGCAACGGGCAGCAGCTCATCGTTAGAGAGGTTCTGCAAGGTGGTGAGCAGCTCCTGACGACTGGCCTCGTTACCGGCACGGGAAGATTTAGACAGCTTGCGGATGGTTTCAACGCGGTCGAGGATGTTCTCCCCCAACGCGTCTTTGATGGTATCTCCAAGCACTTTGCCGAGCATACTGACATTACTACGCAACGCGGAATATTGTTCGTTCATAAAAACCCAGTCACCCCATCATTTTTGTTTATGCCCAGGCGAAAATCATCTGGACATTATTTTGTCATCTCCCTTTATAAAGCCACGTAAAACCCCCGTCGTCAATTGCTGCGAAAACGGTTCAGCAAACGAATAAATGCGGGCAATTTACGAAATTTAATTCGCATTGCGTCAGATAAGAGATGCTTATGGGAATGTGACGGAGATCATGCGATTTGTTGCCCTCACCCTAACCCTCTCCCACTGGGAGAGGGGACTCTTCGGTGCGGTTTTAATGCCAGCAGAAGTGATGCACAACCTGGGTAATCAGTTCGCGGGTTGGCTTGATGAAGCGGGTTTCCAGATATTCATCCGGCTGGTGGGCCTGGTTGATGGAGCCGGGGCCCAGGACCAGCGTAGGGCAAAGCGTCTGAATAAACGGCGCTTCGGTGCAGTAGTTCACCACGTCGGTTTTCTCACCGAGCAGCTTTTCCACCACTTCAACCAGCTGATGATCCGGCGGGCATTCGTAACCCGGGATCGGCGGATGCAGTTCGGCGACCGTCAGGCGGCCCGGCCAGCGCTCGCTCACCGGAGCCAGCGCTTCATTCAGCAGGCCGTCGAGATCGCTCAGCGTCATGCCCGGCAGCGGGCGGATGTCCATATGCAGTTCGCAGCAGGCGCAGATACGGTTGGAGGCATCGCCGCCGTGCAGGCTGCCGAGGTTCAGCGTCGGATACGGCACGGTGAACGCCTCATAGTGATAGCGCTCTTTCAGATCGTCGCGCAGGGTCATGATGCGGCCGATGGCGTCATGCATCAGCTCGATGGCGTTCACGCCGCGCGCCGGGTCGCTGGAGTGGCCGGACTGACCCAGCACGCGCACGGCCGTAGAGATATGGCCTTTGTGCGCGCGAATCGGCTGCAGAGACGTCGGCTCGCCGATGATCGCGCAATCCGGGCGAATCGACGTGTTTTCAGAGAAGTAGCGCGCGCCCGCCATGCTGGTTTCTTCGTCGGCGGTCGCCAGAATGTAGAGCGGTTTTTTCAGCTTCGTCACGTCCACGTCACGCAGCGCGTCGAGGATAAAGGCGAAGAAGCCTTTCATGTCGGCGGTGCCCAGGCCATAGAGCTTGTTGTCGTGCTCGGTCAAGGTGAACGGATCGCGCGTCCAGCGGCCATCGTCAAACGGCACGGTGTCGGTATGACCGGCCAGCAGCAGGCCGCCCGCACCGGTTCCGGTGCTGGCGAGCAGGTTAAATTTGTGGCGTGTTCCGGGAACGGGCTGAACCTCAACGTTAAACCCAAGATCGCTAAACCAACCCGCCAGCAGATTGATTAAAGACTCATTGCTCTGATCCAGCGCTTCTTCCGTTGCGCTGATGGACGGAGTGGCAATCAGGGCGCGGTAGATCTCGATAAATGGCGGTAAGTTCATTTTCATTGTTGACACACCTTAGGTCGTGATAGTATCAATATTCATGCAATAAATGTGAATAAAAATACATTAACGTTGAGCATAAAGGAACCCGATGTTGAATACGCTGATTGTAGGCGCTAGCGGTTATGCGGGCGCAGAGCTTGTAAGCTACGTGAATCGCCATCCACATATGACCATAACCGCTTTGACCGTGTCAGCGCAAAGCAATGATGCAGGAAAGTTAATTTCCGATTTGCATCCGCAGCTTAAGGGTCTTGTCGATCTGCCGCTGCAGCCCATGTCTGACATCAGCGAGTTTACCGACGGCGTCGACGTGGTGTTTTTAGCCACCGCGCACGAGGTCAGCCACGACCTGGCGCCGCAGTTCCTGGCGGCTGGCTGCGTGGTCTTTGACCTTTCCGGCGCGTTCCGCGTGAACGACGGTGCGTTTTACGAAAAATATTACGGTTTCACCCATCAGCATCCGGATCTGCTGGAAAAAGCGGTGTACGGCCTGGCGGAGTGGAGCGCAGATAAACTGAAAGAAGCGGACCTGATTGCTGTTCCGGGCTGCTACCCGACGGCGGCGCAGCTTTCCCTGAAGCCGCTGATCGACGCAGGCCTGCTGGATCTGAGCCAGTGGCCGGTGATCAACGCCACCAGCGGCGTGAGCGGTGCAGGACGCAAGGCCGCTATTTCCAACAGCTTCTGCGAAGTGAGCCTTCAGCCGTATGGCGTGTTTAATCACCGTCATCACCCTGAAATCACGACGCATCTGGGCGCGGACGTCATTTTCACGCCGCATCTGGGCAGCTTCCCGCGCGGGATCCTCGAAACCATTACCTGCCGCCTGAAGCCGGGCGTGACCAAAGAGCAGGTGAACGAGGCCTTCACGCAGGCGTATGCGGATAAACCGCTGGTGCGCCTGTACGATAAAGGCGTGCCGGCGCTGAAAAACGTGGTCGGCCTGCCGTTCTGCGACATCGGCTTTGCCGTGCAGGGCGAGCATCTGATTGTGGTCGCCGCGGAAGATAACTTACTCAAAGGCGCTGCCGCACAGGCAATGCAGTGTGCAAATATTCGTTTCGGTTTCCCGGAAACGCAGGCTCTTATTTAAGGTGTGATGATGAACCCATTAATTATCAAACTCGGTGGTGTACTGCTGGACAGCGAAGAAGCGCTGGAGCGTCTGTTTACCGCGCTGGTGAACTATCGCGAATCACACCAGCGTCCGCTGGTGATTGTGCACGGCGGCGGCTGCGTGGTGGATGAGCTGATGAAAGGGCTCAACCTGCCGGTGAAAAAGAAGAACGGCCTGCGCGTCACGCCTGCTGACCAGATTGACATCATTACCGGTGCGCTGGCGGGTACGGCGAACAAAACGCTGCTGGCGTGGGCGAAGAAACACCACATCGCATCCGTCGGCCTCTATCTGGGCGATGGCGATAGCGTAAAAGTGACCCAGCTCGACGAAGAGCTCGGCCACGTTGGACTGGCGCAGCCGGGTTCACCTAAGCTGATTAACACGCTGCTGGAAGGGGGGTTCCTGCCTGTGGTGAGCTCTATCGGCGTGACCGAAGAGGGCGAGCTGATGAACGTCAACGCTGACCAGGCGGCGACGGCACTGGCGGCAACGCTGGGCGCGGATCTGATCCTGCTCTCCGACGTGAGCGGCATTCTGGACGGCAAAGGCCAGCGCATTGCGGAAATGACGGCTGAGAAAGCCGAGCAGCTGATTGCCCAGGGCATTATTACCGACGGCATGATCGTCAAAGTGAACGCCGCGCTGGATGCCGCACGCACGCTGGGCCGTCCGGTGGATATCGCCTCCTGGCGTCACGCGGAACAACTGCCGGCGCTGTTTAACGGCACGCCGATTGGCACGCGTATTCTGGCGTAATCGATTTAATGCCCGGCGGTGCTCTGCTTGCTGGGCCTACAAGACCGTAGGCCGGGTAAGCGAAGCGCCACCCGGCAGAACTAACGAATAAAGGAAGCATGTTATGGCACTTTGGGGTGGGCGTTTTACACAGGCAGCGGATCAGCGGTTCAAACAGTTCAACGACTCTTTGCGCTTCGACTACCGCCTGGCCGAACAGGATATTGTCGGCTCTGTGGCCTGGTCCAGGGCGCTGGTGACGGTGGGCGTACTGACCGCCGACGAACAATTACAGCTGGAAGAAGCGCTGAACAATCTGCTGGAAGAGGTGCGTCTTAACCCGCAGCAGATCCTCGAAAGCGATGCTGAAGATATTCACAGCTGGGTGGAAGGCAAACTTATCGACAAAGTCGGCCAGCTGGGTAAAAAGCTGCATACCGGCCGCAGTCGTAACGACCAGGTCGCCACCGATCTGAAGCTGTGGTGCAAAGATACCGTTGGCGAACTGCTGGCGGCTAGCCGTCAGCTGCAGAGTGCGCTGGTGGAGGCCGCGCAGAACAACCAGGACGCGGTGATGCCGGGTTATACCCACCTGCAGCGCGCGCAGCCGGTGACCTTCGCTCACTGGTGTCTGGCCTACGTCGAGATGCTGGCGCGTGACGAAAGCCGTCTGCAGGATACCCTGAAGCGTCTGGACGTCAGCCCGCTGGGCAGCGGCGCGCTGGCCGGTACGGCGTATGAAATCGACCGTGAACAGCTGGCAGGCTGGCTGGGCTTTGCCTCCGCCACCCGTAACAGCCTGGACAGCGTGTCCGACCGCGACCACGTGCTGGAGCTGCTCTCCAATGCGTCTATCGGAATGGTGCATCTGTCGCGCTTTGCCGAAGACCTGATCTTCTTTAACTCTGGCGAAGCGGGCTTCGTCGAGCTGTCCGACCGCGTGACCTCAGGCTCCTCCCTGATGCCGCAGAAGAAAAACCCGGACGCGCTGGAGCTGATCCGCGGCAAGTGTGGCCGCGTGCAGGGCGCGCTGACCGGCATGATGATGACCCTGAAAGGGCTGCCGCTGGCGTATAACAAAGACATGCAGGAAGACAAAGAAGGGCTGTTCGACGCGCTCGACACCTGGCTGGACTGTCTGCATATGGGCGCCCTGGTGCTGGACGGCATTCAGGTGAAACGTCCGCGCTGCCAGGAAGCGGCGCAGCAGGGCTATGCGAACTCTACCGAACTGGCGGATTATCTGGTGGCGAAAGGCGTACCTTTCCGTGAAGCGCACCACATTGTGGGTGAAGCGGTGGTGGAAGCCATTCGTCAGGGTAAACCACTGGAAGATCTGGCGCTGGCAGACCTGCAGAAGTTCAGCGCGGTTATCGGGGATGATGTGTATCCGATCCTTGCGCTGCAGTCTTGTCTGGATAAACGTGCCGCGAAAGGCGGCGTGTCGCCGAAGCAGGTGGCGCAGGCGATAGCGGATGCGAAAAACCGGTTGGTTTGATTTGGTTTGAACAGTGCGGGCTGGTGCCCTCACCCCGGCCCTCTCCCACGGGGAGAGGGAGCAAACACTAAAAATGGCAACTTCGGTTGCCATTTTGCTTTTATCCCCGGGCTCTTTTACGCAAAAAAAAGCGGACCACGGGGTCCGCAAAAGTTCACGTTGGCTTTAGTTGTTCGAGTTTTGAGAGAAACTCGCTGACGGTGCGGGGACGTCAAGGGTCAAACACGTGCCGCCTCGTCTATGTGGTGTATTATTCAACAGAATGCTTGATAGGGATAATCGTTCGTTGCTATGCTATCTATCGCCATGAACTATCGTGGCGACGGAGGATGAATAATGAATATTCGTGATCTTGAATACCTGGTAGCGTTAGCCGAGCATCGTCACTTTCGCCGCGCGGCAGATTCCTGCCACGTCAGCCAGCCCACGCTGAGCGGTCAGATCCGCAAGCTGGAAGACGAGCTGGGCGTGATGCTGCTGGAGCGCACCAGTCGTAAGGTTCTGTTCACACAGGCAGGTCTTCTGCTGGTGGATCAGGCGCGCACCGTGCTGCGCGAGGTCAAAGTGCTCAAGGAAATGGCAAGCCAGCAGGGGGAGGCGATGTCCGGCCCGCTGCATATCGGCCTGATCCCAACCGTTGGCCCGTACCTGTTGCCGCACATCATTCCGATGCTGCACCAGACGTTCCCGAAACTCGAAATGTACCTGCATGAAGCGCAAACCCATCAGCTGCTGGCGCAGTTAGACAGCGGCAAGCTCGACTGCGCCATTCTGGCGCTGGTGAAAGAGAGTGAAGCCTTTATTGAAGTGCCGCTGTTCGATGAGCCGATGATGCTGGCGATCTATGAAGATCACCCGTGGGCGAACCGCGATCGCGTACCGATGGCCGATCTGGCCGGTGAAAAGCTGCTGATGCTGGAAGATGGCCACTGCCTGCGCGATCAGGCGATGGGCTTCTGCTTCGAAGCGGGTGCGGATGAGGATACCCATTTCCGCGCAACCAGCCTGGAAACGCTGCGTAATATGGTCGCGGCGGGAAGCGGTATTACGCTGCTGCCTGCGCTGGCCGTGCCGCGCGAGCGTAAACGTGATGGCGTGGTTTATCTGCCGTGCATTAAGCCGGAGCCGCGTCGCACTATCGGCCTGGTGTATCGTCCGGGTTCACCGCTGCGCAGCCGCTATGAGCAGCTGGCAGAGGCCATCCGTGGTTCGATGGATGGCCATTTTGACAGCGCGTTAAAACAGGCGGTTTAAGCCGTTCAGCGCGGCTACCCGATAGGCTTCCGCCATGGTCGGGTAGTTAAAGGTGGTGTTAACGAAGTACTCAATGGTGTTACCACCGCCTTTCTGCTCCATTATCGCCTGGCCGATATGAATGATTTCCGCCGCGCGTTCACCAAAGCAGTGAATGCCGAGGATCTCTTTGGTCTCGCGGTGGAACAGGAGCTTCAGCGTTCCCACGCTCATCCCCACGATTTGCGCCCGCGCCAGATGTTTAAACTGGGCACGTCCCACCTCGTAAGGCACCTTCATTGACGTCAGCTGCTGCTCGGTTTTCCCGACTGAACTGATTTCCGGGATGGTATAGATCCCCGTCGGAATATCTTCGATCAGGTGCGCCGTCGCTTCGCCTTTTACCAGCGCCTGTGCGGCGATGCGTCCCTGGTCGTAAGCGGCTGAGGCCAGGCTTGGGTAGCCAATCACGTCGCCGACCGCGTAAACGTGCGGCAGGGCGGTCTGATACATGCTGTTGACCTTCAGCTGACCGCGGCTGTCGGTTTCAAGCCCGATATTTTCCAGCTGCAGTGAATCGGTGTTGCCGGTACGACCGTTGGCGTACAGCAGGCAGTCTGCTTTCAGCTTCTTACCGGACTTCAGGTGCATGATCACCCCGTCGTCACAGCCTTCGATCTTCTCGTACTCTTCGTTGTGGCGAATCACCACGCCGCTGTTCCAGAAGTGGTAGGAGAGAGAGTCCGACATCTCCTGATCGAGGAACGCCAGCAGGCGGTCACGGGTGTTGATCAGGTCAACTTTGACGTCCATTCCGCGGAAGATCGACGCATATTCGCAACCAATGACCCCTGCGCCATAGATAATGACGTGGCGAGGCTCATGGTGCAGGCTCAGAATCGAGTCGCTGTCGTAAACGCGCGGGTGCGAGAAGTCCACGTCGGCCGGATGGTAAGGGCGTGAGCCGCAGGCGATCACAAATTTTTCAGCCGTGATGGTTTCAACCGAACCGTCGTGGCATTCGAGTGCCAGGGTGTGTTCATCCACAAAATGCGCGTTGCCCTGCAAAATTTCACAGTGATTACGCTCATAAAATCCCTGACGCATGCGTGTCTGCTGGTTAATAACGGTATCCGCGTGATTCAGGATGTCAGCAAAGGATGAACGAAGAAGTCGGGAGTGGTCGCTGTAAAGAGGGTTCTGGTTAAATTCGATAATGCGGCTAACGGCGTGGCGGAGGGCTTTCGAAGGGATGGTGCCCCAGTGGGTGCAACCGCCGCCGACATTATGGTAGCGCTCGATGACCGCTACTCTGGCTCCCTGTTTCACCAGACCCATAGCAGCACCTTCGCCGCCGGGGCCGGAACCAATAACTATTGCGTCGTAATCGTAGGAATGTGGCATGGTAAGGCTTACCTGTTCTTATACATAAAAGCAACAGAATCATAACATCATTGCCAGAGTAACCCAATTATCGTTGTGCTTTTTTCGGGCAGTGGAGCACAAACCGCACGTAAACAATCATTCACAAAGCCAGGCAAACAGATTAATTTTATTCTCTGGTATAGTGCCATCAGGCCTTTGGAAGGATTCAACTATCGTGATGGGCGTAAGAGCACAACAAAAAGAGAAAACCCGGCGTTCGCTGGTGGAAGCCGCATTCAGTCAACTGAGTGCTGAGCGGAGTTTTGCCAGTTTGAGCCTGCGCGAAGTCGCACGCGAGGCCGGGATTGCGCCAACGTCCTTCTATCGTCATTTCCGTGATGTGGATGAACTGGGCCTGACTATGGTCGACGAGAGCGGTCTGATGCTGCGCCAGCTGATGCGGCAGGCGCGTCAGCGTATCGCCAAAGGGGGTAGCGTGATCCGCACCTCCGTATCGACCTTTATGGAATTTATCGGCAATAACCCCAACGCGTTTCGTCTGCTTCTGCGCGAGCGTTCGGGCACATCGGCGGCGTTTCGTGCCGCCGTCGCGCGTGAAATTCAGCACTTCATCGCGGAACTTGCCGACTATCTTGAACTCGAAAACCATATGCCGCGTGCGTTTACTGAAGCACAGGCCGAGGCGATGGTGACGATTGTTTTCAGCGCGGGTGCCGAAGCGCTGGATGTCAGCATTGAACAACGCAAACAGCTCGAAGAGCGACTGGTATTGCAGCTCAGGATGATCTCCAAAGGCGCGTACTACTGGTATCGCCGTGAACAAGAGAAACTGGCACATCAAACCGAAGAGTGAAGGTGAGTAATGAAACAGTCAGGTCAGGATAAAGGGACGCTGTTGCTGGCATTGATCGCTGGCTTATCCATTAATGGTACGTTTGCCGCTATTTTTAGCTCAATTGTTCCATTTTCGATTTTCCCGCTTATTGCGCTGGTGCTGACGGTTTACTGCCTGCATCAACGTTACCTGAACCGCACCATGCCGGTGGGGTTACCGGGGCTGGCCGCTGCCTGCTTTATTCTGGGCGTATTGCTGTATAGCACGGTGGTTCGCGCGGAGTATCCGGATATCGGCTCTAACTTCTTCCCTGCGGTACTGTCTGTGGCGCTGGTGTTCTGGATTGGCTCGCGCATGCGTAGCCGCAAGAGCCAGTTACCGGAGTAATGAATTTATTTGTAGAGCAGGTAAGCGAAGCGCCACCTGCCAAAAACGCCGGATGGCGCTACGCTTATCCGGCCTACAGATCACCGTGCGGTAAGTAAAACGCCGCACTCCATATGGTGCGTATACGGGAACTGATCGAACAGCGCCAGACGTTCAACCTTGTGCGTCTGGCCTAATGTTTCGAGGTTCTTGCACAGCGTCTCCGGGTTACAGGAGATGTACAAAATACGCGGGTACGCCTGCACCATCTTCTCGGTTTCGCTGTCCAGGCCACTGCGCGGCGGGTCGACAAAAATTGTCTCACACTGGTAGCTCTTGAGATCGATCCCTTCCAGGCGGTTAAACTGGCGTACGCCGTTCATGGCCTGCGTGAACTCTTCTGCGGCCATACGAACGATCTGCACGTTGTCGATATGGTTAGCAGCGATGTTGTACTGCGCGGCAGCCACCGACGGCTTGGCGATTTCCGTTGCCAGAACGCGATCGAAGTTACGCGCCAGCGCCAGGGAGAAGTTGCCGTTACCGCAGTAGAGCTCAAGCAGATCGCCCGTTGACCCTTCCGTCGCCTTCAGCGCCCACTCCAGCATCTGCACGTTCATCGCAGCGTTTGGCTGGGTAAAGCTGTTCTCGACCTGACGATACACCATCTCTTTACCTGCCACCGGCAGGCGCTCGTCGATGTAGTCCTGATCCAGCATGATTTTGGTTTTTGTCGCGCGGCCAATCAGGTGAACGTTGATGTTCTGCGCGCGCAGCGCATCGCGCAGCGCTTCTGCCTGCTCGCGCCACTCGTCATTGAGCGCTTTGTGGTACAGCAGGGAGACAATCGCCTGATTGCTTTGCGTGGTCAGGTAGTCAATCTGGAACAGCTTGTTACGCAGTACCGGATTGTTGCGCACGCCGTCCATTATCAGCGTCATCAATTGGTTAATGAGCTCGCTCGCCGCCGGAAAGCTGTCCACGCGAATACGGGATTTCGTCTGCTGATCGAAAATGATGTGGTACAGGTCGTCGCCGTCGTGCCAGATGCGGAACTCGGCGCGCATGCGGTAGTGGCTGACGGGAGAGCGGAACACCTCGGGAACGGGCGCGTTGAAAGGCGTCATCATACTTTGCAGGCGGACGACTTTCTCTGCCAGCTGCGCGTCGTACTGTTCTGTCGGGAGGTGTTCTGGGGTCATGATGCGTCCTGAATGATAAAGAATTACGCGGTGATTGTAGGCATTGTTCAGGGGATGTCCAGATTTAATGGGCAATAGCTGTCTGGACATCCATACGTGTCTAATTGTAGCATTCTGTTTCCGGTCTCCTGAGAGTGAAAAGGGAATCCAGTGTAAATCTGGAGCTGACGCGCAGCGGTAAAGTCTGGCGGGATGAGTGTTGTAGACACTGTGAAAATGGGAAGTCTTCATCCTTATATAGCCACCTAGCCCGAAGACCTGCCGGGATCACGTCGCATTTGGTTTCATCATCGCGTGCTATCGATGAGGCCTGCGGCATCCTTCTTATATTGTGGATGCTTTAACAATGATTAAAAAAGTATCGCTGTTGACGGCGTTGTCCGTCACGGCATTTTCGGGCTGGGCGCAGGATAGCGCCGACTCGTTGGTGGTGACGGCAAATCGTTTTGAACAACCTGAAAAAACTATTCTGGCTGCAACCTCCGTTGTTACGCGTGCCGATATTGACCGTTGGCAATCAACCTCAGTCCTTGATGTTATGCGTCGCCTGCCCGGCGTGGATACGGCGCAAAATGGCGGGATGGGGCAACTCTCTTCTCTCTTTATACGTGGCACCAACTCCAGCCATGTCCTGATCCTTGTTGATGGGATCCGCCTTAACCAGGCGGGCGTTACGGGGTCGTCCGATCTCAGCCAGTTCCCGATCTCCCTGGTGCAGCGTATCGAATATGTTCGTGGACCGCGTTCGGCAGTATACGGCTCGGACGCGATCGGCGGAGTCGTAAACATTATTACCACTCGCGCGAAGGACGGTACCACGCTGAATGCAGGTGTAGGGTCGCATGGTTACCAGAATTATGGCGGCAGTACTCAGCAAACATTGGGCGACAGCACGCGCGTCACGCTTGCGGGTGATTACACCTATACCAAAGGGTTTGATGTGGTTGCGGACGGCAACAATGGTGGCCTTGCCCAGACCGATCGCGACGGCTTTATGAATAAAACGCTCTATGGTGCAGTGGATCACGCATTCTCGGAGCAGTGGAGCGGATTTGTTCGCGGCTTTGGCTATAGCAACCGTACTGCCTACGACGGTTACTACAGTTCATTTACCCCTGACGTACTGGTCGATACCCGCCAGCTCTATAGTCAGACCTGGGATGCAGGATTGCGCTTCAACGATGACATCTTCCATTCACAGCTGCTCACCAGCTATAGTCACAGCAAGGACTATAACTACGACCCAAATTTGGGCCGCTACGATTCGACAGCCACACTGGATGAAATCAAGCAGTACAACGTCCAGTGGCTGAACTCCGTTGATGTTGGCCATGGAAACATTGGCGCGGGCGTTGACTGGCAGAAGCAGAGCACCGAGCCGGGTACAAACTACGTGACCAACGGCTACGACCTGCGTAACACCGGCGTTTACCTGACCGGGTTGCAGCAGTTTGGTGACTTCACTCTGGAAGGAGCGGTTCGCAGCGATGACAACTCTCAGTTCGGTCGCCATGGCACCTGGCAAAGTAGTGCGGCCTGGGAGTTCGTGGAGGGTTACCGCTTCGTTGCTTCTTATGGTACGGCCTATAAAGCACCGAATCTGGGTCAACTCTATGGTTTCTATGGCAATGACCATCTTGATCCCGAAGAGAGCAAGCAGTGGGAAGGTGCGTTTGAAGGCCTGACGGCCGGCGTGAGCTGGCGCGTTTCCGGCTACCGTAATGACGTCGATAATCTCATCGACTTCGATAATAACCTTCAGCAATATTACAACGTCGGTAAAGCGCGCATTAAAGGTGTGGAAGCGACAGCATCGTTTGATACGGGTCCGTTGACGCATACTGTTGGCTACGATTATGTGGATGCCCGCAATGCCGCAACCAACGAACTTCTGGACCGTCGTGCTAAACAGCAGGTGAAATATCAGCTCGACACGCAGATCTATGATTTCGACTGGAGCCTGACTTATCACTATCTCGGTACGCGTTACGACACTGACTTTGGTGCTTATCCGTCTGAGAAAGTAAAAATGGGCGGTGTCAGCCTGTGGGATGTCGCAGTTTCGTATCCTGTCACCTCACATCTCACAGTTCGTGGTAAAATAGCCAACCTGTTCGATAAAGATTACGAGACAGTTTATGGCTACCAAACTGCAGGACGGGAATACACCTTGTCTGGCAGCTACACCTTCTAATCCGCGTCCCACCTTGCTGGTGTTTGATTCCGGCGTCGGTGGGCTTTCGGTCTATGATGAGATTCGGCATCTCCTGCCGGATCTCCATTACATCTACGCCTTCGATAACGTCGCTTTCCCGTATGGGGAAAAGAGCGAAGATTTTATTGTTGAGCGTGTGGTTGAAATCGTCACCGCGGTACAAAAGCGCTATCCCCTTGCGCTGGCCGTCATCGCCTGTAATACGGCGAGCACCGTTTCTCTTCCCGCCCTGCGTGAAAAATTCCAGTTCCCGGTTGTGGGTGTCGTTCCTGCGATAAAGCCTGCCGCGCGCCTGACGGCGAACGGCATTGTGGGTTTGCTGGCAACGCGAGGCACGGTAAAGCGTCCTTATACCCGCGAGCTGATCGACCGTTTTGCCAACGAATGCCAGATTGCGATGCTGGGTTCGGCTGAGCTGGTGGAGATGGCTGAAGCGAAGCTGCATGGAAAGGCGGTATCACTCGACGAGCTGCGTCGTATTCTTCGTCCGTGGCTGCGGATGCCAGAGCCTCCGGATACCGTTGTGCTGGGCTGTACCCACTTCCCGCTATTACAGGAAGAGTTATTAGAGGTATTGCCGGAGGGGACGCGCCTGGTGGATTCCGGTGCGGCTATCGCCCGTCGTACGGCCTGGCTGCTGGAGCATGAAGCGCCGGATGCGAAATCTACCGATGCGAATATCGCGTTTTGTATGGCCATCACGAAAGAGACTGAGCAACTTTTACCCGTTTTACGCCGTTATGGCTTTGAAATGCTCGAAAAACTGGCGCTGTAGCACGGTTTTGAGCAAAAAAGAGACGGTTGAAAGTTTTTTTTAAAAGAGGGGTTGTCAACGTCTGAGAACTCCCTATAATGCGCCTCCACTGACACGGAACAACGGCTTACAGGCCGCCGGGTTAGCGGGGTTCAGAGGTGAACGCCGGCAGAGAAAAGCAAAAATAATCGCTTGACTCTGAATGAGGAAAACGTAATATACGGGACCTCGCAACGGTGAGCTTAACGCAGCGTTGCAACTGCTCTTTAACAATTTATCAGACAATCTGTGTGGGCACTCAAAGTGACATGGATTCTTAATGTCTTCGGACAATAAATGAATACCAAGTCTCTGAGTGAACATACGTAATTCATTACGAAGTTTAATTCACGAGCATCAAACTTAAATTGAAGAGTTTGATCATGGCTCAGATTGAACGCTGGCGGCAGGCCTAACACATGCAAGTCGAGCGGCAGCGGAAAGTAGCTTGCTACTTTGCCGGCGAGCGGCGGACGGGTGAGTAATGTCTGGGAAACTGCCTGATGGAGGGGGATAACTACTGGAAACGGTAGCTAATACCGCATAACGTCGCAAGACCAAAGAGGGGGACCTTCGGGCCTCTTGCCATCAGATGTGCCCAGATGGGATTAGCTAGTAGGTGGGGTAACGGCTCACCTAGGCGACGATCCCTAGCTGGTCTGAGAGGATGACCAGCCACACTGGAACTGAGACACGGTCCAGACTCCTACGGGAGGCAGCAGTGGGGAATATTGCACAATGGGCGCAAGCCTGATGCAGCCATGCCGCGTGTATGAAGAAGGCCTTCGGGTTGTAAAGTACTTTCAGCGGGGAGGAAGGCGATAAGGTTAATAACCTTGTCGATTGACGTTACCCGCAGAAGAAGCACCGGCTAACTCCGTGCCAGCAGCCGCGGTAATACGGAGGGTGCAAGCGTTAATCGGAATTACTGGGCGTAAAGCGCACGCAGGCGGTCTGTCAAGTCGGATGTGAAATCCCCGGGCTCAACCTGGGAACTGCATTCGAAACTGGCAGGCTAGAGTCTTGTAGAGGGGGGTAGAATTCCAGGTGTAGCGGTGAAATGCGTAGAGATCTGGAGGAATACCGGTGGCGAAGGCGGCCCCCTGGACAAAGACTGACGCTCAGGTGCGAAAGCGTGGGGAGCAAACAGGATTAGATACCCTGGTAGTCCACGCCGTAAACGATGTCGACTTGGAGGTTGTGCCCTTGAGGCGTGGCTTCCGGAGCTAACGCGTTAAGTCGACCGCCTGGGGAGTACGGCCGCAAGGTTAAAACTCAAATGAATTGACGGGGGCCCGCACAAGCGGTGGAGCATGTGGTTTAATTCGATGCAACGCGAAGAACCTTACCTACTCTTGACATCCAGAGAACTTTCCAGAGATGGATTGGTGCCTTCGGGAACTCTGAGACAGGTGCTGCATGGCTGTCGTCAGCTCGTGTTGTGAAATGTTGGGTTAAGTCCCGCAACGAGCGCAACCCTTATCCTTTGTTGCCAGCGGTCCGGCCGGGAACTCAAAGGAGACTGCCAGTGATAAACTGGAGGAAGGTGGGGATGACGTCAAGTCATCATGGCCCTTACGAGTAGGGCTACACACGTGCTACAATGGCGCATACAAAGAGAAGCGACCTCGCGAGAGCAAGCGGACCTCATAAAGTGCGTCGTAGTCCGGATTGGAGTCTGCAACTCGACTCCATGAAGTCGGAATCGCTAGTAATCGTAGATCAGAATGCTACGGTGAATACGTTCCCGGGCCTTGTACACACCGCCCGTCACACCATGGGAGTGGGTTGCAAAAGAAGTAGGTAGCTTAACCTTCGGGAGGGCGCTTACCACTTTGTGATTCATGACTGGGGTGAAGTCGTAACAAGGTAACCGTAGGGGAACCTGCGGTTGGATCACCTCCTTACCTTAAAGAACCTGCCTTTGCAGTGCTCACACAGATTGTCTGATGAAAAACAGCAGTAAAAATCTCTGCAGGCTTGTAGCTCAGGTGGTTAGAGCGCACCCCTGATAAGGGTGAGGTCGGTGGTTCAAGTCCACTCAGGCCTACCAAACTCCTTTTAAAGGATGAGCGGTACAGAGATGATAAACGATGGGGCTATAGCTCAGCTGGGAGAGCGCCTGCTTTGCACGCAGGAGGTCTGCGGTTCGATCCCGCATAGCTCCACCATCTTTTACTGCGAACACAAGAAAACTTCAGAGTGAACCTGAAAAGGTGCACTGCGAAGTTTTGCTCTTTAAAAATCTGGATCAAGCTGAAAATTGAAACGACACATCTTAATTGGTGTGTTCGAGTCTCTCAAATTTTCGCAATCAGAAGTGAAACATCTTCGGGTTGTGAGGTTAAGCGACTAAGCGTACACGGTGGATGCCCTGGCAGTCAGAGGCGATGAAGGACGTGCTAATCTGCGAAAAGCGCCGGCGAGGTGATATGAACCTTTGACCCGGCGATGTCCGAATGGGGAAACCCAGTGTGATTCGTCACACTATCGTTAACTGAATACATAGGTTAACGAGGCGAACCGGGGGAACTGAAACATCTAAGTACCCCGAGGAAAAGAAATCAACCGAGATTCCCCCAGTAGCGGCGAGCGAACGGGGAGCAGCCCAGAGTCTGAATCAGCTTGTGTGTTAGTGGAAGCGTCTGGAAAGTCGCACGGTACAGGGTGACAGTCCCGTACACGAAAATGCACAGGTTGTGAACTCGAAGAGTAGGGCGGGACACGTGGTATCCTGTCTGAATATGGGGGGACCATCCTCCAAGGCTAAATACTCCTGACTGACCGATAGTGAACCAGTACCGTGAGGGAAAGGCGAAAAGAACCCCGGCGAGGGGAGTGAAAAAGAACCTGAAACCGTGTACGTACAAGCAGTGGGAGCACCTTCGTGGTGTGACTGCGTACCTTTTGTATAATGGGTCAGCGACTTATATTCTGTAGCAAGGTTAACCGTATAGGGGAGCCGAAGGGAAACCGAGTCTTAACTGGGCGTTAAGTTGCAGGGTATAGACCCGAAACCCGGTGATCTAGCCATAGGCAGGTTGAAGGTTGGGTAACACTAACTGGAGGACCGAACCGACTAATGTTGAAAAATTAGCGGATGACTTGTGGCTGGGGGTGAAAGGCCAATCAAACCGGGAGATAGCTGGTTCTCCCCGAAAGCTATTTAGGTAGCGCCTCGTGAACTCATCTTCGGGGGTAGAGCACTGTTTCGGCTAGGGGGCCATCCCGGCTTACCAACCCGATGCAAACTACGAATACCGAAGAATGTTATCACGGGAGACACACGGCGGGTGCTAACGTCCGTCGTGAAGAGGGAAACAACCCAGACCGCCAGCTAAGGTCCCAAAGTCATGGTTAAGTGGGAAACGATGTGGGAAGGCACAGACAGCCAGGATGTTGGCTTAGAAGCAGCCATCATTTAAAGAAAGCGTAATAGCTCACTGGTCGAGTCGGCCTGCGCGGAAGATGTAACGGGGCTAAACCATGCACCGAAGCTGCGGCAGCGACGCTTATGCGTTGTTGGGTAGGGGAGCGTTCTGTAAGCCGTTGAAGGTGTGCTGTGAGGCATGCTGGAGGTATCAGAAGTGCGAATGCTGACATAAGTAACGATAAAGCGGGTGAAAAGCCCGCTCGCCGGAAGACCAAGGGTTCCTGTCCAACGTTAATCGGGGCAGGGTGAGTCGACCCCTAAGGCGAGGCCGAAAGGCGTAGTCGATGGGAAACAGGTTAATATTCCTGTACTTGGTGTTACTGCGAAGGGGGGACGGAGAAGGCTATGTTAGCCGGGCGACGGTTGTCCCGGTTTAAGCATGTAGGCGGAGGTTCCAGGTAAATCCGGTACCTTATTAACGCTGAGGTGTGATGACGAGGCACTACGGTGCTGAAGTAACAAATGCCCTGCTTCCAGGAAAAGCCTCTAAGCATCAGGTAACATCAAATCGTACCCCAAACCGACACAGGTGGTCAGGTAGAGAATACCAAGGCGCTTGAGAGAACTCGGGTGAAGGAACTAGGCAAAATGGTGCCGTAACTTCGGGAGAAGGCACGCTGATATGTAGGTGAAGCCCCTGCGGGTGGAGCTGAAATCAGTCGAAGATACCAGCTGGCTGCAACTGTTTATTAAAAACACAGCACTGTGCAAACACGAAAGTGGACGTATACGGTGTGACGCCTGCCCGGTGCCGGAAGGTTAATTGATGGGGTTAGCGGCAACGCGAAGCTCTTGATCGAAGCCCCGGTAAACGGCGGCCGTAACTATAACGGTCCTAAGGTAGCGAAATTCCTTGTCGGGTAAGTTCCGACCTGCACGAATGGCGTAATGATGGCCAGGCTGTCTCCACCCGAGACTCAGTGAAATTGAACTCGCTGTGAAGATGCAGTGTACCCGCGGCAAGACGGAAAGACCCCGTGAACCTTTACTATAGCTTGACACTGAACACTGGTCCTTGATGTGTAGGATAGGTGGGAGGCTTTGAAGCGTGGACGCCAGTCTGCGTGGAGCCAACCTTGAAATACCACCCTTTAATGGCTGGTGTTCTAACGTAGACCCGTAATCCGGGTTGCGGACAGTGTCTGGTGGGTAGTTTGACTGGGGCGGTCTCCTCCCAAAGAGTAACGGAGGAGCACGAAGGTTAGCTAATCCTGGTCGGACATCAGGAGGTTAGTGCAATGGCATAAGCTAGCTTGACTGCGAGAGTGACGGCTCGAGCAGGTGCGAAAGCAGGTCATAGTGATCCGGTGGTTCTGAATGGAAGGGCCATCGCTCAACGGATAAAAGGTACTCCGGGGATAACAGGCTGATACCGCCCAAGAGTTCATATCGACGGCGGTGTTTGGCACCTCGATGTCGGCTCATCACATCCTGGGGCTGAAGTAGGTCCCAAGGGTATGGCTGTTCGCCATTTAAAGTGGTACGCGAGCTGGGTTTAGAACGTCGTGAGACAGTTCGGTCCCTATCTGCCGTGGGCGCTGGAGAATTGAGGGGGGCTGCTCCTAGTACGAGAGGACCGGAGTGGACGCATCACTGGTGTTCGGGTTGTCATGCCAATGGCACTGCCCGGTAGCTAAATGCGGAAAAGATAAGTGCTGAAAGCATCTAAGCACGAAACTTGCCCCGAGATGAGTTCTCCCTGACTCCTTGAGAGTCCTGAAGGAACGTTGAAGACTACGACGTTGATAGGTCGGGTGTGTAAGCGCAGCGATGCGTTGAGCTAACCGATACTAATGAACCGTGAGGCTTAACCTTACAACGCCGAAGCTGTTTCGGCGGATGAGACAGACACGATTTTCAGCCTGATACAGATTAACAGAATTTGCCTGGCGGCTTTAGCGCGGTGGTCCCACCTGACCCCATGCCGAACTCAGAAGTGAAACGCCGTAGCGCCGATGGTAGTGTGGGGTCTCCCCATGTGAGAGTAGGGAACTGCCAGGCATCAAATTAAGTAGTAAGCCGGTGCATAAATCCGGTGGTTACAGCAGTCTTCGGTGGAGCGGTAGTTCAGTCGGTTAGAATACCTGCCTGTCACGCAGGGGGTCGCGGGTTCGAGTCCCGTCCGTTCCGCCACTTATTAAGACATTAAGCCTGCCTTGTTGGCAGGCTTAATGGCAAAAAACTTTAGGGGCGTAGCTCAGTTGGTAGAGCACCGGTCTCCAAAACCGGGTGTCGCGAGTTCGAGTCTCTCCGCCCCTGCCATATAGAATCCTTTGCTTCGGCAAAGGATTTTTTTTGCCTGAAACACGGCAGATAATTCTCTTCTTAATTTCAGCCAGCATCCCTGCTGGCTGATGCATCAATCCATTACATTGATTTTTAACAGATCTTTTATCTGTGATTGCTTATCACTGTTTTGCAGCCAAATTGCATACAGCGGCCTGGTAAGCGTGGTGGAATCCATCACGGTGTGCAGCCCTGCTTTAGCGTCTGCCCAGCGAACAGGTAACCAGGTACAACCTTTCAGCAGGGGCAGCTGCTGACAGGCGATCTCTGCCGAGCTGGTCGTTAACTGCGGAACATCATCAGGTGCAATCAGTCCCGTCTCGTGCTGCTGAAAATCCGGTCCCCATTCCAGGCGTAAATAGGTCAGGTCTGCCTTCATCATCGAAGGTTCGGACGCATAAAGTGCCAGGCCAAACTGGCCCACAATCTGGCTGCTAAATTCGTCCATCTTGGGGGCTTCGGTTGTGATCAGAAGATCAAGCTGGCGTTCATGAAGTTGCTTAACCAGCGACTGCCGTTGCGCAATCCTGGCTTCAAATTGCAGGTGGCCATGTGAATGATACAGCCGGGTAAGCCACTGACTTAGCATGCATTCCCACAGAGAAGCGCTGGCTCCTATCGAGAACTCATTATGCCTCGAAGTATGTGCCACCTCTTTACGTGCCGCCTGCCAGGTATTCATGAGCGTTTCTGCGTACGGCAGCAGTTTCTCACCGGCAGGCGTTAAGCGAATATTGTTGCGATGGCGGGTAAAAAGATTCACACCCAGTTGATTTTCCAGCTGTCGAATACGAAAACTGACTGCTGACTGCGTCAGGTAAAGGGCTTCAGCTGCTCGCCCAAAGTGACGTGTTCTGCTCACTTCAAGGAAAGTTTTAAGCAATTCCGTATCCACATCTTTCTCCGCAAAATTATTTGTCGTTATGATTTAAATGTTTTGTTTTACACTCTGTCAAGCGTAACTAATACTCCGCGCCATAAATAGCTCGGCCAAAGAATTAGGAGCGTGTAGGATGGCGGAAAGCTTTACGACGACTAATCGTTTTTTCGACAATAAACATTATCCGCGCGGGTTCTCTCGTCACGGCGATTTCACCATCAAAGAAGCTCAACTGCTTGAGCGCCATGGTTATGCCTTTAACGAGCTGGATCTGGGTAAGCGTGAACCTGCAACCGAAGACGAAAAACAGTTTGTTTCTGTTTGCCGTGGTGAGCGTGAGCCGGAGTCTGAAGCTGAACGCGTATGGATCAAGTACATGGCGCGCATTAAGCGTCCTAAGCGCTTCCATACGTTGTCTGGCGGCAAGCCGCAGATGGAAGGTGCAGAAGACTACACCGAGTCTGATGACTAAAATGAAGAGAAGGGGCTACGGCCCCTTTTTTTATGCCAGCAATTTCTGCAAATGCAGCAGCAAACGATCGATAGCGCGGTAGCTCAGCGCCTCCTGCAAATGTTTTCTCTCAATGTCAGTGCACCCTTCTACGTCAGCAATAGTTCTGGCCACCTTCAGCAAACGCTGCCACGCACGTATGGAAAGCCCGAACCGCGTTAACGTCTCCTCCAGCCATCCCGCATCCTCAACGTTAAGTGAACAAAACTGCCGGATCCCCGCATTATCCAGCCGTGCATTCAGCCTGTTCTGACGAGCGTACTGCCGTGTCTGGGCTGCAATCACCCGTTCGCGTACCTCCGCTGAGCTTTCACCCGTTATGCCCGTTTGCCTGAGCAGACCCGGCGGGGGAAGGGGAATTTCGAGGGATAAATCGAAACGGTCGAGGAACGGGCCGGATAACTTACCCAGATAGCGCAACGTTTGCTCTGGTGTACAGCGGTTATGGTTGCCCTGGTAGTGACCCGTCGGGCTGGGATTCATCGCCGCGACCAGCTGAAACTGTGCGGGATAGCTTATTTTGGCTCGCGTGCGTGAGATATGTATCTCACCGGATTCAATGGGCTCTCTTAGTGCATCCAGCACACGGCGCTCAAATTCAGGCAGTTCATCAAGAAACAGAATGCCATTGTGTGCCAGCGAGATCTCTCCCGGCCCCGGAATCGCCCCGCCGCCGACCATTGCCGTCAGTGAAGCGCTATGATGCGGGGAACGAAAAGGACGACGGCGCCACTGTTTTTGCAACGACGTCGAACTGATAAGGCTATATATGGCGGCGCTTTCCAGCGCTTCATGATTATTGAGCGGTGGAAGTAACCCACTCAACCTGCTTGCCAGCATGGTTTTACCCGTACCTGGCGGCCCAATTAACAGAAGATTGTGTCCACCTGCAGCCGTAATCTCCAGCGCCCGTTTCCCTTGCTCCTGTCCCATAATCTCGCTGAGATCCTCTGGTGCATCCGCTATAACATCATCACACTCCTCCGGCTCGGACAGTTCATGTCGCCCTTCCAGCCAGGCACAAACTTCCTGTAAATGCCCGGCGATGAGACACCCCTTCTCGGCGATAAGACTCACTTCTGATGCGTTTTCATTGGCGACAATGATTTGCCGCCCTGCTCGTATGGCTTCCAGCGCTCCCGATATCGCACCGGGAACGCCTCTTAACGCGCCTGTGAGCGCGAGTTCGCCAACGAACTCATACGAGCCTAGCCGTGTCGTATTAAGCTGCTCAGAAGCCGCGAGAAGGGCAATTGCGATAGGTAAATCGTATCGTCCCCCCTCTTTAGGCAAATCGGCGGGGGCAAGGTTGATGGTGATCTTCTTCGCGGGGAAGGTATAACCGCTATTTATTATTGCGCTGCGAACGCGATCCCTGGCCTCTTTAACCGTCGTTTCAGGTAACCCGACAAGCGTGAGTCCGGGTAGCCCATTGCTCAAATGAACCTCGACGGAAATAAGCGGTGCCTTTACCCCGAGAGCCGCACGCGTATAAACAACTGACAGTGACATTTGCACTACCTCCTGGCGTGACTATGCCAGCACCTGCTTTGTCTGTTTAGCGTCATTTTGCGAATTTACGCCGCCTGTTCAGGGATTTTAAGCGCACACTGAAACCCTTGCATAACCGTGGAAGCCTCCTCGCAGAATGTAAAAAGCCCCGTTTTGACGCTAAGAACCGCAGTGAAAAAATGAAAAATATTCATTTTCTAATTTCCGTATATAAAACAACGGTTTTAAGAAATATGATTCGCGGCCTAATCAAATCCGTCATAAATAAATCTTGTGTTTGATTTAAAAACTGTGATAACTCTTTAGGTATTCCTTCGAACAAGATGCAAAAAGAACTGAAAATGACAGCCCTTCTACGAGTGATTAGCCTGGTCGTGATTAGCGTGGTGGTGATTATTATCCCACCGTGCGGGGCTGCACTTGGACGAGGAAAGGCTTAGAAATCAAGCCTTAACGAACTAAGACCCCCGCACCGAAAGGTCCGGGGGTTTTTTTATGACTAAAAAATGTAAATGAGGAGCAGAGAATGAAGACTAGCACAAAATTCTGTTTCTCCCGATTTATGACGGGGAACTAACTATGAATGGGGCACAGTGGGTAGTACATGCGTTGCGCGCGCAGGGAGTCGAAACCGTATTCGGTTATCCGGGTGGCGCAATTATGCCGATTTACGATGCACTGTATGACGGCGGCGTGGAACATCTCTTGTGCCGACACGAGCAGGGCGCAGCGATGGCTGCCATTGGCTACGCCCGCGCGACCGGTAAAACCGGCGTGTGTATGGCGACTTCAGGCCCGGGCGCAACGAACCTGATCACCGGCCTGGCTGACGCGCTGCTGGATTCCGTTCCCGTTGTCGCCATCACCGGGCAGGTGGCGTCGCCGTTCATCGGTACCGATGCTTTCCAGGAAGTTGACGTCCTCGGTTTATCGCTGGCCTGCACCAAACACAGCTTCCTCGTCCAGTCTCTGGAAGAGCTGCCGCGCGTAATGGCAGAAGCGTTCGACGTGGCAAACTCCGGTCGTCCCGGTCCGGTTCTGGTTGATATCCCGAAAGATATCCAGGTGGCTCTCGGCGATCTGGAACCTCACTTCTCTACCGTTGAAAGCGACGATGCGTTTCCGGAAGCGGAAGTTGAAGAGGCCCGTCAGATGCTGGCCCAGGCGAAACAGCCGATGCTGTACGTCGGCGGTGGCGTAGGCATGGCGCAGGCCGTTCCTGCCCTGCGCGAATTTATCGCAACAACGCAGATGCCAGCGACCTGCACGCTGAAAGGTCTCGGTGCAGTCGACGCGGATTACCCCTACTATCTGGGCATGCTGGGGATGCACGGCACCAAAGCGGCAAACCTGGCGGTGCAGGAGTGCGATCTGCTCATCGCTGTAGGGGCCCGTTTTGACGACCGCGTTACCGGCAAGCTGAATACCTTTGCGCCGAACGCCAAAGTCATCCATATGGATATCGACCCGGCGGAGATGAACAAGCTGCGTCAGGCGCATGTCGCCTTGCAGGGCGATCTCAACGCGCTGTTACCGGCATTGCAGCAGCCGCTGGATATCAGCGCATGGCGTCAGCACACCGCAGACATGCGCGCCGAGCACGCCTGGCGTTACGACCATCCCGGCGAGGCCATCTACGCGCCGCTGCTGTTGAAGCAGTTGTCCGACCGTAAACCGGCTGACAGCGTCGTCACCACCGACGTAGGCCAGCACCAGATGTGGTCCGCGCAGCACATGACCTACACCCGTCCGGAAAACTTCATCACCTCCAGCGGGTTAGGGACGATGGGCTTCGGTCTGCCGGCAGCCGTTGGCGCGCAGGTTGCCCGCCCGAACGATACCGTTATCTGTATCTCCGGTGACGGCTCCTTCATGATGAACGTTCAGGAGCTCGGCACCGTTAAGCGCAAGCAGTTGCCGCTCAAGATCGTGTTGCTCGACAACCAGCGTTTAGGGATGGTTCGCCAGTGGCAACAGCTGTTCTTCCAGGAGCGGTACAGCGAAACGACTCTCACCGATAACCCCGATTTCCTCACCCTGGCCAGCGCCTTCGGCATCCCTGGTCAGCACATCACCCGTAAAGATCAGGTTGAAGCGGCGCTCGACACCATGCTGAACAGCGATGGGCCTTACCTGCTTCATGTCTCAATCGACGAACTCGAGAACGTCTGGCCGTTGGTACCGCCTGGTGCCAGTAACTCACAAATGATGGAGAAATTATCATGATGCAGCATCAGGTCGCCGTACAGGCTCGCTTCAACCCGGAAACCTTAGAACGCGTTTTGCGTGTGGTGCGTCATCGTGGTTTTCAGATTTGCTCTATGAATATGGAGACGGCCACTGACGCCCGGAATATCAGTATCGAATTAACCGTTGCCAGCCCGCGGTCGGTCGACTTACTGTTTAGTCAGTTATCAAAGCTGGTAGACGTTGCCCATGTTGCCATCTGCCAGAGCACAACCACATCACAACAAATCCGCGCTTAAGCGTGACAGGACGAAAAAATGACGACAAAAAAAGCTGATTACATTTGGTTCAACGGTGAGATGGTTCGCTGGGAGGACGCGAAGGTCCACGTGATGTCCCACGCGCTGCACTACGGTACCTCCGTATTTGAAGGCATCCGCTGCTACGATTCTCACAAAGGGCCAGTGGTGTTCCGCCATCGCGAACACATGCAGCGTCTGCATGACTCAGCCAAAATTTATCGTTTCCCGGTTTCACAAAGCGTTGATGAGCTGATGGAAGCCTGCCGCGACGTGATTCGCAAGAACAACCTGACCAGCGCCTATATTCGTCCGCTGGTCTTCGTAGGCGATGTCGGTATGGGCGTGAACCCGCCAGCCGGCTATACCACAGATGTGATTATTGCCGCGTTCCCGTGGGGTGCTTACCTGGGTGCAGAAGCCCTGGAGCAGGGGATCGACGCAATGGTCTCTTCCTGGAACCGCGTGGCGCCAAACACCATCCCGACCGCCGCGAAAGCAGGCGGTAACTATCTCTCTTCTCTGTTGGTCGGTAGCGAAGCGCGCCGCCACGGCTATCAGGAAGGGATCGCCCTCGACGTAAATGGCTACATCTCTGAAGGTGCGGGCGAAAACCTGTTTGAAGTAAAAGACGGCATTTTGTTCACGCCGCCGTTCACCTCGTCCGCGCTGCCGGGCATCACCCGTGACGCCATCATCAAGCTGGCGAAAGATCTGGGTATCGAAGTGCGCGAGCAGGTGCTGTCCCGCGAATCCCTGTATCTGGCGGATGAAGTGTTCATGTCCGGTACGGCGGCTGAAATCACGCCGGTACGCAGCGTGGACGGTATCCAGGTGGGCGAAGGCCGCTGTGGCCCGGTCACCAAACGTATTCAGCAAGCGTTCTTCGGCCTCTTCACCGGCGAGACAGAAGATAAATACGGCTGGTTGGATCAGGTTAATCACTAAGCATAAATTTGGGACGGCACGCACCGTCCCATTAAATAGTCAGACGGGAGTCAATAAAGCATGCCTAAGTATCGTTCAGCCACCACCACCCACGGCCGTAATATGGCGGGAGCCCGCGCGCTGTGGCGCGCCACCGGAATGACCGACGCCGATTTCGGCAAGCCGATTATCGCCGTGGTGAACTCCTTCACCCAGTTTGTACCGGGCCACGTGCACCTGCGCGATCTCGGTAAGCTGGTTGCCGAGCAAATCGAAGCCTCTGGCGGCGTGGCAAAAGAGTTCAACACCATTGCGGTGGATGACGGTATCGCGATGGGGCACGGGGGCATGCTCTATTCACTGCCGTCGCGCGAGCTGATCGCCGACTCCGTAGAGTATATGGTTAACGCCCACTGCGCCGATGCGATGGTCTGCATCTCCAACTGCGACAAAATCACCCCGGGGATGCTGATGGCCTCCCTGCGCCTGAACATTCCGGTGATCTTCGTCTCCGGCGGCCCGATGGAAGCGGGGAAAACCAAGCTCTCCGACAAAATCATCAAGCTCGACCTGGTCGATGCGATGATCCAGGGCGCGGACCCGAAAGTGTCTGATGAGCAGAGCGACCAGGTGGAACGCTCCGCGTGCCCGACCTGCGGCTCCTGTTCCGGTATGTTCACCGCCAACTCCATGAACTGCCTGACCGAAGCGCTGGGCCTGTCTCAGCCGGGCAACGGTTCGCTGCTGGCGACCCACGCCGACCGTAAGCAGCTGTTCCTCAACGCCGGTAAGCGCATCGTTGAGCTGACCAAACGCTACTACGAGCAGGACGACGCCAGCGCGCTGCCGCGCAACATCGCCAGCAAAGCCGCGTTCGAAAACGCGATGACGCTGGATATCGCCATGGGCGGCTCCACCAACACCGTTCTGCACCTGCTGGCTGCCGCGCAGGAAGCCGAAATCGACTTCACCATGAGCGACATCGACAAGCTGTCCCGCAAAGTCCCGCAGCTGTGTAAGGTCGCGCCGAGCACCCAGAAGTACCATATGGAAGACGTACACCGCGCGGGCGGCGTGCTGGGCATTTTGGGCGAGCTGGATCGCGCCGGGCTGCTGAACCGTGAAGTGAAAAACGTGCTCGGCCTGACGCTGCCTGAGTCGCTGGACCAGTACGACGTGATGCTGACCAAAGACGACGCGGTGAAAAAGATGTTCCGCGCCGGTCCTGCCGGGATTCGCACCACCCAGGCGTTCTCGCAGGATTGCCGCTGGGACACTCTGGACGACGACCGCGCCGAAGGCTGCATCCGCTCGCTGGAACATGCCTATAGCAAAGACGGCGGTCTGGCCGTGCTGTACGGTAACTTCGCGGAAAACGGCTGCATCGTGAAAACCGCAGGCGTGGACGACAGCATCCTGAAATTCACCGGTCCGGCGAAGGTATACGAAAGCCAGGATGAAGCGGTAGACGCGATTCTCGGCGGCAAAGTGGTGGAAGGCGACGTGGTTGTCATTCGCTACGAAGGGCCGAAAGGCGGCCCGGGCATGCAGGAGATGCTCTACCCAACCACCTTCCTGAAATCTATGGGACTCGGTAAAGCGTGTGCGCTGATCACCGACGGACGTTTCTCCGGCGGCACCTCCGGCCTCTCTATCGGCCACGTTTCGCCGGAAGCGGCAAGCGGCGGCAACATCGCCATCATCGAAGATGGCGACCTGATCGAAATCGACATTCCGAATCGCGGCATTCAGCTGAAGCTGAGCGACCAGGAAATTGCGGCCCGTCGTGAAGCGCAGGGAGCCCGCGGCGACAAAGCCTGGACGCCGAAAGACCGCCAGCGTGAAGTCTCCTTCGCTCTGCGCGCCTACGCGAGCCTTGCCACCAGTGCAGATAAAGGCGCGGTGCGCGATAAATCTAAACTTGGGGGCTAATGATGGCCGAGTCACAACCCTTATCCGCCGCCCCTGAGGGGGCGGAATACCTGAGAGCGGTGTTACGCGCGCCGGTCTATGAAGCCGTGCAGGTCACGCCCCTGCAGAAAATGGAAAAACTCTCTTCGCGCCTCGACAACGTCATTCTGGTGAAGCGCGAAGACCGCCAGCCGGTGCACAGCTTCAAGCTGCGCGGCGCCTACGCGATGATGGCCGGGCTGACCGACGAGCAGAAAGCGCGCGGCGTGATTACCGCGTCGGCGGGCAACCACGCCCAGGGCGTGGCGTTCTCGTCTGCCCGTCTGGGGCTGAAAGCGCTGATCGTGATGCCGGTTGCTACCGCAGATATCAAAGTCGATGCGGTCCGCGGTTTCGGCGGCGAGGTGCTGCTCCACGGTGCCAACTTTGACGAAGCCAAAGCCAAAGCGATTGAGCTGGCGCAGCAGCAGGGTTTCACCTGGGTGCCGCCGTTCGACCACCCGATGGTGATTGCCGGGCAGGGCACGCTGGCGCTGGAACTGCTGCAGCAGGATGCCCATCTCGACCGCGTCTTCGTCCCGGTGGGCGGCGGTGGCCTGGCCGCAGGCGTGGCGGTACTGATCAAACAGCTGATGCCGCAGATCAAAGTCATTGCCGTTGAAGCGGAAGACTCTGCCTGCCTGAAAGCGGCGCTGGATGCGGGTCATCCGGTAGATCTGCCGCGCGTCGGGCTGTTTGCCGAGGGCGTGGCGGTGAAGCGCATTGGGGATGAAACCTTCCGCCTGTGTCAGGAGTATCTCGACGATATCGTCACGGTTGATAGCGACGCCATCTGCGCGGCGATGAAGGATCTGTTCGAGGATGTGCGTGCGGTGGCGGAACCGTCAGGCGCGCTGGCGCTGGCGGGAATGAAGAAATACATCGCGCAGCACAACATTCGCGGCGAGCGGCTGGCGCACGTGCTGTCTGGAGCGAACGTGAACTTCCACGGTCTGCGCTACGTTTCCGAGCGCTGCGAGCTGGGTGAACAGCGGGAAGCGCTGCTGGCGGTGACGATTCCTGAAGAGAAGGGCAGCTTCCTGAAGTTCTGCCAGCTGCTGGGCGGCCGTTCGGTGACGGAATTTAACTACCGTTTTGCCGATGCCAAAGACGCCTGCATTTTTGTCGGCGTGCGTCTGAGCCGCGGCGTGGAGGAGCGCAAAGAGATCCTCAACCTGCTGCATGAGGGCGGCTACAGCGTGGTCGATCTTTCTGACGATGAGATGGCGAAGCTGCATGTGCGCTACATGGTCGGCGGGCGTCCATCGAAGCCGCTCATGGAACGTCTGTTTAGCTTCGAGTTCCCGGAATCACCGGGCGCGCTGCTCAAGTTCCTGCACACGCTGGGCACGCACTGGAACATTTCCCTGTTCCACTACCGCAGCCACGGCACCGACTATGGCCGCGTGCTGGCGGCGTTCGAACTGGGCGAGCACGAGCCGGATTTCGAAACGCGGCTGAACGAGCTGGGCTATGAGTGCCACGACGAAACCCATAACCCGGCCTTCCGCTTCTTCCTGGCAGGCTAGTGGTTCGGCAATATCGTCCAGAACGCATCAATAAGCGGCTCATGCAGCCGCTTTTTTTGTGCGCACACGCCAAGCTCAAACGGCGTCTTCTCGTCGCTGCGCTCCAGAATCATCACGCGATTGCGCACCGGTTCCGGGCTGTTCTCCAGCACCACTTCCGGCAGAAGCGCCACGCCGCAGCCCAGCGCTACCATCGACACCATCGCCTCATGGCCGCTAACCGTGGCGTAAATCGACGGGTTGCTGATCTTCTGACGACGGAACCACAGCTCTATGCGGCGGCGCACCGGCCCCTGATCGGCCATGATAAACGGCACCGTCGACCAGTCCGGTTTTTCCACCGACACCTGGTTACGCACCGGGCAGGGCAGCGCCGGGGCAATCAGTACCACCGCCAGATTCTCCAGCATTGAGAATGCCACCGCGCCCGGCAGGGTTTCGGGTTTCCCTGCTATGGCGAGATCCGCTTCGCCCGTCACCACTTTTTCCATTGCGTCGGAGGCGTCGCCGGTGGTGAGCTTAATTTCAACCGACGGATGCGCCGCGCGGAAGCGGTCAAGGATGGGCGGCAGATGGCTGTAGGCGGCGGTCACGGAGCAGAAAATATGCAGCTCGCCGGAAAGCGACGGCCCCTGCTGGTCAATTGAGTGTCGCAGCTGCTGGTACTGTAGCAGCGTTTGCTGGGCAAAAATGCGCAGTTCTTCACCCGCTTCCGTGAGGGTGACGGTGCGGTTATCGCGCACGAACAGCGGCTGGCCGAGGTCCTCCTCAAGGCGCTGGATCTGGCGTGAAAGCGTGGAGGGGCTAACGTGCATCGCCCGGGCGCTGCGGCCAAAATGGCGGCTTTCCGCCAGGTGCAGGAACATTTTCAGATCGCGTAAATCCACCGATTCCACTCCCTCTTTTTACATTGCAAAAATTGCAATATGACGTTGTGAATATATCAATTTCCGCAATAAATTTCCTGTTGTAATGTGGGTACATTCTCGCTGAAGCGCGAACCGAACAATAAGACACACAACATCACGAGGTATCACCCATGGCTAACTACTTTAATACACTGAACTTGCGCCAGCAGCTGGCGCAGCTGGGCAAATGCCGCTTCATGGCGCGCGACGAATTTGCCGATGGCGCGAGCTACCTTCAGGGTAAAAAAGTGGTCATCGTCGGCTGTGGCGCACAGGGTCTGAACCAGGGCCTGAACATGCGTGACTCCGGTCTGGATATCTCCTATGCCCTGCGTAAAGAAGCGATTGCCGAGAAGCGTGCTTCCTGGCGTAAAGCGACCGAAAACGGCTTCAAAGTGGGCACCTACGAAGAGCTGATCCCGCAGGCGGATCTGGTGGTTAACCTGACCCCGGACAAACAGCACTCTGACGTAGTGCGTTCCGTACAGCCGCTGATGAAAGACGGCGCCGCGCTGGGTTACTCCCACGGCTTCAACATCGTTGAAGTGGGCGAGCAGATCCGTAAAGACATCACCGTGGTGATGGTGGCACCGAAATGTCCGGGTACGGAAGTACGCGAAGAGTACAAACGTGGCTTCGGCGTGCCGACGCTTATCGCAGTTCACCCGGAAAACGATCCGAAAGGCGAAGGCATGGCGATTGCCAAAGCGTGGGCAGCGGCGACCGGCGGCCACCGTGCGGGCGTGCTGGAATCTTCCTTCGTTGCCGAAGTGAAATCTGACCTGATGGGTGAGCAGACCATTCTGTGCGGCATGCTGCAGGCCGGTTCTCTGCTGTGCTTCGACAAGCTGGTGGAAGAAGGCACCGACCCGGCCTACGCGGAAAAACTGATTCAGTTCGGCTGGGAAACCATCACCGAAGCGCTGAAGCAGGGCGGTATTACGCTGATGATGGACCGTCTGTCCAACCCGGCAAAACTGCGTGCTTACGCGCTGTCTGAACAGCTGAAAACCATCATGGCGCCGCTGTTCCAGAAACATATGGACGACATCATCTCCGGTGAATTCTCTTCCGGCATGATGGCAGACTGGGCGAACGACGATAAAAACCTGCTGACCTGGCGTGAAGAGACCGGTAAAACCGCGTTCGAAACCGCGCCACAGTACGAAGGTAAAATCGGCGAGCAGGAGTACTTCGATAAAGGCGTACTGATGATCGCCATGGTGAAAGCAGGCGTTGAGCTGGCGTTCGAAACCATGGTGGATTCCGGCATCATCGAAGAGTCCGCGTACTACGAATCTCTGCACGAGCTGCCGCTGATCGCGAATACCATCGCCCGTAAGCGTCTGTACGAAATGAACGTGGTGATCTCTGATACCGCAGAATACGGTAACTACCTGTTCTCTTACGCCTGCGTACCGCTGCTGAAAGAGTTTATGACCACTCTGCAGACGGGCGATCTGGGTAAAGCGATTGCGGAAGGTGCCGTGGATAACGCGCAGCTGCGTGATGTGAACGAAGCGATTCGCAGCCACCAGATCGAGAAAGTGGGTCACAAACTGCGTGGCTACATGACCGATATGAAGCGTATCGCGGTAGCGGGTTAACACCTGGTGCGGGCTGATGCCCTCACCCCGCCCCTCTCCCACTGGGAGAGGGTGAAACATTCAAGGCCTTCTCTAAGAGAAGGCCTTGCTGTTTATTTCCGATACAGTACTTTAATAATGTGGTAGCCGAACTGCGTGTGCAGCGGGCCGGTTGGCTCCAGCACCGGGCAGGAGAACACCACTTTATCGAACGCCGGAACCATCTGGCCCTGGCGGAACTCACCCAGATCGCCGCCGCGTTTGCCTGACGGGCAGATGGAATGCTTCTTCGCCAGCTTGCCGAAGTCGGCACCGTTTTTAATCTGCTCCAGAAGATCTAAAGCCAGTTTCTCTTCTTTAACAAGGATGTGCACTGCTGCTGCTGTTTTTGCCATGATCGTGCCTTGAATAGGTTGAAATAAATCGGGGCGCAATATACCACGCGTCAGCGGCGATAAAGCACCTTAATGATATGGTAGCCAAATTTGGTTTTTACCGGGCCGTAGGGCTTCAGAAGCGGGCAGCTAAAGACCGCCCGATCGAACGGGCCGAGCATCGCACCTTGTTGAAACTCGCCGAGATCCCCGCCATTGCGCCCGGACGGGCATTTAGAGTAGCGCTTTGCCAGATGATCAAAGCTGATGCCGCGCTCCAGCTTGGCCAGGATCTCCTGAGCCAGTTTCTCCTCTTTTACCAGAATATGCAGGGCTGCTGCGGTCTTTTTCATGGTTCTGCTCTACGGGTTAAACGCGATTTCTCCACTTTATCATTAGCCGGTAAATCTGCGCCCGGCTTTCTGCTACAATCCACACCCCGTTCGAAGATTGAGCAACACTCCCATGCGTTTAAACCCTGGACAACAACAAGCGGTCGAATTCGTTACTGGACCATGCCTGGTGCTGGCAGGGGCCGGTTCGGGTAAAACCCGCGTGATCACCAACAAAATCGCCCATTTGATCCACAACTGCGGATATCAGGCGCGACACATTGCGGCGGTCACCTTTACCAATAAAGCGGCGCGCGAGATGAAAGAGCGCGTCGGCCAGACGCTGGGCCGTAAAGAGGCGCGCGGCCTGATGATCTCCACCTTCCACACGCTGGGGCTGGATATCATCAAACGCGAGTATGCGGCGCTGGGAATGAAGTCCAACTTCTCGCTTTTTGACGATACCGATCAGGTGGCGCTGCTCAAAGAGCTCACCGAGGGGCTGATCGAAGATGACAAGGTGCTGTTGCAGCAGCTGATCTCGACGATCTCGAACTGGAAAAACGATCTGATGACGCCGGCCCAGGCCGCGGCGATCGCCAAAGGCGAACGGGATCGGATTTTCGCCCACTGCTACGGTCTGTACGATGCGCATATGAAAGCGTGTAACGTGCTGGACTTTGACGATCTGATCCTGCTGCCCACGCTGCTGCTGCAGCGCAATGAAGAGGTGCGCGAGCGCTGGCAGAATAAAATCCGCTACCTGCTGGTGGATGAATATCAGGACACCAACACCAGCCAGTACGAGCTGGTGAAGCTGCTGGTGGGGCAGCGCGCGCGTTTCACCGTGGTAGGCGATGACGACCAGTCAATTTACTCCTGGCGCGGTGCGCGCCCACAAAACCTGGTGCTGCTGAGCAAAGATTTCCCCGCCCTGCAGGTGATTAAGCTGGAGCAAAACTACCGTTCCTCCGGGCGTATCCTGAAGGCGGCAAATATCCTGATTGCCAATAACCCGCACGTGTTTGAGAAGCGTCTCTTCTCCGAACTGGGCTACGGCACGGAGCTGAAAGTGCTCAGCGCCAACAATGAGGACCATGAAGCGGAGCGCGTGACGGGCGAACTCATCGCTCACCACTTCGTCAACAAAACCGAATATAAGGATTACGCGATCCTCTATCGCGGCAATCACCAGTCGCGCGTCTTTGAAAAGATGCTGATGCAGAACCGCATTCCGTACAAAATTTCGGGCGGCACGTCGTTCTTCTCACGGCCAGAAATCAAAGATCTGCTGGCCTATCTGCGGGTGCTCACAAACCCGGATGACGACAGCGCGTTTCTGCGCATCGTGAATACGCCTAAACGCGAGATTGGCCCGGCGACGCTGCAAAAGCTCGGCGAGTGGGCGATGACCCGCAACAAAAGTATGTTTACCGCCAGCTTCGACATGGGGCTGAGCCAGACGTTAACCGGACGCGGGTATGACTCGTTAACCCGCTTCACCCACTGGCTCGGCGAAGTGCAGCGTCTCGCGGAGCGGGAGCCGGTGGCGGCAGTGCGCGATCTCATTCACGGCATCGACTATGAGTCCTGGCTGTATGAAACCTCAGCCAGCCCGAAGGCGGCTGAGATGCGCATGAAAAACGTTAACCAGCTCTTCAGCTGGATGACCGAAATGCTGGAGGGCTCTGAAATCGACGAGCCGATGACCCTGACGCAGGTGGTCACCCGCTTTACCCTTCGCGACATGATGGAGCGCGGCGAGAGCGAAGAAGAGGCCGATCAGGTTCAGCTGATGACGCTGCATGCGTCAAAAGGGCTGGAGTTCCCGTATGTGTATCTGGTCGGCATGGAAGAGGGATTGTTGCCGCACCAGAGCAGCATTGATGAAGACAATGTCGACGAGGAGCGCCGTCTGGCCTACGTGGGGATCACCCGCGCGCAGAAAGAGCTGACGTTTACGCTGTGTAAAGAGCGCCGCCAGTACGGTGAACTGGTTCGCCCGGAGCCGAGTCGTTTCCTGCTGGAACTGCCGCAGGATGACCTGATCTGGGAACAGGAGCGCAAAGTGATTACCGCAGAAGAGCGGATGCACAAGGGTCAGGCTAACGTGGCAAACATCCGCGCCATGCTGGCAAAAGCCAAAGAGAAAGGATGAGTTCGAAGGGGTTGTAGGCCGGGTAAGGCGAAGCCGCCACCCGGTACTGTTCAGCGTATTACTTTACCTCAAGCACCCAGTGCACGTAGCTCTGCCACTGGCACTCCTGCTCGATCATCTCTGCCCCTAACGGGTGACGATCAATCCAGTTCTCCGGCAGCGTCAGCGAAAGCTTCTCGTCATCGGCCACCAGATTAATGGCCGGCAGCAAATCATCGCGGCGGCGGCTGGCAAACAGGATCGCCAGACGCAGCAGGCGGCACAGATGCTCGGCCACGCGAGGCGGTACGGCGTTTTGCTGATGCAAAGAGGAGAGATCGACGGCGTTGGTCTGGTTCAGCAGCAGCGTGGCCAGCAATTTTTTCTGCGCAGGCGTATAGCCCGGTAAATCCAGGTTTCGCACCAGATACGCTGCATGAGCAGGTGCCTGCTTAAAATCAATGCTCAGCCCCACTTCATGTAACGCACAGGCGCTCAGCAGTAAATCCCGGCTCAGATGGTCAAGATCCCAGACGTTAGCAACCTGATCGGCGAAGCGTGACGCCAGCTGCGATACGCGTCCTGCCTGATCGATATCAACCAGAAAACGACGCTGAACGTTGCGCAGGGTACGGCTGCGGATATCCTGATCGACCGACAGATGTAACATCCCGTAGACCAGACCTTCGCGCAGCGCGCCGCCGGCCAGGGTCATACACTGGATGTTCAGCTCGGTGAAAATGGCGATAAGAATAGCCAGCCCGCTCGGGAAGACCAGCGCGCGTTCCAGCGTCAGGCCTTCAATTTCCAGCTCTTCCAGGCGTCCGCACTGAATGGCGCGCTGTTTAAGCTGCTGAAGTTTGGCAAGCGTAATCCGCTCGTCCATTCCCTGCGCCATCATGATTTCCTGCAGAGCCTGCACGGTACCCGAGGCACCCACGCAGACTTTCCAGCCGTGATAGCGCAGCTCGTCCATCACCGGGCGTAATACCTCGCGCGCGGCGTTTTCTGCCTCGTCGAAGTTCTCTTTCGCCAGGTTCCGATCGGTAAAGTAGCGCTCAAGCCAGGTCACGCAGCCCATCGACAGGCTGAACAGCGACGTTGCCTGCGCGCCGGTGCCGGTCACAAGCTCGGTACTGGCACCGCCGATATCCACCACCAGACGGCGATCGTCACCTCCCGTGGTGTGCGCAACGCCCTGGTAAATCAGGCGAGCCTCTTCTTCACCGCTGATAACCTGTACCGGACAACCCAGAATTTCCTGCGCTCTGGCAATGAAATCCACGGCGTTGACCGCCAGGCGGAGTGTCGCAGTGGCGACCACGGTGATTTGGGCGTGCGGGATATCCTGCAGACGTTCGGCAAAGAGCCGCAGACACTGCCAGCCACGTTCCATGGCTTCAGGGGAGAGGTGATTATCGCTGCTCAGGCCCGCCGCGAGGCGGACCTTGCGCTTGATGCGCGTCAGCGTTTGTATGCTTCCCGCCACCTCGCGCACAACCAGCATATGAAAACTATTCGAACCGAGATCAATTGCCGCATAAAGCGAGGTGGAGCTGAGCATATTTTCTTAACCTGAACGACGACGATTACGCGGCGCGCCACCTGAACGACGCGGACCATTGCCGGAGCGTGGGCGGGTTAGACGCTTAGGCGGCGGCAGTTCGCTTAACAGCGCTTCCGGATTGTATTTGCTCTGCGGGATAGAGTGACCGATATACGTCTCAATGGCTGGAAGATTCAGCGCATACTCTTCACACGCAAGGCTAATCGAGTGACCGCTTGCGCCCGCACGACCGGTACGACCGATGCGGTGTACGTAGTCTTCGCAGTCGTCTGGCAGATCGTAGTTAAAGACGTGCGTCACGGCCGGAATGTGCAGACCACGAGCGGCAACGTCGGTTGCGACCAGAATATCGAGATCGCCACGGGTAAACTCTTCAAGAATACGCAGGCGTTTTTTCTGCGCCACGTCGCCAGTCAGCAGACCAACACGGTGACCGTCTGCAGCCAGATGGCCCCAGATGTCTTCACAACGGTGTTTGGTGTTCGCGAAGATAATGGCGCGATCTGGCCACTCTTCTTCAATCAGCGTTTGCAGCAGACGCATTTTCTCTTCATTGGAAGGGTAGAAGAGCTCTTCTTTAATGCGGTGACCCGTTTTCTGCTCAGGTTCCACTTCTACATATTCGGCGTTGTTCATCTGTTCGAACGCCAGCTCGCGTACGCGATAAGAAAGGGTAGCGGAGAACAGCATGTTCAGACGCTGATTGGCCGGCGGCATGCGGCGGAACAGCCAGCGAATGTCTTTAATGAAGCCCAGATCGTACATGCGGTCAGCTTCATCGAGCACTACAACCTGGATTGCGCCGAGGTTAATGTGGTTCTGTTTGGCGTAATCGATAAGACGGCCGGTGGTACCGATCAGGATATCCACACCGCTTTCCAGCACTTTCAGCTGTTTATCGTAGCCGTCGCCGCCATAGGCCAGGCCAAGCTTCAGTCCGGTAGACTGCGCCAGGGGTTCAGCGTCTGCGTGGATCTGTACCGCCAGTTCTCGCGTCGGTGCCATAATTAGCGCGCGCGGCTGGTTAACTTTGCGGTCTGCAATCGCTGGGTGAGAAAGTAAATAATGAAACGTTGACGTTAAAAACGCCATCGTTTTGCCGGTACCGGTTTGCGCCTGCCCGGCAACATCGCGACCGGCCAGCGTCAGCGGCAGCGCGAGGGCCTGAATGGGCGTGCAGTTATGAAACCCTTTATTTTCAAGGGCTTCAATCACCTTCGGGTGCAGCGCGAAGTCGGAAAACTTCTGTTCTGTTAAATGTGTTTTGCTCATAGTGTGGTAGAATATCAGCTTACTATTGCTTTACGAAAGCGTATCCGGTGAAATAAAGTCAACCTTTAGTTGGTTAATGCGACATCAACACGTCGTTGGTGGAGACAAAACCAACGTACCAGGCTTATTCCTGTGGAGTTATATATGAGCGATAAAATTATTCACCTGACTGACGACAGTTTTGACACGGACGTACTTAAGGCTGACGGGCTGATCCTCGTCGATTTCTGGGCTGAATGGTGTGGTCCTTGCAAAATGATCGCCCCGATTCTGGATGAGATCGCTGACGAATATCAGGGCAAACTGACCGTTGCCAAGCTGAACATCGACCAGAACCCGGGCACCGCACCAAAATACGGTATCCGTGGCATCCCAACCCTTCTGCTGTTCAAAAACGGCGAAGTGGCAGCGACCAAAGTGGGCGCGCTGTCCAAAGGTCAACTGAAAGAGTTCCTGGACGCTAACCTGGCGTAAGGTTTCTCCGCTGTGCGTTCAGGGCTCCCGGCTAAATGATGTGGAACTCTGGACGCCCAGCTGAAGTCGTGCTAAGTTAGCTATGACTTCGTTTTAAACATATCTTGTTGTTTGAATCTTGTTTTACCCGATACTTCCCGTTGTTAACATGAACAGTGCGTGAAGTGGCTAAATTCCGGGCTTGTCACTCAATCCGTCTTGTCGTTTCAGTTCTGCGTTCTTTCCCTGTGACCAGACAGCGAACAGACATGAGTTGATGGCCGCTAAACAGGCATGGATGACCCTGCCATACCATTCACAACATTAAGTTCGAGAATCACCCCGAGTTTAAGAACCCACACCATTATGAATCTTACCGAATTAAAGAATACGCCGGTTTCTGAGCTGATCACTCTCGGCGAAAATATGGGACTGGAAAACCAGGCCCGTATGCGCAAGCAGGACATCATTTTCGCCATCCTGAAGCAGCACGCTAAGAGTGGCGAAGATATCTTTGGCGACGGTGTGCTGGAGATATTGCAAGACGGATTTGGTTTCCTCCGCTCTGCAGACAGCTCCTACCTCGCCGGCCCTGACGACATCTACGTATCCCCCAGCCAAATCCGCCGTTTCAACCTCCGCACTGGTGACACCATTTCAGGTAAGATTCGTCCTCCTAAAGAGGGTGAACGCTACTTTGCGCTGTTGAAAGTCAATGAAGTTAACTTCGACAAACCGGAAAACTCGCGTAATAAGATCCTCTTTGAGAACTTAACGCCGCTGCACGCGAACTCTCGCCTGCGCATGGAGCGTGGTAACGGTTCAACTGAAGACTTAACCGCGCGTGTTCTGGATCTGGCATCACCAATTGGTCGCGGCCAGCGTGGTCTGATTGTGGCACCGCCGAAGGCGGGTAAAACCATGCTACTGCAGAACATCGCGCAGAGCATCGCTTATAACCACCCAGACTGCGTGCTGATGGTGCTGCTGATCGACGAACGTCCGGAAGAAGTGACCGAGATGCAGCGTCTGGTTAAAGGTGAAGTGGTTGCTTCTACCTTCGACGAACCGGCATCTCGCCACGTTCAGGTTGCGGAAATGGTTATCGAGAAGGCGAAACGCCTGGTTGAGCACAAGAAAGACGTGATCATCCTGCTTGACTCCATCACCCGTCTGGCGCGTGCCTACAACACCGTCGTTCCGGCGTCAGGTAAAGTACTGACCGGTGGTGTGGATGCTAACGCCCTGCATCGCCCGAAACGCTTCTTCGGTGCCGCACGTAACGTGGAAGAGGGCGGTAGCCTGACCATCATCGCCACGGCGCTGATCGATACCGGTTCTAAAATGGACGAAGTAATTTACGAAGAATTTAAAGGTACAGGTAACATGGAACTGCACCTTTCTCGTAAAATCGCTGAGAAACGCGTCTTCCCGGCTATCGACTACAACCGTTCCGGTACCCGTAAAGAAGAGCTGCTCACCACGCAGGAAGAGCTGCAGAAAATGTGGATCCTGCGCAAAATCATCCATCCAATGGGTGAAATTGACGCGATGGAGTTCCTCATTAACAAACTGGCGATGACCAAAACCAACGACGATTTCTTCGACATGATGAAACGCTCGTAACGCAAATAAAGCCAGCGAACGCCACGTTTTTACGTGGCGTTTTTCTTTTATGGACTATACGCTAGTACCATCTACTCCCAATTTTGACCGGTCGGTGCGACAATAGGGTCGTTTGTGCAGCTAAAGAAATAATTGATTGAAAAATATACAAAGGGAGTAGTCAGAAGCCATCTTTATTACTTCTGAGGCTGTGGCTTCATGGTTATACTTCCGGGACTAACATTTGTTGAGAGCAATCCATTGTGAATCTATTCACCGCCGTTACTGAACTGATCAGTATTTTTTTATTCACAACCTGTTTTTTGTTCATTGCGCGCAAGGTGGCAAAACGAATAGGGTTGGTGGATAAGCCAAATTTTCGTAAACGCCATCAGGGACTTATTCCTTTAGTCGGCGGGATTTCTGTTTACGCAGGGATTTGCTTCACGTTTGGTATTGCCGATTATTATATCCCGCATGCCGCCCTCTACATTGCCTGCGCCGGTGTCCTGGTGTTAGTCGGGGCCCTTGATGACCGGTTCGATATTGCGGTGAAAATACGCGCTACCGTTCAGGCGGCCATTGGCGTGGTGATGATGGTAGTGGGCGGACTGTATCTGCGAAGCCTCGGCTATGTATTTGGCCCCTGGGAGTTAGTCCTGGGTCCATTTGGCTTCTTCCTGACGCTCTTTGCCGTCTGGGCGGCAATCAATGCTTTCAACATGGTGGATGGCATTGACGGCCTGCTCGGTGGGTTGTCATCCGTCTCGTTCGCCGCTATCGGCATTATTTTATGGTTTGATGGTCAGTACAGTCTGGCAATGTGGTGTTTTGCCATGATTGCCGCCATTCTGCCTTATATTCTCTTAAATCTCGGTGTGCTGGGCCGTCGCTATAAAGTCTTTATGGGTGACGCGGGCAGTACGCTGATTGGTTTTACGGTTATCTGGATCCTGCTTGAAACCACACAGGGCCAAACCCATCCGATAAGCCCCGTAACCGCGCTGTGGATTATTGCCATTCCATTAATGGATATGGTGGCGATTATGTATCGCCGCCTGCGCAAGGGGATGAGTCCTTTCTCTCCTGACCGCCAACATATTCATCATCTCATCATGCGTGCGGGTTTTACTTCTCGTCAGGCGTTTGTGCTGATTACTCTGGCCGCCGCTATTTTGGCCGCGATTGGTGTAGCTGCAGAATATTCTCATATTATTCCTGAGTGGGTTATGTTGGCATTATTCTTGCTGGCATTTTTCCTGTACGGCTACTGCATTAAGCGCGCATGGAAAGTAGCGCGATTTATTAAACGTCTTAAACGCAGGATGCGTCGTAACAGTGGCAAAAATACAACATTAACTAAGTAAAACCGGGACTATGATGACTCAACCGTTGGCGGGAGCGAAATCAGTGGTAACTGAGAATGAACTGGATATTCGGGGTTTGTTTCGCGTGTTATGGGCAGGCAAACTTTGGATTGCGGGGATCGCGCTGGGGTTTGCACTGTTAGCGCTGGCCTATACGTTCTTTGCAAAACAAGAGTGGAGCGCCACGGCAATTACAGACAAGCCAACGGTTAACATGCTCGGGGGATACTATTCCCAGCAGCAATTCCTGCGTAACCTGGACATCAAAGCCAGTCTTGCTACGCCAGACCAGGCTTCCGTTATGGATGAAGCCTATAAAGAGTTTGTGATGCAGCTGGCTTCGTGGGATACCCGACGCGATTTCTGGTCCCAGACGGATTACTACAAGCAGCGTCGGGTTGATAATACAAAAGCCGACGCCGCCCTGCTGGACGATCTGATTAACAATATTCAGTTTATGCCGGGCGACGCGCTGCGTAACGTGAATGACAGCGTCAAGCTGATTGCAGAAACCGCGCCGGATGCCAACAACCTGTTGCGTCAGTACGTCGCGTTTGCCAGCCAGCGTGCCGCAAGCCATCTTAACGAAGAGCTTAAAGGTGCCTGGGCGGCTCGTACTATCCAGATGAAAGCCCAGGTGAAACGTCAGGAAGAGGTGGCGAATACCATTTTCGGTCGCCGCGTGCATAACATTGAGCAGGCGCTGAAAATTGCGGAACAGCGCAATATTTCCCGTACTGAGACTGACGTGCCGGCCGATGAGCTGCCTGATTCAGAGATGTTCCTCCTTGGTCGCCCTATGTTGCAGGCGCGTCTGGAAAACCTCCAGGCCGTCGGTCCTGATTTTGACCTCGATTACGATCAAAATCGCGCGATGCTCAATACGCTTAATGTCGGTCCATCTCTGGACCCGCGTTTTCAGACCTATCGTTATTTGCGAACGCCTGAAGAACCTGTAAAACGCGATAGTCCGCGTCGTGCATTCCTGATGATTATGTGGGGGATTGTAGGCGCACTGACGGGCGCTGGCGTGGCGTTAACGCGTCGTCGCAAAAACTAAGAACGCCGTCTACGATGAAGGCTGCGGCCTTCATCGCCTAATCGAAGAGAATCGATGTGAAAGTACTAACCGTATTTGGCACCAGGCCGGAGGCCATTAAGATGGCACCTCTGGTTCATGCGCTGGCCTGCGATCCTGATATTGAAGCGAAAGTGTGCGTCACTGCCCAACACCGTGAGATGCTCGATCAGGTTTTAACGCTCTTCTCCATCGTCCCGGATTACGACCTTAATATTATGAAACCGGGGCAAGGATTAACGGAAATAACCTGTCGCATTCTGCAAGAGCTAAAGCCGATCCTGGAGTCATTCAAGCCTGACGTGGTGCTGGTTCACGGTGACACCACCACAACCGTGGCGACAAGCCTGGCCGCGTTTTACCAGCGAATTCCCGTGGGGCATGTGGAGGCGGGTCTGCGTACCGGCAATCTTTATTCGCCGTGGCCGGAGGAGGCCAACCGCACGTTAACGGGTCATCTGGCGATGTACCACTTTGCGCCAACGGAAAACTCGCGTCAGAACCTGCTGCGTGAAAATATCGCCGATAACAAAATCTTTGTGACCGGCAATACGGTCATTGACGCGTTAATCTGGGTACGTGACCGCGTCCTGGCAAACAGCGATCTTCAAAAAGAGCTCGCTGCCCGCTATCCGTTCCTTCACAACGGCAAAAAAACCATTCTGGTTACTGGCCACCGTCGCGAAAGCTTTGGCCGGGGTTTCGAGCAAATCTGTCACGCGCTGGCTGAAATCGCCGCGCAGAACGACGATGTGCAAATTGTCTATCCAGTACACCTTAACCCTAACGTCAGCGAGCCGGTTAACCGGATCCTGGGCCATGTCGACAATGTCCTTCTGATTGAACCTCAGGACTACATGCCGTTTGTCTGGCTGATGAACCACGCCTGGCTGATCCTCACCGATTCCGGCGGCATTCAGGAAGAAGCGCCATCCCTCGGCAAACCGGTGCTGGTGATGCGTGAAACGACCGAACGTCCGGAAGCCGTCAAAGCCGGTACGGTGCGGCTGGTCGGCACCAACGCGCAGCTCATCGTCGAAGAGGTCACGCGCCTGCTGCATGACGATGAAGCGTATCAGGCGATGAGCCGGGCCCATAATCCGTACGGAGACGGGCAGGCTTGTGGCCGTATTTTGCAAGCACTTAAACACAATCGGGTATCGCTATGAGTTTTACTACCATCTCTGTCATCGGTCTTGGCTACATTGGCTTGCCTACTGCGGCCGCGTTCGCCTCTCGTCAGAAACAGGTTGTCGGTGTGGATATCAACGCACGGGCGGTAGAAACCATTAACCGTGGCGAGATTCATATTGTGGAGCCCGATCTTGACCGTGTGGTGAAAGAGGCGGTGGAGGGAGGCTTCCTGCGTGCCAGCACGACGCCAGTTGAAGCGGATGCCTACCTGATTGCCGTCCCTACCCCGTTTAAAGGCGACCACGAGCCCGACATGGCGTTCGTCGAGGCGGCGGCAAAATCCATAGCGCCTGTGCTGAAGAAAGGGGCGCTGGTGATCCTGGAATCAACCTCTCCGGTCGGCGCTACCGAGCAGATGGCACAGTGGCTGGCCGACGCGCGCCCTGATTTAAGCTTCCCGCAGCAGGCGGGGGAGCAGGCGGATATCAACATCGCCTACTGTCCGGAGCGCGTGCTGCCAGGCCAGGTCATGGTCGAACTGATTAAAAACGACCGCGTCATTGGCGGTATGACGCCCGTCTGTTCCGAACGTGCCAGCGCGCTGTACAAGATTTTCCTGGAAGGTGAGTGCGTGGTGACCAACTCCCGCACCGCCGAGATGTGCAAGCTAACGGAAAACAGCTTCCGCGACGTCAATATCGCCTTTGCGAACGAACTGTCGCTGATCTGTGCCGATCAGGGGATTAACGTCTGGGAGCTGATTAGTCTGGCCAATCGCCATCCGCGTGTGAACATTCTCCAGCCAGGTCCGGGTGTGGGCGGACACTGTATCGCCGTCGACCCGTGGTTTATCGTGGCGCAAAATCCGGCGCAGGCGCGTCTGATTCGCACCGCGCGTGAAGTGAACGACAGCAAGCCTCACTGGGTGCTCAATCAGGTTAAAGCGACGGTAGCGGATTGTCTGGCAGAGAGCGGCAAGCGCGCCAGCGAGCTGAAAATTGCCTGCTTTGGTCTGGCATTCAAACCCAATATTGACGATCTGCGTGAAAGCCCGGCGATGGAAATTGCCGAGATGATTGCCGAATGGCACAAGGGTGAAACGCTGGTGGTTGAGCCGAATATCCATGAATTGCCGGCAAAACTGGCGGGACAACACTGCACGCTGACGGCGCTGGACGACGCGCTGGCGACGGCGGACGTGCTGGTGCTGCTGGTGGATCATAAAGAGTTTAAAGCAACGTCCGGCGATGCCGTTCGTCAGCAGTATATTGTGGATACCAAAGGTGTCTGGCGTTGAACAGCCTGAATGGGGTGCTCGAGTCCCTGCAGTGGGAGAGTGCCTTTTTCGGCCTGCCGTCGGCCATCGTGCGTCTGCGTGATGATGCGTCGGTGCTGGCTGAACCGGATTTTATCGCCTGGCAACGGGTGCAGGCTAAGATCCCGGCGGAGCGAGCCGATCTGCTTGATGCGCTCCAGCAACACGGCTTTCAGCTGGTTGAAGGTGAGGTAGACCTTTCCATTAACCTTACCCGGCACGATGCGTCCGGCGCGGAAATTGCAACAGAGCAGGACATCCCCGTGCTGCGTCAGATGGCGGCCCAGGCGTTTGCTCAGAGCCGCTTTCGTGCGCCCTGGTATGCGCCTGACGATAGCGGACGTTTCTATGCCCAGTGGATAGAGAATGCGGTCAAAGGCACCTTTGACCACGTCTGCCTGGTTTTCCGTGCAGGGGACGGTCAAATCCAGGGGTTCGTCTCGCTGCGTAAGCTCAACGAGCGCGAGGCGCGTATCGGCTTATTAGCCGGGCGCGGCATGGGTGAGAAACTCATGCAGGCGGCGCTGCACTGGGCGCAGCAGCAACAGCTTGTGACGCTGCGGGTCGCGACCCAACTGGGCAACACCGCCGCGCTTAAACGTTACATTGCGAGTGGTGCCAACATCGACGCCACCGCCTACTGGTTATACAGGTGACAAGATGATTCCATTTAACGCACCACCCGTTGTCGGAACTGAACTCGACTATATGCAGTCTGCCATGGGCAGCGGCAAACTCTGTGGTGACGGCGGTTTTACCCGTCGCTGTCAGCAGTGGATGGAACAGCGTTTTCGCAGCGCCAAAGTGCTGCTGACCCCGTCCTGTACGGCATCGCTGGAAATGGCGGCACTGCTGCTGGATATCCAGCCCGGTGATGAAGTGATTATGCCGAGCTATACCTTCGTTTCCACCGCGAACGCCTTTGTCCTACGCGGAGCGAAAATCGTCTTTGTGGATATCCGCCCGGACACCATGAACATTGATGAGACGCTGATTGAAGCGGCGATCACCGACAAAACGCGCGCGATCGTGCCGGTTCACTACGCGGGCGTGGCCTGTGAAATGGACACCATCATGGCCATCGCCAAAAAACATAATCTGTTCGTGGTGGAAGATGCCGCGCAGGGCGTGATGTCCACCTACAAGGGACGCGCGCTGGGCACTATCGGCCACATTGGCTGCTTCAGCTTCCACGAAACCAAAAACTACACGGCGGGTGGAGAAGGTGGCGCGACGCTGATTAACGACCGGGCTCTCGTGGAGCGTGCGGAAGTGATCCGCGAAAAAGGCACCAACCGCAGCCAGTTCTTCCGGGGACAGGTAGATAAATACACCTGGCGCGATATCGGCTCCAGCTATCTGATGGCGGATCTGCAGGCGGCGTATCTGTGGGCGCAGCTGGAAGCGGCGGAACGTATCAACCTTCAGCGTCTTTCCCTGTGGCAAACGTATTACGATGCGCTTGAGCCTCTGGCCAAAGCCGGGCGTATTGAGCTGCCGACCATCCCGGCAGATTGCGTCCACAACGCGCATATGTTCTACATCAAGCTGCGCGATAACGACGACCGCAGCGAGCTCATCGCCTGGCTGAAAGAGGCCGAAATTATGGCGGTGTTCCACTACATCCCGCTGCACTCCAGCCCGGCCGGCGAAGCGTTTGGCACGTTCGCGGGTGAAGATCGTTACACCACCAAAGAAAGTGAGCGTTTGCTTCGCCTGCCACTGTTCTACAACCTCGCGCCTGTTAACCAGCGTACGGTGATTAATACCCTTCTGAGTTATTTCGGCTGATATGTCTCTGGCAAAAGCATCGGTGTGGACCGCCGCGTCCACGCTTGTAAAAATTGGCGCCGGGCTGCTGGTCGTCAAGCTGTTGGCCGTCTCATTTGGCCCCTCTGGTGTCGGGCTGGCAGGTAATTTCCGCCAGCTCGTTACCGTCCTTGGCGTGCTGGCCGGTGCCGGTATCTTTAACGGCGTCACCAAATACGTTGCGCAGTATCACGATGATGCGGCTCAGCTGCGCAGAGTGGTGGGTACCTCTTCGGCGATGGTCACGGGTTTTTCGACCCTGATGGCGATTGTCTTTCTGCTGGCGGCGGCGCCCATCAGCCAGGGATTGTTCGGGCACACCCATTATCAGGGGCTGGTGCGTCTGGTCGCGTTGGTTCAGATGGGCATTGCCTGGGCTAACCTGCTGCTGGCGCTGATGAAAGGTTTTCGTGATGCCGCCGGGAACGCGCTTGCCTTAATCCTGGGCAGCGTCATCGGCGTGATTGCCTATTACTTTTGCTATCGCCTGGGCGGCTATGAAGGCGCACTGCTGGGCCTGGCGCTGGTCCCGGCACTGGTTGTTGTGCCTGCGGCATTTATGCTGATGCGTCGGGGCGTCATCCCTCTGAGCTACCTGAAACCGCAATGGGACACGATGCTTGCCAGCCAGCTGGGTAAATTTACCCTGATGGCGCTCATCACCTCTGTTACGCTGCCGGTAGCCTACGTGATGATGCGAAATTTGCTGGCGGCGCATTATAGCTGGGATGAAGTGGGGATCTGGCAGGGCGTAAGCAGTATTTCCGACGCCTATCTCCAGTTTATTACGGCTTCCTTTAGCGTTTACCTGCTGCCAACCTTATCGCGTCTGACGTCCAGACAGGATATTACCCGTGAGATTTTCCGATCGCTGCGCTTTGTGCTGCCAGCCGTCGCGGCGGCCAGCTTTACCGTCTGGTTACTGCGCGATGTCGCCATCTGGCTGCTGTTCTCGGCGAAGTTCACCGCCATGCGCGATCTGTTTGCCTGGCAGCTGGTGGGTGATGTGCTGAAAGTGGGTGCTTACGTTTTTGGCTATCTGGTGATTGCAAAAGCGTCCCTGCGGATGTATATCCTGGCGGAAATTAGCCAGTTTGCGTTACTGACAGCATTTTCACACTGGCTGATACCCGCGCACGGTGCGCTGGGGGCGGCTCAGGCCTACATGGCAACCTATATCGTTTATTTCGCCGCCTGTTGCGGCGTATTTTTATTGTGGCGTAAACGCGCATGACTGCACTGATTCACATCCTGGGATCGGATATCCCACACCATAACCAGACCGTTTTGCGGTTCTTCAACGACGAGCTGGCATCGGGTAATCCTGATGCGCGTGAGTTTATGGTTGCAGGTCAGGATAAGGGCCTGAGCGAGGCGTTTCCGGCGCTGACGATTCGCTTCTGGCCGGATAAGGCCGCGCTGGCGAAGGCGGTCGTTGCCAGAGCCAAAGCGGATCGTAAGCAACGTTTCTTTTTCCACGGGCAGTTCAATACCGGCCTGTGGCTGGCGCTGCTCAGCGGGGGGATTAAACCCTCCCAGTGCAGCTGGCATATCTGGGGAGCCGATCTCTACGAAGTCTCCCGCGGCTGGAAATTCCGTCTTTTCTATCCGCTGCGCCGCATGGCGCAGGGGCGCGTGGGCTGTGTGTTTGCCACCCGTGGCGATCTCAACTATTTTGCTAAACAGCATCCGAACGTGCGCGGAGAACTGCTCTATTTCCCAACCCGCATGGATCCGGCCCTGAACGCCATGGCGAATGACGCGGTGCGTGAAGGCAAGCTGACGATCCTGGTGGGGAATTCCGGCGATCGCAGTAACGAACACGTCGCGGCGCTCAGGGCGGTGCATCAGCAGTTCGGCGACACGGTGAACGTGGTGGTGCCGATGGGCTATCCTGCCAACAACGACGCCTATATTGCTGAGGTTCGCCAGCAGGGACTTGCGCTGTTTAGTGCAGAAAATCTGCACATCCTCAGCGATAGGCTGGAATTTGATGAGTATCTTGCGCTGCTGAGAAAATGCGATCTTGGCTATTTCATCTTTGCCCGACAGCAGGGAATCGGCACGCTGTGTCTGCTGATTCAGGCGGGTGTACCGTGCGTGCTCAACCGCGACAACCCGTTCTGGCAGGACATGGCCGAGCAGCATATTCCGGTGCTGTTTACCTCAGACACGCTGAATGTCGAGGTGGTACGGGAAGCCCAACGCCAGCTCACGCTGGTGGATAAAAATAGCATCGATTTTTTCAGCCCGAATTACCTCACGCCGTGGCACCGTGCGCTGCGTATCGCTTCAGGAGACAAAGCATGAGTCAGTTGCAATTCAGCGGCTTACTAGTTGTCTGGCTTCTGAGCGCCCTGTTTATCGCCACGCTCACCTGGTTTGAATTCCGCCGGATACGCTTCAACTTTAACGTTTTCTTCTCGTTACTGTTTCTGCTGACCTTCTTTTTCGGCTTCCCGCTGACCAGCATTCTGGTCTTCCGTTTTGACGTGAGCGTCGCGCCGCCGGAAATCCTGCTCCAGGCGCTTCTGGCGGCAACCTGCTTCTATGCCGTCTACTACGTCACCTATAAAACGCGTCTGCGTTCAGCGCAGGCTGCTGCCCCGCGCCGGCCGCTTTTTACCATGAATCGGGTGGAAACCCACCTGACGTGGGTGATGCTGATGACCATCGCCCTGGTCAGCGTCGGTATCTTCTTCATGCATAACGGCTTTCTGCTGTTTAAGCTCCACTCCTACAGCCAGATTTTTTCGGCCGAAGTCTCGGGCGTGGCGCTTAAGCGATTCTTCTACTTCTTCATTCCGGCGATGCTGGTGGTCTTTTTCCTGCGCCAGGACAGCAAAGCGTGGCTGTTTTTCCTGGTCAGCACCGTCGCGTTTGGCATTCTGACCTACATGATTGTGGGCGGCACGCGCGCGAACATTATCATCGCCTTCGCCATCTTCCTGTTTATCGGCATCATCCGCGGCTGGATCTCGCTGTGGATGCTGGTTGCGGCAGGCGTGTTTGGCATTGTGGGGATGTTCTGGCTGGCGCTGAAGCGCTACGGGATGAACGTGGCGGGCGATGAGGCGTTTTACACGTTCCTCTACCTGACGCGCGATACCTTCTCGCCGTGGGAAAACCTGGCATTGCTGCTGCAAAACTACGACAAGATTGATTTCCAGGGGCTGGCGCCGATTGTTCGAGACTTCTACGTCTTTATCCCTTCCTGGCTATGGCCGGACCGGCCCGGCGTGGTGCTTAACACGGCGAATTACTTTACCTGGGAAGTGCTGAACAACCATTCCGGTCTGGCAATCTCGCCAACGCTGATTGGTTCCCTGGTGGTGATGGGGGGGGCGTGGTTCATTCTGCCCGGGGCGGTTGCCGTGGGGCTGATTATCAAGTGGTTCGACTGGCTTTACCTGCGCGGCAACGAAGAGACCAACCGCTATAAAGCCGCCATTTTGCACAGTTTCTGCTTTGGTGCCATTTTCAATATGATCGTTCTGGCGCGCGAAGGGCTGGACTCGTTCGTTTCGCGCGTGGTGTTCTTCATGGTCGTTTTCGGCCTCTGCCTGTTGCTGGCCAAACTGTTGTACTGGCTGTTTGACAGCGCAGGTCTTGTGCACAAGCGCGAACGGCAGGGCAGCACAACGCTGTCGCAAGTCTGAGTAAGGATAGTAATGACTGATAAAATTTCTGCACCGCGCTACGCGCTACGTGGCCTGCAGCTTATTGGCTGGCGCGACATGCAGCACGCGCTGGACTTTCTGTTCGCCGACGGCCAGATGAAATCCGGTACGCTGGTGGCCATCAACGCGGAAAAAATGCTGGCGGTTGAGGATAATGCGGAAGTCAAAAGCCTGATTGAAGCGGCTGAATTTAAATACGCGGACGGGATCAGCGTGGTCCGCTCTATCCGTAAAAAGTATCCTGACGCTAATGTATCCCGCGTGGCGGGGGCCGATCTCTGGGAGCAGCTTATGGCCCGCGCAGGTGCACAGGGTACGCCCGTGTTCCTGATTGGCGGAAAGCCGGAGATACTGGCCCAGACGGAGGAGAAACTGCGTCGTCAATGGAATGTTAATATTGTCGGCAGCCAGGATGGTTACTTCAAACCGGAAGATCGACAGGCTCTGTTTGAGCGCGTTCGTGACAGCGGGGCGAAAATTGTCACCGTGGCGATGGGCTCCCCGCGCCAGGAGATCCTGATGCGCGACTGCCGTCTGGTCTGTCCTGATGCCCTCTACATGGGCGTCGGCGGCACGTACGACGTCTTTACCGGCCACGTTAAGCGTGCGCCAAAGGTCTGGCAAAATCTGGGGCTGGAGTGGCTGTACCGCCTGCTATCGCAACCGACGCGCATTAAACGACAGATCCGTCTGCTTCGCTACCTCGCCTGGCATTACACCGGGAAAATGTAATCAAAATGTAGCGCGATATGCTATTCGCGCTGCAACTCGCCTGCAAAACTGCTGATAATCTGTGCAATGCATTCATTTTTTTAATGCATCGTTTGCCATTTGGCAGATTTTAGGAAACCATTCGCTCCGTATTTTAGTACCCCTAAAAAACAATACCCGGTATTAAGCCGGGAAACAGCAAACACAATCGAGGATCTATGGCAGAGAAACAACCGGAGCTACAGCGTGGGCTGGAAGCTCGTCATATTGAACTGATAGCGCTGGGCGGCACTATCGGCGTGGGCCTGTTTATGGGCTCCGCAAGCACGCTCAAATGGGCAGGCCCTTCCGTATTACTGGCGTATATTATCGCCGGGCTGTTTGTTTTCTTCATTATGCGTTCCATGGGCGAAATGCTCTTCCTGGAGCCGGTAACCGGCTCTTTCGCCGTTTACGCGCATCGCTATATGAGCCCGTTCTTCGGCTACCTGACGGCCTGGTCATACTGGTTTATGTGGATGGCGGTGGGCATCTCAGAGATCACCGCGATAGGGGTCTACGTCCAGTTCTGGTTCCCGGACATGGTCCAGTGGATACCCGCGCTCATTGCCGTGGGGCTGGTGGCGCTGGCAAACCTGGCCGCCGTGCGCCTTTACGGTGAAATTGAGTTCTGGTTCGCAATGATCAAAGTCACCACGATTATCGTGATGATTATCGTCGGCCTGGGCGTGATTTTCTTCGGCTTTGGCAACGGTGGACACGCTCTCGGCTTTGGCAACCTGACCGAAAACGGCGGCTTCTTCGCCGGCGGCTGGAAGGGCTTCCTGACGGCGCTGTGTATCGTTGTGGCCTCGTATCAGGGCGTGGAGCTGATCGGTATTACCGCCGGTGAAGCGAAAAACCCGCAGGTCACGCTGCGTAGCGCGGTAGGCAAAGTGCTGTGGCGTATCCTGATTTTCTATGTGGGCGCGATCTTCGTCATCGTGACCATCTTCCCGTGGAACGAAATTGGCACGACGGGTAGCCCGTTTGTTTTAACCTTCGCCAAAATTGGTATCACGGCGGCGGCGGGTATCATCAACTTTGTGGTCCTGACGGCAGCGCTGTCAGGCTGTAACAGCGGGATGTACAGCTGCGGGCGTATGCTCTATGCGCTTTCGAAGAATAACCAGCTGCCTGCGGCGATGAGTAAAGTCTCACGTGCCGGCGTACCGGTGGCGGGTGTGGCGGTCTCCATTGTAATCCTGCTGATTGGCTCTTGCCTGAATTACATCATTCCTAACCCGCAGCGCGTGTTCGTTTACGTCTACAGCGCCAGCGTACTGCCGGGCATGGTGCCGTGGTTTGTTATCCTCATCAGCCAGCTGCGTTTCCGCCATGCGCATAAAAAAGCGATCGAAAGCCATCCGTTCCGCTCAATTCTGTTCCCCTATGCGAACTATTTGACGATGGCGTTCCTGATTTGCGTATTAATCGGCATGTACTTTAATGAAGATACCCGCATGTCGCTGTTTGTCGGGATGATCTTCCTGGCGGCTGTAACGGCTGCATATAAGCTTTTTGGCCTGGGTCGCCGCGGCACCACGCAGAAAGTGGAGGAATAAGCGGCAAAATGTGCAAACCATAACCAAACGCGCATTTTTTTCAAAAAAGCACTAGACAGCGGGGACGGAGGTACGTAATATCCAGCCCCGCAACGGCGCTAAGCGCCCGTAGCTCAGCTGGATAGAGCGCTGCCCTCCGGAGGCAGAGGTCTCAGGTTCGAATCCTGTCGGGCGCGCCATTTTAGTCCCGGCGCTAGAGCTGCGGTGGTCTGAGAAGTAGTCAGTACCGCGTGAAAGAATACAGTGGTGGCTATAGCTCAGTTGGTAGAGCCCTGGATTGTGATTCCAGTTGTCGTGGGTTCGAATCCCATTAGCCACCCCATTATTTGAAAGAGTTGTGAATTGCGAAGGTGGCGGAATTGGTAGACGCGCTAGCTTCAGGTGTTAGTGTCCTTTGGATGTGGGGGTTCGAGTCCCCCCCCTCGCACCACGACTTTTTAAATGAATTGAACTAAAAATTCAAAAAGCAGTACATCGGCGAGTAGCGCAGCTTGGTAGCGCAACTGGTTTGGGACCAGTGGGTCGGAGGTTCGAATCCTCTCTCGCCGACCAATTTTGAACCCCGCTTCGGCGGGGTTTTTTGTTTTCTGCGAGCTCTCATTCCTGTAGTCATGCCCCGACAGCGCCCTTTTTCTTTGTCGCAATCCAGCGACATGCAAATCATTGAAAATTAAACAAATAATTATTTATGGGTTTTGCTGTCTCCTCCTGGCGACATATTCCCGCCTTTTCCCGATACGTTGTAGAGCCTAAGACGGCGCCAGGCAGCATAATTTCCTTTTATCTTAAAATGTTGCGTCATGTAAAAGTTCTGGGTGTCATGTTGGCACGTTACGTGCAATAATATGCGTGTAGATGCTCATTCCATCTCTTATGTTCGCCTTAGTGCCTCATAAACTCAGGAATGACGCAGAGCCATTTACGGTGCTTATCGTCCACTGACAGATGTCGCTTCGGCCTCATCAGACACCATGGACACAACGTTGAGTGAAGCACCAAATATGTTGTCTTACAGACCTGTTTTAACGCCTGCTTTTATAGCAGGCGTTTTTTTATGCCTTATTCCCGATACAGGCGCATGATCAGGGCAACCATCAGCAGGGCCGATACAGAGACAGCATAGAGCGCCTGTACGGAGCCAAACCCTGAAGCTACCGCCGCTGCAATGCCGGTGAAAAGAGAGGCGCTGAGCGTTTGCCAGCGCCAGGCTTTACCGCTGGCCGAAGCGGTTTGCGTGAGAGGAAAACTACTAAGTACCCCAAACGTGCCCGCTGCGAAGAGAACATTCGAGGCCAGATGCGCGATAAAGATCATCCCCAGCGCGCATACCGTCCACCCGGACAAAAACGGCAGCATGCCATAAGCGGTCAGAAAGATGCTCAGGCAAACGATTATTCGCGGCGTGTGGGCCGCAATGCGCATCAGGCTCTCTTTTTTTAGCAGCAGGGGGCCACAAAGCTGCCCCAGACTCCTCGCGAAAAGCAGAGGCAAAGCAAGGCCCGCCGCATCCTGAGGACTAAGCTGCTGGGCCAGTGCCGGAAGAAGCGCCATCGCCGGTGAGCCGACGGCAGCCAGCGCCGGCAGGATGAGCAGGCTGCGTTTTTGCCGAACGGTCAACGCCTGCCAGCGTAATGTTGCAGAAACTCCCCTTTCCATAGCGGTGGGATGTGGTGCCGGATAAAACCGGCGCCCAGCCAGCCATAGTAGTACTAATGAGCCCAGAAAGCTGGCGGCATCAATAGCCAGCAGGGTAAACACGGATGTCTTCTGAAACAGCACCACGCCCAGGCCGGTCCCTAACAACACCTGAGAAGCAAAAATCACATTTTCCAGACAGGTTGCAGCGGGCAACTCCGCTTCGCTGAGACCGCGCTTAAAGAGCAATGTCAGCGCGGGCCAGCTCATCCCGCTGAGCAGGGCTTCGGTGGATTGCACGGTGAGCAATGCGGCAACGCTGTGGTAACCCACACCAAGCAGGGGAAAGAGCAGGGCGAGCAGGCCCAGCCCCTCGGTCAGTATCAGCAGGGATATCGGCGAAAAGCGTGAGCATAGCTTTTCGCCAAAGATACTGCCGATGAACCCTGGTACCGTAGCGAAAAGAAAAGCGAGTGTGAGCAGAGCGGGCGGGGCTGACCACGCCAGCAGCAAACCGAAGACCACGACCTGGGTTAAGCCATTCCCCAGTGAAGAAAAGATAAAAGCACAGGCAAGCAGGCGCAGCCAGCGGTGGCAGCGCAGCGCCTGGATAAGCGCATACAAAAGCGAGTTCATTGAGATTTCCTTTCAAAAACGATTTAGTCCACGCTGCAAAATGTGCGCGTGTGTGAAAAAAGGTTAATGAAAAGACATCGTTACATTGGCGGATTCGTTTGCGGATGTGGGTGCAAAGAATGTAGCAGGAGAAAGGCGATAAAAAAAGGAGACCCTCTGGCCTCCTTTTTATTTACTGCTGCGTACCGTTATTTTGCAGCGTTAGCAGCAATCCGTCACGCCGCATGGCGGCTGCCTCTTCCGGCTTGTGCTGCTTGTCCAGCGTATCGGCAAGCCACGCGTAGTCAAACGCGTCCGGACGCTGCTTCAGCGCCGCGCGGAAGGCGAGGCTCGCCTCCTGCCATTCTCCGTGCTTCATCAGCGACTGACCGAGCGTGCTCCACAGCAGCGGGCGGTCACCGACGGTTTTAATCTGCTGACGCAGCACTTTTTCGATTTGCTCAGGATTATTGGTTTTCAGGCGCGGGATCACCATCACCAGACGATCGTCATACTGGCGCTTCAGGCCATCGAGGAGGATCTCCTGAGCCGTGTCATGATCGTCACATTCAATAAGATGTTCCGCCATGGCGACCTGCAGAGGAACCTGCTGGCGCGTCTTACGGCTCTGATTCTTCCACCACGTTTTCAGACCGTCGCTGCCCAGGTCGGCGCGCGCCTGATCCATCAGGCCAATCCATGCCAGACGCTGAAGTTCATCACGATGTTCATCGTCGCCCACCTCGGCCTTCGCCATCGACGGAATGATGTCCAGCAGCGAACCCCAGGCGCCGGTACGAATATACGCCTGCTCGGCAAGACGCAGCACTTCCGGATGACGTGGCGCCACTTCCAGCAGGCGATCGATACCGTGACGCGCCGCGTGATTTTCATTGCGCGCCAGCTGCAGGCGAACGCGCGTGATCTCTACAGGAATCGGGTCGCCTTGAGCCAGCTCAGCCGCCCGCTCCAGATGCTGATTGGCGCGGGCTTCGTCACCGCGCTGCTGCGCCGCTTCGGCAGCGAGCAGATAATTCACTACCGGCTGTTCGGCATGGTCGGCGTTTTTCGACATCAGCTTTTCAACCTGCTGATAGTCACCCTCGGCAAGCTTAAGCAGCGCCTGTTCGGTCTGCTTGCGGGCGCGGCGGCGTTTACGGCCAACGAACCAGCCGCGCGTGTGGGCACCGGTGCGGAAAATACGGCGCAGGATCCACTCGATCGCAAACAGCACCAACACGCCGAGGATCAGAATGATCGTCAGGCCGGTTACGCTGGTTTCAATGTTGTAGTTATCCGTCTGGATCAGGACGTAACCCTGATGACCCGCAAGCATAGGTCCCAGCACGATCCCGGCGATCAGCAGGATGAAGAGTAAGAGAACTTTTAGCATCATTACTCTCCTTGTGGTGCGCTTTCAGGCGCCGGAGCCGGAGCCGGAGCCGGAGCCGGAGCCGGAGCAGGTGCCGCTCCGCCCGACGGCTCTGCCGGTACGCCCGGCTGCGCCAGCAGGTTACGTACGCGCGTCTGCATCAGTTTCTCCAGAATCGGCTGGCTGGCCAGCTTATCCGGCACGTTCATGGTGATGTTCTGCTGGCTCAGCTTATCAATGTCTTCGAGGAAGGCGGTGGTCGTCGCATCATCGGTGTTGTAGTAGGCGCGTACCCACGTCGAGACGTTATCCAGCGCCTGTTTGTACGTCTCTTCCTGATGACGCGGCACGGCCTGAGCCGCCACCAGCAGGCGGGAACGAATGTTTTCGCGCAGATAGATATCCTGGTTCGGCGCCAGCAGCGGCACGGCGGTTTCGTCGCGACGGCGGATAGTGATGAAGCTGTCCATAAAGTTCTGCCAGCTTTTCTGCAGGTTTATGCGCCATTCGCTCAGGGAGCTGGAAAGCTCGGTACCGTCGGAATCCATCGGGGAATCGTCGTCGTTGTTATCCGCCAGCTGCAGGTTATCAATCTGATTCGACAGCTGGTTCACCTTAAGGATAATGCCGTCGTAATCCACCTGCGAGACGGCGGAGAGGCTGGCGATGTCCTCGGTGATCGCGCGGCGGGCCGCGATAAGGCTCGGGTCGTTCATGTCTGCCAGGCTCGCATCGGCGCTTTTCAGCAGCGCGGCGGCAGTGGTGACGTCCTGATCGCTCCAGAGCTTACGTCCGGCGAGCTTCACCAGGAAGTCAGCCTGCGAGAGCAGCCAGGTTTTGGCATCGGTACCGGAAATCGTGGCGACTTTCTGCTGCACGTCGCCCAGCTGTTTAGCCAGCTCTTCCTGTTTGCTGTTCGCCTCGGCAAGCGCGGCGGCCTGCTGCTTAATCACCGTTTCGAGCTCGGTTTTCTGCGTCTCCTGCGCTTTTTGCAGGGCAGTGAGCTGATTCACCAGCGCATCGCTGGTGGACGTCTGGTTAGCACCCTGTTGCTTCACCAGGCCGTAAAGGCCAACCCCTGCTGCCAGCGCAATGGCGATGGCAATCGCGCTCAGCGCGAGGCTCGTTTTGTTGCTGCCGTTTTTCTTCTCAGCGGTTTTCTCAGTCGTCTCTGGCTGTGGCGTCGTCTCCACAGTCTCCCTGGTCTCTTCAACCACGGCGGAGGATTTGTCGTGTTCCGTCATTATGGCTTCCCATTTGAGAGTTATTGTAATGCGCGCAGCAGCGCATCGTTGTCGGCGTTATCAGCGATCCGAATATCCTGCCAGCCCAGTTCCCGGGCCTGGTTCGCCAGACGCTCACTGACGACCAGAAGCCGACAGCGGAGTAACCAGTTTTCGCGATACCAAAGCGGTATCAGCGACCAAAGCTGTTGTAACATTTCACCGCTGGTGACCACCAGCGTATTAATGCCGCGCGCGTGCCAGCGCATCGCCTCTTCCGCGCCATCGTAGTGTTTTGCACAGCGCTGATAGCACTCAACGAACGTTACGTCTGCACCGCGTTCACGCAGCGTTTCGCCCAGCAGTTCGCGGCCACCGTTGCCGCGCAAAATGAGCGCACGCTTTCCGGCAATAGTTTGTAATTCAGGTAATTGTAGCAAGACTTCGCTGATTTCCCGATCTAACGGGTAACGAACGTCCGCGCTGCTTACGGTATGCAGCGCCAGTGCCGTTGTGCGGCCAATCGCGAAATAGCGGGGGGCAAGTGGCCAGGCTAAACCCTGCTGTTGCAGCTGCGCGTGGGCAAATTCCACGGCATGTTGCGACAGCGCAAACAGCAGGTCGCCTTCCTGAAGGGTATTCATCTGGTCGGCGAGCGCAGAGAGCTCCCGACCGGGGGAGAATTCAATGAGCGGAAAACTCCAGGCCACCTGCCCCAGTGTGCGCAGACGGCTCACTAACTGCTCTCCTGCGGGAGAAGGGCGGGTGACAAGAATACTCATGCAGGGGGCTCTCCATTATAAACGTCAGCCAGAATCTCGCGGGCGCCGTTATCCAGCAGCTCTTCCGCCAGCGACACGCCAAGCTGCTCGGCATCTTGCGCTTTACCGCGACGTTCGCCGCGTACCATCTGGGAACCGTCCGGAGCGCCCACCAGCGCGCGCAGCCACAGTTCACCTTCTGTTAATTCAGCATAGCTGCCAATCGGTACCTGACATCCTCCTTCGAGGCGGGTATTCATCGCACGCTCGGCTTTTACGCGGATAGCGGTCTCGTCATGGTTCAGCGGTGCGAGCAGTTCGCGGGTACGCGCATCGTCCAGACGGCACTCGATGCCGACGGCGCCCTGGCCTACGGCTGGCAGCGACAGTTCTGGCGGCAACGCCACGCGAATGCGCGACTCCAGTCCCAGACGCTTGAGGCCGGCAACGGCGAGGATAATGGCATCGTAATCGCCGTTATCCAGCTTGCCCAGACGCGTACCGACGTTACCGCGCAGCGAGCGAATGATCAGGTCAGGACGACGTTCCGCCAGCTGACACTGACGGCGTAAACTGGACGTGCCAACCACGCTACCCTTCGGCAGCGCGTCGAGGGAGTCATAGTGGTTAGAGACAAACGCATCGCGCGGATCTTCGCGCTCGCAGATGGTCACCAGCCCCAGCCCTTCCGGGAACTCGACGGGCACGTCTTTCATTGAATGTACGGCGATATCGGCGCGGTTCTCAAGCAATGCCAGTTCCAGTTCTTTGACAAACAGGCCTTTGCCGCCCACTTTCGCCAGGGGCGTATCGAGGATCACGTCACCGCGCGTGACCATCGGCACCAGCTCGACGCGCAATCCACTGTGGCAGGCTTCAAGGCGCTGCTTCACATAATGTGCCTGCCAGAGCGCGAGGGGGCTTTGGCGTGTGGCAATTCTCAAAACATTGTCTAACATGCTTGTTACCGTCATTATCAATCGCTAACCATCCTAACATTGTTGACTCTGGGATGGCAGTTTTACGGTTGATGAAGCGTGAGAGGGACAAGGCGGCGTATTCGTCAGCCATAGCCGTATTCAGGAATTTACACGTACAGAACGGTGCTACACTTGTATGTAGCGCATCTTTCTTTACGGTCAACCGGCAAGGTGTTAAATTGATCACGTTTTAGACCATTTTTTCGTCGCTACCACCAAAAATGATAAGGGCGAAAAAGGGTAACGGTTATCTTTTTGAAATACTGCGGGTCCGCTGTTATTCGTGTTTTGAATAGCTTGCGACACCCGGAAACATCAGGCGATACGTCTTGTACCTCTATATTGAGACTCTGAAACAGAGACTGGATGCCATTAATCAACTGCGTGTGGATCGCGCGCTTGCTGCCATGGGCCCTGCTTTCCAGCAGGTATACAGTCTGCTGCCGACATTATTGCACTATCACCATCCGCTGATGCCTGGCTACCTTGACGGTAACGTTCCCCAGGGCATTTGCCTTTTCACGCCTGATGAAACCCAACAGCATTACCTGAACGAGCTGGAACTCTACCGCGGCATGCCGCCACAGGAGTCTCCAAAAGGTGAACTGCCGATTACCGGCGTTTACTCTATGGGGAGCACCTCATCGGTAGGGCAAAGCTGTTCTTCGGACCTGGACATCTGGGTCTGCCATCAGTCCTGGCTCGATAACGACGAGCGTCAGCTGCTGCAACGCAAGTGCAGCCTGCTGGAGAGCTGGGCGGCCTCGCTCGGCGTGGAAGTAAGCTTCTTCCTGATTGATGAAAACCGTTTCCGCCATAATGAAAGCGGCAGTCTGGGTGGTGAGGACTGCGGCTCGACTCAGCACATCTTACTGCTGGATGAATTTTACCGTACTGCTGTGCGTCTGGCCGGGAAGCGTATTCTGTGGAATATGGTCCCTTGCGAAGAAGAAGAGCATTACGATGACTACGTCATGTCGCTTTACGCGCAGGGTGTACTGACGCCAAACGAATGGCTGGACCTCGGCGGCCTCAGCTCTCTGTCAGCCGAAGAGTACTTTGGCGCAAGCCTCTGGCAGCTCTATAAGAGTATCGACTCACCGTACAAAGCGGTGCTGAAAACGCTGCTGCTGGAAGCCTATTCCTGGGAATACCCTACGCCGCGCCTGCTGGCGAAAGATATCAAGCAGCGTCTGCACGACGGGGAGATCGTCTCCTTCGGGCTGGATGCTTACTGCATGATGCTGGAGCGCGTGACCGAATACCTGAAAGCCATTGATGACACCACGCGTCTTGACCTGGTGCGTCGATGTTTCTATCTCAAAGTCTGTGAGAAATTGAGCCGCGAGCGCGCCTGCGTGGGCTGGCGTCGTGAAGTGGTCAGTCAGTTAGTGAAAGAGTGGGGATGGGACGAAGCGCGTCTGTCCATGCTCGACAACCGGGCCAACTGGAAAATCGATCAGGTGCGTGAAGCGCACAACGAACTGCTCGATGCGATGATGCAAAGCTATCGTAACCTGATCCGCTTTGCGCGCCGTAACAACCTCAGCGTTTCCGCCAGCCCGCAGGACATCGGGGTATTGACCCGTAAGCTGTACGCCGCGTTTGAAGCGCTGCCGGGCAAAGTCACCCTGGTTAACCCGCAGATTTCGCCAGACCTGTCAGAACCGAACCTGACCTTTATCTACGTGCCGCCGGGCCGCGCAAACCGCACCGGGTGGTATCTGTATAACCGTGCGCCAAGCATGGACTCAATCATCAGCCATCAGCCGCTGGAGTATAACCGCTACCTGAACAAGCTGGTGGCCTGGGCCTGGTTTAACGGCCTGCTGACCTCGCGCACGCGCCTGTTTATCAAAGGTAACGAGGTGGTAGATCTCGCTAAGCTGCAGGAGATGGTCGCGGATGTGTCGCACCACTTCCCGCTGCGTCTGCCTGCCCCAACGCCGAAAGCGCTCTACAGCCCGTGCGAAATTCGCCATCTGGCGATTATCGTCAACCTGGAATACGACCCGACGGCGGCCTTCCGCAATCAGGTGGTTCATTTTGACTTCCGCAAGCTGGACGTCTTCAGCTTTGGCGAGCAGCAAAACTGCCTGGTGGGCAGCGTCGATCTGCTGTACCGCAACTCGTGGAACGAAGTGCGTACCCTGCATTTCAACGGCGAGCAGGCGATGATCGAAGCGCTGAAAACGATTCTCGGCAAGATGCACCAGGATGCCGCACCGCCGGACAGCGTTGAGGTGTTCTGCTACAGCCAGCACCTGCGCGGTTTAATTCGTACCCGCGTGCAGCAGCTGGTTTCTGAGTGTATCGAACTGCGTCTCTCCAGCACCCGCCAGGAAACCGGACGCTTTAAAGCGCTACGCGTCTCCGGCCAGACCTGGGGGCTGTTCTTCGAACGTCTGAACGTGTCGGTACAGAAGCTGGAAAACGCCATCGAGTTCTACGGCGCGATTTCGCACAACAAGCTGCATGGCCTGTCGGTGCAGGTGGAAACCAACCACGTTAAGCTCCCGCAGGTGGTGGACGGATTCGCCAGCGAAGGGATTATTCAGTTCTTCTTTGAAGAGTCGGGCGACGATGCCGGGTTCAACATCTACATTCTGGATGAAACCAACCGCGCCGAGGTGTATCACCACTGTGAAGGCAGTAAAGAGGAGCTGGTGCGCGACGTCAGCCGCTTCTACTCCTCTTCGCACGACCGTTTCACCTATGGCTCAAGCTTTATCAACTTTAACCTGCCGCAGTTCTACCAGATTGTGAACGTCGACGGTCGTACGCAGGTGATCCCGTTCCGCACCCAGGCCGTAACGCCTGCCGCGCCTGCCAATCAGGACACCGCGCCGCTGTTGCAGCAGTATTTCTCCTGAGCCTTTTCGCTCGCCCAGTGGCGGCTACGCCTTACCGGGCCTACAACAGCTCGAACCCGTTGGCCGGGTAAGCGCAGCGCCACCCGGCAACAAAACTATCTGAAACTCACAGCCTCACCCGCCTGCGCGGTCGCCGCCTGTTCCAGCAGATCCCAGAACGGTACGCCGCTACGGTCGCAAACCCATTCCCCGTCCTTCAGATCGAAATGATAGCCGCCCTGTTTCGCGGCCAGCCACACCTGGTGAAGCGGCTCCTGGCGGTTAATAATAATTTTGCTGCCATTTTCGAAGCTCAGGGTCAGAATGCCGCCGTTGATTTCACAATCGATATCGCTGTCGCCGTCCCAGTCGTCAAGACGCTCTTCGATGGTCATCCACAGGTTGTCGGCAAGGCGATGGAATTCACTGTCGTTCATGGTTTTGTTCCTGTTTTTCGTGATGCCGGCAGTATAACCCTAAATAATTCCCGTTGCAGGAAAGCGGCAAACTCTTGCTTTTGTGTCTTCTCCTGCGATGATAGAAACAGATTTGAACTTACGGGCTACTTTATAATGAAAAACGCTTTCCGAACGCTTGCCGTTCTCATCTCGCTGTTTAGCCTGACTGGCTGCGGACTGAAGGGACCACTGTACTTCCCACCTGCGGATAAAACCGCGCCGCCGCCGACGAAACCCGTGCAAAGCGGCATTGAGTCCACCACGCCAAATACTAACGATCGTGGCGACAACGGTGGCCCGACTCAGGTTAATCTCTGACGACAACGTTCTGTACCCGCGCAATGGAGCAAATGATGCAGTTCTCTAAAATGCATGGCCTTGGCAACGATTTTATGGTCGTCGACGCGGTAACGCAGAATGTGTTTTTCTCCCCGGAACTGATCCGTCGCCTGGCGGATCGGCATCTGGGCGTGGGGTTCGATCAGCTGCTGGTGGTCGAGCCACCGTACGATCCCGACCTCGATTTCCACTACCGTATTTTTAACGCGGACGGCAGCGAAGTTAACCAGTGCGGCAACGGCGCGCGCTGTTTTGCCCGCTTTGTCCGCCTGAAAGGGCTGACCAACAAGCGTGATATTCGCGTCAGCACGGCCAATGGCCGCATGGTGCTCAGCGTCACCGATGATGAGCTGGTGCGCGTGAACATGGGCGAGCCTAACTTCGAGCCCTCCGTCGTGCCGTTTCGCGCAAACAAAGCGGAAAAGACCTATATTATGCGTGCGGCCGAGCAGACAGTATTGTGCGGCGTCGTCTCAATGGGTAACCCTCACTGCGTGATTCAGGTTGATGATGTGGAAACCGCCGCGGTCGAAACGCTCGGCCCGGTGCTGGAAAGCCACGAACGTTTCCCGGAGCGCGCGAACATCGGCTTTATGCAGGTGGTGAAGCGCGAGCACATTCGCCTGCGGGTTTACGAGCGCGGCGCGGGCGAGACGCAGGCCTGCGGAAGCGGTGCCTGTGCTGCGGTGGCCGTGGGCATCTCTCAGGGGTTACTGGCAGAAGAGGTTCGCGTGGAGTTACCGGGCGGTCGGCTTGATATCGCCTGGAAAGGACCGGGTCATCCACTGTATATGACTGGCCCGGCGGCACATGTCTATGACGGGTTTATCCATCTATGAAACAACCAGGGGAAGAACTGCAGGAAACAGTGACGGAACTGGACGACAGAGCTGTTGTTGATTATCTGCTGCGCAATCCTGAGTTTTTTATTCGTAATGCACGCGTCGTCGAAGAGATGCGCGTGCCGCATCCGGTTCGCGGGACCGTGTCGCTGGTCGAATGGCACATGGCGCGCTCGCGCAACCACATCAATCAGCTAGAAGAGAACATGACGCTGCTGATGGAGCAGGCCAGCACCAACGAAAGCCTGTTCTATCGTCTGCTGCATCTGCAGGCGCGTCTGGCGTCGGCGCACAGTCTTGACGAGTTCCTCAGCCGCTTCCACCGCTGGGCTCGCGAGCTGGGGCTGGCGGGCGCGACGATTCGTCTTTTCCCTGACCGCTGGCGCATTGGCGCACCGTCGGGGTTCACCCATCTGGCGCTCAGCCGTCAGGCGTTTGAACCGCTGCGCATTCAGCGTCTGGGCCATGAGCACCACTATCTGGGGCCGCTGAACGGGCCTGAGCTGCTGGTGGTGTTACCGGAAGCCAAAGCGATTGGCTCGGTGGCGATGTCGCTGATGGGGCGCGATGGCGATCTGGGAGTCATGTTATTTACCAGCCGCGATGCGCATCACTATGAGCAGGGGCAAGCCACGCACCTGCTGCAGGAGATCGCCCTGATGCTGCCCGAGCTGCTGGAGCGCTGGATTGAGCGCGTATGATGGACGGACTGCTCGCCACTGACGTCTCGCGCTTTCTGCGCTATCTGGGCGTGGAGCGTCAGCTTAGCCCCATTACCCTGCTCAACTACCAGCGTCAGCTTGATGCCATCATGCAGATTGCCGACGACATCGGCCTGAAAAGCTGGCAACAATGTGACGCTGCGACGGTACGCGGGTTCGTCGTGCGTAGCCGTAAAAAAAATCTCAGCCCGGCGAGCCTGGCGCTCAGGCTCTCAGCGCTTCGCAGTTTCTTCGACTGGCTGGTCAGCCAGGGGGGCTTAAAAGCCAACCCGGCAAAGGGGATCGCCACGCCGAAAGCGCCGCGCCATCTGCCTAAAAATATCGACGTCGACGACGTAAACCGCCTGCTGGATATCGACCTTAACGATCCGCTCGCCGTGCGCGACCGCGCGATGCTGGAGGTGATGTACGGTGCCGGGCTGCGTCTGTCCGAGCTGGTTAATCTTGATATCAAACACCTCGATCTGGAGTCCGGTGAAGTGTGGGTAATGGGTAAGGGCAGCAAAGAGCGCCGCCTGCCGATTGGCCGCAATGCGGTTTCCTGGATTGAGCACTGGCTTGACCTGCGCGGGCTGTTTGGCAGCGAAGAGGATGCGCTGTTCCTGTCGAAGCTCGGCAAACGGATCTCGGCGCGTAACGTCCAGAAGCGCTTTGCGGAGTGGGGCATTAAGCAGGGGCTGAACAGCCACGTTCACCCGCACAAGCTGCGCCACTCCTTTGCGACACACATGCTTGAGTCGAGCGGCGATCTGCGCGGCGTGCAGGAACTGCTTGGCCACGCGAATCTGTCGACCACACAAATTTATACCCACTTAGACTTCCAACACCTTGCCTCGGTGTATGACGCGGCGCATCCACGCGCCAAACGGGGGAAATAATGCGTTTTTACCGCCCACTTGGTCAGATCTCAGCCCTGACGTTTGACCTTGATGACACCCTTTACGACAACCGCGAGGTGATCCTGCGTACCGAGCAGGAGTCGCTGGCGTTTGTGCAGAACTACCATCCCGCGCTGAAAGCGATACAGAACAAGGACTTTCAGAAGCTTCGTCAGTCCCTGCGGGAAACCGAGCCGGACATTTACCACGACGTGACCGAATGGCGTCGTCGTGCGGTCGAGCAGGCGATGCTCAATGCTGGCCTGAGCGCGCAGGACGCGGCCATCGGTGCCGAAGCGGCCATGGAAAACTTTGCCAAATGGCGCAGCCGTATCGACGTGCCGCAGGAGACTCACGACACGCTGGCGAAGCTTGCCGAAAAGTGGCCGCTGGTGGCCATCACCAACGGCAATGCCCAGCCCGAGCTGTTTGGCCTCAGCGATTACTTTGAATTTGTGCTGCGCGCGGGCCCGCAAGGGCGAGCGAAGCCGTTTAATGATATGTACCATCTGGCGGCGGATAAGCTTAACCTGCCGCTGGGTAACATTCTGCACGTGGGGGATGACCTGACCACGGACGTGGCCGGTGCTATTCGCTGCGGGATGCAGGCCTGCTGGATCAAGCCGGAAAATGCGGAGCTGATGACCGCAACCGACAGCCGTCTTCTGCCGCACGTGGAAATTTCACGGTTGGCATCCCTCACGACGCTGATATAATCACCAGTAATATTGTATAAATTACCAGGGGTTTGCAGTTGTAGGCCCGGTAAGCGAAGCGCCACCGGGCGCTTCGCTGTGTTCCTGAATACTATGTGACGGTGCCAATGGACGTTTCTTACCTGCTCGACAGCCTTAATGACAAACAGCGTGATGCGGTTGCCGCCTCGCGCACCAACATGCTGGTGCTGGCTGGGGCGGGCAGTGGTAAGACGCGCGTGCTGGTTCACCGTATCGCCTGGCTGCAGAGCGTGGAGAACTGCTCCCCGTACTCCATCATGGCGGTGACGTTCACCAACAAGGCGGCAGCAGAGATGCGCCACCGTATCGCCCAGCTGATGGGCACCAGCCAGGGCGGCATGTGGGTTGGCACCTTCCACGGCCTGGCGCACCGCCTGCTGCGCGCGCACCATATGGACGCCAACCTGCCGCAGGATTTCCAGATCCTCGACAGCGAAGACCAGCTCCGCTTGCTGAAGCGCCTGATCAAGGCGATGAACCTCGACGAGAAGCAGTGGCCGCCGCGTCAGGCGATGTGGTACATCAACGGCCAGAAGGACGAAGGGCTGCGCCCGCACCACATTCAGAGCTTCGGCAACCCGGTCGAGCAGACCTGGCAGAACGTTTACAAGGCCTACCAGGAAGCGTGCGATCGCGCCGGCCTGGTGGATTTCGCCGAGCTGCTGCTGCGCGCCCACGAGCTGTGGCTCAACAAACCGCACATCCTGCAGCACTACCGCGAACGCTTCACCAATATCCTGGTGGACGAATTCCAGGATACCAACAACATCCAGTACGCGTGGATCCGCCTGCTGGCCGGTGATACCGGCAAGGTGATGATCGTGGGCGATGACGACCAGTCGATCTACGGCTGGCGCGGGGCGCAGGTAGAAAATATCCAGCGCTTCCTCAACGATTTCCCCGGCGCGGAAACCATTCGTCTGGAGCAGAACTACCGTTCAACCAGCAACATCCTGAGCGCGGCCAACGCCCTGATTGAAAACAACAACGGGCGTCTGGGTAAAAAGCTGTGGACCGACGGCGTCGACGGTGAACCGATTTCGATTTACTGCGCCTTCAACGAGCTCGACGAAGCCCGCTTCGTGGTGAACCGCATCAAAACCTGGCAGGACAACGGCGGCGCGCTGGAGCAGTGCGCCATTCTCTACCGCAGCAACGCCCAGTCGCGCGTGCTGGAAGAGGCGCTGCTGCAGGTGAGCATGCCGTACCGCATTTATGGCGGCATGCGATTCTTCGAACGTCAGGAAATCAAAGATGCGCTGTCGTATCTGCGCCTCATTGCGAACCGTAACGACGACGCGGCGTTTGAACGCGTGGTCAATACGCCGACCCGCGGGATTGGCGACCGCACGCTGGACGTCGTGCGTCAGGCCTCGCGCGATCGCCAGCTGACGCTGTGGCAGGCGTGCCGCGAGCTGCTGCAGGAAAAAGCGCTCGCCGGACGTGCCGCCAGCGCATTACAGCGCTTCCTTGAGCTGATTGACGCTCTGGCGCAGGAAACCGCCGACATGCCGCTGCACGTGCAGACCGACCGGGTGATTAAAGACTCCGGCCTGCGAACCATGTACGAGCAGGAGAAAGGCGAGAAGGGCCAGACCCGTATTGAGAACTTAGAGGAACTGGTCACGGCAACGCGCCAGTTCAGCTACAACGAAGAAGACGAAGATCTGATGCCGCTGCAGGCGTTCCTCTCCCACGCCGCGCTGGAAGCGGGTGAAGGGCAGGCGGACACCTGGCAGGATGCGGTTCAGCTGATGACACTGCACTCCGCCAAAGGCCTGGAGTTCCCGCAGGTGTTTATTGTCGGGATGGAAGAGGGGATGTTCCCGAGCCAGATGTCGCTGGATGAAGGCGGACGTCTGGAAGAGGAGCGTCGTCTGGCCTACGTGGGCGTGACGCGCGCAATGCAAAAGCTGACGCTAACCTACGCCGAAACCCGCCGTCTGTACGGCAAAGAGGTTTATCACCGTCCATCGCGCTTTATAGGCGAACTGCCGGAAGAGTGCGTGGAAGAGGTGCGTCTGCGGGCGAGCATCAGCCGTCCGGTCAGCCATCAGCGCATGGGCTCGCCGATTGCGGAAACCGACACCGGCTACAAGCTAGGCCAGCGCGTGCGCCATTCGAAGTTTGGCGAAGGCACCATTGTGAATCTGGAAGGCAGCGGCGAGCACAGCCGTCTGCAGGTGGCGTTCCAGGGGCAGGGGATCAAATGGCTGGTGGCGGCCTATGCGAAGCTGGAAACAGTCTAACATTCAGAAAAATATCATTATTTTGTAATAATCTGCTAGCCTTATACAGCGAAGGTCAATTAATGCCCTTCAGCGTTCCGTTGCGTGTTGACGCCATAGTTATAGCTGGCGTAACATGCGCGCACGATTACGCTAAGAGGACATTCGCCTTGGACACACCCAGTAGATACTGGCTCAATTCCCTGTCATCCAGGAACAACTCCTAAGGCTATCTCCTCTTGCTGATGGCCTTAGTGGTTGTCAGCGACCTGCATTATTCCCGTCGCGCTGAGTCAGGCTGTTTAATGGTCTGAAACCCAATTTGTTTCTGTGTGCCCACCGAACTGTCCGATATTTTTTGCATTGGGAGTCCCGGTCATGTTGAGCGCATTTCAACTCGAAAATAACCGACTGACTCGGCTTGAAGCCGAAGAGTCACAGCCCCTCATTGATGCCGTATGGGTGGATCTGGTCGAGCCGGACGACGATGAACGCCTTCGCGTACAATCTGAACTGGGGCAAAGCCTGGCAACCCGCCCGGAACTGGAAGACATCGAAGCATCCGCGCGTTTTTTTGAAGACGAAGACGGTCTGCATATTCACTCCTTCTTCTTCTTTGAAGATGCGGAAGACCACGCGGGTAACTCCACCGTGGCGTTTACCATTCGCGACGGCCGTCTGTTTACCCTGCGCGAGCGCGAGCTGCCGGCATTCCGCCTCTACCGCATGCGCGCCCGCAGCCAGGCAATGGTGGACGGTAACGCTTACGAGCTGCTGCTCGATCTGTTCGAGACCAAAATTGAACAGCTGGCGGACGAAATTGAAAACATCTACAGCGATCTGGAAAAGCTGAGCCGCGTGATCATGGAAGGCCATCAGGGCGATGAATACGACGAAGCGCTCTCCACGCTGGCGGAGCTGGAAGATATCGGCTGGAAGGTGCGCTTGTGTCTGATGGATACACAGCGCGCGCTGAACTTCCTGGTGCGCAAGGCACGTCTGCCGGGCGGTCAGCTGGAGCAGGCGCGGGAGATTTTACGAGATATCGAATCCCTGCTGCCGCACAACGAATCCCTGTTTCAGAAGGTGAACTTCCTGATGCAGGCGGCGATGGGCTTTATCAACATCGAGCAGAACCGCATCATCAAGATCTTCTCGGTGGTGTCCGTGGTGTTCCTGCCGCCGACGCTGGTGGCGTCCAGCTACGGGATGAACTTTGAGTTTATGCCGGAGCTGAAGTGGAGTTTTGGCTACCCGGGGGCGATTATCTTCATGATCCTCGCGGGGCTGGCGCCGTATCTCTATTTCAAACGCAGGAACTGGCTGTAAAAATCTGGCGGGTGGCGCTGCGCTTACCCGCCCTACGATCGAATTCCCTCTCCCAGTGGGAGAGGGTTAGGGTGAGGGCAACATCACAACCCTTTGCGCACCCTGCGCTGGGTATAAATCGCATCCGCAACAAAGATTGCCAGCGCCACCCAGATAAAGGCGAACGTCACCATCTTATCCGCCCCCGGCACCTCACCGTAGAACACCACCGCCAGCAGGAACATCAGCGTCGGGCCAATGTACTGGAAGAAGCCCAGCGTGGAGAGACGCAGGCGCGTCGCGGCACCGGTGAAGCACAGCAGTGGAATGGTGGTCACCACGCCCGCCGCCATCAGCATCAGGTTCAGCGACCACGGGTTGCTGCCCATATGGCTGGTGGCGCTGTCGGCGATGCCGAAGAGATAAATCGCCGCCACGGGCAGCAGCCACAGGGTTTCAAACAGCATCCCCGTCTGCGCTTCCACCGCAATCTTCTTACGCACCAGGCCGTAGAACGCAAAGCTGAACGCCAGGCCGAGGGCAATAATCGGCAGCGAGCCGAAGGTCCAGAGCTGCACCAGTACGCCGCAGAAGGCCAGAATCACCGCCACCCACTGCATCCGGCGGAAGCGCTCACCGAGGAAAATCATCCCCAGCACGATATTCACCAGCGGGTTAATGAAGTACCCCAGGCTCGCTTCGAGCATGTGATGGTTATTCACCGCCCAGATAAACAGCAGCCAGTTGCCGCCAATCAGCACCGCGGAGAGCGCCAGCAGGAAAATCTTTTTCGGGGTTTGCAGCAGCGTTTTGACGCCCGACCACTGACGGCTGAGGCTCATCAGTGCAATCATAAAGAAGAATGACCAGATAACACGGTGAGTCAGGATCTCATCGGCCGGAACGTAGGCGATAAGCTTGAAATACGCCGGGGCGATACCCCAAATAAAATAAGCGGCAAGGGCGAGTAAAACGCCCTGCCGCGTCTGTTTAGCATCCATCGGGAAAATCCGTTACAAAAAAGTGAATTAATTTTACCCGATTTTGCCGCCTCAACCCACCATATAAGTGGCGGTTGCGCTGGCGATATATACCTGCTCTTCGTTGTGTAATTCAACGCGCGCCACGGCAACTTTATTTCCCGCGCGCAGCAGGCTGCTGGTACAGGTAAAGCGATTTCCGCGCCCCGGGCGAAGATAGTCGACGCGCAAATCAATGGTGCCCATGCGCGCCAGACGCTGGCGGAGTTCGTCTTCGTTGATGGTGTCATGGCGGGTCAGCGTGCTGCCCACGCAGACCAGACCTGCCGCCACGTCCAGCGCGGAGGCAATCACGCCGCCGTGCAAAATACTTTGCGCCCAGTTACCCACCATCATCGGCTGGTTGTTAAAGCTCAGCTGGGCAAAATCTTTCTCGTAACGCTCCAGCTCCAGTCCCAGCGCGCGGTTAAACGGCATATGGTAAACAAAAATCTCGCCCACGAGTTTTAACACTTCTTCGGCGGTAAGCATGGCTGACATGAGGCATCACATCCTTATTGTTAACGAAATGTTGATTTTATGCCTCAGCAATAAGGAATTCCACTTTCAGAAACGAGGATGCAGCAGTTGTCGCAGAAGTCTGTAGAATGTTCGCCACATAACTATTCAGCTAATTTTACTCTTTTGCAGGAGAACACCACCGATGCGGACGTATCTGGCCTGGTTACTGGCGGCGGTTGCGCTGCCCCTCACAGCATATGCGCAGGAAGCAACGATCAAAGAGGTGCATGATAAACCTGCCGTTCACGGTAGCATTATCGCGAACCTTCTTCAGGAGCATGACAATCCGTTCACGCTCTATCCGTATGACACCAACTATGTGATTTACACCCAGACCAGCGATCTCAACAAAGAGGCGATAAGCTCCTATAACTGGTCTGATAATGCGCGTAAAGATGAGGTGAAGTTCCAGCTCAGCCTGGCGTTCCCGTTCTGGCGCGGTATTCTGGGGCCGAACTCGGTGCTCGGGGCGTCTTACACGCAGAAATCCTGGTGGCAGCTGTCTAACAGCGGAGAGTCCTCGCCGTTCCGTGAAACCAACTATGAGCCGCAGCTGTTCCTCGGTTTTGCAACGGATTATGAGTTTGCGGGCTGGACGCTGCGTGACGTCGAAGTGGGCTTTAACCACGATTCCAACGGTCGCTCTGACCCGACATCCCGCAGCTGGAACCGTGCCTATACGCGTCTGATGGCGCAGAACGGTAACTGGATGGTGGAAGTGAAGCCGTGGTATGTGGTGGGCGAAACCGATGACAACCCGGATATCACCAAATATATGGGCTACTACCAGCTTAAAGTCGGCTATCAGTTGGGTGATGCTGTGCTCAGCGCCAAAGGCCAGTACAACTGGAACACCGGCTACGGCGGTGCGGAAGTGGGCTTAAGCTATCCAATGACGAAGCATGTCCGCATCTATACTCAGGTGTACAGCGGTTACGGCGAGTCGCTTATCGATTACAACTTCAACCAGACCCGCGTCGGCGTGGGCGTGATGCTGAACGATATTCTCTAGGCTGTTCGAATGTTTTTGCGTTAAACGTTGAAGTTTCTCTCTCAGGCGCTGAAAATAGCGCCTGTTTCATTTCTGGCATATGGGGTTAACGTGGCGCAGGCGGAAGTATTGAATCAGGAGTCGCTGGCTAAACAGGTTTTGCATGAAACCTTTGGCTACCAGCAGTTCCGCCCCGGCCAGGAAACCATCATTGAAACGGTGCTGGAAGGTCGTGATTGCCTGGTGGTGATGCCGACCGGTGGCGGCAAGTCCCTTTGTTATCAGGTGCCCGCGCTGGTGCTTAACGGCCTGACGGTCGTGGTATCGCCCCTTATTTCTCTGATGAAAGACCAGGTTGACCAGCTGCTCGCCAACGGCGTGGCGGCGGCCTGTCTCAACTCGACCCAAACCCGGGAGCAGCAGCAAGAGGTGATGGCCGGTTGTCGTACCGGGCAGATCCGCCTGCTGTATATCGCCCCGGAACGCCTGATGCTGGATAACTTCCTCGACCACCTGGCGCACTGGAACCCGGTCCTGCTGGCGGTGGACGAAGCGCACTGTATTTCCCAGTGGGGACACGATTTCCGCCCGGAATACGCCGCTCTTGGCCAGCTGCGTCAGCGCTTCCCCGAGCTGCCGTTTATGGCGCTTACCGCCACGGCGGATGACACCACCCGTCTGGACATCGTTCGTCTGCTCGGGCTGAACGACCCCTATATTCAGGTCAGCAGCTTCGACCGCCCCAACATCCGCTATATGCTGATGGAAAAGTTCAAGCCGCTGGATCAGCTCCTGCGCTACGTCCAGGAGCAGCGCGGCAAGTCCGGCATCATCTACTGTAACAGCCGTGCGAAGGTGGAAGACACCGCCGCGCGTCTGCAAAACCGCGGCTTTAGCGCCGCCGCCTATCACGCCGGATTAGAGAACCACATCCGCGCCGACGTGCAGGAGAAATTCCAGCGCGATGACCTGCAGATCGTGGTCGCAACGGTGGCGTTTGGGATGGGGATCAACAAGCCCAACGTGCGCTTTGTGGTGCACTTCGACATCCCGCGCAATATCGAATCCTACTATCAGGAAACCGGCCGCGCCGGGCGTGACGGTCTGCCTGCGGAAGCGATGCTGTTTTACGATCCGGCCGATATGGCGTGGCTGCGCCGCTGTCTGGAAGAGAAGCCGCAGGGACAGCTGCAGGATATCGAGCGCCACAAGCTCAACGCGATGGGCGCGTTTGCCGAAGCGCAAACCTGCCGCCGTCTGGTACTGCTCAACTACTTTGGTGAAGGCCGCCAGGAGCCGTGCGGCAACTGCGATATCTGCCTCGATCCGCCGAAACAGTACGATGGCCTGATGGACGCGCGTAAAGCGCTCTCGACCATTTACCGTGTGAATCAACGCTTCGGGATGGGCTACGTGGTTGAGGTGCTGCGCGGCGCCAATAACCAGCGTATCCGCGAAATGGGCCACGACAAGCTGCCGGTCTACGGTATTGGCAAGGAGCAGAGCCACGAACACTGGGTGAGTATCATTCGCCAGCTGATCCACCTCGGCTTCGCCACGCAGAACATTGCCCAGCACTCCGCCCTGCAGCTGACTGAGGCGGCGCGTCCGGTCCTGCGCGGTGACGTTGAACTCAAGCTCGCCGTGCCGCGCGTCATCGCCCTGAAGCCACGCGTGATGCAGAAATCCTACGGCGGCAACTACGACCGCAAGCTGTTCGCCAAACTGCGCAAGCTGCGTAAGGCCATCGCCGACGAAGAAAACATCCCGCCTTACGTGGTGTTCAACGACGCGACGCTGATCGAGATGGCCGAGCAGATGCCGCTCAGCGCCAGCGAAATGCTCAGCGTCAACGGCGTGGGAACGCGCAAGCTGGAGCGCTTCGGTAAAGAGTTTATGGCGCTCATCCGCTCTCACGCCGACGGTGATGATGAGGAGTAGTCAGCCGGGCGAAAAAGTGCCAGGATGATGACTCACTAAATTATTTCCCCGCGAGCGAATTATGTTAATGCTATTTCTCACCGTGGCGTTAGTGCACATCGTTGCGCTGATGAGCCCCGGCCCGGACTTTTTCTTCGTATCACAAACGGCCGTCAGCCGCTCCCGCAAAGAGGCGATGATGGGCGTGCTCGGTATCACCATGGGCGTTATGGTCTGGGCGGCCGTTGCGCTGCTCGGTCTGAACCTTATCCTGGCGAAGATGGCCTGGCTGCATAACATCATTATGGTCGGCGGCGGGCTGTACCTGTGCTGGATGGGCTATCAGATGCTGCGCGGGGCGCTGAAGAAAGAAGAGAAAAAACCGCAAGAGCCGAAGGTGGAGCTGGCTACGGGCGGCCGCAGCTTTGTAAAAGGGCTGCTGACCAATCTGGCGAACCCAAAAGCGATTATCTATTTCGGCTCGGTGTTCTCGCTGTTTGTCGGCGATAGCGTCGGCGCGGGCGCACGCTGGGGCATCTTCCTGCTGATCGTCGTTGAAACCTTTGCCTGGTTTACCATCGTGGCCAGCCTGTTCGCCTTACCGGCGATGCGCCGCGGCTACCAGCGTATCGCGAAGTGGATTGACGGCTTCGCCGGCGCGCTGTTCGCCGGCTTCGGCATTCATCTCATCATTTCTCGCTAAGCGTGACGCGCTGACGCAAGCAGCGCGCCAACCAGCATAAACAGCGAACCAAAGACTTTATTCAGGGCCTTCATCTGCTTAGGCCCTTTAATCCATGCCGCAATTCGCTGCGCCAGCGTCGCGTAACCAATCATCACGATGATATCGACAATAATGGTGGTCGCGCCCAGCACCACGTACTGCATCACCTGCGGCTGATGCGGAACGATAAACTGCGGGAACAGCGCGGCGAGGAAAACGATGCTCTTCGGGTTGGTCAGGTTGACGAACACCGCACGCTTAAACAGATGGCCGCGGTTTTGCGTCTGAGCGAGCGTATTCAGGTTGATGGAGCCTGCCGCGCGCCACTGCTGGATGCCGAGCCAAATCAGATACGCTGCCCCGGCCCATTTCAGCACCTCAAAGGCCAGCACGGAGCGGGAGAACAGGGTCCCCAGACCGATCCCGACCAGCACAATATGAATGCCCAGCCCGGTCTGCAAACCGGCAATCGACGCTGCCGCACCGCGGTAGCCGTGGTTGATGGAGGTGGTCATGGTGTTAATAGCACCCGAACCCGGAGAAAGGCTGAGGATAATGGATGTCAGCAGGTAGGCGAACCACCATTCGAAGGTCATTTGAAACTCCCGAACCGTCTATTTTTATGCCACAATACGCTATTATTGAGTCATTTTGTGACCGGTGACGAAAAAAACGATATTCCCTGGATTACGTGAGTGGAAACCCAATGTTTCAGCAGAAAAAGGACTGGGAAACACGAGAAAACGCTTTTGCTGCTTTCTCTATGGGGCCGCTGACCGATTTCTGGCGGCAGCGTGAGGAAGATGAGTTTACGGGCATCGGGGGCGTCCCGGTGCGTTTCGTTCGTTTCCGAAATGAAAAAAATGATCGGGTGATAGTGGTCTGCCCTGGGCGTATTGAAAGCTACGTTAAATACGCCGAGTTGGCCTATGACCTGGTCCATATGGGGTTCGATGTCCTGATCATCGACCATCGTGGACAGGGGCTGTCCGGACGTATGCTGCCGGATACGCACCGTGGGCACGTCGATCGCTTCAGCGATTATGTCGATGATTTTGCCGCGTTCTGGCAGCAGGACGTTCAGCCTGGCCCCTGGCGCAAGCGGTATATTCTTGCGCACTCCATGGGCGGCGCCATTTCGACGCTGTTTTTGCAGCGTTACGCGCACCAGTGCGACGCCATTGCGCTCACCGCGCCGATGTACGGTATCGTCATCCGTTTTCCTGACTGGATGGTGCGCCATCTTCTTGACTGGGCTGAGGGCCATCAGCGCATTCGTGAAGGTTACGCCATTGGCACAGGACGCTGGCGCGCGCTGCCGTTCGCCATCAACGTCTTAACCCACAGCCGGCAGCGTTATCGCCGCAACCTGCGCTTTTATGCCGATGAACCGCGCTTGCGCGTCGGCGGCCCGACCTGGCACTGGGTGCGGGAGGGGATTCTGGCCGGTGAGCAGGTGCTGGCGGGGGTAGGCGATGATGACACGCCGACGCTTCTGATCCAGGCGGAAGAAGAGCGTGTGGTGGATAACCGCATGCATGACCGCTATTGTGAACTGCGCGCTGCAGCCGGTCACCCTTGTGAAGGGGGTAAACCGCTGGTCATTAACGGCGCGTTCCATGAGATCCTTTTTGAAAAGGACGCTATGCGCTCAGTCGCGCTTAACGCCATTGTTGAATTTTTCAACAGGCATAATTGATTCTTGTTTTCCACCAGAGGTTGAAATCCCTATGTACCAGGTTGTTGCATCTGATTTAGATGGCACGCTGCTTTCCCCCGACCACACCCTGTCGCCTTATGCGAAAGAGACCTTAAAACTCCTGACTGCCCGTGGCGTGAACTTTGTGTTCGCCACCGGCCGCCACCACGTGGACGTGGGGCAGATCCGCGATAATCTTGAGATCAAATCGTACATGATCACCTCCAACGGTGCGCGCGTGCATGATACCGACGGCAACCTGATCTTTACCCACAATCTGGATCGCGATATTGCCGCCGATCTGTTCGGCGTGGTGCATAACAACCCGGCTATCGTCACTAACGTTTACCGCGACGACGACTGGTTCATGAACCGCCACCGCCCGGATGAAATGCGTTTCTTCAAGGAAGCGGTATTCAACTACTCCCTCTACGAACCGGGCCTGCTGGAGCCGGAAGGGATCAGCAAGGTGTTCTTCACCTGTGACAGCCACGAAGAGCTGCTCCCGCTGGAACAGGCGATCAACGCCCGCTGGGGCGATCGCGTCAACGTGAGCTTCTCAACCCTGACCTGTCTGGAAGTGATGGCGGGTGGCGTCTCTAAAGGTCACGCGCTGGAAGCGGTTGCGAAACGTCTGGGCTTCGGGCTGAAAGACTGTATCGCCTTTGGTGACGGCATGAATGACGCCGAGATGCTTTCGATGGCGGGCAAGGGCTGCATCATGCAGAACGCGCACCAGCGTCTGAAGGATCTGCATCCTGAGCTGGAAGTGATTGGTTCTAACGCTGACAACGCGGTACCGAAGTATCTGCGCAAACTGTTCCTTGAATAATCTTCATTCGGTTGTTTATTGCTCAGTTGTCAACTAAAGAGTTCGCTACAATGCCTCTCCTTCTTTCTGAGAGACAAGCATTGTGGCGCTACTCATTATCACCACTATCCTGTGGGCCTTCTCCTTTAGCCTGATTGGCGAATACCTTGCCGGTTCGGTCGACAGCTACTTCTCGGTGCTGATGCGCGTGGGGCTGGCGGCGCTGGTTTTCCTGCCGTTTCTGCGCAAGCGCGGGCAATCGCTGAAAACGATTGTGCTGTATATGCTGGTGGGGGCGATGCAGCTCGGCATCATGTATTTGTTCAGCTTCCGGGCCTACGTCTACCTGTCCGTCTCCGAATTCCTGCTCTTTACCGTGCTGACGCCGCTCTATATCACGCTGATTTACGACCTGCTCAGCAGGCGCCGCCTGCGCTGGGGATACCTGCTGAGCGCGGCGCTGGCGGTGATCGGCGCGGCGATTATTCGCTATGACAAAGTCAGCGATCACTTCTGGACCGGGCTGATGTTCGTCCAGCTCGCCAACATCAGCTTCGCCATCGGCATGGTGGGCTACAAACGTCTGATGGAAACCCGTCCGATGCCGCAGCATAACGCGTTTGCCTGGTTCTATATGGGCGCCGCGATTGTCGCCGTAGCGGCGTGGTTTATGCTCGGTAATCCGCAAAAGCTGCCGACCACCGCCGTGCAGTGGGGCGTTCTGGTCTGGCTGGGCGTAGTGGCGTCAGGGCTGGGGTACTTCATGTGGAACTACGGCGCTACGCAGGTAGACGCCGGTACGCTGGGGATCATGAACAACGTGCATGTTCCGGCAGGGCTGCTGGTCAACCTCGCCATCTGGCAGCAACAGCCGCACTGGCCGAGCTTCCTTATTGGGGGAGCGGTGATCCTGGCTTCGCTGTGGGTCCATCGCCGATGGGTCGCTCCGCGCTCCGCACAAACGGAAGATGGTCGCACGCGTGGTTCCGCGCTGAGCGAATAAACGCCTCCGTAATCGGCTGACGCTGCTCGCCATCGCGCACGGCGGCGTACAGTCGGCTCCACAATCCTTCACCCAGGGTTTTGGTCTGCACCAGACCCTGGCGTTCAAAACTCTCCACCACCCAGTGCGGCAGCGCCGCGATACCCATTCTGGCCGCCACCATCTGAATCAGCAGCAGGGTGTTATCCACGCTTTTCAGCTGCGGGCTAATGCCTGCCGGCTGCAGGAAGTGTCGCCAGATATCCAGGCGGCTGCGCTGCACCGGATAAATCAGCAGCGTCTCTGTCGCCAGGTCTTCCGGCGTGATGCGCGTTTTGGCGGCCAGCGGGTGGTCCGGCGCCAGCACCAGGCGCACTTCATAATCAAACATCGGCGAATAGTGCAGGCCGCTGCGCGGCAGGATGTCAGAGGTCATGACCAGATCCAGCTCGCCCTGCTGCAGCGACGGCTGCGGGTCAAAGGTCACGCCGGATTTGAAGTCCATCTCCACCTGCGGCCACTTCTGGCGGAAGTTCTCAAGCGCGGGGGTCAGCCACTGAATACAGCTGTGGCACTCAATGGCGATGCGCAGTTTGGTCTGCTGCGGTTCGTTACACGCCTGCAGCGCGCTCGCGATTTGCGGCAGTACCTGATTCGCCAGCTGAAGAAGAATTTCACCCTGCGGCGTAAAGCGTAGCGGCTGGCTCTTACGCACAAAAAGACGGAAGCCGAGGCGTTGTTCCAGATCGCTGAACTGGTGAGAAAGGGCGGACTGGGTCTGGTGCAGCGTGGCCGCAGCCGCCGCGAGCGAACCGCAGTTCCGCAACGCTTGTAGCGTTTTCAGGTGTTTAATCTCGATCATGAAAGTCCTTCACTTCGCCATGAACATATTGCGCTTGAGGAATATACAGTACCTGCCAATTATAGAAGTGTAAACATCTGGACGTCTAAATAACGAATTTCACAAGGGGCACACCATGACAATCCGTAATCACACTCTCGGTTTCCCTCGCGTCGGCCTGCGTCGCGAGCTGAAAAAAGCGCAAGAAAGCTACTGGGCGGGTAATGCCACCCGTGAAGAACTGCTGGCGGTAGGACGCGAGCTGCGCGCCCGCCACTGGGATCAGCAAAAACAGGCGGGCATTGACCTGCTGCCGGTGGGCGATTTCGCCTGGTACGACCATGTTCTGACGACCAGCCTGCTGCTTGGCAACGTGCCGGCTCGTCATCAGAACAAAGATGGATCGGTAGATATCGATACCCTGTTCCGCATCGGCCGTGGCCGCGCGCCAACGGGGGAGCCAGCGGCAGCGGCGGAAATGACCAAGTGGTTTAACACCAACTATCACTATATGGTGCCGGAGTTCGTCAAAGGCCAGCAGTTCAGGCTGGCCTGGACGCAGCTTCTGGACGAAGTGGATGAAGCGCTGGCGCTGGGCCACCAGGTGAAGCCGGTGCTGCTCGGGCCGGTAACGTACCTGTGGCTGGGCAAAGTAAAGGGCGAGCCGTTTGACCGACTCAGCCTGCTGAAGGATATTCTGCCGGTCTACAAACAGGTGCTGAGTGAGCTGGGCAAACGCGGCATTCAGTGGGTGCAAATCGACGAACCGGCGCTGGTGCTTGAGCTGCCGCAGGATTGGCTCGATGCCTTCAAACCGGCGTATGACGCGCTCACCGGTCAGGTAAAACTCCTGCTGACGACCTATTTTGAAGGCGTGACGCCGAACCTGAAGACCATTACCGCGCTGCCGGTCCAGGGCCTGCACGTTGACCTCGTACACGGTAAAGATGATGTGGCGGAGCTGCACAAGCGTTTGCCAGCGGACTGGCTGCTCTCTGCCGGGCTGATCAACGGCCGTAACGTCTGGCGCGCCGATCTCACCGAGAAATACGCACAAATCAAAGACATCGTCGGCAAACGTGAGCTGTGGGTGGCCTCGTCCTGTTCGCTGCTGCACAGCCCGATCGATCTGAACGTGGAGACCCGTCTGGATGCCGAGGTGAAAAGCTGGTTTGCCTTCGCCCTGCAAAAATGTGAAGAGCTGACGCTGCTGCGCGACGCGCTGAACAGCGGCGACACGGCGGCGATTACCGAATGGAGCGCCCCGATCCAGGCGCGTCGTCACTCGGCGCGCGTGCACAACCCGGCGGTGGAAAAACGCCTGGCGGCCATCACCGCTCAGGACAGCCAGCGGCAGAGCCCTTACGAGGTGCGCGCCGAAGCGCAGCGCGCCCGCTTTAATCTGCCTGCGTGGCCGACCACCACAATTGGCTCTTTCCCGCAAACTACGGAGATACGCGGCCTGCGTCTGGACTTCAAGAAGGGCAATCTGGATGCGAATCACTATCGCACCGGCATCGCCGAACACATCAAGCAGGCGATTATCGAGCAGGAACGCCTGGGGCTGGACGTGCTGGTGCACGGCGAGGCCGAACGTAATGACATGGTGGAATACTTCGGTGAGCACCTGGACGGCTTCGTCTTTACCCAGAACGGCTGGGTGCAGAGCTACGGCTCCCGCTGCGTGAAGCCGCCGGTGGTCATTGGTGACGTCAGCCGCCCGGAAGCGATCACCGTGGAGTGGGCGAAGTATGCCCAGTCCCTGACCGACAAGCCGGTAAAAGGGATGCTCACCGGTCCGGTGACCATTCTCTGCTGGTCGTTCCCGCGTGAAGACGTGACTCGTGAAACCATTGCCAAACAGATCGCCCTGGCGCTGCGTGATGAGGTGGCGGATCTGGAAGCGGCAGGCATTGGCATTATTCAGATTGACGAACCGGCGCTGCGCGAAGGCTTGCCGCTGCGCCGCAGCGACTGGGATGCCTACCTGCAGTGGGGCGTGGAGGCGTTCCGCATCAACGCCGCGGTGGCGAAGGATGACACCCAGATCCACACCCACATGTGTTACTGCGAATTTAACGACATCATGGATTCGATTGCCGCGCTGGACGCCGACGTGATCACCATCGAGACCTCGCGTTCAGACATGGAGCTGCTGGAGTCGTTTGAAGAGTTCGACTACCCGAATGAAATCGGGCCGGGCGTGTACGACATTCACTCCCCGAACGTGCCGAGCGTGGAGTGGATTGAAGCCCTGCTGAAAAAAGCGGCCCAGCGCATTCCGGCAGAGCGCCTGTGGGTGAACCCGGACTGCGGACTGAAAACCCGCGGCTGGCCGGAGACGCGCGCGGCGCTGGCGAACATGGTGAAGGCGGCGCAAAACTTGCGTCAGGCTTGATGATGCGTAGGCCCGGTAAGGCATAGCCGCCACCGGGCTTTTTTTATTACGCTTTCTTACCGCCGTACTGGCTAAACCACGCCAGCATTCTTTGCCAGCCATCTTTGGCTGATTCTGCGTGATAGCTCGGACGATAATCGGCGTTAAACGCGTGCCCGGCATCCGGATACACCACGATCTCTGCCTTCGCATTGGCCGCACGGAGCGCATGGCGCATGGTCTCTACCGAATCCAGAGAAATACCGGTGTCCTGACCGCCGTAAAGCCCTAACACGGGGGCGTTTAGCTCCGTGGCGATATCGACGGGATGTTTCGGTGAATTCAGCGTTTTCTCACCCACCAGTTTGCCGTACCAGGCGACAGCGGCTTTGAGCTGCGGGTTATGCGCGGCATACAGCCAGCTAATGCGTCCACCCCAGCAGAAACCCGTGACCAGCAGACGATGCGGATCGCCGCCGTTGCGCGCCGCCCAGCTGGCGACGTGGTCGAGATCGGCCAGCACCTGCGCGTCCGGGACTTTGCTCACCAGGTTGCTGAGCAATGTTGGAATATCGCTGTAGTCGTTCGGATCGCCCTGACGGAAGTAGAGCTCTGGCGCAACGGCCAGATACCCTTCCAGCGCCAGTCGGCGGCAGAGGTCGCGAATGTGTTCGTGAACACCAAATATCTCCTGAATCACAATCACGATGGGCAGCGGACCGTCTGCCGATTTTGGCCGTGCGTGATAAGCAGGCATATTCTCCCCCTGCGAGGGAATGGAGGTCTCGCCCGCGGTAATTGCCGCTTCTGGCGTCGACACGATGGTTGAAGCATGTGGGGCCGCAGCAGGTGCAAAACCGGTTTTTTCAGTCATGGCATTCTCCGTACCAATGAGTTAGCGCAAAGGTAAATATAGACACCAGGTTAACAACTCACAGTGCCTTAAACGGTCTATCTTTTGTGCAGCACCTGGCGTTATAACTTGTTAATGTGATGTGAATCACTTTTTTATGGAAATTCAATGTAATCATTTTCATTCATGGTGAGGTGTGTCACGAAAATATGCTTACTGCTTCTGTAAAGTACCGTTTTACTTCTTCTGACTAACCGACCCACAGAGGAGTCACCTATGTCTAAGTCTGATGTTTTTCATCTCGGCCTCACCAAAAACGATTTACAAGGGGCTACGCTCGCTATCGTCCCTGGCGATCCTGAGCGTGTGGAAAAGATCGCCGCGCTGATGGATAAGCCGGTCAAGCTGGCTGCCCATCGTGAGTTCACCACCTGGCGCGCAGAGCTGGATGGCAAAGCGGTGATCGTGTGCTCTACCGGTATCGGTGGTCCGTCTACGTCTATTGCTGTTGAAGAGCTGGCACAGCTGGGCATCCGTACTTTCCTGCGTATCGGCACCACCGGCGCTATCCAGCCGCACATCAACGTCGGCGACGTGCTGGTCACGACCGCGTCCGTTCGTCTGGACGGCGCAAGCCTGCACTTTGCACCGATGGAATTCCCGGCAGTGGCTGATTTCGAATGCACCACCGCGCTGGTTGAAGCCGCGAAATCCGTGGGCGCAACCACCCACGTGGGCGTCACCGCCTCTTCCGACACCTTCTACCCGGGCCAGGAGCGTTACGACACCTTCTCAGGCCGCGTGGTTAGCCGTTTCAAAGGCTCAATGGAAGAGTGGCAGTCCATGGGCGTGATGAACTACGAAATGGAATCCGCAACGCTGCTGACCATGTGCGCAAGCCAGGGTCTGCGTGCCGGTATGGTGGCGGGCGTGATCGTCAACCGCACCCAGCAGGAGATCCCGAACGCCGAAACCATGAAGCAGACCGAAAGTCATGCAGTGAAAATCGTGGTGGAAGCAGCGCGTCGCCTGATCTAATCCTCTCTTCTGAAATCAAAGGCCGACGCGTTCGGCCTTTATTTTTTGCGTAGCGCCTCGCAGGAAAACCCTTTCAAACTGGACGTTTATACAGCACAATTCTATTTTGTGCGGGTAATACGTTGATGCAGGGGGCATTGTGGATATCTCAATCCTGATTTACGCGGTGATTGCGCTGGTGGGCTTAGGGGTTGGCTGGCTAATTTCCAGCTACCAGCATGCACAGCAGAAGGCCGACCAGCTGGCCGAGCGAGAAGAGATGGTCGCCGATTTAAGCGCGACAAAACAGCAGCTTGCTTTGAGCGAACACTGGCGCGACGAGTGCGAACTGCTCAACAACGAGCTGCGTAACCTGCGAGACATTAACACCTCGCTGGAGGCCGATCTCCGCGAAGTCACTACCCGCCTTGAATCCACCCAGCTGCATGCGGAAGACAAAATCCGCCAGATGATCAACAGCGAGCAGCGCCTCAGCGAACAGTTTGAGAACCTCGCCAACCGAATTTTTGAGCACAGCAACCGCCGCGTTGACGAACAGAACCGCCAGAGCCTGAACAGCCTGCTGACGCCGCTGCGCGAACAGCTGGACGGTTTTCGCCGTCAGGTGCAGGACAGCTTTGGTCAGGAAGCCCGCGAGCGGCACACGCTGGCGCATGAGATTCGCAATCTCCAACAGCTGAATGCGCAAATGGCGCAGGAAGCGGTCAACCTGACCCGCGCGCTGAAAGGGGATAACAAAACCCAGGGCAACTGGGGAGAAGTGGTGCTGACCCGCGTGCTGGAGGCCTCTGGTCTGCGCGAAGGATACGAATACGAAACGCAGGTGAGTATCGAAAACGATGCCCGCTCGCGCATGCAGCCGGATGTCATCGTGCGGCTGCCGCAGGGTAAAGATGTGGTGATTGACGCCAAAATGACGCTGGTGGCGTATGAACGCTACTTTAATGCGGACGATGACTACACCCGCGAGTCTGCGCTGCAGGAGCACATTGCCTCCGTGCGTAATCATATTCGCCTGCTCGGCAGAAAAGACTACCAGCAGCTGCCGGGTCTGCGCTCGCTGGACTATGTTCTGATGTTCATCCCGGTAGAACCCGCGTTCCTGCTGGCACTCGACAGACAGCCTGAACTTATCACCGAAGCGCTCAAAAATAACATTATGCTGGTCAGCCCCACCACGCTGCTGGTGGCGTTACGCACCATTGCGAACCTGTGGCGCTATGAGCACCAGAGCCGCAACGCGCAGCAGATTGCCGATCGTGCCAGCAAGCTGTACGACAAAATGCGCCTCTTCGTGGACGACATGTCTTCAGTCGGGCAGAGCCTGGATCGTGCGCAGGATAACTACCGCCAGGCGATGAAAAAACTCGCCTCCGGACGCGGCAATCTGCTGGCACAGGCTGAATCATTCCGCAGCCTGGGGGTTGAGGTTAAACGCGAGATTAATCCGGAATTGGTCGAACAGGCCACCGCCCAGGACGAAGAATTTCGCCTGCGAGAAGGTGCGAACGAACAAAAGACAAACAGTGAAGACAACACGTTAGCGGCGGATTTGTCACCAGACGAGACTCCTGCGCGTTTCATTCACGGTGGTTGAAACGTAGGGCAAACGCGCCCAATCTGTTACACTTCACGAACATTTTACTGATAAGCAGGCTCTGAGATGGCTGACGATTCACAAGACACAACGCACTTTGGCTTTCAGACTGTCGCCAAAGCGCAGAAAGCTGACATGGTGGCCCACGTATTTCATTCCGTGGCGGCGAAGTACGATGTGATGAATGACCTGATGTCGTTCGGCATTCATCGCTTGTGGAAGCGCTTCACCATTGACTGCAGCGGCGTACGTCGTGGACAAACGGTGCTGGATTTAGCCGGCGGCACGGGCGATTTAACCGCCAAATTCTCCCGTCTGGTGGGCGAAACCGGTCGCGTAGTTCTCGCCGATATTAATGACTCCATGCTGAAAATGGGACGCGAAAAGCTGCGTAACATCGGCGTGGTGGGGAATGTGGAGTATGTGCAGGCAAACGCCGAAGCGCTGCCATTCCCGGACAATACCTTTGACTGCATCACGATCTCTTTCGGTCTGCGTAACGTGACCGATAAAGAAAAAGCGCTGCGCTCTATGTACCGCGTGCTGAAGCCGGGTGGACGTCTGCTGGTGCTCGAGTTCTCTAAACCGATCATTGAGCCGCTGAGCAAAGCCTACGACGCCTATTCCTTCCACGTGCTGCCGCGTATTGGTGAGCTGGTGGCTAACGACGCTGAAAGCTACCGCTATCTGGCGGAGTCTATCCGTATGCACCCGGATCAGGACACATTAAAAGCCATGATGCAGGACGCGGAATTTGAGAACGTTGAATATTTCAACCTGACGGCCGGTGTCGTCGCGCTGCATCGCGGTTACAAATTCTGAGTGGAGGTGTCCCGTGCCCTTTAAACCCTTAGTCTCCGCAGGCGTCGAGAATGTACTGAACGCTTTTCTGTATCGCGCCCCGGCGCTGAAAGCTGCACGTCAGCGGCTTAACGGGAAGGTATTACGCATTGTTTTAAAAGAGTTATCGACGCCGCTTGTGCTGGTATTCTGCGAACGCCAGCTTGACGTTCTGGGGGCGTGGGAAGGTGAAGCCGACTGCTCGGTCATCACGCACATGAGCGTGCTGCCAAAACTGCGCGATCGCCAGCAGTTAACGGCGCTTATCCGCAGCGGTGAGCTGGAAGTGGAGGGCGACATTCAGGTCGTGCAGAACTTCGTTGCGCTCACCGATCTGGCGGAGTTCGATCCGGCGGAGCTGCTCGCGCCTTTTATCGGCGACATTGCCGCCGAAGGTATCGGGAAAGTCCTTCATGGTGGCGCCTCCTTTGTGCGTAAAAGCCTTCAGCGCCAGCAACGCTATGCGGCGGAAGTGCTGACTGAGGAGTGGCGAATGGCGCCCGGGCCACTGGAAGTTGCATGGTTTGCGGAAGAGACCGCTGCTGTTGAGCGTGCGGTTGATGCGTTAACCAAACGGCTGGAAAAACTGGAGGGCAAATGACGCCTGGTGAAATTCGGCGCCTCTATTTTATTATTCGCACCTTTTTGAGCTACGGGCTCGACGAGCTTATCCCCAAAATGCGTATCACGCTGCCGCTTCGTATCTGGCGGCGTATGCTGTTCTGGATGCCCAATCGCCATAAAGGTCAACCGCTGGGTGAGCGTCTGCGCCTGGCGCTGCAGGAGCTCGGTCCGGTTTGGATTAAATTCGGACAGATGCTGTCGACCCGCCGCGATCTCTTCCCGCCTCTGATTGCCGATGAGCTCGCGATGCTGCAGGATCGCGTCGCACCGTTTGACGGCGCGCGCGCGAAAAAGCAAATTGAAGAGGCGATGGGGAATGTCCCCGTCGAGACCTGGTTTGACGATTTCGACATTAAGCCACTGGCATCGGCCTCTATCGCGCAGGTGCACACCGCGCGTCTGAAAGAAAACGGCAAAGAAGTCGTTATTAAAGTCATTCGTCCGGACATCCTGCCAGTCATCAAAGCGGACATGAAGCTGATTTATCGGCTGGCGCGCTGGGTGCCACGCTTGCTGCCGGACGGGCGTCGCCTTCGTCCACTGGAAGTGGTGCGGGAATATGAAAAAACGCTGATTGATGAGCTTAACCTGCTGCGTGAATCGGCGAATGCCATTCAGCTGCGTCGCAACTTTGAAAACAGCCCGATGCTCTATGTACCTGAAGTCTATTCTGACTATTGCAGCCAGAACATGATGGTGATGGAGCGTATCTACGGTATTCCGGTTTCGGATGTGGTCGCCCTGGAGAAACAGGGAACGAACATGAAGCTCCTGGCTGAACGAGGCGTACAGGTCTTCTTTACCCAGGTGTTCCGCGACAGCTTTTTCCATGCGGACATGCATCCGGGCAATATCTTCGTGAGCTACGAACATCCTGAGGATCCGAAGTATATCGGTATCGACTGCGGGATTGTGGGGTCGCTGAACAAAGAAGATAAACGGTATCTGGCTGAGAACTTCATCGCGTTTTTCAACCGCGACTACCGTAAGGTGGCCGAGCTGCACGTCGATTCCGGCTGGGTGCCGCCGGACACCAACGTCGAAGAGTTCGAGTTCGCGATCCGGACCGTTTGTGAACCGATTTTTGAAAAACCGCTGGCGGAAATTTCCTTCGGGCATGTGCTGTTAAACCTGTTCAACACGGCTCGCCGCTTTAATATGGAAGTTCAGCCACAGCTAGTTTTACTCCAGAAAACATTACTTTACGTTGAGGGTGTAGGCCGACAGCTCTATCCTCAGTTAGACTTGTGGAAGACCGCGAAACCTTTCCTTGAAACCTGGATTAAGGATCAGGTTGGCATTCCGGCGCTGGTGCGCTCGCTGAAAGAGAAAGGCCCGTTCTGGATAGAAAAAATGCCTGAAATTCCTGAACTGGTTTATGACAGTTTGCGTCAGAGCAAGAACCTTCAGCACAGCATGGATAAAATCGCCCGCGAACTTCAGTCCAGCCGCGTTCGCCAGGGGCAGTCACGCTATCTCTTTGGGATTGGCGCAACGCTGCTGCTGAGCGGTACGCTGCTGCTGATCAACCGTCCGGACTGGCAGATGATGCCCGCCTGGCTGATGGCTGGCGGAGTGGTAGTCTGGCTAGCAGGCTGGCGAAAAACGCGCTGAGCGTGCGTCGCTATCGACGGGTCGCATACGTATAATGCGGCCTGACTCATTAATCATCTATCCCTGAGGAACATGTATGGGTGGTATCAGTATCTGGCAATTGTTGATCATTGCCGTCATCGTCGTGCTGCTGTTTGGCACCAAAAAGCTCGGTTCTATTGGTTCCGATCTGGGCGCGTCTATCAAAGGCTTCAAGAAAGCGATGAGCGATGATGAGAGCAAGCAGGATAAAACCAGCCAGGACGCTGACTTTACTGCTAAATCCATCGCCGACAAGCAAGAAGAAGCCAAAAAGGAAGACGCTAAACGCCACGATAAAGAGCAGGTGTAAGTCGTGTTCGACATTGGTTTTAGTGAGCTCCTGCTGGTCTTTGTGATTGGCCTGATTGTGCTGGGGCCGCAGCGTCTGCCGGTGGCAGTGAAAACCGTTGCGGGCTGGGTTCGTGCGCTGAGATCGCTGGCATCGACCGTTCAGAATGAACTGGCGCAGGAACTTAAGCTGCAGGAATTTCAGGAAAGCCTGAAAAAGGTCGAGAAGGCGAGCATGGATAACCTGACGCCGGAACTGAAAGCGTCAATGGATGAGCTGCGCGAAGCGGCAGAATCGATGAAGCGCTCCTATAGCGTTAACGATCCTGAAAAAGCGAGCGATGAAGCGAACACCATCCATAACCCGGTGGTGAAGGGCAGCGAGGAGCAGCGCGAGGGCGTAACGCCTGCCAGCGCTGAACATCAGGCTGCCGCGCCAGAACAGACGCCGCAGGAAACCGAACTGAAAAAACAGGCGCAGCCGGAAGAGCCGGTAGCAAAAACGGCGGAAGTGAAGCCCGCTGCGTCCGTTTCCGAATCATCCCCCTCGTCGAGTGATAAAGCGTAAACATGGCAGTAGATGATACTCAACCGCTGATTACGCACCTCATTGAGCTGCGTAAGCGCCTGTTAAACTGCATTATTGCGGTTTTACTCATATTCCTGTGCCTGGTCTATTTTGCCAACGATATCTATCAGGTGGTCTCTGCACCGCTGATCAAGCAGATGCCGCTGGGCGCAACGATGATTGCAACAGATGTTGCTTCTCCGTTCTTTACCCCCATCAAGCTGACCTTCTGGGTGTCGTTGATTGCTTCTGCACCTGTCATTCTTTACCAGGTGTGGGCGTTTGTGGCGCCCGCGCTGTATAAGCATGAACGCAAGCTGGTGATCCCGCTGCTGGTGTCCAGCTCGCTGCTGTTCTATATCGGCATGGCGTTTGCCTATTTCGTTGTCTTCCCGCTGGCCTTCGGCTTCCTGACGCATACCGCGCCGGAAGGGGTCCAGGTGTCGACGGATATCGCCAGCTACCTCAGCTTTGTGATGGCGCTGTTTATGGCGTTTGGCGTGGCATTCGAAGTGCCGGTGGCTATTGTGCTGCTCTGCTGGGTAGGAGTAACGACCCCGGATGACCTGCGTAAGAAGCGTCCGTATATCCTTGTGGGCGCATTTGTTGTTGGCATGCTGCTGACACCGCCGGATGTGTTCTCGCAGACGCTGCTGGCCATACCGATGTACTGTCTGTTTGAGGTCGGCGTTTTCTTCTCGCGTTTCTACGTGGGTAAAGGACGTCGAGCGGATGACGAAGACGATACGTCCGACAAGACCACTGAAGAGTAAAACCAGCCGCCCGTCAGGGCGGTTGTTATATGGGGATTTGCATGTTTGATATCGGACTCAACCTGACCAGCTCGCAGTTTGCGAAAGATCGTGATGAGGTGGTTGCGCGTGCTTTTGCCGCCGGGGTGAAAGGACTGCTGCTGACGGGCACCAACCTGCATGAGAGCGAGCAGGCGCAGCAGCTGGCGCAACGCTACGATTGCTGTTGGTCTACTGCTGGCGTGCATCCTCACGACAGCAGCCAGTGGACCGCGGAAAGTGGCGACACCCTGTACAGGCTGGCAAAGACGCCAGACGTTGTGGCGATCGGCGAATGCGGTCTCGATTTCAACCGTAACTTTTCCACGCCTGAAGAGCAGGAAAAGACGTTTACTGCCCAGCTTGCGCTGGCGGCAGAGCTTGGAATGCCCGTATTTATGCACTGCCGCGACGCGCATGAGCGTTTCCTGGCTCTTCTGGATCCGTGGCTGGAGAAACTGCCCGGCGCGGTATTGCACTGTTTCACCGGTTCACGGCAGGAAGCGCTGGATTGCCTGGCGCGAGGGCTTTATCTGGGTATTACCGGCTGGGTGTGCGATGAGCGTCGCGGGCTTGAACTTCGTGAGCTATTGCCGGTAATCCCAGCTGACCGGCTGCTCCTCGAAACCGATGCGCCTTATCTGCTACCGCGCGACATGAAACCCAAACCGGCATCGCGGCGAAATGAGCCCGCGTATCTTGGGCACATTGTTGAGAGCGTCGCGAAGTGGCGCGGAGAGGATCCGCACTGGCTTTCGGCGCAGACGGATGACAACGTGCGTAATCTGTTCGGGATAAACGTTTAAAGCTTGCGGAAGTCGGTGTTTTTAACGCTCTGCAGCACCTGCTTGTTCAGCAGATTGAGCAACAGCATAGAGCGCGCTTCCCCGTCCGGTTCGGCAAAAATCGCCTGCAGGCCTTCGAAAGCGCCTTCGGTTATCACGACGCTATCGCCCGAGTAAGGAGTTTCGGGGTCGGTGATCCCTTCGGGCTGTTGATAAATCGACAGCTGATGAATGACCGTCGACGGAACCGTTGCCGGGTGGGCACCAAAACGAACGAAGTGGCTGACGCCGCGCGTTGCGCTGATGGTGGTGGTGTGGATGACTTCCGGGTCGAACTCCACGAAGAGGTAGTTCGGGAACAACGGCTCACTGACGGTTGTGCGCTTCCCGCGCTGCATTTTTTCAAGCGTGATCACGGGTGTCAGGCAATTTACAGACTGACGTTCAAGATGTTCCTGCGCGCGCTGAAGTTGCCCGCGTTTGCAATACAGTAAATACCAGGCCTGCATAATCACTCTTTCCCTTAGTTCGGGGCGCAAGCATATCAAAACCCTGGCGGGATCGCTAAGTTGATTATAATGGGGGAAAATGGAACAGAACGCATAAGTTCACGCTTATTTAACAAAATTACAGCATCAAGCAGGCTTACGCCGTATAATGAAGCGCTTACAGAGAGGCCATGATTAACTGCATGAAATACCACGATCTCCGCGACTTCCTGACGCTGCTGGAAAAGCAGGGTGAACTCAAACGTATTACACTTCCTGTCGATCCTTATCTGGAGATGACAGAAATTGCTGACCGCACCCTGCGTGCCGGTGGCCCCGCATTACTGTTTGAAAATCCGAAAGGTTACTCCATGCCGGTGCTGTGCAACCTGTTTGGTACACCGCGTCGTGTTGCACTGGGAATGGGGCAGGAAGACGTCTCTGCGCTGCGTGAAGTCGGTAAACTGCTGGCGTTTCTGAAAGAGCCGGAGCCACCGAAAGGCTTCCGCGATCTGTTCGACAAGCTGCCGCAGTTTAAGCAGGTGCTGAACATGCCCACCAAACGCCTGCGCGGCGCGCCGTGCCAGCAGAAAGTGCTGGAAGGCGATGCGGTAGATCTGACTAAAATCCCCATCATGCAGTGCTGGCCTGAAGATGCCGCTCCGCTGATCACCTGGGGGCTGACCGTTACGCGCGGCCCGCACAAAGAGCGGCAAAACCTCGGTATTTACCGCCAGCAGTTGATTGGCAAGAATAAACTGATCATGCGCTGGCTGTCGCATCGCGGCGGCGCGCTGGATTTCCAGGAGTGGTGCGCTGCGCATCCGGGGGAGCGTTTCCCGGTGTCTGTCGCCTTAGGCGCCGATCCGGCCACCATCCTGGGAGCCGTCACGCCGGTGCCGGATACGCTCTCTGAATATGCGTTTGCAGGCCTGCTGCGCGGAACGAAAACCGAAGTCGTGAAGTGTATCTCTAACGATCTCGAAGTTCCGGCCAGTGCGGAAATTGTGCTGGAAGGTTACCTTGAGCAGGGTGAAATGGCGCCAGAAGGCCCTTACGGCGACCACACCGGCTATTACAACGAAGTGGATAACTTCCCTGTGTTTACCGTGACGCACATTACGCAGCGTGAAGATGCGATTTATCACTCCACGTATACCGGACGTCCACCGGATGAACCGGCGGTGCTGGGCGTGGCGCTGAATGAAGTGTTTGTGCCGATCCTGCAAAAGCAGTTCCCGGAAATTGTTGATTTTTATCTGCCGCCTGAAGGATGCTCGTATCGTATGGCGGTGGTCACGATGAAGAAGCAGTATCCTGGTCATGCTAAACGCGTGATGATGGGCGTATGGTCTTTCCTGCGCCAGTTTATGTATACCAAATTTGTTATTGTCTGCGATGATGACGTTAACGCCCGCGACTGGAATGACGTAATCTGGGCCATTACCACGCGAATGGACCCGGCGCGCGATACGGTGTTAGTCGAAAACACGCCGATAGATTACCTGGATTTTGCCTCGCCGGTTTCCGGCCTTGGCTCAAAGATGGGACTGGATGCCACAAATAAATGGCCTGGCGAAACCGACCGTGAATGGGGTCGCCCGATCAAAAAAGATCCTGCAGTGACCGCGCGAATTGACGCGATCTGGGACGAGCTGGCCATAATGAATAACGGTAAACCCTGAGCTGACCGTTAAGCCCTATAGACTTCCCGACAGAGAGAGCGAATGACAACCTTAAGCTGTAAAGTGACCTCGGTAGATGCCATCACCGACACCGTATATCGCGTCCGTTTAGTGCCAGAAGCGCCATTCTCTTTCCGCGCGGGTCAGTACCTGATGGTTGTGATGGATGAGCGTGATAAGCGTCCTTTCTCTATGGCCTCAACGCCAGCGGAGCAGGAATTTATTGAGCTTCATATTGGTGCGTCAGAGCTTAACCTGTATGCGATGGCGGTGATGGATCGGATCCTGAAGGAACGTGAAATCGTGGTGGATATTCCGCACGGCGATGCGTGGCTGCGCGATGACGAAGACCGTCCGCTGATCCTGATCGCTGGCGGTACGGGCTTCTCTTATGTGCGCTCTATTCTGTTGACCGCCCTGGCGCGTAATCCAGACCGTGACATCACCATTTACTGGGGTGGCCGCGAAGAGAAACATCTGTACGACCTGTCTGAGCTGGAAGCGCTGAGCGTAACCCATCCTAACCTGCGCATTGAGCCGGTGGTTGAGCAGCCGGAAGAGGGCTGGCGTGGTCGCAGCGGGACGGTGCTGACGGCGGTGCTGCAGGATCACGGCACGCTGGCAGGGCACGATATCTATATCGCTGGCCGTTTTGAGATGGCGAAAATTGCCCGCGACCTGTTCTGCAACGAACGTGACGCGCGTGAAGACCGCCTGTTTGGCGATGCGTTTGCCTTCATTTAAATAAAAAACCCGCCCCTGACAGGCGGGAAGAACGGCAACTAAACTGTCTCTCTTCGCCAATGACGCCAGTGGCGGTGAGATACCTCTCGTAGGCCGGGAAAGCGCAGCGCCTCCCGGCAAAAGCCCGATGGCGCGATGCTTATCGGGCCTACGTTATAGCCTTACACTCTCTCAAACACCGTCGCGATACCCTGACCCAGCCCGATACACATCGTTGCCAGACCAAACTGGGCATCTTTGCGTTCCATCAGGTTGATAAGCGTCGTGCTGATACGCGCCCCGGAGCAGCCCAGCGGGTGGCCGAGGGCGATCGCGCCGCCGTTGAGGTTAATTTTCTCGTCGATCTGCTCCATCAGCCCCAGATCTTTAATGCACGGCAGGATCTGCGCGGCGAACGCTTCGTTCATTTCAAACAGGTCGATGTCGCTGGCGGTTAATCCCGCTTTTTTCAGCGCCAGCTTCGAGGCCGGAACCGGGCCGTAACCCATGATTGAAGGATCGCAGCCCACGACCGCCATCGAACGTACCCGTGCGCGAGGCGTTAAGCCCAGCTCGCGGGCACGGCTTTCGCTCATCACCAGCATCGCGGCGGCACCGTCGGACAGCGCCGACGAAGTACCTGCCGTTACCGTACCGGTGACCGGATCAAACGCAGGGCGCAGGGTAGAAAGCGCTTCTACGGTGGTTTCCGGGCGGATGACTTCGTCGTAGCTGAACTGCTTCAGTACGCCGTCTGCGTCGTGGCCGCCGGTCGGGATGATCTCATTCTTAAAGGCACCGGACTGCGTCGCCGCCCATGCGCGAGCATGAGAGCGCGCGGCAAAGGCATCCTGCATTTCACGGCTAATGCCGTGCAGACGAGAGAGCATCTCGGCAGTCAGACCCATCATCCCCGCGGCTTTCGCCACGTTACGGCTCATGCCAGGATGAAAATCGACCCCGTGGCTCATTGGCACGTGACCCATGTGCTCGACGCCGCCCACCAGGCAGGCCTGCGCATCACCGGTCATGATCATCCGCGCCGCGTCGTGTAGCGCCTGCATTGACGAACCGCACAGGCGGTTGACGGTGACGGCCGGAACCGAATGCGGGATCTCCGCCAGCAGCGACGCGTTACGGGCGATGTTGAAACCTTGCTCCAGAGTCTGCTGCACGCAGCCCCAGTAGATATCGTCCAGCGCAGCAGGATCCAGCGCCGGGTTACGCGCCAGCAGGCTACGCATCAGATGCGCGGAGAGGTCTTCCGCACGCACGTTACGGAATGCACCGCCTTTTGAACGGCCCATCGGGGTGCGAATCGCATCAACAATGACAACCTTTTCCATTGTGACTCCTTAAGCCGTTTTCAGCTCGCCAACCGGACGGGCTGGCTCAACTGCTGGATAGTAGGGTTCGTTATGGCGCGCTTTGTTACGCAGCCCTTCCGGCACCTCATAAAGCGGGCCGAGGTGCTGATACTGCTGAGCCATATCGAGATAGCGAGCGCTGCCGAGCGTGTCCAGCCAGCGGAACGCGCCGCCGTGGAACGGAGGGAAGCCCAGGCCGTACACCAGCGCCATATCGGCTTCTGCCGGGCTGGCGATGATGCCTTCTTCGAGGCAACGCACCACTTCGTTGATCATCGGGATCATCATGCGGGCGATGATCTCATCGTCGGTGAAGTCGCTTTTCGGCTGGCTTACATCGGCCAGCAGGCCGTCCACCACGGCATCTTCTTCTTTCTTCGGTTTGCCTTTGCTGTCTTCTTTATAGCGCCAGAAGCCCAGGCCGTTTTTCTGGCCGAAGCGGTTAGCGTCGAACAGAGCGTCAATGGCGTCGCGATAATCTTTCTGCATACGCTGCGGGAAGCCTGCCGCCATCACCGCCTGAGCGTGGTGAGCAGTATCAATGCCGACCACGTCCAGCAGATACGCCGGGCCCATCGGCCAGCCGAACTGTTTCTCCATCACTTTGTCGATTTTGCGGAAGTCTGCACCGTCGCGCAGAAGCTGGCTGAAACCGGCGAAGTAAGGGAACAGCACGCGGTTGACGAAGAAGCCCGGGCAGTCGTTAACAACGATCGGCGTTTTGCCCATCTTGCTGGCCCATGCCACCACTTTAGCGATGGTTTCGTCAGAGGTTTTTTCCCCGCGGATCACTTCGACCAGCGGCATACGGTGTACCGGGTTGAAGAAGTGCATCCCGCAGAAGTTTTCCGGACGCTTCAACACGCTCGCCAGTTCGCTGATTGGAATGGTGGAGGTGTTAGAGGCCAGCACGGTCTCAGGACGAACCTTGTCTTCCGTTTCTGCCAGCACCGCTTTTTTGACTTTCGGGTTCTCGACGACGGCTTCGACTACTACGTCCACACGGTCGAAACCGCTGTATTCCAGCACGGGCTGAATGGTGGAGATCACGCCTGCAAGCTTCAGCCCGTCAATTTTTCCGCGCTCCAGCTGTTTATTCAGCAGCTTGGCCGCTTCGGTCATGCCCAGCGTCAGGGATTTCTCGCTAATGTCTTTCATCACTACCGGCACGCCTTTCCAGGCCGACTGGTAAGCGATGCCGCCACCCATAATGCCGGCGCCGAGTACCGCCGCATGTTTTGGCGTCTCAACGTTTTTGGTCAGCTGCCTGGCTTTACCCTTCACGAACTGATCGTTGAGGAAGATACCGACCAGCGCGCGAGCTTCATTGGTGTGCGCCAGCGGGACAAAGCTCTGATTTTCGAGCTTCAGCGCCTCGTCGCGTCCGAGACGAGCAGCCGCTTCAATGGTTTTCACCGCCGTGATCGGCGCCGGGTAGTGTTTACCCGCCGTCTGCATGACCATGCCTTTGGCGATGGTGAAGCTCATGGTGGCTTCAATTTTGCTGAGTTTTAACGGCTCCAGCTTCGGCTGGCGTTTGGCTTTCCAGTCGAGATCGCCGTTAATGGCCTGACGCAGAATGGCGAGTGCGCCTTCAACCAGTTTCTCTGGCTTCACGACGCCGTCGACCAGGCCGATTTTCTGCGCCTGTTCTGCGCCGACGTCTTTACCTGCGGCAATGATCTCCAGCGCGCTGTCTGCACCCAGCATGCGCGGCATACGCACGGAGCCGCCAAAGCCCGGCATGATGCCCAGCTTGGTTTCCGGCAGGCCGATGCGCAGGTCCGGCGTCGCCAGACGGTAGTCGGTCGCCAGTACGCACTCGCAGCCGCCGCCCAGCGCGTAGCCGTTAACGGCGGAAATGGTCGGGACAGGCAGATCTTCCAGACGATTAAAGACGCTGTTGGCAAAGTGCAGCCACTGGCTCAGCTGTTCTTCCGGGACCAGGAACAGCGAAAGAAACTCGGTGATATCGGCACCGACAATAAAGGCCGCTTTGTTCGAACGCAGCAGCAGCCCTTTTAATTCAGGTTGTTTTTCAAGAACATCCAGCGCCTGGCCAAGACTGGCCACCGTCGCGGTATCAAGCTTGTTCACTGAGCCGGGAGCATCGAACACCAGTTCGGCAATGCCATCTTCCAGCCAGTTGAGGTACAGGGTGTCGCCTTTGTAGAGCATGTCAGTCTCCTGAATCCAGCAATTGGATCTGGTCATACCAGATGAATCGGAGTGTGGGATTTATGTTAATAAAATGCAAATTACTCATTAAGAAAATGCTGCATTGATCACGGTCGGTGGAAATCACGCAGCCGGAGTGAGGTGTGCTAAGATGCGATGACTTGAGGTCAAAAAAACGAAAGGAAGAATGATGGACTCACTGGCTTCGCTTTATAAAAATCATATCGTTACCCTACAGGAACGTACCCGCGATGTACTGGCCCGCTTTAAGCTGGATGCGCTGCTGATCCACTCCGGCGAGCTGATGAATACCTTTCTGGATGACCACGCTTATCCGTTTAAGGTGAACCCGCAGTTTAAAGCCTGGGTGCCGGTGACTCAGGTTCCAAATTGCTGGCTGCTGGTGGATGGCGTGAACAAGCCGAAGCTGTGGTTCTACCTGCCGGTCGATTACTGGCACAACGTAGAACCGCTGCCGACCTCTTTCTGGACGGAAGAGATTGATGTGATTGCACTGCCGAAAGCGGACGGCATTGGCAGCCAGCTGCCTGCCGCGCGGGGCAACATCGCCTATATTGGCCCTGTTCCGGAGCGTGCGCTGGGTCTGGATATTCCGGCAGACAAACTCAATCCGAAAGGGGTGCTGGATTACCTGCACTATTACCGCGCGTATAAAACCGACTACGAACTTTACTGCATGCGTGAAGCGCAAAAAACGGCGGTGAATGGCCACCGTGCCGCGCACGAAGCGTTCCAGTCGGGGATGAGCGAGTTCGACATCAATCAGGCCTATCTGACCGCGACGGGCCACCGTGATACCGACGTGCCGTACAGCAATATCGTCGCGCTGAATGAGCACGCGTCCGTGCTTCACTACACCAAACTGGATCACCACGTACCGTCGGAGATGCGCAGCTTCCTGCTTGACGCAGGCGCCGAGTACAACGGTTACGCGGCCGACCTGACCCGTACCTGGGCGGCGAATGCGGATACCGATTTCGCGCAGCTGATTAAAGACGTGAACGATGAACAGCTGGCGCTGATTGCCACCATGAAGGCCGGAACCAGCTATGTGGATTACCACATCCAGTTCCATCAGCGCATCGCAAAACTGCTGCGTAAACATCAGATTGTGAAAGACATGAGCGAAGAGGCGATGGTCGAAAACGATCTAACCGGGCCATTCATGCCGCACGGTATCGGCCACCCGCTGGGCCTGCAGGTTCACGACGTTGCGGGCTTTATGCAGGATGACACCGGCACGCACCTGGCGGCACCGTCTAAATATCCTTACCTGCGCTGCACTCGTATTCTGGAGCCGCGTATGGTGCTGACGATTGAACCGGGGATCTACTTTATCGAATCCCTGCTGGCGCCGTGGCGTGAAGGCCAGTTCAGCAAACACTTCAACTGGGAAAAAATTGACGCGCTGAAGCCGTTTGGCGGTATTCGCATCGAAGATAACGTGGTGGTTCACGAGAACGGTATCGAGAATATGACGCGAGACCTGAAGCTGGCCTGATGGAAAGCTGGCTGATACCGGCTGAACCGGTCACCTTTGTTGAGGAAATCAAGAAAAGCCGCTTTATTACGCTGCTGGCGCATACCGACGGCGTAGAGGCGGCAAAGGCGTTTGTCGAGTCCGTTCGGGCTGAGCATCCTGACGCGCGTCACCACTGCGTGGCGTGGGTGGCAGGGCCGCCAGACGATTCGCAACAGCTGGGGTTTTCCGATGACGGTGAACCGGCAGGCACGGCCGGTAAACCCATGCTTTCGCAGCTGATGGGCAGCGGCGTGGGTGAAATTACCGCCGTGGTGGTGCGCTACTACGGCGGCATCCTGTTAGGCACGGGTGGGCTGGTAAAAGCCTATGGCGGCGGAGTTCAGCAGGCACTGAATATGCTCACAACTACCCGCAAAACGCCGCTCACCGAATATACTTTGTTGTGCGATTACGCTCAGCTATCGGGCATTGAAACGCTGCTCAAACAGTTTAACGGCGTCATCGCGCACAGTGATTACCAGGCAATGGTGCAATTACGCGTGGCGCTTCCGCAGGCGGAACTGGCTGCTTTTTCAGCAAAACTGGCTGATTTTAGTCGTGGTTCGTTGCAATTGCTGCCGATTGAAGAATAATCCCCACCTCACTTTTTTGAATACCAAAGGAAGCGGCAGAGATGCATTTTCGTGCCATAACCCGAATCGTTGGACTGCTGGTCATACTCTTTTCCGGGACGATGATTCTCCCGGGACTGGTGGCGCTTATCTACCGGGACGGCGCGGGGCGGGCATTTACCCAGACCTTCTTTGTCGCGCTGGCGATCGGCTCGCTGCTGTGGTGGCCAAACCGTCGTCAGAAAGGTGAGCTGAAATCTCGCGAAGGATTTCTGATTGTGGTCCTGTTCTGGACGGTGCTGGGGAGCGTCGGTTCGCTGCCCTTCATCTTCTCTGAACAGCCTAACCTGAGCATCACGGATGCCTTTTTTGAATCCTTCTCCGGTTTAACGACCACCGGGGCGACGACGCTGGTGGGGCTGGATTCACTCCCGCACGCCATTCTCTTTTATCGTCAGATGCTGCAGTGGTTCGGGGGGATGGGGATCATCGTCCTGGCAGTGGCTATTCTTCCTATTCTGGGCGTTGGCGGCATGCAGCTTTATCGCGCCGAAATGCCCGGGCCGCTGAAAGATAATAAAATGCGCCCGCGTATTGCCGAGACGGCGAAAACCCTCTGGCTTATCTATGTCTTACTGACGGTGGCCTGTGCGCTGGCGCTATGGTTTGCCGGGATGCCCGCTTTCGACGCCATCGGACACAGCTTTGCGACGATCGCTATCGGCGGGTTCTCCACCCATGATGCCAGCGTCGGCTACTTCGACAGCCCAACGATTAACACCATTATTGCCATTTTCCTGCTGATTTCAGGCTGTAACTACGGTCTGCACTTCTCTTTACTGAGCGGGCGCAGCCTGAAGGTGTACTGGCGTGACCCGGAGTTCCGCATGTTCATTGGCGTCCAGCTTACGCTAGTGATCATCTGTACCCTGGTGCTGTGGTTCCATGATGTCTACAACTCCGCGCTGACCACGCTAAATCAGGCGTTCTTCCAGGTGGTATCGATGGCGACGACCGCCGGGTTTACCACGGACAGCATCGCGCGCTGGCCTCTGTTCCTGCCGGTGCTGCTGTTATGCTCGGCATTTATCGGGGGCTGTGCGGGTTCTACGGGCGGTGGCCTGAAGGTGATTCGTATTCTGCTGCTGTTTAAGCAGGGGAACCGTGAGCTGAAGCGTCTGGTCCACCCGAACGCGGTTTACAGCATCAAACTCGGGAACCGCGCGCTGCCGGAACGTATCCTCGAAGCGGTGTGGGGGTTCTTCTCGGCGTATGCGCTGGTGTTTATCGTCAGTATGCTGGCGATTATCGCGACGGGGGTGGATGATTTCTCCGCCTTTGCGTCCGTCGTAGCGACATTGAATAACCTCGGGCCCGGCCTGGGCGTTGTGGCGGATAACTTTGCCAGCATGAACCCGGTCGCGAAATGGATCCTCATCGCCAATATGCTGTTTGGTCGTCTTGAGGTCTTTACGCTGCTGGTGCTGTTCACCCCTACATTCTGGCGCGAGTAAGGAGCCGTTGATGAAAACATTGATTCTTTTCTCTACGCGAGACGGGCAAACGCGTGAGATTGCCGCCTGTCTGGCGTCGGAATTAAAAGAGCTGGGTATTTACTCGGATGTGGTGAACCTGAACCGTGCGGAGCAGATTGCCTGGCAGGAATACGATCGCGTGGTGATTGGCGCGTCAATTCGTTACGGGCATTTCCATCCGGCGTTGGATCGCTTTGTGAAAAAGCACACGGCGGTGCTCAACAAATTGCCTGGTGCGTTTTACTCGGTCAACCTGGTCGCACGTAAAGCCGAGAAGCGTACGCCGCAGACCAACAGCTACACGCGCAAGTTTTTACTCAGCTCGCCGTGGCAGCCAGACCTGTGCGCCGTCTTTGCCGGCGCGCTGCGCTACCCTCGCTACCGCTGGTATGACCGCTTTATGATCCGCCTGATTATGAAGATGACCGGGGGTGAAACCGATACGCGTAAAGAAGTGGTTTATACCGACTGGTCGCAGGTGGCCAGTTTTGCGCGGGAAATCGCACATTTAACGGGCGATTCGCGACATAAATAAGCGTTAAGTTTGAAAAGTGAGCGAACGAAAAGTTTTTTGTATTTTATGCTTGTCACGTCGGAATAACTCCCTATAATGCGCCTCCACTGACACGGAACAACGGCACACACGCCGCCGGGTCAGCAGAGAAAAGCGAAATTAATCACTTGACTCTGAAGCGGGAAAGCGTAATATGCACACCCCGCGCCGCTGCGAAAAGCGAAGCGGCACTGCTCTTTAACAATTTATCAGACAATCTGTGTGGGCACTCAAAGTGACATGGATTCTTAATGTCTTCGGACAATAAATGAATACCAAGTCTCTGAGTGAACATACGTAATTCATTACGAAGTTTAATTCACGAGCATCAAACTTAAATTGAAGAGTTTGATCATGGCTCAGATTGAACGCTGGCGGCAGGCCTAACACATGCAAGTCGAGCGGCAGCGGAAAGTAGCTTGCTACTTTGCCGGCGAGCGGCGGACGGGTGAGTAATGTCTGGGAAACTGCCTGATGGAGGGGGATAACTACTGGAAACGGTAGCTAATACCGCATAATGTCGCAAGACCAAAGAGGGGGACCTTCGGGCCTCTTGCCATCAGATGTGCCCAGATGGGATTAGCTAGTAGGTGGGGTAACGGCTCACCTAGGCGACGATCCCTAGCTGGTCTGAGAGGATGACCAGCCACACTGGAACTGAGACACGGTCCAGACTCCTACGGGAGGCAGCAGTGGGGAATATTGCACAATGGGCGCAAGCCTGATGCAGCCATGCCGCGTGTATGAAGAAGGCCTTCGGGTTGTAAAGTACTTTCAGCGGGGAGGAAGGCGATAAGGTTAATAACCTTGTCGATTGACGTTACCCGCAGAAGAAGCACCGGCTAACTCCGTGCCAGCAGCCGCGGTAATACGGAGGGTGCAAGCGTTAATCGGAATTACTGGGCGTAAAGCGCACGCAGGCGGTCTGTCAAGTCGGATGTGAAATCCCCGGGCTCAACCTGGGAACTGCATTCGAAACTGGCAGGCTAGAGTCTTGTAGAGGGGGGTAGAATTCCAGGTGTAGCGGTGAAATGCGTAGAGATCTGGAGGAATACCGGTGGCGAAGGCGGCCCCCTGGACAAAGACTGACGCTCAGGTGCGAAAGCGTGGGGAGCAAACAGGATTAGATACCCTGGTAGTCCACGCCGTAAACGATGTCGACTTGGAGGTTGTGCCCTTGAGGCGTGGCTTCCGGAGCTAACGCGTTAAGTCGACCGCCTGGGGAGTACGGCCGCAAGGTTAAAACTCAAATGAATTGACGGGGGCCCGCACAAGCGGTGGAGCATGTGGTTTAATTCGATGCAACGCGAAGAACCTTACCTACTCTTGACATCCAGAGAACTTTCCAGAGATGGATTGGTGCCTTCGGGAACTCTGAGACAGGTGCTGCATGGCTGTCGTCAGCTCGTGTTGTGAAATGTTGGGTTAAGTCCCGCAACGAGCGCAACCCTTATCCTTTGTTGCCAGCGGTCCGGCCGGGAACTCAAAGGAGACTGCCAGTGATAAACTGGAGGAAGGTGGGGATGACGTCAAGTCATCATGGCCCTTACGAGTAGGGCTACACACGTGCTACAATGGCGCATACAAAGAGAAGCGACCTCGCGAGAGCAAGCGGACCTCATAAAGTGCGTCGTAGTCCGGATTGGAGTCTGCAACTCGACTCCATGAAGTCGGAATCGCTAGTAATCGTAGATCAGAATGCTACGGTGAATACGTTCCCGGGCCTTGTACACACCGCCCGTCACACCATGGGAGTGGGTTGCAAAAGAAGTAGGTAGCTTAACCTTCGGGAGGGCGCTTACCACTTTGTGATTCATGACTGGGGTGAAGTCGTAACAAGGTAACCGTAGGGGAACCTGCGGTTGGATCACCTCCTTACCTTAAAGAACCTGCCTTTGCAGTGCTCACACAGATTGTCTGATGAAAAACAGCAGTAAAAATCTCTGCAGGCTTGTAGCTCAGGTGGTTAGAGCGCACCCCTGATAAGGGTGAGGTCGGTGGTTCAAGTCCACTCAGGCCTACCAAACTCCTTTTAAAGGATGAGCGGTACAGAGATGATAAACGATGGGGCTATAGCTCAGCTGGGAGAGCGCCTGCTTTGCACGCAGGAGGTCTGCGGTTCGATCCCGCATAGCTCCACCATCTTTTACTGCGAACACAAGAAAACTTCAGAGTGAACCTGAAAAGGTGCACTGCGAAGTTTTGCTCTTTAAAAATCTGGATCAAGCTGAAAATTGAAACGACACATCTTAATTGGTGTGTTCGAGTCTCTCAAATTTTCGCAATCAGAAGTGAAACATCTTCGGGTTGTGAGGTTAAGCGACTAAGCGTACACGGTGGATGCCCTGGCAGTCAGAGGCGATGAAGGACGTGCTAATCTGCGAAAAGCGCCGGCGAGGTGATATGAACCTTTGACCCGGCGATGTCCGAATGGGGAAACCCAGTGTGATTCGTCACACTATCGTTAACTGAATACATAGGTTAACGAGGCGAACCGGGGGAACTGAAACATCTAAGTACCCCGAGGAAAAGAAATCAACCGAGATTCCCCCAGTAGCGGCGAGCGAACGGGGAGCAGCCCAGAGTCTGAATCAGCTTGTGTGTTAGTGGAAGCGTCTGGAAAGTCGCACGGTACAGGGTGACAGTCCCGTACACGAAAATGCACAGGTTGTGAACTCGAAGAGTAGGGCGGGACACGTGGTATCCTGTCTGAATATGGGGGGACCATCCTCCAAGGCTAAATACTCCTGACTGACCGATAGTGAACCAGTACCGTGAGGGAAAGGCGAAAAGAACCCCGGCGAGGGGAGTGAAAAAGAACCTGAAACCGTGTACGTACAAGCAGTGGGAGCACCTTCGTGGTGTGACTGCGTACCTTTTGTATAATGGGTCAGCGACTTATATTCTGTAGCAAGGTTAACCGTATAGGGGAGCCGAAGGGAAACCGAGTCTTAACTGGGCGTTAAGTTGCAGGGTATAGACCCGAAACCCGGTGATCTAGCCATAGGCAGGTTGAAGGTTGGGTAACACTAACTGGAGGACCGAACCGACTAATGTTGAAAAATTAGCGGATGACTTGTGGCTGGGGGTGAAAGGCCAATCAAACCGGGAGATAGCTGGTTCTCCCCGAAAGCTATTTAGGTAGCGCCTCGTGAACTCATCTTCGGGGGTAGAGCACTGTTTCGGCTAGGGGGCCATCCCGGCTTACCAACCCGATGCAAACTACGAATACCGAAGAATGTTATCACGGGAGACACACGGCGGGTGCTAACGTCCGTCGTGAAGAGGGAAACAACCCAGACCGCCAGCTAAGGTCCCAAAGTCATGGTTAAGTGGGAAACGATGTGGGAAGGCACAGACAGCCAGGATGTTGGCTTAGAAGCAGCCATCATTTAAAGAAAGCGTAATAGCTCACTGGTCGAGTCGGCCTGCGCGGAAGATGTAACGGGGCTAAACCATGCACCGAAGCTGCGGCAGCGACGCTTATGCGTTGTTGGGTAGGGGAGCGTTCTGTAAGCCGTTGAAGGTGTGCTGTGAGGCATGCTGGAGGTATCAGAAGTGCGAATGCTGACATAAGTAACGATAAAGCGGGTGAAAAGCCCGCTCGCCGGAAGACCAAGGGTTCCTGTCCAACGTTAATCGGGGCAGGGTGAGTCGACCCCTAAGGCGAGGCCGAAAGGCGTAGTCGATGGGAAACAGGTTAATATTCCTGTACTTGGTGTTACTGCGAAGGGGGGACGGAGAAGGCTATGTTAGCCGGGCGACGGTTGTCCCGGTTTAAGCATGTAGGCGGAGGTTCCAGGTAAATCCGGTACCTTATTAACGCTGAGGTGTGATGACGAGGCACTACGGTGCTGAAGTAACAAATGCCCTGCTTCCAGGAAAAGCCTCTAAGCATCAGGTAACATCAAATCGTACCCCAAACCGACACAGGTGGTCAGGTAGAGAATACCAAGGCGCTTGAGAGAACTCGGGTGAAGGAACTAGGCAAAATGGTGCCGTAACTTCGGGAGAAGGCACGCTGATATGTAGGTGAAGCCCCTGCGGGTGGAGCTGAAATCAGTCGAAGATACCAGCTGGCTGCAACTGTTTATTAAAAACACAGCACTGTGCAAACACGAAAGTGGACGTATACGGTGTGACGCCTGCCCGGTGCCGGAAGGTTAATTGATGGGGTTAGCGGCAACGCGAAGCTCTTGATCGAAGCCCCGGTAAACGGCGGCCGTAACTATAACGGTCCTAAGGTAGCGAAATTCCTTGTCGGGTAAGTTCCGACCTGCACGAATGGCGTAATGATGGCCAGGCTGTCTCCACCCGAGACTCAGTGAAATTGAACTCGCTGTGAAGATGCAGTGTACCCGCGGCAAGACGGAAAGACCCCGTGAACCTTTACTATAGCTTGACACTGAACACTGGTCCTTGATGTGTAGGATAGGTGGGAGGCTTTGAAGCGTGGACGCCAGTCTGCGTGGAGCCAACCTTGAAATACCACCCTTTAATGGCTGGTGTTCTAACGTAGACCCGTAATCCGGGTTGCGGACAGTGTCTGGTGGGTAGTTTGACTGGGGCGGTCTCCTCCCAAAGAGTAACGGAGGAGCACGAAGGTTAGCTAATCCTGGTCGGACATCAGGAGGTTAGTGCAATGGCATAAGCTAGCTTGACTGCGAGAGTGACGGCTCGAGCAGGTGCGAAAGCAGGTCATAGTGATCCGGTGGTTCTGAATGGAAGGGCCATCGCTCAACGGATAAAAGGTACTCCGGGGATAACAGGCTGATACCGCCCAAGAGTTCATATCGACGGCGGTGTTTGGCACCTCGATGTCGGCTCATCACATCCTGGGGCTGAAGTAGGTCCCAAGGGTATGGCTGTTCGCCATTTAAAGTGGTACGCGAGCTGGGTTTAGAACGTCGTGAGACAGTTCGGTCCCTATCTGCCGTGGGCGCTGGAGAATTGAGGGGGGCTGCTCCTAGTACGAGAGGACCGGAGTGGACGCATCACTGGTGTTCGGGTTGTCATGCCAATGGCACTGCCCGGTAGCTAAATGCGGAAAAGATAAGTGCTGAAAGCATCTAAGCACGAAACTTGCCCCGAGATGAGTTCTCCCTGACCCTTTAAGGGTCCTGAAGGAACGTTGAAGACTACGACGTTGATAGGTCGGGTGTGTAAGCGCAGCGATGCGTTGAGCTAACCGATACTAATGAACCGTGAGGCTTAACCTTACAACGCCGAAGCTGTTTCGGCGAAGACAGACACGATTTTCAGCCTGATACAGATTAACAGAATTTGCCTGGCGGCTTTAGCGCGGTGGTCCCACCTGACCCCATGCCGAACTCAGAAGTGAAACGCCGTAGCGCCGATGGTAGTGTGGGGTCTCCCCATGTGAGAGTAGGGAACTGCCAGGCATCAAATAAGTGAAGAGGCCATCCGCAAGGATGGCCTTTTTGCGTTTTTATAGGCTGCACAAACTAATCCCCCAACGCCCTGCTTATACGGTAAACTACCTGCGTTTTTGCATCAGGATAGCGTCTATGAACCACTCCCTTAAGCCCTGGAATACCTTTGGCATTCAACGCAATGCTAAACAAATTGTACGTGCCGATACTGCACAGCAATTGCTGGATGCATGGCAAAGCGCAACTGAAAATAACGAACCCGTACTGATTCTGGGCGAAGGAAGTAATGTCCTGTTTCTCGATGATTTTGCGGGAACGGTGATCGTTAACCGCATCATGGGAATTGATGTGGAAGAGCGTGCCGACAGCTGGCACCTGCACGTGGGGGCCGGAGAAAACTGGCATCATCTGGTGCAATTCACCCTCGAAAAAGGGATGCCGGGCCTGGAAAACCTTGCGCTTATTCCAGGCTGCGCCGGATCGTCACCTATTCAAAACATCGGTGCCTACGGCATCGAACTGAAACATGTCTGTGAATATGTCGACTGCATCGAACTGGCAACCGGAACGGCAAAGCGTTTAACGGCGGAACAGTGCCGGTTTGGCTATCGTGACAGTATCTTCAAACATGAATATCAGGATCGCTACGTGATTGTTGCCGTGGGCCTGCGTCTGTCGAAGGACTGGCAGCCCGTGTTGACCTACGGGGATTTAACGCGTCTCGATCCGGCTACCGTAACCGCCCGCGACGTTTTTGATTCCGTTTGCCATATGCGGATGACCAAACTTCCCGATCCAAAAGTAAACGGAAACGCAGGAAGCTTCTTCAAAAACCCGGTTATCAGCAGCGAAAATGCAAAAGTCTTTCTTGAAGGATGGCCAGCCGCGCCACGTTATCCTCAGGCTGATGGCAGCGTGAAGCTTGCCGCAGGATGGCTTATCGATCAATGCCAGCTAAAAGGCACTTCAGTAGGCGGTGCTGCCGTTCACCAGCAGCAGGCTCTGGTGCTGATTAATCAACGCGATGCGACCAGCGATGATGTTGTACAGCTGGCTCATTATGTTCGTCAGCGTGTGGGCGAAAAATTTAACGTCTGGCTGGAGCCAGAAGTTCGCTTCATTGGCTGCACAGGCGAAGTTAATGCCGTGGAGGCTATCGCGTGAAGGACAATACCGTTCCCTTAACCCTGATTAGCATCCTTGCTGACGGTGAGTTTCATTCTGGCGAGCAGCTGGGTGAGCAGCTTGGCATGAGCCGTGCTGCTATCAATAAACATATCCAGACGCTTCGCGACTGGGGTGTTGATGTGTTCACGGTTCCCGGAAAAGGCTACAGCCTGCCGGAGCCGATTCAATTGCTGAATGAAGAAGCGATCCGCAGCCAGATCGGACACGGCAATGTTGCGGTGCTGCCGGTGATTGATTCGACGAACCAGTATCTTCTGGATCGTCTGCCTGAGCTGAAATCCGGCGATGCCTGCGTTGCTGAATATCAACAGGCCGGTCGCGGCCGTCGCGGTCGCAAATGGTTTTCGCCATTTGGCGCTAACCTCTATCTGTCCATGTACTGGCGACTCGAGCAGGGCCCGGCCGCTGCCATTGGTCTGAGTCTGGTCATCGGCATCGTCATGGCGGAAGTGCTGCACGATCTGGGGGCGGATAAAGTACGCGTTAAATGGCCTAATGACCTCTACCTCAACGATCGTAAACTTGCCGGCATTCTGGTCGAACTGACGGGAAAAACGGGCGATGCAGCGCAAATCGTCATCGGCGCAGGCCTCAACATGGTAATGCGCAATGTACAAAATGATGTGGTGAATCAGGCCTGGACTAACCTCCAGGAGGCGGGGATCGTCATCGATCGCAACACCCTTGCCGTGCGTATGATTAAAGAGTTGCGCAGTTCACTCACGCTTTTTGAGCAGGAAGGGCTGGCATCGTTCCTGTCTCGTTGGGAAAAGCTGGATAACTTCATCAACCGCCCGGTGAAATTGCTGATTGGTGATAAAGAGATCTACGGAACTTCGCGCGGTATTGACGCACAGGGCGCGCTGCTTCTTGAGCAGGATGGCGTGATCAAACCCTGGATGGGCGGTGAGATTTCACTGCGAAGTGCCGAATAACCGGATCGAGTTAATTATGCGAAAACCCGTCTGCGCAACGCTGGCCGTCATGATGAGTGTGCTGTTTTCGCCTCTCTCTCATGCGGATCGGGCCTGGGAGAGTTACAAGGCCCGCTTTTTCAAACCGGAAGGCCGTATTGTTGATACCGGTAATGGCGGCGTGTCGCATACGGAAGGTCAGGGTTTTGCCATGCTGATGGCGGTGGCCAACGACGATAAAGCCACGTTCGATAAGCTCTGGCAATGGACAGACAGTCGGCTAAAGAACAAAGAAAATGGTCTGTTTTACTGGCGCTATAACCCCGCAGAGTCCAACCCGGTCGCCGACAAAAACAACGCTGCAGATGGCGACGTGCTGATTGCCTGGGCGTTGCTGAAAGCCGACGCCCGCTGGCATGACAAGCGCTACAGCGCCGCATCGGATGCAATTACCAAAGCACTGATTGACCACAGCGTGATCCGCTATGCCGGTTACCGCGTGATGCTGCCCGGCGTCCAGGGGTTTAAGCTTGAGGGTGAAGTCGTCCTTAATCCTTCCTATTTCGTGTTTCCGGCCTGGCAAGCTTTCGCCAGACGCAGCCATTTGCCGGTCTGGCGCGATTTGATTAAGGACGGGAAACGCCTGCTGGGGAAAATGGGCTCGGGTAAAGCGAATCTGCCCACTGACTGGGTTTCACTGGCATCAGGTGGCAAGCTGGCTCCTGCCAAAGGCTGGCCGCCGCGAATGAGCTATGACGCGATTCGTGTTCCGCTGTACGTTGCCTGGTCTGATAAGCAAAGCCCACTGCTGACGCCGTGGAAGGCCTGGTTCGGTCAGTTCCCCCGGGAACAAACGCCCGCCTGGGTTAACGTCGCGACCAACGAATATGCGCCCTACATGATGGAAGGCGGCCTGCTGGCTGTACGTGATTTCACGATGGGGCAGTCTTCCGGTGAACCCGAAATCACCTCTAAAGACGACTACTATTCGGCAAGTCTGAAAATGCTGGTGTGGATCGCCCAGCAATAATGTCGACATTATCCCTCTCCCCGATGGGGAGAGGGAAGTCATACCTTGTTACTGCGGATACGGTACCCAATCCCCGCCGTTCAGGCGAACGTACGGTTTGTTCTGATACTGAATGACGACCGCGTTAGCGTTTTCTGAGACCTCTGCGGTTTGCGGCAGGTTGCTGGTGAGCTGATCCCAGTTCACGCTATCCTCCACAAACAGCTTCCCGTCAACGGCGCGGGCAACCAGCTCTGAGATCGCCAGATAGCTGGTTGGCTGTGTAATCTCAATCGGTGCGCCCTGATGCGGTGCCTTCATACCAAAGAATTTAATGCCGGCAGGCACGTTGGTGATGGACGGGCTTGGGATATCACGCAGACCCGACACCTGCATTCTGTCACCTTTCAGCGCACCACCGTGCTCAGGTACCACAACCACCATCACTTTACGGCCTGATTTTTCCAGCTCCGTGAAGAACGCGTCCAGCTCGTCAAAGAACTTCTGCGCACGCACTTTATAATCAGCCGTTTTGCTCACGCCCGGGAAATGGTTACCGTCGTGTAGCGGCAGGGTGTTAAAGAACGTCGCGCTGCGTGGATTGCTGTCTTTTTCGATGGTCTGAAGCCAGCGCTGCAGGACGGCAGTATCGTCATAAACGGGCGAACCGTCGAAGCCCAGCAGAGAGACGGGAAGACCGGTTTGATCCATCAGCGGTGCCTGCATACCACCCTGTTCGCGCACCTCTTTCAGGAAGTTACCGAACTGGCCGTTATGCCCCAGCATCAGGTGTTGCGTAAAGCCCAGTTTTGCGAGGTTATCGAACAGATAACACTGGTTGCCGGCGGGTTGATACAGGTTTTTATGCGATGTCTGACCACAGCTTGCACGCAGCAGGCGGATCGCCGCCGGGCCGCTGTACGAGGTGGCAGAGTTGAAATCTTTAAACTGAATATCGAAGTGTGACCACAGCGGATGAGACATCAAACCGGCGGCGTCCACGTCGGCCCAGGAGAGAGAGCAGATGTTGATCACCAGCAGTTCAAACGGCTGAGCATCCGCCGGCAGCGCATCCGGGAATTTAGTCTGTCGCTTGTCTTCCGCGGTATAGAAACTGGAGAGCCAGGCGTTCAGGTTTGTAGAAGTAGGCGGTGCGGTCTGGGTTGGGATATCACCCACCACAGGCGTATCGCCTGCCGTTGTGACGGTTGCCGCCGCGCTTCCCCCTGTGGTGGTCACCGTGGTGGTCGGTTGACCGGCAGGCCACAGCGAAAAGTTCGGCCCAGCCAGCGTCAGCACGTTAAGCCAGATCATAATCGCGACGACAAACACCGTGACGCGGATCCACTGTGACAGGAACAGCCAGGCAACCAGCAGCACAAATACCGCGCCAATCATCTGCCAGTTAATAAAGCGCTCGGTCAGATCGAGGACATAGCTGGCGCTAAAGCCCGCCACCTGCGACCCCTGGCTCATAATGCTGTCCGGCCCCGGTAGCCAGGTATCATGCCAGAACAGCGCAAAGCCGACAGGTATAGCGACCCAGTGGCGCAAGCGATGTAGCCTGATATTCGGCAGCGGCATCAGCAGGAAGGCCATAAACACGAGGTTGAGAAGGGGATGGAAATTCAGATAGCCTGCCCACAGCAGGCCAAACTTCACCAGAAAGTAGAAGTTCCAGCCGGAAAGGCCGCGCCAGTATTGCCAGAGCGGCGAGGGTGACGAAGCGGTATAGGTAGAATTAGTCATGTTTTCGGTCTGCCTTGACGTGTGATGCCCGTGTCAGTGTTCCGGCTGGTTTTACATAGCGAGGTTTAATAAACAGCACTCTGGCCGTATCACGGATACGGCGGATGGAATGGCGCGCATAGTAGCCAAGCGGGAAAAAGATCAGCGCACAGAATATAACCAGTTGAATGATATCGCTGATGTTCATGATGATGCGTTCTCCGCGTTGTCTGTTAATAAGCGAAGGGGTTCCGGAACCCGACGCCAGACGTGTCCATCATGCCTGGCATTGAGGATCGGTTTGGCATCGCTCTTGATAGCGAGCGGCTTAACCCATTGTTCAGGCTGGAGCGCACGCATCTGCACCAGCTCCGCGCTAATCGTATTATCTTCGAACCAAATCATACGGTTCGAGAAAATATCCCCTGTAGGCAGAGGGAAGATGTGGTTAAGCGCCGTATCGAGATCGTTTACCCGGCAGAAGGACAAAAACAGCACCAGGCGATTGTCGCCAATGGTCATGATGTCCCCTGTACGGTTCGGGCGACATAAGGTGAGAGCCTGTTCAACGCGAATACCCGGTACAGGACGCAGGGCAACCATGACCCCTTTTCCGTCAGCAGGAAGAAGCGTGTTGTTCATCATGTTGCCGACGGCGTCGCAGAAGGTATCCCATTTTTGGTACCCACGCAGCTTCATCGGCTGCGTCATGGAGAGCAGCGTGGAAATATCTTCCGGTACGTGGCGGCTAAACTGCTGGCCCTGAACGCTTTCGATAAGCGTCAGGCAGCGTGACAACGGCGCATTCCATGGAATAACCATATTGGCGCCGCAGCCGAGAAGCAGGCGCTCATCGGTGGCGCGCAGGCTGGTATTATTTTCGCGCACGATGATTTTCAACGCACTGCCGCGCTGGCGGCGTAAGGTGTGGATTTGTCGTGCCAGCGTCTCAATCTGGTTATTCTGCATCAGCGAGAAAATAAGGGTTGCCGCCTGGGTTGTGCGGGCTTCATGGAAAAGGGCTTCGTTAGATTCAAACAGCGTCCAGTTTTCCGACAGGGCGGGTGCCCCCTCTAAAACCGCGATATGGCTCAGGATGCGTTTTTCATCACTACGCGGCTGCACCACGGTTTCTTCCTGCTGCGCCAGGTGCCACTTGCCCTCAATATGTTTCAGCGTAAGCTGTTGCCTGGCGCTCACGCCTTTTTCATTACACCAGAATGCAATATCGTAGAGATAGCTGCCTGCCTGGTCACGAACGCTTGCCAGACCGAACAGGGAGCGATATTCGCCCATTAAAAGTGAGAACAGCTTGTCATTATTACTGCCGGGATTGACTATCAATAGCGTGCAATTTTGAAATTTTGCCCATTTATTGATTTTTTCCAGCCAGGGCAGTAGTTTTTCAGCGGGCATATTTTGCAGGACGTTATTTGCGCATTTCAGAATCACAAAATAGTGATCCGGATCAATAGAGCACTGAACGTCGCGGGACAAAAAGTATAGACTATCGGCTTCCGATGTCATGGAAAATAATCGCACCGTCTGGGGGCCGCGACCACTTTCAAGCGTAATAATTTTCTTCGGATCTTCGCCCATGCTAATGACGGCCACGCGGGAATCCTTATCCTGAGCAGCAATTGTCTGGTTTACCAGACTGATAGCATCTTCATTACGGTCCGTATTAATCCACCAGACTCCTCCGACTGGCATGTGGCTCAATTCGTCCCATAATGACTGGATGCCAATAGAAAATATGGAGTCCACGGTGTCCCTCTTTTCGTCTAATTTATCTGTATCTCAGTTTACTAGCGAAAGCGTAGAAATAAACCTAACATTGAAATTAAAGAACATCAGATTTAGCATGTAAATGAAATTTGTCAGGGCAGGAAGCCCCGCAACTTCTTTAGCGTGCGATTTTCCTTAAAGGGATGGAAAAAGAATGGATAATAACGAACCTGGAACCCCAGTCGACTCGACTCTGGGTTACACATTCCAAAACGATTTTCTGGCGCTGACGCAGGCCTTTTCTTTACCTGAAATAGATTACACCGATATTTCCCAGCGGGAACAGTTGGCCGCGGCTATTAAACGCTGGCCGTTATTAGCTGAATTCGCCCATCAACAATAAGGGAGCCATTGATGGCCATACTCGGATTACAGGGTGTCCGTGGCGGTGTGGGTACCACATCAGTTACCGCGGCGCTGGCGTGGTCATTACAGCTTTTAGGTGAATCGGTGCTGGTTATTGACGCCTGCGCCGATAATTTGTTGCGTATGTCGTTTAACGTCGACTTTTCTCGTGAAGAGGGCTGGGCCCGCGCGCTGCTTGATGATAAAGACTGGCAGGATGCGGGGATGCGCTATACCTCCCAGCTTGATCTGCTGCCGTTTGGGCAACTGACCACCACGGAACGCGAGAATGAAGCCGCGTATCAGCGCCTGTTTTCGCAATTCACGCTGGCGCTGCAAACCCTGAAAGAAAAGGGGCACTACAAGTGGATCCTGCTGGATCTGCCGCACGGCGCCGGCACGCTCACTCGACAGCTTATCGCCCAGTGCGATCATATACTTTCCATCGTCAACGTCGATGCGAACTGCCATATCCGCCTGCATCAGCAGGGGCTGCCTCAGAACGCTCATCTTCTGATTAACGATTTGCGCATTGGCAGCCAGATCCAGGACGATCTGTATCAGGTCTGGCTGCAAAGCCAGCGCCGTCTGCTTCCCATTGTCATCCATCGTGATGAGGGGATGGCGGAATGCCTAGCGTCTAAGCAACCGCTCGGCGAATACCGCAGCGATTCACTGGCGGCAGAAGAGATCCTGACGCTGGCTAACTGGTGTCTGCTGAACTTTGCCAACAGGGCGGAGCATGCAGGGAGTTCTGTATGAGTCGTCTCGCCAGCTGGTTACTCATCCCACCGGTCAGTTCGCGTTTGAGCGAACATTACCGGCATTTCCGCCGGCACGGTGCTTCGGCATTTAGCGCCGCGCTCGGCTGCTTCTGGATGATTCTGGCCTGGATGTTTATTCCACTCGAACACCCGCGCTGGCAGCGCATACGTGCCCGGCACAGTGAGCTATATCCGCATATTAATCCCAACCGGCCGCGTCCTTTGGATCCGGCGCGCTATCTCATTCAGGCCATCTGGCTGGTGGTCACGTCATCCCGCTCAGAGAAAATAACGCCGCACTGGCGCAGCTTCTCCCGGGTTCAGCAGTTACGTGAGCGCTACCACCAGTGGCTGGACAGACTGCCCAACAGCGTAAGCGATAAGACCAGCCATCTGGATAACCATAAAGAGCTCGGGCATCTTCACCCGGGCCTGCGGCGTTTTATCCTCGGCGTGATCGTCGTGTTCTCGCTCATTCTGGCGCTGGTCTGTATTACGCAGCCTTTCAACCCTCTGGCGCAGTTCACCTTCCTGATCCTGCTGTGGGGCGTGGCGCTGCTGGTCCGCCGTATTCCGGGCCGCTTCTCGGCGCTGATGCTGATTGTGTTGTCGTTGACCGTCTCCTGTCGCTACATCTGGTGGCGTTATACCTCAACCCTGAACTGGGACGACCCGGTCAGCCTGGTGTGCGGCCTGGTGCTGTTGTTTGCCGAAACCTACGCCTGGATCGTGCTGGTACTGGGCTATTTCCAGGTCATTTGGCCGCTCAACCGCCAGCCGGTTCCGCTGCCAAAAGACACCGCGCAGTGGCCGTCTGTTGATCTCTTTGTACCGACCTACAACGAAGATCTGAGCGTGGTGAAAAACACCATTTATGCCGCGCTGGGCATCGACTGGCCGAAAGACAAGCTCAAGGTCTGGATCCTGGATGACGGCAACCGTCCGGCGTTCCGCCAGTTCGCAGAGGAGGTCGGCGTCGAGTACATCGCCCGTCCGACTCACGAGCATGCGAAAGCCGGGAACATCAACAACGCGTTGAAGTATGCCACAGGGGAGTTTGTCTCAATCTTTGACTGCGACCACGTGCCGACGCGCTCGTTCCTGCAGATGACCATGGGCTGGTTCCTGAAGGAGAAAGAGCTGGCGATGATGCAGACGCCGCACCACTTCTTCTCGCCGGATCCGTTTGAACGTAACCTTGGCCGCTTCCGCAAAACCCCGAACGAAGGCACGCTGTTCTATGGCCTGGTGCAGGACGGAAACGACATGTGGGATGCCACCTTCTTCTGCGGCTCCTGTGCGGTTATCCGCCGTAAGCCGCTGGATGAAATTGGCGGTATCGCCGTCGAAACGGTCACTGAAGATGCGCATACCTCTTTGCGCCTGCACCGTCGTGGCTATACCTCGGCGTATATGCGTATTCCGCAGGCCGCCGGTCTGGCAACGGAGTCACTGTCGGCGCACATTGGTCAGCGTATTCGCTGGGCGCGCGGCATGGTGCAGATTTTCCGTCTCGATAACCCACTGATTGGGAAAGGGCTCAAGCTGGCGCAACGTCTCTGCTACGTCAACGCCATGTTCCACTTCTTATCCGGTATCCCGCGGCTGATCTTCCTGACCGCGCCGCTGGCGTTCCTGCTCCTTCACGCTTATATCATTTACGCCCCGGCGCTGATGATTGCGCTGTTTGTTCTGCCGCACATGATCCACGCGAGCCTGACGAACTCGAAGATACAGGGTAAATACCGCCATTCCTTCTGGAGTGAAATCTACGAAACGGTGCTGGCCTGGTATATCGCACCGCCGACGATGGTGGCGCTGATTAACCCGCACAAAGGGAAATTTAACGTCACCGCCAAGGGCGGCCTGGTGGAAGAAGAGTACGTCGACTGGGTGATCTCCCGTCCGTATATCTTCCTGGTATTGCTGAATATCGTTGGCGTCATCGCCGGTATCTGGCGTTACTTCTACGGCCCGGAAAACGAAATCCTGACCGTCTTTGTGAGTATGGCCTGGGTCTTCTACAACCTGATTATCCTCGGCGGCGCGGTAGCGGTGTCGGTGGAGAGTAAACAGGTTCGTCGCGCGCATCGCGTTGAAATCTGCATGCCTGCGGCGATCGCCCGTGAAGATGGCCACCTCTTCTCCTGTACCGTGCACGACTTCTCTGACGGTGGTCTGGGGATCAAAATCAACGGCCAGGCGAAGGTGCTGGAAGGCCAGAAAGTTAACCTGCTGCTTAAGCGCGGCCAGCAGGAGTATGTCTTCCCGACGCAGGTTGTGCGCGTGGCGGGCAATGAAGTCGGTTTGCAGCTGATGCCGTTGACCAAAAAGCAACATATCGATTTTGTGCAGTGTACGTTTGCCCGCGCGGATACGTGGGCTCTCTGGCAGGACAGCTTCCCGGAAGATAAACCTCTGGAAAGCCTGCTGGATATTCTGAAGCTGGGGTTCCGTGGCTATCGTCACCTTGCAGAATTCGCCCCGTCGTCGGTGAAATTAATTTTCCGGTCACTTACTTCGCTGGTTTCCTGGGTCGTGTCGTTCATTCCTCGTCGTCCTGAGCGGGATGAGGCGAAGCAGGCGGACCCGGTTATGGCTCAACAATGATGATAACGCGATGAAAACAAAACTTTCCTGGTTATGTGCAGTGGCAATGGGGATGAATGTTCTCCCCGCAACAATGGCTAACGCAGCTCCTGGTAACGCAGCGGCAACGCCTGCGCCAACGGTACCTGTCGTCGCGCAAGCAACCGATCCGGTTGTCACCGCGGCACCTGGTCAAACAGAAAATATCATGCCGAACCAGCCAACGGAGGGGAACACCCTGCCGGCAGACGGCCAGGTCATCGGGCAGGTGATGCCTGGCGTCCGGGGGGCGAATGCGCCCGTCGTTGCGGACAATGCGCCGTCGCGGGACGTGAAGCTGACCTTCGCGCAAATTGCACCGCCTCCGGGCAGTATGGTGCTGCGCGGCATCAACCCTAACGGCGGCATTGAGTTTGGCATGCGTAGCGATGAGGTCGTTTCTAATGCGGTGCTGAACCTGGAATACACGCCGTCGCCGTCTCTGCTGCCGACGCAGTCCCAGCTGAAGGTCTACCTGAATGATGAGCTGATGGACGTACTGCCGGTCACCAAAGAGCAGCTGGGCAAGAAAACCCAGGCGCAGGTGCCGATCAACCCGCTGTTCATCACCGACTTTAACCGTATCCGTCTGGAATTTGTCGGCCACTACCGCGATGTCTGCGAAAACCCGGCCAGCAACACGCTGTGGATGGACGTCGGGCGTAACTCCTCGCTGCAGATGACCTACCAGTCGCTGGCGCTGAAAAACGATCTCTCGGCATTCCCGGTTCCGTTCTTCGATCCGCGTGATAACCGTCCGCTCACGCTGCCGATGGTGTTTGCATCATCCCCGGACGTGACCGAGCAGCTGGCGGCCACCATTGTGGCGTCCTGGTTTGGTTCACGTGCCGGCTGGCGTGGACAGAGCTTCCCGGCGATGTATGACAAACTGCCGGACAGAAATGCGATTGTGTTTGCGACCAACTCGAAACGCCCGGCCTTCCTGCGCGATCATCCGGACGTCAAAGCGCCGACCGTTGAGATGATAAGCCACCCGGAAAACCCGTACGTGAAGCTGCTGGTGGTGTTTGGCCGTGATGATAAAGATCTGGTGCAGGCAGCAAAAGCGATTGCCCAGGGCAACGTCCTTTTCCGTGGCAACAGCGTTGTAGTGGATGAGGTCAAACCGCTGCTGGCGCGTAAACCTTATGATGCGCCAAACTGGGTGCGTACCGACCGTGCGGTGACATTTGGCGAACTGAAAACCTATGAAGAACAGCTGCAGGCGACGGGGCTTGAGCCAGCGCCGATTAGCCTGTCACTGAATCTGCCGCCGGATCTGTATCTGCTGCGTACCAACGGCATTGATATCAATCTGAACTACCGTTATACCGCGCCAGCGACCAAAGACAGCTCGCGCATGGATATCAGCCTGAACAACCAGTTCCTGCAATCGTTCAGCCTGCAAAGCACGCAGGATACTAACCGCCTGATGCTTCGCCTGCCGGTGTTGCAGGGGCTGCTGGACGGTAAAACGGATGTCTCCATCCCGGCACTGAAGCTGGGCGCGATAAACCAGCTGCGCTTTGACTTCCAGTACATGAACCCAATGCCTGGCGGTTCTGCGGAAAACTGCATCACCTTCCAGCCCGTACAGAACCACGTCGTGATTGGCGATGAGTCGACTATCGACTTCTCGAAGTACTATCACTTCCTGGCGATGCCGGATCTGCGCGCCTTTGCTAACGCGGGCTTCCCGTTCAGCCGCATGGCCGATCTCTCTGAGTCCATCGTTGTGATGCCAAAAGCGCCAAGCGAAGGGCAGGTTACGACCCTGCTGGATACCATGGCGACCGTTGGGGGACAGACGGGATTACCGGCGATTAACGTCACGTTGACGGACGATGGCAGCCAGATCCAGAACAAAGATGCTGACATCATGGTGATCGGTACCATTCCGGATAAGCTGAAGGATGACAAACGTATCGATCTGCTGGTGAAAGCGGCCCAGTCCTGGGTTAACACGCCGCTGCGTCAGACCGAGTTCCCGAGCATTATGCCGGATATGAACGACCGTCAGGCCAGCGCGCAGACGACGGTAACGTCTCAGGGGGCAATGGCCGCGGTGGTGGGCTTCCAGTCACCTTACAACGAACAGCGTAGCGTGGTGGCTCTCCTGGCGGACAGCCCGCGCGGATATGAACTGCTCAATACGGCCATGAACGACAGCGGTAAACGTGCCGCGATGTTTGGATCCGTTTCGGTGATCCGTGAGTCCGGCGTCAATAGCCTGCGCGTGGGCGACGTGTACTACGTGGGCCATCTGCCGTGGTTCGAACGCCTGTGGTATGCGCTGGCTAACCATCCGGTTCTGCTCGCCATCCTGGCGGCGGTCAGCGTGGTCTTGCTGGCATGGGTGCTGTGGCGTCTGCTGCGTATCATCAGCCGTCGTCGCCTGAACCCGGATGAGTAAGATGTGATGAAAGCCTTTCGCTGGTGTGCATTAGCAGCGTTGATGCTGGCGGCGCTTCCTCTTCGCGCCGCCTGTACCTGGCCTGCCTGGGAGCAGTTTAAAAAGGATTACATCAGTGAGGGCGGGCGTGTCGTTGATCCCAGCGACACGCGCAAAATTACGACCTCTGAAGGGCAAAGCTACGCCTTGTTCTTTGCCCTTGCGGCGAACGATCGCAGCGCGTTTGACCAGCTGCTGACCTGGACGCGCGATAATCTTGCCAGCGGCAATCTCAACGACCATCTGCCCGCCTGGCTATGGGGCCAGAAAGATAAAGAGACGTGGGCGGTGATTGATACCAACTCCGCCTCTGACGCCGATGTCTGGATCGCCTGGTCTCTGCTCGAAGCGGGCCGGTTGTGGAAACATCCGGACTATACCCGCACGGGTAAGGCGCTGCTGAAACACATTGTCAGTGAGGAAGTGGTGAAAGTGCCGGGGCTCGGCGCAATGCTGCTTCCCGGTAAAGTCGGTTTTGCCGATGAAAACGTCTGGCGTTTTAACCCCAGCTATCTTCCTCCGCAGTTAGCGAGTTATTTCACGCGCTTTGGTCCCCCGTGGACCCAGCTTCGTGAAACCAATCAGCGTCTGCTGCTGGAGAGCGCGCCGAAAGGGTTTTCGCCGGACTGGGTTCAGTATCAGAAAAACAAAGGCTGGCGGTTACAGCAGGATAAATCGCTGGTGGGCGGCTACGACGCCATCCGCGTTTATCTCTGGGTGGGAATGATGAGTGATAAAGATCCTCAGAAAGCCCGGCTGCTGACGCGCTTCCAGCCGATGGCGGCAAAGACAATGAAACGGGGTGTGCCGCCGGAGAAAGTGGATGTGGCGACGGGTAAACGCACCGGGAATGGCCCGGTCGGGTTCTCTGCCGCCATGCTACCGTTTTTACAACAACGTGATGCCCAGGCGGTTCAGCGCCAGCGCGTTGCGGACCATTTTCCCGATAACAATGCCTATTACAGCTACGTGCTGACTCTCTTTGGGCAAGGATGGGATCAGCATCGTTTTCGCTTCACCGCAAAAGGTGAATTAATACCGGATTGGGGCCAGGAATGCGCAAGTTCACAGTAAATCTACTCACTTTATCGCTTGGCCTGGCACTGATGCCGATGGCTGAAGCCGCTAACTCTCCGCAGCAGAAACAGCTGCTGGAACAGGTTCGGCTGGGCGAATCGACACAGCGTGAGGATTTGGTTCGTCAGTCGCTTTACCGTCTTGAGCTGATTGACCCGAACAACCCTGACGTCATTGCCGCACGCTTTCGCTACCTGCTGCGCCAGGGCGATAACGCCGGTGCGCAAAAAGAGCTGGATCGTCTGAAAGGGATCGCGCCGGGCTCGAGTGCATACCAGTCATCACGCAACACGATGCTGCTGTCCACGCCGGATGGCCGCCAGCAGCTCCAGCAGGCGCGTTTGCTCGCCACCACGGGACACACGCAGGAGGCGATTGCAGCCTATGACAAGCTGTTTGACGGCAACCCGCCGGGCGGCGACGTGGCGACGGAATACTGGAATGTGGTCGCCAAAGATCCTGCTCGCCGGAATGCGGCCATTAACCAGCTCAAGAAAATCAATACCAGCAGCCCCGGAAATACGCAGCTGCAGGCGACGCTGTCCCAGCTTTTGTTCCAGAGCGGACGCCGTGATGAAGGCTTTGCGGTATTGCAGGAGATGGCTAAATCGACCAACGGGCGCAGCCAGGCGTCTGATATGTGGTATGACCAAATCAAAGGCCAGCCTGCCAGCAGCGCCAGCGTCAGCGCGCTGCAAAAATACCTGAGCGTATTCAGTGACGGCGATAGCGTCGCGGCGGCGCGTGCCCAGCTCGAAGAACAGCAAAAACAGCTCGCTGACCCGGCGTTCCGCGCGAAAGCGGAAGGGCTGGCGGCGGTGGATGCCGGGCAGGGAAGTAAGGCGGTGGCTGAGCTGCAAAAAGCCGTCAGCGCCAACCATGCCGACAGTGAAGCGGTGGGTGCCCTTGGCCAGGCCTATTCCCAGAAAGGCGACCGCGCCCGCGCGGTGGCGCAGTTTGAAAAGGCGATTGCCCTCGATCCCCAGAGCGATAACCGGGGTAAATGGGACAGTCTGCTGAAGGTCAACCGCTACTGGCTGCTGATCCAGCAGGGCGATGCGGCCCTGAAGGCGAATAACCCTGCGCAGGCGGAGCGTTACTATCAGCAGGCGCGCAGTATCGACAATACCGACAGTTATGCCGTGCTGGGGTTGGGCGATGCCGCCGCGGCGCGTAAAGATAATGACGCGGCGGAACGTTACTATCGCCAGGCGCTGCGTATGGACAGCGGCAACAGCAATGCGGTCCGCGGCCTGGCTAATATTTACCGCGCGCAGTCCCCGGAGAAGGCCTCGCAGTTTATCCAGTCTCTCTCCGCCAGCCAGCGCCGGAGCATTGATGATATTGAACGCAGTCTGACCAACGAGCAGCTCTCCGCTCAGGCAGAACAGCTGGAAAATCAGGGAAAATACGCCCAGGCGGCAGAGATTCAGCGCCGTCGTCTGGCGCTCTCTCCCGGCGACGTTTGGATAACCTATCGTCTCTCGCGCGATCTCTACAGCGCGGGTCAGCGCAGCCAGGCGGATACCCTGATGCGTCAGCTTGCCAGCCAGAAACCGACCGATCCGGATCAGGTGTACGCCAGCGGGCTCTATCTTTCCGGTAACGATCAGGACCGCGCCGCGCTGGCGCATCTGGACACGCTGCCGCGCAGCCAGTGGAACGGCAATATTCAGGAGCTTGCCGACCGCCTGCAAAGCAACCAGGTGCTGGAAACCGCCAACCGTCTGCGCGATAGCGGCAAAGAGCAGGAGGCGGAAAACCTTCTGCGTCAGCAGCCGACCTCCACCCGCATCGACCTGACGCTGGCGGACTGGGCGCAGCAGCGTGGCGATCTGGCGTCGGCAAAAACGACGTATAACGCCGTTCTGCAGCGTGAACCGCAGAACGAAGACGCGATCCTCGGCCTGACCGAGATTTATAGCGCGCAGGGCGACAAAGATGCCGCGCGCGCAGAGCTGGCGAAACTGCCCGCCGCGCAAAACGGCCAGCCGCTGTCGCTCAACATGCAGCGCCGGATCGCGATGGCGCAGGCAGGTCTGGGCGATTCCGCTGCCGCAGAACAGACCTTCAACAAAATCATTCCGCAGGCTAAATCGCAGCCCGGCTCCATGGAAAACGCGCTGGTGTTACGTGATGCCGCGCGTTTCCAGGCGCAAAACGGTCAGCCTCAGCAGGCGCTGGAAACCTATAAAGACGCGATGGTGTCGACGGGCATCACCACGACGCGTCCGGCCGACAACGACAGTTTCACTCGTCTGACGCGTAACGATGAAAAAGACGACTGGCTGAAGCGCGGCGTGCGCAGCGATGCCGGTGACTTGTACCGTCAGCAGGATGTTAACGTCACGCTGCAGCACGACTACTGGGGCTCCAGCGGCACGGGCGGCTATTCTGACCTGAAAGCGCACACTACCATGCTGCAGGTGGATGCTCCGCTGTCTGACGGGCGCATGTTCTTCAGAAGCGATCTGGTCAACATGGACGCCGGTTCATTTGATAACAATAACGGGACCTACGATCCAAAATGGGGGACCTGCTACGAAACGCCGTGTAGCGGCAACACCCATCAGTCCGACAATGGCGCAAGCGTCGCCGTCGGCTGGCAGAATAAAACCTGGGCGATGGATATTGGCACCACGCCAATGGGCTTTGACGTCGTCGACGTGGTGGGCGGCATCAGCTACAGCAGCGATCTGGGCCCCATCGGCTATACCGTTAACGCCCACCGCCGCCCCATCTCCAGCTCTCTGCTGGCGTTCGCCGGGCAAAAAGATACCAACACCGGCACCACCTGGGGCGGCGTACGTGCCACCGGTGGCGGCGTAAGCATGAGCTATGACAAAGGGGAAGCGAACGGCGTCTGGTCAAGCCTGAACGCGGAAACGCTGACGGGTAAAAATGTGGAAGATAACTGGCGCGTCCGCTGGATGACGGGTTACTACTACAAGCTCATTAATAAAAACAACGAGCGCCTGACGGTCGGCGTCTCCAATATGCTCTGGCACTACGACAAAGACCTGAGCGGTTATACCCTGGGTCAGGGCGGCTACTACAGTCCTCAGGAGTATGTCTCCTTCGCACTGCCGGTGACCTGGCGTAAACGCACGGAGAACTGGTCCTGGGAGCTGGGCGGCTCGGTGTCCTGGTCTCACTCGAAAACCAAAGACGAACTGCGCTACCCGATCCAGAATCTGATCCCGACCGATGAGCCAGACCGCTATACCGACCGGGGCGTGATGGAAACCGGCAGCAGCTCCTCAGGCACGGGTTATACCGCGCGGGCCATTATCGAACGCCGCGTAACGTCCAACTGGTTTGTGGGCATGGGCGTGGATATTCAGGAAGCGAAAGACTATACCCCAAGCCATGCGCTGATCTATGTGCGTTACTCTGCTGCAGGCTGGCAGGGCGATATGGACTTACCGCCGCAGCCGCTCATCCCTTACGCGGACTGGTAATCGGATTATCCTTAATCCATTTGTAAGTCTCTCTTAATAGCGCGGCAATCGGGTATACTCAGGCGCGCCAGGTTTACACCCTGGCGCGCCCTGCGCTTCGAGTTTTGTGGAGAGTCATTTTGCGTGTCAGCCGTTCCTTAACAATCAAACAGATGGCGATGGTTTCTGCCGTCACCGTGCTGTTTGTACTGCTCTTCTGCGTAATTTTGCTGTTTCATTCCGTACAGCAGAATCGCTATAACACGGCTTCGCAGTTAGAAAGTATCGCGCGATCGGTGCGCGGCCCGCTCTCTGCCGCTATCCTGAAAGGGGATATTCCCGAAGCGGAAACCATTTTAAAACGCATTCAGCCTGCCGGCGTCGTTAGCCGCGCCGATGTGGTCTTGCCCAATCAGTTTCAGGCGCTGCGGATGAGCTTTATCCCGGAGCGTCCCGTCCCGATGATGGTGATGCGCCTGTTTGAACTGCCGGTGCAGATTTCGCTGCCCGTTTATTCGCTTGAACGCCCTGCCAATCCGCAGCCGCTGGCCTACCTGGTATTACAGGCGGATTCCTACCGCATGTATAAATTCGTCATGAGCTGGGTGGTTACGTTAGTGACCACTTGCTTACTTATGACGCTTATTCTCAGCGTGGCGCTTACCTGGTGCATTAACCGGCTGATTGTTCATCCGCTGCGCCGTATCGCCCGCGAGCTGAATACGCTTGCGCCGCAGGATCAGATGGGGCATCAGCTTGAGCTGCCGCGTCTGCATCATGACGATGAGATAGGCATGCTGGTGCGCAGCTACAACCTCAACCAGCAGCGCATTCAGCGCCAGCAGGATGAGTTAAACAGCAGCGCCACGCGCTTCCCGGTGTCGGAGCTTCCCAATAAAGCCTTCCTGATGGCGATGCTGGAGCAGACCGTTGCCCGTCAGCAAACCACGGCGCTGATGGTTATCGCCTGTGAAACCCTGCAGGACACGGCTGGCGTGCTCAGGGAGAGCCAGCGCGAAATGCTGCTGCTGACCCTGGTGGAAAAAGTGAAGTCTGTCCTTGCCCCGCGCATGGTGCTGACCCAGGTCAGCGGTTACGACCTTGTGGTGATTGCCAACGGCGTAAAAGAACCCTGGCATGCGATCACTTTAGGTCAGCAAGTACTCACTGTCATTAATGAGCGGTTGCCCATTCAGGGTATCCAGCTTCGTCCAAGCGCCAGTATCGGTATTGCGATGTACTATGGCGATTTAACGGCAGAGCAGCTTTATCATCGCGCGTTCTCGGCGGCGTTCACCGCCCGGCGCAAAGGGAAAAATCAGATCCAGTTCTTCGCGCCGGAAGAGATGGAAAAGGCGCAGCAGCGCCTGACGGAAGAGAGCGACATCCTGACCGCGCTGGATAACCGCCAGTTTGCCCTCTGGCTACAGCCGCAGGTGAATTTGCTGACGGGAGAAGTGAAAAGCGCCGAGGCACTGCTGCGCGTGCAGCAGCCGGATGGTTCATGGGAGCTGCCGGAAGGGCTGATTGAGCGCATTGAATCCTGCGGCCTGATGGTTACCGTCGGCTACTGGGTGCTGGAGGAGTCCTGCCGTCAGCTTGCCGCCTGGCAGGAGCGCGGCGTGACGCTGCCGCTGTCGGTCAATTTGTCTGCCCTGCAGCTTATGCACCCGACCATGGTTTCAGAGATGCTGGAGCTGATCCATCGTTACCGAATCAAGCCTGATACGTTAACTCTGGAAGTGACGGAGAGCCGACGCATCGACGATCCTAATCAGGCAGTCGCAATTCTGAAACCGCTGCGTAATGCCGGCATTCGCATTGCGCTGGACGATTTTGGTATGGGATACGCCGGGCTGCGTCAGCTTCAGCACATGAAAACCCTTCCGGTGGATGTGCTCAAAATTGATAAAGCGTTTGTCGACGGTCTGCCTGGCGACAGCAGCATGGTGCAGGCGATTATCCAGATGGCGCGCAGCCTCAACCTGCATCTTATTGCCGAGGGGATTGAAACCGAAGCGCAACGCGCATGGCTGGCAGAGGCGGGCGTGGAGAGCGGACAAGGCTTCCTTTTTGCCCCTGCTGTTCCTTCGGATGTCTTTGAAGAACGATACCTTTCTGGTGCTGACAATAACGCAAAAGTGTAATTTTGTTGCTGGCTTGTGCGAGCCAGCTCAAAGTTCTTAACATTTGTGTTTCAAATTTGAACTGAGTTTATTTCTGTCCTGTTATGTGGGTGTTATTTTAAAGCCGCAGGTTAACCATAACCTTACAAAGCCTGTGGTTTTTCTTCCCAAGGACACCTTATGAAAACCTCACTCTTCAAAAGTCTTTATTTCCAGGTCCTGACAGCCATCGCCATCGGTATTCTGCTGGGTCACTATTACCCTGAGCTGGGCGCGCAAATGAAACCGCTTGGCGACGCGTTCGTTAAGCTCATCAAAATGGTCATCGCTCCGGTGATCTTCTGTACCGTAGTAACGGGCATCGCTGGCATGGAAAGCATGAAGGCGGTCGGTCGTACCGGTGCAGTGGCGCTTCTCTATTTTGAAGTGGTCAGTACCCTTGCGCTGATTATCGGTCTGATCATCGTCAACGTGGTGCAGCCGGGCGCGGGGATGAACGTAGACCCGTCAACGCTGGATGCCAAAGCGGTCGCGGTGTATGCCGAGCAGGCGAAGGATCAGGGCGTGGTGGCCTTCCTGCTGGACGTGATACCGGGCAGCGTCATTGGCGCGTTCGCCAGCGGAAACATCCTGCAGGTTCTGCTGTTCGCCGTGATGTTTGGCTTTGCTCTGCACCGTCTGGGCAGCAAAGGCCAGCTTATCTTTAATGTGATCGAAAGCTTCTCCCAGGTAATTTTCGGCATCATCAATATGATCATGCGCCTGGCGCCGATCGGTGCTTTCGGCGCGATGGCCTTCACCATCGGTAAATATGGCGTCGGTACGCTGGTGCAGCTGGGTCAGCTGATTATCTGCTTCTATATCACCTGTATCCTTTTCGTGGTCGTGGTGCTGGGCTCCATCGCGCGCGCGACGGGTTTCAACATCTTCAAATTTATCCGCTACATCCGCGAAGAGCTGCTGATCGTTCTGGGGACTTCCTCTTCAGAATCGGCGCTGCCGCGTATGCTCGACAAGATGGAAAAGCTGGGGTGCCGTAAATCGGTGGTCGGGCTGGTGATCCCGACGGGCTACTCCTTCAACCTGGACGGCACCTCGATATACCTGACGATGGCGGCCGTGTTTATCGCTCAGGCGACCAACAGCCATATGGATATTTTCCATCAGATTACCCTGCTGGTGGTGCTCCTGCTCTCCTCTAAAGGCGCGGCAGGCGTGACGGGCAGTGGCTTTATCGTGCTGGCTGCTACTATTTCCGCTGTGGGTCACCTGCCGGTGGCGGGTCTGGCGTTGATTCTCGGTATCGACCGCTTCATGTCAGAGGCGCGTGCGTTAACCAACCTGGTGGGTAACGGCGTGGCGACGGTGGTGGTGGCGAAATGGGTGAAAGAGCTGGATCACAAAAAGCTCGACGATACTCTGAATAACCGTTCAACTGACAGCAAAAATCCTGGCTTAACCTCTTAATCTTGTCACAAATGCCCGTATTCCCTTGTAGGGATGCGGGCTCCTGCGCATAATAACTGTTCGTTCCTGTCATAATTCGACAAGATTTTTTTTGGGTATATTTCACTTCTGACCGTGACGTTTTGCCGAACGCGCGGTCTAATCGACGTGTTTTCATCGTCATCTTTAAGAGTGAAGCGCGTCGCGAAACACTCTTTTTTAACCAGGAATGTTGATCAGGGGTTCACATGCAGGGCACAAAAATTCGACTCTTAACCGGCGGTTTGCTGATGATGGCAGCAGCCAGTTATGTGCAGGCAGATGCGCTCCAGCCAGACCCGGCCTGGCAACAAGGGACATTAGCGAACGGTTTTCAGTGGCAGGTTTTAGCCACTCCGCAACGTCCCAGTGACCGTGTAGAAATCCGTCTGTCCATTAATACCGGTTCCCTCGCGGAAAGCACTCAGCAAACCGGTTTTAGCCATTTTATTCCCCGGCTGGCGCTCACGCAGAGCGGCAGCCTGCAAGCGGTTCAGGTGCGTTCGCTTTGGCAGCAGGCCATCGATCCGAAACGCCCGCTCCCTCCGGCTGTGGTCTCGTATGACTACACCATGTTTAACCTGAGCCTGCCTAATAACCGTAACGACCTGCTTAAAGAAGCGCTTACGTATCTCTCCGATGCCTCTGGCAATCTGGCGATTACGCCGGACACCGTCAACTATGCGCTGAGCAACAGCGACATGGTGGCGACCTGGCCCGGGGATACCAAAGAGGGCTGGTGGCGTTACCGCCTGAAGGGCTCGACGCTGCTGGGACATGACCCGGCCGAACCGCTGAAACAGCCGGTGGATGCCGAACAGGTAAAATCGTTCTACCAGAAGTGGTACACCCCGGACGCGATGACGCTGATCGTGGTGGGTAACGTGGACAGCCGCGCGGTGGTGGAGCAGATCAACAAAGCGTTTGGTGATCTGAAAGGCAAGCGTGAAACGCCAGCCCCTGTCCCGACGCTCTCTCCGCTGCGTGCAGAGCCTGTCAGCATTATGACGGACGCCGTGCGTCAGGATCGCCTCTCCGTCATGTGGGATTACGCCTGGCAGCCCATCCGCGAGTCCGCGGCGATGCTGCGCTACTGGCGTGCCGATCTGGCGCGTGAAGCGCTGTTCTGGCACGTTCAGCAGACGCTGAGCAAGAACAACGTGAAGAATATCGGTCTTGGTTTTGACTGCCGCGTGCTGTTCCAGCGTGCGCAGTGTGCCATCAACGTTGAATCGCCGGGCGATAAGCTGAATGCTAATCTGGGCGTGGTCGCAAAAGAGCTGGCAAAAGTGCGTAAAGAGGGGCTTTCCGAAGAGGAATTCAACGCTCTCGTGGCGCAGAAAAAACTTGAGCTGCAGAAGCTGTTTGCGACCTACGCTCGCGCCGATACCGACATTCTGATCAGCCAGCGTATTCGCTCCCTGCAGAATCAGGTGGTGGACATTGCGCCGGAACAGTATCAGAAACTGCGTCAGGACTTCCTGAACGGTCTGACCGTCGAGATGCTCAATCAGGACCTCCGTCAGCAGCTGTCGCAGGAGATGGCGTTGATCCTCCTGCAACCGAAGGGCGAGCCGGAATATGACATGAAGGAACTTCAGAAGACCTGGGATTCCATTATGGCTACCGCGCCGCAGCCCGCGCAGGCCGCCACGGCTGATGATTTACATCCGGACGCGACGGATATTCCGCAGGGGCAGTAATGCTTAAACATTCCCTCTCCCTGTGGGAGAGGGTTAGGGTGAGGGCATCAGCCCGCACCCTCCTTAAACAGGCATCGCCTCACGCGGAATAATCGCCCCGCGATACTGAATCACCGTGCTGGCCGTCAGGTGCCCACGCTGTGCCGCCGCTTCCGGCGTTCCACCCGTCAGACGTACCGCCAGATAGCCCGCGCTGAATGAATCACCGGCCGCCGTGGTATCAATCACTTTCTCTCTGGCAAGCTTCACTGCCGGAACGTCAACCAGCGCTTCGCCCACCACCGCGACCAGGCACGAATCCGCCCCGCGCTTAATCACCACTTCGCTCACGCCAGCCGCCTGCGTGCGTGCAATCACGTCCTCTACCGGTTTCTCACCCCACAGAGCGTCTTCATCGTCGAGCGTGAGGAAGGCGATGTCGGTGCACTGCAGCATCTGCTGATAGACCTGCTGCGTCTCTTCGCGGCTGGCCCACAGGCGCGGGCGGTAGTTGTTATCGAAAATAACCTTGCCGCCGTTTGCACGGCATTCGCGCAGCAGCGAGAGCAGCTTTTCACGGCTGGTAGGGCTCAGGATCGCCAGGCTAATCCCGCTCAGATAGAGGTAATCAAAGGTCGCCAGCTCTTCGCAGATGGCTGCGGCCGCGTCGCTCTCCAGCCAGAATTTGGCCGCGGCTTCGTTACGCCAGTAATAAAACGTGCGTTCGCCGGTGCTGTCGGTTTCGATGTAATAAAGCCCCGGGAGGCGGTTCTCCATACGTTGAATCAGCGACGTTTCGACATGTTCACTCTGCCAGGCCTCCAGCATTTGCTGGCTGAAGCTGTCCGTACCCAGGGCGGTCACGTAGTTCACGGTGAGCGCCTCAGGCGCGACCTGACGGGCAATATAAACGGACGTGTTTAACGTATCGCCACCAAATCCGCGGCTGACTTCCGCGCCTTTTTGTGACAGCTCAATCATGCATTCGCCAATCACGGCAATTTTTTTGGACATAGTCGTGAACCTGAACAGAAGAATTATCAGCAGTGTGCGCTGAGTGAATTAACCGGTCAACTATATTAAAACAACGTTCCATTATTTTATTTGAGCCAGCGCGTGTTCCCGCGCATTTCTGTCATCTTAATTTCATTTTCCCGGTGAATTGAACATAAAGTTCTCAATTGTCGCGCCGATAATCCTGTGACGAGTCCAGAAAGGCTATCCCAACAACAGGACATCTGAAATGAAGTCAGAGCAGGTTATCCAGCGGCTGAGCACTACGCCTGAGGCAAGTATTGAGAACTTGCAGGAGCATCGCTACTGGCTGCAATGTGAGCGTGCGTACACCTATCAGCCGATCTACCGAACAGATGGTCGACTGATGGCAATTGAAATTTTGACCGTCGTTACGCATCCCTCAAACCCTACTCAGCGCATCGCGCCGGATCGCTATTTTGCCGAAGTTGCCGTTCGCCAGCGTCTGGACGTGCTGGAAGAGCAGCTTCGTATGCTGGCGACGAAGCAACCTTTTTTCGAACAGCACGATATCCTCGCCTCGGTGAACGTCGATGGTCCAACCCTGCTGGCGCTGCGTCAGAACGCAAAATTGCAGGAGCTGATCGCCACCCTGCCGTGGATGCGCTTTGAGCTGGTGGAGCATGTCCGCCTGCCGCAGGACTCCTCGTTTGCGTCGATATGCGAATACGGCCCGCTGTGGCTGGATGACTTTGGCACCGGCATGGCGAACTTCTCCGCCCTGAGTGAGGTGCGCTACGACTACATCAAAGTGGCCCGCGACCTGTTCATTATGCTGCGTCAAACCCCGGAAGGGCGGAATCTGTTTACGCTGTTATTACAGCTGATGAACCGCTATTGCCAGGGCGTGATTGTTGAAGGTGTGGAAACACTGGAAGAGTGGCGTGATGTGCAAAACTCCCCCGCAGCGGCGGCGCAAGGCTATTATCTCTCCCGCCCGGTACCCATGGATCGCCTCGATAGCGTGATAACGGCCCTCTGATAAGCCCGCTTCCCTTTGTCTGGACTATAGTTTTACAGGACAGGTCATCAGGAAAGGGGATAAAAATGACGAGAACAACCAGGGTAATCTCCTGGACAGCAGGGATTTTCTTGTTGTTGATCGTGGTCGTCGCCATCATTATTGCGACGTTTGACTGGAACCGTCTCAAGCCGACCATCAACCAGAAAGTCTCAACCGAACTGAACCGCCCCTTCGCCATACGCGGCGATTTAGGGGTGGTATGGGAGCGTCAGAAAGAGGAGCCCGGCTGGCGCAGCTGGATCCCCTGGCCTCACGTCCATGCCGACGACATCATTCTCGGCAACCCGCCGGATATCCCGGACGTCACCATGATCCACCTGCCGCGCGTTGAAGCCACGCTGGCTCCGCTGGCGCTCCTCACCAAAACGGTCTATCTGCCGTGGATCAAACTTCAGCAGCCCGATGCGCGCCTGATCCGACTTTCAGAAAAAAACAACAACTGGACGTTTAACCTTGCCAGCGACAGCGAAAAAGATCCGAATGCCCAGCCTTCCTCCTGGTCATTCCGTCTCGACAATATTCTTTTCGATCGCGGACGGATCGCCATCGACGATAAGGTCAGCAAGGCGGATGTGGAGATCCTCGTCGATCCGCTGGGCAAACCGCTGCCGTTTAGCGAGGTCACGGGCACAAAAGCAAAAGGCGACGCGGCAAGCGTAGGTGACTATGTCTTCGGCCTGACGGCAAAAGGACGCTACAACGATCGGCCTCTCAGTGGTAAAGGGAAAATAGGCGGCATGCTGGCGCTGCGGAGCGAAGGCACGCCGTTCCCGGTGCAGGCGGACTTCCGTTCCGGTAACACCCGCGTGGCGTTCGTTGGCACGGTCAACGATCCGATGAATATGGGCGGCGTCGACCTTCAGCTCAAATTTGCCGGCGATTCTCTGGGCGAGCTGTATGAACTGACCGGCGTGCTGCTGCCGGATACCCCGCCGTTCGAAACGGACGGGCATCTGGTTGCCAAAATCGAAACCGAAAAAGCGTCCGTTTTTGACTACCGGGATTTCAACGGCCGCATCGGCGACAGTGATATCCACGGCACGCTGACCTACACCACCGGAAAACCGCGCCCGAAACTGGAAGGGGATGTCGAGTCCCGTCAGCTGCGTCTGGCCGATCTTGGTCCGCTGATTGGCGTGGATTCGGGTAAAGGTACCAGGTCGAAAGAGGTCAAAAAGGATGTTCAGCCTGCGGGCAAAGTGCTGCCATACGATCGTTTCGAAACAGACAAATGGAACGTGATGGATGCGGATGTGCGCTTCAAAGGCGGAAAAATTGAACATGGCAGTACGCTGCCGATCAGCAATCTTTCGACCCATATTCTCCTCAAAAATGCCGACCTGCGCCTGCAGCCGCTGAAGTTCGGCATGGCGGGCGGGACAATTTCCTCGAACATTCATCTGGAAGGCGATAAGAAGCCGATGCAGGGACGGGCGGAGATCCAGGCGCGTCGATTGAAGCTGAAAGAGCTTATGCCGAACGTAGAGCTGATGCAGAAAACCCTCGGTGAAATGAACGGTGATGCCGACATTCGCGGTGTGGGGAACTCGGTGGCGGCGCTGCTGGGCAGCGGCAATGGTAACCTGAAGCTGCTGATGAACGACGGGCTGGTGAGCCGAAACCTGATGGAGATCCTGGGGCTGAACGTCGGTAACTACGTCATCGGGCAAATCTTCGGTGATGACGAGGTGCGGGTGAACTGCGCGGCGGCCAATCTGGATCTGGTTAACGGCGTGGCGCGTCCGCAGATATTTGCCTTCGACACGGAAAACGCGGTGATTAACGTGACCGGGACCGCTAGCATGGCCTCGGAGCAGCTTGATTTGACGATTGACCCGGAAAGTAAGGGGATCCGCATCATCACCCTGCGCTCGCCGCTTTACGTGCGCGGAACCTTCAAAAACCCGCAGGCGGGCGTGAAGCCCGGACCGCTGATTGCGCGCGGTGCGGTGGCTGCGGCCCTGGCGACGCTGGTCACCCCGGCCGCAGCGCTGCTGGCGTTGATTTCGCCGTCAGAAGGCGAGGCCAATCAGTGCCGGACTATTTTGTCGCAGATGAAGAAGTAATGTGCGGCCTGTTTTTGCCGGGTGGCGCTGCGCTTACCCGGCCTACATTTGAATCGTAGGCCGGGTAAGGCGTAGCCGCCACCCGGCTTAGCTTACAGAGCCTGGTGCTTCGTCTCGTGCGTCAGCAGCAGCGCAATCAGCGTCAGCGCCGCCATGGCCGCCAGATAGACCCCCACATAGAACAGACCATAGTTCGCCTGCAGCCAGGTGGCGATATACGGCGCAACGGACGCGCCCAGAATAGAGGCAACGTTGTAGGAGAACGACGCGCCGGTATAACGCACTTCCGTCGGGAACAGCTCAGGCAGCAGCGCGCCCATCGGGCCGAAGGTCAGCCCCATCAGGCTCAGGCCAATCAGCAGATAGGCCATCACCAGCGCCGGGCTACCGGAACCCAGCAGCGGCGGGAAGACGAACAGAGCAAACAGAATGATCAGCGTGGTGATCGTAATCATGCTCGCACGACGACCGAATTTGTCCGCCAGCAGGCCCGCAATCGGTACCATCACGCCAAACCCGATCACCGCCATCATCAGCATCCACAGCACTTCGTTACGCGGCAGGCCCAGGCCAACCGGCGCGGCGGCGGTACTGAACGTCATGGAGTAGACGGTCATGATGTAGAACAGCGTATAGGTTGCCAGCATGATAAACGTGCCCAGCACGGTCACGCGGACGTGTTTGGTCAGCAGCGTACCCAGCGGCACTTTCACCTGCTTGTTCGCCGCGGCCACTTTCGCAAAAACAGGAGTCTCATGCAGCGAAACACGCACATACAGGCCAATCAGCACCAGCACGGCTGAGAAGATAAACGGGAGACGCCACCCCCAGCTCATGAACTGTTCATCCGTCAGCAGCCAGGAGAGCAGCAGGAACGTCCCGTTGGCAAAGAAGAAGCCAATCGGCGCGCCCAGCTGCGGGAATGAACCGTACAGCGCGCGCTTGCGCGCCGGGGCGTTCTCGGTGGCCAGCAGCGCCGCGCCGCCCCATTCACCGCCCAGCCCCAGACCCTGACCGAAACGCGCCAGCGCCAGCAGGACCGGCGCCAGAATGCCGATGGTTTCATAGGTCGGCAGCAGACCGATGGCTACGGTGGAGATGCCCATCGTCAGCAGCGAGGCCACCAGGGTGACTTTTCGGCCAATGCGATCGCCAAAGTGTCCAAACAGCGCAGAGCCAATCGGACGCGCAACAAACGCGATGGCAAAGGTCGCCAGAGACTGCAGCGTGGCCGCCGTCGGATCGCCCTGAGGGAAGAAAATATGCGGGAAGACGATGACCGCGGCGGTGGCATAAATATAAAAGTCGAAGAACTCAATGGCGGTGCCAATCAGCGAGGCGACGACAACTTTATTGCGCGAGTTTACCGGAACGTTTTCCGTTCCTGAGTCGAGTGTGGTGGCTGTTGCTTGCATAATATTTTCTTATTTTTGTCGAACGAAAGGCCATATTACGCACAGCAAAAGCGACATTTCAATCTGTAACAAAGCCGCGTGCTGGTGATAAAAGCAACAAAAAGCGGATAATTTTCAGGCCAGCGAAAACACGTCTATGAAATGCTTCACAGATTTTAAATATCAGTCAATTAAACTGGTTTTCAGTTAAATAAAAGTTACGGACTGGATTTATATGCTGAAATGATGAATCGGGCTGAAATTTCAGCCCGAGAGCGGGGCTAGCGGTGCGTTTTACCGGGCATTCGCGTGTCGCCTTTGTACTCGGCGGTGGCAATCCATGCCGCGCAGAACAGGGTCAGACGGGCGAAGAAATAGAAGAAGGCCATCAGTCCCAGCACCGAGCCAAACGCCGCGCCAGAAGGGGATTTCACCAGCGACGGCAGCGTGTAGGTCATCACGATTTTGATCACCTCAAAGCCGATCGCCGCAATCAACGTGCCGCGGATCAGCGCCTTCTTGCGCGGACGATGGCGAGGCAAGCGCCAGAAGATCCAGAAGAACAGCAGGTAGTTGGCGAAGATGGAAATGGCCAGCCCAATGCCGCGCCAGGCGGGCTTGAGCCATTCGATGTAATCAAGATACAGCGCGGAGATGATCATCTGCTGCGCCGAGCCCGCCACGGAGGTAATGGAAAGCGTCACGATCAGCGCGACGAGCAGGCCAATCAGCGAAACAAAATCGCGGAGATACTTCACCCAGATTTTCTCCTGGTCCTGCGGCTTACGCTCCCAGACGTCGCGCGACTGGGCGCGAATGGCCTCGCGCAGGTTGCCCATCCAGTTAACGCCGGAGTAAAGGGCAATCAGCAAACCGACGATGCCGACGGTGGTACGCTGCTGAACGGCGGTATTGATGGTGCTCTTGAGCGTGCTGGCAAGGGTTGGGTCACTGACGTTATTCAGGATCTTACTGAAGATATCCTGCAGCAGCGTCGGGTGCGACGCGAGCACAAAACCGGCTGCCGCAAACGACACCATCAGGATGGGAATCATCGACAGGAAGGAAAAATAGGTGATGGCGGCACCAAACTGGTTCCCCATGCGGTCATTAAACCGTTCTGTGGCGCGTATCAGGTGCGCAATCATGGGAAGCTGCTGGATCTTTTCTGCCATGCTGGTAACCGTACCCAGCGCTTTGCTGGCTGTTCCCGGCGTTGCGGGCGCTTCAGGCTCGGTTTCCATCTTTTTGATGGGGTCATACTCTAAATGTTGAGTCGGTCGTTGCGGATTGTTTTCCGGCGTCACGCGCATTTTCCTTTTCGTTGAGCTGGATGTGTTTTTGAATTATAGCTTGCGGCTAGTCCACGTAAGCTTTTGTGAGTTCGGTAAGCCACTCCATGAACAGATGGACCCGGCGGGAGAGGTTGCGGCGGTGGGGGTAAATCAGGGAGACAGGCATCGGTTCGGCCCGGTATTGCGGGAGGATCTCAATCAGTTTCTTCGCGCGCAGTAAATCACGCACCCCAACCCGCGGAACCTGAATAATGCCCAGCCCGGCGAGACAGGCAGCCTGGTAAGTTTCCGTGCTGTTGACGGTTAACACCCCGCCCGTTTTTATCCACTGCGTCGCACTGCCGTTATAAAACTCAAAGCCCTGCGGGCGGGTTCCCAGCATCGCGGCGTAGTGGATCACGGCGTGCGAGCCTAAATCGTCGAGCGTTTCCGGGTAGCCAAATCGCGCCAGATAATCCGGGCTGGCGCAATTAATCACCGACAGCTTGCCCAGCGGACGTGCAATCAGCCCTGAATCCTTCAATGTGCCGACGCGCACCACGCAATCAAACCCTTCGCGGATCACATCCACCAGACGATCGCTGCTGCTGAGCTCCAGTTCAATGCCCGGATAGTGCTGCAGAAAAGCAGGCAGTTTGGGGATGACTAAATTTCGAGCAACGCCGACGGGCATATCCACGCGGAGCCGACCGCTGATGCTGGAAGGATCGTGCTGAAACATACCGTCGAGTTCATCAAGGTTTGCCAGCAGATCTTTTGCCCGTTCGTAATAGACCATGCCGTCCTGCGTCAGGCTGACGCGTCGCGTGGTGCGGTGCAATAGCTGGGTGCCAAGCCGGTTTTCCAGGGCCTGAATTTGCCGCGAGACGCTGCCTTTCGGCAGGGTTAATGTTTCGGCCGCGCGGGAAAAACTCTCCAGTTCCGCGACGCGGACGAACAACTGCATTGCGTGAATTTTATCCATAGAGGAAGCTCATTGTTGTTTCTGATGAAACAGTGAAGCGTTTTAACCCATCTTTATTGATTTTCTATCACCTAATAAGCTCTTTCTCAATCTCCTTAACAGCCAAAACGAGGTTTATGATGAGTGAACGTATCGCATTAATGACGGGTGGTAGCCGTGGTCTGGGTAAAAACGCTGCGTTAAAGCTGGCGGCAGACGGAACGGGAATTGTCCTGACATACAACAGTAGCCAGCAGGAAGCGCTGGATATTGTGCATGAAATTCAGGAAAAAGGCGTCAACGCAGCGGCATTACAGCTCAACGTCGGGGATATCACGAGTTTTGATCATTTTGCCCGACAGCTTCAGGAAACCCTTAAGACCGTCTGGCAGCGCGAAACCTTTGACTATTTATTGAACAATGCCGGAACGGGTTTATATGCGCCCTATGCTGACACGACGGAAGCCCAGTTTGATGAAGCGCTGAACATTCATTTCAAAGGACCTTTCTTCCTGACCCAGCGCCTGCTGCCGCTGCTTAACGACGGGGGACGTATCCTCAACGTCTCCAGCGGGCTGGCCCGTTTTACCCAGCCGGGCTCTGGGACCTACGCGGCCATGAAGGGAGCGATGGAAGTGCTGACGCGTTATCAGGCGAAAGAGCTGGGCGCGCGCGGAATTTCCGTCAATATCATTGCGCCGGGCGCGATTGAAACCGACTTTGGCGGCGGACGCGTGCGCGACAACGCGGAGCTGAATCAGCTTCTGGCCTCGCAGACGGCGCTGGGCCGGGTGGGGCTGCCGGACGATATTGGCGATGCCATTGCGGCACTGCTCAGCGATAAATTGGGCTGGATGAATGCGCAACGTATTGAAGTATCAGGCGGTATGTTCCTGTGATGCACGGGCTTAAGGGGAAGGAACCCCTTAATGAAACCCTTAGTATGGATGTGTCTGCATACTGACAGTGATAAAGAACGCAGGCAGCCATAGCCGATAACCCCTTTTCATCACGATATTTCTCCAGAGAAAGACCCTGATGTTTATTTATTAACGCAATGGCGGCAGAAAATATTTTCAGAGAATGACGTTTGATATTCGTTTCCTCTTAATAGCGACACTGAAGAGGAAACGACGTCCGGGAAATATCTGCTAAAAAGCGGTTGGTCAGGAATTATTATTCAGGTATTCCTGCTGTAATAAACCAAATAGCCAGTCATTTTGCCAGCGCCCCGCAAGGTAATAGCTCTCGTGTAATTCACCTTCCAGACGAAAGCGGGCTTTTTCCAGCAGGCGTCTTGACGCGACATTTCCCGCGGTGACGGTGGCGGTGAGTCGCCGTATACCGCCCTGATCAAAAGCGTAATCGCAAAGCGCTTTCAGGGATTCAAAGCCGTAACCTTTCCCCTGCGCCTCGGGTGCGAAAAGGAAGCCCACTTCGGCGCAGTCTTCCTCCCGATGAATATACCCGGTAACGCCCAGCGGGGCCTGTGAGGCGGTGTCACGTACGACGAGACAAAGCCAGTGCGCGCTGCCCGGTGCCCATGGGGCCAGGCGCGAATCAAACGCCTCGCGGATCGCCGCGACGGGGCGGCCTTCCGCCACAAAGCGCATCACGTCCGGGTGCTGCTGTAGCGCCAGAAAAAAGGGCCAGTCTTGCTCCTGCAGGGGCGAACAGGTCAGGCGAGAGGTAATTAAAACCGGCATTCAGATTCTCCTGAAACATTTTAAATCATTTTAGGGTTGTCACTTTATTTCAACAGAAAGTCAGGTATGGTTAACCGCGTATAAATAAAAAGAATAAAGGGCGTTTCGTGCCCATTCCGGATGTCTTCGTTGTCGCTTAAGGAAAACAATGACTCTCAGCACATCACATCATATTCGCGAACAGTTTGAACACTGTCTGGCGGTCATTCGCCATGCGTCGGTGGAAATTTTACTCCTTCTGAATGTACATGCTTCTGAGGGCAAAGATCCACGCTGGTTCCTGGAACAACTCGACAGCGCGCGATTAGCTCTGGGCGGCTGGGGAGCCGTTGCGAAAAAACTCAACCTCAATGATGCCGAGATGTCGGAATTTACGCTCCAGCTGCGCCTGCTGCAGCAGCGCGTTCCGCAGTATGAAAGCGGACAGGATGTGAGTGAAAACCAGCTTATTGCGGCGATGCGGTTTGTGACCGCGCTGGAACATCTTCGCCTGCAGCAGCCGCTGTTGACCTACAGCACCGACCTGGCACCGGGAAGCGAACTCCAGCAGCAGCAGGCGCACAAGCAGGTACGCGCGATTGAGCTGATGATCAAAGGGCTCATCCAGCAGGCCTGGCCCGATCAGGTGCGGCTGAACAACCATCTTAAGACCCTGTTTAACGCTGACCGCGTACGGCGCTGGCTGAAGCTTGGCGAGATCAATGATGTCCTGAGCGGCATGATGTTCAGTGAACTGGCGCAGATGCTGGTGGATAAAAAAGAGTTCAGCCGCTATTACGCTTCGCTGTTCAGCGACCCGTCCATGCTGACGCTGCTGGTTGAACCGCGCAAAACGCTGCAAACCTTCCTCGATGACATCCGGCAAATCCGCAACAGCATCACCGTTCAGAAAACGTTAAGCTCGGCGCAAATTCAGCTGCTGGATAACTACTACGCGCAGATCGCGCGGCCCGTTCAGCGCGCGTTTGAAGAGGGGAGAACGCGCGTCAATCCGGCCGGATTCATGGCGGTAGATGCCAGCGAATTGCATACCTTCTGGGAAAAGGCACAGAAAATGGATCGGGTCACCGGTGGGGATCTGTTTGAAGTCCGTGACACCATTGAAAAGCCGACCCAGCGCGCGCCGCGTACCCCTGAACAACGCGAGCAGCTCATTTCCGGTGCGCTATGGGGGGCGGTTGGCGTCATGGTGATTGCCATCGTGGCGGGTGGCTTCTGGCTGGTGACCAGCAGCAAACCGCAGCCTGCAACCGCCAGCGCGGCTGAAGCGGCTCCTCCGCAGGAAATGCGCGAGACGCCTTCCTCGCGCGAAACGCTCACGCGCATGGGGGTCACCTGGGACGAGAATAATTTCCGCTCGGCCATTAACCGCAACGATACCCGAGTGACCCTGCTATTTTTGCAGGGCGGTATGGACTGGAAGCTGTCCTGGACCGAAGAGGCGATGTCGGCAGGCTATGACGATGTGCTGGAGCTGATGCTACGCTACCGCCAGAACATGGTGGAAGAGAAGCCGTGTCGTCGCTTCATCAACACGCTCAGCCACGCCATGTCGAACGGCGAGTCTCTGACCTCGGTTCGTAAAGAGTATCTCAAAGCGTTCTGCACCGTACCTGCCGTGGTGAAACGCCAGCAGCACGATCTCGACATGGCCACACGCCGCGCGCAGTCGCAGCCGGATGCCACCACGAAAAAATGGCAGTCCATTCAGACTGCCATTTATGAAGTGATTCGCTAAAATTTTTCCCCTCACCCCAGCCCTCTCCCCATAGGGGCGAGGGAGATGAAGAGCGCACCGTGCAGTCCCCTCTCCCCTCTGGGGAGAGGGTTAGGGTGAGGGCACCAGACCGCACCCCGCTTAAGGCTCCCCATACAACCCAATCAGCCGCCGCACCACGCCGTTCGTCCAGCCAAAACCGTCCTGCAGCGGATACTCACCCCCGCCACCTTCGCGCGGCGTGCTGCTGGCGATGTGGTACTTCTCAATCAGCTTGTGATGCGTCTTATAAAAATGGTTCACCGTATGCAGCCAGCTCCAGGCGATCTCATCGCCCAGCGAGTCGTTGCCGTACTGCTTGAACCCCTGAATCGCCATCCATTGCAGCGGCGCCCAGCCGTTGGGTTTATCCCACTGCTCGCCGGTTTCGTATTCGGTCGCCAGAATTCCGCCCGGGGTCAGCAGCCGCGATTTGACCGCATCCGACAAACGTTCTGCCTGCTCGTGCGTCGCCATTCCAACGTACAGCGGCACAATGCTGGCGGCAGAAAACAGCGCCAGCTCTTCGCGTCGCCAGTCGTAATCTCGGTAGCAGCCGCTCTCCTCGTCCCACAGATAGCGGTTCACCGCCGCGCGGCGATCGTTGGCTTTCTGGCGGAACGCCTCTGCCGTCTCTTTATCCCCTTTCGACGCCGAGATGTTGGCGATAGCGCTTTCCAGCTTGAACAGGAAGGCGTTCAGATCGATGGGAATAAACTGCGTCGTGCGGATGCTGGCGAGCCGCGACGGATCGCGCAGCCAGCGGGACGAATAATCCCAGCCGGACGCCGCCCCCGCGCGCAGATCGCGGTAAACCTCATTGGGCGGACGACCCGAGTGGCGCGCGGTTTCAACGTCCTCGATCCACGATTCGTCGCGCGGGGTATCACGGTCGTCCCAGTAGCGGTTGAGCAGTGAACCGTCCGGCATACGCACGGCGCTGCGGTAAGCCTGGTTAAGCAGCAGCGACTCCGCGCCGTCCATCCAGAAGGCGTACTCCATTTTGAGGTGATCCAGATAGCGTTTCGCACCGCGCACGCCGTCCTCCTCGAACAGCTCCACCATCAGGGCAAAGACCGGCGGCTGTGAGCGGCTGAGGTAATAGGTGCGGTTGCCGTTGGGGATATGCCCGTAGCGTTCAATCAGCCAGGCGAAGTTGTCCGCCATACATTTGAGCAGATCGTTACGGCCGCTCTCCGCCAGCCCCAGCATGGAGAAATAGGAATCCCAGTAGTAGGTCTCGCTGAATCGCCCGCCGGGGACGATATAGGCCTGCGGCAGGGCCAGCAGGGAAGACCAGGGAATATGATCCTGCGGCTCGCGCGTCAGCACCGGCCACAGGTTATCAATATGCTCTTTCAGGGAGAGTCCCGGGTCGGAGACATATTCTGTGCCGTACGTTTCCGGCATCCAGAAGTGGTTCTCCACGAACTGGCGCAGGTCGAAATCCCGGTGGCGTCTGACCTTGCGGTAGCGGATCAGGATATCCAGCGGATCCATCTTCGGCGCGCAGTCGGGGAAGGTTTTACTGTCCGCAAACAGCCGCGTCGACTGCACATGCTCGAACAGTTCAAGATAGCGGTCTGCGGGCGTCAACGCATCGGAGGCGGGTAGCCCCTCGATCATTTCGGGTTCCGGCTCCGCCTCAATCATTTCATCCAGTTTCAACTCGCAGGGATCGGTCTCGTAGCGCAGCTCTTCTGCAATCTCGAACTCGATGTTCTCGGTAGCCTGTAGTTTCTGGTTGAACATGGTGATAGGGACCTCCGGTTGTGTGTTCAAAAGACAGGTTTATCCGGGCGTCTTATAAGCGTAGACATTCGCTTCGGTAGATGGGGAGGGATATGTGCGGTAGATCACTATTTTCGGAGCATTCGTTTTGCAACGATTTATGAATGTTAAAAAAATGCCCCTCCGGAGAGGGGCATCAGGATTAACGCATGGTCACAAACTCTTCCGCGGCCGTCGGGTGGATGGCCACGGTGTTGTCGAAGTCTTTCTTGGTTGCGCCCATCTTCAGCGCCACGGCGAAGCCCTGCAGGATCTCGTCCATGCCGAAGCCGATGCCGTGGATGCCGACAATCTTCTCTTCCGGGCCCACGCAGACCAGCTTCATGCGGCACGGCTGACGGTGAGAGGTGACGGCGGTGTACATCGCGGTAAACGCCGATTTATACACTTTCACCTGGTCGTCGCCGTACTGTTCGCGCGCCTGCGGCTCGGTTAAGCCGACGGTGCCGATTGGCGGATGGCTGAAGACCACGGTCGGGATGTTGCTGTAGTCAAGATGCTCGTCCGGCTTGTTGTTGAACAGGCGCTCGGAGAGACGACGACCCGCCGCAACGGCGACCGGCGTCAGCTCAACCGCGCCGGTGTTGTCGCCGACCGCATAAATGCCCGGTACGCTGGTGTTCTGGAATTTATCGACGACGATATAGCCTTTTTCGTCGGTTTTCACGCCCGTCACGCCTAGGTTGAAGTTATCGTTCGCAGGTTCACGGCCAATCGCCCAGATCAGGCAATCGACGGTCTGGCTGCGGCCATCTTCCAGCTCAAGCGTCAGGCTACCATCCGCGTTTTTCACCACCGCTTTTGGCACGGCGTTGGTGTGCAGGGTCGGGCCTTCCGTGTTCATCACTTCAACCAGCGTATCGACAATCAGCGGGTCAAAGCTGCGCAGCGGCGCGTGTTTACGTACGAACAGGTGCGCTTCCGCGCCCAGGCCGTTAATCACGCCAGCCAGTTCCACCGCGATATAGCCCGCGCCAACAACGGCAACGCGTTTTGGCAGGGCAGGCAGCTCGAAGAAACCGTCGGAGTCGATGCCGTATTCCACGCCCGGGATGTTCGGGTGGCTCGGACGACCGCCGGTGGCGATCAGGATGTGATCGGCGGTGATCGTCTCGCCGTTCACTTCGATCGTTTTCGCGTCCACAAAGCGGGCGAAACCGTGGATAACATCGACGTTATTTTTACCCAGCACGTTGTCGTACGAGGTGTGAATGCGGTCGATGTAGGCGGTACGGCTGGCGATCAGTTTGTCCCAGTCGAAGCGGTTGATGGTGGTGTCAAAGCCGTAGTCCGGGCCATACATATGGATAGCTTCACGGATCTGCGCCGCATGCCACATCACTTTCTTCGGTACACAACCCACGTTCACGCAGGTGCCGCCCAGCGCTTTGGCTTCAATCAGCGCGCACTTCTGGCCGTACATGGCCGCACGGTTGATGGAGGCGATGCCGCCGCTGCCGCCGCCGATTGCGATGTAGTCATAATGCTTAGTCATTGCTTTTGTCCTTAATCGTGAATTGCCGCGATTGTATACCTGAAATCAATAGTTTCCACCGATGACTGCGATTACTCCGGCACGATCCAACTGACGGTGGCGTGGCCTGTACCGGCGGGGACCAGCGTTTTATGCAGCCACGGCAGCACGTTGTTCATCTGCGCTTCGAGCTTCCACGGCGGGTTGATCACAATCATGCCGGAGGCGGTCATGCCGCGCTGATCGCTGTCAGGGCGTACCGCCAGCTCGATCTGCAGGATCTTGCGGATGCCGGTCGCTTCCAGGTCTTTGATCATGCGTTTGATCTGCGCGCGCAGCACCACCGGGTACCACAGGGCATAGGTGCCGGTAGCAAAGCGTTTGTAGCCTTCGTGGATGCCGGTTACCACTGCCTGATAGTCGGTTTTGATTTCGTACGGCGGGTCGATCAGCACCAGGCCACGACGGGAAACCGGCGGCAGTTTGGCCTTCAGCTGCTGGTAACCGTCGGCTTTTTCCACGCGGGCGCGGCTGTCTTTCTGGAATTCGGAACGCAGCAGCGGGAAGTCGCTCGGATGCAGTTCGGTCAACTGGAGGCTGTCCTGCTCGCGCAGCAGCTGGCGTGCAATCAGCGGTGAGCCAGGGTAGTAGCGCAGCTGGCCGTTGCGGTTGAAGTGATTCACCACGCCGATGTAAGGCTCCAGCTCGGCAGGCAGGTCGTCCTGCTGCCAGATGCGGGCAATCCCTTCCAGATATTCACCGGTACGCTCGGCATGCTCGCCGCTCAGCTGATAACGGCCCGCGCCCGCGTGCGTGTCCAGATAGAGAAACGGCTTCTCTTTCTCTTTGAGCGATTCGATGATCAGGCTCTGAACGGTGTGTTTAAGGACGTCGGCGTGGTTGCCTGCGTGGAAGCTATGGCGATAACTGAGCATGGGTAATGATATTCCGCTGAATTGACGATTTGCCACAGTTTACAGCAGAACGGCGCAGATTACCCGTAGGCCCGGTAAGCGCAGCGCCACGGGCTCTTTTCCGCAACGTCCGGCATTGAAATCCTCTACACTTAACCCCATTCTAGATCTCATATGCACAGCGCCGGATGCGCGCTTCATTCACCTATTTCAACAGGACAGCGTTTATGACCAATCCATTACTGACGCCTTTTTCGTTGCCGCCGTTTTCTAAAATCCTCCCTGAGCATGTGGTTCCAGCCGTTACGCAATCTCTGGACAACTGCCGCGCGGCGGTAGAAAGCGTGGTAGCGCAGGGCGCGCCGTACACCTGGGAAAATCTGTGTCAGCCGCTGGCCGAAGTGGACGACGTGCTGGGGCGTATCTTCTCCCCGGTGAGCCACCTGAACTCGGTAAAAAACAGCCCGGAACTGCGCGAAGCCTACGAACAGACCCTGCCGCTGCTCTCTGAGTACAGCACCTGGGTCGGGCAGCACGAAGGGCTGTACAAAGCCTACCGCGACCTGCGCGACGGCGACCACTATGCCGAACTGAACACGGCGCAGAAAAAATCGGTCGATAACGCCCTGCGTGATTTTGAGCTGTCCGGGATTGGCCTGCCAAAAGAGAAACAAACCCGCTACGGCGAAATTGCCGCGCGCCTGTCCGAGCTGGGTAACCAGTACAGCAACAACGTGCTCGACGCCACCATGGGTTGGACGAAGCTGATTACCGACGAAGCGGAACTGGCCGGTATGCCGGAAAGCGCGCTGGCGGCGGCAAAAGCCCAGGCTGAAGCGAAAGAGCAGGAAGGCTTCCTGTTGACGCTGGATATCCCGAGCTATCTGCCGGTGATGACCTACTGCGACAACCAGGCCCTGCGCGAAGAGATGTACCGCGCGTACAGCACCCGCGCCTCCGATCAGGGGCCGAATGCCGGTAAGTGGGACAACAGCCCGGTAATGGCGGAAATCCTCGCCCTGCGTCACGAGCTGGCGCAGCTGCTGGGCTTCGAAAACTACGCCGATAAATCCCTCGCCACCAAAATGGCGGAGAACCCGCAGCAGGTGCTCGACTTCCTGACCGATCTGGCGAAACGCGCCCGTCCGCAGGGTGAGAAAGAGCTGGCCCAGCTGCGCGCCTTCGCGAAAGCCGAGTTCGGCGTGGACGAGCTGCAGCCGTGGGATATCGCGTACTACAGCGAAAAACAGAAGCAGCACCTCTACAGCATCAGCGACGAGCAGCTGCGCCCGTACTTCCCGGAAAACAAAGCCGTTAACGGCCTGTTCGAAGTGGTAAAGCGCATCTATGGCATCACCGCCAAAGAGCGTACCGATATTGACGTCTGGCACCCGGACGTGCGCTTCTTCGAGCTGTATGACGAGAAAAACGAGCTGCGCGGCAGCTTCTACCTCGATCTCTACGCGCGTGAGAACAAGCGCGGCGGGGCGTGGATGGACGACTGCGTAGGCCAGATGCGTAAAGCCGACGGTTCCCTGCAAAAACCGGTCGCCTACCTGACCTGTAACTTCAACCGTCCGGTAAGCGGCAAACCGGCGCTGTTCACCCACGACGAAGTGATCACCCTTTTCCACGAGTTCGGTCATGGTCTGCACCACATGCTGACCCGTATCGAAACCGCAGGCGTAGCCGGTATCAGCGGCGTGCCGTGGGATGCGGTCGAGCTGCCAAGCCAGTTTATGGAAAACTGGTGCTGGGAGCCGGACGCGCTGGCGTTTATCTCCGGCCACTACGAGACCGGCGAACCGCTGCCGAAAGAGCTGCTGGATAAAATGCTGGCGGCGAAAAACTACCAGGCGGCGATGTTCATTCTGCGCCAGCTGGAGTTCGGCCTGTTCGATTTCCGCCTGCACGCCGAGTTTAGCCCGGAGCAGGGTGCGAAAATCCTTGAGACCCTGGCCGAGATTAAAAAGCAGGTTGCCGTTATTCCAGGGCCAACCTGGGGCCGCTTCCCGCATGCCTTCAGCCACATCTTCGCCGGCGGCTACGCGGCGGGCTACTACAGCTACCTGTGGGCCGACGTGCTGGCGGCAGATGCCTTCTCCCGCTTCGAAGAAGAGGGGATCTTCAACCGCGAAACCGGCCAGTCGTTCCTCGATAACATCCTGACCCGCGGCGGGTCTGAAGAGCCAATGGTGCTGTTCAAACGCTTCCGCGGCCGCGAGCCGCAGCTGGACGCGATGCTTGAGCATTACGGGATCAAAGGCTGATTGTTACGTGAAGATCTGCTTAGTAGATGAAACAGGCGCCGGAGACGGCGCCTTATCTGTTCTGGCGGCCCGCTGGGGGCTGGAGCACGATGAAGAAAACCTGATGGCGCTGGTGATGACGCCGGAACATCTCGAATTACGCAAGCGCGACGAACCGAAGCTCGGCGGGATTTTCGTCGATTTTGTCGGCGGCGCGATGGCGCACCGGCGCAAGTTTGGCGGCGGTCGCGGCGAAGCGGTGGCCAAAGCGGTCGGCATTAAAGGGAGCTACCTTCCGGACGTGGTCGATGCCACGGCGGGGCTGGGGCGCGATGCGTTTGTGCTGGCGTCCGTCGGCTGTCGCGTGCGGATGCTGGAGCGTAACCCGGTGGTCGCTGCGCTGCTCGACGACGGGCTGGCGCGGGGCTATGCGGACCCGGAAGTCGGCCCGTGGCTGCAGGAACGACTACAGCTGATCCACGCCTCCAGCCTGACGGCATTGACGGATATCACCCCGCGCCCGCAGGTGGTCTATCTCGACCCTATGTTCCCGCATAAGCAGAAAAGCGCGCTGGTGAAGAAAGAGATGCGGGTGTTTCAGTCGCTGGTGGGGCCTGATTTGGATGCCGATGGCCTGCTGGAGCCGGCTCGTCAGCTTGCCACGAAGCGGGTGGTGGTAAAGCGCCCGGACTATGCGCCGCCGCTGGCGGACGTTGCGACCACTAACGCGGTGACCACCAAAGGGCACCGGTTTGATATTTATCCGGGTACGCCGGAATAAAAAAGCCGGGTGGCGGCTTCGCCTTACCCGGCCTGTGTCCTCGATCTATCCCCTCTCCCTTTGGGAGAGGGTTAGGGGAGTTTAACGCACTTACTCGTCTTCTTCGTCACGCAGTGGAACAATCAGCATATCCACGTGAACGGTGTTAATCAGCTGGCGCGCTGAAGACATCAGCTTGCTCCAGAAGTCCTGATGGTGACCGCAAACCACCAGGTCCATATCGTATTTCTTGATCGCATCAACCAGCACCTGGCCCAGGTCGCCGCTGCCGCTCAGGGTTTCGGTAATCGGATAGCCCGCGTTGGTGGAGAGTTCGCTCAGGGCATGGTGAGTCTCTTCGGAAATGCGTTTCTGCATATCGCCAAGATTCACGTCGATCAGACCGGTGTAGAGGTCGGAGTAATTCACGTCAACGTGAATCAGCGAAACTTTCGCGTTGTAGGGACGTGCCATGGATACCGCTTTATCAACCAGCACTTTGCTCTCCGGAGAGAGGTCAACCGCGATGAGAATGTGTTTGTAAGCCATAGTGTTACTCCTTCCTTAAGTTATCGATGACTAAGTGAGAATGCCGTCGTCTGATACTTTCATTACGGCCCAGTTAAACATATTTTTCAAGCTTTGGTGTTGATAACGATTAACCTTGTGGCAAAAAAATTAACGGATCTCCTACACTGTTAAATGAGCCGTTCGGATATTAAAACGCGAACCGGATCGATTTTGGTCATTCTTTCACTGAACTGTCTGTCAGGGCATTGGGGTGCGGTAGCTCAGGAGCCTTGCTTCGTGGGCGGACGCCGGGGAGGATGTATGATTAGCACCGTCGCATTGTTTTGGGCGTTATGCGTGGTTTGCATAGTGAATATGGCGCGCTACTTCTCATCGTTACGTGCGCTGTTAGTGGTACTTCGTGGTTGCGATCCGTTGCTTTATCAGTATGTGGACGGTGGAGGGTTCTTCACCTCGCATGGACAGCCCAGCAAGCAGATGCGTCTGGTGGGGTACATCTACTACCAGCGCTACCGCGATCATCACGATGAAGAGTTTATTCGTCGCTGCGAGCGCCTGCGTCGTCAGTTCATTTTGACCAGCGCCCTGTGCGGGCTGGTCGTAGTCAGTATGATTGCATTGATGATTTGGCACTGAGCATAAAAAAAGCGGGTCAATTTCCTGACCCGCTTTTTTGTCGCCTTCAACCGATTAAATCAGCTTCAGCGAAATCCAGTACAAACCGCCAGACAGCAGGATGGACGCCGGAAGGGTGAACACCCAGGCCATCAGAATGTTGGTCACGGTTTTGCGCTGCAGACCGCCACCGTCAACAATCATGGTACCTGCCACGGACGAAGAGAGTACGTGGGTGGTGGATACCGGCATACCGGTGTAGCTCGCCAGACCGATAGACACTGCCGCCGTCATCTGCGCGGACATACCCTGCGCATAGGTCATGCCTTTCTTACCGATCTTCTCGCCGATGGTGGTCGCCACACGACGCCAGCCAATCATCGTACCGATACCGAGCGCCAGCGCGACGGCCATGATGATCCAGATTGGCGCGTACTCGATGGTGTTGAGCATATCGCTTTTCAGTTTCTTCAGCAGACGTTTGTCGTCACCATTCACCTCTGGCAGCTTCGCGACTTTATCGGTCACATCAGAGATACAGAGCATGATACGACGAAGCTGACCACGCTGTTCTACAGCCAGTTTGTCGTAGCTTTCGATATCGCCCAGCATGCCTTTCGCACGTTCCAGCGCGTTAATCGCGTTTGCCGGATGGCAGTGGAACTCGCCAGGCGCGGTGGTTGCACCGGCTTCAGGAGAAGGGATCAATTGATCAACGCCGGTCGCTTTTTTCAGCAGGTCAGGATGCTGCTGGAAATAGGTTTCAACGTTGTTGACCGCATCGCGGGTACGGGTGATTTCGTAACCCGAGGCGTTCATGTTCACCACGAAGCCTGCCGGTGCGACGCCGATCAGAACCAGCATCACCAGACCAATGCCTTTCTGCCCGTCGTTCGCGCCGTGAGAGAAGGCCACGCCGATAGCAGAAATGATCAGGGCGATACGCGTCCAGAACGGCGGCTTTTTCTTGCCGTCTTTCTTCTCACGCTCTGCTGGCGTCAGGTGGATACGCGCACGTTTTTTCGTGTTGCTCCAGTAGCGACGCAGGATGAAAATCAATCCCCCCGCGACTACCAGACCCACGATAGGGGAGATGATCAGGGAGCCGAAAATGCCCAATACTTTAGGCAGGTTCAGCGCATCAACAACCGATGTCCCGGTCATCAGGGCGTTGGTTAACCCGATACCGATAATCGCGCCGATGAGGGTGTGAGAACTGGATGCAGGCAGGCCAAAATACCAGGTACCGAGGTTCCAGATAATTGCAGCAAGCAGCATTGAGAACACCATAGCGAGGCCATGGCCAGAACTAACGTTAAGCAGCAGATCCGTTGGCAGCATATGCACGATGGCATACGCAACGCTCAGCCCGCCCAGGAGAACACCAAAAAAGTTAAATACCGCCGCCATAACAACCGCAAGCTGCGATCGCATTGCGCGAGTGTAGATAACCGTCGCTACTGCGTTTGCAGTGTCGTGGAAGCCGTTGATCGCTTCGTAAAACAGTACAAAAACCAGAGCAAGCAATAATAAAAGCCCGGTATGTAAATCCAGGCCGGCAAACAAATGTAGCATAGGACGTTACGCCATTTTGAGGACATGAACGCGGCGCATTATCCAGGACAAATGCGCGGCGGGCAAAGTGAAATATAGACTTTTTTTGACATACCACCTGATTTGAGAAAAGCACTAGAAAGGATATTCTTTAAATTTCAATGAAATGGCTTTGTAATATCTTTTTACGCTGGTGTGACCACAGAGGAAACTTTACAATCCGCGGCAGTTAACAAAGAGGGTTTTGACGTGGAAAGGTTTGATGCCGTGGTAATTGGCGCCGGTGCGGCGGGTATGTTTTGTGCGGCAATGGCCGGACAGGCGGGTCGTCGCGTGCTGCTGCTGGATAACGGTAAAAAGCCCGGCCGTAAGATCCTGATGTCCGGCGGCGGGCGCTGCAACTTTACTAATCTGTATGTTGAACCCGCGGCCTATTTGAGCCAAAACCGTCATTTTTGTAAATCTGCGCTGGCGCGCTACACCCAATGGGATTTTATCGACCTTGTGGGTAAGCACGGTATCGCGTGGCATGAAAAGACGCTGGGGCAGCTGTTCTGCGACGACTCCGCGCAGCAGATTGTCGATATGCTGGTGGCCGAGTGCGAGAAGGGCGGCGTCGTCATGCGCCTGCGCACGGAAGTGCTGGAGGTCGCGCGCGACGACCAGGGCTATACGCTGCAGCTGAACGGTGAAACCGTCAATGCAGATAGCCTGGTGATCGCCAGCGGTGGCCTGTCTATGCCGGGGCTGGGCGCCTCCCCGTTCGGCTATAAGATTGCCGAACAGTTTGGCCTGAAAGTCTTGCCTACGCGCGCCGGGCTGGTGCCATTTACGCTGCATAAACCGCTTCTGGAACAGCTTCAGACGCTGTCCGGCGTGTCCGTTCCCTCCGTCATTACCGCCGAAGACGGGACGGTGTTCCGCGAAAATCTGCTCTTTACCCATCGCGGCCTCTCCGGCCCGGCGGTACTGCAAATCTCCAGCTACTGGCAGCCGGGGGAGTTTGTCACGGTTAACCTGCTTCCCGATTGCGATCTCGACGCGTTCCTTAACGAGCAGCGTACCGCGCACCCGAATCAAAGCCTGAAAAACACCCTGGCAATGCAGCTGCCAAAACGTCTGGTGGAATGTTTGCAGGCGCTGGGGCAGATCCCGGACGTGTCGCTCAAGCAGCTTAACAGCCGCGAGCAGGAAACGCTGGTCGAGACCCTGACAAACTGGCGCGTGCAGCCAAACGGCACCGAAGGCTACCGCACCGCAGAGGTCACGCTGGGTGGCGTCGATACGAATGAGCTCTCGTCCCGCACCATGGAAGCGCGCAACGTGCCGGGGCTCTATTTTATTGGCGAAGTGATGGATGTGACCGGCTGGCTCGGCGGGTACAACTTCCAGTGGGCATGGGCAAGTGCCTGGGCGTGCGCTCAGGCGCTGGCAGAAGACAAGTGACATAAGAGCACAGCCACTCGTCACGGTTGGCTTTACGAGCTGACGGTGGTGACGTCTGTCACAGCAAGAATATTGCTCGCGGCCACGGTCCCCATCCTGATATATGACGCTGCGGTAACACCGCCAATATGCGGTGAAATAACCACGTTTTCTACGGACTGCCAGAGGTGCGGCGCGGTCAGCGGCTCGTGGGTAAAGCTGTCCAGCGCGGCGCTGTGCAGCGTGCCATCCCTGAGCGCCGCCAGTAACGACTCATCGTGGATCAGCCCACCGCGTGCCGTATTGACCAGAATTGCGTTCCGCTTGCAGTGTGCGAGCGTTTCGCTATTGATCATCCCCCGATTCTCATCGGTCAGCGGACAGTGCAAAGAGATGACATCGGAACGGGAAAGAAGTCCGTTCAGCGTTTCTGCGCGTTCGCACAGGGCAGGCATAGTCTTAGCATAGGGATCGTAAGCCAGCACCTTCATGCCGAAAGCGTGACCAATAGTCGCCACGCGCGAGCCGATAGCACCCAACCCAATTAGCCCTAACGTTAAGCCCTCCAGTTCAATGGATTTATGCGTCGCCTTATCCCAGTGCCCGTCTCGCAGCCGCTTGTCCAGAGGCACCACTGACTTTGCGCAGGCGAGGATCAGCGCCCAGGTATGTTCAGCCACTGCCGCCGCGTTTGCACCTGGCGCAGCCCGGACGGCGATGTTGCGCTCGGCCGCTGCCGTCTGGTCTATCACATCGATCCCGCTTCCGTGCTTGGAAATAACCTGCAAAGCCGGGGCGGCATCCATAACTTTCGCGGTGATCCTGCCGTAACGTACCAGGATCGCCACAGGATTGTGTCGTTTACACAGCGCGATCAGGTCATCTTCTGTGGGCTGGCGGCCCGCAAACACTACCTCAAAGCCCTGCAACATCACCATGGCCTGCTCCGCCAGGTCGCTTCCGGTAACCAGCACTACGTCTTTGCCCCCCATCACAGCGTCTCCTCGTCGCTCAACATACCTGCCTTACGAAGCGCGTCATCAAGCCAGTGTGGACGTAAATCGCCTTCACGGATGGCAGCAAGACGCCGGGTCTCCATCTCCAGCTTTTCTTTTGCCAGAGCGATAACCTCCTGAACCTCATCGCGCGGGATAACGACCACGCCGTCGATATCCGCGACAACAAGATCCCCGGCCTGAACCGTCGCCCCGGCGACTGAAATGGGATGATTAACCCGGCCAGAAATTAACTTTGTCGGGCCGCAGGGGTTCAAACCGGCAGAAAAGACGGGGTAGTGACCTTTGCTCAGGGTGTCGGCGTCACGTACAGCGCCATCAATAATAATGCCCGCAATGCCGCTCGCCTGAGCCTGAGTGGCCATGATTTCCCCAAGCAGCGCGCAGCTCAGGTCGCCTTTGCCATCGACGACCAGGACATCGCCGGGCTGCGCCACCGCCATCGCGGCATGAATCGCCAGATTATCCCCCGGACGCACTTCAACGGTGATGGCCGGACCCGCAACGGACATGTGTGGGGCCAGCGGTTTGATGCGGCCATGAAGCGTACCGCGGCGACCGGCCACGTCGGCCAGAATAGCTGCCTGATACTCGGCAGCCCGACGAACGTCCTCGGCAGAAACGCGCTCGAACTGGCGATTAATCGGTTTTTTTTCATTAACGGACATAAATGCCTCCATATTGTTTTACTGAGTACAATGCAGGTGTACAGAACAAAACAACTATAGCGGTGTTGATTTCCTTTTAGCCAGACCCGTGGTGGCGTTTGTGATGTAAACACGAAGTGACTCACAAAATTTGAGGTACACTCACTGCCGGGCTAACAAGGAGATAATGATGGGGAATGAAGGCGTTGTAGCGGTTGAAAAAGCGCTGGCTTTACTGGATTGCTTCCGTCCTGGAGATGAGAGCCTGACGCTGACCGCGCTGGCACAGCTGTCGGGTTATCACAAAACCACGGTTTACCGCTTGATGAATTCTCTTGAACGGATGAATTACGTCGTCAGGCATGAAGACGGCAATTATGCGCTGGGCCCACGTCTGCTTTACCTCGGCAAGCTGTATGAACAATCTTTCCACCTTTCCCGGGTGGTCCAGCCAGAGCTCCAGGCCTTATCCCTGGCGTCTCAGGAGAGTGCCAGCTGGTATGTGCTGGAGGGAGGGCAGCGGCTTTGCCTGTTTCGCGCTGAAGCGTCGCATGGCCTGCGACACAGCAATCTTCCCGGCAGCCAGTTCCCGCTCGATAATTCGGCCATCAGTAAGGTATTGCGTCATTGGGGGCTCAATGAAAGCCTGCCGGAGGAAGACGCTGAACTCCCATTCTACACGTCAGGCGCGCGCGATCCCCACACCGCTGCGTTTGCGATGCCTGTCTTCGGCGTTCACGACAAGCTGGTTGCGGCGTTAGCCCTGACCGGCCCCATCTCGCGGCTGACGGAAGATCGTCGTGAGAAGGAGATAGGGCAGTTGATGAAGGCGGCTGCAAGCCGTCTGTCGCAGAAAATGGGCGCCAGCAAGCCCTTCTGTCAGCAGTTCTTTGGTGAAACGAGCGACGCGGCGGAAGAAAATCTTTAAATGCAGAAGCGGGACAAATGTCCCGCTTCTGTCATCGTTAATGCGTGACCTGTTTTTCGTGTAGCTGAGCGCGGCGGGCCTGCCGCCCCATAATGAGCACCGCGATACCCCCGGCCACGCACAGCGCGGCCAGCGGAAGCATTGCCAGCGTGTAGCTGCCTGTCCGCTCATTGATAATGCCGTACGCGTTTACCATCACCGCCCCACCTATCAGGTTTGCGATGGCGCCAATCGCGGCCAGTCCCGCCGCCGCTGAGGTACTGCTCATCCAACCGGACGCCAGCGCCCAGAAAGGCCCTTTCATTGAATAAGCGCCTATCAGCATAATGCTGAGGATAACGATCGTGGCAGACAGCGAGACGCTTACAAAGGCGGCGAACACGCCGGCGGCAATCATGAACAGCGTGAGTGCGGTATGCCAGCGGCGTTCGTTGGTACGATCGGAATTCCGTCCCCATACAATCATGAGAACCGATGCCAGACCGTAAGGAATGGCGTTAAACAGACCTGTCTCAAGGTTATCCAGATGGAAGGATTTCAGCAGTTGAGGAGACCAGACGCTGATGGTCGTGCCCGCGGAAGATGCACCCGCGTAAATCAGCGCCATCAGCCAGATTTGGCGATGCTTCAGCAACTGCCACGTCGTCTGGTGTCCGATACTCTTTTGCTGATTGCGCTCGGTTTCCAGCGTGGTTTCCAGCCATTGTTTCTGTTCGCTGCTGAGCCAGCTCGCCTGATGAGGGCGATCCCGGAGAATAAACCAGGCTGCAATACCCAGCAGCACCGCCGGCAAGCCTTCAATAATGAACAGCAGATGCCAGCCGCGAAGGCCCAGCCAGCCATCCAGTGACAGTATCAACCCGGAAAGCGGGGAGCCGATGAAGTTAGCGAGCGGGATGGCGACCATAAAGGACGCAATAATGCGTGCGCGGTAGCGGGACGGGATCCACCAGGTCAGATACAGCACGACGCCCGGGAAAAAGCCCGCCTCTGCAGCACCGAGAAGAAAACGGACGATATAGAGCGACGTGGTGTTCTGCACCAGGGCCATACACATGGAGACGATGCCCCAGCTGATCATAATGCGCGGGATCCACAGCCGGGCGCCGACTTTCTGCATGGCCAGGTTGCTGGGTACTTCAAACAAAAAATAGGCCACGAAGTAAAGACTGCTGGCGAAGCCAAACGCGGCTTTGCTGAGGCCAAGGTCCTCATTCATCTGCAGCGAAGCCATGCCGATATTCCCGCGATCGATAATGGAGACCAGGTAACTGACAATCAGAAACGGGAGAATACGCCAGATCACCTTCCGCATCGTCTCTCTTTCTATGTCCTCGGTGGCGGTAGCGCCGTTACGTAAATGTTCTGTCATTGTGTCCTCGCAGGGTTTGTTCTTTGTTTTATTAGGTACAACTCAGTTTTATTAAACAAAACCACTATAGCGACGGCGCGTTATTTTTATCCAGTTAATGGAAGGTTTAAATGATGTAAATAAGAGGTGACTCACAGATAGTGCGCTGCAGATATATCGCTCACAGCAGTCGAACCAGCCGCAAAGAGGGCACGCTGCAAGGGAGATAATCACGCAACGCAATTATTGCACCAACTTTTCCTCGTCATTCAACTAAGCTTCGACTAGGTGCCCCGCCTCGTTCGCGGGGCCAGATTCCTTTTGGTCGAGCACGCATCATGCAGCTACTCAGTATTATTATTTTGCTTACCCTTACCGTGGTGATCCATTCGCTGTGGATGTTTGGCGTTTTAAAGTTCATCAAATTAGAAGTCGATTCGGCGGTACGCATCGTTTTACGCAATGTCGGTATCGTGATCTCCATGATCTTCGCCCACCTCCTTGAGGCCGGACTGTTTGCTGCGTTTTATTTTGTCATCGACGCGTTTAATGACTGGAACACCAGCTTCTATTTTTCACTGGTCAGCTACGCTACCGTGGGATACGGCGACGTCACGTTACCCCAGCACTGGCGGCTCATCGGCGGGGTGGAAGGGCTGGTGGGCGCGTTGATGGTGGGCTGGTCTGTGGCGGTTCTGGTGGCGGTGCTGCAGCGTTTGCGCGGCATGAGCGCCTAAACGGCAGATGCGCGATCCCCGCCTGGTAAGGTAAAGTACTCCTCCTTGCGCGGCCTGAAGGCCGCGACTTTGAGGGCGAAGAGGCTGATTAACGGCTCGCCCTTTTCTGTTCCTGGTTTACGCCAGTTTGCATGGTGTTGTGTTTTGTCTGCCAAAAGGGTTTTGTATGTCTGCTGCTCATCTCGGTTTCCCGACGGAAACCGTTGTTGTCTTTGTGGTGATGGCCGTAGGGGCGATGTTTATCGACCTCTTTATGCACCGTCACGATAAACCCGTCTCGCTGAAAAGCGCGGCGATGTGGTCCATTTTCTGGGTCATGATGGCGATGGCCTTCGCCGGATTCCTGTATGTTCACCACGGCGCCGAGATGGCGAGCCTGTTCCTCACCGGCTATGCGCTGGAAGAGGTGCTCTCCGTCGATAACCTGTTCGTGATGATGGCGATCTTCGCCTGGTTCGGCGTGCCGGATAAGTACCGTCACCGCGTGCTCTACTGGGGCGTGCTGGGGGCGATAGTCTTCCGCGGCATCTTTGTGGCTATCGGCACCAGCCTGTTAAGCCTGGGGCCGTACGTTGAGGTGATCTTCGCGCTGGTCGTCGGCTGGACGGCGGTGATGATGCTCAGACGCAATGAAGAGAGCGACGAAGTGGAAGATTACTCGGGTCATCTCGCCTATCGCCTGGTGAAGCGCTTCTATCCGGTCTGGCCGAAAATCAGCAGCAACGCCTTTATTCTGACCCAGAAAGAGGTGGATGCTGAGCTTGAAAAGCCGGAAAACCAGGACGTGATGGTCGGACGCGTGAAGAAGGCGAAGCGCTATGCGACGCCGCTGCTGCTTTGCGTAGCCGTCGTCGAGCTCTCTGACGTCATGTTCGCGTTTGACTCCGTGCCGGCCATTATTGCCGTGAGCCGCGAGCCGCTGATTATCTACAGCGCCATGATGTTCGCCATTCTCGGCCTGCGTACGCTTTACTTCGTGCTGGAAGCGCTGAAGCAGTATCTGGTGCACCTCGAGAAAGCCGTGGTGCTGCTGCTGTTCTTCGTGGCGTTCAAGCTGGGGTTAAATGCCACCGATCACTTCTGGCATCACGGTTACAGCATTGGCGCCACGGCCAGCCTGTTTGTGGTATTGGGCGTGCTGGCGCTGGGGATTATTGCGAGCGTGATGTTCCCGGGGAAACGTGAGGCCTGATGTACCGCCTTTCTCCCTCTCCCTGTGGGAGAGGGCCGGGGTGAGGGCACCGGACCGCACCTAACCCTTAATCGGTGAATTCCGACGCTTGCGGGGGTGGTGGAAGTGCCGCCAGTGCGGATCCTGCGCCGCCGCCAGCAGCTCGTGGTCGCCGCGGGTGTCGCCCCAAGCGCGCAGGTGATATGCGTTCAGATCGCCATACACTTTTTCCAGCCTTGCCACCTTCTGGGCGCAGCGGCAGTTATTGCCCGTGATGCGCCCCGTCAGCTTGCCGTCTTTCACTTCCAGCTGCGTGCCAATCAGCTTAATGCCCAGTTTGTCAGCCCACGGCTGGAGCACCAGCGCCGGGGACGCGGAACAGATGGTCACTTCCGCACCGGAATTCACCTCAGCCGCCACCGCCAGAACCCCTTCGGGGCGCATCAGCTTGTTCCAGTATTTTTCGCAAAAGGCTTCCGCCTGCTGGCGTAACCAGTGTTCATCCACGCCCGTCAGGAAGGTTTTAATCAGCACTTCCTTCAGCTCATCGCGCGTCAGCTTGCGACGCACGCAGTGGAGCGTGGGCAGCGCCATGCGCACCAGACGGCCCGCGAAGTAACGTTTGCCGAAGGCAAAACGCAGGAAAGGGATAAAGCTGTCGTGGTGCGTTAATGTCCCGTCAAAGTCAAAGACAGAGAGCACGCTGGATTTAGCCACCGTCTCGTCGGCAATCATATTGGTCATAAATACGTCTTAGCTGAAATACACATTCTGCGGATCAGTTTACCTGCTTTAGCTGGACAGTCCTTATATCACCACTCTTTTTTTCTCGATCTTGCGATCTCAAAGTGAGTCCATTTTTGGCCTCGATAACAATTGGTGAAAAAACGAGCTGTCTATATTATCGCCACATCGCAAGATATTTAGGGGAACCATTGGCCCCCACAGGTAAGGAAAAACTCACTCACTACTTCTTTCTTGATATGACTCTTAGATCGCTTATTTCAATCCTCACGTTAAGTTTTGCTTCGTTTTCTGCGTTCAGCTTTCAACTTCCAGCGTCGATGTTATCGATGAACAGCGAGCTGGCGGCATCACCGGCGAAATCTGCGCTGGTGCATCAGGAAACAGGCCCGCTGCGCTCGCGTATTCTCGATCAATACCAGAAATGGAAAGGCACCCAGTACCGGTGGGGCGGAACCACGCATCGCGGGGTGGATTGCTCCGCACTGATGCAGCACCTGTTCACCGATGCGGCGCATCTTAATTTGCCGCGCACGACGAGTGAACAGATCCATCGCGGCGTGCAGGTGGCGCAATACCGCCTGAGAGCCGGCGATCTGGTCTTCTTCCAGACGGGCCCGAACCGCAAGCACGTCGGCGTTTATATTGGCAAAAACCAGTTTATTCATGCCTCAACCAGTCAGGGCGTAACGGTTTCAACCCTGACGGATGATTACTGGCAGGCACACTACATTACCGCCCGTCGCATCGCAGGCAGCGCGGCCTGACAGCGTCAGATGATGTCATCCACAACGCCACCGTCGACGCGCAGCGCCGCGCCCGAGGTGGCGGAGGCCTGGGTCGAACAGACATAAATCACCATATTGGCCACCTCTTCAACCGTGGCCGCGCGCTGGATAACCGAGCTGGGGCGGTTGGCCATCACAAACTCTTTCGCCAGCTGCTCCAGCGATTTGCCGGTTTTTTCGATTTCATCTTTCATCATCTCTGCGAAACCGTCAGACATCGTCGGGCCCGGCAGGACGCTGTTGACCGTCACGCCGCTCCCCGCCACGAACTTCGCCAGACCGCGCGCCAGCGAGAGCTGCGCCGTTTTGGTCACGCCGTAGTGGATCATATCCGCCGGAATATTGCAGGCCGACTCGGAGGAGATAAACACCACGCGTCCCCAGCCTTTCTGCACCATGCCCGGCAGCAGGGCCCGGGAAAGGCGCACGCCGGACATCACGTTGGTCTGCCAGTAACGCTCCCAGGTCTCATCGTCGGTGGCATAGAAATCCTGAGGACCGTAAATCCCGGCGTTGTTGACCAGAATATCGACGTTATTCGCTACCTTCAGAAGCGACTCGACCCCTTCCGCCGTACTGAGGTCGGCAATCGCGGCGCGCACCTGCACGCCCGGCACCACCTGCTGGAGCTGCTGAATGCCTTTATTCACCGATTCCGTGCTGCGGCCATTGACGATCACTTCCGCACCGCTTTCTGCCAGACCTCTGGCAATGGCGAACCCGATCCCGCCGGTTGAGGCGGTCACCAGCGCCACTTTCCCCGCAAAGTCGATTTTCATCATCTGCTCCTTCTCGATTTAACGTTCGGACCTTAAAGCGTAGCAGGTGAGGATGACGGCTCCTGGCTAAAAAGGCGCAATAGCGTCTCAACCTGCTCATCAAGCGGGGCGAGGGAACGCTTAACAATCAGGTGTAGCGGCGTTGCCCTGCGCGCACCGTGGCTCAGCGGCAGGCGTTTGAGTACGCCCTGATCCAGCTGGGTCTGGATGCGTTCCTCTGGCAGCCAGCCGTAGCCGACCTGAGAGACGACGGCCTCTATGGCGGCATCGATGGTGGAGAAGGTCCACGACTCGCCGGCCGCGCGCGCGGCGGGCTGGCTGTCCGCAATCTGGATGAGCGGCCACGGGCGCAGCATCTCATCATTGAGCGGCGCGTCGAGGTGAAACAAGGGATGCCGGGAATGGGCCACGGCAACAAAGTCGATATTCATCAGCCATTCGCCGAGCCCGGTGATATCCTGGCGGCGGGTTAAGACCATCACATCGGCTTCGTCGTTAATGGCATCGGCGCGGGTATTTTCCAGCACCTCGGTCAGACGTACCTGAGTCTGCGGATACTGCTGCTGGAACTGACGAAGAATAGCGAACAGGCGGCGGCGCGGGAAAATGGAGTCCACCACCAGATCTAACCGCGTGCGCATCCCGTTGCGAAGGGTTACTGCGCGCGTCTCAACGTACGAAAACGCTTTCAGCAGCGGTTTAACCTGGTTGAGAAGAAGCTCTCCGGCCGGGGTTAACACCGCCCGTCGCCCCTCCGGCACCAGCAGCGCCACGCCGAGTCGCTCCTGCAGCAGCGACAGGTTATAGCTCACCGAGGACTGGCTGCGGTGGGTTTCTTCCGCGGCTTTGGCAAAGCTGCCCGCTTCCACCACTCTTTCCAGTAAAGCCCATTGTTCCAGCGTCGTCTTATGCATGATTTATCTAAAATTTGGATGAATTTGATTAAAACATAGCGTTATTCATTCATTTTTTGAATGGGTACGATCGTCTCATCAAAACAAAGGAGACATCTTATGAACACCTTCGACAAACACGACTTAAGCGGCTTTGTTGGTAAACATCTTGTATATACCTACGATAACGGCTGGAACTACGAGATTTACGTAAAAAATGAGACCACGCTTGATTACCGTATTCACAGCGGTCTTGTGGCCAACCGTTGGGTGAAAGATCAGCAGGCTTATATCGTGCGGGTAGGCGAGAGCATCTATAAAATTTCCTGGACCGAACCAACCGGTACCGACGTCAGCCTGATTGTGAACCTGGGCGACAAGCTGTTCCACGGCACCATCTTCTTCCCACGCTGGGTCATGAACAATCCGGAAAAAACCGTCTGCTTCCAGAACGACCATATTCCGCTGATGAACAGCTATCGCGATGCGGGTCCGGCGTATCCAACGGAAGTGATTGATGAATTTGCCACGATCACCTTTGTGCGCGATTGCGGTGCCAATAATGAAAGCGTTATTGCCTGTGCGGCCAGTGAATTACCGAAAAACTTTCCAGATAATCTCTAATAAGCGCGACAATTAACTAAAAAGAAAAGTTCCCGGCTATTTCATATTATTTTGAAATGGCCGGGATTTTTTTTGTTTGTTGATGATTGGTTTAAATGAATCCATTTCAAAATGTTGCGAAAGATCACATTAAAAATATTTAATATTAATTTAACTTGTTGTTTTTCAACTGGCTGCTAGTTGTCTTATAACGTTGCAAACGTTGTCTTAATTTTTCCCTAAGGAAAGAGAGCTACTTTGATATAAGTTTATGGTTCGTTGAAATAAACGGGCTGGCATTTGGTTAATATCAAAAACATGCCATTTTTATTGCAAGGAAATTAATAATGAGTGATTTTCTGCCTTTTTCGCGGCCGTCGATGGGCGCTGAGGAAATTGCGGCGCTTCAGGACGTTTTGATGTCGGGCTGGATCACCACAGGGCCAAAGAATCAGGAACTTGAAGAGGCATTCTGTCAGCTTACCGGGAATCAGCATGCGATTGCCGTCTGTTCAGCCACCGCAGGTATGCACGTCACGCTGATGGCGCTGGATATTGGCCCGGGCGATGAAGTTATTACCCCTTCCCAGACCTGGGTATCCACGCTGAATATGATCGTGTTGCTGGGCGCCACGCCGGTCATGATTGATGTGGACAAAGATACGTTAATGGTGACGCCAGAAGCCGTTGAAGCCGCCATTACCCCGCGTACCAAAGCCATTATTCCCGTTCATTATGCTGGCGCGCCGTGTGAAATCGACGCCATTCATGCCATCGGTGAACGTCACGGTATTCCGGTTATTGAAGATGCGGCCCATGCCGCCGGAACGTACTACAAGAACCGTCATGTGGGATGGAAAGGGACCGCGATTTTTTCCTTCCACGCCATTAAAAATATGACCTGCGCGGAAGGCGGCTTAGTCGTCACGGATAATGCCCAGCTGGCACAGCGGATCCGCAGCCTGAAATTCCATGGCCTGGGCGTAGATGCCTATGACCGCCAGACGCACGGCCGCGCGCCGCAGGCGGAAGTGATCGCGCCGGGCTATAAATACAACCTGGCAGACATCAACGCCGCGCTGGCGCTGGTGCAGTTAGGCAAGCTGAAAGAGGCCAACAGACGCCGCCAGGAAATTGCTGAACGCTACCTGCGTGAGCTTGCCGATACGCCGTTCCAGCCGCTCACCATTCCGTCATGGCCGCACGTGCACGCCTGGCACCTGTTTATTATTCGCGTTGACGAAGCGCGCTGCGGAATTTCCCGCGACAACCTGATGGCGGCGCTGAAAGAGAAAGGCATCGGTACCGGCCTCCACTTCCGCGCGGCGCACACCCAAAAATACTACCGCGAGCGTTTTCCTGATGTATCGCTCCCGAATTCTGAATGGAATAGCGCGCGTATTTGTTCTCTCCCTCTTTTCCCGGACATGACTCATGACGACACAACCCGCGTCATTACCGCACTCCATCAGCTTGCAGGACATTGATATGTTCAGTGCACCGCCTGTACAAAAAGTTTCCGTGGTAATCCCGGTTTATAACGAGCAGGAGAGCCTGCCCGAACTGATCCGTCGTACAACCGCCGCCTGCGACACGATGGGCAAGGCTTATGAAATTCTGCTGGTAGATGACGGCAGTAGCGATAATTCCGCGCTGATGCTGACCGAGGCCGCGCAGGCCGAAGGCAGCCATATTGTTGCCGTGCTGCTCAACCGTAACTACGGCCAGCACTCGGCGATTATGGCGGGGTTTAGCCACGTTACGGGCGATCTGGTCATCACCCTGGACGCTGACCTGCAAAACCCGCCGGAAGAGATCCCGCGCCTGGTCGCCAAAGCCGATGAAGGCTATGACGTGGTCGGCACGGTACGTCAGAACCGTCAGGACAGTCTGTTCCGCAAGCTGGCCTCACGCACCATCAACCGCCTTATCCAGCGCACGACCGGTAAAGCGATGGGCGACTACGGCTGCATGCTGCGCGCCTACCGCCGCCACATTGTCGACGCGATGCTGCACTGCCATGAGCGCAGCACCTTTATTCCGATCCTCGCCAACACCTTTGCCCGCAAGGCAACGGAGATTCCGGTTCTGCACGCCGAGCGCGAGCACGGGGAATCGAAGTACAGCTTTATGCGTCTCATCAACCTGATGTATGACCTCATCACCTGCCTGACCACCACGCCGCTGCGTCTGCTGAGCGTGTTCGGCAGCATCATCGCCGTGGCCGGGTTTGCGCTGTCCGTTCTGCTGGTGGTGCTGCGACTGGTCTTTGGCCCGCAGTGGGCGGCGGAAGGGGTCTTCATGCTCTTTGCCGTGCTGTTTATGTTCATCGGCGCCCAGTTTGTCGGGATGGGCCTTCTCGGTGAATACATTGGCCGTATCTATAACGATGTTCGCGCGCGTCCGCGCTACTTTATTCAACGTGTTGTCCGTCAGGAACACAAAGCATCTCAAGAGGAAATTCACCCATGAAAGCTGTTGTATTTGCCTATCACGATATGGGGTGCACGGGCACGCTGGCCCTGCTGGAAGCGGGCTATGACATTGCGGCAATCTTTACCCATCCGGACACGGCCGGAGAGAATAACTTTTTTGGCTCCGTGGCGCGTATCGCCGCCGAGCGCGGGATCCCGGTTTATGCACCGGACGACGTCAACCATCCGCTGTGGGTGGAGCGCATCCGCGCGCTCGCGCCTGACGTAATCTTCTCGTTCTACTATCGCAACCTGCTTTCCGACGAGATCTTAGGCCTGGCCGCAAAAGGCGCCTTTAATCTTCATGGTTCTCTGCTGCCCGCCTACCGTGGCCGCGCGCCGCTGAACTGGGTGTTGGTGAACGGTGAAACGGAAACGGGCGTGACGCTGCACCGCATGGTGCGCCGTGCGGACGCGGGCGCTATCGTGGCACAGCAGAAGGTCGCTATTGATGCGGACGAAACTGCGCTGCAGCTGCATCAAAAGCTGAATGCGTCGGCACAGACGCTGCTGCGTGATGCACTTCCAGGTATTCTCAACGGCACCTTCAGCGAGACCGCGCAGGACGAGAGCAAGGCAAGCAGCTTTGGCCGCCGCGCGCCGGAAGATGGTCGTCTGGACTGGAACAAGCCTGCTCGCCAGCTGCACAACCTGGTGCGTGCCGTGACCGACCCGTGGCCGGGCGCGTACAGCTTTGCGGGCGTAAGCAAATTTATCGTCTGGAAATCCCGCGTGCGTGACGATATTCCGGCTGCCAAACCGGGCACAGTCGTCTCTGTCTCTCCGCTGATTGTGAGCTGCGGCGAGCAGGCGCTGGAGATCGTCACCGGACAAACCGACAACGGCCTGTACGTGCAGGGCACGCAGCTGGCGCAGTCTCTGGGTCTGGTGGCCGGAGCGCTGATCACCAGCGCACCGGTTGTTGCCATCAAGCGCCGTACCCGCGTGCTGATCCTCGGCGTGAACGGCTTTATCGGTAACCACCTGACCGAACGTCTGCTTAAAGACGATAACTACGAAATCTACGGTCTGGATATCGGCTCTGACGCCATCAGCCGTTTCCTCGACAACCCGCGTTTCCACTTCGTGGAAGGGGATATCAGCATCCATTCCGAGTGGATTGAATACCACATTAAAAAATGCGACGTGGTGCTGCCGCTGGTCGCCATTGCCACGCCAATCGAGTACACCCGTAACCCGCTTCGCGTGTTCGAGCTGGACTTTGAAGAGAACCTGAAGATCATCCGCGACTGCGTGAAATACGACAAGCGCATCATCTTCCCGTCCACGTCTGAAGTGTACGGCATGTGTACCGATAAGAACTTCGATGAAGACACCTCCAACCTGGTGGTCGGGCCGATCAACAAACAGCGCTGGATTTATTCCGTCTCCAAACAGCTGCTGGACCGCGTGATTTGGGCCTACGGCGAGAAAGAGGGCCTGCGCTTTACCCTGTTCCGTCCGTTCAACTGGATGGGCCCGCGTCTGGATAACCTCAACGCGGCGCGTATTGGTAGCTCCCGTGCGATCACCCAGCTGATCCTGAACCTGGTAGAAGGCTCGCCAATTAAGCTTATCGAAGGCGGGAAACAGAAACGCTGCTTTACGGATATCAGCGACGGTATCGAAGCGCTGTTCCGCATCATCGAAAACAAAGATAACCGCTGCAACGGTGAAATCATCAACATCGGTAACCCGGACAACGAAGCGAGCATTCGCGAGCTGGCAGAGATGCTGCTGGCCAGCTTTGAGCGCCATCCGCTGCGCGACAAGTTCCCGCCGTTTGCCGGCTTCCGCGAAGTGGAAAGCAGCAGCTACTACGGCAAAGGGTATCAGGACGTTGAGCACCGTAAGCCAAGCATTCGCAACGCGAAGCGCTGCCTGAACTGGACGCCGACGGTGAAGATGGAGCAGACCATTGACGAAACGCTCGATTTCTTCCTGCGCACCGTGGAGCTGTCGGAACAGGACTCATGAAAAAAGTCGGTTTACGCATTGATGTCGACACCTTCAGGGGAACGCGTGACGGCGTACCCAAACTGCTGGAACTGCTGAGCAAGCACGGTGTGCGTTCCAGCATTTTCTTCAGCGTGGGGCCTGACAACATGGGACGCCATTTATGGCGTCTGATTAAACCGGCATTTCTGTTCAAAATGCTGCGCTCGCGCGCAGCATCCCTCTACGGCTGGGATATTTTGCTGGCTGGCACCGCCTGGCCCGGCAGACGTATCGGCGCGGGTAATGAAGCCGTTATCCGTGAGGCGGCTCAGCATCATGAGGTGGGTCTGCACGCCTGGGACCACCATGCCTGGCAAGCCTGGGCGGGCGTCTGGGATATCCCGCGCCTGTCCCGTGAGGTCGAGCGTGGGATGCTGGAGCTGGAGGCCATTACCGGTCAGCCCGTGCGCTGCTCCGCCGTGGCGGGATGGCGTGCGGATCAGCGCGTCGTGAAGGCCAAAGAAGCCTTTGCGTTTCGCTACAACAGCGACTGCCGCGGAACCGGACCTTTTTTGCCGCTGTTAGGCGAAAATCGCTACGGAACGGTGCAAATTCCGGTTACGCTTCCCACCTGGGATGAAGTGGTCGGGCGCGAGGTGAAGGCGGATGAGTTCAATCGCTACATTCTGGACCGCATCCATCGTGACGCCGGCACGCCGGTGTATACCATCCATGCCGAAGTGGAAGGGATTGCGTATCAGCATGATTTCGACGAACTGCTGACGATGGCCGCTCAGGAGGGCATTGAATTTTGTCCGTTGAGCGAGCTGCTGCCGGACGACCTCAGCACCCTGCCCGTGGGCAAAGTCGTCCGTAATGAAATGGCTGGCCGGGAAGGCTGGCTTGGCTATCAACAAACCGTGAGTCCGGTCCCATGAAAACAGCCCGTTATGGCTTAGCGCTTCTCGCACTGTTTATCGTTTACTACCTCATTCCGGTCGATATTCGTCTGCTCTGGCAGCCTGATGAAACGCGCTATGCGGAAATCAGCCGCGAAATGCTGGCATCCGGAGACTGGGTTGTCCCGCATTTTCTGGGGCTGCGTTACTTTGAAAAACCGATTGCTGGCTACTGGATCAACAGCATCGGGCAGTTGCTGTTCGGGCACACCAACCTCGCCGTGCGCGCCGGTTCTATATTCTCCACCGGGTTAGCGGCGCTGCTGGTCATCTGGATGGCATGGCGTCTCTGGCGAGATAAGCGGACCGCCATTTTCTCCGGTCTTATCTTCCTGACCCTGTTCCTGGTGTATGGCATCGGCACGTATGCGGTGCTGGATCCTATCATCACCCTGTGGCTGGTGGCGGCGATGTGCAGCTTCTGGCTGGCCTCACAGGCCCAAACCGTTGCCGGAAAAGCGGGCGGCTATGTGCTGCTTGGGCTGGCCTGCGGGATGGGGGTGATGACCAAAGGCTTCCTGGCGCTGGCGGTACCGGTGATTGGCGTGCTGCCGTGGGTAATCGCCCATAAGCGCTGGAAAGAGGTGCTGATTTTTGGCTGGCTCGCGATCCTGAGCTGTGTGCTGATTGTTCTGCCGTGGGGGCTGGCTATTGCGCAGCGTGAACCTGACTTCTGGCGTTATTTCTTCTGGGTTGAGCATATTCAGCGTTTTGCCCAGAGCGACGCGCAACACAAAGCCCCGTTCTGGTACTACATACCGTTCCTGATCGCTGGCAGCCTGCCGTGGCTTGCGCTTTTGCCCGGTGCGATTCGTCTCGGCTGGAATGACCGACAAAACGCGGGTGGCGGGTTCTATCTGCTGGGTTGGGTGGTGATGCCGCTGCTGTTCTTCAGCATCGCCAAAGGCAAGTTGCCGACCTATATCCTGCCGTGCTTTGCCCCGCTGGCCATCCTGATGGCGCGCTATGCCTGCCTCGCGGCGGAAAAAGGTGCCAGAGCGTTACGCATTAACGGCGGGATTAACCTGGCGTTTGGCGTTATCGGCGTGGTGGCGGCGCTGGTGGTCTCGCCGTGGGGACTGTCTAAGCATCCGGTCTGGACGTCGGTCGAACTGTACAAAGTCTTCTGTGCGGTGGTGGCGTTCCTCATCTGGGCCGCGGTAGGCTGGTTTACCTTCAGACAGAGCCAGCAGCGCTGGTGGCTGGCGGCACTGTGCCCCGCAGGGCTGGCGCTGCTGATTGGTTTTGCCATTCCTAACCTGGTGGTGGATTCCAAACAGCCGCAGTCGCTGGTCGATACCGTGCGCGAGCCGCTTCAGGAAAGCCGATTCGTGCTGGCCAATAACGTGGGCGTGGCCGCGGGCCTGGCGTGGGAGCTGAAGCGCAATGACATCACGCTGTTTGGTCAGAGCGGCGAACTGCGCTACGGGCTGGATTATCCCGATGTGAAAGATCGTTTTGTCAGTGAGGACGACTTCGCGCAGTGGCTGGCAGCGCATCGTCAGCAGGGGCGCGTGTCGCTGGTGATGCTGCTGTCAAAACGCGACGATATTTCACGGGCGAATTTACCGCAGCCGGACAATCTCTATATCCAGGGGCGTCTGGCCTTGCTGGAGTACCTGCCGAAGTGATGACCTGGATCTGGCTGATACTGGCAAGCCTGCTCAGCTGCGCGGGGCAGCTGTGCCAGAAACAGGCCACCCGTCCGGCGAAAGCCGGGCGGCGCGGGACGCATATCGCGCTGTGGCTTGGCCTGGCACTGCTGGCGCTGGGCAGCGGGATGCTGGTCTGGCTGGTGGTGCTGCAACGCCTGCCTGTCGGCATCGCGTATCCTATGCTGAGCCTCAATTTTGTCTGGGTGACGCTGGCGGCGAAGGCGTTCTGGCGTGAGCACGTTGCTGCGCATCACTGGCTGGGAGTAGGGTTCATCATCATTGGGATTGTTATCCTGGGAGGGAGCCTGTGAAAGGAGCGTTCTGGGCCTTATGCAGCGTGCTGTTAGTCAGCGCGGCGCAGCTGTTGCTGCGCGAGGCCATGCAGGCATTGCCACCGGTCAGTGAGCTCCTGGCGTTTGTTTCCGCGCTGTGGCACTTCTCGTCCGGCACGGGTGCGCTGCTGCTGGGGTTGACGGGGTACGTGGCCTCGATGGGCTGCTGGTATCTGGCGCTGCATCGCATGGCGCTCAGCAAAGCGTATGCCCTGCTGAGCCTCAGCTATATTCTGGTGTGGGGTGCGGCGATCCTGCTGCCCGGCTGGGGAGAACGCTTCTCCTGGCACGGGCTGGTGGGCGTCGGGTTTATTATTCTGGGTGTGTTAGTGATTTTTCTGCCCCGAACGTCCCGAGGTGAATAATCGACTCGTGGGTCAGGGTGTAAGGGGTCGATGTGCAGACGGCAAGGCTCAGCGAGCCGACCTGTAGCTGGCTGACCGCGTGCATCTGCGCCGTGCTGTCGATGCTGACAATCTGCCAGGCGCTGCCGCCACGCTGTTTCACAATCGCTTCTTTCCGCGTCCAGATACGCCAGAAGGCGGAAAGCCGTTCCTCGGGCGCTTCACGCTCCAGCTCGTCATGCTCGGTCATGCTGAATACCGCATTAGCCAGCGCCTGCCAGTTCTTCCTCGGGCGAATCACTTCGATATCGCAGCCAACCTCGCCTTCATCGCTCATCAGCAGGGCGATATCGTCACCGCTATGGCTCAGGTTGAACCACAGCGGATTTCCCTTCGCAAAGGCCGGTTTGCCCTGCTCGCCGTAAATGATGTCGGGGAGCGGGTGAGGGGATAACGCTCTGGCGAGCAGCGTCCTCCCGGCCAGCCAGGAGGCCTGTCGGGCACCCTGAGGCGCCCTGTCTGCGAGCGCTGACGCCAGCGGGTCCGCGCAAAGGGTGGAGATTTTTCCCAGTACAAACTGGTACATAGTTACGCCCAGCGTTTAATGATAATCGAGGTGTTGATGCCGCCAAACGCGAAGTTATTGCTCTGCAGATACTCGCAGTCAATCTGACGGGCTTCCCCCATAATATAATCTAAAGCACCGCATTGCTCATCCGGCTGCGTTAAATTGAGCGTCGGGGCAAACCAGCCTTCACGCATCATCTGCAGGCTCATCCACGCTTCCAGCGCGCCGCAGGCACCCAGCGTATGGCCAAAATAGCTCTTCAGCGAGGACACCGGCACGCTGTCACCGTAGATGGCGGCAGTGGCCTGACTTTCGGCGATATCGCCGCGATCGGTGGCGGTACCGTGCGCGGAGATATACCCCATATCCCGGGCGCTTAATCCCGCCATGGCCAGCGACTGCTCCATGCAAATCTGCATGGTGTCACGCTGAGGCTGGGTGATATGGGCCGCGTCACAGTTGGTGGCAAAGCCCACGATCTCACCGTAGATTGTCGCCCCGCGCGCTCTGGCGTGCTCCAGCTCTTCCAGAATCAGGGTGCCTGCGCCTTCCCCAATGACCAGACCATCGCGCTGCGTATCGAACGGTGAAGGGGTGGTTTTGGGTTCGTCGTTACGCTGACTGGTGGCAAACAGCGTGTCAAACACCGCCGCTTCAGACGGACACAATTCTTCCGCGCCCCCCGCGACCATCACGGTCTGATACCCGTGGCGAATCGCCTCCCAGGCGTAGCCAATCGCCTGGCTGCCGGAGGTACAGGCGCTCGACGTCGGGATGACGCGGCCGCGTAGTCCAAAGAACAGCCCGGTATTCACCGCCGTGGTGTGCGGCATCATCTGGACGTAGGTTGTCCCGGTGATGTTATTGGTGTGCTTTTCGGTGAGCATGGTCGCGAATTCACTGACCGGGCCGGTGCTGCCAGTCGAAGAACCGTAGGCGATACCGGTTTGACCGTTGGTGAGCACCGCTTCGCCAATCAGCCCCGCCTGCTCCAGCGCCAGCTCGGTGGCGCGGGTCGACATCAGCGACACGCGGCCCATGGCACGAATACGCTTGCGGGTATAGTGTTCCGGCAGCGTGAAATCATCGATCGGCGCGCCCAGCAGGGTATGCAGGCCATCGTACACCTGCCATTCCGGCATTTTACGCACCGCGTTTTCATACGCCAGCAGCCTGCTGGAAACGGATTGCCAGCTTTCGCCAAAGGCGGTCACGCCGCCCATGCCCGTAATCACCACGCGACGCGTCATAGCATGCCTCCGTTAATGGAAATGACCTGGCGGGTAACGTAGCCCGCAATATCTGACATCAGATAGCTTGCCAGCCCGGCGACCTCTTCAGCCTGGCCCATCCGTTTCATTGGGATGATGGACATGGCTTCCTTCAGCGCGGCCTCTTCCATCTCAATCATGCCAGTATCAATCAGCCCCGGGGCAATGCAGTTGACGGTGATTTTGCGTTTTGCCAGCTCAATCGCCAGCGCTTTAGTGGCGCCGATAATGCCCGCTTTGGCCGCGCTGTAGTTCACCTGTCCGCGGTTGCCCATCACGCCGGACACGGACGATAAGGTGATAATGCGCCCCCCTTTACGGGTGCCAATCATCGGCATAATGCAGGGGTGAATGACGTTATAAAAACTGTCGAGATTGGTGTGGATCACGCTGTCCCAGTCGTCTTCGCTCAGCGCCGGAAAGGCGCCGTCGCGGGTAATTCCGGCGTTGCTGACCACGCCATACCATGCGCCATGGGCTTCAATCTCCTGCTCCAGCACCTCGCGGCACTGTTCGCGGTTGCCCACATCAAAGGCGAGTAAACGACCGTTGCCACCCGCCTGCGTGATGGCGTCCAGCGTCTCCTGCGCGCCTGCGGCATCACGATGGTAATGCACGCCTACGGTAAACCCGTCGGCGGCAAGCTGACGAGCGATGGCGCGCCCTATGCCTTTGCTGGCCCCTGTGACCAGTACGGAACGACTCATGCGTTAGATCCCTGATTAAAAAGCGATGTTAATTCTTCTGCGCTCGGCTGGAAGGTGTTGACCCGGCCCGTGGCCAGCGTCTCTTCATTAGCGGAAATCGCGCATTCAAAGCTGCCGAAGCGTTCGTCCTGCATCAGCAGCTTAACGGTGATGTCCAGCGTCAGGCCTGCGGCGAAACGCCCGCTGGCGCAGACCAGCTCGCGCGCGCCGAGCACCATGCCCAGCGCGATATGATCCTGCCCCTGCTGATGGCGATGCCAGCCTGACCAGACGCCGACGGTCTGCGCCATCAGCTCGAGCGCGTACCAGCCCGGCAGGTCGCCATCGGCGTTGAGAAACGGCGCCAGCACGCTTTGCCCGTTGACCGCCACGCGGCAGACCGCCGTGTCGTCCGTAACGTTCTCAACGGACCCCAGCAGCATCATCGGCGCCTCGTGCGGCAGATAGGCTTCGGGTGATAAGTAGCTCATGAGGCTCTCCCCAGCAGGATGCTGGCGTTGTTGCCGCCAAACGCGAACGAGTTAGACAAAATGACCGGCTTTTTCAGGGCGGCGCGCTGGTGCAGAAGGCCGCACGGCGCCAGCGTGTCGTCCGGCGCGTAGCGGGCGAAGTCCTGCGGCGGCAATGGCAGATCGCGCGTCAGAATCAGCCAGCTCAGGGCCGCTTCGGTAATACCGGCGGCGCCCAGCGTATGGCCGGTAAGGTGTTTGGTTGAGCTGCACGGCACGCTTTCCCCGAAGAGATCGTGAACCACCTGCGATTCAATCTGATCGTTGAGCGGCGTGGCCGTGCCGTGCAGGTTGATGTAGCCGATATCCTGCGGCTGCATATCCGCTTCGTTAAGCGCCTGCGCGATAGCCCTTATCGCCCCTTCACCCTGCGGATGCGGGGCGGAAATATGGTACGCATCGCTGGATTCGCCCGTTCCGAGCAGCGCCACGTCCGCGGGCTCCCGGCTCAATACCATCAGCGCGGCGGCTTCACCAATGGTGATCCCCCGGCGGTCGCGACCAAACGGCTCGCAGAGCGTAGGGGAGAAGGATTCAAGGCTGTTAAAGCCGTTGACGGGCATCCGGCTCAGGGTATCGGCTCCGCCGACAATGGCGATGTCCACCAGCCCGGCTTCAATCAGACGTTTGCCGCCGATCATCGCCCGCGCGCTGGAAGAGCAGGCCGTGGAGATCGTATAGGCCGGGCCTTCGAGCTGAAGCCAGTTGGCGAGGAAGCGGGACGGATCGCCAAGCTCCTGCTGCGGATACTGCCAGCGCGTGCTCGCTTCGCCATGGGCCATGTGGCGCACGTGCTCATCGCCTTCGTCCAGCCCGGAGGTGCTGGTCCCCAGCACCACGGCCACGCGGTCGCGACCGACGCGGGCGATGGCCTCGTCAACGGCGGGCTGAATCTGCGCCAGCGCGGCCAGCAGCAGCTGGTTATTGCGGGTGCGGTGTGCGGCGAAAGCGTCCGGGATGGGTGGAAGCTCGCCTTCCACGCCGCCCAGTACGGCTTCGGGTAAACCCTGCAACCAGCCGGTCCGGGCGTGCATCCCCGGCGCCACGCCTGCCGTCAGGTTCGCGGCAATCTCGTCAGGCGAGTTGCCCAGCGCGTTGACCATGCCAACAGCGGATATATAAATCATCTCAGTCACCCAGATATTGAATGGTGATGTGGTATTTAAAGACGTGTTGCTCGATGCTGATCGGCTCGCGCTTGCCTTTGCGCTGCAGGTAGACAATCTCCGTCACCAGCTTGCCGCTGGCGTTACGCAGCTCGCGCCGATCGCCATTGTCCGTTAACGTCCAGCCCTTCGGCAACTGCGGCTGCCAGGCGCTAATCGGCCAGTGGCTGAGCATCACGTCGGCCAGCACCTGGCTGGCGGGCGGCAGCTGCGGCACGACGATCGACTGCTCGGTATGAATACCGGTCTCATCGTACGTTGCCAGGAACAGACGAATGCCCACGGAAGAAAGCCCGGCCAGCGTCACCTTATGCGCATCCGCGTTGAGCATCACCAGCAGGGACTGCGTTTGTCCGTTAAAGCTGCCGGTCAGCAGCTGCTGGGAGCTTACCGCCGGGCTGATGCCGGGCGGGGGCAGCGTCACTCTGGTGCCCGGCTGGAGCCAGGCTTGAGGCCGCGTCTCTTTGGTATCGGTCGAATGGCTGCAGCCCGCCAGCAGCAGCGCCGCGGCCAGCGCAACGGCGCGATAAAAAGCGTTCATTTACGTTTTCTCTCTTTCTTATCCGGCATCGCCAGCGGAGCCAGCAGGAAGGCGGTAAAAATACCGCTCACCAGCACGATGCCAAAGCTGCTGATGGCCTGGGTGGCGCTGAAGACGAGCATGCCCAGCGTCAGCAGCGTGGTCATCATGGCCAGCGTAATCGCCAGCATCGAGGTCAGCGGCGTACCGCGCGGGTTGCTGAAAAACAGCGTGTAGTTAATGCCAATGCCGAGCACCAGTACCAGCGCCAGCAGTGAGAACAGATTCACCGGGTGGCCCGTTGCGGCCAGCACCGCCAGGCCGCAGCTCAGCGACAGCACGGACGGCACCAGGCTTATCAGCCCTTTACGCCAGCCGAGGCGCAGCATCGCCCCGCAGGCAATCACCGCCAGCGCGGCAAACAGTAGCCCCGTCAGCAGCGTGCGGTAGAGGGCAAACAGGCTGTCAAAGCTGGCTTTGCGATCGACCCAGACGACGCCGTCATGGCGTGCGGCCAGTTCACCGAGGTAAGCGCTGTTTTTCGCGCCGTCCACCGGCACGAGCACGCCGCTTTCCCCGTTAGGCAGGGTCAGCCAGAGCAGACGCCAGCCTTCGCTGGCCGGGCTTTTAAGCCACGCGTCCACGCTGACCGGCATGGCGTCGAGATTCGGGGATACGGCGTTGAGCCCGGCGCTTTTCAGCACGTTAGTTACCGCAGGGGCAGCCTCGCGCAGCAGCTTCAGATCGCTTTTCTGGCGCGCCAGCGAGTTCAGCGGCAGCGTACGCCAGCGGGCGATCTCTCCGGCTTTTTGCGCCTGTGCCAGCGCCGGGGTAAAGGCTTCCAGCCGCTCCAGCGTTTGCTGAGGCGAGGCGCCATGAACCACAAACCATTTCTGATCGACGCTCTGTCCGGTCAGGGCGGTAATGGCCTTCTCCTGCGCCAGAATATCTTTCGGCAGGGCCTGCAGCTGGGCGATGTCGTCGTCCACCCTCAGGGTGCTCATCCCCACGGCGGAGAGCAGCGCCAGCGCGACGGGCAAACCCACGGACAATTTTTTATTGCGTCGCCACGCGGCCAGCCAGCGCAGCATGATAACCATCAGCGGAACCGGGCGCACCGGTAAACCCCGGCACAGCCACGGATGCCAGAACATCACCGTCAGGCAGGAGGCGCTCAGCCCCACGGCGGCGAACACCGCCATCTGGCGGATCCCGGGGAAGGGGGCCAGCATCATAATCAGGTAGGCGGCGACGGTCGTCAGCAGCGCCAGCAGCAGCGCATTGCGTACTTTGGCCAGGCTTTGCCAGGGGGAGTGCTCCGCGCCGTGCACCATCCGTTCGGTCAGGTAGTAGAGCGTGTAGTCGGCTGAAATACCGATGATGCTCATGCTCATCACCAGCGTCATCAGGTGCAGTTCGCCAAAGAGCAGCAGCGTCACCACCGTGCCCGCCAGCGCGCCGATGGCAATGGAGAGCACGCTCAGCAGCAGCGGGCGCAGAGAGCGGAACACCGCGACGATGAGCAGGAACACGCCGAGCAGGGTGGCGATGCCCAGCGTCGAGACGTCGCGTTTGGCCTGCTGGCTGGCGTAATCGCTGTAGAACACGGTCCCGCGCGAAAGCAGCTGCGCCTGGGGGTAACGCGCTTTTAGCCTATCCTGCAGCGCGTTAAGCGTCGTCACCAGCCGGTGGGTCTGCTGCATATCAAATGACGAGCCCGCCAGCTCGCCGTGCAGCAGATACCAGTAGTTTCCCGCCTCATCCTGTGTGACCAGCCAGCCGTCCATCAGCCGCAGCTTCTGGCCGTTTTGCGCCAGAGCGAGCTGCGAGCCGCGCATCAGCATCAGGGGATCGTTTTGCAGCTCTTTGCCGCTGACGCCGGAGAAGGCCGAATAGAGCTGAGATAAAATCCACTGCGCCTGCGCTTCTCCGCCGTTTTGCAGGCGGGCGCGGGTGGCGGGATCGATCAGGCCATTTCGGTGCTGCCAGAAGAACTCTCCCCAGGCCTTTTGCCCGGCGGCGTCCATCGGGCCTTTGACCTCGCTGAGCGAATCGCTGCTTTGCAGCAACGCCAGCCACTGCTGCGCCACGCGCGGATCGGGCTCTTTGCCGGGGCTGACCAGCCAGACCAGCTGGCGGTCGAGACGCTGCATAAACCCGTCGTTGAGCGCCGGCGGGATCGCCCCCAGCGTCTGCTTCGGCAGCATGGCCAGCACGCTGCTGTTCAGACGCGCGCCGGGCAGCAGCGACAGCAGCACGCCCAGCAGAATCAGGCATAGCGTGGCCCACAGCAGCGCCGGGCGCAGGGATTTACGGTGCGGCAAAGCGTTGGCGTTCGTCATCGGTCAGGCTGGCGGGCGTCAGTTGGTGGCGTGAAAGGGCGATATCGGTACGGTCGCCCTGTTTATCGTTGAGGCGAATCGTCTCCAGATAGGTCGCGCCGCCCAGATCGAGGGTGGCGAAAATCTTGTCCAGCGGCGTCGTTTTTGGCGTAAGCACCAGCGACCAGCGGCCGGCGCCCAGGTCTTTAAAATCGATGCGGAAGTTCTCTTCAAGCACCCTGCGGTCGGCCTGGAACAGGGCCCGCAGAAGATGGTTGAACTGGAACATCTGCGGATTATTGTCGGCGGTGACGGTCTGCGGCGGCTGGCCGTTAATGGCCTGAACCATCCGCATGTCGTCCAGCAGGAGCGTCATCGGAAACGGCGCTTTTTGATCCCACAGCAGGCCGCTGTCGCGGGCGATCAGCATCTCGCCCTGCGAGCGCAGCGGCTGCGGCATATCTTTTATGGTGCGAACCTGTTCGAAGTGCGCGCGCACGACGGGCTGCCCGGTGAAGCGCTGCTGCAGTTCATCCAGCGTCACGGCGCTGACCAGCGGGCTGACGAGAAGCGCCAGCAAAGGCCACCATTTCATGGCGTCACTCCCATTCGTTCAAACAGTATTGCCGGGCTCACAAAGCACATTTCGCGGGTGGCTTCTTCCACCGCTACCTGGATGGTGTAGCCGGTGGTGGTGCGTTTGCCGGTCTGCGCATCGAAAATTTGATAGGCTATGCGCAGGCGGTTTTCATACTCTTCAACGTGCGCGCGGACGCGAATACGCTGCTCAAAGGTCACCGCATCGCGGTATTTCACCCGGGTATCGACGACGGGCCAGACGTAGCCGGAGGCCTTCATCTGGCGATAGCCATAGTCAAACTGATTGAGCAGCGCCTCGCGGGCGATCTCAAAGTAGCGGAAATAGTTACCGTGCCAGACCACGCCCATCATATCGACGTCGTGGAACGGAACGGTGATCTCAACTTCAGTCGTAAAGCGGGGATCGGTCAGCACCCTTTACTCCTTCTCTCTGGACTCTGGCAGATGCCAGAAATCGAAAAAATTAAACCAGTCGAGCGGCGACAGGAGGGCGTAATGCTCCAGCCGCTGCGCGTAGCGATCGACGGTCTCCTGCAGCGCCTGCTGGCGTTCGCCGCGCGGCAGGTGCAGCGGGTCGGCAAACGGTTCGCTGTGCAGGACGAGCTTACCCTGCTGGCGCAGGGCAAAAATCAGCACCACCGGGCAGCGCAGGATGGAGGCCAGGATAAACGGCCCCTGTGGGAACGGCGCTGGCTGGCCCATGAACGGACTCCAGATCACGCGCCACTCGCCGCCACGCTGCGGATTCACCGCGATGCGGTCGCCCACAATGGCGACCCATTCTCCCCGCTCAAGCTTCTCTTTGATGGCAATCGCGGTGTCCGGGCCGATGTCGGTGACCGACATCAAATTCACGCCCGCCTGGGGCGCCATTTCGCTCATGATTTGCTTAAAGCGCCGGGCGTTTTCGCTGAAGACCAGGGCGGTGATAGTTTTGCTGCCGTCCAGCTGGGCCAGCGCACGGCAGGCCTCTACGTCGCCAAGATGCGAGGCCAGCAGCAGCTTGCCCTGCGGCGCCGCGATATTAAGCGTTTCGCTCGCGCCGGGGGCAAAGACCACGTCGCGATCAAACTGCAGCTCACCGCGCCAGCTGGCGACTTTATCCAGCATCGCGTTGCCGAAGCGCATGAAATGGAAAAAGCTGTTGAGCCGCGGGGGAACGGGTATGTTCCGCTGACGCAGTTCTTGCTTCACTCTCTCAATCCACTGCCGCGAGGCCAGCCGCGCCGGACGTGCGATAAGCCAGTACACGCCGATGACCGGCCACAGCAGCACGGTAAAGGCCCGGCGGCCCATCAGCTTCCAGACGCGCAGCATCAGGCGCATGCCCCACAGGCCCTTGACCTCGTCCTGCTGCGCCCAGTGCTGGCGGCGTCGACGAAAAAGCAGGCCGGGCATGCGGGGCAGCATGCCGAAGAACAGCCGGGTATGCATCAGGGAGATCCGCACGTTATCTTTTAACGCGTCGAAGTGGGACAACCCGTCCTGCGGGTAGGTAACGCGGGTGGGCAGAAAGACGCTGGCGTTGCCCTGCCAGTAGAGACGGACCATCACTTCGGTGTCAAAGTCCATCCGTTTGCCGAGCGTTTCACGCGCTGCCAGGCGCAGCGTGGGCGAGACCGGGTAGACTCGAAAGCCGCACATGCTGTCTTTAAGCTGCAGGGATAAGGTCTCAATCCACACCCAGACGTGGGTTACCCAGCGCCCGTAGAGCCGCGAGCGCGGAATGGAATCATCATAAATGGGCTGGCCGGAGATCAGCGCGTCCGGGTGGCACTCCGCCAGCGCCAGCAGTTTGGGAATATCTTCGATGGCGTGCTGACCGTCCGCGTCCACCTGCACGGCGTGGGTATAGCCCGCGCGCGCGCACTCCTCCAGCCCCCTGATGACCGCGGCACCTTTTCCGGCGTTTTGCGCCAGGCGGACCAGCGTTACCTGCGGCTGCTCCGCCGCCAGGCGCTCGAGCTCCTGACGGGTGCTCGCTTCGCTGCCGTCATCCACCACCAGGCACGGCAGGCCGAACGGTGCGAGACGCGACAGCACGCGGGCGATCATGGCGCCGTGGTTGTAGCACGGGATCAGCACGCAGGGGCGGAAGGTTACTGACATAGCCGAATTTTCCCGCTGCTGGCGGTATGGCGCTCCGCCCCGGCGTGACGCTGGTAGCTGAAGGTCAGCATCTGACGTTCGGCATGCCACTCAAGCACCAGCGTCACCGTGGTTTCCGGCAGCAGAGGCGCCTGGAACTTCACGTTTTGAATGCTGTGAAAGCGGTAGCCCGGCGCCAGTAACGTCGTGGCGTAGTGCATCACCCAGTCAAGCTGCGCAACGCCGGGCAGCAGCGGCTGTACGGCAAAATGGCCCTGAAACCAGAACAGCGCCGCGTCGAGATGCAAAATGATTTCCAGCTTCTCCGGCTGTGTCTGGTGGCGCTCAAGTTCATGAATTTTCATGAAATAACTCCTCTAGCTGCGCATAGACACGCTTGTTCATACTGTTTACCGGCATTTCATCGACAATGCGCCAGTAGCGCGGAACGGCGACCGGCTCAAGCCACGGCAGCAGGGCGCGACGCCAGGCGAACTCCTGCGCTTTTTTATCCTGCATATACCCGCGCTGGCGAACCGCTTCATCCAGCACCAGCAGTGCACCAATCCCCTGACGGCCTCCGCGCGTGACCGGCAGCGCAGCCGCTTCGCAAATGCCGTCGAGCTCCAGCAGGCGACGTTCGATCTCGTTAAGCGAGATGCGCTTTTCTTCAATTTTGACCACCCGCCCGCGACGACCGGCGATGCTGAACAGCCCCTCGCTGTCGAAGTGGAGGATATCGTCCAGCTGGAGTCCTTCTTCCTCATGGATCAGTGGCGACGTGACGCGACAGGCTTCCTCTTCCTGATGGAAGATAACGCCGGGGAACGCGAGCCACGGGACGTGATCCTGCTGGCGATGGCGCCAGGCGAGGATCCCGGTTTCGGTGCTGCCATAAATTTCGTCAGGCCAGATGTTAAGCCAGCCCGCGGTGGTGGAGACGTCACACCAGGGCAGCATTCCGCCTGCTGAAATCAGCATCCTGACGGGCGGCGCGGCCAGCTCGGTATCCAGGCGCTTCAGGAACGCCGGGCTGCTGATGAACAGGTAATGCCGGTCATGAGGAAGGGCGGCCAGCTGCTCAGCGTAGTAGAGCATCGCGGCATGCAGCGGCAGGCCCAGCGCCATCGGCAATACGATGCGAAATGTCAGTCCGTACAGATGTTGCGGTACGACCGAGGCGACAACGCTACAGCCGGCCAGACGCTCGCCGAAGCGGTCAGCCAGCAGACGGGCTTCGCGATCCAGACTGACGATGTGCTTAATCACCCGGCGCGGGGTACCCGTGGAGCCGGAGGTGAACAGCTCTACGAAGCGGCTTTCGTCAATCTCCGGCAGGGGCGCCCAGCGGTGAGCCGTCTGATGGCTGGAGGCCACCACAAGCAGCTTGCCATGGAAACCGAGAGTCCGATCGCTCAGAACGCCGCTAAACAACGCCTGCTGTTCTTCAAGCTGCGAGACGCGGCTATGGCCGGGAATGACCGGCGTTTTGCCGGCGTGCAGCGAGGCCAGCAGCGCAACGATAAACAGGTAGCTGTTTTCAAAGCACAGCGCCCAGCGTTCGCCATCCTGCTGACGCAGGGTGTCGACCAGTAAGGTCACGTCGTGGCGCAGCTGGCCCAGCGTCCAGGTACGATCGTCAAGCCAGGCAACGGGCGTATCGTCAGGGCGCGGCGCGTTTAGCCACTGGCCCAGCGGAAGGGGGTTAGTCATTGTGCATCTCTTTTTTTATCACCCGCTGGCGCACCAGCCACTCTGTCGCCATCAGCGTCCCCATCAGGATGTAGGCCACCATACCGTTCCACAGCGTCCACAGACGCATGTCGCCGTGGAGGACGGTGAACAGCGCCATCGCGCCGTTACCGATGAAAAAGCCGCACCAGACGAGGGTCACCTTGCGGGTATAGCGCACGCCCTCCGGGGGCAGGTTTGGCTCGCGCAAGCGCGCCAGCCGTTCGACCAGCGGCATCGCGGTCCACAGCGAACCGCCGAACACGGCCAGCATCACAAGGTTGACGACCACCGGGTAGAACAGCAGCCACTGGTGGGTTTTCAGCAGGTAGCTTGCCGCGCAGAGCGCAATGCCCGCGAGCGCCACGCACTGCACCACATACCGCATCGGGCCAGCGTTCCGCCGCGCCTGGCGCAGCCGCAGCAGCAATACCAGCGCCATCAACGGCAACAGCCACTGCAGGCTGTTGTGCGTCAGCCCAAATCCAATCAGGAAGGGCCACGCCAGCAGCATCAGCCCCGTCAGCAGTGGGATGACCGGGAACGTCCGTCCACCACGCACGACGTCTTACTCTTCGCGCAGAAGCTGTTCGACGGCGTCTACCACATCCTGAACGGTACGAACCGACTTGAAGGTTTCCGGCTTGATTTTCTTGCCCGTTTTCTTCTGCAGATGAACAATCATGTCCACCGCATCAATGCTGTCCAGCTCCAGGTCTTCGTAAAGACGGGCTTCGGGCGTAATGTCCTGCGGGTCGATTTCAAAGAGCTTGGTCAGAAGGCCGCAGACTTCCTGATAAATGGTTTCTTGTTCAGTCATCGTTCACATCTCAGGCGCGTTGAGCGTTGATAAAGGACGCCAGCGTGGCGACGGAAAAGAAGTGCTGGCGCATCTCTTCGCTTTCGGCAGAAAGCACCACGCCATACTGGTTTTTTACCGCCAGACCCAGTTCCAGCGCGTCAATGGAGTCCAGACCCAGCCCATCGCCAAACAGCGCGGCATCGGTATCAATATCCTCTGCGGTAAGCTCGTCCAGATTCAGCGTGGTGATAATGAGATTCTTAATTTCAAGATAAAGCGCTTGCATCATTAATTCCTGACAAAGATTGAAGGCCTGATGTTAATCGATGCTGCAGATGCCGGTTTAACTGCCTTGCCGCCAGCGCCGGTTCTTGTTCATTTGCATCGTAAAATTCGTCGATGTTCACGCGGTCGCGGACATCCACGGTGAAAACAGGTTTTTCTGGCGGTACATCATACCAGTGACTTTTTTTATCCAGCAGGTGTTCGCTACAGTGGATCAGCACCACCCGCAGATCGCTGTTACAGCGCACGGCGATATTTGCCGCGCCGCGCTGGAGGGAGATAGCCTCGCCAAACCGGGTACGCGTGCCTTCCGGGAAGATTAACAGCGTGTCGCCCTGAGCCAGACGCTGCTGGCTGGCCGCGAGCAGGGGCTCGGCTTCACTGTTAATCAGATAATCCGCCGAGCGGATCACGCCGCTGACAAAGGGGTTGCGCAGCAGCGCGCTTTTCACCAGGCAGTCGGTTTCGGGCATCACCGACGCCAGAATCACGTAGTCAATTAACGTGGGGTGGTTAGCCACCACCAGACAACCCCGATCGCTGCGCAGCGCGTCAAGATTGTGAATGCGATAGTCCAGTACGCCGAGGCCGCGCGCAACGGTCAGGAAGAAGCGGAAGCTGGCCGCAATGCTGCGACGCGCCAGGCGGCGACGGCTGGCGCGGTCGCGCTGGACGATCAGCAGCAGGTTGAACCAGACCAGCGACAGCATCAGCCCGCCCACGCCAAACAGCGCGAAGCAGAAGCCGGTCATCACCAGACGCCATAACCAGTTGATACGGGCAGCCAGGCGGTTCATGCGCGCGTCCATTGCCACAGCAAACGTTCGCCGGGCACCGCAAACTGACGTTCCTCGCTGAGATAGCGCTGCAGGAACATCAGGCTTTGCGGCAGGGCGGGTTCTTCACCCGTGCTGCCGCTGCGGGTTTCACACTGCAATCCGTTGCCGGATTCAATCACCAGCGCCAGCGCGTATGGCCAGGTGGGCATGTGCGGCGGTAGCGCCGGATGGTAAAATTCCGGCAGCGCGCCGTCAAAATCGACCAGCAGGACGCGGGAATAGCCCGCATGCAGCAGGCTCAGCACTTCGCATAAAGCCTGCTGGAAGGTGTCCAGCCCGGCAGAAATGGATGACGAGACGATGGCCTGGCGTGCGGTGATCGTGAGATTGCCCACCGCGGAATTGTGCACGGACATCGCGAAGTCGGTGGGTGAAACGGACTGCCCGGTCGCCAGAGCATGCAGAATACGGTAGTTGCGCTCCAGCTCGCCGTGGCGGCTGGAATAGACGACGGCATCAATGGCGTGGTTTTGCAGCATGGCCAGACCAATATCCACCGCCAGCTTACTGCCTGAATTGAGGCGGCGCGCGGTCATCATGGGTAAAGCGGTCAGGCGGGGAAGCGGGGCCGCTGGGTCAACGGCCAGCTGCAGGCGCGACCATGCCTGCCACTCTGTGGCATCGCTGAGTCCTGGCGCTCTCGCCTGCCAGTCGATAATGTTCAGTGAAAATTTCATCTACGCGCGTCCGCGAAAAAAACCGTATTCAAAGGGCAGACTGGGCCACCCGGCAGCTAAGCTGCTCTATTGTTCACGTTTGGTGCATATCAGCAGGGTATGACCGACCCCAAGGTTGTCCAGCCGCTGTTCAACGCTGAAACCTGCGCTCTCCAGGTAGCGATAGAACTTCTCTACGCTGTAAAACCGGCTATTGCCATTCGCCATACAGGTGAAATAGAGCGAGGTGGCATTCAGGCTGAAAGAGGCTGCTTCAAATTTCTGAGCATCCCAGAAAAGCTCCATGATGCACAAACGTGCGCCTGGCTTCATGGCCTGTGCGACGCGCGTCAGCATGGCGACAATCTGATCCGGAGAGAAACAATCCAGGAACTGGCTCATCCACCAGACGTCGGCGTCACCCGGCAATGTTGCTGGGCTAAGCATATCGACAGCATGGAATGCAATACGATGAGAAAAACCTGCTTTTGCGATGTTTTCCTGCGCCAGCGCTATCTGCTGCGGCAGATCGAGGATCGTCACGGCAACATTTTCGTCATAGCGGCAGCAGCGTAACGACCATTTACCCGTATTTCCGCCCACATCGTACAATTTTGTCGGCGAGCTTGCGAATATATATGGCAACGCAGCGTCAAAAGCGGCGTCAGAATAGTAATGATCGAAGGCGAACCAGCTCTCTTTCGCCGGAGCAGGTAATTGGGATAACGCCGGGTAGATGGTTGGCCAGTTGCCAAACACGGCTAATCCGGCAGGTTTTTCCTCCTGCAGGGCGTCCGCCAGGTGAAATAGCCCCTGATAACAAACGTCCTGGGTGAAATCCATATTTACGCGGGTCATTTCGTCGTGCAGTAAAAAATGGCCCACTTTCGCCAGGAAATAACGTCCATTCTGTTGGGTAACAATTCGACCGCTTAATCCCATATCCAGCAGTACGCTGACGCCATAGCTGCCGAGCGTGCTGTGTTCGGTTATTTCGTCGAGGCTTGCCCCCGCTTTACCTTGTTTATCGAGCCAGGCGAGAACGCCTGAGTTACGCAGACAAAGCGCAGTCTGGAATAACATCGGGGCAAAGGCGATGCGTTGCGCTTCGGTAATGGCATCCAGTGCGCTGAGTGTGTCCTTTTCGTACATTCCTGCGTAACCTTTGAGGCTAATAAAAAGAGGTTATCGGGCCATACGCGGCCCGACTTTAGAAAAATATTACAGCGCGGCGCCAGCGGAGAGGTTCAGCTGAATATCGTGGTCGAGGTTATTTACCCAGCGGTTATAATTTTTGTGAATTTTACCGTCTGCCGCTTTCAGGTTAAGGCTGTTTTCATAGTTGATTGAATAGCTTGTGGCCGTGTACGGAATACTTACCTGGACGGAGTGATCGCGTGACTGCAGACGCCCCTTAATCATTCCCGGGCCGGTTTCCGTCATGATCCAGTCGCGTTTTTGGCCTGCTTTCAAAATTGCCGTTTTTACCTGATCGGCAGTATGGCCCGCGCTTACAATAGAGTGAACCTGAGCAATTGGGGCGGTGCGCGCACAGCCTGCCAGTGCGCCAACGAATACGGCAGCAGCACACCATTTAACGATCTTTTTCATCAACAACTCCATATCAATAATAACAATTAAAGGTAGTGTTTTTTACAAATAATATTCATCCGGCTTTTTGTTATCGCTGGGTGTATTTTTTAATCAATATTAATGTTTACATTACGTTGACGCGAAGACGGGCATAATAACATGGAAAATAAATAAGAATTTCATTTTTTATAATTTGCGTTAAATCATGAGTTGCGTTACAACGTAATGCGCGCGGCGTAATTAAAAACAGAATGAGTATCGCCTTAACGCAAATAAAAATACCGCGACGGATTAGGGACGCGGTAATTTACGGTGTATTACTGACGGTTTAAACCTACCTGTACAGGTAGGTCGGTTAGCCGGGTAACCGGCTTTTCGGCCTCCCCGGCCCGAGCAGGATCGCCAGCTTGCTGCCGCCTTTGGTGGTCTCCATCCAGATTTTACATACGCTGGTTAGAGGAACCGACAGCAGCATACCGACCGGGCCCAGCAGCCATCCCCAAACCAGTAAGGATAAAAACACCACCAGCGTCGACATGCCCAGACGGTGTCCCATCATGCGCGGTTCAAGAATATTGCCCAGCACCATATGCACGACGAGGAACAGCGCGCCGACCAGCATGCATTCGTAGAAGCCGTTAAACAGAAACGCCTGAATCATCGGCGGCACGGCGGAAAGCACCGCGCCAATATTGGGCACGTAGTTCAGCAGAAAGGCCAGCACGCCCCACATCAGCGCGAACTGCACGTCCATCAGCATCAGCCCCAGCCAGACAATCACCCCGGTCCAGACGCTCAGGAGCGTTTTCAGCGCCAGATATTTGGAGACGCCCTTCAGGGCCCGGTGTAACCCGGCAATGTGAATTTGCGGATTGTTCAGCGCAAAGCGCAGCTTATAGGGGACGTGGCGAACTTCGAACAGCATAAACACAACGGTCATGACCAGCAGCAGAATGCTGGCCATCGCGCCGGAAAGCCCCGTCATCAAGGTGGTGGCGTAGGTCATGACCTTCTCGGAGTCCATCCTGCGCAGCATCCGTTCGGGTGAGATATGCAGATTGAGGAAGGGCACCATCTCCTGCAGCGCGACAATTTTACGCGTCAGCTCTTTGTTGTACTGCGGCAGCATGGTGGAGAATTCGCTCAGCGATGCCGCCAGCACGCCGAAGAGCGCCGTCAGGCCAATCAGCATGACAATAACCACGATGGTGATGGCTACCGGACGGCTGACGCCCCGGCGTAAAAACCAGGTGACCAGAGGATTAAGCACGATGGCAAAAAAGAGCGCCAGCAGGAGCTGAACAATAATGTCAGCGGCAGCATGGATACCCGCAAGGATAACCACCAGACAGGCGAGTTTTAATAAGATGTGGAGTCCTGCTTTGTCGGACGGGTTAGCGATCATGCGTGTTCCTTAATATGATGACCCGATAAGTGTAGTGCCCGGGCTTCGCTTCGTCTGGCACCGTTAATCTGAAAGTCGGGGCTGATTTTCTTATTGCGCCGTGGTAATAGTGAAACACTGTTGTAAAAAATCCAGGTAGAACCCCATGCCCGAACCTGCCGCTGAACCGGCACTGAGCGGACTGCGCCTCAATCTGCGCATCGTTTCCGTTGTGATTTTCAACTTTGCCAGCTATCTGACCATTGGCCTGCCGCTGGCGGTCCTGCCGGGCTATGTCCATGACGTGATGGGCTTCAGCGCCTTCTGGGCGGGGCTGGTGATAAGCCTGCAATATTTCGCCACGCTCCTCAGCCGCCCGCATGCCGGGCGCTACGCGGACGCGTTCGGTCCAAAAAGCATCGTGGTGGTGGGATTGTGCGGCTGTTTCCTCAGTGGCCTGAGCTATCTGCTGGCTGCCACCACCGGCCACTGGCCGCTGGTCAGCCTGGCGCTGCTCTGCCTGGGCCGCGTTATTCTTGGCATCGGGCAAAGTCTGGCGGGAACCGGCTCGACGCTGTGGGGCGTGGGTGTGGTAGGCGCGCCGCACATTGGCCGGGTGATATCCTGGAACGGGATTGTCACCTACGGTGCGATGGCGCTCGGGGCGCCGCTCGGCGTGGCCTGCTATGCGCTTGGCGGGCTGTATGGGCTTTCCATCACCATTATGGCGGTCGCGCTGCTGGCAATCCTCTTTGCGCTGCCGCGCCCGAAAGTGAAGGCCAGCAAGGGCAAGCCGCTGCCGTTTCGGGCGGTGCTGGGGCGCGTCTGGCCGTACGGTATGGCCCTGGCGCTGGCGACCACCGGCTTCGGCGTGATTGCGACCTTCATTACCCTGTTCTACGACGCCAAAGGCTGGGACGGCGCAGCCTTTGCGTTAACCCTGTTTAGCTGTGCATTTGTTGGCGCCCGCCTGCTTTTCCCTAACGGCATCAACCGTCTTGGCGGGCTGAATGTGGCGATGATTTGCTTTGCGATAGAGATAGTCGGGCTGTTGCTGACCGGAATTGCGATGGTGCCCTGGGTCGCGAAAGTGGGCGTATTCCTCGCGGGGGCTGGCTTTTCCCTGGTCTTCCCGGCGCTGGGCGTGGTGGCGGTAAAAGCCGTGCCGCAGCAGAATCAGGGGGCGGCGCTGGCGACCTATACGGTATTTATGGATATGTCTTTAGGCATTACCGGCCCGCTGGCGGGGCTGGTGATGGCCTGGGCAGGGGTTCCGGTGATCTATCTTGCCGCGGCGGGTCTGGTGGTGATTGCGCTGCTGCTGACGTGGCGGCTAAAAAAATGGCCCCCGGTGCAGGCACCGGAGGCCACGTCATCGTCGTGAAGCGTTACTGGATCACGATGGTGTTAATGATGTTTTCAGCAGCCGTCTGCGCTTTCTGCTGATCTTCGGCTGGCAGGGTGATCTGCAGGGTCAGCAGTTTGTTATCAACCTTGCCCAGCACCACAGAAGAGTAGGCGGTCTGGCCTTTTGCAGAGATGATGCTGTCGAGCTGTTGCAGCGTGTGGCCTTTCAGCTCGATGGATTTATTGGTCACGACCTGCAGCTGAGGATCGCGGCCGCGCTGCTGATCTTCCAGACGTTTGGACAGGACGGACAGGTCTTCGCTGGTGTCGTCGCCCACAATCACAATGACCGCTTTCTGCCCGGTTGCGTCGGAGTAAACGTGCATGTTATTCGCCTGGGTGCCCAGCTTGCCGCTCTGATCGGTCATATCGGCTGGCAGAGAGAAGCTGAGTTTGCCATCCATCAGATTCACCGGCTGGCCGGTCGCGTTGCTCTCTGCGGATGCGCCCTGAGCAGGCGTTTTCGTGTCGCTGTTATCACAGGCTGCAAGACCCACAACCAGCAGGCTAATCCCGACATATTTAACCAGATTGCGCATTGACTTCTTCCTTTCGATAAACGGCCATAACGGCTCATTCGCTCATCTTATCACAACTGATAAAGCGAACCCTTAACCAGCCTGCAATGCCGTGATTTCAGATTTATCTGCCAGCCTTTTCAGCAGCATATTGAGCAGCACGCCGTACATCGGCAGGAAGAACACAATGCTGATGAGGACCTTGAAGCAGTAGTCCACCAGCGCGATTTCCATCCAGTGTTCGGCCATGAACGCATCCGGGCTGCGCCAGAAGGCGATGAAGAAGAAGGCCAGCGTATCGCTCACGTTACCGAACAGCGTGGAGGCGGTTGGCGCCATCCACCAGCGATGATTCTGACGCAGGCGGTTAAACACATGCACGTCGAGGATCTGCCCCAGCGCGTAGGCCATAAAGCTTGCCGCGGCGATACGGGCAACAAACAGGTTGAAGTGGGTTAACGCCTCAAAGCCCTGCCAGCTTCCCATATAAAACAGTGACGAAACCACGTACGAGATGAACAGCGCCGGGAGCATGACCGAAAAAATAATACGGCGAGCCAGCGGTGCGCCAAAGATACGCACGGTCAAATCCGTCGCGAGGAAAATAAACGGGAAGCTGAATGCGCCCCAGGTGGTATGAAAACCAAAGATGGAGATTGGGAGTTGCACCAGATAGTTGCTGGAGGTGATCACCAGCAAATGGAAAAGCGAAAGCCAGAACAACGCTTTTACGCGCTGTGATTCAGAAAACGACGTCATATTGTGACCTTTTTATACGTTGGGGTGAGGGAACCCAATAAAAACCGCAGCATGATACTGCTTTGGCAGGACATTGCAATGGTTAGTTTTTACGCAATCGTTAACCTGGTTTGCATTGATCGCAACCGGGCGTAAACTACAGCCGTTTTTACCAGACCGAGAAGACCATGACCGACCTGTTTTCCAGCCCAGACCACACTCTTGATGCCCAGGGCCTTCGCTGCCCGGAACCGGTAATGATGGTACGTAAGACCGTGCGCAACATGCAGACCGGTGAAACGCTGCTGATTATTGCCGACGACCCGGCCACGACCCGCGATATTCCCGGCTTTTGTACCTTTATGGAGCATGAGCTGGTGGCACAGCAGACCGAGGCGCTGCCGTACCGGTATTTGATTCGTAAGGGGTAGATGGGCTGGCGTTGCTGTAGGTCGGGTAAGGCGAGGCCGCCACCCGACGAATATGTGTCCTCTGCGGCCTGATGCCCTCACCCCGGCCCTCTCCCACGGGGAGAGGGTGCAAACACTAAAAACGGCAATCTTTGATTGCCGTTTTGCGTTTGCCTAGCCTTTCATCCACGCGCGGATCCCGTCCAGGAACATCTGCGTTGCCATCATCACCAGAATCAGCCCCATCAGGCGCTCCAGTGCGTTCACTCCTTTCTCACCCAGCAGGCGCAGGAACAGCGACGACTGCAGCAGGATGATAAACGTCCCGCCCCAGGCGATCAGCAGGGCAATCACCAGATGGCTCATCTGATTCGGATACTGGTGCGACAGCAGCATCAGCGTCGCCAGAATCGTCGGCCCGGCGACGAGTGGAATTGCCAGCGGCACGATAAACGGCTCTTCACCCGCAGGCAGGCCGCTGCTGCTGCCTTCCGCGCTCGGGAAAATCATCTTAATGGCAATCAGGAACAGGATAATCCCGCCGGAAATCGACACGGTTTCGGCGCGCAGGTTCAGGAACGCGAGAATTTTTTCACCGGCAAACAGGAAGATAAACATCACCAGCAGGGCGATGAGCAGCTCGCGGATCATGATCGCCCGGCGGCGCTTCGGCTCGGTGTGCTTCAGCACCGACATGAAGATAGGCAGGTTTCCCAGTGGATCCATAATCAGGATCAATAAAACCGCCGCGGAAATGATTTCACTCATCTTTAAATTATCCCTGATACTTAGTAGTGTTATTCCGATGATTAGCGCTTTTTCTGATTGCCGGGCAATCATCGATTAATTTCGCTTGCGACTTTGGCAGCATTTTGTAATGTGAAGCATATCCCAGTTCAATACTGGCTTGCACAATCAGCACACACCCTCAGCAGGAAAAAAATGCTATGAAAAACGTTGGTTTTATCGGCTGGCGCGGTATGGTCGGCTCTGTACTCATGCAACGCATGGTTGAAGAGCGCGATTTCGACGCTATCCGCCCGGTCTTCTTCTCCACTTCCCAGCTCGGCCAGGCTGCTCCGTCCTTTGGTGGTACCACAGGCACGTTGCAGGATGCTTACGATCTGGAAGCGCTGAAGGCACTCGACATTATTGTGACGTGCCAGGGCGGCGATTATACCAACGAAATCTATCCAAAGCTGCGTGAAAGCGGCTGGCAGGGCTACTGGATTGACGCGGCCTCTTCGCTGCGTATGAAAGACGATGCCATCATCATTCTCGACCCGGTGAACCAGGGCGTCATCACCGACGGCCTGAACAACGGCGTGAAAACCTTTGTCGGCGGTAACTGCACCGTCAGCCTGATGCTGATGTCCCTCGGCGGCCTGTTCGCGCAGGATCTGGTGGAGTGGGTCTCCGTGGCGACCTACCAGGCGGCGTCCGGCGGCGGCGCGCGTCACATGCGCGAGCTGCTGACCCAGATGGGCCAGCTGCACCAGAGCGTCGCGACCGAGCTGGCAAACCCGGCGTCCGCGATCCTCGATATTGAACGTAAAGTGACTCAGCTGACCCGCAGCGGCGAGCTGCCGGTGGACAACTTCGGCGTACCGCTGGCCGGTGGCCTGATCCCATGGATCGACAAACAGCTGGATAACGGCCAGACCCGCGAAGAGTGGAAGGGCCAGGCCGAGACCAACAAAATCCTCGCGACCGCGAACACCATTCCGGTTGACGGTCTGTGCGTGCGTATCGGCGCGCTGCGCTGCCACAGCCAGGCCTTCACCATTAAACTGAAAAAAGATGTGTCTATTCCGACCGTGGAAGAGCTGCTGGCCGCGCACAACCCGTGGGCGAAAGTGGTGCCAAACGATCGCGATATCACCATGCGCGAGCTGACCCCGGCTGCCGTGACCGGCACGCTGACCACGCCGGTTGGCCGTCTGCGCAAGCTGAACATGGGGCCGGAGTACCTCTCCGCGTTCACCGTCGGCGACCAGCTCCTGTGGGGCGCCGCCGAGCCGCTGCGCCGCATGCTGCGCCAGCTGGCGTAATAATTTGTTAACTACCGGGGGTGATTTTCACCCCTTTTTTTTGCGTACTACATGGAGTAACACGCGTATGTCTTATTTTTTATCAGGAGTCATCTAGAGCGTTGGCTATGCTTTAAGGAAGAGTCATTTCTTACCTGAGGTTCGAACGGAGCAGAATGGATGCACATTTTTGTGCTGTCCCGTTCAGGTCACATTAAAAGTCGTCCCGGAGCGCTTAAAAAGGACGACATAAAAAACAGGATGAATACCATGTCCGATCGTGTGGATAGAGACGTGATTAATGCGCTTATTGCGGGTCATTTTGCTGACCCCTTTTCTGTGCTTGGGATGCATCAAACTGAGGATGGCCTTGAAGTTCGGGCACTGTTACCGGATGCCACAGAAGTCTGGGTGATTGAACCCAAAACCGGCCGCAAGGTCGGTAATCTTGAATGCCTCGATTCCCGTGGCTTCTTCTCGGGCGTGATGCCCCGCCGTAAAAACCCTTTTCGCTATCAGCTCGCCGTTCTCTGGCACGGTCAGCAAAACCTGATTGACGATCCTTACAGCTTTGGCCCTCTGCTTAAAGAGATGGATGCCTGGCTGCTCTCCGAAGGAACGCATCTTCGCCCTTATGAAACGCTGGGTGCCCATGCCGATACCATGGACGGCATTACCGGCACGCGATTCTCCGTGTGGGCGCCTAACGCCCAGCGCGTCTCCGTTGTCGGCCAGTTCAACTATTGGGACGGTCGCCGCCATCCGATGCGCCTGCGCCGGGAAACCGGCATCTGGGAGCTGTTTATCCCCGGAGCGCACCCCGGGCAGCTTTATAAATTCGAGATGATCGACGCCAACGGCAAGCTGCGCATCAAAGCCGACCCGTATGCCTTCGAAGCGCAGATGCGCCCGGATACCGCGTCGCTGATTTGCGGCCTGCCGGAGAAGGTCGTCCAGACGGAGGAGCGCAAACAGGCCAACCGCTTTGATGCGCCGATCTCCGTCTATGAGGTACACCTTGGCTCCTGGCGTCGCCATACCGATAACAACTTCTGGCTCAGCTACCGGGAGCTTGCCGACCAGCTGGTGCCCTATGCCAAATGGATGGGCTTTACCCACCTTGAGCTGCTGCCGGTCAACGAGCACCCGTTCGACGGCAGCTGGGGCTATCAGCCTACCGGGCTGTATGCGCCAACGCGCCGCTTCGGCACGCGCGATGACTTCCGCTATTTCATTGATGCCGCGCATGCCGCCGGGCTGAACGTCATCCTCGACTGGGTGCCGGGCCATTTCCCATCGGATGACTTTGCGCTGGCAGAGTTTGATGGCACGAAGCTGTACGAGCACAGCGACCCGCGCGAAGGCTATCACCAGGACTGGAACACGCTGATCTATAACTACGGTCGCCGTGAGGTCGCAAACTATCTGGTCGGGAATGCCCTGTACTGGATCGAGCGGTTTGGCATTGATGCCCTGCGCGTCGATGCGGTGGCGTCGATGATCTACCGCGACTACAGCCGCAAAGAGGGCGAGTGGATCCCGAACGAGTTTGGCGGCCGTGAAAACCTGGAAGCGATTGAATTTCTGCGCAATACCAACCGCATTATCGGCGAACAGGTGGACGGTGCCGTGACCATGGCGGAAGAGTCGACCGACTTTGCGGGCGTCTCCCGTCCGCCGTCATCAGGCGGCCTGGGGTTCTGGTATAAGTGGAACCTGGGCTGGATGCACGACACGCTCGACTACATGAAGCTGGATCCGGTTCACCGTAAGTATCATCACGATAAGCTGACGTTCGGGATGCTCTACAACTACACCGAAAACTTCATGCTGCCGCTGTCGCACGATGAAGTGGTACACGGCAAAAAATCCATTCTCGACCGCATGCCGGGCGACGCGTGGCAGAAGTTTGCCAACCTGCGCGCCTACTACGGCTGGATGTTTGCCTTCCCGGGCAAGAAACTGCTGTTTATGGGCAATGAGTTCGCCCAGGGACGCGAGTGGAACCACGATGCCAGCCTCGACTGGCACCTGCTGGAAGGCGGCGACAACTGGCACCACGGGGTGCAGCGTCTGGTGCGCGACCTGAACCTGACCTATCGCCACCACAAAGCGCTGCACGAGCTCGACTTCGATCCGTACGGCTTTGAGTGGCTGGTGGTGGACGACCACGAGCGCTCGGTGTTTGTCTTTGTGCGTCGTGACAAAGCGGGTAACGAGATCGTCGTCGCCAGCAACTTCACGCCGGTGCCGCGCGAACATTACCGCTTCGGCATTAACCAACCGGGCAAATGGCGCGAGATCCTGAATACCGACTCCATGCACTATCACGGCAGCAACGCCGGTAACGGCGGGCTGGTCCAGAGCGACGCCATCGAAAGCCACGGGCGACCCAACTCCCTGAGCCTGACGCTGCCGCCGCTTGGCACCATCTGGCTGATGCGGGAGGGCGAATGACGCAGCTTACGGCAGGTAAACCCGAACCGCTCGGCGCACGTTTTGACGGAAAGGGTGTCAATTTCACCCTCTTTTCCGCTCACGCTGAGCGGGTAGAACTGTGCGTGTTTGATGGGGAAGGTAACGAGCACCGTTACGATTTACCCGCGCGCACGGGGGATACCTGGCACGGCTACCTGGCCGGAGGACGGCCAGGCATGCACTATGGCTTTCGCGTACATGGTCCGTGGGATCCGGCGCAGGGGCACTGGTTTAACCCGGCGAAGCTGTTGATTGACCCGTGCGCGCACCGCGTGGACGGCGAATTTAAAGACGACCCGCTGTTCCACGTGGGCTACGGCGAGCCCGACCACCGCGACAGCGCGCCCGTCGCGCCAAAAAGCGTGGTGGTAAACGATCTTTATGACTGGGAAGACGATGCCCCGCCGCAGACGCCGTGGGGCAATACCGTTATTTATGAAGCCCACGTCAAAGGGCTGACGTACCTGCACCCGTCGATCCCCAAAGAGATGCGCGGCACCTATAAGGCGCTCGGGCATCCCACCATGATTGCCTACCTGAAACACCTCGGCATCACCGCGCTGGAACTGTTACCCGTGGCCCATTTCGCCAGCGAGCCGCGCCTGCAGCGGCTGGGGCTAAGCAACTACTGGGGCTACAACCCGCTGGCGATGTTCGCGCTTGAGCCACGCTATGCCGCCCATCCGGAAACGGCGCGGGACGAGTTTCGCGATGCGGTGAAGGCGCTCCATACGGCGGGCATTGAGGTCATTCTGGACGTCGTGCTCAACCACAGTGCCGAAAGCGATCTCGACGGTCCGACGCTCTCCATGCGCGGAATTGATAACCGTAGCTATTATTGGATCAGGCAGGATGGCGATTATGAGAACTGGACCGGCTGCGGTAACACGCTCAACCTCAGCCATCCGGCGGTCACGCATTTTGCTTATGAATGCCTGAAATACTGGGTGGAGACGTTCCACGTCGACGGTTTTCGTTTCGATCTGGCACCCGTGATGGGGCGCACGCCAGCGTTCAGCCAGCAGGCGCCGCTGTTTGAGGCGATAAAAAACTGTCCGGTGCTCTCGCAGGTGAAGCTCATTGCCGAGCCGTGGGACATCGGGGAAGGCGGTTATCAGGTCGGGAATTTCCCGCCGCTGTTTGCCGAGTGGAACGATCACTACCGCGATGCCGCGCGCCGCTTCTGGCTGGAACGGAATCTGTCGCTGGGGGAGTTCGCCGGACGCTTTGCCGCTTCAAGCGATCTCTTTAAGCGCGACGGCAAACGCCCGTCGGCCACCGTCAATCTGTTGACGGCACACGACGGTTTTACGCTCAGGGACTGCGTTTGTTTCAATCAGAAACACAATGAGGCAAACGGCGAAGAGAATCGCGATGGTACTAACAATAACCATAGCTTTAATCATGGTATAGAAGGGTTAGGCGGAAGCCTTGACGTCATCGAGCGGCGACGCGCCAGCGTTCACGCTTTGCTGACAACGCTTTTATTGTCGCAGGGCACGCCGATGCTGCTGGCAGGCGATGAACACGGCCACAGCCAGCACGGTAACAACAATGCGTATTGCCAGGACAACACGTTAACCTGGCTCGACTGGGGTGAAGCCAACAGCGGGCTGATTCATTTTACCGCTGCGCTGATCCATCTTCGCCAGCAGATCCCCGCGCTGACCGCCGACCGCTGGTGGGAAGAGGGTGACGGCAACGTTCGCTGGTTGAATCAAGACGCGCAACCGTTAAGCGCGCAAGAGTGGCAACACGGCGTACCACGCCTGCAAATCCTGCTGTCGGATAAATGGCTGGTCACGCTGAACGCGACGGATGACGTCGCAGAGATTGTTTTACCTGAAGGGGAATGGCGAGCTGTTCCCCCCTTTGCCGGAGCGGATAATCCGGTAGTAATGGCTGTCTGGCACGGGCCTGCGCACGGAGTGTGCGTATTCCAAAGATGATAAAAAAGGAGTTAGTCATGGTTAGATTAGAGAAGAACGATCCCTTAATGTTGGCACGCCAGCTACCATTAAAAACGGTTGCCCTGATACTTGCGGGTGGACGTGGTACCCGTCTGAAAGATTTGACCATCAAGCGCGCGAAACCGGCCGTTCACTTTGGTGGTAAGTTCCGTATCATCGACTTTGCGCTCTCCAACTGCCTGAACTCGGGCATTCGCCGTATTGGCGTCATTACGCAGTATCAGTCGCACACGCTGGTTCAGCATATCCAGCGCGGCTGGTCATTCTTCAGCGAAGAGATGAACGAGTTTGTCGATCTCCTTCCCGCTCAGCAACGCGTCCACGGTGAGAACTGGTACCGCGGAACGGCGGATGCAGTGACGCAGAACCTCGACATCATTCGCCGCTATAACGCGGAATACATCGTGATCCTCGCCGGGGACCATATCTACAAGCAAGATTACTCCCACATGCTCATCGACCACGTCGAAAAAGGGGCGCGCTGCACCGTAGCGTGTCTGCCTGTGCCCGTTGCTGAAGCGACGGCGTTTGGCGTGATGCACGTGGATGCCGACGACAAAATTATCGACTTTGTTGAAAAGCCGGCGAACCCGCCAACCATGCCGGGCGATGACACCAAATCGCTCGCCAGCATGGGGATTTATGTCTTTGATGCAGATTATCTTTATGAGCTGCTTGAAGACGACGATAAAGACGAAAACTCCAGCCACGACTTCGGTAAAGACATCATTCCGAAAATCACTAAAGCTGGCATGGCGTATGCACATCCTTTCCCGCTGTCCTGCGTGCAGTCCGACCCCAATGCGGAACCTTACTGGCGCGATGTGGGAACCCTGGAAGCGTACTGGAAAGCGAACCTCGACCTGGCGTCGGTCACGCCTGAGCTGGATATGTACGACCAGAACTGGCCGATTCGTACCCATATGGAATCGCTGCCGCCGGCCAAATTCGTGCAGGACCGCTCCGGCAGCCACGGTATGACGCTGAACTCGCTGGTGTCCGGCGGGTGCATTATTTCAGGCTCTGTGGTGGTGCAGTCGGTGCTGTTCCCCCGCGTGCGGATAAATTCATTCTGTAATATCGATTCGGCAGTCTTACTGCCTGATGTCTGGGTAGGGCGCTCGTGCCGTCTGCGTCGCTGCGTTATCGATCGTGCCTGCGTCATTCCGGAAGGGATGGTGATTGGTGAGAACGCGGAAGAAGACGCGCGTCGTTTCTATCGTTCGGAAGAGGGGATCGTGTTAGTCACACGGGAAATGTTGCGGAAGCTGCAGATCAAACAGGAGCGATGATGCAGGTTTTACATGTATGTTCTGAGATGTTCCCGTTGTTAAAAACGGGCGGTCTGGCAGATGTTCTGGGTGCATTACCGGCGGCGCAAATCGCCGGAGGCGTGGATACCCGAGTCCTGCTGCCCGCCTTTCCGGATATCCGGCGCGGTATTCCGGATGCAAAAGTGGTGACCCGCCGTGAGACCTTCGCCGGACGCATCACCCTGCTGTTTGGACATTACAATGGCGTAGGGATTTACCTGATCGACGCGCCGCACTTATACGATCGACCGGGCAGCCCGTATCACGATACGAACCTGTTCGCCTACACCGATAACGTGCTGCGCTTTGCGCTGCTCGGCTGGGTCGGGGCAGAAATGGCGACGGGGCTGGATCCGTTCTGGCGCCCGGATGTGGTGCACGCGCACGACTGGCACGCCGGGCTTGCCCCGGCGTATCTCGCGGCGCGCGGCCATCCGGCGAAATCGGTCTTTACCGTGCATAACCTGGCGTATCAGGGGATGTACTATGCCCATCACATGAGTGAAATCGATCTGCCATTATCGTTCTATAACATGCACGGGCTGGAATTTAACGGGCAGATCTCGTTCCTGAAAGCCGGGCTGTATTACGCCGATCATATTACCGCCGTGAGCCCAACCTACGCGCGTGAGATCACCCAGCCGGAGTTTGGTTACGGCATGGAAGGGTTGCTGCAACAGCGCCACCGCGAAGGCCGCCTGTCGGGCATTCTGAACGGCGTGGATGAACAGATCTGGAGCCCGGAAACCGATCTCCTGCTGGCGGCGCGCTATGGCCGTGATTCCGTGGAAGACAAAGCGGAGAACAAACGCCAGCTGCAGATTGCAATGGGCCTGAAGGTTAACGATAAAGTGCCGCTGTTCGCGGTGGTCAGCCGCCTGACCAGCCAGAAAGGGCTGGATCTGGTGCTGGAGGCGTTGCCCGGTTTACTGGAGCAGGGCGGACAGCTGGCGCTGCTCGGCGCGGGCGACCCGGTGCTGCAGGAAGGCTTCCTTGCCGCTGCGGCGGAACATCCGGGGCAGGTGGGCGTGCAGATTGGCTATCACGAAGCGTTCTCGCACCGCATCATGGGAGGCGCGGACGTCATCCTGGTGCCGAGCCGTTTCGAACCCTGCGGCCTGACGCAGCTTTACGGCCTGAAATACGGCACGCTGCCGCTGGTGCGCCGCACGGGCGGACTGGCGGATACCGTATCCGATAGCTCTTTGGAAAACCTGGCGGACGGTATCGCCAGCGGGTTTGTCTTTGAGGACAGTAATGCCTGGTCGCTGCTTCGGGCGATTCGGCGTGCTTTCGTCTTGTGGTCCCGTCCATCGCTCTGGCGTTACGTTCAGCGTCAGGCGATGTCCATGGACTTTAGCTGGCATGTCGCGGCGCAGTCATACCGCGATCTCTATCAACGCTTGATGTAACGAGGCGAAGTTACTGATATGAACGCTCCATTTAGCTACTCTTCACCCACGCTCAGCGTTGAGGCGTTAAAGCACTCCATCGCCTACAAGCTGATGTTCACCATCGGGAAAGATCCGGTTATCGCCAACAAGCACGAGTGGCTGAACGCCACCCTGTTTGCGGTGCGTGACCGTTTAGTGGAACGCTGGCTGCGCTCAAACCGCGCCCAGCTCTCGCAGGAAACGCGTCAGGTTTACTACCTGTCGATGGAATTTTTGATTGGCCGCACGCTGTCCAACGCGCTGTTGTCGCTCGGAATTTATGACGACGTTAAAACCGCCCTGGAAGAGATGGGGTTAGATTTAGAAGAGCTGATCGACGAAGAGAACGACCCGGGGCTCGGCAACGGCGGTCTGGGGCGTCTCGCCGCCTGCTTCCTCGACTCGCTGGCAACGCTGGCGCTGCCGGGCCGCGGCTACGGTATTCGCTACGACTACGGTATGTTCAAACAGAATATCGTCGACGGGCGCCAGAAAGAGTCGCCGGACTACTGGCTGGAGTACGGCAACCCGTGGGAGTTTAAGCGCCACAATACGCGCTACAAGGTGCGCTTTGGCGGACGTATCCAGCAGGAAGGCAAAAAATCCCGCTGGGTAGAAACGGAAGAGATCCTGGCCGTGGCCTACGACCAGATTATCCCCGGCTATGACACCGATGCCACCAACACGCTGCGCCTGTGGAGCGCCCAGGCCAGTAGCGAAATCAACCTCGGTAAATTCAACCAGGGGGACTACTTTGCGGCGGTGGAAGACAAAAACCACTCCGAGAACGTGTCCCGCGTGCTGTACCCGGATGACTCGACCTACTCCGGTCGCGAGCTGCGCCTGCGTCAGGAGTATTTCCTCGTCTCCTCGACGATTCAGGATATCCTCAGCCGCCACCATCAGCTGCACAAAACCTACGCCAACCTGGCGGAGAAAACCGCGATCCACCTTAACGACACCCACCCGGTGCTCTCCATTCCGGAGCTGATGCGCCTGCTGATCGACGAACACAAGTTCAGCTGGGATGACGCGTTTGAAGTGACCTGTCAGGTATTCTCCTACACCAACCACACGCTGATGAGCGAAGCGCTGGAAACGTGGCCGGTAGACATGCTCGGCAAAATCCTGCCGCGCCATCTGCAGATTATCTTTGAGATTAACGACTACTTCCTCAAGACCCTGCAGGAGCAATACCCGAACGATACCGGGCTGCTGAGCCGCGCATCCATCATTGATGAATCGAACGGGCGCCGCGTGCGCATGGCCTGGCTGGCGGTCGTCATCAGCCACAAGGTCAACGGCGTGTCCGAGCTCCACTCGAACCTGATGGTGCAGTCGCTTTTTGCGGACTTCGCGAAAATCTTTCCGACGCGGTTCTGCAACGTGACCAACGGCGTCACGCCGCGCCGCTGGCTGGCGCTGGCCAACCAGCCGCTCTCTGAGGTGCTGGACGAGAATATCGGCCGTACCTGGCGTACCGACTTGAGCCAGCTGAGCGAGCTGGAACAGCATATTGATTTCCCGACGGTGAACAAAGCCGTGCGCGAAGCCAAGCTGCTGAACAAAAAGCGTCTGGCGGTCTGGCTGGCGATGCACCTCAACGTGGTGGCAAACCCGAAAGCGCTGTTTGACGTTCAGATCAAACGCATCCACGAATACAAGCGTCAGCTGATGAACGTGCTGCACGTGATCACCCATTACAACCGTATTAAGGCCGATCCAACGGCCGAATGGGTGCCGCGCGTGAAGATCTTCGCCGGTAAGGCGGCTTCCGCCTACTACATGGCCAAGCACATCATTCATCTCATCAACGACGTGGCGAAGGTAGTCAACCAGGATCCGGACATTGGCGACAAGCTGAAAGTGGTGTTCATTCCGAACTACAGCGTGAGCCTGGCGCAGATGATCATCCCGGCGGCGGATCTCTCTGAGCAGATTTCCACGGCGGGTACGGAAGCATCCGGCACCAGTAACATGAAGTTTGCCCTCAACGGCGCGCTGACCATTGGTACGCTTGACGGGGCGAACGTCGAGATGCTGGAGCACGTGGGCGAAGAAAATATCTTTATCTTCGGTAATACGACGGAAGAGGTGGAGGCGCTGCGCAGGAAAGGCTACTCGCCGCGTCAATATTACGAAGAGGATGAAGAGTTACGTCAGGTGCTGACGCAGATCGCCACCGGCGTGTTTAGCCCGGATGAACCGAGCCGCTATCGCGATCTGGTCGATTCGCTGATTAACTTTGGCGATCACTACCAGGTGCTGGCGGACTATCGCAGCTACGTGGACTGTCAGGATAAGGTTGACGAGCTGTACCGTCAGCAGGAGAAGTGGACCAGCGCCGCGATGTATAACATCGCCAATATGGGCTATTTCTCGTCCGACAGGACCATCAAGGAATATGCCGAGACGATCTGGCATATTGATCCGGTGAGGTTGTAAAAGCAAAACGGCAACCTCGGTTGCCGTTTTTAGTGTTTGTTCCCTCTCCCTGTGGGAGAGGGTCAGGGTGAGGGCATCAGCCCGCACCGATCGTATTACGACGCCAGCGACAGCTCACGCTTCCCCGCATTTTGCTGTAACCACTGCGCCACGCGAGACTGTTGCTCGGCGTTGAGCCACATCCCTTCTTTGGTACGACGCCAGATAGCATCATCCAGACGACGAACCCACTCGTGCTCAACCAGGTAGCGCAGCTCGGCTTCGTACAGCTCGTGGCCGAAATGTTCGCCCAGATCCGCAATGTCCTTCGCGTCGGCCAGGAAAAGCTCGGTATTGCTGCCGTAGGTGCGGGCATAGTGGCGCGCCATCCCTTCGGTGATGAACGGGAAGCGACGGCGCAGCTTCGCGGCATAATCATCGCGATTGTCGCCGATATCACCGCCGGGCAATACCGCGCCTTTGGTCCACGCCGGGCCAATACCTTTATAGTACGGTGCCAGTTTTTCCAGCGCGTGCTCGGCCAGCTTGCGGTAGGTGGTCAGCTTGCCGCCAAACACGGAAAGCAGCGGCGCCTGACCGTCAACGTCGTGAATATCGAGCGTGTAGTCGCGAGTAATCGCCTGCGGTGAGTCAGACTCGTCATCGCACAGCGGACGCACGCCGGAGTAGGTCCAGACCACGTCATCGCGTGACAGCTGTTTCTTAAAGTGCGCGTTATACACTTTGAGCAGGTAGTTCACTTCGCTCTCGTCGATCTCGACGTTCTTCGGATCGCCTTTGTACTCCACGTCGGTGGTGCCGATGATCGAGAACTCGTCCATCCACGGGATCACAAACACGATGCGCTTGTCTTCGTTCTGTAGAATGTAGGCCTGCTTCTGCGTATGCACGCGCGGTACCACAATGTGGCTGCCCTTGATCAGGCGAATGCCGTACGGCGAAGGCAGATGCATGCCGTCGTCGAAGAACTGCTTCACCCACGGGCCGGTGGCGTTCACCAGACCGCGCGCTTTCCAGCTGAATTTCTCGCCGGTATCGATGTCTTCCGCTTCCACAATCCACAGGCCGTTTTCACGACGGGCAGAGGTCGCACGGGTACGGGTTTTCACCTCGCCACCTTTCTTCTCGACCATCTGGGCATTCGCCAGCACCAGACGCGCATCGTCCACCCAGCAGTCGGAATATTCGAAACCGCGCACGATTTCAGGCTTAAGGACCGATTCTGAGCCAAAACGCAAACCTGTCGAACCCGGGAGGCTGGTGCGTTTACCCAGATGATCGTACATAAACAGACCGATTCGAATCATCCACGCCGGACGCAGATGCGGGCGATGGGGCAGGCGGAAGCGCATCGGAATCGCCAGATGCGGGGCCATTTTCAGCAGCACTTCACGTTCGGCCAGTGCTTCACTGACCAGGCGGAATTCGTAGTGTTCCAGGTAGCGCAGGCCACCGTGAATCAGTTTGGAGCTGGCGGACGACGTCGCGCAGGCGAGGTCGTTAGCTTCCAGCATCAGTACGGATAAACCGCGTCCTGCGGCATCGACCGCAATACCGGCACCGTTGATGCCACCGCCTATCACAATCAGATCTTTGGTTTCCATAACACCCTCATGCACTTTCGTTAAAGCTCAGAAATGTTCGATATCGCTCATAATAGCAAAGGAACGCGCTTTTGGTAACATCAAAAAAACAATTTAGAGTGATATGGATAACATAATGGCGTTTACCCGCCGCCAGGACGTACACTACGGGGTAAAATAGTGCGGTCTGATGCTCTCTCCCCTCACCCTAACCCTCTCCCCAGAGGGGCGAGGGGATGGTTTGCTCCCTCTCCCTTTTAGGGAGAGGGCAGGGGTGAGGGTCAGCAGGCGGCATAAAACCTGAATAAGCGAAAGAGAACACCATGGATCAGTTTGAATGTATTAACGTAGAAGAAGCCCACCAGAAGATGCACCAGGGAAAAGCGGTGCTGGTGGACATCCGCGATCCGCAGAGTTTTGCGATGGGCCACACGCCGGGCGCGTTTCATCTCACTAACGACACGCTGGGCGCGTTTATGCGCGATAACGACTTCGAGACGCCGGTGATGGTCATGTGCTACCACGGCAACAGCAGCAAAGGCGCGGCGCAGTATCTGCTTCAGCAGGGCTACGACGCGGTATACAGCGTCGACGGCGGTTTCGATGCCTGGCATCGTCATTTCCCGGCAGAAGTGGAATACGCTTTTGAGCGCTGATCCCGCTATACTGTCCCCTTTTGTGTGGAAATAAGCGACCGCTGCCCATGTTGATGATCACCTCTTTTACCAACCCGCGCGTCGCCCAGGCGTTTGTCGACTATATGGCGACGCAGGGCGTTATTCTGACCATTCAGCAACATACGCAGACCGACGTCTGGCTGGCCGACGAGAGCCAGGCCGCGCGCGTAAACGAAGAGCTGGCGCGTTTTCTTGAGAACCCCGGCGACCCGCGCTATCTGGCGGCCAGCTGGCAGTCCGGGCAGACCGACAGCGGACTGCACTACAGCCGTTTTCCCTTCCTCGCCACCATCCGCGAGCGCGCCGGCCCGTTTACGCTGCTGCTGATGGCGGCCTGCATTATCGTTTTCATCATTATGAACGTGGTGGGCGACCAGAGCGTGATGATTGCCCTGGCCTGGCCCTATGACCCGTCTCTTGAGTTTGACGTCTGGCGCTACTTTAGCCACGCGCTGATGCACTTCTCGGTGATGCATATTCTCTTCAACCTGCTCTGGTGGTGGTATCTCGGCGGCGCTGTTGAAAAGCGTCTGGGCAGCGGCAAGCTGATCGTTATCACCCTTATCAGCGCCCTGCTGAGCGGCTATGTGCAGCACAAGTTCAGCGGGCCGTGGTTCGGCGGGCTGTCGGGCGTCGTGTATGCCCTGATGGGCTATGTCTGGCTTCGCGGGGAGCGCGATCCGGAAAGCGGCATCTATCTGCAACGCGGATTAATAACCTTTGCGTTAATATGGCTAATTGCCGGATGGTTTGATCTGTTTGGTATGTCTATTGCCAACGGTGCACACGTCGCCGGGCTGGCCGTGGGGCTGGCGATGGCCTTTGCCGACACGCTCCATGCGCGAAAACGAACATAATTCTCAGGGATAATTGATGAAACAAACACAACGTCATGACGCTATTATCGAACTGGTAAAAAAACAGGGATACGTCAGCACCGAAGAGCTGGTGGAGCAGTTTGCCGTCAGCCCACAAACCATCCGTCGTGACCTGAACGACCTGGCCGATCAGAACCGAATTCTTCGCCACCACGGCGGCGCGGCGCTGCCGTCCAGTTCGGTCAATACCTCCTGGCATGACCGTAAAGCCACGCAGACGGCAGAGAAAGAGCGCATTGCCCGCAAGGTCGCCAGCCAGATCCCGAACGGGGCGACGCTGTTTATTGATATCGGCACCACGCCGGAAGCGGTCGCCCATGCGCTGCTGGATCACGAGAACCTGCGCGTGGTCACGAACAACCTGAACGTGGCCAATACCCTGATGCAGAAAGACGACTTCCGCATCATCCTCGCGGGCGGCGAACTGCGCAGCCGCGACGGCGGCATTATCGGCGAAGCGACCCTCGATTTTATCTCTCAGTTCCGCCTCGACTTCGGCATTCTCGGGATCAGCGGCATCGACAGCGACGGCTCGCTGCTGGAGTTTGATTATCACGAGGTGCGCACCAAGCGCGCGATTATTGAGAACTCACGTCACGTGATGCTGGTGGTAGACCATTCGAAGTTTGGCCGAAATGCGATGGTAAACATGGGCAGCATCAGCATGGTGGATGCTGTTTATACCGACGTGATGCCGCCGGCGGGCGTGATGCAGGTGATTAAAGATAATAATTTGCAGTTAGAGTTGTGTTGAAAAGCCGTTCTCCCTCTCCCTGTGGGAGAGGGCCGGGGTGAGGGCATCAGACCGCAGAGGTCCTACACGCCATACCCCATCATCTTCAACAGCTGCTGCGCATGCTGCACCGCATCCTGACGATGCGCCACGCCCAACTTCTGATACAGATTGCGGATATGCGTTTTGATGGTGGTCGCCGCCACCGCAAGCTCACCGGCAATCTGCTCGTTGCTGTAGCCTGAATAGATCAGACCCAGAACCTGCCATTCGCGCTGCGTGAGCGGGCTGGTGCGGATAAGTTCCGGCACTTCCGGGTGGTTCAGCAGACGCTCAACAAAGTTCTCATCAAAATGCGCGAACTTGTGCCGATGATGCTGGTTAATCTCGCGCAGAATGCGCTGGGCGCGATGCTGGTCCAGCTCCGGCAGCGTGTTGAGCTGAATAAGCTGACGCAGCTGCTGCGCCATCACTTCACCTTCAATTACAAAGTGGCTGATAAAGCCGGTGCGGTTAGCCAGCTGCAGCGCTTCCAGCAGCACGCGCTGGGCATCGTTTTTACGACCCGCCTGCCAGTAAAGCTGGTTCAGCAGCAGCAGGTTGCGGTTCAGGTCGCTCATCAGACGCAGGCTGCGCGCGTTCTCGTTCAGCTCTTCCAGCACAATCTCTGCGGGCTCTAATTCACCGAGCAGGATCTGCGCGCGGGCAATGTTCCGCCACTGGCTCTGCAGGAAGTGGTTGTTCGCAAATTCGGGTTTTGGCGTCTGACGCAGCCAGTTGGCGGCGGATTTTTTATCGCCGGTCATCTGCCAGTAAATCACCCGGACCTTATCGGCGTTTGAGACCCAGTCGCTGTGATACTGACCGTTGCCGAGCAGGTTCTCCAGGCGGTTCAGATGGTTGCGGGCGTTATCGAGATCGCCGCGTGCCAGCGAGCACTGTACCAGCAGCGCCAGACACTGCAGCTGCTGCTGAGGCTGGAAGCTGGAAAGGACATCCACACCCTGGCGGGCGCAGCTTTCTGCTTCATCCAGACGCGACCATGCCCACAGCAGCTGAGCGCGAATACGCAACAGGAACTCGTGCATCGGCAGCTGTTCCAGGTGCTGTTCACGAATCAGCTGGAACGCTTTTTCCTGGTTTTCCCAGGCGGCCTGCAGGAACCCCTGCGCGAATAAAATCTCGCTCTGTTGGATCAGGCTCCACAGCGCGTAATGCCAGACATCATGACGACGCGCCATCTGTTCGGTTTGCTGCATCAGTGAAAGGGAACGGGTGAGGTCGCCTTTGCAGTGCAGCACTTCACCGTGCACAGAGGTCGCCACGATGCGGCTGTAGAAGTTAGCCAGCGGCAGTTCATCCAGCGCGACCATCGCCAGCCGTTCAGCTTCGTCCGGGTCGCCGTCGTTAATGGCCACCTGAGCGCGCAGCGCGTTAAATTCGCCGTGCAGGGTGGTATCCATTTCGCTTTCCATCTCCTGCTCGGCGCGTGCCAGCAGGGTGTTCACTTCGCTGTAGCGGTGCTGGCTCTGCATCAGCCAGGCCTGCAGCAGCACCAGACGCGGGTTCTCCAGCAGGCTTTCCCACGGCAGGGCTTTGAGAGACTCTTCCAGCAGGGTCAGCTCGCTGTGGTTAAACAGGCCCCACGCATGGTTGAGGAGGATATCGCGCAGCATGCTGGCATCACCGGCGGCCAGCGCGTGGTGGATGGCCTCGCTCGGGAAGCCTTGCGCCATCCAGCTTTCGGCAGCGGCGCGGTGGATCTCCGGCAGTTCAACCGCCAGTTCCCACTGACAGCGCTGGCGCAGGAAGCTGCCAAACAGCGGGTGATAGCTAAACCACTCGCCGGGATCGTCCATGCGCGTCAGGAAAAGGCCCTGACGTTCAATCTCTTCGAGCTGCAGCTGACCGTTTTCACAGCCCGTCACGCGCACGATGAGCGCATCGTTCATGGAGCGCAGCAGCGAGCTTTTCAGCAGGAAATTACGCGTCGAGGGATCGACGCTGTCCAGCACCTCATCCACCAGGTAGTCGGAAAGGTGACTGGCGTTGATGCCCGCCAGACGCCGGGCAGACTGATGCGCCGGACTGTTGTTTTGTCGGGCAGAGAGCGCGATGAGCTGCAGCGCCGTGGCCCAGCCGGCAACGTCATCACACAGACGGCTGCTCTCGGCGGCCTCAATCGGTGATGTCAGGCGGCAGTCAAAGAACTGTTTCGCTTCCTGGTGGGTAAAGGCCAGCTGCTGGCTGCCCACTTCCAGAAGCTGATCGCGCACGCGCAGGTTGGCAATACCCAACTGCGGCAGGTTGCGTGACAGCACCACTAAAGTCAGGTTTTCCGGCTGATGGCGCAGGAAGAAACGCATCGACTCATGAATCACCGGGTTAGTGATGAGATGGTAATCATCAATCACCACGTAAAGCGGGCGATGCCATTCGGCCAGTTCGATAAACAGCTGAGAGAAAAGGGAGGACAGGCTGGCGTACTGGCGCTTTTGCACCATCACCTCACTGGCGACGCAGTGTCCATGGGTGGCTTGCTGTATGGCGGCAATCAGATAGCTGGCAAAACGCTCCTGCTGGTTATCGCCCTCGTCGAGGGAGTACCAGCCAAGATCGCTTTTACCCGCGGCCCATTGCGAAATGAGCGTTGTTTTTCCATAGCCTGCAGGGCTCGTAACCAGCGCCAGTCGGAAATTATGCGCGCCGGAAAGTTTAGCCAACAGACGCTCGCGGACCACTGTATGGTCAAGACGAACCGGGCGACTTAATTTAGACGGAATCAACATAGGTTTCACTTCACTGTGGGGAACGAGAGATTTTATTTTTTTTGCGCTTCGTAATTAATACGATATAAGGTCGAACAGAAAGAGAACTATTGCAAGTTATGTCTGGGTTTTGTGGTTCTGAATTTGCACTCTGTCACAAAACATTCAGGCAAATGTTGGAACTTTCTCGAAAGGGCCGTAACGCCGCGTCACTGCTGGTTTGTCTGTATACATTGCCGCTGCGCTGAAACTGGTTTCAGAAAGGTATAGTGACGTCAAATTTAATAAAGTGCGGGTAAAGTTGAGTGAGAGTAATAGTCTTTTGAGATGTGTCCCGATGGCTAAATTATTATTCTACGTAAGTAATCATTTCAGAACGGATTAATTTCACCCGAAACTGCATTTCATTTCTTTGACATTCTCCCCGGTTACTTTTTTATCTTCCGGGCACACTCGAACTATGCTCTGAGAGTGGCCTCGATCACACTTTTATGCTCATCCCCGCTACTCCTCCCTGTCTAATCCCCCACAGGAGGAGGAAGAGGGGAAATGAGCCAGGCACACTAGCGCCAACTTGTGTTTTCTTTCTAAAGGATGCCGATCCCCTATGTCACAGCCTACCTTCAACAAAGCTCAATTCCAGGCTGCCCTGACGCGTCAGTGGCAGCGTTTTGGCCTTCATGCTGCAAACGAGATGACGCCTCACCAGTGGTGGCAGGCAGTGAGCGGTGCGCTCGCAGAACAGCTGGATGCTCAGCCTTTGGCAAAGCCGGTGAAGAACCAGCGCCATGTAAACTACATTTCAATGGAATTCCTGATTGGCCGTCTGACGGGCAACAACCTGTTGAACCTCGGCTGGTATCAGGACGTTGGTGACGTCCTTAAAGAACACGACATTAACCTGACTGACCTGCTGGAAGAAGAGATTGACCCGGCGCTGGGCAACGGCGGTCTGGGACGTCTGGCGGCCTGTTTCCTCGACTCCATGGCGACCGTCGGCCAGTCGGCGATTGGCTATGGCCTGAACTATCAGTATGGCTTGTTCCGTCAGTCGTTTGCCGATGGCCATCAGATGGAAGCGCCGGACGACTGGCATCGCAATACCTATCCGTGGTTCCGCCACAACGCGCAGCTGGATGTGCAGGTCGGCATTGGCGGGAAAGTGACAAAGCAGGGGCTCTGGGAACCGGCGTTCACCATTACCGGTGAAGCCTGGGATCTGCCGGTGCTCGGCTACCGTAACGGCGTGGCGCAGCCGCTGCGTCTGTGGCAGGCGAAGCACGCGCATCCGTTTAACCTGACCAAATTCAACGACGGCGATTTCCTTCGCGCCGAGCAGCAGGGCATCGACGCCGAAAAGCTGACCAAAGTCCTCTACCCGAACGACAACCACCTGGCCGGTAAAAAGCTGCGCCTGATGCAGCAGTACTTCCAGTGCGCCTGCTCCGTGGCGGACATTCTGCGTCGCCATCATCTGGCGGGCCGCAAGCTGGCGCAGCTGCCGGACTTCGAAGTGATTCAGCTCAACGACACGCACCCGACGATTGCGATCCCGGAACTGCTGCGCGTGCTGATCGACGAGCACCAGCTGAGCTGGGATGACGCCTGGGCCATCACCAGCCGTACCTTTGCCTACACCAACCACACCCTGATGCCAGAAGCGCTCGAGTGCTGGGATGAGAAGCTGGTGAAAACGCTGCTGCCGCGCCACATGCAGATCATCAACAAGATTAACGACCAGTTTAAAATCCTGGTGGATAAAACCTGGCCGGGCAACAAAGCGGTCTGGGCGAAGCTGGCGGTGGTTCACGATAAACAGGTGCGCATGGCGAACATGTGCGTGGTCAGCGGCTTTGCGGTGAACGGCGTGGCGGCGCTGCACTCGGATCTGGTGGTCAAAGATCTCTTCCCGGAATACCACCAGCTTTGGCCGACCAAATTCCACAACGTGACCAACGGCATCACGCCGCGTCGCTGGATCAAGCAGTGCAACCCGCTGCTGGCCGGTCTGCTGGACAAGACCCTGAAGAAAGAGTGGGCCAACGATCTGGACCAGCTCATCAACCTGGAAAAACAGGCTGACGACGCGAAGTTCCGCGAGCAGTACCGCGCGATCAAGCTGGAGAACAAGGTTCGCCTGGCGGAGTTTGTGAAAGTGCGTACCGGCATTGAGATCAACCCGAATGCCATTTTCGATATCCAGATCAAACGTCTGCACGAGTACAAACGCCAGCACCTGAACCTGCTGCACATTCTGGCGCTGTACAAAGAGATCCGCGAGAACCCGCAGGCCGACCGCGTGCCGCGCGTGTTCCTGTTCGGTGCGAAAGCGGCGCCGGGCTATTACCTGGCGAAAAACATTATCCTCGCCATCAATAAAGTGGCGGCGGCGATCAACAGCGATCCGAAAGTGGGCGACAAGCTGAAGGTGGTGTTCCTGCCGGATTACTGCGTCTCGGCGGCTGAAATGCTGATCCCGGCGGCGGATATTTCCGAGCAGATCTCTACGGCAGGTAAAGAAGCGTCCGGTACCGGCAACATGAAGCTGGCGCTGAACGGCGCGCTGACCGTCGGTACGCTCGACGGGGCAAACGTCGAAATCGCCGAGAAGGTCGAGGAAGAGAATATCTTTATCTTCGGCCATACCGTGGAAGAGGTGAAGGCCATCAAAGCCAAAGGCTATGACCCGGTGAAATGGCGTAAGAAAGACAAAGTGCTCGACGCGGTGCTGAAGGAGCTGGAAAGCGGTAAATACAGCGACGGCGACAAGCACGCGTTTGACCAGATGCTGCACAGCATGGACAAACACGGCGGTGACCCGTATCTGGTGATGGCGGACTTCACGGCCTATGTAGAAGCGCAAAAGCAGGTCGACGTGCTGTATCGTGACCAGGAGGCGTGGACCCGCGCGTGCATTCTGAACACCGCGCGCTGCGGTATGTTCAGCTCTGACCGTTCAATCCGTGATTATCAGGCCCGTATCTGGCAGGCAAAACGCTAAGGAAGCGCGATGGAGAGTAAACGTCTGGACAGCGCCGCGCAGGCGGCGGGGATCAGCCTCAGTTACATTAATGCGCACGGCAAACCGCAGTCTATTGGCGCCGACACCAAAAGACGTTTGCTGGATGCCATGCACAAAGCCGACGCGAAAGCGTCGGTTGCGCCGGTGCCGAACGTGAAGGTGTTCACCGCAGGCAAAAAGATGCCGCTGGCGGTGGAGGGGCGCGGCGAGTTTAGCTGGCTGCTTACCACCGAAGAGGGGCATCAGCACAAAGGCCACGCCACCGGCGGCAAAACGTTAAACCTTCCGGCGAAGCTGCCGGAGGGGTATCACACCTTAACGCTCACCCAGGACGATCGTCGTTTCCACTGCCGGGTGATCGTCGCGCCAAAACGCTGCTACGAGCCGCAGGCGTTGCTCGAAGGTAAAAAACTGTGGGGCGCCTGCGTGCAGCTCTATACGCTGCGATCCGACAGCAACTGGGGCATCGGTGATTTTGGCGATCTGAAAAAGATGCTGGCGGATGTGGGCGAGCGCGGCGGCGCGTTTATCGGGCTCAACCCGATCCACGCGCTCTATCCGGCCAACCCGGAGAGCGCCAGCCCGTACAGCCCGTCGTCCCGTCGCTGGCTGAACGTGATTTATATCGACGTTAACGCGTTAGATGACTTCAAAAACAGCAAAGAGGCGCAGGCGTGGTGGAAACTCAGCACCACGCAGCAGGCCCTGAAGCAGGCGCGCGACGCGGACTGGGTGGACTATTCCACCGTCACGGCGCTGAAAATGGCCGCGCTGCGTCTGGCGTGGAAAGGCTTTTCGCAGCGCGATGACGAGCAGATGGCCGCGTTCCGCCAGTTTGTGACGCAGGAGGGCGAGAGCCTGTACTGGCAGGCGGCGTTTGATGCGCTGCACGCATATCAGGTGAAGGAGGACGAAATGCGCTGGGGCTGGCCGGTCTGGCCGGAAGCGTATCAGTCTGTCGACACGCCTGAAGTAAAAGCGTTCTGTAAAAAATATGCCGATGAAGTGGACTTCTACCTGTGGCTGCAGTGGCTGGCGTACAGCCAGTTTGCCGCCTGCTGGCAGGTGAGCCAGGGCTATAAGATGCCGATCGGCCTGTATCGCGATCTGGCCGTCGGCGTGGCAGAGGGCGGCGCGGAAACCTGGTGCGACCGTGAGCTTTACTGTCTGAAAGCCTCCGTCGGCGCGCCGCCGGATATTCTTGGGCCGCTCGGTCAGAACTGGGGGTTGCCGCCGATGGATCCGCACGTCATGGCGGCGCGCGCCTATGAGCCGTTCATCGACCTGCTGCGCGCGAACATGCAGAACTGCGGCGCGCTGCGTATCGACCACGTGATGTCCGTGCTGCGTCTGTGGTGGATCCCGTACGGTGAAACGGCCGATCACGGGGCGTACGTGCAGTATCCGGTTGACGATCTGCTGTCGATCCTGGCCCTGGAAAGTAAACGCCACCAGTGCATGGTGATCGGTGAAGATCTCGGTACCGTGCCGGTGGAAATTGTCAGCAAGCTCCGCGACAGCGGCGTCTACTCCTATAAAGTGCTCTATTTTGAAAACGACCATGAGAAAACCTTCCGCGCGCCGAAAGCGTACCCTGAACAGTCAATGGCAGTCGCGACGACGCATGACCTTCCTACGCTTCGTGGCTATTGGGAAAGCGGCGATCTGACGCTCGGCAAAACGCTGGGTCTGTATCCTGATGAAGAGGTTCTGCGCGGGCTGTATCAGGATCGCGAACACTCCAAACAGGGGCTGCTGGATGCGCTGCACAAGCAGGGCTGTCTGCCGAAACGTGCCGGACATAAGGCGTCATTGATGTCGATGACCGCTACCCTCAATCGCGGCTTGCAGCGCTATATTGCCGACAGCAACAGCGCCCTGCTGGGCCTGCAGCCGGAAGACTGGATTGATATGGCGGAGCCGGTGAACATTCCGGGGACCAGCTATCAGTACAAGAACTGGCGTCGCAAGCTGTCCATATCGCTTGAGAAGATGTTTGCCGATGACGGGGTGAACAAGCTGATTAAGGATTTGGACAAACGCAGAAGGGCGGTGGGCAAGAAGCGGTAGTTTCACCCTAACCCTCTCCCAGAGGGAGAGGAAATAGAATGTAGGCCGGGTAAGCGTCAGCGCTACCCGGCTTTTTTACATCAAACCACCATATTCAACAGCAGTACCCCGACCAGACCGCACACCGAAATAATGGTTTCCAGCGCGGACCAGGACTTGATGGTTTCACCGATCGTCAGGTTGAAGTACTCCTTGAACAGCCAGAAGCCAGGGTCGTTAACGTGAGAGAAAATCACGCTACCGGAACCGACGGCGATAACCATCAGCTCAGGGCTAACACCCGTGGTCGCAATCAGCGGGGCAACGATACCGCCCGCGGTGATCGCCGCAACGGTCGCAGAACCCAGCGCAATACGCAGAACCGCGGCAATAGACCAGGCCATCAGGAGCGGCGATACGTTGGTTTCATGCATCATGGCAGCGATGTATTTATCCACCCCGCTGTCGACCAGAACCTGCTTGAATGCGCCGCCACCGCCGATGATCAGGAGCATCATGGCAATGATTTTGATGGACGAGGTCAGCGTGTCGTTGATCTGATCCATTGAACGACCACGGTTCAGGCCGAAGGTGAACATCGCGATCAGCACCGCAATCAGCGTTGCCATGACCGGGTCACCGAGGAATTCCGCAACGGACAGGAACGGATGACCTTTCGGCAGAATCATCTCCGCCACGGCACGCATCGCCATCAGGATCACCGGTACCAGAGAGGTCCAGACGCTGACGCCAAAGCCCGGCATCTCTTCTTCGGTGAAGGTTTTGGCGCTGTACAGACCTTCCGGAATCGGCTTATCAATGCCTTTCAGGAAGCGGGCATAAACCGGGCCCGCCAGAATCACGGTTGGGATCGCCAGAATCGTACCGAACAGCAGGGTTTTACCCATATCCGCGTGGAAAATGGTTGCGATAGCGGTTGGACCCGGGTGCGGCGGCAGGAAGCCGTGAGTCACGGACAGCGCCGCAGCCATTGGCACACCGACATACAGCAGCGGGATGTTTGCCGCAGCCGCGATGGTGAACACCAGCGGCAGCATCAGCACGAAGCCCACTTCATAGAACAGCGCGAAGCCGACGGTAAAACCGGTTAATACCACCGCCCACTGGATGTTCTTCTTGCCAAATTTGGCAATCAGCGTGGTGGCGATTCGCTGCGCGCCCCCGCAGTCTGCCAGCATTTTGCCGAGCATGGCGCCGAAGCCCATGATCAACGCCAGGCTGCCGAGCGTACCGCCGACGCCGGCTTTGATGGAACTGATAACTTTAACCAGCGGCATACCCTGCATCAGACCGACTGCAAGTGCCACCAGAACCAGAGCGATAAATCCGTTCATTTTGAAACGGATCATCAAGAGCAGTAATAACACAACACCGATAGCAACGATGACTAATGGCATGATTTACCTGGCCTTTGAATTGTTATGGGTAACGTCATTGTTTCAACGACAAATTCCGATTGTCCCAACTGGGAACAGAGTGTTAACGGCACTCATACTGATGCCTTCGAAACCATTAAGTTTAGTCGGCTGTTATAAGGATGCTGAGTGCCCACGAGAATGATACGGGTAACATGGCTCGATTGAGAATCACCCTGGGAGGCTAAATTTGAATTATGAGACGCAGGTCAACATATGGGAGGTAAACGCAAAACGGTAACCATGAGGTTACCGTTTTTAATGTTTTCACCCTCTCCCGTGGGAGAGGGCCGGGGGTGAGGGCATCAGACCTCACTATTTCTGTAGGCCCGGTAAGCGCAGCGCCACCGGGCGATACAGACGGATACTGAATTAGTAGTAAGAGTGCTCGCCGCGCTGGTGCTCGGTCAGGTCACGCACGCCTTTCAGTTCCGGGAACTCGTTCAGCAGCTGCTTCTCGATCCCTTCTTTCAGCGTTACATCGACCATTGAGCAGCCGTTACAGCCGCCGCCAAACTGCAGAATGGCAAAACCTTCGTCGGTGATTTCCATCAGGGAAACACGACCGCCGTGGCCCGCCAGCTGTGGGTTGATCTGGGATTGCAGCAGATACTCAACGCGCTCCATCAGCGGGGCATCGTCAGACACTTTACGCATTTTCGCGTTCGGCGCTTTCAGGGTCAGCTGAGAACCCAGCTGATCGGTGACGAAGTCGATCTCCGCATCTTCAAGATACGGTGCGCTCAGCTCATCAACGTAGGCGGTGAGCTGTTCAAATTTAAGGGCAGTGTCAGTCGCTTCCACAGCATCCGGAGGACAATAAGAAACACCACATTCTGCATTCGGAGTGCCTGGATTAATCACAAACACGCGGATCTGCGTCCCTTCTTCCTGATTTGCCAGCAGTTTGGCAAAGTGCGCTTGTGCAGAATCGGAAATACGGATCATAGCTTTGGCCTAATAGTTGACTAAATTACCTGGGTATAATCATACGCCCATTGAAGAAGGGCTACAAGGTACGGCACAGACACCATACCTGAACCGACGCGGCGCCGCTTCGCAAAAGCAGTCGGGAAAGTTCAGCAACGGTACTGCCCGTGGTGACGACATCATCCACAATCGCGATATGGAGACCGTCGACCGGCAATTCAAGGCGAAAGGCATTTTTGAGGTTTCTTTTGCGAAGCCGTGCGCTGAGCTGATGCTGGATGGCGGTGGCATGAACGCGTGTCAGCGCGCGGGCCTCATACCGGCAGCCGAGCCACCGTGCGAGGGGACGGCAGAGCAGATCACTCTGGTTATAGCCGCGCCGCCAGTGCCGATGTCGGTATAAAGGGACATTCACCACCATGTCAATTTTCGGCAGTGCCCGGTGACGTCTCGCCTGCAAAACCGCCAGCAACAGCAGGCGGGCAAGGGGCTGTGCCAGCGAGCTCTGCCCGGAAAACTTCAGCGCGTGGATCAGCCTGTTCAGCGGCGGAACATAATCATCCACTGCCACCAGCGCGCTCCACGGCGGGGATTTTTTCAGGCAGCGGCCACAGGGCAACGAGGGGTTCGTGGCCGGTAAACCACATTGTGGACAGATCCCGATACGCCATTGCAGCGATCGCGTGCAGACGGAGCAGACGCCCCACCCGCTGAGCGCCAGCGGCATTTGGCATAGCCAGCACAAGCCGGGTACTGTTAGCATGTGCAACCTCCATGTGAAAAAAGAGAACAGTAACTGATGAAGACGCTGTGGTGGCAGACCGTCGGGACAGGAAATTGCCATCTTGTGCTGCTGCACGGATGGGGCCTGAATGCGGAGATATGGCATTGCATACGTGAGGAACTTGCCTCGCATTTCACGCTGCATCTGGTGGATTTACCCGGCTTTGGCCGCAGCCGTGGGTATGGCGCGTTGTCGCTTGATGAGATGGCGCAGCAGGTTCTGGACGCTGCGCCGCAAAACGCGGTCTGGCTGGGCTGGAGCCTGGGCGGGCTGGTGGCGAGCCAGATTGCGCTGTCGCGGCCTGAACGCGTAAAAGCGCTGGTGACGGTGGCGTCATCGCCCTGTTTTAGCGCGCAGGAAGAGTGGCCGGGGATCAAGCCTGACGTGCTGGCGGGCTTCCAGCAGCAGCTGAGCGAAGATTTCCAGCGGACCGTAGAGCGGTTCCTGGCATTGCAGACAATGGGCACTGACACCGCGCGTAAGGATGCCCGAACGCTGAAGCAGACCGTGCTTTCGCTGCCGATGCCGGAGGTTGAGGTGCTTAACGGCGGACTTGAGCTCCTGAAAACGGTTGACCTGCGCGAGCCGCTGGCCGCGCTGACGGTACCGCACCTGCGTATCTACGGTTACCTCGACGGGATTGTGCCGCGCAAAGTGGTTCCGCTGCTGGATTCACTCTGGCCGGAGAGTGAATCGCAGATCATTGCCAAAGCCGCACATGCCCCGTTTATCTCTCATCCGACGGAATTTTGTTCAGCGCTGATTGCGTTAAGTCAACGTTTCGACTGATTATTTTCTATCCTGCCTGGAAAAAGTAACACACCGCAACCATACTCCAGATGTCGTTGCGGTTGTTCTGCCTACGATAATCAAAACAACAATCCTATGGAGAGTCAGGCTATGAAACTTGTTACAGGTATTGTCACTTCTCTGGTTATTGGGTCACTGTCATTTGGCGTCTTTGCGGCAAAAGAGCTGGAAAAAGATAAAGTTGCCGGCATGAATCTGACGAAAATTGGTGAGATTTCTACGTCTGACACCACCGCGCCGATGGATGCTCGCAGAGAGCTGTCGAAGAAAGCGGATGAGCTGGGCGGAACGTACTATGTCGTCACCAGTGCAGAAAAACAGACCAAAAACGTACGCGCAACGGCGGACGTCTACAAGTAATACGATAAAGCCGGGCAGCGATGCCCGGCTTTGTTAACGCAGCGTCCACCACTCCCTGAGGCAGGCCTTTCCTTCCGGACAGCTTTTACAACTGCCGGAGAGACAACCGTCCGCTTCTTCCTGAATCCGCACGGCTTTCCCCATGGCTTCCAGCCTTTCCAGCATGGCATCGATCATCGGCTGCGGCGTATGCAGGCTGAGGCTCAGCTGTTTCGCCTCCATTCGCCCTTGCAGTGCCAGCAGGTCACGAACCTGAATCAACGATGCCATGGTTTACTCCTTAGTGACAGTCGCCCGCCGGGCTGCTGCAGCAGGTCGCGGCGGTTTTACGGTTTGCCAGCAGGTCGATGTCGACGCGGCTGCGCGCACGCCGCAGTAAACCGAGCACTATCACGTTAAACAGCACAACCGCGAGAATGCAGACCAGGCTGTAGCGCGGATGCTGGCTGAAATTAACGGTTTGATAAAAGAGCGTCGACAGCGAGTACGCAATGTTTAACCCCCACAGGATGGAGAAGCCCATCCAGCCGCGGCTGGACTCGCGGGCAATCGCCCCCATCACGGAGATGCACGGAATGTAGAGCAGAACAAAGATGAGGTAGCTGTAGGCCGCGGACGCGCTGCCAAATTTCTCGCCCATCACGCCCATGGCACCTGTTGCCATTTCGCCGTCACCTTTGCTGGCCTCAATAGGGTTCGCCAGCACGCTCAGGCTGAAGGTGTCTTTCAGGCTCTGCCAGGTCTCCTCTACGGCACCCAGCAGTTCATGACCGAGATGAAACTCTGCCGGATTAAATTCCTGTTCCTGAATGTTCTCTGCGGTGTAAAGCGTGTTCAGGGTGCCGACAACCACCTCTTTCGCCATCGCGCCGGTGAATAGCCCGACGGTTGCCTGCCAGTTATCCTCATGCACGCCAATCGGTTTGAAGACCGGCGTGATGACGCGGCTGACGGAGGCGAGGGCAGAGTCGTTGATGTTATCTGCCGCCTGCCCGCTGAGGGTGAAGCTGTTCAGCGCGCTCAGGAAAATGCTGACGATGACAATCACCTTACCGGCGCGCAGCACAAAGCCCTTCAGGCGCTGCCAGGTCTGGATCGCCAGGCTTTTCAGATGCGGCACGTGATACACCGGCAGCTCCATCACAAACGGCGACGCTTCACCGCGCATAATGGTGTGCTTCAGCATCAGACCGGTGAGGATCGCCATCACGATGCCCAGCACGTACAGCGAAAAGACCGCCAGCGCGCCCTGCTGACCAAAGAAGGCTGCGGCAAAGACCGCAAAGATGGCCAGACGGGCACCGCAGGACATAAACGGCGCCATCATGATGGTCATCAGACGTTCACGCGGCGCATCCAGGGTGCGTGCGCCCATCACCGACGGTACGTTACAGCCGAAGCCGACAATCAGCGGGACGAAGGATTTACCAGGCAGACCCAGCGCCTGCATCAGACGATCCATCACGAACGCGGCGCGAGCCATGTAGCCGGAATCTTCCAGGAACGAGAGGAACAGATACATCATGCCGATCTGCGGCACCAGAGGCAGAACGGTGTTGATACCGCCGCCGATCCCCTGTGCGAGGAAGATGGTTAACCATTCCGGGAAGTGCAGGGTGTAACCCACCCACTGAATTCCGTGGACGAAGACCGCGACGGAACCAGCGTCGAAAATAGGCTGGAGTGCACCGCCGATGTTAATGGCGAGCAGGAACATCACGTACATGACCAGCAGGAAGATGGGCAAACCGAGGAAGCGGTTAAGCACAACTTTATCCACCGCCGCCGTAAAGCGGCTGGGCTCTGCCGTCAGGGCGTTGCTGACAACGTCGCAAATCGAGGCGATGGCCTGGTAACGCGCATCGGCGATGTGCAGCGCCGGGTCGTCCAGCTCGTCGCTAAGACGGGCCACCGTGGCGTCCAGCTTATCGGCCGCATGCCCGGCGTAAGCGCGGCTGTAAATATCCCCTTCCAGCATCTGCAGGCCAAGCCACAGGCGCTGTTTCGCAGGCATGCTTTGGTCCATCTCCTGCGCCAGCACATTGGCTTCGCGCAGGAGAGGCTTCGCGTAATGCACTAGCTCAATGTCATGATTTCCCTGGTGACGGTCAATGGCCAGCTTCAGCGCATCAATACCGCGAGCGCGCGTCGAGACCAGCGGAACGACCGGGCAACCCAGGCGCGCGGAGAGGGCATCGACGTCGATACGCAGCTTTTGTTTCTCCGCAATGTCGAGCATGTTGAGCGCCACGATGCAGGGGATCCCCAGCTCCAGCAGCTGCAGCGTCAGATAAAGGTTACGTTCGAGATTGGAAGCGTCGACCACGTTGATCAGCAGGTCCGCGTCGCCGCCGAGAATATAGTGGCAGGCAATCTGCTCATCGAGCGAGGTTTGCGACGAAATGGTGGTTAAGGAGTAGGTGCCGGGAAGGTCAACCAGCGTCACCTGGTTGTCCGTTGTCGTGAACTGGCCCTCTTTACGCTCAACCGTCACGCCCGCCCAGTTGCCCACGCGCTGGCGGGCTCCGGTTAGCTGGTTAAAAAGCGTCGTCTTGCCGGAATTAGGATTGCCAATTAAGCCAATAGTTAACTTTTTCATTTTTTTAGACTCACTGAAACCGCTGGCTTGTTATCGGGATAAGGCTTCGACTTCTATTAACGCGAGGTCTTTCTTACGCAGCACCAGATTCACGCGGCGGGTTTCGATATGAACCGGATCGCCCAGCGGCGCCACGCGCACGACCTGGAATGACGAGCCGGGCAGCATGCCCAGCGACAGCAGCTTTTGCCGATAGGCTGGGCTAATTTCGCGGGTAAAACCGGTAATCTTCCATGCACTGTCTGGAGTGAATTGCATAACGCCTGATTCCACGAAAGGTTAAATTATCTACTATGGGATGATAATGAGAATAGTTTTTATCAGCAATATTAAAACTGTGACGGAATGTTGTTTACGGTATTAATTTACGGCCTGTTTGACCTGGCTCAATATTTGCTGAATTGCCAGGAAAACGAAAAGGGGAGTATTTGTTAACGGGGTGATAATTCGTGGTTTAAATATGGCTATGCAATCGGTTTCATATATTTCGATATGATTTTATTCCCCCACCCATGAGGACGAGGGGGAAAGACCGCACCGTGCGATCCCCTCTCCCCTTTGAGGAGAGGGTTAGGGTGAGGGGCATTGTAACCTTAGCGTTTCTTACCCATCGCTGCCGCCAGCGCATCCATCATCGCGCTGTTGCCTGCAGGCTGAGCATCACGTCCGCGCGGTTTTGCCGCTTTTGCGGCCGGGCGCTGCTGCTCGCGGCCACCGCCATTGCCGCCGCGGCGCGCGCTGGTGTCGCCCGGCTGCTCGTCCAGACGCATGGTCAGCGCGATACGCTTGCGCTGCAGATCGACTTCCAGCACTTTCACCTTCACGATGTCGCCCGCTTTGACCACGGTGTGCGGGTCTTCAACGAACTTGTCGGCAAGGGAAGAGATATGCACCAGACCGTCCTGATGCACGCCGATATCCACAAACGCGCCAAAGTTGGTGACGTTGGTCACCGCGCCTTCCAGCACCATGCCGGGCAGCAGGTCGTTCATGGTTTCCACGCCGTCAGCAAAGGTCGCCGTTTTGAACTCAGGGCGCGGATCGCGGCCCGGCTTTTCCAGCTCTTTGATGATGTCGGTAACGGTGGGAACACCAAATTTGTCATCGGTGAAATCAACGGCTTTCAGATTGCGCAGGGCGCAGCTGTCACCCATAAGATCTTTCAGTGCCTGCTGGGTGGCGGCCAGAATACGCTCCACAACCGGGTACGCTTCCGGGTGAACGGTGGAGGCATCCAGCGGGTTATCGCCGTGGTTGATGCGCAGGAAGCCCGCACACTGCTCAAAGGCTTTTGGCCCCAGACGGCTCACCTTCAGCAGCTGCTGACGGTTCTGGAACTGGCCGTTCTCATCACGCCAGGCGACGATGTTCTGCGCCATCATGCGGGTTAAGCCCGCCACGCGGGTCAGCAGGGGAACGGAAGCGGTGTTCAGGTCAACGCCGACGGCGTTTACGCAGTCTTCCACCACCGCATCCAGCTTGCGCGCCAGCTGAGTCTGGCTCACGTCGTGCTGATACTGGCCCACGCCGATGGATTTCGGGTCGATCTTCACCAGCTCCGCCAGCGGATCCTGCAGGCGGCGTGCGATAGAGACCGCACCGCGCAGGGAAACGTCCAGGTTCGGGAACTCCTGGGCCGCCAGCTCGGACGCGGAATAGACGGATGCCCCCGCTTCGCTGACGATCACTTTCTGCGCCGTCACTTTCGGGAACTGCTTCTGCACGTCGAGGTAGAAACGCTCGGTTTCGCGTGAAGCCGTACCGTTGCCGATGGCAACCAGCTCCACGTTGTATTTTTCGCACAGCGCCGCTACCACAACGGCCGCTTTCGCTGCCTGGCCGGTGTGCGGATAGATGGTATCGGTCGCCACCAGCTTGCCGGTGCCGTCAACCACAGCGACCTTCACGCCGGTACGCAGGCCCGGATCGAGACCCATGGTCGCGCGCAGGCCGGCAGGAGCGGCCATCAGCAGGTCGTGCAGGTTACGGGCGAAGACGTTAATCGCTTCGTCTTCGGCGCGCTCGCGCACGGTGCCCATCAGCTCGGTTTCGAGGTGCATCAGCACCTTGATGCGCCAGGTCCAGCTCACCACGCCTTTGCGCCAGCTGTCCGCCGGGGCGTTGTTCAGGCGCAGGCCGAGATGGTCGATAATGATCTGCTCGCAGTGGCTCTCTTTCGGCGGCTCGTCGAACTGCGGGTCGGCGTTCAGGGAGAGCTGGAGCACGCCTTCGTTGCGGCCGCGGAACATCGCCAGCGCGCGGTGTGAAGGGGCGGTAGAGATCGGTTCGTGGTGATCGAAGTAGTCGCGGAATTTCGCGCCTTCTTCCTCTTTACCCGCGACGACGGTAGAGACGATGTGGGCATTCTTCCACAGGTAATCGCGCACTTTAGCGAGCAGGGCGGCGTCTTCGGCGAAGCGCTCCATCAGAATGTAGCGTGCGCCGTCAAGGGCGGCCTTGGTGTCCGCTACGCCTTTGTCGGCGTCGATAAATTTGGCAGCTTCAGTTTCCGGATCGTGGGACGGCTCGTTCCACAGCAGGTCGGCCAGCGGCTCAAGACCCGCTTCAATCGCAATCTGCCCGCGCGTGCGGCGCTTCGGTTTGTACGGCAGATAGAGATCTTCGAGTTCGGTTTTGCTCAGGGTACCGTTAATGGCGCTTTCAAGCTCGCTGGTCAGCTTGCCCTGTTCGCCGATGGATTTGAGGATCGCCTGACGACGTTCTTCCAGCTCGCGCAGATAGCCCAGACGGGTCTCCAGGTTACGCAGCTGCGTGTCATCCAGACCGCCGGTGACTTCCTTACGATAGCGTGCAATAAACGGCACGGTGTTCCCTTCATCAAGCAGGCGAACGGCAGCTTCTACCTGTTCGGCTCTGGCCTGAATATCACCCGCAATAATGCGGCAGAGCGAATCTTTCATCATGGCTTTATCATCTGTTGAGTCGAAAAATCAGGGGATAGTTATACGGGCTGACACGGCAAAATGCCAGCCGGGGAGGGCGCTCTCGGACTATTTTACGTAGACGATCTCATTGACGAACCAGCTGGCTTCACCGGCTGGAGTCTGAACGACGGCCAGATCGCCCACTTCCTTTTTCAGCAGCGCGCGAGCCATCGGGGAGTCGATGGAGATGTAGTCCTTACGACCAAAAATTTCATCGTAGCCGACAATGCGAAAACGCAGAGTGTCGCCATCGTCGTTTTCAATCTCCACCCACGCGCCGAAGAACACTTTGCCCTCCTGTTGCGGGGAGTAATCGACAATTTTGAGATTCTCGAGGCACTTCGTCAGATAGCGAACCCGGCGGTCAATTTCGCGCAGCCGCTTTTTGTTGTACTGGTAGTCAGCGTTTTCGCTGCGATCGCCCAGGCTTGCCGCCCAGGTCACCTTTTTGGTTACTTCAGGACGCTCTTCGCGCCAGAGGTAATCCATCTCTTTTTTGAGCTTTTCGTACCCTTCGCGGGTGATCAGGGGCGTTTTCATGGTAAAGCCTTTGCTGCCTGCCGGTTAACTGTCTTGCGCACAATACGTACCGCACAGTGTAACAGACAGGATTAATAATGATTTATGTGATGAAATGAGCAGATAAGCTGCTGTTAAATATGCTTTGTAACAATTTCGACTAGAATTTATACCAGAATTAACTGGTCGAATACGTGCACTTTTTTAGAATACGCTGTTACAAAGACTATCCGAACCTTTGGGAGTACACACAATGCAAGAGAACTACAAAATTCTGGTCGTGGATGACGACATGCGCCTGCGCGCGCTGCTGGAGCGTTATCTGACCGAGCAGGGCTTCCAGGTTCGTAGCGTCGCGAACGCTGAGCAGATGGACCGTCTGCTGACCCGTGAATCTTTCCACCTGATGGTTCTCGACCTGATGCTGCCTGGCGAAGACGGGCTTTCTATTTGCCGCCGTCTGCGCAGCCAGAGCAACCCGATGCCGATCATCATGGTGACGGCGAAGGGTGAGGAAGTTGACCGTATCGTCGGCCTCGAAATCGGCGCGGATGACTACATTCCAAAACCGTTTAACCCGCGTGAACTGCTGGCGCGTATTCGCGCTGTTCTCCGCCGTCAGGCGAACGAACTGCCTGGGGCACCGTCTCAGGAAGAAGCCGTCATTGCCTTCGGCAAGTTCAAGCTGAACCTCGGCACGCGCGAGATGTTCCGTGAAGACGAGCCAATGCCGCTCACCAGCGGCGAGTTTGCGGTCCTGAAAGCGCTGGTCAGCCACCCGCGTGAACCGCTTTCCCGCGACAAGCTGATGAACCTGGCGCGCGGTCGCGAATACTCCGCAATGGAACGCTCCATTGACGTGCAGATCTCCCGCCTGCGCCGCATGGTGGAAGAAGATCCTGCGCATCCTCGTTATATTCAGACCGTATGGGGTCTGGGCTACGTGTTCGTCCCGGACGGCTCTAAAGCATGAGGCGAATGCGCTTCTCGCCGCGTAGCTCGTTTGCCCGCACCCTGTTGCTGATCGTCACCCTGCTGTTCGTCAGCCTGGTGACGACCTATCTGGTGGTGCTGAACTTTGCGATCCTGCCGAGCCTCCAGCAGTTTAATAAGGTCCTGGCCTACGAAGTCCGTATGCTGATGACCGACAAACTGCAGCTGGAGGACGGCACGCAGCTCGTCGTTCCCCCGGCGTTTCGCCGTGAAATCTACCGTGAGCTGGGCATTTCGCTCTACTCCAACGAAGCGGCGGAAGACGCTGGCCTGCGCTGGGCGCAGCACTACGAATTCCTCAGCCAGCAGATGGCGCAGCAGCTGGGCGGCCCAACGGAAGTGCGCGTTGAGGTCAACAAAAGCTCGCCCGTCGTCTGGCTGAAAACCTGGCTGTCACCCAATATCTGGGTGCGCGTTCCGCTGACCGAAATCCATCAGGGCGACTTCTCGCCGCTGTTCCGCTACACCCTGGCGATTATGCTGCTGGCGATAGGCGGCGCGTGGCTATTTATCCGTATACAGAACCGACCGCTGGTCGACCTGGAGCACGCTGCGCTGCAGGTCGGTAAAGGGATTATTCCACCTCCGCTGCGCGAGTATGGCGCCTCGGAAGTCCGTTCGGTGACGCGCGCGTTTAACCATATGGCGGCAGGCGTGAAGCAGCTGGCGGATGACCGTACGCTGCTGATGGCAGGCGTCAGCCATGACCTTCGCACGCCGCTAACGCGTATTCGTCTGGCGACGGAGATGATGGGGGAAGAGGACGGTTATCTCGCCGAGTCCATTAACAAGGACATCGAAGAGTGTAACGCCATCATTGAGCAATTCATCGACTACCTGCGCACCGGGCAGGAGATGCCGATGGAGATGGCGGATCTGAACGCGGTGCTGGGCGAAGTGGTGGCGGCGGAAAGCGGCTACGAGCGTGAGATTGATACCGACCTGCAGGCGGGTGAAATTCAGGTACGCATGCACCCGCTCTCCATCAAACGTGCAGTGGCGAATATGGTGGTCAACGCGGCGCGCTACGGCAATGGCTGGATTAAAGTCAGCAGCGGGTCTGAACTCAACCGCGCCTGGTTCCAGGTGGAAGACGACGGTCCGGGCATCAAGCCCGAGCAGCGTAAGCATCTGTTCCAGCCGTTTGTGCGCGGCGACAGCGCTCGCAGCACCAGCGGCACGGGCTTAGGCCTGGCGATTGTTCAGCGTATTATCGATAACCACAACGGACTGCTGGAGATTGGCACCAGCGAGCGGGGTGGGCTGAGCATTCGCGCCTGGCTGCCGGTCCCGGTGACGCGGGGGCAGGTGAAAGAGGGTTAAAAAAGGGTGGCAATTGCCACCCTTTTTTGTAGGTCGGGTAAGGTGAAGCCGCCACCCGACAAAATGCGGTCTCTGCGGTCTGATGCCCTCACCCCGGCCCTCTCCCACGGGGAGAGGGAGAAGGACTACAGCTTCGGACCCGCGCTCACCAGCGCAGCACCCGCCGGGGTATCGGTGTACTTCTCGAAGTTCTCGATAAACAGCTTCGCCAGCGATTCTGCTTTCTCGCGCCACTGCTCCGGAGAACCGTACGTGTTGCGCGGGTCGAGGATATGCGTATCCACACCCGGCAGCGACGTTGGGATCGCCAGGTCAAACATCGGCAGCGTAAAGGTTTCGGCGTCGTCCAGAGAACCATCCAGAATGGCGTCGATAATCGCGCGGGTATCTTTGATAGAGATACGTTTGCCGGTACCGTTCCAGCCGGTGTTCACCAGGTATGCCTGCGCGCCTGATGCCTGCATGCGTTTCACCAGCACTTCAGCGTACTGCGTCGGGTGCAGCGACAGGAAAGCCGCGCCGAAGCAGGCGGAGAAGGTTGGGGTTGGCTCCGTCACGCCGCGCTCGGTACCCGCCAGCTTGGCGGTGAAGCCGGAGAGGAAGTGGTACTGCGTCTGGCTGGCCGTCAGGCGAGACACCGGAGGCAGCACGCCGAACGCATCCGCGGTCAGGAAAATAACCTTCGTGGCATGACCCGCTTTTGACACCGGCTTCACGATATTGTCGATGTGGTAGATCGGGTAAGAGACGCGGGTGTTTTCCGTTTTCGACGCATCGTCGAAGTCGATGGAGCCGTCGGCACGCACGGTGACGTTTTCCAGCAGCGCATCGCGACGGATCGCGTGGAAAATATCAGGCTCGGCCTCTTCAGACAGGCGAATGGTCTTCGCGTAGCAGCCGCCTTCAAAGTTGAATACGCCGTCGTCATCCCAGCCGTGTTCGTCATCGCCAATCAGGCGACGTTTTGGATCGGTGGACAGGGTGGTTTTCCCGGTGCCGGACAGGCCGAAGAATACCGCCACGTCGCCTTTTTCACCGACGTTAGCCGAGCAGTGCATGGAGGCGATGCCCCGCAGCGGCAGCAGGTAGTTCATGACCGAGAACATCCCTTTCTTCATTTCGCCGCCGTACCAGGTACCGCCTATCAGCTGGATACGCTCGGTCAGGTTGAAGGCCACAAAGTTTTCGGAATTCAGACCCTGCTCTTTCCACTGTGGGTTCGTGCATTTCGCACCGTTCATCACGATGAAATCCGGGGTGAAATCCTGCAGCTCTTCGTCGGTTGGACGAATAAACATGTTTTTCACGAAATGCGCCTGCCAGGCCACTTCAGTGATAAAACGCACGGAGAGACGGGTATCGGCGTTAGCGCCGCAGAAAGCGTCGACAATAAACAGACGCTTGCCGGAAAGTTGATGGGTGACGAGCCCTTTCAGGTGCTGCCAGGTTTCCGGGGAGAGCGGTTTGTTGTCGTTCTTCCCTTTGCCCTTGTCAGCCCACCACAGCGTATCGCGGGTGGTTTCGTCTCGGACGATATACTTATCTTTCGGCGAACGACCGGTAAAAATACCGGTATCGACGGCGATAGCACCAAGATTCGTCAACACACCACGCTCGTATCCTTCCAGTGCTGGATTGAGCTCTTCCTGATACAGCGTATCGTAGTCGGGGTTGTAGACGATTTCCTGGACGTCGTGAATACCATAAGCCTTGAGATCTTGCGGGGTTAAACCAGTAACACGCATATCACTGCTCCTTAGCCAATATGTACTGCCTGAAATTGTAGGGTTTTTCTGAGGTTGTTAACCGCGACGGGGCTCATAGATTTACGCATCTGGACAAAACCCTTACTAACGGAAAACGCTGCGACTCCAGTCACAGCGCAGGCGGATTATCGCAGGAATCGCTTTTTGGTTGGGGAAAATGTTCCGAAAAGGTTAAAGAGTGGTGATTTTATCGGAAAGAATGTGAATGTAATCGCATACACGTAAGAAAATTACGTAAGAGTTACATAAGGAAAACGATTCAGCTTGGGGGGAGTTTTTTACCCCTCACCCCAGCCCTCTCCCCAAAGGGGAGAGGGGGTTCAAGTTCCCTCTCCTCTTTGGGGAGAGGGTTAGGGAGAGGGGAAAGAGGTTTAGTGAACCTGCGGATCCGCCGGGGAGGCGTTATTGCGGATCTCAGCGATATCCATCGAATTGAACACGTAGTGCGTACCGCAGTAGTCACAGTGCATATCGATTTCGCCGTCTTCCGCCATGATGCTGTCGATCTCTTCATCCGGCAGGGTTTTCAGCGCGCCAGCACAGCGCTCGCGTGAGCAGGTGCACTTAAATTCCACGGACTGCGGATCGTAAACCGTCACTTCTTCTTCGTGGTACAGACGCCACAGTACGTCGGTCGCCGACAGGTTGAACAGCTCTTCCGCTTTGATGGTTTCGGTCAGCGTCGCCAGGTGCTCAAAGTCATTGGTCTGTGCGTCCTGCGCAGGCAGAACCTGCAGCAGCATACCGCCCGCAGCAGGCTGACCGTCGACTTCACCGGTGCGGATGAAGAGACGCGTCGGCAGCTGTTCAGAACGCATGAAGTAGTCTTCCAGGCAGGCTGCCAGGGTATCGCCTTCCAGACCCACCACGCCCTGATAGCGCTCACCTTCCTCAGGGGAGATGGTGATCACCAGGTAGCCATTACCCACCAGCGTTTTGAGGTCTGCATTTTCAGGCACGTCGCCCTGAACGCGCGCCACGCCGCGCATCTGCTGCTGGTTATTGCCGTTGATCACCGCCAGCGTCATCGGGCCGTCACCCTGCAGCTGCACGGTGATATCACCGGCAAACTTCAGCGTCGCCGTCAGCAGGCTGGTGGCAACCAGCAGTTCGCCCAACAGGGTCTTCACCGGCAGCGGGTAGTTGTGGTTTTCCAGAATCTGTTTCCAGGTTTCGGATACAGTGACCAGCTCGCCGCGCACGGCGAATTGTTCAAACAGATAGCGGTGTAATTGGTCGTGTTGGGCCATTTTCATCTCTCGTGCGGGTGAGGTTAATCAGTCTCACCGTGTTTAAATTTCATCAGATCGCGACGCTCTTTTTTATCCGGTCGCCGGTCCGGGTGGGGCATCGTCAGCGCGTTCATTTTGCGCGCCAGCGCGGTCTTCTCGCGCTTTTCAATGCTCTCCGCCGTCTCTTCATAAAGCAGTACGGCTTCCGCTGCAGGTCGACGCTGTTCGGTAATGGCTTTAATCACCACCGTACGTTCATCGTTGCCCTGCCGCAGCGTTAAGGTGGCATTCAGCTCAACCAGCTTGCTTGGTTTGCTGCGCTGGCCGTTGTAATGCACTTTTCCGCCGTCAACCATCTCGCGGGCGAGGGCGCGAGTTTTATAAAAACGCGCTGCCCACAGCCATTTATCCAGTCTTACCCCGTCAGAGGGTTTTTCTTTCATGGCGTCTCCTTCACGATCAGTGAGGGGATCATCTGGCGATAGTCGTTCAGTCCAGGGTGGCGCAGATAGCTTTTTTCAGCCAGGCCAGAGTCAGGATTGGTCACGCCCAGACAGTAGCGAATGCCAAACCTTGCCGCGGAATCCAGAATGGGCTCGCTGTCATCAATGAACAACGTACGTTCTGGCTGCAAACCCGTCTCTTCCCTTACCGCATGCCACAACCGCTGATCCTCTTTCGGATAACCAAATGTGTGGGTGGAAAGTAATAAATCAAGGTGCGACGCCAGACCTGTATGCTCCAGCTTCACCGCCAGATTATGTGGATGCGCGTTGGTCAACAAAATACGGCGCTTGCCGCTCGCTTTCAGCGCATCCAGAAAGGGCACGGTATCCTCGCGCAGAACGGCGCGCGGGCCCTGGGCGGTGGTCATGGCACAAATATCCAGACCGAGGCGCTCGCTCCAGTAGTCAAGACAGTACCAGTTTAGCGTATGTTGCACCGCACTATATTGCGAACGAATGAATGCCTGCGCTTCTGCCGGGGAGATCCCCTGCTGCTCGCCATAGGTTTCAGGAACCAGCGTTTGCCAGAAATAGTTATCAAAGGCGAGATCGAGCAGCGTGCCGTCCATATCCAGCAGAACGGTATCTACCTCCTGCCAGGCGATATCAAGATGCATTAGGGGGGAACTCCAGCCAGAAGAAACGTGCGCGACAGGGTAGCACAACTTGCCGCGCAACGACGTTATCAGATCAGGCTCTCAGACGAGGGGATCAGCTTTGGATTGAGGCAGTTTTCATAATACTGCTGAATGTCGGCAAGCCGGGTGCGCGAGCGCTGGTAGCGGCGCAGGGCCATAAAGCCGTTCCAGAAAATGGCGATCAGCATCGCGGTCATCAGCAGAGAGGTGCCGATGTAACGCCACAAGCCTGCGCTATCCGGCATCCGGTGCAGGCCGATATGGCGAGTGCCGTTGGCGTCGGTATAAATACTCGTGACAATCCCTTCGGCGCTGAACGGCGTTTGCATCAGCATCTGCGCAAGGCGCTGGAACTGGCTCCACTGCTCCTGCGCCGGGTAGTCATAAAGCGCAACCTGCGGGTAGGGTTGATCGACAAGGTCGCTGCCTTCATCGCTTGCAATCACAAAGCCACCCGGCGCCGGGCTGTTCAGCGCCTGAGCCGCACGGGTGGTCTCGCGCATCATGAACGGCGACGTCGAGGTGGCGACCAGGTTATCCAGCGATTCCGCGCTCACCGGACGCAGCAGCACGTTAACGCCATCCAGTCGTCCCGCTTCGGCGCGTTTTACCAGCGAGTCCCAGTCTTTGCTGTTCCCCAGGTTTACCAGGGCGTTTTTAAGGCGTATGCACTCATCCTGAGAGGAGCATAAATCCTGCGTTTTCAGGACGATGTCACCAAAATCATCCAGCAGAACCATGCCTGATTTCTGAATGGCCGAGCGCAGCGCGGGGCTGACGCGCGAATCATCGTCCGGTTTCGGGTGCAGCTGGCGGTTAACCGTCTGGGTGAGAGCCGTGGCCTTATTCACCACTTCGGATTCCGGCAGCGGCAGCGGCGGCGCGTCGTTCCAGATAATTTGCGAACAGTCGAACGGCATGAACGGCGAGCTCTGACGCGTGTTCCACGCCCCCGGGGTGTGAATATTACACATCCCGGTTCCCTTCAGGCGCAGCGTGTCCCCCACGCGTACACCGGCTTCATCCAGTTTGTTGACGCTTGTCGCTTCAATGGTTTGCGCCCCTTTGATCCATGACAGGGTGAATTTAATGGGCATATCCAGCGGCACGAAAAGCAGCAGCATGGCTAAGACCAGCGCGGCGCCGCCGGCAATGACCGTACTGCGTAGCCAGTGCTGAAGCGGGAAATTTTTCACTTCATCATGCAGAGACAGGAAGCGCCCCTGACGCACAACGTGGCGGTCAAGGTAGATATCAATATCGGTTTTCTGCCCTAAATCCTGTGCGATCCACGGCTGCCAGTGGCGCGGGTAGATCAGGTCGATAATACCGAGCGAAATATTGTTGAGATGCTCCTGATCGTTTTCACCGAACAGGCCCCAGCGCTTTGGGGTACCGCGCAGGCAGTGGATCTCGCGCAACGAGGTTTTAGCCGGTGGAGCAAAGAGACCCCAAAGCCCGCCGGCCAGCAGCAGCACCGCGCCGCCAGCCAGCCAGGGGACAAACACATCCGGCGTCAGCAGGCAGATGAAAAAGAGCAGGAAGGCAGCAACGATCAGAATGGCTTCACGGATGCCGTCCGGGCGGCTCAGGGCGTACTCTTCATGCGTCTCCTGGCGAATGTTCAGCAGTTCGATCTGCTCTGTCTCTTCGCCACGAATGGACGCCTGCGTTGAACTCGCGCGTTCCAGCGCAAAACGCGGGGCTTCCTGAAGGTATTCATTCAGCGTATGGCCGTTAAGCGTGATTACCAGAGGCAACGAATCGGTGTGAATCAGCTCAACGCTGTTTTCGTCATTAATGTATTGCTCCCAGGACGGGGGCAGATGCACTTCGACGGAATCAAGGTAATAGCGCCATTTGTTGGGGTCATCAGTGGTGATGCCATAGCGCGTGATGGAGCGCGTCACGCAGAGCACGGTATCACTTTGCGCATTAAGCTTTAGCGCGACGGGCGCAGCGGTGGCTCCCGTTGGCCCAGGCGTTAACTGAGTACGGTTCAGGATTTCGAGATAGTTTTCAACCGCATCGCGCTCGTCCTGCGTGAGTTTACGCGTGCTCGCACCCGCAAATGCGTTTAAAAAGGGCAGACGATAACGGCGCTGTACGCGGCGCCTGTACAACCACCCTGCAACCAACGCGCCGGCCAGCATAGCAGCGAGAACAATCAAAATGGTGCTCATGCTTTCCCCATCTTACTTATCTTCTTACAGGTGTAGTCAGTAGCACCTTTACATTGAATGAGAGTCTGTGGCTGGCTATCGGCAAGTATGGAGTCGAACTTGAGCATTCTGAAGCGCATCCCAGTGACCGGTGATGATAGCAAAGCCTGTTATGGCGCGATATCAGCAAATTCCTGGAAACATTTCAACCTCTTGACATTTGTTTTGAATTGAGGATTGATCCCTGATACGTTGCACAAATGTAAATAAAGAACGATTGACATTGCCGAAACCGTGCGGCATATCGCACAATAACGCCAGTTCTCACTGCTAAGACCCATCAAGATGAGCAAACCATTACAAAAACCCACCATTCTGAATGTTGAAACTGTCGCCAAATCGCGCCTGTTTAATGTCGAAAGTGTGGACCTGGAGTTCAGCAACGGTGTGCGTCGCGTTTATGAACGTATGCGCCCCTCTTCGCGCGAAGCGGTGATGATTGTTCCCATTGTCGACGATCATCTGATTTTGATCCGCGAATACGCTGTGGGAACGGAATCTTACGAGCTTGGGTTCTCGAAAGGGCTTATCGACCCGGGTGAAACCGTCTTTGAAGCGGCAAACCGCGAGCTGAAAGAAGAGGTCGGCTTCGGTGCGAATGAGCTTTCATTCCTGAAAAAGCTAAGCATGGCGCCGTCCTATTTTTCCAGCAAAATGAATATCGTGGTGGCTGAAGATCTCTATCCTGAATCGCTGGAAGGGGATGAGCCGGAGCCGCTGCCGCAGGTTCGCTGGCCGCTAGCGCACCTGATGGATCTGCTGGAAGACCCTGACTTTAATGAGGCTCGCAACGTGAGCGCGCTGTTCCTGGTACGGGAGTGGTTGAAGGGGCAGGGGCGACTGTAGTGGCCTGATGCCCTCACCCCAACCCTCTCCCACGGGAGAGAGAGCAAACACAAAAACGGCAACCAGAGGTTGCCGTTTTGCTTTGTTGTCAGAACAGCTCGTGCGTCTCGCCGTTATCAATAATCTCTGTCCCCACCTCGTGCACCGCCTGCGTGGTTGGCTGCGTGCCCTCGATGAAATACTCTTCGCGACTATTACCGCCGTTGGCGAGCTGACCCGTGCTGCGGTCGATATTAACCGTCACCACGCCTGGCGGTGGCGTTAACGGCTGCTCCGGCACGCCTTCAAGAACGGACTTCATGTAGGCGTCCCAGGCCGGCTGCGCGCTCTTCGCACCGCCTTCGTAGCCGGAAATTTGATCCTTAATCGCGCCGGAGGCCGTTGTACGACCTAAGTCACGGCGGTGATCGTCGAAACCGATCCAGACCGACGTCACCACGCCCGGACCGTAGCCGGAGAACCACGCGTCTTTCGAGCTGTTGGTTGTCCCCGTTTTACCGCCGATGTCATGACGCTGCAAATCGCGCCCTGCGCGCCAGCCTGTGCCCTGCCAGCCCGGTTCACCGAAGATGTTGGTGTTCAGCGCGCTTTTGATCAGGAACGACAGCGGCGTGTTGATCACGTGCGGGGCATACTCCGGCGCGCCGGTCTGTGCCACCAGCGACTGGTTAGCCTGCTCAAGCTGCGGCTGCGGCACGACGCCGCTCTGCTGCTCCTGAGACACGGCAGGGTCTTCCATGTCCTTGTTTTCAAGCACCTCGGATTTCGGCGTATTGCCATAAATCACCGGAATATCGCAGTCAGGGCAGGCAATTTTCGGCTTCGCTTCGAACAGCACGCCGCCCTGATCGTTCTCGATCTTGCTGATGAAGTACGGGTCAATCAGGAAGCCGCCGTTAGCCATCACCGAGTACCCGCGTGCGACCTGAAGCGGCGTAAACGAGGCGGAGCCTAACGCCAGCGACTCGGTGCGAACGATGTTCTGCGCCGGGAAACCGAAGCGCTGCAGATACTCTGCGGCATAGTCGACGCCCATCGCGCGCATGGCGCGCACCATCACCACGTTTTTCGACTGTCCCAGGCCCTGACGGAGACGAATTGGGCCGGCATACTCCGCAGGGGAGTTCTTCGGCTGCCAGTCGGAACCGGCACCGGCATCCCAGCGGGAGATTGGCACGTCGTTAAGGATGCTGGCGAGGGTCAAGCCTTTATCCATCGCTGCCGTGTAGAGGAACGGTTTGATATTGGAACCGACCTGACGCAGCGCCTGGGTAGCGCGGTTAAATTTGCTCTGGTTGAAATCAAACCCGCCGACCAGGGCCAGGATGGCACCGTTCTGTGGATTGATAGAGACCAGGGCTGAGTTGACGTCCGGCACCTGTGCCAGCCACCAGGATTCGCCTACCTTGCGCACCCAGATTTGCTGCCCGGTCTGGACGGCATCGGTCACTTTACGCGGCGTTGCGCCCTGCAGCGTATCCGAGCGGTAAGGACGCGCCCAGCGGATACCGTCCATACGCAGCGAGACGGAAGTACCGTCCGCGAGCGTCGCAACGGCTTCCTGAGGATCGGCCTGCGTCACCACGGCAGGAAGGAGCGGACCATAGGTTGGCAGCGCCTTCAGCGTACTGGTGATTTTTTTGCTGTCCCACGCGCTTTCGCCCACTTTCCAGAGCACGTTTGACGGGCCGCGATAGCCGTGACGCATATCGTAGTCCATCACGTTGTTCCGCACCGCTTCCTGAGCCGCCTGCTGGACCTTACGGGTGACGGTGGTGTACACGCGATAGCCATCTTCGTAGGCCTTGTCACCATAGCGATTCACCATCTCCTGGCGAACCATTTCGGTCAGGTAAGGGGACGCGAAGGCGATCTCAGGGGCGTGGTAGTTAGCGTCAATGACATCGTTACGCGCCTGGTCGTACTCACTCTGGCTGATGTAGCCTTCGCTCAGCATACGTGACAAAACGACGTTACGGCGCGCGGTGGCGCGATCGAGCGAGTAGAGCGGGTTAAAGGTGGACGGCGCTTTCGGCAGACCGGCGATGGTTGCCATTTCGCTTAAGGTGAGCTGCTCAACGGGCTTACCGAAGTACACCTGTGCGGCAGCCCCCACGCCATAGGCGCGGTAACCCAGGTAGATTTTGTTGAGGTACAGCTCAAGGATTTCGTCTTTGCTCAGCAGCTGCTCAATACGGATCGCGAGGAATACCTCTTTGATCTTACGTATCAGCGTCTTTTCAGGGCTGAGGAAGAAGTTACGCGCCAGCTGCTGCGTGATGGTACTTGCCCCCTGAGAGGCGTGACCAGAGAACAACGCAATGCTCGCGGCACGGAAAATCCCCACCGGATCGACACCGTGGTGCTCGTAAAAACGGCTGTCCTCCGTGGCGATAAAGGCTTTCACCATCACGGGGGGGATTTGGTTTAAGGTCAGCGGAATACGACGCTTCTCGCCATACTGCGCCATCAGCTCGCCATCGGCGCTATAGACTTGCATCGGGATCTGGAGGCGCACATCGCGAAGCGTGGCGACATCAGGTAGCTGTGGCTCAATATATTTGTATAAACCGTAAACCGAGCCTGCTCCCAGCAGAATGCAACAGACTGCAAGGATGAATAAATACTTTACGAACTTCACCGGAGATTTCCCATTTGGTTTCACTTGGGCAGTTTCTAAACAATCGCGCGGTAGTATAAAGGCAAGCCTGATTCATTGATATAGCCGTCAAGACGACGGGCGATAAGGAGATCGTGAAGCATGGCTTTCAAAACATGGCAAACGGGCGTTCATATTCAACAGGATAGGGTGCAGATCGTCGCCCTGGCCCGGGAGAAGTCGGGCTGGTGCTTGCGCCGCTGGTGGGCGATTCCTCTGGCCGAAGGCATCATTCGTGACGGCAAAATTTGTCAGCCAGAACAGCTGGTTGATGCGTTACGCGACTGGCGGAAAACGCTGCCGCACTACCACCGGGTGTTCCTCTCTTTCCCGGCAGCACGCACCCTGCAACGGTCGCTCCCCCGTCCGACCGTTGCGCTGCGCGACAGCGAGCAGCTCTCATGGCTTGGCGCGGCGCTCGCGCGCGAACTGGAGATGTCTGCCGATACGCTCTGTTTCGATTACGCGCAGGATACCTTCAGCAATACCTTTCACGTGACCGCCGCGCAAAACAACGAGGTTGATACCCTACTGGCGCTGGCGAAAACGCTGCGTTTGCGGCTGGTGGCCATTACGCCGGATGCCAGCGCGCTGGCAAATCTTCTTCCTGCGGTGGCGCCAGCGACGTGCGTCGCCTGGCGCGACGATCGGCAGTGGCTGTGGGCGATGCGCCACCAGTGGGGACGCCGCTTTACCACAGAAGCCGAAAGCGTGGCCGAGCTGGCGGCTCTGCTGGCGCTTGGTCCGGATGACATCGCGCTGTTTGATAACCGACGTGATCCGTGGGAAATCCTGGAGCGCTGCCAGGCCCCGCTACCGGACTGCGGCGCTGATTATACCGTTGCGCTGGCGCTGGCCATGAGCGAGGTGCCCGGATGAGCCTCATGAACTTTCTGCCCTGGCGACAGCAGCGGCGCGCACGATGCCTGCGTTTCTGGGGGGCAATGTGTGTCGGCACCGTGCTGTTGATGTTCGCGGTCATTTTCTGCCTGCGGATAAACCCTGTTATGAGGCTGCACGCGCTGCAAACGGAGCTGACGGGAATGCAGACCGTGCAGCACGCGCTTGCTTCCCGGCAGAAACTCGCCTCACAGGCGCAGAAGCCAGCACAGACACGTCAACAACGCGCATGGCAACCGGTGCTGGAATCCCTTTCCCGCGCCACTCCTTCACAGGTCTGGCTGACAGAGCTTCGCTATCAGCCTCCTGCTCTGATGTTGACCGGGTATGCCATAACCCTGCCAGCCCTGTCTGCTCTGCGCGATGCGCTGGGCCAAATAGCGGGTTTTACGCCCGGAACGGCGGGTGAGCTTCGGCAGGACAGCCAGGGGCGCTGGATGTTCACCCTCCATCTTAAAAGCGAGGGGTAACGCATGGATACCTTGTTAGAACGCTGGTGCGAAAGCCGTCCCTGGTATCGGGTGCTTTTGTGGTGTCTGGGGAGCCTCCTGGCAGGACTGGCCGCGTGGGGCACCTTGCTCAGACCGCTGGACAGGCAGTGTGCTGAACGACAGCGACAGCTGATTCAGGACGCGAGGACGAACGCGGCGTTATGGCCTGCCGTCAGAAAGTTGCCGTTTCGTACGGAAACAACGGAAGTACGCGAGCTGACGCCGTTTTCCCCGCTCGATTTTCAGGGTGATAACGCAACGCTGGTTCACTGGAAGCCGCTGCAGAACGGAGGGGAACTGATGCTGGAGGTGGAGTGGCAGGCTCTCCCGGCGCTTTTTTCCCGGCTGGCGCAGCGGGATGTGCAGATCGCCGCTTTCGCGATTGCCCCACAAGGTACAGCGTTGCGCCTGCGGCTGGAGCTGGAACATGCGAAATAGCGCGCGATATTTGCTGGTTTGCTCAGCGCTGCTATTGACCGGCATGCGCGATCCGTTTCGCCCGCCGGACGATCCCTGTGCCATTGGCGAGCTGGCGCAGTGGCGCTATCGCGGCATGGTGGTAGGACAGCAGGCTATCGGCATTTTACAGGATGGGCAAAAGCACTGGTACCGGCTGAAAACGCATGAACGCTTCCCGGCGGGCTGGACGATAACAGCCATCAATGAAACGGAACTGGTTGTTGATGTGGGTGACACATGTGAACCAGGAACATGGACGTGGCAACGAGAAGGAACGGATAAGAATGAATTTACGGATAATGCTGTGGCTGATGGCGTTCAGCCATCCGCTGTGGGCCGCCGCGCCAAAACCGGTCACGCTGGTGGTGGATGACGTGCCTGTAGTCCAGGTGCTGCAGAGCCTGGTCGCACAGGAGAACCGAAATCTGGTGATATCGCCTGACGTCGGCGGCTCGCTTTCGCTCAACCTGACGCGCGTCCCCTGGCGGCAAGCGTTACAGACGGTTGTCACCAGCGCTGGCCTTGTTTTGCGAGAGGAGGGCGGTATTTTTTATGTGCATACCGCGGCCTGGCAGCGTGAACAGCAGGAGCGTTCAGAACAGGAGCGAACGCGTCGACAGCTTGAGGCACCGCTGGTTTCTCACAGCCTCGCTTTCTCCTATGCCGATGCCGGAGAGCTGCAAAAAGACGCGGAAAAACTCCTGAGCCCAAAGGGAAGTTTGTCTCTCGACAAACGCACCAACCGGCTACTGATTCGCGATAACCAGACGGTGGTGGAGACGCTGCAGCGCTGGGCCGCTCAGATGGATATTCCCGTCGAACAGGTCGAGCTGGCGGCGCATATTGTGACCATTAATGAAAAAAGCCTGCGTGAGCTGGGAGTGAAATGGAATCTCGCCGACGCCGCCGACGCGGGAAAGGTTGGCCAGCTCACCACGCTTGGCAGCGATCTTTCCGTCGCCAGCGCCACCAGCCACGTGGGTTTTAACATCGGACGGATCAATGGTCGGCTGCTGGATCTGGAGCTTTCTGCGCTGGAGCAAAAACAGCAGGTCGATATCATCGCCAGCCCGCGGCTGCTGGCCTCGCATATGCAACCGGCCAGCATCAAGCAGGGGAGTGAAATTCCGTATCAGGTCTCAAGCGGTGAAAGCGGGGCAACCTCCGTTGAGTTTAAAGAGGCGGTATTAGGGATGGAGGTCACGCCGGTGGTCTTACCGGGAGGGCGCGTGCGCCTGAAATTGCACATCAGTGAAAATATGCCGGGACAGGTTCTGCAGCAGGCGGACGGCGAAACGCTGGCGATCGACAAACAGGAGATAGAAACCCAGGTGGAGGTAAAAAGTGGAGAAACGCTGGCGTTGGGCGGAATTTTTTCGCAGAAGAACAAAACCGGCAGCGACAGCGTGCCGGGGCTGGGGAAAATCCCCTGGCTTGGGCAGCTTTTTCGCCACGATGGGAAGGATAATGAACGGCGCGAGCTAGTGGTGTTTATTACACCACGTCTGGTCGGTATTCGCTGACGGGTAACGATCCCCGCAATGATTTTGCATTCAGTTTGTTGCAGATGTTTGACGTGGGGCATGAATTAGCATACAAGGAGTACCGATTTGAGTTGGACTTACGTCTTATTACCTTATGCGCCCGGCGCGGTGATTTAATCAGTTGCCAAACAAGCCGGAGTATTGAGATAATTTTTAGTCTGACTCTCGCTCTATTGCATATGAGGTTTCAGTTCATGTCCTGCTACGCTGGGTGTCTGCGAAGCGGGAATTACCATTAACGAATAGTCTTAGTAGTACCGATAAAATGGCAGAGAAACGCAATATCTTTCTGGTTGGGCCTATGGGTGCCGGCAAAAGCACTATTGGGCGTCAGTTAGCTCAACAACTCAATATGGAATTTTACGATTCTGATCAAGAGATTGAGAAACGAACCGGAGCTGATGTGGGCTGGGTTTTCGATGTAGAAGGCGAAGAAGGTTTCCGTGACCGAGAAGAAAAAGTGATCAACGAACTCACGGAAAAACAGGGCATCGTTCTGGCAACAGGCGGCGGTTCTGTGAAATCTCGCGAAACCCGTAACCGTCTCTCCGCCCGTGGCGTAGTGGTCTATCTTGAGACGACCATCGAGAAACAGCTGGCACGTACGCAGCGCGATAAAAAGCGCCCGCTGCTGCAGGTTGAAACGCCACCACGCGAAGTTCTGGAAGCGTTGGCCGATGAACGCAATCCGCTGTATGAAGAGATTGCCGACGTGACCATTCGTACTGACGACCAGAGCGCTAAAGTGGTTGCAAACCAGATTATTCATATGCTGGAAAGCAACTGATTCTGGCTTTATATACACTCGCCTGCGGGTAAAAGCATTAAAGGTGGATGTCGCGTCATGGAGAGGATTACAGTTACTCTCGGGGAACGTAGTTACCCTATCACCATCGCGGCTGGTTTGTTTAACGACCCAGCTTCCTTTTTACCACTGAAAGCGGGTGATCAGGCGATGCTGGTCACCAATGAGACGCTGGCTCCGCTTTATCTCGACCGCGTACGCCACCTGCTTGAGCAGGCGGGCGTAAAAGTCGACAGTGTGATTCTCCCCGATGGCGAGCAGTATAAAAACCTGACGGTACTGGATACCGTCTTTACCGCATTGCTGCAAAAACCGCACGGTCGCGATACAACACTGCTTGCCCTGGGCGGCGGTGTTGTGGGCGATCTGACCGGCTTTGCGGCCGCAAGCTATCAACGTGGCGTCCGTTTTATTCAAATCCCGACCACGTTGCTGTCCCAGGTCGACTCCTCTGTGGGTGGCAAAACGGCAGTCAACCATCCGCTCGGCAAAAACATGATTGGCGCGTTCTACCAGCCCGCATCGGTGGTGGTGGATCTCGACTGTCTGAAAACCCTGCCGAAGCGCGAACTGGCTTCGGGTCTGGCGGAAGTGATCAAATACGGCATTATTCTGGATGGCGAGTTCTTTAGCTGGCTTGAAGAGAATATGGATGCGCTGCTGTGCCTGGATGAGGCTACACTGGCATACTGCATTCGTCGTTGTTGTGAACTGAAAGCAGAAGTTGTCGCTGCAGACGAGCGTGAAACGGGCTTACGTGCTTTACTGAATCTTGGGCATACGTTTGGCCACGCCATTGAAGCCGAGATGGGTTACGGCAACTGGCTGCACGGTGAAGCCGTCGCGGCCGGTATGGTCATGGCAGCGCGCACCTCTGAACGTCTGGGGCAGTTTAAACCTGAAGAGACGGCACGCATCATTGCGCTGCTGGAGCGTGCAGGTTTGCCGGTAACCGGGCCGCAGGAGATGTCGGCGCAAGCGTATTTACCCCACATGATGCGCGATAAAAAAGTATTGGCAGGTGAGATGCGTCTTGTACTCCCGCTTGCAATAGGGAAGAGTGAAGTGCGCGGCGGAGTGCCGCACGATGTCGTTCTTGGCGCTATCGCTGATTGTCAGCAGGCGTAACAACTAGAAAGGTCAGGCCACTGTCGCAGGTGGTCGTTTAGCTTCAGGTGAAATGCAAAGTCGTTAGCATAAGCCTTTGAGTGGGGTGTTAAATGGATGAATTCAAACCAGAAGACGAGCTGAAACCCGATCCCAGCGATCGTCGTACTGGTCGTTCTCGTCAATCTTCAGAACGTGATAACGAGCCGCAGATCAACTTTGACGATGTTGATCTGGATGCAGACGATCGTCGCCCTTCGCGCAGCCGCAACGCGCACGAAGAGCGAGCAGAAGAGGATTATGAGTCCGAAGAAGATTCAATGGACGAACAGCCTGTAGAGCGTCGCCCACGTAAACGTAAAAAAGCCGCTGTGCCGAAACCGGCTTCCCGCCAGTACATCATGATGGGCCTGGGCGTTCTGGTGCTTGTGCTGCTGATTGTCGGCATTGGCTCCGCGCTTAAAGCACCGTCAACGAACTCAACCGAGCAAACTGCTTCCGCTGAGAAGAGCATCAACCTGTCCGGTAACGATGCGACCAATCAGGCGAATGGCGCACAGCCTGCACCGGGTGCGACTTCCGCAGAGCAGACCGCAGGTAACACCACAGCGCCGCAGGATGTTTCTCTGCCGCCCGTTTCTTCAACCCCTGCTCAGGGTCAGGCACCTGCTACGCCTGAAGGCCAGCAGCGCGTAGAAGTTCAGGGTGATCTGAACAATGCGCTGACGCAGCCGCAGAACCAGCAGCAGGTTGATAACGTCGTGGTTAACTCTACGCTGCCAACTGAGCCGGCAACCGTTGCCCCGATTCGCGGTGGTAACGCTCAGCCACAAACGGCTGCGACGGAAACCAAACCGCGCCAGACGCAAACTGCGACGCGTCCTGAACGTAAGCAGGCGGTGATTGAGCCTAAGCGTGAAACCAAACCTCAGGCAGTCGTAAAAGCGCCTGAAGTGAAAGCCGTACCGGCACAGCCGAAACGCACCGAAACGGCTGCGGTGAGCGAGCCTGCTAAAGCGCCAGTCACGCAGACTGCGCCGAAAGCAACGGCAACCACAGCGGCACCTGCAGCAACGGCTCCAGCAGCCACGGCAACAGCCTCCAGCAGCGCCGCAGGCAAAACTGCAGGTAACGTTGGCTCGATGAAGTCTGCGCCATCCAGCAACTACACGCTGCAGCTGAGCAGTTCGTCTAACTATGACAACCTCAACAGCTGGGCGAAGAAATCAAATCTGAAAGACTATGTTGTTTATCAGACGACCCGTAACGGTCAACCGTGGTATGTGCTGGTCAGCGGCGTTTATTCGTCCAAAGATGAAGCGAAACGTGCCGTAGCGGCACTGCCAGCGGATGTTCAGGCAAAAAATCCCTGGGCGAAGCCGATTCATCAGGTTCAGGCCGATCTGAAGTAATGTTTAAAGCGCAGGATGCTGTCGGAGCTTTCTCCACAGCCGGAGAAGGTGTAATCAGTTAGTCAGCATGAAAAAAAATCGCGCTTTTCTGAAATGGGCAGGGGGGAAATACCCCCTGCTCGATGATATTAAAAAGCACCTGCCAAAAGGCGAGTGTCTAATCGAGCCTTTCGTGGGTGCGGGATCGGTGTTCCTCAACACCGATTTTTCTCGTTATATCCTGGCGGATATCAACAACGACCTTATCAGCCTCTATAACATTGTTAAGCTGCGTACCGAAGAGTATGTCGCAGAGGCGCGCAAACTGTTTACGCCGGAGAATAATCAGCCGGACGTTTACTACCAGTTCCGCACTGAGTTTAATCAGAGTCAGGATCCGTTCCGTCGGGCGCTGCTGTTCCTCTATCTCAACCGTCATGGTTACAACGGCCTGTGCCGCTATAACCTGCGCGGAGAGTTTAACGTGCCGTTTGGTCGCTATAAGCGCCCGTATTTCCCGCAGGACGAGCTGTACCACTTTGCCGAAAAAGCGCAGAACGCAGAGTTTCATTGCCTCTCCTATGAAGAGTGTATGGAGCTGGCAGGCGTAAACTCGGTGGTTTACTGTGACCCGCCTTACGCACCACTGTCTGCAACGGCGAATTTCACCGCTTATCACACCAACAGCTTCAGCCCGGCCGAACAGGCCCGTCTGGCGGAGATGGCAGAAAAGCTGGTCAGCAAAAGAATTCCGGTGTTAATTTCGAATCACGACACGCCTGATACGCGCGAATGGTATAAAGCCGCGAAGCATTTTCAGGTCAAAGTGCGGCGTAGCATTAGCAGCAACGGCGGCACACGTAAAAAGGTGGACGAACTTCTGGCTCTTTATCGCCCCTGAGCCGTTTTGCCCGCCGGTAAACACATTTCAAGGAGAAGCGGATGAAACAGTTTTTGATTGCTCCCTCAATTCTGTCGGCCGATTTTGCCCGCCTGGGTGAAGACACCGCCAAAGCTCTCGCGGCTGGCGCAGATGTCGTCCATTTCGACGTTATGGACAACCACTACGTCCCTAACCTGACCATTGGCCCAATGGTGCTCAAGGCATTACGTAACTATGGCATTACCGCGCCGATCGACGTTCACCTGATGGTTAAGCCTGTTGATCGCATCGTGCCTGACTTCGCCGCAGCGGGTGCCAGTATCATCACTTTCCATCCTGAAGCCTCTGAACACGTGGACCGCACGCTGCAGCTGATCAAAGAGAACGGCTGTAAGGCGGGCCTGGTGTTTAACCCGGCCACGCCGCTGAGCTATCTCGACTATGTCATGGACAAGCTGGACGTGATTCTGCTGATGTCCGTTAACCCGGGCTTTGGCGGTCAGTCGTTCATTCCCCACACGCTGGATAAGCTGCGTGAAGTGCGCCGTCGTATTGATGAGTCAGGTTACGATATTCGCCTGGAAGTGGACGGCGGTGTGAAAGTGAATAACATTGGTGAAATTGCGGCAGCCGGCGCGGATATGTTCGTTGCAGGTTCGGCAATTTTCGACCAACCGGATTACAAAAAAGTCATTGATGAAATGCGCCGTGAGCTGGCGAAGGTAAGTCATGGATAAATTGCAGGCAATTCGGGGTATCGCATTTGACCTCGACGGCACGCTGGTCGACAGCGCGCCGGGCTTAACGAGCGCCGTAGACCAGGCGCTGTACGCCCTTGAACTCCCCGTTGCGGGGGAAGAGCGCGTGGTAACGTGGATTGGCAACGGCGCCGATGTCCTGATGGAGCGCGCGTTGACGTGGGCGCGTCAGGAGCGCGCGTCGCAGCGTTCCGCGCAGGGTAAACCGAGCGTTGACCACGCTGACATCCCTAAGGATGAACAGCTGCGGATTCTGCGCAAACTGTTCGATCGTTTCTATGAAGAGACCGTCGAGGAGGGCAGTTTCCTGTTCCCGGACGTTCAGGAAACGCTGAGCGCGCTGCACGCGAAGGGCATTCCGCTGGGGCTGGTGACCAACAAACCGACGCCGTTTGTTGCACCGCTGCTGGAAGCGCTCGATATCGCGAAGTATTTCTCCGTGATTGTGGGCGGCGATGACGTGCAGAACAAAAAGCCGCATCCGGAACCGCTGTTGCTGGTGGCAGGAAAATTATCCTTAACGCCTGCGGAGCTGCTCTTTGTCGGGGATTCGCGCAATGATATTCTGGCTGCCCGAGCGGCTGGGTGTCCTTCCGTCGGATTAACCTATGGCTACAACTACGGTGAAGCCATCACATTAAGTGAGCCGGATGTGGTCTTCGACCACTTCAAAGATTTGTTGCCCGCACTCGGGCTTTCGCACAGTGAACATCAGGAATTGAATAATGACTAAGCCCATCGTTTTTAGTGGCGCACAGCCTTCAGGTGAATTGACCATTGGTAACTACATGGGTGCGTTACGTCAGTGGGTCAGCATGCAGGATGAGTACCATTGCATTTACTGCATCGTCGATCTCCATGCGATTACCGCGCGTCAGGATCCTGAGAAGCTGCGTAAAGCCACCCTGGACACCCTGGCGCTGTACCTGGCCTGCGGCATCGATCCTGAGAAGAGCACCATTTTCGTTCAGTCTCACGTGCCGGAGCACGCGCAGCTGGGCTGGGCGCTGAACTGCTACACCTATTTCGGCGAGCTGAGCCGCATGACCCAGTTTAAGGATAAATCCGCGCGCTACTCTGAAAACATCAACGCCGGTCTGTTCGACTATCCGGTGCTGATGGCGGCGGACATCCTGCTGTATCAAACCAACCAGGTACCGGTAGGTGAAGACCAGAAGCAGCACCTGGAGCTGAGCCGCGATATCGCCCAGCGCTTTAACGCGATTTACGGCGATGTGTTCAAAGTGCCAGAGCCGTTTATTCCGAAGTCCGGCGCGCGCGTGATGTCGCTGCTGGAGCCGACCAAGAAGATGTCCAAGTCTGACGATAACCGCAACAACGTTATCGGCCTGCTGGAAGATCCGAAATCCGTCGTCAAAAAGCTCAAGCGCGCAGTCACCGACTCCGACGAGCCGCCTGTAGTGCGCTACGACGTGCAGAACAAAGCGGGCGTCTCCAACCTGCTGGATATCCTCTCCGGCGTGACCGGCCAGAGCATTCCTGAACTGGAAAAACACTTCGAAGGCAAGATGTACGGCCACCTGAAAGGTGAAGTGGCAGACGCCGTTTCCGGCATGCTGACCGAGCTGCAGGAGCGTTATCACCGCTACCGTAACGACGAAGCTTTCCTGCAGAAGGTGATGAAAGACGGCGCGGAAAAAGCCAGCGCGCGCGCGTCCGAAACCCTGAAAGCGGTGTACGAAGCGATTGGGTTTGTGGGTAAACCGTAGGTAAAAGCAAAACGGTAACAGCGTTACCGTTTTTAGGGTTTGTTCCCTCTCCCTGTGGGAGAGGGTCAGGGTGAGGGCATCAGGCCGCACGTCCCTAAACTAAAAAACCGGGAAATTCCCGGTTTTTTTACGCCTGAAAAACGCTTACTGATCCGCCGCCGGGCCGCAACCGCCGATGATCTTCGAAATGGAGACCGCCGGGTGCAGCAGGTAATCGTAGCTGCAGTTATTTTTGGTGTTCTGTACATGACCGGTACAGGCAGTCAGAGTCGATAACAGGCCAACCAGAACGGCGGCTTTTGCCAGTTTGAACATACGCATTCCTTGTCTTAAAAACGAAAGTTGGATGTAACTCAAGGGAATAAAGGGAGAAATTCCACTTCGGGGCGGTATGTTATCGACAGCGGTAAGAGGGGAGTAGTCCGCATAAGGACTACTCCGCAAAGGAAGAATATGCGTTAGTGATTCGAGAACCAGTTCAGCTTATCGCGCAGCTCAACCACGCGACCCACCACAATCAGCGCCGGGCTTTCGACCTGCTGCGCCAGTTCACCGAGCTGCGTCAGCACGCCATTCACCACGCGTTGCTTGATGGACGTACCGTTTTCCACCAGCGCAACCGGCATATCAGCCTCCATGCCGTGCTCCAGCAGCTTCGCCTGAATCGTCGCGGCCTGGTTCAGCCCCATGTAGAAGACCAGCGTTTGCTTTTCCGCGGCCAGGTTATGCCAGTCCAGCTCGCAGCCGGTTTTCAGATGGCCCGTCACCAGACGCACGCTCTGGGCATAGTCGCGGTGGGTCAGCGGAATGCCAGAGTAAGCTGAGCAGCCGGATGCCGCCGTAATGCCCGGCACCACGGAGAACGGAATACCCGCGTCACACAGGGTTTCCAGCTCCTCGCCGCCGCGACCAAAGATAAACGGATCGCCACCCTTAAGGCGCACCACGCGCTTACCTTTCTGCGCCTCGCGCAGGAGGATCTGGTTAATCTCCTCCTGCGGCACGCAGTGATAGCCCGCCCGTTTACCAACGAATACGCGGTCGGCATCGCGGCGTACCAGGTTCATGATGTCATCAGAGACCAGGCGATCGTAAACTACGGTATCGGCCTGCTGGATCTGCTGTAGCCCTTTCAGCGTCAGCAAGCCCGCATCGCCGGGGCCTGCGCCCACCAGCACCACTTCGCCGCGATGGTCCAGCGGCTCGCTGAGCAGCTGTTCGGTCGTCTCTTCTACGGCTTTGGTGTCCTGATTCGCCAGCGACTGCGCCAGCCTGTCGTTCACAAAGAATTTTTCCCAGAAGCGACGACGCTCGCCAACGGTCGAGAAGGTTTTCTTCACGCGGGAGCGGAGCTGCCCGGCGTAATGCGCTATCTGACCAAGGTGCTGCGGCAGCACGGCCTCCAGCTTTTCCCGCAGCAGGCGGGCGAGAACCGGCGAGCGTCCGCCGGACGACACCGCAATCATCAGCGGCGAGCGGTCGATAATCGAGGGCATGATAAAGCTGGCCTCTTTCGGCGCATCCACCACGTTGCAGAAGATTCGGCGCGCTTCGCAGGCGTCGCTGACGCGCTGGTTCACTTCATCGTCGTCCGTTGCGGCAATCGTCAGCCAGCAGGTATCGAGCAGGGATTCATCAAACTCACCCTGTTCCAGCGTGAGCATCCCTTCCTGAGCCCAGACCTCAAACTGTGGGGCGAAGGTGAGGGCATTGACGGTGAGCCGGGCGCCAGCCTCTAGCAGCAGGCGCGCTTTGCGTTCAGCCACGTCGCCGCCGCCCACGAGCAGGCAGTCGCGGTTGCGTAATTGACAGAAAATCGGCAGGTGATCCACGACGTTACCTCGCAGCTTTCATGGAGGGGGTAAGAATTGACGTCAGGATAACAGCAGGAATCGTACAAAACATACGGTTTTTCCTGCCGTTACCCATAAGGGGTCATAAGCTTTTCGTATTGAAAAGGCGGGGGATCAGCCTTTCAGCTGCACCTTGCCGTCCTTCACGCGAACGTCATAGTGCTTCACTGAATGACTCTCATCTTCCATGCAGTAACCGTCGCTTAAGCGGAAACGCTGCTTTTTCAGCGGGCTGGCGACCCACAGTTCGCCCTGATGCTCGGCAATCAGTCCGCGGGAAAGCACGCTGGCCTCGAAGAACGGGTCGATATTGCTGATGGCAAAAACCTGTTCATCGTGGCGAGGGCGGAAAATCGCAACCTGCTCGCTGCCCAGCAGCGCGCATACGCCGGTGGCCGGGATGATGTCGTTAATATCGCAAATGTTTATCCACTGGCTCATGCGTTTTCCTCCACCAGCGTGACCGGAATACGTTCATACGGTGTCGCCGGACGATGCTGTTCACGCTCCGGCACTACCTGTACGTTCGGGTCGCGCTGGGAGCTGTTGATGAAGTGTTTGAAGCGCGTCTGCGCCGCCGGGGTGTTGACGGTTTCAGTCCATTCGCAGATCACCGCCTCGCGCAGGCGCGCCATCTCGGCTTCCAGATGTTCGTTCAGGCCCAGCTTGTCGTCGATGATCACCGCTTTCAGGTAGTCGATGCCGCCTTCCAGGTTATCGAGCCAGGAGGCGGTACGGGTCAGCTTATCGGCGGTGCGGATATAGAACATCATGAAGCGGTCGAGATACTGAATCAGCGTGTCGCGATCGAGATCCGCCGCCAGCAGGTCCGCGTGGCGTGGCTTCATCCCGCCGTTGCCGCAGACGTACAGGTTCCAGCCCTTCTCGGTGGCGATGATCCCCACGTCTTTACCCTGCGCTTCCGCACATTCGCGGGTACAGCCGGAGACGCCAAACTTCATTTTGTGCGGGGTGCGGATGCCTTTGTAGCGGTTTTCCAGCTCCACGCCGAAGCCCACGCTGTCGCCGACGCCGTAGCGGCACCAGGTGCTCCCCACGCAGGTTTTCGCCATGCGCAGCGCTTTGGCATACGCGTGACCGGTTTCGAAGCCGGCTTCAATGAGCTGACGCCAGATTTCCGGCAGATCGTCTTTCTGCGCGCCAAACAGGCCGATACGCTGGGAGCCGGTAATTTTGGTGTAGAGGTTAAATTCACGCGCAATACGGCCCACGGCGACCAGCCCTTCCGGCGTGATTTCGCCACCGGCTGAGCGTGGAATAACGGAGTAGGTGCCATCTTTCTGGATGTTCGCCAGGAAGTTGTCGTTGGTGTCCTGCAGCGGCGTGTGTTCCGGCTTGAGTACGTACTCGTTCCAGCAGGAGGCCAGCAGGGAGCCGACGGTCGGTTTACACACTTCGCAGCCGTAGCCCTGACCGTGTTTCGCCAGCAGTTCGTCGAAGGACTTGATGCCTTCCACGCGGATCAGGTGATACAGCTCCTGGCGAGAATACGCGAAGTGCTCGCACAGGTTGTTGTTCACTTCGATGCCCTGTTTCGCCAGTTCGGCGTTCAGCACCTGAGTGACCAGCGGAATACAGCCGCCGCAGCCGGTACCGGCTTTGGTTTCCGCTTTCAGCGCCGCCACGGTGTGGCAGCCTTTGTTGATGGCGGAGATCAGCATGCCTTTGGTGACGTCGAAGCATGAGCAAATTTGCGCGCTGTCCGGCAGTTTATCCACGCCGATAGACGGCTTGCCGCTGGACGCGTGCGCCGGGAGGATCAGCGCGTCCGGGTTTTCCGGCAGTTCGATGGCGTTCAGCACCAGCTGGAGCAGGTTGCCGAAGTCGCTGGTGTCGCCCACCAGCACCGCGCCGAGCAGAGTTTTGTTGTCCTGGCTGACGATAAGACGTTTATAGACTTCTTTGCTTTCGTCGAGATAGACATAGCTGCGGGAATTCGGGGTACGACCGTGCGCATCGCCAATACCGCCCACGTCCACGCCCAGCAGCTTCAGCTTGGCGCTCATGTCTGCACCGGTAAACGCGTTTTCGCTGCCGAGGATATGGTCCACGGCGACCTGCGCCATTTTGTAGCCCGGTGCCACCAGACCGTATACGCGGTTGTTCCAGCTGGCGCATTCGCCAATCGCGTAGATATCCGGATCGGAGGTCTGGCAGGTGTCGTTGATCATGATCCCGCCGCGCTGCGCCACGGCCAGACCGCACTGGGTCGCCAGCTTGTCGCGCGGACGAATACCGGTGGAGAAGACGATGAAGTCCACTTCCAGCTCGCTGCCATCGGCAAAGCGCATGGTTTTGCGCGCTTCAGTCCCTTCCTGAACGATCTCTTTGGTGTTTTTGCTGGTGTGAACCTTCACGCCCATGCTTTCGATTTTACGACGCAGCTGGTCACCGCCCATGTGGTCGAGCTGTTCGGCCATCAGCATCGGGGCAAATTCGATGACGTGGGTTTCAACGCCGAGGTTTTTCAGCGCGCCTGCCGCTTCCAGACCCAGCAGGCCGCCGCCGACGACCGCGCCGCGACGGCTGCGACGGGCGCAGGATTCGATGGCGTTGAGGTCTTCAATGGTACGGTAGACGAAGCAATCCTGAGTTTCCGAGCCTTTGATCGGCGGGATCCACGGATAGGAGCCCGTCGCCATGATCAGCTTGTCGTAAAAAACCGTACGCCCGGCGCTGGAGTGGATCACTTTTTCCTGACGATTGATGGTGATAGCGCGTTCGCCCACCAGCACTTTTACGCCATGCTTCTCGTAGAAACCTTCGCGCACCAGAGAGAGCTCTTCGGCGGTATGATGGGAGAAGTAGGAAGACAGGTGCACACGGTCGTACGCCTTGCGGGGTTCTTCACAGAACACGGTAATATCGAACTGCTCAGCATCGGCCTTATCGAGAAGATCCTCAATAAAGCGGTGGCCGACCATGCCGTTACCGATGATAGCGAGTCTGACTTTGCTCATTATTGCCTCGATTTCTTTTCTATTATTGCCTACCTTAACGATTCAGCAGGGGCGCTTATTGATGCAAATCAAATACGTCTTCGCCTACTCCTTAGGTGGTATATAACTGATTTGTCAGGATTTTTATAAGTGGCGGAAATCGCAGGCTTTTCGTGCTCGTTGAATTTGTGTACAAATCAGGGGCGGTTTTGCCAAAATCGATACGCCTCAATATCAGCGGCGTTTTTTAGGGGAAGGGTATGTCTACAACACCGTTATGGCTTGTTCAGAATGTTCGTTTACCGGGTCGGGAAGGGCTGTGGCAGCTCGCCATTGAGAACGGGCGATTTGGTGACATCACCCCGATGGACGACACCCACGCCGAAAGTTATGAAGTATTGAACGCGCGCGGCGGGCTTGCGATCCCGCCGTTCATTGAGCCGCATATCCATCTTGATACGACCCAGACCGCGGGTGAGCCGAACTGGAACCAGTCCGGCACGCTGTTCGAAGGCATTGAGCGCTGGGCGGAGCGCAAGGCGTTGCTTAGCCATGAGGATGTCAAAGCGCGCGCCTGGAAAACGCTGAAGTGGCAAATTGCCAACGGTATCCAGTTTGTCCGTACCCATGTGGATGTCTCCGACCCGACGCTCACCGCCCTGAAGGCGATGCTGGAGGTGAAGCAGGAGGTTGCCCCGTGGGTGACGCTGCAAATCGTCGCGTTCCCGCAGGAAGGTATTCTCTCTTACCCGAACGGCGCGGCGCTGCTGGAAGAGGCGTTAAAGCTGGGGGCCGATGTGGTGGGGGCGATTCCGCACTTCGAGTTCACCCGCGAGTATGGCGTACAGTCGCTGCATATCGCTTTTGAACTGGCGAAGAAATATGACCGTCCGCTGGATATCCACTGCGATGAAATCGACGACGAGCAGTCGCGGTTTGTCGAGACGGTGGCAACGCTGGCGTATGAGGCAGGCATCGGCCCGCGCGTGACGGCCAGCCACACCACCGCCATGCATTCCTACAACGGCGCTTACACCTCGCGGCTCTTCCGTCTGCTGAAAATGTCGGGGATTAACTTCGTCGCTAACCCGCTGGTCAATATTCATCTGCAGGGGCGCTTTGATGACTATCCGAAGCGCCGCGGCATCACCCGGGTGAGAGAGCTGCAGGAAGCGGGCATTAACGTCTGCTTCGGTCATGACGACGTCTTCGACCCGTGGTACCCGCTCGGCACCGGCAACATGCTGCAGGTGCTGCACATGGGGCTGCACGTCTGTCAGATGATGGGCTATCCGCAAATCGACAGCGGCCTGAATCTCATCACCCATAACAGCGCCCGTACCTTCGGCCTGAGCGATTACGGTATTGCCACGGGGAACCCGGCGAACCTGATTATTCTGCCTGCCGAGAGCGGGTTTGAAGCGGTGCGCTGTCAGGTGCCGGTGCGCTGGTCGATTCGTCAGGGACGGGTGATCGCCACGACGCAGCTGGCGCAGACGTGGATCCAGATGGATATCGGAGGAGAAGAGGTAAGTTTTGCCAGAAACAGCCCCTCTGCCGAGCGCAAAGGGGCGTAGGGGTTAGTGAGACGCTGCCGCCGCGTTGTGCTGGCGGTGGCGGGTCACGAAGCCCAGAACGAAGCACATGATGAACACCACGGCATACAGACCGTTCGCGGTGTGCAGCGCCGCCAGCGGGCCGCTGTGGGCGACGATCGGGCCGGTGACCACGAAGGTCAGCATGGTGCCGATGGTGCCGCAGGTCAGGACGAAGTTAACCAGCTTCGGCGAGGCCACTTTGGTCTGCAGGGAGCCCAGGGTGATGATAGAGGTATAAATGGCGCTGGAGAAGAAGCCCAGGGTCAGAATGAACCACGGCATGTGCTCCGGTGAACCGTTGATGAACAGGTACATCAGCACGGTCGCCAGCCCCGCCAGCACGGTCAGAATGCGCTGCAGGTCGAAGAAGCGCAGGATGAAGCTAAACGCCCACATGCCGAACATGTAAGACATCCAGAAATCGCTCACCAGTTTACCCGCATCGTTCAGGCTCATGCCCAGACCTTTCGCGTACTCCGGTACCCAGGAGATAAAGCCCAGCTGGCCCAGGATGTAGCACAGCGCGGCGATGGAGAGGAACAGCACGCCGATGCCCCACTTTTCTTTCGCAACCGGCTCGGCGGTGGTTTGCGCTTTCTTGCCCAGCACCGGGAACTCGCAGCCGAAGGTCAGAATAAAGATCGCCACGTAGACCAGGCCGATGCAGGCATAAACCCAGTACCACTCAATGCTGCGCGCCAGCAGAACCGCCGCGACCATCGGGAAAATCATTCCGGCCATGCTGAAGAAGGAGTCGGTAAACAGCAGACGCGCGCCGCGCTGGCGGCCTTCATACATGTGGGTAATGAGGAACGTACCGATCGACATGGTGATCCCGCTGACCAGACCCAGCACGAACATAGCTGCGGAGAACAGGGCGATGCTGTGGCTCAGCATCAGGCCCGCCACGGCGGCAACCATCAGCACAAAGCCAAAGCGCAGCTGGGTTTTCAGCGGGACGATTTCCATCAGCCAGGCATTCAGGAAGATAGAGATCAGGATCCCCGCGTTGAGGAAGGTAAAGGTGTTACTCATGCTGGAAACGGGCAGCTGGAAGTAGTCTGCGATATTCCCCATCACCATCCCGGTGACGATCACCAACGCGCCGGTCAGGGCGTAGGAGAAGAAGCTGATCCATGTGAGCTTGATGCGATTGCTGTTAGTCATGTCTGGCCTGTTCAGAAAAAGAAAAACGCCCGGGGGCGCTGAGAGCGGGCAGATTTTAGTCGCTAAAGTGATCTATTCCTATCTTTTAAGGGCAATGATTACGTCATTGCAGGTTTTGGTGTGATCTAAATCACATTAATTGACGGCGTAACCAATCGTTTGCGCGGTAATAATTGTTTCAATTTCGTAAAATTAGGTAAAAGGCTGGTCTCCGTTCATACTGCTCTTTAGAATCAAGCCATTCGCTTTTTATACTGCGCTTTGTTAAGGAATTCTCATGCTCAAATCAACACTGGCGGCTGTCGCAGCTGTGTTTGCTCTTTCTGCCGTTTCCCCTGCTGCGCTGGCAGCCAAAGGGGACCCTCACGTTCTGCTGACCACCTCTGCCGGGAATATTGAGCTGGAACTGAATAGCCAGAAAGCCCCTGTTTCCGTAAAAAACTTCCTCGACTATGTGAACAGTGGTTTCTATAACAACACCACTTTCCACCGCGTGATCCCAGGCTTCATGGTGCAGGGCGGCGGCTTCAACGAGCAGATGCAGCAGAAGCAGCCTAACCCGCCAATCAAAAACGAAGCGGACAACGGCCTGCTGAACAAGCGCGGCACCATCTCCATGGCGCGTACCGCAGACAAAGACAGCGCGACCAGCCAGTTCTTCCTGAACGTGGCGGATAACGCCTTCCTCGACCACGGTCAGCGCGACTTTGGCTATGCCGTTTTCGGTAAGATTGTGAAAGGCATGGACGTGGCCGATAAGATTTCTCAGGTGCCTACTCACGACGTCGGTCCGTACCAGAATGTGCCGACAAAACCGGTGGTTATCCTCTCCGCAAAAGTTCTGCCGTAATTCTTCTGAGCGCGGGCTTCTTCTGCCCGCGTTATATGACCCTCCCTGCGAAAGCGCGTTTTGCTGCTTATACTTGTGGCAAACGGACTATTCAGGGAGGCGTTAAGTGAAAAAGCTCACCGACAAGCAAAAATCCCGTCTCTGGGAACAGCAGCGTAACGTCAATTTACAGGCCAGTTGTCTCCTTGAAAAAGGTAATGGTCCCTCAGAGCCCCATATTGAGACGCTGGAGCTTGGGCCTTCCGCGCCCGGGTTGCCCCATCTGTGCCTCATTCATCGTCATTTGTACCGCAGCGAGATGAAGCGGGCGGGCGAGCTCCGTACCGACGATATTTTTAAAGGGGATATTCCTTTCTGCCATTTCGAATACATCGAGAAGATGGGCAACGAGCTGATGGCGGCGCTGGAAAGCGAAAAGTATCTCGTGGGTCTTGAGAAAGCGGCGTTTGTTGACCGGGTTAGCCACTATTACTGCGAAATCAACATGCTGCATCCGTTTATGCGCGGCAACGGTATTGCCCAGCGCGTTTTCTTCGAGCAGCTGGCGCTCCACGCGGGCTACGCATTGGACTGGCGCGATATCGATCCCGACCAGTGGGTGGCGGCTAACCGAAGCGGCGCAACGGGGGATTTAACCGCGCTCAACGCTATCTTTGCCAAAGTAGTGAGCGAAGCGCGGGAATCTGAGTAGAATAGGGCGGCATTTTTTTCGGGAGCCGCCATGATTCTGCTGATTGATAACTACGATTCCTTCACCTGGAACCTTTACCAGTATTTTTGTGAACTGGGTGCAGAGGTGGTTGTCCGCCGCAACGACGAGATCGGACTGGCCGATATCGGGACGCTGGCTCCGCAGAAAATCGTGATTTCTCCGGGGCCGTGTACGCCGTCAGAATCGGGTATTTCTTTGGATGTTATCCAGCACTATGCCGGCAAGCTGCCGATCCTGGGCGTTTGTCTGGGCCATCAGGCGATTGCTCAGGCGTTTGGTGCCACCATCGTGCGCGCCGCGAAAGTGATGCACGGTAAAACCTCTCCGGTCACCCACGCCGGCACCGGGGTATTCACGGGGCTCAATAACCCGTTAACCGTGACGCGCTACCATTCCCTGGTGATTGACCCGTCGACCCTGCCCGACTGCTTTGAGGTGACCGCCTGGAGCGATACGCAGGAGATCATGGGGATTCGCCACCGCGAATGGGACCTCGAAGGCGTGCAGTTCCACCCGGAAAGCATCCTCAGCGAGCAGGGGCACGCGCTGCTGGCAAATTTCCTCAATCGCTGAATATCTGTTGCCTTGCTGTGATTTTTTATGCATATTTTGTGATTATATTTTCACAATCACTGTGACATAAAAATGGATGGTCATGACATGGCAACTGAACAACCAGCAATTACCCGCGCGACATTTGATGAAGTGATCCTGCCGATTTATGCACCGGCTGAGTTTATCCCGGTGAAGGGGAAAGGCAGCCGCGTCTGGGATCAGCAGGGTAAAGAGTATGTGGATTTCGCGGGCGGTATTGCGGTCACGGCGCTGGGTCATTGCCATCCCGCGCTGGTTGAGGCGCTGAAAACCCAGGGCGAAACCCTGTGGCATACCAGCAACGTGTTCACCAACGAACCGGCGCTGCGCCTGGGCCGCAAGATCATCGATGCGACCTTTGCCGAGCGCGTGCTGTTTATGAACTCCGGCACTGAAGCCAACGAAACTGCGTTTAAGCTGGCACGCTACTACGCGACAACGCGCCACAGCCCGTACAAAACCAAAATCATCGCCTTCCACAATGCCTTCCACGGACGCTCCTTCTTTACCGTCTCCGTTGGCGGCCAGCCGAAGTATTCCGACGGGTTTGGCCCGAAACCGGCCGACATTGTCCACGTGCCGTTTAACGATCTGCACGCGGTGAAAGCGGTCATGGACGACCATACCTGCGCCGTTGTTGTCGAGCCGATCCAGGGGGAAGGCGGCGTGACGGCGGCAACTCCGGAATTCCTGAAAGGGCTGCGCGCGCTGTGCGACGAGCATCAGGCGCTGCTGGTCTTTGATGAAGTGCAGTGCGGGATGGGGCGTACCGGCGATCTGTTCGCTTATATGCACTACGGCGTGACGCCGGACATCCTGACCAGCGCCAAAGCGCTCGGCGGCGGTTTCCCGGTGAGTGCGGTACTGACGACGCAGGAGATCGCCTCCGCGTTCCACGTCGGTTCTCACGGTTCCACCTACGGCGGTAACCCGCTGGCGAGTGCCGTGGCGGGTGCCGCATTCGACATTATCAACACGCCGGAGGTGTTGAACGCCGTGAGCGCGAAGCGCGAGCTGTTCGTAAAACACCTGCAAAAGATTGATGAACAGTACGATGTATTCAGCGAAATTCGCGGGATGGGGCTGTTGATTGGCGCCGAACTGAAGCCGCAGTACAAAGGCCGCGCGCGCGACTTCCTGCACGCCGCCGCACACGAAGGGGTGATGGTGCTTAATGCCGGGCCGGACGTGATGCGCTTTGCGCCGTCGCTGGTGGTAGAAGACAAAGACATCGAAGACGGTTTAACCCGCTTTGCCGCGGCGGTCGAGAAGATCGTAAAAGGCTAATACTCGGTTCGCTTTAGCCGGCGCGTTAACCAAATGCCGTGATGCGGACGCTGACGCCATGCCACCGACGAAATGGTGTGCATGGTGTTCAGATGCCCCAGAACGCGCTGCAAATGCTGCTCCAGCGTGCTCATTGGCCCGTGGGTTAACGTCTCCGGCGCTTCCAGAATGTTTGAGTCGCCCGACTCGCCCGGCGCGTCATACTCCAGACGCTGCTGACACCTCTGCAACGCAATTTCACACGACTGCAAATAGCGCTGCGCCAGATCCGGCGTCAGCATCGTGTGCTCGCGCGCCAGCGTGGTCATGGCGTTAATATGCTCGACGATAAACTGGCTGTGCGTCACCCAGAGCTTCATGTCTGCCAGATAGTGCGAGTTAAAGCCCGGCTCCTGCATCGCCTGGTTGAGCGAGTTAAACAGGGCGTTGTGCGCCTGGTTGACCTTCATCCGCTGATAGGCCAGCGGGGAGGGCTGCGGATCGTCGCTCAGGATCAGGCGAATAGCCTGCTGGTCGGCTTCCAGCGCGTCGTGGGCGTTCTGCCTCAGCAGCCCGCTCTGCCACTGCGGCCACAGCCAGACCATGCCGCCAAAGGCAATCAGGCAGCCGATCAGGGTATCAATCAGCCTGGCGACAATAAACTGTTCGCCATTGAGCGTGAGCAACTGCAGCGTATATACCGCCGTCACCGTAAAGCCCACCATCGCCCAGCCGTAGTTTTTGCGGATAATCAGGTAGCTCACCAGCGTAATCGCCAGCATCCCTGCCAGGGTATAGCCTTCCGGCACGTGGAAGTGCAGCGTCACGCCCGCAATGATCAGCCCGGCCATCGTTCCGCCGGCCCGATGCAGAATTCGCACCCGCGTGGCGCCGTAGCCGTTCTGGGTGACAAACAGCACGGTCATTAAGATCCAGTAGGGTTTCGGCAGGTGCAGCGCCATGCCCATCAGGCTGGCGGTACTGAGCATCACGCTGATCCTTGCGGCGTTGCGCAGGGCGGACGATTTAAGAGAAAGATAGCTTTTGAGCGCGGGCAATAGCGGAAGCCGTTTTTGCTTATCCGCCATCAGGTCGCGGGGATAAAGCGGGCGCTGCGTGCGTAACACGCGGGCGATGCGGCTGAAGTGCCAGGCGGCAAACTGGCCGACCGGGTTATCGGGATGCTGGCGGGCGATTTTCTCCAGCGCGCCCAGCTGCTTGTCCATGTTAAAGCGCGTCGGGTAGCGGTGGTAGAGAATATCATCGGCCAGCACGCGCAGACGTGCCGAGACGGTCTGCGCGTTCCAGCGGATCACCGCTTCGGCGTGGCTGCGCTCGACCAGCTTTTGCACCTCCTGCGGGTGGTGAAGGCTTACGGAGATATGCTCCTGTAGATCCAGCCCGACCTGGAAGGTGCGCAGCAGCCGTTTGTATTCGTGGTTCTTGTTGGCGGCGAGCATATGCAGCTGCTGATAGCACTGGCTTATGAGATCCACCACCTTCTGCTGGCGCGTCAGCAGCGGCGGCAAGGATTTTTCCGGATCGGTATGCTGGGTGAGCAGGGTGTATTTGGCTTCGCAGTAATCCGCAAGCTGCACATAGAGCAGGCTCAGGGATTCACGCAGCGGCTGCTCCCGCCACAGCCAGAACCAAAACCAGTTAAACAGCCCGTACCATAATGTCCCCAGGGCGTAGATCAGCAGCGGCTCCCACACCGGCATGTTCCCGGCGAGGCTGAGCGTGAAAATGGCCGCAATCAGCGAGGCGGGAAGCAGGCGGGCGTGCAGCGAACTGATTTCCGCCGTGACGCCAAGGGTCATCGCCAGTACGCTCAGGATCAGCGGCAGCGGGATATCCCGGGCAAGCAGGAGTTGTACGGCGAGGCTACAGCCAGCAAACAGGCAGCCACCAACGATCAGGCGTTTGAAAAAGCGCTTATGCGGCGTGTCCAGACCGGCAATGTTGCAGCAGGCGGGTACGAGGGAAAACAGCAGGCCTTGCTGAAGATGTCCGAGGATCAGGCCTATGGCCACAGGAAGACACAACACCAGCGTTTGCCGCAGTGCGTAGTTAACTTCCGGGTGATAGATCAGCCTGCGCCACATGGGGAGTAGAGACAAAAACGGCGTGACACCTTGCGATGGCACGCCGTTTAAGCGGAATTAACGCGTTCCGTAGACCACGATGGTTTTACCGTGGGCGGAGATCAGGTTTTGATCTTCCAGCATTTTCAGGATACGGCCTACTGTTTCACGGGAGCAACCGACGATCTGACCAATTTCCTGACGGGTAATTTTAATTTGCATGCCGTCCGGGTGGGTCATGGCGTCTGGCTGTTTCGCCAGGTTCAACAGGGTTTGTGCGATACGGCCGGTAACGTCCAGGAAGGCGAGGTTACCCACTTTCTCTGACGTGACCTGCAGACGGCGCGCCATCTGGGAAGAAAGACGCATCAGGATGTCAGGGTTAACCTGAATCAGCTGACGGAACTTCTTGTAAGAAATTTCAGCCACTTCACATGCTGTCTTTGCTCGAACCCAGGCGCTACGTTCCTGGCCCTCTTCAAACAGGCCCAGTTCACCGATGAAATCGCCCTGGTTCAGATAAGAAAGGATCATCTCTTTCCCTTCTTCATCTTTGATCAGCACTGCCACCGAGCCTTTAACGATGTAATACAACGTTTCCGCTTTTTCACCCTGGTGAATCAGCGTGCTCTTCGATGGGTACTTATGAATGTGGCAATGAGACAAGAACCATTCGAGAGTCGGGTCTGTTTGCGGTTTGCCAAGCACCATGCGCTGTTATCCTCTGTTATAAGCTGTCACCAGAGTCATCAGATGCATCCGGACTCTGGGGTTGCAATCGAATTCTTACCCATACCCTGGGAAGTCGGCTACCGTAACGTTTCGCAGCCAGTAAAGTTTGATGTCCTCTGCATACACGTGTAACGTCAATGTATTACTGTAGCATCCTGAGTGTTTTAGCATAGCTTTCGCCGCGTGTCTCCTGGTGTCTCGCTTCAGCATGATGCAGGTCGCCTTCCATTGCGATAAATGTAACGCACACGTAATCTGTCACCAAAAATGCAACGTTGGAGTTAATGAATATGCAAGCGCGCGTGAAATGGGTTGAAGGTTTAACGTTCCTGGGCGAGTCCGCGTCAGGACACCAGATTTTGATGGACGGTAACTCCGGCGATAAAGCACCCAGCCCAATGGAAATGGTGCTGATGGCGGCAGGCGGATGCAGCGCAATTGACGTGGTGTCGATTCTGCAAAAAGGACGTCATGACGTGACGGATTGTGAGGTTAAACTCACGTCAGAGCGTCGCGAAGAGGCGCCACGCCTGTTCACCCATATTAACCTGCACTTTGTGGTCACCGGTAAAGAGCTGAAAGACGCGGCGGTCTCGCGTGCGGTGGACCTGTCTGCGGAGAAGTACTGCTCGGTGGCGTTAATGCTGGAGAAAGCGGTAAAAATCACGCATTCGTATGAAGTGATCGAGGCGTGATTGATGGGGCATCGTGCGTGTTGATGCCCTCACCCTAACCCTCTCCCACAGGGAGAGGGAACATGCTCACGCGATCTGCTTCCCTTCCATCAGTCGCTCCACCAGCGGCGTCATGATGAGCTCCATCGCCAGCCCCATTTTCCCGCCCGGCACGACTAACGTATTCATGTGCGAAATAAACGAGCCCTGCAGCATTGCCAGCAGCCAGGGGTAATCAATGCCTTCGAGATTGCGGAAATGGATCACCACAAAGCTCTCATCCAGCGACGGGATGCTTTTAGCGGCAAACGGGTTCGATGTATCCACCGTCGGCACGCGCTGGAAGTTGATATGGGTGCGGGAGAACTGCGGCGTCAGGAAGTTAATGTAATCCTCCATGGAGCGCACCACGGAGTCCATCACCGCCTCTCGCGAATGGCCGCGCTCGCTCATGTCGCGCGTCAGCTTCTGGATCCACTCCAGGTTAACGATAGGGACCACGCCGACCAGCAGATCCACGTGGCGCGCCACGTCGTGTTGAGGCGTGACCACGCCGCCGTGCAATCCTTCGTAAAACAGGACGTCGGTGGGTTCCGGCAGCGGCTGCCACGGGGTAAAGGTTCCCGGCACCTGATTCCAGGGTACGGCTTCATCATAGGTGTGCAGATACTTGCGGGACTGCCCTTTGCCGCTCTTACCGTACTCTATAAAGGTTTGTTCCAGCAGGCCGAAGTCATTGGCCTCCGGGCCGAAGTAGCTGATGTGTTTACCCGAATCGCGCGCCTTACGAATGGCCATGTCCATCTCCGGACGCGTGTAGCGGTGAAAGCTGTCGCCTTCGACCTCCGCCGCACGGAGATTCAGCTGGGCGAAAATCTTGCGAAATGCGAGGCTGGTGGTGGTGGTTCCCGCACCACTCGACCCCGTAACGGCAATAACCGGATGTCTGGCAGACATAGCAACTCCCTGACTGAAAAGGGTGGAAGATCAGCCGTGAAACGCGTTGCGGGGCATGATATTGACCGTCTCATGCAGTTCTGACCACACCAGCACCACGTCGCCGCTTTTCAGCTGGCGCTTAACATCGTTGACCTTTTGCTCAAGCGAGCGTTCCTGTTCACCATAATCGGTGCCTTCGCGTAATACAAAGCTTTCAATCAGATTATCGAGCGTTTCGGGAGCCAGATCCTGCCAGGGAATAATCATTTTGCACCGTCCAGATAAGGGGTCAGCCAGTCAGGAATTCGCGCCTCAAGCCACATTTTCGGGCGGCGCAGCGTGCCGCCGATAAACCCGACGTGGCCGCCATGCTCGGTCAACTGATAGTGAACGTTGTCGGGCAGGAATTCCTGAGCGGGGATCGAGTGATGATCCATAAACGGGTCATCTTTGGCATGAATAATCAGCGTCGGCTGCGTGATCTTGCTGAGCAGCGGCATGGCGCTGCACTGACGATAATAGTCAATCGCATCGGCGAAGCCGTGGATTTTCGCGGTGATCAGGTCGTCGAACTCGCGGATCCGACGCACCTTTTTCAGCTGGCGCAGGCTTACCGGCAGGGTATCCGGGTAGGCCTTCAGCTTACGCGCCGCGTTGGCCTTCAGAAGGTTGAGCAGGTAGCGCTGGTAGACGCGGGAAAAGCCTTTATCCATGTGGTAGCTGCACTGCTCGAGCATAAACGGCGCGGAGACAATGACGGCGGCATCCAGCGGTACGCTTTCGCCCTCTTTGGCCAGCAGACAGGCCAGCATATTGCCGCCCAGCGAGTAGCCCACGGCGGCCGTTGGCACGGTGCCATAATTTTCCCGCAGCCAGTGTAAAAACCACGTCCCGTCTTCGGTTTCACCCGAGTGATAAATGCGTTTCTGACGATTCGGTTCACCGCTGCAGCCGCGAAAATGCATCACCACGCCGAGCCAGCCGCGCGCTTTTGCCGCCTCAATTAGCCCATGCGCATACGGGCTGTGCAGGCTGCCTTCCAGACCGTGGAAAACCACCAGACGCGCCTTATGGCGAGCCTGTTCAGGCGCTTCGCTCCAGGCGAGATCCAGAAAATCACCGTCTGGCAGGTCAAGCCGTTGCCAGTGCGGGGTGAACTGAACCTTGCGGCGGATCAGTCGCGGCAGCATGGTCTGCAAATGGGGATTGGCCACGCCGCGCATAGGCACGAACTCAGTGCTGTCTTCGGCCGCAATGTCGAAGTCTGATGGAATGATTTGGGTCATAAGCGCGATGCTGATTCTTGTCGGAAATTTACGATACTTTCCGAATTGTACCCCGTTTAAGCTGGATTTCCGAACCCGGTACGGATTCTGCTCTTCAAACGGGGTAAATAAGTCAGTCAGCCTGCAGCATCGCTTCCAGCTGTTCCTGCGCGTCGAGCCACGCCATCTCGCACTCTTCGAGACTGGATTTGGTCTTCGCCTGGGTTTGCAGGCAGTCGGTCAGCTCAGCCTTGCGGCTCTGGTCATACAGGCCGCTATCGCCGAGCTTCTCTTCAACGATAGCCAGCGTGGCGTTGAGTTTTTCCATCTCTTTTTCGAGACGGGTAATCTCTTTACGCAGGGGCTGCGTCTGGGTGCGGAGCTCCGCTTCACGGCGCTTCTGGTCTTTACGCGCCTGCGCGCTGTTGGCGTTGTCTTTCGCTGACTCTTCCGGCTGGTTTTCCTGCTTCTGCACGTCCGTCAGCCACTGCTGATAGTCTTCCAGATCGCCGTCGAACGGTTCGACTTTGCCGCCGTGCACTAAATAGAGATCGTCCGTGGTGGAGCGGATCAGGTGACGGTCGTGCGAAACCACCACCAGCGCGCCTTCGAACTCAATCAGCGCTTCGGTCAGCGCCTGACGCATGTCGAGATCCAGGTGGTTGGTCGGTTCATCGAGCAGCAGCAGGTTCGGGCGCTGCCAGACGATCAGCGCCAGCACCAGACGGGCCTTTTCGCCGCCGGAGAAGCGCTCGGTGTTTTCAGTCACCTTATCGCCCTGGAAGCCGAAGCCGCCGAGATAGTCGCGCAGCTTCTGCTCCATCTCCTGCGGCGCAAGACGCGCGAGGTGCTGAATCGGCGATTCATCCGCGCGTAAAAATTCCAGCTGATGCTGGGCGAAGTAACCCAGCTTGATGCCCTTCGCCAGGCCGATTTCGCCGCTGACCGGGTTAAGCTCGCCCGCCAGCAGTTTGATCAGCGTCGATTTACCGGCGCCGTTACGCCCCAGCAGGCCAATGCGGGAACCCGGCACCAGGTTGAGCTTGATGGAGTCGAGAATAATGCGGTCGGCATAGCCAGCGCTGACTTTTTCCATTTTCAGCAGCGGGTTAGGCAGGCTTTCCGGCTCGCGGAAGCTGAAGTGGAACGGGTTATCCACGTGCGCCGGGGCGATCATCTCCATGCGTTCCAGCATCTTGATGCGGCTCTGGGCCTGCTTGGCTTTTGAGGCTTTGGCCTTAAAGCGATCCACGAAGCTCTGCAGATGCGCCACGCGCTGCTGCTGGCTTTCGTACATGGACTGCTGCTGGGCGAGACGCGTCGCGCGCTGGCGCTCGAAGGAGCTGTAGTTGCCGGTGTACTCGAACATCGTTTGCTGTTCGATATGAATAATTTTATCCACCACCGGGTCAAGGAAGTCGCGGTCGTGGGAGATCAGAATCAGAGTGCCCTGATAGCTCTTGAGCCACTTCTCCAGCCAAATAACCGCATCGAGATCGAGGTGGTTGGTCGGTTCGTCGAGCAACAGCAGGTCAGAGCGGCAGATCAGCGCCTGCGCCAGGTTGAGGCGCATACGCCAGCCGCCGGAGAAGTCGCTGACCGGACGTTCCAGCTGTTCGTTGCTGAAGCCCAGGCCGTGCAGCAGGCTGGAGGCGCGGGAGCGAATGGTCCACGCGTCGATGGCGTCCAGCTTGCCGTGAACGGTGGCGATGGCGTGACCGTCGTTGCGCTCGTTAGCAGAATGAAGTTCCGCTTCGAGCTTGCGGTATTCACGGTCGCCGTCGATAACATAGTCGAGCGCCGGTTCACTCAGCGCCGGCGTCTCCTGGTTTACCCAGGCGAGCTGCCAGTTTCCCGGGAAGGTAAAGTTACCGCCATCCGCGCTAATCTCGTTTTTCAGCAGCGCCAGCAGGGTGGATTTACCGCAGCCGTTTTTGCCGACCAGACCCACTTTTTGGCCCGGATTGATGGTAGCAGTGGCGTTATCCAGCAGGACGCGCACGCCGCGACGAATTTGTAACGAGGAGAAAACAATCATAGAAGCGCCGTATGTTCCGACTATGTTAATTTGTCATTATGATAATGTAAGGTGTGGGCCATTTTCCGCACCGGGCCGCCATGGTAGCCCAAAACAGCGACGATACACAAAAACAGAAACAAGACCGGGAGGGGAATGATGTCTCAGACAGCAAAAGTGCTGCTGCTGTATGCCCATCCGGAATCTCAGGACTCGGTGGCAAACCGGGTGCTGCTTAAGCCGGCCACACAGCTTAGTAACGTAACGGTGCACGATCTCTACGCGCACTATCCTGATTTCTTTATTGATATCCCTTACGAGCAGGAGCTGCTGCGTCAGCATGACGTGATTGTGTTCCAGCATCCGCTTTATACCTATAGCTGTCCGGCGCTGCTGAAAGAGTGGCTGGACCGCGTGCTGAGCCGGGGCTTCTCCAGCGGGGTGGGGGGCAACCAGCTGGCGGGAAAGTACTGGCGTAGCGTGATTACGACCGGTGAACCCGAAAGCGCTTACCGTCACGACGGGCTGAACCGCTATCCGATGAGCGATATCCTCAGGCCATTCGAGCTGACGGCGGCGATGTGCCGTATGCACTGGATGAGCCCGATTATTGTCTACTGGGCGCGGCGTCAGGATCCGAAAGAGCTGGCAAGCCACGCCAGAGCCTACGGTGAATGGCTGGCGTCACCTATTCCGGCAGGAGGTCGTTAATGGAAGGATCGAATTTACTCCTCGCCGGGGTGCTGTTTTTATTTGCGGCCGTCGTCGCCGTGCCGCTTGCAGCCCGTATTGGTATCGGTGCGGTGCTGGGTTATCTGCTGGCGGGGATCGCGATTGGTCCCTGGGGGCTGGGATTCATCAGCGATGTCGATGAGATCCTCCATTTCTCCGAGCTGGGCGTGGTGTTCCTGATGTTCATCATCGGCCTGGAGCTGAATCCTTCGAAATTGTGGCAGCTCCGACGCTCTATCTTTGGTGTGGGCGCCGCGCAGGTGTTATTCAGCGCCGCGATCCTGGGCGGGCTGCTAATGCTGACCCACTTTTCATGGCAGGCGGCGGTGATTGGCGGGATAGGCCTTGCGATGTCGTCGACGGCGATGGCGCTGCAGCTGATGCGCGACAAAGGGATGAATCGCAACGAAGCCGGTCAGCTGGGCTTTTCGGTGCTGCTGTTCCAGGATTTGGCGGTGATCCCGGCGCTGGCGCTGGTGCCGCTGCTGGCGGGGTCCGGGGACGATCACTTCGACTGGGCTAAAATCGCCATGAAGGTGCTGGCCTTCGCGGGCATGCTGATTGGCGGTCGTTTCCTGTTACGTCCCGTGTTCCGCTTTATTGCCGCGTCGGGCGTTCGCGAGGTGTTTACCGCCGCGACGCTGCTGCTGGTGCTGGGATCGGCGTTGTTTATGGACGCGCTGGGGCTGTCGATGGCGCTCGGGACCTTTATCGCCGGGGTGCTGCTGGCGGAGAGCGAGTATCGGCACGAGCTGGAAATTGCCATCGATCCCTTCAAAGGGCTGCTGTTAGGCCTGTTCTTTATTTCTGTGGGGATGGCGCTCAACCTCGGTGTGCTCTATACCCATCTGCTGTGGGTGGTCGTGAGCGTCGCTATCCTGGTGGCGGTGAAGATGCTGGTACTGTACGTCATGGCGCGTATCTACGGGCTGCGCAGTTCGGAACGCATGCAGTTTGCCAGCGTGTTAAGCCAGGGAGGCGAGTTCGCGTTTGTGCTGTTCTCGACCGCATCCTCCCAGAAGCTGTTTAAAGACGATCAGATGGCGCTTTTGCTGGTGACGGTCACGCTGTCTATGATGACCACGCCGCTGCTGATGAAGCTGGTGGATAAACTGCTGTCGCGCCGCCTGAACCCAAATGACGATGAAGACGAAGCGCCGTGGGTGGAAGACGATAAGCCGCAGGTGATTGTGGTGGGCTTTGGCCGTTTTGGACAGGTGATTGGACGCCTGCTGATGGCGAACAAAATGCGCATTACGGTACTGGAGCGGGATATCAGCGCGGTCAACCTGATGCGTAAATATGGCTACAAGGTTTACTACGGCGATGCGACCCAGCTCGAGTTGCTGCGCTCGGCGGGGGCGGAAGCGGCAGAGTCCATCGTGATTACCTGTAACGATCCGGAAGACACGATGAAGCTGGTGGATCTGTGCCAGCAGCATTTCCCGCATCTGCATATTCTGGCGCGTGCGCGGGGACGTGTTGAAGCTCACGAATTGTTGCAGGCGGGTGTGAAACACTTCTCCCGTGAGACGTTCTCCAGTGCGCTGGAGCTGGGCCGTAAGGCGCTGATCTCGCTCGGCATGCATCCGCATCAGGCGCAGCGCGCCCAGATGCACTTCCGCCGGCTGGATATGCGGATGCTGCGCGAGCTGATGCCGGTACATACCGATACGGCGCAGATCTCCCGCGTGCGGGAAGCGCGTCGCGAGCTGGAGGAGATCTTCCAGCGAGAGATGCAACAGGAACGACGCCAGCTTGATGGCTGGGATGAATTTGAATAAAGGGTAACGAAAGATGGCTGTACGTAAACGCTTTATCGCGGGTGCAAAATGCCCGACCTGTCAGGCGCAAGATACCCTGGCGATGTGGCGGGAAAATAATGTTGATGTTGTTGAGTGTGTTAAGTGCGGTCACCAGATGCGTGAGGCCGATAAAGAGGCCCGCGATCACGTTCGCAAAGAAGAGCAAGTTATCGGGATTTTTCATCCGGACTAGCGATATGCCCTGAGTTTTTTTAAGCTAAAGGGTACACGGGTGCAGATTTCCGCTACAATCTGCGCCAGCAATTTTCCCACGCTCAGGAGATATCATGAAAGTAGCAAAAGACCTGGTGGTCAGCCTGGCCTATCAGGTACGTACAGAAGACGGTGTGTTGGTTGATGAGTCTCCGGTGAGTGCGCCGCTTGACTACCTGCATGGTCACGGTTCCCTGATTTCCGGCCTGGAAAACGCGCTGGAAGGTCATGAAGTTGGCGACAAATTTGACGTTGCTGTAGGCGCGAACGACGCTTACGGTCAGTATGACGACAACCTGGTTCAGCGCGTTCCTAAAGACGTGTTCATGGGCGTTGACGAACTGCAGGTTGGCATGCGCTTCCTGGCTGAAACTGACCAGGGCCCGGTTCCTGTTGAAATCACCGAAGTGGAAGATGACCACGTCGTGGTTGACGGTAACCACATGCTGGCTGGCCAGAACCTGAAGTTCAACGTAGAAGTTGTTGCGATCCGTGAAGCGACCGAAGAAGAACTGGCTCATGGCCACGTTCACGGTGCGCATGGTCACGACCATGACCACGATCACGGCCACGACGGCTGCTGCGGTGGTCACGGCCACGATCACGACCATGGTCATGACCACGGTAAAGGTGGTTGCGGTAACGGCGGCTGCGGTTGCCACTAATACCCGTCGTCTTTCAAGCCGCATGTGCGTTGGCTGCGCTTTCAAACCCCGGTCACATAGTTATCTATGCTCCCGGGGATTTTCAAGCTTGCCGCCTTCCTGCGACTCGAAATCCATAGGGTATTTAGTATGTTGGCCCGGTAAGCTTCGCGCCACCGGGCACAAAAAAAGCGGGATAATCCCGCTTTTTTTACGCCTCAATAATGAGGAGGTGGCGTCTCTTCTGACTGAGAGGCAATGTTTGACGGCTGTGTAGCCTTCAGCTTTTCCGTCAGCAGGCGCATATGATCCCGCAGTTTTGCCATTTCGAGCTCATGTGCGGTCACGGTCTGGTTTAGCTCTTCGATGGTGATGTCCTGAAAAGCCAGGCGGCTTTCCAGCTCAGCCATTCTCGCTTCTATTGCTGTATCCTTCATCATTCACCTCGTTTATTTCAGATTCGCCATAATGGCCCTGCGGCGGCGCAGTTTAACTGAGTTTATCCTTAAGTACAGTCCGCATCCCCTTGGCAGGAAACTTATTTAAACAAAAATAGTCTGAAAAGTGGCGAGAATTGGAAGTGTCTGTCTGTAGATTTCTTCCGCAACGTTTTATAGTACGTAACTCATTTACGTTTAACGCTGGGGTGAGAGTCCCCAGGCCCTGGAGATATGGATGAAATCACTGTTTAAAGTAACGCTGCTGGCGACGACGATGGCTGTTGCGCTGAACGCGCCGCTGTCATTCGCTGCTGATACTGCTGCGAAGCCTGCTGCCACTGCTGACAGCAAAGCGGCGTTCAAAAATGACGACCAGAAATCCGCCTACGCACTGGGCGCATCTCTGGGTCGCTACATGGAAAACTCTCTGAAAGAACAAGAGAAACTGGGCATCAAACTGGATAAAGCTCAGCTGATCGCGGGCGTTCAGGACGCATTTGCAGATAAGAGCAAGCTGTCTGACCAGGAAATTGAACAGACTCTGCAGGCGTTCGAAGCGCGCGTGAAGGGTGCCGCGCAGACCAAGATGGACGCGGACGCTAAAGACAACGAAGCGAAAGGCAAAGCTTACCGCGATACCTTTGCTAAAGAGAAAGGTGTGAAAACCTCTTCTACTGGCCTGGTGTACAAAGTTGAGAAAGAAGGCACCGGCGATGCGCCTAAAGACAGCGACACCGTGGTTGTGAACTACAAAGGTACGCTGATCGATGGTAAAGAGTTCGACAACTCTTACACCCGCGGTGAGCCGCTCTCCTTCCGTCTGGATGGTGTGATCCCTGGCTGGACTGAAGGCCTGAAAAACATCAAGAAAGGCGGCAAGATCAAGATGGTTATCCCACCGGATCTGGCCTATGGCAAAACCGGCGTTCCGGGTATCCCTGCTAACTCTACGCTGGTCTTTGACGTAGAGCTGCTGGATATCAAACCGGCACCGAAAGCGGATGCGAAAGCAGACGCACCGGCTGACGATAAAGCCGCTGCTGCTAAGAAGTAATGTTGAAAAAAACCGCCGCCTTTCAGGCGGCGGTTTTTTTATTGTGGGGCAGATATAATTAACACTGGAAAGCGCTACGCACGCTGTATTAATTTAGTTGTCCGTGTAGATAATGAGCCTGCCCTGAAAACCTAACGACAGGCTCCTGAAAAGGAGTGTTTTTTTCATGTCCAGGTCGCTTTTAACCAACGAAACCAGTGAACTTGATTTGCTGGATCAACGTCCTTTCGATCAGACCGACTTCGATATTCTGAAATCCTACGAAGCGGTAGTGGACGGGTTAGCGATGCTCATTGGCTCCCACTGCGAAATCGTATTGCACTCCCTGCAAGATCTGAAGTGTTCCGCCATCCGCATTGCGAATGGTGAACATACTGGCCGTAAAATTGGTTCGCCAATTACCGACCTTGCATTGCGTATGCTGCATGACATGACCGGCGCGGACAGCAGCGTCTCAAAATGCTATTTCACCCGCGCCAAAAGCGGCGTGCTGATGAAATCAGAAACCATCGCGATTCGAAACCGCGAGCATCGTGTTATTGGGCTGCTGTGCATCAACATGAACCTTGATGTGCCATTCTCGCAAATCATGAGCACCTTTATTCCACCAGAAACGCCGGACGTTGGCTCTTCTGTTAACTTTGCCTCCTCCGTTGAAGATCTGGTGACCCAGACGCTTGAGTTTACGATTGAAGAGGTGAATGCCGATCGCAACGTCTCGAACAACGCCAAAAATCGCCAGATCGTGCTCAATCTCTACGAAAAAGGGATTTTTGATATTAAAGACGCCATCAACCAGGTGGCCGATCGTCTGAACATCTCCAAGCACACGGTCTACCTCTATATTCGCCAGTTCAAAAGCGGCGATTTCCAGGGACAAGACAAATAATGCGTTTTGCGTTAATGGTGACAGGCCCGGCGTACGGCACTCAGCAGGCCAGCAGCGCGCTGCAGTTTGCGCATGCGCTACTGGCGGCCGGACATGAGCTAGCGAGCGTCTTCTTCTATCGGGAAGGGGTGTATAACGCGAATCAGTTTACGTCACCGGCGAGCGACGAATTCGATCTGGTGCGCGCCTGGCAGGCATTAAACGAAAAGCAGGGCGTAGAACTGCACATCTGCGTGGCGGCGGCACTGCGCCGCGGGGTGACCGATGCAACCGAAGCCGCACGTCTTGGTTTATCGGGTTCTAACCTGCAGCCCGGCTTTTCGTTGAGTGGCCTGGGTGCACTGGCACAGGCGGCATTAACCTGCGACAGAGTGGTGCAATTCTGATGAAGCGTGTCGCGTTTGTTTTTTCCTCCGCACCGCACGGCAATGCGTCCGGCAGAGAAGGGCTGGATGCGCTGCTCGCGACCTCAGCATTGACCGAAGATATCGGTGTCTTCTTTTTGGGCGACGGCGTATTTCAGCTTCTGGCGGGGCAACAGCCTCAGGCCATTCTGGCGCGTGATTACATCGCGACGTTCAAAGTGTTACCGCTTTACGATATCGAAACCTTCTATGTCTGTGCCGACTCCCTGGCTGCGCGCGGCCTAAACGAGGCAACGCCTTTCGTGCTGGATGTGACAGTCTTGTCTTCTGCTGCATTGCGCGAACACCTTTCCCACTACGACACCGTTCTGACTTTCTGAGGCTGACATGCTCCATACTCTGAGCCATTCACCGTGGCAATGTGATATCGACGCGTTACTGAGTATGCTGCGCGAAGGTGATGACCTGCTGCTGATTCAGGATGGTGTGCTTGCCGCACTGGACGGCAGTCGTTTCGTTGAAATTCTCACGAATGCCCCCATAACAGTCTCTGCGCTGAAGGACGATCTGGATGCGCGGGGTCTTTCTGGTCAAATTTCAGCCAAAATTGACGTGGTTGGCTATACTGATTTCGTCAATCTTACTGTGACGCACGCCAGTCAAATGAACTGGTGATTTGAGATCGCTGTATATTTCTTGACACCTTTTCGACGTAGCCCTAAAATTTCGCGTCCTCATATTGTATGAGGTCGTTTTATTACGTGTTTACGAAGCAAAAGCTAAAACCAGGAGCTATTTAATGGCAACAGTTAACCAGCTGGTACGCAAACCACGCGCACGCAAAGTTGCAAAGAGCAACGTGCCTGCGCTGGAAGCCTGCCCGCAGAAACGTGGCGTATGTACTCGTGTATATACCACCACTCCTAAAAAACCAAACTCCGCACTGCGTAAAGTATGCCGTGTGCGTTTGACTAACGGTTTCGAAGTGACTTCCTACATCGGTGGTGAAGGTCACAACCTGCAGGAGCACTCCGTGATCCTGATCCGTGGCGGTCGTGTTAAAGACCTTCCGGGTGTTCGTTACCACACCGTTCGTGGTGCGCTCGACTGCTCAGGTGTTAAAGACCGTAAGCAGGCTCGCTCCAAGTACGGCGTGAAGCGTCCTAAGGCTTAATGGTTCTCCGTTAAGTAAGGCCAAACTGATTTATCTTAATGTCAAACTAAACTCTTTGAGTTTTGGACAATCCTGAATTAACAACGGAGTATTCCCATGCCACGTCGTCGCGTCATTGGTCAGCGTAAAATTCTTCCAGATCCGAAATTCGGATCAGAACTGCTGGCAAAATTTGTAAATATCCTGATGGTAGATGGTAAAAAATCTACTGCAGAAGCAATCGTATACAGCGCGCTTGAGACCCTGGCTCAGCGTTCTGGTAAAAATGAACTGGAAGCTTTCGAAGTCGCTCTCGACAACGTTCGCCCAACCGTAGAAGTTAAGTCCCGCCGCGTTGGTGGTTCTACTTATCAGGTTCCAGTTGAAGTTCGTCCGGTTCGTCGTAATGCTCTGGCAATGCGTTGGATCGTTGAAGCTGCTCGTAAACGCGGTGATAAATCCATGGCTCTGCGTCTGGCGAACGAACTTTCTGATGCTGCAGACAACAAAGGTACTGCAGTTAAGAAACGTGAAGACGTTCACCGTATGGCAGAAGCCAACAAGGCGTTCGCACACTACCGTTGGTAATCCCTTCGGAGTATTAGTCACCAGGCGGGCGCTTCAGAGAAGCCGCCCGCTCTGGGTAACTTAACTGAACGCCTAAAGATATAAACGAGGAATCAAATGGCTCGTACAACACCCATCGCACGCTACCGTAACATCGGTATCAGTGCGCACATCGACGCCGGTAAAACCACTACTACCGAACGTATTCTGTTCTACACCGGTGTAAACCACAAAATCGGTGAAGTTCATGACGGCGCAGCCACCATGGACTGGATGGAACAGGAGCAGGAGCGTGGTATCACTATCACCTCCGCAGCGACTACTGCATTCTGGTCAGGTATGGCTAAGCAGTACGAACCGCATCGCGTAAACATCATCGACACCCCGGGCCACGTTGACTTCACCATCGAAGTAGAACGTTCCATGCGTGTTCTTGACGGCGCGGTAATGGTTTATTGCGCAGTTGGTGGTGTTCAGCCACAGTCTGAAACCGTATGGCGTCAGGCGAACAAATATAAAGTTCCACGCATCGCGTTCGTTAACAAAATGGACCGTATGGGTGCTAACTTCCTGAAAGTTGTTGGCCAGATCAAAACCCGTCTGGGCGCGAACCCTGTTCCGCTGCAGCTGGCAATTGGTGCTGAAGAAGGCTTCACCGGCGTTATCGACCTGGTGAAAATGAAAGCCATCAACTGGAACGATGCAGACCAGGGCGTTACCTTCGAATACGAAGATATCCCAGCTGCAATGCAGGACCTGGCTGACGAATGGCACCAGAACCTGATCGAATCCGCTGCTGAAGCTTCTGAAGAGCTGATGGAGAAATACCTGGGTGGTGAAGAACTGACTGAAGAAGAGATCAAAAAAGCTCTGCGTCAGCGCGTTCTGAACAACGAAATCATCCTGGTAACCTGTGGTTCTGCGTTCAAGAACAAAGGTGTTCAGGCGATGCTGGATGCGGTAGTTGACTACCTGCCATCCCCGGTTGACGTTCCTGCGATCAACGGCATCCTGGACGACGGTAAAGATACTCCGGCTGAGCGTCACGCAAGCGACGAAGAGCCATTCTCTGCACTGGCGTTCAAAATTGCTACCGACCCATTCGTGGGTAACCTGACCTTCTTCCGCGTTTACTCTGGTGTGGTTAACTCCGGTGACACCATCCTGAACTCCGTGAAAGCGGCGCGTGAACGTTTTGGCCGTATCGTACAGATGCACGCTAACAAACGTGAAGAGATCAAAGAAGTTCGTGCGGGCGACATCGCTGCAGCTATCGGTCTGAAAGACGTGACCACTGGTGACACCCTGTGTGACCCGGATCACCCGATCATTCTGGAGCGTATGGAATTCCCTGAGCCGGTAATCTCCATCGCAGTTGAACCAAAAACCAAAGCTGACCAGGAAAAAATGGGTCTGGCTCTGGGCCGTCTGGCGAAAGAAGACCCATCATTCCGCGTATGGACTGATGAAGAATCTAACCAGACCATCATCGCTGGTATGGGTGAACTGCACCTGGACATCATCGTTGACCGTATGAAGCGTGAATTCAACGTTGAAGCGAACGTGGGTAAACCTCAGGTTGCTTACCGCGAAGCGATTCGCGCGAAAGTTACCGATGTTGAAGGTAAACACGCTAAGCAGTCTGGTGGTCGCGGTCAGTACGGTCACGTTGTGATCGACATGTACCCACTGGAGCCGGGCTCTAACCCGAAAGGTTACGAGTTCATCAACGACATCAAAGGTGGTGTAATTCCTGGCGAATACATCCCAGCCGTTGATAAAGGCATCCAGGAACAGCTGAAAGCAGGCCCTCTGGCTGGCTATCCGGTTGTTGACATGGGTGTTCGTCTGCACTTCGGTTCTTACCACGACGTTGACTCCTCTGAACTGGCGTTTAAACTGGCTGCGTCTATTGCCTTTAAAGAAGGCTTTAAGAAAGCAAAACCAGTTCTGCTTGAGCCAATCATGAAGGTTGAAGTAGAAACTCCTGAAGAGAACACCGGTGACGTTATCGGTGACTTGAGCCGTCGTCGCGGTATGCTGCGTGGTCAGGAATCCGAAGTAACTGGCGTTAAGATCCACGCTGAAGTTCCGCTGTCTGAAATGTTCGGATATGCAACTCAGCTGCGTTCTCTGACCAAAGGTCGTGCATCATACACCATGGAATTCCTGAAGTATGATGATGCGCCTAACAACGTTGCTCAGGCCGTTATTGAAGCCCGTGGTAAGTAATCCACAGGATTAAAACCTAAGTCCCGTGCTCTCTCCACAGGGGAGAGCACTATAGTAAGGAATATAGCCGTGTCTAAAGAAAAATTTGAACGTACAAAACCGCACGTCAACGTTGGTACTATCGGCCACGTTGACCATGGTAAAACTACCCTGACTGCTGCAATCACTACCGTTCTGGCTAAAACCTACGGTGGTTCTGCTCGTGCATTCGACCAGATCGATAACGCACCAGAAGAAAAAGCTCGTGGTATCACCATCAACACTTCCCACGTTGAATATGACACCCCGACTCGCCACTACGCACACGTAGACTGCCCAGGCCACGCCGACTATGTTAAAAACATGATCACCGGTGCTGCGCAGATGGACGGCGCGATCCTGGTTGTTGCTGCGACTGACGGCCCAATGCCTCAGACTCGTGAGCACATCCTGCTGGGTCGTCAGGTAGGCGTTCCTTTCATCATCGTGTTCCTGAACAAATGCGACATGGTTGATGACGAAGAGCTGCTGGAACTGGTAGAGATGGAAGTTCGTGAACTGCTGTCTCAGTACGATTTCCCAGGCGACGATACTCCAATCGTTCGTGGTTCTGCTCTGAAAGCGCTGGAAGGCGAAGCTGAGTGGGAAGCTAAAATCATCGAACTGGCTGGCTTCCTGGATTCTTACATCCCAGAACCAGAGCGTGCGATTGACAAGCCGTTCCTGCTGCCAATCGAAGACGTATTCTCCATCTCCGGTCGTGGTACCGTTGTTACCGGTCGTGTAGAGCGCGGTATCATCAAAGTTGGTGAAGAAGTTGAAATCGTTGGTATCAAAGAGACTGCTAAGTCTACCTGTACTGGCGTTGAAATGTTCCGCAAACTGCTGGACGAAGGCCGTGCTGGTGAGAACGTTGGTGTTCTGCTGCGTGGTATCAAACGTGAAGAAATCGAACGTGGTCAGGTTCTGGCGAAGCCAGGCTCAATCAAGCCACACACCAAGTTCGAATCTGAAGTGTACATCCTGTCCAAAGACGAAGGCGGCCGTCATACTCCGTTCTTCAAAGGCTACCGTCCACAGTTCTACTTCCGTACAACTGACGTGACCGGTACCATCGAACTGCCAGAAGGCGTTGAGATGGTAATGCCAGGCGACAACATCAAGATGGTTGTGACTCTGATCCACCCAATCGCGATGGACGACGGTCTGCGTTTCGCAATCCGTGAAGGCGGCCGTACCGTTGGCGCGGGCGTTGTTGCTAAAGTTCTGGGCTAATTAATTATCCCCGAATAAAAAAAGGACGCTTCGGCGTCCTTTTTTGTTTTCTGCCGCTCAGTTACTGTCACAAAATTTCGCATTTTTTGCCTGCTCCCGCCCCGTATTGTGGCGTTTGTGCTATTGTAATCATAACCATTCTCACTTACACTTTGCGCATAATTTGAACGGGAGTCTCTATGTACGTTTGTTTATGTAATGGTGTAAGCGACAAGAAAATACGTCAGGCCGTTCGTCAGTTTCAGCCTCAGTCATTTCAGCAACTACGCAAATTTGTTCCGGTGGGAAATCAATGCGGTAAATGTGTACGTGCTGCGCGAGAGATCATGCAGGACGAATTGATGCAGATCCCGGAATACAAAGAGATCGCGTAAGCGCCCATCTTTTTTTTGACATCCCTGTAGCCCGATCTACGCTTCAATGAGTGGAAGCGGAGGGACTATATAATGAAAGGTGATGTTAAAATCATAAGTTATCTCAATAAATTATTGGGAAATGAGCTTGTCGCAATTAACCAGTACTTTCTTCACGCGAGAATGTTCAAAAACTGGGGGCTTAAACGTCTGAACGACGTTGAGTACCATGAATCGATCGATGAAATGAAGCACGCTGATAAATATATCGAGCGTATTTTATTCCTTGAAGGTATTCCAAACCTGCAGGATCTCGGAAAGCTGGGCATCGGAGAAGATGTCGAAGAGATGCTGCGTTCCGACCTCAGGCTGGAACTTGAAGGCGCCAAAGATCTCCGTGAAGCCATTGCTTATGCCGACAGCGTACATGACTACGTTAGTCGCGATATGATGATCCAGATCCTGGCCGATGAAGAAGGCCATATTGACTGGCTGGAAACGGAGCTGGATCTGATTGCTAAAATCGGTCTGCAGAACTACCTTCAGTCGCAGATTAAAGTGGAAGAGTAACCACCGTCTTCCAGCCTACGCATAAACCCGCTGCTGCCAGAAATGGCCCAAAAGGCAGTGGGTTTTTTAATGCTCCCTTATCGCCGGTGAGTAACGAAAACACAAGAATGCTAAGTAGCGCCATAAGCGCAGCGAGTAACGCCAGCGTAGGCAGCATGCACCAGCCATGCCACGCACCAAGCGCCGCCAGGTATTTTACATCGCCGTATCCCATCCCTTCACGCCGGCAGATAAACCGATATCCCCAGTAAATAACGGCAAAGCCGACATATCCAGCCATCGCTCCCACCACTGCACTTGGCAGAAAATCAGGTTGGACGCAGAGCTGAAAGAGCAGGCCCGCCCATAGCAACGGGCAGAGAAATTTATCAGGAAGCAGTCCGTAGCGAATATCTGCACGGACGAGAAAGGCAGTCAGCGAAAAATAGACCAGCAAAAAGGGGAGGGTGGTTAACATGGAAAAGGCCTCAAAAGGGTTTGAGCGCATCCTCGCTATAATCGACCTGGTCGGCAATCTATAAAAACGACACTTGCGTAGGGGCTCGAGACAAAGCATTGAGAAGGGATACATTGCATAAAAAGTTGCGCGCCCTTACGCATACTGCGCCTATGGCGCTTAATTTCTAAACGGCACTTGCGTCTTGTCCAGATTTACGTATAATGCGCGGGCTTGTCGTAATTGACGGCGGGTTCAATCAGAACCAGAGTAGCTCATTTTGTTACTCAACAATGCTCCCAATTGGGGAGCTACGTAAGAACGGTTACACTCTCCCATCAATCGTAATGGGTTTGAGGAGTAATCATTTTCGTTTATAAAATAATTGGAGCTCTGGTCTCATGCAGAACCAAAGAATCCGTATCCGCCTTAAAGCGTTTGATCATCGTCTGATCGATCAATCAACCGCGGAAATCGTCGAGACTGCTAAGCGCACTGGTGCGCAAGTCCGTGGTCCGATCCCGCTGCCGACCCGCAAAGAGCGCTTCACCGTTCTGATCTCTCCGCACGTCAACAAAGACGCGCGTGATCAGTACGAAATCCGCACTCACAAGCGTCTGGTTGACATCGTTGAGCCAACTGAGAAAACCGTTGATGCTCTGATGCGTCTGGATCTGGCTGCCGGTGTAGACGTGCAGATCAGCCTGGGTTAATCAGGTCATCGAGCGATTGAGAGGTTGATACAATGATTGGTTTAGTCGGTAAAAAAGTGGGCATGACCCGCATCTTCACTGAAGATGGCGTTTCAATCCCAGTAACCGTAATCGAAGTTGAAGCAAACCGCGTTACCCAGGTTAAAGATCTGGCTAACGATGGCTACCGCGCTGTTCAGGTGACCACTGGTGCTAAAAAAGCTAACCGTGTAACCAAACCAGAAGCGGGTCACTTCGCTAAAGCTGGCGTAGAAGCTGGCCGTGGTCTGTGGGAATTCCGTCTTGCTGAAGGCGAAGAGTTCACCGTAGGTCAGGACATTAGCGTTGAGCTGTTTGCTGACGTTAAAAAAGTTGACGTAACCGGTACCTCTAAAGGTAAAGGTTTTGCTGGTACCGTTAAGCGCTGGAACTTCCGTACCCAGGACGCTACCCACGGTAACTCCTTGTCTCACCGCGTTCCGGGTTCTATCGGTCAGAACCAGACTCCGGGCAAAGTGTTCAAAGGCAAGAAAATGGCAGGTCAGCTGGGTAACGAACGTGTGACCGTTCAGAGCCTGGACGTAGTACGTGTTGACGCTGAGCGCAACCTGCTGCTGGTTAAAGGTGCAGTTCCGGGTGCAACCGGTAGCGACCTGATCGTTAAACCAGCTGTGAAGGCGTAAGGGGATAGCAATGGAATTAGTATTGAAAGACGCGCAGAGCGCGCTGACTGTTTCCGAAACTACCTTCGGTCGTGATTTCAACGAAGCGCTGGTTCACCAGGTTGTTGTTGCTTATGCAGCTGGTGCTCGTCAGGGTACTCGTGCTCAGAAGACTCGTGCTGAAGTAACTGGTTCTGGCAAAAAGCCATGGCGCCAGAAAGGTACCGGCCGTGCGCGTTCAGGTTCTATCAAGAGCCCGATCTGGCGTTCAGGTGGCGTGACCTTCGCTGCGCGTCCACAGGACCACAGTCAAAAAGTTAACAAAAAGATGTACCGCGGCGCGCTGAAAAGCATCCTGTCCGAACTGGTACGTCAGGATCGTCTGATCGTTGTCGAGAAGTTCTCTGTTGAAGCGCCTAAAACTAAGCTGCTGGCACAGAAACTGAAAGACATGGCTCTGGAAGATGTGCTGATCATCACCGGTGAGCTGGACGAGAACCTGTTCCTGGCCGCACGTAACCTGCACAAGGTTGACGTACGCGATGCGACTGGTATCGACCCGGTTAGCCTGATCGCCTTCGACAAAGTCGTAATGACTGCTGATGCTGTTAAGCAAGTTGAGGAGATGCTGGCATGATTCGTGAAGAACGTCTGCTGAAGGTGCTTCGCGCACCGCACGTTTCTGAAAAAGCGTCTACTGCGATGGAAAAAACAAACACCATCGTTCTCAAAGTTGCTAAAGACGCGACCAAAGCAGAGATCAAAGCTGCTGTGCAGAAACTGTTTGAAGTCGAAGTCGAAGTCGTTAACACCCTGGTAGTTAAAGGGAAAGTTAAACGTCACGGACAGCGTATCGGTCGTCGTAGCGACTGGAAAAAAGCTTACGTCACCCTGAAAGAAGGCCAGAATCTGGACTTCGTTGGCGGCGCTGAGTAAGTCGGAGGAGTAATACAATGGCAGTTGTTAAATGTAAACCGACATCTCCGGGTCGTCGCCACGTAGTTAAAGTGGTTAACCCTGAGCTGCACAAGGGCAAACCTTTTGCTCCGTTGCTGGAAAAAAACAGCAAATCCGGTGGTCGTAACAACAATGGCCGTATCACCACTCGTCACATCGGTGGTGGCCACAAGCAGGCTTATCGTATTGTTGACTTCAAACGCAACAAAGACGGTATCCCAGCAGTTGTTGAACGTCTTGAGTACGATCCGAACCGTTCCGCGAACATCGCGCTGGTTCTGTACAAAGACGGCGAACGCCGTTACATCCTGGCCCCTAAAGGCCTGAAAGCTGGCGACCAGATTCAGTCTGGCGTTGATGCTGCAATCAAAGCAGGCAACACCCTGCCGATGCGCAATATCCCGGTTGGTTCTACCGTTCATAACGTAGAAATGAAACCAGGTAAAGGCGGTCAGCTGGCACGTTCCGCTGGTACTTACGTTCAGATCGTTGCTCGTGATGGTGCTTATGTCACCCTGCGCCTGCGTTCTGGTGAAATGCGTAAAGTCGAAGCAGACTGCCGCGCTACTCTGGGCGAAGTTGGCAATGCTGAGCATATGCTGCGCGTTCTGGGTAAAGCAGGTGCTGCACGCTGGCGTGGTGTTCGTCCTACCGTTCGCGGTACTGCGATGAACCCAGTCGACCACCCACATGGTGGTGGTGAAGGTCGTAACTTTGGTAAGCACCCGGTAACTCCGTGGGGCGTTCAGACCAAAGGTAAGAAGACCCGCAGCAACAAGCGTACTGATAAATTTATCGTACGTCGCCGTAGCAAATAATTTTAGAGGATAAGCCATGCCACGTTCTCTCAAGAAAGGTCCTTTTATTGACCTGCACTTGCTGAAGAAGGTAGAGAAAGCGGTGGAAAGCGGAGACAAGAAGCCCCTGCGCACTTGGTCCCGTCGTTCAACGATCTTTCCTAACATGATCGGTTTGACCATCGCTGTCCATAATGGTCGTCAGCACGTTCCAGTCTTTGTTACCGACGAAATGGTTGGTCACAAACTGGGTGAATTCGCACCGACTCGTACTTATCGCGGCCACGCTGCTGATAAAAAAGCGAAGAAGAAATAAGGTAGGAGGAAGAGATGGAAACTTTAGCTCAACATCGCCATGCTCGTTCTTCTGCTCAGAAGGTTCGCCTTGTTGCTGACCTGATTCGCGGTAAGAAAGTGTCGCAGGCCCTGGACATCCTGACCTATACCAACAAGAAAGCTGCGGTATTGGTCAAGAAAGTACTGGAATCTGCCATTGCTAACGCTGAACACAACGATGGCGCTGACATCGACGATCTGAAAGTCGCGAAAATTTTCGTAGATGAAGGCCCAAGCATGAAGCGCATTATGCCGCGTGCGAAAGGTCGTGCAGATCGCATCCTGAAGCGCACCAGCCACATTACTGTGGTTGTGTCCGATCGCTGAGACTCTGGAGACTAGCAATGGGTCAGAAAGTACATCCTAATGGTATTCGCCTGGGTATTGTAAAACCATGGAACTCTACCTGGTTTGCGAACACCAAAGAATTCGCTGACAACCTGGACAGCGATTTTAAAGTACGTCAGTACCTGACTAAGGAACTGGCTAAAGCGTCTGTATCTCGTATCGTTATCGAGCGTCCAGCGAAGAGCATCCGTGTGACTATTCACACTGCTCGTCCTGGCATCGTTATCGGTAAGAAAGGCGAAGACGTAGAAAAACTGCGCAAGGTCGTAGCGGATATCGCTGGCGTTCCTGCACAGATCAATATCGCTGAAGTTCGTAAGCCTGAACTGGACGCTAAATTGGTTGCTGACAGCATCACTTCACAGCTGGAACGTCGTGTTATGTTCCGTCGTGCTATGAAGCGTGCTGTACAGAACGCAATGCGTCTGGGCGCTAAAGGTATTAAAGTTGAAGTTAGCGGCCGTCTGGGCGGCGCGGAAATCGCACGTACCGAATGGTACCGTGAAGGTCGCGTACCGCTGCACACTCTGCGTGCTGACATCGACTACAACACCTCTGAAGCGCACACCACTTACGGTGTAATCGGCGTTAAGGTATGGATCTTCAAAGGTGAGATCCTGGGTGGTATGGCTGCTGTTGAACAACCGGAAAAACCGGCTGCTCAACCTAAAAAGCAGCAGCGTAAAGGCCGTAAATAAGGAGCGTCGCTGATGTTACAACCAAAGCGTACAAAATTCCGTAAAGTGCACAAAGGCCGCAACCGTGGTCTGGCGCAGGGTACGGATGTTAGCTTCGGCACTTTCGGTCTGAAAGCTGTTGGCCGTGGTCGTCTGACTGCACGTCAGATCGAAGCAGCACGTCGTGCAATGACCCGTGCAGTTAAGCGTCAAGGTAAGATCTGGATCCGTGTATTCCCGGACAAACCGATCACCGAGAAGCCACTGGAAGTTCGTATGGGTAAAGGTAAAGGTAACGTGGAGTACTGGGTTGCCTTGATCCAACCGGGCAAAGTCCTTTATGAAATGGACGGTGTTCCGGAAGAGCTGGCCCGTGAAGCCTTCGGCCTGGCAGCAGCGAAACTGCCTATCAAAACCACCTTTGTAACTAAGACGGTGATGTAATGAAAGCAAAAGAGCTGCGTGAAAAAAGCGTTGAAGAGCTGAACGCTGAGCTGCTGAACCTGCTGCGTGAGCAGTTCAACCTGCGTATGCAGGCTGCAAGTGGCCAGCTGCAACAGACTCACCTGCTGAAGCAAGTGCGTCGCAATGTTGCACGCGTTAAGACTTTACTGACTCAGAAGGCGGGTGCGTAATGACCGATAAAATCCGTACTCTGCAAGGTCGTGTTGTTAGCGACAAAATGGAGAAATCCATTGTTGTAGCTATCGAACGTATTGTGAAACACCCGATCTACGGTAAATTCATCAAGCGTACGACCAAACTGCACGTACATGACGAGAACAACGAATGTGGTATCGGCGACAAGGTTGAAATCCGTGAATGCCGTCCACTGTCCAAGACTAAGTCCTGGACGCTGGTTCGCGTTGTAGAGAAAGCGGTTCTGTAATACAGTACGCCTTCTCAATACGAATAAACGGCTCAGCGATGAGCCGTTTATTTTTTCTACCCATATTGCAGAAGCGGTGTTATAATGCCGCGCCCTCGATATGGGGCTTTTTAACGGCTCTGATTTTAGAGTCTCAGGTAGTAGTTGACATTAGCGGAGCACTAAAATGATCCAAGAACAGACTATGCTGAACGTCGCCGACAACTCCGGTGCACGTCGCGTAATGTGTATCAAGGTTCTGGGTGGCTCGCACCGTCGCTACGCAGGCGTAGGCGACATCATCAAGATCACCATCAAGGAAGCAATTCCACGTGGTAAGGTCAAAAAAGGTGATGTGCTGAAGGCGGTAGTGGTGCGCACCAAGAAGGGTGTTCGTCGCCCTGACGGTTCTGTCATTCGCTTCGATGGTAATGCATGCGTTATTTTAAACAATAACAGCGAGCAGCCTATCGGCACGCGTATCTTTGGGCCGGTAACTCGTGAACTTCGTACTGAGAAGTTCATGAAAATTATCTCTCTGGCACCAGAAGTACTCTAAGGAGCGAATCATGGCAGCGAAAATCCGTCGTGATGACGAAGTTATCGTGTTAACCGGTAAAGATAAAGGTAAACGCGGTAAAGTAAAAAATGTTCTGTCTTCCGGCAAACTTGTCGTTGAAGGTATCAACCTGGTTAAGAAACATCAGAAGCCGGTTCCGGCCCTGAACCAACCAGGTGGCATCGTTGAAAAAGAAGCTGCTATTCAGGTTTCTAACGTTGCAATCTTCAATGCGGCTACCGGCAAGGCTGACCGTGTAGGCTTTAGATTCGAAGACGGCAAAAAAGTCCGTTTCTTCAAGTCTAACAGCGAAACTATCAAGTAATTTGGAGTAGTACGATGGCGAAACTGCATGATTACTACAAAGACGAAGTAGTTAACAAACTCATGACTGAGTTTAACTACAATTCTGTCATGCAAGTCCCTCGGGTCGAGAAGATCACCCTGAACATGGGTGTTGGTGAAGCGATCGCTGACAAGAAACTGCTGGATAACGCAGCAGCTGACCTGACAGCAATCTCCGGTCAAAAACCGCTGATCACCAAAGCACGCAAATCTGTTGCAGGCTTCAAAATCCGTCAGGGCTATCCGATCGGCTGTAAAGTAACTCTGCGTGGCGAACGCATGTGGGAGTTCTTTGAGCGCCTGATCACTATTGCTGTTCCACGTATCCGTGACTTCCGTGGCTTGTCCGCTAAGTCTTTCGACGGTCGTGGTAACTACAGCATGGGTGTCCGTGAGCAGATCATCTTCCCAGAAATCGACTACGATAAAGTCGACCGCGTGCGTGGTTTGGATATTACCATTACCACTACTGCGAAATCTGACGAAGAAGGCCGTGCTCTGCTGGCTGCCTTTGACTTCCCGTTCCGCAAGTAAGGTAGGGTTACTGAATGGCTAAGCAATCAATGAAAGCACGCGAAGTAAAGCGCGTAGCTTTAGCTGATAAATTCTTCGCTAAACGCGCTGAACTGAAAGCGATCATTTCTGATGTGAACGCTTCCGACGAAGATCGTTGGAATGCGGTTCTCAAGCTGCAGTCTCTGCCGCGTGATTCCAGCCCGTCTCGTCAGCGTAACCGCTGTCGTCAAACAGGTCGTCCACATGGTTATGTGGGCAAGTTTGGGTTGAGCCGTATCAAACTGCGTGAAGCCGCCATGCGCGGTGAAGTGCCAGGCTTGAAAAAGGCTAGCTGGTAATTACCAATTGAATCACGGGAGTAAAGACAGATGAGCATGCAAGATCCGATCGCGGATATGCTGACCCGTATCCGTAACGGTCAGGCCGCGAACAAAGTTGCGGTCACCATGCCTTCCGCCAAGCTGAAAGTGGCAATTGCCAACGTGCTGAAGGAAGAAGGTTTTATCGAAGATTTTAAAGTTGAAGGCGACACCAAGCCGGAACTGGAACTTACTCTTAAGTATTTCCAGGGTAAAGCTGTTGTAGAAAGCATTCAGCGTGTCAGCCGCCCAGGCCTGCGCATCTATAAGAAAAAAGATGAGCTGCCAAAAGTTATGGCTGGTCTTGGTATCGCAGTTGTTTCTACCTCTAAAGGTGTTATGACTGATCGTGCAGCGCGCCAGGCTGGTCTTGGTGGCGAAATTATCTGCTACGTAGCCTAATCGGAGGAAAGAATGTCTCGTGTTGCTAAAGCACCGGTCGTTATTCCTGCCGGCGTTGATGTAAAAATCGACGGTCAGGTTATTACGATCAAAGGTAAAAACGGCGAGCTGACTCGTACCCTCAACAAAGCTGTTGAAGTTAAACATGCAGATAACGCTCTGACCTTCGGTCCACGTGATGGTTTCGTGGATGGATGGGCTCAGGCTGGTACCGCGCGTGCCCTGCTGAACTCAATGGTTGTTGGTGTTACCGAAGGCTTCACTAAAAAGCTTCAGCTGGTTGGTGTAGGTTATCGTGCAGCTATCAAAGGGAATGCAGTAGGCCTGTCTCTGGGCTTCTCACACCCTGTTGAGCATCCGCTGCCGGCCGGTATCACTGCAGAATGTCCGACTCAAACTGAAATCGTGCTGAAAGGCGCTGATAAACAGCTGATCGGTCAGGTTGCAGCAGATCTGCGCGCCTACCGTCGTCCTGAGCCTTATAAAGGCAAGGGTGTTCGTTACGCCGACGAAGTCGTGCGTACCAAAGAGGCTAAGAAGAAGTAAGGTAACACTATGGATAAGAAATCTGCTCGTATCCGTCGTGCGACCCGCGCACGCCGCAAGCTCAAAGAGCTGGGTGCAACTCGCCTGGTGGTACATCGTACCCCGCGTCATATCTACGCACAGGTAATTGCACCGAACGGTTCTGAAGTTCTGGTAGCTGCTTCTACTGTAGAAAAAGCTATCTCAGAACAATTGAAGTACACCGGTAACAAAGACGCCGCTGCAGCTGTAGGTAAAGCTGTTGCTGAACGCGCTCTGGAAAAAGGCATCAGCAATGTTTCCTTTGACCGTTCCGGGTTCCAATATCATGGTCGTGTCCAGGCACTGGCAGATGCTGCCCGTGAAGCTGGCCTTCAGTTCTAAGGTAGAGGTGTAAGATGGCTCACATCGAAAAACAGGCTGGCGAACTGCAGGAAAAGCTGATCGCGGTAAACCGCGTATCTAAAACCGTTAAAGGTGGTCGTATTTTCTCCTTCACAGCTCTGACTGTAGTAGGCGATGGTAACGGTCGCGTTGGTTTTGGTTACGGTAAAGCGCGTGAAGTTCCAGCAGCGATCCAGAAAGCGATGGAAAAAGCCCGTCGCAATATGATTAACGTCGCGCTGAACAACGGTACCCTGCAACACCCAGTTAAAGGTGTTCACACGGGTTCTCGTGTATTCATGCAGCCAGCTTCAGAAGGTACCGGTATCATCGCCGGTGGTGCAATGCGCGCCGTTCTGGAAGTTGCTGGGGTTCATAACGTTCTGGCCAAAGCATATGGTTCCACCAACCCGATCAACGTGGTTCGTGCAACTATTGATGGCCTGGAAAATATGAATTCTCCAGAAATGGTCGCTGCCAAGCGTGGTAAATCCGTTGAAGAAATTCTGGGGTAATTGACCATGGCAAAGACTATTAAAATCACTCAAACCCGCAGTGCAATCGGTCGTCTGCCGAAACACAAGGCAACGCTGCTTGGCCTGGGTCTGCGTCGTATTGGTCATACCGTTGAGCGCGAGGATACTCCTGCTGTTCGTGGTATGGTCAACGCGGTTTACTTCATGGTTAAAGTTGAGGAGTAAGAGATGCGTTTAAATACTCTGTCTCCGGCCGAAGGCTCTAAAAAGGCGGGTAAACGCCTGGGTCGTGGTATCGGTTCTGGCCTCGGCAAAACCGGTGGTCGTGGTCACAAAGGTCAGAACTCTCGTTCTGGCGGTGGCGTACGTCGCGGTTTCGAGGGTGGCCAGATGCCACTGTACCGTCGTCTGCCGAAGTTCGGCTTCACCTCTCGCAAAGCAGCGATCACAGCGGAAATCCGTCTGTCTGACCTGGCGAAAGTTGAAGGCGGCGTTGTAGACCTGAACACGCTGAAAGCAGCAAACATTATCGGTATCCAGATCGAGTTCGCGAAAGTGATCCTGGCTGGTGAAGTTTCTACTCCGGTAACTGTTCGTGGCCTGCGTGTTACTAAAGGTGCTCGTGCTGCTATCGAAGCTGCTGGCGGTAAAATTGAGGAATAAGTAGCAGATGGCTAAGCAACCGGGATTAGATTTTCAAAGTGCCAAAGGTGGATTTGGCGAGCTGAAACGCAGACTGCTGTTTGTTATCGGCGCGCTGATTGTGTTCCGTATTGGCTCTTTTATTCCGATCCCTGGTATCGATGCCGCTGTACTTGCCAAACTGCTTGAGCAACAGCGAGGCACCATCATTGAAATGTTCAACATGTTCTCTGGTGGTGCTCTCAGCCGTGCTTCTATCTTTGCATTGGGTATTATGCCGTACATTTCGGCATCTATTATTATCCAGCTGCTGACGGTCGTTCATCCGGCCCTGGCAGAGTTGAAGAAAGAAGGGGAGTCTGGACGTCGTAAGATTAGTCAGTACACCCGTTACGGTACTCTGGTGCTGGCAATATTCCAGTCGATCGGTATTGCTACCGGTCTGCCGAATATGCCTGGTATGCAGGGCCTGGTGTTAAACCCGGGCTTTGCATTCTACTTCACCGCTGTTGTAAGTCTGGTCACAGGGACTATGTTCCTGATGTGGCTCGGCGAACAGATTACTGAGCGTGGTATCGGTAACGGTATCTCTATCATTATCTTCGCCGGTATTGTCGCGGGCCTCCCGCCAGCCATCGCCCATACTATCGAGCAAGCGCGTCAAGGCGACCTGCACTTCCTCCTGTTGCTGTTGGTTGCAGTATTAGTATTTGCAGTGACGTTCTTTGTTGTCTTCGTTGAACGTGGTCAACGCCGCATTGTGGTGAACTACGCTAAACGTCAGCAAGGTCGTCGTGTCTATGCTGCACAGAGCACACATTTACCGCTGAAAGTGAACATGGCGGGGGTTATCCCGGCTATCTTCGCTTCCAGTATTATTCTGTTCCCGGCGACCATCGCGTCATGGTTCGGGGGCGGTACTGGTTGGAACTGGCTGACAACAATTTCGCTGTATTTGCAGCCTGGGCAACCACTTTATGTGTTACTCTATGCGTCTGCGATCATCTTCTTCTGTTTCTTCTACACGGCGTTGGTCTTCAACCCGCGTGAAACAGCAGATAACCTGAAGAAGTCCGGTGCATTTGTACCAGGAATTCGTCCGGGAGAGCAAACGGCGAAGTATATCGATAAAGTAATGACTCGCCTGACTTTGGTTGGTGCGCTTTATATTACTTTTATCTGCCTGATCCCGGAGTTCATGCGTGATGCAATGAAAGTACCGTTCTACTTCGGTGGGACCTCACTGCTTATCGTTGTTGTCGTGATTATGGACTTTATGGCTCAAGTGCAAACTCTGATGATGTCCAGTCAGTACGAGTCTGCATTGAAGAAGGCGAACCTGAAAGGCTACGGCCGCTAAATGGTCGCCTGAGAAGTTACGGAGAGTAAAAATGAAAGTTCGTGCTTCCGTCAAGAAATTATGCCGTAACTGCAAAATCGTTAAGCGTGATGGTGTCATCCGTGTGATTTGCAGTGCCGAGCCGAAGCATAAACAGCGCCAAGGCTGATTATTTCGCATATTTTTCTTGCAAAGTTGGGTTGAGCTGGCTAGATTAGCCAGCCAATCTTTTGTATGTCTGTACGTTTCCATTTGAGTATCCTGAAAACGGGCTTTTCAGCATGGTGCGTACATATTAAATAGTAGGAGTGCATAGTGGCCCGTATAGCAGGCATTAACATTCCTGATCAGAAACATGCTGTGATCGCATTAACTTCGATCTACGGCGTCGGCAAGACCCGTTCTAAAGCCATTCTGGCTGCAGCGGGTATCGCTGAAGATGTTAAGATCAGTGAGCTGTCTGAAGAACAAATCGACACGCTGCGTGACGAAGTTGCCAAATTTGTCGTTGAAGGTGATCTGCGCCGTGAAATCAGCATGAGCATCAAGCGCCTGATGGATCTTGGTTGCTATCGCGGTTTGCGTCATCGTCGTGGTCTGCCAGTGCGCGGTCAGCGTACTAAGACCAACGCACGTACCCGTAAGGGTCCGCGCAAACCGATCAAGAAATAATCGGGGTGATTGAATAATGGCAAAGGCACCAGTTCGTGCACGTAAACGTGTAAGAAAACAAGTCTCTGACGGCGTGGCTCATATCCATGCTTCTTTCAACAACACCATCGTTACTATTACTGATCGTCAGGGTAACGCATTGGGTTGGGCAACAGCCGGTGGTTCCGGTTTCCGTGGTTCTCGCAAATCCACTCCGTTCGCAGCTCAGGTTGCAGCAGAGCGTTGCGCAGAAGCCGTAAAAGAATACGGCATCAAGAATCTGGAAGTTATGGTTAAAGGTCCGGGTCCGGGTCGTGAATCTACTGTTCGCGCTCTGAACGCCGCTGGTTTCCGCATCACGAATATTACTGATGTGACTCCGATCCCTCATAACGGTTGTCGTCCGCCGAAAAAACGTCGCGTATAACGCTCCGTTTTTTAGGTTAGTTGGAGATAGAAAATGGCAAGATATTTGGGTCCTAAGCTCAAGCTGAGCCGTCGTGAGGGCACCGACTTATTCCTTAAGTCTGGCGTTCGCGCGATCGATACCAAGTGTAAAATTGAACAAGCTCCTGGCCAGCACGGTGCGCGTAAACCGCGTCTGTCTGACTATGGTGTGCAGTTGCGTGAAAAGCAAAAAGTTCGCCGTATGTACGGTGTGCTGGAGCGTCAGTTCCGTAACTACTATAAAGAAGCAGCACGTCTGAAAGGCAACACAGGTGAAAACCTGCTGGCTCTGCTGGAAGGTCGTCTGGACAACGTTGTATACCGTATGGGCTTCGGCGCTACTCGTGCTGAATCACGTCAGCTGGTTAGCCACAAAGCAATCATGGTAAACGGTCGTGTTGTTAACATCGCTTCTTATCAGGTTAAAGCGAATGACGTTGTTAGCATTCGTGAGAAAGCGAAAAAGCAATCTCGCGTGAAGGCCGCTCTGGAGCTGGCTGAGCAGCGTGAAAAGCCAACCTGGCTGGAAGTTGATGCTGGCAAGATGGAAGGTACGTTCAAGCGTCAGCCAGAACGTTCTGATCTGTCTGCGGACATTAACGAACACCTGATCGTCGAGCTTTACTCCAAGTAAAGCTTAGTACCAAAGAGAGGACACAATGCAGGGTTCTGTGACAGAGTTTCTAAAACCGCGCCTGGTAGATATCGAGCAAGTGAGTTCGACGCACGCCAAGGTGACCCTTGAGCCTTTAGAGCGTGGCTTTGGCCATACTCTGGGTAACGCACTGCGCCGTATTCTGCTCTCATCGATGCCGGGTTGCGCGGTGACCGAGGTTGAGATTGATGGTGTACTTCATGAGTACAGCACCAAAGAAGGCGTTCAGGAAGATATCCTTGAAATCCTGCTCAACCTGAAAGGGCTGGCGGTGAGAGTTCAGGGTAAAGATGAAGTTATTCTTACTCTGAATAAATCTGGCATTGGCCCTGTGACTGCAGCCGACATCACCCACGACGGTGATGTTGAAATCGTCAAGCCGCAGCACGTGATCTGCCACCTGACCGATGAGAACGCAGCTATTAGCATGCGTATCAAAGTTCAGCGCGGTCGTGGTTATGTGCCGGCTTCTGCCCGAATTCATTCGGAAGAAGATGAGCGCCCAATCGGCCGTCTGCTGGTCGACGCATGCTATAGCCCTGTAGAGCGTATTGCCTACAATGTTGAAGCAGCGCGTGTAGAACAGCGTACCGACCTGGACAAGCTGGTCATCGAAATGGAAACCAACGGCACAATCGATCCTGAAGAGGCGATTCGTCGTGCGGCGACCATCCTGGCAGAACAACTGGAAGCTTTCGTTGACTTACGTGATGTACGTCAGCCGGAAGTGAAAGAAGAGAAACCAGAATTCGATCCGATCCTGCTGCGCCCTGTTGACGATCTCGAATTGACTGTCCGCTCTGCTAACTGCCTCAAGGCAGAAGCTATCCACTATATCGGTGATCTGGTACAGCGTACCGAGGTTGAGTTGCTGAAAACGCCGAACCTGGGTAAAAAATCTCTTACCGAGATTAAAGACGTGCTGGCTTCACGTGGTCTGTCTCTGGGCATGCGCCTGGAAAACTGGCCACCAGCAAGCATTGCTGACGAGTAACCGGATCACAGGTTAAGGTTTTACTGAGAAGGATAAGGTCATGCGCCATCGTAAGAGTGGTCGTCAACTGAACCGCAACAGCAGCCATCGCCAGGCTATGTTCCGCAACATGGCAGGTTCACTGGTTCGTCATGAGATCATCAAGACGACCCTGCCTAAAGCGAAAGAGCTGCGTCGCGTAGTTGAGCCGCTGATTACTCTTGCCAAGACTGACAGCGTTGCTAATCGTCGTCTGGCATTCGCCCGTACTCGTGATAACGAGATCGTGGCAAAACTGTTTAACGAACTGGGCCCGCGTTTCGCGAGCCGTGCCGGTGGTTACACTCGCATTCTGAAGTGTGGTTTCCGTGCAGGCGACAACGCGCCGATGGCTTACATCGAGCTGGTTGATCGTTCAGAGAAAGCAGAAGCTGCTGCAGAGTAATCTGCAGTAACGTAAAAAAAACCCGCTCCGGCGGGTTTTTTTATATCCGCGATATCCCCACTTCTCTACAATGTCTGTATCAATTCTGTTCATCTCCTGGAGCTGGTAATGTGGTTGCTCGACCAGTGGGCAGAACGCCATATTCGCGATGCCCAAAAAAAAGGTGAATTCGACGATCTCCCGGGGAGCGGCGAACGCCTTGCGCTTGACGATGACTCGCACATCGCGCCTGAACTACGGGCTGGTTACCGTTTACTGAAAAATGCGGGCTGTCTCCCCCCGGAGCTCGAACAGCGCAGAGAGGCTGTTGAACTGGCCGATCTTCTCAAAGGGATCCGCTATGACGATCCACGACATTCTGAACTTAGCCGCCGCCTCGCCCTGCTTGAACTCAAGCTGCGCCAGGCTGGTATGAACACTGATTTTCTGCGCGGTGAATACGGTGAAAGATTGATGCAGAAAATAAACGAGGAGTAGTTATGTACCGTATCGGTGAACTTGCGAAGCTTGCGAACGTCACGCCGGATACCATCCGATATTACGAAAAGCAGCAGATGATCGATCATGAAGTTCGGACTGAAGGGGGCTTTCGCCTTTATACCGATAACGATCTGCAGCGCCTGCGGTTTATTCGTTATGCGCGTCAGCTCGGTTTTACACTGGATTCGATCCGCGAATTATTATCGATCCGCATCGATCCGGAACATCACACCTGCCAGGAATCTAAAAGCATCGTGCAGGCCCGGCTGGATGAAGTTGAAGCGCGTATACAGGAACTGCAAACCATGCAGCGCTCTCTGCAAAGGCTGAATGATGCCTGCTGCGGTACGGCACACAGCAGCATTTATTGTTCAATCCTCGAAGCTCTTGAACAGGGAGCGAGTGGAGAAACGCAGGGCTGTTGATTTTTAGTTCAACCGGGTCTAGACTCGCTTCGTCATAAACCCTGCTCTGGAGACATTATGAGCCGCTATCAGCACACGAAAGGACAAATTAAGGACAATGCCATTGAGGCGTTACTTCACGACCCGTTATTCAGGCAGCGCGTTGAGAAGAATAAAAAAGGGAAAGGAAGTTATCTGCGTAAAGACAAACATGAAAAACGGGGTAACTGGGAGGCCAGTGGCAAGCAAGCGAATCGCTTATTTACCACTGGCCTTCCTGCTTTTATCTGTTGATTAGACGCGGTTATTTTGCTCTTTTAACAGATCGCGGATCTCACTCAACAGCACTTCTTCTTTCGTTGGCGCAGGTGCTGCAGCCGGCTCTTCTTTTTTACGGTTGAGCCTGTTGATCAGCTTGATGGCCATAAATATGGCAAACGCGACAATCACAAAATCAAATACGTTCTGAATAAATACGCCGTAGTGCATCACTACTGCCGGAACATCACCCTGCGCTTCACGCAGCGTGAAAGCGAACTGTTTGAAATCAATGCCGCCGATTAACAACCCTAAAGGTGGCATGATAATGTCGGCCACTAATGATGAAACAATCTTGCCGAATGCCGCACCAATAATGACACCCACTGCCAAATCTACCACGTTCCCGCGCATCGCAAATTCGCGAAATTCTTTAATAAAACTCATTGTTCTCTCCTTGTGCCAGCTGACGAGTTTAAGTTTAACAAATGATTAGCCAATTGCCATTCGGGATAATTAAACATTATGAAAAATAAAAGGCACAGAAATGAGAAGGATAAAGTAAGGGTGCTCTTACTCGAGCACCCAATTCTTTAAAGGAAGAATGGACTTGGCTGGAATAAACGTTCGACGTCGGTAATAAACTTTTTATCGGTAAGGAACATAATAACGTGATCGCCTTGCTCAATTCGTAAATTATCATTGGCAATCATGACATCATTCCCGCGCACAACGGCGCCGATAATCGTGCCTGGCGGCAGTTTAATTTCGTCGATCGAACGGCCGACGACGCGCGACGTCGTTTCATCTCCATGAGCCACGGCTTCAATAGCTTCCGCTACGCCACGGCGAAGCGATGACACACCGACAATATCCGCTTTACGAACATGGCTCAGGAGAGCGGAAATTGTCGCCTGCTGAGGGGAAATGGCAATATCAATAACGCTGCCCTGAACCAGATCGACATACGCCTTACGCTGGATAAGCACCATGACTTTTTTAGCCCCCATGCGCTTCGCGAGCATGGCGGACATTATATTCGCCTCGTCGTCGTTGGTGACGGCAATAAAGAGATCAACCTGATCAATATGCTCTTCAGCCAGCAACTCCTGATCCGACGCATCACCATAAAATACGATCGTATTTTGCAGTTTTTCCGCTAGTTCAGCAGCACGCTGTTGATCGCGCTCGATCAACTTCACGCTGTAATCTTTTTCCAGCCGATGTGCCAGGCCGGCACCGATATTGCCGCCGCCGACCAGCATAATGCGCTTATAGGGTTTTTCGAGACGCTGAAGTTCACTCATCACCGCACGAATATGCTGTGAGGCCGCAATAAAGAAGACCTCATCACCGGCTTCGACAATCGTGGAGCCTTGCGGGCGAATTGGCCTGTCGTGACGGAAAATGGCTGCGACGCGCGTATCGATATGCGGCATGTGCTCGCGCATGGTGGAAAGCGCATTGCCGATCAATGGTCCGCCGTAATAGGCCTTAACTACTGCCAGGCTCACTTTGCCCTCGGCAAAGTTCACTACCTGCAGGGCGCCCGGATATTCGATCAGGCGATAGATATTGTCGATAACCAGCTGTTCTGGCGCGATGAGGTGGTCAATGGGGACCGCTTCGGAATTAAACAGTTTTTCAGCATCGCGAACATAGTCCGGAGAGCGAATGCGCGCAATTCGGTTTGGCGTGTTGAAAAGCGAGTAGGCCACCTGACAGGCCACCATATTGGTTTCGTCCGAACTGGTTACCGCAACCAGCATGTCGGCATCGTCGGCGCCCGCCTCACGAAGAACGCGTGGGTGCGAACCATGACCCTGCACCACGCGCAGGTCAAACTTGTCCTGTAAGACACGCAGACGATCGCCGTTGGTATCAACAATTGTGATGTCATTGTTTTCGCCAACCAGGTTTTCCGCCAGCGTTCCGCCCACCTGTCCTGCACCCAGAATGATAATCTTCATATCTCGTGACCTGTTCTCAACATCACTCTTTGATTAGCTTAGCGTAAAAGAAGCCATCGCCCTCTTCAGCACCCGGCAGGTTCTGCAGACCCGGGCATTCAGGCGTTCCCGTATCGCTCAGCGCGGCGTCCGGCGTACGTTTAAGGAAGGCCGCGATTTGCTGGCTGTTTTCTTCCGGCAGTACGGAGCAGGTCGCATAGACCAGCGTTCCGCCAGATTTAAGATGCGGCCAAATGGCGTCGAGAATGTCGGATTGCAGTTGGGCAAGTTCCTTAATATCACGATCGCGGCGTAGCCACTTGATGTCCGGATGACGACGAATAACACCGGTTGCAGAGCAGGGGGCGTCCAGCAAAATGCGATCGAACTGGGTTTCACCACACCACTCTGCGGGTTTGCGCCCATCGCCCTGCTTAACCTGAGCCTTCATGCCGAGACGCTTGAGGTTGTCGTAGACGCGTGAGAGACGCTGTTCATCGACGTCCACGGCCATCACGCTGGCCTGCGGAGCCACTTCCAGAATATGCGTCGTTTTGCCCCCAGGTGCGGCGCAAAGATCGAGGATCTGCTCACCATTTTTGGGTTCAAGCCAGGTCATGCAACCCTGCGCCGAGGCATCCTGTACGGTTACCCAACCTTCATCAAAACCGGGTAATGCATGTACCGGTGCAGGTGAGGCTAAGCGTACGGCATCCGGATAGGCTTCATGCGGGAATCCACTCATTCCAGCTTCTTCGAGCAAGCTCAGCCATGCGTCACGGTTGTGGTGATTACGATTCACGCGTAACCACATTGGCGGGCGCTGGTTGTTGGCATCGGCAATCTCCTGCCACTGCTGTGGATAAGCTTTTTTCAGGCGCTTCAACAGCCAGTCCGGGTGCAGGAAACGTGTTTCGCTTTGGGTAAATTCAGCCAGAAGCTCTTCCTGCTGTCTCTGGAACTGACGCAGTACGCCGTTGATCAGCCCTTTCAGCTGAGGGCGTTTAATCGCAACAGCGCCTTCAACCGTCTCAGCCAGCGCGGCATGAGGTGGGATGCGGGTATGAAGAAGCTGATAAAAGCCCACCATAATCAAATAGTGTACGGTGCGCTGCTTGCCTGTCATTGGGCGTGACATCAGCTTGTTAATCAGCCACTCAAGCTGAGAAAGCGTGCGCAGAACGCCAAAGCAGAGCTCCTGAAGCAGGGCTTTGTCTTTATCAGATACTTTTTGTTGCAGGGGAGGCAGGACGTTACTTAGTGACTGGCCCTGCTCGATAACCTGCTCAACGGCCTGAGCCGCCATACTGCGTAGATTTTGTTTTTTCATAACCGTAAAAATAAAAATGCCCGGAACACCGGGCCTTAAGGATAGATTTGCTCAGGCAAGACGATTGCCCGGAATAAACCATTCGCGACGGGAATTTAACAGATCCTGAGCGCTCATGGCCTTCTTGCCGGCCGGTTGTAGCGATTCAAGATTCAGGATCCCTTGCCCAGTCGCCACCTGAATTCCGTTCTTGTTGGCGTCAATAATCGTACCGGGTTCAGCCGTGGTAGTACCGCTAATGACGGAGGCTTTCCAGACTTTCACCGGCTGCTCATCAATCTCCATCCAGCTCATCGGCCACGGATTAAAAGCGCGAATGCAGCGTTCAAGCTGCGCGGCTGACAGGGACCAGTCGATACGCGCTTCTTCTTTGCTCAGTTTTTCGGCATAAGTCACCAGCGCGTCATCCTGAACTTCCGGTTTCGCCGTATTGTCAGCAAGCTGCTGGAGCGTCTCGATAAGCCCTTGTGGGCCAAGGTCTGCCAGTTTGTCATACAGCGTAGCGCTGGTATCGTCTGACGTTATGGGGCACGCCAGTTTATACAGCATATCGCCGGTGTCTAAACCTACGTCCATCTTCATGATGGTAACGCCCGTTTCGGCATCACCAGCCCACAGCGAGCGCTGGATAGGTGCAGCACCACGCCAGCGCGGGAGCAAAGACCCATGCACGTTGATGCAACCCAGGCGGGGCATATCAAGCACAGCTTTTGGCAGAATTAAACCATAAGCCACCACTACCATTACGTCGGCATTCAGGTCGGCAACCAGCTGCTGATTTTCCGGTGGGCGCAACGATGCGGGCTGAAATACGGGTAGCCCATGTTCTTCTGCCAGCACCTTTACCGGGCTCGGCATCAGTTTTTTGCCGCGACCTGCCGGACGGTCCGGCTGGGTAAAGACGCCAACAACCTGGTGACCAGACGATAACAGCGCGTCAAGATGACGCGCTGCAAAATCAGGGGTTCCCGCGAAGATAATACGTAGTGTTTTAGACACGATGATCCTTGTATCCGGGGGGACGTTATGCGCGAGAACGCAAACGATCCAGTTTCTCTACTTTTTGACGAATACGCTGCTGTTTCAGCGGCGAGAGATAATCGATAAACAGTTTACCGACCAGGTGGTCCATCTCATGCTGAATACAAATCGCCAGCAGGTCGTCTGCTTCCAGTTCGAACGGGTTACCGTCACGATCCAGAGCGCGAATTTTCACCTTTTCGGCACGCGGTACTAAAGCGCGCTGTTCAGGAATGGACAGACAGCCTTCCTCAATACCGGTTTCGCCACTCTTTTCGAGCAGCTCAGGGTTGATCAGCACCAGACGCTCATCGCGATTTTCGGAAACATCAATCACGATAATACGCTTATGAATATCCACCTGCGTCGCCGCCAGGCCAATACCTTCTTCGGCGTACATGGTATCGAACATATCATCAACGATACGCTGGATTTCTGCATTCACTTCTTTGACCGGTTCAGCGACGATGCGAAGGCGCTCGTCCGGAATATGTAACACTTGCAAAACTGCCATAAATTTCCAGAGTCGTGTTCAGGAGTTGATAAGAATACTCTCTCTATTCTAGACAAATCCCCCATCGATTGACAGCATCAGTGACCAATCGCAATGATTGCGGAGGCCGCTTATGGCAGGGGAAAGGATGACGTCTACCGAGATATGGCTACGGCTAGTACACACTGGGCCTCTATGTGGTGATGTAATGCTGGAAGCGGCTGCGCGACTGCAGAAGCTGGAACATCTCAACGTGCTCGTTGCCAGAAACGCCGGGCTGACAGCAAAGCAGGCTGAACGGTTCTTTGCACTCGATAAGAGCGAGCTGGAACGTAGCCTTGTGTGGCTTGAGCAGCCGGGACATCATTTATTAACGCCCAACCATCCCCTATATCCCCCTTTGCTCCGCACGATCCCTGATTATCCCGGGGCGTTATTCGTAAAAGGTAATCCTGAGGCGCTCAATACCGTTCAGCTGGCGGTGGTAGGCAGCCGTGCGCCGTCATGGTACGGCGAGCGATGGGGGAAAATCCTGTGCGAACAACTGTCGCAAAGCGGTTTCACGATTACCAGCGGGCTGGCCTGCGGTATTGACGGCGTAGCCCATAGCGCGGCGCTGTCAGTTAAGGGACGAAGCGTAGCGGTGCTGGGGAACGGTCTTTTTAGCATTTATCCACGCCGGCATCAGGCACTGGCGATGCGGCTTATTGAATCTGACGGCGCGATAGTTTCTGAGTTTCCGCTTTCCGCACAGCCCAGGCCGGCAAACTTTCCGCGTCGGAATCGGATTATCAGCGGGCTTAGCAAAGGCGTGCTGGTGGTTGAAGCGGCACGCCGAAGCGGTTCACTGGTCACGGCGCGATGCGCGCTCGAACAGGGAAGAGAAGTCTTCGCCTTGCCTGGACCGATAGGTAATCCCGGATGCGAGGGGCCCCACTGGTTGATTAAGCAAGGGGCAACGCCGGTAACGGAAGTAGGAGATATTCTTGAAAATTTGCAATATGGGTTGCAATGGCTGCAGGAAGATCCCGAAAAGCGACAATATTCATCAGATCAGGGAAAGGTGGCATTGCCATTTCCCAAGCTCCTGGCTAACGTAGGAGATGAGGTAACACCTGTTGACGTTGTCGCTGAACGTGCCGGCCAACCTGTGCCAGTAACGGTAGCACAGCTACTCGAACTGGAGTTAGCAGGGTGGATCGCAGCTGTACCCGGCGGCTATGTCCGATTAAGGAGGGCATGCCATGTTCGACGTACTGATGTATTTGTTTGAGACTTACATCCATAACGAAGCAGAAATGCGAGTGGATCAGGACAAATTGACACAGGATCTTACCGATGCGGGGTTTGAGCGGGAAGATATCTATAATGCGTTGATGTGGCTGGAAAAACTGGCTGATTATCAGGAAGGCCTCGCCGAACCGATGCAGCTTGCTTCTGACCCATTGTCAGTACGCATTTATACTGCGGAAGAGTGTGAAAGGCTGGATGCCAGCTGCCGGGGGTTCATCTTATTCCTTGAGCAGATTCAGGTGCTGAACCTCGAAACGAGAGAAATGGTGATAGAGCGCGTCATGGCGCTGGATACAGCAGAATTTGAACTGGAAGATCTCAAGTGGGTGATCCTGATGGTTCTGTTTAATATCCCGGGCTGTGAAAACGCCTATCAGCAAATGGAAGAATTACTCTTTGAAGTGAATGAAGGTATGCTGCACTAATTCAATGTGCAGCACCAAGAGTTGTTATGGCCAAATCAGCACTATTCACGGTGCATAAAAACGAGCCCTGCCCGCAGTGCGGGGCTGAACTTGTTATTCGGTCCGGGAAACACGGCCCGTTTCTCGGTTGTTCACACTATCCGGAATGTGATTATGTCCGTCCCCTGAAAAGCCAGGCGGATGGACATATAGTTAAAATTCTGGAGGGTCAGTATTGCCCACTCTGCGGTGGTGAATTAGCCCTGCGGCAGGGGCGATTCGGCATGTTTATTGGATGTAGCCGCTACCCGGAATGTGAGCATACGGAACAAATTGATAAGCCTGATGAAACGGCAATTGCGTGCCCTCAGTGTCAGCGCGGTCAGTTGGTACAGCGCCGTTCCCGTTATGGTAAGACTTTCCATTCGTGCGATCGCTACCCTGAATGCCAGTTCGTTATCAATTTTAAACCGGTAGCGGGAACCTGCCATCATTGCAATTATCCGCTACTTATAGAGAAGAAAACCGCGCAAGGCATGAAACGCTTCTGCGCCAGTAAACAATGTGGAAAGCCGGTTACGGCGGATCAAAATAGTGAATAATAACCTGCCATCAGGCTCCATTGCGCATGCTGTGGACGTACTAAAAAAAGAAGAAGTCATCGCCTATCCAACTGAGGCTGTTTTTGGAGTCGGTTGCGATCCTGACAGCGAGACGGCCGTGAGCCGACTGCTTGCCTTAAAACAAAGACCCGTCGAGAAAGGGCTGATTTTGATCGCTGCGAATTATGAGCAGCTTAAACCCTATATCGATGACTCCATGCTGACGCCAGCGCAGCGCGAGACGATCTTCTCCGCGTGGCCTGGCCCGGTGACCTTCGTTTTCCCGGCGCAGCCGACTACGCCTCGCTGGTTAACCGGACGTTTTGATTCCCTCGCCGTTCGCGTAACTGACCATCCGCTGGTGGTTGAACTTTGCCTGGCATTTGGTAAACCGCTGGTCTCAACTAGTGCCAACCTGACCGGATTGCCACCTTGTCGGACAACCGAAGAAGTACTGGCGCAGTTCGGGAACGACTTCCCAGTCGCTGTCGGTGAAACGGGAGGGCGCCTGAATCCGTCTGAAATTCGCGACGCCTTGACCGGCGAACGTTTTCGCCAGGGGTAATCTCATGGAAACCTATGCTGTTTTTGGTAATCCGATTGCACACAGCAAGTCACCGTTGATTCATCAGCAATTTGCGAAGCAGCTGCAGATAAATCATCCCTATGGTCGCGTACTGGCCCCGGTGGATGCATTTATTCCAACGCTGGAGGCTTTTTTCGCCGCGGGCGGTAAAGGCGCGAATGTGACGGTTCCTTTTAAAGAGGAAGCCTTTGAACGTGCGGATGAACTGACCGAGCGCGCTTCACTGGCTGGTGCAGTCAATACCCTAAAACGGCTTGAGGATGGGCGCCTTTTGGGTGACAACACCGACGGAATTGGTTTACTTAGCGATCTGGAACGACTGTCGTTTATTAAGCCCGGGTTTCGGGTCCTGCTGATTGGTGCGGGTGGCGCATCGCGGGGAGTACTGTTGCCTCTGCTTTCACTGGACTGTGCGGTGACCATTACCAACAGAACCTTTTCCCGCGCGGAAGCGCTGGCGGCGTTGTTTGAGCATACCGGCAGCGTGAGCGCGGTAGCGCTTGACGATCTTGACGATCGTGAGTTCGATCTTGTCATCAATGCCACGTCCAGCGGCATCAATGGCGAGATCCCGTTAATTCCTGCTTCTCTGGTCAGCGCGCATATGTACTTCTATGACATGTTTTATCAGAAAGGGAAAACGCCTTTCCTTAACTGGTGTGAACAACACGGCGCGAAGCAGTTAGCCGATGGACTGGGAATGCTGGTGGGGCAGGCCGCGCATGCGGTGCTGCTCTGGCATGGTGTGTTGCCAGCTGTCGAACCTGTCATTGAAAAGTTAAAGCAGGAGCTTTCGGCGTGAACCAGGCTATCCATTTCCCGGACAGAGAGAACTGGGATGAGACTAAACAAACGGTCTGTTTTCCGGTGCTGGTGCAGGGGATGCAACTTACCTGTGCCATTCATGGGGAGACGCTGTTGCGCCGTTTTGGCGGTTCAGACCCGATAGCGATATTTTGTGAAAATCGCTGGGATCTGGAAGAGGAAGCCAGCGATTTAATCCGCGAACAGCAGGAAGACGATCAGGGCTGGGTTTGGTTGTCCTGATCCAAATAGTCATTCTTCCAGTTAACGTAGTTGTTCGCCGAGTATTTTAATCCTTCGATCTCCGCCTCCTTCAGGGGGCGGATCTGTTTTACCGGGCTTCCCAGATAGAGATAGCCACTCTCCAGCCGTTTGTTCTGCGGGACCAGGCTACCGGCACCAATCATTACGTCATCTTCTACTATGACGCCATCCAGCAAAATCGACCCCATGCCAACAAGTACGCGATTCCCGATAGTGCAGCCGTGAAGCATCACTTTATGGCCGACGGTAACCTCTTCTCCAATGATGAGGGGATTACCGTCCGGGTTATAGGAGGATTTGTGCGTGACATGCAGAACGCTGCCGTCCTGAATATTGGTACGGGCGCCAATCGACACATAGTTAACATCTCCCCTGATGGCGACGAGGGGCCAGATGCTGACATCATCGGCCATTCGGACATCGCCGATCACCACGCTGCTGGCATCGATCATCACGCGATCGCCTTTTTGGGGGAACAGATCTTTATAAGGACGTAATACTGCGGGCATATCTACCTCTAACAATGAGCGCTATACAGAAGACTTTGATCATATTAATGGATCACGACAAGGCAAAATACGTCAATATTTAAGCAGATCGGGCGGGATTTCAGCGAAAAGCGCGGAAAATCAGCAGTCGGAAAAAAAGATCTAAAAAATACTTGTGCTAAAAAATGGGATCCCTATAATGCGCCTCCATCGACACGGCGGATGTGAATCACTTCACACAGCAAGCGGTTCGGTTGAAGAGAAAAATTCTGAAATAACGGGTTGACTCTGAAAGAGGAAAGCGTAATATACGCCACCTCGCAACGGTGAGCGAAAGCCGCGTTGCACTGCTCTTTAACAATTTATCAGACAATCTGTGTGGGCACTCAAAGTGACATGGATTCTTAACGTCGCAAGACGAAAAATGAATGCCAAGTCTCTGAGTGAACATACGTAATTCATTACGAAGTTTAATTCACGAGCATCAAACTTAAATTGAAGAGTTTGATCATGGCTCAGATTGAACGCTGGCGGCAGGCCTAACACATGCAAGTCGAGCGGTAGCACAGAGAGCTTGCTCTCGGGTGACGAGCGGCGGACGGGTGAGTAATGTCTGGGAAACTGCCTGATGGAGGGGGATAACTACTGGAAACGGTAGCTAATACCGCATAACGTCGCAAGACCAAAGAGGGGGACCTTCGGGCCTCTTGCCATCAGATGTGCCCAGATGGGATTAGCTAGTAGGTGGGGTAACGGCTCACCTAGGCGACGATCCCTAGCTGGTCTGAGAGGATGACCAGCCACACTGGAACTGAGACACGGTCCAGACTCCTACGGGAGGCAGCAGTGGGGAATATTGCACAATGGGCGCAAGCCTGATGCAGCCATGCCGCGTGTATGAAGAAGGCCTTCGGGTTGTAAAGTACTTTCAGCGGGGAGGAAGGTGTTGAGGTTAATAACCTCAGCAATTGACGTTACCCGCAGAAGAAGCACCGGCTAACTCCGTGCCAGCAGCCGCGGTAATACGGAGGGTGCAAGCGTTAATCGGAATTACTGGGCGTAAAGCGCACGCAGGCGGTCTGTCAAGTCGGATGTGAAATCCCCGGGCTCAACCTGGGAACTGCATTCGAAACTGGCAGGCTAGAGTCTTGTAGAGGGGGGTAGAATTCCAGGTGTAGCGGTGAAATGCGTAGAGATCTGGAGGAATACCGGTGGCGAAGGCGGCCCCCTGGACAAAGACTGACGCTCAGGTGCGAAAGCGTGGGGAGCAAACAGGATTAGATACCCTGGTAGTCCACGCCGTAAACGATGTCGACTTGGAGGTTGTGCCCTTGAGGCGTGGCTTCCGGAGCTAACGCGTTAAGTCGACCGCCTGGGGAGTACGGCCGCAAGGTTAAAACTCAAATGAATTGACGGGGGCCCGCACAAGCGGTGGAGCATGTGGTTTAATTCGATGCAACGCGAAGAACCTTACCTACTCTTGACATCCAGAGAACTTTCCAGAGATGGATTGGTGCCTTCGGGAACTCTGAGACAGGTGCTGCATGGCTGTCGTCAGCTCGTGTTGTGAAATGTTGGGTTAAGTCCCGCAACGAGCGCAACCCTTATCCTTTGTTGCCAGCGGTTAGGCCGGGAACTCAAAGGAGACTGCCAGTGATAAACTGGAGGAAGGTGGGGATGACGTCAAGTCATCATGGCCCTTACGAGTAGGGCTACACACGTGCTACAATGGCGCATACAAAGAGAAGCGACCTCGCGAGAGCAAGCGGACCTCATAAAGTGCGTCGTAGTCCGGATTGGAGTCTGCAACTCGACTCCATGAAGTCGGAATCGCTAGTAATCGTAGATCAGAATGCTACGGTGAATACGTTCCCGGGCCTTGTACACACCGCCCGTCACACCATGGGAGTGGGTTGCAAAAGAAGTAGGTAGCTTAACCTTCGGGAGGGCGCTTACCACTTTGTGATTCATGACTGGGGTGAAGTCGTAACAAGGTAACCGTAGGGGAACCTGCGGTTGGATCACCTCCTTACCTTAAAGAACCTGCCTTTGTAGTGTCCACACAGATTGTCTGATGAAAAGTAAATAGCAAGGCGTCTTGCGATTGAGACTTCACGTCCCCTTCGTCTAGAGGCCCAGGACACCGCCCTTTCACGGCGGTAACAGGGGTTCGAATCCCCTAGGGGACGCCACTTGCTGGTTCGTGAGTGAAAGTCACCTGCCTCAGTATCTCAAAACTCATCTTCGGGTGACGTTTGAGATATTTGCTCTTTAAAAATCTGGATCAAGCTGAAAATTGAAACGACACATCTTTAATGGTGTGTTCGAGTCTCTCAAATTTTCGCAATCAGAAGTGAAACATCTTCGGGTTGTGAGGTTAAGCGACTAAGCGTACACGGTGGATGCCCTGGCAGTCAGAGGCGATGAAGGACGTGCTAATCTGCGAAAAGCGCCGGCGAGGTGATATGAACCTTTGACCCGGCGATGTCCGAATGGGGAAACCCAGTGCAATTCGTTGCACTATCGTTAACTGAATACATAGGTTAACGAGGCGAACCGGGGGAACTGAAACATCTAAGTACCCCGAGGAAAAGAAATCAACCGAGATTCCCCCAGTAGCGGCGAGCGAACGGGGAGCAGCCCAGAGTCTGAATCAGCTTGTGTGTTAGTGGAAGCGTCTGGAAAGTCGCACGGTACAGGGTGACAGTCCCGTACACGAAAGCACACAGGCTGTGAACTCGAAGAGTAGGGCGGGACACGTGGTATCCTGTCTGAATATGGGGGGACCATCCTCCAAGGCTAAATACTCCTGACTGACCGATAGTGAACCAGTACCGTGAGGGAAAGGCGAAAAGAACCCCGGCGAGGGGAGTGAAAAAGAACCTGAAACCGTGTACGTACAAGCAGTGGGAGCACCTTCGTGGTGTGACTGCGTACCTTTTGTATAATGGGTCAGCGACTTATATTCTGTAGCAAGGTTAACCGTATAGGGGAGCCGAAGGGAAACCGAGTCTTAACTGGGCGTTAAGTTGCAGGGTATAGACCCGAAACCCGGTGATCTAGCCATGGGCAGGTTGAAGGTTGGGTAACACTAACTGGAGGACCGAACCGACTAATGTTGAAAAATTAGCGGATGACTTGTGGCTGGGGGTGAAAGGCCAATCAAACCGGGAGATAGCTGGTTCTCCCCGAAAGCTATTTAGGTAGCGCCTCGTGAACTCATCTTCGGGGGTAGAGCACTGTTTCGGCTAGGGGGCCATCCCGGCTTACCAACCCGATGCAAACTACGAATACCGAAGAATGTTATCACGGGAGACACACGGCGGGTGCTAACGTCCGTCGTGAAGAGGGAAACAACCCAGACCGCCAGCTAAGGTCCCAAAGTCATGGTTAAGTGGGAAACGATGTGGGAAGGCACAGACAGCCAGGATGTTGGCTTAGAAGCAGCCATCATTTAAAGAAAGCGTAATAGCTCACTGGTCGAGTCGGCCTGCGCGGAAGATGTAACGGGGCTAAACCATGCACCGAAGCTGCGGCAGCGACACTTAGGTGTTGTTGGGTAGGGGAGCGTTCTGTAAGCCGTTGAAGGTGTGCTGTGAGGCATGCTGGAGGTATCAGAAGTGCGAATGCTGACATAAGTAACGATAAAGCGGGTGAAAAGCCCGCTCGCCGGAAGACCAAGGGTTCCTGTCCAACGTTAATCGGGGCAGGGTGAGTCGACCCCTAAGGCGAGGCCGAAAGGCGTAGTCGATGGGAAACAGGTTAATATTCCTGTACTTGGTGTTACTGCGAAGGGGGGACGGAGAAGGCTATGTTAGCCGGGCGACGGTTGTCCCGGTTTAAGCATGTAGGCGGAGGTTCCAGGTAAATCCGGTACCTTTTTAACGCTGAGGTGTGATGACGAGGCACTACGGTGCTGAAGTAACAAATGCCCTGCTTCCAGGAAAAGCCTCTAAGCATCAGGTAACATCAAATCGTACCCCAAACCGACACAGGTGGTCAGGTAGAGAATACCAAGGCGCTTGAGAGAACTCGGGTGAAGGAACTAGGCAAAATGGTGCCGTAACTTCGGGAGAAGGCACGCTGATATGTAGGTGAAGCCCCTGCGGGTGGAGCTGAAATCAGTCGAAGATACCAGCTGGCTGCAACTGTTTATTAAAAACACAGCACTGTGCAAACACGAAAGTGGACGTATACGGTGTGACGCCTGCCCGGTGCCGGAAGGTTAATTGATGGGGTTAGCGGCAACGCGAAGCTCTTGATCGAAGCCCCGGTAAACGGCGGCCGTAACTATAACGGTCCTAAGGTAGCGAAATTCCTTGTCGGGTAAGTTCCGACCTGCACGAATGGCGTAATGATGGCCAGGCTGTCTCCACCCGAGACTCAGTGAAATTGAACTCGCTGTGAAGATGCAGTGTACCCGCGGCAAGACGGAAAGACCCCGTGAACCTTTACTATAGCTTGACACTGAACACTGGTCCTTGATGTGTAGGATAGGTGGGAGGCTTTGAAGCGTGGACGCCAGTCTGCGTGGAGCCAACCTTGAAATACCACCCTTTAATGGCTGGTGTTCTAACGTAGACCCGTAATCCGGGTTGCGGACAGTGTCTGGTGGGTAGTTTGACTGGGGCGGTCTCCTCCCAAAGAGTAACGGAGGAGCACGAAGGTTAGCTAATCCTGGTCGGACATCAGGAGGTTAGTGCAATGGCATAAGCTAGCTTGACTGCGAGAGTGACGGCTCGAGCAGGTGCGAAAGCAGGTCATAGTGATCCGGTGGTTCTGAATGGAAGGGCCATCGCTCAACGGATAAAAGGTACTCCGGGGATAACAGGCTGATACCGCCCAAGAGTTCATATCGACGGCGGTGTTTGGCACCTCGATGTCGGCTCATCACATCCTGGGGCTGAAGTAGGTCCCAAGGGTATGGCTGTTCGCCATTTAAAGTGGTACGCGAGCTGGGTTTAGAACGTCGTGAGACAGTTCGGTCCCTATCTGCCGTGGGCGCTGGAGAATTGAGGGGGGCTGCTCCTAGTACGAGAGGACCGGAGTGGACGCATCACTGGTGTTCGGGTTGTCATGCCAATGGCACTGCCCGGTAGCTAAATGCGGAAAAGATAAGTGCTGAAAGCATCTAAGCACGAAACTTGCCCCGAGATGAGTTCTCCCTGACTCCTTGAGAGTCCTGAAGGAACGTTGAAGACTACGACGTTGATAGGTCGGGTGTGTAAGCGCAGCGATGCGTTGAGCTAACCGATACTAATGAACCGTGAGGCTTAACCTTACAACGCCGAAGCTGTTTCGGCGAAGAGAGAGACACGATTTTCAGCCTGATACAGATTAACAGAATTTGCCTGGCGGCTTTAGCGCGGTGGTCCCACCTGACCCCATGCCGAACTCAGAAGTGAAACGCCGTAGCGCCGATGGTAGTGTGGGGTCTCCCCATGTGAGAGTAGGGAACTGCCAGGCATCAAATTTAGCGTGCTGATATGGCTCAGTTGGTAGAGCGCACCCTTGGTAAGGGTGAGGTCCCCAGTTCGACTCTGGGTATCAGCACCACTTTATACTTAGGTTAAAGTTCGGCAAGAAGTAAAAGAATTTGTCTGGCGGCTTTAGCGCGGTGGTCCCACCTGACCCCATGCCGAACTCAGAAGTGAAACGCCGTAGCGCCGATGGTAGTGTGGGGTCTCCCCATGTGAGAGTAGGGAACTGCCAGACATCAAATAAGTGAAAAGGCCATCCGAAAGGATGGCCTTTTTGCGTTTATGCGCGAAAAAAGGTAGGCCGGGTAAGGCGAAGCCTCCACCCGGCAGAGCAAACAACTAATGAATTACCTGTGACAGGAATGCTCGCGTACGTTCTGACTTCGGATGGGCAAAGAACTCATCCGGCGGCGCCTGTTCGACAATCTCACCGCGGTCCATAAAGATCACCCGGTCGGCCACGGTTCGCGCAAACCCCATCTCATGCGTCACACACAGCATGGTCATGCCGGATTGTGCCAGCCCAATCATGGTGTCCAGAACCTCTTTCACCATTTCTGGATCGAGGGCAGATGTCGGTTCATCAAACAGCATAATTTTCGGCTTCATACACAGCGAACGGGCGATAGCCACACGCTGCTGTTGGCCACCCGATATCTGGCCAGGGAACTTATTGGCATGCTCTGCGATACGTACGCGTTCCAGGTAGTGCATTGCCAACGCCTCCGCTTCCTTTTTCGGCATCTTTCGTACCCAAATCGGCGCAAGCGTACAGTTCTGCAGAACGGTCAGGTGCGGAAACAGATTAAAGTGCTGAAATACCATTCCTACTTCCTGACGTACGCGTTCGATATTGCGGATATCTTCATTCAGCTCGATACCATCAACCACAATGCGTCCTTGCTGATGTTCTTCAAGATGATTAATACAGCGAATGGTTGTGGATTTTCCGGAGCCCGAAGGGCCGCAAAGGACGATGCGTTCTCCCTGCTTTACCTTAAGATTAATGTCCCTCAGGACATGAAATTGTCCGTACCATTTATTCACATTTTCCAGCGTAATCATCGCGTCGGCGGGTGTCATAGTTATTTGGCTCATAATTTCCTCAGTGCGGTGTACGCCCGGTGTTAAAGCGCTTTTCCAGATGCTGGCTGTAGCGCGACATGCTAAAACAAAAGATCCAGTAGATCAGGGCAGCAAAGACATATCCTTCGGTGGACATACCCAGCCAGACAGGGTCAACGGTTGCCTGTTGCACGCTGCTAAAGAGATCGAACAATCCGATAATGATCACCAGGCTGGTATCCTTGAAGAGGGCAATGATCGTGTTGACCAGACCCGGAATGACCAGCTTGAGTGCTTGTGGAAGAATGACCAGTCCCTGCGTTTTCCAGTAACCGAGAGCCAGTGATTCCGCCGCTTCGTACTGGCCCTTAGGCAACGCTTGCAGACCACCACGTACAACTTCAGCGACATAGGCGGACTGGAAGAGAATCACCCCCACCAGGGCACGGATCAGCTTGTCGATGGTTGTTCCCTCTGCCATAAACAGCGGCAGCATGACCGACGACATAAACAACACGGTGATAAGCGGTACGCCGCGCCAGAACTCAATGAAGATAACGGAGAGCACACGGACGATCGGCATTTTTGAACGCCGTCCCAGGGCCAGTAAAATCCCCCACGGTAAAGCACCAGCTATCCCCACTGAAGCGATAATCAGCGTCAGCGTCAGCCCGCCCCACTGGCGTGTTTCAACGCGTTCCAGTCCCAGGAAACCGCCATACAACAGTACCCAGACAATAATCGGATAAACTACGGCCCAGGCAGCAATATAGCGTCCACGCTGAGGCAGCTTTTTCCAGAACATAGCCGCGACAGAGAGCAGGCCGATAACCAGCGCCAGATTTATCCGCCAGCGCTGTTCATGGGGATACAATCCATACATGAACTGACCGAAACGTTCATGAATAAACACCCAGCAGGCGCCGGCTTTTGTGCAGTCAGCTCGGGTTGAACCGACCCAGTTGGCCTGTAAAAACGCCCAGTTCAGCAGGGGAGGAATCAATTCCCACATGAGCCACAGGCAGACAATCGTCAGCAGGCTGTTGCTCCAGCTGGAGAACAGATTCTTACGCGCCCAGAGAATGAAACGTCCACCTGTCGAGTTGGCAGGGCGCGAGGAGTGCGACAGTATCGCTTTTGTCATCATAGATCCTTAGCGCTCGACCAGTGCTATACGGCGGTTATAAAGGTTCATCAGCAGTGAAATCACCAGGCTGATGATCAGATAGACAGACATCGTGATGGCGATGGTTTCAATGGCTTGTCCGGTCTGGTTAAGCACGGTTCCGGCGAAGAGTGACACCATATCCGGGTAACCAATGGCAGCGGCCAGCGACGAGTTTTTGACAATATTGAGATACTGGCTGGTCAGGGGGGGAATGATGACCCGTAAAGCCTGCGGAATGATGACCTGGCGAAGCGTCACGGTATGGGGCAATCCCAGCGAGCGTGCCGCCTCGTGCTGTCCATAAGGTACGGCCTGGATCCCTGCACGGATGATTTCTGCGATAAAGGCGGACGTATAAATCGACAGCGCCAGCGTCAGGGCTGCCAGCTCGGGAATTAATACCATCCCGCCCTGAAAGTTAAAGCCCCGCAGATGTGGAATATCCCAGTGCAGCGCTGCCCCAAACAGCCAGTGTGCTATTAGCGGCAGGCTAACGATCAGGACAGCTGCCGTGGGCCAGGTCCTACGAAGCTGACCGGTTTTGATCTGATGCTTGCGGTTAAAACGGAATACCCCCGCAGAGAGCGCAAGCGCTATCACAATCGCGCCGATAAAAGCGTACAGCCCTTCACCCGGCTGAGGAGAAGGAATGGACAACCCACGGTTACTCAGGAAAAACAGCTCAAACGCGTCGACGGCCTGGCGGGGACCGGGAAGGTTACGCAGTACGGCGAAATACCAGAAGAAGATCTGCAGGAGCGGGGGGATATTGCGGAACGTCTCGATATAAACAGTCGACAGTTTCCGCAGGAGCCAGTTTTCAGAAAGACGCGCCAGGCCAATAAAGAAGCCCAGTATCGATGCGAAGACGATACAAAGCGCCGATACCAACAGCGTATTCAGTAAACCGACCACGAACACGCGTCCGTACGTGTCACCTTCCTGGTAATCAATAAGGTGCTGAACAATACCAAACCCCGCGCTGCGATCTAAAAACGCGAAACCGGAGGTAATGCCGCGGTTATTCAGGTTGGTGATGGTGTTATGGATGAGATACACGGCGATGAGAACAACCGCAACAATAGCAATAATCTGGAATAGCCAGGCGCGGACCGCGGGATGAGAAAAGGATAGCGATCCTTTTACGGCTGAGCGGCGATGGGACATAAAGAAACCTCAGTAACCATGACTCTGGAGTGGGCACTGCCGGAGCAGTGCCCGTTACAGCTATGACTTAACGAACTGGTGGTGCGTACTGAATACCGCCGTTGTTCCAGAGATTGTTCTGGCCGCGTTTGATCTTCAGCGGGCTTTCCGATCCCACGTTGCGTTCAAAGATCTCAGAGTAGTTGCCCACCTGTTTGATGATATTGTAAGCCCACTTGTTATCCAGCTTCAGATCCTTGCCGAAATCACCTTCTTTACCGAGCAGGTGTGCCATATCCGGGTTGGATGGCTTAGCGGCTTTCTCATCAACGTTTTTAGAGTTGATGCCCATCTCTTCTGCGTTCAGCATGGCAAACAGCGTCCAGCGAACGATGGAGAACCAGTCTTCATCGCCACGACGAACGACGGGGCCGAGAGGCTCTTTGGAGATGACTTCAGGCAGGACAATCCACTCTGCCGGGTTGCTCAGCTTAATGCGTAAGGCATACAGCTGTGACTGGTCAGAGGCCAGCGTGTCGCAACGGCCGGATTCCAGCGCTTTGGCCGATTCATCCGAGCGGTCGAATGTCACAGGGGTGTATTTCATGTTGTTTGCTTTGAAATAATCCGCGACGTTCAGCTCGGTATCGGTGCCCGCCTGGATACAAACGGTGGCGCCATCCAGTTCCTTGGCGCTTTTCAGGCCCGCTTTATTGTGGGTCAGGAAGCCGATGCCGTCATAATAGGTCACGCCCGTAAATGACATCCCCATGCCGGCATCACGGGAGGAAGTCCAGGTGGTATTACGGGAGAGCATGTCGACCTCGCCGGACTGCAGCGCAGTAAAGCGTTCTTTCGCCGTCAGCGGGGTATATTTTACTTTGCTGTCATCGCCAAAAACGGCGGCTGCAACGCCACGGCAGACATCCACATCAATACCGGTAAATTTGCCGTTCGCATCGGCATAAGAGAAGCCAGGCAAACCGTCACTGATACCACATTGAACAAAACCTTTCTTTTTAACGGCATCCAGTGTCGTTCCCGCATGGGCTTGACCGGCTACGGCAAACAACATGCCTGCAGCGGCCAGGCTGGCTATCATCGTCTTTTTCATAATGCATCCTGTGTGGCGAAATTTATCGTTATAGAGGCGTTTTTAAACGCTTTACCTGTCTGTGGCTTTGGCCAACGTTTATAAAGCAAACGTAATGCCAGTTTTGCGTTCGACAAAATAAGAGACGAGTGAACGCTTAATGCTGAGTGTAGACAGGCTTAAATAAAACGAGCGCCCCGAAACGGTGCGAAATTACAACCTGTGCCACAAATCGGAGCAAAAGTTGCGAGTCGGGTCAGGAAAAAGAAGAGATAGTTTTCCGCGTGAATATTGGCAGGGTATTCAATAATCTTAATGTGTGAAAATCATCACGATAGAATAAGTAATTTGAATGAATATGCTAAAAAGTTGTGACTGACTTCAGGCTTAGATTAATTTAGTGAATATTTACAGGGCTATTTTTTTACTTATTTGAAAATATTGCACTCATTAAAAGCAAAAGCGCGGCCAGAGCCGCGCTTTCTCAACAGATGTTACTTCGTGAGGGCAACAATACCCAGTGTTAAACCCGCTACTGCGGCAGCACCGCCGGCGATAGCACCCGCAGTCTCCCAGTTATCCTGGGTGGTGCCTTTCATACAGGTATTGGTATGAACCAGTCGGCCCTGGTCGTCGTAAACCGGTACACATGGAGAATCGTGCGCGCAACCAGCAAGCAGCGCAGCGAGAAGTGCAACGGAAATGAATCTTTTCATGATGTTACCTCAGTATTATTTCTCATCCGCTATAAAGCCAGGAGGGCTATTAACGAACTGGAGGTTATTTTACCACCGGGGTAAGTCCTCGTTACACGAGGAATAATCTCAAATTATGTAGTTTGTAAAAATCGTGGAGAAAAGTCGGTTTCAGGAGGAATTAATGGAGACATTGTGGAGTTGCAAGAGACTGTTTTTACTTAATGCAAATCATCATATTCTTAATGCTTCCTTTATGTAAAACCTAATTCGTTGTTTAAGTTAAAAATAAAAAGGCACCAGAGGTGCCTTTTCAGGGAAACATTAACCTTTATGGTGAGTAAACCGTCGCCGAACAACCACAAAGAAAACGGGCACGAAGAAAATCGCCAGAAGCGTTGCGGAAAGCATTCCCCCCATAACGCCCGTACCGACGGCGTTTTGCGCGCCGCTCCCGGCCCCGGTGCTGATCACCAGCGGCATGACGCCAAGAATAAAGGCCAGAGACGTCATCAGGATCGGTCGAAGGCGCATCCTGGAAGCTTCCAGCGTGGCTTCAATAATGCCTTTGCCTTCTTTATCCATCAGGTCTTTAGCAAATTCGACGATCAGGATGGCGTTTTTCGCCGATAAACCAATCGTCGTCAGCAGGCCGACCTGGAAATAGACGTCATTGTTTAACCCGCGCAGCGACGCTGCGAGAAGAGCCCCAATGACCCCAAGCGGCACAACCAGCATAACGGAGAACGGAATGGACCAGCTTTCATACAGCGCAGCAAGGCACAGGAACACCACGATCAGTGAAATGGCGTACAGGGCAGGCGCCTGGTTACCCGAGAGCCGCTCCTGATAAGACATCCCCGTCCAGTCATAGCCGATGCCGGAAGGCAGTTTTGCCGCGAGACTTTCCATCATAGCCATGGCCTCACCGGTACTTTTACCCGGGGCTGATTCACCCAGTATCTCCATAGAGGGCATCCCGTTATAGCGTTCCAGACGAGGTGAACCATACACCCAACGAGCGTTGCTGAAGGCTGAAAACGGGACCATTTCCCCATTCGCGCTGCGCACGTAAAGGTTATTAATATCTCCCGGCAACATACGGAATTTTGCGTCGGCCTGTACGTAGACCTTTTTCACTCGGCCATGATCGATAAAGTCATTCACATAGGTGCCACCTAAGGCCGTCGAAATCGTCTGATTGACGTCAGAAAGGCTGACGCCCAGCGCCTGCGCTTTCTCCTGATCGACATCCAGCTTGAACTGAGGCGTATCTTCAAGACCGTTAGGGCGCACGCGAACCAGCAGGTCAGGGTGCTCATGCACCATGCTGAGCAGTTGGTTACGCGCCTGCGTCAGCTGGGTATGCCCCAGGTTGGCCTGATCGATCAATTCAAAATCGAAGCCCGTGGCGGTACCCAGTTCGATAATTGCAGGCAGGTTAAACGGGAACACGAGGCCATCTGTAATTTGACTGAAGGCTTTTGTCGCGCGACCCACAATGGCTTCAACGCCGTTTTCCGCCCCCGGGCGCTCCTCCCAGGGCTTCAGGCTGACGAAGGCAATACCGGCATTCTGACCCTGGCCGCTAAAGCTAAAGCCGTTTACGGTAAAGACGGATTCCACGTTCGCCTTTTCGTTGTTCAGATAGTAATCCTGAACCTGATCGAGGACCTGCTGAGTACGCGTCTGGGTTGCACCCGCCGGGAGTTGAACCATCGTCATAAACACCCCCTGATCCTCTTCGGGCAGGAAGGAGGTAGGCAAGCGCAGGAAGAGCACCGCCATCCCACAGACGATAATGACGTACACCGCCAGATAGCGCCCTGTCTTACGCAAAATACCGCTCACGCTGTTGCTGTAGTGCTCCACGCTTTTATCAAAGAGCGCATTAAACCAGCCGAAGAAGCCACCTTTCTTCTCATGATGGTCGCCGGATACGGGCTTAAGCAACGTTGCGCAGAGTGCGGGCGTAAGGATTAGCGCAACCAGTACGGACAACGCCATAGCGGAAACGATAGTCAGCGAGAACTGACGATAGATCGCCCCCGTCGAGCCGCCAAAAAAGGCCATCGGAATAAAGACCGCCGAGAGCACCATGGCGATCCCCACCAGTGCACCCTGGATCTGCTCCATCGACTTCTGCGTGGCCTCTTTCGGCGGCAGTTTGTCTTCGACCATGACGCGTTCAACGTTCTCAACGACCACGATAGCATCATCGACCAGCAGACCTATCGCCAGCACCATACCGAACATCGTCAGGGTGTTGATGGAGAAACCGAATGCCGCCAGAACCGCAAAGGTACCCAGCAGAACGACCGGCACCGCGATAGTCGGGATGAGCGTCGCCCGCAGGTTTTGCAGGAACAGGTACATGACCAGGAAGACGAGAATGATTGCTTCAAACAGGGTCTTCACCACTTCGTGAATGGAGATTTTCACAAAAGGGGTGGTGTCATAGGGATAGACAACTTTCAGCCCCTGCGGGAAGAACTGCTGCAGTTGCGCCAGCTTGCTCTTAATGGCTGCCGCGGTGTCCAGCGCATTTGCCCCGGTTGCCAGCTTAATCCCCAGGCCGGTTGCCGCCTGCCCGTTGATTTTAGTGACCATGTTGTAGTTTTCGCCACCCAGCTCAATACGAGCCACGTCCTTCAGATGAACCATCGAGCCGTCCTGATTCACCTTGAGCGTCACGCGGCCAAACTCCTCCGGTGATTTCAGGCGGGTTTGCGCGATGATTGAGGCATTCAGCTGTTGCCCGGGAATGGACGGCGTTCCGCCCAGCTGGCCCGCTGCTATCTGGTCGTTCTGCGTTTTCAGCTGGTTGATAATATCCTGCGGCGTCAGCTGGTATTTGTTCATCGCGTTGCTGTCGAGCCAGATGCGCATCGCATACTGAGCGCCAAACAGCTGAACATCACCGACGCCAGACGTTCGGCTGATGGCATCTTTAACGTTCGAAGCGACATAGTCAGAGATGTCATTCTGCGTGAGATTTTTGTTGTCTGAAACAAAGCCGGCGACCAGCAGGAAGCTGCTGCTGGATTTCTCCACGCCAATCCCTTGCTGCTGAACCTCTTGCGGCAGCAGCGGCATGGCGAGCTGCAGCTTGTTCTGCACCTGTACCTGGGCGATGTCCGGATCGGTTCCTGACTCGAAGGTCAGGGTGATGGTGACGTTACCCGCTGAATCGCTGGTGGAGGACATATACATCAGCTTATCGATACCGTTCATGTTCTGTTCGATAACCTGGGTCACGGTATCCTGTACCGTTTGAGCGTCCGCTCCCGGGTAAGTCGCGGATATCGCCACGGCGGGAGGAGCAATGGTCGGATACTGTGCGACGGGAAGTTTGAGAATGGCCAGCCCGCCTGCAATCATCAAAATGATGGCAAGTACCCAGGCGAAAACCGGTCTTTGAATAAAGAAATTAGCCATGTCGTCGTCCCTTAACCGGCTGGCGTCGTGGTGATATCAGGCGTGGCGACGACGGTTACCCCGGGTCTGACTTTCTGTAGCCCGCTGACAATCACGCGGTCACCGTTTTTCAGCCCTTCCGTCACCAGCCAGCGATCGCCAATTGCCTGAGGGGCCACGACGGTTCGCGGCTCAACCTGATTTTTATCATTCACCACCAGGACGGTTGCATCGCCTCGCGGTGTACGGGTCACGCCTTGCTGTGGTACCAGAATCGCCTCCGGCTGGGTGCCTTCATCAATGCGGGCGCGAACGAACATGCCGGGTAACAACAGATGCTGAGGGTTCCGGAAAATGGCGCGCAGGGTAATCGAGCCGGTACTTTCATCGACCGTGACGTCAGAGAACTGCAATGTGCCTTTTAGCGGGTAGGGCTGCCCGTTCTCCATCAGCAGCTCAACGTTGCTGGCGATATCACCTTTTTGCAGGCTTGTCTGTTTCAGGCGCATAAAATCATTACTGGACTGGGTGACATCAACATAAATCGGATCGAGAAGCTGGACCGTTGCCAGCGCTGCGGCTTGCCCGTTCGTCACCAGCGCCCCTTCGGTCACGCTGGATTTTCCGATACGACCATCAACCGGAGAGGTCACTTTGGTGTAGGCAAGGTTGATACGTGCGCTCTCAACACCCGCTTTTGCGGCAACCACGCTGGCATCTGCCTGCTGAGCCGTCGCCACGGCCTGGTCATACTCCTGCTTACTGACATACTGGGTGCCTACCAGAGGGAGATAACGTTTCACCGTCAGGTGCGCAATATTGGCCGCCGCCTGAGCCTTCGCCAGTTCGCCTTTCGCGCTGTCATAGGCTGCCTGATAGGGCGCAGGATCAATCTGGTAAAGTGACTCGCCCGCTTTTACATCGCTACCCTCCGCGAAGTTACGGCGCAGGATAATGCCGCTAACCTGAGGACGAACCTCCGCAACGCGAAATGCATCTGTTCTGCCCGGGAGTTCAGTGGTGACCGCCAGAGGCGCGCTTTTCACAATATGCACGCTGACCTGAGGCGCCTGCTGGTGTTGCTGTTGATTTTCCTGACCATCGCATCCAGTGAGCAGTACCGCGCAGACAATGAAACCGGATAAGGGCAAACGTCTGAAATGATTCGTCATTACTGTTCCTTTAAATACCCATTCACCGATATATGCCGCGAATCGGTAGCAGGGGCAGAGGGATAAAAATAAAATGTAGCTGCGTATAATAATGAGGGTATTTAATGTTTTTTAATTTATAAGTGCGAATGACCATGCTCGTAGAAAAAATCAGAATCAGACCGGGTCCATTCAGGGATATACTTCAGGCATGTTAATCAGGTAAATGAATTTAATGTTTTTAATTATTCACTCCGCCAATTTAATTGGAGCGATATATTTATATTGATTATAAATTAAGACGGGTGACTTTTTTTGTGCAAAATTAAAACGGCTTTTAGTGAATACTTACATTTGCATGAACGCAATATTACTTTTAAACCTTGTGAGTAACGAGTAGTTGCCTATGGCGCGTAAAAAGAAAGAAGAGGCTCAACAAACCCGGCAGCAGCTGATTGAGGCGGCTATTGAACAGTTTGCGACGCGGGGCGTAGCCAGCACGACGCTGACGGATATCGCTGATGCTGCTAAGGTGACGCGCGGCGCGATCTACTGGCACTTCACCAGTAAATCTGAAATATTTAATGCCATCTGGGAACAGCAATTACCGCTTCGCGAGATTATTCACGACAGGCTTTCCCTTTCCGATAGTGACGATCCATTGTTAAAACTTCGTGAGCAATTTATTACTGCGCTGCAGTATATTGCCCATGAACCCCGGCAATGTGCGCTTTTACAAATTCTGTATCATAAGTGTGAATTTAGCAGCGATATGATTTCTGAACGTGAAATCAGAAAGCGTATCGGATTCAACGATGACACGCTACGCGCCACGCTGGAGACCTGTATTTCGCGAAACATCATTTCGCCACAGGTGAATGTTGATCTCACCATGATTGTATTCCACGCTTTTTTTAGCGGAATAATTAAAAACTGGTTAATGAATAACGACAGTTTTAATCTTTATCAGCAGGCTCCCGCTCTGGTCGATAGCATACTGGCGACACTCCCGGTTATTCGCGTGTCGCCAGATGAGGGTGCTTATTGCTCAGCGCCGGGTAACATTTCCCCTCGGGCACAAAGTGCTTCTATGGTCTGCGCGCTGACGGGTTTACCTAACAGATAACCCTGAAGGGTGTTACAGCCCAGCTCGGTTAAAAAGGCTTGCTGCGCTTCGGTTTCCACACCTTCAGCCACAACTTTCAGGTTAAGTGTTTTAGCGAGAGCCACAATCGCAGAGACAATAGTGGCATCCTCGCTCTCGCCGCTGAGCTCTTGCACAAACGCCCTGTCGATTTTCAATTCACAGGCCGGTAAGCGCTTGAGGTACAGCAGGCTCGAATATCCGGTGCCAAAATCATCAATGGAGGCCTTCACCCCCGCATTCGTCAGCTCTGTCAGCACCCGTACGCTCTCATCCGGGTTGCTCATCGCCGTGGTTTCCGTCACTTCGAGGATCAACATTTCCGGTGGCACCTGGTGAAGTGCCAGGCAGTCGAGAACCGTTTTAACCAGCGAAGGTTGTTCAAACTGCAGTGTCGACAGGTTTACCGCCATTGACCAGCTTTGATGTCCCTGAAGATGCCATTCCCGCAGCTGGCGACAGGCTTCATTAATCACCCAGTTGCCAATCGGGACGATCAGCCCCGTTTTTTCCGCCAGCGGCAGAAAAAGGTCCGGCGTCAGTAACCCTTGCTTAGGATGCTGCCAGCGCAACAGCGCCTCGAATCCGAGGACCGGGCCCGCCGGGGCGTGAAATTTTGGCTGATACAGCAGGCGCAGCTCATTGCGATCGATCGCCATCCACAGATCGTTCATTAACTGGAGATGGGTCTGCGCCAGGGTGTTCATGGAGGGCTGGAAGAAGTGATAACCGTTACGGCCCATATGCTTCGTGTGATACATCGCCGCGTCGGCGTTAAACATCAGCTCACGCTCGGTTTTGCCGTCGTGAGGGTACAGCGCGATACCAATGCTGAGGGTCACCACCAGTTCATAGGGGCTAAGATTGAACGGGCTATCGATCGCGCGCACCAGCGAATTCGCCAGCGATGCCGCGTCGTCCGGACCTTCTCCCTCTGCCAGCAGAACAAATTCATCACCGCCGATGCGTGCAAGTGTGAACTGGCCCTTCAGGAGAAGCAGCAGGCGCTGCGTAACGGCGACCAGCAGCCTGTCACCGACATCATGGCCGTAGGCATCATTGATGGCTTTAAAGCCGTCAAGATCCATGAACATCAGGGCAAAGTGGTTCCCTTCACGATCGGCTTTGCTGATGGCCTGATCGAGTCTGTCTTCCAGCAGGATACGGTTGGGCAGACGCGTCAGGGTATCGTGTAGCGCCAGCTGAGCGAGTTCCCGGTTAGCTTCTGCCAGCGACGAGGCCAGAAGGGCGGTGCGTGCCTGAAGGCGGGCATCCAGCATCGACACCAGCAGGGTGATCCCAAGAATTGAGAGCGCGACGACGCTGACCAGCACCGCCAGCCAGCTCCCGTTGATACCCTCATGGTGAACCATTGTGGACATCGGAAACTGCGCCGCTTTCATCCCGGCATAGTGCATGCCGGCAATGGCAATTCCCATCGTGATGGCGGCACCCATGCGCATCAGCACGACCTGCGCGGCTTCGCGACGCAGGCGGAAGGTCAGCCATAATGCCGCGAGTGAAGCGGCAAGCGCAATCACGACCGAAATGGCCACCCAGACCTTGTCCCAGATTATCCCGGGCATCACCTCCAGCGCCGCCATGCCGGTGTAATGCATGGCCACAATACCGCTCCCCATCACCAGCGCGCCGGGCAGCAGTCGGCGCAGGCGTAGTTGCTCGCAGCTCACAAGCCATAGCGCAAACAGCGACGAACCCACGGCGATGACCATAGATAATACCGTCAGGGTGGCGTTGTAGCTCATGCTCATGGAGAGGTCCATCGCCAGCATGCCGATAAAATGCATGGCCCACACGCCAATCCCCATAGCAATACCGCCGCCAGCCAGCCAGACGCGGGCAGCGACACCTTCACTCCCGGCGACGCGTGCAGCCATGTTCAGCGCGGTATACGCAGCAAGAATGGCAACAACAAAGGAGAGGACGACAAGGATATGGTTGTATTGGCTGACCAGCATGGACGGTTCTACTCGAGTGTGGGGTTACGCTAGAGTGGTTGAGAAGGGCGAGACATTATCACCGTCAGGTAATGGCTCAAAGGGATTTAAATCCCCGTTTTTAGTGGGTAATAAGGGGGTGATTTGCGCAATCGGGCGGTTAGTCGAGCTCTGAGCAGTTCACGAGTTTCAGCGGATTGACGGAGTTCATATTGCGACACTTATCGGTTTCGGTGCTCATCAGTTCAATCCACTGCATAAGGAGTGTATCGAAAATGAGAACGGAGATTGCAAAGACAACCAGCCACCAGTATTTACGAATCATTGTGTCATTCCGCGAGAAAATCGCCAGTAAGGTGGGGGAAATATACACGAAAAACTGGGGTTGAAAAGCAGGAGAGGCGAAGGTTTACAATGCGTTGACGGAGAAGCGCAGGTAATAAAAAAGGCGCTTCCCCATGCCGAAGAGCGCCTTTTTAAACAAGCATTTAACTGATTAGTATCAGTTCATGCCGTATTTTTTCAGTTTCTTACGCAGAGTACCACGGTTGATACCCATCATCAGCGCAGCGCGGGTTTGGTTACCGCGGGTGTATTGCATCACCATGTCCAACAGTGGCTGTTCAACTTCAGCCAGTACCAGCTCATACAGGTCATTAACATCCTGACCGTTCAGTTGAGCAAAATAGTTCTTCAGTGCCTGTTTAACCGAGTCACGCAGGGGCTTTTGAGTTACCTGGTCCTGAGAGTTAACGGTAGAAACGGTCAGTACGTCAGAATTTACGCGTTGTTCGAACATAGTTCTGTCAGCTCTTTATTTCATTACGCAAGATTTTCGAAGTATGCCTCCAACGCCTCCAGCTGTACGCTGGCATCCTCTATGGCGTTGAATGTGCGCCGAAACTGGTCATCTGGAGCGTGCTCCTGGAGATACCAGGAGACGTGTTTACGCGCAATTCGGTACCCTTTTGCCTGACCGTAGTGGTCATGCAGTTCCCGAACATGCGAACAAAGCAAGCGCTTAACCTCTGCCAAAGGCAGCGGGGCAAGCAGCTCCCCAGTGTCCAGATAATGCTGGATTTCCCGGAAGATCCAGGGTCTTCCCTGAGCTGCACGTCCTATCATCAGAGCATCAGCTCCCGTATAGTCGAGTACAGCCCTGGCTTTAAGCGGGTCAGTTATGTCGCCATTCGCGATAATCGGAATGGAAACTTTCTGCTTAACTGCCCGAATGCTGTCGTATTCAGCTTCACCGTTGAACAAACAGGCGCGAGTGCGTCCATGGATGGTCAGGGCCTGAATGCCACAGTCTTCGGCCAGTTGGGCAATCTCTACACAGTTACGGTGTTCCGGCGACCAACCCGTGCGAATCTTCAACGTAACAGGAACGTCCACCGCGCTGACAACCGCCGTCAGGATAGCTTTCACCTGGTCGGGGTATTGCAGAAGGGCTGAACCTGCAAGCTTGCGATTCACCTTTTTGGCCGGGCACCCCATATTGATATCAATAATCTGGGCACCACTTTCCACGTTAATCCGCGCGGCATCTGCCATCTCTTCAGGCACGCTTCCGGCAATTTGCACGGTGCGGATACCTGGTTCATCAACGTGCACCATCCGAAGGCGGGATTTATCGCTTTCCCAAACCTGCGGGTTAGACGACATCATCTCGGATACGGTTAAACCGGCTCCCATCTCATAGCACAGCGTCCTGAACGGCCGGTCTGTAATACCTGCCATTGGGGCTGCGATCAGGCGATTTCTAAGCTGGTGGTGTCCGATGCGCATGAGTTAAGAAATGACCATACTGTGACTGCAAGGCGGCGTATATTACGCATTTTTTGCACGAGATGAAAGGCCAAACTTTGAACAATCCACTGTTGTAGATCAAGGAATCGCCGCCCAATCTTCCCGTTAAAAATTATTCATTATTTAAATCATTAAGTTATATGGTAATGGTTATTTTATGGGCGCTTACAATTTCCCGTAACTTCTCATCATTTCTGAATAAATGCGTCGCTGAAGCGGGATAATCTGCTGTTTTTAACAGCAGATTTCCCCACTTCTTTGCGATCTGCGTCGCATTTTAGAACATGATCGTCATGCGAAAAATGCGTGTTATTCGACCACGACGCGCCCATGCAGCGATTGTACCGGACGGTTATTATCGTGATGCATTGTTCGGGTGAATCTGGCAAGTTGTTCTGCAGAAACCGTCAGGGGCTGCTTAAGTACAATCCAGGTAACGCCTTCTGAACACGGTGGAGTGGTCAGTGAACCGCTAAAGCGCCAGTACGTTTTATTTTTTGGCAGCAGTTTGTTCAGGTTGAGATCCTGTTTGATGGAGACGTTCTGCTCGGCCTGCTGAGGCATAACGCGCCACAGTTTTTCAAGCTCCGGGTTTGCGGCCCCTTTATCAAACATGACCGCCACCACCGTCAGTTCCCCACTGGCATTTTTATGAACCAGATGCATTTCCATCGCGTACCTCTTGCCATGTACGGTGTTTTCGCTCGGCGCGTGGAAATGGAACTGCTGTAACGTCCAGGTTTGCTTATCGAGAGTAAGGGTATCGCGGGTGTTCGCCTGTTCACCTGCCTGAATGGTATGGCCATTGTTCGTCAGCGTAACAGGGCCGTCAACGTAGTGGGTTTGTAGCGGGGAGAGATGGGCGTTAGTGGTCGAATCAATATTAACAGGAGACTGGTTCATACCGCTTTGACAGGTCTTGTATGCCTCGTCCATCTCGCCCCAGTGTTGCGGTGAACCTTCCCCTTCATAGCTCCAGTGTGATGCAAATGCTGAAGCCGAAATCATGCTCAGCGCCAGCAGCGCTGCCTTGCCTGTAACGTGTGTCATCATATTCTTCCGGTGAATTTTTGTAATACAAATAAACATGATTTGTAGGGTTATTTTACCGAAGAATGAACGGGGGAGAGAGGATTATCAGAGGGTGAGAGGCGTGGTCAGATGACCACGCCAGATTCTTATTTTTTACGCCCGGTGATGCGGCACCACTCTTCTTTTTCCACCACCGGGTCGAGGGCAAAGAGATCGGCGTAGGCTTCACACACGCTGTCGGCCTGGCTTGCCAGGATACCGGAAAGCCCCAGCAGACCGCCCTCAACGGGCAGCACGCTGATTAACGGGGCCAGTTCGCGCAGTGGGCCCGCCAGAATGTTAGCGACCACCACATCGGCTTTCATGGCGTCTGGCTGAGCATCCGGCAGATACAGCTCCAGACGATCGGAGACGCCGTTACGCTCGGCATTATCGCGGCTGGCCTGAATCGCCTGCGGATCGATATCGATCCCGATGGCTTTTGCCGCGCCCAGCTTCAGGGCTGCAATCGCGAGGATCCCGGATCCACAGCCGAAGTCGATCACTGTCTTACCGTCCAGATCCAGACCATCCAGCCACTGCAGGCACAGAGACGTGGTTGGGTGAGTACCGGTACCAAACGCCAGACCCGGGTCGAGCATCACGTTGACTGCGCTTTCATCAGGGACATCGCGCCAGCTCGGACAGATCCACAGACGTTTGCCGAACTGCATCGGGTGGAAGTTATCCATCCACTCGCGTTCCCAGTCTTTGTCTTCCAGCTGTTCGATTTTATGCACGAAACCCGCGCCCAGCAGAGGATGATTCTCCAGAATCGCGACAACCTCTTTCATATCGGTTTCGGCATCAAACAGGCCAATAACGTCGGTATCACCCCACAGGCGGGTTTCGCCCGGCAGCGGCTCAAAGACCGGCGTGTCATGCGTGTCCTGGAAGGTGATAGAGACCGAACCGGCCTCCATCAGCGCATCGCTCAGCTCTTCGGCGTTCGCGCCGGTTGTGTTCAGTTTTAGTTGGATCCACGGCATGGCAAAACTCTTTATTTATCAGTAGAAATCATAGCGGGTTGTGGGACGGGCTGACCGAAACGGTTCCCCACCACAAACGCCAGTAAACTTAGCAGTAACGAAGGCACAATCGGATGGAAGCCCAGGTACTGAATCTTAAACGTTGCGAGGACGGCGTAAAGCACGCCGCCGACAATCATCGCGCTCAGCGCACCGGCGGCATTCGCGCGCTCCCAGTAGAGCCCTAACACCAGCGGCCACAGGAATACCGCTTCAAGCCCACCAAATGCCAGCAGGTTCAGCCAGATAATCATCTCCGGCGGGCGCCACGCGGCTAACAGCAGCAATGCCCCTAACAACAGAGTAATAACGGCCGACATGCGCTTCAGGCGCCGTTCATTCTCTGCCTGCTCAGGACGCAGGTTCAGATAGAGATCTTTTATGATCGTAGCGGAACTTTGCAGCAGCTGAGCGTTGATGGTCGACATAATGGCGGCCATCGGTGCGGCGAGGAAGATCCCGGCGGCAAATGGCGGCAGCACTTTAACCATCAGGGTTGGGATAACCAGATCGGGTACGGTAAGGTCAGGAATAACTGCCCGACCTAACGCGCCCGCCAGGTGCATACCAAACATCAGGATCGCAACCACGATAGTGCCGATAATGATACCTCTGTGCACGGCTTTGCTGTCTTTGTAAGAGATACAGCGTACGGCGGTATGCGGCAGGCCAATCACCCCAAAGCACACCAACACCCAGAACGAGGTCATAAAGGTTGGCGAAAGGATGTCATCCGCGCCCTGCGGCGAAACCAGTTTTGGATCGATCGTCTCGAGCGTTTCAACCGCATGGCTCAGGCCGCCCGCGGCGTGGACGATGCCGACCAGCAGGACAAGAGTGCCGATAAGCATAACCATGCCCTGCATCGTATCGTTCAGCACGCTGGCTCGGAATCCGCCAAACGCGGTATACAGCGCAATGCTGACTCCGAAGATGATCAAGCCTGTCTCGTAGGGAATACCCGCTGCCGTTTCCAGCAGGCGTGCCCCGCCGATAAACTGTACCGTCATTGCGCCAATAAAGGCCACCAGCAGGCTTAAGCTGGCCAGCCACACCAGTAAACGGCTCTGATAGCGGGCAAACAGCATATCGTTGAGCGTCACGGCATTATAACGGCGCGCCAGAATGGCAAATTTTTTACCCAGTATGCCCAAAGAGAGCCAGACGGCAGGAAGCTGGATCATCGCCAGCAGCACCCAGCCTAACCCGTATTTATAGGCCGCACCGGGCCCGCCGATAAACGAACTGGCGCTGATGTAGGTCGCGGTCAGCGTCATGGCCAGCACGACGCCGCCCATCGAGCGGCTACCCAGAAAATACTCGTTCAGGAAGGTGCCCGTCGTTCTTTTACGCATGGCGTAAACGGATAAACCAAACACCACTAACAAGTAAGCGATAAGCGGCAGAATGACTTCAAGCTGCATCATCGTCCTCCAGCGGAATATCGCGATAAATGAATTTCACCATTGCCCAGCACAGCAGGATGAAGACCAGCGGTACCAGCAGACACGCCATTTCGAACCAGTGCGGCAGGCCGGTGATGCCAATAGCGGAGTCAGATAAGTAAGCAGTTACTAACCATGCAGCGAGATAGAGAAGGGTCAGCCACAGCGCCCAGCGCGCTTCTTTATGGGCCTGAACAAAACGTTTGTCCATTTTTTGTCCCTTGTGGATGAAGAAAGCGGGGATTGTACATGATGGGGCCTGGGGATCCCCAGAAATAAAAAAGGCCGGATAATCCGGCCTTTTAGCAACACAGGTCTCTTACTTCTCGTTCAGACCGAGTTTTTTCTCCAGATAGTGGATGTTGGTTCCACCATTCTGGAAGTGCTCGTCGCTCATAATACGCATCTGCAGATCAACGTTGGTTTTGATACCGTCGATGATCAGCTCCTGCAGGGCGTTTTTCATGCGGGCAATCGCCACGTCACGGTTTTCGCCGTAGCAGATAAGCTTGCCGATCATTGAGTCATAATACGGCGGTACGGTGTAACCGGCGTAGATATGAGACTCCCAGCGCACACCAAAGCCACCCGGCGCGTGGAAACGCGTGATTTTACCCGGGCTTGGCAGGAAGGTGTTCGGGTCTTCGGCGTTGATACGGCACTCTACCGCATGGCCTTTCACCACAACTTCTTCCTGCTTGATGGACAGCGGCTGGCCTGCAGCGATACGCAGCTGTTCTTTGATCAGGTCAACGCCAGTGATCATTTCGGTAACCGGGTGTTCAACCTGAATACGGGTGTTCATTTCGATGAAATAGAACTCGCCGTTTTCGAACAGGAACTCAAAGGTACCTGCACCGCGATAGCCGATATCGACACACGCTTTGGAGCAACGCTCGCCGATGTAGCGACGCAGTTCCGGGGTAATGCCCGGTGCTGGTGCTTCTTCGACCACTTTCTGGTGACGACGCTGCATGGAGCAGTCACGTTCTGCCAGATAGATCGCGTTACCCTGACCGTCAGCCAGCACCTGAATTTCGATGTGGCGTGGGTTTTCCAGGTATTTTTCCATGTACACCATGTCATTGCTGAAAGCGGCTTTCGCTTCTGCTTTGGTCATGGAGATGGACTGCGCCAGTTCAGCATCGCTGCGCACAACGCGCATACCGCGACCGCCGCCGCCGCCGGACGCCTTGATGATAACCGGATAGCCAATGCGTTTAGCATGAGCACGGTTAGCATCCATGTCGTCGGTCAGAGGGCCGTCAGAGCCTGGTACGGTTGGAACACCGGCTTTTTTCATCGCGGTGATTGCAGACACTTTGTCGCCCATCAGGCGGATGGTGTCGGCTTTCGGGCCGATGAAGATGAAGCCAGAGCGTTCAACCTGCTCAGCAAAGTTGGCGTTCTCAGAGAGGAAGCCGTAACCCGGATGAATTGCCACCGCGCCGGTGATTTCAGCGGCGCTGATGATAGCCGGGATGTTCAGATAGCTTTTTACGGACGGAGCCGGGCCAATACAGACCGTCTCATCCGCCAGCAATACGTGTTTTAAATCGCGATCCGCGCTTGAGTGCACAGCGACGGTCTTGATGCCCAGTTCTTTACAGGCACGAAGAATACGCAGTGCGATCTCGCCGCGGTTGGCGATAACAATTTTATCCAGCATGTACGCCTCGTTACTCGATGACGACCAGCGGCTCGTCAAATTCAACCGGCTGACCACTTTCGACCAGAATCGCTTTCACAGTACCTGATTTGTCTGCTTCGATCTGGTTCATCATTTTCATCGCTTCAACGATGCACAGGGTATCGCCTACGTTGACTTTCTGACCCACTTCGATGAACGCCTTCGCGTCCGGGCTCGGGGTGCGGTAGAAAGTACCAACCATTGGGGAACGTACGATGTGACCACTGATTTCTGCTGCAGCGGCAGGTGCGGCTTCAGCTGCTGGCGCAACGGCTGCAGAGAGCGCAGGCTGCTGCACTGGCGCAGCATAAGCTTGCTGCATTACCGGGAAGCTAGCGGCTGGGGCTGCACGGCTGATGCGTACAGACTCTTCGCCTTCAGAAATTTCCAGTTCGGAGATGCCTGATTCTTCAACCAGCTCGATCAGTTTTTTAATCTTACGAATATCCATGAGTGGGTTCCGTACTCTTGTTTAGTGTGATTGTGACAAGCGTTTTACCGCTGTCTGTAAAGCGTATGAATAGCCGTCTGCGCCCAGTCCACAGATAACGCCAGCAGCGATATCTGACAGATACGAATGGTGACGGAACGGCTCTCGGGCGTGCACATTACTCAGGTGGATCTCGATAAACGGGATACTCACCGCGAGCAGTGCGTCGCGGATAGCAACACTGGTGTGCGTAAACGCGGCCGGATTGATCAGGATATAGTCCACATTGTCTTTAGCCTGATGAATACGGTCGATGAGTGCGTACTCCGCATTCGACTGAAAATGATCCAAATCCACATTCAGTGACGCTGCTTCCGTTCCCAGACGGTTAACAATTTCACTCAATGTTAGCGTGCCGTACTTCTCTGGCTCACGGGTGCCGAGCATGTTCAGGTTCGGTCCGTTCAAAACTAAGATATGGAATTTATCAGTCATTATGCCGCTATCTCCTGCGATTTTCGGGTAAAAAACAAAATATACCTTCGAAACGCAAATGTCACCTTTTCAGAGGCTTAAAACCGCTGTCAGGCGAACCAAGGTCGCACATTATAACGATTTCGTAGCATTTAGCAGCTAAATACTGGTCTTATCAGGGAAGATTATCAACCGCTATCCGAAAAAGATTTGCGGTTGACGGGTAATCTGCGGGAAAACGCACAGTTTCGCGAACTATCGCAACCACTGGCGGAATTTCTTGTAACGCCATGCCAAAAGCGCCACGGCCGCCAGTGCATAAAGGATTGGCTGCGGCGAGAGGATCTTCACCGACCACAGGTAATGAATGGGAGCGAGGATCGCGACAAGATAGACGAAGTTATGCAGAAGCTGCCAGCGCCTGCCCAGTTTTCGCTGCGCATATTGCGTGGATGTCAGCGCTAACGCCAGTAAAACCACCCAGCTCACGATACCCAGCGTCAGATAAGGACGTGTCACCAGTTCGCGGCCAAGCAGCGCCAGATTGTTAATTCCCAGTTCCAGCAGGGCGTAGCTGGTGAGGTGCAGCGTCGCCCAGGCAAAACACCATAGCCCTAACAGGCGACGGGTGCGTATCAATAAGGGCTGTTTAGCGTAGCGCGCCAGCGGCGAGACGAGCAAGGTGGCCAGCAAAAATTTCAGAGCCATCCGACCGGTAAAATGCTGGATATCCTTCGCCGGGTCTGCGCTAAAGAGCCCCTGGCTTGCGGCCCAGAACAGCCATATAAAAGGAAGCAGCCCGGCCAGGTGCAGCAGCACTTTCAGCCAGGTAATCTGTTTTGCCGTTAAACGCACTCAGAAGTTCTCCCGTAAGTTGAGGCCACGGTAAAGCGAGGCCACTTCATCCGCATAGCCGTTAAACAGCAGCGTCGGCTGGCGCTTCACGTCCAGCGCACCGCCGGAACCGATAAACCGCTCGGTTGCCTGCGACCAGCGCGGATGATCCACGTGCGGGTTAACGTTGGCGAAGAAGCCGTATTCGTCCGGAGCCGCCAGATTCCAGGTGGTTGGCGGACGTTCGCGGGTAAGCTTAATGCTGACGATAGATTTAATCCCTTTGAAACCATATTTCCACGGTACGGTTAAACGGATAGGGGCACCGTTCTGCGGCGGAAGCGCTTTGCCATATACGCCAACGGTCAGCAGGGTGAGGGGGTGCATAGCTTCGTCGAGACGTAGCCCTTCCACATACGGATATTCAAGCCCGCCGCCGATAAACCGATCTTTCTGCCCGGGCATCTCGTCCGGCGCATAGCGCGTCTGGAAAGCGACATATTTTGCGTTGCTGGTGGGCTCAACCATCGCCAGCAGTTTATGCAGCGGGAAGCCGACCCAGGGCACCACCATCGACCAGGCTTCCACGCAGCGCATGCGATAGATGCGCTCTTCGAGCGGGAAACGGGTGATGAGTTCGTGGTGGTCAAGCGTCAGGGGTTTCGCCACTTCGCCATCAATTTTCAGCGTCCACGGGTCGGTTTTGAGGCTGCCGGCGTTGGCAGCAGGATCGGCCTTATCGAGACCAAATTCGTAGAAGTTGTTGTAGCCGGTAACTTTATCTTCCGGCGTGAGCGTCAGCTTGTTTTGCCATTCGGCCGGTTTCGTAAAGGTGAGCGGGGCGCCGGATGGGGCCTTTGGCCGATCGTTGCCTTTAAACCAGTCGAGCAGGTCGGCGTGTGCCGCGGGAGAGAGCGTCAGGGCTGTGGCGCTGATGCCAAGCATTTTCAGGATCTGGCGGCGCTGTAACATAAAGACAGACTCAGACGTTACGTCAGCTTCCGTCAGTTTTCGGTTTTTCATGGCATCCTCCGTCATGCGTTTTTCTAAGCATGACGGAGGAGAGGGATTCGCGCGAATATGTCACGAAAATTTGAAGATTAGGCGATTTTCACCAGCGCGCGGCCGTGGAACTGGTTGTCCATGATCTTACTGGCGTATTCCGGCGCCTGGCTGAGGGTTATCTCCGTTGCGCTCTGGGTATAGAAAGATTCCGGCAGATCGCGCACCAGCCGTTCCCAGGCTTCATGACGACGGGCCGGCGGGGTCATTACGGAATCCACACCCTGCAGGCGTACGTTACGCAGAATAAATGGCATCACGGTGGTTGGCAGGGCAAATCCGCCCGCCAGACCGCAGGCTGCCACGCAGCCGCCGTAGTTCATCTGCGCCAGGACTTTTGCCAGCACCTTATCACCGACGGTATCCACCGCCCCTGCCCAAACCTGTTTTTCCAGCGGACGGGTTTCGGCAAATTCGTCGCGGCTGAGAATGCGGCTGGCGCCGAGCTGGCGCAGATAGTCATGGGTGCTTTCTCGGCCGGAAACCGCAGCGACCTGATAGCCCAGCTTGTGGAGCAGCGTGACTGCCGTGCTGCCCACGCCTCCGCTCGCGCCGGTGACGACAATTTCCCCTGACTCAGGGCGAATACCCGCATCTTCCAGCGCCATCACGCATAGCATGGCGGTAAAGCCTGCCGTGCCGACGATCATCGCCTTGCGGCCATCCATGCCTTTCGGCACAGGCACCAGCCAGTCGCCCTTCACGCGCGCCTGCGTTGCCAGCCCACCCCAGTGATTTTCACCCACGCCCCAGCCGGTGAGCAGCACATGCTGGCCTGGATGGAAGCGCGGATCCTCGCTGGTATGAACCCGGCCAGCGAAATCGATCCCCGGCACCATAGGGAAATTTCGGATGATTTTACCCTTACCGGTAATAGCCAGCGCATCTTTATAATTTAAACTGGACCAGTCGATGTCGACGGTTACGTCGCCTTCCGGCAGGCGACTCTCTTCAACCGCCTGCACTGAGGCAAGCGTTTTGCCGTCCTGCTGTTCTAATATCAAAGCCTGCATACGGGGTCCTCACGACTCAGATGATTGGAAAATAATTTCTGAAGACTATACTCGCTCAGGGAAACGCAGTGCCGATTTAACGCAATAAATTGCCAGATACGCCCGATTTGGTAGTATGCCGCATTTGAAATGCAAGTTAGCGCTTACTCGCTACCCCATCAACCCACGGAGTAATCTCAAGGATGCGATTAACGACGAAGTTCTCAGCTTTTATCACCTTGCTGACGGGGCTTACCATTTTTGTTACGCTTCTGGGCTGTTCCCTGAGTTTTTACACCGCCATTCAGGACAAGCTGGTCAACCGGGTACAGTCTGTTGCCTCGGTGATTGATACGCGTCTGCTGACGACGCCCCTACCGGGGCTCTCCCGTGAGCTTGATGAGTTGATGGTACCTGTTGATATCGTTCAGATCGACATTCTGCAGGGAAAGCATCGTGTTTTAAGCCATGAACGACCGGGAAGCTATCGCCCCGCGGGCGTGGTAAGCCAGTATCGGGAAGTGACGGTGCATTCCCTTAAAAATCCGGGGATGACCATACACATGGTCTACCTCGATCCGATGGCCAGCTATTTCCGTTCCATGATGACCACCGCACCGCTCACCGTCGCCGTTGCGTTTATCGTCCTGCTGATCTTTCTCGCGGTCCGCTGGCTGCGCCGCCAGCTCTCTGGTCAGGAGCTGCTGGAGATGCGATCCGTACGTATCCTGAACGGTGAACGCGGCCCGCAGGTGCGTGGCTCTGTCCACGAGTGGCCGTCACGCGCCAGCAGCGCGCTGGATACTCTGCTCTCCGAAATCCAGTTTGCCAGCGACCAGCGCAGCCGTATGGATACGCTGATCCGCTCTTATGCGGCGCAGGATAATAAAACTGGCCTTAACAACCGTCTTTTCTTTGATAATCAGCTCGCCACGCTGCTCGACGATTCAGAAAAAGTGGGGACACACGGGGTGGTGATGATGATTCGCCTGCCCGATTTCGATCTCCTGCGCGACACCTGGGGACAGCGAGCCGCGGAAGAAAACCTCTTTACGCTGATCAACCTGCTCTCCACCTTTATTATGCGCTACCCGGGCGCGCTGCTGGCCCGCTATCACCGCAGCGACTTTGCCGTGCTGTTGCCTCATCGTACGCTGAAGGAATCCGAAAGCATCGCCAGCCAGCTGCTGAAGGCGGTAGATGCGCTGCCGCAGAGCAAAATGCTCGACAGGGACGATATGGTCCACATGGGGATCTGCGCCTGGCGTGGCGGACAATCCACAGAGCAGGTGATGGAACATGCGGAAGCCGCTACCCGCAACGCCGTGTTACAGGGGGCCAACGGATGGGCGGTTTACGATGACTCGCTGCCGGAAAAAGGGCGCGGCAACGTGCGCTGGCGAACGCTGATTGAGCAAATGCTCAGCCGCGGCGGTCCACGTATTTATCAAAAACCCGCGGTCATGAAAAACGGCAACGTTCATCACCGTGAACTGATGTGTCGTATTTTTGACGGTACCGAAGAGGTCATCTCTGCGGAATATCTGCCGATGGTGCTGCAATTTGGCCTGTCCGAAGAGTATGACCGCCAGCAAATTACCCGGCTGATTCCGTTTTTATCCTTCTGGCCTGAAGAAAACCTGGCGTTACAGGTCACCGTGGAGTCGTTAATACGCCCACGTTTTCAGCGCTGGCTACGTGATACGTTAATGCAATGCGAAAAATCGCAACGTAAACACATTATTTTTGAACTTGCTGAGGCCGATGTAGGTCAACACATCAGCCGGTTACGTCCGGTGGTACGTTTGATCAATGCGCTCGGTGCACGTATCGCTGTGACGCAGGCAGGTTTAACGCTGGTCAGCACCAACTGGATCAAGGAACTGGATGTGGAGTTATTAAAGCTACATCCGGGGCTGGTAAGGAATATTGAGAAGCGTACGGAAAACCAGCTGCTGGTACAGAGTCTGGTAGAAGCGTGCAAGGGTACGCGAACACAAGTATTCGCCACGGGCGTGCGCTCCAGAAGCGAATGGCAGATGTTAACAGCGCGCGGCGTGATGGGCGGTCAGGGGGATTTTTTTGCTGCCTCTCAACCGCTTGACACCAACGTGAAAAAATATTTGCAAAGATACTCTGTTTGACCTGCCGTTTACGCTGTTTTCACGTAGAATATCGCGCCTGTAGCTTTGAGTATGTCGAGCAAAAAGCCAGTGAACGACCTGTAACGGGTTACAAACGTCAGTGGGGAACGCTACTGTTTACTCAGCCCTGAGGGAGTCAGGGGATGATTTTGTAACATCAGGAAACGTACTGCACAAATTTTCACCGTTGCAGATGATTTTTGCGCCTTGTCGCTGCTGCGTGTGGTTGGTAAAGTAAGCGGATTTTGTTTTCCGCCCCAGCTTTCAGGATTATCCCTTAGTATGTTGAAAAAATTTCGTGGCATGTTTTCCAATGACCTGTCCATTGACCTGGGTACCGCGAATACCCTTATTTATGTAAAAGGACAAGGCATCGTATTGAATGAGCCTTCCGTTGTGGCCATTCGTCAGGATCGTGCAGGCTCGCCGAAAAGCGTGGCTGCAGTGGGTCATGACGCGAAGCAGATGCTGGGTCGTACCCCTGGCAACATCGCCGCCATTCGCCCAATGAAAGACGGCGTTATCGCCGACTTCTTTGTGACTGAAAAAATGCTTCAGCACTTCATCAAGCAGGTTCACAGCAACAGCTTCATGCGTCCAAGCCCGCGTGTTCTGGTGTGTGTGCCGGTTGGTGCAACCCAGGTAGAGCGTCGCGCAATCCGTGAATCTGCCCAGGGTGCAGGTGCACGTGAAGTGTTCCTGATTGAAGAGCCAATGGCTGCGGCCATCGGTGCTGGCCTGCCTGTTTCCGAAGCTACCGGTTCTATGGTTGTGGATATCGGTGGTGGTACCACTGAAGTGGCCGTTATCTCTCTGAACGGCGTGGTGTACTCCTCTTCCGTACGTATCGGTGGTGACCGCTTCGATGAAGCCATCATTAATTATGTGCGCCGTAACTACGGCTCTCTGATTGGTGAAGCCACCGCAGAGCGTATCAAACACGAAATCGGCTCTGCGTATCCGGGCGATGAAGTGCGTGAGATCGAAGTGCGTGGCCGTAACCTGGCTGAAGGTGTTCCACGCGGTTTCACCCTGAACTCCAACGAAATTCTGGAAGCTCTGCAGGAACCACTGACGGGCATCGTGAGCGCGGTAATGGTTGCGCTGGAACAGTGTCCACCAGAGCTGGCATCCGATATCTCCGAGCGCGGTATGGTTCTGACCGGTGGTGGTGCGCTGCTGCGTAACCTCGACCGCCTGTTAATGGAAGAGACAGGTATTCCTGTCGTAGTTGCAGAAGATCCACTGACTTGCGTCGCCCGTGGTGGTGGCAAGGCGCTGGAAATGATCGACATGCACGGCGGCGATTTGTTCAGCGAAGAGTAGTCGAGTTTGAGAGGGTAGCAATTTGCTACCCTTTCTCTCTGACGCGAGAATACGCATAGCCTATGAAGCCAATTTTTAGCCGTGGCCCATCGCTACAGTTTCGCCTTATTCTGGCGGTTCTGGTTGCGCTTGGGGTCATTATTGCCGATAGCCGCCTCGGTACGTTCAGCCAGATCAGAACGTACATGGATACCGCCGTCAGTCCTTTCTACTTTGTTTCAAATGGTCCCCGTGAACTGCTCGACTCCGTTTCTCAAACGCTGTCTTCGCGCGACCAACTCGAACTCGAAAACCGGGCATTACGTCAGGAACTGCTGCTGAAAAACAGTGAACTGCTGATGCTGGGGCAATACAAGCAGGAAAACGCGCGTCTGCGTGAGCTGCTCGGCTCGCCGCTGCGTCAGGATGAGCAGAAAATGGTCACGCAGGTGATCTCCACCGTGAACGACCCCTACAGCGATCAGGTTGTGATCGACAAAGGGAGCGTGAACGGGGTGTATGAAGGTCAGCCTGTTATCAGCGATAAAGGCGTTGTGGGCCAGGTTGTTGCCGTGGCTAAACTGACCAGCCGCGTGCTGCTGATTTGCGATGCCACGCATGCGCTGCCGATCCAGGTTCTGCGCAACGACATCCGCGTGATTGCGGCTGGTAACGGCTGTACGGACGACCTGCAGCTGGAACACCTGCCTGCTAACACGGATATTCGCGTGGGCGACGTGCTGGTGACGTCCGGCCTGGGTGGACGCTTCCCTGAAGGCTATCCGGTTGCGGTGGTCTCTTCGGTCAAGCTGGACACCCAGCGTGCCTATACCGTGATTCAGGCCCGTCCAACCGCCGGTTTGCAGCGTCTGCGCTATCTGCTGCTGCTGTGGGGCGCCGATCGTAACGGTTCTAATCCGATGACGCCTGAAGAGGTGCATCGCGTGGCGAACGAGCGCCTGATGCAGATGATGCCGCAGGTTCTCCCGCCTGCGGATTCCATGGGGCCGCCTGCGCCAGTACCGGCGCCGGCAACCGGGTTAACGCAGCCGCTGCCGGATGCGCCGCCACCGCCTAAACTCTCTTCGGGAGGGCAGTAGTGGCAAGCTATCGTAGCCAGGGACGCTGGGTCATCTGGCTCTCGTTTCTCATTGCACTGTTACTGCAAGTGATGCCCTGGCCGGATGACATTCTCGTTTTCCGGCCAAACTGGGTATTACTCATTTTACTGTACTGGATCCTTGCCCTGCCGCATCGCGTAAATGTCGGCACAGGTTTCGTGATGGGTGCCATACTGGATCTCATTAGCGGCTCTACGCTTGGCGTGCGCGCCTTGTCCATGAGCATTATTGCGTACCTCGTCGCACTCAAATTCCAGCTCTTTCGTAACCTTGCGCTCTGGCAACAGGCCCTGGTGGTGATGTTATTGTCGCTCGCTGCGGATATCGTTGTTTTCTGGGCAGAGTTTTTAGTGATCAACGTCTCTTTCCGACCGGAAGTGTTCTGGAGTAGTGTAGTAAACGGTGTGCTCTGGCCATGGTTATTCCTGCTGATGCGTAAGGTTCGCCAGCAGTTTGCTGTGCAATAAAAGGTTTCTATGACGTCTTTGTATCTCGCTTCCGGCTCCCCGCGCCGTCAGGAACTCCTGACGCAGCTAGGGGTCTCTTTTGAACGCATCGTTACCGGCATTGAAGAAAAACGTGCTGAGGGCGAAAGCGCTCAACAGTACGTGTCTCGCCTGGCGCGCGAGAAAGCGCAGGCGGGCGTGGCCAGTGTGTCACGCGATCTTCCCGTGCTGGGAGCAGATACCATCGTTATTCTGAACGGTGAAGTGCTTGAGAAACCGCGCGACGCCGATCATGCGGCGCGCATGCTGCACAAAATGTCCGGACAAACGCATCAGGTGATGACGGCCGTCGCGCTGGCTGACCGCCAGCACGTGCTGGATTGCCTGGTGGTGACCGAAGTGACGTTCAGAGTACTTACCGACGACGACATCGCCGCTTATATTGCCAGCGGTGAACCGATGGATAAAGCAGGTGCATACGGTATTCAGGGGCTGGGTGGCTGTTTTGTCAGGAAGATTAATGGCAGCTATCACGCCGTAGTCGGCTTACCGCTGGTGGAAACGTATGAGTTGCTGAGCAATTTTAACTCACTGCGTGAGGGAAGGGATAATTATGACGGCTGAATTGTTGGTAAACGTAACGCCATCGGAAACCCGTGTGGCCTATATTGATGGTGGCATTCTTCAGGAAATTCATATTGAGCGTGAAGCGCGGCGCGGAATAGTAGGCAATATCTACAAAGGTCGTGTCAGTCGTGTACTACCGGGTATGCAGGCGGCTTTTGTAGATATTGGACTGGATAAGGCGGCGTTTTTACATGCCTCCGATATCATGCCGCACACCGAGTGCGTCGCGGGCGAAGAGCAAAAGCAGTTTGCCGTGCGCGATATTTCTGAACTGGTGCGTCAGGGGCAGGATCTGATGGTGCAGGTGGTGAAAGATCCCCTCGGTACCAAAGGCGCCCGTCTGACCACCGACATTACCTTACCTTCCCGCTATCTGGTCTTTATGCCCGGCGCGTCGCACGTGGGCGTTTCGCAGCGTATTGAGAGCGAAACCGAGCGCGAGCGTCTGAAGAAAGTGGTCAGCGCCTACTGCGATGAGCAGGGCGGGTTTATCATCCGTACCGCTGCGGAAGGGATCAGCGAAGAAGACCTGGCGTCGGATGCGGCTTACCTGAAGCGCGTCTGGACAAAGGTGATGGAGCGTAAAAAACGCAACCAGACCCGCTACCAGCTCTACGGTGAGCTGGCCCTTGCTCAGCGCGTTCTGCGCGACTTTGCCGATGCCCAGCTCGACCGCATTCGCGTGGATTCGCGCCTGACCTATGAAGCGCTGCTGGAATTTACCGCTGAGTACATCCCGGAGATGCCTGGCCTGCTGGAGCATTATTCAGGGCGTCAGCCGATCTTCGATCTCTATGATGTCGAAAACGAGATCCAGCGCGCGCTGGAGCGTAAGGTCGAGCTGAAGTCCGGCGGCTATCTGATCATCGATCAGACCGAAGCGATGACCACCGTCGATATCAACACCGGCGCGTTTGTCGGCCATCGCAACCTCGATGACACCATCTTCAACACCAACATCGAAGCCACGCAGGCCATTGCGCGGCAGCTTCGTCTGCGCAATCTGGGCGGCATTATCATCATCGACTTCATCGATATGAGTAATGAAGACCATCGTCGTCGCGTGCTGCACTCGCTTGAGCAGGCGCTGAGCAAAGATCGCGTGAAAACCAGCATCAACGGCTTCTCGCAGCTGGGGCTGGTGGAAATGACGCGTAAGCGTACCCGCGAGAGCGTTGAGCATGTGCTGTGTAATGAATGCCCAACCTGCCATGGGCGCGGAACGGTAAAGACGGTTGAGACCGTCTGCTATGAAATTATGCGCGAAATCGTCCGTGTTCATCATGCCTACGACTCCGATCGTTTTCTGGTCTATGCTTCCCCTGCGGTGGCTGAAGCGCTGAAAGGCGAAGAGTCACACGCGCTGGCGGAAGTGGAAATCTTTGTCGGCAAACAGGTAAAAGTACAAATTGAACCGCTCTATAACCAGGAGCAGTTTGACGTCGTGATGATGTAAGACGCAGTACGCTGCGTGACGAAAGCTGACAAGGAGAGATGCGTGAGGCGATTGCCGGGGATTTTATTGCTTACAGGGGCAACGCTGGTCGTGATTGTCGCGTTGCTCGTGAGCGGGCTACGCCTCGTATTACCGCATCTGGACAGCTGGCGTCCGCAACTGCTGGCTAAAATTGAATCCACCACCGGCGTGCCGGTGAACGTAAGCCAGATTAGCGCTAACTGGCAGAATTTTGGCCCGACGCTCGATGTCCGGGATATCAACGCCAGCCTCAAAGATGGCGGCCACCTGAAAATCAAACGCGTGACCCTGGCGCTGGACGTCTGGCAAAGCCTGCTGCATCTGCGCTGGCAGTTTCGCGATCTCACCTTTTATCAACTCCAGTTCATGACCAATACGCCTCTGTCCGGCGGCGATAGCGGTCAGGGTCTGGAAGCCAACCGCTTCAGCGATCTTTTCCTCCGTCAGTTCGATCACTTCGATCTGCGCGACAGTGAAGTGAGCTTCATTACCCTCTCCGGCCAGCGCGCCGAACTGGCGATCCCTCAGCTGACCTGGCTCAACGGTAAAGAACGTCACCGCGCTGAGGGGCAGGTCAATCTCTCAAGCCTGAACGGCCAGCACGGCGTGATGCAGGTGCGCATGGATCTGCGGGACGATGACGGCCTGTTAAACAACGGCAAAGTCTGGCTGCAGGCCGACGATGTTGACGTAAAGCCGTGGCTGGGCGACTGGCTCCAGCAAAATATGCAGCTGGAGACTGCCCGTTTCAGCCTTGAAGGCTGGCTGACCCTGACCAAAGGTGAATTTGCCAGCGGCGATATCTGGCTCAAGCAGGGGGGCGCCAGCTGGAAAGGCGAAAAACAGCAGCATCAGCTTTCCGTCGATAACCTCACCGCGCACGTGACGCAGGAAAAAGAGGGCTGGCAGTTTGCCATTCCGGATACGCGCATCACCATGGACGGCAAGCCGTGGCCGCGCGGTGCGCTGACGCTGGCCTGGATGCCGGAGCAGGACGTCGGCGGCACGGCCAGTAAACGCAGCGACGAGCTGCGCATCCGCGCCAGCAACCTCGATTTGGCGGCCATTGAGGGCCTGCGCTCGATGGCGGCAAAGCTCTCTCCGGACCTGGGCGAGATCTGGCTGGCAACGCAGCCTAGCGGGAAGATAGACGCTCTGGCGCTGGATATCCCGCTCCAGGCGACGGAAAAAACCCGCTTCCAGGCAACGTGGAAAGATCTTGCCTGGAAGCAGTGGAAGCTGCTGCCGGGGGCGGAGCACTTTAGCGGTAAGCTGGAAGGCAGCGTGGAAAACGGCAGGCTGACGGTTGATATGCACGATGCCAAAATGCCTTACGAGACGGTCTTCCGCGCGCCGCTGGAAATCGAACAGGGCAGCGCGGTGCTTAACTGGCTCCGTAACGACAAGGGCTTCCAGCTTGATGGCCGCCATATCGATGTGAAAGCCAAAGCGGTGCACGCGCGCGGCGATTTCCGCTATCTGCAGCCTGTGGGTGACGAGCCGTGGCTGGGTATTCTGGCCGGGATCAGCACCGATGACGGCTCTCAGGCCTGGCGCTACTTCCCGGAAAACCTGATGGGAAAAGCCCTGGTGGACTATCTCAGCGGCGCGATTCAGGGCGGTCAGGCGGACAATGCCACGCTGGTGTACGGCGGTAATCCGCATCTTTTCCCGTACAAACACAATGAAGGCCAGTTCCAGGTGCTGGTGCCGTTACATAACGCGACCTTTGCGTTCCAGCCCGGCTGGCCCGCGCTGAAAGATCTGGATATCGAGCTCAACTTCCTCAATGACGGGCTATGGATGAAGTCCGACAGCGTGGCGCTGGGCGGCGTGACGGCCAGCAACCTGACGGCCAACATCCCGGATTACTCCAAAGAGAAGCTGCTGATTGATGCCGACATCAATGGCCCGGGCAAAGCGGTGGGGCCGTACTTTGAGGAGACGCCCCTGAAAGATTCGCTGGCGGCGACGCTCCAGCAGCTACAGCTTGATGGCGATGTGAATGCTCGCTTACATCTTGATATCCCGCTGGACGGCGAGATGACCACCGCCAAAGGCGACGTCCGCCTTAAGAACAACAGCCTGTTCATCAAACCCCTTGAGAGCACGCTGAAAAATCTCAGCGGGCAGTTCAGCTTTGACAACGGAAACCTGAAGAGCGAGCCGCTTACGGCCAGCTGGTTTAATCAGCCCGTTAATATCGACTTCACGACCACCGAGGGTGAAAAGGCTTATCAGGTAGCCGTCAATCTGGACGGTAACTGGCAGCCAGCGCGCATGGAGGTCCTGCCGAAACCCATTGAGGCGTCAGTGCAGGGCGCAGTCGCCTGGCAGGGTAAAGTGGCAATCGACCTGCCATATCACGCGGGTGCTCAGTATAAGGTCGACATCACGGGCGATCTGAAAAACCTTCAGAGCCAGCTGCCTGCGCCGCTGGATAAACAGGCCGGACAGCCGCTGCCGGTAAAGCTGAACGTCGATGGCAACCTGAACAGCTTCGCGCTGACCGGAAGCGCGGGCGGGACAAACCACTTCAACAGCCGCTGGCTGCTTAACCGCAAGCTCACCCTCGACAAAGCCATCTGGACAACGGATAGCCGCTCCACGCCGCCTCTGCCGGAGCAGTCGGGCATTGAGCTGAATCTCCCGCCGATGGACGGTGCAGAGTGGCTGGCGCTTTTCCAGAAAGGCGTCGGGCAAAACGTTGATGAAACCGCCCAGTTCCCGCAAGCCATTACCGTACGCACGCCGTCGCTGATGCTGGGCGGGCAGCAGTGGAACAACCTGAGCCTGGTTTCACAGCCTGGCGCTAACGGCACGAAGGTGGAGGCCCAGGGAAGGGAGATCAACGGCACGCTGACCATGCGCAATCACGCGCCGTGGCAGGCGGCGATCCGCTACCTCTACTACAACCCGGCAAGCGCCGCGAGCGGGAAAGATAAACCGGCAGAAGCCTCGCCGCTGAGCAATGTCTCCCGCGTCGATTTTAGCGGCTGGCCCGATCTCCAGCTGCGCTGCGCGGAGTGCTGGCTGTGGGGGCAGAAATATGGCCGTATTGACGGTGATTTCACTATTCAGGCCAACACGCTTACGCTCTCCGGTGGCCTGGTTGATACCGGTTTTGGCCGCATGACGGCCGCAGGGGAATGGGTGAATAACCCGGGCGAGCAGCGAACTTCCCTGAAGGGCGACATTAAAGGCAACAAGCTGGATGCGGCAGCCAATTTCTTTGGAATCAGCACGCCGCTGCGCGGCTCGTCGTTTGACGTCGATTACGATCTTCACTGGCGTGACGCTCCGTGGAAGCCGGATGAGGCCTCGCTGAACGGCATTCTGAAAACCCGCTTCGGCAAAGGTGAAATTGCCGACGTGAGCACGGGGCGCGCCGGGCAGATCCTGCGCCTGCTGAGTTTTGATGCGCTGCTGCGCAAGCTGCGCTTCGATTTCAGCGATACCTTCAGCGAAGGTTTCTACTACGATTCCATCCGCAGCACGGCGTGGATCAAGGACGGTGTTCTGCATACGGACGACACGCTGGTGGATGGCCTGGAAGCGGATATCGCTATGAAAGGCTCCGTTAACCTCGTGCATCGCGAGCTGGATATGGAAGCCGTGGTGGCGCCGGAAATTTCCGCGAGCGTGGGCGTGGCGGCGGCCTTTGTGGTGAACCCGATTGTCGGTGCGGCGGTGTTTGCCGCCAGCAAAGTGCTGGGTCCGCTGTGGAGCAAGGTCTCCATTCTGCGCTACCGCATTACCGGTCCGGTAGATAAACCGCAGATTAACGAGGTGCTGCGCCAGCCGCGCAAAGATGCACAGCAATGATTTGACGTGGGCAGGTAATTGCCTCACTCTCAATAAATACGATCTTTATACCGCCACGGGCGGCAACGAACGAGTAGCAATACGATGAGTCTGAACCTGGTAAGTGAACATTTGCTCGCAGCGAACGGCCTGAGCCATCAGGACCTGTTCTCCATTCTTGGTCAACTGACCGAACGCCGTCTCGACTACGGCGACCTTTATTTCCAGTCGAGCTATCACGAATCCTGGGTTTTAGAAGACAGCATCATCAAAGATGGCTCCTACAACATCGACCAGGGCGTCGGCGTCCGTGCCGTCAGCGGCGAGAAAACCGGTTTTGCCTATGCCGATCAGATTAGCCTTACCGCGCTCGAGCAGAGCGCGCAGGCCGCACGTACCATTGTGCGTGATACCGGTGATGGTCGCGTGAAAACTCTGGGCGAAGTGCAGCACTCAGCGCTTTATACCAGCATCGATCCGCTGCAGAGCATGAGCCGTGAAGAGAAGCTGGATATCCTGCGTCGCGTGGACAAAGTCGCCCGCGCGGCGGATAAACGCGTGCAGGAAGTTTCAGCCAGCCTGAGCGGCGTGTATGAGTTGATTCTGGTTGCGGCAACGGACGGTACCCTTGCGGCAGACGTTCGCCCGCTGGTGCGCCTCTCTATCAGCGTGCAGGTCGATGACGACGGCAAACGCGAACGCGGCTCAAGCGGCGGCGGCGGTCGTTTCGGCTATGACTGGTTCCTGGGCGACGTTGACGGTGAAGCACGCGCTGACGCCTGGGCGAAAGAAGCCGTGCGCATGGCGCTGGTGAATCTGAATGCCGTCGCGGCGCCGGCGGGCTCATTCCCGGTGGTGCTGGGCGCCGGCTGGCCGGGCGTACTGTTACATGAAGCCGTAGGCCACGGCCTGGAAGGCGACTTTAACCGTCGCGGGACGTCCGTGTTCAGCGGTCAAATCGGGCAGCTTGTCTCCTCTGAGCTGTGCACCGTGGTGGATGACGGCACCATGCGCGATCGTCGCGGCTCGGTGGCTATCGATGATGAAGGTACGCCAGGCCAGTACAATGTGCTGATCGAAAACGGCGTGCTGAAAGGCTACATGCAGGACAAACTCAACGCGCGCCTGATGGGCGTCGCGCCGACGGGCAACGGACGCCGTGAATCTTACGCGCATCTGCCGATGCCGCGCATGACCAACACGTACATGCTGCCGGGCAAATCGACGCCGCAGGAGATTATCGAATCCGTCGATTACGGTATCTTTGCGCCAAACTTTGGCGGCGGCCAGGTGGACATCACCTCCGGTAAGTTTGTTTTCTCCACGTCAGAAGCGTATCTGATCGAGAAAGGCAAAGTGACCAAAGCGGTGAAGGGTGCGACGCTGATTGGCTCCGGCATTGAAGCCATGCAGCAGATCTCCATGGTCGGTAACGATCTGAAGCTGGATAACGGCGTGGGCGTCTGCGGTAAAGAGGGCCAGAGCCTGCCGGTTGGCGTGGGCCAGCCAACGCTGAAGGTGGACAACCTGACGGTGGGCGGCACGGCGTAATTTCCTGCCCCTCTCCCCAAAGGGGAGAGGGGGCTGCTCCGCGCTGTCTTTTCTCCCTCGTCCTTATGGAAAAAGGCCTACTCTTTCCTTCTCCCCCGCATCCCCTGAAACAGCTCCGCCACGTCCACAAAATATTCGGTCAGATAGTTAATACACACCTGAACCTTGAGCGGGAGTTTGTCTTTTTCGGTATACAGGGCGTACACCGGACGCGGATCGGACTGATAGCGCGGGAAGAGGATCTCCAGCACGCCGCTGTTGATCTCGTTGATCACCCACATTAACGGCACGTAGGCGATCCCGGCGCCGGCCACCAGCCAGCGTGAAATGGTCATCGGATCGTTAGTGACAAACCGCCCTTCCGGCAGCAGTTTGGTAGAAATCCCTTCCGGGGCAATCAGCTCAAATTCATTATCGGGCCGCACGCTGTACTCCAGCCACGAGTGGTTGGTGAGATCGGCGGGTTTCTCCGGAACGCCGTACTGCGCCAGATAGCTTTTCGAGGCGCAGACGACCATCGGCATGCTGCCCAGCCTACGCGAGAACAGGCTGGAATCCTGCAACGCGCCGACGCGGATCACCACGTCCAGCCCGTCGGCAATCAGATCCGGCGCCGGGATACCCGTCACCAGATTGACCGTAAGACCGGGGTACTCTTTCAGCATATCCGCCGTCATGGCAGCGAGAACATTTTGTGCCATAGTTGAAGAACACCCGATGCGCAGCGTGCCGATGGGGGTGTTGTTGAAGGCATAGAGCTGTTCGTGAACATCCTGCACTTCAAGCAGCATACGGCGACAGCCCTGATAGTAAATTTTACCCGCTTCCGTCAGCCCAATGCTGCGGGTACTGCGGTTGAGCAGCTTGACCTGAAGCTCATCTTCCAGTTTGGACACCGTCTGGCTGATGGATGAGACGCTCATCTGAAGCTGGCGTGCAGCGGCGGTAAAAGAGCCCAGCTCAACCACTTTGGCGAAGACCGACATGCGTTTTAAACGTTCCATTGTTCACTCTGGCTTAAAAGTGATTTAGATCACATATTATAGATAACAGCATAACAGTTACGTTAATATATTATTAATTACATAACGGCTGCGCCATTCTCGCCCGGCGTTTCTTGCTCTCCTGCGGTGGCGTGCGCTAAAAAATTCTGAAGCCTGCACTCTCTCTTATCAAGGTCAACATGAGTCTGTTTCCCGTTATCGTGGTGTTCGGTCTGTCGTTCCCACCGATATTTTTCGAGCTTCTTTTATCACTGGCGATCTTCTGGCTGGTGCGCAAGGTGCTGGTCCCTACCGGGATCTACGATTTCGTCTGGCACCCTGCATTGTTCAATACCGCGCTGTATTGCTGCCTGTTTTATCTGATATCGCGCATGTTTGTCTGAGGTTGATGTGAAAACGCTAACAAGAAAAATCTCCCGCACCGCCATCACGATGGCGCTGGTTATCCTCGCCTTCATCGCTATTTTCCGCGCCTGGGTTTATTACACCGAATCACCGTGGACGCGTGATGCACGCTTCAGCGCCGATGTGGTGGCAATAGCCCCTGACGTGGCCGGTCTTATCACAGCGGTCAACGTCCACGATAACCAGCTGGTGAAGAAAGATCAGGTCCTGTTCACCATCGACCAGCCTCGTTACCAGAAAGCGCTGGAAGAGGCGGAAGCGGACGTGGCCTATTACCAGGCGCTGGCTGCGGAGAAACGCCGCGAGGCAGGGCGCCGTAACCAGCTGGGCGTTCAGGCAATGTCCCGTGAAGAGATTGATCAGTCCAACAACGTGCTGCAAACCGTGCTGCACCAGCTGGCGAAAGCGCAGGCAACGCGCGATCTGGCGAAGCTCGATCTCGAGCGCACCGTGATCCGCGCGCCGTCCGATGGCTGGGTGACCAACCTCAACGTCTATGCCGGGGAATTCATTACCCGTGGCTCAACTGCCGTGGCGCTGGTTAAACAGAACTCCTTCTACGTGCTCGCCTATATGGAAGAGACCAAGCTGGAAGGCGTGCGCCCAGGTTACCGGGCGGAAATCACGCCGCTCGGCAGCAACCGCGTCTTTAAAGGCACCGTCGACAGCGTTGCCGCAGGGGTGACTAACTCCAGCAGCTCTAACGATGCCAAAGGGATGGCGACGGTCGATTCCAACCTGGAGTGGGTGCGTCTGGCCCAGCGCGTGCCGGTACGTATTCATCTTGATGAACAGCAGGGAAATCTGTGGCCTGCGGGTACCACGGCGACGGTGGTGATCACCGGTGAAAAGGACCGGGATGCCAGCCAGGACTCGTTCTTCCGTAAAATTGCCCACCGCCTTCGCGAGTTTGGTTAATCGCCATGGGTATCTTTTCCATCGCCAGCCAGCACATTCGCTTCGCCGTGAAGCTGGCGTGCGCCATCGTGCTGGCGCTGTTTGTTGGCTTTCACTTCCAGCTTGAAACCCCTCGCTGGGCAGTGCTGACGGCTGCGATTGTCGCGGCGGGCCCTGCCTTTGCCGCGGGCGGGGAGCCCTATTCTGGCGCGATCCGCTATCGCGGGATGCTGCGTATCATCGGGACGTTTATCGGCTGTTTCGCGGCGCTGACCATTATTATTTTGATGATCCGCACCCCGCTGCTGATGCTGATGGTGTGCTGTATCTGGGCGGGTTTCTGCACCTGGATCTCGTCTCTGGTGAAAGTGGAGAACTCCTACGCCTGGGGACTGGCGGGCTATACCGCGCTGATTATTGTCATCACAATCCAAAGTGAACCGCTGCTCGCCCCGCAGTTTGCGGTTGAGCGCTGCAGCGAGATTGTGATTGGTATTGTCAGCGCTATCGTCGCTGACCTGCTTTTCTCTCCGCGCTCCATCAAGCAGGAAGTCGACCGTGAGCTCGACGCGCTGATTGTTGCCCAGTATCAGCTGATGCAGCTGTGCATTAAGCATGGCGACAGCGAAGAGGTGGATAAAGCCTGGAGCGGGCTGGTACGTCGTACGCAGGCGCTGGAAGGAATGCGCAGCAACCTTAATATGGAGTCGTCGCGCTGGGCCCGCGCGAATCGACGCCTGAAAGCCCTCAACACCGTCTCTCTGACGCTGATTACCCAGGCCTGTGAAACCTATCTGATTCAGAACACCCGGCCGGAAGCGGTCACCGATACGTTCCGCGAACTGTTTGCCGAGCCGGTGGAAACCGTACAGGACGTGCATAAGCAGCTTAAGCGCATGCGCCGGGTGATTGCCTGGACCGGGGAGCGCGACACGCCGGTAACCATCTACACCTGGGTCGGCGCCGCGACGCGCTATCTGCTTCTGAAGCGCGGCGTGATCGGTAACACCAAAATCAGCGCGGCGGAAGAAGAGGTGCTGCAGGGGGAAGTGGTGATCAAGGCGGAATCCGCCGAGCGCCATCACGCCATGGTCAATTTCTGGCGTACGACGCTTGCCTGCATGCTCGGCACGCTGTTCTGGCTGTGGACGGGCTGGACGTCCGGCAGCGGCGCGATGGTGATGATTGCCGTTGTGACCGCACTGGCGATGCGTCTGCCTAATCCGCGTATGGTCGCCATTGATTTCCTTTACGGCACGATTGCCGCGTTGCCGATAGGCGCGCTCTATTTCCTGGTCATCATCCCGTCGACGCAACAGAGTATGCTGCTGCTCTGTATTAGCCTGGCGGTAATGGCGTTCTTTATCGGCATTGAAGTGCAAAAGCGGCGTCTGGGATCGCTGGGGGCGCTGGCGAGTACGATTAACATCATCGTTCTCGATAACCCGATGACCTTCCATTTCAGCCAGTTCCTCGACAGCGCGTTAGGCCAGCTGGTGGGCTGCTTCCTGGCCATGATGGTGATACTGCTGGTGCGGGATAACTCGCAGGCAAGAACGGGCCGCGTGCTGCTGAACCAGTTCGTGTCGGCTGCCGTGTCATCTTTGACAACCAATACCGCGCGCCGTAAAGAGAACCACCTGCCCGCGCTCTACCAGCAGCTGTTTTTGCTGCTGAACAAGTTCCCGGGCGATATCGCGAAGTTCCGCCTGGCGTTAACCATGATCATTGCGCACCAGCGTTTGCGTAACGCGCCCGTGCCGATCAACGACGATTTGTCGGCATACCACCGCCAGCTGCGTCGTACCGCCGATCACGTGCTTTCTGCCAGCAGCGATGACAAACGGCGTCGCTACTTTACGCAGCTGCTTGAAGAGCTCGATACCTATCAGGAAAAGCTCAAGCACTGGGAGGCGCCGCCTCAGGTGACCGAGCCGGTAGGACGGCTGGTGTTTATGCTGCATCGCTACCAGAATGCCCTCACGGATAACTGACTGAAGTAAAAAAACCGACGCCAAAAGCGTCGGTTTTTTTGTGGCTATACTTATTCCAGCACGTTCTTACATTTCAGAAAGGGAGAACACATGACGACCCAGGCGCTTCAGGACCACATCCTTTTTCAGACCGGTTATCTGGTCAACGGAATCTGGAAAACGCTGGATACAACCTTTGATGTGCTGAATCCCGCGACCGGCGAGGTCATTGCTAAAGTCGCTAAAGCGGGTAAAGCGCAGACCGAAGACGCTATTGCAGCAGCTACCCAGGCCTTCCCGGCATGGCGTGCCAAAACCGCGAAAGAACGCTCGGCGATTCTCTACCGCTGGTACGAACTGATTATTGAGAATAAAAGCTGGCTCGGGCGGTTGATGACCACAGAACAGGGCAAACCCCTGAAAGAAGCGGAGGGAGAAGTCGAGTACGCCGCCAGCTTTATCCAGTGGTTTGCCGAAGAGGCCAAACGCGCGAACGGTGAAATTATTCCGCCGATCAAACCCGGCTCACGCATTCTGGCGACCCGTGAACCTATTGGTGTGGTCGCGGCGATTACGCCGTGGAACTTCCCGATGGCCATGCTCACCCGCAAGTTAGGCCCGGCGCTGGCAGCAGGATGCACCGGGGTCATTAAACCGGCCAATAACACGCCGCTCAGCGCATTTGCGCTGCTTACGCTGGCGAAACAGGCCGGTGTGCCCGACGGTGTTCTCAACGCCGTCGCCGGGAATACGCATGAAATCAGCGATGCGATCATGGCAAGCCGCGACGTGCGTAAAATCTCCTTTACCGGCTCAACCTCCGTCGGCAAAACGCTGGTGCGTAACGCCGCAGAAACCATGAAAAAAGTCTCGATGGAGCTGGGGGGAAATGCCCCGTATATCGTTTTTGAGGATGCGGACATCGACGCAGCGGTTAAGGGCGCGATCGCCAACAAGTTCCGCAATGCCGGGCAGGTCTGCGTCAGCGTGAACCGTTTTTATATTCAGGAAACCGTCTACGACAAATTTGTGAATAAACTTGCCGATGCGGTGAAGGCGCTGAAGGTGGGTAATGGTCTCGAAGAGGGGGTGGTCGTCGGGCCGCTGATTGAACCTTCGGCGGTCAACAAGGTGCGTGAGCATGTCGACGACGCCGTTGCCCGGGGCGCAACCGTACTGGCAGGAGGTAAGCTTCATCCGCTTGGCGGAAATTTCTGGATGCCAACCGTGCTGGGCGACTGCCATGAAGGCATGAAGCTGGCAGAAGAAGAGACGTTTGGCCCGGTGGCGGCGTGCTTCCGTTTCACCTCGGAAGATGAAGTCATCCAGCGCGCCAACAACACGCCCTATGGGCTGGCGGCTTACTTCTATACCCAGAATCTTTCCCGGGTCTTCCGCGTTTCACAGGCCATCGAGAGCGGGATGATCGGCATCAACGAGTGCGCCGTCTCCACGGAGCTTGGGCCCTTTGGCGGCGTAAAAGAGTCAGGCCTTGGACGAGAGGGCTCCGTGCTGGGGCTGGAAGAGTATCTGGAAGTTAAAACCCTGCATATTGGGGGATTATAATAGACAGGGCGGCATCTGCCGCTCGCCTGGACTGGGTGGCTGGCAATGAAAACCTATACGTTTGATTTTGACGAGATCGACAGTCAGGAAGACTTCTACCGTGAATTTATCCGGGCGTTTGATCTTGAACGGGAAAGCGTGACAAATCTGGATACGCTGTGGGACGTGGTCACCGGCAGTCAGTTGCCGCTACCGCTGGAAATTGAGTTCATCCATTTGCCCGATAAGCTGCGAAGACGTTTTGGCGCGCTGATATTGCTGTTCGATGAAGCGGAAGAAGAGCTTGAAGGTCAGCTGCGCTTTAACGCGCGGCATTGAATGAAAAAAGCCCCTGACCATAAGGCCAGGGGCAAGTCGTATGATGAGATACGACGAGGGTTTATTTATACAGTTCTGCCGTTGCATGCCAGTGGTCACCCTGATTCAGTTCGGTGACGCGATAGCTGCTGGCGCCTGCTTTTTCAGCTTTGGCGGCAAGTTCGTGACGAATATCCATCGGTGAACCGGTGACAGACGTTACGGAGACGCTGCCCATACGCTGTAGATTTTGTGCCTGGTCGGCATTCACCTGCTGTACGGCTGCGCTCGCGCCGAAAGAGAGAACGGATGCCAGACCGAGGGTTGCGATGATCAATTTGGTTTTCATAGTCTTTACTCCTGAATAGGGTTTTTACTCAACGGCGAGAAGGGTTGAACCGCTATTTTTATGCCTGGTGCCGTTGAGTGGAGATTTACGTCTTCAGTTATTACTAAAACTTATTTGTACAGCTCAGCGGTGGCGTGCCAGTGGTCACCGGAACGCGCTTCGATGATGCGATAGGATGACGCACCCTGTTCTTCCGCTTTTTTGTTCAGCATCTCATGCATGTCCATTGGCGATGTGCCGACCGCGCCGACAGAAACCGTACCGATGGCCTGACGGGATTGCGCCTGGTCAGCATTGATAGAGTCAGCTGCGAAAGCACCGAATGACAGGACGGACAGGACGCTGAGCGCCGCTACAGTTGATTTGATTTTCATGATTTTTACCTCGTCGAATTTTTTAGTGGGGTCTTGTTTCGTGACCCTCATCACAAAATCAAGTATACACTAATAACGGTAAAAATTAATACCAGACTAATGGTTTCTATTGTTATTACGTGTTAACCAGTCTGTTTTTTATAACCAAATCGCATAATATTGGGCGTTTTTTGTTCATTTTTGTTGGTTATATCTAATAAAATCATATGGATATCAGCTTTTGATTTTTTGTGCGATTTTTTGATTTAGCATTCACCAGATGAATGTTAATAGGCGGTAAAAAGCACTATTTGTCAAAGTGAAGGGCAGTAGAAAAGAGGGGAGAACGCAGCGGAAGCAGAACGATCCCCGCAGCGGCGCTACGGGGAGAGGGGATTAGAGTTCCTGTTCGAACAGTACCAGAATGGCTTCGTGGAGATCTTTCACAGAGAAACCGCTAGCCGGTGTGGTAAAGATGGTGTCATCACCGGCGATAGTCCCGAGGATACCTTCCGTTTTACCCAGCGAGTCCAGCATGCGGGCAATGAGCTGCGCGGCACCCGGGCTTGTGTGGATCACCACGACGGCATCGTTATGATCGATATCCAGAACCAGGTTTTTGAGCGGGCTGGAGGTGGTCGGCACGCCAAGTTCTGCCGGCAGGCAATAGACCATCTCCATCTTGGCGTTACGCGTACGCACCGCGCCAAATTTCGTTAACATGCGGGAGACTTTCGACTGGTTGATGTTATCGAAGCCTTGTTCCTGCAGCGCCTGAACAATTTCTCCCTGAGAACTGAATTTCTCTTCTTTGAGTAGCGCCTTAAACGCCTTTACTAATTCTTCTTGCTTAGACGAGCTTCGCATAAGTCACCCGGAATATGACGATAGAAACAACATTATTATGCATGTGGATGAATTTTTATGCAAATTATCTACTCAGCGCCAGGCTGAAATAATGTTATGAAAGGGAGTGATTTTATCAGATTTCGTTATCAGAAAACATGCCTGGGTCACGCCGCGCAAATAAGCTTAAAAGTAAATTAAATGTTATCAAAATGATGTTGTTTTGGTGGCGGGGCAGGGTGTATTGTAACCACCTCTTAATGCGTTGCCCTCTGTCGTCAGATAGTCTTCTGGTGAGAGATAAAGTCGCGTGACCTCAAATTCTTTAGCTACGAAAATTGTAATTATTTACTTGCTGAATTATGGTCGCCGCAACGGATTTACAGATACTTAAGTTAACCATAATAAGGAGTTTAGGATGAAAGTCGCAGTCCTCGGCGCTGCTGGTGGTATCGGCCAGGCGCTTGCCCTACTACTGAAAACCCAACTGCCTTCAGGCTCAGAACTCTCCCTGTACGATATTGCTCCGGTAACCCCAGGTGTGGCGGTTGACCTGAGCCACATCCCGACTGCTGTAAAAATCAAAGGCTTCTCCGGTGAAGATGCACGTCCTGCGCTGCAGGGTGCCGACGTGGTGCTGATTTCTGCAGGCGTGGCGCGTAAGCCAGGCATGGATCGTTCAGACCTGTTCAACGTCAACGCGGGCATCGTGAAAAACCTGGTGCAGCAGATTGCAGAAATCTGCCCGAAAGCATGCATCGGGATCATCACTAACCCGGTGAACACCACCGTGGCTATCGCGGCAGAAGTGCTGAAGAAAGCGGGTGTTTACGACAAAAACAAACTGTTCGGCGTAACCACGCTGGATATCATCCGTTCCAACACCTTTGTTGCTGAGCTGAAAGGCAAGCAGCCAACAGAAGTGGAAGTACCGGTAATCGGCGGTCACTCTGGCGTCACTATCCTGCCTCTGCTGTCGCAGATCCCAGGCGTGAGCTTCACCGAGCAGGAAGTGGCTGACCTGACTAAACGCATCCAGAACGCGGGCACCGAAGTGGTGGAAGCGAAGGCGGGTGGCGGTTCTGCAACCCTGTCTATGGGCCAGGCGGCTGCGCGTTTTGGTCTGTCACTGGTTCGCGCTCTGCAGGGCGAGAAAGGCGTTGTTGAATGCGCTTACGTTGAAGGCGATGGCGAACACGCTCGCTTCTTCTCTCAGCCGCTGCTGCTGGGTAAAAACGGTATCGAAGAGCGTAAATCCATTGGTACGCTGAGCGCGTTTGAACAACACGCGATGGAAGGCATGCTGGATACGCTGAAGAAAGATATCACCCTGGGCGAAGAGTTCGTTAACAAGTAATACGAACCGTCTCCCGGTAAAAAAAACGGAGCTTATCGCTCCGTTTTTTTATGCCTGTCAGTTAGTGGCCGGGTATTCCTGAATCGTCACGTGCAGCGTCAGTTTCTTATCGTTGCGCATGACCTCAACAGGGATGATAGAACCCGGGCGAATTTCTGCCACCTGATCCATCGTCTCCAGCGCAGAGACCGCTGGCGTGCCGTTGACCGACACAATGACATCGTTTACCTGAATCCCTGCGTTAGCCGCCGGACCACCCGGTGCCACCTCGTTAACCACAATACCCTGAATCTGATCGATACCGCCGCCCTGGGTATGCATCGGTGCAATTTCGCGCCCGCCGATACCGATATAGCCGCGGATCACGCGTCCGTCGCGGATCAGTTTATCCATGATTTTGGTCGCCAGCTGGAACGGAATGGCAAAGCCGATCCCTTCCGGCGTCTCACCGTCGTTACTCTTATCGAACGAGAGGGTATTGATGCCCATCAGCTCGCCCAGCGAGTTGACCAGCGCCCCGCCGGAGTTACCGTGGTTGATGGAGGCATCGGTTTGCAGGAAGTTCTGCCGCCCGGAGGGGTTCAAACCGATACGACCGGTCGCGCTGATAATCCCCTGGGTGATGGTCTGGCCCAGGTTGTAAGGGTTACCGATAGCCAGTACGACGTCACCAATATGCGGGGTACGTTTACGGTTGATCGGGATGACCGGCAAACCGCCCGTGGCATTAATTTTCAGCACGGCCAGGTCGGTCAGGCTGTCAGACCCAACGAGTAACGCCTCAAACACGCGGCCATCCTGCAGGGCGACGATGATCTGGTCGGCATCGTTAATCACGTGCTTGTTGGTAATAATGTAGCCGCGCTCGTCCATGATTACGCCGGAGCCGAGGGTACGGATCTCCAGCTGGTTATGGGCTGAGGTATTCAGACCACGGTTATAGACGTTAACCACAGCAGGTGCGGCACGGCGGACGGCCTGGTTATAGGTGGCCGGCGTTTCATCCGTGCTATCGAACTGGGGAGCCGACAGTTTATTGAACTGACGTAAAGACGGCAGCGCCAGCAGCAGCAGGCCAGCGACAATCAAACCGATGACAGTAGAACGTAAGAGCTTTAAAAGCATGATGCGCGTGTCGTTAAAAAAGGAACGATTTGCAGCATAACATGAGTTATCCGGACATCACACGCAGCGGTGATGTCCGGGTCGCAAATGCTTAGCGCAACAGAATATAGATGGACTCATTGCCACGCATGACCTGCAGGGCAATAACCGCTGGTTTGCTTTCCAGCACCTTGCGCAGTTCGGCAATAGACTGCACGCGGTTGCGGTTTACACCGATAATCACGTCATCCTGATGCAATCCGGCCTGTGCGGCAGGGCTGCTCTTCTCGACGGTGTCGATGCTGATGCCTTTCGTACCGTCCTTCAGCTGCCCGTCGCTCAACGTAGCCCCCTGTAGCGCCGGGGCGATAAGCTCCGCACTGGCCGAGGATGAAGTGCTCTTATCCAGCGTCACTTCAACGTCAAGCGGCTTACCGTCACGTATCAGGCCCAGCTTCACTTTGGCGCCAGGTTCCGTCGTGGCAATCCGTGAGCGCAGTTCTGCAAAGCTGTTCAGCGGTTTGTCGTTCAGGCTGACGATCACATCCCCCGATTTCACGCCCGCTTTTGCCGAGCCGGAGTTTGGCAGCACTTCACTGACAAACGCCCCGCGCTGTACGTTGATATTGAACGCTTTTGCGATATCCGCGCTCATCTCCATACCTTTAATACCCAGCAGCCCGCGTTTGATTTCACCGAACTGGATCAATTGCTGCGCCAGGGTTTTGGCCATATTGCTGGGGATAGCAAAACCGATCCCGATGCTGCCGCCGCCCGGGGCCAGAATCGCCGTGTTAATCCCAATCAGCTCGCCGTTAAGGTTGAGCAACGCTCCGCCGGAGTTACCCCGGTTGATTGAGGCATCGGTCTGGATAAAGTTTTCCAGCCCTTCCAGATTGAGGCCGCTGCGCCCGAGCGCCGAGACGATCCCGGAGGTGGCGGTCTGCCCTAAGCCAAAGGGGTTGCCTACGGCGACGGCAAAATCGCCGACGCGCAGTTTGTCGGAATCCGCGATGGCAATCTGGGTCAGGTTGCTCGGATTTTGCACCTGCAGCAGCGCGATGTCGCTCTGGTCATCGCCGCCGATCAGTTTGGCATCAAATTCACGGCCATCGTTCAGCTGGACGCTGATCTTATCGGCCTGGCTGATGACGTGGTTGTTGGTCAGGATATAGCCTTTTGCCGCATCAATAATGACGCCAGAACCCAGGCCTTCAAAAGGCTGAGCCTGCTGGTCGGTAGACTCATCGCCAAAATATTTTTTCAGTTCTTCAGGGACGCGTTGGCTTTGTACTGCGGTGCCCTCAACCTGAACGCTGACGACCGCCGGCAACACTTTTTCCAGCATAGGCGCGAGGCTTGGAATGGCCGCCTGGCCAGGCACCTGGGAGGGAATGGCGGCAAATACAGGGACGGACGCCGAGAGAGATAACCCGACACTTAACGCGATAGCGCTCAACAGCTGGTTTTTTTTCTTCATCGATGTTGACTCTCGTAACCTGGAATAAAGGAAAAACGGCCCTAAAAACACGTTGATGTTATTGAATTTTAAACCGCTGAACAATGAGGTGTTTAACTAAATGATAGCTGGGGTCATCAGGAAAGGACGGGCGCAATCGCTGCGCCCGTAAAATATATTCAGGTTGTGCGATTAATCGCGTTTTACACCGCCGCGCAGCAGGCCGGACGCGCCATCGGAATAGTCGCGAGGCATCTGAACGGGCGCCTGATCGTTACCGGCTTCAGAGTCAGCCAGACGGTTGCGGAACGGGTTGGTTTCCGCGGTCATTTCCGGCAGCAGGCTGCTGGAGCTTTTTGCCATATGTTGATAAAGCTGACGATAGTCGGTTGCCATGTTGTCCAGCAGCTCGGCGCTACGGGCAAAGTGGCTGACCAGCTCTTCACGATACTCTTCCAGCTCGGCTTTGTTCTTTTCCAGTTCGTACTGCAGTGACTGCTGCTGACGCAATTTGCGATTACCGAAACGCATGGCCACAGCACCGATGACGATGCCGACGACTAAACCGATTAGCGCATATTCCCAGGTCATGAACTTCTCCCGTTGTCTTGTTGTTCCGTAGGGTGTTGGCTCGGCTCCTGCCTGTGCCTGATAATGCCACTATAACCGCTATTTCTGCAGAAGTGGAATCCTGACGTATCATCGCGTAGTGTAGAACGGCCTTTTTTTCATCAGTCACGTCTGCTGGTGAGCGTTAATTGAAGGAATAACAATAAGATTATGCAAAACCTGTCCCCTGCATCGCGATATCAACTGGCCCTTAACGAGGGCACTCATCAGCCTGATGACGTTCAACGTGAGGCGGTAAACCGTCTGGAGATGATTTACCAGGAGCTCACGGCAAAACCCGCTGAAGTCGAACAGAACGGTGGGCTAAAGGCGGCGTTTGGGCGGTTGCTCGGTAAAAAAGCGCCACAGGCTCACGCGCCGGTGCGCGGTTTATATATGTGGGGCGGGGTCGGTCGCGGAAAAACCTGGCTGATGGACATGTTCTATCTGAGCCTGCCTGGCGCACGTAAACAGCGTCTGCACTTCCATCGTTTTATGCTGCGGGTACATGAAGAGCTGACCGCACTGCAGGGCAAGAGCGATCCGCTGGAGATTGTGGCCGACAGGTTCAAGGCGGAAACCGACGTGCTCTGCTTCGACGAGTTTTTTGTGTCTGACATCACCGATGCCATGCTGCTAGGCGGCCTGATGAAGGCGCTATTTGCCCGCGGGATCACGCTGGTGGCTACGTCGAATATCCCGCCGGATGAACTCTATCGTAACGGCCTGCAGCGCGCACGCTTCCTGCCCGCCATCGATGCCATCAAGCAGCACTGCGATATCATGAACGTCGATGCCGGTGTCGATTATCGTCTGCGCACGCTGACCCAGGCGCACCTGTGGCTTTCGCCGTTAAATGCAGAGACCACCCGCGAGATGGATACACTCTGGCTGGCGCTGGCGGGAGCAAAACGCGAGCACGCCCCGGAACTCGAGATTAACCATCGACCGCTGCCCACCCTTGGCGTCGAAAACCAAACGCTGGCGGTCTCCTTTACGACGCTCTGCGTGGATGCCCGCAGCCAGCACGACTACATTGCGCTTTCGCGTCTGTTCCACACCGTGATGGTGCTGGGCGTACCGGTGATGACGCGGCTGATGGAGAGCGAAGCACGGCGCTTCATTGCGCTGGTGGACGAGTTTTATGAGCGCCACGTCAAGCTGGTGGTCAGCGCTGAGGTACCTTTATATGAGATTTACCAGGGCGAGCGGCTGAAGTTTGAGTTCCAGCGCTGCCTGTCGCGCCTGCAGGAGATGCAGAGCGAAGAATACCTGAAGCTGGAGCATATGCCGTAACAAATGCCCCCCTCTCCCGTGGGAGAGGGGCTGGGGGTGAGGGCACCAGACCGCACAATACCCACCCTCGAAAAACCCATTCCAAATCACATTTAAGGGTCGATCTTTGACCTCAACTTCTCTATAATCTTGCGACCCCACGTTACGAGAAGGTTTTTTTCCCGAAACTTTCTATGTGTCGGCATGTGCTATTCGAAGGGGTAGGTTTGCCGGACTTTGTCGTGTGAACCTCAACTGACTAAACGTTTGGGTGTTCACCAACGTGTAACTTATTATTTGGGTAAGCTTTTAATGAAAACTTTTACAGCTAAACCAGAAACCGTACAGCGCGACTGGTATGTTGTTGACGCGACCGGTAAAACTCTGGGCCGTCTGGCTACTGAACTGGCTCGTCGCCTGCGCGGTAAGCATAAAGCGGAATACACTCCGCACGTTGATACCGGTGATTACATCATCGTTCTGAACGCTGATAAAGTTGCTGTAACCGGCAACAAGCGTACTGACAAAGTGTACTATCACCACACCGGCCACATCGGTGGTATCAAAGAAGCGACCTTTGAAGAGATGATTGCCCGCCGTCCTGAGCGTGTGATTGAAATCGCGGTTAAAGGCATGCTGCCAAAAGGCCCGCTGGGTCGTGCTATGTTCCGTAAACTGAAAGTTTACGCAGGCAACGAGCACAACCACGCGGCACAGCAACCGCAAGTTCTTGACATCTAATCGGGATTATAGGCAATGGCTGAAAATCAATACTACGGCACTGGTCGCCGCAAAAGTTCCGCAGCTCGCGTTTTCATCAAACCGGGCAGTGGTAAAATCGTAATCAACCAGCGTTCTCTGGAACAATACTTCGGTCGCGAAACTGCCCGCATGGTAGTTCGCCAGCCGCTGGAACTGGTTGATATGGTAGAAAAACTGGATCTGTACATCACCGTTAAAGGTGGTGGTATCTCCGGTCAGGCTGGTGCGATCCGTCACGGTATCACCCGCGCTCTGATGGAGTACGACGAGTCCCTGCGTTCTGAACTGCGTAAAGCTGGCTTCGTTACTCGTGACGCGCGTCAGGTTGAACGTAAGAAAGTGGGTCTGCGTAAAGCACGTCGTCGTCCACAGTTCTCCAAACGTTAATCCATTCTGCTTACGCAGAACGATTGGCGAAAAACCCGCTTCGGCGGGTTTTTTTATGGATAATGCGCAGGTTATCCACAATATCCATGCATATATCTTCTCTTTTTCCACATTTCCAGAATCCCCTCACCACAAAGCCATCAAAATCTGGTAAACTATCATCCAATTTTCTGCCCAAATATCGGTGAATACTCGATTTTTGTTCGTTTCTTGAACAATGTGTTTTCTCTGGGATGGGCGATACAACATCTGGCTGGCCCCTGTTGGGCTGGTAGCAGTAAAAATTCTGAATATACCTGGAGGTTTTCATGGCTGTCGCTGCCAACAAACGTTCGGTAATGACGCTGTTTTCTGGTCCTACTGACATTTATAGCCATCAGGTTCGTATCGTGCTGGCCGAGAAGGGTGTCAGTTTTGAGATCGAGCATGTGGAAAAGGATAACCCGCCTCAGGATCTGATCGATCTCAACCCGAGCCAAAGCGTACCGACGCTGGTGGATCGCGAGCTGACCCTGTGGGAATCCCGTATCATTATGGAATATCTGGATGAGCGTTTCCCGCATCCGCCACTGATGCCTGTTTACCCTGTCGCGCGTGGTGAAAGCCGCCTGTACATGCAGCGTATCGAAAAAGACTGGTACTCGCTGATGAACGTGATTACCAGCGGTTCCGCTTCTGAAGCTGACGCTGCACGTAAGCAACTGCGTGAAGAGCTGCTGGCAATCGCCCCTGTGTTTGGTCAGAAACCATTCTTCCTGAGCGATGAGTTCAGCCTGGTGGATTGCTACCTGGCACCGTTGCTGTGGCGTCTGCCAACCCTGGGCGTAGAGTTCAGCGGTCCTGGCGCGAAAGAGCTGAAGGGCTATATGACTCGCGTATTTGAACGCGACTCTTTCCTGGCATCTTTAACTGAACCGGAACGTGAAATGCGTCTCGGCCGAGGCTAATGACTGTGGAAATGTCACAACTTACCCCACGCCGTCCGTATCTGCTGCGCGCCTTCTATGAATGGCTGCTGGATAACCAGCTCACGCCGCACCTGGTTGTGGATGTGACGTTGCCGGGCGTGCTGGTTCCAATGGAATACGCGCGTGACGGACAAATCGTACTGAACATTGCGCCGCGTGCGGTGGGTAACCTGGAGCTGGCAAACGATGAAGTGCGCTTCAACGCGCGTTTCGGCGGCGTGCCGCGTCAGGTTTCCGTGCCGCTGGCAGCCGTGCTGGCTATCTACGCGCGTGAAAACGGTGCGGGTACCATGTTCGAGCCGGAAGCGGCGTATGATGAAGATGTTGCCAGCCTGAATGATGACAACGCATCCGATGAGCGTGAAAGCGACACGGTGATGTCACTTATCGATGGCGATAAACCCGATCGTCTTGACGACAATGATCCTGATGACGATCCGCCTCCGCGCGGTGGTCGTCCGGCTCTTCGCGTCGTGAAATAAAAACAGGCCCAATCGGGCCTGTTTTTTTTTACACTTCCAGGTAGTTCAGGATCCCGTCAGCCGCCTTACGGCCTTCGGCAATCGCCGTTACCACCAGGTCAGAACCGCGAACGATATCGCCACCGGCGAAGATTTTCGGGTTGCTGGTCTGGAATGCGTTGTCGCTGCCTTCTGGCGCAATCACGCGGCCCTGCGAATCCAGCTCAACGCTGTGCTTCGCCAGCCATTCCATGCTGTGAGGACGGAAACCGAACGCCATCACCACGGCATCGGCCGGGATCACGTGCTCAGAACCGGCGACGATCTCGGCGCGACGACGGCCTTTCGCATCCGGTGCGCCCATCTCAGTGCGCGCCATCTTCACACCGCTCACTTTACCGTTGGCATTCACTTCAATACCCAGAGGCTGGATGTTGAACTGGAACTCCACGCCCTCTTCACGCGCGTTTTTCACTTCGCGTTTAGAGCCCGGCATGTTCTCTTCGTCACGACGGTAGGCGCAGATCACGTGTGCCGCATTCTGACGAATGGAGGTACGCACGCAGTCCATCGCGGTATCACCGCCGCCCAGCACAACCACGCGTTTGCCTTCCATGCTGACGAACGGCTCATCGGCGGTTTCACCGTAGCCCATGATCTGCTTGGTGTTGGCAATCAGGAACGGCAGCGCGTCGTACACGCCCGGCGCGTCTTCGTTCTCCAGACCGCCGCGCATGGACTGATAGGTGCCCACGCCAAGGAACACGGCGTCGTAATCCTTCAGCAGGTCGTCGAGCTGCACGTCGCGGCCCACTTCCACGTTCAGTTTGAACTCAATGCCCATGCCGGTGAAGATTTCACGGCGACGGGTCATGACCTCTTTTTCCAGCTTGAAGGCCGGGATACCGAAGGTCAGCAGACCGCCGATTTCCGGATGGCGATCAAAGACCACCGCCTTCACGCCGTTGCGGGTCAGCACGTCCGCACAGGCCAGGCCCGCCGGGCCCGCGCCGATGATTGCCACACGCTTGTCGGTTTGCTTCACGCCGGTCATATCCGGACGCCAGCCCATCTCGAACGCTTTATCATTGATATAGCGCTCAATGTTGCCGATGGTCACCGCGCCGAACTCGTCGTTCAGCGTACAGGAGCCTTCGCACAGACGGTCCTGAGGACACACGCGGCCGCACACTTCCGGCAGGGTGTTGGTCTGGTGAGACAGCTCGGCGGCTTCAAAAATACGTCCTTCGTTAGCCAGCTTCAGCCAGTTCGGGATGTAGTTATGTACCGGACATTTCCATTCGCAGTAAGGGTTACCGCAGGACAGGCAGCGGTCTGCCTGTGCCTTGGCCTGGCCTTCTGAAAACGGCTCGTAGATTTCAACAAATTCAATTTTGCGGATCTTCAGCGGTTTCTTTGGCGGATCAACACGCTGCAGGTCGATAAACTGGTATACGTTCTGGCTCATCTGAATTCCTTACTGCGCCTGCACGCGCAGCTCTGCTGCGCTACGACTACGGTGACCCAACAGGGCTTTAACATCGCTGGACTTCGGCTTAACCAGCGCGAATTTCGCAGAGAACGCTGGCCAGTTCGCCAGGATCTCTTCGCCGCGCGAAGAACCGGTATGCTGCACGTGTTCGGTAATCAAACCGCGCAGGTGTTCTTCATGGATAGCCAGCGTATCAACGTCCAGCACTTCCACCAGCTCCGGGTTCACGCGTTTGCGGAACTCACCGTCTTCGTCCAGGACATACGCAAAACCGCCCGTCATGCCCGCGCCGAAGTTCACGCCGGTTTTACCCAGAACGCAAACAATCCCGCCCGTCATGTATTCACAACCGTTATCGCCAATGCCTTCCACCACGGTGATAGCACCGGAGTTACGCACCGCAAAACGCTCGCCCGCACGGCCTGCTGCAAACAGACGACCGCCGGTCGCGCCGTACAGGCAGGTGTTACCGATGATGCTGGCTTCATGGCTGCGGAAGGCTGAGCCAACCGGAGGACGCACCGCCAGCAGACCGCCCGCCATGCCTTTACCGACGTAGTCGTTGGCATCGCCGGTCAGGTACAGCTCAACGCCGCCTGCGTTCCATACGCCGAAGCTCTGACCCGCGGTACCGCTGAAGTGCGCGGTAATCGGATCCGCTGCCAGCCCCTGGTCACCGTGCGTTTGCGCGATGTAGCCGGAGAGGGAGGCGCCCACGGAGCGGTCGGTGTTGCGGATATCAAACCAGAACGTTTTGCTCTGCTTGTCGTCCACGTACGGTTTCGCCTGCTGCAGCAGCTGCGCGTTCAGCACGCCGTTATCGAACGGCGGGTTGTTCTCGGTGCAGTAGACCGCTTTGCCAGGGTGCGGCTGCGCGGTTTCCAGCAGCTTAGACAGCTCAAGCTTCTGCTGCTTGGCGGTGAAGCCTTCCAGCTCTTTCAACAGGTCAGTGCGGCCAATCAGGTCCACCAGGCGTTTCACGCCCAGCTGCGCCATCAGCTCGCGGGTTTCGCGGGCGATGAAGTCAAAGTAGTTGGTCACTTTGAACGGCAGGCCGTGATAGTGATTCTTACGCAGCTTCTCATCCTGGGTCGCCACGCCGGTTGCGCAGTTGTTCAGATGGCAAATACGCAGGTATTTACAGCCAAGCGCAACCATTGGGCCGGTACCGAAGCCGAAGCTTTCCGCGCCGAGGATCGCCGCTTTGATGATGTCGAGGCCGGTTTTCAGGCCGCCGTCCACCTGCAGGCGTATCTTGTGACGCAGACCGTTAGCCACCAGCGCCTGCTGGGTTTCCACCAGGCCAAGCTCCCACGGGCAGCCCGCATATTTCACGGAGGAGAGCGGGCTTGCGCCGGTGCCGCCGTCATAGCCGGCGATGGTGATGAGATCCGCATAGGCTTTCGCCACGCCGGTCGCGATGGTGCCGACGCCCGGTTCGGAAACCAGCTTCACGGAGATCATCGCCTTCGGGTTGACCTGCTTCAGGTCGAAAATCAGCTGCGCCAGGTCCTCGATAGAGTAGATATCGTGGTGCGGCGGCGGGGAGATCAGCGTCACGCCCGGCACGGAATAGCGCAGTTTGGCGATGTACGGAGTAACTTTATCACCCGGCAGCTGGCCGCCTTCGCCCGGTTTAGCACCCTGAGCGACTTTAATCTGGATCACGTCGGCGTTGACCAGGTACGCAGGCGTCACGCCAAAGCGACCGGATGCCACCTGCTTGATACGGGACACTTTGTTGGTGCCGTAACGCGCCGGATCTTCACCGCCTTCGCCGGAGTTGGAGTTGCCGCCGATGCTGTTCATGGCTTCCGCCAGCGCTTCGTGGGCTTCCGGGCTCAGCGCGCCGATGGACATCGCCGCGGTATCGAAGCGTTTGAACAGTTCGGATGCAGGCTCAACCTCGTCAATGCTGACCGCTTCATCGCCTGGATTGAGGGCAATGAGGTCGCGCAGCGTTGCCGCCGGACGGTTGTTTACCAGCTCAGCGTACTGCTGGTAGTCGCTGTATTCACCGCTCTGAACCGCCTGCTGCAGCGTACGCACCACGTCCGGGTTGTAGGCATGATACTCGCCGCCGTGAACGTATTTCAGCAGACCGCCCTGATCCAGCGGCTTACGTGCCAGCCAGGCGCGTTTGGACAGGTTCACCAGATCCTGCTGGAAGTCAGCAAAACCGGCGCCGCCGATGCGGCTGACCACGCCCTGGAAGCAGAGGTTGGCGACCTCGTCATGCAGGCCAACCGCTTCAAACAGCTTCGAACAGCGGTAGGAGGCAATGGTCGAGATGCCCATTTTGGACATGATCTTGTACAGGCCTTTGTTGATGCCGTTACGGTAGTTCAGCATCACCGCGCGGTAATCTTTGTCGATCGCGCGGGTATCCACCAGGCGTGCCAGCGTTTCGTAGGCCAGGTACGGGTAGATCGCCGTCGCGCCAAAGCCTAACAGCACGGCAAAGTGGTGCGGGTCGCGGGCGCTGGCGGTTTCCACAATGATGTTGGCGTCACAGCGCAGGCTCTTGTCGACCAGACGCGTCTGGATAGCGCCGACCGCCATCGGGGCAGGCACCGGCAGACGGTTTTTCGCGATATTACGGTCGGACAGCACCAGCAGAACGGTACCGTTACGCACCATCTGTTCGGCTTTGTCACACAGCGCATTCACCGTCTCTTCGAGGCTCGCTTCGGTCACGTCGAAGGTAATATCGAGCGTGTCGGCGCGGTAGTGCTCCTCTTTCATGGTGGTGAGCTGTTTGAAATCGGAGTACAGCAGGATCGGCGATTTAAAGGTCAGACGGTGCGCCTGGCCTTCGGCCTCGCAGAAGACGTTCATCTCGCGACCGATGCTGGTAGCCAGCGACATCACGTGCGCTTCGCGCAGCGGGTCGATCGGCGGGTTGGTGACCTGCGCGAACTGCTGACGGAAGTAATCGTAAATGATGCGCGGCTGGCTGGAGAGCACGGCAAACGGGGTATCGTCACCCATCGAGCCGACCGCTTCCTGGCCGTTTTCACCGAGCACGCGAATAACGGAGTCCAGCTCTTCCGCGCTGTAGTTAAACTGTTTCTGGAAGCTTGCAAGCGTATCGTCGTCCAGTTCGCGGCGGCCCACTTCTTCATCCGATAAATCTTCGAACGGCACGAGGCGACGGACGTTTTTCTCCATCCACTCTTTGTACGGATGGCGGCTTTTCAGATCGTGATCGGTTTCGGCTGAGTGCAGAATGCGCCCGCCGCGGGTGTCGATAACCATCAGCTCGCCCGGGCCGACGCGGCCCTTCTCGACCACTTCGTCAGGCTGGTAATCCCAGATACCGACTTCAGAGGCGCAGGTGATGAGCTTGTCTTTGGTGATAACGTAGCGTGCCGGACGCAGACCGTTACGGTCCAGGTTACAGGCAGCGAAGCGACCGTCGGACATGACGATGCCCGCCGGGCCGTCCCACGGCTCCATGTGCATGGAGTTAAAGTCGAAGAACGCGCGCAGCTCAGGGTCCATATCCGGGTTGTTCTGCCAGGCCGGTGGCACGAGCAGACGCATGGCGCGCACGATGTCCATCCCGCCCGCCAGCAGCAGTTCCAGCATGTTATCCATGGAGCTGGAGTCAGAGCCGGTTTCGTTCACGAACGGCGCGGCATCGTGCAGGTCAGGGATCAGTGGCGTCTGGAACTTATAGGTACGGGCGCGGGCCCACTGGCGGTTACCGGTGATGGTGTTGATCTCGCCGTTGTGCGCCAGGTAGCGGAACGGCTGAGCCAGCGGCCAGCGTGGAACGGTGTTGGTGGAGAAGCGCTGGTGGAACAGGCAAATGGCCGATTCCAGACGCAGGTCCGCCAGGTCCAGGTAGAAGCGCGGCAGGTCAGCCGGCATACACAGACCTTTATAAATATTCACCAGGTTAGAGAGGCTACAGACGTAGAACTCTTTATCGTCCTGGAGACGTTTTTCAATGCGGCGGCGGGCGATAAACAGACGGCGTTCCATATCACGCGGACGCCAGCCCGCAGGCGCATTAACGAAAATCTGTTCAATACGAGGCAGCGAGGAGAGGGCGATTTCACCGAGCACCCCTTCGTTGGTTGGCACATTGCGCCAGCCGACAATCGACAGGGTTTCACGCTGAAGTTCTTCTTCGACGATGCGGCGTGAGGCGGCAGCCTTTTCAGGATCCTGATTCAGGAACAGCATGCCGACAGCGTAGTTTTTGGCTAAACGCCAGCCGCGCTCTTCCGCCACGATGCGGAAGAAACGATCCGGTTTTTGCAGCAGCAGGCCGCAACCGTCGCCGGTTTTACCATCGGCAAGAATAGCGCCACGGTGCTGCATTCGGGCCAGTGCGTGAATAGCAGTACGCACTACCTTGTGGCTAGGTTCGCCTTCTATGTGGGCGATCAGGCCGAAACCACAGTTATCCTTCTCAAGGGATTTATCGTACAACATATCAGTGAACCTCCCCAGGCTCGTCGGGCTTCCCACTGAACTTTACCGTGGCGCACAGGCACAGAAAGAGCATGGCGACGGGGTTTGCGTTTCATACGCGGACCTCGCATTCGCCCTCTTTTTCATCCTTTGGCGCAGGTAAACAAGTTTGAGGACTTGCTTCAGAGGGAATCTCAATTACTGCATAAATATGATGAGCAGGCCGCTCATCCAGAAAGCTTCCAGCGGATTTCCAACTTATCGGGAATTGATACACAGGTCAAATGGCAATCTTATTTATACAAAAATGTGCTAAAGAGAGTTTATCTGATTGTAATTAAAGGGTATTTAACTATTTTTACATTGATTGTATGCCCTGGCAGGACGCAGCGGAGTGTGATCTGACTCACTATATGAAAGCGGTATTATCAATGTAGCGTGCTGAATAGCAGTTTTATAGCAGAATAATAATCTGGCATTGGCTACAAACCCGCATAAACCCACTGTTTTTCAGTGGTGGCGCTATAAATGAAAAAAACAATCAGAACATAAGGAAAAGTAATCACGAATGGCGTGAATGAAATTGCAGTAATCCTGATTATTTATTCATATAGATAAAGGCCGTCCGGGGCGATTGATCCAGGTCATCGCCGACAGAGGCTAAAAGTGGCAGGCTTGTCCCCTTTCTCCGGGACGGTCTATCAGATTATGCAGTTACAGAAATTAGTCAATATGTTTGGTGGGGATCTTTTGCAGCGCTACGGGCAAAAGGTTCATAAGCTGACGCTGCACGGCGGGTTTAGCTGCCCGAATCGCGATGGCACCATCGGGCGCGGCGGCTGCACCTTCTGTAACGTTGCGTCCTTTGCTGACGAAGCCCAGCAGCATAAATCTATCGCTGAACAGCTTGCCCATCAGGCGAGCCTGGTGAACCGCGCGAAGCAATATCTGGCCTATTTTCAGGCCTACACCAGCACGTGGGCGGAGGTGCAGGTGCTGCGCTCTATGTATCAGCAGGCCGTCAGCCAGGCTAACATCGTTGGGCTGTGCGTGGGCACGCGCCCGGACTGCGTACCGGACGCGGTGCTGGACCTGCTCAGCGAGTACAAAGAACAAGGCTACGAGATCTGGCTGGAGCTGGGCTTGCAGACCGCGCATGACAAAACCCTGCACCGTATTAACCGTGGTCATGATTTCGCCTGCTACCAGCGCACCACGCGCCTGGCCCGCGAGCGTGGGCTGAAGGTCTGCTCGCATCTGATTGTCGGCTTGCCGGGTGAAGGGCTGCAGCACGGCCTGGAGACGCTGGAAAAGGTGGTTGAGACCGGCGTGGACGGCATTAAGCTACACCCGCTGCATATCGTTACGGGAAGCATTATGGCGAAAGCCTGGGAAGCCGGTCGGTTAAGCGGTATTGAGCTTGAGGACTATACGGTTACAGCGGGGGAGATGATTCGCCACACCCCGCCGGAAATTGTTTACCATCGCATCTCGGCCAGCGCCCGCCGTCCAACGCTTCTGGCACCGCTATGGTGTGAGAACCGCTGGACGGGGATGGTGGAAATCGACCGCTATCTGCAGGAGAACGGTGTGCAGGGTTCAGCGCTTGGCCGCCCGTGGGTTCCCCGTCTACCGGCGACGGCCGCCTAACAGACTTCCCAGCATGCCGCGCACTATCTGATTGGTGACCTGCCGCGCCGCGCTTTTCGCCATGGTCTGTACCACGCCGTCGCGCTTGCCGCCGCGCGGCCCGGTGCTGCCGAACAGGATGTCTTTGAGCCCCCCGAGAATACCGTCATCCACGGCGACGGACTGTCCTTTAGCGGCAGGCGCATCCTGCGACTCCGTTGTCGCCTGCACCCCTTTTTGCAACATCTCGAACGCGGACTCGCGATCCACCTCGTCTTCGTATTTCCCGTAAACCGGAGAGTGGTTAATCAGGCCGTTACGTTCATCGTCGGTAACCGGCCCCATGCGCGAGCAGGGCGCGATCACCATGGCGCGTTCCACCACGGACGGGCTGCCCTTCGCATCCAGGAACGAGATCAGCGCTTCACCGGTGCCTAACGCCTGAATCGCCGCTTCGGTATCAAAGGCAGGATTGGCGCGCATGGTTTGCGCGGCGGCTTTCACCGCTTTCTGATCCTTCGGCGTAAAGGCGCGCAGGGCGTGCTGCACGCGGTTACCGAGCTGGCCGAGAACGTTATCCGGAATGTCCGATGGGTTTTGCGAGACAAACCAGACGCCAACGCCTTTGGAGCGGATCAGGCGAATGACTTGTTCAATCTTATCCAGCAATACCTGCGGCGCGTCGTTAAACAGAAGGTGCGCTTCGTCAAAGAAGAAGACCAGCTTCGGTTTTTCCAGATCGCCCGCTTCCGGTAACTGTTCGTAGAGCTCTGAGAGCATCCACAGCAGGCTGGCGGCGTAGAGCTTTGGCATCTGGTAGAGCTTCTCGGAGCTCAGAATGTTGATGATGCCTTTGCCGCTGCTGTCGGTGCGCATCCAGTCTTTGATATCCAGCATCGGCTCGCCGAAGAAGTGCTCGGCGCCCTGTTGCTCCAGCGTCAGTAACCCGCGCTGAATGGCACCCACCGAGGCGCTGCTGATATTGCCGTACTGGTTCTGGAAGGATTTGGCGTTATCGCCGATGTACTGGGTAATGGCGCGCAGATCTTTGAAATCAAGCAGCAGCAGCCCCTGATCGTCGGCAATGCGGAAGATAATATTCAGCACGCCGGACTGCACGTCGTTGAGGTTAAGCAGACGGGCCAGCAGCAGCGGGCCGAGATCGGAGACGGTAGCGCGCACCGGGTGGCCTTTCTCACCAAAGATATCCCACACTACCACCGGATTGTTATGCGGCGTCCAGTCCGTGATGCCAATATTCTTCAGCCGTTCGAGCAGTTTCTCAGAGGCCGTACCTTCCTGAGCCACACCGGTTAAATCGCCTTTCACGTCAGCCATAAAGACCGGTACGCCAATCTCCGAAAGCGACTCCGCCAGCTTTTGCAGGGTGACGGTTTTCCCCGTCCCGGTCGCTCCGGTGATGAGACCGTGGCGGTTCGCCATCGAGGGCAGTAAATACAGCTCTTTTTCCAGCGTCCTGGCAATTAACAATGGTGTACTCATGATGCGCTTCCTCTCTTTGTCCTGGGGGGAGTATAGGCAATCTGGCCGCAATTTGGTTGAGTAAATTCCTGACTTTGCGGCGCATTATCCAGCGCGGACTATGCTTTTGCATACGGTTCACAAAAATAGTGGGAAACGATGTCCAGATTCTTCTTTAACGATCGCAAACAGCTGGTCAACGATGCCATTGAAGGCATACTGCTTTCTGCGCCACACGCAAATCTCGTCAAACTTGATATCGATCCGGCCATCAGGATCGTCGCACGCGGCGACTGGGACAAAAGCCGCGTGGCGGTGATCTCCGGCGGCGGCTCAGGCCACGAACCCGCGCACGCCGGGTTTGTTGGCAAAGGGATGCTGACGGCGGCAGTGTGTGGCGATCTGTTTGCCTCGCCGAGCGTGGATGCGGTGCTGAACGCCATTGTGGCGGTCACGGGCGATCGCGGCTGTCTGCTGATCGTCAAAAACTACACCGGCGATCGCCTGAACTTTGGTCTGGCGGCTGAAAAAGCCAAACGCTACGGCCTGAAGGTGGAGATGGCGATCGTGGCGGACGATATCGCGCTGCCGGATAACAAACAGCCGCGCGGTATTGCCGGTACGGCACTGGTGCACAAGATTGCGGGCTATGCGGCGGAGCACGGTAAATCGCTAAGCGAGGTGCGGGATATTGCGCAACAGGCCTGCGATAACCTCTGGAGCCTGGGCGTTGCGATGCAAACGTGCAACCTGCCGGGCAGCGACGAGGAAGAGGGGCGCATTAAGCAGGGCCATGTCGAGCTGGGGCTGGGCATTCACGGCGAGCCCGGTGCTTCCGTCGTGGATACGCAGAACAGTAAAGCCATTATCGACACGCTGGTGACGCCGTTACGCGCGCAGGCGGGAGAAGGGCGGTTTGCGGTATTGATTAACAATCTCGGCGGCGTATCGGCGCTGGAGATGGCGCTGCTGACCAAAGAGCTGGCGCATTCGGCGCTGAAAGAGGAGATCGCGTACCTGATAGGCCCCGCGCCGCTGGTGAGCGCGCTGGACATGAAGGGCTTTTCGCTCACGCTGCTGAAGCTTAATGACTTCTTTGAAAAGGCGATTCACGCCGAGGTCGAAACGCTGGGCTGGCAGAAGCCCGTGGCGTTTGCGCCACTGCGCACCGTGGCGCATACCGCCATTCACGATCGCGTGGAATACACTCCGTCGGACAATCTGCGGGTGGGCGAGTATGTTTCCTCGGTGACGAAAACGCTGCTCCAGCTGGAAAACCGACTGAACGCGCTGGATGCCAAAGTGGGCGACGGTGATACCGGCTCCACTTTTGCGCAAGGGGCGCGGGATATTGCGCAGCGTCTGGAGGATCGCAAGCTCCCGCTTGATAACGTATCGACGCTGCTGTTGCTGGTGGGCGAGCGGCTGGCGACGGTGATGGGCGGATCGAGCGGGGTGCTGATGTCGATCTTCTTCACCGCGGCCGGGCAAAAGCTTCACGATGGTCAGCCGCTGCCCGAGGCATTGCTCAGCGGGCTGGCGCAGATGAAGCAGTACGGTGGGGCAGATCTCGGCGATCGTACCCTGATCGACGCGCTGCAACCGGCGCTTGAAGCATTGAAGAATGGCGATCTTCAGGCAGCGGCGAAGGCAGCACAGCACGGTGCCGAAGCAACGGCGAAAATGGCGAAAGCCGGTGCGGGGCGCTCGTCGTATGTGAATAAAGAGAATCTGGATGGGGTAATGGATCCCGGTGCGGTCGCGGTGGCTGAGGTGTTTAAGGCCATGGTAGATGCAAAACGGTAACGACCGTTACCGTTTTTAGTGTGTGCGCCCTCTCCCTGTGGGAGAGGGTTGGGGTGAGGGCATCAGGCCGCACATTCCCCGCCAATGTCACATCAAAAATCCGCTTTCAACACCACGCGGTAGCGGGCTTTGCCGTCACGCACGTGCTGGATCGCTTCGTTGATTTTCGACATCGGATACAGTTCGGTGGTCGGCGCCACTTTGGTGCGTCCGGCAAACTTCATCAGCTTGCGCAACTCAAACGGCGTACCGGTCGCGGAGCCTGACACGCTGCGATCCCCGCCGATCAGGGTAAACGCCGGAACCGGCAGCGGCTTCATTACGGCACCTACGGTGTGGAAGTTACCGCCGTAGGCCAGCGCCTCAAAGTACGGCTGCCAGTTGAGATCGACGTTAACGGTGTTGATGATCAGGTCAAACTGCCCAGCCAGCGCGTTCAGCGCGTCAGGATCGCGGCTGTTCACCACTTTATCCGCACCCATCGCCAGCACTTCTTTCTCTTTCGCCGGGTTGGAGCTGAACGCCGTGACTTCACAGCCCATCGCGTGCAGCAGCTTGATGGCGATATGCCCCAGGCCGCCAATACCAATGACGCCCACGCGGCTGGTGGCGGTGATGTGGTGCATCAGCAGAGGTTTGAAGACGGTGATACCGCCGCACAGCAGCGGACCTGCGGATTCGATATCAATGCTGTCCGGCAGCGGGATCACCCATTGCCAGTCGGCGCGCAGTTTGTCGGCAAAACCGCCCTTGTTCAGAATAGTGGGAACGGCGCCCTCGAGGCAGTTGATCTGATTGCCGCTGATACAGGCGTCACAGTGACCACAGCTGCGTGCCGTCCAGCCAATGCCCACGCGTTGGCCTACCTTCAGCCCTTTGTCCTGCGCGGCGCTACCGAGCGCCACGACGCGGCCAATGACTTCGTGCCCGGCAACCAGCGGATAGCTCGAGAAGCCCCATTCGTTATCGATCATCGAGAGATCCGAGTGGCAGATCCCGCAGTAATCAACCTGTACTTCGACGTCTTCTGCTTTTAGTTCGCCCGCATCGTACTCGTACAGCTCAAGTTCTGCACCCGCCTGCGGTGCGGCGTAGCTTTTTATCTTCGACATCGTGTTTCCCCCGTTGTGGTGTGAACTGAGAGTGTAGAGCATTCAGTTTACAGCCGCTTAACAGAAGAGGGCAGGAACGAAACTTACAGACTTTTCAGCATCCTGACTTCGCAATCAACGTGGCCGGTACAGCCCAGCGGCGCATCGATATGCTCAAAGCCCAGATGTTCATAAAGGCCGATGGCCTCTTTGAGGAAAGCGGTTGTTTCAAGGTAGCAGCGTGTAAAACCCTGCTTGCGCGCGTGGTCCAGCGCCATCAGCGCCAGCTTTTTTGCCAGTCCTTGCCCGCGCGCCGTTGGCAGGAAATACATTTTCTGTAGTTCACAGATATCCGGTTCGCTGCAGCTGAGGGGCGCCACGCCGCCGCCGCCCACCACCAGGCCGTTCTGCTCGATTACCCAGTAGGCATGCCCTGGCTGGCTGTAGAGCTGGTAAAGCTCGTCCAGGTTAGGGTCAGCAACCGTGTAGCCTTTGTCAGCCGTCAGGCCATATTCGGCAGAAACGGTGCGGATAACGGCGGCGATTGCCGGGTTATCCTGCTCAGCGATCCGGCGCATCGTCGTCGCGACGGGGGTAATCACGCTCATAGCATTACTCATTACAAAAATTGACACATAACTGCTGTTAATAGCACCGCAGAAAGGGGAGTGCAAGCGAGGAGTTTTCAGGAAGGATACCCCTTACGCCCTGAAGCGTAAGGGGTAAAAGCATTACAGGGCTGCGATAACCGCCTGCTGCTCGATCAGCTTGGTCTTCGCATCGGCGAAGGCAACCAGACGCTCGCGCTCTTTCGCGATGACCGCTTCCGGCGCGCGGGCGACAAAGCCTTCGTTCGCCAGCTTGCTTTCGATTTTGCCAATTTCCACGTCGACTTTTGCCACTTCTTTCGCCAGACGAGCCAGCTCGGCGTCTTTGTCGATCAGGCCCGCCATTGGGATCAGCAGCTCGGCGCCGTCGATGATTTTTGTCACGGAAACCGGACCTTTGTCATCCGCAGGCAGCACGGTGATGCTTTCCAGACGCGCCATGGTTTTCAGGAAGGTGTTGTTCTCGTTGACGCGACGAACGGCAGCCTCGCTGCAGCCACGCAGCAGCAGCTCCAGCGGTTTGCCTGGGGCGATGTTCATTTCAGCACGGATGTTACGTACCGCAACGATCGCCTGTTTCAGCCACTCGGTATCCGCGGACGCCGCTTCATCAACCTTGGCCGCATCGAATTCCGGGAACGGCTGCAGCATGATGGTATCGGCGTTGATGCCTGCAATCACCTTCACGCGCTGCCAGATGGTTTCGGTGATGAATGGAATGACCGGATGCGCCAGGCGCAGCAGACCTTCCAGAACGGTAATCAGCGTGTTGCGCGTGCCGCGCAGCTCCGCCTCAGTGCCGCCGTTCATCACCGGCTTCGCCAGCTCCAGATACCAGTCGCAGAACTGGTTCCAGGTGAATTCATACAGAATGCCCGCCGCGATATCGAAGCGGTAGCTGTCCAGCGCCTCGCGGAACGCTTTCACCGTCTGGTTGAATTCCGCCAGGATCCAGCGGTCTGCCAGAGACAGCGTCATCTCGCCGCCGTTGAAGCCGCAATCCTGATCTTCGGTATTCATCAGCACGAAACGGCTGGCGTTCCACAGTTTGTTACAGAAGTTACGGTAACCTTCCAGACGCTTCATGTCCCAGTTGATGTCACGACCGGTTGAGGCCAGTGCCGCCAGGGTGAAGCGCAGGGCGTCGGTACCGTGAGACTCGATCCCGTTCGGGAACTGCTTCTCGGTGCGCTTGCGGATTTTCTCAGCCAGCTGCGGCTGCATCATGTTGCCGGTACGTTTTTCCAGCAGATCTTCCAGAGAGATACCGTCAACCATATCCAGCGGGTCAATCACGTTCCCCTTGGACTTGGACATCTTCTGGCCTTCGTCGTCGCGGATCAGACCGGTCATGTAGACGGTATGGAACGGAACCTGCGGCTTGCCGTCTTCGTCTTTGATGAAGTGCATGGTCATCATGATCATGCGGGCAATCCAGAAGAAGATAATGTCGAAGCCGGAGACCATCACGCTGGTTGGGTGGAACTGACGCAGCGCGTCGGTGTTTTCTGGCCAGCCGAGGGTGGAGAAGGTCCACAGCGCGGAGGAGAACCAGGTGTCCAGCACGTCTTCGTCCTGACGCAGCGCAATGTCCGCGCTCAGGTTGTTTTCCTGACGCACTTCGTCTTCGCTACGGCCAACGTAAACGTTGCCTTCGTTGTCGTACCACGCCGGAATACGGTGACCCCACCACAGCTGACGGGAGATACACCAGTCCTGAATGTCGCGCATCCAGGAGAAGTACATGTTTTCGTACTGCTTCGGCACGAACTGAATGCTGCCGTTTTCAACCGCTTCCACAGCCGGTTTCGCCAGCACGTCGGCACGCACGTACCACTGGTCGGTCAGCATTGGCTCGATAACCACGCCGCCACGGTCGCCGTACGGCACGGTCAGATCGTGAGGTTTGATCTCTTCCAGCAGGCCGAGCGCGTCAACGGCAGCCACGATGGCTTTACGCGCGGCAAAACGCTCCAGCTTCTGGAACTCAGCCGGGATGTCGCTGGAGTAAACGTCGGATTCGTTGCCTTTGGTATCGTACACTTCTGCGCTTTCGCGGATATCGCCGTCGAAGGTCAGAATGTTGATCATCGGCAGGGCGTGACGACGACCAACTTCATAGTCGTTGAAGTCGTGCGCCGGGGTGATTTTTACGCAGCCGGTGCCTTTTTCCATATCGGCGTGTTCGTCGCCCACAATCGGAATACGGCGGTTTACCAGCGGCAGCACCACGAATTTGCCGATCAGATCTTTATAACGCGGATCTTCCGGGTTAACGGCCACGCCGGTATCGCCCAGCAGGGTTTCCGGACGGGTCGTTGCGACCACCAGGTAATCTTTGCCGTCGGCGGTTTTTGCGCCATCGGCCAGCGGATAGCGGATGTGCCACATGGAGCCTTTAGACTCGCGGTTTTCCACTTCCAGGTCAGAGATGGCGGTGCGCAGTTTTGGATCCCAGTTTACCAGGCGTTTGCCGCGGTAAATCAGGTCTTCTTTGTACAGGCGGACGAAGACTTCTTTAACGGCGTTGGACAGGCCTTCGTCCATGGTGAAGCGCTCGCGCTCCCAGTCCACGGAGTTGCCGAGACGGCGCATCTGACGGGTAATGGTGCCGCCGGATTCCGCCTTCCACTGCCAGATTTTGTCGATGAACGCGTCGCGACCGTAGTCGTGGCGGGTTTTTCCTTCTTCAGCGGCAATTTTACGCTCAACCACCATCTGGGTCGCGATACCCGCGTGGTCAGTCCCCGCCTGCCACAGGGTGTTTTTACCCTGCATACGCTGATAGCGGATCATGGTGTCCATGATGGTCTGCTGGAAAGCATGACCCATATGCAAACTGCCGGTGACGTTCGGCGGCGGGATCATGATGCAGAAGGACTCTTTGCTTTCGTCGCCGTTAGGCTTGAAATAGCCCTGCTGTTCCCAGTGCTCGTAAAGCGGCTGTTCGATATCGCGTGGGTTATATGTCTTTTCCATTATTTCCAGGTTGCCGTATTCAGGTTAAAACCAGCCAGGCGGTACGCTTTATAGCGTTCGCGCGCCAGTTGTTTCAAAGATTCTTCGTAAGGGACAAAGTCTACCACTTCTGTGAAAGCGGTGGCAAAATCTGCAAAATCTATCCGCAGGCTAATCAAAATATCGCGCGCGCTGCTGTTGCGCTTTTGCGGCCAGGCAATTTCAACCGGTGCACCGCCGCGCGGGCCTTCGCCCGACAGGTTATGCGGCACAAAACTCTCCGGGGGGCGCGCCCACAGCGCTTCATCCAGGCGAATCGCCTGCTGTTCATCTTCACAGGCAATCAGAACGCGTTTACCTGCGCGCCAACGTTCTGCGGCAATTTCACACACCAGCTGTTCTACGGCGCTGAGGCCATCCTGATGGGTGTCGTTGTCCAGAAGGTAGAACGTTGCATTCTTCATATATGGGGCTTCTTGTGCTCACTTTAAATGCTTAAGCCGGGTGGCGGCTTCGCCTTACCCGGCCTACGGTTTACTGCCGTGTTGACTTACTCGTCGCCGTTAAAACCTGCGCGGTTCAGCAGGAACTGCGACAGCAGCGCCACTGGACGGCCGGTTGCGCCTTTGGCTTTACCGGAGCGCCATGCGGTGCCCGCGATATCCAGGTGCGCCCAGTTGTACTTGCGGGTGAAGCGTGCCAGGAAGCAGCCCGCGGTGATCGCCCCGCCAGGACGTCCGCCAATGTTCGCCATATCCGCAAAGTTAGACTCCAGCTGATCCTGATACTCGTCACCCAGCGGCAGACGCCATGCGCGATCCCCGGCCTGCTCTGAGGCACCAATAAGCTCGTGCGCCAGAGGATTGTGGTTCGACATCAGGCCGGTGATATGGTGACCCAGCGCAATCACACAGGCTCCGGTGAGGGTAGCGACGTCAATCACCGCTTCCGGCTCGAAGCGCTCAACATAGGTCAGCACGTCACACAGCACCAGACGGCCTTCGGCGTCGGTGTTCAGCACTTCAACGGTCTGGCCGGACATGGTGGTCAGAACGTCACCCGGACGATAGGCGCGCCCGCCAGGCATGTTTTCGCAGCCCGCCAGTACGCCGATCACGTTGATAGGCAACTGCAGTTCCGCGACCATGCGCATCACGCCGTAAACCGCCGCCGCACCGCACATGTCGTATTTCATCTCATCCATGCCTTCGGCAGGCTTGATGGAGATACCGCCGGAATCGAAGGTCAGGCCTTTACCGACGAGCACAATCGGGCGCGCGTCTTCGGACGGATTGCCTTTGTACTCGATGACGGACATCAGGGATTCGTTCTGCGAGCCGTTACCGACCGCCAGGTAAGAGTGCATCCCCAGCTCTTTCATCTGCTGTTCGCCGATGACGCGGGTAATGACGTTTTTGCTGTAGGCGTCGGCCAGCTGACGCGCCTGAGAGGCCAGGTATGCCGCGTTACAGATGTTAGGCGGCATGTTGCCGAGATCTTTAGCCGCTTTAATGCCGGCCGCGATCGCCAGACCGTGCTGGATCGCGCGTTCGCCGCTGGTCAGCTCGCGACGGGTTGGCACGTTAAAGACCATTTTACGCAGAGGACGACGCGGCTCGCTTTTATTGGTCTTCAGCTGATCGAAGCTGTACAGGCTCTCTTTTGCCGTTTCAACCGCCTGACGCACTTTCCAGTAGGTGTTACGCCCTTTAACGTGCAGCTCCGTCAGGAAGCAGACGGCTTCCATTGAGCCAGTATCATTCAGCGTATTGATTGTTTTCTGAATTACCTGCTTATACTGACGTTCATCCAGCTCGCGTTCTTTGCCGCAGCCAATCAGCAGAATACGTTCTGACAGTACGTTCGGAACATGGTGCAGTAACAGCGTCTGCCCAGGTTTGCCTTCCAGTTCGCCACGGCGCAGCAGGGCGCTAATATAGCCGTCACTGATTTTATCGAGTTGCTCGGCGATCGGGGAGAGTCGGCGTGGTTCAAAGACGCCCACAACGATGCAGGCACTCCGCTGTTTCTCCGGGCTACCGCTTTTTACACTGAACTCCATGCACTACGCTCCTGAATCTTAAAGACAACGGCGGCAGCTACGGATAGAATTGAAACCTTTCGTAACTCATGTCCGCTGTTGTGGTGACTTCGTGTTAATCTTACGTTACTACGGTTTCGACACGTCAGAAAAAGTCCTGAAGCGTGAATCCGCCGGATGTTTTAATCTTAGCGATGATTTCGACGACTCAAGAGAATAAATGACGTTTAAGCCATGAAACAAGCGATTTTCCAGCAAAGAGACGGGTTTTTACGGGCGTATTTAAAGTGATAATCATAAGATATCTGGTGCGGGAGACGCTCAAAAGCCAACTGGCGATCCTCTTCATCCTGCTGCTGATTTTTTTCTGTCAGAAGCTGGTTAAGATCCTCGGTGCGGCCGTTGACGGCGAAATTCCAACAAATCTGGTGCTTTCCCTGCTTGGCTTAGGGATCCCGGAAATGGCGCAGCTCATCCTGCCGCTAAGTCTTTTCCTTGGCCTGCTCATGACGCTTGGGAAACTCTACACCGAGAGTGAAATCACGGTGATGCATGCCTGTGGCCTGAGCAAAGCGGTACTGGTGAAAGCGGCCATGATACTGGCGCTGTTCACGGGTATTGTCGCGGCGGTGAATGTGATGTGGGCGGGTCCCATGTCTTCCCGTCATCAGGACGAAGTGCTGGCCGAAGCGAAAGCCAACCCCGGCATGGCAGCCTTAGCCCAGGGGCAGTTCCAGCAGGCGACCGACGGTAACTCCGTGCTGTTCATTGAGAGCGTTGACGGCAGTAAATTCAACGACGTATTCCTGGCGCAGTTACGTCCCAAAGGTAACGCGCGTCCTTCCGTGGTGGTTGCAGACTCCGGCCAGCTTGCTCAGCGCAAAGATGGTTCTCAGATCGTGACGCTGAACAAAGGCACCCGTTTCGAAGGCACAGCCATGCTGCGCGACTTCCGTATTACGGATTTCCAGAACTATCAGGCCATTATCGGCCATCAGGCGGTGGCGCTCGATCCAACGGATACCGAGCAAATGGACATGCGTACCCTGTGGAATACCGATACCGACAGGGCGCGTGCTGAGTTCCACTGGCGTATTACGCTTGTATTCACCGTGTTTATGATGGCGCTGATTGTCGTTCCGCTGAGCGTGGTGAACCCGCGCCAGGGCCGCGTGCTCTCTATGCTGCCGGCGATGCTGCTTTACCTGATCTATTTCCTGCTGCAAACCTCGATTCGTTCTAACGGCGCGAAGGGTAAGCTGGACCCTATGGTCTGGACATGGTTCGTCAACAGCCTGTACATCTTACTGGCGCTGGGATTAAACCTGTGGGATACGGTGCCTGTGCGCCGCATACGTGCCCGATTCTCGCGTAAAGGAGCCATCTAATGCAGGCGTTTGGCGTTCTTGATCGCTATATCGGTAAAACCATTTTTACCACCATCATGATGACGTTGTTCATGCTGGTGTCGCTCTCCGGCATTATCAAATTTGTCGATCAGCTGAAAAAAGCCGGCCAGGGGAGCTATGACGCGATGGGCGCGGGGATGTATACCCTGCTCAGCGTGCCGAAAGATGTACAGATCTTCTTCCCGATGGCGGCCCTGCTGGGCGCGCTGCTGGGGCTGGGGATGCTGGCGCAGCGCAGTGAGCTGGTCGTTATGCAGGCCTCGGGCTTTACCCGCATGCAGGTTGCGCTGTCGGTAATGAAAACCGCGATCCCACTGGTGCTGTTGACCATGGCGATTGGCGAGTGGGTCGCGCCGCAGGGTGAACAGATGGCGCGTAACTACCGTGCGCAGGCCATGTACGGCGGCTCGCTGCTCTCGACCCAACAAGGTTTATGGGCTAAAGACGGTAAAAACTTCGTCTACATCGAACGGGTGAAGGGGAATGATGAGCTGGGTGGGGTGAGCATCTATGCTTTCGATGACCAGCGCCGTCTGGAGTCAGTCCGACACGCCTCTTCGGCAAAATTTGACGCCGAACATAAACAGTGGCGTTTGTCCCAGGTTGATGAATCTAACCTGACCGATCCGAAACAGATTACGGGTTCTCAGACGGTAACCGGTACGTGGAAAACCAACCTGACGCCCGATAAGCTCGGTGTTGTGGCGCTGGATCCTGACGCGCTCTCCATCAGCGGTTTGCACAACTATGTGAAATACCTGAAGTCGAGCGGGCAGGACGCAGGACGTTATCAGCTCAACATGTGGAGCAAGATCTTCCAGCCGATGTCCGTGGCGGTGATGATGCTGATGGCGCTGTCGTTTATCTTCGGCCCGTTACGCAGCGTGCCGATGGGCGTGCGCGTCGTGACCGGTATCAGCTTCGGCTTTGTGTTCTACGTGCTCGATCAGATCTTCGGTCCGCTGACGCTGGTTTATGGCATTCCGCCGATAATTGGTGCGCTGCTGCCAAGCGCCAGTTTCCTCCTGATCAGCCTCTGGCTGCTGTTGAAACGCTCCTGATTGACCTCTCCTCGCTTCCGGTTAACCGGGAGCGAGGCTAATCTCCTGTTTCACCCCGCACTTTTTCTCACAACCTTCAACGCCTCGCCCTGAATTTGAGTATTATTGAGCGATAAAGTCGTGAAGGGATCCTCTATGAAGCAAATTCGAATGCTTGCCCAGTATTACGTCGACCTGATGATGAAGCTTGGGCTGGTGCGTTTCTCCATGCTGCTTGCGCTGGCGCTGGTCGTTCTGGCCATTGTTGTGCAAATGGCCGTCACCATGGTTCTGCATGGTCAGGTCGAGAGTATCGACGTTATCCGCTCCATCTTCTTTGGCTTGCTCATTACGCCCTGGGCGGTCTATTTCCTTTCCGTAGTGGTTGAACAGCTGGAAGAGTCCCGTCAGCGTCTGTCAAAACTGGTCGATAAACTGGAAGAGATGCGCGAGCGCGACCTGAAGCTCAACGTCCAGCTTAAAGACAACATTGCGCAGCTGAATCAGGAGATCTCCGATCGTGAGAAGGCGGAAGCCGAGCGTCAGGCCACGCTGGAGCAGCTGAAAATCGAAATGAAAGAGCGCGAGGTCACGCAGATCCAGCTTGAACAGCAATCCTCTTTCCTGCGGTCGTTCCTTGATGCTTCGCCGGATCTGGTGTTTTACCGTAATGAAGATAAAGAGTTTTCCGGCTGTAACCGGGCGATGGAGCTGCTCACCGGGAAAAGCGAGAAGCAGCTGATTAACCTGAAGCCGCAGGACGTTTACTCTGAAGAGGCGGCGGCCAAGGTCATGGAGACGGACGAAAAAGTATTCCGCCATAACGTCTCGCTGACCTATGAACAGTGGCTGGATTACCCGGACGGACGCAAAGCCTGCTTTGAGATCCGTAAGGTGCCCTACTATGACCGCGTGGGGAAACGCCACGGCCTGATGGGCTTTGGCCGCGATATCACCGAGCGTAAGCGCTACCAGGACGCTCTGGAGCGCGCCAGCCGCGATAAGACTACCTTTATCTCCACCATCAGCCACGAGCTGCGTACGCCGCTTAATGGCATTGTCGGGCTGAGCCGTATTCTGCTGGATACCGACCTGACAGCAGAGCAGGAAAAATACCTCAAGACTATCCATGTATCCGCGGTCACGCTGGGTAATATCTTCAACGATATTATTGATATGGATAAGATGGAGCGCCGTAAAGTTCAGCTTGATAATCAGCCTGTTGATTTCACCAGCTTCCTTGCCGACCTCGAAAATCTCTCCGGCCTGCAGGCGCAGCAGAAGGGACTGAGCTTTGTCATGGAGCCAAACCTGCCGCTACCGCATAAAGTGGTGACTGACGGCACGCGTCTGCGCCAGATCCTGTGGAACCTTATCAGCAACGCGGTGAAATTTACCCAGAAGGGGCAGGTGGCGGTGCGCATCCGCTATGACGAAGGCGATATGCTGCACTTCGAGGTGGAAGACTCCGGGATGGGTATTCCGCAGGAGGAGCAGGACAAAATTTTCGCGATGTACTACCAGGTGAAGGACAGCAACGGCGGGAAACCGGCTACCGGAACAGGCATTGGCCTGGCGGTCTCTAAGCGGCTGGCGAAGAGTATGGGTGGCGATATCACCGTTGTCAGCCTGCCGGGCAAAGGATCAACCTTCACGCTGACGGTCCATGCGCCGGCGGTGGCGGAGGAGGTTGAGGATACCTTTGAAAACGACGACATGCCGCTGCCAGCGCTGCACGTCCTGCTGGTGGAAGACATTGAGCTGAACGTGATTGTGGCGCGCTCGGTGCTGGAAAAACTGGGCAACAGCGTGGATGTCGCGATGACCGGTAAGGCCGCGCTGGAGATGTTTAAACCGGGCGAATACGATCTTGTTCTGCTGGATATTCAGCTGCCGGATATGACCGGGCTGGATATCTCGCGTGAGCTGACGCGTCAGTACGCGGCCGACGAGCTGCCGCCGCTGGTGGCGCTGACGGCGAACGTGCTGAAAGACAAAAAAGAGTATCTCGATGCCGGTATGGACGATGTACTCAGCAAGCCGCTGGCGGTGCCTGCTCTGACCGCCATGATTAAGAAGTTCTGGGATACCCGTGATGAAGAGGAGAGCACCATGACGTCTGTTGATAGCGCAAAAGCCCAAACGATACTCGATACCGCGATGCTGGAGCAGTACATCGATCTGGTGGGTCCGAAACTGATTACCGATGGTCTGGCGGTGTTCGAAAAAATGATGCCGGGCTATCTGAGCGTGCTGGAATCAAACCTGACGGCTCGTGACCAGAAGGGCATCGTCGAAGAAGGACATAAAATCAAAGGTGCCGCCGGCTCGGTTGGCTTACGCCATCTGCAGCAGCTGGGTCAACAGATTCAGTCGCCTGATTTACCCGCATGGGAAGATAACGTGGGTGATTGGGTTGAAGAGATGAAACAAGAGTGGCAAAACGATGTGGCGGTGCTTAAAGCCTGGGTAGACGCCAGAAAAAAATGACCCCGGATTAACCGGGGTGCGCGAATACTGCGCCAACACCAGGGAAATCGTGGCTGCGCCTGTTTTATAAAGTTATTTTCGAAAGGGCGCTGCCTGAAAAATTTAGGCCGCACGCAGATAAGATAGCAAATCTTAAATGGTTTGTTACATGAATCAGTGAAATGTGTGAAGCATAGCGTTTTAATCAAAATTATTAATGTGCTTCAGCAAGTTGCAGAAAAGGATTGTCATGATGAAAAAGATTGGTGTCGTGCTGAGCGGATGCGGTGTTTACGATGGTTCTGAAATACATGAAGCCGTAATCACGCTGCTGGCCCTGGCTAAGCAGGGAGCAGAGGTTATTTGTTTTGCGCCGGACAAAAATCAGGCGGATGTGATTAATCATCTGACCGGCGAGCCGATGGCGGAAACCCGTAATGTACTGATTGAAGCCGCGCGTATTGCGCGAGGTGATATCCATGCTCTTATTCAGGCAGACCCTACAGAGCTTGATGCGCTCATTGTGCCGGGTGGGTTTGGTGCGGCCAAAAATCTCAGTACCTTTGCTGCGCAGGGCGCGGAGTGTCAGGTCGATCCTCATTTAAAGGCGCTGTCGCAGGCCATGCACGCGGCAGGAAAACCGCAGGGCTTTATCTGCATCGCGCCGGCAATGCTGCCCAGGATTTTTGATTTCCCGCTGCGCCTGACTATCGGGACGGATATTGATACCGCAGAGATCGTCGAGGAAATGGGGGGCGAACACGTTCCGTGCCCGGTTGATGACATTGTGGTTGATGAAGATAACAAAATTGTCACCACGCCGGCTTATATGCTGGCGAATAATATCGCTGAGGCGGCCTCAGGTATTGAAAAGCTGGTGGCTCGCGTGCTGGTGCTGACTGAATGAGGCGTAAATTTGCCGCAGGCGCAGGGGTGAAACGTTTTCTCTTGCGCATCGTACTTGTGCTGGCGGTATTCTGGGGAGGCGGGCTGGCTTTATTCAGCATTATGCCGGTTCCGTTCTCTGCCGTTATGGTTGAGCGCCAGCTTAGCGCGTGGTTCAGCGGCGATTTCAGCTACGTTGCCCACTCTGACTGGGTGAGCATGGACGAGATCTCCCCGTTCATGGGGCTGGCGGTCATCGCGGCGGAGGACCAGAAATTCCCGGAGCACTGGGGGTTCGACGTGGCGGCCATTGAGAAGGCGCTAGCCCATAACGAACGCCATGAAAACCGCGTGCGCGGGGCATCAACCTTGTCGCAGCAGACGGCCAAAAACCTGTTTCTGTGGGATGGTCGAAGCTGGGTGCGAAAAGGGCTGGAAGCAGGGTTGACCCTGGGGATGGAAACGGTCTGGAGCAAAAAACGCATTCTGACCGTCTATCTCAACGTCGCTGAGTTTGGCGACGGTATATTTGGCGTGGAAGCTGCAGCACAGCGGTATTTCAATAAGCCAGCCAGCCGTCTGAGCATGTCAGAAGCGGCGCTATTGGCCGCTGTGTTACCGAACCCTATCCGCTTTAAGGCCAGTGCCCCATCAGGTTATGTGCGAAGCCGTCAGGCGTGGATTATGCGCCAGATGAATCAGCTGGGTGGAGAGGAGTTTATGCAGCGTAATAATCTTATGTAGAGCGGGTAAGCGCAGCGCTACCCGCCTGAATAGCAGACCTTAATCTTCGTCGAACCCTGCGTTAAACAGGGCAATCACCGCCGCCAGCGCTTCCTCTTCCTGAGGGCCGGTGGCTTCTACTTCAATCTGGCGCCCTTTGGCGGAATCCAGCATCAGCAGCGCAATCACGCTGTTCGCCTCCGCTTCGGTGCCTTCGTCATTCCGCAGCAGAACCTCTGCATCGAAACCCTGCATCAGCTCAAACAGCTTCATCGCCGGGCGTGCATGCATACCCAGCTTGTTGGTGATCTCAACGGTTTGTTTTACGGTCATGTTTTACGTTTTTCCAGCGTGCGATGACGGGACTGAACGTTCTTCCCGCGCGAGCGGAAATAGTCGGCCAGCTGTTCGGCGATGTAAACCGAACGATGTTTACCGCCGGTACAGCCAATCGCCACCGTCAGGTAGCTACGATTGTTTGTCTCCAGCATAGGTAACCATAGCTCAAGGTAGCTTCGCGTCTGGTAGATAAAATTGTGTACTTCTGTGTGCCGGTCGAGGAACGCCGCCACCGGCTTATCCAGACCGGTCATTGGACGCAGTTTTGGATCCCAGTGCGGGTTCGGCAGGAAGCGCACGTCGAAAACGTAATCCGCATCAATCGGAATACCGTGCTTAAAGCCGAAGGATTCGAACACCATCGTCAGTTCGCGCTCGCGTTTACCCAACAGCCGGGTACGCAGCATTTCCGCCAGCTCGTGAACGGACATCTCAGAGGTGTCGACAATCAGGTCGGCACGAGAACGCAGCGGCTCCAGCAGGTCGCTCTCTTCATCGATAGCGCTCTCCAGAGAGAGGTTCTTGCTGGAAAGCGGATGCAAACGACGGGTATCGCTGTAGCGGCGGATCAGCGTATTGCGGTCTGCATCGAGGAACAGCAGCTGAGGCGAGAACGCGTCAGGCAGGTTGCTCATGGCCTGTTCGAAGATCTCTGGCGATTCAGGCATGTTACGAACGTCGATACTGACGGCGGCAGAGGTTTGTCTCTCCGCCAGCGTGCGTGCCAGGTCGGGTAACAACACGACCGGCAGGTTATCGACGCAGTAAAAACCCATGTCTTCCAGGGCGCGCAGAGCAACGGATTTCCCCGACCCTGAACGGCCACTGACAATCATCAGCACCATGTTCCGTTTCTCCTCAGGACAACAGATGTGAAGGCCATCTCCTGGTTATGCATCATCCTGATTGCCTTCTGCTTCAGTGATAATTTGATAGAGCTCTTCATCACTTTGGGCCGAGCGCAGTCGACGGCAAATGGTTTTATCGGCCAGACGTTTTGCGACCAGCGACAGCGTATGCAGATGGGTTTTCGTCTGGTCGGCAGGCACCAGCAGCGCGAAGAGGAGATCGACGGGCTGGTTATCAATGGCATCGAAGGCGATGGGTGTTTCAAGCTGCACAAACACACCAACGGCACGCAGGGTATCCTCTTCCAGTTTGCCGTGCGGGATCGCGATGCCGTTGCCGATACCGGTACTGCCCATTTTTTCACGGGTCAGAATCGCTTCGAACACCACCTGCGGCGGCAGGCCCAGCTGTTTGGCAGCCAGTTCACTGATGATCTCCAGCGCACGTTTTTTGCTCTGGCAGTGAACCGCACTGCGGGTACATTCCTGGTTAAGGACATTGCTCAGTTGAAGAGCGGAATCGTTGTTCATCATAATTTCACCTAAGCGCTAACTGTACAAATGGCCTGTTGTGTTTCACAACAGGCCGTCTTGCACCCGTTAACTGCCCGGACAATTAGTGTTGTTTCAGTTTATCTTTATGTTTATTGAGCTGTCGTGCAAGCTTATCAATCAAGCCGTCGATAGCAGCGTACATGTCTTGCCCTTCCGCACTGGCATGCAGTTCACCCCCGTTAACATGCAGGGTGGCATCCGAGATATGAGTCACTTTCTCCACTTTCAACACAATATAGACCTGATTGATCCTTTCGAAATACTGCTCGAGTTTTGCAAACTTCGCGTTCACGAAGTCGCGTAAAGCCTCAGTAATTTCGACGTTTTGTCCAGTGATGTTGAGCTGCATAGTGTCTTCCTTATCGGTTGTGTCAGACCAGCTGTTTACGCTGGTTGGACGGCGGAATGGATAAAGACTCTCGATACTTCGCAACAGTACGACGTGCCACCATAATACCCTGATCGGACAGCATGGTGGTTAACTTACTGTCGCTTAGTGGCTTCGCGGGGTTCTCCGCGGCGATCAACTTCTTCACCAGGGCACGAATGGCCGTTGACGACGCTTCGCCGCCGCCCTCGGTATTCACATGGCTGGAGAAGAAATACTTAAGCTCAAATATACCGCGTGGACTGTGCAGATACTTCTGCGTGGTGACACGGGAAATGGTTGATTCATGCATCTCGACGGCCTGGGCGATATCCGCCAGTACCATCGGTTTCATATACTCTTCGCCCTGCTCAAAGAACGCCTGCTGCTGTTCGACAATACAGCGGCTGACGCGCAGCAGCGTATCATTTCGGCTTTCCAGACTTTTGATCAGCCATCGCGCTTCCTGAAGATTGCTACGAATATATTGATTGTCGGAGTCGTTACGCGCGCTGGTGCACATGGAGGCATACTGCTGGTTGATTTGCAGGCGAGGGATGCTGTCTGAATTCAGTTCAACGACCCAGCGGTCATTGTGTTTTCTGACCAGCACATCCGGGATCACGTACTCGGGTTCGCTGGTCTGGATCGACTGTCCCGGGCGCGGATCGAGCGACTGGATCAGATTCACCGCTTCTTTCAGCACCTCTTCCTTCAGGCGCGTGACGCGCATCAGGCTGCGGAAATCGTGGTTGGCCAGCAGATCAAGATGATCGCTGATGATTAAGCGCGCCTCGTCGAGCCATGGCGTCTCTTTGCTGAACTGAGAAAGCTGGATCAGCAGGCAGTCGCGCAGATCTTTTGCGGCCACGCCTACCGGATCGAAACGCTGGATGCGCTTCAGAACGGCTTCGATCTCCTCAAGTTCAATCTCTTCGTCGCCCATGCTTTCCAGGATATCGTCCAGCGTGACGGTCAAATAGCCGGTGTCGTCAACGGCATCGACAATTGAGGTGGCAATCGCGCGGTCGGTATCGGAGAAGGGGGTAAGTTCCACCTGCCACATCAGGTAATCCTGCAGCGACTGGGTGGTTTCTCCCTGATAGACCGGTAGCTCATCATCCTGGTAGTCTGCACGCGTACCGGAAGGGGTTCCGGCGGTGTAGATTTCATCCCAGCTGGCATCCAGCGGTAGCTCGTCGGGCATCTCTTTTTGTTCGAGTGCATCCGCGGTGTCGAGCGCTTCTGTATCCTGTGACTGCTGAGTATCTACCTCGTCATGAAGATCGGTTTGTTCCAGCAGGGGGTTGCTGTCCAGCGCCTGCTGGAGCTCCTGCTGAAGTTCTAACGTGGACAGTTGCAACAGGCGAATTGCCTGCTGTAGCTGCGGCGTCATTGCCAGTTGTTGGCTGAGCCTTAATTGCAAACCTTGCTTCATGTTCAGAGCATTTTTCTCCGGTTCGGCGTTACGTTACCTCTACCCTATCAGAGTCTGAAGTCTTCCCCAAGATAGACGCGCTTAACATGATCGTCTTCGAGGATCTGCTGCGGCGTACCGTGGGCGATCAGATTGCCCTGGCTGACAATATACGCGCGTTCACACACGGCCAGCGTTTCACGGACGTTGTGGTCGGTGATCAGTACGCCAAGCCCGCTGTCACGCAGGTGTTCAATGATGCGTTTAATGTCGATAACCGAGATCGGGTCAACGCCGGCAAACGGTTCATCCAGAAGGATAAATTTCGGGTTTGCGGCCAGCGCACGTGCAATCTCAACACGACGGCGTTCACCCCCGGAGAGTGCCTGACCGAGGCTGTCGCGCAGATGCTCAATGTGGAACTCTTCCATCAACTCGTTGGCACGATCCTGACGCTGTTCGCTGGTCAGATCGTTACGAATTTCCAGGACCGCCATCAGGTTATCGTAAACGCTAAGACGACGGAAAATGGAGGCTTCCTGCGGCAGGTAGCCGATCCCGCGACGCGCGCGCGCGTGCAGCGGCAGAAGGCTGATGTCTTCATCGTCAATGATAATGTTGCCGGCATCGCGCGGCACAATGCCAACGACCATGTAGAAGGTGGTGGTTTTACCCGCACCGTTAGGGCCAAGCAGCCCTACAATTTCGCCGGAGTTGACGGTCAGACTGACATCTTCTACGACACGGCGGCCCTTGTAGGCCTTCGCGAGATTTTTTGCAGTTAATGTTGCCATAACGAATTAGTTACTCTTCTTCTGTGCCGGGGCCTGGCCTTTGCCTTTGTCCTGCAGCTGCGACGGAACCAGGACGGTCGTGACGCGTTTGCCTTTCTCGCTGGAGGCCTGCATTTTTTGCTCTTTCACCAGATAGGTGATCTGGTCGCCGGTAATGTTGCTGTCCAGCTGTTCCAGATACGCGTTTCCGGTCAGGATGACCAGGTCCTTCGCCAGCTCATAGTGCATATGCGAAGCGCGGCCTTTCACCGGCTTGCCGTTGTCCTGCATCTGGTAGAAGGTGGCCGGGTTGCCGTAACCATCAATGATCTCTTTGCCCTGCTCGCCACCCGGACGGGTCACGACCACTTTGTCGGCGTTAATTTTGATGGTGCCCTGAGTCATGACGACGTTACCCGTGAAGGTGACGACGTTGCCCTGCATATCGAGAGACTGGGTATCAGACTCGATATGGATCGGTTGGTCGGTATCGCCCGTTACAGCAAGCGCGGGGAGACTGGTCGCCAGCATCGCGCTGGCGATAATTACTTTAAGGCTGAGTTTGTTTGTTTTGAATTTCATAGGAGGTTCTAACCTTTTCAATCAGCTCGGCGTTCTTGCTGCGTAAGTTCCCGCGCATTCTCAAACCGCTGGAATTAAATGTTGTGCCATACAGTGTGACCAGATCCTGCGAGGTCACGTTCTGGGTTACCAGGTTAATTTGGGCATTATCCGTCGTAATTTTTCGCAGTTGCGAGTCAGCGGTCAGGGCGTTGACTTCAACGTGGCCATACAGATAAAGCATACGGTCATTTGTCAGTTTTGCCCGATCTGACTTAATTGACCACGTCGGCACTTTGTCCTTATCAAATGTGGTCATGACAGGTTGGGTAAACCACGAAATACCGTCATCTGAAAAATATTCAACATGCTGGGCAATCAGGCGATAGTTCAGCGCGCCTTCCGGGCTGTAGACCACGGTGTCGCTGTGATCGCTTTTATAGGTTGGATCGTTATTGTTGACCACTTCCGTTTGCGGATCGTCGCGATCGGCAAGGTTCACGCCAATCAATACCAGTGCGACAAGCGAAAGCAAAATGATAATCCAGCGTCTGGTTTTACTCATATCGATTGCCCTTTGGCCTCATCAAGCTTGCCCTGCGCCAGCAAAAGCAGATCGCAGACTTCACGTACGGCACCACGGCCCCCGTTGATGTGGGTAACGTAGTCAGCGCGCGGGATCAGCAGCGGATGCGCATCGGCAACGGCGATGCTCAGCCCAACTTCAGCCATCACGGGCCAGTCAATCAGATCGTCCCCGACGTAGGCCACGTTTTCCGGTGCGATAGCCAGTTTACCCAGTAAATCCTTAAACGCCGCCATCTTATCGGATTGACCCTGATACAGATGGGTAATACCTAAGGTTTCACAGCGGTCTTCTACCAGTTTAGCTTTTCGTCCGGTGATGATAGCAACCTCAATACCCGAGGTGAGCGCACAGCGGATACCGTAGCCGTCGCGAACGTTAAACGCCTTCAGCTCTTCACCATTATTGCCCATGTAAATCAGGCCATCGGAGAGTACGCCATCCACGTCCAGGATGAGCAGACGAATGTTTTCCGCCTTTGCCATCATCTGGGTACTGACCGGTCCATAACAGGTTGCAAGGGATGCACCCGCATTACTCATTGTTTTATCCTTCATTACACTACGCCTGCGCGCAGCAGATCATGCATATGTACCACACCCAGCAACTGGTCGCCATCGGCAACCATCACTGAGGTAATGTGGCGGGACTGCATCAGGTTCAGCACATCCACGGCCAGCGTACCCGGACGGACGCGGATACCGCCCGGCGTCATCACATCGGCAATGCCGAGCGTGCGGACATCTACACCCATGTCGAACACGCGGCGCAGGTCGCCATCGGTGAAGATCCCCTGAATTTTCATCAGATCGTCGCACACGACCGTCATACCCAGATTCTTACGGGTGATTTCCAGCAGCGCATCACGCAGGGAGGCTTCTTTACTGACGTGAGGGATCTCATCCCCGGTGTGCATAATATCGTTTACCCGAAGCAGAAGCTTGCGCCCCAGCGCGCCGCCCGGGTGGGAAAGCGCGAAATCTTCCGGCGTAAAACCGCGGGCTTCGAGCAGCGCGACGGCAAGCGCATCACCCATCACCAGTGCGGCGGTGGTGCTGGACGTCGGCGCCAGGCCGAGCGGACAGGCCTCCTTAGGCACTTTCACGCACAGGTGAATATCGGCCGCCCGCGCCATGCTGCTTTCCGGACGGCTGGTCATGCAAATAAGCGGCACCTGCAGTCGCTTCAGTACCGGAATCAGCGCCAGAATTTCATTGGACTCCCCGGAGTTGGACAGCGCGATGACGATATCCTGCGGCGTGACCATACCCAGGTCACCGTGCGCGGCTTCCCCCGGATGTACAAAGAAGGAAGAGGTTCCGGTGCTGGCAAACGTTGCCGCCATTTTGCGTCCAATGTGGCCGGACTTACCCATCCCCATCACCACGACTTTGCCGGCACAGTAGAACATCTTCTCACATGCCAGACTAAAATCCTGATTAATGTACCGATCTAACTGCGCCAGACCTTCACGTTCAATCTCCAGAACCTCTTTGCCTGCTTTCTGAAAGTCAAAACCCGGCTGCAATTCTATTTGCGACATAATGCGTTTCCGTTTACCCAGAGAGAAGAGGCGAGAGCCAGTACAGCATCGCCATCCATACGATAAATCCACCCGTCAGCAGCGCGCCTGCGCCTTTGCCGATCTGTCGTTGCCGCCGCCAGCAGAGCAGGGCAAATATCACGCTGACCAATAACATCACGCCGTAGTCGCGTGAGAACGCCAGGGGATTAAAGGGCCCTGGCGTTATCAGGGCCGGCAGGCCCATCACAATGGCGATATTAAATATGTTGGAACCGATGATATTACCAATGGCAATGTCATCCTCACCTTTACGTGCCCCCGCAATGGCCGTGGCCAGCTCCGGCAGGCTGGTGCCGATGGCAATCACCGTCAGGCCAATGGTCAGTTCACTGATGGCGAAATAGTTCGCCAGCACGGTCGCGTTATCCACGACCATGCGCGTTGCCATCGGCATGATGATCAGCGCAACGCCAAGCCAGAGCAGGGCAACAGGCAGCGTGCCTTCTCGCGGCAGTTCGGCGACCTGCTCCCGCGTGAGGCTATCCTGACCCTGCTTCTCAGCCAGACGGGCGATTTTAACACTGTACAGCAGCCAGATAACGGCCAGCGCCAGCAGGAAAATGCCGTCGCTGTAGCTCAGCACACCATCGTAAAATACGCAGCCTGCCAGCAGGCTTACGATTAACATTAGCGGCAATTCACGGCGCAGAACATCAGAATGCACGCGAAATGGATGGAGCAGTGCGGCCAGGCCCAAAATCAAGAGTATATTGACGATGTTGGAGCCAATCGCGGTACCTACTGCCAGATCTAACTGACCATGCAGCGATGCCGAGACAGAGACGATGATTTCAGGAAGTGACGTTCCAACACTCACCACGGTCATCCCGATGACGACAGGCGGTACGCCCGTCAGGCGACACAGGATAGATGCAGCAAACACTAAACGGTCAGCACTGTAGACCACCAAAAGTAAACCAATTATTAACAGTGCTGTTGCTAAAAGCATCAAAAGTCCTTTCTTCAGGTATACTCGTCGGTCCATCGCACGGGAATGGCTGGACTGCATACAGTCTGAGGCGTAACGAATTCCTAATTTTGACTTTATGCGCCGGAAAAGTAAAACAAATGCCAGCTTTCGCTAACCTCAACGGCTATTATTCTGTAAAAATGCGGAGTTGAGGGCTGATTCAGGCGGCATGCCTTAACGTGAGCAGGGTAATAAAGGAACCATAAATGAGCCAAACGATGGCGAATTTAGTCGATGTTCGCGGCGTGAGTTTTTCTCGCGCCAACAGATTGATATTTGATGATATTTCGTTGACCGTACCGCGTGGCAAAATCACTGCCATCATGGGGCCGTCCGGGATCGGTAAAACGACCCTGCTGCGCCTTATTGGTGGGCAGATCCCACCTGATAGCGGTGAAATCCTCTTTGATGGCGAAAACATCCCGGAGATGTCACGCTCGCGTCTGTATACTGTCCGCAAACGCATGAGCATGCTCTTTCAGTCGGGAGCCTTGTTCACCGACATGAATGTCTTTGATAACGTGGCCTATCCGCTGCGTGAGCATACCAGCCTGCCGCCAGAACTGCTGAAAAGCACGGTGATGATGAAGCTCGAAGCCGTCGGTTTGCGGGGCGCCGCAAAGTTGATGCCTTCGGAGCTGTCCGGCGGGATGGCGCGCCGCGCTGCGCTGGCACGCGCCATTGCATTAGAACCTGATTTAATCATGTTCGACGAACCGTTTGTTGGACAGGATCCCATCACGATGGGCGTGCTGGTGAAGCTCATCTCTGAACTGAACAGCGCGCTTGGCGTCACCTGCATTGTGGTATCTCACGATGTACCGGAAGTATTGAGCATTGCCGATTACGCCTATATTGTGGCGGACAAAAAGATCGTCGCACACGGTAGCGCTCAGGCGCTGCAGGAAAATTGCGATCCGCGCGTGCGGCAGTTCCTTGACGGTATTGCCGATGGCCCTGTGCCGTTCCGCTACCCGGCGGGCGACTATCGTGACGATTTACTGGGAATAGGGAGTTAAGCCACTCATGCTGTTAAATGCGTTGGCCGCTCTCGGACACCGTGGCATAAAAACCATCAGGACGTTCGGGCGTGCCGGATTGATGTTATTCAACGCGCTGGTCGGCAAGCCGGAATTCCGTAAGCACGCACCGCTGCTGGTGCGGCAGCTTTATAATGTCGGCGTGCTGTCGATGCTCATCATCATTGTCTCCGGTCTGTTTATCGGTATGGTGCTTGGGCTGCAGGGCTATCTGGTTCTGACAACCTACAGTGCGGAAACCAGCCTCGGGATGCTGGTGGCGCTCTCGCTGCTGCGCGAGCTGGGGCCGGTTGTGGCGGCGCTGTTGTTCGCCGGGCGCGCGGGGTCGGCATTAACGGCTGAAATTGGCCTGATGCGTGCGACCGAGCAGCTCTCCAGCATGGAGATGATGGCGGTCGATCCGCTGCGTCGCGTGATCTCGCCGCGTTTCTGGGCTGGGGTGATCTCTTTACCGTTACTGACTATTCTGTTTGTCGCCGTGGGTATCTGGGGCGGTTCGCTGGTTGGTGTGCACTGGAAAGGCATTGATGCCGGTTTCTTCTGGTCCGCGATGCAGGACGCCATCGACCTGCGAATGGATCTGGTTAACTGCCTGATTAAAAGCGTGGTATTTGCCATTACGGTCACCTGGATTGCATTGTTCAATGGTTACGATGCCATCCCGACGTCGGCGGGCATTAGCCGCGCAACTACACGTACAGTCGTACATTCGTCGCTGGCCGTACTGGGTCTGGATTTTGTGCTCACCGCACTGATGTTTGGGAATTGAGTTCATGCAAACGAGAAAAAATGAAATTTGGGTCGGTGTATTCCTGCTGCTGGCGCTGCTGGCCGCGCTGTTTATCTGCCTGAGAGCGGCGGATATCACGTCTGTACGCACCGAGCCGACGTATCGCATCTATGCCACCTTCGATAACATCGGCGGGCTGAAGGCGCGTTCACCGGTCCGCATCGGCGGCGTGGTGATCGGACGCGTATCTGACATTACGCTGGATGAGAAAACCTATCTGCCCCGCGTCGCGATGGATATCGAAGAGCGTTACAACCATATCCCGGACACCAGTTCCCTTTCTATCCGTACTTCCGGCCTGCTGGGCGAACAATATCTGGCGCTTAACGTTGGCTTTGAAGATCCCGAGCTGGGAACGACTATCCTTAAAGACGGTAGCGTCATTCAGGATACGAAATCCGCGATGGTTCTGGAGGATATGATTGGTCAGTTCCTTTACAACAGTAAAGGGGATGAGAAAAAATCCGACGCTGCCCCTGCGCAGAGCGAAGATCATACCGACGTCGCACCGACGCCAGGTGCTGCGAATTAATATCAGGAGAAGTCATTCATGTTTAAACGACTGTTAATGGTTGCCATGCTGGTCATCGCCCCTCTAACCGCCGCCCACGCTGCGGATCAGAGTAACCCGTACAAACTGATGGACGAAGCGGCGAAGAAGACCTTCGACCGTCTTAAAAACGAACAGCCTAAAATTCGTGCTAATCCTGATTATCTGCGCGACGTTGTTGACCAGGAGCTGCTGCCGTACGTGCAGATTAAATATGCGGGTGCGCTGGTGCTGGGACGTTATTACAAAGACGCGACCCCTGCGCAGCGTGATGCCTACTTTGCCGCGTTTCGTGAATACCTGAAACAGGCTTATGGCCAGGCGCTGGCGATGTATCACGGCCAGACCTATCAGATTGCGCCTGAGCAGCCGCTGGGCGATGCGACCATCGTCCCTATCCGTGTGACGATCATCGATCCTAACGGTCGTCCGCCGGTTCGTCTGGATTTCCAGTGGCGTAAAAACAGCCAGACCGGTCACTGGCAGGCGTATGACATGATTGCCGAAGGGGTAAGCATGATCACCACCAAACAGAACGAATGGAGCGACCTACTGCGCACCAAAGGCATTGATGGCCTGACCGCTCAGCTGCAGTCTATCTCTCGCCAGAAAATTACTCTGGATGAGAAGAAGTAATGTCACAGCAACTCAGCTGGTCGCGTGAAGGCGAGACATTAAAGTTGTCCGGTGAACTGGATCAGGATCTGCTGAACCCACTGTGGGACAAACGCCACGAAGCGATGCAGGGCGTGACGCTTATCGACTTAACCGACGTCACGCGGGTGGATACGGCAGGTGTTGCGCTGCTTGCCCATCTGATTGCCGTGGGGAAAAAGCAGGGGACAAGCGTCACGCTTCACGGCGCGAGCGATAATGTCGTGACCCTTGCGCAGCTCTACAATCTCCCTCAGGACGTACTGCCTCGTTAATATTTTCAGTGCGTTACTTCCGAAAGCCCTGACTGTTTCATCGTCGGGGCTTTTTGCTTGTTTAAGACAACGCCACTTTGCTCTAAGATGTTGGGCTTGTTTTCACTATCAGATGATTAAGAGCCCATGGAAAATCATGAAATCCAGACAGTGCTGATGAATGCACTCTCCCTTCAGGAAGCCCACGTCACTGGCGATGGCAGTCACTTCCAGGTTATTGCTGTGGGTGAGATGTTCGACGGTATGAGCCGCGTGAAGAAACAGCAGGCTGTGTACGCGCCGCTGATGGAATATATTGCGGATAACCGCATCCACGCCCTGTCGATTAAAGCGTTCACCCCGCAAGAGTGGGCACGCGATCGCAAACTAAACGGTTTTTGAGCTGAGGGCGACAGGCCCGCAGCACGGTTGAATTTATAAGAGAGCACACAATGGATAAATTTCGTGTACAGGGGCCAACGCGTCTCCAGGGCGAAGTCACAATTTCTGGCGCTAAAAACGCCGCGCTGCCAATCCTCTTTGCTGCGCTGCTGGCTGAAGAGCCGGTAGAAATTCAGAACGTACCGAAGCTGAAAGATATCGACACCACCATGAAGCTGCTCACCCAACTGGGCACGAAAGTCGAGCGTAACGGTTCCGTCTGGATCGACGCCAGCAAGGTGAACAACTTCTCAGCCCCTTACGATCTGGTGAAAACCATGCGTGCATCCATCTGGGCGCTTGGCCCGCTGGTGGCGCGTTTTGGTCAGGGGCAGGTCTCTCTGCCTGGCGGTTGCGCCATCGGTGCGCGTCCGGTTGACCTGCACATCTTTGGTCTGGAGAAGCTGGGCGCCGAGATCAAGCTGGAAGAAGGTTACGTTAAAGCGTCCGTTAATGGTCGTCTGAAAGGCGCGCACATCGTCATGGACAAAGTGAGCGTGGGCGCAACGGTCACCATTATGTCTGCGGCGACGCTGGCAGAAGGTACCACCATCATCGAAAATGCCGCGCGCGAACCGGAGATTGTGGATACCGCCAACTTCCTCGTGGCGCTGGGGGCAAAGATTTCCGGTCAGGGTACCGACCGTATCACCATCGAAGGCGTTGAGCGTCTGGGCGGCGGTGTCTATCGCGTTCTGCCGGACCGTATCGAAACCGGCACCTTCCTGGTCGCTGCGGCGATTTCTGGCGGTAAGATTGTTTGTCGCAACGCGCAGCCAGATACCCTGGATGCGGTGCTGGCGAAACTGCGCGATGCGGGTGCGGATATCGAAATCGGTGAAGACTGGATCAGCCTCGATATGCACGGTCAGCGTCCAAAAGCAGTCAATGTGCGTACGGCGCCGCATCCGGCGTTCCCTACGGACATGCAGGCGCAGTTCACCCTGTTGAACCTGGTTGCCGAAGGCACTGGCTTCATCACAGAAACCATTTTCGAGAACCGCTTTATGCACGTACCGGAGCTGATCCGTATGGGCGCGCATGCTGAGATCGAAAGTAATACCGTGATTTGCCACGGCGTTGAGAAACTGTCAGGTGCTCAGGTGATGGCAACCGATCTGCGTGCGTCTGCAAGCCTGGTGCTGGCGGGTTGTATCGCGGAAGGTACAACGATCGTGGATCGTATCTATCACATCGATCGTGGTTATGAACGTATCGAAGATAAACTGCGCGCGCTGGGTGCCAACATCGAGCGTGTGAAGGGCGAGTAATCGTTCCGGCAGCCCCCTGCCAGCAATGACCGGGGGGTTGCTGTTCCTGTCAAAAATGCGTTATTCCTGCGGTTCTCTTTTTACCTTTCTCTGGCGAATCATGCGCGATCTGTCGATAAATTCATGGGTGATGGGATCGTGATAGCGCGAAGGCCAAATTACCCACGGATGCGTATCCAGCGCCGTCGCGATAATTAATTCTCCCTTGGGCCAGGGGCGGGTGAGGGCGTTTGCCAGAGTGGAAGAACTCAGTCCATGGCGGCGGGACTCTGCTGCCAGTGAAGTGCCTCTTTTGCGCAGCGCGGCAATAATATCAGCCGTGTGCCAGTCGATAAATTTCGTATCCATAACGCCGTCCTTAAGTTCGGATTCACCTACGCCGTTTCTTCTGAAACGACGCGGTTACTATACCCATTTCAACTTCTTGTTCTAAAAAGTTCGCGTTACTTGAAGGGATATTCAGAATAAGACACGGCTTTATTCATGCGGTCTCTAAACCGATGAATTTACATGAACACGGAATTTACAGGTGTGTACTGGAATCTCCCCGCTATCGCTGCGGGGAGAAACAAGGGGATTAACGGTCGCGCTGAACGGCGATGTGGGCAAGACCAATCAGTGCCTCGCGCCACGGGCTGTCTGGAATGACCTGAAGCGCTTCGATGGCTTTGTCGGCTTCTTCTTCCGCGCGCTGACGCGTCCATTCCAGCGATCCGCAGATAGCCATAGTTTCTAGTACAGGTTCCAGAAGATGGCGGCCATTTCCCTGCTCAATCGCTTCACGGATCATTTTCGCCTGGTCGGCTGTTCCGTTGCGCATAGCATGAAGCAGCGGCAGGGTGGGTTTACCTTCGTTCAGGTCATCGCCCACGTTTTTACCGAGCGTTTCGCCGTCCGCACTGTAGTCCAGCAAATCATCAATCAGCTGGAAGGCCGTACCCAGATAGCGGCCATAGTCCTGCAGGCCTTTTTCCTGTGCTTCGGTACAGTCGGCCAGAATGCCGGAACACTGGGCAGCCGCTTCAAACAGGCGCGCCGTTTTGCTGTAGATGACGCGCATGTAGTTTTCTTCGGTGATATCAGGGTCGTTGACGTTCATCAGCTGCAGCACTTCGCCTTCAGCAATGACGTTTACGGCTTCGGACATCACTTCCAGCACTTTCAGGGAGCCCAGGCTGGTCATCATCTGGAAGGCGCGGGTATAGATAAAATCCCCCACCAGGACGCTGGCTGCGTTTCCGAAAGCGGCGTTTGCCGTGGCTTTGCCACGACGCATATCCGATTCATCCACAACATCGTCATGCAGAAGCGTCGCCGTGTGAATAAATTCGATGAGCGCTGCGATAGTGATGTGAGCATTTCCCTGATAGCCAACGGCTCTGGCAGCCAGAATGGCAATCATCGGACGAATGCGTTTACCGCCGCCGCTGACGATGTAATAGCCCAACTGATTGATCAGCTGAACGTCAGAGTTGAGTTGCTCCAGGATTGCTGCATTCACACCCGCCATATCTTGCGCGGTTAACTCGTTGATTTTTTCTAAATTCATCGCAAAAGCCGGGCTTTTTATCCTGTTGATCCCATCTTCAATGGGGTAACGAAGGGTTTCGGTTTATCAATAGTAGTGCTGATTGTACTGAAAAAACGGCACAGATAAACGTTACCGTACGTGTTGTGTTTTTTTTCTTCATGTATTGACGGTAGCACTTGTCAAAGGCTCGCGTTTTGCGTAATATTCGCGCCCTATTGTGAATATTTATAGCGCACTCTGATTCATACGAGGACGTGCGCGGAAGCGGAGTTTATATGTACGCGGTTTTCCAAAGTGGTGGTAAACAACACCGAGTAAGCGAAGGTCAGACCGTTCGCCTGGAAAAGCTGGACATCGCAACTGGCGAATCTGTTGAGTTCGCAGAAGTTCTGATGATCGCAAACGGTGAAGAAGTCAAAATCGGCGTTCCTTTCGTTGATGGCGGCGTTATCAAAGCTGAAGTTGTTGCACACGGTCGTGGCGAGAAAGTTAAAATCGTTAAGTTTCGTCGTCGTAAGCACTACCGTAAGCAGCAGGGCCACCGTCAGTGGTTCACTGATGTGAAAATTACTGGCATCAGCGCCTAAGACCTGAGGAGAGATTTAAATGGCACATAAAAAGGCTGGCGGCTCCACACGTAACGGTCGCGATTCAGAAGCTAAACGCCTTGGCGTTAAGCGTTTCGGTGGCGAATCCGTTCTGGCGGGTAGCATCATCGTTCGTCAACGTGGTACCAAATTCCACGCTGGCAACAACGTAGGTTGCGGTCGTGACCACACTCTGTTTGCTAAAGCAGACGGTAAAGTGAAATTTGAAGTTAAAGGCCCGAACAACCGTAAATACATCAGCATCGTTGCTGAGTAAGGTTTTCTCGGTCCGGTAACGGATTAAAGCCCCGCAACCTGTTGCGGGGCTTTTTACATTGGAAACCCGGTAATTTTTTCTGTAGGGAAAACGGGCATGAAGCAGCAGGCCGGCATTGGTATTCTTTTGGCGCTCACTACCGCAATGTGCTGGGGTGCGCTGCCAATTGCAATGAAGCAGGTACTGGAAGTGATGGAGCCGCCTACGGTGGTCTTTTATCGCTTTCTGATGGCAAGCATCGGCCTCGGGGCCATTCTGGCTATCAAAGGTAAGCTTCCACCCTTGCGGCTCTTCCGCAAACCGCGCTGGCTGGTATTGCTGGCTATCGCGACGGGCGGTCTGTTCGGTAACTTCATCCTGTTCAGCTCTTCCCTGCAATATCTCAGCCCCACGGCGTCGCAGGTGATAGGTCAGCTTTCACCGGTGGGCATGATGGTCGCCAGCGTCTTTATCCTCAAGGAAAAGATGCGCGGTACGCAGATTATCGGGGCGAGCATGCTGCTGTGCGGTCTGGTGATGTTCTTCAACACCAGTCTGATTGAGATTTTCACCCGCCTGACGGATTACACATGGGGTGTAATTTTTGGTGTGGGGGCAGCAACGGTTTGGGTGAGCTATGGCGTCGCACAAAAGGTGTTATTGCGTCGTCTTGCCTCACAGCAGATCCTCTTTTTATTGTACACTTTGTGTACAATAGCATTGCTGCCATTAGCAAAGCCGGGTGTGATTTCCCAGCTTAGCGACTGGCAACTGGCGTGCCTCATTTTTTGTGGGCTGAACACGCTGGTCGGTTATGGCGCGCTGGCCGAAGCGATGGCGCGCTGGCAGGCGGCACAGGTGAGCGCGTTAATTACGCTTACTCCGCTGTTTACGCTGTTATTTTCAGATTTGTTATCAATGGCCTGGCCCGATGTCTTCGTCAGACCGATGCTCAACCTGTTGGGTTATCTCGGTGCGTTTGTCGTGGTTGCGGGCGCGATGTATTCCGCCATTGGTCATCGTCTTTGGGGACGTTGGCGCAAAAATGAAGCGGTTGTAGTAGTCCCCCGCTCAGGCGAATGAGTTACGGAGAGTAAAATGAAGTTTGTTGATGAAGCGACGATCCTGGTCGTGGCTGGTGATGGCGGCAATGGTTGCGTGAGCTTCCGCCGTGAAAAGTATATCCCACGTGGCGGTCCTGACGGCGGCGACGGTGGGGATGGTGGTGACGTGTGGCTGGAGGCGGATGAGAACCTCAACACGCTGATCGACTACCGTTTCGAAAAATCCTTCCGCGCTGAACGTGGCCAGAACGGCCAGAGCCGTGACTGTACCGGGAAACGCGGTAAAGACGTCACCATTAAGGTTCCGGTCGGTACGCGTGTGATTGACCAGGGAACCGGTGAAACCATGGGTGACATGACCAAACACGGTCAGCGCCTGATGGTGGCGAAAGGCGGCTGGCACGGTCTGGGTAACAGCCGTTTCAAATCCTCCGTTAACCGTACTCCGCGTCAGAAAACGATGGGTACGCCGGGCGATAAGCGCGATCTGCAGCTGGAGCTGATGCTTCTGGCAGACGTGGGCATGCTGGGTATGCCAAACGCCGGTAAATCGACGTTCATTCGCGCCGTTTCTGCGGCGAAACCAAAAGTGGCGGACTATCCGTTTACCACGCTGGTACCAAGCCTGGGCGTTGTCCGTATGGATAACGAGAAGAGCTTTGTGGTTGCCGATATTCCGGGTCTGATTGAAGGCGCTGCGGAAGGTGCGGGTCTGGGTATTCGCTTCCTGAAACACCTTGAGCGTTGCCGCGTGCTGCTGCACCTTATCGATATCGATCCTATCGACGGTTCCGATCCGGTTGAAAACGCCCGCATCATCATCGGTGAGCTGGAAAAATACAGCGAAAAACTGGCGAATAAACCACGCTGGCTGGTCTTCAACAAGATCGACCTGATGGACAAAGCCGAAGCGGAAGCGAAAGCTAAAGCGATTGCTGAAGCGATGGGTTGGGAAGATAAATACTACCTGATCTCTGCGGCAAGCCAGGTTGGCGTGAAAGATCTGTGCTGGGATGTGATGACCTTCATCATTGAGAACCCAATTGTTCAGGCGGAAGAAGCGAAACAGCCTGAAAAAGTCGAATTCATGTGGGATGACTACCACCGCCAGCAGCTCGAAGAGCTGGAAGCGGAAGAGGATGATGAAGACTGGGACGATGACTGGGATGAAGACGATGAAGAAGGCGTCGAGTTCATCTACAAGCACTAATATCTGTCGAGAGCCCCCATTATGGGGGCTTTTTTTATTCCAGCGTTGCGGGCAGCCAGCAGCTGGCGATCAAACCACCTTCAGCGCCGTTCTCAAGCGTCAGCCTGCCGTGGTGGAGCTGTACAATGCGCTGCACGATACTCAGCCCCAGACCGCTGCCACCGTAGCGCTGGTCAAGACGGCGGAATGGCTCGGTAATTGACTGTCGGTGCGCGTCATCAATACCGGGCCCCTGATCGATCACGCTGATCTGCGTCCCCCCGTCGACCCCGGTTAATGTCACTGTAATCGTTGTCCCTGCCGGGCTGTAGCGCCCGGCATTCTCCAGCAGGTTGCGCAGCATCAGACGCAGGAGCACGGCGTCTCCCTGAACCGTGAGCGCGCTTTTAGCGGGCCAAATCACCGTATGCTCTTTGGCTTCATGGCCCAGGCCGAGAGGTTCAATGATATTTTCCGTCCAGCTCACGGTTTCGTAGTGTCCGCTGGCCATTGCCTGTCCGGCACGGGCCAGCATCAGCAGCTGTTCGACGGTATGCATGAGCTGATCGATACGGCTAATTAACGTCGCGGCCTGTGGTGCGCCTGACTGCGCCATAAGCTCCAGATGAAGCCGGATACCGGCAAGGGGCGTTCGAAGCTCGTGTGCGGCGTCAGCGGTGAAGAGACGCTCCTGCTGAATGGTATTGTCCAGCCGGGCGAGCAGCTGGTTCAGGGAGGTTGTCACCGCGCCGATTTCTTCCATGTCGGAATACATAGGAAGCGGAGTTAAGTTATCTGCCGAACGGTTAGCCAGGCTGTCACGCAGTTTATTCAGCGGTCGGGTTATCCAGGTGACTGCCCAGAAAGAGAAAAACAGCGTAAAGCCTACCATCACCAGAGAAGGGACGAGAAGGGAAGCAATCGCTTCGCGGATCTCTTTTTCGACATGGTTATTACGGGCTTTTGCCGACAGCGTTTCATTCACCAGAAAACCGATCTGCTCGCGGCTTTCATGCCACAGCCAGATGACGCTTATCAGCTGGAAAAATAAGAGAATGACCGCCAGCAGCACCATCAAACGCCGACGCATGCTGTTCATTTCTGGCTCTCAAGGCGATAGCCAACGCCACGGACGGTTTTGATTCTGTCCTTGCCGAGCTTGCGACGCAGGTTATGGATGTGAACTTCAAGGGTATTTGACCCCGGATCGTCCTGCCAGGAGTAGATATCCTGCTGGAGTGTTTCTCTGTGCACCGTTTGTCCGCTGCGCATGATCAGACGCGTAAGCAGGGCGAACTCTTTTGGCGTCACCTCTACCGCCTGGTCCCGGCGCAGTACCTGCTGGGTTTGCAGATTCAGCGTAATATCGCCGTCGGTGAGTAAGTTATCGCTATGGCCCTGATAGCGGCGAATCAACGCCCGCACTCGCGCCTGCAGCTCCGCAAGCGCAAAAGGCTTCACCAGGTAATCATCTGCGCCTGCATCGAGGCCGGTGATGCGATCTTCAATGGCATCGCGTGCCGTCAGGATCAACACCGGGTTGGCGATACCGCGGCGTCGCCACTGGCTGAGCAGCGTGGCGCCGTCTTTATCAGGCAAGCCCAAATCGAGGATCACCAGACTGTATTCGCCGCTCTGGATCAGGGCGTCCGCCTCCGCTGCGGTGCCAGCACAGTCGAGGGCATACCCTTCATTGGCCAGCCCCAGCGCCAGCCCTTCCTGCAATAACAGATCGTCTTCAACTATGAGTAGTTTCATCGCTAGTTATTCTGGTAGATGTCCTTATAAAGCCTGCTTTCGAAGCGAACAAGCGGAATACGGCGATTGCGCTGGTCGGTCGGTTCGACGGCATAGCCGGAAAGATACTGCACGAATGCCATGCGTTGTCCGCTGGCGGTAGTGATGAAGCCTGCAAGGTTGTAAACCCCCTGCAGCGAGCCTGTCTTAGCGGATACTTTGCCATCCACGCCGGCAGCGTGAAGCCCGGCGCGATACTGCAGCGAACCGTCATGCCCGGCCAGCGGCAGCATTGAAATAAAGTTTAGCTCAGTGTCATGCTGTGCAATGTACTGAAGCACCTGCATCATCGTGGCCGGAGAGATCAAATTATGACGCGATAATCCGGAGCCATCGACGGCGATGGTATTACCCAGCTCGATCCCGGCCTGCTGGCGCAGGATCTGACGAACGGCGTCTGAACCCGCGCGCCAGGTTCCCGGCACGCCGAAACGCGCGTGGCCAATCATGCGGAACACGGTGTCGGCAATCATGTTGTCCGACTTTTTCAGCATGATTCGCAGTAAATCGTGCAGCGGAGGAGACTGTTTGCTGGCGATGACCGTGCCGGGCTGATTGACCTGCGTCTGGCGAAGCAGCGTGCCGGTGTAGGTTATGCCCGCTTGTTTCAGCTCATCTTTCAGAATGGCACCCGCGTAGCTTGCTCCATCCTGTATCGCAAAGGCCAGCGGCAGCGGATCGGCGCGCTGCGTCAGGCAGCCGGTAAGCGTGAAGCGGTTAAGATCGCCCGGCACGACGTCCAGCTCACAATATTGCGCATCCGGGGAGCCTTTCGCCAGCGTGCGGACCTGGCTAAACATTGTGACCGGGTAGTAGGACGCTATGCGGATAAACGCTAAATCATCTGGCTTTGGCGCGCTGTAAAGCGAAACCGAGAAGCAGTTACGGTCAACGATTGCGGCGGCGGGCGGGGCGCTAAAACATTGGGTCATGTCGTTCCACGGCCAGCCTGGGGCTTTATCGTGGCTGGCAAAGATGGACGTGTCGATCAGTACATTGCCATCAATTTTCTGCACGCCAGATTTTTTCAGTACCGCAACCATATTGCGGATATCCTGGCGCTTAAAGGTCGGATCGCCGCCAAAACGGGCGATAAGATCGCCTTTCAGTGCGCCACCCTCGACGTTACCTTTGGTCTCGAGTGTGGTCGTAAAACGGAAGTCAGGCCCGAGCTGGAGCAGGGCAGCGAGGGCAGTGATCACCTTTTGGGTACTGGCAGGCAGGGCCATCTGTTGACTGTGATAGTCAATCTCGGGAGCCTGTGCGCCAACCTTCTGCACCATCAGGGCAAGGTTCGCGCCTGCGGGGAGCTGATTAATGTACTCATCAACATTCGCGGCCTGGGCGGTGAACGTTATACTGGTAGTCAATCCGATGATAAATCTGGAAAATCGCATAATCTCGCGCTAACAACCCGAAAACAAACCGTCATACTACGGTGCATGGCACTGCAAAGTAAACGATGACCCATAGTGAACTTCGCGGTAAAATGCATATCAAATTGAAAAATTGCTGCTGACCTGGGGCATTGCTCCCGGGTCGGTTTTCTTTTTGCTTCTTGCCCGCTTAGGGGGGCAGGAGCAGGGAACACTGCTCCCAACAGGAATGTTTAAGAGGTATAACAAATGCAAGCTATTCCGATGACCTTACGTGGTGCCGAAAAACTGCGCGAAGAGCTGGATTTCCTGAAATCCGTGCGTCGTCCTGAAATCATCGCCGCTATCGCGGATGCACGCGAGCATGGCGACCTGAAAGAGAACGCTGAATACCACGCCGCGCGTGAGCAGCAGGGCTTCTGTGAAGGGCGTATTAAAGATATCGAAGCAAAACTGTCCAATGCACAGGTTATCGATATCACCAAAATGCCTAACAACGGGCGTGTGATCTTTGGTTCTACCGTGACCGTGCTGAACCTGGACAACGACGAAGAGCAGACCTATCGCATCGTGGGTGATGATGAAGCAGACTTCAAACAGAACCTGATTTCAGTGAACTCCCCGATTGCTCGCGGCCTGATTGGCAAAGAGCAGGACGATGTTGTCACCATTCGCACCCCTGGCGGTGAAGTGGAATACGAAATTATTAAGGTTGAATACCTGTAATTCGCTTCTCTACTAAGATGTTGATACATTGTAAAGAAAAGAAAAAGGCCGCATAGCGGCCTTTTATCAACTCAAGGAGCATGGCATTTTGCTCGCCTGCTGACAGAAATCCCTCGTTTCACACAGAAAATGTGTTTGATTCAGGATATCCTTAGCGTGGCAGCGAGATTTTACGCTCTTTAGATGGGCGGTAGAGCACCAGCGTTTTACCGATGACCTGTACATTACAGGCGCCGGTTTCGCGCACGATGGCTTCCACGATCAGGTTTTTAGTGTCTCTGTCTTCAGAGGCGATTTTCACCTTGATCAGCTCGTGGTGTTCCAGCGCTTGTTCAATCTCGGCAAGCACCCCTTCGGTCAAACCATTGTTGCCAAGCATGACTACAGGCTTGAGCGGATGTGCCAGACCTTTTAGGTGCTGTTTTTGTTTAGTACTCAGATTCATCGTATATTTTTGCTTACGTTGGGATTGAAAACGGTTCATTCTACCGCCATCTCCCTTATATCGCCAAATAGCTGCGTAGAAATTTACGTCACAGGCAGGTAACGATGAACCAGGACGGAAATGTTAAATGACAGGTAAAAAGCGTTCTGCCAGCTCCAGCCGCTGGCTTCAGGAACACTTTAGCGATAAATATGTTCAACAGGCACAGAAAAAGGGGTTGCGTTCCCGTGCCTGGTTTAAACTTGATGAAATACAGCAAAGTGACAAACTTTTTAAGCCGGGGATGACGGTTGTAGACCTCGGTGCGGCACCTGGCGGATGGTCCCAGTATGCGGTAACGCAGATCGGCGGAACGGGCCGAATCATCGCGTGCGATCTTTTACCAATGGATCCCATCGTCGGTGTCGACTTCCTTCAGGGCGACTTTCGTGATGAATTAGTGCTGAAAGCGTTACTTGATCGTGTAGGTGACAGTAAGGTCCAGGTTGTCATGTCTGATATGGCACCAAATATGTGCGGAACACCGGCGGTGGATATCCCCCGCGCCATGTATCTGGTGGAGCTAGCGTTAGAAATGTGTCGTGATGTACTAGCGCCTGGTGGTAGTTTTGTTGTGAAGGTGTTTCAGGGCGAAGGTTTCGAGGAGTATCTTAAGGAAATTCGCTCCCTGTTTGCGAAGGTTAAAGTTCGTAAGCCGGACTCTTCCCGGGCCCGTTCCCGAGAAGTGTATATTGTAGCGACCGGGCGAAAATGATAACCGGTAGATTTCAGGCGAAAGTTTGAATGAAACTGGATATAGAGTATCCTGACGCTGTTTTTAACACAGTTGTAATATGAGGTTAATCCCTTGAGTGACATGGCGAAAAACCTAATACTCTGGCTGGTCATTGCCGTTGTGCTGATGTCAGTATTCCAGAGCTTTGGGCCCAGCGAGTCGAATGGCCGCAAGGTGGATTATTCTACCTTCCTGCAGGAGGTCAATCAGGACCAGGTTCGCGAAGCGCGTATCAACGGACGTGAGATCAACGTTACCAAGAAAGATAGTAACCGTTACACGACTTACATCCCGGTGAACGATCCTAAGCTGCTTGATAACCTTCTGACCAAAAACGTCAAGGTGGTAGGTGAGCCGCCAGAAGAACCAAGCCTGCTGGCTTCTATCTTCATTTCCTGGTTCCCGATGCTGCTTCTTATCGGCGTCTGGATCTTCTTTATGCGCCAGATGCAGGGCGGCGGTGGCAAAGGTGCCATGTCGTTCGGTAAGAGCAAGGCGCGTATGCTGACGGAAGACCAGATCAAGACCACCTTCGCTGACGTCGCCGGTTGTGACGAAGCGAAAGAAGAGGTGGGTGAACTGGTTGAGTACCTGCGTGAACCGAGCCGTTTCCAGAAGCTGGGCGGTAAGATCCCGAAAGGCGTGCTGATGGTTGGCCCTCCGGGTACCGGTAAAACCCTGCTGGCGAAAGCCATCGCGGGCGAAGCGAAGGTGCCGTTCTTTACTATTTCAGGTTCTGACTTCGTTGAAATGTTCGTGGGTGTCGGTGCATCTCGTGTGCGTGACATGTTCGAGCAGGCCAAAAAGGCAGCACCGTGCATTATCTTCATCGATGAAATCGACGCCGTGGGCCGCCAGCGTGGCGCAGGTCTGGGCGGTGGTCACGATGAACGTGAACAGACGCTGAACCAGATGCTGGTTGAGATGGACGGCTTCGAAGGTAACGAAGGTATCATCGTTATCGCGGCGACTAACCGTCCGGACGTACTTGACCCCGCGCTGCTGCGTCCAGGCCGTTTCGACCGTCAGGTTGTTGTGGGTCTGCCGGACGTTCGCGGTCGTGAACAGATTCTGAAAGTTCACATGCGTCGCGTACCGCTGGCGCCAGATATCGACGCTGCAATCATTGCGCGCGGTACCCCGGGCTTCTCCGGTGCTGACCTGGCGAACCTGGTCAACGAAGCTGCTCTGTTTGCCGCTCGCGGTAACAAGCGCGTCGTATCGATGGTGGAGTTTGAGAAAGCGAAAGACAAAATCATGATGGGTGCGGAACGTCGCTCCATGGTGATGACGGAAGCGCAGAAAGAGTCCACGGCATACCACGAAGCGGGTCACGCGATTATCGGTCGCCTCGTGCCGGAACACGATCCGGTGCATAAAGTGACGATTATTCCGCGCGGTCGTGCGCTGGGTGTGACTTTCTTCCTGCCTGAAGGCGACGCGATCAGCGCCAGCCGTCAGAAGCTGGAAAGCCAGATTTCGACCCTGTACGGCGGTCGTCTGGCAGAAGAGATTATCTACGGTGTGGAACATGTTTCTACCGGTGCGTCCAACGACATTAAAGTTGCGACAAACCTGGCGCGTAACATGGTGACGCAGTGGGGCTTCTCCGACAAACTCGGTCCGCTGCTGTATGCAGAGGAAGAGGGTGAAGTATTCCTGGGCCGTTCTGTGGCTAAAGCGAAACATATGTCCGATGAGACGGCTCGTATCATCGACCAGGAAGTAAAATCTCTGGTAGAGCGTAACTATGCACGTGCACGCCAGATCCTGACCGACAATATGGACATCCTGCATTCGATGAAAGATGCGCTCATGAAATATGAGACCATCGATGCACCGCAGATTGACGACCTGATGGCGCGCCGTGAAGTGCGTCCGCCAGCTGGCTGGGAAGACCCAGGCGCTTCCAATAATTCTGACAACAATGGCACCCCGCGTGCGCCGCGTCCGGTTGATGAACCGCGTACGCCAAACCCGGGCAACACCATGTCAGAACAGTTGGGCGATAAGTAAGTCACTGCTGTTGAAGCGTTTGTCTGTACCTCAAACCCTGGAGCTTGCTCCGGGGTTTTTCATTTCTGTTTAACGATATAGATACCAGGGATTTCGCCATGAAATTATTCGCTCAGGACTCGCATCTCGATCTTTCACATCCCCATGTGATGGGGATCCTGAATGTTACCCCTGACTCCTTCTCTGACGGCGGCACGCATAACACGCTTATCGAGGCGGTTAAACACGCGAATCTAATGATTAATGCGGGTGCCACCATTATTGACGTGGGCGGCGAATCGACGCGTCCTGGTGCGGCTGACGTGTCTGTGGAAGAAGAGCTGGCGCGCGTGGTGCCGGTGGTTGAAGCTATCGCGCAGCGGTTTGAAGTATGGATCTCCGTTGATACCTCTAAACCCGAAGTGATTCGTGAAGTGGCGAGAGTGGGCGCTCACATTATCAATGATATTCGCTCGCTCACTGAGCCCGGCGCACTTGAAGCTGCGGCAGAGACCGGGTTACCGGTATGCCTGATGCACATGCAGGGCCAACCGAAAACCATGCAGGAAGCACCGAAGTATGACGATGTCTTTGCCGACGTGAATCGCTTCTTTATTGAACATATTGCGCGCTGCGAACGTGCAGGTATCCCAAAAGAGAAATTGTTGCTCGACCCGGGGTTCGGTTTCGGTAAAAATCTCTCCCACAATTATGCGTTGCTTGCGCGCTTATCGGAATTCCATCACTTTGACCTGCCGCTGCTGGTGGGGATGTCGAGAAAGTCGATGATTGGGCAGTTGCTGAACGTGGGGCCGAGCGAACGCCTGAGCGGCAGCCTGTCCTGCGCGGTGATTGCGGCGATGCAGGGCGCGCACATTATTCGTGTCCATGACGTCAAAGAAACAGTAGAAGCCATGCGTGTGGTGGAAGCCACACTGGCAGCGAAGGAAAACAAACGCTATGAGTAATCGTAAGTATTTTGGCACCGATGGTATCCGTGGGCGTGTAGGCGATGCTCCCATCACCCCTGATTTTGTCCTGAAGCTCGGCTGGGCTGCTGGCAAAGTGCTGGCGCGTCATGGTTCCCGTAAGATCATTATCGGTAAAGACACCCGTATTTCCGGCTATATGCTGGAGTCCGCGCTGGAGGCGGGTCTGGCGGCGGCTGGACTGTCCGCTTCCTTTACGGGCCCAATGCCAACGCCTGCTGTCGCGTATCTGACGCGCACTTTCCGTGCGGAAGCGGGGATTGTTATCTCAGCTTCTCACAACCCGTTCTACGACAACGGCATTAAATTCTTCTCCATTGACGGCACCAAGCTCCCGGATGACGTGGAAGAAGCCATTGAAGCCGAAATGGAAAAAGAGATCACCTGCGTTGATTCCGCAGAGCTGGGTAAAGCGAACCGTATCGTTGATGCGGCGGGCCGTTATATCGAATTCTGTAAAGGCACCTTCCCGAATGAGCTGAGCCTGGCTCACCTCAAAATTGTGGTGGACTGTGCAAACGGCGCGACCTATCACATCGCCCCGAATGTCTTCCGCGAACTGGGTGCGAAAGTCATCACCATTGGCTGCGAGCCGGATGGTCTGAACATTAACGAGCAGGTGGGTGCAACTGATGTTCGTGCCCTGCAGGCGCGTGTTCTGGCAGAGAAAGCCGACCTGGGCATTGCCCTGGACGGCGACGGTGACCGCGTGATCATGGTCGACCACGAAGGTAACAAGGTCGACGGCGATCAGATCCTCTACATCATTGCCCGTGAGGGCCTGCGTCAGGGCCAGCTGCGCGGCGGTGCGGTGGGCACGCTGATGAGTAACATGGGCCTGGAACTGGCGCTGAAACAGCTCGGTATTCCGTTTGTCCGCGCGAAAGTGGGTGACCGCTATGTGCTGGAAAAACTACAGGAGAAGGGCTGGCGCATCGGCGCAGAAAACTCGGGTCACGTTATCCTGCTCGACAAAACTACCACTGGGGACGGTATCGTGGCCGCGCTGCAGGTGGTTGCCGCAATGGCGCGCAACCATATGAACCTGCACGATCTGTGCAGCGGGATGAAAATGTTCCCACAGATCCTGGTAAACGTACGCTTCACTGCCGGTAAAGGCGATCCGCTGGAAAACGAGAACGTCAAAGCGGTGATGGCTGACGTTGAAGCGGCCCTGGGCAATCGTGGACGCGTGCTGTTGCGTAAGTCCGGTACTGAACCGCTGATCCGCGTGATGGTGGAAGGTGAAGACGAAGCGCAGGTAACCGAATTTGCACACCGTATTGCGGACGCTGTGAAAGCTGCATAATCGTGCACGCTAAATGTATAAAAAGGCGGCTTTTGTCGCCTTTGTTTTAAGCAATTAATGGCTTTTTGCTGTTTTTTTCCGCAGTTGATACAATGCGTCAAAAATGCCCTTGCGAAGGTCATTCGCTTTGGTTAGTATTCACACCCGCTTCAGTGGGAAACAAAAATCCTGCTAATTGGTCGAAGCATTGGTATGCGGCAAATCCGCAAGGAACAGGTTGATTATGTACGAAGCTCTTTTAGTTATTTTCCTTATTGTAGCCATCGCTCTCGTAGCGCTGATCATGCTGCAGCAAGGTAAAGGCGCTGATATGGGAGCCTCCTTCGGAGCAGGCGCTTCCGGTACGCTGTTCGGTTCAAGTGGTTCTGCGAACTTCATGACCCGCACAACGGCGATTCTGGCTACGCTGTTCTTCATCATCAGCCTTGTGCTTGGCAATATCAACAGCAACAAGACCAGCAAAGGAAGTGAGTGGGAAAATCTGAGCGCGCCAGCGAAAACTGAGCAAACTCAGCCAGCTGCACCGGCTAAGCCAACCAGCGATATCCCGCACTAAGTATTCTGTACCGAGGTGGTGGAATTGGTAGACACGCTACCTTGAGGTGGTAGTGCCCTAACGGGCTTGTGGGTTCGAGTCCCATCCTCGGTACCAATATTCCAGAAGAAAGACGTCGAAAGACGTTTTTTTTTCGTCTGTAGACTGCGAGATCTCCGATCTTTTGTAGGGCGGGTAAGCGCATGCGTCAACCGCCATGTTGCCCGGTGGCGCTGCGCTTATCGGGCCTACGAAAATCAAAATAAAAAAGGCGCCCTGTGGGCGCCTTTTGCATGTTACATCAGCGATTACTTCTTATCGCTGTGCTCCAGGTTTTCAACCTGCGGCAGACCGTTACCTGAACTGGCGGAGAGCAGGCCATTCTCAACATAGTTGAACAGCTTCTCGCGGGTATCGGTGATGTCCAGGTTACGCATGGTCAGCTGACCAATACGATCGTCCGGTGAGAACACGGATTCACCTTTCTCCATGGTCAGACGCTCTGCTTTATAGGTCAGGTTGTCAGACACGGTGTTCAGGATGGAGTAGTCGTTTCCGCGACGCAGCTCCAGCGTGACTTCACCGGTGATCGCGCTTGCCACCCAACGCTGCAGCGCATCACGCAGCATCAGCGCCTGTGGATCGAACCAGCGGCCCTGATACAGCAGTTTACCCAGCTGACGGCCATGAGAGTGATACTGCTCAATGGTGTCTTCGTTGTGAATGCCGGTCAGCAGACGCTCGTAAGCGATGTGCAGCAGCGCCATTCCCGGGGCTTCATAGATGCCACGGCTTTTCGCTTCGATGATGCGGTTTTCAATCTGATCGCTCATGCCCAGACCGTGACGACCACCAATACGGTTAGCTTCCAGCATTAGTTCAACATCATCAGAGAAGGTTTTACCGTTCAGCGAAACCGGATGGCCGCGTTCGAAACGCACGGTCACTTCTTCAGCCTGGATTTTGACGTTCTCGTCCCAGAACTTCACGCCCATGATCGGGTTAACGATCTTCACGCTGGAGTTCAGGAATTCCAGGTCTTTCGCTTCGTGCGTCGCACCCAGCATGTTGGAGTCGGTGGAGTAGGCCTTCTCGACTGACATCTTATAGTCGAAGCCGCAGGCGATCATAAACTCGGACATTTCATGACGGCCACCCAGCTCGTCGATGAAGTCGGTATCCAGCCACGGCTTGTAGATCTGCAGTTCGGCGTTGGTCAGCAGGCCATAACGATAGAAACGTTCAATATCGTTACCTTTGTAGGTGCTACCGTCACCCCAGATGTTGACGCCGTCTTCTTTCATCGCCGCAACCAGCATGGTGCCGGTGACCGCACGGCCCAGCGGGGTGGTGTTGAAATAGGTCAGGCCGCCGGTGGTGTTATGGAACGCACCGCACTGAATAGCCGCGATACCTTCAGCGACCAGTTGCTTACGGCAGTCAATCAGGCGCGCGTTCTCTGCACCATACTCTTTAGCGCGACGAGGAATGGCATCGTAGTCGTCCTCATCCGGCTGACCCAGGTTCGCAGTATAGGCGTACGGAACCGCTCCCTTCTGGCGCATCCACAGCAGTGCAGCGCTGGTATCCAGGCCGCCCGAGAAAGCGATGCCAATACGTTGTCCTACCGGAAGATGCTTGAGAATCGTCGTCATAGAATAAAACCCTGCTTGATTGACTGATTAGAGACCGCTTTCGCTCTCTTGTGCATTTTTATGCAAAATAAGTGAGTATTCATTTAATCATCTTTTGGCGAAGACCGGAAGAGAGTCGTGCGTTTTTTGTAAAAATTTTGGTCTAATCGATCTGGCGGAAGTTGGGTTGACAGGTGGGGTCAACTATCAATATACTAAACGCCGATTTTACGTCCCGTCTTCGGTACCAAATCCCAGCATTATTTGCAAATTCTGTCCAAAACGCGTAGAATTTGCCACGTTTCAGGCGCGGGGTGGAGCAGCCTGGTAGCTCGTCGGGCTCATAACCCGAAGGTCGTCGGTTCAAATCCGGCCCCCGCAACCACTTTCCCATAAAGTTCTTTTTCAAATATACTGTGAAGACTTAGAGCCTTCGTAGCTGGATTTGAAAAAATTCTTTCGGAAAGTGCTCCAGGCCACAGTTGTGGCTATAGGGTTCAGTTATCTAAAGCCCCGATTTATCGGGGTTTTTTGTTATCTGACTACAGAATAACTGGGCTTTACGCCCTTTTTTTATGTCTTGGGGGTGGGCTTGTCCACATTAGAGCAAAAATTAACAGAGATGATTACTGCACCGGTCGAAGCACTGGGCTACGAACTGGTCGGCATCGAATTCGTTCGCGGCCGTACATCGACGCTGCGCATCTATATTGATAGTGAAGATGGCATCAATGTTGATGATTGTGCTGATGTCAGCCACCAGGTGAGTGCGGTTCTTGATGTTGAAGACCCGATTACCGTTGCGTACAACCTGGAAGTTTCCTCACCTGGCCTCGATCGCCCGATGTTCACGGCCGAGCACTATGTGCGCTTTACCGGTGAAGAAGTGGCTCTCGTTCTGCGTATGGCCGTACAGAACCGCCGTAAATGGCAGGGAATTATCAAAGCCGTTGATGGTGAAATGATCACGGTGACAGTCGAAGGCAAAGATGAAGTGTTCGCGCTGAGTAATATCCAGAAGGCGAACCTGGTTCCCCACTTTTAACAGTCTGGATTGAGGTGAAAAGCCCGCGATGAACAAAGAAATTTTGGCTGTTGTTGAAGCCGTCTCCAACGAGAAATCACTGCCGCGTGAGAAGATTTTCGAAGCGCTGGAAAGTGCACTGGCTACAGCAACCAAGAAAAAATACGAACAAGAGATCGATGTTCGCGTAGAAATCGATCGTAAAAGCGGTGACTTCGATACATTCCGTCGTTGGGTAATCGTTGAAGAAGTGACCCAGCCGACCAAAGAGATCACGCTGGAAGCTGCCCGTTTTGAAGACGAAAGTCTGAACGTGGGTGAGTACGTAGAAGATCAGATTGAATCTGTGACCTTCGACCGTATCACGACTCAGACCGCTAAACAGGTTATCGTGCAGAAAGTGCGCGAAGCCGAGCGTGCGCTGGTTGTCGATCAGTTCCGCGATCAGGAAGGCGAGATCATCACCGGCGTGGTGAAGAAAGTGAACCGCGACAACATCTCCCTGGAGATCAAATCCGAAGGGTTGCCGGGTAACGCTGAAGCCGTGATCCTGCGTGAAGATATGCTGCCGCGTGAAAACTTCCGCCCAGGCGACCGTATTCGCGGTGTTCTGTACGCCGTTCGCCCTGAAGCGCGTGGTGCACAGCTGTTCGTGACCCGTTCTAAACCAGAAATGCTGGTAGAACTGTTCCGTATCGAAGTGCCGGAAATCGGTGAAGAAGTTATCGAGATTAAAGCGGCGGCTCGCGATCCGGGCTCCCGTGCGAAAATTGCGGTGAAAACCAACGACAAGCGTATCGACCCGGTCGGTGCTTGCGTCGGTATGCGCGGTGCGCGCGTTCAGGCAGTTTCGACTGAGCTGGGCGGCGAACGTATTGATATCGTTCTGTGGGATGACAACCCGGCGCAGTTCGTGATCAACGCAATGGCTCCAGCTGATGTGGCGTCTATCGTTGTTGACGAAGACAAACACACCATGGATATCGCTGTTGAAGCGGGCAACCTGGCGCAGGCAATCGGCCGTAACGGTCAGAACGTACGCCTGGCGTCACAGCTGAGCGGCTGGGAACTCAACGTAATGACCGTTGATGACCTGCAGGCTAAGCATCAGGCTGAAGCCCATGCGGCGATCGATACCTTCACTAAATACCTGGATATTGACGAAGACTTCGCCACTGTTCTGGTTGAAGAAGGTTTCTCTACGCTGGAAGAACTGGCCTATGTGCCAATGAAAGAGCTGCTGGAAATTGACGGTCTGGATGAACCAACCGTTGAAGCCCTGCGTGAACGCGCTAAAAACGCACTGACCACCCTGGCACTGGCTCAGGAAGAAAGCCTTGGCGATAAGAAGCCGGCTGATGACCTGCTGAATCTGGAAGGTCTTGATCGTGCGATTGCGTTCAAGCTGGCTGCCCGTGGTGTTTGTACGCTGGAAGATCTCGCTGAGCAAGGCGTTGATGACCTGGCTGATATCGAAGGTTTAACCGACGAGAAAGCCGGCGAGCTCATCATGGCCGCACGTAATATTTGCTGGTTCGGCGACGAAGCGTAATAAACTGTAGCAGGAAGGAACAGCATGACTGATGTAACTGTAAAATCGCTGGCTGCTGAGATTCAGACCTCCGTGGACCGCCTGGTACAGCAATTTGCTGATGCAGGGATCCCGAAGTCCGCTGATGACTCGGTGACCGCGCAAGAAAAACAAACCTTGTTAACGCACCTGAACCGTGAACACGGTTCGACGCCTGACAAGTTAACGCTGCAGCGCAAAACGCGTAGCACGTTAAACATCCCTGGTACCGGTGGCAAAAGCAAATCGGTCCAAATTGAAGTCCGCAAGACGCGCACCTTTGTAAAACGTGATCCGCAAGAGGCAGAACGCCTTGCCGCGGAAGAGCAGGCACAGCGTGAAGCGGAAGAACAAGCTCAGCGTGAGGCGGAAGCAACCGCCAAACGTGAAGCAGAATTAAAAGCTGAACGTGAGGCCGCAGAAAAAGCGAAACGCGACGCAAGTGATAAAGTGAAGCGTGACGCTGCGGAAAAAGACAAAGTGAGCAATCAACAGACAGACGAAATGACCAAAACCGCCCAGGCTGAAAAAGCCCGCCGTGAAAATGAAGCTGCCGAGCTGAAGCGTAAAGCGGAAGAAGAAGCCCGCCGTAAGCTGGAAGAAGAAGCTCGCCGCGTCGCCGAAGAAGCGCGCCGTATGGCAGAAGAAAACGAGAAGAATGGTGTGAATACCGTTGAGCCGACTGAAGACACCAGCGACTATCACGTGACCACTTCTCAGCATGCGCGTCAGGCTGAAGATGATAATGACCGTGAAGTTGAAGGCGGTCGTGGCCGTGGCCGTAATGCAAAAGCAGCGCGTCCGGCGAAAAAAGGCAACAAACACGCTGAATCCAAAGCTGACCGTGAAGAAGCACGCGCTGCTGTTCGCGGCGGTAAAGGCGGTAAGCGTAAAGGTTCCGCTCTGCAGCAGAGCTTCCAGAAGCCTGCTCAGGCCGTTAACCGTGACGTCGTGATTGGCGAAACCATCACCGTTGGCGATCTGGCGAACAAGATGGCGGTTAAAGGCTCTCAGGTCATCAAAGCGATGATGAAACTGGGCGCCATGGCGACCATCAACCAGGTCATCGACCAGGAAACCGCACAGCTGGTTGCTGAAGAGATGGGCCACAAAGTTATCCTGCGTCGTGAAAACGAGCTGGAAGAAGCAGTAATGAGCGACCGTGATACTGGCGCTGCGGCTGAACCGCGTGCACCGGTTGTGACCATCATGGGTCACGTTGACCACGGTAAAACCTCTCTGCTTGACTACATTCGTTCTACTAAGGTTGCCTCTGGTGAAGCGGGTGGTATTACCCAGCACATCGGTGCTTACCACGTAGAAACCGAAAACGGCATGATCACCTTCCTGGATACCCCAGGCCACGCAGCGTTTACCTCAATGCGTGCTCGTGGTGCTCAGGCAACGGATATCGTTGTACTGGTTGTTGCCGCAGACGACGGCGTGATGCCACAGACCATCGAAGCTATCCAGCACGCGAAAGCGGCGCAGGTGCCTCTGGTTGTTGCAGTCAACAAAATCGATAAGCCAGAAGCCGATCTGGACCGCGTGAAGAACGAACTGTCTCAGTACGGCGTTATGCCGGAAGAGTGGGGCGGTGAAGCGCAGTTCATCCCAGTATCTGCGAAAGCGGGTACCGGTATCGACGACCTGCTGAACGCGATCCTGCTGCAGGCTGAAGTACTGGAGCTGAAAGCGATCCGTAATGGTATGGCGAGCGGCGCGGTAATCGAATCCTTCCTGGATAAAGGTCGTGGTCCGGTTGCAACCGTTCTGGTACGCGAAGGTACCCTGAACAAGGGCGACATCGTTCTGTGTGGCTTCGAATACGGCCGCGTTCGTGCGATGCGTAACGAACTGGGTCAGGAAGTTCTGGAAGCGGGTCCGTCCATTCCAGTGGAAATCCTGGGTCTGTCCGGTGTTCCGGCTGCCGGTGACGAAGTGACCGTTGTGCGTGACGAGAAGAAAGCGCGTGAAGTTGCGCTGTATCGTCAGGGCAAATTCCGTGAAGTTAAACTGGCTCGCCAGCAGAAATCTAAACTCGAGAACATGTTTGCCAACATGACCGAGGGCGAAGTTCACGAAGTGAACATCGTTCTGAAAGCTGACGTTCAGGGTTCTGTGGAAGCGATCTCCGACTCCTTGCTGAAACTGTCTACCGACGAAGTGAAAGTGAAGATCATCGGTTCTGGCGTAGGTGGTATCACCGAAACTGACGCGACCCTGGCTGCTGCCTCCAACGCTATCCTGGTTGGCTTCAACGTTCGTGCGGATGCATCTGCGCGTAAAGTAATTGAAGCCGAAAGCCTGGATCTGCGTTACTACTCCGTCATCTATAACCTGATCGACGAAGTGAAAGCAGCGATGAGCGGCATGCTGTCTCCTGAGCTGAAACAGCAGATCATCGGTCTGGCTGAAGTACGTGACGTGTTCAAATCACCGAAATTCGGTGCGATCGCGGGCTGTATGGTTACCGAAGGTAACATCAAGCGTCACAACCCAATCCGCGTACTGCGTGACAACGTGGTTATCTACGAAGGCGAGCTGGAATCCCTGCGCCGCTTCAAAGATGACGTTAACGAAGTCCGTAACGGCATGGAATGTGGTATCGGCGTGAAGAACTACAACGACGTTCGCGTTGGCGATATGATCGAAGTGTTCGAGATCATCGAAATTCAGCGTACCATCGCTTAATTACCGATTGTAAGCCGGGATCGCCTCGCGCCACCCGGCAATAATTTTAAAAGGGGCTTTTAGCCCCTTTTTTGTCTGGAGAATTTATTATGGCGAAAGAATTTGGTCGCCCTCAGCGCGTAGCGCAGGAAATGCAGAAAGAGATCGCACTCATTCTGCAACGTGAAATTAAAGACCCACGCGTCGGCATGATGACCACCGTTTCCGGTGTCGAAATGTCCCGCGATTTGGCCTATGCAAAAGTGTTCGTCACCTTCCTGAACGATCAGGACGAAGCGGCAGTGAAAAACGGCATTAAAGCGCTGCAGGAAGCCTCTGGTTTCATCCGCTCCCTGCTAGGCAAAGCGATGCGCCTGCGCATCGTGCCTGAGCTGACCTTCTTCTACGACAACTCGCTGGTCGAAGGTATGCGTATGTCCAACCTGGTGACCAGCGTGGTTAAACATGATGACGAGCGTCGTGTTAACCCGGCGGACGATAGCAAGGAGGACTAATGAGTCGTCCTCGTCGTCGCGGTCGCGACGTGCATGGTGTGCTGCTGCTGGATAAACCCCAGGGCGCTTCCAGCAACGACGTGCTGCAGAAAGTTAAGCGCATTTATAACGCCAACCGTGCGGGCCACACCGGCGCGCTCGATCCGCTGGCAACCGGCATGCTGCCGGTCTGCCTGGGAGAGGCGACAAAGTTTTCCCAGTACCTGCTCGACTCCGATAAGCGCTACCGCGTTATCGCTAAACTGGGCCAGCGCACGGATACCTCCGACGCGGATGGCCTGGTGGTGGAAGAGCGTCCGGTGACGTTCAGCGCGGAGCAGCTTAATGCTGCGCTGGAGAGCTTCCGTGGAGACACGATGCAGGTGCCGTCGATGTATTCGGCGCTGAAATATCAGGGCAAGAAGCTCTACGAATATGCGCGCCAGGGCATTGACGTTCCGCGTGAAGCCCGTCCGATAACCGTGTACGAGCTGCTGTTTATTCGCCACGAAGGTGATGAACTGGAGCTGGAAGTACACTGTTCGAAAGGGACCTATATTCGCACCATCATCGACGACCTCGGTGAAAAGCTGGGCTGCGGCGCGCATGTGATTTACCTGCGCCGCCTGGCGGTGAGCAAGTACCCGGTGGAGCGGATGGTGACCCTGGAATATCTGCGCGAGCTGGTAGAACAGGCGGAAGCGCAGGGGATTGCGCCGGCAGATTTGCTGGATCCTTTGCTGATGCCGATGGACAGTCCGGCAGCGGACTTCCCGGTTGTTAATCTTCCTTTAACATCGTCCGTTTACTTTAAGAACGGCAACCCGGTTCGTACGGCACAAGCGCCGCTGGAAGGACTGGTACGCGTGACCGAAGGTGACGAAGGGAAATTCATCGGTATGGGCGAAATGGATGGCGAAGGGCGCGTTGCGCCGCGTCGTCTGGTCGTCGAATATCCGGTCGACGCGTGACGGTGATAACACCTCGTCTTGCGATAAGCAGGGGAGACGAGTAGAATATCGCCGCTTAACGCCTGGTAAATTGTTTAACAATCTGCGGGGCGTACATGGGATTGCTGAATTAGAGATCGGCATCCTTACATTCTTTATACTTTGGAGTTTGAAAATGTCTCTAAGCGTTGAAGCTAAAGCTAAAATCGTTTCTGAGTTTGGTCGTGGTACTAACGACAGCGGTTCTACCGAAGTTCAGGTTGCACTGCTGACTGCACAGATTAACCACCTGCAGGGTCACTTTGCAGAGCACAAAAAAGATCACCACAGCCGTCGTGGTCTGCTGCGTATGGTTTCTCAGCGTCGTAAACTGCTCGACTACCTGAAACGTAAAGATGTTGCACGCTACACCGCGCTGATCGAGCGTCTGGGTCTGCGTCGCTAATTCTTGCGAGTTTCAGAAAAGGGGGCCTGATGGCCCCTTTTTTCAACCAGACGGCAGCAATTCACTGGAAACTATTGTATTGTTGCTATAAATGATCTTCATTGCAGAGGTTCGCGCGGCTAATGAGAGGCTTCACCCATGGGGGTGTTGGTTGTCATTAGTCGCGAGGATGCGAAGAAGGTCGGGTTAAATCGACAGCACACCGGTGGTGTGCTGTCAAACATTTAAGAAAGGACAGAACTTTGCTGAATCCGATCGTTCGTAAATTCCAGTATGGTCAACATACCGTCACGCTGGAAACCGGCATGATGGCACGTCAGGCTACTGCTGCCGTTATGGTAAGCATGGATGACACTGCGGTATTCGTTACCGTTGTTGGCCAGAAAAAAGCTAAACCAGGTCAGGACTTCTTCCCGCTGACCGTTAACTACCAGGAGCGTACCTACGCTGCCGGTAAAATCCCGGGTGGTTTCTTCCGTCGTGAAGGCCGTCCAAGCGAAGGCGAAACCCTGATTGCGCGTCTGATTGACCGCCCGGTTCGCCCGCTGTTCCCGGAAGGCTTCGTTAACGAAGTACAGGTTATCGCGACCGTTGTTTCCGTTAACCCACAGGTTAACCCGGACATCGTTGCCATGATCGGCGCATCCGCTGCCCTGTCACTGTCTGGTATTCCATTCAATGGCCCAATCGGTGCCGCGCGCGTTGGCTACATCAACGACCAGTACGTGCTGAACCCAACCCAGGAAGAGCTGAAAGAAAGTAAGCTGGACCTGGTTGTTGCGGGTACTGAAGCGGCTGTGCTGATGGTTGAATCCGAAGCTGAACTGCTGAGCGAAGACCAGATGCTGGGCGCTGTGGTATTTGGCCACGACCAGCAGCAGATCGTTATCCAGAACATCAACGACCTGGTGAAAGAAGCCGGTAAACCACGTTGGGACTGGCAGCCAGAAGCAGCAAACGACGCGCTGAACGCACGTGTTGCAGCTCTGGCAGAATCTCGTCTGAGCGATGCATACCGCATCACTGACAAACAGGAGCGTTACGCTCAGGTTGACGTGATCAAGTCTGAAACTATCGCGACGCTGGTTGCTGAAGACGAAACGCTGGACGCTAACGAACTGAGCGACATCCTGCACGCAATCGAGAAAAACGTTGTTCGTAGCCGCGTACTGGCAGGCGAGCCGCGTATCGATGGCCGCGAAAAAGACATGATCCGTGGTCTGGATGTGCGTACTGGCGTTCTGCCACGTACTCACGGTTCCGCGCTGTTCACCCGTGGCGAAACGCAGGCGCTGGTTACCGCGACCCTGGGTACTGCACGTGATGCACAGATCATCGACGAACTGATGGGCGAGCGCACTGACAGCTTCCTGTTCCACTACAACTTCCCTCCGTACTCCGTAGGCGAAACCGGTATGGTTGGCTCGCCGAAGCGTCGTGAAATTGGTCACGGTCGTCTGGCGAAGCGCGGCGTGCTGGCAGTGATGCCAGAAGCTGACAAATTCCCGTATACCGTTCGTGTGGTTTCTGAAATCACCGAATCCAACGGTTCTTCTTCCATGGCTTCCGTGTGTGGTGCTTCTCTGGCGCTGATGGATGCAGGCGTGCCGATCAAAGCCGCTGTTGCGGGTATCGCAATGGGCCTGGTGAAAGAAGGCGACAACTTCGTTGTTCTGTCTGACATTCTGGGTGACGAAGACCACCTGGGCGATATGGACTTCAAAGTAGCGGGTTCCCGCGAAGGTATCTCTGCGCTGCAGATGGATATCAAAATTGAAGGTATCACCAAAGAGATCATGCAGGTTGCTCTGAACCAGGCTAAAGGTGCGCGTCTGCACATCCTGGGCGTGATGGAACAGGCGATTAACGCGCCGCGTGGCGACATTTCTCAGTTCGCTCCACGTATCCACACCATCAAGATCAATCCAGACAAGATCAAAGATGTTATCGGTAAGGGCGGTTCCGTAATCCGTGCGCTGACCGAAGAGACTGGCACCACGATCGAAATCGAAGATGACGGTACTGTGAAGATCGCAGCAACCGACGGCGAGAAAGCGAAATTCGCGATCCGTCGCATCGAAGAAATCACGGCAGAGATCGAAGTGGGCCGCGTCTATGCAGGTAAAGTGACCCGTATCGTTGACTTTGGCGCGTTCGTTGCCATCGGTGGCGGTAAAGAAGGTCTGGTTCACATCTCTCAGATCGCTGACAAGCGCGTTGAGAAAGTGACCGATTACCTGCAGATGGGTCAGGAAGTCCCGGTGAAAGTTCTGGAAGTTGATCGCCAGGGCCGTATCCGTCTGAGCATTAAAGAAGCAACCGAGCAGTCTCAGCCAGCTGCTGCGCCAGAAGCACAGGCAGCAGAACAGCAAGGCGAGTAAGTTGCCATTTGCCCTCCGCTTTGCGGAGGGCCTATTATCAGGCAGGACGCCTTGTTAAGCCGCCGGGGGACAGGACGTTCATCCAATAGTTGTCTTCGGGAGTGGGAAATGAAGCCTTTTTTGCGCTGGTGTTTCGTTGCGACAGCTTTAACGCTGGCAGGATGCAGCAACTCTGCCTGGCGTAAGAGCGAAGTCCTCGCAGTGCCATTGCAACCGACTTTGCAGCAGGAAGTGATTCTGGCACGCATGGAACAAATACTTGCCAGTCGGGCTTTAACCGATGAAGAACGCGCACAGCTTTTATATGAGCGCGGAGTGTTGTATGATAGTCTCGGTCTGAGGGCATTGGCGCGAAATGATTTTTCACAAGCGCTGGCTATCCGACCTGATATGCCTGAAGTATTCAATTACTTAGGCATTTATTTAACGCAGGCAGGCAATTTTGATGCTGCCTATGAAGCGTTTGATTCTGTACTTGAGCTTGATCCAACTTACAACTACGCGCACTTGAATCGCGGTATCGCATTGTATTACGGCGGTCGTGATAAGTTAGCGCAAGATGATCTGCTGGCGTTTTATCAAGACGATCCTAATGATCCTTTCCGTAGCCTGTGGCTTTACATCGTTGAGCGGAAGCTCGATGAGAAGCAGGCAAAAGAGGCACTGAAACAGCGCTTCGATAAATCGGACAAGGAACAGTGGGGATGGAACATTGTCGAGTTCTACCTGGGCAACATTAGCGAAGCAACGCTGATGGAACGCCTCAAGGCGGACGCAACGGATAACACCTCGCTCGCTGAGCATCTCAGTGAAACCAACTTCTATTTAGGTAAGTACTACCTAAGTCTGGGGGATATGGACAGCGCTACGGCACTGTTCAAATTAGCGGTTGCTAACAACGTACACAACTTCGTTGAGCACCGTTATGCATTGTTGGAATTATCGCTCTTGGGCCAGGAGCATGACGACCTGGCAGAATCGGACCAGCAATAGCTGACGACATAAACATCAGCCCGTAATCTTTTGATTGCCATCACCTTAACTGGTGAGGGCGTTGTTGTTCGTCAATACACCTACTTTGAGCCGGTTCACACTTTTCAATGAAAATTGCTAATCATTTTCACGATGAGCTAAGTAGACTGGCCGCCATTAATATCGAGGCACTTGTACTACATGGCTGAATTCGAAACCACTTTTGCAGATCTGGGCCTGAAGGCTCCTATCCTTGAAGCCCTTAACGATCTGGGTTACGAAAAACCATCTCCGATCCAGGCTGAGTGTATCCCACACCTGCTTTCTGGTCGTGACGTGCTGGGCATGGCCCAGACTGGTAGCGGTAAAACTGCAGCATTCTCGCTGCCGCTGCTGAACAACATTGATCCGGACCTGCGTGCACCGCAGATCCTCGTCCTGGCTCCAACCCGTGAACTGGCTGTTCAGGTTGCAGAAGCCATGACGGAATTCTCTAAACATATGCGCGGCGTAAACGTGGTAGCCCTGTACGGCGGCCAGCGTTATGACGTGCAGTTACGCGCCCTGCGCCAGGGCCCACAGATTGTTGTCGGTACGCCGGGCCGTCTGCTGGATCACCTGAAGCGCGGTACTCTGGACCTCTCTAAACTGAGCGGCCTGGTACTGGATGAAGCAGATGAAATGCTGCGTATGGGCTTCATCGAAGACGTCGAAACCATCATGGCGCAGATCCCGGACGGTCATCAGACCGCGCTGTTCTCTGCCACCATGCCAGAAGCGATTCGTCGTATCACTAAGCGCTTCATGAAAGATCCTCAGGAAGTGCGTATTCAGTCCAGCGTTACCACTCGCCCGGACATCAGCCAGAGCTACTGGTCTGTGTACGGCATGCGCAAAAACGAAGCGCTGGTACGTTTCCTGGAAGCGGAAGATTTTGATGCGGCGATTATCTTCGTTCGTACCAAAAACGCGACCCTGGAAGTGGCTGAAGCCCTGGAGCGTAGCGGCTATAACAGCGCAGCGCTGAACGGCGACATGAACCAGGCCCTGCGTGAGCAGACTCTGGAGCGTCTGAAAGACGGTCGTCTGGATATCCTGATTGCAACCGACGTGGCAGCACGTGGTCTGGACGTTGAGCGTATCAGCCTGGTTGTGAACTACGACATCCCGATGGATTCCGAGTCTTACGTTCACCGTATCGGCCGTACCGGTCGTGCGGGTCGTGCGGGTCGTGCGCTGCTGTTCGTTGAGAACCGCGAGCGTCGTCTGCTGCGTAACATTGAACGCACCATGAAGCTGACCATTCCAGAAGCTGACCTGCCAAACGCAGATCTGCTGGGCAAACGCCGCCTGGAAAAATTCGCCGCGAAAGTACAGCAGCAGCTGGAAAGCAGCGATCTGGACCAGTACCGTGCGCTGCTGTCGCAGATTCAGCCTACCGCTGAAGGCGAAGAGCTGGACATGGAAACCCTGGCTGCAGCACTGCTGAAAATGGCTCAGGGCGAACGTAGCCTGATCGTGCCACCAGATGCGCCGATGCGTCCTAAGCGTGAATTCCGTGACCGTGACGATCGCTTCGAACGTCGTGGCGACCGTAATGACCGCAATGACCGTGGCCCACGTGGTGACCGTCCAGAGCGTGGTGGTGAAGACCGTCCACGTCGTGAACGTCGTGACGCGGGTGATATGGAACTGTACCGCATTGAAGTGGGCCGTGATGACGGCGTTGAAGTTCGTCACATCGTTGGCGCGATCGCTAACGAAGGCGACATCAGCAGCCGTTACATCGGTAACATCAAGCTGTTCGCATCCCACTCTACCATCGAGCTGCCAAAAGGCATGCCGGGCGAAGTGCTGCAGCACTTTACGCGTACCCGCATCCTGAACAAACCGATGAACATGCAGCTGATGGGCGATGCACAGCCACGTCCAGACCGCGGTGGTGAACGTCGTGGCGGTGGTCGCAGCTTCGGTGGCGAGCGTCGTGAAGGCGGCCGCAGCGAAGGTCGCGGTGGTGAAGGTCGTCGTTTCTCCGGCGAGCGTCGCGAAAACCGCGGCCCACGTCGTGAAGAAGGCACCAGCCGCCGTCGTTTCGGTGACGCGTAAGCCTTACGCTTCTGACGTAAAGTAAAATATACAGCCCCGATACACGCTATCGGGGCTTTTTTTATTCCTTTTGTACTCTTGTACTGGTACAGTGCGTCACATTAAAATGCAGAACCGCATGATTGACTGGAGAAAAGGCTGTATGGCGACACTAACCACCACCCAAACGTCACCTTCGCTGCTTGGCGGCGTGGTGATCATCGGCGGAACCATCATTGGTGCCGGGATGTTTTCCCTGCCAGTGGTCATGTCCGGTGCGTGGTTCTTCTGGTCGCTGGCGGCGCTGGTCTTTACCTGGTTCTGCATGCTCCATTCCGGGCTGATGATCCTTGAAGCAAACCTGAACTACCGCATTGGCTCCAGCTTCGACACCATCACCAAAGATCTGCTGGGCAAAGGCTGGAACCTGGTGAACGGCCTGTCCATCGCGTTTGTGCTCTATATCCTGACCTACGCGTATATTTCGGCGAGCGGCTCGATTCTGCATCACACCTTCTCGGAGATGTCGCTGAACGTTCCGGCGCGTCTGGCAGGGTTATGTTTTGCGCTGGCTGTGGCGTTTATCGTCTGGATGAGTACCAAAGCGGTGAGCCGCATGACGGCGATCGTATTAGGCGCGAAGGTCATCACTTTCTTCCTGACCTTCGGCAGCCTGCTGGGGCACGTGACGCCCGCCACGCTGTTTAACGTCGCCGAAGTGAACACCTCCTACACGCCGTACCTGCTGATGACGCTGCCGTTCTGTCTGGCGTCGTTCGGTTACCACGGTAACGTGCCGAGCCTGATGAAGTACTACGGCAAAGATCCGCGCACCATTGTGAAGTGTCTGGTCTACGGCACGCTGCTGGCGCTGGGTCTGTATGTGATTTGGCTGCTGGGGACGATGGGCAACATCCCACGTCCGGAATTTATCGGCATTGCCCAGAAGGGCGGAAACATCGACGTGCTGGTGCAGGCGCTGAGCGGCGTGCTGAACAGCCGCAGTCTGGACCTACTGCTGGTTATCTTCTCTAACTTTGCGGTGGCGAGCTCTTTCCTGGGCGTGACGCTGGGCCTGTTTGACTATCTGGCGGATCTGTTCGGCTTTGATGATTCTGCGATGGGGCGTTTAAAAACCGCGCTGCTGACCTTCCTGCCGCCGATTGTGGGCGGCCTGCTGTGGCCGAACGGCTTCCTGTACGCCATCGGCTATGCAGGGCTGGCGGCTACTATCTGGGCGGCAATTGTGCCGGCGCTGCTGGCGCGCAAATCACGTAAACGCTTCGGTAGCCCGAAATTCCGCGTCTGGGGCGGCAAGCCGATGATTGTGCTGATTCTGGTATTCGGCGTTGGTAACGCTCTGGTACACGTGCTGTCGAGTTTTAATCTGTTGCCTGTCTACCAGTAAATACATTGCCCGGTGGCGTTAAGCTTACCGGGCCTACAGGGATCGCGTAGGCCGGATAAGGCGAAGCCGCCATCCGGCAAAAAGGCTACCCCACCAACTCTTCTTTCACCTGCATGGCCAAATCAAACGAATGCAAACGCGCCTGGTGATCGAAAATCTGGCCGTTAACCATAATCTCATCCGCCTGCGTTTCGCGCAGCACTGCGTCCAGCCCGTGGCGCACTTTCGATTTATCGCCTACCAGCGACATGCTCAGCGCCTGCTGCACGCCATACTGCTCGGAGGCGGACCACAGCTGATGCATATTCTCCACCGGCGGTGGAAGCTGGCCCGTCTCACCGCGGCGCAGCTTCACAAACGCCTGCTGCATTGAGGTAAACAGGAATTCCGCGTCGCGATTGCTGTCGGCGGCAATGATGTTAATGCACACCATCGCGTACGGCTTCTCCAGACGCTCGGACGGTTTAAAGTTCGTGTGGTAAAGATGCAGCGCCTGATGCAGCATATCCGGCGCGAAGTGCGAGGCAAACGCAAACGGCAGCCCAAGCTGCGCGGCGAGCTGTGCGCTGTAGAGGCTTGAGCCTAACAGCCACACCGGGATCTTCTCACCGTAGCCCGGTACCGGGCGCACGTGCGGGTTCGGATCGCGCGCGTCGAACCAGTCCACCAGCTCGGCCACGTCGCGCGGGAAGTTGTCGATATCGCCGCTCATATGGCGGCGCAGGGCGCGCATCGTTGGCTGGTCGCTGCCCGGCGCACGACCAAGCCCTAAATCTATACGCCCAGGATAGAGGGTATTCAGGGTGCCAAACTGCTCGGCAATCACCAGCGGGGCGTGGTTCGGCAGCATTACGCCACCGGAGCCCAGATGCAGGGTGGTGGTATTTGCCGCCAGATAGCCGATCAGTACCGAGGTCGCGGCGCTGGCGATGCCAACCATATTGTGGTGCTCGGCCAGCCAGTAGCGGTGATAGCCACGCTTTTCGGCCAGCTGAGCGAGATCGAGAGAGTGCGAAAAGGCTTCTCTTGCCGAGGAGCCTTGTGGGATCGGCGCCAGATCCAGCACCGAAAATGGAATGGTTTTGTCAGTCATAACAGCTCACTTTGTCGACGGTGAATCTTTAATACTGCATTAAATAATGATAACCGTTGTTAACAAAGTGAGCCTTTTTTACGCCTGCAGCTCCAGCCCGGCAAGCCGTCTCCAGTAGCCGTTGCAGTCGCTGTTTGCCGTCAGCGGCAGCGGCGCGGCGCCGTCTTCATTGGCGCGGAAGGCGTCTAGCATCGCGAATACGCCGGTATCCAGCGGCGACAGCCGAACCATATCCACCAGCCCGTCCATCGACGCCAGCTCGTTGCCGAGGTTATAGACATAGCCGCTCATGGTCTGAATACCGTTGAGGACAAACACCTGCTGATTCTCCTGCGACAGCATGCTGCGTCCGTTCGGGTACTTAATGCAGCAGGTTTCGCATTCGTCTTTCGGGCGGTCTTCCGAGCGCGCGGTAAAGCAGCGGGCGGAGTAGGCCAGCGGCAGATGGCCGTAGCTCAGCACTTCCACTTCAAACTGATTGCGAATGCCCAGCTCGTCGCACTGGTTAAGCAGGTTTGCCAGCCAGTCGCGGGAGAGTTCCACCGGCATGCACCAGCGCGTCATCCCCTGTTTGAGCAGCAGGCGCAGGGTGACGGCGTTGTAGCAGTTGAGGGCATGACCCGCGACGAACGGCAGCCTGCGTTCAGCGCACATGTTCACCACGCCCAGATCGCTCGCTTCCAGCAGGAACTCGCCGTTTTCAACGTAGCGCTTCAGCTCGCCCAGTTCGGACGACGCCTGCACCAGCGCGAGCGTGGAGAGCACCACCTGCTTGCCGCTGTCGGCAAGTCCTTTCGCCATATCCAGCCAGTCGCCCACTTTGGTGGCGCGGCGCTTGCTGCACACCGCTTCGCCGAGGTAAATCACGTCGGCGCTGCTGGTCGCGGCCTGTTGGTAAAAATCTTCCAGCGTCTCTTTTGGCCAGTAGTAGAGCACCGGTCCTAATGAATATTTCATGATTTTCTCACTGCCATTTACGGTGATACGCGCCCAGCGTGGTTTGCGTGCCTTCGGACATCGAACCAAGCGTTTCCATCCAGGCCTGCTGTGGAGCGTAGTTCTGCGGGTCCGCCATGCAGCGGTCGATGGCCTGACGCCACACTTTCGCTACCTGGCTCACATAGGCCGGGCTGCGCTGGCGGCCTTCGATTTTCACCGAGGCAATATTGGCCGCCAGCAGTTCCGGCAGCAGCTCCAGCGTGTTGAGGCTGGTCGGCTCTTCCAGCGCGTGATAGCGCTCGCCGTCGACCAGATAGCGGCCTTTACACAGGGTGGGATAACCGGCGTTTTCCCCGTCCTGGTAGCGGTCAATCAGCACCTCATTCAGGCGAGACTCCAGCCCCTGCGGGGTCTGCTGCCAGCGAACAAAGCGGGCAGGAGAGCAGGCCCCGACGGTATTCGGCGATTCACCGGTTAAATAAGAGGAAAGATAGCAGCGGCCTTCGGCCATGATGCACAGGCTGCCAAAGGCAAAAACTTCCAGCGGTACTGGCGTGACGCGCGCGAGTTGCTTAACCTGATGAATAGAGAGCACGCGCGGCAGCACCACGCGGGCCACGTCAAAGTGTTGATGGTAAAAACGCACCGCCTCTTCGTTGGTGGCAGATGCCTGAACAGAGACGTGGCGCTCAATATGGGGATAGCGTTCTGCCGCATACTCAAGCATGGCGAGGTCGGCCAGGATCAGCGCATCGGCACCCAGCTGTGCCGCCATATCCACCGCGCGCTGCCAGCGGGCGTAGCCGTCAGGATGAGCAAAGGTATTGATGGCGATATGCAGCTTGCGGCGGTGCTGGTGAACGAAGTTAACGGCTTCCTGAAGCTTTTTCTCCGTAAAGTTGAGGCCAGCAAAATGGCGGGCGTTGGTGTCATCTTTCAGCCCGATATAGACCGCATCGGCCCCATTTTCGATGGCCGCCTTAAGCGCCGGAAGATTTCCGGCAGGGCAGAGCAGCTCCATAATTTATCCTGATGTAGTCGATCGCAAAATTGTTAACGAGCTGGGATTTTAATTAACCCATACGCGACAATTTTTGATTTAAGGCAGCTAATGGCGTATTGATGACACCAATAATGAGGTACGGCTGACGACGGTTTGTTGATTTACGCCGCTATGTTGCGCTTCGGATATGGCAAAATAGCAGGACTATAGATATCAGGGAGTAAAGCTCGTGCTGGATAAACTGCGTTCACGTCTCGTACAATTTGGACCATCAATGCTGAGCGTGCCGGTCAAGCTGGCGCCGTTCGCGCTAAAACGCCAGGTGCTGGAGCAGGTCCTGAGTTGGCAGTTCCGCCAGGCGCTGCAGGACGGCGAGCTGGAATTCCTGGAAGGTCGCTGGTTAAGCATTGAGGTGCGTGACATCGGGCTGCGCTGGTTTACCTCCGTTGAGAATGACCAGCTGATCGTACGCGAATCCGCCGACGCGGATGTGAGCTTTAGCGCCAACGCCAGCGATCTGCTGATGATCGCCGCGCGCAAGCAGGATCCGGATACGCTCTTCTTCCAGCGCCGTCTGGTAATTGAAGGCGACACGGAGCTGGGCCTGTACGTGAAGAATTTAATGGATGCCATTGAGCTGGAGCAGATGCCAAAAGCGCTGCGCGTGATGTTAATGCAAATGGCAGATTTCGTTGAGGCAGGGCTGAAAACCCCGCCGGACGGTAAACACACTTCAGTAGGTGAGCCATGCTGATTCGAGTCGAAATTGGGATTGATGCGCCGGGGATCGATGCGTTGTTACGCCGCGCCTTTGCGAGCGATGCCGAAGCCCAACTGGTCCACGACCTTCGCGAAGACGGCCTGATTACGCTGGGGCTGGTTGCCACCGATGACGAAGGTCAGGTGGTGGGTTATGTTGCCTTCAGTCCGGTCATCGTTCAGGGCGAAGAGCTGCAGTGGGTAGGCATGGCGCCGCTGGCGGTAGATGAAAGCTATCGCGGGCAGGGGCTGGCACGCCAGCTGGTCTATGAAGGGCTGGATTCGCTCAATGAGTTCGGTTACGCGGCCGTTGTCACGCTGGGCGATCCGGCGTTCTATGGCCGTTTAGGCTTTGAGCAGGCCGCGCATTACGATCTGCGCTGTCGCTGGCCGGGTACGGAATCCGCTTTCCAGGTCCATCGACTGGCGGACGACGCGCTCAACGGCGTCAATGGCCTGGTCGAGTATCACGACCATTTCAATCGCTTTTAATCAGGCTCTCGCGCAGCGCCTCAAAGGAGCCGTCTCCGGTCACGAGGCGCTCTTTCTGGCGCTTCGTCAGCTGCTTGATGCGGTATTCCAGCCTGAGCGCCAGCGATCGGTCGCCGACGGCCGCTGAGAAGGCGAGCTGTAATTCCCCTTTCCCCCGTAGCGCTTTTGCCCCTTTCCCCGTTTGATGCTGTAAAAAACGCCGCGCCACATCGGTGGTGATCCCGGTGTAGAGGGCGTTATCAGCGGTTCGGACAAGATAGAGAAACCAGCACACGGTAAACGGATTCAGTATGTTAAGGTGAACGCACCATAGCATGAGAGAGAACGAAAATGGAAACACTGGCCGCCATTAACCGCTGGCTGGCGAAGCAGCATGTTGTCACCTGGTGCGTCTGTGACGAGGGTGAAATGTGGTGCGCAAATGCGTTTTACTACTATGACCCTGAGCGCGTGGCTTTTTATGTCATGAGTGAAGACAAAACGCGTCATGCGCAGATGAGCGGCCAGCAGGCAAAGGTGGCAGGCACGGTAAACGGCCAGCCGAAAACGGTCGCGCTGATCCGCGGCGTGCAGTTTAAAGGGGAGATCCGTCGTCTGGATGGTGAAGAGAGCGACGCGCGCCGTAAGCTCTACACGCGCCGCTTTCCCGTTGCCGCTGCGCTAAAAGCCCCGGTGTGGGAAATCCGCCTCGATGAGCTGAAATTTACCGACAACACCCTGGGCTTTGGCAAGAAGCTGCACTGGTTACGCGCCGAGCAGGCGTAGCGCTTCGCGGTTAAACGCCGGGAGATCGTCCGGGGTTCGGCTGGTGATCAGCTGGTCTTTGTCGTTGACCACCTCCTGATCGTAAAACTCGGCCCCCGCGTTTTTCAGATCGATAACGATCGGTTTCACGGCGGTAAGCTTTCGCCCGCGGACCACTTCTGCGCTGATGAGCAGCTGCGGGCCGTGACAGATGGCAAAGACCGGTTTGCCGGTCGAGACAAAGTCTCGGGTGAAGGTCACGAAGCGCTCGTCCCCGCGCAGGGAATCCGGGGAATGACCGCCGGGTAACAGCAGGGCGTCAAAATCTGAGGGGCTCACGTTATCGATGGTCTCATCGATGGTTACGGTCGCCTCGCCCTTATGGCCTGTCACCGTTTTACCCGCCTCTTTCTCAATGGTGATGACCTCATGTCCCGCCTTGCGGAACGCCTCTGCTGGAGAGGTGAATTCTGAATCTTCAAACTCGTCGGTAATCAAGACTGCGATTTTCTTGCCCATGCTTCCTCCGTTGTTTTGGCTTCAGACTGATTTTTCTCCGCTTGTGGTAAATACTTACCCGTAACAGACTTCTAAGTGTGGTCGACGACGCTGAGTTCGCAAACGGACAATTCTGTAAAGGGGAAAAGATGAGTCAGGTATTGATTACAGGTGCTACCGGGTTAGTGGGCGATCATCTGCTGCGGCTGCTGATTCAGGATCGCCGCGTGAATTATATCGCCGCCCCGACGCGTCGACCGCTGGCGGACTTATCCGGCGCCTTTAATCCGCACGATCCTCAGCTGACCGACGCGCTGGCGCAGGTGCAGGATCCCATTGATATCGCCTTTTGCTGTCTGGGCACCACGCGGCGGGAGGCGGGCAGCAAAGAGGCCTTTATCCACGCCGACTATACGCTGGTGGTGGATACCGCGCTCACGGCGAAAAAGCTGGGGGCCAAACATTTTCTGGTGGTCAGCGCGCTGGGCGCCAGTGCCGGGTCGCCTTTCTTCTACAACAAGGTAAAGGGCAAGATGGAGGATGCGCTGATTGCGCAGAAATGGGAGCAGCTGACGATAGTGCGCCCTTCGATGCTGATCGGCCACCGGGATGAACGCCGGTTTAACGAGTCGATATTTGCCCCGCTGTTTCGCATTCTTCCCGGCAACTGGAAATCCATCGAGGCGCGGGACGTCGCGCGCGCGATGCTAAAAGAGGGGCTGGCCCCGTCGAAAGCGGGCGTCAACATTATCCCTTCGGCAAAACTGCGTGAAATCGCGCAGGGCGAGGCGTAAACTCCCCCGGCTAATAACCTAATACTCTCCGGGGAATGCTATGACTGGTCAGTCTTCATCTCAGGCGGCAACACCTGTCCAATGGTGGAAGCCCGCACTCTTCTTTCTCGTGGTCATTGTTGGCCTCTGGTACGTGAAATGGCAGCCGTACTACGGCAAAGCCTTCACCGCCGCCGAAACGCACAGCATCGGTAAATCTATTCTCGCTCAGGCTGATTCCAGCCCGCTGCAGGCGGCGTGGGACTATGCCATGGTCTACTTCCTTGCCGTCTGGAAGGCCGCCGTCTTAGGCGTCATTCTGGGCTCGCTGATTCAGGTGCTTATCCCTCGTAACTGGCTGGTGAAAACCCTTGGGCAGCCGCGCTTTCAGGGCACGCTGCTGGGGACGATCTTCTCCCTGCCGGGCATGATGTGTTCCTGCTGCGCCGCGCCCGTGGCCGCAGGGATGCGGCGTCAGCGCGTGTCGATGGGCGGCGCGCTGGCGTTCTGGATGGGGAACCCGCTGCTCAACCCGGCGACGCTGGTGTTTATGGGCTTTGTGCTGGGCTGGCATTTCGCGTTCATCCGCCTGGTTGCCGGGCTGCTGACCGTGCTGGTGGTGGCGACGCTGGTGCAAAAACTGGTGAAGGATACTGCCGCAGAACCCGCAGCCGTTGAGCTGGACGTCAGCGAGCCGCAGGGGGGCTTCTTTGCGCGCTGGGGCAGGGCGCTATGGCAGCTTTTCTGGAGCACCATCCCGGTCTATATCCTGGCGGTACTGGTGCTGGGAGCGGCGCGCGTCTGGCTCTTTCCGCATGCGGATGGCGCTATCGACAACACGCTGATGTGGGTCATTGCGATGGCCGTTGCAGGCTGCCTGTTTGTGATCCCAACGGCTGCGGAGATCCCGATTGTTCAGACCATGATGCTGGCCGGTATGGGCACCGCGCCGGCGCTGGCGCTGCTGATTACGCTGCCGGCGATCAGCCTGCCGTCGCTTATCATGCTGCGTAAGTCGTTCCCGGCGAAAGCGCTGTGGCTGACCGCAGGACTGGTGGCGTTGAGCGGGGTGATTGTGGGCAGTATTGCGTTGATGTAAAAAAAGCCCGGTGGCGCTGGCGCTTACCGGGCCTACAAAAAAATCCCCTCAAGCGAGGGGATTTTTTTTATTTGATGTAAGTAAACGCGGTGGTGACGTGCTTCACGCCGCTCACCCGGCTGGCGATATCCGCCGCCGCTTTCCCTTCACGGTCGGTCACCAGACCCAGCAGGAACACTTCGCCGTTTTCAGTCGTCACTTTCACGTTGGAGGATTTCACCTGGTCCGAGCCCAGCAGCTGGGAACGCACTTTGGTGGTGATCCAGGTATCGGAAGAGGCGTCACCCAGGCCAATTGGCTTGCCCTGGCGCACTTCGTTAAACACCTCTGTGGTCCCTTCGACGCCCATCGCAATCTGTTTCGCGCGAGAGGCTAGCTCCAGATTCGGCGCCTGGCCTGCCAGCAGCACTTTGCCCTGATAAGCCGTCACGTTGATACGCGCTTCTTTCTTGATTTGTTCGTCTTTCGACAGCGCACTGTTGACGCGCAGCTCCAGCGTACCGTCATCCACCTGTGTCCCCACGGTGCGTGGATCGGTTGCCGCTTTGGTGCCTACCGCGGCGGTACCCACAACGGCCGCAGCGATACATCCCTGAAGCAGTAATGCAGACATAAGGACTGCGAGGGTCGATAAAGCCTTCATAAGAACTCCTTAATCATCCTGGTGAGGGAAAAGCGTGTTATCGATCAAATCACATAAGCAGTTCACCGTGAGCATATGCATCTCCTGAATACGCGCGCTTCGGTGAGAAGGAATGCGGATTTCCACATCCTGCGGCCCAAGCAGACCCGCCAGCTCACCCCCGTCATAGCCGGTTAAGGCCACGATGGTCATGTCGCGGGTGACGGCGGCTTCAACGGCTTTGACAATGTCCCGGCTATTGCCGCGCGTGGAGATGGCCAGCAGCACATCTCCCGCATGACCCAGGGCTCGCACCTGCTTTGCGTAAATTTCATCATGCAGACGATCGTTAGCAATCGCCGTTAAGACCACATTATCGGTATTAAGTGCAATGGCGGGTAAACTCGGGCGTTCTGTTTCAAAGCGATTGATCATGCTGGCAGCAAAATGCTGTGCGTTGGCGGCTGACGTGCCGTTGCCACAACAGAGGATTTTGTTGCCATTAAGCAGGGATTGCACCAGCGTCATTGCGGCACGCGAGATAGCATCCGGAAGGGCTTCCGCCGCGGCAATCTGAGTCTGGATGCTTTCTGTGAAGCACACTTTAATTCTTTCGAGCACGTTATCCCTTTTAAATCTTAATTATGCGTCTTCGCCAAAAGCGTTTTTAAGCCATTCGATCTCATTTCCGGTGAAGGCTACCACATCGAACCGGCAATCCACAGTATCAAAGCTCCCATTATGGCGGGCAAGCCACAAGTGGGCAGTCTGTAATAATTTATGTTGTTTGGCGAGCGTCACGCTGGCGGCAGCACCGCCAAAACGGGAGGACTGTCGAAAACGGACTTCTACAAACACGATGACCTGACCCTCTTTCATGATCAGATCAATTTCGCCGCCGCGCCCGCGGACGTTAGCGGCGATAAAGCGCAGTCCTTTGCCTTCGAGCCAGCGACGCGCCTTTAACTCCCACGCATCGCCGGTCTCTTTACGGCTTAACTGGCCGGGACGATTTGCCCCTGCTGGTATTTGAGCCATGATAACTTCCTGTTGATCACGCAGTCCTGAGTCGCGGTCAGATCGCCGGTGTTGCCGTTAAGCTCAAAGCCCGGCACCTGACGCATCTGGGTAAAGTGGTTCGCCAGCGCCCATGCATCGACACCCATCGCATACAGACGAGCCAGCGAATAATCGTTACGTACGGTACTCAGCGCCTGCTGCATCAGCGCCGGGTTGCTGCCTGCCAGCATCGGAATTTCGCTGTACTGCAGACCGTCCATTTCCAGACGGAAATCCGGGCCTGCGGTGCCCTGCGCGCTGCGTGAGCTGGCGTAAAGCGTTGCGCCGCTCTGGCTGCCGTTACGCATCGCGATCATCGGTTTGATAAAGGCGATCTCCTGCGGCGTGGCAACGATATAGGCCGCATCCACTTTGCCGCCACCGCTAATCTGCGCGTCGGTAGGCGGGGCAGGGATCGTCAGGCCGCCAATCGTCACGCCCTGCTGCGGCGGCAGGCTCGCGGTGACAGGGCTGCCGTTGAGCGCGATACCCGCTCCACCGTTTACGCCCGCGCGCAGTTCAGAGGCGGAACCAAATTTCTGCTGCAACACCACGCCGCCGCCCAGCTTCTGCCACTCATCGGCAAAGGCATTGGCCACGCGATCGCCCAGCGCGCTGCGTGGGATGAGCAGCAGCGGAGCCTGCTTACCCTGCTCGTGAATATGGCGCGCCGCATCGCGGGCTTCATCTTCAGGGGAAAGCGCGAAGTAGCAAATATTGGCCCGGTTCTGAACCTGCTCAGGTTGGTTGAGCGCCAGCACGTTCAGCGTGGTATTGCTCTTCATCAGCTCTTCCACGTTGTTTTTCAGCAGCGGACCGACAACGATGCTCGCCCCGTCCTGCTGAACCTGCGCCAGAACCTGGTCAAGGGGCTGCGAGCTGGTGTCGTAAATTTTCACCTCAGCGCCCGGGTTGGCGCTGGTGGTTGCCACGGTCTGCGGCTGCGCAGCAGGCTGGGCCGCGGGTTGTGCAGGCTGCGGTTGAGGCTGTTCTGCTGTCGCTTCAGGTGCTGGTGCCGCTTGCGTCTCGGCCGGAGCCTGAGTAGCAGGTGCTGTAGTAGCCGGGGCTGCCGCAGCAGGTGCTGCTGTAGCCGGAGGCGTCGTCGGGGCCGTCACCGGGTTTTGCATCGTACCCTGCGCCGGCGCTTGCGCCGTGGTCAGATCGCTGGTCTCCGCTGCGGACGGGCTGACCACATCATTCACGTTAGCCGACTGGGCCGCCTGCGCGGGAACCGCGCTGCCGGTTACCGAAGTGGTACCGTTTTTCGCGGCTTCAAAGCCCTGCTGAATGGTACGGCCAAACACCGCCGCCTGGCCGTTGAGCGGCAGAAGCAGGGCGATTTTGCTGGTGGACGCTGGCTTAAAGTTCTGCACGTTTACCAGCTGGGTTGGCAGCATTTTCGCCCCCGGGTTTTGCGGGTAGCGCGTCTGCCAGTCCGTAATACCGGCCTTCAGCATCTTTGGATCGCTGCGGTTGTTAAACCACATCTGCTGCAGATCCAGCCAGCCCTGAAGGACGTTTTCATCGGCGTTGATGACCAGAGCCTGCGCCTGTTCCTGAGTCATCGAGGCAAGCGCTTGCCAGGTGGCATCAATATTTTTTTGCTTATCGGCACCGCCGAGCAGCGGCTCTTGCGCGACGAGGGCGCGGAGCAGCGTGAGAGAAGGACGTCCCTGCTCAGCGGTAATGCCCGCCTGCCAGAAGCGAGCCTGCTGATTTTTATCCAGCGCGCTCACGTCAATGTCACCGAGGGTCTTCTTCGCGGCGGCGTAATCTTTCAGCGCGACCTTCAGCTCGGCAGAGAGCAGGCTCTGCTCACGACGCTGGGCGTCGTTAAGATCTTTTGGCAACTGGTTAAACAGTTCGGCTGCCTGCTGGGTTTTACCCTCTTTCAGCAGTGCACGAATGGCGAGTAATTGCCAGTTGGTCTTGGTATCATTTGAACTCTGCGACATTTGTTGCAGATAAAAGCCAGAATCAGCCTGAGCAGATCCCTGAAGATGGGCGGTGCTCTGGTCAGGTGCCTGGGTGCCACAGCCTGCAAAGATCAGGGCTGCCAGCAGAAGCGGCACGCTGCGCGTGGCTTTTTTTCGAAGAAACGTTAACGGTACCATACTGTATCCAGTGATTTTTTTTACGCAATGCTCAATATTAAATCGGCAATACGGACGAAACAATGAAACAACACGAAACGGCAGATAATTCTCAAGGCCAGCTTTATATTGTACCTACTCCTATCGGGAATTTGTCTGATATTACCCAACGTGCGCTCACCGTACTGCAAGCTGTTGATTTAATTGCTGCTGAAGATACCCGCCACACCGGCCTGCTGCTGCAACATTTCGCGATTAACGCCCGTCTGTTTGCTCTGCACGATCACAATGAGCAACAAAAAGCCGAAACGCTGGTGGCGAAGCTGAAAGAGGGGCAGAACATTGCCCTGGTCTCCGACGCCGGTACGCCGCTGATCAACGATCCCGGCTATCACCTGGTGCGTACCTGTCGTGAAGCCGGTATTCGCGTTGTGCCGCTGCCGGGGCCGTGTGCCGCCATTGCTGCGCTGAGTGCCGCGGGTCTGCCGTCTGACCGTTTCTGCTATGAAGGCTTCCTGCCTGCCAAATCCAAAGGCCGCCGTGACGTGTTAAAAGATCTGGAAGCGGAACCGCGCACCCTGATTTTCTACGAATCCACGCACCGCCTGCTGGAGAGCCTGGAAGATATGGTGACCGTGTGGGGAGAAGCCCGCTACGTGGTGCTGGCGCGCGAGCTGACCAAAACCTGGGAAACGATCCACGGCGCGCCGGTGGGTGAACTGCTGGCGTGGGTGAAGGAAGACGAAAACCGCCGCAAGGGTGAAATGGTGCTGATCGTCGAAGGGCATAAGGCGCAGGAAGACGCGCTCCCTGCCGATGCGCTGCGCACGCTGGCGCTGCTGCAGGCGGAACTACCGCTGAAGAAGGCCGCTGCGCTGGCGGCGGAGATTCACGGCGTGAAGAAAAATGCGCTGTACAAGCATGCGCTGGAGCAGCAGGGGGAGTAAGCCCCTGCCGCCTGTTTTGCCGGGTGGCGGCTGAGCCTAACCCGGCCTGCAGATCGTTATGCGTCATTTAGCCAACAGGTATCGCCTCAACCTGGAAGGTTTGCGGCGTGTCCGGCGGGTTACCTAAATGCGGGATAGATGTGGTGCGAAAAATCACGTCACCGGTGCCGGGTTAAACACCGCCAGCTGATTATGCAGCCCCCACTGGTCGGAGAAGGTTTTCTTCCGCCCGCTTGCGACATCCAGAATGAAGTGGAACAGTTTCCAGCCCACGTCCTCAATGCTCTCTTCTCCGGTGGCGATGGTGCCCGCGTTGATGTCCATTAAGTCATACCAGCGGTTTGCCAGCTCGGTACGGGTCGCCATCTTGATCACCGGCACCGCCATCAGGCCGTACGGCGTGCCGCGCCCGGTGGTAAAGACCTGTACCGTAATGCCGGACGCCACCTGCTGCGTGCCGCAGACGAAATCGCTGGCCGGCGTTGCCGCGTAGATCAGGCCGCGTTTGGTCGGGCGCTGGCCCGGAGAGAGCACTTCCACAATCGCGCTCTGGCCGGATTTGGCAATCGAACCAAGGGCTTTTTCCACCACGTTCGCGAGGCCGCCTTTTTTGTTCCCCGGAGACGGGTTGGCGCTGCGGTCGGTTTTGCCCATATCGAGATAGCTATCGTACCAGGCCATTTCCTCAAGCAGGCGCTTGCCGACCTCTTCATTAACGGTGCGTGGCGTGAGCAGATGGATGGCGTCACGCACTTCGGTCACCTCGGAGAACATCACCGTGGCGCCGCAGCGAACAAGCAGATCGGACGCATAGCCCACCGCCGGGTTGGCCGTCACGCCGGAGAAGGCATCGCTGCCGCCGCACTGTGTTCCCACTACCAAATCAGACGCCGGGCAGGTTTCGCGCTGGCGCTTGTTGAGCTTGTCCAGATGGCGTTCAGCCACCTGCAGGATATCGTCGACCATTGAGCGGAAACCCACGTGGCGTTCGTCCTGCAGGCGCACGATGCTGGCCTCGTCTGCCGGAATGGCTTTCACATCTTCGGTGCCCTGCAGCAGGCGCTCTGGCTGCAATTTTTCACACCCCAGACCAATTACCATCACCTCGCCGCCAAAGTTCGGGTTGAGGGCAATATTGTGAATGGTGCGGATCGGCACTACCGCAGCGGGTGCGTTAATCGCCACGCCGCAGCCGTAGAGGTGGTTCAGGCCCACCACGCCGTCGACGTTCGGGTATTTCGGCAGCAGATCGCGTTCGATGATTTTCACCACGTAATCCACTACGCCCGCCACGCAGTGCACGCTGGTGGTAATGCCGAGCAGATTCTTGGTGCCGACGCTGCCGTCCGCGTTGCGGTAGCCTTCGAAGGTATAGCCCTCCAGCGGAGGAAGCGGTTCCGGCACGCGGGACGCCAGCGGAAGCGTGTTCAGCGGCGGCGCTTCCGGCAGCGCCACCAGCGACTCCTCAACCCAGCTGCCCTGCGGTATAGAGCGAACGGCATAGCCGATGACTTCACCGTAACGTACGATTTCGCTGTTAGCAGGGATATCCACCAGGGCGACTTTATGTCCCTGTGGAATATGCTCAATCAGTTCCAGCCCGTCCGGAAAGCGGGTGCCCGCTTTTAAGCCATTGTCGTTGACAATTATCGCCACATTATCGGTGTCGTGGACTTTTATATAAAACGCCGTCGGCGATGCCTGTCGAATTTCAATGTCGGCCATTGTTCAGTATTCTCCAGCAAAGTGTCTGATAATAAATTCAGCCAATTTTCTAATGGTAGAAATAAATACGCGGCTTTCAGAATTAAAGCATGTCAGCATAGGGGATATGAAAATGTGATCGCGATCGCTCCAGAACCGGTAATGCCTGATTCTGTGCATTAGCGCCCAGCGCCTTGTGCATATGCAAAAAAAATCTTTGAAATGTTACGCAATGCTTGAGCATTAAAACAATGTGCGGTCGTGGGTTGCGTTTTATACTGAATGACGATTTTATAACGCCAAAATACGTCAGAATAATAAATATAATGCTGGTGCGGTGTCTGGATAAATAAAATGATGCTGATATAGGCTGCGAATTAAAAAGGTAAATACGATGAGTAACGATATCTTCCCGAATAAATTTAAAGCGGCCCTCGCGGCACACCAGATTCAGATTGGCTGCTGGTCCGCGCTGGCAAACCCTATCAGCACCGAAGTGCTGGGCCTGGCCGGTTTTGACTGGCTGGTGCTGGACGGCGAACATGCGCCGAACGATATCAGCACCTTTATTCCGCAGCTGATGGCGCTGAAAGGCAGCCCCAGCGCCCCGATAGTGCGCGTGCCAACTAACGAGCCGGTAATTATCAAGCGCCTGCTGGATATCGGTTTCTACAACTTCCTGATCCCGTTTGTGGAGACGGAAGAACAAGCGGCCCTGGCCGTAGCCTCAACGCGCTATCCGCCAGAAGGGATCCGCGGCGTTTCCGTTTCGCATCGCGCCAATATGTTTGGCACCGTGCCGGACTACTTCACGCAGTCCAATAACAACATCACTATTCTGGTTCAGATCGAGAGCCAGCAGGGCGTTGATAACGTTGACGCGATTGCAGCCACAAACGGCGTGGACGGTATCTTCGTCGGCCCGAGCGATCTGGCGGCCGCCTTTGGCCATCTGGGTAATGCCAGCCACCCTGACGTGCAGCGCGCGATCCAGCACATCTTTGCCCGCGCTAAAGCTCACGGCAAACCGTGCGGCATTCTGGCGCCGGTTGAGGCTGACGCCCGTCGCTATCTGGAGTGGGGAGCCACGTTTGTTGCCGTCGGCAGCGACCTCGGGGTCTTCCGCTCGGCCACGCAGAAATTAGCCGACGCTTTTAAAAAATAACCATCATTGAGGAAACAGATTATGACGCTGAAAGTGGGTTTTATTGGCCTGGGGATCATGGGTAAACCAATGAGTAAGAACCTCATCAAAGCGGGTTACTCACTGGTGGTATCCGATCACAATCCGCAGGCCGTGGCAGAGGTGATAGCGGCGGGCGCTGAAACGGCCACCACCGCGAAGGCCATTGCCGAGCAGTGCGATGTCATCATCACCATGCTGCCCAACTCCCCGCATGTTAAAGAGGTTGCGCTGGGTGAGAACGGCATTATCGACGGTGCGAAGCCGGGTCTGGTGTTGATTGATATGAGCTCTATTGCACCGCTCGCAAGCCGTGAAATCAGCGAGGCGTTAAAAGCGAAGAGCGTCGATATGCTGGATGCGCCGGTCAGCGGCGGTGAGCCGAAAGCGATCGACGGCACGCTGTCGGTGATGGTCGGCGGAGATAAAGCCGTTTTCGATAGATACTACGACCTGATGAAAGCCATGGCGGGCTCGGTGGTGCATACCGGGGACATCGGGGCGGGTAACGTGACCAAGCTGGCAAACCAGGTGATTGTGGCGCTGAACATTGCCGCCATGTCCGAAGCGCTGACGCTGGCAACCAAAGCGGGCGTTAATCCGGACCTGGTCTATCAGGCCATTCGCGGCGGTCTGGCGGGCAGTACCGTACTGGATGCCAAAGCGCCGATGGTGATGGATCGTAATTTCAAACCCGGTTTCCGCATCGACCTGCACATTAAAGATCTGGCGAACGCGCTGGATACGTCACACGGCGTAGGCGCGCAGCTGCCGCTGACCGCGGCGGTCATGGAGATGATGCAGGCGCTGCGTGCGGATGGCCTGGGCACGGCCGATCACAGCGCGATTGCGTGCTACTACGAAAAACTGGCGAAGGTGGAAGTGGCGCGTTAATCACGCCGTGCCCACACCTGAGGGTGACAGCGGCGCGCAAACCCTCTATACTGCGCGCCGAAGCTGACCAGACAGTCGCCGCTTCGTCGTCGTCCCTTTCGGGGGAGACGGGCGGAGGGGAGGAAAGTCCGGGCTCCATAGGGCAGGGTGCCAGGTAACGCCTGGGGGGGAAACCCACGACCAGTGCAACAGAGAGCAAACCGCCGATGGCCCGCGCAAGCGGGATCAGGTAAGGGTGAAAGGGTGCGGTAAGAGCGCACCGCGCGGCTGGTAACAGTCCGTGGCACGGTAAACTCCACCCGGAGCAAGGCCAAATAGGGGTTCACATGGTACGGCCCGTACTGAACCCGGGTAGGCTGCTTGAGCCAGTGAGCGATTGCTGGCCTAGATGAATGACTGTCCACGACAGAACCCGGCTTATCGGTCAGCTTCAACTTCTTAAAAAAACCCGCCTCGGCGGGTTTTTTGCTTTCCGGGTGTTGCTGGCCGGGTAAGCGCAGCGCCGGACAAACGACATCAATTCTCATATTTGCGACATTAAGCACATTTCACTGTTTTTATCCCTTCCGTATCGCTCCTGCATCTGTAGACGATCGCCATCACAAAATTTCACGCTAAAAAACACGCGATTTTTAGTATTGATGATTTGTTATGTTTGTTACCTTTATGATCCCGAAACTTTTCGCGTTTGATATGCATATATTGAAATCAAATACATTTCTCCCGTGAATATGTGACGCATTCCACTCTTTTCCGCAAACCTGAAAATTCGCATCGGAAAAATTTAATAAACTGAAAGAATGTTTCAAACAAATAGCGGTTATTTATTGGTCTTTAATTGCCTGAAAGATCGTCTTTATTGATTTTTTTAACGCTGAAAAATTTATCAAGGTTATCGCCATAAAATAAATTTATTACTACTGCTTTTATTGATCGATATCAGCGTAATGGTGTGGCTGTATTTATTTATGTTATTGATAATAAATGCATTTTTTGGTTTTCACTGTTCCTGTGAAGCGTGCGAAAAAGCAAATTGTGAGTGACAGCACATACCCCCTTAAACACTATTAGGTAGAATCCGCTCCGTCATAGGGAAATAAGCGCAGAATATTATGAACACTATTATTCTACCGAAAACACAGCACCTCGTGGTATTTCAGGAAGTCATTAAAAGTGGCTCCATAGGTTCTGCAGCAAGACAGCTTGGCCTGACGCAACCCGCCGTCAGCAAAATCATCAGCGATATTGAGTCCTACTTCGGCGTGGAAGTGATGGTGCGTAAAAACACCGGCGTAAAACTCACTGCCGCGGGTCAGGTTCTGCTCTCGTACTCTGAGTCGATCACCCGCGAAATGAAAAACATGGTGAGTGAGATTAACAGCCTGAGCTTCAGTACCGTCATGGACGTCTCCTTTGGCTACCCGTCGCTGATCGGCTTTACCTTCCTGTCCGAGATGATCAAAAAATTCAAGGAAGTGTTCCCGAAAGCACGCGTCTCGATGTATGAAGCCCAGCTCTCCTCTTTCCTTCCGGCTATTCGCGACGGTCGTCTGGATTTCGCTATCGGCACGCTGAGTGATGAAATGCTGCTGCAGGATCTGCACGTCGAACCGCTGTTTGAGTCCGAGTTTGTGCTGGTCGCCAGCAAAACGCGAACGTGCACCGGCCCGACGACACTGGCATCGCTCACGCACGAGCAGTGGGTGATGCCGCAAACCGATATGGGCTACTACAAAGAACTTCTGACCACCCTGCAAGACAACCACATCAGCATCGAAAACATCGTCCAGACCGATTCTGTCGTCACCATTTATAACCTTGTGCTGAATGCCGATTATCTGACGGTCATTCCCCGCGACATGATTGCGCCGTTCGGTTCTGACCAGTTTATTGTGCTGCCCGTAGAAGATGAATTACCCGTGGCGCGTTATGCCGCCGTGTGGTCAAAAAATTACAGGATTAAAAAATCGGCGTCAGTATTAGTTGAGCTGGCAAAACAGTATTCGTCGATGAATATCGAAAGACGACGATGAATAATGAGTAATCATTTTAAAAACACCCAGAGCTTATCTCTGTAACGCTCTGATACCCTGACTTTGCCTGAAAAGAATGAATTATTATAACGAGGATATTATGCATATTACCTACGATCTCCCGGTAACGATTGAAGATATTCAGGACGCCAGAAAACGACTGGCAGGAAAAATATATAAAACAGGTATGCCGCGCTCGAATTATCTTAGCGAACGCTGCAAGGGCGAAATATTCCTGAAGTTTGAGAACATGCAGCGTACCGGCTCGTTTAAGATCCGCGGCGCGTTTAACAAATTAAGCTCGCTGACCGACGCTGAAAAACGCAAAGGCGTTGTCGCCTGCTCCGCGGGAAACCACGCGCAGGGTGTGTCCCTCTCCTGCGCGATGCTTGGCATCGACGGCAAAGTGGTGATGCCGATGGGCGCGCCGAAATCCAAGGTGGCCGCGACGCGCGACTACTCGGCGGAAGTGGTGCTGCACGGCGAGAACTTCAACGACACCATTGCCAAAGTCAGCGAAATCGTCGAGATGGAAGGGCGCATTTTTATTCCGCCGTACGATGACGCCAAAGTGATCGCCGGGCAGGGCACCATCGGTCTGGAAATTCTCGAAGATTTATACGATGTGGATAACGTTATTGTGCCTATCGGCGGCGGCGGTTTAATTGCCGGGATTGCGACGGCAATTAAATCCATTAACCCCACCATTAATATCATCGGCGTGCAGTCAGAAAATGTTCACGGCATGGCGGCATCGTATCAGGCCGGGGAAATAATCAGCCATCGCGTTAGTGGCACGCTGGCCGACGGCTGTGACGTTTCTCGCCCCGGTAATTTACCGTTCGAAATTGTTCGCGAGCTGGTTGATGACATTGTGCTGGTCAGCGAAGACAACATTCGTGACAGCATGATCGCGCTTATTCAGCGAAATAAAGTGGTGACGGAAGGTGCCGGCGCGCTGGCCTGCGCCGCGTTATTAAGCGGCAAGCTTGACCACTATATTCAGGGTCGTAAAACCGTCTGCATTATTTCCGGCGGCAATATCGATCTCTCCCGTGTTTCCCAAATTACCGGCTTCGTTGACGCATAAAGGTGACCTATGAGCAACACTGAAAGCATTATCGTTGGCCAGACAAAAACGTCCTCCTGGCGTAAGTCTGATACCACATGGACGCTCGGCCTGTTTGGTACCGCCATTGGCGCAGGCGTGCTGTTCTTCCCCATTCGCGCAGGCTTTGGTGGATTGATCCCTATCCTGCTGATGCTGGTTCTCGCGTTCCCGATTGCGTTTTACTGCCACCGCGCGCTGGCGCGTTTGTGCCTCTCCGGCAGCAACGTCTCCGGCAACATCACCGAAACGGTGGAAGAGCACTTTGGCAAAACCGGTGGGGTGGTGATCACCTTCCTCTACTTCTTCGCCATTTGCCCGCTGCTGTGGATTTACGGCGTCACCATTACCAACACCTTTATGACCTTCTGGGAAAACCAGCTCCAGCTGCCTGCGCTGAACCGCGGCGTGGTGGCGCTGTTCCTGCTGCTGTTGATGGCCTTTGTTATCTGGTTTGGTAAAGACCTGATGGTGAAGGTCATGAGCTTCCTGGTGTTCCCGTTTATCGCCAGCCTTGTGCTGATTTCCCTGTCGCTGATCCCTTACTGGAACTCGGCGGTGATTGACCAGGTCAACCTGAGCGATATCGCCTTTACCGGTCATGACGGCATTCTGGTCACGGTGTGGCTGGGTATCTCCATCATGGTCTTCTCCTTCAACTTCTCGCCTATCGTCTCCTCGTTTGTGGTCTCCAAGCGCGAAGAGTACGAGCCGGAGTTCGGGAAAGAGTTCACCGAGCAGAAATGTTCCAAAATCATCGGTCGCGCCAGCCTGCTGATGGTGGCCGTGGTGATGTTCTTCGCCTTTAGCTGCCTGTTTACGCTCTCTCCGCAGAACATGGCGGACGCCAAGGCGCAGAACATTCCGGTGCTCTCCTACCTGGCGAACCACTTTGCGTCAATGTCAGGAACCAAATCGACGTTCGCGACGGTACTGGAATACGGTGCCTCCATCATCGCGCTGGTGGCTATCTTCAAATCCTTCTTCGGTCATTACCTGGGCACGCTGGAAGGGTTGAACGGCCTGATCCTCAAGTTCGGCTACAAGGGCGATAAGAAGAAAGTCTCCGTTGGCAAGCTGAACACCATCAGCATGGTGTTCATCATGGGCTCCACCTGGGTTGTGGCCTACGCTAACCCGAACATTCTGGACCTTATTGAAGCCATGGGCGCACCAATCATTGCCTCTCTGCTCTGCCTGCTGCCGATGTATGCCATCCGCAAAGCACCGGCGCTGGCGAAGTACAAAGGGCGTACCGAGAACATCTTCGTTACCGCGGTCGGCCTGCTGACCATTCTGAATATCGTTTACAAACTGTTCTAACCCATTGCTCAGGAAGAGCGGAGTCACATGATGATTGAATTTCCGGTTGTACTGGTTATTAACTGCGGATCGTCCTCTGTTAAGTTTTCGGTGCTCGACGCCAGCAGCTGCGATGCCCTGATGACGGGCATTGCAGACGGGATCAACACCGAGAAGGCCTTTATTTCCGTGAACGGGGGTGAGCCGGCCAGACTGGCTCACCAGGACTACGAAGGGGCGCTGGCTGCCATCGCCCTGGAGCTGGAGAAGCGTAACCTGATGAGCAGCGTGGCCTTAATTGGCCACCGCATTGCGCACGGGGGAAACCTCTTCAGCGAGTCGACCCTGATCACGGAAGAGGCGATCGCGCAGATTCGCCAGGTCTCCCCGCTGGCACCGCTGCATAACTATGCCAACCTGAGCGGCGTGGAAGCCGCAGAGCGCCTGTTCCCGGGCGTGCAGCAGGTCGCGGTATTTGATACCAGCTTCCACCAGACGCTGCCGCCGCAGGCGTATCTGTACGGATTGCCGTACCGCTATTTTGAAGAGCTGGGTGTGCGCCGCTACGGCTTCCACGGCACCTCTCACCGCTACGTGGCCGCACAGGCGCATACGCTTCTCGGGCTGTCCCCCGACGACAGCGGCCTGGTGATTGCCCATCTCGGCAACGGGGCGTCCATCTGCGCGGTGTGCAACTGCGAAAGCGTCGATACCTCGATGGGGATGACGCCCCTGGAAGGGCTGGTAATGGGGACGCGCTGCGGCGATGTGGACTTCGGCGCGATGGCGTGGATTGCCCAGCAGACCGGCCAGTCGTTCGAGGATCTGGAGCGCGTGGTCAATAAAGAGTCCGGGCTGCTGGGGATCTCCGGTATCTCCTCCGATTTACGCGCGCTGGAGAAAGCCTGGCACGAAGGCAACGAGCGTGCGCAGCTGGCTATCCGCACCTTCGTGCACCGCATTGCGCGTCATATCGCCGGACACGCGGCGTCGCTGCATCGCCTGGATGGGGTGGTCTTTACCGGCGGCATTGGCGAAAACTCGAAGCTTGTCCGCGCGCTGGTGGCGGAACATCTGAAAGTCTTCGGCATCATCCTCGACGACGCCAAAAATGCCCTGCCGGGGAGCGCGGGAGAACGCGTGATCTCCACCGAATCGTCCCGCGTGGCCTGCGCGGTTATCCCTACCAACGAAGAAAAAATGATCGCGCTGGACGCCCTCCGTCTTGGAAAGGTTACCCCGGCCGCGGCTTACGCCTGATAAAGCGAGAAACACATGAAAGTAACAATTGATACGGGCGTCGCGCCCTACAGCGACGCATGGGCCGGGTTTCGCGGTGAAGAATGGAAAAACGCCGTCAACGTCCGCGATTTTATTCAGCATAACTACACCCCTTATGAAGGCGATGAAGCTTTCCTCGCGCAGGCGACGCCAGCAACGACGGCGCTGTGGCAGAAGGTAATGGTCGGCATTCGCCAGGAGAATGCCACCCACGCCCCGGTGGATTTCGACACCAACATCGCCACCACGATTACGGCCCACGGGCCGGGCTATATCGACCAGGATCTGGAGACGATCGTCGGCCTGCAAACCAATAAGCCGCTCAAGCGCGCGCTGCATCCTTATGGCGGGATCAACATGATCCGCAGCTCGTTCGAAGCCTATGGCCGGGAGATGGATCCGCAGTTCGAATACCTGTTTACCGACCTGCGCAAAACCCACAACCAGGGCGTGTTTGACGTCTATTCGCCGGAGATGATGCGCTGCCGTAAATCCGGCGTGCTGACCGGTTTGCCGGACGGCTACGGGCGCGGACGCATCATCGGTGACTATCGCCGCGTGGCGCTATACGGGATCGCTTATCTGGTGCGCGAGCGCGAACTTCAGTTTGCCGATCTGCAGGGCAGGCTGGAGCGCGGTGAAGATCTGGAAGCCACGATCCGCCTGCGTGAGGAGCTGGCGGAGCACAGGCGCGCGCTGCTACAGATCCAGCAGATGGCGGCGAACTATGGCTTTGATATTTCACGTCCGGCGATGAACGCCCAGGAAGCGGTGCAGTGGGTCTATTTTGCCTACCTTGCAGCGGTCAAATCCCAGAACGGCGGGGCGATGTCGCTGGGGCGCACGGCCTCGTTCCTCGATATCTACATTGAACGCGACATGCAGGCGGGGCGCCTGAATGAAGTCCAGGCGCAGGAGCTGATCGATCACTTCATCATGAAGATCCGCATGGTGCGCTTCCTGCGCACGCCGGAGTTCGACACGCTCTTCTCCGGCGATCCGATCTGGGCGACGGAAGTGATCGGCGGCATGGGGCTGGACGGGCGCACGCTGGTGACCAAAAACAGCTTCCGCTATCTGCATACCCTGCACACAATGGGGCCTGCGCCGGAGCCGAACCTGACGATCCTCTGGTCAGAACAACTGCCGATCGCGTTCAAGAAATACGCCGCGCAGGTGTCGATCGTCACCTCTTCGCTGCAGTATGAGAACGACGATCTGATGCGTGCGGACTTCAACAGCGACGACTACGCCATTGCCTGCTGCGTCAGCCCGATGGTGATCGGCAAGCAGATGCAGTTCTTTGGCGCGCGCGCCAACCTCGCCAAAACGCTGCTGTACGCGATCAACGGCGGGGTGGACGAGAAGCTGAAGATCCAGGTCGGCCCGAAAACCGAGCCGCTGCTGGACGACGTGCTGGATTACGATACCGTGATGGCGAGCCTCGATCACTTTATGGACTGGCTGGCGGTGCAGTACATCAGCGCCCTGAACCTCATTCACTACATGCATGATAAGTACAGCTACGAAGCCTCGCTGATGGCGCTGCACGACCGCGACGTCTATCGCACCATGGCCTGCGGCATTGCCGGGCTGTCGGTGGCGGCGGATTCCCTGTCGGCCATTAAATACGCCACGGTGAAGCCGGTGCGCGACCACACCGGTCTGGCGGTCGATTTCGTGATTGAAGGGGACTATCCGCAGTACGGCAACAACGACGACCGCGTGGACAGCATCGCCTGCGACCTGGTGGAGCGCTTTATGAAGAAAATTCAGGCGCTGCCAACCTACCGCAACGCGGTGCCAACCCAGTCGATTCTGACTATCACCTCCAACGTGGTTTACGGCCAGAAGACCGGGAACACGCCGGACGGACGCCGCGGCGGCACGCCGTTTGCCCCTGGTGCGAACCCGATGCACGGCCGCGACAGAAAAGGGGCCGTGGCCTCGCTAACGTCGGTGGCCAAGCTGCCGTTCACCTACGCGAAAGACGGGATCTCCTACACCTTCTCCATCGTGCCGCAGGCGCTGGGCAAGGACGAGCTGGTGCGCAAAACCAACCTGGTGGGGCTGCTGGACGGGTACTTCCATCACGAAGCGTCCATTGAGGGCGGGCAGCATCTGAACGTCAACGTCATGAACCGGGAAATGCTCCTCGATGCCATCGCGCATCCCGAGAATTACCCGAACCTGACGATCCGCGTTTCAGGCTATGCGGTGCGTTTTAACGCCCTGACGCGCGAGCAGCAGCAGGATGTGATTTCGAGGACGTTTACGCAATCTATCTGACGACATTCAGGTCTCATGCCCCCTCACCCTGGGGGCATTTTTTTGCCCGCTAAACATACAAAATTGTTTATATAATTACTCACACATATTCATCCGCTCTTGAAAAACAATACGCCTGCTTTTCCCTATCACAGCATGTAAGGACAGTAAGATGATGAAAATGACCCGTATTGCGCTGGCCGCCGCCTCGCTGGCAGCGTGCAGTTTTACGGCGCAGGCCGCGAACGTTGAGGCTGCCCCGTCTCCCTCGCAGGATCCGCTGGTACAGCACCTGAAGCTCAGCAATGAGCAGGTTAAAAAGATTGAAGATCTGCATAAGCAGCTGGAACAAAATGTCAGCAAGATCCCGATGACGGGGGTGAAGGACGGCGCGCTGATCGACATGTTCCAGGCGGGTAAATGGGACGAAAGCACGGTGAAAAGCCAGCTTGCTGCCTTTAGCAAAATTGAAGAGCAGACCCGCTATTACCGCGTGAAATATTACTTCGACGTCAGCCAGGTGTTGACGCCGGAACAGCGTAAGCAGATTAGAACCGATATGGCTAACGCGCTGGCAGAGTGATTTCTTACGGCGCCGGATGATTCTGCCGTGGCTCGATCGGTTCCCTCTCCCATTGGGAGAGGGTTAGGGTGAGAGCATTCTCTAAACCGGCAAATCAATCAGCAGCGCGCGCAGCGGCGTATCCGCCACCAGGGTGATATTCGCTTCATCACGAATAAACGCCCCGTCGCCGCAGGTGAGCGCTTCTTTCTCTTCCGTGTGCGTCACCGCATGTACCGTACCGTGAATAGACTGCAAATAGGCGCGCGGACCATGAAGCTGGAAGCTCGCCTGATCACCTTTCTTCAGTTCGATATGGTGCAGCCACACCTGCTGGCGCAGCTGCAGGCTACCTTTACTGCCGTCCGGCGATGCAATCAGCTGCTGCTTATCGCCCGTTAAATCTAACTTCTGTACCAGCGGATTTTCCCGCTCGGGGCAGGCGTCCAGCCACAGCTGCATACGGGTCAGCGTTTTGTCTTTGCTGAGGTTATGCTCGCTGTAGCTGATGCCCGGCTGCGTGGAAATTAACAACGCTTCGCCAGCCTTTGCCTGGACATGATTGCCCTCGCTATCGCGGTATTCTGCCTCGCCTTCCAGGATCAGGTTCAGGATATCGACTTTCGGGTACGTACGCGGCTGGAAGGAGGCGCCCGGGGCGAGCACTTCCTGGTTTAACACGCGCAGTGAAGCGTAACCGAGGAGTTTAGGGTCAAAGTAGTGTCCAAAGGAAAAGGTGTAGCGGGCCTGCAGCCAACCGAAATCGGCTTGTCCGCACTGTTTAGCTGTTCTTGTCGTAATCATAAACTTGACCTCTCTTTACACTAAAACAATGGTAAAGGTATGGACGCTGCATTGTTAGCCAGATATTCTGCCCGGTATGTTCAAATTTCCTGAATGAGAACGAGATGGCTAAAGAGAGAGCATTGACGCTTGAGGCGCTTCGCGTCATGGACGCGATTGACCGGCGCGGCAGTTTTGCGGCGGCGGCAGATGAGCTGGGGCGCGTTCCGTCTGCGCTAAGCTACACCATGCAGAAGCTGGAGGAAGAGCTGGACGTGGTGCTGTTTGACCGCTCCGGTCATCGAACAAAATTCACCAACGTGGGGCGAATGCTGCTGGAGCGCGGCCGCGTGCTGCTGGAAGCGGCGGACAAGCTCACGACGGACGCCGAAGCGCTGGCGCGCGGCTGGGAAACCCATCTGACGTTAGTTACCGAAGCGCTGGTGCCGACAGAAGCGCTGTTCCCGCTGGTGGACCGCCTGGCGGCGAAGGCCAATACGCAGCTGTCAATCATCACCGAGGTGCTGGCAGGCGCGTGGGAACGTCTGGAAACGGGCAGGGCGGATATTGTGATTGCGCCGGACATGCACTTCCGTTCCTCATCGGAAATCAACTCGCGCAAGCTCTACAGCGTGATGAACGTCTATGTTGCCGCACCTAATCACCCGATTCACCAGGAGCCGGAGCCGCTCTCTGAAGTGACGCGCGTGAAGTATCGCGGCGTGGCGGTAGCGGATACCGCGCGCGAGCGTCCGGTGCTGACGGTGCAGCTGCTGGATAAACAGCCTCGTCTGACGGTGACCTCGCTGGAAGACAAACGGCAGGCGCTATTGGCCGGTCTGGGCGTGGCGACCATGCCGTACCCGTTTGTCGAAAAGGACATTGCTGAAGGGCGGCTGCGCGTAGTCAGCCCGGAATATAGCCACGAGGTTGATATCATTATGGCGTGGCGCCGTGACAGCATGGGCGAAGCCAAATCATGGTGTTTACGCGAAATTCCGAAGCTTTTCACGCAATACAATAAATAAAAATTTGTAGGCCCGGTAAGCGAAGCGCCACCGGGCTTTTTTTATGCGCCGATCTTAGGATCCGGACCAAAGCGGTTTTCGCCCGGCGTCCCGCTCTGGCAGTTGAAGATCAAAATCACGATCCAGCCAATAATCGGGATCAACAGCAGCAATAACCACCACGCTGAACGATCGGTGTCGTGCAGTCGACGGAACAGCACCGCCCACGATGGCAGCAGGACTAACAGGCCATAAATGGTGGTCAGCACGCCTTCACCGCCAGCCCGCTCCCAGCCAAGAATTTTATCCACAATACCCAGCACCATAATGAGAATGAAGTTCACCAGAACGAACATCCAGTACTCTTTGCGGCGGGCACGGCCACCAAATCCAATGTAGTTACGCAGTACTTTTAAATACCAGTCCATTTTCCTTGCCTCATTAGTCAGTCAATCACTTGTTTTCTAAGCGATCGAGGTAAGGATAGATGGAGATTGTGAATTAAAAAAGGGCATCTGGTGATGCCCTTCGTATTTATCCAAATCGGACGTCGCGCCCGTGAGGTTCATCCAGATCCTGCCACGGCCCAATGGAGATAATGCCCGTCGGGTTGATGGTTTTGTGGCTGCGGAAATAGTGGGTGCGGATATGGTCGAAATCGACCGTGTCGGCAATACCCGGCATCTGGTAGATGTCACGCAGGAAACCATGCAGGTTCAGGTAATCGCTGATGCGGTGCTTGTCGCACTTAAAGTGGGTGACATAGACCGGATCGAAGCGAACCAGCGTGGTCCACAGGCGGATGTCCGCTTCCGTCAGGCGATCGCCCGTCAGGTAGCGATGCTGGCCCAGGATCTGCTCCAGACGCTCCAGCGATTCAAACACCTTTCCAACCGCTTCGTCATACGCTTCCTGGCTGGTGGCGAAACCGGCCTTGTAGACACCGTTGTTGACGTTGTCGTAAATCCAGCCGTTCAGCTCGTCAATTTTCTCTCGCAAATCAGCCGGATAATAATCTCCGGCGCGGGCACCGTGCGCGTCAAACGCGGTATTGAACATGCGGATAATTTCCGCAGACTCATTGCTGACAATCGTCTGGTTTTTCTTGTCCCACAGCACCGGCACGGTAACGCGCCCGGTGTAGTGCGGATCGGCGCGCAGATAGAGCTGGTAAAGGAAATCGTGGTGGTAGAGATCGTCGCCGGTCGCCGCGGGGAAATCACTGTCAAACGTCCAGCCGTTTTCCAGCATCAGCGGGTTCACGACCGAAACCGGAATTAAGGATTCGAGACCTTTAAGCTTGCGCACAATCAGCGTACGGTGTGCCCACGGGCAGGCAAGCGAAACATAAAGATGATAACGGTCTTTCTCAGCCGCGAAGCCGCCTTCGCCGCTTGGGCCAGGCGCACCGTCGGCGGTCAGCCAGTTACGGAAGGCCGAAACTGAGCGCTTGAAGCGACCTCCGGTGGATTTGGTGTCATACCAGACATCCTGCCATACGCCGTCTACGAGTTGTCCCATTTTTTCTCCTCCGTCAGATAGCAAAAGCGAGGAGATGTCTCCTCGCTTTGTGTTCATTCAGTATAGCGTGCTTACCACTTCTTATTCAGAACGCGGTCAATGCTGTATGCGCCCGGGCCAGTGACGGCCAGCAGCAGGAAGCCACCCGCGATGGTCAGGTTTTTCATGAACATCAGAGAGTTCACGCCTTCCGCAAAGTTGCTGTGGAAGATGAACGCCGTCAGCACGGTGAAGCCTGCGGTAAACAGCGCGGTAGTACGGGTCAGGAAGCCGAACAGTACCGCCAGGCCGCCGCCGAACTCAAGAAGAATGGTCAGCGGCAGCAGGAACCCCGGAACGCCCATGGCTTCCATATACTGCTGGGTACCCGCATAACCGGTGATTTTTCCCCAACCTGCCACGATGAACAGAATTGGCATCAGAATACGCGCGACCAGTACACCAACATCTTCTAATTTTTTCATTTTACTCTCCAGGAAACCACATGAGCGGCTGAACATTATTTGTCTGCAATTCCGGGTAGATACCGCGGCGTTGCTGTCGATGGAGAGGATAATAAACGGGGCGGGTGGTAATTGTTAGCAAGGAAAACTGTCAATCTTCTTCAAAGATATTGAGTAAGGGGGCGTGCGCGCTGGTGCCCTGATCCCAACCCTCTCCCGCAGAGAGAGGCCGCAAAAACAAAAAACGGTAACCAGGGTTACCGTTTTGCTTTTATCACCGCAGCTGCTGCTGCCGTAACGTGGCTTTCACCAGACGCCAGGCGCTCCAGGCGCCGAATCCACGACGAGCCCAGCGGATCAGCATGTTCGGATGACGAACGGACCAGATCGCCATTACGCTGCTGCCGACCAGCGCCCAGGAACGCAGGCTCAGGACGGTATTCCAGCCCCGGTCAAACCGTCGCGTCGCGTCGATCCAGTCGCGACGACTGGCCGACAGATCCAGCCGTTGCTGCTGGATCTGGCTTAACAGGTACGCTTTTCGCTTTTGACGTTCGGCTTTATCGCTCACGGCTAGTCATCCTCCAGCAGAGCGCGATCGTTCGCCAGCTCCTGACGCGTATGGCGCAGGAAAGTGGACTTGCGCGCTTTACGCAGCGTCCAGATACCGCCTATCAACGCGGCGACCAGCAGAACGACGGTGGTGGCAATCATCGCGTTAAGACGATACTGCGGATCGATGGCCCAGATGATTAACACCATCAGGCTCATCAGGCCAAACGCGGCGAAGAGCATGGTCAGCCCGAGCATCAGCAGCATCTGGAAGAGGTTCGCTTTCTCCTCCTCCAGCTCGACCACTGCCAGCCGGACGCGCGTTTCGGCAATCCCGACCAGCGTCGTTAAAATACGCTGGCCGATGCCGAGGACGTTGTTAGCAGGCCCTTGTGCGTGACGAGGATCTTCCATATCAACGACGCGTCAGAAGGACACCCAGTACCACACCCACTGCGGCACCAATCCCTACACCCGTCCATGGATTATCACGCACATATTCGTCCGCGCGGGCAGCCGCTTCGCGGGTCTGTTTCGCCAGCGCATCACCGGTTTCACCCAGGCGATAGCGGCTCTCTTTCAGCGCCTGCTCCGCCTTGCTGCGCAGCTTGCTGACCTCTTCTTTTGACTTGTCAGCAGAGGAGTTCAGCACCTCTTCAAGGGTATCGGCCAGGGATTTCAGTTCAGCGCGCAGATGTTCAGACGTCGTATCTTTTGACATGATTCTCTCTCCTGTTGAGATTTCCGTTAACTCAATAATCGCGAGCTTCCAGCGCTTTCAGGTCATCCTGCGCTTCTTTCAACTTCTTCTCGCGCTTAGCAATTTTTTCCGCATCTCCTTTCTCTTTCGCTTCCTGCAGGTCGCGACGGCGCTCGGCTATCTCGTCCTTCTGTTCAGCGATTTTCTTCTTGTGATCGGCACGAAGCTTGCTGTCTGAACAGTTCGCTTTCACTTCGCTCAGCGCTTTTTTAAGACCATCAACACGGTGCTGATTGTTATGCTTTTCGGCATAACCGATCTCACGCTGAATATCCTGTTCTTTCTCCTGACAGAGAGAGTTTGCGAAGGATGCTGTGCTTAAAGAAAAAAGGGCCAGAGCCAGAGTCATGCGGAATTTCATTATCGAAACCTTCCATTGTGTTGCGGCGTTTGCCGCTATCCAAAGTTATGCGGAGTACATTGAGGGATGCTCCGCGTACTTAAGCATAGTAAGTAAACGGGGGATTCACCAAAGTGAGTGAAAAGATTCGGAATCCTGGAAGTTATCCAAACCGATGCGACGTATCGCGAATCAATGACAGCCAGGCTGCAGGCTGGCTGTCATCTTCCTGCTGGGCAATGATATACCCGTGCGGCAGGGTACGGTCGAGAACCACTTTCGCGGCGGCACTTTGCGCACGGGAATCAAACTTGATCAGTAAAACATCGTCCTGCGGGGTAATGCTCTTAAAGCGGATCCCGTTCGCGTCCAGATGATGCCAGACAGAAAAACCGTCAGGCACGCTGGCGCCCTGGTTTACCGGGCGAATAGCCAGCGTCGATTCCTGATGCGAAAGCGCGCTCCATGCCAGCAGCATGGCGCTGAGGACGATCAGCGTAATCACGGCAACGGCAAAACGGCGCAGGGCGAGCGGTGAGATAGCCATCGTTAGCCTCTGGCTCCGTATTTCTTTTTCCACAGGACAACCAGTGAGCCAATCAGGCCGAAGACCAGCAGAACCACAGGCAGCAGCATCAGGCAGGACATCAGCTGGTCTTCATATTTCATAAAGACCGGCGTTTTACCCAGCGCATAGCCGAGCGTCGTCAGAATTAGCACCCATAGCAGGCCGCTCATCCAGTTAAAGAACTGGAAGCGCGTGCTGCTCAACCCCGACAGACCGGCAATGGTCGGCAGCAGGGTGCGAACAAAGGCGATAAAGCGGCCAATCAGCAGCGCGGAAAGCCCGTGCTTGTGGAAAAGGTGGTGCGCCCGCTGGTGATAATGCGCGGGAAGATGAGAGAGCCAGTTCTGGACGATCCGGGTATTGCCCAGCCATCGTCCCTGGATATAGCTCACCCAGCAGCCGAGGCTGGCCGCCACGGTCAGTAATAAAATGGTGTGTGGAAACGCCATCGCCCCTTTGGCACACAGCACGCCGACAAGCACCAGCAAACTGTCACCGGGCAGGAAAGCAGCAGGCAGCAAACCGTTCTCAAGGAACAGGATCATAAACAAGACGAAATAGAGCATGCCAATCATGGAAGGGTTGGCCAGCGTTTCAAAATCCTGCGCCCAGAGGGCATGCAGTAGTTGGGTCAAAAGTTCCATTCAGTGTTCCTGGAAATCGGTTAACGTCACGCCTGTTATCCGGGACAAACAGCACGGCGACATTGTTGTGATTTCATTATGGTCGCTCGCGGACACATTGCGGTGTGGCCAACACTGTTCCCTGTTAATTGGCTGGTTAGCAAGCACTAACTTACAAAATAAGGAATTGAATCCAATTGTAACAAAGCCCAACGTTCTGCGTCACAGAATTTGCAGGGGTGAGTTGATTTTGGCGTAAGCCCAGAAAGTGAGCGAGGGGATTTACAAAGGCTGACACTATATATGTTTTGCTTACTCCTGTAAGCCGGAAGGCGCGACGTAGCGCCTGCCAGCAGAAAGGTCATCTATTTTGCGGCACTGGAAGCCGTATCGAGATGAACAACCGGATTATCGGCAAAAAGATAGCGGTCAGCGTTAAATTCGAAGTCATCGCTGGTTTCGTTGAACAGCATCTGCTTGGTGTTTTCCAGGTGCTGCCACATCGCCAGCTTAGCGGCATGCGGATCTTTACGAATCAGCGCCTTAAGGATTTGGTCGTGATCGTCGCACCAGTTGTCGACGGTACGGGAATCGATATGGTCGTGCAGTTTTTTCCAGTACGGGTTGTGAACGCGCTGAGTCCACATTTTTTCAACGATTGCCGCCAGGGCCGTATTTTGGGTTGCCAGGGCGACCTGAACGTGGAACTGCAGATCCCACTCTGAATCGCGGAAACATTTCTCCTTACGGGCATTTTCCTGGATCTCCATCAGCTTCATGATGTCCTGCTTGGTCACCTGCGTCGCCGCAAACTCAGCAATATTGCTTTCGATCAGCTGGCGAGCCTGGAGCAGCTCAAACGGGCCATAGCTGGCGAATTCCAGACTTTCGTCCGCGACGGGAGAGTGTTTCGGCAGATTAGAAATCACGTGAATGCCGGAGCCTTTGCGTACCTCAACGTAGCCTTCCACTTCCAGCATGATAATTGCTTCACGCACCACGGTGCGGCTGACGCTTTTTTCATCCGCGATAAAGCGCTCGGCGGGAAGTTTATCACCGACAAGATAGACGCCTTGCTCGATGCGATCTTTCAGCTCCGCAGCAAGTTGTTGATATAAACGACGTGGTTCGGTGATTTCCATATGCGCTCCAGGCAGGGTACGGCAGATGATTTGTTATACCACTTTTGCGTGCCACTCTCCAGATTTTGCCATTAAAAAAGCCGCCCGGAGGCGGCTTCGGCGAAACGCATTTTCGCTAACTCTGCGTCGCCGGTTTCCCGAGTGACTCTTTCGCCAGCTCCTCTGCCGATTTGCTTTTCAGCACCGTCCAGATAACCACCGCACCCATCAGGTCGAAGATCGCCAGCACCGCGAACAGCGGGCTGAAGCCGATGGTATCCGCCAGCGCGCCGACCACCAGTGCAAACATGGTGCTCGCGGTCCAGGCGGCCATGCCGGTCAGACCGTTGGCGGTTGCCACTTCGTTACGACCAAAGACGTCAGACGAGAGCGTAATCAGCGCGCCGGACAGGGACTGGTGCGCAAAGCCACCGATGCACAGCAGGGCAATGGCGACGTACGGGCTGGTGAACAGGCCGATCATGCCTGGGCCTATCATCAGCAGTGCGCCCATGGTCACCACCATCTTACGGGAAACGATCAGGTTCACGCCAAACCAGCGCTGGAACAGCGGTGGCAGGTAGCCGCCCACGATACAGCCCAGGTCAGCGAACAGCATGGGCATCCAGGCGAACATCGCGATCTCTTTCAGGTTAAAGCCGTAAACTTTAAACATGAACAGGGGGATCCACGCGTTAAAGGTACCCCAGGCCGGTTCAGCCAGGAAACGCGGCAGGGCGATACCCCAGAACTGACGGGTGCCCAGGATCTGCCAGACGGTCATTTTTTTGCCGTTGTTGGTCTGATGCTGCGCTTCCTGACCGCCAATGATGTATTCACGTTCTTCTTCGGAGAGTTTTTTCTGATCGCGCGGGTGTTTGTAGAAAATCAGCCACGCCATCGCCCAGGCGAAGCTCAGCACGCCTGAGATGATGAACGCCATCTGCCAGCTGTGCATCACGATGGCCCACACCACCAGCGGCGGCGCTATCATCGCCCCAATGGACGAGCCCACGTTGAAGTAGCCGACCGCAATGGAACGCTCTTTCGCCGGGAACCACTCGGAGCTGGCCTTCAGGCCCGCCGGGATCATCGCGGCTTCAGCCGCACCGACCGCACCGCGCGCCAGCGCCAGTCCACCCCAGCTGCCTGCCAGCGCGGTTGCACCGCAGAACACCGCCCAGGCGATGGCGAAGAAGGCATAACCGATTTTGGTACCGAGAATGTCCAGCACATAGCCCGCAACAGGCTGCATGATGGTATACGCCGCGGAATAGGCGGCAATGATGTAGGAGTATTGCTGCGTGGAGATATGCAGCTCTTCCATCAACGTTGGCGCTGCTGCTGCCACGGTGTTACGCGTCAGGTAGCCCAGCACGGTGCCTAACGTCACCAGTGCGATCATATACCAACGTAACCCTTTAATTTTACGCATCTAAAACCTCATCGTTATGTTATTTCCGCGCCAGAGCACGGCAACCTCTCAACCGTTTCCGGGAGCAGTTGTGTAACGGGAGGGGCGTAACCAGGAGCATGTCCCGGAACGGCCCGAACCTTGCCATAAGTAAGCGTGCATAAGTCGGTATCCGTACCGTTAAACCCGATGTCTCTCACACCGGTAATGCATTCCGTCGGCTGAGTGTTTGCGACGGCGAAAAGATAACTTGTCATACAACTTTAAAAGGTGAGTGACATCACAAATGTATGATTCTTTGTGGGGACATTAATCGTCGCGCGCAAAGCCAGTATTGGCGCGGTCTGCAGAAGGGTTTGCTTCATTGAGGGTAATTTATTTGTTGGCGTTTATTGATCTCACTCACGAAAAAAGCTTCGGTTGGTGGAAATTGGTGTGATAACTTTGCAGCATATGAACATACGCTTTCTGCGCTCCCGTAATGAGGAAGACGATAATGACGCCGTTTATGACCGAAGATTTTCTGTTAGATACCGAATTTGCTCGCCGCCTGTACCACGACTACGCAAAAGACCAGCCGATTTTCGACTACCACTGCCATTTACCGCCGCAGCAGGTTGCCGAAAATTATCGCTTCAAAAACCTGTATGACATCTGGCTGAAGGGTGACCACTATAAATGGCGTGCCATGCGCACCAACGGCGTGGCTGAGCGCCTGTGTACCGGCGATGCGACCGACCGCGAGAAGTTTGACGCCTGGGCGGCAACCGTTCCACACACCATCGGCAACCCGCTCTACCACTGGACCCATCTTGAACTCCGCCGTCCGTTTGGCATCACCGGCAAGCTGCTTTCCCCAACGACCGCGGATGAAATCTGGGATCGCTGCAACGCGCTGCTGGCGCAGGATAACTTCTCCGCGCGCGGCATCATGAAGCAGATGAACGTGAAGATGGTGGGCACCACCGACGATCCGATCGACTCCCTGGAGCATCATGCCGTTGTCGCGAAAGACACCTCTTTTGATATCAAAGTGCTGCCAAGCTGGCGCCCGGACAAAGCCTTCAACATTGAGCAGGCCACCTTCACCGACTACATGGCGAAGCTGGCGGAAGTGTCGGATACCGACATCCGTCGTTTCGCTGACCTGCAAACCGCGCTGACCAAACGTCTGGATCACTTCGCGGCGCACGGCTGTAAAGTGTCTGACCACGCGCTGGACGTGGTGCTGTTTGCGGAATCAAACGAAGCCGAGCTGGACAGCATTCTGGCGCGTCGTCTCTCTGGCGAAGGCTTAAGCGAGCACGAAGTGGCGCAGTTTAAAACGGCGGTGCTGGTGTTCCTCGGTGCGGAATACGCGCGTCGCGGCTGGGTACAGCAGTACCATATCGGCGCGCTGCGCAATAACAACCAGCGCCAGTTCAAACTGCTCGGTGCTGACGTGGGCTTCGACTCCATCAACGATCGTCCGCTGGCGGAAGAGCTGTCAAAACTGCTGAGCAAACAGAACGAACAAAACCTGCTGCCTAAAACCATCCTGTACTGCCTGAACCCGCGCGATAACGAAGTGCTGGGTACCATGGTCGGCAACTTCCAGGGCGAAGGGATGCCGGGCAAGATGCAGTTCGGTTCCGGCTGGTGGTTTAACGATCAGAAAGATGGCATGGAGCGTCAGATGACGCAGCTCGCGCAGCTGGGCCTGCTGAGCCGCTTTGTCGGCATGCTGACCGACAGCCGCAGCTTCCTGTCCTATACCCGTCATGAATATTTCCGACGCATTCTGTGCCAGATGATTGGCCGCTGGGTGCACGCGGGCGAAGCGCCAGCGGATATCCAGCTGCTGGGCGAAATGGTGAGAAACATCTGCTTTAACAATGCGCGTGACTACTTCGCCATTGAACTGAACTAAGGCCGTTTGAGGTTGATATGCAATACATCAAAATCCATTCGCTGGATAACGTGGCCGTCGCGCTGACGGATCTCGCTGAAGGCGACGTGGTGACCGTTGATAACCAGAGCGTCACCCTGCGTCAGGCGATCGTCCGTGGGCACAAGTTTGCCCTGATCCCCATTGCGAAAGGGGAGAACGTGGTGAAGTACGGTTTGCCCATCGGCCATGCGCTGGCGGATATTGCGCCGGGTGAATACATTCACTCACACAATACCCGCACCAATCTGAGCGATCTGGACGAGTACAGCTATCAACCTGATTTACCCGCGGAAGAGCGTCAGGCGGCCGATCGTGAGGTGCAGATCTACCGTCGCGCCAACGGCGACGTGGGGATCCGCAACGAGCTGTGGATCCTCCCGACCGTCGGCTGCGTCAACGGAATTGCGCGTCAGATCCAGACGCGCTTCCTGAAAGAGACCAACAACGCCGAAGGGACTGACGGCGTGCATCTGTTCAGCCACACCTACGGCTGTTCCCAGCTCGGTGACGACCACATTAACACCCGCACCATGCTGCAAAACATGGTGCGTCACCCGAACGCGGGCGCGGTGCTGGTGATCGGCCTGGGCTGCGAGAACAATCAGGTGGACGCCTTCCGCGACACGCTGGGCGAGTTCGATCCCGAGCGCGTGCATTTTATGGTGTGCCAGCATCAGGACGACGAAGTGGAAGCGGGCGTTGAACAGCTTCACCAGCTTTATGAGGTGATGCGCCACGACAGGCGCGAGCCGGGCAAGCTGAGCGAGCTCAAGTTTGGGCTGGAGTGCGGCGGGTCAGATGGCCTTTCCGGCATTACCGCTAACCCGATGCTGGGCCGCTTCTCGGATTACGTGATTGCCAACGGCGGCACGACGGTGTTGACCGAAGTGCCGGAAATGTTCGGCGCGGAGCGTATTCTGATGAGCCACTGCCGTGACGAAGAGACCTTTGAGAAGACCGTCACCATGGTGAACGACTTCAAACAGTACTTCATCGCCCACAATCAGCCGATTTACGAGAACCCGTCGCCGGGCAACAAAGCGGGCGGGATCACCACGCTGGAAGAGAAATCCCTCGGCTGCACCCAGAAAGCGGGCGCGAGCCAGGTGGTTGACGTGCTGCGCTACGGCGAGCGACTGAAAACCCACGGTCTGAACCTGCTGAGCGCACCGGGCAACGATGCGGTCGCCACCAGCGCGCTGGCGGGTGCTGGCTGTCATATGGTGCTGTTCAGTACCGGTCGCGGCACGCCGTACGGCGGTTTTGTGCCGACGGTGAAAATCGCCACCAACAGCGAGCTGGCGGCAAAGAAAAAGCACTGGATCGACTTTGATGCGGGCCAGCTGATTCACGGCAAAGCGATGCCGCAGCTGCTGACGGAGTTCGTGGACGCTATCGTGGAATTTGCTAACGGCAGGCAGACCTGTAACGAGAAGAACGACTTTCGCGAGCTGGCGATCTTTAAGAGTGGTGTGACGCTTTAATCGGTGCGGCCAGATGCCCTCACCCTGACCCTCTCCCATGGGGAGAGGGTACAAACACTAAAAACGGCAACCGTTGGTTGCCGTTTTGCATTTACCCTGTAGGCCCGGTAAGGCGTAGCCGCCACCGGGCTTTTGTTGTTAACTGCGCAGGGGGTTCTTCGCTAAACGCGCGTCTTCCGCCTGACAGGCCGCTGCGGTAAACAGCACGTCGGTAGAGGAGTTCAGCGCTGTTTCGCAGGAGTCCTGCAGCACGCCGATGATAAAGCCGACGGCCACAACCTGCATCGCAATCTCGTTCGGGATGCCGAACATATTACACGCCAGCGGGATCAGCAGCAGCGAACCGCCCGCTACGCCGGATGCGCCACAGGCGCACAGTGACGCCACCACGCTCAGCAGCAATGCGGTTGGCAGATCCACCGGAATGCCCAGCGTATGCACCGCCGCCAGGGTCAGCACGGTGATGGTGATTGCCGCGCCCGCCATGTTCACGGTTGCGCCCAACGGGATCGACACGGAATAGGTATCGCGGTCCAGGTTCAGCTTCTCCGCCAGCGCCATGTTAACCGGAATGTTCGCCGCAGAGCTGCGGGTGAAGAAGGCATACACGCCGCTTTCGCGCAGGCAGGTCAGCACCAGCGGATACGGGTTGCGGCGGATCTGCCAGAACACCAGCAGCGGGTTGATCACCAGCGCCACCAGCAGCATACAGCCGACCAGTACAACCAGCAGCTGCGCGTAGCCCCACAGCGCGTCGAAACCGGTGGTTGCAAGCGTAGAGGAGACCAGCCCGAAAATACCGATTGGCGCAAAGCGAATCACCAGCTTCACCATAAAGGTCACGGCGTTGGACAGATCGTTGACCAGGTTTTTCGTGGTGTCGTTACCGTGACGCAGCGCGAAGCCCAGACCAATCGCCCAGACCAGGATGCCAATGTAGTTTCCGCTCATCAGCGCGGTGATGGGGTTAGAAACCATGCTCATCAGCAGTCCGCGAAGCACTTCGACAATGCCGGATGGCGGCGTGATGTCACCGGCCGCGCTGGTCAGGTGCAGCGTGGAGGGGAACAGGAAGCTAAACACCACGGCCGTTAAGGCAGCCGAGAAGGTTCCCAGCAGATACAGGAACAGAATGGGGCGAATGTTGGTTTTTTGTCCGTGCTGGTGGTTGGCAATTGACGCCATTACCAGCATCAGAACCAGTACCGGTGCCACGGCCTTCAGTGCGCCAACGAAAAGGGTCCCGAGCAGCCCCGTGGCCTCCGCCGCAGGTTTTGACACCATCGCCAGCAGAATACCCAGCACCAGCCCGACCAGAATTTGTTTAACGAGGCTGCCCTGCGCCAGGCGCGCGAACAGTCCGCTTGATTGTGTGCTCATACGTATTTCCTGAGTGAAATTGCGTTCCATCCCGGATGTGCTCTTAGTCACATTTATGTCCGGATGTAAGTAAATGTTTGCCTGGTCGAGTATAGGGAATGCGCGAAAGGAAGGAAGCGTAAAATGCTGGATTTTACGTGTTGCATCATATTTTTTAACTGCTGCGTTACAAAAGTGTGTTCACCCTCTCCCTGTGGGAGAGGGCCGGGGTGAGGGGGATTACTCCACCTGCTGCTTCTTATCGTGCTGGCGGTTAACCCAGGTATTGATAATCAGCGTCACGATCAGAATGCCAAACACCACGCCGAGCGAAATGGCGATCGGGATATGGTAGAAATCGACGATCAGCATCTTGATGCCGATAAACACCAGGATCACCGACAGACCGTACTTCAGCATCGAGAAGCGCTCCGCCGCGCCCGCCAGCAGGAAGTACATCGCACGCAGGCCGAGAATGGCGAACAGGTTAGACGTCAGGACGATGAACGGGTCGGTGGTCACCGCGAAGATCGCCGGAATGCTGTCCACCGCGAAAATCACGTCGCTTAGCTCAACCAGAATCAGTACCAGCAGCAGCGGGGTGGCGAACAGCAGGCCGTTCTTGCGCACGAAGAAGTGCTCGCTCTCGATCTTGTCGGTCATGCGAAGATGCCCACGGATCCACTTCACCAGCGGGCGATCGCCAATCGCGGAGCCGTCTTCTTTCGCCAGCGCCATTTTGACCCCGGTGAACAGCAGGAACGCGCCAAAGACGTACAGCAGCCATTCGAACTGGGTAATCAGCCAGCTGCCAGCGAAGATCATGATGGTACGCAGGATAATCGCGCCCAGCACGCCATACACCAGCACGCGTCGCTGCAGGGCAGCAGGCACGGCAAAGTAGCTGAACAGCATCAGCCAGACGAAGACGTTATCAACCGCCAGGGCTTTTTCAATCAGATAACCGGTGAGGAAGGCGAGCGCCTGAGGGTCGGCCACCGCGCGGCCTTCGGTCGAGGCCAGGTACCACCAGAAGGCGGCACAAAACAGCAGGGAGAGGGTGACCCACACCAGAGACCAGGCCGCAGCCTGTTTGATGCTCATGCCGTGCGCGCCGCGACGGCCCTGCAAAAAGAGGTCGATCGCCAGCATGATGAGCACGACAACCGCGAATCCGCCCCACAACATTGGAGTGCCGACAGAATGCATACTATTTTCCTTACACATAAAAAGCTAACGGCTATGGTCAGAAGACGATAGCCGTTAGCTTTTTATGCATAGACCTCGCCTTCCGGCAAGGTCTCACTTACAACCACGAAGGTTGCCCGGCGACCGGATGCGTGTTTAACGCATCGTAATGACGATCCACCGGCGAAGAAGTTACTCCCCTTTGCAGGTAACAAAATATGTCAGACCATCGGTTTCGTCAATGGTTTGCGCCGTTTCATTACACAGCTTTACGCGATCGCTTCCGCGCTCACGCCGTCTGCCGGGAATACCACGCCGGTCTGGCGACGGATCTCCGTTTGCAGCTTCGCCGTGGTGCGGCTCACCGCGAGGCCGGGGTGATTCACTTCGTTGTCTTCCACCAGACGGGCGAAGACCTCTGCCTCATAGAGCATAGTGTTAATATGCTGAGGCTGCGTCAGCTCCTGCGCTTTGCCGCCGCGCGGCACAAAGCTCACTTTCTGGCACTCGGAGATCTTCTCGATAACCAGCGAGCCCGCTTCGCCCTGAATTTCGCTCGGCAGCACGGAATCGCTCACCTTGGAGTGCTGCAGCGTGACGCTGAAATCACCGTAATCCAGCACCGCTACACCGTGCGCATCCACGCCGCTCTCCAGCAGGCTGGCTTGCGCACTGACGCCGTGCGGTTCGCCCCACAGGGCCACGGCAGAGGCCAGGCAGTAGAAACCGATATCCATAATCGAGCCGTTCGAAAACGCCGGGTTAAAGGTGTTCGGGTTCTCGCCGTCCAGATAGCGCTGATAGCGCGACGAGTACTGGCAGTAGTTGATAAAGGCTTTACGCACTTTGCCAATTTTCGGCAGGGACTGCTGCAGCAGCAGGAAATTCGGCAGGCTGGCGGTTTTGAACGCTTCGAACAGCACCACCTGGTTTTCGCGGGCAAGCGCAATGGCCGCTTCCACTTCCTCAATATTTGACGCCAGCGGCTTCTCGCAAATCACATGCTTTTTATGGCTGAGGAACAGCTTCGTTTGCGGGAAGTGCAGGGAGTTCGGGCTGGCGATATACACCGCGTCAATGGCGTCGCTTTGCGCCATGTCATCAAGCGAAGTGAAGAGATGCTCAACGAGGTAATCGTTGGCAAAACTCTGCGCCTGCTCAAGGCTGCGGGAATAGACTGCGGTAAGCTTAAGTTTGCCGGTTTCGTGGGCGGCGTCGACGAACTGGCGCGTGATCCAGTTCGTACCAATGACTGCGAAACGTATCATAAACGTTTACGTACTCCGTAGCGGGGAACCTTTAGCCACTGTAGCACGTCATCATGACAATTCGCGTGCGCTATTCCGCATTACCATTTAACGATAAATGCGTAAGCCATAGTCGGGTATCAAACTCCAGCTGGTGGTACTGCGGCTCCATGTGGCAGCACAGGGAATAGAACGCTTTGTCGTGCTCTTTCTCCTTCAGGTGCGCCAGCTCGTGGACCACGATCATCCGCAGAAAGGCTTCCGGCGCGTTACGGAAAACCGTCGCGACGCGGATTTCGGCCTTCGCTTTCAGCTTGCCGCCCTGTACGCGGGAGATGGCGGTGTGCAGGCCGAGCGCGTTTTTCAGCACGTGGATCTTGTTGTCGTACATCACCTTGTTGATCGGCGGCGCGCTCTTCAGATAGCGGCTTTTCAGATCCTGCGTATACTGCCAGAGGGCCTTATCGGTCGCGAAATCGTGCGTGCCGGGATAGCGTTTTTCCAGCACCGCGCCGAGCTTCTGCTCGGCAATCAGGCTGCGAACCTGAGTCAGTAAATGCTCCGGATAGCCCTGGAGATAAGTAAGTTGGTTCATCAACGCCCCAAATCGACAATAAAACGGGTATACTCACGCACCCTTTTCAGGGATACGCCAAATTTTACCATTCAGGAGGGCCGATGAGCCACTTAGACAACGGTTTCCGTTCACTCAACCTTAAACGTTTCCCGGAAACGGACGACGTTAACCCGCTCATGGCGTGGGAAGCGGCGGATGAATATCTGCTGCAGCAGTTGGATGAGACTGAAATCCGCGGCCCGGTTTTGATCCTGAATGACGCCTTTGGCGCGCTGGGCTGCGCCCTGGCGGAGCACACGCCATACAGCATCGGCGATTCCTACCTGAGCGAGCTGGCGACGCGTGAAAACCTGCGCCATAACGACATCGAAGAATCCAGCGTGAAATTCCTCGACAGCACCGCGGACTACCCGCAGGCGCCGGGCGTGGTGCTGATCAAAGTGCCAAAAACCATGGCGCTGCTGGAGCAACAGCTGCGTGCGCTGCGTAAGGTCGTGACGCCGGAAACGCGCATTATCGCGGGCGCTAAAGCGCGCGATATTCACACCTCGACGCTCGAGCTGTTCGAGAAAGTCCTCGGCCCGACCACCACGACGCTGGCCTGGAAAAAAGCGCGCCTGATCAACTGCACCTTCAGCGCGCCGGAGCTGGCCGACGCGCCGGAGACGCTGAGCTGGAAGCTGGAAGGCACCGACTGGACCATCCACAACCATGCGAACGTCTTCTCCCGCACCGGGCTGGATATCGGGGCGCGTTTCTTTATGGAACATCTGCCGGAAAATCTGGAAGGTGAGATTGTCGATCTGGGCTGTGGTAACGGCGTGATTGGCCTGACGCTGCTGGCGAAGAACCCGGACGCCAGCGTGGTGTTCAGCGACGAGTCGCCGATGGCGGTGGCCTCCAGCCGTCTGAACGTGGAAACCAACATGCCGGAAGCGCTGGACCGCTGCGAGTTTATGATCAACAACGCGCTGTCCGGCGTAGAGCCGTTCCGCTTCAACGCCGTGTTCTGCAACCCGCCGTTCCACCAGAAGCACGCCCTGACGGATAACGTCGCGTGGGAGATGTTCCACCACGCGCGCCGTTGCCTGAAAATCAACGGCGAGCTGTACATCGTGGCGAACCGCCACCTGGATTACTTCCACAAGCTGAAGAAGATTTTCGGCAACTGCGTCACCGTTGCGACGAACAATAAATTCGTGGTGCTGAAGGCGGTGAAGCTGGGACGTCGTCGTTAAGATTGGGGATGTGCGGCCTGATGCCCTCACCCCGGCCCTCTCCCACAGGGAGAGGGAGCAAACGCTAAAAACGGCAACTGGGTTGCCGTTTTGCTTTTACCCTGGCCGCCCGGCAATACCCTAGATCGCCAGAGCCAACTTCGTCCCCTGCGCAATTGCCCGCCGCGCGTCCAGCTCCATCGCCACATCGCACCCGCCGATCAAATGCACCGTTTTACCGGCTTCGCGCAGCGGATCGGCCAGATCGCGCTTTGGCTCCTGCCCGGCGCATAAAATCACATGATCCACACGTAACAACTGCGGCTCGCCGCCGATCGTGACGTGCAGACCCTCGTCGTCGATCTTCTGGTAGCTCACCGCCGGGATCATCTTCACCCCGCGCGAGAGCAGGGTGGCGCGGTGGATCCAGCCCGTGGTTTTGCCCAGCCCTTCGCCCGGCTTGCTGGCCTTGCGCTGCAGCATCACGATCTGGCGCGGGCTTTTCGGCAGCTGCGGCCCTTCAGGGCGTAGCCCGCCGGACTGGTTCAGGCTGGTGTCGATACCCCATTCCACGCAAAACTCGGCGATGTTCTGGCTGGTAGCCTCGCCCGGCTGGCTTAAGTACATGGCGGTATCAAAGCCGATCCCGCCGCAGCCGATAATCGCCACCTTCTCGCCGACCGGCGTTTTGTCACGCAATACATCCAGATAGCTCAACACCTTCGGATGATCGATACCCTCGATCGCAGGCGTGCGCGGTACGATCCCGCTCGCCAGGATCACCTCGTCGAAACCGATCAGATCCGCCGCGCTGACAAACTGATTAAGCCGCAGCTCGACGCCCGTCAGGTCGATCATCCGGCGGTAGTAGCGCAGGGTTTCATAGAACTCCTCTTTGCCGGGGATCTGTTTGGCGATATTAAACTGCCCACCAATCTCCGCCAGCGCATCAAACAGCGTCACGCTGTGCCCGCGCGAGGCGGCATTCACCGCAAACGCCAGGCCCGCCGGGCCAGCGCCCACCACGGCCAAGCGCTTTTTACTGACCGCCGGAACGACCGGCATTTTGGTTTCATGGCAGGCGCGCGGGTTAACCAGGCAAGAGGTGACCTTGCCGACGAAGATCTGATCCAGACAGGCCTGGTTACAGCCGATGCAGGTGTTGATCTCGTCCGCACGGCCGCTTTGCGCTTTGGAGAGCAGTTCGGCATCGGCCAGGAACGGGCGCGCCATCGACACCATGTCGGCGTCGCCGCGTGAAATCACATCGTCCGCTACCTGCGGATCGTTAATGCGGTTGGTGGTGACCAGTGGAACAGAGACTTTGCCTTTCAGCTTCCGTGTTACCCAGCTGAACGCCGCGCGCGGCACCGGCGTGGCGATGGTCGGGATGCGCGCCTCGTGCCAGCCAATCCCGGTGTTGATAATCGTGGCACCGGCGGCTTCAATCGCCTGCGCCAGCTGCACGGTTTCGTCGAACGTGCCGCCGCCTTCCACCAGGTCGAGCATCGACAGGCGGAAGACGATAATAAAGTCTGCGCCCGCACGTTCGCGCACCGCGCGCACCACCTCCACGGCAAAGCGCATCCGGCGGGCATAGTCGCCGCCCCATTCGTCGTCGCGCTGGTTGGTGCGGGCCGCGAGGAACTCGTTAATCAGATAGCCTTCAGAGCCCATCACCTCCACGCCGTCATAGCCCGCCTCGCGCGCCAGCGCCGCGCAGCGGGCAAAGTCGTCGATCAGCGCCAGGATCTCATCGTGGCTGAGGGCATGAGGTTTAAAGCGGTTGATTGGCGCCTGAATGGCCGACGGCGCGACCAGGTTCGGCTGATAGCTGTAGCGCCCGGTGTGCAGGATTTGCAGGGCGATTTTACCGCCCTCGCGGTGTACCGCGTCGGTCACAATGCGGTGGTGCGGCAGCTGTGACGCATCGTTCAGAACCGCGCCGCCCTCCATGCCCACGCCGGAAGGCGCCGGGGCCACGCCGCCGGTGACAATCAGCGCCACCCCGTGGCGGGCGCGCTCGGCATAGAAGGCTGCCAGACGCTCGGCCCCGTCCGGATGCTCCTCCAGCCCGGTGTGCATCGAGCCCATCAACACGCGGTTTTTGAGTGTGGTGAACCCCAGATCGAGGGGGGCGAATAACGACGGGTAGCGGCTCATAGTCTCTTCCAGTGTAAAATTATTGTTATGTGGTCGGATGAGTTACTAATTTAGCCAGCGGGAGCGGAAAGGTAAAAGCGGGATCGAATGATTGTGATAGATCTCAAAGAACTTCGCCCCTCACCCTAACCCTCTCCCCAAAGGGGAGAAGGGACTGGCTGGTGCGGTCTCAAAGAATTGGCTCGATCTGATTTTTCCCTCTCCCCTCAGGGGAGAGGGGCAGGGTGAGGGGTGTGGGTTTTTACTAACCCCGGTGCCTGCCACATCGACGTCGTCAGCCCGCTGTCCACCAGCCCGAGCTGGTCGGCGTACACCGCCTGCCATTTCTGCATCATGCCGTCGTACAGCTCGCGGTGCTGCGGGTTCGGCGTGAACTCGCGGCTCCACTTCACCAGCCGCTCGCCCGTCGAGGCCATATCCGCAAACAGCCCCGCGCCCGCACCTGCGGCAATCGCGCAGCCGAGCGCCGTCGCCTCTTTCACTTCCGGCACGCGCACCGGCAGCCCGGTGACGTCGCTTAAAATCTGGCTCCACAGGGCGCCTTTGGCCCCGCCGCCCGCAAACACCAGGCTTTCAAACGTCACGCCGGAGAAGCGCGAAATCTGCGCCAGGTTGCAGGCCGAGACAATCGCCGCGTTCTCCTCCAGGGCGCGGAACAGCGTCGCTTTGTTGCACTTTTCCGGGTCGATGGAAAGGTTAATGAACGACGGCGCGGCGTGGTACCACTGCTTGAAATGCATCGCGTCGGAGAAGATCGGCATCACCCCGTGGGAGCCCGCCGGCACGCGGCTCGCCATCTCTTCCAGCAGGGAATAGGTGTCCATCCCCATCCGCTCGGCAATCAGCTTTTCCTCGGCGCAGAAGGCGTCGCGGAACCAGCGCATGGTCAGCCCGGTAAAGAAGCTGATCGACTCCGCCTGCGCCATGCCGGGGATAACGTGCGGGTTCACGCGGATGTTCATCTCGGGGTCGGTACGCACCTGCGGCAGATTGACAACCTGCTGCCAGAAGGTACCGCCCAGCACCGCCGTCTGTCCGGCGCGAACCACGCCCAGCCCCAGGCAGCCCAGCTGCACGTCGCCGCCGCCCATCACCACCGGGGTGCCTTCGCGCAGGCCGCTCTGCTGGGCGGCCTCTTTGGTAATCGCGCCCAGCACGGTGCCGGTCTCTTTCACCGGGGAGAGGATATCTGCGCGCAGCCCGGCCATGTCGAGCAGCGCCGGACGCCAGTCGCGGGAGAAGAGATCCAGCATGCCGGTGGTGCCCGCGTTAGACGGGTCGACAGCCAGCTCGCCGGAAAGCTTCGCCGCCAGCCAGTCGCTGATCATGGTGATGGTGGCGGCTTTACGGTAGATGTCAGGACGATGGTGCGCCAGCCACAGCAGGCGCGGCATGGCGCTCAGCGCCAGCGTCTGGCCGGAAACCTCATACACCTCGGATTCAAAACGATCGTCGTGGATCTCTTTGAGTTCGGACACCTCGCGGCTGGCGCGGGCGTCGACGTTGGCGCAGGCCCAGATGGCCTCGCCGTCGCGGTCGTACAGCACGATCCCTTCGCGCATGGAGCAGCAGGCGACGGACTGAATATCCGCCGCGCTCAGGCGCGCGCGCTCCAGCGCCTGATAAATACACCGGCAGGCCAGCTGCCAGTTGGTCTCCAGATCGAACTCCATCGATCCCGGCACGTTCTCCACGCTCAGGTGCTTCCACTCGGCCTGACCGACGGCAATCTGGTTGCCCTGTAAATCGAAAATCACGGCGCGAACGCTGCCTGTCCCTGCATCTAACGCTAAAAGGTAACTCATGAGCTTGCCTCGTTGTTAGCGCAGGGCGGCTCTTAGTCGGCCAGAGCCAGCACCGCGCGGGCTGTCGTCTCCTCCGTCACCAGGCCATTGATACGGCGACCCTTCAGTGCGGCATAAATCGCATCGGCTTTCTCTTCTCCTCCGGCCACGCCAACGATGGTGGGCAGCTGCGCCAGTTCATCGAGCGTGACGCCCAGCAGTTCTTTGTGGATCTCCAGCTCCTCGACGCATTCCCCTTCGGCATTGAGGAAATAACCGAGAATGTCGCCGACCGCGCCCTTGCGGGCATACATCAGCTGTTCACCTTCGCTGATATAGCCGGAGCGCAGTATCGTGGCGTCACGGCGCTGGTTCACTGAACCAATGCCGACCACCGCCACGTCGGCGGCGGTCGCGGCGAGGATCACGTCCCGCACGCTGGTCTCGCGTTTTAAGATCCCGGCCACCTCTGCGGATGACACGCGAAGCGGGGCGGGGATCATGCTGACGCTGCAGGCCGCGTCCAGCTGGCCAATACCGGTCATGTACGGCCCGACGCCGCCGGAGAGCGTCACCAGGCGGATCTGCTGCGAGCTGATAAAGCCGCTCAGGTGCTGCAGGCTGCTCATGGTGGTTTCACCAAATCCCACCGCCAGCAGCTGGCCGAGTTCCAGCACGCCCATCAGCGACTGCGCCGCGCCAATGCCGAGCCGCACGTTCATCGGCGGCGTATTTAACGCGGGCATCACGCGCACCAGCTTTAGGCCAAAGCGCTGCTGTAGCTCGGTCTCCAGCGCCAGGCAGCCCTCGTAGCGGGAGTTGATCTGCACGCGGATCACCCCGGACTGACGGCCTTTTTCCAGCAGGCGGGAGATCTTCAGGCGCGGCAGCCCGAGTCGCTCGCCGATGTCGTTCTGGGTTAATCCGTCGTGGTAGTAGCACCAGGCCACGCGCGCCACCAGCTCCTCTTCCGCCAGTGCCAGCCCGGCAAACCGTCCTTCTTCCGCAGTGCGTTTATCGCTCATAGTTGAACTCTTATAAAAATTTAGATCATATGTTCGTGATGACGCGAAGGGAAAGTGTGAGCCACGCGACAAAACGGATCTTTTAGATCGTTTCTGGATTATCTGTATCTCAATCGATAAAACTGTGATCCCTGCACGGTTGTAAATATAGTTCACCGTCTACGCTTTTGAACATTATTAAATCTAAAAATCATTTGTTCAATAGCGGAGCGATGATGACACCACTTCTCGACGCGCGGAATATCAGCAAGCAGTTCTCAGGCGTGCCGGTTCTAAAAGGCATAGATTTCACGCTGCTTGCGGGCCAGGTGCACGCCCTGATGGGCGGAAACGGCGCGGGAAAATCGACGCTGATGAAGATCATCGCCGGGGTCGAAACGCCGGACGGCGGTGAACTTTCTGTCGAGGGGCAGTCATATGCGCGGCTCACGCCCGCTCAGGCGCACGGGTTAGGCATTTATCTGGTGCCGCAGGAGCCGCTGCTGTTCCCCAACCTGACGGTGCGGGAAAACATCCTGTTCCGCCTGCCGCGCGAGCGCGATCGGGAAAAGCGCCTGGCGGAGAAGCTCCAGCAGCTCCAGTGCCAGCTTAACCTCGACGCCACTGCCAGCACCCTGGAAGTGGCGGACCAGCAGATGGTGGAGATCCTGCGCGGTCTGATGCGCAACGCCAGGATTCTGATCCTCGACGAACCCACGGCCTCCCTCACGCCGGGCGAAACCGAGCGGCTTTTCCGCCAGATCCGCGCCCTGCAGGCACTCGGCGTCGGGATTGTCTTTATCTCGCACAAGCTGCCGGAGATTCGCCAGCTGGCAAGCCACGTCTCGGTGATGCGCGACGGCGCGGTGGTGCTGAGCGGTGAAACCGCGCAGTTTGACGACAGCGCCCTGATCGCCGCCATGACGCCGGTAAGCCGGGAGAAATCCCTCAGCGATACGCAAAAGCTGTGGCTGGCGCTGCCGGGCAACCGCCGCACCCAGGCGCAGGATTTCCCGGTGCTGCGGGTAGAGGATCTCACCGGGGAAGGGTTTATCGATCTCAGCCTTGAGATCTACGCCGGAGAGATCGTCGGCCTGGCCGGGCTGGTGGGATCCGGGCGCACCGAGTTTGCGGAAACGCTCTACGGCCTGCGGCCGGTACGCGGCGGACGCGTCTGGCTGGAGAATCAGGACTTTACCGCCGAGCCGGTAAGTTCACGCCTGGAAAAAGGGCTGGTCTACCTGCCGGAAGACAGGCAGGTGTCCGGCCTGTTCCTCGACGCGCCGATCCGCTGGAACACCGTGGCGCTGAACGAGCCATCGATTTGGCAGCAGCGCAAGCGGGAGTCGGCGGTGGTGGAGCGCTATCACCGGGCGCTGGGGATCAAGCTCAATCATGCGGATCAAACCGTGCGGACGCTCTCCGGCGGCAACCAGCAGAAGGTGCTGCTGGCGCGCTGTCTGGAGGCCAACCCTTTACTGCTGATCGTCGATGAACCGACGCGCGGGGTGGACGTCTCGGCGCGCGCCGACATCTACCAGCTGATAAAAAGCGTGGCGGCGCAGAACGTGGCGGTGCTGATGATCTCAAGCGATCTTGACGAGTTCCCGGGCCTTGCGGACCGCGTGCTGGTGATGCATCAGGGCGTGCTCAGCGGCGAGCTGCCGCGCCACGCCGTCAGCCTCGACAGGATGATGGCGCTGGCATTCGGAGGGCAGTCATGAAGACCTTGCTGAAAAACCGCGAGCTGAGCGCGTTCCTCGCCATTCTGGCGCTATTCGCCGTGCTGGTGGCGCTGAATCCGTCCTACCTGAGTTTACAGACGCTGGGGATGATTTTCGCCAGCTCGCAGATCCTGATCCTGCTGGCCATCGGTGCCGCGCTGGTGATGCTGACCCGCAATATCGACGTGTCCGTTGGCTCAACCGTCGGGCTGTCCGCCATTGCCGTCGGCGTGGCGCTGAACAGCGGCTACAGCCTGCCCGTTTCCATTCTCTTCGCGCTGTCTATTGGCGCGCTGGCCGGGGCGTTCAACGGGTTCCTGGTGGTGGGGCTGCGCATCCCGGCGATTGTCGCCACCCTCGGCACGCTGGGGCTGTACCGCGGGGCGATGCTGCTCTGGACGGGCGGAAAGTGGATTGAGGGGCTGCCGCCGGGGCTGAAATCCCTTTCTGAGCCTGCCGCCGTCGGCATTTCGCCGCTCGGCATGCTGGTGTTGATCGTCGCGGCCACAGGCGCATGGACGCTGTCGCGCACCGCGTTCGGGCGTGATTTCTACGCGGTGGGGGATAACCTCGCCGCCGCGCGCCAGCTGGGCGTGGCGGTGAACCGCACCCGCATGATCGCCTTTACCCTCAACGGCATGCTGGCGGCCTGCGCCGGGATCGTCTTTGCCGCGCAGATTGGCTTTGTGCCCAACCAGACCGGCAGCGGGCTGGAGATGAAGGCCATCGCCGCCTGCGTGCTCGGCGGTATTTCGCTGCTGGGCGGCACGGGCACGCTGATTGGCGCGCTGCTCGGCGCCTTCTTCCTGACCCAAATCGACACCGTGCTGGTGCTGTTCAGGCTCCCGGCGTGGTGGAACGACTTTATCGCCGGGCTGGTGCTGCTGGGCGTGCTGGTGCTCGACGGGCGTCTGCGCCAGGCGCTGGCGCGCCATCAGCGGGCGCTGAAGTACGGCCGCTTCCAGCCGGGTAACAAAGGGGGAAAGCACGTCACCCCGTTTCCCAAACGCAAAAAAGAGGTGGCGTAAATGAGGCTTAACTGGGAAAGCGCGCTGCTGATTTTACTGGTGCTGGAGATCCTTCTCTTTGGCGCCATCAACCCGCGCATGCTCGACGTCAACATGCTGCTGTTCAGCACCAGCGACTTCATCTGCATCGGCATCGTGGCGCTGCCGCTCACGCTGGTCATCATCAGCGGCGGGATCGACATCTCCCTCGGCTCAACTATCGGCCTGTGCGCCATCGCGCTGGGCGTGATGATGCAGTCCGGGTGGCCGATGGCGGTCGCTATTCCATTGACGCTGCTGCTCGGCCTGCTGTGCGGACTGCTGAATGCGGCGCTGATCCACTACACCGGCATTAGTCCTTTAGTCATCACCCTCGGCACGCTTTACCTCTACGGCGGCGGCGCGCTGCTGCTCTCCGGCATGGCGGGCGCGACGGGCTACGAGGGCATCGGCGGCTTCCCGGACGGCTTCACGGCGTTCGCTAACCTCACGGTGCTGGGCCTGCCGATCCCGCTGGTGCTGTTCGCGGTGATTACGGTTTTCTTCTGGCTGATTACCCACCGCGGGCGCTTTGGTCGTCACCTGTTTTTGATCGGGCAAAACCCGCGCGCGGCGCGCTATGCGGCGCTGTCGGTGAACGGCATGCCCTACGCGCTGTACGGGCTGGTGGGCGTGGCCTCGGCGATTGCCGCGCTGGTGATGGTCTCCTATTTCGGCTCCGCGCGTTCGGATCTGGGGCGCGATTTGCTGATGCCTGCGCTCACCGCCGCCGTGCTCGGCGGGGCCAATATCTACGGCGGGTCAGGTTCGGTTGTCGGTACGGCGCTGGCGGCGCTGCTGGTGGGGTATCTGCAGCAGGGTTTACAGATGGTCGGCATCCCTAACCAGGTGTCGAGCGCGCTGTCAGGGGCGCTGCTGGTTGTGGTGGTGATGGGACGTTCGCTGAGTCTGCACCGCGAGTGGGTGCGTTCTCTCTTTAGAAAACTATCCGGAGCGTAAGATGAAAACAAAACTGATAGTCCTGGCAATGGCCCTCAGCTTCGCCTCGGCGCAGGCGGCGGACCGCATCGCCTTTATCCCGAAGCTGGTGGGCGTCGGGTTCTTCACCAGCGGCGGCAACGGCGCGAAAGAGGCGGGGAAAGATCTCGGCGTGGACGTGACCTACGACGGCCCAACCGAGCCGAGCGTCTCCGGGCAGGTGCAGCTCATCAATAACTTCGTTAACCAGGGCTATAACGCCATTATCGTCTCCGCCGTGTCGCCGGACGGCCTCTGCCCGGCGCTCAAGCGCGCGATGCAGCGCGGCGTCAAGGTCCTGACCTGGGATTCCGACACCAAACCGGAGTGCCGCAGCATCTACATCAACCAGGGGACGCCGGAGCAGCTGGGCGGCCTGCTGGTGGAGATGGCGGGCAAACAGGTCACCAAACCGAACGCTAAAGTGGCGTTCTTCTACTCAAGCCCGACCGTCACCGACCAGAACCAGTGGGTGAAAGAGGCGAAGGCCAAAATCGAGAAAGATCACCCCCAGTGGCAGGTCGTGACGACCCAGTTTGGCTATAACGACGCCACCAAATCCCTGCAAACCGCCGAAGGGATCTTAAAAGCGTATCCGGATCTGGATGCGATTATCGCCCCGGACGCCAACGCGCTTCCAGCGGCGGCGCAGGCGGCGGAAAACCTGAAGCGGGAAGGGGTGGCGATTGTCGGCTTCAGCACGCCGAACGTGATGCGCCCGTACGTTGAGCGCGGCACGGTGAAAGCCTTCGGCCTGTGGGATGTAGTACAACAGGGCAAAATTGCGGTCAACGTCGCCGATCGCCTGCTGAAAAAAGGCGATCTTAACGTCGGCGACAGCGTGGACGTAAAAAATATCGGCGCGCTGAAGGTCGAGCCGAACAGCGTGCAGGGCTACCAGTATGAGGCGAAGGGCAACGGCATCGTGCTGCTGCCGGAGCGCGTGGTGTTCACCAAAGAGAACATCAGCAAATACGATTTCTGACGGGGGAGCAAATGGCTGATTTAGACGACATCAAAGACGGCAAGGATTTTGGCATCGGCACGGCGCAGCAGAATGTGCCGTACACCCTGAAGGGCTGCGGCTCGCTGGACTGGGGCATGCAGTCCAGGCTTGCGCGCATCTTCAACCCGCAGAGCAACCGCACGGTGATGCTGGCCTTTGACCACGGCTACTTTCAGGGGCCGACCACCGGGCTTGAGCGTATCGACCTCTCCATCGCGCCGCTGTTTGGCGAAACCGACGTGCTGATGTGCACCCGCGGCATCCTCAGGAGTCAGGTGCCAGCCGCCACGAACAAACCGGTGGTGCTGCGCGCCTCCGGCGGTAACTCGATTCTGGGCGAACTGTCCAACGAGTGCGTGGCGGTGGCGATGGAGGACGCGCTGCGCCTGAACGTCTGCGCGGTGGCGGCGCAGGTGTATATCGGCAGCGAGTTTGAGCATCAGTCGATCAACAACATCATCAAGCTTGTCGATGCGGGCGCGCGCTACGGTATGCCGACGCTGGCGGTGACGGGCGTGGGGAAAGAGATGGCGCGCGACGCGCGCTATTTCTCGCTGGCCAGCCGCATCGCCGCCGAAATGGGGGCGCAGTTCGTCAAAACCTACTACGTGGACGAGGGCTTTGAAAAAGTGACCGCCAGCTGCCCGGTGCCGATTGTGATCGCCGGGGGCAAAAAGCTGCCGGAGCACGAGGCGCTGGAGATGTGCTGGCGGGCTATCGATCAGGGGGCGTCGGGCGTGGATATGGGACGCAACATCTTCCAGTCCAGCGCGCCGCTCGCCATGCTGAAGGCGGTGAAAAAAGTGGTTCACGAGAACTGGAACGCCCGCGATGCGTTCCAGTTCTGGCAGGATGAGAAACAGGGAGAAGCAAAATGAACGTGACGCTGGTGGAGATCAACATTAAGCCCGAGCGGGTAGACGAGTTTCTGGAGGTGTTTCGCGCTAACCACGAGGGGGCAATCCAGGAGTCGGGAAACCTGCGTTTTGACGTATTGCAGGACCCGAGGGTGAAGACCCGGTTCTTTATCTACGAAGCCTATAAAGACGAAGAGGCGGTGCTGGCGCACAAGCAAACCCCGCACTATCTGGCGTGCGTGGATAAGCTCGAAGAGCTGATGTCGGAGCCGCGCAAGAAACGCAGTTTTGTGGGGCTGTTGCCGGAGTAACAGGCGTTATAAAGGTTTTGTAGGCCGGGTAAGCGCTAGCGCCATCCGGCATTTTTCAGGCCAGCTCCAGCATCTGAACCCGAGCCGTGGCACCCGGCATCAGCCGCTGCAGGTTGTTGACCAGTTCTTCTCCTGCCTCTTCCAGTGCCGCAAGGGGCATCGACGGCAGGCTTTCAAGAATAAACCACATGGATTGTGCCTGCCTGTCCAGACGGGTACGTACCCCCTGTCGCCAGTTCCAGCGGCGGCAGGTGACGCCGAGATCGTCGCGCCAGATAACCTCGCCCGGTTCCGGATGTTCCATCACTGGTTGTCCCTCTTTGAAGGTATCAAACGGCTCGCTGCCGTCGGCCAGCGTCAGACGCGGCGCACCCGAATACGCCGCGAGATTTTCCCCGCCCACCGGAATGGCATAGCGAATACTCACCGCGTTATAGATATCTACGACCGGATCCAGCGACGGCAGCGAACCGTCTTTCAGTACCCGCTTGCGCAGGGCAGATGCCGAGCAGGGCGTGCGTTTCGGTTTCGCGCCGAAGGCTTTAAACACCTCATCCCAGTCTGAAAGGTGTGCATCAGCCCATGGCACATCATCATTCAACATCTGCTGGCAGGCCTGCGCCAACGCGGCGGGCGCAACCTCGGGGTGGGTTATCGGCGCAGCTTCAACCAGAATGCTCAGCGCCCGAAATCCCGGGGCAATCCCGGCAAGATGCGAATCTATTGACGGCGTAACGAGAGACATAAATAATCCTGTATTGACTGTTTTATACCATGGTAGTGACCAATGACTGATAAAGTCAATATAATGACTTCGCAGGGTGCCAATGTTGCCCAGGTAAGCCTGGCCGTGGCAAACCGCATACGCAACTGGCGCAAAGAGAAAAAGCTGTCTCTGGACGAGCTGTCCCGCCGGGCAGGCGTTAGCAAAGGCATGCTGGTGGAGATCGAAAAGGGCGCAGCCAACCCCAGTATCGCCATCTTGTGCAAGCTGGCCGCCGCGCTCGGCATCTCCGTAGCGGATATCGTCAACGTATCCAGCGAGCCGCTGGTGCACGTTATCGAAGAGGCCGCGATTCCGGTGCTGTGGCAGGGCGCACAGGGTGGACGCGCCAGACTGCTGGCGGGAACCGCAGGCCCGGATATGATTGAGCTATGGCAGTGGGAGATGCAGCCGGGAGAGCGCTTTACCTCTCCGGGGCACCCGGCGGGAACCTTTGAGCTGCTGCACGTGAACGAAGGCGTTTTAACGTTGACGGTGGATGAGACGGTGACCCAGGTTAACGCTGGCGCATCGGCGGTGGCGAAAACGGAAGCGGCGCACGGATATGCGAACGAAGGCGATACCGTGCTTCGCTTCACCATGACGGTGGCGGAATTTCACCGATAAAAAGCAGCCCGGTGGCGCTACGCTTACCGGGCCTGCATGCAGTATTTTGTAGGCCGGGTAAGCGTAGCGCCACCCGGCGTTGATTACGCCTCTTCCACACTTATTCGCAGCGCTGCCAGCGCTTTACGCGCCGCTTTCAGCACCTGCTCGCACTGCTCAATCGTCAGCGTCAGCGGCGGTTCGATGCGGATGGTTTTCGAGTTGTTGAGCGTTCCGGCGACCAGCACCCGCTGGCGGAACATCTCGCTCGCGAAGCTATAGCCGGTTTCGTTATCGACAAACTCAATCGCCATCAGCATCCCTTTGCCACGCGCGTCCTGCACCAGGTCCGGATACTCCCGGCCTAGCTGACGGAAGCCGTCCAGCAGCATGTCGCCTTTCTGCTCCGCCTGCGCGGGCAGGTTTTGCTCCAGCAGCACGTTGATGGTTGCCAGCGCGGCCGCGCAGGCCAGCGGGTTACCGCCAAAGGTGGTGGTATGCAGGAACGGATTATCGAACAGCACCGAGAAGACCTCTTCAGTCGCAACCGTCGCACCAATCGGCATCACGCCGCCGCCGAGCGCCTTAGCCAGGCACAGGATGTCCGGCTGCACGTTTTCGTGCTCGCAGGCAAACATCTTGCCGGTGCGCCCCATCCCGGTCTGGACTTCGTCGAGGATCAGCAGCGCGCCAAACTCATCGCACAGCTGACGCACGGCGGGCAGATAGCCCTGCGGAGGGAGGATAACGCCGCCTTCGCCCTGAATCGGCTCCAGGATCACCGCCGCCACGTCATCACCGGTTTTACGGCATTCACTCAGCACGGTGCGCATGGCGTTAATGTCGCCAAACGGCACGTGGCGGAAGCCCGGCAGCAGCGGCATAAACGGTTTGCGGAAGGTGGATTTGGCGGTAGCAGACAGTGCGCCCAGGGATTTACCGTGGAACGCGCCGCTGGTGGCGATAAAGGTGAATTTCCCGCGCGGCGACTGGTACGCTTTGGCGAGTTTAATCGCCGCTTCGACCGATTCCGTGCCGCTGTTGCTAAAGAAGCTGTACTTCAGTTTGCCGGGCGTTAAGGCCGCCAGCGTTTTCGCGAGCATAGCGCGAAGCGGGTCGAGCAGTTCCTGGCTATGGAGAGGTTGTTTCGCAAGTTGATTCTGTACGGCGGAAACCACAACTGGATTACGGTGCCCCACGTTGAAGATACCAAAACCACCCAGGCAATCGATAAACTCCTGTCCCTGGGTGTCGACAAGCGTGTTAAGACTCCCCGCTTGCCACTCTACGGCTCCGTAATCCCCGCCGGCGGTAACAGATTTGCGATACTCCAGAAAACCTGGATTGACGTGCTCTTTAAAGTAATCGATGACCTCTCGGTTAAGTTGTTTCATTTCCTCATGATCGAGCGTTCGCTTCTCAATGAGATTCAGTGCGTGCGCGGTACAGGCAAGAGCCGAGGCGCTGGAAGGTAACCTGTTCAAAATGTGCTCCCGGGGATCGCGTATCACATGATACTGGTTTAAGTATTGCAGGGATTACGCCACTTCAGATGACTTAACGAAAATCGGGATAAACGCCAGGTTAAAATAATGTTGCACAATATTTAATCATGCCGGAGCAACCGAAACGGGATTTAGCGGTACAGGACAGAAAGGATAAATGAGGGCGGAAAAGCGCATCTGCACTAAAGAAGTGCATTGGCTGCAACTTAAGTGGGCATTAACTGGTCATGCTTTATAGGTAATTTCTTTGCGAAAGTATTTGAAATCAATGAATTATAAAATCGTACAAAAAGTATGGTTTAAGTCAAATCTGCGATCTTCATCAAGTTTAACAACTAAAGATAAATTGTTTACCGCCGAAAAAACATTGACCCACAAAATTAACATTCAAATAACCTGCAAGGGATGCCCACGATGTCCTCTCCAACCTATGTCACCCAGAATGAATATCCTCTGGACGATGACACCACCTTAATGTCTACCACAGACGTCCACAGCTACATCACACACGCCAACGACACCTTTGTGCAGGTGAGCGGCTACCAGCTCGATGAGCTGACGGGCCAGCCGCACAATATGGTGCGCCACCCCGACATGCCAAAAGCCGCGTTTGCCGATATGTGGTACACGCTGCAGCAGGGCGAGCCGTGGAGCGGAATTGTCAAAAACAGGCGCAAAAACGGCGACCACTACTGGGTGCGTGCGAATGCGGTGCCGATGGTGCGCCGCGGGCAGGTGACGGGCTATATGTCCATTCGCACCAAAGCCACAGCCGAAGAGATTGCGGCCGTGGAGCCGCTCTACCGGGCGCTGAACGACGGGAGCTGTAAGAAACGTGTGCACAAGGGGCTGGTGGTTGGAAAAGGCTGGCTGGGTAAACTGCCGGCAATGCCGCTGCGCTGGCGCGTGCGCAGCGTGATGGCGGCGCTTTTTGCCGTTCTCGCCGCCACGCTGATCGCGACTTCCGCCGGGTGGATGCCGCTCGTTGCTGCCGCGGTGGTGATGCTGCTGGGAACGCTGCTGTTTGAGCAACAGATTGTCCGCCCGGTAGAGAATGTGGCGCAACAGGCGCTGAAGGTCGCAACCGGTGAGCGCAACAGCGTGCAGCATCTGAACCGCAGCGACGAGCTGGGGCTGACGCTGCGCGCGGTCGGGCAGCTGGGCCTGATGTGCCGCTGGTTAATCAATGACGTCTCGAGCCAGGTGGTGAGCGTCCGTGACGGCAGCGACAGGCTGGCACAGGGAAATGAAGATCTGAACGATCGCACGCGTCAGACCGTGGCGAACGTGCAGCAGACCGTTGCAACAATGAACCAGATGGCCGCTTCCGTTCAGAGTAACTCTGAAACTGCCGCCGAGGTGGATAAACTCTCCGTGGCCGCGAGCAGCGCGGCCACGAAAGGGGGCAACGCGATGCAGACCGTGGTCAAAACCATGGATGACATTGCCGACAGCACGCAGCGGATTGGCTCGATTACCTCCCTGATTAACGATATCGCTTTCCAGACCAACATTCTGGCGCTGAACGCGGCGGTTGAAGCGGCAAGGGCAGGAGAGCAGGGAAAAGGTTTTGCCGTGGTCGCGGGCGAAGTGCGCCATCTCGCCAGCCGCAGCGCCAGTGCCGCCAATGATATTCGTAAACTGATTGATGCCAGCGCCAGCAAGGTGCAGTCCGGCTCTGAGCAGGTTCACGCCGCAGGCCGCACGATGGATGATATCGTGGTGCAGGTGAAAAACGTGACGCAGCTTATCGCCCAGATCAGCCACGCGACCTCCGAGCAGGCCACCGGGCTGTCAGAGTTGACCCGCGCGGTGGCCGAACTCGACAGCATCACGCAGAAAAACGCCGACCTGGTCGAGGAGAGCGCCCACATTTCTGCAATGGTGAAGCACCGCGCCGGACGCCTCAAGGATGCGGTGACTGTGCTCCACTAAGTCAGTAATGTTCCAAAAAAGCCGTTTATTTCGTAAGGAATAAGCGGCGTTTTATTTTTCTGATTGTGACTATTAATGTGGTTTATTGTTAATTTAATATTAAATAACTAAAGAAAGTGCCTCAGTTATTTATTCCTGCCTAAGTCAGTTCTTCAGAATGCTATTTCGAAAATACCCCGTTTGACGGTCTGGTAACGATCGATGAGGCCATATTAATAGCCTACACCTATGCATTGCGGGGGTTATGAAATAAAAAAACGATCAAACTCATAAAGTTAGCGAAATCGTTACCGATAACAGCGATCGTCTGAGAAATAATCACATCGATGGAGAAAATATGTTCTTACATGACGTAAAGATCGGCACGAAATTATTTCTGGCGTTTGGGTTCTTTATTGTCCTGATGGCCATCAGCGCGAGCCTGTCTCTGCTGAGCCTGAACCGGGCTAATAACGGGATGCAATCGATTATTACCAGCGATTATCCGACCACGGTAAAAGCGAACCAGTTAATCGATAATTTCCAGGAATTTATTAGCACTCAACAGCTGATGCTGCTGGACGAGCAGGGCACCTATACGGGGCAATCTCAGCAGCGCCTGAAAGAGATCAGCGAGCACATCACGGTGATCCTGGGCGAGCTGAACAACGCGTTGCAGGATCAAAAGTCTCAGCAGGTTCTGGCGGAGATCCGCAGCGTGCGCCAGCAGTATCTGGACTCGCGCTACCGCATTCTGCAGGCGGTGCAGAACAACAATCGTGCGGGCGCTATTCAGGAGATGATGACCACCACCCTCGCCGTGCAGCAGGCTTATAAAGCGAAGGTGAAGGAGCTGATTACCATTCAAAACAGCGAGATGCAGAGTGCCGGCGCGCAGGTGGAAGGGGATTTCAGGTCTAACCGCCTGCTGCTGATCCTGCTCACGCTTTTTAGCGTTGCGGCAGGCAGCCTGATTGGCTGGTTTATCGTGCGCGCTATCACTCGTCCGCTCGGCGAGGCGGTGCATTTTGCAAAAGCCATTTCTGAGGGCGATCTGACGGGCAGCATCACGCCACATGGTAAAGACGAAACGGGTCTGCTGCTGCATGCGCTGATGGAGATGAAAACGCGACTGCTGGACATCGTGCAGCAGGTGCAAACCGGCTCGGAGAATATCTCCAGCGCAGCCGCGCAGATTGTCGCCGGGAACCAGGATCTGGCCGCGCGCACGGAAGAGCAGGCAAGTTCTGTAGAACAGACCGCCGCCTCGATGGAGCAGATCACCGCGACGGTGAAAAATACCGCCTCGCATACCGGGGAAGCGACCAACCTCTCGGCGGATGCCGCCACGGTGGTCAAAAACAACGGCGAGATGATGAAGCAGGTGACCAGCAAAATGCGCCTGATTAACGAAACATCGAACCGAATGTCCGACATTATCGACCTGATCGACGCTATTGCTTTCCAGACCAATATTCTGGCGTTGAACGCGGCGGTGGAAGCGGCGCGCGCCGGCGAGCACGGTCGCGGCTTTGCGGTGGTGGCGGGTGAAGTTCGCCAGCTTGCCCAGAAGAGCGCGTCATCTGCCAGCGAAATCCGCGAGCTGATTGAGAGCTCTACCAGCCAGACCCAGGACGGGATGAACCTGGTTGAAAAAGCGAGTGCGCTGATCAACGGGATGGTCGGCAACGTGGAAGAGATGGACGTGATCCTGCGCGAAATCCGCCAGGCCAGCCACGAGCAGACGGAAGGTATCTCGCAGATTAACAGCGCGATTGGCCTGATTGACGCCACCACCCAGCAGAACTCCGCGCTGGTGGAGGAGTCTGTGGCGGCGGCAGCATCGCTTAACGAACAGGCGATGCACCTGAAGGAGCTGGTACGCGTCTTCCGCGTGAGCGAGCACGCTCCGGCTTAGTCCAGCTGGGAGATCTCGAGCGCCGCGCGGTCAATAACGCCGATAATCTGCTTGAGCTGCGCGTCGCTGAGCTCTCCCTGATTCACCTTCAGGTCTAACACCGCTTTGAAGTTATCCAGCGCCCGCTTCATCTGCGGGTTTTTGCGGAGCTGAAAACCGACGGAACGCGCTTTGATACGCACCTGGATCTGTTCCAGCTGCTCCCGGTTTTCGTCCAGCCAGCGTTGTCCCTCAGCGGTAATCGTAATCGTCTTACGACCGTTCTCTTCTTCCGTAATGGTGATAAAGGTCTGATCCTGAAGATAATCCAGGGTCGGGTAGATCACTCCTGGGCTCGGGGTGTAGTTCCCCTGGGTCAGATTCTCGATCTCTTTGATCAGCTCGTAGCCGTGGCTCGCGCTGCGGGTCAGGATATCCAGAATCACCAGCCGCAGATCGCCGTGGCCGAAAAAGCGCGGTCGGCGCCCGCCGCTGTCGTGTTCGTGTCGCATAGTAGTTCTCTCAATTTGATATATCTAAACTATATCTAAGATATATTCAGATGCAATCTAAAAGATCTTGCATTTTTACTTATTAGTAATCATTATCATTTGAAAATTGATTTAGATATATCGTATTCACCAGATAAGGGGCTAAAAATGGCATCTACCCGTTACCCACAGCGTGTTCGTAATGACCTGCGCTTTCGCGAGCTGACGGTGCTCCGCGTTGAGCGCGCCAGCGCGGGTTTCCAGCGCATTGTTTTAGGCGGCGAGCAGCTGGAGGGCTTTAGTTCCCGCGGTTTCGACGACCATACAAAAGTCTTTTTCCCGGCTCCTGGGACGGTATTTGTACCGCCGGTGGTCACCGATGAAGGCATCGACTGGGGTGACGGCGTACGTCCTCAGACGCGCGACTATACGCCGCTGTACGACGAGGCAAACCATGAGCTGGTACTCGATTTCTTCATTCACGACGGCGGCATTGCCAGCCGCTGGGCGGTCGAGGCGAAAGCGGGAGACAGGCTGACCATCGGCGGCCCGCGCGGTTCGCTGGTGGTGCCGGAGGATTACGCCTGGCAGCTGTACGTGTGCGACGAGTCCGGCATGCCCGCGCTGCGTCGACGCCTGGAGAGCATTGCTAAACTGCCGGTTCGCCCGGAAATTCATGCGGTTGTGACGGTCGGGGACGATTCTTATAAGGCGTATCTGGCGCACCTGAGTGAATTCAACTTCACCTGGGTGGTGGGCCACAGCGAGCAGGCGGTAGCGGACCATCTGGCGGCGCTGACCGTTCCAGAGGAAGATTACTTCATCTGGCTGACCGGGGAAGGGAAGGTGGTGAAGACGCTGAGCCGTCAGTTTGAAACCGACGCTATTGACCAGCAGCTGGTGCGTGCCAGCGCATACTGGCACGCCAGATAATCAGGCGGCGGAATCCAGCTGCGCTTCGCTCACCTGATGTTCGAGCGAGGCGCGGACCTCGTGCAGCGCTTTCTCCTGCTGAGCGAAGTAAGCTTCCATATTGTTCAGCGACGAGACCAGAAGCCAGGATTCCTCTTTCTCCAGCTCCGCCAGCTCGTTCACTAAAATGTCGATTTGCTCGCGAACCTGCGCCATTTTTTTGCGGATACGTTCCAGATCGTTCAGCCTGTCGCTTGCCATCAATGGCTCAAAGCCCTGCTGCAGCCGGGCCACCAGTGAGCGAATGGTTTTAACGTCGCCACGCTGCTTCGCCTGGTTGAGCTGGACCATCATCGCGTTAGCTTCCTCTTTCAGGTCGTCCGCCACCAGATCCGGATGGCAGAGCTTGCTCGCCTGCCGCCAGAGGCGCTTGAGCTCGTTCCGATCCTCTTCCGAAAGATCCTTGCCCTTGCGCAGCCGCACTTCGGCATCGTGATGCTGCTCGCGATATTTCTCGTACTCTTCGTTAGCGTCGTCGCGCGCCTGACGCGCAGGCTCCTCTTCGCGCGTTAAGCCGCTCTCCAGCTCCAGCGCTTCGGCCAGCAGGTTGGCAATCAGATTGCTTTGCTGTTCCAGATGCTTACGCGCCTCAGCGGCCTGCACGGAGTCGGCCGGGAGATCGCGCCAGCGTTGGGTGAGCGTCGCCAGCACCTCTACCGCCTGCGCCATATAGCGCTGGCAGCGACGGTAATCTTCCTCGCGACGACGCGCTTCCGCCTGCTGACGGCGCAGATTGAGCTCGGCCAGCGTTTTACGCAGGGCGAGGATCTGCTGCATCAGCGGTCCGAGTCGAGAGAAATAGAGATCGTTGAACTCATCAAGCTGCTGCACCCGGGCGTTGCGGCGGTCAATCAGATCGCGCAGACGCTCTTCCAGCGCCTTCAGCTCCAGCTTGCTGGCGGCCACCTGCGGATCTCGCCACTGGGTTACGGCGCGCTGGCCCTGCAGCCAGGCGGTAATTGCCGCCATCGCAGCGGTGTAGTTCTTCTCCTCAAGCGCCACGACGATTGCCTGTAGCTCATCGTCAAACGCTTCATTTTTCAGGCGTGTCAGCTGGCTCTGGATGATGTCGTCATCTTCCAGTTCAATGGCATTTTTAATGATTTCTAGCCGTTTGATCGGTGTGCTCATGATGCCTTTCGCTTTGGCGCTTAAGTATTTGAGTTAAGGTTAGTTGTTGTAAAAGCTACAGGAAATAATACACACGGATGATGATCGGCGCGATGGGGGATTTCTTTAATGAGTTGATGTGTGGTGCTCTCATTATGGGGTAAACCCGATAGAGCGACATGCCACACCTTCACCAGCCCTGTTAATGTGCGTCGATCCTCTTTTTCCCCTGCCTCGGGTTTTTCCGTGTCCTACCCGAAAGCGAGCGCCCCACCTTTGGTGGCGAATGCATCCGACCCACCCTCAATTAACCTCGCTGTAAATCCCCACTACGCGACCCACCGTTTTTATCTCGTCGATACCGCATTCAAACGGAACCTTGCCGCCCGCCACGTGGAGTTTTTTACCCGGCAGCAGCGTGAGGTCGCGGATGCTGGCAGTGCCTTCAATCTCAACCAGCCACAGGCCGTCGGTTAACGATGCTTCTTTTTCAATAAAGTGCAGCTTTCCCTCCGCCCGAACGGCGATGCCGCGAGCCAGCGGTTTGCTAAAGAAACCAGAGTCAATACTCAAAGTGGTATTTTCTTCCAGCTTTCCATCACTCAGTGTGAATGTGGAAACCGAAACCGGATCGCCCGGTGCGGGGTGACCTTCAAACTGTGCACCTTGTCCGGTCATCAGCCAGCGAAGGCTGGCGCCGGTGTCCAGCGCGCACTGAACCGCAAAGTCGTAAGAGACGGTACCGCGCGCGTAGCGGTTCTGAAGCGAGCTGGCGGCGATATTAAAGTGCCGGGCCAGCTGGATTTTCTGCGTGAAACCATATACCTGACAGATTCTATCGAGTAACTCTTCATTATTCACTTGAGAATCTAAAATCAAAATATATTCCTTTGGGTGTTTACTAATACTCATTTGGGTATTAGTATCATTACAAATTCGGGCAATCAGCGGCAGGCGTTGGCAAACAGAGGCTAATGATTGCAGACATTATCAAAATGGGAATCATGCAGCATGGCATCTGAAATCGCAATCATCAAACGGCGGAAAAAACCGTGCTGTGCCCGTTTTCAGCGCACTAGCGTGCGTGAGTTTACGCGTGGGGAGATATGGCGATAGAAGCTGCCCGTGCAAGGGTTCCACTTAGCGTGGGAGCTCGCCTTAGCGGGCTTAACCACATCGCTGAACTGCGCGCCCGATACGGGAGCGATAGCGGAAAAGAGCTGGCGCGGTTTATGGCTGAGCTGCGCGATAAGCGCGATCCCTGTTTTGAGGAGAACAGCAGGGCGCTGGCCGCCCTCTTTTTCCTGGCGAGATTGCCCGTCGCCCGTCATGAGTGCGAGCTCAGTGAGCTAACCACAGAGGAGAAAAGGGCGCTGATTAACGCCATGAATCATTTTCGTGCTGTCGTGAGTTTATTTCCTGAACGGCTGACCATGCCGATATAACCCAACCCAAAAACTAATGGCGTAAACCCGCCGGGCATCCTTTTGCCTGAATTTAAGGAGAACGCGTGATGCGAAACAGTGAAAACCGCCCTTATCCGATCGGAAGTGAAGAACTGAAGCGCCTGCTGGCAGAGGCAAAAACAGAGGAACGATGCGCGCGAGCCCTCGCGGTCTCCCTGCGTCTGGAGGCGCTGGCGAGCCATATCTACAAAACCGGCATGAGCGGAGAAGACGTTGCCGAACTGCTGTGCCACGAGGCGGCTCGCTACGAGCGTGAATCCCAGGAGCTGCACTGATGGCCGATTTTATCGATCTTGCGCAGGCGCGCGAGCAGGAAGACAGAGAACGATACATTAATCGCGCCCGCAGACGGCCCGCATCGCCTTCGCGTTTCCTCTGCGAGGATTGCGAGGCCCCGATACCGGAGGCGCGCCGAATAGCGGTGCCTGGCGTAGCCCTGTGCGTGACCTGCCAGGAGATCGCGGAGATGAAAAATAAACACGTCCGGGGAGGATAAGTTGGCTACGTCATTTGCTTATCCGTGGAATGCCCCACGGTCGGCCATTGCCAGCCCTTATCTCACCCACGCCCAACAGCAGCGCCGCGATCGCCTTTTCGCGGCGCTGCAGCAGGCAAGAATTGCCCTCTCACAGCAGCCCGACTGCGTACGCTTCGAGGTCTGGCGCACGGTTGACGCCCTCGAACAGCATCGGGGCAGCCCGCAGGCTAACGCCTTTTTGATCCGCTTCTGCAAAAGGATGTTGCCCCGTCTGAGGCGGGTCTCTGATCGCTATTCCTGCACAGGCCTGCACGACGAGGTCTCCAGGGCCGTGTTTGACGGCCATTTCGACACTCAGCTTCTGCAATACCTCGCCTCGCGGATGGTCGAACTGGTGGGCCGCTATAACCGCCTTCCGGATATGTCCCGCGCGGACCTCGACCTGCTGGCCGCAGATATCGCCAGCTTTATTCGCGGCGAGCTGGCGAATATTAACGATGCTGAGATGGGTGAATACCAGACGCTGTACGTCTGGTATCAGCGCGCCGGACTGATCGCCCGACAGTTCAACGTGTCGCCTCCGCACTGGGAGCGGGTGTCGAAGACGTTTTTCAACAAAGATGACGTTGCTGCGGCTGTGATCCGCATGTTTTCCGAGGCGTGGTGGCGCGGGCGCCTGCGTCGGATCGCGGCTGCCTGGCGCGAGCATTTGCAGATTGCCCTCGGCAACGTCAGCAAACGGAGAACGGCGTATGCGAGCAAACGCTGCGTGACCGAGTGGCGCGAGCAGAAGCGCCGCACGCGCGAATTTCTCAAGGGCATGGAGCTGGAAGATGAAGAGGGCAACCGCATCAGCCTGATTGAAAAATACGACAGCTCGGCGGCCAACCCGGCGATACGTCGCTGTGAACTGATGACCCGCATCCGCGGGTTTGAAAATATCTGTGAGGCGCTGGGCTACGTGGGCGAGTTCTATACCTTAACCGCGCCCGCGCAGTATCACGCGACGCTGAAATCAGGCTTCCCCAACGCGAAGTGGAACGGGGCCAGCCCGGCGGATACGCAACTCTACTTTACCCGACTGTGGGCGCGTATCCGGGCAAAACTGCACCGGGACGGGCGCCGTATCTTTGGTATCCGCGTTGCGGAACCCCATCACGACGGTACACCCCACTGGCACATGCTGATGTTTATGCTGCCGGAAGACGTCGAATGCGTTCGCCGGATTATCGGGGATTACGCCCGGCAGGAGGATGGCGCTGAGCTGCAGAGCGAAAGCGCCAGACAGGCGCGCTTTCACGCGGACGCGATCGATCCGCAGAAAGGCAGCGCTACCGGCTATATCGCCAAATACATCTCAAAGAATATCGACGGCTATGCGCTCGATGGCGAGACCGATAACGAAAGCGGTGGTCTGCTGAAGGAGACGGCGTCCGCCGTGTCGGCCTGGGCAGGGCGCTGGCACATTCGCCAGTTTCAGTTCATCGGCGGCGCGCCGGTAACGGTCTACCGCGAGCTGCGGCGTCTGGTGGATGCCGAGGCCGCGCGCGGTCTGAGCGTTGAGTTTGCTGCCGTCCAGGAGGCTGCCGACGCCGGGGACTGGGCGGGTTACGTTACTGCGCAGGGCGGGCCGTTTGTGCGTCGCGATGATTTACAGGTGCGCACGCTGTATGAGCCGCGCGCCGGGTTTAACCAGTACGGCGAGGAAACGGTCCGCATCCGCGGCGTGTACGATTCTGCCGTTGGCGCGGGCAGCCCAGTTTTAACCCGGCTCACGCAGTGGAAAATTGTGCCGAAGCGGGCCGCGGATCTTAAGGACGCGCCCGTATCCTCTCGGAGTTCTGTCAATAACTGTACGCAGACCGATCTTTCTCAACCCCTCAGCCGACGTGCGAGGCGGGCGTTAACCGAACGCATCAAATTCATCCGCCCTGGCGCGACAGCGCCCGTCGTCTTCGCGAGCGACCCGCAGAACGGGGTACCGGAGAAGGTGATCGATGAGATACGGCTCGCCACCGGGATAGCCATCAGCCGGGCAGAAGCCCTGCATCTGATGGCGGGAGGCATCAGCCGCTTTAACGATAAATGGTGCAGGGGCGCAGCTGACGGATCGCTATTTCCGGCACCGTGTTCTTACCAGCAAAAGGCGCGGAAAATCCTTGAACGTATTGGGCTTTTAACGGATCTCTTCGCTCAGAGGGCACGCTAATCTCCATCCATATCATGTACATACCGTGAAGGGTTCTGATTTTTCGCTTCACTCTTTTTGTGAATACGTGCTACTGTATGTTTATACAGTATCTCGTGGTGGAGGTTGTGTGGACAGAGAGTTGAACGAGCAGGTCATGATTGAACGAGTCGAGCTGATTGCGCGACTGACGACGGAAGGAACGTGTCAGGAAAGAGATCGTGAGATTGCCCTGAATTTGATTGCTGAGATTGCGCGGGGAAATTTACTCAAGAACAACGCATTTACCGTTGTGTTCTCAGCATCGCCTGTTCCGGAACGAATCAAAAAAGAGGGCAACGTTCGGGTGAACATTACTCTCGATAAAGATCAGCAGATCGATCATGCCGTCGTTGAGGCCTTTCAGTGCGAACTGACCCGCAGAATACGCTACCTGTTTCCGTCATCGCGGGTGAACGTGAAAATAGGATCGGTGACGGGTGTCGAGCTCCAGGGGCTTGAAAAAGAAGCCGATCGCGAGGCGCTGGACGCTATCCTCCGGGAAGTCTGGGAAGACGAGAGCTGGCGCTAGCCCCGGCGTTATCACCCGTACCAACATCCTCATTCCTGTTTTGCGCTTCCGTTGAACCACGCTTCGCCGCTCGCGGACGATCTGTTGTGCCCGCGATTGTCCATCCGTCAGCGATAGCGAAAAGCCTTCTGGCCCGGGAAACTCTACGGTACCTGGAAACCGGATGTTGGGAGCGTCTGATGAAAATCTATGCAATGCAGGGGGACACGCTTGATGCCGTTTGCGTCCGCTTTTATGGGCGCACGGCTGGCGTCGTTGAAGCCGTTCTGAAGGCCAATCCTGGCCTCGCGGAGTTAGGCGTTATCTTGCCTCACGGCACGCCGGTAGAGATGCCGGAGGTGAATAGCGCCCCCACAAAAGAATCCGTAAACCTATGGGACTGAGCCTGGAGAAAATCACCACGGTTATCGCCTATTGGCTGGCCGTGGCGCTGGCCTGGTTCGGGGCGATGTCTCCTGAAAAAGTCGCGCTGTACGTGGGGAGTCTGTGCGCCATTTTTACCGCGCTGACGAATTACTGGTTTAAGCGCAAAACCTGGCGCTATCTCCAGTCTCTTGGCCTCGATAAGAAGAGCATTCGTGAACTCAATCATTAAGCGTTGCAGCGTCGCCGGCGTGCTGGCCCTGGCGGTGCTGATGCCTGACTTTCGATTACTGAAAACGTCCCCGGAAGGATTGGCGTTGATTGCCGATCTCGAAGGATGTCGCCTCTCGCCCTACCGGTGTAGCGCCGGCGTATGGACGTCCGGCATTGGCCACACGGCAAACGTTGTGCCGACGCGGGACATTACCGAGCGTGAGGCCGCGGTAAATCTGGTCGCTGATGTGCTCAACGTCGAGCGGCGTCTGGCGGCATGTGCGCCGGTAGAGATGCCGCCCCGGGTCTATGACGCGCTGGTGAGTTTTACCTTTAATGTCGGCGCAGGCGCCGCCTGCCGTTCGACGCTGGTGTCCTTTATCAAACGTAAACAGTGGCCGCAGGCATGCGGGCAGCTTACCCGCTGGGTGTACGTCAACGGCGTCAAAAATGCCGGGCTGGAAAACCGTCGCGTCCGCGAGAAGGCCTGGTGCATGAAGGGGCTGCCGTGAGAACGCTCATGCTGGCGCTGGCCGGGCTGCTGGCCATCGCGCTGTGGCTTCGTCATGACAACCTGAACCTGTCCCGTTCCTTAGCTACGGCCAATCGGGTCGCCAGCGAGCAAAAAACAGCCCTCTCCACGCTTAATCAGCAGCTGTCCCTGTCGCAGCGGATGGCCAGAGCAAATGAAAACGCCCAGGTCAGGCTCCGTGAGGAGCTTGTCGCCGCGGGCGAGGAGAGGGCAAGAAGGGAAGCGACTATCGGGAGATTACTCAATGAAAATGAAGCGTTACGCCGCTGGTATACCGCTCAGCTGCCTGATGCTGTCCGCAGGCTGCACACCCGCACCGCCTGCGCCTCCGCAGCCTATTGTTTACAACGCCTGCCCGAAGGTGAGCCGCTGCCCGATGCCGGGGAGCGAACCCGCCACTAACGGCGATCTCAGCGCGGATATTCGCAGGCTGGAATACGCCCTTATCGCCTGCGCGCTGCAGGTTGAAACCATTAAAGACTGTCAGGATAAACTCGATGCACAAACTCAAGAGCCTGCGTCAGGCATTAATTGACGCGATCCCCCAACTCAATGCCAACCCGGAGCGCCTGCAGATGTCGGTCGGAGGCGGCAATATTGACGCCCGCCAGGCCTCCTCGCTCTCCTTTGAAAAGCGGTATGCGCTGAACGCGAAGGTTAGCGGCTTCACCGGCGACAGCGAGGGATTTTTCGTCCCGGTGCTGGCCTGGCTTCGGGAAAACCAGCCGGATATTTTTACCCTCGATGAAGGCCGCAAAAACGGTTACACCTTCGCGATCGTCTTAAACGATGACGATACGATGGATATCACCATCAGCGTGCAATTAACCGAGCGTATTCTTGTTTCCCAGGAGCAGGGCGCTCTGCACGCGACGTATTCCCCCGAGCCGCCGCTGCCGGAGCCCGTCACGCGTCCGAAGGCGCTGTACGTTAACGGCGAGCTGGTCAGCCAGTGGGAGGAGTAATTTCCCCGCGCTGAAGGCCGCCATCCGACTGCCGTCTGGACCGCTTGTTGTATCATCCCGCAGAAAACCCCGTCTCGTTGCTGCCGTTCCTCCTGAACGGCATTCTCTTCTCATGAATACATTAACTTCCATGAACGGCATCGCTCGCGCGATCCGCAATCTTATTCGTATCGGTGTTGTGACCGATGTTGACCTCAGCAGAGGGCTTTGTCGTGTCCAGACCGGCGGGATGAAAACCACCTGGCTGAACTGGCTCACCTGTCGTGCGGGACGTTCACGCGTCTGGTGGGCCCCTTCCGAGGGAGAGCAGGTGCTGCTGCTGGCCATCGGCGGCGAGCTTGATACCGCCTTTGTGCTGCCCGGCATTTTCTCTGACGACCATCCGGCGCCGTCCGGGTCGCCTGATGCGTTCCACGTCTCGTTTCCTGACGGGGCGGTCATCGAGTACGAACCCGGTCACGGGGCGCTGACGGTTACAGGCATTAAAACGGCCGATATTACCGCCTCTGAATCGCTGACCGCCACCGTGCCGGAGGTGAGGGTGACGTCAACGTCCCGCATCACGCTGGATACGCCTGAAGTGGTGTGCACTAACAAGTTAATTACTGCCTCTCTTGAAGTGCAGAAGGGCGGTGTGATGGCCGGAAATATTGAGCATTCCGGCGGTAAATTCACCTCCAACGGGGTGCAGGTGGATAACCACGCGCACGGCAGTGTGCAAAGCGGCGGAAGCTGGACTAAGGGGACACAATGACGGTGCGTTACAGGGGGATGAACAGGCAGACCGGGCTTAGCCTTTCAGAGGCGGAACACATCCGGCAAAGCGTGCGCGACATTCTGATTACGCCGATTGGCTCGCGGGTCATGCGGCGGGATTACGGCTCGCTGCTGGCGGCGATGATCGACAGGCCGCAGAGCCCGGCGCTGCGTCTGCAAATCATGGCCGCCTGTTATTCCGCCATCCAGAAATGGGAGCCGCGAATAAGCCTGACGGCCATCACTTTCGAGCGTTCGGAGAACGACGGGACGTTGTATGTCGATATCACCGGCACGCGCCCGACCTCCGGGCAATCCTTTTCTATCACCATTTCACTGAGTTAAACGCTATGGCTATTGTTGATCTGAGCCAGCTCGCCGCGCCTGATGTCGTGGAGGAGGTGGATTATGAAACGCTGTTGGCAGAACGAAAGGCCACCTTTGTCTCCCTCTATCCGGAAGAGGAGCGAGAGGCGATTGCACGGACGCTGACGCTGGAATCCGAGCCGATTGTGAAGCTGCTGCAGGAGAATGCCTACCGGGAAGTTATCTGGCGCCAGCGGGTTAATGAGGCTGCGCTGGCCGTGACGCTGGCCTATTCTTCCGGTCACGATCTGGACGTTATTGCGGGAAACAATAATACCGAACGCCTGACCATCACCCCGGGCGATGACACTACCATTCCGCCAACGGCTGCCGTCATGGAGTCTGATGCTGACCTGCGACTGCGTGCGCAGCAGGCCTTTGAAGGGTTGAGCGTCGCGGGGCCGGTTGGAGCCTATGAATATCATGGTCGAAGTGCCGACGGGCGGGTCGCTGACGTTTCGGTTGAAAGCCCTCAGCCCGCATACGTGACGATTTCGGTGTTATCCCGTGAGGGGGATGGTACCGCTCGTCCTGAACTACTGGCGGTTGTTGAAAAAGCGCTTAACGCTGAAACCGTCCGCCCGGTCGGCGATCGTGTAACTGTCCAGTCAGCAGAAATTGTGCCTTACAAGATAAACGCAACGCTCTACGTTTATCCCGGACCAGAAGCTGAACCCATCAGGCAAGCTGCAGAGCAGAAGCTGCGGAATTATATCAGCGCGCAGCATCGCCTTGGACGCGATATTCGTCTCTCGGCCATCTATGCAGCACTTCACGTTGAAGGCGTGCAGCGCGTGGAACTGGAATCTCCCCACTCTGACATTGTACTGAGTAAGTCGCAGGCCTCGAACTGTACCTCGTATCAGATAGCGATCGGGGGTTCGGATGAGTGAAAGGCTGTTACCCGTTGGATCCTCGCCGCTGGAAGTCGCCGCTGCCGCTGCGCTCTCGAATATTGAACGAGTGCCGGTACCGCTACGCACCTTATGGAACCCCAGCGCGTGCCCGGTGAATTTACTTCCCTACCTGGCATGGGCGCTGTCGGTAGACCGTTGGGATGAGGCGTGGCCGGAGAGCACGAAGCGCAGCGTCATTATGTCCTCGTTTTTCGTCCATCAGCACAAAGGAACCATCAGCGCATTGCGTCGTGTGGTGGAACCGCTTGGCTTTTTGATTGAGGTGCGCGAGTGGTGGCAGCTCGGTGAGGAGCCTGGCACATTCCGTCTGGTTGTCGGTGTGCTTGATAACGGCATCACTGACGAAATGTATCAGGAGCTTGAACGGCTCATTGAGGATGCCAAACCGGCAAGTAGACACATGACCGGGCTGGCTATCAGCCTGAGCTCAACGGGAGAGTTTTATGTTGGCGCAGGATGCTATCACGGCGATGCGCTGGCTGTTTACCCCTATACCACTGAGGAACTTATTGTCTGTGGTGATTATTACCCGGCCTCGGCCATCCATTTGATTGATAACCTGAGAGTGAACGCATGACCGCAAAATATTTTGCCATACTGACGAATCAGGGCGCGGCGCGGCTAGCTAACGCGACGGCACTTGGTACGCAACTCAACCTGACGCAAATGGCGGTAGGCGACGCCAACGGAACGTTGCCAACCCCCGACCCGGCGCAGACGAAGCTCGTCAACCAAAAACGCATAGCGCCGCTGAACCTGCTCGCTGTTGACCCAAACAATACCAGCCAGATCATCGCTGAACAGATTATTCCCGAGAATGAGGGCGGTTTCTGGATCCGAGAGATCGGTCTCTATGACGACGACGGCATTCTGATCGCCGTGGCTAACTGCCCGGAGACATATAAGCCTCAGCTGCAGGAAGGCAGTGGCCGCACGCAGACCATCCGCATGATTCTTATTGTGTCGAGCACATCGTCAATTTCCCTGAAAATTGATCCGTCGGTTGTGCTGGCAACGCGTCAGTACGTTGACGATAAAGTTATTGAGGTAAAGGGCTACGCTGATGATCAGATGAAAAAGCATATTGCTGCTGATAATCCGCATAAACAGTACCCTTTAATCGCCAATGCGTTAAAAGAAATTGCCGATGCAGGGTTGAGCGCCGAGGTTCTCAAAAACCTTGGTTTGGGAGAAGGCTCTGCTTTGCCGGTGGGTGTACCCGTTCCATGGACATCAGCAACTCCACCGACGGGGTGGCTTAAATGCAACGGAGCGGCGTTCACAGCCTCCCAGTACCCTAAATTGGCGCTTGCCTATCCAGCCCTCAAACTGCCAGATCTTCGCGCTGAGTTTATACGTGGCTGGGATGATGGCAGAGGTATAGATAGCGGAAGGGGGTTGCTGTCAGCCCAGTTTGGTTCCGGGATTGGGATGTTTGTTGGCGGTTATTCTGATGGAACTGCATATATTGCAGTGAGTGATTTCGATAGCGTTGTCGATAATAGCCCATCATGGTCACATATTAGTACCGCTGGAATAATTTCTTCAATTACGGGGCAAAAGTCATCATTTGGCGCCCGCCCCCGTAACATCGCATTTAACTACATCGTGAGGGCCGCATAATGGCGAAGGCAAAATTAAACAATGAGCTTATTGCTACAGTGACCGGTGATATAACTGTGTTTAACTACGATGGTGAAACGCGCGAATATATTTCCTCCTCGGTTGAATATTTAGCGGAAGGTGTAGGTATTCCAGCCTTGTCATGCATTGATGCGCCTGGTGAAATTAAAGAAGGTTTTACTATTTGCCGCACCTTTGACTTAAACGGATGGGAGTACATCGCTGATCATCGCGGTAAAACTGTATATAGCACAAAGTCAGGGGAGAAAGTCACGATTTCCCTACCGGGTGATTATCCGAAAGATACGACGACACAAGCCCCTGGAACGCCATATGATAAGTGGAATGGCAGCGAGTGGATAACCGACGCAAAAGCGAAACACTCTGCGGATGTGGCAAAGGCCGAACAGCAGAAAACTGCATTGCTAGCGGAAGCGTCTGCAATTATCGCACCATTGGTAGATGCTCAGGCTGGAGGCTACATTGATGATGCAGATATCCCTCGTCTGACTGAATGGCAGCGGTATCGTTATAAGTTAACTAAGGTTGATACCGATACCGCTCCGAACCTTAACCTTCCACCGAAACCCGAGGTATAGGTCATTCAATATCGGGTGCTTTTGATGGATCAATAATCATCAGTAGCACCTGATATTTTCTGCATTTAGCCAGACAGCGTATTCATTTATTCGTTGTCAGAGATATCAGATTTAATTTCCATAAGAGATGGCTCACCTTTTTCATTGACGTCAAGTCGCATTCCCTCTGGTATTTCCCGCATCGTGAAAAACCAGTTATCCTCAGGGAGTTGAATAGCACCTCCAGTATCGTGGAAACCATGAATGACCTCTGTCATCGTGATCGGATTAAATAGGCGCATAGTAAACTCTCCACGAAAAACCATTATTTGATGGGGCACCCGTTGCGGCCATTGTGCAACGAGCTTTGAAACCGACATTTGTTGTTAAAGCATCAATGATCATTGATGAATGAGCATAGTTGGGCGTAGTACCGGGATCAGCAGAAAGACGTTCGGCAATGCTGATATAGCGGCTTATACCTGGCAGCGCAATTGGGTAATTAACCGTTGCCAGGCCGTTATCAAGGATTACACCATACCCCATAACCTCAATGGCTCCATCCGACCATATTACCCAAGCTCCATTTGCGTTACTTCCTCGACTGGTTACGTATTTAGCTCCTCCCAAACCAAGGTTTTCGAAAATGCGTGTTTATCCATTAAATGGCATGATTTCCGGTTTTGACGGAGAGAAATACCATGCTTATTGGATACATACGCGTGTCAACAAATGAACAAAACACCGCCTTACAGCGTGACGCGCTGCAGCGTTCAGGATGTGAGCTCATTTTTGAAGATAAAATCAGCGGTAAATCGACAAATAGACCGGGACTCAATCGAGCTCTCAGACAACTTAATGCGGGCGATACTCTCGTTGTATGGAAACTTGATCGGCTCGGGCGCAGTATGCGCCACCTCGTTTCAATGACGGAGGAACTACGCCAGCGAAGCATTAACTTCCGCAGTTTGACTGATAGCATTGATACCTCAACGCCAATGGGGCGTTTCTTCTTCCATATCATGGGGGCGCTTGCTGAAATGGAGCGTGAACTCATTGTCGAGAGGACGTGCGCCGGGCTGGCCGCAGCGCGAGAACAGGGACGAATTGGTGGCAGACGCCCTAAATTGACGCAGGAGGAATGGGCTCAGGCTGGCAGGCTGATTGCTTCCGGGGAATCCCGACAGCGCGTTGCGTTAATTTTTGATGTGGGTATTTCCACGCTTTATAAAAAATTCCCCGCCACGATAGTCGGACAATCGTTGTGCCAGCGGCCGCTGGACAGGGATGGTTAGCTCATAGCAAGCCCAGCCGCGACAATATCACTCACCAACTAACCAAGGAGTTAAACGGATGAGTGATTTTCACCACGGCGTGGAAGTTATCGAAATCAACGATGGCACCCGCACCATTTCCACTGTCTCGACGGCAATCATCGGCATGGTCTGTACGGCCAGCGATGCTGACGACAAGACATTTCCTTTAAACGAGCCCGTGCTCATTACCAACGTGCAAAACGCAATTGCGAAAGCCGGTAAGGCGGGGACGCTGTCCGCTTCTCTGCAGGCGATCGCCGACCAGTGCAAACCGGTTGTCGTGGTTGTTCGCGTGGCCGAAGGCACCGCTGAAACCCCGGAAGAGGCGCGCAAGCAGACCGTTTCCAACATCATCGGTACTACTGATGAAAACGGTAAATATACCGGCCTGAAGGCGCTTCTCACGGCGAAAACGGTGACCGGCGTTAAGCCGCGTATTCTCGGCGTGCCGGGGCTGGACTCTCAGGAAGTGGCGACCGCACTGGCCGCCATGTGCCAGAGCCTGCGCGCGTTCGGCTATGTCAGCGCGTGGGGATGTAAAACCATTTCTGAGGCGATTAACTATCGCCAATACTTCAGCCAGCGCGAGCTGATGGTTATCCATCCTGATTTTCTGGCATGGGATACCACCACGAACGCAACGACGACGGCCTGGGCGACCGCCCGCGCGCTTGGCCTGCGCGCCAAAATCGACCAGACCATGGGCTGGCATAAAACCCTGTCAAACGTTGGCGTCAACGGCGTTACTGGCGTAAGCGCTTCTGTCTCCTGGGATCTGCAGGAACAGGCCACCGACGCGAACCTGCTCAACCAGGCTGGCGTCACCACGCTGATTCGCAACGACGGCTTTAAATTCTGGGGTAACCGTACCTGCTCAGACGATCCGTTATTCGTCTTTGAAAACTACACCCGTACCGCACAGGTGCTGGCCGATACCATGGCGGAAGCGCACGCGTGGGCGATGGATAAACCCATCACGCCAACGCTTATTCGCGACATCGTTTCCGGTATTAACGCCAAGTTCCGCGAGCTGAAAACCAACGGCTATATCGTCGACGGCTCCTGCTGGTATGACCCTGAGTCGAACGATGCAACCACCCTGAAAGCGGGGAAACTGTATATCGATTACGACTACACCCCCGTCCCGCCGCTGGAAAATCTGACCCTGCGCCAGCGCATCACCGATACCTATCTGGCAGACCTGTCAGATTCGGTTAACAGCTAAGGAGCTGAAGCATGGCGTTACCACGCAAACTTAAGTACCTAAATATGTTCAACGATGGCCTGAGCTATATGGGCGTTGTCGAGTCCGTGACCCTACCGAAGCTTACCCGCAAGCTGGAGAAGTATCGCGGCGGCGGTATGCCGGGCTCGGTCTCTGTCGACCTCGGCCTGGACGATGATGCCCTGGCGCTGGAGTGGACCGTCGGCGGTCTGCCGGACGCCGCGCTGTGGGCGCAGTACGCCTCTCCGGGCGCGGACAGCGTGCCGCTGCGCTTTACCGGCTCTTATCAGCGCGATGATACCGGCGAAATCTCCGCCGTCGAAATCGTCATGCGCGGCCGTCATAAAGAGTTTGATGGCGGTGAAAACAAGCAGGGCGAGAGCGGCACCACCAAGATGTCCACCGAGTGCGCTTACTATCAGCTGACCATTGATGGCAAAGAGATCATCGAAATCGACATCATCAATATGGTGCTCAAAGTCGATGGCGTCGATCGCCTGGCAGAACACCGTAAGGCCATCGGCCTGTAACCCTTTAACCGGCCGGGATGACCGGCCGGTGAGTTAACTTTCAGAAGAGTAACGAAATGGAAAATATCAACGAGACCGCCATGAACGAAAGTGAAAACCCACATATCGTCACGCTTGATAGCCCCGTTCAGCGCGGCGAGCAAAAAATCGAAAAGGTGACCATCGCAAAACCCAATGCGGGGACCCTGCGCGGCGTATCGCTGGCGTCGCTGGCGCAATCTGACGTTGATGCGCTGATTAAGGTGCTGCCGCGAATGACCTCCCCAGCGCTGACCGAGCATGAGGTTGCACGCCTGGATGCCTGCGATCTGCTCTCTTTTGCAGGTAAGGTGATCGGTTTTTTGTCACCGGCTTCGGCTCGCTAAAATTTCCCGAAAATGTGTCGGTCGACGATCTGATGGCGGATATCGCGGTGATTTTTCACTGGCCGCCGTCAGCACTGTACTCCCTTAGCGTGACCGAACTCCTCTTATGGCGCGAAAAAGCGCTGCAGCGAAGCGGAAACCACCATGAGTAATAATGTCAGTCTTCAGGAGCTGCTTAAGGCAGTCGACCGGGCAACCCGACCGCTTAACGCTCTCCAGAACGCCAGCCTCACTCTCGCGAGCGATATCCGCGATGCGCAGACGGCGCTGGGGGCGCTCGATGAGCAGGCGGGGCGCATTAACGGCTTCAGAAAAGCAAATGCCCGGCTCGCCACGACGGAGCAGTCGCTTGCTCAGGCGAAACAGCAGGCCGCGGCGCTGGCGGTACAGTTTAAAAACACGCAAAACCCCACCCAGGCGCAGGCTGATGCGCTGACTGCAGCCCGAAAATCGGCAGTCGACCTGAAGCATGAGTACAACAGCTTACGCTACTCGGTACAGCGTCAGCGTACTGAACTCGCTCAGGCGGGAGTGAACACGCGCACGCTCTCGTCGGATGAACGTCGTTTAAAAAGTCACATCAGCGAAAAAACGCAGCAGCTTAACCGACAGCGGGATGCGCTGGCCCGCGTCAATCAGCAGCAGGAGCGGCTGAGTGTCGTTCAGAATCGCTACGAGTCAGGCAAACGCGTTACCGCGCGGGTGCGTCAGCTTGCGAATACGGGCGTGGGCATCGCAAAAGCGGGCTTTGACCAGACGTCCCGGTTTATCGCCCCTGGCATCAGCTTTGAAAAGCAGATGTCGGCCATTCAGGCAAACCTTGGCCTGGCGAAGGGGGATTCCCGGCTTGAGGCCATTCGCCAGCAGGCGCGGGAGGTCAGCGCCAGGACCGGAGTACCCGCAGATACGGTCCTCCGGGCACAAACCGAACTGACTCGTTCAGGCTATGACGCCGATGGGCTACTTGCGGCCACCGCGCCAACGGTCAACCTCAGCCTGGCGGGGAATGTCGACGCGGCTAACGCGGCCGATATGATCGCCAGCACGCAGGCCGCGTATAGCCTGGCCGATGCGGACGCGGGACGCATCGCAGATGTGCTTACGCGCGGTTCTGCCTCTTCGAATTCCAGCCTCGCTGAGATGGTGGCGGCCGTCACCTCTGCTGCGCCCGCTGCGGGTGCATCCGGTATGGGGCTTGAAGAGACCACCGCGCTGCTTGGCGTTCTGGCGGAAAAAGGAATGAAAGGTGCCGCCGCCGGGGATGCGCTCAGCGCGATGTTGCGCCACGTTCAGACTCCGGATGCCATAAAAGCTGCGGGGGCGGTGGCTTCCGCTGCGGGTGATGGATCGCTTGATGAAAAACGCCAGCAGTTGCAGGGGGCAAAGGGCAGTACCGCGCTCGCGGCTTCCGTGCAGACCGATAATCTTGACGGCGATATCAACCGATTCCAGGCCGCGTGGAACGGGTTGAAGATTGATGTATTTGATCAAGCGGATGGCGCTCTGCGCAACCTGATAACAACCGCAACCGGCTGGCTTGGTACGGCCTCCCTTTGGGTGAATGCCAACCCTGAGCTGACGCAGACCCTCGCCAGCATCGTTGTCGGCGCGCAGGCGTTTGCTGGCGTACTGGGTGGCGTAGGCACGGTTATCGGCCCGGTACTGACGGGCGTCAATATGGTTATTACCGCGGCCGGGATGTTGGGAACGGTATTCAGCGTGGTGGGCGGCGCCATCATGACGGTGCTGGGTGCCCTTAGCTGGCCGGTGATTGCCCTTGGCGCGGCGATTGCTGCCGGTGCTTTGCTGATTTTTAAATACTGGGAGCCCATCAGCGCCTTCTTTGGCGGGGTGATGGAAGGGCTTTCAACGGCTTTCGCACCGCTGGGTGCGCTGTTCTCACCGGTGATGGCGGTGTTTGACGCTATCTCGGAGAAGCTGGGCGGTATCTGGCAATGGTTCACCGACTTGATTACGCCGATCAAGGCGACGCAGGAAACGCTGGATGGCTGTAAAAACGCTGGCGTGATTTTTGGTCAGGCGCTGGGCGATGCGTTAATGGCCCCGCTTGATCTCTTTAATAGCCTGAGCGGCAAGGCCAGCTGGCTGCTGGAGAAGCTCGGTATTATCAAAAACGAGTCGGGCGATCTCGACGCCGCTGCGGCAAAAGCAGAAGCGGCATCCTCACCGGCGGGCAGCGCTTATATTCCGGGCGCGGGGATCTCTGGCGGCAGCCTGGGGTATCAGCCGACCATCGCTACTGGAGGACGCTCTTACGTCGATCAGAGTAAAAGCGAATATAACATCACGCTGCAGGGGGGCACGGCCTCCGGAACGGATCTGACCCGTCAAATCCGGGAGACGATAGATAATATTGAACAGGATAAAGCGAGACGGCAGCAATCCAGCTTTATGTATAGTTGAGGAGAGAGAAAATGTTAATGGTGCTGGGGCTGTTTGTCTTTGAACGACGAACCTTACCGTATCAGTCAATGATATTCACAAAAGACTACCGCTGGGCATCCAGCGCTCGCATCGGGAAACCCAAAGCCTGGCAGTACCTTGGCGAAGGTGAGACATCCTTTAGCCTCTCCGGCTTACTTTACCCGGAACTCACGGGAGGGCGGCTTTCGCTCAAGGCGGTTGAGCTGATGGCAAATGAGGGGCGGGCATGGCCGCTGATAGACGGTACCGGCATCATTCACGGCATGTTTGTCATTGAGAAAGTCACGCACACGCATTCGGATTTTTACAGTGACGGTACCGCCCGAAAAATTGAGTTTACCCTGTCGCTAAAACGCGTGGACGAATCGCTGATGACGACGTTTGGCGACCTGCGAACGCAGGCCTCAGAGCTGGTGGAAAGCGCACGGAATAGCATTGGAGGGCTGGTGGGATGATCACCGAAATGAATATCCGGGCGGGTGGAAAAATCGCCCCTGATTTTATGCTTAAGCTTGACGATCGTGATATCACGCAAAATTTCAGCCATCGTCTTATCAGCCTGACCATGACCGACAAACGGGGGCTGGAAGCCGATCAGCTGGATATTCTGCTGGATGATTCCGACGGGCTGCTGGACTTGCCTGCCCGGGGGGCAAGGCTGTCCTTATGGCTGGGATGGGAGGGAACCCCGCTCGAGGAGAAAGGGGACTTTACGATTGATGCGATTCATTTCCGGGGCGCGCCGGATACGCTGACCATCCGGGGATTCAGCGCAGATTTTCGTGGAAAGCTAAACGTGCGGCGCGAACAGTCGTGGCATGACACGACGATTGGCGCGATAGTCGATACCATCGCTCAGCGTAACCAGTTGACCGCCAGCGTCGCGTCGGGGCTTGCATCCATCGCCATCTCTCATATTGACCAGTCTCAGGAGACAGACGCGGCGTTCCTCTCCCGCCTTGCTGAACGTAATGGAGCATTTGTTTCAATCAAAGCCGGGAAGATTATCTTTATGAAAGCGGGCCAGGCCGTGACGGCCAGCGGCACTCCGCTTTCCTTAATGATGATTGAACGTGGGGATGGAGATAAGCACCTTTTTTCCATAGCTGACCGTGAAAATTATTCCGGCGTAACGGCCAAATGGCTGCAAACGCGTGACCCCAAACAACAAAATCCTCAATTGAGTATTGCTCGTCAGTCCGGAGGGCAGCAGACAGAAGCACTGCAGCACCCGGATGCCGCCGCACCGGTAGCGGGAGCAGCAGGCAAGGAGCAGAAACCGCAAGAGAGGCTGGTGGGATCGGCGGAAAACGTATTTGAGCTAACCACGGTTTATGCCTCTGAAGAGCAGGCGCTCAGGGCCGCAGAGGCTAAGTGGCGCGCGCTTCAGCGGGGAACCGTAGAGTTTTCCATCCAGCTTGCCCTGGGACGCGCCGATCTGTTCCCCGAAACGCCGGTACTGGTAAACGGTTTTAAACGCATCATCGACGAGCAGGCGTGGATCATCAGCGAGGTGGTGCATACCCTCAACGATAGCGGATTTACCACGCAGCTTAAGCTTGAGCTGAACGTCAGCGGCGAAAAATTTACTGTTGATAGTGAGTAATGTAGTTGCTATTGGTTTTATTTTGGGTATTATTGATTCACAAAATGTGAATCAAGTGGAGGGGTACATGTTTCATTGTCCTAAGTGCAAGCACTCTGCGCATGCGCGTACCAGTCGCTATCTAAGTGAAAATACCAAAGAGCGCTATCATCAGTGCACCAATGTGGATTGCAGCTGTACGTTCGTGACGATGGAGTCCGTGGAGCGCCTGATCGCGACCCCGGGCGCCTCTGAGCGTGTCCGAACGGCTTCGCTAAACCACGGTTAGCGGCTGCGTTGCCGGCTCAAAAAATCAATAAAAAAGCCACTCAATTGAGTGGCTTAATCATATGATTCTAAAACTAAAATTTGGTGGCCCCTGCTGGACTTGAACCAGCGACCAAGCGATTATGAGTCGCCTGCTCTAACCACTGAGCTAAGGGGCCGTGGCGGTGAATTATAAAGTAACTCCCCGCAGCAATCCAGCCATTCACACCTGCCTGCTGTTTTTATAAACAACGCATAATCAATCCTTTATACTTCCCTGACGATGTATCGATCGGGAGTAAAGATGATCAACGATATTCTGGCCCCTGGCCTGCGGGTGGTGTTCTGCGGAATCAACCCGGGTAAGTCCTCGGCGCACACCGGTTTTCACTTTGCCCATCCGGGTAATCGCTTCTGGAAGGTGATCTACCAGGCCGGGTTTACCGACAGGCTACTCAAGCCCGAAGAGGAGCAGCATCTGCTGGATACGCGCTGCGGGATCACCATGCTGGTCGAGCGGCCTACGGTGCAGGCAAGCGAGGTCAACCTGCATGAGCTGCGCAGCGGCGGGCGGGAGCTGATCAAGAAGATAGAGGATTATCAGCCCGCCGCGCTGGCGATCCTCGGCAAGCAGGCCTACGAGCAGGCGTTTAGCCAGCGTGGAACGCAGTGGGGCAAGCAGAGCATCACGATTGGCGTTACGCAGGTGTGGGTGCTGCCGAACCCGAGCGGGCTCAACAGGGCGACGCTGGATAAGCTGGTGGAGGCGTACCGGGAGCTGGATGAGGCGCTGATGGTGCGGGGGCTGTAATCCTCTGAGGCCTGATGCCCTCACCCTTACCCTTTCCCACAGGGAGAGGGAATAAACAAAAAAAAGCTCCCGATTGGGAGCTTTTTCACTGTCAGGACCGATTAGTCGTCCAGGAAGCTACGCAGTACTTCAGAGCGGCTTGGATGACGCAGCTTACGCAGCGCCTTCGCTTCGATCTGACGGATACGTTCGCGGGTAACGTCGAACTGTTTACCCACTTCTTCCAGCGTGTGGTCGGTGTTCATATCAATACCGAAACGCATACGCAGGACTTTTGCTTCACGGGCGGTCAGGCCAGCCAGAACGTCGTGCGTCGCAGCGCGCAGGCTCTCGGTGGTCGCAGAGTCCAGCGGCAGCTCGAGGGTGGTATCCTCAATGAAATCACCCAGATGCGAATCTTCATCATCACCGATTGGTGTTTCCATGGAGATTGGCTCTTTGGCGATCTTCAGCACTTTACGGATCTTGTCTTCCGGCATCAGCATGCGCTCGGCCAGCTCTTCCGGCGTCGGTTCGCGGCCCATCTCCTGCAGCATCTGGCGGGAGATACGGTTGAGCTTGTTGATGGTCTCAATCATATGCACCGGGATACGGATGGTGCGCGCCTGATCCGCGATAGAGCGGGTGATAGCCTGACGGATCCACCATGTTGCGTAGGTGGAGAACTTGTAACCACGACGGTATTCAAACTTATCTACCGCTTTCATCAGACCGATGTTGCCTTCCTGAATCAGATCCAGGAACTGCAGACCACGGTTGGTGTATTTCTTGGCGATAGAGATAACCAGACGCAAGTTCGCTTCAACCATCTCTTTCTTCGCACGGCGGGCTTTCGCTTCACCGATGGACATACGACGGTTGATGTCTTTAACCTGCTCGATGGTCAGGCCGGTCTCTTCTTCAATCTGATGCAGTTTCTGCAGGCCGCGATGCACATCGTCCTTCACGTCGTGCAGTTTTTCAGACCACGGCTTGTTCATTGCGATAGCCGCGTTGAACCAGGTTTCGCTGGTTTCGTTGCCGGTGAAGAGGGTGATGAAGTTCTTCTTCGGCATTTTGCACTGCTCAACGCACAGCTTCATGATGATGCGTTCCTGGGTACGTACGCGATCCATCATAACGCGCATGCTGTTCACCAGGTAGTCGAACTGTTTTGGCACCAGGCGGAACTGTTTGAAGACTTCAGACAGCTTCAGGATCTCTTCCTGAGCGGCGGCATGGCTGCGGCCTTTCGCTTTGATGGTGTCACGCGTCACTTCGTACTGGGTACGCAGCTCGGCAAACTTCTCACGCGCCAGCTCCGGGTCGATGCTGTTGTCATCGTCCGCGGTGTCGTCGTCGCTCTCTTCCTCATCTTCGTCTTCGTCATCATCCATCTCTTCCTGAGACAGTTCAGAACCGACGTGAGTGGCGGTAGGCGCCATATCTTCTTCAGCGTTCGGGTCGACAAAACCGGTGATCAGGTCAGACAGGCGCGCTTCTTCCGCTTCAACGCGATCGTACTGCTCCAGCAGATAGGTGATCGCTTCCGGGTACTCGGCAACGGAGCACTGAACCTGGTTGATCCCGTCTTCGATGCGTTTTGCGATGTCAATTTCGCCTTCGCGGGTCAACAGTTCAACGGTACCCATTTCGCGCATGTACATGCGGACCGGGTCAGTGGTACGCCCGATTTCAGATTCCACGCTGGACAGTACCTGTGCAGCAGCTTCTTCCGCATCTTCGTCAGTGTTGTTGGAGGTTTCAGCCAGCAACAGATCATCGGCATCCGGTGCTTCTTCCATCACCTGAATGCCCATGTCATTGATCATTTGGATGATATCTTCGATTTGATCTGAATCGACGATATCTTCCGGCAGATGGTCATTGACCTCGGCATAGGTCAGATAGCCTTGCTCCTTACCACGTTGGACAAGAAGTTTCAGCTGTGACTGCGGGTTTTGCTCCATAAGACGGTATCCACACTTAATTCGTTTGATTGGTGTCGGCGATGGGGCTGCCAACCTTTAAAGCGAGGGCGTACTTATATTTTTGCCGCTGCCTCTCAGTGCGGCTGCCGGGGGCTTCCCGATCGATATTCGGCACTTAAGCCGTTAAATTTTTTATTTCTTCGCCAGTTCCTGGTTAATCATCCAGAGCTCCCGGCGTTCTTCGCTGCTTAAACCGTGTGTGCGCTCGCGAGCAATCAACTCTTCCTGGCGCAGCTCAAGCATCGAATCAAACATATGGTTGAGTGAGTCGGTGAACGTTTTTTCTGCAATGTCCTTATCTGCTATATCGTCCCACATCGACAATTTTTCAAGGGTAGCGGCCTCTTTTGTGCCGCGATAGTGCTCTAAAAGTTGTCCGGTGGTCAGACCTGGCTGAGACAAACACGTATTGACCAGTTCTGAAAATAAGCCAAGTCCGGGCAATTTTTCGTGGTTTAAACCCGCCAGAGATGGCACCTGCGGCGCAAGCTCGGGGTTTTGGACCAGCAACCCTATCAGTATACGCATGGTTGTGCGTTTTAGCTGAGGCGCGGGGCGAACCGCACCGTTTTCAGCCTGTTTTGGCATTAAACGTTCAAGCTGGCTGTCATCCAGAATGCCGAGCTTGTTGCCTAACTCCTGACGCAGATAGATGCGAAGCGTTTCGCCGGGCACCTGGCTGATTAACGGCAACGCCAGCGTACTGAGCTGCGCGCGCCCGTCAGGGGTACTCAAATCGACCTGCGGCATCAGGCTGTTAAACAAAAACGTGGAGAGCGGCTGAGCCTGCTCCATCCGCGCTTCAAACGCCGCTTTGCCCTCTTTACGCACCAGCGTATCCGGGTCTTCACCGTCGGGCAGAAACATAAAGCGTAGCTGACGCCCGTCGGTCATATAGGGTAGCGCGGTTTCCAGCGCGCGCCAGGCGGCGTCGCGCCCTGCGCGGTCACCGTCGTAACAGCAGATGACGTTGTTGGTCACCCTGAACAGCAGTTGAATATGATCGGCGGTGGTGGACGTCCCTAACGACGCAACCGCGTAGTTGATGTCGTACTGCGCCAGGGCCACGACGTCCATATAGCCTTCGACGACCAGAAGACGCGGAGGTTCCGCATTATTCTGCTGCGCCTCATAAAGGCCGTACAGCTGGCGGCCCTTATGGAAAATATCGGTTTCCGGGGAGTTGAGGTATTTCGGCAGGGCATCACCCAGCACGCGACCACCAAAACCAATTACCCGGCCACGCTTGTCGCGGATCGGGAACATCACCCGTTCGCGGAAGCGGTCGTAGCTTCGTCCCTGGTCGTTGGTGACCAGCATGCCTGCATCGATGAGAGACTTACGATCTTCGCTATTGCCGCCAAAACGCTTTAACACGTTGTCCCAGCCGGGCGGGGCGTAACCAATAGCGAAACGCGCAATGACATCGTCGCTCAGTCCGCGCTTGTTCAGATACTGACGCGCAGGCTCAGCCGCAGAGTGCTTAAGAGACTGTTGGTAAAACGAATTCAGGCCATCCATCAGTTGATACAGCGTTTGCCGTTGATGGCGCTCGATCTGACTTGGCCCACTGCCTGCTTCATACGGCACTTCAAGGTTATGCATCGCCGCCAGCTCTTCGACGGTTTCAACGAACTCGAGCTTGTCGTAGTTCATCAAAAAATCGACGGCATTACCGTGTGCGCCACAGCCGAAGCAATGGTAGAACTGCTTTTCACCGTTTACGGTGAAGGAGGGGGTTTTTTCGTTATGGAACGGACAGCACGCATGGTAGTTCTTGCCCTGCTTTTTTAGCTTTACCCGCGCGTCGATGAGATCGACGATGTCGGTTCTGGCAAGCAGGTCATTGATGAAAACGCGTGGGATTCTTCCGGCCATATGCCCCGTTATTTTTAGTGACTCATAAACGAAAACAAGCCGCGCATTCCTTCCGGAAGCACGGCCTTACGACTATTACTCTGTCTGTCAATTGAGGGCTGAGGCCCTCAACCAATTAGTACAGACGAGTACGGCGTGCGTTTTCGCGAGCCAGTTTCTTCGCGTGACGTTTCACAGCGGAAGCTTTAGCGCGCTTACGTTCGGTCGTTGGTTTTTCATAAAACTCACGACGACGAACTTCAGCCAGAACACCTGCTTTCTCGCATGAACGTTTGAAGCGACGCAGTGCTACGTCGAACGGCTCGTTTTCACGTACTTTAATTACCGGCATGTAACTCTCACCTTTAATAAATTCGGTTTGCCGCTGGCATCAACGCCAGCTTATTTCAAAATGGTGCGGAATTTTACTGCAAATGCTGCTGCTTTGTAAAGCACCGATGCGATTTTGAAAGGGACTTTAATAAGGGTGAGGAGTATACACGAGCCTTCTTCCTGGGGCGAACAAAGTTTTACATCAACCCGCCCAGGCTCTACACTGCGCGGTATTGAAACGAGGTAAAACAAGTCATGCGTGTACTGGGTATTGAAACATCCTGCGATGAAACCGGCATCGCCATTTACGACGACGAAAAAGGGCTTCTGGCCAACCAGCTGTATAGTCAGGTGAAATTGCACGCTGACTACGGCGGCGTCGTACCTGAACTGGCCTCTCGTGACCACGTGCGTAAAACGGTTCCCCTGATTCAGGCGGCGCTGAAAGAGGCCGGGTTGAGTTCAAACGATATCGACGCTGTGGCCTATACCGCAGGCCCGGGCCTGGTCGGCGCGCTGCTGGTCGGCGCGACGGTTGGCCGTTCGCTGGCGTTTGCGTGGGATGTGCCGGCGATCCCGGTTCACCATATGGAAGGGCATCTTCTGGCGCCGATGCTGGAAGAGAATCCACCTGAGTTCCCGTTTGTGGCGCTGCTGGTCTCCGGCGGTCATACGCAGCTGATTAGCGTAACGGGGATTGGCAAGTACGAGCTGCTGGGCGAGTCGATCGACGACGCCGCCGGTGAAGCGTTCGATAAAACCGCCAAGCTGCTGGGTCTGGATTATCCGGGCGGCCCGATGCTGTCGAAAATGGCGTCGCAGGGAACGGAAGGGCGCTTTGTCTTCCCGCGTCCGATGACCGACCGTCCAGGGCTGGATTTCAGCTTCTCCGGGCTGAAAACCTTCGCGGCGAATACGATTCGCAATAACGATGACAGCGAGCAGACCCGCGCCGATATCGCCCGCGCGTTCGAAGATGCGGTGGTGGACACGCTGATGATCAAGTGCAAGCGCGCGCTGGATCAGACCGGCTTTAAGCGTCTGGTGATGGCGGGTGGCGTGAGCGCTAACCGCACGCTGCGCGCGAAGCTCGCCGAGATGATGCAAAAGCGTCGCGGGGAAGTGTTCTATGCCCGTCCGGAATTCTGCACCGACAACGGCGCGATGATCGCTTACGCCGGAATGGTGCGCCTGAACGCGGGCGCAACGTCCGACCTGAGCGTGTCCGTGCGTCCGCGCTGGCCGCTGGCGGAACTGCCGGAGGCGTAACCGCCTCACCTTAACCCTCTCCCCACAGGGAGAGGGGATCGTTTGACTACACCCGCAGCATCCCTTTCTCTTCCAGAAATGCAATAATCGTCGCTAACCCGTCACCCGCCTTCAGGTTGGTAAAGGTCCACGGGCGCTCGCCGCGCATGCGGTTGGTGTCGCGCTCCATCACCTCCAGCGACGCACCGACGTACGGCGCGAGGTCGGTTTTGTTGATCACCAGAAAATCGGATTTGGTGATCCCCGGCCCGCCCTTGCGCGGGATTTTTTCCCCTTCGGCCACGTCGATCACGTAGATGGTCAGATCCGCCAGCTCCGGGCTGAACGTCGCGCTCAGGTTGTCTCCGCCGCTTTCCACGAAGATCAGATCCAGATTGCCGAACTTCTCGCTTAACGCCTCCACCGCCGCCAGGTTCATCGACGCATCTTCACGAATGGCGGTATGCGGGCAGCCGCCCGTCTCCACGCCCACGATGCGCTCCGGCTCCAGCGCGCCTGCCTCGGTGAGGATGCGCTGATCCTCTTTGGTGTAGATATCGTTCGTGACCACCGCCAGGTGATACGTGTCGCGCATCGCCTTGCAGAGCGCTTCCAGCAGCGCGGTTTTGCCCGATCCTACCGGGCCGCCCACGCCTACGCGCAGGGGATGTTTGTAATCAGCCATGTTGACTCCTCAGGAACGGAATAGTCGTGAATATTGGGTTTCGTGGCGCGCGGAGGCGATGGCGGACAGCGGCGTTGCTGCCCCCAGCGCGTCGTCGCTGCGCAAAAATGCCTGTTCAAGCCCGGCGGCGTAATGGTCGCCCAGTTCGATAATCAGCTGCTGCGCGGCCTGTTGCCCAAACGGCACCAGCTTGACGCCCGCCATCACCGCGCTCTCCATCCAGCTGTAGCCGAGGCTCAGCGCCAGCTCGCGCGCGCTAATGCCCCAGCGCACGCCGAGCCAGGCCATGCCGCAGAGCTGGCTTTGCATAAACAGCGGCAGCCATTCGGGCGGACAGTCAGGTTCCCAGCTCTTAATCAGCCGCGTAAACGCCGCTCCACGGTTGCGCTCCTCTTCGCGCAGCTCGCGCGTTTCCCGGCAGGCGAGAAGGTATGCCGTCCAGCGTTTTGCATTTGTAAGAGAGCGTTGCTCACAGGCCTGATAAAGACGGATAAACAGCGGCAGATCGACGCAGAAAAAGCTCTGCTCCATCTGCTGGATTTGCCAGCGTTTGAACGCGTCGGCGTCGGTGACCCAGCCTGCCTCAACGGCCCACTCCAGCCCCTGCGACCAGGTAAACGACCCGACCGGCAGGCTGCTGCTTGAGAGCTGCATCAGGCGCAGCCTCTGGCGGGCGTGCTCCATCAGCTCATCAGCGCCAGCAGGGCAGAGACGATCAGCCCGCCGCCGAAGGTTTTACGCAGGCCGTCGTGACGGCGCAGCAGCAGCCCTGCGGCAAAGCTGGCGCACAGCACCGTGGCGCTGGCGAGCATAAAGCCGCTGGTGAAGAGCCAGAAGCTGTGGCCGGACATCTCCACGCCGTGCGCCCAGCCGTGGAACATCGCCAGGGCAGGTACCGCCAGCAGCAGACGGTTTTCAGTTTTAAACATCATCACGCCGGATACCGCCAGCGAGGCGATAATCAGCATCTCCATGCCGCTGAAGCCGCCGAACAGGCTGCCCGCAATGGCGCCGACAAGCATCATCCCGAGGGTGGCAAACGGCAGCAGGAGTTTGCGACCGCTCAGCGCCGAGAGTACGCCTGCGCCCGCCAGCATCAGCAGGTGATCGAGCCCGGTCAGCGGATGAAGAAATCCTGCCTGGAAGCTGTCCGTGCCGTGGCCGGGATGCGCGAGCGCGGGAACGGAAAAAGCCAGCAGTAACAGCGGTAAATACTTGCGCATGATGGATCCTTAATGTGAATGAGCGTGAGAATGGCTGTGGGCATCGCTGGCGTAAGCACCCGCTTCCGGTTCAAACGGCAGGCTGGCGTAGGCCACTTCCAGCCCGAACTGGCGCAGCATGTCGTCGAGAACGTGGTCGTGGTGATAGCGCAGCTCGCCGGGCATGATCTGCAGCGGCACGTGGCGGTTGCCCAGGTGATAGCAGGCGCGGGCGAGCAGGAACGGATCGGCGCAGCGCACCACGGAAACTGACTCCGGCGCGGCGATCACTTCGATGACCTCGCTGCCGTCGTCGGTCGTCAGCATGTCGCCCCCGCGCAGCAGCAGGCCGCGCGGCAGCATCAGCCCGGCTTCGCGGCCGTCGTTCAGCGCTACGCGGGCGCGGCTTTTCACCCGCACGTCAATCGGCAGCGTGACGCTGGCGGTAATCGGATGCGCGTGGTCCAGGCGTTGGGTTAAATAGATCATCATCACTCCTTAAAACAGGAAATAGCGTTGCGCCATCGGCAGAACGTCAGCCGGTTCGCTGGTTATCAGTTCACCGTCGACGCGCACCTCGTAGGTTTGCGAGTCCACGGTGATATTCGGCTGCAGGCCGTTGTGGATCATGTCCGCCTTTTTCACCGTCCGGCAGCCTTTCACCACCGCAATGGCGCTCTGCAGGTTGAGCTGCTGCGGGATGCCGTTCGCACTGGCGGCCTGCGATATAAACGTCAGTCGGGTAGCGTGGCGCGCGGCGCCCAGCGATCCAAACATCGGACGGTAATGCACCGGCTGCGGCGTGGGGATCGAGGCGTTGATATCGCCCATCGGCGCGCAGGCGATCATTCCGCCCTTGACGATGGTGGCAGGCTTCACGCCGAAGAACGCCGGGAACCAGACCACCAGATCCGCCAGCTTGCCCGCCTCAATCGAACCGACTTCGTGGGCGATGCCGTGGGTGAGCGCCGGGTTAATGGTGTATTTAGCGACGTAGCGCTTTACGCGGAAGTTGTCGTTTTCACCGGTCTCTTCCGGCAGCGCGCCGCGCTGGACCTTCATGCGGTGCGCCACCTGCCAGGTGCGGATAATGACTTCCCCGACGCGGCCCATGGCCTGCGAATCTGACGACGTAAGCGAGAACGCGCCGATGTCGTGCAGCACGTCTTCGGCGGCAATGGTTTCACGACGAATGCGGGATTCCGCAAACGCCACGTCCTCGGCGATATCCGGATCGAGGTGATGGCAAACCATCAGCATGTCGAGATGCTCGTCGATGGTGTTCACCGTGTAGGGCAAGGTCGGGTTGGTGGAAGAGGGCAGAATATTCGGATGCGCGCAGGCGGTGATGATATCCGGCGCGTGGCCGCCGCCCGCGCCTTCGGTGTGGAAAGTGTGGATGGTGCGTCCGGCGATGGCCGCCAGCGTGTCTTCGACAAACCCGGACTCGTTCAGCGTGTCGCTGTGCAGCGCCACCTGAATATCCATCTCGTCAGCCACCTCCAGCGAGCAGTTAATTGCCGCGGGCGTCGCGCCCCAGTCTTCGTGGATCTTCAGCCCGATGGCGCCCGCGGCAATCTGCTCGCGCAGGGCGTCCGGGCTGGAGCCGTTACCCTTGCCGAGTAGGCCAATATTCACCGGCAGCGTATCGGCAGCCTGCAGCATGCGGGCGATATACCATGGCCCCGGCGTGCAGGTGGTGGCGTTGGTGCCCGCCGCCGGTCCGGTGCCGCCGCCGATCATGGTGGTGACGCCGGAAACCAGCGCCTCTTCCGCCTGCTGCGGGCAGATCCAGTGGATGTGGGTGTCGATCCCGCCGGCGGTAACGATCTTCCCCTCGGCGGCAATGACTTCCGTTGCCGCGCCAATGGGGATCGTCACGCCGGGCTGAATGTCCGGGTTCCCGGCTTTGCCGACGGCGAAGATCCGTCCGTCCTTGACGCCGATATCGGCTTTTACGATCCCCCAGTGATCGACGATCAGCGCATTGGTGAGAACCAGATCCACGCAGCCCTCAGCGGTCATCTGCCCCTGGCCCATGCCGTCGCGGATCACCTTTCCGCCGCCAAATTTGACCTCTTCGCCGTAGACCGTGAGATCGTCTTCCACTTCGACCCACAGCTCGCTGTCGGCAAGCCGCACTTTATCCCCGGTGGTGGGGCCGAACATATCGGCATATGCCCGGCGTGAAATCTCAGCCATGTTTCACCTCGCCCATCACCTCGCCGCGAAAGCCGAAAATGCGCTGCGCCCCCGTGACCTGAACCAGCGTCACTTCCCGCTTCTGGCCGGGCTCGAAGCGCACGGCGGTGCCCGCCGGGATGTTCAGTCGGTAGCCTTTGGTGGCTTCCCGATCGAACTTCAGCGCCGGGTTGACCTCGTAAAAGTGGTAGTGCGATCCGACCTGGATCGGCCTGTCGCCGTGATTTTCGACAACCACGCGTTGGGTTTCACGCCCGACGTTGAAGGCAATCGTTCCGGGCTGGATCTGGTATTCACCTGGGATCATCACGCGCTCCTTAGACGATCGGGTTGTGGACGGTGACGAGCTTCGATCCGTCCGGGAAGGTGGCTTCGACTTGAATATCCGGGATCATCTCCGGGACGCCCTCCATGACCTGGTCGCGCCTCAGGACGTGGCGGCCCGCTTCCATCAGCGAGGCGACGGTTTCGCCATCGCGCGCGCCCTCCATAATGAAGGCGCTGATCAGCGCGACCGATTCCGGGTAATTGAGCTTTACCCCGCGCGCAAGGCGGCGTTCGGCAACCAGCGCGGCGGTGAACAGCAACAGCTTGTCTTTTTCTCTGGGGGTCAGTTCCATAATGTTTCTCTTATGTCTGCCAGATACGCGGCGAACAGGCGGTTTTGGTGGTGAGAAGCGGGCGAAGCGACTGCCAGATGTCGCGCATCACCCGCTGGCAAATCAGGTTGTCGTCGGAGAGAAAACGCACCGACAGCAGATCGTCAACGAGCGTTGCACCTGCATAATTTTCCAGCGGGGCGAGCCGTTCGCGCACCGCGTCGAGATGTTCTTCTTTGGCCGGATAGAACAGCAGCGTGCCGAGCCACGGACGTCCGGCGACGGGCGTGAGATCGCCGTCGCTAAGATGCTGACGCTCGATCAGGCGCGGTTCGTCTTCAACCCAGATTTCAAGGCGGCTTTCCAGCGTGCCGTGGCTAAAGGTCTCGCTTATCACCGGACGCCCCAGGCAGTACAGCTCCCACGCCAGCAGCGTGCTGGAGGCCTTCAGGTGGAAGACGGAGCGCAGCGCGGCATTCGCGCCGGGGAAGATAATGGTGTCCTGCGGCAGCCACTCCAGGGTGGAATCTTCCTCGAGGTAAAAATACTGGTTCAGACGCGCCTGCGGGCCGCTGCTGCGATAGAACTTGCTCGCCCCGGGCATGGTGATGAGCGCGTGGCTTTTGGCGTCCAGCCGAACGGAAATGTCCAGCGTATCGCCGCCCACAATCCCGCCGGGCGGGTGCAGCAGGTAAAGGTGGCAGGTTTCCCCTTCGGGGTAAAACGGACGTTGAACGGTGAGCGGCCCGACGTGGTGGGCGGAGTACAGGAGGGTTTTCTCAGGGGTGTGACAAAACTGCAGGGCAAGCGACGCCTGCCAGCCTTTATACGTATTATCAGTGACCTGAGCTGCTAACATGCTGCATCCATTTCCACACCATCGGGATACGTTTCAGTATGCCCTGGCGGAAATGAAGCCTGTCATACGAGTCGCTTATGGATGGGCGGGCAGGAGAAATACAAAAGCACGGCCGGGGCCGTGCTCTGTATAAGCAATGACGAGACTATTTCAGGTGCTCATGCAACGCTGCACCTGCCTGCTCAAGGGCAACTTTCACCGTTGGCTCCTGGCTCAGCGGGTTAAGCAGGCCGTAGTCGTGGATCATACCGTTATAGCGCGTGACGGTCACCGGGACGCCAGCCGCATCCAGTTTACGCCCGAATGCTTCACCTTCATCCCGCAGAACGTCCAGCTCAGCTGTCTGGATCAGCGTCTCGGGGAAGCCTTTCAACTGCGCGGTGCTGGCGCGAAGCGGAGAGGCAAGGATATTGTTGCGATCGGCAGCGCTGGTGGTGTAGTTATCCCAGAACCATTTCATCATGTTTTTCGACAGGAAATAGCCATTTTCGAACTGGTTATACGAGGCAGTATCAAAGTTCGCATCGGTAACCGGCCAGAGCATGACGTTGTAGCGAATTTTTGGCCCATTGAACTGTTTGGCCTGCAGCGCCACCGAAGCTACCATGTTGCCGCCGACGCTGTTACCCACCAGACCCAGACGGCTACCGTCCACGCCAATTTCCTGACCGTGCCCGGCGACCCATTTTGTCGCTTCATAGGCCTGATTAATTGCTACCGGGAAATGGGCCTCAGGTGACGGAGTGTAATCGACGTAAACCGCAGCGGCACCCGAAGCGCGAACGAGGTCGCGGATTAAGCGTTCGTGGGTAGGGAAGTCACCCAGCACCCAGCCGCCGCCGTGAAAGAACATAAAGGCGGGGAGCGTGCCGCTGGCGTTTTCAGGTTTCACTATTTTCAGTTTTATCGCCTGGCCATTTACCTGGATCGTTTTTTCAGAAACCTGAGCGGGCGGCAGTTTTGCGCCTTGCTGCGCGCCAATCAGTACCTGGCGGGCCTCCTGCGGGGTCATCTGTTCCATTGGCTTACCCTTGCCGGAGTTCAAAACATTCAGAAATGCCTGTACGCCTGCGGTCGGGGCTGGGGTATTGGTGGTTTGAGCGGATGCCGCAGCTGACGCGAAGACTGAAGAAACCAGGATGGCGGTTAGTGTTTTCATGGTAGTACCTCTTTAAGCGTATTTGATCGGATGAGATAACTATGTAGTGCGCTATTTAGTTGTTGTTATAATACTTGCGCGCAAGATACTTTTAGTCAAACATTATTTATAATTTTTTCAGGAAACCGATTCGGAGTTGATAGAAAAATGAAAGAAAACAAAACGCTAGACGATTTACTTTGCTTCTCGCTGTACTCGGTCACCAACGCGTTCGTTCGCCAGTATCGCCCCTTACTGCAAGAGATGGATCTAACCTATCCGCAATTCGTTGTTTTGATGGCGCTTTATGAGAAAGATAACATCCCACTTCGCGATCTCAGCGATAAGACGTTTTTTGATTCGGGCACATTAACCCCGCTTGTACAAAAGCTTGAGGCAAAAGGATTTCTCAACCGTATCGCGGTTGTGGGTGATGAAAGGATGAAAAATGTTGTACTGACCGACAAGGCCAAAGACCTGAAGAAACGGGTGATGGCATTGCCGGATCAGATTCGCTGCAGCATGCGGATGAATGACGATGAGCTTGAGACGCTAAAAAAACTCTCCCGAACGCTGCTTGACGATTTATAAGAAACCTTCGGCGGGGTGAACCCACCGAAGTGATGTGTCGTTACCGGTAGTCCTCCGCATCCACATCATACCCGGACGGCTCCCAGCGGATCGCCAGCAGCGACGCCAGGCCGATAAACGGCGCCAGCGCAATCACCCAGAAGACGGCGGTATCCAGCGACGCCACCAGCAGCGGGAACAGAAACAGCGACAGCGTCGAGCTGCTGCGCATCAGCGTCTGGTTGAGGCCCACGCCCACGCCGCGCAGCGAGGTCGGGTAGCTCAGGGAGGCGAACGTCATGGTATGCGCGCCCGGGCCGAAGCCCTGACCGAACAGGAAAAGCGCCAGCATCGCCACCGCAAGCACGCCTTCAGAGGCACCTTCCGGTCGGCCAATCAGCGCCAGGCCAAGCAATGCGACAAGCTGGCAGGCATAACCCGCAAGCGACATCCGCCAGGCGCCGAAGCGTGGTACGTAGCGTACCGCCAGCAGTCCGCCGACGAAGGCAAACAGCAGGTTAAGCGCCAGAGAAATGAGAATGGTGGTGAGCATCGACTGGACAAAGAAGCTGGAGATGATCACCGGCAGACCAAACGCCACGGCGTTATAGGCAAACGACGAGACGACGGAAAGCAGCGTAGCGAGCGTCGTGCGGCGCAAGTAGATGCCGCGGAACAGGTTCAGATAATTTGACCATTTTGCTTTATTCACGACAGGTGCGGGCTGGCCGAGCGCGTCCTGCGGCACGTGGGCATTGATGTTATACGACTGGCGTAAAATCGACGCCGCCTCTTTCAGGTTGCCCTGATTCGCCGCCCAGACCGGAGATTCGCTCATATAGCGGCTGCGGATGGCGATAATCACCAGCGCGGGCACCGCGCCAAAGCCGAGAATCAAACGCCACAGCCAGTCGCTGTGGCTCTCCGGCAGCACGGCGTAGAAGAAAAGCACCAGCAGGTAGGAGATGCTGATGGCGGCATACCAGGTGGGGCACCACATCGCGACGCTGGAGGCCTTATTTCCGGGCCCTTTCAGCCTGGCGAACTCGCTTAAAAACGCCATCGCCACGGGAAGGTCGATCCCGACCCCCAGCCCCATCACAAAGCGGGCGCCCGCGAGCACATATTCGTTCGGGGCCAGCGCACAGGCGATCGCTGCCACCACGAAGAACACCATATCAGCCATAAAAACGCGGTAGCGCCCGATTTTATCCGTGAGGTAACCGCCGAGCAGCGCCCCGACAATGGCACCAAAGGTAATCGCCGAGGCCACCATACCGGTACCGGCGGGCGTCAGGCTAAATTCGCGGGTGATGTCTTTAATGCCAAACGCCAGCGCGCCCAGATCGTAGGCATCGAGGAAAATGCCGCCCAAAGCGATTCCGACCACGATACGGGCGTTTGTCCGGCCCTGAGAACCGTCATTAACGAGGCGTGATACATCCGACGCGCTGCGCACCCACTGGATGTCGCCATCAGGGGGAATACCTGCCGTTGAAAGGGGAGTTGATTCTGTGATTTCAGCCATTTTCTTCTTGTGTGGTTGTGTTGTGTCCCTAACAGTTACCACAGGCAGAAGGTGACCAAAATCACATTTGGCTATAAGGCATAACTAACCCTTCGGAGCGTCTTTTTTCTTTCTCTTGAGCTTCGTCCAGATTTTGGTCTCCTGACGACGCCACAGGCGCTGAATATTGTCGTGATGACGCAGCAGGATAAGACAGGAGAGCATCGACACCGGGAAGGTGAACTGGGGTTTGAACCACCAGACGTAGAACGGGGCGATCAGCGCGCTGACGATGGCGCCCAGCGACGAGTAGCCGCTCAGAAGAATGGTCAGAAGCCAGGTCCCGGCCATGACGCCGGTGAGATCCCAGCCGATAGGTGCAATCGCACCGAAGGCCGTCGCAACGCCTTTGCCGCCTTTAAAACCGAAGAATACGGGCCAGATGTGGCCAACGCAGGCAGCAATAGCAATGAGCCCCAGCCAGAACGGCGTAACGCCCAGCGCATAGGCGCCCCAGACGGGCAGCATCCCTTTCAGAACATCAAAAATCAAAACCGCTACGGCTGCTCCCTTGCCGCCAATTCGTAGTACGTTGGTCGCCCCCGGATTCCCGGAACCATTTTCACGCGGGTCAGGTAACCCGGCAATGCGGCAGACCAGAATGGCGCTGGAGATTGAGCCGCAAAGATAGGCGAGGAGGATCATTCCAGGCGCGATTGCACTCATAACGCTGTTCCGTTTTGAAAATGTATCTGTATTCTCAGCATCTGTGGATAATACGCATAATTCGCCGGAAGTGGTATCCGGTTTAGCCAAAAAGCAGGCAGGTCGTGATGGATATTGTATTTATAGAGCAACTTTCGGTAATCACCACAATTGGTGTTTACGACTGGGAACAGACCATCGAGCAGAAGCTGGTGTTCGATATCGAAATGGGATGGGATAACCGCAAATCGGCAAAAAGCGATGACGTGAACGACTGTCTGAGCTATGCCGATATCAGTGAAGCGGTCATCGGCCACGTTGAAGGTCAACGTTTTGCGCTGGTCGAACGGGTGGCGGAAGAAGTCGCAGAATTGCTGTTGAAAAAATTCAACTCACCGTGGGTGCGCATCAAGCTGAGCAAGCCGGGAGCGGTGGCGCGCGCCACCAACGTTGGCGTCATTATTGAGCGTGGCACAAATCTGAAAGGCAAGAATTAACGTCATAATTGCTAAACCATTTTAGGTTATACCGGTCTTAAAGCTGTATCTTTCACGGTAGCCGTTGGGGCGACCGTTTTTTTATATCTTTTTAGGGGTTTATAGATGAGCGATATGCACTCGCTGCTGGTGGCGGCAATACTGGGTGTGGTCGAAGGATTGACGGAGTTTTTGCCGGTCTCCAGTACGGGCCATATGATTATCGTTGGCCATCTGCTGGGCTTTGAAGGCGATACCGCAAAAACGTTTGAAGTGGTGATCCAGCTGGGGTCTATTCTGGCGGTGGTCGTAATGTTCTGGCGTCGCCTGTTTGGCCTGATCGGCATCCATTTTGGCCGTCCGCCTCAGCACGAGGGGGCCAGTAAAGGTCGTCTGTCACTGATCCATATTCTGCTTGGGATGATCCCTGCGGTGGTGCTGGGCCTGGTGTTCCACGACGCCATCAAATCGCTGTTTAACCCGATTAACGTAATGTACGCGCTGGTGGTGGGGGGCTTCCTGCTGATCGCCGCGGAAGTGCTGAAGCCAAAAACGCCGCGCGCGGAAGGTCTGGACGATATGACGTATCGTCAGGCGTTTATCATTGGTTGCTTCCAGTGTCTGGCGCTGTGGCCGGGCTTCTCGCGTTCAGGCGCAACCATCTCCGGCGGGATGCTGATGGGCGTAAGCCGTTACGCCGCGTCAGAGTTCTCGTTCCTGCTGGCGGTGCCGATGATGATGGGCGCCACCGTACTCGACGTCTATAAGAGCTATCACTTCCTGACGGCTGGCGACATTCCGATGTTCGCCGTCGGCTTCATCACCGCGTTTATCGTGGCGCTGATTGCCATTAAAACCTTCCTGCAGCTGATTAAGCGTATCTCGTTTATTCCGTTCGCGATCTATCGCTTTATCGTGGCGGCTGCGGTGTACGTGGTCTTCTTCTGACCGATGGCCCTCAGTCTTTCGGCTGAGGGCAATGCTTTTCCTTCCAGTCCGACACCGCCTGAATTCGCCGTTTCGTGAGCTCTTCGCGAATTTCCGGCCCTTTGAATCCCGCTTCGACAACGTCCTTCGTGGGCACCGCTTTCGCTACGTCCCAGGCTTTGCGCAGTAAGCGTCCCTGCGGGTAATCGCACGCTTCAAAACCGGTACGACCGCGCACGTCAGCTTCGCTGGTGAGCGCGATTTGCTCGACGCGCTGGGGTTTGCGCCAGGCGTCGATGTTATCGAAAAGTTTAACGATGGTGGCCGGTTTCAGGATAGGGAAGGTGTGGATCAGATCGTGGAACTCGGCCACCAGTTTCGCCAGATCGCGGATCTCGTTCGGCACGCGCAGACGCTGGCACAGCCCCTCGACCAGCTTCACCCCCGCCGGGCCGTGCCCGTGGTGGCGAGGCCAGAATTCTTTTGGCGTTAAGCCTTTGCCGAGATCGTGGCACAGGGTGGAAAAGCGCACGTCCACGTCAGGGCTGAGCATGGCCGCCATGCTCAGGGTCATCAGCGTGTGTACGCCGGTATCAATTTCCGGGTGCCATTTTGCCGGGGCAGGCACGCCAAACAGCGCGTCTATTTCCGGGAACAGCACCTTCAGCGCGCCGCAGTCGCGCAGGACCTGGAAAAAGACCTGCGGGTTGCGCGTGGTGAGCGCATTTTCCGTCTCTTTCCAGACGCGCTCTGGCGTCAGGTGTTCAAGCTCGCCCGCCTCGGTCATGGCGGTCATCAGCGCCATTGTCTCATCGGCAATACGGAAACTGAGATGGGCGTAACGCGCGGCAAAGCGCGCCACGCGCAGCACGCGGAGCGGATCTTCAGAAAACGCCGGGGAGACGTGACGTAAAAGACGGTTGCGCAGATCGTTCTGACCGCCATAGGCGTCAACGATCTGCCCGTGCTCGTCCTGCGCCAGCGCGTTGATGGTGAGATCGCGGCGCAGGAGATCTTGCTCCAGCGTCACGTCCGGCGCGGCATAGCAGGTGAAGCCCGTATAGCCCGAGCCCGATTTCCGCTCGGTACGCGCCAGGGCATACTCTTCACGGCTTTTCGGGTGCAGAAACACGGGAAAATCGCGGCCTACCTGCTGGTAGCCCGCGTCGAGCATCTCTTCAGGGGTGGCGCCAACCACAACCCAGTCTTTATCTTTGACCGGCAGACCTAACAACGCATCACGTACCGCACCACCGACCAGATAACTCTTCACGCCCAACTCTCCCGTTTTCTCTTTTCCAGAATAATACGTAAGTCTGGCAGAGAAGACGAATTAGTTCATCCAGCGGTCTTTACGCTTACGGCTTGGGATCAGATGCGGCAGCACCAGACCCAGTACCAGACCCACGCCCAGCACGCCGCCGCCATACATAAACCACTGCATGATAATGGTGCGCTGTTTGTCGTCGAGCTGCAGATTGGCGGCATTCACCTTCTTCTGCGCGACAATCAGCTCGTTTTTCAGTTTCTGGTTCTCTTCTTTCAGACCGTTAATCACCCCGTCGCTTTGCGCCACTTTCTGCTGCATTTCAGCGGTGCGCTGGTTCCAGGTGCCGTCGATGTTGTTCAGCTTGTCGGTCAGGGTCTTCACCTGGTTTTCCAGATCGGGAACGCGCGTGCGCAGGCTTGGCACGGTGCTCAGCTCTTTCAGCGGGATCCAGGAAGTGCGACCGGTACTGTCGCGCACCTGACCGTAATTGGTGTCCGCGTTGGTCTGTAACAGGGTGACTTCCTCGCCGGCATTCACCGTGCCCACGAGGCGATAATTATCTCCGGGGCCACTGCGTACCCAGGTGTTCAGTTCGTCAGAAACGTAACGCTTCTCTTCAGCGTGCACTGCGGTTGCGGCGCTAAAAGCGAGTAAAGTAAGTCCAATCAGGCGTAATTTAAGCATCATTAGTCGTTATTTTCATAAATAGTGGAACGATAGTAGTGGCAACAGTGTCTCTACGCAAAGCATTCGTCAGCAATCAGAATCATCTGTGTCACGACTCTATAGATTTACGCCCGACAAATTGCTCATTGCATGGCAATTTGGCGCAAAATACTATGTACTGACAAACAAATGGCGAGGAAGTTCGCCCTCATTGACGCGTCTGTGACGCACGCAAAAGTACAAGGCTATGGCACAAGAAATCGAATTAAAGTTTATCGTCGAAAAAGACAGCGTTGACGCACTCCGCCAGCATCTGCATACGCTTTCCGGCGAACACCATGCACCGGTACAACTGCTTAATATCTATTACGAAACGCCAGACAACTGGCTTCGCCGCCACGATATGGGGCTGCGCATCCGCGGCGCGAGCGGGCGCTACGAGATGACGATGAAAATTGCCGGCCGCGTGGTCGGCGGTTTACACCAGCGCCCGGAATACAATATCGACATCAGTAAGCCAGAACTTGAGCTGGACCGTTTCCCGGCGGAAGTCTGGCCGGAAGGCGAGCTGCCTTCCACGCTGGCGGAGCAGGTACAGCCGCTGTTCAGCACTGATTTCTGGCGCGAAAAATGGCTGGTGACGGAAGGCAAAAGCCGCATCGAAATCGCCCTCGATCTGGGCGACGTGAAGGCGGGTGAGTTCCAGGAACCGATTTGCGAACTCGAGCTTGAGCTGCTGGAAGGGAACGTAAATGACGTGCTGAAGCTGGCGCGCAGGCTGGTGAACCAGTCCGGGTTACGTCAGGGAAGCCTGAGTAAAGCCGCGCGGGGTTACCATCTGGCCGCCGGAAATGCGCCGCGCGTGCTGAAAGAGACGACCATCCTGCACGTTGCGCCGAAAGCCAGCGTTGAACAGGGCCTGGAAGCCGCGCTGGAGCTGGCGCTTTCTCAGTGGCAGTACCATGAAGAGCTGTGGGTGCGAAATGTGAAAAACGCGAAATCCCACGTGCTGGCGGCGATTGCCCTGGTACGCCATACCCTGACGCTGTTCGGCGGTATTGTCCCTCGCAAAGCGAGCGCTCACTTACGTGACCTGCTGACGCAAACCGAAACGCTGATGCTCTCCGACGTATCGGCGCAAACGGCGATCTACAGCCCGCAAGCCGCGACGGCAAAACTGGCGCTGACCGAGTTCCTGGTGACGCGCGGCTGGCGCGCCTTCCTGGATGCGAAAGCAGAGGCCAAAATCGCGGAAAACTTTAAGCGTTTCGCGGATATTCATCTTTCCCGTCATGCCGCCGAACTGAAGACTACGTTTGCTTACCCGCTGGGCGACCAGTATGGCGATCAGCTTCCCCGTCTGTCGCGCAACATCGACAGCATGGTGCTGCTGTCCGGTGCCTATGACGGCGTGAAGGCGCAGGCCTGGCTGGAGAACTGGCAGGGTCTGAAGCATGCCATTGAAACCCGCCAGCATATTGAGATTGAGCATTTCCGTAATGAGGCCATTTCGCAGGAGCCGTTCTGGCTGCACAGCGGAAAACGTTAACTCTGGCAAGGAACCCCTATAATGCCGCTTTCTTCACCGTTACAGCAGCAGTGGCAGACCGTTTGCGAACGTCTGCCTGAGTCATTACCGGCGTCATCGTTAAGCGAGCAGGCGAAGAGCGTGCTCGCCTTCAGTGATTTTGTGCAGGAAAGCATCACCGCCAACCCGGACTGGCTGGCAGAGCTTGAGAACGCGCCGCCGCAGGCGGACGAGTGGCGGCATTACGCCGGCTGGCTGCAAACCGCACTCGAAGACGTTGCGGATGAAGCCACGCTGATGCGCGTCCTGCGCCAGTTCCGCCGTCGGGTGATGGTGCGCATTGCCTGGGCTCAGGCGCTGGAGCTGGTGAGCGAAGAGAGCACGCTGCAGCAGCTAAGCGAGCTGGCGCAAACGCTGATTGTCGCCGCGCGCGACTGGCTCTACGCCGCCTGCTGTAAAGAGTGGGGCACGCCGTGCAGCGAGGAAGGGGTTCCTCAGCCGCTGTTGATTCTGGGGATGGGCAAGCTGGGCGGCTGCGAGCTGAACTTCTCCTCCGACATCGACCTGATTTTTGCCTGGCCCGAGAACGGCTCCACGCGCGGCGGCCGTCGCGAACTGGACAACGCCCAGTTCTTTACCCGCCTCGGTCAGCGTCTGATTAAGGCACTGGATCAGCCGACGCAGGACGGTTTTGTTTACCGCGTGGACATGCGCCTGCGCCCGTTTGGCGACAGCGGACCGCTGGTGCTGAGCTTTGCCGCGCTGGAGGATTACTACCAGGAGCAGGGGCGCGACTGGGAGCGCTATGCGATGGTTAAAGCGCGGATCATGGGCGACAGCGACGACGCTTACGCCAACGAGCTGCGCGCCATGCTGCGCCCGTTCGTGTTCCGTCGCTATATCGACTTCAGCGTGATCCAGTCCCTGCGTAATATGAAAGGGATGATCGCCCGTGAGGTGCGCCGTCGCGGGCTGAAGGACAACATCAAGCTCGGCGCGGGCGGCATCCGCGAAATCGAATTTATCGTTCAGGTCTTCCAGCTTATTCGCGGTGGCCGTGAGCCGTCCCTGCAGTCCCGCTCGCTGTTACCGACGCTGAGCGCCATCGAGCAGCTGCACCTGCTGCCGGACGGCGACGCGCAAACCCTGCGCGAGGCCTATCTGTTCCTGCGCCGTCTGGAAAACCTGCTGCAAAGCATCAACGACGAACAGACCCAGACCCTGCCGGGCGATGACCTTAACCGGGCGCGCCTGGCCTGGGGCATGCGTGTGGACGACTGGGCGGCGTTAACCGAACGGCTGGATGCCCATATGGCAGGCGTGCGCCGCATCTTTAACGAGCTGATCGGTGATGACGAAAGTGAATCACCGGACGATGCCCTTTCCGAGCACTGGCGCGAGCTGTGGCAGGATGCGCTCCAGGAAGATGACACTACGCCGGTGCTGACGCACTTAACCGACGACGCGCGCCATCGCGTGGTGGCGCTGATCGCTGATTTTCGTCTTGAGCTGAACAAACGCGCCATCGGCCCGCGCGGCCGTCAGGTGCTGGATCACCTGATGCCGCACCTGCTGAGCGAGGTCTGCTCGCGGGCGGACGCGCCGGTGCCGCTGTCGCGCATGATGCCGCTGCTGAGCGGGATCATCACGCGTACCACCTATCTGGAACTCCTGAGCGAGTTTCCGGGGGCGCTGAAGCACCTGATTACGCTCTGCGCCGCGTCGCCGATGGTGGCCAACAAGCTGGCGCGTTACCCGCTGCTGCTGGATGAGCTGCTCGACCCAAACACGCTGTATCAGCCCACGGCGACGGATGCCTACCGGGACGAGCTGCGTCAGTATCTGCTGCGCGTGCCGGAAGAGGACGAAGAGCAACAGCTGGAGGCGCTGCGCCAGTTTAAGCAGGCGCAGATGCTGCGCGTGGCGGCGGCTGACATCGCCGGAACGCTGCCGGTGATGAAAGTGAGCGATCACTTAACCTGGCTGGCAGAGGCGATCATCGACGCGGTGGTCCATCAGGCGTGGGTGCAGATGGTGGCGCGCTACGGCCAGCCGAAACATTTGGCAGAACGTGAAGGACGCGGCTTTGCGGTCGTGGGGTACGGCAAGCTTGGCGGCTGGGAGCTGGGCTATAGCTCCGATCTGGATTTAATCTTCCTGCACGACTGCCCGGTTGACGTAATGACCGACGGCGAGCGTGAAATTGACGGGCGCCAGTTCTACCTGCGCCTGGCGCAGCGCATCATGCACCTGTTCAGTACCCGCACCTCGTCGGGCATTCTGTATGAAGTGGATGCCCGTCTGCGTCCGTCCGGCGCGGCGGGCATGCTGGTGACCTCAACGGAATCCTTCGCCGATTACCAGAAGAATGAAGCCTGGACGTGGGAGCATCAGGCGCTGGTGCGCGCTCGCGTGGTGTATGGCGATCCGCAGCTCAAAACGCAGTTTGACGTCATCCGTAAGGACGTTATGACCACCGTGCGTGATGGCAGCACGCTGCAAACTGAAGTGCGCGAAATGCGCGAGAAAATGCGCGCGCATCTCGGCAATAAACACCGCGATCGCTTTGATATTAAAGCCGACGAGGGCGGGATTACCGATATTGAGTTCATTACCCAGTATCTGGTGCTGCTGCACGCCCACGACAAGCCGAAGCTGACGCGCTGGTCCGATAACGTGCGCATTCTGGAGCTGCTGGCGCAAAACGACATCATGGACGAGCAGGAGGCGCAGGCCTTAACCCGCGCCTATACGACGCTGCGCGATGAGCTTCACCACCTGGCGCTGCAGGAGCAGCCGGGGCACGTGGCGCTGGACTGTTTTGCTCATGAACGTGCTCAGGTAACGGCCAGCTGGCAGAAGTGGCTGGTGGAACCGTGCGTAACAAATCAAGTGTGATATTATCGCGCGCAAATTGTGAATCTTTCTGGAGTCAGGAATGAAAGTAACACTGCCAGAGTTTGAACGTGCTGGGGTAATGGTTGTTGGGGATGTGATGCTGGATCGCTACTGGTATGGGCCTACAAGCCGCATCTCTCCGGAAGCACCGGTACCGGTGGTTAAGGTCGACACCATTGAAGAGCGTCCCGGCGGCGCGGCAAACGTGGCGATGAACATTGCCTCTCTGGGCGCGCAGTCGCGTCTGGTGGGCCTGACCGGCATCGACGATGCGGCGCGCGCGCTGAGCAAGTCGCTGGCGGACGTGAACGTGAAGTGCGACTTCGTTTCTGTTCCGACCCACCCAACGATTACGAAACTGCGCGTGCTGTCGCGCAACCAGCAGCTGATCCGCCTCGACTTTGAAGAAGGGTTCGAAGGCGTTGATCCTGAGCCGCTGCACGAGCGTATCAACCAGGCGCTGGGCAATATTGGCGCGCTGGTGCTGTCCGACTACGCCAAAGGCGCGCTGGCGAGCGTGCAAACGATGATTCAGCTGGCGCGTAAAGCCAGCGTGCCGGTGCTGATCGACCCGAAAGGGACCGATTTTGAGCGCTATCGCGGCGCGACGCTGCTGACGCCAAACCTCTCCGAGTTTGAAGCGGTGGCGGGCAAATGCAAAACCGAGGACGAACTGGTTGAGCGCGGCATGAAGATCATTGCCGATTTCGAGCTGTCCGCGCTGCTGGTGACCCGCTCCGAGCAGGGGATGACGCTGCTGCAGCCGGGCAAAGCGCCGCTGCATATGCCAACCCAGGCGCAGGAAGTGTACGACGTGACCGGTGCCGGTGATACGGTGATCGGCGTGCTGGCGGCGACGCTGGCAGCAGGAAACTCGCTGGAAGAGGCGTGCTACTTCGCTAACGCCGCGGCGGGCGTGGTCGTCGGTAAACTTGGTACCTCAACCGTTTCGCCAATCGAGCTGGAAAACGCGGTGCGCGGTCGTGCGGATACCGGTTTTGGCGTCATGACCGAAGACGAGCTGAAGGTGGCCGTCGCCGCCGCGCGCAAGCGTGGTGAAAAAGTGGTGATGACCAACGGCGTGTTCGACATTCTGCACGCGGGCCACGTTTCGTATCTGGCGAACGCGCGCAAGCTGGGCGATCGCCTGATTGTGGCGGTTAACAGCGATGCATCGACGAAACGCCTGAAGGGCGAAACGCGTCCGGTGAACCCGCTCGAGCAGCGTATGATTGTGCTCGGCGCGCTGGAAGCGGTGGACTGGGTGGTGTCGTTTGAAGAAGATACCCCGCAGCGCCTGATAGCCGGTATTCTGCCGGACCTGCTGGTAAAAGGTGGGGATTACAAGCCGGAGCAAATCGCGGGTAGCGAAGAGGTCTGGGCCAACGGCGGCGAGGTGATGGTGCTCAACTTTGAGGACGGGTGCTCAACCACCAACATCATCAAGAAGATCCAGAAAGACAGTCAGTAAAAAAAACGGGCCAGCTGGCCCGTTTTTTTATGTCGGGTGGCGGCTGCGCCTTACCCGACCTACGCGTTCATGTAGGCCCGGTAAGGCGTAGCTGCCACCGGGCACAACAGGCCGCACTTACTCCTGGTCATCCACCGGTGGAATGGCCGGTGCCGGCTTCACTTCTTCCGGCGCATGGCGGTTTTCCAGCTCGCTCAGACGCTGTTCCAGCAGCGCCAGCTTCTCGCGGGTGCGCAGCAGAACCTGGGTCTGCACGTCAAACTCTTCGCGGCTGACTAAATCAAGGCGAACCAACTGCGCCTGCAGGGTCTGGCGGATTTTCTTTTCTACGTCATCACCAAATTCACGAATGCCTTTTGGCATAGATTCATGAACCTGACGCGCGATCTGCTCAATTTTTTTCGGGTCAATCATTGGCGTTTCCCTTGATGGAAAAGTGTTAGTGTCCATTGTAGCGCGTCATGCCCGGGGTAAACAAAATTGTTTGATGCTTATGCATTGCCCAGGATAATCAATAGCGTTATAGTTATCTCGCTTATTCTCAGGGCGGGGCGAAATTCCCCACCGGCGGTAAATCAGCGTGACGCTGAAAGCCCGCGAGCGCTTTGGGTGAATACTCAAAGGTCAGCAGATCCGGTGTAATTCCGGGGCCGACGGTTAGAGTCCGGATGGGAGAGAGTAACGATCAAGTCGGGCATGGGCCCGCTCACGTTATCTTTTTGCCGCTTATACGGCGCTCCTAAGACTGCCCTGATTCTGGTAACCATAATGTTAATGAGGTTTTTTTACCATGAATCAGACGCTACTTTCCTCTTTTGGCACTTCAACTCAACGTGTTGAACATGCACTGGATGCACTGCGCGAAGGCCGCGGTGTGATGGTGCTTGACGATGAAAACCGTGAAAACGAAGGCGACATGATTTTCGCCGCCGAAAACATGACCGTTGAACAGATGGCGCTGACCATCCGTCACGGCAGCGGCATCGTATGCCTGTGTATTAATGAAGATCGTCGTAAGCAGCTCGATCTGCCGATGATGGTCGAAAACAACACCAGCGCCTTTGGTACCGGTTTTACCGTGACCATTGAAGCGGCGCATGGCGTGACCACAGGTGTGTCTGCGGCTGACCGTCTGACCACCGTACGTGCAGCGATTGCTGATGGTGCGAAGCCATCCGATCTGCACCGTCCAGGCCACGTCTTCCCACTGCGTGCGCAGGCGGGCGGCGTGTTGACCCGCGGTGGTCACACCGAAGCGACGATCGACCTGGTGACGCTGGCTGGCTTCAAACCTGCTGGCGTGCTGTGCGAACTGACCAACGATGACGGCACCATGGCGCGCGCGCCGGAATGCATTACCTTTGCCCGCCTGCACAACATGCCGGTGGTCACGATTGAAGATCTGGTTGAGTATCGCCAGGCGCACGAGCGCAAAGCCAGCTGAAAATAAAAACGCCGGGATATCCCGGCGTTTTTTTACCCGATTCCTGCGGTCTGCAGGAGAACCAGACTTAATCCCATTACCGACATTCCGCACAGCACGCCATAGCTGGGGTTGTTGTTAGGATCGATCTCCTTCGCCAGCGGCATCAGTTCATCCACCGAAAGCGCAACCATGATCCCGGCTACCGCGGCCATAATCGCCGCCATCACTACCGGAGAGACCAGACTACCGAGGATCAGCCAGGCCAGTACGCCGCCAAGGATTTCGGCCATCCCGGAAATCCCCGCCCAGAACACCGCGGTGCGTTTCGATCCCGTTGCGGCATACACGGGGCCGGCGACGGCCAGTCCTTCAGGAATATTGTGTAAGGCGACCGCCAGCGCGATGCCAAAGCCCATCTCAAGATTGCTGCTGGCCGTCACGTAGGTAGCGACCCCTTCCGGGAAGTTGTGCAGGCTGATGCCAAGCGTTAACAGCACGGCGGTACGCTTGATATTGCGCGGCATGGGCGTCACGTTTTTCTGCATTAAATCCTGAGGATGCGCGTGCGGTAGCATCCGATCGAGGGCAAAGTATCCCAGCAGGCCAAAGACAAACATGCCGTAGCCCAGCAGCGGAGACATGCCTTCTGTGCCCAACGCGGCAGGCAGCATCTCCATCAGGGAGATGAGCAGCATGATCCCGGCAGCAAAGCCCAGTGAAAAGGCCAGTACGCGGTTAGAGGGCTTTTGGCCGAGCACGCCGAGGAGCGCACCGATAAAGGTCGCGGCGCCCGCCAGTATGGTCAGGATCAAGGGGACTGACATGCATTGCTCCTTATGATAATCATTCTCATTAATATAAATGATTCATTTCTGGCAAAGCGAGGGTGAAAACCCGGCTTTACACATTCCTTACATTCAAATTTCCTGATGATGATCTTCACGCTTATCTGCGTTCATCTTTGCCGGATTGCGCGTAATGTAGCACCATTAAATTGACACCTTCTGTAAGGATATCACCATGACTTCTTCCCGTATGCCAGCCCTGTTTTTAGGCCACGGTAGCCCTATGAACGTTCTGGAAGACAACGTCTATACCCGCGCCTGGCGTCATCTTGGCGAGACGTTGCCGCGTCCGAAAGCGATCGTGGTGGTGTCTGCACACTGGTTTACCCGTGGGACCGGCGTGACCGCCATGGAAGCGCCAAAAACCATTCATGATTTTGGCGGCTTCCCGCAGGCGCTGTACGACACGCATTATCCGGCCCCCGGGTCGCCTGAGCTGGCGCAAAAGCTGGTAGAGTTGCTGGCACCTGTCCCTGTGACGCTGGATAAAGAAGCCTGGGGCTTTGACCATGGCTCCTGGGGCGTGCTGATTAAAATGTATCCTGACGCGGATATCCCGATGGTGCAGTTGAGCATCGACAGCACTAAACCGGCGGCCTGGCATCTGGAGGTGGGGCGCAAGCTGGCAACCCTGCGTGATGAAGGCATCATGCTGGTGGCGAGCGGCAACGTGGTGCATAACCTGCGTACCGCACGCTGGCACGGTGAGAACACGCCGTACCCGTGGGCAACCTCTTTTAACGACTACGTTAAAGCGAACCTGACCTGGCAAGGCCCGGCTGAGGAGCATCCGCTGGTGAACTATCTGGATCATGATGGCGGTTCGCTCTCTAATCCGACGCCGGAGCACTTCCTGCCGTTGCTGTACGTGCTTGGCGCGTGGGATGGTCAGGAGCCGGTGACGATCCCGGTCGACGGTATCGAGATGGGGAGTCTGAGTATGCTGTCGGTGCAGGTGGGATAATAAAAGCAAAACGGCAACCTCAGGTTGCCGTTTTTAGTGTTTGCACCCTCTCCCTGTGGGAGAGGGGCGGGGTGAGGGCATCAGGTTGCGGCCTATTCGACAAAAATGTGCGGATAAAACCGTGACAGATCCTGCGTGATCAGCGCGCGATCTTCGCGAATGCCAATCCCGGCCGGCAGATCGTTGATGAGCCAGCTGCCAATCAGGGTATAGCTGTCGCCAAATTTCGGCAGCTGATAGAACTCCTGGACGATCATCCCTTCTTCGCCGTATGGCCCTTCAACCGCTTCCAGCGTCTTGCCGTTTTCGATAATCGAGACGTTTGCGCCTTCGCGGGAGAAGATCGGCTTAACAACGTATTTTTCCATTTGCGGGTAATCATCTTCCGCAAAATAGGCTGGCAGCAGGTTCGGGTGGTTCGGGAACATCTCCCAGAGCATCGGCAGCAGGGCTTTGTTAGAGATGATGCTCTTCCAGGCCGGCTCCAGCCAGCGTACGCCAGCATCTTCCAGCTTGGTGGAGAACATCTCGCGCAGCATGTATTCCCACGGGTAGAGCTTGAACAGGTTGCTTATCACCTGGTCCTGCATATCCGTAAACTGACCTTTTTCACCCAAGCCGATATCCTCGATATAGAGGAACTCGGTCGCCACTTCCGCTTCGGCGGCGCAGTCCTGCAGATATTGAACCGTGCCACGGTCTTCTTCCGTGTCGCGGCAGCAGGCGAGATGGAGCAGGTTAAAGCCATGCTGTTCACGCAGCTCGGCAAAACGCTCAATCAGCTTTTCCTGCAGGCTGTTAAACTGGTCGCTGCCTTCCGGCAGGTTTCCGGCATTGGCTTGGTCTTCCAGCCAGATCCACTGGAAGAACGCCGCTTCATACAGAGAGGTTGGCGTATCGGCGTTGTTTTCCAGAAGCTTCGGTTCACCTTTGCCGTCCCACGCCAGATCCATGCGAGAGTAAAGCGAAGGCTGATTCGTTTTCCACGACTGGCGCACAAAGCCCCATGTGTGCTTCGGAATGCGGAACTTTGCCATCAGCTCGTCGCTGTCGATGACCTTTTCCACGACCTTCAGGCACATCTGGTGCAACTCGGCCGTCACCTCTTCCAGTTTTTCCACCTGAGCCAGCGTGAGCTTGTAATAGGCGTCTTCACACCAGTACGGCTCGCCGTACATGGTGTGGAAGTTAAAACCGTACTCGGTGGCTTTTTCGCGCCAGTCCGGGCGCTCGGTGATACTGACTCGTTCCATGATCAGCCGCCCATTGAGCGAGTAGAGGAGGTGCCTGTCGCACTGCGCTGCATGCTGGTCTGCTTCGCCACAGATTCACCAAACCCGCCGCGGGTGATGGTGCTGGTGGTCGCAGGCTTCGGCGCCATCGCCGTTTTCGGAACGTTCACGGTGCGGCCTGGGGTCGCTGCGCCGTAGCCTTTGCCGCTGGCATCGGTATATTGACCGTAAGCCGGGCTGGCCGGGTTTTTCGAGCTAAACAGCGGCTGCTGCTGGTAGCCCGCACCGCCGCCCATCAGGCGACCCATCATGTAGCCTGCCATCAGCGGCATCCAGAAGCTGCCGCTGGACTGCGCCTGCGCCTGATTTTCAGGTGCGGTGCCTGCCTGAGCCGGTGCCTGCTGGCACTGACCTTCACCAAACTCCGCCACGCAGTCTTCGCGTGAGGCATATTTCGGTGCAGTACGTTCCGCTTCTTTCAGCGCGCTGGTGTAAGCCGTTTTACATTCGGCGGCTTTGCCGGTTGCGGCAGAGCAGTCGTCTGCGTTTTGATACAGCGAAACCGTTTCGTCATTTTTCTCACAGCCTGCCAGCATAAAGACAGCCGTGACCGCCAGCGCAACAGGGGTGAGGTGACGCGCGTTCCAGCTCTTGCGGAACGAAGCGTGATTTATGGATTTTGTCCGTTTCATGTTTGTCTTCCAGGACCCAGTGGTAATAACGCTCAGGATAGAGGATGAGTGGTTGAAAATGAAGCGAAGAGGGGCGGAATCAGGGGGATCTTTACGTTGGCTTACGTTCGGATGTGATTCAGATGCGCCCCTCTCCCTGTGGGAGAGGGGTGGGGTGGAGGGCATCAGGCCGCAGTGGGCCTGATAACACTCTTAGTTACGGAACGGATTATTGCCTTTGCTGGCGGATGTAGTGGTACGCGCAGCGGCCGGCTGTGCCGCAGGGGTGCTGCTGTTAGCGTTGAAGTTATCAACCGCGGCAACCTGCTCCGGGTTCTCCGGCGCAACGCTGTCCGGAGAGGTGGAGACCGGTTTGCCCAGCGCGCTGTTCAGCATCTGCAGGTCTTGCTCGTTCAGCGTACCCAGAGCCTGTTTGATGTTCAGCTGGTTAATCAGGTACTGGTAGCGCGCGCTGGAGAGCTGCTGTTTCGCGTTGTACAGCGTGGTGGTCGCGTCGAGCACGTCAACGATAGTACGTGTACCGACCGAGTAGCCCGCTTCCATCGCATCCAGGGAGCTCTGTGCAGACACAACGGCCTGTTTATAGGCGTTGATGCTGCTGATTGAGGCGTTCACGTTGTTGAAGGAGGAACGCACGGTCTGCACCACGTTGCGGTGGGCGCTTTCCAGCTGCTCGCTCGCGCCAACAAAGTTGTACTGCGCCTGTTTCACCTGAGAGTTGACCTGACCGCCCTGATACAGCGGCAGGGAGAAGCTCAGACCCACTTTATTCTGACCCATATTGCTGTCGTCATACTGGGACGTATTGGTTTTAGAGCCGCTATAGGACGTATCAGAGACACCGGTAGACGCGCTCAGGCTCAGGGTTGGCAGATGGCCGTCCTGCGCCTGACGAATTTGCTCGCGGGCCAGGTCCTGGCTCAGACGCGCCTGCAGCAAACTCAGGTTGCGGTTTTCCGCCTCTTTCAGCAGGGCGTTAACGGCCTGCGGTTTATCCGTTTTAAAGCTGTCCACGTTCAGCGACGCCAGCTCAGGATAGTAATTCCCGGTGACCTGACGCAGGGATTCCAGCGCGTTGTCGAGGTTGTTACGCGCGGTCACTTCGTTAGCCAGCACGGTGTCGTACTGTGAACGGGCGTTCTGCACGTCGGTGATCGCGACCAGGCCCACGTTGAAACGCTGGGTGGTTTGATCTAACTGGCGGTAAATCGCCTGTTTCTGCGCTTCGGTGTAGGAGAGTGCGTCAATCGCGCTCAGCACGTTGAAGTACGCCGTGGCGGTGTTCAGGATCAGCGTCTGCTGGTCGGTCTGATAGGTCACATCCTGAATACCCGCACTCTTTTCCTGCAGGGTCAGGGCGCGCCATTTGGACATATCAAACAGCGTCTGTGTCAATTGCAGTGAGGCGCTGGTAGCATTGGAGTTTACGCCGTTAGCGTCGCGGAAACCGTTGCTGTAGGTATAATCTGCACCTAAACCTAACTGTGGCAGCAGGGGGCTACGCGCTTCGTTAATCTTTTCAAACGCAGCATCACGATCGGCCGCTGATTTACGTAAATCAGGGTTGCCCAGACGTGCCTGCTGGTAGACCTGTAACAGGTTTTCCGCCTGGCTCATTGCACTGAAGCCCGTCAGGCTCAGGCCGATAAGGATGGGGAGCAATTTCTTCATTTGCATTCCTTGTTGTGAAGCAGTATTAGCGCTGATCTAATTAAAAAATAATTGCCGATTCTAACAGAATCTTCCATACCAAAAGGTTGGCGTAACGTGCCATCTGGCGGTAATTTGCACCAATCTACCATATAGCCTTACAAACGGCAGCCAAACAGCCTTGAAATTCACAATTTCATCACCATTGCTACCAGGACTCGACTCATGCAAAAACCAGAAAAGTTGCCCGTGACATTCGCCAAAAACGATGTAGAAATTATTGCACGAGAAACGCTTTATAGCGGTTATTTTTCAATGGATCTTTACCGTTTCAGGCATCGCCTGTTTAACGGGGAAATGAGCGGCGAAATCAGACGCGAAATTTTTGAGCGCGGGCATGCGGCAGTCTTGCTACCCTTTGACCCAGTGCGTGACGAAGTTGTGCTGGTGGAGCAGATCCGCATCGCCGCTTATGACGTCAGTGAGAGCCCGTGGCTGCTGGAGATGGTGGCCGGGATGATCGAAGAAGGTGAGTCTGTTGAAGACGTCGCCCGTCGCGAGGCGCTGGAAGAGGCCGGACTGGTGGTGGGCCGTACAAAACCGGTGCTGAGCTATCTGGCAAGCCCGGGCGGTACCAGCGAGCGCTTGTCCATAATGGTGGGCGAAGTGGACGCCACGACGGCGGAAGGGATCCACGGTCTGGCAGATGAAAACGAAGATATTCGGGTTCATGTGGTGAGCCGGGAACAGGCTTATCAGTGGGTAGAAGAGGGGAAAATCGACAACGCAGCGTCTGTCATCGCCCTGCAATGGCTGCAGCTGCATTATCAGACATTACGAAACGAGTGGAAAAAATGAAGCGCTATACACCTGACTTCCCAGAAATGATGCGCCTGTGCGAAACCAATTTCGCACAATTGCGCCGCCTGCTGCCGCGAAACGACGCACCCGGCGAAACGGTAAGCTATCAGGTGAGCAACGCGCAGTATCGGTTAACGATAACAGAATCAACGCGCTACACTACGCTGGTGGAGATTGAGCAAACGGCACCCAGCATTAGCTACTGGAGCCTGCCGTCGATGACGGTGCGCCTCTATCACGACGCGATGGTCGCTGAAGTGTGTTCAAGCCAGCAGATCTTTCGCTTCAAGGCGCGGTATGATTACCCGAATAAAAAGTTGCATCAACGCGACGAAAAGCATCAAATTAACCAGTTTTTAGCCGACTGGCTAAGATATTGTTTAGCACATGGAGCAATGGCGATTCCGGTTTGTTAGCGTCATAAACCTACCTAAGGACACCATTTGGAAAGCCTGTTGAACCTGACTGTTGCTGGTGGGGCGCCAGTCAGGATATTACAAATCACCGATACCCACCTTTTTGCCGAAAAGCATGAAACGCTACTGGGGGTCAACACCTGGGAGAGTTATCAGGCGGTACTTAGCGCCATTCACGCTGAAAACCGTGCATGCGATCTGATTGTCGCAACGGGCGATCTGGCGCAGGATCAGTCCTCCGCGGCCTACCAGCATTTTGCTGAAGGCATCGCGAGCTTTAGCGTGCCTTGCGTCTGGCTGCCAGGAAACCATGACTTCCAGCCCGCCATGTACAGCTCTCTTCAGGATGCGGGAATTTCTCCGGCGAAATGTGTTTTTGCGGGTGAACAGTGGCAGATCCTGCTGCTTGATAGCCAGGTGTTTGGCGTCCCGCACGGTGAGTTAAGCGAGTTTCAGCTCGACTGGCTTGAGACCAAACTGGCTGCTGAACCTGAACGTCACACGCTGCTGTTGCTTCATCATCATCCTCTGCCGGCGGGCTGCAGCTGGCTCGATCAGCACAGCCTGCGCAACTCCGCGGCGCTGGATCGCGTGCTGGCGAAGTTCCCGCGGGTGAAAAATCTGCTGTGTGGACATATTCATCAGGAACAGGATCTCGACTGGAACGGACGCCGCATGCTGGCGACGCCATCGACCTGCGTTCAGTTTAAGCCGCACTGCGCCAACTTTACGCTTGACACCATCGCGCCAGGCTGGCGCTGGCTGGAACTGCATGCCGACGGCACGCTGACCACGGAAGTCTGCCGTTTGACCGGTGCAAAATTCCGCCCGGATACCGCTTCAGAAGGCTATTGATGTCTACGCTCCTTTATCTGCACGGATTCAACAGCTCGCCGCGCTCCGCAAAAGCGACACAGTTTCGCCAGTGGCTGAGCGAGCATCACCCCGACGTTGAGATGATTATCCCGCAGCTGCCGCCTTACCCGGCAGAGGCCGCGGAGATGCTGGAATCTATTGTGCTTGCGCACGGCGGCGAAACCTTCGGTGTGGTCGGTTCATCGCTGGGCGGGTACTACGCCACCTGGCTCTCACAATGCTTCATGCTGCCCGCCGTTGTGGTTAATCCGGCGGTACGGCCATTTGAGCTGCTGAGGGACTTTCTTGGCGAAAACGAGAACCCCTACACCGGGCAGCAATATGTGCTAGAGTCACGCCATATTTACGATCTCAAAGTTATGCAGGTCGACCCGCTTGAGGCACCGGATCTCATCTGGCTGCTGCAACAGACGGGTGATGAAGTGCTGGATTACCGCCAGGCAGTGGCGTATTACGCCTCCTGTCGCCAGACTATAGAAGAGGGCGGAAACCATGCTTTCACGGGCTTTGAGAATCATTTCACCCAGATTGTCGATTTTCTTGGACTGCACAGCCACTGACAATCAATGCGAATTGCTAGTTTAAATCATGACGCAAACCTATAACGCTGATGCCATTGAGGTCCTCACCGGGCTTGAGCCGGTTCGCCGCCGCCCGGGGATGTACACCGATACGACGCGCCCAAACCATCTGGGCCAGGAAGTTATTGATAACAGTGTGGACGAAGCGCTGGCGGGCCATGCCAAACGCGTTGACGTCATTCTGCACGCCGATCAGTCGCTGGAAGTCATCGACGACGGGCGCGGCATGCCGGTGGATATCCATCCGGAAGAGGGCGTGCCTGCCGTTGAGCTGATCCTCTGTCGTCTGCACGCGGGCGGTAAGTTCTCCAACAAGAACTACCAGTTCTCCGGTGGTCTGCACGGCGTGGGCATTTCCGTGGTGAACGCCCTATCCAAACGCGTGGAAGTGAACGTCCGCCGCGACGGCCAGGTCTATAACATCGCGTTTGAAAACGGCGATAAGGTGCAGGATCTGCAGGTTGTCGGCACGTGCGGCAAACGCAACACCGGCACCAGCGTCCACTTCTGGCCTGACGAAAGCTTCTTCGACAGCCCGCGTTTTTCCGTTTCTCGCCTGACGCACCTGCTGAAAGCCAAAGCGGTGCTGTGCCCCGGCGTGGAAATTACCTTTACCGATCACGTTAACAATACCGCACAAACCTGGTGCTACGCCGACGGTCTGAACGACTACCTGTGCGAAGCGGTAAACGGCCTGCCAACGCTGCCGGAAAAACCGTTTGTCGGTAACTTTAGCGGCGATACCGAAGCCGTGGACTGGGCGCTGCTGTGGCTGCCGGAAGGCGGCGAGCTGCTGACGGAAAGCTACGTCAACCTGATCCCAACCATGCTCGGCGGTACGCACGTCAACGGCCTGCGCCAGGGGCTGCTGGACGCGATGCGTGAGTTCTGCGAATACCGCAACATTCTGCCGCGCGGCGTGAAGCTGTCGGCGGAAGATATCTGGGATCGCTGCGCCTACGTGCTCTCCGTGAAGATGCAGGATCCGCAGTTTGCCGGTCAGACCAAAGAGCGCCTGTCGTCACGCCAGTGCGCGGCGTTCGTTTCCGGCGTGGTGAAAGATGCGTTTACCCTGTGGCTGAACCAGAACGTTCAGGCGGCAGAGATGCTGGCCGAAATGGCCATTTCCAGCGCCCAGCGTCGTCTGCGCGCCGCGAAGAAAGTGGTGCGTAAAAAGCTGACCAGCGGCCCTGCGCTGCCGGGCAAGCTGGCGGACTGTACCGCGCAGGATCTCAACCGTACCGAGCTGTTCCTCGTGGAAGGGGACTCGGCGGGCGGATCGGCCAAGCAGGCGCGCGATCGTGAATATCAGGCGATCATGCCGCTCAAGGGTAAGATCCTGAATACCTGGGAAGTCTCTTCTGATGAAGTGCTGGCCTCGCAGGAAGTGCACGATATTTCGGTGGCGATCGGCATCGATCCGGACAGCGACGATCTGAGCCAGCTGCGCTACGGCAAGATCTGTATCCTCGCGGATGCGGACTCCGATGGTCTGCACATCGCCACGCTGCTGTGCGCGCTGTTCGTGAAGCACTTCAAAACGCTGGTGAAAAACGGTCACGTCCACGTGGCGCTGCCGCCGCTCTACCGTATCGACCTCGGCAAAGAGGTTTACTACGCGCTGACGGAAGAAGAGAAAGCGGGCGTGCTGGAACAGCTGAAGCGCAAGAAGGGCAAACCGAACGTGCAGCGCTTTAAAGGGCTGGGCGAGATGAACCCGATGCAGCTTCGCGAAACGACGCTTGATCCGAACACGCGCCGTCTGGTGCAGCTGACGATCAGCGACGAAGACGAGCAGCAAACCAACGCCATGATGGATATGCTCCTTGCCAAGAAACGTTCGGAAGACCGACGCAACTGGCTGCAGGAGAAAGGCGATATGGCGGATATTGAGGCCTGATGCCCTCACCCTAACCCTCTCCCGCCGGGAGAGGGAATGGATCGTAGGCCCGGTAAGCATTAGCGCCACCGGGCTTTTTTACATCAAAACTCCATCTTCACCGTAAACTGCACTTCGCGCGGATCGCCAATCTGGTTGCCCAGGTTGTTGGTCGCAATGGACGACGTGTAGTAGGTCTTATCAAACAGGTTTTTCACGTTTACCTGCAGCGTCACCGGATACTGTAGCTTCATCTTGTACGCCGCAAACGCGTCCGCCACGAAATAGCCCGGCAGATAATAATCCGCACCGTTGGTTGCTGAGCGACGGCTTACGCCGTGCCCGCCGCCGCCCAGCGTCAGGGTATTGCCGGCAAACGCATTGTGAATATCGTAGGTCAGGAACAGGGAGCCGGTATGGCGCGGCACGTTCGGCAGCGGTTTGCCCGCATAGTCCGGATCTTCCAGCACCTTCGCGTCGGTATAGCCGTAGCTGGCGATAATGTTGGTGTTCTCGGTCAGCGACCCGGCGAGATCCACCTCCACGCCCTGCGAGCGCACGCGGCCCGCTGTTTTGGCGACGGTTTCATCACCCACGCTCTCGGTGTACAGCACGTTGCGCTTGTGGATATCAAACAGCGCAATATTGGCGGTAATGCCGTCGAACAGGTCAAACTTAGCGCCTATTTCATACGCGTTTGATGTTTCCGGCGGCAGGTCGCCGATGTAGCTCGCAATGGACGACTGCGGCATAAACGTCTGGGAATAGTTGGCAAACAGCGAGACCGCCGGGGTGAGCTTATAAACAAGACCCAGCTTCGGCGTCCACTGGTCGTCGCGGCTGTCGGTGTTCACGTTAAACGGACGGCCTTTGCCCGCGTACTGGGTGTAATACTGATAGCGCATTCCGGCGACGGCGATCCACTTATCGGTCAGATACAGCGCGTCCTGCGCGTAGGCGGAGTAGCTCTCCTGCTTAATGGTTTGATCGCTGTCGGATGCCGAGACGGTGGTGCACTTGCCGAGGCTGCCGTAGCTCGGGTGGTAAATATTGAAATCCTTAACGTTCTTACAGCGGATCATGTCCGTACGCAGCAGATCGTAATTCTCATACGACACGCCGGTCAGGATCTCATTGTAAAAGCCCGCGATGTCCACGTTTCCCTGTAGATCCGCGCGCGTCGTGTGCATACGCTGGGTCGAGCCCTGGGTCGCATCCACGCGGCGGGTCAGGTTGCCGGTTTTTGAATCGTAGGCCATCACGCGGGCCTGGTTATCGCTGTATTTATCCTGGCTGTAGCTGTAGTCGAACTTCGCGGTCCACTGGCTGTTTAGGCGATACTCCGCGTTGAGCTGAGCGAGATCGGACTGGCCGTCGGTCACGTTAAACGGTTCGTCGAAGCGGGTTTTGCGATCGACGTTGACGGCCTTTTTGGTGTTGAGATCGAAGATCGTTCCGCGATCGAACGGCGTTTTATAGTCGCGATGCGAATAGAGCACGGTCACGGTGGCATCGTCGCCGAACCAGGTCAGCGCCGGGGCAATAAAGGTGCTGCGTTCGTTGCCGAAATTACGCCAGTAATCCTCGTCCTGATATTCGCCCGTCAGGCGATACGCCAGGCGCGTGCCGTCAATCGGGCCGGTAACATCGATCTGTCCGGTGCCGCCGCCAAAGCTGGAAGAGGTAGCGGAGAGGGAACCGCCGAAGGTTTTCTCCGGGCGTTTGGTGATGACGTTGATCAGGCCGCCCGGATCGAGAATGCCGTAAAGCGTCGAGGCCGGGCCTTTCAGCACCTCCACGCGCTCGGTTGCGGCATTAAAGCTGCGCGGCAGCACGGTGCGCAGGCCGTTGGTCATGATCGAGCCGTCGCGGTTCGCGCCAAATCCGCGGCGCACGAAGGCATCCTGCGTACCGCCCAGGGTGTTGGTCTGCACCACGTTGCTGACGTTATAGAGCGCTTCGTCCAGCGTGGTGGCATGCTGATCCTCCAGCACTTTATCGCTGACGGTATTGACCACCTGCGGGATATCCAGCATCGGCATGTTGGTTAACGTCGCGGTGGAGGTATTCAACGGCTGATAGCCATTCGTGGCCTCCGCCGTCGTATTTGGATCGGCGGTGACGGTAAGCGTTTCGCCGCCTTTAGCCGCAGTGTTATCTGCTGCCTGCACCAGCGGCGCCATGAACAGCAGTGAAAAGAGCGCGCGCCCTTTTACCCCAGAGAGTGAAGGTGTGAACGTAGCCATTACATCTGTTATCCCGAAATATCCCGCGAATGACGTTTCGCGGAAAAATGTGTGAGTCATTGCCCTTTACGGTCTGTCCGTTAGCCACGGTGGGCATCGGACATGTAATTGAGAATCATTCAATCATGCGCGAATGTAGTAGTAAATGGAAAAAATAAAAAATCGACTACAACATTTAGCCGGGCGTATAAGCGCAGCGGGATGATTATTAATTTATTGAATTAAATGCTTTTTAAAGTCATTCCTTGTTCATTTTCCCTCAGGCTTATCCCTGGTTTTATCAGGGTGTTTCTTCTCTTGACTACTACATGGCACAGCGTCAAACTCTCAAAAGAGAATGATTTTTATTTATATTTGTTGCGCTTTTTTATTACGTTGGCATTCACGTGGCTCACAACACAAAAAAACCGGGACTGGTTCTGGAGAACCTCTCTGCGGGCTATCAGAAAAAAATCATCGTTGATGATATCTCCCTTGCGATCCCACAGCAGAAAATGACCGTGCTGGTAGGGGCGAACGGCTGCGGAAAATCCACGCTGCTGAGCACCATTGCGCGTTTGCTTCAGCCGCTTGGCGGCGCGGCAGTTCTCGACGGCAAGGCGATCCACGAGCAGCCGACCAAAGCCGTCGCCCGCCAGCTGGGTATCCTGCCGCAGTCTCCGCTGCTCCCGGAAGGGTTGACCGTCTTTGAGCTGGTCTCGCGCGGGCGTTTTCCCTGGCAGAACTTTATGCGCCAGTGGAGCGACGAGGACGAGCTGGCGGTGGAAGAGGCCCTGCGCCTGACCGGCACGGCGGAGTTTGCCCATATGCCGGTGGAAAGCTTATCCGGCGGCCAGCGTCAGCGCTGCTGGATCGCCATGGCGCTGGCGCAGCAAACGCCGTATATCCTGCTTGACGAGCCCACGACGTTTCTCGATCTCCGCTATCAGGTGGAGATCCTGGAACTGCTGCACACCCTGACCCGCCGGCACGGACGTACCGTCGTGGTGGTGCTGCACGATCTCAACTTCGCCGTAAACTACGGCGATTCGCTGGTCTTTTTACGCCAGGGGAAAGTTGAAGGCGTATTGCATGAGGGCGATGTCTGCACGCCGGAGCTGATCAAAGCGGTGTTTGATGTCGACGTGCATATGTCCATAAACCCGTTGACCGGCAAGCCGTTCTTTATGCCGTTTCGCCAGAGTACCGTTCAGCCATGATGCGCTCCTCTCTGGCCTTTCCGATCTTCGCACTGCTGCTGGCGCTGGGCGCGATTATGCACCTGGGCATCGGCGCACGCTTCATCGCCCCGCAGACGGTGGTGGAGGCATTCTTCCATTTCGATCCGCGCAATTTCGACCATAACGTCATTATCAAATTAAGACTGCTGCGCCTCTGCGCCGCGATGGTGACGGGCGCCGCGCTCGGCGTGGCGGGCGTGCTGCTGCAGTCCGTGATCCGCAACCCGCTCGGCGAGCCGCATATTCTGGGGCTCAACGCCGGGGCCGCGCTGGCGGTCGTGATTACCAGCGCGCTTGGGCTGTCGCTGCCGTTTGGGCGCCCGCTCGTTGCCGCCGCCGGTGCCGCCGCGCTGTTTTTGCTGGTGCTGATGTTCTCCTCGTCCGGTCGCACCGGGCTTACGCCGATGAAGGTCACGCTGTGCGGCGTGGCGATGTCGGCGTTTGCCTCGTCGATTACCGCCGCGGTGCTAATCCTCGATGAACAGACGCTGCTCGCCATGCGCACCTGGCTGGCAGGGGACCTGGCCGGGATCAACGTGCAGACGCTCCGGAGCGCCCTGTGGGCCGCAATAGCCGGTTTTGTTCTCGCCATCGGGCTGTCGCCCTCGCTCAACATGCTGGCGCTGGGAGACCGGATGGCGCAGGGGCTTGGCGTGTCGCTGCTGAAAACCCGCCTGCTTGCCCTGCTGGCCATCGCGCTGCTCTGCGGCGCGGCCGTCTCAATTGCCGGGCCGATTGGCTTTATCGGCCTGGTCGTGCCGCAGCTCATTCGCCGTCTGGTGTCGGTGGATTTACGCGTTATGGTGCCGCTGTCTGCCCTGTGTGGCGCGCTGGTTCTGCTGCTGGCGGATATCGCCGCCCGCACGCTGTTTACGCCCTGGGAGCTGGCAACCGGCATCATGACGGCCCTGGTCGGCGCACCCGTATTCATCTTTATGGCATCGAGGATGTTCAAATGAACCGGGCCGGATTCCGCGCGATCCGTATTGGCCGTTTATCGGCGCTGGTTCGCCCGAGGGCGCTGGCCTGCCTGACGCTTTTAGCGCTGGTGGCGTTAAGCCTGCTGGGCTTTGGCCTGACGCACGGATCTCTGCCTGTTCCCACCTCTGCCATCGGGCGGGCGCTGTTTTCTCCTGAGAGCCTGACGGCGGAGACGCGCTACATCGTGATGGATATCCGCCTGCCGCGCCTGCTGATGGCGGTGCTGTGCGGCGCGATGCTCGGCATGGCGGGGGCGGCAATGCAGTCCATCACCCGCAATGGTCTGGCCGATCCCGGGCTTATCGGCGTGAAGGAGGGCTGTAGCGCGGCGGTACTGCTGCTGATTTTTCAGTTCCCGGCGCTGGGCCTGGCCTGGCGTCCTCTGGTCGGCATGGCCGGTGGGCTGCTTACCGCGCTGCTGGTTATCGCCCTGGCGCGCGATATCTCGCGCCCGCGATTTATCCTGATCGGCATCGGCGTGTCGTGGGCGTTTGCCGCCGCAATGGGCGTCTTTATCACCACCGCCGACGTGCGCGACGTGCAGACGGCGATGCTGTGGCTGGCGGGAAGCCTGCATGCGGCAAACTGGACGCTGGTGGGGTTAGCCACGCTCTGGGCTGCCCCCGCGTTTGCGCTGCTGCTGTTTACCGCGCGGGCTGCGGACGTGGCGTTGCTCGGCAATCAGGCCGCAGCGGGCCTTGGCGTGCGCATAACCCGGCTGGCGCTGCTGCGGGTTCTCGCCCCGGTGGTGCTGACGGCGGCCTGCGTCTCGTGCGTAGGCAGTATAGGTTTCGTGGGGCTGATTGCCCCGCATATGGCGCGCCTGCTGCTGCGCGGTGGGCAAACCGCGCTCCTGACGGGAAGCGCCGTGCTGGGCGCGCTGCTGGTGCTGCTGGCGGATAACGTCGGACGTCTGGCGTTCCTCCCGCTGCAGCTGCCGGCGGGAATTGTGATTTCACTGATTGGCGGACCGTTTTTCCTGCTGCTGCTCTGGCAGCGTCGGGACAGATTTTAGGGGACTAAAATGCGCGTAGTGTTTTCGATGCTGTTGCTGGTGGGGTTCGCGGTGGGTGCGGCGGAGCCGACGCAGACGTTTACTGACGATCTTAACCGAAAAGTGGTGGTACCGGTTCATCCGAAACGGATTGTCTCTTTACACGATCTGGATATCACCATTCCGCTGATTGAGCTTGGCGTGCCGCCGGTGGCAAGCCATGGCCGCACGCGGCCGGACGGCAGCCACTTTCTGCGCTCCAGCGGCATGTTGACCGGCGTCGACTTTGATAATTCCGACATTAAGTTTATCGGCACGGCCGATATCGACATTGAAGCCATCGCCGCCGCAAAGCCTGACCTCATCGTTACCGAGCCGACCCGCAACACCCCGCTGGAACAGCTGGCAAAAATTGCCCCGACGGTGAGCATCGATCATCTCGACGGCGGTGCGCCGGAGATCTACCGCAAGCTGGCTCAGCTGACGGGAACGCAGGCGCGGCTCAAGGTTCTGGAGCGGCGCTATCAGGAGCAGATTAAGGCGCTGAAGGCGACAATTGATACCAGCAAGGTGACCGTGTCCGTGATTCAGGCGAATCAGGGAAAGATTAATGCCATGCACAGCTACCACTCGCTGGGCCGCGTGTTGCGCGACGCCGGGTTCATCTTCCCGCCGCTGATTGAGTCCATCCCGGACGGAGGGCGCATCGACGTCAGCGCCGAGCGCCTGCCGGAGCTGGATGCCGATTTCGTCTTCGCCACCTGGCGCGGGGATACGGGCGGTAAACCGCAGGACGAGCTGGCGGCGATGGATGCGGTCATGCCGGGCTGGTGTCAGTTCCTGAATGCCTGCAGAACCGGGCATTACGTGCTGATCTCGCGTGAAGAGGCCATCTCGAATTCGTACGCCTCGTTAGGGCTGATGGCCGCGCAGGTGCAGTCGCAGATTGCCGGGCGTCCGCTGCCGGAGGCGTCACGGTGATCCGCAAAGAGAAAGGGCGCGTGGATGTCTATGGTGACCGCTTCCGCGCGCGTGCGCATCAGCTGACGCCGCGTCTGCTGCAGGTTGCACGCTATATCCATGACAACCGCGAGGCGGTGATGGAGCAGACCGCCATGGAGATTGCCGCCGTATTGAAAACGTCGGATGCCACGGTGGTCCGCGCCATTCAGGCGCTGGGTTTCGCCGGGCTGCGCGATCTCAAGCAGACGCTGGAGCAGTGGTTTGGTCCGGTGGTCACCTCAAGCGAAAAGATGTCCACCACGGTGAATACGCTCGCCAGCGACGTCAACGCGAGCATTGATTTTGTCCTGGAGGGGCATCAACACACCTGCGAGGTGTTATCCGAGCCCCACAACCGCTACGCGATGGCGCAGGCGGTCTCTCTGCTGGCGCAGGCGAGGCAGGTCGCCATATTTGGCATTGGCGCCTCCGGCATTCTGGCCGAGTACACCGCCAGGCTGTTCAGCCGCATGGGGTTACCCGCCACGCCGCTTAACCGCACCGGGATAGGGCTTGCCGAGCAGCTGATTGCGCTTCAGCGCGGCGACGTGCTGGTGATGATGGCGCAGAAATCCGCGCACCGGGAGGGGCAAACCACCCTGCGTGAAGCAAAACGTCTGGGCATTCCAACTATCCTGCTGACTAACGCCCTTGATTCGCGTTTCAGCAAGGAGGCCAGCGTGGTGATCCACGTTCCGCGCGGCGGCGAAAAAGGCAAAATCCCGCTCCACGGCACGGTGCTGCTGTGTCTGGAGATGATCATTTTATCCGTCGCCTCCACCGAGCCGCAGCGCACCATCAAGTCGATGAAGCGCATCAACGAGTTACACCGTGGGTTAAAGCCGGGGAAGAAAAGCACCTAAAAACAAAGCCCGGTAGCGCTGACGCTCACCGGGCCTGGATCTGTTCTCCCTCTCCTTTCGGGAGAGGGCGGGGGAGGGGAAACTTAAACCCCTTGCTCCAGAATGCGGATGTGGGTTTCCAGCACGTCACCCTTCACCGCGTCGCTCCACGCTTTCATGTGCGCGGTCTGCAGGTGCGCTTCAAGATGCGCGACGGTTTCCCACTGCTCAACCATGATGATCGAGTCTGGCGCGGTCGCCTGGAAGCTGGCGTCAGTGGCGGCATCCACCATCGGCGCGTAGCCGTGGCAGCCTTCTTCTTTCAGTACGGTCGGGATAATTTTCGCGAACTGATCCAGCACCGCCTGACGGTGATGTTGACCTGGACGAGTACGGATTTCTGCGATTACGGTAAGCATGTTTACTACTCCTTTAATTCCAGGCTACCAGTTAAGCAAAAATTTCCGCGAGATGCTTGCGATATTCTGCGATATAGCTCGGGACGTCAGGCATTTTAATCACGTCGTTGACGATAAAGGTCGGCAGCGGATCCATGCCCAGGAACTGGTTAGCCTTGTGGAACGGCAGGTACGCGCCGTCGACGCCCACGCCTTCGAAGAACTGATCTTTATCGGTGAAGGCTTCCAGCGGGGCGTTCCAGGTCAGCGAGAGCATATATTTTTTGCCCTGAATCAGGCCGCCCGAGCCGTATTTTTTGGAGGCGTCAGAGCGGGTGCGGCCATCGCTGGCATACAGTGAACCATGACCTTCGGTGAACACGTCGTCCATGTATTTTTTCACGGTCCACGGCGCGCCCATCCACCAGCCTGGCATCTGCCAGATCACCACATCAGCCCACAGGAAGTTCTGCACTTCGGCCTTCACGTCATAATTGCTGTCTGCACGCACGACCTTAACATCATGCCCGGCGTCGCGCAGGAAACCGTCCGCGACCTCGGTCAGGGTGTCATTCAGCTGGCCTTTAGAGTGCGCAAATTCTTTTGCACCGTTGATAATCAGGATATTGCTCATTATTTGTCCTCGATGATGAGAGTATGGCCAGTATTCTACGCGCGAGGACGGTGCGGTAAAATGAGCAAAATGTGCAAAGTCTTTTGCGTTAAACGCAATAATCCCTTACCAGCTGACCTTCACTTCAAAACCGCCTTCAGGGGCATTGCCCAGCGAAACGCGCATCCCGTGCAGGGCGGCGATGCGTTTTACAATGGATAACCCCAGCCCGCTGCCCGTGGCATCCTGACCCGGCGGGCGATAAAAGCGCTCGCCGATGCGCGCCAGCGCGTCAGGTGAAATGCCTGGGCCGTTGTCGCGCACGGTAAAGCCACGCGCGTCCAGCGTCACGTCCACCACGCTGCCGCGCGGACTGTAGCGAATCGCGTTGTCCAGCAGGTTGCGCACCAGCAGGCTCAGGAGCAGCTGCTGGCCCGTGCGTGTCACCTCTGGTGCATGGATGTTCAGGCGAATATCAATGCCCGCCTGCTGCGCCGGATGCCAGATATCCAGCACGGCCGACTGCAGCAAGTCGGCCAGGGGAATCGGTTCGACATCGTCAAGGTTATCCAGCGAGTCCAGACGCGACAGCGTGAGGAGTTGATCCACCAGCCGGGAAGCGCGGTCGATGCCCGCATGCAGCTGCGTCAGCGCCTTTTCCCGCGCCTGCGGATCGTCATGAGAGAGCTGGGCCACGTCAGTTTGCACCTTCAGGGCCGCCAGCGGGCTGCGCAGCTCGTGGGCGGCATCGGACGTAAAGCGGCGCTCGCGGATCATCATCTCCTGGGTGCGCGCGAAGAGATGATTCAGCGAGTCGAGCAGGGGGCGTACTTCCGTAGGGACACCTTCGGTCGGCAGTTTATCGGTGGCATCCGGCGAGCGGGAGCGCAGGGTCTGCGCCAGCTTTTTCAGCGGCTTAAGCTCCCGACTCAGGAGGACGATCAGCAGCAGCAACATCACGGGCAGCGCCACCAGCCAGGGGGTCAGCTGCGAGCTGACCACGTCCAGCGCCATCTCCTGGCGGTACTCCCATTCCTGGCCGACCACCACGCGGTACTTCCCGTCGGGTGAGGTTAGCCATAAAAAACGCCACTCGTCGTTGTCGCCCTGCAGCTGCCCGTTATCGAACCCGTCGCGGCGATAGTGGTACGGAATATCGCGTCCGTTTTCACCGTCGTTGAGGAGCATTTTGCCGTCGACGGCGTAAATGGCGAAAGCCAGCGCGTCGTCGTCCAGACGACCGTGCTTCACTTTTTTCGGGATCTCGCGCATGCGTTCGGGGGCGCGGATCTCGTCCAGATCCATCGTCAGCAGCCGTTTAGCAAACAGCATCTGCTGGGTATCGAACAGCTTGTCGAGCTTGTGGGTCGTCTGCTGCCAGGCAACCAGGCTGGCGGCAAACCAGGCCGTCAGAGACAGAAGTAAAAAGAGAAGCGTCAGGCGCAGCTTCAGGCTCAGTTTCATGCGTCACCCAGGGTGTAGCCGATGCCGTGCACGGTGCGGATAAACTCGCTCCCGAGCTTGCGGCGCAAATGATGGACGTGAACCTCGATGGCGTTGCTGGAGACGTCGTCGTCCCAGGTATAGAGTTTTTCCTCGATCAGCTTTCGCGGCAGCACCCGACCGGCGTTACGCATTAACAGCTCCAGCAGCGCGAACTCTTTCGGCTTGAGCGTCAGCGGCTCACCGTCCAGCGTGGCGACGAGACGGGTTGGATCGAGCGTGACCTTCCCGTGACGCAGCTCGCTACTCGCCTGGCCGTGGCTGCGGCGGACCAGCGCTTCGAGGCGGGCACCCACTTCGATCAGCGCGAACGGCTTACAGAGATAATCATCCGCGCCAAGACGTAGCCCTTCGACGCGCTGGTTAAGCGCATCCCGCGCCGTCAGAATCAGTACCGGCTCGCTGCGCCCGCTCTCGCGCCACGCGCGCAGGATGTCCAGACCGTCAATTTCCGGCAGCGTCAGATCCAGCACCACGGCATCATAGGGTGCAGAGGAGAGCGCGGCCTGGCCGGTTTTACCGTCGGTAAACCAGTCCACGCTAAAACCCTTTTTGCTCAACCCCGCCTTGATACCGTCGCCGATTAACCTGTCGTCTTCTACCAGTAAAATGCGCATGTTCCCTCCTTGATGTCGTCAGTAAACCCTCTGTAAGCGCCTGCTGTACAGCAATAATAAATAAATTTTTCCCTTAAGAAGTTGTTAAGGATTACCCTGTTAAATGGATTGCGAAACGACATTAAAGGGAGAGATGAAGATGAAAAAATTCGCTGCAATTGCTGCCATCATGATGATGACCACCGCGCCGGTCTTTGCTGCTCAGGGCGGTTTTACTGGCCCATCGGCCACACAGACCCAGACGCAAACTCAGCAGGGCGGTTTTGTCGATAACAACGCCAACCTCACCACTGCGGCAAAAGTGAAAGACCTGAAGGACGATGCCTGGGTGAAGCTGCGCGGGAACATCACCGAGCGCCTGTCCGATGACCGCTACACCTTCCGCGATGAGTCCGGCACGGTCGTAGTTGAGATTGACCACAAGCGCTGGAACGGCGTGACCGTCACTCCGCAGGATAAAGTTGAACTGCAGGGTAAAGTCGATAAAGACTGGAACGAGTTTGAAATCGACGTGAAGCAGGTTATTAAGCTGAACAAATAACCCGAAATGGGCCGCCTGTGCGGCCCTTTTTCTTTGTGACTCAATTCATCAGATGAGGTAGTATCTGCGGCAATATTGCCTGAAACCCTTCGGTTTCTGAGTTGAGGAATCACACGTAATGAGCGATATGGCAGAGCGCCTCGCGCTACATGAATTCACGGAAAACGCCTACCTGAACTACTCCATGTACGTCATCATGGACAGGGCGTTGCCGTTTATCGGGGATGGCCTGAAGCCCGTTCAGCGCCGCATCGTCTATGCGATGTCCGAACTGGGGCTGAACGCCACCGCCAAGTTTAAGAAATCCGCCCGTACCGTCGGTGACGTACTGGGTAAATACCATCCGCACGGCGACAGCGCCTGTTATGAAGCGATGGTGCTGATGGCGCAGCCGTTCTCTTACCGCTACCCGCTGGTGGACGGGCAGGGGAACTGGGGTGCGCCGGACGATCCGAAATCCTTCGCGGCGATGCGTTATACCGAATCCCGCCTCTCTAAATATGCCGAAGTGCTGCTGGGCGAGCTGGGTCAGGGAACCGTTGACTGGGTGCCGAACTTCGACGGTACGATGCAGGAGCCGAAGATGCTGCCTGCGCGTCTGCCGAACATCCTGCTGAACGGTACCACCGGTATCGCGGTCGGTATGGCGACGGACATTCCGCCGCACAACCTGCGTGAAGTGGCGAAAGCCGCTATTACCCTGATTGAGCAGCCGAAAGCGACGCTCGACGAGCTGCTGGATATCGTGCAGGGGCCAGATTTCCCGACCGAAGCCGAGATCATCACCTCGCGCGCGGAAATCCGCAAAATCTACCAGAACGGTCGCGGCTCCGTGCGTATGCGCGCGGTGTGGAATAAAGAGGACGGCGCCGTGGTGATCACCGCGCTGCCGCATCAGGTTTCCGGTGCCAAAGTGCTGGAGCAGATCGCCTCCCAGATGCGCAATAAAAAGCTGCCGATGGTGGACGACCTGCGCGATGAATCGGATCACGAGAACCCGACCCGTCTGGTGATCGTGCCGCGCTCCAATCGCGTGGACATGGAGCAGGTGATGAACCACCTGTTTGCCACCACCGATCTGGAAAAAAGCTACCGCATCAACCTGAACATGATTGGCCTCGACGGACGCCCGGCGGTGAAAAACCTGCTGGAGATCCTCACCGAATGGCTGACCTTCCGCCGCGATACGGTCCGCCGTCGTCTGAACCATCGTCTGGAGAAAGTGCTTAAGCGCCTGCATATCCTCGAAGGTTTGCTGGTGGCGTTCCTCAATATCGACGAAGTGATTGAGATCATCCGTACCGAGGACGAACCGAAGCCGGCGCTGATGTCGCGCTTTGGCATCAGCGAAACCCAGGCCGAAGCGATCCTCGAACTGAAGCTGCGCCATCTCGCCAAACTGGAAGAGATGAAGATCCGCGGCGAGCAGAACGAGCTGGAAAAAGAGCGCGATCAGCTGCAGGCGATCCTCGCGTCCGAGCGCAAGATGAACACCCTGCTGAAGAAAGAGCTGCAGGCCGATGCAGACGCCTTCGGCGACGACCGTCGTTCTCCGCTGCACGAGCGCGAAGAAGCGAAGGCCATGAACGAGCACGACATGCAGCCGTCCGAGCCGGTGACCATTGTTCTGTCGCAGAGCGGCTGGGTGCGTAGCGCCAAAGGCCACGATATCGACGCGCCGGGGCTGAGCTACAAAGCGGGCGACAGCTTCAAAGCGGCGGTGAAAGGCAAGAGCAACCAGCCGGTGGCGTTTATCGACTCCACCGGCCGCAGCTACGCCATCGACCCGATTACGCTGCCTTCCGCGCGCGGGCAGGGCGAGCCGCTCACCGGCAAGCTGACGCTGCCGCCGGGGGCGACGGTTGACCATATGCTGATGGAAGCCGATGACCAGAAGCTGCTGCTGGCCTCCGATGCGGGCTACGGCTTTATCTGTACCTTTAACGACCTGGTCTCCCGTAACCGTGCCGGTAAGGCGCTGATTAGCCTGCCGGACAACGCCCACGTAATGGCGCCGCTGGTGATTGAGAACGAAAGCGACATGCTGCTGGCGATCACCACCGCCGGACGTATGCTGATGTTCCCGGTCAGCGATCTGCCGGAGCTGTCGAAAGGCAAGGGCAACAAGATCATCAACATCCCGTCGGCGGAAGCCGCGAAAGGCGAAGATGGCCTGGCGCACCTCTTCCTCCTGCCGCCGCAGAGCACGCTGACCATTCACGTCGGCAAGCGTAAGATCAAGCTTCGTCCGGAAGAGCTGCAGAAAGTGGTGGGTGAGCGCGGTCGCCGCGGCTCGCTGATGCGCGGCCTGCAGCGCATCGACCGCGTGGAGATTGACTCTCCTGCACGCAGCACCGCGGGTGACAGCGAAGAGTAATGTCGTGATATCCCCCTCTGCCCGGAGGGGGAGTTTCAATAAAATTTCCCGTAAAATCGTTGTTAATTCGTGCGTTGCGATTAACAATACGCGCTCGTAATAAAGTCCTTACCTGGCCACAGGTGAAGTATAATTGTCAGCTGTTGGGGCTTCAGAGGTCGCTATGCTATATATTGTTCGTCTTATTCTTACCGTTATCTACTGCATTCTGGTCTGTATTTTCGGCTGCATCTATTGCCTGTTCAGTCCGCGTAATCCTAAGCATGTTGCCACCTTCGGCCATATGTTCGGTCGCCTTGCGCCGCTGTTTGGTCTGAAGGTTGAAAAACGTCTGCCTGAAGGGGCGGAGAATTTCGGTAACGCCATCTATATCGCCAACCATCAGAACAATTACGATATGGTGACCGCCGCAAATATCGTTTTGCCACCGACCGTGACGGTGGGGAAAAAAAGCCTGCTGTGGATCCCGTTTTTTGGCCAGCTGTACTGGCTGACCGGTAACCTGCTGATCGACCGTAATAACCGTGCGAAAGCGCACAGCACCATTGCGGAAGTGGTCAATCATTTTAAAAAGCGCAGAATCTCAATCTGGATGTTCCCGGAAGGAACGCGCAGCCGCGGCCGCGGCCTGCTGCCGTTTAAAACCGGTGCGTTTCATGCCGCAATTGCGGCAGGTGTTCCAATTATTCCTGTGTGCGTTTCCAATACTTCGAATAAGATTAATCTTAACCGCCTGAATAACGGGCTGGTGATTGTCGAAATGCTGCCACCCGTCGATACCAGCAAATACGGTAAAGACCAGGTGCGCGAGCTGGCAGCGCACTGCCGTGAGCTGATGGCTCAGCATATTGCGCAGCTCGACAAAGAAGTCGCAGAGAGAGAAGCCGCCGGTAAGATTTAATCCGGCGTTGAAGGGAAAACGAATTCCCGCGTTGTTAGTCGTTTCAGATGGAGCTTATATGTCACTCAGTCGGCGTCAGTTTATTCAGGCTTCCGGGATCGCCCTTTGTGCGGGTGCGATGCCGCTGACAGCCAGCGCCGCCGGGCAGCAACAGCCGCTGCCCATTCCGCCATTAATTGAATCCCGTCGCGGTCAGCCGCTTTTCCTGACGCTGCAGCGTAGCCACTGGTCCTTTACCCAGGGGACGCGCGCGCCGGTCTGGGGCATTAACGGACGTTACCTTGGGCCGACCATACGCGTGTGGAATGGCGATGACGTAAAGCTCATCTACAGTAACCGTACCCCTGAAAATGTCGCCATGACCATCAGCGGCCTGCAGGTGCCTGGCCCGTTAATTGGCGGCGCGGCGCGAATGATGTCTCCCAGCGCCGACTGGGCGCCCGTTCTGCCGATTCGCCAGAGCGCGGCCACCCTGTGGTATCACGCCAACACGCCTAACCGCACGGCGCAGCAGGTTTATAATGGCCTGGCCGGAATGTGGCTGGTGGAAGATGAGGTCAGCAAATCCCTGCCGATCCCGAACCACTACGGCGTGGATGACTTCCCGGTTATCATCCAGGACAAGCGTCTGGATAATTTCGGTACGCCGGAATACAGCGAGCCGGGCAGCGGTGGCTTCGTCGGCGATACGCTGTTGGTCAACGGCGCGCAAAGCCCGTATGTCGAGGTCTCGCGAGGCTGGGTGCGCCTGCGCCTGCTCAACGCGTCCAACTCGCGCCGCTATCAGCTGCAAATGAGCGATGGCCGTCCGCTGCACGTGATCTCCGGCGACCAGGGCTTTTTACCGGCGCCGGTTTCCGTCAAACAGCTGGCGCTCTCGCCGGGCGAACGTCGCGAAGTTCTCATTGATATGACCAATGGGGATGAAGTGTCTGTCACCTGCGGTGAAGCGGCCAGCATTGTGGACCGCATTCGCGGGTTCTTTGAACCGTCGAGTATTCTTGTCTCGACTCTGGTGCTGACCCTGCGCCCGACCGGCCTGCTGCCGCTGGTGACCGATAGCCTGCCAATGCGCCTGCTGCCGCAGGAGATCATGAGCGGCTCGCCGGTGCGCAGCCGTGATATCAGCCTGGGCGATGACCCGGGCATCAACGGCGCGCTGTGGGACGTTAACCGCATCGACATTACCGCGCAGCAGGGCACCTGGGAGCGCTGGACGGTCCGTTCAGATATGCCGCAGTCGTTCCATATTGAAGGGGTGGCATTCCTGATCCGCAACGTCAACGGCGCGATGCCGTTCCCGGAAGATCGCGGCTGGAAAGATACCGTCTGGGTGGACGGCCAGGTTGAACTGCTTGTCTATTACGGTCAGCCTTCGTGGCCGCACTTCCCGTTCCTGTTCCACAGCCAGACGCTGGAGATGATGGACAGGGGCTCCGTGGGGCAGATGCTGATCAACCCCGCACCTTAACCCCAACATTCCCGGTTCGCCGGGAATGTTTTATGCCCGCCAGAAAAAGCGCGAGAACAGAATCAGTACCGGGTAAATTTCCAGACGCCCTAAGATCATCGCCGCACACATCAGCATTTTTGCCCCCTCGGTTAACGTGCCAAACGTCGACGCCGTCTCGCCAAACCCCAGCCCCATGTTGTTGATGCAGGCGGCAACCGTTGCGAATGAGGTAAACAGGTCGTAGCCCATCAGATTGAGCGACCAGACAAAAAAGCCCGTGATCATGACGTAGAGAAAAAAGAAGCTCCATACCGAGCGCAGGACGCGTTCATTCACCACGCTTTTGCCCACCTTAATGCTCAGCAGCGCTCTCGGATGCGCCAGCTGGTTCATCTCCTGAATACTCTGCTTGAACATAATGAGAAAACGCAGGGCTTTGATCCCGCCGCAGGTCGAGCCTACGCAGCCGCCAAAAAAGCTGGCGCTCAACAGCAGGAAGATAGTGTGTGCGGGCCATTTGGCATAGTCGGCGGTCGAAAGGCCGTTATCGGTCATCATCGAGCTGGCAAGGAAGAAGGCGTGCACCAGGCTATCCGTGGCGTTGTACATCCCGGCATGCCAGACCTGCCAGGCGGTGATGACAATAATCACCGCGGCGGCGCTCAGAAAGAATTTAACCTCCGGGCTGCGGCGAATCGGTTTCAGGGTGCGTCTGACAATGGCGACGTACCAGAGAGTGAAGTTGAACGCGGAGAGCAGTGAAAACGCCCCGGCGACCAGCTCAATCGCGTGGCTGTCATAAAACCCAATGCTCTCGCTGCGGGTGGAGAACCCGCCCAACGACACGGTCGACAGCCCGTGACAGAGGGCGTCAAAAAATGACATTCCCGCCAGCCAGTAGGCCAGGGTGCATGCCACGCCCAGCGCGAAGTAGGTCACCCACAGCGTCCGCGCGGTATCGGCAAGGCGGGGAGTCAGACGCTCCTCCTTGAACGGCCCCGGCATCTCTGACTGATAGAGCTTCATGCCGCCGATGCCCAGCAGCGGCAGGACCGCGACGGCCAGCACGATGACGCCTAACCCGCCGATAAAATTCAGCTGTGCGCGGTAATAAAGGTAAGACTTAGGCAGGGCGCTGACGTCCCCGATCACCGTTGCCCCGGTGGTGGTGATCCCGGAAACCCCTTCAAAGAGCGCGTCGGCAAAGGAGAGCTGTAGCCCGTCATCCATCCAGAGCGGCATGGCGCTAATGAATGAAAACAGCAGCCAGAACAGCACGATAATCACAAACCCGTCGCGGGTGCGAAGCTGTATGCCGGCGTGACGGGTTGCCCGCCAGGTTAGCCCTCCGAGAGTAAAAAAGGTTAAAAAGGTGGTCAGGAAGGCAAAGTAGGTCCGCTCTTTATTCAGCAGGGCGATCACCATCGGAGGCAGCATGGAAAGGCTGTACAGCAGAACCAGAAAACCGCAGAGGTGAAGGACAACCCGCAGCTGGGATACATGTAACGAATCGTTGGGCTTCACGACAGAGCTCCGCGCAATAACACGTTCCGGGGCAACTCACCGGAAAATATAGTGAATATTATGATTCAAAATTATCAGGGCGCCGTATTTTAACGACTTCCACGAATATCTGCCTGCTTCCTGCATCCTTTTCTTCAAATCTGGCGGATGAACAGCGTATAATCCCGCTCCTTTTGTCTATTTTTTCTTCGGAAGCATTATGAGCGCAATTTCCCTGATCCAGCCGGATCGTGACCTCTTCTCCTGGCCTCAGTACTGGGCGGCCTGCTTTGGACCGGCGCCATTCCTGCCGATGTCCAGGGAAGAGATGGACCAACTGGGCTGGGACAGCTGCGACATCATTCTGGTCACGGGCGATGCCTACGTTGACCATCCGAGCTTCGGCATGGCCATCTGTGGCCGTATGCTTGAGGCGCAGGGCTTCCGCGTGGGGATCATCTCCCAGCCTGACTGGAACAGCAAAGACGACTTTATGCGTCTGGGTAAACCGAACCTGTTCTTCGGCGTCACCGCAGGCAACATGGACTCGATGATCAACCGCTATACCGCCGACCGCAAGCTGCGCCATGACGACGCCTACACGCCGGATAACGTGGCGGGTAAACGCCCCGACCGCGCAACCCTGGTCTATACCCAGCGCTGTAAAGAAGCCTGGAAAGACGTCCCGGTGATCCTGGGCGGCATCGAGGCGAGCCTGCGCCGCACCGCGCACTACGACTACTGGTCAGATACCGTTCGCCGCTCGGTGCTGGTGGATTCCAAAGCCGACATGCTGATTTACGGTAACGGCGAGCGTCCGCTGGTGGAAGTGGCGCACCGTCTGTCGCAGGGTGAGCCGGTGAGCAGCATCCGCGACGTGCGCAATACCGCCATTATGGTGAAAGAGGCGCTGCCGGGCTGGAGCGGGGTGGATTCCCGCATCATTGATATGCCGGGCAAAATCGACCCGATCCCGCATCCGTACGGTGAAGATCTGCCGTGTGCCGATAACAAGCCGGTTGAGCCGAAAAAAGCGGAAGCGAAGTCAATCGTTGTGCAGCCGCCGCGCCCGAAACCGTGGGAAAAGACCTACGTGCTGCTGCCGTCCTACGAGAAGGTGAAAGCCGACAAGGTGCTCTACGCGCACGCGTCCCGTATTCTGCACCATGAAACCAACCCGGGCTGCGCCCGCGCGCTGATGCAGAAGCACGGCGAGCGCTTTATCTGGATTAACCCGCCGGCGATCCCGCTCTCCACCGAAGAGATGGACAGCGTCTTTGCGCTGCCGTACAAGCGCGTGCCGCACCCGGCGTACGGTAACGCCCGTATCCCGGCGTATGAGATGATCCGCTTCTCGATCAACATCATGCGCGGCTGCTTCGGCGGCTGTTCGTTCTGCTCCATTACCGAACACGAAGGGCGTATTATCCAGAGCCGCTCTGAAGATTCGATCATCAATGAGATCGAAGCGATTCGCGACTCGGTGCCGGGCTTTACCGGCGTGATTTCCGACCTTGGCGGCCCAACCGCGAACATGTACATGCTGCGCTGCAAGTCGCCGCGCGCGGAGCAAACCTGCCGTCGCCTCTCCTGCGTCTATCCGAGCATTTGCGAGCATATGGACACTAACCACGAGCCGACGATCAACCTCTACCGCCGCGCGCGCGACCTGAAGGGCATCAAGAAGATCCTGATCGCGTCCGGGGTACGTTACGACATCGCTGTGGAAGATCCGCGCTACATCAAAGAGCTGGCAACGCACCACGTCGGCGGCTATCTGAAGATTGCGCCGGAGCACACCGAGGAAGGCCCGCTGTCGAAAATGATGAAGCCGGGCATGGGCAGCTACGATCGCTTTAAAGAGCTGTTCGATACCTATTCAAAGCAGGCGGGTAAAGAGCAGTACCTGATCCCATACTTCATCTCCGCCCACCCGGGCACGCGCGATGAGGACATGGTGAACCTGGCGCTGTGGCTGAAGCAGCGTCGCTTCCGCCTGGATCAGGTGCAGAACTTCTATCCGTCACCGCTCGCTAACTCGACGACCATGTATTACACCGGCAAGAACCCGCTGAGTAAGATTGGCTACAAGAGTGAAGAGGTGGTGGTGCCGAAAGGGGATAAACAGCGCCGTCTGCATAAAGCGCTGCTGCGCTACCACGATCCGAAAAACTGGCCGCTGATCCGTCAGGCGCTGGAAGAGATGGGTAAAAAACACCTGATCGGCTCGCGCCGCGACTGCCTGGTGCCGGCCCCGACGCTGGATGAGATGCGCGAAGCGCGTCGCCAGAACCGCAATACGCGCCCGGCGCTGACCAAGCACACGCCGATTGTGCATCAGCGTTCGAACGGTAATTCGAGTGTGAAGAAGCCCGTGAAGCGCAAAGCGTAAATAAAAAACCCCGGCAAGCCGGGGTTTTTATGTCGACACGTAGGCCGGGTAAGGCGAAGCCGCCACCCGGCTTTTTTACGCGATTACCCGCCAAACTGGTCCGGGTCCGGCCCAAGCCGTTTACCCTTATCCAGCTTCGCAATCTCACCCAGCTCTTCTTTGTCCAGACGGAAATCCCAGACGTCGAAGTTCTCGGCGATGCGCGATGGCGTGACCGATTTCGGGATGACCACCAGGCCGTTGTCCAGATGCCAGCGAATGACGATTTGCGCCGGGGTTTTACCGTATTTATCCGCCAGCTCACGGATAATCTTTTGATCAAACACCCCTTCGCCGCCCTGCGCCAGCGGGCTCCAGGACTCGGTCTGGATTTTATGCGTAGCGTTCCAGGCGTGTAGCTGGCGCTGCTGCATCAGCGGGTGCAGCTCGATCTGGTTAATCACTGGCGCAACGCCCGTTTCGTCAATCAGCCGCTGCAGGTGATGAACCTGGAAATTACAGACGCCGATGCTTTTCACCAGCCCCTCTTTCTGCAGTTCAATCATCCCTTTCCAGGCATCAACGTAGTGATCGATAGCCGGAACCGGCCAGTGCATCAGCCAGAGATCGACGAAATCGAGCTGGAGTTTCTCCAGGCTCTCCTCCAGCGCTTCGCGGGGACGTTTTTGATCGTCGTTCCACAGTTTCGTGGTGATGAATAACTCATCGCGGGGGACGCCAGCGCTGGCCAGTGCCTTACCCACGCCGTCCTCGTTTTTATATGCGGCGGCGGTATCAATGGACCGATAGCCGACTTCCAGGGCTTTATGAATGGCGGAGACGACCTCGTCGTTACCGGCTTTCCATACACCTAGCCCCAGCTGGGGCATCACGTTGCCGTCCTGCAGCTTGATTACGGTTTGGTTTGCCATTTTTCCTCCTTCAGGTGCGCATCGCCGGAGGGTTCCTCCGGCGATGGGTTGTGCATTAAGTCTGGACGAAATGTCAAAAAACGAAAGTCGGGAGGGCAAAAACGCTTAGCGTGCCGCTTCGTAGATGCGACGGCTCACGTCGAGCGTAATATCGCCGTGTTCGCCCAGGTGGGTCATGCCGTGCTCTTCGAGTTTCGCCAGCAGGGCAGGGATGGAGCTGCCGTCCAGGCCGTAGCCGGACAGACGCGTTGGCACGCCCAGACCTTCAAAGAAGCTTCGGGTCGCTTCGATGGCGGCATCAATACGCGCATCGTCAGAACCCTCGGTGATGTTCCACACGCGTTCTGCGTACTGCAGCAGCTTGGCGCGCTTGGTATCCCGTTTTTCGTTCCACAGCGCAGGCAGCACAACGGCCAGCGTCTGAGCGTGGTCCAGACCGTGCATCGCCGTCAGCTCGTGGCCCAGCATATGGGTTGCCCAGTCCTGCGGCACGCCAGCCCCGATCAGGCCGTTCAGCGCCTGCGTTGCCGCCCACATGACGTTGGCACGAACGTCGTAGTTTTCCGGTTCTTTCAGCGCTATCGGACCTTCTTCGACGAGCGTCAGCAGAATGCCTTCCGCGAAGCGATCCTGAATTTTGGCATCTACCGGATACGTGACGTACTGCTCAACGGTATGAACAAAGGCATCGACCACGCCGTTCGCCACCTGACGCGCAGGCAGGGTGTAGGTGTAAACCGGATCCAGGATCGCGAACACAGGCTGAACGTGTTCGTTCATAAAGGCCTGTTTGTCGCCGGTCGTTTTACGGGAGATCACCGCGCCCTTGTTGGATTCAGAACCGGTGGCCGGCAGGGTCAGCACGGAGCCCATCGGGATGGCGCTTTTAATGTCGCTGCCGCGGGTTTCCAGAATGTGCCACGGATCGATGCCGTCAGCGTAGTGCGCTGCCGCCGCGATGAATTTGGTGCCGTCCAGCACGGAGCCGCCGCCGACGGCCAGCAGGAAGGTGATATTTTCTTCGCGGGCAATTTTCACCGCGTTCATTAGCGTTTCGTAAGACGGGTTTGGCTCGATGCCGCCGAACTCACGCACGTCCAGACCGTCCAGGGCGCTGTAAACCCGATCCAGCACGCCGGTTTTTTTCACGCTGCCGCCACCGTAGGTGATCAGTACGCGGGCGTCAGCGGGGATCTGCGCGCGCAGATCGGCGATAGCGTCTTTACCAAACAGAATGCGGGTTGGGGTGTGAAGATTAAAGTTGTTCATTGCTCGTTCCCTTTAGTGGGTGAAAAACCGTGGTGGCGCAGAGGGCGACCTGATGCTGCACATTGTGTCTGTCCGGGGCTATCCTCTCAATGCACATTCCTGCCGATGTCTTGCCCATTTCTACAGAGCGCTGGAGAAAGCGCGGAAAACGACGCACACTGTCAACTTCGGAAACCGTACCCGGAGTAACGTAATATGAACCGTGAAGCGATCTGCCATCAGCTCACTGCGCAGATTAAAAGACTGATAGATAAAGAAAATGGTGTCAGCGATCTGCTTCCTGACATTCGCCTGCTCTACGGCACGCAGCCCGGGACGCGCACGCCGGTCATGTACCAGCCGGGCATCGTTTTTCTCTTCTCGGGCCATAAAATTGGCTATATCAACGAGCGCGTGTTCCGCTACGACACCAATGAATATCTGCTCCTGACGGTACCTTTACCCTTCGAATGTGAAACCTTCGCGACAGAGGCCGTTCCGCTGGCCGGTATTCGCGTCAACGTCGATATTCTTCAGCTGCAGGAGCTGCTGATGGATATTGGCGAAGACGAATTCTTCCAGCCGTCTATGGCGTCGAGCGGGATTAACTCGGCGACGCTGTCGGAAGAGATCCTCTGCGCCATTGAACGTCTGCTGGACGTGATGGAAAGGCCGCTGGACGCGCGTATTCTGGGCAAACAGATCGTCCGCGAAATTCTCTACCACGTGCTGCTAGGCCCGGGCGGCGGGGCGTTACTGGCTCTGGTGAGCCGACAGACCCACTTCAGCCTGATAAGCCGCGTGCTCAAGCGTATCGAAAGCCAGTACACGGAAAACCTCAGCGTCGACCAGCTGGCGGCGGAAGCGAACATGAGCGTCTCGGCGTTTCACCATAACTTCAAGTCGGTAACCAGCACCTCGCCGCTGCAGTACCTTAAAACCTACCGGCTGCATAAGGCGCGGATGCTGATGATCCACGACGGCATGAAGGCCAGCGCGGCGGCGATGCGGGTGGGTTACGAAAGTGCGTCGCAGTTCAGTCGGGAGTTTAAGCGCTATTTCGGCGTTACGCCGGGAGAGGATGCGTCACGCATAAGAACGATGCAGGGAGCTTAAGCTTTTCCCCTCTCCCCTATGGGGAGAGGGTCAGGGTGAGGGGATCAGGCGCTGCAGTACTTCTTCTTAATCACCACCGCGATGGTTCCCACCAGTCCTGCCACCAGCAGGAACATCGGCAGCACCATCAGGAAGGTCATCACCTGATCTTCATGGTGTTTCACAAAGGGGATCATATTCAGCGCATAGCCGAGCGTGGTGACCACACCCACCCACAGCAGAGCGCTCAGCCAGTTGAAGAACTGGAAGCGGCGGTTTGACAGACCGGAAATGCCCGCCATCGTAGGCAGAAGCGTGCGAACAAACGCGAGGAAACGCCCCGCCAGCAGTGCCAGCAGGCCGTGGCGATCGAACATGCAGGTCGCACGCTGATGATATTTATGCGGTAACTGCGCCAGCCAGCCTTTCACGACGCGGGTATTCCCGAGCCAGCGGCCCTGCAGATAGCTCAGCCAGCAGCCCAGGCTTGCTGCGGAAGTGAGAATAACCATCGTTGGCGTGAAGTCCATGACGCCTTTTCCGATTAACGCCCCGGCAAGTAAAAGCAGGCTGTCACCGGGTAAAAAAGAGGCTGGCAGTAATCCATTTTCCAGAAACAGAGTTGCGAACATCACGAGGTAAACGATACCGACGACGTGAGGATCCGCCAGCGCGGCAAAGTCGTGTTGCCAGAGCGCCGCGATAATATCTTGAATAACAGCCATGGACTTTCCTGTGGAACAGCAGATATAGCGCTATTGTACTCCCTTATTCGCCCGTCGGGTTTGATCCCGGGCGCAACTCAAGCAGACTTTTCTGCTTGCGGTGTCCACAAAAGCGTCCAGGGAGTACATTTTCAGCCAGCACTCTACACGATACGCTCGAACCCTGCTGCTAAATCGGCAATCAGATCGTCAACGTTTTCTAAACCGATATGCAGTCGAATCAGGGTGCCGCTGAAGTCCACTTCACCGCCGGGGCGCAGAGCCGCAACCTGTTCCGGCTGGTTAGGCAGGATCAGAGATTCAAAACCGCCCCAGGAGTAGGCCATGCTGAAGAGGGTAAAATTATCCAGATAGCTCGCCAGCTCGTCGTTATTTAGCCGCTTTTTCAGCACGAACGAGAACAGACCGCTGCTGCCCGTAAAGTCACGCTGCCAGAATTCGTGGCCTTTACTGCCCGATAGCGCGGGATGATTCACGCGCTCAACCAGCGGATGCTGCGCCAGCCATTCGGCCACCTTCAGGCTGCTTTCATGGTGCTGACGCAGGCGAACGCCCAGCGTGCGGAGTCCGCGGCTGGTCATGTAGGCCGTGTCTGCATCCACCATCTGGCCCATCAGGTAAGCATTTTCACGCAGCTGATCCCAGCAGCGCGCGTTGGAAACCGCGGTGCCAATCATGCCGTCAGAGTGGCCTATCAGGTATTTCGTCGCCGCCTGAATCGAGATATCAATGTCGAATTCCAGGGCTTTAAACAGCACGCCCGCCGCCCAGGTGTTGTCGATCATCACGATCGCCTCTGGGGCTTTGCTGCGCACGGCCTTCACGATAGCCGGCACGTCGTGAACTTCCATGGTGAGCGATCCCGGAGATTCCAGGAACACAATGCGCGTGTTTGGCTGAATAAGTTCGGCAATGCCTTCACCAACCAGCGGGTCGAACCAGCCGGTCGTTACGCCGAGCTTGCTGAGGATTTTGGTGCAGAAATCCTGGCTGGGCTCGTAGGCGGTGTTGGTCATCAGGATATGGTCGCCCTGTTCCACAAACGCCAGAATGGTGTTGGCGACCGCCGCCGCCCCGCACGGGAACAGCGCGCAGCCTGCGCCGCCTTCCAGCTCGCACATCGCTTCCTGAAGAGAGAAATGGGTTAGCGTGCCGCGACGGCCATAAAACAGCCCGCCTTTCGCGCGGTTGCGCGTGGCGATTTTTTTCTCCTCAACGGTATCAAACACCAGCGAGGAGGCTCGTTGAATCACGCTGTTGACCGATCCCTGCGTATATTTTTTGCTGCGTCCTGCCTGTACCAGCGTGGTATCAAGATGCTTCTTTGTCATGTTCGCTAACCCTGTTTTTATACGTCTGGACGTCCAGACTACCACGATTGGAAAAAACTGCACCCCGGGGCTTATCGAATAAGCAGAAAATATTAGCAAAAATTTGCATAAGAAATTTTTACTGCGTAAGCGCAAGGAAAGTGAACGAAAATTACGGCACCATGCAAATACTAATGAGAACTACTATCAATTCGACGGCGTTTTGATATTATTACGCTCAGATTTTGTGATTTGCGTCCTGGAGATACAGAGTGGGTAATAATTTGATGCAGACGGATCTCTCCGTTTGGGGCATGTATCAGCATGCTGACATCGTGGTTAAGATTGTGATGATCGGCCTGATTCTGGCGTCCGTTGTCACCTGGGCTATCTTCTTCAGCAAAAGCGCCGAGCTGCTTTCGCAGAAGCGTCGCCTTAAGCGGGAACAGCAGCAGCTGGCTGAAGCCCGCTCTCTGGATCAGGCTTCAGATATGACCTCATCCTTCCACGCGAAAAGCCTGACCACCCTGTTAGTGAACGAAGCGCAGAACGAGCTGGAACTCTCCGCTGGCAGTGAAGATAACGAAGGGATCAAAGAACGTACCGGTTTCCGCCTGGAGCGTCGCGTTGCGGCCGTTGGCCGACACATGGGACGCGGCAATGGCTATCTGGCGACCATCGGCGCGATCTCACCGTTCATCGGTCTTTTCGGAACGGTCTGGGGCATCATGAACAGCTTTATCGGTATCGCGCAGACCCAAACCACCAACCTGGCGGTCGTGGCGCCGGGTATCGCAGAAGCGCTGCTGGCGACGGCAATCGGTCTGGTCGCCGCTATCCCGGCGGTGGTTATCTACAACATCTTCGCACGCATGATTGGCAGCTACAAAGCCACGCTGGGTGATGTTGCCGCGCAGGTTCTGCTGCTGCAAAGCCGCGATCTCGACCTGAACGCCAGCTCGGTTAAGCCGGTGCACGCGGCGTCTAAACTGCGCGCAGGTTAAGAGTATGGCGATGCGTCTAAACGAAAATCTGGACGATAACGGCGAAATGCATGAAATCAACGTGACGCCGTTTATCGACGTCATGCTGGTTCTGCTGATTATCTTCATGGTGGCCGCGCCGCTGGCGACGGTGGATGTGAAGGTGAATCTGCCCGCCTCTTCCAGCCAGCCCCAGCCGCGCCCGGAGAAGCCTATCTACCTGTCGGTGAAAGCGGATAAATCAATGTTCCTCGGGAACGACCCGGTGACGGCCGACTCGGTCATCCCGGCGCTGGAGCAGCTTACGGGCGGTAAGAAAGACACCACGGTCTTCTTCCGCGCGGATAAAACCGTTGATTATGAAACCATGATGAAGGTAATGGACACGCTGCATCAGGCGGGTTACCTGAAGATTGGACTGGTCGGCGAAGAGAAAGCGGCCTCGAAGTGATAAAGAAGCTGGCGAAAGCCGGCTTTTTTTATGCCTGTCGGCTTAAGCGTTTTTATTATCCGTCGGTGCGGTAGAAGGGATTGCCAGCGCGTCCTCATCAAGCGCCACGCAGGTGACGTTTGAGGTACGGTACTCACCGTCGGACAGCTTGCGCGTCAGACGCAGGGTGGAGATTTCTCTGGCAAGCAGATACTGATAATTGGCCTCAAGACGTCCCAGAAGCTTCTCTTTCAGCTCGGGACGCTGCTCTATGATGGCGTTCATCACGGCACCGTAAATTTCTTCTTTGACCTGCAACGGATAAATTTCACGGCGATTCTGCCATTTCAGACGAACCAGCGTCGCCGGGATCGATACCAGGTCTTGCGTAATACGCGTCATCTCGTCATTTTTTGTGTTTCTCAGCGCCTCGAGATTTTGCTTTAAGATAAATTCATCACTTTTTTTATCATCTAAAGTCAAATAAACGTCGTTGTTTTTAACTTCTTTCACGTTAATCTTCCCCCAGGCTATAAAAGATTGGGTTGTTTTTTTCGCGCGTAATTAAATTAAGCCAAATTTCATTGCCCGCTTCATTAATTTCTTCGGTTTTTTCAGCCATTATTTGACTTAGTTTCTGGGAATCTATTTCACCCTCGGCCTGCAGGTCATTCAGCAGGTGGACAAAGGCTTCAATTTTTATGGCGCGAAATAAGCGATCTTTTATATGGCGATCGTGCTCTTCCAGCAACATATTTCGGGATTTGCCAGTTCGGGAAACACCAATTAATATATCGGGCTCGAAATCAGAGAGCTTTCTTTTCCCCTGAGTGAAACTGGCCTCTTTTTCTGCTTCCGTCGGTTGCTGTTCCACAGGCGTAATGTGGTACTTAGCCGGGACGAGATAGTCGGGCAGCATTTTTAATTTCCTTTATTTTCAACAGGGTGGGGTTGGTAAAGGCGTGAGATTCGTTGACAATATCATGAGGCAAATTTAAAATCAAAAAAAAAGGAGCCTACCCATGAACAGCATCTTTTTTACGGTCATCACATTACTATTACTGACCGCTGGTGTGCTTTTATTGATGCAGGAGTTCAATAAAACGAAAGTGTCGAAAGACACCAGTGAACCCCCGCAACCTGAACTGATGACAAAAGAGGAAGGGGAAGACCATTTCTCTGTATTGATGAACTCCGTTACGCCTGTCTGGTACTGGCGGGTGAACCACGAATATATCGACTTTTTACACGCGACAATTAAGCGCATGAAAATGTCGGAAATTAATGACACGCCTGGACTGTTTGAGGCGCAGCGTCGCTGTAGCGATCTGAATTCAGCAGTCTATAAATATTATGACAATATTAAAAAGCGCTGTCTTAACGGCGAGAAGGTCTCTTATTCCGATCTGGACGTATTAAATTTGCGTCAGTGTTTTCGCGAGTTCAGTCTGGAAGCCTATCCTGAACTGGTGGCGCTTGTCTGGCCGGAGTACGCACGTCCCGAGGTAAACCCAGACAACGTCTGAGTGACGTACCGTTGAGTTATTGCAAACAGTCAGCGCCGTTGAGATATACTGGGCGCTGGTTTCTTTTGCAAACAGGACTCTATGGAACGCTTTTTTGAAAATGCCATGTACGCCTCCCGCTGGATACTGGCCCCCGTCTATTTTGGCCTTTCGCTGGCACTTATCGCACTGACGATTAAGTTCTTTCAGGAAATCTGGCATGTTCTGCCGAACATTTTTTCTATTGCCGAAGCGGATTTGATTCTGGTTCTGCTGTCGCTGGTGGATATGACCCTGGTGGGCGGGCTGCTGGTGATGGTGATGTTCTCCGGCTACGAGAATTTTGTCTCCCAGCTCGATATCGACGAGCGTAAAGAGAAGCTCAGCTGGCTGGGCAAAATGGATGCTTCGTCGCTGAAGAATAAAGTGGCCGCGTCGATTGTGGCGATCTCCTCTATCCACCTGTTGCGCGTGTTTATGGACGCGAAGAACGTGCCGGATAACAAACTGATGTGGTACGTCATCATCCACCTGACGTTTGTGCTGTCTGCGTTTGTGATGGGGTATCTGGATAAGATCAGTAAGAAATAAAGTACACCTTACCCCTCACCCTAACCCTCTCCCCAAAGGGGCGAGGGGACCGCTCGGTGCGGCCTTTCTCCCTCTCCCTGTGGGAGAGGGCCGGGGTGAGGGCATCAGACAGCATTATTTATCCGACGACGCCTGCCACAGATTCAAAGCGCTTTCCCACTCTGCACTTATCACATCATAAATTGCATCACTAAGCGCGGGCCTAATGATTAACGGCAGCTGTGTGACCAGTGAAGCCACGCTAATTAAAAATGATCACAAAACGTTATAATTTCCCTCTTTCCTGCCGATAACGAGAGTAGTACTCGCCTCTGGGCGAACTCACCCTCACGGCAAGGAAGACTTATGAATATGCTCCGTAATTTCACGATCCGTTTCGTCATGCTGACGATTCTCGGGATCTTTTGTTTAATGTGGGCGGGCGTTGGGTTGTACAGCACCTGGTCCCTTTCTCGCGTATCGGATGGCAATGAAGTCGATCGCCAGCTGGTTAAACAGATGACGGTACTCAGCCAGGGTAACGATCAATATTTCCGCTTTGTGACCCGTCTGAGCCGTGCGATGGAAGACAAAGCCGCAGGCGGCACGCCGGATCTGTCCTCTGCCCAACAGGCGCTGGATAACATGGGCAAGAAACTGGCCGAGATGAAAGCGATCTCCCCAGGCCCGATGGACGAGCAGGTCTCTTCCCGGGTGATCGGCTCCTGGCAGGCGCTGCTTGAACAGGGCGTCACGCCGCAAATGCAGCAGGCGAAGCAGGGGGCTCTGGAGGGGTATCGCCAGCAGGCCAACAACGTCACGCCACCGCTGAGCCGCGCGTTCGGTGCGGCCGCTGAGGAGTTCAACAATGCCGCCGCGAAGTCGCTCGACAGTACCCGCGTGGTGGTGGACGGCCTGACAAGTATGACCCGCACGGTGATTATCGTCGCCACGATTATCGGCCTGCTGATCCTGCTCTTCACCGACCGTTATCTGGTGGCGATGCTGGTCAAACCGCTGGCTCGCATTCGCCAGCAGTTCCGCCAGATTGCCCAGGGCGATCTCAGCCAGCCCATTGAGCCGTTCGGCCGCAACTGCGTGGGGCAGCTGGTGCCGCTGCTGAGCGCGATGCAGGACAGCCTGCGCGAAGCGGTCAGCACGATTCGCTCCGGCAGTGAAAATATCTGGCGCGGCGCGACGGAAATCTCCAGCGGTAACAACGACCTCTCTTCCCGTACCGAAGAGCAGGCGGCTGCGCTGGAAGAGACGGCAGCCAGCATGGAACAGCTGACCGCCACGGTGAAACTGAACGCGGAAAGCGCGCGTCAGGCCAGCCAGCTGGCCGATGTCGCCTCAACTACCGCCAGCCGCGGCGGCTCGCTGGTGGAAGAGGTGGTGACCACCATGAGCGGTATTTCGGAAAGCTCGAAGAAAATTGCTGAAATCACCAACGTGATCAACAGCATTGCCTTCCAGACCAATATTCTGGCACTCAATGCGGCGGTTGAAGCGGCGCGTGCCGGCGAACAGGGGCGTGGTTTCGCGGTAGTGGCAGGCGAAGTTCGCAACCTGGCAAGCCGCAGCGCCAACGCGGCTAAAGAGATTGAAGGGCTGATTACCGATTCCGTTTCCCGCGTAGAGCAGGGTGCGCAGCTGGTGAGCGACACCGGCACCACCATGGATGCGATTTTGCGCGACGTGACGGAAGTGACAACCATCATGAAGCAAATCGCTTCCGCCTCTGAGGAGCAAAGCAAGGGTATTTCGCAGGTCGGGATTGCCATTACCCAGATGGACGGCGTTACCCAGCAAAACGCCTCGCTGGTTGAAGAGGTTTCTGCGGCAGCGGCGGCGCTGGAGCGCCAGACCGAAGAGCTTCAGCGCTCGGTGCAGAAGTTCCGCCTGACGGCATAACGCAACCTATAAGGCCGCCTTGTGCGGCCTTATATTATTAACGCCTTCCCCATTCAGCTCCTTCTGAAGCTGCTATTCTTTTGCTAACCCCCCTGACGTTCTGGGCTCTCTTCTCCGAGGTGTTGCTATGAACAGATCGTTATCTGTCATTCCTGTCCTTTCTTGCATTCTTCTGATGCTGTTCTCGGTTTCTGCCAGTGCGACCCAGCAGGCGCAGGAGCGGCGCGTGGCGCGTGATGTCAGGCAGGAAACCCGCGACGCGTCGCGGCAGGTGAAGCAGACCTGCGTGGCGAACAATAACCAGAGTAATCACGACTGCCGTCAGGACAAGCGTCAGATGAAACAGTCCGGAAGACAAAAAGCGCGGGACATTAAGTATTAATGCGGTTAACGGAAACTATTCAGGGATGAGGCACGAACAATAAACGAAAAGCATCATCGGGGATGTGATTCATGCCGGGCAAACGCAGCGTTGCCCGGCTGTATTTATCAGTGCGTCGCTTCACCAATCAGCGCGCCCGTGCCCGCACCAACGGCCGCACCTTTCAGCACGCTCTTGCCGGTAACCGCCGCGGCACCTGCGCCCACGGCAGCACCTACCGCGCCGCCCTTACGCGCGGCTTTACCTTTGCCGCCGTTTTTGAACATGGCACCTGTGCCTGCGCCCACGACGGCGCCGCCAACGGTCGATTTCAGATCTTTGCCCGTGGCCGCACCAATGGCCGCGCCTGCTACCGCGCCAGCGGCGGTTTTGTCGATAGCCATTCCCGAGGTGGAAAAAATGAGGGCGCTGATAACCAGCGTTGTTTTAATAAGTTTCATAACAGATCCTTTGTGACTGCTGTCGGTTGAGACGTCGTTTCTCACGCGAGAAAAACGTCCAGATAGTGCCAGCAATACCGGCTCACCCTTTAAGCTAATCATGCCCTGGGCAGGGATCTCAGTTGCCGGGCGGGGACCCGCCCGGCTGAACATTACGCCTGACGCTTATCTTCCGTATTGGTATCGAAGTCGCTCGCCGCGTGGCGTTCGTGGAGCTGCTCGTTCAGCTCGCCGCTGGTGCGGTTAACGATACGGCCGCGCTTAACGGCATGGCGATTCGCCACGTCTTTCGCCCAGCGCTGCACGTTTGTGTACTTCTCTGCATCGAGGAACTCGGCGGCGTTATAGACGCTGCCCAGCGCCACGCAGCCGAACCACGGCCAGATGGCGATATCCGCGATGGTGTACTCTTCACCCGCCACGTAGCGACCGCGCGCCAGCTGTTTATCCAGCACGTCGAACAGGCGCTTGGCTTCCATGGTGAAGCGGTCAATCGCGTATTCAATTTTTACCGGCGCGTAGTTGTAGAAGTGGCCAAAGCCGCCGCCGAGGAACGGCGCTGCGCCCTGCAGCCAGAACAGCCAGTTCAGGGTCTCGGTGCGTCCCGCCGGATCTTTCGGCAGGAAGTGACCGAATTTCTCTGCCAGATAGAGCAGGATATTGCCGGATTCAAAGACGCGCGTTGGCGGGTTCGTGGAGTGGTCACGCAGCGCCGGTATTTTCGAGTTCGGGTTCACCTCAACAAACCCGCTGGAGAACTGATCGCCCTCGCCGATGCGGATCAACCATGCGTCGTATTCTGCGCCCGTCACGCCCAGCGCCAGCAGCTCTTCGAGCATGATCGTCACTTTCTGACCGTTCGGTGTTCCGAGAGAGTAAAGCTGCAGCGGGTGGGAGCCCACGGGCAGATCTTTCTCATGGGTCGCGCCGGAAATCGGGCGGTTGATGTTGGCGAACGCGCCGCCGCCGTTCTTTTTCCATTCCCACACTTTTGGTGGCTGATACGTGTTGTCTGACATGTTGGCCTGCCTTTTGAGTGATGTGTTGAGGCAGTGTAGCAGGAGATTTGTGAAGCGTTTAACGAACTGAGCGTAATCGATCTGCCGCTATTCCTTCCGGCGCTTATATATATCAAATCCGGCATAAGCTTAATCGAAAATCGCATTTTCATAATTAATGCGTAAACCGATAAAGCTGAATATGATGCTTCAACATAAATAAAAGATGCAGTAATAAACACTTTATAAGGCAAGGAGTTAGTGAGATGCGCAAGCTTCTGTTATCGGCAGTGGTCGTTTCGCTCGCGTTAGGCCTGGCGGGCTGTGATGATGCGAAAAATAAAGAGACAAACAGTGCGGCTGCGGCAAAAAACGACGCGCCAAAAGAGGGCGGTTCGCTAATTATTGGAATTACCTCCGGCGACCCGTTAGCCGTTAATCCGCTCTATGCCAGTGACCGTACGACGTTAACGATCATGCAGGCGCTCTATGCCCCACTGTACAGCTTTAATAACGGCAACATTGAGTGGGGCCTGGCGGAAAGCCTGACGCCTTCCGCCGACAACCTGAGCTATACCCTGACGTTAAAACCCAACCTCAAATGGCAGGACGGCCAGCCGCTGACGGCGGACGACGTGGTCTTTACGTTCAATAAGCTGCTGGATGCCAAACAGCACAGCTTCTTCCGCAGCATGTTCACCTACGGCGACAAGCCGGTACAGGTGAGCAAGGTGGATGAGCGCACCGTCAAATTCACCCTACCGCAGGTCAGCGCGGCCTTTACCGGCACCCTGGTACAAATCTACCCGATTCCGCAGCACGTGTTCGCCGGTGAAGGCGACCTGGAAAAGAGCAGCAAAAACGATGCGCCGGTCGGCTCCGGGCCGTTCAAATTCAAAGAGTACCGCGCCGGGCAGTATTACGCCCTGACCCGTTTTGACGATTACTGGAACGGCAAAGCGAAGCTTGATTCGGTCACCTACCGTTTCGCCAAAGACAGCAACGCCGCCAACCTTGCGCTGCAAAACGGGGAAATCAACCTCAAGATGGTTGACCCGCAGGATGTGAACCGTCTGAAAAATACCGGTAAGTTTGACTTCGTGGTCTATCCGGAAGGCCGTCTGGCCTATATGACGTTCAACCAGAACGTGCCGGTGATGAAGAGCAAAGCGCTGCGCCAGGCCATCGCGTATGCCATCAACAAAGACGAGCTCACCCAGACCGCCTTTACCTCGCTCGACTACGCTAAACCGGCGACCTCCTTCCTGACGCCAGATACGCTTTACAAGACGGATGACGTCGAGCAGTACAAGTTCGATCTGCAAAAAGCCAAAGAGCTGCTGAAGACGTCCGGCGCGCCGGACAACCTCAAGCTGCGCCTGGCGTATGTGAACACCAACAAAACCCTGGAGAGCATGGCGCTCTACATTCAGCAGGCGCTGAAGGGCATTGGGGTGAACGTGGAGCTGATGCCGCTGGACTCCAACGCCATGTCTCAGCGCAGCCTCGATATGAACAATACCGCGTGGGAGCTGAACCTGGGCGGCTACATCATGGGCTCCGAGCCGGACGGTTACAAATCGCTGTTCATGAGCAACGAAGCCTATAACTACGCGCACTACAAAAATCCGCAGTTTGATGCCCTGTGGGATAAAGGCGCAGTCGAAACCGACGCCGCAAAACGTGCCGATATCTACAAGCAAATTCAGCAGACCGTGGCGAACGATATGACCTACTACCCGATCGCCTACACCAATGCGACCGTCGCGGTGGACAAGCGTTTTGGCGGCACCGAGGAAGCGGAGCCGAAACCGGTCTATCTGTTCCAGGATCTGTCAAAAATCTATCAGAAATAAGTGATTGCCCCGGCCGTCAGGTCGGGGCTTTTGAAAGGGCACGTCGTGAACACACTCCTCACGCGTCGGCTGCTGCAGCTGCTGCCGATGCTGTTTTTTATTTCACTGGTGGCGTTTCTGCTGGTCAAGCTCGCGCCCGGCGATCCGGTGGCGGCGTACATTACGCCGCGTATGGCCCCGGAAGACATCGAGCGTATTCGCCAGAGCCTGGGGCTCGATAAGCCGCTGGTCACGCAGTACGTCCTGTGGCTGAAAAACGTCCTGCAGGGCGATCTCGGCTATTCGCTGATCTACCACCGCCCGGTGCTGGAGATGATCGGCGAACGCATTCCGGCCACGCTGGGGCTGATGGGCGCGTCGCTGCTGATGGCGATCGTGCTGGCGATCCCGCTGGGCCTGCTGGCGGGGGCATTTAAGCACCGCTGGCTGGATCATCTGCTCAATTTATTCGCCTATATCGGCATTTCTGTTCCGATATTCTGGTTCGGCATCCTGCTCATCACCATTTTTGCCGTGCAGCTTAACTGGTTCCCCAGCATGGGGATGCGCACCATCGGCATGGAGGATAACGGGCTGGATCTGCTGCGTCACGGCGTGCTGCCGTGTATTGCCCTCACGTTCTACAACCTTTCCAGCTACGTGCGCTACATCCGCTCCAACACCATCTCTCAGCTCTCGGCCGACTACGTGCAGACCCAGCTTGCCTACGGCGCCACGCGTTCCAGTATTCTGTTCCGCCACGTGCTGAAAAACGTGCTGCTGCCGGTGATTACCCTGTTCGGCCTGTCGTTCGGAGAGCTGATTGTGGGGGCCTATGTGACGGAAAGCGTCTTCTCCTGGCCGGGGATGGGGCTGCTCGGGATCCAGTCGATCGCCTCGCTGGATTACCCGCTGATTATGGCGATCATCATGCTCTCGTCGATGATGCTGATCGTCGGAAACCTGATCGCCGACGTGCTTTATCGCTTCGCCGATCCCCGCATTCGTACGCTGAGGTAACCCGGATGAGCAGACGCTGGCAGCAGGTTCGTCACCAGCTGCGCCGCAACCGTCCGGCGCAGTTCTCTCTGTTTGTGCTTTTTATTTTCGTCGTCGCCGCGCTCTGTGCGGGGTTAAGCCCGTACGATCCGGATCGGATGTCGCTCGGCGCGCGCACGTTGCCGCCGGATGCCGCGCACTGGTTTGGCACCGACGAATACGGCCGCGACTACTTCACCCGCGCGCTGTATGGCGGCCAGATCTCCCTGATGGTCGGTTTTCTGGCGATGCTCTTTTCCACGCTTATCGGCACGGTGGTGGGAACGGTGAGCGGCTATTTTGGCGGCTGGCTGGATAACCTGATGATGCGCGCCGTGGATATCCTGATGGCCATTCCGGCCTTCTTCCTGCTGCTGGTGGTGAATGCTTACCTCAAGCCGGGCGTGGATAGCATCATTCTGATTATCAGCCTGCTGACGTGGATGAACATGTCGCGTCTGGTGCGTGCTGAAACCCTGTCGGTGAAAGAGCGCGAGTACGTGCTTTATGCCCGCGCGTCGGGAGAGCATCCGCTGCGCATCATCGTGCGCCACATTATTCCCGGCGTGCTGCCGACCATTATCGTGGCGGCCACGCTCAATATCGCCTCGGCTATTCTGATGGAGTCAACCCTCAGCTTCTTAGGGCTGGGCGTGCAGGCGCCCGCGGCGTCGTGGGGAAGCATGCTTAACAACGCGCAGTCTTATATTGGCGAAGCGTCGTGGCTGGCGATGTTCCCCGGCATTCTGATCCTGCTGACGGTGTTCAGCTTTAACGTGCTGGGCGATGTGTTCCGTACCGCCTTTGAGCCGGGAGCGAATCGCGATGAGTAACTTATTAGCGCTTGAGAACCTGCAAACCACGTTCCGCACCCGCGAGGGCGAGGTTCACGCGGTGCGCGGCGTGAGCTTTCAGGTTCAGCCGGGGGAACTCGTCGGCATCGTCGGCGAGTCGGGCTGCGGGAAAAGCGTCACCTGTAAGTCGATTATCCAGCTTCTGGGGAGCAACGGACGGATAACCGGCGGCAGCATCCGCTTCCAGAATGAGGATCTGGCGCAGAAAACGCCCGCGCAGATGCGCGCCATTCGCGGCAACCAGATCGCGATGATTTTTCAGGATCCGATGACCGCCCTGAACCCGGTGTTGACCATCGGCAAGCAGATGGCTGAGATCCTGATGCGCAACAAAGGACTCAGCAAAAAAGCGGCCAAAGCGGCGGCCATCGCCATGCTGGAACAGGTAGGCATTGCCGGGGCGGAACGGCGATACGACCAGTATCCCCACGAGTTCAGCGGCGGGATGCGCCAGCGGGTGATGATCGCCATTGCGCTCTCCTGCAACCCTAAGCTGCTGATCGCCGATGAACCGACCACCGCGCTGGACGTGACCATTCAGGCGCAGATCCTGCGCCTGCTAAAAAGTCTGCAACAGCAGACCCGGACCGCGATTTTGCTGATCACTCACGATCTCGGCGTGGTGGCGCAGGTCTGCAGCCGCGTGGTGGTGATGTACGGCGGGCTGGTAATGGAGGAGGGGAGCGTGGAGGACATTTTTTATCGCCCTGCGCATCCTTACACCCAGGGGCTGCTGGCCTCGCTGCCGCGTCCGGATGAGGTCAATCAGCGTTTATCGCCCATTGAAGGTTCGCCGCCTGGCCTGCTTAATCCGCCGCCGGGCTGTCCGTTCGCGGAACGCTGCCCGAAGCGCATGCCCCAGTGTGAACGACAGCCTGCATTTTACACTGCCGGAGAGGGCCATCGCGCCGCCTGCTGGCTATGGGCCGACAAGGAGATTCAGGCATGAGTGAACAACTGGCGCCATTAGTGAGCGTGCGCGATCTGCGCAAACACTATCCGCTCAACGGCGGTTTGCTGCGTAAAGGCGTGGCCGTGAAGGCGGTTGATGGCGTGAGCTTTGATATCCAGCCCGGCGAAACGTTTGGCCTTGTGGGGGAGTCCGGCTGCGGAAAATCCACCCTCGGGCGCGCCATCCTGCGCCTTTTCGATATCACCTCGGGCGAGATCCACTTCGCCGGGCAGGCAATCGCCCACGCCCGTGAAAAAGAGCTTAAGCCGCTGCGTAAGCGGATGCAGGCGATTTTTCAGGATCCTTACTCCTCGCTCAACCCCGGAATGACGGTGCGACAGCTGGTGGCCGAGCCGATGCAGATTCACGGCTACAGCCGCGAAGAACAGCGGGAACGTACGGAAACGCTGCTCTACAAAGTGGGACTGAAGCACGAGCACCTTGAACGATTCCCGCATGAGTTCAGCGGCGGGCAGCGTCAGCGCATCAGTATTGCCCGCGCGTTGTCCGTGCATCCTGAATTCGTGCTGTGCGATGAGCCGCTCTCGGCGCTGGACGTCTCGGTGCAGGCGCAGGTGGTGAATATTTTGCAGGATCTGCAGCAGGAGCTGGGGCTAACCTATCTGTTCATCGCCCACGATCTCTCCATGGTGCGGCATATCTCCAGCCGCATTGGGGTGATGTATCTCGGTAAACTGGTGGAGGTGGCCCCGGCGAATGAACTGTATCAACGTCCGGCGCACCCTTACACCCGCGCGCTGCTGGCGGCGGTTCCCCAGCCCGATCCGCGCATCCGTAACCTCGAAGACGCCACCCTGCGCGGCGACATTCCAGGCCCCACGTCCGCGCTGCCGGGCTGTAAGTTCTGCAGCCGCTGCCCGCACGCGATGCCGGTGTGCCAGACGCAGGAGCCAGCCATGCAGGAGATTGCGCCAGGGCATTTCGCGGCATGCTGGCTGTTTAACATGTAGTTAATGCGCCGCGCAGGTGTATGATAAATGTCCCTCTGTCAGGTTAATTACAACGTGCAGACGACGACAACCCTTAAAAAAATTGCCGCCTGCCTGTTTTAGGTTGGATACATGCGTAAAGGAAAGTTAAGCAGTGATGCGCCATTCGGGACATTGTTAGGCTATGCGCCCGGTGGCGTGGCGATTTACTCTTCAAATTACGGCAGTCTGGACCCGCGAAAATACCCGGAAGACGCGGATTTTCGCAGCTATATCGGCAACGAATACATGGGCCACAAGTGGCAATGCGTTGAGTTTGCCCGCCGTTTCCTGTTTCTCAACTATGGCTTCGTGTTTACCGATGTCGGCATGGCGTGGGAAATCTTCTCCCTGCGCTTTTTGCGCCAGGTGGTGAACGATAACATTCTGCCCCTTCAGGCTTTTGCCAACGGTTCAAAACGCGCGCCGCGCGCCGGGGCGCTGCTGATCTGGCAAAAGGGCGGCGAGTTTCACGAGACCGGCCACGTGGCGGTGATAACCCAGCTTCTCGACGATAAGGTGCGTATTGCGGAGCAGAACGTGATTCACTCCCCGCTGCCGCTCGGGCAGCAGTGGACGCGCGAGCTGCGTCTGAGCGTGGAGAACGGGTGTTACACGATCCATGACACCTTCAACGACACGGAGATTCTCGGCTGGATGATCCAGACCGACGACGCGGAACACAGCATTCCCCAGCCGGAAATAGACGGCGAACTGCTGAAAATCAGCGGCGCGCGGCTGAAGAACAAACGTCAGTTCGACGGAAAATGGCTTAACGAAAATGATGCGCTGCAGCAGGCGTATATCCGCGCCAACGGCCATGTGATCAACAAAGATCCCTGCCAGTACTTCACCATTACCGAAAGCGCCGAGCAGGAGCTGATCAAGGCCACCAACGAACTGCACCTGATGTACCTGCACGCGACGGACAAGGTGCTGAAAGACGACAGCCTGCTGGCGCTTTTCGACATCCCGAAAATCCTCTGGCCGCGCCTGCGCCTCTCCTGGCAGTGGCGTCGCCACCATATGATCACCGGTCGTATGGATTTCTGCATGGATGAGCGCGGCATTAAGGTCTACGAGTACAACGCCGACTCCGCGTCCTGCCATACCGAGGGCGGGCTGATTCTCGAAGAGTGGGTGAAAAACGGCTATCGCGGCAGCGGGCATAACCCGGCGGAAGGGCTGCTGGAAGAGCTGACCGGCGCGTGGAAGCACAGCCACGCGCGGCCGTTCGTCCACATCATGCAGGACAACGATGTCGAAGAGGACTATCACGCGCTCTTTATTCAGCGTTCGCTGATGCAGGCCGGGTTCGAGACCAAAATCCTGCACGGGCTGGAGGCGCTCAGCTGGGATGCCGCCGGGCAGCTGATTGACGACGAAGGTCGCCACGTCAACTGCGTGTGGAAAACCTGGGCGTGGGAAACGGCGATAGAGCAGATCCGCGAGGTCAGCGAAACCGAATACGCCGCCGTGCCTATTCGGACCGGACATCCCGAGAGCGAGGTGCGCCTGATTGACGTCCTGCTGCGTCCGGAGGTGCTGGTCTTCGAACCGCTGTGGACCGTTATTCCCGGCAACAAGGCGATTCTCCCGGTTCTGTGGCAGCTGTTCCCGAATCACCGTTACCTGCTCGACACCGATTTTGAGGTTAACGATCTGCTGAAGCAGACCGGCTATGCCGTCAAGCCGATTGCCGGCCGCTGCGGCAGCAATATCGATCTCATCAGCGCTCAGGACGAACTGCTGGATAAATCCAGCGGCAAGTTTGTTGACCGCAAAAACATCTACCAGCAGCTGTGGTGCCTGCCGAAGGTCGACGGCAAGTACATACAGGTCTGCACCTTCACCGTGGGCGGGAACTACGGCGGCACCTGTCTGCGCGGCGATGACTCGCTGGTGGTGAAGAAAGAGAGCGATATTGAGCCGCTGATTGTGGTGAAGGACTCGCTATAAAAATCTCCCCGCAGGGTTGAGGGTTGCCTACAAAATAATGCCTGCACGGACGGCCCCCTCTCCCTTGAGGGAGAGGGGCTGGGGTGAGGGGGAACATACGGCTCAGGTCACGTTATGTTCCTTGCTACAAAATACTGTGGTTCCCTCAGCCCGCAGGGTCTCCTGCGGGGGCTTTTCGCTACTGTTCTTCCTCTTCCTCTTCCAGCCGCTCGCTGATCTTCAGATCGATGATGCGGCCAATCTGATCGTGGTACACCGTCAGCAGGTTGTACTGGCTCATCTCGGAGATGATCTGCGGTGAGACGTTAAAGCTGCGGGCCAGCTCCTCCTGGTGAAAATAGCCCGGCTGGCGCCGTCTCACGTTGGCGCGGCGGCGGTTGTACTGATACCACAAAATCAGCAGCCAGCCGTTGATCGCGGCGAACAGCAGGTAGAGCAACACCGTATTAAAGGACGCGATAATCACGCCCCAGCGGTGGTCGCTCTCATCGGTTAGCTGCATCCACAGACGGGCATACAGGAAAAACAGAAATCCTCCCCACGCCACCAGCGTTAGCGCGGCATCAAAAAGACGCGGCAAGAGCCGATGCTCGGTCAAAATTAAGGTGTTTTCGTTCATTAAATGCTCCCTTTTCCCCGGTCCGGACTGATCCAGCGCGCGCGGGCGCGCTGGCGTTTAAGCATGACTTTTGGAAATGCGACGAGGGTGGTGAACAGGCCGATCATCCAGTACACCATCGGGAACCAGATCACCCAGAAAAGCGAGCTGGCCACTTTACGTTCATAGCGCCGCTCGATGTACAAGCTGACCAGGAACTGCAGCAGGCACATCACGCCCAGCAGCAGCCCGGTAAACTCCGGTGGAAAAAGGCTCTCCACGGTCAGCCTGGCGGGAACAGGCGCAACCTGGCTGAGGAGGAACAGCAGCACCGTCATCGCGTACGCGAAGGCCCACAGCGTTGACAGCGCGTACTCCAGAAACAGCGGCCACATGCGGTGATGCTCCCAGCGCACGATCCTGCGAAGGTTGACCAGAAACACCTCCGCGCCCCCCTGAGCCCAGCGCAGACGCTGTTTCCACAGGCCCCTCAGCGTCTCCGGCATCAGGATCCAGCACAGCGCCCGCGGCTCAAAAAAGATATCCCAGTGGCGCAGCTGAAGCTTCCAGCTGATGTCGATGTCTTCGGTGATCATGTCCGGACTCCAGTACCCGACGTCCGCCAGCGCCTGTCGGCGAAACGCGGCGATGACGCCGGAGACGGTAAAGACCCGGCCATAGATCCGCTGCGTCCGCTTGATGAGCCCAATAATGGATGAGAACTCGCCCACCTGAATGCGGCCAATCAGCGTGGAGCGCGTGCGAATGCGCGGATTCCCGGTGACAGCCCCGACGTGGGGGTACTGAATCAGCGGTGCCACCAGATAAGCGGCGGTATCACGGTCGAGCAGGGCGTCGCCGTCAATGCAGACCAGCAGATCGCCCCGCGCCGCCGCGGCTCCGGCCTTAAGCGCCAGCGCTTTCCCCTGATTTTCCGCGAGGTTAATCACCCGCAGGCGCGGCTGTTCCTGCGCCAACTCCTGCAGCACTTGCGCGGTGTTGTCAGAGGATCCGTCGTTGATGGCGATAACTTCTATATTTTCATACCGCTGATCCAGCGCGGCGCTGATGGTCTCCCGGGCATTTCGTCCCTCGTTGAAACAGGGGATAAGAATAGAGATGAGCGGCTCACCCGCGAGCGTCGGGGCGGGCGTGTCTTTATCCCACGACCAGTGGCGTTCAAGCTGAAACCAGAAATAGAGGCCGCCTGTTATCCAGAGCACCGACATGAACAGCGGCCAGAAGAACACGAAATCCAGAATCAGTTCGCCGGTAAAGAGGGCGGCCACGCCTAACGGCAACCCGAATACCAGACATAAAATAGAGAAGGCGATAATGCGATCAGTCATTGTCAGGGTACCAGTACGAAGAAAATTCAGGCCTGATGCGTGAGATATCAGGTTGGTTGTTGATGAAGTCGTCGGGGTAGTAACCGTAGTTTTTGACGCCGTTCAGCTGGAGCACGCGCATCCACTGCGCAAGCTGGCTGTCGGACACGGCGCGCTGCGGTTTCTGGTCCCAGTCCCTGGCCTGCAGCTCGAAAATGGTTTTATCAAGCGCGCCGGGGCGTGCGGCGACCGCGTTAACCAGACGCGTCAGCCAGGCATCGCTCTCGTCTGCCGGAACGGACTCCATCAGAGGCATGGCCATCGGCACCGTCCAGTCGTACTCCGCCAGAAAATCATCAAGATTCTGCGCAAACCACGCTTCGCTTTCGGGCTGCAGAATGGGTAAGGCGAACATATTGCGCGCGGTTTTTATCTGCGGACCGCGAATATGCTTCACCGCCAGGCTCAGGGCGTGGGTAAACCCGATGAGCGTCTGGCTTTTCTGGCGCGTGGCGTTCTGACCGGCATCGTCCACGTCCGTCAGCGCCGCATCGTCATGGAACAAAATCCCGTTGAAGCTGGCATAGCGGGCCAGGTCTTCATAGATGTCCGTCACCTGCTGGCGCACCTGCGGGTCCCACGGGGAGAGCCGGATATAGGGCTCGGTGGCTTCGCGCCGCTGGCCGGTTTGACGATCCCGGCGCTGCACGCGCGGCAGGGAAGGATCGAGATCGAACGAGAGCACCGGCATCCACGCGAAGACTTTTACCCCGGCGCGGGTTTGCAGCTGCCAGGCGACAAAATTAAAGAGATCGGCCCGAACCGGCAGCCGACGGTTGGGGAAATAGAGCGCCTTGATCTTACCGTCGCCCTGCGGATCGGCAAACGCCTGCAGGAAAACATGGCTGATCTTCATGTCGTAAACCCGCTGGATCAGCCTGTTGATGTTTTGGGTCTGCTGGGCCGGATCGGGATCGTAAACGTAGTCGAGATCGACGTGCATGACGCGCACAGGATCGCGCTCCTGAACCTGGCTGACCGTGCTGGCAAACGCCTTGAGCGAGGGATTCCCGGCGATCAGCAGGCGGGGGATGTTGCCCAGATCCTGCACGTTCCCCAGCCCGTCCTCAAGGGTGAAGGCCAGCCGGTAACCCTGCTGTCTGGCGATAGCGAGCGACGTACCGCTGGCGGCGCCGTAGGGCCAGACCCAGGCGCGCGGCGCTTTGCCCGTCACCTGCGTGATTTTTTTAGTCACTTTACGGACGTCATCGCCGATCCGCTGGCTGAACTGCTGGTCGGTTTCATAGCGACCCGTCGCTTTGTCATAAAAGCGATTGGCGATGGCCGGTTCCCGGCTGCCCTGCGGGTTGGCCGGAATGCCGTAATGCGAGGCCCAGGTATGCGATCCGATCTCAATCAGCGGGGAGTGGCTGAGCTCGCGCACCATGTCCCACGTTGCGAAGCGCTCGCGGGGCGTCATCAGGCCGCCGAAGTTAACTTTTTGATTTGCCGGCGTATCCACCCAGCTGCCCACCGGCGCCCACAGCGCAGGAACGTTCCATGCCTGAAGCAGCGGCCAGACGCGGGTGTAAAAGCTGCTGTAGCCGTCGTCAAAGCTGAGCAGAACGGCTTTTGGCGGCAGCGTTTTTTTCCCGTCATGGGCATCGAGAATGTCCTGCACGCTGATGGCGTGGTAGCCGTTGTGCAGCAGCCAGCTTATCTGCTCGTTTAACGCGCTGGTGCGAACGGAGAGATAGCGCTGATCGGCGGCATCGTCTTCGACGTCGTGGTAGGCCAGGACCAGAAACTGGTTCTTCGGCCAGGGTTTACTCGCCTCCAGCTGCGGCCTCTCTTTGGGCGCAATGAACGAGATCGCCTGCGCGCAGACGCTCGCGCTGAGGCAGAGCCAGCCGAGGAGTATCAGGCTCACGGAAAAACGTGTGTTCAGCATATTCATCCTTAAAAGCGTAAAGTCGCGTCAAACGTGACGGAGAGGTTGCTCTCGCGTTTGCCGTCGTAAGGGCGTTTATCCCAGTTCAGCATCACGCCGGTATCAATGACGTTGTTCCACTGGACGCGCTGTCCGTAACCCAGCAGGGCGATGGCGCCAGCGGACTGATTTTTCTGCCAGTAGCTGCCGCCTCCCGCCACGAACTGCTGGCTCCAGAGGGTGTCGTAATGGCGGTACATTTCATGGTCAACGGCCAGGGCCGCCGTCACGGACAGATCCCGCGCCGGGTTGTAGTAGAGCGTGTCGCGCAGGCTGTTTTTGCTGGCGGCGATCCCCGGCTCGAGATCCAGCGTCAGGGACGGGGCCTGCCAGAGACGCTCCTTGCCCGCGAGGGTGTATTCCTGGCGACGGTTATGGTCGGAGAAGCGGCTGAGGGCGGCGCTGAACTGGTACTCACGTCGCTCGTTTTGATGCCAGCGCACCCCACCTTCACCCCGGTTGGCGCTAATGCCGTTGCGTAACGCCCGAAGGGGCGTAGTGCGCGACAGGCGTTCCAGGCTGCCGCTGACCTGCCAGCTATCGTTCACAAAGTACGTTGTTGCGAGGCGAGCGCCCGGCTTGTTTTCGCCGTGATAGCGGTTGCTGGAAAGCTCGGCTTCGAGCTGGAGGTCGCGTGGTCGCCACTCGACGCCGCCCAAAAGGTGACGGCTGGTGCCTTTGCCTTCATCGAAATTACTCTGCGCGTAGCGGGTGCCTGCAAACAGCCGCCAGCTGTCCGCTACGGGTGGGCCATAGAGCGTGGCGTCCCAGCTCAGGTCGTGAGTCCCGCTGACGGGGCTATCGGAGTGCAAGCCCTTGCTCGCGTTGAGGCGCAGCTCGGACATGCGGTGGACCGTTCTGAGCCTGTCGAGACGCCTGACGCTGCGATCGGCAGGCGCGCGGGCAAGCACGTCGTCGGCCAGTAAATCCATCTGTCGCCACTCCTGTAGATCCATTGCGACGTAAGCCTGCTGTTGCTCTAGCTCTGTATTGGACGGCTCCAGCGCCTCCGCCTTTTTCAGCGTTTGCTCGGCCGCACGTGGCAGGCCCCGCGCCTGAAGCAGGGTGGCGTAGTCAATCTGTAATCCCTGATTGCCCGGCGCCGTTGTCGCCAGACGGTGCGCCAGCTTTTCGGCTTCCGGCAGCGCATTCGTTGCCAGCAAATAGTTAAAGCGGAGCGACTGTCCGGTAAGCCACCGATCGTTCGGCTGAGGGGTTGGGGAGCCGAAATCGTAGCGGGTCCACGGGACGCTGCGGGTCTGGCGCTCAGCATATCGGCGGGCGGATTGATAATCTCCCGTATCCAGCCAGGCGTAGAAAAGCGCGTGCTCCTCGTCCTGCGGATCGGAAGCGTATTGCGGATAGCGTTGCAGAAGCGCGAAGGCGGCGGCAGCGTTTTGCTCCTGCAGATACGCGGAAATCACCCAGCCGATGGCCCAGCCCGGCACCGGATGCTGCTCAGCCGTCAGCGCCTGATATTCACGGATGACCTGCGGGTAATCACCATGCGCATACAGCGCGCCAAGCCTGTCGATACGCGCCAGGACGACGTCTTCCGCCGCCTGCGGATCGTTTTGCCAGCGGGAAAGCAGATCGTCGTAACGATTCAGCGCGGTTTGCGCAAGCTGCAGGCGCTCCTTTTCTGTTCTGCCGGGCACATCGGCAAGGCGAACCCGTTCGGCGGCGGCATTACGCTCAAGACGGCGACGCTCCGCGGGGGACAGCGTGACGCTTTGTGAAAGCTGCAGCGCGGGGGTGTTCACCCGGCTATCCGTTAGCGCGTCGATCAGCTCGCTGAGGAGCGCTTTATTCTCAGGCGCGATATTCAGCGCGCGCGTGTCTGCCAGAAGCCGATCCCAGCTTTTTCCCTGGCGTAACCAGACATACGAGAGCGTCTCAAGATGTGCCTGAGAGGGATTTTCCGCTACCAGCCGTTGGGCTTCCTGCAGGGCAAGCGTGTCCATGCGGGCATCGGCGAGAGTTTTTATGTAGCCGATACGATACTCGTCGTTATCCGGCGCAAGGCTACGCGCCTCTTTCCAGCGCGCCAGAGCTGGCTGCCAGGCTTTTTTATTCCGCCAGGATTGCGCGACGGCAGCAACGCCGCGGGCGGGCAGCGGCATATAAATACCGTAACGCTGCCAGACCTGAATAACCTCGTCATCATGACCTGCCCAGGACGCAACCTGTAACCAGTCCGCAACGTGTTCTGGCGTCAGGGCATGCTGCTGCTGATAACGCTGAAGATAATCGAGAAACGGCGAGTAATTACCGTTACGCGCCTGTTGAATCTGTTGCTCATATACGGATTCAGTAGCCTGAGCCAGAACAGGAAAGAGGAATAACAGAAACAATAATGTTGGGGTGCGATAAAAGAATAACGTATTGAAGCGAAGCGATCTTTCCATATCTATTTGCCATTTGTTTATCATGAATCCATTGCATAACACGGCCGCCTTTAAACTCAGGGTTAAAGGCCATAAATGAGAACATTAAATCTGAATGCAGTGATGTTACGGGGTACTTACCTAAAGGTAATTATGGATCCTTATCTCAGTGGACTGGGTGAAAGCTAATGTACACCTGATATGTTGCCGGATAAATATGTTGAAATGGGGCTGTGTTGTTTTGAGATAATTCTGTATCGAGTGGTTTTTGGCGGTTTTATTGAAATGATTGTTTATTTGTAACTGATTGATATATTGGTATTTTATTTATATTGTGACAGCTTTGTATATATTTTTAATGTGGTTTACCTGCCTCAATTAAAGTACTTTCTGGTGCATGTTTGGGAAGTTTCATGACAAAAATTCTTAATGTTTAGAGAAGTGACTTTTCTGCGATTGTTTTTTATTTATAATTAATGGCAGCCATTGAATGATAGTCTACAGGAAGTCTTACTCATCAATGTCTGTATTGAGGGATGTCCAAAGCCAGAATACATTTATCGTTAATATAACAGCGCTATAAAACGAAGGCGGCCTTCTTTGCGAGGGATCGTGCTTGCTTTAATCTAAAAGGGATGGTTAGTGGCAACTTCAATTGTTTTAGTGACTCAGGATCGCTACCTTGTCAGGGGGATGCGGATATTTTTCCCGGATATTATCCTGCTCGACTCGATTGACAGAAACATATTTGATAACGGTGCAGATGAATATTCTGTATTGATTGATAGTCGTTCTCCGCTCCGTTTATATGATTACCTGATACGCCATCCGGCCAGAACGAAAAAAACAATCTGCTGCGTTATGCTCGATATGCGACACCGCGAGGAGAATCTGCTCAGTATGAAGTTATTTATGAACACGTCGCTGACCGCGCCGGATATGGCGTCGTTATTTAACCTGGTGCTCAATATGAAGGGCAGGCGCCTGACCACGAAGTGGCTGCTTAACTTACGGCTTAGCACGCACGAAGCGATCATGCTGCGGTTGCTGCGGGCAGGGATGCCGATGGAAGCCATCGCCGATGAGCTGAATACGTCGGTGAAAAGCCTCTATCGTAAACGAACGGCTCTCTCGGAACGCCTGGGAGCGGAGAACTTCAACGAGGCGTGTTTGTTTATCTTTAAAAACAAACTGCTGGACGCAGGTGGGAACGATCCCTGGGGTGGGGAGAAACCAAAAGCATAGAACTGACTTGCGGGCGGTATTCTGAGTTTTAAGAAAACTGGACGGTGACGACATCCTTGTTTTAGCTATGGATTTACTCTGGCTCAAAACAAGTGAAAGGACGATGTAATGGACACGGTTGAAGAGACTGGTTGGAAATTTTTCTGATGCTACATGATGAGCAAGAATTGTTAGATTACCTCACTGAGAATTACAGTGACCGTAAATCTCCGGCAAAGAAAGAATGGACCTTCCAGGAGCATTTCAATCTCATACCTGAAGATCTTGAGGACATGCTGCTTGACCTTTTCCCCCGGTACGGAATTGAGTACAGCAACTTTGTGATGGACCATTATTTTGAACCGGAGCTGTTTTGGTTTCAGTTTCGGCTCAGAAAAAAATTCCGCGATCGGCAGTACAAACCGCTATCTACCGGCGGATGTTAGGTGGCAGAAAATGATCGGGTGGCGGTTGGATTTTGGGGGAGAGGAAACGCGTATTATAATGAAAAACGAATAGTATCTTCTGCTCTTTAACCCCGTTTATGAACTGCCAGTGGCTAAGCCATGTGTTTTATCCTGAGCGGGTGATACCAGAAGGAGACTCCTGGAAGTGATTGAAAAATTTAAAAGGACGTTAGAAATGAATAAATATCTGTCTGGTCTGTGTGTTGTTTCTTTTTTTTATTTTTCTTCAATAGGTTACGCGCACTCTGCGGGGCTAAATAAAGTTCAGGTTAGTATCAAACCCAGCAGCGCTAATGGAGGATATATCCCGGTAATTTCTGATGCAGATGAAATCGAGCCTTCTGATTTCAGGGAGTCGGATCTACAGGAGATGCAGAATAGCCTGAGTAAGATGAAGTCCGACAACCGCAAAGTCGATGAGCTAACTCAGAAGGTTTTACAGCTTGAGAGAAAGAATTCTGAGCAGGAGAGTAAGATCGAGCGATTGCAAAAAAGCCTTGATGACATGAAGCGGAGCAACGACAACCTTTCAAATCAGGTCAGCAATTTATCCGGCAAAATTAAGTGATAAAAAAGAGCCACCGCCTGTATTAACTTACCGGGCTATTAGCGTAAGCGTGCCTGCATTAAAGCCACGCTTATCAACGCCCAGAAATCGGCCGTAGCCATATAGCAAAAACCCAGCCATAGGCTGGGTTTTCTAAATAGTGGTGCCGGACTCGGAATCATATCCACGATTAACATACTGTTTGTTATTGGTTTTGTTGGTGTTTCTCGGAAACAGCGCCCCCACGAAGGCCCCCATAAAAAATCGCTTTATTTTTGTGATATTTATCACGAAAAATCGTTGTTTAAGGGTAGGAGCTTCGTTATGTGTGGAGTCAGGTTCACACATAACGGTCTGAGGTCCACATATAGTGGGGGAAACTCCACACATAACGGTTCGGTGTCCACATATAGCGGCACTAAAAAATCCATACTGCATTATGCAGACAAAGCCCCATCCCCCTCCCCCTCACATTGAACATCGTTCAAACTTACATTTGATATATTGGAACAACGGTTTTTGAGATAATCAGAAACGATGTTATTTCTAATTTATAGATTCTATTAGTATTTTTGCTATACTTTTGAGATACCGTCATGCACCAGTTGAGATAACTAAACATCATGGCTCAATTTAATCACTTTGAACTCTCGCTCCTGAATCCCTGCTTTGACTCCCCTTTGGTCGATGCGCTGACGGAGTTGGAGCTACTCCGGCACCTGCGGCTGGAAACCGACGTTCACCCTATCCTGTTTGCGCAGTTGAAGGCCGTATTCCACATGCTGGAGAGTCTTGGCTCTGCAAGAATTGAGGGAAACCACACCACGCTTGCCGACTATGTTGAAAGCAAGGTTGAAGGAACGCAGAGTTCGACGGATCAGCTCAAAGAAATCAACAATATTGAAGCCGCGATGGAGTACATCGACGAATATCTGAACAACGGCGATGAGATAACGGAATATTTTATCCGCGAGTTGCATAGTCTGGCGGTAGCCGGATTGCAACAGGAAGGCGACAGAACGCCCGGTGCATATCGGCAACATAACGTCAGCATCGCTCAGTCTGACCATTTGCCGCCGGACCACATCCGCGTCCCTGATTATATGGCGGAACTGACCTCCTTTATTAACCGCGCCGATAAGCCAAAGTATGACTTGATGAAGATTGCGCTGGTACATCATCGTTTCGGCTGGATACATCCCTTTGGCAACGGTAATGGCAGAACGGTCAGATTGCTGACCTATGCGTTGCTTATCAAGTATGGTTTTAACGTTCAGACAGGTGGTCGGGTCCTCAATCCGACAGCCGTATTCTGTAACGATCGTGAACGCTATTACGCCATGCTTTCGTTAGCCGATAAGGGAACAGAGCAGGGGCTGGAAGAATGGTGCTTATATGTGCTTTCGGGGATCTCCTCTGAGCTGAAGAAAGTCGATCAACTGACGAACCACGCTTTCCTGAGCGAAAAGATCCTGTATCCGGCCATCGATTTTTCGTCGGAAAGAGGGTTGATAAATCCGCTGGAATTAAAGGTTCTGAAACGTGCGGTTGAACTGGGGACGATAAAAGCGGGCGATCTACGTGCTGTGTTGCCTGATCTGAAACCGACGCAGGTGACTTACCAGCTTGGTAAACTAATTGAACGGGGACTGCTCCAGCCAGTAGAAGAAGGGGCGCGTACCTATACGGCGAAATTTTCTAATTCGTATCTGATACGTGGAGTGATTAAGGTTCTGCGGGAAGAAGGGTTTATTCCTGATTTGTGATGTCATAAATGTTTATTATAATTATAAAGAAATAATAAAATCATATTGTTAGTGATGCGTGTGAGATAATAGACGTTTACAATTTACAATGAGAAAAAATCATGCGTTAGATTCCTTCTTTATTTTGCGTTTTATGTGAAATATCTCACAGTTTAGTGGCAGAAAATTGTGTTTCGTATCTTAGGCCTTTTTTCTTTAATTACATGGTATTAGGCTACCTTCTCTAGGTAGAATCATGGATATTCAAGATACCCTGAGTTGTCATTTGAACATGATATTGATATGAGATAACTATGGGACTTGGAGCCAGCATTGTGTCGAGGGAATTGTCTGGAGGAAGAATCTTGTCTAGTTTTTATGAGCTTGCTGTACTTGGAGAGATTGACGAAACTGTTTTGGGTGATTTGGAGAAAGCCTTGAAGGATATGCTCCATCCTTTTGGCCTCGAATTGGGGAAAGAGGTTGCATGGAGTGTTTATCCCAAGCAGTTTATCCCTGAACAAACGAACTCTGCTGCTGCGATTTTTTTTGGTGCCCCAGATGTATCATCTGCCAATGTTTCTGATTTATTGCATAAAGGTATACCGATACTTCCTGTAGTGTCTGATATTAAAAAAGTACATGAAGAAATACCAGATGTTTTGAGGCCTATTAATTGCTTGGATTATAGTGTACATGGCCCAGAAAGAACTGCGACAGCCCTGTTGGAATGTGTGGGGCTCTTACCACGACAACGGCGGGTGTTTGTGAGTTATCGGAGAGATGAAGCAAAACAGGTTGCACTTCAGTTGTTTGATGCATTGTCTGCTCGTTTATTCGATGTTTTCTTAGATACTCATGATATTGCTTTAGGGGAGGACTTTCAGGCGATGCTTTGGCATCGTTTATGTGATTCTGATGTGTTAATCATGCTTGATACACCTACTTATTTTGAGAGCAGATGGACTAATGCGGAATTTGGGAGGGCCTTATCTAAAGGAATTGCTGTATTGCGTGTGGGATGGCCTGATGCAACACCTTCTCCTAGAACAGCAACTGCAAGTAGAGTTGAATTACTCGCTAATGAATTTGACGAGAACACAGGATTTTTGTCTCAGCAAGCTATTGAGAGAATATGTGTTCAGTTAGAAACGGTTAGAAGCCAAAGCCACGCGATAAGAAACCTAAATCTTGTTAGTAACATACGGAATGCGGTCACTCAAATCCAAGGAGAAGTATTGGGGGTTGGTGCGCATAACGCTATTTTTATCCGCCTTCCTGGGGAAAAAGAAGTTATTGTTTATCCTACTGTGGGCGTTCCTACTTCTGTAACCCTTCATGACGCGTCAATTAATTCCAGTAGAAAGTCTGTAGCAGTTGTATACGATCCTGTGGGGCTACATTCTCGTTGGTTAGGGCATTTGGAGTGGCTTGGAAGCGAGATACATAGCGTACGATGGGTTAAGTCTTTTGAAGCGGCTTGGCGATTTGCTGATTGGGAGGCTTGAATAATGAGTACAATTTTTCTTTCTGCTAGTGTTCCCTTAGTGGATCGTGGTACATACCATGAAACAGCTAATCCTTTTTTAATTCAGTGTGCGGTCAGAGAATTAGTTATAGCTGTTATAAGAGAACATAGGATAGTGTGGGGAGGGCATCCTGCTATTACCCCAATGATTTGGAATATCTGTGAAGATATGGGAGTTGAATATGCCCAATCAGTTATTCTCTATCAAAGTCGATATTTCGAAGATTGGTTTCCTAATGAAAACGAAAAATTTGATAATGTTGTTTATGTCGATGCGGTTAATAATGATAGAGAACAAAGCCTTCTTGAAATGAGAAATGCTATGCTTTCGAGAACCGATCTGGATGCTGCTGTCTTCATTGGGGGAATGGATGGTTCAGAGGAAGAATTTAAAATTTTTAAAAATTTTCACCCAAATGCAAAAGTTTTACCAGTAGCTGCTACTGGTGGTGCAGCAAAGTTATTGGCAGATGGAATATCTGGGATGATTAAAACAGATTTATATACGGTTGACTTTGCAAACATGTTTTTTTCCGAACTATTATAATAAAGAATTTTTAAGGAATCTGAAATGGTGAAAGTAAGACATGAAGCATTTAAGTATTATTTTCATTTTATGAATGAGAGAATGGAGATTTTTTGGCGAAAATTTAATCAAGAAAATTCTCCATGGACAGATGATAATATATTGGCTTTGAATAAATTCACTAATGTATATCGGGCGTGTGATAGAGTGAGTCAGTATTTGATAAAAAATGTAATATACACACATCATAATTATGATGAGAGAGATATATTGCTTAGAATATTGATTTTTAAAGTTTTTAATAGAATAGATACATGGGAATACTTAGAGAATCATCTTGGTAATATATCTTGCTCTAACTTCAATGTAGATTATATGGCTAAAATTTTAGCTAAAAGAATAGCTGTAACTCCTATATTCAATTCTGCATACCTTATGACAGGAAGTCACAATGAGTATAATCACTATGTTTCTAAACATGAACGATGGTTAAGAATGATAGATGAAATATTTATCAAAGGAAAACTTCTTGAACGAATAATTAAAGCAAAGAATATGAATGAGGTTTTTTTAATTCTTAGAGGGTGCCCATTTATTGGTGATTTTTTAGCTTACCAGTATGCTATTGATTTTAACTATAGTGATGTCATCGATTTTGATGAAAATAGTTTTGTCATGGCAGGGATTGGTGCTATTCGAGGAATAAAAAAATGCTTTATTGATAACGGTGGCTACAGTAATGAGGATTTAATAAAATATACGTACGATAACATCGAATATTATAGGGGGTATTATGGAGAAAATAATTTTAAAAATTTATTAGGAAGGGAGCCTAAGCTTATTGATCTGCAAAACTGTTTTTGCGAAACAGATAAGTATTTAAGAGTCAAAATGCCAGAATTAAATTTAGGGAATATAAGGATAAAACAGAAATATAAAAAAAGTTTGTCTAATATATCCTATTTCTTCCCTCCCAAATGGAATTTAAACGATAAGGTTCTCGAATATGGTTACCGTTGAGTTTTCTGGAATAAATAGTTTTCTTACAGGTATGGCTAAGATTTTATTAGAGCATGGAGTTGAGCGTACAACTAGAGGAAAAACGTGCTGGGAACTCCCTGAACCTATTGTAATTAAAATTACTAATCCACTTTCTCGATGGGTAACAATTCCTGATAGAAATTGGAATGTTTTCCTCCCATATGCAGAATCATTATGGTTAGCGTTAGGGCGAAACGATTTAGAGTTAATTCAGTTTTATTTAAATAGAATGGAAGATTTTTCTGATGATAGAAAATTTATGCGGGGAGGATATGGTCCTAGATTTCGATGTTTCAATGGAAATGCTTTAGATTATAAGAAAGGAGAAAGTGAAGATATTACTAAATTTCAAATGTTAGAAGTTGACCAGTTTCACTATATTAGTGAGAAGTTTAAGCAAGATCCTTATACTCGTCAAGGGATAATAACAATTGGAGATCCTGCCAAAGATTGCTTCGAAATTGATGGAGGAATAAAGCAAACAAAAGATCTTCCTTGCACAAGATTGTTACAATTTATGAGACAACCCAAAAGTAATAGATTGAATCTAACAGTATATATGCGTTCAAATGATTTTATATGGGGTGCTAGTGCAGTTAATATTTTTAACTATACATTCATGCAGGAATATTTCGCGAAGATTCTGGGGTTAGAAGTCGGTTCTTATTACCATATTGCTAATAATATTCATTATTATGATATTCATAGAGAACTTGTAGAGCGGTTGGCTGCAATATCTGATGTAGTTGATGATTATTTTACCTATCCGAAAAGTTTTAATTCCTTAGTAGGATTTGATGAAAAAGTAAATAAATTGGGTGAGTGGGAACAAAAAATACGATTAGGTGAAATATCATATCTGGAAGATTTTGGAGACGATTTTTTTAACGATTGGGCTAAAGTAATTTTTTCTAAAACAAATAAACTCCCTGTTGTTTTTGTTAATCCAATTTTAAATCAGATAATATCCGATAAACCTATTTAACATGTTGTTTCCAACTTATAGGATTTCCATAAAGATAATTTTTATTATAACCTTCTTGTTCCAGCCATAATAGAAGTTGTATGGCTGGTTCTTCTTCGACAAACTGCTTGTCTCTACTGTTTGTGCATGTCGATTCAATTAGATCTTGAGGTATGTCAACTGCATGATCACCAAAATAATAAAAGTTTTGAGATATTAAAACGTTTTTTCCACTAATGTCTCGGTCAAGGTGTTTTTGATTAACTAAACCATTGGCAAGTGAATGCGCTGAATCTTCCTGAATCCATATTCCGGTAGTTGGATCTTGGTGGTACACATTATCACCATATAACTGTGGTAAGCTTCCACTTAAAATAGGTTTTTTATGTGAAAATCTTGGATCATTCCAGTATTCATTAAAAGTTAACGTTTCATCTACTCTCATAGCATAAATTAACTTATGTAAATTTTTTAATTTTACGCTACCCGTACCAAACACCCAACTACCAATGTTTAAATTTCTGTTTCTTCTTATACTTGATTTGCAGATAGCAAGAGTACAATAACCCCAAAAAGGATTTGGAGCTAAACCAAAATCATGGTCAATTTTATAAGTAAAGTGTTTCATTTAATTACAATTCACTCTCACAACATCAAATTTTGGCGTTTTTAATGTGCCATCTGGATTTTCACGAGGTATCGGCTTTCCATCTAAAACATCACCTAATTTATCTAATGAGTTCCATCCTATTACGTAGTTACCATATTTTTCAAGATTCTCAGGTAACTCTACGGAGTTGGCACAGCCATGCATATAAATGCCAACAATAGGTTTCCCTTGTTTATATGCTTCTTCAATTTCATAGTTTACCCAGCTCCTTGAATGAGTTTGTTCTCCAACCAAACAGATAAAAGTTCCAGCCCAATTAATACCGTCACTTAAGTCTTTAGCTATTTCTTTATCAGATGGCCTGACGTCTTGGTGTTTTGTGCTATCAACGGAACTATTTCTGACATCATACCCATCATCTTTTAATCGAGTTTTTAATCTTTGGACATGTTCATCATCTTTGCCATGATGGCTAATAAAAATGTTTTTTACGTTACTCATTTTGGCTTCCTTCTGTTCCATTTTTTTCATTATTTAAAATAATTTGACCAATAATTGCATACCCAATAATGTCCTTTAGGGTATCCTCAATTGATTCAAAATTTGGTGACTCTCCTTTATTATGTTTTTCAACTAAGGTTCGATAACGCCTTACCTTATCCCATAGATGTACCATATTACCGTTCAAACCCAAATCAAAACTTGCTCCGCCATAATCAGCATTTTTCTTTAGTAATATCTGTATGATATCTTCGGTTATCGAGCGTATCTGCGTTTCTGTCATCGATTCATCCTCAATTTGCTTAAAATTTTCTAAGGAATTTTGAAAAACTGAAGCCTAACTTACTACTACTGTTAGATTTTCTCTTGGCTAAATCCGAATCTAGCACCAACAATGTGGCTTTTCAAGCCAAGAAAACGCGACGCAGGCGACACAGTAAGAAAGTAAGATTCATGTGTCTTTTCATTAACTTCCTTGTTGTTTAGTGTTTGTCGGTGTATCGTATTGAACGCACCTGCCAAATCAGGTGCCGGGATTGGTCTCCCGAATATCATACCTGCGACATATGGCGCGTTAGCGTCTTTTTTATGTCGTGCGTTCGGCTATACCTCTATGGTGGGCTGGGCGGGGGCACCGCAAGGTGCGCCGGTGTGGGTATGGCCGGTAAGACCAACTCCGTTCAGTCCACCACCCGGAAGATTGGTCTCTTCGGTGGTGGAATTTAAATTCACATACCGGAGGTTGCCTTATGGCTACTACCCCAATCCAGACACACCCGTTACTTGCTGTTCCCTTCAATGCCGCTACGGACTTCACCGTCCTTGCCGACCACTGCGAAAACTTCGCCGAAACCCTGATTGAAAACGATGACCCAACGTTGAAAATGGCGCTGTGCGGCAGACTCAGCGCCGCTCTGATGCTGCTCCAGCCCACGCTGTTAGAGCCCGTTCCGCCCCATCTTGTTGAAAGCCTGACCGTCGACACCCTCCCGGCGAATTCCCCCGAGTTTGGGCCGGAATGCACCGAACTGTGTAGCTACTGCCTCGCCCTGACGCAGACGCTGGCGGAGCAGGGATTTTCTTCTGAAAAGGAGAAGCAGTTGAGTTGTCTGCTGTACGACCTGGTCAACTACTTCGCGGCGGAAATGAAAGCCCCGCGCTGGCTGCGTACCGCCGACGGTGTGAAGTTTATCGACGGGGAGGCGGCATGATCATGATGCAACCCGACTGGCATTCTGCCGACATTATCGCGGCGCTGAAAAAGCAGGGGACGTCGCTGTCCGCCGTTTCCCGTAAATCCGGACTGGCGTCTTCCACGCTGGCAAATGCGCTTAACCGCCGCTGGCCCAAAGGGGAAAGACTGATCGCCGACGCGCTGGGCGTTGCACCAGAGCAAATCTGGCCTTCCCGCTACCGCAAGCCTGAATACTGCTAAAGCAAAACAGACTCTCCCGATCTTCTGGCTGCATGTGCAGGCGGAAGATCGGGAGAAGGCAAGCGAAGCGCGGCAGACTGTCATTCATAAAATCGCGAAAAAATCCACAAAAAACTCAATTTCCAGAAAAAAGGTTTCCCCTTTTCATTCGCGAAAACCGGGTGTAATCTTCCTCCTGCTCTATGCTGTCGTCGACAGCGCCCTTTGCTTCGCAACCTGAAAGAAGCACCTGTTCCGTCAGGACGGTTGATCCCTTTACCGGTGCAGACCTCTGCAAACACCGGGTCGCAGAACATCGCGGCGGAGGCTCAGATACACTCTTTAACTGCGCCAGTTCATCGGCTGTCATTCCACCCAACCGGAAATCACCCGATTTCACGGCTCACTTACACCTGCTGAATTTCAGCGCCTTTTACCTGCGCCAGATCTCTGATCAATGCTGCTCTGTGCCGAAAACTTTCCGGTAAACCCTTCAACCTGCTGCCACACCTGCGCCCTTAACTTTTACGGGCTGCGGCCTGCATTTGCCGTAAGGCATTTGCTGCCGCGTGGCCGTAAAACTGCACCAGAATTTGCGTTCTCAGAGCGTAACGCTGAACCAGGCGTCACTTGAGTCCCGCAATGCGGGCGCAAGTGACGCCGTTCCACCACGCCGACGCAAGCCACGGAAAGTCTGGCCTGCGCCCTTAATCCCCCACACTGACACGCTGTTTTCAGGCCGCTGTCGGTTCAGAAAAGGAGAAAAAGATCGATACCGAGGGGGGCATGACGCCCCGGAGAATTTCCTGCTACGGCAGGCAGCCTGTACCGCGTACAGCCTGAAACTCCCTACACCTCAACAACCTGCCACCCCGGCGTGAAGGTATCGTTCTGGCGCAGCCACAAAGCATACGCCGGGGCCAGATTGTGCTTTTTAACAGCGGCAAGGGGTAGCTATGGGCAAATTAGGTGGTGAAATGAAGGCGCTGGCGAAAAGGGCTGGCGGCAGTTTTAAAATGGTGGATGACCGTATTCACATTGTGCAGCGGTTCAGCCGCCATTTACGCTCGCTGAATATCCAGATCCAGCGGGTGGAACAGATCAAGGTTCGCCATATCGAATGCTATATTCAGGCGCGGCTGGCGCAGGAGATCGGTAAACGGACGCTGCAAAACGAAATGGCCGCGTTGCGTGGTGTGCTGCAACAGGCCGGACGTAAGCAGGTGGCGGAACATTCGCGCCTGACCAATAAAGCATTAGGACTGGCTGGCGCATCCCGTAACGGCACCAACCGGGCCATCACGCCGGAGTATTACAGCAGGGTGCTGGAAGCCGTCCGCGACAAAGACGCAGGGCTGGCAGCAACGCTGGAACTGGCGCGACTGATGGGGCTGCGCTCGCAGGAAGCGGTACAGTGTTGTCAGTCATTAAAAACGTGGAAACAGGCGCTGGAGCGCGGCGAAACCCGTCTGACGGTAGTGTTTGGCACCAAAGGCCATCGTCCGCGCGAAACCGTTATTCAGGATACTGACGCAGTGAAAAAAGCGCTGGATAACGCCCTGTCTGTCGCAGAGCAACGTAACGGCAGGCTGATTGATCGGCCCAGCCTCCAGAGCGCCATGAATTACTGGCGCAAAGAAATCGCGAAGGCCGGGCTGACGGGGATTTATACCCCGCATTCATTGCGCTATGCGTGGACGCAGGATGCGCTCCGCCAATATCTGGCGCAGGGATTCAGCGAAAAAGAAGCGCTGGCGCTGGCCGCGATGGATTTGGGCCACGGCGACGGACGCGGGCGGTATGTGGTGCAGGTTTACGGGCAACGGGAAGAATAATAATTTCCTGTTCTGGTGCAATCATGAAAAGCAAAAGGCCGAAGGGTAAAGGAATAGTAAGGGTAACAGCGCCAGACCGGAAAAGGCCAAAGGGTTAAAAGGGCTGTAACTGGCGCAGCGAAATGGATTCCGACGCTGGTGCAAATAAAAAGCAGATCCGCTGAGATCTGCTTTCTGGCGTGACTCGCTGAATGGCTCAGGCTACCTGAATCTGCCTGTCATACCGATACGGCGCAACGAACTTCTGCCGACAGGCGTCGAGATAGTCCGACCACCACTGCATCATCTGAGTGCGCTCGTCGAGGTGCTCCGCCTTGTGGATATACGCAGCACGAACGTTGTTACGTTCCTGATGGCTCATCTGCCGCTCCACGGCGTCTTTCGACCAGCGCCCGGACTCGATCAGCGCGCTACAGGCCATCGTGCGGAAGCCGTGACCGCACACGTCCACCTTTGTGTCGTAGCCCATCACCCGCAGCGCCTTGTTGATGGTGTTTTCGCTCATCGGCTTATGCGGATCGTGGTCGCCGGGAAACAGCAGTTCACTGTTGCCGGACAGCAGCTTTAGCTGTTTCAGCACCGTCACCGCCTGTTTTGACAGTGGCACCAGATGTGGTGTTTTCATCTTCGCGCCACGCTCTGAATAACGCACACCCGGAATCGGCTCACGCTCGGCGGGGATAGTCCACATTGCGCCATCCAGATCGATCTCCGCCCAGCGGGCAAAGCGCAGCTCGCTGGAGCGAATGAAGATCAGCAGGTTAAGCTGTACAGCCAGACGGGTTAACAGCCTGCCGGAATAGCTCTCGAAGCGCTCCAGTAACTCCGGCATTTTCTCCAGCGGCAGGGCGGGGTAGTGGTTTTTCGGCGGCGGCGCGATGGCACCAGTAAGGTCGTTGGCCGGATTGCTGGCGATCAGGCTCTCCTGCACCGCATAGCGCATGATCGCCGTGGTGCGCTGCTGTATCCGCGCAGCGGTCTCCAGATTGCCTTTTCTCTCCGCCACCCGCAGCGGGATCAGCAGATCGGCGGTTTTCAGATCGGCAACGGGGATTCTGCCCATCAGCGGGAATACGTGCAGTTCCAGCGAGCGCAGGGCTTTGGCTGCGTGCGCCTCAGTCCAGCGGATATTGCCTGCCACCCATTTACGGGCAACTTCCTCAAAGGTATTACCGCTTTTCTTTGCCTGCTTCTCCTGCTGCTTTTTCACCCCCGGATCGTCGCCTGCGCTGAGTACGGCGCGAGCCTCTTCACGCAGCTTGCGAGCATTCGCCAGCGTAACGGTCGGGTAAGCGCCAAACGCCAGCTTCTTCTCTTTGCCGCCAAAGCGGTACTTAAGTTGCCAGAGTTTAGAGCCGTTGGGCTTTATGAGCAGGTAAAGACCCTGCGCATCGCTGAGTTTGTAAGGTTTATCGATGGGCTTGGCGTTACGGATGGCGGTATCGGTGAGAGGCATAGCGGGGGCTCCAGAGTTTATCGAACCAACAGGCCCCCAATTAAGCCCCCAAAAACTCTGGATGTCAAAAAACCTGACGAAACTTTTCAGTACCATCAGGTTTCTTTAACTTACTGATTTTCTAACGTTTCAGGACTTATAAGAACGCCATGAAACTAAATTTTGGTGCCCGGACTCGGAATCGAACCAAGGACACGGGGATTTTCAATCCCCTGCTCTACCGACTGAGCTATCCGGGCAACGGGGCGCATTAAACCCGATCTGCCCCCTGCCGTCAACGAAAAATGTTGTTTTCGTTACAGACTGCGCAATCTCTCACCATTTCGCCGCATCCTTAAGCGAAAAAGTGCGTCCAGAGCGCGGAGAGCGGCATGGCGAGCAGCAGTGCGGGCAGCATGTTCACCACGGCAAACATCTTAATCCCACAGATGCGCAGCCCGGTCGCCAACAGCAGCAGGCCGCCGACGGCGGTAAAGTCTGCCATCATCGCCGGCGTGGTGAGCGGGAGAATCAACGTGGCGCAGGTGGCGAGAGCCAGCTGAATAAGCAGCATCGGCACGCAAATCGCGGCAACGGCAATGCCGAGCGTGGTGGCAAAAATAGTGGCGGTGAAGAAATCAAGGAACGCTTTCGCAATCAATATGCTTGGGTCGCCCGTCATCCCCTCCTGCATCGAACCGAAAATCCCGGTGCCGCTGGCGCAAAACAGAATAATGATGGCGACGTAGTTCTGAATAAACGACTCGTGCGTACCGTGTTTCGCCTTGCCGCCCGGTCGGGCAATCAGGTTTTTGGCTTTACTCACCGCGCTGTTAATGCCTTTTTCCAGATAGCAGAACTCGCCAATCAGCGCGCCGAGCAGGGTGGCCAGCACCATCACCGGCAGGTTGGCGCATTTGATCACTAAAAGAATACCGATCCCTAACGATGCCAGGCCGAATATCGAGGGCATGGAGGTGCGAATACGCTCCGGCAACCGCTGGCTCAGAACGGCGCCGAGTACGCCGCCCAGCAATACGGCGCCTGCGTTAATAAATGGCCCGATAACCAAAGTTAACTCCTGTTATTTAATCATTGATATTGCATTATTATGGCACGGCAGGGCCGCGCGGGCCTTAGCTTTGGTTGATTTCGTGCATACTGATTCCTTCTTGCACCTCAAAATAAAAGGTGACATTATTGCGCGAATTTTCTCCTCCCTGTCTCACCGCCCGGTGAGGGTAACTGCGCCTATGAAAACCATGAAAATTGCCGTCAGCCGCGAGCTGCTCTCCACTGTGTCTACGCACCGCGAAAAGGTGACGCTGGACAGCACTGATTTTACCGATGTGGCGGCCGTCGTCATCACAACAGCTGAAAGTCGCAGCGGCATTCTTGCACTGCTGAAACGCACGGGCTTTCATTTACCGGTGTTTATTTTCTCGCAGGAGCCAACGGACGTACCCGACGGCGCCACCGCGGTCATCTCGGGTAAAGCTCAGGAGTTTCTGGAACTGGAGAGCGCTGCCAGCCGCTACGAAGAGAACCTGCTGCCGCCCTTTTTTGATACCCTGAGCCAGTATGTGGAGATGGGCAACAGCACTTTCGCCTGTCCGGGCCACCAGCACGGGGCATTTTTCAAAAAACACCCGGCAGGGCGACAGTTCTATGATTTCTTCGGTGAAAACGTGTTTCGCGCCGACATGTGCAACGCCGACGTGAAGCTGGGCGATCTGCTGATCCACGAAGGGTCCGCCAAGCACGCGCAAAAGTTCGCGGCGAAAGTGTTCAACGCGGACAAAACCTACTTCGTGCTGAACGGCACCTCAGCGGCCAATAAGGTGGTGACCAACGCGCTGCTGACCCGCGGCGACCTGGTGCTGTTCGATCGCAATAACCATAAGTCTAACCACCACGGGGCGCTGATCCAGGCGGGCGCCACGCCGGTTTATCTTGAGGCCGCGCGTAACCCGTTTGGCTTTATTGGCGGAATTGACGACCACTGCTTTGACGATGCCTATCTGCGGGATCTTATCCGTGAAGCGGCGCCGGAGAAGGCCGACGAGGCGCGCCCGTTCCGCCTGGCGATCATTCAGCTTGGCACTTACGACGGGACGATCTACAACGCCCGCCAGGTGATCGACAAGATCGGTCATCTCTGCGACTACATCCTCTTTGACTCCGCATGGGTGGGCTACGAGCAGTTTATTCCGATGATGGCGGAAACGTCCCCGCTCTTGCTGGAATTGAACGAGAACGATCCGGGAATTTTCGTGACCCAGTCGGTGCATAAACAGCAGGCCGGGTTCTCGCAAACGTCGCAGATCCATAAAAAGGATAACCACATTCGCGGTCAGGCGCGTTTCTGTCCGCACAAGCGGCTGAACAACGCGTTTATGCTGCATGCCTCCACCAGCCCGTTTTATCCGCTGTTTGCAGCGCTGGATGTGAATGCCAAGATCCACGAAGGTGAAAGCGGACGCAGGCTGTGGGCGGAGTGCGTCGAGCTGGGGATTGAAGCGCGCAAGGCGATCATTGCGAATTGCCATATGATCAAACCGTTTATCCCACCGGTGGTGGCGGGCCGGCCGTGGCAGGATCATCCGACGCACGCCATTGCCAGCGAGCTGCGCTTCTTCAGCTTTGAGCCGGGGGCCAAATGGCACGGCTTTGAGGGCTATGCCCGCGAGCAGTACTTTGTCGACCCGTGCAAGCTCCTGCTGACCACGCCGGGTATCGATGCTGAAACCGGGGAGTACACGGATTTCGGGATCCCGGCGACGATTCTGGCGCACTACCTGCGCGAAAACGGCATCGTGCCGGAGAAATGCGACCTCAATTCGATCCTGTTCCTGCTGACGCCTGCCGAAAGCAGCGAGAAGCTGGCGCAGCTGGTGGCGATGCTGGGCCAGTTCGAACAGCATATTGAAGACGATACGCCGCTGGCGGACGTGCTGCCGACGATCTTCCAGAAATACCCGGTGCGCTACAGGGATTACACCCTCCGCCAGCTGTGCCAGGAGATGCACGATCTCTACGTCAGCTTTGACGTGAAGGATCTGCAGAAGGCGATGTTCCGCAAGGAGAGCCTGCCTGAGGTAGTGATGAACCCGCAGGATGCGAACCGGGCCTATATTCGCGGTGACGTGGAGCTGGTTCGCATACGTGATGCCGCAGGGCGCATTGCTGCCGAAGGGGCGCTGCCCTATCCGCCGGGCGTGCTGTGCGTGGTGCCGGGTGAGGTCTGGGGCGGGGCGGTACAGCGTTACTTCCTCGCGCTGGAGGAGGGCATCAACCTGCTGCCGGGCTTCTCGCCGGAGCTGCAGGGGGTTTACAGCGAGAAGGATGCCGACGGGATTAAGCGGCTGTATGGGTATGTATTGAGATAGTGCGGGCTGTTGCCCTCACCCTAACCCTCTCCCACAGGGAGAGGGGATTGCACGGGGCCGTCTTTTCACCCTCGCCCCTTTGGGGAGAGGGCCGGGGTGAGGGGAACGTTTCATCAAACCGCACTACGCTTGTACATCCTCCTCGGATGCCCAATCTTGCCGTACAGCATCTCCACCGTCAGAAAACCTGCCTCCACGCAGTGCTCCAGATAGCGCCGGGTGGTGGTTTTGCTTAATCCGGTTTCGCTCACCACCTCATCCACGGTAAAGCAGTGCGTTGCCTTGTCGTTGAACAGCGTCTGCACACGCGCCAGCGTATTTTCCTCAATGCCTTTACTGCCGTTGTCCAGGCGGTAGTTTTTCGCCTGGAGCTGATACAGCGAATCCACGTTCTGCTGGTCGACAATCTTCCACACGCGCTGCTGTTCCGCAAACTGCACGAACCGCTCCAGCGACTGGCTGAGCCGCTTCCAGGAGACGGGTTTAAGGATGTAGTCGAACGCGCCGTTGCGAATCGCCTGGCTGCAGGTGTCCATATCGCTGGCGGCAGTAATAAAAATCACCGAGCAGTTGGCGCGGGCCAGCATGGGGTTATTGATAAGCGAGATGCCTTTGCCGTCCGGCAGGTAGTTATCCAGCAGCATCAGCTGCGGCTGTTTGCTTTCAAGCTCTGCCTGGGCCGCAGCCAGCGACGAGGCAATGCCCACCAGCCTCAGACGCGGGTGTTTGCCTATCAGCTCCGCGTGCAGTTGCGCCAGTTCGTTCTCGTCTTCAACAATCAGTACGTCGATAAGTTCATGTTGCATAGTCGGTGTCTTCCAGTTGCCGGGCGATTCCCGTGGCCGGGATAAACAGGGAGAAAATGGCGCCGCGCGGGGTATTATCGGCAACTTCTATCGCGCCGCCAGCCTGTGTGACGTAGCTTTCGATCAGATACAGGCCAATCCCATGATCGCCGCGCGTTTTGGTGGTGATGCCGCGTTCAAAGATCCGGTCACGCATCTCCGGTGTAATGCCAACGCCCTGGTCGGCGACTTCAATAATCAGCTCCTGTTCGCTGAGCTTTATCAGCACTTCTACCGGCGCGTGGGGAAGCGGCGACCGCTGTGTCGCTTCGATGGCGTTATCCAGCAGGTTGCCAATAATCGAAATCAGCTCTTGCTCACCAAGGGGCAGGAAGGGTCTGTCCAGCCGACAGCCCGGGTCGAAACACAGCTCGACGCCTTTCTCCCGCGCGCGGGCGGCTTTCCCCAGCAGCAGGCCGCACAGGGTCGGGGAACTGAAGCGCGAAGAGATAAAGTCCAGCAGCTCCTGGGCATGTTCCGACTGCGCCTGAATGTAGCCAATGGCTTCCTCATAGCGGCCCATATGCAGCAGGCCGGAGAGGGTGGTCATCCTGTTTAACTGCTCGTGGCGCATGATGCGCAGGTTATCGACATAGCGTTTTACCTGGCTGAGCTGGGCGCTCAGCGAGTCGATCTCGTTGCGATCGCGGAAGGTGATCACCCAGCCCTGCAGCGACCCCTCAAGCATGATGTGCACCCGGCTGGCAATCACCGTGAGATCGTTAAAACGACAAATCTCGTCATGGGTATCTTTCGCCAGCATCGTCTGCGTGTCGAAGAACGGGACCGGATCGATCACCTGGCTTATCAGCTGTCCGCGCAGCTCGCGGGCCGGCTGGCTCAGGCCCAGCAGCTTGCGCGCCGCCTGGTTGATGACTTCAATCCGCCGCCGATCGTCAATGGCAATCACGCCTTCATAAATAGATTCCATCATCGCCTTCTGCTGGCGCACCAGCAGGCCGATCTCGCGCGGCTCAAGGGAGAAGATCTGCTTCTTGATGCTGCGGGTAAAGAACCAGGAGAAGATAAAGAGAGCGATCAGCAGCAGCACGGCGGCAATCAGGATATTGACCACTTTGCTGACGGTAATGGTATCAAGGTAGCTGGTCAGATAGCCTACTGAAACAATGCCGACCACCTGTCCGGCGGCGTTGAAGATGGGAGCTTTACTGCGCAGCGAAATGCCCAGCCCGCCTTTGCGAATGGTGGTGGTGCTTTTACCCTGCAATACGGCTTCATTGTCTCCGCCAACCAGGGTTGTGCCCACTCTGTCGGCAAAGACGGAGTGAAAAAGATGCTGCCCCTTATTATCACCAATCACAATAAAGCTGGCGTCACTGTGCGCAGAAATCTTCTGCATAAAATCATGGATGGCATTGATATTCTTTTGTTCAACTTCATTACGCAATGTCGGAATAAGCGCAATCTCTTCAGCCTGTATTTTGGCACGCGTACTCATTTCCTGATAAAGCTGCTTCCCGACGTCGGTATAATAATATCCGCCCAGCAGCGCGAAAAGCACCGAGAAAAAGGCAACCAGCGAAATAAACAGCTTAATCTGGAAAGAAACTTTCATAACTATCACGCGAGGTAGCAGCAAAGATCGCCAATATATCATCTTTTTTCGCGCTGACGCCCGCTTTGCCGAAAACTTGTGATCCCTTGCACAGCGGGCGCTGTAAAAGAGTTATCCTGAAGGCGAACGTGCTTCGGGCTTCCCGAATAAATGTTATTTGTTTGTTCAATTCGGAAAAGAAACCATAAAAACCACGGCAATAAATAAGGTATAAATCACATTAAATAAAAGAAACCATTAAAACCATAGCTGCCATTAAAACTTCGCTTTTAATATGCCATTCCTCACATAAAGTAAGCCTTTGTGACTCTAAGCTGAACGCACAAAATAACCAAGGGGCTTATTATGAGCACAACTGACGATTCTTTCTCTGTTACCCACGACCCGATTGAAATTCAGCGGCCTTCGCTCAAAGAGCGCTGGTGGCATATTATGGATACCTGGAAAGTTGGGATTATTCCTCTGCCGCTGTTCGTTCTGGCGGGCGCGCTGATTGCCATTGATTGCCTGGGCGGAAAACTGCCGAGCGATATCGTGGTCATGGTGGCAACGCTGGCCTTCTTCGGCTTTGCCTGCGGCGAGTTTGGCAAACGCCTGCCGATTGTCGGCAAGCTCGGCGCGGCGGCGATTTGCGCCACCTTTATCCCTTCCGCGCTGGTCTACTATGGCCTGCTGCCGGACGTGGTGGTCGAGTCCACCACCAAGTTCTACAAATCCACCAACATTCTCTATCTCTACATCTGCTGCATTATCGTCGGCAGCATCATGAGCATGAACCGCACGGTGCTGATTCAGGGCTTCCTGCGCATCTTCTTCCCGATGCTGTGCGGTGAAATCGTCGGCATGCTGGTGGGAATGGGCGTCGGCCTGGCGCTGGGTCTTGAGCCGTTCCAGATCTTCTTCTTTATCATTCTGCCGATTATGGCGGGCGGCGTCGGGGAAGGGGCAATCCCGCTTTCCATCGGCTATGCCACCCTGCTGCACATGGACCAGGGCGTAGCGCTCGGCCGCGTGCTGCCGATGGTAATGCTCGGCGGTCTGACGGCAATCATCATCTCCGGCTGCCTGAACCAGCTCGGTAAACGCTTCCCGCACCTGACCGGTGAAGGCCAGCTGATGCCTAACCGCGCGAATGCCGATGCCACCGTCTCTCAGCCTGCGTTTTCCGGCAAAGCGGACGTCACCACTATTGCCTCCGGCGCGCTGCTGGCGGTGCTGCTCTACATGCTGGGCATGCTCGGCCACAAGCTGATTGGCCTGCCTGCACCAGTTGGCATGCTGTTTATGGCGGTCCTGGTGAAACTCTGCAACGGCGCCTCTCCGCGTCTGCTGGAAGGCTCTCAGGTGGTGTACAAATTCTTCCAGACCTCCGTGACCTACCCAATCCTCTTCGCCGTCGGCGTAGCTATCACCCCTTGGCATGAACTGGTGGCGGCGTTCACCGTCAGCAACCTGTTGGTGATTGTCAGCACCGTTTCCGCACTGGTGGCAACCGGCTTCTTCGTCGGCAAAAAGATTGGTATGCACCCGATTGATGTCGCCATCGTCTCCTGCTGCCAGAGCGGCCAGGGCGGTACCGGCGACGTGGCGATCCTGACCGCAGGCAATCGTATGAGCCTGATGCCGTTCGCCCAGATTGCTACCCGTATCGGCGGGGCGATTAACGTCTCAGTCTCACTGCTGATTCTGGGCAACTTCCTCGTTTAAGTTTTCAGGAAAGAACAATGAAACTCGCAAGCTTTTTATACCAGGGAAAACGCAGCTACGGCATCGTCCAGGCCGACGGCGTGATTGATTTAGGCCGCCGTCTCGGCGACCGCTACAGCGACCTAAAGGCGCTGCTGCAGGGCAACGGGCTGGCGCAGGCCACCCGCTACCTGAACGATGCCGTGGACGTGCCGATGAGCGCCATCACCTTCTTACCGGTGATCGAGCAGCCGGAAAAGATCCTCTGCGTGGGCATGAACTATGCCGACAAGCGCAAGGAGTTTGACCAGCATAACCCGGCCCCGACGCTGTTTGTCCGCTTCCCGGATTCACAGACCGGCCACAACGAGCCGGTGCTGAAGCCGCGCCATTCAAGTGAATTCGACTATGAAGGCGAGCTGGCGGTGATCATCGGTAAAGGCGGGGAGAACATCAGCCGCGACGACGCCCTGCGCCACGTGGCGGGCTACAGCTGCTACATGGACGGCTCCGCCCGCGACTGGCAGCACACCTGGTTTACCGCCGGTAAAAACTGGCGCAAAACCGGCGCGTTTGGGCCGTGGATGGCGACGGCGGACGAGATCCCTGATCCGCACCAGCTTGCGATCCGCACCTGGCTGAACGGCCGCATGGTGCAGGAAGACAACACCAGCAGCATGATCCACAAGGTGGCGGAGCTGATCGAGTACATCAGCACCTTCACCCGCCTCAGCCCGGGCGATGTGATCATCACCGGATCCCCGGGCGGAGTGGGTAAAAAGCGCAATCCGCCGCTGTTTATGAAAGAAGGGGATCGCATTGAGGTGGAGATCGAGCATATCGGTCATCTCAGCAACGTGATCGTGGAAGCGCCAGCCGTCGGGCTTGCGGCAGCACATTAAGAAAGACGGCATGAACAGTCAACCCATCGATTTTCGCCACACCGTCGTGGCGAAACACCCGGAACGCTTAAGCCAGATCCGCTACCTGCTGGCAGACAGCGGCCTTGGCCTGGACAACGACATCACGCTGTTTGTCGAAGCCTGGTCCGGCTCGCAGCTGGTGGGTTGCGCAGGGCTTGCTGCCAACGTCATCAAATGCGTGGCGGTCAACGAGCAGCTTCGCGGCGAGAACCTCAGCGCGCGGCTGCTGGCAGAGGTGGAAAATGCGGCGCTGGAGTGCGGCCATTTTCACCTCTTCCTCTGCACCCGTCCGTGCAACCGGGAGCGCTTTGCCCGCAGCGGCTTCTGGCCGATTGCCCAGAGCGGAAACAACGCGGTGCTGATGGAGAACACCCCGCAGGGGATCGAACGCTACTGCCGTTCCCTGCGCGCGAAGCGCAGGTGCGGGGAGAACGTTGGCGCGATAGTGATGAACGCCAATCCGTTCACCCTCGGCCACCGCCATCTGGTGGAGCAGGCGGCGCAGCGGTGCGATGCCCTGCACCTGTTCGTGGTGCGTGAAGACGCCTCGTTCTTCCCGTTCAGCGCGCGCCTCGAGATGGTGCGCGCGGGCGTAGCGCATCTGCCGAACGTGTTGGTGCATGAAGGCTCGCAGTACATCATCTCCCGCGCCACCTTCCCGGCCTACTTCCTGAAGGAGACCGGCAAAGTGCAGCAGGCGTGGAGCGAGATCGACGTGCTGATCTTCCGGGACTTCATCGCCCCGGCGCTGGGCATTACGCACCGCTTCATCGGCTCGGAGCCGTTCTGCGATATCACCCGCCAGTACAACCAGACGCTGCACGACCTGCTGGCCTCGCATATCGAGGTGGTGGAAATGCCGCGCATCAAGGCCACCGGCAACGCTATTTCAGCGTCCGAAGTGCGCCGCTTACTGAAGACACAGCAGTTTTCCCGGATCCGGGAGATTGTCCCGGACTCCACCTTCGCGCATCTCGAAACGCATTACCGTGCGAGTGCGGAAGTCGCTTAACTACCAGGAATTTATCATGAAAATTGTAAGGGAGGCGCTGGCCGGAACGCAGGAGTCCAGCGACCTGATGGTGAAAATCGCTCCCGCTCACGGCGAGCTGGAGATAGTCATCCACAGTGAAGTGATTAAGCAGTTTGGCGAGCAGATTCGCCAGGTGGTCAACGACACATTGCGCGTCATGAACGTGCACCAGGGATTAATCATTATTGAAGACAAAGGGGCGCTGGACTGTGTGATCCGCGCCCGCCTGCAAAGCGCGCTGATGCGTGCCGCCGATGAACAGGCCATCAACTGGGGGGCGCTGAAATGAGCAAACTCCGCCGCAGCATGCTGTTCCTGCCGGGCGCTAACGCCGCCATGCTTTCCACCGCCTTTATCTACCGTCCCGACTCCATCATGTTTGACCTTGAGGACGCCGTCGCCCTGCGCGAGAAGGATACCGCGCGCATGCTGGTGTTCCACGCCCTGCAGCACCCGATGTATCAGGATATCGAAACCGTAGTGCGTATTAACCCGCTCAGCACGCCATTTGGCCTGCTGGATCTGGAAGCCGCCGTGCGGGCCGGCGTGGACGTGATCCGCCTGCCGAAAACCGACACGCCGGACGATATCTACGAGCTGGAAAGCCATCTCGAGCGTATCGAACAGGAGTGCGGCCGCGAGGTTGGCTCCACCCGCGTGATGGCGGCGATTGAATCGGCCATTGGCGTCATCAACGCCGTGGCGATTGCCCGCAGCTCTGTGCGCCTCATCGGGATTGCGCTGGCCGCCTTTGACTACGTGATGGACATGCAGACCGAGCGCGGCGACGGCACCGAGCTGTTCTACGCCCGCTGCGCCGTGCTGCACGCCGCCCGCGCGGCGGGCATCGACGCCTTCGACGTGGTGTGGTCAGACGTTAACGACGAGGCCGGGTTCCTGCGCGAGGTCGATCTGATCCGCAAGATGGGCTTCAACGGCAAATCGCTGATTAACCCGCGCCAGATTGACCTGCTGCACAACGCCTACGCCCCGACGCAGGATGAGGTGGATCACGCCAGAAGGGTGATTGAGGCGGCAGAAGAGGGCGAGCGTAACGGCCTGGGCGTGGTGTCGCTCAACGGCAAAATGGTGGATGCACCGATTATTAACCACGCGCAGGTGGTGCTGGAGCGCGCGGCGGCCTCCGGCGTGCGTCGGTAAGGATAAAATAATGAATCAGACAGAACTTCTTCACGTGAACTTTCCCCATCTGCGGGACTTAAAACCCTTTGATAACGCCCACAGCGCCACGCCGTGGCTGGCGGACTGCGAGGCGAAGCACAGCCGCAAGCTCTGCGCCTCTGTTGAAGAGGCGGTTAAGCGTTGCGGCCTGCAGGACGGGATGACCATCTCCTTCCACCACGCGTTTCGCGAAGGCGACCGGGTGATCAACACCGTCGTGGCGCTGCTGGCGCGAATGGGCTTCAAAAACCTGACGCTGGCCTCCAGCTCGCTGATGACCTGTAACGACGCGCTGATCGAGCATATTGAAAGCGGCGTCATCACCCGGATTTACACCTCGGGCATGCGCGGCAGGCTGGCGGACGCCATCTCCCACGGGCTGATGGACGAGCCGGTGCAAATTCATTCCCACGGCGGGCGCGTGAAGCTGCTCCAGGACGGCGAGCTGAACATCGACGTGGCGTTTCTCGGCGTGCCGTGCAGCGATGAGTTTGGCAATGCCAACGGGACGCACGGTAAATCGTGCTGCGGATCCCTGGGTTATGCGATGGTGGACGCGCACTTTGCCCGCAAGGTGGTGCTGCTGACGGAAGAACTGGTGCCGTTCCCCAATATGCCCGCCAGCCTGGTGCAGGACCAGGTGGACTACATTGTGCAGGTCGAGAGCGTCGGCGACCCGGCGAAAATCAGCGTCGGCGCGGCGCGCGTCACCAGCAACCCGCGCGAGCTGATGATCGCCCGCTATGCGGCGGACGTGATTGAACACTCCGGCTACTTCAAACCGGGCTTCTCGATGCAGACCGGCTCCGGCGCGGCGGCGACCGCCTGCACGCGCTTTATGGAAGAGAAGATGGAGCGCAGCGGCGTAAAGGCGCGCTTTGCGCTCGGCGGCATCACCGGCAGCCTGGTGGATTTGCACGAGAAGGGGCTTATCGAAAAGCTGCTGGATACCCAGTGCTTCGACGGCCAGGCGGCGGCCTCGCTGGCGCGCAACCCGAACCACGTGGAGATCTCCACCAACGTTTACGCCAACCCCGGCAGCAAGGCTGCAAGCTGCGACCAGCTCGACGTGGTGATCCTCAGCGCTCTCGAGATCGACGTCGATTTTAACGTCAACGTTATCACCGGCTCCGACGGCGTGATGCGCGGCGCGTCCGGCGGACACTGCGACGTGGCCGCCGCGGCAAACCTGACCATCGTCGTCGCGCCGCTGCTGCGCAGCCGCATTCCGACGGTCGTGAAGCGCGTCACCACGCGCCTCACGCCGGGTGAGAGCATCGACGTGCTGGTCACCGACCACGGCATTGCGGTCAACCCGGCGCGCCCGGAGATCCGCGAGCGCCTGCTGGAAGCCGGGCTCAAGGTTGTGGATATCAGCGCGCTTTACGAGCGGGCGATTTCCCTGACGGGCGTACCGAAACCAATTGAATTTACCGACAAAATCGTCGGGGTGATCCGCTACCGCGACGGCAGCGTGATCGACACCGTGCGACAGGTAAAGGAGTAGTTATGACAATAGCGACACCCGTGCGGGCGGGTGTCAGCCTGGACGAACTGCTGGCGGCGAAAGAGCGCCGCGCAGCGCGCCAGGCTGACATGCTTGAGCACTATCAACAACCGGTGATTTCCCTCACGCTGGTCACACCAGGGGAAATCAAAGACAGCCTGCGCTATCGCAATACCATGGGCGTGGCGCTGCAAATGTGCGACCAGCTGCTGTGGGAAAACCGCTGGCAGGTGCTGGACCGTCAGGTGCTGTGGCTCCCGACCGGGCCAGAAGCCCTGTGGTGCGTGGCCCATCCCGCGGTGGAAATCAAAGCGCACTGCGCGGAGCTGGAGCAGACGCACCCGCTCGGCAGGCTGTGGGATCTGGACGTGATCTGCCCTCAGCACGGCCACGTCGGGCGTCAGTCGCTGGGGGCGAATCTCAGACGCTGCCTGATCTGCGACGAACCCGCTCATGCCTGTTCCCGTTCGCGCAATCACCCCGTTGAGCAGGTGGTTTCCCGCGTGGAGAAGACAATCGATGAGTGGTTTGCTCGCGACTAAACCGCGCCCGGTTGACGTGCCCGCGCTTGCCGAGGCGGCGCTATGGCAGGAGCTGGAGCTGACGCCCAAGCCGGGGCTGGTGGACAAGCTCAATAACGGTTCCCATCGCGATATGGACCACGCGCTGTTCGTCCGCAGCATTGCGGCGATAACGCCGTGGTTTTCGCGCTTTGCCGAACTCGGTAACGCACATGCGGATAAACCCGCTGACGCACAGCTTCGCATTATCCGCCCGATGGGGATGGCCTGCGAGCAGGCGATGTACGCCGCGACGAACGGAGTGAACACCCACAAGGGCGGGATTTTTGCCCTGGGTTTACTGTGCTTCGCTGCCGGACGTGTGAAAAATATCTCCGCAGACAGCCTCTGCTGTGAGGTGAGTAACATCTGCAGCGGGCTGGTGTCGCGGGAGCTGGCCGCGCGCAGCGGGCAGAAGACGGCGGGCGAGCGGCAGTTTCATCTGTACGGCTTAACCGGCGCGCGCGGAGAGGCGGAAAGCGGCTTTGCGACGGCGCGTAGGGCGCTGGCGCAGTGGAGCGGACAGTCGCTTCACGGCCTGCTGTTGCGCCTGATGGCGGTCAATCAGGACAGTAATCTCGTCTCGCGAGGCGGCATTGAAGGGCTGCGCTACGTTCAGGGCTACGCGCGGGAATTACTGGTGAGTGGCTGGGATCGCGAGGCGCTGCATAAGATGGATAAGGCATTGATTGAACGCAATCTGAGCCCGGGCGGCAGCGCGGATTTGCTGTCGGTGGGGTGGGTGCTCTCTGCAATAAAATAGCCGGGTGGCGGCTTCGCCTTACCCGGCCTACGGTCTGGTTTTGTAGGCCCGGTAAGCGCAGCGCCACCGGGCACAACAATCAATGCGCGATCGGCTGCGCACCGTGCGGCTCGCGCACGTGCTTGTACTTGAACAGCGCGATGAACGCGAAGAACAGCACCAGCGAGTACGCCGCGAAGATCAGCCACACGGGCTGCCAGTTGGTGATGCCGTTGGTGGTGTACATCTCAACCACTTTACCGCTTACCACGCCGCCCAGAATACAGCCGAAGCCGTTGGTCATCATCAGGAACATACCCTGCGCGCTGGCGCGGATTTCAGGCTTCACCTCTTTTTCCACAAACACCGAACCAGAGATGTTGAAGAAGTCGAAGGCGCAGCCGTAAACGATCATCGACAGCACCAGCAGCACGGTACCAAACGCGCTCGGGTCACCGTAGGCGAACAGGCCGAAGCGCAACATCCATGCCGCGATACTGATCAGCATGACGTTTTTGATGCCGTAGCGGCTCAGGAAGAACGGGATGGTCAGGATGAACAGCGTCTCAGAGATCTGAGAGATGGACATCATCACCGACGCATGTTCAACGATAAAGCTGCCGGAGAACAGCGGGTTGTTATCGAAGCTGTGCAGGAAGGTGTTGCCGAACATGTTGGTGATCTGCAGCTCTGCGCCCAGCAGCATGGAGAAGATAAAGAAGATCGCCATGCGTTTGTTTTTAAACAGCGCGAACGCGTCCAGGCCGAGCATGGTGCTCCAGCTCTGGTTTTTCTGCTGGTTAGAAACCGGAATGGTTGGCAGCGTCAGGGTGAAGATCGCCAGCACCACGGAGAGCGCCGCACCGATATAGAGCTGCATATGGCTCAGTTCGAAGCCCGCGAAGCTCACGCCCCACATCGCCATGATAAAGCCGATGGTACCCCAGATACGGATTGGCGGGAAATCGGTCACGATATCCAAATCCGCGGATTTCAGGCGGTAGTAGGAGATGGTGTTGATCAGGCCAAGCGTTGGCATATAGGCCAGCGAGTTAAGCAGGATCACCATGAACATCGCCCCCGGCGTGGTCACCTGGGCTGCCATAAACAGCGTCCCCGCGCCCACCAGATGGCAAAGCATGTACAGCCATTTCGCACTCAACCATTTATCCGCCACGATGCCCAGCAGCGTTGGCATGAAGACAGCCGCAATACCGAGCGAGCTGTATACGGCACCGATTGACGCACCGTCGAACTTGAGCGTCACAAACATATAGGAGCCGAGTGTGGTCAGCCAGCTACCCCACAGGCAGAACTGCAGAAACGACAATATTTTAAGCTGCAGCTTAAGGTTCATGTTACTTTCCTCACAAGTGAGCGGGAGATATGTTGTTTTGGGAACATTCAGGGTTGTTATTTGATGCAATTCTATCAGTTGGCAACAATATGTTTTGTTACCTCCCGCAAAAAAATGCAATCCACATTAATTTGCAGTTTGGATTGTGATGCAAATAACATTTTCGTATGGGTGGGGTTGGATAGGTGCGGCCTGATGCCCTCACCCTGACCCTCTCCCATAGGGAGAGGGGAAACAGAACACCTTCTCCCAGAGGGGAGAAGGTGTGCCGATCACCGGCGACGGTAGTTCTTCTGCGCCGTATTCACCTTATACAGATAGCGACGGGATTCCGCAGACGGGTGGCGGGTGGTGAGGGTAGAGTAGACATCCCCCGGCGCCATGCTGTTGATGATGTTCGCGGCCTGCACTTTGTCATTCGAGAAGACGCGCAGCACGCTGCCCGCGCCGCCGTTATAGGCGGTGATCACCGCATAGCGGCGCGACGTTGGGTTATCAATTCCGCCCAGGTACACATTGTTCAGCATCGCCAGATAGGCCGTGCCGGTATCAATGTTGCTCTGCGGATCGAACAGATAGCTGCGGCTCGGCGTGCCGGATTTCCCCTGCGCGCGGAAGACGTCTTTACCGGCGCTGTGCTGCACTACCTGCATCAGCCCCAGGGCGTCGGAACGGCTCACCGCGTACGGGTTGAACGAGGATTCGGTCTGCATAATCGCCAGAATCAGCGACTCATCCACGCCGTACTTGCGCGAGGCCTGACGCACCATCCCAATGTATTTATGCGCACGCTTGTCGAGGTGGTTCGGGACGAGGTTGATGGTGACGCTGTAGATAATCTTCAGGCCGTTAGAGCGGCTTTTCAGGCGCGTCTGCAGCAGGTAGTCGGCAAATTTCGTGGCGCGACCTTCCCAGCGGATCGGCTGACCGGTCTGATCGACGACCTGGCCGTACAGGAACGGCTCTTTCGAGATAGTGATATCGTCGGCATCGGAGTAGAGATCGATAGAACCCGGATCGTCACCCATCAGCAGGGTTTTGACGATCGCCTGACGCAGTCGTGCCGCAGGGTCGGTGCCTGCGATGGTCTCAATCGTGATCGTCCCCTCATCAAAGTTGATGTGGCTACGGGTCTGATAGGCGTCGGTGTACTTAACGTAGTCCTTAGGTCCGGCAATAAGAACTTCGTTAAATCCCCATATGTTCTCGATGTTGTGGGCAAACTGCCCCATCAAAATGTCAAAACCGTTGGTGTCCTTGATCCAGGCTTCGTTGTAATCTTCGCCTTTTTTTGACGAACACGAGACAAGCAACGGCGCAACAAGGGCTAGCGCTAAAAGTTTTTTCATCATTCCGGGAGTGCGTGTTGTGTTTGCTTTAACGGCGGGGTTTCCCCCGCACGCTGTTATTTTTCCGGTGGCGTATAGCCTTCGATGTGCACGTCTTTACCTTCGAACAGGAAGCTCACCATCTCCTGCTCCAGCAGCTTGCGGTGTTCCGGGTTCATCATGCTGAGTTTTTTCTCGTTGATCAGCATGGTCTGCTTTTTCTGCCACTGTCCCCAGGCTTCTTTGGAGATTTCATTGTAGATGCGTTTACCCAGGTCGCCCGGATAAAGCTGGAAATCCTGGCCTTCAGCGTCACGCTGCAGGAAAGTACAAAAAATCGTTCTGGCCATACTCATTCCTCTTTTTCTTGTCGATGCTAAACCATTGCACCGGCACGTAATTGCTGTAACAGGCGCTCCACGGGAGCCGCCAGTCCGACTGATGGCGGTTGCGCTAAGTTATACCAGAGAGCGGTGCCTTCATCCATGCACGAGGCAAATGACGACACGGGAAGCCACATGGGTACAATATCCAGGTGGAAATGGCTGAACGTATGGCGAAACGCGGTCAGCTGCGTCAGGTTATCGGCAGCAATCCCGCGCTGTTTAAGCCATTCACGCAGCAAATCTTCATCTTCAAACTGTGGGAAGCAGTATAGACCACCCCACAGACCGCTCGGTGGACGCTGGGCGAGGAAGACCTCGTCGCCGTGCTGCATCAGCAGCATATAGCCGGTGCGCTCCGGCAGCGTCTGTTTGGGTTTCTTACCCGGATATTGCGCCCATGAATGGTTGGCATACGCCACGCAGAGATTATTCACCGGGCAGAGTTCGCATTTTGGTTTTGAGCGCGTGCAGACCAGCGCGCCGAGATCCATCATCGCCTGGTTGAAACGCTCGACGCCGTTGGCCGGGGTGACCGCTTCACTTATTTCCCAAAGGCGTTTTTCGACGTCCTTCTTCCCCGGCCAGCCGTCGACGGCGTAGCAGCGTGCCAGCACGCGCTTCACGTTGCCGTCGAGGATCGGGAAATGCTTCCCTAAAGACAGGGAGAGAATGGCGCCTGCGGTTGAACGTCCGACGCCGGGGAGATCGGCCACCTCATCGAAGGTTTCCGGGAATGTCCCGTTATGGCGCGTGGCAACCTGCTGTGCGGCCTTGTGAAGGTTACGCGCCCGGGCGTAATATCCAAGACCGGTCCACAGATGAAGAACCTCGTCCAGCGGCGCGTTGGCCAGATCGGCCACCGTCGGGAAGCGCGCCATAAAACGCTCGAAGTAAGGGATCACCGTGGCGACCTGCGTTTGTTGCAACATCACCTCGGAGAGCCATACTTTGTAAGGCGTTTTTTCAATTTGCCAGGGCAGGGTTTTACGCCCGTATTTGTCGTACCAGTCCAGCACCTGGGCTGAAAATTGAGAGGCTTGCATGGTCATCGATTCGCATAATCAGGGACGCAGATTGCAGCACAGCGTCAATCTGCTGTAAACCGGATCTTTCCCATGCTTGCATAGAAGCCTTAACTTTGGATAATGCCCGTTTCCCGAACATTCTCACAAGCAGACAACTCTTTTATGAAAAACGACGTCATTTCACCGGAATTTGATGAAAACGGTCGCCCGCTGCGCCGTATTCGCAGCTTTGTCCGCCGTCAGGGCCGCCTGACAAAAGGGCAGCAACATGCGCTGGACAACTACTGGCCGGTGATGGGCGTTGAGTTCAGCGAGCAGCCTCTGGACTTTACCGAACTGTTCGGCCGCGAAGCACCCGTCACGCTGGAGATCGGGTTTGGTATGGGCACCTCGCTGGTGGCCATGGCGAAAGCGCGACCGGAGCAGAACTTCCTCGGTATCGAAGTCCACTCCCCGGGCGTGGGTGCATGCCTGGCAACGGCCCATGAAGAGGGCGTTGAGAACCTGCGCGTGATGTGTCACGACGCGGTGGAAGTGCTGCATAAAATGATTCCTGACAATTCTTTAACCATGGTTCAGCTCTTTTTCCCTGACCCGTGGCACAAAGCACGTCATAATAAACGCCGTATCGTTCAGGCGCCGTTTGCCGAGCTGGTGAAAAGTAAGCTGAAGCTGGGCGGTGTCTTCCATATGGCGACCGACTGGGAACCGTATGCGGAACATATGCTGGAAGTGATGTCGTCGCTGGACGGGTATAAAAACCAGTCTGAGAGTAACGATTATGTACCGCGTCCGGAATCGCGTCCGGTAACGAAATTTGAACAGCGTGGCCATCGTCTTGGTCACGGTGTATGGGACTTAATGTTCGAGAGGGTGAAATAATGGCAAAGAATCGTAGCCGTCGTCTGCGTAAAAAGATGCACATCGAAGAATTCCAGGAAGTGGGCTTCTCCGTTGCGTGGCGTTTCCCGGAAGGCACCAGTGTAGAACAGATCGATCAGGACGTGGATGCGTTCATCAATGACGTGATTGAGCCAAACAAGCTGGCCTTCGACGGTAGCGGCTACCTGGCCTGGGAAGGTCTGATCTGCACCCAGGAAGTGGGTAAATGCACTGAAGAACATCAGGCCCTGGTACGTAAATGGCTTGAAGACCACAAGCTCGAAGATGTCCGCGTCAGCGAACTTTTCGACGTTTGGTGGGACTAATAAAGCAGTAAGGGGCCAGCATTAGCTGGCCCATTTTGTCTGAGGGAGTGTTTAAGATGCGCAAAACGTTGCTGGCTGTTGCTTTGATGGCAACCGGATTCACCGCCCATGCGGATTATCAATGTAGCGTCACCCCGCGTGATGACGTGGTGTTAAGCCCGCAAACCGTGCAGGTCAAAGGCGAGAACGGCAATCTGGTGATTACGCCGCAGGGGAACGTCACCTTTAACGGCAAGCAGTACAACCTGACTGCCGCACAGCGTGAGCAGGCGAAAGACTATCAGGCCGATTTGCGTACCGCGCTGCCATGGATTAATGAAGGCGCGCTGACCCGCGTTGAGAAAAGCCGCGTCGCGCTGGATAAGATCATCACCAAAGAAGTGGGTGAGAGCAGCAATATGCGCACCCGTCTGACGAAGCTCGATAAGCAGCTTAAAGAGCAGATGAACCGCATTATCGAGACGCGCTCCGACGGCCTGACGTTCCACTACAAGGCGATCGATCAGGTCCGTGCTGACGGGCAGCAGCTGGTGAACCAGGCGATGGGCGGCATCCTGCAGGACAGCATCAACGAGATGGGCGCCAAAGCCGTGCTGAAGGGCGGCGGTAATCCGCTGCAGGGCGTGCTGGGCAGCCTGGGCGGCTTGCAGACCTCCATTCAGAACGAGTGGAAGAACCAGGAAGATGATTTCCAGCAGTTCGGCAAAGACGTGTGTAAACGCGTGGTGTCGCTGGAAGATAGCCGGAAGGCGCTGGTGGGGACGCTTAAGTAATTTCCCCTCACCCTAACCCTCTCCCCAAAGGGGCGAGGGGATGGTTTGCTCCCTCTCCCTTTCAGGGAGAGGGCCGGGGTGAGGGTCGCAGCATTTGCAGTGTTTCAAGGATCTTTTCTAACACCGCCTCTTCGTTATTCCAGAGTTCGTTGTTCCAGAATCGAATGACATGCCAGCCTTTCTCGTTAAGCCAGCACGTTCTTTGAAGATCGTATTCCTGCTTTTCATCATGTTGCCCACCATCCAGCTCAACAGCCAGATGAGCCGCGCAGCAGGCGAAATCCAGAATGTAGTGATCTACAGGATGTTGTCGACGAAATTTATAATTTTCGAAACGGCGGCTGCGCAGTAGATACCAAAGCCGTCTTTCTTCTTTTGTCAGCTCACGTCTGAGCTGTTTTGCATAAGAACGAGTAATTTTCATCCCCACACTCTGCCAGCCTTTCCCTCAGCCGGCAGAGCGGGATGCAAAATCCTGAATCAGCCTTCAGGATTCTTCGGCGAGGAACAGCTCAAGAAGGGAATTTAAGAACAGCTTGCCGTGCTCGGTGATCTGCCAGTATTCCTCACATTCCGTGAGATACCCCTGCGCCAGCGCCTCGTCAATCTGCGGGCGGATCACCGATTCCGGCAGCCCGGTGTAACGCGTAAATTCCGCGCGCGGCGCGGCTTCCAGCAGACGGAAGCGGTTCATAAAGAACTCAAACGGTTTATCCGCTGCCTCGACGTCGTGCTGACGCTCCAGGTAGCGGCCTTCCATATACCCGCGCGGGTGGCGGGTTTTAGCGGTGCGCAGAATGCGCCCGTCCGGGAAGGTCACCTTGCCGTGCGCACCGCAGCCAATTCCCAGGTAGTCGCCAAAGCGCCAGTAGTTCAGGTTGTGCTGGCACTGGTAGCCCGGCTTCGCGTACGCGGACGTTTCATACTGCTGATAACCCGCAGCGGTTAGCAGCCTGTGACCCTGCTCGAAGATATCCCACAGCGCGTCGTCGTCCGGCAGCACCGGCGGGCGGGAACCGAACAGCGTATTCGGCTCGATGGTGAGCTGATACCACGACAGGTGTGGCGGGTTCAGTTCGATCGCCTGGCGCAGGTCGTTCAGCGCCTCTTCCAGCGACTGATCCGGCAGGCCGTGCATCAAATCCAGGTTAAAGCTGCGAAGGTTAAGCCCCGTTGCCAGGTGTGCCGCGCGCTTTGCCTCTTCCGGGCCGTGAATGCGCCCCAGACGTTTCAGCTTCGGCTCGCTAAAGCTCTGCACGCCGATGGAGATGCGGTTCACGCCCGCGCGCTGATAGTCGACAAAACGGTCGGCCTCAACGGTGCCGGGGTTGGCTTCCATCGTAATTTCAGCATCTGCCGCCAGGTTCAGGCGCGCACGCACGCCGTCCAGCAGCGTCTGCATTGCCGGGCCGGACAGCAGGCTCGGCGTACCGCCACCAATGAAAATGGTCTTAACTTCACGTCCCTGTGCGTAAGCGACATCGGCGTCCAGGTCGGCCAGCAGATGCGCAACGTAGTCATCGTGCGGCACTTCGCCCTTCAGCGCGTGCGAGTTGAAATCGCAGTACGGACATTTCTGCACGCACCACGGGATGTGAATATACAGACTCAGAGGCGGCAAATTAGCCATTACGCAGTGCTTCCAGTAACAGTTTCAGCGCGCGTCCACGGTGGGAAATCGCGCTTTTCTCTTCGCGGGTCAGTTCCGCAGCGGTTTTGCCCTCGGTCGGGACAAAGAAAATCGGGTCGTAGCCAAAGCCACCGTTGCCAGCCGCTTCACGGGTAATCACGCCCGGCCAGCTGCCGTGGCAGACAATCGGCGTCGGGTCTTCCGCGTGGCGCATATAGACCAGCACGCAGTGGAACTGCGCGGTGCGCTGTTCGTCCGGTACGTCTTTCAGGGCGACAAGCAGCTTTTCCAGATTCTGCTGGTCGGTGGCGTCAACGCCGGAATAGCGCGCAGAGTAAATCCCCGGCGCACCGCCGAGAAAATCCACGGCCAGGCCGGAGTCGTCGGCAATCGCGGGCAGGCCGGTAATCTGCGCGGCGTGGCGCGCTTTAATGATCGCGTTTTCGATAAACGTCAGCCCCGTCTCTTCGGCGGACTCCACGCCAAGAGCGGTCTGGGCGACCACGTCCAGCCCAAAATCATTTAATAGCGAGGCCAGCTCGCGCACTTTACCGGCGTTGCCGGTCGCGAGAACAACTTTCTGCATGGTTTAGTCCTGTTCTTTCAGAGCCGCGACTTCCGTCGGGATAGATTGCGGATTAAGGATTTTTACCTGTTTATGTCGCCCAAGTTCACCTTTTTCAATGATGACCTGGCTTTTGGCGACGCGAAACTGTTTTGCCAGATATTTGGTCAGATGCGCGTTCGCCTGGCCGTCAACCGGTGGGGCGGTGATGGCGACCTTTAACTCGTCGCCATGCAGCCCGACAATACCGTCACGGCTGGCTTTCGGCTGAATATACAGCCGCAAAACCAGCCCGTCAGCGCAGGTGCTTACGGCACTCATAGCGCCATCCACAGCCCCGGCAGCAGCATATCGCCCGTGGACTGTAACAGCTCAGCGATCCCCATATTAACCACGTAAAGCAGCAGAACCAGGATCATCGGCGAGAAATCAATACCGCCCATCGAAGGCAGCAGGCTGCGAATCGGGCGCAGCAGCGGTTCGGCCAGTTGGATCAGCGCATACTCCACCGGGCTACGCCCCTGGCTCACCCAGCTCATGATGGCCATGACCAGCAGCACCCAGAAAATCAGCAGGCCGATGGTTTTGATTAAAATCAGGACCGCAGCAATCCAGATAATCGGCTGGAAGGTGATGACCATAAACAGCACGATCGCTTTGATAACGCTCAGAATAAACGCCACCAGCAGAGACGAACTGTCGATGGGACCCATCGCCGGGATAATGCGGCGCAGCGGTCCGACAACAGGTTGCGTGATTTTCACGACAAACTGCGAGAACGGATTGTAAAAATCACAGCGGGCCCACTGCATCCAGACGCGCAGCAAAAGCGCCATCGTATACAGCTCAAGCACTGTTGAGAGCAGGAAAGTCAACGTCTTCATGGCGTTCCTCAGGTTTCCTTATTATTTTGAGTAGTCGCGCGCACCGAAAATTGCCGTGCCGATGCGCACCATAGTGCTGCCTGCCGCGATGGCGGCTTCCATATCATCCGACATGCCCAGTGAAAGCGTGTCTACCGTGTTATAGCGCGCTTTAAGCGCCTCAAATGCTACAGCCATTTGCTGTGCCACGGCAAACTGCCTTTCATAACTTGACTCAGGCGCAGGAATTGCCATCAGCCCGCGCAGGGTTAAGCGCGGCAGTTCGGCCACCTCGGCGGCCAGCGCGCCCAGCTCGCTCAGCGCAATGCCGGACTTGCTGTTTTCGTCGCTGATGTTGACCTGAATAAGCACGTTGAGTGCCGGAATTTCTGCCGGACGCTGGTCATTCAGACGGGTAGCAATACGCAGGCGGTCGATGGTGTGGCACCAGTCGAAGTGCTCTGCCACCAGACGGCTTTTGTTCGACTGCAGGGGGCCAATAAAGTGCCACTGCAGATCCGTCTTCCCTTGTTCCTGGAAGTAGCGAATTTTATCCACGCCTTCCTGCACGTAGTTTTCACCAAACGCCCGCTGGCCTGCATCAATAGCTTCTGCGATGGCGCTCGCAGGCTTGGTTTTGCTGACTGCAAGCAGCGTAATTTCTTCTGAAGCACGGCCGCAACGCGCTGCGGCGGCTGAGATTTTGTCCCGGACCTGTGCCAGGTTATGCGCAATGTCGTTCATTTTCCGAGGAGTAGTCTATGGATGTGGAAGAAATTGTGGCCCTTAGTGTAAAGCATAACGTCTCCGATCTACACCTGTGCAGTGATTCGCCACCGCGCTGGCGCAGATTAGGCCGGCTTGAACCCGCTCCCTTTCCGCCTCCCGACGTTGGGGCGTTATTAAAAGCGTGGCTCAACGATGAGCAGCAGGGAACATGGTGGGCAAAGGGCCAGATGGATTTTGCCGCGACGGTAACGGGAGGCCAGCGTCTGCGCGGCAGTGCCTTTAAGCAGATGAGCGGTATCTCTGTGACGCTGCGGCTGTTGCCGCGTAGCTGCCCGCAGCTCGCTTCGCTGGGCGCGCCGAGGGTAATCCCGGAACTGTTATCCAATGACGCCGGGCTGATTCTGGTCACGGGGGCGACCGGCAGCGGCAAATCCACTACGCTGGCGGCGATGGTCGATTTTCTAAACCACCATGCTGACGGCCATATCCTCACGCTTGAAGATCCGGTGGAGTTTATCTACCAGAGCGAGCGTTGCCTGATCCAGCAGCGGGAGATAGGCCAGCACAGCCCGTCATTTGCTGAAGCGCTGCGCAGCGCCTTACGCCAGGATCCGGACGTTATTCTGCTGGGGGAGCTGCGCGACAGCGAAACGATCCGCCTGGCGCTGACGGCGGCGGAAACCGGACATCTGGTGCTGGCGACGCTGCATACGCGCGGGGCATCGCAGGCGATTGAACGGCTGGTCGATACGTTCCCGGCGCAGGAGAAAGATCCGGTGCGTAGCCAGCTGGCCGGCAGCCTGCGGGCGGTGCTGGCGCAGAGGCTGCTTCCCGATCTGCAGGGCGGGCGCGTCGCGTTGTATGAACTGCTGGTGAACACAGCGGCGGCGGCGAATTTGATTCGTGAAGGGAAAACGTGGCAACTGCCCGGCATCATCCAGACCGGTCAGCAGGCAGGAATGCAGAACTTTGACCAGAGCCTGGCGGAGAGACGGGCGCAGGGGCGGCTGTAGGCCCCTGTGGTTAAAAGCCCTGGTCGAAATAGCTTTCGAGGATAATCACGGCAGAAGCGGAGTCCACGCTGCCTTTGTTGAGCGCCCGGAAGCCGCCGTGCTCAAACAGGCCCGCACGCGCTTCGACGGTGCTGAGACGCTCGTCGTGAAGCTTCACGGAGACGCCAAAGCGGCCATGGATTTTATTGGCGAACTTACGCGCCCGGGCGGTAAGCGGCTGTTCTGTGCCGTCCATGTTCAGCGGGAGCCCAACAATCACGTCATCCGGCTGCCACTCTTTGAGCAGACGCTCGATAAGATTCCAGTCTGGCGTGCCGTCATTGGCCTTCAGGGCCGTAAGCGGACGCGCGGTACCGGTGATGCGCTGACCCACGGCGACGCCAATGCTTTTAGTACCAAAATCGAAGGCCAGAAGCGTTCCGCTCATCAGGCGTGCCCCGCTACGCCGGGCATGGTCAGGATATCAATGCCAATCAGCTTTGCTGCGTCACGCCAGCGATCGGCGATAGGGGTTTTAAACAGGATATTCATGTCCGCAGGCGCGGTAAGCCAGGCGTTATCGAGGATCTCTTGCTCAAGCTGGCCTTTCTCCCACGACGAATAGCCCAGCGCCACCAGCACTTCAGAAGGCTGCTCAGCGGTGCCCAGCGTTTCAAGCACGTCGCGCGAGGTCGTGATGACGGTGTTGTCCGAAATTCGAATGCTGGAAGAGAATACTGGCGGCGTATGCAGGATAAAGCCGCGATCTTCTGCAAGAGGTCCACCCAGCATCACCGGTTTATCAAGCCGGATTTCCGGCAGTCGCGCTTCAGCCGGTATTTTCAGCTTGTCCAGAATTCCTTCAACCTGAAGATTTTCCAGTGGTTTATTGATGATAATACCCATCGCGCCGTCTTCATTGTATTCACAAATATAAACCACGGCGCGGCGAAAAATCGGGTCCTGGAGAGCAGGCATGGCAATAAGAAAGTGATGCTGTAAATTCATTGTCAGAGGTACTGTTTCCTGGTTTAAAAAGCGACAGCGCCCAGTATGGGGACAAACACAGGCGCTGTCACTAATAGTATTGTTAGGTTATTTCTGTAAACGTTTTTCGATAGCGTCCATCAGCATTCCGGTGATCGAAATCGGGAATTCCGCTTCAATTTCACGAATGCAGGTCGGGCTGGTGACGTTCACTTCGGTCAGACGATCGCCGATGATATCCAGGCCAACGAAGATCAGGCCTTTGGCTTTCAGCGTCGGGCCAACGCGACGGGCAATTTCCCAGTCGCTTTCGGTCAGCGGACGCGGCTCGCCGCGGCCACCGGCTGCCAGGTTCCCACGAGTTTCGCCACCCTGCGGGATACGCGCCAGGCAGTAAGGAACCGGTTCGCCATCTACCACCAGAACGCGCTTATCGCCGTCTTTGATCGCCGGAATATAGTTCTGTGCCATGCAGTAGCGCGTACCCAGTTCGGTCAGCGTTTCGGCAATCACGCCAATGTTCGGGTCGCTCTCTTTCACGCGGAAAATCGACGCGCCGCCCATGCCGTCCAGCGGCTTCATGATGATATCGCCGTGCTTCTGCCAGAATTCTTTCAGCTGCGCTTTGCTGCGGGTCACCAGGGTTTCCGGCGTCAGGTCAGAGAACCAGGCGGTGTAGAGCTTCTCGTTGCAGTCGCGCAGGCTCTGCGGCTTGTTGACGATCAGCGTGCCTTTCTCTTCTGCACGCTCAAGGATGTAGGTGCTGTAGATGTATTCGGTGTCGAACGGCGGATCTTTACGCATCAGGATGACGTTGAGATCGGCCAGGGCAATATCCTGCTCGGTGCCGAACTCGTACCATTTGTCGTAGTTCTGCTCGACGTTAACGATGCGGGTGCGCGCGCGGGCTTCACCGTTGATCAGGTAAAGATCGTTCATCTCCATATAGTGGAGTTCATAGCCGCGACGCTGCGCTTCCAGCAGCATGGCGAAGCTGGAATCTTTCTTGATGTTAATGTTTGCGATGGGGTCCATCACGATGCCGAGCTTGATCATGTTCTTCTCCGTTAATGCTTCAACCCAGATCGCCAAACCGTACCTGTAGCGCGGTAATGGCCGTGAGTGCCGTTGTCTCAGTGCGCAGAACGCGAGGTCCCAACAGAATATCAGTAAACTGGTAACGTGCCGTCATCGCAATTTCATCCGCCGACAGGCCGCCTTCGGGGCCAATCAGCAGGCGTACGCGCTCAACGGGCAGAGGCAGCGTATTGATGCTGGCGCTGGCGCGCGGATGAAGATTGAGCTTCAGCCCGCTCTCCTCTTCTGCACACCAGTCCTCCAGATCCATCGCCGGGCGGATCTCCGGAATACGGTTGCGGCCACTCTGTTCGCAAGCCGCAATGGCAATTTTCTGCCACTGCTGGATCTTTTTGTTCAGACGTTCCGCATCCAGTTTAACGCCACAGCGCTCAGAAAAAAGTGGCGTAATGAGGCTTACACCCAGTTCAATGGATTTCTGAATGGTGAACTCCATTTTCTCGCCGCGCGACATCACCTGGCCCAGATGGATGTGCAGCGGTGATTCCCGGTCATCCACTTCGCCACGCAGGACGTTAACGTGTACGTTTTTTTTATCAGACCGCGTGATTTCCGCGTCGAAAACCTGGTTCGAGCCGTCGAACAGCTGTATTGCCTGACCTGCGCCCATGCGCAGCACGCGGCCAACGTGGTTGGCGGCGTCATCAGACAGAGCGATTTCGCGGCCTGCGGTAATCAGTTCAGGATGGTAAATGCGGGGAATGCGCATAGTCAGAAATTCCATGTGTCATGCGATATAAGCGAATTGCCGTAGTGTAGGTTAGCTCTTTTGCGCCTGGCAAGCCCGCTGGACGTAAGGGTTGTGATTCCCCTGGACTCTGGCGATGCGTTCGTCGCGCTGGCATTCCCACTCCGTCACCGGGTACTGCTTGTCCCAGGCGTTGAACAGCTGCGTCTGCTGGCGGGAGAGGTTGAGGTCGTAACGGTCACGCATATAGAAGTAGGTGCGGGCAATGCTGCCGCGCGCGCGGGCAGGGGGCTCGGCGACTTTCTCTTTAAAATCAACCTTCATACCGCACTGGCCGTACTGGCCTTCGCCACCGTTCCACTGGCTGTACATGAAATTACCCCGGTCACCGTTCACTTCACCGACGGCAGGCTGCAGGTTATGCATATCGCTTTCCATCTGGCGATAAACCGGATCTTTGGCGCAGTTTTTACGTCCGCCATCCTGCCAGCACTGGCGCTGGTGGCCAAACTGCCAGGCCGGAACGACATGTTCCCATTCAATGCGGCTGGCGCGGTTTTCGTTTTTACGCACCTTATAGCCGCAGGACTCAAGGTCAACGACCCCTTTTTTACCCTGCCAGTTAATTTTACAGCCGCAGTAGAAATCGCCCGGCACATCGGCGTTCACCTTCACGCCTGCTGCCTTGGCCTGGGAAAAACTGTTGATACCGTCGGCCAGAGCATGGCCTGAGAGCGCCGTCGTCAGAAAGGCGACCGCGAGAGAAAAATTACGGGACATCTTACACTCCGTGTCAAAACGAGCCCGCAACGTAACGAATGTTGTTCCCGTATGCAATCAGTCAGATCAGGAAAGTTCCTGAAAGTTCAGATGATTATTCCGCAACCAGCGGCTCGCCGCATTTGACGCAGCGGTAGGTCGCCTCGCCGCGCACCACGCGATTATGGCGGCGGACGGTAAGCTGGTGCTGCTGACACTGGCAGCGGTAGGGGAAGGTATTGCGGCGCACCGATTCCAGCTCGAACTGATGGGTACGGCGTGCCGGAACGCCGAGCACCGCTTCCATCATCCACTTCCACTCCTTGCCGTGGGGCGCGACGCGTCCGAAGTGTTTCCACACCAGCAGATGCGCCAGCTCGTGCGGTACCACTTCCTCGATAAACGCCTGCTGGTTTTCCATCATCAGCACCGGGTTAAGGCGGATCTCATAGGGCTCGAGCCAGGCGGTACCCGCCGCGGTGCCGCGCTGCTGATATACGATCTTAGGTTCAGGGTAATTACGGCCGAGCTTCAGGTTCGCCTGGGCGAGTTTTTCCCGCAGGCAGCGCATAACGGCTTGCTGAAGGGCGATGGGGAGACGGGGTGCTTTCATAGGGGCAGAGCATAAAGCGCGAAGCGGGGAGGCGCAAGAGGCGCCTCCCGCATGAGGATTAGTCGTGGGCGCCGATTTCGCGCAGCGGACGACCTTTCATCAGGTTACGTTCAATATGTTCCAGAGAAACGTGTTTGGTTTCTGGAACCAGCCAGATAGTCAGCACAATAAAGAAGATGTTCAGACCAGCGTAGACCCAGAAGGTGTTCGCGTTGCCCAGGGTATTGAGCATGGTCAGGAACGTTGCGCCGACGATCATGTTGGCAATCCAGTTGGTTGCGGTAGAGCAGGTGATACCAAAATCACGCCCTTTCAGCGGCTGGATCTCAGAGCACAGCACCCAAATCAGCGGGCCGGCGCTCATCGCAAACCCGACGATAAACATCAGCAGCATGCCGACCGCAAAGTACTGGGCGGTTGATGAGTGAATGCCCACATGCATCATGGTACCGAGGACACCCATACCGGCCGCCATCACCAGGAAGCCCAGCGTCAGGGTTGGCTTACGTCCCCAGCGGTCCACCAGGCCGATGGCGATAAAGGTCGCCAGCACGTTGGTCAGACCCACGATGACGGTTCCCCACATCTGTTCGGTGGTGTTGGTATAGCCCGCCAGCTCAAAGATTTTTGGCGCGTAATACATGATGACGTTCATCCCGGTGAACTGCTGCATGACCTGAAGCAGGACGCCGAGGAACACCGCGCGGCGGAAGTTGCTGTTCTCTTTAAACAGCGCCCAGCCGGACTGCTTGACCTTCAGACTTTCGCGGATCTCTTCCAGCTCGTTTTTCGCTTCCGCGCTGGTATCGCGCAGGCGCATCAGCACGCGTTCGGCATCGTGGAATCGACGTTTGGCGGCGAACCAGCGCGGGCTGTCCGGCAGGAAGAAGACGCCAATCAGCAGCAGGATGGCCGGGATGATGATCACGCCGAGCATCCAGCGCCATGCGCCGCTGTAGCTAAACGCGGTATCGGAAAGGTACGCGCCCAAAATACCGATAGTGATCATGAGCTGATACATCGAAATCATACTGCCGCGGATTTTCTCCGGCGCGATTTCAGACAGGTAAAGCGGGGCGGTATAGGACGCCACGCCCACGGCCAGGCCGAGCAGCACGCGGGAAACCAGCAGGACCTCAACGTTAGGCGCAGCGGCAGAGAAGAGTGAACCGGCAACGAACAGGATCGCGCCGATCATCAGGCTCTTTTTACGCCCGAGCTTGAAGGAGAGCCAGCCGCTGCCGACGGCACCCACTGCGGCGCCAAACATCATGGAGCTGACCACCCACTCCTGGGTGTGAGCGCTGATCTGGAACTCGTCAGTGATGAAAGGTAATGCACCGGCAATCACGCCGATATCCAGGCCAAAAAGTAATCCTGCCAGGGCGGCGAGGAAACAGACGAAGAATGTCATCGCCTTGTTGGACGTACGCCCCTGTTTTTTATTGTCAGGCATTATGCCCTCCAGTTGGGTTATCAGTTTTATTGATGTAAAGGGTAGGTGAGTGACCCGTAAAAATATGTGAGATTAATCACATTGGTGTAATCGGTTACACTAACGCGCAACCGTAAAAATAATTAAAGCTTTGAAAATATAGAGGTAAACGAGGTGATATGCATCGCGAAAGAACACATTTCAGACTTAACTGAAAGGCGATGTAACAGCAGAAGAAAGGCGAGCATGCAAAGAGAATATTCTGAAAGCGAGACGCATCCGGTGCGATGTAATCGGTACCATATGTGCACCTTTGCGGCGCCACCAACAAAAAAAGGCCAGCCCGAAGGCTGGCCTTTTATCACGCAGATGTCAGTCGATTACTTCAGACCGGCAGCTTCACGCAGCAGGGCGGCTTTGTCGGTTTTTTCCCATGGGAAATGTTCACGACCAAAGTGACCGTATGCCGCGGTTTCTTTGTAGATTGGGTGCAGCAGATCCAGCATCTGAATCAGGCCGTATGGACGCAGGTCGAAGAACTCGCGCACCAGCAGCGTCAGCTGTTCTGAAGGCACTTTCTCGGTACCGAAGGTTTCAACCATGATGGAGGTTGGCTCAGCTACGCCGATCGCGTAGGAAACCTGGATCTCACAGCGGTCAGCCAGGCCGGCTGCAACAATGTTTTTCGCCACATAACGTGCCGCGTACGCCGCAGAACGGTCAACTTTAGACGGATCTTTACCAGAGAACGCACCGCCACCGTGACGCGCCATGCCGCCGTAGGTATCAACGATGATTTTACGACCGGTCAGACCGCAGTCACCCATTGGGCCGCCGATAACGAAGCGTCCGGTTGGGTTGATGAAGAATTTGGTCGCAGAGCTCAGCCATTCGGTCGGCAGAACAGGCTTGATGATCTCTTCCATCACTGCTTCCTGCAGGGATTTCTGATCGATATCTTCGGAATGCTGGGTAGAAAGCACTACCGCGTCAATCCCAACGATTTTGCCGTCGTCATACTGGAAGGTGACCTGGCTTTTCGCATCCGGGCGCAGCCACGGCAGGGTGCCGTTTTTACGCACTTCAGCCTGACGCTGCACCAGACGGTGTGCGTAGGTGACCGGTGCTGGCATCAGCACGTCGGTTTCGTTGGTTGCATAGCCAAACATCAGGCCCTGGTCGCCCGCGCCCTGTTCCAGCGGATCGGCACGGTCAACGCCCTGGTTGATGTCTGGAGACTGTTTGCCAATCGCGCTCAGAACCGCGCAGGAGTTGGCATCAAAGCCCATATCAGAATGCACATAGCCGATCTCACGCACCGTATTACGGGTGATCTCTTCGATATCAACCCATGCGCTGGTGGTGATCTCACCGCCAACCAGAACCATGCCGGTTTTGACATAGGTTTCGCACGCTACGCGCGCTTTAGGATCCTGCGCCAGGATCGCATCCAGCACCGCATCGGAGATTTGGTCAGCAATTTTATCAGGATGTCCTTCTGATACGGACTCGGACGTAAACAGGTGTTTTGCCATGTTTTATTTCACCTAAGAGGAATTTGGTTAGCTCAAGCTGCTGTGCGGAATAGCCAAAGGAGATAATTCTACCAAGGCCTGCAGGTTTTTGACACTGGCAGTATGAGTGTTAATCAGTATAGATGGATTAACATCTGGACGGCTATTTTAGGTCACTTCTTCGCCCGATTTCCAGTTTTTTTTGACTAACCTCTCACTCAGTTGAAATTGCTGCTGGCAATAATTCCTGACGGCCCCGGCAACACGCACATTTATCTTTTGCTTTTTACCCCTGTTCTCGGTATAAAACGCGGCGCGCGGCTCATATAAAATAAGCGCTCGATGAACTCATCGTGTCGCCACTTCCAGCCGGGTTAAGCAGTGAACTTTTAGCTTTGGCTTGTGGTCCGTTTCAACAGAGGCGGCCGTGGAGGTGATACGAGATAATGAACCATCGTTTTCCGCACATTCAGCGCAGCCGTTCTGGCGCGTATTTGATTCCCGCAACCCGCATTTCTAGTCTGCAAACCTGCCGATGTTATACCCATCTCGGCGCTTCTCAGGATTCCAGGGCCGGTCACGCTTTGTGAAAACTGAACAAGGGCGCTCTTGTTAATACAAGAGTTTTCTCGTGGTTTCGCCGAACCTTGTCATACAGAGTTCGGATACGTGTTTTACAATGATATGAATAAGAAACCGGTCGCACGGTCTGGTTTTCAGCATACTCTGCTGGGAAACGGAGCCGTTTATGGGTTGTTATCGCCGTATAACGCTGCGATAGTAGTCAACTGTTTTACACTTATTACAAAGAGTTGAGGTTCGCTATGTCTGACGACATGTCTTCTTTTTCGCCTTCGTCAGCGGGCGAACAGGGTGTACTACGTTCTATGCAGGAGGTTGCGATGAGCTCCGAGGAAGCCAGCAAGATGCTGCGCACTTACAATATTGCCTGGTGGGGCAATAACTACTACGACGTCAACGAACTGGGCCACATCAGCGTCTGCCCGGATCCGGACGTCCCTGAAGCGCGCGTGGATCTCGCGAAACTGGTGAAAGCCCGTGAGGCTCAGGGCCAGCGTTTGCCTGCACTGTTCTGCTTCCCGCAGATCCTGCAACATCGCCTGCGTTCTATTAACGCCGCGTTCAAGCGCGCGCGTGAGTCCTACGGCTATAAAGGCGACTATTTCCTGGTTTACCCGATCAAGGTGAACCAGCACCGCCGCGTGATTGAATCCCTGATCCACTCCGGCGAGCCGCTGGGCCTGGAAGCAGGCTCCAAAGCGGAGCTGATGGCGGTTCTGGCCCATGCGGGCATGACCCGTTCAGTGATCGTCTGTAACGGCTATAAAGACCGTGAATACATTCGTCTGGCGCTGATTGGCGAGAAGATGGGCCACAAGGTCTATCTGGTTATCGAAAAGATGACCGAAATCGCCATCGTGCTGGAAGAGGCCGAACGTCTGAACGTGGTGCCGCGCCTTGGCGTGCGTGCGCGTCTGGCGTCACAAGGTTCCGGTAAATGGCAGTCCTCCGGCGGCGAGAAATCCAAGTTCGGCCTGGCGGCAAACCAGGTGCTGCAGCTGGTGGAAATCCTGCGCGAGCGCGGTCGTCTGGACAGCATTCAGCTGCTGCACTTCCACCTCGGCTCGCAGATGGCCAATATTCGCGACATCGCCACCGGCGTGCGTGAGTCAGCGCGTTTCTACGTTGAGCTGCACAAGCTCGGCGTGAATATTCAGTGCTTCGACGTGGGCGGTGGCCTCGGCGTGGACTACGAAGGGACCCGCTCGCAGTCTGACTGTTCCGTGAACTACGGCCTGAACGAATACGCGAACAACATCATCTGGGCGATCGGTGATGCCTGTGAAGAGAACGGCTTGCCGCATCCGACGGTGATCACCGAATCCGGTCGCGCGGTGACCGCGCACCATACGGTGCTGGTCTCTAACATCATCGGCGTTGAGCGTAGCGAAATCTCAGAAGCGACGCCTCCGGCAGACGATGCCCCGCGTTCCCTGCAAAGCATGTGGGAAACCTGGCAGGAAATGCACGAGCCGGGCACGCGTCGTTCCCTGCGCGAATGGCTGCACGACAGCCAGATGGATCTGCATGATATTCACGTGGGTTATTCTTCAGGCACCTTCAGCCTGCAGGAGCGCGCGTGGGCGGAGCAGCTCTACCTGAACATGTGCCATGAAGTGCAGAAACAGCTCGACCCGAGCAACCGCGCGCACCGTCCGATTATCGACGAGCTGCAGGAGCGTATGGCGGATAAGATTTACGTCAACTTCTCGCTGTTCCAGTCGATGCCGGATGCCTGGGGTATCGACCAGCTTTTCCCGGTTCTGCCGCTGGAAGGGCTGAACCACGCCCCGGAACGCCGTGCGGTGCTGCTGGACATCACCTGTGACTCCGACGGTGCCATCGACCACTACGTCGACGGCGACGGTATCGCAACGACGATGCCAATGCCAGAATACGACCCGGAGAACCCACCGATGCTGGGCTTCTTTATGGTCGGCGCGTATCAGGAGATCCTCGGCAACATGCACAACCTGTTCGGTGATACCGAAGCGGTGGACGTGTTCGTGTTCCCTGACGGCAACGTGGAAATTGAGCTGTCCGATGAAGGGGACACCGTGGCGGACATGCTGGAATACGTTCAGCTGGATCCGAAAAAACTGCTCACTCAGTTCCGCGACCAGGTGAAAAACACCGGTCTGGACGATGCGCTCCAGCAGCAGTTCCTGGAAGAGTTTGAAGCGGGCCTGTACGGGTACACCTACCTGGAAGACGAGTAGGAAAACGCCCTCTCCCACAGGGAGAGGGCGGGGTGAGGGCATCAGACCGCACAATGCCCTATACTCACTTGAACCCGTATGCATTACCGGCGATAATTCGCCCCAATAAGCGATTTACGAATCAATCCCTTCCTCGTCGGGTTTAACGACGCGGAGGGGATTTTTTTTCATCTGTTTTTAATGTATCGACTTTAAAAGAGGTCAGGACATGAGCACTTTAGGTCATCAGTACGATAACTCTCTGGTATCTAACGCGTTTGGTTTTTTACGCCTTCCGATGAACTTCCAGCCGTACGACAGCGACGCTGACTGGGTGATCACCGGCGTGCCGTTCGATATGGCAACATCTGGCCGCGCGGGTGGTCGTCACGGCCCGGCAGCGATTCGTCAGGTTTCCACTAACCTTGCCTGGGAGCATAACCGCTTCCCGTGGAACTTCGACATGCGCGAGCGCCTGAACGTGGTGGACTGCGGTGACCTGGTGTACGCCTTCGGCGACGCGCGTGAGATGAGCGAAAAGCTGCAGGCGCACGCCGAGAAGCTGCTGGCTGCCGGTAAGCGCATGCTCTCCTTCGGCGGCGACCACTTCGTGACCCTGCCGCTGCTGCGCGCCCATGCGAAGCACTTCGGTAAAATGGCGCTGGTGCACTTCGATGCACATACCGACACCTACGCGAACGGCTGCGAGTTTGACCACGGCACCATGTTCTTCACCGCGCCGAACGAAGGTCTGATCGATCCGAACCACTCCGTGCAGATCGGCATCCGCACCGAGTTCGACAAAGACAACGGTTTCACCGTGCTGGATGCGGGCCAGGTTAACGATCGCGGCGTGGACGACATCATCGCGCAGGTGAAGCAGATCGTGGGTGATATGCCCGTGTATCTGACCTTCGACATCGACTGTCTGGATCCGGCATTTGCACCGGGCACCGGTACGCCGGTCATCGGCGGTTTGACCTCAGATCGTGCCATCAAGCTGGTGCGCGGCCTGAAGGATCTGAACATTGTCGGGATGGACGTGGTGGAAGTGGCGCCTGCGTATGACCAGTCCGAGATCACCGCGCTGGCCGCAGCGACTCTGGCGCTGGAAATGCTCTACATTCAGGCAGCCAAAAAAGGCGAATAAGCCTCACCTTGCGTGAAAAAAACCTCTCTATTGAGAGGTTTTTTATTGTCTTCAGAACACGTTAAACGGGTATTCCACATAAGCGCGGATCTCGTCCCCGCCCACGTTGTACTCGCTGGCGTTGCCGGAGACGCGCAGTACGGAGTAGCGCAGTTTAAGCTTCAGATCCTTCGCCGGACCATCCTGCACCTGGTACTGGATCTGGTTAAACCACTCGTGCTCTTTGCCGTTGCTGGTTTCAGAGGTCTTAATATTATCCCCACGCACGTAGGCAGTGGTCCAGCTCAGGCCCGGTAAGCCAAGACCGCCAAAGTCCAGACCGTAGGATGCCTGCCAGGAACGTTCGTCTTCGCCGTTAAAATCAGACCAGTAGGAGTTCGCCAGCCAGATGGTGTTTCCACCGTCACCCACGCCGCCCTTGTCGCGATAGCCGCCGTAGTTGTAGCCGGTGCTGCCGCTGCTCTGCTGGTACGCCACTTTGAACGTGTGAATGTCCCAGATGTAGCTCGCCGCCAGGCTCCAGATGGTGTTGCTGCGGCCCGTGTCGAGGCTGTCCGCGTAACCCTGATCCAGACGGGAGTTATAGCCGTTGAAGTCGAGCACCAGCTGCTGCCCGGTGCTGAACGGCTGTTTGAAGTTCATGCCCAGGTACTGCTTGTTCATCACCTCTTCATTATGAGAGGCGTACAGCGCGCCGCTGAACTGGTCGTTAAACTGATAGCTCGCACCGCCGAAGGAGAGGCTCTTCAGTCCGCTGTCGTGGCGGTCATCGCTTTTACGCTGCTCGTCGGTGAAGTAACCGGCGTTGATTTCCAAACCGTCGATCTCTTTCGAGGTCAGCATGGTGCCGGTGTAGCTTTCAAACAGCAGGCGGGAGCTGTCGGCATTCACGATGGGCAGCTCAGGGCGCTGATTTCCGTAGCTCAGTACGGTATTCGAGATGCGCATTTTGGCGGTTGCGCCAAACTTTGCCAGATCGGATTTTGCCCGGCCGTCGTCTTCCTGCTTAAAGAAGTCGATGCCGCCCGCGCCGCTCTTGCCGCGGCCGCCGTCCAGGCGCACGCCATACTGCGCGATTCCGTCCACGCCAAAGCCCACCAGCCCTTCGGTATAGCCGGATGCAAACGTGGCGATGATCCCCTGACCCCATTCGGCTTTGTCCTGCTGGCCCTGATGGTAGTCGCGGCTGATATACGCATTGCGTAAAAACAGATCCAGATGGCTGTCGTCAATAAAACCCTGGCTGTCGGATTGCTGGCTTGCAGCGGCGGGTAATGCGGAAAATAAGCTTAAAGCAATTAATGATAATTCTTTTTTCACGGAGGGAACGTCTCTGTCTGGATATAGTAATTTGAATAACTGCGGGGTGATAATTACCGGAAAAAGTAACCTTTGCAATAATTATGTGACCAGACATTTCAAGGCGATAAGGCAGATTTGGCGGGGCTTTCAGGGGTGTTATCGATACGTGCTGTTAAGTTAACAATTCATGCGAAATAAAAAGGAGGCAAAATTGCCTCCTTCTGAAATTATTTAATTCCGTCTGCGGCCATACGGTCGCGAATATGCTGTGCGCGTTCTTCTGAGGCCGGGTGATCGTCAAACATGGAGCTTTGGCGTCCGGCTTCCAGCTTGGCCAGTTTTTCGAAGCTGGTGGCTAAGCCTGATGGATTAATGCCGCGTTTGCGCAACAGATCGTAGGAGTAGTCATCCGCCTCGGACTCCTGACGCTGTGAGAACTGAGAGTTAACCAGCTTTTCACCCACGTCGCCAAGCTGTGACTGCGACAGGCTGCCAACGATACCGCCCGCAGAGGCCGCCGCTGCGCGGATGGCATTGGTGCCCAGGGCAACCTGCATCCCTTTCTTCACGTGTCCCAGGGCAACGTGGCCCATTTCATGGCCGATGACCGCTTCCACTTCGTTGTCGGTCATCATGTCCATCAGCCCGCTATAGACGCGGATACAGCCGTTCGCCATCGCGAAGGCGTTCACGTCTTTCGCCATGTACACCTTGTAGTTCACCGGCTGGCCGTTGATGTTGTCGCCCAGCGCGGAAGCAATCTTATTCAGACGCTGCGTGTAGGTACTGTTAGCCGGCGCAAGCGTGGCTTTTCCGTCCATATCTTTACAGGCCTGGTCGCTCAGCGCTTTAACCTGCGCATCGCTCAGGGAATAGGCCTGAAAGGCCTCTGCGCCTGACGTCATCAGACCGTTAGAATCCATATTCTGACAGCCGCTCAGCAGGAGCGTTGTACCCAGGGCCAGCACTATTGCACGCATTTTCATGAGGTTGCTTCCGTACTCGTTAAACTGAATAAAATCCGAAAAGGGCACCGTCAGCGAAGCCGGTGTCGGGCTAAGTATAAGGAATATCTACAGGGCCGGGCGAGCAGATTGCGCAACATGCGAGCATGATCCAGAGATTTCTTAACAAGCAAAAGAATGCTCCATGTACATGACTTGCGGCTTGGGTTACATTGTTGGCACTTTTTTCCGGCGTAGCCCAAAACGCGCTGTCGTCAAGGGCATGGCCTTTAACAGTCCGATCTGGAGTTAAAATGTCCTCACGTAAAGAGCTTGCTAATGCTATTCGTGCGCTGAGCATGGACGCAGTACAGAAAGCCAAATCCGGCCACCCAGGGGCTCCTATGGGTATGGCTGATATCGCCGAAGTCCTGTGGCGTGATTTCCTGAACCACAACCCGCAGAACCCGTCATGGGCTGACCGCGACCGCTTCGTGCTGTCCAACGGCCACGGCTCTATGCTGATCTATAGCCTGCTGCACCTCACCGGCTACGATCTGCCAATTGAAGAGCTGAAAAACTTCCGTCAGCTGCACTCTAAAACTCCAGGTCACCCGGAAGTGGGTTACACCGCTGGCGTAGAAACCACCACTGGCCCGCTGGGTCAGGGTATTGCTAACGCTGTGGGTATGGCGATCGCCGAGAAGACGCTGGCGGCGCAGTTCAACCGTCCTGGTCACGACATCGTAGACCACTTCACCTACGCGTTCATGGGCGACGGCTGCATGATGGAAGGCATTTCTCACGAAGTGTGCTCCCTGGCAGGTACCCTGAAGCTGGGCAAACTGGTTGCGTTCTATGACGACAACGGTATCTCCATCGACGGTCACGTTGAAGGCTGGTTCACCGACGACACCGCAGCACGTTTCGAAGCCTACGGCTGGCACGTAGTGCGTGGCGTTGATGGTCACGATGCTGACTCGATTAAACGTGCAGTGGAAGAAGCGCGCGCGGTGACGGACAAACCGTCTCTGCTGATGTGCAAAACCATCATCGGTTTCGGTTCGCCGAACAAGGCGGGTACTCACGACTCCCACGGCGCGCCTCTGGGCGACGCGGAAATCGCACTGACCCGCGAAGCGCTGGGCTGGAAACACCCTGCATTCGAAATCCCGTCTGAGATCTACGCTCAGTGGGATGCAAAAGAAGTAGGCCAGGCGAAAGAAGCGGCCTGGAACGAGAAGTTCGCTGCCTATGCGAAAGCGTTCCCGCAGGAAGCTGCGGAATTCACCCGTCGTATGAAAGGTGAAATGCCGTCTGACTTCGACGCGAAAGCGAACGAATTCATCGCTAAGCTGCAGGCGAACCCGTCTAAAATCGCGAGCCGTAAAGCGTCTCAGAATGCAATTGAAGCGTTCGGCCCATGGCTTCCTGAATTCCTGGGCGGCTCCGCTGACCTGGCGCCATCTAACCTGACCCTGTGGTCTGGTTCTAAGCCAATCAACGAAGATACTGCCGGTAACTACATCCATTACGGTGTACGTGAATTCGGTATGACTGCGATTGCCAACGGTATCTCCCTGCACGGCGGTTTCCTGCCGTACACCTCTACCTTCCTGATGTTTGTCGAATATGCACGTAACGCCGTGCGTATGGCCGCGCTGATGAAACAGCGTCAGGTGATGGTCTACACCCACGACTCCATCGGTCTGGGCGAAGATGGTCCAACTCACCAGCCGGTAGAGCAGGTGGCTTCCCTGCGCGTGACTCCGAACATGAGCACATGGCGTCCATGTGACCAGGTGGAATCCGCGGTGGCGTGGAAATACGGCGTTGAGCGTCAGGACGGTCCAACCGCGCTGATCCTCTCCCGTCAGAACCTGGCACAGCAGGAGCGTACGCCTGAGCAGCTGGCGAACATCGCTCGCGGTGGTTACGTGCTGAAAGATTGCGCGGGCCAGCCAGAGCTGATCTTCATCGCCACCGGTTCGGAAGTTGAACTGGCTGTTGCCGCGTGGGAAAAACTGACTGCCGAAGGCGTGAAAGCGCGCGTGGTCTCCATGCCGTCTACCGATGCGTTCGACAAACAGGATGCCGCTTACCGTGAATCCGTTCTGCCTAAAGCGGTTTCCGCTCGTGTAGCAGTGGAAGCGGGTATCGCTGACTACTGGTTCAAATACGTGGGTCTGAACGGCGCTATCGTCGGTATGACCACCTTCGGTGAATCTGCTCCTGCAGAACAGCTGTTCGAAGAGTTCGGCTTCACCGTTGAGAACGTTGTCGCGAAAGCGAAAGAACTGCTGTAATCGTTTGTACGGTGCGGGCTGATGCCCTCACCCGAGCCCTCTCCCACGGGAGAGGGTGCAAACACTAAAAAACGGTAACCTCTCGGTTACCGTTTTGCTTTTACCTTGCCGCCATTATTCCACCTAAAATGTGACGCAAGTCATATAGCGCGCTTATTCATCTGGACAGACATTCCTTTTATTCCCCGATTCGCTTATTCTTGCTGAAGCGTTTCAGTCGATTAAATGTTCGACAATTGACCAATCAATCGCAGTTTGTGACAGCAAGGATTCCCCTTCGGGCGTAGCTGGATTACTCTTTCAGCCACCTCAAACTCAGGGATTGCTTTGCAGGAGATCTATGACCGTACGCGTAGCGATTAATGGCTTCGGTCGCATCGGACGTAACGTGGTTCGTGCTTTATATGAATCAGGACGTCGGGCGGAAATAACCGTGGTAGCAATCAATGAACTGGCGGATGCTACGGGCATGGCGCATTTGTTGAAATATGACACCAGCCACGGACGCTTTGCCTGGGACGTACGCCAGGAAAGAGATCGACTTTTTGTTGGTGACGACGCTATTCGTGTGCTGCATGAGAACAGCATCTCCGGGCTACCCTGGCGTGAACTGGGTGTGGATGTGGTGCTTGACTGTACCGGCGTGTACGGCAACCGTGAACATGGCGAAGCGCATCTGGCAGCAGGCGCGAAAAAAGTCCTGTTTTCTCATCCCGGCAGTAACGACCTCGACGCGACCGTCGTGTTTGGCGTCAACCAGCATGAGCTGCAGGCCGAACACCGCATTGTTTCCAACGCCTCCTGTACCACTAACTGCATTATTCCGGTCATCAAACTGTTAGACGATGCGTATGGCATTGAATCCGGCACCGTGACCACGATTCACTCCGCCATGCACGATCAGCAGGTTATCGACGCCTACCATCCGGATTTACGACGCACTCGCGCAGCGAGCCAGTCAATCATTCCGGTGGACACGAAACTGGCTGCAGGGATCACCCGAATTTTTCCGCAGTTTAATGACCGGTTTGAAGCGATTGCCGTGCGTGTTCCGACGATTAACGTCACCGCAATCGACCTTAGCGTGACGGTGAAAAAACCGGTAAAAGCCTGTGAAGTCAACCTGTTGCTGCAAAAAGCGGCACAGGGGGCATTTCATGGTATAGTTGACTATACGGAATTACCGTTGGTCTCAGTAGATTTTAACCACGACCCGCACAGCGCCATCGTCGATGGCACGCAAACGAGAGTCAGTGGCGCACACCTTATCAAGACGCTGGTCTGGTGTGATAACGAATGGGGCTTTGCTAACCGAATGCTCGACACCACGTTAGCAATGGCCGCTCAAGGTTTCAGGTAAGACGCATTGTGCGTCTGCAAAACTTTAAGAATCAACGAGAGGATTCACCATGTCTGTAATTAAGATGACCGATCTGGATCTGGCTGGTAAACGCGTTTTCATCCGTGCCGATCTGAACGTACCGGTTAAAGATGGCAAAGTGACCAGCGACGCGCGTATCCGTGCATCTCTGCCAACCATCGAACTGGCTCTGAAGCAGGGCGCGAAAGTGATGGTCACCTCCCACCTGGGTCGTCCAACTGAAGGCGAGTACAACGAAGAGTTCTCTCTGCTGCCAGTGGTTAATTACCTGAAAGACAAACTGTCCAACCCGGTTCGCCTGGTGAAAGATTACCTGGACGGCGTTGAAGTTGCAGCCGGTGAACTGGTTGTTCTGGAAAACGTTCGCTTTAACAAAGGCGAAAAGAAAGACGACGAAACTCTGTCCAAAAAATACGCTGCACTGTGCGACGTGTTCGTGATGGATGCATTCGGTACGGCTCACCGTGCTCAGGCGTCAACCCACGGTATCGGTAAATTTGCAGACGTAGCGTGCGCCGGTCCTCTGCTGGCTGACGAACTGGAAGCGCTGGGTAAAGCACTGAAAGAACCTGCTCGTCCAATGGTGGCTATCGTTGGTGGTTCTAAAGTTTCTACCAAACTGACCGTTCTGGATTCCCTGTCTAAAATCGCTGACCAGCTGATCGTTGGCGGTGGTATCGCGAACACCTTCGTTGCTGCTCAGGGCCACAACGTGGGCAAATCCCTGTACGAAGCAGACCTGGTTGACGAAGCCAAACGCCTGCTGAGCACCTGCGATATCCCGGTTCCAACTGACGTTCGCGTAGCGACCGAGTTCTCCGAAACCGCAACCGCGACCCTGAAATCTGTTAACGACATCAAAGATGAAGAGCAGATTCTGGACCTGGGCGACGTTTCTGCACAGAAACTGGCTGAAATCCTCAAAAACGCAAAAACTATCCTGTGGAACGGTCCTGTTGGCGTGTTCGAATTCCCGAACTTCCGCAAAGGTACTGAAATCGTTGCTAACGCTATCGCAGACAGCGAAGCGTTTTCTATCGCAGGCGGTGGTGACACCCTGGCAGCAATCGACCTGTTCGGTATCGCTGACAAGATCTCCTACATCTCCACTGGTGGCGGCGCATTCCTCGAATTCGTGGAAGGCAAAGTACTGCCAGCAGTAGCAATGCTCGAAGAGCGCGCTAAGAAGTAAGCCATTCAAGGGCAGGGAAACCTGCCCAATTTTCAGCGCGCTTTTAAGAGCTCGCACCTTTTCTAACGGCCGAAGATACAGGACTAAGCAACATGTCTAAAATTTTTGATTTCGTAAAACCTGGCGTTATCACTGGTGATGACGTACAGAAAGTGTTCCAGGTAGCTAAAGAAAACAACTTCGCTCTGCCAGCAGTTAACTGCGTGGGTACCGACTCCATCAACGCCGTACTGGAAACTGCCGCTAAAGTTAAAGCGCCAGTTATCGTTCAGTTCTCTAACGGCGGCGCTGCGTTCATCGCAGGTAAAGGCGTGAAAACTGACATTCCTCAGGGTGCTGCAATTCTGGGCGCTATCTCTGGTGCGCACCACGTACACCAGATGGCTGAGCACTACGGTGTTCCAGTTATCCTGCACACTGACCACTGCGCGAAGAAACTGCTGCCGTGGATCGACGGTCTGCTGGACGCGGGTGAAAAACACTTCGCGGCTACCGGTAAGCCACTGTTCTCTTCTCACATGATCGACCTGTCTGAAGAGTCACTGCACGAAAACATCGAAATCTGCTCCAAATACCTGGCGCGCATGGCCAAAATGGGCATGACTCTGGAAATCGAACTGGGTTGCACCGGTGGTGAAGAAGACGGCGTGGACAACAGCCACATGGACGCTTCTGCACTGTACACCCAGCCAGAAGACGTTGATTACGCTTACACCGAGCTGAGCAAAATCAGCCCACGCTTCACCATCGCAGCGTCCTTCGGTAACGTACACGGCGTTTACAAACCAGGTAACGTGGTTCTGACCCCGACCATCCTGCGTGATTCTCAGGAATACGTTTCCAAGAAACACAACCTGCCGCACAACAGCCTGAACTTCGTCTTCCACGGCGGTTCCGGTTCTTCTGCTCAGGAAATCAAAGACTCCGTAAGCTACGGCGTAGTGAAAATGAACATCGATACCGACACCCAGTGGGCAACATGGGACGGTATCCTGCAGTACTACAAAACCAACGAAGCTTACCTGCAGGGTCAGCTGGGCAACCCGAAAGGCGAAGACCAGCCGAACAAGAAATACTACGATCCACGCGTATGGCTGCGCGCTGCCCAGACTTCAATGATTACTCGTCTGGAGCAGGCATTCAAAGAACTGAACGCGGTAGACGTTCTGTAATTTGAGCTGCTAACAGCATCAGAAGGCCCGCAAATGCGGGCCTTTTTTTATGCTTTTTCAATACTCTGCCAGGCCGGTTTTTGTGATCTGTTTGGCAATACTTGCGCTTTTTGTTTACCCTTTACGGACCTGCCTGTCTCCATGGGGGATGGATTTTGTGTTTTGGTTTAACAAAAGGAAGAATAAATGGAACAACTCGATGTTGTAGACAGCATCAATAACGCCGGTAACTGGCTGGTGCGCAACCAGGCGCTGTTGCTGAGCTATGCCGTCAATATCGTCGCGGCGATTGCCATCATCATCGTCGGTATGATCGTGGCGCGCATTGTATCGAACACGGTTAACCGCGTAATGCTGGCCCGTAACATTGACGCCACGGTGGCTGACTTCCTCTCCGCGCTGGTGCGCTACGGCATTATCGCCTTTACGCTGATTGCGGCGCTGGGCCGTGTGGGCGTGCAGACCGCCTCCGTCATTGCCGTTCTCGGTGCCGCCGGTCTGGCTATTGGTCTGGCGCTGCAGGGCTCGCTGTCAAACCTGGCGGCTGGCGTTCTGCTGGTCACCTTCCGTCCGTTCCGCTCCGGCGAATACGTTGACCTTGGCGGCATTGCCGGGACCGTGCTGCAGGTGCAGATTTTCTCAACGACCATGCGTACCGTCGATGGCCGCATCGTGGTCGTGCCGAACGGGAAAATCATCGCGGGCAACATCATTAACTTCTCCCGTGAACCGGTGCGTCGTAACGAGCTGATTATCAGCGTGGCGTACGACTCCGACATCGATCAGGTGAAGTCGCTGATTAGTAATATCATTGCTTCAGACGATCGCATTCTGAAAGATAAAGAGCAGACGGTTCGCCTGAACGAGCTGGGCGCTTCCTCCATTAACTTCGTGGTGCGTATCTGGAGCAAAAGCAGCGATCTGCAAAACGTGTACTGGGACGTGCTGGAACGCATTAAGCGCGACTTTGATGCCAACGGCATCAGCTTCCCGTACCCTCAGATGGACGTAAACGTCAAAAAAGTCAAAGAAGCCGAATAACTTCTCCCGCAGGCCCGGTAGGCGCTAGCGCCACCGGGCTTTATTTTTATAAGTGCTGCTAATCCCCAATTAATATTATCAATTTCCTCTAATGTAATTCGCGCAGTATAGTCTCCTTCCAGAACAATACTGTGAGAATTTCGTCATGTTATCTTATTATTTTCAAGGGCTTGCCTTAGGTGCGGCCATGATCCTTCCCCTTGGCCCGCAAAATGCGTTTGTGATGAACCAGGGCATTCGCCGCCAGTATCATCTGATGATTGCCCTGCTGTGCGCGGTAAGCGATTTACTGCTGATCTGTGCCGGAATTTTTGGCGGCAGCGCATTGCTCATGCAGTCTCCCTGGCTGCTGGCGCTGGTCACCTGGGGCGGCGTGGCGTTTTTGCTCTGGTACGGTTTTGGTGCCCTGAAAACGGCGATGAGCAGCAACCTCGAACTGGCGAGCGCGGAAGTCATGAAGCAGGGCCGCTGGAAGATTATCGTCACCATGCTGGCGGTCACCTGGCTTAATCCGCATGTTTATCTGGACACCTTCGTGGTGCTGGGCAGCCTGGGCGGGCAGCTGGACGTTGAGCCGAAACGCTGGTTTGCGCTGGGAACGGTCAGCGCCTCTTTCCTCTGGTTCTTTGGTCTCGCCATTCTGGCCGCATGGCTGGCTCCTCGTCTGCGTACGGCCAAAGCCCAGCGCATCATTAATACGCTGGTGGGGCTGGTGATGTGGTTTATTGCTTTTCAGCTGGCAAAAGAGGGGATTCACCACGTTCAGGAATTGTTCAACTAATCCTTGTCTTATGGACAACTGAACAAGACCCGCTAAGCTTGCTGGCATGCGCCCTGTTAATGGGCACTCTTCGCAACATGGAGGAATAACAGTGAAGTTTAAGGTGATGGCCCTGGCGGCATTAGTAAGTTTTGGTGCGGTGTCGGTGCAGGCAAGTGAACTGCCGGATGGCCCGCACATCGTCACTTCAGGCACCGCAAGCGTGGACGCGGTACCCGATGTCGCAACGCTGGCAATTGAAGTCAATGTATCTGCGAAAGATGCGGCATCTGCCAAGAAGCAGGCTGACGATCGTGTTGCGCAATACCTCTCTTTCCTCGAGCAGAACGGTGTCGGTAAAAAAGATATCAACTCCGCGAACCTGCGTACTCAACCCGATTACGACTACCAGAATGGTAAAAGCATCCTGAAAGGCTACCGTGCCGTGCGTACCGTCGAAGTGACCGTGCGTCAGCTGGATAAGCTTAACTCGCTGCTGGATGGCGCGCTGAAGGCGGGTCTGAACGAAATTCGTTCCGTGTCGCTGGGCGTTGCGCAACCGGAGAAATACAAAGACGAAGCGCGTAAAGCGGCGATTGATGATGCCATTCACCAGGCGGAACAGCTGGCTTCTGGCTTTAAGAGCAAGCTCGGCCCGGTTTACAGCGTGCGTTACCACGTCTCTAACTACCAGCCAAGCCCGATGGTGCGGATGATGAAGGCTGATGCAGCCCCGGTGTCTGCTCAGGAAACTTACGAGCAGCCAACCATCCAGTTTGACGATCAGGTGGATGTGGTGTTCCAGCTGGAGCCAACTCAAACTCAGCAAACTGAGGCGGCTAAGGCGCAGTAATTTGCCCTCACCCTAACCCTCTCCCGCAGGGAGAGGGAATTCAATCGATTAATCCTGTCTCAACACCTTGTGCCCGTAGGCCAGCAGCGCGTCGGTGACGTTGCGCATCATGCGGCTTTCTGGCGCAAACCGGTGCCAGTAGAGCATCCGGCGCTGATATAGCCCCGGCGTGAGGTCAATCAGCTCACCGCTTTTCAACTCTTTCTCAATCTGCAGATGCGGGATCATGCAGCAGGTGGTGCCCTGACGCGCAAGCTGCACAAAGGCTTCAGACGAGTTGACGATATGGCACGGCACGCTGCCCGGCGGCAGATCGAAGTTTTGCTGCAGGAACGCCTGATGCATATCGTCCAGATGGTCGAACGCCACGGCAGGGGCTTTCAGCAGCGCGGCGCGGGTGACGCCGTTCGGGAAGTAGCGCTCGGCAAAGGCTTTTGAACCCACAAACAGGTAGTCCAGCGCGCCCAGCTGATCGACAAGACAGCTTGGCAGCGCCTGAGGCTGAATACTGACCGCCCCAACCACTTCACCGCGACGCAGGCGTTCCTGGGTACGGGTTTCATCTTCCACCTGGAGATTCAGGCGGATAGGGGAGTCCGCTAATACCGGCGCAAGGGCCGGCAGCAGCCAGGTTGCCAGGCTGTCGGCGTTGACCGCCAGAGAGAGCAGCAGCGGCGTAGAGCCCGTTTGTTCGTCACCCAGCCACTCGTCTTCCAGCAGTTCAACCTGGCGCAGCAGGGCGAGAAGCTTTTGCCCTTGCTCGGTTGGACGTGGCGGCACGGTACGCACCAGCAGCGGCTGGCCGAACATGTTTTCAAGCTGTTTGATACGCTGTGATACGGCGGACTGGGTGATGCAAAGCTTTTGCGCCGCGCGCTCAAAACCGCGTTCACGAATAACTGCATCAAGTGCCTGTAGTGTTCTGTAGTCCGGACGTTTCATTGCTCTGGCTGGCTCCTTAATTTTGCTTATTCTGCACTATGACACAATTTTCCCTTCGTGGCAGACGAATTCCATTCGACGTGTTCTATAATGCGCCCTGAGTTTTCACACCACAGGCAAAACGATCATGACGCAGGATGAACTGAAAAAAGCAGTAGGATGGGCCGCTCTCCAGTACGTGCAGCCGGGTACCATTGTTGGTGTCGGTACGGGATCAACCGCGGCACACTTTATCGATGCGCTGGGCACGATGAAGGGGCAAATCGAGGGCGCGGTTTCCAGCTCTGATGCTTCCACGGAAAAGCTGAAAAGCCTCGGCATTACCGTTTTCGATCTCAACGAAGTGGATCGTCTGGGGATTTACGTTGATGGTGCGGATGAAATCAACGGCCACATGCAGATGATCAAAGGCGGCGGCGCGGCGCTGACGCGCGAGAAGATCATCGCCTCCGTTGCGGACAAGTTCATCTGCATCGCGGATGCCTCCAAGCAGGTCGACATTCTGGGTAATTTCCCACTGCCGGTCGAAGTGATCCCAATGGCGCGTAGCGCGGTTGCCCGTCAGCTGGTGAAGCTGGGCGGTCGTCCGGAATACCGTCAGGGCGTAGTCACCGATAACGGTAACGTGATCCTCGACGTTCACGGTCTGGAAATTCTTGACGCGATTGCGCTGGAAAATGCCATCAACGCTATCCCAGGCGTAGTGACCGTAGGGCTATTCGCCAACCGTGGCGCGGATGTGGCGCTGATCGGCACCGCTGACGGCGTGAAAACCATCGTAAAATGATCTGACGGGGGGAGTCCTCCCCCCGCTAAAAAATTTTTGAAAAGCTAAATTCGGTGACTTGTGTCACGTTTTTACGCCTCATTTGCCGATCCTGCCGCGTTTGTAAATTTCCATAGCATTTTCCTCTGACATTTTGCTCTGTATGACTTTTCTTCAGAGTGCCGACGCAAACGTTCATATTGCTGCAATAGTTTTTTTTGATATGTTGGCTACAGCGGATTCATATCCAGCACAACATCAGTTCAGACAAAAACAGGGTCGGGTAAATGGCAAAGGTATCACTGGAGAAAGACAAGATTAAATTCCTGCTGGTCGAGGGCGTGCATCAAAAAGCAATCGATAGCCTTCGTGCGGCAGGTTACACCAACATCGAATTTCACAAAGGCGCGCTCGATACCGAAGAGCTGAAAGCGTCCATCCGTGATGCCCACTTCATTGGCCTGCGATCCCGTACTCACCTGACTGAAGAGGTTATTGCCGCGGCGGAAAAGCTGGTGGCTATCGGCTGCTTCTGCATCGGTACCAACCAGGTCGACCTGAATGCTGCCGCCAAACGCGGTATTCCCGTCTTCAACGCCCCGTTCTCCAACACCCGTTCCGTGGCGGAGCTGGTGATTGGCGAACTGCTGCTGCTGCTGCGCGGCATTCCTGAAGCGAACGCCAAGGCGCACCGCGGCGTGTGGAACAAACTGGCGTCCGGCTCATATGAAGCGCGTGGTAAAAAACTGGGGATTATCGGCTACGGCCACATCGGTACGCAGCTCGGTATTCTGGCGGAATCCCTGGGTATGCACGTGTTCTTCTACGATATCGAAAGCAAGCTGCCGCTGGGCAATGCGACCCAGGTTCAACACCTTTCTGACCTGCTGAACATGAGCGACGTGGTGAGCCTGCACGTGCCGGAAAATGCGTCCACCAAGAACATGATGGGCGCGGAAGAGCTGGCGCTGATGAAGCCGGGCTCACTGCTGATCAACGCCGCGCGCGGCACGGTTGTCGATATCCCGGCCCTGGCGGATGCGCTGAAGCGTAAGCACCTGGCGGGCGCGGCCATCGACGTCTTCCCGACGGAACCAGCGACCAACAGCGATCCGTTTACCTCTCCGCTGTGCGAATTCGACAACGTGATCCTGACGCCGCACATCGGCGGCTCTACCCAGGAAGCGCAGGAGAATATCGGTCTGGAAGTGGCGGGTAAGCTGAGCAAATATTCCGACAACGGTTCTACGCTCTCTGCCGTGAACTTCCCGGAAGTGTCTCTGCCGCTGCACGGTGGTCGTCGTCTGCTGCACATCCACGAAAACCGTCCTGGCGTGCTGACCGCGATCAACCAGATCTTTGCCGAGCAGGGCGTCAACATTGCCGCACAGTATCTGCAAACGAACTCGCAGATGGGCTACGTGGTCATTGATATCGAAGCGGATGACGATGTTGCTGAGAAAGCGCTGCAGAGCATGAAGGCGATTCAGGGGACGATTCGCGCGCGTCTGCTGTACTGATGGTGCGAGATAAATGCAAAACGGTAACGATAGTTACCGTTTTTTATGTTTTCACCCTCTCCCTGTGGGAAAGGGCTGGGGTGAGGGCATCAGGCCGCACGCCTGTTTCACCACTCCCACAACTTCGATGGCGTCACTACCGCCGGCAACGGCACATCCCACTTCTCCACCGGCAACGCCTCCACGCCCTGACAATCATGCGCATAACCCACCGGCTGCAACCCGTACTGCTGCCAGTTTTGCAGCGTCCGGTCGTAAAAACCGCCGCCCATCCCTAAACGCTGGCCCTGTTCATCAAACGCCACCAGCGGCGTGATCAGCACATCCAGCTGTGACAGCGGGAGCACGTCGCGCACGTCGAGTTTCGGTTCGGTGATTTTCAGGCGATTTACCACCAGTTCGCTGTGCGGATGGTAGTGCAGAAACAGCAAATTACCTTCGCTGAACGGGTGCAGCACCGGCAGATAGACCTTCTTCCCGGCGCGCCAGAGCTGTTCTATCAGCGGTTGGGTATCCAGCTCTCCATCAAATGACAGAAATAGCGCAACGGTGTGCGCCATCACGACAGGGGGATACGCCATCATACGGGCGGCGGCCTGCTGGGCAAAATGCGCTTGCTGATCGGCGGTTAACGCACGGCGGCGCTGACGAATTAACTGACGGATGTCCTGGCGTGAAGCAGAAACTTCAGGGAATTGGGTCATGGTAGTCGGTAGAAGAAAAGAGAGGGAATCTCCGAGATGCCGCCGCAGGCTGTAACCCTTGAACCCTTGGTTCAAGGTGAATGTGTCGTCATAGTTTTAAGGCTTCTCGGACGGACCGAGCATGCTCACCAACCATGGAGCGCCACATTCTTGTGGTATGAAATATCGGCTCAGGGGACTGGCCCGCTTGCGAACATCTCAGAGAAATTTTGTCTTCACAGTTACTCTACCATAGTCAACTGAGAAGTGTTATTCAAACTTTGGTCCCGGTCTTTCGGGATTGCGACCTTGATCAAGCAATGCCTGTTCTATGGTCTGCTGGAGCATTTTAATGCGCTGCTCCATGCTTGCCGCGTAGTCGCGGGTCTTTGCTTTTTCCTGAGTCAGTTCATAGCTGATGTTCAACGCGGCGATGAAAACCAGCTGCTCAGTATTTGTGACTCTAGTGCGTTCTTTTAGATCTTGCAACCGCTGATTCAAATCGTCCGCTGCCTGATTCAAAGCATCCCTTTGTTCAGGCGGACAATTCACTCGCAGTGAACGGCCAAAAATCTGGAGATCGACGGGTTGTGCAGACATGCCACCTTCCTGCTGATTGACTGCGCTGCCTTCGCTTACTGCCCCGGGGGCTGCGAAGGGGCGACACTATAGCTACCCTGATGTGAAGATACAAGCCCTTTTCTGGTATCACCAGGGTCCAAAGTGGTAGCATATCATGAAACTTCCCCCCTTTGATGACGAATGCTCATGTCTATACAGAACGAAATGCCTGGTTACAAGGATTTAAACCAGTTACTGAACCAGCAGGGAATCGGTTTAACCCCTGCCGAAATGCACGGTCTGATCAGTGGCATGCTGTGCGGCGGAAACAGCGACAGCTCATGGCAGCCGCTGATCCACGACCTCACGAACGAAGGGCTGGCGTTTGGTCACGAGCTGGCGGAAGCGCTGCGTAAAATGCACGCCGCAACCAGCGATTCGCTGGAAGACGATGGCTTCCTTTTTCAGCTTTATCTGCCTGAAGGCGACGACGTCAGCGTGTTCGATCGCGCCGATGCGCTGGCCGGCTGGGTAAACCACTATCTGCTGGGGCTCGGCGTGACGCAGCCTAAACTGGATAAAGTGACCGGCGAAGCGGGTGAAGCGATCGACGACCTGCGTAACATCGCCCAGCTCGGCTACGATGAAGACGAAGACCAGGAAGAGCTGGAAATGTCTCTTGAAGAGATTATCGAGTACGTGCGCGTGGCGGCACTGCTGTGCCACGATAACTTCACGCGCTCTCAGCCGACCGCGCCGGAAGTCCGCAAGCCAACCTTACATTAAGAAAAATAACGCACAGGAGGGTGTCATGGTTATCTCGAGTCAAGAGTATTCCCGCCGCCGTCAGGCGCTGCTGGCAACAATGCAGCCGGGCAGCGCCGCGCTGATTTTTGCTGCGCCCGAAGTCACGCGCAGCGCCGACAGCGAATACCCCTATCGCCAGAGCAGCGATTTCTGGTACTTCACCGGCTTTAACGAGCCGGAAGCGGTGCTGGTGCTGATTAAGAGCAATGACACCCACAACCACAGCGTGATTTTCAACCGCGTGCGCGATCTGACGGCCGAAATCTGGTTTGGTCGCCGCTTAGGCCAGGAGGCCGCACCGGCGAAGCTGGGCGTTGACCGCGCGCTGGCGTTTAGCGAAATCAACCAGCAGCTCTATCAGCTGCTTAACGGCCTCGACGTGCTCTATCACGCGCAGGGTGAATATGCCTACGCCGATGAGATTGTTTTCACCGCGCTGGATAAGCTGCGCAAAGGCTCGCGGCAGAACCTGTCCGCGCCGGCCACGCTGACGGACTGGCGTCCGGTGGTGCATGAAATGCGCCTGTTCAAGTCTGAAGAAGAGCTGAATTTGATGCGTCGTGCGGGCGAAATCAGCGCCCTGGCGCACACCCGCGCCATGGAAAAGTGCCGTCCCGGGATGTTCGAATACCAGCTGGAAGGCGAAATGCATCACGAATTTAACCGCCACGGCGCGCGTTATCCCTCCTACAACACCATTGTTGGCGGCGGAGAAAACGGCTGCATTCTGCACTACACCGAAAACGAAAGCGCGCTGCGCGACGGCGATCTGGTCCTGATTGACGCCGGTTGCGAATACCAGGGCTACGCGGGGGACATCACCCGTACCTTCCCGGTGAACGGTAAATTCTCACCGGCACAGCGCGCCATTTATGACATTGTCCTGGAATCGCTTGAGACGGCGCTCAGGCTGTATCGTCCCGGTACCTCCATGCAGGAAGTGACCGGCGAAGTGGTGCGCATCATGATTACCGGTCTGGTCAGGCTCGGGATCCTGAAAGGGGAGGTCGATATCCTGATCGCTGAAAATGCGCATCGACCGTATTTCATGCACGGCCTAAGCCACTGGCTGGGGCTGGATGTGCATGACGTTGGCGCGTACGGCACCGACCGTTCGCGCGTGCTGGAGCCGGGCATGGTGTTAACCGTGGAGCCAGGCCTGTATATCGCACCGGATGCCGACGTGCCTGAAGAGTACCGCGGAATTGGCATTCGCATCGAAGACGACATCGTGATCACCGAAACCGGTAACGAAAACCTGACCGCGAGCGTCGTGAAAAACGCTGACGATATCGAGGCGCTGATGGCAGCGGCACGCGCATGAGCGTGATTATCGTTGGCGGCGGCATGACCGGGGCCACGCTGGCGCTGGCCATTTCGCATTTGACGAAGGGGCAGCTTCCGGTGCACCTGGTTGAAGCTATCGCACCGCAGGCGAAAAATCATCCCGGTTTTGATTCCCGCGCGATTGCCCTGGCGCAGGGCACCTGCCAGCAGCTGTCCCGCATTGGCATCTGGCAGGCCATCGCCGATTGCGCGACGGCAATTAAAACCGTTCACGTAAGCGATCGCGGCCATGCTGGCTTTGTCACGCTGGACGCGCAGGATTACCGCATTGACGCGCTGGGTCAGGTTGTTGAACTCCACGACGTCGGATTGCGTCTGTTCCGTCTGCTCCAGGATGCGCCGGGCGTCACGCTGCATTGTCCGGCGCGCGTGGCCGGCGTGAGCCGCAGTGAGGCGTCGGTCAGCGTGACGCTGGAAAACGGCACCGTGCTTGAAGGCCAGCTTCTGGTCGCCGCGGACGGCTCGCGTTCGGCGCTCGGCACGCAGTGTGGCGTCGAGTGGCGTCAGCAGCCCTACGGGCAGGTTGCGGTCATTGCGAACGTCTCTACCGCAGCAGAACACCACGGCAGGGCGTTTGAACGCTTTACGCAGCATGGCCCGCTGGCGATGCTGCCGATGTCGGACGGGCGCTGTTCGCTTGTCTGGTGTCATCCGCAGGATAAGGCTGAAGAGGTTAAAGCCTGGTCCGATGAACGTTTTTGTACCGAGCTGCAAAAAGCCTTTGGCTGGCGGCTGGGGCGTATTACCCATGCTGGCCAGCGGGCGGTCTACCCGCTTTCCCTGACGACAGCGTCTCAGTCCATCTCCCATCGTCTGGCGCTTGTCGGTAATGCCGCGCAGACGCTGCACCCCATCGCTGGGCAGGGGTTCAACCTTGGCCTGCGTGATGTCATGAGCCTGGCGGAAACCCTTGCTCAGGCATGGGGTGAGCAAAAAGACTGTGGCGCATACCCGGTGCTCAGCCATTACCAGAAGCGCCGCCAGGTGGATAAAGAGGCGACGATTGGCGTCACCGACGGCTTAGTCCATCTCTTTGCCAATCGCTGGGCGCCGCTGGTTGCAGGCCGCAACCTCGGGCTGATGGCGATGGAATTATTCATTCCGGCACGTGACGTGCTGGCGCAGCGGACTCTTGGTTGGGTCGCGCGTTAAGGAGTTATCACCGTGCAAAATGTTGATGTTGCCATCGTTGGCGGCGGTATGGTCGGACTGGCTCTGGCCTGTGGTTTACAGGGCAGCGGCCTGCGCGTGGCGGTGCTGGAGCAAAAGCAGCCTCAGCCCGTTGCGCCAGATGCCCCGCCGGAACTCCGCGTCTCGGCGATCAATGCCGCCAGCGAGAAATTGCTGACGCACCTTGGCGTCTGGGCAGATATTGTGGCGCAGCGCGCCAGCTGCTACCACGGCATGGAAGTGTGGGATAAAGACAGCTTTGGTCATATTGCTTTTGATGATGAAAGCATGGGCTACAGCCATCTGGGTCATATCGTCGAAAACGCGGTGATCCACCACGCGCTGTGGCAGAAAGCGCAGCAGTGCAGCGACGTGACGCTGATTGCGCCTGCGCAGATCCAGCAGGTGGCGTGGGGTGAAAACGAGGCGTTTATCACCTTACAGAGCGGCGACATGCTGACCGCGCGTCTGGTGGTCGGTGCTGACGGTGCGAACTCCTGGCTGCGGAATAAAGCCGATATCCCGCTGACCTTTTGGGACTATCGTCATCACGCTCTGGTTGCCACGATCCGTACCGAGGAGCCGCACGGCGGCGTGGCGCGGCAGATTTTCCACAACGACGGCATTCTGGCGTTCCTGCCGCTTGCCGATCCGCACCTGTGCTCGATTGTCTGGTCCCTGGTGCCTGAAAAAGCCCAGCTGATGGAGGAGGCGACGCCGGATGCCTTTAACCAGGCGCTGTGCATGGCGTTTGATAACCGCCTTGGCTTGTGCACCCTTGAAAGCGAGCGGCAGGTGTTCCCGTTAACCGGCCGCTACGCGCGTCAGTTTGCCGCGCACCGTCTGGCGCTGGTGGGGGATGCGGCGCATACCATTCATCCGCTGGCCGGGCAGGGCGTTAACCTTGGCTTTATGGACGCGGCGGAGCTGGTTGAGGAACTGCGTCGCCTGCACCGCGAAGGCAAAGATATCGGCCAGCATCTCTACCTGCGTCGCTACGAGCGCAGCCGTAAGCACAGTGCGGCGATGATGCTGGCGGGCATGCAGGGCTTCCGCGAGCTGTTTGCCGGCGCAAATCCGGCGAAAAAATTGCTGCGCGATATTGGTCTTAAACTGGCCGATACGCTTCCTGGCGTCAAACCTCAACTCCTCCGTCAGGCGATGGGTCTTAACGACCTGCCGGACTGGCTACGTTAATTTAGACCCCTGTCACACTTTATTTTCCCGGCCTCTGCGCCGGGGAAATTCCCTCGTTTGAAATATTCTAATTTCACGTCATTTTTCGCATTAGAAAATCTAATCTACGGGATTTTATGTTACGGAAATTCGGCCCGTTTTTCCGCATGAAATATCACCATGTGCTAAATCCTGTTAGATCATTGTTAATTTTGTGCGGGGTTAATCGCATTTTTCCAGTGAATAACTCTGTAGGCTTTTTAGCGTTTTTTGGTCATAAGCTAATGTGATGACCCGTTTTACCTTATGGTTAACCGCCGGTTTCGGTGGTAAGTTCGGGTAAAAGAGAACGTTTGCGTCGGCGCCAGGTGACGGGGCCGATACCGGGTTTCACGGTGAATTTTTCAACGAGGACAAGATGGCTCAACAGACTCCTTTGTACGAACAACACGTGTTATGCGGCGCCCGCATGGTGGACTTCCATGGCTGGATGATGCCGCTGCACTACGGCTCGCAGATTGATGAGCACCACGCGGTGCGCACCGATGCCGGTATGTTCGACGTGTCCCACATGACGATTGTCGATCTGCGCGGTAGCCGCACCCGGGAGTTTTTGCGTTATCTGCTGGCAAACGACGTCGCCAAACTGAAAACGCCGGGTAAAGCGCTCTATACCGGCATGCTGAACGCCTCGGGCGGCGTGATTGATGACCTTATCGTCTACTACTTCACTGAAGATTTCTTCCGCCTCGTTGTCAACTCCGCCACCCGCGAAAAAGACCTCTCCTGGATCACCCAACACGCCGAACCTTATGCCATCGACATCACCGTCCGTGACGATCTGTCGCTGATCGCCGTGCAGGGGCCGAACGCGCAGGCGAAAGCCGCGTCTCTGTTTAACGACGAGCAGCGCAAAGCAACCGAAGGCATGAAGCCGTTCTTCGGCGTGCAGGCGGGCGATCTGTTTATCGCCACCACCGGCTACACCGGTGAAGCGGGCTACGAAATTGCGATGCCGAACGAGAAGGCCGCTGATTTCTGGCGCGCGCTGGTGGAAGCGGGCGTGAAGCCTGCGGGTCTGGGCGCGCGCGATACTCTGCGTCTGGAAGCGGGGATGAACCTCTACGGTCAGGAGATGGATGAAGGCGTCTCTCCGCTGGCCGCCAACATGGGCTGGACCATCGCATGGGAACCGGCTGACCGTGACTTTATTGGCCGCGAAGCGCTGGAGATGCAGCGCGAGAAGGGTACTGAACAGCTGGTGGGTCTGGTGATGACCGAGAAGGGCGTGCTGCGCGGTGAACTGCCGGTGCGCTTTACCGATGCTGACGGCAATCCTCGCGAAGGCGTGATCACCAGCGGTACCTTCTCCCCGACGCTGGGCTACAGTATTGCACTGGCACGCGTGCCGGCGGGCATTGGCGAAACGGCGGTGGTGCAAATCCGCAACCGCGAAATGCCGGTCAACGTGACCAAACCGATTTTTGTTCGCGCCGGTAAGCCGGTCGCCTAATCATTTTTATCAGGAGAACTTCAATGAGCAATGTGCCAGCAGAACTGAAATACAGCAAAGAACACGAGTGGCTGCGCAAAGAGGCGGACGGCACTTACACCGTAGGGATCACCGAGCACGCGCAAGAGCTGCTGGGCGACATGGTGTTTGTTGACCTGCCTGACGTGGGCACGACCGTTAGCGCGGGCGACGACTGCGCCGTGGCGGAGTCCGTAAAAGCGGCATCTGACATCTATGCTCCTGTGAGCGGCGAAATCGTTGCCGTCAACGACGCGCTGAGCGATTCGCCAGAGCTGGTGAACAGCGAGCCTTATGAAGGCGGCTGGATCTTCAAGATCAAAGCCAGCGACGAATCTCAGGTTGCCGCGCTGCTGGATGCGACCGCGTACGAAGCACTGTTAGAAGACGAGTAATCGTTTATCCCCCTCTCCTTTCGGGAGAGGGCAGGGGCGAGGGTGCCCATCTTCCCCTCACCCTAACCCTCTCCCAGAGGGAGAGGGAACTTAAATTCACTGCACGTTTCAGGAACCATCGCTCATGACACAGACTTTAAGCCAGCTTGAAAACCGTGGCGCCTTCATTGAACGTCACATTGGGCCGGATGCTCAGCAACAGCAGGAGATGCTGAAGACAGTTGGCGCGGATTCATTAAACGCACTTATCGGCCAGATTGTGCCAAAAGACATCCAGCTTGCCACGCCGCCTCAGGTGGGGGAAGCCACCACGGAATTCGCCGCGCTGGCGGAGCTGAAGGCTATCGCAGGCCTGAACAAGCGCTATAAGTCTTACATTGGCATGGGCTACACCAACGTGCAGTTACCGCCGGTTATCCTGCGCAACATGCTGGAAAACCCGGGCTGGTACACCGCTTACACCCCGTATCAGCCGGAAGTCTCTCAGGGCCGTCTGGAAGCGCTGCTGAACTTCCAGCAGGTGACGCTGGATCTGACCGGTATGGATATCGCCTCCGCCTCGCTGCTGGATGAAGCGACCGCCGCCGCCGAAGCAATGGCGATGGCAAAACGCGTGAGCAAGCTGAAAAATGCCAACCGCTTCTTCGTGGCGGCGGACGTGCATCCTCAGACGCTGGACGTGGTGCGCACCCGTGCGGAAACCTTCGGCTTTGACGTGATTGTCGACGACGCTGACAAAGTGCTGGATCACCAGGACGTCTTCGGCGTGCTGCTGCAGCAGGTGGGGACAACGGGCGAAGTACACGACTACGGCGCGCTGATTGCCGAGCTGAAAACCCGCAAAGTGGTTGTCAGCGTTGCCGCCGATTTTATGGCGCTGGTGCTGCTGACGGCGCCGGGTAAACAGGGCGCGGATATCGTATTCGGTTCAGCGCAACGCTTCGGCGTGCCGATGGGCTACGGCGGCCCGCACGCGGCGTTCTTCGGCGCGAAAGATGAATTCAAACGCTCTATGCCAGGCCGCATCATCGGCGTCTCAAAAGACGCTGCCGGTAACACCGCGCTGCGCATGGCGATGCAAACCCGCGAGCAGCACATCCGCCGCGAGAAAGCGAACTCCAACATCTGTACCTCCCAGGTGCTGCTGGCAAACATCGCCAGCCTGTACGCCGTGTTCCACGGCCCGGCTGGTCTGAAATGCATTGCCAGCCGCATTCACCGTCTGGCTGATATTCTGGCCTGCGGTCTGCAGCAGAAAGGCCTTAAGCTGCGCCACGCTCACTACTTCGACACCCTGTGTGTGGAAGTGGCGGACAAAGCGGCCGTGCTGGCGCGCGCGAATGCAGCAGAGATCAACCTGCGCAGCGACATCCACAACGCCGTCGGCATTACGCTGGATGAAAGCACCACCCGCGACGATATCCTGAACCTGTTCAGCGTGTTGCTGGGTGACGCGCACGGTCTGGACATTGATGCGCTCGACAAAGAGGTCGCGCTCGACAGCCGCTCCATTCAGGAAAGCATGCTGCGTAACGATGCGATCCTGACGCATCCGGTGTTTAACCGCTACCACAGCGAAACCGAGATGATGCGCTATATGCACTCTCTGGAGCGCAAGGATCTGGCGCTGAACCAGGCGATGATCCCGCTGGGCTCCTGCACCATGAAGCTGAACGCCGCGGCGGAGATGATCCCGATCACCTGGCCTGAATTCTCCGAGCTGCACCCGTTCTGCCCGCCAGAGCAGGCGGAAGGTTATCATATGATGATCAACCAGCTTTCCGACTGGCTGGTGAAATTGACCGGTTATGACGCGCTCTGCATGCAGCCGAACTCCGGCGCGCAGGGCGAATACGCGGGTCTGCTGGCGATCCGTCACTATCACGAAAGCCGCAACGAAGGTCACCGCGATATCTGCCTGATCCCAAGCTCCGCCCACGGTACCAACCCGGCCTCTGCCCAGATGGCGGGCATGGAAGTGGTGGTGGTGGCGTGCGATAAGAACGGCAACATCGATCTGGTCGACCTGCGTGCGAAAGCCGAGCAGGCGGGCGACAAGCTCTCCTGCATCATGGTGACCTACCCGTCTACCCACGGCGTGTACGAAGAGACCATCCGTGAAGTGTGCGAAGTGGTGCACCAGTTCGGCGGTCAGGTTTACCTCGACGGCGCGAACATGAACGCTCAGGTGGGCATTACCTCTCCGGGCTTTATCGGCGCGGACGTGTCGCACCTGAACCTGCACAAAACCTTCTGCATCCCGCACGGCGGTGGCGGCCCGGGCATGGGCCCAATCGGCGTGAAAGCGCACCTGGCACCGTTTGTACCGGGCCACAGCGTAGTGCAGATTGAAGGCATGCTGACCCGTCAGGGCGCGGTCTCTGCGGCACCGTTCGGTAGCGCCTCTATCCTGCCAATCAGCTGGATGTACATCCGCATGATGGGCGCGGAAGGGCTGAAGCAGGCGAGCCAGGTGGCGATCCTGAACGCCAACTATATTGCGACTCGTCTGAAGTCTGCCTTCCCGGTGCTCTATACCGGCCGCGACGGTCGCGTGGCGCACGAGTGCATCCTCGATATTCGTCCTCTGAAAGAAGCGACGGGCATCAGCGAGCTGGATATCGCCAAGCGCTTGATTGACTACGGCTTCCACGCGCCAACCATGTCGTTCCCGGTTGCGGGTACGCTGATGGTGGAGCCAACGGAATCTGAAAGCAAAGCCGAGCTGGACCGCTTTATCGACGCGATGCTGGCCATCCGCATGGAGATCGATCGCGTGCAGGACGGCGAGTGGACGCTGGAAGATAACCCGCTGGTTAACGCCCCGCACACCCAGCACGAAATGGTGGCAGAGTGGAACCACGGTTATTCCCGCGAGCTGGCCGTCTTCCCTGCAGGCGTGGCAAACAAATACTGGCCGACCGTGAAGCGTCTTGATGACGTGTACGGCGACCGTAACCTGTTCTGCTCCTGCGTGCCGATGAGCGAATACCAGTAATATTATTGGTGTAGTCATAAAGGCCGGGTAAGGCGAAGCCGCCACCCGGCTTTTTTATTGGGAGAAGAAAATGGCAATAGCACTGGTCACCGGCGCCAGCCGGGGCATTGGGAAAGCCACCGCGCTGCAGCTGGCGCGCGAAGGCTACACCGTGGCGGTGAACTATCACCACAACATTAAAGCCGCGACGGACGTGATCAACCAGATCGTTGAAGCGGGCGGTAAAGCCTTTGCCGTCCGCGCGGATATCAGTGATGAAGCCCAGGTGCTGGCGATGTTTGACAGCCTCGATCGTGAAGGCGAGCCGCTTCGTGCGCTGGTCAATAATGCGGGCATTCTGTTTGAGCAATCCACTATCGAGAACCTTTCCGCTGAGCGCATTAACCGCGTCCTGGCGACCAACGTCACGGGCTACTTTCTCTGCTGCCGGGAAGCGGTAAAACGCATGTCCTTCAGGCATGGCGGCAAGGGTGGGGCGATAGTGAACGTCTCTTCCGCCGCGTCGCGCCTGGGCGCGCCGGGTGAATATGTGGATTATGCCGCGTCCAAGGGGGCGGTCGATTCGCTGACAACCGGGCTATCGCTGGAAGTGGCGGCGCAGGGCATTCGCGTCAACTGCGTGCGTCCGGGTCTAATTTATACCGATATTCATGCGTCCGGCGGAGAGCCGGGGCGAGTGGATCGCGTGAAATCGTTGCTGCCGATGCAGCGCGGCGGCCAGCCGGAAGAGGTGGCGCAGGCGATTGTCTGGCTGCTGAGCGAGAAGGCGTCGTACGTAACGGGCAGTTTTATTGAGTTGGCGGGCGGGAAGTAAACCCCTCACCCTAACCCTCTCCCAAAGGGAGAGGGGATCAAGCGTAGCGCCGCCCGGCGTTACGGCGTTAAAGTTTCTCGCCGTTGCTGGCAATCACTTCCTTATACCAGTTAAAGCTCTTCTTGCGTGAACGCGACATGTCGCCCGTGCCGTCGTCGTGCTTGTTCACGTAGATAAAGCCGTAGCGCTTGCTGTACTGGCCGGTGGTGAACGACACGCAGTCGATGCAGCCCCATGGCGTATAGCCCATCAGATCCACGCCGTCGTGCGTCACGGCTTTGATCATCTCTTCCACGTGGGCACGCAGGTAGTCGATGCGATAGTCGTCGTTGATGCTGCCGTCTTCTTCCACCTTATCGTAGGCGCCGAACCCGTTTTCCACGATAAACAGCGGTTTCTGATAACGTTCATACAGTTCGCACAGGGAATAGCGCAGGCCTACCGGATCGATCTGCCAGCCCCAGTCGGATGCCTTCACGTGCGGGTTTGGCACGCTGCCTTCGAAGCCGGAAATCGCATCGCCGGTACCGCCTTCCGCTTTCACCGCGTTGGTCATGTAGTAGCTGAAACCTAAGTAGTCGCAGGTACCTTCACGCAGGATCTGCTCGTCGCCTGCCTCCATTTTGATGGAGAAGCCGCGGCGCTCCCACTCGTTCAGCACGTAGGACGGGTAGTAACCACGCAGCTGGACGTCGGTAAAGACATAGCGCTCGCGCATGGATTCCTGGGCGAACATCACGTCTTCCGGTTTGCAGGAGAACGGATAGAGCGCCACCATGGCCAGCATGCAGCCGACTTTCATCTCAGGGTTGATGCGGCGCGCGGCTTTCACAGCCAGGGCGCTGGCCACAAACTGGTGGTGCAGGACCTGGTACATGGTCTCTTCCGGATTGTCATGTTCGGTATAGACCACGCCCGAGCAGCAGTAACCGAACAGCGGCGCGCGCCAGTTACGCTGGTTATTGATTTCGTTGAAGGTCATCCAGTATTTGACCTTGTTTTTGTAGCGCTCAAAAACCACTTCCGCGAAGCGCACGAAGAAATCGACCACTTTACGGTTGGTCCAGCTGCCGTACTCCTGTACCAGGTGCAGCGGCATTTCGAAGTGGGAGAGGGTGATCACCGGTTCGATGTTGTATTTCAGCAGCTCGTCGAACATGTCGTCGTAGAACTTCAGCCCCTCTTCGTTTGGCTGCGTTTCGTCACCTTTCGGGAAGATGCGCGTCCAGGCGATAGAGGTGCGGAAGCACTTGAAACCCATCTCGGCAAACAGCTTGATGTCTTCTTTATAGTGGCCGTGGAAGTCGATGGCCTCGTGGTTTGGGTAGTATTTACCCGGCACTACTTCCTGCGTGATTTCGCGCGGCACGCCGTGCGCGCCGCCGGTCAATACGTCACAAATGCTTGGCCCTTTGCCGCCTTTGTTCCAGCCGCCTTCAACCTGGTGAGCGGCAACCGCGCCGCCCCATAAAAAATCTTTTGGTAAGGTCAATTTTTTCATCGCTGCTCTTCTCAATAAATGGCTTATTGGCATCGAGTCTAGCAAAGCGAAATTGAATGTCACGATATAACAATTCCCAGTAAATGTGATTTGTTACACCAAAAAAACAGGGTGTTTTATTCTGTGAGTTTCTTCGCCAGTTTACGTCCGAGAGATTCCAGAATATAAATGACGGGAATTTGCGTGGTGATGTCATAGACGCCTGCAATACGCGTCTGAGGAACATGCCAGGATAGATTAAAGTCCGCCAGTTTTGCGAGACGCGAGTGCTCGTGGCTGGTAATAGAGAGCACCTTGCAGTGATGCAGGCTGAACTGGCTGGCGAAGCGCAGGATCTCCTCGGTCTCGCCCGAGACGGAGAGCACAATCGCCAGAGCATTTTTCGCCATATCATTGGTGACCGGGAAATAAGGGTCATCAATATGGTTACTGAATTTCCCGATATTAGAAAAGAAGCGTGCGCCATATTTTGCCAGCGAACCCGATGTTCCGGCACCGACAAATATAATTCGCTCTGACGATAAAATAATATCAACCGCCTTATCTAATAACGCATCGAACTCTTCATTATTCACGCTTTTAAAAAAGCTGATAATTTCGCTGGCACCGAAATTCGCCTGCTGGGGCTCGTTCTGTTCAAGATAAAGCTTAAAGCGCACCCGAAATTCAGAATACCCTTCGCAGTTAAGCTTGCGGCAAAAGCGCAGGATAGTCGTGGTTGAGACGTCTGCCGCATCCGCCAGCTCGCGGATGGTCATGTACATCACTTTGTCACGATTTTTTATGACATAGTTGTAGACCATCATCTCCAGGTTATTGAGACTGGCAATGGCGGAATGGGAGAACATGCTCACAATGGCTACACTCACTCATCAGACTTTTCTTCAGGGAATAATAACATGCAGCCAAACGACATCACTTTTTTTCAGCGCTTTCAGGACGACATCCTGGCCGGGCGTAAAACCATCACTATCCGGGATAAAAGTGAATCCCATTTCAAAACCGGCGATATCCTGCGGGTGGGGCGTTATGAGGATGATGGTTATTTTTGCACCATTGAAGTAACAGGAACGTCAACCGTTACGTTCGACACATTGACGCAAAAACATGCTGAACAGGAGAACATGACCCTGGATGAATTGAAAAGCGTGATCGCAGAGATCTACCCCAGGCAGAACCAGTTTTATGTAATTGATTTTAAATGTTTATAATTGAAATCGAAACGCACGTTCGCTGAAATTAAAGTGTAACTGTCTGATTGTAATTTAGAAACGTTATGTTTAACTTTATTTTAGCTAACAGGTGTTCACTGGAATCATTCTCAGTTAGCATAGTTATGCGATGAATAATCATCTTTTGTTTTCCCGGAGTTTTGTATGGTGAGCAGACCATTAATCGCACAGGGATATTCGCTGGCTGAGGAAGTAGCCAACAGCATCAGCCACGGCATTGGCCTGGTGTTTGGGATTGTCGGTTTAGTGTTATTGCTGGTGCAGGCGGTGGACGCCAATGCCAGCGCGATGGCCATTACCAGCTACAGCCTGTATGGCGGGAGTATGATCCTGCTGTTCCTGGCGTCGACGCTGTATCACGCGATCCCGCATCAGCGGGCCAAGATGTGGCTCAAGAAATTTGACCACTGTGCTATCTATCTTCTGATTGCAGGCACTTACACACCGTTTTTGCTGGTGGGGCTTAACTCACCGCTGTCGCGTGGCCTGATGATTGTTATCTGGAGCCTGGCACTGCTGGGGATCCTGTTTAAGCTGACCATCGCGCACCGGTTTAAGGTGCTGTCACTGGTCACCTATCTGACAATGGGCTGGCTGTCGCTGATTGTGGTGTATCAACTGGCGGTCAAACTGTCGGTAGGAGGCGTAACGCTTCTGGCCTTAGGCGGCGTGGTGTACTCGCTCGGCGTGATTTTCTACGTCTGCAAGCGCATCCCGTACAACCATGCCATCTGGCACGGCTTTGTGCTGGGCGGCAGCGTATGCCACTTTTTGGCGATCTATTTGTACGTGGGGCAGGTGTAGTTTTTTCCATCGTGCGGGCGGTTGCCCTCACCCCGGCCCTCTCCCACAGGGAGAGGGATGGCACCTGGATACGATTACTCTTCTAACGAATATGGCAACGGCTCGATGCTCAGCGTGTTCGCATCGTCACGCACGCGGAACACGCTGTCGGCTTCCATGTCGTTGTTCATGACGGCCTGTACCAAAAGACGTCCATCATCGAGCTGTACGGCGGCTAACACGGTGCCGGTGCGGCGCCAGTTATCACCCATCTTCAGCTCTAAGTCTTCACCCGCTTCAGGTACACGGCTGGCATGGCCCGCCAGCGTCCACAGCGCTCGTTTGTTAGCTCCGCGGAATTTTGCACGCGCCACCATCTCCTGGCCGGTATAACAGCCCTTTTTAAAGCTGATACCCCCCAGCGCCTGCAGGTTCGTTGCCTGAGGAATGAACTGCGCGCTGTTTGCGGCGTCAATCACCGGCAGACCCGCTTCGATATTCAGCGCCAGCCACTGCTGACTGTTGTTGAGCTGCGCTTCGCCGCGCAGCGCTTCTGTCACGCGTTCGGCCGTTGCCGCATCCGTGACTAACAGGAAACGCTCCGCAGGGTGTTCAAACCACAGGATGGAGGTCGCGCCTTCGCTGACCACCTGCTTTTCTGCATCCGGCAGTTCGCTGAAGAGATTTTTCAGCGCCGCACGCGCCTGAAAACCGGCCACTCCCAGCAGGACATGTTCGTCGTCCGGGGCGATAGTGACTTTGGAGAAGACCGCGTACTTCTTCAGCTCTTTGAGCTGGGCCTCTTGCAGGCTGCGGCGCTCAATAAAGGCAAAGCCGTCCTGACGGCGGAAGAGTCGCAGGTTGCTCCACATTTTGCCTTTTGGATCGCAATGCGCTGCCAGCAGGTGCTGGTGTTCGGTCATCTGGCTGACGTCGGCGGTCACCTGGCCCTGCAGATATTTTTCGGCGTCGGCACCGGTGAGCGTTGCCAGCGCCCAGTCATCAAGAGAAATAAGCGTCAGCGGCAGACGCGCAGAGGCGGCGGGCTGGCGAGGAGAAAATGGTGTAAATGCCATAACGATATCCTGAATTGCTTAACGCTTTGATAATGCCTAATGGTAAAAGAGCCTGCAGGCAATGCAAGCGCTTTCAACAGACCATTTGTGCCCTAAACCAGTTATGCGTAGCGCTACGCAAAATAATGTAATCCGCTGTCTTTGTAGGGATTATTCTGGAAGCCTGCTCGGCGATCGCAATATTCCAGTAATGAAACGGTCAAAAACACGTTACACTAGCTGGTGTCCCCGTAGAGAAATAAAGAACACTGAACGGGGTCCCGACTGTGCCAAACGTAATGCAGGAAACTGAACATGGATATTAACAACAAGGCCCGTATTCACTGGGCGTGCCGTCGCGGCATGCGTGAACTTGATATTTCCATCATGCCTTTCTTCGAATATGAGTATGACAGCTTAAGCGATGATGATAAGCGTCTGTTTGTTCGCCTGCTTGAGTCTGACGATCCGGATTTATTCAACTGGCTGATGAACCACGGCAAACCCGCCGACACCGAGTTGCAACGGATGGTGCAATTAATTCAAACACGGAATCGGGAACGTGGTCCTGTGGCAATCTGATCTTCGCGTCTCGTGGCGCTCGCAGTGGATGTCTTTATTGCTCCACGGCCTGGTCGCGGCCTTTGTTTTACTGATGCCGTGGCCGCTGAGCTATACGCCGCTGTGGCTGCTGTTACTGTCGTTTGTCGTTTTTGACAGCGTACGCAGCCAGCGTCGCATTAATGCCCGTCAGGGAGAGATTAAATTACTGATGGATTCCCGCCTGCGCTGGCAGGGTAAAGAGTGGGATATTCTCGGTATGCCCTGGATGCTCAACTGCGGCATGATGTTACGGTTACGCAAGGTGGACGGCGGGCGTTGCCAGCATCTGTGGCTGGCGGCTGACAGTATGGATGCTGCCGAGTGGCGAGACCTGCGCCGGATGCTGTTGCAACAGACGACGCAGGGGTAATGCGCGTTAGCTAAACTTTTCAGCCATTTCGCCCAGAATCTGCTCGCACCAGCTTTGCAGGCGCTCATCGCTGAGATCGTACTGGTTGGTTTCATCCAGCGCGAGTCCAACAAACAGTTCGCCGTCGGCAATAATCGGTTTTTTACTGGTGAACTCGTAACCTTCGGTTGGCCAGTAGCCGATAAACGACACTCCTTTCGGCGCCAACTTGTCATGCAGCATGCCGAGCGCGTCCAGGAACCATTCCCCGTAGCCCAGCTGATCCCCCATGCCGTACATGGCAATGATTTTGCCGTCGAGATTGAGTGAATCGAGTTGATCCCAGATGGCTTCCCAGTCTTCCTGTATCTCACCAAAATCCCAGGTTGGGATGCCAAGGATCAGGACATCGTACTGTTCCATCAGCGCGACCGCGTCATCTTTCAGGTTATGCAACGTCACCAGTTCCGGGCCAATGATGTCGCGAATTTTCTCTGCCGCCATTTCGGTGTAGCAGGTGCTGGAACCATAGAACAGACCAATATTCATCGCGTAACTATCTCAATACTTGCTTTGACTTTGCGCGTAGTGTACCAGAAACCGGTCGCAATCAGGCATAATGGCCTGACTGCAAAATCAAAGGGGCTGATGTGGAAAAGGATCTCGCACTGATCGAACAGTTTCTCGACGCGCTGTGGCTGGAGAAAAATCTTGCCGAGAATACCCTCAGCGCCTACCGTCGCGATCTCACCATGCTGGTGGAGTGGCTTGCGCACCGGGGGTTATCCCTTGCGAGCGCGCAGCGTGACGACCTGCAGGCGCTGCTTGGGGAACGTATCGCAGGGGGCTACAAAGCCACCAGTTCCGCGCGTTTGCTTAGCGCCATGCGTCGGCTGTTCCAGCATCTCTACCGTGAGAAGATTCGCGAAGACGATCCCAGCGCGCTGCTGGCTTCCCCTAAGCTTCCGCAGCGGCTGCCAAAAGATCTCAGCGAAGCACAAGTTGAGAGATTATTACAGTCACCGGCTGTTGACCTGCCGCTGGAGTTACGCGATAAAGCCATGCTTGAGCTATTGTATGCTACCGGCTTGCGCGTTTCGGAACTGGTTGGCCTGACGATGAGCGACATCAGCCTGCGTCAGGGCGTGGTGCGCGTCATTGGTAAAGGCAACAAGGAAAGGCTGGTTCCGCTGGGTGAAGAGGCGGTTTACTGGCTGGAAACTTACCTGGAGCATGGTCGTCCGTGGCTGCTCAATGGTACGTCTATCGACGTCCTGTTTCCGAGCCAGCGCGCCCAGCAGATGACGCGGCAAACGTTCTGGCATCGCATCAAGCATTACGCCACACTGGCGGGTATCGATAGTGAAAAGCTTTCGCCGCACGTATTGCGTCACGCCTTCGCGACGCATCTGTTAAACCACGGCGCTGATTTACGCGTGGTGCAGATGCTGCTGGGCCACAGCGATCTTTCCACGACGCAAATTTACACCCATGTCGCGACGGAACGCCTGCGGCAGCTACACCAACAGCACCACCCTCGTGCGTGAGTGCCGACGAATTGTAACAGGATCACATATGAAAAAGACTTTCGCGCTGTTCACCCTGCTGGCAGCTTCATTTACCGGTTTCGCCCATGCGGACGACGCCGCCATCAAACAGTCGCTGGCTAAGCTTGGCGTCACCGGTAGCGATATTCAGCCTGCACCGGTTGCCGGCATGAAAACGGTACTCACCAACAGCGGCGTGCTGTACGTCACCGAAGACGGCAAACACATTATTCAGGGGCCAATGTACGACGTGAGCGGCGCGCAGCCGGTAAACGTCACCAACCAGCTGCTGATGAAAAACCTGAACGCGCTCGAAAAAGAAATGATCGTCTATAAAGCGGCGCAGGAAAAACACGTCATTACCGTCTTCACCGACATCACCTGCGGCTACTGCCACAAGCTGCATGAAGAGATGAAAGACTATAACGCGCTGGGCATTACCGTGCGTTACCTGGCCTTCCCGCGCGCGGGCGTGCAGAGCCAGCCAGAGCAGGACATGAAGGCTATCTGGTGTGCGAAAGACCGCAACAAAGCGTTTGACGACGCGATGAACGGCAAAGACGTTAAGCCGGCCTCCTGCGACATTGATATCGCTAACCACTATGCGCTCGGCGTGCAGTTTGGCGTGAGCGGTACGCCAGCGATTGTCCTGAGCAACGGCTATGTTGTTCCGGGCTATCAGGGACCAAAAGAGATGAAAGAGTTCCTCGACGCGCACCAGAAACAGTTTGGTGGTAAATAATCCGCGTGAAAGCCCCGATAAAATTGCGCCGCCGCGAGGCGGTTGAACCCGTTGATTTACCGGACGATCTCCCGCCGCTGCTTAAGCGCCTCTACGCCAGCCGCGGCGTGCGTCGCGCTGAGGATCTTGAACGCAGCGTGAAAGGGATGCTGCCCTGGCAGCAGCTGAGCGGTATCGAAAAAGCTACCGAAATGCTCTACAACGCGCTTCGAGAGGGAACGCGGATTGTGGTGGTAGGCGATTTCGACGCCGACGGCGCAACCAGCACCGCGCTGAGCGTGCTCAGCCTGCGCGCGCTGGGCTGCGATAACGTCACGTATCTGGTGCCGAACCGTTTTGAAGACGGCTATGGCCTAAGCCCGGAAGTGGTCGATCAGGCCCACGCCCGTGGCGCACAGATGATCATGACCGTCGATAACGGGATCTCCTCCCATGCGGGCGTCGATCATGCTCACGCGCTGGGGATCCCGGTGCTGGTCACCGATCACCACCTGCCGGGTGAAACGCTGCCGGCTGCGGAAGCGATTATTAACCCCAACCTGCGCGACTGCGATTTCCCATCGAAATCCCTCGCAGGCGTGGGCGTAGCGTTTTATCTGATGCTGGCGTTACGGACCCTGCTGCGCGATAAGGGCTGGTTCGACTCTCGCGGCATTGCCGTACCGAACCTGGCCGAATATCTCGATCTGGTGGCGCTGGGCACCGTCGCGGATGTGGTGCCCCTCGATACCAATAACCGCATTTTGACCTGGCAGGGCCTAAGCCGCATTCGGGCGGGCAAGTGCCGTCCGGGGATCAAGGCGCTGCTGGAGATCGCCAACCGCGATCCGCTCAAGCTGGCGGCCAGCGACCTGGGCTTTGCTCTCGGGCCGCGTCTTAACGCAGCCGGAAGGCTGGACGATATGTCCGTCGGCGTGGCGCTGCTGCTGTGCGACAACATCGGTGAAGCGCGCGTGCTGGCCAACGAGCTGGACGCGCTGAACCAGACACGCAAAGAGATTGAGCAGGGGATGCAGGCCGAAGCGCTGACCCTGTGCGAAAAGCTTGAACGCAGCGGCGATACGCTGCCGGGCGGCCTGGCGATGTACCATCCCGAGTGGCATCAGGGCGTGGTGGGCATTCTGGCGTCGCGTATTAAAGAACGTTTCCATCGGCCGGTGATCGCGTTCGCCCCCGCGGGTGACGGCACGCTGAAAGGCTCTGGTCGCTCAATTCAGGGGCTGCACATGCGCGATGCGCTGGAACGTCTCGATACGCTGTATCCGGGTCTGATGATCAAGTTCGGCGGCCATGCGATGGCGGCGGGCCTGTCTCTGGAAGAGGCGAAGTTCGACGAGTTTCAGCGTCTTTTTGGTGAGCTTGTCACCGACTGGATTGACCCGGCCCTGCTGCAGGGGGAAGTGGTTTCCGATGGCGAGCTTTCACCGCTTGAGATGACGATGGACGTGGCGCAAATGCTCCGCGATGCCGGTCCGTGGGGGCAGATGTTCCCGGAACCGCTGTTTGACGGTCGTTTCCGTCTGCTGCAGCAGCGCATCGTCGGCGAACGCCATCTGAAAGTGATGGTCGAGCCCGTGGGCGGTGGACCGCTGCTGGACGGCATTGCCTTCAACGTTGACACGGCGGTATGGCCGGACAACGGCGTGCGCGAGGTCGAGCTGGCGTACAAACTGGACATCAACGAGTTTCGCGGTAACCGCACCCTGCAGATCATCATCGACAATATCTGGCCAATTTAGCGGCAGTAATCTCTATAAAAAAGGGCGTGGATTCGGTACAATCCCGCTCTTATCACCGCATTTTGACAAGTCCATAAAAGAAAACAGACCATGTTTGAAATTAATCCGGTAAAAAACCGTATTCAGGACCTCACGGAGCGCTCTGACGTTCTTAGGGGGTATCTTTGACTACGATGCCAAGAAAGAGCGTCTTGAAGAAGTAAACGCCGAGCTGGAACAGCCGGACGTCTGGAACGAACCTGAACGCGCACAGGCGCTGGGTAAAGAGCGTTCCTCTCTCGAAGCTATCGTAGATACGCTGGATCAAATGGCCCAGGGGCTGGAAGATGTTTCCGGTTTGCTGGAGCTGGCCGTCGAAGCCGACGACGAAGAAACCTTTAACGAAGCCGTGGCAGAACTCGATGTGCTGGAAGAGAAGCTGGCGCAGCTTGAGTTCCGTCGTATGTTCTCCGGCGAATACGACAGCGCTGACTGCTATCTCGATATTCAGGCAGGTTCTGGCGGCACCGAAGCGCAGGACTGGGCCAGCATGCTGACGCGTATGTACCTGCGTTGGGCGGAAGCGCGCGGCTTTAAAACCGAGATTATCGAAGAGTCTGAAGGTGAAGTTGCGGGTCTGAAATCCGTCACCATCAAAATCATTGGCGATTACGCCTACGGCTGGCTGCGTACCGAAACCGGCGTTCACCGCCTGGTGCGTAAGAGCCCGTTCGACTCCGGTGGCCGTCGTCATACCTCCTTCAGCTCCGCGTTTGTTTATCCGGAAGTTGATGAAGATATTGATATCGAAATTAACCCGGCGGACCTGCGTATCGACGTTTATCGCGCATCCGGCGCGGGTGGTCAGCACGTTAACCGTACGGAATCAGCGGTGCGTATTACCCACATTCCTACCGGGTTGGTAACACAGTGCCAGAACGACCGTTCCCAGCATAAGAACAAAGACCAGGCCATGAAGCAGATGAAAGCGAAGCTTTATGAGCTGGAGATGCAGAAGAAAAATGCTGAGAAACAGGCGATGGAAGACAACAAGTCCGACATCGGTTGGGGCAGCCAGATCCGTTCTTACGTCCTTGATGACTCCCGCATCAAAGACCTGCGTACCGGGGTTGAAACCCGCAACACGCAGGCGGTGCTGGACGGCAGCCTGGACCAATTTATCGAAGCAAGTTTGAAAGCAGGGTTATGAGGAACCAACATGTCTGAACAACAAGCACAGGGCGCTGACGCGGTAGTCGATCTTAACAACGAACTGAAAACCCGCCGCGAGAAGCTGGCAGCGCTGCGCGAGCAGGGCGTGCCGTTCCCGAACGATTTTCGTCGTGACCATACCTCAGACCAACTGCACGCTGACTTCGACGCTAAAGAGAACGAAGAGCTGGAAGCGCTGAACATCGAAGTGGCCGTTGCAGGCCGCATGATGACCCGTCGTATCATGGGTAAAGCCTCCTTCGTGACCTTGCAGGACGTTGGTGGCCGTATTCAGCTGTACGTTTCCCGTGACGACCTGCCGGAAGGCATCTACAACGAGCAGTTCAAGAAGTGGGACCTGGGCGATATCCTGGGCGCGAAAGGTAAACTGTTCAAAACCAAAACCGGTGAACTGTCTATCCACTGCACCGAGCTGCGTCTGCTGACCAAAGCCCTGCGCCCGCTGCCGGACAAATTCCACGGCCTGCAGGATCAGGAAGCGCGCTATCGTCAGCGCTACCTGGATCTCATCTCTAACGATGAATCCCGTAAGACCTTCAAAATTCGCTCTCAGATCATGGCCGGTATCCGCCAGTTCATGGTCAACCGCGACTTTATGGAAGTGGAAACCCCAATGATGCAGGTGATCCCTGGCGGCGCGTCTGCGCGTCCGTTCATCACCCATCACAACGCCCTGGACCTGGACATGTACCTGCGTATCGCGCCGGAATTGTACCTGAAGCGTCTGGTGGTCGGTGGTTTCGACCGTGTGTTCGAAATCAACCGTAACTTCCGTAACGAAGGTATCTCCGTTCGTCATAACCCAGAGTTCACCATGATGGAACTCTATATGGCGTATGCGGATTACAAAGATCTGATCGAGCTGACCGAATCCCTGTTCCGCACCCTGGCGCAGGACATTCTGGGCACCACGCAGGTTCCTTACGGTGAAGAAGTCTTCGACTTCGGCAAGCCGTTCGAAAAACTGACCATGCGCGAAGCGATCAAGAAATACCGTCCGGAAACCAATATGGCGGACCTGGATAACTTCGATTCTGCGAAAGCGATCGCGGAAAGCATCGGTATCAAGGTTGAGAAGAGCTGGGGTCTGGGCCGTATCGTGACCGAGATCTTCGAAGAAGTGGCCGAAGCGCACCTGATTCAGCCGACCTTCATCACCGAATACCCGGCTGAAGTCTCTCCGCTGGCGCGTCGTAATGACGAGAACCCGGAAATCACCGATCGCTTCGAATTCTTCATCGGCGGCCGCGAAATCGGCAACGGCTTTAGCGAGCTGAACGATGCGGAAGACCAGGCTCAGCGCTTCCAGGATCAGGTTGACGCGAAAGCGGCAGGCGACGACGAAGCGATGTTCTTCGACGAAGACTACGTGACCGCGCTGGAGCACGGTCTGCCACCAACGGCGGGCCTGGGGATTGGTATCGACCGTATGGTCATGCTGTTCACCAACAGCCACACCATCCGCGACGTGATCCTGTTCCCGGCGATGCGCCCGGTGAAATAAGGCGTTAAGATGTAAAAAAAGCCCCGAAAGGGGCTTTTTTATTGCGCCGCGAAGGCTTTGAGTTTTTCGCGGGCGGTCGTCGCTTCCATAACCATCCACGGACTAAAGGCCCAGGGCGTCGCGTCCAGCGCGCGGAATAACGCGTCCAGCTCAACCCACTGATAGTCCATCACTTCATCTTCGTTTATCGTCACGTCATTGGTGATGCGGGCCGCGAATACAGGGCAAATTTCGTTTTCCACGATCCCGGACGGGTCGGTTTCCCGATAGCGAAATTCAGGGGCGACGGCGGTGATATCGGTTAGCTCAGCGCCCACTTCAAAGCGGCAGCGGCGGATTATCGCCTGTATCGTCTCTTCGCCGGACTGCGGGTGGCCGCAGACGGAGTTGGTCCAGACGCCGGGCCAGGCTTTTTTGGTTAAGGCGCGCCGGGTGATCAGACATTCGCCGTTTGCGTTAAAAAGCCAGGAGGAGAAAGCCAGATGCAGCGGGGTATGTAAGGTGTGCGCGGCATATTTTTCCTGAGTGCCAATCACCATTCCCTGGTCGTTTACCAAAATAACGTGTTCTTGAATACTCATTGATGCTCCAGTGCCAAAATGCCGAGTGGTTCAGCACCATCAGCCGGGACATTATACTGCATTCTTATACGAACGGTTTGGCGCGTAGAGCGGAAAAGGGCATGACCCATATTCGTTTTGGCTGTTATCATAGTGCGCCATTCACGCTGACCGAGGATCTGTTTTGTTTGCAGGAAGCCTGACGAGAAACCCCATCACCGCCATTTTTTGCCTGACGCTGACGCTATTGCTGGCGGGCTGTTCAGGGAGCAAATCTTCGGATATGGGCAGCTATTCCGGTTCGGTCTATACCGTTAAGCGCGGGGATACGCTGTACCGGATTTCGCGCGCAACGGGGACCAGCGTGAAGGATCTGGCGCGGCTGAATAACCTCTCTCCGCCCTACACCATCGAGGTGGGGCAGCAGCTGAAGGTTAGCGGCGGATCGTCCTCGGGCAAAAAATCCTCTTCGAAAGGCAAAACCGCCAAAGTGACGCCGTCCTATCAGGTGCCGCAATCATCATGGCCGCCGGTTGGACAGCGCTGCTGGATTTGGCCTGCCAGCGGTAAAGTGGTCGCCCCTTACTCACTTTCTGAAGGTGGCAACAAGGGTATTGATATCGCCGCTGCACGCGGTACGCCGGTTTATGCCTCCGGGGCCGGGAAGGTGGTTTACGTGGGTAACCAGCTGCGCGGCTACGGTAACCTGATCATGATTAAGCATGGCGAAGACTACATCACGGCCTATGCGCACAACGACACGATGCTGGTCAACAACGGGCAGAACGTAAAAGCCGGGCAGAAAATTGCCACCATGGGCAGCACCGGTACGGACGCGGTGAAGCTGCATTTCCAGATTCGCTATAAGGCGACGGCCATCGATCCGCAGCGTTATCTGCCTGTGCCCGGCAGCAAACCGAAGTGCTAAGTGATTATTTTATCGCCGGTTAGTTGTTAAGAGGCTTGTATGAAGGTGCGTAAGGTCTATAATGCCATACGCACCTCAAAGCGGGCGTAGTTCAATGGTAGAACGAGAGCTTCCCAAGCTCTATACGAGGGTTCGATTCCCTTCGCCCGCTCCAGCTTTTCCTGATGTTATCTTCCTTTGCCTGTTTTTATCCTGTCCACGCTTTCCCATACAGATATCGTCATGCTGTTGATTGATAACTTCAAAGACGTTATCGCGCGAGCCCCATATTCAGCACTGAAATATCAGACTCCATCAGAGTTCGCAGCACGATGAGTGTAACGGGTAATTTAATCAGCACTACTCGCTGACGTTTACATCTCATTATTGGGAAGGTTAGTTAATATTTTGTGAAAGAAGGAACCATGATCGAATAATAAAACTTTCAGAAATTACACTCTTCTTTATCACGGCTTTTTATTTTTTTTAGACTTAACGCAAATACTACTACCAATTATAGTAGCCCTCTTTTTGAGACTATTCTCTATTGCGTCAGAGCTGGCATAATTAAGAAAACCAAAAAAATATTATCCTTTATATGCGCTATTACAGCAAAGCCGTCTTTTTTTGCTCGTTATTTTTTTGCTCTCTGAGCCATGCAGCCCCCCTTACTCCTGCTGACCGGGACACCGTGCGTCAGCAGCAGGAGGAACTGTTATTAAAGAACCAGCAACAGCGTGAAGAGCTGGAGCGGAGTATTCCTCGCCCCGCGCCTGCCAGACCTCTGCCTGCAGCCGGCGCCGGGCCCTGCTTCACCATTGATACCATTACCCTTTCCGGCACGACCCTCATTTCCCCGAAAACGCAGCAGGCCCTGGTTGCGCCGTGGCAGGGCCGGTGTCTGGATATGGCGAAAATAACGGAGCTTCTCGCCCGTATTTCTGACTGGTATATCAGCCGGGGATATATCACCAGCCGCGCCTTTCTTACCGAGCAGGATCTCTCCGGCGGTCAGCTGAATATTGTGGTGCTGGAAGGGCGGCTGGAAGCGATCCGTCTGGAAGGTGAAACGCCCCGCATGCTGAAAATGGCGTTTCCGGGACGGACAGGCGGCATCCTTAATTTACGCGATATCGAACAGGGGATGGAGCAAATTAACCGTTTGCGCGCCGAACCGGTGCAGATTGAAATTCTGCCGGGAACGCAGGCCGGATATTCCATCGTTAATCTCACGGGCAAGCCGGAATTTCCGTTAAGTGCATCCGTGAGCCTGGATAATAGCGGGCAGAAGAGCACCGGTGAAAACCAGCTGAACGGCGTGCTCACCGCCAATAATATGCTGGGGCTGGCGGATAAATGGTTTGTCAGCGGCGGGCGCAGCAGCGATTTTGCCAGCGCGTTCGATGCGCAGAATTTCCAGGCGGGCGTCAGCGTGCCGTCTGGCTACGGCCTGCTGGACTACAGCTATGCCTGGAGTAACTACCGGACCACCATCAGTAACCAGGGGTTCAACTGGCTCTCCACGGGCGATACCAAAACCCACCGCCTTAACGCGTCCTGGGTGGTTTTCCGCAACGGGGATGTCAAAACCGGCATTGCGGCGGGCGTGGTTCAGCGCTCCAGCCGCAACTGGCTGAACGACGCGCCGCTTAAGAGCAGCACGCGCAACCTCTCCAGCCTGGTCCTGGGAATTACCCACACGCAAAAAATGCTGGGCGGCGTGGCGACCTTCAACCCGACCTGGAGCCACGGCATGCCGTGGTTCAATGCCGAAACCGATGAAAATAAATCCGGGGATATGCCGCGGGCGGAATTCCGCAAATGGAGCCTGAACGCCAGCTTCCAGCGTCCTGTTGCCCGTAACGCGTGGTGGCTGACCAGCGCCTACGGCCAGTGGTCGCCCGACCGGCTGTACGGCGCCGAGCGCCTGACGCTCGGCGGCGAAAGCTCCGTGCGCGGTTTTAAAGAACAGTACCTGTCCGGGGATAACGGCGGCTACTGGCGTAACGAGCTGGGGTATTCCCTCTTCACCCTCCCGGTAATTGGCGCGGTAAGCGCAACGGTCGCCGTTGACGGCGGCTGGCTGGAAAAAGACCGTCAGGACCGCTTTGCCTCCGGCACGCTGTGGGGCGGTTCGGTGGGGCTGAGCAGCGCTGGGCGCGGGTACAGCAGCCAGATTTCGGTCGGCACGCCCCTGCGCTACCCCGACTGGCTCGGCCCGGATCATGTGAGCGTTAACTGGCGCATTGCCTTCATGCTTTAAGAGACTCTACGACTATGGATACCCGTCACCCACCCGTTCGTTTCTCGCAGCGTCTGATCAGCTGGATTGTCTGCGGCCTGATGGTCTGGCAGCCGGTGGCACCCGCCGTCGCGGCGGCGCTCACGCCGGCCGGGCAGACCACGGTCGACCGGGCGGGGAACGGGGTGCCGGTCGTCAACATTGCCACCCCGAACGGGGCGGGTATCTCGCATAACCAGTTCGGCGAGTATAACGTCGGCAGCGAGGGGCTTATCCTCAACAACGGCACGGACCGTTTAACCCGGACCCAGCTGGGCGGGCTTATCCAGAACAACCCCAACCTGCAGGCCGGGCGGGAAGCGAAAGGCATCATCAACGAAGTCACGGGCGCCAGCCGCTCGCAGCTGCAGGGCTACACGGAAGTCGCCGGTAAGGCGGCAAACGTCATGGTGGCCAACCCGTACGGCATTACCTGTAACGGGTGCGGATTTATCAACACCCCGAACGTCACCCTGACCACGGGGAAACCGCAGTTCGACGCCAGCGGTAACCTGCTGGCGCTGGAGGTGACAAAAGGCGCCATCACGGTTGAAGGCCAGGGGCTGGACGCCAGTAAAAGCGACGCGCTGTCGCTGATTGCGCGCGCAACGGAGGTGAACGCCGCGATACACGCGAACGACCTGACGGTGACCGCAGGGGCGAACCGCGTGGGTGCCGACGGCAGCGTCAGGCCGGTTGCCGGCGAGGGCGCCGCGCCCGTGGTGGCGGTGGATACCGGCGCGCTCGGCGGGATGTATGCGAACCGTATCCGCCTGGTCTCCAGCGAGGCGGGCGTCGGGGTGAACCTCGGCAACCTCACCGCGCGCCAGGGCGACATTCAGCTGGATGCGGGCGGGAAACTGACGGTCAGGAACAGCCTCGCCAGCGGCTCGATTAGCGCGAAGGGCGCGGGGGTGGCCCTCAGCGGCAGCCATCAGGCCGGGGGCGCGCTGAACGTGGCCAGCTCGCAGGATGTGGAGCTCAGTAACAGCACGCTCGCCAGCCAGGGCGACATGCGCCTTTCCGCGGCGGGGAAAGTGCAGATGACGGGCGGCGGGACAAACAGCGCGGGCGCGCTGGCGGTCAGCAGCGGGCAGGCGATGACGCTCAGCAATACCTCCCTTATCTCCCGCGGCGCGGCGACGCTGAACAGTCAGGACACCCTGACCGTCAACGGTGGCGGCGTGTCGGCACAGGGCGGGGCGCTGACCGTCGCGGGCGGGCAGGGAGTGGCACTTTCGGATGCCACGCTGACGGGCCAGGGCGACACCACGCTGTCCACCGGCGGCAGCCTGACGCAGCGCGGCGGCAGCGTCACCGGCAGGGGCGAGCTCAGCGTGGCGGCCGGGAAGGATATCACCCTGACGAATACCCGCAGCGGAAGCGATACCCGCGCGACGCTCAGCAGCGGCGGCACGCTGTCATCCACGGGCAGTGCGGTCTCGGCAGGGGAGAGCCTGGCGCTGAGCGGCGGGCAGCTGGTGCTGGACGGCCAGAGCCGGGCCGATGCCGCGGCCGATATCCGCCTGACGGGCAGCACCGTCAGTAACCAGGGGCAGGTGAATGCGGGGCGCGACATTGCGCTCTCCGGCGACAGGGTGTCCAGCAGCGGCCTGCTGGCGGCGAAAGGCCGTCTGGACGTGAACGCCGGAGAGCTGACGAACGGCGGCACGGCGCAGGGCAGCGACGTCACCCTGAAGGGGCAGACGGTGACCAACAGCGGCACCCTGCAGAGCGCCGGCAACCTGGCGTTAAGCGCCGGAACCCTGGCGCAGCGGGGCACGCTGAGCGCGAAAGGCAATGCGGACGTCACGGCGCAGCAGACCCTGCGTAACGACGGCAGCCTGCTGGCTGACGGCGCGATGAACGTGACCGCAGGCGCGCTTGAGCAGAACGGCACCCTGTCCGGCGCGACGGCGCTGACGGCACAGGCCGGCACCCTGACCAGCGGTCAGGCGTCCCGCACGACCAGCCAGGGCAATATACAGATTACCGCGACCCGCAGCGCCAGCCTGAACGGGCAGACGGACGCGGCGGGGGCGGTCACCGTCAGCGCCGGCGACCTGACCACCGGCCCGGACGCGCACCTGCAGAGCGGGCAGGGGCTCACCCTGCAGGCGCAGAACGCCGCGCTGAACGGCACCCAGGCGGCGAAAGGCGCCCTGTCGGTAACGGCGGGCACGATTGCGCACGCCGGGAAATCCACCGGTGACGCGCTGAGCTTTAACGCGACCGGCGACCTGACCAGCGGCGGGGAGCTCACCGCCAGCGCCATTACTCTCAGCGGACAGAACATCCTCCAGTCCGGCGCCGCAAAAGCGGACCGCATGACCCTGACGGCCCCCGGGCGCATCACCAGCAGCGGCTCGCTGATTGCCGGTACCCTCTCGCTGGACGCAGCCTCGGTGGAGAACGGCGGGCTGCTGCAGGGGACCACCCTGCTCGGCCTGAAGACCGGGTCACTCGCGAACCTCGCGGGCGGGTCGGTTTACAGCGCGCAGGATTTAACGCTGAACGTTCCGGTGCTGACCAACGGCGGGCTTATCACCACCGACGGCACGCTGCGCATTAAAGGCGACACGCTGACCAACCAGGGTGAAATCAACGGCGTCAGCCTGAGCAGCGACTACCTCAGCCTGACCAGCAGCGGACGCCTGCTGGCGGACGACCGGCTCACCCTGAACGGCACTACTCTGGTTAACGCGGGCAGTATTGCCGCCGGCGACCTGCACATCACGGCGGACAGCCTGGAGAACCAGGGCACCGTCGAGGGGGACGCGGCCCTGACGCTCGGCGTGGCAGACCTCACTAACCGCGGCGCGCTGCGCAGCGGCGGAACGCTGACGCTTAACGGCGACACCCTTACCAGCAGCGGCGAGCTCAGCGCCACCGCGCTGCTGCTGAACCTGACCCGTCAGGTCAGCAACGAGGCGGGCGGCCGGGTGATTGCCCGGGACGGCCTGACGCTGACCGCCGCCAGCCTGACCAACAGCGGGCTGATGGCCGGTGCCGACGCGCAGTTCAACAGCGCGTCGGTGACCAACGGCGGCACGCTGCAGGGGACTCATTCCCTGACGGCGGCCGGGGCACAGCTCAGCAACCTGCAGGCGGGCATGCTGCTCTCCGGTGGCGCGCTCGGCCTGCACCACACCACCCTGAACAACGCCGGGCTCATGCAGGGCAGCACCCTGAACCTGGCCACCGGCGAGTGGATGAACACCGGTAACGCGCTGGGGGAAGCGGGCGTGACGGCGACGGTGACCGGCGCGCTGACCAACGGCGGTAAGGTGCTCAGCCAGCAGGCGCTGGACGTTCAGGCCGGCAATACCGATAACCGGGGCCAGCTGCTGGCGAAAGTGCTGACCCTGCGGGGCGACCTGCAGAACAGCGGCCTGCTTCAGGGCGGCAGCACGCTGGCCTGGTCCGGCAACACCTTCGCGAACCAGACTCAGGGGCAGGTGACGGGCGGTGAGACCCTCACCCTGAGCGGACACACGCTCAGCAACGCGGGCAGCCTGCAGGGGCGCAGCGCCACGCTGGACGCCGCAGGCCTGAATAACCAGGGCAGCGTTCAGGCGCTGGACGCCCTGACGCTTGCCGCGACCGGCAGGCTGGACAACACGGGCGCCCTGCTCAGCCAGAACCTGTTCACGCTGACGGCGGCGCAGCTGTTTAACGACGGCCGGCTGGCGGGGAAAGCGCTGACGGTGAACGCCGCGCAGCTGACCAACACCGGCATGCTGCAGGGCAACGACACGCTGGCGCTGACCACCCGCGCGCTGAGCAACGGCGCCACCGGGCAGCTGGTGAGCGGAAGCGGCCTGAATCTGTCCCTGGACACGCTCGATAACGCCGGTCTGCTGCTGGTGAACGGCGGGCTCACCCTCCGGGGCAGCGACCTGACCAACCAGGGCGATATTCAGGCGCAGGACCTGGATTTGGGGCTGGGCAACGCCCTGAGCAATACCGGGAACATCGTGGCCACCGGCGATGCCGCGCTTCACGCGACGACGCTGACCAGCAGCGGCACGGTGGCGGGCAGAACGCTGACCGCAGGCGCGACGGAGCTGCGCAACAGCGGCCTGATGCAGGGCAGCAGCGCGGTTAACGCCGCCGCTGACCGCTTTATCAACGCGCTGAACGGCAAATGGCTCTCCGGCGGCGGCTTCACGCTGACGGGCGGGCAGCTGACGAACGCCGGTACGCTGCAGGGCGCGACGCTGGACATGACCGGCACCACCCTGACCAGCAGCGGCACGGTGAACGGGCTGACGGGGCTCAGCGGCACGCTCGGCGGGGCGTTAACCAATACCGGGCTGCTGCAGAGCGGCGGCGCAACCACCTTCACCGCGGACACCCTGGCGAACCCGGGGCGCATCACCGGCGGCACGCTCTCCCTGACCGCCCGCGAGATGAACAACGACGGGCTGATGCAGGGAACGAACGGCCTGGCGCTTACCGGCACCGCGCTGACCACGGGCGCGGCCTCGCGCACCCTCTCCGGCGGCATGCTGACGCTGGACGCAGGCCAGCTGACCACGCAGGGCACGCTGCAGGGGAACGGCGCGGACGTCCGCGCCACCGGCGACTGGACGCACGGCGGGTCCCTGCTCAGCCAGGGGGCGCTGACGGCCACGACCGGCGGCACGCTGACCTCGTCCGGCTCGCTGATGAGCCAGGGGCGGGCGGATATCACCGCGCAGACGCTGGATAACCGCGGGCAGCTCCTCAGCGAAGGGGACGTGACGCTCGGCGGCAGCACCCTTAAAAACAGCGGCACCGTGCAGGGGAACACCCTCGCGCTGCGCCAGGACAGCATTAACAACCAGGGCACCCTGACCGGCCTGCAGAGCCTGACCGTTCAGGGGCAGCAGCGGCTGATGGCGCGCATGGCGATGGCCGCGCCGCAGCAGGCGCTGATTAACGGCGCAGGCGGCAGGCTGCTCACTCAGGGCGCGCTGACCATTGCCTCCGGGGCGGTGACCAACGCCGGCAGCTGGCAGGCGCAGAACATTCTGCTTAACGCGCAGTCGCTCAGCAACAGCGGCACGGTGCAGAGCGCCGACGGGCTGCAGATGACGCTGGCCGACACGCTCACCGGAACCACGGGCAGTAAGATTACCGCGCTGGGTGCGGCAACGCTGCAGGCCGCGACGCTGGTGAACCAGGGGCAGTGGGCGGCGAAAAACCTGACGCTGACCGGCGGCACGCTCAGCAACAGCGGCGCCATCAGCGGGGTGAATGGCCTGACCCTCAGCCAGACCGGCGCGGTCAGCCAGCAGTCGACCGGCACCCTGCTCTCCGGCGGGGCGCTGAACGTCACGGCGGCCTCCGTCACCAGCGACGGCAAAATGCAGGGGAGCACGCTCGGCATCACCACCGGGGCGCTCACCAACGGCGGACGTCTGCAGGGCGATAACGGCGCGACGCTGGCCCTCAGCGGCACGCTGACCAACAGCAGCGGGGGCGAAATCGTCAGCCGCGATGGCCTGACGCTGACCACGCCCGCGCTGTTTAACTACGGCCTGATTCAGGGCGGCGGCGAGACGCGCGTGACCGCCTCCTCGCAGGCGCGTAACGACGGCAGGCTGCTTTCCGGCGCGCGCCTGACGCTCGGCACGCCGCAGTTCACCGGCACCGGCTGGCTGCAGGCCACCGACCTGATACTCAATGCGGCAAACGCCACTAACGGCGGCACGTGGGTGGCCGACCGGGCCACGCTGACCGGCACCACCTTTGCCAGCCAGGGTACCACCCAGGCGGGACAGCTGACGGTTAACTACGGCCAGCTGAACAACAGCGGCACGCTGCTCGGCAACGCGCAGCTGAATATTGGCGCGGACCAGGTGACCCAGAGCGCGGGCGGCAGGCTGCTGAGCGGCGGCAACCTGTGGCTGCAGAGCCGGGGGCTGGACCTGACCGGCCAGCTGGTCTCCCTGGGGGACTTAACGCTGCAGCTGACGAACGCGTTTACCAGCCGGACCGCCGTGGCGGCAGGCCGAACCCTGACCATCAGCAGCGGCGGCGACATCGATAACCGCAGCGTGCTGCAGGGGCAGGCGGTCAACCTCAGCGCGGGCGGGCAGCTCAGCAACAACGGACAAATCACCACCGGCGGCGGCACCAGCACGCTCTCCGGCAGCAGCGTGGCGCTCAATGCCGCGGGCGCGGTGCAGGGCGGGGGCGACATCACCGTCGCCAGCCGGAGCAACATTACCGTCGACGGCTTCACCGGCACGCGCGGCTCGCTGACCCTGAGCGCGCCGGGCGCCATCGTCAACACCGCGCTGCTGTACGCGGCGAATAATCTGGCGCTGTTTGCTGACAGCATCACCAACCGGCGCGGCGACATCATGGCGGGGAACAACCTGTGGATGCAGCGTGATGCGGCGGGGAATGCGAACAGCCAGGTGGTGAACACGTCGGGGAATATTGAGACGCAGAATGGGGATATCACCATCAGGACAGGAAGCCTGTTGAATGAGCGCGAGGGGATCAGTGAAACACGCAGCTATCAGGCCGCGACGGGCAGCCCTGCTGCAAGCGGCGCGACCTCCATTCGTGTAAAAGTCACAGACCTACCCCCTGATGAGTGGGGGTATATTTATACAATTTACAGTGGTGCGGGTGGCGGTAATATCTTCTCAATTGTCGCGCCGATGCCAAGTGGAGCAGTACAACGTTATCTGGTCGGATCGACCGTGGTCGATGTGACCGCAACAGGTGGCGTTGCGCGCATCGCCGCTAACCACGATCTGACTATCAATGCCGCTACGCTGAATAACCGTGCCGGTTATTTACTGGCCGGGAATGGGATGAACCTTTCCGGCAACAGCCTGAATAACCAGTCCTGGTTTGGTTATTCAGAGGATGAATATAAGGTCTATCGTTATAGTGGGAAAACAGGCAAGGTATCCAGCCTGAAAGGAAGCCCTGCCTCCGGCAACGATAACAACCGTCGTGTGACTTATACGCTGGATGGCGCGCCTCAGTACGAAACCCATACCACCGAACAAGCCCTCCGCGCGGTGATTCAGGCTGGCGGTCAGGTCACGGCGAATTTTACCAGTAATATCAGCAATACGGCGACGACCTCGAATGGCGGTGGAATAAGTCATTCGATACCTGCGCCGTCGCTGAACACCCTCAGCAACCAGAGTGTCGGCAGCGGCGTGCAAAAACAGGGGCTGAACACGACCGGCACCGTGGCGGTTAACTCGCCGCAGTGGAACGATCGGCTCCAGGGGGCGCTGCAGCAGCTTAACGGCGGCGGCTCGCTGGAAAACGGCGGCGCGTCCGGCACGCCTCTCAGCAACGTTGCCACCACGCAGAAAGGCAACGCGAACCTCGGCCAGCTGGGCGCACTGGCAAACGCCGGGGTCACCACCGCCGATCTCAGAACCGCTCAGGGTGGCGCCGTCGGGCATTATCAGGGCCAGCGCGTCGACACCAGCGCTTACCCGCTGCCGTCGGGCAACAACGGCTATTTTGTCTTCTCCGACAACCCGAAAAGCCCGTACCTGATCGGCATCAACCCGAAACTGAATGGTCTCGGACAGCTTGATCCCGCCCTGTTTGCCGATCTGAACGCGATGCTCGGGATCAAACCGTCGTCCACGGCGCCGCAGGAGACGCGGCTGGCGTTTACCGACGAGAAGCAGTTCCTCGGCTCGTCCTATATGCTCGGCCGCCTCAACCTGAACCCGGACTACGATTACCGCTTCCTCGGCGATGCGGCGTTCGATACCCGCTATGTCTCCAACGTGGTGCTCAACCAGACCGGTAACCGCTACCTGAACGGCATCGGCTCCGATCTGGATCAGATGCGCTATCTGATGGACAACGCCGCGGCGGCGCAGCAGTCGCTGGGCCTGCAGTTTGGCGTCTCGCTGACCGCCGATCAGATTGCCGCGCTCGACCACAGCCTGCTGTGGTGGGAGAAAGCCACCGTCAACGGCGAAACGGTGATGGTGCCGAAACTCTACCTGTCGCCGAAGGACGTCACCGTCAACAACGGCAGCGTGATCGCGGGCAACAACGTCACCCTGAAGGGCGGCAGCATCACCAACGGCGGCAGCTCGCTGCTGGCGAAAAACAGCCTGACGCTCGACAGCCAGAACAGCATCAGCAACCTCAGCAACGGCCTGATGAAAGCGGGCGGCGACCTGAACCTGAGCGCCATCGGCGATATCAATAACATCAGCTCCACCATCAGCGGCAAAACGGTCGCGCTGGAGAGCCTGGACGGCAGCATCAACAACCTGACGCAGGTTGAGCAGATTGATATCAACGCCGGAGGGAAGTACGGCAACATCGGCCTGAAAGACACGCTGCTGGGCAACACGGCGTCGATTACCGCGCAGGATGGCCTGTCGCTTGAGGCGGGTAAAAACATCACCGTCACCGGGGCGAACCTGGCCTCCGGCGGCGATATGCTGCTGAACGCGTGGGGCGATATTGCCGTCAACGCGAATCAGATCAACGACGCATTCAGCTCCAGCCGGGAGAAAACCAGCCGTTCCTCCGTCACGTATCAGGGCAGTAACGTCACCGCGGGCGGCAACCTGCTGGTGAATGCCGGGCACAACCTTGACGTGACCGCCAGCGACCTGAAGGCGGGCGGCAGCGCGGGGCTGAGCGCGGGCAACGATCTGAACCTGAACGCGGCACAGACAAGCGAAAGCAGCCGGAAAGGGAAAAGCGAGTCCCACAGCACCGGGCTCGACCGCACCACGATTTCCGCAGGCGATAACCTGGTCCTGAAGGCCGGGCAGGATATCAACGCCCGGGCCGCCGCGCTGGCGGCGGAGAAAAGCGTCGGGCTGCAGGCGGGTCGCGACGTGAATCTGGCTGCGGAAGAGACCACGCAGGGCGACAGTTATAAATCAGGCCGTAAAAAAGTGATTAACGAGTCGGTTCGCCAGTCGGGAACCGACATCACTGCGGGCGGGAATGTGACTGTTATCGCCGGACGGGATGTAACGGCACAGGCTGCAGATGTCTATGCCGCAGGCGATACAGCCGTGGCCGCCGGGCGGGATATCACCCTTTCCACTGCGACGGAAAGTGACTATGCGTACCGGGAGGAGAAAAAGACGTCCGGTGGGTTCCTCAGCAAGAAAACCACTCACACCATCCACGAAGAGACGCATACGCGTGAGAAAGGTACGCAGCTTTCCGGCGACAACGTTGCTCTCCGGGCTGGTAACAACCTGACGGTGCAGGGCTCATCAGTTGCCGCTGAGCGCGATGTGGCCCTGAAGGCTGGAAATGATCTGACCGTGGAGGCAGCAACCAACACCGACACGTACTACGACATGAAGAAGACGAAGAAATCCGGCGTTTTCTCCAGCGGGTCGGGATTGGGTATCACCATCGGGTCGCAGTCTTCAAAAAGCACCCGACAGGGGGCAAATACAACGCAGAGCGATGCCCGCAGCACGGTGGGCACTGCTGGCGGTAATGTCATCATCAGCGCCGGAAATGACGTCCAGTTGAGCGCGGCAGATGTGGTTGCCGGAAGAGCGAAGGATGATTCCTCCCGCAAAACCGGCCATATCGATATCACTGGCGACAGCATTGCCATCCTTCCTGGACGGGATACGACCACTGAGTCCATGAAGCAGGAGTCCAAATCGTCTGGCGTCACGGTCAGTGTGAAAGCGCCATTTGAAGACACTGTGCGTAACGTGCGCGATATCGTTCGTGGTAAGGGCAACAGTGGCAACAGCACCGTCGATAAAGTGAAGGGGCTGGGGGCGGAAGGCGGTGCGCTCGCGCTTGACGGACCAGGCCAGATGATGGCCATTTCCGCAGGAAGCACCCGCTCTTCCTCTGAGTCGCACTACGAGGGCGAGTTTAACAGCGGCAGCCATCTTGCCGCCGCAGGCAATATCCAGATGACTGCCACCGGTAAACAGGGAGGCAGCAACAGCGGCAATATCCTGATTGCCGGGAGCCAGGCTAAGGCCGGTGAAACGGTGATCCTCGATGCGAAACGCGACGTTGATATCACCACCTCCACAGACAGCGAGAAATACGGCAGCAGCACTAAAAATAGCGGCTGGAATCTTTCGAGCGACCTGAGCGCCGGAAGTGCTGTTCGCGCCATCTCGGGTGGGGGTTCCCACGGCAATCAACTCCTGCCGGGTGGGATGAGCAAGGCGGAGAGCAACAGTAGCGGCACCCGGACCACACAAAACGCGTCGGTCATTCAGGGCTCAGATATTTACGTTAACAGTCGTGACGGCAGCGTGAATATCAGCGGCAGCCTGATGACCGCCACGGACGATCTTCTGCTGTCAGCCACAAATGGAGATATCTCCGTTTCTGCCGGACGCGATACATCGCGCAGTGAGAGCAGCGGCAGCAGCAAATTGCTGGGGACTCTGGGAGGCGATGGTTACAGCGCCACGGCAGGCTACCGCTATGAAAAAAACAGCAGTCGGGAAGATAGCAGCCTCGAAAACGGATTGCGCAGCCAGCTAAGCAGCAAAAACGGTAGCGTTGTCGCGCAGGCCGGTAACGATCTCTCCCTGTCAGGTACGGATATCCGTGCTGGTAAATCGGTCTCACTCAGTGGCGAAAATGTCCTCATGGGGGTGAGCCGGGATACCCGTGACGGTGAAAACCACAGCAGCAGCGCCCAGTATGGTGTGACGGCATCTGCTGGGGGCTGGGCTGTTGAGGCTGCTAAAGCCGCTGAGACGGCTGCCCGCAGCGCAGAAAACGGCGATGATCCACGGCTGACCGCCATCAGAACAGGCCAGTCGGCGGCAACCGCGGCGCAGGGCGCTATGTCGGACTCGTCGCTCATCAAGGCTAAAGTGTCTTTAACGGCGGGGACGTCATCTCAGGACAGTCGTTACCACAGTACCGACACGCAGGGCACCACCATTAATGCCGGCGAGAATGTCTCTGTTCGTGCCGGAAATGACATTGCCGGTATGGGGGTACAGATCGCGGGTAAACACGTGGCGCTGGATGCGGGGCGGGATATTCTGCTGTCTGCCTCCCAGAACACAACCCACTCTGAGAGTAAAAACAGCGGCAGCCAGTTCAGCGTCGGTGTCGGTGTGAGCCTGATTGGTGCGCAAAACGGCATCTCGGTGGAGCTGGGAGCGTCACAGCATAAGGGCAAGGAAAACAGCCAGTCGCAGCGCAATACGAACAGCGTTGTCCATGCTGATGAACAGCTTACGGTGAACAGCGGACGCGACACCACCCTGAAAGGTGCGGAGCTGGAAGGTAACCGTGTGGTGGTCAACACCGGGCGCGATCTCACCATCAGCAGCGTGCAGGATACGGCCAGTTATGACAGCAAGCAGTCTTCGTCAGGCGCGTCCCTCAGCCTGTGCATACCGCCGCTGTGTTATGGTGCGTCTTCCGGTAGCGTCAGTGCATCGGGTGAGAATATCACCCAGAATGGTAAGAGCGTCGCTGAACAGAGCGGGATATTCGCAGGCAAGGGCGGCTTTGCTGTCACCACCGGAAATCATACCCAGCTTGACGGCGCGGTGATTGCATCCACGGCGTCTGCAGATAAAAATAGCCTCGACACGGGTACGCTGGGTTTCAGTAATCTCCACAACGAGAGCCAGACCAGCGGCAACGGCTATACGGTGGCGCTTTCCGGCAGCGCGGGCGGCAGCGGAAACGGTGAAAACCGCAACCTGGCACCGGCCATCGGTACGGGCCAGGCAGAAGAGAGCCACACCGGCACGACCTCATCAGCGGTGAGTGGCGGTAGCATTGTCATTCGCAACCCGGCGGGACAGAAACAGGTTATTGCTGACCTGAGCCGTGATACGGCTGACGCCCACCACGGCGTGGACGTGAACGGTGATGTGCAGAAGGTCAGGGATAACCTGGCGGTCCAGAGCGAAGGCGCGGCCCTGGCTACCTCTGCGCTGGATGCTTACGGCAAGTATGCGGAGCAGAAAGCGCGGGAATCCAATGCGGCGCTGGGCGCGAAGCTGGCATCTGAAGGAAAACTGCGGGGCGATACGCCGCAGGAGCAGGAAGCGTTCCTGAAGACGCAGCCCGGATATCAGAATACCGAGTACGGCCCGGGGAGTGCCTTCTGGACGAAGGGCAGCGCAGCGGCAGGATTACTGGCAGGTGCGCTTGGCGGTAACCTGAAGGCAGGCGCGGCAGCAGGGGCGGCCCCTCTGCTGGCGACCCTGGTCAAGGAGCAGAAAGACCCGACAGCCCGTGCCGCGCTGCACGGTATTGTGGCGGCGGCGCTGACGCAGCTGAGTGGCGGGAGCAGTACGGATGGCCTGAAGGCCGGTGCTATAGGGGCCATCACGGCCTCGGCGATGACCGACCATCTGGTCAGTGCGCTGTATGGAGATAAAAAATCCAGTGACCTGACGCCAGAGGAGAAACGGCTGGTCAGTAGTCTCGTGAGTATCGCGGGTGGTCTGGCGGGCGCTGCGGTGACGGATGGTAGCGTCTCCATGGCGGCGATGGCGTCGGAAACGGCGAAGGTGGAGGTTGAGAATAACTCGCTGAGTGTCGTTATACAGGGCGGTAAACTGGCTGCACAGGGATGTCTGAAAATTTCTGCTTGCCGTGATCGCCTGGTTGCCAGTGGTCTGGGTGCTTTACTGGGGATTGGTGCATCCACATCAGCAATGGATACATTGTCACAAGATGAGCAGTTGCATCTGATCTATGTGGCCTCGCTCAATGATCCTTCCCAGCTCAGTCAGTTAAATGATGCTCAGAAAGCGGCCTATGAGTCCCTGACAGGTAAGACGATCACCAGTACTGGTGGTACGCAGGTCATCAACCCGGGACCATCAAACACTGGTGGAGACCAGACTGTAACCGGAAATACGCCCTCCAACACAGGGAATGATAGTGTAGCAACCGGAGGGATAAATCATACTGGTAATACCAACGGTGATGGAGCGTCAAACAATAATGGCTGGACGACAACTACGCCGGTTCCGGATTCTCCTTCAATGGATGATCTTTTCTATCAGAACGAGAAGATCCCCGGCCTTGAAAATGTTCGCCCTGAAAATCCCGGTTATCCAGCCAATCAGAGTGTTATTGAAAAAATGAACGAACCTAAGTTTATTGCCTGGATAGGCAATACAGATTGTACGGATTGCTCAGATATCGCACCTAAGCTTCTCGATGCAGCTGGCGGGCACGGGAAAATTATTGAAGCAAGGCCGACGACTCCGTACAATTTAAATGTGTATGAAAATGGAAAAATTGTACATGAACAAGCTTTCCATCAGGTTTATACCGATGGTCAGTATGTTTACGATCCAAGAGTGTCCTTAAAACCGATTCCTAAAGGAGATTGGGAAAAACATATCAAATCTATAAATCAGGGAAGTGTTACGATCTCTGATAAATTACAGGGGTTAAAATAATGTTTCCGATAGGTAAGAAAGAAACTATCTTGTTGGACTTCATTGGTTCTCTTGGAAAACTGGAGTGGTTACATTATCAGAGCCGTATCGAAGATGAATGGATAAATGACCATTTTGAAAAAATTGATCGCTCTAAGTACCCTCCTTATACCAGTTTTCGATTTGAAAAAGAGGTTCCAGAAGTTATTACCTTACTGGAAGATGCGATTCAATCATATAAAGGTAAAGTTGAGTGGTGTATGACCCATCATCCGAAAGAATATGGTACTGGTGTTAATCATCGTATTTTGCCTACATTTGTTAAGAATCTCAGAGTCAGTGAAGGTATGGAAGATGTTAACGAGTATATTGAAAACCATTATCCTGATTTTGGCCCAATCGCCTATGAAGATCTTGTTGGACTGACGGAGCATGTTCAATCAGTTTTCAAAAATGCTGGATATGATGCATAAATTTTCTTTATATGCTCTGTAATAACATTTTGATATGGAGCCTTAACCCGTTATGCGTAGGAATGGAAAGAAGGGTCAGGTGAATATTTAAGTCGGAATGCATTAACAATAATAACTGGCGCCACCAATCCTGGCATCTGTGCATTTCTTTGTTTTGTAGACCCGGTAAGCGAAGCGCCACCGGGCCATGGCAGATTAATATTGACTCATCACCCTTTCGGGAACACCCAAACATGCTTCTCAGGCAACGAAAGATGGCAGTGCTGCGGATCCCGAACCTCATGTCCATACGCGCGGATCACAAAATCATCTCCCACCGTGCGGAACAGGTACTCCCAGCGGTCGCCGAGATACATGCTGGTGAGCAGCGGCAGCTCAAGCTGATTTTCCCCTGGTCCCTCGACCACCGCCACGCGCTCGACGCGGATCACAGCCGTCGCTTCTTCACCGCTCTGCACCCCTTCACCGGCCTGGCCCCACAGCACCCAACCTTTTCCTTCGATACGCGCTTTGCCGTCGCGCACTTCGGTGACTTTGCCGTGCAGGCGGTTGTTGCTGCCCATAAACTCGGCGGTAAAAAGCGTTTTCGGCGAGCCGTACATCTCCTGCGGCGTGCCCTGTTGCTCAATTTTGCCGTTGTTAAGCAGCAGGATGCGGTCGGAAATCGACATCGCTTCGTTCTGGTCGTGCGTCACCATCAGCGCGGATAACCCGAGCTTGATAATCAGCTCGCGCAGGAACACGCGGGCCTCTTCGCGCAGCTTGGCGTCGAGGTTGGAAAGCGGCTCGTCCAGCAAAATTACCGGCGGGTTGTACACCAGCGCCCGGCCAATCGCCACGCGCTGCTGCTGCCCGCCGGAGAGCTGGTGCGGGTGACGTTTGCCAAGATGGCCCAGACCAAGCTGGTCCAGCACGTCCTGCACGCGCTGCTGGATCTCTTTGGCCGGGACTTTGCGAAGCTTGAGCGGATAGGCCACGTTCTCAAACACGGTCTTGTGCGGCCACAGGGCATAGGACTGGAACACCAGCCCAAGGTTACGCTCTTCCGCCGGGACCTCGCTGCGCGGCGTGCCGTCGTAAACTTTATTATTGCCAATGACAATGGACCCCTGCGTCGGTTTTTCCAGACCCGCAACGGCGCGCAGGAGGGTGGTTTTACCGCTGCCGGAGGGGCCTAACAGTGAGACCACTTCGCCGCGCTTCAGGTTCATGGAGACACCTTTTAAAACAGGATTGTCGCCGTAGGTTAAGTGCAGATCGTCAACCGCTAATTCAATCATGTATTTTCACTCCGAAACGAAGGGCAATGCCCAGACCTACCACGACCAGCAGGATGTTAATGAAAGAGAGCGCCGCCACGATATCGATGGCACCCGCGGCCCAGAGGGAAACCAGCATCGAGCCGATGGTTTCCGTGCCGGGTGAAAGCAGGTACACACCCGTTGAATATTCGCGCTCAAAGATCAGGAACATCAGCAGCCACGAACCGATAAGACCGTAGCGGGAGAGCGGGATGGTGACGTGGCGGGTGATCTGCCCGCGCGTCGCCCCGGTGCTGCGCGCCGCTTCCTCAAGCTCTGGCCCTACCTGCAGCAGCGTGGAAGAGATCAGCCTCAGCCCGTAAGCCATCCACACCACGGTATAGGCCAGCCAGACGCTGAAAATGGTGCTGCGCAGCGAACGCAGCCAGACGATGACGTTTTCACGCATCCAGTCGGTCCAGGCGAACCCGGAAAGCCAGCCGGATTTCAGCGAGTTATCCAGCCACATCGGCAGGAACAGGAACACCCACAGGAACGCCAGACCCGCCAGCAGGCCAGGCACGGCGCGCGGCACCAGCACGCTGTAGTCCAGAAAACGCGTGGTGTTGTCCGGTTTACGGTGCATGGCAATGCCGACAAACAGGTAGCACGCCACGGCCAGCGCGCCGCCAATCACGCCAATCGCCATGGAGTTGACGATGGCGCGCAGCAGGTTGGGCTGCGCCCAGATGGTGCGGAAGGTGTTCAGAGAAAGCTCGTCCCACAGCGAAACGCCCACGCCCCAGTTGGAGATAAACGCGCGCAATACCACGCCGAGCAGCGGAACGCCGATGGTGACGGTGAGCCAGAAGGCAATCACTCCGCCAGCCACCCAGCGCCATTTACCCAGCGGCAGCGCGCGGGCCTGCGAAGCCTTGCCCTTCATGGTGACGAAGCGGTTGGCGGTGCGCATCAGGCGACGCTGGAGCATCACCAGCGGGATGGTGATGCAGATCAGCACCACGGCAACCGCCGCCATCAGGTTATAGGATGGGGTGCCCATCTTGTTCGTCAGCTTATAGAGATAGGTCGCCAGCACCATGTTGCCTTCCGGGTCGCCGAGGACCAGCATCAGGCCGAACACTTCCAGCCCGAGGAAGAACAGCAGCACGGTGGCGTACAGAATGGACGGGCGCACCATCGGCAGGCTGACGGAGGTCATGACCTGCCAGGGCGACGCGCCCGCGGTGCGTGCGGCTTCTTCCACATCGGAGCCCACGCTGCGCAGCGCAGACGAGATATACAGATAGGCGTGCGGGACGTGCGTCAGGCCGGCGATGACCACAATGCTCGACATGTCGTAGATATTCCACGGCACAAAACCAATCAGCGCCTGAGCCCACTGGGAGAGAAAGCCCACCGGACCGGCGGCCACCACGTAGCCAAAGCCCAGCACCATCGGTGAAACGAAGATCGGGACCAGGATCAGCGGCTCAATCAGCCGGCGGCCGGGCAGGTCGGTACGCACCATCAGAAACGCCAGCACGCCGCCCAGCGGAATGGAGATAAAGACCAGCCCGAAAGCAAGAATAAAGCCGCTTTTCAGGGCCTTATAAAAATCAGGGTCGGTGAAAATAAATTCAAATGATTCAAAGCTCCACTCTTTTGACGGCGAAAAGAACGGGGCGGACAGGAAGCTCTGTATCACGATAAACGACAGCGGCGTATAGATAACCAGGGCGGTTATCAGCACGACGATGCCTCGCGGCAGGCTTTGCCACTTTCTGCGTAATGTATTCATGGGGTATCCCTGGTGTTGCAGCCCAGAAAAACGAACTCAGTCGATAAGGGAGCGCGGCGGCCTGCGCCGCGCTCAGACGCTTATTTACCGGCGGCGGTACGCCACTCTTTGATGTACTCCAGGCGTTTTTTCGGCTGCAGGTATTCCAGCAGCGTTTCATCAACCGGAATTGGCTTCAGCGCGTTACCGAGGATTTTGGTCAGGCCGTCGATATCATTTTTCCCTTCGATATCGTTACGAATGGAGGGAATATCCGCCTGATTGGCCAGAATGTTTTGCCCTTGTTCAGACAGCACATAGTCCAGCCACAGCTTAGCGGCGTTGCTGTTTTGCGATTGCTGGCTGATGAACGACACGCGCGACAGCACCAGGGTGTAATCTTTTGGATAGGAAATGCCGAGCGAAGGATCGTTCTTCGCGCGCGCTTCCGCGTAGGACCCGAGGATGTTGAAGCCGATCAGGTTTTCACCGGAGGAGACCCGCTCCATCATGGTGCCGGTAGACGACTGCACCGATAAGCCACCTTTGGCGACGTCGGCCAGGGTTTTGAAGTAATTAGGATCGGCGTTGTGATCCTGAACCGAGAGCATAAAGCCCAGACCCGATTTTTCGATGTCGTAGGTGGTGACTTTGCCCTTGAATTTGTCCGTCTGGCTGGCAATCAGCTTCGCCAGCGCGGCGTGAGAATCCGGCACGTCGCCAGCCGGGATCAGGCGCTTGTTGTAGATAAAGACCACCGGCTCATAGGTAGTGCCATAAGCCTTATCCTTCCAGACCGCCCATTTCGGCAGCTGGCTTTGCTCCGGCGATTTATACTCCATGGCGTAGTCGGTGGCGAGCTTCAGGCCGGTGTCCATAGAGGAGCTCCAGACCACGTCGCCGCTCACGCCACCGGAGGCCTGTTCGCTGATGAAGCGGTTGTACAGCTCGGTGCTGTTCATGTCGTTGTATTCGACTTTAATGCCCGGGTAGGTTTTTTCGAAGCCCTGGATCAGCGGTCCGGCGGCCTTGATGTCGGTGGTGGAGTAAATAACAACCTTGCCCTCTTTCGTTGCGGCATCAACAACTTTTTGATATTCAGCAGGATAGCCCTGCGGCAGGGCAGAGAGTGCAGAAGCAGAGAACAGTACAGTAGCGGTAAGCAGAGAAATTCGGAACGTGTTCGACATTATAGTTAACCTTTTAGTTACATTTGAGGAACTAATTGTCAACATAGCGTATCGGGCTCCACCCACAAGAGGGTGAAGCGGGCAATGATTCCGAAGTGTGATTGTCGCCGTCGTTTCAGCAATTAACACCATAAAATCCGCGAACGTTAGCCTGTGAACGATTCTGGATTACGGTTTATCGGGCGCTTTGCGGTATAACCTTCGCGGATGACCTATATTGCCATACAGCATTTCGACGCTGATTAACCCGCTCTCCACGCAGTATTCAAGGTAGCGACGCCCCGTGGTTTTGCTGATCCCCACGTTTTCCACCACCTCTTCAACCGACATCGCGGTATCGGGATGCTCGGCGAACAGGTTTTTAATCCGTTCCAGCGTCTGGGGTTCAATGCCCTTCGTCGACGGCGTAATGGAGGCTTCCGCGGCGGGAAGATTAAACAGGCGATCCAGCGCATGCTGGTCGACCACCTTCACCTGCTGCACGGTGTGGATGAAACGCATAAACCGTTCCAGCGAGGCGTGCAGGCGCTGGAAAAAGACAGGCTTAATCAGGTAGTCAAACGCGCCGCTGCGCATGGCGTGGCTGCAGGTCTGCATATCGCTGGCGGCGGTGATGAAAATCACCGAGCATTCGTAGCTTTTCAGAAGGGGATTATCAATTAACTCCACGCCTTTACCGTCCGGGAGATAGTTGTCCAGCAGGATCAGCCGCGGCTGGTGCTGACGAATCAGGCTGCATGCCTGCTCAATCGACGCGGCGATGCCCACCACGCGCAGATGGAAATTCTGCTCGATATACTCGCGATGCAGCTCCGCCAGGTGCGGCTCATCTTCAACTATCACAACGTCAAGTGGTCGGGTCATGCTGTTGCCCATTCGGAATAAACACAGAAAAAATAGTGCCCTGCGGCGTGTTGTCGGCAATCTCAATGCTGCCGCCGGCCTTGTCGATATATCCTGTCACCAGGAACAGGCCAATACCGTGCTCGGTACCCACAATGTCGTTTTCGCTGTCCGGCTTGCTGCTGAATCCCTGGCGGAAAATGTGCGGCTTCAACGCATCGTCCACCCCGCAGCCCCGGTCAGCCACCTCGATCAGCAGCTCCTGGTTACGGTCAGAAATGTAGAGTTCTACCGGCGCGTGGACCGGCGCGTTGAGTGTCGCCTCCACGGCGTTGTCCAGCAGGTTACCAATAATGGACATCAGCTCCGTTTCACTCAGCGCTGCAGGCATCCGGGTGAGCTGGCAGGCGGGGTCAAACAGCAGCTCGATGCCTTTTTCGCGCGCGCTGACGTATTTTCCGAGCAGCAGCCCGCACAGCGCCGGGGAGACAAAATGGGCTGAGACAAAGTCCAGCACGCGCTGCGCGCCTTCTGACTGCACCTGAATGTAACGGATCGCCTCGTCATAGTGTTTCATCTGTAGTAGCCCGACGAGAGTGGCGGTCCAGTTCAGCTGTTCGTGGCGCATAATGCGCAGGTTATCCGCATAGCGTTTGATCTGACTGAGCTGGCTGCTGAGCGTGTTGATGTCATTTTTGTCGCGAAAGCTGTATACCCAACCGCTTTCAACGCCCGGTTCGACCTCAATGGCTACCCGGTTGACGATCACCTCGCGCTGGTTCAGCACCGCAATCTGGTCGTGGCTGCCAGCGCTCACCGAGGCGTAGCGCTGGGATAAAAAGCCCGGCGCCGTCTGCAGAATGTCTTCCAGCGGTTTCCCGATAAGTTCTTTCTCACTTTGCCGAATATCCAGCATTTCGCGTGCCGCGCGGTTAATTAAAATCAGCTGCTTCTCGCCATTAACGGCAAATACCCCTTCGTACATGGCTTCTAATAGCGCGCGCTGCTGCAAAACCAGCTGAGCGATATCTTTCGGCTCCAGCCGGAACATCTGTTTTTTTAAATTGCGGGTAAACAGCCAGGAGAAAATAAACAGCAGGAGCAGAAGCGCAGCGCCGTATAGCCCGGACTGCCAGAGAATGCGGGCGTTAATATTGGCAATATACGAGGTCAGATAGCCGACCGAGACAATACCAATTACCTGATGCTGCGCGTTGAAGATGGGCGCTTTGCTGCGTAGCGACACGCCAATTCCGCCCTGACGCACGGAAATAATGGTTTTGCCCTTTAACACCTCCGCATTATCGCCGCCGATCATCGGTAAATTAATACGCTCCGGCGATTCCGAATGATAAAGGTGCTGCTCCTCGGTATCGCCAATCACAATGTAGCTGGCATCGCTTTCGGCGCGCAGCGGCTGAATTAACCGGGCTATTCCCGGAATATCTCTGGCCGCTACCATTGTCGCCAGACCCGGCATCAGCGCGATCTGGCTGGCCTGAACCCGGGCGCGCTGGCCGAGATCGTGATGGAGCTGTCGGTCAATAAAATGGAACAGGATTGTTCCCAGCAGAACTAACAGCAGGCAGGAGAAGCACACCAGCGCTAAAAACAGCTTTACCTGAAAAGAGAGTCTGCGTTTCATTCAACCTGCGGAAGTTATGTAAAAGTGACATTTGCCGAGCCTGACATGGGCCAATAGCGGACGCAATCTGGCGAGAAAAGAGTTGTGACCTGGCTTTTCGTTTTCGGCGTTATAGCCATCAGGATCCCGTAAGGCTATGCTTCATTCAGCACGATAATAATTACAGAGGCAATGTCATGGATAAAGAACTACTGGATGCGGGTTACCGGGCCTATACCGGCGAGAAAATTGACGTTTACTTCAATACCGGGATCTGCAAACACTCAGGTAACTGCGTGCGTGGGAGCGCAAAGCTGTTTAATCTGAAACGTAAGCCGTGGATCATTCCCGATGAAGTGGACGTTGAAACGGTTGTACGCGTGATTGATACCTGCCCGAGCGGTGCGCTGAAGTATCGCCAAAAATAAGCGAGGAACCATGGATATTCTGGAAGGCCATAACAAGTTTTACGTCAATGATGCGAACGGCAACCAGGTCGCGGAGATCGTCTTTGTACCGACCGGCGAGCACCTGAGCATTATCGAGCACACCGACGTGGATGAGAGCCTGAAAGGGCAGGGCGTCGGTAAACAGCTGGTGGCGAAAGTGGTGGAGAAGATGCGCGGTGAGAACCGTAAAATTATCCCGCTGTGCCCGTTCGCGAAGCATGAGTTTGATAAAACGCGGGAATATGACGATATTCGGGCGTAATTAACACCGGCGATGGCCGGTGTTTTTTTATCTTACCTGCTCAAACAGCAATACCATTGCGATCAGCACCATTATCCCTCCTGACGCCATGCTCACCATACGCGCCGCCTGAGGCCGGGTCGCCAGTACCGCTTTCGAACCATACCCCACCAGCAGATAGACCAGCGTACAGGTGATAAGGTGCATCACGCCAAGCGCGGACATTTGCATCGCTAGCGACCAGCTTCCGGTCGGGTCGGTAAACTGCGGAAGCAGCGCCAGGAAAAGCAAAAAGACTTTCGGGTTAAGGCCGCTAATGCAGAGCCCTTTCACCGCCCACTGTCTCCAGTTTCCCGCATGGTGGGTGGCCTTTTCCGGTGCGGCCGGGTGACGCAACAGCCCGATGCCAAGCCAGAGGAGATACACGGCCCCCGCAACGGTCAGCCCGGTTAACGCCAGCGGATGCTGAGCAATCACTACGCCCACGCCAGCCACCACAATCAGCGTAGCTAACAGATGCCCGGACATTAACCCCATCACCGCCGGTACCACGCGTCGCCCGTTAATCCCGGCGCTAATGGCGTAGGCCCAGTCGGCGCCCGGCGTCATGATGAGCAGAAAAGAAACCACCCAAAAGCCGGCCACAATACTCATTTCCATCGTTCTGAAAACTCCCGCAGTGCGTCAAACGTTGAGAAAAAGAATATCGCTAACCCTGCGAAATAGGCTTTCAATGTTATGCTCATAACACCGTGAAAATGAGAAAATCTTCCACATGGATAGCATCGATCGAAAAATTCTTGCTGAGCTACAGTCTGATGGCCGTTTATCCCTGACCGAGCTGGCAGAAAGAGTGAATCTGAGCCTCTCGCCGTGCCATCGTCGCGTGCGGGCGCTGGAGCAAAGCGGGGCCATAACGGGATACCGTGCCAGCCTCGACCCCGCCAAAATGGGGTTCAACTTCCTGGCGATAGTGTTTGCGACGCTGAAGGAGGGTGACAGAAAGGCGGTTAGCGCGTTTGAAGCGGCGGTTGAGGAAATCCCGCAGATCGTGCTGGCACAGCGTCTGTTTGGCGATCCCGATTATCTGATGCACGTCGTGACCCGCGACCTGTCCGCTTTCCAGAAACTCTACGACGAGAAGCTCTCCGCCATGCCCGGCGTGCAGCACCTTCGCTCTACGCTTGTCATGAAAACGGTCGTGCAGGACAGACCTTTTCCGCTGGAATCAGCAGGGCGAGCCTGAGAGGCATGCCCGGCAGAACGCCGGGCATGCAGGGCGTTTAGCCGACAAACATCACCGACACGCACAGCACGCCGACGATCAGCGTCAGCAGGTTGCCAATGGAGCGGTACTGTTTCAGTGACGGGATCAGAAACGTCGACAGCGTCGGCATGATAAACAGGATCATGGCGATAAGCGGGCCGCTGATGGCGTAAATCATCGAAATGGCGTTCGGGTTAATGCAGCAGACGGCAAAGGTGATTAACGACACCCCCATAATGGAAATCGCGCGGTTAAAGGCGCGGCTCTTTTTCACGCCCACCTGATTGAGCGACGACTTCACGATCTCCGTCGCCCCTTCAATCACCCCAAAATAGGTGCCGAGGAACGATTTCGACATCGCAATAATCGCCACGATAATCCCGGAAATGCCCAGCCACGCCGGAGAAGAAGGCATCATCGACAGCGCGGACAGGATCGTTACCCCTTGCTCTTTGGCGGCCACAATGTACGACGGCGGAATTGAGAGCAGGCAGCTGAAGACAAAAAACAGCACGCTCAGGCAGATGATCAGGTACGCCACCTTCATGATTTTCTTACATTTATCCATGGCGCCGTCGGCAAACTTCTCGCGACGGTCAACGGCAAACGTTGAGATAATCGGGGTATGGCTGAAAGCAAACACCATCACCGGAATCGAAATCCATACCTGATGCAGCGTATGGCGATCGACGGCCATCTGGCTGGTCAACAGCGAGGGTTGCCAGCTTCCGGTCAGATAGAGCGAGACAAACAGGAAATAGGCAATCAGCGGAAACACCAGGAAGCCCATCACTTTTATCGTGATATGGCGCCCCATCAGGAAGATCAGATTCAGAACCAGCACCACGCCCAGGCTGACCAGAACGCGAACGGCGGTATCCACCGTCAGGTGTTTCGCCAGCTGCTCCGTGAGCGAGTTGGTGATGGCCACCGCATAAATCTGCACCACCACAAAGAAGGCGATGAAATAGAGCGTGGTGATCAGGTTGCCAATCTTCCTGCCGTAATAGTGCGAGACGGCGCCGGTGATCCCTTCGTTGCCTTTTGTTTTCGACGACAGGATAAATTGCGCCAGCGCCCGGTGCGGCCAGTAGGTTAAGGGATAGGCCACGAGGGCGGTAATAAACAGGACGATAGCGCCTGCGGAGCCCAGCTGAATGGGCAAGAACAGCGTTCCTGCGCCCACGGCCGTGCCATAGAGAGCGAAACTCCATAGAGTCTCATCTTTTGACCAAATTTTCGACATTAGAGCAACGTATCAACTATCAAACCATCGGAATGGCGTGCAATTTACCATAGTTATGCCTGAAGAGCGCAGTTGCTTCGACGGAGTTTGGCCGGAACGGGCGTCCGGCCAGAGGCGGTTTAGCCTGCCAGGGCTCGCCGTTGCTGGCGACGCTTAAGAAATTTCTCGCGCAGGCAATCGTATGCCCAGTTATAGAACATGGTGTAGGGCAGGAAGAACAGGAAGAAACCTATTTCCAGCGTGAATGCCTGAAGCAGGGTAACGCCCAGCACGGCGGCGACAATCGACACACCAATCACAATAAACCCGCATTCGAACCCCAGCGCATGCAGCGCACGTACTTTTGCGGTACGTTTGACGCGCTGAACGGGCCAGAAACGGTCGAAGCCGAAGTTATAAAGAATGTTCCAGAGCATGGCGGTAGTGGCCAGGATAATGGTCAACCCCCCCATCTCCACCACGGAACGCTGCATCAGCCACGCCGCCGTAGGGGCGAGGATCGCCGTAGCAATCCCTTCGAAACAGACAGCATGAAAGATCCGCTCCGGCAGCTTACGTTGGAGTGCATCCTGATGTTGCATAGTCATAGACCTCATTAATTCGCCGGTATGGGCGTTGATGCAGCCTATTTTTATCGCTAAAGCTGATATATTAAAGATGGTATCCATCGCTAAAGTAGATAGGTTATGCGCTATTCACCCGAAGCCCTTAAGGCGTTTGTCGAGACCGTTGCGGCGGGCTCTTTTTCTGCTGCCGCACGCCGGCTGCGTAAAAGCCAGTCGACGATCAGCACGTCGATTGCCAATCTTGAAGCCGATCTCGGTTTCGAGCTGTTTGACCGCTCGGCGCGCCAGCCGGTGTTAACGGTCCAGGGAGAACAGGTGCTGGGTTACGTGCAGGCGATCCTGGCCGCCAGCACGCGGCTGGATGAGCTGGCGGTGTCGCTAACGGCGCAAACGGAGGCGCGTCTGACGTTTGTCCTTTCCGATACCCTCAACCCGGACGTGCTGGAAGAGATGATGAAGCAGTTTGACGCGCGTTTTCCCCATACGGAATTCGAATGTCTGATTGGCGAGGAAGAAGACGTGATCGATCTGCTGCAAAAGGAGCGAGCGCAGATTGGCCTGACGGAAGCGCGCGACAGTTACCCTACGGATATTGGCGTCACCCGCCTGCCGATGCAGACCCGCATGGCGATCTATGTCGCGACCACGCATCCGCTGGCCGGACAACATGACGTTCAGCATGACGAGCTGCACGGCTGGCGAGAGCTGCGGCTCAGCACCTATCTTGAGCGCGAGGCTGAGATCGCGCGCGGGCCCGTCTGGTCAGCCCCGAATTACCTGTTACTCTTGAGTATGGCGGTACAGGGATTTGGCTGGTGCGTGCTGCCGTGCGCGCTGGTGGATGAATTTGCCGCCGCGAAATCCCTGGTACAGCTCAATGTTCCCGGCTGGCCGCGGGCGATCGGCATCGATCTGCTGTGGAATAAACGATCCCCTCCCGGCGTTGCCGGCAGCTGGCTGCGGCAGTATCTGCAGGATGCGCGCTGATCCTTGTGATTAAACTCACTATTTTTAAACAATTAAGATAATTGCCAGTAACAATCCTCTACTATCGTCATGTCATTTAACACAGAGGTCGTGATGAAAGATGTCGTAATAGTGGGTGCGTTGCGTACAGCTATCGGCTGTTTTCAGGGAGCGCTCGCGCGTCACTCGGCGGTTGACCTGGGCAGCGTGGTGGTAAAAGCGCTGGTGGAACGCAGCGGGATCGCAGCACATGAAGTTGATGAGGTGATCCTGGGACAGGTTCTCACGGCCGGTGCCGGGCAAAACCCTGCGCGTCAGGCGGCGCTGAAGGGCGGGCTGCCCAATACCGTTTCGGCCATCACCATCAACGACGTCTGTGGTTCAGGATTAAAAGCGCTGCATCTCGCGACGCAAGCCATTCAGTGTGGTGAAGCGGACGTGATCATAGCGGGCGGGCAGGAGAATATGAGCCGCGCGCCGCACGTGTTGACCGACAGCCGGACCGGCGCACAGCTTGGCAACAGTCAGCTGCTCGACAGCCTGGTGCATGACGGGCTTTGGGATGCGTTCAATGACTATCATATGGGCGTGACGGCGGAAAACCTGGCGCGCGAGTACGGCATCAGCCGTGAGGTGCAGGATGCCTATGCGCTAAGCTCGCAGCAAAAAGCGCGTGCGGCAATTGATTCCGGTCGCTTTCGCGACGAGATTGTCCCGGTCAGCACGCAGCGTCAGAGCGGCGAGCGTATCCTCGTGGATACCGATGAACAGCCGCGCACTGACGCCAGCGCAGAAGGCCTGGCGAGGCTGAATCCCGCGTTTGAAATGCAGGGCTCGGTGACGGCGGGAAATGCCTCTTCCATTAACGACGGCGCTGCCGCCGTTATGATGATGAGCGAAAGCAAAGCCCTTGAACTCGATCTTCCGGTCCTGGCCCGCATCAAGGCGTTCGCCAGCGTAGGGGTTGATCCTGCGTTGATGGGGATCGCTCCGGTCTACGCGACCCGCCGCTGCCTGGAGCGCGCGGGGTGGCAGCTTTCGGATGTGGATCTGATCGAGGTGAACGAAGCCTATGCCGCGCAGGCTATCTCCGTCGGAAAAATGCTGGAGTGGGATCCCCTGCGGGTCAACGTTAACGGTGGCGCGATCGCGCTGGGCCATCCTATCGGTGCGTCCGGCTGCCGGATCCTGGTTTCGCTGGTCCACGAAATGAAAAAGCGCAATGCCCGCAAAGGGATTGCCACACTCTGTATAGGCGGCGGGCAAGGGGTGGCGCTGGCCATCGAACGCTAACCTCTTCTCATTAAAAATGACCTCCTCCGGGAGGTTTTTTTTCGCGTTTTTTTTCTCCCGGCGGTTGAATTGTGATCCGAACATCATTTTCGCTATAAGCAAAAATAAAAATGAAACGTTGTTTTAAATATAATTGAAAAGCCCGCTTTATGCCGATAGTATGTGCTCATTATGAAAAACGGAACGCTGTTTCGTTTATTTCCGCCTTCGGGCATGATCACATCTGGAGGTTACCGTGGACGTCAGAGAAAGCATCCACAGTGCGCACGCCAAAACGCTGGATACTCACGGGCTGCGCAATGCATTTTTAGTCGAGCAGGTATTCGAGGCCGACAGGTACACCATGGTTTACAGCCATATCGACCGCATCATTGTGGGCGGGATTCTGCCCGTCACGAAAAGCGTCTCCGTGGGCGGTGAGGTCGGTAAACTGCTGGGCGTGAGCTACTTCCTCGAGCGTCGCGAGCTGGGGGTGATTAACATCGGCGGGCCGGGCACCATCACCGTAGACGGAAAATGCTATGAGATTGGCCATCGCGAGGCATTGTATGTGGGTAAAGGGGCGAAAGACGTGGTCTTTGCCAGCATCGACGGCAGCAGGCCTGCGAAGTTTTACTACAACTGCGCGCCGGCTCACTCCACCTACCCAACCAAAAAAGTGACCACCGCAGACGTCGCACCCGTGACGCTGGGTGACAACCTCACCAGCAACCGCCGCACCATCAATAAATACTTCGTGCCGGACGTGCTGGAGACCTGCCAGCTCAGCATGGGATTGACCGAGCTGGCACCGGGCAACCTGTGGAACACCATGCCGTGCCATACCCACGAGCGCCGCATGGAAGTCTACTTCTACTTCAACATGGATGAGGACGCCTGCGTATTCCACATGATGGGACAGCCGCAGGAAACGCGCCATATCGTGATGCATAACGAGCAGGCGGTGATTTCACCGAGCTGGTCCATTCACTCCGGCGTAGGGACGAAAGCCTACACCTTTATCTGGGGAATGGTGGGGGAAAACCAGGTCTTTGATGATATGGACCACGTTGCGGTCAGCGATCTGCGCTAGTCGCGGGCGGTGAAGCATAAACCTGCCTGTGAGTGACAGGCTCTGAAAGAGTAAGGAATAAACATGATTCTGGATGCATTCTCTCTGCAGGGGAAAGTGGCTGTGGTTTCCGGGTGTGACACCGGGCTGGGTCAGGGAATGGCGTTAGGCCTGGCGGAAGCGGGCTGCGATATCGTCGGAATTAATATCGTTGAACCGACTGAGACCATCGAACGCGTGACGGCCCTGGGCCGCCGTTTCCTGAGCCTGACCGCTGACCTGCGTAAAATCGATGCCATTCCTGAACTGCTGGACCGCGCGGTGGCTGAATTCGGTCATATCGACATTCTGGTGAACAACGCCGGGCTGATCCGCCGCGAAGACGCGATCGGCTTCAGCGAGCGCGACTGGGATGACGTGATGGATTTGAACATCAAGAGCGTATTTTTCATGTCCCAGGCGGCGGCGAAGCATTTTATTGCCCAGGGGAAAGGCGGCAAGATCATTAACATTGCCTCTATGCTCTCGTTCCAGGGCGGCATCCGCGTGCCGTCTTACACCGCGTCCAAAAGCGCCGTAATGGGCGTGACCCGCCTGCTGGCAAACGAATGGGCGAAACATAACATCAACGTGAATGCGATTGCGCCGGGCTACATGGCGACCAACAACACGCAGCAGCTGCGTGCTGACGAAGAGCGCAGCGCGGCGATCCTGGAGCGTATCCCTGCGGGACGCTGGGGTCTGCCGAGCGATCTGATGGGGCCGATTGTCTTCCTGGCCTCCTCCGCATCGGATTACATCAACGGTTACACCGTGGCTGTAGACGGCGGCTGGCTGGCGCGTTAATTCCACCTGTACTAAGAACCTCTGCCTGTGGGCGGAGGTTTTTTTGAGCAATAATTGGCTTAGTCCATATCGATAAAGATGAAAAATCCATACTAAAAAATCGAAAATGACGGCAATCACACTTTTATTGCTTAAATATTAACTGATTAGTAAAAATACGTGATTATTCGCCACCAGTTGAAATTGTAATGTCCATCACAGAACCGTATGCCGTAGCGGAATAATCCATAACTTCGCGATTTCCTGCCTGACACTTTTCCTCGCTTTCTCGTAATTTCAGTTAACGAATTTTGCTGTTGAGGCAGGAAAAATATGACATCGATAAATGACTCTATCCTAATGCCCGCTGCGCTGCGTGATACTCGCCGCATGAACCAGTTTGTCTCCATTGCCGCCGCCGTGGCGGGCCTGTTATTTGGACTGGATATCGGCGTCATTGCCGGCGCACTACCGTTTATTACCGATCACTTTACCCTCAGCAGTCGCCTGCAGGAGTGGGTGGTGAGCAGCATGATGCTCGGCGCGGCCATCGGCGCGCTGTTCAACGGCTGGCTGTCGTTCCGCCTGGGGCGCAAATACAGCCTGATGGTCGGGGCGATTCTGTTCGTTGCCGGCTCCATTGGCTCGGCGTTTGCCGCAAATGTTGAAATCCTCCTGCTCTCCCGCGTGCTGCTGGGCGTGGCGGTGGGGATTGCCTCCTACACCGCGCCGCTTTATCTCTCCGAAATGGCAAGCGAAAACGTGCGCGGCAAGATGATCAGCATGTATCAGCTGATGGTCACGCTGGGTATTGTGCTGGCGTTCCTGTCTGACACCTACTTCAGCTACAGCGGCAACTGGCGCGCGATGCTGGGCGTGCTGGCCTTACCGGCGCTGGTGCTGATCGTCCTGGTGATTTTCCTGCCAAACAGCCCGCGCTGGCTGGCGCAAAAAGGGCGTCACGTGGAGGCAGAAGAGGTTCTGCGCATGCTGCGCGATACCTCGGAAAAAGCGCGCGAAGAGCTGAATGAAATCCGCGAAAGCCTGAAGCTAAAGCAGGGCGGCTGGGCGCTGTTTAAGATCAACCGCAACGTGCGCCGCGCGGTCTTCCTCGGCATGTTGCTGCAGGCAATGCAGCAGTTCACCGGCATGAACATCATCATGTATTACGCGCCGCGCATTTTCAAAATGGCCGGATTCACCACCACGGAACAGCAGATGATTGCAACCCTGGTGGTCGGGCTGACCTTCATGTTCGCCACCTTTATTGCGGTATTCACCGTGGACAAAGCCGGGCGTAAACCGGCGCTGAAAATTGGCTTCAGCGTGATGGCGCTCGGTACGCTGATTCTGGGCTACTGCCTGATGCAGTTTGATAACGGCACGGCCTCAAGCGGGCTTTCCTGGCTTTCTGTCGGTATGACCATGATGTGTATCGCAGGTTACGCGATGAGCGCCGCGCCGGTGGTGTGGATCCTGTGCTCCGAAATTCAGCCGCTCAAATGCCGTGACTTTGGAATCACCTGTTCCACGACCACCAACTGGGTGTCGAACATGATCATCGGCGCGACGTTCCTGACGCTGCTGGACGCGATTGGCGCAGCGGGAACGTTCTGGCTCTACACGGTGCTGAACGTAGCGTTTATTGGCGTTACGTTCTGGCTGATCCCGGAAACCAAAGGCGTGACGCTGGAACATATCGAGCGCAAGCTGATGGCAGGAGAGAAACTGCGAAACATCGGCGTGTGATTGTTTTGCATGTTTACGTATCCCAACGTATGCAGGAGCTAACCAATATTTGTTTTAAAAGGCGCTGAATACAGCGCCTTTTTTTATGTACTTCGGTTGTGTTAAAAAAGAAACAAAGAAAAGGAGGGATGATGAAAACGATCGGCCTGTTAGGTGGAATGAGCTGGGAATCGACAATCCCTTATTACCGCCTGATTAATGAAGGGGTAAAGCAGCGTCTGGGTGGTCTGCACTCCGCAAGCCTGCTGCTGCACAGTGTTGATTTCCATGAAATTGAAGCCTGCCAGTCGAGCGGGGAGTGGGATAAAGCCGGAGAGATCCTGGCCCAGGCGGCGCTGGGACTGGAGCGTGCCGGCGCCGAGGGTATCGTGCTTTGTACCAATACCATGCACAAAGTGGCGTCGCATATTGAGGACCGCTGCTCGCTGCCGTTTCTGCATATCGCGGATGCGACCGGTCGTGCGATTGCCGCATCCGTTATGCGCCGCGTAGCGCTTTTGGGCACACGCTACACCATGGAACAGGATTTTTATCGCGGGCGTTTGCACAGTGAATTTGGGATCGAGAGCCTTATCCCGGATGAAGACGATCGGGCGCGCATCAATCAGATTATCTTTGACGAGCTCTGCCTTGGCACCTTCAGCGAATCTTCCCGGGCGTATTACGTCAGCGTGATTGAAAAGCTGGCGCAGCAGGGGGCAGAAGGGGTGATCTTCGGCTGCACCGAGATTGGCCTGCTGGTGCCGGCCGAGCGAAGCCCCGTCCCGGTATTTGATACCACCGCCATTCACGCGGCAGATGCCGTGGCGTTTATGCTGTCATGAGGGGTTTTGCAGGTCAGGTAAACGAAGCGCCACCTGACGCGCGTGCTCCATTAAGTGTTCGGTGAAAGCGTCCACCAGCGCGGAAGCCGGACGGTGCAGCGGGCGGATCAGGCTCACGGTGAACGGGACGGACACGCTAAAGCGGCGGATGACGATCCCGCTTCCGGCATAGTCCAGCGCCGTGAGCGGATTCACCACCGCGACGCCGACGCCCGCCCGCACCATCGCGCAAATCGAAGCCGCGCTGTGCGTTTCCACCACCATTCGCCGTTTGACCTGATGCTCGGCAAACAGCGTATCCAGCAGCTGTCTGTAACTGTCTGTCTGCGAAAGGCTAATGTAGTTTTCCCCGTGGAAATCCTCCGGTGTGAGCACCGCCTTACCGGCAAGCCGATGTCCGGCGGGCAGAACGCACACTTCATCTAACGAGATCAGCTCCGTGCGTGCCGTTCCCGCTGGCGTGGAAAGGGTTTCGGTTAAGCCTAAATCATGGCGCTGGGCCGAAAGCCACTCTTCAAGCAGGGGGGATTCCTGAGGAACGATAGTGAGGCTGACCTCCGGGTATCGGGCCAGAAAGGGCTGCAGCAGCATCGGCAAAAACGATTGTGAAAAGACGGGCAGGCAGACGATCGACAGCTCGCCCTGGCGAAACTCGCGCAGGCTTTCCGCAGCACTCACTATTCTGTCCAGTCCGTACCAGGAGCGCTGAACTTCCTCGAACAGGCGTAACCCCTGCACCGTAGGGTGAAGCCTGCCCCGGGTACGCTCGAACAGCTTCAGCCCCAGCACTTTCTCGAAGCGGGCCAGCTCGCGGCTCACCGTCGGCTGCGAGGTATGCAGCATCTGTGCGGCTTCGGTGAGATTGCCGGTGGTCATCACGGCGTGAAAAATCTCGATGTGGCGTAAATTGACGGCGGGCATAGGGCACCTGAAAGCAGATAACTGTCCATATCATTTTTGCATAGACTCGCGATAAAACGATATTTTTTATTCTCTTTGCGCTGTGGCGTAATCATCAAAACGCATTTACCCGGAGAAGACCATGCCACGCCCGCTGAACCAGACTGATACCGATTTGAACGCCGACAACCTGCTGCGCCTGCCTGCCGAGTTTGGCTGCCCGGTGTGGGTCTACGACGCGCAGATCGTTCGCGAGAAGATCGCCGCCCTGCATCAGTTTGACGTGGTGCGTTTTGCCCAGAAGGCGTGCTCCAATATTCATATTCTGCGCCTGATGCGTGAGCAGGGCGTGAAGGTCGACTCCGTCTCGCTTGGCGAAATCGAGCGCGCGCTGGCGGCCGGATTCGATCCGAAAGCCGACGGCGACGCGATCGTCTTCACCGCCGATGTGATCGACGATGCGACGCTTGCGCGCGTCCACGAACTGCAGATCCCGGTGAATGCCGGTTCTGTAGATATGCTGGAGCAGCTGGGCCAGGTTTCTCCCGGCCATCGCGTCTGGCTGCGCGTGAATCCAGGCTTTGGTCATGGTCACAGCCAAAAAACCAATACCGGCGGTGAAAACAGCAAGCACGGGATCTGGTATGCCGATATGCCTGCCGCGCTGGAGGTATTACAGCGCTACGGCCTGAAGCTGGTGGGGATTCATATGCACATTGGCTCTGGCGTGGATTATGGCCACCTGGAGCAGGTGTGCGGCGCGATGGTGCGCCAGGTTGTCGACTTCGGTCAGGATCTGGAGGCGATCTCAGCCGGTGGCGGCCTCTCCATTCCTTATCGCGAAGGCGAAGAGGCGATCGATACCGATCACTATTACGGTCTGTGGAGCGCCGCGCGTGACCAAATCGCCGCGCATCTTGGTCACGCGGTGAAGCTGGAAATTGAGCCGGGTCGTTTCCTGGTGGCGGAAGCCGGCGTGCTGGTTTCGCAGGTGCGCAGCGTCAAAGAGATGGGGTCTCGCCACTTCGTCTTGATTGACGCAGGCTTTAACGATCTGATGCGTCCGTCCATGTACGGCAGCTATCACCACATTACCGCCCTGGCTGCCGACGGCCGTGATTTAACGCAGGCGCCGCGCGTTGAGACGGTCGTTGCGGGCCCGCTGTGCGAATCGGGTGACGTGTTTACCCAGCAGGAAGGTGGCAAAGTGGAGACTCGCGCGCTGCCAGAGGTAAAACCGGGTGATTATCTTGTGCTGCATGATACCGGTGCCTACGGGGCGTCGATGTCATCTAACTACAACAGCCGCCCGCTGCTGCCGGAAGTGCTGTTTGATAACGGCAAAGCTCGGCTGATCCGTCGTCGCCAGACCATTCAGGAACTGCTGGCTTTAGAACTCATCTGATGAAAGTACGGCCCCGTTGTAACCGAATCGCGTAACACCAGCGTGCCGGTAAACGGCGGGATAGCATCGACCGGCTGGTTTTTTGCCAGCCGGATTGCCTGATCGATGGCCGTGACAATCATATTGTCGATGGGCAGATAAACCGATGAGAGCGCAGGCTCCAGCCATTTCGCGCTTGGGGCATCGTCAAAGCCGAACAGTGAAATATCCTGCGGAATTTTAAGCCCCGCCTGGTGTAACGCTTTGGACGCCCCCAGGGCCATATCGTCGTTACAGGCAAACAGGGCGCTAAACGGCACTCCGTCGGCAATCAACTCCTTGCACAGCTCGTATCCCCGCGTCATTCCCGCATCGCCGTACTTTATCCGACGCTCGTCCAGACGAATGCCGTGCTTTTCCAGCGCTTTACGGTAGCCCATCAGCCGCGCTTTCCCGGTTGGGGTATGGATCGGAACGGTGATACAGGCGATCTCCCGATGGCCCTGGGCGATCAGGTAATCCACGGCCTTAAATGCGGCATCCTGCTGTTCGAAAAACACGCAGCGATCCGGCGCCTGGCTCACTTCACGGTTAATGACCACCAGCGGCGTTTTCACGGTGTTCATCAGTTTGACGATCGCTTTTTCGCTCATGTAGCGCGTGTAAAGCACGATGGCATCGCACTGGCGATCGGCCAGCATCTGCACCGCCTGTTCTTCCTGTTCCGGCGCGTCGTGACCGTCGGTGACGATCAGCTGTTTCCCGTGAGTTTCCGTCTGCCGCGACGCCTGCTGGAGAAGACGACCAAAGTAAAAGCCGTCGAAGGTCGAGACGACCAGGCCAATGCTGTTGCTGGTCTGGTTAGCCAGCGAACGCGCGAGGAAGTTCGGGCGATATCCCAGCTCTTCCATCGCAGCAAAGACCTGCTGACGCGTACTCTCTTTAACCTGACCTGTGCCGTTCAGCACGCGCGAGACGGTAGCCTTCGACACGCCCGCACGCAGTGAGACATCCAGCATTGTTGCCATTCTACATTCCTGCTTCCACGTAATGATTTGCAGTTTAACACAGACCTCACGGCGTATAAGCGATGCGGGAAGCGCAAAACTTCTGCCACGATCACGCTTTTTGGTCACGATTCGTCTGGCCTGCGTGAAGTAAAACTAAATAGTCTGACTCTGGTAAAATAATCGCCGAACCGAACTGGGGCGACAGGCCAGCAAATACATGAGAAAACGCAGGTGAAACGTGAAAAACATAGCCATCCTCCCGCTTTACCAGGCACCGCACTATGCGGAGCAGGTCACCGACTGGCTCTGGCAGGCCTTTGGCGAAGGGCTTTCTCGGGAATTTTTCCACAGCATTATTGAGCACAGCCAGACGCCGGGAGCATTACCGCTGACCTTTATCGCCGTAGAAGACGAACAGCTTGTTGGTACGGTAGGGCTCTGGCGCTGCGATTTGATCACCCGTCAGGATCTCTTTCCGTGGCTGGCGGCGCTCTACGTTGACGACGCGGCGCGAGGCAAGGGGCTGGCAGGAAAGCTACAGCAGCACGTTATTACCTGGGCCGCGCAAGCGGGATATGAAGAACTGCACCTCTGGTCTGCCTGCCGCGACTTCTACGAACGTTACGGCTGGCAGTATATCGGTGATGGGCTGGAATACCCCAACACGCGGGTTCACCTCTATCGCTATTCGCTCTGCGCTTCCGCAGGTGAAGCAACGGAGTGACGGCGAACCAGCGTCGGGCTAAACAGATGCGTGATATCCGGCGGCTGGCGCTGTTCAGCCAGCGCTAGCGCCAGCTCGGCGGCCTGCGTTGCCATGGTGATTATCGGGTAGCGCACGGTGGTCAGACGCGGGCGCACGTAGCGAGAGACCAGCACGTCATCGAAGCCAATCAGCGAAATTTCTGCCGGTACCTCAATCCCGTTGTCATTCAGCACCCCCATTGCCCCTGCGGCCATCGAGTCGTTATAGCTGGCAACCGCCGTGAAATTCCGCCCGCGACCGAGCAGTTCGGTCATGGCCTGTTCACCACCGCTCTCATCTGGTTCACCGTAGGCCACCAGACGGTCATTACACGGCAGGCCGTTTTCGCGCAGGGCGTCGTAGTAGCCCTGCAGGCGGTCTTCCGCATCAGAAATCGGGTGATTGGAACAGAGATAGCCAATCCGGGTATGGCCCTGTTGAATCAGATGACGGGTCGCAAGCCAGGCGCCGTAGCGGTCGTCTAGGGCCACACAGCGTTTTTCAAACCCGGGAATAATGCGGTTGATGATCACCATTCCGGGCATCTGCTTCATCAGGTGAATCAGCTCGGCATCCGGGATCATTTTGGCGTGAACCACCAGCGCGGCGCAGCGGTGGCGGATCAGCTGCTCGATGGCCTGGCGTTCTTTTTGCTCATTATGATAGCCGTTGCCGATCAGCAAAAAATTGCCCGTCTGATAAGAGACCTGTTCAACCGCTTTCACCATGGCACCGAAAAAGGGGTCGGAAACATCACCCACTACCAGCCCAATGGTTTCGGTGGACTGCTGGGCGAGCGCGCGGGCATTGGCATTGGGATGATAATTCAAGGATTCCATGGCGGTTTGTACCGCCTGGCGCGATGCGTCACTGGCTTTTGGGGAGTCGTTAATCACACGAGAGACGGTTGCCACCGACACACCTGCCAGACGGGCCACATCCTTTATTGTCGCCATTCATTACCTTCTTATTGGGGGTAAGCGTTTACACACCAAATAGTGTTGCGGAAAAGCGGCGCGCATTCAAGGGGAGCGGATTTCCGCGCTCCACAAACGTGACGCAGGACAACCCTGGTAGTGTAATCGTTACACGCGCATTCATGTCTGAAGAATGTCAATCTGAACCTTTGGTTACACTTTGCGTCAGGCTGTTGCGATTGGCCGATGGCGAGGGCGTTAAAGAGATTGATACAGTCAAAGTCCCAGAGGTATTGATAGGTGCAATCAACTCCGGTTGATTAACACGCTTTACACCAACCTGCGTTTTTACGCAGGTTTTTTTTGCCTGATAGTTCAATCTGTAACAGCAACAGAGAATATTCACACCTGGTTGCACTTAGGCTCATTCCCTTGCGTTTTCCTGCTGGCGAAGCGCAGGACGAACGGCCACAATCAAGATCCCAGAGGTATTGATTGGTGAGAATTCTTAGTACGGTTTCGTACTCATCTCTTGCACCAACCTGCGCGGATGCGCAGGTTTTTTTTCGCCTCCACTTTTGCTGTCGCTCCCGTATCACTTCTCGTGTAATCTGCCACCATTTACTATCAACCCTCCACACTGGCTGGCAAAGGGAGTTGAGATGCTATTTGGGTTCTTCCGTACACTGTTCCGTATTCTTTTTCGCATCCGCGTCACTGGCGATGCCCAGGCGCTTCGCGGTGAACGCGTTCTTATCACACCAAATCATGTTTCCTTTATAGACGGCATTCTGCTGGCGCTATTTTTACCCGTGCGCCCGGTGTTTGCGGTCTATACCTCTATCAGCCAGCAGTGGTACATGCGCTGGCTCACGCCGCTGATTGATTTTGTGCCGCTCGACCCGACAAAGCCGATGATGATTAAGCATCTGGTGCGTCTGGTTGAGCAGGGGCGTCCGGTGGTTATTTTTCCGGAAGGGCGTATTTCAGTGACCGGTTCGCTGATGAAAATTTACGACGGCGCGGGGTTTGTTGCCGCGAAATCAAAAGCGACCGTGGTGCCGCTGCGCATTGAAGGCGCAGAACTGACCCATTTCAGCCGCCTGAAGGGGCTGGTGAAGCAGCGTCTGTTCCCAAAAATCACGCTGCATATTCTGCCGCCCACGTCGTTACCGATGCCGGACGCGCCGCGTGCCCGCGATCGCCGTAAAATCGCCGGGGAAATGCTGCATCAGATTATGATGGAAGCGCGCATGGCCGTGCGCCCGCGCGAAACGCTGTACGAATCTCTGCTTTCCGCGCAGCACCGCTATGGCGCGAAGAAAAACTGCATCGAAGATATCAACTTTACCCCGGATACCTATCGCAAGCTGCTGACCAAGACCCTGTTTGTGGGCCGTATTCTGGAGAAGTACAGCAAGAAGGGCGAAAAGATTGGCCTGATGCTGCCTAACGCGGGCATCAGCGCGGCGGTGATTTTTGGTGCGGTTTCCCGGGGGCGCATCCCGGCAATGATGAACTACACGGCGGGGGTGAAAGGACTGACCAGCGCCATCACCGCTGCCCAGATTAATACCGTCTTTACTTCCCGTCAGTTCCTGGACAAAGGCAAGCTCTGGCATCTTCCCGAGCAGCTCACCCAGGTGCGCTGGGTCTTCCTGGAGGATCTGAAAGCGGACGTAACCACCGGCGACAAGCTGTGGATTTTTGCTCACCTGATGATGCCGCGTCTGGCGCAGGTCAAACAGCAGCCGGAAGATGACGCGATTATCCTCTTCACGTCGGGTTCGGAGGGCAACCCGAAAGGCGTCGTCCACAGCCACAAGAGCATTCTGGCGAACGTTGAGCAGATCAAAAGCATTGCCGACTTTACCGCGAATGACCGTTTTATGTCGGCGCTGCCGCTGTTCCACTCCTTTGGCCTGACGGTGGGGCTGTTTACGCCGCTGCTGACCGGCGCAGAAGTGTTCCTCTACCCAAGTCCGCTGCATTATCGCATTGTGCCGGAGCTGGTGTATGACCGTAACTGTACCGTCCTGTTCGGCACATCAACGTTCCTGGGCAACTATGCGCGTTTTGCTAATCCGTACGATTTCTATCGCGTGCGGTATGTGGTGGCCGGTGCGGAAAAACTGCAGGAGAGCACGCGTCAGATCTGGCAGGACAAGTTTGGCCTGCGCATTCTCGAAGGCTATGGCGTTACCGAGTGTGCTCCCGTGGTCTCGATTAACGTACCGATGGCGGCGAAACCGGGCACGGTGGGCCGAATTCTGCCGGGGATGGACGCGCGTCTGCTGGCCGTGCCGGGCATTGAAGACGGTGGCCGTCTGCAGCTGAAAGGGCCAAACGTGATGAACGGTTATCTGCGCGTGGAAAACCCAGGCGTGCTTGAGGTGCCGACGGCTGAAAACGTCAACGGCGAGGTTGAAACCGGCTGGTACGACACCGGTGATATTGTCCGTTTTGATGAACAAGGCTTTGTACAGATTCAGGGACGCGCGAAGCGCTTCGCCAAAATCGCCGGTGAAATGGTCTCGCTGGAAATGGTTGAGCAACTGGCGACGGCCGTCTCCGCGGATAAGATGCATGCGACGGTAGTGAAGAGCGATGCCAGCAAAGGCGAGGCGCTGGTGCTGTTTACGACCGACGCTGAGCTTAAGCGCGACAGGTTACTAAGCTATGCGCGTGAACACGGTATTCCTGAACTGGCGGTGCCGCGCGATATTCGCTACCTGAAGCAGCTCCCGGTGCTGGGTAGCGGGAAGCCCGATTTCGTGACCCTGAAAGGCATGGTTGAAGAGGCGGAACAGCAAAATGCGTGAGTCAGTACACACTAACACATCACTCAGGTCGAAAGGCATGATGGCCGTTATCGCCGCACAGTTTCTCTCTGCGTTCGGTGATAACGCGCTGCTGTTTGCCACGCTGGCGCTGCTGAAGGCCGAGTTTTACCCCGACTGGAGCCAGCCGATCCTGCAGATGGTGTTTGTGGGCGCTTACATTATCTTTGCTCCGTTCGTCGGGCAGGTGGCGGACAGTTTCCCGAAAGGCCGGGTGATGATGTTTGCCAACGGCCTCAAGCTGCTGGGTGCCGCCAGCATTTGCTTTGGCTTCAACCCGTTTATTGGCTACACGCTGGTGGGCATCGGCGCTGCCGCCTACTCCCCGGCGAAGTATGGCATTCTCGGAGAGCTGACCACGGGCGATAAGCTGGTGAAAGCCAACGGCCTGATGGAGTCGTCAACCATTGCCGCAATCCTGCTCGGATCCGTCGCGGGCGGCGTACTGGCCGACTGGCATGTCCTGGCGGCACTGGGCATCTGCGCGGTGGTGTATGGCGGGGCGGTTGTGGCGAACCTGTTTATTCCCAAACTGCCGGTGGCTCGCCCGGGGCAATCCTGGCGCTTTAAACCGATGACCGGCAGTTTCTTTACCGCCTGTCGCGTGCTGTGGCGTAACGGTGAAACGCGTTTCTCACTGATGGGGACCAGCATGTTCTGGGGCGCGGGCGTCACGCTGCGCTTCCTGCTGGTGCTGTGGGTGCCGGTGGCGCTGGGGATTACCGACAACGCGACGCCGACCTATCTTAACGCGATGGTGGCCATCGGCATTGTGGTGGGGGCCGGCGCGGCGGCGAAGCTGGTGACGCTCGAGACGGTAGCACGCTGCATGCCTGCAGGGATCCTGATTGGCGTCGTAGTGCTTATTTTCTCGCTGCAGCATGCATTATTGCCTGCGTATGTCCTCCTGAACCTGATTGGTATTCTGGGCGGTTTCTTCGTGGTGCCGCTGAACGCGTTACTGCAGGAACGTGGTAAGCAGACCGTCGGGGCGGGGAACGCCATTGCGGTACAAAACCTGGGTGAAAACCTGGCGATGCTGTTAATGCTGGGGCTCTACTCGCTGGCGGTAAAAGTGGGTGTGCCGGTGGTGGGGATTGGCGTCGGGTTTGGCGGGCTGTTTGCGCTGGCGATTGCGGGTTTGTGGATCTGGCAGCGTCGGCGTTGATAAGTGCGGCCTGATGCCCTCACCCCGGCCCTCTCACACAGGGAGAGGGAGCAAACCCTAAAAACGGCAACCTGCGTTGCCGTTTTGCTTTTATTACGGCGCAGGATACGTATAAACCTGATGCACCGCTTCAATCTCCGCTAACACCTCTTCACTCAGGTTCAGATGGAAACTCTCAATATTGGTTTTCAACTGTTCCATCGTTGTCGCGCCCAGCAGGGTACTGGCAACAAACGGCTGACGACGCACGAAGGCCAGCGCCATCTGTGCAGGGTCAAGACCGTGACGCTTTGCGATATCCACATAGGCTGCAACGGCTTTCTGCGTCTGCTCGCCGCTGTAGCGGGTAAAGCGGCTAAAGAGGGTATTTCTCGCCCCGGCCGGTTTCGCGCCGTTCAGGTATTTCCCCGTCAGCGTGCCAAAGCCGAGACAGGAATAGGCGAGCAGTTCCACTTCTTCATATTGCGTCACTTCGGCCAGACCCACTTCATAGCTACGGTTAAGCAGACTGTACGGGTTCTGGATGGTGACGATACGCGGCAGATCGTGTTTATCCGCCAGATGCAGATAGCGCATTACGCCAAAGGCCGTTTCGTTAGAGACGCCAATGTAGCGGATTTTTCCCGCGCGCTGGCACTCGGTCAGCGCTTCCAGCGTTTCCAGCAGCGTTACGGCGGGGGCGCTCTCATTCCAGCTGTAGCCGAGCTTACCAAAGCAGTTGGTTGGCCGCTGCGGCCAGTGCACCTGATACAGGTCGAGATAGTCGGTTTGCAGGCGCTTCAGGCTGGCGTCCAGTGCGGCGCGGATATTTTTGCGATCGAGGATCTGATTCGGGCGGATCCCGGTATCGTTGTTGCGCGCGGGACCACTGACTTTTGATGCAATCACCAGCTTTTCACGGTTGCCGCGTTTTGCCAGCCAGTTACCGACGTAGGTTTCGGTAAGTCCCTGCGTTTCCGGACGTGGCGGAACAGGGTACATCTCTGCAACATCAATCAGGTTAATCCCCTGGCTGACGGCGTAATCGAGTTGTGCATGGGCATCGGCTTCGCTGTTTTGTTCACCAAATGTCATCGTGCCCAACCCCAGTTGGCTTATTTCCAGAGCGCTGTGGGGGATACGGTGATAATGCATAGCCGGCTTCCTCAGTAGACTTATAGACCGCGTCAGGGCGTGCCCGACAAAGGAATATAAACATGGCAGAGGGGAAGCAAAAGGGGAAGAAAAAAATCAAAAAGGCCAGCAAGCTACTGACCTTTATCTGTTTATCGCTCGATAATTTGCGATACTTCGTCGCGATTGATCTGCATTTTATTGCCTTCCTGGTCACGGTAGCTGACCAGACCGGTATCATCGTCGACTTCGGGTTTACCGTCGGTCAGGATCATTCGACCATCTTTTGTCGCCATGACGTAATCGCTGCTACAGCCCGATACGGCAAACGCTAAACCGACTGCTGAAACTAACACTGCCCATTTTTTCATCGTTATCGTCCTCATCTGGCGCGTATCAAATCATAATCTAGTATTAACCCGATATGGCGACTTGAGGAAGCGGTAAAATCTTAAAAAGCAGTCGATTATGTTTGAGAGCTCGCAAAATAAGTAAAAAACTATGTTTTTAACAGGAAATGACGGGCAAGGAGTGCGCCGGTGAAATTCTTTTTGAGATAAAAACCGCGCGGTAACGTCAGTATCGGCTCACCTTTCGCGCCGATTGCCTCGGTAAGTGCTTTGCTGTTGGCCGCTTTCGGGCGCAATTGTAAAACTTCTCCGTGTCGGGCGGTGATGCGCTCTACCTGGCCAAGCACAATCATGTCCATCAGCTCCTCCCAGTCCAGACGCAGCTGTTGCTCCTCATCGTCGTTCGGGCTCCAGAGCAGCGGCGCGCCAACGCGACGGTCAGCCAGGGGGATCTGACGTTCACCTTCGACCGGTACCCACAACACGCGCTTCAGCTTGTGGCGAACGTGGCTGGTTTCCCACGTTACGCCGGTGTTGCCGGTTAATGGCGCAACGCAGACGAAGGTGGTCTCAAGGGGCTTGCCCTGGCTGTCTATAGGGATGGTTTTTAACTCCACGCCAAGCGCTGCAAAATCCTGCTCGGGTTTGCTTCCTGCGCTGGCACCCAGCCACAGCTCAAGCAGCATGCCGATCCAGCCTTTATCCCGTTTCAGATCCTTCGGGATCTGAAGCCCTGCCATTGCCGCCAGCTCGCCAAGCGAAAAGCCTGCAAGACGCCGTGCCTGCTGTAGCAACTGACCTTCGCTGGATGGCGGTGAGAGCAAGGGTGTAAGCGGATGCATAAAGGTAACCTTTTGATTAAAAAATAAACTAAGAAATTGTCCCCTATGGATAGAGTTTAACTATTTCTGTACCAATATTCCATGTCTATGATTTATAGGTTTTTTTATTGGTTTAAAATCGTTTTGCCAGACTCAGAAAACCGGTTGTTCAAATCTGGTCACTGACAATGAACAGGATCTTACACCATGTTATCCACAGAAAAATGGGATAACTGGGCATAACCCTGACTACTGTTTCAATTTACAGCCTTGACGTGCGATGAAAATCGAATTTTCAAACAAATTGTGACTAACTTATTGGCACAATCTGTGGATAAAACCGACGCTGTTCGATCTTTCATCAGCACGACGATCCCTGATGTGACGATCGTCACGATATTCTGTTTTGTGTTCATGGAAATACATTTAACTATTTGAAAATAATTGCATTATCTAATTAATGTGAAAAAGGGGAGACTGCATCGTTTGAGGTTGTTCATCGGTAATCAGACACTTCTTCACAACTATATCCACAGAAAAGGTGAATAAAATTCCCTTCACCACCGCTCATCTGTTTATAACTCAGCACTTATTTGTGAGTTATTCAAATGTTATTAGGTTGCAGCCCTGTAAGAGAGTGGTTTACCGCCTCCCTGTAGTGTGAAACAATCATTCATATATAAGGTTTAGTTTGGGGTAGTCCGGTGATTGATGACGATGGCTACCGCCCGAACGTAGGAATAGTAATTTGTAATCGTCAGGGCCAGGTAATGTGGGCCCGGCGATATGGTCAGCACTCCTGGCAGTTCCCGCAAGGCGGGATCAATCCGGGAGAGTCCCCAGAACAAGCGATGTACCGGGAGCTTTTTGAAGAGGTCGGTTTAAGCCGAAAAGATGTTCGCATCCTGGCTTCGACCCGCAACTGGTTGCGTTACAAGTTACCGAAACGTTTGGTGCGTTGGGACACAAAGCCGGTTTGTATCGGCCAGAAACAGAAGTGGTTTCTGTTGCAGTTGGTGGGCAACGATTCAGACATCAATATGCAAACCAGCAGTACGCCGGAGTTCGATGGCTGGCGCTGGGTGAGCTATTGGTATCCTGTTCGTCAGGTCGTGTCATTTAAACGCGATGTTTACCGTAGGGTGATGAAAGAGTTTGCAAGTGTGGTAATGCAGCTTCAGGAGATCCCGCCTAAGCCGCAGAGCGCACCTGCCTGGCGACGTAAAAGAGGTTAAGCTACGCAAATCATGCTCACCCGCTTGCGAGAAATAGTCGAGAAGGTGGCCAGTGCTCCGCGTCTGAACGAGGCGCTGAATATTCTGGTCACTGACATCTGTCTTGCGATGGAGACCGAGGTCTGTTCGGTGTATCTGGCCGACCACGATCGGCGCTGCTATTACCTGATGGCGACCCGTGGTTTGAAAAAACCACGTGGACGCACCGTCACGCTCGCATTTGATGAAGGTATCGTGGGCCTGGTTGGGCGGCTGGCTGAACCCATCAACCTTGCTGACGCGCAAAAACACCCCAGCTTTAAATACATCCCTTCCGTAAAAGAAGAGCGCTTCCGCGCTTTTCTTGGCGTGCCGATTATCCAGCGTCGCCAGCTGCTCGGCGTGCTGGTTGTCCAGCAGCGCGAGCTACGTCAGTACGATGAAAGCGAAGAGTCTTTCCTCGTCACGCTGGCCACTCAGATGGCGGCGATCCTCTCCCAGTCCCAGCTTGCCGCGCTCTTTGGTCAGTATCGCCATACGCGCATTCGTGCCCTTCCGGCATCGCCAGGCGTAGCAATTGCTGAAGGCTGGATGGACGCCACGCTGCCGCTGATGGAGCAGGTTTACGAAGCCTCAACGCTAGATGAAGCGCTTGAGCGCGAGCGTCTTACCGCCGCGCTTGAAGAGGCGGCGAATGAATTTCGTCGTTACAGCAAGCGCTTTGCCGCAGGCGCACAGAAAGAGACGGCGGCCATCTTCGACCTCTATTCGCACCTGCTCTCCGACGCACGTCTGCGTCGTGAGCTGTTTGCGGAAGTGGATAAAGGCTCGGTCGCAGAGTGGGCGGTTAAGAAGGTCATCGAAAAATTTGCCGATCAATTTGCGGCACTGACCGACGGTTACCTGAAAGAACGGGCTGGCGATCTCCGCGCCCTGGGACAGCGTCTGCTGTTCCATCTCGATGACACCATTCAGGGACCGAATGCCTGGCCAAAACGGTTTGTGCTGGTCGCCGATGAACTCTCGGCAACGACGCTGGCTGAACTGCCTCAGGACAGGCTGGCCGGTGTGGTAGTGCGCGATGGCGCAGCCAACTCGCATGCCGCCATTATGGTGCGTGCGCTGGGTATTCCTACCGTTATGGGAGCGGATATCCAGCCGTCGGTACTGCACCGCCGTACGCTGGTAGTGGACGGCTATCGCGGTGAGCTGCTGGTCGATCCTGAGCCGGTTCTGCTCCAGGAATACCAGCGTCTTATCAGCGAAGAGAATGAATTAAGCAAGCTGGCGGAAGATGACGTTAACCTGCCCGCACAGCTTAAGAGCGGTGAGCGGATCAAAGTCATGCTCAACGCCGGTTTAAGCCCTGAGCATGAAGAAAAACTTGGCAGCCGCATCGACGGTATTGGCCTGTACCGTACTGAAATCCCGTTCATGCTGCAGAGCGGTTTCCCCTCCGAAGAGGAGCAGGTGGCGCAGTATCAGGGGATGCTGCAGATGTTTAACGACAAACCTGTCACCCTGCGAACCCTGGATGTCGGCGCGGATAAACAGCTGCCCTATATGCCGATCAGCGAAGAAAACCCGTGCCTGGGCTGGCGTGGGATCCGCATTACGCTCGATCAGCCGGAGATCTTCCTGATCCAGGTGCGTGCAATGCTGCGCGCCAACGCGGCGACGGGCAATCTCAGCATCTTACTCCCGATGGTCACCAGCATTGATGAGATCGACGAGTCCCGGCGACTGATCGAACGTGCCGGCCGTGAAGTGGAAGAGATGATCGGCTATGCGATCCCTAAACCGCGGATCGGGGTGATGCTTGAAGTGCCGTCTATGGTCTTTATGCTGCCGCAGCTGGCAAACCGTGTTGATTTTATCTCTGTCGGCACGAACGACCTGACGCAATATATTCTGGCCGTCGACCGTAACAATACCCGTGTCGCCAGTATCTACGACAGCCTGCATCCGGCGATCATTCGCGCGTTAGCGATGATTGCCCGTGAAGCGGAACAGTACGGCATTGATTTACGCCTGTGCGGTGAAATGGCCGGGGATTCAATGTGCGTTGCGATCCTGATTGGTCTGGGATACCGCCATCTGTCGATGAACGGTCGCGCTGTCGCTCGCGTGAAGTACCTGCTGCGGCATATCGACATCAACGATGCCCGCGAGCTGGCTGAACGCAGCCTTGACGCGCAGCTGGCCGCTGAGGTTCGTCATCAGGTCGCGGCGTTTATGGAACGGCGCGGTATGGGCGGCCTGATCCGCGGTGGCCGCTAATCATCTTTCGCCCTCTCCCTGTGGGGGAGGGCTCCAGCGCGCATAAAACCCTATACACATCTTTTACATCTCTGGCGCATCCTCCGCGCCCGCCTTGTGCTATGATTCGCAACTTTGGAGCCTCTGCTTACGGCAGAATCGCATTTCTACCGCTGTCCACTTTCAGCGGAATAACAACATCTTGTGGTGACAGATGAACAGTGGTTATCTGCATTTTCCGGAATTTGATCCGGTCATTTTCTCAGTAGGACCTGTTTCGCTTCACTGGTACGGTCTGATGTACCTGGTGGGCTTCATTTTTGCCATGTGGCTCGCTGGCCGTCGCGCCAGTCGTCCGGGCAGCGGCTGGACGAAAAACGAAGTTGAAAACCTGCTCTATGCGGGCTTCCTCGGCGTGTTCCTCGGTGGCCGCATTGGGTACGTGCTGTTCTATAACTTCCCGGTATTCCTGAACGATCCGCTCTATCTGTTCCGCGTGTGGGACGGCGGCATGTCCTTCCACGGCGGCCTGATTGGGGTGATCCTGGTGATGGTGATTTTTGCCAAACGCACCAAACGCAATTTCTTCCAGGTTTCAGATTTTATCGCACCGCTGATCCCGTTTGGGCTGGGCGCTGGCCGTCTGGGTAACTTTATCAACGGTGAGCTGTGGGGCCGCGTCGACCCGAGCGTGCCGTACACGATGCTCTTCCCGGGCTCCCGCGCAGAAGATATCGCGCTGCTGCCATCACACCCGGAGTGGCAGTCCATTTTCGATACCTACGGCGTGCTGCCGCGCCATATGTCTCAGCTGTACGAGCTGGCGCTGGAAGGCGTGGTGCTGTTTATCATCCTCAACCTGTTTATCCGCAAACCGCGTCCGATGGGCGCTGTCTCCGGCCTGTTCCTGATTGGCTACGGCGCATTCCGTATTATCGTCGAGTTCTTCCGTCAGCCAGACGCACAGTTTACCGGCGAATGGGTACAGTACATCAGCATGGGGCAGATCCTCTCCATTCCGATGATTGTCGCGGGTGCCATTATGATGATTTGGGCGTATCGTCGTCGTCCACAGCAACAAATTTCCTGAGGAACCATGAAACAGTATCTTGAATTGATGAAAAAAGTGCTCGACGAGGGCACGCCGAAAAACGACCGCACCGGCACCGGTACGCTCTCTATTTTTGGCCACCAGATGCGCTTCAACCTGCAAGAAGGCTTCCCACTGGTGACGACAAAGCGCTGCCATCTGCGCTCGATCATTCATGAACTGCTCTGGTTCCTGCAAGGCGATACCAACGTTGCGTATCTGCACGAAAATAACGTCTCAATCTGGGACGAATGGGCAGATGAAAATGGCAACCTGGGCCCGGTTTACGGCAAGCAGTGGCGCGCCTGGCCAACGCCTGATGGCCGCCATATTGACCAGATCACCACCGTGATGAACCAGCTGAAAAACGATCCGGACTCGCGCCGAATCATCGTTTCCGCCTGGAACGTCGGCGAGCTGGATAAAATGGCGCTGGCACCGTGCCACGCGTTCTTCCAGTTCTATGTCGCTGACGGCAAGCTATCCTGCCAGCTCTATCAGCGCTCCTGTGACGTGTTCCTCGGCCTGCCGTTTAACATTGCCAGCTATGCGCTGTTAGTCCACATGATGGCGCAGCAGTGCGACCTGGAAGTGGGCGATTTTGTCTGGACCGGTGGGGACACCCATCTTTACAGCAACCATATGGAACAGACGCATCTCCAGCTGACCCGCGAACCGCGTGCGCTGCCGAAGCTGATTATCAAACGCAAACCGGCATCAATCTTCGACTATCGCTTTGATGATTTCGAGATTGAGGGCTATGACCCGCATCCGGGCATCAAAGCGCCCGTCGCTATCTGATGCGATAAAGCGTGACACAACCGGTGCTCTTTAGCGCCGGTTTTTTTTCGCCTTTATCCCGTTTCCCGAAGCGCTATCCAGAAAGCGTGCAACGCGCTGCAACACTCCTGATTCTCCGTATAACGCCTCGTAAAACGAGGATCCGTCGCTCGTCATGTTCACCGCGCTTCGCCACACTCCCGATATGAAAAAAGAGAACGGTTTTACGCTTATCGAAACGCTGGTCGCGATTTCGCTTGTCGTTATCCTCAGCGCCTCAGGTCTTTACGGCTGGGACAGCTGGCAGCGGCAGCAGCGGCTGTGGCAAACCGCCAGTCAGGTACGAGATTACCTGCTGTTTCTGCGCAATCATGCCAACCGCTACAACCGCGACCATCAAATTACCCATCAGCGGATGGGAGGCATGGATTGTCTGCTGAGCTCTGCCGCGCAAGGCTGTGAGAAGGGCAATCCCTTTGTGCTGATACCACTCTGGCCTGAGGTCGCGATCGGCGAGGTAACGCCGTCGCTCGCGTTCTATGGATTAAAGGATACGGCATGGGCAGGGCGGATACGCGTTCAAAGTCGTGCAGGAGAATGGCTGATTATTGTCTCAAATGGAGGACGCATCAGGATGTGTAAGGTCTCTGCGGGAGGTTCATGTCGATGAAGCAGCGAGGTTTCTCACTGACTGAAGTTCTGATTGCCACGGCGATTAGCAGCCTCCTGCTGATAAGCGCATCGCGTTTTTTACCCGGCTTGCAGCGTGCGGTCTTAGCGCAATCCGGCCAGAGACAACTGGAGGAAGAGGTCTGGCACCACCTGTTCGCCCTGGGCAAACAGCTCCAGCGTGCGGGGTACTGCGCGGGAAACTGTCAGGGACAGGCGCTGGTGACAGCCAGGCAAGGAAGTTGCGTCATTGTGCGGTGGGATGCCAACAGTAACGGCAGCTGGGATAACAGCGCATCAGAAAATGACAGCACCGGTTTTCGACTGGAGTCTGGTGCGCTTGAAACCCAGCGTGGAGCGACCTCATGTGAAGGAAAAGGATGGGAAAAGCTCACGGACCCGGACAGGCTTACTATCGCGCATTTTGTGGTGAGGACAGTGGAACATGCCGGTTTTGCGCCAGAGGTGAATATCGAACTGGCGGCGATTCGTAAAGGCGAGAAGGGGGAGCCCTGGCAGGCGTTGTATACGGTCACGGGGTACAACCTGTGAATCGTCAACGCGGCATGTCTTCGCTGGCGATGGTTCTGCTTTTACTGGTGCTCGGTACCCTGATCCTCACCGGTCTCAATCAGCAGCTCACAACGTTTAGCGCGCTCGTCGGCGGTGAGAGCCGTTCGCTTCAGCAGCAGGCGACGGTGCAGTCCGCGCTTGAGTGGGGACGAGTTCAGAGCTGGTCGTCAGAGCCACAGGTTCAGTGCAAGAAGACTCCTGCGTGGCGAGCGTGTTTGCGCCAGCTGAGTGGGGCGCGTGTGCTGCTGATTGCCGGAGACAGCGACCTGCTGCTCTGGCGCTCAGGAGAGATTGTCGACGGGAACGTTCGCTTTTCGCCTCACGGCTGGAGTGATTTTTGTCCCCTTAAGGAGAGCGCGTTATGCCAGCTGCCGTGAACAGAGAAAAAGGGTTTAGCATGGTTGAGGTACTGCTGGCGATGATGCTGCTGGTGATCGTCGTGACGGCTTTGTCCGGTTATCATCGGGCGTTGGCGGCTCGGTTTACCCTGTTTAACCAGTATCGACAGCTCTGGCACCATGCCTGGAATCAGTCTCAGCTCTCAACAAATGTTCTCCCGGCAGGCTGGCAGGCCAGTCGGGGGCAGACAACGCACGCAGGATGTGTCAGCATCACGGTCACACTTATTTCTCCTCTGGGGCGGCGCGGTGAGATAACGCGCCTGCATTGCCCGGTTAGCCAGTAGTCGGGAGCGTCTATGTTAAGGGTCTACCACTCAAATCGTCTGGATGTGCTGGAAGCGCTGATGGAATTTATCGTTGAGCGCGAGCGGCTTGACGATCCTTTTGAGCCTGAAATGGTGCTGGTGCAGAGCACCGGTATGGCACAGTGGCTGCAAATGTCGCTTTCCCGTAAATTTGGCATAGCCGCAAATATTGATTTCCCGCTGCCCGCGAGCTTTATCTGGGAGATGTTTGTGCGCGTGTTGCCGGACATCCCGGAGCAGAGCGCCTTCAACAAGCAAGGCATGAGCTGGAAGCTCATGGCGCTGCTGCCGGAAATGCTGCAGCACGATGAATTCGCCATGCTGCGCCACTACCTCAATGACGATACCGATAAGCGCAAGCTGTTCCAGCTGGCGTCGCGCACCGCCGATCTCTACGACCAATACCTTGTTTACCGTTCTGACTGGTTAATTCGTTGGGAAGCGGGCGAGTTGGTTGAAGGGCTACCGGAGGCGCAAATATGGCAGGCACCGCTGTGGAAAGCACTGGTAGAGCATACGGAGAAACTTGGGCAGCCTCAGTGGCACCGTGCCAACCTGTACGATCGGTTTATCTCCATACTCGAGAATGCGTCGGAGCGCCCGGCCCGACTGCCGTCACGCGTTTTTATCTGCGGGATATCCGCATTACCGCCTGTTTATCTGAAGGCGTTGAACGCGCTGGGTAAACATATTGATATTCATATTTTGTTCACCAACCCTTGCCGACAGTATTGGGGGGATATCCTCGACGAACGTTGGCTTGCGCGGCTGGTGACTCGCCAACGAAAGCGCCTTTTTGAAGAACGTTCCGTCCCGCTGTTTAAAGACGGCTCGACTGCCGGGCAGCTTTTTGATGAAGACGGTATCCAGAACCTGCCCAATCCACTGCTTGCCTCGTGGGGGAAGCTGGGGCGTGACTACATTCACATGCTTTCAGACATCACCTCATCAGGTGAAGGCGACGTAGATGCCTTTGTCGATATTGCCCCGGATAGCCTGCTGCATCATATTCAGCTGGATATCCTCGATCTGGAAAACCGTGCCGTGATGGGCGTGACGGCGAAAGAATTCGAACGCAGCGACAGCAAGCGCAAGCTGGATGCTGACGATCGCAGCATCACGATCCATGTTTGCCATAGCCCTCAGCGTGAGGTCGAAGTGCTTCACGACCAGCTGCTGGCGATGCTGCAGGACGATCCCGAACTCACCCCGCGCGATATCGTGGTGATGGTGGCGGATATCGACAGCTACAGTCCCTTCATTCAGGCCGTTTTTGGCAGTGCGACGGGCGAGCGATATCTGCCTTACGCTATCTCTGACCGTCGTGCCCGTCAGTCGCATCCGGCATTGCAGGCCTTTATCACTCTGCTTTCACTGCCGGATAGCCGCTTTATCTCCGAAGATGTCCTGGCGTTACTGGATGTTCCCGTGCTGGCTGCACGCTTCAACATCAATGAAGAGGGGCTGCGCTACCTTCGCCAGTGGGTGAATGAATCTGGCGTACGCTGGGGGATCGATGACGATAACGTTCAGGAGTTCGAACTTCCTCCAACCGGGCAGCACACGTGGCGATTTGGCCTGACGCGTATGCTGCTGGGCTACGCCATGGAGAGCAGCCAGGGCGAGTGGAATGAGGTGCTGCCTTACGATGAGTCCAGCGGGTTAATTGCTGAACTGGTGGGGCATTTAGCGTCACTCCTGATGCAGCTTAACCGCTGGCGACACGAACTGATGCAGCCGCGTCCGCTTGAAGCGTGGCTCCCGGTTTGCAGGGCATTGCTTAATGATTTCTTCCTGCCAGACAGTGACACCGAAGCGGCAATGGCACTGATTGAAACGCAGTGGCAGGCGATCGTCGATGAAGGCGTGAATTCCCATTATCAGGATGCAATCCCACTGTCGCTGTTGAGGGATGAGCTAACGCAGCGGCTTGACCAGGAGCGAATCAGCCAGCGTTTCCTGGCAGGCCCCATCAATATCTGCACCCTGATGCCAATGCGTTCTATCCCGTTTAAAGTGGTCTGTCTGCTTGGCATGAACGACGGCGTTTATCCGCGCGCGCTGGCGCCGCTGGGGTTCGATTTGATGAGCGCAGATCCAAAGCGGGGCGACCGTAGCCGCCGCGATGATGACCGCTACCTCTTCCTTGAGGCGCTCATTTCCGCCCAGAGTAAGCTCTATATCAGCTATATCGGCCGTTCCATTCAGGACAACAGCGAGCGTTTTCCCTCCGTTCTGGTGCAGGAGCTGGTGGACTATATCGGCCAGAGTCACTATCTGACGGGGGATGAAGAGCGCAACTGCGATGAAAGCGAGATGAGGGTGAAAGCCCATATCACCTGTTTCCACAGCCGCATGCCGTTTGACCCGGTGAACTACACGCCCAGCGAGCGCCAGAGCTATGCGCAGGAGTGGCTACCGGCGGCGAAAAAGGAGGGGAGTGCGCATACCGATTTCATTCAGGAGCTTGACCCGCGCCCTGTCGACACCCTGACCTTCGAACAGCTTCAGCGGTTTTGGGCGCATCCGGTGCGCGCCTTCTTCCAGCAGCGATTGCAGGTCAACTTCCGTTCTGAAGAGAGTGAAATTCCTGATTCAGAGCCCTTTACGCTGGAAGGGCTGGAGCGCTACCAGTTAAACCTGCAGCTGTTGAATGCGCTGGTTGAAGAGGAAGATGCGGACAAACTTTACCGCCGCTACCGTGCTGCAGGACAGCTGCCCTATGGGGCATTCGGGGAAATTGTCTGGGAGGCGCAGTGTCAGGAGATGACCGCCCTGGCAGAGCGCGTAAGAGCGTGCCGACAGCCAGGGAAAAGCATTGAAATCGATCTCAACTGCAATGGCGTACAGCTTACGGGCTGGTTAACCCAGGTTCAGCCGGACGGGCTGCTGCGCTGGCGGCCTTCTATGCTGAGCGTTTCACAGGGTTTGCAACTCTGGCTGGAACATCTTGTCTACAGTGCGGATGGTCATAAAGGTGAAAGTCGGATTTTCGTGCGCAAAGAGGGCGAATGGCGCTTCCCGCCGATGGAGTCTGAGCAGGCGTTACGGTATCTGTCTTTGTACATTGAGGGCTACCGTCAGGGAATGAACAAACCGCTCCTGGTACTGCCGGAAAGTGGCGGGGCCTGGATAAAAGCCTGTTATGACGCACAGAATGATGCGATGTTAACGGATGAGGCGTCACTGCAGAAAGCGCGCAGTAAATTTATGCAGGCCTACGAAGGTAACATGATGGTACGGGGCGAAGGTGAAGATGTCTGGTATCAGCGCTTATGGCGAACGCTTGAGCCAGAGTACTTTGAGGCCATCACGGAAGAGGCGCAGCGCTACCTGCTGCCGTTGTTTAAATTTAATCAGTCCTGAGCGCTGTATAAAAATTGCGCAGTGTGGGGTGTTCAATTATGATGCACTTCTTATCACGGACTGATGTACCCAATAAAGAGATGTTGGCGTGTCCAGCACGCAATGTATTAATGATGTAGCCGTGATAAAGAGGTAGCACCTTGTTTAAAGCGTTTGTTTTGTTTTTCGCCCTCTGGGTACCTGTCACTCAGGCAGACTCCGGTTGGCAACCCGTTCAGGAAACTATTCGTAAAAGCGAAAAAGATACCCGTCAATATCAGGCTATTCGTCTTGATAACGGCATGACCGTGCTGCTGGTTTCCGATCCGCAGGCGGTGAAGTCCCTCTCGGCATTAGTGGTGCCGGTTGGATCGCTGGAAGATCCTGACGCGCATCCTGGGCTTGCACACTATCTGGAACATATGACGCTGATGGGGTCAAAAAAATACCCGCAGCCGGATAGCCTGTCCGAATTTTTGAAAATGCATGGCGGCAGCCACAATGCCAGTACGGCACCGTACCGCACGGCCTTTTATCTTGAAGTCGAAAATGATGCGCTGGAAGGCGCGGTCGATCGCCTTGCTGATTCCATCGCCGCCCCCCTGCTGGATAAAAAATATGCCGACCGTGAACGCAATGCCGTCAATGCTGAGTTGACCCTTGCCCGCACGCGAGACGGTATGCGCATGGCCCAGGTCAGCGCCGAAACCATCAACCCTGCGCACCCGGGTTCGCGCTTCTCCGGCGGTAACCTTGAGACGTTAAGCGACAAACCGAACAGCCCGGTGCTTGATGCCCTGCACGCGTTTCGCGATAAATACTACTCCGCCAACCTGATGAAAGCGGTCATCTACAGCAATAAACCGTTGCCAGAACTGGCAGGCATGGCGGCTAAAACGTTTGGCCGGGTGCCGAATAAAAATATCGACCTGCCGCAGATAGACGTACCGGTGGTCACGGATGCGCAAAAGGGCATCGTGATCCACTACGTGCCTGCGCTGCCGCGCAAAGTGCTGCGCGTGGAATTCCGCATCGATAACAACACCGCACAGTTTCGCAGTAAAACCGATGAGCTGGTGACCTATCTGATAGGTAACCGTAGCCTGGGTACGCTTTCTGACTGGCTGCAAAAACAGGGGCTGGTGGAAGGTATTCGCGCCGACTCCGATCCGGTTGTGAACGGCAATAGCGGCGTGCTGGCGATCTCCGCCACCCTGACCGACAAGGGCCTGGCAAACCGTGACGAAGTGGTGGCGGCGATCTTCAGCTACCTCTCTTTACTGCGTGAGAAAGGCGTCGATAAGCGCTACTTTGATGAGCTTGCCCACGTGCTGGATCTCGATTTCCGTTACCCGTCCATTACCCGCGATATGGATTACGTTGAGTGGCTGGCGGATACCATGATCCGCGTGCCGGTGGAACACACCCTCGATGCGGTCAATATTGCCGACCGCTATGATGCCGATGCGGTAAAAGCCCGCCTGGCGATGATGACGCCGGAGAATGCCCGCATCTGGTACATCAGCCCGAACGAACCGCATAACAAGACGGCGTATTTTGTCGATGCTCCTTATCAGGTGGACAAAATCAGCGCGCAGACCTTCGCCGACTGGCAGAAGAAGGCCGGGGAGATTGCGTTGAAGCTGCCGGAGCTGAACCCCTATATTCCGGATGACTTCTCGCTGACCAAAACGACTAAAGATTACCCGCACCCGGCGCTCATCGTTGATGAACCGACGCTGCGCGTGGTGTACACCCCCAGCCGCTACTTCGCAAGCGAGCCAAAGGCCGATGTCAGCGTGGTGCTGCGTAACCCGAAAGCGATGAACAGCGCTAAAAATCAGGTGATGTTCGCGCTCAATGACTATCTCGCCGGGATTGCGCTCGATCAGCTTAGCAACCAGGCGGCCGTGGGCGGCATCAGTTTCTCCACCAACGCCAACAACGGTTTGATGCTCAATGCAAACGGCTATACCCAGCGTTTGCCTCAGCTGTTCCAGGCACTGCTGGAAGGGTATTTCAGCTACACGCCGACGGAAGAGCAGCTTGAACAGGCAAAATCGTGGTATGCGCAGATGATGGATTCTGCGGAGAAGGGCAAAGCTTACGATCTGGCGCTTATGCCGGCGCAAATGCTGTCGCAAGTTCCTTATTTCCAGCGAGAGGACCGCCGCGCGCTGTTGCCTTCGATCACCTTAAAAGACGTACTGGCTTACCGTGACGCGCTGAAAACCAACACGCGTCCGGAGTTCCTGATCGTCGGCAACATGAGTGAGGATCAGGCCAAAACCCTGGCGGAGAATGTGCGCACTCAGCTCGGTTCGAAAGGCGACGAGTGGTGCCGCAACCAGGACGTGCTGGTTGAGAAAAAACAGAATGTGATTTTTGAAAAGGCGGGTAACAGCACGGATTCCGCGCTGGCCGCGGTATTTGTGCCCACGGGCTATGATGAATTCGCCAGCTCGGCGCAGAGTGCCGTACTGGGGCAAATTATTCAGCCGTGGTTCTATAACCAGTTACGCACAGAGGAGCAGCTTGGCTACGCGGTGTTTGCCTTCTCCATGAACGTAGGCCGACAGTGGGGGCTGGGTTTCCTGCTGCAAAGCAGCGATAAACAGCCGGCGTATCTCTGGAAGCGTTACCAGGCCTTCTTCCCGCAGGTGGAAGCGAAACTGCGCGCAATGAAGCCGGAAGAGTTTGCGCAGATCCAGCAGGCCGTCATCGCACAGGTGATGCAGCCGCCGCAGACGCTGGGTGAAGAAGCTTCGCAGCTGAGCAAAGATTTCGATCGCGGTAATCTGAAATTTGATTCGCGTGATAAAGTAGTGGCCGAGATAAAACAGCTGACGCCGCAGAAGGTTGCCGACTTCTTCCATCAGGCGGTCATTAAGCCGCAGGGAATCACCATCCTGTCTCAGGTTTCCGGTAGCCAGAACGGGAAAACGGAGTACGTGAACCCGAAAGGCTGGAAAGTCTGGAAGAGCGTCAGCGCGCTGCAGCAATCTATGCCCTGGAGTAAGAAAGAATGACCGATACCGCTGAGTCCCTTGATCCCTTACGTTTACCTCTGCAGGGTGAACGATTGATTGAAGCCTCAGCGGGAACGGGAAAAACCTTCACCATTGCCGCTCTGTACCTGCGTCTGCTGCTGGGGCTTGGCGGCAACGCCGCTTTTCCACGTCCTTTGAGCGTGGAGGAACTGCTGGTGGTGACCTTCACCGAGGCTGCCACCGCTGAGCTGCGGGGCCGTATTCGCAGCAATATCCACGAGCTGCGCATCGCCTGTCTGCGTCAGAGCACGGATAACCCTCTCTACGCGAGCCTTCTGGAAGAAATTGCCGATAAGCAACAGGCAGCCCAGTGGCTATTGCTCGCTGAACGGCAGATGGATGAAGCGTCCGTCTTCACCATTCACGGTTTTTGCCAGCGTATGCTGAGCCTGAATGCGTTTGAATCCGGCATGCTGTTTGAACAGCAGCTTATTGAAGATGAATCCGTGCTTCGCTATCAGGCCTGCGCGGATTTCTGGCGTCGCCACTGCTACCCGTTACAGCGCGATATCGCCGAAGCGGTACATGCGCTGTGGAAGGGCCCGGAGGCGCTGCTGCGCGCTATCGATCGTTATCTGCAGGGTGAAGCACCGGTCATCAAATCCCCGCCGCCTGCAGATGAAACCCTGGCCTCACGCCATGAAAAAATCATCGCGAGAATTGCCGATATCAAGCAAAAATGGATTGAGTCCGTTGGCGAGATTGACGCCATCATCGAAAATTCCGGGATTGATCGACGCAAGTTTAACCGTGGCAATCAGGGGAAATGGATCGACAAGATCAGCGCCTGGGCGCAGGAGGAGACGCGAGGCTACCAGCTCCCGGATGCGCTGGAGAAATTCTCCCAACGTTTCCTGGCTGAGCGGACCAAAGCCGACGGCATTGTGCCTGAGCATCCTCTGTTTGTGGCGATTGAAACCCTGCTGGCTGAGCCCTTAACGCTCAACGATCTGATGATTACCCGCGCCATGACGGAAATTCGCGACGCCGTCGCGCGTGAGAAACGCCGCCGGGGTGAACTGGGGTTTGACGATATGCTGAGCCGCCTCGATGCGGCGCTGTGCAGTGAAAATGGCGAAGCGCTTGCCGCCGCGATCCGCACCCGCTTCCCGGTGGCGATGATTGACGAATTTCAGGATACCGACCCTCAGCAATACCGCATTTTCCGCCGTATCTGGCGCCAGCAGCCCGGTACCGCGCTGTTGTTAATCGGCGATCCGAAACAGGCCATTTATGCCTTCCGCGGTGCGGATATTTTCACCTACATGAAAGCCCGTAGCGAAGTTGATGCGCACTACACGCTTGATACTAACTGGCGCTCCTCTCCCGGCATGGTGGAAAGCGTCAACGCGCTCTTCAGCCGCATGGATACGGCGTTTATGTTCCGGGAGATCCCGTTTCAGCCGGTAAAGTTCGCCGAGAAAAATGCCTCGTTGCGCTTCGAGTTCAACGGCGAGACGCAGCCTGCCATGAACTTCTGGCTGCTGGACGGGGAAGGCTGCGGCGTTGCCGACTATCAAAATGCCATGGCCCAGCACAGTGCCGCACAAATCCGCGACTGGCTCAGTGCGGGCGCGCACGGTAAAGCGCTGCTGTGGAAGGGGGATAAACCAACCCCGGTAAAGGCATCCGATATCACGGTGCTGGTGCGCAGCCGTCAGGAGGCCGCGCTCATCCGCGACGCTCTGACGTTACTGAATATCCCCTCCGTCTATCTCTCAAACCGCGACAGCGTCTTTGAAACGCTGGAAGCGCAGGAGATGCTATGGCTGCTGCAGGCCGTGCTGGCTCCGGAGCGGGAAAGCACGCTGCGTAGCGCATTAGCGAGCGCGATGCTCGGGCTGAACGCGCGGGATATTGATGCGCTCAACAATGACGAAGCCGCGTGGGATGCCGTGGTAGAAGAGTTTGTTCGCTACCGCGAAAAATGGCAGAAGCGTGGAGTCATGGCGATGGTGCGTGAGCTCATGGCGCAGCGCCACATTGCGGAGAATATGCTGGCGACAGCAGGCGGCGAGCGCCGTTTGACCGATATTTTACATATCAGCGAACTGCTGCAGGAAGCCGGTACGCAGCTGGAGAGCGAACACGCCCTGGTACGCTGGCTGGCGCAGCAAATTGCCGATCCGAACAGTAATTCGTCCAGCCAGCAGATGCGCCTTGAGAGTGATAAACATCTGGTGCAGATCGTCACCATTCACAAGTCGAAAGGCCTGGAATATCCGCTGGTCTGGCTGCCGTTTATCGCCAATTATCGCGTGCAGGATCAGGCCTTTTACCACGATCGCGAGTCTTTTGAGGCGGTGCTCGATCTCAGCAACGCGGAGTCCAGCGTTGAGCTGGCCGAAGCCGAGCGTCTGGCGGAAGACCTGCGCCTGCTTTACGTGGCGCTGACCCGTTCGGTCTGGCACTGCAGCCTGGGCGTTGCGCCGCTGTTCCGTCGCCGTGGCGAAAAGAGCGGGGAGAGTGATTTTCATCTGAGCGCGCTGGGGCGGCTTATTCAGCACGGCGAACCCAAAGATGCGGTGGGCCTGCGCCAGTGCATCGAATCGCTTTGCACGGAGCATGTTGCCCTGCATATTCCGTCGCAGCCCGACAACAGCCGCTGGCAGATGCCGGATCTGCGTGAGTCAGATCTCCATGCCCGCCAGGTTGTGCGTACCATTGCCGACGACTGGCGCGTCACCAGCTACTCCGGTTTGCAGCAGCACGGGCAGAGTATTGCGCAGGATCTGATGCCAAAACTGGACGTGGATGCCGCAGGAGCCGGTAGCGTACCCGCTGAGCCGGTGCTCACGCCGCACCAGTTCCCGCGCGGCGCCTCGCCGGGCACGTTTTTGCACAGCCTGTTTGAAGAGCTGGATTTTACCCAGCCGGTTTCCGAAGAGTGGGTGCTGAAAATGTTACAGAGTGGCGGCTACGACGCGCAGTGGCAGCCGGTTCTCACCGACTGGATCCGCGCGGTACTGCACGCGCCGCTCACGACGCAGGGGATCTCGCTGAACCAGTTGACTGCCAAAGATAAGCAGGTGGAGATGGAGTTTTATCTCCCCATCGCCAGCCCGCTCAGGGCCGAGGCGCTTGATGCCCTGATCCGCGAGTACGATCCGTTATCCGCCGGATGCCCGCCGCTGAACTTCCGCCAGGTGCAGGGGATGCTCAAAGGCTTTATCGACCTGGTTTTCCGCCACGAAGGGCGCTACTACCTGCTGGACTACAAATCGAACTGGCTGGGTGAAAGCAGCGAAGCCTACACCCAGGACGCGATGGCCTCTGCCATGCAAATGCATCGCTACGATCTGCAGTACCAGCTTTACACCCTTGCGCTGCACCGTTACCTGCGTCATCGCATGGCCGATTACCGCTACGAAACGCATTTTGGCGGCGTCATTTACCTGTTCCTGCGCGGAGTGGATGGTAACGACCCGCGTTCCGGCGTCTTTAGCACGCGTCCGGCTGCGGAACTGATTGAAAAAATGGATAACCTGTTTGCTGCAAGCACGGAGGAGGTAGCATGACGATGCAGGCGCTACTGCTGGACGCGGTTGAACAACGATTACTGCGTCACCTGGATGTGCAGTTCGCCATGATGGTGGCAGGCGAGGAGCCTGCCGTCATGCTGGCCGCGGCCATTCTGAGTAAAGACGCGGGGGAAGGGCACGTATGTCTGCCGCTGTCGCGTCTGGCGGTGGATGAGAAAATGCCTCCGGCTTTACAGGCGTGTTTCGCGCTGCTGGGTGACGAAGTGGACTGGCAGGGGATATTACTCGGCTCGCCTGCCGTGAGCGGAGCCGATACCGGGACGCCGATGATCCTTGTCGGCGAGCGTTTGTATCTTAACCGGCTGTGGCGTAACGAACTGACGGTAGCGCGCTTCTTCAGCGAGACCAACGCCCCGCTTCCCTGCGATGAAGCGCAGCTCCGGCAAACGCTGGATACGCTGTTTACCTCTGACGACGAGACAAACTGGCAGAAAGTGGCGGCAGCCGTGGCCTTAACGCGACGGATCTCGGTGATTTCTGGCGGCCCGGGCACCGGGAAAACGACCACTGTGGTAAAACTGCTTGCCGCGCTGATCCAGCTATCGGGTGAGAAAAAGTGCCGTATTCGCCTGGCCGCCCCCACCGGTAAAGCGGCGGCACGTCTGACGGAGTCGTTAGGCGGCGCGCTGCAAAAACTGCCGCTAACCGGGGAGCAGCTTGCGCTTTTCCCCAATGAAGCGAGCACGCTGCACCGTTTGCTTGGCGCACAGCCGGGTAGCCAGCGTCTGCGCTATCATGCCGGTAACCCACTGCACCTTGACGTGCTGGTCGTGGATGAAGCGTCGATGATTGACCTGACGATGATGTCGCGTTTGATCGATGCGCTCCCGCCTCACGCGCGCGTCATTTTCCTCGGCGATCGCGACCAGCTTGCCTCCGTTGAGGCCGGGGCCGTATTGGGGGATATCTGTACCTATGCCAGCCTGGGATATACCGCGGAACGCGCGCAGGAGCTGGCCCGTCTCACCGGATGTTCGCTCACGTCTGAAAACCATTCGCTCGCAGGGGCGCTGCGCGACAGCCTGTGTCTGCTGCAAAAAAGCTACCGTTTCGGCAGCGACTCCGGCATCGGCCAGCTTGCGGCGGCGGTGAACCGGGGCGACCGGCGCACCACCACAGCGGTATTTGACGGTACCTTTACGGATATTGAGAAAAAATCGCTGCAAAGCGGGGAAGAGTATCAGGCGATGCTGGACGATGCCCTGCAGGGGTACCAGCACTTTCTGACGGGCGTACAACAGCAAAGTACGCCGGAGCAGGTCATTGCCGCGTTTGGCGAATACCAGCTGCTCTGTGCGCTGAGGGAAAGCCCCTTTGGCGTCAGGGGTTTGAACGACAGGCTGGAACAACTGCTGGCGCAAAAACGCAAAATTAACCGCACCCTGCACTCGCGCTGGTATGAAGGGCGACCGGTGATGATCTCCCGCAACGACAGCGCGCTGGGATTGTTTAATGGGGATATCGGGATTGCGCTCGACTGCGGTCAGGGCCTGCGCGTCTGGTTCCAGATGCCGGACGGGAGTGTGAAGTCCTTCCAGCCCAGCCGTTTGCCCGAGCATGAAACCGCCTGGGCGATGACGGTGCACAAATCCCAGGGCTCCGAGTTTAACCATGCGGCGCTGATCCTGCCCACGCAGCTTTCACCCGTCGTTACCCGCGAGCTGATCTATACCGCCATTACGCGCGCGCGTCAGCGTCTGTCGCTGTATGCCGATGAACGGGTGCTGGTGCAGGCGATCGCCACCCGAACGGAACGCCGAAGCGGACTGGGCGCGATATTTGAGTCACTCTGAACAACGCCAGACATGCAGGCCGGGTACGCGCAGCGCGACCCGGCAAGCGTTGTATTATCCCAGGTCAGCCATCAGCACCTTTGAACGACGCTGATAGTTGTACATCTCTTTCTTCGTTTCCGGCAGAGAATCGATATCCACCGGCGTGAATCCGCGCTCCTGGAACCAGTGAATGCTGCGCGTCGTCAGGACGAACAGCTTGCTCAGCCCCATCTGGCGCGCCTGTGCCGCCACGCGTTCAAGCAGCATTTCGCCGCGTGAAGAGCTACGGTAATCAGGATGCACCGCCACGCAGGCCATTTCACCGATCTTCTCTTCCGGGAACGGATAGAGCGCGGCGCAGGCAATGGTCAGGTTATCGCGCTGAATAATGGTGAATTTATCGATCTCCATCTCCAGCTGTTCGCGTGAGCGACGTACCAGAATGCCCTGCTGTTCCAGCGGGCGGATCAGCTCCAGAATGCCGCCGATGTCATTGATGGTGGCGCGGCGGATCTGCTCCGCACTCTCCATCACAATCTGCGTACCAATACCGTCGCGGGAGAACAGCTCCTGCAGCAGGGCCCCGTCTTCCTGATAGCTGATCAGGTGGCTGCGGCGCACGCCGCTGCGGCAGGCCTTCACGGCGCCACGCAGGAAGCGGACGGTGCCGGAGTGGTAATCGCCTTCGGCTTCCAGCGCTTCCACGCGGGCCTGGGCTTCATTCGGGAAGAGTTCCGGTACGATTGTTCCTTCACCGTCCACGACGCCCTGGGAGGAGCAGAACCCAATCATTTTTTCCGCCTTCAGCTTGATCGCCAGCTGCGTGGCGATCTCTTCGGACGTCAGGTTAAAGCTTTCGCCGGTCACGGAAACGGCGACCGGGCCCATCAGCACGATGGCACCGCTGTCCAGCTGGCGGTGAATAGCTTCTTCATCAATACGACGAATACGGCCGCTGTGGCAGTAATCCACGCCATCGTCCACGCCGAGCGGCTGGGCAATGATAAAGTTGCCGCTCACGACGTTGATATGCGCGCCCTGCAGCGGCGTATTGTTCAGGCTCATGGAGAGACGCGCGGTAATATCCAGCTGCAGCAGACCCGCCGCCTGTTTCACCAGCTCCAGGGTTTTGGCATCGGTGACGCGGGTATGTTTATGGTAAATCGGCTCGTGGTGGTGAGCGGCCAGGTTGGCGTCGATCTGCGGACGCGCGCCATACACCACCACCAGGCGGATCCCGAGGCTGTGCAGCAGGCCAATGTCATTGACGATGCTGGAAAAATTTTCATGCTCAATGGCTTCGCCGCCAAGCATGATGACAAACGTTTTTCCCCGATGGGCGTTGATATAGGGAACAGAATGGCGGAATCCCTGGACCAGTTCGGTTCTACGTTCCTTCACCATGGCACAACCCTTAATGAATGTTTATTCGTAATTTCTGTATTTTTATTCGATTGTGGCCGCGTGTGCAAGCGCAAATTTTCCGCGACCCACAGAAATTGGTAAGTAATCCGTGCGTTAGCGTATGATTGTTTACCCTTTTATAGATGACAGTTTATGCGTCATTCGTTAAAGTTTTCGGTCAATTTGGACATTTTGTATATCAGTCAGTGTTCTTGCTCGGGAGAAGCATGTCGGGATCCAATTCAGCAATAAGCCGCCGCCGTTTGTTAAAAGGGGCCGGGGCAATGTGGTTGCTTAGCGTCAGTCAGGTCGGTCTTGCCGCCACGAGTCAGGTGGTGGCGGTGCGCGTCTGGCCGTCGTCGACCTATACGCGCGTGACGGTCGAATCCAATCGCGTGCTGAAATATAAGCAATTTGCCCTCAGCAACCCGGAACGCGTGGTGGTGGATCTCGAAGGCGTTAACCTCAACTCCGTGCTGAAAGGGATGGCGGCGCAGATCCGCGGCGACGATCCGTTTATTAAATCGGCGCGCGTCGGGCAGTTTGATCCGCAAACCGTGCGCATGGTGTTTGAGCTTAAACAGAACGTTAAGCCGCAGCTGTTCGCCCTGGCGCCCGTTGCGACGTTTAAAGAGCGTCTGGTGATGGATCTCTACCCGGCCAACGCAACGGATATCCAGGATCCGCTTCTCGCTCTGCTGGAAGACTACAACAAGGGCGATCTTCAGCGTCAGGTGCCGCCTGCGCAAAGCGGTCCGCAGCCCGGAAAAGCAGGGCGCGATCGTCCGATTGTGATCATGCTCGATCCCGGCCACGGCGGCGAAGACTCCGGCGCGGTGGGGAAATACCGCACGCGTGAAAAAGACGTGGTGCTGCAAATTGCCCGCCGCCTGAAGGCGTTGATTGATAAAGAAGGCAATATGCGCGCCTATATGACGCGCAATGAAGATATCTTTATTCCGCTGAAGGTCCGGGTGGCGAAAGCGCAGAAGCAGCGCGCCGATTTGTTCGTGTCGATCCATGCGGATGCCTTTACCAGCCGCCAGCCAAGCGGCTCGTCGGTGTTCGCGCTCTCAACCAAAGGCGCGACCAGTACCGCAGCAAGATTCCTGGCTGACAGCCAGAACGCCTCTGACCTGATTGGTGGCGTGAGCAAAAGCGGCGACCGCTACGTTGACCACACCATGTTCGATATGGTGCAGTCGCTGACCATTAACGACAGCCTGAAGTTTGGTAAAGCGGTGCTGGGCAAGCTGGGGAACATCAATAAGCTGCATAAAAACAGCGTTGAACAGGCCGGGTTTGCGGTACTCAAGGCACCGGATATCCCGTCCATTCTGGTTGAAACCGCCTTTATCAGTAACGTCGAAGAGGAGCGTAAGCTCAAGACGGCAAAATTCCAGCAGGAGGTTGCGGAGTCGATTCTGGCGGGGATACGGGCGTATTTCTCTGACGGGGCGACGCTGGCGCGACGCGGATAATGCTTTCAGCCGGGTAAACGCCCGGCAAATGCACAAACGACAGATACAAAAAAACACCCTTGAGGGTGTTTATTGTTTTCAGAAGTGTTGGTTGCGGGGGCCGGATTTGAACCGACGACCTTCGGGTTATGAGCCCGACGAGCTACCAGGCTGCTCCACCCCGCGTCCGTCTTTCTACTCGTGTAGAAACTTACTTCTTCAAATTTGATTGGTTGCGGGGGCCGGATTTGAACCGACGACCTTCGGGTTATGAGCCCGACGAGCTACCAGGCTGCTCCACCCCGCGTCCGTCTTTCTACAGTCGTAGAAGATACTTCATCAAATTTTAATTGGTTGCGGGGGCCGGATTTGAACCGACGACCTTCGGGTTATGAGCCCGACGAGCTACCAGGCTGCTCCACCCCGCGTCCGTGGATGCGCACTATACTCGGATAGGTTTGTGATGCAACCCCTTTTTCACATAAATCATGATTTTGTATGCAAATTGAACGACATGGCTCTGTTCGGACTATTTTTTGCGCAAAATTTGCCAAAGGGCATGCGATCGCATTTCATTAGCCCTGGCGGTTTGTTATCTTCATCACGCGGAAATGGGCAACTTAAAGACGAGATATAATGAAAGGACGTTGGGCGAAGTATCTGATGGCGGGCGCAATGGTAGCGATTCTTGCGGCCTGTTCTTCCAAACCGACCGATCGCGGTCAACAGTATAAAGACGGGAAGTTATCCCAGCCTTTCTCTTTAGTTAATCAGCCTGATGCCGTCGGCGCACCGATTAATGCCGGTGATTTCTCCGAGCAGGTCTACCAGATCCGCAACGCGTCGCCGCGTCTGTATGGCGCCCAGAGTAGCGTGTATAACGCGGTCCAGGACTGGCTTAAAGCAGGCGGCGATACGCGCAACATGCGCCAGTTTGGTATCGACGCCTGGCAGATGGAAGGGGCCGATAACTACGGCAACGTCCAGTTTACCGGTTACTACACCCCGGTTATCCAGGCACGACACTCGCGTCAGGGCGAGTTCCAGTATCCTATCTATCGTATGCCGCCAAAACGCGGTCGTCTGCCGTCTCGCGCTGAGATCTACGCCGGTGCGCTGAGCGAAAACTACGTTCTGGCCTACAGCAACTCCCTGATGGATAACTTCATCATGGACGTTCAGGGCAGCGGCTACATTGATTTTGGCGACGGGTCGCCGCTTAACTTCTTCAGTTATTCCGGTAAAAACGGCCACGCCTATCGCAGCATCGGTAAAGTGCTGATCGACCGCGGCGAAGTGAAGAAAGAAGATATGTCGATGCAGGCGATCCGCGAGTGGGGCGAGAAACACAGCGAAGCCGAGGTGCGCGAGCTGCTGGAGCAGAACCCGTCGTTCGTCTTCTTCAAACCGCAAAACTTCGCGCCGGTGAAAGGAGCGAGTGCAGTTCCCCTGATTGGCCGCGCGTCGGTAGCATCGGATCGTTCGATTATTCCTGCAGGCACCACGCTGCTGGCTGAAGTCCCTCTTCTGGACAATAACGGTAAGTTCAACGGCCAGTATGAGCTGCGTCTGATGGTGGCGCTGGACGTTGGCGGGGCGATTAAAGGCCAGCACTTTGACATCTATCAGGGCATTGGCCCTGACGCAGGCCATCGCGCGGGCTGGTATAACCACTACGGACGCGTGTGGGTACTGAAGGCAGCTCCGGGAGCTGGAAACGTATTCAGCGGCTGATTGTGGTATTCTGAGCACAATACGGATTACTGTTCAGGGTGAGGAAAACCTCACCCTTTTTACATTTGAGGTTTTATGTCTGTGGTAATCAGCGACGCCTGGCGCCAGCGTTTTGGCGGGACGGCACGTTTATATGGTGAAAAAGCCCTGCAGCTGTTTGCGGATGCGCACGTCTGCGTCGTGGGCATTGGTGGTGTGGGGTCGTGGGCGGCAGAAGCGCTGGCGAGAACCGGTATTGGCGCAATCACGCTGATTGACATGGATGACGTTTGCGTCACCAACACCAACCGTCAAATCCACGCCCTGCGCGATAACGTCGGACTGGCGAAGTCTGAGGTCATGGCGGAGCGTATCCGTTTGATCAACCCGGAATGTCGGGTCACGGTGATCGACGACTTTGTGACGGCAGATAACGTCGCGGAGTACATGAGCAAAGGCTACAGCTATGTGATTGACGCCATCGACAGCGTGCGGCCAAAAGCGGCGTTGATCGCTTACTGCCGTCGGTACAAGGTGCCGCTGGTCACGACGGGCGGTGCGGGCGGGCAAATCGATCCGACGCAGATCCAGGTGGCCGATCTGGCGAAAACGATCCAGGATCCGCTGGCGGCCAAGCTGCGTGAGCGCCTGAAGAGCGATTTTAACGTGGTGAAGAACAGCAAAGGCAAACTCGGCGTCGACTGCGTGTTCTCGACCGAAGCGCTGGTCTACCCGCAGGCGGATGGCTCAGTCTGCGCGATGAAAAGCACGGCGGAAGGGCCAAAGAGAATGGATTGCGCCTCAGGTTTTGGTGCGGCCACCATGGTGACCGCCTCCTTCGGCTTTGTGGCTGTGTCTCACGCCCTCAAGAAAATGCTGGCGAAGGCGGAACGTCAGGCCTGAGCCTGACGTGCGGCATCCAGTACCGCGTCGCTCAGCGCGATCAGCCCCTGACCGCGCGAGGCGCTGAGCTGCGCGCGCAGCCCCAGCTCATCAAATAACGCCAGCGGCGAATGTGCCAGCAGTTCCGCCGCGCTTTTCCCTTCCACAGCGGTCAGCAATACGGCCAGCAGGCCCCGGACGATGCGGCCTTCGCTGTCGCCAAAGAAGTGCAGCTTTTCGCCGGAGACGCTCACGCCCAGCCAGACGCGGTTTTCACAGCCGGCAATCTCTTTCGCCTGCGCCTTGAGATCGTCTGAAAGCGCAGGGAGCTGTTTACCCAGCAGGATCAGCTGTCGATATTTATCTTCCCACTGCTGGAGCGGGGCGAAGGTCTGTTTTAAGGTCTCTTCTGTGATGACCGTGCCAAACGGATGTCCGGCTAAAGCAGCGCTTGTCATTAATCCACCAGTATTTCAAGGGCGCGGTCAACGGCGGCAACCAGCGCGTCGACGTCGCTTTGGGTATTATACGGCGCAAACGAGGCGCGCAGCGTACCGTTAACGCCGAGCGCCGCCAGCAGCGGCTGGGCGCAGTGCTGTCCGGCACGCAGGGCAATGCCGTACCCGGCCAGCAGCGTCACCATGTCGCTATGGTGAACGCCCGCAAAATCAAAGGCGAGCAGGCTGGAGTCCTGAACGCGGAACGAGCGGAATCCCGGGCGCTTTTTGAGCTCTTCCTCTGCCAGCGTCGCCAGCCCCCGGCTCCAGCTTTCAGCCTGGACAATGTCGATTTCAGCCAACCACTCCAGCGCCGCGCTTAAGCCAATCACCCCCGCCACGTTCGGCGTACCGGCTTCCAGACGATAGGGAACATCCTGCGTTTTGAAGCCATCGAACGACACTTCGGCGATCATTTTGCCGCCACCGAGCCACGGCGTCATTTTTGCCAGCAGTTCTGGCTTGCCGTACAGCGCCCCGATACCGGTTGGACCGTAGAGCTTATGTCCCGAGAAGGCATAGAAGTCGATATCAAGCGCCTGCACATCAGCGGGATAGTGCACCACGCCCTGAGCGCCGTCGACCATCACCACCATCCCGCTGGCATGGGCTATGCGAATAGCCTGAGCCAGGTCCGGGCAACCTCCCGTGACGTTCGACATCTGTCCGAGCGCCATAATGCGGCTACGGGATGTAATCAGCTCGGGGAGACGGGCTACGTCGGGCAGAAGGTCTGCACCCAGTGGAAGCTTCACCACGCGTGCACCCGTTTGCTCGGCCACCATCAGCCATGGCACCAGGTTGGCGTGATGTTCCGCCTCGCTGACGACGATCTCGTCGCCCGGCTGAAGCAGCGGGCGCGCGTAGCACTGAGCCACCATATTGATGGCTTCGGTCGTGCCGCGCGTCCAGACGATGTTTTTCCCGCTTTCGGCATTGATCAGGCGCGCGACCTGATCGCGTGCGGCTTCGTAGCGCGCGGTTAATCGCTGCGCTTCGGCAAACTGGCTGCGATGCACGTTCCCGGCGCTCAGGCTGTAGAACTGCAGCGTGGCCTCAATCACCGCCTGTGGCTTAAGGGCGGTGGCGGCGCTATCCAGGTAAATACCGGCATCGGCCAGGGCCGGAAACTGTGCGCGGAACTGCGCAGGACTGAAAGCGTTCATGGGATTCCTCATTTCAATATAGCGATCGTCGCGCAATTTCAGCAGCAGGGCAAGGAGGTTGATATCTATCAGAATTGTCTGCTTATCCTTACGACCTCAAAAAAGCAGGTTATGCTAAATAGTGTTAGGCGGATGTTTTAGCCTGTTATAAATCGAGGTTTGAATAGCATTAATTGCTAAAGGAGAATAATCATGAATAAGACAGCTGCAATCATTTCTGCCTGTGCGTTTACTTTTGCCCTGAGCGCCTGTTCTGGTAACAACTACGTGATGCACACCAACGATGGTCGTTCTATCGTTTCGGAAGGGAAACCGACTACCGATAATGATACCGGGATGATTTCGTACAAAGATGCTAACGGGAACAAGCAGCAGATCAACCGCACGGACGTTAAAGAGATGAAAGAGATCGAGCATTAACAGATCGCAGGCGAAAAAAAAGCACCGCAAATTGGCGGTGCTACATTAATCACTATGGACAGACAGGGTAAATGTACAGGAAGTGAAAAATTGGTAGCGTTGCTACCGTGGTCTGAATCGCAGACCAATTGCAAACACAACAACACAACATCACAACCGTAAGCCAAAAGCCCTTCAGAACACGCATTCCGAAAAAAGCTCTTCGTTCCGGCTCAGGAAGTGCCGCCACTATAGGTATTTGCTGGTAGTTCCTCAACGGACAAATTATAATGGCTCAGATAAAAAAAACTAATAGGTTAAACGTTGTTTCCTGTTTGTTAAAATCCGTTAACATCTAAGCCAGATAACCATGTCAAAGCGATTGCCACCCCTTAATGCATTACGTGTTTTTGATGCAGCAGCACGTCACCTGAGCTTCACCCGCGCGGCAGATGAGCTTTTTGTGACACAGGCCGCAGTAAGTCACCAAATCAAGTCTCTTGAGGATTTTCTGGGCCTTAAGCTGTTTCGTCGACGCAACCGTTCGTTGCTGTTGACCGAAGAGGGGCAGAGCTATTTTCAGGATATTAAAGAGATTTTTTCCCAGCTTACGGAAGCCACGCGTAAGCTGCAGGCTCGCAGTGCAAAAGGTGCTCTGACCGTCAGTTTATTGCCCAGTTTTGCCATTCATTGGCTGGTGCCGAGACTCTCAAGCTTTAACTCAGCTTATCCGGGGATCGACGTTCGAATCCAGGCGGTAGATCGTCAGGAGGACAAGCTGGCCGATGACGTGGATGTCGCCATTTTTTATGGTCGCGGTAACTGGCCGGGCTTGCGCGTTGAAAAATTATACGCAGAATATCTCCTGCCGGTCTGTTCTCCCCTGCTGTTAACAGGTGAGAAGGCGCTGAAGTCACCCGCTGACCTGGCTCAGCATACGCTTTTGCATGATGCCTCTCGCCGCGACTGGCAAACTTATACCCGTCAATTAGGTCTTACACATATTAACGTGCAGCAGGGACCCATTTTTAGCCACAGTGCGATGGTGTTACAGGCTGCCATTCACGGGCAGGGCGTGGCGTTGGCGAACAACGTCATGGCGCAGTCCGAAATTGAGGCAGGCCGCCTGGTTTGCCCTTTTAATGATGTACTGGTCAGCAAGAATGCGTTTTATCTGGTTTGTCATGACAGTCAGGCAGAACTGGGTAAAATAGCCGCCTTCCGGCAGTGGATACTGGCGAAAGCGGCAACCGAGCAAGAAAAATTCCGCTTCAGGTATGAGCAATAACGTTTGTGTGCCGGGCACGCATCAACTCAGGACTTAAACATGACCAGCCGATTCATGCTGATTTTTGCCGCGGTGAGTGGCTTTATTTTTGTTGCACTGGGCGCCTTTGGCGCACATGTATTAAGCAAGTCTTTAGGCGCAGTAGAGATGGGCTGGATCCAGACCGGCCTTGAATATCAGGCGTTCCACACGCTGGCTATTTTTGGGCTGGCGGTGGCGATGCAGCGTCGTATCAGTATCTGGTTTTACTGGAGCAGCGTGTTTATGGCGCTGGGTACCGTGTTGTTCAGCGGTAGCTTGTACTGCCTTGCGCTCTCACATTTGCGCCTGTGGGCGTTCGTTACACCTGTCGGCGGCTTCAGCTTCCTGGCGGGTTGGGTATTAATGTTTATCGGAGCTATCCGTCTGAAACGCAAGGGCGTTGTTCATGAATAAGGTTGTTTTATATTGTCGCCCGGGGTTTGAGAAAGAGTGCGCCGCGGAAATTACCGATAAAGCGGCGAAGCGCGAAGTCTTCGGCTTTGCCCGCGTAAAAGAAAACGCGGGCTATGTGGTATTCGAGTGCTATCAGCCTGAAGACGCAGACAAGCTGGCGCGCGAGCTGCCGTTCAGCTCGCTGATCTTTGCTCGCCAGATGTTTGTCGCGGGTGAGCTGCTGAAGGATCTTCCGCCGGAAGACCGCATCACGCCAATTGTCGGCATGCTGCAGGGCGTGGTGGAGAAGGGCGGCGATCTGCGCGTTGAAGTGGCGGATACCAACGAAAGTAAAGAGCTGATGAAGTTCTGCCGTAAGTTCACCGTGCCACTGCGTGCGGCGCTGCGTGATGCGGGCGTGCTGACGAACTACGAAACGCCGAAGCGTCCGGTGGTGCATATCTTCTTTATCGCACCGGGCTGCTGCTATACAGGCTATTCGTACACCACCAACAACTCTCCCTTCTTTATGGGCATTCCGCGTTTGCGCTTCCCGTCCGATGCGCCAAGCCGTTCCACGCTCAAGCTGGAAGAGGCGTTCCACGTCTTTATCCCGGCGGATGAGTGGGATGAACGTCTGGCAAACGGCATGTACGCCGTCGACCTTGGCGCGTGCCCGGGCGGCTGGACCTATCAGCTGGTGAAACGCAATATGTGGGTATCGTCCGTTGATAACGGTCCAATGGCGCAAAGCCTGATGGACACCGGGCAGGTCACCTGGCTGCGTGAAGACGGTTTCCGCTATCGCCCGAACCGTAACAACATCTCGTGGATGGTGTGCGATATGGTTGAGAAGCCGGCAAAAGTCGCCGCGCTGATGGCCTCCTGGCTGGTGAACGGCTGGTGTCGTGAGACCATTTTCAACCTCAAGCTGCCGATGAAAAAGCGCTATGAGGAAGTATCGCAGAACCTGGCCTACATTCAGGAGCAGATGGACGAGCACGGTATTAACGTGGAGATCCAGGCGCGTCAGCTGTATCACGACCGTGAAGAGGTGACGGTGCATATTCGTCGCTGGTGGGCTGCGGTTGGCGGACGTCGCGACGAGCGATAGTACGTGCTTTGTTTTGCCCGGTGGCGCTACGCTTACCGGGCCTACAGAAAAGCGTTAACGCTCTAATCTCAACTGCTGTAAATTCCCGTCCAGCTGTAAATCCGTCTGTAGCGTTGCGATTTCCCGGCAGATAAACGCCATCTCTTTATGCGCCTCCAGCTTCTTGCGCCACTTTTCCGGCACTTCATCCAGACGGGCGTAAATCCCTTCCAGACTCTGAAAATCCTTCAGCAGCTGCGCGGCGCTCTTCGGCCCAATACCGGCGACACCCGGAACCTTAGAGCTGCTGATGCCTGCCAGCCCCCAGTAATCCGGCAGTTGCTCAGGCGAGACGCCGAACTCGCTGGCAATAAACGGCGCGTCCAGCCAGCGTTTTTGAAAATAGTCGCGAATGCGGATAGTCGGCGAGAGCAGCTGGCAGTAGCCTTTGTCAGTTGAAACGATAGTGGCCTGATGTCCGGCGCTTGCCACCTTTACGGCCAGGGTGGCCGCGAGATCGTCGGCTTCATTTCCCTGTGCACCCCAGCAGGGAACGCCCCGCTGTTCAAATGCAGCGCGCAGCATGGGCAATTCAGCGTGAAGATCGTCCGGCATCGGGGCGCGTCCGGCTTTGTAGTCGGGCAGACGCTGGTGTCGCCAGCCCGTGTTGCGGGCTTCGTCATCAAATACCGCGACCGCGTGGGTGGGTTCACTGTGGCGAATAAGCTGTTCCAGCGCGTGCAGACAGGTGTCTTTACAAGGCGTCCCCTGTACCGCATGGATACGGCGGATCAGGTTAAGAGCATCGACGATAAGTAAATGAACGGCCACAGATAATCTCCCTTCTATCTCATGCGTAAAGGGTAACACTGTCAGCAGCGTGAAACTATGAATGGTGGGGAAAACAGGAAGAAGCCTCGCAAAACGAGGCTTCCTGAGAGGCTTAATCGCAGGTCACAATCTTCATCGCCAGGCCGCCACGAGAGGTTTCGCGGTATTTGGCGTTCATATCTTTACCGGTTTCGTACATGGTTTCGATAACCTTATCGAGACAGACGCGCGGCTCGCTGGTGCGGCGCAGCGCCATACGTGCCGCGTTCACCGCCTTCACGGAGGCAATCGCGTTACGTTCGATGCACGGTACCTGTACCTGTCCGGCAACCGGGTCACAGGTCAGCCCAAGGTTATGTTCCATGCCGATTTCCGCAGCAATGCACACCTGTGTCGGGCTTGCACCCAGCAGTTCGGCCAGACCCGCCGCCGCCATGGAGCACGCCACGCCGACTTCACCCTGACAGCCCACTTCCGCACCGGAAATAGACGCGTTCATCTTATACAGCGAACCAATCGCACTGGCGACCAGCAGGTAGCGCGCCAGCGAATTCGCGTTCACTTCACGGATAAACTTGTCGTAGTACGCCAGCACCGCCGGAACGATACCGCAGGCGCCGTTAGTCGGCGCGGTGACCACACGGCCCCCGGCAGCGTTCTCTTCGTTCACCGCTAGCGCGAACATGTTGATCCAGTCTACGACGGCCATCGGGTCTGTCGTCGTTTTGTCGGTGCTCACCAGCATACGGCGCAGCGCAGCAGCACGACGCGGCACGCGAAGCTTGCCCGGCAGAACGCCCTCGGTGGTGATCCCTCGCTCGATACCGCCGCGCATCACTTCCCAGACGTTAGTGAAGTGCTGTACGAGCTCCTCTTTGCTGTGAAGTGCCAGCTCGTTTTTCATCATCAGGCCGGAGAGGGAAAGGCCCGTCTCCTGGCAGTGACGCTGAAGATCCGCCGCCGTTTTGTACGGATACGGCACTTCGACAGAAGAGGTATTGGTTTGACCAAAGTGGTCTTCGTCGACGATAAAACCGCCGCCGATAGAGTAATACGTCTGGCTGTATACCGCTTTGTCGCCGGCCAGCGCGGTAATGCGCATGCCGTTTTCGTGCAGCGACAGGTTGTCCGCATGGAAATTCATGCAGTGGTCAACCGGGAATTCAACCTCATGCTCACCGTTCGCCAGCAGCAGGCGACCGTGGGTGTTCACATCCTGGATGAAGCCAGGGATCGCATCAATATCAACGGTGTCCGGCAGGTTTCCCGCCAGGCCCATGATAATGGCGATATCGGTATGGTGGCCTTTCCCGGTCAGGGAAAGCGAGCCGTATACATCGACAACCACGCGGGTAATGTCATGCAAGATGCCGCGTGCAATCAAGTCATCCGTGAACTGCTTACCGGCTTTCATTGGTCCGACGGTGTGAGAGCTGGAAGGACCAATACCGATTTTGAAGATATCGAATACGCTAATCATGATGCGTCCATTGCTTTCAGTCAGAGAGGGAGGAGTGCGCCGTCCGAAGACGGCGCGGGTGATAATCAGAACATGGTGTACAGGGAGTAGAAGATCGCAGAGATTGCGATAAGACCCATGATAACCACAAACACGTTGCTCACATGACCGCTGTACTTGCGCATAGCAGGGACTTTCTGAATCGCGTACATCGGCATCAGGAACAGAATCATCGCGATGACCGGGCCGCCCAGGGTTTCAATCATGCCCAGGATGCTTGGGTTCAGGGTCGCTACCGCCCAGGTGGTGAGCAGCATGAACAGCGCAGTGATTTTGTTCAGCTTGTTGATTTCAATGCTCTTGCCTTTACCGCGCAGAGATTTAATCACCATACCGTTGAAGCCTTCACGCGCGCCGAGGTAGTGGCCCAGGAAGGATTTGGTGATGGCGATAATCGCGATGATTGGTGCCATCCACGCAATGACCGGTGCGTTAAAGTGGTTCGCCAGGTAAGACAGAATAGAGATGTTCTGCTCTTTCGCTGCCGCCAGATCCACCGGGGAAAGGCTCAGTACGCAGCTGAAGACGAAGAACATTACGGTCAGTACCATCATGATGTGAGCGCGCGCCAGGATGCTGGAGCACTTCTTCTCTGCGCCATTACCGTACTCTTCACGTTTCGCCACGGCGAAAGAAGAGATGATTGGAGAGTGGTTGAAGGAGAACACCATCACCGGAATTGCCAGCCAGAGGGTCATCAGCAGGCCGTTACCGGTTGCCGATGCGCTGCTCAGGGACAGGGTTTCCAGCGCTGCACCGTTCCACTGTGGGATCAGGTAGCAAGCCAGTACCATCAGAGCAATAACGAACGGGAAGACCAGTACGCTCATTGCTTTCACAATCATCTGCTCACCGAAGCGAACGATGGTCATCATGCCCACGATCAGGATCAGCGACAGAATCGCACGCGGCGGCGGCGTCATGTGCAGCTGGTGCATCATGAAGCTTTCAACGGTGTTGGTGATCGCCACGCTGTAGACCAGCAGAATAGGGTAAATCGCGAAGAAGTAGAGCAGGGTAATCAGTTTACCTGCGCCAACGCCGAAATGCTCTTCAACAACTTCAGTGATGTCTTCGCCCGGATTTTTACCGGACAGCACGAAGCGGGTCAGACCGCGGTGTGCGAAGAAGGTCATCGGGAAAGCAATGATAGCCATGATGATCAGCGGGATCAGACCGCCGACGCCTGCGTTGATAGGAAGGAACAGTACACCAGCGCCGATTGCTGTGCCGTAAAGGCCAAGCATCCACATGGTATCCGTTTTGCGCCAACCACTTCGGGATTCAATCGAAGCAACGGTGCTGGTTTGAGTGGTTTCCATCTGTATCTCCTGGAGGAAGCAAATTGTCAGGTTTTTAGTCAAATCCGATGAAAAAGTGCCTGACGGTAATATGAAATTCGTTCAGTGACGGTTTTTTAATAATTTTCGCCCGTAACTATTGGCGGGCGGAAAGATACATTCTAGTTATGAATCTATCAGTGATCCTGATCCCAAATGCAATAATCCACTTATGATGTGGGCATCTTTAGACCATTTATCTGTTAAAAAAACGTCAAAGAGAATTTACGGGCGCGAAGGCTACCACCAACGACATGTGAGCTGAAAGACTGGCCCGTGATATAGGTGTCTTTAGCTGTAAAGAAATGGGTTTTTAGTATTTTCTGGCAGGTAATTTGGATTAAGGCTGATAATTTACGGTTGAAAAAACAAGGTAATCGTTTGCGTTTGCGCATAGTTTGTAAAAGACATAAGTGATGCGTATGAATTACCTCGTAATAAAAAAAGCCGGGACGCGCAACAGGGCGACCCGGCTTTGATGAGATGCTGTTGAGCGTTATGTGCAGATTTCGTAGCAAGGAATATAGGCTGAGCCCGGCAGCTTCATGCGGTGCTGAGCGACAAAGCCCTGCAGCATGTCGTCCATGCGACGCATCATCTCCGGGTCGCCGTGGATCTTGTACGGACCGTACTGTTCAATAGCGCGGATGCCCATCTCTTTGACGTTGCCCGCCACAATCCCGGAGAAGGCACGACGCAGATCGGCAGCCAGGACTTCCACCGGCTGGTCCGGATAGAGTTTCAGGTTCGCCATATTTTCGTGCGTTGGCTCGAACGGGATCTGCAGATCCGGCGCGATACGGATTGACCAGTTAAAGCTGTACGCATCGCCGGTATCGCGACGGTTTTCTTTTACCAGCGGCATCGCTTTTTTCATCTGGCGCGCCACTTCTGCGGCATCGTCAATGATGATGCGATAGTGACGACGCGCGGATTCGCCCAGCGTGTGCACGATAAACTCGTCCAGCACGCGGAAGTAGTCGGCGCTCTCTTTTGGACCGGTCAGGATCAGCGGCAGAACCTGATCTTTGTTGGCCGGGTTCATCAGAATACCCAGCAGATAGAGCAGCTCTTCCGCTGTCCCCACGCCGCCCGGGAAGATGATAATGCCGTGGGCGATACGGACAAACGCTTCAAGACGTTTCTCGATATCCGGCATGATAATCAGCTCGTTAACCAGCGGGTTAGGCGGCTCAGCGGCAATGATCGACGGCTCGGTCATGCCGATAAACCGTCCCTCTTTGTAACGCTGTTGCGCGTGTCCCACTGCGGCACCTTTCATTGGCGCTTCCATCGCACCCGGACCGCAGCCGGTACAGATATTCAGCTCGCGCAGGCCAAGCTGTGTGCCCACCCGACGCGCATAAAGGTATTCGGTTTCGTTAATGGAGTGACCGCCCCAGCAGACGACCATGTTCGGCGCTTCGCCAACGTGCAGGGCACGGGCGTTACGCAAAATGGAGAACACCAGGTTGGTGATATGGACCGAGCTTTCCAGGTCGAGATGCTGGAAACGGCCTGCGTTGTGGATCTGCCCGTTAACAAACAGGATGTCACGCAGCACGGCAAACAGGTTAGCCTGAAGTGAACGAATGATACGGCCGTCGACAAAGGCCTCTTCCGGCGGGTTGATGACTTCAAGCTTCACGCCACGCTCGCGGCGCAGCACGTTGATATCAAAGCTTTCGAAGCGGGACAGCAGTTCTTTACTGTTATCTGTCAGGCTTCCGGAGTTCAGTACGGCAAGTGAACAGTTACGAAACAGTTGATAAAGATCGCTGCTGGCCGTGCGCTTAAGCATGTCCACTTCCAGCTGCGACAACATATCCATTGAGCCAAGCGGGCTAATATGTGTAATCAAGTGAGCTCCTTACGGGACGATTATCGTCTTTCCCTGTTGATTACAATAGCCCTGGCGCGTGACGTTTCACAACCTAAAGCGCGGAAGATACCGCGCATATTGTGAAAATATTTATATTACTGACGCACCAGCCGCCCCGTTGCTGGCACAAAATCGGTGTTGGTGCGCCACGGGTTGATGTCCAGACCGCCACGGCGGGTGTAGCGCGCGTAAACGCTTAGTTTTTCTGGCTGGCAAAAACGCTGAATATCGCTAAAGATACGCTCCACGCACTGCTCGTGAAATTCGTTGTGATGGCGGAACGACACCAGGTAGCGCAGCAACTTTTCCCGGTCAATTTTCGGGCCGCGGTACTGGATCTGCACCGAACCCCAGTCCGGCTGGTGGGTGATCAGGCAGTTGGATTTCAGCAGGTGGCTGACCAGCGTCTCTTCGACCACCTTTCCGCTCGCCGCGTTTTCGAGGTAATCGGCGCTGAATTCATAATTCTCCACCTCGATATCCTGATCGTCGATGCAGGTCCCGTTGAAGTGGGCGACCGGTTGCCCTTCCAGTTCGTGCAGGCGATACAGTGAAACGCTCACCTTTCCCTGCGCGCAGGCGCTTAAATCACGTTCCAGGGTGTGCTGAACGTCGTCCCAGCTGCTGAATTTTGTCTGGTTAAAACTGTTGAGATAGAGCTTAAAGCTTTTGGATTCCACGAGATTAACGCTGGCGTAATCCAGCTCAACGTGGCCCACCGCCACCTGCGGCAGACCGCGCGCGTTAAGCCACGAGAGTTCGTACAGCGTCCAGATGTCACCGCCGACAAACGGCAATGCGTCTGCATGCAGGCCCAGAGGATCGCGGTTCAGGCTGCGCGGCACGCCCTGCAGCAGGCTTGCATCGTAGGTATCGCGGTAATCGGTCGATTTACCCAGCGTTAAGCCGGTTAACGCCTGATGATTTTCGTAAGACATGTTTCATAGCCACTTTACAGGTACACTTATGGCCTGAGTTTATCCTGTCTGACAAGAAGAGAGAAATCGGTGGACATCGAAACTGCAAATGCCCTCACTAGCTTCACGACCCGCTATTGCGACGCATGGCATGAAAAGGACCAGACATGGCCGCAAAGTGCTGATTTGTATGGCGTACCTTCGCCGTGCATTATCTCTTCAGTCGACGATTACGTTATCTGGCAACCAAAACCTTTCGACGGCGAGCAAAATGTAAATGCGGTTGAGCGGGCAATGGACATTGTGGTACAACCAGCGGTTCATGCATTTTATACCACGCAGTTCGCAGGGGATATGCCTGCGCGCTTTGCTGATATCACGCTGACGCTGTTGCAGACCTGGAGCGAAGACGATCTGCAGCGTGTTCAGGAAAACCTGATTGGTCACCTGGTCACGCAAAAACGCCTGAAGCTATCTCCGACGCTCTTTATTGCCACGCTGGACAGCGAACTGGATGTGTTATCCGTCTGTAACCTGTCAGGTGAAGTGGTTAAAGAGACTATCGGCACCCGCAATCGCGAGACTCTCGCCCCCTCTCTTGCGGATTTCCTTACCCGACTTGAGCCACTTCTGTAATCCATGATGCTATAGCGCGTGTGAGAGATCTCTTACAACGTTTGTGAGAGATCGCTGAAGATTCAGTATTACCTCATTTAATTCAGATTAATATCGCTCTGTTTTTCAATGAATTACCTGTTCATCGTATTGTTTTTAGGGATTTCTTACGGCTTACAACCCAGAAAGGGTGGGTTGTAAGACGAAGCGGAATAGCGGATTCTATTTCTGTCGACAGGACGCCGACACGAGAAACGAACATCAGGATGATGGCGTTTCTCACACAGGACTCGTCAGGATGGCGCTTCAGGAAGGCTTCAGGATGAAGCGAAGTGGATAACGCAGGATGCGTAAGGGACACCTCCAGGAAGGAGAACGAGAGCCGGTCAGGATGGTCGGTGGGTCAGGAAGGCCGGGACGTTTCAGGATGAGACAAACACGTCAGGAAGATGTGTGCAGGATGCATCGGCTTACGGATGACCAGGCCTTCGGGCGTCAGGAAAAGTTGTCACGGATGAGCAGGGAGCACGAATTGTAGCTGGAATGCTGCGAAACGAACCGGGAGCACTGTTTTTACAGTGCTCCCTTTTTTTATTTCTGCCTTCCGCAATGCTATGCTGCGCGCCGTTCACTTTTTCAGTTGAGGTTACTATGACGCAACACGATAGCGTTCGTGCTCAGTTGCACGCCATCGAAGCCCTTTTGCGCCAACATCAGCTGTGGCAGGAGACCGCGCCGCAGCCAGAAGCGTTCGCGAGCACTCAGCCCTTCTGCCTGGATACGCTGGCCCCGTTTGAATGGCTGCAGTGGGTGTTAATTCCGCGCATGCACGCCCTGCTTGAGGGCGGTCACCCGCTTCCGCAGGCGTTTGCTGTCTCTCCCTATTATGAAATGGCGCTCGAGACGACCCACCCTGCGCGCGACGTGATGCTGGTCGAACTGGAAAAACTGGATGCCCTGTTTGCCGGTGAAGATGCATGACGCTTGAGATCCTCTATCAGGACGAGTGGCTGGTGGCGGTGAATAAACCGTCAGGCTGGCTGGTACACCGTAGCTGGCTCGATCGCGATGAGAAAGTGGTGGTGATGCAGACCGTTCGCGACCAGATTGGTCAGCATGTTTTTACCGCCCATCGTCTCGACAGGCCGACCTCCGGCGTGCTGCTGATGGGGCTTTCCAGCGAGGCGGGGCGTCTGCTGTCACAGCAGTTTGAACAGCATCAGATGCAAAAGCGCTACCACGCGATCGTGCGCGGCTGGCTGACGGAAGCCGCCACGCTGGACTATCCGCTGGTGGAGGAACTGGACAAAATCGCCGATAAATTTGCCCGCGATGACAAAGGTTCGCAGCCCGCAGTAACGGATTATCGCGGCATGGCGACGACCGAAATGCCGGTTGCAACCAGCAAATTCCCGACCACACGCTACAGCCTGGTTGAGCTTTTGCCTAAAACCGGGCGTAAGCACCAGCTGCGACGCCATCTTGCGCACCTGCGCCACCCGATTATTGGTGACAGCAAACACGGTGATTTGCGCCAGAACCGCAGTGCGGCCGAACACTTTGGCTGCCATCGTCTGATGCTGCACGCCAGCGAGCTGAGCCTGACGCACCCGTTTACCGGCGAACCGCTGACCATCCGTGCGGGGCTGGACGACGTCTGGATGCAGGCGCTGTCACAGTTTGGCTGGCTGGGACAACTCCCCGAAAATGAAAGGGTTGAGTTTGTATCGGGCAACGTTCAGGATGAACGGTAAACGCATTCATTATGGGAAAATATCATGGCTGAAGTAGGCATTTTTGTCGGCACAATGTACGGCAACTCGCTGCTGGTAGCGGAAGAGGCTGAGGCAATACTCGCCAGCCAGGGCCATAAAGCCACGGTCTATGAAGATCCGGAACTGGCAGACTGGGAAAAGTATAAAGATAAATACATTCTGGTGGTGACCTCCACCACCGGGCAGGGCGATCTGCCGGACAGCATCGTGCCGCTGTTTCAGGGCATTAAAGACCAGCTTGGCTATCAGCCGGACGTACACTACGGCATCATTGCCCTGGGCGACAGCTCTTACGCCAACTTCTGCGGCGGCGGCAAGCAGTTCGATGCGCTCCTTCAGGAGCAGAGCGCCCAGCGCGTCGGCGAGATGCTGCTGATTGATGCCGGTGAGCATCCTGAACCCGAAAGCGAATCGAACCCGTGGGTGGAGAACTGGGCCTCCCTTCTCAAATAACACTCTGCCCGGCGGCGCTTCGCTTGCGCGGGCCTGCGGGTTTTTCAGGCCGGGTAAGGCATAGCCGCCACCCGGCGATACACCCCGCTCCAAACGCCAAATCCGTGAACCACCTTCCATTCCCCTGGGCTTATGCCATAAACAACCTCTCATGCACCCTTCAATACTGTGTTTTTGCACGGTGAGAGAACGTACCACTCCTTCATATACTTTCCCGGTCACTATAAAACGGCGTCAGGCCGTACCAAAACGACAAAACACCAATCTCATTCTGATTACCCTACCGGTGCTGTACAGAATGAACCAGGCGAAAGCTATGTTTCAGGAGTGCAACAATGAGTACATTAAGCCACGCAGCGAGCAGCGCTGAAAAGCGCACTAATGCCCGCTACTGGATAGTGGTGATGCTGTTTATCGTCACATCCTTTAACTATGGTGACCGCGCCACGCTGTCGATTGCTGGTTCGGAAATGGCAAAAGATATCGGCCTTGATCCGGTGGGCATGGGTTACGTTTTCTCCGCATTCTCATGGGCCTACGTCATCGGGCAAATTCCTGGCGGCTGGCTGCTGGACCGTTTTGGATCTAAACGCGTCTATTTCTGGTCCATCTTTATCTGGTCGATGTTTACCCTGTTGCAGGGTTTCGTCGATATCTTCAGCGGCTTCGGCATTATCGTGGCGCTCTTCACGCTGCGCTTCCTGGTAGGCTTAGCGGAAGCACCTTCCTTCCCGGGGAACAGCCGTATTGTCGCTGCCTGGTTCCCGGCGCAGGAGAGGGGAACGGCGGTGGCGATTTTCAACTCCGCACAGTACTTCGCGACGGTGATCTTCGCGCCAATCATGGGCTGGCTGACGCATGAGGTGGGCTGGTCGCACGTCTTCTTCTTCATGGGCGGGCTTGGGATCGTCATCAGCTTCGTCTGGCTGAAAGTGATCCACGAACCCAATCAGCATCCTGGCGTGAACAAAAAAGAGCTGGAGTACATCGCGGAAGGCGGCGCGCTGATCAATATGGATCAGAAATCCGCAAAAGCAAAAGTCCCGTTCAGCCAGAAATGGGCGCAGATCAAGCAGCTCGTCGGCTCGCGCATGATGATCGGCATCTATCTGGGCCAGTACTGTATTAACGCCTTAACCTACTTCTTCATCACCTGGTTCCCGGTATACCTGGTGCAGGCACGCGGCATGTCGATTCTGAAAGCGGGATTTGTCGCGTCGGTCCCGGCAATCTGCGGCTTCGTCGGCGGCGTGCTCGGCGGAGTGATTTCCGACTGGCTGATGCGCCGTACCGGCTCGCTGAACATTGCGCGTAAAACCCCGATTGTGCTCGGCATGCTGCTCTCCATGACCATGGTGTTCTGTAACTACGTCAACGCTGAATGGATGATTATCGGCTTTATGGCGATGGCCTTCTTCGGCAAAGGCATTGGCGCGCTGGGCTGGGCGGTGATGGCGGATACGGCGCCGAAAGAGATCAGCGGCCTGAGCGGCGGCCTGTTCAACATGTTCGGCAACATCTCCGGGATTGTTACGCCCATCGCTATCGGCTACATCGTCGGTACCACCGGCTCTTTCAACGGTGCGCTAATCTACGTAGGTGTGCATGCGCTGGTGGCGGTGCTGAGTTACCTGGTGCTGGTGGGGGATATCAAACGCGTCGAACTTAAACCTGTTGCGGAGCGTGGATAATGACAACGCAATCGAGCCCAACCGTTACGGAGATGAAGGTCATCCCGGTGGCCGGGCAGGACAGCATGCTGCTCAATATCGGCGGGGCGCATAGCGCCTGGTTTACCCGTAATATCGTCGTGCTGAAAGACAGCGCAGGGCATACCGGCGTGGGCGAAGCCCCGGGCGGAGAGGTGATTTACCAGACGCTGGTCGATGCCATTCCGCAGGTGGTGGGCCAGGAGGTCGCCCGTCTGAACAAGGTGGTTCAGCGGGTGCATAAGGGCAATCAGTCGGCAGACTTTGATACGTTCGGTAAAGGTGCCTGGACGTTTGAACTGCGCGTCAACGCGGTCGCCGCGCTGGAGGCCGCCCTGCTCGATTTACTGGGTAAGGCGCTCAATGTTCCGGTTTGCGAGCTGCTGGGGCCCGGCAAACAGCGTGATGCGGTCACCGTGCTGGGCTATCTGTTCTACGTTGGCGATCGCTATAAGACCGACCTCCCTTATCTGGCTCGATCCACGGGCGATCACGACTGGTATCACCTGCGCCACCAGGAAGCGCTCTCCAGCGACGCGGTCGTGCATCTGGCCGAGGCGGCGCAGGATCGCTACGGCTTTAAGGATTTCAAACTGAAGGGCGGCGTGCTGCCCGGCGAGCAGGAGATTGATACGGCCCGGGCGCTGAAAAAACGCTTTGCTGATGCGCGGATCACCGTCGATCCCAACGGCGCCTGGCTGCTGGAGGAAGCGATTAGCCTGTGCAAAGGGCTGGAGGATGTCCTGACCTATGCGGAAGACCCCTGCGGTGCGGAGCAAGGCTTCTCGGGCCGTGAAGTCATGGCCGAGTTTCGTCGCGCCACCGGGCTGCCTGTCGCGACCAATATGATCGCCACCAACTGGCGTGAAATGGGTCATGCGGTGATGCTGAACGCCGTCGACATTCCGCTGGCGGACCCTCACTTCTGGACGCTTTCAGGTGCAGTGCGCGTGGCGCAGCTGTGCGATGACTGGGGGCTGACCTGGGGCTGTCACTCTAACAACCACTTTGATATTTCGCTGGCGATGTTTACCCACGTTGGCGCGGCGGCGCCGGGTAACCCGACCGCCATCGATACCCACTGGATTTGGCAGGAAGGGGAAGCCCGCCTGACGAAAAATCCGCTGGAAATCATCAACGGCAAGATTGCCGTACCGGATGCGCCGGGCCTGGGCGTGGAGATTGACTGGGATCAGATCCATAAAGCCCATGAGGCGTATAAAAAGCTACCGGGCGGCGCGCGTAACGACGCGGGCCCGATGCAGTACCTTATCCCCGGCTGGACATTTGACCGTAAGCGCCCTGTTTTTGGACGTCACTGATAAAAGGATTACACGATGAGTACTTTTACGACCCCTGTCGTCACTTCCATGCAAATCATTCCGGTTGCGGGCCATGACAGCATGCTGATGAACCTGAGCGGCGCGCATGCGCCATTCTTCACCCGCAATATTGTCATTATCAAAGACAATTCCGGGCATACGGGCGTGGGCGAAATTCCGGGCGGGGAGAAGATCCGCCAGACGCTTGAAGATGCCATTCCGCTGGTGGTGGGCAAAACGCTGGGTGAGTATAAAAATGTCCTCAACACCGTGCGCAATACCTTTGCCGATCGCGATGCCGGAGGGCGTGGCCTGCAGACTTTCGACCTGCGCACCACCATTCACGTGGTGACCGGGATTGAATCCGCGATGCTGGATCTGCTGGGTCAGCATCTGGGCGTTAACGTTGCGTCGCTGTTGGGCGAGGGGCAGCAGCGCAGCGAAGTGGAAATGCTGGGCTATCTGTTCTTTGTCGGCGACCGCAGGCTGACGCCATTGCCTTATCAGAGCCAGCCGGGTGAACAATGCGACTGGTACCGACTTCGCCACGACGAGGCGATGACCCCGGATGCGGTGGTGCGCCTGGCGGAAGCCGCGTACGAAAAATATGGCTTTAATGATTTCAAACTGAAGGGCGGCGTGCTTGCCGGTGAGGAAGAGGCGGAAGCCGTTACCGCGCTGGCAAAACGTTTCCCGCAGGCGCGCGTGACGCTGGATCCGAACGGCGCGTGGTCGCTAAATGAGGCCATTGCGATCGGTAAACAGCTGAAAGGCGTTCTGGCGTATGCGGAAGATCCGTGTGGGGCTGAGCAAGGCTTCTCAGGACGTGAAGTCATGGCGGAATTTCGCCGCGCAACGGGGCTGCCGACCGCGACCAATATGATTGCCACCGACTGGCGTCAGATGGGACACACCCTGTCCTTGCAGTCTGTCGACATTCCGCTGGCGGACCCGCACTTCTGGACGATGCAGGGGTCGGTGCGCGTGGCGCAAATGTGCCACGAGTTTGGCCTGACCTGGGGCTCGCACTCTAACAACCACTTCGACGTGTCGCTGGCGATGTTCACGCACGTTGCCGCCGCCGCGCCGGGCACGATTACCGCTATCGACACGCACTGGATCTGGCAGGAGGGTAACCAGCGTCTGACTAAGCAGCCGTTTGAGATCAAAGGTGGCATGGTGCAGGTGCCTTCCACGCCGGGTCTGGGGGTTGAGCTGGATATGAACCAGGTCATGAAAGCCCATGAGCTGTATCAAAAACACGGTCTGGGCGCGCGTGACGACGCCATGGCGATGCAGTATCTGATCCCTGACTGGACATTCGACAATAAACGCCCGTGCATGGTACGATAAACGCATTGGGACCGCTCCCACAAGCGGTCTTTTACGTGGTGTATGCTTAACGTAACGACTATGCGTAAGGATGGCTTATGAAAATTGTTATCGCACCGGACTCGTATAAGGAAAGTTTGAGTGCGCTTGAGGTTGCGACAGCGATAGAACGTGGTTTTCGCGAGATCTTTCCCGAGGCGGTTTACGTCAAACTGCCGGTTGCGGACGGTGGCGAAGGGACGGTTGAGGCGATGATCGCGGCAACGCAGGGACGCATTGTGCATGTTCCGGTGACCGGCCCGCTGGGTGAGCGCGTGGAAGGGTTTTATGGCTTATCCGGTGACGAGCAAAGTGCCTTTATTGAAATGGCGGCGGCAAGCGGCCTGGAGCTGGTCGTCCCTTCGCAGCGTAATCCCCTGAAAACCACCTCATGGGGCACGGGCGAACTTATTCGTCACGCGCTGGATGCGGGCGTTAAGCATATCATCATCGGCATTGGCGGCAGCGCCACCAATGACGGCGGAGCAGGGATGGTGCAGGCGCTGGGGGCAAAGCTGCTGGGCGACAGCGGGCAGCCCCTTGGGCAGGGCGGGGGCGAGCTGGGAAAACTCGCGCGTATCGACCTGAGCGGGCTGGACAGACGTCTGGCGGAGTGCCGGATAGAGGTCGCCTGTGATGTGACGAATCCGCTCACCGGAAAGGATGGCGCGTCAGCCGTATTTGGCCCGCAAAAGGGGGCCACATCCGAGATGATCGTCACCCTGGACAACGCGCTGGCGCAGTATGCGAGAGTCATTGCCCGGGATCTGGATATCGACGTGCTAAACCTTGCTGGCGGCGGCGCGGCTGGTGGCATGGGGGCCGCGCTGTACGCCTTTTGCGGCGCGGAGCTGCGCCAGGGCATTGAGATCGTGACCGATGCGCTACACCTGGCCGACCAGGTGGCCGATGCGGATCTGGTGATCACGGGAGAAGGCCGCATCGACAGCCAGACGATCCACGGCAAAGTCCCGGTGGGCGTGGCGAAAGTGGCGAAACGCTTTAACAAACCCGTCATCGGCATTGCAGGCAGCCTGACGGCGGACGTTGGCGTGGTACACGATCACGGCATTGATGCGGTGTTTAGCGTGATCTACACCATCTGCTCGCTGGAGGATGCGCTGGAAAATGCCAGCGAGAACGTCAGGATGGCCGCAAGGAATATCGCGGCGGTGCTGAAGGTGGGGCAGGGAATGTAGTTCTCCCTCTCCCTGTGGGTGAGGGCATCAGGCCGCACCCGCAATTGTAGGCCCGGTAAGCGTAGCGCCACCGGGCTTTTATCTCAGCTTCCCAGCAACTTCATCGCTTCGCGCGTTACGTTATCCATCTCATCCAGCAGCTCCAGGAACTCCGGTTCAAGCTCCGATTCCGGCGTGCCGGCACGCAGCTGCTGCTCCAGCAGCTGGCAAAGGTTTTTCAGCCGCGGTACGCCGCTGTACCCACAGCTGCCGTGCAGCTTGTGGATCGCCTCCAGCAGCGCTTCCGGATTTTCACCCACCAGCTGCTCTTCTACCTTATTGCGAATTTCCGGCAGAAAGGCGACCAGCATTTGCAGCATTTCGCGGGCTAAATCGGGTTTACCTGCCGCCTGGCGCAGCGCGAGCTGCCAGTCAAAGGTCGCGTTCTGGTTGACGCTGATTTCAACCGGCTCGCTGGAAACCGTGTACGTCCCGCTAATGTGACCCGGCTTATAGCGTAACAGCAGGTTATGAAGTTTCTCTTCATCGATGGGCTTCGCCAGATAGTCATTCATTCCGGCGCTCAGCAGCTTCTCTTTCTGACCGGCCATCGCGTGCGCGGTGACCGCAATGACCGGGGTTTGCTGCTGGTGCGGCAGTTGGTGGATCAGCTCGCAGGCCCGAATGCCATCCATGCCCGGCATCTGAATATCCATCAGGATTAAATCGAACTGCATCTGCTTCGCCTGTTCAACCGCCTGCGCGCCGCTGGTGCAGAGCTCAACGTGCTGAACCTGGTCCTCAAGCAATGCGCCAATCAGCTTCAGGTTGGCCTGATTATCATCCACCGCCATCACGCTCATCGGCAATTTTTGCTCGTCGTTAATCAGAGGGAGAGCATGCTGGCTAAGACGGCAATACTCCGTGAGCGCGGGCAGGAGGCGGGTTGAGGTGAGCGGCTTAAGCAGACACGCGGCGGCTCCGTCGTTTTTCAACTCCTCTGCATTAATCTGGGCATGGCAGGGTAGCGCCAGCAGCAGATAGTCGGTCATTGAGGCGGCTTTCGCCAGCCGCTCCTGCTGCATGGTCAGTTCGCCGGTGAAGGTGACCGGGATCCCCATCAGCAGAATATCGTAATGCTCAACGGCAAGCGCTGAGAAGGTTGGGCTGTAAACTACCTCCAGCGGCGTGGTGCTTAAAATATCGAGCGCACACTGCGCTGCCGCCGCGTTAGGTTCGACGTAGGCCAGGCGCTTGCCTTTCAGGCAGTCCGTCACCGGGCCATCGGTCAAAACGTTCGGATTGAGGTCCAGATTAATGTGGAACCAGAAGGTTGAACCGCGGTTCGGCTGGCTGTGGAAAGAGATATCGCCGCCCATCTCGTTCACCAGGCGCTGCGTGATCACCAGCCCCAGGCCGGTACCGCCATGACGGCGGGAGATACTGGCGTCCGCCTGACGGAACGCCTGGAACAGACGCGACTGATCCCGCTCAGGAATACCGATGCCGGTATCGCGGATCTGGACTTCAATCTGCACCTTATTGCTGCTGATAGAGCGTTTTTCTACCAGAATGTCAATGTTACCGCTTTCGGTGAATTTAATCGCATTCCCGACAAGGTTGGTAATGACCTGCTGCAGGCGCAGCGGATCGCCAATGACGTTATCCGGCACGTCGTTTTTAATGTTGAGCGTCAGCTCAAGGCCCTTGTCGTGCGACGAGTGCGCGAGCAGCGTCACCACCTCATCGAGCGTACTGCGCAGCGGGAACGGAATGCTTTCCAGGATCAGCTTGCCCGCTTCCAGCTTGGAGAAGTCCAGCACGTCGTTGATGATCGCCAGCAGGTTGTTGGCCGAGCGTTCAATGGTGTGCAGGTGATCGCGCTGAGTCGGGTTGAGCTCGCTTTTCAGCGTCAGGCGGGTAAAGCCGATCACGCCATTGAGCGGCGTACGCAGCTCGTGCGACATATTGGCCAGGAATTCCGACTTAATACGTGCCGCTTCCTGGGCGCGTTTTTTCGCCAGATCCAGCTCAACGTTCTGGATCTCCATCTGCTCCAGCGTTTCGCGCAGGTCGGACGTGGCCTGGTCAACGTTGTGCTGCATCTCTTCGTGATACGCCGCCAGCGACATGGCCATCGAGTTGATGCCGTTCTTCAGCATGTCCAGCTCGCCCAGCATAAACCCTTCCACCCGGCTGTCGAGCTGTCCCCGGCGGATGCGGTCAACCGTATTAACCATGTTGCGGATGGGGCCCGTCACGTCGCGCATCAGGCGCCAGCCGAAGATCAGCGCAATGCCAATGCAGAACAGCATCATCACGCCAGAGATAAAAATTTCTTTGTACTGCTGTAGCCGGACCGACTTGAGATCCAGCTCCAGCGCCACATATCCCAGCATATTGTTGCTGGATTTGGCATCGGATTGCGCAGACTCATCGGGTGAATAGCTTTCCGACACGATCGGCGTGCGCAGGATCATGATATCGCCGCGCCGCAAGACGGTGAGGTGGCGCGGGAATGGCGTACCGTCCGGGATCTTCAGGGCCGCCGGATCGAGATGAAAATTCGAGGTGACAAACAGGCGGTTATGTTCGTCGTAAACGGAAATGGCGCGTACGATGTCCGAGTGACGGCGGTGGAGCACGCTGATTAACTGGCCAATGGATTCGCGGTTTTGCAGGTTCATGCCGTACTCGCTGGAAACGGCAAGCGGTTCGATAATGCTGGCACCTGCATCTTCAAGCTGCCGCTGCAAATCGTTATAGCGGTGCACCACAAAGAAGATACTCAGCAGCAAACCGATGAGAACGGTGGGGGCGAGGATCAAAATCATCATGCGCGCGCGCAGGCTGTAGTTGGTCATGGCGTTCCGTTATGGGACAATTAAGATAATTATGTTTATGTGAGATAAATCTCGGCGATGGCGCAATTCTACTCTGCAAAGCGACGCGTGACGACGCGTCAAATCATTACTGTTGAAGCCTCGGACCTCGATCCGTTTGGTCAGGGAGTGGCACGTCACAACGGTAAGGCTCTGTTTATAACAGGTTTACTGCCGACAGAACGAGCAGAAATTACGCTGACGGAAGATAAACGCCAGTTCGCGCGCGGACAGGTTAAGCGTCGCCTCAACGATAGCCCGGAGCGCGTGAAGCCCCGCTGCCCACATTTTGGCGTTTGCGGAGGCTGCCAGCAACAGCATGCGAGCACAGAATTACAGCAAAAAAGCAAAAGCCGCGCGCTGGCGCGTCAGCTTAAACATGACGTTAACGAAATTCTCGCCGATGCGCCCTGGGGCTATCGGCGACGCGCGCGCCTGAGCCTCAGCTATCAGCCAAAAACGGCTCGTCTTGAGATGGGGTTTCGCAAGGCCGGTTCCAGTGACATTGTCGATGTGCAGCAGTGCCCTATTTTGGTGCACCATCTTGAAGCATTGCTTCCGGAGGTGCGCACCTGTCTCTCTGAACTGGACGGCGTTCGCCACCTCGGACATGTCGAACTGGTCATGGCCAACAATGGACCGCTGATGGTCCTGCGCCATACCGCGCCGCTGTCGAAAAAAGATCGCGAAAAACTGGAACGCTTTTCGCATTCCCACGACCTGGCGCTTTTCCTTGCCCCACAAAGCGAGATACTTGAGCAGGTTACCGGTGAGGCGCCCTGGTATGCGTCAAACGGGCTACGCTTAACGTTCAGCCCGCGGGATTTCATTCAGGTGAATGACGGCGTTAACCAACTGATGGTTGAGAAAGCGCTGACGTGGCTGGATGTTCAGAAAAGCGATCGGGTGCTCGATCTGTTCTGCGGAATGGGCAACTTCACGCTGCCGCTGGCGCGAAAAGCGGCCAGCGTCGTCGGCGTGGAAGGCGTCGAGGCGCTGGTGGCTAAAGGGCAGGAGAACGCGCAGCAGAACGGCTTGCAAAATGTGACATTCTTTCATCACAATCTTGAAGAAGATGTCACCCAACAGCCGTGGGCAAAACAGGGCTTTGATAAAATTTTGCTCGACCCGGCGCGGGCCGGTGCCCCGGGTGTGATGGCACATATTATTAAACTCGCGCCGAAGCGTGTGGTCTATGTTTCCTGTAACCCGGCAACGCTTGCCCGGGACAGCGAGGCATTAATCAGCGCGGGTTACCAGATTCAGCGTCTGGCAATGCTGGACATGTTCCCGCACACTGGACATCTGGAATCGATGGTGTTGTTCGAGCACATCTAATTTGTTTGGCTTGTCGACTTCGACAGGCCCAGGTCCCTAAAGGAGAGGACAATGGTTGCGGTAAGAAGTGCACATCTCAATAAAGCTGGGGAATTTGACCCACAAAAATGGATCGCAAGTCTGGGAATTTCCAGCCAGCAGTCGTGTGAACGCTTAACCGAAACCTGGGCCTATTGTCTGCGCACCACGCAGGGGCATCCCGACGCCGATCTTCTCCTGTGGCGCGGCGTGGAGATGGTGGAAATCTTATCCATGCTGAACATGGATATTGAAACGCTGCAGGCCGCGCTTCTCTTCCCCCTCGCGGATGCGGACGTGGTCAGCGAAGACGTGCTGCGCGACAGCGTCGGGAAATCCGTCGTCGAGCTGATCCACGGCGTGCGCGATATGGCGGCCATTCGCCAGCTCAAAGCCGCGCACACCGATTCCGTCTCCTCTGAGCAGGTCGATAACGTACGCCGGATGCTGCTGGCCATGGTGGATGATTTCCGCTGCGTGGTTATCAAGCTTGCCGAGCGTATTGCTCATCTGCGTGAGGTGAAGGATGCGCCGGAAGACGAGCGCGTGCTGGCGGCCAAAGAGTGTACAAATATCTATGCGCCGCTGGCGAACCGCTTAGGGATTGGTCAGCTGAAATGGGAGCTGGAAGATTACTGCTTCCGCTATCTGCACCCGGCGGAATATAAACGTATTGCCAAACTCCTGCACGAGCGCCGTATCGACCGCGAGCACTATATCGAGGAATTTGTCGGCGGGCTGCGCCAGGCGATGAAAGAAGAGAACGTGCGCGCCGAAGTCTACGGTCGGCCTAAGCATATCTACAGCATCTGGCGCAAAATGCAGAAGAAACACCTCGCCTTTGACGAGCTGTTTGACGTGCGCGCCGTGCGTATCGTGGCGGAGCGTCTGCAGGACTGCTACGCCGCGCTGGGGATAGTACACACTCACTTCCGTCATCTTCCCGATGAGTTCGATGACTATGTCGCCAACCCCAAACCGAACGGCTATCAGTCTATCCATACCGTTGTGCTTGGCCCTGGCGGCAAAACGGTCGAGATTCAGATTCGCACCAAACAGATGCACGAGGACGCCGAGCTGGGCGTGGCCGCGCACTGGAAATACAAAGAAGGCACGTCCGGCGGAGCGCGTTCTGGCCACGAAGACCGCATTGCCTGGCTGCGTAAGCTGATTGCGTGGCAGGAAGAGATGGCCGACTCCGGCGAGATGCTCGACGAAGTGCGCAGCCAGGTCTTTGACGATCGCGTGTACGTCTTTACCCCAAAAGGGGACGTTGTCGACCTGCCGGCGGGCTCTACGCCGCTCGATTTTGCCTACCACATCCACAGCGATGTGGGGCACCGCTGCATTGGGGCGAAAATTGGCGGACGTATCGTACCGTTCACCTATCAACTGCAGATGGGTGACCAGATTGAAATCATTACCCAGAAGCAGCCCAACCCGAGCCGTGACTGGCTTAACCCGAACCTGGGCTACGTCACCACCAGCCGCGGGCGCTCGAAAATTCACGCCTGGTTCCGTAAACAGGATCGTGACAAGAACATCCTTGCCGGTCGCCAGATCCTTGACGACGAGCTGGAGCATATCGGGATAAGCCTGAAAGAGGCGGAGAAATTCCTGCTGCCGCGCTACAACTTCAACGAGCTTGATGAGCTGCTAGCGGCCATTGGCGGCGGTGATATCCGTCTGAATCAGATGGTGAACTTCCTGCAGGCGCAGTTCAATAAGCCAAGCGCGGCAGAGCAGGACGCGGCGGCGCTGAAGCAGCTGCAGCAGAAAACCTACGCCCCGCAGCAGCGCAGCAAAGACAATGGTCGCGTGGTGGTTGAAGGCGTAGGTAACCTGATGCACCACATTGCCCGCTGCTGCCAGCCTATTCCGGGCGACGATATCGTCGGCTTTATCACCCAGGGACGCGGGATTTCGATTCACCGTTCTGACTGTGACCAGCTTGCCGAGCTGCAGTCGCATGCGCCGGAGCGCATCGTGGAAGCGGTTTGGGGTGAGAGCTATTCCGCCGGCTACTCGCTGGTGGTGCGCGTCACTGCCAACGACCGCAGCGGGCTGCTGCGCGACATCACGACCATTCTCGCCAACGAGAAGGTCAACGTTCTGGGCGTCGCCAGCCGCAGCGATACCCGCGAGCAGCTTGCCACCATCGATATGACCATCGAAATCTACAACCTGCAGGTGCTGGGCCGCGTGCTCGGCAAACTGAACCAGGTGCCGGATGTGATTGACGCGCGTCGTCTGCACGGCGGATAAGATTTCCCTCTTTTGTAGGCCGGGTAAGGCGTAAGCCGCCACCCGGCATTTTTTTATCAGGACATAACCATGACTCAAATCGACCGCCTGCTTGGCATCATGAAACGCCTGCGCGACCCGGAAAACGGCTGCCCGTGGGACAAAGAGCAGACTTTCGCCACCATTGCACCTTATACCCTCGAAGAAACCTACGAGGTGCTGGACGCCATTTCCCGCGAAGATTTTGACGACCTGCGCGGCGAGCTGGGCGACCTGCTGTTCCAGGTGGTGTTCTATGCGCAAATGGCGCAGGAAGAAGGGCGCTTTAACTTTGACGATATCTGCGCTGCCATCAGCGACAAGCTTGAGCGCCGTCATCCCCATATCTTCGGCGATGCCACCGCAGAGAATAGCGCTGAGGTGCTGGCCCGCTGGGAGCAGATCAAAAGCGCCGAGCGAGCGGAAAAATCCCAGCACTCGGCGCTGGATGATATTCCGCTGAGCCTGCCCGCGCTGATGCGCGCGCATAAAATCCAGAAACGCTGCTCCGCCGTCGGTTTTGACTGGACCTCCCTCGGCCCGGTGCTGGATAAAGTGCACGAAGAGATTGACGAAGTCATGCGCGAAGCGCAGCAGGCGGTGGTGGATGAAGCAAAGCTTGAGGAAGAGATGGGCGACCTGCTGTTTGCAACCGTCAACCTTTCTCGCCACCTGGGTGTAAAAGCGGAAACCGCCCTGCAAAAAGCCAACATAAAATTCGAACGACGCTTTCGCGAAGTTGAGCGGATTGTCGCCTCGCGAGGCCTGGAAATGAGCGGAATTGACCTCGAAGCGATGGAAGAAGTCTGGCAAGAAGTAAAGCGCCAGGAATCTGATCTCTAACGAGATTTTGCGATCAAGCGCAATTTGTGTGATTTTTTAAATGACAAGCGCTTGATTTGCGTCAAAAACATTTACCCAAAAGGGGCTATTTTCTCACTCCTTATGTTTGTCATGGCCTGGAATGGAGACGGAGAATGAAAGTTTGTGGCGCTCGCCGTGTTCGGGTATACTACTTTCCCGTCCTGGTTATTCCATCGTTTCACCCTAACTTCTCAGGTTCAGCATGACAACGAACTATATTTTTGTGACCGGCGGGGTCGTATCCTCTCTGGGTAAAGGCATTGCCGCAGCCTCCCTCGCAGCCATTCTTGAAGCCCGTGGCCTCAATGTGACCATGATGAAACTGGATCCGTACATCAACGTCGATCCAGGCACCATGAGCCCAATCCAACACGGGGAAGTGTTCGTTACTGAAGACGGCGCTGAAACCGATCTGGATCTTGGCCACTACGAGCGTTTCATCCGCACCAAAATGACCCGTCGTAACAACTTCACGACTGGCCGCATCTACTCCGACGTTCTGCGTAAAGAGCGCCGTGGTGACTATCTGGGTGCAACCGTTCAGGTTATCCCGCACATCACTAACGCAATCAAAGAACGCATTGTTGCGGGTGGCGAAGGCCACGACGTGGTGCTGGTTGAAATCGGCGGTACCGTGGGTGATATCGAATCCCTGCCATTCCTGGAAGCGATTCGTCAGCTGGCGGTAGATATCGGCCGTGAGCACGCGCTGTTCATGCACCTGACTCTGGTGCCGTACATGGCCGCCGCAGGTGAAGTGAAAACCAAGCCGACTCAGCACTCTGTGAAAGAGCTGCTCTCCATTGGTATTCAGCCAGATATCCTGGTTTGCCGCTCCGATCGCGCGGTTCCGGCGAACGAACGTGCGAAAATTGCATTGTTCTGTAACGTGCCTGAAAAAGCCGTTATTTCAATGAAAGATGTCGATTCCATTTATAAAATCCCGGGCCTGTTGAAATCTCAGGGCCTGGACGATTATATTTGTAAACGATTCAGCTTGAACTGTCCGGAAGCGAACCTGTCTGAATGGGAACAGGTTATTTATGAAGAAGCCAACCCGGCAGGCGAAGTGACTATCGGTATGGTCGGCAAGTACATTGAACTGCCGGATGCCTATAAGTCAGTGATCGAAGCGCTGAAACACGGTGGTCTGAAGAACCGTGTTTCCGTGAACATCAAGCTGATTGATTCGCAGGATGTTGAAACGCGTGGCGTTGAAATCCTGAAAGATCTGGATGCTATCCTCATCCCTGGCGGCTTCGGCTACCGTGGTGTAGAAGGCAAGATCGCCACCGCGCGCTATGCGCGTGAAAACAATATTCCATACCTCGGCATCTGTCTGGGTATGCAGGTTGCGCTGATCGAATTTGCGCGCAACGTAGCGGGAATGGAAAACGCGAACTCTACGGAATTTGTGCCAGACTGTAAGTACCCTGTTGTGGCGCTTATCACTGAATGGCGTGACGAAGAAGGTAACGTCGAAGTCCGTACCGAGAAGAGCGATCTGGGTGGCACCATGCGTCTTGGCGCACAGGCCTGCCAGCTGTCTGACGATAGCGTGGTTCGCAAGCTGTACGGCGAGCCGGTCATCACCGAGCGCCATCGTCACCGCTATGAAGTCAACAACATGTTGTTGAAACCTATTGAAGCCGCGGGCCTGCGTGTTGCGGGCCGCTCCGGGGATGATCAGTTAGTCGAGATCATTGAAGTGCCAAACCATCCGTGGTTTGTCGCCTGCCAGTTCCACCCGGAATTTACTTCAACGCCACGTGACGGGCATCCGCTGTTTGCAGGCTTCGTGAAGGCCGCCAGCGACTACCAGAAGCGTCAGGCGAAGTAAAAAAAGTTAGAACGGCAACGCGTACCTTTGGTACGCGTTGTTTGTCTGGAGTTTTAGTTTAACTTGTACTGAGGAAAATCTAATGTCCAAAATCGTTAAAGTCATCGGTCGTGAAATCATCGACTCCCGTGGTAACCCGACCGTTGAAGCCGAAGTTCACCTGGAAGGTGGTTTCGTTGGTATGGCTGCTGCTCCATCAGGTGCTTCTACTGGTTCTCGCGAAGCGCTGGAACTGCGCGATGGCGACAAATCCCGCTTCCTGGGCAAAGGCGTACTGAAAGCGGTTGGCGCTGTAAACGGTCCGATTGCTCAGGCAATCCTTGGCAAAGACGCCAAAGACCAGGCTGGCATCGACAAGATCATGATCGATCTGGACGGTACTGAAAACAAATCTAACTTCGGTGCGAACGCAATCCTGGCTGTTTCTCTGGCGAACGCCAAAGCGGCTGCTGCTGCGAAAGGTATGCCACTGTTCGAGCACATCGCTGAACTGAACGGCACCCCAGGCAAATACTCCATGCCTGTACCAATGATGAACATCATCAACGGTGGTGAGCACGCAGACAACAACGTTGATATTCAGGAATTCATGATTCAGCCAGTTGGCGCGAAATCCCTGAAAGAAGCGGTACGTATGGGTTCTGAAGTGTTCCACAACCTGGCTAAAGTTCTGAAAGCTAAAGGTATGAACACTGCTGTTGGTGACGAAGGTGGCTATGCGCCAAACCTGGGTTCTAACGCAGAAGCGCTGGCCGTTATCGCAGAAGCAGTTAAAGCTGCTGGCTACGAGCTGGGCAAAGACATCACCCTGGCGATGGACTGTGCAGCATCTGAATTCTACAAAGACGGTAAATACGTTCTGGCTGGCGAAGGCAACAAAGCGTTCACCTCCGAAGAGTTCACTCACTTCCTGGAAGACCTGACCAAACAGTACCCAATCGTGTCTATCGAAGACGGTCTGGACGAGTCTGACTGGGCTGGCTTCGCATACCAGACTAAAGTACTGGGCGACAAAATCCAGCTGGTTGGTGACGACCTGTTCGTAACCAACACCAAGATCCTGAAAGAAGGCATCGAAAAAGGCATCGTTAACTCCATCCTGATCAAATTCAACCAGATCGGTTCTCTGACCGAAACTCTGGCTGCGATCAAAATGGCGAAAGACGCTGGCTACACCGCTGTTATCTCTCACCGTTCTGGCGAAACTGAAGACGCTACCATTGCCGACCTGGCTGTAGGTACCGCTGCAGGCCAGATCAAAACCGGTTCTATGAGCCGTTCTGACCGTGTTGCTAAATACAACCAGCTGATTCGTATCGAAGAAGCGCTGGGCGAAAAAGCACCATACAACGGTCTGAAAGAGATCAAAGGCCAGGCATAATTGCTTAAGCCTTAAAATGAAAATGCCAGTCGAATGACTGGCATTTTTTTTGGCTATTTAAAATCGACCGCCATTTGCTCCGGAATGGTCAGCCCCTGGGTGGTTTGCACGCAGCGGGCGATGTAATCCGTAAACCGGGGCGGCTTCGGCATCCCCATGCTCAGCAGTTTATCGTTGCTGAAGCGCACGTTAAGCGTGGCAAATGCACCGTATAAACGCATGGCTTTCAGCATCAGACGCTCGTTGCATGGGCCAAAAATATGTTTCAGCTCGCGGCGCATTCTGACCAGCGTTTCGTAGCTGACCTGCGCATATTTATCCCCGACGGGGGCTTTCTCCAGCGCCTGCGCCATTGCCTGATCGATATCCGCAAAGCGAACGCTGTTCTCTTCTCCCGCAGAAATGTGTACCACTTCTCCCGGACGAGCGTTGCTGTTGAGCAGCATTAACATCGCGTCGGCGCAATAATCCACCGGAACAACGTCAATCCGGTCTTCCATTGAGCACATAAACTTCTGCAGCATCAGGCCCATGCTAAAGACCCAGAAAATGCTGCTCGACGGGGTGCAGCCGTGACGGGTATGGCCGACGACGATGGACGGACGGGCGATGAGCAGCGGCAGGTTAGGGCACTCCTGGCGCATCAGCTGTTCGATGGTTGACTTCGAAAACGTGTATTCCACCAGGTGTTCAGCATTCTCTCTGAATTCAGCGCTTTCGGCGACCAGTGAATCCTGCTCCGGCGTGCATGACATTGCGGTGCCGACGTGGAGGAAACGCTGCAGTCCTGTAACCTGCTCCATACGGCGCGCCAGCGCGAGCGTACCTTCAACGTTGACCTTCCAGATCAGCGGGTTATTACCAAATGAGGCGACGGCCGCACAGTTAACCACGTGCGTGACCCGATCCAGACGGGGATCGTTCAGGAAGGCATCCGGCTGGCTGAGGTCGCCAATCAGGATATTATCCACGCCCAGTGAGGCCAGTTTGTCCTCGGGAACGTTGAACTTGCGCATGTTCTCCAGCACGCGATCCAGCCCGCTCTGCGGATCGCTGGCGCGCGCAAGCAAAAGGAGTTTTGCGGGTTGATCGCTGGTCAGGATTTTTTCAAGAACTGCACCGCCCAGAAATCCGGTCACGCCTGTAATCAATAACATCTTCATTAATACCGTCTCATTATGATTGATGAGGCGGATTGTAGGCGTGCAAAAGTAAACGGCATTTAAATAATAAAACGCCGAAATCAATGGCGTCTTAAGCTTATTTTAAGGAAAGGAAATCAGGTGGATATATTGGACAGTATCACAAGGGTAAAAATTCACTCTATTAAGATTTAAATTTTAACTAATTGAATTTAAATGTTTTTATGAAGTCTGTGCCGAATGGTGAACGTAATTCAAAATGTAATAAATATAATAATTTGTTACACCAAACATTTATCGAATAAATGTTTTAAATACCACTTAACTCAAATCAGACAACATAAATCGCAGGCCGATTTATTTAGCCTGCGAATGATTTTCAGAGCAAAAGGGGAAGCGTGGCGCTGGCTGTTTGCTGGCTAACGTCGCCGTAATGACCATCCAGCGCAATCATGGACGTGGTCAACAGCTCGACCAGCAGCATGACTCCAACCTTCGCATTGAGCGCGCCTGCACTTAGAGGGCCTTCTGGTTTGGCGGCAACCAGCTGCATGTCGCTCAGAGACGCCAGCGGGCTGCGGGGCGTATTGCTGAGCGCCAGAACCTTAACGCCGCGCTTGCGGGCAAGCTTCACCACGTGGAGTAAATCCCGCGTTGAACCCGAGCTGGAGATGGCCACAACCAGCGTATCTTTCGAAAGCGTTGTCGCATTCATGGCCGCGCGGTGCATATCGCTAAACAGCTGCGCGGGTTTGCCCAGCCGCAACAGCTTGTAATGCAGATACTCCCCGAGGATCGCGCTGGCCGCGACGCCATAAATCTGCACGGATTGCGCCTGATGCAGCGCCAGCGCCGCTTTTTCAAGCAGCGTGCGGTCGAGGAGTCTGGCGGTATCCTGCAAAGCCTGCACCGACTCATCCACGACGTTATCAATCTCATCACCCGCCTGACGCGCGGGCTGGCCCTGCTGAATATCCAGCGCAAGCGCCATTTTAAATTCGTTATAGCCCTTGCAGCCCAGCGTCCGGCAAAGGCGCGTGACGCTGGCTTCGCTGGTGTGGCTCTCGCGCGCCAGTTCAGTGATCGTCAGGTAGAGCACCCGGGCAGGATCGCTGAGGACAAACTCACCGAGTTTTTGTTGCGTTGGGCTGTACCCGGAAGCCTCCTGGCGGAGCTTCAGCAGCAGATTTTCATGGTCCGACATGCCACGTCCTTAATGTGTTTCGCTGCGACTAGTGTGGCGGAAAGGAGGGGAAAGATGCCAGTCATTTTGAAAAAGTATGATCGGTTTCCTGGTTTTTGATGATAATTTTCACTGTGCCATATTTATATGGTAAAAATTTTCATCGTTTAATGGGGAGATGAAAAAAATGATGCAAATGTTCAGTGGCGCTTCTTCGGGGGGATGGTTTGAAAAAGCGCAGCGCTTTGGTAAATCCTTTATGTTGCCTATCGCCGTGCTGCCCGCGGCGGGCCTGCTGCTGGGGATAGGCGGCGCGTTATCGAATCCCAATACGCTGGCGGCTTATCCGTTTTTAGATGTGGGCTGGCTTCAGGCTATTTTCACCATCATGAGCAGCGCCGGTTCAATCGTGTTTGCAAACCTCTCGGTGCTGTTTGCGGTTGGGGTAGCCGTCGGGTTGGCAAAAAGCGATAAGGGCACGGCTGGGCTGGCGGCGCTACTCGCGTTTCTGGTGATGAATGCCACCATCAACGCGCTGCTGATCCTCACCGGCAAACTGACGCACGAGAACCCGGGTGCAGTTGGGCAGGGCATGACGCTGGGGATCCAGACGCTGGAAACCGGCGTGTTTGGCGGCGTGGTGATTGGTCTGGTGACCTGCACGCTCCATCACCGGTTTAATAAAATTGCGCTTCCGCAGTTCCTCGGGTTTTTTGGCGGCTCGCGCTTTGTTCCCATCATCAGCTCGCTGGCGGCGATACTCGTCGGCGCGCTCATGACGGTGGTCTGGCCGCATTTTCAGAAACTGATTTTTGGTCTCGGCGGGCTGGTGGATGCCACCGGCTATCTGGGCACCCTGCTGTACGGCTTCATTTTACGCATGCTGGGCCCGTTTGGTTTGCACCACATCTTCTATCTGCCGTTCTGGACCACCGCGCTCGGCGGCAGTGAGATTGTTAACGGTCACCTCGTCGAGGGCACACAGCGGATCTTCTTCGCCCAGCTGGCCGACCCGAACACGCAGCATTTCTATGAGGGCACGTCGCGCTTCATGTCCGGGCGCTTTATTACGATGATGTTTGGCCTGCTCGGCGCGTGTCTGGCGATGTACCACACGGCAAAACCGGAGAACAAAAAGCGCGTTGCCGGGCTGCTGCTCTCTGCGGCGCTAACCTCGTTCCTGACCGGGATTACCGAGCCTATCGAGTTTTCCTTCCTGTTTATTGCGCCTGTGCTTTACGTCATTCATGCGCTGTTTGACGGGCTGGCGTTCATGCTCGCGCACATGCTGCATATCACCATCGGGCAAACCTTCTCCGGCGGTTTTATTGACTTCGTGCTGTTCGGCATTTTGCAGGGAGAGGCCAAAACTAACTGGATGTTCGTTCCGCTGGTCGGCGTGCCGTGGTTCTTCCTTTACTACTTCACCTTCCGCTATCTGATTAACCGTTTTGATTTTGCCACGCCGGGTCGGGAAAAGGAGGCGATGGCCAGTGAAGCGACCTTCTCGCAGAGCGAGCGCGCCGTTGCGGTGATCGCGGGATTAGGCGGAAAAGAGAATCTGGAAGAGGTGGACTGCTGCGCCACGCGGCTTCGCGTCACGGTGAAGGACGGCAGCAAAGTGAATGACGCGGCGCTGAAAGCCACCGGCGCGCGCGGCGTTATCGTGCGCGGTAACGGGGTTCAGGTCATTTATGGCCCGCACGTCACGATTATCAAAAACGAAGTGGAAGAGATCTTATCGTAATGAAAACTGTACTGGATAACCTGAAGGGAAAACTGGTCGTCTCCTGTCAGGCGCTGGAAAATGAACCGCTGCATAGCCCGTTTATTATGTCGCGCATGGCGCTGGCGGCGGCACAGGGCGGAGCCGCTGCCATTCGTGCCAACAGCGTGGTGGATATCGAGGCCATTAAGCAGCAGGTCTCTTTGCCTGTTATCGGCATCATCAAACGGGATTACCCGGAAAGCGAGGTGTTTATCACCGCCACGATGAAAGAGGTGGATGAGCTCATGACCGTCTCTCCGGAAATCATTGCGCTTGATGCGACGGCGCGGGAGCGTCCCGGTGGAGAATCCCTGGAAACGCTGGTCGCGCGCATCCGCTCGCGCTATCCCGCGGTACTGCTGATGGCGGATATTTCCACCGTGGGCGAAGCCGTGACGGCACAGGCGCTTGGCTTTGACTGTGTCGGCACCACGCTTTACGGCTATACGGCGGAAACGGCGGGCCATTCGCTTCCGGAGAACGACTGCGCGTTCCTGAAGGGCGTGCTGGCTGCCGTGACGGTTCCCGTGGTTGCCGAAGGCAACGTGGATACGCCTGAACGCGCGGCCAGATGCCTGGCGCTGGGCGCGCATACGGTCGTCGTCGGCGGCGCCATCACCCGTCCACAGCAAATTACCGAGCGTTTTATGGCGGCGATTGGCGCGCAAATCACCGATGGAGCATGACCATCAGGCGGGGATCTGCGATACTTATCGTTTATCCCCTTTACTGAGATGACTATGCAGTACCCGATTAACGAGATGTTCCAGACCCTGCAAGGCGAGGGTTACTTTACCGGCGTTCCCGCTATTTTCATTCGTTTACAGGGATGCCCGGTTGGCTGTGCCTGGTGTGATACCAAACATACGTGGGATAAGCTCGCAGATCGGGAAGTGTCGCTGTTTAGCATTCTGGCGAAAACCAAAGAGAGCGATAAGTGGGGCGCGGGCAGTTCAGAAGATCTGCTGGCCATTATTGGTCGTCAGGGCTGGACGGCGCGCCACGTCGTGATCACCGGCGGTGAACCCTGCATCCACGATCTGACGCCGCTGACCGAGCTGCTCGAAAAGAACGGCTACAGCTGCCAGATTGAAACCAGCGGCACCCATGAAGTGCGCTGTTCACACACCACCTGGGTGACGGTATCGCCAAAAGTGAATATGCGCGGCGGGTATGACGTGCTGTCTCAGGCGCTGGAACGCGCGGATGAGATTAAGCACCCGGTTGGGCGCGTGCGTGATATCGAAGCGCTGGATGAACTGCTGGCCACGCTGACGGATGAAAAGCAGCGCGTCATTGCGCTACAGCCGATCAGCCAGAAAGACGACGCGACGCGCCTGTGCATTGAAACCTGTATTGCGCGCAACTGGCGCCTGTCGATGCAGACGCACAAATACCTGAATATTGCCTAAAAAAAAGCCCGGTTTAGCCGGGCTTTTTTTACTCCCCGCGATAGATACAGCCGGCGGTACAGGTCTCTTTGATCATCACCGCGCTCAGCAGCGGCACCAGCGGCTTCATCTGATCCCAAATCCATTTCGCCAGCACTTCGCTGGTCGGGTTTTCAAGGCCCGGGATATCATTCAGGTAGTAATGATCCAGACGATCGTAGGTCGGCTTAAACGCCGCCTTCAGTTCGGCAAAATCCATGATCCAACCGGTATGCGGATCAACTTCACCGGTGATCTCAAGACGCACCATGAACGAATGCCCGTGCAGACGGCCGCATTTATGCCCTTCAGGGACATGCGGAAGGTGGTGGGCGGCTTCGAAGGTGAAATCTTTAAACAGTGTGGTGGACATGATCGCTCTCAGTAATGCGGAAAAAACCGCCGCATAGTACCGGAAAGCACAATTTTTAGCATTAACTAAAACGGCTCTGAAGCCTGGCGTCTCGTTAACAGGCGTTTTTTGATGCTTTTATCGATAATTTTCAGAGGGTTAATTAATCGGTTTTATCGCTAAGTATGACAACTAAAACAGGTTAGTCCATTTGGTTATTTATTATTTCCATCCCTTCTTTAATTGTTATTATCCTCGCCGTTAACCTTATCTTCAGTTTGGATTTATTCGCTTAAAGTCCGCTTGGCTACTGGAACATAACGACGCATGACAACACAGGCCCCACCTTCAAATTTGCTTCCCCTGAACCCGGAGCAACTGGCGCGCCTTCAGGCTGCCACCTCTGATTTTTCTCCCACTCAGCTTGCCTGGGTCTCCGGTTATTTCTGGGGAATGCTCAATCAGCAGCCTGGCGCTGTGGCGGGTGCACCGGTAACGGCCGTTGAAATTCCGGCCATTACCCTGATTTCCGCCTCGCAGACGGGCAATGCGCGCCGCGTGGCCGAAGCGCTGCGTGACGACCTGCTGGCCGCCAAACTGAACGTGAACCTGGTCAACGCCGGGGATTATAAATTTAAGCAAATCGCGTCAGAAAAACTGCTGGTGGTGGTCGCCTCTACGCAGGGTGAAGGTGAACCTGCTGAAGAAGCGGTGGCGCTGCACAAGTTCCTGTTCTCGAAAAAAGCGCCGAAGCTGGATGCCACGGCGTTTGCCGTATTTGGCCTTGGCGATACCTCGTATGAATTCTTCTGCCAGTCCGGTAAAGACTTCGACAGCAGGCTGGCGGAGCTGGGCGCGGAGCGCCTGCTGGACCGCGTTGACGCGGATGTTGAATACCAGACCGCCGCCGCCGAATGGCGTGCGCGCATCGTTGAGGTGCTGAAAGCGCGCGTGCCGAAAGAGACGTCGGCGCAGGCCGCGTTCACCGCGACGGGTGCCGTCAACGACATCCACACCAGCCCGTACACCAAAGAGGCGCCGCTGACGGCGAGCCTGTCGGTGAACCAGAAAATCACCGGCCGCGATTCGGAAAAAGACGTGCGCCATATCGAGATCGATCTCGGCGACTCTGGCCTGCGCTATCAGCCGGGCGACGCGCTGGGTATCTGGTATCAGAACGATCCGGCTCTGGTGAAAGAGCTGGTTGAGCTGCTGTGGCTGAAGGGTGACGAGCCCGTCACCGTTGACGGCAAAATCCAGCCGCTTGCAGAGGCGCTGCAGTGGCATTTCGAGCTGACGGTGAACACCCCGAATATCGTCGAAAATTATGCCACCTTAACGCGCAGCGAATCCCTGCTGCCGCTGGTGGGCGACAAGGCGAAGCTGCAGCATTACGCCGCGACGACGCCAATTGTCGATATGGTGCGTTTCTCTCCGGCTCAGTTGGATGCGGATGCGCTGATCGGCCTGCTGCGACCGCTGACGCCGCGCCTGTACTCCATCGCCTCTTCGCAGGCCGAAGTGGAGAGTGAAGTGCATATTACCGTCGGCGTGGTGCGCTACGACATCGAAGGCCGCGCCCGTGCGGGTGGGGCATCAAGCTTCCTGGCGGATCGCGTGGAAGAAGAGGGCGAAGTGCGCGTCTTTATTGAGCACAACGACAACTTCCGCCTGCCGGCGAACCCGGAAACGCCGGTCATCATGATTGGCCCAGGCACCGGCATTGCGCCGTTCCGCGCCTTCATGCAGCAGCGCGCGGCAGATGAAGCGCCGGGTAAAAACTGGCTGTTCTTCGGCAACCCGCACTTTACCGAGGATTTCCTCTACCAGGTTGAGTGGCAGCGCTATGTGAAAGAAGGCGTACTGACCCGCATCGATCTGGCCTGGTCCCGCGACCAGAAAGAAAAAGTATACGTACAAGATAAACTGCGCGAACAGGGCGCAGAGCTGTGGCGCTGGATCAATGACGGTGCCCACATTTATGTCTGCGGCGACGCCAATCGCATGGCGAAAGACGTTGAGCAGGCACTGCTGGAAGTGATTGCCGAATTCGGCGGTATGGATGCCGAAACGGCGGATGAATTTTTAAGTGAGCTGCGCGTTGAGCGCCGTTATCAGCGAGATGTCTACTAATGAGCGAAAAACATCCAGGGCCACTGGTGGTCGAAGGTAAACTGACAGACGCCGAGCGCATGAAGCTGGAAAGCAACTATCTGCGCGGCACCATTGCTGAAGATCTGAATGACGGTCTCACCGGCGGCTTCAAAGGCGACAACTTCCTGCTGATCCGCTTCCACGGCATGTACCAGCAGGACGATCGCGACATCCGCGCCGAGCGTGCCGAACAGAAGCTGGAGCCGCGTCATGCGATGCTGCTGCGCTGCCGTCTGCCGGGCGGGGTGATCACCACCAAACAGTGGCAGGCCATCGACAAGTTTGCTGGTGAAAACACGATTTATGGCAGCATCCGCCTGACCAACCGTCAGACATTCCAGTTCCACGGCATTCTGAAGAAGAACGTCAAGCCGGTGCATCAGATGCTGCACTCGGTCGGGCTGGACGCGCTGGCGACCGCCAACGACATGAACCGTAACGTGCTTTGCACCTCGAACCCGTATGAGTCCGAGCTGCACGCCGAAGCCTATGAGTGGGCGAAGAAGATCTCTGAGCACCTGCTGCCGCGCACCCGCGCCTATGCGGAGATTTGGCTCGATCAGGAAAAAGTCGCGACCACGGACGAAGAACCGATCCTTGGCCAGACCTATCTGCCGCGTAAGTTTAAAACCACGGTCGTGATCCCACCGCAGAACGATATCGATCTGCACGCCAACGACATGAACTTCGTGGCGATTGCCGAAAACGGCAAGCTGATTGGCTTTAACCTGCTGGTGGGCGGCGGCCTGTCCATTGAGCACGGTAATAAGAAAACCTACGCCCGCACCGCGAGCGAGTTCGGCTTCCTGCCGCTGGAGCACACGCTGGCCGTGGCGGAAGCGGTAGTGACCACGCAGCGCGACTGGGGCAACCGTACCGACCGTAAAAACGCGAAAACCAAATACACCCTGGAGCGCGTGGGCGTGGAGACGTTCAAAGAGGAAGTGGAGCGTCGTGCGGGCATCAAATTTGAGCCGATCCGCCCTTACGAATTCACCGGTCGCGGCGATCGCATTGGCTGGGTGAAAGGTATCGATAATAAATGGCACCTGACGCTATTTATCGAAAACGGCCGTATTCTGGACTATCCGGGCCGTCCGCTGAAAACCGGTCTGCTGGAAATTGCTAAGATCCATAAAGGCGAATTCCGCATTACCGCTAACCAGAATCTCATTATTGCCGGCGTGCCGGAAAGCCAGAAGGCGAAGATCGAGAAGCTGGCGCGCGATCACGGGTTAATGGATGCGGTTAAGCCGCAGCGTGAAAACTCCATGGCCTGCGTGTCGTTCCCGACCTGTCCGCTGGCGATGGCCGAAGCGGAACGTTTCCTGCCGTCATTCACTGACAAAGTGGAGGCGATTCTGGAAAAACACGGTATTCCGGACGAGCATATTGTTATGCGCGTCACCGGCTGCCCGAACGGCTGCGGCCGCGCGATGCTGGCCGAGCTGGGTCTGGTGGGGAAAGCGCCGGGTCGTTACAACTTGCACCTGGGCGGTAACCGTATCGGCACGCGCATTCCGCGTATGTTCCGCGAGAACATTACCGAGCCGGAAATCCTTGATTCCATCGACGAGCTTGTCGGGCGCTGGGCGAAAGAGCGCGAAGCGGGTGAAGGCTTCGGCGACTTTACGGTGCGTGCGGGCATCATTCGCCCGGTGCTCGATCCCGCAAGGAATTTCTGGGAGTAACCACGAGAGGTAATTATGTCCGTACTCGATCTAAACGCCCTTAACGATCTGCCTAAAGTCGAACGCATTCTGGCGCTGGCAGAAACCAATGCCCACCTTGAAAAGCTGGACGCCGAAGGGCGTGTGGCGTGGGCGCTGGAAAACCTGCCGGGAGACTATGTGCTCTCGTCGAGCTTTGGTATTCAGGCGGCGGTCAGCCTGCATCTGGTGAATCAGATCCGTCCGGACATTCCGGTGATCCTCACCGATACCGGCTACCTGTTTCCTGAAACCTACCAGTTTATTGACGAGCTGACGGACAAGCTCAAGCTGAACCTCAAAGTGTACCGTGCGACGGAAAGCGCGGCCTGGCAGGAGGCGCGCTACGGTAAGCTCTGGGAACAGGGCGTAGAGGGCATTGAGAAATACAATGATATCAACAAAGTTGAGCCGATGAACCGGGCGCTGAAAGAGCTCAATGCGCAGACGTGGTTTGCGGGGCTACGCCGCGAGCAGTCCGGCAGCCGTGCAACCTTACCGGTGCTGGCGGTCCAGCGCGGGGTATTTAAAGTGCTGCCGATTATCGACTGGGATAACAGGACGGTGTATCAGTATCTGCAAAAACACGGGCTGAAGTACCATCCGCTGTGGGACCAGGGCTATCTGTCAGTGGGCGACATCCACACCACGCGCAAATGGGAACCGGGAATGGCGGAGGAAGAGACACGATTCTTTGGGTTGAAGCGCGAGTGCGGGCTGCACGAAGGGTAATCCTTTATCCTCCCTCTCCCTGTGGGAGAGGGTTGGGGTGAGGGCATCAGGCCGCCCTATGCTTAAAAACCTCAGGCTTTCCCCGCTTTCGCCAGCTCCTTCACCAGCGGCAGCATGACCTTCACCACATCACGACTGCGGTGCTCAATCCGCTGCGGCAGCGCGCTGTCAATGTGCTGCTGATTATCCAGCATCACGTTGTGCCAGCTTGTCCCGTCCGGGAAGGCTTTCGATTTAGCGCGTTGCTGATAGCCATCTTTCTTGCCCAATGCCCAGTTTGTCGCTTCCACGTACAGCACCGGAATGCCCGCCTTATCGAACACTTCCCCGTCGTTGCAGCAGCCTGTTCCGCGTGGGAAAGCAGGATTCCCGCCCGGATTGGTCGTGGCATAAACGCCATGGCTGCGGGCTATCGCCAGCGCCCGGTCGCGCGTCAGTTTCCGCACGGGTCCCGGCGTACTCTGCCCGCTGTTGAAATAAAGCTTATCGCCGACGATCAGGTTATCGAGGTTGATCACCAGCAGCGTATTTTTCTTCTCCTCAGCGCTCATGCGTTTAAGGAGATTCTCAGCGCCGAGTTTGCCCTCTTCTTCACCGCTGGTAGCCACGAAACGAATACCATACTGGGTTGGAATATCTTTCATCCGCTCGGCCAGTTCGAGCATCACGCCCAGGCCCGCCGCGTTGTCGTCCATGCCCTGCAGCGTCAGCCCGCCGAGGTTGTTATCCGTATCGGCATCGCTCATCGGAGCGTAGGTATCAAGGTGCGCCATGATAATAATCTGTTCAGCCGCGCGACCTTCATGCGCCGCGATAACCGTACTGCCGGTCACGTTATGCCAGTTTTTCGTTTTATTTCGTGAGGTATAGACGTAGCGGCTGTGAAACGACCGGATATCGCTCTGGTAGCCCATCCCGGCAAACTGCTGGCGAAGATAGTCCGCGGAGAGCATCTCCGCAGGCGAGCCGGTCATGCGGCCTGGAAAGACGGTGGCAATATGCCGCGCCTGCATAGTGGCGATTTCACCATAAGGTTGGTTTTTTGCCTGGGCAGGAAGAATAAAGCAAACGCCGAGCGCCAGGGCAGCAATACGGTGGCGCGTTGCGGAAAACATAGTGAGTCCTTAAAAACTGAGCAAAATAATAACCCGCCTAGTATGAAACTGTGATCGTCCATACACAATTTGAATTGGTCTTAAATGCCCGAAATTTCGCGTGTTAAGCACTTTTTGGTATTAGCTTTTTCACAGCGTTATTCCATTGAGTAACTACTCATTCCAATTCGTAATTTCATTCGGTCTAAGCCGCCCCCTATAGTCCCTTTATTCCTCGTTGTTAGTGAGTTGTTGCTTGTGGACTATCTGCCCTTATTTGCCGCGATAAAAGAGAAGCCGGTGCTGGTTGTTGGCACGGGTGAAATTGCCGATCGCAAAATCGCGTTTTTGCAGCGCGCAGGGGCGCAGGTGCGGGTAGTGGCAGAAGCGGATTTTGACGAATCACAAATCGACAGCGTCGTGCTGGTGATTGCGGCGACCGAAGATCGCGACCTGAACCGGCGGATTTCCGACGCCGCTCAGGCCCGCTACCGCCTGGTGAACGTGGTGGACGACCAGCCGTTATGTTCGTTCATCTTCCCGTCGATCGTTGACCGTTCTCCGCTGCTGGTGGCGATCTCCTCCGGCGGTACCGCACCGGTGCTGGCGCGCGTGCTGCGTGAAAAAATCGAAGCGCTGCTGCCGACCAGCCTCGGGCGCATGGCGGAAAAAGCCAGCTACTGGCGCAACCACCTGAAAACGCGCCTGACCAGCGTAACGGAACGCCGTCGCTTCTGGGAACGCGTGTTTCGCGGCCGCTTTGCCAGCCTGATGCATGCCGGTAATGAGACGGCAGCGCAGAAAATTCTCGAGGACGAACTGGATAACCCCGGCAGTACGGGCGGGGAGATCATTCTGGTGGGCGCAGGGCCGGGCGATGCCGGGCTTCTGACGCTGCGCGGTCTGCAGGTGCTGCAGGACGCGGACGTGGTGTTCTACGACCATCTGGTCACCGACGGCGTGCGCGAGCTGATCCGTCGCGACGCGGAGCAAATCTGCGTCGGCAAACGGGCTGGCGAGCACTCTGTGCCGCAGCACGACACTAACCAGATGCTGGTTGACGCCGCCAAAGCGGGTAAAACCGTGGTGCGCCTGAAAGGAGGCGATCCGTTTATTTTCGGTCGCGGCGGCGAAGAGCTGCAGGCGGCAGCCGAAGCGGGCATACCGTTCCAGGTGGTGCCGGGCATCACGGCGGCCTCAGCGGTAACGGCCTACGCCGGTATCCCGTTGACCCACCGCGATTACGCCCAGAGCGTGACCTTTGTGACCGGCCACTACAAGGCCGACAGCACGCCGTTCGACTGGTCGCATCTCGCCCAGAGCCGCCAGACGCTGGCGATATACATGGGCACGATGAAGGCGGCGGACATCAGCGAACAGCTTATTCAGCACGGTCGCGAGGCGACGACGCCCGTTGCCGTCATTTCTCGCGGCACGCGCGTCGATCAGCACGTTGCGACGGGCACGCTGGAACATCTTGCAACCCTGGCGAAAGACGCCCCGATGCCCGCCCTGATCGTGGTGGGTGAAGTGGTGCAGCTGCACAGCACGCTCGCCTGGTTCCAACACACAACCGATACAGAAGGCTTTGGTTCTTCTGTCGTAAATTTGGCTTAAGGAACGGTTATGGACCAAAAACGTCTTACACACCTGCGGCAGCTCGAAGCGGAGAGTATCCATATTATCCGCGAAGTGGCCGCCGAGTTTTCTAACCCGGTGATGATGTACTCCATCGGTAAAGATTCCAGCGTCATGCTGCATCTGGCGCGTAAAGCGTTTTATCCGGGCACGCTGCCGTTCCCGCTGCTGCACGTGGATACCGGCTGGAAATTCCGCGAAATGTACGAGTTCCGCGACCGTACCGCGAAAGCCTACGGCTGCGAGCTGCTGGTGCATAAAAACCCGGAAGGGGTGGCGATGGGCATTAACCCGTTCGTGCACGGCAGCGCCAAGCACACCGATATCATGAAAACCGAAGGGCTGAAGCAGGCGCTGAACAAATACGGTTTTGACGCGGCCTTCGGCGGCGCGCGCCGTGACGAGGAGAAATCCCGCGCCAAAGAACGTATCTACTCCTTCCGCGACCGCTTCCACCGCTGGGATCCGAAAAACCAGCGTCCGGAGCTGTGGCACAACTACAACGGCCAGATCAACAAAGGCGAAAGCATTCGCGTCTTCCCGCTCTCCAACTGGACCGAGCTGGATATCTGGCAGTACATCTATCTGGAAAACATTGAAATCGTTCCGCTGTATCTGGCCGCCGAGCGCCCGGTGCTGGAGCGCGACGGCATGCTGATGATGATCGACGACGATCGCATCGACCTGCAGCCGGGCGAAGTGATCAAACAACAGATGGTGCGCTTCCGTACTCTCGGCTGCTGGCCGCTGACCGGGGCGGTGGAATCCAGCGCGCAGACGCTGCCGGAGATCATCGAAGAGATGCTGGTGTCCACCACCAGCGAGCGACAGGGGCGCGTGATTGACCGCGACCAGGCAGGCTCCATGGAGCTGAAGAAACGTCAGGGTTATTTCTAAGGAGCCGCCATGAACACCACTATTGCTCAACAAATTGCCAACGAAGGCGGCGTGGAAGCGTATCTGCACGCGCAACAACACAAAAGCCTGCTGCGTTTTCTGACCTGCGGCAGCGTGGATGACGGGAAAAGTACCCTGATTGGCCGCCTGCTGCACGATACGCGCCAGATTTACGAAGATCAGCTCTCTTCCCTGCATAACGACAGTAAACGTCACGGCACCCAGGGTGAAAAACTCGACCTGGCGCTGCTGGTGGACGGCCTGCAGGCGGAGCGCGAGCAGGGCATCACCATCGACGTGGCCTACCGCTACTTCTCTACCGAGAAGCGCAAATTTATTATCGCCGACACCCCGGGGCACGAGCAGTACACCCGCAACATGGCGACCGGCGCGTCTACCTGCGACCTGGCGATCCTGCTGATGGACGCGCGTAAAGGCGTGCTGGATCAGACCCGTCGTCACAGCTTTATCTCGACGCTGCTGGGGATCAAACACCTGGTGGTGGCGGTCAACAAGATGGATCTGGTCAACTTCAGCGAAGAGAAGTTCGAGGAGATCCGCCAGAGCTATCTGACCTTTGCCGAACAGCTGCCGGGCAACCTGGATATTCGCTTTGTACCGCTCTCGGCGCTGGAAGGGGATAACGTCGCTTCCCAGAGCGCGAACATGCCGTGGTACAGCGGTCCGACGCTGCTGGAAGTGCTGGAAACCGTTGAAATTCAGCGCGTGGTCGATACCCAGCCGATGCGCTTCCCGGTGCAGTACGTGAACCGTCCGAACCTCGATTTCCGCGGTTTCTCAGGCACCCTCGCGTCAGGCTCCGTAAAGGTAGGTCAGCGCGTCAAGGTACTGCCATCCGGCGTGGAATCGACTATCGCCCGCATCGTCACCTTCGACGGTGACCTGCAGGAAGCGGGCGCCGGTGAAGCCGTAACGCTGGTGCTGAAAGACGAAATTGATATCAGCCGGGGCGACCTGCTGGTTGACGCGCAGGAAACGCTGGCGGCAGTGCAGGGGGCTTCCGTGGACGTGGTGTGGATGGCCGAACAGCCGCTGACCGCTGGCCAGAGCTATGACATCAAAATTGCCGGCAAGAAAACCCGCGCCCGCGTGGACGGTATTCAGTTCCAGGTGGATATCAACAACCTGACCCAGCGTGACGTCACCGAGCTGCCGCTGAACGGCATTGGTCTGGTCGATCTGACTTTCGACGAACCGCTGGTGCTGGATCCGTATCAGCAGAACCCGGTCACGGGAGGTCTTATCTTTATCGACAGGCTGACCAACGTTACCGTCGGAGCCGGTATGGTGCGCGAACCGATTAAACAGGCTGCCGCGACGTCTGAATTCAGCGCCTTCGAGCTGGAACTGAACGCGCTGGTGCGTAAACACTTCCCGCACTGGGGTGCACGCGATCTGCTGGGAGGCAAGTAATGGCCGCCCATGATGAGAACGTCGTCTGGCATCCTCATCCGGTCACCGTCGCCCAGCGCGAACAGCTCCACGGTCACCGTGGGGTTGTGCTGTGGTTTACCGGGCTGTCCGGCTCGGGTAAATCGACAGTGGCCGGCGCGCTGGAAGAGGCGTTGCATCAGCAGGGCGTAAGCACGTACCTGCTGGATGGCGACAACGTGCGTCACGGCCTGTGCAGCGATTTAGGGTTTAGCGACGATGACCGCAAAGAGAACATCCGCCGGGTGGGCGAAGTCGCCAGCCTGATGGCTGACGCCGGGCTGGTGGTGCTGACCGCGTTTATCTCTCCGCACCGCGCCGAGCGCCAGATGGTGCGCGAACGCGTGGGCCAGGATCGCTTTATCGAGGTGTTTGTCGATACGCCGCTGGAGATTTGCGAAGCGCGCGACCCGAAAGGGCTGTACAAGAAAGCGCGTGCCGGAGAACTGCGCAACTTCACCGGAATTGACGCGGTATACGAAGCGCCTGAATCGCCTGAAATTCACCTGGAAGGTCAACAATTGGTAACAAATTTAGTAAGCCAATTATTAGACCTGCTCAGACGGGACGATATTATCAGATCCTGAGGCGGTATCGTTCGGGAGCTGTCTTCCCGAACGATCAGTCACGGTCACAGGATTAGCTATGCGCAACAGTGAACATTACATCACCACCACCGGGTCGGAGCCGCTAGCGACCGACGACGAAACGACCTGGTCATTTCCTGGGGCCATCATTGGCTTCGTCTCATGGCTGCTGGCGCTTGGCATTCCATTTCTCATCTACGGCGGCAACACGCTGTTCTTCTTTCTCTACACCTGGCCTTTCTTTCTGGCGTTGATGCCCGTGGCGGTTGTCGTCGGCATTGCGCTGCACTCGCTGCTCAACGGTAAGCTCCTCTACAGCACCGTGGTCACGATTGTGACGGTGGTTCTCATGTTTGGTCTGTTATTTTTGTGGCTCATGGGCTAACTTCAGCCATAATTCAAACCGTAACCAACTGTGTAACGATATTGAGCAGGACGATTCTGCGGAAAAAATGTGGTACATTTGCCCGCGATGTTGCGGCATCTCTGTTACCCCGGCGTAGTGCTCTGGGGAAGTCTTGGGATGATGATGCCGTTTTTCAGGGGGCAGGATGGGTAAACTAACGCTGCTGTTGCTGGCTTTGCTAATCTGGCTGCAATATTCGCTGTGGTTCGGTAAGAACGGACTGCACGACTATAGCCGGGTGAGCGATGACGTCGCGGCTCAGCAGGCAACAAACGCCAAACTTAAGGCGCGAAACGATCAACTCTTTGCTGAAATTGATGACCTCAATGGCGGGCAAGAGGCGATTGAGGAACGCGCACGCAATGAACTCAGTATGACTAAGCCGGGCGAAACCTTTTATCGTCTGGTTCCGGATGCGTCTAAACGCAATCAGGGCTCAGCACAAAACAATCGATAATCAGGCCCAGGATTACGACATGGCAGTAACTTTTTCGGACGTATGCGCCGTGGTGCCGGCCGCAGGTTTTGGCCGGCGCATGCAGACAGAATGTCCCAAGCAGTACCTCTCTATTGGCGATAAAACGATCCTCGAGCACGCCGTGGCGGCGCTGCTGGCGCACCCGCGGGTGACGCGTGTGATCATCGCTATCAGCCCTGGCGATGCGCGCTTCGCGCAGCTGCCGCTGGCAAATCATCCACATATTACCGTCGTTGACGGTGGCGCCGAACGCGCCGATTCCGTGCTGGCGGGCATTCAGGCCGCCGGAAACGCGTCGTGGGTGCTGGTGCATGACGCGGCGCGTCCTTGCCTGCATCAGGACGATCTTGCGCGCCTGCTGGCGCTGAGCGAAACAAGCAAGGTTGGCGGGATTCTGGCCGCACCGGTGCGCGACACCATGAAGCGCGCCGAGCCGGGCAAACAGGCTATCGCCCACACCGTCGACCGCGTCGATTTATGGCACGCGCTGACGCCACAATTTTTCCCCCGCGAATTACTCCACGACTGCCTAACGCGTGCGCTTAAAGAAGGCGCGACCATCACGGACGAAGCCTCCGCGCTGGAGTATTGCGGTTTCCACCCTGAGCTTGTTGAAGGACGCGCTGATAATATAAAAGTGACGCGTCCGGAAGATTTACAGCTCGCGGAATTTTATCTTACCCGTTCGACCCATCAGGAGAAGGCATAATGCGAATTGGACACGGTTTTGATGTACACGCCTTTGGCGGAGAAGGCCCAATTATCATTGGCGGCGTGCGCATTCCCTATGAAAAAGGGCTGCTGGCGCATTCTGATGGCGACGTTGCACTGCATGCGCTGACCGACGCGCTGTTGGGCGCTGCCGCGCTGGGCGATATCGGCAAGCTGTTCCCGGACACCGACCCGGCATTTAAAGGCGCGGACAGCCGCGAACTGCTGCGCGAAGCATGGCGCCGCATCCAGGCGAAAGGCTACACCCTCGGCAACGTCGACGTGACGATTATTGCTCAGGCCCCGAAAATGCTGCCGCATATTCCGCAGATGCGCGTGTTTATTGCAGAAGATCTGGGCTGCCATATGGACGACGTGAACGTCAAAGCGACGACGACCGAGAAGCTGGGCTTTACCGGGCGTGGCGAAGGAATTGCCTGTGAAGCCGTGGCGCTGCTGCTGAAGGCGAGCAAATGACAGACTTCGACAACCTGACATACCTGCACGGTAAACCGCAGGGGAACGGGGTGCTGAAAGCCAGCCCGGAAGATTTCCTCGTGGTGGAGGATCTGGGCTTTGAGCCGGATGGCGAAGGCGAACATATCCTGGTGCGTATTCTGAAAAATGGCTGCAATACCCGCTTTGTGGCCGACGCGCTGGCAAAATTCCTCAAAATTCATGCCCGCGAAGTGAGCTTTGCCGGACAGAAAGATAAACACGCCGTCACGGAACAGTGGCTCTGCGCGCGCGTTCCCGGCAATACGATGCCTGATTTAAGCAAATTTGAGCTTGAAGGCTGTAAGGTACTGGAATTCGCCCGCCACAAGCGCAAACTGCGTCTGGGGGCGTTGAAGGGGAACGACTTTACGCTGGTGCTGCGTGAAGTGTCCCACCGCGAAGATGTTGAAAAACGTCTGAACGCTATCAGTGAACGCGGTGTACCGAACTACTTTGGCGCGCAGCGCTTTGGCATTGGCGGCAGCAACCTGCAGGGTGCGCTGCGCTGGGCGCAAAGCGATGCCCCGGTGCGCGACAGGAATAAACGCAGTTTTTGGTTGTCGGCGGCCCGCAGCGCGTTGTTTAATCAGATTGTGAGCGAAAGGCTGAAAAAACCGGACGCGAATCAAGTTGTTGTTGGCGATGCGCTACAATTAGCGGGACGCGGAAGCTGGTTTGTGGCAAAGGCCGAAGAAATGGCCGATGTGCAGTCGCGCGTGGACGCAAAAGCGCTGATGATTACCGCCGCGCTGCCCGGCACGGGCGACTGGGGAACGCAGGGCGACGCGCTGGCTGCCGAGCAGTTAGCCGTAGCGGATGCGCCAGAATTGCAATCCTTGCTGGTGCGGGAAAAAGTCGAGGCGGCGCGCCGCGCGATGCTGCTCTATCCGCAGCAGTTAAGCTGGAACTGGTGGGATGACGTGACCGTCGAGTTACGCTTCTGGCTACCGGCAGGTAGCTTTGCCACCAGTGTTGTCAGGGAACTTATCAACACCTCGGGTGATTATGCGAATATTGCTGAGTAACGATGACGGTATCCACGCGCCAGGCATTCAGACCCTGGCGAAACACCTCCGCGAATTCGCGGACGTGCAGGTCGTGGCGCCCGATCGTAACCGCAGTGGAGCGTCTAACTCACTGACGCTGGAGTCGTCGCTTCGCACCTTTACCTTTGAAAATGGCGATATTGCCGTGCAGATGGGCACGCCAACCGACTGCGTTTTTCTGGGCGTGAACGCGCTGATGCGGCCGCGTCCGGATATCGTTGTTTCCGGCATTAACGCCGGTCCTAACCTCGGCGATGACGTGATTTACTCCGGCACCGTGGCGGCCGCAATGGAAGGGCGCCATCTGGGGTTCCCGGCGCTGGCGGTCTCGTTAAACGGCCACACGCACTACGACACCGCCGCCGCGGTGACCTGTTCGATCCTGCGGGCGCTCGGCCGCGAGCCGTTGCGTACCGGGCGCATCCTCAACATCAACGTGCCGGATCTTCCTCTCGATGAAATTCAAGGCATTCGCGTCACCCGTTGCGGTAGCCGACATCCAGCCGATCAGGTGATCCCGCAGCAGGATCCTCGCGGCAACACGCTTTACTGGATTGGCCCTCCCGGCGATAAGTGCGATGCGGGTCCGGATACCGACTTTGCCGCCGTGGAGGAAGGCTATGTTTCGGTTACCCCGCTGCACGTAGATTTAACCGCGTATAGCGCGCATGATGTGGTGTCGGGCTGGCTGGATCGCGCAGGAGTGAACGCGCAATGGTAAACAAACGTGTACAAACTCTTCTGGAACAACTCCGCGCGCAGGGGATCCGCGACGAGCACGTGCTTGAAGCGCTTGCTCAGGTTCCGCGTGAGAAATTTGTAGACGAGGCGTTTGAACACAAAGCGTGGGAAAACGTGGCGCTGCCCATCGGACAGGGCCAGACGATTTCGCAGCCTTACATGGTGGCGCGCATGACGGAGCTGCTGGAGCTGACGCCTGACTCCCGCGTGCTGGAGATTGGCACCGGGTCGGGGTATCAGACCGCGATCCTGGCGCATCTGGTTCATCATGTATGCTCCGTTGAACGGATTAAAGGTTTACAGTGGCAGGCGCGTCGTCGCCTGAAACAACTTGATTTACATAATGTTTCGACACGACACGGTGATGGATGGCAGGGTTGGAAGGCGCGCGCGCCGTTTGACGCGATCATCGTGACGGCGGCCCCGCCTGAAATTCCTGCGGCCCTGTTGTCGCAGCTGGATGAGGGGGGCATTCTTGTTCTGCCCGTCGGGGACGAGCAGCAGCTTTTGAAGCGCGTTCGTCGGCGCGGCGGCGAGTTTATTATCGACACCGTGGAAGCCGTGCGCTTTGTGCCTCTGGTAAAGGGGGAGTTGGCCTGAGACTCGGAATTATCCAGGGTTATTAAGGCAAATTCAGCGTATGGTGTGGCGCGAAAGAATCGTGCCATCACGGTAAATTTTAAGTCACTGGTAGTTAACACATTCCTGGGGGATAAATGAGCGCGGGAAGCCCTAAATTCACCATCAGCCGTGTTGCGGCATTATCACTGGTTTCGCTCTGGCTGGCAGGCTGTACAAGTTCTAATAACGCGCCTGCGCCCGTCAGTTCTGTCGGCGGAAACAGCGGCTCGGGTAACACGTCCGGCGGAATGTTGATCACTCCTCCGCCTAAAATGGGTACCTCTACGGCGCAACAAAATCCGCCAATCCAGCCGGTTCAGCGTCCAATGACGCAGCCGACGCAGATTCAGCCAGTGGAACAGCCTGTTCAGACCCAGAATGGCCGCATAGTCTATAACCGTCAGTATGGGAACATTCCGAAAGGCAGCTATACCGGTGGCAGCACCTATACCGTAAAACGCGGGGATACGCTGTTCTACATTGCGTGGATTACCGGGAACGATTTCCGTGACCTCGCGCAGCGCAATAACGTCCAGGCCCCATACGGTCTGGAAGTCGGGCAAACGCTCCAGGTTGGCAACGCGACGGGCACGCCGCTTACGCCTGGCAACACCGTTTCAGCGGCCGATGTGACGGCTCAAAATAACAGCGTTAAGCCTGCACAAAAATCCACCACGGTGGTTGCTTCACAACCTGTAATTACGTATTCTGAGGATTCAGGTGATCAGACTGCTAACAAAATGTTGCCGAATAATAAAGGGACTGCGACTGTTGTCACAGCACCGGTGACGGCACCTGTGGTTAGCTCTACTGAACCGACTGCCAGCAGTATGACCTCCAGTTCGCCAATATCTGCATGGCGCTGGCCAACTGACGGCAAGGTTATCGAGAACTTCTCTTCCTCCGAGGGGGGAAATAAAGGGATCGATATCGCAGGGAGTAAAGGACAGGCTATCATCGCGACCGCAGACGGGCGCGTTGTGTATGCCGGTAACGCTCTGCGCGGTTACGGTAATCTTATTATCATCAAACATAACGATGATTACCTGAGTGCCTACGCCCATAACGACACAATGCTGGTCCGGGAACAACAAGAAGTTAAGGCGGGGCAAAAAATCGCTACCATGGGTAGCACCGGAACCAGTTCTACACGCTTGCATTTTGAAATTCGTTACAAGGGGAAATCCGTAAACCCGCTGCAGTATTTGCCGCAGCGATAATTTGACGGGGCATGCCAGCCAGGGTGTCTCGTTCAGGGATCACGGGTAGGAGCCACCTTATGAGTCAGAATACGCTGAAAGTTCATGATTTAAATGAAGACGCGGAATTTGATGAGAACGGAGTAGAGGCTTTTGACGAAAAAGCCTTAGTAGAAGAGGAACCCAGTGATAACGATTTGGCTGAAGAAGAGCTGTTATCGCAGGGTGCCACACAGCGTGTACTGGACGCGACTCAGCTTTACCTTGGGGAGATTGGTTACTCCCCACTGCTAACGGCCGAAGAAGAAGTCTATTTCGCACGTCGTGCTTTGCGTGGTGATGTCGCCTCGCGTCGTCGCATGATTGAAAGTAACCTGCGACTGGTCGTGAAAATTGCCCGCCGTTACGGCAATCGTGGTCTGGCTCTGCTGGATCTGATTGAAGAGGGCAACTTAGGTCTCATCCGCGCAGTTGAGAAGTTTGACCCGGAACGCGGGTTCCGTTTCTCAACCTACGCGACCTGGTGGATTCGTCAGACCATCGAACGGGCTATTATGAACCAGACCCGTACGATCCGCCTGCCGATTCACATCGTCAAAGAGTTGAACGTTTATCTGCGTACCGCACGCGAGTTGTCCCATAAACTGGACCACGAGCCAAGCGCAGAAGAGATTGCTGAGCAACTCGATAAACCGGTTGATGACGTAAGCCGTATGCTGCGTCTCAACGAGCGCATTACCTCCGTTGACACCCCGCTGGGTGGCGACTCCGAAAAAGCGCTGCTGGACATTCTGGCCGATGAAAAAGACAACGGTCCGGAAGACACCACGCAGGACGATGACATGAAGCAGAGCATCGTCAAATGGCTGTTCGAGCTGAACGCCAAACAGCGTGAAGTGCTGGCACGTCGTTTCGGTTTACTGGGGTATGAAGCTGCGACACTGGAAGACGTCGGCCGCGAAATTGGCCTGACCCGTGAACGTGTTCGTCAGATTCAGGTTGAAGGTCTGCGCCGCCTGCGTGAAATCCTGCAGGGGCAAGGTCTGAATATCGAAGCGCTGTTCCGCGAATAAGCAACCTTTCGTCAAAAAAGGCCCGTCGTGAGACGGGCCTTTTTCTTTTGCGCTACGGCTTAGCCGTTTCGTGCAGAAGACGCCACACTATCCGATCGCCTTCCTGATTGAGCACCGCGGTTGACCAGCGCACGTTGACGGGCAGGTCCGGCCGGGTTTGCGTCTCCCGGTAGTGCAGCACCGCGCCACGATCCCAACGCTCGATCGTGGATAATTCGTCAATGACGATCTTCAGTCCGGGACGGCTTCCGCGCTGGTTTTCCAGAAAACTGATCAGACCGGCATAGTCGATATGAGCGCCGCCCGGCGGGATCATCAGAAAATCTGGACGGAAGCGGGCGAGCAGGGCGTCGGAATCACCTTCACCTTTGCCTAACCAGTCTTCGAGCGCAATGTGGAGGTCGATAATGTCGTGTTCGAAAGGCGTCATGAATTCTCCTGTCGCAGCTGGGTGAGCACCTGCGTATTGTTAAGACGAAAAACGTACAGTACAGGCAGCAAGGTCATGCCTGCGGCAAAAATAAACATCCCGTGCCAGGCGGCGAGCGGTGGCAGCCAGGCCTGCGCCAGGTTCAGCGCCTGCGCCAGCAGCAGGGCTCCGGCAAAAAAGCTCAGCTGACGATTAAGATTCCACAGCGCGCTGGCATCCGGCATCTCTTCCCGGCGGGTCGTCAGAAAAGCGCTGCTCTGAGCCGTACTGCTGCACAGGCTTCCCCCCGCACCCATCAGGGTAAACGCAGCGGCAGGCAGCAGCGTAGCCGAACTGACGTTAATCAAAAGCAGAATACCCGTCGCCTGCAGCAGGCAGCCGATGACGATCAGCGGTCGGGGGCCGATACGGTTAAAATAGCGTCCCGTTGCCGTGATGGCGATAAACGATGCCACGGACCACGGCAGCATGAGCATCCCCGTTGCGGCTGGGCTCATGTTCGCCACGTGCTGAAGATAAAACATGCCCGTGACGTTCACCCCAATAAACATGCCGGGTACGCAGAGATAGACAAGCATGGAAAAACGCAAAAGCGGGTCCGCGAGCAACGACAGGTTTAGCAGTCTGGCCGCTTTCATCGCGGGCATTTCGTGTTTAAGCCACAGGCAGGCCAAAACAAAGGTCACGATAGCGACCGGTAGCGTGGCGAAAAATATCCATCGCCAGCTGAGCGTCTGCACCAGCAGTCCTCCGATAGCAGGAGAGCAGGCCGGGGCAAGCAACGCCACCAGCATCACCGCCGAGGAGAGTCGGGCACGCTCGTGAGGCTTAAACTGTTGCCAGGTCAGCGCCTGTCCGACGGGGATCAGTAAGCCCCCTCCCACGCCCTGGAGTACTCGCCAGACGATCAGACTTTCAAGCGTTGCAGACAGGCCCGCCGCAGCGGAGGCTGCGCTGAACAGAAAAAGCGAGAGCAGGATGACTCGCTTTGGCCCGATGCGGCGCGTGAGCACGCTGCTAAACGGGATCACCAGCGTCAGGCCGGCAATGTACCCGTTACTGACCCAGGCAAGGGCTGAAGGCGTGGTGTTAAAGGCGTGAGCCATTGCCGGGAAGGCGACGCTGGCAATGAACATGTTGATCAAATCAAGAAAAAAGCCCAGCAGATAAACAACGGCGACTTTGCTGCGATACGTCATGGTGGATCCTCCGGTGAGGTGGCGTATCGTATCGATCCGGGAAGCACGGATAAACCTGACAAAGCGCGATATACTGTCAAAAAAATTTTGACAGTAAAGGGCGTGATGATGATTAACCTGCAGCGAGCGCAGATGTTTGTCGCGGTGGCCGATACCGGCAGTTTCACTGCCGCAGCCGAGGCAATGGGGCTGACAAAAGCCGTGGTCAGCTTCAATATTCGTCAGCTAGAAGATGAGCTGGGCGTTACGCTGCTGCTGCGCTCCACCCGCCGCCTGACGTTAACCGAGGCGGGCGCGCTCTTTCATCAACGCAGCGTGGCGCTTCTGAAGGATGCGGAACGGCTGCAGGATGATGTCCGCGCGAATCATGCGGGGCTCACTGGCGAACTGCGGATCACGACGACGCCCGAGTATGGCTCACAGGTGGTGGTACCGCTGCTGGCCAGGTTTAGCCAGCAACACCCGGATCTTCGCGTGCGGCATGTTTCGTCCTCCCTGCACGCCGACCTTATCTCGGAGCGCTTTGACGTAGCTATCCGGCTGGGAACGCTTGCCGATTCGCGCAACCACGCCGCGCTGATTTCACACTTCTCGATTCTCCCCGTCGCGACGCCCGGGTGGCTCGTTAACCATCCGATCGAAACGCTTGCGCACCTTGCCAACGCCGACTGGATTATTCACGAGCGCCTGGCCTCGCCGCTGCGCTGGCAGGTGAAGGATGCCAGCGGCGCGCCTGAAACGCTGGAAATAAAAAAAGCGCCGCGCCTGTTTGCCGACAGCGCACAGGCTCTTATGGCCTTTGCACTCGCGGGCGGAGGTGTGGCGTTACTGCCGGAATGGCTGGTGCGCGATGCGCTTGATGCGGGAAAACTGGTCCCGGTTTTACCGGGATATACCTTTGCACAGCAGGGCATCTATGCGGTTTATCCCGATGCCCGGCATGTGTCAGCGAAAGTGCGCACCTTTATTGATTTTATGCGCACCAGCGTGAATTAATCGTGCATCATCTTTTTGATGAGCGCGGAGAACTGCTCCCGCTCGGCCTTGTTAAGACGTCCTAAAAACGCCTCATCCACCTCGTTGCCAACCGGTTTACAGCCTGCAAGCAGGGCTTCTCCTTCCGGCGTCAGGAAGACAAACCGGCGGCGCTTATCGGCCGGATCGTGCTCGCGTTTGACCAGACCGCGCGCCTCCATGCGGCTGAGCATCTCCGCCAGGGTTGCTTTCGTGCTGACCGCCACTTCGGTCAACGCCACCTGTTCAATACCCGGATGCTCGGCAATAGAGCGCATCACCGCATACTGTGGCTTGGTCAGTTCCGGTAAGGCATGTTGCCACTGCGCGGTATGCTGTTGAAAAAGCTGACGTAACAGGTGGAACGCCTCTTGTCTTAGTTCCATGAACACTCCGACGGAAAAAATCTCTCCCCTATGATAGCCGCTATTGCTCTCAATTTTAACGCGGCATCTTTTAGCCATTCGTGTGATCGTATGCGAACGATCTTGTCAGGTAAACGATCCTGGAGTAGCTTATTTATAATGTTCGTACACGAACAAAATATTGAGGTGATGAATGAGATTGATAGTGGGAATGACGGGGGCAACGGGTGCACCGCTGGGCGTGGCGCTGCTGCAGGCGCTGCGGGAAATGCCGGAGGTGGAGACGCATCTGGTGATGTCTAAGTGGGCAAAAACCACCATTGAGCTGGAAACGCCCTACACCGCGCAGGACGTTGCTGCCCTGGCTGACGTTGTCCACAGTCCGGCTGACCAGGCCGCCACCATCTCCTCTGGCTCGTTTCGTACCGACGGCATGATCGTCATTCCCTGCAGCATGAAAACGCTCGCGGGGATCCGCGCGGGCTACGCCGAAGGGCTGGTGGGACGCGCGGCTGACGTGGTGCTGAAAGAGGGGCGCAAGCTGGTGCTGGTTCCGCGTGAAACACCGCTCAGCACCATTCATCTTGAGAACATGCTCGCACTTTCCCGCATGGGCGTGGCGATGGTGCCGCCCATGCCTGCGTATTACAACCACCCACAAACCGCAGATGACATTACCCAGCACATCGTGACCCGCGTGCTCGATCAGTTCGGGCTGGAGCATAAAAAGGCGCGCCGCTGGAACGGGCTGCGGGAGGCGAAACATTTTTCACAGGAGAATAAAGATGGCATTTGATGATTTGAGAAGCTTCCTGCAGGCGCTCGATGAGCAAGGGCAGCTGCTGAAAATTGAGGAAGAGGTTAACGCCGAGCCCGATCTGGCGGCGGCAGCCAACGCGACCGGCCGCATTGGTGACGGCGCGCCCGCGCTGTGGTTCGACAACATTCGTGGCTTTACCGATGCCCGCGTGGTGATGAACACCATCGGCTCCTGGCAGAACCACGCCATTTCGATGGGGCTCCCTGCGAACACTCCGGTAAAAAAACAGATCGACGAGTTTATCCGCCGCTGGGATAAATTCCCCGTCACGCCGGAGCGTCGCGCCAACCCGGCCTGGGCGCAGAATACGGTGGACGGTGAAGACATTAACCTGTTCGATATCCTGCCGCTGTTTCGCCTGAACGACGGTGACGGCGGTTTTTATCTCGATAAAGCGTGCGTTGTCTCGCGCGATCCGCTCGACCCGGACAACTTCGGCAAGCAGAACGTCGGGATCTACCGTATGGAAGTGAAGGGCAAGCGCAAGCTCGGCCTGCAGCCTGTTCCGATGCACGATATCGCCCTGCATCTGCACAAGGCGGAAGAGCGCGGTAAAGACCTGCCGATTGCGATTACGCTGGGCAACGACCCGATCATCACCCTGATGGGCGCCACGCCGCTGAAATACGATCAGTCCGAGTATGAAATGGCCGGCGCGCTGCGTGAAAGCCCGTACCCGATTGCCACCGCGCCGCTGACCGGCTTCGATGTGCCGTGGGGGTCTGAAGTGATCCTGGAAGGGGTGATTGAAGGCCGCAAGCGTGAAATCGAGGGGCCATTCGGCGAGTTTACCGGGCACTATTCCGGTGGCCGTAACATGACGGTGGTCCGTATCGACAAAGTCTCTTACCGCACCAGGCCGATTTTCGAATCCCTTTACCTCGGCATGCCGTGGACCGAGATTGACTATCTGATGGGACCGGCCACCTGCGTGCCGCTCTACCAGCAGCTGAAAGCGGAATTCCCGGAAGTGCAGGCGGTGAACGCGATGTACACCCATGGTCTGCTGGCGATTATCTCCACCAAAAAACGCTACGGCGGTTTTGCCCGCGCGGTGGGTTTACGCGCCATGACCACGCCGCACGGTCTGGGCTACGTGAAGATGGTAATTATGGTGGATGAGGATGTCGATCCGTTCAACCTCCCGCAGGTGATGTGGGCGCTGTCGTCGAAAGTGAACCCGGCAGGGGATCTGGTGCAACTGCCGAACATGTCGGTCCTTGAACTCGATCCTGGCTCCAGCCCGGCGGGCATTACCGACAAACTGATTATCGATGCCACCACGCCTGTCGCGCCGGACACCCGGGGTCACTACAGCCAGCCGGTACAGGATCTGCCTGAAACCAAAGCCTGGGCTGAAAAACTGACCGCGATGCTGGCAGCACGTCAATAAGGAGGAAAAGATGATTTGTCCACGTTGTGCCGATGAGCATATTGAAGTGATGGCGACGTCGCCGGTAAAAGGGGTCTGGACCGTTTACCAGTGCCAGCATTGTTTGTATACCTGGCGTAATACTGAACCGCTGCGCCGTACCAGCCGCGAGCATTACCCGGAAGCGTTCCGCATGACGCAGAAGGATATTGACGAGGCGCCGCAGGTGCCGACGATCCCGCCGCTGCTGTAAAAAAAAGCCCGGTGGCGCTGCGCTTGCCGGGCGATAACATCGTGCGGTCTTTTGCCCGGTGGCGCTGCGCTTACCGGGCCTACGGTTTTGTAGGTCGGGTAAGGCGAAGCCGCCACCCGACAAAACAGACCGCAGAAAACTAAACCAGACTCTTCAACCTGTAAATCCACTCCAGCGCCTGACGCGGCGTCAGTGAATCCGGGTCGAGGTTTTCCAGCGCTTCCACCGCAGGCGACGTCTCTTCCGCAGGCACCAACAGCGACATCTGCGTACCATCAATCTGCGTCGCCGCAGCATTCGGTGACAGGCTTTCCAGTTCACGCAGTTTCTGACGCGCGCGCTTGATCACCTCTTTCGGCACACCTGCCAGCGCCGCGACGGCCAGGCCATAGCTCTTGCTCGCCGCGCCATCCTGCACCGTGTGCATGAAGGCAATGGTATCGCCGTGCTCCAGCGCATCCAGATGAACGTTCGCAACCCCTTCCATTTTCTCCGGCAGCTGCGTCAGTTCGAAATAGTGGGTGGCAAACAGCGTCATGGCCTTGATTTTATTCGCAAGGCTTTCCGCACAGGCCCATGCCAGCGACAGACCGTCATAGGTTGACGTTCCGCGCCCGACCTCGTCCATCAGCACCAGGCTGTGCTCCGTCGCGTTATGCAGAATGTTTGCCGTTTCGGTCATCTCGACCATGAAGGTTGAGCGACCGCTCGCCAGATCGTCCGCTGCCCCGACGCGGGTAAAGATACGGTCGATGGGACCAATCTCCACATTTTGCGCCGGGACGTAGCTGCCGATATACGCGAGGAGCGCAATCAGCGCCGTCTGACGCATATAGGTACTCTTACCGCCCATGTTCGGACCAGTAATGATCAACATTCTTCTCTGCGGTGACAGGCTCAGCGGGTTGGCGATGAACGGTTCGTTGAGCACCTGTTCTACCACCGGGTGACGGCCTTCGGTTATGCGAATGCCGGGCTTGTCGGTAAAGGTTGGGCAGGTGTAGTTCAGCGTTTCAGCGCGTTCTGCCAGATTGACCAGCACGTCCAGCTCCGCCAGCGCGCTGGCGCTCTGCTGCAGGTCGCCCAGGTGCGGCATTAGCATGTCGAACAGCTCGTCATACAGCTGTTTTTCCAGGGCCAGCGCCTTGCCTTTCGAGGTGAGGACTTTGTCTTCGTACTCTTTCAGTTCAGGAATGATGTAGCGTTCGGCGTTTTTCAATGTCTGGCGACGCACGTAGTGGATCGGCGCCAGGTGGCTCTGACCGCGGCTAATCTGAATGTAGTAACCGTGTACCGCGTTATACCCCACTTTCAGGGTGTCGAGCCCAAGACGTTCGCGCTCGCGGATTTCCAGCTTATCGAGGTAGTCCGTCGCACCGTCGGCCAGTGCGCGCCATTCGTCCAGCTCCTCGTTGTAGCCCGGGGCAATCACGCCGCCATCACGCACCAGAACCGGAGGCGCATCGATAATAGCGCGCTCCAGCATTTCGCGAAGCTCGGTAAATTCGCCCATGGTTTCGCGGAGTTTCTGTACCGGCGCGCTGTCAACGTCACTCAGCTGCGCGCGCAGTTCCGGCAGCTGCTGGAAAGCATGACGCATCCGCGCGAGATCGCGTGGTCGTGCTGTTCGAAGTGCCAGACGCGCAAGGATACGCTCCAGATCGCCCACCTGGCGCAGAACCGGCTGCAGTTCGGTATAGCGATCCTGCAGCGCGGCAATCGTCTGCTGACGGCAAACCAGCGTCTCGGTATCGCGGATCGGCATATGCAGCCAGCGTTTCAGCATGCGGCTGCCCATTGGCGTTACCGTACTGTCGAGGACCGACGCGAGCGTATTTTCTACGCCACCCGCCAGGTTCTGCGTGATCTCCAGGTTACGGCGCGTGGCGGCATCCATGATGATGCTGTCCTGCTGGCGCTCCATGGTGATAGAGCGGATATGCGGCAGGGCGGTGCGCTGGGTATCTTTCACGTACTGCAGGAGACAACCGGCCGCACATAGCCCGCGCGGGGCGTTTTCAACGCCAAAGCCAATCAGATCGCGGGTGCCAAACTGCAGATTCAGCTGCTGGCGCGCGGTATCAATTTCGAATTCCCACAGCGGACGACGGCGCAACCCGCGACGACCTTCAATCAGCGCCATTTCGGCGAAATCTTCGGCATAGAGCAATTCTGCCGGGTTGGTGCGCTGCAGTTCGGCGGCCATCGTTTCACGGTCAGCCGGTTCACTCAGACGAAAACGTCCGGAGCTAATATCCAGCGTCGCGTAGCCAAACCCTTTACCGTCCTGCCACAGCGCTGCCAGCAGGTTATCCTGGCGCTCCTGCAACAGGGCTTCATCACTGATGGTGCCGGGCGTAACGATGCGCACGACTTTGCGTTCCACCGGGCCTTTTGAGGTCGCCGGATCGCCGATCTGTTCGCAGATGGCAACGGACTCGCCCTGATTCACCAGCTTCGCCAGGTAGTTTTCTACCGCGTGGTGCGGGATACCTGCCATAGGAATGGGCTCGCCTGCCGATGCGCCACGTTTGGTCAGCGAGATCTCGAGCAGCTGCGATGCACGCTTAGCATCGTCATAAAACAGCTCGTAAAAATCGCCCATACGGTAAAACAGCAGGATTTCCGGATGCTGTGCTTTCAGCTTCAGATACTGCTGCATCATCGGCGTATGTGCGTCGAAATTGTCGATTGTGCTCATGGAGTTATGATGTCCATTTCTTTGAAAATAAACCGTTTTGATGGGCTCAATGGCCGTTTGTTCCTTCTATTGTCGCATGAAAAAAAGGTCCGGCGCAGAAAAATGTCGTGGCTTTACGAGGCATCTTCCGCCATTAATTCGATGACAATTTTTCCATGCTCCACGCCCACCCTGACTCGGGAATGGGTCGTAAACCCCGCCTTTTCAAGCCAGTCACCTTTCAAGCTCAGCGCCGCATGCACGCTGTAGCGCTTCGGTATCTTGGTATTGCGGTCTTCATGGCGCTTTCTAAAATATCCCACTTTCAAATGGCGATAGGGTTTGCCGATCGTGAGCTCTTGCATAGGGTCTCCAGACAACACGGACAAAGGTCATTTCTGATGCCTGTATAAAATACCAGTGATTGTTCGCCGGTGCAGGACTAAAACTGGAATCAGCCTTCAGGAAACGAAATGCAACCGCTGAAATCCAGCGTTGAAAGGTGTATTATTGATGCACTTTATTATTCGGTAATCCGCTATGTCCGGTAAACGCATCTCACGAGAAAAAGAGACCATCGCGAAAATGATCGCGTTGTATGAAAAGCAGTGCCCGCAGGCCTCTCAGGAGGAAGGGTATTATCAGGCGCTCAACGCGTATGCCGATAAGCGCCTGGATAAATGCGTTTTCGGTGAGGAAAAGCCGGCCTGCAAGCAGTGCCCCGTACACTGCTACCAGCCTGCCAGACGTGAAGAGATGAAGCAGGTTATGCGCTGGGCAGGCCCGCGTATGTTATGGCGTCATCCTATTCTTACCGTTCGCCATCTGATGGATGACCGCCGTCCCGTGCCGGAACTGCCGGAGAAGTACCGTCCGAAAAAGTGATCGGTTCAGCGTCTCAGCGGACGGCAAATCACCTTCAGGGCCAGCGCGCTGCAGAGCGGGAAGAGGGCCAGCAGCAGCCAGGGATACATCGCCTGCGTAGAGGGCACCAGCGCGCGGTCCAGCAGGCTGCCAAACACCAGGTTTCCCGCCAGTACCGCTATGCCTCCGGCGGTGGCGAGTGCGCCGTAGTGCGCGCCAAGCGTGGATTCCTCCGCAAACCGAGGGATCAGATCTTTAGCCGATGGCACCAGCAGCATTTGCCCCAGCGTCAACAGCGTCACAAAACAGACAGAAGGCAGTAAGCGCAGCCAGCCTTCCGGCGGCGTCATCGGGGCAAACGTCGCCACGCTCGCAAAGGCGGCTGACAGCAGCAAAAATCCCACCGGCAGAATTCTCACCGCGCCCACGCGACGGGCGAAGCGGGCCAGCGGCAGCTGTAAGGTGATGATCAGAACGGAGGCCAGCATAAAAAGCGGGCCGAGATCTTTCTCGTTACCGCCAGAACGCTGGATTTCCACCGGCAGCGCCAGATAAAGCTGGTTATAGCTTAACAGCCATGAACTGTAGGCAATGATAAAGGCGACAAAGCGCGGCTGACGGAACGTTGTCCACCAGGGCTGTATTTTCAGCGTCTGTGAACGGTGGCCAGCAGCAGGCAGACAAAAGAAGAGCACCGCTAGCGCAATGATAAAGACGCCAGCTCCCGCCAGCGCCACCTGACGAAAGCCGAGGCCGGTGAGCAGGGCGCCAGCAACCGGGCCCAGTACCGCGCCGAGCTCTCCGCAGACGGCAAAGAGCGCAAACCACTCCGCGCGGCTTCGTTTGCCTTTTGCCTCGCTGTGAGTGCCTGCTTTTGCCAGCAGTGCCTCAATCGAGGGGGAGAATAATGCGCCGCCAACGCCCGTCAGACACGCGCCCAGAATAATCGGCCACAGGGATTCCCCGAAGGCCAGCAGCAGATAGCCTGAAACACGAACAATACAGCCGCTCAGGATAATCACTTTCGCGCCAAACCGATCCGATAGCGCACCGCCAACGATAAACATCCCCTGTTGCGAGAAGGTACGCAGGCCCAGGATCAGCCCGATCAGTCCGCCGGAGAGCAGCATGTCGTCGCGCAGGAATATCGCCAGGAAGGGAACGACGGCGTAAAAGCCAATGTTGAAAACAAACTGGCTACCCAGTAAGACGGGCGGCCAGAGCGCGGCGGCAGGGCGAAGGGGCATCGTCGTTCACTCGCCCCTAAACGATAAAGTGGATGTGCTTTTTGCCATGGAACGGCGAGATCTCAATTTTGGTTTTGACCCGGAAGACATCCCACAGCAAAGACTCGGATAAGATGTCCTGCGGTGTCCCCGTCGCCACAATTTGCCCTTTCTGCATCACAATCAGCGAGTCGCAGAACATCGAGGCGTGGTTGAGATCGTGGATAGCGACAATGCTGGTGACCGGTAATTCGCTGATCAACTGCATCAGCTGCATCTGATGATGAATGTCGAGGTGGTTGGTCGGCTCGTCCAGCAGGATTTCCGTTGGGGTCTGAGCCAGCGCGCGGGCAATATGCACCCGCTGGCGCTCTCCGCCGGAGAGGCTCAGCCAGCCCTGATCGCTTTTATCCAGCATATCCACGCGCTGCAGGGCGGCGGTGACGGTTTCGTCATCGTGGTTGCTCCAGTTGGAAAAAGCGGAGTGGTGCGGAATACGCCCGAGTTTCACCACGTCGCGCACGCGCATGTTGGCGTCCGTCATGCCGTGCTGCTCGACGAAGGCGACCCGGCGCGCCAGCTGCTTTTTGGCGATGCGGGAGATGTCCTGCCCGTCCAGGGTAACGCAGCCAGCATCCGGGCGACGAAGCCCCGCGAGGATCCGTAAAAGAGACGATTTACCGCAGCCGTTAGGGCCAAGCAGCCCTACCGTTTCGCCCCGTGACACCTTCAGCGAGACGTTGTTAACGATGACCTTTTTGCCGACCTTCCAGGTAATATTTTCAGCGCAAATACTCATCACTTATTCCTTGAACGGTAGATAATCACGGCAAAGAAAGGCACGCCAACCAGCGCGGTGACTACGCCGACGGGCAGGCTTTGCGGCGCAATCAGCATGCGCGAGGCAATGTCTGCCAGCACCATCAGGATCGCCCCTGCCAGCGCGCTGGCAATCAGCAGCGTGCGGTGCAGCGGCCCGAACAGGAAACGCATCACGTGCGGGACCACCAGCCCGACAAAGCCGATTGAGCCCGCCATGCTGACAATCGTCGCGGTAATCAGCGCGGTAGTGGTAAAGAGCGTCAGGCGCACCCACGGGACGGCAATACCTAAAGAGGCGGCGGCGTCATCACCGAACGTGAAGGCATCCAGCGCCCGGGAATAGTAGAGGCAAACGGCTAATCCAGTCAGCACCACCACCAGCGCCAGCTGGAATTCAGGCCAGCGAACGCCGCTGAAGCTGCCCAGCAGCCAGAACATCACGTCGCGCGCCTGCTGGGCGCTGGCGGAGGTGCTGATGGTGTAGGCAGTAATGGCGTTGAACAGCTGTGAGGCGGCAACGCCAGCCAGAATGGTACGTTCATTTCCCCCGCGCGCGCCGTTCGTCAGAAACGCGACAAACGCAAAGGCGGCGAACGCCCCGGCAAACGCGCCCGCAGAGAGCGACACCGCACCGGTGCCAATCCCCAAAACGACGACCGACACCGCCCCGGTTGAGGCACCTGCCGACACGCCAAGCACGTAAGGTTCCGCCAGCGCGTTCTTCAGCAGGCTCTGCAATACGGCACCGCAGATGGCCAGCCCCGCGCCGCAGCAGGCCGCCACCAGCGCGCGGCTCAGACGAAAGTCCCAGATCACGCTCTCATAGATGCGGGTGAGCGGAACCTCGGTGAGCCCCATTTTATTGCTGATGGCGTAAAACACCTTATCCAGCGGGATGGACAGCTCGCCGACGCTGACGCTCAGCGCGATCGTCAGAAATAACAGTACCAGGGCGAGCAAACCCGAGGTCGTCAGAACCAGGCTCTGCCGGGCCTGAAGAACGGCGGTTGTCATCAGTTCAGCCCCAGCTTTCTGAGCTGTTCGCCGACCTGCTCAGCCCCGTAAATCGTGCGGATCGTCGGGTTCATCGCCTGGCCGTCCATCACCACGATATGGCCTTTTTTAACCGCGTCCAGCTGGCTGACCGCCGGATCGCTCTTCAGGAATTTGATTTTTTCTTCCGCGTTATCCAGCGCCCAGCGGTTGCGGTCCAGGCTGGACACCACAATGACATCCGGATTGGCGGCAATAATGCTTTCCCAGCCTACGGTTGGCCATTCGGTCTCGGACGTAATGGCGTTATGGCCGCCCATCAGGCTGGCGATAAACCCTGAGGGGCTATTTTTACCGCCGACGTAGGCGTCAGCAGAAGGGGACGAACTGGAGAACCAGAAGACAAACGAAAGGTCTTTTTTACTCTTGCCGAATTCCTTACGCAGGTCGGCCTCGCGGTTTTTGAAATCGGCAATAACGGCCTGACCGCGGTCTTCAACGTTAAAGATTTTGGCGAAATCCTCAATCTCTTTATAGAGATACGTCATATCCCACAGCTTCTGGCGGCTGCCGTACATATCGCCGGTGGCTTTTTTGGTCGCGCACATGCCCGGCGACACGTAGCTGTTCACGCCCAGGGTCATCAGGTCTTCGCGTTTTGCGACCTTACTTTCAGGCCCCAGCAGCAGCGGGGACTGCGCCGGGACAAAGTCAGGATTTTGCGCAAGAACGGATTCAAGGGTCGGGATTTCGACCGTCAGGGTTTTGATTTTTGCGTTCTGTTCCGCCAGCTGCGGCAGCACTTTGGTCGGCCAGAAGGCGCTGGCCTTCACCTTATCTTCCAGGCCCAGCAGGAGCAAAATTTCGACGGTGTTCTGGCCCAGGGCCACGACGCGTTCCGGCGCTTTGGTGAACGTCTCTTTGTAGCCACAGTTTTCAATCGTCAGGGGATAGGTGGTTGCCAGAGCAGAACCGACCGACGCAATCGCCAGGCCTAACGCGCAGATGACCTTTTTCATGAAACGCTACCCTTCATTAAAATTATTATTGATGCAAATGAAACTCATTATTAAGGCGGAATTTTATACAGAGGAAACGATTTTGTGTCAATGAGGGACAATTACGCAGGGGAACAAAAGGCGGTGTCAGAAAAACACCGCCGGAATAAGGTCTTAAATGAGGCTCTCTTTATCAATCCCGAGACGCTTCATGCGTGACAGCAGGGTGGTGCGTTTTAACCCCAGACGCTGGGCGGCACCTTTTGGCCCTGCGACCACGCCGTTGGTCTCTTTCAGCACGCGCATAATGAGCTGATATTCATCTTCTCCCTCTTTTGCGGTCTCGGCGGCGGGCGCGGTCACGTCAGGAAGCGTAACCTCAGGCAGGGAGAGTTGCAGCACGTTACCGCGCGTCAGCAGCACCGCGCGTTCGATGACGTTTTCCAGCTCGCGCACGTTGCCGGGCCATTCCATCGATGAAAGAGTGCGCAACGTCTCGGCAGGAATACTGTCGATGTTGCGCCCCATCCGGCGTGCGATCTTCGCGGTAAAGGCTTTGACCAGCAGGGGGATATCTTCCGGGCGCTCGCGCAGCGGCGGCAGGAAGATCGGGAAGACGTTCAGACGATAGTAAAGATCGCTGCGAAACTCGCGGTCGGCGACCATTTTTTTCAGGTCACGGTTGGTGGCGGCAATCAGCCGCACGTCGGTCTGGATAAGCTTGTTGCTGCCCAGGCGCTCAAACTCCTGCTCCTGCAGGACGCGCAGCAGTTTCGGCTGTAGCTCCAGCGGCATATCGCCCACTTCGTCGAGGAACAGCGAGCTTTTGTCGGCCAGCTCAAAACGGCCCAGCCGCTGGCTGCTGGCCCCGGTGAATGCTCCGCGCTCGTGGCCGAACAGATCGCTTTCCAGCAGTCCCGCAGGCATCGCGGCGCAGTTCATCTTCACCATCCGTCGGCTGTTGCGGTTGCTCAGGTTGTGGATTGCGCGGGCTATCAGCTCTTTGCCCGTGCCGGTTTCGCCCAGAATCAGCACCGTACTGTCGCTTTGCGCCACCATCTCAACCTGCTTAAGCACGCTGTACATGGCGTCGCTGCGCCCGATGATTTCACCAAACTCGCTGTCCACGTTGTTGAGCTGTTCGGTCAGGGCCAGGTTCTCATCCACCAGCCGCTCTTTCAGGCGATGAATTTCCTGATAGGCGAGGGCGTTATCCAGCGCGATGGAAATACGCTCGGCAATCTGGCGCAGCAGCTTCAGGTTGGCGGTGGTAAACACGCCCTCCTCGCACTGCGCCAGCTTTAGCACGCCCAGCATGGTGTTGCCGGACATCAGCGGCAGCAGACACAGGGTCTGAATTTTATTGCCCCAGGTGTTAAACAGCATCCGCTCGTACGGCGCGACCGGGTCCTGCTCGTTCAGGTTGAGCAGGAGGATCTCTTTGCTTTTGAAGACCCGCTCGGAAAGGGTGCCCGCTTCGTCCACCTCGCTCTGCTCGTGCGCCGGGTTGGCTTCATCGAGATAATGCGTGGAGTAGATGTTCAGCTTGCCCTTGCGATGGCCGCGCAGCGCAATGCTGATAGCGTCGATTTTGAAATAGTGGTGGATCTCTTTCGAAACTTCGCTGACCAGCTCGTCCATGTCCAGGCGGGAGAGCACGGCGTTGGTGATGGCGACCAGAATACGGAAGTTGTCGCGCTCGCGGCTCAGCAGGTCGTAATCGACGTTATTGGTGACGCGGCTTTGGATCTGCTCCGCGACGACGGCCACAATCTGGGTAAAGGTGTGCAGGCGCTCGTATTCCGCCTCGCTCCAGGGCTGGTCGGTCGTGCGGATAAACTCGCAGCCGCCAAAAATCTGGCCCTCAGCCGCCAGCGGCAGCATGCAGTAATGCCCGAAAGGCTGATAAAGGTCGCTCTCCGCCAGCTTCGGCCACGCCTGGCGGAACTCCGCAAAGTTGCAGTGCAGCACTTCTGGCCGGGAGAGTATGCGGCGCACCGGGCCATGCGCCAGATACGTTTCGTCTTCGTATTCAAACGTTTTGCCATTATCACGCGTCGAGTAGTAGCTCGCGCGCTGCGTTCCGCTATGCCAGAGCACAATCGCGGCGCTGTCCGCCAGCGCCGATTGCCTGACCAGCCGCGTCAGGGCATCGCTCAGCGCGCCGAGATCGGGCTGCTGTAAAAGTGTGCGCGTGATGTCAAACAGGCCCTGCTGTCCAAGATCGCTCATCGGTGTATACGGCATATTGCTTTCCAATAGAAACTGGCAAAAAAGAGACATTCAGTGCTGACCGCTTTTGGCGCGGTTCTAGCAAATTCGGGGTAAGGGTTCCGCGTGCGGCAGATCCAGCGTCCGCTTCACGCCATACAGCCCGGCCAGGCGCACCCCTTTGCGCTCAACCACTTCACCAATCATCGCCGCCTCTTTTCCTGACGGATGAGCCCGCAGCTGTTCAAGAACGGCTTCCGCTGACGCGCGTTCAACGCCAATCACCAGTTTGCCTTCGTTGGCAAAGTTGAGCGGGTCAAGGCCCAGCAGTTCGCAAAGGCCGCGAACGGCAGGCTTAACGGGCAGGCTGCGCTCGGTGAGTTCAATCCCGTACCCGCAGCTTGCTGCAAATTCGTGGACCACGGCGTTCACGCCGCCTCGCGTCGCGTCCCGCAGGGCTTTCACGCCGGGAATACCCCTCAGCGTCTGGATCAGCGGGGTGAGCACCGCGCAGTCGCTGCGCAGTTCCCCGTCCAGCCCCAGACCTTCGCGCAGGTTTAGGATGGTCGCCCCGTGGCAGCCCAGCGTTCCGGTCACGATCAGCACGTCGCCCACGCTAAGCTGCTGCGCCGCCCAGTGAATATCGGCGGGGATCGCCCCCATGCCGGCGGTGTTGATAAACAGCTTGTCGGCCGCGCCGCGCTGCACCACTTTGGTATCGCCGGTGACGATAGCTATCCCCGCCTCGCGCGCGGTCTGCGCCATGCTGTTGACCACTGCCGTGAGCGTCTCCATCGGTAACCCCTCTTCGAGGATAAATCCGCAGGAGAGGTAGCGCGGAATGGCGCCGCTGACCGCCACGTCGTTGGCCGTGCCGCAGACGGCGAGCTTGCCGATATCGCCGCCGGGGAAGAACAGCGGGTCAATCACGTAGCTGTCGGTGGAGAACGCCAGCCTGTCGCCCTGCGAGGTGAGGGTCGCGAGGTCAATGCGCGCCTGGTCTTCCTGTTCGGCGAGCCAGGGGTTGTTGAAGGCTTCCATAAACAGCCGGTTAATCAGCTGCTGCATCGCCTGTCCGCCGCTGCCGTGCGCCATTTCAACCGTATTCATGCTTCACTCTCCTGGTTGCGATACTGATACCACGCGGCACACGCCCCTTCGGAGGAGACCATCAGCGCGCCAAACGCCGTTTGCGGGTTACAGGTATTGCCAAATAACGGGCATTGATGCGGTTTGCATTTACCGGTGAGCACGTCGCCGCAGCGGGCCCGGGGATCGTCGCAAACCTGCTGCGGCTGCGGGCGGAAATGCGCTTCGGCGTCGAACGCGCGATAGGCCGGCGTCAGGCGCACGCCGGATTCGGCAATCAGCCCCAGACCACGCCATTCGCTGTCGCCCTCAACGCTGAACACATCGGCTATCGCCTGCTGCGCCCGCTCATTTCCCGCATCCGGTACCACGCGGCGGTACTGGTTTTCCACGGTACTCAGGGCCGCTATTTTCTGCTCAACCAGCATGGTGACACCTTGCAGTAGATCAAGTGGTTCGAAACCAGCGACCACTAACGGACGATTGTACTGTTCAGCGATAAAACCGTAGGCGTCTGTGCCAATTACCATGCTGACATGCCCCGGTGCCAGAAAGGCGTCAATGCCGTTTCCCGGCTCTTCCAGCAGGCTGCGCAGCGTGGGAATGAGCGTAATGTGCTGGCAGAAGAAGAAAAAATTCCCGACGCCGCGCGCTTTCGCCTGCAGCAGCGTAATGGCGGTGGCGGGCATGGTGGTTTCAAACCCCAGGCCAAAAAACACCACCTTGCGCGCGGGGTTGTCCTCCGCCAGCGTCAGGGCATCCATCGGCGAATAGACGATCCGGACGTCGGCCCCGCGCGCTTTCGCCTGCAGCAGCGAGCCGTTTTTCCCCGGCACGCGCATCGCGTCGCCAAAGGTGCAGAAAATGACGTCGGGCTGGCTGGCAATTTCAATACAGCTGTCGATGCGCCCCATCGGCAGCACGCACACCGGGCAGCCGGGGCCGTGGATAAACTCGATGTTCTCCGGCAGCAGCTGGTCGAGGCCAAATTTGAAGATGGCGTGCGTATGTCCGCCACACACCTCCATGATCCGCAGCGGTCTCTCTTTGGTGTAGTCCAGCAGCGCCGCGCGCGTTTTCAGGTGCCCGATAAGCTGCAGCACCTGCTCGGGCGCGCGGTATTCATCAACGTAACGCATGGCTAACGCTCCTCGCCGTACAGCAGCGCGCCCACGTCAGGCTCCACGTCGAACATGTTTTGCAGGGCATCCAGCGTGTCGCGGGCTTCCGCTTCGTTAATCACGCTCATGGCAAACCCCACGTGGACGAGCACCCACTGGCCGAGACGCGATGCGCCCGTTTCATCGCTGCTCCCCACCAGCGTCAGGTCCACGTCGCGCAGGATGCCGCAGACCTCCACTTTGGCCTGGTTCCCGTCAATGGAATGGATTTGTCCCGGTACGCCTATGCACATCGTTCGTTCTCCAGCCAGTTCAGCCAGGCGTCCATGCCGTCGCCGCGCGTGGCGGAGACCAGCAGGATCTCAATCTCCGGATTCACTTCCCGGGCATAGGACAGGCACTTATCCACGTCGAAGTTCAGGTACGGCAGCAGGTCGACCTTGTTCAGCAGCATGATGGAGGCGGCGGCAAACATATGCGGGTACTTCAGCGGCTTGTCTTCGCCTTCGGTCACCGAAAGCACCGCCACCTTGTGGCGTTCGCCCAGATCGAAGCTCGCCGGGCAGACCAGGTTGCCGACGTTTTCAATAAACAGAATGCCGTTATCCGCCAGCGGCAGACGCGGGGCGGCGTCGGCAATCATCTGCGCATCCAGGTGGCAGCCTTTGCCGGTATTGACCTGAATCGCCGGGGTGCCGGTTTCACGAATGCGCGCCGCGTCGTTAACGGTTTGCTGGTCGCCTTCAATCACCGCGCAGGAGACGTGCCCGTTCAGGCGTTTGAGCGTTTCCGTTAACAGCGTGGTTTTGCCGGAGCCGGGGCTGGAGACCAGGTTCAGCACCAGCTGTTTGCGGGCGGCAAAGCGCGCGCGGTTGCGGGCGGCGATCTGGTTATTTTTGTCCAGCACGTTGATTTCCACCTCCAGCATCTGGCGCTGGCTGATGCCCGGCGCGTGGGTACCCGCTTCGCCGTGGCCGTAGTGCAGATCGCCCGCAGCGGAGCGCTGCGGGGCGAAGGTGATACCGGTTAAAGCCGCAGCTGGCCGCGGGGCTGGCGAAAAGGGCGCGGAGCGAAACGCGGAATGGGGACGGTGTTCATCCCCTTCTATATACAGGTTGCCTTCGGCGCAACCGCAGGTGCTACACATACTTTACTCCTTCTCGATTTCGAGGCGTTGGATCTGCATGCCATCGTCCGCCACGATGCGAAGACCGGTGCTCTGACACTGCGGACAGCGCTGAACCTTTGATGACAGCAGGGTGACGTACTGCTGGCACTGCTCGCACCAGCACTCCGCCTGCTGCTCTTCGATATGGAGTTCGCAGCCTTCCGCCAGCGTGCCGCGACACACCAGCTCAAAACAGAAATGCAGGGCGCTGGGCTCGACGCAGGAAAACGCCCCGACCTTCAGCCAGACGCCGGTGACGCGTTTCGCGTGGTTTTGCACTGCCTGCTGTTCGATAAGCTCCAGGGCCCGCTGGCAGAGGGTGATTTCGTGCATGACGCCTCCTCAATGAATTGGGCCATTGAATGCAATAACGGTGCCAGCTTGATTTTTGTTAAGGCGTGACGATGTCAACGCTGTCGAAATGACACGTCGACACCGCGGCGTTGACAGCGGTTTTGTAAGTAAATCTATTTAAAATCAGTATGATAAAAACTGGCATGGAATCTGCTTAACAGCCGCTATCTCCACTAAACGGATACCTTCTATGACTATTTGGGAAATCAGCGAAAAAGCGGATTACATCGCGCAGCGTCATCAGCAGCTGCAGGACCAGTGGCACCTCTACTGCAACTCTCTGGTTCAGGGCATAACCCTCTCGAAAGCGCGTCTTCACCACGCGATGAGCTGTGCGGCGCAGGGCGACATGCGCTTCGTCCTGTTCGGCCATTTCATCATCAACGTTACCCTGGCGGATAACTTCAACAGCCACACCATTGAGTACCACCTCGAGACAAAAGACGGCGAAAAACAGTGTATTGCGAAGGCGCAGCTGATGGCCGATGGCATGGTGGACGGCCACGTCAGCAACCGCGATCGCCAGCAGGTGCTGGAGCACTATCTGGAAAAAATCGCGCCGGTCTATAACGGCCTTTACGCCGCCGTTGAACACGATCTCCCGGTCAACCTGAAGCAGCTGATGGATGGAAATACCTCAGCGAACGTGGCCTGACTCCTGCGTGTCGAGAAGTGTCGACAAGACAGTTTTTCGTCAAAAATGACTATCACCAGAGGATAACCCGGTGAACCGTTTTGTAATTGCCGACTCGACGGTCTGTATTGGCTGTCGAACCTGTGAGGCGGCGTGTTCGGAAACACATCGCCTGCATGGGCTGCAGTCCATGCCGCGCCTGCACGTCATGCGTAATGAAAAAGAGTCTGCCCCGCAGCTCTGCCACCACTGTGAAGACGCTCCCTGCGCGGGTGTCTGCCCTGTGAATGCCATCACCCGCGTTGATGGCGCTGTCCAGCTGAACGAAAGCCTGTGCGTAAGCTGCAAGCTGTGCGGCATTGCCTGCCCGTTCGGCGCGATTGAATTTTCCGGCAGCCGTCCGCTGCATATTCCTGCGAATGCCAACTCGCCAAAAGCCCCACCCGCGCCACCGGCTCCGGCACGCGTAAGCACGCTGCTGGACTGGGTGCCCGGCATCCGTGCCGTTGCGGTGAAATGCGACCTGTGCAGCTTCGATGAGCAGGGCCCGGCCTGCGTTCGCACCTGCCCGACTAAAGCGTTGATTCTGGTTAATATTCGCGACATCGCCCGTACCAGCAAGCGTAAACGCGAGCTGACTATCAACAGTGATTTTGGCGACCTTTCTCTGCTACAGGCGCTTAACGAGGGGGCGAAATGAACGCGGCGATGATGATTACCAGCGCGGTAGCCTGTTTTGCTGCCGCCGCTGTTCTGGCGCTGATTTTCTCATTCCATAAAACCCTGAGCGGCGCGATCGCCGGGCTCGGCGGGGCGGTCGCTAGCCTGATGACGCTGGCGGCAGGCGGCGTTGTCCTGCTCGGCGGCCAGTCCGCTGAGACCGTGATGCCGCTGATTCGCCACAACGTGGAGATCACGCCCCTGAACGCCATCTGGCTGGTGACGTTTGGCCTGTGCGGGCTGTTTATCAGCCTGTTCAATATCGACTGGCACCGCCATCCGCACGCCAGGGCTAACGGCCTGCTGGTTAACCTGCTGATGGCGGCGGCGGTCTGCACCGTTATCGCCAGCAACCTCGGCGCGCTGGTGGTGATGGCGGAAATCATGGCGCTGTGCGGCGTGTTCCTGACCGGCTGCAGCACCTCCGGCAAGCTGTGGTTTGCGCTGGGACGTCTCGGAACGCTGCTGCTGGCGCTGGCCTGCTGGCTGGTGTGGCAACGCTTTGGCACGCTGGACTTCGCTGCGCTCAACGGGCATCCGCTGGGGAACGACGTCTGGCTGCTGGGCGTGCTCGGCTTTGGCCTGCTTGCCGGCATCATCCCGCTGCACGGCTGGGTGCCGCAGGCGCATGCGAATGCCTCCGCGCCCGCCGCCGCGCTGTTTTCTGTGGTGGTGATGAAAGTGGGGCTGTTCGGGATTCTGGCGATTACGCTGACCGGCGGACAACCGCCGCTGTGGTGGGGCGTCGTGCTGCTGGTCGCCGGAATGATTACCGCGTTCGTCGGCGGCCTGTACGCGCTGATGGAGCACAACATCCAGCGCCTGCTGGCGTACCACACTCTGGAAAATATCGGCATTATCCTTCTCGGTATTGGCGCGGGCGTGACCGGGCTGGCGCTTAATCATCCGGCGCTGATTGCCGCCGGGTTTATCGGCGGTCTTTATCACCTCGTCAACCACAGCCTGTTTAAAAGCACTCTGTTCCTCGGCGCGGGCAGCGTCTGGTTCCGCACCGGTCATCGGGATATCGAAAAGCTGGGCGGGATTGGCAAAAAGATGCCGGTGATTTCGCTGGCGATGCTGGTGGGTCTGATGGCAATGGCCGCGCTGCCGCCGCTGAACGGCTTTGCCGGGGAGTGGGTGATCTATCAGTCCTTCTTCGCGCTCGGCCAGAGCGACGCATTTATCGCACGCCTGCTCGGCCCGCTGCTGGCGGTCGGGCTGGCGATTACCGGGGCGCTGGCGGTGATGTGCATGGCGAAAGTCTACGGCGTGACCTTCCTCGGCGCGCCGCGCACCCGCGAAGCGGAAAACGCCTGCTGCGCACCCTTGTTGATGGGCATCAGCGTGGTCGCGCTGGCGCTGTGCTGTATCGCGGGGGGCGTCGCCGCGCCGTGGCTGCTGCCGCTGCTGGGCAACGCTATTCCTCTGCCGCTGACCGTGGCGAATACCACCGTCTCTCAGCCCATGATCGCGCTGCTGCTGATTGGCGCACCGCTGCTGCCGCTCGTCCTGATGCTGTTCTTCAAACGCGACCGGCTCGCCTCCCGCTCGCGCGGTGCGGCGTGGGCCTGCGGCTACGAACACGAACAGTCGATGGTCATCACCGCCCACGGTTTCGCCATGCCGGTGAAGGAGAACTTCGCCGCCGTGCTGAAGCTGCGCCACTGGCTGAACCCGGTAGGCTGGGTACCCGGCTGGCAGAGCGCCGCCGCGCCCGTATTGTTCCGCCGTCTGGCGGTCATCGAGCTGGCGGTGCTGGTGGTCATTGTGATTTCACGAGGAGCCTGACATGAGTCTGTTACTGGCAATTCTTCAGGCGCTGGTGCTGTTCGCCGCTGCGCCGCTGCTGTCGGGCATCACGCGCGTGGCGCGCGCCCGGATGCACAACCGTCGCGGGCCCGGTGTGCTCCAGGAGTACCGCGATCTCTTTAAACTGCTCTCCCGTCAGAGCGTCGCGCCGGATGCCGCAGGCTGGGTTTTCCGCCTGACGCCGTTTGTGATGGTGGGCGTCATGCTGACCATCGCCACCGCGCTGCCGGTGGTGACGGTGGCGTCGCCGCTGCCCGTGCTTGGCGATCTGATCACGCTTATCTACCTCTTTGCCATCGCCCGCTTCTTCTTTGCGATTGCGGGCCTGGACACCGGGAGCCCGTTTACCGGCATCGGTGCCAGCCGCGAGGCAATGCTCGGCGTGCTGGTGGAGCCGATCCTGCTGCTGGGGCTGTGGGTCGCCGCGCAGGTGGCGGGTTCCACCCACATCAGCTTTATCACCCACACCGTTTACCACTGGCCGGTGGCGCGCTCGATCCCGCTGGTGCTGGCGCTGTGCGCCTGCGCGTTCGCCACGTTTATTGAGATGGGCAAACTGCCGTTCGACCTGGCGGAAGCCGAGCAGGAGCTGCAGGAAGGGCCGCTTACCGAATACAGCGGCTACGGCTTCGCGGTGCTGAAGTGGGGCATCAGCCTCAAACAGCTGGTGGTGCTGCAGATGTTTGTCGGCGTCTTCTTCCCGTGGGGGCAGATGACGGACTTCTCCGCAGGCGGTCTGGTGCTGGCCGTCGTGGTTGCCGCCCTCAAGCTGCTGGTCGGCGGGCTGGTGATTGCCCTGTTTGAAAACAGCATGGCGCGCCTGCGTTTTGTGGAAACGTCGCGCATCACCTGGGCCGGTTTTGGTTTTGCATTTTTAGCGTTCGTCTCCTTGCTGGTGGCGTGATTAAAGAGAGTATTTATGTCTGAAGAAAAGAAAGGTCAGCAGTATCTCGCCGCGTTGCATCAGGCTTTCCCCGGCGTGGTGCTGGAGGAGTCCTGGCAAACCAAAGACCAGGTAACCGTCACCATTAAGGTGAACTATCTGCCGGAAGTGGTGGAATTTCTGTACTACCAGCAGGGCGGCTGGCTGTCGGTGCTGTTCGGCAACGACGAGCGCCAGCTGTGCGGCAACTATGCGGTGTATTACGTGATGTCGATGGAGCAGGGCGAGAAGTGCTGGCTCACCGTGCGCGTGGAAGTCGACCCGGCTAAGCCGGAATACCCGTCCGTCACGCCGCGCGTGCCCGCCGCCGTCTGGGGCGAGCGCGAAGTGCGCGACATGTACGGCCTGGTGCCGGTCGGCCTGCCGGACGAGCGCCGCCTGGTGCTGCCGGACGACTGGCCGGACGAACTCTATCCGCTGCGCAAAGACAGCATGGACTACCGCCAGCGCCCGGCGCCGACCACCGACAGCGAAACCTACGAGTTTATCAACGAGCTGGGCAGCAAGAAGAACAACGTGGTGCCGATCGGCCCGCTGCACGTCACCTCAGACGAACCGGGCCACTTCCGCCTGTTTGTCGACGGCGAAAACATCATCGACGCCGACTACCGCCTGTTCTACGTCCACCGCGGCATGGAAAAGCTGGCGGAAACCCGCATGGGCTACAACGAAGTGACGTTCCTCTCTGACCGCGTGTGCGGCATCTGCGGCTTCGCCCACAGCACTGCCTACACCACCTCGGTGGAGAACGGCATGGGGATCGTGGTGCCGGAGCGCGCGCAGATGATCCGCGCCATTCTGCTGGAGGTGGAGCGTCTGCACTCGCACCTGCTGAACCTCGGCCTGGCCTGCCACTTCGTCGGCTTTGACTCCGGGTTTATGCAGTTCTTCCGCGTGCGCGAGGCGTCAATGAAGATGGCGGAGATCCTCACCGGGGCGCGTAAAACCTACGGCCTGAACCTGATCGGCGGGATCCGCCGCGACCTGCTGAAGGACGACATGATCCAGACCCGCCAGCTGGCGCAGCAGATGCGCCGCGACGTGCAGGAGCTGGTGGACATGCTGCTCAGCACGCCAAACATCGAGCAGCGCACCGTCGGCATCGGCCGTCTTGATCCGGAAATCGCCCGCGACTTCAGCAACGTCGGCCCGATGGTGCGCGCCAGCGGCCACGCCCGCGACACGCGTGCCGATCACCCGTTCGTCGGCTACGGCCTGCTGCCGATGACCGTGCACAGCGAGCAGGGCTGCGACGTCATCTCGCGCCTCAAGGTGCGCATCAACGAGGTGTTCACCGCCCTGAACATGATCGACTACGGCCTCGATAACCTGCCGGGCGGCCCGCTGATGGTGGAAGGCTTCACCTACATTCCGAACCGTTTTGCCCTCGGCTTTGCCGAAGCGCCGCGCGGGGACGACATCCACTGGAGCATGACCGGCGACAACCAGAAGCTCTACCGCTGGCGCTGCCGCGCGGCCACCTACGCCAACTGGCCAACCCTGCGCTATATGCTGCGCGGTAACACCGTATCCGACGCGCCGCTGATCATCGGCAGCCTCGACCCGTGCTACTCGTGCACCGACCGCATGACCGTGGTGGACGTGCGCAAGAAGAAAAGCCAGGTGGTGCCGTACAAAGAGCTTGAGCGCTACAGCATCGAGCGTAAAAACTCGCCGCTGAAATAAGGACTCGCCATGTTTACCTTTATCAAAAAAGTAATCAAAACCGGCACTCAGACCAGCCGCTATCCGCTGGAGCCGATGCCGGTGGATAAAAATTTTCGCGGCAAGCCGGAGCACAACCCGCAGCAGTGCATCGGCTGCGCGGCCTGCGTCAACGCCTGTCCGTCGAACGCCTTAACGGTGGAAACGGATCTCAAAACCGGCGAGCTGGCCTGGCAGTTTAACCTCGGGCGCTGCATCTTCTGCGGCCGCTGCGAGGAGGTCTGCCCGACGGTCGCCATTCGCCTGTCGCAGGAATTCGAGCTGGCGGTGTGGAAGAAGGAGGATTTTCTGCAGCAGTCGCGCTTTGACCTGTGCAGCTGCCGCGTCTGCAGGCGCCCGTTCGCCGTGCAAAAAGAGATCGACTACGCCATCGCGCTGCTGCAGCACAACGGTGACGCCCGCGCGGAGCACCACCGCGAAAGCTTTGAAACCTGCCCGGAGTGCAAGCGTCAGAAGTGCCTGCTGCCGTCCGACCGCATTGATATCACCCGCCATATGAGAGAGGCCAGCTGATGGAAAATTTACTCGGCCCGCGCGACGCTAACGGCATTCCGGTGCCGATGACGGTGGAGGAGTCCATCGCCAGCATGAAGGCATCGCTGTTGAAAAAAATCAAACGCTCGGCCTACGTCTACCGCGTGGACTGCGGCGGCTGCAACGGCTGCGAGATTGAGATCTTCGCCACGCTGTCGCCGCTGTTTGACGCCGAGCGCTTCGGCATCAAAGTGGTGCCGTCCCCGCGTCATGCGGACATCCTGCTGTTTACCGGGGCCGTCACCCGCGCCATGCGCTCGCCGGCGCTGCGCGCCTGGCAGTCCGCGCCGGACCCGAAAATCTGCATCTCGTACGGGGCCTGCGGCAACAGCGGCGGCATCTTCCACGACCTCTACTGCGTCTGGGGCGGGACCGACAAAATCGTGCCGGTGGACGTCTACATTCCGGGCTGCCCGCCGACGCCCGCCGCGACGCTGTACGGCTTTGCCATGGCGCTTGGCCTGCTGGAGCAGAAAATCCACGCGCGCGAGCCGGGCGAGCTGGACAACCGGCCTGCGGCCATCCTGCACCCGGACATGGTTCAGCCGCTGCGGGTGAAGATTGACCGCACGGCGCGCAGGCTGGCGGGCTATCGCTATGGCCGCCAGATTGCCGATGATTATCTGCGCCTGCTGAGCCAGGGCGACCATCAGGTGGCGCGCTGGCTGGAGGCGGAAAACGATCCGCGTCTCAATGAGATCGTGGCAAACCTGAACAGCATCGTGGATGAGGCGCGTATCCGATGAGTGAAACGGTGGTGTTCAGCCAGCTGAGCCGTAAGTTTATTGATGAGAACGATGCCACGCCCGACGCGGCGCAGCAGGTGGTCTATTACAGCCTGGCGATTGGGCATCACCTCGGGGTGATTGACTGCCTGGAGGCGGCGCTGAGCTGCCCGTGGCCCGAGTACCTGGCGTGGATCGCCACGCTGGAGGAGGGCAGCACGGCGCGGCGCAAAATGGAGGGCGTGCCAAAGTACGGCGAGATCGTCATCGACGCCAACCACATTGCAATGCTCGCCAACGCCTTTGACGCGGCGCTCGCCAGGCAACCCCCCGAGCAGCAGTCGTGGAGCAAAACGCTGCTCGGCATGCTGCACGATATTCACCAGGAGAGCGCCATCTACCTGATGGTGAGGAGATTACGTGACTGACGTTTTACTGTGTGTCGGCAACAGCATGATGGGCGACGACGGCGCGGGCCCGCTGCTGGCAGAGATGTGCGCCGCGAATCCGCAGGGCAATTGGGTGGTGATTGACGGCGGCAGCGCGCCGGAAAACGACGTGGTCGCCATCCGCGAGCTGCGCCCGGAGAAGCTGTTAATCGTCGATGCCACCGATATGGGGCTCAACCCCGGCGAGATCCGCCTGATTGATCCGGACGACATCGCCGAGATGTTTATGATGACCACCCACAATATGCCGCTGAACTACCTGGTCGATCAGATTAAAGACGACGTGGGCGAGGTGCTGTTTTTGGGGATTCAGCCGGACATCGTTGGATTTTATTACCCGATGACGCCGCCGGTGAAGGAGGCGGTGGAACGGGTCTATTCACGGCTTGCGGAGTGGGTTGGGGATGGAGGGTTTGAACCCCTCACCCCGGCCCTCTCCCCAGAGGGGAGAGGGTGAAAACCGCGCCGAGCAGTCCTTTATTCCCGGAGTAAAGAGGGTGAAAACCGCACCAAACGGTTCCCTCTCCCCTATGGGGAGAGGGTTAGGGTGAGGGGTAAGGACAGGCTACTCGAGATCCGCCCCGTTACTCGCAATCACCTTCTTATACCACCAGAACGATTTCTTGCGTTTTCTGTCCAGCGTGCCGTTTCCGGCGTCGTCGCGGTCAACGTACACAAAACCGTAGCGCTTGCTCATCTCGCCCGTTGAGGCGGCCACCAGGTCGATGCAGCCCCAGGTGGTGTAGCCCATCAGCGGCACGCCGTCCTCAATCGCGTCGCCCATCGCGCGGATGTGCTCGCGCAGGTAGCTGATGCGGTAGTCGTCGTTGATCTCGCCGTTTTCATCAATAACGTCTTTCGCCCCGAGGCCGTTTTCCACCAGGAACAGCGGCTTCTGGTAGCGGTCGTACATCATGTTCATGGTGATGCGCAGGCCGAGCGGGTCGATGCCCCAGCCCCATTCGCTCACCTGAATATGCGGGTTACGCAGGGACTTCACGATGTTCGCCGCGCTGGTGTTGCCCGCGTTCATATCCGCCGACGCGCAGCGCGAGGCGTAATAGCTGAACGAGACAAAGTCGACGGTGTTTTTTAACAGCTCGTCGTCGCCCGGATCTTTCACTATCACCACGCCTTTCTCGCGGAACACGCGTGCGGAGTAGGCCGGGTAGCTGCCGCGCGCCTGCACGTCGATAAAGAACAGGTTCTCGCGGTCTTTCTCCAGCGCCATCCACACGTCTTCCGGCTTGCAGGAGTACGGATAGAAATTTCCGCCCGCCAGCATGCAGCCCACCTGGTTTTCCGGGTTCACCTCGTGGGCGATTTTGGTCGCCAGCGCGCTTGCCACCAGCTCGTGGTGCGCGGCCTGGTATTTCACCTGGTCTTCGTTTTCACCTTCCTCAAACACCAGCCCCGCGCCGGAGAACGGGCTGTGCAGCATGATGTTGATTTCGTTGAAGGTCAGCCAGTATTTCACCAGCCCGTTAAATTCTTCAAAGCAGGTGCGGGCGTAGCGGGCAAAGAAATCGACCATCTTACGGTTGCGCCAGGAGCCGTATTCCGTCACCAGGTGCATAGGCACGTCGAAGTGGCAGAGCGTCACCAGCGGCTCAATGTTGTACTTTTTGCACTCCTCGAACACCGCGCGATAGAAGGCAATGCCCTCTTTGTTCGGCAGCGGTTCGTCGCCGTTCGGGTAGAGGCGGCTCCAGGCAATGGAGGTGCGGAACACCGTAAAGCCCATCTCCGCCATCAGGGCGATGTCTTCTTTATAGCGATGGTAAAAATCAATCGCTTCGTGGCTCGGGTAGAACTCGTCGTCACGCAGCGAAAAACGCTTTTCCTTACCGAGCTTCACCGCCAGGCGATTCGCGCCGTGGGGGATCATATCGACCGTCGTCAATCCTTTGCCGCCTTCACGGTAAGCACCTTCACTCTGGTTGGCGGCAAGCGCGCCGCCCCATAAAAATCCTTGTGGAAAAACAGACATTCTTACCTCGCTTTCAATTTATGCTTTTGCTGCGTTGTTCTGTACCGGTGCGGTCTGCAGGGCGCGCGCTTTTTCAGCCTCATCTTCGACCGGGATATCCTCAAACCCTAAAAGCAGGGTCAGAACAAACGACAGCACCACTGCCAGCCCCATCACGCCGAACACCCAGACGATGGTCATCGGGTTGGCCGGGTCAAAGAACTGCACGCTGGTGAACAGCCCCGGTGCCGCCATCGAATGGCTGGCAAGTCCGGCCATGCCGGCGACCGCCCCGCAGATAAAGCCGCTTATCAGGCTCGCAATCAGCGGACGTTTCAGACGCACCGCCACGCCGTACAGGGCCGGTTCAGAGATCCCCGCCATAATGGCGGAGGCCGCTGCCGCCAGCGCCGTCTGGCGCAGCTCCGGGTTTTTGGTTTTCCACGCCACCGCCAGCGACGAGCCGCCGAGCGACAGGTTGGCGCCGATTTCCGACGGCATCACCATCCCTTCCTTGCCCGTTTCGGCAATGGTCTGAATGATGGTCGGCGTAAACACGCGATGCATCCCGGTCATCACCAGCAGCGGCCAGAGCGCGCCCATGATGGCGACGGAGAGCCAGCCCAGGTAGCCGTGAATGGTGTAGACCAGCGCGGAGATGGCGCTACCGATCCAGATCCCCAGCGGGCCAATCAGCACGATGGCGAGCGGGGCGGCAATCAGCACGATCAGCATCGGCTTGAGGAAGTTTTTCGTCACCGCCGGGGTAATGCGATCCACCCAGCGTTCGATATACGACAGGCACCAGGTCATCACCAGCGCCGGGATGACGGTGTAGGTGTATTTCACCGCCGTCACCGGAATAAAGGCGAACTCAACGTGCTCGCCCTGCGCGGCTTTCGCCATCAGCTCGATAAAGCTCGGGTGCACCAGCACGCCCGCGATGGCGATGGCCAGCGACATGTTGGTTTTGAACTTCACCGCCGCCGAGGCCGCCACCATCAGCGGCAGGAAGAAGAAGGCGCCGTCGCCGATGACGGTCAGAATTGTGAGCGTCGGCGCGCCTTTTGGCAGCACGCCGGTCATCTCGAGGATCATCGCCAGCAGCTTGACCATCGAGCCGCCGATGATCGCCGGGATCAGCGGGGACATGGTGCCGATCAGCGCGTCGAGGATCCCGGCGCCAATGCGGCGTAAGGTCATCTTCTGCGGACCTTCCGGCACTGCGGGCTGCAGGTCCGTGGGCAGCAGGCTCACCACTTCGCGGTACGCCTGTGAAACCGTATTGCCAATAATGACCTGGCACTGGTTGTCGTTGCGCACCACGCCGAGCACGCCGCTGATGCTTTTCAGTCGCGCAGCGTCGGTCAGGCTTTCGTCTTTCAGTACGAAACGCAGACGCGTCATGCAGTGGGTGACGGCGACGATGTTCTCTTTGCCGCCCAGCGCGCTGATAACGTCGTTCGCCAGCGCAGCGTAATTTTTGGCCATCGGATGTGATCCTGTTATTGTTGTGAGACATGTAGGAAACCGGTTCCACATAATCATCATGAGTTTCTGTGAATGAAACAAGATCGCTTTTTGACCATTTTTTCGTTTCGTGATGCAGATCGCAATGAGGTATCGAAAGCGTGATTTCACCGCTGCGACAATTTTTTTGCAGTGCAGTACACTGCGCTCCATCAGATTCAGACGGAATAACACTATGACCACGATGCTTGAAGTGGCGAAGCGGGCAGGCGTTTCGAAAGCCACGGTGTCCCGGGTGCTGTCGGGAAATGGCTACGTCAGCCAGGAGACCAAAGACCGGGTGTTTCAGGCCATTGAAGAGAGCGGCTATCGCCCGAATTTGCTGGCGCGAAACCTGGCAACCAAACGTACCCAGACGCTGGGACTGGTGGTGACGAACACCCTCTATCACGGCGTCTACTTTAGCGAACTGCTGTTTCACGCCGCGCGCATGACGGAAGAAAAGGGGCGGCAGCTGATCCTCGCGGACGGCAAGCACAGCGCGGATGAAGAGCGCGAGGCGATCCAGTACCTGCTCGATATGCGCTGCGACGCGGTGATTATCTATCCGCGTTTCCTGAGCGTGGAAGAGATGGATGAGATCGTCGAGAAGTGCGAGCAGCCGATTATGGTGCTCAACCGCCGCCTGCGGAAAAACAGCAGCCACTGCGTCTGGTCAGATCATAAAGCCTCCAGCCAGGAGGCGGTGTCGCAGCTGATTGCGAAAGGGCACCGGGAGATCGCGTTTATCACCGGCTCGCTGGATTCTCCCACCGGGGTTGAACGTCTCTCCGGCTACAAAGACGCGCTGGCGCAGCACGGTATTCCGCTGCGCGAGGGGCTGATTGCGCAGGGAAAGTGGAACCCCGCCAGCGGCGCGGCGGCGGTTGCCGAACTGCTTGCTCGCGGTGAACGCTTTACGGCGCTGGTGGCGAGTAATGACGACATGGCGATCGGCGCCATGAAGCAGCTCCACGACAGCGGCGTGGCCGCACCGGACGCGGTGTCGGTGATCGGTTTCGACGACGTGGCCATCGCGCCTTACATCGTGCCGTCGCTCTCCAGCGTGCGTATTCCGGTGACGGAGATGATCAAAGAGACCATCAGCCGCCTGATCTTCATGCTCGACGGCGGTGAGTTTAAGTATCAGCAAACCTTCTCCGGCGAGCTTGTCCTGCGCGACTCCGTTATTGACGGCCCGCACCGCTGATGTCGACAGCTGTCATCGTCATAAGTGACGATGACAGCACCATCGTGATTTTTAAATTCATCTAAAATCAACAGGTTAATTATTGGCACGGTTTATGAATATCTCCGCGCATAACTGTAATGCTGGAGAAGCAGATGAACCGTTTTATTATGGCCGATGCCAGTAAGTGTATTGGTTGCCGTACCTGTGAAGTGGCGTGCGTGGTTTCCCATCAGGCGGAGCAGGACTGCGCGTCGCTCACCCCTGACACCTTCCTGCCGCGCATCCACGTCATCAAAGGCGTGAATATTTCCACCGCCGCTATCTGTCGCCAGTGCGAAGACGCACCGTGCGCGAACGTCTGCCCAAACGGGGCAATTAAACGCGAGAAAGGCTTTGTGCACGTCATGCAGGAGCGCTGCATTGGCTGCAAAACCTGCGTGGTCGCCTGCCCGTACGGCGCGATGGAGGTGGTTGTTCGTCCGGTGGTACGCAACAGCGGCATGGGTCTGAGCGTACGTGCGGAGAAAGCCGAAGCCAACAAATGCGATCTTTGCTATCACCGCGACGCCGGTCCGGCCTGCATGGAAGCCTGCCCGACGCATGCGCTGGTCTGCGTGGATCGCGAGAAGCTTGAGCAGATGAGCGCCGAAAAGCGCCGTCGTGCGGCATTCGACACGTCGTCATCGCTGCTGTTCTGAACCGTATGTGCAGTAACGGCGTACAGCTGCGCGTGCGCGGTAAAGTGCAGGGCGTGGGGTTTCGTCCCTTCGTCTGGCAGCTGGCGCAGGCGCTTCAGTTGACCGGTGACGTCTGCAATGATGGAGAGGGCGTGCTGGTGCGCCTCGCGGGTAATGGGGGGGCCTTTACCGCGAGGCTGCATCAGGACTGCCCACCGCTGGCACGCATTGACCACGTTGAAACGCATCCGTTTACGTGGGCGCAGGTGCCGGAGGACTTTACCATCCGTCACAGCGCGGGCGGGGCGATGGACACGCAGATCGTCCCCGACGCCGCGACCTGCCCGGCGTGCCTGGCTGAAATGCGCGACCCCGGCGAGCGCCGCTATCGCTATCCGTTCATCAACTGCACGCACTGCGGGCCGCGGTTTACCATTATCCGCGCGATGCCCTATGACCGTCCGGCCACGTCAATGGCCGCATTTCCCCTCTGCGTGCCGTGTGAGACGGAATACCGTAACCCGGCTGACAGACGTTTTCACGCTCAGCCGGTAGCCTGCCCGGACTGTGGGCCCGCGCTGGAATGGCGTGCGGGCGACATCACCGCTGCCCGTGAGGCTGCGCTGAGCGCGGCGGTGGCGATGCTGAAAAGCGGCGGCATAGTCGCGGTCAAAGGGCTGGGCGGTTTTCATCTCGTCTGCGATGCGCGTAATCCGCAGGCGGTCGCGACGCTTCGGGCACGCAAGCAGCGTCCCGCGAAGCCGCTGGCGGTGATGATCCCGAATGCGGACGGCGTGCCGGAGGCGATCCAGACGCTGTTACGCTCCTCCGCAGCGCCGATTGTGCTGACCCCAAAAGCCTCGCTTCCCGGATTTCCCGAAGGGATTGCACCCGGGCTCGATTGTATTGGCATCATGCTTCCCGCTAATCCGCTGCAACACCTGCTGATGATGGACTGCCGGCGCCCGCTGGTGATGACTTCCGGCAACCTCAGCGGCAGACCGCCTGCCATGACCAACCAGCAGGCGCTGGATGAACTCGGCGACGTCGCGGACGGCTTCCTGCTTCACAACCGCGATATCCTGCAGCGGATGGACGATTCGGTGGTGGATCGCGACGGCGCGATGCTTCGCCGCGCGCGCGGTTTTGTGCCCGATGCCGTCGCGCTGCCTGCGGGTTTTGAGCATATCCCCGCCATGTTATGCACCGGCGCGGAGATGAAAAACACCTTCTGCCTGGTGCGTGGCAGCCAGGCGGTGCTGAGCCAGCATTTTGGCGATCTCGGTGACGAGGGTGTCGAAGCGCAGTGGCGCGGCGCGCTATCGCTGATGCAGAAAATTTACGCCTTTCAGCCGGATCGCGTGGTGTGTGACGCCCATCCGGGCTATCACACACAACGGTGGGCGCAGGCGCAGGGGCTGCCGGTCGAAACCGTACTGCACCATCACGCCCACGCGGCGGCGTGCCTGGCGGAGAACGGCTGGCCGCTCGACGGCGGAGACGCGATTGCCCTGACGCTGGACGGGATCGGCATGGGCGAGGACGGCGCGCTCTGGGGCGGGGAGTGCCTGCGGGTGAACTATCTCGCGTGCGAGCGTCTGGACGGGCTGCCTGCCGTTGCGCTGCCGGGGGGCGATCTGGCGGCGCGGCAGCCGTGGCGTAATTTACTCGCCCACTGCCTGGCGTTTGTCCCTGACTGGCAGCAGTACCCGGAAACGCGCGCGGTTCAGCGTGAAAACTGGCCGCTGCTGGCAACGGCGATCCGGCGCGGCATCAACGCGCCGCAGGCCTCGTCCTGTGGTCGCCTGTTTGATGCGGTCGCCTGCGCGCTGGGCATCGAAACCCAATCCTGGGAAGGTGAAGCGGCCTGCCGGCTGGAAGCGCTGGCCTTGCAGTGCGCGGGCGTCGACCATCCGGTGACGCTGGACGTGGATAACCTCGCGCAGTTCTGGCAGCAGTGGCTGAGCTGGCAGGCGGAATCCTGCCAGCGCGCGTGGGCGTTTCACGACGCGCTGGCAAAAGGGCTGGCGGAACTCGCCGCGCGCCATGCCCGACGCCTGTCGCTGTCGACAATCTGTCTCAGCGGCGGCGTGCTGCACAACCGTCTGCTGCGCGCGCGCCTGCGTCATTATCTTTCTGACTTTACGCTTCTTTTTCCTTCGCGCCTGCCCGCAGGTGACGGAGCGATCTCCTTCGGGCAGGCGGCGATCGCCGCTGCCCGGTCATGTTCACAAAGGACTTAAAATGTTACGACTCTTACACAATGAACCTCGCGCCGCGCTTCTGCTGCTGGCTCTGGTAATGGCAAACCTGCTGGCCTGGGGATGGGCATGGCACGCTTTTAGCGGCAGCACGGCGCTGATGGCCGCCAGCCTGCTGGCGTGGTGCTACGGGCTGCGTCACGCGGTGGACGCTGACCACATCGCGGCGATTGATACCGTGACGCGTAAGATGATGCAGCAGGGCAAACGTCCTTCCGGCGTGGGGGCGTGGTTCTCGCTGGGGCACTCCACCATCGTGGTGCTGGCCTCTATTGCTATCGCCGCGACCGCGACGGCGTTTCAGAAAAACATGGAATGGTTCCACGAAACCGGCAGCCTGATTGGCACCGCCGTTTCAGCCACCTTCCTGCTGGCGATGGCGCTGGTGAACATGGTGATCCTGCGCGGCGTCTGGCGCAGTTTTCAGGCGCTGAAACAGGGCAGGCCCGTGCAGGGCGACATCACGCTCCCTGCCCAGGGCGGCGTCATGAACTGGCTGTTTAGCAAAACCTTCCGCCTGGTGAATAAAAGCTGGCAGATGTACCTGGTCGGTTTCCTGTTTGGCCTCGGCTTTGACACGGCCACCGAGATTGGCGTGCTGGGGATCTCTGCCGCCAGCGCGTCAAGCGGGATGTCGGTGTGGTCAATCATGGTCTTCCCGGCGCTCTTCGCCAGCGGCATGGCGCTGGTGGATACTCTCGATAACCTGTTGATGGTCGGTGCCTACGGTTGGGCGTTCAACAAGCCGCAGCGCAAGCTCTACTACAACATGACCATCACCGGCACCTCCGTGGTGGTGGCGCTGTTTATCGGCGGGCTGGAAGCGCTGGGTCTGCTGATGGACAAATTTGCCCTCAGCGGCGGCGTGTGGGATCTGATTGGCACGGTAAACGACAATCTGGGCAACGCCGGGTTTGTGGTGGTTGGGCTGTTTGTCGCATGCTGGCTGATCTCCATGGTCAACTACCGCTGGCGTGGCTACGACGCGCTGGTGGTACGTTCCTGAACCGGCTCCTGCACGGCGCAACCTCCGCGACTTCCTCAATGGCTGGCGCATAGCGGCATACCGATAAAAAAGATGCTGAAAATGTAGAACTTTTGCGGAATAAATATATTCCGCATTCTTCGCTTATGTGAAATAACGAGAAAGATAATTGAGTTATTTATAAAAATTCGCCATGATTCGCCTCCTGCTGATGATGTCTTTTCAGACTGAGTCGGCTGACAATAATAAAGCTGGATGATGTTTTTAATCTGTTTCAGATTAAAGTATTTACGAAAATAATAAATAAGGGATTGATAGCGATGATATATCTACTTTGCATTTATTTGATGAATAGAATACGTAAAAAAAAGCCCCGGAATATCGGGGCGGTGAATAATAAAATCCAAAGATTAAGACAGCGTAGACTTGCTGTTGGCCGGGTAAACGAAGCGCTACCCGGCAAAACGAGGGTTAAGCAGGTAACAGTTTCAGCAGTGCGAAAGCCTCCTTCATCCGGTCTTCACTAATCACAAAAGCGCGAATCTGACCCTCGTTATCCGCGCCGCGCGCGACCATTCCCTGCGGTTCGAGGGTAATTTGCCAGTTCAGATCCTGACGCTGCGTTTCACCGGCAAGATGCAGCGGTAATTCCGGCGTTTTGACTTTAATCAGCATGGCGGGTAATTTCAGCGGCGCGCTGCCGCCGAGCAGGTTTTTCGCCAGATACATCGCGCTTAATTGAATTGGCTGTAAAAAAGGCAGCACATGACCGTTAATTTCAGCGCAGTCACCTAACGCGTAAATATCAGGTTGCGTGGTTTGCAGGTAGCTATTTACCTTCACGCCACGCTGTATTTCGGCGCCTGCGCGATGCGCCAGCGCGGTTTCCGGGCGCAGGCCCGTTGCAGCGATTACCACATCCACCTCAACGCTGCGGCTGCGGTCGAGCGTGGCACGAATGCCGCCTTCGGTTTTGCTCAGGCTTTGCAGCTGCGATTTCAACAGCAGATGCACCCCCATGTCGGTCAGGCGATGCTGTAAGCGACTGCTTATTTCTGCCGGCATCAGCGACGACAGAATGCTCGCCGCATGGTCGACCAGAGTCACGGATTTACCCGCCCGGCAGAAATCCATCGCCAGCTCGGTGCCTATCAGCCCGCCACCAACAATCATTACCCGCTGCGCGTCGCGAAGCGCCGTTTCGCTGGCCTGATACTCCTGCTGGCTGTTGAGGGTGATCGTCAGCTCGCGGCCCTCAATCGGCGGCACAAACGCAGAGGCACCCGTGGCCAGCACCAGCCTGTCGTACTGCCAGGTTTTCTCTTTAGCTTTTACCACGTGGGCGGCGGCGTCGATGTCGGTGACCCAGGTGTAGGGAAACAGACGCAGGTTAAACTGTTCCGCGAACTCACCCGCCGTCTGGCGGGTGAGGTCCTCGGCGCGCTGATTCTGGCTAATGACGTGGCTCAGATCGGGCTTGTTATACTCGTCCATGCTGTCGGCGGCGATCACCGTCAGCGGCACGCTGGCGTCCTGCTTGCGGATGTTTTTCACCAGCTGGCGGGCGGCAAAGCCCGAGCCGATGATGACGATACCGTTGTTCATTTTGCCTCCGTACCCAGTTCGTCAAAGACGTCTTTCCCGAGGGAACATTCCGGGCAGAGGAAATTGTCCGGCACGTCACTCCAGGGTGTACCTGGCGCAACGTCCTGCAGCGGCTCGCCCAGTTCAGGATCGTAAATCCACTGGCAGACGCTGCACTGCATGCGCGGTCCGGGATCGGCGGCTGCCGCGGCGGCGCAGGCGCAGGTTTCCTGCTGTGCGGTCGGTTCGGCAGCTTGCGGAAGCGGTGCGAGCGCCCACTGACGGGCAATGTCGCGACCGTGCTGGCGGCAGATCTCCAGGGCGTCGATATCCGGGCGCCATTTCGCCTTCAGGCTGAGGGACATTTCAAAGCCCGCATCCTGTAAACGGGTGGAGAGACGGTCTACCGCGCCGCCGCTCCAGCCGTGGGAGCCAAAGGCGCTGGCGCGCTTGTTGCGAAAACGCAGGCCGGTCATCTCTTCTACCAGACCGGCAATTTTCGGCATCATCACGTTGTTCATGGTGGAGGTGCCCACCAGCACGCCCTTAGAGCGGAACACGTTGGTCAAAACCTCATTCTTATCGCTGCGCGCCACGTTGAAGATTTTCACCGCCACGTTGGGGTCCACTTCGTTGATGCCCTGGGCAATGGCGTCCGCCATCATGCGGGTGTTGTTGGACATGGTGTCGTAGAAAATAGTGATGCGGTCTTCCTGATAGTCCGCCGCCCATTTCAGGTAGAGCTCCACAATCTGGGTGGGATTTTCACGCCACACCACGCCGTGGGAGGTGGCAATCATATCCACCGGCAGGTTAAAGCCGAGGATCTCGGTGATTTTCGGCGTCACCAGGCGGCTGAATGGCGTCAGGATGTTGGCGTAGTAGCGCTGGCACTGCTCGAACAGCTCGGTCTGGTCCACTTCGTCGTTGAACAGGCGCTCGTCGCAGTAGTGCTGGCCGAAGGCGTCGTTGCTGAACAGCACCGCGTCGCCGGTCATGTAGGTCATCATGCTGTCCGGCCAGTGCAGCATCGGGGTTTCCACGAAGATCAGCTGCTTGCCGTTGCCGATATCCAGCGCGTCGCCGGTTTTCACGGTGTGGAAATTCCACTCCGGATGGTGGTGGTGGCCGTTGATCGAGTCGATGGCGTTGGTGGTGCAGTAGATCGGCGTGTTCGGAATGTAGGACATCAGCTCGGTCAGCGCGCCGGCGTGGTCCTCTTCCGCGTGGTTGATGATGATGTAGTCGATGTCGTCCAGGTCGATTTCACTGCGCAGGTTCTGCACGAACTCGCGGCTGAACTTGTGATCGACGGTATCGATCAGCACGTTTTTTCCTTCGCGGATGAGATAGCTGTTGTAGCTGCTTCCGCGCAGCGTTTTGTATTCCGTCCCGTGGAAATCGCGCACTTCCCAGTCACGTTGACCCACCCAATGAATGTTATTTTTAACAAGAATAGACATAGCAACCTCTACGTAATACAGCATTTTCAAATAAGATGGTTTGCCTATATCAAGTTGCGTGCCAGTTTTTAATTTATTGATTTAACTTAATTAATATTTTTATGATCCGTAGTGGGTAGTCATTATGACTATCAAAATCAGTGTCAATATGACAATATGAATTGTCAAAATGACAGCGAGGCCACTATGAGCTTTTCCGTAGACGTGCTGGCGAAGATCGCCATTGAACTGCAGACCGGTATCGGCCATCAGGACCGCTTTCAGCGGCTGATCTCCACGCTGCGCCACGTGCTGGCGTGCGACGCCTCGGCGCTGCTGCGCTACGAGGGGCGGCAGTTTATTCCGCTGGCTATCGACGGGCTGGCGAAGGATGTGCTCGGACGGCGTTTTACCCTTGAGGGCCATCCGCGTCTGGAAACTATCGCCCGCGCGGGTGACGTGGTGCGCTTTCCGGCGGACAGCGATCTGCCCGACCCGTACGACGGGCTTATTCCCGGACAGGAGAGCCTGAAGGTGCATGCCTGTATCGGCCTGCCGCTGTTTGCCGGACAAAACCTGATCGGCGCACTGACCCTCGACGGCCTGTCGCTGGACCAGTTTGACACCTTTAGCGACGAAGAGCTGCGTCTGATTGCCGCCCTGGCCGCCGGGGCGCTGAACAATGCCCTGCTGATTGAACAGCTGGAGAGCCAGAACATTCTTCCCGGCAGCCCGGCGGCGTTTGAGCAGGTGACGCACACGGAGATGATCGGCCTCTCTCCGGGCATGGCGCAGCTCAAAAAAGAGATTGAGATTGTCGCCGCCTCAGATTTGAACGTGCTGATCTTCGGGGAAACCGGCACCGGCAAGGAGCTGGTGGCGAAGTCCATTCACGAAGCGTCGCCGCGCGCGGTGAACCCGCTGGTGTACCTCAACTGCGCCGCGCTGCCGGAAAGCGTGGCGGAAAGCGAGCTGTTTGGTCACGTAAAAGGGGCGTTTACCGGAGCCATCAGCAACCGCAGCGGCAAGTTCGAAATGGCCGATAACGGCACGCTGTTTCTGGACGAAATCGGTGAGCTCTCCCTGTCGCTGCAGGCCAAGCTGCTGCGCGTGCTGCAGTACGGGGACATCCAGCGCGTGGGGGATGACCGCAGCCACAGAGTGGACGTTCGCGTGCTGGCGGCCACCAACCGTGACCTGCGTGAAGCGGTGCTGGCAGGGCAGTTCCGCGCCGACCTGTTCCATCGCCTGAGCGTGTTCCCGCTTACCGTGCCGCCGCTGCGCGAGCGCGGGGACGACGTGGTGCTGCTGGCGGGCTTTTTCTGCGAGCAGTGCCGTCTCAGGATGGGGCTTTCCCGCGTGGTGCTGAGCCCGGGTGCGAGGTCGCATCTGCTGAGCTACGGCTGGCCGGGCAACGTGCGCGAGCTGGAGCATGCGATCCACCGCGCGGTGGTGCTGGCGCGGGCGACGCGTTCGGGTAATGAAGTGGTGCTCCACGCGCGGCATTTTGCGCTGCAGGATGAAACCGCACCGGCTGTCGCCCAGGCAGTACCCGAGATAGCGAATGAAAATCTGCGTGAAGCCACGGAGGCGTTTCAGCGTCAGAGGATTACCCGCGCGCTGGAGCAGAATAACCGCAGCTGGGCGGCGTGCGCGCGGGCGCTGGAGATGGACGTCGCCAACCTGCACAGGCTGGCGAAGCGTCTGGGACTGAAGGGTTAGATAATCCCGGCCTGATAGAAATCCTGCAGGTTGATGGCGCCGCACAGCCTGCCGGCGTCATCCACCACCGGTGCGGCGGTAATTTTGCGCTTCATCAGCACCTCTTTGGCTTCAATGGCGCGGCTCTCGGCGTTCAGCGTCAGCCCGCCTTTGGTCATGGCGTCCGACACTTTGGTTTCCAGCCTGCCGCCGCCCACCAGCCAGCGGCGCAGGTCGCCGTCGGTGAACACGCCCTTAACGCTCCCGCCGTCATCGCACACCGCAACCAGCCCAAGGCCGGTGCGGCTGAGCTCCAGCATCGCGTCCATGACGCTGGTATCGAGCTTGACCTGCGGAATGGCATCGTCGGTGCGCATCAGGTGGTGAACCTTGTTGAGCAGGCGTGCGCCGAGCGCGCCCGCCGGATGCGAACGGGCGAAATCTTCTTCGTTAAAGCCGCGCGCCTGCATCACCGCCATTGCCAGCGCGTCGCCCATCATCAGGGTGTTAACGGTGCTGGAGGTCGGGGCGAGGTGCATCGGACAGGCTTCACGCTCAACGGAAATATCCAGCGTCGCCTTGGCGGCCAGCGCCAGCGGCGAGCGGGATTTTCCGGTCATCGCCAGCAGGGCGACCGATTTTTCCTGCAGGCGCGGAATAATCAGATCCAGCTCTTTGGCCGAACCGGAGTAGGAGATAAACAGCATCACGTCGCGGCTTTCAATCATCCCCAGATCGCCGTGCAGCGCCTCTGCCGGATGCACGAAGAACGCAGGGGTGCCGGTGCTGGCGAGCGTCGCGGCAATCTTTTTGCCGATATGGCCGGATTTACCGATGCCCGCCACGATCACTTTGCCTTCGCAGTGGATAATGGTGTTGGCCGCGCGGACGAAATCCTCGCCCAGACGTTCCGGCAGGCGGCTGGCTTCCTGCAGTTCCAGCATCAGCGTCTGGCGGCCCGTTTCTAACAGAAAATCACTCATCTCTCTCTCCGGTTACGATCACGTCGATTCCTTTCTCTTCCAGCGCTTTCTTGAACGCCGGGTCGATACCCGCGTCGGTAATCAGCTTATCAACGCTTTCAAGGCTACAGACAATGTTGGGGCTTTTGCGGCCAAACTTCGACGAGTCGGCCATCAAAATCACTTCCCGCGCGGCGTTGCACATCGCTTTACTGACGCTGAACACCTCGTTGAACGTCGTAACGCCTGCGTTCAGGTCGATGCCGTCGGTGCCCATAAAGAGTTTATCAAAGCTGAAGTGGTCGAAGGCATTCTCCGCAAGCTGGCCGTGAAACGACGCCGATTTTTTGCGGAAGGTGCCGCCGGGCATCAGGATGGTCTGCTCGCTGTCGAACTCCGACAGGGCGTTGACGATGTGCAGGCTGTTGGTCATCACCGTGATGTTGTTAAAGCGGCTGAGCAGCGGGATCATCTGCAGGACGGTGCTGCCTGCATCCAGAATGATGGAATCGCCATCGTGGATAAATTTGACGGCGGCTTCGGCAATCAGCGCTTTCTGGTGGGTATTGATCAGCGTTTTGTGGTCGATAGGCGGGTCCGCTTCGTCCTTATTGAGCACCACGCCGCCGTAGGTTCGAATGACGGCGCCAGAGTTTTCGAGCAATACCAGGTCCTTGCGTATTGTCGTGCCGGTGGTGTCAAAGTAGTGGGCCAGATCCTCTACCGAGCATTTTCCCTGCTTTTGCAGATGCTCGAGAATGGCCGCCTGCCGCTGACGAGGTTTCATAGGCGCTTCGTTCCTTAGGTTGCGAAATGATAATTTCGCAAGTCTATAGCTTTCACAACGAAATTATCCATGTTTCAGATTAAGCGCTAATGATAGTGCATTCTGACAGAGTGGATCATGGGGAAAGATCACATCAGGCCGTAATTCCTGCAGCGAAATGCCGTTGATTGCCTGGATTTTCACCGGTCGGGCAAAGACGGTCATGCCGCGCATGATGAGGGAATCGCAGACGTGATTGTTTTCATCCAGCGCAACGGCGACGACGACTCGCGGTTTGAAGCGTCCGCCGGAACGCCCGACCCCGACGCGACCTTTCTGACACAGCGCGTCAAACGCGCGGTTAAACTGGTGGATCTGCCAGCCGCCAAACGCCATCTGGCAAATCCAGGCGAGGGCGGCGACGGTGATAAGTGTTGTTACCATGTTGGCTCCTTATTTTTCCCCTCACCCCGTCCCTCTCCCCAAAGGGGCGAGGGGGAAAAGGCTGCACCTGACCGTCCCCTCTCCCCTCCGGGGAGAGGGTTAGGGTGAGGGGGAACAAACCGCTCGATCAGAACATCACCTGCCCGCCGGTGACGTTAATCGACTGCCCGGTGCAGTACGAGGCTTTCGGGCTGGCGTAAAACAGCAGCATGTTCAGCACGTCCTGATAATCGCACCCGCGCTTCAGCGGCACTTTATCGATGTAGTACTGCTCCACTTCCTCAGCCTTGATGCCGAGCTTGGTGGCGTACTGCGGCAGCAGGGACTGGAACATCGGCGATTTCAGCAGGTTGCCCAGCATCAGCGAGTGCACGGTAATGCCGTACTCGGCCAGATCCAGCGCCAGAGACTGCGTCAGCCCCACGCCGCCAAACTTCGCCGCGCTGTAGCCGGAGTTATGCTTGCTGCCCACTTTCCCCGATTTGGAGTTGATCTGAATGATGCGCCCCTGAATGCCGTCGCGGATCATCAGACGGGAAAACTCGCGGGCGCAGAGGAAATAGCCCACCAGATTCACCTGCAGCGAGCGGTCAAAGTCCCCCAGCTCGAAATCGCTGATAAAGGCCGCTTTCGCAATCCCCGCGCTGTAGACCAGCAGGTCGGTACGCCCAAAAATCTCGTCCACGCCGCGGGCCAGCGCCATCACGCTCTGTTCGCTGGTGGCGTCGGCGCCAAACCCGTACGCCATCCCTTCACCAAACTCGGTGTTAATGGTGTCCGCCACGCGGGCGGCTTTTTCACTCTGAATGTCCACTACCGCCACGCGGTAGCCCTCTGCGGCAAGCCCACGGCAGAGGAACTCGCCTAAGGTTTGTCCTCCACCAATGACAACGGCAACCTGACTCATGTGTTTCTCCTTAATTACGCAACAAATTTTAACGTGCAGCCTGGGGTGACAGCCTGCGGAACCGGGCCCGCCACGTGAACCGTGCCGGGATATTCGGCCTGCGGCTGGCCGTCGAAACGCAGGGTGATGTGGCCCAGCTCGCGCAGGTTTTGCTCGGCGACGTCGCCGACGGCGGTGACGGCATAGCGCGCCTCGCCCAGCTCCAGCTGGCTCCCGGCCTTCAGCTCGCCCTTCAGCTCGCCGTGACAGTGGATAAAGCAAAACTCTTCGATATCCGCCGGGGCGCCTTCGCGGAAGGTGATCAGCATCTGGTCGCTCAGCGCATCCGCCGCGCTCTGGCCGATGCGGGTAATGGTGGTCTGGTAAATCACGGTCATCGCAGGAACCTCTTATTGATAAATAAAGCCGGAGACAAACCAGGCAATCAGCACCGTCGGCGCGCCCGTCAGGAAGCGACTGACCAGCACCGACGGCACGCCCACGCGCACGGTGTCCTGGCGCGCTTCGGCCAGCGACAGCCCTACGGGGATGAAATCGCACGCCGCCTGGGCGTTAATGGCGAACAGGGCGGGCAGGGCGAGGTGCGGGGGAATGTTCCCCAGACCAATCTGCACGCCAATCAGCACACCGATCACCTGAGCGATCACCGCGCCCGGGCCAAGGAACGGCGACAGCAGCGGGAAGGAGCAGATCAGCGCCAGCGTCACCAGCCCGAGCGGGTGGCTCGCGAGCGGGGCGAGGCCGTGGGCAATCCAGTCGCCCAGGCCGGACGCCATGATGATGCCGATCAGCGCCGAGACGAATGCCATAAACGGCAGGATGGTTTTCAGCACCGTGTCGATGGTGTCGCGCCCGGACTGGAACAGCACCGCTACGGCGGACCCCATGCCCATCCCGACCTTCGCCAGCAGGCCGTCGCTCTGCTCGGTGATTTTCTTGCTGGTGTCGTACTCGCGCGGGGCCGCTTTTTGCGGCGCGGCAGTGCCATTCACCAGAGTGATGTTGTCCTCCTTCACGCCTGAGACATAAATGTCCTCAAGGATGTACTGTGCCAGCGGGCCGGATTTTCCGGTGGAGTGAATATTCACTGTCGGAATGCGGCGCTTCGGATAGATACCGCAGCGCAGCGTGCCGCCGCAGTCGATCACCGCCACGCCGATTTCCGCTTCCGGCGGCTCGCCCTCCTTGAAGCCGTCGACCGCTTCCCAGCCGGTCAGCTCGCGCAGCCTGTCGACGATCGCCGGGCGCGTGCCTGCGGTGATGTAGACGATCTTTTTGCCTTCGGTGGCGTCGAACTCCAGCGGGCCGCCCCAGCCGCCCGTGCCTTTCTCAATGCGGATCCGGTTCATGCTGTGGCTCCTGAAAGATGGACTTTCTGTTCAAGCTGGATGCCCATTTTTTTCTCAAAAATGGCGGTGGTGAGGTCGGTCACCCAACCGCGGAAGAAGTTGGTGACCAGGCCAACCAGCAGGTAGCTCACCGCCAGCGGGCCGAGCGGCAGGCCAAGGGTGGTGAGACCGCTGGCGATCCCGAGATAGACAAACAGCTCGCCGGGGTTAATGTGCGGGAACAGGCCGTTCATGGAATGGCAGCTGTAGGAGGCGGCGGCGTAGTAGCTCGGCTTGTACTTTTCCGGCATGAAGCGGCCGAGGCTTAAGGTCATCGGGTTGCAGAACACGAAGGTGCCGATGAACGGCAGTACCAGGTAGCGGGACAGCGGATTCCCGGCACAGCGCTGGGCGAAGCGTTCGATGCGCTGCTGGCCGATAAAGTTAATCAGCGCGTTCATGATCACCAGCAGGCTGATCAGCAGGGGCAGGATCCCGGTCACCATGCCGGTGAACACTTCTCCGCCTTTCTGAAACAGCCCGATGAACCACTCGGCGCCGTGGGTGATGGTTTCTATCATTCTTCTCTCCTGTGGGGCTTTTTGTTTTTGTCTTGCGGGGCTAATAATAATCACTTTGAAAGGTTTTAAAGTGTTAATTAGATCTCACAATGAAAGAAAAATGGATTATTTTGAAAGTTTATTGATGGGGTCAATGATTTTCGGTGGAAAAAAGGGCGGATTTGCGTGGGGGAGGCGCGTACCGCTTCCTTGAGGTGTTGCGGATGCTTTACCATACTGGGTTCTTATCGAACCCGTTAAATGGATGTCTCATGTTCAAGCGTCGTTATGCAGCGCTGTTGCCTGCGCTTATTCTGCTGTCTGCCTGTAGTAGCAAACCTAAGACCGAAGCCGTTCAGCAAACGGCGGGCGCGCCTTCCGGAGGATTCCTGCTGGAGCCGCAGCACAATATGATGCAGATGGGCGGCGACTTCGCGAATAACCCGGCGGCCGAGCAGTTCATCGATAAAATGGTGAGCAAGCACGGCTTTGACAGACAGCAGCTGCACGAAATTTTGTCTCAGGCCAAGCGTCTGGACTACGTGCTGCGCCTGATGGACAGGCAGGCGCCGACGGCCCAGGTGCCGAGCGGGCCGAACGGCGCGTGGCTGCGCTACCGCAAACAGTTTATTACCCCGGACAACGTGCAAAACGGCGTGGTGTTCTGGAATCAGTATGAAGATGCGCTCAACCGCGCGTGGCAGGTGTACGGCGTACCGCCGGAAATCATCGTCGGGATTATCGGCGTGGAAACCCGCTGGGGCCGCGTGATGGGTAAAACCCGCATCCTGGACGCGCTGGCGACGCTCTCCTTTAACTATCCGCGCCGCGCGGAGTATTTCTCTTCCGAGCTGGAAACCTTCCTGCTCATGGCGCGCAGCGAGCAGGACGATCCACTCGATCTGAAAGGGTCGTTTGCCGGCGCGATGGGCTACGGCCAGTTTATGCCGTCCTCCTATAAGCAATATGCCGTCGACTTTAACGGGGATGGTCATATCAACCTGTGGGATCCGGTAGATGCCATCGGCAGCGTGGCGAACTACTTCAAAGCGCACGGCTGGACGCCGGGCGGCCAGGTGGCGGTGCAGGCGAACGGTCAGGCGCCTGGGCTGGAAAACGGCTTCAAAACCAAATACAGCGTTGCGCAGCTGACGGCGGCGGGCTTAACACCGACTCAGCCGTTGGGCAATGTCGATCAGGTAAGTCTGTTGCGTCTGGATGTCGGGACGGGCTATCAGTACTGGTACGGCATGCCGAACTTCTACACCATCACCCGTTATAACCACAGCACTCACTATGCGATGGCCGTATGGCAGCTGGGGCTGGCGGTATCGCAGGCCCGCGTGCCGGCGGCGTCTCCGTTTAGTCAGTAAGTCATCTTATTCCCCCTCTCCCTGTGGGAGAGGGCTGGGGTGAGGGCACCCGCGCGCACCTATTTCCTGCAGAAACATTTCGGCACACTCCCTTTTCAAACCCGCCATTTACATCTTCACCGCCTTTCATTATTGTTATGTTATAACATTTAATGCGGTGTCAGAATGTCAACGTCCCTTTTTTCTCTGTCTGCTCTGGTTCGGCTTTTGCTGGCGCTGGTGCTTGTTGCCTTTATCGGGCTGGCCGTGCGCTGGGCGGTGGCATTGCCATGATTGTGATGAATGAACTGGTCGCGGGATATGAACGCCAGCCCGTTACGCGGCCCCTCTCGGGCACGATTGAGCGCGGCAGCATGACCGCCATTATCGGCGCTAACGGCTGCGGGAAATCCACGCTGCTGAAAACGCTGGCGGGATTTATTCCTCCCGTCAGCGGCGGCTTCCGCTGGCAGGGTAAGCGGCCGGTAATCGGCTGGCTGGCACAGCGTCACGCGCTGGAGGCGCAGTTTCCGCTGACCGTACAGGACGTGGTAAGCATGGGCTGCTGGCCGGGCATGTCGCTTTTTTCCGGGTTTCGTCGCGAAACGCGGCTGCGCATTGCCAGCGCGCTTGAGCGCGTCGGGCTTGAGTCCATGGCGTCATCCACCATCGATGAACTCTCCGGCGGTCAGTTTCAGCGCATGCTGTTTGCCCGCGTCCTGGTGCAGCAGGCGCCGCTGGTGATGCTGGATGAACCCTTTACCGGAGTCGATGAAGCTACCTGCAGCGTGCTGATGGATCTGATGCTGGAGATGTATATGAAGGGGCAAACGCTGCTCGCGGTACTGCACGACAGCGAGCGCGTGTCGCGCCATTTCCCGCAGACGCTGCGGCTGGATGCTGACGTTCCCCAGTGGAAAACCGAGCGGGTGAGGGTGGCATGATCTGGCATCTCTTTTTTCAGCCGTTCATTGAGTACGGCTTTATGCGTCGCGCGCTGGTGGTTTGCCTGGCGCTCTCGGTCAGCACCACCGCGCTCGGCGTGTTTCTTCAGCTGCGTCGGATGAGCCTGATGGGCGACGCCCTTTCTCACGCCATTTTGCCGGGTGTCGCCGTGGGGTATTTGCTCAGCGGTATGTCGCTGCTGGCGATGAGTATTGGCGGTTTTATCGCGGGAATTACCGTGGCGCTGCTGGCCGGTCTGGTCAGTCGACGCACGCCGCTGAAAGAAGATGCCAGCTTTGCCGGGTTTTATCTCGGCTCGCTGGCGCTGGGGGTCACGCTGGTGTCGCTTCGCGGGTCGAATGTCGATCTGCTGCATCTGCTGTTTGGTTCCATCCTCGCCGTGGACAACGACGCCGCGCTGTTCGTCACGGGCGTTTGCATGTTCACCCTTATCACGCTGGCGCTCTTTTATCGCGGGCTGGTGACAGAAGCGTTTGATACCGCCTGGCTGCAGGTGAACGCCCGCTGGCTGCCTGGCCTGCTGCACGGACTGTTTCTGGCGCTGCTGGTGCTTAACCTGGTGGCCGGTTTTCAGGTGCTCGGCACGCTGATGGCCGTCGGGCTGATGATGCTTCCGGCCGTGGCAGCCCGCTGCTGGGTGCGCACGTTACCTGCCTTACTCCTGATGGCGGGTATCAGCGGTATCTTCTGCGCATGGCTGGGGCTGAGCCTCTCCTGGGCGATGAGTCTGCCGGCCGGGCCGTCCATCGTGCTCACCGCCAGCGCGCTGTTCTTTATTTCCATTTTACTGGGTACGCGAAGCAGGCTCGCTGGCAGCCTGCGGGCGTATTTTTAACGCAAGGGGAAACGATGAAACGTACAGGATTTGTAGTGGCGCTCGCGCTGGGGATGATGTCGCACGGCGTGATGGCGAAAACGCTGAATGTGGTGACCAGCTTTTCGATACTGGGGGATATCACGCAGGAGGTGGGCGGCGACCATGTGAACGTGACGACGCTGGTCGGGCCGGACGGCGATCCGCATACCTTCGAACCGTCGCCGAAAGACAGCGCGGCCCTGAGCAAGGCTGATGTGGTGGTGGTGAACGGCCTGGGGCTGGAAGGCTGGCTTGATCGTCTGGTGAAAGCCTCCGGGTTCAAAGGGCAACTGGTTGTCGCCTCAACAGGGGTGAAAACCCACATGCTTGAGGAAGATGGAAAGACTGTGACCGATCCCCATGCGTGGAACAGCGCGGCGAACGGGGCGCTCTATGCGCAAAATATTCTGAACGGGCTGGTGAAAGCCGATCCGCAAGATAAAGCGGCGCTCGAGGCTACCGGTAAGCCGTATATCGCGCAGCTGACGCAACTGGATAACTGGGCCAAAACGCGCTTTAGCCAGATCCCGCCGGCGAAGCGTAAAGTGCTGACCAGCCATGACGCGTTCGGCTATTTCAGCCGCGCTTACGGCGTGACGTTTATGGCGCCGCAGGGGCTGTCGTCTGAGAGCGAAGCCAGCGCGGCGCAGGTCGCCGAGATTATCAATCAGATTAAAGCCGACGGCGTGAAAACCTGGTTCATGGAGAATCAGCTCGATCCGCGTCTGGTGAAACAGATTGCGTCGGCGACGGGCGCACAGCCCGGGGGCGAGCTTTACCCCGAAGCGCTGTCGGCAAAAGGTGGGGTGGCTGACACCTACGTTAAGGCGTTTCGCCACAATGTGAACACTCTCGCCGACAGCATGAAATAACCTTTCTACCGCCGGTGCGTCCGTACCGGCTTTTTTCTGAAGCCCCCTCGTAAAACCTGAAGTCCATCCCCACATCTGACGAGAAAGTGCTATCTTGTGCAGCACGTTTTTCTGATGCCTGGAGCGAGAATGACTGACCATGAATTGATGCAGCTTAGCGAGATCGTTGGCCTTGCGCTGAAGCAGCGTGGCGCGACAATCACCACCGCGGAATCCTGCACCGGCGGCTGGGTGGCGAAAGCGATTACCGATATTGCCGGCAGTTCCGCCTGGTTTGAACGCGGTTTTGTGACCTACAGTAACGAAGCTAAAGCTCAGATGATTGGCGTGCGTGAATCCACGCTTGAACAGCATGGCGCGGTCAGCGAACCGGTGGTGATCGAGATGGCCATTGGCGCGCTCAAAGAGGCGCGGGCAGATTACGCCATTTCCATTAGCGGCATTGCGGGCCCGGACGGCGGCAGCGACGTGAAGCCTGTCGGCACCGTCTGGTTTGGATTCGCCACGTCCAAAGGGGAAGGGATCACCCGCCGGGAGTGCTTCAGCGGCGATCGCGAAAGCGTGCGTCGTCAGGCAACCGTTTATGCGTTAAAAACGCTCTGGCAACAATTTCTACAAAACACTTGATACTGTATGACCATACAGTATAATTGCACCAACAGAACAGAAATCCACGGTGAAGCACAGTCGCTTCTCCCGGCATGACAGGAGTAATAATGGCTATCGACGAAAACAAACAGAAAGCGTTGGCGGCAGCACTGGGCCAGATCGAAAAGCAATTCGGTAAAGGCTCCATCATGCGCCTGGGTGAAGACCGTTCCATGGATGTGGAAACCATCTCCACCGGTTCGCTTTCTCTGGATATCGCGCTGGGCGCTGGCGGTCTGCCTATGGGCCGTATCGTAGAAATCTACGGGCCAGAGTCCTCCGGTAAAACCACCCTGACGCTGCAGGTGATTGCCGCGGCACAGCGCGAAGGTAAAACCTGTGCGTTTATCGATGCCGAGCACGCGCTGGACCCTGTTTATGCCCGCAAGCTGGGCGTGGATATCGACAACCTGCTGTGTTCTCAGCCGGACACCGGTGAGCAGGCGCTGGAAATTTGTGACGCGCTGGCGCGTTCTGGTGCCGTTGACGTTATCGTGGTCGACTCCGTAGCCGCACTGACGCCAAAAGCCGAAATCGAAGGTGAAATCGGTGACTCTCATATGGGCCTCGCGGCACGTATGATGAGCCAGGCGATGCGTAAGCTGGCGGGTAACCTGAAGCAGTCCAACACGCTGCTGATCTTCATCAACCAGATCCGTATGAAAATTGGTGTGATGTTCGGTAACCCGGAAACCACTACCGGTGGTAACGCACTGAAATTCTACGCCTCTGTCCGTCTGGATATCCGCCGTATCGGCGCGGTGAAAGAGGGCGAGAACGTGGTCGGTAGCGAAACCCGCGTGAAAGTTGTGAAGAACAAAATCGCTGCGCCGTTCAAACAGGCTGAGTTCCAGATCCTCTACGGCGAAGGGATCAACTTCCTCGGCGAGCTGGTTGACCTGGGCGTGAAAGAGAAGCTGATTGAAAAAGCGGGCGCCTGGTACAGCTACAACGGTGACAAGATTGGTCAGGGTAAAGCGAACGCGATCTCCTGGCTGAAAGAGAACCCGGCTGCAGCGAAAGAGATTGAGAAGAAGGTGCGTGAGCTTCTGCTGAACAACCAGGACTCCAAACCTGATTTCGTGGTGGATGCCGCGGATGCTGAAGAAACTAACGAAGACTTTTAATTGTTTCGTTTAAAAATGAAGGGCTGCTGATGCGGCCCTTTTTGCATTTCTGAATCAGCAGGTTTTTTATGAGTGAACCGACAACACGTAGACCCGCGTATGCGCGCTTACTGGACCGCGCGGTGCGCATCCTGGCCGTTCGTGACCACAGTGAACAGGAGCTGCGGCGAAAACTGTCGGCTCCGGTGATGAGTAAAAACGGGCCGGAAGAGATTGATGCCACCGCGGAAGATTATGACCGCGTGATTGCCTGGTGCTATGAGCATCGTTATCTTGATGACGAGCGTTTTGCCTCACGGTTTCTCGCCAGCCGCGGCCGTAAAGGATATGGGCCCGCGCGCATCCGGCAGGAGCTGAACCAGAAAGGGGTGGCCAGGGAGTCCATCGAAAAAGCGATGCGCGAATGCGATACTGACTGGTGCGAGCTGGCCAGAGAACAGGCGATTCGTAAATACGGCGAACCGCTGCCGCGTGAGTTTTCAGAAAAAGTTAAAATCCAGCGCTTTTTGCTCTACCGCGGCTTTCTGATGGAAGATATTCAGGATATCTGGCGTAATTTTGCCGATTGAACGCATGCGGGATTTTACTTCCCACTAAAGAAAACTTATCTTATTCCCACTTTTTCCAGTAGCTGGTCTGTCCAACGGTTTACCGATACAGGCTGGCTACGACATTTCGTTAGCTTGATTTCAGGATAATTATGAGCAAGAGCACCGCTGAGATCCGTCAGGCGTTTCTCGATTTTTTCCATAGTAAGGGACACCAGGTTGTTGCCAGCAGCTCCCTGGTACCGAACAACGATCCGACTCTGCTGTTTACCAACGCCGGGATGAACCAGTTCAAGGATGTGTTCCTTGGTCTCGACAAGCGTAATTATTCCCGCGCCACAACCTCACAGCGTTGCGTGCGTGCGGGCGGTAAACACAACGACCTGGAAAACGTCGGTTACACCGCGCGTCACCATACGTTCTTCGAAATGCTGGGTAACTTCAGCTTCGGCGACTACTTCAAACACGATGCTATTCAATATGCGTGGGAACTGCTGACCGGTGAAAACTGGTTCAACCTGCCAAAAGAGCGTCTGTGGGTTACCGTCTATGAAACCGATGACGAAGCCTACGAAATCTGGGAAAAAGAAGTCGGGATCCCGCGCGAGCGTATCATTCGCATCGGTGATAACAAAGGCGCGCCATACGCGTCTGACAACTTCTGGCAGATGGGTGATACCGGCCCTTGCGGTCCGTGCACCGAGATCTTCTACGATCACGGCGACCACATCTGGGGTGGGCCTCCGGGCAGCCCGGAAGAAGACGGCGATCGCTACATTGAGATCTGGAACATCGTGTTCATGCAGTTCAACCGTCAGGCCGACGGTACGATGGAGCCGCTGCCGAAGCCTTCCGTCGATACCGGTATGGGCCTGGAGCGTATTGCAGCGGTTCTGCAGCACGTTAACTCCAACTACGAAATTGATCTGTTCAGCACCCTGATCAAAGCCGTTGCGAACGTTACCGGCGCGACCGATCTGAACAACAAATCGCTGCGCGTTATCGCGGACCACATTCGTTCCTGTGCGTTCCTGATTGCCGACGGCGTAATCCCGTCGAATGAAAACCGTGGCTACGTGCTGCGTCGTATCATTCGTCGTGCCATCCGTCACGGCAACATGCTGGGCGCGAAGGACACCTTCTTCTATAAACTCGTTGGGCCACTGATTGGCGTGATGGGTGCTGCCGGTGATGAGCTGAAACGCCAGCAGGCGCAGGTAGAGCAGGTTCTGAAAACCGAAGAAGAGCAGTTTGCGCGTACGCTTGAGCGCGGTCTGGCGCTGCTGGACGAAGAGCTGGCGAAACTTAAGGGCGACACGCTGGATGGCGAAACCGCTTTCCGCCTGTACGACACCTACGGCTTCCCGGTTGACCTGACGGCGGACGTTTGCCGCGAGCGCAACATCAAAGTTGACGAAGCGGGCTTCGAAGCCGCGATGGAAGAGCAGCGTCGTCGTGCGCGTGAATCCAGCGGTTTTGGCGCAGACTATAACGCGATGATCCGCGTTGATAGCGCATCGGAATTCAAAGGTTATGACGCGCTGGAACTGACCGGCAAAGTGACCGCCCTGTTTGTTGACGGTAAAGCCGTGGACAGCATCAGCGCGGGCCAGGATGCGGTTGTCATTCTGGACAAAACGCCGTTCTACGCGGAGTCCGGCGGTCAGGTTGGCGATAAGGGCGAACTGAAAGGCAACGGCTTTAGCTTTAGCGTCAGCGACACCCAGAAATACGGTCAGGCGATTGGTCACCAGGGCAAACTGGTTTCCGGTTCTCTGAAAGTGGGCGAGGGCGTACAGGCTAACGTTGATGAAGCACGCCGCGCGCGCATTCGTCTGAACCACTCTGCAACCCACCTGATGCACGCTGCCCTGCGCGACGTACTCGGTACCCACGTTGCACAGAAAGGTTCTCTGGTTAACGACAAAGTGCTGCGTTTCGACTTCTCGCACTTTGAAGCGATGAAACCGTCTGAAATCCGCGCGGTGGAAGATCTGGTGAACGCGCAGATCCGTCGTAACCTGCCAATCGAGACCCACATCATGGAGCTCGAGGACGCGAAGAAAAAAGGTGCGATGGCGCTGTTTGGCGAGAAATATGACGACCGCGTTCGCGTGCTGAGCATGGGCGACTTTTCTACCGAGCTGTGCGGCGGTACGCACGCATCGCGCACCGGTGACATCGGCCTGTTCCGCATTGTTTCCGAATCCGGTACGGCGGCAGGCGTGCGTCGTATTGAAGCGGTGACCGGTGAAGGCGCAATCGCCAGCCTGCATGCGCAGAGCGATCAGCTGCACGACATCGCGCAGCTGCTGAAAGGCGATAGCCAGAACCTGGGCGAGAAAGTGCGCGTTGCGCTGGATCGCACGCGTCAGCTGGAAAAAGAGCTGCAGCAGCTGAAAGAGCAGGCTGCGGCGCAGGAGAGTGCAAACCTCTCCAGCAAGGCTGTAGACATTAAGGGCGTCAAACTGCTGGTCAGCGATCTGGCGGGCGTTGAGCCTAAGATGCTGCGTACTATGGTCGACGATCTCAAGAATCAGCTTGGTTCTACCGTTATCGTGCTGGCGACAGTGGCAGAAGGTAAGGTTTCTCTGATTGCGGGCGTCTCTAAGGATGTGACCGACCGCGTTAAAGCAGGGGAACTGATTGGTATGGTCGCTCAGCAGGTGGGCGGCAAGGGTGGCGGTCGTCCGGACATGGCGCAAGCCGGTGGTACGGATGCAGCGGCACTTCCGCAAGCTTTGGCCAGCGTTGAAAGCTGGGTAAGCGCGAAACTGTAATAACTACAAAGCACAAGCAGACGCCATAGCGGTAACGTTATGGCGTCTTGTTCACTGTGCTATCGATAACGATAAAGTCAGGTTGAGTTTGTGTATATCGGCTAAACTTACGTTTAACAGAATGTGATGCCGTGACTGCTTACACTTTACGTGTTTGTCATCGCTTACTTTTTGGCGTTATATGATGGATAATGCCGGGATACAAGAGACCCGACTCTTTTAATCTTTCAAGGAGCAAAGAATGCTGATTCTGACTCGTCGAGTTGGTGAGACCCTCATGATTGGGGATGAGGTCACCGTGACAGTTTTAGGGGTAAAGGGTAACCAGGTACGTATTGGTGTTAACGCTCCTAAAGAAGTATCTGTCCACCGTGAAGAGATCTACCAGCGTATCCAGGCTGAAAAATCCCAGCAGTCCAGTTACTGATATTGTCGCGTCTCGCTGTCGGGCGAGACGCAACCCTCCTGTCATTTTTCCTGCTCAACGTTACCGTTTAATTTCAAACGCTCTCTTTTTAACCACTCCGTTACCCTAAACTCGCCCTTACGCCGCTATTTCTGCAAAGGTTTTCTGTGAAGATGCCTGCAAAATCCGCTTATAAAACACCCTCTTTGCGGCTTTTACATGCGAATTGCGTGTGATTTGTGCAAACGATAAAAGCTTTTGGAAAATTGTTTGACTTATAAGTCCCAGAAAGTAATATATGCGCCACGCAGCGACGAGAAGCTCTTAACGAGTAACTCGAAGCACTCGAAAGAGGCGTTGTGTGGTGAGGTGGCCGAGAGGCTGAAGGCGCTCCCCTGCTAAGGGAGTATGCGGTCAAAAGCTGCATCCGGGGTTCGAATCCCCGCCTCACCGCCATTTTGCATCCGTAGCTCAGCTGGATAGAGTACTCGGCTACGAACCGAGCGGTCGGAGGTTCGAATCCTCCCGGATGCACCATCTATTACTTCATATTGCTTTAGAAGTGATATGAATATCGAGCAGTACAATAGTAAATCCCGATGCATCCGTAGCTCAGCTGGATAGAGTACTCGGCTACGAACCGAGCGGTCGGAGGTTCGAATCCTCCCGGATGCACCATTTACTATTTCTGAAAGCAGTACCCTGATGCATCCGTAGCTCAGCTGGATAGAGTACTCGGCTACGAACCGAGCGGTCGGAGGTTCGAATCCTCCCGGATGCACCATATTCTCCGAGATAATAGCCACGCTGTTGTTTCAAGGTCTGCGAGTTAATCGCGAGCACCAGGGAGGATAACGTTGCTTCAGCAACGGCCCGCCGGGCGAGGCGCAGCCGAGTAATCCTCCCGGATGCACCATTTACTGTTTCTAAAAGCATTATCCTGATGCATCCGTAGCTCAGCTGGATAGAGTACTCGGCTACGAACCGAGCGGTCGGAGGTTCGAATCCTCCCGGATGCACCATCTTTTCCTTCTTTGTTTATTCCTTCGACGTTCCGTCAGTAATCACACTCTCAGTCAGCGACAAAAATCACCATTTACGATAAAGTAATGCTTTGTTAATCGTTTAGCGAGAGCACGATGTACGCACAGTATGACGGTTTGATCTTCGATATGGACGGCACTCTCCTGGATACCGAACCCACGCATCGTCAAGCCTGGACTGACGTCCTGGGCCGCTACGGAATGCGTTTCGATCTTCAGGCGATGATTGCCCTCAACGGATCCCCCACCTGGCGTATTGCGCAGGCCGTGATTGAACTGAATCAGGCCGATCTCGACCCGCATCTGCTCGCGCGCGAAAAAACCGATGCGGTAAAAGCCATGCTTTTAGATACCGTGCGCCCTCTGCCGCTTATTGATGTGGTAAAAGAGTGGCACGGGCGCCGTCCGATGTCGGTAGGAACCGGGAGCGAAAGCGCGATTGCAGAAGCTTTGCTCAACCATCTTGGCCTGCGCCACTATTTTTCTGCCGTGGTCGCCGCCGATCATGTTAAACATCACAAGCCCGCACCGGACACCTTCCTGCTTTGCGCAGAATTAATGGGCGTCCCGGCGGCAAAATGTGTCGTGTTTGAAGACGCCGATTTCGGCATTCAGGCCGCGCGTGATGCCGGAATGGATGCGGTGGATGTGCGCTTACTGTGAGTGACGCGCTGTCACTTGCTTCATTATTCGCCAGCAGTTTTTTAAGCGCCACGCTGTTACCGGGAAATTCGGAAGTGGTGCTGGTGGCGATGCTGTTGTCCGGCGTGAGTCAGCCCTGGCTGCTTGTATTAATAGCAACAATGGGTAATAGCCTTGGAGGGCTGACTAACGTTATTCTTGGGCGTTTCTTTCCGCTGCGCGAAAAATCGCGCTGGCAGGAAAAGGCAGTCGGCTGGCTAAAACGCTATGGCGCTGCCACGCTGTTATTAAGCTGGATGCCTGTAATAGGCGATTTACTGTGTCTGCTGGCGGGATGGATGCGCATCTCCTGGGGACCGGTGCTCTTTTTTTTGTGCCTTGGCAAGGCGTTGCGCTATGTTCTCGTGGCGTGGGCAACACTACAGGGTATGACGTGGTGGCACTAATTGGTGGAATGAATACGCGACCTTCAATCGTCAACCATTACAATTATGCTGAGTAACATTACTTTGACAGGCGGGAGGTCAATTTGATCCCGGACGTATCTCAGGCGCTGGCCTGGCTGGAAAACCACCCTCAGGCATTGAAGGGTATTCAGCGTGGTCTTGAGCGTGAAACGCTGCGCGTTAACGCGGACGGTAGCTTAGCGACGACGGGTCACCCGAAGGCGTTAGGCTCGGCGCTGACACATAAATGGATCACAACCGATTTCGCTGAGGCACTGCTGGAGTTCATCACGCCAGTAGAGGGTGATATTGATCATATGCTGACGATCATGCGCGATATCCATCGCTACACCGCGCGCAACATGGGCGACGAACGTATGTGGCCCCTCAGCATGCCGTGCTATATCGAGCAGGGCCAGGAGATTGAGCTGGCGCAGTACGGCACGTCAAATATCGGCCGGCTGAAAACGCTCTATCGCGAAGGGCTGAAAAACCGCTACGGCGCGTTGATGCAGACGATCTCGGGCGTGCATTACAACTTCTCGCTGCCAATGGCGTTCTGGCAGGCGAAATGCGGTGAAACGGATAAAGACGCGATCTCTGAAGGCTACTTCCGCCTGATCCGCAACTATTACCGTTTCGGCTGGGTGATCCCGTATCTGTTTGGTGCCTCCCCGGCGATCTGTTCTTCGTTCCTGCAGGGGAAACCGACCACGCTGCCGTTCGAGAAGACCGAGTGCGGAATGTACTATCTCCCGTATGCCACCTCTCTGCGCCTGAGCGATCTCGGTTATACCAATAAATCGCAAAGCAATCTCGGTATTACGTTTAACGAATTGCACGAATATGTGGCAGGATTGAAGCGTGCGATCAAAACCCCGTCGGAAGAGTACGAGAAAATCGGCCTCGAAAAAGACGGCAAGCGCCTGCAAATCAACAGCAATGTGCTGCAGATTGAAAACGAGCTGTATGCGCCTATTCGTCCTAAGCGCGTAACGCGCAGCGGTGAAACCCCGTCGGATGCGCTGCAGCGCGGCGGGATCGAATACATTGAAGTGCGTTCGCTGGATATCAACCCGTTCTCACCGATTGGCGTTGATGAGCAGCAGATTCGCTTCCTGGATCTGTTTATGGTCTGGTGCGTGCTGGCGGATGCGCCGGAAATGAGTTCAGACGAACTGCTCTGTACCCGTACAAACTGGAATCGCGTGATTCTGGAAGGGCGTAAGCCGGGCCTGACGCTGGGTATCGGCTGCGAAACGGCACAGTTCCCGCTGACCAAAGTCGGCAAAGATCTGTTCCGCGATCTGAAGCGTGTTGCCCGCACAATGGACAGCATTGACGGCGGCGACGCGTATCAACAGATCTGCGACCAGCTGGTGGAATGTTTTGATAATCCGGAACTGACGTTCTCAGCGCGTATTCTGCGTTCTATGATCGATCGGGGCATTGGCGGCACCGGGCGTTCACTCTCAACGGAGTACCGCGAGATGCTGATGCAGGAGCCGTTAGAAGTGCTGAGCGAAGCGGATTTTGTCGCGGAACGCGATGCGTCCGTGGTGCGTCAGAAAGAGGTTGAAGCGGCGGATACCGAGTCGTTTGAGGCGTTTCTGGCGAAGCAGGCTTAAGCAGAAAAGAAAAAGGCCACATCGCTGTGGCCAAAATATACATCTCTGAATTCAGGGATGATGATAACAAATGCGCGTCTTTCATATACTCAGACGTGCATTCTGTAGAAGAGTTCAGTTTATTTTAAAAAAAATCACTGTCGGAGGTGACGTATGCCGTTATTAGATAGCTTTACTGTCGACCATACCCGTATGGAAGCACCTGCAGTACGCGTGGCGAAGACCATGCACACCCCGCACGGCGACACGATCACCGTCTTCGATCTGCGTTTCTGCGTGCCAAATAAAGAAGTGATGCCAGAGAAAGGCATTCATACCCTGGAACACCTGTTCGCCGGTTTCATGCGTGACCATCTGAACGGCAACGGCGTTGAGATCATCGACATCTCTCCGATGGGCTGCCGTACCGGTTTCTACATGAGCCTGATTGGCCAGCCAGAAGAGAAACGCGTCGCTGATGCGTGGAAAGCGGCGATGGAAGACGTGCTGAAGGTGAAAGAGCAGAACCAGATCCCTGAGCTGAACGTTTACCAGTGCGGTACTTACCAGATGCACTCTCTGGAAGAAGCGCAGGACATCGCGCGTCACATCATCGAGCGTGATGTTCGCGTGAACAGCAACGAAGAGCTGGCCCTGCCAAAAGAAAAACTGCAGGAACTGCACATCTAGTGCACCTTTTCCCTCTCCCTCCGGGAGAGGGTAGGGGGAGGGTGGTTTAACCCCATGACCACAACCGCAACGTTCTCCTTTACCCATCGTCCCCTCGTTCCGTTTGCCCATGATTACGTTCATGGTGACAGCGAGCCGTGGCATGAGCACAGCTGCGCGCAGCTGTTGCACACCCTGAGCGGCGTGGTACGGGTCGATACGGCTTCGGGCTGTTGGGTTGTTCCTCCCGGTCGCGGCGTCTGGCTACCGGCGGGGACCCGCCACTCGCTTCGCATCACCGGCAACGTGGCGGCGCGAACGCTGTTTATCGATCCGCTGGCGCGGGCCGATCTCCCGGCCACCTGTCAGATCGTGCAGATCGCGCCGCTGTTGCGCGAGCTGATCCTCGTCTCTCTTGCTTTACCTGAATCGTACTCGCCCGGCAGCCGGGATGAACGCGTCTATGAACTCATTCTCGATGAAATCCGCACTATGCCTGTGCTGCCGTTTCATCTGCCGGAGCCGGAAAGCGAGGCGTTACGTCACCTGTGTCTGCAAATCCGGCAAAACGCGGGGGAGAGCTGGAGCAGCGCGCAGGCCGCGAGCATGATGAACGTGAGCGAACGCACCCTGAACCGCCATTTTCAGCAGCAGACGGGATTAAGCTACGGCGAGTGGTTGAGAAGGGCGCGCCTGCTGGAAGCCTTAGTGCGGCTGGCGCAGGGCCAGCCGGTACTACGCGTGGCGCTGGATCTGGGTTACGGCAGCCACAGCGCCTTTACGGCGATGTTCCGCCGGGTAATGGGCGTCTCACCCAGCGATTACTTTAAGAACGACTGACGGCGTTTAAAAGCGCCTGAAGCGACGCGCGCGCCACGTCGCTGTCGATGCCCACGCCCCAGCGGCTGCTCCCGTCCTGGAACAGGCAGCGGATGTAGGCCACCGAGCGGCTGTCGCTGCGTTCGCCTAACGTATGCTCGTGATAATCCTTAATCACGAACGGGGCGCTGATCCAGCGGCTTAAGCCTTGAGCGGCGGCGGAGAGCAGACCGTTACCCTGACCTGCCAGCTGACGCGTTCCCCCCTGCGTAGCGATGCTTGCCGTCAAACGCAGCTGGCCGTCCTGCTGGCTGTCGCTGCGGTAGGATTGCAGCGCAAACTGCGGCGTGGCTACCAGCCCGTAGCGGGTGCGGAACAGCTGCCACAGCGCATTCTGCGTCATCTCTTTTCCGTGGCGATCGGTTTCCTGCTGCACGTGCTGGCTGAAATCCTGCTGCAGGGCGCGAGGTAATTTCAGACCATGATTCTGTTCGATGAGCCACGCGCTGCCGCTTTTCCCTGACTGGCTGTTGACGCGGATCACCGCTTCGTAGGTGCAGCCGATATCCTGCGGATCGACGGGCAGATACGGCATCTCCCAGCGATCGCCAGGCCTGCGGGCATCAAAGCCTTTTTTGATCGCATCCTGGTGCGAGCCGGAGAAGGCGGTATAGGCCAGCCGGCCTGCCCACGGGTGGCGCGGATGCACCGGCAGCTGGTTGCAGGCTTCCACCACTTCCACGACCCGGTTCATATCGCTAAAGTCGAGATTCGGGCTGACGCCCTGGCTGTAGAGGTTCATCGCCAGCGTCACCAGGCAGACGTTGCCCGTGCGTTCCCCGTTACCAAACAGACAGCCCTCCACGCGGTCTGCCCCCGCCATCACGGCCAGCTCGGCGCTGGCGACGCCGGTACCGCGGTCGTTATGCGGATGTACGCTGATGTAGACATCCCGGCGGCGGCTGAAGTGGCGACAGAAATACTCGATCTGGTCGGCATAGACGTTCGGCGTGCTCACTTCGACGGTGGCCGGTAAGTTGATCACCATGGGCCGTTCGTCGCACGGCTGCCAGATCTCCGCCACGGCTTCACAAATCTCCAGCGCAAACTCCGGCTCGGTAAAGCAGAAGGTCTCCGGGGAATACTCATACTGCCAGCGGGTGTCCGGGTTCTCTTCACACAGCTGACGAATTAGCCGCGTGGATCGCGTCGCCAGCTCAACGATTTGCGCTTTTTCCATGCCGAACACCAGGCGGCGGAACAGCGGGGCGGTGGCGTTATACAGATGGACGGTGGCCTGTTTCGCACCGCGCAGGGATTCGAAAGTGCGATGGATGAGATCTTCCCGCGCCTGGGTTAATACCTGAATCGTGACGTCATCCGGGATGCGGTTCTCTTCAATCAGCTGGCGAACGAAGTTGAAGTCGGTCTGCGAGGCGGATGGGAAAGCCACCTCAATTTCTTTGAATCCGCAGCCCAGCAGCAGGTCCCAGAACTGCAGCTTGCGGGTGCTGTCCATCGGCTCGGCAAGGGCCTGGTTGCCGTCGCGCAGGTCGGTGGAGAGCCAGCGCGGCGCGCGGGTAATGCGTTGCTCCGGCCAGCGGCGGTCGGGCAGAAAAAGGGTTGGATAGGGTTGGTACTTGTCGGCGGGTGTGTTCAGCATGATGCGCTCCTGTTGTCTTTTCACTATCGTGAATTGATTTCAGGAGCGCTGCTTTATCGAAACTGTCAATCGCTGTCGCGTTCTGGACACGGTGCGGTTTTTTGCCGGATGGCGGCTACGCCTTATCCGGCCTACGTTCGTAGGCCCGGTAAGCGAAGCGCCACCGGGCAACTGTCACAGGACTAGTGCGCGCCACCGCCGCCGCTACCGGCGCCAAACGGTGGTTTAGCAAACCATACCAGCCCCAGCAGGACGATAAAGATCCCCGCCGATATCCAGAAAATCTCGTTGGCGGAGATAATCAGACCCTGATTGGTGATCTGCTGGGCAATCCAGCCGGACGCCTGCTGTTCCGTCATACCCATTCCCTGCAGCTGGTTGTACATCTGCTGAGAGTTCGGGTTGAACGGGTTCACCGCTTCGGTCAGCTGCGCATGGTGCATCGATTCACGGTTCGTCCACAGGGTGGTGGTGATCGACGTACCTATCGAGCCCGCCAGCGTTCGCGTAAAGTTCGACAGGCTCGATGCGGCCGCCATGCGCTCAGGCGGTAAACCGGAAAGCGTGATGGTGGTCAGTGGCATAAAGAAGCACGCCACGGCAAAGCCCTGAATAAACTGCGGCCACGCGGACGCGCCAAAGTCCATTCCCGGTTCGAACGTATACGCGCGCCAGTAGAAGCACACGGCGTACATGATAAAGCTGAACGTCACCAGCCGGCGCATGTCGAGCTTGTGGGCGAAGCGGCCAATAATCGGCGACAGCAGAACCGGAATCAATCCAACCGGCGCCGAGGCTAAACCTGCCCAGGTTGCGGTGTAGCCGTATACCTCCTGCAACAGCTGCGGCAGCAGTACAATCGCGCCGAAGTAGAGCATGTAGGCGAGGCTGATACACAGACAGCCTATGGTGAAGTTTCGCGACTTAAACAGCGACAGGTCGACTATCGGGTTATCGTCCGTCAGCTCCCAGACAATCAGGAAGCTCAGCGACACCACCGCGACAATCGTCAGGATGATGATCTCCCGGGAATTGAACCAGTCCAGCTCTTTGCCCTGGTCGAGCATGACCTGCAGGCTACCGATGCCGACAACCAGCAGTGCCAGACCAATGGCGTCGATACGCCGCTGTTCCGTCCGGGTTTCTCTGCCGCGCAGCGACTGGAGCGTCAGCATTACCACGAGGGCGCCAATCGGTACGTTGATGAAGAAGATCCAGCCCCAGTGATAGTTGTCGCTGATATAGCCGCCTAAGATAGGCCCGCAAATCGGCGCGACAATCACGGTCATTGACCACAGCGCCAGCGCAATCGAGCGTTTGGCTGGCGGGTAGTTGTTCAGCAGTAAGCTCTGCGACAGCGGGATCAGCGGCCCGGCGACAATCCCCTGAATGACGCGGAAGAAAATCAGCATCGTCAGGCTGCTGGACATGCCGCACGCCCAGGAGGCAAGAACGAACAATACCGTTGACCAGAGGAACAACTTCACTTCACCGACGCGCTTTGCCAGCCAGCCGGTAATCGGAATGGAGATGGCGTTTGCCACCCCAAACGAGGTAATGACCCAGGTCCCCTGGCTCAGCGACGAGCCAAGGTTACCGGCGATGGTCGGGATCGCCACGTTTGCGATGGTGGAGTCCAGCACCTGCATGAATGTCGCCAGCGACAGCGCGATGGTCATGATGACCAGCTGCGCGCCTTCCAGCGGTTTTTGCGGCTTTTGCTGTTGCATAACGCTCACCTTCGGATTAACCGGCGTTTGCCTTCACGATGTCATCGATCAGCTTGTTGACCGGATCGAGGCTAATTTCACGGGCGTTACTTTCATAAGCCGGGCTGCTGCGCACCTGGCTTGCCAGGATCTGACCGTCGCGGTTGGCGGTGTCGACCGTTACCAGCGTAGAGAGGCCGATACGCAGCGGGTGATCCGCCAGCTGTTTGGCATCCAGCTCAATACGCACGGGCAGACGCTGAACCACTTTGATCCAGTTACCGGTGGCGTTTTGCGCAGGCAACAGGGAGAAGGCGCTGCCGGTCCCCATGTCCAGACCAACCACTTTACCGGTGTACTTCACGTCATCGCCATAGATGTCGCTGACAACCGTCGCGGTCTGGCCGATACGCATATGGGCAAGCTGCGTCTCTTTAAAGTTGGCGTCTACCCACAGATTGTCTGCCGGCACGACCGCCATCAGCGGCGTGGTTGGGCTAATCTGCGCCCCTGGCTGGACGGAACGACGGGAGACATAGCCGGTCATCGGGCTGACGATTTTGGTACGCTGCAGGGCAAGCCACGCGTTGCGCACTTCGGTCGCCGCCTGCTGTACGGCAGGCTGGTTTTCCAGACTGGTGCCCAGCACCATCGCCTGGTTGGCGTTGTACTGCTGAATGGCCACATCCAGCTGTGCCTGAGCGCTGGCAACGGCATCGCGGGCGTGCTGCAGCTCTTCACGGCCAATCAGGTTAGCCGTGCCGAGCGGTACGCGGCGGTTCAGGTCGCTCTGCGCCTGCGCCAGCGCCGTTTTCTGCACGTCGATGTTGGCCTGCAGCTGTTTGCTGTTGATCATCAGCTGGCGGGTCTGACGGACGCTGGAGGCCAGCGCGGTCTGTGCTTTTTCAAACGCCTGCTGGGCGTCGGTTGGATCGAGGGTCACCAACACATCGCCTTTTTGCACAAAGTCGGTATTGTCAGCCCAGACTTTCGTCACGCTGCCCGACACCTGCGCCATAATTTGTACCTGGTTCCCTGCCACGTACGCGTCGTCAGTCTCTTCAGCATGACGCAGTACTAAAAACCAATAGATCCCATATGCCACGGCAATAATGATAAAGAGCAAGGTCAACAGAAGAAGGGCGCTCTTACGTTTGCCTTTCTTGTTGGCCGGTTGCTGCGGGGTAGTGCTCTCCGCATTTGCGCTCATTGTTGTTCTCCACGATCTTCTTATTTTCACATCGGCTGAGCCGACCTGTTGTCAGAAAGGCCAGCACTGTGACGTGCTGGCCTGTCGGTTTTCTTATGAATCTGGAATGGTGAGCGTGTCGTCGCGTTAGCGCAGCGCCTCAAGAACGGCGCCGTCTTCATCCATCTGGTCCAGACGGGTGAGCAGCTTGCGAGTGATGTGCTCAAGCTGGTCGCGCTCGGCGGTGCTGAGGACAGACCAGAGTTTGTGCAGGCAATTGTGCTGAGGTGGCAGCACCTCGCGCAGGAACTGGTGACCTTTATCGGTCAGTTGCAGATGCAGGCAGCGGCGATCGTTGTCGCTTTCACGGCGCTCAATCCAGCCGCGCTTTTCGAGTTCATCGGCAATACGGGTCGCATTGGTACGGGAGGAGCCCAGCGCGCAGCTCAGTTCGGAAGGCTGAATGCTGTGATTTTCCTGAGACTCCAGCGTAATCAACGCCATAAACAACGTCTCGTTAATCCCTTGAGCTTTCAGCATTTTATTACGGTTTTCCAGTAGCTTACCCTGCATGTGCATGCACAGGCGAGTCAGCAGGATTTCCTGATACGGGAAGTCCTCATGGCGACTGGCGCGGAATTTAAGCATTTGTTCAATGGGCGTAAACGAACTATCCATTTGGGCATAACCTCATTAATTACAGCCGATATAGTAACGATAGTGACAAATAATGTAAATGAATTATTTGTGCGGTTATATCCGCCAAACTTATGTCACCATCAGAAAGCGCCGGGTAAGTCCGTGACCCGGTGAGCACAGAAAGCGTTGGGTGTGAACCCGCTGAAGAGAGGATGTGAGGACGGGGGTCTGAACTATTCATGCCGATTGTAAATATGTCACCCACATTAAAATTTCTGGGATAAATGATTACGTTTACATTAACAGAGTGAAGGGCCTCTTAACACCCTAAGAGGCCAACTCAATGTAAATGTTAGTTAATTGCATCCTGACGGTGATAACCGCGCCACCATACTAGCAGGTTGAGGGTGGCGACGATGGCCCCGATCGCGCATACCCCCGACCAGCCCGCATGCTGCCACGCCGACGCTGAAATAAGCGAACCCGCTGCGCCGCCGATGAAGTAGCTGGTCATGTATCCGGCCGTCAGGCGGTTACGCGCCTCTGGCTTCACGCGATAGATGACGGTCTGATTGGTGATGTGAACGCCCTGAACGGTGAGATCGAGCACCAGGATACCGACGATCAGCGCCAGCACCGAGATGTGTCCGTACCAGATCGCCGCCCAGGAGAGCAGAAGTAAAACCAGCCCTGCTGAGGTGGTCAGGTGGGATTTGCCCTTGTCGGCCAGCCCGCCAGCGGGGCGTGCGCCCAGCGCGCCTGCGGCACCGGCCAGGCCGAACAGGCCAATCACCCCTTCGGAATAATTGAACGGCGGCGCGGCCAGCAGAAACGCCATTGACGTCCAGAGAATGCTGAAGTTAGCGAAGGTGAAACAGCCCAGCAGGGCGCGGGTGCGCAGAAGCTTGTCCTGCGTAAACAGGCTGAAAACGGAGGCCAGCAGCTGAGGATAGTTCAGGTGGTTTTCCTGCTTCACCTTTGGCAGCCCGCGCCACAGCGCCAGCGCCATAACAACCATCAGCACGCTCGCCACCCAGTATACGGTGCGCCAGCCGCCGAGGCTTGCCAGCAGCCCGGCAACGGTACGCGCCAGCAAAATCCCCAGCAGCAGGCCGCTCATGATGGTGCCCACCACCTTGCCGCGTTTTTCCGGGGAGGCGAGGGTCGCGGCGAGCGGGACCAGGATTTGCGCCACCACGGAGAACAGCCCCGTTAGCGCGGTACCGACGATCATCATCGTCAGCGACTGGCTGCTGGCGGTGATCAGCATCCCACCGGCGGCCAGCAGGGTCATGGAGACGATCAGCATTCGGCGTTCAAACATATCGCCGAGCGGCACCAGGAACAGCAGCCCGGCGGCATAGCCCAGCTGTGCTGCGGTAACGATAAAGCCTGCGGAGCTGGCGGAGAGATTGAACGCGCGGGCGATGGTGTCGAGAAGGGGTTGTGCGTAATAGTTGCTGGCGACCGCCAGACCCGTTGCCACGGACATTAAAAGGATGAGTGCGGGGCTAAGCCCTTGAGCTGTTTTTGTCATTAGTTTCAGGAATCGTTAGTTGAGTGATTATTTTTCCGGAAACCATAATAGCTAATGATTGTGAAAGTGGGGGGATTGTTGGGTGATGTATTGTGCGGTTTAGGGGGATTGTGCGGTTTGATCCCCTCACCCCGGCCCTCTCCCAAGGGGAGAGGGAGGTCATCGTGCCCTCTCCCTCTGGGAGAGGGTTAGGGTGAGGGGTAGGGTTTTGTTTTTACTTCTGCGCTTCAAGCGCCTCTTTCACCCAGCCGTCAAATTGCTGCTGGTGGGCTTTGATCCAGCCGTCGACGTGGCCTTTCACATCCGCTTCAGACGATTTGCCCGCATGCATCATTGCGTTCTGGGCATTGATGTCCGCCAGCGGCAGCTTCATTACCGAGAACAGCTTCGCCGCCGCCGGGTTTTTCTCCGCCCAGGCTTTGTTGGCCACGATATGCATGGTATTCACCGGGAAGCCGTAGTTCATGCCGTTCGGCAGCTTGGTGTCGATATCTTTCTGCTCGCCCGGCAGGGAGGAGAACGGCACCTGCAGCCATACCACGTCTTTGCCCGGCTTCAGCACGTCGCTTACCCAGTACGGCGTCCAGGTGTAGTAGATCACCGGTTTACCCTCTTTGAAGCGGGCAATGGTGTCGGCCATCATCGCTGAATAGTTGCCGTGGCTCACGTCGACGGTTTTTGCCAGGTCAAAGGCTTTGTTCTGGTGGTTAATCACTGCTTCACAGCCCCAGCCCGGCGAGCAGCCCATCATGTCTGCCTTGCCGTCACCGTTGGTGTCGAACAGTTTGGCGATCTTCGGATCTTTCAGCTGTTCAATATTGGTGATGTGGTACTGGTCCGCAGTTTTCTTGTCAATCAGATACCCCTGCGCCGCACCCGTCACGAAGGTCCCCTCGCGATAGAACTTCTTGTCACCGCCGGCGGCGGCATACATGTCGTCGTGCAGCGGCTGCCAGTTGACGGCGGTAAAGGTGGCGTCACCGGAGGCAATCGAGGTGTAGCCCACGTTGTAATCTACTTCGCTCGGCGTGTTAACCGTGTAGCCCAGCTTCTCCAGCGCGCGGCTGACGATCAGGGTCTGGAAGCTCTCTTCCGAAATGGTGCTCTGCACCGGCTGTACGGTAATGCCTTTGCCAGGCAGGTCAGCCGCAAACGCGCTGGTGGAGACAAGGGTGGCAAACGCTGTGGCAAAAAGTACGTTATGTCGCATCGTTGTTCCTTATTTTGATTTCGTGAAAGGGCGGGTGAGTAACCCGACAGGGCCGGTGGTATACCAGCGACGGTTGCCGCGACTGCGTGAATCACGACCGACGGCCTGAGTCAGGCGGTCAAGGATAATGGCGAGGATCACAATGCCGACGCCGCCGACGGTGGCCAGCCCCATATCGAGACGGCCAATGCCGCGCAGCACCATCTGACCCAGACCGCCAACGGCGATCATCGAGGCAATGACCACCATCGACAGGGCCAGCATCAGCGTCTGGTTAACGCCCGCCATGATGGTCGGCATCGCCAGCGGAAGCTGAACCTTAAACAGCATCTGGCGCGGACTGGCGCCGAACGAGCGTGACGCTTCGATCAGGTCCGCAGGCACCTGGTTAATCCCCAGAATGGTCAGACGAATAATCGGCGGCAGGGCGAAGATAATGGTCACTACCACCCCCGGCACGTTGCCGATGCCGAACAGCATCACGATAGGCACCAGATAGACGAACGCCGGGGTGGTCTGCATCGCATCCAGCAGCGGGCGAATTATCTTCGCCGCTCGCGGGCTGCGCGCCAGCCAGATCCCCATCGGCAGGCCGATGACAATGCAAAAGAGCAGAGCGGTCAGCACCAGTGCCAGGGTGATCATCGCCTGCGACCATGCGCCAATCGCGCCGATAGCGATCAGAGAGATCAGCGTGGCGACCCCCATGCCCGCGCTACCGAACTGCCAGGCGATCAGGGAGAACAGGATAATCGCCACCGGCGCCGGCATGCCCAGCATCAGCTGCTGGAAGCCGTTCAGGATGTAATCCACCGGGACGCGGATCCCCTGAAAGACCGGACGGAAGTGGGTGACCACCCAGTCGATCCCTTCCGTGACCCAGCTGTCCAGCGGGATCAGCGTTTTATGGAACGGATCCATGATGTTGAAGTGTTCTGGCGCAGGCGCGGGTGCGCTGTTGAGCCAGTCTGCCGCGCCGCTGCCATCTGTCGGCGCTGGCGTGGAACCCCACGCGTCGGCGGATTGCGCAGCGCTGTCCGCTGCCTCAGTGGCGCCCCACGGGTTAGATTGATCGGTCATTGTTTGCCCCCTCGCGATCTAAAGCCTGCAGCAGCATCCTTTTTGAGATGATGCCGACGTACTGTTGTTCCTCACCCACGACCGGCACGGCGCACGGCGCCTGGCCCACGTGAGAGAGCAACTCGCTGAGCGGCGTTTCGGCGTCCACGGCAAGCGGAGCGTCAATTAACGCCGCATCGATTCCCTGGTTCTCAGTGAGAGCCGTTTTCAGGGAGTCGATGGAGACAATGCCAACAAATTTATTGCCGCGTTCAACCAGATAGCCGTATTCACGGTCTTCATCCTGCAGCAGCTTCAGCGCCGAGCGCGGGCCGAAGCCTGGCGTTTTACGGATAATGCCGTTTGGCGTTCGGCGGGCAATATCTTTGGCGCTAAAGACCTGGCTAATATCCACGCCGCGGAAGAAGGTGCGGACATAATCGTTCGCCGGATTATTGAGAATTTCATCCGGCGTGCCGACCTGCACCACTTCACCGTTTTGCATAATGGCAATGCGGTCGCCAATACGCATGGCTTCATCCAGATCGTGGGAAATAAAGACAATCGTTCGCTGATGTTTAGCCTGTAATTTTACCAGCTCGTCCTGCATCTCGGTGCGAATTAACGGATCGAGGGCGGAGAAGGCTTCATCCATTAATAATATGTCTGGATTAATGGCTAATGCACGGGCTAATCCCACGCGCTGACGCATACCGCCGGAAAGTTCATCCGGGTACGCATGCGCATAATTTTCCAGCCCGACCTGACGCAGCGCATCAAGGGCTTTTTCCTGACGTTCCTGAGCCGGCGTGCCGGCTAATTCCATGCCGAAAGCGGTATTATCCAGCACCGTCATGTGCGGCATTAGCGCGAATGACTGGAACACCATTGCGATCTTCTTTCTGCGCACCTCGCGAAGCTCTGCGTCTGATATTCTGGCGATATCCACGCCGTCAATCAGCACCTGCCCGCGGGTGGGTTCAATCAGGCGATTGAGAAGGCGAACCATAGTGGATTTACCCGAACCGGATAATCCCATGATGACAAAAATCTCGCCTTCTTCAATGGCCAGACTGGCGTCTTTAACGCCAAGCGATAGCCCGGTTTTTTCCAGAATTTGCTCTTTCGTAAGGCCTTTCTCAATATATTTGAATGCGCGCTGCGGGTGCTCGCCAAATACTTTATAAAGATTTTTCACTTCTAATTTAATTGCCATGCAATAGAGAGTGTCCTGTTATTTGTTTATGCCGATATGATTACCATGGTAAATTGTTAACGGGCATAACCCTAACATACTGAGAATCTGAGACAACCCTGAGTCGGGCTAAGGGCGGAATTTTGAAGTAAGCGAAACGGCTGAATTTCCCATGAATAAAGGGCTGAGGGCGGTTTGAATTTTTCTCAATTTTTTGCTGCTGCATCGGGAAATTTCGCCTGAACCGGAATGATTCAGGCGAATATGACGTGGAAATTACAGTGTAGTTGTTTTGTAAATATTAGAGCGGGAGTTGTTGGGTTTATATTAAATTAACGAACGTTAGCGTTCATTAAAAATCCCAGTCTTCATCCTCGGTTTCCACCGCTTTGCCCATCACATACGATGAGCCAGATCCCGAGAAGAAATCGTGGTTTTCGTCGGCATTGGGCGACAGCGCGGCCAGAATCGCCGGGTTCACCTCCGCCATCTCCGGCGGGAAAAGCGCGTCGTAGCCCAGGTTCATCAGCGCCTTGTTGGCGTTGTAGCAGAGGAAGGCCTTCACGTCGTCCTCCCAGCCGGTGCCGGCGTAGAGTTCCTCGGTATAGCTCAGCTCGTTGTCGTACAGATCCATCAGCAAATCGAGCGCAAAGCCTTTAAGCTCCTCGCGCTTCGCCTCGCTGACTTTCTCCAGCCCTTTCTGATACTTATAGCCAATGTAATACCCGTGCACCGCTTCATCGCGAATGATGAGCCGAATCAAATCGGCGGTGTTGGTGAGCTTGCCCCGGCTCGACCAGTACATGGGCAGCCAGAAGCCGGAATAGAAGAGGAAAGATTCCAGGAACACGCTGGCGATCTTTTTCTTCAGCGGCTCGTCGGCGCGGTAATATTCCAGAACCAGCTCCGCCTTTCTCTGTAGTGACTCGCTCTCTTCGCTCCAGGCGTAGGCCGCGTCCACGTCTTTGGTCTGGCACAGGGTCGAGAAAATCGAGCTGTAGGAGCGGGCATGCACCGCCTCCATAAAGCTGATATTCGACATCACCGCCTCTTCGTGCGGCGTGAGCGCGTCGCTCATCAGCGCGGGTGCACCAACGGTATTCTGAATGGTGTCCAGCAGCGTCAGGCCGGTAAAGACGCGGATCGTCAGCTGCTGTTCGGCGTGGCCGAGCGTTTGCCAGGCCGGAATATCGTTGGAGAGCGGAACCTTTTCCGGCAGCCAGAAGTTGCTGGTCAGGCGGTTCCATACCTCCAGGTCTTTATCGTCCTGGATTTTGTTCCAGTTAACGGCACTCACGCGTGACAGTTTCATCCTTTCTCCTTACAGCGCGCAGGACACGCAGCCTTCGATTTCGGTGCCTTCCAGCGCAAGCTGGCGCAGGCGAATGTAGTAGAGCGTTTTGATGCCTTTCTTCCAGGCGTAGATTTGCGCTCTGTTGATATCCCGCGTGGTGGCGGTGTCCGGGAAGAACAGCGTCAGCGACAGCCCCTGGTCCACATGTTTTGTCGCTTCGGCGTAGGTATCGATGATTTTCTCCGGGCCGATCTCATACGCGTCCTGATACAGCGCCAGGTTCTCATTGGTCATAAACGGGGCAGGGTAGTAAACGCGCCCGGTTTTGCCTTCCTTTCGAATTTCAATTTTCGATACGATCGGGTGAATGCTCGACGTGGCGTGGTTGATGTACGAAATCGATCCGGTCGGCGGGACGGCCTGCAGGTTCTGGTTATAAATGCCGTAGCGCATCACCTCGTCTCGCAGCTGCTGCCACATCTCTCGCGTCGGCAGGGTAATCCCCGCTCGGGCAAACAGTTCGCGTACTTTTTCGGTTTTCGGCTGCCAGTCGCCTTCGAGGTACTGGCTGAAATATTCCCCGCTGGCGTAGCGGGACTGCTCAAAGCCCGCGAACCGCTGGTTGCGCTCGCGCGCCAGCATCATCGAGGTGTGCAGCGCGTGCCAGGTAATGGTGTAGAAATAGAGGTTGGTGAAATCCAGCCCTTCCGGGCTGCCGTAGGCGATGCCTTCCCGCGCCAGATAGCCGTGCAGGTTCATCTGCCCCAGACCGATGGCGTGCGACGCGGCGTTGCCTGCTTCAATAGACGGCACGCTGCGGATGTGGCTCATGTCCGATACCGCCGTCAGCCCGCGAATGGCGGTCTCCACCGTGCGGCCAAAGTCGGGGGAATCCATGGTGTGGGCAATATTCAGCGACCCGAGGTTGCAGGAGATATCCTTGCCGATGTCCGCGTAGTCCAGGTTCTCGTCGTAGGCTGACGCGCTGTTGACCTGCAAAATCTCCGAGCACAGGTTGCTCATGTTGATACGCCCGGCAATCGGGTTCGCGCGGTTCACCGTATCCTCAAACATGATGTACGGATAGCCGGACTCAAACTGGATCTCCGCCAGCCGCTGGAAGAAATCGCGGGCGTTGATGGTTTTTTTGCGAATGCGATCGTCGGCCACCAGTTCGTCATAAAGTTCGCTGATGGCCACGTCGCCAAACGCTTTGCCGTAAATACGCTCGATGTCGTACGGCGAGAAGAGCGCCATCTCGGCATTCTCTTTGGCCAGCTTAAAGGTGATGTCCGGGATCACCACGCCGAGCGACAGGGTTTTGATGCGAATTTTTTCGTCGGCGTTTTCGCGTTTGGTATCAAGAAAACGCAGAATGTCCGGATGATGCGCATGCAGGTAAACCGCGCCCGCGCCCTGACGCGCGCCAAGCTGGTTGGCATAGGAGAAGGCATCTTCCAGCATCTTCATCACCGGGATTACGCCGGAGGACTGGTTTTCGATGCGCTTGATCGGCGCGCCCGCTTCACGCAGGTTCGAGAGCAGAAACGCCACGCCGCCGCCGCGTTTGGAAAGCTGCAGCGCCGAGTTCACCGCGCGGCCAATCGACTCCATATTGTCTTCGATACGCAGCAGGAAGCAGGAGACCAGCTCGCCGCGCTGGGCTTTGCCGCAGTTGAGGAAGGTCGGCGTGGCGGGCTGGAAGCGTCCGGAAAGGATCTCGTCGGCGAGCTGCTCCGCCAGCGCTTCATCACCCTGCGCCAGGGTCAGCGCCACCATCGCCACGCGATCTTCAAAGCTCTCTAAGTAGCGTTTACCGTCAAAGGTCTTCAGGGTGTAGCTGGTGTAGTACTTCCACGCGCCGAGGAAGGTCTGGAAACGAAAGCCGCTGGCGTGGGCGCGCTCGAACAGCTTCACCACAAAGGCGCGGTCGTAGCGGGTGAGCACGCGCGCGTCGTAGTAGCCCTCGTTAACCAGATAGTCGAGGCGTTCATTCTGGCTTGCAAACGTCACGCTGTTGGGCCGCACGTGAGCGGCAAAAAAGGCGTCCACCGCCTCACGATCTTTATCGAACTGAATGCGCCCCTCCCGATCGTAGAGGTTAAGCATGGCGTTTAATGCGTGGTAATCCGGTGTCGCCTGAATCACCCGTTCTGCGGTTGTCGTTGCCAAAATTCGTTCACTCCTTTACGCACGTTTTCGACGTCCTGCTGTGTCCCCATCAGCTCAAAACGATAGAGATACGGCACGCCGCATTTTTGAGAAATGACATCCCCGGCGCGGCCGAAGGCATCGCCGAAATTGCGATTCCCCGCCGCGATCACGCCGCGGATTAGCCCGCGGTTATGAGGATCGTTCAGAAAGCGGATCACCTGGCGAGGCACGGCTCCTGCCGTACCGCCGCCGCCATAGCTGGGCACCACCAGAATGTACGGTTCCTCTACCCGGATCCGCTCCCGCTCGTTCAGCGGAATGCGCACCGCAGGCAGCCCGACGCGCTCAATAAAGCGGAGCGTGTTTTCCGAGCTGCTGGAGAAGAAAACCAGCCCACTCATGCCCGGGCGGCCTGAGCGCTCAGGCGGTTAATCATGTCCGGGCGGAAGCCAGACCAGCTTGTTTCCCCGGCGACCACCACCGGAAGCTGACGAAAACCCTGCTTGCGCAGGGTATCTGCGGCCTCGGGGACCTGGTCAACATTCACCATTTCAAACGCCACGCCACGGCTTTCCATTGCCCGTTTGGTCGCGTGGCACTGAACACAATCGTTACGAGTGTAAATAATAATGCTCATGATTCGTATTTCCATTTAAAATGAGGGTACGGCGCGAATCATCGCGTCGGGTTGTGTGTATCTTGCTAAAGGAATACTAGATGTAGATGTCTTAAGTTTCAACCATACAAGATATGGGAAATTTAGATTGATATCGCCCCTGTGATGAGCACAGCGGGGCAGGGCAGGCTGTACGGGTTTTTCAAGCTAACGGGCATAAAAATGCCCCGGCGCCTGAGGCTACCGGGGCAGAATACGCGGGATTATTTACGCAGGCTGAGCAGGGCACCGACGAAGATGCCGACCGCCGCGACGGTTCCCAGAGTACATAGCGGTTTTTCACGCACGAAGGTCGTAGCACAGCTTGCCATGTCGCAGGCAGCCTGCGTGGCGCGTGAACGTCCGTTCATACGGGCGCGGGTTTCACGGAGCAGAGACTGAGCCTTACGCTTTGCGGCATCCGCTTCGTCCTTCGCGTCACTTCCCCAGGACTTCAGCACCTCTTCCAGCGTGTCCGCTAATTGGCTGACATCATTACGAATATCCTGAGCGTCGTCGTTAATATCGTTTCGGTTCGGTCTGTTAAACATACGATCCTCCGTAATTTTGTGTTCCCGTTCAGTTTAGTTCAGAAATTTAATATCTGAAGCGCATCACGCGTTATCCGGCAGTTTATGGACTATTCTGAAAGCCCTGCTATTGCTGAATACTGTAAGGTTGCCGGGCAGGAAAAGATAACGAGGAAAAGATATGTATTTACGACCTGACGAGGTGGCACGCGTTCTTGAAAAAGAGGGATTCACCATGGATGAGGTGACGCCAAAAGCGTATGGATATCGCCGCGGCGAGAATTATGTTTATGTTAATCGCGAAGCAAGAATGGGACGTACCGCTCTCATTATTCACCCGACGCTGAAAGACAGAAGTCTGTCATTTGCTGAGCCTGCCTCGGATATTAAAACCTGCGATCATTATCAGCAATTTCCGCTCTATTTAGGCGGTGAACGGCACGAGCATTATGGTATTCCGCACGGTTTCAGTTCGCGTATGGCGCTGGAGCGATTTTTGAAGGGACTGTTTGGCGACGTACAGTAAATCCGCGACTGGCGTGCGCCAGTCGCTTCACATCACGCTTTTGCCTGGCTGTACTGGCTGACCTTAAACAGGCGGCGACAGTAGTCGAGGAAATAGCCGTAAACGGCTCCCATCAACATCGAAATAACAATATTCGAACTGACCGCCGCAGCGATCTGGTGCCAGTCTGCACCGACTGTCAGGAGAATGGCTACGTAAACCGGCGACTGGAACGTCACATACGCCAGAACGTCCGCCAGGTTTTTCACCCAGCCTGCAGGACTGATACGACGCGCGAAGCGCATTACCGCATCGCGGTATAAACCATAAGGCCATGCAATAATAATATTGACCGGGATCGCCACCAGACGAGAAGAAAGCGACTGCTCGAAGGACATTCCGGAGAGGAATATTTCGATCAGCATGTTCACGACGGAACAGTAAACAACCATCGCGAAGGTATCCGCCACCGCGTGGCGCAGGCGAGATTGCGGCGAGAACATGTCTGAACTCCTTGAGAAGAACACAAAAGAAACGATTTTCCTTCAGCGGTTAGTGCTTTAGGTTGGTTTGTTTGACGTGTATAGCGTATATCTCTGCGTTTGAACTAACAACTAGTGATTAATTTTTATTTAATCGCCTTTTGTCCACAAAATTCTCTAAAGTTGTTCGTTTTTTGTTCCGATCGTTATAATCTGTCTCGTTTGATGGTTTTTATATTAAAATCAATCACTTGTTTTTTCGGTGGCGAGAGGCAGGAATCCCCATCTGATAGCGGTGGAGTATGCTGCGGTTTGGATTAAGGTTGGCTATTTATATTAATGTGATGATTGGATTCACCGGTGTCCTGTCAGCGCCTTGCGCTATTATTAACAGTGAGTTCTAAATATATTAACGCTGATGTCCGTACGGACCCTTGGGTAGATATTTCAACTCAAATGAATTATTCTGTCGGCGATTTATCTATTTATCCCCCAAAGAAAAGGTTTTCAAATAATATGTCTTTGACGTTACAGAATCTTAATAATATCCGAACCCTGCGCGCTATGGCGCGTGAATTATCCCTGGACGTTCTTGAGGAAATGCTGGAAAAGGTCAGGGTCGTTACTGAAGAGAAACGCAGCGAGCTGACGGAATTAGAGCAGCAGCGTGCTGAGCAGCAGGAAAAAATTAATGCGCTGCTGGAGCGGATGAAAGCCGATGGTATTTCCCCGACTGACCTGCTGGGTTCTGAACTGGCGCAGGCGGGTAAGCCAGCGAAAAAGCGTAAGCCGCGTGAAGCAAAATATCGCTTTATTGACCAGAACGGCGAAGAGAAAACGTGGACCGGCCAGGGCCGCACGCCGAAGCCTATCGCCAGCGCGCTGGCAGACGGTAAATCACTGGATGATTTTCTGATCTAACGGATGAGCCGGGCGGAACACGCCGCCCGGCTGACTGTTCAGCAGACGCCGAAATCGCCTTCTTCGGTATAAGGCGCCACGTCGGCGGCTTTCAGCGTATATTTCTCGCCTTGCTCATTGCTGGCCTGAACCGCCACAATGCTGTCACCGTTCACTTCGAGCACTTTCAGTTTCGGGCCGCCTTTACGCGGTTGCACATAATCACCGACAGAAAACATATTACCTCCTCATCGTTTTAGCGATCTTCACCTTAGCCCACGCATGACGCCGGGTACAGCGTATTTCACCGATTACTGCTTATGAGGTACGCCGGTTCCATGGCATCACCTTGAGCAGTCGCGCCATGCCGCAAAAGCCCGTCACACCGGCGAACAGCAGCCCGGCTCCGACAAAACCGCTGAGCAGGAAAAAGCCGCTGGAGACGCTATAGCCCAGCACCACGCCGCAGAGTATCAACAGCCCGGCGGCAATTTGCACCTGACGCATCAGCGGCAGCGGCTGGGATTTGTCTTCAACGGTCGGCAGTCCGGCCTGCTTCCAGCCCTGAATCCCCCCCTCGACCACAAATGCCTCTGCGGGCGCGGCGGCCTGAGCAAGGCGCTCGGCATTCCCCGACGTCCGGGCGCCGGACTGGCAGTGAAAAATCACCGTATCGCCCGCCTGCGCGTTAAGTGCGCCGGGTAAGGTATCCAGCGGCACGGACCGCGCGGCGGGAATATGCTCGCGGGCGTACTCGTCGGCATCACGAATATCAATCAGTTTTGCGCCTTCAGCGACCCGGGCATTGGCCTGGCGCGGTGAAAGAAGAGGAAGTGACATGGCGGCTCCTTACGGACAATAAAGGGTTTTCAGGGTGCTGATAAGCTGATGTACCGCATCGTTTTTAATGGAATAGAGAATGCGCTGCGCGTCGCGGGTGCTGTCGATAAGCCCTTCCTCACGCATGCGCGCCAGATGCTGCGACGTGGCGGAAGGACTTAGCCCCGTGGCTCGCGCAAGCTCCCCCGCGCTGGTGCCGGGCGCTCCGCACAGGGTGCAGAGGATCAGCAGCCGACGCGGGTTGCTCATCGCTTTTAAAAGTGTGGCGGCCTGCCCGGCGCTGGCCTGAAGCTGTTCGAGTTCGGTCATGATAGTTTAGTGTTTGCTTAATTAAGTGAATGCTAAACTAATCCGGTGCATTAAACCAGCGTCAAAAGCGTAAAAGAGGGTAAACGCGAGGCCCGGAACTGGTACAGACGAATAAACTGGCTATGCTTACAGCGTTCTCTTTATTATTTTCAATGGATTAGATTGAACGGAGTGTTTATATGGGATTTTGGCGTATTGTTTTTACGATCCTCATACCGCCGCTGGGCGTGCTGTTGGGTAAAGGATTTGGCTGGGCGTTTATTATCAACATTCTTCTGACGCTGCTGGGCTACTTCCCCGGCCTCATTCACGCGTTTTGGGTACAGAGCAAAAGCTAGGCGCGCCACAGTAAATCGCTATAGATATCGGTCAGCACCCCCGCCGGACCAAACTGCTGCTTGATCCACCGCGTGACCTGGCCGGTTGCGGCATGCTGCGTGGCGAGCAGCATGCGCGAGTCCTGACGCGGGTTGTTAATCCGTCGGGTGACCAGCAGCCCCGCGTCTACCGCCTCGCGGACCATGTATTCCGGCAAAAAACCAATCCCTTCGCCCAGGATCTGACACTGACATTTGGTGTTAAAGTCCGGGACCAGAATCGCCTCCTGCCCGTGCAGCAGCCAGCCAACCTTTTTGTTAATGGTGTGCGCGGTATCTTCCACCATGATGTTGGGATACAGGCGCAGCTGGCTTTCCGCTATTGGCTCCGGGGTGAACGCCAGCGGGTGTTCCGGCGCGATGGCAAACACCCAGCGAATGGCGCCGATCTCTGTGTAATCAATCCCGCCGCCGTCCAGCAGCGTGTCCGGCGCGCCAATCGCGATGTTGGCCTGGTTGTTGATGATGGAGTCCCAGACGCCGTTGTAGACCTCGGTGGTCACGGTGATCTGACAGGTGGGAAACTGCTTTTTCAGCACCTGCAGCAGCCGCGCCGTGTGGCGTGGGGTATACAAAAGCTGGTTGATACAGATGCGCACCCGCGCCTCAATGCCCTGAGAAATGGTATCAATCCCGCGCTTGATGGCGTGAAAGTCGTTCAGCAGGTCGGTGGCCTTACGGTAAAAGTAAAACCCGGACTCGGTCAGCTCGATGCTGCGCGTGCTGCGGACGAACAGCACCACGTCCAGCCCGGTCTCCATGCGCTTAATGGTGTAGCTGATGGCAGATGTCGTCACGCCCAGTTCGGCGGCGGCTTTGCTGAAGCTGCCGAAGCGTGCGGCGGTAGTAAAGGCCAGCAGGTTTTCCTCGGTAAAGATGGAATTCATATCTCACTCCCTTCAGCCATCAGTTTTGAACATATTTTAACAGCGTCGTTACAACGCATTTGAAGCCGATCACAGTTCTGACTCTTTGTCGAAAGCCGCACGCAGTAAGGCTTCCTCAGGCATAAGCATAATGCAGCCAGAAGCGCTAAAAAGCGGAGAAACATAAGAAAAAGGTTGCACAGACGCACGTTTTGACCAGTTTATTGAATTTACCTCAACAATGAATTGACTGTCGATGAATCATTTTTAAGCGGATTCTTTTATGACCAGGCTGTTGCTATTCTCAGGTCAACAGAAATAAAAACATCGGGAGTCTGAATATGTCTGCGAACGAACTCGTTACTGAATTTCTGCTGGCGGCAGAAGAGGGCAATAGCGATGCGCTAAAAGCCTGTCTGGAGAAAGGCGTGGATATTAACGCCACCAATCGACAGAAAAGAACCGCCGTTATTATTGCCAGCCTGAAAAAGCATTATGACTGCGTGGCGTTATTAATTGCCGCCGGGGCGGATATTGATAAACAGGATCAGACCTGCTTTAACCCTTTCCTGATTAGCTGCCTGACCAACGATATCACCCTGCTGCGCCTTGTCCTTCCGGCAAATCCGGATCTCGATCGCCTGACGCGCTTTGGCGGCGTGGGCATTACCCCTGCCAGTGAAAAGGGGCACGTGGAGATCGTGCGCGAGCTGCTGGAAAAAACGGACATTAACGTCAACCACACTAACTTTGTCGGCTGGACGCCGCTGCTGGAAGCGATCGTGCTCAACGACGGCGGCGCAAAGCAGCAGGAGATCGTTAAGCTGCTGCTGGATCACGGCGCGAACCCGCACATGACCGATAAATACGGTAAAACCCCGCTCGAGCTGGCGCGGGAAAAAGGCTTCGATGCAATAGCTGACCTGCTGCTGGCGGCGGGCGCATAACGCATTCGGCCAGCCTTTTCCGGCTGGCCGCTAATTAAAACGCATTTTTACCGACGTGCATTTTGCACGACGGCGGCCCCCTTTTATCCGCGTTCAGGAGAAAATAATGCCCACGAAAATCGTCATAAAAAAGAACACCTATTTTGACTCCGTCTCATTAATGTCCGTTTCCACCAAAGCCAATAAATTACCGGGCGTCGAGCAGGCGTTTGTCGCGATGGCGACGGAAATGAACAAAGGCGTATTAAAAAACCTCGGGCTATTAACGCCGGAATTAGCGGAAGCCAAAAACGGCGACCTGATGATCGTGATTAAAGGCGACGCGGCGAATGATCAAACCCTGGCGGCCATCGAAGCGCTGTTCACGCGTAAAGAGAGCGGCGGCACCCATGAAGCGCGCTACGCCACGATTGCCAGCGCCAAAACCCATCGCCCGGAGAGCAACCTCGCGGTGATTTCCGTCAACGGCACCTTCGCCGCCCGCGAAGCGCGCCAGGCGCTGGAAAACGATCTTAACGTGATGCTGTTTTCCGATAACGTGTCGCTCGACGACGAGCTGGCGCTGAAGCAGCTGGCGCATAAGAAAGGGCTGCTGATGATGGGGCCGGACTGCGGCACCGCCATCATCAACGGCGCGGGATTGTGCTTCGCCAACGCGGTGCGCCGCGGACCGATTGGCATCGTAGGCGCATCCGGCACCGGCAGCCAGGAGCTGAGCGTGCGCATTCACGAATTCGGCGGCGGCGTGTCGCAGCTGATTGGAACCGGCGGGCGCGATCTCAGCGAGAAAATCGGCGGCCTGATGATGCTCGACGCCATCGACATGCTGGAAGCCGACGAGGGCACCCAGGTTATCGCGCTGATCTCCAAGCCGCCAGCGCCAGCCGTGGCGGAGAAAGTGCTGGCCCGCGCGCGCGCCTGCCGTAAGCCGGTGGTTGTTTGCTTCCTCGGCCGCAGCGAACCGCCCGCCGATGAAGACGGCCTGCAGTTTGCGCGCGGCACCAAAGAGGCGGCCCTGAAGGCGGTCCTGCTCACCGGCATCAAGAAAGAGTCCCTCGATCTGCATCCGCTCAACTGGCCGTTGATTGAAGAGGTGCGCGCCCGCCTGACCCGGCAGCAGAAGTACATTCGCGGCCTGTTCTGCGGCGGCACCCTGTGCGACGAGGCGATGTTCGCGGCGCTTGCGAAATTCGACGACGTCTACAGCAACATCCAGCCGGATCCGGCTAAGCGCCTGAGCGACATAAGCGTCAGTAAAGCCCATACCTTCCTCGACTTTGGCGACGACGATTTCACCAACGGCAAGCCGCACCCGATGATCGACCCGACCAATCGCATCAGCCGCCTGCTGCAGGAAGCCCGCGACCCGGAAGTCGGGGTAATTGTGATGGACTTCGTGCTGGGCTTTGGCGCGCACGAGGATCCGGTCGGCGTGATGATCGACGCCATTAAAGAGGCGCAGGCGATCGCGAAGGCCGATAACCGTCCGCTGGAGATCCTCGGCTACGTGCTCGGCACCGACCAGGATCCGCAGTCGCTGGCGCAGCAGTGCCAGCTGCTGACCGACGCAGGCGTCATCTGGGCCAGCAGCAGCACCAACACCGGATTACTGGCACGCGAATTTGTCTGCAAAGGGGAGAAAGCATAATGACGACCTTATTCAACCAGCCGCTGAACGTGATTAACGTCGGCATTGCGATGTTCAGCGACGATCTCAAAAAACAGCACGTTCCCGTCACCCAGCTCGACTGGACGCCGCCGGGGCGGGGCAATATGCAGGTCGTTGAAGCGCTCGATCGGCTGGCGGAAAAACCGCTGGCGGAGAAAATCGCCGCCGCCAACCGCATCGCCCTTGAACGCATTATTCAGTCTCATCCGGTGCTGGTGGGCTATGACCAGGCCATTAACGTGGTGCCGGGCATGACCCGCACCACCATTCTGCACGCCGGTCCGCCTGTCGCCTGGGAAAATATGTGCGGGGCGATGAAGGGCGCGGTCACCGGGGCGCTGGTGTTTGAAGGGCTGGCGAAAGATCTGGACGACGCGGCAAGGCTCGCCGCCTCCGGAGATATTACCTTCTCGCCGTGCCACGAGCACGACTGCGTGGGCTCCATGGCGGGCGTTACCTCCGCGTCGATGTTTATGCACATCGTTGAAAACAAAACCTACGGCAACCGCGCGTTCACCAACCTCAGCGAGCAGATGGCGAAGATCCTGCGCATGGGCGCCAACGACCAGAGCGTGATCGACCGTCTGAACTGGATGCGCGACGTGCTCGGCCCGATGCTGCGCGACGCGATGAAGATCGTCGGCGAAATCGACCTGCGCCTGATGCTGGCTCAGGCGCTGCACATGGGCGACGAGTGTCACAACCGCAACAACGCGGGCACCACGCTGCTGATCCAGGCGCTGACGCCGGGGCTAATTCAGGCGGGCTATCCGGTGGAGCAGCAGCGCGAGGTGTTCGAGTTTGTCGCCAGCAGCGACTACTTCTCCGGCCCGACGTGGATGGCGATGTGTAAGGCCGCGCTGGACGCCGCGCACGGCATTGAGTACAGCACCGTCGTCACCACCATGGCGCGCAACGGCTACGAGTTTGGCCTGCGCGTTTCCGGCCTGCCGGGGCAGTGGTTCACCGGCCCGGCGCAGCAGGTGATTGGCCCGATGTTCGCAGGCTATAAGCCGGAAGACTCCGGGCTGGACATCGGCGACAGCGCCATCACCGAAACCTACGGCATTGGCGGCTTTGCGATGGCGACGGCCCCGGCAATCGTTGCGCTGGTGGGCGGCACGGTGGAGGAAGCCATCGACTTTTCCCGTCAGATGCGCGAAATCACCCTCGGCGAAAACCCGAACGTCACCATTCCGCTGCTCTCGTTTATGGGCATTCCGACCGCTATCGACATCACCAAAGTCGCGGGCAGCGGCATTCTGCCGGTGATTAACACCGCCATTGCCCATAAAGACGCGGGCATCGGCATGATTGGGGCGGGCATCGTTCACCCGCCGTTTAGCTGTTTTGAAAAGGCGCTGTTGACCTTCCGCGATCGCTACTTTTTATAAGGCATGCATCCATGAAAAACATGAAGCTGGAGTGGAAAAGAGGTGACTGGGCGGCGTATTTCGGATTGATGACCAACAACCTGACCAATTTGCTGACCATGATGGGGCTGCTCATTTTTGTCGTCGGCATCCCGAAGGAGATTGTTTATGGACGCATCGCGCCGGCCTTCGGGCTGGCGGTGCTGGTCGCGAGTATTTGCTACGCCTGGTTCGGCATGCAGATGGCGCGCGCCACCGGACGAACGGACGTGACCGCGCTGCCGTCCGGCCCGAGCGCGCCGTCGATTTTTACCGTGACCTTCCTGGTCCTGATGCCGGTTTATCAGCAGACCGGCGATGCGGACTTCGCGATCCAGATTGGCCTGGTGTGGTGCTTCGTGGAGGCGATGATCCTCGCGGGCGGTTCGTTCCTGGGGGAAACCATCCGCAAGATGATCCCGCGCACCGTGCTGCTGTCGTGCCTCTCCGGTTTGGGCCTGCTGCTGCTGGCGATGAACCCGATACTGCAGGCGTTCGAAGCGCCGACCGTGTCGTTCATCGTGCTGCTGCTGATCTTCATCAACTGGTTCGGTAAAAAGCCGATTTTCGCCCGTATCCCGACCGGTCTGCTGCTGTTGATTGCCGGTACGGCACTGGCGTGGATCTCCGGCCTGCAAAGCCCGGAAGCGATTAAAGCGTCCATGTCATCCTTCGGCTTTAACCCGCCGGAAGTGCACGTGGACAGCTTCATGCAGGGCCTGCCGCACGCGCTGCCGTATCTGGCCTCTGCCGTGCCGCTGGGGCTGGCGAACTACATCTTTGATCTGGAGAACATCGAAAGCGCCCACGCGGCGGGAGATGCGTACCCGACGCGTAAGGTGATGCTGGCGAACGGTCTGGCGTCGATGCTCGGCTGCCTGATGGGGAACCCGTTCCCGGTGACGGTCTACGTTGGCCACCCTGGCTGGAAAGCGATGGGGGCGAGCATCGGCTATACGCTGGCCTCCGGCGTGACCATGTTCATCGTGCCGCTGTTCGGGCTGGGGGCGTTTATGCTCGCCATCATTCCGATGACCGCCATCGTGCCGATTCTGGTGTTTATCGGCGTCGTCACCGCCAACCAGGTGGTGAGGGAAACGCCCAAAGTGGAGGTGCCGGTGATCTTCATCTGCCTGTTCCCGTGGATCGCCAACTGGGCGCTGACGATGATGAACAGCGTGATGGGGGCGGCGGGCACCAGCGCGGCGAAGATCGGCACCGACGTGCTGCACAGCAAAGGAATTTACTACGAAGGCCTGGTGCATCTCGGCAACGGCGCGCCGCTCGCCAGCATGCTGTGGGGCTGTATCGCCATTTTCGCCATCATCAACAAGCCGCTGCGCGGAGCCGTTGCGGCCTCCGTCGGGGCGCTGCTGGCGCTGTTTGGGGTGATCCACGCCCCGGTGGTGGGTTTTGCCGAGGGCAGTTCGCTGATGTTCGTTACCGCGTATCTGATGATGGGCGGCATGTTTGTGGTGAAGCATGTGCTGGATAGCCGCGAAGCGGCGAGCGCGGCGGCACCGGTTTCTGAATCCTGATAATGCCTGATGCCCTCACCCTAACCCTCTCCCACAGGGAGAGGGAACGTTAATCCCCCTCTCCCTGCGGGAGAGGGCCGGGGTGAGGGCACCAGAACGCACCTTCTAAAGGACACAAAATGAAAGAGCTTATGGTCGTCGCCATCGGCGGCAACAGCATTATCAAAGACAACGCCAGCCAGTCGATTGAACATCAGGCGCAGGCGGTGAAAGCGGTGGCAGAGTCGGTGCTGGAAATGCTGGCCTCCGACTATGACATCGTGCTCACGCACGGCAATGGCCCCCAGGTGGGGCTGGATCTGCGCCGCGCCGAAATCGCCCACGAGCGGGAAGGGCTGCCGCTAACCCCGCTGGCAAACTGCGTGGCGGACACCCAGGGCGGGATTGGCTACCTGATCCAGCAGGCGCTCAACAATCGCCTGGCCGCGCGCGGGGAGCAAAAAGCGGTCACGGTCGTCACGCAGGTGGAGGTGGATAAAAACGATCCGGGCTTTACGCACCCGACGAAACCTATCGGTGCGTTCTTCACCGAGGCGCAGCGCGACGAGCTGCAGCAGGCACACCCGGACTGGCATTTTGTCGAGGATTCAGGCCGTGGCTACCGTCGCGTGGTGGCCTCACCGCAGCCGCTGCGCATCGTTGAGGCCGACGCCATCAAAACGCTGACGCAAAAAGGCTTTGTGGTGATCGGCGCGGGCGGCGGCGGAATACCCGTGATTCGCAGCGAGCAGGGCGACTACCAGAGCGTCGACGCGGTGATTGATAAAGATCTCTCCACCGCGCTGCTGGCACGCGAGATCGGTGCCGACGTGCTGGCGATCACCACCGGCGTGGAGAAGGTGTGCATCAACTTCGGCAAGCCGAACCAGCAGGCGCTGGACACCGTCAGCGTGGCGCAGATGACGCGCTACAGGGAAGAGGGCCACTTCCCGGCGGGCAGCATGCTCCCCAAAATCGTCGCCTCGCTGGAATTTTTACACCACGGCGGCAGGCGCGTGATTATCACCTCGCCGGACAGCCTGCCCGCGGCGCTGCGCGGGGAAACCGGCACCCATATTGTTAATGAAGGAAGATAAGATGAGTGAAAACAAAAGCCGCCGCGAATTTATCAGCCACAGCGGCAAAATGGTCACCGCCTGCGCGCTGTTTGGCGCCACCGGATCCGTCGCGTATGCTGCTGACTCCGCGAAGCCAACCTGCGAGACGGGCAAACCGATGAGCATCACCGCGAAACATTACTATCTGGACAACGTGCTGCTGGAGGCCGGGTTCAACGTCGACGGCGGCGTGGCGACGAGCACCCGCACCGAGCTGAAAACGCTGGAGATTAACGACGGGAAGATCGTCGCCCTGCGCGATAACAAGCGCCACGCCGACGCCACGCTGCCGCACTATGACGCAGGCGGCAAGCTGATGCTCCCGGCGATGCGCGACATGCACATTCACCTGGATAAAACCTTTTACGGCGGTCCGTGGCGCTCCCTGAACCGTCCGGCGGGCACGACGATTCAGGACATGATCCGCCTTGAGCAGAAGCTGCTGCCGGAGCTACAGCCCTACACCCAGGAGCGCGCGGAAAAGCTGATCGATCTGATCCAGTCGAAAGGCTCCACCATCGCCCGCAGCCACTGCAATATCGAGCCGACCTCCGGCCTGAAGAATCTGGAAAACCTGCAGGCGGTTTTATCGCGCCGTAAGCCCGGCTTTGACTGCGAAATCGTCGCTTTCCCGCAGCACGGGCTGCTGCTGTCAAACTCCGAAAAGCTGATGCGCGAGGCGATGCAGGCCGGAGCGCACTACGTGGGCGGGCTGGATCCAACCAACGTCGACGGCGCGATGGAGAAATCCCTCGACACCATGTTCCAGATTGCGCTGGACTACGACAAAGGGGTGGATATCCACCTGCATGAAACCAGCCCGGCGGGCGTGGCGGCGGTGAACTATATGGTGGAGACGGTGGAGAAAACGCCGGAGCTGAAGGGCAAGCTGACCATCAGCCACGCCTTCGCGCTGGCGACGCTCAACGAGCAGCAGGTGGATGAGATCGCCACCCGCATGGCGGCGCAGCGGGTGACCATCGCCTCCACCGTGCCGATTGGCACCCTGCATATGCCGCTGAAGCAGCTGCGCGAGAAGGGCGTTTTCGTAATGACGGGGACCGACAGCGTGATCGATCACTGGTCGCCGTACGGTCTGGGGGACATGCTGGAAAAAGCGAATCTTTACGCTCAGCTCTACATCCGCCCGAACGAGCAGACGCTCTCCCGCGCGCTCGGTATTGCCACCGGCGACGTGCTGCCGCTGAATGACAAAGGCGAGCGCGTGTGGCCGAAAGCGCAGGACGACGCCAGCTTTGTGCTGGTGGATGCTTCCTGCTCCGCCGAGGCCGTGGCGCGCATTTCACCGCGCACCGCGACGTTCCATAAGGGCAACCTTGTCTGGGGCTCGGTGGGTTGACGTGCATTTCTCCCTCTCCCTGTAGGAGAGGGTTGGGGTGAGGTGCATTTCTCCCTCTCCCTGTGGGAGAGGGTTGGGGTGAGGGCATCAGGCCGCACTTCCGTAGGTCGGGTAAGGCGAAGCCGCCACCCGACAATGCAGTATACTGCTATGCATATTCTTAAAGAGGGATCTGCCATGGCACAAAATATCTACGACAATCCGGCGTTTTTTGAAGGCTACGCCCGGCTTCCACGCTCGGTGCAGGGTCTGGACGGCGCGCCGGAGTGGCCCGCGTTAAAAGGCATGCTGCCGGATTTAACCGGCAAATCGGTTGTCGATCTCGGCTGCGGCTACGGCTGGTTCTGCCGCGCGGCGCGCGAGCTGGGCGCTGCTGACGTCACGGGGGTCGATATCTCAGAAAAGATGCTCGCCCGCGCAGCGGAGCTTACCGCTGACCCACAGATTCACTATCAGCGTAGCGATCTGGAATCTCTTAAGCTCAACGAGAACAGCCTCGATCTGGTCTACAGCTCGCTGGCGCTGCACTACCTGCCGGAACTGGATACGTTATTCGCCAGGGTTCAGCGCGCGCTCAAGCCCGGCGGCAGCCTGGTGTTCTCAATGGAGCACCCGATCTACACCTGCGCCGCCCGTCAGGGCTGGCTGACCGACGATAACGGCGAGCGGTTCTGGGGTGTTAATCATTATCAGGAAGAAGGCAAGCGCGTCAGCAACTGGCTGGCGGACGGCGTTATCAAGTATCACCGCACGCTGGGCACCACGCTGAACGCGCTGATCGGCGCCGGGTTAACGATAAGCGAGGTCAACGAGTGGGGGCCAACGCAGGCGCAGATTGACGCCTGGCCCGCGCTGGCCGAAGAGGCAGAGCGCCCGATGCTGGTGCTGATCGCCGCCCGTAAGGCTCAGTAACCCACCCTATACACTCGCCCGCTCTGCACGCCTTCCACGCTGCGGCGATAGGCCTGCGCCACGGTTGCGGCGGGAACGCTCTCAAAGCCCGGGAAGAAGCCGTCGTACGTTTCGACGGATTCGGTGAGTACCGTCGGGCTAATCAGGTTGATGCGGATCCCGCGCGGCAGCTCGCAGGCTGCGGCGCGGACAAACCCTTCCAGCGCCGCATTCACCGTGGTGGCATTCACGCCCTGGGCAATTGGCTCGTGCGCCACGATGCCGCTTATCAGCGTAATCGAGCCGCCCTCGTTCAGATAATGCTGGCCGGTCAACGCCAGGCGCACCTGCCCGAGCAGCTTGTCCTGCAGGCCCTGGTTGAAGTCGCTGTCCTTCATGGTTGCGAGCGGGCCAAAGTAAAGACCACCGCTGGCGGAGACAATCGCATCCACCGGGCCGATTTTCTCAAACAGCGCCTGGACGCTCGCCTGCGAGGTGATATCCACCTGCTCGTCGCCCTGCGTCCGGCCGACGCGGATGACCTCGTGGCGACGACTCAGCTCTTCCGTTACCGCACGACCGACCGTACCGCTGGCACCAATAATGACGATTTTCATAGCTGACTCCTTATGTTGTGAGCCCCCATTCTTTAATAAATAAAAATGCAGATAAACTGGGCTAAAGTTAGAAGATTGCTAACCAGGAGTTTGGAATATGGATAAGCTTCGCAGCATGGAGACCTTTATTGCCGTGGTGGAAAGCGGCAGCTTTACCGGCGCGGCGGCACGGCTGGAGATGTCGGCGGTAATGGTGGGGAAATACGTTGCGCTGCTGGAATCACAGCTCGGTACCCGCCTGCTGGAGCGTAACACGCGGCGCCAGAGCCTGACCGACGCCGGGCGGGTCTATTTCGACGAGGCGAAGCGGGTGCTGGAGCAGGTCGCGATCGCCGAAAGCGCCGTGGAGCGCCTGCGCGCCGCGCCGTCCGGCACCCTGCGCGTGACGGCGCCCACCTCGTTTGGCGGCAGCGCGATCGCGCCGATTACGGCCTCTTTTTTACAACGCTACCCGGAGGTGCGCATCGAGCTGGATCTCACCAACCGGATGGTGGATCTGGTGGAGGAGGGTATCGATCTGGCCATTCGTATTGGCGACATTCATAACGACGATCTGGTGGCGAAATACCTCTGCCCTTACCGGATGGTGATCTGCGCCGCGCCGGACTATCTTGCGCGCTACGGTACGCCGCAAACCCCTGCCGATCTGGTGGATCATCTCTGCTTATCCCACAGCGTGTGGACCGCGCGCAACGAGTGGCGGCTGCCGGGCGTTGAGGGCGAGGTGCGCTGGAAGCGGGATGCGGTCTTAAGATGCAACGACGGCTACGGGCTGCGGATGGCCGCGAGAGCCGGGGCGGGACTGCTGCTGCAGCCGGAAGTGCTGGTGGCGGAAGATCTGGAAAGCGGCAGGCTGGTGCGGGTGCTGGAGGCGTATATTCCGGCGCCGAGACCCGTGCATTTGCTGTGGCGTCAGGATTTACGACCTCTCCCTAAGCTAACGGAATTTATCGCCCATATTCTGCTAAGATTGGGCACACTATAAAAAAGAAGGTATGCAAAGAATGTCTGTGAATAAACTCGCCAGCAGCGCGCAGGGCCTGCAATCATCTGCCATCCGTGAATTGTTAAAACATAGCAAAATGGCCGGCGTCATTTCGCTGGGTGGGGGGATTCCTAACCCGGCCTTGTTCGATCACGAAGGGCTGAAAATTGCCGCTGATGCCGTATTATCACAGCATTTTGGTGAGGCCTTTCAGTACGGTCTGACCGAAGGCGTACCGGGGCTACGGGAAGAAATTCAGCGCATCTGTGAAGGGCGCGGGATCCGCTGCAAGGCGGATGATGTGGTCGTGACCTCCGGTTCACAGCAGTCCCTCGACGTGCTGGCGCGTGCATTAATTAACCCGGGCGATACCGTTGTGGTTGAGCGTCCAACCTATCTTGCTGCGCTGCAGGTATTTGGCCTGGCGCAGGCGAATTTTGAATCCGTTGGCACCGACGGCGACGGAATGAAGGTCGACGAGCTTGAAGCGCTGGCGGCAAATAAAACCATCAAAGCGGTCTATATTGTTCCGACGTTTGGCAACCCTGGCGGGGTAACCCTTTCTGAGGCGCGTCGCAAACAGCTGGTGGAATTATCGAAGCGCTATGACTTCGTCATTATTGAAGACGATCCGTACAGCGAAATTAATTATACCGATGAAGTTTTCCGCCCGTTAATTGCCCATGCCAAAGATATCGGCAACGAAGAGAACGTGGTGTATACCTCAACCTTCTCCAAAATTCTCGCTCCAGGAACCCGCGTGGGCTGGGTGCTGGTGCCGGAATGGCTGAAGCGCGCAGTAGTAAACCTTAAGCAAACCACCGACCTGCACACCAGCACGCTGTCGCAGCTGATGACGTATGAATACCTGAAAACCGGTCGCCTGCCCGATCAGATTAAAACGATCCGCGAAGCCTATCGCCAGAAATACCAGACGTTCGCAACCGAGCTGGAATCCGAGCTGGGTGATGTGATGTCGTTCCACAAGCCGAAGGGCGGCATGTTCCTGTGGGCGAATATGAAAAATGGTAGTAATACCACCCGCTGGCTGGAAAAAACGTTAAGTAACGGCGTAGTATTTGTGCCGGGCGAATTTTTCTACTGCAATGAGCCAGACCATTCAACGCTGCGTATGTCGTTTGTCACGCCTACGGATGAAGAGCTGAAGGAAGCGGTTCAACGCCTGAAAAAATCGCTGTAAAAGACCTGCGCATAATGGCTTTCCTGCCGTTATGCGCAATACGCGTTCAGGGCGGCACGGGCCGCGATCGTCCATGGAGATCTCCATGTTTGAATTTCTGTTCGGTGTCGTTACGCACACGCCTGCCTGGGTGTGGGTGCTGTTTATCTTCCTTATCTCTCGCGGCATTAAAGCCCGCAGGTCCGCCACCGTCACGCTGGAGAGGCTTGCCATCATTCCGGCAATATTTCTAATCTGGGATATCTACGATCTGGTGGTCTACCGCACGCTGACGCCCGGAACTGTTGCATTGTGGACGGCGGGGATCCTCGCCGGAGCCGCGCTGGGGTATATCCTGATTAGGCAGGCGGTTATCACCCGCGCAGATGCGCCGCGCAGCCTTTACCGCCAGGCAGACTACACCGCGCTGCCGTTTATGATGCTGGCGTTCGGCGTGAAGTATGTGCTGGGCGTGATGAGCGCGGTCTCTCCCCAGACGATGCAGCAGCCCGCCATGAGCGCGCTGGCAATCGTCTCCGGCGGCGTGTTTGCCGGCGTGTTTATCGGAAAATTTGCGCGTTACGTTGGGGTGTATAACAGTGCCGCACCGCGCCCGGCGGAGTAAGGTTATTCTGTCGCGTGTGCCAGCGTGCGATCTGCAGCATCGCCGCTGAGTGCTCGCGTGACTTCATGGATCCGCCAGATTTTCCCTTCACGCAGCGCGGCAAACAGGTAAACCTCGATCTCTGCCTGACGACCATCAGGATACGTGACCGTCACGATATGCCGGTCAGCCAGAAGTTCGTCATGGCAGGCTATCTCCACCACGGTAAAGGCGATTGCGCGGATCTGTGAGCTGACGTGGCTCACATGCTGGACAAAACCCCGGTAGTCAAGCGCGTGACCGTCCGTAAACTGCTGGTAATCGGGCGTAAATACCTCTGCCGGATCGATATCGCCGTTGAATAAGCGGGTTAACAGGCACGACATCTTTTCGCGCTGCGCGGCGTTGTCGGTGTGGGCTATCAGGGACGTGATAATGCTCATGCGGGCTCCTTATGTGGTTGAATCACCATTATCCTTGACAGCCGAAGTCGCAGTTTCTCTAATATGCCGAAGAATAACGATTTTCGGTCAAAATGATATGGTCAGTGTTGAAACGCTCCTTCATCCCGGCGGGTACCGAACGCCCTGGCACAGTCATCGCACCGGCCAGCTGTGGCGCATTGCAACGGGGCTGCTGGTCATTGAGACGCAGCAGGCGCGATCGGTCGTACCGGCAAAACACATCGGCTGGATCCCTCCGGATCGGCAGCACGCCGCTTTTTCCGAAAGTGCGGTAGAAGGCTGCGCTATCTTTCTTGACCCCGCCGGGTGCGCAATGCTTCCCGATGCGCCCGCGCTGTTCGAGCCCGACGATCTCACCCATGCACTGTTTTCCCGTTTATGCGATGCAGAGAGCGAGTACGATCCGCGAAAGCTTGCTTTGCTGCTGGATGAGCTTGCCCTGACGCCCCAGGCTCGCTTTTCTCTGCCCGTGCCGACGGATCCGCGTCTGAAGAACGTGGTCAGCCATTTGCTGCAGTTTGTCGATGATAACCAGACGGTCGAGAGCCATGCTATTCATGCTGGGATGAGCGTGCGTACGTTCAACCGTCGGTTTAGCGCCCAGACCGGAATGAACTTTGTTAACTGGCGGCAGCTGGCTCGCGTCATGCGGGCAATGGAGTGGCTGGCGGCGGGGAAGCCGGTAGGGTGGATTGCGCTGTCCTGCGGCTACAGCAGCGTCAGCGCATTTATTGAGGTTTTCAGAGCATGGACCGGTAAAACGCCGGGACAGTGGGTGATTAAAGAAGGCCCTTTTGGGCGAAGGTAACACGCGTGGCTGCGTTGAGATCCAGCTCTTTTAACGATTCCGGATTAACCCAGGCGATCTCCTGAAACTCTTCATTAAACGTGACTTCCCGGTTGGCGCTGATGCAGTCGAAGATCAGATAGATCATGTAAATCTCCTCTGTAGTGCCATCGGCGTAGGTTTTCACCCTGATGTCATCGCGAAAAGCCCATGGCGTAACCGAGACAATCTCCAGCGCTTCGCCCAGCTCTTCGCGGATCTCACGGCGCAACGCCTGTTCCATGGTTTCGCCCGGCTCCATTCCACCGCCGGAGAGAGCCCACTGGCCGGGGAACACGCCGCGATCGTCGGCCATTTTACACAGGAGATAGGCACCGTCGTTCTGGATGATGGGGCAGACAATGGTTCGTTGGCGCATGATTTCTTCCTGAAAAATTATTAATAGGTGAAGTGTTTACCGAATCAGGCTACATCCGGCTGGCCAGATTTTCGCTTAGCCATGACGTCCGCAACGGTCTTTATACGGCTTAGCTCCTCCTGCGTCCTGGGGTTGGATTGCGCTTCCCAGATATCGACGTTCAGCTGTAAGTTAAGCCAAAATTCAATTGTGGTATCAAAGGCTTTTGCCAGTTTGATCGCCATATCGGCAGTCAGCTTGCGATTGTTATTGACCAGCGCGCTGATGGTGTTGCGGTGAACATTGAGCATCTCCGCCAGATCGCTGATTTTCAGATTGAGCGGTTCAAGATACTCATACTGCAACACGTCGCCCGGCGTGGTGGGTTTGCGGAGTGCCTGTTGAAGTGTCATAGGTGATGCCTCACTTGTGTTGCGTGTACTTGTGTGGAGAGAGGTAGAGATCTTCTGCTTTACCCTCTGTCCAGCGAAATACGAGCCTGTATTGCCTGTTTACCCGGATTGAGGAATATCCCTTCAGCGGAGGATTCAATGCTTCATACATATTGCCCGGTGGCGATCGCAAATCCCTGTGCGAGGTTGCTGCCCTGATGATATCGAGCTTTCTCGCAAGCGTTGTTTCCAGATTTGCAGGAATAACATTGCTCGATCTGCCGTAAAGAAAAAAATCCTCAAGCCATTGATCCCGAAAATAACTAATCATAATGGTGCTGAGCTCCAGTCCTTGAAGCTGATTGAATAGTAATGCACTCCCGCACTGTGCGCAAGTGCGTTTTTTGTCTGCGGTTAATATTACCTGGGCGATGGCTGAAGGGAAGTGGGATGTATGGCTAAAGATGAATATTCCGAGGTAGGTTCCAGTTCTGACGTGCGGTTAAATACCCGGCGGCGCTGCGCTTGCAAGGGCCTCCGGGTATGTAGGCCGGGTAAGGCGGAGCCGCCACCCGGCGATTGACTACCGCTCCCTCAGCGCCTCTTTCGCCCGGTTAAACGGCTTGATCAGATAATCCAGCACCGTTTTCTCGCCGGTCTTAATGTCCACCGTCGCAATCATCCCCGGCACAATCGAGAAGTGCCTGCCCGCCTTATTCACCAGGTAATCCTGGCTGGTGCGGATAAACACCCGGTAATAGAACACTTCCGGCTTGGCCTCGTCCTGGATGGTGTCCGGAGAGATCGTTTCGACGACCCCGTGCAGGCCGCCGTAAATGGCGTAATCGTAGGCGGTGATTTTAACCAGCGCCTCCTGGTTCGGGTGGATAAAGGCGATATCGCGCGGCGACAGGCGGGTTTCAATCAGCAGGTGATCGTCCACCGGCACAATCTCCATCAGCTCGCCGTTGGGCGGGATCACGCCGCCGATGGTGGTGACCTTGATGTTTTTCACGATCCCGCGCACCGGGGATTTTACCGTCAGACGGGTGACGGAATCCTGGCGGCCTTTGAGGATCGCCGAAACCATATCCACCTCGGCGTTGGCCTTGGATAACGCCTCCCGGGCCTGAACGTAATACTGCGAGCGTACGTCGGTGAGCTTCAACTCCAGATCGCTTTTCTGCCGCTGCAGGCGCAGCACCTCCACGTGGCTGGCGGCACCGGTTTTCACCAGCCGCTGGGTGATAGCCAGCTCCTTATTGGCGAGATCTAACGCGGCGCGCAGCTCCCGTTGGGTATCCTCCAGCTGCGCGCGGCGGGAGTTGTAGAGGCGCGTTTCGTCAGCAATCAGATCCGGCCACTTTGCCAGCGAAGGGGGGAACTTCAGCGGGAGATCGTTCACCTCGGCGTACAGGCGGGCGCTGGAGGCCAGTGAGGCCCGGTAGCGCGCCGCGCTTTCGCCGACGTTCGATTCGGAACGCGTTGGATCGAGCCGCGCCAGCACCTGCCCGGCCTGCACCTGATCGCCCTCGTGGACGTTCAGCTCGGTGAGGATCCCGCCGTCGAGAGACTGTAAGACCTGCTCGCGCGAGCTGGGGATCACTTTACCCGAGCCGGTTGATACCTCATCCAGCACGCCAAACCACGCCCAGACGCCCAGCACCACAAACATCAGCAGCGAGAAGATCACGATCCGACGCGCGCCGGTATAGCCGCTTTCGGAGTCGAGGGCGTTATCCAGATCGTCCATTGCCGCCACGTCACGCTGACTGATTTTCATTTTTCCACTCCCGTCCGGTTGCTGCCTGCTGCTGTTGCTGCTGCATACGGCTGTTGTTCAGCGCCTGGGCTTTTGGCGCGTCCATCACCAGCATTCCCTCTTTCAACACCACGACGCGCTCCACCAGTTCCAGCACCGGTACGCGATGCGTGGCGACAATCAGGGTGCGATGCCCGAGCCAGTCGCCCAGACGCTGGATGAATTCCCGCTCGGTGTGCTCGTCCAGCGACGCGGTGGGTTCATCCATCAGCACGATATTCGGATCGCGCAGCAGCATCCGCGCCAGCAGAATCGACTGGCGTTGCCCGCCGGATAACCCCACGCCGTTTTCCATGATCGGATAGTCCAGCCCCTTGGGCAGCTTCTGCACGAAGCCTGCCGCGCCGGTCAGCTCCAGCGCCTCGAAAATCTCTTCGTCGGTGGCGCGCGGCATGCCGAGGGTGATGTTTTCGCGCAGGGTGCCGTAAAACAGCCGCGCGTTCTGGGTCATAAAGCCGACGTTGCGCCGGACGTCGGCGACGTCGAGATGCGGCAGGCTGAAGTTATCAAGCCGCAGCTCGCCGGCCGCCAGATCCATTCCGCCCGCCATGGCCTGCAGCAGGGTCGATTTGCCCGCGCCGTTGCGCCCGAGGATCGCCACTTTCTCACCCGGTCTGATCTCCAGCCGGTTAATGCGCAGCGCCATGCGCGGATCGTCCGGCTGATAGCGGAACTGCGCCTGCTCGAAGAGGTAATGACCGCGCAGCACGTCCTGGCGGATCGGCGTCTCCTCGCGCTGATTTTCGGTGGGAAGCTGCATGATGCTGTCCAGCCCTTCTTTTGCCGCTTTGACCTGCTGCCAGCGCGCCAGCACGCCGCACAGCGTCGCCATCGGGGCGATCATGCGGGAGGCCAGCATCGACGCGGCGACCACCGAACCGGTGGTGAGGGTGCCGTCGATCACCATCGGGGCGCCGACCACAATCACCCCGGCGTAGACCAGGCTCTGAATGGTCATCCCCCAGCTAATCAGGTTCTGCGTCAGCTCGCGGGTGCGCAGGCCGGATTCCGCGGTGATCTGGATATAGCTGTTCCACTGCTGCAAAAAGCGGTTTTCCGCCTGCATCAGCTTGATGTCCTCCAGCCCCTGCACGCTCTCCACCAGCACCGCGTTGCGCAGGGTCGATTCATGGGCCGACTGCTTTGCCAGCTCCGCCAGCTTCTTCTGCAGCAGCAGGCCGGGCAGGACCATGATCACCGCCGCGACCGGGGCGATCCACGCCAGCTGCGGGGCGATGATCGCCAGCACCACCACGAACAGGAGAAAGAACGGCAGGTCGACAATGGTCGAAATGGTGGACGAGGTGACCATCTCACGGATCTGCTCCAGCTCGCGCAGCTGAGAGATAAAGCTGCCGGTGGAGCGGGGGATCGCGCTGTTGCGCAGCCGCAGCGCGTGGCCGAAGACGCGATCCGAAACGCGCATGTCCGAGCGCTTGCCGAGCAGATCCATAATGTGCCCGCGCGCCACGCGCAGCACAAAGCCAAACAGGGTGGCAATCAGCACCCCGATGGTCAGGACGTAAAGCGTTGGGTAGGACTGCGCGGGGATCACCCGGTCATAGACCTGCATGGAAAAGACGATCCCGGAGAGCGACAGCACGTTGATAAAGAGGGCGGCCAGCATGACCCAGCTGTAGGGGCGCAGGTCGCGCATCACCAGCCGGTAGAGCCAGTCCGGGCGGTATTTTGAGATATAGGCATCCACGCGGCTGTCCTTCAGCGCGGCGAGTGGACGCAGGGCAATGACGTGGCGGATAGCGGGCAGCATCGCCGTCATCGACAGCCGGTTGGTGTAGGTGTCATCGTCGAAGAAGCTGATCTCCAGCGTATCGTCCCCGTCGAAATGCTCGATCACGCCGATCCTGCCGTCATTCATCGCCACCACCACCGGCAGACGCCAGCTGTTGATCGCCTGCCGATCGTCGGTAAGGAGCTGAAACGACAGCCCCGCTTCGCGGGCCAGCTGGGTGAGGGCGGGCACCATCGGTTTGCCTTTCAGCCACGGCGCGCCTGCGATCAGCGCGCCGGGGGAGCAGGCCACGCGGTAGCGCGTGGCGACAAAACCGAAGGCCTGTGCCCACTGCGCCAGCGCCTCATCCGTCATCGTTTCGCCCTGCGGGATTTCGCGTTGCTTCATGGCTGGATCTCCACGGTCTGGATGGTGCGGTTATCAAGATCGAACGCGTGACGCAGCTGCCCGGTGTTATACAGGCAGTTGAGCTGCAGCTGGTGCAGCTGACCGAGGGTCTGCTGCTGGGTGAAGCGCGCCTGGTAGACCTCCTGCTCGGCGTTGAGCACGTCGAGGAGCGGGCGCGAGCCGAGATCGAGATACTGCTGCTGGTACAGTTCGCGGGTGCGGGCGCTGAGGGCTTCCTGGCGACCCTGGATTTGCAGCGTGCTTTGCAGGCTCATCACCTGGCTGCGGGCTTCCAGCAGTTTCTGGCGGACATCAAGGCGCGTGCGCTGAACGGTGGACTGCGCCGCCTCCACCGCGTGTCCGGCAGCGTTACGCCGGGCGGTGAGGCCGCCGCCCTGATAGAGCGGCATCTGCACTTTCACCCATGCGGAATACTGGGTGCGATCCCGGGTTTCGCTCCCCGCGTAGCGATCGTTCATGTAGTGACGCACCTCCGGCTCCAGCGAGACGGTTGGCGTCATCTGCGCGTCGGCGTAGTCGAGGTTAGCCTGGGCGACGTTAGCCTGCGCCCAGGCGGCAAGTACCGCGGGAACCAGACGGTCATCCGGCTCGGCGATGTCGCAGCTCCGGCCCAGCTTTTGCGGAAAGTCATTGCTGATGGCGTTCAGGCTGTTCCAGCCGAGAAAGCTCATCAGCGTGGCGCGGGCGCTGTCCAGGCTGGCCTGGTACTGCATCAGCTGGGCGCGCGCGCCTTCGATACGGGCATCGGTCTGCACCACGTCAGAGAGCGACGTGGCCCCTTCGTCGTTACGCTGGCGGGTCAGCGTGCCAATGGAGGAGAGGGCGTCGAGCTGCTCTTTAGCGGTCTCGACCATCTGCTGCCAGGTTTGCACCTGCACCATGGCGATGGCGGTATCGTGAGCGATGGTGTCGATACTCACCAGCACGTTGGCCTGCTGCTGGGCAACGCCCGCGCTCTCGGCCCGCACCTGGCTGTCCACTTTGCCAAAGTCGTAGAGCATCTGTGAGAGAGAAAGCACCAGCGACGGCGTAAAGCCGTTCTGGTCGCCGTCGTGGGAATAACCGTTGTCCACGCCGGCATTAATCTGCGGATAGTATTTTGATTTAGCGACGTCCACCTCTTCGCTCTGCTGGTAGAGTTTCCCCACGGCTTCGCTGATGGCCGGGTGCCAGGTGACGGCGCGGTTGACGGCATCGCCAAGCTGCAATGAACCGGGTGCGGCTTTGCCAGCCGCAGGTGCGACGCGGCCATTGAGCGAGGGGAGTTCCTGCGTTTCGCGAAGCTGTCCGGTATTGATGATTGCCGCCGGGTTCGCGCAAAGAGCGGGCACAGATATCAGGCAGCACGAGAGCCACCAGTGAGGCATCTTCATTCCCATGTCATGTCCCTATTAAAAAGAGTATGTCTTTATTATTTATGCCCGGGTGCTGTGCGCCCGGGTCATCTCTTGCAGGTGCTATCAGGTAATGATGTGCTGCTGGTTAACCAGCTCGTCGTAGGTGGTCTGAACGCCATCAAGCGTAACGAGCGTGGTATTAGTGTAGGTGCCTCCCGCACCGTCACGGTCGATGGAGATCACGGTATTGCCATTACTATTAGTGACATGGAGATAATTCCCCAGCGTCGCGGCGCTACCGTTCCAGCCCACCAGCAGATCGCCGATGTCGATTTTGTCCCCCTGCGCCAGCGAGAAGCCGGTCCAGTGATCGCCCGCGGTGCTGCTGACGTTACCCGCCGTGGCATTCCCCACCGTACTGTTCAGCACCTGGTAAATCAGCGTATCGCCGTAAGCCGTACCGGTGATGGCGTCGTTATGTTCCGAACTGATGAACTGCGGCGCCATATTGATGGTCAGCGTGGCGCTGTCCGTTCTCCCGGTAGAGTCGGTCAGGGTGTAGTTGAAGGTCTCCTTCGACGTCATGGATGAGAGCGATACCCCGCTGTTGAGGGTATAGGTGTAATGGCCGTCAGCGCCGATCGCCAGGACGCCGTAATGGCCGGTGATGTTCACCGTTGCGCTGCCGGTATACGGATCCAGCGTGGTGGTCACGCCGTTGTACCCGGTCACGCTCAGACGGGTATCCACCGAGTGGAGCTGATCCAGCACGCCGCCAGAATCGGTGCCGTCAAAGATATTGCCGTTGACGGTGTGGCTGCCGGTGACGTCGAAATCACTCAGCGAGTAGGTGGTGCCGTTCACGCTTGGTGTGATGGTGATGTTCCCCACGCTCAGCCCCGGTACGCTACCGGTAAAGTTCAGCGTATAGGTTCCGGCGTTCAGATCCAGCCCTGTGAGCGGGATGTCGATATTGCCGCCCAGCAGTGAGCCGCCGCTGAAGGAGCCGCTGCGGATCACGCCCGAGCCGTCGCTGATGGACCAGTTTACCGTCAGCCCGCCCAGCGCCAGCAGCGAGGCCACGTTAAAGTGGAGCGACACGTTGTGCAGCGCGGTGTTCGCGTCGACCACGAAGGTTCCGCTGCCGGAGCCCTGGGTTGACGAGAGCAGGGCCGTCGTCCAGCTGGCGGTGCCCACGGTCGTATCCGAGTATGCCGACGTGTGGTGCACCGAGGTGAGGTCCATCGTGGCGCTGACATCGTTCACCGCATCCATCGCCCGGGGGGTTGGGGTGATGTTGAGCGATGCCGTATCCTTCGAGCCGTCAGGCGCGGTAACGGTGTAGACGAAGGTATCCGGCGTGCTGATATGGTCCGCTCCCACGCCGCTTCTCAGGGTGTAGGTGTACTGTCCGGACGAATTGATGGTCAGCGTGCCGTATTCCCCCTGAATGGTGGTGGTTCCACTGCTGTTGACCGCCACGCCGTTCACTTCGGTGACCAACGTGCCTGGAGGAACTGGGTCATTCGCCAGCACGTCGCCCGTGGTGGTTTCGCTGATGCTCGCCACGCTGTAGACATGATCCTGCAGGACGCTCAGCGTGTAGCCCGTCAGGACGGCGATCCCCGATGCGGTATTGAGTAAGAACAGGTACTCCCCGGCCGGCAGATTCAGCGTAAGCTGGGATGACGAGCCCCCCAACAGCGGAGCGCGCAGCCAGCCCGACTCGACGCGAACCTGCTCGAAGGTCTGGGTGGCGTTGTTGAACTTATAGACGTACAGATCGAATACCGACGCCAGCGCCACGCCGCCCACGGAGGCCTGGATGGTCATGGTGCGGGTCGTGCCTTCCTCCACGTTGTAGATAATCGGGTTGGTCATGTCGTCCAGCAGGTTAAGCCCCAGCGTGCTGCCGAGATTAATGCCCACCAGGGTAAAACCGTTCTGAGACGAGGCGCCGTTATTAATCTCGCTCACGGTGGTGTCAAAGGTCAGCGAGGCCGTATCGTCCACCGCCACAATGCCGTTGATTACCGTACCGGCACCCAGAGACAGCACCAGCTGCGCCGACGCGCTGACGCCGTTATGGGTGATGGTGTAGGTGAAGTTCTCCGTCCGGCCAACGACCGCGGCGCTGGTGTCGGTCAGGTTGTAGGTGTAGCTGCCGTCGCGGTTGATGGTCAGCGTACCGTATTTGCCCTGGATCACCGTGCCGTCGGCGTTCACGCTGGTGGTGACGCCCTGGGCGTTAGTGACTGCGGAAACGGTGGTTCCGGCCGGCGCGTTGTCGCTGCCGGCTGTCGGGTCTGTATCAAGGATCACGTTGCCGTTGAGGCTGGTATCGCCCGTGACCGTACCCGGGCCGGTCTCTTTCACCGCCACGTCGAGGCTGGTGTAGGAGCCGGTCGCCAGCAGGTTGGTGTTGTAGCTGAGCACGCGATAGTTGCCGTCGGCCAGCCCGGTCAGGTTCAGCGATACGCCGGTTGCGCCGAGGGTCAGGAGATCGGCAAACTGCGGTTGGCCGGTATCCACCACGGTGGTCCAGGCGCCGTTGACGTAATGCTGAACCACCAGCTCAAGGGTGTTGAGCAGAGAGAGCACCGCACCCGTGGCGTTGGCGTTCACCACGATATCCGCGCTGCCGCCGCTGCCCACCGTGAAGTTGACCTGGGCCGTATCATTGCCCAGCAGCGTCAGGACGTTGCCGACGGCGCCAACCAGCAGGAAGCCGTAATCGCTGTACTGGCTGTTGGTCACGGTTGCCGTGGTGCTGAGGTTCAGCTCTTCGACGTTATTGCTGGCGGAGAGCGGCACCACCGGCGCAAGGGCGGAGCCCGGCAGCGAGGTGTTGCCCGCGGCGTCGGTGGCGGTGATCTGCAGCGTCTGGCCTTCGGTCTGTTTGTTAATGAAGGTGTAGGTGTAGGTGCCGTTGCTGCCCGCAATGGCGGTCACCGTCGAGCCGTCCGCAAGGCGGATCGCGACGGTGCTGCCTGCTTCCGCAGTCCCGGTCAGGACGCTACCGTCGGCGTTGAAGGTCCCGGTCGGCGCCGTTGGAGCGGTCGTATCGACGATAATCGTCGTCACGGCTGACGCCACGCTGGTGTTGCCCGCGGCATCGGTGGCCGTGGCGGTGAAGTTATGCGTGCCTTGCGCCAGCGTGGTGGTTTGCGGCAGGGTCCAGTTGCCGCTGCCGTCGGCGGTCACCGTGCCCACCAGCGTGATGCCATCGTAGATCCGCACCGTGGCATTTGCTTCGGCGGTTCCGCTCAGCGTTGGGCGCGTGTCGTTGGTCGGATTCGTACCGGTCACCGGGCCGGTGACGCTGCCGACGTCATCAATGACCGAACTGATGATCGGTGCGCCCGGCGCGAGGGTATCGACGTTAATCACATACCCGGCGGTCGGCGCGCTCGCGTTGCCCACCGCATCGGTGGCGGTAAAGGTTAAATTGTGCGGACCGTTGCCCAGCGCCGGGGATGGCGTAAAGCTCCACGCCCCGCCGGTCGCCGTCACGCTGCCGATTTGTACGCCGTTATCGAATATTTTCACCGTCGACCCGGCTTCCGCCGTACCGCTGAGGGTTGGCTGCGCGTCGTTGGTGAACCCGCCGTTCGCCACCGGCGTCGCCGCATTGCCCACGTCATCCAGAATGCTGGTCAGCACCGGCAGCGCAGGCGGCGTGGTGTCGACGGTGAGGCTAAAGCTGGTGGACGACACGCTGGTGTTGCCTGCCGCATCCGTCGCCTGCGCGGTGAAGCTGTGCGCGCCAGCGGTCAGCGTGGTGTTGAGCAAGATACTCCAGCTTCCGTTGCCATCCGCGGTGCCCGTTCCGACAAGGGTAGTTCCCTCATAGATCTTCACGGTGGCAAACGGTTCGCTGGTTCCGACAAGGCGCGGAACGGTGTCGTCGGTTGTTTGCCCGGACGTAAGCGGGCCGGTGATGGTGCCCACGTCGTCTATCGCCTGGCTGATAACCGGCGCGTTCGGTGCGGTGGTATCCACAATCAGGGTAAAGTCCGGCGAGTTCAGGCTGACGTTGCCCGCTGCATCGGTGACCGTGGCGGTCCAGGTATGGCTGCCGTTGGTCAGCGGCGTTGACGGCGTAAAGCTCCATGCGCCGGTACCGTCCGCCTGAACGGTGCCGACCGGCTGCCCGTTCTCATACACGGTGACCGTGGCGTTGGCGGTCGCGGTGCCGTTTAGCGTCGGCGTGGTGTCGTCGGTGCTCTGCCCGGAAGTGAGCGGAGTTTGAATGCTGCCCGCGTTGTCACCCGCGGTCGAAATGACCGGCGCCGACGGCACGCCCGTATCCACCGTCAGGTTAAACGGTGTCGTCGTGCTGCCGGTATTGCCAGCCACGTCGGTGGCATTGAAGGTGATGGCGTGTGGACCTTCGCCCAGATCGGTACCCGGGGTGAAGGTCCAGCTGCCCTGGGCATTCACCACCGCAGTGCCAATTTCGTTGCCATCAACGATCACGTGCACGGTAGAACCCACCTCGCCCGTACCGTTGAAGGTTGGGCGCGCGTCGTTGGTGCTGTTACCCGACGTGAGCGCCCCGGTGACCGGACCGACGTCGTCAATCACGCTGGTCACCACCGGTACGCCGGGAGCTGCGGTATCAATGGTAAAGGCGAAGACCGATGAGTTAGCCGAGGCGTTGCCTGCGGTATCCGTTGCATACGCGCGCAGGGAGTAGCTGCCGTCGCCCAGCGGCGCGGTCGGCGTAAAGGACCAGTTCCCGCTGCCGTCAACGATCGTCGTGCCAATCTGCGTGCCGTTATTCATGATGTGAATCGTGCTGCCCGCCTGCCCGGTGCCGCTGATGGTCGGGGTGCTGTCGTTGGTCACCTGGCCGCTGGTGAGGTTACCCTGGACGCCGCCAGGGACGTTGTCGCTCACATTATCCAGCGTCGGAACCGTCGGTGCCGTCAGGTCAACCACCACGCTCCAGGGAGCTGAGACCGCGCTGACGTTGCCCAGCGGATCGGTCGCCCGGACGGTGAAGCTGTGCGAGCCTTCGCCGAGCGCGGTGTCAGGAGTAAACGTCCACGCGCCGGTGCCGTCAGCCGTTACCACGGCAATCTGGGTACCGCCGTCGAAAATGGTCACCACGCTGTTTGCGTCCGCTGTCCCCGAAAGGGTTGGCGTGGCATCGTTCGTCTCGGTGCCGCTGACCACCGTGGTGGCGGCGTTACCGACGTTATCCGTGACGTTGGTGATGACCGGCGTGGCGGAAACGGAGTCCACCACGACGGTGAAGCCCGCCGAAGGACCGCTCTGATTACCCGCCGGATCGGTCTCGCGGATGGTCAGGATATGGTTGCCTTCAGTCAGGACGGGCGTGGTGTAGCTCCAGGTGCCGGTATTGCCGACCTCCGCGGTCCCCAGCAGCACGCCGTTGTTGTAAATGGAGATGGTATCGCCGACCGCGCCGGTGCCGGTGAGGGTCGGCTGGTTGTCGTTGGTGGTCTGGCCGCTGGTCAGAGGGCCGGTGCCCGGACCGACGTCGTCAATCACCGCGCCGATAGCCGGCGTGCCCGGTGCGGTGAGGTCGACGGTGACGCTGACCGCCGGAGAGCGGCCGCTGGTCTGGCCGTTGAGGGTCGCCGTCACCTCAAAGGTGTGCAGCCCTTCGCCAAGCGCGGCTGGCGTATAGCTCCAGTTGCCGCTGCCGTCGGCGGTCACCGTCGTCAATGGCGTCGCGCTACCGTCCTGATAGATGGTAATCAGGCTGCCCGCTTCGGCCGTACCGGTAAGCGTTGGCGTGGTGTCATTAGTGGTTTTGCCTTTCACATCGCCAGTAATGGGGTCTGCGTCATCGACGATCGCCGTGATGACGGGCACCTGCGGCAGGTCGAGCGGTGAATCGGTAACGATAAAGGATGCGCCAGGGCTGGCATTTCCTGCGGCATCGGTGGCGGTCACGGTCAGCGTGGTCGGATCCAGCTGCGCCGGGCTCAGCGCAATGGAGAAACTGCCGTCGCTGCCGACAACGCCGGTACCAATGACCGTGGAACCGTTTGTCACGGTAATGATGCTTCCCACGTCACCGGTACCGGTCAGCGGTGTTCCTTCATCAGCCAGCAGCATGTTGCCCGGATCTGCCGGGGCGACGGTATCTACCGTCACGCTCAGCGGCGCTGAACTGCCTGAGAGATTACCCGCGGGGTCGCGGGAAGAGACGGTGAAGGTATGCGGGCCATCCAACAGCGTCGTGTCGGCAGTCCAGCTCCAGGTGCCGCCCGGCTGGACCGTCACCAGCACCGTAGATGGCGTGCCGTCTACGGAAACGATAACCGTGGTACCGGGTTCACCGGTCCCGGTAAGGGTTGGCGTGCCGTCCTTCGTGTAGAGCACGTTATTAGACAGCTGGCTGTCAGCTACGGCGCTAATGACGGGGATCTCAGGCGCAACGGTATCGAGGGTAACGGTAAAGACCGAACTCGGCGCGCTGACGTTACCCGCTGCGTCCACGCCCGCCACGGTAATGTTGAGCGGACCGTCCGTTTGCGTTGGAAGCGTCAGGTTCCATTCCCCGTTAGCCACCACGACACGGCCCACTTCGACGCCGTTGTTGTAGACGATCACCGTCTCACCGTTGACGCCGGTTCCGCCCACTGTCGGTGTGGTATCCGTGATGTAGCCACCGTTCGGCTCACCGCCCACTGCACTAATCACCGGCGTATCCGGCGCCAGGGTATCCACGACGATGGTAATCGCTGGAGAAGGGTCAGAGACGTTGCCTGCTTCATCGGTGGCGGTGGCGGTATAGGCGTGGCTGCCCTCGGCAATGTCGCTGCCCGGGCGCCAGCTCCAGTTGCCGCTGCTGTCTACCGTGACGGTGCCCACGACGGTCGATATGCCGTTGACGGTGTCAGTGATGTTGATGACGTCGTTCGGCGTGCCGGCGCCGCTCAGGACCGGGCGCGGATCGTTGGTGGTTCCGCCATCGGGTACGGGGCCGGTGATCTGGGTGACGCTGTCGGTGACGGTCGGTGCCGCAGGCGTAGCCGGCGCTTCGGTATCAATGGTGATGGTTACCGGCTGCGACGGGGCGCTTTCGTTGCCCGTGCCGTCCACGTTGGTGACGGTCAGGGTGATGTCATAGGTACCGCCGGGCAGTGGGGTTGATGGCGTCCACGACCAGCTGCCGGTATTGTCCACGACAGCGTCGCCGATTTTGGCGCCGTTGTTGTAGATCGTCACGGTATCGCCCGCCGTGCCGGTACCGCTCAGGGTTGGCGTGGTGTCGCGGGTGGTTTCGCCCGGGTTTAGCGTTGTTGCTGTTCCGTCAGGATTGACGGTGATGGCCGGGACGTCCGGCGTGGCAGGCGCGACGGTATCTACCGTCAACACAAACGGGCTGGAGATGGTGGTATTGCCTGCGGCATCCGTGGCGTGAACCGTCAGCGTATGCGGGCCGTCGGTGAGCGGGGTAACGGGCGTAAAGCTCCAGCCACCGCTGCCGTCGAGGGTGGCGGTACCGAGCAGGGTGGCGCCGTCATAAACGGTGATCACCGCGTCAGCCGGGGCGGTGCCCTGCAGCAGCGGTGTGGTGTCATCCGTGGTATCGCCGCTGCTGAGCGTGCCCTGAACGCCGCCGACGTCATCGGTCACGGTGGCGATGGTGGCTGCCGCTGGCGGCGTGGTATCGACGGTCAGGGTGAAGCCACCTGACGGCTGGCTGGTGTTACCCGCCGCATCGGTGGCAACAACGGTAAAGGTATGAGGCCCGCTGCCAAGAGGCGTGGTGAGGGTATAGGTCCACGTGCCGTTGTCGTCGACCAGGACCGTGAAAAGATCGGTGCCATCCAGGCGGATGGTGACGCTTGAGCCAGGTTCAGCCGTGCCGTTAAGCGTCGGCGTGGTGTCGTTGGTGCTGTCGTTGGGGTTGAGCGCGCCGAGGCGCTCCGGCACATCATCCAGCACCTGGGTAATGACCGGGGCGGCAGGCGCGACGCTGTCAATCGTCAGAGTCCAGGTGTTGGAGACGCCGCTGGTGTTACCTGCCGCATCGGTCGCGACGGCGGTCAGGGCGTGCGGGCCCTCGGCGATAGGCGAGGAAGGCGTAAAGATCCATACGCCAAGACCATTGGCGACGGTCGTACCAATAGCAACACCGTCCACGCGCACGGTGACCGTCGCGTTTGCTTCGGCGGTACCGCTGAGCGTCGGGGTGGCGTCGTTAGTGGTCTCATTAATGTCGAGCGAGCCGGTGCGACCGGGAACATCGTCCACAACTTGTGAAATCACCGGGGCGCCAGGTGCCGTGCCGTCGACGTTAATTGTCCACGGGTCTGATAACCCGCTCGGGTTACCGGCGGGATCCGTCGCCTTCGCGGTCAGCACCCAGGTGCCATCGGTCAGCGGTGCGGGCGGCGTAAAGCTCCACAGGCCGGAGGAGGGAACAACCGTCGTACCGAGGACATCGCTGCCGTTATAAATCGTGATGGTCGAGCCCGCTTCGCCCGTCCCGTTCACGGTCGGGGCCCGGTCGTTGGTGAGGCCGTTCTGGCCCACGGGGCCGGTGGTGGCCTGCACGTCATCAATCACCGACACGATAATTGGCGTCTGCGGTGGGGTAATATCCGGTGACGCCGCGGAGGTTGCGGGCCCCGTGTTGCCCGCCGCGTCGGTGGCGTCAGCGGTCAGGATTTCGCCGTTGAGCTTCGGCGGGGTCAGCGTCAGGCTAAAGTTCCCTTCGCTGTCGGCAACAACAGTGCCAAGGGTGACATTGCCTTCACGGATGGTCACCGTGCTGCCAGCTTCCGCGATGCCGCTGATGGTGCCGCCATCATTCGACACCACGAGATTACCCGGGGCAGACGGCGGCGTGGTGTCCACGGTGAAGATGACGGGCTCTGAGGTCGCGCTCAGGTTTCCGGCGGCATCGGTTTCAGTGACGGTTATAGAGTGTGTCCCGTCCGGAAGCGGACCGTTCGGCGTGACGCTCCAGGTGCCGTTGGGCAACACCGTCGTTGTGCCAACCACCACGCCGTTATCGTAGATGGTGATGGTTCCGCCGGGCTCGCCGGTTCCCGCGAGGATGGGCAGTGAAGCATCGGTAGGCGCGACAGACGTGATGGTTCCCTTGATAAGGCCCGTATCGTCGGTCAGCACAATCGCGCTCGGCGCGTCCGGCGGAGTAAGATCCACCGTAAGGGTAAACACCGGCGAGGCTGGCCCGGTGTTGCCGGCGGCGTCGGTTGCCCGCACGGTAATCTGGTGAGTGCTTTCGCTCAGGTCAACCGACGGGGTAAAGGTCCAGGTGCCGTTGCTGGCGACGACCGCCGTACCAATGGCGGCCCCGCCGTCATAAATCGTCACGGTCGAGCCCGCTTCGCCGGTGCCGGTAAGCTGCGGGCGCTGATCGTTGGTGCTGCCGCCGTTGCTGACTGCTCCCGTCTGCGGGGCGACATCGTCCGTTACGCTGGTGATTGCTGGCGCATCGGGCGCGGTGGTGTCCGGCGCGTTGAGCGTTGTGCCCGGGCTGGTATTCCCGGCGTTATCCGTGGCGGTGGCGGTCACCTGCTCGCCGTTGGTCAACGGTGTGCCGAGAGAGACGGTAAAGCTGCCGTCGCTGCCCGTTTTTCCTGTGCCAATGACGTTGCCGTTCGCGTCTTTCAGCGTGATGGTACTGCCGGGTTCTGCGGTACCGGTGACGGTTTTGCCATCTGAAGAGAACTTAAGGCCGGAAGGCGCGTTCGGCGCTGTCGTATCCGCATTGGCCGAATTGTTACTGCCGCCACTATCACCGCCGCCGGTGCTTGCCGCCGCCGCGATGCCGCCCGCGGCGGCAATGCCGCCCAGTGCCCATGGCCAGATGGCTGCACCACCGGCGTCGCTCCCGGAGGCCGCAAGCAGCACGTCCGTGGACGCGATAGATTCGTACGTGGCGGCTCCGGTCGGATCTTCAATCCACCATAATGCGCCGTTGCTGTCCTGCAGTACCAGCTGGCTCACGCCCTGCGCGTCCGTAACGTAGAAGTTTTTAAGGGTGATCACCTCGCCGGAGTGCAGCGTAACCAGCAGATCGTTACCGTTTCGCGCGAAGTGGGAGACGCTCGCTCGCTCGACATTAAGCTCAACGATAGAGGAATGGCTCAGGGTAACCTGTGTGCCTTCCGTGGTCGTTTCCACGCCAGTAAGTTTCGATATAACAGAGATTTGGCTCATTTAGGCATTACTCCAGCAGATGTGTCATGAACGGCGAGCAAGACGAGCCATCTCTGCAGAAGGTAAAGGGCGCCCCCGGCGCAGTCGCTGTTATTACGCAGCACTGACCGTTGTTTTTAGCGCGCACGATGCCCGCCAGAATTCAGAGTGGCAACATCAGAGCGAATCTAATGACTTATAAAAGAGAACAGTTTTTATGGGTGTTTTGTATCGTGTAAAACCCTGTAATTAATAGGGGAATTATTTTTTAGAATATAAAAATGATATAGACAGAAAACGAAGGTTGTGCAAATTAAGCTTTCGTAAATAAGTGCCAAAACAATGAAGAGGGCATTAATGTATTGGTGTGGTTAATAATTTACTCGGTTCAACCTTTTGTTTTATATGATTTTAGTTTTAACCTGTGACGTTGATTCTGAATGTGATTTACGCAGTATGATAATTGGTAGGGGACATTTTTAATATACTGTAAAACGTTATTGTTTAAGTGCGCTTAATATGTGTTTAAGTTAGGGTAACGTTTTTGATATAATATATATTATATCACCCGCACAATAAAATATATTTTTATGCAGGCTTAAAACTCTGCTATCACGCGAAAATAATAGCGTTAAGTAAAGGGTAAAATAACCTGATTTATTTCCAATGGGGCTACGACGTCAGCATGATTTTGCGACAGCAAAAAATTCACGGGGAGAATGAATAAAAATCGTCAGTCGGGCGTTTACTGACGTCACTTCCTTCTTACCCTGGAGCTTTATATGAACACGACCTCGTTTCGTTTGATCCCGGTGCTGATTTTTTCCCTGCTGTCCCCCCTGGCGCTGGCAATGGGCAATAATAGTACCGAGAGCAAAACGCCCGATTGTCCTTCCGGACAGGTGTATGACAGCGCCACCCAGAAATGCGTGCCGGACAAAAGCAGCAGCCTCAGCGACCAGGACAAAACCAACTATGCGTACCATCTCGCGAAGAAAGGCGAGTACCAGGCGGCGCTGAACCTGCTTGATTCGCTGAAAAATGGCAATACGGCTGAAGCGTGGAACTATCGCGGGTTCGCCACGCGCAAGCTTGGCCGCACGGACGAAGGGATTGGTTACTACCAGCGCGCGCTGGCTATCGCACCGGATTATGCCAAAGCCCGGGAATACCTCGGTGAAGCGTGGATGGTAAAAGGACGTCCTGACCTCGCGAAAGAACAGCTGAAGGTGATTGCCGGTATTTGTGGCCAGTCCTGCGAGGAGTACCGTGACCTGCAGGCCGCCATCAACGGGCATCCGGAATCCTGATTTTCTCGTGGAGGGAAAACACATCGCTACCAGTGAGGTTCGTCAACAGTTAGCCGCACACCTGCCGCGCCTCTGGCGCTATGGGCTGGTGCTGTCGCGAAACAGGGATATCGCCGAAGAGCTGGTTCAGTCCACCTGCGTGCGTGCGCTTGAAAGGAGCAGCCAGTATACGCCGGGCACGCGCATCGACAGGTGGCTGTTCGCGATACTGCACTCCATCTGGATCTCTGAGCTTCGGGCACGACACGTGCGTCAGGGGCAGGGATTTGTGGCCAGCGATGAGCTTCTGGCGCCGGACACCCGCGAACAGGATGAGACGCGTCTGCATTATCTGAAGGTGATGCAGCGCGTCAACGCGCTGCCTGAAGCCCAGCGCAACGCAGTATTTTTGGTTTATGTCGAAGGCTTTACCTACCAGGAGGCGGCGGACACTCTGGCGGTACCTGTTGGTACCGTTATGAGCCGGCTGGCGACGGCGCGGGCTCGGCTTGCCAGATCCGCTGACGCACTGCCTCCGGCAAAGGAGAAACGCTATTGAACTCGCACCGTTTTGCACCGCCCTATAACGACGACGCTATCGTGGCATGGATAGATGGCGAGATGTGCCGCGTCGACGCGCAGCAATTTGAAGAACAGTTGAAAAGTGACGAACGCCTCTCCGGGCGAACTAACGAACTGATGAAAAGCAGCCAGGATTTCGCCGGGGCGTTTGCCCCCCTGCTGGATGAGGCACCTCTGGAGGCAATGCAGGCGCGTCTGGCGGCACTTCCCGATCCACAATCCTCCACGCCTGCTGGCGTCAGCAGGCGGGCGCTGATCGCCGCGTCGGCCAGCTTTTTGATGGTCGGATCCGGGCTGGGCTACCTGCTGCGGCCCGCTTCCGCGCCAGCGGATGAGAATGCCCATATGCGCGACCTCGAAGCGCAATATATGTCCCTGTACAGCGTTGAGACGCTGCTGGATATGGACAGCGCAACGCCGGTCCTGCAGCGCGGGCTGGAACGAGCCGCGCAGGACATCGGCATCAAGCTGCACATGTCGCAGCTTGTCCTGCAGGGGGCAGAGCTGAAAATGGTGCGAATGCTGCGCTATGAAACCATCTCGATCGCGCAGATTGCCTGGATCAACGCCGACTACGGCCCGATGGCGCTCTGTATCTCTCCTGTAGATGAGAAGACCATGGCCTCTCTTCGCCAGGAGCAGCGGCACGGTATGAACCTGGCGTGGTGGCAGGAGGCGGGCTACCAGTTTGTCCTGATTGGCCGCAACCCGCCGTCTCACCTGCGGGGAAACGCGGAGCAGCTACAGCGCCTCATCTCAGGATGACGGCACGTCGTTCGTCTGAATCGCAATGGCGATGGCAATACGATCGTCCACGACCAGCGCAAACTTATCCATCCCGTAGGCCGCGCGCGAGATCGCCGTCGTGGCATCCAGCGTGAGGGCCTGCGCGTGCGGGTCTTTCACGATGGCCTCCAGGATCACCGGGCGGGCAATGTTTCGTACGGTCAGCGTGCCGAACACCCTGAACCGCCCGTCGCCCTGGGCAACCACGCGAGAGCTGATGAACTCGATCGTCGGGTAGCGCTCGGATTCAAAAAACATATCGCTTTTCAGCTGCCAGGTGAGCAGCTTGTTTGAGGCTACGAGAGTCGCTACGGGAATAGTGACGTGAATATGGTCGTCGACGTCGTTTTCCGGGTTGAGCGTCACGGCGCCCGTCACGCCGCTGAACGTCGCCCAGGAGAGGATGCCGCCGAAGGCATGCCACGACAGCCGAATGGCGGTGTTATTGGCGTCAATTATGTAGCTCTTCGGGGCAGCCGTCGCCCACGGACAAATCAAAACAAGCACTATCACCAGGCGTCGCAGCATCTCAGGATCTCTTTTAGGGGGGCAGGGAGTAAACGCGTCACCCCCGGGATCTATTCGGCTTTGTTGACGTTATTTCAACCGGAGCGCGATAACCGGACCTGGTGACAAGTGTAGCCTTGAGAACGCAGAGTTGCGGGGAATAAAAAAGGCCGCTTGCGCGGCCTTTCGAAGGGATTATTCAGTGACTTTCTTTTCCAGCTCGCTGGCACCTTCTTTGGTTTTGTTCCAGCCTTTCTCAGCGCCTTCTTTGGTGGCATCCCACCCTTTCTCGGTGCCTTGTTTGGTTTTATGCCAGGCTTTCTGGGAATCTTCGCTGACCTTGCTGCCCAGGCTTTCGCTTTTACCTTCCGCAGCATGTTTTTGCTTCAGCTTCAGCTCTTCACCTTTGTTCTGCTCTTCGTGCAGTTTTTGCTTCGCCTCGTTGGCATTTGCGTTCGCCGCAGCGACGGTATCGTCAGTTGCATGTGTGGTCGCAGCAAATACTGGGGAAGCCAGCAGAACGGCAGATAATGCGATAATTGTTTTTTTCATAATATCCTCATTTAACGTTATCGGTTATGAGCGTGATTCAGCATGGCACAGGCGAAACGGGATGGCTTTAGGAAAAAACTGTAATGAGATCAATGTTCCCTGCTGAGGGATATTTCGCCTGAGGATTATCCAAAGGATAAAAAGCCTATTTCAGCAAGGGCGGCGAGGGTCAGGAGAATGAAGATAATAACGGTTATGGGTCTGTACATGGTGGGGTTCCTTCCGGGTTGAGCGGCTATTCCGTAGCGCTGGGTGGTGTGGGTAATTTTGCACAGGAGAAGGGGGAAGGGGGTTGATGTTTGTCAAAGGGATGGAAGGAACCATGGGCATGGGGCACAAAAAAGCCCGCAGGGCTTGCGCCGTGCGGGCTCTTAGGACTTCATCGGATGACTCTGGTAATCACCGATGGAGAATTTTGGTGGAGCTGGCGGGAGTTGAACCCGCGTCCGAAATTTCTACATCCTCGGTACTACATGCTTAGTTTGTCTTTACATTCGCACGCCAGCTGCGGACAGACACGCCACTAACGAACTAGCCTGATTAGTTTTAACGCTTCAACCCCAGGCAGGGCTTCCACGCGATCTCTTTTGGGTTTGACCTCTCTTTGATCCCCGTCTTAAGAGCGGAAGCTAGGGAGAGAGGGCTCAGAGCAGGTTATTAAGCTGCTAAAGCGTAGTTTTCGTCGTTTGCGACTATTTTTTTGCGGCTTTTAACGAGGCAAACCGCCCCTCGGCATGCACCTTGGGTTTCGCAAATCCCGTCGAATCCAGAATCAGCCCCAATAGTGTTGAACTTAGTATACCAGATTTCACTTCCTGGATACCAGCCCGGAACGCTAACTTATTGAATAGTACAATAAGTGTGCAGAATCAACGTCCTGCGTTTTTCATGATGCGCGCTTTATCAAGCTGCCACTCGCGCTCTTTCAGGTCAGTACGTTTGTCGTGCTGTTTTTTACCCTTCGCGACGCCAACTTTCACTTTGCACCAGGCGTTTTTCCAGTACAGCGACAGGGCGACCACGGTAAAACCTTCACGGTTGATGCGTCCGTAGAGGGATTCCAGCTCACGCTTGTTCAGCAGCAATTTACGCGTGCGCGTTGGGTCACACACGTAGTGTGAGGAGGCGACGGTCAGCGGCGTAAAGTTCGCGCCGAACAGGAAGGCTTCACCATCTTTCAGGATCACGTAGCTATCGCCGATGTTGGCTTTCCCGGCGCGCAGCGATTTTACTTCCCAGCCCTGCAACGCAAGGCCAGCTTCGAATTCTTCTTCAATGAAATACTCGTGGCGAGCACGCTTGTTGAGCGCAATGGTCGCCGAGCCTGGTTTATGTGCTTTTTTCTTCGTCATAAGTGTCGTAAAGCCGTCGGTAATCTGATTTCAAAAAGTCACCTCATTGCGTCCTGTGAGGTCTAACGCGCTATCTTAGCACGAGATGAGGCTTAGCGTTTTTTTAACAGGTGATAAATGTTATTATTTGTCCGTTGTGTGACCATGGGAAATGCTATGCCTCAGATTAGCCGTACTGCGCTTGTGCCTTACAGCGCGGAACAAATGTATCAGTTAGTGAACGACGTTCAGTCTTATCCAGAATTTATTCCGGGGTGCACCGGGAGCCGCGTTCTGGAGTCCGGCCCGACTCAGATGACTGCGGCGGTGGATGTCTCCAAAGCGGGGATCAGCAAGACGTTCACCACCCGCAATACGCTGACCAGCAATCAGAGTATTTTGATGCATCTGGTGGATGGTCCGTTTAAAACCCTGATGGGGGGCTGGAAGTTTACGCCGCTGAGCGCTGACGCCTGTCGCATCGAGTTCCAGCTGGACTTTGAATTTACCAATAAGCTGATTGAGCTGGCGTTTGGCCGCATCTTTAAAGAGCTGGCCTCGAATATGGTTCAGGCGTTCACCACCCGCGCCAAAGAGGTTTACAGTGTCGCATAAGATTGCTGTAGAAGTAGTGTATGCGCTGCCGGAGAAGCAGTATCTGCAGCGCGTGACGCTGGAAGAGGGGGCAACCGTTGAGGTGGCTATCCGCGCGTCCGGCATCCTCGAACTTCGCAGCGATATCGACCTGGCGAAAAATAAGGTCGGGATTTATAGCCGTCCGGTGAAGCTGGGTGATGTGCTGAAAGAGGGCGACCGGGTTGAGATTTATCGCCCGCTGATTGCTGACCCGAAAGAGCTGCGACGTCAGCGCGCGGAGAAATCGGGTAAGTAGCGTGTTTTCCCCTCACCCTGACCCTCTCCCCAAAGGGGCGAGGGGATAAAAGAAAAACAAAAAAGGTGCTCAATGAGCACCTTTTTGCATTTCTGACTTCTGATTATTTGGTCAGGGCAGGCTTGTTGTCGATGTTGGTCAACACACCGGCGCTGCTGAAGGTCAGCGTCAGGGTCTGCTGGGTCGCATCTTCGTGGCCCGGCTTCTGACGGAATACATAGAACCAGGTGTTAGTGCCGAACGGATCGGACATCATCGGGGTTCCCAGTGCATAAGCGACCTGCTGTTGTGTCATCCCCACACGGATTTTGGACACATCGTTAGGGGTAAGGTAGTTCCCCTGGTTGATGTCAGGACGGTAAACCACTTTCTCCAGAGTGGAACAGCCTGCGGTCAACATCAGAAGAACCGCTGCGGCAGCGGTCAGCATTTTACAACGCATAGTGATTTGATTCCTTTTCGGGCCCGAGCAGAACGCGGCTCATATGTAATATGCCGATGATAATAGACCTTGCCCCACTTTGAAACCGGTCTGGCGGCGTTTTTGTTGTTCTGTATGACCCTGAGATCCCGAAAAAGTTTATGCCGCCAGCAGTTCTTTCGCGTTCGCGAGCGTATTGCGGGTGACTTCGCTGCCGCCGAGCAGGCGAGCAAGCTCCTGCAGACGCGCACGTTTATCCAGCGGCTTCATATGCGTTTCGGTCATTTCACCGTCAGTTTCTTTGCTGACGATAAAGTGATGATGACCACAGCCTGCGACCTGCGGCAGGTGGGTGACACACATCACCTGCGTTGATTCGCCTAGCTGGCGCAGCAGTTTACCCACCACCGCCGCCGTTGGGCCGCTGATGCCGACATCCACTTCATCGAAAATCAGCGCCGGGGTTTCCATTTTACGCGCGGTAATCACCTGAATCGCCAGCGCAATACGCGACAGTTCACCGCCGGATGCCACTTTGGAGATAGCCTGCAGCGGCTGCCCCGGGTTGGTGGTGACGCGGAACTCGATGCGGTCCGCACCTTCTGCCGTCAGGTGGTTCTCTTCAAAGCGGACATCAATGGTGAAGATACCGTGCGGCATCGCCAGCGTGTGCATGCTGTCGGTGATGTGCTGGCTTAGCTCCTGGGCGTAATGCTGACGGATTTCATGCAGCTTTTGCGCTGTCGCCAGCGCCTGTTCATGATGCAGGTTCACCGCGAGAGAGAGGGTTTCCTGCGAGCCAGCCTGATCGTCAAGCTGCTGCTGTTCTTCCAGCAGAGACTGATAGAATCCTGGCAGCTCTTCCGGCGTGACGTGGTGCTTGCGCGCCAGTGAAATTTGACGGGAAATGCGCTGCTCCAGCTCAAACAGACGGTTCGGGTCGAGATCCAGACGTTCACAGTAGTGGCGCAGTTCGTCACTGGCTTCGGAGATCTGAATGGCCGCTTCTTCCAGCATATCCAGGACGCCAGAAAGCTTGCTGTCCATGCCAACCAGTTCGGTAATGAGCTGGCGGACGTTATACAGCTGGCTTTGCAGGTTCACGTCTTCGCCGTCCGCCAGCAGGTTGAGCGCATTCTGGCTGGTTGAGAGCAGGTGGCCGCTGTTCGCCAGACGTTTGTACTCTTCGTCGATTTGCTCAAACTCACCCGGCTGTGGGTTGAATTCGTTCAGCTCTTTAAGCTGGTACGCCAGCAGCTCCGCACGTGCGGCGCGCTCCTGGCTTTGCTGCTGGTGCTGGGCGAGCTCGCGGCAGCTCTGATGCCACTGGCGATAGTGCTCCGCCATAAGCTGAGTAAGCGCGTACTCACCCGCATAGCCATCCAGCAGCGCTTTCTGCTGTTCAGGTTTGACGAGTTGCTGGTGCGCGTGCTGACCGTGGATCTGGATAAGCAGCTGGCCGAGTTCGCGAAGCTGGGAGAGCGGAACCGCCGTACCGTTGATAAAGCCACGTGAACGACCGTCGCTGCTGATCACGCGGCGAAGTAAACACTCACGTCCATCTTCAAGCTGGTTCTGTTCCAGCCAGCGCTGGGCGGCAGGGGTGTCTTTCAGGGAGAAACGGGCGCACAGGTCGGCACGGTTTGCGCCCATGCGCACCATGTCGCCCTCTGCGCGGCCACCAAGGCACAAGCCGAGGGCATCAATGGCAATGGATTTACCTGCACCGGTTTCCCCGGTGATCGCCGTCATGCCGCTGTGGAAATCGATCTCAAGCTCACGAACAATGGCAAAGTTGCTGATGGTCAGTTGTGCCAGCATAATTGTTTTCCTGTATGAAAAACCATAACTGTGTTTTCATACAGTATAAACTGGTTTTTTATACAGTAAAGTACTGGATGCAAAATCAGAACAATTTTTTTGACCAGCCAAGCTTCGAGCTTAATGTGTTGAAATAGCTGTAATCTTTCGGGTGAATCAGATTCAGATGGTAATCACACCGACGAATAAGGACATCTTCACCTTCCTGGATCGGCAGCGCTATCTGGCTGTCGCAGCTGATCTCCAGGTCGTTACGGCGGTGCGAGAAGCGCAGACGTATCGTGCTGTCGCCGTTGATGACCAGCGGGCGGGCGGAGAGCGTGTGCGGGAACATCGGCACCAGGGTAATGGCATCCAGCGAGGGCGTCAGGATCGGGCCGCCGGCAGAAAGCGAGTAGGCGGTTGAGCCGGTCGGAGTGGAGATAATCAGCCCGTCGGAACGCTGGGAAAAAGCAAAGATTTCGTCGATATAAACTTCGAATTCAATCATGTGCGCCACTTTCCCGGGGTGAAGAACCACCTCGTTAATCGCGGTGCTGATGCGCTTCTGGCAGTCCTGCTGGCACACCTGCGCTTCCAGTAAAAAGCGTTTCTCACTGATATAGTGGCCTTCCAGCACGTCGGCCAGCTGCTGCTGCGCATTGTCCGGGTCGAGATCGGTTAAAAAGCCGAGATTGCCACGGTTGATGCCGATGACCTTAATGTCATAACGCGCCAGCGTGCGGGCTGCGCCGAGCATGTTGCCGTCGCCGCCCACCACCACGGCGAGATCGGCCTGTTGACCAATTTCCGCCAGCGTGCCGGTTTTGACGCTCTTCAGCTGCAGCTCCTGCGCAATCTGCTGCTCGACCATCACTTCATAGCCTTTGCTACACAACCAGCGATACAACATTTCATGTGTCGTTAGTGCGGTAGGGTGACGCGGATGCCCGACGATCCCAATACACCTGAAATGATTATTCATTTTCTGGAGGTCCTTGTGCCTGATGAATGATGACAATCTGTCTTGTTCCCTTGAATCCCGGAAACTGATCCCCATAATAAGCGAAGTTAGCGAGATGAATGCAGAAAAACGCGGAGAAATTCATGAGTAGTAAAGAACAGAAAACGCCTGAGGGGCAAGCCCCTGAAGAAATTATCACGGAACAGCACGATGAAGTTGAGGCTGTAGAGCCAGACGCATCTGCTGAGCAGGTGGACCCGCGCGATGAAAAAATTGCGAATCTGGAAGCCCAGCTGGTAGAAGCACAGAATCGCGAACGCGATGGTGTTCTGCGCATCAAGGCGGAAATGGAAAACCTGCGTCGTCGTACCGAGCAGGACGTTGAGAAGGCGCATAAATTTGCGCTGGAGAAATTCGTCAACGAACTGCTGCCGGTTATTGATAGCCTCGATCGCGCGCTGGAAGTGGCTGACAAAGCGAATCCGGACAACGCGGCGATGATCGAAGGTATTGAACTGACGCTGAAATCCATGCTCGACGTGGTACGTAAGTTTGGCGTGGAAGTGATTGCCGATACCGACGTACCGCTGGATCCAAACGTTCACCAGGCGATTGCAATGGTGGAGTCCGAAGAGGTCGAAGCCGGTAAAGTGCTGGGCGTGATGCAGAAAGGTTACACCCTGAACGGCCGTACCATTCGCGCTGCGATGGTGACCGTGGCGAAAGCGAAAGCGTAATTTGCCATTCGTAGTGCCGGGTGGCGGTTTCGCCTTACCCGGCCTACAGCCTTACTCAGCGATACTTTCGCGCAGGGGTTTTACGGGCAGGACTTTCACCTGCTTAATCATATTGTCCTGCACGTCCAGGATATCAATATCGTACTGCTCAATGCGCACCCGCGTGCCCGCCGCCGGGATCTCTTCCAGCGCTTCCAGAATCATCCCGTTAATCGTGCGAGCCTCATCTTCCGGTAAATGCCAGTTAAAGGCTTTATTGAGTTCGCGAATGTTCGCGCTACCGTCAATCAGCACCGAGCCGTCGTTTTGCGGGGTGACCTCTTCCGCGAGGGAAGGTGACATTGACGTAGTAAAGTCCCCGACAATCTCTTCCAGAATATCTTCGACCGTCACCAGCCCCTGAATGTCGCCGTACTCGTTGACCACCAGGCCGACCTTCTTCTTGTTGCGCTGGAATTTCACCAGCTGCGTGCTGAGCGGGGTTCCTTCCGGCACGTAGTAAATCTCGTCGGCGGCGCGCAGCATCACCTCTTTGGTGAACTCTTTTTTCTCGGTCATCAGACGGTAGGCTTCGCGCACGCGCAGCATGCTGATGGCGTCATCCAGCGAATCGCGATACAGCACAATGCGCCCGTGCGGGGAGTGCGTCAGCTGGCGAACGATGGCTTTCCAGTCGTCATTGATGTCGATACCGACGATTTCGTTACGCGGCACCATGATGTCGTTGACGCTCACCTTTTCCAGATCCAGCACTGACAGGAGCATGTCCTGATTGCGCCGGGAGATCTGCGAGCGGGATTCATTCACGATGGTGCGCAGCTCCTCTTTGCTGAGCGCGCTGCTGATGGTGACATCGGCTTTGATTCCCACCATCCGCATCAGTACGCGCGTTACCATGTTCAGCAGCCAGACCAGGGGCATCATCAGGATCTGCAGCGGTGCCAGCAGGAAGCTGCTCGGGTAGGCGACTTTCTCCGGGTAAAGCGCGGCGATGGTTTTCGGCAGCACTTCGGCAAACACCAGCACCACGAACGTCAGCACGCCGGTGGCAATCGCCACCCCGGCGTTGCCGTACAGGCGCATCCCAACGATGGTGCCGAGGGCGGAGGCCAGAATGTTGACAAGGTTGTTGCCGATGAGCACCAGGCTTATCAGGCGATCCGGCTTGCGAAGCAGTTTTTCAACGCGACGAGCGGCACGGTTACCCTGTTTAGCACGATGACGTAACCGGTAGCGGTTTAAGGTCATCATGCCGGTTTCCGAGCCGGAGAAATAGGCGGAGATGACCACCATGACGATCAGGATAACGATCAGCGTGGTGGTAGAGATGTGTTCCAGGGGGAACTCCTTTTGTTACTTAGCCAGCAAATTGCTGTATGAAGCGGCTGCCAAAATAGGCAAGGGTGAGAATGCCCGCACCCGCGACGTTGAACCAGACCACGCGACGACCGCGCCAGCCTTCATGATAATGGCCCCATAACAGGACAATATAGACAAACCACGCGATGATGGAGAGCACTGCTTTATCGATATTCTCCACGCTAAACAGGTTCTTCATGTAGAACAGGCCCGTGCAGAGCGTCAGCGTCAGCAGCACCACGCCCACCTGGGTGATGTGGAACATCTTACGCTCAATGACCATCAGCGGCGGCATCTCATGGTTAAACGCCAGCTTTTTGTTTTTCAGCTGATAGTCAATCCAGGCGAGCTGCATGGCGTAAAGCGCGGCGATGATCAGCGTCGCGTAGGCAAAGAGCGACAGGCCGATATGCACCAGCATCCCCGGGGTGGCCTCCAGATGCGTAATAAATTCATTAGGCATAAAGGTGGCGAGGGCCAGATTGATCAGCGCGAAGGTATAGACAATCGGCAGCAGCAGCCAGCCGCGATTTTTAGACGCGACGATGGTCATTACCGTACAGATCATCAGGCTGACCAGCGAGCCGACGTTGAGGACGCTCAGGTTTTGCACGCTGCCGTCGCCGGGAATGATGCGTGATTCCAGCGCAAACGCGTGGCTGATCAGTGCGATCACCGCGGAAAGAATAGCCATGCGCCGCCAGCCGCTGTTTTTTTGCAGCAGTCCGGGAACGATCAGCGCGAGGCTGACAGAGTAGGCAACAAGGGCGATCAGTGCGAAAACAGGCATATAGGCATCGACAGTTGTCTTAATAAGAAAGAGAAGCAGTATAACGTTACGTGACGCCTGCTCCAACCGTTGCATAACAACAAAGGCGCCTTCATGTTATACTCCGGCAAAATTCTGTGTATGTGTCGCCCATGGCGGCCCAACGTTTCTACTCAGGCGAGAGACAATGTTTGATAATTTAACCGATCGTTTGTCGCGCACGCTGCGCAACATCAGCGGCCGCGGACGCCTTACTGAAGAGAACATCAAGGAAACGCTGCGCGAAGTGCGCATGGCGCTGCTGGAAGCAGACGTCGCGTTGCCGGTTGTTCGTGATTTTATCAACCGCGTTAAAGAGAAGGCGGTTGGTCATGAAGTTAACAAGAGCCTGACCCCGGGCCAGGAATTCGTCAAAATCGTTCGTAATGAACTGGTTTCGGCGATGGGCGAAGAGAACCAGGTGCTTAACCTGGCGGCTCAGCCGCCGGCCGTGGTGCTGATGGCGGGCCTGCAGGGTGCGGGTAAAACGACCAGCGTCGGTAAGCTGGGTAAATTCCTGCATGAAAAGCACAAGAAGAAAGTGCTGGTGGTTTCTGCGGACGTCTATCGCCCGGCGGCGATCAAACAGCTGGAAACTCTGGCCGAACAGGTCGGCGTAGATTTCTTCCCGTCCGACGTGGCGCAGAAGCCTGTCGACATCGTTAACGCGGCGCTGAAAGAAGCGAAGCTGAAATTCTACGACGTGCTGCTGGTGGATACCGCCGGTCGTCTACACGTTGACGAAGCGATGATGGACGAGATTAAGCAGGTGCATGCCTCTATCAACCCGGTAGAGACCCTGTTCGTTGTCGATGCCATGACCGGTCAGGATGCGGCGAATACCGCGAAAGCGTTTAACGAAGCGCTGCCGCTAACCGGCGTGGTGCTGACTAAAGTGGACGGTGACGCCCGCGGCGGTGCGGCGCTCTCGATTCGTCACATCACCGGTAAGCCGATTAAATTCCTCGGCGTGGGCGAGAAAACTGAAGCGCTCGAGCCGTTCCACCCGGATCGTATTGCCTCCCGTATCCTCGGCATGGGCGACGTGCTGTCGCTGATCGAAGATATCGAGAGCAAGGTTGACCGCGCGCAGGCCGAGAAGCTGGCCAGCAAGCTGAAAAAAGGTGACGGTTTCGATCTTACCGACTTCCTTGAGCAGCTGCGTCAGATGAAAAACATGGGCGGCATGGCCAGCCTGATGGGCAAACTGCCGGGCATGGGCCAGATCCCTGACAACGTGAAAGCGCAGATGGATGACAAGGTGCTGGTGCGTATGGAGGCGATCATTAACTCGATGACGCTGAAAGAGCGCGCTAACCCGGATATCATCAAAGGTTCCCGTAAACGCCGTATCGCAGCCGGTTGCGGCATGCAGGTGCAGGACGTTAACCGTCTTCTTAAACAGTTCGACGACATGCAGCGCATGATGAAGAAAATGAAGAAAGGCGGCATGGCGAAGATGATGCGCGGCATGAAAGGCATGATGCCCCCCGGTTTTCCAGGGCGTTAATCGCTTTTGAGATTGCTTTTTGCCCGAAAATGAGTAAAATTTTCGGGCTTTTAATATGACACCCGGGCTCCGTTCCTCGATGGGGCCCGGTTGTTTTATTCACACAAGAGGATGTTATGGTAACTATTCGTTTAGCTCGTCACGGCGCTAAAAAGCGTCCGTTCTACCAGGTTGTTGTGACTGACAGCCGTAATGCACGCAACGGTCGCTTCATCGAGCGCGTTGGTTTCTTCAACCCACTGGCCGCTGGCGCAGAAGAAGAAACTCGTCTGGATCTGGATCGTATCGCTCACTGGGTTGGCCAGGGCGCTACTGTTTCCGATCGCGTTGCTACGCTGATCAAAGCAGCAAACAAAGCAGCTTAATCTGTCACGGTGGTCATGATGAGCAATAAAGCACCTGTTGAACCGATCGTATTGGGAAAAATGGGTTCTTGCTACGGTATCCGTGGTTGGCTCAGAGTGTTTTCCTCCACTGAAGACGCTGATAGCATTTTTGATTACCAGCCCTGGTTTATCCAGAAAGGCGGTAAGTGGGAAGAGGTCGAGCTGGAAAGCTGGCGTCACCACAATCAGGACATCATCATCAAGCTGAAAGGCGTTGACGATCGTGATGCTGCGAATGCGCTGACTAATTGTGAAATTGTCGTGGATTCGTCGCAGTTGCCACAGCTGGAAGAGGGCGACTACTACTGGAAAGACCTTATGGGTTGCCAGGTAGTCACTACCGAAGGCTACAGCCTGGGGAAAGTCATCGATATGATGGAAACCGGGTCAAATGACGTTCTCGTCATTAAGGCAAACCTGAAAGATGCATTTGGCATCAAGGAGCGGTTGGTTCCGTTCCTCGATGGACAGGTTATCAAGAAAGTCGATCTCACTACTCAAACCATTGAAGTAGATTGGGATCCTGGTTTTTAAATTCTCCGGATAAACGGTAAAAGACGGCGCTATGTGGATTGGCATAATTAGCCTGTTTCCTGAAATGTTCCGCGCGATTACCGATTACGGGGTAACTGGCCGGGCAGTAAAGAATGGCCTGCTGAGCATCCAGAGCTGGAGTCCTCGTGACTTTACTCATGACCGGCACCGTACCGTGGACGATCGTCCTTACGGCGGCGGACCGGGGATGCTAATGATGGTGCAACCCTTACGGGACGCCATTCACACAGCAAAAGCCGCGGCAGGTGAAGGCGCAAAGGTGATTTATCTGTCACCTCAGGGACGCAAGCTTGATCAAGCGGGCGTGAGCGAACTGGCGACGAATCAAAAGCTGATTCTGGTCTGTGGGCGCTACGAAGGAATAGATGAGCGCGTAATTCAAACCGAGATTGACGAAGAATGGTCTATCGGCGATTACGTTCTCAGCGGTGGTGAGTTACCCGCAATGACGCTGATTGACTCCGTCGCCCGGTTCATTCCGGGGGTTCTGGGCCATGAAGCTTCGGCAACGGAAGATTCCTTTGCCGATGGGTTGCTGGACTGTCCACACTATACTCGTCCTGAAGTGTTAGAAGGGATGGAAGTACCGGCGGTGTTACTGTCTGGAAACCATGCCGAGATACGTCGCTGGCGTTTGAAGCAGTCGCTGGGCCGAACCTGGCTTAGAAGACCTGAACTTCTGGAAAACCTGGCTCTGACTGAAGAGCAAGCAAAGTTGCTGGCCGAGTTCAAAACTGAACACGCGCACCAGCAGCATGAACATGATGGGAATGCGTAATACGCTCCCGAATATCAGTTTACCCAGGATAAGAGATTAAATTATGAGCAACATTATTAAGCAACTTGAACAAGAGCAGATGAAGCAGGACGTACCTTCCTTCCGTCCAGGTGACACCGTGGAAGTGAAAGTATGGGTTGTTGAAGGTTCCAAAAAACGTCTGCAGGCATTCGAGGGCGTGGTTATCGCTATTCGTAACCGCGGTCTGCACTCTGCATTCACTGTTCGTAAAATTTCCAACGGCGAAGGCGTTGAGCGTGTCTTCCAGACTCACTCTCCGGTAGTTGACAGCATTGCTGTTAAACGTCGTGGTGCTGTACGTAAAGCTAAACTGTACTACCTGCGTGAGCGTACTGGTAAGTCTGCTCGTATTAAAGAGCGTCTGAACTAAGATTCGCTTAAGCGACATCCTGTTAGAAAGGGCTGGCCGAAAGGCTGGCCCTTTTTTTATCCCTGCGCATTTCTCACGTTAACCCTTTTGTCATAAATCATTTACAATGCTTGCCTCTTGAATGGAGGGGACGTGGATAACGTACTGCATCAGCCTGACCGGAAGCGCGTAGCGGCATTGACCGCGCTGTTTGCGATCCTGCTGATCGTGGTGGCGCCGCTTATCTCCGTCTCCTTGCAGAAAGATCCCATGAGCGCGATGCCGGGCATGCATCATGACATGAGCATGATGTCGATGGACGAGCATCAGGGCGATATGCCGCATACGATGCCTGTCGACCATGCGGAAGCGTGCGGCTACTGCGTGCTGTTAGCGCATGTCCCTGGCGTGATGCTGGCGCTGATCGTCCTGCTCAGCGCGGTATTACAGAGGCTTCGCATTAAGCCGCCGCGCCAGGCGGTCAGCCACTGGCACTTTTTCCCCTGGCTTTACCCTGATACCCGCGCGCCGCCGCGGCAGTCTGCTTTTTCCCTTTAAAACTAAATCGATAACTTTTTGCCTTAAAAAGGAAAAGTATGACTACCTGCACTCCGCGCGCGGCATGGGGAAACCTGCTGCGTCGCCTCCATTTCTACGTCGGGCTTTTTGTTGGTCCGTTTATCTTCTTTGCCGCGCTGACCGGTACGCTGTATGTGGCGACCCCGCAGCTGGAGAATGCGCTCTACCGGCACGCGCTCCACACGGATTCCGTGGGCGTGCCGCAGCCGCTGGCGGAGCAAATCGCCGTGGCGGAAAAAAACGTTGGATCAGATGTGCATTTGCACGCCGTGCGTCCCGGGCTGGCTGAAGGCGAAACCACCCGCGTGATGTTTGCCGACCCGACGCTTGGGCCATCGGAAAACCGGGCTATTTTTATTGATCCGGTAAGCCTGGCGGTGCTGGGAGATATGACGGTATACGGCACCAGCGGGATTTTACCGCTGCGTCAGACCATTGATTACCTGCATACCTCTCTGATGCTGGGCGACGTGGGGCGGCTCTACAGCGAGCTTGCCGCCTCCTGGATGTGGGTTGCCGCGCTGGGCGGTGCTGCCCTGTGGTTTTATACCCGACCCAAACGGCGAATCAATAATCGCTTCCAGAATCGTCGTCGGATGCACGTGACGCTGGGCTGGAGTCTGCTGGGCGGAATGCTGTTGTTCTCAGCAACCGGCCTGACCTGGTCCCAGTGGGCAGGCGGGAATGTTGATAAGCTGCGGGCAGAGATGAACTGGCTCACCCCGCAGGTGAACACGACGCTTTCCGGTCAACAGAAGATCGTGGATGAGCACGCCGAACACCGGGGCCATCACGGCGGCATGATGATGCCGGAAATGGCGATGGATCTGACGCAGTTTGACGGAGTATTAAGCGCGGCGCGTAACGCAGGAATTGATGCCAACAGGCTGGAGATCCGCCCGGCAAAAACGGCGGATAGCGCCTGGACCGTGACGGAAATCGATCGCAGCTGGCCGACTCAGGTGGACGCCGTTGCGGTTGATTCTTCAACGATGCAGATCCTGGACAGAACCCGATTCGAGGATTTCCCGTTAATGGCAAAACTGACCCGCTGGGGCGTGGATTTCCATATGGGGATCTTATTCGGGCTGGTGAATCAGCTGCTGCTGGTGGCGTTCGGCCTCACCCTGTGCGTGCTCATCGTCTGGGGTTACCGGATGTGGTGGATGCGTCGTCCGGCACGGTCGGCCGTGGATCCGGTGCAGACGCTTTGCCAGAGCTGGCTGGCGCTGTCAGGGTGGGGAAGAGGGATTACGGTGATAATCAGCATACTGCTGGGGCTGGCCTTGCCGGTCATGGGCGTGAGTCTGGCGCTGTTTGTTCTGGTGGACTGGCTGCGCTGGCGAGCGGCAACCAGGGTGACGCTCGCCGAATCATCCGCTAAATAACCCTATGGCGTGCTGATCACCACTGCGACGCGGCGGTTTTCAGCGCGCCCTTGCGGGGTACTGTTGCTCGCAACCGGATATTTTTGACCTAACCCCCGCGTGGTGAGATTGCTGCGCGGGATATTTGCACCCTTCGCCCAGGCATCGGCCACGGCATTGGCGCGTTTTAACGACAGCGCTTCGTTGTAGCTTTCTTCACCGTAGTTATCCGTGTGACCGTCCATTCGCGCGTGGTTCAGGCCGGTTTCCGCCAGGCGAGAGGCCATGGACTGGATCTGCGTTTCACTTTCCGGGCGCAGTCTGGCGTCATTTTTATCAAACAGGATGGTGTCCGACATGCCAAGTGACCAGTCACCGTTCAGTTCGTTAAAACCGTAAGACTTCATCGCCGAAATTTGCTCAGGAGTGAATTTGCCTTCCGGGGGCGACTGACAGCCTGCCAGAACCAGTGAGGCCAGAACTATCGGCGCGAAGTAACGTTTTAACATAGTGTATCCTTTCTAACTTGTTGTTTTCGTACGCTGGTTTTTCACCTGATACATGTTGCGGTCAGCCCTCTCCAGTAATGCTTCCACGGAAGCATTTTCCCACGCCAGAGCAAAGCCAATGCTGAGTGACATCGATGCTTTTTGTCCGTTATGAAGATCAAACGGACGGATAAACTGCTGCGATAGCGCAGCACAAATGTGTTGAACCTCGAGCTCAGAGTGTACGCCGTACAGCACCATGGCGAATTCGTCACCGCCAAGGCGGTAAGCCTGGTGACGTTTGTCGCCAAACTCCATCATCCTGCTGGCGACTTCTATCAGCACGCAGTCGCCTGCCGCGTGTCCCCAGGTGTCGTTAATAAACTTAAAATTATCACCGTCAAGGAAGAGCAGGGCCGAGTTTGTTTTAGCTGAAGGGTCGTTCATTAAGGCTGCAATGCTGTTACGAAACGCCGCGCGGTTGGCAAGACCGGTGAGCGGGTCGTGCATGGCGGTTCGCAGCAGCTGGGCGTTTTTCGCCTGAAGCTTCAGTTGCCACTCCTCCATCTCATCCAGAAGGCTGTTGAAGTCCTCACCAAACTGGTGAAACTCTTCGATACGGCCGTCTTTCACCCGGCGGGAGAAGTTGCGATTAGTACGAACGTCATGCACGACGTCAGTGATGTTTTGCAGGGCCGTGACCATCCCATGGTGCAAAGACTGGGTAATAGTGAGCGCGACGACGGTTGCAAAGAGAATGCAGCCGGTCAGAACGGCAAACGACATCCAGATGAAATGGCCGATCAGGCTGTCACGCGCGGTCAGGCGAATTTCGCCGATCGTTGCGCCGTTATGCATGATGGGCTGCGCAACCGGTACGGGGAAAAGCCAGCGGCTGACCAGTGCGCCCAGCGTGTCGTTGTTGTCCTCCGGGTTCCAGGACCAGTAGGCAAACCGCTTTTTATGCGCGTTAATGACCTCGGCCACGGCAAACTGCCCCTGTTTGCCCAGCGCAGCCAGCGTTTCGTTGGCCGCCAGCGAGTCGTTGAACACCAGCGAGGCTTCCAGGCTGTGGCTCATTGTTGCGCCGGTTAATTCGAGATTCTTTTGCGCGTATTGTTTTAACGTCACGACGGAAGCAAAACAGAGCAGCAGCCATATTAACGTCATCGTGATGATGACGCTTATCATGCTGTTTCGCCTCAACGTTCTTTTAAACGTCGGACGTGGCGTTGAAGTGAAATCTTTATCCATGCTGCTTATTCCGTGCAAGCATTAATACATCCGGATTGACTCTTACGCCACTGCGCGTCAATGCATCCAGATTGACGGCGAACCGTACCTGGCCGCGATCGATTATCAGGCAAAAGGCACTGCCAATTACACATTCCGGATTTTGCTCTGAGATTAATAGCAACGCTCTGCCCTGATATTGACTTATTAATTCAAGTTGTTTTGCCGGTGATTCAGACCCGAAATAGATCGCATCGCACGTCGCGGCCAGGGCTTCCTGATCGTTACGTACAATAACGGGAGTATAAGGTAACTCGCTATGCCCCTCATCGCCGCTGAGGGCGTGCGTATAGTGCGAAGTGGCGTAGACGCAGAGTTTAGGCTGACCGGAAAGTGACGGCCATCGCGTATAGCTCACGATGCCTGAGACAATCGAGCGTACCGATTTATCCGTTTCCGTAAGCGTGCCTGCCGCCGCAGGGCCCACCATAAGGAACAGCATTATCACCAGAGTGAGTCGGAAAAAAGAGATCAAGAATAAATTTCTCACCAGAATCCGCCACATCGCTCTGGAAATAGATGTCCTTAAGAGTTGCGGGCAGAATACCATTGTTTATCAGGGCCGTCATTATGTCAGAAATAGCATGAGGCCGACCTAAGCTAAATCCTACAGTTGTTTATTTTCCGGTGGATAAAAATAGATTAATTCAGTCTGCTGGAGCGCATACTTTCATCCATCCCTTGCTGCCATGACGCACGCAGTTTTGCCGCGTTTTCGGCTGTATCGCAACTGGCAGGGAAAGATTTGCCTGCTAATCCCCAGGCGTGAATAAACCCTTCTTCGCAGATTTTCTTCTGACCATCAGCATAGCCGCGAAGATATTCACTACGATCAACGTGTGTGTCGTTAAAACTATCGGCCAGGGCCTGGTTATCTTTAACCGGCAGGCCATTCATGGCGTCTTCTTTACCTGCATCAAACCAGGATGGGCTGGTCCAGTCGGGCTGGAAGGTGTAAGGATTGATCTGACAGCCCGTTAAAAACAGCGACAACAGCGCGAGAGCAATTGAACGCATAGCCATTCTCCTTTTTTCTTCAGCATAGCCTGGCTAAAGAAAACCTGTCTGTAATTTAAAGTTTACGTTTTTATTGGCTGATTTTTGCAATAAATTGGTATGTGTAAAGTAATGTGTACGTATTTTGGATTGAAATGTTTACTTTTTATGGTATCGTGGTTTCACCTCATTGAGGAAAACAACTATCGCAAACGAGCTTTACAGGATCGCCATCATGCAAAAAGACGCGCTGAACAACGTACATATCACTGACGAACAGGTGTTAATCACTCCGGATCAACTGAAAGCGGAATTTCCGCTGAGCGTCGCGCAGGAGGCTCAGATCGAGCACTCTCGCCAGACCATTTCTGACATTATCGCCGGCCGCGATCCGCGCCTGCTGGTGGTATGCGGTCCTTGCTCCATTCACGATCCTGAAACCGCCATTGAATATGCTCGTCGATTTAAAGCGTTAGCGGAGGAGGTCAGCGATAGCCTCTATCTGGTGATGCGCGTCTATTTTGAGAAGCCACGTACGACCGTCGGCTGGAAAGGGTTGATTAACGATCCGCACATGGATGGCTCGTTTGATGTGGAAGCAGGCCTGAAGATTGCGCGTCGCCTGCTGGTGGAGCTGGTCAGCATGGGACTGCCGCTGGCAACCGAAGCGCTGGACCCGAACAGCCCGCAGTACCTGGGCGATCTGTTCAGCTGGTCGGCGATTGGCGCGCGTACCACGGAATCGCAAACCCACCGCGAGATGGCGTCTGGCCTGTCAATGCCGGTTGGCTTTAAAAACGGTACCGATGGCAGCCTGGCGACGGCGATCAACGCCATGCGCGCTGCTGCGATGCCGCACCGTTTCGTCGGTATCAACCAGGCGGGTCAGGTCTGCCTCCTGCAAACGCAGGGTAACCCGGACGGCCATGTGATCCTGCGCGGCGGGAAAGCACCTAACTACAGCCCGGCGGACGTGGCGCAGTGTGAAAAAGAGATGGAGCAGGCGGGACTGCGCCCGGCACTGATGGTAGATTGCAGTCATGGTAATTCAAATAAAGATTACCGTCGCCAGCCTGCGGTTGCGGAATCCGTGGTCGCACAGATCAAAGATGGCAACCGTTCGATTATCGGTCTGATGATTGAGAGCAATATTCATGAAGGCAATCAATCATCTGAACAACCGCGTAGCGCAATGAAGCACGGCGTCTCCGTGACGGATGCCTGCATCAGCTGGGAAACCACCGATGCGCTGCTGCGTGAGATCCACAAAGATTTGAAAGGCCAGCTGGCGACGCGTCTGGCTTAAGAGGTTAGTTATGGTTGCTGAATTGACCGCACTGCGCGATCAAATTGATGAAGTGGATAAGGCGCTGCTGGACCTGCTGGCGCGCCGCATGGCGCTGGTTGCCGAAGTCGGTGAGGTGAAAAGCAAATACGGCCTGCCGATTTACGTCCCGGAGCGCGAAGCCTCAATGCTGGCCTCTCGTCGCAAAGAGGCCCAGGCGCTGGGCGTTTCGCCGGATTTAATTGAAGATGTTCTGCGTCGCGTGATGCGGGAATCCTATTCCAGCGAAAACGACAAGGGCTTCAAAACCCTCTGTCCGTCCCTGAGGCCGGTGGTGATTGTCGGCGGGGCAGGACAGATGGGGCGTCTGTTTGAAAAAATGCTGACGCTTTCGGGCTATCAGGTGCGCATTCTGGAAAAAGAGGACTGGGCGCATGCTCCGGAACTCATGAAAGATGCCGGGATGGTTATCGTCAGCGTGCCGATCCACGTGACGGAGCAGATCATCGGGAAGCTTCCTGCTTTACCGAAAGATTGTATCCTGGTGGATTTGGCCTCCGTCAAAAATGGTCCGCTGCAGGCGATGCTGGCTGCGCATACGGGCCCGGTGCTGGGTCTGCACCCGATGTTTGGCCCGGACAGCGGCAGCCTGGCTAAGCAGGTGGTGGTTTACTGCGACGGTCGTCAGCCGGAAGCCTATCAGTGGTTCCTGGAACAGATTCAGGTATGGGGCGCGCGATTGCACCGCATCAGCGCGGTCGAGCACGATCAGAACATGGCGTTCATTCAGGCGCTGCGCCACTTTGCGACGTTTGCCTACGGTCTGCATCTGGCGGAAGAGAACGTGCAGCTTGAACAGCTTCTGGCGCTCTCTTCGCCTATCTATCGTCTGGAGCTGGCGATGGTCGGGCGCCTGTTTGCTCAGGATCCGCAGCTTTACGCGGACATTATTATGTCCTCCGAGAACAATCTGGCGCTCATCAAGCGCTACTATCAGCGCTTTGGCGAAGCCATTACGCTGCTGGAGCACGGAGACAAGCAGGCGTTTATCGACAGTTTCCGCAAGGTTGAGCACTGGTTTGGCGATTACGCGCAGCGTTTCCAGAGTGAGAGCCGGACGCTGTTGCGCCAGGCAAATGACAGTCGCCAGTAATGCGATGATGTATATACTGAAAGCCAGCAATGCTGGCTTTTTTTATTTTGGGGAACTGTCATGGCCGAACCGCAGCTGCTGTTGAATTACACCGGGCATCTGCCTGAATGCCCGACGTGGAGCGCAGAAGAGCGCGCGCTCTACTGGGCCGATATTCTGGAAGGGGAGATCCACCGCTACCATCTGCCGACGGCAGAACACACCGTACTCTCTTTCCATGAGGAGGTGGGCTGTTTCGCGCTGCGCGAGCAGGGTGGTTTTATCGTTGCGATGCGAACGGGTATCTGGCTGACCGATAAACACGGCCTGCTGCGCCGCAAGGTGTGCGATAACCCCTCTAACCCGCAGCTCGCACGCTTTAACGACGGCGGCACCGATTCTCTGGGACGATTCTACGCGGGCACGTTTTGGGGGCCGGGAGATTATAACGGTGCCCTGCTGATGCGCATCGACAACGACCTGACGCCGAAAGTGATCCAGTGTGATATTCACGGCCACAACGGCTTAGCGTTTAGCCCTGATAATCAATGGATGTTTACTTCAGATACGCCAAACGGCGTTATTTACCGAACGCAGCTTGATGAGAAGGGCGAACCCGGCAGGCGCGAGGTGTTTCGTCAGTTTAAAGAGGGCGAAGGGATACCGGACGGCGCGGCCATGGATGTGGAAGGCTGCTACTGGAGCGCGCTGTTTGGCGGCTGGCGTATTGCGCGTTTTTCTCCGCAAGGGGAGCAGCTGGAAGAATACCGCATGCCGGTGCGTTGCCCGACGATGGTCTGCTTTGGGGGCGATGACATGAAAACGCTGTTTATTACCACCACGCGGGAAAATATGGATGCGGACGAGGTGGCGAAGTATCCGCTCTCCGGCGCCATCTTCACCCTGCCGGTGAACGTGGCAGGGATGAAGAAAAGCCGGTTCATCGAACGTTAAGCCGGGTCAACCGGGACCACGTTTTCGCTCGGATAGCAGCCCAGCACCTTCATGGAACGCGTGATCTCGCCCAGTTCGCGCAGGGCCTTCTGCATGGAAGCAGATTCCAGGTTGGCCTGGATATCGAGGTAGAACATCTCTTCCCACGGGTTACCGTGGATTGGGCGTGATTCCAGCCTGGTCATGATCAGGTTGTGGTTACGCAGCACCAGCAGGGCTTCAACCAGCGCACCGGCCTGTTGGCCGGTCGCCATCAGCAGCGTGGTTTTGGCCGGCACCTGGTTTGACACATTGATCGCCTTGCGGGCCAGCACCACGAAGCGGGTGATATTTTGCGTCTGGTTCGCCAGATTGCGTTCCAGCACCTGTAAACCATACAGCGCCCCGCCTGCTTCGCTGCCGAGCGCGGCGACGGTTGGGGAGTTAGCCTGCGCCACTTTTTCCATCGCCGCCGAGGTGCTTTCGGTGTACTCAATTTTCCAGTTCGGATAGCGGTTCAGGAACTGGCTGCACTGCTGGAACGGCTGTGGATGACTGTAAACCGTTTCGATCTTGCTCAGGTCCGTTGAGCCGGAGACCAGCACGCAGTGATCGATTGGGATCGTCAGCTCGCCAACCAGCGACAGGCTGGTGTGCTGCAGCAAATCGTAGACGTCGTTGATGGCGCCGGAGCTGGTGTTTTCAATCGGTACGACGGCGTAATCCGCCTGGCCGGTCTCAACCTGATTAAATATGTCGGCAAACTTCGCGCAGCCGCTCTCAATAAATTCTTCGAAATGGCGTGCGGCGTACTGACGTGCGGCCAGGTGAGAATAAGATCCCTTCGGACCGAGGAAGGCGATACGCGCAGAGTGTGGATTGGTTTTGTTCAGATGCTGCTGGAGCAGCGCTTGCTGGGTGAGAACGGAGTCTTCGATGATGAGCTGGAACAACCGGGTAATGTAGTGGGCATCGAGGTGATGCGCTTTGCCGAGCTGAATGAGACGTTCCAGCAGATCGCGCTCGCGGTCGATATCTCGTACCGGCCGATGGGAGTCCAGCTTGGCTTTGCCCACTTCAACGGCAAGGGCGCGGCGTTCGGCCAGCAGCGCCAGCAGTTTCTCATCCAGCGCGCTGATTTTTACTCGCAGATCCAGTAACGGGTTTTCCGGTGTCATAGTGTTGCCTGTCTCATTTTATCGTTATCAATAAAAAAGGCCCCCCGGTGTGGGAGGCCTTGTTGTTCGTCTTCGCATTCTTTATCACACGACGAAACGCCTCCCGTTCAGGGGAAGGTAAAAAAGAATGCGAAGAAGAACGGCGTAAGTTTCATAAAGTCATCCTGTGATTGATACCGTTAAAGTACCCGTACTGTTTTCACCCTGTCAATAAAAAACAAAAAACGCGCCCGAAGGCGCGTTGGCGGTACACTCAATTTAAAGGATTACTCTTCTTCAACTTCTTCCGCGAAGCTGGCGTCTTTCACCGATGTTGCGGCGCGACGGGCTTCACCTTTGTGTTGCACTTTATTGAGCTGCCGTTCCAGCTTGTTGATCAAATCGTTAATTGCGGTGTACATATCCTCGTGTTTTGCGCTGGCGACCAGATGGCCGTTTGGAGTATTGATAGTTGCGTCAGCGATGAAACCCTGCGGCTCCTTGGACAGGATGATATGTGGATTAATCAAATGAGTTTGCCATTTATCCAGTTTGGCGAGACGGTCTGCGACGTGCTGGCGGATTGCCGGAGTAATTTCCATTTGTTTACTGGTAATGTTCATTGTCATAAATTTTACCTCTTGTCTTTCCGTCTTGGTGATTCCAGCATACCCGACCTAATGTCAAAATGTGTGATTTAGATCACGTTATTTTGTCGGTTTTTGTCAGGGAATCTTTTTTGTGAGGCAGGGCAGGAAGAGGTGAGATTTACCTTGTCGAAGGTAAAAATTGGGGCCATAGTTGACTGGATGTGTTGAGGCTTAAGCGCTTCAGCGACGCGCTAAAATGAATAAAAAAACGGCAGCCTTCGGGCTGCCGTTTTGCATTGAGGCAATATCAGGTGTTGCTGCTGTTCGCGGCGATGATTTTCGCCACTTTTTCAGCCTGAGCGGTCATCTGCATCTGACGGTAAGCATTTTCCATCAGCTTCAGGCCGTCGCGCGTTGCCTGAGTATCCGGATAATCACGCAGCATACCTTCTACGCGGTTAACCACGGCAACCCATGCGCCACGACGGGTATAGTATTCCGCTACGGAGTATTCATATTTCGCCAGACGATCTTTCAGGAACACCAGACGTTTGGTCGCGTCGGTCACGTACTGACTGTTCGGATAGCCGCGCACCAGCTTGGAGAAGTCATTGAAGGCATCACGCGCATGCTGCGGGTCACGGTCAGAACGATCCACGCCGAAGAAGCCCTGCAGCGCACTGTCGTCCAGCGCCATGTTGGTGAGGCCGCGCATGTACATCACATAGTCGATGTTAGGATGAGTCGGGTTCAGACGCATGAAACGATCGATAGTTGCCTGAGCCAGCGGCAGGTCGGCATTTTTATAGTATGCGTAGATGAGATCTAACTGTACCTGCTGCGAATATGGACCAAATGGATAGCGATTATCCAACGCTTCCAGTTGCGTTATCGCCTGTTTCCAGTTACCGTCCTGCAACTTTTGTTGTGCAGTCGCATAGATTTCATTCGGCGGATTGTCAGGGACCTGTTCATTTGAACCGGAGCAGCCCACCAAAGCCAGGCTCAACGTGGCCGCTGCCACCAGATATTTCATGCGCGTCATGACGTTTTGACTTTCCTCAAATGTTTGTCCGGGAGAAACTCTGTTCCTGCTCCCGATTAAGACCAGCTACAATAGCACACTATATTAAACGGCAAAGCCGTAAAACCCAACGTTAAACGAAGAAGCAGTTTATGGCACAACGAGTAGAACTCACCGCAACAGTCTCCGAAAATCAGCTCGGTCAACGCTTAGATCAGGCTTTGGCCGAATTGTTCCCTGATTATTCGCGTTCACGCATAAAAGAATGGATCCTTGACCAGCGCGTGCTGGTAAACGGCAAGATCTGGGACAAACCAAAAGAGAAAGTGTTAGGTGGGGAAGCTGTCGCCATCAATGCTGAAATCGAAGAGGAAATCCGCTTCGAGCCGCAGGATATCCCACTGGACATCATCTATGAAGATGATGACATTCTGGTGATCAACAAGCCGCGCGACCTGGTTGTTCATCCGGGCGCGGGGAACCCTGACGGTACGGTACTTAACGCACTTCTCCATTATTATCCGCCGATCGCGGATGTCCCGCGCGCGGGCATCGTGCACCGTCTGGATAAAGACACCACCGGTTTGATGGTGGTGGCGAAGACCGTTCCAGCTCAGACCCGTCTGGTGGAATCGCTGCAGCTGCGCGAAATCACCCGCGAGTATGAAGCGGTAGCCATTGGGCATATGACCTCTGGCGGAACGGTGGAAGAGCCAATCAGCCGTCACCCAACCAAACGTACCCATATGTCGGTGCATCCGATGGGTAAACCGGCGGTGACGCACTATCGCATTATGGAGCACTTCCGTATTCATACGCGCCTGCGTCTGCGTCTGGAAACCGGACGTACTCACCAGATCCGCGTGCATATGGCCCACATTACCCATCCGCTGGTCGGGGATCAGGTATACGGTGGCCGCCCGCGTCCACCTAAAGGCGCATCGGATGAGTTCATCAGCGTATTGCGTAAATTCGATCGTCAGGCGCTGCACGCGACCATGCTGCGTCTTTACCACCCTATCACCGGTATTCAGATGGAGTGGCATGCGCCTATCCCGCAGGATATGGTGGATCTTATCGACGCCATGCGTGCTGATTTCGAAGAACATAAGGATCAAGTGGACTGGTTATGACCAAACTGATTGTCCCGGAGTGGCCATTGCCTGCTGGCGTGGCTGCCTGCAGTTCAACCCGTATTGGCGGTGTTAGCCAGGGCGCGTGGGAGTCTTTGAACCTCGGTGCGCACTGTGGCGACAACCTGGAACATGTTGAAGAGAACCGCAGACGTCTGTTTGCTGCGGGGAACTTGCCGTCGAAACCGGTCTGGCTGGAACAGGTTCATGGTAACGCGGTGCTGAAGTTGACGGGAGAACCCTATGCTTCTAAACGCGCTGATGCCTCTTACAGTAATACTCCGGGAACCGTTTGTGCCGTGATGACCGCCGATTGTCTGCCGGTTCTGTTCTGTAACCGTGCAGGTACCGAGGTGGCTGCAGCACACGCGGGCTGGCGTGGTCTGTGTGAAGGCGTGCTCGAAGAAACTGTCGCCTGCTTTAGCGATGAGCCAGCCAATATTATGGCCTGGCTTGGCCCGGCCATTGGTCCTCGCGCTTTCGAAGTGGGGCCAGAGGTTCGCGAAGCCTTTATGGAAAAAGATCCGCAAGCGGTTGAAGCCTTCCTGCCTTCGGGGGATAAATATCTGGCTGATATTTACCAGCTCGCCCACCAGCGTCTAAATAACGTTGGCGTGATGCAGATCTTCGGCGGCGATCGCTGCACATTCACCGAAAAGGGTGATTTTTTCTCCTATCGTCGCGACAAGACCACGGGGCGTATGGCAAGTTTCATTTGGCTGATATAACCTAAAGAATCAAGACGATCCGGTACGTGCCGTTTTCTTTTCACATAATTCAGGTCATTAACCTTGAATAATTGAGGGATGACCTCATTTAATCTCCAGTAGCAAATTTGACCTGTTATGGGAGGAGTTATGCGTCTGGATCGTCTTACTAATAAATTCCAGCTTGCTCTCGCCGATGCCCAGTCCCTCGCACTGGGGCACGACAACCAATTTATCGAACCTCTTCATTTAATGAGCGCCTTGCTGAATCAGGAAGGGGGATCGGTACGTCCTTTATTAACGTCCGCTGGCATTAATGCTGGCCAGTTACGCACCGCCATCGATCAGGCGCTGAGCCGTTTACCGCAGGTAGAAGGTACCGGCGGCGACGTTCAGCCGTCTCAGGATTTGGTGCGCGTGCTTAACCTTTGCGACAAGCTGGCGCAAAAACGTGGGGACAACTTTATTTCGTCAGAGCTGTTTGTTCTGGCGGCGCTTGAATCACGCGGTACCTTGACCGACCTGCTGAAATCTGCCGGTGCGACCACCGCCAATGTGACTCAGGCGATTGAGAAAATGCGCGGAGGTGAAAGCGTGAACGATCAGGGAGCCGAAGACCAACGTCAGGCTTTGAAGAAATTTACGGTCGATCTGACCGAGCGTGCTGAACAGGGCAAACTTGATCCGGTTATCGGCCGTGACGAAGAAATCCGCCGTACGATTCAGGTACTGCAGCGTCGTACCAAGAACAACCCGGTGCTGATTGGTGAACCGGGTGTCGGTAAAACCGCCATCGTTGAAGGGCTGGCGCAGCGTATCGTCAACGGCGAAGTGCCGGAAGGCCTGAAAGGCCGCCGCGTACTGGCGCTGGATATGGGCGCGCTGGTGGCCGGTGCGAAATACCGCGGTGAGTTTGAGGAGCGTCTGAAAGGCGTGCTTAACGACCTGGCGAAGCAGGAAGGGAACGTTATCCTGTTTATCGACGAACTGCACACTATGGTCGGTGCCGGTAAAGCGGACGGCGCGATGGATGCCGGGAACATGCTGAAACCTGCGCTGGCGCGCGGTGAACTTCACTGCGTCGGTGCCACCACGCTCGACGAGTACCGTCAGTACATTGAGAAAGATGCTGCGCTGGAACGTCGTTTCCAGAAAGTGTTTGTTGCTGAGCCAAGCGTTGAAGATACCATCGCGATCCTGCGTGGTTTGAAGGAGCGCTATGAACTGCACCACCACGTGCAGATCACTGACCCGGCTATCGTTGCGGCAGCGACGCTTTCACACCGTTACATTGCTGACCGCCAGCTGCCGGATAAAGCGATCGACCTTATTGATGAAGCGGCTTCGAGCATTCGTATGCAGATTGACTCGAAACCGGAAGAGCTGGATAGGCTCGACCGACGCATCATTCAGCTCAAGCTGGAACAGCAGGCGCTGAAGAAAGAGTCTGATGAAGCCAGTAAGAAACGCCTGGATATGCTCAATGAAGAACTGGACGATAAAGAGCGCCAGTATTCTGAGCTGGAAGAAGAGTGGAAAGCCGAGAAAGCATCCCTTTCCGGCACTCAGACCATTAAAGCTGAACTCGAACAGGCAAAAATTGCCATTGAGCAGGCTCGCCGTGTCGGCGATCTGGCGCGGATGTCTGAACTGCAGTACGGCAAAATTCCTGAGCTGGAAAAACAGCTTGAGATAGCGACGCAGTCAGAAGGGAAAACGATGCGTCTGTTACGTAATAAAGTGACGGATGCGGAAATCGCGGAAGTGCTTGCTCGCTGGACCGGTATTCCGGTGGCGCGCATGCTGGAAGGCGAGCGTGAAAAACTGCTGCGCATGGAGCAGGATCTCCACAATCGGGTGATTGGTCAGAACGAAGCGGTTGAGGCGGTTTCCAACGCCATTCGCCGTAGCCGCGCAGGGTTGTCCGATCCAAACCGTCCGATTGGTTCGTTCCTGTTCCTGGGGCCGACGGGGGTCGGTAAAACCGAGCTGTGTAAAGCGCTGGCTAACTTTATGTTCGACAGCGACGATGCGATGGTACGTATCGACATGTCCGAGTTTATGGAAAAACACTCCGTCTCACGTCTGGTCGGCGCGCCTCCGGGATACGTAGGTTATGAAGAAGGGGGGTACCTGACGGAAGCGGTTCGCCGTCGCCCTTATTCCGTCATCCTGCTGGATGAGGTGGAAAAAGCGCACCCTGATGTGTTCAACATCCTGCTTCAGGTGCTGGATGATGGCCGTCTGACCGACGGGCAGGGGAGAACGGTCGACTTCCGTAATACGGTTGTCATCATGACCTCGAACCTGGGTTCCGATTTGATTCAGGAACGTTTCGGTGAACTGGACTATAGCCATATGAAGGATCTGGTGCTCGGTGTCGTGAGCCATAACTTCCGTCCTGAGTTCATCAACCGTATTGATGAAGTGGTGGTATTCCATCCTCTGGGTGAGAAACACATTGCGTCGATTGCGCAGATCCAGCTGCAGCGTCTGTACAAACGTCTGGAAGAGCGTGGATATGAAATTCACATCTCCGACGAGGCCCTGAAGCTGCTGAGCGAGAATGGTTACGATCCGGTGTACGGTGCGCGTCCATTGAAACGTGCTATCCAGCAGCAGATCGAAAACCCGCTGGCGCAGCAGATCCTCTCCGGAGAGCTGATCCCTGGCAAAGTTATCCGTCTGGAAGCCAACGACGATCGCATTGTGGCAGTGCAGTAAGTCACAAAACGCAAAAACGAGCTGCTTGCGGCTCGTTTTTGTTTAAAAACCAGGCGAAAATTGAGGTCTGGAGTATGGTTTGCCTGGAAAGTGAGCAGTTAGTAAATAATTTTCACTTTACCCTTGCAGGTTCGGAATAACTCCCTATAATGCGCCTCCACTGACACGGAACAACGGCACACACGCCGCCGGGTCAGCAGAGAAAAGCGAAATTAATCACTTGACTCTGAAGCGGGAAAGCGTAATGTGCACACCCCGCGCCGCTGCGAAAAGCGAAGCGGCACTGCTCTTTAACAATTTATCAGACAATCTGTGTGGGCACTCAAAGTGACATGGATTCTTAACGTCGCAAGACGAAAAATGAATGCCAAGTCTCTGAGTGAACATACGTAATTCATTACGAAGTTTAATTCACGAGCATCAAACTTAAATTGAAGAGTTTGATCATGGCTCAGATTGAACGCTGGCGGCAGGCCTAACACATGCAAGTCGAGCGGTAGCACAGAGAGCTTGCTCTCGGGTGACGAGCGGCGGACGGGTGAGTAATGTCTGGGAAACTGCCTGATGGAGGGGGATAACTACTGGAAACGGTAGCTAATACCGCATAACGTCGCAAGACCAAAGAGGGGGACCTTCGGGCCTCTTGCCATCAGATGTGCCCAGATGGGATTAGCTAGTAGGTGGGGTAACGGCTCACCTAGGCGACGATCCCTAGCTGGTCTGAGAGGATGACCAGCCACACTGGAACTGAGACACGGTCCAGACTCCTACGGGAGGCAGCAGTGGGGAATATTGCACAATGGGCGCAAGCCTGATGCAGCCATGCCGCGTGTATGAAGAAGGCCTTCGGGTTGTAAAGTACTTTCAGCGGGGAGGAAGGTGTTGAGGTTAATAACCTCAGCAATTGACGTTACCCGCAGAAGAAGCACCGGCTAACTCCGTGCCAGCAGCCGCGGTAATACGGAGGGTGCAAGCGTTAATCGGAATTACTGGGCGTAAAGCGCACGCAGGCGGTCTGTCAAGTCGGATGTGAAATCCCCGGGCTCAACCTGGGAACTGCATTCGAAACTGGCAGGCTAGAGTCTTGTAGAGGGGGGTAGAATTCCAGGTGTAGCGGTGAAATGCGTAGAGATCTGGAGGAATACCGGTGGCGAAGGCGGCCCCCTGGACAAAGACTGACGCTCAGGTGCGAAAGCGTGGGGAGCAAACAGGATTAGATACCCTGGTAGTCCACGCCGTAAACGATGTCGACTTGGAGGTTGTGCCCTTGAGGCGTGGCTTCCGGAGCTAACGCGTTAAGTCGACCGCCTGGGGAGTACGGCCGCAAGGTTAAAACTCAAATGAATTGACGGGGGCCCGCACAAGCGGTGGAGCATGTGGTTTAATTCGATGCAACGCGAAGAACCTTACCTACTCTTGACATCCAGAGAACTTTCCAGAGATGGATTGGTGCCTTCGGGAACTCTGAGACAGGTGCTGCATGGCTGTCGTCAGCTCGTGTTGTGAAATGTTGGGTTAAGTCCCGCAACGAGCGCAACCCTTATCCTTTGTTGCCAGCGGTTAGGCCGGGAACTCAAAGGAGACTGCCAGTGATAAACTGGAGGAAGGTGGGGATGACGTCAAGTCATCATGGCCCTTACGAGTAGGGCTACACACGTGCTACAATGGCGCATACAAAGAGAAGCGACCTCGCGAGAGCAAGCGGACCTCATAAAGTGCGTCGTAGTCCGGATTGGAGTCTGCAACTCGACTCCATGAAGTCGGAATCGCTAGTAATCGTAGATCAGAATGCTACGGTGAATACGTTCCCGGGCCTTGTACACACCGCCCGTCACACCATGGGAGTGGGTTGCAAAAGAAGTAGGTAGCTTAACCTTCGGGAGGGCGCTTACCACTTTGTGATTCATGACTGGGGTGAAGTCGTAACAAGGTAACCGTAGGGGAACCTGCGGTTGGATCACCTCCTTACCTTAAAGAACCTGCCTTTGTAGTGCTCACACAGATTGTCTGATGAAAAGTAAATAGCAAGGCGTCTTGCGATTGAGACTTCAGTGTCCCCTTCGTCTAGAGGCCCAGGACACCGCCCTTTCACGGCGGTAACAGGGGTTCGAATCCCCTAGGGGACGCCACTTGCTGGTTCGTGAGTGAAAGTCGCCGACCCCTATATCTCAAAACTCATCTTCGGGTGACGTTTGAGATATTTGCTCTTTAAAAATCTGGATCAAGCTGAAAATTGAAACGACACACATGTTATGTGTGTTCGAGTCTCTCAAATTTTCGCAATCATGAAGTGAAACATCTTCGGGTTGTGAGGTTAAGCGACTAAGCGTACACGGTGGATGCCCTGGCAGTCAGAGGCGATGAAGGACGTGCTAATCTGCGAAAAGCGCCGGCGAGGTGATATGAACCTTTGACCCGGCGATGTCCGAATGGGGAAACCCAGTGCAATTCGTTGCACTATCGTTAACTGAATACATAGGTTAACGAGGCGAACCGGGGGAACTGAAACATCTAAGTACCCCGAGGAAAAGAAATCAACCGAGATTCCCCCAGTAGCGGCGAGCGAACGGGGAGCAGCCCAGAGTCTGAATCAGCTTGTGTGTTAGTGGAAGCGTCTGGAAAGTCGCACGGTACAGGGTGACAGTCCCGTACACGAAAGCACACAGGCTGTGAACTCGAAGAGTAGGGCGGGACACGTGGTATCCTGTCTGAATATGGGGGGACCATCCTCCAAGGCTAAATACTCCTGACTGACCGATAGTGAACCAGTACCGTGAGGGAAAGGCGAAAAGAACCCCGGCGAGGGGAGTGAAAAAGAACCTGAAACCGTGTACGTACAAGCAGTGGGAGCACCTTCGTGGTGTGACTGCGTACCTTTTGTATAATGGGTCAGCGACTTATATTCTGTAGCAAGGTTAACCGTATAGGGGAGCCGAAGGGAAACCGAGTCTTAACTGGGCGTTAAGTTGCAGGGTATAGACCCGAAACCCGGTGATCTAGCCATGGGCAGGTTGAAGGTTGGGTAACACTAACTGGAGGACCGAACCGACTAATGTTGAAAAATTAGCGGATGACTTGTGGCTGGGGGTGAAAGGCCAATCAAACCGGGAGATAGCTGGTTCTCCCCGAAAGCTATTTAGGTAGCGCCTCGTGAACTCATCTTCGGGGGTAGAGCACTGTTTCGGCTAGGGGGCCATCCCGGCTTACCAACCCGATGCAAACTACGAATACCGAAGAATGTTATCACGGGAGACACACGGCGGGTGCTAACGTCCGTCGTGAAGAGGGAAACAACCCAGACCGCCAGCTAAGGTCCCAAAGTCATGGTTAAGTGGGAAACGATGTGGGAAGGCACAGACAGCCAGGATGTTGGCTTAGAAGCAGCCATCATTTAAAGAAAGCGTAATAGCTCACTGGTCGAGTCGGCCTGCGCGGAAGATGTAACGGGGCTAAACCATGCACCGAAGCTGCGGCAGCGACACTCAGGTGTTGTTGGGTAGGGGAGCGTTCTGTAAGCCGTTGAAGGTGTGCTGTGAGGCATGCTGGAGGTATCAGAAGTGCGAATGCTGACATAAGTAACGATAAAGCGGGTGAAAAGCCCGCTCGCCGGAAGACCAAGGGTTCCTGTCCAACGTTAATCGGGGCAGGGTGAGTCGACCCCTAAGGCGAGGCCGAAAGGCGTAGTCGATGGGAAACAGGTTAATATTCCTGTACTTGGTGTTACTGCGAAGGGGGGACGGAGAAGGCTATGTTAGCCGGGCGACGGTTGTCCCGGTTTAAGCATGTAGGCGGAGGTTCCAGGTAAATCCGGTACCTTTTAACGCTGAGGTGTGATGACGAGGCACTACGGTGCTGAAGTAACAAATGCCCTGCTTCCAGGAAAAGCCTCTAAGCATCAGGTAACACGAAATCGTACCCCAAACCGACACAGGTGGTCAGGTAGAGAATACCAAGGCGCTTGAGAGAACTCGGGTGAAGGAACTAGGCAAAATGGTGCCGTAACTTCGGGAGAAGGCACGCTGATATGTAGGTGAAGCCCCTGCGGGTGGAGCTGAAATCAGTCGAAGATACCAGCTGGCTGCAACTGTTTATTAAAAACACAGCACTGTGCAAACACGAAAGTGGACGTATACGGTGTGACGCCTGCCCGGTGCCGGAAGGTTAATTGATGGGGTTAGCGGTAACGCGAAGCTCTTGATCGAAGCCCCGGTAAACGGCGGCCGTAACTATAACGGTCCTAAGGTAGCGAAATTCCTTGTCGGGTAAGTTCCGACCTGCACGAATGGCGTAATGATGGCCAGGCTGTCTCCACCCGAGACTCAGTGAAATTGAACTCGCTGTGAAGATGCAGTGTACCCGCGGCAAGACGGAAAGACCCCGTGAACCTTTACTATAGCTTGACACTGAACACTGGTCCTTGATGTGTAGGATAGGTGGGAGGCTTTGAAGCGTGGACGCCAGTCTGCGTGGAGCCGACCTTGAAATACCACCCTTTAATGGCTGGTGTTCTAACGTAGACCCGTAATCCGGGTTGCGGACAGTGTCTGGTGGGTAGTTTGACTGGGGCGGTCTCCTCCCAAAGAGTAACGGAGGAGCACGAAGGTTAGCTAATCCTGGTCGGACATCAGGAGGTTAGTGCAATGGCATAAGCTAGCTTGACTGCGAGAGTGACGGCTCGAGCAGGTGCGAAAGCAGGTCATAGTGATCCGGTGGTTCTGAATGGAAGGGCCATCGCTCAACGGATAAAAGGTACTCCGGGGATAACAGGCTGATACCGCCCAAGAGTTCATATCGACGGCGGTGTTTGGCACCTCGATGTCGGCTCATCACATCCTGGGGCTGAAGTAGGTCCCAAGGGTATGGCTGTTCGCCATTTAAAGTGGTACGCGAGCTGGGTTTAGAACGTCGTGAGACAGTTCGGTCCCTATCTGCCGTGGGCGCTGGAGAATTGAGGGGGGCTGCTCCTAGTACGAGAGGACCGGAGTGGACGCATCACTGGTGTTCGGGTTGTCATGCCAATGGCACTGCCCGGTAGCTAAATGCGGAAAAGATAAGTGCTGAAAGCATCTAAGCACGAAACTTGCCCCGAGATGAGTTCTCCCTGACTCCTTGAGAGTCCTGAAGGAACGTTGAAGACTACGACGTTGATAGGTCGGGTGTGTAAGCGCAGCGATGCGTTGAGCTAACCGATACTAATGAACCGTGAGGCTTAACCTTACAACGCCGAAGCTGTTTCGGCGGATGAGACAGACATGATTTTCAGCCTGATACAGATTAACAGAATTTGCCTGGCGGCTTTAGCGCGGTGGTCCCACCTGACCCCATGCCGAACTCAGAAGTGAAACGCCGTAGCGCCGATGGTAGTGTGGGGTCTCCCCATGTGAGAGTAGGGAACTGCTAGGCATCAATTAGAAAAACCCCGTACCGTAAGGTGCGGGGTTTTTTGCTTTGTGCTTACCCTTTCTGGCCTTTCTCTTAATCCCTTATCCTGCTAATGGAATGTGTGATCCTTGTCGCAATGTTATTTATAACAAAATTATAACATTTCATTTACGAGGTAATTGAGTCTCTTGGCTCAATACGCCGCTGTTTATGGCAGGAGCATAATCACAATGACAGAAAGTATTACATCAAACGGGACGCTGGCTAACAGTGATACCCGAAGAAGGGTATGGGCAATCGTCAGCGCCTCTTCAGGGAATCTGGTTGAATGGTTCGACTTTTACGTCTACTCATTCTGTTCACTCTACTTCGCACATATTTTCTTCCCATCCGGCAATACCACAACGCAGCTGCTACAAACGGCGGGGGTATTTGCCGCAGGGTTTTTAATGCGGCCCATCGGGGGCTGGCTGTTTGGCCGCATTGCGGATCGTCGCGGCCGTAAGGCTTCTATGCTGATCTCGGTGTGCATGATGTGCTTTGGTTCTCTGGTGATCGCCTGCTTACCGGGATATGAATCGATTGGTACCTGGGCACCGGCGCTACTATTACTGGCCCGCTTATTCCAGGGATTATCGGTAGGGGGTGAATACGGTACCAGTGCGACCTACATGAGTGAGATTGCCCTGGAAGGCCGTAAAGGTTTTTACGCCTCATTCCAGTACGTCACGCTGATTGGTGGTCAACTGCTGGCCATTCTTGTGGTTGTGATCCTGCAGCAAATTCTGACGGATGAACAACTTCACGCCTGGGGATGGCGAATTCCTTTCGCGATGGGTGCAGTACTGGCGGTGGTCGCACTTTGGCTACGCCGTCAGTTAGATGAAACCTCTCAGAAGGAAGTCAGAACGCTGAAGGAGGCGGGAACATTCAAAGGGTTATGGCGTAACCGCAAAGCTTTCCTCATGGTGCTGGGCTTTACTGCGGGCGGCTCTCTCAGTTTTTACACGTTCACCACCTACATGCAGAAGTACCTGGTGAACACCACCGGCATGCACGCAAACGTCGCCAGCGTAGTCATGACCGTGGCGCTGTTTGTCTTTATGCTCATACAACCCATTATCGGTGCGCTCTCGGATAAAATCGGTCGACGTACGTCGATGCTGATTTTCGGCGGCCTGTCGGCATTATGTACCGTACCTATTCTGTCGGCCCTTCAGCATGTGACTTCGCCGTATGCGGCGTTTGCGCTGGTGATGCTGGCGATGGTGATTGTCAGTTTCTATACCTCTATCAGCGGAATACTGAAAGCTGAAATGTTCCCGGCGCAGGTACGTGCTTTAGGGGTAGGGCTCTCTTATGCGGTAGCTAATGCGTTGTTTGGCGGATCGGCGGAGTACGTTGCGTTGTCGCTTAAATCATGGGGAAGTGAAACGACATTCTTCTGGTACGTAACGATAATGGGCGCACTGGCCTTTATTGTTTCCCTGATGTTGCATCGCAAAGGGAAAGGCATTCGACTTTAATAGCGCGCGATCTGCCACACGGCATAGCCGGTCGTTGCGCCGGCGACATCCCAGGCGAAATCTTTCCAGCTCCAGCCGCTCCCTGCGGGGCGGCTATCCCACAGTTCTTTTGATGCTCCAAGACTGACTGAGAACATCAACCCTATCGCCGCGCTACGATCCCGGCTGTATCCCTGATGCTGCGCATATTCATTGCCTGCTGCGGACAACATTGCGGAAGCGAGGAAATGCTGGGCTTTATCCTGTCCGGACCAGTTATCGTTGGCCATATGGCTACAGCCAGTCAGAAAGAGGACGCTAAGTAACAGAGGAATACGCATCAACGGCTCCATAAAAAAGCCCTGCGGGTGGCAGGGCCTGGACATTACAGAATACGGCTGATAAGTCGGTCGATACGGATACGACGTAAGCGGCGGATAAGCTTGCGGACTTTTATCGGATAATCGGCAATGCTCTGCAGTTCGCGGTAATGATTAACCACAGTGGTATGCGTGCGAATCAGCTCCAGCTCACGTTCACGTTTTGCGGCTAACTCGTGCTGCGGGTCATGGATTAGGATAGCGTTTTCCAGATCCAGTCGCCACGCGCGTGGGTTCAGGTTATTACCGGTCAGCAGCATCCACTCATCGTCGACCCACATTCCTTTCAGATGGTAAGTGTTGTCCTCATCTTTCCAGAGACGCACAACCAGCTGGTCAGTGTTTACGTAATACTGTAAACGGCTCAGGAAACGGCGCAGGTTGATCTCATAGAGATAAGGCAGCGCACCGATGATTTTGAACGGCTGATCTTCAGGAATGAAGAAGTCGTTTGCGGTTTTATCACCAACGATGATTTCCACTTTTTTACCGTCGCGCAGCAGCTGAATGATATTACGCACCAGCACGGCAGGAAGGTTGAAGTACGGCGTACAGATGGTGAGTTTCTGCTCCGCGCACGGCATCAGATGGAATATCGTTTTGTTCAGCAGGCTTGATTTACCGAGCCCTACCAGCGGGGTAACGGATAACTCTTCGTTGTTCACATCGCCCTGGAAATGATAGACCGCATCACGCAGCTCCTGGCGGAAGGCGCGAACATCGTTTTTGATTTCCGGGCTTTTAGGACGCTCGGGATCGTCAAGGCGATTAACACCGCGGCCATGGACCAGATTTTTATCAACCCAGTTAAACATGATATCGGCCATCTGCGGATTACGGATCAGATGGTAGCGGTCGTAGCGATATTTATCGAGCTGATGAAGGTAAACATCATTCAGACTTGCGCCGCTGTAAAGCACGCTGTCATCAATGATGAATCCCTTGAAATGAAGGACGCCGAGCGCTTCACGGGTATTTACCGGGACGCCATAAACAGGCACATCAACGCCAGGATTTTCCTGCGCCGTGCGGCAATACCAGTCAGCATTGGTGTTTGAGGCGGCAGCGCCAATACGGCCACGCTGAGCGCGATGCCAGTCGACCAGCACGCGAACATCAAGTTCCGGACGCTGACGTTTGGCTTCATAGAGCGCGTTCAGGATCGCGCGCCCGCCTTCATCCTGTTCAAGATAGAGCGCTACAATGCAAATGCGTCGCGTGGCGCTGGCAATCTTTTCCAGAAGCGTCTCCCGAAAATGAGCGGGAGCGTAAAAGAACTCTACATCATCAACTGACTGAGAAATCTTCGGTAGTTGAGCAAGGTGTTGTTGATGTTTATTACGCTTAAATTTTGACAACATCACAGTGCGTTTCTTCTCTGTTCATTGAAGGGTTGTCTGTACCATGCAAACAACATAAGCGGACAATGATACCACCAGTCCCGTCCAAAGTGGGTAACATTTCCAGTAGCTTACTCGCGTTTGTCTGTTGATGTCAGACTGAGGGACAAGGCCACAATACCTTCGTCCAGCTGAATATCAACGTCAAACCCAAGTTTTCGCGCCAGGGTCACCATACCGCGATTGTTAGGCATAGTAATGCCATTGAGGCGTAACAATCCGTGATCTCGCGTATAACTGATGAGTTTTTCCAGCAGCCGTCTCCCCAGACCCAGGCCTTTAAGATCGGAGCGCACCAGCACCGCAAACTCCGCATCGACGTTATCCGGGTCAGAAATCGCACGCGTGACGCCGAGGATCTCATCCCCCTTATCGGAGCGACGAACGGCAACAAACGCCATTTCTCGATCGTAGTCGATCTGGGTCATATTGGCTAAATCATCGTGGGTAAATTCGTTGATTTCGCTAAAATAGCGATAATAAAGATCCTCTTTCGTGACCTGAGAGATAAAGGCCCGCAGCTGGGGCTCATCTTCCGGCAGAATAGGGCGGAACAAGGCGCGTTCCCCATTCTTCATCTCAACCCACTCCTCCAGCTGCAGGGGATACGGGCGGATCGCCAGACGGCTCTCTCTGTCTCCTTCGAATGGCGCGATATCCAGGGTCACGTCCAGCGCCGTAAACTCATTGCCCGAGGCGAGTAGCGGATGAATGTCCAGCCGCTGGATTTCGGCACAATCCACAATCAGGTTAGACACCTGCACCAGGAACTGACTTAACCCGGCAATATCAAGCGGGCGCAGCGCACTCCGGCCACGGATCTTTTTACTTTTAATCGCCTGGATGATCAGATAACGCGCCAGGTTCATATTCAGCGGCGGTAACGCCACCACGGCCTGCTCCTCCGGACGCCACTCAACGCCCCCCTCTCCCAGCATGATGAGCGGGCCGAAGACGGGATCGTGTTCAACCACCACCCGTAATTCCTGAGCCCCTGCACGGTTTGCCATGCTTTGCACCAGCAATCCGTGGATCCTTGCCTGCGGCCAGGCCATTTTGACCCGATCAAAAATGGCATCAGCTGCCTGCTGCACCTCAGTCGCCGTACGCAGGTATAACATAACCCCCTGAACATCAGACTTATGCGGAATATCCGGGGAGCGGAGCTTCAGGGCCACCGGATAGCCAATCTGTTCGGCTATATGCACGGCCTCTGCGCTGTCGCTGGCGATCCAGGTCGGCAGGGTTTGCATCCCGTAGCTGCCCAGAATGGGCTGGACCTCATGCGTATCAAGCGAGATCGCGCCTTCTTCAATGGCCTGCTGCAACAGCCGGTGAACGTCGACGGTGTTCGCCGTCAGATTACCCGGCAAAGCCGGCGTCTCACGCAGCTGTTTCTGGTTGCGGCGATATTCCACCATATGCATAAACGCGGTGATGGTGCCTTCCGGCGTGCGGTAGGTTGGCAGCCCGGCCTCGCTGAACAAGCGCCGTGCCTCCTGAGAGGAAAACTCGCCGCACCAGTTGGTGAGCAGGGTAACGTATTTACCTCGCGGATGGTTGCGCACGGCGTCAATGAGCGCGCGCGCGCTTTCACTGCCCGGCGCGACCGCGCTGGGGGAGTGGATAATCATCAGCGCGTCGAAATCCTGGCTATCCAGCAAAATGGAGATCGCTCTGATGTAGCGGTCGCTGCTGGCGTCATCGCGCAAATCAAGCGGATTGCCGGGCGTCACGCTGGTCGGAAGCGCTTCTTTCAGGCGCTGCAGCGTCTCTTCACTCAGCGTTGCCAGCTTGCCGAAGCGCCGCCACAGCTCGTCCAGCGCGAGCGCTGCAGGGGCCGCACCGTTACTGACAATCATTAGCTTCTCACCGCGCAACGGGCGCATATGGCTTAACGTCTCAACGGCGGAAAAAAGCTCGTGCGTATCCTGTACCCGCAGCAACCCCGCGCGCTGAATGGCGGCGTCCCAGGCGGGATCCATGCCGGAATGCGAATGCAGAAGACGCTGTGCCGCAGGGCTGCGTCCGCTTTTGATCACCAGGATCGGCTTATTGCGCGAAGCGCTTCGCGCAGCCGAGACAAAACGACGCGCGTCGCTGAGGTGCTCAAGATAAAGCAGGATCGCGCTGGTTTTGCCGTCACGCGCCAGAAAATCCAGTAGCTCATCAACGTCGATATCCAGGCTGTCGCCCAGGGCAATGAAGTAGGAGAATCCCATTTCACGCTGTTGCGCCCAGTCGAGGATGGTGTTCGATACCGCAGCCGACTGCGAGATAAACGCCAGTTTGCCTTTGCGGATCGGAACCGGGGAAAAACTGGCATTCAGCCCCTGCCAGGGGGCGAGCAGGCCCAGACTGTTTGGCCCAAGAATGCGCATTTGATAGCGGCTGGCGCAGGCCAGAAGCTCGGCTTTCTGTTCAGGCGGAGACGAGAGAATTATGCAGGTTTTACACCCTTTCTTGCCGAGTGATTCCAGCAGTTCCGGGTTGCGCTTCGCGTTTGTACAGAGTACGGCAAGATCCGGCACGAAAGGCAGGCTTTGTACATCAGGCCATGCAAGTACCCCCTGAATGGCCTTATAAGACGGCGTGACGGGCATGACGGGGCCATTAAATCCCCCGGCCAGCAGATTGCGCATCATCAGATAGCCAGCACGATCCGGCTTCATTGATGCGCCGATAACGGCAATGGATTTAGGACGAAGTAGCGCTTCTAACCCTCGCTGGCTCATGCAGGCCTCCTGTGAATGCAAGCGACCTGATGATTTTAAACGCTTTCTGGCTCGGGCGCTGTGACGCTGCCCTTATGAACGGTTTTTCCCGCCAGATAGCGCTCCCGGAAGCATGAGAAATGGTTGCCCAGGGCACCAGCCGCAGCGGTATCTCCCGCTAAATCCAGAAGCGCAATCGCCACTTCGGCGGTGCAGTATTGCCCGTCAGCATGCGCTTCACGCAGGCGGTAGGTGGAGACGCGGGAAAGATCGACAGAAATCACCGGCAGCGCGTCGAGATACGGGCTTTTGCGAAACATTTTTCGCGCTTCGGTCCAGGTACCGTCCAGCATGATAAACAGCGGTGGTTTACCGGATGGCGGCGCTGAAAGCACCTGGCGATCCAAACCTGCATATGACGCGGGGAAGACGACCATCGGCTCGTAGTCGGGGCTGGCCACTAAATCGAGCAGGGCCTGAGGCGGCTCCGTACGGGACCACTGAAACGCGGCGGTATCCGGCAGAATATCGGCGATAAGACGCCCCGTATTGCTGGGTTTCATCGGCTCGGTATCGAACATGACCAGACAAAAACGGCTCTGTGCCGTACTCGGTGCCAGCGTCTCGCACAGACAAACCTTCAGCGGCAGCAGGCAGCGCTGACAGCGGCGAATACGGTTGCCTCGGGCGAGGAACGGTCGGGTGGCGCGCGCAAGGCGTTCGGCGCGTAATTTAAGAACGGCGTTATCAGTCATGGGCGAAATGCAGGAAAAACGCTATTTTCGCAGAGGCGGGAGCGGGGCACAAGACGTGCCCCGTGAATGTTACAGCGACTCGTTTAACCAGCTTTCAAAAGGTGCTTTTGGAACCGCACCGTTGAGCATATCGATCACTTCGCCATTTTTGAAAATCATAATGGTCGGGATGCTGCGAATACGAAAACGTGCGCTCAGTTCGGGTTCGGCTTCGGTATTGACCTTAACGAACCGCATTTTTCCGCTGCGCTCTTCGGCCACATCTTCGAAAATCGGCGCGAAGCTACGGCAAGGGCCGCACCATGGCGCCCAGAAATCGATCACGACAGGAAGATCGTCCTTGAGGAGTTTGTCCAGCGTAGCACCCGTCGCGTTAATGACATCGCCATCAAATAATTCATGGCCACAACGTCCGCATTTCGCACCATCTTCCATCCGATCGTCCGGAATGCGATTAAGAGCCTGACAGTTGGCACATACGGTATTCATAACTAACCTCTGATAGAGCCGTGGGACAGCGGCACAACGCCGATAATGTTTCTAATATGTTACATATTATCAATGAGCCTGTTTGAAACAACAATGCGTTTTATTCAATGAGAACAATAGTCACAGGCTTTTGTACGAAATTATGGCTATGCGCTGGCACATCGGGTAATCTGCGCGCTTCGCGCAGCGCTGGTGGAGAAAAGCATGAACGACGAAATGAAAAACAAAAGCGGCAAGGTCAAAGTGATGTATGTCCGCAGTGATGATGACTCTGATAAACGCACCCAAAATCCGCGTACCGGAAAAGGTGGCGGGCGTCCGGCGTCTTCTCGTGCAGACGGTGGCCGTCGCCCCGCCCGCGATGACAGAAATAACCGCGGTGATGACCGCAAACGTGACGATCGCAAACGCGATGACCGTCCGCGTTCCGACCGCCCACGCAGTGACCGTCCACGCGACGATCGTCCGCGTGATGACTTCTCACGTGATAACGCCTCCCCGTGGCGCACCGTTTCTCGCGCCCCTGGCGATGAGACGCCGGAAAAAGCCGATCACGGCGGTATCAGCGGTAAAAGCTTTATCGACCCGGAAGTGCTGCGCCGTCAGCGTGCGGAAGAGACCCGCGTGTATGGCGAGAACGCCTGCCAGGCGCTGTTCCTGAGCCGTCCTGAGTGTATCGTCCGCGCCTGGTTTATCCAGAGCGTGACCCCGCGCTTTAAAGAAGCGCTGCGCTGGATGGCCGCGAACCGTAAAGCCTACCACGTGGTTGATGATGCCGAGCTGACCAAAGCGTCCGGCACTGAACACCACGGCGGCGTCTGCTTCCTGATCAAAAAGCGTAACGGCACGACCGTGCAGCAGTGGGTCAGCCAGGCGGATGCCGATGACTGCGTGCTGGCCCTGGAAGATGTGGGCAACCCGCACAACCTGGGCGCAATGATGCGTAGCTGCGCGCACTTTGGCGTGAAAGGCGTGCTGTTGCAGGATGCCGCGCTGCTGGAATCCGGTGCCGCGATCCGTACTGCGGAAGGCGGAGCCGAGCACGTACAGCCGATCACCGGCGACAGCGTTCTGGACGCACTCGAGCAGTTCCGTAAAGCGGGTTATTCCATCGTGACCACCTCAAGCCATGCCGGTACGCCGCTGTTTAAAGCGACGCTGCCGCGCAAAATGGTGCTGGTATTAGGTCAGGAACGTGATGGTCTGTCTGACGCGGCGCTCTCCAGTGCGGATCTGAGCGTCTCTATCGACGGAACAGGCAATGTGGAAAGTCTGAACGTATCCGTTGCGACCGGCGTACTGCTGGCAGAATGGTGGCGTCAGAACAAGGCATAAGCCATTATGCTTTTTGTATGCCCGGTGAGCCGGGCATACAAACTCAAACTACTCGCTCTCTGCCGGTAATACAGGCATCCAGTCAATCGGCTTTTCGCCACGTTTTTCCAGCCATTCATTCGCCAGAACAAAATGATTACTGCCAAAGAAACCGCGATGCGCAGACAGCGGTGACGGGTGCGGTGCTTTCAGCACGTGATGACGCTGACGGTCAATAATCGCCCCTTTCTTCTGCGCGTGAGAACCCCAGAGTAAAAACACCACCCCTTCACGATGCTCGTTGATAAGGCTGATGACTTTATCGGTAAACGTCTCCCAGCCCAGACTGGCGTGCGAGTGCGCCTGACCCGCCCGTACGGTAAGCACCGTATTCAGCAACAGCACGCCCTGGCGCGCCCAGCTTTCCAGGTAACCGTGGTTTGGCCGGGTAAAACCGGGCACGGTTGCTTCAAGCTCTTTATACATGTTGAGCAGAGAAGGGGGGATAGCCACGCCCGGACGAACGGAAAACGCCAGCCCATGCGCCTGCCCGGGGCCGTGATAGGGATCCTGGCCCAGAATGACCACTTTCACATCGCTCAGTTCGGTGTAGCGAAAGGCGTTGAACACGTCTTTTTGCGGCGGGTAAATCGTCTGTCCGGACTGACGCTCAGCGGCAACGGTGCTGAGCGTATTGATAAAATAAGGCTGCTGCTTTTCTTCTGCCAGCACGTCATGCCAGGTTAAAGGTGTCGTCATCTCGCTCTCCTGCGAATCTCAATCTCTGACTAGCTTACCTGTTTCACCCCGGTGAGCAAAATTACGCGCTGAAATACGTGCTAAGTGGCTAAATTTATTTTGAAAAGATACAGGGTAAGTTGAATTGGCAAGGCTGTTAAATTGATCTAAAACAATAAATTCAAACCACACTCTTTATGTGGTTGGTGCTTTTGTTGATTTAAATCAATAAATCGCCGGGGTGTGAATGTTATATATACACACAAGAAACAATGGTTTTACCAATTGGCCGCGAGAGGCCGACACGAGTTAATGTAGCCTAAGGGAGGCAACACATGATTACAGGTATCCAGATTACTAAAGCTGCAAATGACGATCTGCTCAATTCTTTCTGGCTGCTGGACAGCGAGAAGAACGAAGCGCGCTGCGTCGTTGCGAAAGCGGGTTTTGCTGAAGATGAAATCGTACCGGTAAACAAACTGGGCGAAATCGAATACCGTGAAGTTCCTATGGAAGTGCAGCCGGAAGTGCGCGTGGAAGGTGGTCAGCACCTGAACGTAAACGTGCTGCGCCGCGAAACGCTGATGGATGCCGTTGAGCATCCAGAAAAATACCCACAGCTGACTATCCGCGTGTCCGGCTATGCGGTTCGCTTTAACTCACTGACTCCAGAACAGCAGCGCGACGTTATCGCACGTACCTTTACTGAAAGCCTGTAACGGCTTCAGCAGGGGGGAATAAAAAAGCCGGGGATTTCCCCGGCTTTTTTTACTCTTCAGTTTTCGTCTCTGGTGCGGCAGAGCTTGGCTTACGGCGCTTACCAATGTTTTTGGTATCGCGGTGGCGCTGCTTCACGCGCGGTTTCTCTTTTTCTTTCTCTTTTCTCTCAGCACGTTTTGCGAGCGCTTTCTTGGACGGTTTACCCGTCATCTTTTCACTCGGCGCACGCGTGGTCGGGCGGAGTTCGTCAATAACGCGCGCTTTCAGCGGCTCATCAACATAGCGGCCAATTTTCTGCAGCAGCAGGTAGTCATGCGCTTCGACCAGTGAAATCGCAATCCCTTTGCGGCCCGCGCGGCCGGTACGACCAATACGGTGCAGGTAGGTATCTCCGCTGCGCGGCATATCGAAGTTAATGACGTGGCTGACGTCCGGGATGTCGATCCCGCGTGCGGCAACGTCAGTCGCAACCAGCACGTTAACGCGGCCATCGGTCAGGCGCTTAATGCCTTCGGTACGCTTGATCTGCGCCATCTCGCCTTCAAGATAGCAGTTGTTGATCCCGGCGTTACGCAGCATCTCAGCCAGCTCGTGCACGCGCTCGCGCTTACGCACAAACACGATTGTGCGCAGAGCATCTTCCTGCTTCAGCAGGTGTTTCAGCAATTCGACCTTGTGCTCAAGGTTATCCGCGCGGTAGTACCACTGGTGGATCTTCTTACGCTCACGGGTGGACGGCGTCGCCGAGACTTCCACCGGATCTTCCAGCAGACGCTCTGCGAAGTCTTTGATCGCTTCCCCTTCGAGGGTGGCAGAGAACAGCATCGTCTGGTTACGCCAGCGCGTTTCCCCTGCAATGTGCTCGATATCCTGTGCGAAGCCCATGTCCAGCATGCGGTCGGCTTCGTCGAGGATCAGCGTTTCAACCGCACGGCAGTCGAAATTCTCTTCTTTAATGTACTGCAGCAGGCGGCCCGTCGTCGCAACGACGATGTCCTGGTTTTCGCTGAACACTTCGGCGTGGTTCATGTACGCAACGCCGCCGGTGATGGTGGCGATATCCAGATGAGTATTTGCCGCGAGTTCACGCGCGTGATCGGCAACCTGCATTGCCAGTTCGCGCGTAGGCGTCAGGATCAAAATACGCGGCGGGCCAGATTTTTTACGCGGAAAGTCGAGCAGATGCTGCAACACAGGCAGCAAATAGGCTGCTGTCTTCCCCGTGCCGGTTGGCGCAGAACCGAGCACATCGCGGCCCTCAAGCGCAGGCGGAATGGCCGCTGCCTGAATGGCGGTCGGGCGTGTAAAGCCTTTGCTCTCAAGTGCATTGAGCAGGCTTTCATCGAGTTCAAGTTCGGAAAAAGTCGTTACAGTCATGTTCTACCTCTGTGTGGGGCGCTGATTATAGACGTTACGGCTGTAATCTTCATCTGTTTGTATGGATATCGCTTTTCGGCCACTTCGCTTTCCCCTATGCTACTCCAGTTTCACTTAGAAGGTTGCCCTGACATGTCTCAACTCAAAGCGCAGCTGCGCCGCGATGGTTTTACGTTTAAACAATTTTTTGTCGCCCACGATCGCTGTGCCATGAAGGTCGGTACAGACGGTATTTTACTGGGAGCGTGGGCGCCTGTCGCAGGTGTTAAGCGTATTCTTGATATCGGTACCGGCAGCGGGCTGGTGGCGTTGATGCTGGCGCAGCGTACGGAAGAACATGTCATCATTGATGCCGTCGAACTGGACGCGCAGGCCGCAGAGCAGGCGAGTGACAATATGGCCGAATCCCCCTGGGCAGCCCGAATGAAGGTGGAATGCGCAGATGTGCTCGCCTGGGCGCCTGAACAAACCGCGCGTTACGATCTGATCGTCAGCAACCCTCCTTACTACGAACCCGGCGTTGAGTGCGGGACACCCGAGCGTGAACAGGCGCGTTATACCGGCTCCCTCGATCATAAAGCGCTGCTCACCAGTGCGGCAGAACTCATCTCCGAAGAAGGTTTTTTCTGTGTGGTCCTGCCAGAGAGTACCGGCAACACCTTCATCGGTATCGCGCAGGAGATCGGCTGGACGTTACGTCTGCGTACCGATATTTCGGATACGGAAGGTCGACTGCCGCACCGCGTACTGCTGGCGCTCTCGCCAAAAGAGGGGGAATGCTTTAATGACCGAATGGTTATCCGTGGGCCAGACCAGCGTTATTCCGAAGATTACACTGCCCTGACCCAGGCATTTTATCTGTTTATGTAAACCTGCGGGGCGAGTATCGACGGGCCGGATTCAGCAAGCTGAGCCGGGTAGTCCAGGGTATAGTGCAGCCCACGGCTCTCTTTACGCATCATCGCGCAGCGAACAATCAGCTCGGCAACCTGCACCAGATTACGCAGCTCCAGCAGATTATTGGATACGCGGAAATTAGCATAGTACTCATCAATTTCCTGCTGCAGCATGGTGATGCGGCGCAAGGCGCGCTCCAGGCGTTTCGTGGTGCGCACAATCCCCACGTAGTCCCACATAAACAGCCGTAGCTCATGCCAGTTGTGCTGGATCACGACCAGCTCGTCCGGATTATCCACGCGGCTTTCATCCCAGGCAGGCAGGTGCTCTGTCTCGCGGGCGTAAGGCATGCGCTTCGTGATATCTTCCGCCGCCGACCAGCCGTACACCAGACACTCAAGCAGCGAGTTAGAGGCCATACGGTTCGCGCCGTGAAGTCCGGTATAGCTGACCTCACCGATAGCATACAGACCGTCTACGTCAGTACGTCCATGATCGTCAACCATTACGCCACCGCAGGTATAGTGGGCCGCTGGCACAATGGGCACCGGGTCGCGCGTTAAATCAATGCCAAGATTGAGCAGCTTTTCATAAATCATCGGGAAATGCTGGCGAATGAACTCTGCTGGCTTATGGCTGATATCGAGATACATGCAGTCTACGCCAAGGCGCTTCATTTCATGATCGATGGCGCGGGCAACGATGTCACGCGGGGCAAGTTCACCCCGGGCGTCAAAGTCGGGCATAAAGCGGGAGCCATCAGGGCGTTTCAGATAAGCGCCTTCACCGCGCAGGGCTTCCGTCAGCAGGAAGTTGCGTGCCTGAGGGTGGAACAAGGCGGTGGGGTGAAACTGATTAAACTCGAGGTTCGCCACCCGGCAGCCAGCGCGCCAGGCCATCGCGATACCGTCTCCGGAGGCAATGTCAGGGTTCGTGGTGTACTGATACACCTTGGAGGCACCGCCCGTCGCCAGTACCACAGCCTTCGCCCGGCAGGTTTCCACCTTCTCTTTATTACGATTCCAGACCCAGGCGCCCACCACGCGACGCGTGCCGGGCAGGCCAATCTTGTCAGAGATAATCAGGTCAACGGCATTGCTTCGCTCGAGAACCCGAATATTAGGATGGTTCAGCGCTTTGCTGACCAGCGTGGTTTCCACTTCTTTTCCGGTGGCATCCGCTGCGTGCAGGATGCGGCGGTGACTATGGCCGCCTTCGCGAGTCAGGTGGTAGCTCTCTTCACCGTTGGGTTGAACCTGAGTATCGAATAAGACGCCCTGGTCGATGAGCCACTGAACGCAGTGACGGGCATTGCTGGCGACAAACTCTGCGGCGTGTGCATCCACGATCCCTGCTCCGGCAATGAGCGTATCCTCGACGTGGGATGCAATGCTGTCTGTCTCATCAAACACGGCGGCAATGCCGCCCTGGGCATAAAACGTGGAACCTTCACTTATCGGTCCTTTACTCAGAACGATAACGTTTTGATGCTCGGCCAGGCGCAGCGCCAGAGAGAGACCGGCAGCGCCGCTGCCGATGATCAGTACATCACAATGGAGTTCAGGTGTTGTGTTCATGATTGTTGTTTAATTTACTAAACAGTGTTGGGTCAGAATAGCACCTGAATGCGATATATCGCACGTATTTTTTTAGAGGCTGTCGCAATGGCTAAACGCGTAAGCGGAGGTAAACGGAGGGTAAATGAGTGAAATTATTTTGCGAAGCAGATCGTTAGCGTCAGATTTTGTGGTGAAATAAAGCCTGTGTTGCGTTACTCTTCTGGCGGGAAAAAGATGTTTCTTGTCATAAAGTGGTGCGTATCGTGAACAGACTTATAATGAGAGAAAATAAACGGTCTGCGGCGCGATGAACAAAAACAAAGGCGTTACGGAACTTATTGAAGATCAGACACTCTAAATGGTGCTTGCTCAAAGTGCGGTATTTTTAGAGTGGCGTTTCGATAACGCGTGGAATTTAGGTTTGGGGAGACATTACCTCGGATGAGCGAGCAGTTAACGGACCAGGTCCTGGTTGAACGGGTCCAGAAGGGAGATCAGAAAGCCTTTAACCTACTGGTGGTCCGCTACCAGCATAAGGTGGCGAGCCTGGTTTCCCGCTATGTACCGTCAGGCGATGTGCCTGATGTGGTGCAAGAGTCTTTTATTAAGGCCTATCGCGCGCTGGATTCTTTCCGGGGAGATAGTGCTTTTTATACCTGGCTGTACCGTATTGCGGTCAATACGGCAAAGAATTATCTGGTCGCTCAGGGCCGTCGTCCGCCTTCAAGTGATGTGGACGCAATCGACGCCGAAAACTTTGAAAGCGGCGGCGCGTTGAAAGAAATTTCGAACCCTGAGAACTTAATGTTGTCAGAAGAACTGAGACAAATCGTTTTTCGCACGATCGAGTCGCTCCCGGAAGATTTACGTATGGCAATTACGTTACGGGAGCTGGATGGTCTGAGCTATGAAGAGATAGCCGCGATCATGGATTGTCCGGTCGGCACGGTACGTTCACGAATATTCCGTGCGCGAGAAGCTATTGATAATAAAGTTCAACCGCTTATCAGGCGTTGACGATAGCGGGATACTGGAAAAGGTATTAGGCATGCAGAAAGAAAAACTTTCCGCTTTAATGGATGGTGAAACGGTGGATAGTGAGCTGCTCAACGAGCTGTCTCATTCACCCGAAATGCAAGAGACCTGGGAGAGTTACCATCTCATCCGTGACACCCTTCGCGGTGACACCGGCGAGGTTCTCCATTTCGATATCTCAGCCCGCGTCATGGCGGCGATTGAGAATGAGCCTGTTCATCAGACCACTCCGCTGATTCCTGAAGCTCAACCCGCGCCTCACCAATGGCAGAAAATGCCGTTCTGGCAAAAGGTGCGTCCGTGGGCCAGCCAGCTTACCCAAATGGGTGTGGCTGCATGCGTATCGCTTGCAGTTATTGTTGGCGTCCAGCACTATAATACTCAGTCTGAAACTAATCAGCAGCCAGAAGCGCCAGTGTTTAACACACTGCCGATGATGGGCAAAGCCAGCCCGGTAAGCCTGGGCGTACCGGCTGATGCATCCGCCAGCGGCGGCCAGCAACAGCAGGTTCAGGAGCAGCGCCGTCGCATTAATGCGATGTTGCAGGATTACGAGTTGCAGCGTCGTCTGCACTCTGAACAGCTTCAGTTTGAGCAGGCGCAGACACAGCAAGCTGCTGTGCAGGTGCCCGGAAACCAAACTTTAGGAACGCAATCGCAGTAATGAAGCAACTTTGGTTCGCCATGTCTCTGATGGCGGGTAGCCTGTTCTTCTCTGCCAACGCCTCGGCTGATGTTTCATCCGGGGCGTTGTTGCAGCAAATGAATCTGGCCAGCCAGTCACTCAATTATGAGTTGGCATTTATCAGCATCAATAAGCAGGGCGTCGAGTCGTTACGCTATCGTCATGCCCGTCTTGATAAGCAGCCGCTCGCCCAGCTTTTACAGATGGATGGCCCGCGTCGGGAAGTGGTCCAACGTGGTAATGAAATCAGCTATTTCGAGCCAGGCCTGGAGCCTTTCACGCTGAATGGCGACTATATCGTTGATTCCCTGCCGTCACTTATTTACACCGACTTCAAACGGCTTGCCCCTTACTACGATTTTATTTCAGTAGGGCGTACCCGCATCGCGGACAGACTGTGCGAGGTAATTCGCGTTGTTGCCCGGGACGGAACGCGATACAGCTATATCGTCTGGATTGATGCCGAAACCAAACTCCCCATGCGTGTTGACCTGCTCGACCGTGACGGTGAAACGCTGGAACAGTTCCGGGTTATCTCCTTCAGCGTGAACAATCAGGTTGGCAACAGCATGCAGAATCTGGCTAAAGCCAGCCTGCCACCGCTGCTTTCTGTTCCTGCCGGGGATTCCGTTAATTTCAACTGGGTACCTGCCTGGATCCCGCAAGGGTTTAGCGAAGTGTCCAGCAGCCGTCGTCAGCTGCCAACGATTGAAACGCCGGTAGAATCGCGCCTCTATTCGGATGGTTTGTTCAGCTTCTCGGTGAATATTAATCGCGCAACGGCAAACAGCGCTGAACAAATGCTGCGTACCGGGCGCCGTACGGTGAGTACAACGGTACGCGATAACGCAGAGATCACCATTGTGGGAGAACTCCCTCCGCAGACGGCGAAGCGCATCTCCGACAGCATTAAATTCAGGGCTGCACAATGATCAAAGAGTGGGCGACGGTTGTCTCCTGGCAAAACGGCATTGCGCTGGTGAGCTGCGATGTTAAAGCCTCATGTAATAGCTGCGCATCCCGCGCCGGCTGCGGCAGCCGCGTGTTGAATAAGCTCGGGCCACAAACATCGCACACGATTTCTGTGCCAAGCGAACAGCCGCTGATGGCGGGGCAGAAGGTGGAACTGGGCATCGCGGAAGGCAGCCTGCTCAGCTCCGCTATGCTGGTGTATCTCTCTCCGCTGGTCGGCCTGTTTATCATGGGCGGCCTGTTTCAGATGCTGTTTGGTACCGATGTGCCCGCTATGTGCGGTGCCGCATTGGGTGGCGTGGGGGGATTCTGGCTTGCCAAAGGCCTCTCTCCGACGCTCGCCGCACGCGAGGAGTGGCAGCCTGTCATTCTCAGCGTTGGGCTGGCACCAGACCAGCTTCGTGTTGAAACGCTCTCTTCTGAGGCCCGGTGATCCATCGGGCTTTATCATTTTTTACACCCTAAAACAGAAAACGGCCTTTCTTCACGCTATACCTGCTTCTAAGTGCATTTCCAGGTAGCGAGGATGTAGTGTAGAATGCTGCGTTTTCGCACTGAAAAACGTCAGGCTAAGAACAGCGGCCTCCAGGAATTCGTAAGGCATAATTATTTAACTATATGAAGAACATACGTAACTTTTCGATCATTGCTCACATTGACCACGGTAAGTCGACGCTGTCTGACCGTATTATCCAGATTTGCGGTGGCCTGTCTGATCGTGAAATGGAAGCCCAGGTTCTGGACTCCATGGACCTGGAACGCGAACGCGGTATCACCATTAAAGCGCAGAGCGTTACGCTTGATTACAAAGCGGCTGATGGTGAAACCTATCAACTGAACTTTATCGACACCCCAGGCCACGTTGACTTCTCCTATGAGGTTTCACGCTCGCTCGCGGCCTGTGAAGGCGCGCTGCTGGTGGTGGATGCCGGGCAGGGCGTTGAAGCCCAGACCCTGGCAAACTGCTACACCGCGATGGAAATGGATCTCGAAGTTGTGCCGGTTCTGAACAAGATCGACCTGCCAGCCGCCGATCCTGAGCGCGTAGCGGAAGAGATTGAAGATATTGTCGGCATTGACGCGACCGATGCCGTGCGCTGCTCCGCGAAAACCGGTGTGGGCGTGACCGACGTGCTGGAACGCCTGGTACGTGACATTCCGGCCCCGGAAGGCGATCCGGATGGCCCGCTGCAGGCGCTGATTATCGACTCCTGGTTCGATAACTACCTGGGCGTTGTCTCGTTGGTGCGCATTAAAAACGGCACCATGCGTAAAGGCGACAAAATTAAGGTAATGAGTACCGGACAGGTCTACAACGCAGACCGTCTGGGCATCTTTACGCCAAAACAGGTTGACCGTACCGAGCTGAGATGCGGCGAGGTAGGCTGGCTGGTCTGCGCCATTAAAGACATCCTCGGCGCGCCGGTGGGCGATACCCTGACCGGTGCACGTAACCCGGCAGATAAAGCGCTACCAGGCTTTAAAAAGGTGAAACCGCAGGTTTACGCGGGTCTGTTCCCGGTCAGCTCTGACGACTACGAAAACTTCCGTGACGCGCTCGGTAAACTGAGCCTGAACGATGCTTCCCTGTTCTACGAGCCAGAAAGCTCAACGGCGCTGGGCTTCGGCTTCCGCTGTGGCTTCCTCGGTCTGCTGCACATGGAGATCATTCAGGAGCGTCTGGAGCGCGAATACGATCTGGATCTGATCACCACGGCGCCGACGGTAGTCTATGAAGTTGAAACCACCTCGAAAGAAGTGATCTACGTCGATAGCCCGTCCAAGCTGCCGCCGCTGAACAACATTCAGGAGCTGCGTGAGCCTATTGCAGAGTGTCACATGCTGCTGCCGCAGGAATTCCTGGGGAACGTCATTACGCTGTGTATTGAGAAGCGTGGCGTGCAGACCAACATGGTTTACCACGGTAACCAGGTGGCGCTGACCTATGAGATCCCGATGGCGGAAGTGGTACTCGACTTCTTCGACCGTCTGAAGTCGACCTCCCGTGGCTACGCGTCACTGGATTACAACTTCAAACGCTTCCAGGCCTCCAACATGGTGCGTGTGGACGTGCTGATCAACGGCGAGCGCGTGGATGCGCTGGCGCTGATCACCCACAACGACAATGCGCCTTACCGTGGCCGCGAGCTGGTTGAGAAGATGAAAGATCTGATCCCGCGTCAGCAGTTCGATATCGCGATTCAGGCGGCGATTGGCAACCACATTATCGCGCGTTCAACCGTGAAACAGCTGCGTAAAAACGTTCTGGCGAAGTGCTATGGCGGTGACGTCAGCCGTAAGAAAAAGCTGCTGCAGAAGCAGAAAGAAGGTAAGAAGCGTATGAAGCAGGTCGGTAACGTCGAGCTGCCGCAGGAAGCATTCCTTGCCATCCTTCATGTTGGTAAAGACGGCAAATAACCCTAAGGAGTTGGCATGGCGAACATGTTTGCCCTGATTCTGGTCATTGCTACCCTGGTGACAGGTCTGCTGTGGTGTCTGGATAAGTTTATCTTCGCCCCAAAACGTCGTGAACGTCAGGCTGCCGCTCAGGCAGCCACTGGTGATGAGATTGACGCGAAAACCCTGAAGAAAGTCGGCCCGAAACCGGGCTGGCTGGAAACGGGCGCTTCGGTATTTCCGGTGCTGGCGATTGTGCTGGTGGTACGTTCGTTTATTTACGAGCCGTTCCAAATCCCATCAGGTTCAATGATGCCAACGCTGCTGATTGGTGATTTTATTCTGGTAGAGAAGTTTGCCTACGGCATTAAAGATCCTATCTACCAGAAAACGCTGATCGAAACCGGTCATCCGAAACGTGGCGACATCGTGGTGTTTAAATATCCGGAAGATCCGCGCCTGGACTACATCAAGCGTGCGGTAGGTCTGCCGGGTGATAAAGTCACTTACGATCCGGTTGCGAAAGAAGTTACCGTTCAGCCTGGCTGCAGCTCCGGTACCGCCTGTGAAAACGCGCTGCCAATCACTTACTCAAACGTTGAGCCAAGTGACTTTGTGCAGACCTTTGCCCGTCGTAATGGCGGCGAAGCGACCAGCGGATTCTTCCAGGTACCGAAAGGTGAAACCAAAGAGGACGGCATCCGTCTGGTTGAGCGCAAAGAGACGCTGGGCGATGTGACGCACCGAATCCTCACCGTGCCAATCGCGCAGGATCAGCTGGGTATGTACTATCGCCAGCCGGGCCAGCAGCTCGCGAGCTGGATTGTACCGCCAGGACATTACTTCATGATGGGTGACAACCGCGATAACTCTGCGGACAGCCGTTACTGGGGCTTTGTGCCGGAAGCGAATCTGGTCGGCAAAGCCACAGCCATCTGGATGAGTTTTGAGAAGCAGGAAGGCGAATGGCCGACCGGTGTACGCCTGAATCGTATCGGCGGAATCCATTAATTCTCAATAAATGAACGCGTAGCCGCTTTAATTAGCGGCTACGTGAATTATTTCCACGATAAATCTCTTCGAACTAACGACATCCCCTGTCGTTGTGTATAGAATATTCCCCCGAAGTTTAAGGTTGGCCCTGCAAGGGTGCCACGGCACACGAAACCGCGTTGGTTTTCTCAGGTCGGTTTCGTGTGCTGCATTTTTGACGCATTCATTTATTGGTATCGCATGAACCCCATCGTAATTAATCGGCTTCAACGGAAGCTGGGCTACACTTTTCATCATCAGGAGTTGTTGCAACAGGCATTAACCCACCGCAGTGCCAGCAGCAAACATAATGAGCGTCTCGAGTTTTTAGGCGACTCTATTTTAAGTTTCGTGATTGCGAATGCGCTTTATCATCGTTTCCCGCGTGTGGACGAGGGTGATATGAGCCGCATGCGTGCCACGCTGGTTCGGGGTAATACCCTTGCGGAAATCGCTCGCGAGTTTGAACTGGGCGAATGTCTGCGTCTTGGACCGGGTGAACTGAAAAGCGGCGGCTTCCGTCGTGAATCTATTCTTGCCGATACGGTCGAAGCATTAATTGGTGGTGTGTTCCTGGACAGCGATATCCAGACCGTAGAAAAGCTGATCCTGAACTGGTATCAGACCCGTCTGGACGAAATCAGTCCGGGCGATAAACAAAAAGATCCGAAAACGCGTCTGCAGGAATATTTGCAGGGTCGTCATCTGCCGCTGCCGTCTTATCTGGTGGTGCAGGTGCGTGGCGAAGCGCACGATCAGGAATTTACCATCCATTGCCAGGTCAGTGGCCTGAGTGAACCGGTGGTGGGCACAGGTTCAAGCCGTCGTAAGGCTGAACAGGCTGCCGCCGAACAGGCGTTAAAAATGCTGGAGCTGGAATGAGCGAAGAGAAAACCTATTGCGGATTTATTGCCATTGTCGGACGTCCGAACGTTGGCAAATCCACCCTGCTGAATAACCTGCTTGGGCAGAAGATTTCAATCACCTCGCGTAAGGCGCAGACCACGCGTCACCGCATCGTCGGCATCCATACTGAAGGCGCGTATCAGGCGATCTACGTCGATACCCCCGGCCTGCACATGGAAGAGAAGCGTGCCATCAACCGCCTGATGAACAAGGCGGCGAGCAGCTCGATCGGCGACGTAGAGCTGGTGATTTTCGTTGTGGAAGGCACCCGCTGGACGCCGGACGACGAGATGGTGCTGAACAAGCTCCGTGACGGCAAAACGCCGGTCATCCTCGCGGTCAACAAAGTTGATAACGTGCAGGAAAAGGCCGACCTGCTGCCGCATCTGCAGTGGCTCGGTAGCCAGATGAACTTCCTTGATATCGTTCCGCTGTCTGCTGAGACCGGCCTGAACGTGGATACCATCGCGGGCATCGTGCGGAAGCATCTGCCGGAAGCGATTCATCACTTCCCGGAAGACTACATCACCGATCGCTCTCAGCGCTTTATGGCGTCTGAAATCATCCGTGAAAAGCTGATGCGTTTCCTGGGTGCTGAACTGCCTTACTCCGTAACGGTAGAGATCGAGCGTTTCCAGACCAACGAGCGCGGTGGCTACGATATCAACGGCCTGATCCTCGTTGAGCGCGAAGGGCAGAAGAAGATGGTGATCGGCAACAAAGGGGCCAAGATCAAAACCATCGGTATCGAAGCCCGTAAGGACATGATGGAGATGTTCGAAGCGCCGGTTCACCTCGAACTGTGGGTGAAAGTGAAATCTGGCTGGGCCGATGATGAGCGTGCTCTGCGCAGCCTCGGTTACGGCGAAGACCAGTAACTTAAGACGACGAGCATATGGATGGATGGCAGCGCGCCTTTGTCCTGCATAGTCGTCCCTGGAGCGAAACCAGCCTCATGCTGGACGTCTTCACGGAAGAGTCGGGCCGCGTGCGCCTTGTTGCGAAAGGCGCACGTTCCAAACGTTCTAATCTGAAAGGCGCCCTACAGCCTTTCACACCGTTGCTGGTACGCTTCGGTGGGCGAGGGGAAGTGAAAACCCTGCGCAGTGCCGAAGCCGTCTCCCTGGCGCTTCCTCTTTCCGGCATCACGCTCTACAGCGGTCTGTATGTCAACGAACTCATCTCACGCGTTCTTGAACATGAGACCCGCTTCTCTGAACTTTTCTTCGATTATCTGCACTGTATCCAGTCGCTGGCTGGCGCAACCGGCACGCCCGAACCCGCCTTGCGTCGTTTTGAACTGGCGCTGCTGGGCCACCTCGGATACGGCGTAGATTTTCTGCACTGCGCGGGCAGCGGTGATGAGATAGAAGACACCATGACCTACCGCTACCGCGAAGAAAAGGGCTTCATTGCCAGTATCGTGATAGACAACAGCACCTTTACCGGGCGCCAGCTCCGGGCGCTGTATGAGCGCGAGTTTCCCGATCTGGACACCCTGCGCGCAGCAAAACGCTTTACCCGGATTGCCCTCAAGCCGTATCTTGGCGGCAAGCCCTTAAAGAGCCGCGAATTATTCAGGCAGTTTGTGCCGAAACGTTAACGTTTTACCCCTCATCCCAGCCCTCTCCCGGAGGGAGAGGGGGAAGAGAAATGAACCAAAATACCGAGGATTGTCATGGCTGAATTACTGTTAGGCGTCAACATCGACCACATCGCCACGCTGCGTAACGCGCGCGGCACGGCGTATCCCGATCCGGTTCAGGCGGCGTTTATCGCTGAACAGGCTGGCGCTGACGGCATTACCGTTCACCTGCGTGAAGACCGTCGCCATATCACCGATCGCGACGTGCGCATTCTGCGCCAGACGCTGGACACCCGTATGAATCTGGAGATGGCGGTCACCGAAGAGATGCTGGCGATTGCCTGCGAGACCCAACCGCACTTCTGCTGCCTGGTGCCGGAAAAACGCCAGGAAGTAACCACCGAAGGCGGTCTGGACGTGGCCGGTCAGCTCGACAAAATGCGCGATGCCTGCAAGCGCCTGGCGGATGCCGGTATCCTGGTTTCTCTGTTTATCGACGCCGATTTCGCCCAGATTAAAGCGGCGGCCGACGTGGGCGCACCGTATATCGAAATCCACACCGGCTGCTATGCCGATGCCAAAAACGATGCCGAACAGGCCAAAGAGCTGGAGCGTATTGCCAAAGCGGCCACGTATGCCTCAAGCCTGGGACTGAAGGTTAATGCCGGTCACGGCCTGACCTACCACAACGTGAAGGCCATTGCCGCTCTGCCGGAAATGCACGAGCTGAACATCGGCCACGCCATCATTGGCCGTGCGGTGATGAGCGGCCTGAAAGAGGCGGTTTCAGAAATGAAACGCCTGATGCAGGAAGCGCGTCAGTAATGGCCATTCTGGGCTTAGGCACCGATATCGTTGAAATAGCCCGCATTGAAGCGGTGATCGCCCGTAGCGGCGATCGCCTCGCAAGACGCGTGCTGAGCGATAACGAGTGGGCCATCTGGGAAGCGCATCAGCAGCCGGTGCGTTTTCTGGCAAAGCGCTTTGCGGTAAAAGAGGCTGCGGCCAAAGCCTTCGGGACCGGCATTCGTAACGGCCTGGCGTTTAATCAGTTCGAAGTGTTTAACGATGAGCTGGGCAAACCGAGCCTGCGTCTGTGGGGAGAAGCGCAAAAGCTGGCGGAAAAGCTGGGGGTGAATCATATGCACGTGACGATCGCGGATGAACGTCACTATGCCAGCGCGACGGTGATCATCGAAAGTTAAAGTTTGTCCGCGTGGTGCATCAGGACAAACTTATCCCATAGCTGCTCTTCGCTCTCGACGTGGGCCGGATCCTTCAGGATGGTATTCGGGATCGGGCACACTTTCTGGCAGGTCGGCGTTTCATAGTGGCCGATGCATTCCGTGCAGCGGTCGCTGTTAATCTCATAGATGCTGTCGCCCATCGAAATCGCCTGGTTCGGGCATTCGGGCTCGCACATATCGCAATTAATGCATTTTTTGGTAATTAACAGCGCCATCAGGAAATTCTCAGAAACAACACAAACCGGGCGGGCATTATACGCGTCAAACCAGTTTCTTTACCAGTTCTTCGCTGTGACGAATGCGCTCGGGCGCGCGCTCCAGATCCTGCTGCACCAGCGCCATAAACAGCAGGTCCGTCAGCATCATTTGCGCGCTGGTGGACGAGATAGCCGCGCTGCGCGTGGCCTGCTCTTCGGCAATGGTATATAAACAGCGCGTTGCCCGCTGCTGGAGGGCATTCGGCGTAAAACCGGTGATCGCCAGAATTTTACCGCCGACGCGCAGCGCTTCATCAGTTGCCATGTTGATTTCACGGCGCTCGCCGGAGTAGGAGATGGCCAGCAGCAGATCGTCAGGATCCATTGCCTGTACGGTTGCCAGCAGGGCGTGCATATCCTGCTCGACGATGGCGTTAAGCCCAATTTTCGTCAGCTTCCAGCCAAAGTTACGCGCCACAAGTCCGGATGCGCCGATACCGGTCAGAATGATCCTCCGCGCGCCGCGGAGCATCGCCACGCTCTCCAGCAGCTTCTCTTCGGTGTTTACATCGAGCGTCGCGTGCATGGCCGCCACGTTCTCTTTGATCAGCTTTTCGCCGACCAGCCGCATCGGGTCATCGCCGCGGATCTGATTATGCACCGGCATGGACTGCGGGTTGGGGTTGCTCACCAGCGCTTCGCTGATCGCCAGCTTGAGGGCGGGGAACCCCTTAAAGCCAATCTTCTGGGCAAACTTCACCACGCTGGACTGGCTCACGCCGGCTTCACTCGCCAGCTGCTGCGAGCTGAGATGGCGCGCGCGATCGGGTTGAGAAAGCAGAAAATCCGCCAGCTTCTTGTCGCTTTGGGCAAAGCCTGCGTAGCGCTGGCGAATGCGAATTAAACAGTTCATAGGGTCTCCTGGCGAAAATGTGATTATCTGCGCAAATACGAATTTTGCTCGCCTGAATGAATTTTATATTCCATTATAGTGTGATTATTATGAATTAAAAATTCTTGAGGTACAAAAATGAATCTTGGCTCACTTGTTTCTGAAACGCGTAACCCGCAAACCATGGATCTGGATGCGCTCTCCACCCTGGAGCTGGTTAACCGCTTTAATCAACAGGATACGCTGGTCGCGCAGGCTGTGAAAGAGACATTACCCGAGGTGGCGAAAGCTGTCGATGCGGCGGCGGAAGCCCTCAAGGCCGGCGGTCGCATTATCTACATGGGGGCGGGCACCAGCGGGCGTCTTGGGGTCCTGGATGCGTCAGAATGTCCGCCCACCTTTGGGGTGCCGCACGGTCTGGTCGTTGGGCTGATTGCCGGTGGACCCGGCGCGCTGCTGAAAGCCGTTGAAGGAGCGGAAGACAATGCACAGCTGGGCGAGGATGACCTGAAGGAGCTGAATCTGACCGAGAAGGATCTGGTGGTCGGGCTGGCGGCATCCGGGCGCACCCCGTACGTCATTGGCGGGCTGGAATACGCCAACCGGACGGGCTGCACGACGGTCGCCATCTCCTGTAACCCTGGCTCACCGATTGCGCAGGTGGCCGCTATTGCTATCTCTCCGGTTGTCGGGCCGGAAGCTCTCACCGGCTCCACGCGCCTGAAATCCGGGACCGCGCAAAAGCTGGTACTCAATATGATCTCCACCGGCGCGATGGTGAAGTTCGGCAAGGTTTATCAGAACCTGATGGTGGATATGCAGGCCACCAACGTCAAGCTGGTGGACAGAGCCTGCCGCATGGTGATGGAGGCGACAGGCGCAGGCCGTGAAGAGGCAGAAGCGGTACTCAAGCAGACCGATCACGATGTTAAACCGGCCATTTTGATGATCCTGAGCGGGCTGGATGCGGCTACCGCGAGAGCCAAACTCGATGCGCATAACGGCTTCTTACGGGCGGCATTAGAAAACTAACAGAGGCGTCTATGGACAAAACAGCAGCGCTCGCCAGCGATATCCTGCAGGGGATCGGTGGGGAAAAAAATATTCAGCGTCTCGAAAACTGCATGACGCGCGTGCGCGTCGAGGTGCATAACGACGACCAGCTCGACGTGCCGCGCCTGAAGCAACTCTCCGGCGTCAGCGGCTACGTGAAACAGGGGCAGCAGCATCAGCTGATCGTCGGGCCGGGGAAAGCGGCGCAGGTTGTTGATGCCATGCGCGCACTGATGGGCGTTAGCGCGAGCGCGTCGATTGACGATGCGGAGCGCACCAAAGCGCAGGCAAAGGCCAAATACAAAGCCCCCATGAGCGATGCGCTGCGTCAGCTGGCAAACGTCTTTATTCCGCTGATCCCGGCGTTTATTGCCTCCGGCCTGATCACCGGGATCATCAATATCCTCAAGCGACCGGATATTGTGGGGGATTTCGCCACGCACTATCCGAACCTGCTGGGGATTCTCGGGATCTTCGGCAGCGCTGTTTTCGCCATTATGAACATTCTGGTCGGGGTGAATACCGCGAAGGTGTTTGGCGGATCGCTGGCGATGGGCGGGGTCATGGCGGGCATCTTGTCCAGCCCGCAGCTGGCGCAGATCACGTTGTTTGGCGAGGCGCTCCAGCCGGGCCGCGGTGGGGTAATCGCAGTGCTGCTGGTTGTCATCCTGATGTGCTGGATCGAGAAAAGGCTGCGCGCGGTTCTGCCTGGCTCGATCGAGCTGATTCTCAACCCGCTGTTGACTACGCTGATTACCGGTAGCGTAGCGATTGTGGCCCTCCAGCCGCTAGGCGGGTGGATCTCTGAAGCCATCGCTCACGGTGCGTCTCTGGCTATTGACCGCGGCGGCCTGCTGGTGGGAGCGGTGCTGTCAGGTACCTTCCTGCCGCTGGTGCTGACGGGGCTACATCAGGGGCTGGTGCCGATCCACGTCGAGCTGGTGCAGGCGCACGGCTATAACGCGCTGCTGCCTATCCTGTCGATGGCGGGCGTGGGGCAGGTCGGCGCGGCGATTGCCGTACTGATGAAAACCCGCAACGCACGGCTGAAAAAAATGATTAAAGGCGCGCTCCCGGTCGGACTGCTCGGCATTGGCGAGCCGCTGATTTTCGGCGTTACGCTGCCGCTGGGTAAACCTTTTCTCGCCGCCTGTCTGGGGGGCGCGGTAGGCGGGGCGCTGATCAGCTACTGGAAAGTCGCCACCGTGATCACCTTTGGTCTTTCCGGTTTACCGCTGGCATTAACCATCGTGACCGGAAAAGTGATGCTCTATCTGTTAGGCTATTTAGTAGCGGTGATCGCCGGGTTCCTGTTTACCTGGCTGTTAGGTTTCAACGACCCAGAGGAGTAAGGTTTGGCAAATCACGCGCGTCGCGTTGTCTTTTTCGACCTGGATGGAACGCTGCATCAGCAGGATATGTTTGGTACGTTTATGCGTTACCTGCTGCGGCGTCAGCCTTTGAATGCGCTGCTCGTGCTGCAGCTCTTACCGGTTATCGGGATCGCGCTGCTGGTCAAAGGCCGGGCAGCGCGATGGCCGATGAGTCTGCTGCTGTGGGGATGTACCTTTGGGCACAGCGAAGCGCGGCTTAAGCAGCTCGAAAAGGATTTTGCGCACTGGTTTCGCGGCCACGTCGCCGCCTTTCCGGTGGTGCAGGCGCGCCTGACCAGCTACCTCGACGCGAATGATGCCGACATCTGGCTGATTACCGGCTCCCCGCAGACGCTGGTGGAGCAGGTCTACTTTGATACCCCCTGGCTTCCGCGCGTGAATCTTATCGCCACGCAAATTGCCCGCGGTTACGGCGGCTGGGTGCTGACCCTGCGCTGCCTGGGGCATGAAAAAGTGGTCCAGCTTGAGAAACGCATCGGTACGCCGCTGCGCCTGTACAGCGGCTACAGCGACAGCAAGCAGGACAACCCGCTGCTCTATTTTTGCCAGCACCGCTGGCGCGTCACGCCATCAGGCGAACTTCAGCAACTCGAATAGTCTTCTCTAAAACTGGCGTGTATAATGCCGCCCGCTTTTCGACTGGAGTATCAACCGTTGTCCAACCCTGAACACAATCATGAATACTGGATGCGCCACGCGCTGACGCTGGCTCAACGCGCCTGGGAAGAGGGCGAGGTGCCCGTGGGCGCGGTGCTGGTTCATAACAACCAGGTGATTGGCGAAGGGTGGAACCGTCCTATTGGTCGCCACGATCCTACTGCGCATGCCGAAATCATGGCGCTTCGCCAGGGCGGTCTGGTGCTGCAAAACTATCGCCTGCTTGATACCACGCTGTACGTGACGCTGGAGCCGTGCGTGATGTGCTCCGGCGCGATGGTGCACAGCCGGATCGGGACTCTGGTTTTCGGCGCGCGGGATGAAAAAACCGGTGCGGCCGGTTCGCTGATGGACGTGCTGGGTCACCCGGGTATGAACCACCAGGTGAAGACTATCGGTGGGGTGCTTGCACCAGAGTGTTCGGGGCTATTAAGCGATTTCTTTCGAATGCGCCGTCAGCAGAAAAAGCAGCAAAAGGCAGAACTGAAGCTGTCGGACGATTAAGCTCGTCCGGCGCCACGACAGGGTAACTTTGAGCCAGCTGTTTGGCCTCCGTCGCCTCTTTCTCTTTCTCCAGCAGATACCCGACCAGGCTAATCTGATATTTACGGATATTTTCCACGTAGGCGTAGGCTTCATGTCCGCGCGCGTAGCCGTATGTCAGCTTGTTATACCATGGCTTCTGGCTCAGCAGCGGCAGGCGCTGCTTAACGTCTGACCAGCTGTCCGGGTTACCTTTCGTTTTTGCCGTCAACGTTCGCGCATCAAGCATATGCGCGTAGCCCATATTATAGGCCGCCAGCGCAAACCAGATCCGCTCTTCTTCCGGCACCGTTTCCGGTACTTTAGCCATCATGTCCTGCAGGTATCGCGCGCCGCCGCTGATGCTCTGTTCGGCATCGGTACGATCGTTCACGCCCAGGCTCAGCGCGGTATTTTTGGTTAACATCATCAAACCACGTACGCCCGTGGGCGACGTGGCCTGGGTATCCCAGTGGGATTCCTGATACGAAATAGCCGCCAGCAGCTTCCAGTCAATCTCCTGGGCGTATTTTTCGAACAGCGGCTGCAGGTCCGGCAGGACGCTATCTACCGCGCGCAGGAAGCTGCGGGTGTCAACGTAGTCAAAGTCATCGCCGTGCCCGAGGTACTTCTCCTCCAGACGCGCCAGGGTACCGTCTTCATTGATGGTGTTGAAGAAATCAAGCATCGCGGCAGAGAAGGTCTGATCGTCATCAAGCTGGCTAAACCAGGTCACAGGCTGCTCGTCGGTGACGTCCAGCGCCACGGCGATTTCAGGATGCACCCGTTGGAACAGGCTGATCGCGACCGAATCGGCGATGGTGTACGGCACCTTCTGATCTTTTACCTGCTCCAGCAGCTCCGTCGTGCCGAGTTTCGGATCCACCGTCCAGCTCAGGTCGGGATATTTCTTCTCCTTGAGCTCCCGCAGATCGTCAATCACCACGTGGCCGGGCGCAATCGTCAGCTGCCGATCGTTAATCGAGGACAGCGAGCGCGGGCGCAGGCTCCCGACGCGGTAAACCAGCTGCTGAGAAACGGAGTAGTAGGTCGGGCCTGGCTGGTAGTTCTTGCTGCGCTCGCTGTTATACACCAGCCCGGCGGCGAGCATATCGGCATCGTCGTTATCGAGGTCGTCAAAAAGCTGGTTGATATTCTGGCGGACGGTGATTTTAAGCTTCACGCCAAGATAATCGGCGAACTGTTGTGCCAGTTCATAATCCAGGCCAATGATTTTGCCGTTGACGTCGCTGTAAATCAGCGGCGAGTTGAGGGTACTGACGCGCAATTCCCCCCGCTCCTGAATGGCGGCGATACGGTTTTCGGCTTTGCCGAACCAGGGGATGGAAGGCCAGAGGGCCACTGCCAGCAGCAACGTTACAATGCCGATGAGCAGATAATTAATCTTTAATTTTTTCAATTAGTTAATTCTCTGCGACGCCGGTTGCCTCAGTCTGCTGTAGCCATGTTAATCATAAGGTTTGCCATTGAATGAGCGGCATTTTGCGTAAACTTGCGCCACTTGGCAACCAATTAGAGAGACAGGTCACATCTATTGTTAAATCTCTGTGCAAATTTTATTTCGACGCAAACGGTTTCGTCGGCGCTCAGGATTCTCTATAATGACGCCCGTTTTCCCCCCTTGCGCACACTGTAAGCGCCCCGGCGCTTCGAAGACGAGAGACTTATGATGGAAATTCTGCGTGGTTCGCCTGCACTGTCTGCCTTCCGTATCACTAAACTGCTGGCACGTTTTCAGGCGGCCGACCTTCCGGTAAGCAATATTTACGCTGAGTATGTCCATTTTGCTGACCTGAATGCCCCCCTCAATGCAGAGGAGCGCGTACAGCTGGAACGCCTGCTCAAGTATGGTCCAAGCCTGAGCAGCCATACGCCAACCGGCAAACTGATCCTTGCGACGCCTCGTCCGGGCACCATCTCCCCCTGGTCTTCCAAAGCCACCGATATCGCCCACAACTGTGGCCTGAACCAGATTAACCGTCTGGAACGCGGCGTGGCGTACTACGTGGAAGCCTCTACCCTGAGCGACGCGCAGTGGCAGGCGGTTGCGGCTGAACTGCACGATCGCATGATGGAGAGCGTATTTACCTCTCTCGATGACGCGCAGAAGCTTTTCTCTCACCATCAGCCTGCGCCGGTACAGAGCGTAGACCTGCTGGGGCAGGGCCGTCAGGCGCTGATTGACGCCAACCTGCGTCTCGGCCTGGCGCTGGCAGAAGACGAAATCGACTACCTCCAGGATGCGTTTGTTAAGCTCAACCGTAACCCGAACGACATCGAACTCTATATGTTCGCGCAGGCTAACTCTGAGCACTGCCGCCACAAGATTTTCAACGCCGACTGGATTATTGACGGCGAACAGCAGCCGAAGTCGCTGTTCAAAATGATCAAAAACACCATGGAGCAAACCCCGGACCATGTGCTGTCTGCCTATAAAGACAACGCCGCGGTAATGGAAGGTTCCGAGGTGGGCCGCTTCTTCGCCGATCGCGAAGCAGGGCGCTATGACTTCCATCAGGAGCCCGCGCATATCCTGATGAAAGTGGAAACCCACAACCACCCGACGGCGATCTCCCCGTGGCCGGGCGCGGCGACCGGCTCCGGCGGCGAAATCCGCGATGAAGGTGCGACCGGTCGTGGCGCTAAACCTAAAGCGGGTCTGGTCGGTTTCTCCGTCTCCAACCTGCGTATCCCGGGCTTTGAGCAGCCGTGGGAAGAAGATTTCGGCAAGCCAGAGCGCATCGTGACCGCCCTGGATATCATGACCGAAGGCCCGCTGGGCGGCGCGGCGTTTAACAACGAATTTGGTCGTCCGGCGCTGAACGGTTACTTCCGTACCTATGAAGAGAAAGTGGACAGCCACAACGGCGAAGAGCTGCGCGGCTACCACAAGCCGATCATGCTGGCGGGCGGGATCGGCAACATCCGTGCCGATCACGTGCAGAAAGGCGAGATCGTCGTCGGCGCGAAGCTGATCGTACTGGGCGGCCCGGCGATGAACATCGGTCTGGGCGGCGGAGCGGCCTCTTCTATGGCCTCCGGCCAGTCTGATGCGGATCTCGACTTCGCCTCCGTGCAGCGCGACAACCCTGAGATGGAGCGCCGCTGCCAGGAAGTGATCGACCGCTGCTGGCAGCTGGGCGACGCCAACCCGATCCTCTTCATCCACGACGTGGGCGCGGGCGGCCTGTCCAACGCCATGCCGGAGCTGGTGAGCGACGGTGGCCGCGGCGGGCGCTTCAACCTGCGCGACATCCTGAGCGATGAGCCGGGCATGAGCCCGCTGGAAATCTGGTGTAACGAATCCCAGGAGCGCTACGTGCTGGCGGTTGCTGCCGACCAGCTGCCGCTGTTTGACGAGCTGTGCCGCCGCGAGCGCGCGCCGTATGCCGTCATCGGTGAAGCGACCGAAGAGCAGCACCTTTCCTTAAGCGACACCCACTTTGACAACCAGCCGATCGATCTGCCGCTCGACGTTCTGCTCGGTAAAACGCCGAAGATGACCCGCGACGTAACCACCCGCAAAGCGGCCGGCAAAGCGCTGGATCGCCAGGGCATCACCGTGGCAGAAGCGGTAAACCGCGTGCTGCACCTGCCTGCTGTGGCAGAGAAAACCTTCCTGGTGACCATCGGCGATCGCACCGTGACCGGTATGGTATCGCGCGATCAGATGGTCGGCCCGTGGCAAATCCCGGTCGCGAACTGCGCCGTGACCACCGCGAGCCTCGACAGCTACTACGGCGAAGCGATGGCTCTCGGCGAGCGTACCCCGGTGGCGCTGCTGGACTTCGCTGCTTCTGCCCGTCTGGCGGTTGGTGAAGCGCTGACCAACATCGCCGCAACGCAGATTGGCGATATCAAACGTATCAAGCTTTCCGCAAACTGGATGGCCGCAGCCGGTCACCCTGGCGAAGATGCTGGCCTGTATGAAGCCGTGAAAGCGGTGGGCGAGGAGCTGTGTCCAGCCCTTGGCCTGACCATTCCGGTGGGCAAAGACTCCATGTCGATGAAAACCCGCTGGCAGGAAGGCAACGAGCAGCGCGAGATGACCTCTCCGCTGTCGCTGGTGATCACCGCGTTTGCCCGCGTGGAAGACGTGCGTCACACCGTTACGCCGCAGCTTGCGACCGAAGACAATGCCCTGCTGCTGATTGACCTGGGTAAAGGCCACAACGCGCTGGGGGCTACCGCGCTGGCGCAGGTTTACCGCCAGCTCGGCGACAAGCCAGCCGACGTGCGCGACGTGGCCCAGCTGAAGGGCTTCTACGACGCGATTCAGGCGCTGGTGGCGCAGCGTAAGCTGCTGGCCTACCACGACCGTTCCGACGGCGGCCTGCTGGTGACCCTGGCAGAGATGGCCTTCACCGGCCACTGCGGCGTGGAAGCGAACATTGCGACGCTGGGCGAAGACCGTCTGGCGGCGCTGTTCAACGAAGAGCTGGGCGCCGTGATTCAGGTGCGTGCGGCAGATCGCGACGCGGTTGAAGCGATTCTGGCGAAGCATGGTCTGGCAGACTGCGTGCACTATCTGGGCAAAGCCGTTCAGGGCGACCGCTTCGTTATTGAAGCAGACGGTCACGCGGTGTTCAGCGAAAGCCGCACCACGCTGCGCATGTGGTGGGCGGAAACCACCTGGCAGATGCAGCGCCTGCGTGATAACCCGGAATGTGCCGATCAGGAGCATAACGCGAAAGCGAATGACCAGGATCCAGGCCTGAACGTGAAGCTCTCCTTCGACATCAACGAAGACATCGCCGCGCCGTACATAGCGACGGGCGCGCGTCCAAAAGTGGCCGTGCTGCGCGAGCAGGGCGTCAACTCCCACGTTGAGATGGCGGCTGCCTTCCACCGCGCGGGCTTTGACGCTATCGACGTCCACATGAGCGACCTGCTGGCCGGGCGTACCGGTCTGGAAGATTTCCAGGCGCTGGTGGCGTGCGGCGGCTTCTCCTACGGTGACGTGCTGGGCGCGGGCGAAGGCTGGGCGAAGTCCATCCTGTTCAACAGCCGCGTGCGCGACGAGTTCGAAACCTTCTTCCACCGTCCGCAGACGCTGGCGCTGGGCGTGTGTAACGGCTGCCAGATGATGTCTAACCTGCGTGAGCTGATCCCGGGCAGCGAAGCCTGGCCGCGCTTTGTGCGCAACCAGTCTGACCGCTTCGAGGCGCGCTTCAGCCTGGTGGAAGTGACCCAAAGCCCGTCTCTGCTGCTGCAGGGGATGGTCGGTTCACAGATGCCAATCGCCGTTTCCCACGGCGAAGGTCAGGTAGAAGTGCGCGACGCTGCGCATCTGGCTCAGCTGGAGAGCAAAGGCCTGGTAGCGCTGCGCTTTGTCGATAACTTCGGCAAGGTGACGGAAACCTACCCGGCTAACCCGAACGGCTCCGCCAACGGTATTACGGCGGTGACCAGCGAAAGCGGTCGCGCGACCATCATGATGCCGCACCCGGAACGCGTGTTCCGTACCGTGAGCAACTCCTGGCACCCGGAAAACTGGGGCGAGGACAGCCCGTGGATGCGTATCTTCCGCAACGCGCGTAAGCAGCTGGGTTAAGTTTTAGCCCCACCCCCTTCCAGGCCCGGTAAGCGAAAGCTTGACCGGGCTTTTTTATTTGTGTCGCAATTACGCGACAGACCCGCAATATGGCTGTCTCCAAATGGAGACACCTAACTCTTTGATTTATATATGTCAGGTAAGGTTCCCCTTAAGGTGTTGCTGAATAGCGACACTTAGCCTGAAAATCATTCAACCGATAATTAACGTGATAAACGAGTAAAAATCATATATTTCAATGTGTTAATATTTTGTTTTGCATTCTGGCACGGGTGTTGCATAATATTAACCAGTGGCTCATTCACCTTCTTATGTCAGCCCCTTCGGGACGCGCTACATAAACTTCGAATGACGCACAAAAAGGTGCCTGCCGTCCAACTACTGATCATAGCGATGCTTTATCAGGCCAGGGCGAAACGTCGAGTTAGGCACCGCCTCATTCCATGACAAAGCCGGGTTTTTACCCGGCTTTGTTGTATCTGAAGGGCAGACTCAGTTACGCTCTGCGTAAATCCCCATTAAGAGAGTAATGCGTTGAAACGCTGGCCCGTTTTCCCCCGCTCCCTGCGGCAGCTCGTCATGATGGCCTTCCTGCTGATCCTGCTGCCGCTGCTGATCCTTGCCTGGCAGGCGTGGCAAAGCCTGAACGCGCTGAGCGCGCAGGCGGCTTTGACCAACCGCACGACGCTCATCGACGCCAGACGCAGTGAAGCGATGACCAACGCCGCGCTGGAAATGGAGCGAAGTTATCGTCAGTATTGCGTGCTTGACGATCGGACGCTGGAAAAGGTTTATCAGAGCCAGCGTAAACGCTACAGCGAAATGCTGGACGCTCACGCGGGGGTCTTACCTGATGACAAGCTCTATCAGGCGTTGCGTCAGGATTTAAACGATCTCGCGCAGCTGCAGTGCAGCAATAGCGGCCCGGATGCCGTTGCTGCCGCGCGCCTCGAAGCTTTTGCCAGCGCCAACACCGAGATGGTGCAGTCAACGCGCGCGGTGATTTTCTCTCGCGGCCAGCAGCTCCAGCAGGAGATTGCCGAGCGCGGCCAGTTCTTCGGCTGGCAGGCGCTGGTGCTGTTCCTGGTGAGCCTCGGGCTGGTACTGCTCTTTACCCGCATGATCATCGGCCCGGTAAAGGGCATCCAGCGTATGATCAACCGCCTGGGGGAGGGGAAATCGCTCGGGGATACGGTCGCCTTTAAAGGTCCGCGCGAGCTGCGATCCGTAGGCCAGCGCATTATCTGGCTGTCCGAGCGCCTGGCGTGGCTCGAATCACAGCGCCATCAGTTCCTGCGCCATATCTCTCATGAGCTTAAAACGCCGCTGGCCAGCATGCGCGAAGGGACGGAGCTGCTGGCGGACGAAGTGGCCGGGCCCCTTACGCCAGAGCAGAAAGAAATTGTCGAGATCCTGGATAACAGCAGCCGCAATCTGCAAAAGCTGATTGAGCAACTGCTGGATTACAACCGCAAGCTGGCTGACGGGGCGGTCGTACTGGAAAACGTTGAAATTGAGCCGCTGGTGGATATGGTGATCTCCGCCCACAGCTTGCCAGCAAGAGCTAAAATGATGCATACCGGCGTTGAGCTGAATGCGCCTGCGTGCCTGGCTGAACCCATGCTGCTGATGAGCGTTCTGGATAATCTTTACTCCAATGCGGTGCACTATGGTACTGAATCCGGTAACATTTATATCCGAAGTAATACGAATGGTTCACGGGTGTTTATTGACGTCGCAAACACCGGCACCCCGATCCCCGATGACGAAAAAACCATGATCTTCGAACCCTTTTTCCAGGGAAGTCATCAGCGGAAAGGCGCGGTTAAAGGAAGCGGTCTGGGCTTGAGCATCGCCCGGGACTGCATACGACGCATGCAGGGTGAGCTAAACATTGCCGCGGACGAACGTTCAGATGTTTGCTTCCGTATCGAACTGCCCGTGAGCCGGAAAAATCAATAAAATGAATCTATGTCTGGTGAGTATGTCACACGTCTTTTTCCGCGCCGTACGTGCGGTGTTTTCCAGCAAAACGCTTCGCCTGAGCCTGCCCTGTTTATTTCTGGCAGGGTGTGTTTCCCATGCGCCACAAAGTGCCATTAGCGATAAACAGGAAGATAAATGGCCCGATAACCAGCTGGCAGACTTCCTCTCAACCCGCTGTGACGACATCTGGAACCTGTCAGGACATGACGTTGAAAGCAACCCGCTGTTCTGGCTGCGTGGGATAGATTGCGCCCAGCGTCTGGCGCCGGTAGACGCCCGCTCGAAGGCGGCGATGCTGGATGACGATACCTGGCAGGACGCTTTCAAGCGTGGGATTTTACTCGCAGATGCGAAAATTACCCCCGTTGAACGTCGCGTCAATGTGACCCGACTGGACACGTTTGTAGTCAATCTTCCCGTGCAGGTACGCCCGGTATACCAGCTCTGGCGCGATGGGCAGACATTACAGCTTCAGCTGTCTGAAGAGCGCTCCCGCTACAGCAAGCTACAGCAGTCAACCGACAGCGAGCTTGATACGCTGCGTCAACAGCAGCAACATTTACGTACGCAGCTGGATACCACGACGCGTAAGCTGGAGAACCTGACGGATATCGAAAGGCAGCTCTCGTCGCGCAAATATCAGCCGGGGAGCTCATCCGCTGCACCGGACAGCGATACGCCGAAACAAGAGGATGTGAAGCATGACGAGCCGTAAACCTGCCCATCTTTTACTGGTGGATGACGATCCCGGTCTGTTAAAGCTGCTGGGGATGCGTCTGGTGAGCGAAGGCTACAGCGTCGTGACCGCTGAAAGCGGGCTGGAAGGGCTGAAGATCCTCAGCCGCGAGAAAATCGATCTGGTGATAAGCGACCTGCGGATGGACGAAATGGATGGCCTGCAGCTGTTCGCGGAGATCCAGAAGCAGCAGCCGGGTATGCCCGTGATCATCCTGACGGCACACGGGTCGATCCCGGATGCGGTTGCCGCGACGCAGCAGGGGGTCTTCAGCTTCCTGACCAAGCCGGTGGACAAAGACGCGCTGTATAAGGCTATCGACAGCGCGCTGGAACATGCCGCCCCGGCGGGGGATGAAGCGTGGCGGGAGTCCATCGTCACCCGCAGCCCCATTATGCTGCGTCTGCTTGAACAGGCCCGGATGGTGGCGCAGTCCGACGTCAGCGTGCTCATCAACGGCCAGAGCGGAACCGGAAAAGAGATCCTGGCGCAGGCGATCCATAACGCCAGCCCGCGCAGTAAAAACGCCTTTATCGCCATTAACTGCGGCGCGCTTCCGGAACAGCTGCTCGAATCTGAACTGTTTGGTCACGCCCGCGGCGCATTCACCGGCGCGGTGAGCAGCCGGGAAGGGCTGTTCCAGGCCGCGGAAGGCGGCACGCTGTTCCTGGACGAGATTGGCGACATGCCCGCACCGCTGCAGGTCAAACTGCTCCGCGTGTTGCAGGAGCGAAAAGTTCGCCCGCTGGGCAGCAACCGCGATATCGATATTAATGTGCGCATTATTTCCGCCACCCACCGCGACTTGCCAAAAGTGATGGCGCGCAACGAGTTTCGCGAAGATCTCTACTACCGTCTGAACGTGGTGAATCTGAAGATCCCTGCGCTGGCGGAGCGTGCGGAAGACATTCCGCTGCTGGCGAACCATCTTTTGCGCCAGGCGGCCGATCGCCATAAACCGTTCGTGCGCGCGTTTTCCACCGACGCGATGAAGCGGCTGATGGCCGCAGGCTGGCCGGGTAACGTGCGCCAGCTGGTGAACGTGATTGAGCAGTGCGTGGCGCTGACCTCCTCACCGGTGATCAGCGATGCGCTGGTGGAGCAGGCGCTGGAAGGGGAAAACACGGCTCTGCCGACGTTTGCGGAAGCGCGGAATCAGTTCGAGCTGAACTATCTGCGCAAGCTATTGCAGATCACCAAAGGCAACGTGACCCACGCGGCGCGCATGGCCGGACGCAACCGCACCGAGTTCTACAAGCTGCTGTCGCGCCACGAGCTGGAAGCAAACGATTTTAAAGAGTAATGCCGTATGGTACTGTGAGCAATCGATTACGAGGCAGCTTACAGGCAAGAGTTTAAGGACCCACCATGAAAAAGATTGATGCGATTATTAAACCTTTCAAACTGGATGACGTGCGTGAAGCGCTGGCGGAAGTCGGCATCACCGGGATGACCGTGACGGAAGTGAAAGGTTTTGGTCGTCAGAAGGGCCACACCGAGCTTTACCGTGGCGCAGAGTACATGGTCGACTTTCTGCCGAAAGTAAAAATTGAAATCGTGGTCAGCGACGATATCGTCGATACCTGCGTGGATACCATTATCCGCACCGCGCAGACGGGCAAAATCGGTGACGGTAAAATCTTCGTCTTTGACGTGGCGCGCGTGATCCGTATCCGTACCGGCGAAGAAGACGACGCCGCGATTTAAAAATGCCAACGGTTTTGTAGGCCGGGTAAGGTGCAACCACCCGGCGAAAAAAAAGCCCCTCGAACGAGGGCTTTTTCATTACAGCACCTTATGCGGCCCGAAACATTCGTAGTGAATGTTGTCTTTGTTCACACCCAGCTCCACCAGCTGCTTCGCGGCATACTGCATAAACGCCACCGGCCCGCAGACGTAGAACTGCATGTCCGGCGCGCTAAACGCCCCTTCCATCTGGCTTAAATTCATCAGGCCTTCGCTGTCAAACCGCGCGGCCGCGCGGTCTGCATCCGTCGGCAGGCGATACCAGGCGTGCGCGGTGAAGCGCGGCAGGAACGCCCCGAGCGTTTTCACTTCATCCGCAAAGGCGTGCACGTCGCCGTTTTCCGCAGCGTGGAACCAGTTTACCTGCGCGCCGTGGTTGGCTTTCGCCAGCGTATCTAGCATCGCCAGCATTGGCGTTTGGCCGACGCCCGCAGAGATCAGCGTAACCGGGGTATTCGCTTCTACGGCCATGAAGAAATCGCCCGCCGGCGCGGCCAGATGGACCACGTCGCCCACGTTAGCTTCGTTGTGTAGCCAGTTCGATACCTGACCGCCGTCCTCAAGCTTCACCGCAATGCGGTAGCCTTTGCCGTTTGGCTTGCGGGTAAGAGAATACTGGCGGATCTCCTGATACGGGAAACCTTCAGGCTTCAGCCACACGCCCAGATACTGGCCCGGCTGGTAATCGGCAACCGGCTGTCCGTCCACCGGCTCAAATTCAAAGCTGGTAATCAGCGCGCTGCGCGGCGTTTTCTCAACGATGCGGAAGGCGCGTGTGCCTTCCCAGCCGCCGTTCTTGCTGGCGTTTTCGCTGTAGATCTGCGCTTCGCGGTTGATAAACACGTTTGCCAGCACGCCGTAGGCTTTCCCCCACGCGTCCAGCACCTCCTGGCCCGGGCTGAACATCTCGTCCAGCGTTGCCAGCAGGTGGCTACCCACAATGTTGTACTGCTCGGGCTGGATCTGGAAGCTGGTGTGTTTCTGCGCGATTTTTTCCACCGCGGGCAGCAGTGCCGCCAGGTTTTCAATATTGCTGGCATAGGCCGCGATGGCATTGAAAAGCGCTTCGCGCTGATCGCCGTTACGCTGGTTGCTCATGTTGAAAATTTCTTTGAGCTCCGGGTTGTGCGTGAACATGCGATCGTAGAAATGGGCGGTGAGTTTAGGGCCGGTTTCCACCAGCAGGGGGATGGTGGCTTTAACGGTAGCGATGGTTTGAGCGTCGAGCATGGCAGCTTCCTTCTGATGTGACTTTAATGATGTATTTTAAATGCATCTTATAAAAAATACCCCTGCGTTGTAAATGGTTCTTTGCAAGATGAAAAATATGCATCACAAACCTGAAAAGAAATCCGCTGGAAAAGGCGAGAGCTTTATTCCTCAAACCCTTGCGTGGCGCGTAGGAAAACGTTTGCGTAAAATCGTTTGTCAAGACCTGTTATCACAGAACTAATCAGTTATACTGTTGCCCGTCGTCCAACAGGACTGCCTTTTCAGGCCAAAATTTACTTGTTAGCTGAGTCAGGAGATGCGGATGTTAAAGCGTGAAATGAACATTGCCGATTATGATGCCGAACTGTGGCAGGCTATGGAGCAGGAAAAAGTACGTCAGGAAGAGCACATCGAACTGATCGCCTCCGAAAACTACACCAGCCCACGCGTTATGCAGGCGCAGGGTTCTCAGCTGACTAACAAATATGCTGAAGGTTACCCGGGCAAGCGCTACTACGGCGGTTGCGAGTACGTTGATATCGTTGAGCAGCTGGCTATCGACCGTGCGAAAGAACTCTTTGGCGCTGACTACGCGAACGTGCAGCCGCACTCTGGCTCTCAGGCTAACTTCGCGGTCTACACCGCGCTGCTGCAGCCGGGCGATACCGTTCTGGGTATGAACCTGGCGCAGGGCGGCCATCTGACTCACGGCTCCCCGGTTAACTTCTCCGGCAAACTGTACAACATCATCCCTTACGGTATTGATGAGTCCGGCAAAATTGACTACGAAGACATGGCGAAGCAGGCTAAAGAGCACAAACCGAAGATGATCATCGGTGGCTTCTCTGCTTACTCCGGTATCGTTGACTGGGCAAAAATGCGTGAAATCGCAGACAGCATCGGTGCTTACCTGTTCGTCGACATGGCGCACGTTGCGGGTCTGATTGCCGCTGGCGTTTACCCGAACCCGGTTCCACACGCTCACGTTGTGACCACCACCACCCACAAAACCCTGGCGGGTCCACGCGGTGGCCTGATCCTGGCGAAAGGCGGTGACGAAGAGCTGTACAAAAAACTGAACTCCGCTGTATTCCCAAGCGCGCAGGGCGGCCCGCTGATGCACGTTATCGCGGCTAAAGCCGTTGCGCTGAAAGAAGCGATGGAGCCAGAATTCAAGGTTTATCAGCAGCAGGTTGCTAAGAACGCCAAAGCGATGGTGGAAGTGTTCCTGAACCGTGGCTACAAAGTGGTCTCCGGCGGTACTGAAAACCACCTGTTCCTGCTGGATCTGGTTGATAAGAACCTGACCGGTAAAGAAGCTGACGCAGCCCTGGGCCGCGCCAACATCACCGTGAACAAAAACAGCGTGCCAAACGATCCGAAGAGCCCGTTCGTGACCTCCGGTATCCGTATCGGTTCTCCGGCCGTGACTCGCCGCGGCTTCAAAGAAGCGGAAGTGAAAGAGCTGGCTGGCTGGATGTGTGACGTTCTGGACAACATCAATGACGAAGCGGTTATCGAGCGCGTCAAAGGTAAAGTTCTGGATATCTGCGCACGCTTCCCGGTATACGCATAATTCCTCTGCCTGGCAGAAATAAAAAAGGCCGCGCTTGCGGCCTTTTTTTATGGCTTAACGCCGGTCGAGGGAAATGGCTCCCGGTCCGACTATCGCCAGCAAAATAAAGGCGCCAGCAATACTAATATTCTTGTAGAAGTTAATCATATTCGGCACGACCGCATCACCGGTCATATCCCAGTAATGGTGACCGATAATCGCCGTGCCCAGCGTATAGAATACAAACAGTACCGCGAGCGGGCGGGTGAAAAAGCCCAGCACGATCAGGATGGCAGCAGGGACTTCCATCACCACCGCAATAATGGCCGCCAGCATGGGCATCGGCGTACCCAGCGAGGTCATATATTGTACGGTGCCGCTAAACCCCGTCAGTTTTGGATAGCCAAAGATGATAAACAGTACGACAAGCGCGATGCGGCCAATCAGCAGCAGCAGGTGGCGTGACTGACCGAAATCGAAATAACGTAGTGAGTTCATGGCAGAAAAACCTCTGCAAGTGGAGTAATTTAAACGTAATACATATTTTCATTCCCTGCCATAAGCCAGACGACTGCACAAGATGTTAATTTTTCGTTAATTTATAGCAGGCTATCTACTTGCTTAATTTTTATATTCTCGCCAGACTATGGCCTCGATTTCGGGAGGGATTCATGGTCTTGCATTCCACGCGCTGGCTGGCGCTCAGTTATTTCACCTATTTCTTTAGCTACGGTATTTTTCTGCCCTTCTGGAGCGTCTGGCTCAAGGGTATCGGCCTGACTCCTGAGACTATCGGTGTCCTGCTGGGGGCCGGGCTGGTGGCGCGTTTCCTCGGCAGCCTGCTGATTGCCCCGCGCGTCAGCGATCCCTCCTTGCTGATCAAGGCCGTGCGCATTCTTGCTCTGCTGACGCTGGTCTTTGTTGCCTGCTTCTGGGTCAGCCACCAGTTTGCCTGGCTGATGGTGGTGATGGTCGGCTTTAACCTGTTCTTCTCACCGCTGGTACCGCTGACGGATGCTCTGGCGAACACCTGGCAAAAGCAGATCACCATGGACTACGGCCGCGTGCGCCTGTGGGGCTCAATTGCCTTTGTGATTGGTTCCGCGCTGGTGGGCAAACTGGTCAGCCTTTACGATTACCGCGCCATTCTCGCCCTGCTGAGTATTGGTATTGCCTCAATGCTGCTGGGTATGCTGCTGCGTCCGTCGGTGATGCCGCAAGGGGAAAGCCGCCATCAGGAGAGCGCAGGCTGGCCCGCCTGGCGGAGCCTGGTGGCCCAGAGCTGGCGTTTTCTGGCGTGTGTCTGTCTGCTTCAGGGGGCGCATGCGGCGTACTATGGTTTCAGCGCCATCTACTGGCAGGGGGCGGGATATTCTGCTTCCGCAGTGGGCTATCTGTGGTCGCTGGGGGTAGTGGCCGAAGTCATTATTTTCGCCCTGAGCAAAAAGCTGTTCCGTCGCTTTGGCGCGCGAGACCTCCTGCTGCTTTCCGCCGTGTGCGGCGTGGCGCGCTGGGGCATTATGGGCTGGACGACCGATCTGCCGTGGCTGATAGTGGCGCAAATTCTTCACTGCGGCACCTTTACCGTGTGCCATCTGGCGGCGATGCGCTATATCGCTGCGCGCGAGGGCGGAGACGTTATTCGCCTGCAGGCCGTATACTCGGCGGTCGCGATGGGGGGCAGTATCGCGATCATGACGGTCTTTGCGGGGTTCCTCTACCAGCACCTGGGGCATGGGGTTTTCTGGGTGATGGCGCTGGTCGCCTTACCCGCCATCGTTGTTCGCCCTAAAGTGGCCGCTCGCGCCTCGCTATGATTCCAGCATGGCGCGAATATGTTCTTGCTGCTGCGCGTTCAATGTTTCAACGGCATGTATCAGCGGCGGCGAGAACAGCGGCAGAACGGTAGGGTAGGGGGTGATAACCAGCGCGGCTTCGCGCGGTGCCCCCTCTTTCTGGAAAGCCTGCAGCGTCAGATAGCGAATGTTGAGCGGCAGCAGCGTCAGCTCGCGAAGCTGCTGTTCAATCAGGTCCTCGCTGGCTTTATCGTCTCCCGTCAGCAGGATCACCTGTTTTTCGTGCAGATCGGTCTCCTGCATCAGCCAGGCGCCGAAAATCACCGCGACAAGACTCATCTCTTCATCAGAAAAACGCAGCCCAAACTCCGCTTCCAGCTCAAACAGCGCTTCCTTCGTGGTGCGTAACAGCCGGGGATAGAGACGATGGATCTCCTCCGGCAGGCTATTGTCGATGCCAATTTCAAACAGCGAGCGGTCCAGCGCCTGAGCAAGATGGATATACAGCTGATCGGTCAGCCCTTGCTCATCGCTGAAGTTCATCCCGGTCTGCGAGCGAAAACGGGCGACCATGCGCACGATGGCCCGGCGCAAGCGCTGATCCTGCTGGTGTTTATCGAGCACCGGATCGGGCGTGCGGAGCATCATAAACAGCAGCGCCAGAAACAGCTGTTCATCCCCGTGCGCTCCCTGCGGCACGCGACGTCTCCAGTGACGCACGATCTCCTGGGCCGTAAAATACTCCCCTCTCGACTGGGTCCAGCTGCGCTGAACGTGAGAAAACTGTGGCGTATTCCCGAGCTGGTGCTGAATAAGACAGTATTGCAGATAGAGCTGTAAAAACTGGACGTCGCGACATTCAAACTGGCGCTGGAGCTTGCGGGAGCAGAAGCCGATCAGCGCCCGCAGGTTCGCATCGTCATACAGCGGTCGCGCAATGCCGTGTTGTTTAAGCGCGGTTTTTAATGCGGGGGTAAACTGGTGTGAGACAAACTGCGGGCAAAGCCGCAGCGCCCGGCGCAGCCAGTGCAGCAGGCATAAACGCTGATTCAGGGCTGTGCCTTCAATCCGGTAGCTGCCGTCGTGGTGCGTGATGATGTCCAGCCGGTGATAGCGCTGGATTTCATCGCGCGTCTCGGCTATATCTTGCCGTGCCATCGCGTCGTCCACCCCGTTGGCAGCGATTATGCTCTCTGCGGTGACGGCAGCATCGGGCAGGTATAGCATCAAAAGCACCTGGCAGCGGCGCTGCGAACTGGAAAGCACAGATGGAATTTCAAGCGTCGTCATCATCTGTCGGGTATCCAGTGTGAATGTTTGATAAGAATAGCTAAAGGATGAGCGCTGAAAAGCGCGCCGGCAGGCCTTTCACTCAGGATTGCTGGGGGACATCACAGAATTTTTGACGTGAGGAATTGATGCAAACAGTTAAACAAAGTGCGATGGCGTTATTTTTGGCGGTTATCAGCTTCACCGCCAGCGCACACCCTCACAGTTTTATTGACCTCCAGACCGAGCTGGTTACCGACGGCACGCAGCTGAGCGGCCTGAAGATGCGCTGGACGATGGATGAAATCACCTCGGCCGATCTGCTCTATGATGCGGGAAACGCGAAGCCCGGCGATGAAATCTGGAAAAAGCTGGCGGCGGAAGTGATGGCCAACGTGCTCGGCCAGCACTACTTCACGGAATTCTGGCACAACGGGCAAAAGGTCAAATTTCTGAACCGGCCAACGGAATACGGGATGACGCGTGACGGGCATCAGGCGGTGCTGACGTTTGTGCTCCCGCTGGCGCATCCGCAGCCGCTGGCCGGGCAAACTTACACGTTTTCCACTTTTGATCCTACCTACTATGTCGATATGCGCTATGACAAAGACGGCGACGTACGATTGCCGGACGCTCTGCAAAAAAACTGCAAAATTGGCGTTCACACCCCGAAACCCAGCGAGGAGACGCTGAACTTTGCGGTCTCGCTTGATAAGGAGGATGCACCGCCTGAGGACATGGAATTGGGTAAACAGTTCGCGCAGGAGGTGACGTTACAATGTCAGTGATCTCCTCTCCGGTTCGGAAACCGCGCCGCTGGCTGCACCTCTGGCCGCTGGCGCTTTTTCTCCTGCTGGCCGTTTGCGGCTCGCTCTGGCTTTGGCAGGCCTGGCCGCAGGTCATGATGAAAAGCATCGTCTGGCAGCGTGAGGTCAATCAGCAGATGAGCGGTCTGCTGAAGGCGGTGGCCGAGAACCCGACCAAAGCGGGTGGTTCCCTGCTGGCGTTCAGCTTTATCTATGGCGTTCTGCACGCGCTGGGGCCGGGGCACGGCAAAATCGTGATAACGACCTGGCTCGCCACCCATCCGTCGAAGCTGAAATCGAGTATCGGGCTGACGCTGGCCTCCTCGCTGCTTCAGGGCAGCGTGGCGATTGCGCTCGTCGTAGTCGTGCTTTCGCTGTTGCAGCTTCCCGCGCGCCAGCTGCACATGAGCAGTTTTTGGCTGGAGAAGGGGAGCTACGCGCTGGTTGGCGTGCTGGGGCTGATCCTCTGCTGGCGGGCGCTGAAAAAGCTGCGCGTGCTGCTGCAAAAACCGAAATTCAAAACCTTCACGCCGCACCACGTTCATGATGAAAGCTGCGGCTGCGGGCATCAGCATTTGCCCACGCAGGAACAGTTGCAGAACGGCGACGACTGGCGCGCGCGGCTGATGATTATTCTCTCGATGGGCATGCGCCCGTGTTCGGGGGCAATCATGGTGCTGCTGTTCAGCAAGGTGATAGGCGTGTTTGGCTGGGGAATGCTTTCCGCGCTGGCGATGGCGGCAGGGACGTCTCTCACCATTTCGTCTTTAGCGCTGCTGGTTCACAGCTTCCGTCAGCTGGCGGTCAAACTCAGCGGCAATAAAACGCCGGTGCTGTGGCGACAGGTAGGGTGGACAACGCTTGCGCTGGCGGGCGGGGTGATTCTGCTGGTGGCAGCGGTGACGATGTGGATGAGCGCGGTACCGGTGGGAAGAGGATTGCGGCCATTTTAATTGGGATTCCCTCTCCCACGGGAGAGGGAATGACCGGGATTAACGCTTCAGCGCATCGCTCAGTTCATCACGCATGTTGGCCAGCATGGCTTTAACAACGCGTGGGTTACCTGCAACGACGTTGCCGGTAGACATATAGTTATGGCCGCCGGTGAAATCACACACGATGGCGCCTGCTTCACGTGCGATCAGCTCGCCCGCAGCAAAGTCCCACGGCTTCAGTGACAGCTCGAAGTAACCGTCAACGCGGCCTGTTGCTACATAGGCCAGATCCAGTGCGGCAGAACCGGTGCGGCGGAAGTCAGCGCATTCGGTAAACAGTTTGCCCAGGATATTCATATAGGTGGTCGCGTGCTGTTTCGCCTTGAACGGGAAACCGGTCGCCAGAATGGTGCCGTCCAGATCGCGTGCGTTGCTGCAGCGCAGACGGTAGCCGTTCAGCTGTGCGCCCTGACCGCGGGTAGCGGTGAACAGTTCGTTACGCATTGGATCGTAAACAACGGCGACTTCAGTACGGCCTTTAATGCGTACTGCGATAGACACAGAGAAGTGTGGCAGGCGTTTGACGAAGTTGGTGGTGCCATCCAGTGGATCGATAACCCATTGAACATCCTGATCGGTACCTTCATGTTCACCGCTTTCTTCGGTGATGATGGTGTGCTGCGGGTAAGATTTGCGGATCGTTTCGATAATAATCGCTTCTGCGGCTTTATCGACGTTAGTCACGAAATCATTGCTGCCTTTCTGGCTGGTTTCTACGGAGTCTGGCGTTTCGTAGTGTTTGGCAATTACATTACCCGCCTTGCGCGCTGCGCGCACGGCGATGGTCAGCATCGGATGCATCGGTCTCTCTCACTGGATGTTAAAGAACAGGAAAATCGGCGCAGAGTATAGCAGTGGGATCGGATTATGTCTCCCGTTTATGATAATATGCCGGAATATTCTTCAGACGCTGAATTCAGACATTAAAAATTATGCTGCAAAACATTCGAATCGTGCTGGTCGAAACATCGCACACCGGCAACATGGGCTCCGTTGCCCGCGCTATGAAAACCATGGGCTTAACGAACCTGTGGCTGGTTAACCCGCTGGTGAAACCTGACTCGCAGGCTATCGCCCTGGCGGCCGGTGCCAGCGACGTGATCGGCAACGCTCAGATCGTCGATACCCTTGACGAAGCGCTGGCCGGCTGTAGCCTCGTTGTTGGCACCAGCGCGCGTTCACGCACGCTGCCGTGGCCGATGCTGGACCCGCGCGAATGCGGCCTGAAAAGCGTCTCAGAAGCGGAGCAGGCACCGGTTGCGCTGGTGTTTGGCCGCGAGCGCGTTGGCCTGACCAACGACGAGCTGCAGAAGTGCCACTATCACGTCGCCATCGCGGCGAACCCGGAATATAGCTCGCTGAACCTGGCGATGGCGGTGCAGGTTATCGCCTATGAGGTGCGTATGGCGTGGCTGGCGACGCAGGAGAAACCGGTCGAACAGAAAGAAGAGACGGCCTACCCGCTGGTGGACGATCTTGAGCGCTTCTATGGTCACCTGGAGCAGACGCTGCTCTCAACCGGCTTTATTCGTGAAGGCCACCCGGGCCAGGTGATGAACAAGCTGCGCCGCATGTTTACCCGCGCGCGCCCGGAAAGCCAGGAGCTGAACATCCTGCGCGGGATTCTGGCGTCGATTGAGCAGAAGAATAAAGAGTAGTGTCGATTTCCCCCTCTCCCCGCGGGAGAGGGCTGGGGTGAGGGCATCAGGCCGCACCTGGGTTATGAAGGCACAGAAGGTTAAATACCTGACTAAAACAGTCAAGTAAATAGTTGACCATTTTAGTCAGGAATGTCAGACTTGGCCCTGCTATGCAATACCCCCATTTTACAATAAAAAACCCCGGGCAGGGGCGAGTTTGAGGTTAAGTAAGACATGAGACTGACATCTAAAGGGCGTTATGCCGTGACCGCGATGCTGGACGTTGCGCTCAACTCCGAAGCGGGCCCGGTTCCGTTGGCTGATATTTCTGAACGACAAGGGATCTCCCTCTCTTACCTGGAGCAGCTGTTCTCCAGACTGCGTAAAAATGGACTGGTTTCCAGCGTTCGTGGCCCAGGCGGCGGTTATCTGCTGGGTAAAGACGCGGGCAGTATTGCAGTTGGTGAAGTGATTAGCGCAGTTGACGAATCCGTTGACGCGACCCGTTGCCAGGGGAAAGGCGGCTGCCAGGGCGGCGATAAGTGCCTGACCCACGCGCTGTGGCGCGATCTGAGCGACCGTCTTACCGGCTTCCTGAACAACATCACCCTGGGTGAACTGGTCAATAACCAGGAAGTTCTGGATGTCTCTGGTCGTCAGCACGGTCAGGATTCCCAACGCAGCACCCGCGCGCAGGACGCTATCGACGTCAAACTGCGCGCGTAATAAAACGATAAAGATTTCAGAATCAGGCCGGGGCGGTCACGCCCCGCGTACTCGGTCGTACATCCAGCCGGTTGCCTGATTCCTTGCATTGAAGCGATGTACGGAGTTTAAAGAGCAATGAAATTACCGATTTATCTCGATTACTCCGCAACCACGCCGGTGGACCCGCGTGTTGCCGAGAAAATGATGCAGTGTCTGACCCTGGACGGAAACTTTGGTAACCCAGCTTCCCGTTCACACCGTTTTGGCTGGCATGCTGAAGAGGCGGTAGATATCGCCCGTAATCAGATTGCCGACCTGGTGGGTGCCGACCCGCGTGAGATTGTTTTCACCTCCGGTGCGACCGAATCCGACAACCTGGCGATCAAAGGTGCAGCCAACTTTTATCAGAAAAAAGGCAAGCACATCATCACCAGCAAAACCGAACACAAAGCCGTGCTGGATACCTGCCGCCAGCTGGAGCGTGAAGGTTACGAAGTGACTTACCTGGCGCCACAGAGCAACGGGATCATCGACCTGAAAGAGCTCGAAGCGGCCATGCGTGATGACACCATTCTGGTTTCCATCATGCACGTTAACAACGAAATCGGCGTCGTTCAGGACATCGCGACCATCGGAGAAATGTGCCGCGCGCGCGGTATCATCTATCACGTTGACGCGACCCAGAGCGTGGGCAAACTGCCTATCGATCTGAGCCAGCTGAAAGTGGACCTGATGTCCTTCTCCGGCCACAAAATTTATGGCCCGAAAGGGATCGGCGCGCTGTACGTTCGTCGTAAACCGCGTATCCGCATCGAAGCACAGATGCACGGCGGCGGTCACGAGCGCGGCATGCGTTCCGGCACGCTGCCTGTTCACCAGATCGTGGGCATGGGCGAAGCGTACCGCATTGCGAAAGAAGAGATGGAAACCGAGATGGCGCGCCTGCGCACGCTGCGTAACCGTCTGTGGGACGGCGTGAAAGATATGGAAGAAGTGTATCTGAACGGCGATCTCGAGCAGGGTGCTCCAAACATCCTCAACGTCAGCTTCAACTATGTTGAAGGCGAATCGCTGATCATGGCGCTGAAAGACCTGGCCGTTTCTTCCGGTTCTGCCTGTACGTCTGCAAGCCTGGAGCCATCCTACGTGCTGCGCGCGCTGGGCATGACCGACGAGCTGGCGCACAGCTCTATCCGTTTCTCTTTAGGTCGTTTCACTACCGAAGAAGAGATTGACTACACCATCAAGCTGGTTCGCAACTCCATCGGCCGTCTGCGCGACCTTTCTCCACTGTGGGAAATGTTCAAGCAGGGCGTGGATCTGAACAGCATTGAATGGTCACATCACTAATCGGTACATAAGGAGAATTCAATCATGGCATACAGCGAAAAAGTCATCGATCATTACGAGAACCCGCGCAACGTTGGCTCTTTTGACAACAGCGACGAATCTGTCGGTAGCGGCATGGTTGGCGCACCGGCGTGTGGCGACGTGATGAAGTTGCAGATTAAAGTCAACAATGAAGGTATCATTGAAGACGCGCGCTTCAAGACCTACGGCTGCGGTTCTGCTATCGCGTCCAGCTCCCTGGTTACCGAATGGGTGAAGGGCAAGTCTCTGGACGAAGCACAGGCAATCAAGAACACGGATATTGCTGAAGAACTCGAACTGCCACCGGTGAAAATTCACTGTTCAATTCTGGCAGAAGACGCGATCAAAGCCGCCATTGCGGATTACAAAAGCAAACGTGAAGCAAAATAATTGAGGTTTGAGTATGTCGATTACCCTTAGCGACAGCGCTGCCGCGCGAGTAAGCTCTTTTCTGGCGAACCGTGGTAAAGGCTTTGGCCTGCGACTGGGCGTACGTACCTCCGGCTGTTCTGGTATGGCTTACGTACTGGAGTTTGTTGACGAGCCGGCGTCTGACGACACCGTGTTTGAAGACAAGGGCGTGAAGGTGGTGGTCGATGGCAAAAGCCTGCAATTCCTCAATGGCACTCAGCTGGACTTCGTTAAAGAAGGCCTGAACGAAGGGTTCAAGTTCACGAACCCGAACGTCAAAGACGAGTGTGGTTGCGGCGAAAGCTTCCACGTTTAACCGCGTTCCGCTGTTATACCGATTAATTCGCGTTGCAGAAAGGCGGCAAGCGAGTGAATCCCCGGGAGCTTACTTAAGTAAGTGACTGGGGTGAACGAGCGCAGACAACGCATCTGCAGCGCGAAGTAAGAAGGTATAACCCCACCGTGGCTCTGCTGCGCGTGGGGTTTGTTCTAACAGGCTACCCCTGAGATTGTTATGGATTACTTCACTCTCTTCGGACTACCCGCTCAATACCCGATTGATCTCCAGGCGCTGACGATCCGTTTTCAGGATCTTCAGCGTCAGTATCACCCGGATAAATTCGCCAGTGGTACTCAGGCAGAACAGCTGGCCGCGGTATCGCACTCTGCGACCATCAACCAGGCCTGGCAGACGCTGCGCCATCCGCTGGCGCGTGCAGAATATCTGCTCTCGCTCCACGGTTTCGATCTGGCGAGCGAACAGCATACCGTACGCGACACCGCTTTTCTGATGGAACAGCTGGAGCTTCGCGAAGAGCTGGATGAGATTGAACAGGCCAAAGACGAAGCGCGTCTGGAAAGCTTCATCACGCGCGTGAAGGGCATGTTCGATACCCGCCATCAGCAGATGGTGGAGCAACTGAACAACGAGACCTGGGACGTGGCGGCAGACACTGTGCGCAAACTCCGTTTTCTCGATAAACTGCGAAGCAGTGCTGAACAACTCGAAGAAAAGCTGCTCGATTTTTAATTTCGGAAGCAATTATGGCCTTATTACAAATTAGTGAGCCTGGCTTAAGTGCCGCACCGCACCAGCGTCGTCTGGCGGTGGGTATCGATCTGGGCACCACCAATTCCCTCGTGGCGACCGTGCGCAGCGGCCAGGCGGAAACGCTGGCTGACGAGCAGGGCCGCCATCTGCTGCCTTCCGTGGTCCACTACCAGCAGCAGGGTCACGCGGTCGGCTATGACGCCCGCGCCAACGCCGCGCGCGATCCGGCCAACACCATCAGCTCCGTAAAGCGCATGATGGGCCGCTCTCTGGCCGATATTCAGACCCGCTATCCGCATCTGCCTTATCAGCTGCAGGCCAGTGAAAACGGCCTGCCGATGATTGCGACCGCGGCCGGTCTGCTGAACCCGATTCGCGTTTCCTCCGACATCCTTAAAGCGCTGGCGGCGCGCGCGACGGCGACGCTTGGCGGCGATCTGGACGGCGTAGTCATCACCGTTCCGGCCTATTTTGACGATGCACAGCGTCAGGGCACCAAAGACGCCGCGCGTCTGGCAGGCCTGCACGTGCTGCGCCTGCTGAACGAACCGACGGCGGCGGCGATTGCCTACGGCCTCGACTCCGGTCAGGAAGGGGTGATTGCGGTTTACGATCTCGGCGGCGGTACCTTTGATATCTCGATCCTGCGCTTGAGCCGCGGGGTGTTTGAAGTGCTGGCGACCGGCGGGGATTCCGCGCTGGGCGGCGATGACTTCGACCATCTGCTGGCGGATTATATTCGCGAGCAGGCGGGCATCAGCGATCGCAGCGATGCCCGCGTGCAGCGTGAACTACTGGATGCGGCCATCGACGCCAAAATCGCCCTGAGCGATGCGCAGACGGTTAGCGTAAACGTTGCGGGCTGGCAGGGTGAGATCGCCCGCGACCAGTTCAGCGATCTGATTGCCCCGCTGGTGAAACGCACCCTGCTGGCCTGCCGTCGCGCACTGAAAGATGCGGGCGTTGAGGCGAACGAGGTGCTGGAAGTGGTCATGGTGGGCGGTTCGACTCGCGTGCCGCTGGTGCGCGAGCGCGTGGGCGAATTCTTTGGCCGCACGCCGCTGACCTCCATCGACCCGGACAAAGTGGTTGCCGTGGGCGCCGCAATCCAGGCCGATATCCTGGTCGGCAACAAGCCGGACAGCGAAATGCTGCTGCTGGACGTCATCCCGCTGTCGCTCGGGTTAGAAACCATGGGCGGCCTGGTAGAGAAAGTGATCCCGCGTAATACCACCATTCCGGTGGCGCGCGCGCAGGAGTTCACCACCTTCAAAGACGGCCAGACCGCGATGTCCATCCACGTGATGCAGGGCGAGCGCGAGCTGGTGCAGGACTGCCGCTCTCTGGCGCGCTTTGCGCTGCGCGGTATCCCGGCGCTGCCTGCGGGCGGGGCGCATATTCGCGTCACCTTCCAGGTGGATGCGGACGGTCTGCTGAGCGTCACTGCGATGGAAAAATCGACCGGCGTGGAATCGTCCATTCAGGTGAAGCCGTCCTACGGCCTTACCGATGGCGAAATCGCCTCCATGATTCAGGACTCAATGAGCTACGCCGAACAGGATGTGAAGGCGCGTATGCTGGCTGAACAAAAAGTTGAAGCCGCCCGCGTGCTGGAGAGCCTGAACGGCGCGCTCGCTGCCGATGCCGCGCTGTTAAGCGCCGCTGAGCGCCAGGTGATTGACGACGCTGCCGCGCATTTAAGCGCAGTAGCAGAAGGCAATGACGCTGACGCAATAGAAGAAGCCATTAAAAACGTTGATAAACAAACCCAGGACTTTGCTGCTCGCCGCATGGACAAATCTGTCCGCGTCGCGCTGAAAGGCCAGTCCGTGGACGAGGTTTAATATGCCAAAGATTGTTATTTTGCCTCATGCGGACCTCTGTCCGGATGGCGCTGTTCTGGAAGCGAAGACCGGTGAAACCATTCTCGATGTTGCCCTGCGTGCAGGTATCGAAGTGGAACACGCCTGTGAAAAATCCTGTGCCTGCACCACCTGCCACTGCATCGTGCGTGAAGGTTTCGACTCTCTCGCCGAGAGCACCGAAGACGAAGACGACATGCTGGATAAAGCATGGGGTCTGGAGCCTGACAGCCGCCTGAGCTGCCAGGCCGCTGTGACCGACGAAGATCTGGTCGTGGAGTTCCCACGCTACACCATCAACCACGCACGCGAGCATTGATATGGGACTGAAGTGGACAGACAGCCGTGAAATCGGCGAAGCGCTCTACGACGCGAACCCGGATCTCGATCCGAAGACCGTACGATTCACCGACATGCACCAGTGGATCTGCGATTTAGAGGATTTCGACGACGATCCAAACGCATCCAATGAAAAAATTCTGGAGGCGATTCTGTTAGTCTGGTTAGATGAAGCAGAATAAATAACATAACGGGCTGCCTTCAGGCGGCCCGTTTGCTAGTTGCTAATAAGGAAAAATAAAATGACCGAAGCGATGAAGATTACGCTCTCGAATCAGCCTGCTGACGCACGCTGGGGCGAGAAAGCCACCTACAGCATTAATAACGACGGCATTACCCTGCACCTGACGGGCAAAGATGATACCGGCCTGATCCAGCGCGCCGCCCGCAAAATTGACGGCCTGGGCATTAAGCATGTCTCCCTGGAAGGCGAAGGCTGGGACACCGACCGCAGCTGGGCATTCTGGGCAGGCTACAAAGGCCCGAAAGGCACCCGCAAAATCGAGTGGGCTAACCTCGACGAAGCCGGTCAGAAAGAGCTGGAAAGCCGCCTGCAAATCATCGACTGGGTGCGCGACACCATCAACGCCCCGGCAGAAGAGCTCGGTCCTGAGCAGCTGGCGCAGCGCGCGGTTGACCTGCTGTGCGGCGTGGCGGGCGACAAGATGTCCTACCGCATCACCAAGGGTGAAGACCTGCGCGAGCAGAATTACATGGGCATCCACACCGTGGGCCGTGGTTCTGAGCGTCCTCCGGTCCTGCTGGCGCTGGATTACAACCCAACCGGCGATAAAGCGGCGCCGGTCTTTGCATGCCTGGTGGGTAAAGGCATCACCTTCGATACCGGCGGCTACAGCCTGAAGCAGAGCGCGTTCATGGACTCCATGAAGTCCGACATGGGCGGCGCGGCAACCATCACCGGCGCGCTGGCGTTCGCCATTACCCGCGGTCTGAACAAGCGCGTGAAGCTGTATCTGTGCTGCGCGGACAACATGGTGAGCGGTAACGCCTTCAAGCTGGGCGACATCATTCGCTATCGCAACGGCAAAAACGTCGAAGTGATGAACACCGACGCCGAAGGCCGTCTGGTGCTGGCCGATGGCCTGATCGACGCGTCTGCCCAGAAGCCAGAGCTGATTATCGACATGGCGACCCTGACCGGCGCGGCAAAAACCGCCCTGGGCAACGACTACCACGCGCTGTTCAGCTTTGACGACAAGCTGGCCGCTCGCCTGCTGGCAAGCGCCGCTGCGGAAAACGAGCCGTTCTGGCGTCTGCCGCTGGCCGAGTTCCACCGCAGCCAGCTGCCGTCCAACTTTGCCGAGCTGAACAACACCGCGAGCGCGGCGTACCCGGCGGGTGCAAGCACGGCGGCAGGCTTCCTGTCCCACTTCGTTGAGAACTACCACGAAGGCTGGCTGCACATCGACTGCTCCGCAACCTACCGTAAAGCGGCGGTTGAGCAGTGGTCCGCTGGCGCGACCGGTCTGGGCGTGCGTACCGTGGCGAACCTGCTGACGGCTGAGTAATCTTTATTGCCCTCACCCTAACCCTCTCCCAAGGGGAGAGGGGATGGTTTGCTCCCTCTCCCTTGAGGGAGAGGGCTGGGGTGAGGGGAAATGCATCATCTGGAATTGTTATGTCCGAAACCAAAAACGAATTAGAAACTCTGCTGGAGCAGGCGGCGACCGAGCCCGCCCACCGTCCGGCATTTTTCCGCACGCTGCTGGAATCCACCGTCTGGGTGCCGGGCACCGCGGCGGAAGGTGAGCAGGTTGTCGAAGACAGCGCGCTGGATCTGCTGCACTGGGAGAAAGACGACGGCACGTCGGTGATCCCGTTCTTTACCTCGCTGGAAGCCCTGCAGGAAGCGGTAGAAGACGAACAGGCGTTCGTGGTGATGCCGGTGCGTACCCTGTTTGAAATGACGCTGGGCCAGACGCTGTTCCTTAACGCGAAGCTGCCGACCGGGAAAGAGTTTACGCCGCGTGAAATCAGCCATCTGATTGGCGAAGAGGGCAACCCGCTCAGCACCCAGGAAGTGCTGGAAGGGGGCGAAACGCTGCTGCTGTCTGAAGTAGCCGAGCCGCCCGCGCAGATGATTGATTCCCTGACGACGCTGTTCAAAACCCTGAAACCGGTTAGACGCGCGTTTCTCTGCTCCATTAAAGAGCGCGCGGACGAGCATCCGGTTCTGCTGATTGGTATTGAGGCGGACGGCGATATCGACGATATCATTCAGGCCGCGGGAAGCGTGGCGACCGACACGCTGCCGGGCGACGAGCCGATTGATATCTGCCAGGTGAAGAACGGCGAGAAGGGCATCAGCCACTTTATTACCGAGCACATCACCCCGTTCTACGAGCGTCGCTGGGGCGGCTTCCTGCGCGATCTCAAAACCAACCGCATCATCTGATTATGGCGGGGTGAATATCACCCCGTTGCTTCCAGCAGCAGTAAATCCATCAGCAGCACCAGATTCGACTCAAACGACGTCACCCCCGCGGCTTCAGCGGCAAAGTGCACCGCTTCGTCATAGAGGGCAAAGTGCACGTCCGCCATCCCCGCCAGCGTGTTGGCCGAGGCGCGGGTAAACGCGACGATCGTCATGCCGACGTTTTTGGCAATCCGCGCTTTATCCAGCACCTGCTCCGTTTCGCCGCTGCGCGAGACGGCAATAAACACCTGATAGCGGGCGGCGTTGCTGAGGAAAATATTCCGGCTGTCCCCCGGCCCGGAGATAAACGCCGTTTTGCCCAGCACCTGCAGCTTCTTGGTCAGGTACTCCGCAAACAGATAGGAAAACCCGGCCCCGTAGAGAAAGAAGCTCTCTTTCTGGCGCAGCAGGTCGGCAAACTGCTGGCGCTTTTCCTGCGTGACCCACTGGAAGGTGTGCTGATAGTTGGCGATAAACTGATTAAACAGCGCCGGGAGTTCAGGAAGCGACTGCCCCTGGGCGGCAATATGCGGCGTGTCGGAGAGCAGCTGCTTGCAGTGCCAGATAAACTCGCTAAAGCCGCTGAACCCCAGCTTCTGACACAGCCGCATGATGGTGGCTGTAGAAACAAACGTCGCCTGCGCCAGCTCGCGTACCGTGATGTTGCCCACCAGCAGCGGGTGCTCCGTGAGGTGGGCGAGGACGCGATACTCCGCGCGGGTCAGCGATGTCCCGCGCGTTAACAGCGTGGCCAGGCGGTTATCCATTATTTCGCGGGTTCAACCGGCAGATCGTCCCGCGCACCCCATTCGCTCCAGGCGCCGTCGTAGAGCGTGACGTCGTTCGCGCCGAGCGTGGCGAGCGCCAGGATCACCACGCAGGCCGTTACGCCGGAGCCGCAGCTGGCAATAATCGGACGATGTAAATCCACGCCAGCACGGTCAAAAATGGCCCGCAGCTCGTCGGTGGTTTTCAGCTCGCCCTCAAACACCAGCTCGCCCCACGGCACGTTCAGCGCCCCCGGAATATGTCCGCGCTTCAGCCCCGGACGCGGTTCATCCGCTTCGGCATTGAAGCGCGGTGCAGGACGAGCATCGACGATTTGCGCCGTTTTTTCATGACTCACGACCAGCACGTCGGTCAGGCGTTTCACCATGTGCGCGTCGAACGTGGCGTCGAACTCGCCTTCCGGCAGCGTCACGTCACCCTGCTGGAGCGGCAGCTCGTCGCGCTTCCAGCCCGCCAGCCCGCCCGCCAGAATAGAGACTTTTTCCACGCCGAAGTTCTTCAGCATCCACCACGCGCGCGGTGCGGAGAAGAGGTTACCTTCATCATAAACAACGAGGTGTTTGTCTTTGCTGACGCCCAGCTCGCGCATCGCCACAGAAAACGCTTCCGGGCGCGGCAGCATGTGCGGCAGGGGAGAGTTGTGATCGGAGAGGGCTTCGATATCAAAAAATACCGCGCCAGGCAGATGTCCGGCACGGTATTCCGCGACCATATCGCGAAGGTGTTCCTGCCCGGCCGGGGCCATACGCGCGTCAATAATCTGAACTTCCGGATCGTCACCGTGCTCAATCAGCCAGTCGGCGGCGACAAAATATGAGGTGGACATGGGTTGCCTCCATTCTTTTCCGTAAAAAAGGATTGTCGGTGTTTTTTCTGACACCGACAAGCAAACCACGTTCAACTCGCGAGCAAGCCCCTATTTTTTCACCGTTTCGCCGTCCTGCCAGGCTTTTTGCAGCGCAGGCCAGTAGTCGCGGTTGGCCTCGATCATCTCATCCAGAATCGCTTTCGCGTGTTCCATGGTCGGCACGGTGCGGTTGAGGGTAAACGCCTGCAGGGCTTTCTCATAGCTGCCCTCGATGGTGGCCTCTACCAGCAGCTGTTCAGAGGCGAGCTGCTGTTGCAAAAGGGTCTGATGGAACAGCGGCACCTGACCGACGCGAATCGGTTCCGGGCCTTCGGAGGTGATATAAGCGGGCACCTCCACCACGGCATCGTAAGGCAGGTTGGTAATCGCCCCGCGGTTTTCCACCATCACCAGATGGCGGCTCCGCAGGTTAAAGGCCAGCGAGCAGGCGACATCGACGATAAACTCGCCGTGGACGCCTACGTGGAAGGCGTCCGGCAGGATCCCGGTGCGCTTGTATTCTTCGGCAGCGGCGAACAGCTTTTTCTCGCGCCCGTCCATCACTTCATTGGCGCGGGTATAGTCCGGGTTCTGATGCTCCACGATCTGGTTCGGCATCAGGTAGTACTGCAGATACGGGTTCGGCAGATACTCCGGGAAGTTGTCCATGATCGGCTTAATGTTGCGCCAGGTTTTGACCCATGATGGATCGGAATGCTGCGGATCGGTTTTAGCCGCATCTTCCGTCAGCAGGCCAAACTTCGCGATATGTTTACGCAGTTCGGGAAGCTTGTCTTCGCCGTCCACCAGCACGCGGGTAAACCAGCCGAAGTGGTTCAGGCCGAAGTAGTCCACCTCCAGCCTGCGGCGATCGACACCCAGAATCGCCCCCATATTGCGCATCGCGGCGACAGGCATATCGCAGATGTTCAGCACCCGCGCATTTGGCCGCAGGCGGCGCACACCCTCCGCGACGATCGCTGCCGGGTTGGAGTAGTTCACGATCCAGGCCTTCTCGTGCGCGTAGCGATCCACCAGATCGATAAGTTCCACCATCGGCAGGATCGTGCGCAGCCCGTAGGCCAGCCCGCCGGGTCCGCACGTTTCCTGACCGACCACGCCGTGGCGCAGCGGGATCTTCTCATCCTGCTCGCGCATCTTGTACTGGCCGACGCGCATCTGGGCGAAGACGAAATGCGCGCCGCTGAACGCCACTTCCGGATCACTGGTGACGGTAAATTTGATGCTCTGACTGTGGTCGCGAATGACCTTCTCGACGACGGGCGCAATGGTGTTCTGGCGCGCCTCGTCGATGTCATAAAGGCGGATTTCGGCCAGCGGGAAATCCTGCAGGCGCACCATCAGGCTTTTCACAATGCCCGGCGTGTAGGTGCTACCGCCGCCGGCAATCGACAAAATAAATGGGGGTGTAAACATCTTTAGCTCCTTTCAGAGAAACGTCTCAACGGCTTCTCGCATTTTTTTGACGTGCAGCCCGTAGACCACCTGAACGTTGTTACCTTGTTTGATAATCCCTTTCGCGCCGGTCGCCTTGAGCCGCGGCTCGTCGATAATGGCGACGTCCTTCACCGTGACGCGTAAGCGGGTGTAGCAGTTGTCCACCACCTCAATGTTTTCCCGGCCGCCCAGACCCGTCACGATGGATTCGCCCAGCCCGTCGTTATTGCCCTTCGCCTGGTACTCCTGCTTGCTGTAGAGGCGCGTTTCCCGATCGTCATCCTCACGGCCCGGCGTTTTCATGTTGAAGCGCAGGATCAGGAAGCGGAACACCACGAAGTAGAGGGCAAACATGATCAGCCCGACCACGATGTACATCGGCCAGTTGGACTTCTCCGTGCCGAGCGGCAGGTTGTACAGGATGAAGTCGATAATCCCGTTGGCACCGATGGCGTGAACGCCCAGCAGCGAGAACAGCATCATGCCGATGCCGGTCAGCACCGCGTGCACCACGAACAGCAGCGGAGCGACGAACAGGAAGGAGAACTCAATCGGCTCGGTCACGCCGACCAGCAGCGAGGTCAGCGCCGCCGGGATCAGAATGGCTTTCGCAATGGCTTTACGCTCCGGCTTTGCGGTCATATACATCGCCAGGGCTGCGGCAGGCAGGCCGAACATCTTGCTGATGCCGCGCGCGTCCCACACCACGGTGCTGCTGAGCTGCTTCACGTCCGGGCAGGCCATCTCGGCGAAATAGATATTGCGCGCGCCCTGATAGGTTGCGCCGCACACCTCCTGCGTGCCGCCCAGCTCGGTATAGAGGAACGGGGTATAAACCAGATGGTGCAGGCCGGTGGGGACCAGAATACGTTCCAGGAAACCGTAGATTGCCACGCCCAACGGCCCGGAGCCTTTGATGGCCAGCGCCAGGGCGCTAATGCCGTGCTGGGCATACGGCCACAGTTCACTCATCACCACGCCGAGCAGCATGGAGACGGGGAGCATGACGATGGCGACAAAACAGTGGCCGGAGTAAATTGCCATCGCGCCGTTAAACTGTACGCCGGAGTATTTGTTGTACAGATATCCGGAGAGCGCCCCGGTTAGGATCCCGGCAAAAACGCCCATCTCCAGCACCTGCACGCCCAGCACCATGGTCTGCCCGGCCGCTTTCATCTGGGCCGCTGGCGCCAGCGCGCCCTGCAGCTGTAGCGTGACGTTCATGGCGTTGATGAACACGACAAAGGTTACCAGACCAATCAGCGCGGCATAGCCTTTATCCCGCGTCGCCAGACCAATCGGGATCCCGACGGCAAACACCAGCGCCAGGTTGACCAGCACCGACACGGCAGATTTCGCGATAAGCTGACCAAGGTGCTGAATCAGCGGATGGCCCAGAAACGGCAGGTATTCAGCGAGGTTACCGTTACCCAGCACGTTACCAAAGGCGATAAACAGACCGACGATCGGTAAGATAAGTACCGGTCCGTACAATGATTTTCCGAAATTTTGTAGGGCGTTCACGGCTCGTTTCATGGCTTTCTCTCTTTTTGAACCGCGCACTCGGGGTGCGTCATGGTCATAAAACTAGCAGCCTTCGGGCGAGCTTAGCCAGCTATCCTCTTGTTTTAAAAACAAATGACTTGAAAGGTAACATGTGACGTTATGTGCTGTGATCGCGGTTCCATCACGGCGTAGCGGCGTGATGCCGTTCTGCGAGGCGCTTTCCAGATTTTAAAATTGGCCTTTTTGAATTAATGAAACTTGCGGATAATACTTATCCGGACGACGACCAACAGGCTCCTTGGGCCAGGGACAAAGGATGAAACCGTTTCGCTTAGCCGCGCTCTCTCTTGCGCTGCTCACCACGTTTACGCTTGTCGGCTGTGATAACAGCGACGATAAAACTCAGGCTGCGGCTCCCGCGGCATCCACCGCATCCACATCGAAAGCCGCGGAAAAGCCCAATGCTGAAACGCTGGCTAAACTGGCTGCCCAGACTCAGGGAAAAGCGCTGACGTTGCTGGATACCTCAGAAGTTCAGCTCGACGGTGCCGCCACGCTGGTGCTGACCTTTTCTGTTCCGCTGAATCCCGATCAGGATTTCGCCAAAACGGTGCATGTCGTGGACAAGAAAAGCGGCAAGGTTGACGGGGCGTGGGAACTTGCGCCTAACCTGAAAGAGCTTCGCCTGCGTCATCTGGAGCCTAACCGCAACCTGGTCGTCACCGTTGAACGTGACCTGCAGGCGCTGAACAAGGCGACGTTCGGCATTGATTATGAAAAAGCCCTGACCACCCGGGACATTGAACCCACCGTTGGTTTTGCCAGCCGCGGCTCGCTGCTGCCGGGCAAGGTGGTGGAAGGTCTGCCGGTGATGGCGCTCAACGTCAACAATGTTGATGTCAACTTTTACCGCGTGAAGCCGGAATCGCTGGCCTCCCTTGTCAGCCAGTGGGAGTACCGTAACTCGCTGACCAACTGGGAATCCGATAACCTGCTGAAGATGGCGGAGCTGGTTTACACCGGTCGATTCGATCTTAATCCGGCGCGCAACACGCGCGAAAAATTGCTGTTGCCCCTGAAGGATATTAAACCGCTCCAGCAGTCTGGCGTTTATATCGCGGTCATGAACCAGGCTGGACACTACAACTACAGCAACGCCGCAACGCTCTTTACCCTAAGCGATATTGGCCTGTCCGCTCACCGTTACCATAACCGCCTGGATATTTTCACTCAGAGTCTGGAAAACGGTGCGGCGCAGTCCGGCGTGACCGTCACGCTGCTGAACGATAAAGGCCAGACTCTCGCCGAGGCGAAGAGCGATGCCGACGGCCATGCGAAGCTTGAAACCGACAAAGAGGCCGCGCTGATCCTGGCCAGTAAAGATGGCCAGACCACGCTGCTTGACCTCAAGCTACCGGCACTCGACCTGGCGGAGTTTGATATCGCGGGGAGCCCGGGCTACAGCAAGCAATTCTTTATGTTTGGCCCACGCGATCTCTACCGCCCGGGTGAAACGGTGATCCTCAACGGTCTTCTGCGCGACAGTGACGGTAAGCCACTTCCGGATCAGCCTGTGAAGCTTGACGTGCTGCGTCCGGATGGACAGGTCGCGCGTACGATTGTCGTCAAGCCAGAGAACGGACTTTATCGCTTTAACTATCCGCTGGACAGCGGGGCGCAGACCGGTATGTGGCATATCCGCGCCAACACGGGCGATAACCTGCAGCGCCTGTGGGACTTCCACGTCGAAGACTTCATGCCAGAGCGTATGGCGCTCAACCTGAGCGGACAAAAAACGCCGGTTTCACCGCAGGATAACGTGGACTTTAACGTAGTGGGATATTACCTGTATGGCGCCCCGGCCAACGGTAATTCTCTGCAGGGCCAGCTTTTCCTGCGTCCGCTGCGTGACGCGGTGGCTGCGCTGCCGGGCTTCCAGTTTGGCGATATCGCCGAGGAGAACCTGAGCCGCAGTCTGGATGAAGTTCAGCTTACGCTGGATGAGCAGGGGCGTGGGCAGGTTTCTACCGAAAGCCAGTGGAAAGAGGTGCACTCTCCGCTGCAGCTGATCCTGCAGGCCAGCCTGCTGGAGTCCGGCGGCCGTCCGGTAACGCGTCGCGCTGAGCAGGCCATCTGGCCAGCGGCTGAGCTGCCGGGTATTCGCCCTCAGTTCGCCAGTAAAGCCGTTTACGACTACCGCACCGATACCACCGTCAACCAACCGATTGTTGACGAGAACGGCAACGCCAGCTTCGACATCGTTTATGCCGATGCCAGCGGAGCGAAAAAGGCGGTTTCCGGTTTACAGGTACGCCTGATCCGTGAGCGCCGCGACTACTTCTGGAACTGGTCTGAGAGCGAAGGCTGGCAGTCTCAGTTCGATCAGAAAGATCTGGTTGAAGGCGAGCAGGAGCTGACTCTCAAGGCCGACGAGACGGGTAAAGTCACCTTCCCGGTGGAGTGGGGCTCATACCGTCTGGAAGTTAAAGCGCCTGATGAGATGGTCAGCAGCGTGCGCTTCTGGGCAGGCTACAGCTGGCAGGATAACAGCGACGGCACCGGGGCTGCACGTCCTGACCGCGTGACGCTGAAACTGGATAAGCCAGCCTATCAGCCAGGCGATACCATTAACCTGCACATTGCAGCGCCGGCAGCAGGTAAGGGCTATGCGATGATCGAGTCCAGCGAAGGGCCGCTGTGGTGGAAAGAGATCGACGTACCGGCAAACGGGCTTGATCTCGCTATCCCGGTCGACAAAGCCTGGAAACGTCACGATCTCTACCTGAGTACGCTGGTGGTTCGTCCTGGGGATAAATCGAAATCCGCCACGCCGAAACGCGCGATCGGCCTGCTGCATCTGCCGATGGGCGATGAAAATCGTCGTCTGAACATTGCGCTCGATAACCCGCAGAAAATGCGTCCAAACCAGACGCTCTCTGTGAAGGTGAAAGCCAGCGTGAAAGAGGGGCAGAAAGTGAACGTACTGGTCTCGGCGGTTGACAGCGGCGTGCTGAACATCACCGATTACGTTACGCCCGATCCGTGGCAGGCTTTCTTCGGTCAGAAACGCTACGGCGCGGATATCTACGATATCTACGGCCAGGTCATCGAAGGGCAGGGCCGCCTGGCCGCGCTGCGCTTTGGTGGTGACGGTGATGAGCTGAAGCGCGGCGGTAAGCCGCCGGTGAACCACGTCACCATTATTGCCCAGCAGGCACAGCCGGTTACGCTGGATGCCAACGGAGAAGGCACGATTACGCTGCCGATTGGTGATTTCAACGGCGAGCTGCGTCTGATGGCGCAGGCCTGGACGGAAGACGATTTCGGCAGCAGCGAAAGCAAGGTTGTGGTGGCTGCGCCGGTCATTACCGAGCTTAACACGCCGCGCTTCCTGGCAAGCGGGGACACCTCAAGGCTGACGCTGGACCTCACCAACCTGACGGACAAGCCGCAAACGCTGAATGTCGCCCTGACCGCGACAGGAAAACTGTCGCTGGAAGGCTCGCAGCCGCAGCCGGTTCAGTTGTCTCCTGGCGCGCGCAGCACCCTGTTTATTCCGGTGCGTGCGCTGGAGGGTTATGGTGATGGTGAGGTGACGGCTCAGGTTACGGGCCTGCAGCTTCCGGGTGAGACCTTTGCGCCGCAGCAGAAGAGCTGGAAAATCGGCGTGCGTCCGGCATTCCCGGCGCAGACGGTGAATACCGGTGCCATGCTGAACCCCGGCGAGTCCTGGACCGCACCGGTGCAGCATAGTAACGGTTTCTCTCCTGCTACCCTGCAGGGGCAACTGCTGCTGAGCGGCAAACCACCGCTTAACCTGGCGCGCTATATTCGCGAGCTGCAGGCGTATCCGTATGGCTGCCTGGAACAGACCACCAGTGGCCTGTTCCCGTCGCTCTACACCAACGCGGCGCAGCTGACTGCACTTGGCATCAAGGGCGACACCGATGACAAGCGCCGTGCAGCGATTGATATTGGCATCTCCCGTCTGCTGCAGATGCAGCGTGAAGACGGTGGTTTTGCGCTATGGGATAAAAACGGTCCGGAAGAGTACTGGCTGACGGCCTACGTGACCGACTTCCTGGTGCGCGCGGGCGAGCAGGGTTACAGCGTACCCGTCGATGCGGTGAATAACGCCAATAACCGCCTGCTGCGCTACCTGCAGGATCCGGGCATGATGTCCATTCGCTACAGCGACGATACTCAGGCCAGCAAGTTTGCCGTGCAGGCCTATGCCGCGCTGGTGCTGGCACGTCAGCAAAAAGCGCCGCTGGGCGCGCTGCGTGAAATCTGGGATCGCCACGGGCAGGCGGCTTCCGGGCTGCCGCTGATGCAGCTGGGCATGGCGCTCAAACTGATGGGCGATGCACCGCGCAGCCAGCAGGCGCTGGATCTGGCGCTCAAAACCCCGCGCAACGACAGCAAAAACTGGATGGCCGATTACGGCAGCCAGCTTCGCGATAACGCGCTGATGCTCTCTCTTCTGGAGGAGTACAAGCTGCTGCCGGATGCGCAAAATACGCTGCTGAATGTTCTGTCTGAACAGGCCTTCAGCCAGCGCTGGCTGTCAACGCAGGAGAGCAATGCGCTGTTCCTGGCCGGGCGCTCGCTGCAAACCCTGTCTGGTACGTGGCAGGCGAAAACGTCTCTGTCTGAGACCGCATCAGGCGGCGATAAGTCACTGGTGCAAAACGTGAGCGGCGACCAGCTTGGCGCGCTGCAGGTGACCAATACCGGGACAACACCGCTGTGGGTACGCCTGGACAGCACCGGTTATCCGGAATATGCCCCTCAGCCGAGCGCGAACGTGCTGCAGGTGGAACGTCATATCCTGGCAACCGACGGCAGCAGTAAATCGCTCTCCTCGCTGAAGAGCGGTGAGCTGGTGCTGGTGTGGCTGGACGTTAAAGCCAGCCAGAACGTGCCGGATGCGCTGGTGGTGGATCTGCTCCCTGCGGGTCTGGAGCTGGAAAACCAGAACCTGGCGAGCAGCAGCGCCAGTCTGCAGGACAGCGGCAGTGAGGTACAGAACCTGCTCAGCCAGATGCAGCAGGCGGACATTCAGCATATGGAATTCCGCGACGACCGCTTTGTGGCTGCCGTACCGGTAAACGAAGGTCAGCCGGTCACGCTGGTCTATCTGGCCCGTGCCGTGACGCCGGGAACCTATCAGGTGCCGGTCCCGATGGTGGAGTCTATGTACGTTCCGCAGTGGCGGGCAACGGGGGCGGCCAGCGGCCCGCTGATTGTTGTTCCGTAATATGCGAATAGCACGTCTGACACGCTCCCGCTGGCTATGGCTGGCGGGAGCGCTTCTCGTTTTATGGGGGCTGATTGTCGCCGCCGACCGCCTGTGGCCGTTACCTCTGAAAGAGGTTAATCCCGCCCGGGTGGTGGTAGATGAGAAGGGCACGCCGCTCTGGCGTTTTGCCGATAGCGACGGGATCTGGCGCTACCCGGTTACCATTGAAGAGGTCTCTCCCCGCTACCTTGAGGCGCTGATCCAGTATGAAGATCGCTGGTTCTGGGATCACCCAGGCGTAAACCCGCTCTCTGTCCTGCGCGCTGCCTGGCAGGATCTCAGTTCTGGCAAAGTCGTCTCTGGCGGAAGCACGCTGACCATGCAGGTGGCACGCCTGCTGGACCCACATCCGCGCACCTTTGGCGGTAAAGTTCGTCAGCTCTGGCGGGCGATGCAGCTGGAGTGGCATCTTTCCAAACGCGACATTCTCACCCTTTACCTCAACCGCGCTCCGTTTGGCGGCACGCTGCAGGGCGTCGGGGCGGCAAGCTGGACCTATCTCGGCAAACAGCCGTCGCAGCTCAGCTATTCCGAAGCGGCGCTGCTGGCGGTACTGCCGCAGGCACCCAGCCGCTTGCGTCCGGACCGCTGGCCTGAACGGGCCGAGGCGGCGCGCAACAAAGTGCTCGACCGCATGGTAACGCAGGGCGTCTGGTCCGCGAAGCAGGTTAAAGAATCACGGGAAGAATCGGTATGGCTGGCGCCCCGACAGATGCCGCAGCTGGCGCCGCTCTTTGCGCGCATGATGCTCGGCAAAAGCCGCGACGCAAAAATTGTCACCACGCTGGATGCCGGACTGCAGCGGCAGCTGGAAGAGCTGGCGATGAACTGGAAATCTCGCCTGCCGGCACGCAGCTCGCTGGCGATGATCGTCGTGGATCACACCGATATGAAAGTGCGCGGCTGGGTCGGCTCGGTGGATATTAACGATGACACGCGTTTTAGCCACGTGGATATGGTCAATGCGATCCGATCCCCAGGATCGGTATTAAAGCCCTTTATTTACGGTATGGCGCTGGACGATGGCCTGATCCATCCCGCCTCTCTTCTCCAGGACGTTCCCAGAAAAACCGGTGATTATCGCCCCGGGAATTTTGACAGTGGGTTCCACGGACCGGTCAGCATGAGTGAAGCGCTGGTGCGCTCCCTCAACCTGCCCGCGGTACAGGTACTGGAAGCCTACGGGCCAAAACGTTTTGCCGGGATGTTGAGCAACGCAGGCTTGCCGCTGATCCTGCCTGCGGGGGCGCAGCCAAATCTGTCCCTGATCCTCGGAGGGGCAGGCGCCCGGCTGGCCGATATCGCCGCGGCCTACAGCGCGTTTGCCCGACACGGTAAGGCGGGGAGGCTGCGGTTACAGCCGGGCGATCCGCTCATTGAACGTCCGCTGCTGTCGCAAGGCTCGGCGTGGATTATTCGCCGTATTCTGGCGAACGAGGCGCAGCCGCTGCCGGATAATGCATTACCGCAGATCGCGCCGCTGGCATGGAAAACCGGCACCAGCTACGGCTACCGTGATGCATGGGCTATTGGTCTTAATGCCCGCTACGTAATAGGCATCTGGACAGGCCGACCGGACGGCACGCCCGTAGCGGGGCAGTTTGGTTTCGCCAGCGCAGTTCCACTCTTAAATCAGGTCAATAACCTGCTTCAGTCACGCTCAACGGTAGACGAAGCCCGCCTGCCGCGCGACCCGCGTCCGGAGAGCGTCGGGCGGGGCGTGATCTGCTGGCCGGGCGGCCAGTCGCTGCCGGAAGGAAGTGAAAACTGTCGGCGTCGCCTGTCGACCTGGCTGCTGGAAGGGAGTGAACCGCCCACGCTGCTATTGCCCGAACAGGAAGGGATACGCGGCATTCGTTTCCCGGTCTGGCTGGATAAAACGGGTAAACGCGTGGCGGCAGATTGCCCTGATGCAACTGAAAAAGTCCTGGATGTCTGGCCGCTGCCGCTGGAGCCGTGGCTGCCGGCAACCGAGCGTCGCGCGGTACGGGTCCCTCCTTCCTCAACCACCTGTCCTCCGCTATCGCAGGACGCACCTGCGCCACTCATCCTGACAGGCGTGCGTGAAGGGGCCGTCATCAAACGTCTGCCGGGGGAATCCCGCGTTTCGCTGCCGCTTCAGGCGACCGGCAATAGCGGCGAGCGCTGGTGGTTTTTGAACGGTGAACCGCTGAATGTGAAGGGAAGAGTTTACACATTACAGCTTGATAAATCTGGCGATTATCAGTTACTCGTTATGGATGAGACCGGTCAGGTCGCGACGGTGAATTTTACGTTGCAGTGACCTGAAAATAGCTTTCTGATGTGAGCTGTTGCTAAAACTCGTCTTATTTTAAAAAAATGTTACCTGAATCCATAGGCAATGGCGCTATTGCTCATTATAATCCGCGCCACACCATACTCAGGTATGCAAAACAACAGAACATTGACAGAGGTTATCATGGCTATTGAACGTACTTTTTCCATCATCAAACCAAACGCGGTGGCAAAAAACGTTATTGGCAGCATCTTCGCTCGCTTTGAATCTGCAGGGTTCAAAATTGTTGGCACCAAAATGCTGCACCTGACCGTTGAGCAGGCTCGCGGTTTCTACGCTGAGCACGAAGGTCGCCCATTCTTTGACGGCCTGGTTGAGTTCATGACCTCCGGTCCAATCGTGGTATCCGTGCTGGAAGGCGAAAACGCAGTACAGCGTCACCGTGACCTGCTGGGCGCAACCAACCCGGACAACGCGCTGGCAGGTACTCTGCGCGCTGACTATGCGGACAGCTTCACCGAGAACGGTACCCACGGTTCTGACTCTGTTGAATCTGCTGCACGCGAAATCGCTTTCTTCTTCGCAGAAGGCGAAGTGTGTCCACGCACCCGTTAATTTAACGGTTTCGTTTACACATTATTTTCGTAAATGCCGCGTCCAGACGTGGCATCCCTGCGCCAGACTTTGTACAATGCAACGCCCCGGACGAGCAGACTGCTTTCCGGGGCGTTTCTATTCAACCCTCCATGGGCCATAACGTGTAACAACGAGGCCGGAAAATATTATGTCTGAATTAGTTAATACCTCCGAAGTCGCCATTCCTGCGGTTCCCAATAAAAATGGAAAAATCAACCTGCTGGATCTGAACCGTCAGCAGATGCGCGAGTTCTTTAAAGAGATGGGCGAAAAGCCGTTTCGTGCCGATCAGGTCATGAAGTGGATGTACCATTACTGCAGCGACAATTTTGATGACATGACTGACATCAACAAGGTCCTGCGCAACAAGCTCAAGGAAGTGGCTGAAATCCGCGCGCCGGAAGTGGTGGAAGAGCAGCGCTCAGCGGATGGCACCATCAAATGGGCGATTGCGGTAGGCGATCAGCGCGTTGAGACCGTCTACATCCCGGAAGAAGACCGCGCCACGCTGTGTGTCTCCTCTCAGGTAGGCTGTGCGCTGGAGTGCAAATTCTGCTCAACCGCGCAGCAAGGCTTTAACCGTAATCTGCGGGTGTCAGAAATTATCGGCCAGGTCTGGCGTGCCGCGAAAATCGTCGGTGCGGCAAAAGTAACCGGTACGCGTCCTATCACCAACGTGGTGATGATGGGGATGGGTGAGCCGCTGCTGAACCTGACCAACGTCGTTCCGGCGATGGAAATCATGCTGGATGACTTCGGTTTTGGTCTGTCCAAGCGTCGCGTCACGCTGTCTACCTCTGGCGTTGTGCCTGCGCTGGACAAGCTGGGCGATATGATTGACGTTGCGCTGGCGATCTCCCTGCATGCACCAAACGACGAAATTCGTGACGAAATTGTGCCGATCAACAAAAAGTACAATATCGAAACCTTCCTCGCTGCGGTGCGTCGCTATCTGGAGAAATCCAACGCCAACCAGGGCCGCGTCACCATCGAGTACGTGATGCTTGACCACGTTAACGACGGTACCGAACATGCGCATCAGCTTGCTGAACTGCTGAAAGATACGCCATGCAAAATCAACCTGATCCCATGGAACCCGTTCCCGGGCGCGCCGTATGGCCGTAGCTCGAACAGCCGTATCGACCGTTTTTCCAAGGTGCTGATGGAGTATGGTTTCACCACCATCGTGCGTAAAACCCGTGGTGATGACATTGATGCAGCATGCGGACAGCTGGCAGGTGATGTTATTGACCGTACCAAACGTACCCTGCGTAAACGCATGCAGGGCGAGACGATCGCGGTTAAAGCTGTTTGATTATTATGCACTCACGGCGCATTATCTGCGCCGTGAAGCCTGGTCTTACTGAATAATCAGTCAGATTCGTGATGACTGAACAATAATTACGGTGCGTTTCATCCGACTTTCGGGCAGTATGTAACGACGTAACAACAGTTTAGCCGTACGGGCAGGGCTGTACTGTCATCTCCGGGCTGACAGTCTTATACTCTCTGTTCAAGGTTAACTGACCAGAAGTTTCGCGGTGCGGGTGGCATTGTGACTCACCGGCACCTGAACCCTTATTTTTCACGTACCAGTAGTTGTAGCGAATGAATACTGAAGCCACTCACGACCAACATGAAGCACTCTCCACTGGCGTTCGTCTTCGCAACGCCCGTGAACAACTCGGACTCAGCCAGCAAGCCGTTGCGGAACGCTTGTGCCTGAAGGTTTCCACGGTTCGCGATATTGAAGAAGATAAGGCACCTGCCGATCTGGCTTCAACGTTCTTGCGCGGTTATATCCGCTCTTACGCAAAACTGGTCCATATCCCCGAAAATGAATTACTGCCAATGATGGAGAAGCAGGCACCGGTCCGTGCAGCAAAAGTTGCGCCGATGCAGACCTTCTCCCTGGGGAAACGTCGTAAAAAACGCGATGGCTGGCTGATGAGCTTTACCTGGCTGGTGCTGTTTGTGGTGATTGGCCTGACGGGCGCATGGTGGTGGCAAAACCACAAAGCCCAGCAGGAAGAGATCACCACCATGGCCGATCAATCCTCTGCTGAACTCAACCAGGCCGGAAGTGAGAATGCCCAGAACGTGCCGCTGAATAACGACGGTGCAGCGTCCTCAAGCGAGCCACAGACCGCAGCGCCAGACGCGTCGGCGACCGATGCAGCACAGGCTCCGTCAGCAACGGCTAACACCGCTGCGCCGCAGGCTCAGGATCAAAACGCGGTTGTTGCCCCTTCTCAGGCGAATGTTGATACTGCAGCGAACGTGCCTGCGGCTACTCAGCCTGCAGACAATAGCGCAGCGTCTCTGCCAACCAACCCGGCGGGTACGGCAACAGCAGCCGATCCCAACGCGCTGGTGATGAACTTCAGCGCCGACTGCTGGCTGGAAGTGACTGACGCGACAGGTAAAAAACTGTTCAGCGGCCTGCAGCGTAAAGATGGCACGTTAAACCTAACCGGCCAGGCTCCCTATAAACTTAAAATCGGCGCTCCGGCAGCGGTACAGATCCAGTATCAAGGAAAACCTGTCGACCTGAGCCGCTTTATCAGAACTAACCAGGTTGCACGTCTTACCGTTAATGCCGAACAATCAGCAGCACAGTAACAGACGGGCAACGCGGGAGATTTTTCATGCATAACCAGGCTCCGATTCAACGTAGAAAATCGAAACGGATTTACGTTGGGAATGTGCCAATCGGCGATGGGGCACCTATCGCCGTTCAGTCGATGACCAACACGCGCACTACCGATGTAGAAGCGACGGTCAATCAAATCAAAGCATTAGAACGTGTAGGCGCGGACATTGTTCGCGTTTCCGTGCCGACCATGGATGCCGCTGAGGCGTTCAAACTGATCAAACAGCAGGTCAGCGTTCCGCTGGTGGCTGATATCCACTTCGACTACCGCATCGCACTGAAAGTGGCCGAATACGGCGTCGATTGCCTGCGCATTAACCCGGGCAACATCGGTAACGAAGAGCGTATCCGCATGGTAGTGGACTGCGCCCGCGATAAAAATATTCCTATCCGTATCGGCGTTAACGCCGGTTCCCTGGAAAAAGACCTGCAGGAAAAATACGGCGAGCCGACGCCACAGGCGCTGCTCGAATCCGCGATGCGTCATGTCGATCATCTCGATCGTCTTAACTTCGATCAGTTCAAAGTCAGCGTAAAAGCGTCCGACGTGTTCCTGGCGGTGGAGTCTTATCGTCTGCTGGCAAAACAGATCGACCAGCCTTTGCACCTCGGGATCACCGAAGCGGGCGGCCTGCGCAGCGGCTCTGTAAAATCTGCGATCGGTCTGGGGCTGCTGCTCTCTGAAGGCATCGGTGACACCCTGCGCGTCTCGCTGGCGGCCGATCCGGTCGAAGAGATCAAAGTCGGTTTCGATATCCTGAAGTCACTGCGCATTCGCGCGCGTGGGATCAACTTCATTGCCTGCCCAACCTGCTCGCGTCAGGAGTTTGATGTGATCGGGACGGTGAATGCCCTGGAGCAGCGTCTGGAAGACATTATCACCCCGATGGACGTCTCCATCATCGGCTGCGTGGTAAACGGTCCGGGTGAAGCACTGGTGTCAACCCTGGGCGTAACCGGCGGTAACAAGAAAAGTGGTCTCTATGAAGATGGCGTTCGTAAAGATCGTCTGGATAATAGCGACATGATCGACCAGCTTGAAGCCCGCATCCGCGCCAAAGCCGCCATGATGGACGAAACACAGCGTATCAGCGTTCAGCAGGTTGAAAAATAACGTGATGGGAAGCGTGCCGCTTCCCATGTATGATTGAACCCATTCTTTGGGTTTTTTTTGTATATAGAAAGAGAATAAACGTGGCAAAAAACATTCAAGCCATCCGCGGCATGAACGATTATCTGCCTGGCGAAACCGCCATCTGGCAGCGCATTGAAGGCACACTGAAGCAGGTGCTCGGCAGCTACGGTTACAGCGAAATCCGTTTGCCGATTGTAGAGCAGACCCCGTTATTCAAACGCGCGATCGGTGAAGTCACCGACGTGGTTGAAAAAGAGATGTACACCTTTGAGGACCGCAACGGCGACAGCCTGACCCTGCGTCCGGAAGGTACGGCGGGCTGCGTACGCGCCGGCATCGAACATGGTCTTCTGTACAATCAGGAGCAGCGCCTGTGGTATATCGGCCCGATGTTCCGCCACGAACGTCCTCAGAAAGGTCGTTATCGCCAGTTCAATCAGCTGGGGGTGGAAGTCTTTGGCCTGCAGGGCCCGGACATCGACGCTGAACTGATTATGCTGACCGCCCGCTGGTGGCGCGCCCTCGGTATCGCCGATCACGTTTCCCTTGAGCTGAACTCTATCGGTTCTCTGGAAGCACGCGCTAACTACCGCGATGCGCTGGTGGCGTTCCTGGAACAGCATAAAGAGAAGCTGGACGAAGACTGCAAACGTCGCATGTACAGTAACCCGCTGCGCGTTCTGGATTCCAAAAACGCGGATGTTCAGGCACTGCTGAACGATGCGCCTGCGCTGGGTGACTACCTGGATGAAGAATCTCGCGAACACTTCGCGGGCCTGTGCAAGCTGCTTGAAGCGGCAGGTATCGCCTATACCGTGAATCAGCGCCTGGTTCGCGGTCTGGACTACTACAACCGTACCGTGTTTGAGTGGGTGACCACCAGCCTCGGTTCTCAGGGCACCGTATGTGCGGGCGGCCGTTATGACGGTCTGGTTGAGCAGCTTGGCGGTCGCGCAGCCCCTGCTGTTGGCTTCGCGATGGGCCTTGAGCGACTTGTTTTGCTGGTTCAGGCAGTTAATCCGGAATTTAAAGCAGATTCCGTTGTCGATATATACCTGGTGGCTTCAGGCGCGGAAACGCAGTCTGCGGCGATGCAGCTTGCCGAACGCGTGCGCGATGCGCTGCCGGGCGTTAAGCTGATGACCAACCATGGCGGCGGCAACTTTAAAAAACAGTTTGCTCGTGCCGATAAGTGGGGCGCAAGTATTGCACTGGTGCTGGGTGAGTCCGAAGTGGCTAACGGCGAAGTGGTGGTGAAGGACCTGCGCTCTGGTGAGCAGACAACGGTAACGCAGGACGGCGTTGCGGCGCACTTGCGCACTCTATTGGGCTAAGGAGAAGGACTGCGTGGAAATTTACGAGAACGAACACGATCAGGTCGACGCGATTAAGCGCTTCTTTGTTGAAAACGGCAAAGCGCTGGTTGTTGGGGTTATTTTAGGTGTCGGTGCGCTGGTGGGCTGGCGTTACTGGAACAATCATCAGGCAGATTCCGCGCGCGGCGCGTCTCTGTCCTATGAAAATACCGTGAGCGCAATTCGTGCCGATCAGCCGCAAACGCTGACTGCGGCAGAAAAATTTGCGGCTGACAACAAAAACACCTACGGTGCACTGGCTGCGCTGGAAGTGGCTCAGCAGTACGTTGATAAGAACGAACTGGATAAAGCCGCTGCACTGCTCTCGCAGAGCCTTGCTGCGGCCAGCGATGAGAACCTGAAAGCGGTGATCAATCTGCGCCTGGCACGTATTCAGGTTCAGCAGAAAAAAGCTGACGATGCGCTGAAAACGCTCGATACCATCAAAGGCGAAGGTTTTGCTGCCATCGTTGCCGATCTGCGCGGTGAAGCACTGCTGAGCAAAGGTGACAAAGCGGGCGCGCGTAAAGCGTGGCAAGCTGGCGTAGAGAGCAATGCTTCACCTGCGCTGAGCGAAATGATGCAGATGAAAATAAATAATTTGTCCGTCTGAGAGGGACCCGATGCAATTGCGTAAATTACTTCTGCCAGGACTGCTTTCTGTTACGTTATTGAGTGGTTGTTCACTGTTCAGTGGCGAAGAAGACGTTGTGAAAATGTCCCCACTGCCGACGGTTGAAAACCAGTTTACCCCATCCACCGCGTGGGATGTCTCCGTGGGCAATGGGATTGGTGATTTCTATTCCAACCTTCATCCTGCGTATGCAGACAGCGTTGTCTATGCCGCTGACCGCAAAGGTACCGTGAAAGCGGTGAACGCCGATGACGGGAAGGAAGTATGGTCCGTTAACCTGGCGGAAAAAGACGGCTGGTTCTCCCGTAAACCTGCACTGCTCTCTGGCGGTCTGACCGTTGCCGGTGGCCATGTTTACGTGGGCAGCGAAAAAGCGCAGGTTTATGCGCTGAACAGCAGCGACGGCTCTATTGCCTGGCAAACAACCGTAGCGGGTGAATCCCTGTCTCGCCCGGTGGTGAGCGACGGCCTGGTGCTGATTCATACCAGCAACGGCCAGCTGCAGGCGCTGAACGAAGCTGACGGTCTGGTGAAATGGACCGTTAACCTGGATATGCCTGCGCTCTCTCTGCGCGGCGAATCAGCACCGGCTACCGCATTTGGTGCTGCCATTGTGGGCGGTGACAACGGTCGCGTGAGCGCCGTGCTGATGCAGCAGGGTCAGATGATCTGGCAGCAGCGTATCTCTCAGGCTACTGGCTCAACGGAAATTGACCGTCTGAGCGACGTAGACACAACGCCGGTCATCGTTAACGGTGTGGTTTACGCGCTGGCCTATAACGGCAACCTGACCGCGCTGGATCTGCGCAGCGGCCAGATCATGTGGAAACGTGAGCTGGGCTCTGTGAACGATTTCATCGTTGAGGGTAACCGCATCTATATGGTCGATCAGAACGACCGTCTGCTGGCGCTGAGCACCGAAGGCGGCGTGACGCTGTGGACGCAAAGCGATCTGCTGCACCGCCTGCTGACCTCGCCTGCGCTGTACAACGGTAGCCTGGTGGTTGGCGATAGCGAAGGGTATATGCACTGGATCGATCCGGATAACGGCCGCTTTGTTGCACAGCAAAAAGTCGACAGTTCTGGTTTCCTGACCGATCCGGTTGTGGCCGACGGCAAACTGCTGATTCAGGCAAAAGACGGCACGCTGTACGCGATCACGCGTTAATTACCCGGCGGTTGTAGTATACTAAACGGCTCCTGTTCACTCAGGAGCCGTTTTGACATTTTTAAAAACGCCGCGAAAGCGACGTTATTTTGAATTTTATGAGGCTTCAAACATGGTACCTGTGGTCGCGCTTGTCGGGCGCCCTAACGTTGGAAAATCCACTCTTTTTAACCGTTTAACACGCACCCGTGATGCGCTGGTTGCGGATTTCCCGGGGCTGACGCGTGACCGTAAGTACGGTCGTGCAGAGGTGGAAGGACGCGAGTTCATCTGTATTGATACCGGTGGTATTGACGGCACGGAAGACGGCGTTGAAACCCGCATGGCGGAACAGTCGCTGCTGGCGATTGAAGAGGCGGATGTGGTGCTGTTTATGGTGGATGCACGCGCTGGCCTGATGCCGGCGGACTCCGCTATTGCCAAACACCTGCGTTCACGCGAAAAGCCGACCTTCCTGGTGGCGAACAAAACTGACGGTATCGATGCCGATCAGGCCGTCGCGGATTTCTGGTCTCTGGGCCTGGGTGAAATCTACCCGATTGCGGCATCGCATGGCCGTGGCGTCACCAGCCTGCTGGAAACCGTTCTGCTGCCGTGGGTTGACGAAGTAAACCCGCCGGAAGAAGTGGACGAAGACGCTGAATACTGGGCGCAGTTCGAAGACGGAGAAGAGGGCGAAGAAGAGCCTGAAGACGACTTCAACCCGCAGGATCTGCCGATCAAGCTGGCCATCGTGGGTCGTCCAAACGTAGGTAAGTCTACGCTCACTAACCGTATTCTGGGTGAAGAGCGCGTGGTCGTTTACGACATGCCGGGCACCACCCGTGACAGTATCTACATTCCTATGCAGCGCGATGAGCGTGAGTATGTCCTCATCGACACCGCCGGGGTGCGTAAGCGCGGGAAAATCACCGATGTGGTGGAAAAATTCTCCGTTATCAAAACCCTGCAGGCGATCGAAGATGCCAACGTAGTGCTGCTGGTCATCGACGCACGCGAAGGTATCTCCGATCAGGATCTCTCTCTGCTCGGCTTTATCCTCAATAGTGGGCGCTCACTGGTTATCGTGGTCAACAAGTGGGATGGCCTGAGCAATGAAGTGCGCGAGCAGGTGAAAGAGACTCTCGACTTCCGTCTGGGCTTTATCGACTTCGCCCGCGTGCACTTTATCTCGGCGCTGCACGGCAGCGGGGTGGGTAACCTGTTCGAATCCGTGCGTGAAGCTTACGACAGCTCCACCCGTCGTCAGAGCACCGCGATGCTGACCCGCATCATGAATATGGCTGCTGAAGACCATCAGCCGCCGCTGGTGCGCGGCCGTCGCGTGAAGCTGAAATATGCCCACGCCGGTGGTTACAACCCGCCAATCGTAGTAATTCACGGCAACCAGGTGAAAGACCTGCCGGATTCCTACAAGCGCTATCTGATGAACTACTTCCGTAAATCGCTGGACGTAATGGGCACGCCTATCCGTATCCAGTTCAAGGAAGGGGAAAACCCGTTTGCCAACAAGCGCAACACCCTGACGCCAAACCAGATGCGTAAGCGTAAGCGCTTGATTAAGCACATTAAGAAAAGCAAATAAGCTTTACCTGCTTCACGAAAGCCCGCGTTTATCGCGGGCTTTTTTTTGTCCAATCATACCGCCGGTTTTCTCTGTGTGAAGTCAATCACTATTCACTTTTAACCAAGTTTAAATCTAAGAAAGTAGACAATCGTCGAATTTTCATCTTAAAGTCCAGGGTCCGGTACTAGACAAAACTAGCGCCTGGTTATCAAATGGTTAACTAACTTTTCGCCGCATGTAAAAAATCGGCCAGATACGTAACTGGCCGGCGTACCTGCTGGTGTTTACAAGCACGACGACATACCTTTCGGGAGAATTATGCAATCCACTGTTAATCAAAAAGAGAGCCGAACGTTCTTCGGCCATCCGTATCCGCTCGGTTCCCTGTTCTTCACCGAGATGTGGGAGCGTTTCTCATTTTACGGCATTCGTCCGTTACTGATCCTGTTTATGGCCGCCACCGTCTATGACGGTGGGATGGGCCTGGCGCGTGAAAACGCCTCGGCGATTGTCGGTATCTTTGCCGGTACCATGTACCTGGCCGCGCTGCCGGGCGGCTGGCTGGCGGATAACTGGCTCGGTCAGCAGAGAGCCGTCTGGTACGGTTCGATCCTGATTGCGCTCGGACACCTGTCGATCGCGCTCTCTGCGGTGATGGGAAACAACCTGTTCTTTATCGGCCTGATGTTCATCGTGCTTGGCTCAGGGCTGTTCAAAACCTGTATCTCGGTGATGGTCGGCACCCTGTATAAAAAAGGCGACGCGCGTCGTGACGGCGGTTTCTCGCTGTTCTATATGGGCATCAACATGGGCTCGTTTATCGCGCCGCTGATTTCCGGCTGGCTGATCAAAACCCACGGCTGGCACTGGGGCTTTGGTATAGGCGGTATCGGGATGCTGGTGGCGCTGATTATCTTCCGCGTGTTTGCCGTTCCGGCAATGAAACGCTATGACGGCGAAGTCGGCCTCGACTCTACCTGGAACAGCCCGGTGGTGAAGCGTAACGGCGTGGGCGTTTGGCTGCTGGCGCTGGCGGCTGGCGTGGCAACGATCGTGACGCTGATTGCGCAGGGCGTGATTGTGATTAACCCGGTCGCGGTAGCCAGCGTGCTGGTCTACGTGATTGCGGCGTCCGTAGCCCTCTACTTTATTTATCTGTTTGTCTTTGCGGGGCTGAACCGTAAAGAGCGCGCCAGGCTGTTGGTCTGCTTTATTCTGCTGATTTCAGCGGCGTTCTTCTGGTCCGCGTTTGAGCAGAAACCAACCTCGTTCAACCTGTTTGCCAACGACTACACTAACCGCATGATTGGTGATTTTGAAATCCCGGCGGTATGGTTCCAGTCAATCAACGCCCTGTTCATCATCCTGCTGGCTCCGGTGTTTAGCTGGGCATGGCCGAAGCTCGCGAGCAAAAACATTCGCCCGAGCAGCATCACCAAGTTCGTTATTGGTATTTTGTGCGCGGCGGCGGGCTTTGGCCTGATGATGCTGGCGGCACAGAACGTGCTGAGCAGCGGTGGAGCGGGCGTGTCGCCGTTCTGGCTGGTGGGCAGCATCCTGATGCTGACGCTCGGCGAACTGTGCCTGAGTCCGATTGGCCTGGCGACCATGACGCTGCTTGCGCCGGAAAGAATGCGCGGCCAGATGATGGGGCTGTGGTTCTGCGCCAGCGCGCTGGGTAACCTGGCGGCGGGCCTGATTGGCGGTCACGTGAAGGCCGATCAGCTGGATATGCTGCCGGATCTCTTTGCTCGCTGCTCCATCGCGCTGCTGATTTGTGCCGCGGTACTGATCGTCCTTATTGTTCCGGTGCGCCGCATGCTGGAAAATGCGCAGACTAAACCGGCTGCTAACGCCTCATAAAGCTCGGTCTTGCCGGGGCGGCGTTATGCCCCGGTAAAACCCAACAGGAGAGAATATGTCGATTACCTGCCCGGAATGCCAGGCACCGCTGGAGTCCCAGAACGGGGTAGCGCACTGCGACAGCTGTAATAAAGATATTGCGCTTGAAGCCCGCTGCCCGGAGTGCCATCAGCCGCTCCAGGTATTAAAAGCCTGCGGTGCGGTGGACTATTTCTGCCAGAACGGCCACGGTCTTATCTCTAAAAAACGCGTGGAGTTTGTTCGGGCCGAAGGTTAATCGCAGACGCAGCCTTCGCCTTTCTGCCACAGCTCGACCAGCGACTCGGGGGCTTCCTGCTCGGGCACCAGCACGATGATATCGGCGTAGTGCGCCTGATTTTGCCCGGTCCAGATAATCTGGATGCGGAAATAGCGCTGGTCGCCGCTGCCGGGTGAAGAGGCTTGCCCCGGCGGCTGACCGCGTGGAAAAGCCTGCTCCAGGATGCTCACCAGGCGCTGGCGCTGGGCCTCATTGAGCGAGGAGAGCGCGATGGTGCGCTGTCCGCTCAGCTTGGGAATAAAAGCGACGCCGCCTTCCCGGGCCAGCTCAACCACGGCGTCATCCGTCAGTTCCGGAACCTGCATTTACAACACTCCCACCTGTTCCCAGGCTTGTTTAATGGCCGCACCAGCGTCGCTGCCGGAGCGTTTCTCTCCGTGCGCGATCGTCAGCTTTGCGAAGGCCTCAAAATCCGCATCCTGCGCCAGTTTGCGATCGCAAACCGTGTCGTACCAGGCATAACCCGCTTTTTCCCAGGCGTAGCCGCCGATCGCCGTAGCGGCCAGATAAAATGCCCGGTTGGGGATGCCGGAGTTCAGGTGCACGCCGCCGTTATCCTCGCGCGTTTTAATGAAGTCTTTCATGTGCGCAGGCTGCGGGTCTTTGCCGAGCAGGGGATCGTCATAGGCGGTGCCGGGTTTAGACATTGAGCGCAGCCCTTTGCCGTTAATCCCTTTCGCCAGCAACCCTTCACCAATGAGCCAGTCAGCCTTATCTGCGGTTTGCTTCAGATGGTACTGTTTAACCAGCGAGCCAAACACGTCCGACAGAGACTCGTTCAGCGCGCCCGACTGTTCAAAATAGATAAGCCCGGCTTCGGTCTCGGTCACGCCGTGGCTCAGCTCGTGCGCCACCACGTCGATGGCGATGGTAAAGCGGTTAAATATTTCCCCGTCGCCGTCGCCAAATACCATCTGCTGACCGTTCCAGAAGGCGTTCTGATATTCCCGGCCATAGTGAACGGTGCCGGTCAAAATAAGCCCTTTATTATCGAGCGAATCGCGCTGATATTCTTTCCAGAAGAAATCATGGGTAATACCTAAATAATCGTAGGCTTCATCCACCGCCACATCGCCGTTCGATGGCTGGCCTTCGTAACGCACCTGGGTACCCGGCAGCTCCTGGGTATGCTTCGCGTCGTAAATATCGCGCTCCAGCTGTCCGGCTTTATTCACGTGCGGCGCGGCGGGTTTGCCGGGCATGTGGGCCATCAGCGTCTGGACGTGGGTTAAGGTCTGACGGGCACAGCGCTGCTGCGGCTCGGAACCGCTTTCGATAATACGACGAAGAATATAAGGGGGAATAACGCTATGAAGATGGGGCATGCTGCTCTCCTTATTAAAAAAGGGAATAGCAGCAGTATAGTAAGTAACCGGCGAGGAATTATCCGGTTTTACGCTGACGCGTCTTTTTCACCGGTTTAATTGATTTCACTTCGCTTTCTACCCAGCCGTCTGAAAGACGCGTCGTCAGCACATCGCCGGTATTCACCTGTTTGGTCTGCTTCAGCACTTTGCCGTCCGTCGCCGTCGTCACGCTATAGCCGCGCGCCAGCGTGGAGAGGGGGCTGACCGCTTCAAGATGGGTCACCGCATTGCCAAAACGCTCGCGGGTGGCGCTCAGCCGCGCCCGGATTGTCTCCGCCAGACGATACTCCAGCTGCTGGATCCGCGTTTGCGTGCGATAAATTTTCGGCTGCGGGTTCTGCTGGTTCAGGCGCTGCGTCACGCGCTGCTGGCGCGATACCGCGCGCTTAAGCTGCGCGTCCACTGCAACGTTCATGCGCTGACGCAGGCGCTCCAGCACGGTCTGCTGACGCGCCAGACGCAGCTGCGGGTGCTGCTGCTGAAGACGATGATGAAGCTGGGTAAAGCGGCGGGTACGGTTGGCAAGGAAGTAGTCCATCGCCATCTCAAGGCGCTGCTGGCCGTTCTGAATCTGACGCAGCAGCTCCAGCTGGTTGCGGCTGACCACTTCCGCCGCCGCGGACGGCGTAGGCGCGCGCAGGTCCGCGACAAAATCGGCTATCGTTACGTCAGTTTCGTGGCCGACGGCGCTCACCACGGGGATAAGGCTTGCAAAGATTGCCCGCGCCACGCGCTCGTCGTTAAAGCTCCACAAGTCTTCCAGCGAGCCGCCGCCGCGCCCGACGATTAATACGTCGCACTCCTGACGGGCGTTCGCCAGCTCAATGGCGCGAACTATCTGGCCCGGCGCATCGTCACCCTGAACGGCGGTCGGGTAGATGATGACGGGCAGGGAAGGGTCGCGACGCTTCAGCACGTGCAAAATATCGTGCAGTGCCGCACCGGTTTTCGAGGTGATCACCCCAACGCAGTGGGCAGGGGAGGGCAGCGGTTTTTTATACTGCTGGTCGAACAGCCCCTCGGCAGAGAGCCGGGCTTTTAGCTGTTCATACTTCTGCTGCAGCAGGCCTTCGCCCGCAGGCTGCATGCTCTCGACGATGATCTGATAATCGCCGCGCGGCTCATACAGAGTGATATTGGCGCGAACCAGAACCTGCTGGCCGTGCTGAGGACGAAACGTCACGCGACGGTTGCTGTTGCGGAACATCGCGCAGCGCACCTGGGCGGTGTCGTCTTTTAAGGTAAAGTACCAGTGACCGGAGGACGGCTGCGTGAAGTTAGAGATCTCACCGCTGATCCAGACCTGCCCCATTTCCTGCTCAAGCAGCAAACGCACCGTCTGATTCAGGCGGCTGACGGTATAAATTGAGGGGGATTGAGAGGATAACATGTGAGCGGGATCAAATTCTAAATCAGCAAGTTATTCAGTCGATAGTAACCTGCTGAGAGGCAATCGCAAGCTTTTTTATAAAAAAGTGTAGATGCAATCGGTTACGCTCTGTATAATGCCACGGCAATATTTAACCACCCAGGTCAGAGATATTGCCCATGCTACGTATCGCTAAAGAAGCACTGACGTTTGACGACGTCCTCCTCGTTCCCGCTCACTCCACTGTTCTGCCGAATACTGCCGATCTCAGCACGCAGTTGACGAAAACCATTCGCCTGAACATTCCTATGCTCTCTGCGGCAATGGACACCGTGACTGAAGCGCGCCTGGCTATCGCCCTGGCACAGGAAGGTGGCATTGGCTTTATTCACAAAAACATGTCTATCGAACGTCAGGCGGAAGAAGTTCGCCGTGTGAAGAAACATGAATCCGGCATCGTGTCTGACCCACAGACCGTTCTGCCAACCACCACGCTGCACGAAGTGAAAGCCCTGACCGAACGTAACGGTTTCGCCGGTTACCCGGTGGTGACCGAAGAGAACGAACTGGTTGGCATCATCACCGGTCGTGACGTGCGTTTCGTGACTGACCTGAACCAGCCTGTCAGCGTCTACATGACGCCAAAAGAGCGTCTGGTTACCGTTCGCGAAGGTGAAACCCGCGACGTGGTGCTGGCAAAAATGCACGAAAAACGCGTTGAAAAAGCGCTGGTTGTTGACAGCAGCTTCCACCTGCGCGGCATGATCACCGTTAAAGATTTCCAGAAAGCAGAACGTAAGCCTAACGCCTGTAAAGACGAGCATGGCCGTCTGCGCGTCGGCGCTGCGGTTGGCGCTGGCGCCGGTAACGAAGAGCGCGTTGATGCGCTGGTTGCTGCGGGCGTTGACGTCCTGCTGATTGACTCCTCGCACGGCCACTCCGAAGGCGTTCTGCAACGTATTCGCGACACCCGTGCCAAATACCCTGATCTGCAGATCATCGGCGGTAACGTGGCCACTGGCGCAGGCGCTCGCGCGCTGGCTGACGCTGGCTGCAGCGCGGTGAAAGTGGGTATCGGCCCTGGCTCCATCTGTACTACCCGTATCGTTACCGGCGTGGGCGTTCCGCAGATCACCGCCGTGTCTGACGCGGTTGAAGCGCTGGAAGGCACCGGTATTCCTGTTATCGCTGACGGCGGTATCCGCTTCTCAGGCGACATCGCCAAAGCGATCGCCGCGGGCGCAGCTGCCGTAATGGTAGGCTCCATGCTGGCCGGTACCGAAGAATCCCCGGGCGAAATCGAACTCTACCAGGGCCGTTCTTACAAATCTTACCGCGGTATGGGCTCCCTGGGCGCGATGTCCAAAGGCTCCTCTGACCGTTACTTCCAGACCGATAACGCCGCTGACAAACTGGTGCCGGAAGGTATCGAAGGTCGCGTAGCGTATAAAGGCCGTCTGAAAGAGATCATTCACCAGCAGATGGGCGGCCTGCGCTCCTGTATGGGTCTGACCGGCTGTGGTACCATTGACCTGCTGCGTACTAAAGCGGAATTCGTACGCATCAGCGGTGCGGGTATCCAGGAGAGCCACGTTCACGACGTGACGATCACCAAAGAGTCCCCGAACTACCGTCTGGGCTCCTGATAAGTTTCCGCGCCCGGCTTCTGCCGGGCGCTCTGTTTTTGTTTCACTTGCCTCGGAATTAGCGTCAATGACGGAAAACATTCATAAACATCGCATTCTCATCCTGGACTTCGGTTCTCAGTACACTCAGCTGGTGGCGCGTCGCGTACGTGAACTGGGCGTTTACTGTGAGCTGTGGGCGTGGGATGTCACGGAAGCACAGATTCGCGAATTCAATCCAAGCGGCATCATCCTGTCCGGCGGCCCGGAAAGTACCACCGAAGAGAACAGCCCGCGCGCGCCGCAGTACGTGTTCGAAGCTGGCGTGCCGGTATTCGGCGTTTGCTACGGCATGCAGACCATGGCAATGCAGCTGGGCGGCCACGTAGAAGGCTCTAACGAGCGCGAGTTTGGCTACGCACAGGTAGAAGTCGTCACCGACAGCGCGCTGGTGCGCGGTATCGAAGACTCCCTGACCGCAGACGGCAAACCGCTGCTGGACGTGTGGATGAGCCACGGCGACAAAGTCACCGCCATCCCGTCTGACTTCGTGACCGTTGCCAGCACAGAAAGCTGCCCGTTTGCCATCATGGCGAACGAAGAAAAACGCTTCTACGGCGTGCAGTTCCACCCGGAAGTGACCCACACCCGTCAGGGTATGCGCATGCTGGAGCGCTTCGTGCGTGACATCTGCCAGTGTGAAGCCCTGTGGACCCCGGCAAAAATCATCGACGACGCCGTTGAGCGTATCCGCCAGCAGGTTGGCGATGACAAAGTGATCCTCGGCCTCTCCGGCGGCGTGGACTCCTCCGTGACCGCGATGCTGCTGCACCGCGCCATCGGCAAAAACCTGACCTGCGTCTTCGTGGACAACGGTCTGCTGCGTCTGAACGAAGCCCAGCAGGTCATGGACATGTTCGGCGACCACTTCGGTCTGAACATCGTTCACGTGGAAGGCGAGCAACGCTTCCTGGATGCGCTGAAAGGCGAGAACGATCCGGAAGCCAAACGTAAAATCATCGGCCGCGTGTTTGTGGAAGTATTCGACGAAGAGGCGCTGAAGCTGGAAGACGTGAAGTGGCTGGCGCAGGGCACTATCTACCCTGACGTGATCGAGTCTGCGGCCTCCGCAACCGGTAAAGCACACGTCATCAAATCTCACCACAACGTGGGCGGCCTGCCGAAAGAGATGAAGATGGGCCTGGTTGAACCGCTGCGCGAGCTGTTCAAAGACGAAGTGCGTAAGATCGGTCTGGAACTGGGTCTGCCGTACGACATGCTCTACCGTCACCCGTTCCCGGGTCCGGGTCTGGGCGTGCGCGTGCTGGGCGAAGTGAAGAAAGAGTACTGCGACCTGCTGCGTCGCGCGGACGCTATCTTCATCGAAGAGCTGCACAAAGCTGACCTGTACAACAAAGTGAGCCAGGCCTTCACCGTGTTCCTGCCGGTTCGCTCCGTCGGTGTGATGGGCGATGGCCGTAAGTACGACTGGGTTGTTTCCCTGCGTGCGGTGGAAACCATCGACTTCATGACCGCGCACTGGGCGCACCTGCCGTATGACTTCCTGGGCCGCGTGTCTAACAGAATAATCAATGAAGTCAATGGGATATCGCGAGTCGTATATGACATCAGCGGTAAGCCACCGGCTACGATTGAGTGGGAGTGAGTGGGTGACTTTTTAATTGCCTGACTTGATAAAAGAACACCAATAAATTTTATCTATTGGTGTTCTTTTTAATAATATGAAAGATTTAAATTCCCGTATTAAATTAAGAATACTTTATTATTCATAGTCCCAGCCCCATGAATATAAACATTGTATTGCATGAAGGAGAGCACATAAATGGATACTTTTGGATATTGAGAAATAAACCTTCCCACTTAAAGACTTATCTAAGCCCTCAGGCATGTTTATATAACCTAATGTTCTCAATTGTGTTTTTGTTCTTTTCATTTCAGAGTAAAGTTGTGGGGATTCTCTCAGTTTGAAGTGCTCTTTATTTCCCTGATGGATTAAATCGTCAAGGTAATTAGCACTTATGGAAAGATTGGCTTTTAGATTGTTGTGCAACGTATTGAAGTTAATAATTTCTTTTTGAACGTTGCTCATCAACTCTTTTAGTTTAGATTCATCAAGTCTTGCTTTCATCTCTAGAACCAGATTGCAAAAATAAGTATCATTCACTAAATCCGCCTCTAGATATGCATTTGGTTCTAAATGATACTTTAAATTGATTTCCTCCCTGAAAGAGCAATCTCCAAATATATTTTTAACTGGATTGAGATTATCCTCAATAAAAGATATTTGGTGAAATCTATGTGATATGTTTTCTGCAGTTTGCCAGGCAAGTTGCCCCTGGAATGTACGGAAAACCATTTCTGAACTTTCATGCAGTAAATGTCTTAGATATCTCTCTGCATGTTGATTGGTGTCATATCGGTCGAAATGGTTAACTATTTTTACTAATGTTTCCCCAGCAAGTCTACTTAATTCAAGAAGATCATTTTTATGTTTGTTTTGTGTTTTAATTAGTGCTTTTCTATATGCCAGATGAGATTGAGATAAATGAGAGCGATAATCATTAAAATGATTTCTCTTTGCAAAATCACTTTGCTTTTTTGCATACAGCATACTGAATACCGATACAATTAATGCAGCAAATGATAATACTTCAGTTAATCCAATATTCATTGTATCCATAGCATATCAATTATTTTTCCACGTCCAGTAATTATACTTTGCTTAACATTTATACATCAAGGGAATTGTTCAAAAGACTAGAGTGGTAAAAATCCGCCAGGGATCGTTGTGGGACTGATTGATCTGCCCCTAGTATTAGACACAATCGTCAGTTAGTAGGGGCAGTTTGTTTACCTTAACATTTTCCATTTCGCCACCGTGCTGCAAACTCTGATGGCGTCTGATAATTCAGTATTGAATGTGGACGGCACTCGTTATAATCCCGCTACCAGTCATTAATGATTTCCCATATCGCTGAACCAGCGCTAATTCAGACATTCATCGCGAAATCGTCCGTTAAAGCTCTCAACAAATTCGTTCTGCGTTGGCTTGCCCGGCTGGATTAAGCGCAACTCAACACCACACTCAAAGGCACATTGATCCAGTGCACGGCAAGTGAACTCCTGACCTGCACCCACTACTCCGTATATGCAATTTACACTCAGAGAAGCAAGCAAGATTCCAGACCGTGTACGTCGATAGACACACAAATTCGGGCTGCCTCTAGCTCAGTACTGGTGTTGTGGTGCACTGGATGCTTATACCACCACCGCATGGGGGCTTGAATAATGCGGGAAGGCCGTTCCAGCCCACCAGGATACTACCAAGATTTGCGCCGGCGGCTCCAGCAACAGTATGTCGTGCGGTCGCTCTGACGTCATCGACGGAGTTAGGGTCCTTATCAGCCGGAGCGGGTAAGTGCCATGCTCCATGATCCCACCCAGCCCCTATATTTAGTGTCGCCGTGTTGAGCGTCGGGTGGCGGACACCTGTTGCCCCGTGTGCATTGTCGGGGCCGAACGAATAGAGCAGGCGGCAGTACTCGTTTACACCGCGGAATGGTTTTGGTGCAGCGGTTCCTCCATTTAGGTTTGCTCCATGATGAGGGACTACCACAGCTATAGGGTTTTTAGGTGCTAATGAGGGCTCGATGTGCGTATAGTTGCAGTCGCCAGTTAGAAGCCAGGTTCTACTAGGACTTAGATTTCTGTTCTCCACTACCGCAACAATTCCAGTGTCGTTTCTGCCATTCCCGGTTCCGAGCGCCAATCGGAGTTCAGTCCTCTTAGAGAGTACGACCTTATTAATCTTTCCCGGGGGCGGGTTGTAGATGTATAGTTTGCCACCTTGGGCAATTATGTCATTTGCAAAGGCAATGTGCAGTGGTCCGACGGTTTGTAGTGGCGCAATCCATGTGCGCAGAAGTGCGGGGTAGGTTGGAGGAGTACTGACTCCAGTCGCGTACGCTCCAGCCCAATGATCTGCATCCCAGTGTGACAGTATAATTGGCGGGCAGAGTGTAAAGCAGAAAAGCAGGGGAGTCGGCGTTGTGTGCTTGTTACGATATACCCCAGCACCAAGGTCAAAGTATAGCGACGGCAGCGGATGACAAGTGATGGGTGAATTCGCATTGAGTAAAGCGTTTGCGTTTCCCTGTCCGACACCGTAGACAGCGAGCTTGTCTGCGCGAGTTTCGTTGAGAGTAGCTTGAAGACAATCTTCTGATATTTTTGGGAAATGCTGCAACGAAAATATTCCTGCCAGAGCATTGGCGCGAACAGGTGTCGGCATTGTTCCCTGAACAAACGCAGAAATTGGCGTGGCGAACAAGCCTGGATAGATTAGCGCAGGCGTGAACCCTTTACGGTGGGTTGCAGACACCTCGAACTTAAACCATGCGCCCTCTAAAGCCTGCGTACCCTTGTTCGTATTTAGTCCGTCATAGTCAGGCAAGAATGGCAGTTCAAATGGATTTGTTCTGGCATCTAATTCTACTTCAATGCGAAATAGTGGGGCGCTTTCAAAGATGCTCGGAGTTCCGGGTGTTGGGAAGCCTTGGCTCTTCCAAGCCCCAGCTGCTTTTATAGGACTATTGATGTCAAATCGCGGGTCTTGTTTTGCCTGGTCGTTCAGCCACTTGACGTCAATTGCATCAACTGCAATTAGCACAATGTTGGCCGGAGGCCCTGACGTAACGACATGGTCTACCCGCCCAAATACACTTTGTGGCAATTTGACACGGTCGTCAAAGTCCCTTTTGAAATGGCGATTCATGCGCCTCCCTTTTTCAGAATTGTTGAGTCATCGAACAGTGGCTGACATATTATGTTATGTGTGCCGTACGACGTCATTTGATAAATGTAAATGGGCCAAGCTTGTTGCCACGCAATTAGCACAGGGCTGTATCAGGTAAGGTTAGCTTTAATGCACCTCTATTGCGGCAAACGTGAAGTGTACGAACGTCCGGTGACTGTTGCATAGAATGACTTCCAGTAAGCCGACATTCGCAAACGACTCGAATCGCCGCATATCTTCCTTCTGGTGGAACAATCTTAAAAACCGCAATCAGACTGGCCCGGACATTAGGCCTTGAATGCGAGTTCCCGTGGTTGGCGGATGCGTGACACTATGCGTTGACCATAAACCCGATTACACTCCGTTACAATGCTATCCTTGCTGCCATGCATTTCTACAAGGGTATTTTTCATGGTGTTGAGTAGTGTGTGATTACCATTGTGTTGTTTTATAATGTTTTTTTTATTGTTATTGGTAATTGTGTGGGAATAATTACCCGCTGAATTAACACCAAAACCCTCTGCCTGTGCAGGGGGTTTTTTTATTGCCTTACTTCCCCTCTCCCAACCGATACGCCAGCGCCACCACCAGCGACTGCACCAGGCACAGCGTTGCCGACTGGGAGCGAAACGCGTCCACCTGCGCCTCTTTCACCACAAAGCAGAGATCGCTGAACGTCGCCAGGGGGCTTATCTGGCTGTCCGTAATCACGATCTGCCGCGCGCCGACGCTGGCGGCGGTTTCGCTGACCATCACCGTCTCTTCCGCGTACGGCGAGAAGCTGATCGACACCACGATGTCGTGCGCCTTAATGCGGCTAATCTGCTCGCGCAGCATGCCGCCCATCCCGTCGAGCAGGATAGGGCGGCACTCCAGATGGCTCAGGGCGTAGGTGAGGTAGGCCGCGACGCTAAAGGAGCGGCGCAGTCCGGCGATGTAGATGGTGTCGGCGTCGGCCAATAGCTGCACCGCGCGCTCCAGCATTTCCGGCTCGGCGCGGGCGGCCAGCTGCTGCAGCGCCTGCGCGTTCGAGCGGGCGAACTCCTGCAGAATATCGAGCGGCGTTTCCGGCACGGCCTCGCTCTCCATCTCGCGGAACAGCCGGGCGCGGTCGCTGTAGCTGGCTGTCTCCTCCACCAGGTTCATGCGAAACAGCTGTTTCATTTCGTTGAAGCCGGTGAAGTCAAAGGCGTTGGCAAAGCGGATCAGCGTCGAGGGCGGCACGTCGGCGCGCTCGGCAATGACGGCAACCGTGTCAAAGGCCACGCTGTTGGTGTTATCCAGCACGTAGCGGGAGACCTGCTGCAGCCTCTTGCTCAGGCTATCGTAGCGATCGCGGATTTGCTGCTGCAGTTCGTTCAGGCTGGTTGCTGTCGTCATGTTATCCCCCAAATACAGTCTTATGATTCTAAACGCAAAACCGCGTCTTTTAAATGTCGGCCATCCATCTGGCAGCAAAAATGAAACAGAAACTTCAGTCATTTCCTCGCCCGAAATCCCTTAATAGCGCACGCTGCGTCAGTGTTGTTGGCTGTTAACATAAAAATCCATCCTTGATCACAATAATCATCATTTATTTTATTTCAACTTAAAATGGAATATTTGTTTCATATATAGTGTTCAGTACACAGTGTTCAGTTAACAGTCACGTATCAACAGCGAGAGGTTAAGGATGGAGACGGTAGCGAATTTTATTCACGGCGAATGTGTCACCGGTTCAGGCCAGCGCGTTCAGGCGATCTTCAACCCGGCCACCGGCGAGCAGATCCGCCAGGTGGTGATGAGTACGGCGCAGGAAACGGAGCAGGCGATTGCCGCCGCGCAGCAGGCGTTTCCGGCATGGGCGCGCCATGCTCCGCTTAAGCGCGCGCGCGTGATGTTCCGCTTCAAGGCGCTGCTGGAAGAGAATATGGAGCGACTGGCCCGCATCATCAGCGAAGAGCACGGCAAGGTCTTCTCCGACGCGGTGGGCGAACTGACCCGCGGCCTGGAAGTGGTGGAGTTTGCCTGCGGCATCCCACATCTGCAAAAGGGTGAACACTCTGCGAACGTCGGCACGGGCGTCGACAGCCACTCGCTGATGCAGCCGCTCGGCGTCTGTGCCGGGATCACGCCGTTTAACTTCCCGGCGATGGTACCGATGTGGATGTTCCCGATTGCGCTGGCGACCGGCAACACCTTCGTGCTGAAGCCGTCGGAAAAAGATCCTTCTCTCGCGCTGGCGCTGGCGCAGCTGCTGAAAGAGGCCGGCCTGCCGGACGGCGTGTTCAACGTGGTGCAGGGCGATAAGGAGTCCGTTGACGTGCTCCTGACCGACCCGCGCGTGCAGGCGGTGAGCTTTGTCGGCTCCACGCCGATTGCGGAATACATTTACCAGACCGCGTCCGCCCACGGTAAGCGCTGCCAGGCGCTGGGCGGCGCGAAAAACCACTGCATTCTCATGCCGGATGCCGACATGGAGATGGCGACCAACGCCATCATGGGCGCGGCCTACGGCGCGGCGGGCGAACGCTGCATGGCGCTCTCGGTGGTGCTGGCGGTGGGGGATAAAACTGCCGATGACCTCTGCGCCCGGCTGGAGAAACAGATTGCCGCGCTGCGCGTGGGGCCGGGCCTGGACCAGTCGCCGGAAAACGAAATGGGGCCGCTCATCTCCTCCGTGCACCGCAGCAAGGTGCTGGGCTACATCGATAGCGGGGAAGCGCAGGGAGCGAAACTTCGCGTGGACGGTCGCGGCTTCAGCGTGAAGGGGCACGAGCAGGGCTACTTCGTCGGGCCGACGCTGTTCGATAACGTCACCCCGGAGATGACCATCTATAAAGAAGAGATTTTTGGCCCGGTGCTTTCTGTGGTGCGCGTAGCAGATTACGCCAGCGCGGTGGATCTGATTAACCGCCATGAATATGGTAATGGTTCGGCGATCTTCACCCGTGACGGCGGCTGCGCGCGCCGCTTCTGCGAAGAGGTGCAGGCGGGCATGGTGGGGGTCAACGTGCCGATCCCGGTGCCAATGGCATTCCACAGCTTCGGCGGCTGGAAGCGTTCCATCTTTGGCGCGCTCAACGTTCACGGCAGCGACGGCGTGCGCTTCTACACCCGAATGAAAACCATCACCGCGCGCTGGCCGGAAATGCAGCAGGAGACAGGCGCTGCGTTCTCTATGCCAACGCTGGGCTGACAGGAGGTTTTATGCAAACCGAACGTATGACCATGGCCCAGGCGCTGGTCCGGTTCCTTAATCAACAGTACGTCAGCGTGGACGGTGACGAAACGCCCTTCGTGGAGGGCGTGGCGACCATCTTTGGGCACGGCAACGTGCTCGGTATCGGCCAGGCGCTGGAGCAGGACCCGGGCCATCTGCAGGTGATGCAGGGCTGCAACGAGCAGGGTATCGCCCATATGGCGACGGGATTCGCCAAACAGCACCGCCGTCAGCGCATTTTTGCCGTCACCTCCTCCGTCGGGCCGGGCGCCGCCAATATGGTCACGGCGGCGGCCACCGCCACGGCGAACCGCATCCCGCTCCTGCTGCTGCCGGGCGATATCTACGCCAGCCGCCAGCCGGACCCGGTGCTGCAGCAGATCGAGCAGTATCACGATCTCAGCATCAGCACCAACGACTGCTTCCGTCCGGTCTCCCGCTACTGGGACCGCATCAACCGTCCCGAGCAGCTGATGAGTGCCATGCTAAGCGCGATGCGAACGCTTACTGACCCCGCCAATACCGGCGCGGTGACCATTTGCCTGCCGCAGGACGTGCAGGGAGAGGCCTGGGACTACCCGCTGAGCTTCTTCGCGCGTCGCGTGCACCACATTGAGCGCCGTCCGCCCGATCCGCAGCGTCTGGCGCAGGCGCGGGCGCTGATCGCCCGCAAGTGTCGTCCGCTGGTGGTGTGCGGCGGCGGCGTGCGCTATTCCGGCGCGCATGAGGCGTTTCGCGAATTTGTCGAGACGCTGCGGCTGCCGTTTGCCGAAACCCAGGCCGGAAAGGGGGCGCTGGTAAGTGACCACCCACTTAACCTGGGCGGCGTAGGAGTGACGGGGGGAATGGCCGCCAACCAGCTCGCACCGCAGGCGGATTTAGTGATCGGCGTCGGCACGCGCCTGACCGATTTTACCACCGGCTCCAAGGCGCTCTTTTCCCACCCGGACGTCGAATTCCTGCTGCTGAACGTGGCCGAGTTTGACGCCCTGAAGCTGGACGCGACCGCGCTGATTGCCGATGCCCAAACCGGGCTCCAGGCATTGACCCACGCGCTCGGGGATTACCGCAGCGGCTGGGGAGAGGCGATAGCCGAGGCGAAGTCCGCCTGGCGCGACGAGTGCCGCCGCCTGTGGGATCGCCAGTGGCGTCCTGACGACGCGCCCGAAGTGGCGGGGCACCTGGATGCGCTGCTGGCGGAATACGGCGAGACGCTCAACACCCGCCTGACCCAGACGCGGGTGCTGGGGCTGATCAACCAGCATGTTGAAGATAACGCCGTTGTGGTGGGCGCGGCCGGTTCGCTGCCGGGGGATTTACAGCGCCTCTGGCAGGTCAAAACGCCGGACAGCTATCACCTGGAGTACGGCTACTCCTGCATGGGCTACGAGATTGCGGCGGCCATCGGCGCGAAGCTCGCCAGACCCGAACTGCCGGTGTACGCCATGGTGGGGGATGGCTCCTACATGATGCTGCACTCCGAGCTGCAAACCGCCGTTCAGGAGGGCATTAAGGTCACCGTTCTGCTGTTTGATAACGCCAGCTTCGGCTGCATTAATAACCTGCAGATGGGGCACGGCATGGGCAGCTTTGGCACCGAAAACCGCCACCGCAACCCGGAAACCGGGCGTCTCGACGGGCCGCTGGTGAAGGTCGACTTTGCGCAAAACGCGGAGAGCTACGGCTGCCGCGCGTGGCGGGTGAACGATGAGCAAAGCCTGCTGGCGGCGCTGGAGGCGTCGCGGGCGCATCCCGGCCCGACGCTGCTGGACATCAAGGTATTGCCGAAGACCATGACCCACGACTACGCCTCCTGGTGGCGAACCGGTGATGCGCAGGTGGCGGCGTCTTCTGCCGTGCGTGAGGCCGCTGAGCAAACGCAGGCGCAGGTGAAAAAAGCCCGCCAGTATTGAGTTTTCTCTTCGTAACGAAATTTTCATTTCATTTTCCCCTCACCCTAACCCTCTCCCCAAAGGGGAGAGGGGATAGTTTGGTGCGCGCTTTTCTCCCTCGCCCCATTGGGGAGAGGGCCGGGGTGAGGGGAGTTGCCGCACGTCCTTCCATGTTGTGAGTTTGATAACAAAATTTATCTCATTCATCTCAAAAGTGTTAACCCGCACTCAAAAACATAATTTTCACTATTTATAAAAATGAAATAAATGTTTTATTTATAGAGTCGTTAGTTCACAGCATTCACCAACACCGGGAGCCGTTATGTTTAACATTGCTTTACTGGGCGCTGGCCGAATCGGCCAGGTACATGCAGCTAACATCGCCAGCCACGGCGCGACCACGCTCTGGTCCGTGGTTGACCCGAATCAGGAATTTGCCACCCGTCTCGCCGCGCAGTATCAGGCCCGCCAGCAGAGCCTGAACGAGGCGATGACCGACCCTAACGTTCACGCCGTGCTGATCGCCTCCGCCACCGATACCCACGCGGATCTGATTGAAATGGCCGCCCGCCACGGCAAGGCCATCTTCTGCGAAAAGCCGGTACACCTTGACCTCGCCCGCGTGCGCGACTGCCTGAAGGTGGTCAATGAGTACGACGTGCCGCTGTTCATCGGCTTTAACCGCCGCTTTGACCCGCAGTTTCGCCGCGTGAAAACCGACGCGCAGGCCGGGCGCATCGGCAAACCGGAATCGCTGCTCATCATCTCCCGCGACCCGTCTCCGCCGCCTGCGGAGTACGTGCGCGTCTCCGGCGGCATGTTCCGCGATATGACCATTCATGACTTTGACATGGCCCGCTTCATCATGGGCGAAGAGCCGGTGTCGGTGTATGCCCAGGGCAGCAACCTGGTGGATCCGGCGATTGGCGAGGCGGGGGATATCGATACCGCGTTTATCGTTCTGAAATACGCCTCCGGCGCGATGGCGACCATCGTCAACAGCCGCCGTTCATCTTACGGCTACGACCAGCGCCTGGAGCTGCACGGCTCCGAGGGGCTGCTGTGCGCAGGTAACATTCTGGAAAACCAGGTGCAGCACTACGGCAAACAGGGCTGCACCAGCGCGCTGCCGGAACACTTCTTCCTGCAGCGCTACAAATCCGCTTACGCCGCGGAATGGGAACACTTTGTTGCGGTCCTGCGCGGCGAAGCGGTGCCTGACTGCAGCGGCGATGATGGTGAACGTGCGCTGTACCTTGCGGATAAAGCGCTGGAGTCACTGCGCAGCCAGCGCGAGATCGTCCTCTAAACACAACAACCCTACACAGAGAGACATAATAATGAAAAAACTGATCGTAGCCGCCCTCATCGCCATGACGTCCGGGGCCGCCCTCGCCGAAAACGAGCAAATTGTTTTCAGTACGCCAAACCTGGCCATGCCGTTTGAAGTTCACATGCAGCGCACGGCGGTGAAAGCCGCAAAAGAGATGGGCGTGAAGCTTCAGGTGCTGGACGGACAGGGCAGCTCGCCGAAGCAGGTAGCTGACCTGGAAAACGCCATCACCCGCGGGGCGCAGGGCTTTATCGTCTCCCCGAATGACGTCAACGCGGTCTCCAGCGCGGTGGATGAAATTCAGGATGCCAAGCTGCCGATCGTCACCCTTGACCGATCCGTCGACAGCCAGAAAAAAGTGCCGCACTTCGGCGCCAACAACTACAAGGGCGGCCAGGCGATTGGCGACTTCGTCAAAACCAAATTCCCCAACGGCGCGGACATTATTCTCCTCACCGGCCAGCCGGGCTCCTCTTCCAACATTGAACGCACCAAAGGGATCCGCGACAGCCTGAAGGCGGGCGGGGATAAGTACAAGATCGTCGCCGATCAGACCGGCAACTGGATGCGTTCTGAAGGAATGCGCATCGTTGAAAGCGTTCTGCCTTCGCTGCCGAAACGTCCGCAGGTGATCCTCTCCGCCAACGACGATATGGCGCTGGGCGCGATTGAAGCGCTGCAGAGCCAGGGCGTGAAGCCGGGCGAAATCCTCGTGACCGGCTTCGATGCGGTGCCGGAAGCGCTGGCCCGCGTGCGCGACGGCTGGCTGGCGGTAACGGCGGATCAGCGCCCGGGCTTTGCGGTGCAGACGGCGATGAGCCAGCTGGTGGCCAACGTGCGCGAGAAGAAAGCCATCACCGGGGCCGACTACCCGCCGACGCTGATCACCAAAGAGAACCTGCAGCAGGCTGAGCGTATCGGTGAGGCCGGTAACTAATATGTCCCGAGCCGCCTCTGGCGGCTCATCATGAGGAGGAGCAGACTGATGTCGCAACCCTTACTGAAAGTGACCGACCTGGCAAAAAGCTTTTCCGGCGTCTGGGCGCTGAGCAGCGCTCAGCTGACCGTCGGCAGCGGCGAAATTCACGCCCTGCTGGGGGAAAACGGGGCGGGAAAATCCACGCTGCTGAAGGCGCTCGCGGGCGCGCAGCCGCAAACGCGCGGGGATATCTGGTTCAACGGCGAAACGCTGCCGGTGGACGACTCCCCGGTGGCGCGCCAGAACAAGGGCATTATCACCATCTATCAGGAATTCAACCTGCTGCCCAACATGACCGTCGCGGAAAACATGTTTCTCGGTCGCGAGCCGCGCAGGCGTAACCTGATCGTCGACGAAAGGGCGGTCAACCAGGAGGCGCAGGTCATTCTCGATTACCTCCAGCTGAACGTTGCGCCGACCACGCCGGTCGCCCGCCTGAGCGTCGCCCAGCAGCAGATGGTGGAGATCGCCCGGGCGCTGACCCTCAACGCCCGGTTAATCATTATGGACGAACCTTCCGCCGCGCTGAGCGACAGCGAGGTGGAAAGCCTGCACCGCGTGGTGCGGGAGCTTAAAAACCGCGGCGTGAGCATTATTTACGTTACCCACCGTCTGCACGAAGTTTTCCAGCTCTGCGACCGCTTCACTGTTTTCCAGGACGGCCGCTTCACGGGCACCGGCGCGGTGGTGGAGACCAACGTCGAACAGCTGATCCGCCTGATGGTCGGGCGCGACGTAGCCTTTAACCGTCGCCCCGCCAGCGAAACCCATCATGAAGACAAACCCGTCCGCCTGGCGGTGAAGGGGCTGAGCCGCGAAAAGCCGCCGCTGGATCCGCACGGCATCGCCCTGCACGACATCAGCTTCCACGTCCACGCCGGGGAAGTCTTAGGCATTGCCGGGCTGGTGGGCGCGGGACGTACCGAAGTGGCCCGCTGCCTGTTTGGCGCAGACGTCTTTACCTCAGGGAGCTTTGAGCTGGACGGCGTGCCGTACCAGCCGCGCGACCCGCTGTATGCCCTCGATCAGGGCGTGGCGCTGGTGCCGGAAGACCGCAAAAAAGAGGGGGCGGTGCTGGGGCTGTCGATTCGCGACAACCTGTCGCTCTCCTGTCTCTCCTCGCTGCTGCAGTGGCGCTGGTTCGTGAACACCCGCAAAGAGGACGATCTGATTGAGTCCTACCGCAAGGCGCTGCAGATCAAAATGGTCAACAGCGCGCAGGAGGTGCGCAAGCTCTCCGGCGGCAACCAGCAAAAGGTGATCCTCGCGCGCTGCATGGCGCTCAACCCGCGGGTGCTGATCGTCGATGAGCCGACGCGCGGCATCGACGTGGGGACCAAATCGGAAGTGCACCAGGTGCTGTTTGACATGGCGAAAAAGGGCGTGGCGGTGATCGTGATCTCCTCCGATCTGCCTGAGGTGATGGCGGTGTCTGACCGGATCATCACCCTCAGCGAAGGCCGGGTGACCGGCGAAATCCACGGCGACGACGCTAACGAAGAACGGCTGATGACGATGATGGCCATCAACCACAACGCCCTGAACGCGGCATAACGGAGTTTCTCATGACGCAGATGATTTCTAAAACGCAGGCCCCGGTCAAACGCGCCGGACGCATCGATCCCATCGCCTTCTTCGAGCGCTTCGGGGTGCTGATTTTCATGATCCTGCTGCTGATCTTCTTCCAGTCGCAGAACAGCAACTTTTTCTCTGAACGCAATATTTTCAACATCCTGACCGAAGTGTCCATCTACGGGATCATGGCCGTGGGGATGACCTTCGTCATTCTCACCGCCGGGATCGACCTCTCCGTGGGCTCCATTCTGGCGGTGTGCGCCATGACCGCGGCGTACGTGATCAAAGGCGATAACTTCACCACCGTCGACCCGAACGCCTGGGGCGGCATGAGCTGGCTGATCGGGCTGGGGATTTGTCTGGCGATGGGTACGGCGATTGGCTTTCTGCACGGTCTGGGCGTCACCCGCCTGCGCCTGCCACCGTTCATCGTTACCCTCGGCGGGATGACCATCTGGCGCGGCCTGACGCTGGTGATTAACGACGGTGCGCCGATTGCCGGTTTCGACCCTGGCTACCGCTGGTGGGGGCGCGGGGAGCTGCTCGGCATCTCTATTCCTATCTGGATCTTCGCCATCGTCGCCGTCGGCGGCTATCTGGCGCTGCATAAAACCCGCTGGGGCCGCTTCGTCTACGCCATCGGCGGCAACCCGGAGGCGGCGCGCCTGGCGGGGGTCAACGTCAAGCGCGTGCTGGTCAGCGTCTACGTGCTGATCGGCTGTCTGGCGGGGCTGGCGGGCTTCATTCTGAGCGCGCGTCTGGGGAGCGCCGAGGCGGTGGCCGGGATCTCCTTTGAGCTGCGCGTCATCGCCTCGGTGGTGATCGGCGGCACCTCGCTGATGGGCGGCTACGGGCGCATCGGCGGCACCATTATCGGCTCCATCATCATGGGCATTCTGATTAACGGCCTGGTGCTGATGAACGTCTCGGCCTACTACCAGCAGATTATCACCGGATTAATTATCGTTCTGGCGGTGGCATTCGATACCTATGCCAAAAGCCGTCGCGGCGCACTGTGAGGATCACGATGAAAGAGGTTCGTATTGGATTAATTGGCACCGGGTATATCGGCAAGGCGCACGCCATTGCCTATGCCCAGGCCCCGACGGTCTTCAACCTGCGCGGCAGGCTGGTGCGCGAGATGGTGGCGGAAGTCACGCCGGAGCTGGCGGCAGCGCGCGCGCAGGCGTTTGGCTTCAACCGCTCCACCGGGGATTGGCGGGCGCTGGTGGCCGACCCGGCCATTGACGTGGTGGATATTTGTTCACCCAACCATCTGCATAAGGAGATGGCGCTGGAGGCGATCCGCCACGGCAAGCATGTGTACTCGGAAAAGCCGCTGGCGCTGAACGCCCACGACGCGCGTGAAATGGTTGAGGCTGCACAGCGGGCAGGAGTGAAAACGCTGGTGGGGTTCAACTACATGAAGAACCCGACGGCGCAGCTGGCGAAGGAGATTATCGCGCGAGGCGAAATTGGCGAGGTGATCCACTTCTACGGCACCCACAACGAAGACTATATGGCCGACCCGCTCTCGCCCATTCACTGGCACTGCTTCAAAGAGACCGCCGGGCTGGGGGCGCTGGGCGACCTCGCGGCGCATATCGTCAACATGGTCCAGTATCTGGTCGGGGAGATCGAGCAGGTCTGCGGCGATCTGAAGATCGTGGTCCCGGCGCGCCCGGCGAAGGCCGGATCGTCGGAGATGATCGCCGTCGAAAACGAGGATCAGGCTCACGCGATGGTGCGCTTTGCGGGCGGCGCGCAAGGGGTTATTGAAACCTCCCGCGTTGCCTGCGGCCGCAAGATGGGGCTGTCGTACGTCATCACCGGAACGAAAGGCGCCATCAGCTTCACCCAGGAGCGCATGGCGGAGCTGAAGCTTTATCTGCATGACGATCCGGTGAACCGCCAGGGGTTCCGCACGCTGCTCGTCGGCCCGGCGCACCCGGACTACGCCGCGTTCTGCATGGGCGCGGGACACGGGATTGGCTTTAACGATCAAAAAACGGTGGAGGTGCGCGACCTGGTGGACGGGATAGCCGCTGACGCGCCGATGTGGCCGGACTTCGAAGAGGGCTGGAAGGTGTCGCGCGTGCTGGACGCGATTGCGCTCTCGCACCGGGAAGGCCGCTGGCTGAACGTGAACGACATTGTCTGATGAGGTATCAACGTGGAAAAGCAGTTTGATGTGATATGCATGGGCCGCGTGGCGGTAGACCTCTACAGTCAGCAGATTGGTGCGCGTCTGGAGGATGTATCGAGCTTCGCCAAATACCTCGGCGGGTCGTCGGGCAACGTGGCGTATGGCACCGCGCGTCAGGGTTTACGTTCGTCGATGCTGGCGCGCGTCGGCGATGAACATATGGGCCGCTTCCTGCGGGAAGAGCTCAACCAGGTGGGCTGCGATACCAGCCATCTGATTACCGATAAACAACGCCTTACGGCGCTGGTGCTCCTCGGCATTAAAGACCGGGACACCTTTCCACTGATTTTTTATCGCGATAACTGCGCGGATATGGCGATTACCGCCAGCGATGTGGACGAAAGCTACATTGCCTCCGCACGTTGTCTTGCCATCACCGGGACTCACCTTTCTCATCCGCAGACCCGCGAGGCGGTGCTGACGGCGCTGGGCTATGCCCGCCGTCACGGCGTGCGCACGGTGCTGGACATCGACTATCGTCCGGTGCTGTGGGGGCTCACCGCCTTAGGCGACGGCGAAACGCGCTTTATCGCCGCCGATAAGGTCACCCGCGAGCTGCAGGAGGTTCTGCACCTCTTCGACGTCATTGTCGGCACCGAAGAGGAGTTTCACATTGCGGGCGGCAGCACGGATACCCTCCAGGCGCTGGAGCAGGTGCGCGCCGTCAGTGACGCTGCGCTGGTCTGCAAACGCGGCGCGCTCGGCTGCTCGGTCTATACCGACGCTATTCCGTCCCGGCTGGACGACGGCCTGACGGTGACCGGCGTGCGCGTGGAGGTGCTGAACGTCCTCGGGGCGGGGGACGCATTTATGTCCGGCCTGCTGCGCGGCTACCTGAACGACGAAGGCTGGGAGCAGGCGTGCCGCTACGCCAACGCCTGCGGCGCGCTGGTGGTTTCGCGCCACGGCTGCGCCCCGGCGATGCCGAGCAAAATCGAGCTGGATGACTATCTTTCCCGCGCCGCGAACGTGCCGCGCCCGGATCTCGACCCGCGTCTTAACCATCTCCACCGGGTGACCACTCGCCGCCGCGAATGGCCGGAGCTGTGCGTGATGGCCTTCGACCACCGCAGCCAGCTTGAGGATATGGCGATGCAGTGCGGCGCGTCGCTTAAGCGCATTCCGGCGCTGAAGCAGCTGATCCTGCAGGCCAGCCGCGAGGCGGCGAGCCGCGCCGGGCTGGAGGGCAAAGCCGGTCTTCTGTGCGACGGCACCTTTGGTCAGGACGCGCTGAACGCCATCACCGGGGAAGGGTGGTGGATTGGTCGTCCCATCGAGCTGCCGGGTTCCCGGCCGCTGGAGATGGAGCACGGCAACATCGGCACCCAGCTTATCAGCTGGCCGCAGGAGCACGTGGTGAAGTGCCTGGTCTTTTTCCACCCGGAAGATGCCCACGGCCTGCGCCTGGAGCAGGAGCAGAAAATCGCCGAGGTGTACCACGCCTGCTGCCGGTCCGGGCACGAGCTGCTGCTGGAGGTGATCCTGCCCGCCAGCATGCCGCGCAGCGATGAGCTCTACCTGCGCGCCATCTCCCGCTTCTACAACCTCGGCATTTATCCCGACTGGTGGAAGCTGCCGCCGCTCTCCGCCGACGGCTGGACGGCGCTGAGCGAGATTATCGAACGCCGGGACCCGCACTGCCGCGGGGTGGTGATCCTCGGCCTAGACGCTCCGGCGGAACAGCTGCGCGCCGACTTCAAAGCCGCAGCGGGGCAGACGGTAGTGAAAGGCTTCGCCGTGGGGCGCACGCTGTTTGGCGATGCCTCCCGCGCGTGGCTAAAGCACGATATTGACGATGCGCAGCTGGTGGCGCGCATCCGGGACAACTACCTGCAGCTTATCGCCTGGTGGCGCGAGCGCGGACACGCATAATGGAGACGACAATGAGTGTGCAATTAGGCATTAACCCGCTGACGTGGACGAACGACGATCTGCCTTCTCTCGGCGCGGAAACCTCGCTGGAAACCTGTCTGAGCGAAGGTAAAGAGGCCGGTTTTGCCGGCTTCGAGCTGGGCAATAAATTCCCGCGCGAAGCGCGCCTGCTTGGCCCCATCCTGCAGCGTCACGACCTGCAGCTGGTCTCCGGCTGGTACTCCGGCCGCCTGCTGGAGCGCAGCGTGGAGGAGGAGATCGCCGCCGTGCAGCCGCACCTGACGCTGCTGCGCGAGCTGGGGGCGAAGGTGCTGGTGTTTGCGGAAGTGAGCGGCTGCATTCACGGCGAGCAGCAGACCCCGGTGCATCTGCGCCCGCGCTTCCCGCAGGAGCGCTGGAAGGAGTACGGCGAGAAGCTCACCGAATTTGCCCGCTATACGCAGCAGCAGGGCGTGCAGATTGCCTACCATCACCATATGGGCACGGTGATTGAGTCTTCCGAAGACGTGGACAACCTGATGACTCACACCGGGGAGGCGGTCGGACTGCTGCTGGATACCGGCCATCTGACCTTTGCCGGGGCCGATCCGCTGGCGGTGGCGCAGCGCTGGGCGTCGCGCATCAATCACGTTCACTGCAAAGACGTGCGCGCCGACGTGCTGGCGGACGTGAAAAACCGCAAAACCAGCTTCCTCGATGCGGTGCTGAGCGGCGTGTTTACCGTGCCGGGCGACGGCTGCGTCGATTACCCGCCGATTATGCGGCTGCTGAAGGCGCAGGATTATCACGGCTGGCTGGTGGTCGAGGCCGAGCAGGATCCGGCGATTGCCCATCCGCTGACCTACGCCCGTCTGGGGTATAACAACCTGAGCCGCCTGGCGCGCGACGCCGGACTGATTTGAGGAGGGAACATGTCACGTCTGTTATCACGCTGGCAACAGCCGAACGCGGAGGGGCGCACCCAGTGTGTTACACCGGAAAGCGCGGGGTGGGGCTACGTCGGCTTTGAGGCGTATGAGCTGCAGGAGGGGCAGACGCTGACGCTGCCCGCCGTTAGCGAAGAGCGCTGCCTGGTGCTGGTCGCCGGGCGGGCCTCTATCAGCACGCCTTCCGCGCAGTTTAACGATATCGGCGAGCGGATGAGCCCCTTCGAGCGCATTAAGCCGTGGGCGGTGTACGTCACCCCGCAGGAGACGGTGCAGGTGAAGGCGCTGACGACGCTGGAGCTGGCGGTCTGCGCCGCGCCGGGCAAAGGCACGTATCCGACGCGGCTGATTGCGCCGCAGGATATCGACGGTGAAGCGCGCGGCAAAGGTCATAACCAGCGCTACGTGCATAATATTTTGCCGGAAGACAGGCCCGCCGACAGCCTGCTGGTGGTGGAGGTGTGGACCAGTGAGGGCTGCACCAGCTCGTACCCGAGCCACAAGCACGACGCGGATAACCCGCCGCAGGAGACCTATCTGGAGGAGACCTACTACCATCGCCTCAACCCGGAGCAGGGGTTCTGCATGCAGCGCGTCTACACCGATGACAGAACGCTGGATGAGTGTATGGCGGTCTATAACCGTGACGTGGTGATGGTGCCGAAGGGCTACCACCCGGTCGCGACGATGGCCGGGTATGACAGCTACTACCTCAACGTGATGGCCGGCCCGGTGCGCAAATGGATGTTCACCTGGGAAGAGGACCACGCGTGGATTAATCGGGATTATCCCGCGGACAGCGGTGGCTAGCGCGGGTTAGCCACCAGAACACCAGCGCCAGCAGGCTGACCGAGGCGCCAAGCAGGCAGACGCCCGGCCAGCCGGCACAGGCATACGTCATCGTTGTGCCGAGCGCGCCGAGCCCGCTGCCGACGGCATAAAACAGCATGTAAAGCCCGACCAGCCGGCTGTGCGCCTCGGGACGGGTGCGGAAAATCATGCTCTGATTAGTGACGTGCAGCGCCTGACCGCCCAAGTCGAGCAGTATGATGCCGATAAGCAAGATCCCGAATGAACGGTCCATCAGCGACAAGGGCCACCAGGCTAACAGTAAGATACTCAGCGCCGCCGCGCTGGTGCGTTGGGCATATCCCCGATCGGCCCAGCGTCCTGCCCGGCCAGCCGCCAGCGCGCCCACCGCGCCAGCCAGTCCAAACGCGCCAATCGCTGTATGCGAAAAGTTAAACGGCGGTGCGCTCAGCGGCAGCACCAGCGCGCTCCAGAAAATGTTGAACGATGCAAACATCAGCAGCGCCAGCACGCCGCGTATCTGCAGCACTTTTTCCTGCCGCAGCAGCGTGAGCATTGAGCCAATCAACCGCGGATAGCTCATCGTGGCAGTGACGGCTGGCAGGGCGGGGAGTCGCCACCACAGCGGTAACGCAATCATGAGCATCAGCGCGGCAGCACAAAGATAGACCCCGCGCCAGCCCGCGATATCGCTGATGCCACCGGCAAAGACGCGCGCGAGCAGCAGACCTGTGAACACGCCGCCCTGTGCCGCGCCGACAACGCGTCCCTGTTCATGGGGCGACGCGGCGCTGGCGGCGTAGGCGATCAGCCCCTGCGTCATGGCCGTGCCCAACATACCTGTCGCAAGCATACCGATAAGCAGCGCTGAAGAGGACTGTGCCATGCTGACGGAAACCAGCGCCACCACCAGAGCAATCAGCTGTACTGCCATGAGTCGTCGACGATCCACTTTGTCACCCAGAGGAACGACGAGCAAAAGAGCCAGCGCGCAGCCAATTTGTGTCGCGGTCACCACGCCCCCCACGGCCGCATGGCTGATGCCGAAATCGTTCGCCAGCGCGTCAAGCAAAGGCTGGGCGTAATATACGTTTGCCACGCTTAGGCCGCTGGCGGTGGCGAACAGCCAGACCATGCTGCGCGGCATGCCGGCTGAAGGAAGGGCTGACGTCAGTGACATGTTCAAAATCCTCGCCTGTGATAACCTGGTTTTAAAATGAAACTGGTTGAATGCTAGGCTATGCAGTTTTAAAATGCAACTAGTTATAGGGTGGCCTTTGCGAGGAAAACAGGTGATGTCCCGAAATACGGTAAAAGAGGAATATTGTCCCGTTGCCCGCAGCGTTGACCTGCTCGGGGATCGCTGGTCGCTTCTCATTGTGCGTAATGCGTTTGACGGCATGACGCGCTTCGGGGATTTTCAGCGCAGCCTTGGGGTGGCGCGCAACATCCTTTCTGACCGGCTTCGCAAGCTGGTTGAGGCAGAAATCCTGACGTTACAGGGAGCATCGGACGGCACGGCTTATCAGGAATATGTTCTGACCGACAAAGGCGAACGTCTTTTCCCCGTGATCGTGGCGCTGCGTCAGTGGGGAGAGCAAAATCTGTTTTCACAGGGCGAGCGTCACTCGCTGCTGGTCGACAGGCGAACGGGCAGGCCGGTTCCCTTTATGGCGCCAGCAGCGAGTGACGGCACTGCGCTGCTGCCGGTGGATACGCAAGTGCAGAAGATCGAATGAGTCACTCCGGTTAATTACCGCTTATCGCCTGCTCAATCGTCCGGGCAACGATTTGCGGCTGGCTCACCATCGACACGTGGCTTGCCGCCACCTCGGCGGTTTTCGCATGGATCGTCTTCGCCATCGCCCGTTCAAGATCGGGGTTGATCATTCGGTCATTTCTGCTGACCACATACCAGCTCGGTTTGTCATGCCACGCCGCGTGGGCGATCTTTTCACCAAACGCCTCGGCCTTAATCGGCCCCTGCGTGGCCGCAATCGTATCTTGAATGGCTGGCTTCACGTCAGGCGCGAAGTCCTTTCTGACGGCTCCTGTCGGCAGGTATAAATAGCCGTCCGCCGTTTTAGCAATGCCCGCGCTGCCCGGCGGGGCAGGATAGCTTCCTGCCAGATCCGCCGTCGACTGGCCGGAATCCGGCGCGAACGCCGCCACATACACCAGCGATTTTACCCGCGCATCGTTGCCCGCCTCGCTAATCACGGTGCCGCCCCAGGAGTGGCCCACCAGCACCACGTTACCCTGGGCGCGGGCGATGGCCCGCCGCGTGGCCGCAACGTCATCCTTAAGCGACGTGAGCGGGAGCTGGACGGCAATGACCTCGGCGTGCTGCTTCTGCAACAGGGTAATCACCTTATTCCAGCTGCTGCCGTCGGCAAACGCGCCGTGCACCAGCACGACGCTGGTTTTACTCTGCGCAAAGGCGCTGGCGGAAAGCGCCAGCAGGCCTGCCGCCACTACAGACGGTGCTTTCATCTTCAGACTCCTTAAAAGTGGTGGACCGCCGCGTGGGGCGGGACGGTGAATTCAACGGTTTTGTGGTCGAGCGGCTTGTGCGTCGGGTCGGCCAGAATAATGGTCACCTTGTGTTTACCGGCGGGCAGACCCACCAGGATCACCGGCTCTCCGCTGGCGTCAGCCCAGTGCCACGGCGCGTCATCCACCACCACGTGAATGTGACCGATGCGCGGGGTGACCTTGAGCGCATCGGGGCCGAATACCGGCTCGATGCGCAGGTTTTCGGCACGGTACTGGATAAACACCGCGCCTTTGCTCAGCGGCCCGGCAAGCGGCGGATCGACTATCAGCCTGGCGGGCGGCTGCGGCTGCGCCAGCGGCGCAACGGCGGCGGGGCCGTTAACGTCCGCGGCGCTCAGGTTATCCAGCGGCATGGTCCGGGCATGGGCTACAGAGGCCAGGACTAGCAGGGGGAAAAGTGCAAAGCGAAGAATCATGGGTTCTCTCCTTATCGGTTGTGAATGACGACAGGGAAAGAAAACCATTTTTATGTATCGGAGATATTTGCCGGAGGCGGCGTTTTGTACCCGTTTGTCAGCGTGGCGCTCTGGATACAGTGCGATACAGTTTGCCTGCCTGGACGACGCACAATCGCTATCGCCAGCCCGGCAATCACCAGCGTCAATCCCGTTGATACCCACATTGCACCTGCGATCCCCAGCGTTTTATTCAGCCACGCATAGGCAAACGGTGAGGCTGCCGCCATCAGCTGGCCTGGGATAAGCAGCATCCCCGTGCGGCGGGCATAGCTTTCGGTGCTAAACAGCTCCAGCGGCAGGGTGGCTTTTACGATGGTGACCAGCCCGTTGATGGCGCCGTAGCCCAGCACAAACCCGGCCGCACACCACGCAAACAGGGCGCTGCTCATCCCCAGAAGAAAGCAGAGCGGCATGGCGAGCGCGGTAAAAAGCGTCAGTTTGAAGGGGGTTAAGCGGGCACCCGCCAGCACTTCCAGCGAGCGGGCGCCCGTCTGGCCGATCCCCCACAGCATGCCGATGGCGACCGGCAGGCCGAAGTGGGCAATAAACTCCGGCAGATGGGTGGAGGTGCCGTTAGAGACAAAGGTGATGAGGGCAATGAAGGCGGCATAAAGCCAGGCGTTACGCCGCTCGTTGTTCAGCGGCGGCGCGGTGACCTTTGTCGTCACCGTCAGCCGCTGCCGGGGAAGCGTTCGAATCAGCATCGCGCTCAGCAGGCCGAAGAGCGCGTAGACGCGCAGCGCCTCCTGCCAGCTCATGACCTGAAGCAGAGCATCGCCCAGCGGCCAGAAAACGGCGGAGGCCAGCCCGCCCGCCAGCGTGACGCGTGAGATTGTTCTTCGCGCCTGCTGCCCGTAGAGGTTCACCAGCGCGGCGAACAGCGCGTCGTACAGCGACAGGCGCATCCCTACGCCGCCGATCAGCCAGGCGCAGTACCAGCCAAAAAGCGTCTGGGTATACGCCATCCCAGCGCAGCTTGCGGCGATCAGCAACGTGCCGCTCATCACCACTTTCTGACCGCTAAAGCGTGCCAGCAGGCGGGCGACAAACGGAGAAACCGCCGCCATCACCAGCATCGCCAGCGTCAGGCCGAGATAAATCTGCGGTGATGACCATCCCCGGTCGGCTGAAATCGCCAGCGCAAAGGTGCCGGGCATATAAAACGAGATCCCCCAGTTGATAAGCTGATTACATCCCGCCGTGAGGGCGAGGCGGCGTGGCAGGGCGGGTGTTTCCATTGTTTTTCATTCCGTTATGCAGTTGTCCTGAGCATAACTCGCGCGCTATTGTGCTGGCAGGGCAGCAACCTTATGCGCGGTATAAGAGAAACTTTGAATGACAACGCTTAATCTGGGCTATCTCGCCACCTTTCGTCTGGTGATACAGCGCGGCAGCTTTTCAGCGGCAGCGGATGCGCTGGGTATTTCCCAGCCTGCCGTCAGCCTGCAAATACGTCAGCTGGAGCAGTTTCTGCAAACGCGGCTGGTGGAGCGTACCGGACGAGGGATTAAGGCTACGGCTGCCGGGCAGGCGTTGCTGGCGTATGGGGAGCGTATTCAGCAGGCGGTGGATGACGCCATCCGGTCCGTGAGCGCATTCAGCCACGATGTGAGCGGCACCATTACGCTTGGCACGGGGGCAACGGCCTGCATCCATCTTCTGCCGCCGCTGCTGGAGAAGCTGCGTCGAGACTATCCGCTCCTGAGCGTGGGGGTGACGACGGGCAACACCCTCGACATCGTCAGGGCCATCGAAGAGAACCGGCTCGATATGGGGCTGGTGACGCTGCCGGTGAACGGCAGAGCGCTGGACGTCATGCCGGTAATGGACGAAGAGTTTGTTTTTATCGCGTCGCGGGAGCAGCAGGATGCGTTCAGGGATTTTACCCCGGAGGCGCTGCACGCTCAGCCGCTGATTGCCTTTGAATCAGGCAGCGGTACCCGGGCGCTGATCGATGGCTGGTTTGCGGCGAATGGATTAGCGATCGCACCGGTGATGCAGCTTGGCAGCATCGAGGCGATCAAACGCATGGTTCGTGCGGGTCTGGGCTACAGTATTGTGCCGCGAATGGCGGTCGAACAGGATGCCGATCGCGAAGGGCTATGCGTGATGTCGCTTACGCCCATGCTGCAGCGGCAGCTGGCGGTGGTAATGCGGCAGGATAAAATCCTCAGCAAAGGGATCGCAGCCATTATTCGGCTCGTGCAACATCCTACGGCTGTTTAGCGGTCAGCGGTGTCGACGGTCAGGCTGGATTGCTGCGACTGGGTTTTGTCCTGATGGTGGTACCAGGCGCCAATTGAAGAGTAAACGAAGCGGCCAAAGAAAAACAGGAAGCTGATGAGCAGTATGATGCGGGTCATTCGGGTATTAAATTGATGTCGTTTGCGCATACGCGTGACCTGACTCACTCTGTTTTTCCTGGATAAGCCCTTTTGGGCGACAAGGATATTAAGGCACAGCGGGAAGGCGGGGTCAATTCTGCTGTGTGTAAATAACCGTCAATGTTTACATTGATTAATGTTATTGAAATTAATTAATGCATTTACCATATTGATAATATGAAGAAAATAATTTCAAAAAAACGCCGCGAAAAGTTATTTGCGTAAAGTAGTTTGATTTAAGTCAACGGCTTCCCGGCCCTGTTATTTAAAATCCTTCCTCCATACTGTTCGCCCCGCACGCCGCCGGGCGGCGCGTACGTCAGGTTGGATGCCTGTCTTTATTTTCCCTCTGGAGCGAAAGGGGTTTAACCGGGCATCTATGAACATTCTGGCTTTCCTGAAAAAAAATGAAAACCGCTGGTGGGCATTGCCGCTTATTTTGCCGGTGGTTTTACTTCCCGTGCTGAGCATCGCGAATACGTTCACGCAGCTGGGCGACGGCATTGCGGCACTCTATTATTTACCCCTCTCATTTTTGCTTTCGCTGATGATGTTCTTTGGCCTGGAAGCGCTGCCCGGGATCGTATTGTCGCTGTTTATCCGCTATTACCCGTCGGTCGGTATGTTTGAAACCGTCGCGGGGATCCTCCATTTTGTCGTCCCTTTAGTGCTCAGCTGGGGTGGCTACCGGGTGTTTGCGCCCAGACGGAATATGACCGCATACGGCGACGTGCGGCTGATGGCGCAGCGCATCTTCTGGCAGGCGTTCTGCCCCGCGACGCTATTTCTGGTGCTGTTCCAGTTTGCGGTGTATTTAGGCGTGTATGAGAGCCGTCAGAGCCTTGCGGGATTAAATCCCCTCAATATTCGCACGCTCATCAACTATCAGACGCTGCTGGTCAGCGGGCTAACGGGCGTGCCGCTGAGCTATTTGCTGATCCGCCTGCTTCGACATCCGCGCTATATCAAAAGCCTTCTCTCGCAGATCCGTTCCGAGATAGACAAAAAGGTGACGGTCGTTGAGTTGTTGGTGTGGGCTATCGCGCTTGGCGGACTGCTTTCGCTGCTGCTGCTTCCGATGAATGAGAACAGCTCCATTTTCACCACCAACTACACCCTTTCCCTGCTGATGCCGGTGATGCTCTGGGGCGCGATGCGTTTTGGCTATAAGCTGATTTCGCTTATCTGGACGCCGATACTGCTGGTGTCTATTCACTATTTTTACCGCTATATCCCGGTGAACCCGGGGTATGACATTCAGCTGGCGATCACCTCTTCCAGTTACCTGGTCTTCTCGTTCGTGGTGATTTATATGTCGATGCTGGCGACCCGGCAGCGCGCGGCGAACAAACGCTCCCGCAGGCTGGCGCTGCTCGACCCGGTCGTCCATATGCCTAATCTGCGGGCGCTGTCGCGCGATCTGGCGAAAAACCCGTGGTCGGCGCTCTGCCTGCTGCGCATTCCGGAGCTGGAAATTTTGGGCCGAAATTACGGCGTGTTGCTGCGGATTCAGTACAAGCAGCAGCTAGCGCAGTGGGTGAGTGGCATTCTCCAGCCCAATGAGCTGGTGTATCACCTGACCGGGTATGACCTGTCGGTACGGCTTAACGCGGAATCGCACCAGCAGCGGATTGAGGCCCTGGACGAGCACATCAAGCAGTTCCGCTTTGTCTGGGACGGCATGCCGCTGCAGCCGCAGGTGGGCGTGAGCTATTGCTATGTCCGGTCCCCGGTTAACCATCTTTATCTGGTGCTGGGCGAGCTGGGCGTGGTTGCCGACCTGTCGCTCTCCTCCAACCATCCGGAAAACCTTCAGCAGCGTGGGGCCGTCCATTTGCAGCGCAGCCTGAAGGATAAAGTTGCGATGATGAGCCGCCTTCAAAAGGCGCTCGATAACGACGAATTCGCCCTGCTGGTTCAACCCGTTTGCGGCATGCGTGGCGATTGCTATCACGAAGTCCTGCTCCGAATGCCGGATATCAACGGGCTATTGATTTCCCCCGACCAGTTCCTGCCCGTCGCGCAGGAGTTTGGTCTCTCTTCGCGGGTAGATTTGTGGGTGCTCGAGCACACCCTGCGCTTCCTGGCCGCGCATCGCGAAAGACTGCCCGGCCAGCGCTTTGCCATTAATCTTGCCCCGTCGACCGTGTGTCGGGTGCAGTTTCCGCTTGAGGTGAGTCGCCTGCTGGCGAAATACGCCATTGAGCCGTGGCAACTGATCTTTGAAGTGACGGAGTGCAGCACCTTTTGCAATGCGGAGCAGGCGCTACACATCCTCCGGCAGCTGCAGAAAATGGGGGTACGTATTGCAATTGATGATTTTGGCACCGGCTATGCGAGCTATGCGCGGCTGAAAAGCGTGGACGCGGATATTCTCAAGATTGACGGCAGCTTTATTCGCAATATCGTCAACAACAGCCTGGATTATCAGATTGTGGCGTCTATCTGCCATCTGGCGCGCATGAAAAAGATGCTGGTGGTAGCGGAGTATGTCGAAAGCGAAGAGATACGTAGCGCGGTTCAGGCGCTAGGCATCGATTATGTGCAGGGTTATCTGATTGGCAGACCGGCACCGCTTGAGTCACTGCTGGAAGCAGAGGCGTCCATCGCGGACGCCTGAGCCGTTACGCGGCGACGTCGGCGCTCTCTTCTTCAATTTTGAGCAGCCAGCCGGTGACCGCTTCCCAGTACTGCTGCTCTTTTTCCAGGTCCAGCAGGACCAGCGCGTTCTGGCTGAACCAGTCGTGCGGGAAGCTCAGCGTCCAGTGGTGGTCGTCGGTTTTAAGCTTCAGCGTAGGCGGCGTGGTGGTGGCCTGACGCTGGTTATTGAGCAGCACGCCCAGACGCAGCAGTTGAATAAGCGGCAGGAACTGTTTTTTCTTGAACAGCGTAAAGCGCGGCAGGTCGTCGAGCTTGATGGCCTTGCGGTGATAACGCACCAGGGTCGCCATCATGGTTTGCTGCTCCTGGTTGAAGCCAGGCAGATCGCTGTTTTGCAGAATGTAGGCCGAATGGCGGTGCATCCCGCTGTGGTTGATGTTCAGCCCCACCTCGTGCAGCATCGCAGCCCATTTCAACAGCGCGGCAAGCTGCGGGTGCGCGAGCTTCGGATTCTGCTCCTGCCACTGTTCGTACATCTGCACCGTGGTGTCCAGCACGCGCTTCGCCTGTTCACGGTCGATGTTGTACTGATTGGCGAGACTTTGCGCGGTGCGGCTGCGAATATCCTGATGGCGGAAGCGGCCTTCCATCTCATACAGCACGCCTTCACGCAGCGCGCCGTCCGACAGGCGCAGCTCTTTTATGGCGAGGGCATCAAACACGCCGCAGAGAATAGCCAGCCCCGGCACGAATACCGCTTTACGCTCGTCGGAAAGACCCGGCAGGCTTAAGGCGTCAAAACTTTTATGCTTCAGCACTTCTTCGGTCAGCAACGTCAGGCGTTCGGGCGTAATAAACCCGTCTTTTTCACCCATCGCCAGCAGCACTTCATGCGCCGCCTTGATGGTGCCCGACGCGCCCAGCGCCACGTTCCAGCCCTGAATACGGTACTGCCAGGCCAGATTTTCCAGCTTCTGGACAGCCGCCATACGCGCGCGCTGGAAGTTCTCGCGGGTGATGGTGCCGCCCGGGAAATACATCTGCGCGAAGCTGACGCAGCCCATACGGCGGCTTTCCACCAGGCGCGGCTCAAAGTCTTCGCCGATCACCAGCTCCGTTGAGCCACCGCCGATATCGATAACCAGCTTGCGCCCTTTTTCCGGCTGGGTGTGCTCAACGCCCATGAAAATCAGACGTGCTTCCTCGTTACCGGAGATGATCTCAATCGGGTAGGGGATCACTTTTTCGGCCCGCTTGAGGAACTCCGGGGCGTTCAGGGCCTGGCGCAGGGTGTGGGTGCCCACGATGCACACGCTGGAAGGCGAGAAGCCCTGCAGGCGTTCAGCAAACAGCGACAGGCAGTTTAACCCGCGCTCCATCGCCTCTTCGCTGAGCATGCTGCGTTCATCAAGACCATCCGCCAGGTGTACGCGCTGCTTCAGACGACCGATGATCTGCAGCGCGCCATCCACCTCACGGGCGATGACCATGTGGAAACTGTTAGAGCCAAGGTCGACCGCGGCGAATTCCTGCGGGCGTGGGGTCTTATCATTTATCGGCATAGGTTAATCGGGTTGCTCGAGTGATTTGATATAGTCGTAAATCGCCAGTTGCGACCGCACTTTGCGGCGGTTGCCGCGCGGTACATAGCGGTTACTGAGTTCTTTGTCGATATAGCGTGCTTTCACGGTATCGCTGAACAGAATCTCGATGATGTCGAGGATCTGCTGCTTCAGACGCGGATCCAGCAGCGGTGCCGCGACTTCAATACGGTAGTCAATATTGCGCGTCATCCAGTCTGCCGAAGAGAGATAGACCTGTTTATCACCCGCATTATCAAAAATATAGATCCGATCGTGTTCCAGGTAACGGTCAACGATGCTGATCACACGAATATTGTCGCTGATGCCTTCCAGTTCCGGGATCAGCGAGCACATGCCGCGGATCAGCAGGTTAACCGGCACGCCGGAGCTGGACGCTGCATACAGCCTGTCCACCAGCCCTTTGTCGACAAGGTTGTTAAGCTTCAGCGTGATGCCGGACGACAGCCCTTTCTGGGCATTGGCGATCTCTTTATCGATCATATCGTACAGCAGGCGGCGCGAGTTCTGCGGCGAGACCAGCAGATAGTCAAAGCTCACCGGACGGTACGGGTTTTCGATAAAGTTAAAGACCCGGCGCACTTCGTTAGTGATGCGGGCGTCGGCGGTTAAGAGCGAGTAGTCGGTATAAATTCGCGCCGTTTTCTCGTTAAAGTTCCCGGTACCGATGTGGGCATAACGCACTACATCGTCGCCCTCTTTACGGGAAATCAGGAACAGCTTGGCGTGAATTTTCAGCCCCGGCGCGGAGAAGATGACGTGCACACCGGCTTCCGTCAGACGGCGCGCCCAGTGGATGTTGGCCTCTTCGTCGAAGCGCGCCTGCAGCTCAACCACCACGGTGACCTTTTTGGCGTTGTGCGCCGCGTGGATCATCGCGTCGATGATGCGGGAATCTTTTGCCACGCGGTAGATGTTGATTTTGATCGCCAGCACGCTCGGATCGAACGAGGCCTGACGCAGCAGCTCCAGCACGTGCTCGAAGGTGTGGTACGGATAGTAGAGCAGCACATCGCGTTCGCGGATGGCGTCGAATCCGTTGCGGAATTTATCGAACCACAGATGGCGCAGGCGCGGCAGCGGCTTGTTCACCAGATTGGCTTTGCCGACGTTCGGGAAGCCAATAAAGTCTTTAAAGTTGTGGTAACGACCGCCCGGTACGATGGAGTCATAGCGCGAAATGGTCAGCTTTTCGCGCAGCATTTCCACCATGGCGTCCGGCATATCGCGCTGATAGACAAAACGTACCGGTTCGGCCGTCAGGCGCTGTTTCAGGCTGGAGGACATCAGCTCCATCAGGCTGGCTTCCATCTCGTGCACCAGGTCATATTCGGCGTCACGGGTCATCTTCATCGAGTAGGCGTTTAACGCATCGTAATCGAAGAAGCCTTTGAAGATGTCGTCCAGGCAGTAGCGCAGGATGTTATCGAGCAGGATCATCGGCTTGCGTCTGCGCGGGGTTTCCGGCGGCAGGTTCACAAAGCGCGGCACCTTGTCGGACGGGATCTCCAGCAGCGCGTAACGGATAGACTCACCGCGAATAATTTCCACCGCCAGGTAGGTGTAATCATCCTTCAGGAACTGAACCAGATCGGTTTCGCGGTTGATCAGAATCGGGGTAATGTGCTGGCGCAGATAGTGTTTGAAGTAGTGGCGCAGCCAGTTTTGTTGGTTAACGGAAAGCTGGCGTTCGTTAATCAGGAAGATTTGATTGCGCGCCATCTCCAGCAGCAGTTCGTTATACAGGCCGTCAAATTCCTGATCGGCTTTCAGCACGCGGGACTGGATTTTGCCCAGCAGATGCCGCGAGTGCGAGTTTAAGCCCTGTTCTTCGCTGATGATGATGCGTCTTTTCAGCTCGGCAAAGCGAACCTTGTAGAACTCATCCAGGTTGTTGGAATAAATGCCCAAAAAACGCATGCGCTCGATTAGCGGGTTACTTTTGTCTGCCGCTTCCTGGAGTACACGTTCGTTGAATGCTAACCAGCTTAGCTCTTTCTCGATATATAACTTTTCCTGACCCATTACAGCTCACACTCCAGTTCAATCACAGGACGTGGTAAATCCGTCTCGTCCTTATTATGGCGAGCATTTCCACGATATGTCCAACAGTGCCAGAAAAGTATGACAGTTATTTTTTTTGTTGGGGATTTTAGAAGGTTGGAGAAGGGAATATCGGGTAATGCAATGAACAGGTCGGGTAAGCGCAGCAGCGCCACCCGACGTAACAACCTACTCTTCCGCCGCATAACCCTGCGGGGGTAACTTCACGCCGTCCAGCCAGGCTGCGCCGTCGCGCATCTCGAGACGCCCGTCGACAAACCAGCTGACCACCAGCGGGTAAATGGCGTGTTCCTGGGTCTGCACGCGTTCGGTCACGTCTTCTTCGCTATCGCCGTCAAAGACCGGAACTTTGGCCTGCAGGATCACCGGACCGCCGTCCAGCTCGTCGGTAACGAAATGCACGGAGGTGCCGTGCTCCTCATCGCCGTTTTCCAGAACCTGACGATGGGTGTGCAGGCCGGGATATTTCGGCAGCAGGGAAGGGTGGATATTCAGCAGACGACCAGCGAAGTGTTCGACGAAGGCCGGGCTCAGAATACGCATATAGCCCGCCAGCACGACCACGTCCGGCGCGTAGGCATCAATCTCATGCACCAGCTCGCGGTCAAAGGCTTCACGCCCGGCGAACTGGCTGGCTTCCAGCGCGTGCGCGGGAATGTTCGCTTCCCGCGCGCGCTCAAGGCCGAACGCGTCGGCCTTGTTGCTGAAAACTGCCCGAATGGTGCCATTGATTTTCTTCTGCTTGCAGGCGTCTATGATGGCCTGCAAATTGCTTCCGTTGCCGGAAATGAGCACCACGATGTTTTTCATTCAATGACCACACGCTGTTCGGAATCGGAAGCTTTAATCGTACCGATTTTCCACGCGTTTTCACCTTTTTCAGTCAGCAGCTTAACCGCTTTATCCGCTTCGCTTGCCGGCAGGGCGATAACCATGCCCACGCCGCAGTTAAAGGTGCGGTACATTTCGTGAGAGCTCACGTTGCCTGCGGTCTGCAGCCAGTTAAATACGGCCGGCCACTGCCATGAGGATTCGTCGATCACCGCCTGGGTGTTATCCGGCAGGACGCGCGGGATGTTTTCCCAGAAGCCGCCGCCGGTCAGGTGAGCGATAGCGTGAACGTCGACGTTCTCGATAAGCTCAAGCACGTTTTTCACGTAGATGCGGGTCGGCGCCAGCAGATGGTCAGCCAGCGGTTTACCGTCCAGCTCGGTGGTCAGCGGGTCACAGCCGCTCACTTCGAGGATTTTACGCACCAGGGAGTAGCCGTTGGAGTGCGGGCCGCTGGAGGCGAGCGCGATCAGCACATCGCCATCGGCCACTTTGCTGCCGTCGATAATTTCTGATTTTTCTACTACGCCGACGCAGAAGCCCGCGACGTCATAATCTTCGCCGTGATACATGCCCGGCATTTCTGCGGTTTCACCACCGACCAGCGCACAGCCGGACTGCAGACAGCCTTCGGCGATACCGTTAATCACGCTGGCAGCGGTATCCACGTCCAGTTTGCCGGTCGCGTAGTAATCGAGGAAGAACAGCGGCTCTGCGCCCTGTACCACCAGGTCATTCACGCACATCGCGACCAGATCGATACCGATCGTGTCGTGACGTTTTAAATCCATCGCCAGGCGCAGTTTAGTGCCTACACCGTCAGTACCCGAGACCAGAACAGGTTCACGATATTTTTGCGGCAGCGCGCACAGTGCGCCGAAGCCACCCAGACCACCCATCACTTCCGGGCGGCGGGTTTTTTTCACCACACCTTTGATTCGGTCAACCAGCGCATTACCTGCGTCAATATCAACACCGGCATCTTTGTAGCTGAGAGAAGTTTTGTTGGTCACGGCTTAAATCCCCACGCGATTGCATAGCTAGTAAGAAAAATCGGCGCAATTCTAACAGTCCAGGCAAACGTTTGCGAGCCTATTCTGGACGTGGGGATCTTTTTTTCTGTGTACCTCGTGAATGCAGCCAAACTTGACTCTGTTCACGAAAATGAAACCGGTTTCTGAGAACTGCTTGCAACAGCTACGCCCTTTGCACATCATCGAAATGAAACCGGTTTCTGTAATTGTTTTTGCAGAAAATAACGCAGAATGAGGGAAAGCGAATGTCGGGATTTAAAGCAGGTTTTCTGTGGGGCGGGGCCGTTGCGGCGCACCAGCTGGAAGGCGGCTGGAAAGAGGGCGGCAAGGGCGTGAGCGTCGCCGATGTGATGACCGCGGGGGCGCACGGCGTGCCGCGTGAAATCACCAACGGCGTGCTGGAGGGGAAAAATTATCCTAACCATGAAGCCATTGATTTCTACCACCGCTATAAAGAAGACATCAGACTCTTTGCCGAGATGGGGTTCAAATGCTTCCGCACCTCTATTGCCTGGACGCGGATCTTCCCGAAAGGCGACGAGCTTGAGCCTAACGAGGCTGGCCTGAAATTCTATGACGATCTGTTCGACGAGTGCCTGAAGTACGGCATCGAGCCGGTTATCACCCTGTCTCACTTCGAGATGCCTTTCCATCTGGTTACGGAATACGGCGGCTGGCGCAACCGTAAGCTGATCGACTTCTTCGTTCGTTTTGCAAAAGTGGTGTTCCAGCGCTACCAGCATAAGGTGAAGTACTGGATGACCTTCAACGAGATCAACAACCAGGCTAACTTCCACGAAGACTTTGCGCCGTTCACGAACTCCGGGCTGAAGTACGCGCCGGGTGAAGACCGCGAGCCGGTGATGTTCCAGGCGGCGCACTATGAGCTGGTGGCCAGCGCCCTGGCGGTGAAGGCGGGGCGAGAGATTAACCCGTCGCTGCAGATTGGCTGCATGATTGCCATGTGTCCTATCTACCCGCTGACCTGCGCGCCGGACGATATGATGATGGCGATGAACGCCATGCACCGCCGCTACTGGTTCACCGACGTGCACGTGCGCGGCAAGTACCCGCAGCACCTGCTCAACTACTTCGAACGTCGCGGTTTCGCGCTGGATATCACCGAAGAAGATAAAGCCGCGCTGAAGCAGGGCTGCGTCGATTACATCGGCTTCAGCTACTACATGTCCTTCGCCACCAAAGCGACGGCGGACAACCCGCAGCTGGATTACGACGAAAGCAAGAGCCTGGTCTCTAACCCGTACGTGCAGAAATCCGACTGGGGCTGGCAGATTGACCCGGTCGGGCTGCGCTACTCTCTGAACTGGTTCTGGGATCACTACCAGCTGCCGCTGTTTATCGTTGAGAACGGCTTTGGCGCGATCGACGTGCAGGAGAGCGACGGCACGGTGAACGACCAGTACCGTATTGATTATCTGGCCGCCCATATCCGCGAGATGAAAAAAGCGGTGGTGGAAGATGGCGTGGAGCTGATGGGCTACACCCCGTGGGGCTGCATCGACCTGGTGTCTGCCGGTACGGGCGAAATGAAAAAACGCTACGGCTTTATCTTTGTGGATAAAGACAATGAAGGGAACGGCACGCTGAACCGCAGTAAAAAGAAATCGTTCGACTGGTATAAGCAGGTGATTGCGAGCAACGGCGAGAACCTGTAATTGTCGGGTGGCGCTAACGCTTACCCGACCTACACTACACGTAGGCCGCGTAAGCGCAGTGCCACCGGGCAGAACCCCGCACCCAAGCCGGAGTCTCGCCTCCGGTTTTTTTGTCTCTAAATCACTTTGCTTGATATACGTCAAGCAACATGGGTATGGCCTAATCCGAAAAAAGCGGTATAATCCCGCGATTTTTTTGCGGACGCCACCTCAGAGGAGAAAGAGAATGAAGATTGTGGAAGTGAAACACCCACTCGTTAAACACAAGTTGGGCCTGATGCGTGAGCATGACATCAGCACGAAGCGTTTTCGCGAACTGGCATCTGAAGTCGGCAGCCTGCTGACCTACGAAGCGACCTCTGATCTGGAAACAGAAAAAGTCACCATCGAAGGCTGGAACGGCCCGGTGCAGGTTGAGCAGATCAAAGGTAAGAAAATTACCGTGGTGCCAATTCTGCGTGCCGGTCTCGGCATGATGGAAGGCGTGCTGGAGCACGTGCCAAGCGCGCGTATCAGCGTGGTCGGGATCTACCGTAACGAAGAAACCCTTGAGCCGGTTCCTTACTTCCAGAAGCTGGTCTCTAACATCGACGAGCGTATGGCGCTGGTGGTTGACCCAATGCTCGCGACCGGTGGCTCAATGATCGCCACCATCGACCTGCTGAAAAACGCGGGCTGTAACAGCATTAAGGTGCTGGTACTGGTTGCCGCTCCGGAAGGGATCGCGGCGCTGGAAAAAGCGCACCCGGACGTTGAGCTGTATACCGCCTCTATCGACCAGGGCCTGAACGAGCACGGGTACATCATCCCGGGGCTCGGCGATGCCGGCGATAAGATCTTTGGTACGAAATAATCGAATAACGATAAATAAGCCGACTTTGATAGTCGGCTTTTTTTTGAATAAAACACCAACAATACTACACAGAGGAAAACACTATGACGCGCCGTGCTATCGGGGTGAGTGAAAGACCGCCGCTTTTACAGACTATCCCGCTTAGTTTGCAGCACCTGTTCGCCATGTTTGGCGCAACCGTGCTGGTGCCAATCCTGTTCCACATTAACCCGGCCACCGTGCTGCTGTTCAACGGCATCGGTACGCTGCTGTACCTCTTTATCTGTAAAGGCAAAATCCCGGCGTATCTCGGGTCGAGCTTCGCCTTTATCTCGCCGGTGTTACTGCTGCTGCCGCTGGGTTATGAAGTCGCGCTGGGCGGCTTTATCATGTGTGGCGTCCTGTTCTGCGTGGTGTCCTTCATTGTGAAGAAAGCCGGTACCGGCTGGCTGGACGTGATGTTCCCCCCTGCGGCGATGGGCGCCATCGTTGCCGTCATCGGTCTTGAGCTGGCGGGCGTCGCGGCGAATATGGCCGGTCTGCTGCCTGCTGACGGCCAGTCACCGGATTCCAAAACCATTATCATCTCGCTGGTAACGCTGGGCGTGACGGTGTTTGGCTCCGTGCTGTTCCGCGGCTTCATGGCGATTATCCCTATCCTGATCGGCGTGCTGGCGGGCTATGCGCTCTCCTTCGCGATGGGCGTGGTGGACACCACCCCGATCGCTCAGGCCCACTGGTTTGCGCTGCCAACCTTCTATACGCCACGCTTTGAATGGTTTGCTATTTTCACCATTCTGCCTGCGGCGCTGGTGGTGATTGCGGAGCACGTCGGCCACCTGGTGGTGACGGCGAACATCGTTAAGCGCGATTTAATCCGCGACCCGGGTCTGCACCGCTCCATGTTTGCGAACGGTTTCTCCACCATCATCTCCGGTTTCTTCGGCTCGACGCCAAACACCACCTACGGTGAGAACATCGGCGTGATGGCGATTACCCGCGTCTACAGTACCTGGGTTATCGGCGGCGCGGCGATCATCGCCATTCTGCTCTCCTGCGTCGGTAAACTGGCGGCAGCGATTCAGATCATTCCGGTGCCGGTAATGGGCGGCGTTTCTCTGCTGCTGTACGGCGTGATCGGCGCCTCCGGTATTCGCGTGCTGATTGAATCCAAAGTGGATTACAGCAAGGCGCAAAACCTGATCCTGACCTCCGTTATCCTGATCATCGGCGTGAGCGGCGCGAAGGTGCACATTGGTGCGGCCGAGCTGAAGGGCATGGCGCTGGCGACCATCGTCGGCGTGGGCCTGAGCCTGATCTTCAAGCTGATCTCGGTCATCCGCCCGGAAGAAGAAATTCTCGACGCGGACGACAGCGAAAAAGCACCACATTGATCGAAAAGTCGGGCGAGGGATCGCCCGGTTCTCTCCTTGCAGGTTCCGTGTTAAACTCCATTCCGATTTTACGTAGGATCTCTGGTTGAGGTATTTCTGAACGGACCGGCACAGCTCTCTCTGCCACTCTATCTCCCTGACGACGAAACTTTCGCGAGTTTCTGGCCGGGTGATAACCCCTCTTTACTGGCTGCACTGCAAAACGTGCTGCGCCAGGATCACAGCGGATACATCTATATCTGGTCACGCGAAGGCGCGGGGCGCAGCCATCTGCTGCATGCCGCCTGCGCGGAGCTTTCGGCGCGCGGTGATGCGGTAGGCTACGTGCCGCTGGATAAACGCACCTGGTTCGTGCCTGAGGTGCTGGAGGGAATGGAACATCTCTCGCTGGTCTGCATCGATAATATCGAATGCGTGGCGGGGGACGAGCCGTGGGAAATGGCGATCTTTAACCTCTACAACCGCATTCTGGAGTCGGGCAAAACCCGGCTGCTGATCACCGGCGATCGTCCGCCGAGACAGCTCAATCTGGGGCTGCCGGATCTGGCATCTCGTCTGGACTGGGGGCAAATCTACAAGCTCCAGCCGCTGTCGGATGAAGATAAGCTTCAGGCGTTACAGCTGCGCGCAAAGCAGCGCGGGTTTGAGCTGCCGGAGGACGTGGGGCGTTTCCTGCTTAAACGACTGGATCGCGAAATGCGCACGCTGTTTGACACGCTCGATCAGCTCGATCGCGCCTCCATTACCGCCCAGCGCAAGCTGACCATTCCGTTTGTGAAAGATATTCTCAAGCTTTGAGTTTGTTCGCCCGGTGGCGGCTGCGCCTTACCGGGCCTACGAAAACCTGCCGCCCTTTGTAGGCCGGGTAAGGCGTAGCCGCCACCCGGCTAAAGATCTCCCATCAGGTGTTCCACCAGCATCGGGATCGGTCTTCCCGATGCCACGCTCCTTCCGCTCTCTCGCCACAGCGCCGTACCGCTGATATCCAGATGCGCCCACGGAATGGTCGGCGGGCAAAAGTGGTGCAGCAGCCACGCCGCCGACGCGCTGATTGCCGCATTGTTGGTCGGCGTGTTGCACAGATCGGCAATGGCGCTGTCGGTCTGTTTTTTCAGCCGCGCATCCAGCGGCAGGGACCACACTTCATCGCCACTCTGCTTACCCGCCAGCGTTAGCGCCGCACGTAGCGGTTCATCCTGCGTCATTAATCCGCTCAATTCATACCCAAGCGCTTTGACGACCGCACCGGTTAAGGTCGCCATATCAATAATATAGCGCGCCTGCGGATGGCGCTGGCTGGCCCAGGCGATGGCGTCCGCCAGCACCAGCCGGCCTTCGGCATCGGTGTTGTTGATTTCAACCGTGGTGCCGTTGCAGGCCGTCGCCACCGTTCCGGGCTGCATGGCGTCCGGGCCGATGGCGTTTTCCGCCAGCGCCAGCACGCCCATGATGCGCACGGGCAGCGCCAGCTCTGCCACGGTCAGCATCAGGCCCAGCACGTTAGCCGCACCGCACATGTCGTATTTCATGGTGTACATGCCCGCGCCTTCCTTCAGCCACAGGCCGCCGGTATCGAAGGTAATGCCTTTTCCCACATAGCAGCGCACCGGGCCGTCGTTGACGCCGTCATAATGGATCGCCAGCAGGCGCGGCGGACAGGTCGCCCCTTTGCCAACGGCGTGCAGCAGCCCCAGACCCTGCTCAGCAATAGCCTTTTCGTTCAGCACTTCGCAGCGCAGGGCGGGGAAGGCGGCACAGAGCCTTTGCGCCTCTTCCACTACAAACTGCGGCGTGCAGCGGTCGGACGGGGTATCCGCCAGACGTCGCGCCGCGACCATGCCGCGGGCGATGGCCTGCTGCTGGCGGAAGACACCCTCCAGTTTTGCCTGCTGTTCCGGCAGGCAGAGGGCGGAGATGTGCGTAAGGCGTACCGCCGATTCATCCGTTTTCTTCAGCTTCAGGTCGCTTAGCCTGTGCGCCTGATTAAAGAGAAAACGCAGCACCTGCGCCAGCACCACATCGTCGATATCGGTAACGTCCAGTATCAGCTCGGGGCTGACGGGCGAGGCCAGCAGCGGGCGCAGCGCCGTCAGCAATCCTTCGGTCAGGCTATCCTGCCAGAGGGCTTCCGGCAGCAGAGTGATCCGGGCAAACGGGGCGCAGCCAAAGCGGGTGTCAGCGATGCTGGCAGACTCGCGCATTTCCGCGACAAGCGCCGTTTCGGGCAAATGCGTACAGGAGGCGGACGCAATCAAATGGCTTTGCGGAGCCGCGTCAGAAAGCGCGGTGATAAACTGATACGTGATCATCATGACTCCTCAATCGGCGCGCGGATCCGCGCGGCGTAGGCCTGCATCCATTCATCGTCTACGGCGTAATAATGCGTTTTCTCCCGCAGGCGTTCGGTACGAAAAACGGTGAGGGGCTGGCGAGCCGTCGCCACCACAAACGAGAAGGTTTTGATGTTGGTGGCGGCCCCGAATTCGCCCCTGTTGTTCATGCACACCACGGAAAGATCGCCCGCGCGGCCAAAGCGCGACATCAGCTTATCTTCCAGCTCGAACACCACCGAATCCGCCGCCTGCTGGGGCGTCATACCCTGCGCCATGCGGCGGACAATTTCGTAGCTGGTGCAGCCTTTCATCAGATCTTCACCGACGCCCGTTGCGGTGGCCGCGCCGGTTTCACTGTCGCAGTAAAAGCCGGAACCAATAATGGGTGAATCCCCGAGTCGACCGCGTTTTTTCATGAACAGGCCGCTGGTGGAGGTGGCGACGCTCATTGACCCTTGTTTATCAAGGCCGATAATGCCGACGGTGTCATGCCCGTCGTAAGGGCTTAAGCCCTTATCCAGCGTTTCGCGGCAGCGTTTGCGGTAGTGCTGCATGGCGCGGTCAGTGAGCATAGTTTTGTCGGCAAAGCCCTGGCTCAGCGCCCATTCCCGCGCGCCCTGGCCGACCAGCAGGCTGTTGTAGCGCTGGCGGCTTAACGCATGCGCCACGCGCACCGGGTTGGCGATATCCACCAGGTTGCCCACGGCACCAAACGCCAGCGTATCGCCGTCCATGTAGGCGGCGTCCAGCTCCACTTCGCCATTTTCGGTGGGCAGCCCGCCGTAGCCGACGGATTTATAAAACGGAAAGTCTTCGACGGCGGCGACGGCATCCACAACCGCTGCAAAGACCGGTTTACCCGCAGCCAGCGCAGACGCAGACTCCGTAACGCCTTCAAGCGCCATTCTCCAGGTCGCGATAATTCCCCACATGCTTTACTCCTGTTTTGCAAGGGTAGTGTCGGTTTGCGTAACGGTGGACATTTCCGCCGCGCGGTACTGTTTGTCCACGATACGCATAAAAGGCAGGTACAGCATGGCGCCAATCAGCAGGTTGATAAGCTGCATGACGCTGCCGCTCAGGTGTCCGGTAACGATAAAGCCGCTGATAACCGGCGGCAGCGTCCAGGGAATAAACACCCCGGTGGTGACGGCAACCGCGCCAATCTTCATCGCCGCATACTGCACGGTGACCAGCACCAGCGGCACCAGGTTGAACGGGATAAGCATTATCGGGTTCATAATCACCGGCAGGCCAAACAGGATCGGTTCGTTGATGTTAAACACCGATGCCCCGGCGCCGAGGCGCGCCACTTCACGCATGTTTTTGCTGCGGGCGAAAATCAGCATCGCAATCACCAGCGACAGCGTGGCCCCCGCGCCGCCCATCCAGATCATGTCAAAAAACTGTTCGGTGATAATGTGCGGCGGCGTCGTGCCTGCCTGAATCGCGGCGATGTTGTCGGTCTGGTTCTCCATCCACAGCGGGCGAATGATGCCGTTGATCATCGAGCCGGAGTTAATGCCCACTGACCACAGAATGGTGATGCTGAACACCGTCATCAGCGCGCCAAAGTAAGAGGTGCCGTAGTGGCGCACCGGCGTGGCAACCACTTCGTAAATAAACTGGTGGATGGTGTTGTAGTGGGTGTTTTCAAACACGATGCGGATACCGAGCACCAGAATCATCACCAGCAGGGCCGGGATCAGCGCGGCGAACGACTCCTGCACCGCCGGAGGCACGCCGTCCGGCATTTTGATCACCAGTTTTTTGCGCTTGAGCCAGCAGAACAGCTCCGTCCACAGCAGGGAACCGATCATCGCCACGAACAGCCCTTTGCTGCCAATCCACTCCACCGGAATGACGGTAATACCGCCGTTTTCCGCCACTTTGATAAAGGGCGTCAGGATGAGAAAGGCGACCAGCGCCAGGATACCGCAGGAGATGCGGTCTTCACCGTAGTGTTCCGCCAGGCGGAAGGCCACCAGGAAGCTGATGAACAGCGACATGGTGGAGAACACCGCGTTGAACGGGATTTCAATAATGGCGCTCCAGCTCTCACCAAAGGCCTGAGACATAAACTGCTGATAGGCTTGATTCGGGAACGACGAGATCACCAGCAGAATAGAGCCGACGATGATAAACGGCATGAATGACACGTAGGCGCCGCGAATGGCCCCGAGGTGACGCTGCTGGGCCGTTTTGGCCGCCAGCGGCATCAGTTTTGCTTCAAGAAATCCCAGAACATTGTTCATTGTGAACTCCGTACAAGATTGAGGGGTGTTGTTTGTGTTATGTCTGGGGATTATCAGTGAAGCGCGGCGAGCGAAAGGTGAAATCGGTCACAAAGCAATCGCTGGTGTAGTATAAATCTCATGAGATTGGTTTTAAGGATTCTGCGATGGAAATTAAACTGCATGCTAATGCCACCACGACGCCGCGCATCCGTCGCTATCTACAGCAGTCAGATAAAAGCGACAGGGAGCTGGCTACCGAGCTGGGTATTTCGGTCACTACCGTCAGGCGCTGGCGCAACCGCGAGCAGGTTTCGGATAATCACACGATGCCAAAAGTGATACACAAAGCATTGAGACAGGAGCAGGTTGCGCTGGTCAATGCCCTGCGGGATATCACTGGCGCCCCGCTGGACGACCTGCTGCAGATGGTCAATAGCGGACTCGGGATCGCCGTGTCCCGCGCGACCCTGAACCGCTACCTCAAACCGGCTTCGATAAAGCAGAAGGGCGCGACGTTGCAGGGAAAAAAGGCGCTGAAGGCAGGTATCGTGCCGCAAAAACTCCTGTTACATCATCAGCCTCTGTCGCTGCATATGGACGATGGCGGGGAACAGCATCTGCTGTGGGCGCGTGAACCCGTGAGCGGCTGGTGCTACGCCCGGCTGTACGCGGGCATTTCTCCGCAGCTGCTGGCCCACTGGGCGAATGACGCTCTGGAAGCCTGTCCGGCTGATATTCAATCTGTTGAGACTTTTGGTTTCGAGGTGAAGCTTGAGGAGCGTAATATCAACGTGACAGCGCATCCACAGCAATACCGCGCCGTTCAGGTTGATCTACCGCTATGTGAAATCATCCCACGTCTGAACAGTGAACCGGCAGGCGAGCTGTTGATCCAGCTGTGCGAATTTTACAACCGGGGAAAAGCGCAGAAAAAGCTGGGAGAGAGTACGCCGCAGGCCTTTCTGGAAGCGCTGCGGCATAAGGACTAGAGGATCTCGAGCACGTCTTCCGGCGGGCGTCCAATGCGCGCCTGGCCGTTCGCCACTACTATCGGGCGCTCAATCAGCTTTGGATTTTCAACCATCGCCTGGATCAGCTCAGCCTCGGTGAGACGGCTGTCATCCAGGTTAAGCGACTTATACAGATCTTCTTTCTGACGCATCAGCTCTCTTGCACTGCCCATTCCCAGCATGTGCAGCAGCTGGCGGAGGGTTTGCGCGTCAGGTGGGGTGTCGAGGTACAGCACCACTTCCGGCTCAACGCCGTTAGACTTCAGCAGACTCAGGGTATCGCGGCTCTTGGAGCAGCGAGGGTTGTGATAAATTTTTACGGCGTCTGTCATGACGTGAATTCTCCTTTATTACATCTTCTCGTACGGCTTAAAGCGCTGCTGCAGGCCGCGCAGCTGATCGATACGCGCGTCGTAACGGGCCTGCTGGAGGCTGCCGAGTTTGACCTGCGCGCTGGCGCTGCTGAGCGTGGAAATCGCCTGATCGAGGCGGCCCACCAGGGCAAAACCTTCGGCACGCGCCGCCAGCTCCTGATCGCGGTTGCCGAGCTGGGCTTCCGCCTGAGCGAGCAGATCCCAGCCGTTTTGATCGTCTTTATTGTTAAAGGTATAGCGGTTCAGAATGGTCGCCGCTTCGCCAGGCTGACCGCCCTGTAAGTAAGCGTTCGCCAGGTTAAGCTGCAGCACCGGGTTGGTACGGACGTCTTTCGCCCCTTTCAGACGGTTGATCGCATCGGCCGTTTTCTTCTGGCCCAGATCGATATCCGTCGACAGATCGAGGTACCACGGGTTGTTAGGGTCGGCCGCCAGAAGCGGTTGCAGCGCTTTGCGCGCCTCGTCGTATTTGCTGGCTTCCATCGCCTGGAGCGCCTGACCATACTGCGCGGCGTTTTTCTCACGCACGTTGCCTTTCGCCAGGGTATCCAGCAGGTCGCTGGTGAGCTGGTTACGCCCGGAATTGTACATCCCCAGCGTTCTCACCTTCGCCATGTAGAAATCCTGCGAAGACTGGACCACCACCGGACGCATCTGGTTAGCACGGTTACGCGCGTCCGACAGGCGGCTTTCGGGTAACGGGTGCGTCAGCAGGATTTCCGGCGGACGGGAAGAGTAACGCGCCTGATCGAGCAGTTTTTCGAGGAAGCTCGGCATGGCCTGCGGGTCAAAGCCCGAACGCTGCAGCACCTGAATCCCGATGCGGTCCGCTTCCTGTTCATTTTGCTGGGTAAAGCTGATCATTCCCTGGCGCGTTCCAGCCAGCGTACCGGTCAGGGCCGCCATCCCGGCCTGCGGGCTGGCCATCGCCAGCAGAATGGAGCCCAGCGCGCCCACCCAGGTGAGGGGGGCGTTACGTTTCTGGTCTTCCATGGCGCGCGCCAGGTGGCGCTGGGTGACGTGCGAAATTTCGTGCGCCATTACCGAGGCCAGCTGGCTTTCGTTGTCGGAATAACGGAATAACGCCGAATGCAGCACCACGTTTCCGCCAAAGAAGGCGAAGGCGTTGATTTCGTCATTATTGATTAAATAGAAATGGAAGGGCGTTTTTACCGAGTCGGCGTGCGAAACCAGACGCATCCCCAGCCCGTTAATGTACTGTACCAGCAAAGGATCGTTGATCAGCGGGGCGCTGCCGCGCAGCTGGCGAACATAGTAATCCCCCATTTGCATCTCTTGCCCAATAGAGAGCGTGCTTCCTGCTGTGGTGCCCATGTCCGGCAATGAATCGGACGAGTCAGCAAAAGCGGGCAACACCTGACCGACCGTCACCGCGGCAATCAGTGTTGCAACCAGTGTTTTTCTCAACTGCCTGAACATAACCACTGTCCTGTATGTTGGATGTGCTAATTTGACCGATGAACCGGCATAACGTTCATCTCTGCTGCTCTGCGAGTGTAGCCGTGTTACAGCATGAAGAAAATCCCATTCATCAGGCTTTTGCGGATTGCGATCGGGATACAAAAAGCGAAAGTCTTTTTTGTGACAGTTAGATACAATCCACCGTCTCACTCCCGCCATTCGATTCAGGGAAGGGTTGTATGCTCGAAATGTTAATGCAGTGGTACCGGCGTCGGTTCAGCGACCCGGAAGCCATTGCTTTGTTGGTTATTCTGGTTGCCGGGTTCGGTATTCTGTTCTTCTTCAGCGGCCTGCTCGCTCCCCTGCTGGTGGCGATTGTGCTGGCGTACCTGCTGGAGTGGCCGACGGCGCGCCTGGAACACATCGGCTGTTCCCGCCGGTGGGCGACCAGCATCGTGCTGGTGCTGTTTGTCGGCATCCTGCTGCTAATGGCCTTTGTGGTAATGCCGGTCGCCTGGCAGCAGGGAATTAACCTGATCCGCGATATGCCCGGCATGTTGAATAAACTCTCTGATTTTGCCGCCACGCTGCCGCGCCGTTACCCGGCCTTGATGGATGCCGGGATTATTGACGCGATGGCCGAAAATATGCGCGCCCGCATCATGACGATGGGCGATTCGGTGGTGAAGTACTCTCTGGCCTCGCTGGTCGGACTGCTGACGCTGGCGGTTTACCTTGTGCTCGTGCCGCTGATGGTCTTCTTCCTGGTGAAAGATAAAGATCAGATGCTCAACGCCGTGCGCCGTATTCTGCCGCGCAACCGCGGGCTGGCAGGGCAGGTCTGGGAAGAGATGAACCAGCAGATCACCAACTACATTCGCGGCAAGGTGCTGGAGATGATTGTCGTGGGGGTAGCCACCTGGATTGGCTTCCTGATTTTCGGCCTGAACTACTCGCTGCTGCTGGCGGTGCTGGTGGGTCTGTCGGTCCTGATTCCGTATATCGGCGCGTTTGTGGTGACCATTCCGGTTGTTGGGGTCGCGCTGTTCCAGTTTGGGCTGGGGACAGAGTTCTGGAGCTGCTTTGCGGTGTACCTGATTATTCAGGGCCTGGACGGTAACCTGCTGGTACCGGTGCTGTTCTCCGAAGCGGTGAACCTGCATCCGCTGGTGATTATCTTGTCCGTGGTGATTTTCGGCGGGCTGTGGGGATTCTGGGGCGTGTTCTTTGCGATTCCGCTGGCGACGCTGATTAAGGCCGTGGTCCACGCGTGGCCGGATGTGCCGGCGGTGGAAGAGAAGTAGTTTTTGTGCGGCCTGATGCCCTCACTCCGCTCCTCTCCCACGGGGAGAAGGGGAAAACACTAAAAACGGCAACCTGGGTTGCCGTTTTGCTGTTTATCAGGCGCTTGCTTTCAGCCAGTTCAACACCACGTCGTGGTGGTTGCTGGTTTTAAAGTCGTCAAACACATGTTCAACTTTACCGTCAGCGTCAATCAGGAAGCTAATGCGGTGAATGCCGTCGTAGGTTTTACCCATAAACGTCTTCTCGCCCCAGACGCCGAACTGCTCGCACACCTGATGATCTTCATCAGAAAGCAGCGTGAAGTTCAGCAGCTCTTTTTCAGCAAATCGTGACAGCTTTTCTGGTTTATCCGTGCTGATACCCAGCACTTCCACACCGACTTTTTTCAACTCGTCCATGTTGTCGCGTAAGCCGCAGGCCTGTACGGTGCAGCCGGGGGTCATGGCTTTCGGGTAGAAATAGACCAGAACACGCTGTCCCTGGAAGTCGGTCAAATTTACTTGCTCGCCGTCTTGATCCGGTAAGCTAAATTTCGGTGCGATGTCACCGGCTTTCAGTGGGTTCATTACTCAACTCCATCCTGTTCGTGCTGCGAATAATTGACGACGCTTATACTGCCCTGCGCGTTTAATTCTGTACAGAGGGCTTTGAACGCTTGCTCGATATTTGACGCATCCTGTGAGGCAGGGCTGTGCGCGGTAATTTGAATAAACAGCACCGGAAGACCCTGGTCATCGCTTGTCTGCGTACGGGAAACCAGTTCGGCAATATTCATCTGATGATTGTCAAAAAGCGCAGTGAAACGCTCAATCAGATGCGGTGAATCAGGCACTTCAACCTGTACCCAGACGGTAGAAGGCAGTGCCGGACGCGGACGCGCAGTGGTGCGCTTCATGACAATCAGCAAATCCAGTTCGGCCCCCTTCAGCGGCAGGGTCGATTCAATCAACGTAATGGCGTTCCATGTCCCGGAAAGCAACATAATAAATGTGAACTCTTCGCCAAGCATCGCCAGACGGCTGTCTTCGATATTACAGCCGCAGCTGCTTACGTGACGGGTGATGGTGTTCACGATACCCGGTCTGTCGGCACCCAGCGCAGTGATAACCAGGTAATGTTGTGATGAGGTTGTCAAACCTGTTCTTCCTTTGCATGGTTAAGTCTTCCTAAGGAAAGCATAAAAAAAACATGCATACAACCGCCTGAGAGCCTCAGGTCGCTTGCTTTTATTACAGTTCCAAACGTAACATTGAGGCTCTTGTTCGCACAGAGGATGGCTCATGTTCACGGGAAGTATTGTCGCGCTTGTTACACCGATGGATGAAAAAGGTAATGTCTGCCGGTCAAGCATGAAGAAGCTCATTGATTACCATGTCGCCAACGGAACCTCGGCGATCGTTTCGGTAGGGACTACCGGTGAATCCGCAACGCTGAGCCACGACGAGCACGGCGATGTGGTGATGCTGACCCTGGAACTGGCTGACGGACGTATTCCGGTCATCGCGGGGACAGGCGCTAATGCAACCGCAGAAGCTATCAGCCTGACCAAGCGTTTTAACGACAGCGGCATCGTTGGCTGTCTGACGGTGACCCCTTATTACAACCGTCCTACTCAGGAAGGTTTGTTCCAGCACTTCAAAGCCATCGCTGAACATACTGACTTGCCACAAATTCTGTATAATGTGCCGTCCCGTACCGGTTGCGATATGCTGCCGGAAACCGTTGGTCGTCTCTCGGAAGTAAAAAATATTATCGGTATTAAAGAGGCGACAGGGAACTTAAGCCGCGTTCATCAGCTCAAAGAGCTGGTTTCAGACGACTTTATCCTGTTGAGTGGTGATGATGCGACCGCGCTGGACTTTATGCAGCTCGGTGGTCATGGCGTGATCTCCGTAACGGCAAACGTTGCGGCGCGCGATATGGCAGAAATGTGCAAACTGGCCGCAGCCGGTCACTTTGATGAAGCGCGTGTCATTAATCAGCGTCTGATGCCGCTGCACAATAAATTATTTGTCGAACCCAATCCGATCCCAGTGAAATGGGCATGTAAGGAGTTGGGACTTGTAGCATCCGACACGCTGCGTCTGCCAATGACACCGATTACCGACCACGGTCGTGACATCGTCAGGGCGGCGCTGAAGCATGCCGGTTTGCTGTAGAGTTTAGGGAGATTTGATGGCTTATTCAGTACAGAAGTCGCGCCTGGCGAAGGTTGCGAGTGTTTCGCTTGTTATGCTGCTCGCTGCCTGTAGTTCAGATTCGCGCTACAAGCGCCAGGTGAGCGGTGATGAATCCTATCTGGATGCGACCCCGCTTGCTGAACTTCACGCACCGGCTGGTATGATCCTGCCGATTCAGAACGGCGATTATAATATTCCCGTGACCAACGGCAGCGGCCTGGTCGGTAAAGCGCTTGATATTCGTCCGCCAGCACAACCTCTGGCGCTGGTCAGCGGGGCGCGTACCCAGTTCACCGGTGATACGGCGTCTCTGATGGTTGAGAGCGCGCGCGGTAGCTCGCTGTGGCCGCAGGTTGTCAGCGTCATTCAGTCGAAGAACTACACTATCGATAAACGCGATGACGCCAGCCAGACGTTAACCACCGACTGGGTCGAATGGAATCGTCTGGATGAAGACCAGCAGTACCGCGGTCGCTATCAAGTCTCCGTAAAACCACAGGGTTACCAGCAGGCGGTCAACGTTAAGCTGTTGAACCTGGAGCAGGCGGGTAAACCGGTTGCGGATGCCGCGTCCCTGCAGCGTTACAGCACCGAAATGCTGAACGTGATTGCCGCGGGTCTGGATAAGACCGCTACCGATGCCGCCAACGCCGCGCAGAGCCGTAACGGCGCGACCTTTGATGTACAAAGCGGTGCGGATGATACCGGCCTGCCAATGCTGGTGGTGCGTGCACCGTTTAACCAGACCTGGCAGCGTCTGCCAGCGACGCTGGAAAAAGTGGGCATGAAAGTGACCGACAGCACGCGTTCAACCGGCAGCATGACGGCAACGTATAAGCCGCTCTCCGACAGCGCATGGCAGGAGCTGGGCGCGAAAGATCCTCAGCTTGCCTCCGGTGACTACAAGATTCAGGTAGGCGACCTTGATAACCGCAGCAGTCTGCAGTTTATCGATCCAAAAGGTCACACGCTGACCCAGTCGCAGAACGATGCGCTGGTCGCTGTCTTCCAGGCAGCATTCAGCAAATAAATACGAGGGCTGGTGAATCCAGCCCTTTTTATTTTCGTGCCACGCAAACGTGTGCGTGGCATAATATGCCCAGTTTTGAACACAAATCATCACACCAGGAGTAATGAAGATGCAGAAGCAAGCTGAGTTGTATCGTGGCAAAGCGAAGACCGTATACAGCACGGAAAACCCGGATCTGTTGGTGCTCGAGTTCCGCAATGATACGTCAGCAGGGGATGGCGCACGCATTGAGCAGTTCGATCGTAAAGGCATGGTGAACAACAAGTTCAACCACTTCATTATGACCAAACTGGCCGAAGCGGGTATCCCGACCCAGATGGAAGCGTTGCTGTCCGATACGGAATGTCTGGTGAAAAAACTGGATATGGTTCCGGTTGAGTGCGTTATTCGTAACCGTGCGGCGGGCTCCCTGGTGAAGCGTCTCGGCATTGAAGAAGGTATCGAACTGAATCCACCGCTGTTCGACCTGTTCCTGAAAAACGATGCGATGCACGACCCGATGGTCAACGAATCCTACTGCGAAACCTTCGGCTGGGTGAGCAAAGAGAACCTTGCGCGTATGCAGGAGCTGACCTACAAAGCCAACGACGTGCTGAAAAAACTGTTTGATGACGCGGGCCTGATCCTCGTCGACTTCAAGCTGGAGTTTGGTCTGTTCAAAGGCGAAGTGGTGCTGGGCGATGAGTTCTCACCGGACGGTAGCCGCCTGTGGGATAAAGAAACCCTGGATAAAATGGACAAAGACCGTTTCCGTCAGAGCCTGGGTGGCCTGATTGAAGCGTACGAAGCGGTTGCTCACCGTTTAGGCGTTAAGCTCGACTAACTCCCTCACTTGCCAAAGGATGTTCCCATCCTTTGGCGTCTTACCTTTGTTTCCTATGGTAATCTTGCCGTTAACCGCCTACGATCATAGCTATTATAAATGGAATAGTTCGAGGTGGTTATGCGCTGGCAAGGGCGTCGTGAAAGTGACAATGTAGAAGACAGACGTAGTGATGGCGGCGGCGGTCCTTCAATGGGTGGGCCAGGCTTCCGGTTACCCAGCGGCAAGGGCGGTATCATCCTGCTGATTGTCGTGCTGGTTGCGGGGTATTACGGCGTCGATCTCACCGGTTTAATGACCGGTCAGCCGCTGCAACAGCAGGAGCATTCTCAGCGCTCCATCAGCCCGAATGAAGATGAAGCGGCCAAATTTACCTCCGTTATTCTCGCCACAACAGAAGACACCTGGAGTCAGCTGTTTGAGAAGATGGGGCGTACCTACCAGCAGCCGAAGCTGGTGATGTACCGGGGGGCAACCCGCACCGGATGCGGTACCGGGCAATCTGTTATGGGGCCGTTCTACTGCCCGGCAGACGGCACCGTCTATATCGATCTCTCTTTTTACGATGACATGAAACGCAAGCTTGGCGCCGACGGTGATTTTGCCCAGGGCTATGTGATCGCGCATGAAGTCGGCCATCACGTGCAAAAGCTGCTGGGGATTGAGCCAAAAGTGCGCCAGCTTCAGCAAAATGCGTCTCAGGCGGAAGTGAACCGCCTTTCCGTTAAGATGGAGCTGCAGGCGGACTGCTTCGCGGGCGTCTGGGGCCACAGCATGCAGCAGCAGGGCGTGCTGGAATCCGGCGATCTTGAGGAGGCGTTAAATGCCGCTCAGGCTATCGGTGACGACCGTCTTCAGCAGCAGAGCCAGGGACGCGTCGTGCCGGACAGCTTCACTCACGGTACCTCACAGCAGCGCTATAGCTGGTTCAAACGCGGCTTCGACAGCGGCGATCCGGCGCAGTGTAATACCTTCGGCAAAGCGATGTAATGCTGGAGTTTGAACAGCTGATAAGCGAGCTTGAGCGCACCGGCCATCGTCGGCTGGTGGTGCTCAGCGGCGAGGCGCAGTGGACGTTAATCCAGGCGCTGACCCTGCGTGACGCCTTGCCCGGAGACTGGGTAAGGCTTGACGAACATCCTTCAAAAGCCATCAGCGGCCTGCTGGGACGCGAGTTCCGGCATGCCGTTTTTGACGCCAGCGCCGGGTTTGATGTCGCCGCGTTTGCCGCCCTGAGCGGAACGCTGAGCGCCGGAAGCCTTCTGGTGCTGCGGGTTCCGCCGCTCGACGCGTGGCCCGGGTTGCCAGACAGCGATTCACTGCGCTGGAGCGACGGCGCCGAAGCGATAGCCACGCCGCATTTTGTCCACCATTTCTGCCGGACGATTGCCGCCGATCCCGACGCGATTGTCTGGCTTCAGGGCTGCGGGTTATCCCTTCCGCCTTTACCCGACGCGCCAGACTGGCAGCCTGCCAGCGGCGCACCGCAGCGCGAGCAGGCTGAGATCCTGGATGTGCTGCTGGGGATGCCGGAGGGCATCGTGGCCGTCACCGCCGCGCGCGGGCGAGGAAAATCAGCCCTGGCGGGAATGCTGCTGAACCGCATTGCCGGCAGCGCCGTGGTTACCGCACCGTCGAAGGGGGCGACGGATATCATCGCCCGCTTTGCCGGAGAGCGTTTTCATTTTATGGCCCCGGACGCGCTGCTTGCCTCTTCACACCGGGCTGACTGGCTAATTGTCGATGAAGCCGCTGCGATCCCCGGACCTCTGCTTGAAAAGCTAGTTGCCCGTTTCCCTCGCGTGCTGTTGACCACCACGGTGCAGGGATATGAGGGGACGGGCCGGGGATTCTTGCTTAAATTCTGCGGTCGGTTTGCCGGGCTGCAGCGCTACAGCTTATCTACACCGGTACGCTGGGCGGCGGGCTGCCCGCTTGAGCGGGTTGTTGCCAGCGCGCTGCTGTTTGACGATACGCTGATTGACCGACGCCCGGAAGGGGAGGTGCGTTTAACGTCTCTGACGCCGACGGCATGGGAAAGCCGCCCGGCGCTTGCAGCGAGCGTATACGAGCTCCTCTGCGCGGCGCATTATCGTACCTCGCCGCTCGATTTACGCCGCATGATGGACGCGCCCGGGCAGCAGTTTGCCGTTGCCGAAACGAATCCGGTTATCGCCGGGGCGCTCTGGCTGGTGGAGGAGGGCGGGCTCTCCCCCGAGCTTAGCCGCGCCGTGTGGGCAGGATACCGGCGTCCGCGCGGTAACCTGGTGGCGCAGTCTCTTGCGGCGCACGGCGGCTCTCCGCTGGCGGCGACGCTCAGAGGACGACGGGTGACCCGCATTGCCGTACATCCTCACCGTCAGCGGGAAGGGATTGGCCAGGCGCTTGTTCGCGGCGCCAGCGGCGAAGACTATCTGTCGGTGAGCTTTGGTTATACCGATGAGCTGTTGCGTTTCTGGCAGCAATGTGGGTTTGTGCTGGTGCGGATGGGCAGCCATCGTGAAGCCAGCAGCGGCTGCTACACCGCGATGGCCTTGCTGCCCCAGAGCGAGGCCGGGCGTCAGCTGTGTGAACAGGCGCAGCGTCGTCTGAAGCGCGATGCGCGGGTGCTATCGGCCTGGAACGGTGAAAAGATCCCCGTGGAAGACGGCTGGGAAGCTACCCTTAATAATGACGACTGGCTGGAGCTGGCGGGGTTTGCTTTTGCTCATCGGGCGTTTTCAACCTCGGTTGCCGCACTGACGCGGCTGTTGTTAACCGTGGATATGCCGCTTCCGGCCCTGCGCGGGAAAATGGACGGAAAAACGGAAGACGTCGGGCGAAAAGCGTTGCTGGCAACGTTGCGAAATGAAACCGCGCAAGCGATTGAAAGTCTTGATTATCTCCGTAGCCAGCAGTTGAAAGAAGACATTTTGCAATGGCAATTTTTTCAATGACTTCTTCAGTAAAGTGGCATGGTCATTCACGTCGGGAGGCGTAGAATCCAGGTCATCTATTAAGGAGACCACCATGAAACACGACCATTTTGTTGTTCAAAGCCCTGACAAACCGGCTAAACAGTTACTGCTTCTGTTTCATGGCGTTGGCGATAATGCCGTCAATATGGGTCAGATTGGCAGCTGGTTTGCGCCCGTTTTTCCGGAGGCATTGATTGTCAGCATCGGTGGCGTAGAGCCATGCGGTCCGAACGGACGCCAGTGGTTCTCTGTTCAGGGCGTGACGGAAGAGAACCGTCAGGCTCGCATCGACGCCATCATGCCCACCTTTATCGACATCGTCCGCTACTGGCAGCAGCAGAGCGGCGTGGGTGCCGACGCGACCGCGCTGATTGGCTTCTCGCAGGGGTCAATCATGTCGCTGGAAAGCGTAAAAGCGCAGCCGGGTCTGGCGTCACGCGTCATTGCGTTTAACGGCCGTTTTGCGACGTTACCGACAAGCGCGACCACGCAGACCACGATCCACCTGATCCACGGTGGTGAAGACCGGGTGATTGAGCTATCGCATGCGGTTGCCGCTCAGGAAGCGCTGATTCGCGAAGGTGGGGACGTGACGCTGGATATCGTTGACGAGCTGGGCCACGCGATTGACGACCGTAGCATGCAGTTCGCGCTCGATCGTTTGCGCTATACCGTACCGAAGCACTACTTTGATGAAGCGCTCAGCGGCGGTAAGCCGGATAACGATGATATTGTAGAGTTTATGTGATTATTTCCCCTCACCTCTAAGGGGGAGGGAACATGGCTCCCCTCGCCCCTCTGGGGAGAGGGGCTGGGGGTGAGGGGATTACTTCTTCTGGTCCTTCTTCGGCCAGTCGTCGTCATCGTCCCACTTGTCGTTAAAATCACGGTGCGGGGGAAGATCCGGTTTGTTGGCGAGAAATTTTTTATGGTCAACGCGCTTAAGATCTTTAATCACGTTCAGCAGTACGCCAACCAGAAAAACCAACACCAGAATCCACCAGTACTTTGAAAGCCAATCCATTCGCTATTCCTCTCAGAGCGTTCGTCAGGCGACGAGTTGCTCCATAATACGTTGATACATACGGGCCAGCAGTTGCAAATCTGCCGCATTGACACACTCATTGATTTTATGAATGGTTGCGTTCACTGGACCCAGTTCGACAACCTGGGCGCCCATACGGGCGATAAAGCGTCCGTCTGAGGTGCCACCCGTTGTCAGCAGCTGTGGCTTAATTTCATTATAGTGCTCGATGGCGTTCACCACCGCATCCACCAGTTTGCCACGCTGCGTCAGGAACGGCTGGCCGGAAAGCCACCACTCCACGGTGTAGCGCAGGTGATATTTTTCCAGCAGCGCGATAACGCGCGCCTTGATCATCTCATCGGTCAGTTCGGTGCTGAAGCGGAAGTTAAACTGGACGAAGTAATCACCCGGGATCACGTTATTGCTGCCGGTCCCGGCCTTGACGTTCGCAATCTGCATGCTGGTTGGTGGAAAGAATTCGTTGCCTTTATCCCACTCGATGCCCACCAGTTCGCTCAGCATCGGCGCAGCGCGATGGACCGGGTTATCGGCCAGATGCGGGTAAGCCACGTGCCCCTGAACGCCGTGAATGGTCAGGTTACAGGTCAGCGAGCCGCGGCGCCCGTTTTTGACGACATCGCCCACCACTTCGGTACTGGACGGCTCACCGACCAGGCAGTAGTCGAGACGCTCGTTACGCGCCATCAGCGCTTCAACAACCTTCACGGTGCCGTTATGGGCGCTGGCTTCTTCGTCGGAGGTGATTAAAAACGCCAGACGGTTTTTGTGGTTTGGATGCTGAGCCACAAAGCGCTCTGCCGCCACGACCATCGCCGCCAGCGAGCCTTTCATGTCTGCCGCGCCGCGACCAAACAGCATGCCGTCGCGGATGGTCGGTTCAAACGGCGGGTTAATCCAGCGATCCGCGTCACCGGCGGGAACGACGTCAGTATGCCCGGCAAAGGCCAGCGTTTCGCCCTGTCCGCGCCACGCCCAGAAGTTCTGAGTATCGCCAAAATCCATGCGTTCAACGGTAAAACCGATGGCACGCAGGCGCTCAATCATAAGTGCCTGACAACCTGCGTCGTCCGGGCTAAGGGAAGGACGGCGAATAAGCTGCTGAGTCAGCTCAATGACCGGGCATGACATAAACTACACCTCAACGAAAAAAGTCGGAATAAAGGGTTTCACTGAAACCCAGCAGCATAGGCTGCCCTGGCGCGCAGAGCAATGGGCGTTTGATAATTGCCGGCATGTCGAGCATCAGTTTTGCCGCGCTGTCGGCGTTGTTGATGCTGGCGCGCAGAGATTCGTCCAGCTTACGCCAAGTGGTGCCGCGGGTGTTCAGCAGGGCTTCCCACCCCAGCTCGCCGATCGCGCTATGCAGAAATTCTGCATCAAGCCCGTCTGCACGGTAATCGTGAAAGCGATACTCCACGTCGTTTGCTTCCAGCCAGCGGCGGGCTTTTTTGATGGTGTCGCAATTTTTAATGCCGTACATCACAACCATGGTGAATCCTTTTGACCTAATGATGATTAAATGTTCAGTAAATTCGAAGATATATCCTTAAGTGGAATATAACACATTCAGGAATCGACTGGATTTACGCTTCTTCTTAATTCAACTCACATCTGTACGCTGAATATTCTTTCATCCTTTAAGCATAGATGTCCATAAAGTTTAAATTTCGAATAAACTCAGCGGGTAAAATAAAACTCACCCGTTCGGAGGGTTATTTCAAAATATTGCTAGCCGTCACAAAAAATTGAGGCCTCTCCGTTCATATTTATCATAAATCCCCGCAGGACGTGGGGTACAATCACAGCAATTGGTTAAATAGTCTTCACAATGATGGTCCGTTTTTGTAGAATGCGCATAATAATAAGAGAGGTTGTTATGATTGAACGTGAACTGGGGAACTGGAAAGATTTTATCGAAGGCATGCTTCGTAAATGACATTCAGCAAGAATTGCAAGAGCACTAAAATAAGTAAAATAACCATAGTGTGAATTAATCACACAATAAAAAGGCGGCCGATAAAGCCGCCTTTTTTTATTTCAATCACTTACTCAGCGCGTTCCTTTAGCGGGAAGCGACGACGCACCAGCACAAAGAACAACGGCACGAAGTAAATGGCCAGGATGGTGGCCGAAATCATGCCGCCCATCACTCCCGTCCCGACGGCATGCTGGCTGCTGGAGCCTGCACCCGTACTGGTTGCCATCGGCAGTACGCCAAAGACAAACGCCAGCGACGTCATCAGGATCGGGCGTAAGCGCTGACGGCAGGCGTGCAGCGTGGCGGCCATCAGCTCGTGGCCTTTGGCATTCATCTCGTTGGCAAATTCAACGATCAGAATGGCGTTTTTCGCCGATAGCCCAATCACGGTGAGCAGACCCACCTGGAAGTAAACATCGTTCTCGAGGCCGCGCATCCAGGTCGCCAGCAGCGCACCGATGACGCCAAGGGGCACGACCAGCATGACCGAGAACGGTACCGACCAGCTTTCATACAGTGCGGCTAGGCAGAGGAAGACCACCAGCAGAGAGAGCGCGTAAAGTGCGGGAGCCTGTGCCCCGGAGAGACGCTCCTGGTAGGACATGGCCGTCCACTCCAGACCAAAACCGGCGGGCAGCTGCTGGACCAGTTTTTCCATGGTATCCATAGCGGTACCGGTACTGACGCCCGGCGCAGCTTCCCCGACGATTTCAACCGCAGAGTAGCCGTTATAGCGCTCCAGACGCGGCGAACCGCTCTCCCAGCGCGAGGTGGCAAACGCGGAGAACGGCACCATGCCGCCAGCGTTATTCCTGACAAACCAGCGGTTTATATCATCCGGCAGCATGCGGAACGGCGCGGCGGACTGGACATACACTTTTTTCACGCGGCCGCGATCCATAAAGTCATTCACATAGCTCGAGCCCCACGCCGTTTGCAGGGTGTCGTTGATATCGTTGATCGACACGCCTAGCGCCTGCGCCTTACGCTGATCGATATCCACCTGGAGCTGCGGGCTGTCGTCAAGACCGTTATGGCGAACGCGGGTCAGGCCAGGATCGTTGCCCGCCAGCGCTAACAGCTTATCGCGTGCCGCCATCAGCGCCGTGTGGCCCGCGCCGGCGTGATCCTGCAGCTCCATATCAAACCCGGCGGAACTGCCCAGACCGCTTATCGCCGGCGGGCTGCTGGCGAAGACGCGCGCCTCTTTAATATGCGCAAAGGCTTTGGTCGCACGTTCAATAATGGCAAATGACGTTCCCGTTCGGGTATCGCGCTCGTCCCAGTCCTTCAGGCGGACGAACATGCGGGCGACGTTCTGCCCGTTTCCGCCCGGGCCAGAGCCCACGGTGGAGAAGACCGACACAACGTTATCTTTCTCTTTGGTGAAGAAGTACTGCTCCACTTTCTGGACCACTTTCAGCGTCTGCTGCTGCGTTGCGCCGCTCGGGAGCTGCACCGAGGTGGTGAACATGCCGCGGTCTTCCATCGGCAGAAAAGAGGTGGGGAGATGCATAAACAGCCAGACCATGCCGCCCAGCAGCACAACGTAAATCATCATCCAGCGCAGGCTGCGATGGAGCACGCCACCGACGGCAGATTCATACCGCGCGGCATTGCGGTTGAACATCCGGTTAAACCAGCCGAAGAACCCTTTTTGCCCGTGCTGCTCCCCTTTGTGCAGCGGTTTCAGAATGGTGGCGCACAGCGCGGGGGTGAGGATCAGCGCCACCAGCACGGAGAGCACCATCGCCGAGACGATGGTTATTGAGAACTGACGGTAAATCGCCCCTGTTGTGCCGCCAAAGAAGGCCATCGGGATAAAGACGGCCGACAGCACCATCGCGATACCGACCAGCGCCCCCTGAATTTGCCCCATGGATTTGCGCGTCGCCTGGCGCGGCGAGAGTCCTTCTTCGCTCATGATGCGCTCGACGTTTTCAACCACCACGATGGCATCATCCACAAGAAGGCCAATCGCCAGCACCATCGCAAACATCGTCAGGGTGTTAATGCTGTACCCGAACGCGTAAAGCACCGCAAAGGTCCCCAGCAGCACCACGGGGACGGCAATGGTTGGGATCAGCGTCGCGCGGAAGTTTTGCAGGAACAGGTACATCACCAGGAATACCAGCGCGATGGCTTCCAGCAGGGTCTTCACCACGTCCTCGATCGACGCTTTAACGAAGGAGGTGGTTTCGTAGGCGACTTTGTACTCCAGCCCGTGCGGAAAATACTGTGAAAGCTCGTCCAGACGGTCTAACACCAGTTTTGCCGTGGCCATTTCGTTTGCGCCGGAGGCAAGCTTTATCCCCAGACCGGAGGCCTGATTGCCGTTAAAGCGGCTCAGGTAGTCATATTTTTCCGCCCCCATTTCCACCGTGGCGACATCGCCCAGACGCACTTCCGACCCATCCTGATTCACGCGCAGGGTGATGTTGCGGAACTGGTCCGGCGTCTGCAGCAGGGATTGCGAATTGATGGTGGCGTTCAGGGCCTGCTTATCGACGGACGGCGTTCCCCCCAGCTGCCCCACCGCAATCTGGGCGTTCTGGGCCTTGATGGCATTCGTCACGTCGGTTGCCGTCATCTGGACGCTGTTCAGCTTGTTGGGATCGAGCCAGATGCGCATAGAGTATTGTGAGCCATAGGCGTCGATATCCCCGACGCCGTTGATACGGCTGATGGGATCCTGAATATTACTGGCGACGTAGTCCGCAATGTCCTGTTTATCCATCGAGCCATCTGTCGAGACAAACGCGATGGTTAAAATGTTGGTATCACCGGTTTTACGCACGGTCACGCCCTGATTCTGCACCGCCTGGGGCAGCTTGCGCATGGCCGACTGCAGCTGGTTTTGCACCTGCTGCACCGCTTCGTCCGGGTCCGTGCCCGCCTTAAAGCTCAGGGTAACCGTCGCCTGGCCCGTGGCGCTACTTTGTGAGGACATGTACATCAGGTTATCCAGACCCGTCATGTTCTGCTCGATAACCTGCGTCACGGTGTTTTCCAGCGTTTGAGCGGAAGCGCCGGGGTAGTTTGCCGTTACGCGCACGTTAGGCGGTGCCAGATCGGGGTATTGCTCAACAGGAAGTGAAGTAATCGCCAGGACACCTGTCAGACACAACAGGATGGCAAGCACCCAGGCAAAAATGGGGCGATCGATGAAAAAATTCGCCATGAAAGAGTGACCTCGTTTTGCTGCACGTCATTATTGTTTATTGCCCGCATAACTTTAGCGGTAAGGCTCAGGTCAAACGTGGAGAAATAAAGGAGATAATGTAAATTATCATGCGTTTTTTCCTGCGCGTCCTCCTTTACCGTTATTTACCCGTTAACGGCGCGGGCACCGGGAACGTCACGCTGACCAGCGTGCCGCCGTTTTGCGGCTGCGAGAAGTGCAGCATTCCGCCGAGCCGTTGCGCGCGTTCGCGCATAATGTTCAGGCCGTAGTGTCCCGGCGGCTCGCTGGCTTCGCCAATCCCGATGCCGTTATCGCGTATGCTGACGCTGTGCGTACCGTCCGGTGCGGTCACGCAGCTTACGGTGATCTCGCTGGCCTGCGCGTGCTTAATGGCGTTCAGCACGGCCTCACGCACGATCTGCAGCAAATGCACCTGCTTTTGCGCGTCCAGCGCCAGCGAGGAGAGGCGGCAGTCTAAATGCAGCTTCGCCTGCGTCTGGCTCTGAAGGACGTCGAGGGACTCCTGCAGCGCCGCGGGTAAGTTCGCGTGGTTCAGCGTCAGGCGGAAGGTGGTAAGCAGCTCGCGCAGCTGCTGCCAGGCATTGTTCAGCTCGCGGGAGAAGTCGGTGATGATGGTCTGCGCCGGGGTATTTTCCTCGGGCACGGCGCGTTTGAGCAGCGCAAGCTGAATGCGCAGATACGACAGCACCTGCGCCAGCGAATCGTGCAGCTCGCGGGCAATGGTGGCGCGCTCTTCCATCAGCAGCAGCTGCTGGTAATGTTTTTGCGCCTGGTTAAAGTACAGCCCGCGCCCGAGCATGGTCGCCACGCTTCTCATCAGCGGAAGGGGAACGCTGTCCGTCTCGCTTTGCCAGCGCAGCTCGCCATAAAGGGTGTCCTGCATCAGTACCGGCAGGTGCTGCAAAGGAATGCCATGTGACTCCGTCCCTTCAGACAGCCGCCAGTCGTCGCTGGTGCGCAGTTCGAGATAATTCATTTGCGTATAGTCATGGACAATCTGCAGGATATGCCGAAAGCAGTGGCTGTCTATCTGGCCGGTATTCAGCGCCTGCGAGCACTTGAACAGCATGTCGAGCTGCTGGTGGGCTTCATGCAGATGCCGCGTCTTTTCCGCGACCGAGGCTTCGAGCGAACGGTAGAGCGTAGCCAGCTCGGCGGACATGTGGTTGAAGGCGCGGGAGAGTTGGCCCAGCTCGTTCGGCAGGGCGGTATCCGGCGCCGGGGTTGCAAATTCCCCTCGCTCAATCCGTTCGCTGGCCGCCACCAGATTGTTAAGCGGCAACACCACCTGGCGACGGATGCGTCGCAGGGTAAATAGCGTCAGCAGCAGGATCCCGAGGGCGCCCGCCAGCGAGAGCAGGGTCACCGTCTGAATTTTATGTTCGGTGTAGTGCTGAAGGGCGAGCACAAAGGCATCAATGCGGCCAACAAAATCCTCAATGTGGGTTTGATACCACGCGCTGTCGCCGCGGGCGATGCGCGCATCCATCTCCAGCCAGGCCACGTGCAGCTGCTGGTAGCGCGCTTTAACATTGTCCGGGACGTACCAGCGGTTCAGCTTCTGCAGGGCAGGCGCGCTCAGCGTCCGTTGCCAGCTGTCGCGATGCGCGGCAAGGGCAGGGCTGTTGCGCTGCATCTCGTAGCCCAGACGATAGCTCTGCATGCGCAGCGAACCCGCGATATTAATGGCTTCGGCGTCACGCTGGCTGCTGGCTAGCGTCAGCAGCGCGACGGTGCTGGTCAGCACGGATAAGGCAATTATCGAAAAGAAAGCCCAGGCAAGGCTTCCGGAAACGGGTCGTTTAACGGTCACAGAACGGCTCTCTGAATAAAATTGATCTGCTACAGGTTCACTGTAAATAATTCGGCATTCCGGGCATTTGAACATTGCCCGATCGCGCCGTGATGCGTAAATACCATATTCATACAAAGAATAAGGTTATTGAACCAAAAACAGGTGTGGTTATGAATCGTTTTATTATGGCTAACAGCCAGCAGTGCATCGGGTGTCGCGCCTGCGAAGTGGCCTGCGTGATGGCGCACAACGATGAGCAGCACGTCCTGAACGAGCGCGATTTTCATCCCCGCATTACGGTCCTGAGGTCCGGCGAGAAGAGTAGCCCCGTCACCTGCCATCACTGTGAAAATGCGCCCTGCGCGCAAAGCTGTCCGAACGGCGCCATCAGCAAATGCGATGACAGCGTACAGGTGAATCAACAAAAATGCATCGGCTGTAAGGCCTGCGTGGTGGCCTGCCCGTTTGGCACGATGGAGATTATCGTCACCCCGCTCGACAGCGGCGACGTGAAGGCCTCGGCGAATAAATGCGATCTCTGTCTGACGCGGCTACACGGCCCGGCCTGTATCGAAAATTGCCCGGCAGATGTCCTCTCACTGGCGACGCCTGCTGTCCTTGATACTCTGGCGAAATCGCGCCGCCAGCGCACGGCCTGCCTGGAGGCGCAGCCCTGGCATGCGGAGGTCGTCAGAGAAGACGCTTCGCACACCAAACTGCATCAGATGCAAACAACCCCGCCACGCGGCGAGCCCGACAAGCTGGCTGCCGCAGAACGCGTGGGCCATTTTAACGAAATTTACCTGCCGTTCCGGGACGAGCAGGCCGCCCGCGAGGCGTCGCGCTGCCTGAAATGCGGCGAGCACAGCATTTGCGAATGGACCTGCCCGCTGCATAACCACATCCCGCAGTGGATCGAGCGCCTCAACGCGGGGGATATCGCCGGCGCGGTCGAGCTTTCACATCAGACCAACTGTTTACCTGAAATTACCGGCCGCGTCTGTCCGCAGGACCGATTATGCGAGGGTACCTGCACAATACGTGAAGAGGCGGGATCCGTGACCATCGGTAACATTGAGCGCTATATCTCCGATCGGGCGCTGGCGATGGGCTGGCGGCCAGATATGTCCGCCGTCACGCCGACAGGTAAACGTGTCGCGATCGTCGGCGCGGGGCCCGCCGGGCTGGCGTGCGCCGACGTGCTGGCGCGCAGCGGCGCGAGTGTGACTGTCTATGACCGGCATCCGGAAATTGGCGGATTGCTGACCTTTGGCATCCCGGCATTCAAGCTGGACAAATCGCTGCTCGCGCGGCGCAGAGAGATATTTACCGCGATGGGGATCCGCTTCGAGCTGAACTGCGAGGTGGGCCAGGACGTGTCGATGTCGCATTTAAAGAACGAGTACGACGCCCTGTTTATTGGCGTGGGAACCTACCGCTCGATGAAGGCGGGTATCCCGCATGAAGACGCGCCTGGGGTTTATGACGCGCTGCCTTTCCTTGTAGGTAATACGCGCCATGTTATGGGGCTGGAGTCGACGGCCAGCGAACCGTTTATCGATACCCAGGGCTTAAACGTGGTGGTGCTTGGCGGGGGCGATACCGCGATGGACTGCGTCCGCACCGCGTTACGCAACGGCGCGGCAAAGGTGACCTGCGCCTATCGTCGGGATGAGGCCAATATGCCGGGCTCGAAGAAAGAGGTGAAGAACGCCCGAGAAGAGGGCGCGGCGTTTGAATTTAACGTCCAGCCGGTTGAGCTGACGCTGGATCCGAACGGTAAGGTCAACGGTATCCGAATGCTGCGTACCGAGCTCGGTGAACCGGACGCGCAGGGACGGCGTCGACCGGTTCCCGTGGCGGGCAGCGAGTTCGTGATGGCCGCTGATGCGGTCATCATGGCGTTTGGTTTTAACCCGCACGCGATGCCGTGGCTGCAGGCGCAGGGTGTCGAAACGGACGACCGGGGGCGGATCGTTGCCTCCGTCGAGAGCCGCTACCGTTACCAGACGACTAACCCACAGATCTTCGCCGGGGGCGATGCGGTACGCGGCGCGGATCTGGTGGTGACCGCAATGGCGGAAGGGCGTCATGCGGCGCAGGGGATACTCGACTGGCTTGGGGTTAACGCCCCAAATCATCATTAAACCGGCGGGCGACAAAGCGGGATTGACGGCGTAGTATAAGACGACTCATTGTGTTGTGGAGCCCGTATGACCCTGAAAATTGACGTTATCAAAGACAAAATTCTCTCTGAAAACTACTTTGTCCTGCGTAACATCACCTATGATCTTACGCGTAACAACGGTGAGGTGATCCGGCACAAACGCGAGGTCTACGACCGCGGCAACGGGGCAACCATTCTGCTCTATAACCGTGAAAAGCAGAGCGTGGTGCTGATCCGTCAGTTCAGGGTGGCGACATGGGTTAATGGCAACCCTGACGGACGTCTGATTGAAACCTGCGCGGGCCTGCTCGATGATGATGAGCCGGAAGTTTGTATCCGCAAAGAGGCCGTGGAAGAGACCGGCTTCGAAGTGGGCGAGGTCAAAAAGGTCTTCGAGCTGTTTATGTCGCCGGGCGGCGTAACGGAAATTGTGCATTTCTTCATTGCGGAATACAGCGACGCGCAGCGCACTCACCGGGGCGGTGGCGTGGAGGATGAAGATATCGAAGTGCTGGAGCTTCCTTTTGCCCGGGCGCTGGAGATGGTGCGTTCAGGCGAAATCAGGGATGGTAAAGCGGTGATATTACTGCAGTATTTACAGACAACCGGGCTGATGAACACCACTTTCGAACGGATATAGCCTGTTTTTCGGGTATATCTGATAAATCCGATTGAGCAACCCCGGCGGGAACACGAAGATACTGCCCAGTTAAGCGTTTTCGTTCCGGGATTGTGTCATTCATGCGCTACAGCGTCTTTTTGTTTTACCTGTTTTGTGTGCTCCTCGCGCCGCAGGTGCGGGCTGCACCTGCCCAGCAAGCCTTCTCCGACTGGCAGGTAACCTGCAATAACCAGAATTTTTGCCTCGCACGCAATACCGGTGAACACCGTGGTCTGGTCATGACGCTCACCCGTAGCGCCGGGGCGAAAACGGACGCCACGCTGCGTATCGATCTCGGCGGCCTTGATACGCCCTCGGTAAAAGAGCCAGAGATTGCCCCCCGGCTGCTGCTGGATAACGTTCCCCTGAAGCTGGACAAACAGCGCTGGCAGCTCACGCCCTGGCATCTTAAAACGGACGATGCGGCTACCATCACCGCCTTTCTGAAAAACATCCAGGAAGGGAAGGCCCTGACCCTGCGCGACGGCAAGCAGGTTATTTCGCTGAGCGGTCTGAAAGCCGCGCTGCTGTTCATTGATGCGCAGCAAAAGCGCGTCGGCAGCGAAACCGCGTGGATCAAGAAAGGTGACGATCCGCCGTTAAGCGTTCCGCCTGCTCCTGCCCTTAAAAAGGTGGCGGTCGTCAACCCGACCCCGACGCCGCTCTCCCACGCCGAACTGAACGACCTGCTGGACTATGGTACCGGGCGGATGAACACCAGCCAGTGCTCGCTGGATCCTAACCGCCGGGAAGTGCGCGTCACCGCGTTAACCGATGACAAAGCGCTGCTGATCGTCAGCTGCGAGGCGGGGGCCTATAACACGGTCGATCTGGCGTGGCTGGTATCGCGTAAAAAACCGTTCACCGCGCGCAGCGTCAGGCTGCGTCTGCCGTTTACGCCGTCAGGCGACGCGAGCGAAATGGAGTTGATGAACGCCAGCTTCGATGAAAAGACGCGCGAGCTGACAACGCTCGCGCTGGGGCGCGGTTTGGGCGATTGCGGGATCCAGACGCGCTGGCGTTTTGACGGCCAGCGCTTCCGCCTGGTGCGCTACGCCGAGGAGCCCAGCTGCGACAACTGGAACGGGCCAGATGCCTGGCCCACGCTGTGGATCACGCGGTAGTTTTATGCCGGGTGGCGCTGTTGCTTACCCGGCCTACGGTTTGGCGGTTTTGTAGGCCGGGTAAGGCGTAGCCGCCACCCGGCAACGCAGACCCCACTAGATCACGCTCAGCGCCTTCTCCACCACGTTCTCAACGGTAAAGCCGAAGTACGGGAACAGCTTGTCGGCAGGGGCGGACTCGCCGTAGCCTCGCATGCCGACAATCGCCCCTTTGAGCCCGACATATTTGTACCAGTAGTCGGCAATACCGGCTTCCACCGCCACGCGAGCCGCGACGCTGGACGGCAGGACCGATTCCCGGTACGCCTCGTCCTGGGCGTCGAAAATGTCCGTTGAGGGCAGGGACACCACGCGCACCGCATGTCCTTCGGCAGTCAGTTTCTCCGCCGCTTTAACCGTGATTTCCACCTCGGAGCCGGTCGCAATCAGGATCACGTCCGGCTTGCCGCCGCTGTCTTTCAGGATGTAGCCGCCGCGGGCGATATTTTTCACCTGCTCCGGGGTTCGCTCAATCTGCGCCAGGTTCTGGCGTGACAGGATCAGTGCCGTTGGGCCGTTGTGGCGTTCCACCGCCAGCTTCCAGCCCACCGCCGCTTCGACCTGATCGCACGGACGCCAGGTGCTGAAGTTCGGCGTCAGGCGCAGGCTTGCCAGCTGTTCAACCGCCTGGTGAGTAGGCCCGTCTTCCCCGAGTCCGATGGAGTCGTGGGTGTAGACCATAATCTGCCGCGCCTTCATTAAGGCCGCCATGCGCGCCGCGTTACGGGCATACTCGACGAACATCAGGAAGGTGGCAGTGTACGGCACAAACCCGCCATGATGGGCGATGCCGTTGGCAATGGCGGTCATCCCAAACTCGCGCACGCCGTAGTGGATGTAGTTCCCGGCGATGTCCTCTTTCAGCGATTTTGAGCCCGACCAGATGGTCAGGTTGCTGGGCGCCAGATCCGCCGAGCCGCCGAGCAGTTCGGGCAGGAGAGGGCCGATTGCGTTCAGGGTATTTTGCGACGCCTTGCGGGTGGCGATTTTCGCCGGGTTGGACTGCAGGTTTTCAATCAGCGCCTGGGTTCTATCGTCCCAGTCCTCCGGCAGGCCGCCGCTCATGCGGCGGGAAAACTCGGCGGCGAGATCCGGGTGCGCTTTTTTATAGGCGGCAAACTTCTCGTTCCAGGACTGCTGGGACTTTTCACCCGCCTCACGGGCATCCCAGGCTCTGTAAATCTCTTTCGGGATCTCAAACGGCGGATGTTTCCAGCCCAGCTTCTGCCGGGTCAGCGCGACTTCCTCCTCGCCCAGCGCCGCGCCGTGCGCCTCCTCTTTGCCCGCCTTGTTCGGCGAGCCGAAGCCGATGACCGTGCGGCAGATAATCAGGGACGGTTTATCCTTCACGCTCTGCGCTTCCTGAATCGCTTTTTTCACCGCTTCAGGATCGTGGCCGTCGATCTCGTGCACCACGTGCCAGTGGTAGGCTTCAAAGCGTTTTGCCGTGTCGTCGGTAAACCAGCCTTCGGTCTCCCCGTCGATGGAGATGCCGTTGTGATCGTAGAAGCCAATCAGCTTGCCGAGCCCCAGCGTGCCCGCCAGGGAGCAGACCTCATGGGAAATCCCCTCCATCAGGCAGCCGTCACCCATAAACACGTAGGTGTAGTGGTCGACAATCTCGTGGTCCGGCTGGTTAAACTGTGCCGCCAGCGTGCGTTCAGCAATCGCCAGCCCGACCGCATTGGCCAGCCCCTGACCGAGTGGTCCGGTCGTCGTTTCCACCCCCGGGGTATAGCCAATTTCCGGGTGCCCCGGCGTTTTGGAGTGCAGCTGGCGGAAGTTTTTCAGCTCCTCAAGCGGCAGATCGTAGCCGGAAAGGTGCAGCAGGCTGTAGAGCAGCATTGAGGCGTGACCGTTGGAGAGAATAAAGCGGTCGCGATCGTACCAGGTCGGGTCATTGGGGTTGTGCTTCAGAAAGTCGTTCCACAGCACTTCGGCAATATCAGCCATGCCCATCGGCGCGCCGGGGTGGCCGGAATTGGCTTTTTGCACGGCATCCATGCTGAGGGCGCGAATGGCATTGGCTAGCTCTTTACGGGACATAGTTCACTCCGTGGCAAGGTTAAAGTTTGGCGGCGAGAAGATCTTCAAGTTTGCGCTGGTCGACGGCGAACTGGCGGATGCCGTCCGCCAGTTTTTCCACGGCCATGGCGTCCTGATTGTGCTCCCAGCGGAATTCCGCTTCGGTCATGGCTTTCGGTTTTGGCAGAACGGTGGAGGTCGGCACCAGCTTGCGGATCACCGTTTCTTCTTTGTCCTGGAGCTCCTGGAGCAGGTTAGGGGAGATGGTCAGACGGTCGCAGCCTGCCAGGGCGAGGATCTGCTCGGTACGGCGGAAGCTGGCCCCCATCACGATGGTTTCATAGCGGTGCTGTTTGTAGTAGTCGTAGATATTACGGACCGATTTCACGCCCGGATCCTCATCCACCACGTACGGATCCATCGGCTGTTTCGCCTGATACCAGTCGTAGATGCGCCCGACAAATGGCGAGACGAGGAATACGCCCGCTTCAGCGCAGGCGCGCGCCTGGGCAAACGAGAACAGCAGCGTCAGGTTGCAGTGGATGCCTTCTTTTTCCAGCACCTCTGCCGCACGGATGCCTTCCCAGGTGGAGGCCAGCTTGATCAGAATGCGTGATTTATCGATCCCCTGCTCCTCGTACAGTTCCACCAGGCGACGCGCCTTATTAATGCTCTTTTCTTTATCGAACGAGAGGCGGGCGTCGACTTCGGTCGAGACGCGGCCCGGGATGCTTTTAAGAATTTCCGCACCAAAATTAACCGCCAGCTTGTCGCTGGCTTCGGCGACCTGCTGCTCCTGCGTTTTCCCGCGCTGTTTACCGTAGGCAATGGCGTCATCAATCAGATGGCTAAAATGGGCGAGCCCTGCAGCTTTGAGCAGTAGCGAAGGGTTAGTGGTCGCGTCCTCCGGCTGATAGTGGCGAATCGACTCGATATCGCCGCTGTCTGCAACCACGGTGGTGAATTTTTTGATGCCGTCTAGCTGGTTCATAAATAATTACTCCTTGGAAATAAAAGAGTTAGATGAGTGCGTTAGTTCACACTTCTGGAAAAATCATGATGGACTTAACAAAAAAGCATAGCAGACGGGGGAGGCATTGCTTTTGAGACGGGTAACATGGCTGTTATAAATTGATAACAATTTTTAATGTGTGATGGTGAGAGTTTGGCTGCCTTCAAAGTTTAGGAGGCGGCCTGAGGCGATACTAGGCGGCACACCAGGGTGTGCATCAGGATCGCTTACGTCACCCTTTTGACCGATACGTGAAAGGAAAAATAAGATGGATGAGCAGTTGAAACAGAGTGCCCTCGATTTTCACGAGTTCCCTGTCCCGGGCAAAATCCAGGTCTCCCCAACCAAGCCGCTGGCAACCCAGCGCGATCTGGCGCTGGCCTATTCGCCGGGCGTCGCAGCCCCGTGTCTGGAAATCGAAAAAGACCCGCTGGCGGCCTACAAATACACCGCGCGCGGCAACCTTGTCGCCGTGATCTCTAACGGCACGGCGGTGCTGGGGCTGGGCAACATCGGCGCGCTGGCCGGTAAGCCGGTGATGGAAGGGAAGGGGGTACTGTTCAAGAAATTCGCCGGTATCGACGTGTTCGATATCGAGGTGGACGAACTCGATCCTGACAAATTCATCAACGTGGTGGCCGCGCTGGAGCCGACCTTCGGCGGGATTAACCTGGAAGACATCAAAGCGCCGGAATGTTTCTATATCGAGCAGAAGCTGCGCGAGCGTATGAACATTCCCGTGTTCCATGATGACCAGCACGGGACCGCGATTATCAGCACCGCCGCGATTCTGAACGGCCTGCGCGTGGTAGAGAAAAATCTCTCCGACGTGCGCATGGTGGTCTCTGGCGCAGGCGCCGCGGCCATCGCCTGTATGAACCTGCTGGTGGCGCTGGGTATGCAGAAACACAACATTGTGGTCTGCGACTCCAAGGGCGTTATCTATAAAGACCGCGAGCCGAACATGGCTGAAACCAAAGCGGCGTACGCGGTCGACGACGACGGTAAACGCACTCTGGACGACGTGATTGACGGCGCGGATATCTTCCTCGGCTGCTCGGGTCCGAAAGTGCTGACCCAGGAGATGGTGAAGAAGATGGCGCGTGCGCCAATGATCCTGGCCCTGGCGAACCCGGAACCGGAAATCCTGCCGCCGCTGGCGAAAGCGGTGCGTGAAGACGCCATCATCTGTACCGGCCGTTCGGACTACCCGAACCAGGTCAACAACGTGCTCTGCTTCCCGTTCATCTTCCGCGGCGCGCTGGACGTTGGCGCAACGGCGATCAACGAAGAGATGAAGCTTGCCGCCGTTCACGCCATCGCGGAGCTGGCGCACGCCGAGCAGAGCGAAGTGGTTGCGTCCGCGTACGGCGATCAGGATCTGAGCTTCGGCCCGGACTACATCATTCCAAAACCGTTCGACCCGCGTCTGATTGTTAAAATTGCACCAGCGGTGGCCAAAGCGGCGATGGACTCCGGCGTGGCGACGCGTCCGATTCATGATTTCGACGCGTACGTCGATAAGCTCACCGAGTTCGTCTACAAAACGAACCTGTTCATGAAGCCGATCTTCTCTCAGGCCCGCGCCGACGCGAAGCGCGTGGTGCTGGCGGAAGGGGAAGAGGCGCGAGTGCTGCACGCCACCCAGGAGCTGATCACCTTAGGCCTGGCGAAGCCGATCCTGATTGGTCGTCCGAGCGTGATTGAAATGCGTATCCAGAAGCTTGGCCTGCAGATTAAGCCGGGCATCGACTTCGAGATCGTTAACAATGAATCCGATCCGCGCTTCAAAGAGTACTGGAGCGAATACTACGCGATCATGAAGCGCCGGGGGATCACCCAGGAGCAGGCGCAGAAAGCGGTGATCAGCAACACGACGGTGATCGGCGCGATCATGGTGCATCGCGGCGAGGCGGACGCGCTGATCTGCGGCACCATCGGCGACTACCACGAGCACTTTAGCGTGGTGCAGGAGATCTTCGGCTATCGCGACGGCGTCCATACCGCCGGGGCGATGAACGCGCTGCTGCTGCCGAGCGGCAACACCTTTATTGCGGACACCTACGTTAACGACGATCCGACCCCGGACGAGCTGGCGGAAATCACGGTGATGGCCGCCGAGACCGTGCGTCGCTTTGGTATCGAGCCGAAGGTGGCGCTGCTGTCGCACTCTAACTTTGGTTCGTCTAAATCCGCGGCGGCCTGCAAAATGCGTCAGACGCTGGAGCTGGTGCGCGAGCGTGCGCCGGAGCTGATGATTGACGGGGAAATGCACGGCGATGCCGCGCTGGTGGAAAGCATCCGTAACGAACGTATGCCGGACAGCCCGCTGAAGGGATCGGCCAACATTCTGATTATGCCGAACGTGGAAGCGGCGCGTATCAGCTACAACCTGCTGCGCGTCTCCAGCTCTGAAGGGGTGACCGTAGGGCCGGTACTGATGGGCGTGGCGAAACCGGTGCACGTGTTAACGCCGATTGCCTCTGTGCGTCGTATCGTGAATATGGTGGCGCTGGCGGTGGTTGAGGCGCAGACGCAGCCGCTGTGATTTTTACCCTCTCCCAAAGGGAGAGGGCATAAGGGCTACACCCAGTCCCGAACCTGAATAAACTCACGCAAGGCAGCCTCCGGGCTGCCTTCTTTTGGTTCGTAGCAGTACTCCCAACGCACCAGCGGCGGCATCGACATCAGAATCGACTCCGTGCGCCCGCCGGTCTGCAGACCGAAAAGCGTCCCGCGATCCCACACCAGGTTGAACTCCACGTAGCGCCCGCGGCGGTAAAGCTGGAACTCTCGCTCGTGCACGCCGTAGTCGGTATTTTTACGGCGCTCGACGATGGGCAGATAGGCGTCGGTATAGCCTTCGCCTACCGCGCGCATAAAGCTGAACGCGGTATCAAAATCAGGCGTGTTGAGATCGTCAAAGAACAGCCCGCCGATGCCGCGCTGCTCGTCGCGGTGCTTCAGGTAAAAGTAGTCATCGCACCACTTTTTAAATTTCGGGTAGACGTCTTCGCCAAACGGTAGGCAAAGATCCCGCGCGGTGGTGTGCCAGTGCACGGCATCTTCTTCGAAGCCGTAGTATGGCGTTAAATCGAAACCGCCGCCGAACCACCAGACCGGGTCGGCGCCTGGTTTTTCCGCAATGAAAAAGCGCACGTTGGCGTGGCTCGTCGGCACGAACGGGTTGTGCGGGTGCACTACCAGCGAAACGCCCATCGCCTCGAAGCTACGGCCCGCCAGTTCAGGACGATGCGCCGTCGCAGATGCGGGCATGGCGTCGCCGTGAACGTGGGAAAAATTCACGCCTGCCTGTTCGAAGATGCCGCCGTTTCGCAGCACGCGGCTGCGCCCGCCGCCTCCGGCCTCGCGCTGCCAGTTATCTTCCTGAAATTCACCGCCGTCTGCGGCAGCCAGTTTCTGGCAGATCTCATCCTGCAGCTGCAGCAGGAAGGTTTTGACCAGTTGAGCATCGGGTTTCATCAACGTTTCCTGGAGTGCGCTTTTTGGTTATCGAACCAGTTGAAGTAACTGATAATGCCGGAGGCGATAGCGTTGGCGATCTTCTGACGAAACGCCGTGGTGCCGAGGAGCCGCTCTTCTTCCGGGTTGGTAATAAAGGACGTTTCCACCAGCACGGACGGGATGGACGGCGACTTCAGCACCACGAATGCCGCCTGCTCGGTGCCTTTACTGTGCAGACGATGCACTGGCTTAATCTTCTTCAGAATATGCGAGCCGAGCGTCAGGCTGTTTTTAATCGTATCCGTCTGCACGAGGTCGAACAGCACCTGCTGAAGCAGGTGATCTTTGTCGGTGGCTTTTTTCCCGGCGACTTCATCCGCCCGGTTTTCGCGGTCGGAGAGGTATTTTGCCATGGCGCTACTGGCGCCACGGTTAGAGAGTGCAAACACCGAGGCGCCGGCCGCAGAAGGGTTGGTAAAGCCGTCGGCGTGAATCGACATAAACAGATCCGCACCGTGCTGGTGGGCGATCTCAACGCGGTCATACAGCGGAATAAAGGTGTCGCCAGAGCGCGTCAGACGGGCGTCAATGCCGTTGCTGCGTAAAATTGCGCGCACATTTTTTGCAATTGCCAGCACGACGTGTTTTTCTTTTGACCCGTTTTTGCCGATGGCGCCGGTATCAATACCGCCGTGGCCCGGGTCGAGCATTACCAGACGCTTCGCGCCCGGCTTTTTGGTTTTCGGTTTGCTGTGTCCGTTACTGGTTTTGAGCGTGCTCTCGTCTTTTGCCTGAGCCTGCTTTGCGATGCCCGTTAACGTTAAGGCCGCCAGCCCCGCTTTGAGAACCTGACGACGCGATGTGAGTGCTTTTAATGGTTTGAATGTGCTCATGCGGCCTGAATACTAAAAAATGGGGTCCTGGTGTTATATCGTATCGTGTTTCCCGTTACGACAGTCCATGTTGAGAATTGTTTTACTTTTCATTTCAATACGTGACAAAGTGACATTATGCCAAATTTTGGCGAGATTTTCCCCGGTTATTGGCGAAAGGCGAGCTTCGCGCCATAATCACTGTTTTTAAACCCGAAAAGGCGGTTAATACCATGGAGATACGCGTTTTTCGCCAGGAAGATTTCGAAGAGGTGATCACCCTTTGGGAGCGCTGCGATCTGCTGCGTCCGTGGAACGATCCGGAAATGGATATCGAACGTAAGGTGAATCACGACGTCACTCTGTTTCTGGTCGCGGAAGTCAATGGCGAGGTTGTGGGGACGGTAATGGGCGGTTACGACGGCCACCGCGGCTCGGCCTATTATCTTGGCGTCCACCCGGAATACCGTGGCCGCGGCATTGCCAATGCGCTGCTGAACCGGCTCGAGAAGAAGCTGATCGCCCGCGGCTGCCCGAAAATCCAGATCATGGTGCGGGAAGATAACGACGTGGTGCTGGGCATGTATGAGCGTCTGGGCTACGAGCATTCCGACGTGCTGAGTTTAGGAAAGCGTCTGATCGAAGATGAAGAGTACTGAGATCCATCCGGCAGACTATGACGCGCAGGGCCGCGTCAGGCTGCCCTTTTTATTCTGGTGCGTTCTGCTGCTCCAGGCTCGAACCTGGGTACTGTTTGTGATGGCCGCCGCGTCGCGCGGGCAGGGCGACACGCTGCTGAATCTCTTTTATCCCGATCACGACGCCTTCTGGCTCGGCTTGCTGCCGGGCGTACCGGCGGTGGTCGCTTTTTTGTGCAGCGGACGACGGCATGCGATCCCACGTTTCTGGCGCGCGCTTCGCTGGCTGCTGATCCTCGCCCAGGTTACGCTGCTCTTCTGGCAGCCGGTACTCTGGTGGTACGGTGAACCGCTGACGGGCACCGGCGTTGCGCTGGTGGTTGCCGATATTGTGGCGCTGCTGTGGCTGCTGACCAACCCGCGTCTTCGCGCCTGTTTTGCGCATCAGGATGATTAATCCGGCACTTTTTGCCGATGTCGCACTCCAACAAGCGTTGATTTAACAAGAAAGGACGTTTCAATGAAATCGCTGCGTTTACTTTTATGCGCTCTCCCGCTGGCGTTGACCGGCTGTTCGACGCTCTCCTCCATTAACTGGTCCGCCGCGTATCCGTGGAACTGGTTTGGCTCATCAACGGAAGTGACCGAGCAGGGCGTGGGGAAAATTACCGCCGCGACGTCGCTGGATCAGGACGCCATTCAGGATGCGCTCAGCGGCGATTACCGCCTGCGCAGCGGCATGAAAACGGAGAATGGCAATATTGTTCGCTATTACGAAGCGCTGAAGGGCGACAAGCTGGCGCTGGTGATTAACGGTGACAAAGGCACCGTAAACCGTATCGCTGTGATGGATGACGATATTCCGACGGCGAGCGGTGTGAAGGTGGGTACGCCGTTTAGCGACCTTTATAAGCAGGCCTTTGGCAACTGCACCAGCCTGCCGTCTGACGACAACGTCGCGGTGGAATGTAAGGCTGAAGGCAGCCAGCACATCAGCTATGTCTTCACCGGAACCTGGAGCGGCCCGGAAGGTCTGATGCCGTCCGACGACACGCTCAGGAGCTGGAAAGTGAGCAAAATACTCTGGAAGCAGTAATTTGCGCCTGAACAAACCGCCTCGCTGAAATCCGGGTATAATAGCCGCCATCAATGCCACGCTGACGTGGCATCTTTATTTCAGGAGGAGCGATGTCTCAGGTTCAGAGTGGCATTTTGCCAGAACATTGCCGCGCGGCGATTTGGATTGAAGCCAATGTTAAAGGGGACGTGGATGCCCTGCGTGCGGCCAGTAAAGCGTTTGTTGATAAGCTGGCCACCTTCCAGGCCAAATTCCCGGAAGCGCACCTCGGCGCCGTTGTTGCCTTTGGCAATAACGTCTGGCGTCAGCTGAGCGGTGGCGAAGGGGCGGATGAGCTGAAAGACTTCATCCCTTACGGCAAAGGTCTGGCTCCGGCGACCCAGTACGACGTGCTGATCCACATTCTCTCCCTGCGTCACGACGTGAACTTCTCCGTTGCCCAGGCGGCAGTAGCGGCCTTTGGCGACAGCATTGAGGTGCAGGAAGAGGTTCACGGCTTCCGCTGGGTGGAAGAGCGCGATCTGAGCGGCTTCGTCGACGGGACCGAAAACCCGGCAGGCGAAGAGACGCGTCGTGAAGTCGCGGTAATCAAAGACGGCGTGGACGCGGGCGGCAGCTACGTGTTCGTTCAGCGCTGGGAGCACAACCTCAAGCAGCTTAACCGCATGAGCGTGCACGACCAGGAGATGATGATTGGCCGCACTAAAGAAGCCAACGAAGAGATCGACGGCGACGACCGTCCTGTGACCTCTCACCTGACCCGCGTTGACCTCAAAGAAGATGGCAAAGGGCTGAAGATTGTTCGCCAGAGCCTGCCGTACGGCACGGCAAGCGGCACGCACGGCCTCTACTTCTGCGCGTACTGCGCGCGCCTGTATAACATTGAGCAGCAGCTGCTGAGCATGTTCGGTGATACCGACGGCAAGCGCGACGCCATGCTGCGCTTCACCAAACCGGTGACCGGCGGCTACTACTTTGCGCCGTCCGTTGAGCGTCTGCTGGCGCTGTAATGGCCTTTCTCCCTCTCCCTATGGGAGAGGGCCGGGGTGAGGGCATCAGGCCTCACCCTTATTCCCTTTTCTGCTTCTAAATCACCAAACGGTATATAAAACCGTTACTCCTTTCATCCCCGTTATAAATATTATGACTATAAGATAGTCATCACATTTATAAGGGTGCGCAATGGCCGTTACTGTACTGAAAAAAGGAACTCTGGCGCTGGCAGGTTTACTGCTGGTGGCACAGGCGCAGGCGACTGAACTGTTGAACAGTTCGTATGACGTCTCCCGCGAGCTGTTTGCCGCCCTTAATCCACCGTTTGAACAGCAGTGGGCGAAAGATAATAACGGCGACAAGCTGACCATTAAGCAGTCCCACGCCGGGTCGTCCAAGCAGGCGCTGGCGATTTTGCAGGGCCTGAAAGCGGATGTGGTGACTTACAACCAGTTGACTGACGTGCAGATCCTGCACGACAAAGGCAAGCTGATCCCGGCAGACTGGCAGAGCCGACTGCCGAACAATAGTTCCCCGTTCTATTCCACCATGGGCTTCCTGGTGCGTAAGGGCAACCCGAAGAATATCCACGACTGGAGCGACCTGGTGCGTTCCGACGTGAAGCTGATTTTCCCGAATCCAAAAACTTCCGGTAACGCGCGTTATACCTATTTAGCCGCGTGGGGCGCGGCGGACAAGGCTGACGGTAACGATAAAGCCAAAACCGAGCAGTTCATGACCCAGTTCCTGAAAAACGTCGAAGTGTTTGATACCGGCGGCCGCGGGGCGACCACGACCTTCGCGGAACGCGGTCTCGGCGATGTTCTGATCAGCTTTGAATCGGAAGTGAATAACATCCGCAAACAGTACGAAGCGCAGGGCTTCGAGGTCGTTATCCCGAAAACCAACATCCTGGCCGAGTTCCCGGTGGCATGGGTGGATAAAAACGTGCAGGCGAACGGTACCGAGAAAGCGGCAAAAGCCTATCTCAACTACCTGTACAGCCCGCAGGCGCAGACCATCATTACCGATTACTACTACCGCGTGAATAACCCGGACGTAATGAACAAGCTGAAAGATAAGTTCCCGCAGACCGATTTGTTCCGCGTGGAAGATCATTTCGGCTCCTGGCCTGATGTGATGAAAGCGCATTTTGCCAGCGGCGGTGAGTTAGACAAACTGCTGGCGGCGGGGCATAAGTAATGTTTGCAGTTTCGACAAAACGCGTGCTGCCGGGTTTTACCTTAAGCCTCGGGACCAGCCTGCTGTTCGTCTGCCTGATCCTGCTGTTGCCGCTCAGCGCGCTGGTGATGCAGCTTGCTCAGATGAGCTGGGCGCAATACTGGGACGTGGTCACCAACCCGCAGGTGGTGGCGGCCTATAAGGTGACGCTGCTGTCGGCGTTTGTCGCCTCCATTTTTAACGGCGTGTTTGGCCTGCTGATGGCGTGGATCTTAACCCGCTATCGCTTCCCGGGCCGCACGCTGCTTGACGCCCTGATGGATCTGCCGTTTGCGCTACCGACGGCGGTGGCGGGCTTAACCCTCGCGTCGCTCTTCTCCGTGAACGGGCTGTACGGCGAGTGGCTGGCGAAATTTGACATCAAAGTGACCTACACCTGGCTCGGTATCGCGGTGGCGATGGCCTTTACCAGCATCCCGTTTGTAGTCCGTACCGTGCAGCCTGTGCTGGAAGAGTTGGGGCCGGAATACGAAGAAGCGGCGGAAACGCTGGGTGCCACGCGCTGGCAGAGCTTCCGCAAGGTGGTTCTGCCGGAGCTCTCTCCGGCGCTGATGGCGGGCGTCGCGCTGTCGTTTACCCGCAGCCTCGGTGAGTTCGGCGCGGTGATTTTTATCGCCGGGAACATCGCCTGGAAAACAGAAGTCACCTCGCTGATGATTTTCATCCGTTTGCAGGAGTTTGATTATCCGGCGGCGAGCGCGATTGCCTCGGTGATCCTGGCGGCGTCGCTGCTGCTGCTGTACTCAATTAACACTCTGCAAAGTCGCTTTGGTCGACGTGTGGTAGGTCACTGATGGCGGAAGTTACGCAATTGAAGCGATACGATGCACCCCGCATCAACTGGGGTAAATGGTTTCTGATTGGGGCGGGCGTACTGGTTTCCGCCCTCATTCTCGTCGTGCCGACGGTTTATATCTTTGTTCAGGCATTCAGCAAGGGCCTGATGCCCGCGCTGGAAAACCTGGCGAACCCGGATATGCTGCATGCCATCTGGCTGACCGTGCTGATTGCGCTGATCACCGTGCCGGTGAACCTCGTGTTCGGGACCCTGCTGGCCTGGCTGGTAACCCGCTTTAACTTCCCGGGACGTCAGCTGCTGCTGACCCTGCTGGACATTCCTTTCGCCGTATCGCCGGTGGTGGCGGGTCTGGTGTACCTGCTCTTTTACGGCTCCAACGGCCCGTTGGGCGGCTGGCTGGACGAGCATAACCTGCAGATCATGTTCGCCTGGCCGGGCATGGTGCTGGTCACCATCTTCGTGACCTGTCCGTTTGTGGTGCGTGAGCTGGTGCCGGTGATGTTAAGCCAGGGGAGCAACGAAGACGAAGCGGCGGTGCTGCTGGGCGCGTCTGGCTGGCAGATGTTCCGTCGCGTGACGCTGCCAAATATCCGCTGGGCGCTGCTTTACGGCGTGGTGCTGACCAACGCCCGCGCGATTGGTGAGTTCGGTGCCGTTTCCGTCGTCTCCGGCTCCATCCGGGGTGAAACCCTGTCGCTGCCGCTCCAGATTGAGCTGCTGCAGCAGGACTACAACACCATCGGCTCGTTTACTGCCGCAGCGTTGCTGACGCTGATGGCCATCTTGACCCTGTTTTTGAAGAGTGTGGTGCAGTGGCGTTTAGAAAATCAGGAAAAACGTCAGCATCAGGAGGGAAATCATGAGCATTGAGATTGCCAATATTAAGAAGTCTTTTGGTCGCACCCAGGTGCTGAATGATATCTCGCTGGATATCCCTTCCGGACAAATGGTGGCGCTGCTGGGGCCGTCCGGCTCGGGCAAAACCACGCTGCTGCGTATTATCGCCGGGCTTGAGCATCAGACCAGCGGGCACATCCGCTTCCACGGCACCGACGTGAGCCGTCTGCACGCCCGCGATCGTAAAGTAGGCTTTGTGTTCCAGCACTACGCGCTGTTCCGCCACATGACCGTGTTCGACAACATCGCGTTTGGCCTGACCGTGCTGCCGCGTCGCGAACGTCCGGATGCGGCAACTATTAAGGCGAAAGTGACCAAACTGCTGGAGATGGTGCAGCTGGCTCACCTGGCGGATCGTTTCCCGGCCCAGCTGTCCGGCGGGCAGAAACAGCGCGTGGCGCTGGCGCGCGCGCTGGCCGTTGAGCCGCAAATTCTGCTGCTGGATGAACCCTTCGGCGCGCTGGATGCGCAGGTGCGTAAAGAGCTGCGCCGCTGGCTGCGTCAGCTCCATGAAGAGCTGAAATTCACCAGCGTCTTCGTGACCCACGATCAGGAAGAGGCGATGGAAGTTGCGGATCGCGTGGTGGTCATGAGCCAGGGCAACATTGAGCAGGTTGACGAGCCGGAGCAGCTCTGGCGTGAACCGGCGACCCGCTTCGTGCTGGAGTTTATGGGCGAGGTAAACCGTCTGCAGGGCACTATTCGCGGCGGACAGTTCCACGTTGGCGCGCATCGCTGGCCGCTGGGCTATACCTCCGCGCATCAGGGGCCGGTCGATCTGTTCCTGCGTCCGTGGGAAGTGGACGTGAGCCGCCGAACCAGCCTGGATTCACCGCTGCCGGTGCAGGTGCTGGAAGCTAGCCCTAAAGGTCACTACACCCAATTAGTGGTACAGCCGCTGGGCTGGTATACCGAGCCGCTGACCGTGGTCATGCGCGACGACGTGCCGCCGCACCGGGGTGAGCGCCTGTTTGTTGGGTTGCAGCACGCCCGTATTTATCACGGGAAGGAGCGCATCGAGACGCGCGAGGATATTGCTCTGGCGGAGTCAGCCTGATAGGTTAGGATTACGTAGTTTTGCCGGGTGGCGCTGCGCTTACCCGGCCTACAATATGACGTCTGTAGGCCCGGTAAGCGAAGCGCCACCGGGCTTTTTATTGGACAGCGATCATGAATACATTAGAACACACCATCGGCAACACTCCTTTGGTCAAGCTTCAGCGCACGGGTCCGGACAACGGCAGCGAAATCTGGGTCAAACTCGAAGGCAATAACCCGGCGGGGTCGGTGAAAGACCGTGCGGCGCTGTCGATGATTGTCCAGGCCGAAAAACGCGGAGAAATTAAGCCAGGCGACGTGCTGATTGAGGCCACCAGCGGCAACACCGGCATCGCCCTGGCGATGATTGCTGCGCTGAAAGGCTACCGCATGAAGCTGCTGATGCCGGACAACATGAGCCAGGAACGCCGCGCCGCGATGCGTGCCTACGGGGCCGAGCTGATTCTGGTGAGCAAAGAGCAGGGAATGGAAGGCGCGCGCGACTTAGCGCTGGAGATGGCCGGGCGCGGTGAAGGTAAACTGCTGGATCAGTTCAACAATCCGGACAACCCGTACGCGCACTACACCACCACCGGCCCGGAAATCTGGCAGCAAACCGACGGGCGTATAACCCATTTTGTCTCTAGTATGGGCACCACCGGCACCATTACCGGGGTATCGCGTTTTCTGCGCGAGCAGGAAAAAACCGTCACCATCGTTGGCCTCCAGCCGGAAGAGGGGAGCAGCATTCCGGGGATTCGCCGCTGGCCGGCGGAGTATATGCCCGGCATCTTTAATGCGCAGCTGGTGGATCAGGTGCTGGATCTTCACCAGCGCGAGGCGGAAAATACCATGCGTGAGCTGGCCGTGCGCGAAGGTATCTTCTGCGGCGTCAGCTCGGGCGGCGCGGTAGCGGGGGCGATTCGGGTAGCGCAGGCAAACCCGGGGGCGGTAGTGGTGGCGATTATTTGCGATCGCGGCGATCGCTATCTGTCTACCGGCGTCTTTGGTGAAGAGAGTTATTCGCAGGGGGCGGGGATTTAAGCGTCATGGAGATGATTCTATTCCGGGATAACACCCGGGCGCAGCAAACCGACATTGTCGCCGTGCAGTCGCAGGTGGTTTACGGCAGCGTGGGGAACAGCATTGCGGTACCGAATATTCGTACCCACAGGCTGAACGTCACCGCCGTGCCGACGGTTCTGTTTAGCAACACGCCGCATTACGATACGTTTTATGGTGGGGTGATCCCCGACGAGTGGTTCAGCGGCTATCTTAAGGCACTGGAAGAACGCGAGATCCTGCGCGAGCTTAAAGCGGTCACCACCGGCTATATGGGCAGCGCCAGCCAGATCGTCCTGCTGGCTCAATGGCTGAAGGCGGTCAAAGCGCAGCATCCTGACCTGCTGGTGCTGGTCGACCCGGTTATCGGCGATATCGACAGCGGAATGTACGTGAAGCCTGAGATCCCGCAGGCATATCGGGAACACCTGCTGCCGCTGGCGCAGGGGATCACACCAAACGTCTATGAGCTGGAAGTGTTAAGCGGCAAACCGTGCCGTACGCCGGAAAGCGCCATCTCGGCGGCGCAGGGACTGCTCTCCGATAGCCTGAAATGGGTGGCGATCACCAGCGCGCCGGTGACCGATGACCCGGAAAACATCCACGTGGTGCTGGTGACGAATGAAGGCGTGACCGTCAGCGCGCATCCGCGCGTAGAAACCGATCTGAAAGGGACGGGCGACCTGTTCTGTTCAGAGCTGGTGAGCGGAATTGTTGAGGGGAAAACCGTTGCCGATGCCATTCGCATGGCCGGCGATCGGGTGACTGACGTGATGCTCTATACCCAGTCGAAGGGCTACGACGAGCTTATCCTACCGGTATAAACAAAAATGGCGCCCGAAGGCGCCATTTTTCTGTGCGGCAAGAATTACTTCTTGATGCGGATAACCGGGGTTTCACCCACGGTGACGCTGCCAGACAGTTTGATCAGTTCTTTGATTTCGTCCATGTTGGAGATAACAACCGGCGTCAGGGTAGACTTGGCTTTTTCTTCCAGCAGTGGCAGATCGAATTCAATTACCGGGTCGCCAACTTTAACACGCTGGCCTTCTTCCGCGATACGTTTGAAGCCTTCGCCTTTCAGTTCAACGGTGTCGATACCGAAGTGAACGAACAGTTCGATACCGCTATCAGATTCGATAGAGAACGCATGGTTGGTTTCAAAAATTTTACCGATGGTGCCGTCAACTGGAGCAACCATTTTGTTGCCAGTTGGTTTGATAGCAATGCCATCACCAACGATTTTCTCAGCAAACACTACATCCGGCACGTCTTCGATGTTGACGATCTCGCCGGAGAGCGGAGCAACAATCTCAATAGTTCCGGAGTCTTTCTTATCATCAGAAACCAGAGATTTCAGTTTATCGAACAAACCCATGATCTTCTCCTAAGCAGTAATTTGGGCCGCATCTCGTGGATTAGCAGATTGTTTTTTCTTCAATGAACTTGTTAACCAGCGTCATTAACTCGTCCGTTGTCGGTTGAGCAAGAGCCTGCTCTGCTAACACCTTCGCATCTTCGAAGTTCGTGTTACGGATAATCTTCTTAATGCGCGGGATGGAAATGGCGCTCATAGAGAATTCGTCCAGACCCATACCCAGCAACAGAAGTGTAGCACGTTCGTCGCCTGCAAGCTCACCACACATGCCAGTCCATTTACCTTCTGCATGAGAAGCATCAATAACTTGCTTGATCAAGTTCAGTACGGACGGTGACATTGGCTGGTAGAGATGTGAAATCATATCATTACCACGGTCAACTGCCAGGGTGTACTGCGTTAAATCATTGGTGCCGATACTAAAGAAATCAACTTCTTTGGCTAAATGACGCGCAATGGTCGCCGCCGCAGGTGTTTCCACCATCACGCCGATCTCGATTGACTCGTCAAACGCTTTACCTTCGTCGCGCAGTTCCTGTTTGTAGATTTCGATCTCTTTCTTCAGTGCACGCACTTCTTCAACAGAGATGATCATCGGGAACATGATGCGCAGTTTACCGAAAGCAGAGGCACGCAGGATCGCGCGAACCTGGTCACGCAGGATCTCTTTACGATCCATCGCGATACGGATTGCACGCCAGCCCAGGAACGGGTTCTCTTCTTTCGGGAAGTTCATGTACGGCAGCTCTTTGTCGCCGCCGATGTCCATGGTACGGACGATAACCGCCTGAGAACCACACGCTTCAGCCACGGCTTTATAGGCAGCAAACTGCTCTTCTTCCGTTGGCAGCGCGTCGCGGTCCATGAACAGGAATTCTGTACGATAGAGACCTACGCCTTCCGCACCGTTGCGCTCAGCGCCATCAACGTCGCGGACGGTACCGATGTTTGCGCACACTTCTACCTGATGGCCGTCCAGGGTGATGGCTGGCAGGTCTTTCAGCTTAGCGAGTTCCGCTTTTTCAGTCGCAACTTGCTCCTGAACCGCGCGCAGTTTATCGATCTCTTCATTGGTTGGGTTGACGTAAACCAGATTGTTTACGGCATCCAGAATCAGATAGTCGCCGTTTTTCACCTGAGAGGTGACGCTACCGGTACCCACGATGGCAGGCAGTTCCAGAGAGCGCGCCATGATAGAGGTGTGCGAGGTACGGCCACCCGCGTCGGTGATGAAACCGAGGACCTTTTTCAGGTTCAGCTGTGCAGTTTCAGACGGGGTGAGGTCAGCGGCAACCAGGATGACTTCATCCTGAATCGCGCTCAGGTCGATGATGGCCAGACCCAGGATGTTGCGCAGCAGGCGCTTACCGATGTCACGTACGTCAGCCGCACGCTCTTTCAAGTATTCATCATCCAGTTCTTCCAGGGCAGTTGCCTGACCTTCGATAACTTCATGCGCAGCCGCGTCGGCCGTCATGCCTTTATCTTTAATCAGGGCTATGATTTCCTGCTCCAGCTCCTCATCTTCGAGCAGCATGATGTGCCCTTCGAAGATGGCTTCTTTTTCTTCACCGAAAGTTTCGCCAGCTTTAGTTTTGATTGCTTCCAGTTGCGCAGATGCCTTGGCACGACCGCTCAGAAAACGTTCAACTTCCTGATCAACCTTGTCGGCAGAAATTTTTTTCCGGTCGATGACGATCTCGTCTTCTTTCAGCAGCAGTGCTTTGCCGAAAGCGATACCCGGGGATGCTAAAATGCCTGAAATCATAACCCTACCTTACTTGTGACTGATATTTAAAAGAACCCGGAAACTTACTCGAGCTCAGCCATCAGTTTTACCAGATGCTCAACTGCTTTCTGCTCGTCTTCACCTTCTGCAGAGATGGTGACAACGGTGCCCTGAGTCAGGCCCAGAGTCTGCAGTTTGAACAGGCTTTTTGCGCTCGCGCTTTTGCCGTTGGAAGTCACAGTGATTTCAGAAGTGAAGCCTTTTGCTTCTTTAACAAACTGAGCAGCAGGGCGGGTGTGCAGACCGTTCGGAGCGGTAATGGTAACTTCTTGCTGGAACATTGTATTTCCCCAACTTATAGGTTTAGTGTTGTGGAACTAAAGTCTAGCCTGGCGACTGAACTTTAGCCTGTATTGTTAGCGCTGACGTTTCGATCGTCATTAAACATTATGCAGCGAAAGCAAGACTTGAACCAAATCATAAAATCGATTCAGCAAGGCTATTTCATTCACCGATTAATTTCACGCATCAAAATAATTGCTGGTTTAAATACCAGACCCAACGGGGTGAAGCAATGCCAGGAGGGGCAAAAGTTTGAAGCAGGCCACAAAAAAGCACCTGAAAAGGTGCTTTTTTACGCGTTATTAACATGCTGGCACTACTGTTGCAGTTCTTTTTCGGTAAACAGATCGGCAAACAGTGCGGTGCTCAGGTAACGCTCGCCCGAAGAAGGAAGGATAACCACAATATTCTTGTTGGTAAAGGCTTCATCTTCCTGAAGCTTGAGCGCTGCCGCAACGGCCGCACCGGAAGAGATACCCGCCAGAATGCCTTCTTCATCCATCAGGCGACGCGCGGTAGAAATGGCTTCTTCGTTAGTGATAGTCACCACTTTATCGATCAGCTTCAGGTCCAGGTTGCCCGGAATGAAGCCTGCGCCAATACCCTGAATTTTATGCGGGCCTGGCTTAAGCTCTTCACCCGCCAGTGCCTGGGTGATAACCGGTGAGTCAGTTGGCTCAACGGCAACGGTGATCAGGTCTTTTTTACCCTTTGTGCCTTTAATATAGCGTGACACGCCGGTCAGCGTACCGCCGGTACCTACGCCGGAGATAAAGACGTCAACCTGGCCGTCGGTATCTTCCCAGATTTCCGGACCGGTGGTCTTCTCGTGAATTTCCGGGTTAGCCGGGTTGCTGAACTGCTGCAGCAGCAGATATTTCGCCGGATCGCTGGCCACAATCTCTTCAGCTTTCTGGATGGCGCCCTTCATGCCCTTCGCGCCTTCGGTCAGCACCAGGTTCGCGCCCAGCGCTTTGAGCAGCTTACGACGCTCAATGCTCATGGTTTCTGGCATGGTCAGCGTCAGCTTGTAGCCACGCGCGGCGGCCACATAGGCCAGAGCGATACCGGTGTTACCGCTGGTCGGTTCCACCAGCTCAACGCCAGGCTTCAGTACGCCACGTTTTTCAGCATCCCAAATCATGTTTGCACCGATACGGCATTTTACGCTGAAGCTCGGGTTACGTGATTCGACCTTCGCCAGAATGCGTCCATTACCGATACGGTTCAGTCGAACCAGGGGCGTATGACCGATAGTCAGCGAGTTGTCTTCATAAATCTTACTCATGGCCTGTCCTTAACTGTATGAAATTGGGATACCGACCCAGCATACCTGTTGAGCAGGTAGGGGGAAGTAAGGAATTCGCATATCTATATACTGCAAGGAAATAATGGGGATCAGTATGGAATAAGGGGCGGCATAAGCCACCCCTGCTTTACACATTTTTGCATTATTTCCATAACGCGTGCTTAGCACGGTAGCAGTCGACCCACATCGCCGTCGCGCCGCAGACGGCGACGGGCATGATGAACAGATTCAGGAAGGGAATCATGGTGAACAGGCTGGTCAGCGCGCCAAACTGCATGTTCGCGACCTTCTGGCTTCGCAGGGCAGTGCGCATCTCTTTAAACGGCACCTTGTGGTTATCGAACGGATAGTCGCAGTACTGGATGGCCAGCATCCAGGCGCTGAACAGGAACCACAGCACCGGCGCCACCGTCTGGCCAATGCCTGGCACAAAATAGAGGATAAGCAGCACGACCGCGCGGGGCAGGTACCAGGCAAACTTCTGCCACTCGCGCTTCATGATGCGTGGCAGGTCTTTCATGATCCCCAGCACGCCCGTGTCCGGCGGCGTCGCACCGGTAAGCCGCGCTTCCAGCTGTTCCGCCAGCAGACCGTTGAACGGTGCGGCTATCCAGTTGGCAATCGTCGAAAAGAAGTATCCAAACACCAGCAGCACGGAGATCACCGCCACCGGCCAGAGCAGGTAGTTAAGCCACTGCAGCCAGTCCGGAACGTAACTCATCAGCGACGGGATCCAGCTCTCCAGCTTTGTGAATAGCCACCAGAACGCGCCGCCCATCAGAATAATGTTGATCAACAGCGGCAGAATCACGAAGCGTCGAATCCCCGGCAGGGAGACCAGTTTCCAGCCCTGAGAAAAATACCAGACGCCGCTGCGCGGGGGAGAAGAAGATGTTGAAACCATAGCCAGGCTGTACTCCTTTTTACACAACCAGTGGAATTGCCCGCCTATATTATCCACTTACGGAGCAATGACCAGTTCGGAAATGTTCGAAAAACCAGCAAAAAGCACGATTTCCTTCATCTTTATGCTGTGAATGCTCTGCACACACTTGCACTTGACGTAAACGGCAAATACTCTTAGTGAGTAAATGTTTGCCGTGGTGGCAAGGTGTTAGAACAACAGAGAATATAATGATGCAGGATTTGCGTCTGATATTAATCATTGTTGGCGCGATCGCCATAATCGCTTTACTGGTACATGGTTTCTGGACCAGCCGTAAAGAGCGTTCCTCGATGTTTCGCGATCGCCCACTGAAGCGCATGAAGTCCAGTCGTGACGACGATGACAGTGAAGATGACATCGACGGCAGCGATGACGACGGCGTGGGTGAAGTTCGTGTTCATCGGGTCAATACTGCGCCCGGCGCAGGCCATGGGGAGCATGAAGCGCCTCGTCCTTCGCAGCACCAGTATCAACCGCCGTATGCTTCTGCACAGCCGCGCCAGCCAGCGCCGCAGCCTGTGGAAGAACCGGTGCGCCAGCCGCCGCAACAGCCTGTCTATCAGCAGCCTGCTGCGCCACAGCCGGTTCAACAGCAACCGGTGCAGCAGCCCGTGCAGCAACATCCTGCTCAGCCGGTACAACAACCGCAGCAGCCTGTTCACGTACAGCCTGCGCCTCAGCCTGCTCCGGCTCCGCACGTTGAGCCTGAGCCCGTTGTAGAACCAGAGCCGGTTGTTGAAAAACCGCAGCGTAAAGAAGCGGTGATCATCATGAACGTGGCCGCGCATCACGGCAGCCATCTTAACGGTGACGTGCTGCTCAACAGTATTCAACAGGCAGGATTCAAGTTTGGCGATATGAACATTTTCCATCGTCACCTGAGCCCTGACGGTAGCGGTCCGGCGCTGTTCAGCCTGGCCAACATGGTTAACCCTGGCACCTTTGATCCGGAAATGACCGGTGATTTCGTGACCCCGGGCGTCACTATCTTTATGCAGGTGCCTTCTTACGGCGATGAACTGCAAAACTTTAAGCTGATGCTGCAGTCCGCTCAGCACATCGCTGACGAAGTCGGCGGCGTGGTGCTCGACGATCAGCGTCGAATGATGACCCCGCAGAAGCTGCGCGAGTATCAGGACCGCATCCGCGAAGTTAAGGAAGCTAACGCGTAATCGTCGCGTTTACTTCAACTCCTCCTCAACCCCCGCCTGTCGGGGGTTTTTTCTCATTGATGGTGCGATATGGACTCAATCGAACAACAACTCACTGAACTGCGAACCACGCTTCGCCATCATGAATACCTCTATCATGTTATGGACGCGCCGGAAGTCCCGGATGCCGAATATGACCGCCTGATGCGCGAGCTGCGCGAATTAGAGGCGCAGCATCCGGAGCTTATCACGCCGGATTCCCCCACCCAGCGCGTCGGCGCTGAGCCGCTTGGCGCTTTCAGCCAGGTGCGCCATGAGGTGCCGATGCTGTCGCTGGATAACGTATTTGATGAAGAGAGCTTCCTCGCGTTTAACAAGCGCGTGCAGGATCGTCTGAAAAGCAGCGACTCCCTCACCTGGTGCTGCGAGCTCAAGCTGGATGGCCTGGCGGTCAGTCTTCTCTATGAAAACGGTGTGCTGGTGCGTGCCGCAACGCGTGGCGACGGTACGACGGGCGAAGACATCACCACCAACGTGCGTACCATCCGCGCGATCCCGCTGAAGCTGCAGGGTGAAAACATTCCCGCGCGTCTGGAAGTGCGCGGCGAGGTGTTCCTGCCCCAGGCGGGCTTCGAGAAAATTAACGACGAGGCGCGTCGCACCGGCGGGAAGGTGTTTGCTAACCCGCGTAATGCGGCGGCAGGCTCTCTGCGCCAGCTTGACCCGCGTATTACCGCGAAGCGACCGCTTACTTTCTTCTGCTACGGCGTCGGTATTCTGGAGGGCGGCGAGCTGCCGGATACGCACCTCGGACGCCTGCTGCAGTTTAAAGCGTGGGGCCTGCCGGTGAGCAACCGCGTTCAGCTCTGCGACTCGCCGGAAGCGGTGCTGGCGTTCTACCACAAGGTGGAAGAGGACCGTCCGACGCTCGGTTTTGATATTGATGGCGTCGTCATCAAGGTGAATTCTCTGGCGCTGCAGGAGCAGCTAGGCTTTGTGGCGCGCGCGCCGCGCTGGGCGGTGGCGTTTAAGTTCCCTGCTCAGGAGCAGATGACCGTCGTTCGCGATGTGGAGTTCCAGGTTGGCCGTACGGGGGCGATTACCCCGGTCGCCCGTCTGGAGCCCGTGCAGGTTGCGGGCGTGCTGGTGAGTAATGCCACGTTGCATAACGCCGATGAAATCGAACGCCTCGGCCTGCGCATTGGTGACAAAGTGGTGATTCGCCGCGCGGGCGACGTTATCCCGCAGGTGGTTAACGTCGTGGAGTCGGAACGTCCTGCCGATACGCGCGAGATCGTCTTCCCGACCCACTGCCCGGTGTGCGGCTCCGACGTTGAGCGTGTGGAAGGTGAAGCGGTGGCGCGCTGTACTGGGGGCTTAATCTGTGGTGCGCAGCGTAAAGAATCGCTGAAGCACTTCGTCTCCCGTCGGGCGATGGATGTCGACGGCATGGGCGACAAGATTATCGATCAGCTGGTTGAGAAAGAGTATGTCCATACGCCAGCGGATCTCTTCAGGCTGACGGCAGGTAAACTGACCGGTCTGGATCGCATGGGGCCAAAGTCAGCCCAGAATGTGGTTAACGCGCTGGAAGCCGCCAAAGAGACGACCTTTGCCCGCTTCCTGTACGCGCTGGGCATTCGTGAAGTGGGTGAGGCGACGGCAGCGGGCCTGGCGGCGTACTTTGGTACGCTGGAGGCGCTGGAAAAGGCAAGCATCGACGAGCTGCAGAAAGTCCCTGACGTTGGCATTGTGGTCGCCACGCACGTATTTAACTTCTTCGCCGAAGAGAGCAACCGTGAAGTTATCGGCAAGCTGCTGGAAGAGGGCATCAGGTGGCCCGCGCCAGTGGTGGTTAACGCCGAAGAGATCGACAGTCCGTTCGCCGGTAAAACGGTCGTCCTGACCGGCAGCCTGAGCCAGCTTTCACGCGACGATGCGAAAGCGCGCCTGGTGGCGCTGGGGGCCAAAGTGGCGGGCAGCGTGTCGAAGAAAACCGACCTGGTGATCGCCGGGGAAGCGGCGGGTTCGAAGCTGGCAAAAGCCCAGGAGCTCGGCATTGCGGTTATCGATGAAGCGGAAATGATGCGTCTGTTAGGAGAGTAACGTGGAGAAAGAACAGCTCGTTGAAATAGCCAATACGGAGATGCCGTTCGGTAAATAAAAGGGCCGCAGGCTGATTGATTTGCCGGAGGAGTATCTGCTGTGGTTTGCCCGTAAGGATGAATTCCCGGCAGGGCGACTGGGCGAGCTGATGGCTATCACGTTACTGATCAAAACCGAGGGGCTGACCCAGCTGGTTCAGCCCCTAAAACGTCCTTAAGCCTTCGCGGCGCGGGTCTCTTCCTGCGCCAGCTTTTCGGTCTGGCGCTTGTAGCGACGCGCCAGCACCGCGCAGACCATCAGCTGGATCTGGTGGAAAATCATCAGCGGCAGCACCATCATCCCAATCACCGAGGTCGGGAATAGAATATTGGCCATCGGGATACCGTTAGCCAGGCTCTTTTTCGAACCGCAGAACACAATGGTGATTTCATCCGCTTTGCTGAAGCCGCACCTGCGTGCCACAAAGACGTTTACCGCAATCACAATCGCCAGCAGGACGATGCTGACCACCACGATAAACAGCAGCGAACCTGCGCCCACCTTATGCCAGATCCCGTTCACAACCGCTTCACTGAAGGCGGAATAGACCACCAGCAGAATCGACGACTGGTCGGTTTTTGAGATCCATTTCTTGTGCTTAGCCACGAACGCCCCGGTCCATGGACGGGATAGATGCCCCAGGACAAACGGCAGCAGCAGCTGCAGGCAAATTTTTCCAACCTGCTCGAGATTGCCTTCCGCGCCGTGCATGTTCATCAGCAGGCCCACCAGCAGCGGGGAAACGAAAATCCCTAACAGGCTGGATGCTGATGCCGAGCAGACCGCGGCCGCAACGTTCCCTCCGGCGAGAGAGGTAAAGGCAATGGCGGACTGTACGGTAGCCGGCAGAATACAGAGATACAGGAAACCGGTGTAGAGCGCCGGGTCGACGTTAACCGGCGCCCACCAGGCAAACAGCACTCCGAGGATTGGGAACAGAATGAACGTGCTGCACATCACCCAGAGATGCAGCCGCCAGTGGCTACCGCCGGCAATAATCGCTTCGCGCGAGAGCTTTGCGCCGTGCATAAAGAACAGCAGTGCGATGGCGGCCGTCGTCAGCCCTTCAAAAAACGGGACGAAGCCCCCGCGGGCGGGGAAGAACGAGGCCAGTAAAACGGTAACCACCAGGGTGAGCGTAAACGGATCAACAATACGAAATAGTTTCATAATGACTCCTGAAAACAGATGTCGCTATTGTGCTTTTTTCCATTTGAGAAATAAAATTGATTTATTGCATCCATTCATGAATGAAACAGATGAATTACTCCTTACGCCAGCTTCGTATTTTCGTCACCGTCGCTCACGCCCGCAGCTTTAGCCGGGCAGGGGAGATGATTGGCCTGAGCCAGTCGGCGGTCAGCCACAGCGTGAAAGAGCTTGAGAATCAGACCGGGGTGAAGTTGCTTGACCGCACAACCCGTGAAGTGGTGCTGACCGAAGCAGGGCAGCAGCTCGCCCTGCGTCTTGAACGATTGCTGGATGAGCTGAACAGCACGCTCAGAGACGTGGGGAGGCTGGGGCAGCAGCTTTCGGGGACCGTGCGCGTCGCGGCCAGCCAGACAATCTCTGCGCACCTTATCCCTCAGTGTATTGCCGAGGGAAGTCATCGCTACCCGGACATTGATTTTGTCCTGCATGACAGGCCGCAGCAGTGGGTGCTGGAGAGCATCCGCCAGGGAGATGTGGATTTTGGTATTGTTATCGATCCCGGCCAGGCGAGCGATCTGGCGTGTGAAAGCGTACTTTCCGAGCCATTCTTGCTGCTCTGCCGTGACGACGACCCGCTGGCCACGTTGCCGGAAATCAGCTGGCAGTCTCTGACGGGCGCGAACCTGGTTTTACAGGATTATGCCTCGGGCAGTCGTCCGCTGATTGATTCCGCGCTGGTGAATCAGGGCGTAAAGGCAACGATCGTGCAGGAGATTGGTCACCCGGCGACGCTTTTTCCGATGGTGGAAGCCGGTATTGGCATCAGCGTGTTGCCCGCCCTGGCGCTTCCCCTGCCGCAGGGAAGCCGGCTGGCCGTCAGGCGATTAACGCCCGTTGTTGAGCGAAAGCTGATGCTGGTGCGGCGAAAAAATCGCTCACTCTCGGGGGCGGCGCAGGCTATCTGGGAAGTGGTGCGTATCCAGGCACAACGATTAACCGAAGCCCGCATACGCGACCCACTGTTTAACGCATCAGAAGATTAGATGTAGATATCAATATGATTATTGTCTGAAGGGGTATTCACCCCTTCCACTTTGCCCAGCTTTTGATCCTGCTTCTTCTGGGCCTCTTCGGCCTGCTGGCGCTGCAGCGCGGCGAGCTGTGCCTGCAGCACTTTGAGCTGGGTCTGAATAAGTTCCTGCTGCTTTTTCTTCTCATCGGTGCTGATGGGGCTGTTCGCCAGCTCTTTTAACTGCTGAGTCAGCTTTTTGATCTTGTCGAGAATGCGGGTGATTTGCGTAGCGATATCGTTACTGCTCGAAGTTCCACTCGCGCCGCTGGTTTGAATCTGTTGGGTTGAAGCCTGAATGGTCGTCATACTTTTTCCTCGCGTTATAAAACAGAGGTATCGGCACCAACGGGATTAGCTTGAGCAAAACTGCCATATCTGGCAGGGAGTTACATTGATACACAATCAGTATTGATGATGCGGTGAAAGTGTACTGGAAGGCGGAAGTAGACAAACTGCAGATAGCAAAAAGGCGCCTTTAGGGCGCCTTTCTACATTGGTGGGTCGTGCAGGATTCGAACCTGCGACCAATTGATTAAAAGTCAACTGCTCTACCAACTGAGCTAACGACCCGAAATGGTGGGCGATGACGGGCTCGAACCGCCGACCCCCTCCGTGTAAAGGAGATGCTCTACCAACTGAGCTAATCGCCCATTTCGGAACTGCTGCGATAAGGTGAGAATGGTGGGCGATGACGGGCTCGAACCGCCGACCCCCTCCGTGTAAAGGAGATGCTCTACCAACTGAGCTAATCGCCCAATCTCAATTCTTATCTACACTGCGGGCCTACCGAAGTAGATGGTGGGTGATGACGGGCTCGAACCGCCGACCCCCTCCGTGTAAAGGAGATGCTCTACCAACTGAGCTAATCACCCCCGCTGTGTGGAGTCGCATTATAGGGAGAGTTGAAAATGAGTCAACGCATTTTCTAAAGTTTTTATTCGTTCGTCGTAAAATTAAACAAAACGATCGCGAAACGGGCAATGACGCATGATTTCTAAACAAAAATCGCAAACTCGGTCACGATAAAGGGATCAACATTGAGGAATCCCCCCACAGTGATAGAATATTGCCCATCGTTTTTTCCCCAGGATTTGCCGATTGCCGGCATCTTTATAACGTAAGGCCATTTCATGAAAATCAAAACTCGCTTCGCGCCGAGCCCGACAGGCTATCTGCACGTCGGTGGTGCACGTACCGCTCTCTATTCCTGGCTTTTCGCACGCCACAACAAAGGTGAGTTCGTGCTGCGTATTGAAGACACCGATCTTGAGCGCTCCACGCCAGAAGCAATTGAAGCCATTATGGATGGGATGAACTGGCTGAATCTGGAATGGGATGAAGGTCCTTACTTCCAGACCAAACGCTTTGACCGCTATAACGCCGTCATTGATGAGATGCTGGTCGCGGGCACGGCGTATAAGTGCTACTGCTCTAAAGAGCGTCTGGATGAACTGCGTGAAGCGCAGATGGCGAACGGTGAAAAGCCGCGTTATGACGGCCGCTGCCGCCACGACCATAGCGAGCATGCTGCAGATGAGCCTTGCGTGGTGCGTTTTGCTAACCCGCAAGAGGGCTCGGTGATCTTTGACGACCAGATCCGTGGCCCAATTGAATTCAGCAACCAGGAGCTGGACGATCTGATCATCCGTCGTACCGACGGTTCTCCAACCTACAACTTCTGCGTTGTGGTTGACGACTGGGATATGGAAATTACTCACGTTGTCCGTGGTGAAGACCATATCAACAATACGCCACGTCAGATCAACATCCTGAAGGCGCTGAACGCCCCTGTGCCAGTTTATGCGCACGTCTCCATGATCAACGGCGATGACGGGAAAAAACTGTCTAAACGTCACGGTGCGGTAAGCGTTATGCAGTATCGCGACGACGGTTATCTGCCGGAAGCACTGCTGAACTATCTGGTGCGTCTGGGCTGGGCCCACGGTGACCAGGAGATCTTCAGTCGCGAAGAGATGATCGAGCTGTTCTCTCTGAGCTCTGTAAGCAAATCAGCGAGCGCCTTTAATACCGACAAGCTCCTGTGGCTGAACCATCACTACATCAACACCATGCAGCCAGAATATGTGGCGACGTATCTGCAGTGGCATATTGAGCAGGCAAATATTGATACCCGCACTGGCCCTGAGCTGGCGGACCTGGTGAAACTCCTCGGCGAGCGCTGCAAAACGCTGAAAGAGATTGCCGAAAGCTGCCGCTACTTCTATGAAGAGTTTGAAGAGTTCGACGCGGACGCCGCGAAGAAACACCTCCGTCCGGTTGCGCGTCAGCCGCTGGAAGTGGTGCGCGACAAGCTGGCGGCCCTTACCGAGTGGACCGCTGAGAATGTGCATCACGCCATTCAGGCGACGGCAGACGAGCTGGAAGTCGGTATGGGTAAAGTCGGCATGCCACTGCGCGTTGCGGTAACCGGGGCGGGTCAGTCTCCGGCACTGGATGTGACGGTTCACGCCATCGGCAAGTCACGCAGCGTAGCGCGCATTAACAAGGCGCTGGACTTTATTGCTGAACGCGAAAATCAGCAGTAATTAGGCCTCAGATAAAAAAACGGCAGGTTAACCTGCCGTTTTTTTATGCCTCTTATTCCGTGAGACCGAGCCGCGTCAGAAAGCCGTGTATGCCTTCGCGTTTCAATAAGGCGTCCAGACGCCTCTGCTCTGGCTGAGTCATACTCTCCAGCGTCTCAATAATGCCCGGAGACAGGTTTGAAGAGGGTTCACTGTATGAAGCGGTGACCTCAGCGAGATGGTAAACCGCCTGACGGTTACGGATCGCCGGGAGGCTCATAATATGTTCCTTCACGCGCGCATCAATATGAATGAGCCGCGCGCGACCACCCTTCACGCCGTTGAGGCCTTCGGTTTTCCATCCCTGCTGGCGTATCCAGCGATTAACCGTTTGTCTGGCAACGCCCAAACTCTCCGCCAGCTCTTCCGTGGTCATTTTGCTGCGTAATTTTTTCATATCAGTTCTGATCGCGAATCCCTAAACGTTGCAACAATCCGGTAATCCCTTCCCGCATTAACAGCGATGTCATCTGCTTCTGCTCTTCCGGCGTCATTTCATTGGCCAGCGTCAGGAGCAGCGTGTGAAGCGAACTATCATGACTGACGCCTTCTGGCAGTTCGGACGTTTCAGTTGCCCGACGTGCGCTGCGGATAAAGTCACGGACTTTTTCGTTCACATGTACCAGGCGAGCTTTCCCGCCCTGGACACCTGGTTTTGGTGATGTAATCCAACCCTCTTTGCGTACCCATTTATTGATGGTCTGGCGGCTATAGCCAGTGAGGAGGGCTAACTCTTCTGGCGTCATTCGTTCCTTGATCATGCAATTTCCTGAATATCAGTGGGGTTAATTAACGGCTCATTTTATAGCACCGTTTTACGTGAAAACGTGACAGGCTTAACTCCTGACTGCGAGCAGGCTCGCAAAGTGATTCATTTGCATGATTTTTCGGCGATTGAATGGCTGGGATTGATTTTGCCGTTGACACTCCGCGGTGGAATTCATATTATGCCGCCCGTCAACATGACAGCTTTACGATGGGGCTATAGCTCAGCTGGGAGAGCGCTTGCATGGCATGCAAGAGGTCAGCGGTTCGATCCCGCTTAGCTCCACCAAACTCTGAACCCAACAGAGTGCGGTCAGTAAAGTCACATGTGGGGTTATAGCTCAGCTGGGAGAGCGCTTGCATGGCATGCAAGAGGTCAGCGGTTCGATCCCGCTTAGCTCCACCAAAATTGTAAACCCTCGTCAAAAGACGAGGGTTTTTTTTATGTGTTTGTAACACCCGCCACCGTATTTTGTTATCAAAAAGAAGGTATTCCCGTACCTCACCTCAATCGACATCAATAAACCAGTCTAAAAATAGACTTGAACTTGATTCGCGCAATTAATAAACCTATTATCCATCCGGTCAATAATTCTCTCGGAAAATAACGCCCAGGTTAATGAATAGAAAAACTTACAATAATGTAAAGATATTTATGATTGCTCTGGCTTTATGCCTGATTGCGGTACCTGTCTCCCGTTATCTCTCTCCCCGCGCAATTGTTAATGGTCACGACGTTTATTTAGCATGGTTACCTTTAAGCGTAATGCTGGCGGTAATTCTGCTATTTGGGCGCAGGGCTATTCTTCCCATTTTGTTAGGTTTTACTGTCACTAATTTATTCTATGTAAATTTAGCACCGCTACAATATTCAGTATTACTGTTCTGTCAGACCTTTGCGTTGTTCGCGGCGTGCGGCCTTCTGCGCATCATGCTGGGTAAGCGTTGGCGCTACTCCATCCCTAACAAGCACATCGGATTGCGGATATTCTGGCTCGGTTTTATGGTGCCAATAGGGATTAAGCTGTCGATGTATTTGGCGGGCTATTTGTTTGATTTTCCGGTGACAATTTCGACCTTTTTCGGCGAAGGGACGGTAATTTATAACGTTGTGGATATACAAAGCCTGATATGCGCGGCATTGATTTTTACCATGATGTTCTATTACCCGTTAAGAATGATAATTAATCCCCGTTATGCAATAAGTTTCTGGCGACGAAGCGTGAAGCCCGTGTTTTTTCACAAGAATTCATTATATATTTTTGCCTGGCTGGTGCTATTAAGTTTCATTCTCGTCATTTTATGTGGTCCTTTTGAATCTCCCGTCATTGCGGGCTATTTGATGCCGCTGATTTTTATTCTTTTTACCTTAGCGATAAGCCGACTGACCTATGCGTTGATTTCTCTGCTGTGGGCTGTATCTGCGCTCCTGCTGTTGACCTACAACTACAATTTCCTTAACGGGGTGGAATCGGGCCATTCGCTCTCTTTTATTCTGTCCGTGCTTATCTCATTCGCGATCTGTCTGCTTTACATGTCGCGCATTTACCAGCGCAGCGAGTGGCTTAAGCGGGGCTGGCAGGGGAGGGCGCTCACCGATCCGCTGACCGGATTGCCCAATATTCGTGCGCTGGAGGATTATCTTGAGATTCACCCGGATGCAAAAGTGAGTATTCTGCGTATGGATAACCTGGAATTTTTGAGCCGCCATTATGGGATCCTGATGCGGGTCCATTGCAAACGTACGATCGCCACGTCGCTGCAGCCTCTCCTGCAAAAAGATGAGACGCTCTTCCAGCTTCCCGGAAGCGAGCTTGTGCTGGTATTACTGGGCCCGGGAACCGCTGAGCGCCTCCAGCATATGGTTGATCGACTGAACAGCCGTAAGATTTTTTGGAACAACACCGGGCTGGATATTGAATTCGGTGCGTCCTGGGGAATGGTCGAAAACGGCGAAAAACTGCACCACACGCTGGGGCAGCTGAGCTGGCTGGCCGAGCAATCCTGCGGAGCAGCAAACAACGTGCTTGCGCTCACGAATAGCCTCGAGGCGGCATCAGGGCAAACGACAGAGCGAGTCCTGATGCTGGCGCGGATTAAGCATGCCCTGGAGGCGGGCCAGTTCCATTTATACGCGCAACCGATCCAGAAGGCGGACGGGAGCGGCTACTACGAAATTCTGGCGCGTATGGAGAGCGAGGGCGAGATCTTCACTCCTGACCGCTTTATTCCGTTGATTGCCCAGTTCAACCTTAGCCACCGGTTTGATATGTGCGTCATGGAGAAATTACTGCTGTGGCTGCGCGATCACCCTTCAACGCAGGCTGGCGCTCGTTTCTCCGTTAATCTGATGCCGCTTACGCTGATGCAAAAAGAGGTGGCGTCCGAGATTTGTGCGCTCTTTGAACGCTACGGCGTTGCGCCTCAGTCCGTCGTGATTGAGATTACCGAAGAGCAGGCCTTCTCAAATTCAGGCAGCAGCATCCACAATATTCAGCAACTGCGGGATTACGGTTTCCGGATTGCTATAGATGATTTTGGTACCGGCTACGCCAACTACGAGCGCCTCAGACGCCTGCAGGCAGACATCATTAAAATTGACGGCTGCTTTATTAAAGACATTTGTACCGATGATATGGATGCGATGATCGTGCAGTCGATGTGTAATCTGGCGAAGACGAAATCGCTGTGCGTCGTAGCGGAATACGTCGAAACACCGGCGCAGCGCGAGATGCTGCTTCGCTTCGGCGTGGATTACCTGCAGGGCTACCTGATAGGCAAACCCAAACCGCTGGAAGAATTGCGGGCATAAAAAAACCGGGAGCCAGGCTCCCGGTTTTTGTTTAACGCTAAACGTTAGAGTACCAGTGCCGCGATAGAAGCAGACAGGACGCTCACCAGCGTAGAGCCGTAAACCAGCTTCAGGCCAAAGCGAGAAACCACGTTGCCCTGTTCTTCGTTCAGACCTTTAATCGCGCCCGCGATAATCCCGATGGACGAGAAGTTCGCGAAGGAGACCAGGAACACGGACAGAATGCCTTCCGCGCGCGGAGAAAGCGTGCTGGCAATTTTCTGCAGATCCATCATCGCAACGAATTCGTTAGAAACCAGTTTGGTTGCCATGATGCTGCCCACCTGCAGCGCTTCGTGAGCCGGAACACCCATCACCCAGGCAACCGGGTAGAAGATGTAGCCCAGAATACCCTGGAAGGAGATACCCAGCACCGCGGCGAACAGGGCGTTCAGCGCAGAAATCAGCGCAATGAAGCCGATCAGCATGGCGGCAACGATAATCGCCACTTTGAAGCCCGCCAGAATGTACTCACCCAGCATTTCGAAGAAGCTCTGGCCTTCGTGCAGGTTTGACATCTGAATGTTCTCTTCACTTGCGTCAACGCGGTACGGGTTGATCAGCGACAGAACGATAAAGGTGCTGAACATGTTCAGAACCAGCGCCGCAACAACATACTTTGGCTCCAGCATGGTCATATACGCGCCCACGATAGACATGGACACGGTAGACATTGCGGTTGCCGCCATGGTGTACATGCGGTTGCGGGACATTTTGCCGAGAATATCTTTATACGCGATGAAGTTCTCAGACTGACCGAGGATCAGGGAACTGACGGCGTTGAAGGATTCCAGCTTGCCCATGCCGTTCACTTTGGATAACAGGAAACCAATTCCACGAATAACGAACGGCAGAACGCGGATGTGCTGCAGGATACCGATCAGCGCGGAGATGAAGACGATAGGGCAGAGAACCTTCAGGAAGAAGAACGCCAGACCTTCGTCGTTCATTTTACCGAAGACAAAGTTGGTCCCTTCATTGGCGAATCCGAGCAGTTTTTCGAACATTTCGGAGAAGCCTTTCACGAAGCCGAGGCCTACGTTGGAGTTCAGGAAGAACCACGCAAGTAAAACTTCAATGACCAGCAGCTGGACAACATAACGGATACGAATTTTTTTGCGGTCTGTGCTGACCAGCAATGCAAGTGCAGTAACGACAACAAGTGCCAGGACAAAATGAAGGACGCGGTCCATATTTGCTCCAAATATGAGGCAGGTTTAATTTTCGTGCACATTCTATGTAACAAGCGAAAAGAAAACGAGATCGAGGACACACTATAGTTACATCCTGTGACGAGTCTCAAAAATAGTGATCCACAATACATTTTTGTTATGTTAGGTAAATGAGTGAAAAGTTAAGTTTGTGTGCTAGTCTTCACAAAAGCGCGCGCGATTTTTAGTTTCTGTTAGATCGCCCCACTTACCCGCCCGTCTATCGTTCAAAGCTATCAGAGAAATCACTGTAAACATCACAAATGATCTTGATAATCATTCTCATTTTGATAGCATTAAACATAGCAAAGGCTATATTTCAGAGGCAGAAATGACAAACAGTCGCGTAGAGGGTAGCAGTGGCAGAGCCGCGCGCAAGTTGCGGTTCGCATTAATGGGACCTGCGTTCATCGCTGCCATTGGCTATATCGATCCAGGTAACTTTGCGACCAATATTCAGGCCGGGGCCAGCTTCGGCTATCAGCTGCTGTGGGTGGTCGTCTGGGCTAACCTGATGGCGATGCTGATTCAGATGCTCTCAGCAAAGCTGGGGATTGCCACGGGTAAAAACCTGGCGGAGCAAATTCGCGACCATTATCCGCGTCCGGCCGTCTGGCTCTACTGGGTCCAGGCGGAAATTATCGCCATGGCCACTGACCTCGCTGAATTTATCGGTGCAGCGATCGGCTTTAAGCTGATTCTGGGCGTGTCGCTGTTGCAGGGGGCGGTACTGACCGGGATTGCCACTTTCCTGATCCTGATGCTGCAGCGTCGGGGTCAAAAGCCGCTGGAGAAGGTTATCGGCGGTCTGCTTCTGTTTGTCGCGGCGGCCTATATCGTCGAGCTGATTTTCTCACAGCCGAATCTGGTGCAGCTCGGTAAAGGTATGGCAATACCAAGCCTGCCAACCTCGGAAGCGGTGTTCCTGGCCGCCGGGGTATTGGGGGCGACCATCATGCCGCATGTGATTTACCTGCACTCCTCGCTGACCCAGCATCTCCATGGTGGAACGCGCAAAGAGCGTTACTCCGCCACCAAATGGGACGTGGCGATTGCCATGACCATCGCGGGGTTTGTCAATCTGGCGATGATGGCTACCGCAGCCGCCGCTTTCCACTTTAACGGCCACACCGGTATTGCCGATCTCGACCAGGCCTATCTCACGCTGGAGCCCTTACTGAGCCATGCTGCCGCCACGATATTTGGTCTCAGCCTGGTGGCTGCCGGTCTCTCTTCTACGGTAGTGGGCACGCTGGCAGGCCAGGTGGTGATGCAGGGGTTTGTCCGCTTCCATATTCCGCTGTGGGTTCGTCGCTCCGTCACCATGCTCCCGTCATTTATCGTGATTCTGATGGGGCTTGATCCTACGAGAATTCTGGTCATGAGCCAGGTGCTGCTGAGCTTTGGTATCGCGCTGGCGCTGGTGCCGCTGCTGATCTTTACCAGCAACAAAACCCTGATGGGCGAACTGGTTAACTCAACGCTGGTGAAACGGACCGGGTGGGCAATCGTGGTGGTGGTAGTGGCACTGAACCTGTGGCTGCTTATTGGCACCGCATTGGGGCTCTAAAAGAAAAAGGAGCCGGGAGGCTCCTTTTTGCATTAATGGTGACCGTGGCCATGACCGTGGCCGCGTCCTTTCCCGCCGCGATCCCAGCCGCCGCGACGGTCGTCACGATCGTTCCAGCCTTCACGGTAGCCGCGCTCATACGCGTTGTCTTTATACCAGCCGCGGTGTCTGCCGTTATCATGTTTCCACCAGCGGTCTCCGCGCCACTCATAGTGACGGTTCCAGTAGTCACGGTCGCGCCAGTAGCCACCGTCCCAGTATCTGCCGTAGTCGTCACGATCGCCAATTTGTAATTTTACTGATGGCAACAGGGTGATTTCGCCCGCATTGGCGATCAGCGGGGCTGAAGCCAGTAATACCGCTGCAAGAATCAGTGACCTGAACATACTCTTTCTCCTTCACGATCGGGGCCCTTGCGGGGCCTGTTAACGCAATATTACGAGTTGGTAAAGCCTCGTTTCATCGCCTCAACTCCGAATTCCTGAGCGAGAGCACTTTTTGCTAAAAGTGATTCTATTTTGAGCTGTTCAGGATCGTGTCAATACGGACAAGTTCTTCCGCAGAGAAATGGCGGTTTTCCAGCATCCCCACGGCATCATCAATCTGGGCCGTTTTACTTGCCCCAATCAGCACTGACGTCACGTTCTCATGGCGTAATACCCAGGCCAGCGCCATCTGGGACAGCTTCTGGCCGCGCTCTTCCGCCATGGCGTTCAGCTTTCTTACCTTCTGCAGCTTCTCTTCGGTGATCTGGTCAGGGTTCAGGAACTGACTGCCGCTTGCCGCGCGTGAGTCTGCCGGAATGCCGTTCAGATAGCGGTTGGTCAGTTGTCCACCGGCCAGCGGCGAGAAGGGAATGCAGCCGACCCCTTTTTCCTGCAGCACGTTCAGCAGCCCCTCTTCCGGCGCACGCTCAAAAAGGGAGTATTTCGGCTGGTGGATCAGGCAGGGCGTACCGAGATCGTCAAGGATATCAATCGCCTTGCGGGCCAGTTCTGCAGGGTAGTTGGATAACCCGACGTACAGGGCTTTTCCCTGGCGCACCGCATGGTCAAGCGCTTTCATGGTTTCCAGCAGCGGCGTTTGTGGGTCAGGACGGTGATGATAGAAGATATCCACATACTCCAGCCCCATGCGCTTCAGGCTCTGATCGAGGCTTGCCAGCAGATATTTGCGTGACCCCCAGTCGCCGTAAGGGCCATCCCACATGGTATAACCTGCTTTGGTAGAGACGATCAGCTCGTCGCGCCAGGGCAGGAAATCCTCCTGCAAAATACGACCGAAATTACGTTCGGCCGATCCCGGTGGCGGGCCATAGTTGTTGGCAAGGTCGAAATGCGTAATGCCCAGATCGAACGCGCGCTGTAAAAGTTGACGGCTGTTTTCGATAAGCGTGGTGTCGCCAAAGTTATGCCACAGCCCAAGCGAGATGGCGGGCAACCTGAGTCCGCTTTGCCCGCAGCGACGATACTCCATTGTCCGATAACGATTTTTGTCCGGCTGATAACCCATTCTCATGACCTCTGGCGCTGAAGAAAAAATCAGTGTATGCGTTTACATTAACGCGAAAAAAAGCAGCATAGCGCAGCCTTTTTTGTAAAGCATTCTTTCCATGCTCTTCTTATCGCCAATTCTGGACAGTCATCACGCTTATTTAATACTCAAGGTGAGGTCAACATTAGAAGGATACCTGTTCATGCGTACCCCATACTGCGTCGCCGATTACCTGCTGGACCGTCTTACAGATTGTGGAGCCGATCATCTGTTTGGCGTGCCGGGCGACTATAACCTGCAGTTTCTCGACCATGTGATAGACAGCCCGGATATCTGTTGGGTGGGCTGTGCCAACGAGTTAAACGCCTCCTATGCCGCGGACGGATACGCCCGATGTAAGGGCTTTGCCGCGCTGCTGACGACATTTGGCGTAGGAGAGTTAAGTGCGATGAACGGCATTGCGGGCAGCTACGCTGAGCACGTTCCGGTACTGCATATTGTGGGCGCGCCGGGTACGGCGTCACAGCAAAGAGGGGAGCTGCTGCACCATACGCTGGGCGACGGTGAGTTTCGTCATTTTTACCATATGAGCGAACCGATCACCGTTGCACAGGCGATCCTGACCGAACAAAACGCCTGTTATGAGATTGACCGGGTATTAACTACCATGCTCCGGGAGCGTCGCCCCGGCTATCTGATGCTGCCTGCGGATGTGGCAAAAAAAGCCGCCACGCCTCCTGTAAACGCTCTCACTCTCAAACACGCGCATGCCGATAGCGCCTGCCTGAAGGCGTTCCGGGATGCCGCTGAGAACAGGCTGGCCATGAGCAAGCGTACTGCGCTGCTGGCCGATTTCCTTGTCCTGCGCCATGGCCTGAAGCATGCCCTACAGAAATGGGTCAAGGACGTGCCGATGGCACACGCCACCATGCTGATGGGTAAAGGCATATTTGACGAGCGTCACGCCGGTTTTTACGGCACCTACAGCGGTTCGGCGAGCGCCGGTGCGGTAAAAGAGGCGATTGAAGGGGCAGACACGGTGCTGTGCATCGGGACGCGATTTACCGATACCCTGACCGCCGGCTTCACGCATCAGCTAACCCCGTCACAAACAATTGAAGTTCAGCCTCATGCGTCACGCGTCGGTGACGTCTGGTTTACCGGCATCCCCATGCTTCAGGCAATCGAAACGCTGGTAGAGCTGTGTAAACTGCACGTGCACGATGCGCCGGTACCGTCGTCTCAAAGCGCGATGGAATATCCGCAGCCGGATGGCTCGCTGACGCAGGACAATTTCTGGAAAACGTTGCAGACGTTTATCCGCCCTGGAGACATCATCCTTGCGGATCAGGGCACCTCGGCCTTCGGCGCGATCGACCTTCGTCTTCCGGCTGATGTGAATTTTATCGTCCAGCCGCTGTGGGGATCGATCGGCTACACCCTGGCCGCAGCGTTTGGCGCGCAAACCGCCTGCCCAAACCGGCGCGTGATTGTGCTGACTGGGGATGGCGCAGCGCAGCTCACCATCCAGGAGCTTGGCTCGATGCTGCGCGATAAACAACACCCGATTATTCTGGTCCTTAACAACGAAGGGTACACGGTGGAAAGAGCGATCCACGGGCCGGAACAGCGATATAACGACATTGCGCTATGGAACTGGACGCAAATCCCGCAGGCCCTGAGCCTTGATCCTCAGGCCCAGTGCTGGCGGGTCAGTGAAGCGGAGCAGCTGGCGGATGTCCTTGAGAAAGTGGCGCACCACGAGCGGCTCTCGCTAATTGAGGTGATGCTGCCGAAAGCCGATATCCCGCCGCTGCTGGGGGCGATTACTAAAGCGCTGGAAGCGCGCAATAGCGCCTGATTACTTGTCGTTTCGCCAGGCCATCATCATCGGTTTGCCCGCCAGCAGGAGCCAGGCGGGCAACATCACGATACAGAGCAGGGGGAAAAGCGTCGAATCGGGTACCACTACCGCCGCCATAAACAGGCTGAGCCAGGCGTCACGCGTGACCACCAGAACCAGCCCCAGAATAGAGCAGGAGACGGTAATGGCCGCAGGCACCGCATCGACGTGTTCGTGCAACATCAGCCCCAGCGCTACACCGACAAAGACCACCGGGAAGATGCGTCCACCGCGAAAACCGCAGGCTGCAGCCACCACCAGCGCGGCCAGCTTAATCACGGCAAACAGCAGATAGTCGGAGACGCTAAACACCTGGCTGAAGGCCAGCTGCTGCATCTCATCCAGACCTTTGAACAACGTCACCGTCCCGCCGATTGCCCCTAAAATACCGAGGATCAAACCACCAGCCCCCAGAACTAACACCGGGTGTTTGAGTTTATGCATCAGGCGGTGCAGGCGAGGAAGACACCATACCGCTACCATTCCCAGCGCGATGGCGATCGCGACGACGATGGCGCCGCTGAAAATATCGGCTATCTGCATCTGGCCGTAGTGGGGGAGAGAGAGTGAGAAGTGGGGATGGAAAAACAGGCTGGTCGTCAGCGCGCCAGCGGCTGCTGCCATCAGCGGAGCAAAGAGTTTATCCCACAGCGGGACGTCGTTATTGCTGCTGAGCGTCTGAGAAAAGATCAGTGCGGCAGCGACAGGCGTGCCGAAAAGTGCCCCGATGGTGCCTGCGGAGGCGAGGATGGTCCAGTCCAGCGCGCCGACGCGGGGCAAAATGCGTGAACCGAGGAAAACCGCCAGGCCAATATTCACCGCCATAATCGGATGCTCCGGCCCCAGGCTGACGCCGCCGGCCAGACCGATAATCAACGCAATGAGCAGTCCGGGCAGTGCCGAAGGGGGAACCGGGGCGCCAATCAGCGGTTCCTGCGCCGGATCGGGGCCGGCATGGCCGGGACTGAAACGGATCACCAGGCCTACCGCAATACCGGTTAACGTCAGCATCACAACGATCCAGGCAGGGGAATCAGCATTGACCCCCAGTTTTGTCGGAAGCGCTGTCCATAACATGGCTTGCAGCACCGACGCGACTTTCATCACGACAATGAGCACCAGACTTGAGGCCACGCCAATAATTAGCGCCGGAATTGCCAGCAACAGCATGGTTCTGGCTCGCGGGTGGAGCATGATGATTTCCTTGTACAAAACGGCATTACGTTACTTTGCACATTAAGCTTTATGGCAATAGTGCAAAAGGTGCTGAAACGGTAAAGTTATTCTGTGACGAAGATCGATAATCCATGGGCATTCACCTTATGGCCGTTGTTGTTATCACGCCTTGAATTTACAGTGTCCCAAAGATTTATTCTGACTTTAGCGGAGCAGTAGAAGAATGACAAAGTATGCTTTGGTAGGTGATGTGGGCGGCACGAACGCGCGCCTCGCATTGTGCGATGTTAATAGCGGTGAGATTTCCCGGGCGAAAACCTATTCCGGGCTGGATTATCCAAGCCTTGAGGACGTTGTCCGCGTCTATCTGGAAGAGCATCAGGTGAGCGTTGAAGACGGCTGCATCGCGATTGCCTGCCCGATAACCGGCGACTGGGTCGCAATGACCAACCATACCTGGGCATTCTCTATCGCCGAGATGAAAAAAAACCTCGGTTTTTCCCATCTTGAAATCATCAATGACTTTACCGCGGTGTCCATGGCGATCCCAATGCTGAAGCCAGAGCATCTGATCCAGTTTGGCGGCGCTGAACCGGTCGAAGGCAAGCCGATTGCGGTTTACGGGGCCGGTACAGGCCTCGGCGTGTCGCATCTGGTGCATGTTGCTCAGCGCTGGGTGAGCCTGCCGGGTGAAGGCGGCCACGTAGACTTTGCGCCAAACAGCGAAGAAGAGGGGATTATCCTCGAAGAGTTACGCGCTGAGATCGGCCATGTCTCCGCCGAGCGCGTCCTTTCAGGTCCGGGGCTGGTGAACCTGTATCGGGCGATTGTGAAATCAGACGGCCGTCTGCCGGAAAACCTGCAGCCGAAAGACGTCACCGAACGCGCGCTGGCGGACAGCTGCATTGACTGTCGTCGTGCCCTGTCGCTGTTCTGCGTGATCATGGGACGTTTCGGCGGCAACCTGGCGCTGACGCTGGGCACCTTCGGTGGAGTCTATATCGCGGGCGGGATCGTACCGCGCTTCCTCGACTTCTTTAAAGCCTCGGGCTTCCGCGGCGGGTTTGAAGATAAAGGGCGTTTCAGAAGCTACGTGCAGGACATTCCGGTTTATCTGATCGTGCATGACAACCCGGGGCTGCTGGGTTCCGGGGCCCATCTGCGTCAGGTTCTCGGTCAAATCCTCTGATGCAGAGCCCTCTCCCGCAGGAGAGGGCCTTTTCTTTACAGGTGCATCAGCTGACGAAACTCTTTCACCTTGCTGCGGCTTACCGGCACCTGAAAATCCAGATCCTTCAGACGCAAAATGTAGGTGTTGTTAAACCACGGTTCGATCTCGCGGATCTTATTTAAATTCACGCAAAACGACCGGTGGCAGCGGAAAAAGTGGGCAGCCGGGAGCTTGCTGCAGAATTCGGTAATGTTCATCGCCATCACGTACGATTCCCGCCGCGTATAGACAAACGTCATCTTTTCGTGCGCTTCGGCGTAATAGATATCGTTAACCGGCGTCACGATGATGCGCTCGTCTTTGACCAGATTAATGGTGTCGTTTTCGCGTACCGTTGGGGTGGCGCTAGCGGGAGCGGTCTGCTGCTGCCAGGCGGCCTCCAGCTTTTGCAGCATGCTGACAATCCGCGACTCCTGATAAGGCTTAAGAATATAGTCAAACGCCTCCAGCTCGAAGGCCTCTACCGCGTGCTCTTTCCAGGCGGTAACGAAAACGATAAACGGCTTATGGGCAAACTGATTGATGTTTTGCGCCAGCAATACGCCATCCAGCGACGGGATATTGATATCCAGGAAAATGGCGTCGACCCGGTTATGCTGCAAAAATTTCAGCACGTCCAGTCCATCATCAAACGTGCCCACAATCTCCATCTGGCTGTGGGTTTTGATAAGCCAGGTGAGCTCCTGCTGAGCCAGGAATTCATCCTCTACGATGATAACTTTCATGGGTTACTCCACCTGGGGCAACAGTGATGTCGTCGTATGCGCGCGCGAGCGCTCATTCGGGACGTAAAAAGCAATTTCGGTGCCCGGCTCAAGACGTTGAATATGCAGACCGTCGCCGTAAAGCAGCTTGACCCGGTGGTGCACGTTCAGCAGACCGATTTTATTCCCCGGCATCTCGTTAGACTCCACGCGCTCAATGACTTTTGGATCAATCCCGTGGCCGGTATCGCGCACGGCAATCCGCACCCGGTTGCCGCTTTCGGTGACGCTAATGGTGACGACGCCTTTGCCTTTACAGGGCTGAATACCGTGAACAATCGCGTTTTCGACCAGCGGCTGAATAAGCAGGCTCGGGATCACGCAGTTGACCTCTTCATCAATATCGTAAATGACCGTGAGCTTGTCGCCAAAGCGGGCCTGCTCAATAGCGATGTAGTCCTTGATCTGATACAGCTCTTTTTTGATGTCGATATGCTCGTCATCTTTCAGCTCGATGTTGTAGCGCAGATAGCGCGACAGGTTAAAAATCAGCTGGCGCGCGGTGTCCGGATTAAGGCGAATGGACGAGGAGATAGCGTTCAGCGCGTTAAACAGGAAATGGGGATTGATTTTACTCTGCAGCGCGCGCAGTTCTGCCTTATTTGCCATCTCGCGCAGCTGTTCCGCGCGCGAAACCTCAAGCTGGGTGGAGATTATCTGCGACAGGCCGATGGCCATCTCCTGCAGCGTCGAGGTGATCTGATGCGCGTGGCAGTAATAAATTTTCAGCGTGCCCGTCACGACGCCTTTCTCCCACAGCGGGATGACCAGCATCGAGTGAATTTCCGGCGTTCGGTGGGCTTCATCATTGTTTTTAATAATGATTTTACCGTAGTTAATCGCCTGTCTGGTGGTCGGGCTTATGGTGTCATCGTTGTCGCGATAGTTGTGCTCCCCGACGCCAACGTAGGCCAGCACGTGGTCAATATTGGTGATGGCGACGGCGTCAGCGTGGATGTCATGGCGAATGATCTCGCAGACCTGACGCAACGATTCCGCGTTAACGTGGCGGAAGAGAGGCAGCGTTTTGTTGGCGATATCCAGCGCCAGCTTGGCCTGACGGGCGGCGCTGGCCTCTTTTTCCCCTTCAACGCTTTGCACCAGCAGCACGATAAACCGATGCACACGCTGCCCAGGATCATCGGAATACCGATTTTCGAGACGATATCCAGCCCCAGCGCGGTGGTGGGGGCCCAGACGACGACCAGGATCATGGTCAGCGTTTCGCACACCATGCCTGCGACGATCCCGGCACGCCAGCGCTGTTTTTTCGGGATTTTGCGGCTGATCCAGCCGGAAAGCACCCCGGCGATAATGCTGGTGATAAAGCACGGCACCGCCGTTACGCCACCGATATCAATCAGATAGCGGTGCGTCCCGGCAATCAGACCGGTGATGACGCCCACCCACGGACCAAACAAAATCCCGCCGGACATGACGGCGATAATGCGCACGTTAACCAGCGAACCCTCTACCGGCACGCCGGACCAGGTGCTGAACAGGGCGAACAGCGAAAAGATGGCGGTAACGGCCAGCAGCTCTTTTGGCGAGTGGGCTGATTTGTGCAGCAGCTCGCGAAACAGGCGAATGCGAATGAGGAAGAACAGGCAAATCAGCATTAATGCCGCACGGTCAAAAACCGCCAGCAGCATAGTGAATATTTCGTGCACGAGTAGACCTGGGAAAACGGGAAAGAACCATGATAAAAAACCTGGCGCGTATTGACCAGCTATCCGTCAGGTTTATCAAATGAGGAAAAACCATAATTTTGAAAGGGGATTATCTGGCGATGACCGAGGCGTCCTGTTTTTTTCTTATCGGCGCATCGTCAGGTAACTGGTTTGATATCATCCTGTTAAATAACAGCTATCAGACAGCCGTTCCCGAAACAGGGGCTTCCGCTTTTAGGCGCAGCCGGGTTCCGCTTTTTAGTCGATCGCTTTTTTTTTATTTCCCTCTCGACAGCATGATTTTTTTCAGGTTATTTTCTAGTCATGCCACATCAGTGGCAGCGTCGCTCGGACGGTCCGGGCGCTAACGTTAATCTGAGGAATCTATGGCTGAATTCAGTCCTGAACGCCGTTTTACGCGTATCGATCGTCTCCCCCCTTATGTTTTCAATATCACTGCTGAACTGAAAATGGCTGCGCGTCGGCGCGGCGAAGATATTATCGATTTCAGCATGGGTAACCCTGACGGCCCAACGCCACCGCATATCGTTGAAAAGCTCTGCACGGTTGCCCAGCGCCCGGATACGCACGGCTACTCGACCTCTCGCGGTATTCCCAGGTTACGTCGCGCGATCTCGCGCTGGTATCAGGATCGCTATCAGGTTGATATCGATCCGGAAAGTGAAGCGATTGTCACCATCGGCTCGAAAGAGGGGCTGGCACACCTGATGCTGGCCACGCTGGATCATGGCGACACGGTGCTGGTCCCTAATCCAAGCTACCCGATTCATATCTACGGCGCGGTGATTGCCGGGGCGCAGGTCCGTTCTGTGCCGCTTGTGGAAGGTGTCGATTTCTTTAACGAACTGGAACGTGCGATTCGCGAAAGCTATCCGAAACCCAAGATGATGATCCTCGGTTTCCCGTCGAACCCAACGGCGCAGTGCGTGGAGCTTGATTTCTTCGAGAAAGTGGTTGCGCTGGCCAAGCGTTATGACGTGCTGGTGGTTCACGATTTAGCCTATGCAGATATCGTCTATGACGGCTGGAAAGCTCCGTCGATTATGCAGGTCCCGGGCGCGCGTGATGTGGCGGTAGAGTTCTTCACCCTGTCGAAAAGCTACAACATGGCGGGCTGGCGTATTGGCTTTATGGTGGGTAACAAAACGCTGGTGAGTGCCCTGGCGCGCATTAAGAGTTACCACGACTACGGTACCTTCACGCCGCTGCAGGTCGCCGCTATCGCTGCCCTGGAAGGCGACCAGCAGTGCGTCCACGAGATTGCCGCCCAGTATAAGCGCCGCCGCGACGTGCTGGTAAAAGGGTTGCATGAAGCGGGCTGGATGGTGGAAATGCCGAAGGCGTCTATGTACGTCTGGGCAAAAATTCCGGAGCCCTATGCGGCGATGGGATCGCTGGAGTTTGCTAAAAAGCTGCTTCAGGATGCAAAGGTGTGTGTCTCGCCTGGCATTGGATTCGGTGATTATGGCGACACCCATGTGCGATTTGCCCTGATTGAAAACAGCGACCGTATTCGTCAGGCGGTGAGGGGCATCAAGAGTATGTTCCGGGCCGACGGTCTTCTGACCTCAAAGAGCGTCGCTGAACATCCCGCGTCGTCATGACATAAAAAAACAGGAGCCGATGGCTCCTGTTTTTTTGACTGCATGTTCTTCACTAGATCATCAGGGCAAAGGTTCCGGCCCAGACTAAAACAATCACCGAAATGCCCATAAAGAAATATTTCACGTTTCATCGCTCCGCGTATCTTGTGGTACGCATTTAAAAACAGAGTCCACCTGATTATAGAGAACTGAAATCCGGTCAAAACGGAAATGAGAATTTTCCCGTTATGCCGTTAACTCCAGCTCAGAATTCTGTGCTTTCCTGTTGCCAGACGGCGCTAATGTACGCTTAAAAATGAGGGGTGACAAGAGGGATTTTTTTAAATAATTTCCGTCACTTACGAGTGTCGTGGAACGGCGACAGTTTGATTTCACTTCGCAATAAATTCACTTTGGGCGACGCATTGAAAGACAGTTACTCAGCGGGAAGACAGGTGATTGAAAAGGTTAGTTTCTTAGCGAAACTAACCTTCATGAAGGGCTAAATATAGAGCGAGGCTTCGCCAAGAGGGCGGGTTTTGAAACGACGATGCATCCACAGATATTGCTCTGGCGCGCGCATGATTTCAGTTTCGATGACTTTATTGATAAACGCTGCCGCTTCGCACTCGTTTTCCGGATAGTTAGCCATTTCCGGGGAGATGTGCAGGCGGTAGCCTGACTTATCTGCTTTTCTCACCATCGTCACGGTCAGCATGGAGGCACCAGACAGACGCGAAATGACAAAGGTGCCGTTAGTCGTAGCAACGTCTTTCACCGCAAAGAAAGGCGCAAAGCTGCTGCCTTTACGTCCATAATCCTGATCGGGTGCAAACCAGACGGCTTCTCCTTTCTTGAGAGCACCGACCATACCGCGCAGGTTATTACGGCTGATCATCGCCTTATTGGAACGCATACGGCCTCGCGTCTGCACCCATTCCATAAGCGCACTGTTGTGCGGTCTGTAGGTTGCCATCATTGGCTGGCAAAGCCCCATCACGCGGCCGCCCAGCTCCAGCGACATAAAGTGAACGCCGACGACCATCACGCCGCGTTTTTGCATCTGCGCGCGTTTAAGGTTATCCAGGCCTTCCACGTCAAACCATTTGCGGACACGTTCATCTGGCCAAAACCATGCCATGCCGGTTTCAAGCAGCGCCATGCCGATAGACTTGAAGTTTTCAGCGATGAGTTTCTCACGCTCCTCTGCATTGTACTGCGGAAAACAAAGCTCAATATTTTTACGCGCGATGGATTCGCGACGTTTCAGGAAAACGCGGGAAGCGCTGCCCAGTTTTGACCCCAGCAAGCGCAGGACAGGGTACGGAAGTTGAACCAGCAACCAGAGTACGCCAAGGCCAAACCATGTAAACCAGTAACGCGGGTGTAAAAACGCACGTTGAAATTTGGATTGAGACAAAATAGTAGAACCTATGTGAAGCCTGTAAAGGTAGCGCAGAGTTTGCGATACGACGTGCCGATAAGACCGTTCTTCAAGGTGATGGTTGCAGGCTTTACCGAACTTTACGGCGGCGTTGCCTGGCCACTGCTGATTTGGGCGGGCGGCGTAATGTAGCACCGTTATACGATATGTGCTATTACTCGTTTTTGATTAAAAAAGCGGCGATCCGGGAGGTGTTTGATTTTACACTGTATAAACTCCAGAAGGGAGAGCAGTTCTCATGCCTGAGAGGAGAACTGAAGTCTTTGCGCAAGGAGGAGTGGGCCGACAAAAGAGCAGCAGTGTTTATTTTCGGACCCGCATCTACATTTTATTTTCCTTCGAATAATAAATAAGAATTTTCTTTGTGAAAATTCTTATTTATTATTCATGTTATCAATCAATTCGTCACTCTTCTTCATTCATTAACCTCTGTCATTTATCTGCTTGCAATAACCTGTTGCCGTTCCTTCATCTTTTTTTAATATCATGTTGTGATGCAAATCAAAACAAGATGGTTTTATTAGCATCTCTCTGGCTGCGATCCTTCTTACGGTACAAATATTCGCTTTGCGTGAAAAAAGCAGTGTCTTTCCCTGAGCTGAACGGATAATCCGTAATAATATAATAGTGGAAAATTCTTAAGAAATTTCTCATTACGGATAAATGATCTGTGTATTTGATTTTGCATCGATCATTATTCTAATATTGCGCATCAAGAACGATACCGTGAAGTTGGCGTAGCAAAAACAAAGAGGGATGATGAGATGGCTGACAGTTTTCAGAATGAGGTGCCTAAGGCACGTATTAACCTGAAGCTTGACCTGCATACAGGCGGGGCAAGCAAGAAAATGGAATTACCGCTGAAATTACTGGTTGCGGGTGATTTCAGTAATGGACAAGAGTCTGCTCAAATATCTGAGCGTGAGAAAGTTAACATCACGAAAAATAATTTCGACAGTGTTCTTTCTGAATACTCCCCAAAACTTAATCTAACCGTTAAAAATACGCTCTCTGATGATGGTGGTGAGGAAAATGTTCAGCTGACTTTCCAGAGCATGAAAGATTTCACGCCAGAGCAGGTGGCTGCTCAGATACCGCAGCTGAAGGCGATGTTGGCGATGCGCAACTTGCTTCGCGATCTGAAGGCCAATTTGCTGGATAACCAGACTTTCCGAAAAGAGCTGGAAAAAATCCTCCTGGACCAGTCCCTTAGTGCTGAACTGCGAAACGAACTATCCGCACTGGCATCAAGAAAATCGTAACCATCACGCTGTTTTAACGGATTAAACAAGGAATGCTCATGTCTGTACAAAATAATATTGCCGGTAGTGAAAGCGTGGTGCTGGAACGTCCTGCTGCGGGTGGGGTTTACGCCTCCCTGTTTGAGAAAATCAATCTCAATCCTGTCTCCGAGTTGAGCGCGTTAGACCTCTGGCAAGATGCGCAGGCGATGTCAGATGCAACCGCTGATGAGCGTCTGACTGCAGGTATGCAGGTTTTTCTGGAATGTCTGACCAAAGCAGGCGCGAAGGTCGAAAAACTGGATAAAAGCCTTATCGATCATCACATCGCTGAGCTCGATTACCAGATCAGCCGCCAGCTGGACGCGGTTATGCACCATGACGAGTTTCAGGCGGTCGAAAGCCTGTGGCGTGGGGTGAAATCACTGATTGATAAAACAGATTTTCGCCAGAACGTGAAAATTGAGCTTCTGAGTATGTCCAAAGAAGACCTGCGGCAGGACTTTGAAGATACCCCGGAAATCATCCAGAGTGGTCTGTATAAACACACCTACATTGATGAATATGATACTCCAGGCGGCGAGCCGATTGCGGCACTGATTTCCGCTTACGAGTTTGATGCTTCAGCGCAGGATATCGCTCTGCTTCGCAACATCTCTAAGGTATCCGCTGCTGCACATATGCCGTTTATCGGCTCAGCAGGCCCGAAATTCTTCCTTAAAGAGTCCATGGAAGACGTCGCGGCGATTAAAGATATTGGTAATTATTTTGACCGCGCAGAGTACATCAAGTGGAAATCGTTCCGCGATACTGATGACGCTCGCTACATCGGCCTGGTCATGCCGCGCGTATTGGGACGTTTACCGTATGGCCCGGACACCGTTCCGGTTCGCAGCTTCAACTATGTCGAAGAAGTCAAAGGTCCCGATCACGACAAATACCTGTGGACCAATGCATCGTTTGCCTTCGCGTCCAATATGGTGCGCAGCTTTATCAATAATGGCTGGTGTGTACAAATCCGTGGCCCGCAGGCTGGTGGTGCGGTTCAGGACCTGCCTATCCATCTGTACGATCTCGGTACCGGCAACCAGGTAAAAATCCCGAGCGAAGTGATGATTCCCGAAACCCGCGAATTCGAATTCGCGAATCTGGGCTTCATTCCTTTGTCCTACTACAAAAACCGCGACTACGCGTGCTTCTTCTCAGCCAACTCCACTCAGAAACCGGCGCTGTATGACACCGCTGATGCGACGGCGAACAGCCGCATCAACGCCCGTCTTCCGTACATCTTCCTGCTGTCACGTATCGCCCACTACCTGAAGCTGATTCAGCGCGAGAACATTGGTACCACGAAGGACCGCCGACTGCTTGAACTGGAGCTGAACACGTGGGTCCGCAGCCTGGTGACCGAAATGACCGATCCGGGCGACGAGTTGCAGGCTTCTCACCCGCTGCGCGACGCGAAGGTGGTAGTGGAAGACATCGAAGACAACCCGGGCTTCTTCCGCGTGAAGCTGTACGCCGTTCCGCACTTCCAGGTGGAGGGCATGGACGTCAATCTGTCGCTGGTTTCCCAGATGCCGAAAGCGAAATCGTAAAAACAGGCAGGAAGCCGATGAAAACGGAACAACCGTTATGGGGTAGGGGCATTATGGTCTCTCCCCAGCATTTTCAGCAACAGGTCGCGTATGCGGCCTGGTCTGCCGAATGTATTGCCCGGCTGGGCCTCTCCTGTCCATGGGGGGTAATTAATGCCACCTTCGAACCGGAAGCTCTCAGGCTTGGACGTCTGCAGGCCCATCATCTGCATGTCCGTTTTCAGGACGGTACGCTGATTGATACAGATAATGCCGATACTCTGCCTCCGGTCCTGTCGCTTGAAAGCGAATCGCAGGAGGTGACGGTGGTACTGGCACTCCCACTACTGCGGTCGAACGGCGGCAACTGTCTGAAACCCGAAGAAGTAGCCGAGCGTCCGGTGCGATATCGTCAGCGCTGGCGGGATGTGCGCAATGCCTATGGAGATGACACCCGTCAGATTGCCGTAATGCAGCCCGAACTGACCCTGCGTTTTGCGCGTCAGAACAACAGCGATTACCTGATTTGTCCGGTCGCCCGACTGCAGCAAGACTCGCAGGGTACATGGCAATTAGATGAGACGTTTCTTCCTCCACTGTTGACTCTCCAGGGCAGCCGTTGGCTGGTTACCCAGCTTGAACAACTCATGACTCAACTGCGGGCCCGTCTGTGCCGTCTAATGGCGATGCGGCGTGAAAGCAATGAACGAATGGCAGACTTCGCCGTGGCCGATGTATCACTGTTCTGGCTGCTCAACGCGCTGAACAGCGCTGAGCCCGTGCTTGGCCAGTTCCAGCGGAACCTGCAAAGCCCGCCGGAGCGGCTTTATCCGGAACTTTCTCGACTGGCAGGGAGCCTGCTGACTTTCTCTCTGGAACATCAGGTGAGCGCTATACCGATCTGGCACCACGAGCAACTCAATACAGTTTTTCCGCCGCTGTTCGATTTGCTTGGCGATCTGCTTGAAGCCAGCTTACCGTCCCGCGTGGTGGCCCTGTCACTCGACTATGACCCACGGCTGCACTTCTGGCAGGCTCGACTGCATGACCCGCGTCTGCGCGAAGGGGCTGATTACTATCTCTCTGTTCGCTCGCCGATCCCGGTAGCGCAACTGCAGGAACAGTTCCCGCGTCAGTGTAAGGTGGGCAGTCCTGACCATGTGCGGGGGATCGTCAACTCTTCCCGCGTGGGCGTGCCGTTGATGCCATTGCGCCATGTACCAGCCGCCATTCCGCTGCGCCTGGAAAATCAGTATTTCAGTCTCGATCTCTCCCATCCTCTGGCGACTGAGATGCTCCAAAGTGGGTCGTGTATGTTTTACGTCCCGGGCATGCTGGGCGAGCCTGAACTTGAACTCTTTGCGGTACTGAGAACATGAGTGAACGTAAACACGGCGCTGCCGTATCTGTTGATATTGACGCCCTGCTGCAGGATACCTGGCTGCAGGTCATTAGCCTTCGCCATGGACCGCAGTTTCAGGAAGGTGAAGGTCGGATTTTGTGGGAGCGCTGTATCGCTGACGTGGAGCGCGTTCAGCGCGAACTGAAAGCGAGTGAACTCGACGAAGCCAGCTGTGAGCATATCCTCACTGCACAATGTGCATTGCTTGACGAGGCGGTCAAAGGACGAGGTGTGGAGGATGACGCCTGTGTGCAGTGGTATGACATTCCCCTGCAGGGACACTTCCTCGGCACGATGGACGCCGGCGACACCCTGTGCGACAGAATGCGCGATGTCCTGCGTGAACCTGCACCAGACAATGCCGTACTGACCTGCTTCCAGCGGGTAATGATGCTTGGATTTCTGGGAAGTTTCCGCTCGCTGAACGATCCTGAACGCCAGAAGCTGGTCAGCGCGCTCAGTGAACATGTCGCGCCGTTCAGCTATCCGCAGACCCACCCTGTTCTGGCAGAAAGCCGTGCCGGGTGGGGAATGGGCGGATGGCTCGCATCATGGCCTGCACGTATTGGACTATGCGTGATTGTTCTTGCCGCGCTCTGGTGGGGACTGGATCGTTGGCTCGATCAGATGCTGCTGACCCTGCTGCCGGGAGCCATAAAATGAGTCCTGCACAACAGCGCGGGCTTGCGCTGTGGGCAGCCCTGCTGAGCGCAGTGGTCTGTCTGGCTTTTCTGCCGGTATCCCGGCTGGCTTCAGTGCTCGTTCTGCTGGTGATGCTCGGATTCATCATCGTGTCCTGGTATATCGCCAAACCTTGTGCGGAGCATGACGTCACCCTGCTTCTGGATGACCTTCCTGAAGCCACTTACCGTCAGCCCGTGGTGCTGGTTTGTGGCGATCTGCCGCTGACCTGGCCTCAGCAGTCAGCAGTACTCATCGTCACGCAGGGATGCTGGATCCGCGTTGAGGATCATCAGGATCTGGAGCAGGTTGCCCGTCAGGTACTGTGGCAGCGTCCGGACTGGGGACGTCAGATGTCAGTGATGGTCAGTGTCTGCCCGCAGAAACACGTTGACAGTGAAGCCCTGACAAGTCGTCTGCTGGCTCTGCGCTGGCAAATCAGCCAGTTGCGTAAAGAAACAGGACATTCTGTGCCATTGATTTTGAATGGTCAGATCGGCAGCGCGATGACGGATGACATGCTCTGGCAGGCCGCTATGCCGGGTGAAGGGTGGACCGTCTGGCGTGAGTCGAGTGCGCCTTGTTCAATTGCCGCGTGGGTCTCCACTGGCGGTGCGCCTGTGATGCAGCAGCAGGTGCTGATGAACAGCCTGATGAGGTGGTTCCATCAGCATGTCCAGGCGGTATTCATCGATGATAATCCTGATGTTCCGGCCATTGCACCTGCAGCGCTGCTGTGGGGAATGGGACCGATTCTTGCCGGAAGCCTTGCATCATCAGCCTGGACGGCGTGGTTATCGCGTCATACTGCCATGCAGCAGGTGACCGGCTGGCAGCCCAGGGGGACGGACAGTACGGTGATCTCACCCTTACCGGATTTCATCCTGCCGCTGCTACCGGAGAGAAGTGGACTCACTCCCGGGGCCCGCACCTGGCGCTGTGCCCTTGGCCTTTTCACACTGGCGACCATCGCCGCGCTGCTCAGCAGTGGCTGGAACAATCGCCAGCTGCTGCATCGCGTGAGCTTCGATATAGCCCGTTATGACAGCCTCTCCATGGATGACTACGGCCCGAAGGCTAGCGCCGTAGCGGCCCTTCGTGAGAATGCGGCGCTGCTGGATGACTATGCACGTAACGGCGTACCGGCCCGACTGGGTCTGGGGCTTTATCAGGGGGAACGTCTACGGATGCCCCTTCTGGAAGCGATCCGCTCGTATATGCCGCCGCCTCCTAAACCGCAGCCAACCCCAAAACCGGTGCCGAAAATTGTGAGGCTCGACAGCATGTCACTGTTCGATTCCGGCAAGTTCGAGCTGAAGGCGGGTTCCACCAAAATGCTGGTGAATTCACTGGTTGGCATCAAAGCGAAGCCCGGCTGGCTGATTGTCGTGTCAGGGCATACCGATAACACCGGCAATCCGCAACTAAACCAGACGTTGTCTCTGAAACGTGCCGAAGCGGTGCGCAGCTGGATGCGTGACACCGGCGACGTGCCGGAAAGCTGTTTTGCGGTGCAGGGCTATGGCGAAAGCCGCCCTGTCGCAACCAACGACACCCCGGAAGGGCGTGCGCTTAACCGCCGTGTCGAAATCAGTCTGGTACCGCAGGCAAGTGCCTGTCAGATACCCGGCAAACACATGGCGCCATCGCAGGATGATGGCGTCTCAGAAAATAAAACGGAGTAATTAACATGGCAATTCCTGTTTATCTTTGGCTGAAGGACGACGGCGGCGCGGACATCAAAGGGTCTGTTGACGTTCAGGATCGTGAAGGCAGCATCGAAGTGGTTGCACAGGAGCATAACCTGTACATCCCGACCGACAACAATACCGGCAAGCTGACCGGCACCCGCATCCACACGCCGTTCCTGTTCACGAAGGAAATCGATTCCTCCAGCCCGTACCTGTACAAGGCGGTGACCACGGGTCAGACCCTAAAATCCGCTGAGTTCAAGTGGTACAAAATCAACGACGCGGGCCAGGAAGTGGAGTACTTCAACACCAAACTGGAAAACGTGAAGGTAGTGAAAGTGAATCCTGAAATGTATGACATCAAGGATCCTTCTAAAGAGAAGCACAACCACCTTGAACGCGTTGAACTGCGTTACGAAAAAATCACCTGGACCTACAAAGACGGCAACATCATTCATTCCGACTCCTGGAACGAACGCGCCACGGCGTAATCCTGATGCGGGCAGGTTTTCCTGTCCGCAGTTTTTTGCTGAATGCCTGAGATGCGGGCACTCAGCAAAGAAAAAACAATCTGCCTGCCTGACCTTATGCGCTTTGGTGAACAGCGAGGGGCGGTAGCGTGTCCAGGAACCGACAAAGAGAGAATCTCATGGAAAATCCAGCCATCCTGTTACGTCGTCTGAACCCTTACTGTGCCCGTGCGATGGAAGGCGCGGCGTCGCTCTGCCAGACCCGCGCCCATGCGGAAATTTTGCCGGAGCACTGGCTGCTAAAACTGCTGGAGCAGGGGGAAGGTGACCTGACGGTGTTGGCGCGTCGCTATGAATGGGATATGGATGGCATCTGGCAGGATTTGCTTGGCTGGCTCGACAGACAACCTCGCTCCGTGCGCCATCGCCCCCAGCTGTCTGATGCCATTCAGACGCTGATGCAGGAAGCCTGGATGATTGCCTCCCTTAATAGCGAAGAGCACATTCGCAGCGTCCATCTGCTGATGGCCCTGGTGGAAAAACCAAAACTGGCACGTTGTGACGGCCTTTGGCCGTTGTTAACGCTTGCTCAAAGCCAGCTGGAGCGCCTGCGGCCTTTGTTGGATGCGCAATCGGATGAACGTCTGGAAATGCAGCGCGAAGCTGAACTGGCGCAGAACCACGGTGGTGAGATGGAATTTGTCGGGCGTCCGGCTGGTGTGGAAATGAAAGAGGGGGAACTGAGCCCTGCGCTGCAGAACGCGCTGGATAAATTCACCCTTGATGTCACTGCCAAAGCGAAGGAAGGGAAGATCGATCCTGTGTTTGGCCGCGACACAGAAATCCGCCAGATGGTGGACATCCTTTCCCGCCGCCGTAAAAACAATCCGATCCTGGTCGGCGAGCCGGGCGTGGGGAAAACTGCACTGGTTGAAGGTCTGGCGTTGCGTATAACCGAGGGTAATGTGCCGGAATCCCTCAAAACGGTCACTCTCCGCACCCTTGACCTGGGTCTGCTGCAGGCTGGCGCGGGCGTGAAAGGTGAGTTCGAACAGCGTCTGAAAAACGTCATCGACGCGGTGCAGCAATCGCCTGTACCTGTTCTGCTTTTTATTGATGAAGCGCATACCATCATTGGCGCAGGTAATCAGGCGGGTGGTGCAGATGCGGCCAACCTGCTGAAACCGGCGCTGGCGCGTGGCGAACTGCGTACTATTGCGGCCACCACCTGGTCTGAATACAAACAATACTTCGAGCGTGACGCCGCCCTGGAACGTCGTTTCCAGATGGTAAAAGTGGATGAGCCTGACGATGACACTGCCTGCCTGATGCTCCGTGGCCTGAAATCCCGCTATGCCGAACACCACAATGTGCATATCACCGACGATGCGGTTCGTGCGGCAGTTACTCTTTCACGTCGTTATCTGACCGGGCGTCAGCTTCCTGATAAAGCGGTCGATCTGCTGGACACCGCTGCCGCACGCGTGCGTATGAGCCTCGACACCGTACCGGAACAGCTAACCCGACTTCGCGCGAGTATCGCTGCGCTCGACATGGAGAAGCAGGCGTTACTGGAAGATATCGCCATTGGCAATCAGTGTCATGCCGAGCGTTTAAGCGAGATTGAGCAGGAAGAGGTGCGCCAGATAGTGACACTCGACGAACTGGAAACCCAGTACGGTCAGGAGATAAAACTCACCGAGCAGCTACGCGAAAGCCGTCAGGATATATCACGCCAGCGTGAGACTCACAGGCTGCAACAGGAGCTTAACGAGATGCAGCGCAGCAACCCGCTGCTCTCCCTGGATGTGGATGTCCGCACCGTTGCCAACGTGATTGCCGACTGGACAGGCGTGCCGTTGTCATCACTGATGAAGGACGAGCAGACCGAACTGCTGACTCTGGAAAATGAAATCGGTAAACGTGTGGTTGGGCAGGATGTGGCGCTTGAGGCTATCGCCCGGCGTCTGCGTGCGGCAAAAACAGGCCTTACGTCCGAGAACGGTCCGTTGGGCGTATTCCTGTTGGTAGGACCGAGCGGCGTGGGGAAAACCGAAACAGCGCTTGCGCTGGCCGATGTCATGTACGGCGGTGAGAAGTCACTCATTACGATTAACCTTTCTGAATACCAGGAAGCGCACACGGTTTCCCAGCTGAAAGGCTCGCCGCCGGGCTACGTGGGTTACGGCCAGGGCGGTATCCTCACCGAAGCTGTGCGCAAGCGTCCGTACAGCGTGGTGCTGCTGGATGAAGTGGAAAAAGCGCACCGTGACGTGATGAACCTCTTCTATCAGGTCTTCGACCGCGGATTTATGCGCGACGGCGAAGGGCGCGAAATCGACTTTCGCAATACCGTAATCCTCATGACCTCCAACCTTGGCAGCGACTACCTGATGCAGCTGCTCGATGAAAAGCCGAATGTCACCGAAGGGGACCTCCATGAACTGCTGCGCCCAATCCTGCGAGATCATTTCCAGCCCGCGTTACTCGCCCGCTTCCAGACGGTCATTTACCGTCCGCTGGCTGAAGCAGCCATGCGTACCATTGTGGAAATGAAACTGTCACAGGTCAGCAAGCGCTTGCACCGCCACTACGGGCTGACCACGCAAATTGACGAGAGTCTCTATGACGCGCTGACCACAACCTGCTTGCTGCCGGATACGGGGGCGCGTAACGTTGACAGTCTGCTGAATCAACAAATTCTGCCGGTGCTGAGTCAGCAATTGCTCACCCACATGGCCGCAAAACAGAAACCAGCGTCGTTACGCCTTGGCTGGGATGATGAAGAAGGGATCGGCCTGGAATTTGAATGGAGTCAGGGGGTAACGTATGAGCACTAATCCTCCGATCAGATACAGCCACAACCACCACCTGCTCGTGGTGAAAGGCTGTGAAGCCGAACCCGATGTGCTGGCTTTTGTTGGCGACGAAGCCCTGAGCCGACCATTCAGCTACCGTGTTGAGTTCACCAGCCGCGACCACGGCATCAGCAAAGAGATGATGCTGATGAAGCCCGGCTCGCTGACGCTGCAGGCCCCGGTTGACCAGGGTTACGGTATCAAAATCCAGCAGCCGCTGCGGGTGATTCAGGGAGTGGTGACCGGTTTTGAACGTCTCGGCACCTCAAAAGATGAAACCCATTACGCCCTGACGCTCCGGCCCCGTCTGGCACTGCTTGACCGTTCGCACCAGAACGCCATTTACCAGGACATGTCGGTCCCGCAAATTGTGGAGAAAATCCTGCGCGAGCGTCACGGCATGCGCGGTCAGGATTTTCTGTTCTCGCTCACAAAAGAGTATCCGCGCCGTGAGCAGGTGATGCAGTACGGCGAGGACGATCTGCACTTCATCACCCGCCTGCTGGGCGAAGTGGGCATCTGGTTTCGCTTCACCACCGACACGCGCCTGAATATTGATGTGGTGGAATTTTACGACAGCCAGCAGGGTTACGAGAAAGGCCTGAGCCTGCCGTCGGTGCCGCCGTCCGGCCAGCATTCACAGGGTGTGGACTCGGTGTGGGGGATGGAGAGTCATCACAGCGTGGTGCAGAAGCAGGTCAGCACCCGCGACTACAACTACCGTCAGGCCACGGAGAATATGAATACTTTGGTTGACGTCACCCGGGGGGACGCGACCACGTACGGGGAAGCGTACCACTATGCCGATAATTATCTGACGCCGGGCAGCGCGTATGACCTCAATCCGGCGCCCGAGTCCGGTGCGTTTTATGCCCGCATCCGGCATGAGCGTTACCTGAATGGCCAGACGCAGACCCGGGCCATCACCAGCAGTCCGGCGCTCTCTCCGGGGATGCTGCTGAAAGTCACCGGCGGGTATGAAGTGGCTGACGTGTTTGCGCATGGCGTGGTTATCACGGCGATGCACACATATGCCCGCCGTGATAAGGACTTTGCGGTTGATTTTTACGGCATTCCGGACAGCACCGATTTTGGTTTCCGCCCGGAACCTGGCTCACGCCCGGTGATGGCCGGGACGCTGCCGGCACGCGTCACCAGCACCACCGAAAATGACACCTACGGCCATATCGATAAGGACGGCCGCTACCGCGTCAACATGCTGTTTGACAGGGACAGCTGGGAAACCGGGTTCGAGAGCCTGTGGGTGCGCCAGTCCCGCCCGTATGCCGGCGACACCTACGGCCTGCACCTGCCGCTGCTGGCGGGCGCCGAAGTGGCGATTGGCTTTGAGGACGGTAACCCGGACAGGCCGTACATCTCCGGCGTGCTGCACGACTCGGCCCACGGCGACCACGTCACTATCCGTAATTACAAACGCAACGTCCTGCGTACCCCGGCGAACAACAAAATCCGCCTTGATGACGAGCGCGGAAAAGAGCATATCAAGGTCAGCACCGAGTACGGTGGCAAGAGCCAGCTGAATCTCGGTCACCTGGTCGACAGCGAAAAACAGCAGCGTGGTGAGGGGTTTGAGCTCAGGACGGACAGCTGGGGCGCGATACGGGCGCAGAAAGGGCTGTTTATCAGCGCTGACGGGCAGACAAAGGCGCAAGGACTTCAGCGCGAAATGCAGGCTGCGCTCAAAGAACTTGACGCTGCCAGAGAGGTGACTTCTGGATTACGTCACGCCGCTCAGGCAGCCCAGGCGGAATTAGCCGACCTTGAGAAACAGACAGCATTAATGAATCAAACGCTTAGTGATCTTAAGCAGCAAGCGTTACTTCTGTCCGCTCCTTCAGGAATTGCGCAGGTCACTCCAGCGAGTGTACAAGTCTCGGCGGGGGAAAATCTAATTGTTACTGCTGGGCAAAATGCAGATATTAGCATTGCCAAAAAATTTACTCTGGCGGTGGGCGATATTCTGAGCTTATTTGCACATAAACTGGGAATAAAAATGTATGCCTCAGAGGGAAAAGTAGACATTCAGGCACAGTCTGACGCACTGAATTTATTTGCTAAAGAAAATCTTTCAGTCGCCAGTTCAGACAACAGTGTTGTTATATCAGCTAAGAAAGAAATCTTTTTGGTTTGTGGTGGGTCATTTATACGGTTAAGTGATGCGGGGGTTGAAGTTGGTACTGGGAAAAACGTTACGTTGAAATGCATTGCAGTTCAACAGCAGTCTGCGGCGACTTTAAATTCAACGCTTTCGCTACCTTCTGGCTGCAAAGCTGGGATCATTTCTGCAGCCCAACAGCAAGGGGCTGTAGTTATGCTTAGCTAATAACTGAGGGGAAAAAGATGACAAGAAAATTAGCTGTTTTGGGTGACAGTACGAGTAATGGAAAAATAATTTCTGCAACTGCGAGTTATTTCAGTGGGGGAAGGCAGGTGGCGCAAAATAATGATAAAGCTATCTGTACTGTCTGTAAAGGGACATTCCCCATCCAGGCCACTGCCGTGGGTATTGTCAGTAATGGCATACTTCTGGTTCAGGATCAGGACCGTGTGCTTTGCCAGTGTTCCGGCCATAAGGTGATTGCAGGCTCTAATTTTTTCACTGGCTAATTAAGCCGTTTTTATTTTCAGGCTTACTGAATAAAGGACGTGAATATGGCATGTCAGGGATTATGCACAACAAAAGGCCTGACGGTACTGCCCGTACGCTATGCCGTTGTGCCGGAAAATATTAATACTGCTTTACCGGGATGGGCGAACGATCCGTGCATTACCGGCATTGCCCTTGACAATAACGAAAAGTACACCCTCCGTGCGCTTCGTCAGGGTTATCTTTACGTTTTCTATGAAAAAGGGAAACAGGGCACCCATTACTGGCAGTGCTACAGCGTTGCGCCGGATGGCTCACTGTGGCTGCAGCAGGTGGCATCTAACCCCGCCCCGGTGGATAAGGCGCTGTGTGAAACGGGCGAACATATTGCGCAAAACGTTGAGTTTATGAGCATTGAGTCACCGGATAAGTGCGGCAATGTGTGGTTTGCGTTCAGCCAGTATCCGTGGGAACAGGAGACGCTTGAACGGTACCGCTCAGACTCCAAAGTCCGCAGTGAGAGAATGCAGAAAGTTATACCTTCGGTGTCGGGGGCCCAGCGCACCAAAACAGGGAGCGATGTCACAGAAGCAAGCCTGAACCAGGTGCTGGACTATCAGATGCCTTCTGTTTCAGGGCTGCTGCCCGGTCCGGATGATGCGAAAATTGTAAATGTCAGCCGGGTATCGTCGCTCTGGGATCCGACGGTGGATGATCCCTGGCGGGTCAATAATGATGTGGTGAAAATGCAGTCCAGCCTGTATCCCTGGGCAAAAAAACGCAGCGGCTGTGCAGCGGCGACGGTTACGGCCATGCAAAACCGAAGTAAGGGGATGACGCCGCTGCTGCTTCCACTCTGGGATCCGGTGGGGATTGTCCATGAGCTAAACGGGTGGAGTCAGGATGTGCTGGGGCGTCAGGCGCAGTTTCTGCAGGAGCGGGAGCTTGAGTTCGCCACAAAAACCAGTCTTGATGCATTAAAAACGATGCTGGCTGACAAAGCGCAGGCACGTGGTGAGGAGGTGCTGGAGCGATTTGCTCAGCCCGGAAGCGCGATGTTGTCGGATAAATATCTTGATGCCCGTCTGAAAACGCTGGAGCAACGTTTTCAGGGCAAGCCAGACGTACTGACGCAAATAAGAGCTGACGACAGGCTGGTCAGGGCGTGGCGCGCACAAAATGTGACAGTCACTTACCCGGAAAATGTTTTGCTGGATCCGCCGGAGCCGCTGGCGCTTCACCAGCAGAAGGTAGCAGCCATTAAAGCGCAGGTGGATAAGGAGCTGGCGGAACGCCCACAGAACTTTACTGATGCCCGGGCCAGAAGCTGGGTACCCTATCAGGAAAAGCTCAACACTGCCCGACAGGCGAATTTTGATACCTGCTACACGAGCCTGGTTGACACGGTTAACGCTATCTTCCAGAAGCGTATCGTCAGCGTGGTGAACTGGCTCAGTGCGCCGCTGCTGCTGGCAGTACTGGATGATTTACACTGTGAGGCGCAGCGGGCAGGGCTGTTCTACCAGTCAGCGGTGGGGATGGCGATGCACGGGATTAACAGCTGTCCGGCAGGTGCCGCAAAGATAGACGGCTGGTGGAAGACGTACAGCGCTAAAAACCGTGAGAACCTGCTGTGGCGGCACGTGGCGGCCAATAGCCCGCAGTTAATCAGCGAGCTGGAGCCGTATCTGGCAACGGTAAAAGCAAAAAAAGACGAAGACGTCTCTCCGCTGACGGCGACCGCCATGACGGCCGCCCTGATGCAGCAGGTCGGCAACATGAAAAATCTGGTGGGGTATTACCAGAAATCGCTGTCCACGGTGGTGAAGGGACTGCAGGAAAATGCCAGCAAACTGGAAGTGCAGCTCTTCAGTACGGATGCGTTTATTGTCACGGTGGGAGACAGGATAAGCCGTATTCTGCGGGTGGATAAGGCGGGCGAGAAGCTGGCAACCACGGCGTTCAGGCTGATATTTATGGTAAGAGCAGGGATACCGTCAGAGACCGTCCACACGTTAGTGAATGAGTACCTCCGGGATGCCCCGGCGTTACGCCAGACGGTGCTGGAAGGTATCCGCCACAGCGAACGCTTTATGGCAAACCGGAATGACGTCACCGCGAATAGACAGAGGATGAGCAGCAGGCTGGAAGAGTATTTTTCAACAGAAAAAGGCAGGGGCGAATACCGGCTGGCACGGATAAACAGCCTGTTGCTGGTGCTGAACGCGATGGATTTTATCTACCTGTGCGGACAGGTCAGGGATGAGAAGAAGCCGCTGGCGAGCCTGCTGGCCAGCGGTCTGGCGATAGTGAGCCAGGGGACGACGGTTATTTTACCGGCAATAGAAAAAGGGCTGGAAGCCGGTAAGCTTACGGTAGCATGGGTCAAGGGCGTTGGGGCGGCTGCAGGTGGGTTTGCTTCGGCGATTTCGTTATACACGGATTGGTGTTCATTACGGTCCGAGTTTCAGAATAATCGTTTTTGCCTGATGGGTGTGATGGGGTTGAAAACAATTGTGGATGCCCTTGCTGTCACAAAATCAGTTGGTCTTCTGCTGGAGGCTATAAGTTCTGTTTTAGAAGTTAAAAGTAAAGAGAAAGTATCAAAAATAATCGGATTAGGTGGTAAATATATAGCCGACAAACTGGTAAAAAAATATTTTGGAGTCAGAATCTTGTCGATTTTACTGACCTGGGAAGCCATGGTGGCAATAACTTTGCTGCAGGTGGTGGTGACCTGGATATCGGATGATGAGCTTCAGGTATGGTGTGAGAAATGCGTATTTGGCGCAGCACCCTTCAACCGCAGTTTGGCAGACCAGAATAAAGCCCTGGAGGCAGCGATAAAGGATATAGCATGAATTCAGAAGCGCAGCATCAGATATGTTCCCGATTTGTTAAGCCAGAGAAATTAGCAGACCTGCGTATAAAGCAGGAGATTGAGGTGATGAACGGCAGGCCATGGACGCGGGAGCTTCCCCCTCCGCCGGTATTGCCGCCTTATGGTCCTCTGGAGAAAATTTCAGGGCAACTGGAAGCTTTTCGCTATGAGAAATTCAGTGAGTATTTTGATGCCGATGCCTACCGGACCCACTCTGTGCCGGAGGTAACTGACGGGCAGCGAGGTGCGGCGGCGGCGGCGGCGATTGTTGCAGGGAGCCCGGGAGTCGGTGCTGTAATGATGACTGAAAGCGAATCTTCAAATGATTCGGCAGAATATGTGCAGGGGCTAATTAATGGCAAGCCCTTCCGCGGCTGGGTGGGGGTAACCCGACTAAAAGCGGGAGATAACGTAGACATGATCGCCGAGTGGCAGCATGACCATTATGAGGTCTATGCCATTGCGTTACCGGAAGAGCGGATAGTATCCATATGTCCGAAATGTGATATGGGGCATATTGCGCATATGCTCTGCCGGATTAAAAATATGTTTATTCTCACGGGAATTCTTCTTTTTATGATACTTTTTACGGGAGTTCTTAGTGAAGTGATTGATGGTGCCTGGCAGGGGCTTGTGTCATTTATAACCATATATTTTTGGTTGTATGTTATGGTGTTTTTGGGAGGGATGGGGGTCTCAGGGTTAATTGCATTCTTTGCTTATAAAGCCTGTGCTTCCACTTGCTGTAAACTGGCAGAGGAAATTTTTCATTTGATGGGGGTGATGGATGTTTCAACAGTAAATCTCAACAAGCTGACAAAACAACGTGAGCAGCAATTAAAAGATAATGGAAGATGGCATGACCCAAATGATAAAAGCAAACCAGCCTGTCCCAGCGGGAAGTTCATTTATTCCGATGAAAGCTGGTTTTACTACTAGCTAAATAAAATACAGTTGTGATTCCTGTCATTATTGTAATGCCGAGTGCGAATTTGCGATGGTAAAACAAACTCCATTAGTCATGTCTCTGGTGCAAAATGTATTTCTGAAAAATGGCAGACAGATATAGTGGATTCAGAGTTCTGGCGATTTTAGTGATCTGGGACGTGATGGTGGCAATAACTTTGCTGCATGTTGTGGTGACCTGGATTTCAGACGAAGAGCTGCAGATATGGTGTGAGAAATGCGTGTTTGGCGCAGCACCATGCAACCGCAGTGTGGCAGACCAGAATAAAGCCCTGGAAGCAGCGATAAAGGATATTTCATGAATTCAGAAGCGCAGCATCAGATATGCTCCTGGTTTGTTGAGCCAGAGAAATTATCAGACCTGCGAACAAAACAGGAAATCGAAGTGATGAACGGCAGGCCGTGGACGCGGGAGCTTCCCCCTCCGCCGGTATTGCCGCCTTATGGTCCTCTGGAGAAAATTTCAGGGCACCTGGAAGCTTTTCGGTATGAGAGATTCAGGGAGTATTTTGGTGCCGATGCCTACCGGACCCACTCAGTGCCTGAGATAACTGATGGGCAGAGAGGTGCGGTGGCGGCAGCGGCGATTGTTGCAGGGAGCCCGGGAGTCGGTGCTGTAATGATGGCTGAAAGCGAATCTTCGAATGATTCGGCAGAATATGTGCAGGGGCTAATTAATGGCAAGCCCTTCCGCGGCTGGGTGGGGGTTACCTGTGTTCAGGCTGGCGATGATGTGGACATGATTGTTGAATGGCAGCATGATCATTATGAGGTTTATGCCATTGCGTTACCGGAAGAGCGGATAGTGTCTGTATGTCCGAAATGTGATATGGGGCATATTGCGCATATGCTTTGGCGGATTAAAAATATGTTTATTTTAACAGCTATAATCATGTTTATGTTTGCATCTGTTTGCCTTGTTAAGTCTTTGAATGAAGAGGGTTGGGGAGAGTTGGATTTTTGGAAGGAATATTTTTTTCTCATGATGATGTTAGGGCTGGCTTTTATTTTTTACTGGAGCGATTGCAATCGCTGCTTATAAATCCTATTTCTCCACCTGTTGCAAGCTGACTGAGGAAATATTTCAGTTGCTGGAAATGAAGGACGTTACCCGTGTGAACCTGAAAGAAATAACTAAGAAAAGAGAGAAGCTTCAGAGAAAAAAAGGAAAATGGCATGAGCCATCAAGCCGCTCTCATACTCCACGGCCAACGCGTAAATTTGGCTACTTATTTGAATACTGGTATTGCTATTAATTAAGAAAGCGAATATTCTGTTTCTTTTTATTATAAGTAAACTAACGGAAATATATAATGGGAAGGTTTACAGATATTTTGGAGTCAGAGTTCTGGCGATTTTAGTGACCTGGGAAGTGATGGTGGCAATAACTTTGCTGCATGTTGTGGAGACCTGGATTTCAGACGAAGAGCTGCAGATATGGTGTAAGAAATGCGTGTTTGGAAATTTATTTAGAGGAGCGCATTTTTGCTATCAATTAACATAAATATATTTGGGTCATCCTTTTGAACTATTGAAAGGATTGAGCGGCTTGATCGTAATTGATATGGAGATTGGTTTTTTCATTTCAAATGTGCGTGTCTATATGAATTATTTGCTTAGTGAGTTCTGATTTCAATAAATAAAAAAATATACTTAATTAGAATAAGTGAAGATATATTTTTTACTCACATGGATAGTGTTTTTAATAGTTATAACAGGGTTTTTTCAATATAAGTCTCATTAGGGGTGGTTATGTATAATGATTTTTTTCAAAATATAAAAATTAAAATCACCAATGCTGCTTTTGGTAAAAGTGGAAGATGCTTTCTTTTGATAGATTCATCATTAAAACAATATCAGTCAGATGTTTTTTTATATGATTTGCTTGAAAAGCATGAATCTTATTCTGTTACATTCCATCAGAGTGAGTTTCGCGGCACTTTGCCACTTTATCTATTTTCTCTTACTACAAACGATGAAAAGGATGAAGAGTTATTTAATAGTAGCATTTATCATTCTTTAAATGAGTTGAGAATAGAGCGGCTTGCTTCAGGAGAAGGACGTAGCGTCTGTGCATGGATCTCGACAGAATTAACAGGAGAGCAGCTTGCTGAGCAAATTGCTTTATTTTCAGTGCAATCGATTCAATCGGTTGGTGATATATTACTTCGTTATTTTGACCCATCAGTATTTAGTCCGTTGATGTGTGTTCTGGATAGTTGGCAAAAGCAACAGTTGTTGAGCAATATTGATACATGGACTTATCTTAATGGCGATGGTGTTGTTCATGCTGTGGATGGTGATGGCGAATGCAAGAGAAAATTAAATTACTCCCTTGGGCTAACCGCTTCCGATCTGGAAGAAATAAATAGAGTGTCGATTGTTAATAATATTTTACGTGCATACCGAAAAATGAACGTCGTCGACAAACTCAGTGAATGTGAGGCGGTTAAATTATTATATCCCGCGTTGCGGTATTTTTATTCATCATTTTCTCTATCTGATAATGATATTACTGAGTTTGGACTTGATGTGTTGCTCTCACAGCGACCATTCTATCTGGATTAGGTGCTTGATAAGTATCTAATTAATACTCGCAATAAAACCTCCAGTCATACGCAGATGCAAAATTCAGAGTTGATAGTGAACGTTGTTAAATTTTTTATAGTTTTAGAAAGGTGCGCCATTACCAGCGATGGAGAAAGATATGAGTTGGCCGCTACAGATAATTCCTCCTGGCGACAAAGTCCAGGAAATAAAATGGAGAAGATGGTTTTTATCTTTTTTATGTGTTTTAGCGGTTTTAGGGATAATTTGGGGAGGGGCTAAAATAATTCTTCCTGAAGAAGGGAACGAATTGTTGGAATTATTTTTCTTGTTGTATGCTCTATGTTTATTTGTATTTTGCGTTCTGCTTTCTGTTAGGGTTTATTATTATGGTGTTTGTTTGTCCGCCTTCGAAGCGAGAGAGCATGAGGCGGAAATAACCAAGGAAAACTGGACTGAATGGGCCAGTAAAAAGTTTCATATCTCAACCTGTAATTTATTTCTTCCTCCCGTGGTATCAAAAATAGATATAGCATCGTCTAGTTTTGTTGATATATATAATGAGCAACAATTGAAGTTGCGCGGTCACAATAATGATGCATACACTGAAGAACAACTGATTTATGAGTTGTTAGCATCTGTCAGAACAACTTTGATAAGGCTAAGTAAATCGTGTGTATTTGATGTTATATTTACTCATGGTAGAAGTTGCATTACTTTCTCTACCTTTAAAGAATGTTGGGCTGCAATTGGTCTTTCTGAAAGTTGCTTAGATAATTATTATTTTTGGGATGGTACGCTAGAGCAAAATTTTGACATGCTATCCAATATTAAAGTCGGCCGGGTGTCAATAATAATATCTGCAAATGTTGAAGGTATTGAAAAGTATTATCCTGATGCAACAGAGTTTGCCTCGATTTTGGTTGTGACTAATCAAGAGAAAATACTTGAAAAAGAATGTTCTGGTATGGCTTTACGACCTATGACGTGCAGTAAAGCTTTAACTAAGCAAGAGTTTGACTACATGATTACTTATCAGCCAGATGTTCTCAGGTCGTCAAGAGTACTCTTTAGTAACATGAATGTGGACGACGTCCGGGGTGTTTCAGATGTATTAAGAACCTCATGCATATCTATGAATGTTGGATGGGAGTATGAGACGCAGCATTTAGATCTAATGCTGGGTAAATTAGGGGATATCCATTTCTGGTTGGTGTTTGTTCTGGCCTTTTTTATATCTGCAAAAAACAAAGAGCCGATTTTGATGATCGCCAGTGTTGGCAATGATTATGTCTTTAATGTTGTTAAACCGTCTGATAATGGCAGGGAGCATTAAATTGAATATCTCAGCAAGATGGAGAGTAATTGGCCTTATCTCTTGCCTCATTATTTTTGGTATTCTGACTTTTATCGGATGTTATTACTATGGAGGTATCTTTGGATGGATATCACCTAAAGAAAAGATGAGCCTTTGGTTCTTATGCATGTTTTTATTCTCAGTATTCTTGATGCTGATGAATTTCGGCGTGTGGTTCTATCAAAGAGAGCCTCGTTTTCAGTCGAATAGGGTAGGAGAATCCGGAAGAACCAACTTTCGTAATAAATATAAAAAACCCAACAAAGAGGACTCTGTAAAGGCTTATCTCTATCGACGTTATGGATTTTTTTGGCGAAGCAAAATCCGCCTGGTGTTAGTAACTGGCGATGAAGCGGCAATTGAACAGCTTGTACCAGGTTTGCAGGAAAGCCAGTGGCTTGAAGGGGATCGCACTGTTCTGATACACGGCGGTAGCCTGCCCCCCGAGGCGGAAAGTGAAAAATATGTCTTTCTGCGTAAACTGCGCCGTGGTCGGCCGCTGGATGGAATTGTCAGGGTGATAGGCGAAGGTCAGAATCTTACTCAACAGATGAGCGACAATGACCTCCGGGGGCTTGAGAAAATTAGTGAAGCGCTGCGCTATTCTGCTCCCGTCTGGTTGTGGCAGCTTTGTGGCAGCGAATGGTCGCAGGCAGGACGTAAATCGCAGCCTGTCGGTATCACCCTGCCGTTGCGGGCGATGCCGGAGAATGTGGCAAAACAGCTCAATGAACTGCTTCCTCAACTGCGGGAACAGGGGGTTTCCCAGATTGCTGAAAAACGTCAGTATGATTTTCTGTTGCAACTGGCCCGGCAGCTTGAGCAGGGGGGGAGTAAACTTTGGTCATCCCGTCTGGTGCCGTGGCTTTATAGTTCACAACAACGCGTTCCGTTACGGGGATTGATGTTCAGCCTGGTCACGACGCCAGAGCAGCCTGGTGAAGAGGGGGACAAAAATAGTACAGAACACGACGTCAGACCTGCATATAAACATGCTCTGACACTTTCGGCTGTATGGCAGGGAGTAACAGAAGACTGCACCCGGGTACGTGGCCGTCGCGTGGGTATGGCCTGGGAGCAGACGCTGGCATGGAGCATCATGGCGGTAGTAGGTCTCTGGGCGGCGGGTCTATTGCTCTCCTTTGCTATGAACTATGGGCAGATATCTTCAATATCGGACAAAGCCAGAGCTCTGGTGGAACATCCTTCCTCTTCTGATTATCAATTGACGGCATTGTATGAATTGCGAAACGATGCAGGCCGCCTTTTGCACAATGTTCAGGAGGGCACACCGTGGTATCAGCGCTTCGGTCTTGACCATAATCAGCAGTTGCTCAACTCAATGCTGCCCTGGTACGGCGTGGCGAATAACCGGCTAATACGCGACCCGGCAAATGCTGCCCTGGCGCAAAAGCTCACCGCCCTGATCAACTCAGCGCCAAACAGCGACCAGCGTGCACAGCTGGCGAAACCAGGTTATGACCAGCTTAAAGCCTGGCTGATGATGGCCCGTCCGGATAAAGTCGACGGCGCGTTTTATGCACAAGCTATGAAAACCGTGCAGCCGACACGAATGGGTGTTTCCACCAGTTTGTGGCAAAGCCTGTCGCCGGATTTATGGTCCTTCTATATCTCTGAACTGCCAAAGCAGCCACAGTGGAAAATCAAGCCGGATGAACAGCTGGTCAGCCAGAGCCGCCAGGTGCTGTTACAGCAGATTGGCCGCCGGAATGCAGAAAGCACGCTGTACGAGAATATGCTCAAATCCGTGCGTCGTAACTTTGCCGATGTGTCTCTGGAAGACATGACCAGCGGGACCGATGCGCGGCGACTGTTCACCACCGAGGAAGTGGTGCCGGGCATGTTCACCCGTCAGGCATGGGAAGGTGGGATTCAGCAGGCCATCGAAAAGGCCGCAAATTCCCGACGGGATGAAATCGACTGGGTGCTGAGCGATTCCCGTAAAGCCGTATCGGCGGACATGTCGCCGGAAGCGCTCAAAGCACGCCTGACAGAGCGTTACTTCACTGACTTTGCCGGCAGCTGGCTGAACTTCCTTAACAGTCTGCGCTGGAATTCTGCGAACAATATTGCCGATGTGACCGACCAGTTGACGCTAATGAGTGATATCCGCCAGTCTCCACTGATTGCCCTGATGAACACCATCGCCTGGCAGGGGCAGACCGGCCAGCAAAGCGAAGGCCTTTCGGACTCCATTATCAAATCGGCAAAAGATCTGGTTGGTGGAAAAGACAAACCCGCAATTGACCAGTCTGCGACAGGTCCACAGGGACCACTGGATGAAACTTTCGGTCCGCTGCTTCAGCTTCTCGGCAAAAACACGGGCAGCAACGTCATGTCGGCTGACAACTCACTGAGCCTGCAGACCTATCTGACCCGTATCACCCGCGTGCGTCTTCGCTTGCAGCAGGTGGCCAGTGCCTCAGATCCGCAGGAGATGATGCAAACCCTGGCGCAGACCGTATTTCAGGGAAAAAGTGTGGATCTGACCGACACCCAGCAATATGGCAGTTTGATTTCGGCAAGCCTTGGTGAAGAGTGGAGTGGTTTTGGTAGCACGATGTTTGTGCAGCCGCTGACCCAGGCCTGGGAGACCGTACTCCAGCCGTCGGCGGCGAGCCTGAATGACAAATGGAGCCGCTCCGTGGCGGCGAACTGGCGCACCGCCTTTGACGGGCGCTTCCCGTTCGCTGCGAGCAAGAGTGACGCCTCTTTGCCGATGCTGGCAGAGTTTATCCGTAAAGACAGTGGGCGCATAGATCGATTCCTGACCACAGAACTCAATGGAGTGCTTCACAAAGAAGGCAGCCAGTGGGTACCGGATAAGGTCAACAGCCAGGGGCTGAGCTTTAACCCGGCCTTCCTGCGGGCCATTAACCAACTGAGCGAGTTGTCAGACATTCTGTTTACCGATGGTAGTCAGGGCATCAGCTTTGATCTGCAGGCGCGTCCTGTGCCGCGGGTAGTGGAGACGCAGCTAACAATTGATGGACAAAAGCTGCACTACTTCAACCAGATGGCCGACTGGCAAAGCTTCCGCTGGCCGGGGGACACTTACAAACCAGGAACGATGCTGACATGGACCTCCGTCAATGCAGGCGCGCGTCTGTTCGGGGATTACCGAGGGACCTGGGGCTTTATTCGCTGGCTGGATCAGGGCAAACGGCAGCAGCTTGACCGCAGTCAGTGGATGGTGAGTTTTACCGCCCCGGATGGTAGTACGCTGCAGTGGGTGTTGCGTTCACAGCTGGGCAGCGGGCCGCTGGCATTACTGGCACTGCGCGGCTTCACGCTGCCGGACCAGATTTTCAGCGTTGACAGCGCGGCCACGGCCCAGGCTCTGATGGCCAATACGGAAATCAGTGACATGGATGGAATCGAATAATGAGCACTCTTCAGAATCTGGTTGCCGCTTGTCAGGCGGACGAAACTGAGCTGCGGCAGCAGGCGCAGGCGCGCACGGAACGCTGGCATCCCTGGCTTTCCCCTATCAGCGATACCCGTCCTGCTGGGGAAGAGCCGGGATATGACGATGATTTCCAGCGTATAAGAGAGGAGGTCAATAAACTCTCCGGCATCGATACCGGGCTGATTTGTACGCTTGCTGAAAAACTGCTGACCACCACCGCCAAAGATATCCGTATTGCGACCTATTACTGCTGGGCCCGTCTGCACCAGGACGGAGAAGCTGGCTTTGCCGAAGGGCTTGAACTGCTGGCGGGATTACTGCAACGCTACGGAGCACAGCTTTATCCGCAGCGGGAGCGAAGCCGTAAACCGGCGCTGGAGTGGCTTGCAGGCTCTCGTCTGCTTGATAGTCTGTCCTTGTGGCCTGAAGTGGTACGCGACGATGCTATGCGCACTACCGGTGCGCTGCTGCTCATCCACAGCAGTCTGGACGCTGAGCCAGAAGCGTCCTGTCCGGATCTGAATGCGCTTTACAGCGCGCTGGAGTCCCGCCTGATGAAGGCCGGTGGCGTGGATGCTTTGGTTCCACAGAACGCCAGTAACACCCCTCAGTCACAGACCTCTGCACACACGACAGAGCATGACGCTCCAGCCCTGAGCCGCATCACGTCCGGTCAGGATTTGTTGACTCAGGCCCGTACCCTTGCGGGGTATTTGCGTGAACAACCCGATGGATGGCTTTCCGCACACCGGCTGATGAAAAGCCTGCGTCATGACACGCTGAGAGCGATCCCTGCACCTGATGCCGAGGGGAAAACGCGCATTGAACCGCCGCGTGCTGACCAAAGGGCCATGCTCAAACGGTTGTACCTGCAGCAGAGCTGGCTGGAGATACTGGAACATGCGGACAGCACCTTCTCGCGTGGCGCCAACCACCTCTGGCTGGATTTGCAGTGGTATATCCATCAGGCTCTGGTGAAGTTGGGGCAAGATGTGCTGGCCGACATTATCATCGCCGATCTGAAAGGGCTGCTGCGACGCCTCACCGGGCTTGAAACGCTGGCCTTTAATGACGGTACGCCGTTTGCCGATGAGGTCACTCTGAACTGGATAAACCAGAGCGTACTGGACGATATGTCCGGCTGGCGTGATGAGCAGGTCAGTACCGTGAGCGTGGAGGATAACGATATCCTGGCCCTCGAGCCGGAAGCGCTGGAAAAAGCAGATACGGATGGCCTGGATGCCACACTCCACTGGCTGCAGACACGCCCGGGTACGGACTCCACGAAAGACAAATGGCTGCTGCGTCTGCTGATGGCTCGCGTGGCGGAGCAGAAGGGCAGGAATGAACTGGCGCTGCATCTGCTGGGTGAACTTGATGGTGCGGCGGAATCAATCACCCTTACGCAGTGGACACCGGCGCTGCTGTTTGAAGTGAAATCGCGTCGCCTCAGACTGTTGCGTATAAAAGCCACCCGCAGCGAAACCGACAAAGCACGGCTTCAGCCAGAGATGGATTTGCTTCTGGCTGGTCTTATCGTACTTGATCCTGCCAGTGCTGCGGTGCTGTGTGGTTAGCGTGAACTGAATTTTGCAAGGAGGATGACAAATGGCGAAAGGTTACTATCTGGTGCAGGGGGATAAAACCACCTGTGGAGGGAAGATCCTCGAGGGCGATCCAACTAACACGATTGAGGGGATCCCAGTTACACGCGAACAGGACAGTGTGACGTGTGGGAAACATGCCGGCACTTATAAAATTATTGGCGCTATTCCACAAAACTTAGTGAATGGTCGGAAGTTTGCGGGCACGTTACACAGTAAAAGTGGATGCCCGTGCGCGGCGACGTTAATACCCTCCCATCGGGAACGCACCTACGAAGCTTAAAGCCTTCACTCTTCACCGGCACGCTTAGCCGGATGGTCACACAACACTCAGGTTCTTATGGACGATTTAACCCTGCGTTATTATGACGCTGAAATGCGCTACCTGCTGGAAGCCGGTGAAGAGTTTGCCCGTGCTCACCCCGAGCAGGCAGCAATGCTCAATCTCGATAAAGCCGGCGCGCGCGACCCTTACGTAGAGCGCCTGTTCGAAGGCTTTGCCTTTCTGATGGGGCGGCTTCGAGAGAAGCTTGATGATGACCTTCCAGAACTGACCGAAGGGCTGGTCAGCCTTTTGTGGCCGCATTACCTGCGCACCATACCGTCGATGTCGGTGGTGGAGTTCACCCCTGACTGGCGAGAAATGAAAGAGCAGATGCGTATTGTCAAAGGTTTCGAGATTAACTCGCGGCCGATTGGTGAAAAGGGTACGCGCTGTCGGTACACCACAACTAAAGAGATAACTCTCCAGCCGCTGTCGCTGGAACACGCTCGCCTGTCTACTGACCCTGACGGGCGTTCGGTCATCAACCTGCGCTTTAACTGCAGCCATCTGGCGGACTGGAGCCGTGTCGATCTCAGTCAGATCCCGTTCTACTTCAATGCTGACGCACCTCTCGCCTGCGCCATGCATGAAGCCTTCACCATGAATGTTGCTCGCCTGTGGCTGCGGATGCCGGGTGACATGGACAGAAGACCGCTCGACGGGTACTTCGCCGCGCTGGGATTTGGCGATGACGATGACCTGTGGCCGAAGGGCAACAGCAGCTTTAGCGGATATCAGCTGTTGCTGGAGTACTTCACCTTTCGCGAAAAATTCATGTTCACTGGCCTGCGTGGACTGGATGGCGTCAACTTCCCGGCTGAGCTTCCCTGGTTTGAAATCGACGTGGTGCTGGCAGAACGCTGGGAGCATGACTTTAACTTTACCGAAAAACACCTGCGCCTGAACTGCGTGCCGGTGATTAACCTGTTCCCGCTGGAATCTGATCCGCTGACGCTTAACTCTCTGCAGACCGAATACATGCTGCGCCCGATGCGCGTGCAGGATGGGCATACCGAGATTTACGCGGTCGATTCGGTGATGTCATCGAGCCAGCATACCTACGTGCCGTTCTCAAGCTTCCGCCACAAAGGCGGAATGATGCGCCATGAAGCCCCGGAATATTACTACCACACCCGCGTGCGGCGAGGTTCGTCAGGGCTGTACAATACCTGGCTTATTCTGGGTGGAGAAGCATTTGATAATCACACCGTTCCTGAAGATGAAAGCTTGTCGTTGACGCTCACCGGTACCAACGGCCAGCTGCCGCGACGGGCGTTGCAAAGTACCGTGCTCGATACGGTGATGAAAACTACGTCGGCCAGCATCGTCGTGCGTAACCTGTGTGCGCCGACACTGCCCTGTTATCCACCTGCGCAAGACCGTTTCCACTGGCGCGTGCTGAGTCACCTCGGCAGCGGGTTCCTGTCGATGATGGATAACGCCGATGTGCTGCGCGGTACCCTCGCGCTGTACGAGTGGACCGACAGCGAGATGAACCGCCGTCGTCTGGAAGCCATCATCGACGTGAAGCACAGTGAAACTGAGCGATTTGAGCAGGGATACCTGGTACGCGGCGTGCAGATTGAAGTGACGCTAGACAGCTACGGCTTTGCCGGGCGCGGCGACATCTGCCTGTTCGGCGAGATGCTAAGCCGCTTCTTCGCGCTCTACACCGACATCTATCTGTTTAACCGCCTGATTATTATCCTGCAACCAACCGGAGAGCGCCTGGAATGGGAAGAGAAGCACAACCGCCGCATTCCCGGCTGACACCGCGGCTGGAAGCCGACCTTCACCGCATTAACTTCTATCGATTATGTCAGCTGCTGGAGAAAAACAATCCTGGCAGGCCGCTGATGGGATCGACCAGCCACCCCGCAGATGACCCGGTACGCTTTGCACCGCACCCTGGAATGGGGTTTCCGGTCAGTGAACTGAAGGCTGTCGAACATGATGAAGACGATGACAGCAAGCCGCCGGTTATCCGTACGACCTTTATGGGGATGTACGGGGTCGATTCCCCATTACCAACGGCGTATCTCGATGACATCACCCAGCATCGCGAAGGGCATGAGGCGCTGCAGGGCTTTCTGGATATTTTCAGTCATCGCATCCTGACGCAGTTTTACCGCGTCTGGCGTAAATACTCCTATCCGGCCACGTTTGAGCCCGGCGGAACCGACAACATTTCGCAGTCGTTATTGGGTCTGGTGGGGCTTGGAATACCGGGCACGGCAAATCACATTGCCACGCCAGTGTCGCGCTTTCTGGCCCTGTTGGGAGTTCTGCAACAACCGGGCAAAACTCAGGAAGGGATGCAGGCACTGGTGAGCCTGTTGGCCCCCGATACGACGGTGCAGGTGAGTCCGTATTGTCTGCGGCCTGTAGAGATCGACAGGCCGCTGGGTTTTTACGGTGACGAAGATTTTCTGCTTGATGGCAATACGCCGCTGGGTGACGAAGCGATGGATGCCGGCAGCCAGCTGCTGATTGCGCTTGCGACGGACAACGAACATGAGGCGCAAGGCTGGAAACCGGATGGCCAGTTGTACATGGATTTCCTGGTGATGCTGCGGGTGTATCTGGGCTGGCGGTTTAAGGCCAGAATAACCCTGACGACGTCTGTTCGACTGCTGGCCGTACCCCCGCTGGGTGAGAACCCTTTCTGGCTGGGAATGAACGGCGTGCTGGGAGCAGAAGATGATAGCCATCCTGATGACATTCCTGAAACCTTTACGACAGAACTGGGCTATTACAGCGGGCTGGAGCCCGCGAAACCACAACAAGGAAACCGACGTGTCACGTACAAATTTAACTAAAACCGCGCGCTGGATGATGCCTCTCATGGCGCTTATTCTGACCGGTTGCGGGGTGACGCAGAGCGTTACCGACGGTACCAAATCGGCGTTTAATTCTGTGTTCTATAAAAAAATTAAAATCCTGCATCTGGATTTCACCGCGCGCGAAGCTCTGAACACCGACTCTCGCGAAAATAACTCGCTGTCTGAGCCTGTCGTGGTTAGGGTTTACCAACTCAAAGACCGCAAAACCTTTGATAAGACGGTTTATCAGCAATTGCTTCAGGATGATGTCAGTATTCTGAAAGACGACATGCTGGCCAGTCGTAATATCGTGGTAAAACCGGGGGGTGATGCAAGCCTTGATATGCCGATGGAAGAAGAGGCGAAGTTTGTCGCGGTGGTAGGGCTGTTCCGCCATCCGGACATGACCAACGACACCTGGAAGCAGGTTATCAAGCGCAGCGATCTGGATCCCGATAAACCGCGCATTCTGGAAGCCGGCGAGAACCATCTGACGCTGCAACCGCTTAAGGACGACTGATGCCCCAGGGACATAACACGCCTTCGCTGTATGAAATGCTAACCGGAAATTTTAGCGGTGGCCTCGACCTTAAACAGGTCAGTGAAGAAAATCAGGTCATCCTTTCGGTTCTGGATAACATGCAGCGCGTTCTCAACTGTCGCGCCGGCACGCTGGCGCACCTGCCTGATTACGGGCTGCCCGAGATGACAAAAATCCTGCAGGGCATGCCGGGAACGGCCCATGAGCTCATGGGCACATTGTCTGCCGTCCTGCTCAAGTATGAACCGCGCCTGAAAAAGATAGACGTTGTTCTGCTTGAGCAGAACATTCCCGGCGAGCTGCGCTATGCCATTGACGCTGAACTTAAAGGGATTGGCCTGGTGCGCTACGGGACTGAGTTTATGCCCGAAGGACGGGTCCTGTTGCGGCATCTCAGGCAACAGCAGTATCTCGACACAACACCTCGTATATAAGGTCAGTTAACACCATGTCAGTAAAATCACAGTTCCTGAAGAAGTTGCAGGCGCGACAACCTTCACCTGTTCCCGCAGCTAGCAAGAGCCAGGCCGATATTGCAGAGTTTCGCATGCGAATGGCTCAGCTTCAGGAGCAAATGGACGCCTGGCTGTCAGATACCGGACTGAATGCAGAGCCACTGACGGTATACGTTCCGGACCTGCTGGTGGAGGGCGGGGCTTTTGATATTTCCGGTATCGTCCTGCGTTATGGTAACCGGGCGGTTAAGTTTATGCCGATATTTCTGTATGGACAGGGAGTTGCAGGCTGTGTCGAGGTGACTTTTTTTTCCGGGTACAGCGCGATTTCTCAAGGACGCCTGTTAATGCGGGTGGGGAGCGTATATGACTGGATCTTTACTCCCCCTGATACGTCACCTCAGTCAGGACAACTATTTGATGAAGGTGTTTTTTTCGGTCTGATTTTAGCGCTGCTGCCCTAGCAATAACATTCATTCCTTCATTACTCATTGCGTTTTTACACGCGAAACTGCCTTACACATCAACTGACGAAATTAACCGACACGGATATGCAGGCCCTGCAGAATGACCACACATATAACGTTAAAAACCGGCGGCGACCCGCGTACGCTGCCAGATTATGCCGCCCTCAGCGACGAACTCAGTAAGCTTACACATCCTGCTCGCCCTGATGTGAACTGGCAATATGTCCAAAGACTCTGTCTCTCAATGTTTGAACAGAACGGTGTGGAGTTGCAGACAGCAGCCTGGTACACCCTTGCTCGTACTCACCTGTCTGGATTAGCTGGCCTGAATGAAGGGCTGGCGATTCTGGAGGCCCTGATTAGCCACCAGTGGGACATCTTATGGCCGAAGACGCAACACGCTCGTATGGAAATCCTTAGCGGCCTTAGCCAGCGCCTGCAGCAGCGCATGCGTATGCTGCCATTCAACAGCAGCCATCTTAGTGAGCTTTATCGTGCTGAAGCGTTACTTACCAGCCTGAGCGCGGTGCTCCAGCGCTTTGAGCTTAAACACCTTAGCCAGTTCGATACGTTACGAACGTTGATACGTTCAAGTGCTGAACGGCTGGAAAGGAGTAATGACAAGTCCGATTTGAATGTGAACATGAAGCCCGATAGCGAATCGACTCTGGAGAAAGCCGAACCGATCGAAGAAGTGAAATGGGTATATGTTGTGCATCAGGAAAATCAGCCGAATGGGGAGGATCGTACGACAGCCCCCGTGCCTGTCAGACAGTGGAAGCCCTTTATTACCGGGATGTGTTCCACGCTGGTGGTGTGCTTCGCTGTGGCGTGGGGATGGGCTTCTTTGTCCAGACCCGACCCCCTGGCGACTCAGGCTTTTGCCTCTCTGGCTCCGTTACCTGAAGTGCTCACGCCTGTGCAGCAAGACGCGTTAACACTGCGAGGTACTTTACCGTCCACGTTTATCACAGACACGCAGCAGCAGCTTGCCCGCTTGGATAAACTGCCTCCTGACTGGAATCTTTCCTACAGCCTTCAGCTGTTAAAGCAGCTCCAGACATTATGGCCGGAGGAGGCGAAACCGCTCACAATGCAGTGGCAGCAAAAATTTAACGCGGCAGCGTTACCTGTCGACGCAATGAACAGCTGGTATCAGGGAATGATGACGCTTCAGCAACTGAGTCATCGGCTGAGTAGTCTGGACGAGCAAAAAGGAAAATACATCACGGTAAGCGAGCTTAAATCGGTAGTTTTTTCGACTATACAGTCATTTAACCAGACGATACCGGCTGAAGAACAACTCAGGCGCCTGTCACAGCATCCAGCAGGAGATGCGCTTCCTGAAGCAGAAAAGACTCAACTGGAGTTGCGTCTTAAACAGCTGGCAACGCGTTACGCTCAAATAAAACAGGATTCTTCTGCTCAGTGAATTCTGGCGGTAGACAGACGAATGTGCTGGAAAAAGCGGGAGGGTAAAGTGTCCCCTGCAGGAATCGAACCTGCAACTAGCCCTTAGGAGGGGCTCGTTATATCCATTTAACTAAGGGGACGAGGCGGCACGAGTATAGCCTTATTTACACTTTGCGTTAAGCACATCGCCGCCTGACTGCTCAAAGAGTCACCATTCAGGTCGATTTTTTTGTCGATTTATCATCATTTTCCCGTGCCTTAAGCTCAGCTTTGCGTTTGTTCGACATGTCGTTACGAATTTGGGCATGGCTTAAAAGCGCGAAGATAAACGTTCCGCCGCAAATGTTTCCTGCCAGCGTCGGAAGGGCAAACGGCCAGAAGAAATCGCTCCAGTGAAGCGTACCGTTAAAGACCAGATAGAGGATTTCAACGGTACCGACCACAATATGCGTGGTGTCCGCCAGCGCAATCAGCCAGGTCATCAATATGATCACCACAATTTTGGCGCTTCCCGCTGAAGGAAACATCCAGACCATCGTGGCGATAATCCAGCCTGAGATGATGGCGTTTGAGAACATCTCGACCGGCGTGTTTTTCATTACGTCCATGCCGATTTTCACAAACGCATCCCGGGTGGGTTCATCAAAGATCGGCATATATTCAAACGCCCATGCCGCGATGCCCGTGCCGATGATATTACCCAGCAGAACCACGCTCCAGAGCCGCATCAATAAACCGAAATTACCGAGTGTGGGATTTTGCATCACCGGCAGAACGGCGGTCACCGTGTTCTCGGTAAACAGCTGCTGGCGGGCCATGATGACAATAATAAAGCCGAAGGTATAGCCGAGGTTTTCCAGTAAAAATCCACCGGGTACGCCTTCCAGCTGCACATGAAATATCCCTTTCGCAAGCAGAGATGCGCCCATTGAGAGTCCGGCAGCAATGGCTGACCAGAAGAGGGCCATCGCGTCGCGCTCCATCTCTTTTTCACCATCCTGGCGTATATGCTCGTGGATGGCCATTGCGCGGGAGGGGAGGCGATCTTCATCAATTTCTATCTTCTCGCCGCGCGCTTTCTCCTCGCTTTCAATTTCAAGCTCCTCAGTGCTCTCGCCAATTTTTTCTTCGCCTACATCTTTCATATCTGCTCCCGGAGGTTGATCTTTCTGTTAAGCGTAGCGGCTTTTATCGGGATGCCTGTGGGGATGCTCTTAAATTGGCGGCAATGACAACAAAGGTGATACATCTCTTTCAAAGTCATTATAAAATTGCCAGCGAAACGAATTCCAAAAGCCAGGCTATGCTGAGATCAGAGTCACGGTGGTTACTGCCCGTAATTGTGCTCATAGACATCGGTAAACGTGCTGTTACAATCGCTTGCACGTTTACAGACGGAGCGTCAACGGCTCCGTTACGGATGGCAATCAACGATAGCCATACTGAACAGGGAGATATTTATGAAACTTCGGCTGTCGGCGCTTGCGCTTGGCGCGACGATGCTTGTGGGCTGCGCCAGCTCCGGTGAGCAAACGGGACGCTCCGATCCTCTCGAAGGATTTAACCGCTCAATGTATAGCTTCAACTACAACGTACTGGACCCGTATGTGGTTCGTCCGGTGGCAGTAGCATGGCGCGATTATGTTCCACAACCCGCGCGTAACGGGTTAAGTAACTTTACCAGCAACCTCGAAGAGCCTGCGGTAATGGTGAACTACTTCCTGCAGGGCGACCCGTATCAGGGGATGGTCCACTTTACCCGCTTCTTCCTGAACTCCATTCTGGGTATGGGTGGCTTTATTGATGTTGCAGGTATGGCTAACCAGAAACTGCAGCGTGAACAGCCACACCGTTTCGGCAGCACGATGGGACACTATGGCGTCGGGTATGGTCCGTACGTGCATTTACCGTTCTATGGTAGCTTCACCCTCCGTGATGATGGCGGCGATATGGTGGATACGCTGTATCCGGTCCTTTCGTGGCTGACCTGGCCGCTGTCGGTGGGTAAATGGACGGTGGAAGGGATTGAAACCCGCGCGCAACTGCTCGACTCTGATGGTCTGCTGCGCCAGTCTTCTGACCCGTACATTATGGTGCGTGAAGCGTACTTCCAGAATCATGACTTTATTGCCAACGGCGGCAAGCTGAAGCCGGAAGAGAATCCAAACGCGAAGGCGATCGAAAACGAACTAAAAGATATCGATTCGGAGTAAATAAAAAAGGTGAGCAATGCTCACCTTTTTTGATTCCAGCGCGATTAGAACGCGTAGTTGAAGTTCGTACCGAACAGCCAGGCTTTACCTTCAGAGGTAAACTCGTACGGACCTTCCTTGAACGTCACTTTCTGACCGTGCATATAAGATACGCCCGCATCGATGGATGCATTCTCGTTCAACGCATAGGTCGCGCCAGCACTTAACCAGAAGCGGTCCTGATCCGGAATGGAAATGGAACGTTTATCTGCCGGAACCGGGCTGTCGTCAAATGCGATACCGGAGCGGAAAGTCCAGTTCTTATCGTAGTAGTAGGTGGTACCCAACGCTATACGATAGGCGTCGTGGAAGCTTTCGTCCTTATAGAACAGCGTTTGACCATTGGTACCGGTCGCTTTCAGCTCCTGGAACTGACTCCAGCTGGTATAGGCCAGGCTATAGTGAATAGCCCATTGTGGTGCAACGCGGTTGTAACCGGAGACTTCCCACATTTCTGGCAAATGCAGCGACAGTGAACCCGGAACGGTCTGGTTGGACGTTCCCCAAGGAATGGTAGTGCCCGCACCTGGAACCAGATTGTTCACAGGCGTCAGGATACCGCTCTTGTAATCGCCGTCGAAGTCAATTTTCACTTCGGAACGATAGGTCAGGCCCCAACGGTTGTTTTTATCCAGCTCGTACAGGATACCGGCGTTCCAGCCATAGCCCCACTCATCACCTTCAAGACTGGCAATTTTATTGCTGTTTTTAGGCAGGCGAGCAGTCTGTTCCCCGGAATAACGTTCGATCTTGGCATCAGCGTAGACGGCATCAAAGCCCAGGCCAAAACTCCAGTTATCGTTCAGGCGATACGCACCGCTCAGGTTGAGGTTCAGCGTAGTAAGGTCTGTTTTACCGCCGTATTCACCAGCCGGGTAGTTGTTATTGAACTCGGTAGCCAGACCGTAGTTAGACGTTACGGATGCACCCCAGCCAAACTGTTCGTTGATAGGCGCAACGAAGTGCAGGTTTGGGATCCATGCTGTTGGGGCAATATTGTCCGCTTTAAGGCTCGCACCCGTGTAAGGCGACTTACCAGAAACGTTGACATCAGGATCGATATAAACCGCACCGGCAGAGAAAGTAGGACGATCGAACATCATGATCAACGCGGGGTTACGACTCGCGTTACCCGCATCATCAGCGATAGCGCCTTCCCCGGAATACGCACGGCCAAGGCCAGAGGAAGAAAATTCGTTTAACTGAAAGCCCGCTGACCAGGCGGAAGTGGAGACGAGTGCCACTGCGACTGCCAGCGCAGTCTTGTTGAACAGGGTTTTCTGGCTCATGACCATAACCTCATTGAGTTATTTTTATTCAATAATTGTTACATACCGTAACAGGAGCGCGAAGTGTAGGGTCTGAGGTATGACAGACAAATCAGACCAGTGGCCAGAGTATAGGTCTGACCAGCCGGAATGTTGCAAGTTTGTTTATTAATATTTTCAAACATGTTTCGTGAAACGAGATCTGGTTGGCAAAATTGTGACCATCGCGACTCACCCAAAAGGGTGGTTTTTGTTTTAGATCATTTTTTAGTGTGATATTGGTCACTTATCCGATTTTGCGCCATTAACGGCTGGAGAGCGCCCGCTCCGGGGCGTAAAATATCAGCATCGTGTCTATCTCGCGCGCTGCGCGAATACAGAGGAAATTGAGCTATGAGTAAATGCAGTGCTGATGAAACCCCGGTTTGCTGCTGTATGGATGTTGGGACTATCATGGACAACACCGATTGCACCGCCTCTTACAGCCGTGTATTCACCAACCGTGCCGAAGCGGAAGAGACCCTGACCGCTCTGAGCAAGCGTGCGCGTGACGTTGAATCCGATCCGTGTGAAATCAAGTCTACCTTTACCGAAGTGGAAGGCGGCGTGAAGCTGGACATCGACTTTATCTTCGCCTGCGAAGCAGAAACGCTGATTTTCCAGCTGGGCCTGCGTTAATCTCTGCGGCCTGATGCCCTCACCCCCAGCCCTCTCCCACGGGAGAGGGTGCAAACACTAAAAACGGTAACCTGTGGGTTACCGTTTTGCTTTTTCCTTGGGGGCATTTTCTTTTTCTTCTCTGTGTTTTAGCTCGCACTTTTTCGTTTCCCCGATTGGCTGAATGTAAAAAAATGGTTAAGACTATTATCAGGTCAGACCACTTTATGTTTGCGAAAATTTTTTACAGGGGAGTGTTATGAGTCAGGCATTACCGCTTATTACCCGTCAGGGCGATCGCATTGCCATAGTCAGTGGATTGCGCACGCCATTTGCGCGTCAGGCAACGGCGTTTCATGGCATACCGGCCGTCGACCTGGGGAAAATGGTAGTGGGGGAGATGCTGGCTCGCAGCGAAATTCCGCCTGAGGTCATCGAACAGCTGGTATTCGGTCAGGTCGTGCAGATGCCTGAAGCCCCCAATATTGCGCGTGAAATCGTCCTCGGTACCGGGATGAACGTGCATACCGATGCCTACAGCGTCAGCCGCGCCTGCGCAACCAGCTTCCAGGCTGTGGCTAACGTCGCTGAAAGCCTGATGGCGGGCACGATTCGCGCCGGGATTGCGGGTGGTGCGGACTCCTCTTCGGTGCTGCCAATTGGGGTCAGTAAAAAGCTGGCGCGCATCCTGGTGGATGCCAATAAAGCCCGCACGACGGGTCAGAAACTCAAACTCTTCTCGCGTTTACGCCTGCGCGACCTCATGCCTGTACCACCTGCCGTCGCGGAATACTCCACCGGCCTGCGCATGGGCGATACCGCCGAGCAGATGGCAAAAACGTACGGCATTACGCGTGAACAACAGGATGCTCTGGCGCATCGCTCGCATCAGCTTGCGGCAAAAGCCTGGTCGGAAGGCAAGCTGGCCGACGAGGTCATGACCGCCTATATTCCCCCCTACCGTGAACCGTTTGTGGAAGATAACAATATTCGCGGCACCTCAACGCTGGCGGATTACGCCAAACTGCGCCCGGCGTTTGACCGCAAACACGGCTCGGTGACGGCGGCGAACAGTACGCCGCTGACGGATGGCGCCGCCGCCGTGATCCTGATGACCGAATCCCGCGCGAAGGAGCTGGGCATCACTCCCCTGGGCTATCTACGCAGCTATGCCTTCACCGCCATTGATGTCTGGCAGGACATGCTGTTAGGTCCGGCGTGGTCCACGCCGCTGGCGCTGGAGCGCGCGGGGCTGACGCTGGCTGATTTAACCCTGATTGATATGCATGAAGCGTTTGCCGCGCAAACCCTGGCAAACGTACAGCTGCTGGCAAGCGAGCGTTTCGCGCGCGATGTGCTGGGCCGCGCCCATGCCACAGGCGAAGTGGATCAAAGTAAATTCAACGTGCTGGGCGGCTCTATCGCCTACGGTCATCCATTTGCCGCCACAGGGGCGAGGATGATCACGCAAACTTTACATGAACTCCGTCGCCGTGGCGGCGGGTTTGGCCTCGTTACCGCCTGTGCGGCGGGTGGCCTTGGCGCAGCAATGGTTCTGGAGGCTGAATAATGGATATGCCATCTGCATTTAATCTGACGGTTCGCCTCGATAACGTGGCCGTTATCACTATTGATGTGCCTGATGAAAAGATGAATACCCTGAAGGCCGAATTTGGTGTTCAGGTGCGCGCGATGCTAAAGCAGATCCGCGACAACAAAGCGATTCGTGGTCTGGTCTTTATCTCTGCCAAGCCGGATAACTTTATCGCCGGCGCGGATATCAACATGATCGCCCGGGCGCAAAGCGCTCTGGAAGCCGAAGAGCTGGCGCGTCAGGGCCAGCAGGTGATGGCGGAGATCAACGGTCTGCCGATCCCGGTTATTGCCGCGATCCACGGTGCCTGTCTGGGCGGCGGGCTTGAGCTGGCGCTGGCCTGTCACAGCCGGATTTGCACCGACGATGCGAAAACGATTCTGGGTCTGCCGGAAGTGCAGCTGGGCCTGCTGCCTGGCTCCGGCGGAACGCAACGGCTGCCGCGCCTGGTCGGCGTCAGCACGGCGCTGGAGATGATTTTAACCGGTAAACAGCTACGCGCCCGTCAGGCGCTGAAAGCCAGTCTGGTCGATGACGTCGTGCCGCAGTCCATTTTGCTGGAGGCCGCCGTTGAGCTTGCGCTGAAAGGGCGTCAGGCAAAACGTCCCCTGCCGGTACGTGAGCGCGTGCTGGCCGGCCCGCTGGGAAGAACGCTCCTGTTCAACATGGTGGGCAAAAAGACCGAACAAAAAACCAAAGGCAATTACCCGGCGGCAAAGCGGATCCTCGAAGTGATCGAGACCGGGCTGTCGCAGGGAAGCAGCAGCGGCTATGCCGCGGAGGCCAAAGCCTTTGGCGAACTGGCGATGACGCCGCAGTCGCAGGCGCTGCGCAGCATCTTCTTCGCCAGCACGGACGTGAAAAAGGATCCGGGCAGCGAGGCGCAGCCTGCGCCGCTGCGTGCGATTGGCGTACTGGGTGGGGGGCTCATGGGTGGCGGAATCTCTTTTGTTACCGCCAGCAAAGGCAAATTGCCTGTACGAATCAAAGACATTAATCCTAAGGGGATCAACCACGCGCTGCAGTACAGCTGGCAGAACCTTGATCAAAAGGTCAAGCGCCGCCATATCAAGGCAAGCGAGCGCGATAAAACCCTGGCGATGATATCCGGTACGACGGATTACAGCGGTTTTGCTCACCGCGATCTGGTGATTGAAGCCGTGTTTGAAGATCTGGCGCTTAAGCAGCAGATGGTGGAAGACGTTGAGCAACATTGCGCCCCGCATACCATTTTTGCCTCCAATACGTCGTCATTACCGATTGGCGATATCGCGGCGAAAGCCGCGCGTCCTGAGCAGGTGATTGGGCTGCACTTCTTTAGCCCGGTCGAAAAAATGCCGCTGGTGGAAGTTATTCCGCACGCGACTACCAGCCCGCAAACTGTTGCCACCGTGGTGAAGCTGGCGAAAAAACAGGGCAAAACCCCGATTGTGGTAGCGGACAAAGCTGGCTTCTACGTCAACCGCATTCTGGCTCCCTACATTAATGAAGCAATGCGGTTGCTGACGGAAGGGGAGAAGATTGAGCACGTCGACGAGGCGCTGGTAAAGTTTGGTTTCCCCGTTGGCCCAATCCAACTTTTGGATGAGGTGGGAATAGACACCGGCACTAAAATTATACCAGTGCTGGAAGCTGCATATGGCGATCGTTTTAGCCCACCTGCAAACATTGTTTCTGCGATTTTGAAGGACGATCGCAAAGGCAGAAAAAATGAACGCGGTTTCTATCTTTACGGCGCGAAAGGGCGTAAAAGCAGGAAACAGGTCGACCCTTCGGTATATGGACTCATTTCGACCACAGGTCAGGGAAAACTGTCCGCCGTTCAGTGCGCTGAGCGCTGCGTGATGATGATGCTCAATGAAGCGGCGCGCTGCTTTGATGAGCAGGTGATTAAGAGTGCACGCGATGGTGACATCGGCGCGGTATTTGGCATTGGTTTCCCGCCGTTCCTTGGCGGCCCGTTCCGTTACATGGATACGCTCGGCGCGGGTGAAGTGGTTGCTATCCTGCAACGTCTGGCTTCGCAATATGGTCCACGGTTTACACCGTGTGACGAATTATTGCAGATGGCGGAACGCGGCCAGACATTTTGGCCTGCAAGGGAAACTGTCCTCGTAAGCTGAGGTCAAAGAAGGGTAAATCCTGAAGTGAATGGACCTGTTCTGGCGATTTTGTAAACAGAGATTGACTATACTTACGCCATTGAGGTAAAAAACAGCGTTTCATTCACCGAATGGATCAGGCACAATGCCCGGCCATCGGGTTTTCTACCTCTTAGCATTTATCGCGGGTAGTTAACGCCGGTGATTCTGGTTAACAAAAGCGGTGCAATATGCAAGTTTTTATCATGCGTCACGGCGACGCGGCACTCGATGCCGCCAGTGACTCAGTACGTCCTTTGACCGTCTGTGGCTGCGACGAATCTCGTCTGATGGCGACCTGGCTTAACGGTCAAAAAGTGGACATCGAACGCGTTCTGGTGAGTCCGTTCCTGCGTGCAGAACAGACGCTGGATGTGGTAGGGGAGTGTATGAACCTGCCGACCAGTGTGGATGTTCTGCCTGAACTCACCCCGTGTGGCGATGTAGGCCTTGTCAGCGCTTATCTTCAGGCGCTGTGCAATGAAGGTGTCGCTTCCGCGCTGGTCATTTCCCACCTGCCACTGGTTGGCTATCTGGTTTCTGAGCTGTGCCCGGGCGAGACCCCGCCGATGTTCACGACATCCGCCATTGCCAATGTTTCTCTCGACGAAACGGGCAAAGGTGTCTTCAACTGGCAAATGAGTCCGTGCAACCTGAAGATGGCAAAAGCTATCTGACGTGACGTGCGATATGGCGGGGCGCAATGTGCTTCCCGCCATTCTGTCAGGGCAACTCTGGCGGCTGCCACTCTTCCACTTCAATCAACACCAGCAACGCGGCATCTCCGCCGTACTCTTTCGGTGCCTGATGAAAAGCCATGACGTGTGGGTGCTGAGCCAGCCACAGCGGCGTCTGTTGCTTGAGGATATGTTTACCGTGGCCGTGCATCACGCAGGCGCAAAAAACATGTTCACGGCGACAGGCGGCGATCAACGCCCCCAGCTCCTGTTTCGCCTGCATCTGCGTTAAACCGTGCAGATCGAGAAACAGCTCCGGCGAATAATCCCCGCGGCGTAATTTTTTCAGCTCAAAATGGCTGACGTCTTCGCGTACGTACTTCACAGCCCCTTGCGTGTTGAGCAGCGGCTGAAATTCATCTGAAAAATAGTGGCTGTTATCGGCCTGCTCCTGCAGAAGACGCTTGACCGGTACTTCGCTGATTTTTTTACGCAGCGGGCGATGGACGATGGTGTCCTGCGTGATTTTACGCGTCCCGGTCATCAGCTGACGGAAGAGCGCCTGATCCTCCTCGCTGAGCGATGTTTTCTTTTTCATTCGTCATTCTCATCTCGTATTTCCGACAGTGTACCCGACTAAACGCATTTTTTAACCTCAAGCGCGACGCGTCATTGCTGATTTATCGCCGTCTTCATGGCAAACTAGCCGCCGAAAATTATGCGAGCATGCCCTGGAGGAAAGAGTGGATAAAATATTTGTCGATGAAGCAGTAAACGAGCTGCATACCATACAGGACATGTTGCGCTGGTCGGTTAGCCGCTTCAGCGCCGCCAATATCTGGTACGGTCACGGTACCGATAACCCGTGGGATGAAGCCGTACAGCTGGTGCTGCCGTCTCTCTACCTGCCGCTGGATATTCCGGAAGACATGCGCACCGCGCGCCTGACTTCCAGCGAAAAACACCGCATCGTTGAGCGCGTGATCCGCCGCGTGAACGAGCGCATTCCGGTCGCCTATCTGACCAACAAAGCCTGGTTCTGCGGCCACGAGTTCTATGTCGATGAACGCGTGCTGGTGCCGCGCTCGCCGATTGGCGAGCTGATCAACAACCACTTTGACGGTCTGATTGGCCATCAGCCGCAGCACATTCTCGATATGTGTACCGGCAGCGGCTGCATCGCGATTGCCTGCGCGTACGCCTTCCCGGAAGCGGAAGTGGACGCCGTCGATATCTCCACCGACGCGCTGGCCGTGACCGAGCAGAACATTGAAGAGCATGGGCTCATCCATCACGTTACGCCAATTCGCTCCGACCTGTTCCGCGATCTGCCGACGCTGCAGTACGATCTGATCGTCACCAACCCGCCGTACGTCGATGCGGAAGACATGTCCGATCTGCCGAACGAATACCGTCACGAGCCGGAGTTGGGTCTGGCGTCAGGCTCTGATGGCCTGAAGCTGACGCGCCGTATTCTGGCCTGCGCGCCGGATTACCTGACCGACGACGGCGTTCTGATTTGTGAAGTGGGCAACAGCATGGTACATCTGATAGAGCAGTACCCGGATGTGCCGTTCACCTGGCTTGAGTTCGACAACGGCGGTGACGGCGTCTTTATGCTGACCAAAGCGCAGCTGCTCGACGCGCGCGAACACTTCAGCATCTATAAAGATTAATCCAGCGGGCTTCGGCCCGTTTCACAACGCTCAAACACAAACTACAACATCGGAGCCGTGATGGCAGGAAACAGTATTGGACAGTTATTCCGCGTGACCACCTTTGGGGAATCGCACGGGCTGGCGCTGGGCTGTATCGTTGATGGCGTACCGCCAGGCATCGAACTGACCGAAGCCGATTTACAGCACGACCTCGACCGTCGTCGCCCGGGCACCTCTCGCTACACCACGCAGCGTCGCGAGCCGGACCAGGTCAAAATTCTCTCCGGCGTCTTTGAAGGCCGCACCACCGGGACCAGCATCGGTTTGCTGATCGAAAACACCGATCAGCGCTCCCAGGACTACGGCGCCATCAAAGACGTCTTCCGTCCGGGCCACGCCGACTACACCTACGAACAAAAGTACGGCTTCCGCGACTATCGCGGCGGCGGACGTTCTTCCGCGCGTGAAACCGCGATGCGCGTGGCGGCAGGGGCGATTGCTAAGAAATACCTGCAGCAGAAATTTGGCATCGTTATCCGCGGCTGTCTGACCCAGATGGGCGACATTCCGCTGGCGATCAAAGACTGGGATCAGGTTGAACAAAACCCGTTCTTCTGCGCCGATGCCGACAAGCTTGAGGCGCTGGACGAACTGATGCGTGGCCTGAAAAAAGAGGGCGACTCCATTGGCGCGAAAGTGACCGTGGTGGCCGACGGCGTCCCGGCTGGCTGGGGCGAGCCGGTATTTGACCGTCTCGACGCCGACATTGCCCATGCGCTGATGAGCATCAACGCGGTGAAGGGCGTAGAGATTGGCGACGGCTTTGACGTGGTTCAGCTTCGCGGCAGCCAAAACCGCGATGAGATTACGAAAGCGGGCTTCCAGAGCAACCATGCGGGCGGCATCCTGGGCGGTATCAGCAGCGGGCAGCAGATTGTTGCCAACATCGCGCTGAAGCCAACTTCCAGCATCACCGTGCCGGGCCACACGATTAACCGCGATGGCGAAGAAGTTGAGATGATCACCAAAGGACGTCACGATCCGTGCGTGGGGATCCGCGCGGTGCCGATCGCAGAAGCGATGCTGGCGATCGTGCTGATGGATCACTTCCTGCGCCAGCGCGCGCAGAATGCGGATGTGACGACCACCATTCCACGCTGGTAAACATGAAAAAAACCGCAATTGCTCTGCTGGCGCTGCTTGCCAGTGGAGCCAGTCTGGCCGCGACGCCATGGCAAAAAATCACCCACCCGGTGGCGGGGAGCGCGCAGTCCATTGGCGCCTTTTCCAACGGCTGTATCGTCGGTGCCCAGGAGCTTCCTCTCCAGTCTGATACCTATCAGGTGATGCGCACCGATCAGCGGCGTTATTTCGGCCACCCGGATCTGGTGCTGTTCATCCAGCGTCTGGGCAATCAGGTGCATAACCTGGGGCTGGGCACGATGCTGATTGGCGATATGGGGATGCCTGCCGGCGGGCGTTTTAACGGCGGACACGCCAGCCACCAGACCGGACTGGATGTTGATATCTTCCTGCAGCTGCCGAAAACGCGCTGGACCTCCGCCCAGCTGCTGAAACCGCAGGCGCTGGATCTGGTGGCGAGCGACGGTAAGCGCGTGGTGCCGTCCCTGTGGACGCGGGACGTATCCAGCATGATCAAGCTGGCCGCGGAAGATAACGACGTCACGCGGATTTTCGTTAACCCGGCCATCAAGCAGCAGCTCTGCCTGGATGCCGGAACCGATCGCGACTGGCTGCGCAAAGTGCGCCCGTGGTTCCAGCATCGTGCGCATATGCACGTTCGTCTGCGCTGCCCGGCGAATAGCCTGGAATGTGAAGATCAGCCGCTACCTCCGCCAGGCGATGGCTGCGGTGCGGAACTGCAAAGCTGGTTTGAGCCGGCAAAACCTGGAACCTCTAAGCCTGAGAAGAAGACACCGCCTCCGTTGCCGCCTTCCTGCCAGGCGCTACTGGATGAGCATGTACTTTAATGGATAATTTCGTCGATCTGTTTATGGTGTCGCCGCTGCTGCTGGTGGTGCTGTTCTTTGTGGCCATGCTGGCCGGATTTATCGACGCGCTCGCGGGCGGCGGCGGGTTGTTAACCGTGCCCGCGCTGCTGGCGGCGGGCATGAGCCCGGCGCAGGCGCTTGCCACCAATAAGCTTCAGGCATGCGGCGGTTCGCTCTCGGCGTCGCTCTATTTTATCCGCCGCAAGGTGGTGAGCCTTGCCGATCAGAAGCTCAATATACTGATGACCTTTATCGGCTCCACGTCGGGCGCGCTGCTGGTTCAGCACGTGCAGTCCGATATTTTGCGCCAGATCCTGCCGATTCTGGTCATCTGCATCGGGCTTTACTTCCTGCTGATGCCAAAGCTCGGTGAAGAAGATCGCCAGCGTCGCCTGTACGGCCTGCCGTTTGCCCTGATTGCCGGGGGCAGCGTGGGTTTTTACGACGGTTTCTTCGGACCGGGGGCGGGTTCATTTTATGCGCTGGCGTTCGTGACGCTGGCCGGGTTTAACCTCGCCAAATCCACCGCCCATGCCAAAGTGCTCAACGCGACCTCAAACGTCGGCGGCCTGCTGCTCTTTATCATCGGCGGCAAGGTTATCTGGGCAACCGGATTTGTGATGATGGCAGGGCAGTTCCTGGGCGCGCGCGCGGGCTCGCGTCTGGTATTAAGCAAAGGACAAAAACTTATTCGCCCGATGATCGTCATCGTCTCGGCCGTAATGAGCGCCAAACTTCTTTATGACAGCCATGGACAGGAGATCCTCACCTGGTTGGGGATGCACTAATGAACAGTACGCATAAATACGAACAGCTGATTGAGATTTTCGACGGCTGTTTTGCTGACGATTTTAATACCCGTCTGATTAAAGGCGACGACGAACCGATCTATCTTCCTGCTGATGCGGAGGTTCCGTATAACCGCATCGTCTTTGCCCACGGCTTTTATGCCAGCGGCTTGCACGAGATTTCGCACTGGTGCATTGCGGGGAAAGCGCGGCGCGAGCTGGTGGACTTCGGTTACTGGTACTGCCCGGACGGACGTGATGCCGCCACTCAGGGCCAGTTTGAAGATGTGGAAGTGAAGCCGCAGGCGCTGGAATGGCTATTCTGCGTCGCGGCGGGTTTCCCGTTCAACGTCAGCTGTGACAACCTCGAAGGCGACTTCGAGCCAGACCGTATCGTCTTCCAGCGCCGCGTTCACGCGCAGGTGATGGAATATCTTGAGAAAGGCATCCCGGAACGTCCGGCACGCCTGATCGAGGCCTTACAGAATTATTACCACACGCCGGTTATTACGGCGGAATGCTTCCCTTGGCCGGAAGATCTTTAACAGAGGAAAGAAGATGATCGCAGAATTTGAATCACGCATTCTGGCGTTAATTGATGACATGGTGGAACACGCCAGTGATGATGAGCTGTTCGCCAGCGGTTATCTGCGTGGTCACCTGACGCTCGCGGTAGCCGAGCTGGAAGCGGGGGACGATCACTCTGCCGACGCCGTTCACGCTGAAGTCACTCGCAGCCTGGAAAAAGCCATTCTGGCTGGGGAGCTCTCGCCGCGCGACCAGTCTCTGGTGTTAGGCATGTGGGACACTTTGTTCCAGCAGGCGAAAGCCAAGTAAGTGTTTCACCACCCTCTCCCTGTGGGAGAGGGTTAGGGTGAGGGCACCAGACCGCACCTTACTTAACCTTCTTCCCCTTCAGCAGTTTTCGTACCCACAAGCGATTCGGATTCAGCCCTGCAAGCGTAACCCTGTCCAGCGGCATCGGCTCGCCGCTCATTTGTGCGGCTAACACTTCTGCCAGTAGCGGTGCGGAACAGAGCCCGCGAGATCCTAATCCACCCAGCATAAACAGCTCCGGATAAACCGGCGCGCTTACCGCGTTATCCCGGTTATCAGCAAGATCCTGATAGGCCTCAAGCGTCGCGTCGTAGTCCGGCACATTTCCCGCCATCGGCAGATGATCGCGGGTGGCGCAGCGCACGCCGCAGCGCGCGTCACCCTCGCTGACGTCAACCTCTTTCGTCCACGCCGCATCCGGGAAACAGTCAATCAGGCGCTGGCGGTTCTGGGCCTGATCCGCTTCGCTGTAGCGCATATCCGTCTCGCCACGATGATAGCTGGCCCCGATGCAGTGGTGGCCGTTAGACGGATTTTGCGGCGTCAGATAGCCGTCATAGCACAGCACCTGACGCAGTTTGCTCAGTTTGGGCGCGGAAGGAATATGGCTTACCTGGCCGCCGACCGGATAAACCGGCAATGACTCTGTCTGGATAAACTGGCTGATGTTATGCCCGTTTGCCAGCACAACGCTGGCATGACTTGCCTCTTTGCCATCAGCAAACCGCAGATTCCAGCGTTCTGTCCGGCTCAACGATTCAACCTTGTGAGCATAATGCGCCGTCAGCCCGCGCGACTGCGCCAGCGCAATGACCGCCGCGGTCAGTTCAGCCGGGCACAGCCAGCCGCCGAGCGGATACTGAATGCCTCCACAGCCGGTTTCCACGCCAGCGGTGTCTGCCACCTCTTGCGCACTTACCGCACGGGCAATCTCGTCAGGCAGACCCAGCGACAGCATCTGCGTGATTTTTTGCTGGCTCTTTTCATCCCAGCCGAACTGCGTCACGCCGCACCAGTCATGCTCGAACGCCACCGGCAGGGCGTCGTACAGGCGACGAGCGAAGGTAAACGCCGCCGGGAAAAACCGGAAAAGGGCCGGGTCGTGCGCGCTTAAAAGCGGATAGAGCGCCCCCTGGCGGTTGCCGGACGCGCCGCTTGCTGGCGCATCGTCAGCGCAGTAGAGCGTGACCTGCCAGCCGCGGTGGAGAAGCGCGAGAGACAGCAGAGCGCTGGCGATCCCCCCCCCGACTATCGCCACTTCACGGGATGCGCTGGCGCCGCGTGCAAACCAGGGGGCACTTGCGGGGATATCCAGCGTCTGCTCCATTCTGCCGACCAGCATGTCGCGCTTGCGGCCAAAACCTTTGGTCTTCTGCATGGTAAAGCCCGCCTCCTGCAGCCCGCGGCGGACAAAGCCTGCCGAGGTGAAGGTGGCAAGCGTTGCGCCCGGGCGCGCCAGCCGCGCCATCGCGCTAAACAGATGCTGGCTCCACATGTCCGGGTTTTTGGCGGGGGCAAAGCCGTCAAGGAACCACGCGTCCACCGTCTGATTCATCGAATCATCGAGCGTATCGGTCAGGTCATTGATGTCGCCAAGCCATAAATCCAGCGTCACGCGTCCGCCGTCCAGAATCAGACGGTGGCAGCCGCCAATGTGGGGTGGCCACTGCGCCTGAAGCTGCTCCGCCCAGGCTGCAAGCTCTGGCCAGCGCTGATGAGCGAGCCGTAGATCGTGCGCGGTGAGCGGGAATTTTTCAAAACTGATGAAATGTAATCTTTGTAGCGTAGCCTCAGGGTGGGCAGCGTGAAACTGGTCAAACGCCTGCCAGAGGGTCAGAAAATTGAGCCCGGTACCGAATCCGCTTTCCGCTACAACGAACAGGCTCCGCGGATGCTCCGGGAAGCGGGTGCTGAGCTGGTTTCCGTCGAGGAAAACATAGCGAGTTTCTTCGAGTCCGTTATCATTAGAAAAATAGACGTCATCAAAATCTCGGGAAACAGGTGTACCCTCAGCGTTGAATTCGAGGTTGGCGGGTTGTATAGCGTTTTGTTTCACGTAAGTTACTCGTCTGACAGGCAGTGGCACGATCTTAACGATGTGAGTCCATCGGTGCAAATTTCCGCAGAAAATGTCTGATCGGACTTGTTCGGCGTACAAGTGTACGCTATTGTGCGACTCGAAACTTACTATAGTGCGACTTACAGAGGTATTGAATGAAACGTGCAGTGATTACTGGCCTGGGCATTGTTTCCAGCATCGGTAATAACCAGCAGGAAGTCCTGGCATCTCTGCGTGAAGGACGCTCCGGGATCACTTTCTCTGAAGAGTTTAAAGATTCAGGTATGCGTAGCCACGTATGGGGTAACGTCAAACTGGACACCACCGGTTTGATTGACCGCAAAGTGGTTCGTTTCATGAACGATGCCTCTATTTATGCTTATCTCTCCATGCAGGAAGCGATCAAAGATTCCGGCCTGAGCGAAGAGGTTTATCAGAACAACCCGCGCGTGGGTCTGATCGCCGGTTCCGGCGGCTCATCAAAAGCGCAGGTATTCGGCGCTGACGCAATGCGTAGCCCGCGTGGTCTGAAAGCTGTAGGTCCGTACGTGGTCACCAAAGCCATGGGTTCTGCGGTTTCCGCGTGCCTGGCGACCCCATTCAAAATCCACGGTGTGAACTACTCCATCAGCTCCGCGTGTGCGACTTCCGCACACTGTATCGGTAATGCTGTTGAGCAGATCCAGCTGGGTAAACAGGACATCGTATTTGCTGGCGGCGGCGAAGAGCTGGGCTGGGAAATGGCCTGTGAATTCGACGCGATGGGCGCACTGTCCACCAAGTACAATGAAACCCCGGATAAAGCCTCCCGTACCTATGATGCGCACCGTGACGGTTTCGTTATCGCGGGCGGCGGCGGTATGGTTGTGGTTGAAGAGCTGGAGCATGCCCTGGCACGTGGCGCGCACATCTACGCTGAAATCGTGGGCTACGGTGCAACGTCTGACGGCGCCGACATGGTTGCGCCATCCGGCGAAGGCGCGGTGCGCTGCATGAAGATGGCGATGCACGGCGTTGACACCCCAATCGACTACCTGAACTCCCACGGTACCTCTACTCCGGTAGGCGACGTGAAAGAGCTGGGTGCGATCCGTGAAGTCTTCGGCGACAACAGCCCGGCAATCTCCGCGACCAAAGCCATGACCGGTCACTCTCTGGGGGCGGCTGGCGTGCAGGAAGCGATCTACTCTCTGCTGATGCTGGAAAACGGCTTTATCGCGCCAAGCATCAACATCGATGAGATGGACGAGCAGGCTGCTGGCCTGAACATCGTGACCAAACCAACGGAAGCGACGCTGACCACCGTCATGTCAAACAGCTTCGGCTTCGGTGGCACCAACGCCACGCTGGTTATGCGTAAGCTGAAAGCATAAGTTTTACGTTTGATTCCGGAAGGGAGCCATAAGGCTCCCTTTTTTATGCATTGACAAGCGGCTGATCTCACAGGCAAACTTCACCCCTCAACATTATCCTCACGATAATGCGTAAGCGTTTAACGTCAACCAACGCACCTTAATCCTGATAATCAGGTAGAGGGGGCGTGGCATTTCCCCGCCTTACTCTTCATTTCGGAGTAAAGCATGACTGCAGTAACTCAAACAGAAACAACCCCTTCAGCGAACGTCTCGCTGTTCCGTATCGCTTTCGCGGTATTTCTGACCTATATGACCGTTGGCCTGCCGCTGCCGGTGATCCCGCTGTTCGTTCATCAGGAGCTGGGCTATGGCAACACCATGGTCGGCATTGCCGTGGGCATTCAGTTTTTAGCCACGGTATTGACCCGCGGTTACGCCGGACGGCTGGCGGATCAACACGGTGCAAAACGCTCGGCGCTACAGGGGATGTTTGCCTGTGGGCTGGCGGGCGGCGCATGGCTGCTGGCTGCTCTGCTGCCGGTAGACGCCGCGTATAAATTCGCGCTGCTGGTGCTGGGCCGTTTAATCCTTGGATTCGGTGAAAGCCAGCTGCTGACCGGCACCCTGACCTGGGGAATGGGGCTGGTGGGGCCGGCACGCTCCGGCAAGGTGATGTCCTGGAACGGTATGGCCATCTATGGCGCGCTGGCCGCAGGCGCACCGCTTGGGCTGCTGATCAATAGCCAGTTTGGGTTTGCGACGCTGGCTGCCACCACCATGGCTTTACCCCTGCTGGCGTGGGCGTTTAACGGCTCGGTGCGTAAAGTGCCCGCGCACAAAGGCGAGCGTCCTTCCCTGTGGAGCGTGGTTGGCCAAATCTGGCAGCCGGGTCTTGGCCTGGCGCTGCAGGGCGTGGGTTTTGCGGTGATTGGTACCTTCGTCTCGCTCTATTTTATGAGCCGCGGCTGGGCGATGGCCGGTTTTACGCTCACCGCGTTTGGCGGCGCGTTTGTGCTGATGCGCGTTTTCTTCGGCTGGATGCCGGATCGCTTTGGCGGCGTGAAGGTAGCGGTGGCGTCGCTGGTGATTGAAACCATCGGTCTGCTGCTGCTGTGGAATGCACCCGTGGCCTCCGTTGCGCTGCTTGGTGCGGCGCTGACCGGGTGCGGCTGTTCACTGATCTTCCCGGCCCTGGGCGTTGAAGTGGTGAAGCGCGTGGCCCCACAGGTGCGCGGTACGGCGCTGGGCGGCTATGCGGCCTTTCAGGATATCTCATACGGGGTAACCGGGCCGCTGGCCGGGGTGTTAGCCACCTCGTTTGGTTATCCGTCCGTCTTTCTGGCCGGTGCGGTTTCTGCGGTGGTTGGGATCGTGGTGACGCTGGTGGCGTTTCGCAGATCGTAGTTTTTGCCCGGTGGCGCTTCGCTTACCGGGCCTACAATCGCACTAGCCGTAGGCCGGGTAAGGTGAAGCCGCCACCCGGCAGTGTTAAGCAACCAGCCAGAAAATCGCCAGCGCAATCAGTAACGCAATAAACATCAATCCCGGACGCGCAGAGAGCGTTCTGAACGTCTCCACGACTGGCGCAAACAGCGGGCTGTAGATCGGCTGAATGTTTCTCACCTCCGGCACGCCGCCCTCGCGCTCGGCGCGGCGAACGAAGATTTGATTGAGCAGATCCTGCACCTGCGCGGTGGTCAGAACCGTTTGCGGCGTGGCCTGCCAGTTTTGCTGGGCGTAATCCCGAATGACTTCAAACTCGTGCGGCTCAAGCGGCTGCTTTAGTGCCGCCTGGACGGTATGCAGGGTTGGGGCATTCTGGGTGCTGAGCGTCTGGCGCGCCTGGAGCCAGGTCACCAGATGCGTAAACTGTTTGGCCGGGATCAGCTCACCCGCCTTCACGCCGGACAGCTCCAGCATGGATTGCCAGATAAGCTTCGTCGGTTCGCCGGTGGCCGCAGCCAGCTTCGTCACCATCTGCTTGAGCGTGTTGTGCTCGGCAGGCAGCAGCGGACGCTCGGTCGCCGGGCGCACCTGAGGCTGCGGGATAGACAGCTCGTTGTTCTGCAGCAGGGTCAGCACGGTTTTGAGCTGGTCGGGCGTCAGCTGGCCCAGCGCGGTCTGACCATACTGCTGGCGAATAAAATCGCTCACCGCCTGCCGGTTATTGCCCTGGCCCAGCAGCTCGGTCAGCTGAGCGACAATCTGGCGCGTGGTGTGGTTCTGCTGCGCGGTATTAATACGCTGGTTCAGGTTTTGCTCGGCCGCAGGGAAATGGCGCGACTGCAGCGGTGCGTCGTTCCTCACGCCTAAATCATGCTTTACCCCGGCCCAGACTTCCGCGTTTTGCTGTGAAGTCAGCGCAATCAGGCGCGTGATCAGTCGCTCCAGCACGGTGCGCTGTTGCGTGGATAGCGGTTGTTCACCGGCAACGTTTGGCGTGACGGGGCCTTCACCCGGAGGGCGTGGCGGCGTACCTGAAATGGGCTGCATCGTCAAAAATCCTTAAAGTCAAAACTCAGCGTAAACCAGGCATACATATATGCCTGGCGGCCAGATTATGGCACACTTGGCAGGTTTTCTTCCTCTCAAACAGGTACTCAGACGTGAAAATCCTCGTTGATGAAAATATGCCTTACGCCCGTGAGCTTTTTAGCCGCCTGGGTAACGTTAAGGCTGTCCCTGGTCGCCCGATCCCGGTCAACGAACTGGATGACGCAGACGCGCTGATGGTGCGCTCGGTGACTAAAGTAAATGAGGCGTTGCTCGCCGGTAAAGCGATTAAGTTTGTCGGAACCGCAACGGCAGGGACCGATCATGTGGATGATAAATGGCTGAAGCAGGCCGGAATCGGTTTTTCCGCCGCGCCGGGCTGTAACGCCATTGCCGTTGTGGAATACGTTTTCTCCTCCCTGCTGATGCTGGCCGAGCGCGACGGGTTTGCGCTGAAGGACCGCACCGTGGGGATTGTCGGCGTGGGTAACGTCGGCGGGCGCCTGCAAAAGCGCCTTGAAGCGTTAGGGATCCGCACGCTGCTGTGCGATCCGCCGCGTAAAGATAACGGCGATGACGGGGATTTCCGCTCGCTGGATGAGCTGGTTGAACAGTGTGACGTGCTGACGTTCCACACGCCGCTGTTTAAAGAGGGGCCGTATAAGTCGCTGCATCTTGCTGACGAGGCGCTGATCCGCCGTCTGAAGGCTGGCACTATTCTGATAAATGCCTGCCGTGGTCCGGTCGTAGATAACGCCGCGCTGCTGACATGCCTGAACGAAGGACAAGACCTCAGCGTGGTGCTGGACGTCTGGGAGCCGGAGCCGGATCTCAACGTTGAGCTGCTTAACAAGGTAGACGTGGGCACGGCGCATATCGCCGGTTATACCCTCGAGGGGAAAGCGCGCGGCACGACGCAGGTCTTCGAAGCCTACAGCGCTTTTATCGGCCATCCGCAGCAGGTAGCGCTGGATACCTTACTCCCCGCGCCTGAGTTTGGCCGCATTACCCTGCACGGCCCGCTCGATCAGGCAACGCTGAAAAGGCTGGTGCATTTGGTGTATGATGTGCGCCGCGATGATGCGCTGCTGCGTAAAGTGGCGGGGATCCCGGGTGAGTTTGATAAGCTGCGCAAGAACTACGTTGAGCGCCGCGAGTGGTCTTCCCTGTATGTAATATGCGACGACGCCCCGTCGGCGACGCTGCTGCATAAGCTGGGATTTAACGCCGTTCATCACCCGGCGCATTAATGTCTTCTTAATGCTCCCTGTCGGATACTCCGACAGGGACGCTTTTTTATTTCTGGAGTAAACCACCATGTCTGAAGGCTGGAACATTGCCATTTTAGGTGCCACGGGTGCCGTGGGCGAAGCCCTGCTCGAAACCCTTGCTGAGCGTCAGTTCCCGGTGGGCGATATCTATGCGCTGGCCCGTACCGACAGCGCAGGTGAGCATCTGCGTTTTAACGGTAAATCCGTCATGGTCCAGGACGCGGCCGCGTTCGACTGGACGCAGGCGCAGCTGGCGTTTTTCGCCGCGGGGGCTGAAGCGACGGCTGCGTACGTTGAAGAGGCGACCAACGCTGGCTGCCTGGTGATCGACCTGAGCGGTCTGTTCTCAATGGAGCCGGATGTGCCGCTGGTGGTGCCGGACGTGAACCCGTTTGTGCTGGCTGACTACCGCAACCGTAACGTCATTGCGGTTCCGAACAGCCTCACCAGCCAGCTGCTGACCGCGCTGAAACCGCTGATCGACGACGGCGGCCTGTCGCGCATTACCGTCACCAGCCTGCTGTCCGCGTCTGCGAACGGCAAAAAGGCCGTTGACGCCCTGGCCGGGCAGAGCGCGAAGCTGCTGAACGGTATCCCGATTGACGAAGATGATTTCTTTGGCCGCCAGCTGGCGTTCAACATGCTGCCGCTGCTGCCGGACCGCGAAGGGTCTGTACGCGAAGAGCGTCGTATCGTCGATGAAGTGCGCAAAATTCTGCAGGACGATGGCCTGATGATTTCCGCGAACGTCGTGCAGTCTCCAGTCTTCTACGGCCACGCGCAGATGGTTGGCTTTGAAGCCCTGCGTCCGCTGGCGGCAGAAGAGGCGCGCGACGCGTTTGGCCGCGGTGAAGACATCGTGCTCTCCGAAGAGAGCGAGTTCCCGACCCAGGTTGGCGATGCCACCGGCAGCGCGCATCTTTCCGTTGGCTGCGTGCGTAACGATTACGGCATGCCGGAACAGGTTCAGTTCTGGTCCGTTGCCGATAACGTTCGCTTCGGCGGCGCGCTGATGGCGGTCAAAATCGCTGAAAAACTGGTGCAGGAGTACCTGTACTGATGTCAGACGTGGAACAAAAGCCGGTCCATAGAATTGCTCTCGGAATTGAGTACGATGGCAGTAAATATTATGGCTGGCAGCGTCAGAACGAGGTGCGCAGCGTCCAGGAGAAGCTGGAGAAAGCGCTCTCTCAGGTGGCAAACGAGCCGATTAACGTCCTGTGCGCGGGACGTACGGACGCGGGAGTTCACGGCACGGGGCAGGTGGTGCACTTTGAAACCACCGCCGTGCGTAAGGATGCCGCCTGGACGCTGGGTGTAAATGCGAATTTGCCTGGTGACATTGCGGTGCGTTGGGTAAAAGCTGTGCCGGATGATTTTCACGCGCGCTTCAGCGCCACGGCGCGTCGCTACCGTTATGTCATCTACAACCAGCGCCTGCGTCCGGCGGTGTTAAGCCAGGGCGTCACGCATTTTTATGAACCGCTTGATGCAGAACGTATGCATCGCGCGGCGCAGTGTCTGATTGGTGAAAATGACTTTACGTCGTTTCGTGCGGTGCAGTGTCAGTCCCGCACGCCGTGGCGCAACGTCATGCACATAAACGTCAGCCGTTTTGGCGCGTATGTGGTGGTGGATATCAAAGCCAATGCCTTTGTACATCATATGGTTAGGAATATTGTGGGCAGCCTGATGGAAGTGGGTGCCGGACACCAGCCGGAGAGCTGGATTGCAGACCTGCTGGCAGCGAAGGACAGAACGCTTGCGGCAGCCACGGCGAAAGCGGAAGGATTGTATCTGGTCTCAGTAGACTATCCGGATCGATTTGACCTGCCGAAACCGCCAATGGGCCCGCTGTTTTTAGCGGACTAAACAAAGGTGCAATTAGGGCTTAGACAATATGGACGTAATACGTTTTCTGATTGATTTCATTCTGCATATTGATGTTCACCTGGCAGAGCTGGTCGCGCAGTATGGCGTCTGGGTTTACGCCATTCTGTTCCTCATTCTGTTTTGTGAAACCGGTCTGGTCGTTACCCCATTCCTGCCAGGGGATTCACTGCTGTTCGTTGCCGGGGCGCTATCGGCGTTACCCACTAACGATCTGAACGTGCATCTTATGGTTGTGCTGATGGTGATTGCCGCCATTGTCGGTGATGCGGTCAACTATACGATTGGACGGGTGTTCGGTGAGCGGCTTTTCAGCAATCCTGATTCGAAAATTTTCCGTCGCAGCTATTTAGACAAAACCCATGCGTTTTATGAACGCCATGGCGGGAAAACCATTATCCTTGCGCGTTTTGTGCCTATTGTGCGCACATTTGCACCGTTTGTGGCGGGAATGGGGCATATGTCCTATCGTCATTTTGCGGCATACAACGTGGTTGGCGCGCTGCTGTGGGTACTGCTGTTTACCTACGCAGGCTATCTGTTTGGCGATCTTCCGGTGGTGCAGGAAAACCTTAAGTTACTGATTGTAGCGATTATTGTGCTTTCCGTACTGCCTGGCGTTATCGAAATCATTCGCCACAAACGTGCGGCGGCAAAACAAGCGAAGTAAATGCACACTGGCGGTTCGACCACTTTTTTATCCAAAGTTTCGGGCTGTTATGTTTTAATGTGCAACATTCATGGTCTGTTGGAGGCAAAAATGGCATTATTCGCCTCTTATAGCAAAACTGGCATACGACCAGGTTCAGGCAGAAAGGTTATCAATGAGCTGGATTGAACGAATTAAAAGCAACATTACCCCAACGCGCAAAGCGAGCATTCCTGAAGGGGTATGGACGAAGTGTGATAGCTGCGGTCAGGTTCTGTATCGCGCAGAGCTGGAGCGCAACCTTGAGGTGTGTCCGAAGTGTGACCACCATATGCGTATGTCGGCGCGCAACCGCCTGCATAGCCTGCTGGACGAAGGCTCTCTGGTAGAGCTGGGTAGCGAACTTGAGCCAAAAGACGTGCTGAAGTTCCGCGATTCCAAAAAATACAAAGATCGTCTGGCCTCTGCACAGAAAGAGACCGGCGAGAAAGACGCGCTGATCGTCATGAAAGGCACCCTGCATGAGATGCCGGTTGTCGCCGCTGCCTTTGAGTTCTCCTTTATGGGCGGCTCAATGGGCTCCGTGGTCGGTGCGCGCTTCGTGCGTGCCGTTGAGCAGGCGCTGGAAGACAACTGTCCGCTGATCTGCTTCTCTGCCTCCGGCGGCGCGCGTATGCAGGAAGCGCTGATGTCGCTGATGCAGATGGCGAAAACCTCTGCTGCGCTGGCGAAAATGCAGGAGCGCGGTCTTCCGTACATCTCCGTGCTGACCGACCCAACCATGGGCGGCGTCTCCGCGAGCTTCGCGATGCTGGGCGACCTGAACATCGCTGAGCCAAAAGCGCTGATCGGCTTTGCGGGTCCTCGCGTTATCGAGCAAACCGTTCGTGAAAAACTGCCGCCGGGCTTCCAGCGCAGTGAGTTCCTCATTGAGAAAGGCGCTATCGATATGATCGTCCGCCGTCCGGAAATGCGCCTGAAGCTGGCGAGCATTCTGGCGAAGCTGATGAATCTGCCAGCGCCGAACCCGGATGAGCCGCGCGAAGGCGTGGTGGTACCGGATCAGGAACCCGAGGCCTGATAACTGAAAAGGGCAGGGCCGGTTGGCGCTGCCCTTTTGCTTTCTAATCTGTTAATGACAACCGGGCATTATGGAAAATAAAAGCATTCCCCAAGCCACGTCGCCCCTGGCCGCGTGGCTTTCTTATCTGGAAAACCTGCACAGTAAAACCATTGATATGGGGCTTGAGCGCGTAAGCCAGGTCGCCGCGCGTCTTGATGTGCTCAAACCGGCACCTTTTGTGTTCACCGTCGCGGGCACCAACGGTAAAGGCACTACCTGCCGCACGCTGGAATCTGTCCTGATGACCGCGGGTTACAAAGTTGGCGTGTACAGCTCTCCACACCTGGTCCGCTACACCGAGCGGGTTCGCGTGCAGAACAGCGAGCTGCCGGAATCGGCGCATACGGCGTCGTTCGCGGAAATTGAAGCCGCACGCGGTGAGATCTCATTAACCTATTTTGAATACGGCACCCTGTCGGCGCTGTGGCTGTTCAAACAGGCGCAGCTGGATGTCGTGATCCTTGAAGTCGGCCTCGGCGGACGTCTTGATGCCACCAATATGGTGGATGCGGACGTGGCGGTGGTCACCAGCATCGCGCTGGACCATATCGACTGGCTGGGACCGGATCGTGAAAGCATTGGCCGCGAGAAGGCCGGTATTTTCCGGGCGAATAAACCCGCCGTGGTCGGCGAGCCGGACATGCCGCACACCATTGCTGACGTGGCAAACGAGAAGGGTGCGCGTCTGCTGCGCCGCGGCGTTGACTGGCAGTATGAGGTTCAGGATAACGGCTGGCGCTTCAGCGATGCCCAGGGCGCGCTGGACAACCTGCCGCTGCCGCAGGTGCCGCAGCCGAACGCAGCCACCGCGCTGGCGGCACTGCGCGCCAGCGGATTAGCGGTCAGCGAGCAGGCAATTCGCGACGGCATTCAGAGCGCAATTCTGCCCGGGCGTTTCCAGATTGTCAGCGAGTCACCGCGCCTGATTCTGGACGTGGCGCATAACCCGCATGCGGCGGCGTATCTCGCGGGACGTCTCAAATCGTTACCAAAAACCGGGCGCGTGCTGGCGGTTATCGGTATGCTTCATGATAAAGATATCGGCGGTACGCTGGCCTGCATGGAGACTGTGGTCGATAGCTGGTATTGTGCTCCACTGGAGGGGCCGCGCGGCGCGACGGCTGAGCAGCTGATGGAACATCTCGGCAAAGGCGCAATCTATAGTAGCGTGGCTCAGGCCTGGTATGCCGCGATGGCGGATGCTAAACCAGAAGATACCGTGCTGGTGTGTGGTTCATTCCACACGGTGGCACATGTCATGGAAGTGATGGACGCGGGGAGAACCGGTGGCGAGTAAGTTTCAGAACCGTTTAACAGGAACCATTGTGCTGGTCGCGCTCGGGGTGATTATTCTCCCGGGTCTGCTCGACGGGCAGAAAAAGCATTATCAGGACGAGTTTGCCGCTATTCCGCTGGTGCCGAAACCGGGTGACCGCGATGAGCCGGATATGCTGCCAGCGGCGACGCAGGCGCTGCCTGCCCAGCCGCCGGAAGGTGCGGCGGAAGAGGTGCGTGCAGGCGATGCCGCCGCCCCGTCGCTCGATCCGTCTCGTCTGGCGGCAGCGAGCAGCAGCGATATCGATCCGGTGCCGGTAGAGCAGCCTAAACCCGTTGAAAAACCGAAGCCGGTTGAGAAGCCGCAGCCGAAACCGCAGCGGGATAAAGCCGCAGAGCAGCTGGCTGCCGCATCAGAAACCCTACCGCCGGCAAAACAAGACGCGGCACCGACCGGAAAAGCGTACGTTGTGCAGCTCGGCGCGCTGAAAAACGCCGACAAAGTTAACGAGGTCGTGAGCAAACTGCGCAGTGCGGGATATCGTGTTTACACTTCACCTTCCACGCCGGTGCAGGGTAAAATTACCCGTATCCTCGTGGGGCCAGAAGCGTCCAAAGATAAGCTTAAGGGTTCGCTGGGCGAGCTGAAGCAGATCTCCGGCCTGAGCGGCGTGGTGATGGGCTACAGCGCGAACTGATAAGATCTTACCCAACCTCGGAGTGGTTTGCTCCCTCTCCCTTGAGGGAGAGGGCCGGGGTGAGGGGGAGCAGACGTCCACAGAGACGTCAAATGGACCGTGGCGTTGAACATTTTTTCAGCGCCTTTTTTATTTACGCGCGGGAAGGAAATCCCTACGCAAACGTTTTCTTTTTCTGTTAGAATTCGCCCCGAACTGGATGACAGGGCGTTAAATCGTGGGACACATATGGTCTGGATTGATTACGCCATCATTGCGGTGATTGGTTTTTCCTGTCTGGTTAGCCTGATCCGTGGCTTTGTTCGTGAAGCGTTATCGCTGGTAACCTGGGGTTGTGCTTTCTTTGTTGCCAGTCATTACTACACTTACCTGTCTGTCTGGTTCACGGGCTTTGAAGATGAACTGGTCCGAAACGGAATTGCCATCGCGGTGCTGTTTATCGCAACGCTGATTGTCGGCGCTATCGTGAATTACGTGATAGGTCAGCTGGTCGAGAAAACCGGTCTGTCAGGAACGGACAGGGTGCTCGGGATCTGTTTCGGGGCGTTACGAGGCGTGCTGATTGTGGCCGCGATCCTGTTCTTCCTGGATACCTTCACCGGGTTCTCCAAAAGCGAAGACTGGCAGAAATCGCAGCTCATTCCAGAGTTCAGCTTCATCATCAGATGGTTCTTTGACTATCTGCAAAGCTCGTCGAGTTTTTTGCCCAGGGCATAAACCCTGAGATGTGGCTTAACGAGGAAAAGACGAATGTGCGGTATTGTCGGTATCGCCGGTTTCATGCCGGTAAACCAGTCGATTTATGACGCGTTAACGGTGCTTCAGCACCGTGGGCAGGATGCTGCGGGTATCATCACCATTGATGCAAACAACTGCTTCCGTTTACGCAAGGCGAATGGCCTGGTAAACGATGTGTTTGAAGCCCGCCATATGCAGCGTCTGCAAGGTAATATGGGGATCGGTCACGTTCGTTATCCTACTGCTGGCAGTTCCAGCGCCTCCGAGGCACAGCCTTTCTACGTCAACTCACCGTATGGCATCACCCTTGCTCATAACGGCAACCTGACCAACGCGCATGAGCTGCGTAAAAAGCTGTTCGAAGAGAAACGTCGCCACATTAACACCACCTCTGATTCTGAAATCCTGCTCAATGTGTTCGCCAGCGAGCTGGATAACTTCCGTCACTACCCGCTGGAAGCAGACAACATCTTTGCTGCGATTGCCGCGACCAACCGCCAGATCCGCGGCGCGTACGCCTGCGTAGCGATGATTATCGGTCACGGCATGGTGGCCTTCCGCGATCCAAACGGCATTCGTCCCCTGGTGCTCGGCAAGCGCGACCTTGGCGATGGCCGTACCGAATATATGGTTGCCTCTGAGAGCGTGGCGCTGGATACCCTGGGCTTTGAGTTCCTGCGTGACGTTGCGCCGGGCGAAGCGGTCTATATCACCGAGAAGGGCCAGCTGTTTACCCGCCAGTGTGCCGATAACCCGGTCAGCAACCCGTGCCTGTTTGAATACGTTTACTTCGCCCGCCCGGATTCCTTCATCGACAAGATTTCCGTCTACAGCGCGCGCGTCAACATGGGCACCAAGCTGGGCGAGAAGATTGCCCGCGAGTGGGACGATCTCGACATCGACGTGGTTATTCCTATTCCGGAAACCTCCTGCGATATCGCGCTGGAGATCGCCCGCATCCTGGACAAGCCATACCGTCAGGGCTTCGTGAAGAACCGCTACGTTGGCCGCACCTTTATCATGCCGGGCCAGCACCTGCGCCGTAAGTCCGTGCGCCGCAAGCTGAACGCCAACCGCGCGGAATTCCGCGACAAGAACGTTCTGCTGGTGGATGACTCCATCGTTCGCGGCACCACCTCTGAGCAGATTATCGAGATGGCGCGCGAAGCGGGTGCGAAGAAAGTCTACCTGGCCTCTGCTGCGCCGGAGATTCGCTTCCCGAACGTGTACGGCATCGATATGCCAACCGCCAACGAACTGATCGCTCACGGGCGTGAAGTGGATGAAATTCGCCAGATCATCGGTGCCGACGGCCTGATTTTCCAGGATCTGAACGATCTCATCGACGCGGTGCGTGCCGAGAACCCGGAAATTCAGCAGTTTGAATGCTCCGTGTTCAACGGTATTTACGTGACCAAAGACGTTGACCAGCAGTACCTCGACTATCTTGATTCTCTGCGCAACGACGATGCGAAAGCCGTGCAGATGCAGAACGATCTTGAAAGCTTAGAGATGCACAACGAAGGTTGATGGTCCGGCAGGTGAGGGCGAACGCCCTCACTTGCAACTCCCCGCAAAATCCTGCACAGTCTGCCCTGAAATCAGTAAGGGCGAAAATCATGAAACGACTCATTGTTGGGCTTAGCGGCGCCAGCGGCGCGATTTACGGCGTACGTCTGTTACAGGTTCTGCGTAACGTGGCGGAAGTCGAGACCCATCTGGTGATGAGCCAGGCGGCGCGGCAAACCCTCTCTCTGGAAACCGATCTCTCCCTGCGCGATGTTCAGGCACTGGCGGACGTGGTTCACGATGCCCGTGATATCGCCGCCAGCATCTCCTCAGGCTCGTTTAAAACGGCCGGCATGGTTATCCTGCCCTGTTCAATTAAAACGCTCTCCGGCATTGTGAACAGCTATACCGACACCCTGGTGACGCGCGCGGCGGATGTGGTGCTGAAGGAGCGTCGTCCTCTGGTGCTCTGCGTGCGGGAAACGCCGCTGCATCTCGGCCATCTGCGTTTAATGACCCAGGCCGCCGAGCTTGGGGCCATCATCATGCCGCCGGTTCCGGCGTTTTATCATCGCCCGACCTCGCTGGACGACGTGATTAATCAGACCGTTAACCGCGTGCTGGATCAGTTTGACATCGACCTGCCTGAAGATCTCTTCACCCGCTGGCAAGGGGCCTGATTCTGTGCACAAACAGAGTGCATGAAAAGAGACGTTGCCCTGTTTCAGGGCAATTATGCAACGGCGATCATATCCTCGACATTTAATTCGTTTTTTCCCTTTTTCTCTTTCCGGTTCGTTCGGCAGACCTGCTATCTTTCACCATTAAGGCAATATCGCAACGTTTTATTAACATATTTAACGTCGAAGTTTTGACCAGACGGCAATGTGGCATAAGACCTGCAAGATGAAGCCTGCAACACAACACACAACACAATACATAATAAAATCACGGTACTTGAGGGTAAATGTATGAAGAAGACGGTTCTGGCTCTGTCTTTGCTCGTGGGGTTAAGTGCGGCAGCAGGTAGCTACGCAGCGCTTCCACAGACGGTTCGTATCGGTACAGACGCAACCTACGCGCCATTCTCTTCCAAGGATGCGAAAGGCGATTTCGTGGGGTTTGATATCGATCTGGGAAATGAAATGTGCAAACGCATTGCGGTGAAATGCACATGGGTGGGCAGCGACTTTGACGCGTTAATCCCGTCGCTGAAAGCCAAGAAAATCGACGCCATTATCTCTTCTCTTTCCATCACCGAAAAACGCCAGCAGGAGATTGCCTTCTCTGACAAGCTCTACGCCGCGGATTCTCGCCTGATTGCGCCGAAAGGCTCCCCGATTAAGCCCACCATCGACTCGCTGAAAGGCAAGCATGTTGGCGTGCTTCAGGGGTCGACGCAGGAAGGTTATGCCAACGCGACCTGGCGTGAGAAGGGCGTAGACGTGGTGGCTTACCAGAACCAGGATCTGATTTACTCTGACCTGGCCGCAGGCCGTCTGGATGCGGCATTCCAGGATGAAGTCGCCGCGAGCGAAGGCTTCCTGAAACAGCCTGCGGGTAAAGACTATGCGTTTGCTGGCCCGTCGGTAAAAGACAAAAAATACTTTGGTGACGGCACCGGTATTGGCCTGCGTAAGGATGATACCGAGCTGAAAGCCGCCTTCGACAAAGCCTTTGCAGAGCTGCGTAAAGACGGTACTTACGACAAACTGGCGAAGAAATACTTCGACTTCAACGTATACGGTGAATAATACCTGGCGCTAACGCACCGCAAAGGTGCGTTACAGGAGCGGTTGACCCAATGCGGTGCATTTGTTGCACCGTATTGGATCGCTTTGTGCATACTTACGCATTTATAATGCAAAAATTCCCGCCTGAAGGGCATTAGTCTTTGCCTGAAAGAGGGGATTAATGGCACATTAGCACCACCCCGTCGTCGTAAAAATCCCGTATGAAGACAGTTTGTTGAGGACAAATATGAAAAAACTCGTGTTGTCACTATCTCTGGTGCTGGCCTTTTCCAGCGCCACCGCGGCATTCGCAGCCATTCCGCAGAAAATTCGGATTGGTACCGATCCAACCTATGCGCCGTTCGAATCGAAGAATTCAAAGGGTGAACTGGTCGGTTTTGACATCGATCTGGCCAATGAGCTGTGCAAACGCATCAAAGTACAGTGTACCTACGTTGAGAACCCGCTGGATGCGCTGATCCCGTCCCTGAAAGCGAAAAAAATCGACGTGATTATGTCCTCGCTCTCCATCACCGAAAAACGCCAGCAGGAGATTGCCTTCACCGACAAACTCTACGCGGCCGATTCTCGTCTGGTGGTGGCTAAAGCTTCTGACATTCAGCCAACGCTGGAGTCCCTGAAAGGCAAACGCGTCGGCGTGCTGCAGGGCACCACGCAGGAAACCTACGGCAACGAACACTGGGCGCCGAAGGGGATTGAAATCGTCTCCTATCAGGGCCAGGAAAATATCTACGCTGACCTGACGGCAGGCCGAATTGATGCGGCATTCCAGGATGAAGTCGCGGCAAGCGAAGGCTTCCTGAAAACGCCGGTGGGTAAAGATTACAAGTTTGGCGGCCCGTCCATTAAGGACGTGAAGTTGTTTGGTGTGGGTACCGGCATGGGCCTGCGCAAAGAAGACAACGAGCTGCGTGAGGCGCTGAACAAAGCGTTTGCTGAAATGCGCGCTGACGGCACCTATGACAAGCTGGCGAAAAAGTACTTTGATTTTAATGTTTACGGCGGCTAATCGCCCCGTCAAATAACGTGCGGCCCCTCCCGATGCGGGAGGGGAAAAGACACGGTTCCACCACTCACGATACGACAGGGCTCGCGGTATGCTGTACGGATTTTCTGGCGTTATTTTACAGGGCGCGCTTGTCACCCTTGAGCTGGCTATCAGCTCCGTGGTGCTGGCGGTGCTGATAGGTCTGGCAGGCGCAGGGGCGAAGCTTTCGGCTAACAAACCGCTGGCGCTAATTTTTGAAGGCTACACCACGCTTATTCGCGGCGTTCCCGATCTGGTGCTGATGCTGCTTATCTTTTACGGTCTGCAGATTGCGCTGAACAGCGTAACGGACGCGATGGGCATGGGACAAATTGATATCGACCCGATGGTGGCCGGTATTATTACCCTCGGTTTTATCTACGGTGCCTACTTCACCGAAACCTTCCGCGGCGCTTACATGGCCGTGCCGAAAGGCCACATTGAGGCGGCAACCGCATTTGGTTTTACCTCTTCACAAACGTTTCGTCGGATTATGTTCCCGGCCATGATGCGCTATGCGCTGCCGGGTATCGGCAACAACTGGCAGGTTATCCTCAAAGCGACAGCGCTGGTCTCGCTGCTCGGTCTGGAAGACGTCGTGAAAGCGACTCAGCTGGCGGGCAAGAGCACCTGGGAGCCGTTCTACTTTGCGGTGGTCTGCGGCGTGATTTATCTGGTCTTTACGACCGCCTCCAATGGTGTGCTGCTTCTGCTTGAACGTCGCTACTCCGTGGGTGTGAAGAGGGCTGACCTGTGATTGAGATTATTCAGGAATACTGGAAATCGCTGCTGTGGACGGATGGCTACCGCTTTACCGGCGTGGCGATTACGCTCTGGCTGCTGATCTCCTCCGTGGTGATGGGCGGCATTCTGGCGGTGTTTCTTGCTATTGGCCGCGTGTCGAACAATAAATTTATCCAGTTCCCGATCTGGCTGTTTACCTACGTGTTTCGCGGTACGCCGCTGTACGTGCAGCTGCTGGTGTTCTATTCGGGGATGTATACGCTTGAGATCGTAAAAGGCACTGAGATGCTGAATGCGTTCTTCCGCAGCGGTCTGAACTGTACGGTGCTGGCGTTGACGCTCAACACCTGCGCCTACACCACCGAGATTTTCGCCGGGGCAATTCGCTCTGTCCCTTACGGTGAGATTGAAGCGGCGCGCGCGTACGGCTTTTCCTCAGTGAAACTTTATCGCTGCATTATTCTGCCGTCGGCACTGCGTATCGCGTTACCGGCGTACAGTAACGAAGTGATTTTGATGCTGCACTCCACCGCGCTCGCCTTTACCGCGACGGTGCCGGATCTGCTCAAAATCGCGCGCGATATTAACTCCGCGACCTATCAGCCGTTTACCGCATTTGGCATTGCGGCGGTGCTTTATTTAATTATCTCTTATGTTCTGATTAGCCTGTTCCGTAAGGCTGAAAAACGCTGGTTGCAGCATATAAAACCTTCTTCGACGCACTGAGAAAGATGATGGCTGAGAACAAATTAAACGTTATTGATTTGCACAAACGCTACGGCGAACATGAAGTGCTGAAAGGGGTGTCGCTGCAGGCGAATGCGGGCGACGTGATCAGTATCATCGGCTCATCCGGCTCGGGTAAAAGTACCTTCCTGCGCTGCATTAACTTCCTCGAAAAGCCGAGCGAAGGCTCGATTGTGGTGAGCGGGCAGAATATTAACCTGGTCCGTGATAAAGACGGCCAGCTGAAGGTCGCGGATAAGCACCAGCTGCGACTGCTGCGTACGCGCCTGACGATGGTGTTCCAGCACTTCAACCTCTGGAGCCACATGACGGTGCTGGAGAACGTGATGGAAGCACCGATTCAGGTGCTGGGCCTGAGCAAGCAGGAAGCCCGCGAGCGCGCGGTGAAATACCTGGCGAAAGTGGGTATCGACGAGCGCCAGCAGATGAAATACCCGGTGCATCTCTCCGGCGGTCAGCAGCAGCGCGTCTCCATCGCGCGCGCGCTGGCGATGGAACCGGAGGTGCTGCTGTTCGACGAACCGACCTCCGCGCTGGACCCGGAACTCGTTGGCGAAGTGCTGCGCATCATGCAGAAGCTGGCCGAAGAGGGCAAAACGATGGTGGTGGTGACGCACGAGATGGGCTTCGCCCGTAACGTCTCGAACCACGTTATCTTCCTGCATCAGGGGAAAATTGAAGAGCAGGGCCACCCGGACGAGGTGCTGGCGAACCCGCAAAGCCCGCGCCTGCAGCAGTTCCTGAAAGGGTCGTTGAAGTAGGTTTTGCCTTTCCCCCTCTCCCTGTGGGAGAGGGGCGGGGTGAGGGCATCAGACCGCAGTGCAGCCCAATCGCCCGGTGGCGCTTCGCTTACCGGGCCTACGGACTGGGTGTTCTCCCTCTCCCTGTGGGAGAGGGTTGGGGTGAGGGCATCAGCCCGCAGTGCAGCCAATCGCCCGGTGGCGCTTCGCTTACCGGGCCAACTAATTCCGATGCCGGCCGGCATACTCCAGCCGATACACCCAGTCGTCATAGCGCACGCCGTCAATTTCATACGCCTTTTCCAGCACCTGCGTACGCACAAACCCGGCTTTCTCCAGCACGCGCACCGAACCGCCGTTATCTGCCAGCACGTACGCGTTAATCGCTTTCACGCTGGTCTGGTTAAACGCGTAATCACACACCGCGCGCAGCGCCTCGCTGGCAATCCCTTTTCCCTGCGCGGCAGGCACAACCGTGTAGCCGATATCGGCCTCTTCACGATTCTCAGGGCTGATTTGCAGGCCGATATCGCCAAGCGGCGTATCATCATCCCGCAAGCGAATAACAAACACATGGGCAGCAGTGAGCCGAGCGGCAAACGTGCGTCGGGTCTCTTTTTCCGGCGCGATGGCGGCCATGTAGCGCATGATGCTGCGATCTTCACGCAGCGAACGGAAGAAGGCCCAGTCAGTGGGTTCGAAAGGAGTGAGGTGAAGCCGGGGAGTGGTGATCGTTGCCATTGTTACGCCATATCTTCGGAACATGGCCTGTCACTGTAACATATTCACCGCACCACATCCCCCAGCGCCTCTTCTAATTCATACCAGCGGAACGCAAAGCCGGCCGCTTCCAGCCGTTTTGGCATCGCCCGCTGTCCGCCTAATACCAGCACAGACGCTTCACCCATCATCAGGCGAATGACCGTGGCAGGCACGCGCAATATCGCCGGGCGGTGCAGGGCATGCCCCAACGCGTGGGCAAACTGTTCGTTACGCACCGGATACGGCGCAACCATGTTAAACGGCCCGCGCAGATCGTTATCCAGCAGCCAGAGAATACCGTTGACCATATCGTCGATATGGATCCACGCAAGGTACTGACGACCATTGCCGATGGGGCCGCCGAGCCCAAGCCGGAAAGGGGGAAGCATCTTCGCCAGGATACCGCCCTTCGGCGCAAGCACAACGCCGGTCCGCAGCAGGCAGACGCGGGTGCGATCGCTCTGCGCCGCACAGGCGATACGCTCCCACTGGGCGCAAAGCTTGTGGGTAAACTCGTTATGCGGTGGCTCTTCCTCGGTCACCACTACCTCACCGAGATCGCCGTAATAGCCTACCGCTGAACCTGAAATCAGCACCGAAGGCGGCGTGTGGCTATTGCGGATCAGCTCGACCAGCTTTTCGGTAATATTCCACCGGCTGCTGCATAAAAGCTGTTTTTGCTCTTCCGTCCAGCGCTTATCGGCGATGGGTTCCCCCGCGAGGTTAATGACGGCGTCGAAGCCGTCCAGATTTTGCTGCTCGGCCAGATTTTTCCAGATATCGATACCCGCCCCGAGCACCTGGCGCGCCTTCTCCGGGCTGCGCGTGACCACGGTGATGTCGTGATGCAAGGCCTGCAGACGCGCAATGAGGTGACGACCAATAAGGCCCGTGCCGCCGGTCAGCAAAATCTTCATACAACCTCCAGGGTTACGCCTGGCGTCGCCAGCTTAGCGTCATGGAGACGGAATCGGCGTAGCGCAGGGCGTGAAGTTTATCGATCTCAACTTCAGCATAAGTGACCCAGTGATGTTCGCGTGCGATATCGAGCACATCCTGAGTTAATTTTTCCAGCAGAGAGAAGCGGTTATTCTCCACGTACTGAATGATGTTTTTGGTTATTGTGCGGTAGTTCAGCGCGTCGTTGATGTCTTCGCTGGCCCGCGCTTTGTCTGCGGGATAGTGAATTACCACGTTAATGACAATATCCTGACGGTTGGCGATCTCTTCCTCTTTGATACCGATGAAGGTACGCAAGCGTAAATTTTTTATACGAATAATAGCGTCTGGCTGTGACATTGCAGGTCTTCTCCGTGTCAGTATTTCACGCTCATCATACATGAGAGGCTCGCGGGCACCCAGCCTCATAGCGGGTTAAATCTGCTGGATTTTTTGCATCGCCCGCTCGGTGGCCGGGCGGGTCCGAATGCGCTCAAACCAGTTATTCACCGCCGGGTAAGCGGCCAGGTCAATTCGGTGTTTTTCATGCGTATTCACCCAAGGCCAGCAGGCGATATCGGCAATACTGTAATGATCGCCCCCGAGCCACGGCGTTTTCTTCAGCCGACGGTTCAGTACGTCATACAGCCGTTGAGTCTCAACCTGATAGCGTTCGATCGCGTAGGGAATGGGCTGCGGGGCGTAAGCGGTAAAATGATGATTTTGCCCCAGCATGGGCCCCAGCCCGCTCGCCTGCCAGAAGAGCCATTGCAGGGTATGGTGACGCTCGCGCAGTTCGCCGCTCAGCAGTTTGCCGGTTTTCTCCGCCAGGTAGAGCAAAATTTCACCGGATTCAAACAGGCTCAGCGGCCTGCCCCCGTCCGCCGGCTGGTTATCAATAATGGCCGGGATTTTATTATTCGGCGAGATAGCCAGAAAGAGAGGGCTGAACTGTTCGCCTTTGCTGATATCCACGCGAATGATCCTGTAATCCAGCTCGGCTTCTTCAAGAAAGAGGGTGATCTTATGGCCGTTTGGGGTAGGGGCGTAATAAAGGTCGATCATTCTCAACTCCTGTCCATGCGAATAGTGGTGCCATGACAAATGAGTATAGGTGGTTGTTGTAAATCGTGAGTTTTCATCAAGTGACAGCGAGGCAAAGAGATTATATGTTGAGTAAAAACCCGATCAGCCGATGAGGATGTTATGAACCAGCCCGTAATCACGTTGTGGTCCGATGCGAATTTCTTTTCTCCCTATGTTATGAGCGTATACGTTGCGCTGGCCGAAAAAGGACTCACTTTTACGCTGAAGACCGTTGATCTCGACGGCGGTGAGCATCTCAAGCCACAGTGGCAGGGTTACGACCTGACCCGACGCGTGCCGGTGCTGGAGATCGACGGTTTTGCCCTGAGCGAATCGTCGGCGATTGATGAATATCTGGAAGATCGGTTCGCGCCGCCTGAGTGGGAGCGCATTTATCCTCACGACCTGCAAAAACGCGCGCGGGCGCGGCAGATCCAGGCGTGGCTGCGTAGCGATCTGGTGCCAATTCGCGTGGAACGCTCAACGGACGTCGTGTTTGCCGGGGTCAAAAAGCCAGCGCTCAGCGCAGAAGGCCGTGAAAGCGCGCAAAAACTGATTGAAACCGCCACCTCGCTCCTCGCACACGGCAACCCGAACCTGTTCGGCGAGTGGTGCATCGCCGACGCCGATCTGGCGTTGATGCTAAACCGCCTGATCCTCAACGGCGATGAGGTGCCGCAGCTGCTGGTGGATTATGCCGCGTTTCAGTGGCAACGCGCCTCCGTGCAGCGCTATGTGGCACTATCTGCCAGGCGCGCGGGCTGATAAGCCCTGACGCTTCAGGTATGATGGGGGCAGTCTGTTTTCCCGAGGAGTGACTGATGAAACTGATGTTTGCGTCGGATATCCATGGATCGCTGCCCGCTACCGAGCGTGTTCTTTCCCTGTTTGCACAAAGCGGCGCGCAGTGGCTGATTATTCTGGGGGATGTCCTCAACCACGGCCCGCGCAACGCGCTGCCGGAGGGCTACGCCCCGGCGCAGGTCGCGGAAAAGCTCAACCCGTACGCCTCGCGCATCATTGCCGTTCGCGGCAACTGCGACAGCGAGGTGGACCAGATGCTGCTGCATTTTCCCCTTACCGCGCCATGGCAACAGGTGCTGCTGGAACAAAGCCGCCTGTTCCTGACGCACGGGCATCTTTTTAGCCCGGATAATCTCCCGGCGCTCGCGGCTGGCGATGTCCTGGTTTACGGTCATACTCATATTCCGGTTGCTGAAAAACGCGGTGAGATTTATCACTTCAATCCGGGTTCGGTCAGCATACCGAAAGGCGGTTATCCTGCGAGCTATGGCATGCTGGATGGAAATACCCTGAGCGTTATCGCACTTAATGATCAGCAAGTTATTGCGCAGGTAGCGATTAATCCGTAAGTTACACCTCAACTGCAAACGCGCCGAAAGAGCGCTTAGAAGAGAAGGTTTCCCGATGGTGGAGCAGAGTCATTTGGCAAGTACAGAGTGGGTTGACATTGTCAGCGAAGAGAATGAAGTGATCGCGCAGGCCAGCCGCGAACAAATGCGTGCGGAGCGTCTGCGCCACCGCGCAACATACATCGTTGTGCACGACGGTATGGGCAAAATTCTGGTCCAGCGCCGCACGGACACCAAAGATTTTCTCCCGGGTATGCTGGATGCCACCGCTGGCGGTGTTGTTCAGGCAGATGAAGTGCTGCTGGATTCCGCACGTCGCGAAGCAGAAGAAGAGTTAGGCATCGCCGGTGTGCCGTTTGCCGAGCACGGTCAGTTCTATTTCGAAGACGAAAACTGCCGCGTCTGGGGCGGGCTGTTTAGCTGCGTCTCCCACGGCCCGTTCGCTCTGCAGGAAGAAGAGGTGAGTGAAGTCAGCTGGATGACGCCGGAAGAGGTCACCGCGCGCTGCGACGAGTTCACGCCGGATTCGTTAAAAGCGCTGGCGCTGTGGATGACCCGCAACGCCAAAAACGAATCGACCAAATCAGAGAAAGAGGAAGAAGCTGAGTAAGCGTCAGCAACTCTCTCTCAGACACAGACTGGACGCGATGGGCTTTTGATCGCGCCAGTCCCCGTCATTCAGACGCTCCAGTAGCGCTTTCCCGGCTTCAATTCCAATCTTACGATGCGGCACCGCCATCGTCGTCAGCGGCGGCTGACAGACGCGGCTCACGTCGCTATCGCCAAAGCCTACCACCGCCAGATCGTCCGGCACCTTGATTCGCCTGCGCTGGCACTCGTACAGCGCGCCGCAGGCCAGCTCGTCAGAGACGCATACCAGCGCATCCAGCTCCGGCCACGCCAGCAGGAATTCTGGCAGCTGTGCCGCGCCGGTCGAGAAGCTCGGCGGCATCGCCGCGTTAATAACCCGGTTCGGCGACATATGGTGGCGAAGCATGGCTTTGTACCAGCCCTGCAAATGCTGCTGGAAAATCCACTGCTCCTGGTTGGCGCACAGCAGGCCAATATTTTGATAGCCGCGCTTAATCACCATTTCCGTGAGTTCATACATGGCCGCTACGTTATCAATCCCGATATTCATATCAATCGGGTCGGCGCGCATGGCCCCCATCTCCATCACCGGAATGGAGGCGTTTTTCAGCCAGTGGCGAACGGTGTCGGTATGTTCAACGCTGAGCAGGATTGCGGCGGCAATATTCGATGCCAGCAGCGTCTCCAGCAATTTCTCCTCCTGCTCCAGGCGATGCTGGGATTCAGCCAGCATGATCTGATACCCGGCAGGCTGTAGCACCTGCTGTAGTCCGGCGAACATCTCCGAGCATCCGGCTTCGGAGAGGTTAGGCACCACCATGGCTATCGTCCATGACGACGCCGAGGCCAGCGCGCTGGCGGCAAGATTAGGCATATAACCCAGCTCCTGCACGGCAGCTTCAATTTTTTCACGTAGTTTATCGGAAACCTGTTCGGGCGTGCGGAGTGCACGGGACACGGTCATCGTGCCCACACCGGCAAGCTGTGCGACATCGGCGAGTGTCACTTTACCGGTACTGCGCCGTTTTCGGGTTAGAGACATACACCTTCCTGCTGACCAGACGCGTTCTTCATTTCCTTCGCTTCACGTGACAGGCAGTATACGCCTTAAATCCCTTTTTTTGCTGTGATTTAGCACCGTGATCGCAATTTGATAGCGCTATCACATTTCTGCATGTTAACGGTTGGTAGCGCTATCTTTGTGATCGCGATCGCAGTCATTCAGCGATGTGTTGAATAAAGTTTGCTCATCTTTAGCGTGTAGCGGGAGTGAAAAGTGCTCAAAAAATGGATATATGATACAACCATCACGCTGCAGGACAGCGTGGAAAACTGGCCGCAGGCGCTGGAGCTGTGCGCGAAGCCGCTTCTGGATTTGCAGGTGATTGAGCCTGAATACGTCACGGCCATCATCCAGCAGCACCACACGTTAGGACCCTATTATGTGCTGGCACCAGGGCTGGCGATGCCGCACGCGCGGCCGGAGGAAGGCGCCAAAGGACTGGGGTTGTCTTTATTAAAACTAAAACAGGGCGTCTCGTTTGGTGCCGGTGAGTTTGACCCTGTCGATGTCATTATTATGCTCGCGGCACCGGATAAACATAGCCATATCGAAATGATATCCGCACTCGCAGAATTATTTTCCAGCGACGAGGATATGGAGAAACTGCATCAGGCGAATACCCTGGAGGAAATTAAAACGGTTATTGACCGCTTCTGATTTAATTCTTTAATCCGATTATTCACAACATTACGCGACAGCGTGATGGGGCGTGCTCTACTCAAAATAAGGGGACAACAATGAAAATCATGGCTATTTGCGGCTCCGGCCTGGGCAGCAGTTTTATGGTCGAAATGAATATTAAAAAGGTGCTTAAAAAGCTGGAGGTTGAGGCTGAGGTTGAACATTCCGATCTCTCCTCGGCCACGCCGGGCGCGGCCGATCTGTTCGTGATGGCAAAAGACATTGCGGCCAGCGCCAGCGTGCCGGAAAGCCAGCTGGTGGTGATTAACAACATCATCGACATCAACGAACTTGAAGCGCAGCTGCGCGCCTGGTTCGAAAGACAATAACCCTGATAAGGCGAGGTGGATATGTTTATCCTTGAAACGCTGAATTTCGTTGTTGATATTTTAAAAGTCCCTTCGGTGCTGGTCGGTTTAATTGCGCTAATTGGTCTGGTTGCGCAGAAAAAAGCGTTTTCGGACGTGGTGAAAGGGACGATTAAAACCATTCTCGGCTTTATTGTGCTGGGCGGCGGCGCCACGGTGCTGGTGGGGTCATTAAATCCTTTGGGCGGTATGTTTGAGCACGCCTTTACGATTCAGGGCATTATTCCAAACAATGAAGCGATTGTGTCAATTGCGCTGGAAAAATACGGTGCAGCGACCGCGCTTATTATGGCCTTCGGCATGGTGGCGAATATTATCGTCGCGCGCTTTACCCGCCTGAAGTACATCTTCCTGACCGGGCACCACACGTTTTATATGGCGTGCATGATTGGCGTGATCCTGACGGTAGCGGGCTTTGAGGGCGTGGGGCTGGTCTTTACCGGCTCGCTGATCCTCGGCCTGATCATGGCCTTCTTCCCGGCGATTGCCCAGCGCTACATGAAGCGCATTACCGGCAACGATGAGATTGCATTCGGCCACTTTGGCACGCTGGGCTACGTGCTGTCCGGCTGGATTGGCAGCAAGGTCGGCAAAGGCTCTCGCTCAACCGAAGAGATGAACCTGCCGAAGAACCTGAGCTTCCTGCGCGACAGCTCGATCTCGATCTCCCTGACCATGATGATTATCTACCTGATCATGGCGGTGAGCGCCGGACGTGAGTACGTGGAGGCTACCTTCAGCGGCGGTCAGAACTACCTGGTCTACGCCATCATCATGGCGATCACCTTCGCGGCGGGCGTGTTCATCATCCTGCAGGGCGTGCGCCTGATTCTGGCGGAGATCGTTCCGGCCTTTACCGGCTTCTCGGAAAAACTGGTGCCGAACGCCCGTCCTGCGCTGGACTGCCCGGTGGTGTATCCCTATGCGCCAAACGCGGTGCTGATTGGCTTCCTGTTCAGCTTCCTCGGCGGGATTGTAGGGTTGTTCATCTGCGGTCAGTTTAGCTGGGTGCTGATCCTCCCGGGCGTCGTGCCGCACTTCTTCACCGGCGCAACGGCGGGCGTGTTCGGTAACGCCACCGGCGGACGCCGCGGGGCAATGATTGGCGCCTTTGCTAACGGCCTGCTGATCACCTTCCTGCCGGTTCTGCTGCTGCCGGTGCTGGGCGCCATTGGCTTTGCCAACACTACCTTCTCGGACGCCGACTTTGGCGCGGTCGGGATTGTGCTCGGCAACCTGGCGCGCTTCCTGTCGCCGCTTGCCATCACCGGACTGGTTGTGGCGTTGTTCGCGCTGCTGGTGGCGTACAACATCTTCGCGAAAAACAAACCTGCGGGCGGTAACGCGCAGGAAAACACCGGAGCCAAATCATGAATGAGAAAGAGATAACCGAACTCGCGCGTCAGATCCGTCTTGAGACGCTGAAATCCCTGACGCAGCTGGGCTTTGGACACTATGGCGGCAGTATGTCGGTGGTTGAAACCCTGGCCGTGCTGTACGGTGCGGTGATGAAAATCGACCCGGCGGATCCGGACTGGCCGGAGCGAGACTATTTTGTTCTGTCGAAAGGCCATGCGGGCCCGGCGCTCTACAGCACGCTGGCGATCAAGGGCTACTTCCCTGTGGAAGAGCTGAGCACCCTGAACCAGAACGGCACGCGCCTGCCAAGCCACCCGGACCGTCTGAAAACGCGCGGTGTGGACGCCACCACCGGTTCGCTGGGGCAGGGGATCTCAATTGCCGGCGGTATGGCGCTCTCGCACAGGCTGGCGGGGCGACCGAATCGGGTCTTCTGCATTGTCGGTGACGGCGAGCTGAACGAGGGGCAGTGCTGGGAAGCCTTCCAGTTTATCGCTCATCATCGCCTTAACAACCTGACGGTGTTCGTGGACTGGAACAAACAGCAGCTCGACGGCGAGCTGGACGAAATCATCAGCGCGTTCGACCTGGAGGGGAAATTCCGCGCCTTTGGCTTTGACGTGGCGACGGTGAAGGGCGACGACATCCCGGGACTGCTGGCGGTGACGTCGCGGGTCCCGGCTGCCGACGCGCGTCCGATAGTCGTCATCCTCGACAGCATCAAAGGGCAGGGGGTGCCGTACCTGGAACAGCTCAGCAACTCGCACCACCTGCGGTTGACCGCGGAGAGCAAAGCGGCCCTCAACGAGACGATTCGCCAACTGGAGGCTTCACATGATTAAGGTTGCACCGGCAGGAGAGAAAGACGCCGTTGAGATGCGTAAGGTCTACGCGGGCTTTGTGGCAAAGCAGATTGAGGCGGGAAGCGAGATTATCGCCCTGGAAGCGGATCTGATGAGCTCGATGGCGATGGACGGCGTGGCGCGTGATTATCCGCAGCACGTGATTAACTGCGGCATTATGGAGGCCAACGTCATCGGCACCGCGGCGGGGCTGTCGCTTACCGGGCGTATACCGTTCGTTCATACCTTCACCGCGTTTGCCAGCCGTCGCTGCTTCGACCAGCTGTTTATGTCCCTGGACTATCAGCGCAACAACGTGAAGGTGATTGCCTCGGATGCGGGCGTGACGGCCTGCCACAACGGCGGAACGCATATGTCGTTTGAGGATATGGGCATCGTACGCGGTCTGGCGCATTCGGTGGTGCTGGAGGTGACCGACGCGGTGATGTTTGAGGACGTGCTGCGCCAGCTTATCGACCTCGAAGGCTTCTACTGGGTACGCACCATCCGTAAGCAGGCGCCGAGCGTGTATGCGCCGGAGTCAACCTTCACCATTGGTAAAGGCAACGTGCTGCGCGAAGGAACCGATATAACCCTGATTGCCAACGGCATCATGGTGGCAGAAGCGCTGGAAGCGGCGCGCCAGCTTGAGCAGGAGGGGGTCAGCGCGGCGGTCATCGACATGTTTACCCTGAAGCCCATCGACCGGATGCTGGTGAAAAACTACGCCGAGAAAACCGGTCGCATCGTCACCTGTGAAAACCACAGTATTCACAACGGCCTGGGATCGGCGGTGGCGGAGGTGCTGGTGGAAACCTGCCCGGTACCGATGCGGCGGGTGGGCGTCAAGGAGCGTTACGGCCAGGTGGGGACACAGGATTTCCTGCAGAAGGAGTATGGCCTGACGGCACATGACATTGTATCGGCGGCGCGAGAGCTGCTGTAAATAAAAAAGGCGACCCGTTAAGTGGTCGCCTTTTTGTTGCCCGGTAAGCGCTGGCGCCACCGGGCTTTTTAACATTACTGCTGCTGCGAAGACTGGATCGCGGTCAGCGCGATGGTGTAGACGATATCGTCAACCAGCGCGCCACGAGACAGGTCGTTCACAGGTTTGCGCATGCCCTGCAGCATTGGCCCGATGGAGATCAGGTCTGCTGAACGCTGCACCGCTTTATAGGTGGTGTTACCGGTGTTCAGATCCGGGAAGATGAACACGGTAGCGCGACCTGCAACCGGCGAGTTCGGCGCTTTGGATTTCGCTACGTCGGCCATCACGGCGGCGTCGTACTGCAGCGGGCCGTCGATCATCAGGTCAGGACGTTTTTCCTGCGCCAGACGGGTCGCTTCACGTACTTTCTCTACGTCGCTACCAGCACCAGAGGTACCGGTGGAGTAGGAGAGCATTGCTACGCGCGGTTCGATACCGAAGGCAATCGCGGAGTCCGCGGACTGGATAGCGATTTCTGCCAGCTGTTCTGCGGTTGGATCCGGGTTGATCGCGCAGTCGCCGTAAACGTAAACCTGTTCAGGCAGCAGCATGAAGAACACGGAAGAAACCAGAGAGCTGCCTGGCGCGGTTTTGATCAGCTGCAGCGGTGGACGGATGGTGTTCGCCGTGGTGTGAACCGCACCGGAAACCAGACCGTCAACTTCGTCCTGCTCAAGCATCAGCGTGCCCAGCACCACGTTGTCTTCCAGCTGTTCGCGCGCAACGGCTTCGGTCATGCCCTTGCTCTTACGCAGCTCAACCAGACGAGCAACGTAGCTCTCGCGAACCACTTCAGGGTCAACGATTTCGATGCCAGCGCCCAGCTCAACGCCCTGAGACGCCGCAACGCGGGTGATCTCATCCGGGTTACCCAGCAGCACACAGGTCGCGATGCCGCGCTCTGCACAGATAGCAGCCGCTTTAACGGTACGTGGTTCGTCGCCTTCTGGCAGAACAACGCGTTTGCCCGCTTTACGCGCCAGCTCGGTCAGCTGATAACGGAATGCTGGAGGAGACAGGCGGCGGCTGCGCTCGGAGGTTGCAGTCAGGGATTCGATCCAGTCTGCGTTGATGTAGCCCGCAACGTATTCCTGAACTTTCTCGATACGCTCGTGGTCATCAACCGGCACTTCCAGGTTGAAGCTCTGCAGGCTCAGGGAGGTCTGCCAGGTGTTGGTATTCACCATGAAGACCGGCAGGCCGGTCGCAAACGCGCGTTCGCACAGCTTGCTGACGCGTGGGTCCATCTCGTAGGCACCGGTCAGCAGGATCGCACCGATTTCCACGCCGTTCATCGCGGCCAGGCAGGCGGCAACCAGTACGTCAGGACGGTCTGCGGAGGTTACCAGCAGGGAACCTGCGCGGAAGTGTTCCAGCATGTGCGGAATGCTGCGCGCACAGAAGGTCACGGACTTCACGCGGCGGGTGTTGATGTCGCCTTCGTTAACGATGGTAGCGTTCAGGTGACGCGCCATATCGATTGCACGGGTTGCAATCAGATCGAAGCTCCATGGCACCGCGCCCAGTACTGGCAGAGGGCTGGATTCCTGCAGCTTAGCCGGGTCAACTTTGATGACTTTCGCTTTGGAAGAGTCGTCGAAAATCTCGGACAGGTCAGGGCGAGTACGTCCCTGCTCATCCACCGGTGCGTTCAGCTTGTTCACGATCACGCCGGTGATGTTGGTATTTTTCGCGCCGCCGAAGCTGCTGCGCGTCAGTTCGATACGCTCGTTCAGCTGCTCTGGGGTGTCGGTGCCCTGAGACATCACGAAAACGATCTCTGCGTTCAGGGTTTTCGCGATTTCAAAGTTCAGAGACTGGGCAAACTGGTGTTTGCGCGTCGGGACCAGACCTTCAACCAGCACCACTTCCGCGTCTTGCGCGTTAGCATGATAGTTAGCGATGATCTCTTCCATCAGCACGTCTTTCTGGTTGCTGGACAGCAGAGACTCAACGTGGCTCATCTTCAGCGGTTCAGCCGCTGGCAGATTGGAGTTCTTGCGAACGATGGTGGTGGTCTGGTCTGGCGCATCGCCACCAGCACGTGGCTGGGCGATTGGCTTAAAGACGCTCAGACGAACGCCTTTGCGTTCCATAGCACGGATAACGCCAAGGCTGACGCTGGTCAGGCCGACGCTGGTTCCGGTAGGGATCAGCATAATAGTACGGGACACGGTTTATCCTCTTTCGTTACCGCCGCAATTGGGCGGGTTACAAAACAGCACCGCCAGCATTGCTGGCGGTGTGGAATCAGGCAGTCAGGCGGTGCGCGTCTTGCGCAATGACCAGTTCTTCGTTAGTTGGGATAACGAGAGCAGGGCGGGTGCCTTCTTTGTTGATGAAGCCAGACTTGCCGAAGCGGGCAGCCAGGTTACGCTCGTGATCAACGTCGAAGCCCAGAACGCCCAGTTTGCCCAGGGACAGTTCACGAACCATTGCCGCGTTCTCACCGATACCACCGGTGAAGATAACCGCGTCCAGACGACCGTCCATCAGCGCTGTGTAAGAGCCGATGTACTTCGCCAGACGGTGGCAGTAAACGTCCATTGCACGTTTAGCGTCTTCTTTCTCTGCGTAGTTGTCTTCAACGTAACGGCAGTCGCTGGTGACTTCGGTCAGACCCAGCAGGCCAGACTCTTTGGTCAGCATTTTGTTGATCTGGTCAACGCTCATGCCCAGGGTGTCGTGCAGGTGGAAGATGATCGCCGGGTCGATGTCACCGGAACGGGTACCCATCACCAGACCTTCCAGCGGGGTCAGACCCATGGAAGTATCAACACATTTACCGTTGCGGATAGCAGAAACAGAACCACCGTTGCCCAGGTGGCAGGTGATGATGTTCAGTTCTTCAACCGGCTTGTTCAGAACTTTTGCGGCTTCCTGAGTCACATAGAAGTGGCTGGTGCCGTGCGCGCCGTAGCGACGTACGCCGTGTTCTTTGTACAGGCTGTATGGCAGGGCATAGAGGTAAGACTCTTCCGGCATGGTCTGATGGAACGCGGTGTCGAATACGGCCACGTTTTTGTCTTTCAGATTCGGGAAGGATTTCAGCGCTTCAGCGATACCGATCAGGTGAGCCGGGTTGTGCAGCGGTGCGAAGGACGCAGAGTCCTTGATGCCCTGGATCACAGATTCGTCGATCACGACGGAGCTGGTGTATTTTTCGCCGCCGTGGACGATACGGTGACCAATCGCAGTCAGCTGAGCAGACAGTTCTGGTTTTTGTGCCAGAATAGTGTTAACGATAAAGTTCAGCGCTTCACTGTGAGCGGCGCCTGCACCTAAAGCCGCTTCTTGTTTGCTGCCGTCCATCTTCCACTTGATACGTGCTTCAGGCAGATGGAAACATTCGGCCAAACCAGAGAGGTATTCGTCACCGTTGAGCGCATCGATGATGGCGAATTTCAGTGAGGAGCTACCGCAGTTCAGAACCAGTACTAACTTACTCGACATGGAAGTACCTATTATTGATACGTGGCTAAAAAAACGTCAGTGAGTCTAACAGCGTAACGCATGAGGACTCAGACATTTATGATTAACATCATGCCAAACGAACATTGTGGCATGATGGAAGAAATAACTATGATTTTATGCCATTTTGCACAATTTTCAGCCAATGGCATAATATGCAATAATTTGACGAGTTAATGATTCTCGTCTAAGGCCCTATCAGGCTGGCACAGGATACCCGATACGGGGTAGAGATGACAAAATATTTTGAACGTTGTCATAGCTTGTTGTGGTTTTGCACGAAAATTTTAATTTTTATATGTGAAGTTGAGGTACAGCCATGTCGACACCAGAGAACCCGTCCGTAAATTTCTTTAGTCTGTTTCGTCGGGGACAGCATTACGCAAAGACGTGGCCGATGGAAAAGCGCCTTGCGCCAATGTTCATTGAGAATCGCACCATCCGCGCTACGCGCTATGCGATTCGCTTTATGCCGCCTGTCGCTGTCTTTACGCTGTGCTGGCAGATTGCGTTGGGCGGGCAGCTTGGTCCTGCAGTCGCGACGGCGCTCTTCGCCTTAAGCCTGCCGATGCAGGGCCTGTGGTGGTTAGGTAAACGCTCCATCACTCCGCTTCCCCCTTCTATTTTACACTGGTTTTATGAAGTGCGCGGAAAACTGGAGGAGGCCGGACAGGCGCTCGCCCCGGTCGAAGGCAAGCCGGACTACCAGGCGCTGGCGGACACGTTAAAGCGCGCTTTTAAGCAACTGGATAAAACATTCCTCGATGATTTGTGATTGATCATCGAAACGACGACGAAAAGAAGGCACAGTAACAATCAGTTACCGTGTCTTTTTTTTAAGTGCAATGCGCTACAGGAGTCGAAAGATGGAAATGACCCATGCTCAACGTCTGATTTTGTCCAACCAGTACAAGATGATGACTATGCTTGATCCCGATAACGCTGCGCGCTACAGCCGCCTGCAAACCATCGTCGAACGCGGTTTTGGTTTGCAAATGCGCGAACTGGACCGCGAGTTTGGCGAGCTGAAAGAAGAAACCTGTCGCATCGTGATCGACATTATGGAGATGTATCACGCCCTGCACGTGTCCTGGACGAATCTCAAAGATCAGCAGTCCATCGACGAGCGCCGCGTGACCTTCTTAGGCTTTGATGCCGCAACGGAAGCGCGTTATCTGAGCTATGTTCGCTTTATGGTGAATACAGAAGGGCGCTATACCCACTTTGACGCGGGCACCCACGGCTTCAACGCGCAGACCCCTATGTGGGATAAATATCAGCGAATGCTAAGCGCGTGGCACGCCTGCCCGCGTCAGTACCATTTAAGCAGCAACGAAATTCAACAAATCATTAATGCCTGACGGAGGTGCGTGTGCAGTGTAGAGGTTTTCTGTTTGATCTGGACGGTACGCTGGTGGATTCGCTGCCGGTTGTGGAGCGTTCCTGGTGCCATTGGGCTGACAGACATGGCATCGACCATCAGGACGTGCTGAATTTTATCCATGGCAAACAGGCCATCACCTCGCTACGGCACTTCCTGGCCGGACGCTCTGAGGACGAAATTCAGGCGGAGTTCAAATACCTGGAACATATTGAAGCCACGGATACGGACGGCATCACAGCCTTACCGGGCGCGCGCGAGCTGCTTGAGCATCTGAACGAAGCGCAGATCCCGTGGGCTATCGTTACCTCAGGCTCCATTCCCGTCGCCCACGCCCGTCACAAGGCGGCTGGTCTGCCGACGCCAGAAGTGTTTATCACGGCGGAGCTCGTAAAGCGCGGTAAACCGGAGCCCGACGCGTTTTTACTGGGCGCTGAACTGCTGGGCCTCGCCCCTGAAGAGTGCGTGGTGGTGGAAGACGCGGCCGCTGGCGTACTGGCCGGGCTGAACGCCGGAAGCCACGTTATTGCGGTGAATGTTCCGGCGGGATCTCCCCGCCTGGAGGAGGCAGACTTTGTGCTGGATTCACTGACGGCGCTGGCTGTTTCGAAAGCCTCTGACGGGGTTGTAACCGTCTCGCTAAAAATGTAATCACATGATATAGCCCCACATTGCTGGGGCTTTTTTATGGCAAAATTCCTCATCTCCCACTGACAAGGACATGTTGTGAACGGTGAACTGATTTGGGTCCTGAGCCTGCTTTTAATCGCCATCCTTCTTTTTGCAACGGGCAAGGTACGCATGGACGCCGTCGCCTTGTTTGTCATCGTCGCGTTTGTGCTGAGCGGTACGCTCACGCTGCCGGAAGCCTTCTCCGGGTTTAGCGATCCTAACGTTATCCTGATTGCCGCCCTGTTTATTATTGGTGATGGGCTGGTGCGTACCGGCGTGGCGACCATCATGGGGTCGTGGCTGGTGAAGGTGGCGGGCAGCAGCGAAACCAAAATGCTGATCTACCTGATGGTGACCGTCGCCGGGCTGGGAGCGTTTATGAGCTCAACGGGCGTGGTCGCCATCTTTATCCCGGTGGTGCTGAGCGTCTCCATGCGGATGCAGATCTCGCCGTCGCGCCTGATGATGCCCTTGAGTTTTGCCGGTTTGATCAGCGGAATGATGACGCTGGTAGCAACGCCGCCGAACCTGGTCGTCAACAGCGAGCTGATCCGGGAAGGATTCCAGGGCTTCAGTTTTTTCAGCGTCACCCCGCTTGGGCTGGTCATTCTGGTGTTGGGCGTGGTCTACATGCTGCTGACCCGGTTTGCCCTGAAAGGTGAAAAACAGGACAAAAATAAAGAAGGATGGAAGCGACGCACCTTCCGCGATCTGATTAAAGAGTACCGTCTCACCGGGCGCGCGCGCCGTCTGGCTATTCGTCCCGGCTCGCCGATGGTGGGACAGCGTCTTGACGACCTGAAGCTGCGTGAGCGCTATGGCGCGAACGTGATCGGCGTTGAGCGCTGGCGTCGTTTTCGCCGGGTGATTGTCAACGTTAACGGGGTGTCGGAATTCCGCGCGCGGGATGTCCTGCTGATTGATATGTCCACCGCGGACGTGGATCTGCGCGAGTTTTGCAGCGAACAGCTGCTGGAACCGATGGTGCTGCGCGGGGAGTATTTCTCCGATCAGGCGCTGGATGTCGGCATGGCCGAAGTATCGCTGATCCCGGAATCGGAATTGCTGGGTAAAACCGTGCGGGAAATGGGATTCCGAACCCGTTATGGCCTTAATGTCGTGGGGCTGAAGCGCGATGGCGTAGCGATGGAAGGGGCGGTGGTGGATGAGCCGATCCTGCTGGGCGATATCTTCCTGGTTGTCGGTAACTGGAAGCTGATTAGCCAGCTCGGGCAAAAAGGGCGCGATTTTGTGGTGCTCAACATGCCTGTCGAGGAGAGCGACGCGTCGCCTGCGCACAGCCAGGCGCCCCACGCGATTTTTTGTCTGGTGCTGATGGTGGCGCTGATGCTGACCGATGAAATCCCCAATCCGGTCGCGGCTATTATCGCCTGCCTTCTGATGGGCAAATTCCGCTGCATTGACGCCGAAAGCGCCTATAAAGCCATTCACTGGCCGAGCATTATCCTCATTGTCGGGATGATGCCTTTTGCCCTGGCGCTGCAAAAAACCGGCGGGGTGGATCTGATTGTTAAAGGCTTAATGGACGTTGGCGGCGGGTATGGGCCGTACATGATGCTGGTCTGTCTGTTCATCATGTGCGCCACCATCGGTCTGTTTATCTCGAATACCGCGACGGCGGTACTGATGGCGCCGATTGCGCTGGCGATGGCCAAATCCATGGGCGTGTCGCCGTATCCCTTTGCGATGATGGTCGCAATGGCGGCCTCCGCGGCATTTATGACGCCGGTCTCTTCACCGGTGAATACGCTGGTGCTGGGGCCCGGGAATTATAAGTTCAGTGATTTCGTGAAGCTGGGCGTGCCGTTCACCGTGCTGGTGATGGTGGTGTGCGTGGTATTGATACCGGTCCTGTTCCCGTTCTGATAATTTTGCCGGGCGGCGGCTGCGCCTTACCCGGCCTACTACCCGAAGGCCCTGCAAGCGCAGCGCCGCTGGGCAAACAGATTATAACGGTGAATCCTGGCTAATCTCATCCAGCGACAGATGGAAGCTTGGCACAAACACCTGCATAAAATAGTCCATCTCTTCGCTGCGGCGGGATTCCAGCGTTTTTTCCAGACGCGTTTTCGCCAGTAAAAATTCGTTATTCCCCGCGGACAGCTCTTCCAGACACTTCAGATAGGCGCAGAGCGCGTCGGCCTGCTTGACCAGAGACTTTTCATCTTCCGTGTACTGATGCTCATCGATGAGCGGCTCAAAAATGTCGCGCAACTCATCCGGCACCATGTCAATCAGCTTCTGCTGGGCAATTTTCTCGATGGCCTTATATTCCTGCGCAATTTGCGAGTTGAAATATTTCACCGGCGTGGGCAGGTCGCCGGTCAGCACTTCTGACGCATCGTGGTACATCGCCAGCAGGGCGATGCGCTCTGGATTAACCTGGCCGTTGAATTTGCGGTTTTTAATGGCGGCGAGCGCATGAGCAACCATGGCAACCTGCAGACTGTGCTCTGACACGTTCTCAGTGCGCACGTTGCGCATCAGCGGCCAGCGGTTGATGAGTTTCAGGCGGGAGAGGTGGGCGAAGAAATGACTCTGACTCATAGGTTACCTTTTGTCTTCACTGCGACAGGCGTTCATTGTGCGGGGAGGGGAGGGAAGATGCAAATCAGGCTACCGAAGTAGCCTGATTTTAAGATTACTGATGGTATCCGGAGAGGAAGCGCCCGAAGCGGCTGATGGCCATTTCGAGGTCATCTTCGCGCGGCAGCGTCACGATGCGCACGTGATCCGGCCACGGCCAGTTAAACGCCGTCCCCTGAACCAGCAGCACTTTTTCCTGAAGCAGGAAATCGAGCACCATTTTCTGGTCGTCGTGAATATTAAAGCGCTTCGCGTCAATTTTCGGGAACATATAGAGCGCGCCATTCGGCTTCACGCAGGAGACGCCTGGGATATCGTTGATCAGCTCCCACGCGCGGTTGCGCTGTTCGTACAGGCGACCACCGGGAACGATGAACTCGCTAATGCTCTGATAACCACCCAGCGCCGTCTGGATTGCGTGCTGCGCCGGCACGTTGGCGCATAAACGCATCGAGGCCAGCATCTCCAGCCCTTCGATATAGCCTTTGGCGTGCTTTTTCGGGCCGTTCAGTACCATCCAGCCCTGACGGAAACCGGCCACGCGGTAGGTTTTAGACAGGCCGTTAAAGGTGACGGTCAGCAGATCCGGTGCCAGCGCAGCGATTGAGTGGTGCTGTGCCGCGTCGTACAGGATCTTGTCGTAAATTTCGTCGGCAAAGATGATCAGGTTGTGCTGGCGGGCGAGCTCGACGATCTCCATCAGCAGCTCTTTTGAGTACACTGCACCCGTCGGGTTGTTCGGGTTAATGATCACGATGCCGCGCGTGCGGGGCGTGATTTTTGCGCGAATATCATCGAGGTCCGGGAACCAGTCGGAGGACTCGTCGCACAGATAGTGCACGGCTTTCCCGCTCGACAGTGATACGGCAGCCGTCCACAGCGGATAGTCCGGCGCGGGCACCAGCATTTCGTCCCCGCTGTTCAGCAGCGCCTGCATCGCCTGCACGATCAGTTCGGAAACGCCGTTGCCGATATAGATATCTTCAACGGTAACATCGCGCATACCGCGTGCCTGGTAGTGCTGCATGATGGCTTTACGTGCGGAGTAAAGTCCTTTTGAATCGCAATAGCCTTGTGCAGTTGGAAGGTTGCGGATCACATCAACCAGAATTTCATCCGGCGCTTCAAAACCAAATGGCGCAGGGTTACCAATGTTGAGTTTCAGAACCTTATTGCCTTCCTCTTCAAGGCGTTTTGCCTCTTTCAGAACCGGGCCGCGGATGTCATAACAGACGTTATCTAGCTTGCTGGATTTTTCGATAGGGGACATGAACCTTTAACCTTTTCGCTATTATTGCCGCTCCCTGCCGTGGAAGTCAGCACGGAATAATGTACTCCCCCCTCGCTTCGTTTTGAAGGGTGTGCAGTAGAAGATTTTGTGCCTGGAGCAAAATTTTGATAAATCTTTTTCGCTGTGCGTTAGCTTTTTTACTGTCTTAAAGTTGTGCGCATGGCACGATGATAGGTTAAATGTGCTATTCATTTGTCAGAATTCTGTATATTGTGCTGGTAAAAATAAGTGTTGAACCTGACAACGGTAGCAATCACCCTGCGTGACTTTTCGTAAAACCTGAATGCTTGATAAATGTTCCTGTAAAAGCATAATGTGGCTAAAAGTTACTCATGTGAAATTAATGTTAAGTGCCATTAATGAATGGTCTTAATCTAAATTAAAATTTATTTATTATTAACCTATAAAATGCAACTTTAGTTAATTTTAATAAAATTAGTTTAGAAGCTTAACATTCTTCTTTAATCCTCAATATTGCAATAAGACTTATAAATAAAGTGGATTTGGGTTAAGATGTCTTTCAGGAAAGCAGAGGACAGATGCAAAAATTTTGTATATCTGGCACTGACTTTTCGAATTAATTGATTGTTATTGTTGGAGTTATCTCTGGCTGGAATGTGTCGCACATCTCCTGCTACGTTGACAGCGCTGCGATAAAGATGGCAGAAAAGGTGTTATACCTTTAATGTAATTTACATAAACCTGCGAACATCTAAATATCCTGAACGTTTAAGAGAATAAAAATAACGTCATGAAACGTGCTTTCTGACTGTTGATATAAAGCAGCACAATAACTATCTGTCAGGCAGTCTGCCGGGCCGGGATGCGAGGGAAAACCTTCAGAGGGAATTGCTTAACTGTTACACACAGCTTCAACCCGGGCAGCTCCGCACGAGCAACCTGAAAGTGAATAGATATGATAAATGCAAATCGTCCGATAATGAATCTCGACCTCGATCTGCTGAGAACGTTTGTTGCGGTCGCCGATCTCAACACTTTTGCAGCAGCTGCTGCCGCCGTTTGCCGAACTCAGTCCGCCGTTAGCCAGCAAATGCAGCGGCTGGAGCAACTGGTTGGTAAAGAGCTTTTTGCACGTCACGGGCGTAATAAGCTCTTAACGGAACACGGTATTCAGCTACTGGGTTATGCCAGGAAAATTCTTCGCTTTAATGATGAAGCATGTATGTCATTAATGTTTAGCAACCTTCAAGGGGTGCTAACGTTAGGTGCATCTGATGAGTCAGCGGATACTATATTGCCGTTTCTTCTCAACCGTATTAGTTCGGTTTATCCGAAGCTTGCGCTGGACGTTAGCGTAAAACGTAATGCCTTTATGGTTGAGATGTTAAATGAGCACAAAGTCGACCTTGTGGTGACGACGCATCGTCCCGGGCAGTTTGATTGCCTGACGCTGCGCACATCACCTACACACTGGTATTGCGCAGCCGAGTACGTGCTGCAAAAAGGGGAGCCGGTTCCGCTGGTCTTGCTGGATGACCCGAGCCCGTTCCGCGATATGGTGCTCACGGCGCTGAATGAGGCCAACATTCCGTGGCGTCTGGCGTATGTGGCTTCCACGCTGCCAGCGGTTCGTGCCGCCGTGAAGGCCGGTCTGGGCGTAACGGCCCGTCCGGTAGAGATGATGAGCCCCGATCTGCGCGTTCTGGGGAAATCCGACGGTCTTCCTGCGCTGCCGGATACGGAGTATCTGCTCTGCCACAATTCGTCCAGCCATAACGAGTTGGCCAAAGTGGTGTTCGAGGCGATGGAAAACTACCATAACCCGTGGCAATTCGAGCGCGTTACCTCCGAAGGGGGGGATGACTCCCTGATCGTCGAAGGGGATTTTGAGTGATCGATAGCTCAATATTCTGGTAACAAAATGTAAGTGTAAAAAACAGCCACTCGTGTGATTTTCACATGCAGTGGCTTTTTTTACGCAATAATACCCGCTTATGGCGCAAGGGTTTTCAGGATACTCTCTTATTTATCAATAAGCTGAATACTTTTGCTTAAAACTTGTCCGTTTTCCGTTCTAACTTCGCCCATATCCCTCTCATGTTAAAAAAACAGGAAATATGTTGCCGTTTTCCATGTTGAATTAACAAAAGCGTGTCGCAGATCAAGAAAATACTCCTATTTGGGGGGAGGAATCGTTGGCAAATCCTGTCAAAATAGGAGGGTTATTTTTTTTACTTCCGAAACGGACACGATTCAACAACATACATTTGACGGAAAGTCATGCACCCACCAGGGTTAAAGGGCACCAAATGTTAATGAGAATCGCTCGATGTAATTTAATGTGAAGAAACCTTTGTTAAAGTTGACAATAGGTTATAGAAAGGAGTAAAAAACCCCATCATTTTGCTGTCTACGTCTCATTTCTGACAGTTAGTGTAAGGTTATTTGTTCCTCCCCATGAATCGATGTGATGCCCATCTGCCAGCAAGAGCAGTGTCGTTGGTATCACTTTTGATGAGTAAGCAATGAGTATGTCAACATCCACAGAAGTCATCGCTCATCACTGGGCATTCGCAATCTTTCTTATTGTAGCCATTGGCCTGTGCTGCCTGATGTTAGTCGGCGGCTGGTTCCTGGGCGGTCGCGCCCGTGCAAGGCACAAAAACACACCTTTCGAATCAGGTATTGATTCAGTAGGTTCCGCTCGCTTACGCCTGTCTGCCAAGTTCTATCTGGTAGCCATGTTCTTCGTCATCTTCGACGTGGAAGCGCTTTACCTTTTCGCATGGTCAACGTCCATCCGCGAAAGTGGTTGGGTGGGCTTTGTCGAGGCCGCAATTTTCATTTTAGTGCTACTGGCCGGTCTGGTTTATCTGGTGCGTATTGGCGCGCTTGACTGGACGCCTGCGCGTTCACGTCGTGAACACATCAACCCGGAAAACAGTATCTCTAATCGTCAGCAGTAACAGCGAGGCAATAAGATGGATTATACGCTCACCCGCATAGATCCTAACGGTGAGAATGACCGTTACCCCCTGCAAAAACAGGAGATCGTAACCGACCCCCTGGAGCAAGAAGTCAATAAAAGCGTGTACATGGGCAAACTCGAACATGCCATGCACGATATGGTCAACTGGGGTCGTAAGAACTCCATCTGGCCTTACAACTTTGGCCTTTCTTGCTGCTACGTTGAAATGGTGACGTCATTCACTGCGGTGCATGACGTTGCGCGTTTTGGGGCCGAGGTACTCCGTGCTTCCCCGCGTCAGGCTGACCTGATGGTGGTTGCCGGTACGTGCTTTACCAAGATGGCCCCGGTTATTCAGCGTCTGTATGACCAGATGCTGGAGCCAAAATGGGTTATCTCCATGGGCGCATGTGCAAACTCTGGCGGTATGTACGACATTTATTCCGTCGTGCAGGGCGTAGATAAATTTATCCCAGTGGATGTGTACATCCCGGGTTGTCCGCCACGTCCGGAAGCCTACATGCAGGCGCTGATGCTGCTGCAGGAATCTATTGGTAAAGAACGTCGCCCACTGTCGTGGGTTGTTGGCGATCAGGGTGTGTATCGCGCGAACATGCAGTCTGAGCGCGAGCGTAAACGTGGTGAACGTATTGCCGTCACCAATCTGCGTACGCCTGACGAAATTTAATTTGCGCCTGTAGGCCTGGAGAACACCTTCGCATATCACTACTCAAATAGCGCGAAGCCAGGCTCAACAGTCACCACGGACCATTTGCAATGGTGAACAATATGACCGACTTAACCGCGCAAGAAGCCGCCTGGCAGACCCGGGATCATCTGGATGACCCAGTCATTGGCGAACTGCGCAACCGTTTTGGGCCGGATGCCTTTACTGTTCAGGCTACCCGCACCGGGGTACCCGTTGTTTGGGTGAAGCGTGAGCAATTGCTGGAAGTTGTCGATTTCCTTAAGAAATTGCCAAAACCGTACGTCATGCTGTTTGACTTACACGGCATGGATGAACGTCTGCGTACCCACCGCCAGGGTCTCCCTGCTGCGGATTTTTCCGTTTTCTACCACCTGATCTCAATAGACCGTAATACGGATATCATGCTCAAGGTGGCATTGTCTGAAAACGACATGCATCTGCCGACGATCACCAAACTTTTCCCGAACGCGAACTGGTATGAGCGTGAAACCTGGGAAATGTTCGGCATGACCTTCAACGGCCACCCGCATCTGACGCGCATCATGATGCCGCAGACCTGGACCGGCCACCCGCTGCGTAAAGACTACCCTGCGCGTGCAACCGAATTCGATCCGTTTGAGCTGACCAAAGCCAAGCAGGATCTGGAGATGGAAGCGCTGACCTTCAAACCGGAAGACTGGGGCATGAAGCGCGGTACCGACAACGAGGACTTCATGTTCCTCAACCTCGGTCCAAACCACCCGTCTGCGCACGGTGCATTCCGTATTATCCTCCAGCTTGATGGCGAAGAGATTGTCGACTGCGTTCCGGACATCGGCTACCACCACCGTGGTGCTGAGAAGATGGGCGAGCGTCAGTCCTGGCACAGCTACATTCCGTATACCGATCGTATCGAGTACCTCGGCGGCTGCGTCAACGAAATGCCATACGTGCTGGCCGTTGAGAAACTGGCGGGTATCGTTACGCCGGATCGCGTTAACGTGATTCGCGTTATGCTGTCAGAACTGTTCCGTATCAACAGCCACCTGCTGTACATCTCCACGTTCATTCAGGACGTCGGCGCGATGACCCCGGTCTTCTTCGCCTTTACCGACCGTCAGAAAATCTACGATCTGGTGGAAGCGATTACCGGTTTCCGTATGCACCCGGCCTGGTTCCGTATCGGCGGCGTGGCACACGATCTGCCGCGCGGCTGGGACCGTCTGCTGCGTGAATTCCTCGACTGGATGCCAAAACGTCTGGCGTCTTATGAGAAAGCCGCGCTGCGTAACACCATCCTGAAAGGCCGTTCCCAGGGCGTTGCTGCCTACGGCGCGAAAGAAGCGCTGGAGTGGGGTACGACAGGTGCAGGTCTGCGTGCGACCGGTATTGATTTCGACGTGCGTAAAGCCCGTCCTTACTCTGGCTACGAGAACTTCGACTTTGAAGTCCCGGTGGGCGGCGGTGTTTCCGACTGCTACACCCGCGTGATGCTGAAAGTGGAAGAGCTGCGCCAGAGTCTGCGCATCCTTGAGCAGTGCCTCAACAACATGCCGGAAGGCCCGTTCAAGGCGGATCACCCGCTGACGACGCCGCCACCGAAAGAGCGCACGCTGCAGCATATCGAAACCCTGATCACCCACTTCTTGCAGGTTTCCTGGGGTCCGGTCATGCCGGCGCAAGAATCCTTCCAGATGATTGAAGCGACCAAGGGTATTAACAGTTACTACCTGACCAGTGACGGCAGCACCATGAGCTACCGTACCCGCGTGCGTACGCCGAGCTTTGCGCACCTGCAGCAGATCCCGTCCGCCATCCGCGGCAGTCTGGTCTCCGACCTGATTGTGTATCTGGGTAGTATCGATTTTGTTATGTCAGATGTGGACCGCTAATTATGCACGAGAATCAACAACCACAAACCGAGGCTTTTGAGCTGAGTGAAGCAGAACGTGCCGCGATTGAGCACGAGATGCACCACTACGAAGACCCGCGTGCGGCGTCCATTGAAGCGCTGAAAATCGTACAGAAACAGCGTGGTTGGGTGCCGGATGGGGCGATCTATGAGATCGCGAAAGTGCTGGGTATTCCAGCAAGTGACGTAGAGGGCGTAGCCACGTTCTACAGCCAGATCTTCCGTCAGCCGGTAGGCCGCCACGTGATCCGCTACTGTGACAGCGTTGTCTGCCACATTACCGGTTATCAGGGTATTCAGGCTGCGATTGAGAAAAAACTCAATATCAAGCCGGGCCAGACCACGTTCGATGGACGCTTTACCCTGCTGCCAACCTGCTGCCTGGGTAACTGCGACAAGGGGCCGACCATGATGATTGATGAGGACACTCACAGCCATCTGACGCCGGAAGCGATTCCTGACCTGCTGGAGCAGTACAAATGAAAACTGTAATTCGTACTGCTGAGACGCATCCGCTGACCTGGCGTCTGCGCGATGACAAACAGCCGGTATGGCTCGACGAATACCAGAGCAAAAACGGCTATGCCGGCGCGCGTAAAGCCCTTGGCGACATGGCGCCGGACGACATCGTTAACGCGGTGAAAGACTCCGGCCTGAAAGGGCGCGGCGGTGCGGGCTTCTCCACCGGTCTGAAGTGGAGCCTGATGCCGAAAGACGAATCCATGAACATCCGTTACCTGCTGTGTAACGCCGATGAAATGGAGCCGGGCACCTATAAAGACCGCCTGCTGATGGAACAGCTGCCGCACCTGCTGGTGGAAGGCATGCTGATCTCCGCGTTTGCGCTGAAAGCGTACCGTGGCTACATCTTCCTGCGCGGTGAGTACATCGAAGCAGCGGAAAACCTGCGTCGCGCGATTGCCGAAGCCACCGAAGCGGGCCTGCTGGGTAAAAACATCCTGGGCACCGGCTTTGACTTTGAACTGTTCGTGCACACCGGCGCAGGGCGTTATATCTGCGGTGAAGAAACCGCGCTGATTAACTCCCTGGAAGGCCGCCGCGCGAACCCGCGTTCCAAGCCACCGTTCCCGGCAAGCTCCGGCGTATGGGGTAAACCGACCTGCGTAAACAACGTTGAAACCCTGTGTAACGTTCCGGCTATCCTCGCCAACGGCGTGGAGTGGTATCAGGGCATCTCCTCAAGCAAAGATGCCGGTACCAAGCTGATGGGCTTCTCTGGTCGCGTTAAAAATCCTGGCGTCTGGGAACTGCCGTTCGGTACCACCGCACGTGAAATTCTTGAGGACTACGCTGGCGGCATGCGCGATGGCCTGAAATTCAAAGCCTGGCAGCCGGGTGGGGCAGGGACCGACTTCCTGACCGAAGCCCATCTTGACCTGCCAATGGAATTCGAAAGCATTGGTAAAGCAGGCAGCCGTCTGGGTACGGCGCTGGCGATGGCCGTCGACCACGAGATCGGCATGGTCTCGCTGGTGCGTAACCTGGAAGAGTTCTTCGCCCGCGAGTCCTGCGGCTGGTGCACACCGTGCCGTGATGGCCTGCCGTGGAGCGTGAAGATCCTGCGTGCAATCGAACGTGGTGAAGGCCAGCCTGGGGATATCGAGACGCTTGAGCAACTGTGTCGATTCTTAGGCCCGGGTAAAACCTTCTGTGCCCACGCACCGGGTGCCGTCGAACCTCTGCAGAGCGCGATCAAATATTTCCGCGACGAGTTCGAAGCAGGCATCAAGCAGCCGTTCAGCAATACCCATGCCATCAATGGGATTCAGCCGAACCTGCTTAAAGCGCGCTGGTAACGACAAGAATTTTGATTAACGCTCGGTTTCGACCGAGCCAACTGGAAGCATGCTAATGGCTACGATTCATGTAGACGGCAAAGAATACGAAGTCAACGGGGCGGACAACCTGCTGGAAGCTTGTCTGTCTCTTGGCCTCGATATTCCGTACTTTTGCTGGCATCCGGCGCTGGGCAGCGTCGGTGCTTGCCGCCAGTGTGCGGTGAAGCAATATCAAAACGCGGAAGACACGCGTGGTCGCCTGGTGATGTCCTGTATGACGCCAGCCACCGAAGGCACTTTTATTTCGATTGATGACGAAGAAGCTAAACAGTTCCGCGAAAGCGTTGTGGAATGGTTGATGACCAACCACCCGCACGACTGTCCGGTCTGTGAAGAGGGCGGTAACTGCCACCTTCAGGATATGACCGTGATGACCGGCCACAGCTTCCGTCGCTATCGCTTTACCAAGCGTACCCACCGTAACCAGGACCTGGGGCCGTTCATCTCTCACGAAATGAACCGCTGCATCGCCTGCTACCGCTGCGTGCGTTACTACAAAGATTACGCAGACGGTCAGGATCTGGGCGTGTATGGCGCGCACGATAACGTCTACTTCGGTCGTCCGGAAGACGGCGTGCTGGAAAGCGAATTCTCCGGTAACCTGGTAGAAATCTGCCCGACAGGCGTATTCACCGATAAAACCCACTCCGAGCGTTACAACCGTAAATGGGACATGCAGTTTGCGCCAAGCATCTGCCAGCAGTGTTCCCTCGGCTGTAACACCAGCCCGGGTGAGCGTTACGGCGAGCTGCGTCGTATCGAAAACCGTTACAACGGTACCGTTAACCACTACTTCCTCTGCGACCGCGGTCGTTTCGGCTATGGCTATGTGAACCTGAAGGACCGTCCGCGTCAGCCGGTTCAGCGCCGTGGCGACGACTTCATTACCCTGAACGCTGAGCAGGCGATGCAGGGCGCGGCAGATATTCTGCGCCAGTCGAAGAAAGTGATCGGTATCGGCTCCCCGCGTGCCAGCATCGAAAGCAACTTTGCGCTGCGCGAGCTGGTTGGAGCGGAAAACTTCTATACCGGTATCGCTCAGGGCGAGCAGGAACGTCTGCAGCTGGTACTGAAAGTGCTGCGTGAAGGCGGTATTCATACCCCTGCGCTGCGCGAAATCGAATCTTATGATGCGGTCCTGGTGCTGGGTGAAGACCTGACGCAGACGGGCGCACGCGCGGCTCTGGCGGTTCGCCAGGCGGTGAAGGGGAAAGCACGTGAAATGGCAGCGGCGCAGAAAGTGGCTGACTGGCAGATTGCGGCGATCCTCAACATTGGCCAGCGCGCGAAGCATCCTCTGTTTGTGACGAACGTCGACAACACCCGTCTGGACGATATCGCCGCGTGGACTTACTGCGCGCCGGTTGAAGATCAGGCGCGCCTCGGCTTTGCCATTGCCCACGCGCTGGACAGCAGCTCGCCGGCCGTTGAACTGGATCGCGACCTGCAAAACAAGGTTGACGTGATTGTTCAGGCCCTGGCGGGTGCGAAAAAACCGCTGATTATTTCCGGTACCAACGCCGGTAGCGCGGAGATCATTCAGGCGGCAGCCAACGTTGCCAAAGCCCTGAAAGGCCGCGGTGCTGACGTCGGTGTGACCATGATTGCCCGTGCGGTAAACAGCATCGGTCTGGGCATGATCGGTGGCGGCTCGCTGGAAGAAGCGTTAAGCGAACTGGAGTCCGGTGCCGCTGACGCCGTTGTGGTGCTGGAAAACGACCTGCATCGCCACGCCTCTGCCGCTCGCGTTGACGCCGCGCTCTCCAAAGCGCCGCTGGTGATGGTCATTGACCATCAGCGCACCGCGATCATGGACAAAGCGCACCTGGTGCTCTCTGCGGCAAGCTTCGCAGAAAGCGACGGTACGGTTATTAACAACGAAGGCCGCGCACAGCGCTTCTTCCAGGTTTACGACCCGGCGTACTACGACAGCAACACCGTGATGCTGGAAAGCTGGCGCTGGCTGCACTCCCTGCACAGCACCGTGCAGAGCCGTGAAGTGGACTGGACGCAGCTCGACCACGTTATCGACGCGGTAGTGGAAAAACTGCCTCAGCTGGCAGGCATTAAAGATGCCGCGCCTGAAGCAAGCTTCCGCATTCGCGGCCAGAAACTGGCGCGTGAACCGCACCGTTACAGCGGCCGTACCGCGATGCGCGCCAATATCAGCGTGCACGAACCGCGCCAGCCGCAGGATAAAGACACCATGTTCGCCTTCTCTATGGAAGGGAACAACCAGCCGTCTGCGCCGCGTTCGCAAATCCCATTCGCATGGGCGCCAGGCTGGAACTCCCCGCAGGCATGGAACAAGTTCCAGGCTGAAGTGGGTGGCTCCCTGCGTCACGGCGATCCGGGCGTGCGTCTGATTGAAGCCTCCGAAACCGGTCTGGACTTCTTCACCGCCGTACCGGCGAGCTTCCAGGCGCAGGAAGGTAACTGGCGTATCGCGCCGTACTACCATCTGTTCGGTAGCGACGAGCTGTCCCAGCGTTCACCGGTCTTCCAGACCCGCATGCCTCAGCCTTACATCAAGCTTAACCCGGCGGATGCCGCGAAGCTTGGCGTAAACGCGGGCGCAAACATTGCCTTTAGCTATGACGGCCAGACAATCAGCCTGCCGCTGATTATCTCCGAAGGTCTGACAGCAGGGCAGGTGGGTCTGCCGATGGGTATGCCTGGCATTGCGCCGGTTCTGGCGGGTGCGCGTCTTGATAATCTGCAGGAGGCAAAAGCATGAGTTGGTTAACGCCGGATCTTATCGACATCCTGCTGAGCATTCTGAAAGCGATTGTTATCCTGCTGGTGGTGGTCACCTGCGGCGCGTTCATGAGCTTTGGTGAACGTCGTCTGCTCGGTCTGTTCCAGAACCGTTACGGACCGAACCGCGTGGGCTGGGGTGGTTCACTCCAGCTGGTCGCGGACATGATCAAGATGTTCTTTAAAGAGGACTGGATCCCGCGCTTCTCGGACCGCGTGATCTTTACTCTGGCACCGATGATCGCCTTCACCTCGCTGCTGCTGGCGTTTGCTATCGTTCCGGTCAGCCCGACCTGGGTGGTCGCTGACCTGAACATCGGCATTCTGTTCTTCCTGATGATGGCAGGCCTCGCGGTTTACGCGGTGCTGTTCGCAGGCTGGTCCAGTAACAACAAATACTCGCTGCTGGGTGCGATGCGTGCTTCCGCGCAGACGCTGAGCTACGAAGTGTTCCTGGGTCTCTCCCTGATGGGCGTGGTGGCGCAGGCCGGTTCATTCAACATGACCGACATCGTCAATAACCAGGCTGACATCTGGAACGTTATCCCGCAGTTCTTTGGGTTTATTACCTTTGCTATCGCGGGCGTGGCGGTGTGTCACCGTCACCCGTTTGACCAGCCAGAAGCCGAACAGGAACTGGCCGACGGTTACCACATCGAATATTCCGGTATGAAATTCGGTCTGTTCTTCGTGGGCGAGTACATCGGTATCGTCACCATTTCCGCGTTGATGGTAACGCTGTTCTTCGGTGGCTGGCATGGCCCGTTCTTACCGCCGTTCATCTGGTTCGCGCTGAAAACCGCGTTCTTCATGATGATGTTCATTTTGATTCGCGCAGCGTTACCGCGTCCGCGTTATGACCAGGTAATGTCCTTCGGCTGGAAAGTGTGCCTGCCGCTGACGCTCGTCAACTTGTTGGTAACGGCGGCTGTCATTCTCTGGCAGCAGCCATAAGGGGCTATAGACCATGACCTTAAAAGAATTACTGGTAGGCTTTGGTACCCAGGTACGCAGTATCTGGATGATCGGCCTGCACGCGTTTGCCAAACGCGAAACCCGGATGTACCCGGAAGAGCCGGTATATCTGCCGCCGCGCTACCGTGGCCGTATCGTGCTGACGCGCGACCCGGACGGTTCCGAGCGCTGCGTTGCCTGTAACCTGTGTGCGGTAGCGTGTCCGGTCGGCTGTATCTCTCTGCAGAAAGCAGAGACGGTAGACGGCCGCTGGTACCCTGAGTTCTTCCGCATCAACTTCTCACGCTGCATCTTCTGCGGTCTGTGTGAAGAAGCGTGCCCAACCACGGCGATTCAGCTGACTCCAGACTTCGAGCTGGGTGAGTACAAGCGTCAGGACCTGGTGTACGAGAAAGAGGATCTGCTGATTTCCGGTCCGGGCAAATACCCGGAATATAACTTCTACCGGATGGCGGGTATGGCAATCGACGGCAAAGATAAGGGCGAAGCAGAGAACGAAGCTAAGCCTATCGACGTCAAGAGCCTGTTACCGTAAGGAGAGGGCAATGGAATTCGCTTTTTATATCTGTGGCCTTATCGCCATCCTGGCTACGCTGCGAGTGATTACGCACACCAATCCGGTGCATGCGCTGCTGTACTTAATCATCTCGCTGCTGGCCATTTCCGGGGTGTTCTTCGCACTGGGCGCGCACTTCGCCGGTGCGCTGGAAATCATCGTCTACGCCGGGGCCATCATGGTGCTGTTCGTGTTCGTGGTGATGATGCTGAACCTGGGCGGCTCTGAAATTGAGCAGGAACGTCAGTGGTTAAAACCGCAGGTGTGGATTGGCCCGGCAATTTTGTCGGCCATCATGCTGGCGGTGATTGTTTACGCCATTCTGGGCGTCAACGATCAGGGCATCGACGGCACGCCGATCGGCGCTAAAGAGGTCGGTATTACCCTCTTTGGCCCATACGTTCTGGCGGTTGAACTGGCCTCAATGCTGCTGCTGGCAGGTCTGGTTGTTGCTTTCCACGTTGGCCGCGAAGAGCGTGCTGGCGAGGTGCTGAGCAACCGCACTGACGACCGCGCGAAAAGAAAAACGGAGGAGCGCGCATGATCCCCTTAACACATGGACTGATCCTCGCTGCGATTTTATTCGTTCTGGGTCTGACCGGTCTGGTTATCCGCCGCAATCTGCTGTTTATGCTGATCGGTCTGGAAATCATGATTAACGCCTCCGCGCTGGCCTTCGTGGTCGCCGGAAGCTACTGGGGCCAGACCGATGGTCAGGTGATGTACATTCTCGCCATCAGCCTCGCGGCTGCCGAAGCGAGTATTGGCCTGGCGCTGTTGCTGCAGCTCCATCGTCGCCGCCAGAACCTGAACATCGATTCAGTAAGTGAGTTGCGTGGATGAACATGCTTGCCTTAACCATTATTTTTCCGCTGATTGGCTTCGTGCTGCTGGCGTTTTCTCGCGGCCGCTGGTCTGAGAATCTGTCTGCGACCGTGGGCATTGGCTCCATCGGTCTGGCTGCGCTGGTGACGGCGTATGCGGGTATCGACTTCATTAACAACGGGCGTCAGCCTTTCAGCGTGCCGCTGTGGACCTGGATGTCGGTCGGTGATTTCAATATCGGCTTCAACCTGGTGCTGGACGGCCTCTCGCTGACCATGCTCTCCGTGGTCACCGGCGTGGGCTTCCTGATCCACATGTTCGCCTCCTGGTATATGCGCGGTGAAGAGGGTTACTCCCGCTTCTTCGCCTACACCAACCTGTTTATCGCCAGCATGGTTGTTCTGGTGCTGGCCGATAACCTGCTGCTGATGTATCTGGGCTGGGAAGGCGTAGGTCTGTGTTCTTACCTGCTGATCGGTTTCTACTACACCGATCCGAAGAATGGCGCAGCGGCCATGAAAGCGTTCGTCGTGACCCGCGTGGGTGACGTCTTCCTCGCTTTCGCGCTGTTCATTCTTTACAACGAACTGGGCACGCTGAACTTCCGCGAAATGGTGGAACTGGCGCCGGCGCACTTCGCTGCAGGCAACAATATGCTGTGGTGGGCAACGCTGATGCTGCTGGGTGGTGCCGTGGGTAAATCCGCGCAGCTGCCGTTGCAGACCTGGCTGGCCGACGCGATGGCGGGTCCAACCCCTGTCTCCGCGCTGATCCACGCCGCAACCATGGTGACCGCCGGTGTCTACCTGATTGCGCGTACCCATGGCCTGTTCCTGATGACCCCGGAAATTCTGCATCTGGTGGGTATCGTCGGTGCGGTCACGCTGGTGCTGGCAGGCTTTGCCGCGCTGGTGCAGACCGACATCAAACGCGTTCTCGCTTACTCCACCATGAGCCAGATTGGCTATATGTTCCTGGCGCTGGGCGTTCAGGCGTGGGACGCAGCGATTTTCCACCTGATGACGCACGCGTTCTTTAAAGCGCTGCTGTTCCTCTCATCCGGTTCCGTGATTCTGGCCTGCCATCACGAGCAGAATATCTTCAAGATGGGCGGACTGCGTAAGTCCATTCCGCTGGTGTATGTCTGCTTCCTGGTGGGCGGCGCGGCGCTGGCGGCACTGCCGCTGATCACCGCGGGCTTCTTCAGTAAGGACGAAATCCTTGCGGGTGCCATGGCGAATGGTCATATCAATCTGATGGTTGCGGGACTGGTCGGTGCGTTCATGACCTCCCTGTATACCTTCCGTATGATTTTCATCGTATTCCACGGTAAAGAACAAATTCACGCTCACGCAGGGAAGGGGATTACCCACCACCTGCCGCTGATTGTGCTGCTGGTACTGTCCACCTTCGTTGGCGCGATGATTGTGCCACCGCTGCAGGGCGTACTGCCAGACACCACCGAGCTTGAGCATGGTCGCGTTCTGACGCTTGAAATCACCTCCGGTGTGGTCGCTATCACGGGCATCCTGATTGCAGCATGGCTGTGGCTGGGCAAACGTACGCTGGTGACTGCCGTTGCCAACAGTGCGCCGGGCCGTCTGCTGGGCACCTGGTGGTACAACGCGTGGGGCTTCGACTGGCTGTACGACATGATCTTCGTTAAGCCGTTCCTGGGCATTGCGTGGCTGCTGAAGCGTGACCCACTGAACAGCCTGATGAATATCCCGGCGATCCTTTCCCGCTTTGCAGGTAAAGGCCTGCTGTACAGCGAGAACGGTTACCTGCGCTGGTATGTGGCGTCCATGAGCATCGGTGCGGTTGTCGTGCTGGCGCTGCTGATGGTGTTGCGATAGTGGTTTTGCCCGGTGGCGCTGCGCTTACCGGGCCTACGAGACCGTAGGTCGGGTAAGCGTGAGCGCCACCCGACACCACAAACCGCACTAACGCGTGAATTTTGTCGAATTTGTTGAAAATCGGTCCCTTAAGGACTTTAACAAGGAATAAAAATCGCCATGTTACTACCCTGGCTAATATTAATTCCCTTCATCGGCGGCTTCCTGTGCTGGCAGACCGAACGCTTTGGCGTGAAGATGCCGCGCTGGATCGCGCTGATCACCATGGGATTGACGCTCGCGCTTGGCCTGCAACTGTGGTTGCAGGGCGGTTACTCACTGACCCAGTCTGCGGGCATTCCGCAGTGGCAGTCTGAGTTCATCCTGCCGTGGATCCCGCGTTTCGGCATTACGATCCACCTGGCGATTGACGGTCTGTCGCTGCTGATGGTGGTGCTGACCGGTCTGCTCGGCGTTCTGGCGGTACTTTGCTCCTGGCGAGAAATCGAAAAATACCAGGGCTTCTTCCACCTGAACCTGATGTGGATCCTGGGCGGCGTGATCGGCGTGTTCCTTGCCATCGACATGTTCCTGTTCTTCTTCTTCTGGGAGATGATGCTGGTGCCGATGTACTTCCTGATCGCGCTGTGGGGCCACAAGGCGTCCGACGGTAAAACGCGTATCACGGCGGCAACCAAGTTCTTCATCTATACCCAGGCGAGTGGTCTGGTGATGCTGATTGCCATTCTGGCGCTGGTGTTTGTTCACCACAACGCCACCGGTACCTGGACCTTCAACTACGAAGATCTGCTGAAGACGCCAATGTCCCACGGCGTTGAATACCTGCTGATGCTGGGCTTCTTCATCGCGTTCGCGGTGAAAATGCCGGTCGTTCCGCTGCACGGCTGGCTGCCAGACGCGCACTCTCAGGCACCAACGGCGGGTTCCGTTGACCTGGCGGGCATCTTGCTGAAAACGGCGGCCTACGGTCTGCTGCGTTTCGCACTGCCGCTGTTCCCGAATGCCTCCGCTGAGTTCGCACCGATTGCCATGTGGCTGGGTGTGATCGGTATCTTCTACGGTGCCTGGATGGCCTTCACGCAGTACGACATCAAGCGTCTGATTGCCTACACCTCCGTTTCCCACATGGGCTTCGTGCTGATTGCTATCTACACCGGCAGCCAGCTGGCGTACCAGGGCGCGGTGATCCAGATGATTGCGCACGGTCTGTCCGCAGCCGGCCTCTTCATCCTGTGTGGCCAGCTGTACGAACGTCTGCATACCCGCGACATGCGCATGATGGGCGGTCTGTGGAGCAAAATTAAGTGGCTGCCAGCGCTGTCTATGTTCTTCGCGGTTGCTACCCTGGGGATGCCGGGTACCGGTAACTTCGTCGGCGAATTTATGATTCTGTTCGGCAGCTTCAAAGTGGTACCGGTGATTACCGTGATCTCCACCTTTGGTCTGGTGTTCGCTTCCGTGTACTCGCTGGCGATGCTGCACCGCGCTTACTTCGGTAAAGCGAAGAGCGAAATTGCTGCACAAGAACTGCCGGGGATGTCGCTGCGTGAGCTGTTCATCATCCTGCTGCTGGTCGTACTGCTGGTGCTGCTGGGCTTCTTCCCGCAGCCGATTCTGGATACCTCGCATAGCGCGATGGGTAACATCCAGCAGTGGTTTGTTAATTCTGCTTCTACTACAAGGCCGTAATTCGCCATGACAATAACTCCACAACAACTGATCGCGCTGCTACCGCTGCTGATCGTCGGATTGACGGTGGTGGTTGTGATGCTCTCCATTGCGTGGCGACGCAATCACTTCCTGAATGCCACGCTGTCGGTCATCGGCCTGAACGCCGCGTTAGTCTCTCTCTGGTTTGTTGGCCAGGGTGGGGCAATGGACGTCACCCCGCTGATGCGCGTTGACGGTTACGCCATGCTGTATACCGGTCTGGTGCTGCTGGCGAGCCTGGCAACCTGTACCTTTGCGTACCCGTGGCTCGAAGGCTACAACGACAACAAAGAAGAGTTTTACCTGCTGGTTCTGATTGCCGCGCTGGGCGGCATTCTGCTGGCGAATGCGAACCACCTGGCCGCGCTGTTCCTCGGTATTGAGCTGATCTCTCTGCCGCTGTTCGGCCTGATTGGTTACGCCTTCCGTCAGAAGCGCTCTCTGGAAGCAAGCATCAAGTACACCATTCTGTCTGCTGCTGCGTCCTCGTTCCTGCTGTTTGGTATTGCGCTGCTGTACGCACAGTCCGGTAATCTCTCCTTCATGGCGCTCGGCAAGAGCCTCGGTGACGGCATGCTGCATGAGCCGCTGCTGCTGGCGGGTCTGGGCATGATGATTGTTGGTCTCGGCTTTAAACTCTCTCTGGTGCCGTTCCACCTGTGGACGCCAGACGTATACCAGGGTGCTCCGGCTCCGGTGTCGACCTTCCTGGCGACGGCGAGCAAAATCGCTATCTTCGGTGTGGTCATGCGTCTGTTCCTGTACGCGCCTGTGGGTGACAGCGAAGCGGTTCGCGTGGTGCTGGGCATTATCGCGTTCGTCTCCATCATCTTCGGTAACCTGATGGCGCTGAGCCAGACCAATATCAAGCGACTGCTGGGCTACTCGTCAATCTCTCATCTGGGCTACCTGATGGTGGCGCTGATTGCGCTGCAGAGCGGCGAGATGTCGATGGAAACCGTGGGCGTGTATCTGGCCGGTTACCTGTTCAGCAGCCTCGGCGCCTTCGGCGTGGTGAGCCTGATGTCCAGCCCGTACCGTGGCCCGGATGCCGATTCACTGTTCTCCTACCGTGGTCTGTTCTGGCATCGTCCGATCCTGTCCGCGGTAATGACCGTGATGATGCTCTCTCTGGCAGGTATCCCGATGACGCTTGGCTTCATCGGTAAGTTCTACGTGCTGGCCGTCGGTGTGCAGGCGCACCTGTGGTGGCTGACCGCGGGCGTGGTTATCGGCTCCGCGATTGGTCTCTACTACTACCTGCGCGTTGCCGTGAGCCTGTACCTGAGCGCGCCTCAGCAGCTCAACCGTGATGCCCCAACCAACTGGCAGTACAGCGCCGGGGGTATCGTCGTGCTTATCTCCGCACTGCTGGTGCTGATCTTCGGTATCTATCCGCAGCCGCTGATTGATATCGTGCAGCGAGCGATGCCGCTGATGTAAGGTGAAAGCAAAAAGGCAACGAAAGTTGCCTTTTTTAATGTTTGCGCCCTCTCCCAGTGGGAGAGGGATGGGGTGAGGGCACCAGCCCGCACGTAACGAAAAAACCCGCCTCGGCGGGTTTTTTTATGGTTTGCCCAGCGGCGCTACGCTTGCAGGGCCTACGGGTTTTGTAGGTCGGGTAAGCGTAGCGCCACCCGACTAAGCCAGCTGCTTCCGGCTAATCAACGGCCCGTCAATCTTCTTCATCGAGCGGTCCAGCACTTCCTCAATCACCGACGACAGCTCGTTCAGTTCAAACTTCGCGACGTACCCGTCCGCCTTCACCTTGCGAATATGATCTTCGTTGGCGTTGCCGGACAGGGAAGAGTGGATGACCACCGGAATGTCCTTCAATATCGGGTCGGTTTTGATTTTGCGCGTCAGCGTAAAACCGTCCATCTCCGGCATTTCGAGGTCGGTCAGCACCAGAGCGATCTTATCGGTGATGGGAACCCCTTCAGCCTGGGCCTGCGCCGCCAGCACGCCGATTTTTTCCCACGCGTCTTTGCCGGTGATATGCAGCTGTGCCGGGATCTCCATGGCCTGCAGACCTTTTTCCAGCATCGAGCGCGCCACTTTGGAGTCTTCCGCGACGATGGCGACAGCGCCCGGCTTGATATGGAATTTGGTGGTCTTCAGGTTCGTGGCGTGCAGATCGTGATTGGCCGGGGTGATGTCATACAGGATCTGCTCAACGTCCAGCACCATCGCCAGATCGTTGGTATCGGTCTTCTCGTCAAGACACGCAATGCTGGTGATGTAGCGACCGCTGACGGCGGTTTCCGCCGCATGCACCTGCTTCCAGTCCAGACGCATGATGTTCTCAACCGATTCCACGGCAAACGCCTGCACGCTGCGCGCATACTCGGTGATCAGCAGGATGTTCAGCCCGGTGGTGGGCTTACAGCCCGCCACGGCGGCCAGGTCAATCACCGGGATCACCTGATCGCGAATATTCACCATTCCCATCAGCGGTGACTTCATCCCGGCGGGTTTCGTGAACTCCGGCATCGGCACAATTTCACGCAGCTTAAAGACGTTAATGCCAAACAGCTCGGATTTATTTTCGTTCAGAGAGGTGCCAAGACGGAACAGCAACAGTTCAAAACGGTTCGACAGGGTCAGATTCGCCCTGTCATCAATATCTTTCTGGAAATTATCCATTCTACCCTCGAGAGAAATGCTGACCTTTTAATCGTTATCGGCATCCTCAGGGAAAAATGAAGGACTAAACGCTAACCTGAGCGAAATCTTCGGCCAGCTCACATTCCGGGAACAGCGCGCGGCACTCTGCCAGCAGGCTTGCGCATCCCCGCGCGTCGTAGCGCGAGCTGACGTGGGTGACGATGAGCCGCCCGACGCCCGCGTCACGGGCAAGCTGCGCCGCCTGACGCGTGGAGCTATGGCCCCGGCTGTTGGCTTTCTCTTCCATTGCCGTTTCAAGCGTCGCTTCATGCACCATGACGTCCACGCCCTGGGCCAGCGTGAGCGCCGCTGGGCACGGGGCCGTATCGCCAAAAATCGCCAGTTTTTTGCCGGGCTGCGGTGCGGCGAGATAATCCTGGCCGTTAATGACGCGTCCGTCCTCCAGCGTGACGGTCTCTCCGTGCTTCAGACGCTGGAACAGCGGCCCGGGTTTTACGCCGTCGGCCATCAGCGCGGCGGCATCCAGCGCGCCGGGTTTGTCATGCGCCTCAATGCGGTAGCCATAGCACTCCACAGGATGATTGAGCGGTTGAGCGGTAACCCGATAATCCCCGTCATCAAAAACCAGGCCTTCGGTAATCTCAACGACCTCCAGCGGATAATCTGTCCATGACCCGCTCAGGCGCAGCGTAGTTTCGACAAATTCACGAATACCCGCTGGCCCGTAAATCGTCAGCGGGTTGGCGTTACCGGCCATCGAGCGGCTGCACAGCAGGCCGGGAAGGCCAAACAGGTGGTCGCCATGTAGATGGGTGATAAAAATTTTATCCAGCTTGCCGGGGTGGTAAGCGGTGTGTAACAGCTGATGCTGCGTCCCTTCACCGCAGTCAAACAGCCACAGCCCGCCGCGGGTGGGATGCTTAAGATCCATCAGGATCGCCGTCACGTTTCGTGAGCGGGTTGGCACGCCAGCGGACGTACCCAGAAAAATCAGTTCCATAACGCAATCAGCCCTTTGCCGAACGGGGAGGTGTTTAGTATAACGTGATGAACCCCAGGAAGGAGACTGACATGATCCAGTGGCAAGATTTACATCATAGCGAACTCACCGTTCATTCACTTTATGCCCTGCTGAAGCTGCGCTGTGAAGTGTTTGTTGTGGAACAGACCTGCCCGTATCAGGACATCGATGGCGATGACCTTGTCGGTGAGAACCGCCATATCCTCGGCTGGCGGGATAACGAGCTGGTGGCGTATGCGAGGATTCTGAAAAGCGAAGACGATTTTGAGCCCGTCGTCATTGGCCGCGTCATCATTAGCGGCAAAGCGCGAGGGGAAAAACTGGGCTATCAGCTGATGGAAAAAACGCTGGAGGCGTGCCGGAAACAGTGGCCGGACAAGGCGTTATACCTCGGCGCGCAGGCGCATCTTCAATCCTTTTACGGGCACTTTGGCTTTGCGCCAGTGACGGAGGTATACGATGAAGATGGCATTCCGCACGTCGGCATGGCGCGAGAAGTGAAACAGGCGTAATGGCATCTCGTTGGCTATAGTTAGCGGACTGGTGTACTAACATGGAGAAAAATATGTCATTTCAATCCTGGGATACCCGTATCGACGACGACCTGGCCTTGCTGAGCGAAACGCTGGAAGAGGTGTTACGTTCCTCCGGCGACCCTGCCGATCAGAAATATATTGAGCTAAAAGCCCGTGCCGAGCAGGCGCTGCATGAAGTGAAAAACCGCGTCAGCCATGCGTCAGATACTTACTACTACCGTGCCAAAAAAGCGGTGTATCGTGCCGATGATTACGTGCATGAAAAACCGTGGCAGGGTATTGGGGTGGGTGCTGCCGTTGGGCTGGTGCTGGGGCTGCTGTTAGCCCGTCGTTAAGCCGCTTAACCACTCCCTATACGTGGGTACTGCTATTTATGGCCAGTACCCCGTATAATACGAGGTTTTAACAGGGAGAGGTTCGCGTGAATTCGATTTTCCTCGCGCTGGAGCAACTGCGTACCCAGCTATCGCAAGCGTTACCCGCAGCACCCGGCATACGTCATTTCGACGTCTCTTTCCCGTTAAACGACGCCTTCGATCCCCTCGCCTGGCTGGGCGAGCAGCAGTGTTATCCACAGTTTTACTGGCAGCAGCGTAACGGCGATGAAGAGCTGGCCGCGCTGGGGGCGGTCAACCAATTTTCCTCTCTGGCATTAGCCTCGCAGTTTTTGCGCGAGCAAAATGCGGCGCAAGATACTCGCATCTGCGGCCTGAACGCCTTTAATCCCGAACAGGGGAGCCTCTTTTTACCGCGACTGCTCTGGCGACGTACCGCCGGCCACGCCACGCTGCGCCTGCAGCTCTGGAGCGACCGCTCGCTTGTGGAGGATGCCCGCGTCGCGCAGGATTTTTTACAGCGGCTCCGTCCTGCGAGATCTATCCGTCCGCTCTCCGTGCATGTTGAGCACGAAACCCATCAGCCGCAGCAGGCCGAATGGCTGAAGCTTATCCGCAGGGCGACGGAGACCATCGCGCGCGGTGATTTTGAAAAGGTTGTGCTCGCCCGGGCAAGCGATCTGCAGTTCACACAGCGCGTTAACCCTGTCGCGCTGATGGCCGCCAGCCGCGCCCTCAATTTACATTGCTATCATTTCTGCATGGTATTCGACGCCCGCAACGCGTTTCTCGGCTCTACGCCCGAGCGTCTCTGGCGGCGGCGCGGCAAGCTGCTGCGCACGGAAGCGCTCGCGGGAACCGTCGCCAGCCATACCGATGATAGCCAGGCGCAGCGTCTCGGCGAGTGGCTGCTGAACGATGATAAAAACCAGCGCGAAAATATGCTGGTGGTGGAAGATATCTGCCAGCGTCTTCGGCACTCTACGCAGACGCTTGAGGTACTGCCGCCCCAGGTGGTACGCCTGCGTAAGGTGCAGCATTTGCGCCGCTGTATCTGGACCGAGCTGAAACAGGCCGACGACGAGCAGTGTCTGCTCATGTTACAGCCGACCGCGGCCGTTGCCGGATTACCCCGACAGCCCGCGCGCGAGTTCATCCAGAAGGTTGAACCCTTTAACCGCGAGTGGTATGCCGGTTCGGCCGGGTACTTATCCCCCGAACAGAGTGAGTTCTGCGTGGCGCTGCGCTCCGCGCGCGTTCAGGAGGACTCCCTGCGGCTCTACGCCGGTGCCGGTATTGTCAGCGGGTCTGACCCGGAGCAGGAGTGGCAGGAGATTGAAAATAAAGCCGCCGGATTGCGCTCTCTGCTCCTAAGGGATTAATACAGATTCGCGCAATCCCGATTCATATCAAAATTCCAATTTTTTCTATTATTTATACTGTGTCGCATTCTTGATACCGGACAATCTCATGTCAGTAAGTTCTTTTAACCGACGCTGGGCGGCGGTGATCCTTGAAGCCCTGACGCGCCATGGCGTCAGGCACGTGTGTATTGCACCGGGTTCTCGCTCAACGCCGCTGACGCTGGCGGCCGCAGAAAACCGGGCGTTGATTTACCACACCCACTTTGATGAACGCGGCCTCGGCCATCTGGCGCTGGGTCTGGCGAAAGTCAGCAAAGAACCTGTGGCGGTGATCGTCACCTCCGGTACCGCCGTGGCGAACCTCTATCCGGCCCTGATAGAAGCCGGGTTAACGGGTGAAAGACTGATCTTACTGACGGCCGATCGTCCCCCTGAGCTTATCGACTGCGGCGCCAATCAGGCCATTCGCCAGCCGGGGCTCTTTTCTTCGCATCCTTCGCAGACGATTTCGTTACCGCGTCCCACCCAGGATATTCCGGCAAGCTGGCTGGTCTCCACTGTCGATCACGCCATGGAGACGCTGCGCAGCGGGGCGCTGCATATCAACTGCCCGTTTGCCGAGCCGCTCTACGGCGAGCTGGACGACACCGGTCTTGACTGGCAGCAGTCCCTCGGCGACTGGTGGCTGAGTGAAAAACCGTGGCTGCGCGAGCAGACGCATCTTGAGAGCGCGAAACAGCGCGACTGGTTCTTCTGGCGGCAGAAGCGCGGCGTGGTGATTGCCGGGCGCATGAGCGCCGCCGAAGGCAAGCTGGTCGCCGAATGGGCGCAAACCCTCGGCTGGCCGCTGATTGGCGACGTGCTTTCCCAGACCGGTCAGCCGCTGCCGTGCGCCGACCTCTGGCTGGGTAATGCGAAAGCGGTCACCGAACTGGCGCAGGCGCAGATTGTGGTCCAGCTTGGATCGAGTTTGACCGGCAAACGGTTACTGCAGTGGCAGGCCACCTGCACGCCGGAAGAGTACTGGCTGGTGGATTCGCTGGAAGGACGGCTTGACCCGGCGCACCACCGCGGCCGTCGTCTGGTCAGCAGTATCGACGCCTGGCTGACGCTTCATCCGGCTGAGAAACGCAAGCCCTGGGCGGTGGCTATACCGGACCTTTCGCGCCAGGCGTGGGAACTGACCAAAGCGCACTGCGAAGCGTTTAGCGAAGCTGGGCTGGCGCACCGCATTCGCCAGTACCTGCCTGAACAGGGGCAGCTGTTTGTCGGCAACAGCCTCGTCGTGCGGCTGATTGACGCTTTCTCGAAGCTGCCCGCGGGCTACCCGGTGTACAGCAACCGCGGTGCCAGCGGCATCGACGGGCTGATCTCCACGGCGGCGGGCGTGCAGCGCGCCAGCGCGAAATCGACGCTGGCGATCGTGGGCGATCTCTCCGCGCTCTACGATCTCAACGCGCTGGCGCTGCTGCGTCAGGCGTCAGCCCCGTTTGTGCTGATTGTGGTCAACAACAACGGCGGGCAGATTTTCTCCCTGTTGCCAACGCCGCAGAGCGAGCGCGAGCGCTTCTATCTGATGCCGCAGAACGTGCAGTTCGAACACGCCGCGGCGATGTTTAGCCTGAAATACCATCGCCCGGAAAGCTGGGAACAGTTGGACGCGGCGTTAAGCAGCGCCTGGAAACAGCCGGGCGCGACGCTGATTGAGCTGGTGGTGAACGAGGCTGACGGTGCCCAGGCTCTGCAAAGCCTGCTGGCGCAGGTGAGCCAGCTGTGATCCTCTCTGGCGTGCAGCAGGCTGGCAAACCCGGCTATCCCTGGCTGGTCTTTTTGCACGGTTTTTCAGGCGACCGCCGCGAGTGGCAGAGGGTCGGTGAAGGGCTCAGCGATTATCCCCGGCTGTATCTGGATTTGCCGGGTCACGGTGGATCCCGGAATCTGGGCGTGACGGGGTTTGACGAGATGAGCACGTTGCTCACCCGAACCCTTCTTAGTTACAACATACTTAAATTCTGGCTCATCGGGTACTCCCTCGGCGGCCGCATTGCGATGTTCCATGCTTGCCAGCAGCCGAAGGGGCTGCTCGGGGTGATTGTTGAAGGTGGACATCCGGGCCTGCAGGATGCCGATGCGCGAAATGCGCGGCTGGCGTCCGACCGCCGCTGGGCAACGCGTTTTCGCACCGAACCGCTGGAGAAGGTGTTCGCTGACTGGTACCAACAGCCCGTGTTCGCCTCCCTCACGGACGCCCAGCGCGATGCGCTTATTACCCTGCGAAGCCAGAACAACGGCGCGACGCTGGCGATGATGCTTGAGACGACCTCGCTGGCCGTGCAGCCTGACCTGCGTGCCGCGCTTAGCGCACGCGATTTCTCTTTTGACTATCTCTATGGCGAACGGGATGAGAAGTTCGCGGCCCTTGCCGCGGAAGTGAACGCCGTTCGCCATGCCATTCCAGACGCCGGACACAACGCCCACCGGGAAAACCCCGATGCGGTTATCGCGAGTCTGGCTCAGATACTGCGTTATCGAATAAAGGACACTCTATGATCTACCCTGATGAAAACATGCTTTACGCCCCGGTTGAATGGCAGGACTGCTCCGAAGGCTACACCGACATTCGCTACCACAAATCTACCGACGGCATTGCCAAAATCACCATCAACCGTCCGCAGGTGCGTAACGCCTTCCGTCCGTTGACCGTGAAAGAGATGATTCAGGCTCTGGCGGATGCGCGCTACGACGATAACATCGGCGTGATTGTCCTGACCGGCGAAGGCGATAAAGCGTTCTGCTCCGGCGGCGATCAGAAAGTGCGCGGCGACTACGGCGGATACCAGGACGATGCGGGTACCCACCACCTGAACGTCCTCGATTTCCAGCGTCAGATCCGCACGTGTCCGAAACCGGTAGTGGCGATGGTAGCGGGCTACTCCATCGGCGGCGGTCACGTGCTGCACATGATGTGCGATCTGACCATCGCCGCAGAAAATGCCATCTTCGGCCAGACCGGTCCGAAAGTGGGATCCTTCGACGGCGGCTGGGGCGCCTCGTACATGGCGCGCATCGTCGGGCAGAAAAAAGCCCGTGAAATCTGGTTCCTGTGCCGTCAGTACAACGCTCAGGAAGCGCTGGATATGGGCCTGGTGAATACCGTGGTTCCGATTGCCGATCTCGAAAAAGAGACCGTTCGCTGGTGCCGCGAAATGCTGCAAAACAGCCCGATGGCGCTGCGCTGCCTCAAAGCCGCTCTCAACGCCGACTGTGACGGTCAGGCGGGTCTGCAGGAGCTGGCGGGCAATGCCACCATGCTGTTCTACATGACCGAAGAGGGTCAGGAAGGGCGCAACGCGTTTAACGAAAAACGCCAGCCGGACTTCAGCAAATACAAACGGAACCCGTAATGCGTCGCGCGCAGGTTTACCGCTGGCAGATACCGATGGACGCGGGCGTGGTGCTGCGTGAACGGCGGTTAAAAACCCGTGACGGTTTCTTCGTGCATCTGCAGCAGGACGAGCGGGAAGGCTGGGGCGAAATTTCGCCGCTGCCGGGCTTTAGCCTGGAGTCGCTGGATGACGCGCAGTTTGTATTGCTGGCGTGGGCAGACGCGTGGCGTGAGGGCGCGGATCCGGCGTTGCCGGACGTGCCTTCCGCGGCTTTTGGCATCAGCTGCGCGCTGGCGGAGCTCGACGGCTGCCTGCCTGAAGAGGCTAACTACCGCGCGGCACCGCTCTGTACGGGCGATCCTGACGAGCTGTTCGCGCTGCTCACCGCCATGCCGGGCGAGAAAGTGGCGAAAATTAAAGTCGGTCTTTACGAAGCGGTGCGCGACGGCATGGTCGCCAACCTGCTGCTGGAGGCGATCCCCGACCTTCATCTGCGTCTGGACGCTAACCGCGCCTGGACGCCGCTCAAGGCGCAGCAGTTTGCAAAGTACGTCAACCCGGCGTACCGCAGCCGCATTGCCTTCCTCGAAGAACCGTGCAAAACCCGCGACGATTCGCGCGCGTTCGCCCGCGAAACGGGGATTGCCATCGCCTGGGATGAAAGCCTGCGCGAGGACGATTTTGAATTTGTCGCCGAGCCCGGCGTCAGCGCGGTAGTGATTAAACCAACGCTGACCGGCAGCCTGGCGAAGGTGCGAGAGCAGGTCGCGGCAGCGCATGCCTCACGGCTGACGGCGGTCATCAGCTCGTCGATTGAGTCCAGCCTTGGGCTGACCCAGCTGGCGCGCATTGCCGCCTGGCTAACGCCGGATACGATCCCTGGCCTCGACACGCTGAACCTGATGCAGGCTCAGCTTATCCGCAGGTGGCCGGACAGCGCGCTGCCGTGCCTCAACGTCGCGGCGCTGGAGCCGTTGTTATGAGTTTTACCGACTGGCCGTGGCGGCACTGGCGCGCGCAGTTTGCTGATAAACCGGCCCTCAGGCTGAACGACGAGGTGCTCAGCTGGCAACAGCTGTGCGCCCGCGTCGACCGTCTTGCGGCAGAGTTTCACCTGCAGGGCGTGGAGGAGGGCGACGGCGTGCTGCTGCTGGCCCATAATCATCCGCAAACCCTTCTGGCGTGGCTGGCGCTGCTCCAGTGCGGGGCGCGCATTCTTCCCGTCAATCCGCAGCTGCCGCGCCCGCTGCTGGACGTGTTGCTCCCGCAGATGACGCTGCGCTTTGCGCTGGTGCTGGACGGTACCTGCGACGGTCTTCCTGCCCTGAGCATGCGCGAGCGCGCGGGGGAATATCGCGTTGCGTGGCAGCCGGCGCGGCTGGCGTCCATGACGCTGACCTCCGGCTCTACCGGGCTGCCGAAAGCGGCGGTGCATACCTGCGACGCCCATCTCGCCAGCGCGCGCGGCGTGCTGGCGCTGATGCCCTACGGCGAAGACGACGACTGGCTGCTTTCGCTGCCGCTGTTTCACGTTTCCGGCCAGGGGATTTTATGGCGCTGGCTGCAGGCCGGCGCGCGGTTAACCGTGCGCGAGAAACAGCCGCTGGCGCAGGCTTTGCGCGGCTGTACGCACGCTTCGCTGGTACCGACCCAGCTCTGGCGCCTGCTTAATACCCGTCAGCCTGTCGCACTGAAAGCGGTGCTGCTGGGCGGGGCCGCCATCCCTGTTGACTTGACGCAGCAGGCGCGCGAGCAGGGTATTCACACCTTCTGCGGCTACGGCCTGACCGAGTTTGCCTCTACCGTCTGCGCGAAAGCGGCGGACGGCGAGCCGGACGTAGGCTATGCGCTGCCGGGCAGAGAGGTGCAGGTGGTTGACGGTGAAGTCTGGATCCGGGCAGAGAGTATGGCCTCAGGCTACTGGCGGAACGGCGAATTGGTTCCGCTGACCAACGCGCAGGGATGGTTCGCTACCCGCGATCGCGGGGAATGGCATGACGGCCGCCTGACGATCCTGGGCCGCATGGACAACCTCTTTTTTAGCGGCGGAGAAGGGATCCAGCCGGAAAGCCTTGAGCGCGTTATCGCCCGCCATCCGCAGATTAACCAGGTGTTTATCGTCCCGCTGGACGACGCCGAGTTTGGACAGCGTCCGGTGGCGGTGGTGGAGTGCGAGCCGGGAACGGATATCACCTGTTTACCTGACTGGGTCAGGGATAAGGTGGCGCGTTTTGAACAACCCGTCCGCTGGCTGCTGTTGCCGACCGAACTCAAAAATGGCGGCATTAAAGTCTCGCGCCGCGCGTTGCAGCAGTGGGTGAACGCTTCGCTGAAGGGATAATAGCCGTTTCAAATAATTACAATCTACTGACCTGCCGCACGCAGAGTGCTTGATCCCCGGGAGACTCCGGTTAAAATCTCGCGGTTTTGGGACTTCTTTATAATAATTGTGCGGGATCACGACAATGAAAAAAGTGGCATTCGTGGGCTTCGGCCTGATGGTTGTATCTGCGGCGGCTAACGCCATCAGCATTAACGGCTCGGCGGGTCAGGATTATACCCACCTGGGCTTTGGCATGGGTACCGAGACTTCCGGTCTGGCAATGACCGGCGGCTGGACGCATAACGATGACGACGGCGACGCGGCGAGCCTCGGCCTGGGTCTGAACGTTCCTCTTGGCCCGTTCCTGGCCACCGTCGGCGGTAAAGGTATCTACACCAACCCAAATGACGGTGACGAAGGGTACGCGGCGGCAGTGGGCGGCGGCCTGCAGTGGAAAATTGGCGACAGCTTCGGCCTGTTTGGTGAGTACTACTATTCGCCGGACTCCCTCTCAAGCGGTATCGAAAGCTATGAAGAGGCCAACGCCGGCGCGCGCTGGACCATCATGCGTCCGATTACCATCGAAGCGGGCTATCGCTATCTGAACCTGGCCGGCAAAGACGGCAACCGCGACAACGCGCTGGCCGACGGCCCGTACGTGGGCGTCAGCGCAGGCTTCTAATCACTCCGGCGCGGCGTTCTGTCGCGCCAGTTTCTCTCTTCTCCACCCCGCGTTTGCGCTATAGTGTTTTGACCAAATAAGCGGGAGAACATAATGATTAACGTGGAGATGTTATCCACCGGCGACGAAGTGCTGCATGGACAAATTATTGATACCAATGCTGCCTGGCTTGCCGATCTTTTCTTTGAGCAAGGATTACCGTTAACGCGCCGCAATACGGTGGGCGACAATCTTGAGTCGCTGGTCGCTATTCTGCGCGAGCGCAGCGAACACTGTGACGTGCTGATTGTGAATGGCGGACTCGGCCCCACCGGTGACGATCTCAGCGCGCTGGCCGCCGCGACCGCAAAAGGCGAAGGGCTGGTGCTGCACGAGGCGTGGCTTTCGCAGATGGAGCGCTTTTTCTCCGAACGTGGTCGCGTCATGGCCCCCAGCAACCGCAAACAGGCTGAAATTCCCGCCAGCGCCGAGCTGGTCGATAACCCGGTGGGTACCGCGTGCGGGTTTGCCATGCAGCTGAACCGCTGCCTGATGTTCTTCACGCCGGGCGTGCCCTCAGAATTTAAAGTGATGGTCGAGCAGCAAATCCTGCCGCGCCTTCGCGATCGTTTTACCCTGCCTGAACCGCCGCTGTGCCTGCGTCTGACCACCTTTGGCCGCTCGGAAAGCGATCTGGCCCAGAGCCTTGACCCTCTCCCGCTGCCGCCGGGCGTCTCCATGGGCTACCGCTCCTCCATGCCGATCATTGAGCTCAAGCTGACAGGTCCGGCCGAACAGAAAGAGGCGATGCTGGCCCTGTGGCCCGAGGTGCAGCGCGTGGCGGGCGAAAGCCTGATCTTTGAAGGGACGGAAGGGCTGCCCACGCAGATTGCGACGCATCTGCAGTCGCGTCAGCTGAGCGTGACCTTAAGCGAGCAGTTCACCGGTGGCCTGCTGGCGCTGCAGCTGTCGCGCGTCAACGCGCCGCTGCTGGCCAGCGAAGTGGTGCCGTTCCAGCAGGAGACCCTGGCGCAGACCGCCCGCTGGGCTTCCGAGAGAAGGGTGAAGCATTTTGCCGGTCTGGCGCTGTTTGTCGGGGGGCTGGATGAGGAACACCTTAACTTCGCGCTGGCGACGCCGGAAGGCACCTGGGCCCTGCGGGTAAAAATGAGCATTACCCGCCACAGCCTGGCGGTGCGTCAGGAGGTTTGCGCCATGATGGCGTTGAACATGCTGCGCCGCTGGCTGAATGGCAAAGAGGTTGCCAGCGAGCACGGCTGGATTAACGTTGTCGAGTCGCTGTTCGTGGAGTAAAACCTTGGCCGGGGCGTTTCGCCCCGGCCGTGTTCAGCCCAGCGCCTTCGCCAGCAGGGTGACTGGATGTTCGCAGCGCTTGCTGGTGGACATCTCAATCTGCCACTTGCAGGTTTCGCAGTCCGTTACCACGATATCCGCGCCGCTCTCTTCAATCTGACGGAACAGCGGGGCGCCAATCGCCTGCGACGTTTCGTAGTTTTCACGCTTAAAGCCGTAGGTTCCCGCAATCCCGCAGCAGCGCGAATCCAGCACCGTCAGCTCCAGGCCCGGAATTAACCGCAGCAGCTCAAGCGTATAGAGCGACCAGCCCATTTTCTCCATATGACACGGCGTGTGATACACCACTTTCAGGGGCAATTTCCCCAGCGGCAACGTCTGCCCGCTATCGAGCTTGCGCCACAGGAAGCGTGTCGCCAGCTCGATGTGCCCGCGCAGGCCGGTATTATCCACGTCCAGCAGATGCGGGTACTCATCGCGCAGGGTGAAGGTACAGGTGGACGAGGTCGCCAGCACCGGAATACCTTTATCGACAATCGCTTCGCGCAGTGACGTGACATTGCTCTGAGCCTGCCTGCGCGCTTTATCGGTAAACCCGTTGGCGATCAGCGGTACGCCGCAGCACTTCTCTTTGTTCAGTAGCTGAACGCCCGTTCCCATGGCGTTCATCACCTTCAGCAGATCTTTGCCCAGCTGCGGGTGGTTGTAGTTCACATAGCAGCCGTGGAAAAAGGCCACCTGGTCGGCGTACTGCGCCTGCTCCGCCGCGACGGATTTGTACCAGCGGCGGAAGGTGCCGTGAGAATATTTCGGCAGGCTGCGGTGATGGTCTATCTTCAGCGTGGCATCCAGCAGCTGGCGCACCGGTTTGAGAGAGGTCGCGGCATTCACGATGGGGGCAAAGGGCGTCGAGACGCTGCCCATCAGGTCGGTGTGGCTCAGAATAGCGTCACGCAGCGTCGGCTTTTGCGTGCTGTAGCGCGCCCGGGCGCGCTGGATGATATCGCCGATTTTCACATCCGACGGGCAGGCGACTTCGCAGCGTTTGCAGTTAATGCAGTATTTCAGCGCCTCGTCGTACAGCTTGCCGTCCTTCAGCCGCAGACGCTCGCCGTCCGGCCCGGCCTGCTTTGGTCCGGGATAGCGTGGGTTCACGCCGCTCACCGGGCAGACGGTGGTACACACCGTGCATTTAATGCAGCTTTCAAAACGGGTGTCGTTCATTGTTCAGCCTCCGTGCGCTGGCTAATCTGCTCTGCCACATACAGCGCCGTGACGGCGCAGACCCCGCCACCGCATCCCTGGGCAATCGGATCGTACCCGCCCAGCAGCGAGCCGATGGCAAAAAGATTACTGACGGGCTTACCTGAAAGTTGCGGATGTAGCTGGTTATCGACAATCACGCCGAACTGCTGCCAGGGTTGCGGCGAGAAGAAATCACTTTGATACCAGTCCGCGCGGGAGGCACGCTGGCGAACATCCAGCCCCATAATGGCTTCCCGGATCCCCTCCCGGCTGCTCAGCAGCCCGTTGCTGAAGAAGCTGCCGCTTGCCAGAACCGTAAAGCGCGCGCGAAGCGGAATATCGTCGTGGTTGCGCGTCCAGATTTCGCTCACCGCGCCGTCGGTCAGGGTGATTTTTTTCACCTCATCACCCGCCATCCACACGCCGCCCAGCGCGACAAACTGGCGCTGGAGCTGGGTGTGCAGGCGAATGCCGGGGACGGAAGGGGGCAGGGTTGGCAGCAGGCCGAGCGAGCAGGGCAGACGATCCGAGAGCCAGCGCCAGAGCCGGTTGTCGCGTAAACCAAAGCAGGCGGGCATCAGCAGGGCGTCACAGCTGTCGCTGAGGGGCCTGAGCGCGTCATACAGCAGCGGCCATTTGTCCTCGTTATCCAGAAAACGGGCGATATTCACCGCGCGAAACTCGCTCGGGTTGTCGCGCAGGACATCAAGCTCAGGCAGCTCTATCTCTGCCGTTTCGGCGTTAACGCCCTGGCGACAGAGCGACGCTGCCGCGAGATGGGGCTGAAAATCCAGAAAGCCGCTAATGCCCACGACCCGCACGCGCGCGGCATTGAAGGGAGCAACGGGCACTTCTTCCGGGCTGAGCCAGGCAGAGCGCAGGGTGCCGAGCGGCGTGACGCGCTGGTGATTGAGCCGGGCGCTTCCCTTCAGACGCGCGCCGCAGTCCGCCAGCAGCGCTTCGGCTTCCAGCGCAAAGCGGTCAATATGCTGGGCGCCAATCAGGTGATACGGATGCTCCGGCGGGAGCTTATCGCGGTACGCTTCGTCCACCAGATCCAGCGAGCCCGACGAGAAGTGCAGGGCGCTCTGGCCCCGGGTGATAATGGCGCAGCGCAGCCCCTGCTTCGTGAGCTTGATGCCGCAGAGCAGGCCTGCCAGCCCGCCGCCGACGATTACGGTATCAAATTTCATCGCGTTGCTCCTTCTCAAGACCGCAAAGCCCCTGGTAGACCCAGCGGGTAAATTCGCTTTCGCGCAGGGCATCGCCCCAGGCGACAGGCTGAATGCCTTTCCAGCGCTCGTTTAAAAAGGCGCTGAGCTGATCGAGCGACTGGGTGGCGGTGGTGGTATGAAAACGCTGCAGCAGCCCGGCGGCACGACAGGCGCACAGCTCGCCCTGACAGGTACCCATTCCCACGCGGGTGCGGCGACGAAGATCGAGCAGGCTTGTGACCGTCAGGCTCTCCACCGCGTACTGCACCTCACCGGCGGTGACGGCTTCGCACTCGCACACCAGGCTGCGGCTCAGGCGTCCTTCACCGAGCCACTGCGGCGTTCTGTCGCCGTGGCGGTAAATAGCGGATCCGCGCAGCGGCGCGGGCAGGGAGATAATTTTTTGCAGCGTTTTTTCGGTGGACTGCCGCGAGCCGGGCAGGGGGTGTTCTGCCGTCACGCACCGTTCGGTATTGCCCAGCTTGCGGCAGACGGCATCGGTCGCCCACTCGGCCATCAGGCGGTAGGTCATCAGCTTGCCGCCGGTGATGGTGATAAACCCGTCCATGCCGTCGCGTTCGGCGTGATCGAGCAGCACGATGCCCCGGCTGACGTTACGTCCGCTCGGGTCGTTGTCGCTGGCAACCAGCGGACGCACGCCCGCGTAGGCGCGCAGAATACGCGTCTGCGCCATCACCGGGGCCAGTTTTTCCCCTTCGCGCAGCAGGATGTCGACCTCTTCGGCGGTCACGCGGTTGTAGTCAATCTCGCTGTAGTCGACGTGGGTTGAGGTGGTACCGATTAACGAAATGGTGTCGCCCGGGACGAGGATATCGGCGTCGGACGGTTTGCGGCAGCGGTTGATCACGTGGTTATTGATGCGGTGGTCGAGGATCAGCAGCGAGCCTTTTGCCGGGAACATGCGTACCGACAGGTCCGCGTATTCCGCGATGCGCTGCCCCCAGATCCCCGCCGCGTTGACCACCACGGCGGCATACAGCTCGCTGTGTTCGTTGTACTGCGTATCAAGGATCCGCACGCCGCAGATGCGATGACCTTCCCGGATAAGCCCGGTCACTTCGTGCCCGGTCAGAATGTTCGCGCCAAGCTCGCGGGCGTCCAGCATATTGGCGGCGGTCAGGCGGAAGGGGTCAACGGTGCCGTCAGGCACTTTCACCGCGCCGATAAGCGCCGGGTTAACCGACGGTTCCAGCCGCCGCGCCAGCGCCGGGTCCATGGCCTCAGCCTGAATGCCCGCCGCAGTGCAGGCGGTAATAAAGGTGTCCTGAAAGGCGAGGTCATCTTCGGGAAGAGTAATAAAGAGGCCGTCGGTCGGCTCAATGCAGTGGCGGGCGATACGCTTGAGGATCTGGTTTTCAGCAATACATTCGCGTGCGGATTCACCGTCGGTAACCGCATACCGCGCGCCGCTGTGCAGCAAACCATGGTTACGCCCGGTTGCGCCCGTGGCGATATCGTGGCGCTCCAGCAGCGTGACGCTTAAGCCGCGAAGGGCGCAGTCGCGTGCGATCCCGGCGCCGGTTGCGCCACCGCCAATGATTATCACATCGCTGTAGCGAGGATCGTGAATGGTCATTGTTTACCCTCTATGTTCGTTTTTTTATCATTTAGCCATACCAATAGTGTGGTTTGTTTGATTTCGAACATAAACGCGCGAAATTCGAAAGTGGAACGTGATTTCATGCGCTTTTTTGCGCATTCTGTCATATTTCTGTAACAATCTGTGCGTTGATTCACAGTAACAATCACCGTGATTTCTTAACATCCCCGCCTCTGGAATTCAGGTGCGAGCCACCTGCCCATTCAATTCAAGGCCACGGAGGCTGTTATGCTCAGTATCTTCAAACCTGCGCCGCACAGGGCGCGTCTGCCAGAGGCAGAAATTGATCCGCTATACCGCCGTCTGCGCTGGCAAATTTTCCTGGGGATCTTCTTCGGGTACGCGGCGTACTACCTTGTACGTAAAAACTTCGCGCTCGCCATGCCGTATCTGGTGGAGCAGGGCTTCTCCCGCGGCGATCTGGGGTTCGCGCTGTCGGGGATCTCAATCGCCTACGGTTTTTCCAAATTCATCATGGGGTCGGTATCGGATCGCTCGAATCCGCGCGTGTTCCTGCCCGCCGGCCTGATCCTGGCGGCTGCGGTCATGCTGTTCATGGGCTTTGTGCCGTGGGCAACCTCCAGCATCGCCGTCATGTTCGTGCTGCTGTTCCTCTGCGGCTGGTTCCAGGGGATGGGGTGGCCGCCGTGCGGACGTACCATGGTGCACTGGTGGTCGCAGAAGGAACGCGGCGGTATCGTGTCGGTGTGGAACTGTGCGCATAACGTCGGTGGCGGTATTCCGCCGCTGCTGTTCCTGCTGGGGATGGCCTGGTTCAACGACTGGCACGCTGCGCTCTATATGCCTGCCTTTGGCGCCATCGTCGTGGCGATTATCGCCTTCGCGCTGATGCGCGATACGCCGCAATCCTGCGGCCTGCCGCCGATTGAAGAGTACAAAAACGACTATCCGGATGATTACAGCAAGGAGCACGAAGAAGAGCTGACCGCAAAACAGATCTTCATGAAGTACGTCCTGCCGAACAAGCTGCTGTGGTACATCGCGGTGGCGAACGTGTTCGTTTACCTGTTGCGCTACGGCATTCTGGACTGGTCCCCGACCTACCTGAAAGAGGTGAAGCACTTCGCGCTGGATAAGTCCTCCTGGGCCTATTTCCTGTATGAATATGCCGGGATCCCGGGCACGCTGCTTTGCGGCTGGATGTCGGACAAGGTGTTTAAAGGCAACCGCGGCGCGACGGGCGTGTTCTTTATGACCCTGGTCACCATCGCGACCGTCGTTTACTGGCTCAACCCGCCGGGCAACCCATCAGTAGACATGGCCTGCATGATCGTCATCGGCTTCCTGATTTACGGTCCGGTGATGCTGATCGGTCTGCACGCGCTGGAGCTGGCACCGAAAAAAGCGGCAGGCACGGCGGCAGGCTTTACCGGTCTGTTCGGTTACCTGGGCGGTTCGGTCGCGGCGAGCGCCATCGTGGGCTACACCGTTGACTTCTTCGGCTGGGACGGCGGGTTTATGGTGATGATCGGCGGCAGCGTGCTGGCGGTACTGCTGCTCATTGTGGTCATGATCGGTGAGAAACGTCACCACGCGGAAGTGCTGGCGCGTCGTCAATAAGGAGCATTGCGATGAAATTATCTTACGTAACAACCGGCCTGCTGCTGGCGGGCCTGATGACAGGCTCCGCGCTGGCGGCGGATAAAATCGTTATCGCCCACCGCGGCGCCAGCGGCTATCTGCCGGAGCATACGCTCCCGGCGAAAGCGATGGCCTATGCCCAGGGCGCGGATTATCTGGAGCAGGATCTGGTAATGACCAAGGACGACCAGCTGGTCGTCCTGCATGACCACTATCTGGACCGCGTGACGGACGTGGCGGAGCGTTTCCCGGACCGCGCGCGCAAAGATGGTCGCTACTACGCCATTGATTTCACGCTGGCGGAGATCCGTTCCCTGAAGTTTACCGAAGGCTTTGAGATTGAAAACGGCAAGAAGGTGCAGGTCTATCCGGGACGTTTCCCGATGGGCAAATCTGACTTCCGGATCCATACCTTCCAGGAAGAGATTGAGTTTGTTCAGGGGCTGAACCACTCAACCGGTAAAAATATCGGCATCTACCCGGAGATCAAAGCGCCGTGGTTCCACCATCAGGAAGGCAAAGACATTGCCGCGAAGACGCTGGAGGTGCTGAAACAGTACGGCTACACCAGCAAGAAGGACAAAGTCTACCTGCAGTGTTTTGACGCCGCCGAGCTGAAGCGCATCAAAACCGAGCTGGAGCCGAAGATGGGGATGAACCTCAATCTGGTGCAGCTGATTGCCTATACCGACTGGAATGAAACCCAGGAGAAGCAGCCGGACGGCAAGTGGGTGAACTACAGCTACGACTGGATGTTTAAGCCGGGCGCGATGAAGCAGATTGCGCAGTACGCCGACGGCATCGGGCCGGATTACCACATGCTGGTGGCGGAAGGCTCAGCGCCGGGCCACGTGAAGCTGACGGCGATGGTGAAAGAGGCGCACGCCAGCAGGATGCAGGTGCATCCGTATACCGTGCGTGCAGACCAGCTGCCGCCGTATGCCACGGACGTGAATCAGCTTTATGAGGTGTTGTATAACCAGGCGGGCGTGGACGGACTGTTTACGGATTTCCCGGATAAAGCGGTCGAATTCGTTCACCGGAAGTAGGTTTGGCAGGTCGGGTAAGGCGAAGCCGCCACCCGACAATCAGGCTCTGCGGCCTGATACCCTCACCCTAACCCTCTCCCACCGGGAGAGGGGATAAGGACAACATCACATCTCGATCTCGATATCGCCTTTTGCCCGGCAGCAGCAGGGCAAAATTTCCCCTTCGTTGATAAAGGCCAGCGGCTCGGTCAGCCAGTCCACCTGGCCGGCGACCAGACGGCAGCGGCAGGAGCCGCAGTAGCCGGAACGACACTGGTACTCTACTTCTACCTGATGCGCCTCAAGCGCCACCAGCAGAGAAGGGTGCTCCTCCCGACACAGTACCTCAGTGCCGGAAAGACGTAGCGTGACGCGTGACATCAGAGCTGGAAGTTGCTCAGGTCGTCGGTGTTGACTTCAGAATCAATCTGACCGACCAGATAAGAGCTGACTTCCACTTCCTGCGGCGCAACCTGCACGTTATCGGACACCAGCCAGGTGTTGATCCACGGAATCGGGTTAGAGCGCGTCTGGAACGGCAGGTCAAGACCGACAGCCTGCATGCGGATGTTGGTGATGTACTCAACGTACTGGCACAGAATGTCTTTGTTCAGGCCAATCATGGAGCCGTCGCGGAACAGGTAGTCTGCCCACTCTTTCTCCTGCTGAGCCGCCAGCACGAACAGGTCGTAGCACTCCTGCTTGCACTCTTCGGCAATTTCCGCCATCTCCGGATCGTCCGTCCCGCTGCGCAGCAGGTTCAGCATGTGCTGGGTACCGGTCAGGTGCAGGGCTTCATCGCGGGCGATCAGACGAATGATTTTGGCGTTGCCTTCCATCAGCTTGCGCTCTGCAAAGGCGAAGGAGCATGCGAAGCTCACGTAGAAGCGGATCGCTTCCAGCGCGTTAACGCTCATCAGGCACAGGTACAGCTGTTTTTTCAGCGCGCGCAGGTTCACGGTGATGGTTTTACCGTTCACGTTGTGCGTACCTTCGCCCAGCAAATGCCAGTAGCTGGTCATCTCGATCAGCTCGTCGTAGTAGTGGGCAATGCCTTCCGCGCGCTTCTGGATCTGCTCGTTGGTGACGATATCGTCAAACACCACCGCCGGATCGTTCACGATGTTGCGGATGATGTGGGTGTAAGAGCGGGAGTGGATCGTCTCGGAAAACGCCCAGGTTTCCACCCAGGTTTCCAGCTCAGGAATGGAGATCAGAGGCAGCAGCGCCACGTTCGGGCTACGACCCTGAATGGAGTCCAGCAGCGTCTGGTACTTTAGGTTGCTGATGAAGATATGTTTTTCGTGATCCGGCAGCGACTGGTAGTCAATACGGTCGCGGGAGACGTCCACTTCTTCCGGGCGCCAGAAGAAGGAGAGTTGCTTTTCAATCAGCTTTTCGAAGATGTCATATTTTTGCTGATCGTAGCGTGCCACGTTGACCGGCTGGCCGAAGAACATCGGCTCTTTGAGCTGGTCGTTTTTCGTCTGTGAAAAGGTGGTATATGCCATGAGTGTGTCCTGTCTTACGAAATAAAGGCGGGGATATCCCCGCCCTTCATTAGATCTTACATGCGCCGCTTTCGCAGCCATCGTCCTGAATTGACGGTACCATGTCGTCCTGCGCGTCTTCCGCACCGTCACGGGTGTTGTGATAGTACAGCGTTTTCACGCCAAATTTGTAGGCGGTGAGCAGGTCTTTCAGCAGCTGCTGCATCGGTACCTTGCCGGAAGGGAAGCGCGTCGGGTCATAGTTGGTATTGGCAGAGATCGACTGGTCGATAAACTTCTGCATGATACCCACCAGCTGCAGGTAGCCGTCGTTGTTCGGCATTTCCCACAGCAGCTCGTAGTTGTTGCCCAGCGTTTCGTAATCCGGTACCACCTGACGCAGCACGCCGTCTTTCGACGCTTTGATGCTGACGTGGCCGCGCGGCGGTTCAATACCGTTGGTGGCGTTAGAGATCTGCGAAGAGGTCTCGGACGGCATCAGGGCAGAGAGCGTAGAGTTACGCAGGCCATGGGTCTTGATGGACTCGCGCAGGCCTTCCCAGTCGAGATGCAGCGGTTCGCTGACGATCGCATCCAGGTCTTTCTTGTAGGTATCGATTGGCAGAATGCCTTTCGCGTAGGTGGTTTCGTTGAACCACGGGCACGCGCCTTGCTCTTTCGCCAGCTCGTTAGAGGCTTTCATCAGGTAGTACTGAATCGCTTCGAACGTCTGGTGCGTCAGGTTGTTAGCGCTGCCGTCGGAGTAACGCTTGCCGTTTTTCGCCAGCCAGTAGGCGAAGTTGATCACGCCGATACCCAGGGTACGGCGGCCCATTGCACCGCGTTTAGCGGCCGGGATTGGGTAATCCTGGTAGTCCAGCAGAGCGTCGAGCGCGCGAACCGCCAGCACCGCCAGCTCTTCCAGCTCGTCCAGGCTCTTAATTGCGCCCAGGTTGAACGCGGAAAGCGTACACAGCGCGATTTCACCGTTTTCGTCGTTCACGTCTTCCAGCGGTTTGGTCGGCAGGGCGATCTCCAGGCACAGGTTAGACTGGCGCACTGGCGCAACTACTGGATCAAACGGGCTGTGGGTGTTGCAGTGGTCCACGTTCTGGATGTAGATACGGCCGGTAGAGGCACGTTCCTGCATCATCAGGGAGAACAGGTCTACCGCCTTCACGCGCTGCTTGCGGATGCTGTCGTCTTTTTCGTATTTGTTGTACAGACGCTCGAACTCGTCCTGATCGGCAAAGAACGCGTCATACAGGCCCGGAACGTCTGACGGGCTGAACAGGGTGATGTCTTCGCCTTTCAGCAGACGGGTGTACATCAGCTTGTTGATCTGCACGCCGTAGTCCATATGGCGCACGCGGTTGCCTTCCACGCCGCGGTTGTTTTTCAGAACCAGCAGGCTTTCCACTTCCAGGTGCCACATCGGGTAGAACAGGGTCGCAGCACCGCCGCGCACGCCGCCCTGAGAGCAGGATTTTACTGCCGTCTGGAAGTGTTTATAGAACGGGATACAGCCGGTGTGGAACGCTTCACCGCCGCGAATCGGGCTGCCCAGCGCACGGATGCGACCGGCGTTGATGCCGATACCGGCACGCTGGGAGACGTATTTCACGATCGCGCTGGAGGTGGCGTTGATGGAATCCAGGCTGTCACCACACTCGATCAGTACGCAGGAGCTGAACTGACGAGTTGGGGTACGCACGCCAGACATGATTGGCGTCGGCAGAGAAATCTTGAACGTGGATACCGCATCGTAGAAACGCTTCACGTATTCCAGACGGGTGTCACGCGGGTAGTTAGAGAACAGGCAGGCGGCCACCAGAATATAGAGGAACTGGGCGCTTTCGTAGATCTCACCGGTTACACGGTTCTGAACCAGGTATTTGCCTTCGAGCTGCTTCACCGCCGCGTAGGAGAAGTTCATGTCGCGCCAGTGATCGATAAACCCGTTCATCTGCTCGAACTCTTCTTCCGTATAGTCTTCCAGCAGATGCGTGTCGTATTTGCCCAGCTCAACCATTTTCACGACGTGATCGTAAAGCTTCGGCGGCTCAAACTGGCCGTAGGCTTTTTTACGCAGGTGGAAAATCGCCAGACGTGCAGCGAGGTACTGATAATCCGGTGCTTCGCGGGAGATGAGGTCTGCCGCTGCTTTAATGATTGTTTCGTGGATATCAGACGTTTTGATGCCGTCGTAGAACTGAATGTGGGAACGCAGTTCAACCTGGGAGATAGATACGTTGTTCAGTCCTTCTGCTGCCCAGTCGAGAACTCGATGGATTTTGTCCAGATTGATACGCTCGGTAGTACCGTCGCGCTTTGTCACCAGCAGACTCTGATTCATGTGGGTTTTACCTGTCCGTGAAATAAAAAATATCCCCCGTTTATCCACAGATCCGTCTTGTGACTAACTCTGTGGATAAATACTACATGTAGGGGGTTTGCGATAAGAAAAACGCTATATGGTGAGTATTCTAGTATCGAATCTTTTCAGCACAAGGGTTGATTTTGGCGTTAAATTGAGGTTGTGAAAGGGTAAAAAAGGCTAAGTCCTCGTACCGTAAGGCCTGGAAGACATGTCAATAATTAAGAAAAAAAATTCAAAATTTGATCGAGTGCTGATTTCTTCAACGGGAGGTCAGAATTGCGCAACATGATGTCGCGCAATCTTTATAAGAATAACGAATGACGTTAGTCGTTTTTGGCGGTGGTATGCAACATATAGTTAACATCTACGCCCGGTGCAAGCTTGAATTTATCGGTCAGCGGATTGTAGTGCAGGCCGGTGATGTGCTGCTCTTTGAGCCACGTCTGGTCAACCCAGCCTAACAGTTCGGCAGGCTTAATGAATTTCTTCACGTCGTGCGTCCCTTTCGGCACCATGCGCAGCACATACTCCGCGCCGACAACAGCCATCAGCCAGGCTTTACCGTTACGGTTGATGGTTGAGAAGAAGACCTGGCCGCCCGGTTTCACCAGTTTTGCACAGGCGTGCACCACCGACTGCGGATCGGGAACGTGCTCCAGCATCTCCATGCAGGTCACCACATCGTACTGATGAGCGTGTTTTGCCGCGTGCTCTTCCACGGTTTCCTGCACGTATTCCACCTGTATGCCGGACTCCAGCGCGTGAAGGCGGGCAACCTGCAGCGGTTCAAAGCCCATATCCAGGCCCGTAACATTCGCCCCTTCGCGCGCCATGCTCTCAGCCAGGATGCCGCCGCCGCAGCCGACGTCGAGCACTTTCTTACCGAACAGACCGCCGGAACGCTCCGCGATATAGCCCAGACGCAGCGGGTTAATGCGATGCAGCGGTTTGAACTCACCTTCGAGATCCCACCAGCGGGACGCCACCGCTTCAAATTTGGCAATCTCTTCGTGGTCAACGTTGTGAGCCACCGGGGATTTTTCGGCATTCATGGGCGCTTTTACTCCTTATTTAGCAAGACAAAGGAGTATATCAGGCAATCCCCGTGAATAAAGCGTATAGGTTTACCTCAATCACCTCGGCTGTGTTATAATTTGCGACCTTTGAATCCGGGATACAGTAGAGGGATAGCGGTTAGATGAGCGACCTTGCGAGAGAAATTACACCGGTTAACATCGAGGAAGAGCTGAAGAGCTCCTATCTGGACTATGCGATGTCGGTCATTGTTGGCCGTGCGCTGCCGGACGTCCGCGATGGCCTTAAGCCGGTACACCGTCGCGTACTATACGCCATGAACGTATTGGGCAATGACTGGAATAAAGCCTATAAAAAATCTGCCCGCGTCGTCGGTGACGTTATCGGTAAATATCACCCGCATGGTGATACCGCCGTGTATGACACCATCGTTCGTATGGCGCAGCCATTCTCCTTGCGTTACATGCTGGTAGATGGTCAGGGTAACTTTGGTTCAGTCGACGGCGACTCCGCTGCGGCGATGCGTTATACGGAAATCCGTATGTCGAAAATCGCTCATGAGCTGATGGCCGACCTGGAAAAAGAGACCGTTGATTTCGTCGATAACTACGACGGCACCGAGCGCATCCCTGATGTGATGCCAACCAAGATCCCGAACCTGCTGGTTAACGGTTCGTCCGGTATCGCGGTCGGTATGGCAACCAACATTCCGCCGCACAATATCACCGAGGTGATCAACGGCTGCCTGGCCTATATCGACGATGAAGACATCAGCATTGAAGGGCTGATGGAACACATCCCAGGTCCGGACTTCCCAACGGCGGCGATCATCAACGGTCGTCGCGGTATTGAAGAAGCGTACCGCACCGGCCGCGGCAAGATTTACATCCGTGCCCGCGCCGAAGTGGAAGCGGACGCTAAAACCGGCCGTGAAACCATCATTGTTCACGAGATCCCGTATCAGGTGAACAAAGCGCGTCTGATTGAAAAAATCGCCGAGCTGGTAAAAGAAAAACGCGTTGAAGGCATCAGCGCGCTGCGTGACGAGTCTGACAAAGACGGTATGCGCATCGTGATTGAGATCAAACGCGACGCGGTGGGTGAGGTTGTGCTGAACAACCTGTACTCCCAGACTCAGCTTCAGGTTTCCTTCGGTATCAACATGGTTGCGCTGCACCATGGTCAGCCGAAGATCATGAACCTGAAAGAGATCCTGAGCGCGTTCGTGCGTCACCGCCGTGAAGTGGTGACCCGTCGTACCATCTTCGAACTGCGCAAAGCGCGCGACCGTGCGCACATCCTTGAAGCGCTGGCGGTTGCGCTGGCCAACATCGACCCGATCATCGAACTGATCCGTCGTGCGCCAACCCCGGCGGAGGCGAAAGCCGCCCTGATTTCCCGTCCGTGGGATCTGGGTAACGTCGCCGCGATGCTGGAACGTGCGGGCGATGACGCAGCCCGTCCTGAGTGGCTGGAACCTGAGTTCGGCGTGCGTGACGGTCAGTATTACCTGACTGAACAGCAGGCTCAGGCGATTCTGGATCTGCGTCTGCAGAAACTGACCGGCCTTGAGCACGAGAAACTGCTCGACGAATACAAAGAGCTGCTGGAACAGATTGCTGAACTGCTGCATATCCTGGGCAGCGCAGAGCGTCTGATGGAAGTGATCCGTGAAGAGCTGGAGCTGGTCCGCGATCAGTTCGGCGATGCGCGCCGCACCGAAATCACCGCGAACAGCTCTGATATCAACATTGAAGATCTGATCAACCGCGAAGACGTGGTGGTCACCCTGTCTCACCAGGGCTATGTGAAGTATCAGCCGCTGAGCGACTACGAAGCACAGCGTCGTGGGGGTAAAGGTAAATCTGCGGCACGCATTAAAGAAGAAGACTTTATTGACCGCCTGCTGGTGGCGAACACCCATGACACGATCCTCTGCTTCTCCAGCCGCGGTCGTCTGTACTGGATGAAAGTCTATCAGCTGCCGGAAGCGAGCCGTGGCGCGCGTGGCCGTCCAATCGTTAACCTGCTGCCGCTGGAAGCGAATGAACGTATCACCGCCATCCTGCCGGTACGCGAGTACGAAGAGGGTGTGAACGTCTTTATGGCGACCGCCAGCGGTACCGTGAAGAAAACCGCGCTGACCGAGTTCAGCCGCCCACGTTCCGCCGGGATCATCGCGGTGAACCTGAACGAAGGCGACGAGCTGATCGGTGTGGATCTGACCTCCGGTTCTGATGAGGTGATGCTGTTCTCTGCGGCCGGTAAAGTGGTGCGCTTTAAAGAGAACGCCGTTCGTGCAATGGGTCGTACCGCTACGGGCGTTCGTGGTATCAAACTGGCTGGCGAAGACAGCGTTGTTTCTCTGATTATTCCGCGCGGTGAAGGGGCTATCCTGACCGTGACGCAGAATGGTTACGGTAAACGTACGGCGGAAGGGGAATACCCAACCAAGTCTCGCGGCACGCAGGGCGTTATCTCTATCAAAGTGACCGAGCGCAACGGTTCCGTTGTGGGCGCGGTGCAGGTAGACGATGCCGATCAGATCATGATGATCACCGATGCCGGTACGCTGGTGCGTACCCGCGTCTCTGAGATCAGCGTGGTGGGGCGTAACACCCAGGGCGTGATCCTCATCCGTACAGCGGAAGATGAAAACGTGGTGGGTCTGCAGCGCGTTGCTGAGCCGGTGGATGACGAAGAGCTCGATTCCATCGACGGTAGCGTTGCGGAAGGCGATGATGATATCGCGCCGGAAGCCGACACCGACGATGACGTAGCGGATGACGCTGACGAGTAATGTCTCCTGATGCAAAAAAGGGCCGGATTCCGGCCCTTTTCTTTTGCACAAGCAGATAAGTCAACGTTGCGACCTGGCGCGTTTACCGCTACCTTAACCACATTCTTTTGACCCCGACGGCGGAGCCTCGCCCCCTTGAAATACCTCGTCTCCTTTCGTACTACGCTGAAAGTTTCTCGCTATCTGTTTCGGGCGCTGGCGCTCTTGCTTTGGCTGCTGGTGGCCTTGTTCTCGGTGTTTTACATCGTTAACGCGCTACACCAGAAAGAAGCGGAGATCCGCCAGGAGTTTAACTTAAGCTCCGACCAGGCCCAGCGCTACATTCAGCGAACGTCTGACGTGATGAAGGAGCTGAAGTATATTGCCGAAAATCGTCTGACGGCGGAAAACGGCATTCTTGCGCTTCGCGGGCGTAACGACAAAACCGAAGTCCCGGACTTCCAGCCGCTGTTCCCGGATTCCGATTGCTCCACCATGAGCAATACCTGGCGCGGGTCGCTGGAATCCCTTGCCTGGTTTATGCGCTACTGGCGCGACAATTTCTCCGCCGCCTATGACCTGAACCGCGTATTCCTGATTGGCAGTGAAAATCTCTGCATGGCTGACTTTGGCCTGCGCGACGTGCCCGTTGAGCGTGACGATGCGCTGAAAAGCCTGCATGAACGTATTGTGAAATACCGCAATGCGCCGCAGGACGAGCGCGGGAATAACATCTTCTGGGTTAGCCAGGGCCCGCGACCGGGCGTGGGCTATTTCTATGCCCTGACGCCGGTGTATCTGGGCAATCGCCTGCAGGCGCTGTTGGGGATTGAGCAGACCATTCGTATGGAAAACTTTTTCACTCCGGGCAGCCTGCCTATGGGGGTGACCATTCTGGATGAAAACGGTCATCAGCTGATCTCACTCGCCGGGCCGGATAACCGGTTAAACGTTGAACCTCACTGGATGCAGGAGCGGTCGTGGTTTGGCTATACCTCTGGCTTCCGCGAGCTGGTGCTGAAGAAGAGCCTGCCGCCTTCGTCGCTGAGTATTGTCTATTCGCTGCCGGTGGATATGGTGCTTGAGCGGATACGTATTCTCATCATGAATGCGATTCTGCTGAACCTGATCGCGGGCGGGGCGCTGTTTACCCTGGCGCGCATGTATGAGCGGAAAATCTTTATTCCGGCCGAAAGCGACGCCCAGCGGCTGGAGGAACACGAGCAGTTTAACCGGAAGATTGTCGCGTCGGCGCCGGTGGGGATCTGCATTCTGCGTACCCAGGACGGAACCAACATCCTGAGTAACGAGCTGGCGCATAACTACCTGAACATGCTGACGCACGAAGATCGACAGAGGCTGACGCAAATTATCTGCGGTCAGCAGGTTAACTTTGTCGACGTGCTCACCAGCACGCACACCAACCTGCAGATCAGCTTTGTGCATTCCCGCTATCGCAATGAAAACGTGGCGATTTGCGTGCTGGTGGATGTCTCCGCGCGCGTGAAGATGGAAGAGTCGTTGCAGGAGATGGCGCAGGCCGCGGAGCAGGCCAGCCAGTCGAAATCCATGTTCCTTGCCACCGTCAGCCACGAGCTGCGAACGCCGCTGTACGGGATCATCGGTAACCTCGACCTGCTGCAGACCAAAGAGCTGCCGAAAGGGGTCGACAGGCTGGTGACGGCAATGAACAACTCCTCCAGCCTGCTGCTGAAAATCATCAGCGATATTCTCGACTTCTCTAAAATTGAGTCTGAGCAGCTGAAAATCGAACCGCGGGAGTTCTCGCCGCGCGAGGTGATGAACCACATCAGCGCCAACTATCTGCCGCTGGTGGTGCGTAAACAGCTGGGGCTCTACTGCTTTATTGAACCTGACGTGCCGCTGACGCTGCACGGCGATCCGATGCGCCTGCAGCAGGTCATTTCTAACCTGCTCAGCAACGCCATCAAATTCACCGACGTTGGCTGTATCGTGTTGCACGTCTGCCGGGCGGGGGATTACCTGAGCATTCGCGTGCGCGACACGGGGGTCGGCATCCCGGCGAAGGAAGTGGTCCGCCTGTTCGACCCGTTCTTCCAGGTCGGGACCGGCGTGCAGCGTAACTTCCAGGGCACCGGACTGGGGCTGGCGATTTGTGAGAAGCTCGTCAGCATGATGGACGGCGATATCTCTGTGGATACCGAGCCCGGTATGGGCAGCCAGTTCACCATCCGTATTCCGCTCTATTCGGCGCAGTATCCGGCAAAAGCGACGTTGGACGGTCTGAGCGACAAGCGCTGCTGGCTGGCGGTGCATAACGCCTCGCTGAATGACTACCTGACGGCGCTGCTTGCCCACAGTGGAGTCAGGGTGTGTCTCTATGAAGGTCAAACACCGGATGTGGACGATGTGCTGATCGCCGACGAGATGCCGGAGCAACCGTGGCAGGGGAGAGGGTCGGTGCTCTTCTGCCGTCGCCACATCGGCATTCCTGTCGAGCGCGCGCCCGGGGAATGGGTACACAGTGTTGCAACGCCGCACGAGCTGTTGAGCCTGCTGGCGCGCATCTACAAAGTGGAGCTGGAAGAGCGCGACGGCGCGGGCGGATTGCCGTCACCGGAGTCTCTGGCGTCGGTGAATGACGATATGATGATTCTGGTGGTGGATGACCATCCGATTAACCGTCGCCTGCTGGCTGACCAGCTTGGATCGCTGGGCTACCAGTGCAAAACCGCCAATGACGGCGTGGATGCGCTGAATGTGCTGAGTAAAAATCATATTGATATCGTGCTTAGCGACGTCAACATGCCAAACATGGACGGCTACCGTCTGACGCAGCGCATCCGACAGCTTGGCCTGACGCTGCCGGTAGTGGGCGTAACGGCGAACGCGCTGGCGGAAGAGAAACAGCGTTGTCTGGAGTCAGGCATGGACAGCTGTCTGTCGAAACCGGTGACGCTGGACGTGCTGAAGCAGACGTTGTCGATTTACGCGGATCGCGTGAGAAAAACCAGAATATAAAAAAGGCCCGTAAGGGCCTTTTCGTTTTTTCACCCTCTCCCGTGGGAGAGGGACGGGGTGAGGGCATCAGGCCACACACCCGTCCGGGATCAATCCTTGTCCGTTGCGCTCAGCGTAACGGAGGAGAGATAGTTCAGCAGAGCAATATCGTTGTCCACGCCCAGCTTCATCATCGCTGATTTCTTCTGGCTGCTGATGGTTTTAATGCTGCGGTTCAGCTTCTTGGCAATCTCGGTTACCAGGAAACCTTCTGCGAACAGGCGCAGAACTTCACTCTCTTTCGGGGACAGGCGTTTGTCACCGTAGCCACCCGCGCTGATTTTTTCCAGCAGACGAGAGACGCTCTCAGGCGTGAACTTCTTGCCTTTCTGCAGCGCAGCGAGCGCTTTTGGCAGATCGGTCGGGGCGCCCTGTTTCAGCACAATCCCTTCGATGTCCAGATCCAACACCGCGCTCAGGATCGCCGGGTTGTTGTTCATGGTCAGAACAATGATCGAGATATCCGGGAAGTGACGCTTAATGTATTTGATGAGCGTGATCCCATCACCGTATTTGTCTCCAGGCATGGAGAGATCGGTAATGAGCACGTGTGCATCAAGCTTTGGGAGGTTATTGATCAGTGCTGTAGAGTCTTCAAATTCACCGACTACATTCACCCACTCGATCTGTTCAAGTGATTTGCGAATACCGAACAGTACAATCGGATGGTCATCGGCAATAATTACGTTCATATTGTTCATGTATAAGGCTACCTTGCTACAGCAAGCTTTTGACGTAGGCGTCAATGTCGCTGATGTATTTTTCAATGCCAGAGGCATCTTTCTCACGAATTAGATGTTCCAGCGTTTCACATAACTGCTTGCCGGGAACCAGATTAAGCATGGCAAACACCCCTTTAAGCCGGTGTGCTGTCTGTGCCAGCGCTGCAAAATCATTCGCAGCGGACTCAGTATACAACCGCTTAACATCATCTGGTACTGTATCAACAAAGAGTGAATAGTATCCGCTGGCGTGAAGCTCGGCATTTTCATTGCCGCCTAACGGTGACTCCGTTATCTCTTCCTGCGCCAGCTGCTCTTCTATTAGTTGTAGTACAGCTTCCTGCATCGCATTGCTTATATTAAAGTTGACGCGCAGCTGGCCAGGGCCGATTTTCCGCACGCCTGACTCATCATCGCTTAAAAGCAAGCCGGAGGCAGTAAGATTAGACGGATTATCAGTTAAAAACAGATCAAATTCTTGACTTGCAAGTCTTTCATCCGGCGTGATGCAGGCCGCTCCCCAGTTTTCTAACTGACGAACGACAATATTGCGGATCTCGTTCGAGGTCACGTCGACCATCACCACGACATCATCCAGCAGACGTTCCTCATCTTCTTCCTGCGGATTGGCCGCCATTTTCACGTGCAGAGAATAGCGGGTGCCGAGGGATTCACGAGCTTTGATATTCAGGTGGCCGCCGAGCTTACGCGCCAGCTGATCGCACAGCCAGAAGGTCAGGGCATTGGCCTTGCCGTAGCGATCGCTCTGCGTGTCATTCAGGAACGGGAAGTGCAGATTATCAATTTCGCTCGTTGTGACGCCTTCCCCGGTGTCCAGGATGCGGAACGTCAGACGGTCTTCTGCCGACTCCTCGGTGCTGACTTCAAGGGTGATTTTGCCGATCTGCGTGGTGGTCACGGCATACTGAATAATCATCAGCAGAATGCGGCGCAGCGCTTCGCGATCGCCGTGGCGTTCGTCATTCGCAGGGAGATTGTTATTGATCAGCAGCTGCAGCCCTTTGCGCTTGATGACGGGCAGCACTTCAGGCACCACTTCATCGATCAGATCCTGAATGGAGAAGAGGGCTGGCGTTCCCTTCCAGAAATCATTCTCCAGCATGTTCGCCAGCTGGATCTCATCAACCATTCTGACCAGCGAATCGGCCTGGCAGGCAAGCTGGTGGCTTTCAGAGGTGTTTAACGCCGCCGCCTGGGTCGCCAGAGTTTTTAACGGCTGCTTGAAGGCATCGCCAATGTTCTGCATAAATGCGGCGCGCCCCTGCTGGTTTTTCTCATACAGCCTTTGTGCCTGCTTGAGCTTTTTATTGACCAGCACTTCGCGATCCTGGTCGCGAATAATGAAGATTTGCGTGCGGGGAGCCACCTGGCTGCGGAACTGACGGATCTCGTACAGTTCATTGTTGATGGTTGCCTGAATCACCCCCTGGTGTTGATCCGCCATGGTGGTGAGGTTCTGCAGGTTAAGGTGCGGCAGCAGATGGTCGGCAATTTTATTGCTCATCACCGTACGATTCGCTTCCTGGTCGTGAACCAGGACCCCAAGCGGCAGCACGGAAACAATCTCTTCATTCAGTGCACGCAATACGCGCAGCTCATTGCTGGTGCCAGCCGGAACCGCAGAGGCGTCGCTCTGACGACCCGTCTGGAAACGGAAGGTGCTGTAGCCAAACAGGGCCAGCGCCAGCAGACCGATATTCAGCAGCAGAGGCAGCAGGATATTTTGCAGGGTGTCGAGCAACAGCGTGCCAAACGGTACCTGCCACACCAGGCGCATACCGGTCGAGTTCAGCGATGAGGCAATTTCGATTTTCGAGCCGTTAAAGGAGATCGATACGCTCTCTGCGGCCTCTTTGTCGGACGCCGCACGCATGTTCTGGGTGCTGCTGTCTGGCTCCAGGCGGAAGCTGTCGAGCGGCATGTCCGGCGGAATTAAATCATTAATCGGTAAATCGAAGGCCACTACCGTCGCCAGATGTCCGGGCTGGTTGAACGTGGTACGCAGGGTAAAATAATGGCCGTTTTGCCAGGCCAGACGACGCAGGGAAGAGAAACTCTCACGTTCATCAAGGGCGTTCGCCTGCTGCAGCATCTCTGCCCGGCGGGAATCGACGATGCTGCCCACGGTTGTCTCTTTAAAGCCGGACGAGAGATCTTTTAACGGCAGCGTTGAGATCAGGATCATGCTGTTATCCTGACCGTTCAGATAATACATCGACCACGGTACCGTTTCGGCACCCCAGAGGGTATCCAGATAGGTCGAAATACGCTGCGTCATCTCAAGCGTCGCGCTGTCGTGAGAGCCAAAGATAAGGGCCTCGGTCTTACGCTGCGGTTTTTCGAGATAATAGACATCCTGCTTAAGCCGCGTTTCCTGAAGTCCATCCCCGGATGAGGAGGTCGGGGCAGCCGCGATATTGTCGTAAATCTGCCAGGTGGCGTAGCGCCAGGTGTCTATGCGCTTGTGCACGGCATGAGTAATATCAACGACCTGATAGCTCTTATCCTTCAGCCAGGCGTTAACCGCGCTTTGTACCATCACCCCCATGGTGACTAACAGCACAACGATCAAAAGAAGAAAGAAACGGGTGATGCTCCCGGGGAGGAGGGAGAATTTGCTCGGGGCGGTAGTTTCAGTCTGACTCATTGATATCTTTAACCCGTTATGGTCGTGCTCTGTGGCGATAGGGCAGTATAAAGGGTAATAACTGAATTTCCAGCTCGACTGTCCGGGAAGAGGCGACTTTTTCTCCGGGCAATATCGGCGGCGGGGAGTGCGGAAAACATGTACAAACTCGCCATGCGCGTACAAATAATCGACCCACTCCGTCAATAAATAGCACGAATTAACAAGAAATTAAGTTTTTGCACCAATTTATGGACTTCGAAGAATACCCGACGAGAATTTAGTTAATAGTCGTTACAATTACGGTGCGGTAGCACAAAAAAAAGAGAAGTTACGTAAAGAAAGGTAAAAAAAAACCGAATGCGAAGCATCCGGTTCAATTAGGGATAAACAGACATTCAAAACTGAATGACGGTAATAAATAAAGTTAATGATGATAGCGAGAGTTATTTTAGAGATTAGCTGCGATCTTGTTTTGTCATTCAGTGCTGTAACGGATTTTATTGTAACTTACTGATATTTATGTGGTGATTTTTTCGTTTGATTATAAGTGCTAATTTTATAAGCTATTTGTGCTTTGTAAAAGTTCCTTGATATTTACATTTTGAAACATGTTGATAGATAAATGAAACATCTTCAAAGTTTTCGTATCATATTCGCATTGGATTATTCTGTAATTTTGAGGAGAATGAAATTGCCGACTGGTTAATGAGGGTTAACCAGTAAGCAGTGGCAATTATAAGGCATATAACAGAGGGTTAATAAAATGAAAGTTAAAGTACTGTCCCTCCTGGTACCAGCACTCCTGGTGGCAGGCGCAGCAAATGCGGCCGAAATTTATAACAAAGATGGCAACAAATTAGATCTGTACGGCAAAGTCGATGGTCTGCACTATTTCTCTGACGACAAGGGTGCCGACGGCGACCAGACCTACATGCGTCTTGGCTTCAAAGGCGAAACTCAGGTTAACGATCAGCTGACCGGTTACGGCCAGTGGGAATACCAGATCCAGGGCAACACCTCCGAAAGCGAAAACGATGCCTGGACGCGTGTGGCGTTCGCGGGTCTGAAATTCGGTGACGCGGGTTCTTTCGATTACGGTCGTAACTACGGCGTAATCTACGACGTAACCTCCTGGACTGACGTTCTGCCAGAATTTGGCGGCGATACCTACGGCGCAGACAACTTCCTGCAGTCCCGTGCTAACGGCGTAGCGACCTACCGTAACCAGGACTTCTTCGGTCTGGTGGATGGTCTGAACTTTGCCCTGCAGTATCAGGGTAAAAACGGCAGCGTAAGCGGTGAAAACGTAGGTGGCCGTAGCCTGCTGAAACAGAACGGCGACGGCTACGGTGCATCCGTGACCTATAACCTGGGCGAAGGTTTCAGCGTGGGCGGCGCAATGTCCTCCTCCAAACGTACCGCCGATCAGAACGGCGCAAGCGTTTACGGTCATGGCGATAACGCAGAAGTCTATTCTGGTGGCCTGAAATACGATGCCAACAACATCTATCTGGCAGCGCAGTACTCCCAGACCTACAACGCAACCCGTTTCGGTACCTCTAACGGCAGCAGCCCGACTACCGCTTACGGCTTCGCTAACAAAGCGCAGAACTTCGAAGTGGTTGCTCAGTACCAGTTCGACTTCGGCCTGCGTCCATCCGTGGCTTACCTGCAGTCTAAAGGAAAAGACATCGAAGGTTACGGCGATCAGGATCTGCTGAAATATGTTGATGTTGGTGCGACTTACTACTTCAACAAAAACATGTCTACCTACGTGGATTACAAAATCAACCTGGTTGATGAAAATGAATTCACCCGTCAGGCGGGTATCGGTACTGACGATATCGTCGCGCTGGGCCTGGTTTACCAGTTCTAATCGCTTCACCGTGTGACGTAAGGGGCCTGATGGCCCCTTTTTTGTGCTTCCCGGATTCTCACAACTCACCCGTTTTGGTGTACTCTTGCCGCCCTGGCATGAGGATAATAATGAATGGACATGACTTTTTTACGCGCCAGCTTTCTGGCTATGCTTTTTTTCCTGACCGCGTGTAACGATCCCACACCCGTGGCGAAAACCGACGCACCCGCCGCGACGGTGCTCGAAGGCAAAACGATGGGCACCTTCTGGCGCGTCAGCGTGATGAACCTCGATAAAACGCGCACAGATGAACTTCGCGGCAAAATCCAGTCTCAGCTGGATGCCGACGATCAGCTGCTCTCAACCTATAAAAATGATTCGGCGCTGATGCGCTTTAATCTCTCCACCAGTACCTCCCTGTGGCCGGTGAGCGAAGCGATGGCCGATATCGTGACCGAATCCATACGCGTGGGTTACAAAACCAACGGGGCGATGGATGTGACCGTCGGACCTCTGGTGAACCTCTGGGGATTTGGCCCTAACAAACAGCCGGTGACCACGCCTGAACAGGCGGCCATTGATGACGCCCGCGCCCGGACAGGGCTGCAGCATCTGACGGTGATCAATCAGTACGGGCAACAGTACCTGCAAAAAGATATCCCCGATCTGTTTGTCGATCTGTCGACGGTTGGGGAAGGCTATGCGGCGGATCATCTTGCTGCGCTGATGGCCCAGGAAGGCATTTCCCGTTATCTGGTCTCCGTGGGCGGCGCGTTAGTCAGCCGGGGGATGAACGCCAGCGATAAGCCGTGGCGCGTAGCGATTCAAAAACCGACCGATCGGCAAAATGCCGTGCAGGCGATAGTGGATATCAACGGTCACGGCATCAGTACTTCCGGAAGCTACCGTAACTATTACGAGCTTGACGGGAAGCGTATTTCGCATGTTATCGATCCGCAGACCGGCCGTCCCATCACGCATAATCTGGTCTCGGTGACGGTCATTGCCCCCACCGCGCTGGAAGCGGATGCCTGGGATACCGGATTAATGGTTCTCGGCCCGGAAAAAGCCAAAGAGGTGGTTCGCCAGGAAGGACTGGCCGTTTATATGATCACCAAAGAGGGCGACGGGTTCAAAACCTGGAGCTCGCCGCAGTTCAAGAGTTTCCTGGTGCACGACAAAAATTAAAAAGCAAGGTTACGGGTTTTTTATCACTGGCGCTCAGGCACGCTCTATGTATGCTTACATGAGGAGCCGATAATGAGAAACCCGACCTTTATTACCGATGAGGATCGCTGGCAGGCCGTGCTGGCCCGCGATCCGCGCGCTGACGAGCGGTTTGTCTTCGCCGTGCAGACGACGGGAATTTTCTGCCGTCCGTCATGCTGTGCCCGCCACGCGCTGCGTAAAAACGTCCGCTTTTATCCCGATGCCCACCACGCCGTACAGGCAGGGTTTCGCCCGTGCAAGCGCTGCATGCCGGACAAACGCGATCCGCAGGAGCAGAAGCTGGCAAAAGTGGAACACGCCTGCCGTCTTCTGGAGCAGGATCCCACGCTAACCCTTGAGGGGCTGGCGCAGCAGGTGGCCATGAGCCCTTTCCATTTCCACCGTCTGTTTAAGTCCGTGACCGGCATGACGCCAAAAGCCTGGCAGCAGGCGGCGCGAGGCCAGCGCCTGCGCACCGCGCTTGCACAGGGAGACAAAATTACCGACGCCGTGCTGGCAGCGGGGTTTCCCGACAGCAGCAGCTATTATCGTAAAGCCAACGATGCGCTGGGCATGACGGCGAAGCAGTACCGCAAAGGGGATGTGGCGGTGCGTTATGCCATCAGCGACTGTTCGTTAGGACGCTGTCTGGTGGCAGAAAGCGAGCGGGGGATCTGCGCGATCCTGCTGGGTGACAGCGATGAAGAATTAGCCGAAGAGCTTGCCGCGCAATTTCCAAAAGCAGCGCATGCGCCGCTGGAAGAGGATTTCGCGCAGCGGGTCCAGCAGGTGATTGCCAGTATCGATAATCGCGACGTACCGCTTGCGCTGCCGCTGGATATTCGCGGAACCGCGTTCCAGCAGCGCGTCTGGCAGGCCCTTCGCAACATTCCCTGCGGCGAAACGGCAAGTTACCAGCAGGTGGCGCAGGCGATTGGCCAGCCCAGTGCGGTACGCGCCGTTGCCGGAGCCTGTGCGGCAAACACGCTGGCGATTGTGATCCCCTGTCATCGCGTGGTTCGTAACGACGGCGCGCTGTCGGGTTACCGTTGGGGGACGGCGCGAAAAGCGCTATTACTGAAACGCGAGGCGAAACGCCAGGAGGGATAATGCTCGATCTTTTTGCGGATGCTGAACCCTGGCAGGAACCGCTTGCGCCGGGGGCTGTGATCCTGCGCCGCTTTGCGCTCTCCCGTGCGGCGGCGCTGCTGGCCGGTATCGACGAGGTGACGGCGGTTTCGCCGTTTCGCCATATGGTGACGCCGGGCGGCTACACCATGTCAGTAGCCATGGCCAACTGCGGGGAACTGGGCTGGGCGACGAACGAGCGGGGCTATCTGTATGCCCCGAACGATCCCGCTACCGGCCAGCCGTGGCCCCCGATGCCTGCGGTTTTTCAGGCTCTCTGCCACGAGGCCGCCGTAGCAGCGCAGTATCCTGACTTCCGGCCGGACGCCTGCCTGATCAACCGCTACGCCGTTGGCGCGAAGCTCTCGCTGCATCAGGACAAGGATGAACCCGATCTGCGCGCGCCTATCGTTTCGGTATCGTTAGGTCTGCCTGCCGTCTTCCAGTTTGGGGGATTACGCCGCAACGACCCGCTCAAGCGCATAATGCTGGAACATGGCGATGTGGTGGTGTGGGGCAGGGAGTCGCGGCTGTATTATCACGGCATTCAGCCGCTGAAGCCCGGGGTTCACCCGCTCACGGGCGAGTACCGTTATAACCTGACCTTCCGTCAGGCGGGGCACGGTAAACTAAAATAAGAATTATTCTTGATGTACACGCAGGGCAGTTTACACTGCTGGCTGATTTTTATTGTCCGGATTGCCTGCATGCAACTACTTCTCCTCGTCTGGCGTCAGTATCGCTGGCCCTTCATTGCAGTAATGGCGTTAAGCCTCGCCAGCGCCGCGCTGGGTATTGGCCTGATCGCGTTTATTAACGTGCGGTTGATTGAAATGGTCGATACCTCGCTCTCCGTTCTGCCGGAGTTTCTCGGCCTGCTGCTCCTGTTGATGGCGGTTACGCTCGGTTCCCAGCTGGCGCTGACCGCGCTCGGGCACCATTTCGTTTTCCGTTTGCGCAGTGAGTTTATCAAGCGGATCCTGGACACCCAGGTTGAGCGCGTTGAGCAGCTCGGCAGCGCATCCCTGCTGGCGGGGCTGACCAGCGACGTGCGCGCCATCACCATCGCGTTCGTTCGGCTGCCGGAGCTGGTGCAGGGGATCGTTCTGACCTTTGGATCGGCTGCCTATCTCGCCTGGCTCTCCAGCAAAATGCTGGCGGTGACCGCCCTGTGGATTGCCATTACCATCTGGGGCGGCTTTATGCTGGTGTCGCGCGTCTATAAACACATGGCGGTGCTGCGCGAAACCGAAGATAAACTTTATAACGATTACCAGACGGTGCTGGAAGGGCGCAAAGAGCTCACCCTGAACCGCGAGCGCGCCGAGCATATTTTTAATCATCTCTATATCCCGGACGCGCGCGAATACCGTCATCATATTATTCGCGCCGACACCTTCCACCTGAGCGCCGTGAACTGGTCAAACATTATGATGCTGGGTGCCATTGGCCTGGTATTCTGGATGGCAAACGGCCTGGGCTGGGCGGACACCAACGTCGCGGCAACCTACTCGCTGACGCTGCTGTTTTTACGCACGCCGCTGCTCTCAGCGGTCGGTGCGTTGCCCACCCTGCTGAGTGCGCAGGTGGCTTTTAATAAGCTCAAAAAATTCGATCTCGCGCCGTTTAAAGCCGAATTCCCGCGCCCGCAGGCCTTCCCTAACTGGCAGACGCTGGAGCTGCGTAACGTCACGTTCCGCTATCAGGACAGCGCCTTCTCCGTGGGGCCGGTCAACCTGACAATCCGCCGCGGTGAACTGCTGTTCCTCATTGGCGGCAACGGCAGCGGTAAATCTACGCTGGCGATGTTGCTGACTGGACTCTATCAGCCGCAGTCTGGCGAAATTTTGCTGGACGGCAGGGCGCTGAGCGCGGAGAAGCCCGAGGATTACCGCAAGCTTTTCTCGGCGGTGTTTACCGACGTCTGGCTGTTCGATCGGCTCCTGGGGCCGGAAGGGCAACAGGCCAATCCTGCGCTGGTGGAAAAATGGCTGGCGCAGCTGCAGATGTCGCACAAGCTGGAGTTACAGGACGGGAAGATCCTCAACCTGAAGCTTTCCAAAGGGCAGAAAAAGCGCGTGGCGCTGCTGCTGGCGCTGGCGGAAGAGCGTGACATTATCCTGCTGGACGAGTGGGCGGCCGATCAGGACCCGCATTTCCGCCGCGAGTTTTATCAGGTGCTGTTGCCGCTGATGCAGGAGATGGGCAAAACCATTTTCGCCATCAGCCACGACGATCACTACTTCATTCATGCTGACCGCCTGCTGGAGATGCGTGACGGCAAGCTGAGCGAGCTGACCGGTGAAGAGCGCGTTGCGGCCTCGCGTGACGCGGTAGCGCGCACGGCCTGATGCCCTTACCCTGGCCCTCTCCCACTGGGAGAGGGGATAAATCGTGGCCGCGATGCCGCTTTTTTCTCCATCCCGCCGCGTTGTTTATTCTTATTTACATATCCCCGCGCTATGCTTAACCCCAACTCATTTAATGGATTTATGATTGATGTCGGTATTAAAGAAAAACAGCGCCAGACAGCGTGACCAGGAGCGCGCGCGACTCATCTGGCTTCTCACGACCGATAAAGCGGTCACTTCTACGCTTTTAGGCAAACTCACCCTGGCTGAGCAATATGATGTCGGCACCCTGGCCGACGATATTGCTGAGGTAGGTGCGCTGGTTGCTCATTTACCCCCGCCGGATCTGGCGGATACCCTTGAAGCGCTGCCCTCGGAAGAACGCCACGCCCTGTGGCGTCTGGTGCAGGATCACGAGCGCGGGCAGGTGCTGCTTGAGGCCTCCGAAAACGTCTGGGACGACCTGATCGACGAGATGAGCGATCGGGATATTCTCGACGCTCTGCAAACCCTGGATATCGACGAGCAGATTTACCTCGTTCAGCACCTGCCGCGAAACCTGACCGGCCGCCTGCTGGCGTCGCTGCCTGCCGATGAACGCGCGCGCGTGCGCCAGGTGATGCACTACGAGAAAAACAGCGTCGGCGCGATCATGGAGTTCGGCGTTATCACGGTGCGACCGGACGTGACGCTCGGTACCGTGCAGCGCTATCTGCGTCGCCTGGGTAAAATGCCGGACAACACCGATAAACTGTTTGTCACCTCCCGGGATAAAACCCTGCTTGGCGAGCTGGAGCTGAAAACCATCCTGCTCAACAGCACCCAGCGGAAGGTGAGCGAGGTGATGGAAAACGAGCCGATGGTCTTCTCCCCGGAAGACGACGCGGAGAAAGCGGCGCGTACCTTCGAACGTGACGACCTGGTGAGTGCCGCCGTCGTGGATTCAGTCGGCAAACTGATGGGGCGTCTGACCATCGATGAGATCGTTGATGTGGTCTACGAAGAAACCGACAACGACCTTCGCGCGCTCGGGGGGATCAGCGCCGAAGATGACGTCCATGCCTCCGTCGGCAAGGCGGTGAAAACGCGCTGGGCGTGGCTGGCCATTAACCTGTGTACCGCGTTTATCGCCTCCCGCGTGATCGACGGGTTTGAACACACCATTTCTCAGCTGGTGGCGCTGGCCTCGCTGATGCCGATTGTGGCCGGAATCGGCGGCAACACCGGAAACCAGACCATCACCATGATCGTCCGCGCCCTGGCGCTGGAAAATATTCAGCCCGGTAACTTCGCCTTTCTGATCTTCAGGGAGATGGGCGTGGCGCTGATCAACGGCCTGGTGTGGGGCGGGATTATGGGCGGCATCACCTGGTGGCTGTACGACGATATGGCCCTGGGCGGCGTGATGATGCTGGCGATGGTGCTGAACCTGCTGGTGGCATCAATGATGGGGGTCATTATCCCGCTGACGATGACCAAACTGGGGCGCGACCCCGCGGTGGGGTCGAGCGTGATGATCACCGCCATCACCGATACCGGCGGTTTCTTTATTTTTCTTGGGCTGGCGACGATTTTTCTGCTTTAAGCCGACGCTTAATGGGGGCGGGGAGGAGTGCCATGACGATAATCCCGCCCAGCACGCCAATCGCCAGATTGCCGGTTGATACCGTGGCGGCAACGGTGACCAGCATGACGACCGTTTCTGCTATCGGGGCCGTTTTCACCGTGGCTGGCTGAAGGCTGTGCCAGCTGAAGGTTTTGACGGCGACAATCGCCATAATACCCGCCAGCACCGCCATCGGGATGTTGGCCATCACGTCGCTGAGCGCCGTCACCAGGATCAGCAGCACAATGCCCGCCGCAATCGTTGAAATGCGGCTTCGACCTTTCCCCATCTCCACGTTGACGATGGTTTGTCCGATCATCGCGCAGCCTGCAATCCCGCCATAAAAACCGGCCAGAATATTGCCGACGCCTAGTCCAATGCTTTCGCGGCGTTTACCTGACGGTGTCGCGGTCAGCTCATCCACCAGCTTTGCCGTCAGCAGGGATTCCAGCAGGCCGACAAAGGCGATGCTCAACGCGCACGGCCAGATAATGCTCAGCGTCTGCACATTGAGCGGGACCATAAGTTCGGTAAGGCCCGGCAAACCGCCGCTCATGGAGCCTTCATCGCCCACGGTCGGCAGGGTTTGACCGGTTGAAACGGTGAACAAGGTAAGCACAACAATCGCAATCAGCGGGGAAGGGATGCTTTTGATATAGCGCGGCACCCACAGCACAATCAGTAGCGTCAGGACGAACAGGCCCACAATCAGCGGGCTTCGGCTCCAGAAATGCGGGACCTGAGCGAAGAAGATCAAAATGCCCAGGGCGTTAACAAATCCGGTCATGACCGACTGGGGTATAAAGCGCATCAGCCTTGCCATGCCCAGCACGCCAAACAGAATCTGAATCACGCCCGCCATCAGCACGGCGGGAAGTATGTACTGTACGCCGTGCTGATGCACCATCGGGCCAATGACCAGCGCCACGGACCCGGCCGCTGCCGTGACCATCGCCGGGCGACCACCGAGTACAGACAGGGCAAGACACAGCACCACGGAGGCGATCAGGCTGACCTTCGGGTCAACGCCCGCCACCACCGAAAATGAGATAACCTCGGGGATCAGCGCCAGGGCGGTAATCACGCCTGCCAGCGTTTCACGCGTCAGCCGCTTTGGGGAACGCAACACGTTGGCTACGCGGTCTTCGGGGGATACAGCAGAATGGGGTAGGGACATAACAGTTCGCTGGTTAGGGCAGGCTTCCGTGCGCGCGATCGCAAAACGCAACATACTATCCAGTAAAACCGCGCTTTACCAGACGCATCGATAATTCCTCACAAACAATCCATCATTAAATTTCACAATTACAATAATTTCGTAACCTTTAAACAATATTTAAAAGTTGTTACCGTGCCCCCGCAGCTTTTTTCACCTGCAATTTCCACGCATCAAGCACTTTTACACTAAGGCATAAATTATGAAAAAAATGACTGCCATGCTCTTTTCTCTGGCCGTGGGGCTTAACACCGTCTCCATGGCGGCGAAAGCTGACGCACCAAAAGAGCAGGAAACGGACGTCCTTTTAATTGGTGGCGGTATCATGAGCGCCACGCTGGGAACCTATCTGCAAGAACTGCAGCCGGACTGGTCTATGACCATGGTCGAGCGCCTTGATGGCGTGGCGCAGGAGAGTTCGAACGGATGGAATAACGCCGGTACCGGACATTCGGCACTCATGGAACTGAACTATACGCCGCAGAAAAAGGACGGTTCCATTAGTATCGAGAAGGCGGTAGAGATCAACGAAGCATTCCAGGTTTCTCGCCAGTTCTGGTCTCATCAGGTCAACAGCGGCGTGATGCACGACCCGCACTCCTTCATCAACACCGTGCCGCACATGAGCTTTGTGTGGGGCGAACAGAACGTTAACTTCCTGCGCGCGCGCTACGCCGCTCTGCAGCAGAGCACGCTGTTCCGCGGGATGAAATACTCTGAAGACCACGCGCAGATTAAAGAGTGGGCTCCGCTGGTCATGGAAGGTCGTGACCCGAACCAGAAAGTGGCGGCGACCCGTACCGAAATTGGTACCGACGTTAACTACGGTGAAATTACCCGTCAGCTGGTGACGTCTCTGAAGAAAAAAGAGAACTTCAACCTGCAGCTCAGCACCGAAGTGCGCGGCTTCAAGCGCAACGCGGATAACAGCTGGAGCGTGACCGTCGCCGATCTGAAAAACAACGAAGCCGAGCACGTCATCAAGGCGAAATTTGTCTTTATCGGTGCGGGCGGCGCGGCGCTGAAGCTGCTGCAGGAGTCCGGTATTCCGGAAGCGGACGACTACGCGGGCTTCCCGGTGGGCGGCCAGTTCCTGGTGTCCGATAACCCGGAAGTGGTGAATCGTCATCTGGCAAAAGTGTACGGCCAGGCTTCCGTTGGCGCACCGCCGATGTCTGTTCCGCACATCGACACCCGTATGCTTGACGGCAAACGCGTGGTGCTGTTTGGGCCGTTCGCGACCTTCTCCACCAGGTTCCTGAAAAATGGCTCCCTGTGGGATCTGCTCAGCGCCACGACCACCTCTAACGTCAAGCCGATGATGGACGTGGGTCTGGATAACTTCGACCTGGTGAAATACCTGATTAGCCAGGTGATGCTCTCTGACGACGACCGTTTCGAGGCGCTGAAAGAGTACTATCCGCAGGCGAAGAAAGAAGACTGGCGTCTGTGGCAGGCGGGTCAGCGCGTACAGATCATCAAGCGCGATCCGAAAGAGGGCGGCGTGCTGCGTCTGGGTACCGAAGTGGTAAGCGATAAGGATGGCACCATCGCCGCGCTGCTGGGTGCGTCGCCGGGCGCGTCTACCGCTGCGCCAATCATGCTGCACCTGATGGAAAAAGTGTTTAAAGATAAAGTCGCCAGCCCGGAATGGCAGGCGAAGCTGAAAACCATTATTCCATCCTACGGCACGAAGCTGAACGGCAACGTGAGCGCGACGGAGCAGGAGCTGGAATACACCAGCCGCGTTCTGCAGCTGCAGTACATCAAGCCACAGGCTGCGGATGCTGCGCCAAAAGCGGAGCTGAAGCCTCAGCCGGAAAACAAACCGGTTGCGGATATCGCACTGTAAGGTAAAAGCAAAACGGTAACATCCGTTACCGTTTTAAGTGTTTTCTCCCTCTCCCGGTGGGAGAGAGTTGGGGTGAGGGCACCAGAGCGCACCCTTTCCGGGTCGGGTAAGGCGAAGCCGCCACCCGACTTATTTTTAACGTACTACGGCTTGTCCGATGTTCTCATCAGCCTTCCAGATGCGATACTTCACTTCCACGTTTTCAGGCGTATAGACCACGATCGGCAGCTTGCTGTTGTAGCGCAACAGACTGTTGTCGCCCAGATACGCCGTTACAAATTTCTTCTCTTTCTTGCCGTCCGGGCAGGCCATCATGGTGGAGACCGGAGAGGTCACTTTGTCAAAGACGTAATAGTCGTAACCCCAGCCTTCCAGGGTTTTGCTTTCCAGCTGACCGCCCAGACGGTGCTGGTTGCAGTCCACTTCGAGCGTCTTGCCAATTAACAGTTCCACTTTAAAGTTCGCTTCATCCTGCTGAACCGGCAGCTGAATCACCTGACGCTTCATCCCTTTGTCCGCCTGCGGGTACGGAGCCACTTTTTCCAGCGGCTGCTGTTTTGGGGTTTCGCTGGCGAAAGCGCTGCTGCTGACGCACGCGGCGGCGATGAGGGCGATGGCAAATTTAGGTGCGTTTTTCATTGTCATTCCTTTATGTCAAAACGATCCTGCGCAGGTTAACATAACAACGATGAATGACTGGTGTTATTTACTTACATTTTCACTATGGGTAGCGTTATACGCTTTTAATTTACCTGTTTAGTGGTTGTTTGTGCTGGTGTGGAGTCAGGTGCCAGTTCGTGTTATTTTTAGACCCTATATATTGTTATTCATCTGTAAAAGGGAAGAGAGATGGTTCGTGCAAAACTGAAAACGCCTGAAGGCCGCAAGTTCCTCCTGGCGCTGCTGGTCGTATTTATGATTGCCGCCGCGTGCGTGGGGCGGGCAACCATTGTTGGCGTTATCGAACAGTACAATATTCCCCTCTCAGCCTGGACAACCAGCATGTATGTCCTGCAGTCGGCGATGATCTTCGTCTACAGCCTGGTGTTCACCGTTCTGCTGGCCATCCCGCTGGGCATTTTCTTCCTGGGCGGACGTGAGAAGCATTAAGCGTCGACCTGCGATAACTAAGCCATCCTGCCGGATGGCTTTTTTTATGGTCTCATCCCACTCTCCTCAGGTTTTTTTAATCCGCGATATCCTATCCTGTAAGCATTCAGGCAACTGTTTTTAAAGCAGGAGCGGTAGATGCGTTCCAGATTTCCAGTGCTCAGCCAGATCCCCAAAGGCGTCTGGGTTGTGGGAGGCGTCAGTATGTTGATGGATATCTCGTCAGAGAGTATTCACAGCCTGCTGCCACTTTTTATGATGACCACCCTCGGTACGAGCGTGCTGTTTATCGGCCTGATTGAAGGGCTGGCGGAGGCCACCGCGCTTTTTATTAAGGTCTTTTCGGGGGCGATAAGCGACTACCTGGGTCAACGTAAGGGGCTGGCCCTGCTAGGGTATGGCCTGGGGGCGTTAAGCAAACCCCTTTTCGCATTAGCGTCCTCTTCCGGGATGGTTTTAGGCGCACGTCTGATAGATCGTACGGGGAAGGGGCTACGGGGCGCACCGCGGGATGCGCTGGTTGCAGACGTCACGCCGCCGGAAATGCGTGGTGCGGCATATGGTCTGCGTCAGTCAATGGATACCACAGGCGCATTTCTTGGCCCATTACTGGCCGTAAGCTTAATGCTGTTGCTGGACAACGACTTTCGCACTGTTTTCTGGATAGCCCTTATCCCCGGTCTGCTTTCAGTTGCCTTGCTCTATTTTGGCCTTCAGGAGCCGAAAACTCCCCTCGAACATAAACGCACAAACCCCATTAAACGAGAGAATTTAAGGCGGCTGGGTAAAGCGTGCTGGTGGGTGATTGGCCTTGGTGCAGTGTTCACGCTTGCCCGGTTTAGCGAGGCTTTTCTCGTCCTTCGTGCGCAGCAGTCGGGCGTTCCTCTGGCCCTTATTCCGCTGGTGATGGTGGTCATGAACGTACTCTATTCCCTTTCCGCTTACCCTTTTGGCAAACTTTCTGATGGCATGAGCCACACCCGGCTTCTGCAGTGGGGGCTAATGGTGCTGATTGGTGCAGATATTGTTCTGGCGCTGAGCAGCCACTGGATGGGGGTCATTTTAGGCGTCGCGCTTTGGGGAATACATATGGGTATGACCCAGGGACTACTGGCGGCAATGATCGCTAAAACCGCACCGCCCGATCTGCGCGGCACGGCTTTCGGTATTTTTAGTCTGGTCAGCGGCGTGGGATTATTAATCGCCAGCGTGGGAGCCGGCGCGATATGGGAAACGTTTGGCGCGGAATATACGTTTTATGCCGGAGCGGTGATTTGTCTGACTACGCTTGTGTATCTGCGCAAAACGCCGGACGAGGCGAAATAAAAAAAACAGCCATCAGGCTGGTTTTCAATATGTTTTTGGTCGGCACGAGAGGATTTGAACCTCCGACCCCCGACACCCCATGACACCTGCGTAAAATGCTTCTAAGCCGCACCACTACTGGCTTGTAAGCTTTTCGACTGTGTAAACAAACAGTGGTTTTTATGCATTATCTGCACTATACACATCAATGAGTTAGGGGGTAGTTTCGCCATTAGCTAGCCTGCCTTGATCTCACCGTGTGGGACCATAACCCAGTCGATATGATTACTGGTATAAATCTTCGTTGATTTGGCGTCACTATGGGCCATTCTCCCTTGAGGATCGATACCCTGACTATCAAACAAATGCGCTGCCAGTGCCCTTATCTCGTGAAATGTTGGCCGCTCATCCAACGGAAGATGATCACATAATCCCAGCTTGTCACGTAATGCAGAGAACGAACGGCTAAGGTAATCAGGTGCTACCTGAGTAGGGTGTGAAACCTCTTTACTACGTTTGTTATTTCGTTCAGGTATTCGGTGTACGACATACGGGCTGGCAACACTATCCCGGCTATCGTCAATAATCCTCTTCAGCTCCCCTCCAATTGGGATCGCTACGTGTGATGCCTCTTTCTTTTGAACCTTCTGGCGATGGATGTACAAAGTACCGTAAATTCCGTTTTCAGGTTCGTCCAGCCACACACATCCACAAACACCGTTTTTCGGTTCCCTTATCGAATATTTTATTCTCGAAACTTCGAGCCGCGCGTGTGTTGTTTGCAGCGCTAAATCCATTGCTGTTCTTAACCATGGGTTAGCTGCGTTTCTCATGGTAATGAAGATATCTAAAGGAAGACGTTTACGTTTCTTCTCTTCGACACGACGCATTTTTTTACGCGCTGCCGGGTTATCCATCATTAATGATTCATCAACTGCATAAGAGAAAAGTTTTTTGAGAAAGCTTACCTTTCTGTTTTGAACGTTAGCGGATGCATCAGCATGGTACCGATTAATAAATTGGTTCACGTGCTCAAGCTCAATGTCACAAGCCGGGATGTCGGTAAAAAATTCCTTTACCCTGAGCACGTCATTATTCCAATCATCCAGGGTGCTTGGTGATGGTTTTTCATCGGCAACGGCGCGCGCCATAATTCGATCAACATGGTCACTGAATGGTTGAGCTTCGCCATTTATTCCGCCCGAGTCTCTAATCAAGCTTTCTACTGACGGCACCGTTTCAGGTCTCATTCTGAGGTTATATTCTTTGGCAATGGCGATTGCCATTACGCGATCAGTTCCAATGCTTTTACGCTTACCGGTTATAAGCGTAAAACGATATTGCCCGGTAGCTTTATCAAAAAGCAGGAAATCAGGGAGATTGCGGTTCTCCCTTTTACGTGGTCTTGCGGCCATGTTAATCCTCTTGAATTAACTGACGAACTCTTTCACTGATCATTGAGTCAACGCCCCATTTCTCTGAGGAGCTAACAAGGATCGTACCATCTACGATACGGCCCTGAAGCTTACCGTTTTCAATCCAGCGTCGGATAGTTCTGTTATCTGGAACTGAGCCTGGTTCAAACTCTCGCTTTCCCCACAGACTCGCTTTCATCAACTTGGCCATGGCTGTTCTCCACTTAACCGGCTGCACCCGGCTATCTTTTATAGAAAATGCATGATGAACAACCACCACGGAGCCCATCATTGCAGGTACGACATCTTTTTGTTTCGGTGTAATAGAGCTGGTGGACCATTTCCTTTGGCATGAGAACCGGCATAGGCACGCGAATAACCAGCTTTTTGAGCCTGTCGATTTCACCGGCCAGTTCCAGCAGGCGTGAGCGGCAATCCTCTGCTTCCTCGCGCCACCAGTTCACGTCGGCTTTAAGGCGGCGCAGGCGACGTTCTTTGAGTTTGCTCACCATGGCAGCCACCCCATGCCCTGAAGTGCACCGATGACCAGCAGCACGAACATTACCGCGTCGAATGGGTTAGGCATCACTTCACCTCCTGCGCCGCTTTGATGATTGCAGCCAGACACTTCTTGCACGGCACCTGCAATGATCCTTGCTCAATGCTCAAGAGTGCATGCTGAGCATCCTGAAACAGCCAGTCTGAAAATTGTGGCGCATGTCCGCACCATGTTTCTGTTTCATGTTTCGAAAGTTTTACGCCGTCATGATGGTCATATTTGATGATGTGCTTACTCACGGCTTCACCTCCTGCTGCGGTGCTGCTGAACCATGCCCAAGACCTTCATCAGTGAATGAAATAATCACTTTTGACGGGTCAGCACACTTCGGAGACTCTCCATGTCGGAATACAACGAAGCTGATGCCGTGGAGCTCAGCCATCTTCTCGGCTTCAGCATGCCATTCAGGAACAGCCGGAGAGTTGCCATCGGCACCCTGAAGCATGGCGGCGCGGCAGGCGTTCACATCACCGTAAATCTGACCGATGAGATTAAACCCCTCCATTGGCCAGTCAGCCGGAGAATAAGCAACTGCGCCATCGTCGGACACAAACAAAAATCCAACAGGCTTCAAATCAGGCACAGATACCGGCGCTGGCGGGTTGGCATAAAGTTCTATAGGTCCATCCTGAAATTTTGGATGCCCGCAATACGATGCGAAATCATCAGCCTCAATAACACCGTTTATAACGTAAGTAGCAGCCACGGGCTTGGCTTCGAGCGATGCCAGCGCGATACGCGCCAGCTCCAGTTCTTCTTCAAGCTCTGCGCGTGAATCAGCGAAAGCGGTCTGCGTGATGGAAAACTCCAGACTCTTAACCTTTTCGCGCGCACGTTCGCGTAACTGCTCTCTGGTAATAGTGCTCATGGGTTAGTCCTCAACCTTGCGCGGTGCTCCGCGATATTCTGGTGCCGGAATGTGCTTAGGCGCGGCAATGACATGTTTCAGAAGTTCTTTCCAGGTCGCTGCGTTATTGCGAAGCCAGCGCCCATCGTTATCGTCAAAGAAGCCTTTTGCTACCGAGTAAGATAATGGCTCTGCGACGTCGCACGGAACAGCCACTGTCTGAGCGCCGTTGTTGTAGTAGCCGAGGTTGGATAGCACATGGCTTTCAGCATAACGCCCTGCCGTGTGGCATCGACACCGGTAGCCGCTATCATCCGCTGCCCACAGCGTGATATACGGGTCACCGCGCTGTGTGTGTGCGGTGCTCAGAATGAAATATTCACGCTCCATATCACACGCCTGTTTGTCGATGCTGCTCATTGGGCGGCCTCCGGTTTCAGCAGTTCGCCGCACTCACGGCAGTATTTATCCCAGCCATCGGCTTTACGGTGCTGGCATTTGGTTGTATCCCACCCGCATATAGCGCAAATTGCGTCTGATTCACCGTTAAACATGCGGCCGCCATCATGCTTGCAATAAGACTGGAAACGGCGTTCGAGTTCTTCGTATGTTGGTTTTCCGATTTTGCTCATGACTGCACTCCTTTGCGTGAGACATCACGATAAAATTCACCATGTAATTCTTTGCGTAGCCTTTCTGATGTCAGCTTGGCATCATCAAAATTAGTAAATGCCCCGCCGTAGTATTCCTTTCCTTCACGCGTCACCTTTACGACCCATCTATTTCTGGTGCTGTGCCAGTAAACGCATGGAACGCCGGATGAATTTCTTCTTTTTATTGATTGATTTCGCGAGTTTTCGGAAGTGGTAGCCTCGCGAAGATTGGAAATTGCGTTGTTTGCCCTATCCATATCAATATGGTCAATCAGGTCTGGCCAAGTTCCGTAGGTAATAAACCAAGCAAGACGATGCGCTCTGTATGGCTTGCCGTTGAAACATATCTGCCTATATCCATAACCGGTGATGTATCCAGCTTCCTTGCCAATCACGCAGTTTGATGCGCGCTGCTTTTTCCAAGTGAACTTTCCTGTTAATGGGTCATAGTCAAGCGATGATGTCAGCTCGTGGATATCAGGAGGAGAGTATCTCTTCATTCTCTGCGCTCCTTTCTTATCTGGGCTGCGAAGTCACCGCAGATAGTTGCTGCTTCATCAAGCCCAATTTGTTCGTCCTGATAGCAATTAACAATTGCATTGCTAATTTTCAGGCAAGCTTCATCAACAGCACTGGCCCGCACTTCAGCCAGGAAAGCGTCGGTCGCCGCCGTATCAACGCGGATGCTGTCACGCAGGATAAAGAATGCATCGAGCATGCCTGTCTCAGGCACTTCATCCTGATGCTTTTCGTATGCATCCAAAGCCTTCATCATCACAGGTCCGAATGGTTGAGGGTGCGCAGATTTCAGCCCCGCATTCTCCGCAGCCAGAGCCGCACATTTGGCATCCGCTTCAGCAAATTTACGCACCAGGTATTCAGCAAGCGTTTCGCCAACAATCAGATCAGAAGGAAGGCATTTACCATTAAGAAGACCGTTCATTTCTTTCAAAGTTAATTTCATTTCTGCTCTCCAGTGCGTTGAGCTGCGATAGCTTTGTGCTCGTCGATAATTTCTACGACTTCTGCATGGACCAATCCTTCGAGAGAGATAACACCTGTGTCGCTTATACCAGCCAGGCTGATCAGCTCTACAAGGCGACGCGCTTTCTTAACGCTAATTTCGGGTGCTATAACGCTTCGGGTAACTTTCTTTTTTCCCTTGGCGGCAGCGGAAGCTTTATCCTTCTGAAGAACCTCACCGGCCTTTTCGCCGAACTCTTTTACTCGGTCAACGGCAACATCAACAGACACGGTCCCGGACTTAACTTCTTTCTGAACGTCGTGGTTAGCAGTGCTAAGAAGCAGAAGCTTTTCGACAGTAGGAACAGACTTGTTTACCAGTTTTGCGATCTCGCTGGTGGTCTGGTTGAAGGCGTTATGCAGCTCCTGAATAACCGCAGCCTGTTCCATATCGGAAAGTGGCAGCTGGTTGTTACTGGTCATGATGCGCGCCAGTCGCTGCACATCGCTGCCGTTGAACGGCATGATGTGAATACGGTCTACTGGCTTACCAGCTTCAGCACAGCGCGCATAGCAGCGGCGACGGCGGTGACCTTCAACAACCCACACTCCACCTTCATCACGAGCGATAACTTCCAGCGGTGGAACTGATCCGCCGTTCATCAGGTAGTTGAACAGGTCATCATCAGCCTGGCGGGTGCGTTCATCATCTTCACGCTTGTTGAAACCTTCACGAACGTGGATATCGGAAAGATCGATAAACATCCCGGTATCGGTGCGCTTAATTACACCGGCCTTGGTCATTTGCTTGAATGAGTTAGCCATTAGAGAGCAACCTCGTTATTCAGGGAAATGACAACAGGAGTGAGCTCACGCAGTTCTCGCTGAGCCTCCAGCAGATGCATGTTGGTAGGCGTTTTGGTGTGGCGCTCTTCGATGCGGTCGCACTCTTTGGCCCAACTGGCGACATCTTCACGAAGGGTGGCGTTCTGCTCAGCCAGTTCCTTACGTTGCGCCATCGCTTCACACAGCGCGACGCTGGTATAGTCCAGGCGTGTAGCCAGTTCTTTAACCATCCAGCCGTAAGCTGCAGGGAGGAGAGGGGCGGCCTTACGAGCTGCGTCGATAAGCTGCTCTCTGGTCATGCGTGGTTGTAACTCAGTGACGTTCTGTGTGTTCGTCATGGATAGTTTCTCCGTGTTATAAGCGCTCTGCACAGCGCTGATTTTTTGTTGCACGAATCCCTCGCCGGATGGCGACAAAAAATAAAGAGGTTTCGTTTTAGTAAGCACCCAACCAGGGCACTTAGTGAAACGGGCGGCTGCCACCGCCAGTTAGCTTCTCCACAATTGGGAGCGCGTTCCCCTGAGTTGATTTAACGACTGCGGCCTCTCAAGGAACCGGCTGAACGCGCTTTCAGTTGTGAAAAGGGGCGGTCGACATTAATGACATTCACAACTGCCGACCGCCAAGACTACACACAGCATCTGGTACAGCTACTACGGTTTACCACGGTCCTAACGTGATTTGGTTGTGGTGGCGGGGCGCCACGTTTCGCTTCTAAAGAGAGTGCGTAACTCCGCATCCGCACAATCTCCTCCGCGTGACTTCACCACAACGGAAAGAGCACCTATTAGCGTGGCATGCAGCCTTTAAGGCCGACTAATCAATGCTCTTACCTGTTATGGCCTCGTCTCTTCCGAGGTGTCACACCTGATCGCCACGCTGGTGAAACGTCTCTGGCTGTCGTACACAACTGGCTTGCACATTCCGGCTACCCGCTGGATCGGGATACTGCCTAAGGAATCCCCGGACCGCTGCGGCACATGTGCCATATGCCGAACTGCTTACTTCCACACCGGCGCAGGTAACTGTAAGTACCCGTGGTGTGATTTAAATGTACCTTTAGTTACTTTAATGGTCAAGCGGCGAATGTACTTTTTGTTACCTAGAGGATCGAAAAAAATGCCAGAAGGATATCTGGCATTGGAAATGAAGAACTTAAATGTTCTGGGTTATCTGAACTACTTTCCCAACAATTCGGCAATTACCGTCTATTGGGATGGGTTTAAATGAAGGATTGAGGGGCATTAAGTATGCGTAAGGGCTATCCCAAACAAGCTTTTTAACCGTTGCCTCTGCTGAACCATCAAGTATCGCCACAACTATTTTTCCGTAAAGGTCATCCAGTTGGCCATAATGAGGCTCAACAATAACGATTGAGCCTTCAGGGATTGATGGCAGACCGTGAGGGTTGGTCATAGACTCGCCACGAACTACCAATCCGAATACTTCATCAGAAACATTTGCAGTGGTTTGCGTCCATGAAATCACATCAGAAAGCCTTGAGCATGCATAAGTATCAGTCCACATACCAGCCTGAACAGCGGAGATAATAGGGACTGCCGTCGGGGGCTTAAGGAACGGAACAACTTTAGTATCGTCCTGAGTTTCCTCACCTTGACCGTAAAGAATCCATTCTGGAGTTGTCTGCAGCGCCATTGCCAGCTGGTGGAGGTTCTCACCATCAGGCTTGGTTGTACCGCTCTCCCATTTAGTCACGGAAACACGGCTGACGCCCAAGCGTTTAGCTAGCGTCTGCTGCGTTATGTCGAGCTGAACTCGACGGGATCTTATTCGGTCTTTCATCTCTGTTTTCATGTAACCAATGTTACATTGATTCCTTGTAACTGTTGTTTGCTATTTGATGTACCTTTTGTTACCTTTAAGGCGTAAGTTAACCAGGAGGAACCATGCGTAAATCAGAAGTCATTGAGCACTTCGGCGGTGTATCAAAAACCGCAAGTGTTCTTGGGATTTCCCACCCGGCAGTTTGCCGCTGGGGTGAAGTGATCCCTCAAAAGCAAGCGTTCGTCATCGAACGAATTACGAAAGGAAAGCTTAAATACGATGCGAGCCTTTATCAAAAGGCTACAGATTCAGCTGCTTGAAAGTAACTACAAAAGGAAAATCAACATGGTAGAGCCAAGCCTGAAAGAAGTAGTGAAAGCGATGTGCAAAGCGTACCCCGGTGGCCGTGAGGCCATGGCTGGCGCTCTTGGTATGTCTATCACTCAGTTCAATAACAACCTGTACGAGAAGAACGGCTGCCGCTTCTTCGAAGTGAACGAGCTGGAAGCAATGGAAGACATTTCAAATACGTCTCTCCTGGCGGATTACTTCGCTCGTCGTCGCGGTGCGCTGCTGGTGGACGTTCCTCAGCTGGAAGACCTCGATCGCGTAGACCTGTTTACCCGAGCAATGAGAACTGCAGCAGCACGCGGTCAGGTTGATCAGATTATCCAGAAAGCCCTGGAAGATGGAGTGATTGAACCACATGAAGCTGAAGAGATTCACGAACATCACCGCCGTCACCTGGCTGCGCGTGAAGAAGAAATCCGCGCGATTGTCGCGCTGTTTAGCCGTAAGAAAAGCCAAAAAAAGTGACGCCCGCGAGTGTGCAGCTCCGGGCGTCTTGGCGTGTCGTATTCAGTGGAGAAACTAACGCATGAACAGTTTAAACCGATTGAGACCAGCGAAGCAATTCAGATGCCTTCCACTGGTGGGAAAAGACTCTCCCTTCGGCTATGTGGAGAGATTAAACGACCAGCCTGGTGAGAACAACTACCAGCCTGAGAACGCGATGGTAGAGGCTTTTGCTCAGATGAACGAGAAGGGGCGTGAAGAATGGCTGAAGTTAACCGGCGATTCAAAGACCACTACGGCGTCCCGGTCCGCGTCATCAGATGGGAGCCCGAGACTCGACGCGTTATATACCTTCGCGAAGGGTACGATCATGAGTGCTTCAGCCCTCTTGAACAATTCCAGCGTAAATTTACAGAGTTAAAGGACGACCATGAGCCTGTTGATGCCATCCCGGCCGATAGTGATAAACCCTGACCTTGCGTACAGCATTGGCCTGAACGAGGCCATTGCGTTGCAGCAGGTTAACTACTGGCTTAAAGAAACCACCTCCGGACTGGAGCGTGACGGCGTGCGCTGGATTTACAACACCAACGAGCAGTGGCTGGAGCAGTTCCCGTTCTGGTCTGAGTCTACGCTGAAGCGCACATTCACCCGCCTGAAGAGCCTCGGCGTGCTCAAAGTTGAGCAACTGAACAAGTCTCAGCGCGACATGACGAACTACTACACGATCAACTACGAAAGCGAACTTTTAGATGAGGTCAAAGTGACCAAATCGAAGAGTTCAAAATGCACTCTTCCATCAGGTCAAAATGAACCGATGGAAGAGGTCAAAGTGAAACCCTCCATCGGGTCAAAACGAACCGCTCTCATCAGGTCAAATTGCACTGATGTTCTTACAGAGAATACAACAGAGAATACTACAGATATTAAAAACCCTATTTGTCCGGTTGCGTCGCAACCAGACGGTGATGTGTTAATCACCGATCAGGCTAAACAGGTTTTAACCCATCTGAACCAGGTGACAAGTTCGCGTTATCAGGTTTCAACAACCTCCCTGCAAAACATTCGTGCCCGAATCGGGGAAGGTTACACCGTTGAAGAGTTATCGCTGGTGGTGGACTACTGCAACGCCAAGTGGAGCGAAGACCTCACGATGTCCGCATACCTGCGCCCACAGACGCTTTTCCAGCCTACCAAATTCCCTGGCTATCTGAAGTCAGCGAAAAGCTGGGCTAAAGCTGGGCGTCCTCCTCGCGTCAACGGAGAGTGGGCCCGAGAAGATGGCGTGTTCCGTTCCAGCTTCCAGAACACTGACTACAGCAAAGTCCCTGCGGGTTTCAGAGGAGCGAACTCATGAGTTTTCTGAAAACAATACAGCTGTTCGTGTCCAACAATCCTGGACTGACGAACAAAGAGATTGCTGCAGCACTGCCGGAGTACGCATTGCACAGTGTTCAGCGTGCGGTATGCCGCCTGGTAATGCTTAACCGCGCTGAGCGCAAAGGTGTGCGTCCTAACTTCCGTTACTACGCAAAGGCACCTGTTGGTCCAATTGGGCCTATTGTCCCGCGCTACCCGGTAGAAAAAGCCGAAGTGATGCCTGAGCAAAAACAGGAAAGCGTACCAAATCCTGCTGTCATTGCGATGATGGACAAGGCTAAAGAGTTATCTGACAAGGGGCTTTATCTGCGCGCTGCTACCGTTCTGATGGAGGCATTCAAACGCTCAAAGAACGAAGCCATGCGAGCCAAAATTCTTAAAGAACGTAAGCGCTGCCTGAGCATGGCGCCGAGGGTTAAAACCACCGGTGATGGATGGTGTCTGGCTGGCAGAGCGAGGAACGTCTGATGATCCACTTCCACGGAGGACCAATCACGCCTGATACGTGCGCACTCAAAGCCTGGAAAGGTCGCCATGCGTTCATCAGCTTTGCTAACCCTGGACAACTTAAGCTTGCCAGTGAGGTAACTCAATCTTTCGCGCTTGATAACGGAGCCTTCAGCTTCTGGGATAAGGGCCAGCCTGTTAACTGGTTCGACTATTACGAATTCGTCAAGGCGTGGATGAATCACCCTCGTTTCGCATTTGCAGTTATCCCTGATGTTATTGGTGGCACCAGCGAAGAGAACGATACGCTTATCGCTGAATGGCCGCACGGTAAATTCGTCGGTGCGCCTGTCTGGCATATGAGCGAACCTGACGAGAGATTCATACGTCTCTGCCATGAGTTTCCTCGTGTCTGCATTGGTTCAATGGGTGAATACGATGCAAAGCGTCCTCGCTCATGCCGGGCAAAATTGCGAGACCTTATCCGTCACGTAGTCGATTCAAATGGCTATCCGATTACCAAGCTCCATGGTCTTCGCATGCTGAATAAGGACATTTTTACTCACATACCGCTTTCATCAGCTGACAGCACAAACGTCGCACGCAATATCGGTATTGATAAGGCATGGGAGAAATCAGCCTATGCGCCAGCCAGCAAAGAAACTCGCGCTGCCGTCCTCGTTGAGCGTATTGAGGCATTTAACAGCGCCAGCGCTCTCAAATATGACGCAGTTCGTGACCGCTTTACTCCACAACTGGCCTTAGAAATCTGAGGGGAAGGATAGGATGAAATACTCACTGATTTACGCTGACCCAGCTTGGGAATACGGCAACACCGTCAGCAACGGCGCGGCTACTAATCACTACGGCACAATGAAGCTGATCGACATGAAGCGTCTTCCTGTCTGGGACCTTGCTGCCGATGATGCTGTTCTGGCTATGTGGTTCACCGGCACGCACACCCGCGAGGCTATCGAACTGGCTGAAGTATGGGGCTTTAAGGTCCGCACGATGAAGGGCTTCACCTGGGTGAAGCTCAACCAGCTGGCAGAGCAGCACATCAACAAAGCTCTTGAGGCTGGTGGAGTAGAGGACTTTTACGATTTCCTCGACCTGCTAAACGAGCAGACCCGCATGAACGGCGGCAACTATACCCGAGCCAATACCGAAGACATGCTGATCGCCACCAGGGGGAACGGACTGGAACGCCAATGTGCCAGCATCAAGCAGGTTATCTACAGCCCACTAGGGGAGCACAGTCAAAAGCCAGCAGAAGCGCGTTTCCGCCTGGAAAAGCTTTACGGCGATGTTCCGCGTATCGAACTATTCAGCCGCTGCGGTGCGCCTGGCTGGGACCATTGGGGGAATCAGTCAGTATCACCAGCTGTTGAGCTTATACCGGCAGTTGCCGTTCCAATGGGAAAATCCCAGGAGCGTGCAGCATGAAATCCTCGGCTTATTACAACGAAATTGATCCCTATGCAGCTCAGTGGCTGCGTAACTTGATCGCTAGCGGTCACATTGCACCTGGCGAAGTTGATGAAAGGAGTATTGAAGATGTCACACCTGACGATCTGCGAGGATTTACGCAGTGCCACTTCTTCGCCGGAATTGGCGTCTGGTCTCATTCCCTGCGGCTCGCCGGATGGCCTGACGATAAACCAGTCTGGACCGGCTCCTGCCCGTGCCAGCCTTTCAGCGCGGCAGGCAAAGGAGATGGGTTTGCTGACGAGCGGCACCTTTGGCCCCACTTCTTCCACCTCATCAGCGAGCGCAGACCTCAGCATGTCTTTGGCGAACAGGTTGCAGCAGGTAACGCAAACACATGGTTCGACCTTGTACAGGCAGACCTGGAAGGAATGGACTACGCCTTCGGGCTTGTGCCTTTTACGTCAGCGGGCATCGGTGCACCGCACATCAGAGAGCGGGCTTATTGGGTGGCCCACTCCTGCGGCGAACGAGTTCGAGCCGAAAAACCTGCAACTACTTATAGAGCGACGGGAACGCTGCAAAGCGAGCCACGGGAATGGGAACGGCTTCGGGCTGACATTGGGTCAGGCGGCTCCTTTATTTGTCGGGTGGGTAACGCCAACTTCACGCGACTGGAAGGACTCGTCAGGGATGACAGCGCTGCGGGATGGGAAGGACAGGCTGGACCAGCTACCGAGGCAGGCGTACACATGCGGCCCCTTGAGGTTAACGGTTTTTGGCGAGATGCGGACTGGCTCTTATGTCGAGATGGCAAATGGCGTCCAGTTGAACCCGGCACATTCCCGCTGGTTGATGGGGCTGCCGCGCGCCTGGGACGAGTCGAGTCCGGGGTGGCAAGAGTGGCAAGCAGCAACCGCGTCGGCCGACTCAAAGGCTATGGGAACGCCATAAACGCACAGGCCGCGGCTGAATTCATACGGGCTTACTTGGAGGTTGCGTGAATAAGCTATCAACCGAGCAGGAAAACGCTGTGCGTGATGTAGCTCGACAATGCTCTGATGCCATTAAGAAAGCCCTGAAGAAGAAGCCAAAGCCAAGCTGGAATGTCGTAGTGCCTCCGATCCTTAAGGAGTACCCCGAGAAGGTGAAACCGATGGGCGTAAGTCTGGTGATGTTCAACAGCGTAATAGGACGCCTGAACGGGCGTTATGGAGTCGAGTCATGATGGAATTAACGCCGCGTCAAAGTGAAGTGTATGAAGCTATCAAGGTTCACATCGAAAGGGTTGGCTTCCCACCAACATTGTCCGAACTTGCTGAACTGATTGGTTGCTCATCGCAGAACGCTGCTGCTGAGCATGTGAAGGCGCTAAAGAAAAAAGGTTACCTCTCCATTGCTCCTGGCGCTGCCAGGGGCATTACCGTCGTCAAAACAGAACTGGATGCTGATCCGGTAGCGATCATTAAAGGTCTGTTATCCGGTGGAGACAAGGCAAGAGTTAACGCTGTTGAATGGCTGAAAAAACAGGGAGTGACTGTATGAAACTGGTGCTCCCGTTCCCTCCGAGCGTAAACACCTACTGGCGAGCCCCGAATAAGGGGCCGTTAAAAGGCCGCCATCTTATCAGTGAGAAAGGCAGGGCATATCAGAGTGCGGCATGTGCAGCGATTATTGAGCAGCTGCGTTTTCTTCCAAAACCATCATCGTCACCAGCTGCGGTGGAGATACTTCTCTTTCCACCAGATGCACGCCGCCGCGACATCGACAATTACAACAAGGCTCTCTTTGACGCGCTTACTCACGCTGGCATCTGGGAGGATGACAGTCAGGTGCAGAGAATGCTGGTGGAGTGGGGCCCGAAAGTACCCGGTGGACGAGTAGAGATATCGATCAAAAAACATGAACCTCTGGCGGGTGCAGCCGCCTGATAAGTGGAGAAGAGCATGAATCAGATGAATATCACCGTAATGTGCCCGACTCACCACGCCGCAGCGATGGGGCAGCCAATAACGATGTCCAGCCGTGAGATTGCAAAACTGGTCGACTCACGGCATAGCAACGTCTGTGTGACCATCGAGCGCCTCATGAATTCTGGTGTTATTGGGGGGTATGCTGCAATGCAGTACACCCACCCTCAGAACCAGCAGGTTTACCATTACTACGAAGTTAACAAGCGAGACAGTTACGTAATCGTCGCGCAGCTCTGCCCGGAGTTTACCGCCCGTCTTGTTGACCGCTGGCAGGAACTGGAGAGCGGAGCCGGGATGGTGGTACCTCAAACGCTTCCTGAAGCACTCCGACTGGCCGCCGACCTTGCCGAACAGAAGCAACGCCTGAGTGAAGAACTGGCAATCGCCGCACCTAAGGCTGAATTTGTTGATCGCTACGTCAAAGCCACGGGCTCAATGACTTTTCGGCAGGTTGCCAAGCTCCTGAACGCTAAAGAACCCGAGTTTGCTTTATTCCTCATTGAGAACGGCATCATGTACCGGCTAAACCGTGTGCTTACACCAAAGAGTAAACACATCGAAGCAGGGCGCTTTGAAGTTAAGACCGGGACAACAAACCAGACCAACTACGCATTCAATCAATCTCGCTTCACCGCAAAGGGCGTGCGCTGGATTGGTGGCTTGTGGGCTGAACATATTGCTAAGGGACAAATTGCGTGAGAGCCATACTGACACCTGAAGTTGCGCCAATATCCGGGGTGGTACTGTTCCGCCCAGGTAACGAATTGCTGTGGCTGTTTCGTCGTGGCCGTGTAGTGATTGAAACGCCTTCCGAAGCAATCCAGCACCTGCCATCTGGCCTGATTCCTGAAGCGCACCAGCCACTGACAGATGATGTCAGTATGAGGGAGCTTTTCCTGAATGAGAGAGTTATTCAGCGTGCTGGTGGTCTGAGTGGCCTTGATTCCTGGCTGGAACGTAAATTTGAATGTCAGTGGCCGCACAACGAATGGCACTCAAAGGACTTTACGGTAATGCGTCACGCCCCAGGAAGCATTCGCCTCTGCTGGGGTTGCGATAACCAGTTGCGTGAACAAACCACTGAAAGACTGGCAGGAATTGCCATGCAGAACCTGGTAAAATGGCTACTCGAAAGGGTGAATATTATGCTGGGCTTTGGCGCAGACCACACCCTGACGCTTCCGGAGTTCTGCTGGTGGATGGTACGTAACGATCTGGCTGACCTTATTCCTGAATCATTGGCGACGCAGGCACTAAGGATTAAGCCTGAATCGCACAGCTCAGTGATGCGGGAAAGTGAAATTGTTCCGTCATTACCGGCTACTGAAATCCTCCAGGAGAAAGTTAAGAAGATAGTCTCGGTGAAGGTGGATCCTGAATCCCCGGAATCTTTCATGCTGAGGCCAAAGCGCCGCCGCTGGGAGAACGATAAGTACACCCGCTGGGTGAAGTCGCAGCAGTGCAGTTGCTGCAATAACCCGGCAGACGACCCCCACCACCTGATAGGCCACGGGCAGGGTGGAATGGGTACTAAAGCGCACGACCTGTTTGTGATACCGCTGTGCAGAGCGCATCACGACGAGTTGCATGCTGATCCTGTGGCATTTGAAGCGAAATACGGCGACCAGTTGGTGCTGTTGTTTCGGTTTTTAGATCGTGCGCTGGAAATCGGCGTACTGGCGTAAGTGGAGACGCAACATGATCAATCCTTCAGAAGTTGGCAAATCAGGCGAGATGGTTCGCCTTCGCACTCTCGAAAGCATCTGGGTACAGGGTAAGCTCCGCATGTGGGGCCGGTGGTCTTATATCGGTGGCGGCTCAGGCGGAAACATGTTTAACCAGTTGCTTGCATCCGGGAAAATCACTAAGACAGCAATCAACGATGCGCTTCGCCGCATGAAGAAATCCGGTATCACTAAACCTGAACTGGAAGCATACCTGCGCGAAATCCTCGACAGCAAAAACAAAAGTGGCCTGGCCTTCTGTTCCGACGAAGAGGGCCTGAAGGTGGATGGCGTTATTGCTTCGGTCCTAATGAATGATGAATACCATGGGTTGTATGGCGTAATCGTTGACCGTCACCGGCTGCGTAAGAGCAAACTGCAGATGGCCAACGAGCTTAATGCAAAACACCCTGACTGGACCCTAATCACATGCCGACGACGCATTGACACGTGGGTAAGTTTGGCAGAATCGATCCTGTACGCTCCACTATGTGACGCGTTTGGCACAAATAGCGACAGATTTAAGTTGCAGAGTGAGCAAGAAAGTGCTTAAATTGTGTTAGGCTCGGGACAGTAAAGCGTACTGAGCAACAGAACAAAACATAAACCCGCCACTGCTGCGGGTTTTTTATTTTAAGGGCTGCCTACGGGCGGCCTTTTTTGTTTCCCCTCGTTCTGAGAGGACTCACGGCAATAAGAGGGGGCTAAATGTCCGATCCTGTTTCTGGCACTACGGTAGCGGCTGGTGGTCTGATGGGGGCCAGCATGTTCGGTCTGGCAACCGGCATAGATTACGGTGTGGTGTTTGGCGCATTCGCTGGGGCGGTGTTCTACGTCGCTACTGCGGTTAATATCAGCCGCCTTAAGCTGGTGGGCTACTTCATCACCTCTTTCATCTTCGGCGTTATCGGCGCTCCACTGCTTGGCTCTTACTTCTCCAAATGGACGGGGTATAGCGACAGGCCACTCGATGCGCTGGGCGCGGTAATCGTAGCCGCTATTGCTATTAAGCTGCTGACGTTCGTCAACAGTCAGGATTTGGGTAGCCTGTTTGGAATTCTCTCGCGTTTACGTGGTGGAGGGGCCAGCAATGGTAACAAGTGATCCGAGTGCGATGGCAAACGCAATTATCTCTGCTGTTATCGTTATTGCACTGATGTTCTACCAGCGCGGCGGGGCGAGACATCGCCCTCTGATATCGCTGATGGCTTATTTCACGGTGCTGGTATACGCCAGCGTCCCTTTCCGTTACCTGTTCGGCCTGTACCATGAATCGCACTGGTTCGTGGTGCTGGTGAACGTCCTGATATGCGCCGCCGTTCTCTGGGCTCGGGGAAACGTAGCGCGCCTGGTTGATGCACTGAGGCACTAATGAACCAATCACAATTTCAAAAGGCGGCTGGGCTAAGCGCCGAGTTAGCTGCGCGCTGGTTTCAGCCAGTAAGTGATGCAATGAAAGAGTTCGGCATCGCCAAGCCGGTAGATCAGGCGATGTTTATTGCTCAGGTAGGCCATGAATCAGCTGGCTTCACTTTGCTGGTGGAGAGCTTCAATTACCGCATTGCGGCACTCGTGAATTTCATCCGTGCAGGACGCCTCACAACAGACCAGGCAAACACGCTTGGCCGTCGACCTGAAGAACGCACTTTACCGATTGAGCGCCAACGCGCCATTGCTAACCTGGTATACAGCAAACGCATGGGGAACAACGCTCCAGGCGACGGCTGGTTATACCGGGGGCGTGGCCTTATCCAGATTACCGGCCTCAACAACTACCGTGACTGTGGGAACGGCCTGAAGGTTGATCTGGTTAAGCAGCCTGAGCTATTGGCCGAAGATGTTTACGCAGCCAGAAGCGCGGCGTGGTTCTTCGCCACTAAAGGATGCTTGAAGTACTCCGGCGACCTGATGCAGGTGACGAAAATTATCAACGGCGGCACGAATGGACTTGAAGATCGTCGCGCTCGCTTCGGTCAGGCCAAAACAGTACTGGTGTGAGGTTGATATGGGTTTAGAAACGATTATCGGTATTGCTGCACTGATAATGGCGGCTATCGCTGGTGCTTTTGGCATTGGTCATTCACGCGGCACCAGCAAAGCGGAAGCGAAAGCAGACCAGCAGCGCACCGAAGAAAAGGCCGCAGCCACTGAAGCAGTAGCCGAACGCCGGGTAGAAGCAACGAAAGAGGCCAGCAATGTACAGCAGACTGTTAACCGCATGCCTGATGACGATGTTGATCGCGAGCTGCGTGACACGTGGAAGCGTCCCGGTGGTGGTTGATACCGCATGTGACTGGGTAAAGCCAATCTACCTGACCGATCATGATATTGACGTCATGGACCGCCAGACGAAGAAAGACATCCTGGCGCATAACAAAGCGTGGCAGGCGAACTGCCAGAACACCAAAGAGAAGCATAGAACTGGATTTAACTAGTTCGTCGAGTTATCAATCAGCGGCGAAATGTTCAAGTCAAATCGCCCGCCTATTAATGTTTTCACTATACCAACACTGTCAGCCATGCTATGAAGCGTTGCCAAGTTGGTCAGTTTTATTGTGGATTTTTCAGGAATGACGTAACAAGACCTTCAAGGAATTGATAAACAGTCGATGCATTTGCAAAAGCTGATAAATATTCAAATAAACCAGACTTTGAAATGGCTTGTTTTTTCTGTTCAGACTTAGCTTCACTGTAATCTTTTACTAGTTGAGTCAGTTCTTCTGGCTTTGTGAGCAATTTATCTAAAAGTAGCTGCCACTCTTCCTCGCTACCGTGCTGCAAAAAGCCGATTCGGCATGATTGAGCATTTGTATTGATGAGTTCGGCATCAACTCCTTTACCGAACACAAATCCAACCCCACAGTCTACGGCGCTGCAACCTGTCATTTTGATCATTTAACCCTCCGAACTGACATATGTTTTGTTTAATCAGATTAATCCTAACATATAACACTTAATGAATAATTAGGTGTTAATCACGCTGACAGAAGCTACTGACTTCCGATAGTGGCTTTTTAATTGGAGTAAATATGCAGGTCACTATTGATGGTGTCCCATATGCACCCGTCTGCGCAATTTCATCGAAGATCGGGATTGCAATAACGACACACCAGCGCGCCGACGTTCTGAAACGAACGCTAGAACAGCACATGAAGCACCTGCCAGCCGGTGCGCTGATGGTGGTTATCGATGACGGTTCAAGGCCTGCAGCGGTAGTGCCACACGGCGTGCAACTGCTTCGCCATGAAACATCACTCGGCATTGTTGCTTCGAAGAACGCCAGCCTGTCAGCCCTGATAGATGCCGGGTGCGAGCATCTTTTTTTATGGGATGATGATGCCTGGCCGATCGCCGATAACTGGCACCTGCCATATATCGAATCTACAGAGCCGCACCTGGCTTATCAGTTTCTCGATCTGGCTGGTCCGCGAAAGATTAACGATATGACCGTTCTGTACCGGGATGATAAGCATATTGCTTACACTGGGCAGCGCGGAGTGATGTTGTACTACCACCGCAGCGCCATCGAGAAGGTGGGCGGGTTCGATCCGGTGTATGGCCGGGGCATGTATGAGCATCCTGATCTGGCGCTTCGGATTTATAACGCTGGCTTAACGTCCTGGGCGTTTGCTGATGTGGTTGGCTCTGAAAAGCTGATTCATTCGATGGATGAATACGAAGAGGGCGCGCGCAGCATACCGAGGCCTGAACGTGAAGCGCTCGATAAAAAGAACGCTGTGATTTACGGGCAGCGCCGGGATTCAGGATATACAGGCTATGCCGAATATAGATCTCAGCGCGATGTGGTAATAACAACGTTGCTTACCAGCCAGCCAGACCCGCAGCGCGGTACGAAAATGGCGGCCGAACCTGACATGCTGGCTAAATGGGCCTCATCACTTCGGAATTGTGGCCGTATCGCGCTGGTGGATGAACTGCAGACGGCACCGGCAGGCGTTGAGCTGTATCGTGTTCCTGACGTGAAGATGAATGTCTACTTCCGGCGCTGGCTGCATATCTGGCAGCACCTGCGCGATCACCCTGAATACCGGTTCGTCTGGTGTACTGATGGTACCGATGTCGAAATGCTCCGCGCACCGTGGGAAGAGATGCAGCAAGGTAAGGTTTATGCAGGTTCAGAACCGAAGACCTACGCCGACACCTGGGCGAAACAGAATCATCCTGAGCGTATCTATCAGGAATTCATTGAAGCGCACCGCGGTGATGTGATGCTTAACGCTGGTCTGCTGGGTGGCAGCCGCGCTGATGTAATGGCGTTCGCTCACGGCATCATCCGTCTTTACTACCGGATCGAGAGTTATCGTTTCTGGAAGAAAGAACAGGCTGGCGCTGCTGTGGGCGATATGCTGGCGTTCGGTATTGTCGCGCAGTCATTCGCTGACAGGCTGGTCACCGGACCTCTGGTTCATACCGTTTTCAAAACTGATGGAATCGGTGGGGAGGCTACATGGTGGAAACACAAGTGAAGTTTGCGGTTATCGGACACCATTCCCGATATAAGCAGGCATCGCGCCTTGCTGGACTTCTCGGAGATGTACTGCTGATTGATAGCGGAGACCATGGCGCAAACTGGAATCATCGCCGCGCGCTTGAATGGGCTTCATGGCAGGATTGCCGGGTAGTGATAATCGAAGATGACGCATTGCCTGTTCCAGATTTTATTGAGCAGGTTAGCGAATGGCTTAACCGCTTCCCGGAATCGCTGGTGAGTTTCTACCTGGGTACGGGGCGACCACCTCAGTATCAAATGCAGATAGCTGAGCGGCTGATTGTTGCTGATAAGACTCAGGCTGATTACATCACGCTGCAGCGGCTTATACACGGCGTTTGTTATAGCGTACCCCCTCAGAATATTGAACGAGTCCTTTCTCGATGGGACAGCAGCAAGCCAGCGGATTATGCCGTTGGTGATGCCTATGGCGGCGCTGTGGTTTATCCGTGTTACTCGCTGGTGGATCATGCTGACGGCGAACCGGTTGAGCGTCACCCTGACTCAGCGCCACGAACAGAACGCCGCCGGGCGTGGAGGTTAGCCTGATGCCTGCGTTAATACCGAGAGCATGCCGCAAGCGTGGCTGCCCTGGCACAACCACCGACCGCTCAGGCTATTGTCCCAAACACCTTAATGAAGGCTGGCAGCAGCATCAGCGAGGACAGAGCAGGCATCAGCGAGGTTATGGCAGCAAGTGGGACAGGCTGCGCCCAATCGTTCTCGACAGAGATAAGCACCTTTGTCAGGAATGCCTGCGAAATGGAAGGTATACACCCGCTGAGACGGTGGACCACATCACCGCCAAAGCAAATGGGGGGACCGATGACCTGTCCAACCTCGAAAGCCTCTGCAAGCCTTGCCACAGGGCGAAGACAGCGGTCGAAAGACTCAAATGACATCAATTCTCATTTGAATCGAAAGAGGGGGAGGGAGGGTTGAAAGTTCAGGAACGACGCGCCAAAGGACCGCCGCCTAACCTCTTTTCACATCGCCGCAGGTTAGAAAACTTTTTTATGGGGTCCCCCACTCGATGATTAATAGGAGTTTTCGATTATGTCTGGACCACCGAAAACCCCGACCCATCTACGTTTGGTGAGGGGTAACCCATCAAAACGCCCGATTAATGAAAACGAACCAAAGCCAACTCCAGGGGTACCCCCAACGCCGAAGCATTTCGACAAGCAGGGGAAATACTGGTTCAGGCGTATGGCTGAAGAGCTCGATGCGCTTGGCGTCATGTCGCAGCTGGACGCGAGAGCACTTGAGCTTCTGGTTGAGGTTTACACCGAGTACCGGCATCACTGCGATACGCTGGAGAGAGAAGGCTACACCTACGCCGTTTATAGCGACGAAGAGCCAGACGAAGGCAAAGAGCGAGAGATTCGCATGATCAAGGCTCACCCGGCCGCCATTATGAAAGCTGATGCCTGGAAACGTCTGCGCGCCATGCTCGGTGAGTTCGGCATGACGCCAGCCAGCCGCTCTAAAGTCAATGCAAAAGGTCCTGATGCGGTTGATCCGCTGGCCGAGTTTATGAAAGCGAGGGATTAATGGCTAAGGTTGCAGAAGGCATCCGCTACGCCGAGCGGGTGATGGCGGGTGAAATTATTGCCTGTGAGTATGTGCGCCTTTCCTGTCAGCGTTTTCTTGACGATCTGGCACACGGCGAAGAGCGCGGCATTTTCTTCAGTGAGCCGCGCGCGCAGCACATTCTGAATTTCTATAATTTTGTGCCTCACGTAAAAGGCGCTCTGGCAGGCCAGCCTATTGAGCTGATGGACTGGCATGTTTTCATCCTTATTAATATTTTTGGTTTTGTTATCCCGCTGGTTAACGAAGAGACGGGGGAAACCGTTCTGCGTAACGACGGCAGCGGTCGGCCGGTGATGGTTCGGCGTTTCCGTACAGCAGATGTTGAGGTGGCCCGTAAAAATGCCAAATCAACGCTTTGCTCCGGCGTGGGGCTTTATATGGCTGGCGCAGACGGCGAGGGCGGGGCGGAGGTTTATTCCGCTGCAACCACCCGTGACCAGGCGCGAATTGTTTTTGAAGACGCGAAAAATATGGTCAAGAAGGCGAAAGCCACTCTTGGGCGGATCTTCGAATTCAACAAGCTCGCTATCTACCAGGAGCAAACGGCCTCCAAATTCGAGCCTTTATCATCAGATGCGAACAACCTCGACGGCCTGAACATTCATTGCGCCATCGTCGACGAGCTGCATGCTCATAAAACCCGTGACGTCTGGGACGTTCTTGAGACGGCCACCGGCGCGCGCCTGCAATCTCTGCTTTTCGGTATCACCACCGCCGGCTTCAACAAAGAAGGCATCTGTTACGAACTACGCGATTACGCAATCAAGGTCCTGCGCGGCCTGGTTAAAGACGATACGTTTTTTGCCATCATCTACACCTTAGATGAAGGTGACGATCCCTTTGATGAAAAAGTCTGGCAGAAGGCGAATCCGGGGCTGGGTATCTGTAAGCGCTGGGATGATCTGCGCCGCCTGGCTAAAAAGGCGAAAGAGCAGGTTTCGGCCAGGATTAACTTTTTCACCAAACACATGAATATCTGGGTTACCGCTGAGTCTGCCTGGATGGACATGATGAAATGGGAAAAATGCGAGTTTATCGCCCCGCAGCACGAACTTAAAACCTATCCCTCCTGGGTGGGCGTTGACCTTTCAAACAAAATTGATATCTGTGCAGCCGCTAAAGTCTGGCGCGCGCCAGGTGGCCACGTTCATGCGGATTTTAAATTCTGGCTGCCGGAGGGACGCCTTGAGAAGTGTTCACGCCAGATGGCAGAGCTCTATCGTAAGTGGGCCGAGATGGACAAGCTGATCCTTACCGACGGGGATGTAATCGACCATGCTCAGATTAAGGAAGAGCTGCAGGTGTGGGTTGCTGGCGAGAGTCTGAAAGAAATTGGCTTCGACCCGTGGAGTGCGACGCAGTTCAGCCTTGCGCTGGCAGAAGAAGGGCTGCCGCTGGTGGAAGTTCCGCAGACGGTTCGCAATTTCTCTGAGGCGATGAAAGAGGTCGAAGCGCTGGTATACGGTGGCCGCTTCCATCACAGCGATCACCCGGTAATGAACTGGATGATGTCCAACGTAACTGTCAAACCTGACCGGAACGAGAACATTTTCCCGAACAAGTCCACACCAGAGGCCAAGATTGATGGCCCGGCGGCATTGTTCACAGCAATGAGCCGCGTTCTGGTTAACGGTGGCAACGACCAGCAGGATCTCTCCGGATTCTTCAATAATCCCATCATGGTAGGTTTCTGATGAAAAAAAACAAACAGCCAGGCAGGGTGAAAAGCGCTCTGCTTAACTGGCTTGGTGTGCCTATCAGCCTGACTACCGGCACGTTCTGGGAGGAATGGTTTGGCACCAGCAGCAGCGGAAAGGTGGTCACGGCCGATAAAGCCATCCAGCTATCGGCTGTGTGGGCATGCGTAAGACTGTTAAGCGAGTCTATTTCAACCCTTCCGCTGAAAATATACGTTCGACAGCCTGACGGTTCGCGTAAAGCGGCAACAGATCATCCGGCCTATTCGATACTGTGCCGCCGACCCAATTCAGAAATGACACCATCACGCTTTATGTTGATGGTGGTCGCCAGTATTTGCCTGCGCGGGAACGCCTTCATTGAGAAGAAATTCATCGCAAACCGCCTGGTTTCGCTGGTGCCTTTACTGCCGCAGAACATGGTGGTTAAACGTCTCACTACCGGGGCGCTGGAATACAAATACACTGAAAACGGAAACGAGCGCGTCATTCCGGTCAAAAGCATCATGCACATTCGCGGGTTCGGTCTGGATGGTGTTTGCGGCATGATGCCGATGAAGACTGGCCGGGATGTGATCGGTTCAGCAATGGCGGTTGAAGAGTCCGCGGCGAAAATCTTCGAACAGGGTCTGCAGAGTTCAGGATTCCTCTCTTCTGATAAAGCTCTGGATGATACTCAACGTGAAAAACTTCGCGGGTACATGGCGGCGTTTACCGGCTCGAAAAACGCCGGGAAGATCATGGTGCTGGAGGGGGGCTTGACGTACCAGGGCGTGACCATGAACCCGGAAGATGCTCAGATGCTCGAAAGCCGCGCATTTAGCATTGAGGAAATCTGCCGCTGGTTTCGCGTGCCGCCTTTCATGGTTGGTCACACCACGAAACAAAGCAGCTGGGCATCAAGCCTGGAAGGTATGAACCTGCAGTTTCTGACTCATACACTTCGACCGCTGCTGGTGAATATTGAACAGGAAATTGGCCGGTGCTTACTCGACAGCGATGACGAAGTGTTTGCAGAATTCTCTGTTGAAGGTCTACTGCGAGCCGATAGTGCAGGTCGCGCGGCATACTATACAAGCGCGCTTCAAAATGGCTGGATGTCCCGTAATGACGTTCGTCGTCTTGAGAACATGCCGCCAATTGAAGGGGGCGATATTTACACCGTTCAGCTCAACCTGACGCAACTGAAAAATCTCGAAAGCACTAACCCTGCTGTTCAGGCACTGGCCCTGCGAGAGCTGCATAACCACGTATTCCCCGATATTTCCTTTGAACAATCTCCGCTGAAACAGGCCGCTTAGGAGCACTTTCCTGATGAGCAAAAAACAACTTCCGGTAGCACCGGCGGGTCGCCCCTGCGCGCGCGTTACCTGTGAAACATTACCGTCTGCACTGGACCGCTGGGACGGCGGGATCAAAGCGGCGGCCACCGACGATAACAGCATTTCTGTTTTTGATGTTATCGGGCAGGACTACTGGGGCGAAGGGGTAACAGCTAAACGTATTGCCGGTGCGCTTCGGGCTATGAACGGCGCCGACGTCACGGTGAATATCAACTCACCGGGCGGCGACATGTTCGAAGGTCTGGCTATTTATAACCTGCTCCGCGAATACGAAGGCCGTGTAACGGTGAAGGTGCTGGGCATTGCCGCCAGCGCCGCCTCGATAATTGCGATGGCCGGGGATGATATTCAGATTGGCCGCGGTGCCTTCCTGATGATCCACAACTGCTGGGTATACGCGATGGGAAACCGCCATGATTTTGCAGAACTGGCACAGTCACTGGAACCCTTCGATACCGCTATGGCTGACATCTACGCGGCGCGCTCCGGCCTTGATATGGCCGCTGTGCAGAAGCTGATGGACGCGGAAAGCTATATCGGTGGCAGTGATGCTGTGGAGAAGGGACTGGCAGACAGCTTGCTTTCTGCTGATGCGGTCAGCGACGGAGACGAATCGCCTGCAGCCGCGCTTCGCAAACTTGATGCATTGCTGGCCAAGACCAACACCCCGCGCTCTGAGCGCAGAAAACTCATTAAAGCCTTATCCGGTGGCATGCCTGGCGCTGTCACCACCAACGACGGTACGCCGGGCGCTGCCGAAGACATCAAACCTGAAACCATCAATTCACTTGAAAGCGCCCTGGCGGCGTTAGTCAAATAAGGACCCTTTATGTCTGAAGTAAACGATATTCTGAAAAAAGTCACGGCCAGCATCGAAGAGGCAACCGGCAAGTTCAATGCGAAAGCAGAAGACGCACTCAAAGAGGCGCAGAAATCCGGCAAGCTGTCAGAAGAAACAAAGGCAGCCGTTGATAAAATGGCTTCTGAGTTCAACGCCCTGCGCGAAGCAGAAAAAACGCTGAAGGCTGCGATGGGGGAGCTGGAGCAACATGTTGCTCAGATGCCGCTGGCTAACGCGAAGCATGTTGTGGAATCAATCGGCCAGCAGGTGATCTCTGCTGAAGCGCTGAAAACCTTTGCTGCAGGTGTTGAAGGTGGCAAACGTATCAGCATCCCTGTGAAGGCTGCCCTGACTTCGGTGGATGTACCTGATGGTGTTGTGGAGCCACAACGCCTGCCGGGTATTGATACGGCACCGAAACAGCGCCTGTTCATCCGCGATCTGATTGCTCCAGGTCGTACTTCCTCCTCTGCTATCTTCTGGGTGCAGCAGACGGGCTTTACCAATAACGCGAAAGTGGTTCCTGAAAACACGCAGAAACCATACAGCGAAATTGAGTTTACGCCGAAAATCACTGGCGTCAGCACCATTGCCCACCTGTTCAAAGCCTCCAAGCAGATCCTGGATGACTTCGCACAGCTGCAGTCCACCGTTGATGCAGAAATGCGCTACGGGCTGAAGTACGCAGAAGAGCAGGAAATTCTCTTCGGTGATGGTACCGGCGTGCATCTGCATGGCATCGTTCCTCAGGCGTCAGCGTTTGATCCAGCGTTCACTGTTGAACAGCAGAGCGGTATTGACGATCTGCGTCTGGCAATGCTGCAGGTGCAGCTGGCGCGCTTCCCGGCTTCCGGTCATGTCCTTCATTTCATTGACTGGGCGCGGATCGAGCTGACAAAAGACAGCCTGGGCCGCTACATCCTAGCTAACCCTGCGGCGCTGACTGGACCGACTCTGTGGGGCCTGCCGGTTGTTGCCACCGAAGCAGCAGCATTCCAGGGGAAATTCCTGACCGGTGCTTTCAACGCAGGCGCGCAAATCTTCGACCGCGAAGATGCGAACGTGGTGATCTCCACAGAGAATGCCGACGACTTCGAGAAAAACATGCTCACCATCCGTTGCGAGGAACGTCTGGCGCTGGCCGTCAAACGCCCTGAGGCATTTGTATACGGTGCATTCCGCACTGGCGCTGGTAGCTGATAAATAATGCGGCCTTCGGGCCGCTTTTACAGGTGGGAAAATGAAACTGATTGCACTTAAACCGATTTATTTCGGCGGTACTGTCGTTACTGAGGGGCTTCCGCTGGAAACTCTGGAACAGCACGGTCGCGAGCTCATCAAAAAAGGCTATGCGAAGCTCGATGAATCAGAAAATCCTGCAGAGCAGGAACAGCAGCAGGAACAGCAGCAGGAACAGCAGCAGGAACAGCAGCAGGAACAGCAGCAGGAACAGCAGCAGGAACAGCAGCAGGAACAGCAGCAGGAACAGCCGGAAGTAAAAGCGGACAAGAAGGCGAAAAAATAATGGTCGATCTTGATGTGGTGAAACAGCACTGCCGCATTGATACCGATTTTTCCGGAGATGATGCACTGCTGACTTTATACACCGGTGCGGCGGCGCGTTACGTCCAGACATGGACAAGGCGAACGCTTTATGAAAATAAAAGCTCCCCTGGCTACGCAGACGACCCGGACCCGATACTGCTCAATGATGATGTTAAGGCGGCAATGCTACTGCTGATTGGTCACTGGTACGCGAATCGTGAATCTGTTGTTATCGGTGAGACTGTGGCTCAGGTTCCCTTTGCCGTCGAAGCTCTACTTCAGCCTTACAGGATTTATGGCCTATGAATTCTTTACGTGCTGGCGAGCTCAATAAACGCATCAGATTAGAGAAAATGGAAACTCAGCGAGGACCGCTTGGTGAACCACTGCCGTCAATCGCGGTGGAGGTTGCTACTGTATGGGCAAAGGCGGAAAACGTATCTAATCGAAAAATTCGCACAATCGACCAGCAGCAGGTGGTTGAAACCTGGCTATTCACGATCCGGCTACGTCCAGACATTGAAGCTGACTGGAAAGTAACTTGGAATGAAGAAGTCTATACCGTACGCGCTGTTGACCGTAGCAATCCTGATCGATGTGTAATTACGGCTGAACGGGATATCCGACATGATAGAACAGGCAATTAAAACCTCGCTTGAACGTCTTTCCGGAATGACTGTTTATCCTCTCCTGTTGCCAGATAGTGAGCAAAACGGAATTACTTTTCAGCTGATATCAGACCCGGATATAGAAAACGGGATGGTGCGTACAGGGCTGATAGCTGGCCGCTTTCAAGTCTCAATTTATAAAGTGGGTGATTACACCGGGCTGGTCAAACTGGATAGGGCTATCTGGTCTCACTGGAAAGGCATTATCCATGGAGAGCTTGAAGGTTATCCAGTTCAATATATTCAGCGTGGAAATATTCTGCAGGACAAGACAACCCTTACTAGCAACCAAATTCAGTACAGACTTATCCGCGATTACGTACTTTATTTTTATGAGGAGTAATCATGATCCGCATGGAGGTGAAAGGGCTTCATGAACTTGAACGTCAGCTCCTTGCCCTTGGTGAAAAGGTTGGTACGCAGGTTTTGCGGGAAGCCGGTAAAGCGGCTCTTGAGCCTGTTCTGGAGGATATGAAAGCGCATGCTGGTTATGACGAATCAGCAAAAGATGAGCACATGCGCGATTCAATAAAAATCCGCTCATCTTCTTCGAAAGCTAAAGGCAATGCGGTTGTTTATCTTCGTGTTGGCCCGAGCAAAAAACACTTCATCAAAGCGCTGGCGCAGGAGATGGGGACCGTTAAGCAGGTCGCCATCCCCTTCATTCGTCCAGCGCTGGATTACCAGAAAGCGAAAGTTCTCCGCATCCTTGCGATAGAAATACGCGACCGCATTGAAAACCATCGGTAGCGCTCGCTGCCACCTTCAAAGAGAGAGAAATTATGGCTGACAAAACTTCGCCAGAGTACGCAATGCTGCCTGCTGGCACCGTCGTTATGTGGGGGGCTGCGGGGAGCGACGTAGCAACAATGAAACCCCTCATCAACTGTAAAGCACTGGGTGCTACAGGTCAGACGGGCAGCTTTGTAGACTGCACTACGTTGATTGATACCAGCAAACAGTTTATTTCTGACCTGCCTGAAGGCCCGGAAAAATCGCTGGGCTTTATCGACGATCCAGCCAATCAGGACTTTGCCGATTTCCTCAACGCAGCAGAGAACCGAGAAACCGTGCAGTTTTACGTTGAACTGCCAAACGGACGAACAGCGAATATGATCCTGGCTCTGTCCGGCTGGCAGATGAATGAAATTACCGCCCCGGCAAGTGAAGTCATTCAGATTACCGTTCAGGGAAAACAGAACAACATCACCTGGGGTACTGCAGCGGGCAGCTGATTACCGAAATTTTTATTGGCCGCCTTCTGGCGGCTTTTTTATTATCTAACTCTCAGGAAAAACTATGTCTACTATCGATGTTTCTGCACTGAAATCAGCTCTTCTGAAGCCTAAAAGCGCCGTTGTTACCACAGAAATTTTTGGGACCACCGTTCATCTTCGCCGAATGACTGCTGGCGAACTTATCGATCATGAAGAAGCGCTGCGTGACAGTCAGATCGCTGAAGATGCCCGCAAAGCCTCAGAGCTCAGCGTACAGCTGATTGTCGACTGCCTTGTTCATCCTGACGGCAGCCTTATCGCAACTGAAGACAAACCAACTGCAGCAGAGCTGCTGCAAGCGCATGACAACGTGGCGCTGCTGGACGCTATTGCCACAGTTAAAAAGCATGCTCTGGGCAAGCTTGAGGATGCGGAAAAAAACTAACCAACTCGCCCTGGCTTGAGCTGATTTTCTGGCTGGCCGACCGCTGGGGCGAGCCCGATCCGTCAAAGATAGCTTCACTCCCGGTAGAAACTCTCTACCACTGGCGCGCGTATTTCCTGCGTACCGGTGCTATTAGCCGTCCAGGCGAGGAGAGTGGGCCACCCCCTGAAACACCGCCTCCCGCTGCAGTCAGTAATGTTGACGATCAGTGTGCGGCCGTTATGAGAGTATTAATGTAATGGCTGACGTTGCCTCCCTTGCCGTCGGGCTGCATCTCAACGCAGCCAATTTTAAATCTCAGCTGATGGGCGCATACGGCGATGCTGAGAACTCCTCAAAGCGTTTCAACCGTAACGCGCAAGAAGATGCTAAAAAGACAGATGAAGCCTATGCCAGGATGGGTAAAACCATTACCGGTGTTGCTGGTCGTCTGGCAGGTTTTGCGGGTGCCGGTTTGTCTCTTGGCGCAATCATCACGACAACCCGGGAATACGGGCAGGCTCTGTCCGATCTGTCAGCCATCACTGGTGCGACGGGAACTCAGTTAAAGACGCTCGATGAAGCGGCTCAGGAAATGGGGCGCAGCACTGAATACAGTGCGAGCCAGGCTGTGGAAGCTCTGAAGTTGATGGCGTCCGCTAAGCCTGAACTTCTTCAGACCGCTGGCGGGCTTACTGCCGCGACAAAGAGCGCGCTTACGCTTGCTCAGGCCGCAGGCTCAACTTTGCCTGACGCAACCCGTACTCTCGCCCTTTCACTTAATCAGTTCGGAGCAGGGGCTCAGGAAGCTGACCGTTATATCAACGTGCTGGCAGCTGGCGCCAAGTTCGGGGCATCCGAAATCGCAGATACAGCCGCAGCCATCAAAAATGGTGGTGTGGCCGCTGCACAGGCAGGTGTCGGTTTTGAAACGCTGAACGCAGCGATTCAGGTTCTGGCAGAGCGTGAAATCAAAGGCGGTGAAGCAGGTACCGCGTTGAGAAATGTGATCCTGTCCCTTGAGAAAGGCACTGACAAAACACTGAAACCTTCAGTCGTAGGTCTCAGTGGCGCACTGGAAAACCTGTCGAAGAAAAATCTTTCTACCGCACAGGCTGTAAAACTTTTCGGAGTTGAGAATATCAATGCGGCCTCAGTGCTGGTGGACAACCGCAGCAAACTTGATGCATTAACCCAGGCCCTCACCGGCACCCAGACTGCGCATGAGCAGGCCGCTATTCGCGTAAATAACCTGAATGGCGACATCATGGGGCTCACCAGTGCGTTTGAAGGCATGATCATCAAGATAGGTCAAAGCAGTACCGGCCCCCTGCGTTCAGGCATTCAGTCAGTAACCGATGGAATAAACCTGCTCACCGATAATTTCAATGCTGTTGCAAGCGTAGCTTTGTACACATTGATCCCCGTTCTCTCGACAAAACTAACTGCAGGTCTTCGTGAAAACGTAAGCGCCTGGCAACAAAATCAGGCAGCCGTAAAAGCTGCGGCTGCGGCCCAGGCTGACGGTGCACGCAAAACGCTTGAAGCAACTGCCGCCACACTTAAACGAAATGATGCCGAGTTTGGGTACTACCGCCAGATGGAGAAGACCGCCAGGCAACAAGGCCTGAACGTTAATTACCAGGGGGAGTTTAACCGGTTAATTCGAGAAGAAACCGAGCAAACGAATCTGGCAACCCGAGCGAAAATGCAGCTGGCTGCAGCAAATCGCCAGGTCTCAGTATCTGCTCGGGCTGCCTCGGTTGCAGTTGGACTTGCTCGCGGGGCTTTAGCACTGGTTGGTGGACCGTTCGGCGCAGCAATGCTGGCAGGTTCGGCGCTACTGTATTTTCATCAGCAGGCGAAGGATGCCCGGCAGTCAGCAATTAACCTCAAGGATGCTGTTATTGAGACTACTGCTGCGCTGATGCAGATGTCTGATAAACAACTGGCCGTTAAGCAGATTGACCTGCAAGACCAGTATGAAAATCAGGTCACCCAGCGAAATCAGCTGATCAAGGAGATTCAGGACGCAGACAGCAGGCTTGATAGCCTTGGTGGTTTTGACCCATTCCGACAGAAAAAAGGCGTGGAAGACAGTAAAAAACGAGCTGAAGCTGATCTCGAATCTGTGAATAAGGGGTTAGAAACTACGCAGTCTAATCTCGAGAACGTCAGCAAGGCGCGATTTTTGGTCCAGACAGGGATTGCAGATCAAGCTAAATCGCTTGCTAGTGACATCAAAACTATTTCTGCGGAGACGGCAAAGGCCGGTGAGGGTGTCACTACTCCTTGGACCGGTGAAGATACTCAAAAGGCAAAGAAGGAAACGGTTAATCAGTACCTTCAGCTGCGCAGGGAGATAGAAGAAGCTCATGCAACCAGCCTTGGCAAAATTGATCTTCAGGAAAAAGCCAGTCAGGAAAAACTGATAGAAGCCGCCCGTAAAAATGGGGTCAGTGAGCAGGACCTGCAGCACACGCTGCTGATGAATGCTGAGAATTACCAGAAGCAACGCGCAGAACTTGCTGAGCAGTACTCACCCGCGCGCTCGGCAATCAATCAGGAAAAGGAAGCCAGTAAGGAGCTGAAATCTCTCCTTGATGCACGTTTGCTTACTGAAAAAGAGTACATGGCTGCGCGTGTGACACTTTCACAGGAGACATCCCGACAAATCCTACAGGCCCAGGCTAATGCTCTATCAGCGCCACGGTTTGAGCTTGCCGGGGACGTTGACCCGCTTGCCCAGCAAAGGAATCAACTCGTACAGCAGCAAAGCCTGATCGAGACCTATTATCGCAATGGCGCAGTGAGTAAGCAGCAGTACGAAATGCTGATGCAGAAGAGCAGTAAAGATTCTGCTGATGCTCAGTATCAGACCGCGATGGAATTATATCGCTCACAGAGTGACTTCAATAATCTGGCGATCGGCCTGGTGGATGCTACCCGGGAGCGTACCACTAATGTCCTGACGGGGCTGTTGACTAAAACACAAACCTTTAAAGAGGGCATGATCAACCTTTTCTCCACGCTGACTCAGTCGATTATTCAGAACCTCGTCGATATGGCAGCCCAGGCGTTGCTAACTAATACGATTCTGAGTTCCATCATGAGCGTAGGTTCGAGTGTATTTGGTGCTGTTGGTAGCGGTGCGGCGGCCAGTTCAGGAACCGCGATTGCCGATTATGGAAGCAACTTCCAGTTCAACGCTAAAGGAGGCGTTTATTCCTCATCAGATTTGAGCGCTTATAGCGGTCAGATTGTCGATAATCCTACGTTTTTTGCTTTCGCAAAAGGTGCCGGAGTAATGGGAGAGGCTGGACCGGAGGCGATCATGCCGCTAACCCGTGCAGCGGATGGTTCACTTGGGGTGCGTGCTGTTAATGGTGGTGGAGCGGGAGGCGACATGGCACCGAAGGTTTATATCACTATTGATTCAAACGGTAATACATCCACACAGGCTCCCTCAGGGCTGGAACAGTTTGGTGCTGATGTAGGGCGTTTTGTCGATCAGCGATATAAGCAAAATGTCATGCGTGATATCCGCCCTGGTGGTGATATCTGGAATGCAATGAAAGGAACCCGATAAGCATGTCTATCGAAACCTTTTCCTGGAGCCCCAGAGTTAGCCCGACGCAAACCGTTTCGTTCAGGACAAGAAGCGCTAAGTTTGGGGATGGCTACGAGCAGATTTCTGGCGACGGTATCAATCCTCGCAGCCAACAATGGGAAATGAATTTTGTTGGAACTGAGGAATACATTCAGTCGATAAAAACCTTTCTTGACAGGCATGGAGGTACAAAAGCGTTTCAGTGGAAACCGCCGCTTGAGCAGCTCGGCTTATATCGTTGTGCCGAGTATAAGCCCACACCGATGGGCGGTGAGAACTACTCCCTTTCCGCAACTTTCCAACAGGCATTCAAACCATGAGTCTCAATGCAGATTATCAGAAGCTTGAGCCCGGCGATGCAGTCAGGCTTTATGAGGTCGATGGAACGGCCTTTGGTACAGGCGAGGTGCTGAGATTTCACAGCTACAACCTGGCCCATACTGAGGCGGAAATTGTAGCAGCAGGGGGAGAAGAAAATAATCTCCCGGCTAAATCAATCTGGTGGCAGGGTGAGGAGTATAAAGCCTGGCCCTGTCAGATTGAGGGAATCGAGGCATCTACCAGTGGAAGTAGCGCGCAGCCAATATTGTCGGTGGCTAACCTTGACAGCTCCATAACGGCCCTTTGCCTGGCTTATGACGATATGCTGCAGGCGAAAGTTACCATCCATGACACGCTGGGCAAATATCTCGATGCGATTAACTTTGCCGACGGCAACCCCACAGCTGACCCGACCCAGGAAAAGCTGAAGGTTTTCTACATCGATGCAAAGAGTAGTGAAACTAACGAAGTGGTTGAGTTCACGCTATCCAGCCCGATGGACCTGCAGGGGCAAATGATCCCGACTCGCCAGCTGCATTCGCTCTGTACCTGGTGCATTAGGAACAAGTATCGCACCGGCGATGGCTGCGACTATGCCGGGACCAACTATTTCGACAAAAACAACAACCCGGTGAGCGACCCGTCGCAAGATGAATGCCCCGGCACACTTACGGCCTGTAAGCTCCGGCATGGAGATGGCAACGAACTGCCGTTCGGTGGCTTCCCCGGCACATCTCTTATAAGGAGCTGATATGCGTCAGAAAACCATCGATGCGATTATGGCCCATGCTGCAGCTGAATATCCCCGCGAGTGCTGCGGCTTGGTGGCGCAGAAAAGCCGTGTTGAACGTTATTTCCCGTGCCGCAACCTTGCCACAGAGCCGGAGGATAATTTTGTCCTCTGCCCGGAAGATTACGCAGCTGCTGAGGACTGGGGTGCGGTGATCGCCATCGTGCACAGTCACCCTGATGCAACGACACAGCCGAGCGAGCTGGATAAAGCGCAATGCGATGCAACGCTTTTACCCTGGCACATCGTGAGCTGGCCTGATGGGGATTTACGCACCATTCAGCCGCGTGGGGAACTGCCGCTGCTGGAGCGTCCGTTTGTGCTTGGCCACTTCGACTGCTGGGGGCTGGTAATGAGCTATTTCCGGCAAACGCATGGTATCGAGCTCCACGATTACCGGGTGGATTATCCATGGTGGGAAAACAGCTATCCGGACAACTTCTATCAGGATTGCTGGTATGAGTGCGGTTTCCGTGAATTCGACGGCCCACCGAAACCAGGCGATATGGTGATCATGCAGGTACAGGCTGATAAGTGGAACCACGCGGGAATCCTGCTAGAGGGTAATATGCTGCTGCACCACCTGTACGGGCATTTGAGCCAGCGCGTGCCCTATGGGGGCTACTGGCAGGAAAGGACGATGAAGATTCTACGTCACAGATCTCTATGCTAACCTTTATGAAATTTCAAAGGAGCATGAAAATGAAAAAGCTATTCTTGGTGCTAGTTATTGGTTTGGCTGGCTGCTCTGTAAACTCCCTCGAATCCCAAAAGCCTATTCTTTCTGAGCACACTTCAAAGAGTGCTGATCAGGTTAACAGATGCCTGGCCCCTAAATGGGTGGAGCTTCGATCTTCAAGTTCCAGCATACCCACTGAGTCAGGTTACAAAATAACAGCATCAGACGATATTTTCGGGGCCCTTTCAGTGGTGAATATCGATAAATCAGTAGCAGGCGGAAGCGATGTTAAAGTTTACGCCGTCGCGAAAGGATGGAACGATCACTGGGCTACGGCTGCCAGATCATGTCTTTGAAAAGTTAAAAATATGCTAAGCCACCTTCGGGTGGCTTTTTTTATGGAGAAAGAAAATGTCAGAGGTCATGACCCGAATTGAACTCGGCGGTGTTTTGGGTAAAACCTACGGAAAGGTTCACCATCGATTAATACGCACAACCGCTGAGGCGATCAACTCTCTTACAAAAACTATAAACGGGCTGGAGAAATTCCTGATCACCAGCAAAGCAAGGGGCCTGACTTACGCCGTCTTTAAAGATAAAAAAAATATCGGAAAGGATGATTTTGGTTTTCCTGTAACCGGTGAAGTTATTCGAATTGTCCCGGTTGTAATAGGAAGTAAAAAAGCCGGGGTATTACAGACAATTCTTGGCGCTGTGCTCGTCGTTGTTGGGGTAGCTATTGGCTATTTCTCAGGTGGCACTCTATCAGCAGTGGGATACGGGGCTGCGAAATTCGGTGCAGCCATGATGCTGGGAGGTGTTGTCCAAATGCTATCTCCTCAACCTGCAGGTCTGGCCAGCAAACAAAGCGCAGATAACCATGCATCATACGCATTCGGCGGTGTAACAAACACCGCGGCGCAAGGCTACCCGGTACCGCTCCTTTATGGCCGTCGGCAGATAGGCGGAGCGATTATTTCTGCCGGAATTTATGTCGAAGATCAGCAGTAGATAACTAACCTTTTTTTCTGGCCACCTTCGGGTGGCTTTTTTATGGGCGCAATATGGCTACAGAAAAAGTGTTAAAGGGCCGCAAGGGCGGCAGCTCAAGTTCCCGAACTCCTACCGAACAGCCTGATGATCTGCAATCTGTAGCGAAGGCAAAAATCCTCGTTGCGCTTGGTGAAGGGGAGTTTGCAGGGCAGCTAACCGGCAAAAATATCTACCTGGACGGAACGGCCCTGGAGAATGCTGACGGTTCCCAAAACTTCAGCGGAGTAACGTGGGAGTTTCGCGCGGGAACGCAGGCGCAGAAATATATTCAGGGTATTCCCGGCACCGAAAACGAAATCAGCGTAGGAACTGAGGTATCAAGCGCTACAGCTTGGACGCGCACGTTTACCAATACTCAACTATCAGCAGTTCGCCTGCGTCTTAAATGGCCCTCGCTTTTCAAGCAGGAGGACGACGGCGATCTGGTGGGTTACTCGGTCAATTATGCGATTGACCTGCAGACGGACGGAGGCACATGGCAGACGGTACTCAATACCAGCGTGACCGGAAAAACGACATCTGGTTATGAGCGAAGCCACCGTATCGATTTACCGCAGGCTGGCAGCACCTGGACAATCCGTCTGCGTAAGATTACCTCTGACGCCAACAGCGCGAAGATCGGCGACACGATGACGCTGCAGAGCTTCACTGAGGTGATTGACGCCAAGTTACGCTATCCCAACACAGCGCTACTCTACATCGAATTCGATTCCAGCCAGTTTAACGGCTCTATCCCGCAGATCTCCTGCGAGCCTCGCGGGCGTGTTATTCGTGTACCAGATAACTATGACCCCGAAACAAGAACGTACAGCGGGACATGGACCGGTGCGTTTAAGTGGGCATGGACGGATAATCCGGCGTGGATTTTTTACGATCTGGTTGTTTCTGACCGGTTCGGCCTCGGTCACCGTTTGACCGCTGCGAATATCGATAAATGGACGCTGTATCAGGTTGCCCAGTATTGCGATCAGATGGTACCAGACGGCAAAGGGGGCAACGGTACCGAACCACGTTATACCTGCAACGTGTACATCCAGGACCGTAACGACGCCTACACAGTCCTGCGTGATTTTGCTGCTATCTTCCGAGGTATGACCTACTGGGGCGGGGATCAGATTGTTGCCCTGGCTGACATGCCGCGCGATGTTGATTACAGCTACACGCGCGCTAACGTTGTTGGCGGTCGCTTCACCTATTCGAGCAGCACCACGAAAAGCCGCTACACCACTGCGCTGGTATCATGGTCTGATCCCGGTAATGCTTACGCCGACGCGATGGAGCCGGTATTTGAGCAGGCGCTGGTGGCGCGGTACGGTTTCAATCAACTGGAAATGACAGCCATCGGCTGTACCAGGCAGTCTGAAGCAAACCGAAAAGGCCGCTGGGGTATCCTCACCAACAACAAGGATCGCGTTGTTTCGTTTGATGTCGGTCTGGACGGAAACATTCCGCAGCCGGGCTACATCATAGCTGTGGCAGACGAGCTGCTTTCAGGAAAGGTTATGGGTGGCCGTATCAGCGCCGTTAACGGTCGCGTTATCAAACTTGACCGCGTGGCAGATGCGGCAGCAGGTGATCGCCTTATTCTCAACTTACCTTCCGGGGCATCGCAGAGCAGGACCATTCAGGCCGTGAACGGTGAATCAGTCACAGTCACCACGGCATACAGTGAGACGCCTCAGGCCGAAGCTGTTTGGGTGGTGGAATCGGACGAGCTCTACGCGCAGCAGTACCGCGTTGTCAGCGTAACCGATAACGATAATGGCACCTTCTCGATCACCGCCGCATGGCACGATCCGGATAAATATGCCCGTATCGATACTGGCGCAATTATCGACCAGCGGCCAATAAGTGTAATACCTCCTGGTAATCAGTCACCGCCAGCTAACATCGTGATCAGCTCGTTTTCTGTGGTTCAGCAGAATATCAGCGTCGAAACGATGCGCGTCAGCTGGGACCAGGCGCAGAACGCTATCGCCTATGAGGGGCAGTGGCGCCGCAATGACGGAAACTGGGTGAACATGCCGCGCAGCTCCACCACGTCATTTGACGTCCCGGGGATTTATGCGGGGCGCTACCTGGTGCGCGTGCGCGCAATTAATGCCGCTGAAATTTCCTCAGGATGGGGATATTCAGAAGAGAAGACACTGACCGGCAAAGTTGGCAATCCACCTAAGCCAGTAGGATTCACGGCCACGGGCATTAACTGGGGGATTCGTCTTAACTGGGGTTTCCCGGCAAACACCGGCGATACGCTAAAAACGGAAATTCAGTACACTGCCAACAGTGACTTTTCAGATCCACTCTTGCTCTCAGACGTGCCTTATCCATCTGCTGAATACACCCAGCTCGGCCTTAAAGCAGGGCAGGAATTCTGGTACCGCGCGCAGCTGGTTGACAGAACGGGTAACGAGTCAGGGTATACCGACTGGATAAGAGGGATGTCTAACGATAACGCCGATGATTATCTGGGTGATATCGCAGACGATTTTCTAACCTCTGCCGACGGGGAACGCCTCACCGGTGATATCGATACCAACATTGAGGGAATTCTTCAGAACGCCCTGGCGAACCACGGAGCAGTTGAACACCAGTGGGCACAATACGGGGAAGTGCGCGCCGATATTCTTGTTGTTAAAACGACTATTGCTGAAGTTGATAAGGCAATGGCCGAACTGTCAACGCAGGTACAGGCGCAGATAGAGGACGTCACTGCAGCACTGGAGGATAAGCTTACCGCCGTCGTTGATGCCTCCGGCGCTTCGGCGATTTATACCCTCAAAGCAGGCGTGAGGGTAAACGGCATCATGTATAACGCCGGGATGTCGATTGCTGTTCTGGCGCAGGCAGGGCAGCCGATTGTTACCCGAGTAGGTTTCAACGCTAACCAGTTCGTACTGATGAGTGGCAGTGGTGATACCCAGTATTCGCCGTTCGCTGTGGTTAATGGTCAGGTCTTTATCAGCTCAGCGTTTATTCAGGATGGCACGATCACCAATGCCAAAATTGGCAACTTCATCCAGTCCAACAATTATGTTGCAGGATCGCAGGGATGGCGAATTGATAAAAGCGGGACGTTCGAAATTAACGGCGTAGCTGGAGGGGGGAGAATGTTGATATCCAGCACTCTTATTCAGATTTACGACAGCAACAACGTGCTGCGCGTCAGAATGGGGTTATGGTAATGCCACAGGGTTTACAATGTTGGGATAGTGCAGGGCGTATTGCTGTAGATCTAACTGATTATGCAATCAGGTATATAGGGAGCACTTCTGTGACGTTTGCTGCCGGAGAAACGGTTAAAGACGTTTACTTTTCGGGTATAACTCAGGATGGCTCATTTATAACGATTGTAACGACGGGAGTAACTGCGAATGAATATTACTGCCGCGCTTTTAATGGCGGCTTCACTGCATTCTATTTACCGATCACAGGTAGTCCAGCATTCACTTTCACAGTTGAGGTTTATAACTTTCAATGAGCGGATTCGAAGTTTACAACAGTGCCGGAAAGTTGCTCGTTGACTCACAAAACAGGTCCACCCTTTTTTATGATCAGCGCTCGCTGGGTGCTGTTACCGATAAAGGGTTTTACCGCGTGGATAGCCCGTTTGGAGACGGAAGTACGCTGGGTTACACCCAGCAACAATTCTGGAATGACGGAACATTGCGGTGGCTTAAACTGGATGTAAACAAATATGGTTTACCCGGAGCTGAGCTTCTTGAAGACAATGCTGGAAGCATGATCCGCACGACGAGAAACATCGGAATGCAGAGCGGTTACCTGGATGTTTTCGATAGCGCCGGAAACCTCATATGGAGCGCAGCTTCAGCATCGAAAATGCCCAGGGTTGTTGGCTTCTTTGACGTCCCGGCAAACTATGATCTTCAGAACAATACCTTTGTGTTAAACCTGAGCTTTACCCCGTGGATTCTGGTGAATAACTGCCCAGGAAACCTCAGTGATGATGGAGGGGTAACAGGTTACTCAGGCATTGCTCTGAAGTGGACTGGCACGCAGCTGCAGGGCCGATACATCTCAAAAAATCAGCGCAGCTGGAGCCAGACCCTTCAGGGGCGTGGGTTACGAATCCCCATCGCTCAGTTTGTCGGCATTTGATGCAGGTGGAACGCGGGGATAATGCGTAGCGATCATGTTTTGCCTAACCCCCTTCGCTGGCTCGAACCTGTACACAACATCAAAATTATCTGCTTTTTTATAGCAAATATTACTCAGTCGCTTATTAACATGACGGCTAAAAATACCATTGCTGCTATCTGAAATAACGTTAACTTTCCTTTTTACACAGTCGATGTTGACGTGAATATCACCACCAAGTGATAAGCGTGCTGCATCAACTGGGTAATCCATTTTGAAATTATATTCTCTTTCATGGCCAGAGCAGCCAAACATAAAAAATGTAATGGCTGTGAGTAAAAGACGAGTTTTCATGTAATTCCCTTTTGTTGTTATGGGTGAATTTTAATCTAATGATGTGTTTTTTCTCAAACACAAAAGGGTTTTTATCCTCAAAAATTTGACCTCGCTCCGGCGGGGTTTTTTATTGCCCGAAAGGAGCGCATATGTCTGCAGGAACTATCACCCTGACAAATGGGTCCGCTATTGTTGGCGGTACCGGAACCTCATTCGCAACCGAACTCGCAGCAGGTGACTTTATTGTCTCTACTGTGGGCGGCGTGTCGTATACATTGCCCGTAAAATCGGTAGAGAGTAATGCGCAACTTACGCTGGTCAGCAACTTTACTGGACCTACTCAAGCCGGGGCGGCCTGGTCAGCGGTTCCCCGTGTGGCGCTGAACATGGTTACTGCCGCGCTGGTGGCGCAAAGTGCTGAAGCGCTGCGTGGACTTAATTACGATAAACAGAACTGGCAAAGCATTTTTTCCGGAACTGGAAATGTAACGGTAACCCTGCCGGATGGAACGACATGGACGGGCCCAGCCTGGAATAGCATTACGACATCACTTTCAGGAAAGGCGGCAAAAGGTGAAAACAGCGACATCACCTCTCTCAGCGGACTCACTACAGCGCTATCTGTAGCACAGGGCGGTACCGGTTCGACAACCGCATCAGGCGCTCGCACAAACCTAGGTTTAGGAAACAGCGCTACGAGGAACGTCGGCGCAGCGGCGGGAACGGTCGCCGCCGGCGATGACTCGCGCCTTAATTCTGTTGACGGAAAATCAGGAGGCACGATTTCATCTTCGTTAAATGCCACTGGTGCAGTAAATGTCATTACTCAATCCAGTAGTTTCGGAGTGTTTGCGTTCAAGTATCCGGGCTCCCTGGATACTATGTCCTACTCCTTCTGCGAAAATTTTGGTGATCTGGTATTTGTCACAACCCAGGCAGCCAAACCCGGAACAGAAAAATATTTCTCAATGCGGGGGGACAGATTTACCACTCCTGGAAATATCACCTGCGTATCGCTGACCCAGACTTCAGACGCCGATAAAAAAGACGATATCAAGCCCATTGAGGGGGCTCTTGAAAAAGTTATGGCTTTAGACGGGGTAACATTCAACTGGAAGGATAGCGGCCTCCCATCTGCTGGGGTTATTGCCCAGGAACTCATCAAAGTTCTGCCGGAGGCTGTCGGGTCAGTATTTGAAGATCATGATCAGTATGAATCAGTTGAAGAGATTAATGATGTTGGTGAGGTGACAATCACCCAGCAGCTGACAAGAAAAAGAGATGATAGTAAGCGCAGCTACACAGTGGAATATTCTGGTGTCATCGCGCTATGCCTTCAGGCAATCAAGGAGTTAAATCGCAAGGTTGAAAGTCTGCAATTAGGAAACTGAAGAAGCCGCTACCGGTCGTATGCAAGAACGGGTGGCGGCTGGTTGCCCAGCGTTCATGCCCGAGCAAACGTCGGGAATATTACCCGAACAAGATTTACAGGCCAACTTGGCGAACATTAGGGAACTCTGAAACCAGCCACATATCTGAGTCTTCAAACATTTCCTCCAGCATGCGGTTTAGTTTTTCCCGATCGCTTTTGCTGGCATCGCTATTCAGGGCGTTTGCCTGCATCGGTTTCACCTTCACTTCGGCATAAGGGAAAATCTGGTGCACCCGCTTCGTCAGCTCGGCCAGAATGATCTCTCTGGCCCCTACGAGCCCCTCAACATTACGCTTGTCATAAACTAGTTCAACGAACATAACCATCCCTCTCGCTTACTTGATCTCTGCAAATAAAAATACTACTGTATATACATACAGTCAATAGTGTCATGAGGGCTATACTTATGCCTCGTAAATCAGATATTCATGCAGCTTTTTTAGCCTCTATAGAACAGAATCCAAAGGGTTACCTTTGTCTCAATACAAATAAATTCATCAATAAGTTGCGAGAGAAGAGTTGGCATTTCAGCCAAGCAGACGCTAACGCGTGGATTGAGAGATACCAGCCAGATTTTGCTGATAAGACGACGGACGGCAGTGATAACCGTTACTGGATCTTGCGTAATATGGGGAGGGTATTCTGATGGGCTTTCCTTCACCAGCAATGGATTACCAGGAACAGCGGTTAACCATAGATCTGTTATGCGGAATTGATGGGAACTGCAGGGTAATAGAAACATCATGCGGATGGGCTGTAATTAACGTTTCCATGAGGCCAGAGCAGGGAGATACGCTACTTGTAAGAATGGAAAATAGGAACGAGTTTGCAAAGCTCTACGGGTCGGCATTGATAACTGAAGATGGTGAAGCGATAGAAGGCGATGCGCTGGATGACGTAGAGGTTTTTGGCGTGCTAACGCATAGTCTTAACAGGGTGGGAAACGATGATTGCCCGGCAATTTAAAGCAGGGATCAACCATCATTTCACCATCATTTCGCCATCATAATTTTGCTTAAACAAAAAACCAGCCATAAGAGGCTGGTTTTCAATGTGTTTTTGGTCGGCACGAGAGGATTTGAACCTCCGACCCCCGACACCCCATGACGGTGCGCTACCAGGCTGCGCTACGTGCCGACGCATAAAAAGAATACTACTCGATTCCGTTTTGAATGCAAGGGAATCTGTCGCTAACTGGTTTATTATTAATCAGTTAGCGATGAAGCGCTTCTCATCCGTCAGGACCTGCAGCAGCAGGCTCAGCTGCGGTTTCTGGTCTTTCAACCGTTCGCCCTGCAGATTATACGTCTGATAATTCCCGTTGCTGTTCAGCACCAGCGTCAGCTTCGGCGTGGTCACCACCAGCGTATTATTCCCCGCCGCCGTCACCCAGCTGTGGCGGCGCGCGGCGCTGAAGAGATCCTGCCCCTGCGAATACTCGTTTGCTGGCGTGCTGACGTGCAGCAGGCGTTGCATCAGGGTGGTCATCACATCTTTATGCTCGGTGAGCATATTGATGCGCTGCGCCGGGGTGCCAGGCCAGTGGATCACCAGCGGAACCTGCAGATTCGGGCGAGACCAGCTCATACTCTTCGTCTCGTCACCTAGCGGGATGCCATGGCCCGCGGTCACGATCACCACGGTATTGTCCAGCTTGCCCGACTCGCGAAGCGCGTCAAGCACGCGGCCTATCTGCGCATCAACATCGCCAGCCGCGCGGCCGTAGCGGCGCGCAAAATCACTTTTATTGCTGTTGGCAAGCGTTGTGCCGTTAAAGGCAACCCATGAGAACCAGCGGTTATCTTCCTGGGCGTAGCGCTGCAGCCAGTTTATCCACTGGCCGGCGGTCTGCGCGTCGGACTGATTTTGCGCCGTCGGCAGTGAGAAATCGGACAGCAGCGCCTGGCGGTAGAGCGGGCTGTTAAAGCCATCGGAGGAGAACAACCCTAGCTGATAGCCTTGCTGATTCAGCCCGGTGATCAGCGCCGCAGGCGTGCGGGTAGACAGTACGCCGTCCATGTAGCCGGCTGAAATGCCATAGAAGAGGCCAAAGATGCCCGCATCGGTTGTGTTACCGGAGCTCATATGCTGAGTAAACGAGACGTTCTGACTCGCGAAAGCGGCCAGCGCAGGCATCTGCTTCTCGAAACGGGAATAGTTCAGGCCATCGACGGTGATCAGCAGGACGTTTTGCCCGCGCCCCATATCGCGGTAGTTCAGGTCGCTCAGAGGATACTGAACGCTGACGGCTTCCGGGTTGCCCTGCTCGATAAGACGGCGCTGGTACTCCTGTGCATCAAGCAGACCGTGTTTCTCGAGGAAGCGACGGGCCGTCATCGGGTACGAGAGCGGCAGGTTCGCGCGCTGCATGGTAATAGGGCGATAGAAGTTCGCATCCGCCCAGATATACATGATGTGCGAACTGATAAAGGAGACGAAAAAGAGCGCGGCGACGGGCTTCGCATAATGGCGTCGCCGGGTCAGACTGCGGAGCTTTTGCCAGCTCCAGGTGGCGAACAGCATCTCAATCAGCAGGATCACCGGGACGCTGATAAACATCAGCTGCCAGTCACGGGCCGTTTCGTTCTGGTCGGGGTTAATCACCAGTTCCCAGACGATGGGGTTGAGGTGCAGGTGGAAGCGGGTGAACACTTCACTGTCGATAAGCAGCAGCGTCATCCCCACCGTCGCAAGGATGGCGGACAAGAACCGCATCAGACGCTGCGACATGACGATAAACGTCAGGGGGAACAGGATCAGCAGATAGGTGGCGAAAACCAAAAAGCTAAAGTGACCGACAACGCTTATCCAGGAGTAGATACGCCCGGTTAGCGTTGTTGGCCAGTCTGCGACAAACAGATAACGACAGCCAATGACCGTCGCCAGCAGAATGTTGAACAGGGCAAACCAGTGCCCCCAGCTGACCATCTGGGAGACTTTTTCACGGTAGCGCTGACGATTCGTCACCATAAACTGTTGTTCGTATCCCTTAATGGGCCGGGTCGTTGCTGACGGACGACTGTAAAGCCTGGGCAAACGATTTTGCGATCGCCTGACGCTGAGCCGGAGCAACGCTGGTGTTAATCAGGTTGGTGACCATATTTCCCAAAACCATCAGGGAGAGATCGGTCGGCGTTTTATGTTTTTCCAGTACGTTGACCAGCTCACTGAGCAGTTGTTCAACGTGTTCATCACTGTAGCGGGAATGTTGTGGCATAAATCAAAATCAGTTTGTTGATGAAAGGGCAACATATTACCGTAGCAACAGCTTTTTTTCCCCTTTTTTATCTGTTGTTGCACACATGTCCTGGTGGTGGTTGAATACCGCCCGGTCTAAAAGGAGAGTTTATCATGAGTCTGGAAATCAACCAGATTGCCTTGCACCAGCTTATCAAGCGTGATGAGCAAACCCTTGAAGTGGTGCTGCGCGATTCGTTACTGGAACCCACGGCGACCGTGGTGGAGATGATGGCAGAACTGCATCGCGTCTACAGTGCCAAAAATAAAGCCTATGGCCTGTTCAGCGAAGAGAGTGAACTGGCCGATAGCCTGCGCCTGCAGCGTCAGGGCGAAGAGGATTTCCTGGCGTTTAGCCGCGCCGCCACCGGGCGTCTGCGCGACGAGCTGGCGAAATATCCGTTCGCCGACGGCGGGATCGTGCTGTTCTGCCACTATCGCTACCTGGCGGTCGAGTATCTGCTGGTTACCGTGCTGAATAACTTAAGCAGCATGCGCGTGAACGAGCAGCTGGATATCAGCTCAACGCATTATCTGGATATCAACCATGCGGATATCGTGGCGCGTATTGATTTGACCGAATGGGAAACCAACCCGGAGTCGACCCGCTACCTGACTTTCCTGAAAGGGCGCGTGGGCCGCAAAGTGGCGGATTTCTTTATGGATTTCCTCGGTGCCAGCGAAGGTCTTAACGCCAAAGCGCAGAACAAAGGGCTGCTCCAGGCGGTTGACGACTTCACGGCTGAAGCGCAGCTCGATAAATCTGAGCGCCAGACCGTGCGCCAGCAGGTTTACAGCTACTGCAACGAACAGCTGCAGGCAGGGGAGGAGATCGAGCTGGAGTCCCTGTCAAAAGAGCTGGCGGGCGTCAGCGAAGTCAGCTTCCAGGAATTCACCGCGGAAAAAGGCTATGAGCTTGAAGAGAGCTTCCCGGCGGATCGCAGTACGCTGCGTCAGTTAACCAAGTTTGCCGGCAGCGGCGGTGGGTTAACCATCAACTTTGACGCGATGTTGCTGGGTGAACGCATCTTCTGGGATCCGGCCACCGATACGCTGACCATTAAAGGTACGCCGCCGAACCTGCGCGATCAGCTTCAGCGCCGCACCTCGGGCGGGAAATAACAGCCATAAAAAAACCCCGCAGAAGCGGGGTTTTTTTTCGACGTGTTTGCGATTACGCGCGAACGAAGTCGATGTGAGACAGTTTTGGCTTGAACGGGTGACGCTGAACAGCCTGAACTTTCACTTTTTCTTCTTTACCGCCAACAACGATGGTCAGAACTTCGCTGTAGAATTCAGCTTTGGTCTGCAGGTTCCACAGTTTGTCGTGATCCAGTTCGATTGCAACTGGAGCAGCTTCGCCACCGTAAACGATAGCCGGGAACTTGTTAGCGTTACGCAGGCGGCGGCTCGCACCCTTACCCTGCACGTTACGTACTTCTGCTTCGATAGTGAACATTGATTTCTCTCTGTATTTAAAACCCTGCTACAGGCGACCCAGCAGCAGGTGAGTGTTCTGCCTCACGGATGTGAAGCGGGCGGCATTTTATACTCAAATGCCCCTCACATCAATGAAAAGTCCCGCTAACCGCGCAATTCGTTGGCGCGACGGAAGCGACCTTCATAGTCAAAGAGCTTCTCGCGCACCTGCCAGAACTGGCCTTTCTTACGGGCGACGACAAAATCCGGATGGCGCAATAACACCTGCTGGCGCACGATATCGGCGACGGTTATCCAGCGCAGGGGCACGCCCGGCGTGCGGGTATGCGGGCGGATAAACAGCTGCTCGAAGGCCATTCGCTGGGCAGGCGTCTGAACCCGGAAACGCTCGCTGACGTCCGCCCCGTCTTCGTCGTAATAGGTGATTTTCAGCCACTCGCCTTTTTCATCGGCGCCGGGCTGCAGCGCCATGCCGGAACAGCGCAGCACCAGGGCATCTTTCAGCTTTAGCGCCGCTTTCAGCATGTCGTCCGGGTCAACCAGCACCGTGTCGCATTCCCGGCAGCGGCGGGCGGCAATGTCGTTTTCGGCGTTGCACTGCGGGCAGTTTTTGAACCGGAAGCGGAAATCGCACTGCTCGCGATGCCCGTCATCATCTTCAAACCAGCCCTGACAGCGGCGGCCAAAGTGTTCGATCAGCGTACCGTCGGCAGTGGTTTTTCCCCAGAAGGTGTTGGCAAACCCGCAGGCAGGGCAAAAGACCTGCACGGGCACGTTGTCGCTTTTCCCTTTTGGCGCGCCGACCTCAGGCGTATAGAGATCGTGCGGGTTACCGGCATAATCCAGAATCAGGCAGTCGGTTTTTCCCGGGGCCAGGCGCAGGCCGCGGCCAACAATTTGTTGATACAGACTGACCGATTCGGTCGGGCGCAAAATGGCGATCAGGTCGACGTGCGGGGCGTCAAAGCCGGTGGTCAATACCGACACGTTTACCAGATAGCGGAACCGCTGGGCCTTAAACGCGTCAATCAGGTCGTCGCGCTCCGGGCCGGGGGTCTCGCCGGTGATTAACGCCGCGTCGCCGGCGGGCAGTAACCCGGTGATCTCTCGCGCGTGCTCAACCGTAGCGGCAAAGATCATTACCCCTTTGCGCGTCGCGGCGAACTCCTCAATCTGGCTGATGATATGCGGCGTAATACGCTTCTGCTTTTTCAGCTCCTGGTTGAGATCCGCTTCGCTGAATAAGCCGTTGCTCTGCGCCTGCAAACGGCTGAAATCGTACTGCACCACCGGCATATCCAGCCGTTCAGGCGGCGTCAGGTAGCCATGTTTAATCATGTAGCGCAGCGGAAGTTCGTAAATGCAGTCGCTAAACAGGGCCTTCTCATCGCCGCGCACCATGCCGTGATAATGGTAGCGATAGATCCAGCCTTTCCCCAGGCGAAACGGGGTCGCCGTCAGGCCCAGCAGGCGCAGGTGAGGGTTCACCGCTTTCAGGTGAGCCAGGATTTGCTGATACTGGCTGTCGTCGTCATCGCTGATGCGGTGACACTCGTCAACAATCAGCAGCGAAAATTCGCTGCGAAACAGCTCCAGATTGCGCGCCACCGACTGCACGCTGCCGAAGACTACTTTGCCGTGGCTCTCTTTGCGCTTTAGCCCGGCGGCGAAAATGTCGGCTTCCAGTCCAAGCGCACAATACTTGGCATGGTTTTGCGCGACGAGCTCTTTAACGTGCGCCAGCACCAGCACGCGGCCGCGGGCAAGACGCGCCAGTTCGGCAATGACCAGGCTTTTGCCTGCGCCGGTCGGGAGCACAATCGCCGCCGGCTCGCGATGTTTGCGGAACCAGGCGAGGGTGGCGTCAACGGCTTCCTGCTGATAGGGGCGAAGTGTAAAAGTCATAGGGTCTCGGTTTCGTTATTCCGCACATATACCCGTCATACTTCAAGTTGCCTGTGCGTTGGCTGCACTCGTTCACCCCGGTCACTTACTTATGTAAGCTCCCGGGGATTCACTCCTTTGCCGCCTTCATGCAACTCGAATTATTTAGGGTATAGATAGTATGCCACGAAACTTTTTCCCTTGAGTGGCGCAACCAGACCATTATACTGAACCGTTCCAGACTGCTTCTTTTTTCGGACCTGTTGTCCGACTTCCAGCACCATTAAGGCTAAAAAGATTTCATGCGACTTGATAAGTTTATCGCTCAGCAACTCGGCGTAAGCCGCGCTATTGCCGGGCGCGAAATTCGCGCCAGCCGCGTTACCGTGGATGGCGACATTGTGAGAGACAGCGCGTTCAAACTGCAACCTGACCATCAGGTGGAGTATGACGGCAATCCGCTGACCCAGCAGCACGGTCCGCGCTACTTCATGCTGAATAAGCCGGAAGGCTACGTCTGCTCAACGGAAGATCCCGATCACCCGACGGTGCTCTATTTCCTCGACGAACCGGTGGCGCACAAGCTGCACGCCGCAGGCCGCCTCGACATCGACACCACGGGTCTGGTGCTGATGACCGACGACGGGCAGTGGTCGCATCGCATTACTTCCCCGCGTCACCACTGCGAGAAAACCTATCTGGTCACGCTGGAGTCGCCGGTGTCGGATGACACGGCAGAGCAATTCACGAAAGGCGTTCAGCTGCATAATGAAAAAGATCTGACCAAACCCGCCGTGCTTGAGGTGATCACGCCGACGGAGGTCCGTCTGACCATCAGCGAAGGGCGCTACCATCAGGTGAAACGTATGTTTGCCGCGGTGGGGAACCACGTTGTTGGCCTGCATCGTGAGCGGATTGGTGCGATCGAACTCGATCCCGACCTGGCGCCAGGCGAATATCGCCCGTTAACGGAAGAAGAGATCGCCAGCGTCGGTCTGCCTTCGCACTAATTTCAGGAGAGCTCTGTGACCACCAGGCCACACTCGTCGTTCAAAATCGTCTTCATTCTTGGCCTGCTGGCCATGCTGATGCCGCTGTCTATTGATATGTACCTGCCCGCGCTGCCGGTCATTTCCGCGCAGTTTGGCGTTCCGGCGGGCAGCGCGCAGATGACGCTCAGCACCTATATTCTCGGCTTTGCCCTCGGCCAGCTGTTTTATGGCCCGATGGCGGACAGTCTTGGACGCAAGCCCGTTATTCTGGGAGGGACGCTGGTCTTTGCAGCCGCAGCGGTGGCCTGTGCGCTGGCGCAGACCATCGATCATTTGATTATCATGCGCTTCTTCCACGGTCTGGCGGCGGCTGCGGCAAGCGTGGTGATTAACGCCCTGATGCGCGATATCTACCCGAAGGAAGAGTTCTCCCGCATGATGTCGTTCGTGATGCTGGTGACGACGATTGCGCCGCTGGTGGCCCCGATGGCCGGTGGCGCGGTGCTGGTGTGGTTTAGCTGGCATGTGATTTTCTGGATCCTGGCCCTGGCCGCGCTGCTGGCCTCGGCGATGATCTTCTTCTTTATTGATGAAACGCTTCCCGTGGAGCGCCGCCAGAAATTCCACATCCGAACCACAATAGGCAACTTTGCCTCGCTGTTTCGCCACAAGCGCGTGCTCAGCTATATGCTGGCAAGCGGGTTCAGCTTCGCCGGGATGTTCTCCTTCCTGAGCGCCGGGCCGTTTGTCTACATTGAGCTGAACCACGTTTCGCCGCAGCACTTCGGCTACTATTTCGCGCTTAACATCGTCTTCCTGTTCATCATGACCATCATCAACAGCCGTTTTGTCCGGCGGGTGGGGGCGCTGAACATGTTCCGCGCCGGGCTGTGGATCCAGTTTGTGATGGCTATCTGGCTGGTGGTGAGCGCGTTTCTGGGCGTGGGCTTCTGGGCGCTGGTGGTCGGCGTGGCGGCCTTTGTCGGCTGCGTGTCGATGGTGTCATCTAATGCGATGGCGGTTATCCTGGATGAGTTTCCGCATATGGCGGGCACCGCCTCTTCCCTGGCGGGGACGTTCCGCTTCGGTATTGGCGCTATCGTCGGGGCGTTGCTTTCGATGGCCACCTTTACGACGGCATGGCCCATGCTGTGGGCGATGGCTTTTTGCGCAACCAGCTCGATACTTTTCTATCTTTACGCCAGTCGACCGCGAAAAGCGGCCCACTAAAATACAGAGAAGGCCCGGCAGGGCCTTTTTTGTTGATGCATATCAACCAAACCCCCGTTCGTTTATTCCGTGTTTGTTTATTTTATGTAAAATCTATTTGTGTAAAAAGTCACATCATTGTATTCAAAAAGGTTGAGTTAGATCGCAGAAACGGGTACATATAGCGCCGACGCGAGCCTGGATATCGATAAAAAAGCGCTGAATAGTGCAGGCTGGCGATGATGTGTTACTATAAATGTAAATAAATTGTGAAGTAAATTTTGCTTCCGGGGAACGAACGTGAATACATTACAACTCTCCATTGTCCATCGCTTGCCCCAGAGCTATCGCTGGTCGGCGGGTTTTGCAGGTTCGAAAGTTGAACCGATTCCGCAAAGCGTCGCGGGCTGTGAAAACTGCCTGGTGGCACTCAAGCTGCTGAGCCCGAGCGACGAAAATGCATGGCGGGTGATGGAGCGTCTCAGTCAGGCCCTGACGGATATCGAAGTGGACAGCTCCGTGCTGGAGTGTGAAGGTGAGCCGTGCCTGTTCGTGAAGAGCCAGGACGAGTTTGCCGCCACCTGCCGTCTGAAGAATTTTGGCGTTGCCATCGCGGAGCCTTTCTCCGGCCAGTACCCGTTCTGACCGCTAGTCTGCCGACAACAGCTGGCGCGTGTAGCGCTGCGTTGGCGCGCTAAATACGCGCTGGCACTCTCCCTGCTCGACCACTTCTCCCTGTCGCAACACAATCACCTGATGGCATAGCGCCCGCACCACCTGAAGATCGTGGCTGATAAAGATATAGGCCAGCCGGTGCTTTTCCTGAAGCCCTTTCAGCAGCGCCAGGATCTGCGCCTGAACGGTTCTGTCCAGCGACGACGTCGGTTCATCCAGAATAATCAGCTCCGGCTTCAGGATCAGCGCGCGGGCAATGGCGATACGCTGGCGCTGGCCGCCGGAGAATTCAGCCGGATAGCGGTGGCGCGTCCCGGCATCTAAGCCCACTTCGGCCATCACCCGCATAACTTCCTCCTCGCGCTGCTGAGCGCTCAGGCCGGGCTGATGCACGCGCAGACCCTCCTCGATAATCTGTAACACGCTGAGCCGGGGGTTAAGCGAGGAGTTGGGATCCTGAAACACCACCTGCATGCGGGGCCGCACGGGCAGCATCTGACGGCGGTTCCAGCGGTGCAGCGGCATATCGTCAAAGAGGATCTCGCCCTGGGAGGCAATTAAGCGCAGCAGCGCCAGACCGGTGGTACTTTTGCCGGAACCGGATTCGCCCACCAGCCCCAGAGATTCTCCCGGGCGCAGCGAGAAGCGGATGTTTTTCAGCACCGGATTCTGGTCGACGATGCGCCGCAGAATACCTTTGCGGATCGGGAACGAGACGGACAAATCCTCAACGCGCAGCAGCGGTGTGCTGTCAGCCGCGAGCGGAACCGGGTCGCCGGAGGGTTCGCTGTCGAGCAAACGCTGCGTATAGGGGTGCTGCGGCGCGCTCAGCAGCGTGGACGCGCTATTCTGTTCAACGCATCGTCCGTTTTGCATCACCGCGACGCTGTCGGCCAGCTTTCTCACAATGCTCAGGTTGTGCGTGATAAAAAGCAGGCTCATGTTCAGCTCGTCACGCAGTTCCCGCAGCAGCGTCAGTATTTGCGCCTGTACCGTCACGTCCAGCGCCGTTGTGGGCTCGTCGGCAATCAACAGCTCGGGTCGCGTGAGCAGGGCCATAGCGATCATCACGCGCTGGCGTTCGCCGCCGGAGAGCTGATGCGGAAAATCATTCAGCCGTTTGGCCGCGTTGCGTATGCCCGTTCGTTCCAGACAGTCCAGAATTTCTCCCCGCGCGGCCTCTTTGCGCATCCCCCGGTGCAGGGAGAGCACTTCATAGAGCTGTTTCTCCAGGCTGTGCAGCGGGTTGAGGGAAACCATCGGCTCCTGGAAGATCATGGCGATTTTGTTGCCGCGTATGCCGCGCAGGGTATGTTCGTCGGCATGCAGCAGCGAGCTGCCGTGAAACAGAATATCCCCTTGCGGGTAGCTCACCGGTGGGGACGGCAACAGGCGCAGGATGGAGAGTGCCGAAACGCTCTTGCCTGAACCCGACTCGCCCACCAGGGCCAGCGTTTCCCCGGTCTGGATCTGCAGCGACAGGTCGGTGACCACGGTGCGCGTCTCGTCCTGCTTAGAAAAAGCAATCGACAGGTTATCAATACTGAGAAGAGGCTGGGTCATTTTATACCGCCTTGTTCGGATCGAAGGCATCGCGCACGGCTTCGCCAATAAAAATCAGCAGCGACAGCAGCACGGCCACGGAAAGAAAGGCGGCGATGCCTAACCACGGCGCCTGCAGGTTGTTCTTACCCTGCAGCAGCAGTTCGCCGAGCGACGGGGAACCCAGCGGTAGCCCGAAACCAAGAAAATCCAGCGAGGTGAGGGTGGTGATGGAGCTGCACAGAATAAACGGCAGGAAGGTGAGCGTTGCCACGACCGCGTTGGGCAGCATGTGGCGGAAGATGATCCCCCGATCGCTCACGCCAAGCGCCTGCGCGGCGCGAATATAGTCGAAATTGCGGGTGCGCAGGAACTCCGCGCGCACCACGCCCACCAGCGCCATCCAGCCGAACAGGACGGTGATGCCTAACAGCCACCAGAAGCCGGGCTGCACCACGCTGGAAAGCAGGATGATCAGAAACAGCGTTGGCATGCCTGACCAGACTTCAATAACCCGCTGGCCCCACAGGTCAATTTTCCCGCCGTAGTAGCCCTGAACGGCGCCCGCCACGACGCCCATCACGCTTGAGAAGAGCGTCAGCATCAGCCCAAAGAGAAGAGAAATTCGCGTGCCATACAGGATGCGCGCCAGCACGTCGCCGCCGTTGGCATCCGTTCCCAGCCAGTTTTGAGCGGAGGGCGGGGAAGGGAAGGGGGTTGTGGTGGCGAAGTTAATGCTGTTTGCACCAAAGCGTACCGGCGCCCAGAGCGCCCAGCCGTGCTGCTCAATCTGCTGGCGAAGCCACGGATCCTGATACTCCGCCGGTGTCGCAAACGGGCCGCCAAAGTCGCTTTCGCTGTAACTGGCGATAACCGGCACGTACCAGCGGTCGTTAAAATGCACCAGCAACGGCTTGTCGTTGGCGATCAGCTCCGAACACATGCTTAAGGCAAACAGCACGGCAAAAATCCACAGCGACCAGAAGCCGCGGCGGTTGTGGCGAAAACGGGCCCAGCGGGCCTGGTTGACGGGGCTTAAACGCGGCATCAGCGGCCCTCAAAATCAATTCGGGGATCGACCAGCGTATAGCTGATATCACTGATGATATTCAGCAGCAGGCCAATCAGGGTGAAAATATAGAGTGTGCCAAACATCACCGGATAATCGCGCGAAACGGTAGCCTCATAGCCCAGCAGCCCCAGGCCGTTGAGCGAGAACATCACCTCTATCAGCAGCGAGCCGGTAAAAAACATGCCGATGAACGTGGCCGGAAATCCGGCGATCACCAGCAGCATGGCGTTGCGGAACACGTGTTTCCACATGATCTGCTTCTCGCTTACGCCCTTGGCGCGGGCAGTCACGACGTACTGCTTACGAATTTCATCGAGAAAGGCGTTTTTGGTCAACATGGTCAGGGCCGCAAACCCGCCGATGACCGTGGCCAGCACCGGCAGCGTGATATGCCAGAGATAGTCGGTGATTTTCTGATACCACGGCAGGGAGCTGAAATCGGCGGAGACCAGCCCCCGCAGCGGGAAGAGGTCGAAATAGCTTCCCCCGGCAAAAAAGACAATCAGCAGGACGGCAAACAGAAACGCCGGGATGGCGTAGCCGATAATGATGAACGTGCTGCTCCAGATATCAAACCGGCTGCCGTTATACACCGCTTTGCGGATCCCGAGCGGTATAGAGACCAGATAGATAATCAGCGTTCCCCACAGCCCCAGCGTTATCGAAACCGGCAGGCTTTGCTTGATCAACGTTAACACTGACGCACTGCGAAACAGGCTGTCGCCAAAATCAAAGCGGATGTAATCCCAGAGCATCTTGAAATAGCGCTCGTGAATCGGTTTGTCAAAGCCGTAGCGGTGGGTGATCTCGGCGATCACTTCCGGATCCAGCCCGCGTCCGCCGCGATAATGGCTTTCGCTGATATTCCCTACGCCGGTTCGCGCATGGCTCGCGCCCATCCCTTCACCGCCGCCGCCGGGCATGCCGCCGCTGTTGCCAAATTCAATGGCGGCAATCGCCTGATCGACCGGGCCGCCGGGGGCGATTTGCACGATAAAAAAGTTAATCGTGATGATGGCCCACAGGGTGGGGATGACCAGCAGGAGACGACGGAGAAGATAGGCACCCATGATGATTCCTTATCGCCGCTCAGCGGGAAGTCTGGCGGCTTTGTTAACGTCATACCACCAGGTATCAAAGCCCAGGGAGTAGACAGGGCGCACGGCAGGCACGGAGAACTTGTCCCAGCGCGCAAGGCGATCTTCGCCCATATACCACATCGGCAGCATGTAGTAGTTCCAGGTCAGGACCCTGTCGAGGGCGCGCCCGAGCGGCAGGAGCTTTTCTTTATCCCCCTGCGCCGCCACTATTTTCGCAATCAGCGCGTCAATCGCCGGGCTTTTTACACCTGGCGCATTGTATGAGGAGTCAATGTAGCTGGAGGCCCAGGAGATTTGCAGGTCGGAGCTGGGCCACGGCTGCGCGGGCCACAGGCGCTGCATCATGTCGTAATCACGGCTGCGCATGCGGCTGGTGATCTGCGCGTTATCGACCTGGCGAATGTTCATGGTCACGCCCAGCCGCTCAAGGTTGTGCTTAAACGGCAGTACCCACTGATCGTTGCCCCCGGACGAGAGCAGCAGCTCAAAGCTGAGAGGCTTACCCGTTTTGGCATCCACACGCTTTTGATTTTTCAGGTGCCAGCCCGCGTCATCCAGCAGTTTGCTGGCTTTCAGCAGGTTGTCGCGGTCGTAACCGTCACCCTTCGACGCGGGCGGCTGAAACACGGTGGTGAACACCTGCGGCGGCAGCTCCGCTTTCAGAGGCGCCAGCAGTGCCAGCTCGTCGGCTTTCGGGTAATCGCGCGCGGCGTATTCCGTGTTCTGAAAATAGCTGTTGGCACGGCTGTAAGCCCCGTAAAACAGCGCCTTGTTCATCCACTCAAAATCAAAGGCCAGGGAAATGGCTTCGCGCACCCGGCGGTCATTAAATACCGGACGCTGAATATTAAACGCCAGCCAGCGGGTGTCCTGGGCAGACTCATTTTTGTGCTCGTCTTTGACGATATAGCCTTTGGCGAAATTTTTGCCGATATAGCGGGTCGCCCAGTTTTTGGCGCTGCTCTCGACGCGTAAATCGAAAGCGCCGGCTTTGAACGCTTCAAACGCCACGTTATCGTCGAGGTAGTAATCATAGCGAAGGGTGTCGAAATTCCAGCGCCCGCGGTTTACCGGCAGGTCTGCCGCCCAGTAGTCTTTCACGCGAGAGTAAACGACATATTGCCCCATGCGCCAGTCGGTGATGCGGTATGGGCCGCCTGCCAGCGGCGGCGTGGAAAGCGGGTCGCTTAGCTTATGGTTTTTCCAGAACGATTCAGGCATCACCGGCAGCGAGAACAGGCTGAGCATATTCTCTTTGTTCGGTTCGCTCAGCTCGATGCGCACGGTGAGCGGCGCAATGGCTCTGACGGAAGCCCCTTTATACACGATGCGGAACTGGGGGACGCCTTCGGTCATGAATTTATGGAAGGTGAACGCGACGTCGCTGGCCTTCACCGGCGTGCCGTCGTGAAAACGCGCTCGCGGATTCAGCGAAATTTCCGCCCAGGCGAAGTTATCGGCGTAACGCACGTTCTCGGCAATCAGCGGATAATAGCTGCCGGGCTCATCATCCGACGTGACGAAGAGCGTATCGTAAAGCGATTCCGTTCGCGCGGCCGCCACGCCGCGCAGGGCGAAGCGGTTGAAGTTGTCGAATGTTCCCGTGGCGGAAAGCGTGACCTTTCCGCCCTTCGGCGCGGCAGGGTTAACGTAATCGAAGTGCGTAAAATTGACCGCATATTTCGGCTCGCCAATCACCGCGAAGGCAATATTTTCTTTGATGGCCTGCGCCTGGCTGGACAGGCTCGTTAGTGCCAACATCAGCAACATGAAGCGCATAAGCATCTCGCGGCGGCTCCCTCTTTTACAGACCGGCTCGGTTAAGCTGAATAATAAGTGACGTCACGGGCAATGTGAAATTAATCATCCTCGGGCGAAATATCAGGCCGCCATTCGCGGAACTGCGCCAGCGGCATCGGGCGGCTAATCCAGTATCCCTGCAGGAAATTAACGCCGTGTTCGCGCAGCCAGGCGGCCTGTTCCGGCGTTTCCACCCCTTCGGCGACGGTCGACATATTCAGTCGTCTTGCCAGCGTCAGGACGGCGTCCAGCACCGGCGACGTCACGGTCTCGGTGCCAATCGCATTAACAAAACCGCGGTCTATCTTGAGGTAGTCCATGGTGAAATGCTCAAGATAAATCAGCGCGCTGTGGCCGGTGCCAAAATCATCAATGGCTATCTCAAACCCTTCGTTGTGTAGCCATTCGAAGAGGCTGTTGGCTTCCCGATGATTGAGCATGTCGCGCTCGGTAATTTCCAGCACGATCTGGAAGTAATCCTGCGGCAGTAGCGCTTTGAAGGTGCGCATATCGTCTTTGAAGCTTTCCGCATGCAGATGCCCCGGCGCAATGTTGATGCCCACCTTTGCTCCCGGAGGTAACAGCGTTTGTAACACGGGCGCATCGTGAATGATAAGGTCAAAGAGATGCAGCGTCAGCGGGACAATCAGCTTCTGCGCTTCGGCAAAATTGATAAACGCGTCCGGCGGAATTTCCCCCATCGTCGGGTGTTTCCAGCGCATCAGCACTTCAAGCCCGGTCATCTGGAGCGATTTAGCATCGACGACGGGCTGATAAACCACGTAAAACTGACCGCGCTTAATGGCGCTTAAAATCTCTTTACCCGGGTTGAGGCGAATGCTGAGGATATAGTAGTTGAGCGATCCGGCACAAATGCCGCACACCAGCCCGAAGAACAGGGCGTAGAGAATTTCATCGCTGGTCCATGCGTCAGCATACAGGTTGATGGTCAGGGGAACGTCTTTCAGCGTCGCGGTTCGGGCGGGCGTTTCATGTAGATCATGCGCAAGGACCAGCGTGCTGGAGCGCGTTGACAGCGCATGGTCGCCAATAATGATGGCAATACCGGCAAATTCGTCCTGGCGCGCGGTGTAGAGCAGGTAAGGCGTCAGATTGAGATTCACCGAGGTAAACACGCCGCCGTCCTTCACTAGCGGGTTACGGTACCAGATGGCAATCGCGGGCTTGTTGGGCAACATCGGGGTGCCGGGAAGTAACGCCATATCAATCTGTTTGTCGATGTGCAGCTCGGGGATCAGCTCCTCCATGGGCACATTCATCGGCCCGGTGGCAGAAGAGCAGAACGCCATTTTGTCTCTGACCAGCAGGAATGCGCGAACGTTAACGCTAAAGGCAGCGCGCGAGGTAAGTTCCTGATTGACGTCGTGGCAGTTGTTTAACGTGAGCGGCTGGAGCACATCGATAGAATTTTTTAACTCATCGAAGTAGCTCTCCATATAGATGCTCACATCGTGGATCAGGGTGTCGAATTTGACTTCCCGCTTGTGGTAGCTCCAGAAAAATTGCAACGAACCCAGGAGCAGGGCGGCGATCAGGCCTGTGATGATGCTGAGGATCAGTATTTTGCGATTGCTGGAGAAATAGCGGGTGAACATAGACGTCGTGATTCCTGAAATGCCGCTGGATGTATTCAGTGTAACGGGCAAAAAAAAACACTGCCGAAGCAGTGCTTTTTTTCATCATATCGCCAGCCAAGGGATAACCAACGATACAATAGTCATATTAACTGCGGGTCAGTACGCGGCGTGCTTCGTTGTAGCGCTTCTTCCAGTACGGTTCATTCATGCTGGAAATGGTCACACCGCTGCTGGTGGAGGCATGTACAAACTGGTCATTACCAATGTAGATGCCAACATGTCGACCTGTAGAACCGGCACGGAACAGGACTAAATCACCGGTGCGCAGTTTGGTACGTGAAATCGACTTGCCCATCTCCTGCTGTTCATAGGTTGAACGCGGAAGATCTAACCCAAATTGCTCACGGAACGTACGCTGTACAAAACCGGAACAATCAATACCTGTTTTTGTGCTGCCGCCAAGGCGATAGCGCACGCCTTTCCAGTCAGCATACTGGTCCATAATGCGGGACTTCACGTCCAGATTACGTACCATATTTTCAAATTCATCCTGAGAGGCTTGCAGTGACGAGGAATCTTCCATTCCCACAACACGCGTCTCAGGATGCATATTCTTTGCGGTGTTCGATGTACTACATGCAGACAACAGTACCGCGACTGCTATCGCCGGGATCCCCCGTAAGATATATCTCAGAAACGGTTGAGATTTGACCATTTTGTTTATTATCCCTTGAAGTCCTTAACGACAAATATCGTTATAAAAATGCCAAACGTGACGAGACTAATTATCTGTTCACATTGAGACAATTCTTTCTGGTCACATTTGTGGCACAGCGCACAAAATTATTCGCCAGTGAAATAATTATCTCTATGGGGCAAAACGAGTTCGAGATTAACCGATTGCCTGGGGTATTGCGAGAAAAAAAAGCCTTTTTTTTATAAGAAAATGTGATACAGAAAGTAAAAACATAGAATTGCTCAAAATAGCGACGGATCCGCTGCGCCAGTATGCAATTGCTTCATTTTTATCATGAATATGATGACGAGAATATGACAGTGGGGAAAGATCGCGGCGAGAACGCTATCAGGGATCATGTCGATCCCTGATAGCTCACGTTAATTTAGGTTAGTTATTTGTTTAATTGTTGTTGCGCTCTTCCGGGAAGATAGCGATCGAACAGCGCTATTATCCTGTCACTCAGTGGGGTCATCAAACACCACGGCAGCGCAATCAGCGCCACGGAGAGCGAACCGACGGCAATATCGGTAAACCAGTGAGCGCCAATCATTACGCGCGGGAAGGCAAAAACCACAAAAATAATCAGGGCTATGGCAAAAGCTTTTCTGCCGAAATAGCGAAGCATAATTGCGGAAAAAATAAGCAGCATCATGCCGTGATCGCCGGGGAAACTGTCCTTCGACGCATCTTTTGTTGGAATATGCAGCAGTTCGCTGACGCGATAAATATCAGTGAAGAATAGCGTTGGGCTTGAACGCTTAACCGGAATAATCGCAGTTGCCAGCTGGTTAATGACAACGGCAAACAGCAGCATCACCAGACCGATAATGAGAATACGCCGACGCCCGGCTTTATCCTCTTTCAGCCAGAAAGAGAGCATCAGGCAGCCCATGGCCAGCAGCGAGAAGCCGTCGAAGGCGCGGTTGTTGGTAATTGCCACCAGCCACAGGAACGCGTTGCTCTTCACCAGCTCCTGGTTGAAGAAGTGAAAAATGGCAGAATCCAGCGGGAACCAGAAACCATGATCCGCCGGGATATACCAGGAGAAGAAAAGCGCCAGACCGGCGACATTAAGCAGTAATATCAGGGGAAATCGAGTTGTCATAACGTTCTGCATAGAGTGAAAACTGGGGCAACGTTAGCCGCCCGAACTTAAACGAATCCTCAACAGGCTGGACTGGAGGGCATTCCAGTCGGCGTTAACCGCACTAATTAACTCTATTCGGCTGTCAGGCGGCGCCACATTCTGCGTTTCAATAAAGAAATCGTCACCCTGACGGTTGATCCGCACCAGCCCGTCTGGCGTGCGCATGATCCCTTTCACGCGATCGGCGGGAGCAAGTCGGGCCCACTCCAGGATCCCGATGGTGTCAAAAACGGTTTCAGCATCAAATATCCATCCGCAGGCCTGATATCCCTGGCCGCTGTTCAGGTTACGACGCCAGCGCTGATGTTCCGGCAGGCTGAGAGCGGCTAAACCCTGCTTAACCGGATGACTGTGCGAATGATCCGCGCTGGCAGGCAGCTCGGCGAGGTTCAGACGAGGAAGGTCAAGCAGGGCGCTATCAATATTCCCCTGGGTGGCCTGCACCCGCGTGCGGTTGCCGCCGAAATGTTGCCACCACGCGTCCAGCGCGGCCTGGCTTTCAGCCGTGGCGCGATCTGCTTTATTCGCGACAATAACGTCAGCCGAGGCGAGCTGATCGCGGAAATTCTCATTGGCCACCGCCTTGTCATCCAGAAGCTGACGCGGATCGAGCAGGCACAGGGTGGCGCGCAGGTCGATCCACGGCTCGTAAACCGGGGCAGTCAGTAAATCGAGGATCTGCTTCGGATGGCCCAGCCCGGTGGGCTCAATCAGCAGGCGGTCGGGTTTGCCCTGACGCAGCAGCGTATTGAGCCCGACCTGCATCGGGAGGCCATTGACGCAGCACATGCACCCGCCGGGGATCTCTTTAATCATCGCGCCGCTGGATGACAGTAACGCGCCGTCAATGCCTACCTCGCCAAATTCATTGACCAGCACGGCCCATTTCTCGGCAGGATCTTTATTCGCTAGCAGGTGGAGAATTGAGGTGGTTTTACCGCTGCCGAGAAAACCGGTGATGAGGTTGGTTTTGGTCACGTGCGCTCCAGATGAGGATTGTGATGCTATAACACTAATCTCTCTATCCTGGCGAAAAACGTGACCGGTGAGAAGGGGGAGGGCGAACGGAGGCTTCATCCGTTCGCGTTAAGCGCAATAATCGTTAAATATTTAACGTCTCAATAACAGCCTGACGCGCGCCGTGGCGGGTGATGCGCTGGTATGCCTGGCTGACAGCCTCCACAAACGCGCTGTTTTGCGCGAGATCGTGACCAAAGACCTCGCTCAGCCCCAGCAGGGCGTTAACGCGGTCGGCGTCGCTGCTGGCATTGACCATCGTGCGAATTTTATCGCTGAGGGGATCGCGAACATCAATCGCGTTGCCACGGTCGTCGGTACCGCTGACGTAGCGTATCCAGCCGGCCACGCCCAGAGCCAGCAGCGACCACGGTGTTTTTCGCTCGAGATGAACGCGGATACCGTCGAGCATTCTTTGCGGAAGCTTCTGGCTGCCGTCCATCGCGATTTGCCAGGTCCGATGCTGAAGTGCCGGGTTGGCAAAGCGCTTGAGCAGGCTATCGGCGTAGGCGGTGAGGTCGACATCCTTAATGCGTAATGTGGGCGCCTGCTCGTCCAGCATCAGCCGACGGGCAGCTTCGCGGAACGCAGCGTCCTCCATGCATTCATTAATATGGGCGTAGCCCGCGAGGTACCCCAGATACGCCAGGAAAGAGTGGCTGCCGTTGAGCATGCGCAATTTCATCTGCTCCCACGGCAGAACATCCTGCACCATCTGAACGCCCGCGACTTCCCACTCCGGACGGCCGGCGACAAAATTATCTTCCACCACCCACTGAATAAACGGTTCACAGCTAATGGCGCACGGATCTTCAACGCCGAGCGCGTCGGTAATTTCCGCCAGCGAGACTTCCGTCGCGGCGGGAACAATTCTGTCGACCATTGTCCCCGGGAAGCTCACGTGGCTGTCAATCCATTCTGACAGCGCCGCGGAACGCTTTTGCGCCATGCCCAGTACCGCGTTTTTCACCACATGCCCGTTATCAGGGATATTGTCGCAGGAGAGCACGGTAAACGCAGGCAAGCCGCGCTCGCGGCGGCGGTGAAGCGCTTCGACCAGGATCCCGGGTGCGGAATGCGGCTCTGAGGGGTTTTCAAGGTCATGGATTATCCGGGCGTTGTGCAGATCGAGTTTCCCGGTAGCGGGATCTATGCAATAGCCTTTCTCCGTGATGGTGAGCGACACAATTGCGACCTGAGGCTCGCAAAATTTCTCAATAATGGCGGGCAGAGAGTCCAGCTTTGCGTTAAGGCATTCATGGACGGCACCGACGATAATCGCCTCATTGCCTTCCGCCCCTTTCTCCAGCACGGTGAACAGGTGATCCTGCGCGCGCAGCTGGCTCATCAGCACGTCGCCGCTGAAAAGGCTAATCTCACAAATACCCCAGTCGCCGCCTTTTTCATTAAGCACCCGGTTTGTTAACAATGCCTGGTGCGCACGGTGAAACGCGCCAAAGCCAAAATGGACGATGCGGGAGCGCAGTTGCTGACGATCGTAGCGCGGCTGCTGAACCTGGGCAGGAAGGGCGGTGGAGGCAATTGTCTTCATGAGATACACACCTGATTAACCATTAATTAACAATGCCAGTGTAAAGTTATATGACAGCAAATAAAATTGGTGAGCCGTAAATATCCCCGTTCTGTGAGTTTGATCAATCAATGTGTGGCGGTATGTTGACCCTTAGCGGTAAACATGTATGGTAGTCGTCATTGCAGTAACGCATATTGGTATAACAACTTAAGAGGGTGAGGCAATGGAACAAACCTGGCGTTGGTACGGGCCGAACGATCCGGTTTCTCTTGATGATGTGCGCCAGGCAGGCGCAACGGGTGTCGTCACGGCGCTGCATCATATTCCAAACGGTCAGGTATGGCCGGTAGAGGAAATTCAACAGCGTCAGGCGCTGCTGGCGGAGAAGGGGTTAACCTGGTCTGTAGTAGAGAGCATCCCGGTTCACGAAGACATCAAAACCCATTCCGGGGACTACCAGACCTGGATTGCTAACTATCAGCAGAGCATTCGCAACCTGGCGGCCTGCGGCATTGATACGGTTTGCTATAACTTCATGCCTATCCTCGACTGGACGCGTACCGACCTTGAATATCAGATGCCGGACGGCTCGAAAGCCCTGCGTTTCGACCAAATCGCCTTTGCGGCGTTTGAGCTGCACATTCTGAAACGCCCCGGCGCCGAAGCGGATTACACCGCGGAAGAGCAGCAGCAGGCGCTTGCGTGGTTTAACGCCGCCAGTGATGCAGACATCGAAAAGCTGACCCGTAATATTATTGCGGGCCTGCCGGGGGCGGAAGAGGGGTATACCCTGGATCAGTTCCGCGCGCGCCTGGCGGAATACGGCGATATTGATAAGCAGCAGCTGCGTGAAAACATGGCGTATTTCCTGCGCGCTATCGTGCCGGTTGCTGAAGAAGCTGGTGTGCGTCTGGCGGTGCACCCGGACGATCCACCGCGTCCTATCCTCGGCCTGCCGCGCATTGTTTCCACTATTGAAGATATGCAGTGGCTGAAAGAGACGGTAAACAGCATCTATAACGGCTTCACCATGTGTACCGGCTCCTACGGCGTGCGTGCGGATAACGACCTGGTGCGGATGATTGAAACCTTTGGCGATCGCATTCACTTTACGCACTTGCGTGCGACCTGCCGAGAAGAGAACCCAAAAACCTTCCACGAGGCGGCGCACCTGGGCGGCGATGTGAACATGGTAGCGGTGGTAGACGCCATTCTGGCGGAAGAGGCGCGTCGCAAGCAGGCGGGCGATGTGCGTCCTATTCCGTTCCGTCCGGATCACGGCCACCAGATGCTGGACGATCTGCGTAAGAAAACCAACCCGGGCTATTCGGCGATTGGCCGTCTTAAAGGGATGGCGGAAGTGCGCGGCGTTGAGCTGGCGCTGAAGATAACGAAGTATCCGGAGCTTCTGTAAGCGCTGTTGCCCGGTGGCGCTACGCTTACCGGGCCTACAAAAAAACCGGCCTGAGAGCCGGTTTTTGTGTTTTTGTCGGTCGGGTAAGGCGAAGCCGCCACCCGACAAACGCCGCAATCAGTCAGCGCGACCCATATAGCGTTTTTCTTCGATATGGATGCGGATCTTCTCGCCAGCGGAGAGGTATTCCGGCACCTGCACAACCAGGCCGGTGGTCAGGGTAGCCGGTTTGTTGCGCGCACTTGCGGATGCGCCTTTGATGCCGGGTGCGGTTTCCACGATTTCCAGATCGACGGTCTGAGGCAGCTCCAGCGCCAGCAGCACGCCGTCCCAGGTCAGAACCTGCATGTCAGGCATGCCGCCTTCAGGAATGAACAGCAGCTCTTCTTCAATCTGATCTTTGGTAAAGATGTACGGGGTGTAATCTTCTTTGTCCATGAACACGTATTCGTTGCCGTCGATGTAGGAGAAATCAACGTAGCGACGGGTCAGGGTCACGGTATCGACGATATCGTCACCTTTAAAGCGCTCTTCCACCTTCAGGCCGGTACGCACATCGGCGAAACGCATTTTATACAGCGTTGCTGCACCACGGGCGCTGGGTGCCTGAATGTCGATATCTTTCACAATCAGCAGTTTGCCGTTGTAATTCAGCACCATACCTTTCTTAATTTCGTTCGCTCTTGGCATTGCAGTAATCCTGTTTACGGGAGGTAAAAAATATCGCGCCAAATTACTCGCGCGCGGCCTTTCAGGCAAGAGGAATTCGTGGCTTTTGCTATCAATACGCAAAAGGTGTTACTGTGCGCGCGATGCCCGACTGCGCGGGCGATCGTCAGCGAAAGAGAGCATTTATGGATTGCCGTCCCGATTGTGGCGCGTGCTGTACTGCACCGTCCATTTCAACCCCCATTCCAGGAATGCCGGAGGGCAAGCCTGCCAATACCCGCTGCGTTCAGCTCTCGGAAACGAACCTGTGCATGATCTTTGGCTCACCGCTGCGCCCGAAAGTCTGCTCCGGGCTTCAGCCCACGGCCGAAATGTGTGGCAGCACGCGAGGGCAGGCGATGACGTACCTTCTTGAGCTGGAAGCGCTCACCGCGCCCTAAACGTCTTTAATCCTCGCCAGACAGCCGATCGTCAGGGTACACATCACCAGCGCAATCCAGAACACCGTGTGATAGTTCCAGATTTCTGCAACGACACCGGCCATTGAGCCCGCGATAATCCAGCCCACGCGGGTGGTATTAGTATAAAGGGTGGTGGCAGAGCCTGCCTGGCCCGGCATCAGATCCTGGAAATAGAGCATGCCTATCCCGGCGAGAATGCCAATATAGATGGCGTTCAGCAGCTGTAAAGCCAGCAACAGCCCCGGCGTATGTACCGTCAGCATACCGATATAAAACAGCAGACCGGCAACGGCGGCGATGCGCATTAAAAAACGCTTTCCGAAGCGCTTTGCGTAATAGCCCGCAATGAGCATTGTCGGGATCTCAAGCCCGGCCGCTGTGCCCATCATGATGCCCGCCAGCTTCTCCGACAGGTGCAGTTCATCAATAATAAACAGCGGCATATTGATGATATACAGGCTGTTGGTGCCCCACATCAGCGTGCAGATAGCAAACAGGAGCAGGGCATCGCGGCGGTTGCGGCGCGGCGCTTCCAGCACGCCCGTTGCCACTTTGGTCTCTTTGCGCATGGACGGCAGGAAGAACCACACCAGCGCGCCGCACACCGCAAACGCGACGGCCGCGCTCAGGTACATCACCGTAAAGCCAAAACCCATCGCCAGCGCGTAGGCCAGCGGCGGGCCAATCACCCATGCCAGCGACACCTGAGCACGCAGGACAGAGCTGAACATCACCGCTTCACGTCCGGTATGGTCGGCGTGTTCGCGGGCAAGGGCGAACAGCTGAGGGTTCGCCGTTGAGCCAAAGCTGCTCAGGAATACCCCGACGAAGAGCAGAATGAAATAGTTGCGGTTCCATGCAAACAGAACGCAGGCCATGACCCCGAGCAGACAGCAGAAAACGATCAGGCTTTTGCGATCGCCTTTTCTGTCAGATCGTCCCGCCAGAAACTGGCTGACCAGGATGCCGATGATGGCGCTTCCGGTAAAAAAGAAGCCGACCATTGCCGGACGGACGTGAACCTCATTTGTCAGAAATAGGCTCAATGTTGGCGTCTGTAACGCACCGGCAATGCCCGTGAAGAAGGCAACAACCAGGAATGCCGCTGAGGTCAAATCAAAGGGCTTCGGCGAGACGGCCGCAGGGGTGTTATGCATGTTTTATAATTAGCGAGTAGCAGAGAGGGGCGGAGTTTACGCCGTCAGCTAAAAAATAAACAGTGGGTGCGGTCAATGATGCCACGAAAAATCAAAATGGCATTTCAACTTACGACCCACCCGGCTGACCTTAGCTGAAACTGTCTTGCTGAACTTCAGCAAAATTCAGCTGAACGAAGAAGAAATGTGCTGTATCTCTAAATTCTGATATCGGAAATACGAGTTTACTTGCAAGACATTGCAGAAAGCGCAAGACTTTTTGAAACGTTTCAGCGCTATCTTGTTTTAACAAACGGAGCAGGCTAGCGCATTTTTTCTCATTAAAGCTGAAACGATTCAAGTTCAGCAGGAGTGGAGAACCATGTTCCAGTTATCTGTTCAGGATATCCACCCGGGCGCTCAGGCCGGGGATAAAGAAGAGGCTATTCGCCAGGTTGCCGCTGCGCTTGTGCAGGCGGGTAACGTCGCGGACGGCTATGTAAACGGCATGCTGGCCCGCGAGCAGCAGACCTCAACCTTCCTCGGCAATGGCATTGCCATTCCGCACGGCACAACCGACACCCGCGATCAGGTGCTGAAAACCGGCGTTCAGGTTTATCAGTTCCCGCAGGGCGTGCTCTGGGGCGACGGTCAGGTGGCGTATGTGGCTATCGGTATCGCGGCCAGCAGCGACGAACACTTAGGTCTGCTGCGTCAGCTGACGCATGTCCTGAGCGATGACGATGTGGCTGAACAGCTGAAGTCCGCGACCACAGCTGAAGAGCTGCGCGCCTTGCTGATGGGTGAAAAACAGAGCGAAGCGCTGAAGCTGGATAACGAAACGCTGACGCTGGACGTGGTTGCCTCCGATCTGGTAACGCTGCAGGCGCTGAACGCGGGTCGTCTGAAAGAAGCCGGCGCGGCGGATGCCACGTTTGTGACGCGCGTGATTACCGATAAGCCGTTGAATCTGGGGCAGGGTATCTGGCTGAATGACAGTGCTGAAGGCAACCTGCGCAGCGCTATCGCCGTGAGCCGCGCGGCTAATGCGTTTGACGTAGAAGGCGAGCGCGCGGCCATGCTGGTGACCGTGGCAATGAACGATGAGCAGCCGGTTTCCGTGCTCAAGCGTCTTGGCGATCTGCTGCTGAACAACCAAGCTGAAAAACTGCTGAACGCTGATGCCTCTACCGTGCTGGCACTGCTGACCAGCGATGATGTGCAGACCGAAGACGTGCAGACCGCGGAGTTCGTGGTACGCAACGAGCACGGCCTGCATGCCCGTCCGGGCACCATGCTGGTGAATACCATTAAACAATTCGAGAGTGAGATCACCGTGGCGAATCTTGATGGCACGGGCAAACCGGCTAACGGCCGTAGTCTGATGAAAGTTGTCGCGCTGGGCGTGAAGAAAGGCCACCGTCTGCGTTTCACCGCGCAGGGTGCTGATGCTGAACAGGCGCTGAAAGCGATTGGCGACGCCATCGCGGCAGGTCTTGGGGAGGGCGCATAATGAGCAGACGTGTTGCGACTATTACGCTGAACCCGGCTTATGACCTGGTAGGATTTTGCCCGGAAATTGAGCGCGGCGAAGTCAACCTCGTGCGTACCACCGGCCTGCATGCAGCGGGTAAAGGGATTAACGTCGCGAAAGTGCTCAAGGATCTCGGTATCGATGTCACCGTGGGGGGATTCCTCGGTAAAGATAACCAGGATGGTTTCCAGCAGCTGTTCAGCGAGCTGGGCATTGCCAACCGTTTTCAGGTTGTTCAGGGCCGCACCCGAATCAACGTCAAGCTGACGGAGAAAGACGGTGAAGTGACCGATCTGAACTTCTCTGGCTTCGAAGTGACGCCGTCTGACTGGGAGCGTTTTGTTAACGACTCTCTGACCTGGCTTGGTCAGTTTGACATGGTCTGCGTCAGCGGCAGCCTGCCGTCCGGCGTGAGCCCGGAAGCGTTTACCGACTGGATGACGCGTCTGCGCAGCCAGTGCCCGTGCATTATTTTTGACAGCAGCCGCGACGCGCTGGTTGCCGGTCTGAAAGCCTCGCCGTGGCTGGTGAAGCCGAATCGCCGCGAGCTGGAGATCTGGGCGGGTCGTAAGCTGCCGGAATTAAAAGATGTGATTGACGCTGCCCATGCGCTGCGCGAGCAGGGTATCGCTCACGTGGTTATCTCGCTTGGTGCAGAAGGAGCGTTGTGGGTTAACGCTTCTGGCGAATGGATCGCCAAACCGCCGTCGGTTGACGTTGTCAGCACCGTTGGCGCAGGGGATTCCATGGTTGGCGGCCTGATTTATGGTCTGCTGATGCGTGAATCCAGTGAACATACTTTACGTCTTGCCACTGCCGTTGCTGCCCTGGCCGTAAGCCAGAGCAATGTCGGTATTACCGATCGTACCCAGTTAGCCGCGATGATGGCGCGCGTTGACTTAAAACCTTTTAACTAACAGCAGGAGAGGAATAATGAAAACGCTGCTGATCATTGACTCCGGTCTCGGACAGGCTCGCGCCTATATGGCGAAGACCTTGCTGGGAGCGGCGGCGAACAAAGCACATCTCGAGATCATTGATAACCCGGGCGATGCCGAACTGGCCATTGTCCTGGGCGACAACATCCCGGCTGACAGTGCGCTGAACGGCAAAAAAGTGTGGCTGGGCGATATTAATCGCGCGGTGGCACATCCGGAACTGTTCCTGAGCGAAGCGAAAGGACACGCGTCTGTCTACAGCGCGCCTGTCGCGACGGCACCGGCTGCGGCTGCGGGTCCGAAACGCGTTGTTGCGGTGACGGCCTGCCCGACGGGCGTGGCTCACACCTTTATGGCAGCTGAGGCCATCGAAACCGAAGCGAAAAAACGCGGCTGGTGGGTTAAAGTTGAAACGCGCGGCTCCGTCGGTGCCGGCAACGCGATCACCCCTGAAGAAGTGGCTGAGGCCGATCTGGTGATCGTGGCGGCGGATATCGAAGTGGACCTGGCGAAATTTGCCGGTAAGCCAATGTACCGCACGTCTACCGGCCTGGCGCTGAAAAAGACCGCGCAGGAGTTTGATAAAGCGCTGGTGGAAGCGAAGCCGTATCAGGCAACCGGCGCGCGTCAAACCGCGACGGAAGGTAAGAAAGAGTCTGCAGGCGCCTATCGCCATCTGTTGACCGGTGTGTCTTACATGCTGCCGATGGTGGTTGCGGGTGGTCTGTGTATCGCCCTCTCGTTCGCATTTGGTATTACCGCGTTTAAAGAGCAAGGCACGCTGGCCGCTGCGTTAATGCAGATTGGCGGTGGATCCGCGTTCGCACTGATGGTTCCCGTTCTGGCCGGCTTTATTGCCTTCTCCATCGCTGACCGTCCTGGCCTGACGCCGGGTCTTATCGGCGGTATGCTGGCCGTGAGCACCGGTTCTGGCTTTATCGGCGGTATCATCGCGGGCTTCCTGGCCGGTTACGTCGCGAAGCTCATCAGCTCGAAGCTCAAGCTGCCGCAGAGTATGGAAGCGCTGAAGCCGATTCTGATCATCCCGCTGATTTCCAGCCTGGTGGTCGGTCTGGCGATGATTTACCTGATTGGTAAGCCGGTTGCGGGCATCCTGGCGGGTCTGACCCACTGGCTGCAAACCATGGGCACCGCGAACGCGGTTCTGCTGGGCGCAATTCTCGGCGGCATGATGTGTACCGATATGGGTGGTCCGGTGAACAAAGCGGCGTATGCCTTTGGTGTTGGCCTGCTGAGTACTCAGACCTACGCACCGATGGCAGCGATCATGGCGGCAGGTATGGTGCCTCCTCTGGCGCTCGGCCTGGCGACGATTATTGCCCGTCGTAAGTTCGATAAAGCGCAGCAGGAAGGCGGCAAAGCGGCGCTGGTTCTGGGCTTGTGCTTCATCACCGAAGGGGCGATTCCGTTCGCGGCCCGTGACCCAATGCGTGTACTGCCGTGCTGTATCGCGGGTGGTGCAGTGACCGGGGCGATCTCCATGGCAATTGGTGCAAAACTGATGGCACCACACGGCGGTCTGTTCGTGCTGCTTATCCCTGGCGCCATCACGCCGGTGCTGGGCTACCTGCTGGCCATCGTTGCCGGTACGCTGGTGGCGGGTCTGTCATACGCGGTGCTGAAACGTCCGGAAGCGGAAGTCGTGGCGAAAGCAGCGTAAGCGATAAACCACAAAAAAGCCGGGTTGCATTATGCACCCGGCTTTTTTTATGCCGCCTGTTCAGCGGTTTGCTGTGCCTTCAGCCAGGCAATCTCTTCTGCCCAGATGTCCGGATTAATGGTTTCCAGCACCATCGGAATACCGTCGAAGCGGGCGTCCTGCATAATGAAGCGGAACGCATCGTGGCCAATGTTGCCTTCGCCCAGGCTGTGGTGGCGGTCAACGCGGCTGCCAAAGGCGCTTTTCGCATCGTTTAAGTGCATTCCGCGCAGGTACTTAAAGCCAACAATGCGCTCGAACTCATCGAACGTGTTTTTCGTTGCCTCGGTGGTACGCAGGTCATAGCCGGCGGCAAACGCGTGGCAGGTATCAATGCACACGCCAACGCGGGATTTATCCTCCACGCCGTCGATGATCGCCGCCAGATGTTCAAACCTAAAGCCGAGGTTGCTGCCCTGACCGGCGGTATTCTCAATCACCGCGGTGACGCCTTTGGTCTTGTCCAGCGTGATGTTGATGGATTCGGCAATGCGCGCCAGGCAGGCATCTTCATCGATTTGCATCAGATGGCTTCCCGGATGGAAGTTCAGCAGCGTCAGCCCCAGCTGTTCGCAGCGCTGAACTTCATCAAGGAACGCCTCGCGGGATTTTTCCAGCGCTTCTTCAACCGGGTGACCGAGGTTGATCAGGTAGCTGTCGTGGGGAAGGATCTGGCCTGGCCCGTAGTGGTACTTCTCACAGGCGGCTTTGAAATCATCAATCACGTCAGCGGTGAGCGGCGCGGCGCGCCACTGGCGCTGGTTTTTGGTGAACAGGGCGAAAGCGGTCGCCTCGATTTCGGCGGCGCGAATGGCGGCATTCGCAAGGCCACCTGCAGCGCTGACGTGCGCTCCAACATATTTCATAAAAAAACTCCTGCTAACCCGAAACGCTTATGATAGCGGGTTAGCAGGAGAAGGACGAAATGGTTTATGCCATCAGGCTATGGACCGCGAGGTTAATCGCTCCGCCCCCGACAATCAGCCAGATGAAGAGCACCAGCGCCATCAGCAGCGGTTTCGCACCGGCTTTTTTCAGCGCGCTGACGTGTGTGGTGACCCCCAGCGCCGCCATGGCCATCGCCAGCAGCACGGTATCCAGCATCACCAGCATATCCACCACCGCTTTCGGCAGCAGGTGGAAGGAGTTGAAAATCGCCACCACGATGAACAGGATCGCAAACCACGGAATGGTGATTTTGCTTTTCTCGCTGCCGCCTGCCGGTGCCAGCTGCTTAACCCGCGCCGCGAGGAAAATCAGGAACGGTGCCAGCATCATCACGCGCAGCATTTTGGCAATCACCGCCGCGTTTTCGGCTTCCGGGTTAATGGCATGTCCTGCCGCCACCACCTGGGCCACTTCGTGCATGGTCGAACCGATATAAATGCCGTAGGTTTCCGGGCTAAACCAGTGGGCAACCAGCGGATACATCGCCGGGTAGAGGAAGATCGCCAGCGTACCGAAGATCACCACCGTCGCCACCGCCACGGTTACCTTGCTGGCTTCGGCTTTAACGACGGGCTCTGTTGCCAGCACCGCCGCGGCCCCGCAGATACTGCTCCCGGCACCGATCAGCCAGCTGGTTTGCTTATCCAGGCCAAAGACTTTCTGGCCGATAAAGCAGGCCAGTAAAAAGGTGCTGGTCAGGGTCAGGACGTCGATAGCGATTCCGCTCACGCCCACGTCCGCAATCTGCGAAAAGGTTAGACGGAAGCCGTAAAGGATGATCCCGAGACGCAGCAGGTGCTGTTTGGCAAAGATCACGCCGCCGTCGCAGGATTTCCAGATATGTGGGTAAACCGTATTTCCCACGACCATGCCCAGCAAAATGGCCAGCGTCAACGCGCTGAAACCTGCGCCCGCGATAGCCGGGATGCTGCCGCCCCATAGCGCTACGGCGGTCACTGCTGCGCTAAGCGCGAGGCCCGGCACGAAGTGCCACACTGTACGATGATGTTGTAAGGTGATTTCTGACATAACCTTCTCCTTTGTCTGGCTAAAGGTTACGGTGCTCTGGCTTAAAAATAAAATTGATTATATACTTATAATCAATCTATATAAGTGGTAAGCAACCATGCACATTACATTGCGTCAGCTGGAAGTGTTTGCCGAGGTGCTGAAAAGCGGCTCGACGACCCAGGCGTCACAAATGCTGGCGCTCTCGCAGTCTGCGGTCAGCGCGGCGTTGACCGATCTTGAAGGGCAGCTGGGCGTGCAGCTGTTCGACAGGGTAGGGAAGAGACTAGTGGTCAACGAGCACGGTCGTCTTCTTTATCCACGCGCTCTGGCGCTGCTGGAGCAGGCTATCGAAATCGAACAGCTGTTCCGCGAAGACAACGGTGCGATCCGCGTCTACGCCAGCAGCACCATTGGGAACTACATTCTGCCGGAAGTGATTGCCCGCTACCGCCGGGATTTCCCGACCCTGCCGCTGGAGATGAGCGTGGGTAACAGCCAGGACGTTATCAACGCGGTGATTGATTTCCGCGTGGATATCGGCCTCATCGAAGGACCCTGCCATAACGTCGATATCATTGCCGAGCCCTGGCTGGAAGATGAACTGGTGGTGTTTGCGTCCCCGGCCTCGTCGTTATTGCAGGGCGAGGTGACGCTGGAGCGCCTGGCACAGGCGCAGTGGATCCTGCGCGAGCAGGGCTCCGGCACGCGTGAAATTGTCGATTATCTGCTGCTTTCCCATCTGCCGCATTTCCAGTTAGGGATGGAGCTTGGGAACTCTGAGGCTATCAAGCACGCGGTGCGTCATGGCCTGGGGATCAGCTGTCTTTCCCGGCGCGTCATTGCCGAACAGCTTGAGACGGGGTCGCTGGTTGAAATCCCGGTTCCGTTGCCGAAACTGGTGCGCACGCTATGGTGCATCCATCATCGTCAGAAACACCTTTCCAGCTCTCTGCAGCGTTTTCTGCGCTACTGCGCCATTTAACGTTCCCCGGTGGCGCTTCGCTTACCGGGGCTACGCGCGCCTGTCACCCTACATTTTTATGCTTTACTTATAATCCTGGCCGAGTCATGAAGCTCTCTTATAACTGAGTATTTCTGCCGGAAGGAACGCGGATCGTCTGCTACAATCGCGCCTCATTTATTGAATGGACAGCATTTTCATATGGTTTCAGAAATTAAAACCACAGAAGCGCCCACGCTACGTCGTGAACTCAAGGCGCGTCACCTGACGATGATCGCCATTGGCGGCTCAATCGGTACAGGTCTTTTCGTTGCCTCTGGCGCAACGATTTCGGCAGCCGGCCCGGGTGGGGCACTCTTCTCTTATATCCTGATTGGCCTGATGGTGTACTTCCTGATGACCAGTCTCGGCGAACTGGCCGCGTACATGCCGGTATCCGGTTCGTTCTCGACCTACGGTCAAAAATACGTTGAAGAAGGCTTCGGCTTCGCGCTGGGCTGGAACTACTGGTACAACTGGGCGGTCACTATCGCCGTTGACCTTGTCGCCGCACAGCTGGTGATGAACTGGTGGTTCCCAGATACGCCGGGCTGGATCTGGAGCGCCCTGTTCCTCGCCGTCATCTTCCTGCTGAACTACATCTCCGTGCGCGGTTTCGGCGAAGCGGAATACTGGTTCTCTTTGATCAAAGTGGCAACCGTCATCATCTTTATCGTCGTCGGTGTGGCGATGATCGTTGGTATTTTCAAAGGCGCAGAACCTGCGGGCTGGAGTAACTGGGCGATAGGCGATGCGCCGTTTGCCGGTGGCCTTTCGGCGATGATTGGCGTGGCGATGATTGTCGGCTTCTCGTTCCAGGGTACCGAGCTGATTGGTATCGCCGCCGGTGAGTCAGAGAACCCGGAGAAAAATATTCCGCGTGCGGTCCGTCAGGTCTTCTGGCGTATCCTGCTGTTCTATGTGTTCGCGATCCTGATTATCAGCCTGATCATCCCGTACACCGATCCAAGCCTGCTGCGTAATGACGTAAAAGACATTAGCGTCAGCCCGTTCACGCTGGTCTTCCAGCACGCCGGTCTGCTTTCGGCCGCGGCGGTGATGAACGCCGTTATCCTGACCGCAGTGCTTTCAGCCGGTAACTCCGGGATGTACGCGTCCACCCGTATGCTCTACACGCTGGCATGCGACGGTAAGGCGCCGCGTATCTTTGCGAAACTGTCCCGTGGCGGCGTACCGCGTAACGCGCTGTACGCCACAACGGTGATTGCCGGTCTGTGCTTCCTGACCTCCATGTTTGGCAACCAGACGGTGTACCTGTGGCTGCTTAACACGTCCGGGATGACGGGCTTTATTGCCTGGCTGGGGATTGCTATTAGCCACTACCGTTTCCGCCGTGGTTTCGTCAAGCAGGGTCACGATATTAACTCGCTGCCGTATCGCTCCGGCTTCTTCCCGCTGGGTCCTATTTTCGCCTTCATTCTGTGCCTGATCATTACGCTGGGACAGAACTATGAAGCGTTCCTGGCGGACACCATTGACTGGGGCGCCGTGACGGCGACCTACATTGGTATTCCGCTGTTCCTCGTCATCTGGTTTGGCTACAAGCTGACGAAAGGAACAAAATTCGTTCGCTACAGTGAAATGGAATTCCCGGAACGATTTAAACAATAACCGCACTTCCTCTTTTTTAACCCGCTCAATCGAGCGGGTTTTTTTATTCCCGCATTCTGATACAAAGATATATTTCTTAACAATTTAATTGATAATAATTATCGTTTGCTTTATCGTTATCAAAAATAAGCGTGTCACCGACCCACCTCAGATGTGGGCGGCAAGGAAGACGCTGTGAGCAATGATGATTTGATTTAGTTGTATTTACCTCATGGAGATATGGAATGTTTAGGTTGAATCCCTTCGTCAGGGGAGGACTTTGTGCGTCCGCAATGTCCCTGGCCCTGCCTGTTATCGCAGCGGAATCCGGCGACACAATGGTTGTAACGGCCTCCGCGACCGAGCAAAACCTGAAAGACGCCCCGGCAAGCATCAGCGTGATTACCCAGGAAGATTTGCAGCGCAAACCCGTTCAGAATCTGAAAGATGTGTTACGGGAGGTGCCGGGCGTTCAGCTCACGAGCGAAGGGGACAACCGTAAAGGGGTAAGTATTCGTGGACTGGACAGCAGCTATACGCTGATCCTGATCGACGGCAAGCGCGTTAACTCGCGTAACGCGGTATTCCGCCATAATGATTTCGACCTCAACTGGGTGCCGGTTGACGCCATCGAACGAATCGAAGTGGTGCGCGGACCGATGTCTTCTCTGTACGGTTCCGATGCGCTGGGCGGCGTGGTGAACATTATCACCAAAAAAATCGGCCAGAAGTGGACGGGCACCCTGAGCGCCGATTCCACAATTCAGGAGCACCGCGACCGTGGAGACACCTACAACGGTCAGTTCTATACCAGCGGTCCGCTGGTGGACGGCCTGCTGGGGCTGAAAGCCTACGGTAGCCTCGCGAAGCGTGAGAAAGACGGTCAGCAGAAGTCCTCTACCACGGCGAGCGGTGAAACGCCGCGCATTGAGGGCTTCACCAGCCGCGATGCGAATGTGGAGTTCGCCTGGACACCGTCTGAAAATCACGACTTTACGGCGGGCTACGGTTTCGACCGTCAGGATCGCGACTCGGATTCCCTCGACAAAAACCGCCTTGAACGTCAGAACTACTCACTCAGCCACAACGGCCGTTGGGGCGTCGGCAACAGCGAGCTGAAGGTTTACGGCGAAAAGGTGGATAACAAAAACCCGGGCAACAGCAATCCGATCACCTCCGAGAGCAACGCGGTGGACGGGAAATACGTGCTGCCGCTGGGTGAAATCAACCAGCTGCTGACCTTCGGCGGGGAATGGCGTCACGATAAGCTGAAAGATCCGGTCAACCTGACGGGCGGTTCCAGCAGCAGTACCTCGACAAGCCAGTATGCCCTGTTCCTTGAAGATGAGTGGCGTCTCTTTGAACCTCTGGCGCTGACCACCGGCATCCGTATGGACGACCATGATACCTACGGCGACCACTGGAGCCCGCGAGCCTATCTGGTTTACAACGCGACCGATACCGTAACGGTGAAAGGGGGCTGGGCTACCGCGTTTAAAGCGCCGTCACTGCTCCAGCTGAGCCCGGACTGGGTCACCGGCTCGTGTCGCGGTGCCTGTGAGATTGTCGGTAACCCGGATCTGAAACCGGAAACCAGCGAGAGCTTCGAATTCGGTCTGTACTACAGCGGGGAAGAGGGCTGGTTAGAGGGCGTGCAGGCCAGCGTTACCACCTTCCAGAATAATGTGGATGATCGCATCAGCATCAGCCGTACGGCCAATGCAAAACAGGCCCAGGGTTACCCTAACTACGTTGGCCTGAATGCGGATGGTGAGCCGATTTTCCGCTACTACAACGTTAACAAGGCGCGCATCCGCGGGGTGGAGACCGAGCTGAAGCTCCCGCTGGCGGACGACTGGAAACTGACCCTGAACTACACCTACAACGACGGCCGTGACATCAGCAACGGCGGCAACAAGCCGCTGTCCGATCTGCCGTTCCACACCGCCAACGGTACCGTTGACTGGAAGGCGACGCAGGACTGGTCGTTCTACGTTCAGGGTAACTACACCGGTGAGAAACGCGCGCTGACCAGCAGTGCAGCAACGCCGGGTGGCTATGTCATCTGGAATACCGGCGCCGCGTGGCAGGCGACGAAAAGCGTGAAGCTGCGCGCGGGCGTGCAGAACCTGCTGGATAAAGACCTGAGCCGTGACGATTACAGCTATACGGAAGACGGCCGTCGCTACTTTGTCGGTGTGGATTACAAGTTCTGATGTAACCTCTATGCCCGGTGGCGCTTCGCTTACCGGGCCTACAAAATCCGCGAACGTAGGCCGGGTAAGGCGAAGCCGCCACCCGGCAATCATCCGCACTTACGCGAACAAATGCTCCGCATGAAAGCGGAGATGATCCTCAATAAATGACGCGATGAAGTAATAGCTGTGGTCATACCCCGGCTGGATGCGCAGCGTCAGCGGCCAGTCCTTCTGGCGTGCCGCTTCTGCGAGCACCGCAGGCTGTAGCTGCCCGGCGAGGAACTGATCCGCATCGCCCTGATCGACAAGCATCGGGATCGCATTTGCCGAGCTGCTGTCCAGCATCAGCGCACAGCTGTCCCATTCCTGCCATTTTGCTTCATCTTCACCCAGATAGTTCGTGAGGGCTTTCTGCCCCCATGGCACCTGCGTTGGGTTCACAATTGGCGCAAATGCCGACACGCTGACGTATTTTCCCGGATTTTTTAACGCCATGATCAGCGCCCCGTGACCGCCCATAGAATGTCCGCTGATGGCGCAGCGGTCGCTTACCGCAAACCCGGACTGAATCAGCGCGGGCAGCTCGTCGCGAATGTAGTCATACATACGGTAGTGGCCTGCCCACGGCTGCTCGGTCGCATTGAGATAAAACCCGGCGCCTTTACCCAGGTCGTATCCTGCATCGTCGGCTACATCATCACCACGCGGGCTGGTATCAGGCATCACCAGCGCAATACCCAGCTCGGCGGCAAGTCGCTGCGCGCCCGCTTTGGTGGTGAAGTTTTCGTCGTTGCAGGTCAGGCCCGAAAGCCAGAACAGAACCGGCGGATTTTCCGTCGGCGGCAGGAAAATGCTGAACGTCATCGCACAGTTCAGGACGGTGGAGTCATGCCGCCAGCGCTGCTGTCGACCTTCAAAACAACGGTGCTCTTCGAGCAGTTCCATGCAGGGCTCCTTAATGAGAATGCGTATTCATAAAAACCATAATACAGCCTTTTCATTGACCTGTGAGTAACTTTCACTTTCGCCAGACGGCGAGATGCTGCATCATAAATTTACTTTTCTTTAACAATTGGAGCGGTCATGGCGCTGCGTATTGCGCTCAGTGGATTTGTCGTTCTGGTGGTGGCGATGGGAATAGGGCGCTTTGCCTTTACGCCTCAGGTGCCGCTCATGATTGCTGCCGGGCAGCTTACGCTGACCAGCGCGGGTCTGGTGGCGGCGATGAATTATCTGGGCTATCTGGTGGGCGCATGGGATGCCATGCGCGCGCACCGCTTTGTGGAAACGCGCCTCTGGCTTGGCATCACCGGCGCGGTTGCGCTGACGCTGCTCTCCGCGGCGGCGGATAACGCCGTCGTGCACGGCATGCTGCGCTTCGTGATTGGCTGCATGAGCGGCTGGTCGATGGTACTCATTGCCGCCTGGACCAACGAACGGCTGGGGCAGCTGGGTAAACCGGGCCTGAGCGCCGCCGTGTTTGCCGGGCCGGGGGCGGGCATTGCCCTGAGCGGGCTGCTCGCCGTCTATATCCAGGCGAAATCCCTTTCGGCCGGGGCGGCATGGCAAATCTACGGCGTGCTGGCGCTGGTGCTGATTGCGCTGGTGGCGCGCTACCTGCCGCGATCCGGGCAGCTCCATCGCCCCGGCACCGCGCCGGAGCCGCTGGTGCTGACGGCGGATTTAAAGCGCCTGGTCTGGAGCTACAGCCTGGCCGGGTTTGGCTATATCCTCCCGGCGACATTCCTGTCGCAAATGGCGGCGGTGCGTTTTCCCGGCAGCCTGTTCGCCCAGTTTGTCTGGCCGTTTTTTGGTATCGCCGCCGTGGTGGGCATTGCGCTCAGTATTCTTTTACGCCACACCTCAACGGCGAACCGCAGGCTGGCTATCGTGCTGTGGTTACAGGGGGCTGGCGTGCTGGCGGCCTGGCTGCTGCCGGGGATTGGCGGTTTGCTGACGGGCGGGCTGCTGGTGGGCGGCGGTTTTTTGTGTGCCGTGCAGCTCTCTCTTTTATACGGCCGCGAGCTGGCGCCAAACCATACGCGTTATATGGCAGGCCTGCTCACCACCGGGTATGCGATTGGTCAATTGATTGGCCCGATGACCTCGGCGTTATCAACCTGGCTTACCCACCGGCTGGAGCCCGCGCTGGGTCTGGCGGGCGTTGCGCTGTTCGTCGGCGGAGCGCTGGTCTGGAATCGTCACGCTGAAAGGCAACAGCAATTGCAATAATTATCGTCGTGAATACTGGATTATGTGCGCCGCCTCACGCACAATGAGCGCATACTTTTGCCACAACGAGGGCAAAAGACGCCACACCTGCAGGAGAACAAAATGTCATCACTCAGTAAAGAAGCTGCCCTGGTCCACGAAGCCCTGGTTGCGCGCGGTCTTGAAACGCCACTGCGTCCGCCCGTACAGGATTTGGACAATGAAACCCGCAAGCGTCTGATTGCCGGTCATATGACCGAGATCATGGAGCTGCTGAATCTCGATCTGAGTGACGACAGTCTGATGGAGACGCCGCACCGCATCGCGAAAATGTACGTCGACGAAATTTTCTCCGGGCTGGATTACGCCAACTTCCCGAAAATCACCGTCATTGAAAACAAGATGAAAGTGGACGAGATGGTGACGGTACGCGATATCACGCTGACCAGCACCTGCGAACACCACTTCGTGACCATCGACGGTAAAGCGACCGTGGCGTATATCCCAAAAGATACGGTGATTGGCCTGTCGAAGATCAACCGCATCGTGCAGTTCTTTGCCCAGCGTCCGCAGGTGCAGGAGCGTCTGACGCAGCAGATCCTGACCGCGCTGCAAACGCTGCTGGGCACGAATAACGTGGCCGTCTCTATCGACGCGGTTCACTACTGCGTGAAGGCGCGCGGCGTGCGTGATGCAACCAGCGCGACCACTACAACCTCGCTGGGCGGCCTGTTTAAATCGAGCCAGAATACCCGTCAGGAGTTCCTGCGCGCGGTACGTCACCACAACTAAGACTTACAGGGCAGGAACCATGGAGCGAAACGTCACGCTCGATTTTGTTCGCGGCGTCGCCATTCTCGGTATCCTGCTGCTTAATATCAGCGCCTTCGGCCTGCCGAAGGCGGCTTATCTCAATCCTGCCTGGTATGGCGACATCACGCGCAGTGATGCCTGGACCTGGGCTGTCCTCGATCTCTTCGCGCAGGTTAAATTCCTCACGCTGTTTGCCCTGCTGTTTGGTGCAGGTCTGCAACTCCTCCTCAAACGCGGTACGCGCTGGATCCAGTCGCGCCTGACGCTGCTGGTTCTCCTCGGCTTTATCCACGGGCTGTTCTTTTGGGACGGCGATATTCTTCTCGCGTATGGACTAGTCGGGCTGATCTGCTGGCGTCTGATTCGCGATGCGCACAGCGTAAAAAGCCTGTTTAACACCGGCGTGATGCTCTATGTCATGGGGCTTGGGGTCCTGCTGCTGCTGGGGATGATCTCCGGCGAGGCGACGAACCGTTCCTGGATACCGGATGCCGCTAACCTGCAGTACGAACAGTACTGGAAGCTGAAGGGCGGTACGGAAGCGATAAGCAACCGCGCGGATATGCTGGGGGATAACCTCCTTGCGCTGGGCGCGCAATACGGCTGGCAGCTGGCGGGCATGATGCTGATGGGCGCGTCACTGATGCGCACCGGCTGGCTGAAAGGGGAGTTCAGCCTGCGTCACTATCGGCGAACGGGTGTCGGGCTGGTGCTGATCGGCGTGCTGATTAACCTCCCGGCGGTAATCACGCAGTGGCATATCCACTGGGATTACCGCTGGTGCGCGTTCCTGCTCCAGGTGCCGCGCGAACTGAGCGCGCCGTTCCAGACCATCGGCTACGCGGCGCTGATCTATGGCTACTGGCCAACGCTTTCCCGCCTGTGGATCGTCAGCGCTATCGCCTGCGTGGGCCGCATGGCGTTGAGCAATTACCTGCTACAAACGCTGATATGCACCACGCTTTTCTATCGCTTTGGCCTGTTTATGAAATTCGACCGCCTCACGCTGCTGGCGTTTGTTATTCCGGTCTGGGTGATTAACCTGGCGTTTTCTGTTCTCTGGCTACGCTATTTCCGCCAGGGACCGCTGGAGTGGGTGTGGCGTCAGTTAACCGCACATGCTTCAGGGGTATCATTGAGGAACACATCCAGATAACGATCTGGATCACAATCATTAACAAAACGGATGTAAGCGTTTTCATGAGTGTGAGCTTCTTCACGTAGTCCCCTTTCTCTCGCTGCCAAAATAGCCACCTTGCTAAACACAGGGGGTGTCTGTGAGTTGCTGCAATCCTTTGAAGGATGGTGAATATGATCACCATTCGTGACGTCGCCCGTCAGGCGGGCGTTTCTGTGGCTACCGTCTCACGCGTGCTGAACAATAGCGCGCTGGTCAGCCCTGAAACCCGTGAAACCGTAATGAAAGCCGTGACCCAGCTCGGGTACCGGCCAAATGCCAATGCCCAGGCGCTTGCGACGCAGGTCAGCGACACCATCGGCGTGGTGGTGATGGATGTATCGGATGCCTTTTTCGGCGCGCTGGTCAAAGCGGTCGACGTGGTCGCCCAGCAGCATCAGAAATATGTCCTGATCGGCAATAGCTATCATGAGGCGGAAAAGGAACGCCATGCCATCGAAGTGCTGATCCGCCAGCGCTGTAACGCCTTGATTGTCCATTCAAAAGCCTTGAGCGATGAAGAGCTAACCGGCTTTATGGATCAGATCCCGGGCATGGTGTTGATCAACCGCATCGTCCCCGGCTATGCCCATCGCTGCGTCGGGCTGGATAACGTCAGCGGCGCCATGATGGCGACGAAAATGCTCATCAACAACGGGCATCAGCGGATCGGCTATCTGGCCTCCAGCCATCATATTGAAGATGACGACCTGCGGCGCGAGGGGTGGCAAAACGCCCTGAAAGAGCACGGCATTACGCCGTCAGAAAGCTGGACAGGCACAGGTACACCGGACATGCAGGGCGGTGAGGCGGCAATGGTCGAGCTGCTGGGCCGCAACCTGCAGCTTACTGCAGTGTTTGCCTATAACGACAGCATGGCGGCAGGGGCCCTGACGGCGCTGAAAGATAACGGCATTGCGGTGCCACAGCATTTATCACTCATTGGTTTTGATGATATTCCGATTGCCCGTTACACCGACCCGCAGCTGACAACGGTGCGTTACCCCATTGCTTCTATGGCGAAACTGGCGACTGAGCTGGCGTTACAGGGGGCGGCAGGGCTGCTGGATCCGGGCGCAACACACTGTTTCATGCCGACTTTAGTGCGTCGGCACTCCGTCGCGGCCCGACAAATTGTGGTTCCGATCACTAACTGATTACATCAGGTGATGTAACCGTTTTCAATCTGTGAGTAAATTCACAGTATCTTAACAAGGCGCTGACTATGATGTCAGCGTTTTAGGGGCTGAAACGCTATGTAACGGTGATTATTCACTTTCACTATAGCCAATGTGCCGCAAACAACGAATAAAACGCATTTCTGGAGCGTTACCGAACACGGAAGATAGAAATTTTATAAGTGAACTTCGGCTGTCAGTAACGTTTTATTAACACCTGCCCGCCGATCGTTATTCACAAGAACTACCCTGCATAAAAAAAACCGGAGATACCATGAATAAGAAGGTGTTGACCCTGTCTGCCGTAATGGCAAGCATGCTTTTTGGTGCAGCAGCGCACGCTGCGGATACCCGTATTGGTGTGACCATCTATAAATACGACGACAACTTCATGTCTGTTGTACGTAAAGCGATTGAGAAAGATGCGAAAGCAGCGCCAGACGTTCAGCTGCTGATGAACGACTCCCAGAACGACCAGTCCAAACAGAACGACCAGATCGACGTTCTGCTGGCGAAAGGCGTGAAAGCCCTGGCCATCAACCTGGTTGACCCGGCTGCAGCAGGCACGGTTATTGAAAAAGCGCGCGGCCAGAACGTGCCAATCGTCTTCTTCAACAAAGAACCTTCCCGTAAAGCGCTGGATAGCTACGACAAAGCGTATTACGTCGGTACCGACTCCAAAGAGTCCGGTATTATTCAGGGCGATCTGATCGCGAAACACTGGGCGGCGAACCCGAACTGGGACCTGAACAAAGACGGTCAGATTCAGTTCGTGCTGCTGAAAGGCGAACCCGGCCACCCGGATGCTGAAGCCCGTACCACCTACGTTATCAAAGAGCTGAACGACAAGGGTCTGAAAACCCAGCAGCTGGCGTTAGATACCGCGATGTGGGATACCGCTCAGGCGAAAGATAAGATGGACGCGTGGCTGTCCGGCCCTAACGCGAACAAAATCGAAGTGGTTATCGCCAACAACGATGCGATGGCAATGGGTGCGGTAGAAGCGCTGAAAGCGCACAACAAATCCTCCATTCCTGTGTTCGGCGTGGATGCGCTGCCAGAAGCGCTGGCGCTGGTTAAATCCGGTGCGATGGCCGGTACCGTTCTGAACGATGCCAACAACCAGGCGAAAGCCACCTTCGATCTGGCGAAAAACCTGGCCGATGGCAAAGGCGCGGCTGATGGCACCAGCTGGAAAATTGAAAACAAAATCGTTCGCGTACCTTACGTGGGCGTAGACCAGTCCAACCTGGCTGAGTTTATCGGTAAATAAGTTAGCGGTACTGTCTCCACTGGGCGCAATTCGTTGCGCCCTTTTATAACGCGATATGCGAGGCCAACAAGGTATAATTATGGTCAGCACAAATACTCAGTCATCCGGTGAATACCTGTTGGAAATGAGCGGTATCAACAAGTCATTTCCCGGCGTTAAGGCACTCGATAATGTTAATTTAAAAGTTCGTCCTCACTCTATTCATGCCCTGATGGGGGAGAACGGTGCGGGTAAATCAACATTATTAAAATGTCTTTTTGGGATCTATCAAAAAGATTCTGGCAGCATTCTTTTTCAGGGGAAAGAGATCGATTTCCATTCAGCGAAAGAAGCACTGGAAAACGGTATCTCGATGGTTCACCAGGAATTAAACCTGGTGCTGCAGCGTTCAGTCATGGATAACATGTGGTTGGGGCGTTATCCAACCAAGGGTGTCTTTGTCGATCAGGACAAAATGTATCGCGACACCAAAGCGATTTTTGATGAGCTGGATATTGATATCGACCCGCGCGCCCGCGTGGGAACATTATCCGTCTCCCAGATGCAGATGATCGAAATCGCCAAAGCGTTCTCCTATGATGCGAAAATCGTCATCATGGACGAACCGACATCGTCATTAACGGAAAAAGAGGTTAATCACCTTTTTACCATTATTCGTAAGCTAAAAGATCGCGGCTGCGGCATTGTGTATATCTCCCACAAAATGGAAGAGATCTTCCAGCTGTGCGATGAGATTACCATTCTGCGCGACGGTCAGTGGATTGCCACGCAGCCGCTGGAAGGGCTGGACATGGACAAGATCATCGCCATGATGGTCGGCCGTTCCCTGAACCAGCGCTTCCCGGACAAAGAAAACAAGCCGGGCGAAGTGATCCTGGAAGTACGTAATCTGACCTCGTTACGCCAGCCGTCTATTCGCGATGTCTCCTTCGACCTGCACAAGGGCGAAATCCTGGGGATTGCCGGTCTGGTCGGGGCAAAACGTACCGATATCGTGGAAACCCTGTTCGGTATCCGTGAGAAAGCCGAAGGCACTATTACGCTGCACGGTAAGAAAATTAACAACCACAACGCCAACGAAGCCATTAATAATGGTTTTGCGCTGGTGACGGAAGAGCGTCGTTCGACCGGTATTTATGCCTATCTGGATATTAACTTTAACTCGTTAATTTCTAACATTCGCAATTACAAAAACAAAGTCGGGCTGCTGGATAACTCCCGCATGAAGAGCGATACCCAATGGGTTATTGACTCCATGCGCGTGAAAACGCCAGGACACCGCACCCAAATTGGTTCTCTGTCAGGCGGTAACCAGCAGAAAGTCATTATCGGACGTTGGTTATTAACCCAGCCAGAAATTCTGATGCTGGATGAACCGACCCGCGGTATTGACGTCGGCGCGAAGTTTGAAATTTATCAGCTGATTGCCGAGCTGGCGAAAAAGAATAAAGGGATCATTATTATTTCTTCCGAAATGCCGGAATTGTTAGGGATCACGGATCGTATTCTGGTTATGAGCAATGGTCTCGTTGCCGGTATTGTTGACACCAAAACGACAACGCAAAACGAAATTTTGCGTCTTGCGTCTTTGCACCTTTAAGATCAGGGGCTCCTCATGAGTGCGTTAAATAAAAAAAGTTTTCTCACTTACCTGAAAGAAGGCGGTATTTACGTTGTTCTTTTAGTACTGCTGGCTATCATCATTTTCCAGGACCCTACGTTCTTAAGCCTGCTGAACCTGAGTAACATTCTGACCCAGTCCTCCGTGCGTATTATCATTGCGCTGGGCGTGGCGGGTCTGATCGTGACCCAGGGGACGGACCTTTCTGCCGGTCGTCAGGTGGGTCTGGCGGCGGTTATCGCGGCAACCCTGCTGCAGTCGATGGAAAATGCCAACAAGGTCTTCCCGGAAATGGCCACCATGCCGATTTTCGTGGTGATCCTGATTGTCTGCGCCATCGGTGCGGTGATAGGTCTGATCAACGGTATCATTATCGCCTACCTGAACGTGACGCCGTTTATCACCACGCTGGGTACGATGATCATCGTTTACGGTATCAACTCCCTGTACTACGACTTTGTCGGTGCTTCCCCAATCTCGGGTTTTGACAGCGGCTTCTCGACCTTTACGCAAGGGTTCATCGCGCTGGGCAGCTTCCGCCTGTCGTATATCACCTTCTATGCGCTGATTGCGGTGGCCTTCGTCTGGATCCTGTGGAACAAAACGCGCTTTGGTAAAAACATCTTCGCAATCGGCGGTAACCCGGAAGCGGCGAAAGTGTCCGGCGTGAACGTTGCCCTGAACCTGCTCATCATTTATGCCCTGTCCGGCGTGTTCTACGCCTTCGGCGGGATGCTGGAAGCGGGCCGTATCGGCTCTGCAACCAACAACCTCGGCTTCATGTACGAGCTGGATGCGATCGCAGCCTGCGTGGTGGGCGGCGTCTCCTTCAGCGGCGGCGTGGGTACGGTACTGGGCGTGGTGACCGGTGTGATCATTTTCACCGTCATCAACTACGGCTTGACCTATATCGGCGTGAACCCGTACTGGCAGTACATCATCAAAGGCGCCATCATTATCTTCGCGGTTGCGCTGGATTCACTGAAGTACGCGCGTAAGAAGTAATTGCTCCTCGCATTATCCGGCCCGCTCACCGAGCGGGCTTTTTTATGCCTTATGCCAGCTGGGACTCCTCTCGGGTCACGATGCGCTCAAACCAGTCGAGTTCAGAGAGCTTGCAGGCGACCCACTGTTCGGAAAAGGCGTCGCCCAGGCTGTCGGTGAGGTACTGACAGCGGGCAAAGGTCTCAATCGCCTCCTGCTGAAACAGCGGCAGCTCGGGACGATCGTGCTGCGGTTCGGGCAAATCCTCGTCGTCGGTCTTTTCCAGCCCGTACAGCATGCCGGTCAGGATAGTGGCTGCCACCAGATAGGGATTGGCATCGGCCCCGGCCAGCCGGTACTCGATACGACGGTTGCGGTCATCCGAGCAGGGAATACGCAGGGCGGCGGAGCGGGTGTTATAGCCCCAGGAGTTAAATACGGGCTCCGCCAGGTTTTTACGCAGGCGACGAAACGCGTTAACGCCCGGCGCAAGAATGGCGACAGAGGCGGGCATCAGCGCCAGCTGCCCCGCGATGCACAAACGCATCATGCTGTTAAGCGCGTTCACCGGAGAAGCAAAGACGTTTTCGCCGTGACGATTGTTCAGGCTGAAATGGAAGTGCAAACCGCTGCCGGACAGCTGGCTGAAAGGCTTCGCCATAAAGTTGGCCTGCAGGCCGTGCTTTTCGGCAACGTAACGGGTCAGGCGACGAAGCGCCAGCACGTTATCGCAGACCTCAACGACGCGATGGCTGTGCTTCAGGTTTAATTCGTACTGACCAGACTCGGCTTCCGCCACGATCCCGGACAGCGGGATGCGCTGAAGGTGCGCCAGCTGTTCCAGCTCGTCAAACAGTGCCGCATGGGCCGTCGTAGTATCCATGTGAAAACAGCCCTGATTTTGCGGATCCCGATCGTCATGCCCCGTCAGATAGAACTCGATTTCCGGGGCAATCACCGGGAAGAGGCCGTGCTGGTGGAAGCGGGCCAGCACGTTCTGCAGTATCACGCGCGGCTCAAGCGGGCAGGGGGTGTCGTCGCTGTCTTTCATCGTCAGCAGGATCTGCGCGTTGTGCTGCGGATCTTGCGGGCAGGGGCGCAGGGAGCCGGCGACAGGAACGCAGAGTCGGTCCGGCTCATCATGCAGCGGGGCGGCGATTTTTCCTTTCTGATCCATCGAGTAGACCGAAAGGGGAAAATAACAGCCTTTTTCCAGGCTCAGCATGCTCTCCACCGACAGACGCTTGCCGCGCATCGTGCCGTTGATATCGTTCAGGTAAACGTCAATGTGTTTCGTCTGGGGGTAGCGTTCCAGATAATCTGCCACTTCCACTGAAATGTTGTGCTGCAGGGCGTCAATTTTTTCATCAAGCCAGAGACCGGAATTGAGTGCGCCAGGAAGTGATAAACCGGGAAAGTTAAAATACGGGCGGAGACTTTTGAGGAAAAACGCATTCATTATTGAGTTCATAGTTATTCTTCAACGAAGCCGTAGCGGCAGTGAACTCAGCTTAAAAGAGCCGACGTAAAGGGGGGATAAAAAGCGTCAGGCCCGGCGTAAAGAAAGTATAAAGGCGGTCCTGTTATTTTTCCTTTTTCTGCATATCCAGCAGCTGCTCGGGCGTGACGGCCGGGTAACCCTGCGCGTCTTCCGGCACTTCGTGCATCGCCGGAATCGGAACCAGCGGGCCTAAAAAGCGCGGTTCGCGTTTGAAGATATACAGATCGGCCAGGGCGCCAAAACGGGCGCCGAACTCGCGCACGCGCACGCTCAGCATATCTTTTGGCGACGGCACCGCGTAACACTGCGCCTGAATGCCCATATGCAGCGCGATAAACAGCGCGCGCTCGCAGTGGAAGCGCTGGGTAATGATGATGAAGTCGTTGGTATCGAAGACTTTACGCGTGCGCACGATGGAGTCCAGGGTGCGGAATCCGGCGTAGTCGAGCACGATATCGGCAGGGTCCACGCCCGCGGCAATCAGGTCCTTACGCATCGTCACCGGTTCATTGTAGCTTTGCAGCGCGTTATCGCCGCTCAGCAGCAGGTAGTTCACCTTGCCGCTGTTGTAGGCGTTCAGCGCGCCCTGAATGCGGTAACGGTAATACTGGTTGATCACGCCGGTGCGGTAATACTTGGCGGTGCCGAGCACCACGCCAACCTGACGATAGGGCAGGTCCTGCAGGTCATCAAAGATGTAGGGGGCGGTTTTCCAGCTCATCCAGCGGTCGAGACCCAGCACGATCAACAGCAGTATGCCGACCAGGACAGACAGGCTGTAAAAAACGCGCTTTAACATGGAGATGGCTCGTTCGTGGATGAAATTTAACTCAGGCTACTTTACCCGCCTGGTTAGCGCAAGAAACAGCGACTCAACTGAGGGGTTTTTCAGCAAACTGGCGGGCATTTCTGCCCGCCGGAAGGATTACGCAAGCAGTACGCGGTCAATCGTCGTGCAGCCCAGCGCTTTAAGCGTCGCGGCGGTGGCATCCCACTGGATCAGCGGCGCATCGGCAATTTCTGCCAGAATAGCGCGCTGAATGTCCGGAAAGTCATAGCCGTTCAGGCTCAGCAGGTTAAGCGCGCCCTGCAGCGGTGGCAGGGTTGGGTTAAACGCGGCGTTTTCCGCGTAGCTGCCGCTAAATATCCGGCCATCGCGGCACTGCAGCGCCACGCCGCTCGGGGACTTGCTGTACGGCGTGTGGCTTTTGTTGGCCGCGCGAATGGCCGCCTGGCTCAGGTCATCGCCGGACAGGGCGTAACCGTGGTCCTGATCGTCCATCAGCAGCGTTTTGATCTCCAGATCTTTCGGACCAAAGGCGTCCGGCAGATAATCCCCCAGCGTATGCGGCGCGCGGCCCGGCAGGTTGATGCGCAGCTGCAGCCCGCTGTTCAGCTCGTTCATAAACTGACGGCAGTGGCCGCAGGGGGTGTAGTTAACGGTAATGGCGCTCAGGGCTTTTTCACCGCGCAGCCAGGCGTGGCTGATGGCGCTCTGCTCGGCGTGAACCGTTTGCTGCATGGTCGCGCCCAGGAACTCCATATTGCCGCCGAAGTACCAGGTTCCGCTGACGCCGCGCGCAATGGCCCCGACGTTAAAGTGGGAGAGATCGGCCCGCGCGCAGGCGGCAGCCAGAGGAAGCAGTGCGAAAGCCAGCGCGTCTTCGTCCAGTCCCGTTGCTTGTTTCAGCATCGTGACCTGCTCCGTGGTCAGCAGGGCGGGGAAGTGTGCATCTGCCAGAACGGGAGCCAGGGCTGACTGCAAATTCTCTGCAAGCTGGGCGAAAGCAGCTTGAAAACGTGGGTGCATGGCGTTTGCCTCATAAAGGTTAATGGATCGGTAGTTTACGGAGCCGTCAGGGCTTTATATGTGATCCACTTCTCATTATGTATGCAACTTATGAAATCAAAATGAAATTTGCGCGACGCATCGCAAATTTTAGCCCATCACCGCCAGAATCAGCGGGAAAATGAACGGGGCCAGCAGGGAGGTGATAATCCCGCAGATCACCAGCGCCAGGGAGCTAAACGCCCCTTCCTGATAATCCAGCTCCGCGCAGCGGGCGGTGCCCAGGGCGTGGGAAGCTGTTCCCATCGACAGCCCCCGTGCCGCTTTAGTGTGAATACGCATCCCGTTCAGCAGGGTATGACCAAACACCGCCCCGAGAATACCGACGAAAATGACGCACATCGCGCTGATGGCCGGGATCCCGCCGAGGCTGCCGCCGACCGCCATCGCGATAGGCGTGGTCACCGATTTAGGCAGGATAGAGGCGGCAATTTGCGGGGAGGCCCCCATCAACAGCGCCACCGACGTGCCGGTGATCATCGCCACCAGGCTGCCCACAAAACAGATGGTAATGATGGATTTCCAGCGGGCGCGGATCTGATGGAGCTGCTCGTATAAAGGAAAGGCGAGCGCCACAACGGCAGGCTGCAGCAGGTCGTTTAAAATTTTGCTGCCGGCAAAGTAGCGTTCGTAGGGAATGCCGGTGAGCAGCAGGAACGGAATAATCACCACCATCGCCACCAGCAGCGGGTTCAGCAATGGCATTTTGAAGCGTGCGGCAAGCTTGCGCGCGGCGAAGAACACCGCCAGGGTTAACGGCAGCGACCACCAGATATTGGCCATCATTTTTTTGTTTTCTCCCCGACCACGTTACGTTCGCCATGCACCAGATGCGAACTCCAGCTCACCACAAGGAAAACCACCAGCGTACTGACCGCGCAGGAGACCACAATCGGGCCGAACTGGGCTTTGAGCAAATCAAAATACTGCATGACCCCGACGCCGATGGGCACGAAAAGCAGCGCCATATAGCGAATGAGGACGAAGCAGCCCGGATTGACCCATTTTGCAGGCAGGATTTGCAGCGCCAGCAAAACGAAGAGGATCAGCATACCGATAATGCTGCCGGGAATAACAATCGGCAGCAGCGACGCGATGAAAATCCCGGCGTACAGGCAGGCGTAAATCAGGACGAATGCGCGCAGATATTGCCAGATAATGTTCAATGATTTGCTCATGGTGATAGTCCTTGCTGAAACGCATTCATCATACAATTAAACCCAAAAATGTGCCACGGATCACATCATGAAATTTGAGCATACCAGACATTCCAGAATGGAACGTCTGGTATCACCGCACAGGGGCAGGCTACAGTTTAGAGGAAAGGGCGTGCGGTGGCGAAGTGACGAGCCAGAGAAATGCCTCTGAGTCAGGCCTCGCGTTGGGCGGCGAGTTTATCCAGAAAAGAAAACAGCACCTGATTCATTTCGCGATAATCATGCGAGCGAAGTTTTTCCGCCGTTTCGACAAAACGAAATTCAGCCGCGCGGCGGAGATCGTTCTGCGAATGTTCAATCAGCAGCTCAACCACCTCCGGCGTCAGTTCCATATGACACTGAAAACCGTAAACCCGTTCGCCATATTGCACGATCTGACGGGGGCAGCCCTCGCTGTAAGCCAGCACTTTAGCCTGCGGCGTCAACCCTGGCATGTCGTTATGCCAGTGACCGACGTTCAGCTCGTGGCCAAAATCCTCAAACAGCGGGTTCGCCTTGCCTGCCTCTGTGAGCCTGACGGGAAATTTGCCGATCTCTTTTTCCGGGCTATGGCAAAACGCTGCGCCCAGCGCTTCACCGATAAGCTGCGAGCCCAGACAAACGCCAATCACCGTTTTACCTGCCTCTATTGCGCGGCCGATGAGCCGCATTTCCGCCTGCGCGTCAAACCAGGGGCACTCCTTAAGCGTGGTGGCAGGTGACTGCGGGCCTCCCATAATGATAAGCAAGTCTGTGCTCTGCAGATCCTCGGGTAACGGATCGCCCTGATAAACTCTGGAGTAGCTCATACTACAGCCGCGATTTTTCCCCCAGATTTCATATGCGCCTGGCGCTTCGAAATGTTCATGAATGATAAAATGAATGTGCATTGCGTCTCTCTCCGGTTACGTGTACAAGCAGCATCATAAGAGGAAGGGAGGAATGTAAAATGCCAACCGTTATCGATAAAACGCCAATTCATGACGATGCCATCGGATGGTCCAGAGGGGCAATTAGCTATACGCGCGGCGAAGTGGATCCCCCTCACCGGCATCCACAGGGGCAGCTCTTGTTTGCCATCAAAGGGGTGATGCTGGTCCAAACCGGCAATAAGCGTTGGGTCATACCGCCACAGCGCGCGCTCTGGATCCCTCCCTTTCAGGAACACACCTACAGCGTGTTATCCGCAACGGAGCTTCGCGCGGTCTGGTTTAGCCCCACGCTGATATCGCAATGCGGATCTTTTAAACGGAAAGAAGAGGTTCACGTGATTATGGCGACAGCGCTGTTCAAAGAGCTGATCGCCGGGCTGTTCAGTGCGCAATACCGGCCAGCCAGCCAGCGCAGCATGGCCGTTTTGCTGCTCGAAATCCTCAGCGAGGCGCAGCAGATTTCGGCCGAATTACCGATGCCCGTGGATGAGCGGTTACATCGCGTTGCCTGTGACATCATTGCCAGCAATCTCTGGGATGTTTCGATGGACAGGCTGGCGGAACAGGCCGCGATGTCTGAACGCACATTCTCACGCGCCTTTATCAAAGATACCGGCTTTAGCTTCCGGGCCTGGCGACAGCGCGCAAGGATTTGTGCCTCGCTGGACCTGCTCGCCAACGGATACCCGGTTAAGCAGGTGGCCTGGATGCTGGGGTTTTCCGGGCAGGCGGCATTTGCGGCGGCGTTTCGCGCCATTGTGGGGGCAACGCCGGCTGACTTTCTCCCTGAACAGAAGCGCTTCCCAGCGATATAGAGAGCGGCTAATATAGCGCGTCTTTTTTCACAGGTACTGCTATGCGTGTTTTACTGGCCCCAATGGAAGGCGTGCTCGACTCCCTCGTGCGCGAGCTTCTGACCGAGGTGAACGATTACGATCTCTGCGTGACGGAATTTCTGCGCGTGGTCGATATGCTGTTGCCGGTAAAATCCTTCTTCCGCCTGTGCCCCGAGCTGCACAACCAGAGCCGGACCTCTTCCGGCACGCTGGTGCGTATTCAGCTGCTCGGCCAGTATCCCGAATGGCTGGCGGAAAACGCCGCCCGCGCGGTTGAGCTGGGCTCTTACGGGGTGGATCTCAACTGCGGCTGCCCGTCGAAGCTGGTGAACGGCAGCGGCGGCGGGGCGACGTTGCTGAAAGATCCTGAGCTGATTTACCGCGGCGCGAAAGCCATGCGTGAGGCCGTGCCTTCGCATTTGCCGGTGACGGTGAAGGTGCGCCTGGGCTGGGACAGCGACGCGCGGCAGTTTGAAATCGCCGATGCGGTGCAGCAGGCCGGGGCTACCGAGCTGGTGGTGCATGGCCGCACCAAAGAAGATGGCTACAAGGCCGAGCGCATTAACTGGCAGGCGATCGGTGAGATCCGCAAGCGCCTCACCATTCCGGTCATCGCCAACGGTGAAATCTGGGACTACGAGAGCGCGCAGGCCTGTCTGAAGGCCACCGGCTGCGATGCGGTGATGATCGGTCGCGGCGCCCTGAATGTGCCGAACCTCAGCCGGGTGGTGAAATATAACGAGCCGCGAATGCCGTGGGCAGACGTCGTCACGCTGCTGCAAAAATACAGCCGACTGGAAAAGCAGGGCGACACCGGTTTGTATCACGTCGCGCGAATTAAACAGTGGCTGAGCTATTTACGCAAAGAGTACGATGAAGCGCTGGGATTATTTCAGGAAATTCGGACATTGCAGACTTCGTCTGATATTGCCCGGGTAATTCAGTCAAAATAATAAGCGTTAAATTGCTCACACTTTTTTAAACCAGAAAACCGTTCTGGTTTTCAACGTGGCGCGACGGTGTTAAGGTGCCACTGTTTTCAACGCAGGATTGTTACTGGTTAACAGGCAAAACCTAAGCGTTTCACAGCATTTTCGCTGTGGAGCGCTTAGGTTTTTTTTTGCCTCTCGTTTACGCAGGAGAGAAATTTGGCTTAGCGCTTTTTACTGATTTTAAAAAAATGAAATATCGACAGGAAATAGAAAAATTTCCTGCGACCGGTTACGCACAAAATACTCAATCACAGGTTGTTATCATGGCATATAAAAATAAACTCTATGCGCTCGCCTTATTGACGATATCCCCGCTGTCGGTGGCGCAGGACTGGAACGGAACGGTATTAGGCTTTGAAGCTCCTCCGGAGCCTGTTCTGGGCGAAATGCTCGGCATACGTAAAATCCTCAACCATAACGGTTTTACCTATAACCTCGGATATCTGAATGAAATTGGCTGGAACGGAGGCGGTGGCTATAACCACGACTCCCACGTGGCCTATATCGACCAGTTTGCGCTGACCTTCAGCCAGGATCTTGAGCGCTGGACCGGTATCCCGGATGCGCGTATCGAAGGGAACATCGTCAACCGTAACCACAATGACGACCTCACCACCAAACGCGTGCAGGACCCTCGCGTCAACTTTAACGACCTGACCCAGGAGAGCTGGGGCGGGCAGTCGATTACCCGTCTGGGCTGGCTGACCTTTGCCCGCAGCTTTGACGACCGGCGTCTGACCTGGCGCATCGGGATGATGAACAAGGTACAGACCTTCGATCAAATCATCCCCTGTGATTTCCAGCTCCTGTCGCAGTGCGGCGGGAAGTCAGCCAACTCGCTGACGTGGAACAACTGGAACGTTCACACCTGGGGCACCACGCTTGCGTATAAATTAACGCCGACGCTGACCCTGAAGGGCGGCGTGATGGAGCAAAATCCCGAGGCCTCCAGCCGCAGCCACGCGTGGAGCTGGTCGACGAAGGGCAGCAAAGGGGTTTTACTGCCGGTTGAAATCGAAGCGCGTCCGCTGATTAACGGCCTGCCGGGCGCGTACAACCTGGGCGTGGTGTTTACCAACGCGCCGCAAACCGATCTTTATCGCGGCAAATCCGGCGGTGCGGGCGCGACGGACCCGAACGGCTTTGATACCCACAGCCGGACCTGGTTCATGTACGCCGGGCTGAACCAGCAGCTTACGCAGCATCAGGATGACCCGAATCGCGGGTTGAGCACCTCTTTCAGCATGAGCCTTGCGGATCAGAGTACCAACTACATGCACCAGGTTTACGCCGCCTCGCTGCGCTACCGCGGGCTGTTTGACGCGCGACCGGAAGACTGGATTGGCTTTGGCTTGACCTGGATTGATATGAGCAGCCACTACGCCCGCAATCAGCGTTATCTGAACAGCCTGAGCGGCGCTAGCGATGACAACAATCCGGCGTATCATCCGGTGCCGGGCCATTCCCTGAACGGCGAGTTTTATTATCGCTTCCGTCCGGTGTCGTGGCTGGAGCTGCAGCCGGGCATTCAGTACTGGCACCATCCCGGCGGGGTCAGTCGCACCCAGGATGCCTGGGTGACGGAGCTGAAAACTGTCGTGACGTTCTAGCAAGTTCGATCCGCGTCACGTTTCTGATGCGTGATGCATTGAGGCTATGAATGAAACTGATAGAGTGCCAGAACTGGATTGTTACTGCTTAGGCAGGCAAAACCTGATTTTCTGGCATCTGCCGGAGGTCAGGTTTTTTTGTTTCTGGGGTTCAGATGAAAATCGCCAAGATACTCAATAATAACGTGGTGGTTGTTCAGGATGAGCGCGGGCGCGAACAGGTGGTGATGGGCCGTGGGCTGGCCTTTCAGAAGCGCGTCGGCGAAGCGCTGGATACCGCGTTGGTTGAAAAGGTGTTTGCGTTACAAAGCGATGAACTGGTGCGTCGACTTGGCGAGCTGCTGAGTCAAATTCCGCTGGAAGTGATGACCACCTGCGACCGTATCATCGGGCTGGCGGCGCAGCGGCTGGGCAAGCTGCAGGAGAGTTTGTATATCACCCTCACCGACCACTGCTACTTTGCGATTGAGCGGCAGAAGAACGGGCTGGCCATCAAAAACGTGCTGCTGTGGGATATTAAACGGCTGTATCCGAAGGAGTTCGAATTAGGGCAGGAGGCGCGGGCCATTATTGCCAGACGCCTGAACGTCGAGCTGGAAGAGGATGAGGCCGGGTTTATCGCGCTGCATCTGGTCACCGCGCAGCTGAACAGCGAAATGCCGGAAGTGATGCACGTGACGCGGGTGATGCAGGAGATCCTGCAGCTGGTGAAGTATCAGCTGCAGCTTGAGTACGATGAAGAGTCGCTCAGCTATCAGCGTTTCGTCACTCATCTGAAGTTTTTTGCCCAGCGGATGCTGACCCGCACCGTGGTGGAAGATGACGATGTCTCGCTGCATACGGCAGTAAAAGACAACTACGCGAAAGCGTGGAAATGCGCCGAGAAAATCGCCCAGCACCTGAACAAAAGCTATCAGCGCGAGCTGACGACCGAAGAAATTATGTTCCTCGCTATTCATATCGAGCGGGTGAGAAAAGAGGGGCGCTAAGCCTCAAAACAGGATTGTTACTGCATCACGCAGGCAAAACCTGAGCGCGGCCTTCGTCAGAAGGTCGTTCTCGGGTTTTTTTATTTTTTGTACTCAGTCAACAGGTGCCTGCAGGCATCGGATGTAAGGAAATCGAGATGGAATACCAGGCTTTAGCGAAGGATATTCTCGGCCACGTTGGCGGAAAAGAGAACATCGTCAGTCTTGTACACTGCGCGACCCGGCTTCGCTTCAAACTGAAAGAGAATCAACGGGCGGATGCGGAAGGGCTGAAGAAAAAACCGGGCGTCATCATGGTGGTCGAAAGCGGCGGCCAGTTTCAGGTAGTGATTGGCAACCACGTCCACGACGTCTGGCAGGCGGTGCGCCATGAGGCAGGCCTTACCGATGACGCGCCCGTCGTGGAAGAGAGGGGCGAAAAAGGGAATCTGCTGGGCCGCCTGATTGACATTGTCTCCGGGATCTTTACCCCGTTTATCGGCATTCTGGCCGCGTCCGGTATTCTGAAAGGGCTGCTGGCGCTGGCGGTGGTGTGCGGCTGGCTCAGCACCGAGAGCGGCACCTATAAAATCTGGTTCGCCGCCAGCGACGCGCTGTTCTTCTTCTTCCCGCTGGTGCTGGGCTATACCGCCGGGAAAAAATTCGGCGGCAACCCGTTTATTACCATGGTCATCGGCGGGGCGCTCACCCATCCGATGATGATTGCGGCGTTTAACGCCAGCCAGCAGCCGGGCGCGGTATCGGACGCCTTTTTGGGCATTCCCGTCACCTGGTTTAACTACAGCTCGTCGGTGATCCCGATTATTCTCGCCGCGTGGGTCAGCTGCTGGCTGGAAAAGCAGAGCACCAGGCTGCTGCCTTCCTCGATGAAAAACTTCTTCGCGCCGCTGATCTGTCTGGGCGTGACCGTGCCGCTGACTTTCCTCGTTATCGGGCCGCTGGCGACCTGGCTGAGCCAGATGCTGGCGAACGGCTATCAGAGCATTTACGTTCTGGCACCGTGGCTGGCGGGCGCGGCGATGGGCGCGCTGTGGCAGGTCTGCGTTATTTTTGGCCTGCACTGGGGGCTGGTGCCGCTGATGATTAACAACCTGGCGGTGCTGGGGCATGACTCCATGCTGCCAATGCTATTGCCCGCGGTGTTTGGCCAGGTGGGGGCGGCGCTGGGGATCTTCCTGCGTACCCGCGATGCCCGTCAGAAAATGCTGGCCGGGTCGTCCGTTACGGCAGGGATTTTCGGTATCACCGAACCCGCTGTGTATGGCGTAAACCTGCCGCTGCGTCGTCCGTTTATCTTTGGCTGCGTGGCGGGGGCTATCGGCGGCGCGATTGTCGGCTTCAGCGATACCCACGTTTACTCCTTCGGCTTCGCCAATATCTTTACCATCGCCCAGATGATTCCGCCGGGTGGGGTAAACGCCACGCTGTGGGGCGGCGTGATCGGCACCGCGGTAGCGCTGGTGCTGAGCTGCGGCATGACGCTGGTGGCGGGCATGCCGGGACGCGCAGAGGCGGAAGCTGCGGTTACGGCAGGGGAAAACGATGTCTTATCCCCGATGACCGGGACCGTTCTGGCGCTCGACCAGGTGCCGGATACCACGTTTGCCAGCGGCCTGCTGGGCAGCGGCGCCGCCATTATTCCCTCGGATAACAAAGTGGTGGCCCCGTTTGCCGGCGTGGTGGCCTCGCTGTTTCAGACCAAACACGCCATCGGCCTGCTCAGCAACAGCGGAATTGAAGTGTTGATTCACGTGGGGATCGATACCGTGAAGCTCGACGGCAGGCCGTTTACCGCCCACGTGAAGGTGGGCGACAGGGTGCAGCCCGGCGATCTGCTGCTGGAGTTTGACCGACAGGCGATTATCGATGCCGGATACGACCTGGCGACCCCGATCATTATCAATAACAGCGATGAGTATCGTGACGTGGTGACCGTGGCGGCAACGTCCGTCAGTGCCGGTGCGCCGTTACTCAGCGTAAGCCATCAATAACAGGAGAACGTGATGAAAACTTTCCCGGACGATTTTTTATGGGGCGGCGCGGTTGCCGCGAATCAGGTAGAAGGCGCGTATCTGGAGGAGGGGAAAGGGCTGTCCACCTCGGACGTTCAGCCGCAGGGTGTCTTCGGCCCGGTGGTTGAGCGCGTGGCGGGCGACAGCGGCATCAAGGACGTCGCCATCGACTTCTATCACCGCTACCCGGAAGACATCAAACTGTTCGCTGAGATGGGCTTTAGCTGCCTGCGCGTCTCCATTGCCTGGACCCGCATTTTTCCGAACGGCGACGAGCTGCAGCCTAACGAAGCGGGGCTGGCGTTTTACGACCAGCTGTTTGACGAGCTGGCCGCGCACAGCATTACCCCGCTGGTAACGCTCTCGCATTACGAAATGCCGTGGGGGCTGGTGAAGCAGTACGGCGGGTGGGGCAGCCGCCAGACCATTGGGTTCTTCGAGCGCTACGCCCGCACCGTGTTTGCGCGCTACAAGGAGAAGGTGAAGCTCTGGCTGACCTTCAACGAGATCAATATGTCTCTGCACGCGCCGATGACCGGCGTGGGCCTGCCTGAAACCAGCAGCAAAGGTGAGGTGTACCAGGCGATCCACCACCAGCTGGTGGCCAGCGCGCTGGCCGTGAAGGCCTGCCACGAGATTATCCCGGATGCCAGAATCGGCAACATGCTGCTGGGTGGCCTGATGTACCCGCTGACCTGCAAGCCGGAAGATGTTCTGGAGACGCTGCAGGAAAACCGCGCGTGGCAATTCTTTGGCGACGTGCAGTGCCGTGGCGCCTATCCGGGGTATATGCAGCGCTTCTTCCGCGACAATGGTATTCAGCTTGAGGTAACGGATGACGACCGCGAGGCGCTGAAATCGACCGTCGATTTTATCTCGTTCAGCTATTACATGACGGGCTGCGTTACCGCGGATGAGGCCCTCAACCAGCAGGCGCGCGGCAATATCCTGAGCATGGTGCCAAACCCGCATCTGGCAAGTTCCGAATGGGGCTGGCAGATTGACCCCATCGGCCTGCGTACCCTGTTAAACGTGCTCTGGGATCGCTATCAGAAGCCGTTGTTTATCGTGGAAAATGGCCTCGGGGCGAAAGATAAACCGGATGCGAACGGCGTGGTGCAGGATGACTATCGCATCAGCTACCTTAACGACCACCTGGTGCAGGTGCGTGAAGCCATTGACGACGGCGTTGAGGTGATGGGGTATACCAGCTGGGGGCCAATCGACCTGGTGAGCGCGTCTAAAGCTGAACTCTCCAAGCGCTACGGCTTTATTTACGTCGATCGCGATGACAGCGGTAACGGCACGCTGGCGCGCAGCCGTAAGAAAAGTTTCTACTGGTATAAAGAGGTGATTGCCACGAAAGGGGCTTCGCTGAAAGTCTGATATTAATGACGTTGCCCGGATCTGAGCCGGGCAAATAGATCAGAAAATCAACTTGAATACGCCGGTAACCACTAAGAGCCCTATCAGAAATATAATTAAAATAACCCACAGTAATATTTTCATTCCTTTCTCCCGCTCATGTATGTCCTGAATAAGTGTAGCAGCGTATTTATATTTGGCGTGAATGCATTGAATTTAATCATTCTCTTTGGGAATAAATTTCCGGGTATTAAAATGTATGACAATTTGCGGATTGCCACGCGTTACTAAAAAAATGAACGATATCGAGCGTAACGTGCGCCTTTATTTTTTTTGAGTGTATGGCGTCATGAAACGTTCTCTTATTTTATCTCTGAGCTCACCCTTCGCTTTTATTCTGGCAGCCTGTGCGCCTGAACATGCCACGGTGTCTCCCATTAAAACGCAAACCGCTGCGGCGTCGGTGAATACGGTTCTGAATCATCAGGACTGGCCGAAGAATGAGTGGTGGAAAGCGTATAACGATCCCCAGCTTAACGGGCTGATTGCGAAAGCGTTGAGCGATGCGCCGGATATGCAGATTGCCCGTCAGCGCATTACGCTTGCCGAAGCCCAGGCCAAAGCCGCAATGGCCGCTGACGGTCCGCAGATTGATTTTTCCGCCGATGCGGAACGCCAGAAAATGTCCGCCGAAGGGCTGATGGGGCCTTTCGCCCTTACCGACCCGGCTGCAGGCACCACCGGGCCGTGGTACACCAACGGCACCTTTGGGCTGACCGCAGGCTGGGATCTCGATCTGTGGGGAAAAAATCGCGCCCGGGTCGAGGCCCGGATTGGCAAAGTGAATGCGCAAAAAGCGGAGCTGGAGCAGACCCGCCAGCTGCTGGCCAGCAGCGTGGCGCGGCTCTACTGGGAGTGGCAAACTCAGGCCGCAGCGGGGGAGCTTCTCGCGCAGATCAAACATGAGCAGGACAATATTATCGGCGCCGACCGCGAACTGTATCAGCACGGGATCACCTCGTCCGTTGAAGGGGTGGAAACCGATATCGACGCCAACAAAACCGAAGAACAGCTGGCAGAAGTCAACGGGAAGATGAAAGCCGTTGAGGCGCGTCTGGTCGCGCTGACGAATTCTTCCTCCGTAACGCTTACGCGGCATGCGCTGCCGACGGTTGACGCCGCGCTACCGCCGACGCTCGGTTATGAACTGCTTGCACGCCGTCCGGATCTTCAGGAGGCGCACTGGTATATCGAAGCCTCCATGAGCGAGGTGGAGGCCGCCAGAGCGGCTTTCTATCCTGACGTGAACCTGATGGCGTTCTTACAGCAGGATGCCCTCCATCTGAGCGATCTGTTTCGCGCTTCAGCGCAGCAGATGGGCGTGACCGCCGGGCTGACGCTGCCGATCTTCGACAGCGGCAGGCTGAACGCCAGCCTGGATATCGCCCAGGCGCAGAACAATCTCTCGGTCGCGAACTACAACAAAGCGGTGGTCGAAGCGGTCAATCAGGTGGCGCGCACGGCCAGCGAAGTCGAAACGCTGACGGCGAAGAACCGCCATCAGCAGCAGGTCGAAAAAGATGCGGCGCGGGTTGTGGCGCTGGCGCAGGCGCGCTTCAGCGCGGGGATCGTTGCGGGCTCGCGGGTCAGTGAAGCCAGGATCCCGGCCCTCAGGGAAGACCTCGCCGGATTGTTGCTGAAAGGCCAGTATGTCGACGCCACGCTGCAGCTCACCTCGGCGCTGGGCGGCGGCTATCATCATGGCTAAAAAAGGTCATTATCTATACTTACCTCTTTGCAGTTTTTCAGGAGGTGAGTATGACCAGAGTAGCGATAGTGACCGCATCGGATTCCGGGATTGGTAAAACCACGGCGCTGATGCTCGCAGAGCGCGGGTTTGATATTGGCGTCACCTGGCACTCGGATGAAAAAGGGGCGCTGGAAACCTGCCGCGAAGTTGAAGCGCAGGGGCAGCGCGCAGAGGCTATCCATCTTGATTTAAGCGCGCTGCCGGAAGGCGCAAAGGCTATTGAAACGCTGATTGCGCGTTTTGGTCGGCTGGACGTGCTGGTTAACAATGCCGGAGCGATGACCAAAGCGCCGTTCCTTGAGATGCCGTTTGACGACTGGCGGAACATTTTCACCGTCGACGTAGACGGCGCGTTTCTCTGTTCGCAGATTGCCGCCCGGCAGATGGTGAAGCAGGGGGAAGGGGGGCGGATTGTGAATATCACCTCGGTGCACGAGCACACGCCGCTGCCGGAGGCCAGCGCCTACACGGCGGCAAAACACGCGCTCGGCGGGTTAACCAAATCCATGGCGATGGAACTGGTTAAGCACAACATTCTGGTGAACGCCGTCGCGCCGGGCGCCATTGCCACACCGATGAACGACATGGACGACAGCGAAGTGAAGGAAGGCTCAATGCCGGAAATCCCGCTGGCGCGGCCGGGCCGCACCAAAGAGATAGCCAGCCTGGTGGCATGGCTGTGCGACAGCGACGCCAGCTACACGACGGGGCAATCGTTTATTGTCGACGGGGGCTTTATGCTGGCGAACCCGCAGTTTAAGCCGGAGGGGTAGTTTTCCCTCACCCTAACCCTCTCCCAAAGGGAGAGGGAACTAAAAACACCCTCTCCCTTTGGGAGAGGGCCGGGGTGAGGGGAGGAGACCGCACTCACTCCTCATCCCGCGTCTTTTCCCGATGCTTCAGCCACAGCCTGACCCCAATCACCGCCACCACCACCAGAATCAGCCACGCCCAGTGCTTCAGGTGCTGGTCGAGATTATGCAGCCACGGGCCAATCACTTCGCCCCCTACGTAGCCGAGCGTCGTAAAGATCAGCGCCCAGGCAATCGCACCAAGAACATTGAGCGGCAGGAAAATTTTTGGCGGCAGATGGCTGGCGCCAATCAGTATCGGCCCGATAATGCGAAAGCCATACATAAAGCGCGTGCCGATGACGAACAGATAGGGATGACGTTGAATGAGCCGTTGAGCGCGGCGGATTTTCTTCTGATGCTTTGCGAAACGCTTAAGCAGCGTGGGCCCGAAGCGCAGCCCGAGAAAGTAGAGCAGCTGATCGCCAATCATTCCGCCAAGCGCGACCGCAGCGACGACCAGCGGGAATTTCAGCAATCCCTGATGCGCGGCGACGCCGCCTAACAGCGTGATGGTTTCACCTTCTGCCACGCTACCGACGACCAGCGCGGCATATCCATATTGTTCAATGAGTGCGTTAATATCCATTACGTAAATGTTATCTCCCTCTGCTTACCTCGTTTAATCATATACCCCATGAATCAACAGCGGGGAAATCAACGGAAATTTCCCACTGTACAGAAAATAATCTAAAGCCTGCATTATACTTAAGGTATCGCTGACGGGCCGACAACAAGGGGGCGCTATGAACCATGTCTGGGGACTTTTCTCCCATCCCGATCGTGAAATGCATGTCATTAAAAGTGAGAACGAGACGGTCTCGCATCATTACACGCACCATGTGCTGCTGATGGCTGCGGTGCCGGTAATATGCGCTTTTATCGGAACAACACAAATCGGCTGGAACTTCGGTGATGGCACCGTGGTTCAGCTTTCCTGGTTTACCGGGCTCTATCTGGCCATTGTTTTTTATGGCCTGATGCTGGCGGGTGTGGCGATAATGGGGCGCGTCATTCACTGGATGGCGCGTAACTACCCGCAACGTCCATCGCTGGCGCACTGTATGGTTTTTGCCGGATATGTCGCGACCCCGCTGTTCTTAAGCGGTATTGTTGCGCTCTATCCACTGGTCTGGCTGTGCGCGCTGATCGGTACCATTGCCCTCTTTTACACCGGGTATCTGCTGTATCTGGGGGTTCCAACCTTCCTGAATATCAATAAAGAAGAAGGCCTGAGTTTTTCCAGTTCAACACTCGCTATCGGGGTGCTGGTACTGGAGGCGCTACTGGCGCTGACGGTTATTCTTTGGGGTTACGGATACCGTCTCTTCTGAGTTCACTGCATTGCTGGCGTAAATGCCAGCAATGCAGCATCTGTTCACGATTATCCGCTGGCGACAACGCCCGGTGACCGCTATGATGCCGAAGCCAGCCTGTGTTTATCCGTTGATACAGGCGGTGTACGTCATGACGTGCGTGAATAATTATCAGAAGTCTCACCATGCTGAAATTCCGAGTCTCTTTACTTAGCCTGGCGCTGTTGCTGGGTGCGTCCGCTGCCGTGCCGGCCGTCGCTAAAACGCCCGCGGTGACCGCCGCTGCTGCTCAGCCGCAAATTGCGTCCGGCAGCGCGATGATTGTCGATCTCAACACCAATAAGGTGATCTACGCCAGCCATCCGGACCTGGTGCGCCCGATCGCCTCGATTACCAAATTAATGACCGCGATGGTGGTGCTTGATGCACATCTGCCGCTGGACGAAAAATTGAAAGTGGATATCAGCCACACGCCGGAGATGAAGGGGATCTACTCTCGCGTGCGGCTGAACAGTGAAATCAGCCGTAAAAATATGCTGCTGCTGGCGCTGATGTCGTCTGAAAACCGTGCGGCGGCGAGCCTGGCGCACCACTATCCGGGCGGCTATGACGCCTTTATCCGCGCGATGAACGCGAAAGCCAAAGCGCTGGGGATGACCAATACGCATTATGTTGAACCGACGGGTCTGTCGATCAACAACGTCTCCACGGCCCGCGATCTGACGAAACTGCTGATTGCCAGCAAACAGTATCCGCTGATTGGTCAGCTCAGCACCACCCGTGAAGAGATGGCGACCTTTGCGAACCCGGCCTATACGCTGCCGTTCCGCAACACTAACCATCTGGTATACCGCGATAACTGGAATATTCAGTTAACCAAAACCGGCTTTACCAACGCGGCAGGACACTGTCTGGTGATGCGCACCGTGTTTAACGGTAAGCCGGTGGCGCTGGTGGTGATGGATGCCTTCGGCAAATATACCCACTTCGCGGACGCGAGCCGCCTGCGTACCTGGATTGAAACCGGGAAAGTGCAGCCCGTTCCGGCCGCAGCATTGACGTATAAAAAGCAGAAAGCGGAACAGATGGCGACGGCGCAGAACGACTGAGTCGTTTGTGCGCGCTGATGCCCTCACCCCGACCCTCTCCCTGTGGGAGAGGGAGAAAACACTAAAAACGGTAACCCAGGTTACCGTTTTGCGTTTATTCCGGCAGCGTCCAGTCCCCATCGTTGAGCGAGCGCTGCATAATCACCGTATCCCGCCAGTCACCTTTTTTATAGCCTACGCTGCGCAGCTGACCGACAATCACGAAGCCGTGCTTTTTATGCAGCCGCAGCGAGCCGGCATTATTGTTGCCATCGCCCACAACGGCAATCATCTGCCGCCACGGGCCTTGCTCGCAGCGGGCGATCAGCGCATCCATTAATGCCGAGCCAAAACCGCGCCCGGTTATGCTGGCATCCACGTAAATCGACTCTTCCAGGGTATAGCGGTAGGCGTGTCGCGGGCGGTAAGGCGTGGCGTAGCAGTAGCCCACCACGATGCCGCGATACAGCGCGATAAGCCACGGCAAACCGCTCTCAGCCACGCTTTTCATACGCTGACGCATTTCGTCGATGGTAGGGGGGACTTCTTCAAATGACGCGCGCCCGTGCAGCACATGCCATGCATAGATGGCGGCGATGGCATGCACATCATCGGGAAGGGCATCGCGCACTTCCAGTTCGGTCTCGGATAAAACATCAACAGCCGACATGATGTGCCTGCTCCTCGTTATAGAAAGCCGGAGAAACGTTCCTCCGGCGTCAGACGGTTACTCTATTACGATTAAGGCGCGCTAAACAATCTCTCAAATTTGGCTATAGGAATTAATCAGACGCTTGCGTTACGCGCTGCTCCGCGTCCGCGCTCTCTTTCCAGTATTTCTTCCGCGTTGTTTTACCAATGCCGGGATTCATGCTGTTTGTAGGGTCATTCTCGCGATAAAACTGCTTAAGTGCGTCAGGGGCTTTATAAAGATGCCCGACGTTATGTTCCGCAGGATATTGTGCGCCGCGTTCACGCAGCAGGGCGAGCATCTGCTCCTTCAGTTCGTGCGCATCGACCCCTTTTTTGACGATGTAATCCTGATGGAAGACATAACACATAAAGTGGCCGTAATAGAGCTTATGCACCAGCTTGCTGTCGATTTCCGGCGGGAGGTGCTCAAACCACTCGGTATCGTTACGTCGCAGGGCGATATCCAGCGCCAGAATATCTTCCACCTCTTCTGAATGCACCGCCTGATAACGGATGGCGGCGCCTGCGGCGGCAAAACGGTGCAGGAACGCTTTGCTGCCCTCTTCAGGCGTACAGGCAAAGAAATCCCCTTCGGCGTTTTTGAAGAATTCGGTCAGCCAGGACTGCGCTTCGGCAATTCCGTCCCCGGCCATTTTCAGCAGCAGGTGGTGCTCGTACTTATCGCGCCAGGTTTTCATTCGCTCCGGCAGATGCGCCGGGAAAACGTTGCCCAGCTTCTGCATAAAGCGGTCGGTGAAGTGGGGTTTGAACAGCGACACCTTCTCCAGCATCGCGTCGGTGCGGCCCTTCATGGTGAAGAAGAACGGCATTTTGTCGGTGCCGAGCTTGTCGATCATCAGGAACGTATCTTTGCCGTAACGCTCGGCGATGTCGTAAATGTCCCGGTGCATGTACTCGCCCGCCACAGGCAGATGGGTAAATTCGCCCAGAATATGACGACGAATTTCGGTCAGAACCTCAGGCTGATTGGTACCAATGTAAAACACCTGCTGCTTTTTCTCCGCCGGGAAGGTATCCAGACGTACGGCAAACACGGCCAGCTTCCCGGCGCAGCCGGAGGATTCAAACAGGCGGTCCGGGTCGGCGTTGTAGCGCGCCGGCGTATCGGCGTCGATATCCCGCACGCGGGTCACGTAGTCGTGATCGTGCGCATGACGACCGTCGTGCTGCACGTCTTCGTCCTTCACGCGATCGTCGTCGAGCTTGCTGAGGATCTGTTCCGGCGTCGCGCCGAGATCGATTCCCAGATGGTTCACCAGCGTCAGCTTGCCGTTTTCGTCAATACGGGCAAACAGCGACATCTCGGTGTAGGCCGGGCCGCGCTGCACCAGCGAGCCGCCGGAGTTGTTGCAGATCCCACCGACCACCGAGGCGCCAATGCAGGAGGAGCCAATCACCGAGTGCGGCTCACGGCCCAGCGGCTTAAGCGCTTTTTCCAGGGAGTAGAGCGTCGTGCCGGGGAACGCGAGCACCTGCTCGCCTTTATCCAGCAGGTGCAGCTTGTCGAGGCGCAGGGTGCTGATAATCACGATGTCGCGATCGTAATCGTTGCCGTTCGGCGTGGAGCCTTCGGTCAGACCGGTATTGGCGGCCTGCATTAAAATAATCTTGTCGGCGGCGACGCAGGCGCTCAGGACGCGCCACAGCTCCAGCAGCGTGCCGGGGAAGACCACCGCCAGCGCCTCGCCCTGACCGGAGCGGAAACCTTTGCGGTAGCGGGCGGTTTTGGCCGGGTCGGTAAGCAGGTGAGAGGAGCCAACCAGGCGCGACAGTTCGTTAATAAAAGTCGTGTTATCGTTTGTTCGAACAGAAGTCATCTTCCACTCCTTGTGGTGGGGCAAATTTCTCGCTGTAAAGCATAGCGCGATTAACTGTTAAGCGGTCGAGTATTCACGAGAAAAATCAGAGAATAACCCTGCAACGTTTCGAGGGTTTGTGGCACACTGCGCTTTTCGCACGGTATGGCCGAGATCGTCCGGCGGTTATTGATGAGAGAGTAAAACGACATGAAATGGCTATGTTCTGTAGGTGTCGCCGTCAGCCTGGCGCTGCAACCTGCGCTGGCAGAGGATTTGTTTGGTAATCACCCGCTCACGCCTGAAGCACGGGACGCGTTTGTCACTGAATTGCTCAAGAAAATGACGGTCGATGAGAAAATCGGCCAGCTGCGTCTTATCAGCGTCGGTCCGGATAACCCGAAAGAGGCCATCCGCGAGATGATCAAAGACGGGCAGGTAGGGGCCATCTTTAATACCGTCACCCGCCAGGATATCCGCAAGATGCAGGATCAGGTGATGGATCTCAGCCGCCTGAAAATTCCGCTGTTTTTTGCCTATGACGTGGTGCACGGCCAGCGTACCGTTTTCCCGATTAGCCTCGGTTTAGCCTCCTCCTTTAACCTCGACGCGGTGAAAACCGTCGGGCGCGTGTCGGCTTATGAAGCGGCGGACGACGGCCTGAACATGACCTGGGCGCCAATGGTGGACGTCTCGCGCGATCCACGCTGGGGCCGCGGTTCGGAAGGCTTTGGTGAAGATACGTATTTAACCTCCACGATGGGTAAAACCATGGTGGAAGCGATGCAGGGCAAAAGCCCGGCGGATCGCTACTCGGTGATGACCAGCGTCAAACACTTCGCGGCCTATGGCGCAGTGGAGGGCGGGAAAGAGTACAACACCGTCGACATGAGCCCGCAGCGCCTGTTCAACGACTACATGCCGCCGTACAAGGCAGGGCTGGATGCGGGCAGCGGCGCGGTGATGGTGGCGCTGAACTCGCTGAACGGCACGCCTGCGACGTCCGATTCATGGCTGCTGAAAGACGTGCTGCGCGACCAGTGGGGTTTTAAAGGCATCACCGTTTCCGACCACGGCGCGATTAAAGAGCTGATTAAACACGGTACCGCCTCCGATCCGGAAGACGCGGTGCGCGTGGCGCTCAAGTCGGGCATCAACATGAGCATGAGCGACGAGTACTACAGCAAATACCTGCCGGGGCTGGTGAAGAGCGGCAAGGTCACGATGGCGGAGCTGGACGATGCCGCGCGCCACGTGCTGAACGTGAAATACGACATGGGTCTGTTTAACGATCCGTACAGTCATCTTGGGCCGAAGGATTCTGACCCGGCAGATACCAACGCCGAAAGCCGCCTGCACCGCAAAGAAGCGCGTGACGTGGCGCGCGAAAGCCTGGTGCTGCTGAAAAACCGCCTCGACACGCTGCCGCTGAAAAAATCCGGCACCATTGCCGTGGTGGGCCCGCTGGCCGACAGCAAGCGCGACGTGATGGGCAGCTGGTCTGCCGCAGGCGTGGCCGACCAGTCCGTGACCGTGCTGACCGGGATTAAGAGTGCCGTGGGTGATAACGCGAAAGTGGTGTACGCCAAAGGGGCGAACGTCACCAACGATAAAGACATCGTCACCTTCCTCAACCAGTACGAGGAAGCGGTGAAGGTCGATCCGCGCACGCCGAAGGAGATGATCGACGAGGCGGTGAATACCGCGAAACAGTCTGACGTGGTTGTCGCGGTCGTGGGCGAAGCGCAGGGTATGGCGCACGAGGCCTCCAGCCGTACCGACATCACCATTCCGCAGAGCCAGCGCGATCTGATCGCCGCCCTGAAAGCCACCGGCAAGCCGCTGGTGCTGGTACTGATGAACGGTCGTCCGCTGGCGCTGGTGAAAGAGGACCAGCAGGCTGACGCCATTCTGGAAACCTGGTTCGCCGGTACCGAAGGCGGTAACGCCATCGCCGACGTGCTGTTTGGTGATTACAACCCGTCGGGCAAGCTGCCGATGTCCTTCCCGCGCTCCGTCGGGCAGATCCCGGTCTACTACAGCCACCTGAACACCGGTCGCCCGTATAACGCCGACAAGCCGAACAAGTACACGTCCCGTTACTTCGACGAAGCTAACGGCCCGCTGTATCCGTTTGGTTACGGCCTGAGCTACACCACCTTCAAGGTTTCTAACGTGAAAATGTCGGCGCCGACCCTGAAGCGTGACGGCAAAGTTACCGCCAGCGTTGAGGTGACCAACACCGGCAAGCGCGAAGGGGCAACGGTGATTCAGATGTACGTGCAGGATGTGACTGCGTCGATGAGCCGTCCTGTTAAGCAGCTGCGCGGCTTCGAGAAGGTCAATCTGAAGCCTGGCGAAACCCAAACCATCAGCTTCCCGATTGACGTTGAGGCGCTGAAGTTCTGGAACCAGCAGATGAAATACGATGCGGAGCCAGGCAAGTTTAACGTCTTTATCGGGGTGGATTCCGCCCGCGTGAATAAAGGCGAGTTCGAGCTGCTGTAACCTTCCCTCCTTTGCATCCCCCGGCTTCCGGGGGATGCGTCTTACGTTATGCTAAAAAGGCATTTTGCCGGGTAAATCCGCTGTTTTAAGCTACGCTTTTCTCTCAAGCCTCTGAAAAAGGCGATAAAAAAATGAGGATAGCGGAATGACGATTGCAAAGGGGATGTTGGGATCTGCGGTGCTGCTGGCGGCGCTAAGCCTGCCGTTACAGGCGGCGGAGCCGGTAAAAGTGGGCTCAAAGATCGATACCGAAGGCGCGCTGCTCGGCAATATTATTTTGCAGGTGCTGGAAAGCCACGGCGTGAAAACCGTCAATAAAGTTCAGCTCGGCACTACGCCCGTCGTGCGCGGGGCGATCACCTCCGGCGAGCTGGATATCTATCCGGAATACACCGGCAACGGGGCATTCTTCTTCAAAGATGAAAACGATCCGGCATGGAAAAACGCCAAAGCCGGGTATGAGAAAGTCAAAAAACTCGACGCGGAACAGAACAAGCTGGTTTGGCTGACGCCGGCCCCGGCCAACAACACCTGGACTATCGCCGTTCGCAAGGACGTGGCGGAGAAAGGTAAGCTGACCTCTCTGGCGGATCTCAGCCGCTATCTGAAAGAGAAGGGCGACTTTAAGCTGGCAGCGTCCGCGGAGTTTATCGAGCGTCCTGACGCGCTCCCGGCGTTTGAAAAAGCCTACGACTTCAAGCTCGACCAGGCGCAGCTGCTCTCGCTGGCGGGCGGGGATACGGCGGTAACCATTAAGGCGGCGGCGCAGCAAACTTCCGGCGTTAACGCGGCAATGGCCTACGGCACCGACGGCCCGGTGGCGGCGCTCGGCCTGCAAACCCTGACCGATCCAAAAGGCGTACAGCCGATTTACGCCCCGACCCCGGTCGTGCGGGAGGCGGTGCTGAAAGCCTATCCGGATATTGCAGAATGGCTCAAGCCGGTCTTCGAAAAACTGGATGAAAAAACGCTGCAACAGCTGAATGCCAGCATTGCCGTCGAGGGGCTGGATGCCAAAAAAGTGGCCGCCGACTTCCTGAAACAACAAGGGCTTGTGAAGTAACGGGAAAGGGCTGTGCCAATAAAATGTCATAACCGCGTACTGCTGCTGTTGGCCTGCGTGGCCATCGCGGCGGTCGCGCTGCCGTTTGTGAATGTCGCCCCTAACCGCCTGATGTCAGGGGAGGGGCGCTCTCTCTGGGACGTCTGGTCCTTTACGCCGTGGTGGCTGACGGCGGCGCTGGCCGCGTGGGTTGCTCTTTCATTCTGGCAAGGGCGCACGGCGCAGTGGCTGACGCTGCTCCTCGCTGAAGGGCTGTTTATCATCCTGTTCTGGGGGGCCGGGCAGGCGGCGACGCATATGGCGTCAGCGGAAAGTCCGCTGGCGAGAACCACGGTGGGCAGCGGCCTCTGGCTGTGGCTGGCGCTGTGTCTGCTGGTTTGCAGCGACGCCATTCGTCGACTCATCTCCAGCGCCGTCTGGCGCTGGGTGCTCAACGCGCAGATATGGTGCATTCCCTTGTTCCTGCTGTTCAGCGGTGAGCTGAACAATCTCTCGCTGCTGAAAGAGTACGCCAACCGTCAGGAGGTGTTTGATGATGCCCTGGCGCAACACCTGACGATCCTTTTTGGCACGCTGATCCCGGCTCTGCTGATCGGGATACCGCTCGGCATGTGGTGCTATCGTCATCCTTCACGCCAGGGTGGGGTCTTTGCCGTGCTCAACGTGATCCAGACCATCCCTTCCGTCGCGCTGTTTGGCCTGCTGATTGCCCCGCTGGCGGGGCTGGTGAAGTCATTTCCGGTGCTGGGAACGCTCGGCATAGCCGGAACGGGGTTAACGCCCGCGCTTATCGCGCTGGTGCTGTATGCGCTGCTGCCGCTGGTGCGCGGCGTGGTCGCGGGTCTGGGCCAGGTCGCGCCGGATGTGCTTGAAAGCGCCCATGCGATGGGGATGAGCGCGCGGCAGTGTTTCTGGAAAATTCAGCTCCCGCTGGCGCTGCCCCTGCTGCTGCGCAGCCTGCGGGTGGTGGCGGTACAAACCGTCGGCATGGCGGTGATTGCGGCGCTGATTGGGGCGGGCGGCTTTGGCGCGCTGGTGTTCCAGGGGCTGCTCAGCAGTGCCCTCGATCTGGTGTTACTGGGCGTGGTGCCTACGATTGCGCTGGCGGTTGTCGTCGACGCGCTGTTTGCCTTATGGCTCGCGCTGCTCAGGAGAAGAGCCAATGATTGAATTTCATGATGTCAGTAAAACCTTTGCCGGTCGCCCGGCGGCGAGCCACCTGAACCTGAACTTTGCCGAGGGGGCGTTTTCCGTGCTGATTGGCACCTCGGGCTCGGGAAAATCCACCACCCTGAAGATGATCAACCGCCTGGTTGAGCACGACAGCGGGCTGATCCGCTTTGCCGGGGAAGAGATCCGCAGCCTGCCGGTGCTGGAGCTGCGCCGCCGGATGGGCTATGCCATTCAGTCTATCGGCCTGTTTCCGCACTGGACGGTGGCGCAGAACATCGCCACCGTGCTGCAGCTGGAGAAATGGTCGCGGGTGAAAATCGCCGACCGGGTGGATGAACTCATGTCGCTCCTGGGGCTGGAGCCCGCGCTGCGCGATCGTTATCCTCACCAGCTTTCCGGAGGCCAGCAACAGCGCGTGGGCGTGGCGCGCGCGCTGGCGGCCAACCCCCAGGTGCTGCTGATGGATGAACCCTTCGGCGCGCTGGATCCGGTTACGCGCGGGGCACTGCAGGCGGAGATGACCCGCATTCACCGCATTCTCGGACGGACGATCGTTCTCGTGACGCACGATATTGATGAAGCTCTGCGCCTGGCCGACCATCTGGTGCTGATGGATCATGGCGAAGTGGTGCAGCAGGGCTCGCCGCTTGAGCTATTAACATGGCCGAAGAACGACTTTGTGCGCGAGTTTTTTGGCCGCAGCGAGCTGGGCGTGAGGCTGCTCTCCCTGCGGACGGTCAGCGACTATATGCGTCGGGAGGAGGTACCGGTGAGCGGCGAACCTCTACAGGCGCAGATGAGCCTGCGGGATGCCCTCTCGGCGTTTGTCGCGCGGCAGTGCGAGGTATTGCCCGTCTCGGACTCGCGCGGGGCGCCGTGCGGAACCTTACATTTTCGCGATCTGCTGGCCGGGGAGGTGACGCGTGAAGGCACTGCGTGATCCGCTCCTCTGGCTGGTAGCGCTCTTTGTCGCCTTACTGTTTCTGATGCCCCACAGCGCGGCGCTGTTTAACGCCCTTTTTCCGGGGCTGCCGCGGCCGGTTTATCAGCAGGAAAGCTTTATTAATCTCGCCCTGGCGCATCTCTGGCTGGTGGCGCTTTCAAGCGTCATCGCGGTTGTGTTGGGGGTAGGGGCAGGCATCGCGGTTACGCGGCCCGCGGGCAAGGAGTTTCGTCCGCTGGTAGAGACAATAGCGGCCATTGGTCAGACGTTTCCCCCGGTGGCGGTGCTGGCGATAGCGGTTCCGGTGATGGGCTTTGGCCAGCAGCCCGCCATTATTGCGCTGATTTTATACGGCGTACTGCCGGTTCTGCAGGGCACGCTGGCGGGCCTCGCGGCGGTACCGGCATCGGTGCTAAGCGTGGCTGAAGGGATGGGGATGAGTCGCGGCCAGCGGCTGCGCAAGGTTGAACTGCCGCTTGCGGCACCGGTTATCATTGCCGGGATCCGCACGTCGGTGATTATTAACATCGGGACGGCGACCATTGCGTCTACGGTCGGTGCCAATACGCTGGGAACGCCGATTATTATCGGCCTGAGCGGGTTTAATACGGCTTACATTGTGCAGGGGGCGGTGCTGGTCGCGCTGGCGGCAATCGTCGTCGATCGCCTTTTTGAGCGGCTGGCGCTGTACCTCAGCCGACACCGCCGCGAACAATAAACGAGTATCCTGCCAGCATCACGCCGCCGATACCGCTCACGGCCATCAGGACAAAAAGGGTAATAATGGCCAGTTTGGTTGCCTTCATCATGTGCTCCTGTTGTTAACGGAACAATTATACGGTGAAGCGCAGCTGTTAATGAACCATTAAATGCCGTTATGGCTCATCCGGGCCAAGGGAATAAACCGGGTAACCATTCTCTCTCCATTCCGTCAGCAGCTGCTGCTGCGTGGCGGACGGCACTTCTCCACACCAGACCAGCAGGGTCTGACCGTCGAAAAACTCGGGCTTAAGCTGCGCCAGCGAGTGCGCCAGGACATCCACGCGCCAGCCCTTCTGGGTCGCAATCCACGCTTCCAGCCACAGGCGGGTGGTATCGTGCACGTTCCAGCCGACCACCAGCGCATCTTTTCCGGCTTTGTTCTTCGCTGAGGCAAGGCAGACGGCAATATAGTTGATCAGCACCCCGTCGAGTATGCTGAGCAGCGCCTGCAGGGTGGACTGCTGGCATTGCAGACGTCGACGGAGCGGAATGAAAAGATGGGAGATCAGCGTCTGTGCCGGATAGTCGCGGCCCTGCTCTTTTATCCATGCGCGCAGGCGCTGAAGATTCCCCGCCTGCAGAAGCCGCAGCAGGGTTTCCTGTTGTTCGCGCCAGAGGTGTTGCGTGTCCGGGTCGTCATGGCTCAGCAGGGACTTCACTTTGCCGACCTGCACTCCGTTGTCGATCCAGCTTTTAATTTCGCGGATACGATCGATGTCGGCCTCATTGAAAAGGCGATGCCCACCGTCGGTCCTCTGCGGTTTAAGCAATCCATACCGTCGCTGCCACGCCCGTAGGGTAACGGGATTGATATCACAAAGGAGTGCCACTTCACCTATCGTGTAAAGCGCCATATTCGCCCCCTGGCTTACGCGTTCCCAGCTTAACTGTAGACCCACTTTGGCGAACCAGGAAGGATTGATTGATTTTTGAACAAACAATGCGAAGCATGCGCGATATTCAGAAAAAGGTGTGATAACGGGCACGATTTTGCGCTTTTTTGGGATGCTTCAAAGAAAGTAAACCCGCATCAGTGTATGTTACGCGTTTTTAGCGTGTGCGGTTTTGAGTATGTACGAGTTTAATCTGGTGCTGCTGTTGCTTCAGCAGATGTGCGTGTTTCTTGTCATTGCCTGGCTGATGAGCAAAACGCGCCTGTTTTCCCGCTGA